>NZ_LN811399.1 GCF_001006805.1 Microvirga massiliensis | reverse complement strand
AGCAGCGCACCCTGTGTATCAAGATCCGGATTGTCGTATTCGGCAATGACGAGAAAGAGCGGCACCTTTGGGGCGTTGCCGACGTGCGTAATCGGCGACATGTCGGAATAGCGCGAGGCATCGGTTCCGAAATACGCCTGGAAGTTCTTCAAATTGGGATCAGAGGGGCTCGGATCGAAGTGATACCGCCCGCTCATCAGCACCGCGCCCGCAACTCCGGCTCCTTCCGCCGGACGGATCTTGTCGTGAAACAGGTATGTCGCGACATGGGTCGCGCCAGCCGAATGCCCGATCAGGTAGATCCGGTTCGGATCGCCGCCATATTGGGCGATGTTCTCCTTGAGCCACTGCACCAGGCTCCTCACGTCCTCGGCGGCGGCAGGCCAGGTTGCAGAAGGCGCGAGCCGGTAGGTGGCATTGACACCGACGATCCCCTTCCGCGCGAAGTAGAGAGGAACATTTCCGTAGATTTCCTCGTTGACGGTGCGGTCCCCTGCTACGTAGGCGCCGCCGTGGAGAAACACCACGACTGTCCCGTTTCCGGGATTGGCTGGTTTGAAGACATCGAGCTTATGGCGCGGATCAGGACCATATGAGAGATCGCGGGTGATCGCGACCACGTCCCTTGGTGCTGCGCGCAGAAGCGGTGTGTAGAGCTCCTGGGTGATCGCAACATTGCCGCGGATGTCCTTCCCCCACCCGGGACCGATCTCCTCCAGGCGCTTTTGCAACGGCTCCGGCATCGTAGACATCTGCGCTTCTGCGGCGATCGGCAGCAACAGAGCGAGGGCAAAAAACAGACTTTTCAGGCGCACCACATCCTCCCTTGTGAATCGAGCAGAAAGCTACGTGTGCCGGGTTATGGGCGCAAGGCGACGTGGCGTGTCGGAACGAGAGCCTGAAACGGGAGCCGTCTTCTGAATAAATGCTCCGCTTTCATGCCATGTATCGCTCAGCAACTTGGACGTGCCCACGACGTTCAGGAGTAAAGTTGATTCACTCAACTGGCGTCCGCTCCATGGAGCACAGGCAGTCGAGAAACCCTGAGGTAGGCGACAGGTTCACGGAAGCCGACGCGCAGCGGCTCGTGACCGAGGCTGCCCACCGGTATTTCGAGAGCCGCCGGGCACGGGTGGAGGAGTTCGTCGACCGCCACTTCTCGCTCAAGGGATCGGCGGCCATTCACCGGAAAGCGATCGGCTGGGACATGCTGAAGGCGCCGGCCAACATCGCCCTGGCTGTGCCGAGCCTGGCACTGCGGGCAGCCGCTGCCGGGGCGCAGGCGCTTGGGGCCAGAGGAGCCGCGGACGCCTTGGGCTCCCGCAAGTTATTGCTCGAGACAGCGGTGGGTCGCGAGATCGAATGGCTCATGATGACCGAGCTTCTCGAGCTGCCGCTTCGGCAGGGCGAGCGGGAATCCCGCAAGGACGCCCTGTCCGAGACGATCCTCTCGGCTCCGGACCTCCAGAGCTCGATTCACGAAACCCTGCAAGCGATCGGACGGCGGGCTGACGATCCGGGATTCCGGCAACAGCTCGAAGAAACGCTGGCCACCTACACAGATACGCGCTCGGCCGCCGCGGAGGTCACGACGGCCCTGATCACGCTCGGCACAGGGAGTGTCGCGGTCAAACAGGCCACGCCGGGCATCCTCTCGCTCGGTCCGGCCCTCGCGGCGGCCATGGCCCAGCAGGCGGCGATCGCCTCCTTTCCGCTCGGAGCCACCTTGGGGAGCCTGTGGTATGGCGCCTTCCCGGCGGCTGCCTCCCCCGTGCTGGTCGCAGGCGTGACCTCGAGCCTGCTGGCGGTCAGCTCCGTGGCCGCCGCTTTCGCTGGGATCATCGCCGATCCGGTCCAGCGGGCCCTGGGCGTGCACCATCGCCGCCTGCTCCGGCTCATCGATGCCCTTGAGCACCAATTTTGCGATGGGCATGGGGAATCCGGGTTTGTGACGCGCGACCAGTACGTGGCCCGGCTGTTGGATGTTCTCGACCTTCTCGGTAGCGCCTATCGGATTGCACGGGGGTAGCGGTTG
>NZ_LN811398.1 GCF_001006805.1 Microvirga massiliensis | reverse complement strand
CCGATGAACATACACGAGTATCAAGGGAAGGCGGTTTTGCGGGAGTATGGGGTACCGGTGGCGCGCGGGCGGGCGATCTTTGCGCCTGCGGAGGCGGAGGCCGCGGCCCAGGAGCTCGGCGGGCCCGTCTGGGTGGTCAAAAGCCAGATCCATGCCGGCGGCCGCGGCAAGGGCACCTTCAAGGAAGCCGAGGCCGGCGACAAGGGTGGGGTGCGCCTTGCCCGCTCGGTCGAGGAGGTCAAAGCTTACGCCCGCCAGATGCTGGGCCACACCCTCGTCACCGTCCAGACCGGCCCCGCGGGCAAGCAGGTCAACCGCCTCTACATCGAAGAGGGCGCCGAGATCGCCTCCGAGTTCTACCTCTCGATGCTGGTCGACCGCGCCACCGGGCGCATCGCCCTCGTGGTCTCGACCGAGGGCGGCATGGACATCGAGCAGGTCGCCCAGGACAGCCCCGACAAGATCGTCACCGTCACGATCGACCCCGCGACCGGGCTGATGCCGCATCACGGCCGCACCGTCGCCAAGGCGCTCGGGCTCACCGGCAGCCTCGCCAAGCAGGCCGAGGATCTCACCGCCAAGCTCTACCAGGCGTTCCTCGCCAAGGACATGGAGATGCTCGAGATCAACCCGCTCGTGGTCACCAAGGGCGGCGAGCTGCGCTGCCTCGACGCCAAGCTCGCCTTCGACGGCAACGCGCTCTACCGCCATCCCGACATCGTGGCCCTGCGCGACCTCACCGAAGAAGACGAGAAGGAGATCGAGGCCTCGAAACACGACCTCGCCTACATCGCGCTTGATGGCACGATCGGCTGCATGGTCAACGGCGCCGGGCTCGCGATGGCCACCCTCGACATCATCAAGCTCTACGGCGAGGAGCCCGCCAACTTCCTCGATGTCGGGGGCGGGGCCTCCGAGGAGAAGGTCACGGCGGCGTTCCAGATCATCACCGCCGACCCGAACGTGAAGGGCATTCTCGTCAACATCTTCGGGGGGATCATGAAGTGCGACGTGATCGCCCGCGGGGTGATCGCCGCGGTCAAGACGGTCGGGCTGCAGGTGCCCCTGGTGGTGCGCCTCGAGGGCACCAACGTCGCCCAGGGCCAGGAGATCATCCGGGCCTCGGGGCTCAACGTGATCGCGGCCGAGGATCTCGACGACGCCGCCCAGAAGATTGTTGCCGCGGTGCGCGGCGCCGGCCACGCCTGAGGGAGAACCGCATGTCCATTCTGATCGACAAGACCACGCGCGTGATCTGCCAGGGCTTCACGGGCAAGAACGGCACCTTCCACTCCGAGCAGGCGATCGCCTACGGGACCCGCATGGTCGGGGGCGTGGCGCCCGGCAAGGGCGGCTCGCGGCATCTCGACCTGCCGGTGTTCGACACCGTGCGCGAGGCCAAGGAGGCGACCGACGCGGAGGCCTCGGTGGTTTACGTGCCGCCGGCCGGGGCCGCGGATGCGATCTGCGAGGCGATTGCGGCCGAGATCCCGCTGATCGTGTGCATCACGGAAGGCATTCCGGTGCTCGACATGGTGCGGGTCAAGCGGGCGCTCAGTGGCTCCAAGTCGCGGCTCATCGGGCCGAACTGCCCCGGGATCGTGACGGCCGGCGAGTCGAAGATCGGGATCATGCCGGCCAACATCTTCCGGCCCGGCTCGGTCGGGATCGTGTCGCGCTCGGGCACGCTGACCTACGAGGCGGTGTTCCAGACCTCGCAGGAGGGCCTGGGCCAGACCACGGCGGTGGGGATCGGGGGCGATCCCGTGAAGGGCACCGAGTTCATCGACGTGCTCGAGCTGTTCCTGGGTGATCCCAAGACCGAGGCGATCGTGATGATCGGCGAGATTGGCGGCGCGGCGGAAGAAGAGGCGGCGGCGTTCCTGGCCGACGAGGCGCGGCGCGGGCGCCGGAAGCCGATGGTGGGCTTCATTGCCGGGCGGACCGCCCCGCCGGGGCGGCGGATGGGCCATGCAGGCGCCATCATCTCGGGCGGCAAGGGCGGCGCCGAGAGCAAGATCGCGGCCATGGAACAAGCCGGTATAAGGGTCTCGCCCTCACCCGCCAGGCTCGGCAAAACCCTCGTCGAGGTGTTGAA
>NZ_LN811397.1 GCF_001006805.1 Microvirga massiliensis | reverse complement strand
CCGGAGGCCGGCCATGATCTCTGACAAGATCCGGGCCCATCACCTGGAGCGCAAGGCGCTGCTCTATGTGCGGCAATCCTCGGCCCATCAGGTTCTGCACAACCGCGAGAGCAGCGCGCTGCAATATGCCATGCGGGATCGGCTGACGGCGCTGGGCTGGTCTGAGATCGAGGTCATCGATGACGATCTCGGGCGCTCCGCCGCGGGCGGCGTCCCGCGCGCCGGCTTCGAGCGGATGGTCGCACAAGTGTGCCTCGGCCAGGTCGGCGCCGTCTGCGCGCGTGAGGTCTCGCGCTTCGCTCGCAACAGCCGGGACTGGCAGCAGCTGATCGAGATGTGCCGCGTGGTCGACACCGTGCTGATCGATCAGGAGACACCTCTCAGCGCCCCGGCACGGCAATGACCGGCTGCTGCTGGGATTGAAGGGCAGCCGCAATGAGTACGAGCTTGATCTCCTGCGCCAGCGCTCGCTCGCGGCCCGCTACGAGAAGGCACGCCGCGGCGAACTCGTCATCAGCGCACCGGTGGGCTTCGTGAAGGCTGGCGATCGGTATGAGAAGGATCCCGACCGGCGGGTGCAGGAAGCGATCACGCTGGTCTTCGACAAGGTGCTGGAACTGGGCAGCGCCAGGCAGGCGCTGCTCTGGTTCCACGAGCATGATCTTGATCTGCCGGTGAAGCAGAACAACGGCGATGTCATCTGGCGCCGACCCCACTCAGCGACCATCCACCGGATGATCGAGAACCCGATTTACGGCGGCGCCTATGCCTATGGTAAGACGGCGGCCGGAACAGAACTGGGGACCGCCGGCAATGGGGTGAAGGTCCGCCGCAAGGCGCGCGCCGACTGGCTGGCTCTGCGGCCGGGTGCCCATGAGGGCTATGTTAGCTGGGAGAAGGCCGAGACGATCCGCACGATGGTCAGCCGCAACGTTCCCACCAGCCGCCACCATGGTGCGCCAAAGCATGGCGATGCCCTGCTCGCCGGCCTCATCCGCTGCCGGCGTTGCGGGCGCAAGCTGACGCTCCGCTACTCGGGCGCCCAACATCAGATCCCCCGCTACAGCTGCAGCCGCGGCTGGATGGACAATGCCGAACCCCGCTGCATCGCCTTCGGCGGCTTGCGTGTCGATGACGCCATCGCGGAGGCGCTCCTCACCATTGTTGGCCCCGGCGCCATCGCGGCCGCCGTCGCTGCGGAGAAGGAAGCGGGCCAGCGGCGCGATCAGATAGGCGACGCGCTTCGGCGCGATCTCGAAGCGGCCCGCTATGCGGCGGAGCGCGCCTTCCGGCAATACGATGCCGCCGATCCGGCCAACCGGCTGGTGGCGGGCGAACTGGAGGCGCGCTGGAACAAGGCACTCGCCCGTATTGCGGAGGTCGAGGGCAAGATCGCCGCCCACAATGTGAATGTACCAGCTGCTGTCATGGCCCCGACGGCACTCGCCGCATTGGCCGCAGACCTGAAGAGCGTGTGGGCGGCATCCTCGACCGATGCACGACTGAAGAAGCGCATTGTGCGCACCGTGATCCAGGAGATCGTCGCCGATCTCGATCCGGAGGCGGCCGAGATCATTCTCGTGGTCCACTGGATGGGTGGCGCCCACAGCGAGATGCGTCTGCCCAGACGCCGCCGCGGTCAGCGCAACAGCACGTCAGCCGATGTGATTGCAGCCGTTCGCCACCTCGTGCTGATTGCCCACGATGAGGTCATCGCCGGTGTCCTCAACCGGAATGGCCTCGTCACGGGTCATGGCAACCGCTGGACACGCGAGCGCGTCACCGCGCTGCGCTCGCATCACCGCATTCCCGTGCACAAGCCGGCCGCGAACGGCATCGCGCCGTGGCTCAACCTCAGTCAGGCGGCAAGGCTCATGCGCATCGCGCCCAAGACGCTCAGACGGGCGGCGGAGACCGGAGAGATCGAGGCGATCCATCCCCTGCCTGACGGTCCTTGGATCTTCGCCCGCGCCGCGCTCACGACAGCAGCTGCCCAGTCCATCACCGAGCGGGCCAGGCAGAACCCGAAATACCCCACGGGATCGCATCCCGATCAACAAAATCTCTTCTCTTCAATGACATAGACAGATGGGTGTTCTGATGCGCGGTTGT
>NZ_LN811396.1 GCF_001006805.1 Microvirga massiliensis | reverse complement strand
AACGCAGCCTCAAGGACGAGACCAGCACACTGGAGCCGCATCGATCTCGTTGTCTCGATCGCTGCCAATCGGTTCTGATTTGCATGCGGCCGGATTGGGTAAGGGCAGGCTACATGCTCACGTCATCGGTCCACGATGACGTCAAGCGGGGCAGGTAGAGTTCCGCGAGAGACACCTCCCCGACCCCTTTCAGACCAATAGCCCGAGCCGTGGCTTGCGAGAGATCAATGATCCTTCCGGCCTTGAACGGCCCGCGGTCATTGATCCGCACGACGACGGATTCGCCGGTTCTGACACAGGTGACCCGCACCAAGGTCCCAAAGGGGAGCGATCGATGCGCCGCCGTGAACGCGTTCTTATTGAACCTCTCTCCGCTGGCGGTCCGTCGGCCGTGGTGGAACGAGCCGTACCAAGAGGCTTGTCCGCGCTCAACGCGCCCGGAGGTGGTCTGGAAATCCGGCACTGCAGCCGGAAGTGATGCAACGCCTCCGAACATCGTCAAAGCAAAGACCAACGTTTTGGCGAATATACTCCTCATGTGACCCTGCAACGCGAAGGGTGATCGCGTCAGCTCAAGTCAGTATGTGAGAAATAGTTCCAGCGTGGCAGAAAACTACTGGATGATCAACTTGCTTTGAGCTAACTCTATAGCCAAGCTAACATCTCGCGCTACAAGCTGGAACATCAAAGGTGCTTTTGCAGGCACGTTCTACTTAGCCGATGACGCGAAGGACATCGCGGAGATCAATTTCCTCAGAGTCCGGACCGAAATTCATGAGCGCGCCAAGCTGGTCTTAGCCCCTAGGCAAAATTGGACCGCGCCGATACGCTGTTTTCTCTAGCCCTTGGTGGCGGACATTGAGGCGACGCAATTTCCTCGGCGGACTGGCTGCTGCGGCTGCGTGGCCGCTCGCCGCGCGCGCGCAGCAGGATGGTGTGCGGCGGGTCGGATTGCTTTGGCCTGGCCGGGAACAGGACCACCCCACGAAAACGCGAGCGGCGTTTGTGGATCGCCTTCGTGAGTTGGGCTGGATTGACGGCAAGAACATCCAAGTTCACGAGCGTTACGCCGGAGGCGTACTGGATCGCCTCCCGACACTGGCGCGCGAGCTGGTGGCCCTCAAGGTGGACGTGATCGTTGCAGTCGCCGTTGCCGCCAGCACGGCGGCGAGCGAGGCCACGGCCCGGATCCCCATCGTCATGGTTCATGCCGGCAATCCCGTCGGTGCTGGATTAGTCGAGAGCCTGGCTCGGCCTGGCCGAAACGTCACTGGCACGACCTCGATGATCCCCGATCTGGGCGGCAAGCAGATCGAGCTGCTGCATCAGGTGGCGCCGGCGGCGCGCCGCATCGCGTTCCTGTCAAACCCTAGCAATGCCGGAACTCTGCCGTTGCTGCAAAGTGCCGCCGATGCGGCCCAGTTGCTCGGGATTGAGCTGGTGGTGGTTGAGGTTGTCGCGCGGCAAGACTTCGATCCGGCCTTCGTCCGGATCGAGCAGTCACAGGCGGAAGCGATGCTGGTTGTCGTCGAGCCCCTGGTCAATGCCAACCGAGAGGCCGTGATCGCGTTTGCAGCGCGACGGCGGTTGCCGGCGGTGTACACGACCGGGGAAGAATTTGTGCGGGACGGCGGCTTGATATCGTACAGCGCCAACCTCTTCTTGCACTACCCTCGCGCAGCCGACTACGTCGACAAGATCCTGAAGGGCGCCAGCCCCGCGGGGCTGCCCGTCGAGCAGCCGGTCGGTTTCAAGCTGCTCGTGAACTTGAAAACCGCCCGCGCGCTCGATCTGCAACTGCCGCCAACTCTGGTTGCGCTCGCCGACGAGGTGATCGAGTGAAAGCCTCGCGCGGGTAGGAAGCCGGTCTCCGTTGACAGAACCCGTTAGACAAGTCGCTGATTGTCCCCGTTAGAGATGTCACCTTCAAGGCTTTCACCCGAGATATCAGCGGCGCGGGAGGCCTTGGCGCCGAGCAGCGCGGCGGAGCTGATCAAGTTGCGCAGCCGCGCTGCGGTCGATCTCCAGACGACGCATCGCGATCACCGTCATGGGACCCGAGCTCCCCGTAATCCGCACCCGGGGAGGTGACATCTCTAACGGGCAGCCGGGTGACGTCTCTAACGGTGCTCTACACCCGGT
>NZ_LN811395.1 GCF_001006805.1 Microvirga massiliensis | reverse complement strand
CCGGGACCGAAATCCGAACCAGCAAGGTGCCTCCGCAGCGAGACTGCCTAGCTTGCGACAAACAGGACCGAGCGGTCTGAGGCTTCCGCCACGGCGGCAGCCACATTCCCGAAGAACAGCGTGTCGCCTGGCCGGCATGTCACCCCCATGACGATCAGGTTATGGCGGCCAAGTCGCGCTTGACGGAGGATCGCCACCTCGGGCGCGAGGTTGACCCGAACCGCCGTTTGGATCGGAACATCCATCTGGTCAGCGAGGGCAACGATGTCCTTGAGGGCCGCTTCGCCGGCGCGGCTCGCGTTGGTGTAGCGGCGACGTTGGTGTTCAGCATCGCCGGCCACGTAGAGGGCCATGACCTCGCAGCGGCTCGCGCGAGCCAGGGTGAGGGCCACGTCCACACCCCGGCGCGAAATCTCGGTGCCCGTGACGGGAACGAGAATGTCGAGGCTCACCCGCTCGGGCTCGACCCGATGGATCCCGCGGGCCGAAGCGATCGCGAAAGGCCCTTGGAACCCCCTCGCAATCCGCGTCACGCCTTCGTGGAAGCCTCCATCAGGGGCCACCGTCGGCTCGACCCCGATCACCATGAGGTCGTGCCCTTTCCGGGCCTCCGCCGCAACCTCCCGTTCAGGCGGGTCGAGCGGCACCCTTGCCATGACGTCGACCGCTGGTGAGACGGGGTCGATTGGATCGGGATCGGTAGCCGGAGCGGTCGCGGCGGCCGTCCTGAGCGCCATCTCGGCTCCGCCCGGATCGGTGGCTGGAACGGTCGGGTTCGCCTGCGCTCCAAGCGTGAGAACGGTGACGGGCATGCCGCGCGATCCCGCAACCAGACCTGCGAGGCGCGACGCAAACTTGCCTGTGGTGCTTTCGTCGACGACGACGAGAAGACGCTCGAGTCTCGATACGAACCCCTTGGCTTCGACAGCGTCCCGTTCGAGCCGGAGCTGCTCTTCCGCCTGGATTGGCAGCCGAGCCAGGGCCCAGCGGAGCATCGGCGGCATCGCCGCCGTTGTGACCGCCGCCATGGCCACGATCATCGTATAGAGGTCATGGCTCAACGCTCCCATCGAGAGGCCAATCGAGGCAATCACCACCTCGGTCGAGCCACGCGCGTTCATCCCACAGGCGAGCGCCAGCGACTCGCCCCGGGTCAGGCCCCCACCGATCCGCCCAGGAACGCGCCCGAGAACTTGCCGATGCTGGCGATGGCGATCAGGCCGATCGTCAGCATGGCCAAATCCGGGTTCTTGAGGATAGTGAGGTCCGCACTCAGACCGGCGAGGCCAAAGAAGACCGGCATGAACAGGGCGACGATCAACCCACGCAGTTGCTCTTCGATGTGTCGCGTCAGGATCGGCGATTGCCCCACCAGGATGCCGGCCACGAACGCGCCGAGCACCGTATGGACGCCGATGAGATGGGTGACGAGCGCCATGATGCCCATGATCACCAGGATCGCGGTGATAACCGGCACTTCGCTGATCAAGGTATCGTTGGCCCAGCGGATGGCGAGAAAGACGAACCGGCGGCCGAGCGTGAAGCTCGCGACGAGAAAGACCCCCGTCCCAAGGACGCTTCGCCCGATTCCGTAGGCGTCCAGCGTTCCGTGCAGCGCAAGGCTGAACGTCATGGCGATGATCACCCAGCCAATGGTGTCATCGATGATGGCCGAGGCAACGATCACCTGGCCGATGTTGCGCCGCATGAAGCCCATTTCGCGGACCACCAAGGCGACGATCTTCACGGACGAGATCGAGAGCGCGGTACCGAGGAAGAGCGACGTCACGAGGCGCTGTTCAGGATGGGGCAGCATGGCTTCGGGCAGGAATTGGCCCAGGGCGAACCCGCACATGAACGGGAGCGCGATGCCCGTCACCGATACGCTGGTGGCCGCCCGGCCGACTTTTCGGACGAGACGAAGATCCGTCTCCATGCCGGTCAGGAGCAGGAGCATCAGGATACCGAGCTGCGACACGGCCTCGAGCATGCTCTTCTGATCGTGGCTGGACGGGAATAGGGCGTGCTGCGCCTCCGGCCAGAGCGCCCCAAACAGGGACGGACCCAGGAGGATGCCCGCGAGCAACTGGCCCATGACGGCCGGCTGGCCGATCCGCTGCATCACCTCGCCAAGCAGCCGACCGACCACCAACAGGACAATGATCTGCGCCAGGAAGAGGGCGTCGGACGGTCCCTGGGCGGGTTCGCCGGCCGCAAGAGCCGATGGGCAAATCAGAACGAAAGCCCCAACCGTGCCGAGAAAGAGGGCTGTTTCTTGAGCCGGGGGCCATCGGGATCGTTTCATCC
>NZ_LN811394.1 GCF_001006805.1 Microvirga massiliensis | reverse complement strand
TCGCCTTCGACCTCCCACCCTCAAGGACGCGACTTACGGCCCAATCCTCTCGACGAGCGTCGGATCAAGCCCGCTTTCCTCTTACGTGAGGAGCTTCATGACGGCCCCTGGTTCAGCAGCCGAGCCGAAGGCCATGAGGGTGAGGCCCTGTTCCGCCATGCCTGCGAGATGGGCCTCGCAGGGATCGTCTCGAAGCGGCGTAACGAGCCCTACCGGTCAGGGACATGTCGGATTGGCTGAAGGTGACGTGTGAGAGGTTAGGTCGAGGGCATGCCTGACCTAGCGTCATCATCACAGGTTATTGCCACGGCTACATGACCACCTAAATTGCGGGTGCCAATTTTTCCCACCCTTCAGACATGCCTTCCAAATCAGCCCTCTCGGTGTCCCTGACGCCCGAATTGACCGCGCTTGTGGCCACCAAAGTCGCCTCGGGCCGCTACCGCAGCGCCAGCGAGGTCGTGCGGGCTGGCCTTCGGGCCCTGGAAAAGGAGGAGCATCATCTGCTGAAAAGGGATGAAACTCCCGCCTGCAACCTCGATTTTCTCGACGACAGCGAGACGGGCAGGCTCACGCGGGTCTACGAATGGTCCCGTACCTCGATTGGACCGCTCTCCTCTTGGCCGCAAAGCCTCAAAACGACGGTCGGCCTTCTCCTGCGCTCGCCGGTTCCCATCGTCCTGCTGTGGGGACCGGATGGCGTCATGATCTACAACGACGCCTATTCCGACTTCGCGGGAGGCCGCCATCCTCGCCTGTTCGGCTCCAAGGTAAGAGAGGGCTGGCCCGAGGTCGCCGACTTCAACGATCACGTCATGAAGGTCGGCCTGAGCGGGGGCACGCTATCTTACCGCGATCAGGAGTTGACCCTCTATCGAAATGGGGTTCCCGAGCCGGTCTGGATGAATCTCGACTACTCTCCCGTGCTGGACGAGAGCGGCCAGCCCGCAGGCGTGCTCGCTGTCGTGGTGGAGACGACCGAGCGCGTGCTGGCCGAGCGGGCACTGGCAAAAGCCGAGGAGCGCCTGTCCTTTGCTCTCGACGCATCCGGCATGGTCGGCACCTTCGACTGGCACATCCCATCGGATACCTTCTACTCCGACCCACGGTTTGCCGCGATGTTCTCGGTCAATCCCGAGAAGGGCGGGGCAGGCACACCGATTGCCGACTACATGGCCGGTATCCACCCCGATGACCGGGGCCGGGTTGCTGAGGCGGTCAATCACACCATCGCGACCGGTCAGAAATACGTTCAGGAATACCGGCTCCTTCAAAAGGACGGCACGGTTCGCTGGATCGAGGCGCGCGGCGAATGCCTCTATGATGACGAAGGCAAGCCCCTGCGGTTTCCCGGTGCCGTGGTGGACATCACCGAGCACAAGCGCGCCGAGGAGGTCGAGCGGCAACTCGCGGCCATCATCACCTCGTCGAACGATGCCATCGTGAGCATCAATCTCGATTGTACTATTACAAGCTGGAACGAAGGGGCGGAACGGCTCTATGGCCACCGGGCCGAGGAGGTAATCGGCAAACCCGTCACGATCCTGCTACCCGATGACAGGAAGGACGAGGAATTAGAGATCATCGAGCGGATTTGCCGGGGCGAGCGCGTCGAGCACTACGAGACGATTCGCCAACGCAAGGATGGAAGTCTCGTCGAGATATCGCTGACGGTCTCACCTGTCAGGGATGCTCAGGGCAGCGTCGTCGGTGCATCGAAGATTGCCCGCGACATCACCGAACACAGGCGTGTCGAAGAGGCCCTGCGGGAAAGCCAGCGCCACCTGAATGCGGTGCTCAACAATGCCTCGGTCGCAGTCCTCCGCATGGATGAGCGCCAGCAATGCGTCTACATGAACCCCGCGGCCGAAAAGCTCACCGGCTACTCGCTCGCGGAAGTGAGGGGACGAGCCCTGCACGATGTCATTCATCACACCCGTCCTGATGGTAGCCACTACCCCCTTGAGGAGTGTCCCATCGACCGGGCCTTTCCCGAGGCCCATCAGATGCAGGGCGAGGAAATCTTCGTCCACAGGGACGGCAGCTTCTACCCCGTGGCCTTCACGGCGAGCCCGATCCAGGGCGAGGACGGAAAGCCCATCGGGACCATCATCGAGGCGCGTGACATCCGGTCAGAGAAAGAGGCGCAGGAGCGCCAGCGCTTGCTGCTTCGAGAACTGATCCACCGGGTCAAGAATATATTCGCGATCACAAGCGGCATGGTGAGTGTAAGCGCCCGGTCGGCGCGCACCCCACAGGAGATGGCTCAAATCCTTCGCGGGCGGCTCGATGCGCTCGTGCGAGCCAATGA
>NZ_LN811393.1 GCF_001006805.1 Microvirga massiliensis | reverse complement strand
GGGTCCTTCCCCAAGCGACTATCCCGCCGGCATTTCTCTAAGCTTGCATCAGCTATCCGTTGGCACCACTCGTCTGTCATCCTCACCGACGGGCGTGTCGCGCGCGCTTGATGTCGTCGAGACCTCTTTGAACCGCGGAAGCAGTGCCCCTCCCGTAATCCGATACCCGTTGTCGGTGCACACCCGCCTGAGTGACGGCTCCCGGAGAGGGGTTACCTCAGTGTCGCGTCAAGCCAGTTGAACACGCGTAGGTCTCTGAGGCCGTAGCCCTTCGGCTCGCAGTGCAGGTCCGCCCCGTCGGATGCCGAGAACGGCACCAGGGTCTTGGGGCAGGTCAAGAGATCGTAGAGCCGGCGCGACTGTCCGGGCCAGAAGGCCTCGTTGACCGGTTCGGTGATGAGCATGGGACACTCGATCTGCCCAATGACGTCCATGAGGCGGTAGTCCATGCTCGCCCTGAAGGCATCGTAGTACGAGGTGGCACCATACGGTCTCATGCGAAAGACAAGGGCGGCTTTGGTGACCGGGTCGAGCATCTGGGTCATGTACCCGTCAAACTCTTCCTTGCGGCCGGCCTTCAGGAGTTCCAGCATCGGGGGTGGCAAGGGCGCAGTCCATGATGTGGACACGTCAACCACGCCCGGATCCGCAATGGCCGCGGCGATCCGCTTCTCGAACGCGACGGCGCGGGGAACCCAGTAGCCACCCTGGCTGATGCCCTGGATCGCGATCCTCCTGGGATCGACGCCCGCTCGGCTCAGCGCAAAATCGACAACCGGCGTGATGACGTGCTCCCAGTCAGGCCGGAAGGTGAGGCCCTGCTTCCACAGCGCGTAGCCCTGCCCGGGACCCTCGAAGGTCAGGCAGTCGTAGCCCCGGGCAACCGCTCCCGCCCCACCCTGCATCCACATGTCGAGAGGCGAGCCGTCGCTTCCATTGACCAGGATCAGCAGGGGGCGCTTCTCGGCCGTGCTCTTTCCGCGGAAGTAGACCCCCCGCAAAGCGGTTCCTTCGTAGGGAATGCTCACCTGCTCGATCGGCGGGTCGAAGAGGGCGATCGCCCTCAGCCAGCAGGCGTCTAACAGCTGCCAGGCTGTCGTGATTCTGGATGGATCGCCGGTTCCATCCGCAAAGTACGTCGCGCTGTCATAGAAGTTCTGGGCCCACAGGTAGGCCTGCCGCGCGCTCTCGACGTGACCGCCCCTTGCGGAGCCTTCGGCCATGGCACGGGCTTCATCCCCGGCCGCCATCACGGCGTGATAGGCACTCTCGAAGTTGCCGTCCTCGATCTGCCGGATGACGTAGAGCACCTTGCCGATGTTCCCGCCCTGGTGGTACGCGCGCCCGAGGCTGATCAGCATCACGTATTCGAAAGCCGAGTTCGTGAAGAAGTGGGTTGCCTGATGAGCCCCTGCGGGTGTTGTCGGCAGATTGGTGGGGCTCGACGGAGTCTCTCGAGCGCGGGTGCGATCGTGTCGGGACATCATGCCGGTCCCCAATCCTGCGGCGACGATCCCGAGGCCGAACTGCTTTCTGCTCAGCTTCATGAACGGAGCCCTCGGATGCAACCCCGGTGCCTCATCAAGCCGTTGCCAGGCTCAGCTGCGAACGTAACACATTCAGCCAGCTCAGACCGCCATGAAGCGAGTAGCCCAATAGGCACCTCACGGCCCCTGGGCTCAGCGCAAAATCACCAAAGGCGCGATCAGCAGTCGTCTGGATTTGCCGGTCGGAGCAATCGAACAGTTCAGGGCAGAGCTGCCTGAAGGTGGAAACCAGCGAGCGGGTGCACCGTCTGCCCCTGACCAAGTTGGCCTGGAAACCGTCCGAAAGCGGCTGCAATCTGAAGCCTGATCCATCCATCAGACATGGAGCGGCTCGTGTTTCGCTCCGGTTGCGTTGCTCTCACGCTGGCTGCAGTTCTTTCCCTGGTCGGGACTGGTTCCCCGCGCGCGCAGCCCAATGCCCCCTCCGCTCTGATGCAGGAGCTTGCCATTGCGCTTCCGGGACAGTCACCGCAAAGCCTGTCCCTGAACCAGGCCATGCGAGCGCTCCACATCCCGGCTGTTGGCATCAGCGTCATTGATGACGGCCGGATTGCCTGGACCGCGGTTGTCGGTGATCCGGCACCCGGGATGCTGTTCCAAGCCGCCTCGCTGTCGAAGTTCGTCACGGCGGTTGCCGTCATGCGGCTGGTCCAGGAGAGGCGGCTGGATCTCGATCGAGGTGTCAACGCCTATCTCACGTCATGGCGCCTTCCTGAAGGGTCTCAGGCTAAGAACAGCGGGGTCACGCTCCGGCGGCTCCTGAGCATGA
>NZ_LN811392.1 GCF_001006805.1 Microvirga massiliensis | reverse complement strand
ATATCTTTGTCATAATGCCTCTCAAGAGATTGGCAGCAGGGTGACGGGGCGGCGCTGCTGGAGTGCCAGATTGTGTCGCCGAAGTTCACGCAGACGCTCGAGTTCGGCACCATCCGCGCAGAGCAGCCAGATTGCTTGCGCGCCGACCGCGATCTTGCGCGCCTTGACCCAGCCGCGGTTCACCCAGCCGTGGAGCGTCTGCTCGGGCATATCGAGTTCGCTGGCGAGATCGCGCAGCGGCCATTCATGGGCTCGGCAGTGCGCTGCGGCATCAAGCGTGCGCCGGGCGCGTGTCACGAGACCGATCCGCCGCAACAGGGCAGCGACCATCGAGCGCGTGAAGCGATCAGCGCGCTTGGCCGGATGCCAGTCTTCGGCA
Organism: Microvirga massiliensis; assembly: GCF_001006805.1. Lineage (GTDB taxonomy): Bacteria > Pseudomonadota > Alphaproteobacteria > Rhizobiales > Beijerinckiaceae > Microvirga > Microvirga massiliensis. Next base: position 1,960 of record NZ_LN811392.1, on the reverse strand, counting down.
TTGAGGATGTCAGCAATTGCACCGGCGGTCAGGCCGTTGCCGTGCAGGGCAGTCAGCCGCTCGACGAGCGCCGGATAGGAGCTGAGCTGCGCGAGCGTGGCGACTGGGCGGATCGCCCAGCTTCGCGTGCGCGCGCCACCGGCCCAGTCGCAGTCAACCTGCAGCCGCTCGGTCCGGCCATCCAGGGTGACGGTCACGCGATCGAGCACCAAGCGCGCGATCGCCTGCCGGTCCTGGGGCGTGGTCGTCTCGGCATGCCACAGCGCCGGCACGTCGCTGGCCAGCCGGCGGATGAAGGCGATCTCTTGCCGCGTCAGTCGCGCCGGCTCGCGCGCGCAGAAGCGGGCGTAGTCCTCGTCGAGCACCGCCTTTTTGCGCAGCGCCTCCTCCCAGCGTGTCTCGAGCGTGCGCACCACCAGCCGGTTCTCAGGTTCGGCGGCGTCATACTGGCGCTCGGCGCGCTCAGCGGCATGGGCGGCACGTTCACGCCGCTGCGCCCACTGGCGGTGGAGGGCGGCGCGCTCGATCTCGATGTCCTCAGCGAGTTGTAGGCTCACCTCGAGCGCCGATGGCGTGAGCGCGCTCAGGATCAGGCCGGCGACATGCGCGTCCAAGGCCCGGCCGGTGAATGCTTGGCAGCGCTCGCCGCCATAAACGGAAGCTTCCGAGATGCAGGCGTAGAGGAGATCATGGCCGTTGCTGCAGTAAGTGGCGATCATCCGGTGGCCGCAGCGCCCGCAGGTCAGCATCCCGGCGAGCAGCGACAGGCCGCCGCGGCAGACGCCGCGATGGTGGCTGCGGTTAGCTGCCATCTGGGCCACGTTCGCCTCATACTGCGCGAAACTGATATAGGCAGGCAGCCGATCCTTGATCAGCACCAGCCATTGGCCCGGCTTGGCCGGGCGCGGGCTTCGCGGGTTGCCGGGCCGCTGGTCATCGACACCGCGTCCGAAAGCATAGGCCCCAGCGTAGACGGGGTTGTGCAGCATGTTGGTCAGCGTCTGGCGGTTCGGTCGGTGCCACTCCAGCGCACCGCCCGTTGTGCCATGGCGGGTGGGCAGCTTGAGGCCGTGGTCGACGAGATAGCGCAGCACCGCATTCATGTGGCCGCGCCGCTCGAAAACCGCAAAGACGAGCCGCACGATCGCCTGCACCTGTTCGTCCGGGTCGAACTCGACGCTGCCGTCGGGCAGACGCACATAGCCGCGCGGCACAGCAAGGCAGAGTTCGCCCCGCTTGGCCTTGGCGCGCTTACCTTCGTGCATGCGCGCCTGCAGGATGTGGAGCTCGGCCTCCGAGAGCGTACCCTTGAGCCCCAGGAGCAGCCGGTCGTTGTAATGGGCTGGGTCGTAGATGCCATCGGCATCTGCAATGAGCGTGCCGCAGACAGCGCAGATCTCGAGGAGTTGGTGCCAGTCGCGGCACGAGCGCGCGAGCCTGGACATCTCGATGCCGAGCACCAGGCCGACATGACCGAGCCCGACCTCGGTCACCAGGCGCTGAAAGCCGAGGCGGCCTTCAGCTGTCGTTCCTGAGCAGCCGAGATCATCGTCAATGACCAGCACCCGCTCGGGCGACCAGCCATAGTGGCGCGCCTGCTCCGCCAAACCATATTGGAGGCGCGTCGACTCCTGGTGGCGCTCGACCTGCTGGAGTGTCGACTGGCGCACATAGACGACCGCCAGACGCTCAAGGGGGCTGCTGTGGATCTTCTCGGGGAGGTTCATCGCCCGTCTCCTCAGCCCGGCTCTGCAGCCGCCGATAGGCGAGACGTCCGATGATCACGGCCAACTTGCGACGGCGCGCCAGCGGCAGCTCCGTCCACGCGACTTGGGCTGGGATCCGGCCGGTCATGGCTTGTCATCCAGCGCGCCAGTGCCAGGAGGGCCACATGGCCAATCCTGGGATGCGGGCTCAACAGCCTTGCATCTTCAGCGGTTCCGCGGCTGCTCGATCGAGC
>NZ_LN811391.1 GCF_001006805.1 Microvirga massiliensis | reverse complement strand
ATGTCTGATCCTCGGTTGCGGGTTTTGGCGGAGCTCGAGCGCAAGGTGTTGTGGCTGGCGACCTGGACGATCCACCACGCCAACCACCTGCGCCCGAACCCGGACGGCCTCAAGGTCGGGGGCCATCAGGCCTCCTCGGCCTCGCTCGCCACCATCCTGACCGCCCTCTACGGCGCGGTGCTGCGCCCCGAGGACCGGGTCGCCGTCAAGCCCCATGCCGGCCCGGTCTTCCACGCCCTCCAGTATCTCCTCGGCCGGCAGACCCGCGACAAGCTCGCGGCCTTCCGGGGCTACCAGGGCGCGCAGTCCTATCCCTCGCGCACCAAGGACACCGACGATGTCGATTTCTCGACCGGCTCGGTCGGGCTCGGGGTCGCCCAGACCCTCTTTGCTGCGCTGGTCCAGGACTACGTGCGCGCCCATGGCTGGGGCCTGGAGCGCCCCGAGGGCCGCATGATCGCCCTCTTGGGCGATGCCGAGATGGACGAGGGCAACATCTTCGAGGCCCTGCTCGAGGGCTGGAAGCAGGGCCTGCGCAACACCTGGTGGATCATCGACTACAACCGCCAGAGCCTCGATGCCGTGGTGCGCGAAGGCCTGTTCTCCCGCTTCGAGGCCCTGTTCCGGGCCTTCGGCTGGGAGGTCGTGGTGCTCAAATACGGCTCGCTGCTCGAGGCAGCCTTCCGGGAGCCCGGCGGCGACACGCTCCGGGACTGGATCGATACCTGCCCGAACCAGCTCTACTCGGCCCTGACCTTCCAGGGCGGCACCGCCTGGCGCCGGCGCCTGCTCGACGATCTCGGCGATCAGGGGCCGGTCAGCCGCCTGCTCGCGCGGCGCTCCGACGAGGAGCTCGCCCGCCTGATGACCAATCTCGGGGGCCATGACCTGCCGGGCCTGCTCGCGGCCTTCGAGGCGATCGACCACGACCGCCCGACCGTGTTCATCGCCTACACGATCAAGGGTTTTGGCCTGCCGCTCGCCGGCCACAAGGACAACCATGCCGGGCTGCTCACACCCGCCCAGCTCGAGGGCTTCCGGGCCGCGATGGGCATCCGGCCCGGCCACGAATGGGAGCCCTTCGAGGGCCTCCAGATCCCGCCCGCCGAGCTGCAGCGCTTTCTCGCGAGTGTGCCCTTCGTGCAGAAGGGCCCCCGGCGCCTCAGCGCCCCCGTGATCCCGGTCCCGGAGGCGCTCCCGACACCCCGGCAGCCGGCCCTGTCGACCCAGGCCGGCTTCGGGCTGATCCTCAACGAGCTCGCCCGCTCGGACACCCCGCTCGCGGAGCGCCTCGTCACGACCTCGCCGGACGTGACGGTCTCGACCAACCTGGGAGGCTGGGTGAACCGGCGCGGGCTGTTCGCCCGCCAGGAGATGCGCGACCTGTTCCGGGCCGAGCGGATTCCCTCGACCTTCACGTGGGACTTCTCGCAACAGGGCCAGCACATCGAGCTCGGGATTGCCGAGATGAACCTGTTCAGCCTGCTCTCCGGGCTCGGGCTCTCGCATGCGCTGTTCGGCGAGCGGCTGTTGCCGATCGGCACGCTCTACGACCCGTTCATCGCCCGCGGGCTCGATGCCCTGAACTATGCCTGCTACCAGGATGCCCGCTTCATCCTGGTCGCGACGCCCTCGGGGGTGACGCTGGCGCCGGAGGGCGGGGCGCATCAGTCGATCGGCACGCCGCTGATCGGCCTGGCCCAGGACGGGCTGGCGGCCTTCGAGCCGGCCTTTGTCGACGAGCTCGCGGTGATCCTGCGCTGGGCCTTTGCCTATCTCCAGAAGGACGGCGACGGGGCGCCGAGCGAGCGGAGCTGGCTGCGCGACGAGACCGGGGGCTCGGTGTATCTGCGGCTGTCGACGCGGGTTCTCGAGCAGCCGCAGCGGGAGATTGCACCGGAGCTCGCGCGCGACATCGTCGACGGCGCGTATTGGTTGCGCCGCCCGGGCCCGAACGCGCAGGTCGTGGTGGCCTATACGGGGGCGGTGGCCCCGGAGGCCATTGCGGCGGTGGGGCGGATGGGCGAGGACCGGCGCGACATCGGGCTTCTGGCGATCACCTCGGCGGACCGGCTGAATGCCGGCTGGACGGCGGCGCAGCGGGCGCGCGAGCGCGGGCGCGGGCAGGCCCGCAGCCACATCGAGCGGCTCTTGGCCGAGGTGCCGCGCGAGTGCGGGTTGGTCACCGTGCTCGACGGGCACCCCGCGACCCTGGGCTGGCTCGGAGCGGTGCTGGGTCACCGCACGCGGGCGCTCGGGGTCGAGCATTTCGGGCAGACCGGCACGATCCCGGACCTCTACCGCCATTACGGTCTCGATGCCCAGGGCATCGCCGCCGCCGCCCAACTCATCGCCCCAGGCAAACCCATCCGATACCTCA
>NZ_LN811390.1 GCF_001006805.1 Microvirga massiliensis | reverse complement strand
AAGAACAGCTCGTTCTCGACGCCGGCATAGCCCGAGCCCATGCCGCGCTTGATGAACAGCACCGTCTTGGCCTTCTCGACGTCGAGGATCGGCATCCCGAAGATCGGCGATTGCGGATCGGTCTTCGCGGCCGGGTTCGTGACGTCGTTCGCCCCGATCACGAAGGCAACATCGGCCTGCGCGAACTCGCCGTTGATGTCCTCGAGCTCGAACACCTCGTCATAGGGCACGTTCGCCTCGGCGAGCAGCACGTTCATGTGGCCCGGCATGCGCCCCGCCACGGGATGGATCGCATACTTGACCTCCACCCCCTCCTTCTTGAGGAGGTCGGCCATCTCGCGCAGCGCGTGCTGGGCCTGCGCGACCGCCATGCCGTAGCCCGGCACGATGATGACCTTGGCGGCATTCTTCATGATGAAGGCCGCATCATCCGCCGAGCCCTGCTTGACGGGCCGGGTCTCGATCGCGCCACCCGCGGCGGCCGCCGTCTCGCCCCCGAAGCCGCCCAGGATCACCGAGACGAAGCTGCGGTTCATCCCCTTGCACATGATGTAGGACAGAATCGCACCCGAGGAGCCGACCAGCGCGCCCGTGATGATCAGCGCGAGGTTGCCGAGCGTGAAGCCGATGCCGGCCGCGGCCCAGCCCGAATAGGAGTTCAGCATCGACACGACCACCGGCATGTCGGCGCCGCCGATCGGGATGATCAGCGTGATCCCGAGCACGAAGCTCACGAGCACCATCAGCCAGAACGCGGCATGGCTCTCGGTCCGGATGAAGACCACGAGCAGAACGAGCAGCAGAACCCCGAGCGCGATGTTGAGCAGATGGCGCTGCGGCAAGAGGATCGGCCGGCCCGACATCCGCCCGTCGAGCTTCAGGAAGGCGATCACCGAGCCCGTGAAGGTGATCGCGCCGATCGCCACGCCGAGCCCCATCTCGAACAGCGACCCGCCCTTGATCGTGCCGACGCTGCCGATCCCGAAGCCCTGCGGGGCGTAAAGGGCCGCCGCCGCCACGAACACCGCCGCGAGCCCGACGCCCGAGTGGAAGGCCGCCACGAGTTGCGGCATCGCGGTCATGGGCACGCGCCGGGCGATCACCGCACCGAGGCCGCCCCCGATCGCGAGGCCGAGCACCACCAGTGCCCAGCCCCCGGCACCGGCCGGCGGCACGAGCGCGAGCGTGGTCAGGATCGCCAGCGCCATGCCGACCATCCCGTAGAGATTGCCCTGGCGCGACGTCGTCGGATGCGAGAGCCCGCGCAGCGCCAGGATGAACAGCACGCCGGCCACGAGATAGAGAAGGTTCGAGACGTTTTCGGACATCGCCTCAATCCTTCAGGGCGGGAGAACGACGGAGAGGGGTGCGGGCGGTCATCGTGGCGTCAGCCCTTCTTCTTGTACATGGCGAGCATGCGCTCGGTGACGAGGAAGCCCCCGAAGATGTTGATCCCGGCCAGGACGAGCGCAATGAACCCGAAGCCGCGGGCAAGCCCCGTGCCCTCCGCGGTCAAGGGCACCCCGACGGCGAGCAGCGCGCCCACGACAATGACCGAGGAGATCGCGTTGGTGACCGACATCAGCGGCGTGTGCAGGGCCGGGGTCACCGACCAGACCACGTAGTAGCCCACGAAGATCGCGAGCACGAAGATCGCGAACCGGAACACCGTCGGATCGATGGCGCCGTGGGTGGCGCTCGAGACCGCGAGTGCAATCTGATCGGCGATCGCCTGCGCCGCGTCGGCGGCGCGCTGCGCCGCGTCGGCGGCCGCGCGGGATTGTTCGAGCGCCTGTTCGGGAGTGAGGGCCATGACCGGCTCCTGTGCGCGTGTCGGGCCGTCAGGCGGCCGGCTGGAAGGCGGGGTGGGTGATGCTGCCGTCGCGGGTCAGGCAGGTTGCCTTGACGAGTTCGTCGTCCCAGTTCACGGCAAGCGCCTTGGCGGCCTTGTCGATGAGGGTTTCCACGAAGGCGTAGAGGTTGCGGGCGTAGAGGCTCGAGGCCGTGGCGGGCAGCCGGCCCGGCACGTTGAGGTGGCCGACGATCTTGACGCCGTTGTGCTCCACGACCTGCCCGGGCTGGGCGAGCTCGCAGTTGCCGCCGCGCTCGACCGCGAGGTCGACGATCACCGAGCCGGGCTTCATGGATTCCACCATCGCGCGGGTCAGGAGCCGCGGCGCCGGGCGGCCCGGGATGAGGGCCGTGGTGATCACGAGATCCTGCTTGGCGATGTGCGCGGCGACGAGCTCGGCCTGCTTGGCCTGGTATTCCTTGGACATCTCCTTGGCGTAGCCGCCGGCCGTCTCGGCCTGCCGGAACTCCTCGTCCTCGACGGCGATGAACTTGCCGCCGAGCGACTCGACCTGCTCCTTGGCGGCCGGGCGCACGTCGGTGGCCGAGACCACCGCGCCGAGCCGGCGGGCGGTCGCGACCGCCTGCAGGCCGGCGACGCCGGCACCCATGACGAAGACCCGCGCCGCCGGCACGGTGCCGGCCGCCGTCATCATCATCGGGAAGGCGCGGCCATATTCGGCCGCCCCGTCGACGACGGCCCGGTAGCCCGCGAGGTTGGCCTGGCTCGAGAGCACGTCCATGACCTGGGCCCGGGTGATGCGGGGCATCAGCTCCATGGCGAAGGCCGTGATCCTGGCGTCGGCGAGCGCCTTGAGGGCCGCGTCCTGGCCATAGGGGTCCATGATCGCGATCACGATCGCGCCGGGCTTGAGGCCTTCGAGCTCGGCCGCGGCGGGGCGACGCACCTTGAGGATGATGTCGGCATCCCGCACCGCCTCGTCGCGGCTCGCCGCCACGGTGGCGCCCGCGGCCGCGAACTCGGCATCGGGGATGCCGGCCCGGGCGCCGGCCCCGGCCTGAACCACCACCGCGGCGCCGAGCGCCTGGTATTTCTTCACCGTCTCGGGCGTCGCCGCAACGCGGCTCTCGACCTCGTCACCCTCCGAGAGAA
>NZ_LN811389.1 GCF_001006805.1 Microvirga massiliensis | reverse complement strand
GCCGGGAGGGGCGCGGCCGTCTCAGGATTTTTCTCGGCGCGGCTCCGGGAGTTGGCAAGACCTACGAGATGCTCTCCGCCGGGCGCGTCCAGCGCCTCGAGGGCATCGATGTCGTCATCGGCATCGTCGAGACGCACGGACGCGCAGAGACGGAAGCGCTCCTCGAGGGCTTCGAGGTCATCCCGCGCAGTGCGATCGAGTACAGAGGACAGATGATCCAGGAGATGGACCTCGATGCCATTCTGCAACGGCGTCCACAACTCGCGCTCGTCGACGAACTGGCGCATACCAACGCCCCGGGAAGCCGCCATCCCAAACGGTACCAGGATGTCGAGGAACTGCTTGCTGCTGGCATCGATGTCTGGACGACGCTCAATATCCAGCACGTCGAGAGCCTCAATGACGTCGTCGCCCAGATCACCCGCATCCGGGTTCGCGAGACGGTGCCGGATTCGATCATCGACCGGGCCGACGAGATCGAGGTCATCGATCTCACGCCTGAGGACCTGATCCGCCGCCTCAAGGAGGGCAAAGTCTACGTTCCGGACACGGCCGAGCGGGCGATCAACCACTACTTCTCGCCCGGCAACCTGACAGCGCTCCGGGAACTCGCGCTGCGCCGCACGGCGCAGCAGGTCGATGCGCAGCTCCTGACCCACATGCAGGCCAACGCGATCCCCGGTCCGTGGGCTGCGGGCGAGCGGGTGCTGGTCTGCGTAAGTGAGGATCCTCGCGCCGCAGGGCTCGTGCGCTATGCCAAGCGCCTTGCCGATCGCCTGCATGCCCCCTGGACGGCCCTCCATATCGAGACGCGCCGCAGCGCACAGCTCTCGGAGGAGGAGCGCGACCGGATTGCCGATACCTTGCGGCTTGTGGAGAGGCTGGGTGGGGAGGCGGTCACCCTGCCGGGCGGCGGTCGGACCGTGGCCGACGATGTGATCGGCCATGCCCTGGCCAACAACGTCACCCAGATCGTGATCGGCAAGTCGACGCGTTCGCGGTGGTTCGAGATCCTGCATGGATCGGTGGTCCGTGACCTCCTGCGCCGGGCGGGCAACATCAGCGTCCACGTCATCGCGGGCGAGGAGGTCGCGGCCGAGCCCGTTCCGAGGAAGACGGTTCGCACCCGGCCCGCGGCCGAGCCCATTGACCCTGTTCCATTCGCGGTTGCGCTGCTCGCTGTCCTGGCGGCGTTCGGTGTCGCGCATCTCATCCAACCGCTCGCTGGCCTGGAGACGGTCGACCTCGTGTTCCTGACGGCCGTCGTTGGAGTCGCGGTAAGGTTCGGCCTCTGGCCCTCGCTCCTGGCGGTCGCCGCTGCCTCGCTCTGCTATAATTTCTTCTTCATCCCCCCGCTCCACACCTTCACGATCGCCGATCCAAAGAACGTTGCGGCTTTCCTCTTCTTCACGATCGTCGCAGTCCTAGTCTCGAATCTTGCCGCCCGGGTGAGGCTCGAGGCCGTGGTGGCGCAGGGCCGGGCGCGCACGACGGAGGCGCTCTACACCTTCAGCCGCAAGCTCGCGGGCGTCACGACCCTGGACGATGCCCTGTGGGCGATGGCCTTCCAGATCGCGTCCATGCTGAAACTGCGGGTCGTGCTGCTCCTGCCGGATCCGGACGGCGCGATCACGGTCAGGGCAGGCTACCCGCCTGAGGATATGCTCGACGCAGCGGACCTCGCCGCCGCCAAGTGGACCTATGAGCACAATCATCCCGCAGGACGCGGCGCCGATACCCTGCCGGGGGCGCGACGGCTGTTCCTGCCGATGCGTACGGGGCGTGGCGCCGTCGGGGTCGTGGGACTCGATGGTGACAGGCCGGGTCCCTTGCTGACCCCGGAGCAGCGTCGGCTGCTCGACGCACTCACCGATCAGGCGGCGCTGGCGATCGAGCGGGTCAACCTCGTCGAGGATGTCGAGAGGGCCAAGCGCGCGGCCGAGGCCGACCGTCTGCGCCAGGCGCTCCTCACTTCGATCTCGCACGACCTCAAGACGCCACTCGCCGCCATCATAGGAGCCGCTGGGACCCTGCGCGACTTTCCCGCGTTTCTCGACGAGGAGACCAAGGCGGATCTCGTCGAGACGATCCAGGACGAAGCAGAGCGCCTCAACCGGTTCATCGCCAATCTCCTCGACATGACGAAGCTGGAAGCGGGCGCCGTCAGGCCGAACACGGCGCCGCACGAGGTCGGGGAGATCGTCGGCACCGCCCTGCAACGCGCGGACAAGGTGTTGAGCGGCCATCGGATCGAGGTCGAACTCGCTCCAGATATGCCGATGGTCGACGTGGATCCGGTCCTCGTCGAGCAGGTGCTCTTCAACCTCCTCGACAACGCCGCCAAATATGCCCCGCCCGGGACCACGGTCCGCATCCAGGGCAGGCCGGACGCAGGCGGCCTCGCAGTGTGTCTCCAGGTCCTCGACGAGGGCGAGGGTATTCCGCAGACGGACCTCGAACATATCTTCGAGAAGTTCCACCGCGCCCGGAAGGGCGACAGCGTCCGCGCCGGCACGGGCCTCGGCCTGGCCATCTGCCGCGGCTTCGTCGAGGCTATGGACGGCACCATCACGGCGGGGAACCGCTCCGACCGCCCGGGAGCGGTCTTCACGATCACGCTGCCGGCGGCACCCGCGGCCCAGCTGGATGACGTCGCATGAGCGCAGCCCCGGTCCGCATCCTGGTGGTCGACGACGAGCCGCCGATCCGCAAGCTCCTGCGCACGGGCCTCGGAACCCAGGGCTACGAGGTGATCGAAGCCGCGAATGGCCGCGAGGCGCAGGAGCGCCTCTCAGCGGAGCCCAGGCCCGACCTCGTGATCCTCGATCTCGGCTTGCCCGATATCCAGGGTCATGAACTCCTGCGCCGGTGGCGCGAGGCGGGCAGCGACACGCCGATCGTCATTCTTTCGAGCCGCACCGACGAGGCCGGGATCGTGGAGGCGCTCGAGCTCGGCGCCGACGACTACGTCACCAAGCCCTTCGGGGCGAAGGAGCTCGTCGCCCGAATCCGCGTCGCGTTGCGCCATCGCTTGCAGGCTCAGGGCGAACGGGCGCTATTCCAGACAGGCGATCTCTCGGTCGATCTCGTGCGGCGCATGGTCAGGCTCCGTAGCGAGGAGGTGAAGCTCACTCCGCGCGAGTACGAGATCCTGAGAGTCCTGGTCCAGCATGCCGGCAAGGTGCTGACCCATCAGCACGTGATCCGGCAGGTCTGGGGCGGCATTGCGGACGTTCAGAACCTGCGGGTGCACGTGCGCCAGCTCCGGCAGAAAATCGAGGCCGACCCGGAACGGCCCTACTACATCCTGACCGAGACCGGGGTGGGCTACCGCCTGCGCGCTCCGGAGTA
>NZ_LN811388.1 GCF_001006805.1 Microvirga massiliensis | reverse complement strand
GGTGGGACGTGCAGGCCATCACATGCGTGATGGCATCTACATCGTAATCGCCGCCTGATCGACAAGCGTCGAAGAATGCGTTGAGGCGGTCCACACACTCCGGGCGTTGGCCGACGGCTTGCAGCCCAAGCGACACGCCATAATTCGTGAACGCGAACTTGACGTGACGCTGGCGCAGTGCCCGGCAGAAATAGCCCGGCGGATCAACCCACATCTTGTCGAGTCTCGCAAGAGAACGCGCGCGCTGTACCTTGGCCCAGCGCTCTTCGGGGAAGAAGTGGGCGAGCCAGAGCATCATCCCGAGGCCGAGGTCCTGATCGATCTCGAGTTCCTCGTAAACCTGCTCGACCAAGTTCCTCATCTCGGCAATCTCGGATGCGAGCTCATCTTCATCGAGGAGCCGGTAGGCTACATAGCCATTGAAGGAATCGAGGGCGCCGAGTCCATAGCCGGGATATGGTGCGCTCAGGTCCTCCGTCATCTTCCAGATTACCCCGGTGCCCGGGAGGACGAAGGCCGAATGGATGCCCTTCGCCAGGGCGACGCCGTGATCGCGATACTTGGGCTTGAGCTCGCCAAGGCGCCCCAAGGCGACGAGCCACATCGCGAGGTAATGGAAATACTGCCCGTCGCGATCTGGTGCCTCGCCGATGCGGATGCCGCGCGGGCGTCCGAGAACGCGCTCCACCTCGGCGACGAGCCATTCTGCTTCATCGAGATAAGTATCGTCCTGCAATTCGCGATGTAACGATACGAGGAGGACAAGACCGAACGCGTCGGTCCACAGATAGCGCAGGCCATTGGGCCAGACATGCCGTGAGCGCATCCAGTCGAGCTTCTTCAGGATGTAATCAACGTCGTGGAGCATGAGGCTCAGAGCCCGAACGGGTAGGTATCGGGCACGCCGGGTCGGGCATGCTCTGGTCCGAGGGGCGTCACGGCCGAGGTCTCGTCGAACCACACAAACGCATCGAACTGCTGCGGCAGCGAGGCATCGGAATAGTGGCTCATCAGCTCGGTCTCGGGGCGATAGATGACGCCAATGAACCGCTCCAGCCGTGGTTCGAGGAGCCGGCGGCGGAGCGCCTCGTCCCGGTGCAGATCGAGAAAAAAGCGCGGAATGCCCGCATCATGGCAGAGCCGCTCGTAGGAGTCGCGAAGCGACGGCCGCACGCGCTTGATCTCCATCGCGCCGCTCCAGTCTGTTGCCGCCGCAACAGTGCCCGTGTGGGTTCCGAAGCCGATCGGCGCGGCTTCGCGACTGAAGCACTCACGGCAGAGCTGGCCGATGTTCAACTGGTCGCGAACGGCTCCCATGTCGGTGTAGCGGGCATCACCGATATGGGAATTATGCGCCCAGACCACCGCCTTGGACCGAGGGCCGCGCGCCTCGAGGAGATAGCCGAGGGTCTCGAACATGTGCGTGTCGCGCAGGTTCCAGGATTCCGGGCCGCCATAGTACATGATCCGGTAGTAGCGCTCGGCCGAGGCGACGAGGCGTGCATTCTGCGTCGCATCCAGGAAGCTCTCGCCGTCCTGTGCGGCGTATTCGAGCCTCCTCTGAAGCAGATCCCGGCATTGCGCGATGACCGCCTGCTCGCATTTCCGGTAGCCACCCCTGAGCACGGCGCGCCCATAGGTCGACGGTTCCCGTTGCCAGGGCGTGAGGCAGCCGTAACGCTCGCGCGCCACCGCGGCGGCTTCGGGGTCGACCTCGTCGAGATACTCGAGAACGGCAGCGATCGAGCCGCTCATATTGTAGATGTCGAGACCATAGAAGCCCGCGCGCGCATCGAGGTCTTGCACGCTTTCGTTGTGCGTGCGCATCCAGTCGATCAGCGCCGCGATGTCGGTGTTGCGCCACATCCAGGTGGGAAAGCGCTGAAACGGCGGCTCCGTGCCGGCCCGGGCAGGGCGATAGCGCACATACCGGTCAATAGCGGCCGCATCGGGCCAGTCCGCCTCCACGGCGACGATCGTAAACCCGTGCTCCTCGATCAGCCGACGCGTGATCGCTGCCCTGGCGCGGTAGAACTCGGAGGTGCCGTGACTGGCCTCGCCCAGCAGCACGACGCGGCAGTCGGCGAAGCGGTCGAACAGATGCCCAAAAGCAGGATCGTCGAAATCGGGCAGAGGTTCGGCGGCCTCAGCGATCATCTCCGGCAGGGTTCGACCGCGCGACTGGCCGGGCACATGGCTCGTGGCTGCACGCCGGCCGTCCTCGGCCCAGCCCTGCTCGCCGACCAGCGGCACGAAGGCTACGGCACCGAGATCCTCCTGCTCGTAATCCGTCTCGCCTCGGCGCGTGATCTTGAGCAAAGTCTGGGATCTCTCATCTCCTCCGACCGGGATGACGAGCCGGCCGCCGATCGCGAGTTGCTCCTCGAGCGCTTGCGGCACCTCGGGTCCTCCTGCGGCGACCAGAATGGCATTGAACGGTGCGGTTTCGGGCCAGCCGAGCGTCCCGCCGCTAACCCGCAGATCGATATTGTCGTAGCCGAGCTTTTGGAACCGTTGTCTGGCGGCAGCGGCAAGCGACGCGTGACGCTCGATGGCATGGACGCGGTCGGCAATCTGGCTCATCACGGCGGCCGCATAGCCCGAGCCGGCCCCAACTTCGAGCACGCTGTCTCCGGGCTTTACTTCGGCCGCCTCGATCATCAGCGCGACGATATAGGGCTGTGAGATTGTCTGGCCTTCGCCGATCGGTAGCGGCCCATCCTCGTAGGCGAACTCCTCGAAGCCGGGTTCAACGAAGGCCTCGCGCGGCACGCGCCGCATCGCCTCCAGGATATGGCGGTCACGGATGCCGCGTCGGGCGATCTGAATGTCGACCATGCGGTTACGGGCGTGGGAAAGGTCGAGCATGGCAGGGTGCTCCAGGTTTGGCCCAATCGAGAGCGGCCGGCATCGACACCCCGTCAACGCCGCGACCTGCTTGCCGTGTTCCCGCCGCAGAAACGTCGCTAAGGAGAACCTTGTTGTCCGGCGCTGCCACTGATCTGGGGAGGTGACCTTGGCGTGGCGCACCAGCAGGGGCCTTTCGAGCTGACATGCGCGAACCCGACTGATCCCGGCCTATGGCCTGCGATATGGAGGTTTTGCAGGCCCCCAATGATCGAAAGCGATGGATTTCGCTCATCCAGGGCTCGCGCCGTGAGCAGGTTTCGTGAAGGGGAGTGATACATTGCGGGTGCTGCTGACTGGAGCGTCCGGCCTGATCGGCTCCGCCGTGCTCACGCATTTGGGAGCCGAGGGACACGAGGTCATCGCGGTGACGCGAACGCGTGAGTCGGCTGCCCGTCCGCACCGTGCGATCCGGTGGGTCATGATGGACGTCGCACGCGCGACCAGGCCGGAGGATTGGCTGCCGCACCTCACCGGCATCGATGCCGTCGTGAACTGCGCCGGCGTGCTTCAGGACAGTCCATACGACTCGACGATCAGGGTCCATGCCCGCGGCGCCGCTGCGCTCTTCACGGCCTGCGAACGGGCTGGCGTGAGGCGGGTCGTTCACCTTTCGGCGATCGGAGTGGATCGGGAGGCGCCGACTGCCTTCTCGCGCAGCAAGTTCGAGGGCGACAAGGCGCTGATGGCCTGCGACCTCGATTGGGTGATCCTGCGGCCCTCCGTCGTCGTCGGCCGCCCGGCCTACGGCGGCAGCGCTCTCTTTCGTGGACTGGCCGCGCTGTCGATCCTGCCCGTCATGCCGGACACGGGCCCGTTGCAGATCGTTCAGCTCGATGACCTGACGCGAACGGTCCTGTGCTTTCTCCGGCCCGAGGCGCCGGCCCGGAAGGCGCTCGAGATCGTTGGTCCGGAGCGGTTGGCCTTCAGCGAGGTCGTCCAGATCTATCGAGGCTGGCTCGGCTGGCCGAGAGCGCGGCAGGTCGCGATGCCGCGCTGGGCTGCGCAGTGCCTGTATCGGCTTGGGGACCTGCTTGGGTTGCTGGGCTGGCGGCCGCCGATGCGCAGCACGGCGGGGCGCGAGATCGTGCGCGGTGCCACCGGCGACCCGAGCGAGTGGGTTCGTCTCACCGGGATTGAGCCACAACCGCTCGCCGCAGCGCTTGCCGCCGAGCCGGCCTCGGTGCAGGACCGCTGGTTCGCCCGGCTCTATTTTCTCAAGCCTGTCGTGTTCGGGGTGCTCGCCGTGTTCTGGATCGTGACTGGCTTGGTTTCTCTAGGACCGGGCTATGATGCTGGCGTCCACCTCATGGAGGGAGCAGGCGCGGGCAGGCTGGCCGGCGTCGGCGTCATTGCAGGCACTCTGGTCGACATCGCGGTTGGGATTGGGATAGCGCTCCGGCGCGCCGCCCGGCTCGCTCTCTGGGCTGCACTCGCCGTGTCGGTCTTCTACGCGATTGCGGCAACGGCTCTGGCGCCGGCGCTGTGGGCTGACCCGCTCGGCCCATTGGTGAAAATCGGGCCGATCCTCGTGCTC
>NZ_LN811387.1 GCF_001006805.1 Microvirga massiliensis | reverse complement strand
TGCCGAGAGAGCCCATAGTCTCCTCATCCCCGGCCAGGGTGACAACGATCTCTCCAGCCCACGCCTCCTTCTCCCGAGCGAGGAGAGACAAGGCATACAGTGACGCGGCGATGCCACCCTTCATGTCCGAAACGCCGCGCCCGTACAGTCTGCCCTCTTTCTGGACCCCTCCAAGTGGCGAGACAGTCCAGCCAAGATCCTCCCCAATAGGAAATGTGTCGAGGTGCCCGTTAAAGATGAGCCTACGGCCTGGCCGGCCGCTATCGAGGCGTGCCACGAGATTAATGATACTAGGCGCCGACTCGTAGGAACGAACTTGCACCCCGGGGATTTGAGCAAGAAGGTCCGCGGCGACCACCGCCGCCGCGGAAACATTGCCTGGTGGGTTCGGGGATGGCGCAGCGATGAGGCGGCGCGCCATCTCGATGAGGTCATCGCGGGATTGCGCCGCGCGCGTTCTGATGCGGTCACGAGCTGCCGTGACCTCTGTGGGCTGGGTCATCATTGAGTCCTCACCGCCGCGCGAGTCGGTGCTCCCATAGCCGAATGGCCATCGCGAGCGGCCAGCAGATGAAAAAATAGACCACCGCGATAAACGTGAAGATCTCGAGCGGGCGGAAGGTCGACGAGGACAATTCCATCCCTCGCCGCGTAATCTCTGTCACGGAGATAACCGCGCCAAGAGAGGAATACTTTATCAGCTGGACGAAGTTCGCGGCGAGCGGTGGGAGTGTCATGCGGATTGCTTGCGGAAATACAATGCGCCGGAAGCTCTGCATACCCGACAACCCAAGCACCTGTGCTGCCTCCCGGTGTCCCTTGGGGACAGCCTGGATTCCGGCCCGATACACCTCTGAGATGAAGCAGGCCATGTACACTGACAGGCCGATGAGGATAGCCGCGAGTGACGAGATCGGGATGTTGAATACAATCGGCAGAACATAATACACCCACAGCAGTTGCACGAGAATCGGCGTGTTGCGGATGATCTCGCCGAAAGCCAGACCAATAGATCGGACAGGCCAGAACCGAGACATGTCCATGACCGCGAGCACAAGGCCTCCGAGCATGGCGAAGAGCAGCGTCGTCGCCGAAATGAATAAAGTCATCTGCAGCCCGGACATTAGAAAGCCCAGATTGCTGGAGATGACATCCCAGCGAAAAGTGTAGTTGATCACAACCTACCTCGGGGTGACGGCGGGAGCCGGGATGGTGCCGCCATCCCGGCGAAGATGCCATTTACTCGGCAACGATCGGATCAAGCTTGTGTTTCTTCGCGTACTTCATCAGCCGCCCATCGAGCTTAATCGTGTCTACGAAGAGGTTGATGTAGTTAAGCCAGATCTGGTCGCCCTGTGGCACCACATAAGCATAAGGCGTGACCGCGAGCTTCTCGCTCGGATTGACCGTCGTCGCCCAGTCGAATTCATCAGTGACCTTCACCGCAGTCGGAAAGTCAGTCATGATGATATCGACCCGCCGCGCGACGAGCTCGCCTTCACGCGTGTTCGGCGGAGCAACGGGCACAACCTCGGCGTTCTTGAGGTATTCAATCATGACGTTTTCGATGTAACTGCCCAGGGAAACCGCCACCTTCACGCCAGGCTTGTCGATATCCTCCCAGGATTTAATCCGCGCATCCTTTCGGGTAACGCCGTAGACATTTGTGACCAAATACGGCTTTGAGAATTCAACGGCCTGCGCACGCTTCAGCGTCGCACCGAGACCGAACATGCCGATCTCGCACTTGTTCGCTTGGAGGTCGGCGATGAAAGTTCCAAAGTTCGACTCGACAATTTGGAGCTCTGCTCCGAGTTCCTTCGCGAGCTCCTTTGCCAGGTCGGCATCGATTCCCTCGATCTCTCCGGACTTCGGATTGCGGAACGAGATCGAGTAATACAATGGATATTGGCAGACTCTCAACTTCTTTGACCTCGTCACCTCGAAGAGGCGGGACTGCGTCTGCTGTGCCTCGGCGGCGCCGGGCAGAATGGCGGCCCACAGTCCAACGACCGCGACCGATAATGCTCTCCTGATGGTCTGGCTGCTCATCTCTATCCTCCCTTGTTAGTCCTCGAACTGCATGAGGAACCGCTTTGCACGATCCGTCTGCGGATCAGCGAAGAATGCTTTTGGCGGCCCTTCCTCGACGATTTCGCCACGGTCCATGAACACAACGCGGTGTCCAACATTGTGAGCAAATCCCATCTCGTGGGTAACGACGATCATCGTCATTCCCTCTGTCGCCAGCTGCCGCATGACGATAAGAACCTCGCGACGCAATTCCGGATCGAGAGCAGAGGTCGCCTCGTCGAAGAGCATTACCCTCGGTGACATGGCAAGGGCTCGGGCAATCGCAACGCGCTGCTGCTGACCGCCGGACAGGCGGATTGGATAGGCGTCCCGCTTATCGGCAAGCCCCACCTTCTGCAGGAGCTGCTCGGCATTGGTGATTGCTGCGTCCCGGGGCGTTTTCTTCACCCGGAGCGGCGCCTCAATCACGTTCTCAAGCACCGACATATGCGGCCACAAGTTGAAGTGCTGGAACACCATGCCGATCTCGGGCCTGACGGCCCGGGCCGCTCGCTTCTCCGCGGAGGTAGGCTTCGACGACGCAATCACCGTTCCGTTCATTTGAATCGTTCCGGCCGATGGCTGCTCCAGCAAAGCAAAGCAGCGTAGAAGGGTGGTCTTGCCCGATCCTGATGGCCCGACCACGCAGACGACTTCTCCTTCCTTGATCGGGAGACTGACGCTTCGGAGCACGTCTATTTCGCCGAAACGCTTCGAAACTCTGTCGGCAGCGATAATCGGATTTCCCATGAGCCCCCTTTGAGCGTGCTGTTCGCCATGAACTAAAAGCCGTGGTTATGGATGATCCTACCATATGCGCTCGGGCGACTTGTTCATATTCGGCATTATTGCCTGGGTCTTGCCAATCTGACAATAACCATTTTTTATGCGCTTATGGACACTAGACTCCTCGAGACGTTCTGCACGGTTCTTGAGCACGGATCGGCGACCAAGGCGGCGGTGGTCATGAGGATCACGCAGCCTGCCGTGAGCGCCCAGATCGCGCGACTCGAGGAGGATCTGGGATTTCGCCTGTTCGAGCGCGTGAGCAATCGGTTGCGCCCAACTCCGGAGGCAGAAGCTTTCCACAGGGAAGTTGAGCGGGCGCTGCGGACCATGCAAGGTCTGTCCCGCGTTGCCGAAAAGATCAGAGCCGGCGAATCCGGCAGTCTCGTGATAGCCAGCCACCCAAGTGCCGGAATCTCCCTATTGCCCCCTGTGCTCGCTCGTTTCGCGAGCAGGCGCCCGGAGGTCCGAATCCAACTCTATACGCGAAACTCAGAGGTTGTTCGCGAGCATTTCCAGAGCCGCGCCTATGACATCGGAATTGCTGAGATGCCGATCGACGGCACGGGCTTCACGCTCGACCGCCACGCCATGGACTGCGTCGCAATCCTCCCGAACGGGCATCCGTTGGCAGCCCATTCGGTGATTACGCCGGATCTCTTCGCTGGCGTGCCATTTGTGGCGATCTCACGAGAGCGCAAGACGCACCATCGCGTCATGAGCGTGTTCGTGGAGCACGGCGCACGCTGCGAAGTCGTGGCCGAGGTCGAATTCTTCGCTTCTATTTGCGGTCTCGTCGCCAACGGCCTTGGCGTGTCGGTAGTGGATCCTGCCTCGGCGGCCGAGTTCGCCCCCGTCGGCCTTGCAGTCAGGCCGTTCGTCCCGGCGGTGCCGTACGAGTTCGCCATCTTCCGTTTGGCCGATCGGGAGCCGTCCGTGGTTGCCGGTCACTTCCTCGCTGAGCTCGAAGAGCATATCGGCCAGTTCACGCGGTCTGCAGAAAAGGTGAAGCCTCTATGAACTCCTCCGCTATGCGCTCCGACACTGCCCTGTGGGCGGATTTCCAGATCTTGTGCGACTTCGGAGGCCGGCTGTCGGGCACGTCTAGCGAGTCAGCCGCTATGGACTGGCTGCGTACGCGGGGCGCCGAGGTGTGCGGTGTCGCCTGTCGTGACATTCCCGTCTCTTATAAGGGATGGCGGGCACTGCACACGCGCTTGACTCTCGCCGGCGGTTACGAGGCTCGGTGCCATCCGTTGGTGCGGACGGTCGGTACTGAGCCAGGAGGTCTGACTGCCGAAGTTATTGACCTCGGACGGGGGACGCCCGAGGAGTTCGAAGCGCATCGCGCGGAGATTGCGGGGCGGATCGTGCTCGTCCGCCACGAGCTCATGTTCGCGGCTGGCACAATTCATCGGCGCCGCAAGTACGACCTCGCCCGTGAGATGGGTGCCGTCGGTTTCCTGATCGCCGGGCCGACGCAAGGCGACGTGGTCGCCGGCTCCTCTGGGCGCGTCGGTGACGCGGGAATTCCTGCCCTCGGCATTGCGCCCGAAACGGCCGCGCGTCTCGCCAGAACGGCACATGGCTGGCCGTCCGCAACCCTCGACATCGCAATCGAGGAGTCACAGGCCGAGACGGCCAGTCTTGTGTTCGATCTGCCAGGGCTAACCGATGAATGGGTCGTGCTTTGCGCCCATGTCGATGGTCACGATCTCGCCGAGAGCGCCATGGACAACGCCAGTGGTGTGGCCGCGGCTCTTGCGGCCGCGCGCGCCGTGGCGCCTCGCGTCCCGCGGATGAGGCGCGGCCTTCGCCTGGCATTCTTCAGTGTGGAAGAATGGGCGCTGACCGGATCTGCACAGTACGTCGAGGCGATGGACGAGGCGACGCGCAAGTCGATCGCGATCGTCATCAACCTCGACAGCGTCGGAGGTAGTCCTCGCCTGTCCGCCCTCACGAGCGGCTTCGCAGGACTGGAGCCGTTCCTG
>NZ_LN811386.1:2500-5386 GCF_001006805.1 Microvirga massiliensis | reverse complement strand
CGGGTATTTTGCTCTTTGACAAGTTGGATGGGAAGAGAAGCGTGGACGGCGTTGTCCCTGCGGGCTGCCTTTGGGCAGTCATTGAGGAAGACAACGGGATCCACGTTTTGAACGAGTTCTCTGGCTGGCGGCAACGTCGGTCTGAGGCTCGAGAGCTCACTGGGGCTGGTGGAAACGCCGGCTCTTTGGTGAGGCTCTGTCAATTCAGTGAGATCTTGAGTGAGATCTGACTCTAAGTTGAGAGTTTGATCCTGGCTCAGAGCGAACGCTGGCGGCAGGCTTAACACATGCAAGTCGAACGCATCCTTCGGGATGAGTGGCAGACGGGTGAGTAACACGTGGGAACGTGCCTTCTGGTTCGGAATAACCCAGGGAAACTTGGGCTAATACCGGATACGCCCTTACGGGGAAAGATTTATCGCCGGAAGATCGGCCCGCGTCTGATTAGCTTGTTGGTGGGGTAATGGCCCACCAAGGCGACGATCAGTAGCTGGTCTGAGAGGATGATCAGCCACACTGGGACTGAGACACGGCCCAGACTCCTACGGGAGGCAGCAGTGGGGAATATTGGACAATGGGCGCAAGCCTGATCCAGCCATGCCGCGTGAGTGATGAAGGCCCTAGGGTTGTAAAGCTCTTTCGCACGCGACGATAATGACGGTAGCGTGAGAAGAAGCCCCGGCTAACTTCGTGCCAGCAGCCGCGGTAATACGAAGGGGGCTAGCGTTGCTCGGAATCACTGGGCGTAAAGGGCGCGTAGGCGGCCGGCCAAGTCGGGGGTGAAAGCCTGTGGCTCAACCACAGAATGGCCCTCGATACTGGACGGCTCGAGACCGGAAGAGGTTGGTGGAATTGCGAGTGTAGAGGTGAAATTCGTAGATATTCGCAAGAACACCGGTGGCGAAGGCGGCCAACTGGTCCGGATCTGACGCTGAGGCGCGAAAGCGTGGGGAGCAAACAGGATTAGATACCCTGGTAGTCCACGCCGTAAACGATGGATGCCAGCCGTTGGCGCGCTTGCGCGTCAGTGGCGCAGCTAACGCTTTAAGCATCCCGCCTGGGGAGTACGGTCGCAAGATTAAAACTCAAAGGAATTGACGGGGGCCCGCACAAGCGGTGGAGCATGTGGTTTAATTCGAAGCAACGCGCAGAACCTTACCAACCTTTGACATGTCCAGTATGGGGACCAGAGATGGACCCCTTCAGTTCGGCTGGCTGGAACACAGGTGCTGCATGGCTGTCGTCAGCTCGTGTCGTGAGATGTTGGGTTAAGTCCCGCAACGAGCGCAACCCTCGCCCTTAGTTGCCAGCATTCAGTTGGGCACTCTAAGGGGACTGCCGGTGATAAGCCGCGAGGAAGGTGGGGATGACGTCAAGTCCTCATGGCCCTTACAGGTTGGGCTACACACGTGCTACAATGGCGGTGACAATGGGCAGCGAAGGGGCGACCTGGAGCTAATCCCAAAAAGCCGTCTCAGTTCAGATTGCACTCTGCAACTCGGGTGCATGAAGGCGGAATCGCTAGTAATCGTGGATCAGAACGCCACGGTGAATACGTTCCCGGGCCTTGTACACACCGCCCGTCACACCATGGGAGTTGGTTTTACCCGACGGCGCTGTGCCAACCGCAAGGAGGCAGGCGACCACGGTAGGGTCAGCGACTGGGGTGAAGTCGTAACAAGGTAGCCGTAGGGGAACCTGCGGCTGGATCACCTCCTTTCTAAGGATGATCCCTTCAGCACCGTCACCCGACGGGGCGATCGGATCGTTTTAGAAACACAAGAAGGCCAGTCGAGGCCTTCACTGGCGGGACACGCCGTCTTCGTTTCTCTTCCCCGTTTCCGGACAATGCAGGCTCTGGCGCGCTTTGTGGCGCGGCCGCGGCCTGCGGGCAGATTTGGGCTTTGGGCTCGGATCGCTTCGGGCCTGTAGCTCAGGTGGTTAGAGCGCACCCCTGATAAGGGTGAGGTCGGACGTTCGAGTCGTCCCAGGCCCACCATCCTCAGGGCGGTCCCGGGGGATCGGGCGCTTTGCTGTCTCTCGGTCATCTGGGGCCATAGCTCAGTTGGGAGAGCGCTAGCTTTGCAAGCTTGAGGTCGTCGGTTCGATCCCGTCTGGCTCCACCATCCTCCTCCGTGTGAGTTGAGGGTGGCGTGCCGCCGTCCGGAACTGTCAAGGAATTCCCCGTGTGTGCGTCTGAGGACGTGCCGCGTGGGTGTTTGAAATCGTGAAGAGGGAACATATCCGGTCCCCGGGACCTCATCCTGGGAAGCGCGGGCAACCGCGGCTGGATGTGTTCGGCAAGCATAAGCCTTCAGGCGAGAGCCTGGGGGCTGGTCTTTCTGTTCGAGCCTGTCGTCGAGAGAGGGCGGGCATCGATCATGAGAGCAATCAAGTGTCTTAAGAGCATCCGGTGGATGCCTTGGCGCTGAGAGGCGATGAAGGACGTGGTACGCTGCGATAAGCCTCGGGGAGCTGCGAACGAGCTTTGATCCGAGGATCTCCGAATGGGGCAACCCCCCTTCGACCCTTTGTATTCTGACGCCATCCTGTGGTGTTGGACTACAAGGGGTCCGTGAAGGGATCAGATCCTGAATCCATAGGGATTTGAGGCGAACCCGGGGAACTGAAACATCTCAGTACCCGGAGGAAAGGACATCAACCGAGACTCCGCTAGTAGTGGCGAGCGAACGCGGATCAGGCCAGTGGTCGTGATGGGTCAAACCGGAACCGTCTGGAAAGGCGGGCCTGAGCGGGTGACAGCCCCGTACGGGTCATGACTATCACGATCCTCGAGTAGGGCGGGACACGTGCAATCCTGTCTGAACATGGGGGGACCACCCTCCAAGCCTAAGTACTCCTCAGCGACCGATAGCGAACCAGTAC
>NZ_LN811385.1 GCF_001006805.1 Microvirga massiliensis | reverse complement strand
AGCCGCGACGATTGATGATCTCCTGCTCTCTTGCAAACTCCCACCGCCTTGCCCCGGCAGCCTTGGTGGTCGTGATCGCCCTGGGTCTGGCCGCCTGCCAGCAACAGACGAGCCGGCCGCAGAGCCTTCCGACCATGGTGCAGGTCGAGACTGTCACCCTGACCAACTATGCGCCGACGGTGCGACTGACGGGCGAGATCCGCGCGCAGGTCGAGAGCGATCTGTCCTTTCGGGTGGCGGGCCGCATCAGCGAGCGCCTGGTCAATGTCGGCGACCACGTGACGGCCGACCAGGTGCTGGCCAGACTCGACCCGCAGCAGCAACAGGCAACGCTGACCGCCGCCGAGGCCGCTGTCCAGGCTGCCGAGGCCGTGCTCCGTCAGAATACATCCACCTACGAGCGCCAGAAGGCGCTGCTCGCCCAGGGCTTTACGACCAAGCGGGAGCACGATCAGGCTCAGGAAGCCTTCCGTACGGCCCAGGCCTCGCTCGACACCGCAAAGGCCCAGCTCGGCACCGCCCGCGACCATCTTTCCGACACGGTCCTGCGGGCGGGCGTTCCCGGGGTCATCACGGCCCGCAAGGCGGAGGTCGGCCAAGTCGTGCAGGTGGCGCAGACCGTCTTCGCGATCGCCCAGGACGGACCGCGCGACGCCGTGTTCAATATCTACGAGGCGATCTTCACCCACGAGCCCGCCGATCCCGCCATCGCGCTGACGCTGGTGTCCGATCCAGCCGTGGAGGCCAAGGGCACCGTGCGTGAGATCTCCCCGACGGTCGACCCGTCCAGCGGCACCGTCCGGGTCAAGGTCGGTATCGAGCATCCGCCGGCGGCGATGACGCTCGGCGCCGCCGTCATCGGCCAGGGCCGGTTCCAACCTCGCAAGCTGGTGATGATCCCATGGAGCGCCCTTTCGAGCGAAAACGGGCACCCGGCCGTGTGGACCGTCGATCCCCAGACCAGGACGGTGTTGCTGAAGCCGGTCACCGTCGAAGGCTACGACACCGGAAAGGTCGTCGTGCGCGAGGGGCTCCGGCCCGGCGAGGTCGTCGTGACCGGCGGGACGCAGTTCCTGCGCCCTCGGCAGGTCGTTGCGTTCGTCGAAGGAGCGGCCCGATGAAACCGATCCCGACATCCCTGGCCCTCCTGAGCGCGGTCGGCCTGCTCGCCGCCTGCCAGGAACAGCAGCACGCCGCGGCGCCAGCACCCCGACCGGTCCTCTCCGTCGCGGTGACCCCGCAGACCGTGCGAACCGTGGGCTTTGCCGGAACCGTCGAGCCCCGGTACAAGTCCGACCTCGGCTTCCGGGTGCTCGGGCGCATCGTCAGCCGTGACGTCAATGTCGGCGACGTCGTCAGGAAGGGGCAGCGCCTGGCCACGCTCGATCCGGTCGCCTACCAGCTTGCGGTGCGCTCGGCGCAGGCCGACCTGGCCAGCGCCACCGCCCGCCTGGAGAATGCCGCCGCGGCCGAGGCTCGCCAGCACACGCTGCTCCAGCAGAACATTGCCAACCAGGCCCAATTCGACGCTGCGCGGGAGTCCCGCGAGACCGCGGAGGCGGGCGTTGCGAGCGCCAAGGCCAACCTCGACAAGGCCGAGGAGCAGCTCGGCTACACCGAGCTGCGCGCTTACTTCGACGGTGTGATCACCGCCACCGCGGCGGAACTCGGGGAGGTGGTCCAGCCGGGGCAGGCGGTCGTCACGGTGGCGCGTCCGGATATTCGCGAGGCGGTGGTCGATCTGCCCGACAGCATCGGACGGGACCTCCGGCCGGGAGCCCGCTTGGACATTGCCCTGCAAGTGGACCCCTCGGTGCAGGCCACCGGAACCATGCGGGAGATCGCCCCGCAGGCGGATCCCACCACCCGCACACTGCGGGTGAGGGTCACCCTCGGCAACCCGCCGGAGACATTCCGGCTCGGAACGACGATCACCGCAACGGTCGCGACCCAGGCTGCCCCGGGCATTGAGCTGCCGATCTCGGCCCTGCTGGACCGGGACGGCAAGACGATGGTGTGGGTTGTCGACCCGGTCACCCGGACGGTGTCGACCCGGGACGTGACGATTGCCGCACGGGACGGGTCCGCCGTCCGGGTGGCCGGGCTTGCACGCGGCACGCGCGTGGTCACCGCCGGCGTGCACAGCCTGACCCCGGGTCAGACCGTCAAGATTGCAGACGAGGCCTTCCCATGAAAAGCCGCTTCAACCTGTCCGACTGGGCGCTCGAGCACAGCTCCCTCGTCTGGTACTTCATGCTCGTGTCCGCCCTCGCCGGCATCCTTGCGTACATAACTCTGGGACGCGAGGAGGACCCGTCGTTCACCATCAAGACCATGGTGATCGCGGCCCAGTGGCCCGGCGCCACGGTCGAGGACACCGCCCGCCAGGTCACCGACCGGATCGAGAAGAAGCTCGAGGAACTCGACTCGCTCGACTACACCCGCAGCCAGACCACGCCGGGCCAGACCGTGATCTACGTCAACCTGAAGGACACGGTCAAAAGCCGCGACGTGCCGGGCGTCTGGGTGAAGGTCCGGAACATGGTCAACGACATCAAACGGGAGCTTCCCCAGGGCGTCGTGGGACCGTTCTTCAATGACGACTTCGGCGACGTGTTCGGCAACGTCTACGCGTTCACTGCGGACGGCCTGACGCAGCGGCAGTTGCGCGACCATGTCGAGGACGTCCGGGCCAAGGTGCTCACGGTGCCCAATGTCGGCAAGGTCAACCTGATCGGCGCCCAGGACGAGGTGATCTTCCTGGAGTTCTCGACGCGCGAGATGGCGGCCCTCGGCATCAGCCAGCAGGACGTCGTGCAGACGCTCCAAGCCCAGAACGCGATCACGCCCTCCGGCGTCATCCAGGCCGGTCCCGAACGCATCAGCATCCGCGTGACCGGGCAGTTCACATCGGAGGAGAGCCTGCGCGGCCTCAACCTGCGCATCAACGACCGCTTCTTCCGCCTCAGCGACATCGCCACCATTCGCCGCGGCTATGTCGACCCGCCGCAGATGTTGTTCCGGTTCAACGGCCAGCCCGCCATCGGGCTTGCGATCGGCATGAAGACCGGCGCGAACTTGCTGGAGTTCGGCAAGGCGCTGGAGGAGCAGATGGACAGGATCGTCGGCGAGCTGCCCATCGGCGTCGGCGTGCATCTCGTGGCCGATCAGCCCATCGTGGTCGAGGAGGCGGTCGGCGGCTTCACCAAGGCTCTGTTCGAGGCGGTGGCGATCGTGCTGGTGGTCAGCTTCGTGAGCCTCGGCATGCGGGCCGGGCTCGTGGTCGCGCTGTCGATCCCGCTCGTGCTCGCCATGACCTTCATGGTCATGCAGTATCTCGGCATCTCGTTGCAGCGGATCTCGCTCGGCGCTCTCATCATCGCGCTCGGTCTTCTGGTCGATGATGCGATGATCGCCGTCGAGATGATGGTGGCGCGGCTGGAGGCCGGCGACACCCTGCGCAAGGCCGCCACCGCCGTCTACACCTCCACCGCGTTCCCGATGCTCACCGGAACGCTCGTCACCATCGCGAGCTTCATCCCGGTCGGCCTCAACAGCAGCAACGCGGGCGAGTACACCTTCACGCTGTTCGTGGTGATTGCGGTCTCGCTGCTGTTGTCGTGGATCGTCGCGGTGCTGTTCGCACCCCTGCTCGGCGTGACGCTTCTGCCGAAGACGATGAAGAAGCATCACGACAAGCCGAGTCGCCTCGGGACGATGTTCTCACGCGTCCTCGTCGGCGCCATGCGCTGGCGCTGGCTGACCATCGGCGTGACGGTTGCGATGTTCTGCGCCTCGCTCTACGGCATGCGGTTCGTCGAGCAGCAGTTCTTCCCGTCCTCGGACCGCAACGAACTCCTCGTCGACTTCACCCTGCCGCAGAACGCCTCGATTGCCGAGACGAAGGCGCAGATGGACCGCTTCGAGGCCAAGCTCGCGGGCGATCCCGACATCGATCACTGGTCATCCTATGTCGGCCAGAGCGCGGTGCGGTTCATCCTCTCCTTCGACCCTCAGCCGTCGAATCCCAACTACGGCCAGATCGTCATCGTGACCAAGAGCATCGCGGCCCGCGAGCGCCTCAGGGCGAAAATCAAAGCCTTGGCCCGGCAGGAATTTGCGGGACTCGATGTGTACGTGGACCTGCTGGCGTTGGGGCCGCCGGCCGGACGCCCGGTGCAGTATCGGCTCAGCGGGCCCGACATCCGGAAGGTGAGGGACCTGGCGCAGCGGCTCGCGGGGCTGGTGGGCGAGCATCGCCTGGTCAGCGACATCGGCTTCAACTGGAACGAGCCCGCCCGGGTGGTGAAGGTCGACGTGCTCCAGGACAAGGCCCGCCAGCTCGGCGTGACCTCGCAGGACATCGCCGGAGCCCTCAACGGCATCGTGGGCGGCACGAGCATCACCCAGGTGCGCGACGCGATCTACCTGGTCGACGTGGTGGATCGGGCACGCGCCGCCGAGCGGCAGTCGATCGAGACGCTCCAGAACCTGCAACTGCCGGGCCGGAACGGCCAGTCCGTGCCGCTGGCGGCCGTCGCGAGCTTCCATTACGAACTCGAGCAGCCGGTGATCTGGCGCCGCAGCCGCCTGCCAACAATCACGATCAGGGGCAGCATCGTCGATGCGACCCAGCCGGCGACAATCGTCGAGCAGCTCGAACCCAAGGTGCAGGAGCTCGTCCGCACGCTCCCGGCCGGGTATCGGGTGGCGGTGGGCGGCCCCGTGGAGGAGAGCGCCAAGTCCCAAGGGCCGATCGCGGCGGTCGTCCCGCTCATGCTGTTCATCATGGCGACGATCCTGATGGTTCAGTTGCAGAGTTTCTCGCGCCTGTTCCTGGTGGTGGCGGTCGCTCCGCTCGGGCTGATCGGCGTGGTGGCGGCGATGCTGCCCAGCGGTGCTCCCTTGGGCTTTGTGGCCATCCTGGGCGTGCTGGCGCTGGTCGGCATTCTGATCCGCAATTCGGTGATCCTGGTCGTGCAGATCGAGGACCTGCGGCGGGAGGGCTGGGCCCCGTGGGAGGCCGTGATCGAGGCCACCATGCACCGGACGCGGCCGATCCTGCTGACGGCCGCGGCGGCGAGCCTGGCGCTGATCCCGATCGCGCGCGAGGTGTTCTGGGGCCCCATGGCCTACGCCATGATGGGCGGCATCATCATGGGCACGCTGCTGACCCTCCTGTTCCTGCCGGCGCTGTACGTGGCCTGGTTCCGCATCAAGGCGCCCGTCCGATCCACGACGGAACCGCTGTTGGCGGAGGTGGCGCATGAGTCGGCATAGAGCCTGACGGGCCGATTGGCTGACGCCATGGGCCAAGGCCCTACGCCCGAACTCCAGGCTGAAGGAACCAGCAAGGCCTCTATCGCCGGACAACGATCATGGACATCAACCCACAATGGATCACCCTGGTCTTCGCCAGCAACGCGATGATCGCGTCGATTGCCGGCGCGTTCGTCAACACGAGGATCGCCAGGATCGAGTTCAAGGCGAACGTGCTGTCGGTCAACCGCCAGAAGTGGATCGAGACGATGCGCGACCTCGTGGCGAGCCTCAACGCGCAACTCCTCACCACGGCGGCCATACGCCATACCGTGGAAGAGCCGACCGGCAGTGTCATCGCCCGGGATCCCGAGTTGTTCAGACGCGTGGAGAGCCTGCTGCGGACGGTTTCCAAGATCGAGCTCATGCTCAACCCGCTGGAGAAGGACCATCAGCAGCTCGAAGCCTTGATGAGCGGGGCGGTCAACCAGCTTCGGTCGCCCTCGCCGGACGGGGACATCGAAGAACGCATCGACGTCATCAGCCGCGACATCATCCAGGCCTCGCAGGCGATCCTCAAGCGGGAGTGGGTGCGGGTCAAACGAGGCGAGTAAGGCA
>NZ_LN811384.1 GCF_001006805.1 Microvirga massiliensis | reverse complement strand
CGCAGCCTGAGGGCGCCGAAATACCAGTGATAGAACAGCACCGGCATCCCCGTGGTCACGACGAGGTGGGCCGAGCGGCCGGCGAGCAGGCACTTCGGGAAACCTTGCTTCTTGTATTCGAGCGCGAAGCCAGGCCGGAAGATGTGCTCGAGAAAGCCCTTCACGAGAGCTGGCATAATTCCGTGCCAGAGCGGAAACAGGAACACCCAATGGTCCGCCCAGCGCAGGTCCTCGCGTGCTGGAACGAGCGTGGGCGGCAGGACATCGCTCTCGAATTCCGCCTGCGTGCGCAGCAACGGGAACGCGAGCTGGGCGATTTCGATGCGACGAACCGCGCGTGCCCCGCTGTGGTGACACCTTCGACATAGGCGTCGGCCATCGCGTGCAGGAGGTGATGGCCCGCCGGATCCGGATGCCCCTGAATGATCGCGATGCGCCGGCTCACCTGATGGGCTCCGCGAAGCGAGGGCTTATCGGCACGCGTCCTCGGGCAGTCTGGCAACTCCCAGGCAGCCCAAGGCAAGAACGGCTGCTTCAGGCCAGCCGGGCGATTTTCTGGGCCGGCGCGCCCGTGTCTCGCCGTCGATCCGAATCGCTCTGCCTGTGACGGGCTCATGCTTCCACCAAGACACAACATTCCCATATCGATGATTTCGGGGCAGCCCCCGGATTTCCGGCTTAAGCGCCCCTTTGCCGAAGCTGCCAAATTCATCCCTGGAACATCTGACCTTGATGCCCTGCTCGTGTGTGTGCAAGGGTTGCTGGGCAAAGTCCCCGGTGAGCGCGGACTCGTTCGCCGGCAAGCCGAGCTCGAAGAGACGTTGTGCAGCACGATGGCGGGGGATTATGCTGGCCTGAAGAATACCCCAGGGCGGCACATATCGGTGCTGGAGCGTGCAATGACGAGAGATGCGGAATGACGGAAGTCGCGGAAGGCGTCATGGAGATTATCGCTGCCGCGTCGAAGCGCGACAGGGGCACGCTGCAAGCTTCCGATTGGCTCGACGAACTCGGGATCGCGTCGCTCGAGGCCGTGGAGATGATCTTCGAGCTCGAGGATCGCTTCGGCATCGAGATCCCCGTCAACGCGAACAACGCGGGTGAGGTTTTCAAGACCGTGGCGGACGTCGTGCGTCTCGTGGAGGGGCTCGTGGCCGCCAAGGACGCGGCATGAGGCGAGTGGTGGTCACAGGGTGGGGAGTCGTCTCGCCCATCGGGCTCGATGCGCCCACCTACTGGTCGGGCCTTACCACAGGGCGCTGCGGTATCGGTCCCATCTCCATCGCACCGAACGAGCGATTGAGACAAAGGGTAGCCGCGGAGGTCAAGGACTTCGACCCTCTCGCTCACTTCGCGCCCGACCGATTGAAGCTTCTCGACCGTGTCTCGCAATTCGCCCTGGTGGCCGCGCGCGAAGCGGTCGAAGGTTCGGGTCTCGTGCTCGACGATGAGCTCCGGCAGCACACGGCCTGCATCATCGGCTCGGGCGCCGGCGGTCAGGTCACGCAAGATGAAGTGTTTCGGCAGTTCTACGAGGAGAAGGCGAGCCGCGTATCGCCGCTGACCATTCCCAAGATGATGGTGAGCGGTCCCGCAAGCCATGTCTCGATGGAGTTCGGCCTGGAAGGGCCGGCCTATGCTGTCGCGTCAGCCTGCGCCTCGGCAACCCACGCCATCGGTCAAGCCTTTCACATGGTGCGCTCCGGATCCGTCCGCTGTGCGGTGGCCGGCGGTTCCGAAGCCGGCATTACGCTCGGCAGCCTCAAGGGGTGGGAGGCGATGCGCATCATGGCCCCGGATACCTGCCGGCCCTTTTCGAAGGATCGCCTCGGCATGGTGCTGGGCGAGGGAGCAGCCGTGGTCGTGCTCGAGCCGTTCGATGACGCGGTGCAGCGCGGGGCCGAGATTCTCGGCGAAGTCGTCGGCTTTGGAATGAGCGCTGACGCGCGTGATCTCATCTCACCGGACGAAGGCGGGATGGCTCGCGCAATGGCAACTGCGCTCGCTGATGCGCGATTGGCTGCCGAGGATGTGCAATACGTCAATGCCCACGGTACTGGAACGGCGGCCAACGACGCCACCGAGACAGCGGCGCTCAAGCGCGTGTTCGGGGGGCATGCGCGATCTCTTGCAATTTCCTCGACGAAATCGATGGTCGGTCACCCGCTCGGCGCGGCCGGTGCCCTCGAGCTCGTGGCAACTCTCATGGCCTTGCGTGCTGGGGTAGCGCCGCCCACGATCGGCTTCAGGGAACCGGACCCGCTCTGTGACCTTGACGTGGTGCCGAACCAGGCGCGGAGTGTCGCCATGAACGCAGCCATCTCGAACTCGTTCGGCTTCGGCGGTCTCAACGCCGTGCTCGCCGTCAGGCGAGTCTAACCTGTCGAGACGAGCGCCGCTTCATGCCCGCGGCATGGATCCTCATCTCACGGTTTAATCCGTAATGCGAAGCGTTCCTGCGTGCCGCAGAGCACCGCAGGAAGGTTGTGCGTCGGCATCGGGAATTGCGAATCAAGGTGCGGGTATCAGCAACCGACGAGCTGATCGCAAATTGCAGTTCCGCACCCGATGCCGTGAGCACCGCTCACGTGCTGCGCGCCTGTTCAGTGGGGCGGCATCGGCACAAGGGAACTATGCCAGCGCATCCTGTGATCAGGACGAAAAGCTATCGAGAGTGGTTGATGCTCCGTTGAGCTGCGATCCTGATTACTGAGTCTTTGCGCTCGCGAGGGACTGTGCCATCTGCAGGTGGTTCTGCAGCGCTGGCAAGGTTTGATTCGCATAGTCGGCTGCGGGATCGTTCTGTCGCTTGGCCTCCTTCTGGTATTCTGCGACATCTTTCTTGTGATCTGCGACCATGTCCTTGATGAACTCGCGGTCGAAAGCATCACCTGAAAGCTTCGATAGCTTCTGGTAAATCTGCTTCTGCTTCTTGTTCGGCTCGGATGGTGCCGTCACGCCCATCGAGCTCGCGACGGACATTGCCTTCTGATTCGCGCTCGAATGGTCCTCTTCGAGCTGACGTCCGAAAGTCTTGACGCCGTCGCTGTTGCCCTTCTGCTGAGCGAGTTGGCCCACGGCTACTTCGGACAAGTTGCCCTCGATCGCTTTTTTGATGAATTCCTGTCCCGGCCCATCCTTGGCCCCGGCTCCATACGACGAAGCCGCTAAGGTAGCGGCGACTGCAAGACTTAACATCAGCTTCTTGGACATCGGGCACCTCACAGAGGTAGGTGGCGTGACATGGAGCCCATGTCACCCGTTCCATGAACGGCCTTCACCCTGGGCGGTTCCCCGGTGCCTTAGTCCAGGTGCTGAGATTCCATTCAGACCTCGGCCCAGGTTGCTCCAGATGGGATCGTCTGGACGGACATGATCATCGATGATATCCGCGCGGCTCCGATAATCGAGGAGGCGGCCAAGACCGCCGAGTGACCCATGCGCCGCCAACGTCACGCCAAGATCGTCGCGACCGTCGGACCCGCGAGCGCCTCTCCGGACAAATTGCGGGAGCTGTTCTTCGCCGGCGTCGACACCTTCCGGCTGAACTTCAGTCACGGCACCCACGAGGACCACGCCAGGGTTCACGCCGCCATCCGCGCGCTCGAGAAGGATGTCGGGCGGCCCATTGGCATCCTGCAGGATCTGCAGGGACCGAAGATCAGGATCGGCACGCTGAAAGACGGAGCATTGGTCCTCTCCGAAGGCGAGACGATCCGGTTCGTTCTCGAAGGTACCAATGGTGACAAGTCGGCGATTCCTCTCCCGCATGTGGAGATCTTCGAGGCGGTCCTCCCGGGGCAGGAATTGCTCATCGACGATGGTCGCGTGCGCGTCAGGACGACGAGCCGAGGTGGAAACTCCATCACGGCCGAGGTCGTGACGGGAGGGACGATCAGCAACCGCAAGGGCGTCAATCTGCCGGGAACGATCCTGGACATCTCGCCTCTCACGCCAAAGGACCGAGCAGATCTCGCCTTCGGTCTCGAACTCGGAGTCGACTGGGTCGCGCTGTCATTCGTGCAGCGACCATCGGACGTCATCGACGGCCGCATCCTGATCGGAGAACGTGCGGGCCTCATGGTGAAGATCGAGAAGCCTTCGGCCTTCGAGCACATCGAGGATATCGTCCGCCTGTCCGATGCCGTCATGGTCGCCCGCGGCGACCTCGGCGTCGAGATCCCGCCCGAGGAGGTGCCGGGGCGCCAGAAGGAGCTGGTTCGCATCTGTCGTCTGGCCGTCAAGCCGGTGATCATTGCAACCCAGATGCTCGACTCCATGGTCAGCGCACCGACGCCCACGCGAGCGGAAGCTTCTGACGTTGCGACTGCGATCTATGATGGCGCCGATGCCGTCATGCTGTCCGCCGAGTCGGCTTCGGGGCGATACCCGGTCGAGGCCGTCGCCATGATGGATCGCATCATCAAGAAGACGGAGCAGGACAAGGCATACCGGTCCATCATCACGGCTCTGAAACCTGAGATCGAGGAGAGCCCGCCGCATGCCGTTGCGAGTGCGGCGGGCGATCTCGCCCAGGCGATCCATGCGCCCTGCATCGTCGCGTATACCTCGAGTGGCACCACCGCGAGCCGCATTGCCCGCACCCGCCCCGACGTGGGGATCTTGGCGGTCACTCCGGATGAGAGCGTGGCGCGGCGACTTTGCCTCCTCTGGGGCGCCCACAGCGTCCGCTCGGAGGATGTGAGGAGCTATGAGGAGATGGTGGAAAAGGCGGAAGCCCACGCGCGGGCCGAGAGTTTCGCTCAGGCACCCGAATCCATCGTGGTCGTGGCCGGCGTGCCCTTCGGGATGGCAGGCACAACCAACAATCTCCGGGTCGTGCAAATGCGTCCGGGAGAGAGAT
The DNA here is from genome assembly GCF_001006805.1 of Microvirga massiliensis. Taxonomy (GTDB): domain Bacteria; phylum Pseudomonadota; class Alphaproteobacteria; order Rhizobiales; family Beijerinckiaceae; genus Microvirga; species Microvirga massiliensis. Next base: position 5,833 of record NZ_LN811384.1, on the reverse strand, counting down.
CTCGCCCCTGAGACGGAAGGATTGCTGCCGCTGAAGCGCGAGGAAATGCATCATCGATATGCAGTCACCAAGTGATCCCATCAATCCGATAGAGGAACCGCCAATCCGACCTTGACGCGGTCCATGGCGACAAAGGTGCGGAATCTCTTCACGTTGTTGTTCCCGAAGAACAGGCGACGCGTGAGCGCCTCATAGGCGGTCATCGTCGGAACCACGATCACCATAACGAAGTCAGCCTCGCCGGTGACGTAGTAGCACTGCTGCACCTCGGGAACTGAGGCGAACTCCCGCTTGGCGGCGTCGATCAACTCCGCGGTCTCGCTGATCACCTCGACCTCAACGAAGATGGTGATCGGTTGCCCAACCTGAGCCGGATCGACAACGGCGACATTCGCCTGGATGACCCTGGCCTCCTCCATCCGCCGGATGCGGCGTTGGACGGCCGGCGCCGACAGGTTGACTGCCTCGCCGATCACCCGCTGTGGCGTGGAATTGTCCCGCTGGAGGATGTTCAGGATCGCCAGATCGAAGGCATCAAGGGCGATCGAGGGCGAAGCCTGGGCCAAAATCGGTCTCTTCACGCGAAATATTCTTGCATTCGGTAGGCCTGAATAGAGCGCTTTTCTCCTGCCGGATGCAATATCGTCTCGTGCTTCCTTCGGAGGACGGCGATGTTTCTGCCCAACCAGCACCCCGACTACCGCCAGCCCCTCGACCCGGTCGATGCCGAGACCCTGGGCGTGAAGGCCGCCGAGGAGGTCGAGCGCTATCTCGCTTGCCGCGACAACCCCGTGCCGACGCCTCTGCTCACCCTCCCGGCCCTGGCCTCCGAACTCGGCGTGGGCGCAGTCCACATCAAGGACGAGAGCCTTCGGCTGGGGCTCGGCAGCTTCAAGGCCCTGGGGGGCTCCTATGCCGTCATCCGGCTCGTGCTGGAGGAAGCCGGCCGTCAGCTCGGACGGCCCGTCGACATCGCCGACCTGCACACACCCGCGGTCCGGGCCATCGCCGCCAGCCTGACGGTGGCCTGCGCGACCGACGGCAACCACGGGCGCTCAGTCGCGCAGGGGGCGCAGCTCATCGGCGCCAGGGCGGCCATCTTCGTCCATGCCGGCGTCAGCGCCGAGCGTGTGGCGGCCATCGCCCGCTTCGGCGCGCAGTTGATCCGGGTCGAGGGCACCTATGACGACTCGGTCGCGGAGGCTTCACGCGTCGCGGCCGAGAAGGGCTGGACGGTCGTGTCTGACACTTCATGGCCGGGCTACGAGCGCATTCCTGGGCTGGTGATGCAGGGCTACACCGCAATGGTGCGTGAGGCTCTGCGCCAGCTTCCCGCACCGCCGACCCATGTGTTCGTGCAGGCCGGCGTCGGCGGCGTTGCGGCCGCCGTCGCGGGATATCTCGCGCTCGTGCTCGGCGACCGCCGACCAGCCTTCATCGTGGTCGAGCCGGCGCGGGCCGCCTGCCTGCTCGAGACTGCGCGGGTCGGGCACCCCGTCAAGATCGCGCCCGGCGCGCCGACCGTCATGGCGATGCTGGAGTGCTACGAGCCCTCGCGGGTCGCCTGGCGGGTGCTGTCCCGGGTTGCCGACGCCTTCATGACCGTCGACGAGGAGGATGCAGTCGCGGTGATGAACCGCCTCGCCCGCCCGGGCGGCAGCGATCCCGCCATCGTGGCGGGCGAAAGCGGCGGTGTGGGGCTCGCCGGCCTCGTCCGGGCCGCGGCGGATCCCGAGATCCGAGTGGCACTTGATCTCGATGCAATGTCCCGGGTCTTCGTCATCAACACGGAAGGCGCGACCGACCTGGAGCGCTACGCCGATCTGGTCGGCGTGAGGCCAGAGACCGTGACGACCGGCGCCACATTTCATGCCAGAGGGGCATGGGCATGACCGGTCCCGCGATCAACGCGGAACGCTTGCTCGCCCGCATTCGTGAACTCGGACAAATCGGCCGTACAAGGATTGCTCGCGGATCGCAGGTGGCCCCATGTAGGAAAGGGGCGGGGGACATGAATATCTGGGAGAGGGGCCCGTCGGCCCCTCTCATGAAGTCACAAGATGAAGTCGTCGGCCGTAAAGGTGTGCAGGCCTGCCACTTTGATCCTGAACTCGGCAGACGAGTCGTAGTCGACGCTGCCTTTGATCCAGGTCACCCCGAGGTCCGCGTCCTGAACGAACTTAATTTCCTCGCCGCTGCGGCTGAACAGCTTCTGCCCGATGAAGTGGAAGTCCTGCTTTCCGCTTTGAAGCACGTCGGCGTCCAGACGGCTGAAGTCGAACCGGTCACCGTCCCGATAATTCGTGATGGTCGCGGCGTTCTTGGCGGCGTCGAGTGACTCGAACACATACGTCTTGGGCTCAGGTGCCGGCGCAGGGGTTGGTTTCGGGGCCGGCATCGCTGGCGTATCCGTGTCGATCGCGTCCAGCATCTCCGGAGCGCGGATCATGCCACCCACCGAGTGGCCGACGCCATCGGCGATGACGAGTTCCCAGTTGAAGTCCCAGCCTTTGGACTCGGCCATTGCTTTAGCCGCGTTGTAGGCGTTCAGGCCGCGTTCCAAACGATCATCGCCCTGGCGCATGGCAGCCGAGCTCTTCGAGAGATCCGAGTCGTTCGGATTGTCGTCCTCCGAGCCGAGATAGATGGTGATCGGGTCAGCGAGGTAGTCCTTCAGGAGAGCTTCCGACTCCTTCGCCGAGAAGTAGCCGCCGAAGCCGTAGGGCGCCTTCTCGGTCAAACTCGGCCAGACGAGCGTCGAGGGGTTGGCGATGATCATCTTGTCGAAGCCACTGTCGTCGCTGCCCGCCGTGTACGCCGCCACGCGGCTCAGGAACTGCCCGCCACCCGAGTGGCCAAACAGGATGACGTCATCGCTGGAGTCGAGACCGGCTTTCGCGGCACCCCATTCCGCGAAGTCTTTGGCATACGAGACGGTCCAGTCATCCCGGTCGGCGATCAGCTTACCGTCCTTGATGATGCCGCCCATCTGGTACTCTGACGAGGGGAAGCTTGTCGAGCTGAACTCGGGAGCGACGACGAAATAGCCCATCTTGTCGGCAAGTGAGACAGCGACGTCCCTGTTCAGGGCAGCGTCACGTCCAGCCCCATGGAAGGTGAGCAGGACCCCGTTAATCTCGCCTGATGGTCGATAAGTGTAGGCCTTAAACGACGTCCCGTTGAAGCTTACTGTCTGAGTCTGTTTAGTGCCCATATCGAGTCTGCTCGCTACCGATAATTATTGGCAATGAATGCCATGATGATTGGCGAAGAACGTCGTGCGCGGAGAGCGCGCATCGAACGCGGATGATGTGTCTTGGTGTCTGACTGGGAGGGAGGCGCCTCCTCCCTCAGTTGAACCGGAACGCAGGACTCAGATACGGCGTTTTGATGAATGCCCAAAGATAAGCGTTAGTAATTGTAGTCAATATCTCACTTCGAGTTATCTTACTCAGCGTCACCGTTTATCTACCTGCTACATATGCGACGTAAGGTAATGTAATGTTACGTTAGGTAAACTATTCTATGCTCCTTATGTTCTTATCGATAATGTCTCTCTAGATAATAATAACTTCTGATGCGCATAGAAAAACTAAATATGGCGACAAAAAGACTTTGCTTTGGAAACGCCATAACGAACGGCCCGGCACCCATTCGGGAGTCTGGCTGCTCCTCGGGTGATCGCGTCATGTGCAGTGCGAGTTGGTCTCGAACGCGCGGCTCAGCAGGGTACGGAAGCGCAATTCGTACACTCGTGAGTGCTCTCGCCGGCCAGCGCCCGGAATTGTCCTGTCACAGAACTGTGTGACCACCGCGGGCGGGAAGTCATGCGACATTCGTGATGCCGGGAGCATCCACGCGGTCGATATCCTAAAGGCTTTGAAGGGATATGCGCGTCGGTTTCGACAGCGCCGACTCGTCAGCGTTTTCCGGCACCTGCAGACCGACCGCGCTTCGGCGATTGACCGGCCTACGACTCTCCATGTCTGTTATGGTGCGAGCCTGCGAATCAGGAATCGCATCACCATCAAGGGTGTCGCCACGCATGCCGATACGACACCGATCTTATCACTGCGCCACTATCCTGCTCGATGTCATTGCCCGAACGAGAGGAGCGAATCGCGAGGAAGCTCGATCCGAACGCGATCGAGCGAGACACAGCAGCATGAAGACGGGGACGGCACACACAGCCGGAGTCGGCTTCGAGGAAAAGCGCAACTCCGCGCTCACTGCCGCGAGCCCCCACACGAACGCCTCGCAGCGATTGCCTTTGGCCCGATCGTCGTGGATCTTGCGGCGCCCGCAACGGAGTTCGCCATGGCCCATTCCTTCGTCCCCAGCAGCACCCCCGTCACCCGCGCCGGTCCGAATCAGCCCGATCTGAACTCCGACGCCGTCTGGGAGGCCAAGGTGGACCTCGCCGCGTGCTTCCGCATGGCGGCGCGCTACGGGCTCGAGGAGGGCATCTGCAACCATTTCTCGGCCTTGGTTCCGGGCTACGACGACCTCTTCATCGTCAACCCCTATGGCTATGCCTTCCGGGAACTGACCGCCTCGAAGCTGCTGATCTGCGACTTTCACGGCAACGTGGTCTCCGGCGAAGGCCAGCCCGAGGCGACGGCTTTCTACATCCACGCGCGCATCCACAAGGCGATCCCGCGCGCCAAGGTCGCCTTTCACACCCACATGCCCTATGCAACCGCGCTCGCGATGACTGAGGAGGATCCGCTGATCTTCGCCGGGCAGACGTCCCTGAAATTCTATGGCCGGACTGCCGTCGACCGGAACTACAACGGGCTCGCCCTGGACGAGCGGGAGGGGGATCGCATCGCCGGCGCCGTCGGGGACGCAGACATTGTGTTCATGAAGCACCACGGCGTCATGGTGCTGGGGCCGACGATCGCGGAAACCTGGGACGATCTCTACTATCTCGAGCGGGCGTGCCAGGTTCAGTGCATCGCCCTGTCGACCGGACGCAAGGTCCTGCCGGTCGAGCCGGCGATCGCCGAGGCGGCTTATCGCCAGATGCGCGAAGGCGATGCCGAATCCGCGCGGCTCCATCTTGCCTCGGTCCGGCGAACGCTGGACCAGGAGGAGCCGGACTATCGTAGCTGAGGACGAGGCCCCGAGGAGCAGCCCGAGAAGGAGCGGCCGCGCTGACCAGAGCGGTCGCTCCCTGCCGCGTCAGCAGGTGACGAGATCGGTGTGCGCGAAGCCCTTGGAGTAGTCGAGCACGGAGATCACCGTCGGCGTCACGCGGAAGATGCGGACCTCCTCCGGGCTCGGCATCGGCCCCGGAAGGGTGACCTCCGGATATTTCAGCATGAGCATCCGCAGGATCTTTTCGGCCTCGGCCGGGTCGACCACCGCCTGCGCGCGGGCCGCCATCGAGAGGCCCGTGATCGCCATCAGGTCCGACGTGTCGTGATCGATCGTCAGCGACACCCGATCGTCCCGCGCCAGATTGGCGGCCTTCTGGCTCTCTGAGCCACAGAGAAAGTAGAGGGTGAGGCCTTCGTTTGCGTAGCCGACGGTCGTTGCCTGCGGCCAGCCATCCGGCCGGAGCGTGGCGATCGTCATGATCCGGTGCTGATCCAGCAGCGCCAGGATCTTCCGCCTGATCTCCTCGTCCATCGATCGCCTCCATGTGATCGGGCATCCGGAACTCCGCGTGATCGGTGGATGTCTCGATAGTCAATCTCCCCGCCTGCCGTGCCTGCGCATGTCCTCGATCCAGCGGGCACGTTTCCCGTCGTCCGCGAAGGCCAGCCCACAGAAGTTCTGGCGGACCGGCTTGATCCCGGCGAAGCGCAGGATGCTGCGCTCGAAGGCG
>NZ_LN811383.1 GCF_001006805.1 Microvirga massiliensis | reverse complement strand
GATTCACGTGACTAGAAGGGCATCGTTCCCACGACTGTGACGGAAGAAACCTGCATCGCCCCTGTGCCGCCCCGCCGTTGAAACAGATGCAGCAAGCGCCACGTTTAACGACGTGAGGGCGCTGTTGGAGTGAGGCCAGATGAGTGGCGCTCGCAGGTTCCGCGTGTCCAAAGGGCAGGATCGTCAGCCGAATGCCCCGGCGAAGCACCGCCGCGACCACCTGCGGCGCATCCATCCAATGACACGCGAGCAGCAGATGGCCCTGATCGAGGAGGCTCGTGCGGCCCGCCTCGCCGCGCGTGAGGCACAGGAGCACAAGACGGCCCAGTAGGACTGCACCCCTGAGTCGACGGGGGTCCGAGCCGCACCCGAATTTATGCCTTTGGTGCTGTATGTCAGGGATTCTCGCCGGGGTCGCCGTCGCCCTACGCGGCTCACGGTCAGGGCGGCTATTTCTGTGAGTGCATCCGGGGTGAGCGCACCGCCTACGGCAGGCGAGAACCCGGCGAGAGATGCTTCAATAACAGCTTGGCTGCGGAACGGTTCCCGCCCACCCTCGCTCCGGTCTCAGTGGCTCCGGCGCATTCCCGTGTAGTTCAGATGCGCCAAGATTTCGAGGGCAGCGGTGATCTCGTCCAACCGGCCCGGCTTCTCGATCCAGGGCGCACTGTCGAGATCCTCCGTGTCATCCGCTTTCGGTCATGGCCGGAATACACCAGGAACGGCAGGTCTCGGGAGCGGAGCTCATTGGCCAAGCCAGAGCACAGCCCGTCCTTAAGGGTCAGGTCGAGAATAGCCACGTCCGGCCGGGCATAGTCCAGGCTCTTGAGGGCCTCGTGCTGCCTCGCGAAGGGACTAACGATGCGGTAGCCCTCGTCCTTCAGGGCATCAGCGAGGACGAGGGCGATCACTGCCTCATCCTCAACGATCATGATCCGCAACGCATCCGTGTTCGTCCGCATGTAATCTCCACTGCCGAGCGATTCGGCACGCGGAAGGTCGGCACAGGATACGGCCACAGTATGGCCAAGCTTCGCACACGGAGACGTAGCGTGTGGCGGTTCCTGATTTCGACAGAGTGAAGCAGCAGAGATCCTGTAGAGCAAGGGAGGAGTGGCGCAATTGCCGCGCCGGTCCGGTGGAACGCAAACGCGGCGCAACCGTTTGGGCAGCGCCATTGCCCGCTGTGCTTCCGTGTCCATCGCCCGCCACATCATTCGCCTTTAAGCCTGCATCGAGGGCATCGCGGAGACCGCGTCGGTGCCGGACAAGGCAGGATTGAGCCTTGATGAGCCGCTCGCTGCATTGACACTGACGAGCCACCGCCGTGTCACCATGCTGCTGGAGCTTGTCCAAGACTTCTCGAATAATCCCTATGAGCGGGCTGCTGCCGGTCATCTCCGGATGCGTGTAGTGCGTGCGAGGTACGGTCCGACTGTCAGCCTCGCAGTTGAGCGTCCTTGTGCCAACCATCGTTAGCTTGCTGCTGCGCTCTGGCTGGTGACCGGATCCGGTTGGCAGTTCGCCTCACAGAAGCGCCCCGCACGCGGCTTGCATTCGACCTTGCTGCGGCCCCTCTCTGTATTTCGCCGATGGCCTGACGAGAACATCGACCCCGCTGGGACAGCAACCGATGGGCCGAGCCTGTTCAGTCGATTGAGCCTTGCCGTCGTAGAACTCTCGGTTTCTCAGCCATAAGCGGCTGCCGCTTTCGGCTCACTCGCGATCGCCGCCTGATCCCTCAATGCCAAGGAGGACAGGAGATCGTGACCGCTCCATGCAGGTGCTGGCAGGCGCAGAATGTCCGCGCAGGGTCGGCGTTCCCGGGTCGAGCTCTCCGAAAGGACCAGTGGGTGAGTGCGCTTGTCGGAGCGGATGGTTGCTCACGCAGCAGGAGAGCAGCCCGGATCACCGCCAAGCCGCTGCGATGACCGTGAAAGCCTCCAGCAGCTTTCGCTCTCTTAGACGGAGAGGTTGTTATCAACTGTTCTCGGCGAGTTCGCTCATGTCGATCTGGAAGGCGACAGCGCCAAAGGCGTCTGTGACATCGATGCGCCAATTCCCTGAAGCGGCGGCAGCATGGGCGCACTCCTGCCCGACCTCGCGGATAGCTTGCACGGCTTCGATGCGGGCCTGCGCGAGATCGGCAACATCGATCCCGACCTCGTCCGGAATGACATCGTGCCCATCCACCAGATGGAAGTAGTATCGCTTCACCATGCCCACCTCCACTTCGCGTCACGAATGGCCTTCGGCGGCATCAGCACTCCAGCCAAGGGCCTGACCGGCTCAACTCGACGTGGGAAATTGTGACGAGCCGAACACCCTCCGGTTGCCACATTGCCGTTGCGCAGGAACTCGTACCCTTTCAGAGGCCATGTGAACTTGCGGCTAGGCCATGGCACCAGCTTCGAGATTGATAACCTGCGGCTGGGCAAGTCGTCTGATGAGGCCTACGATAGTGTTTGGCAGATACGGCTTGGTGACGAACGGAACATCCTCGGGCCACTCCTCGACCCGAGGATGCGCTCGTCCCGAAGTGGCAATCACCCGTATCCCTGGCCAGCGCTCGTGAACCAAGCGGGCAAGATCGAAGCCGTTCAGCGGCCCCGGCATCTCGACATCCGTGATCACCGCCTGGATGTCGCGCTGGTCCTGAAGGATCGTGAGGGCCTCCTCGGCATCCGTGGCCTCGAAGACCTTGAAGCCTGCTTCATCAAGGAAGTCCGCCGCGAACATGCGCACGAGCGTCTCGTCTTCCGAGAACGGTCAAACGGGGTTCTGGGCAATCGTTCATCAGGAAACAAACCGAGGCAATAAGGGTCCAACCGAGAATGCGGAGCTATGTTCCTCCACAGTCTCCTCGGAACCTTGGCCGTGACGCAGCATTGCCGTCCTGATGCCCGCTCTTGCCCGACCGAGCATCAGAAGAGTCTCGCGCCCATGCTCCGGTGGCGGGGCTCTCTTCTCAGTGGCGATTTCCGCCTTGCTAACGATTCGGCGTCTGCACGGCGTTGCGCGATGGCATGTCCCTTACAGGAGAGAGGCCTTTTCCGAACCCGTGGGGACTGGTTTGCATTCAGGGTCTGATGGCGGGTCACCCCATCCAATCCGATGATTTGTGCGGCAACGTCAGTGTGCACGGATTCGCAGACTATTACGTGATCCGTCCACCCAGTCCGCACGACTGGCCTTTGACCTTGCCAATAGGCCACTCGTGATCCGTTCCCGTCAACACCGCACGAACACTGTGAGGTGGGGGCCGTTGCAGACTAACCTCGGACACGGTGCGGGAATTGTCACGAACCCCAGGCAGAAGTTCCGTATCGGATTGAACGGAGGCTGCGTCGCCATGAAGGCCGTTGCGCATGATCGATGGCTTCCCTGCATTCCGTTGCGGAACGTGGGGCCCGATTCGGGTCGAAATGGGGGCAGTCAAGGGAGCCACTTCTAGGAGGCAGGCGCGCCCATCCATCGCCAGAGTTCTGAACGTGAACGGGAACGAGCTCTCGGCCAAGCTGTTGTTTCAGTACCTCTCGCCGGGTTCGCTTACTGGAGGCGGTGCGTTCACCAAAAAAAGGCCGCCCTGACCGTGAGCCCGTAGGGCGGCGACCCCGGCGAGAATCCAATCCCAGAAACACAAAAACCATTCAGCGCCGTGCTTTGGCGGGGAACTTCACCATGGCACGTGTTCCGCATCCGTCCGGCCTGGGTCCGACCTTGACCGCTCCCCCGAGCTGCCGGGCCATGGCACTCACGAGGCGCTGCCCGAGCCCTGATCCCTGCGGCTCCTGGTGAGGGTCAAAGCCAATGCCGTCGTCCGATACCTCAAGGATAAACTCACCCTCTCGTCGCGCGAAGCTGACGGTGACCTGTCCCGAGCGCTCCTCTGGAAAGGCGTATTTCAACGCATTGGTGAGCCACTCATTGATGATCAGCCCTACGGCAGCCGCGCGCTCCTGCGGCAGGGGATGTCGCTCCACCTCGACCGTCAGGGTGATGGGGCGAAGGCTGAGCAGGGCCAGCCGGAGATCATCGCAGAGGTCTGTGATGAACTCATCGGTCCGCACGATGGCGGCTCCCTCCACGCGCTCCAGCTTTTCCTGGGCCCGGCCCAGAACATGGATGCGATCCGTGGCCGCCGCGAAAGCGGCCTGCGCCTGCGCGTCCGGAATGGCGCGTTCTTGCAGCCGGAGCAGGGCGCTCATCGTGGTGAGATCGTTTCTGAACCGGTGTCCCGCCTCGCGCAACAGCAAGTCCTTCTCCTGCTCGGCTCGGGCAAGCTGATGCAGCGCATCGTGGAGGGCCTCGATGAGTGTCGTTGTTGCCAGGGTTGTGGCCACGAAGAGAGCCAGAGCGAACAGGTCGTTGCCGCGCCCGACCCAAAGGCTCCAGTGGGGCTCAATGAACGCGGCGGCTGCGAGACTGCTCAGTGCAATGGCGACGAATCCGCTGCCTCGGTTGAACAGGGCGGCGCTGGCGATCACCGCCGGAAAGAACAGCAGAAAGACATAGCCGTCGAGCCGTGGCGAGAGCGCGAGCTTAAGGAGGGCGGCAGCTGCAACAAAGAAGGCCGCACCAGAATAGCGCATCCAGATCGGCCAGTTGCGAGTCTGTAAGGTCTGCCTGCGTAGCCATTCCATAGAAATGGTAAGTGCTCAAGAGCTTTGCGGTTCCGAGTCAGGCTACAACGCGACTCGATCAGAGATTCATTTGCAGTAGCCCTTAAAGCAGAATGGCTAAGCTGAAACCCGACAACGCTGAAATGGTTAGGATCTCTTGCGGTGAGGTGATGATGGACAGGGTTCGACCATGAAGGCGGCGAACAAATCAGGACTGAACTTCAACAGCATTTCCTGTCACTCCACACCGAACCCGCAGGTTCTCGTACGGCTTGGGCGTGATCTCCGGGAGGTCTATAGGAACCTCATCTGGGAGCCTCTTCCAGAGAGCTTCGGCATCGCGCTACACCGCCTGTCGTCCCAGGAGGAAACCGGGCGCATCGCGAGAGTGGCTGCCGAGACCCACAGCCGCTGAGGCCGCTGGAAGCTACCGTTCTCAGGTCTGCCATGGATGTCGGTGGTTTACATCAGCATCAACCCAAGGGTGCGGCTCTAACCCAAGATATTCCGTCAAGGCGATCCTGTGCTTCATGGGTGGTGAGTCGAGCCGCAGACGAATGCACCTGGTTTTCGGTCAAGCTGGAACGCTGTTCCTCATGCGCCGCTCATTGGACATACCGGCCCCGACCTTACCCCGTATTCCCCTTGTGCATGGGCCGAAGACTTCGAGAGCGTTCATGAGACGCGCTCTTTTTGCGGACGCTGGCTCTCGGCCCGGATGAGCCATTGCAGTCGGGCTGTGGGTAATCAGCCTGACGGGGCCATCCGAGCTAACCGGGAGCTTCCCTTTGTGCGGGTGATCCGAAGCTGAAGCCGCCCAGCGCCGCTTTCGCGACATTGTCGGGACCGAGTTCGGGAGTGCCGTCGAGCCCCAGCAACAGGGCCAGCCTGTGTCGCGCCCGGTTGACCCGGCTCTTGACCGTGCCGACCGCGACCCCACAGACCTCGGCGGCTTCCTCATAGGACATCCCCTCTGCGGCGACGAGGAGCAAAGCCTCGCGCTGATCCACCCGCAGCTTGGCGAGCGCCGCACGAAAGTCCTCGAAGTCGAGATGATCATGCTGGTCCGCCGGCGTAATCAGCATCCCAGCATAAGACCCATCGACATCTTCGATCTCCCGCTTGCGTTTCCTGTAATCGGACAGGAAAAGATTGCGCAGGATCGTGAAAAGCCAGGCATGAAGATTGGTGCCCGGCTCGAAGCGATGGCTGTTGGCCCAAGCCCGCAGGATGGTGTCCTGCACGAGATCATCCGCCTGCACGGGATCGTTGGTCAGCGAGACCGCAAAGGCGCGCAGGTTCGGAAGGGCTGCGAGCATTCCGTCCCGCAGGGATGTTTCAACTGTCATGCCGCGAAGTCTCTGTTGTCCCGTATTCTCGGATGAGTTCCAGCAGGCGATCCGGCACAGGCTCCGCCAGGAGATCTACATACATGGCGCGCAGCCCGACGATGATCCGGAACTGCGCTTCGACCTGAGCGCTGCGCTGCAGCCTGTTGCTCCACGCCCCCGCAGGAGCAGGAAGCTGGCCTTCCGGCCAATCTCTCGTTGGGCCATGCGCCATGGCGACGTTTCCTCGGATCTGCTCGCTTGGTGGAGCTGTGCGGGTGAACGACGCTGGTGCAGCCACGTTCCGGAGGAACAAACGATTTTTTAACTTATGTTACTTGGCCGTCGGAACGGGAGTGGCTCTGCGGCTTTGACCCCGTCGAGAGACACGGGGATGGGCGAAGTTGACCTGAAGACCACGTGCGAGGCCATCCATGCTTCCGAAGTCGAGAGTTCTGATTGCCGAAGACGAACCCCTCACGGCTCTGGATATAGCCGCAACTGGCCGGGAAACCGGAGGCGAGGTGCTGGGTCCTGCCGCGAGCCTCAGCGAGGCATTCGAGCTTCTGACCGAGGACCGGATCGACGGGGCCATCCTCGACTGCAATCTTCTGGATGGAGAAATCACGCCTGTGGCCGAGGCCCTGCTCGACCGCGATATCCCTGTGGTGCTGCACACGGGAAGCGAGATGCCCCTGAAGCTCCGAGGGCACTGCAAGGAGCCGTCATTGTTTCGCAAGCCAACGGACTCCTTCGTGCTCGCCCGCCGACTTGCCCAGTGCATCCTGGAGGAGCAGAACCGGCACTGTGTGACCATGCCGCCACCGCAGGTCGGAGATCAGCGGTAGTCACAGGAGACCCGGCCAACCGGTTGGGTGGGGGCTTCGCATGATCGAGAAGCCTAAAGGCGGCGCATAGCCATAACAGGGCGGCAGGGCGCTTGTTGAACTGAATGACGGCATTCGGGCTCGCGCCGAACCGTTGACGAAACCCATCAGCTTGAGGAGGCCTGAGATGCGCAGCCATGCGCTTGCCCATCGTCTGAAAGCCCGGGCCAAGGAGGCTTTCCAGTCACCCGACGATCTCCTTTCCGAGGTCCAGACCACGTTGGCGGCTCTGGCGGACATCGAGTGTCGCTTCGAGCGGGATTGCGAGCGGATTGAGCGGTGGCCCAATTCTGAGGCTGCACGGGCACGCCTGCGTGCAGAACGGGAGAGTCGCCACAGCCGCGAACGTGAGCCCTACCTGCGCAAACTCGACAAGTTGCAAGACAAGATGCGGGCGGACTTGACCTCCGGCCTATGAGCCACGGCATTCATTCTCTCAGCATCGCATTGAGTGGTGCTGAAAACGAAGTATCGGATGGCGCTTACGGCTGCGGGCGCGTGGTGGTGTCTTCTCACGTTCCGGCTGCGATGCGGAACAAGGTCTTCGGCTCGTCGTTCTTGCACCTATGAAGCCGCGTGGACCTATTCTGAACCAGCCCATCGTTCTCCTTGTCGAAGATAAGCCACTCGTAAGAGCAACACAGGTCGATGTCCTCCGGGAGGCTGGCTATTGGGCACTCGAGGCCCAGGATGCTGACGAAGCATTCGAGATCCTGAAGCATCGCGATGGTGTAAGCGTCGTGCTCACGGACGTTGACATGCCCGGCTCTCTCGACGGGTTCGAATTCTCGCGACTTGTCGCGCAGGGCTGGCCGGAAGTGGGAGTGCTCGTCATCTCGGGCAAGGCGTTTCCGGATGAGGGAGACCTCGCGCCTTCGGCGGTGTTTGTGCGGAAGCCGATCCGTCGCGAGGCCCTCGCTGAACAGATCGAGGCTCTGATGATACGCTCGACTGGTGCCCTGAGCTAGATTGCCCTCATACTCTCACCGACGTTATTATCTGACAAGGAAGGGCTGAATTGCCCTATACCCTCCATAAACTCGCTCCTGGCAGCTACGACCTTAAACTCGATGGCGAACTCATTGGCGGCGTCGTGAAGAATGGGCCACGAGCCGCAACATGGAGAGCGGAGCTCCTGGACGATGCACCGCCCGATGCCATTCCATCGCCCTTCACGAAAGTCGAGCACCGATTCCCAACTCTCGATGCCGTCCTCGCTTGGCTCGGGGGCGCGGAGATCGAGGAGGGCTGAATGGGTGACTTCCACTATGCCTATGCAGGTCGGTCATTGCGATACGTAGCACGAGGCGAGCGATGGCGTCGCCCACCGTGTTCCCGCGCAGTTGGAACCTACGGCTACATTGTGCTCCTCACTCTTTCAAGCGCCGAACTCGTGCCTTCGATCAGCGACGTGGATACTGTGAGGCGGGAACGGACATTCGGCCAACTTCGCCTTCGCGCTCGCGGTCGGCGTTCGTTAGCTATTGCGACCACTGCGCACCGAGAAAGAAAGGCCCTGCCGAGGAGGGCTGGCAGGGCTGCAGTTGAGGCCCGTTGATGTTGGGAGGAAGAACAGGCTCATGCTTGCTCTACCGGAAGGGATTGCCTCCTCGCCTTCACACAGGTGAAACGTGGCTGCAGTATTCTTCCTGCGCAGGCGCTTTGAGCGTTGTGACAGGAAGTATCCTACGTTCGAGGATCGCGGCGCTTGGGCGTAAACGGATGGATAGACGCCGCAATAGGTGAGCCTGCACAGGATTGCGGGGGCTAAGCAGCACTTCGTAGGCTGTCACACGACTGCGTTTGGGTGCGCTCGCGGTTCATGGTGATGACGGCGTGATGGATGGTGGCTTGGAGGTCATTGGCATCGGCGAACGTCCTGTGGGCGAGATAGTGACGCTTCAGGTCACGCCAGGCGCGTTCAATCTCGTTCAATTCAGGTGCGTGTTTGGGCAACCACTCGACTGTGAGCCAGGGGCGGGCGGCGAGAGCCTTGGTGGTCAGCTTGCTGGTGTGGACGGGGCCATTGTCGAGGACCAGCACTACCGGCCGGATCGGCCCGCTCGCCTCTGGCCCGTAGCGGTGCTCGATCATTTCGAGGAGCGCCACGAAATCGGCGCTGCGCTTGGTGCGCGCGCTCACCTCGCGCGTGACGGCGTCGAGCGCCCCCATCAGGGCAACTTTCTGGGCCTGGCCCGGCGCCTGGATCCGCAGATCGGCGCCGCGCCGTGCCCAGGCCTGGGCGAGATACGGATGGGTGAGCGCCTCCGCCTCGTCACCAAACAGCAGGGTGATGTCGCCGGCTGCCGCCTGCGCCTTGCGCAGACGAAGCCGCAACCCGATGCGGTCAACGGCGTCCCGATCCTGCCGACCGGTCAGCGCGTGCCGGGGCCGCCGCCAACGGAACCCCCTTTTTCCCGCAACAGAAGGCTCAGCCGGGATGTCGAAATCGGCGGGCCACCGCGCCGTTCGATCTCGGCCTGCAGCCGCGGGAGCGTCCAGTTCGAGCGGTTCTCCACCGGCTCGGATAGGATCGCCGCGGCGATCGACAGCGCCTGCAGCCCGCGCTCGCCCGAGGGCCCCGGCACCACCGCGGCCCGCAGCGCCTCGACGTCGTCGGTCGCATACCAGTTGCGCCAGTGCCGCACCGCGTCCGCCGTCACCCCGAAGGCCGTGCCAATCGCCTCACTCGTCCAGCCCTCAAGCGACAGCAGGATGGCCCGCGCACGATCCGCCTCGTCGCGCCGCGGCGAGCGCGACAGCTCCCGCAACTCCGCCCCCTGCGCCCCACTCGCCGTCACACGAGGTCGTCTGGCCATGATCAAAGTCCACCGCCATCGGTGCGCCTCATCAATCCTACCGCTGTGTGACAGCCAACGGAATCCTGCTTAGGTGCAGGGCAGGTAAGCACCGGGCTCGCTTGGCGTGATTGACGCCTCTGCATCACCGTCGCGAAGCACCCTATACACCTGTGTCCTGGAACATCCGAGTTCCTTCGAAATCGCGCCGGGGCCATGGCCGTTCGCGTGCATCGCTTTGATCCGCTCCCGGCGAGCCGGGTGACCACAAGCGCGTCGCCGCGGCGCGGGATTGGAGCTCCGGGGATTATGGCCGCCGCGGTGAGGAGCGCGGCTTCTGGGATCGCGCTTCGGACGAGGTGTCGTCCTGGTTCGGGGATGAGGACGCGGAACGGCGCCGCCGGGAGGACATGCGCGGCGAGCATCGCGGGCGTGGTCCGAAGAACTACACGCGCTCGGATGATCGCATCCGCGAGGACGTGAACGATCGCCTCAGCGACGATCCGTTCGTCGATGCCTCCGAGATCGAGGTGCAGGTCTCGGGTTGCGAAGTCACGCTGTCGGGCACGGTCGACAGCCGCGAGGCCAAGCGCCGGGCCGAGGACATCACGGAACGGATCTCCGGCGTGAAGCACGTGCAGAACAACCTGCGGGTCCAGCAGCCAGGCGCCAGCGGCATGACGGGCACGCAGGCGACGAGCACGACCGGCTCCCGCCAGAATGTCTGATCCGCCGACGCGGAGGCGCCCTCGGAGTATCCAGGGCGCCTCCGCATATCGATCTCGGCTGTGGACCTTGGGACTGATGCACCCTGCCGACCTCATCAGAATCCGTGAGCAGACAGCCGGATGAAGTCTCCCGGGA
>NZ_LN811382.1:12377-15875 GCF_001006805.1 Microvirga massiliensis | reverse complement strand
GGGAATCCCGGCGCGGTTCACCGCCGTCACCTCGGGGTGCTCTGCCAGGGTGCCGCAAAAGACGGCCCGCCGGGACGATCCAAGCGGGCAGAGTGGCCCTTCAACAACTCAACGACGCAAGCCCTAACGCAACGTAAGGCGCTCCGCCAAGGTGATCTGCCAGGACGCTCATGGATTGCTCGCCCGGGTTAACCTGGCCTCCTCCTGGGGCGGTGGGCAGGCCGTGAGAGGGCCACGGATCTGCCTCTGGAAAATACCCGCTCGACAGCCCCGTTCCTGGCCGGAGGACGGCCTTCTGTTGGCGAGAGCGGGCCATCACGGATGAGCCGGATGCTCGTCCACGAGGGTTCCGATCAGGCGCAGGAGTTCCTGCTGCTCCGGACCCAGTCCGGTACTCAGGAATTCGGCGATTCCGACATGCTCGACCTGCCCGCCGGGCGATGTTGGCCTCGTGGCACACGAACACCGCGCCGGACGGATGCCGGATCAGATATCAGTGGTCGCCATTCGGACTGTCATAGAGCTTGCGGGCCTTCTTCATGCGGGTGATCCGAGGCTCAGGCTAGCCAGCGCCGCTTTCGTGACATTGTCAGGGCCGAGGTCCGGAGCGCCGTCGAGGCCCAACAGTTCGGGCAGCCGGTGCCGGGCGCGGTTGACGCGGCTCTTGATCGTGCCGACGGGAACGCCGCACACCGCGGCGGCTTCCTCGTAGGACAGGCCCTGCGCGGCCACGAGCAGCAGCGCCTCACGCTGGTCCAGCCGCAGCTTGGCAAGCGCCGCCCGGAGGTCGTCGACGTCAAGATGGTCCTGCTGGTCGGGATACGCCCTCAGGGTGGCGGCGTAGGACCCGTCCCCATCCTCGACCTCCCGCTTGCGCTTCCGCCACTCGGACAGGAGCACGTTGCGCAGGATGGTGAAGAGCCAGGCCTGGAGATTGGTGCCCGGCGCGAAGCGGTACGTGTTCGCCCAGGCGCGCAGGATCGTCTCTTGCACGAGATCGTCGGCAAGAACCGGATCGTTGCTCAGCGAGAGCGCAAATGCGCGCAGGCTCGGGAGCGCCGCAAGCATCTCGTCGCGTAGGGAGGGTTCAACAGTCATTGTCAGCGCCCTTCCGCTCGAACTCGCGGACGAGGTGCAGAAGATGGGCGGGCACGGGCCGGGCCAGCAGGTCCGCCCACATGGCGCGCAGCCCCGCGATGATCCGGTCCTGTGCTTCGACCTGAGCGCTCCGGCGCGGGCTGCTGCTCTGCACACCGGTCGTAGCAACAGGCTGGCTCTGCGACCGGTCTCCCGTCGCGCTGCGCGCCATGGCGGCGTTCCTCCGATTTCGCTCTCTTGCCGGAGCTACGCGAGGAACGGGCCAGTCTCGGCCCCGTTCCCGAGGAATAAACGATTTCTAACCCACGTTACAGGCTCGCTGGAACCCGAGGTCGGCCACGCTGTTGGTCTGGCATCTCTCGCCGGGTTCTCGCCTGCCGGAGGCGGTGCGCTCACCCCGGATGCACTCACTCAAATAGCCGCCCTAACCGTGAGCAGCGTAGGGCGGCGGCGACCCCGGCGAGAACCCTCCGAAATCCCTCCGAAACCCCAGACGCTGGGTGGCTGCATGTGCGCCGGCCCGGTGAGACGAACCGACGCTCGGCAGGGCAGGGATGGCTCGGGCCAATGCCCCGGCACCTCTTGTCCCCTGGAACCAGATCGGAATTCTTGGTGCTGCGCGGTGCCTGCCTCGGTGGTGGGCATCCCGCCGACGCTGATGGCCGGCATCTACGGCATGAACTTCAAGGTCATGCCCGAACTCGACTGGGCGTGGGGCTACCCGTTCGGGCTGGCGGTGATCCTGGTCAGCGCCGTCATTCCGCTGCTCTGGTTCAAGTGGCGCGGCTGGTTCTAGCCCGCGGTCCGTGACTTGTCCTCGGCCGCAGTCGCCCGATGAACCCTGGTGCGTGAGGATGGACAATGATCTCGCGGTCCGGCTCACACAGGACAAGCCGCGATCTGGCGCACGCGGTATCGTGAGAGCTGCGACGGCCATAGAGAATCGTCATGATCGCTGTTTCGCCTGTCGCGGCGCGGTTTGGCCTCAAGCTCGTGACGTTTGTTGTCATCGGAGCCTGCCAGATCGTGGCCGGATACCCGAGCTCCTTCTTCGACCTGGCGGGGCTGTCCGGAGCGCTGTGCCTCGGTCTCGCGCTTGGGCGGGGTGAATGGCCCTTCGGCCGGTCTCTCACCTACTGGGATGAGGCCACCTGGTTCGGGTTGGTTGCGTGCCTGGAATGAGGAAGCCCTGCTGCCCTGGTGGTCGCCGATCCAAACACGGATCGGCGGTTGCGTGGTGAACATCATCGAGGACAGGCATGCCGACACACCCCGGGGCCTCGACCCAGGCGTGAGAAACCCGGGCTCTCATCGAGACGAGATTCATCTCCGATGTGCGACCCAGTCGGTGCACAACCCGACCCGCGAACGGATCCGGGAACCCTGCGTGCGATCAACGAGGCTCCTGGGGCGATGCTCCGGCGCACCCGCGCTTGGCAATCGCCGTCAGAGGATTACGATGCCGGGCCATGAGGCACGCGGAGTTCCGCATCGGCCACGAGTTCCGGACCTCGAGCGGCGCACGGTGGCGCTGCACCGACATCGGGCAGCGGACCATCGTCGCGATCCGCGTCGATCCCGTCGAGCTCCCGGTGATCGAGGACGGTCACCCGCGAACGCGGCGGCTCACGCAGGCCGAGGCCGAGCAGGAAGGTTGGTTCGAGGGCCCGCCCTGCAAGGTCCCAGAGGTGGTCTTCGACGAGGCCGACCTCGAGGACTGCGAACCCGCTTGAGCGATGTTCCGGGATGGATGATTCCGCGTCCCGGAAAGGCGGCTGTCGGAACTTAGAGACGCCCGGATGAGCGGACTGGACGAGACTGAGGCCGAGGAAGCGTTGCGCCAAGCAGAAGGCCCTGATCACGCGCCTGAAGGCTGCCGGACAAAACACGGCAGAGGCCGAGCAATTGCCGGCCTCAAGGGAGAGGATTGAAACCTGCTATGCGCTCACACCCATGAGTGCCGTTTGGACGGCGGCAAGGCCGCATGCGCCCGCCCGCCTGCGCCTGTGGGCCGTCTCGCTTGACCACAGGCGGTAGAGGTAGCCGTCGAACTCCCGCGGGAGTGCCGCGTCCCCGAGGAAGGCCGGCTTGTCCTGCCGCTCGTGGTAGGCGGCCCGGAGCTGGCGGGCGAGGTGCTCCTGGATGGGTCGAGGGAGCGCCGCGTCAGGGCTGCTTCGCCCCTTGCGGACTTTCGCCGGAAGATCGTGATGTTGCTCGTCGGTCATGGATGGTCCCGCCCAAAACCCAACAACGCCCTTCAGTCACGTGGGTTTCGACCGGGATGGGGGCACGGGACGAGCGGCCCTGACCCCGACCGTCACGGGCACGACCCCAGAGCCGCCCCCGACCGGCCCCGGTGACTCGACGGGAACGAAAAAGGACACCACTCACATCGCGATC
>NZ_LN811382.1:8712-11725 GCF_001006805.1 Microvirga massiliensis | reverse complement strand
CTGGGCATCCGGAGCAGCGCCGGACTCGAGGCATCGGGCAGGAGAAGCGTCTCGCCCATCGTGATGCTCTCGGCGGACACGGCATACGCCAACCCTGGTACAGGTGCCGCCGCAAGTGGCGCTGCTCAAAAGGGCCAGTACTGCCGCATAGGATCTCGAGACATTGGGGGTTCTTGTCCGCCTGACCTAGGATTGCCGCGGCACCGGCCGATCTCTCAGGCAGCGCCGCGGGACTGGTTGGCCGCGTGGCGTCACGCGAAGCCGTCGCCCTGGCCCGCGCGGACCAGGTGCAGCACCACGTCCCAATCGCCTGCCTGCAAGGCCCATCCTCCTGGCTTATGGCACTCCGACCGACAGTACCCACGGCGATACGATTGAGTTTGTTTTCTCCCGGCCCGGGATCCGTTGACCCACACGGGAGAGCGCCTAGCGTGACCCATCTCGCGGGAGATTGCCCATGCGGTTCGGCGTGCGGCTCCTCGTCCTGTCGGCGTTCTCGTTCCTGACGGGGCATGTTCCGGCCGTGGCACAGGGTGCCACGGTGCGGGTCGGACACTTTCCCAACATCACCCATGTGCAGGCGCTCGTGGGTCGCGCCCTGGAGCGGCAGGGCAGGAGCTGGTTCGCCGAGCGGCTGGGTCCCGGTGTCAAGGTCGAGTGGTATGCCTACAATGCCGGCCCGAGCGCCATGGAGGCGATCTTCGCCAACTCGCTCGATCTCACCTATGTCGGGCCGAACCCGGCGCTCAACGCCTATGCCCGCTCGCGCGGCAACGAGATCCGGGTCATCGCGGGGGCGGTGAACGGCGGCTCGGCCCTCGTGGTGCAACCGGATGCCGGGCTCACCACGCCTGCCGACTTCCGCGGCAAGCGCATCGCCACCCCGCAATTCGGCAACACCCAGGACGTCGCAGCCCGCGCGTGGCTTGCCACGGGCGGGCTGCGCATCACCCAGACGGGCGGCGACGCCCAGGTCGTGCCCACCTCGAACCCCGACCAACTGTCGCTGTTCCGGAGCAAGCAACTCGATGCCGTCTGGACGGTCGAGCCCTGGGTCTCGCGCCTCGAGGCGGAGGCCGGCGGCCGGGTGCTGGTCGAGGAGAAGGAGGCGATCACGACCGTGCTCGTGTCCAGCGTGGCCTTTCTCGCCAGGAACCGCGACCTCGCGCGGCGCTTCGTGGCCGCCCATCGCGCGCTGACCGACTGGATCAGGCAGAACCCCGAGGAGGCCCAGCGCCTGGCGCGCGAGGAACTCCAGGCCACGTTCCGCGTCGAGATGTCTCCCGAGCTTGTCGCCCGGGCCTGGAGCCGCATGACCGTGACGCCGGAAACCAGCCTGCCGGCCTTCCAGGCCTTCGTGACCAGCGCCCAGCAGGTGGGCTTCCTGCGCGGGGTGCCCGACCTGTCGCGTCTGATCGAGACACCCTGATGAGGGACACCGGGGAAGCGGCGGCAGGTCTCGCGCCGAAGCTCGTGGTCGAGGGCGTGTCGAAGCGCTACACCTCGTCGCGCGCCACCGTGCAGGCGCTCGACAACGTGTCCCTGAATGTCACGGAGGGCGAGTTCGTCTGCCTGATCGGCCCGAGCGGATGCGGCAAGTCCACCCTGCTCGACATCATGGCCGGCCTGACGCTACCGGACAGCGGCCGCGTGCTGGCCGATGGCAAGCTCGTGCAGGGGCCCGGGCGGCAGCGCCTCGTGATGTTCCAGGAATCGGCGCTGTTCCCGTGGCTCGATGCCTTCGGGAACGTCATGTTCGGCCTGAAGCTGCGGCCGGACCTCACCAACCGCGAGAGGCGGGACATCGCCAACCGCTTCCTCCAGCTCGTTGGGCTCGAGAGCTTCAAGCGCGCGCATGTGCACGAACTGTCCGGCGGCATGAAGCAGCGCGTCGCCCTCGCGCGGGCGCTTGCGCCCGATCCGCAGGTGTTGCTGATGGATGAGCCCTTCGCGGCGCTCGATGCGCTCACCCGCGATCAGCTCTACGATGACGTCCAGCGCATCTGGCGCGACAGCCGCAAGACCATCGTGTTCGTCACCCACAATGTCCGGGAGGCCGTCTGCCTGGGAGACCGGATCGTCCTGATGTCGCCCTCGCCGGGCCGCATCGCGCAGGTCTTCGCGATCCCGCTGCCCCGCCCGCGCGACATCAACAGCCCGGCCCTGGCGAGCCACACATCCGGAATTGCTGCGGCCCTGAAGGGCACCTTGAGAGGGGCGGTGTCCGAATGAAACGCGTTCTCGTCGCGCTGCTGTTCTTCGCCGCGCTGGGCATCCTCTGGGAACTGGCCGTGCGCAGCGGCCGCTGGTCGGCGGTGCTCCTGCCATCACCCTTATACGTCGCGGAGTATATCTGGGGGGCGCTGCTCGACGGCTCCCTTCCGGAAGCGGCTTGGGTCACGCTCAAGCGGCTCCTAATCGGCTATGCGGCCGGAGTCATCATCGGCCTTCCGCTCGGGCTCCTGACCAGCACCTCCCGCACGCTCGAGGACACCATTGGTGCCCTTGCGCTCGGACTCCAGACCCTGCCGAGCGTGTGCTGGGTTCCGCTCGCCCTGATCTGGTTCGGGCAAACCGAAGGCGCGATGCTGTTCGTCGTCGTCATGGGCACGGTCTGGTCGGTGATCATCGCGACGGACAACGGGGCCCGCAACATCCCGCCGATCTATGCCCGCGCGGCCCGCACGATGGGCTCGGAGGGCTTCCACAAGTGGACGCGGGTGATCCTGCCGGCGTCGCTGCCCTTCCTGGTCAGCGGCATGAAGCAGGGCTGGGCCTTTGCCTGGCGCTCGCTGATGGCGGCGGAGATCTATGTCTCGATCCTGACCGGGTTCGGTCTCGGCCACCTGCTCCATTACGGGCGCGAGCTGAACGCCATGGAGCAGGTGATCGGCGTCATGATCGTGATCGTGCTGATCGGGCTGCTGGCCGATCGCGTCCTGTTCTCGCCCTGGGAGCGTTTCCTGCATCGCCGCTGGGGCACGAACGCGAATGCATCCTAGTCACGTGAATC
>NZ_LN811382.1:0-7788 GCF_001006805.1 Microvirga massiliensis | reverse complement strand
TAGGACGTGAACTTACGGCGCGTCGTTCACCCGATGCCCACGTATCGGCGACCCGCTGCCACCCGCCATTCGCTCCTACCGCGCCGGATCCGACCGAGGTCGTTCGGCGATCACGGCCGCTCCGGTGAAACCCGCACCCCGGAGCCACGTTAGCCAAGGCCATCGCATTGCTCTCCGGGAACCGGATCATGGCTGCGGCAGGGACACGTGCACACGAAGGAGTCGCCGCGGGCCTTACCGAGCATCCCACGTTGCACCGACCTCTTTCTGGGCCCTGACCCTGGGATCGATCGGCGTCGTCTACGGCGACATCGGCACGAGCCCGCTCTATGCCCTCAAGGAGAGCCTAGCCGCGGCCACCGGGCATGCGGGCGCCGGCGCGCTGACCCGCGAGATGGTGCTGGGCGTGGTGTCCCTGATCCTGTGGGCGCTGACCATCATCGTGACGCTCAAGTATGTCGTCCTCGTGCTGCGCGCCGACAACGAGGGCGAGGGCGGCACCCTCTCGCTCGTGACGCTCGCGCAGCGTGCGCTCGGTGGCGCCGCCGGGGCGACTATCGTCCTCGGCATGGTGGGCGCGTCGCTGTTCTATGGCGACGTCATCATCACGCCGGCGATCTCGGTGCTCTCCGCGGTCGAGGGCCTGAAGCTCGTGACGCCCGCCTTCGATTCCTACGTGGTGCCGCTCAGCCTCGCGATCCTGATCTCGCTCTTTGCCGTCCAGCGGTTCGGCACGGCGAGCGTGGCATCCTTCTTCGGGCCGCTCACCGCTTTATGGTTCCTCGTCATGGCCCTCGGCGGCCTGATGCATATCCGGGACGACCTGAGCATCCTCGCCGCGATCAATCCGGTGTATGGCCTCGATTTCCTGATGAACCATGGGACGGCTGGGCTCCTCGCTCTTGGTGCGGTCTTCCTCTCGGTGACGGGAGCCGAGGCCCTCTATGCCGATATGGGCCATTTCGGGCGCGCGCCGATCCGCACCGCCTGGCTCGGGCTCGTCTTCCCGGCGCTGGCGGTCAACTATCTCGGGCAGGGCGCCATGCTGCTCGCCGCGCCCGAGGGGCTCGAGAACCCGTTCTTCCTGCTCTACCCCGCATGGGCCCTGCTGCCGATGGTCATTCTCGCGACGGTGGCGACGATCATCGCGAGCCAGGCGGTGATCACCGGCGCCTTTTCGGTCTCGCAGCAGGCCATGCACCTGGGCGTGATCCCGCGCTTCCGGGTCCTGCGCACCTCCGAGACCGAGAAGGGCCAGATCTACATCCCGCTCATCAACTGGCTCCTGCTGTTCGCGGTGATCCTGCTCGTCGTGCTGTTCGAGAGCTCGAGTGCGCTGGCCGCCGCCTACGGTATCGCGGTTACGGGCGACATGGTGATCACGAGCTGCCTGCTCTTCATCGTGGCGTGGAAGTTCTGGCGCTGGTCGCCGGCGCTCGCCGCGCTGGTGATCGCGCCCTTCCTGGCAATCGAGCTCGTCTTCCTGTCGGCGAACGTGCTCAAGATCCCGCAGGGCGGCTGGTTCCCGCTGCTGACGGGCACCGGGCTGTTCATCCTCATGCGGACCTGGCGCAAGGGCACGCACCTCCTGGCGGAGATCACGTACCGGGACCGTCCGCCCCTGGCCGAGTTCATCCGGACGGCAGAACAGAGCACGGTGCCACGGGTGCCTGGGACCGCCATCTTCCTGACCGGGAACGCCCAGGACGTGCCGGCCGCCCTTCTCCACAACCTGAAGCACAACAAGGTGCTGCACGAGAAGAACATCATCCTGACCGTTGCCACCGAGGAGGTGCCGCGTCTCCGCGATGAGAGCCGGGTCACCACCGAAAAGCTCTCGGACCGGTTTTCGCGGGTGACGGTGCGGTTCGGCTTCATGGAACACCCGAACGTCCCGAAAGCACTCAAGGCCGCCGACTTCGATCTCGAGAACGCCTCGTTCTTCCTGTCGCGGCGGGCGCTGCAACCCTCGCGTGACGCGGGATTGTCGCTGTGGGAGGACTACATCTTCATCCCGCTCGCGCGCTCCGCGAGCGACGTGTCGGACCAGTTCTGCATCCCGGAGGATCGGGCCGTCGAGGTGGGGGCGCGGGTCACGATCTGATGAGCGGGCCGGTCCGCGAGGACTCCGCGACCCAGAGGTCCCGTGGGCGCGATGCCTCGATCGAGGGCATGTCGATGCGTGCACATGTCCGGGTCATCTTCCTGTATCTCGCGGCAACGGCCATCGTGTCCGGTGGGTATCTCCTGCATCGCATGGCGCTCCCCGATGCGCCCGGGCTTGCCTTGCTGGAAAGCCTTCTCTCAGGGGTCATCGTCACGGCCGTCATGACCATGCTGGGCCGTGATCCATTCTGATCGGGACCGCGCGACAGTGCGCAGACGCAGGTCGATGCCTCGATCCGCGTGTTGATGCGGCATGCGTCGCTCACGATCCGTTCCGGTCATGACACCGCCCGGCACTCATGCGCCGATCGCTTCGTCCGCCGTCCTCCGACAGCACGATCACCGGTGACGCCGCGCACGGTCAGACCGCCCAGGGACTCACGCAAGGATGCCATGTGGAAAATGGCGCGCGGCCTTGCGGCAACACGGCGGCACGTGGCCGACCGGTGCCGACACCCGCGAGAACGCCGACCCCCGGAAATCTTTATGGAATCTTCACATCGACGCGCGCGCCGCCCTCTCGATTCCTTACGCGGTCATCGTCACTCATTCGGTGCGGACGCTTCCACCTCGCCCGTGCCGGTGGACGCGATGCTGGCTTCGCACCCGCGGGCCGCCCTGCGCACCGCGGATGATCCGGGGAGTGACCGACATGCTCGACCTCATCGTAATCGCGACGGGCCTGGGCTTCTTCGCCCTGTCCGCCGGCTACGGAATTGCCTGCGAGCGTCTCTAGGAGCGCATCGATGATCCTGGAATACGCACTCGGAGCCGTCGTGGCCGCCGGACTCCTGCTCTACCTCATCTACGTCCTGGTCCGTCCCGAGCGGTTCTGAGGATCGCCCCCATGACCCTCAATGGCTGGATCCAGATCGCCCTCTTCTGCGCGATCGTTCTTGCGCTCGTGAAGCCGCTCGGCTGGTACATGACGCGCGTCCTCGACGGCGAGTTCGCTTTCCTCCGCCCGCTGGAGCGCCCGCTCTACCGGCTCGGCGGCATCGACGACCGCGAGGAGCAGCACTGGCTGACCTATGCGACTGCCATGCTGCTCTTCAATCTCGCGGGGTTCGTCCTGCTCTACCTCCTGCAACGGCTCCAGGCCGCGCTGCCCTTCAATCCGCAGGGCATGGCCGCCGTGCCCGCGGATCTCGCGTTCAACACGGCCGTCTCGTTCACGACCAACACGAACTGGCAGAACTACGGTGGCGAGAGCACGATGTCCTATCTCGTGCAGATGGCCGGGCTGACCGTGCAGAACTTCGTGTCGGCGGCAACCGGCATCGCAGTTGCCGTGGCGCTCATCCGAGGTTTCGCGCGGGCGTCGGCGCGCTCGATCGGCAATTTCTGGGTCGACCTGACCCGCGCGACGCTGTTCGTGCTGCTGCCGATCTCCATCGTGCTGACGCTGGTCTACGTGTTCCGCGGGGTTCCGCAGACGCTGTCGGCATATATCGTGGCCACGACGCTCGAGGACGCCAAACAAACGATCGCCGTTGGCCCGGTGGCATCGCAGCTTGCGATCAAGATGCTCGGCACCAATGGCGGCGGCTTCTTCAACGCCAACTCCGCTCATCCCTTCGAGAACCCGGACGCGCTCACGAATCTCGTGCAGATGGTCTCCATCTTCGCGATCGGCGCGGCGCTCACCAACGTCTTCGGCCGCATGGTCGGCGACGAGCGCCAGGGCTGGGCCCTCCTCGCGGCCATGGGCGTGCTGTTCCTCGCCGGCGTTGCCGTGACCTACTGGGCGGAGGCCTCCGGGAATCCGCTGATCCAGGCGCTCGGCGTCGAGGGCGGCAACATGGAGGGCAAGGAGGTCCGCTTCGGGATTGCCAGTTCAGCCCTGTTCGCGGTCATCACCACGGCCGCGTCCTGCGGTGCGGTGATCGCCATGCATGACAGCTTCATGCCGCTCGGCGGCATGATCCCGCTCATCAACATGCAGCTCGGCGAGATCATCGTCGGCGGCGTTGGCGCAGGCCTGTATGGTATGCTGATCTTCGTCGTGATCGCGATCTTCGTCGCGGGCCTGATGGTCGGTCGCACGCCGGAATATGTCGGCAAGAAGATCGAGGCCAAGGAGGTCAAGATGGCGATGCTCGCCATCCTGGTCCTGCCCTTGTTCATGCTGGGCCTCTCCGCACTCTCGGAGGTCCTGCCCTTCGCGGTATCGTCGATCGCCAATCCTGGGCCGCATGGGCATTCGGAGATTCTCTATGCCTTCACCTCGGCGGCGGCGAACAACGGCTCTGCCCTCGGTGGTCTCACCGGCAACACGCTCTGGTACAACCTGACATTGGGCGTGGCCATGCTGTTCGGCCGCTTCTTCGTCATTGTGCCGGCGCTGGCAATGGCGGGCTCGCTTGCGGCGAAGAGGACCGTGCCGGCCTCGGCGGGCACCTTCCCGACCCATGGCGGCCTGTTCGTCGGTCTGCTCGTCGGCGTCATCCTGATCGTCGGCGGGCTGACCTTCTTCCCGGCGCTGGCGCTCGGGCCGATCGTCGAGCATCTCGCGATGCTCTCGGGTCAGACCTTCTCCGCGAGCTGAGGTGGCCCATGAAGACCTCGCGTTCGCGCCTCCTCCTGCCGGGCGGCAACCGCCACAGCCGGCGCCACCGGGATCCGCCCGCCTTGAACCTGATCCTGGCGATCACGGCTCTTGCTTTTCTGGCCACCGGATGTCTGCTCCTCGTCGCCGTCATAGCGGGCTGAAGCCCGCGCGCTCCGCGATCGCGCAACTGCTTTTCTTCCTTCACCTCACCGGAGGTCTCGGAGTCCGCACCAATGGCCAGAACCAAGACCGCAACAATCGTTAGCCCGGCCATTCTCGGCCCGGCGCTGGGCTCGGCCTTCGCCAAGCTCGATCCGCGCGTCCTGATCAGGAACCCCGTCATGTTCGTGGTCGAGGTTGTCACAGTCCTGACCACGGTTCTGCTCATCCGCGACTTCGCCACGGGCAGGGAAGGGACCGGTTTCTCATTCCAGATCATCCTCTGGCTCTGGTTTACGCTTCTCTTCGCCAACTTCGCCGAGGCGGTCGCCGAGGGACGCGGCAAGGCGCAGGCCGAATCCTTGCGCCGGACCCGGACCGAGACGCAGGCGAAGCTCCTCCCGGGAGGCGAGGGCGGGAACTACCGCATCGTGCCCGGCACCAGCCTGAGGGCCGGGGACGTCGTCCTCGTCGAGGCAGGCGACATCATCCCATCCGATGGGGAGGTGATCGAGGGCGTGGCGTCGGTCAACGAGGCCGCCATCACGGGCGAGTCCGCTCCGGTGATCCGCGAGAGCGGCGGAGACCGCTCCGCGGTGACGGGCGGCACCCAGGTTCTGTCCGATTGGGTCAAGGTCCGCATCACGGCGGCACCCGGATCGACCTTCCTCGACCGCATGATCGCGCTCGTCGAGGGTGCCGCGCGGCAGAGGACCCCGAACGAGATCGCGCTCAACATCCTGCTCGCCGGCATGACGATCATCTTCGTCTTCGCCGTCGCGACCATCCCGGGCTACGCGAGCTATGCGGGCGGTGCTGTCGGAATCATCGCGCTCGTGGCGCTGTTCGTCACGCTGATCCCCACCACGATCGGCGCGCTGCTCTCGGCGATCGGTATTGCCGGCATGGATCGGCTGGTGCGCTTCAACGTGCTCGCCATGTCGGGCCGCGCGGTCGAGGCAGCGGGTGACGTCGACACGCTTCTCCTCGACAAGACCGGAACAATCACCCTCGGCAATCGGCAGGCGACGGAGTTCCTGCCCGTTGCTGGCGTGTCCGAGCAGGAACTCGCAGATGCGGCGCAGCTCGCGTCCCTGGCCGACGAGACACCCGAGGGGCGCTCGATCGTGGTGCTTGCAAAGGAGAAGCATGGGATCCGCGCCCGCGACATGGGCCAGTTGCACGCCCATTTCGTTCCGTTCACGGCCCAGACGCGCATGAGCGGCGTCGATCTCGACGGCTCCTCGATCCGCAAGGGCGCCATCGATGCAGT
This sequence comes from Microvirga massiliensis, assembly GCF_001006805.1. Taxonomy (GTDB): domain Bacteria; phylum Pseudomonadota; class Alphaproteobacteria; order Rhizobiales; family Beijerinckiaceae; genus Microvirga; species Microvirga massiliensis. Next base: position 1,639 of record NZ_LN811382.1, on the reverse strand, counting down.
TCTGAAATCTGTTAACGCTCTGGCTGTACCAATGGCCGTCACCTCTGCCGCGGCCGTCCAGGTCCTCCGCCCGGCTACCAGCGCGGAAACCGTCCGCGAGATCCAGGTGCTGGCCGAGCGGATCGCCAGGGCTGGCGGTACGCCGCTTGCGGTCGCCAAGGGTGGGCGGCTTCTCGGCGTCATTCACCTCAAGGATATCGTCAAGGGCGGCATCCGCGAGCGCTTTGCGGAACTGCGCCGCATGGGCATCCGTACCGTCATGATCACGGGCGACAACCCGATGACTGCAGCCGCAATCGCTGCCGAGGCGGGGGTCGACGACTTCCTGGCCGACGCGACTCCAGAGAACAAGCTCCGGCTCATTCGGGAAGAGCAGGCCAAAGGCAAGCTCGTCGCCATGTGCGGCGATGGCACCAATGACGCCCCGGCACTCGCCCAGGCCGACGTGGGGGTCGCCATGAACACGGGGACGGTCGCGGCCCGCGAGGCCGGCAACATGGTCGACCTCGACTCCGACCCGACCAAGCTCATCGAGATCGTCGGGATCGGCAAGCAGCTCCTGATGACGCGCGGCTCGCTCACCACCTTCTCGATCGCCAACGACGTCGCGAAATACTTCGCGATCATCCCGGCGATGTTCGCTGCCATCTACCCGCAGCTCGGCGCGCTCAACATCATGGGTCTCGAAACCCCGCAGAGCGCAATCCTGTCCGCTATCATCTTCAATGCGCTGATCATCATCGCGCTCATCCCGCTGGCCCTGAGGGGTGTAAGATACCGGGCGATCGGCGCGGGGGCACTGCTGCGGCGCAACCTCCTCGTCTACGGCCTAGGCGGTCTCGTCGTTCCGTTCATCGGCATCAAATTCATCGACATGGTCATCACTGCCGTTGGCCTCGCCTGAAGGACCTGCTCCATGCTCAAGCAGCTTCGCCCCGCCCTCGTGATGATCCTGGCGCTGACCGCGATCACCGGCCTCCTCTATCCCCTCGCCATCACCGGCATCGCACAGACGGTGTTTCCGCGGCAGGCCAACGGCAGCCTGATCGAGCATGACGGCCAGGTGATCGGCTCCGAGTTGATCGGGCAGGCCTTTACCAGCGACCGCTACTTCCACGGGCGACCGTCCGCGACGACAGGTCCGGACCCTGCAGATGCGTCGAAGTCGGTGCCGGTGCCCTACAACGCCGCAAACTCGATGGGCTCGAATCTCGGCCCGACGAACGAGGCCCTGATCGAGCGCGTGCGGGGCAACGTAGACGCTCTCAAGGCACAGAATCCGAACGCGTCCGTGCCGATCGACCTCGTGACAACCTCGGGCTCGGGCCTCGATCCGCACATCACGCCTGAAGCTGCTCTGTTCCAGGTGCCGCGCGTAGCCCAGGCGCGGCACCTCTCCGAAAACCGCGTTCGCGCGCTCGTGAACAAGCATGTCGAGGACCGCAATCTTGGCGTCCTCGGCGAGCCACGCATCAACGTGCTGACCCTCAATCTCGCACTCGACGGGCTGCAAGCCCCTTGAGTACCGCGCGGCGTCCGGGCTGGATAGGCCGGAACGGCGGATGAGGATCGGCCATGCCCGATGATCGTCGCGACCCCGAGAAGCGCCCATCTCCGGAAGCGCTGTTGCAGGAGGCCC
>NZ_LN811381.1:18585-22469 GCF_001006805.1 Microvirga massiliensis | reverse complement strand
GATGGCGGCGGCGGCGGTGATGCGGCTCCAGACCGTGGTTTCGCGCGAGATCGCCATGACGGACAACGCTGTGGTCTCGGTCGGATCCCTACAAGCCGGGTCGAGTGCGAACATCATCCCGAACGAGGCTGTGCTCCAGCTCAATGTCCGGACGCTCGACGATCAGGTGCGTGATCAAGTGCTCTCGTCGATCAGGCGCATCGTCAACGGCGAGGCGACAACGTCAGGCGCGCCGAAGCCGCCCGCGATCACCATGCTGGGTCGGTTCCCCCTGACCGTCAATGATGAGGATGCGACGCGGAAGGTCGCGGAAGCTCTGCGACAGCGCTTGGGAGCCGAGCGGGTGCAGCCGACTGGTCCTGCGTCGGCCAGCGAAGACTTCTCGCTCCTCCCCCGTGCCTGGAACATCCCCTCAGTCTATTGGATTGTCGGCGGCACCGATCCGCAAAAATATGCCGAAGCGGAAAGGACCGGCAGCCTGAACAAGCTCCCGTCGAACCACTCGCCTGAGTTCGCGCCCGTTATCAATCCCACGCTGCGCACAGGCGTCGAGGCGATGCTTGCGGCGGCTGGCGCCTGGCTGACGACCCCTGGCGCCAAGTAGCGTTCTGGAGTGCACCGCGTTTCACCGGAGAGAAGCCGGCAGCGGCTCGGAGATCACCAGCAGGTTCCGATCAGCCCGATGCACTGAGGGCAGACTCAACTCACAGCATCGGTGAACAAGTCGGCGGGGAATCACTCCTCGCCTCACCCGCGTCTTAGAGTCTGACTCAAAACTCACCGCCTCTCTGGGCGGTTGGGATTCCAGCGACGTGAGAGGGCTTGGATCGGGCGACTTCGAGCCGGCTCCGCTCTATCAGGTCGGGATTGGATGCCTCCATGCGCCGTTTTCAGTCAGACACTTAGGCCCTACGTGCCAACGTTCGGCCGAGGCACCTTCGAAGCACGAAGACACAGTCATGGAGCATTTTGCTACTTCTGCTGGAGCCGGTCTCACGGCCCTCAGCTGCATCAGCAGCGCCGGGGCGCAGGCTCCCGTTTCCGGCACACCAAGCTCGCCGTTTCCCTTCGCGGCTCCTCATGAGGTCCAGACCATAGCGGTCGAGCCTGTCGGACCGTCTACGACGACCGGACCCAGCGCCGCGTGCCCGTGGAATGCGTGGGGCCGGGCACCACGGGCAGTGTCGTGGTTCCCGAACCGCGTCTTGTCACCGGTGGGACGACTACTGGGACTGCGGAAGCTGGCACGCCGGGGACTCCGGTGTCTGGCACACCGGGCTCGCCCTTTCCCTTTGCGGCTCCGCACGAGATCCAAACCATCAATGGTCGGCAATGCCGGACCGTATACGACGACCGGACTCAGAAACGTGTCCCCGTGGAGTGCGTCCAGTAATCTTCGCGCGGCCCCCGGCTCGCTGGCAGCCACACAGCAGAGCCCCGGATGTCAGCAGGCCGTCTTATGGGCGGACATATCTGGCGGGCATCTCTAGTGAGAGACTGGCGGGCTTGGCGGCCCGCCTGGGAGGAAGGCTACAACGTCAGGCGCTCCGAGGCGGCATTCGATAGCAAAGACTACCAAGAGCTTGGTGGGGTAACCTACCGGAACGGTTTCGGCCTTCTCGATAGTCGTTTTGACGGTCTTCGCAATCACCGCAGCGGCGTTCTCGACCTCGATGAGAGCGAGAATACGAGCGGGACGGGTCACATGGCAGAACACACGATCGATCGACGCAGCGTACTCTTGGGGATGGCGGGGGCCGCGTCCCTGTCGTCCCAGGCTTCGGCCCAGACCACGGCCACGCCAGGGTCGCACAGGGCGGGCACTGGCACAGCCGGGCGCCAATCGAGGCCCAACATCCTGATCCTGTGCATGGACCAGTGGCAGACCCACATGCAGGTGCCGAACGCGGTCCAGTTCCCCGCGATGCGCCGCCTCGAAGGGCAGGGCGTGTCCTTCGACCGGCAATACTGCACGGTGCCGATCTGCACGCCGTCGCGCGCGACCATGTGGACGGGCGTGCACGCCAAGCACACCGGTCTGTGGGACAACACCAACTTCGCCTGGATCGGTGAATTGTCGCGCGACATCCCGACGATCGGGCACATGCTGCGCGACCGGGGCTATCACACGGCCTTCAAGGGCAAGTGGCACCTGTCGGACGTTCCGGCCGGCGAGGACGCGCTCGAGTCTTACGGCTTCTCCGACTACCAGCAATGGGGCGATATGTTCGGCGCTACCCTCCAAGGAGAGAAACTCGACGACACGGTCGCGTTCGAGGCGATCGACTGGCTGGAGCACAAGGCGCTGGAACTCGACCAGCCGTGGCTTCTGGTGTGCAGCCTCGTCAACCCGCATGATATCATGTACCTGCGCACAGACCCGGTTCAGGCGCCCAACCCCAACGGCATGGTCGCCGATCATCAGTCTGCCGTGCAGCGGTTAGGCTGGTTCCAGCAGCAATGGGACGTCGATCTGCCGGCCAACTTCGCGGACGACTACAGGCTCCAGCCCTACGGTGCGCGGTCATACAAAGAGAACGCCGACCTGAACTACGGGCGCATCCCGGACGCTCGCCGCGACCTCTGGCTCAAGCATCGCAACTACCTGATCAACTGCACGCGCTTGGCGGATGCGCAATTCACGCGGGTGCTCGATGCGGTCGACCGTTTGAACCTCTGGCAGGATACCGTGGTGATCCTCACCGAAGATCACGGCGAGATGAACGGTGCCCACCGCACCACCCAGAAGGGCGGTACGGCCTTCGACGAGGCCGCCATTGTGAACCTGACCGTTTGCGCGCCCGGTGGGCTGCGCGGCCGCCACACCGCGGCGGTGGGATCGCACCTCGACCTCGCGCCGACCCTGCTGGCCTTCGCCGGGCTCGGCGATCGCGAGATTCAGGAGCGCTATCCGCACCTGAAGGGGCGCAGCCTCCTGGCTCCTGTGCTCGATCCGGACCGGGCCGGGCCGCGCGGCAGCGCCAGCGCACCGGGCGACGGGGCGCTCGTGTGCTGGGACGGGCTGAATTCGCTCGATAACGACTGGGTGGTCACCGGGGCCCTCAAGGCGACCGCGAGTTTTACGAGCAGCCCCTCCGGCAATCCCGAGCTGGCCCGGGAGCAGGCGGAGCAAACGTTGCGGGAAGTCGGACAGAAGTTCGGCGCGCCCGACTTCAGCAAGCGCACGTTCTTCCGCGCTGTGGTGGACCGCCAACACAAGCTGGTGCGCTGGTTCAGCCCGGAAGAGTACGGCAACCCGTCCACCTTCGACGAGCTGTACGCGCACAGCGACGTGGCCTTGTACGATTTGGTGAACGACCCGGGCGAGCTGGAGAACCTGGCGCATCCGGACCACCCCGACCATGACAGGGAATTGGTGGAGCGCATGTTGGCAAAGCTGCACGCGCTGGTGAGCCGCGAGATCGGCGAGGACCGCGCGCCGTTCAGTCTCGACCTGTTCGGCACACGCCAGGTGAAATACCGCTAGTTGGGAGCCTTGCAGCTCACCTCCCGCCCGGCATCGGCAGGACGCCTCCGGGTTAGAGATGGGCAGAGCGTTGAATGTGGCGACAGCACTCATAATCACGCAGCGTGGAGGACTGCTTATGCGTCCAGGACTTACAGATTTTCTCGCAGTGTTCACTGCCGGGAGCCTTCTGGCTCTCGCATCAACGAGCGTGCTGGCTCAGACGCAGCCACCAATCGGGTCTTTGGTCGAGCAGGTCACGCCGGGTGACACCGTTCAACCGGACCAGGGCCCAGGCTGGGGTCCACCACGGGAAGTGAACCGCACCGGGTTTGCCGGAGGCTCCCGCTCTTGAGAGGATGGAGCCATGACGAAGCGAACCCCGCCCTATTCACCCGAGGTCCATCCCCGTGAGGCC
>NZ_LN811381.1:16387-17933 GCF_001006805.1 Microvirga massiliensis | reverse complement strand
TTTTGCAGAACTCTCGGCACACTACCCTCCGGTCTCACCATCAGGTATCGCCCTGCTGGTAGATCTCTACTGACCAGTCTCACGATCTTTGGCCGCTAACCCGCTAACGGATTGGCAAGCCGTACTGGAGACCTCTCTTGGTCCAAAGGGCGTTCTGGCCTCGCTTGATCTTGAGCCGTGAGTTCTCTCCCACACTGCGCTCGAAGCTCTCACCATAGTTGCCCACATGCTTGATGATCCGGTAGGCCCAATCGTTCGTTAGGCCCACAGCCTCGCCGAACTTGCCCTCGGTACCGAGCAGACGCTTGATCTCGGGATTGGTCGAGTTCCTCATCTGCTCGACATTCGCTTTCGTGATGCCGAGCTCCTCGGCGTTCAGCATGGCACTGTGCGTCCAGCGGACAATGTCGGCCCATTGGTTGTCGCCGTGGCGGACGGCCGGGCCGAGCGGCTCCTTGGAGATGATCTCCGGCAGAACGAGGTGATCGTCCGGGTCAAGAGCCTTCTGGCGCACCGAATGGAGACCTGAGGAATCGTTCGTGAGCGCGTCGCAGCGGCCGGTCTCATAGGCCTCGAACGTTTCATCCGGCGTCGCGAAGATCACCACTTCGTATTTCATACCGTGAGAACGGAAGTAGTCGGCGAGGTTCAGCTCGGTCGTAGTGCCCTGCTGGGTGCAGATCGAGGCGCCGTTCAGCCCGCTGGCCGAGGCGATGCCGAGCCTCTTGCTGACCATGAAGCCCTGACCGTCGAAGAAGTTGATCGCCGGGAAGTCGAGGCCGAGCTGCGTGTCGCGCGACATCGTTGCTGTCGCATTGCGGACGAGGACATCGACCACGCCTGCCTGAAGTGCCGTGAACCGCTCCTTGGCGGCGAGCGGAATGAACCGGACCTTGGTCGGGTCGTCGAAGATGGCTGCGGCAATGGCGCGGCAGAACTCGACATCCAGACCAGTCCAGTCGCCCTGCGCATCCGGCAGGCCGAAGCCCGCGAGACCCGTGTTCGAGCCGCAGGTCAGAAAGCCCTTCTGCCTGATGTTGTTGAGCGTCGCTTGGGCGGAAGCGCCCGTCGTGAGCACGCCGACGGCCAAGGCGAGGGTCGCCGATGCGACTGCCGTTCTCATCACCTTCATCCTCCGCTCGGGCGATCATGCCGCGACACAGCCATCCAGAGGATTGATCTCCTGATGAACGGAGAGCTCTGCCGAGCATCGCGACCTACGCCACCTCGCACGACACACTTCGTCAGGAATCATACCGGATCCCACGGCAAACGGAGCAGACCCACCTGCGCAATCGGTCGGCTAACGACGCGGTGTCACTTGTGGCTGATCGCGATCCATGTCGTTGTCGGGGTGGAACGCGGGTCGAGTCGAGTGCTTCGCTGCTGCTATTCCGGCAACCCTGCAAGACGCAAACCCTCCACGATCGTCGGCAGGTATCCTGAATACCGAAACAGTGTCTCCTCAGAAAAAGTCCTGACGGTGAGATCAGGGACAAGCTCCAGGAGACGACTGACAACCGCTCGCCCCTGCTCGGTTCTCCCT
>NZ_LN811381.1:0-15463 GCF_001006805.1 Microvirga massiliensis | reverse complement strand
AGCGCCGCGACCAAACCATCTGGCAGGTCTTCGAGGCAGAGCGGACCAGTCTAGTGCCCTATCCCGGACCGTTCGATGGCTTCCACGCCGTTCCGGCATCCGTTTCCAGAACCTGTCTGGTTCGCTTCGACTCCAACAAATACTCGGTGGCCGCTAACGCGGTCGGCCGCCCGGTGGAGATCCGGGCCTATGCGGATCGAATCGAATGCCGCCAGGATGGCAGAGTGGTCGCGGAGCATGTCCGCTGCTTCGGCCGGGATCAGACGATCTTCGATCCCTGGCATTACGTGCCGGTTCTGGCCCGCAAGCCGGGGGCTCTCCGGAATGGCGCTCCCTTCAAGGACTGGGTCCTGCCGGCGGCCCTTGACCGCGTCCGACGCAAGCTCGCCGGCCGGCATGATGGCGACCGCCAGATGGTCCGCATCCTGACAGCGGTGCTGAGCGACGGACTGCTGGCTGTTGAGGCCGCCTGCGCTGAGGCTCTGCGCGAGGGCGTCTGGTCCGCCGATGTGATCCTCAACATTCTCGCCCGGCGGCGCGAGCCAGCACCGCCGCTGGCGATCGCGACCCCACAGGCCTTGCGGCTCCGGCATGAACCGCGGGCCGATTGTGCCCGCTACGACAGCATCAGGAGGGCTGTGTGATGGAACGCTCTGACATCCTGGCGGCCATGGGCAGCCTCAAGCTCTATGGCATGAAGGCAGCCTATGACGAGATCATCACGACGGCGGTCAAGCGCAGTCATGAGCCGCAGCATGTCATTGGCGATTTGCTCGCGGCGGAGATTGCCGAGAAGCAGGCACGCTCGATCAAGTACCAGATGACGATTGCCAAACTGCCCCTGGCCAAGGACCTCGAGGACTTCATCTTTGCCGCCACGCCGGTCAACGAAGGCCTCGTGCGAGATCTGGCCGGCGGGGAGTTCCTGGCCCATGAGCGCAATGTGGTCCTGGTGGGCGGCACCGGTACGGGCAAGACGCATCTGGCGATTGGGATTGCGCGAGCGTGCATTCGCTCCGGATTCCGAGGACGGTTCTACAACGTGGTTGATCTGGTGAACCGGCTTGATGCCGAGACCCGCGCGGGTCTCGGCAGAGCCGGACGGCAGATTATCTCTCGCGGATGGACTTCATCGTCCTGGATGAACTCGGCTATCTGCCGTTTGCCCAGTCGGGTGGCCAGCTTCTGTTCCATCTGATCAGCCGGCTCTATGAGCAGACCTCTGTGATCGTCACGACCAACCTGGCTTTCGGTGAATGGCCGAGCGTCTTTGGCGACGCGAAGATAACCACGGCCTTGCTGGATCGGCTGACCCACCACTGTGAGATCGTCGAGACCGGCAACGAGAGCTGGCGCTTCAAGAACCGGATCTGATGGAGCCGCAAAAAGGCGTTACCTCGTCTATGACGGCGGGGTCACAATTGGATGCTGATCGAGGGTCAAACTTCAACGCCGATTGACAGTTTTGGCCATCTCTGTTCCCACAAAGCGGGCCAACGCCCCTCCGTGAGCAGCGTTCCCGTAGCCTTCTCCGGTGCCCCATCACTGAGGCCTATGAGCTGACAGCCGCTAATCCCTTTCAGCAGAGGCCTTGCGCACAGCCGCAAGCGGCAGGCCGAAATGCTTCGCGACCTGCCCGGGGCTGAGGCCGGCCCGAAGGACAGCCCGAACAGCCTTGCGCTTGGCGTCCTGGATCACGGGGGTGGCTTCGGCAGGCCGAAAGCGTCTGCGCCTCCTGGAACTCTGGGCCAGGCTCTCAACGCTCGTGACAGCCTCCTGAACCGCACGGTCCAACTCGGGTCGGCTCGCCTTCTGTCCGTCCTGGCCCATGCGCTCCCGCAGCTCCTGCAGGAGCTCGGCTAAACGCCTGGCCAGCGCACGGTCTGAGAGGCTCGCGAGATCTGGCCCGTGTACTTCTCGTTTGAGGGCCGCCGATGCAGGAGAAGGGGATGGAGCGGTGCAGGCGTAGTCGAACAGGTCCAGTGTCGCCGGGGATGTATGACGAGGCATCTTGGCGATGTAGGTCTGACAGACCAGAAAACAACAGTGAAAACCTCGGGCAGACTGACACACGCAGTTTCTTTATCTGATGTAAGCGGCCCGATCTCGTTAGCTCGGGTCTTTGCCCAATTCGGACGTGTATGGATGACCGGCGCCTCGACTAACTTGAGCGTCTACAGGTCAGCCGGCGTCCGCCACCGATGAGTGATGACGTTGCTCGAGCGAGGTCCGGGGCATTCCTGTCAACTGCCCTGAGCTCCGGCTCCTGCTGTGTACCCTCCGTGCGTACCGAGGCAACGCGCAGGGCGTTCCTGCGTTAGACCGAGGGACCAGCGCCCAGGATCATCGTGATGCCGATCGACTACCGCACCGAGTTGACGCGACCCGTGTCTCTGGCGTTGGCCGGTGCTGCCGTCCTGGGCTGGCTTGTGGTACTCAGCATATGGCTCTCCTCCTCGAGCCGGCTGCAGGAAACCCGGGCTGAAACCGCTCGCGTGCAGCAAGCCGAGATGGCCCTGCGGGCACAGCTCGATGAGCAGCAGCGCACCGCAGGGACAATAGCTGACCTGCAGACCAGGGTGGCAGACGCTGAGCGGCAGCTCGCTCAGCTCACTCAGGCACGCGAGCAGGCACAGGCGCAGCTCGCCACGATTCAGCAGACGTCCCGGACTGTGCAGCAGCAGCTCACAGAGGCGAGCCAATCCCGCGACCAGCTCCAGGCCCAACTCACATCGGTGCAGCAGTCGCTTCAGACCGTACAGCCGCAGCTCACACAGATCACGCAAGCCCGTGAGCAAGCCCAGTCGCAGCTCACGGCTCTCCTGCAGGACCTGCAGACACAGCAGCAGCAATTGGCCCAGGTCACCCAGTCCCGAACCGAAGCGCAGTCCCAGGTCTCCACAGCCGAGCAACAGTTGCAGGTTGCCGAGCAGCGCGCCGCCGAGCTCAATCGCAGCGTCACGACGCTGTCCCAGCGGCTCTCCGAGCTCCAGAACGAGCTGCCGCGGGCTGAGCAGCGCCTGGCAGCAGTACGAGACGAGGTCGCAACAGGGGAGCAGGCTGTTCTCGCACGGACCCACGCGGCAGCCGATCTCGGCCGCCAGCTCGAGGAGGCGCGTGGTCAGGAAGCAGCGGCTCGTGAGAACCTGAGCCGGGCCACACAGGAGCTGTCAGCAAAGACAACTGAGTCGGCCGAAGTGGAGCGCCGCCTCCAGCAGGCCCGTGAGGCACTGGCATCCGCTCAGGCGGAACTCGCGAGTTTACGCTCGGAGCGGGATCGCCTCGCGCAAGAGCAGAGCCAGCTCCAGGAGATCATCACCTCACTGACCACTGATCGGGACCGGCTGGCGGCCGAACAGGCCAATCTCGAACAACAGCATAGAGGGCTGCAGACCCGGATCGATCGGCAGCAGAGTGAACTGCAGGCACAAGTCGCCCGCGCTCAAGAGCAGGTCGCGCAAGCCACACAGGCGCGCGATCAGGTTCAAGCGCAGCTCACAACCTTACAGCAGACGTACCAGAGCACGCAGGAGCAGCTCGCGCAGGTTACTCAGGCGCGTGAGCAGGCCCAAACTCAAGTCGCAGCCGCGCAGCAGGCCTTGCGGGCAGCCGAGCAGCGAACCGAGGAGGTCAAGCACACTCTCGAAGCGCAGACCCAGCGCCTGTCTGAACTCCAGAAGCAAATGCCCGAGGCGGAGCAGCGTCTGGCCGCCATGCAAGACGAGATCGAGACCGGACAGCAGACCATCGTGGCGCGTACGCAGGAGCTGGCTGAGGTCGGCCGCCAGCTCGAAGAGGCTCGTGCGCAGGCGGCCAGGGCGCGCGAGAATCTGAACCGCGTCACTCAGGAGACCTCGACCAAGACAACCGAGCTGGCCGAACTCGAGCGCCGCCTGCAGCAGACCCGAGAGGCGCAGACATCAGCCCAAGCTGAGTTGACCACCGCCCGTGCTGAGCGGGACCGGCTCGCAAGAGAGCAGACGGAGGTCGCGGGCCAGGCGAGCCAGCAGAATGATCTGCAGGCCCAGATTGCCCGGGCAACGGACGAGCTGGCGGCACGCACCAGAGAGATTGCAGAGTTGGAGGGGCAGCTTCAGGCCACCCGCCAAGAACTCGCTGATGCTCAGGCGCGGCTCGCCGGAGCACGATAGCGGCCCGTGCCCGGAGTGCGTGAGATCGCACCTTGTTGTTCGTCAGGTTGGGCGCAGGGCGAGCGGCTCACGGGTGGATCGGATCATCGTAGACGTGAGACTCCGTCCGAACCCTTGCTGCTGGAGGAACGAGGCGGCGAGCGCCGACTATCCGCGCGTCACCTAGCGGATGTAGCGGTCCCATCCGCCATAATGCTCCCGGCTGCGCGTGCCGCGCGGCAGGCTCAGTGCAGCAAGAGCCCAGCCCACCACCACGTCGGCCACCAAAGCCATCGTGGTGCCGCCGTCCAGCAGGAATGGCGATGCCGCAATCCACAACCCGAGTGGAACATGCAGGCGGCGAACGACCCTGCAATCTCTGCCCAGGCAGACACCGAGACGATGATCGCAAGGCAGGCCACGATGTGGTTGCTGAAGTAGAGCGGCGGCTCGACCCACGACAAGAGGTGTGATCGATGGTCGAAGGCCGGTAGAGAGCAACAGTATCGGATCTTAAAGATCAGACGCTCCGACCGGGGAACCATTGCAGGGGCGTGCGCACGCCAGCGCGGTCGCCCAGAATCGGATCATCGCCCATCGGCGCCTTAAGTTTGTCCTCGATCGTCGCCCTTTCCGACGGGGGAATCACATGTGGCACTCTTCGATTGAGGCTTTATCCTGCGCCGAGGTCCTGGCGGAAGTCCGCGACGACGATCCCTGAATCTGCTTGCGAACGACGGATTGCATGAAAAAGTGGGCCAAGCCCTGATCATCCGCTTGACTGCAGCGAACTCGTGGGGACTTGGAGCGTGATTGAGAAGGGGCTCTTTGGTCACTCGCTGGATAAGGGTTGCAGTGCGGTGCTAGTCATGAGTGCCCGGGCCATCACCTGAGGTGCTCGCAAAGGCGCACCGAACATCGGCTTCTGATTGTCGCGCCATCATCAAAGTAGTAGGATTCCGCGACATCGGACCTGGTGGGGTGTCTCTCACGTCGTGCACGATTGAGCACAGCTTGGCCGTTGGTCAGGTTGGCGACGTCCTTCCCGAGCCAGGGAGGATGGAGCCATGACACGTCTCTTCGTCGTAACCATAGCGTGCGTGATCGCGCTTGCCACAGGAGCTGAGGGCGCATCACGCCGAAAACCCACCGGACGGCCAGCGCAACGCGCACTGCCTACCGGACCTGTGCAGCAGCAGGATGAATTCAGGTCGTGCGATGTGGCGGTGCGGGATTTCGTTCAGGGACGAAAAGAAGCTACCGCTCTTCCCGTGAAAGAGGTGAAAGTGGATGCATTGAGGATGACCCTGAACTTCGTCCACCCCTTTGGCGAAAGCGGAGATACGCCTCCCAACCTTGCCTTCATGCGGGGTGAGTCCGTCGAAGAACGCCGCAAGGCTTTGAACGAAGCAAAGCAGAAAATGCGCGCGCTCGCGGAAGCGGCAAGGACCGGCAATGTCTGGTATGTCATCGCGCTTACGAGCGATAGCCCAGACGTAATCGATGGAAGACGCAGCCCGGCGACCGTACAGCCCAGCGAAGGTCGCTCGTCCGCTGCCGCCGTGGTCTTGGCAAGCATTGAGAACAAGTGCATCAGCGTCTCAGAATTCAGGGCAATCCCCTTCGACAGCCTGAGCGAGGAATTACGAGTGGCATTAGGAGAGAAGGGGCGAGAGCGACCGCCGGCTGACACTTCCGCCGCCGGGCCTCAGCAGAGCGCAACCGAGGCCCAATGAATTGGGCCCAAGCCGTGCCGGGCTCGATTCTGAAATCTCGCCCTTATATCGTGGTGGAGCGGATCCAGCAGGTTGCGAGATCCGGGATTGTATGCGGGACTTCATCATCGAGGATTGTTCCAGGCCTTGGTTCTCAATTCACCGGTCGATACAATGGACTCAATGTGGCACCAAAGGTGAAAGCGCCTGGGCGCCTGCAAAGCGACAGTCCCCGCGAGCCGTTAGGAGAGCACTCATGGGAAAACCATCGCAGGCCTGTTTGACAGCCACCATAAGGCAGATTTGGCAGTCGAGCACTTGGTCCAGGAGTATGGAGTTCCACGCGAGCGGGTGCGAGTCCATGCATGAGACCCTAGGCTCCGCGGCGCCCAGGTAATGTGGACGCTTACGTTAATGATCCGATGAATCTAGGATTGGTCTTCCACGCGGCGCGTCCGAAGCCGTCGGCGAAGAGGTCTGCCAAGGGAGGAAACCGTGACGCGGGTCGATCCCAACCTATCGCGTAGGTGGCAAAGGTCAGTGCTCGGCGCGGCCATGCTCGGCATGGGCGTGCTCCTGATGGGAACGAGCGCCGGAGCCAGCTCTGTGGACAAGACGCCATTCGGAACCACGCAGGACGGCAAAGCCGTCGATCTCTATACGCTCACCAACGACAGAGGCGCGTCCGTCAAGTTCATCGCCTATGGCGGCATCATCACGGCAATCAACGTGCCCGACCGCTCGGGCAAGCTTGGCAACATCGTGCTCGGCTTCAAGGACCTCGCCGACTACGATTCCAGAAGTCCCTATTTTGGCGCCTTGATCGGGCGCTACGGCAATCGCATCGGCGGCGCGAAGTTCACGCTCGATGGCACGCAATACCAGCTCGCCGCCAATAACGGGCCGAACAGCCTGCATGGCGGCAGGAAAGGCTTCGACAAGGTCGTCTGGACGGTCGAGCCGCTGACCAACCTGAGCGGCGCTGCAGCGCGGCTCAGCTACACGAGCCCGGATGGCGAGGAAGGCTATCCCGGCACGCTCACGGTCCGGGTCGTCTATACCCTCACCGACGACAACGAGCTGCGCATTGACTACGAGGCGAAGACCGACAAACCGACCGTGGTGAATCTCACGAGCCACTCCTACTTCAATCTCGCTGGCGACGGCGCGGGCGGGATCGACGATCACATCCTCACGATCAACGCCGATCGCTACACGCCAGTCGATGCGACCCTGATCCCGACCGGGCAGCTCGCCTCCGTAACCGGCACGCCGTTCGACTTCCGCCACGGGATGCCGATCGGAGCCCGCATCCGCGCGAGCGACCCCCAGATGGTCTATGGCCGCGGATACGATCACAACTTCGTGCTGAACCGGTCAGGGAGCGGGCTTTCGCTCGCCGCGCGCGTCTACGAGCCGCGCTCAGGCCGGATCATGGAGATCTCGACCACCGAGCCCGGCGTCCAGTTCTACAGCGGCAACTTCCTCGATGCGACGCTCGTCGGCGCGGCCGGTCGGCAATACCGCCAGACCGACGGCTTCTGCCTCGAGACGCAGCACTTCCCGGATTCGCCGAACAAGCCATCCTTTCCGACGACGGTGCTGAAACCGGGCGAAACGCTGAAGTCGACCACGATATACAAGTTCTCGACCGATGCATCCGAGATGCCGTAATGGCCTGCGGCCAGTGGGCGTTGCCGAGCGAGGCGGCTATCCCTCAGAGTGATAGTGTTGGAGCGGGGTCCGAGGCGATCGGCCCTGAACATCATGAGGGACAGCCATGGACTATTATGCTGGAATTGACGTGTCCTTGGGCCGCAGCCGCGTGTGCGTGGTCGGTGCCACCGGACAGATCATCCGCGAGGCGAAGGTCGTCAGCGAGCCGAGGTGTGCTGGCGCCCGCGACCTCGGTCGCAGGCGCTACGTTACCCTTTGACACGACCTTCACCGATGCTCATCCAGGCGGGCACGTCACGGCCGATGAAGGTGCGTGCCTGCTGGTCTGCCCGCGGTGTGCGATCAGAGTCTGGTTCGGCTGGGCGAGCGTTCGATGTTCTGTGACCACATGGCCGGCGTGCCGCAGCCGTGCATGAGCGACCTTGCTGGTCCTGCAGAGTCAACACCGGGCCGGCCAGAGACCATGGCCATGATCTCAAAGGCAGCGACCAGTTCCTGGCCAGGTCTCACGATTGAGTGGCAGTTCGCTACAGGGAGAAAGATTGTGAACGAGATGACGCAGCCGGAATCTGTCTTTGAACAGTCGCAGGAAAAAACAACGCGGCTGATGCTCCGCCTCGTGCCGATGCTCCTCCTCGTCCTCTTGGCGCTCCCGGCCCATGCTGCCGAGCGATGGGAGACGCTACCCCCCACACCGGCACCGATCCCAGCCGAGCGCAGCGGCCAGGTCGACGGCAACGGAATCAGGATCCACTATGCGATTTACGGCCAGGGCTCACCGGTCGTCCTGCTCCATGGCGGCTTGGCGAACGCAGACTACTGGGGCCATCAGATTCTAGCCTTGGCGCCGCACCACACCGTGATCGTCATGGACAGCCGCGGCCATGGCCGCAGCAGCCGCGATTCGCGACCGTACGGTTACGATCTGATGGCCGACGACGTGGTCGCCCTCATGGACGCGCTCAACGTCTCGAAAGCCGATATTGTCGGTTGGAGCGATGGCGGCATCGTCGGCCTCGACTTGGCGATGCGCCACCCGGGCCGGGCCGGCAAGATCTTTGCTTTTGCCGCCAACACTGCGACCTGGGGCGTCAAGGATGATGTGGAGAAGAACCCGACCTTCGCGGCCTTCATCGAGCGTGCCCGGCATGAGTATGAGGCATACTCCGCAATGCCGACGGCCTACGACGCCTTCGTTGAGCAGATCGGCAAGATGTGGGCGAGCCAGCCGAACTGGACAGACACGCAGCTCAAGGCGATCACTGCTCCGGTGTGGGTCGTGGATGGCGACCACGACGAGGCGATCAAGCGCGAGCACACCGAGTACATGGCAGCGACGATTCCCGGCGCCGGACTGCTGATCCTGCCCAACGTAAGCCATTTTGCCTTCCTGCAGGATCCGATGCTTTTCAACTTTGCGGTGCTGCATTTCCTGGGCGACCGGTAGCTCCCAGCCGATGGTGATGTCCGCGATAGCCATCTGCCGACCTGAGGTGTCACTCGGTATCCGCGGTCAAAGAAGTGCCAGAGGACCTCGCGCTCAAACTCGGGCTTCGCGCATGGCGTCAAGGTCGCCAGCCGGTGACCAGTCGTCGGGTCGCGGAAATGCCGGTTTGATCTGCGTTTCACAACCTTATTGGAACACCGAAAGATGACAGTCCCGGTGTCAAAGCGGATATTCGATACAGGATAGGAAAACGGAGGAACCGACCGATACTGTTTTCTAATGGGTCAAGAGATGGCTACCCGGACCCCAGGGGAATCGCATTTGGAATTTCTTATGGCGACATACATGTCTCGCCCGCCGGGGCAGGCTCTCATACCGATCTTAAGATCGCCGGACTCAAACCCGGCTCGGGCGTGCCGGACACGATGAGTTCCAACACTTTTTTCTCGGTGGTCTCCGCGATGTAGCGCTCTCCGACGTTCTCGCCGCGCTTGAGCACCATGATGCGGTCGCCGACCTCGAAAATATCGGTCAGGCGATGCGAGATGATGATCTGCGCCACGCCTTGGCGTTTCAGCTCCGTCATCGTCTGAAGCAGTCGATCGGTTGCCACGACGGAGAGGTTCGCCGTCGGCTCGTCGAAGATGACGACCCGCGGGTTGAATGAGATCGCGCGGGCGATGGCGACCGATTGCTGACGCCCGCCCGAAAGGCTCTCCACGCGCTGAAAGACCGAGTTGACGTCGACCTTGAGCCGCTCGAGCACCGCCCGCGCATCCGTGTACATCCGAGGGCGATCGACGAAGAAGCCGAAGCGCTTCGGCCACCGGCTCAGAAAGATGTTCTGGCCCACATCCATGTTCCCGCAGAGCGCGAAATCCTGATAGATCATCTCGATGCCACGATCGCGGCTCTCATGCGGGCTCTTGAAGTGCGTCGGCTGGCCGTCGAGCAGTACCTCGCCGGAATCGCGCTGGTAGGCTCCGGTCAGCACCTTCATCAAGGTCGATTTCCCGGCCGAGTTGTCGCCCACGAGGCCCAGGATCTCGCTCGGCATGAGCCTGAGATTGACCTTCTTCAGCGCGGACACGGCGCCGAACGTCTTCGTGATGTTGTGCATCTCGATGATCGGAGTGGTCATAAGCGTCCTTCCAGGGAGTGCTTGCGCCAGCGGCGCCGCCACTCACCAATGATGTTGTGCTGCCTGATCCAGATGTCGCCGAGCACGGCGGCAAGGAGGATCACGCCGACGAACACGTTCATCCAGTGCTGCGGCATCACGAAGGACGAGCCGTCCGACAGGATGACCTGGAGCGAGAGGAGCGAACGTAGCAACGTAATGACCGCCGCACCCGCCAGCGTACCAAGGATTGTACCGTAGCCGCCGAAGATCGACCCGCCACCGATGATGACCGCCGCGATGGCATCGAGTTCGCGCAGTTGTCCGGCCGCTGGGTTGAAGCTCCGGTAATAGGCGACATAGATCGCACCAGCTGCTGCCGCGCAAATGCCGGAGAAGACGAGCGCGAGAAAGCGGACCCGTTTCGTGTCGATCCCGGCGTAGCTCGCCGCCCGCTCATTGCCGCCGGTCGCATAGACCTTCTGCCCGAACGTCGTCTGAGACAGGACGATCCCGGCCGCCAACGCCACGGTAAGCAGGAACAGGGACTGGACGTTGACGGCCCGCGCGAAGGCGAGCATCGCGCCTCCCGTCGGCGCCAGCCCGACCGCATTGAGAACCTCGAAGAGATTGCGGCCGATGAGGTTGAAGCTCTCTGGGAAGCCGGAAAGCTGCCGGCCCGCGACAAGCCAGGCGGCCAGACCGCGCGCAATATAGAAGAGCCCGAGGGTGGCGACGAAGGCCGGAAGCCCGAGGCGCGTCGTGAGCCAGCCGTTGATGATGCCACAGCATGTGCCCGCGAGGAGAGCGATCGCGATCGCGGTTGGCGCATCAGCCCCCAGCTCCTTCATGGCGAAGGCGGCGGCCGCGCCCGAAAAGGCGAGAACCGAGCCCACCGAGAGGTCGATATCGCCATTGGCGATCACGAATGTCAGGCCGACCCCGAGAAGAGCGATCTCCGTGAAGGCCAGGAGGAGCGTGAAAGTGCTGTCGAGGGAGGCCCAGAAATCCGGCCGAAGCCAAAAGCCCACCAGCCACAGGCTCGTCGCGAGCAGCATGGCTGCGGCATCTCGCCGGTGCAGGAAGGCTCTGAAGCCATGCGCCCCTACGGCGCGAGCCTCGCTCACCGTACCGGTCGTCTGAACGGCCGTGATCGCAACCCCACCCTCATCGGGAACCGGGGACTTTGGCTTGCCGCGCAGCCGGGCCAGGAAGCGCCCAACAACGTTGCGGCGCACGAGCCACGGCTCGATCAGCACCGCGAGCAGGAGGATGAGCCCAAGGAAGGCGGGCACCGCTCCCGGCGGCAATTGGGCAACGCCTGAGACCTCCATCTTGACCCCGCCAACATCGATGATGCGGACGGTCGGTACGCCCTCGCGCAATACCTTGTCGATGAGGACCACCAACGCAGCGCCAAGGCAGGAGCCGATGACGCGTCCCCGCCCGCCGGCAATCGACGCTCCGCCGACGATCACTGCGGCGATCACGATGAGCTCGGCGCCTAGGCCATATTGGGAAGTGACGCCCTTATCCTGCGCGACATGCATGAGGCCGGCGACTGCCGCACAGACAGAAGAGAACACAAAGCCGCGGATCCGCACGGCGCGAGTCGAGATCCCGGCATATTGCGCCGCCTGCTCGTTGCCGCCGGTGGCAAAGGTCTCATAGCCGATCCGCGTCTTGGCCAAGAGGATCGCCCCGACGAGCGCGAAAAGGAGAAAGATCAGGACCTGGTTGTTGAACCCGAGCGCGGTGGTCTCGCCGATTGCAAAGAAATCAAAGCCGCCCGCCTTGATGCTGTACGAGATCGTCTTTCCGCTCGTCAGCCCAAGAACGAAGCCACGACCGATGAACAGCATCGTCAAGGTCGCGATGAAGGCGGGCACGCGCAGGATGACGACCAGAACGCCGTTGATGAGCCCGATCGCGAGCCCAACGCCCAGGCAGATCAAGGCCGCCGGAGCCGAGTCGAAATTATAGTGCGTCGGCGCGAACAGGATCGAGAAGACGACGGCCACGAGGCCCAGGGTCGAGCCGACGGAGAGGTCGAGATCGCGGTTGGCGATCACGAAGGTCATGCCGACGGCCATTACGCCGAAGCGCGCGGTATCCCGCAGAATGGCCGACAGGGCATCCGTCGAGCCGAAGAAGTTCGGGTTGACGTAAACGCCAACGAGATACAGGAGCACCATGAATCCAAGGAGCCCCGCCTCCCACCCGCCAATCAGTTGGACCGGAAGGCGGGCGCGCTGAAGGATCGGCTGGGGGTCCGCTGCGGCGCCAACTGCCATCGTGACTGCCTCACTTCGCCGGATCTCGGCCAGAGGGGCACAACTCCTCCGGCGGGACCTAAGCAGGATCGCGTGGATCGGAACACAGTTCCGGCCCGTGCGATCCAGCAGGAACTCTAAGATCTTGCAGGATTTCCGAACCAACCATACGTGGGCGGAGTTCAGAAATCCTGCTTGGTAGGATCAGTTCTCGTAGCGCTTGCCGACCTTGTCCACGCCGTCCTTAGTGACGAGTTGAGCGCGGGTGTCGAGATTGGCGGCCGAGATGCCGCGATCGATCTGGAGATAGAGCTGCATCACCGGCCAGAAGCCCTGCAGGAACGGTTGCTGCCCGAGCGACCCGGTCAGGGCGCCAGTGCGGATCTGCTCCTGCTGCTTCGGTCCAAGATCGAAGCCGAAGGCGCAAACCTTCCCGTTAAGCTTCAACTGGCCGATCGCATCGCCGAGCGCCGGGGTCACGAAGCCGTTCGCCGCAAACGCACCGACGACATCCTTCCGGCTTTCGATCAGCGACACGACGGAGCCGACGATATTATTGGCATCGACGTCGATGCCGATATTCTGGGGACCCGCATCGACCTTGAAATCCTTCAGCTTGCCCGCAGCATTGAGCGTCTTGACCGTCGCCTGGAAGGCGGCCGTGATGCGGTTGTTGACCTCGACGTTTCCGAGCGTCGTCGTATTCGGGAAGATGATCGTCCCGCCCTTGACGCCTTTATCGGCAAGGCACTTGGCAAGTGCTTCGCCGCCGATCGCGGCGGCGGACGCATCCTGTCCGGTGTGCGAGATCTGCGAGCGGTCAAGGATATTGGGGTCGAACGAATTCGTCGTGGCGACCGGGATCCCGCGTTCCTTCAGCTTCTTCACGATATCATTGTAAGCGCCGGATTGCGGTGTCGTCATGATGACGCCGTCGATCGAGGGGTCGTTGATCACCTGATTGATGATCTCGATCTCGCGCGGGATGTCATCGACGGGCGCCTCCGAGCCGAGCAGAAGCAGATTGGCCCCGATCATGTTGGCGGCGACCTTAGCACCGACATAGGTTGGGTCGAAGAAGCCGTTGCCCGCTGTGTGCGTGATGACCGCGAAGGTCAGCTTCCCGTCCTTGTTGTTGAAGTCCTTGGTGGTTGGAGCCTCCTTGGAGGCGTCCTCGAACGAATACCCGCCGACGGCCTTGTTGAGCACGCCGGACTGGGCATGGGCCGAAACGGCGGCGAGCGAGACACCAGCCGCCAGCGAAGCAGCGAACACGCAGAATCTCATTGTTTCCCTCCCTCGGCTTGGCCTGCTATGAGGCCCGCGATCGAGTTTAGATTAAGGCAATGGTGAGCGCTACGGGCACGGCGCAGCCTCCAGGCTTCGCCTGACCGTCGGAGGGGGAGCATCGCAGCACGATCGAAACCCCCACTCGTCCGCAGCGATGTGGCCGCTATTCCAGCCTTGGGTGCCGCATCCGGATGTCCCGAAGGCACATCTCAGAGGCCGGATCTCCGCAGGAATGCCGCAGCGGCGGGTCAGTGTGACGTGTCACTGGACGAGCCGAAGAGCCAAAAACGCCTCGGCATCCTCCTCAGCGATGCGGATCGAGCGCCCAACGCGGTAGGCGCGCAGCTCACCGGAGGCGATCGCACGATCCACTGGCTTCTCGGACTTGTTCTACCACTCCGCTATCTCACGTCTGGTGAGCATCTTTTTCGGACGGGGCTGCTCATTCGGGGCCGCCGTAGATGGCCTGTCCGGATCGATCCGTCAGATCCGACAGTATCTCTGGGCCGAACGTTCCGCCGTTCGGCATGGGCGCTTCAGGCAACGATGCGCGAGAGCCCACGGATTGCCCGCATGCACGTCGTCTGAGCTGGCTTTTTCGGTGGGGCTGACGGCTGATTGTCGTTCCGACATTTTGAAATTTCCCTTTCCGTTCAATGCGGGAACGAAGCGGGAAATTGTCGGAATAGCCCTTGATAAGACTACGATCTCCGCAGCCTCTTAATTAGCGGGTCCAAGGTTTGAGTCCTTGTACACCCACCTGATCTCAATGACTTGCACTACCGTTGGCTATCGCCCTGGATTCCCAGGCAGCCGATAGGTAGCAACCGTTGCGGTGCTCCGGTTTCGAGCCTGGTCGATCGCTCCGGGCAGTCCTGGCACGGTCCTGGCCTTGGCCGAACTTGAGTAATCGCGAGATGAGCGGACCACTTGGCTCGGACGCTCTTGGGCTGTGGTTGACCCGGAACGGAGCTTGATCCGTTTGCCGAGATGCCCGTCATTATCGACCGGTCAAGTCCGGCGATGCTCAGGCATTGCGGTGTTGAGTTTGTGAGGGACCAGAGGGCGGCAATGTGGCCGACCTCTCAGTCACGTCGCGCCAGAGAGAGTGGTCAGGTTAACAGATCGAGCCCCTGGGCGTTGCTCAGGTTAGCAAACAAGCCTGCGACCAGAGCTTCGGCAGCGTCCGGCTGCAAGGCGTCCTCGTAAGACGAGGTCAGGTGGTACTTCACGGCATCCACCAGCAAGTCGAGGCCCGCTACCCTCTCGGCATCGGTCCAGTTCGGAGCAAGGAGCACGTTGGCGACGTCCAGTTGCAAGCCGCCGGTCGGCGAGCCGATGAACTCGACCTCGCCGAAGTGGTGGCGCGCGACCGCGGCGGTATTGACGGTGGCTTCCAGATAAGCCGGCGAGACCGACATGCCGAATTAGATGCGCGCGGCACCTTCGATCGCGCGGTGCATCGAGGTGAGGTCGGTCAAGTCGCCCTGCACGACCTCGGCACCGAGCCGCCGCAGGGCTTCAGAGCGTTCGTCCTCCCGCCGGACCAAGGCGCGCACCTTTTGCCCTTTGGCGAGCAGCATTGCAGTGAGATTGCGGCCGATCGCACCAATATCACCGGCCGCTCCGGTCACGAGGATCGGGCTGTCATGTGAAGATTTCATCGTCATATCGCTTACCTTGCTGTTGTGCTCAGATCGGTACGGCGGGATTACAGGATCTCGACGGTCCTCTCCTCGTTGGCAGCCGAGCGCAGGGCCGCAGCATTCGGGTGCGCGGTGCGCTCATGGACGTGCGACGCGGGCGTCCGA
>NZ_LN811380.1:2884-25861 GCF_001006805.1 Microvirga massiliensis | reverse complement strand
ATTAAGGATCCGATGCTCTAAGTTGCCAGAAGTCAAAAGCGCAGCGAATCTCTGCATAGCGAAGAGGGTGAATACTGGCGGTAAGAATCGGCCTGTGAGGATGCAACTCCCTGGAGGCCAAGTAGTGAGAAGCGCATTTCCACGTTAGCGATAAACGTCATCCCCGCTAAGCGATCTGTGGGAGAGAAAGACAGTTCCAGGACAGCCTCCGAGTCACGCTCGAAACTGTCCGCTGGCCAGTTGTTTGCGTTGCCGGAAGCGACCTCAAGCTCAGGCACATGCTGCGCATATTCACGAGCGCACAACCACCGACACCGCGACTACGCGCAAGAGCTCAAGGCTCTCAAGACAGTCCCGAGACACCCTCGCGAGACAGCCATAATCAGCACCGGACTTGGTCTGCCTTGGTTCTGCGCGGCGGCCGCTCCTCTCGGTCGTCAATGTCAGACGTGTCGGTCAAAAGCATCTCGGCTTCGGGCTCAGCCATCTTCCGAAACGTTAGTGCCTTGGCACGCGCTTCCTCGAGCGACACGAGCGAAAACCCGCCTAACCCGAGGTCGTTCTGGCCCGTCCACCAGAATGCACTGAATCCGTCACTTGCTGAGGGTGGAACTCACGACCAAGTTGCTTGCATGAAGGACCGCAGTCGACGCGAAAGCGGGCCTTCAGCCAATGTCAGCTGTGTGCCAGAACCGGACGTTCGAGGTCTCATTCGGCGAGATCCGGTGCGCGGCTACGCCCGATCGGCCACCCTTTTCACCGGCGGTATCGTCCACGTGCCGTCGATGATCGACGGGTTGCTTTCATTCGGCCAGTACATGCGCAGCATCAGGATGAACTTGCCGGCGGGAGCGGGCAGCCAGTTCGACTCCTTGTTTGCCCCCGGCGAGTCCTTCTGGATGTAGAGGTCGACCGAGCCGTCCGGATTGGCCTTCAGGTCCTGGCGCGCGCTGATGGAATAGCGGTTGATCGGGTTGGGCACGAAGAAGTAGGCGCTATCATACATCGTCAGCGACCAGAAGCCTTCCACCGGCGGCAACTGGCCCTTGGCAAAACGCATGACATACTGGTTGACCCCATCATAGGCCCTGCCGTCGCCGTCCTTCTGCGAGGTCGGATAGACGGCGTCCTGCGGGCGGTTGGCTCCAAGACCGATCGCCGTGACGAGAGCCCGCATCAGATAGTCGGTACCATAGATGCCGGTCTTCGTCGTGAAGCCCCAGCCATCGATGTCGTGGATGTCCTTGTTGATCTTGAACTGGATCATGATCCGGTCGACGGCGATCTCCGGGATGCGCTTGGCGAAATCGGCACGGAGCTTGCCCGCGTCGAAGTCCTGGCCGGGGACAAGCCCGATCCTGGCGAATTTCGCGAGGGCTGGGGCATCCGCCGCCGACGGCGGATTCGTCTTCATCAGCTCCGCCAGCAGAGTGAAATACGCCACCGCGTCCATACGGTTCACCTGGTCGCGCACGGCCGTCTTCATGTCGATCGAAGGATCGACCTTGCCGGCGGGCGGCGTGTAGGATTTCCCGTAGGCGCTGAGCGGCACCAGCTTGACCTGGTCCTGGAGCGCATGCACCTCCGCGTAATCCTCCGGCGTGCCGGTGCAGTAGATGCGGCCGAGCAACCAGACCATGCTGGTGGGCGACTTGTATTCCTTGATGCCCGCCGGCAGCGTGCCGGTCCAGCCGGGCCCGGTGATGGCATAGGTCTGGGCACCGGTGCCCGTGGTGCGCTTTCCGGGAACCTGGAACACCGTTGTCCAGCCGTCCAGCATCGGCATCAGATAGTAGCGGTCCTTCATGTCCGGCAGGCTCAATACCCAGGGTTCCTGGCCGACATCGAAGAACGCGGTCGTGTAGAGTGTGTCGGCATTGGGCGCGGTCACATCCCGGAACGTGGCATCCGGATAGTGCCGGAGCTTGATGATTTGACCCATCGGCGCTCGCGTGCCCTCGGGGGCGGCCACGTTGGTGATGACCCGGCGTGTCATCTC
Organism: Microvirga massiliensis; assembly: GCF_001006805.1. Taxonomy (GTDB): domain Bacteria; phylum Pseudomonadota; class Alphaproteobacteria; order Rhizobiales; family Beijerinckiaceae; genus Microvirga; species Microvirga massiliensis. The sequence goes on along the minus strand of NZ_LN811380.1, from coordinate 23,862 downwards.
CATGGTGACGAGCGGATAACCATAGATGTAGGCGTCGGTTGCCAGCCAGAACTCCTCGAGCCCTTCGCCAATACCCAACAGCTCCCCAAAATGGGCTTGACTGATCGTGCTCATCGAGGTGCCGGCGAGGAGGCTCAAAGCACCGATCACCGCCTGGCGTCGGGTCAGGTTCATCGTCATGACAAACGTCCCTTTGTGCTTATGTCTGAACATTACGCACGATTGAGCACGGTGGCCGTGTGGCACCCGGCTTGCTCGACACAACTGATAATCCTGCTTCGCGGCCCCGGGAGGCAGATTAGCCGGAGCGCAGATCGGCTGCTTGATTGTTTGGGACAACATCCCGACCATTTGGGACAGGCCCCGTCACGGGAGGCCTCGATGATGCACGTCCTCGGGGCAAATTCCTTGGTATGATCGCAACCATATGCACGCGAGACCCGTCAACGATTGTCCCGGCGAAGTGTTGCGGGTCAGGGGCAGTTCCACCGGAGTGTCCGCACAGGGTCAGGCAGTGAAATTCGCCGATCTTGAGGTACGTCTGGTTTGGTAAGGATTGCTGCCTTCGGATTAACGTCTCAGGAGTGCCAGAACCGGACCTCAGGCTCGCCATTCCAGCCGAATATCCGGGTCAATTGCTCGGTGGTACGACACGACCCAATTCCGGTTGTCGCAACGCCCAACTCTCTCCCGCCGTCTCACAAATCCGAGTACTGACCCGGTGCCTGCCACAATCTTCGCCATGATAGACGATGCGCGGATGAAGTGGTGGGGGCGAAGCGGGCGACGTCCGGAGGAACCAGCCAAAAGTCGGCAAGGCGACAGGTGGGCTTGATGCTCGAAGCACCGGCAATCAGGACGCGACGTTGATCGCCCGCGGGACCGGCCATGAGACCAAATGGTTGCGCCGGCTGCGCGGCCTCGGCACCCTCCTCCGCTATAAGGCCGGATGGCTGGAACATGACATCGTGGCCGGTCTGGTGCTGGCGACCATACTCGTCCTCGGTCCGGACTCGGCCCTCGCGGCCGTCATTCTCGGCGTCCTCATCGCCTCCCTCCTGTCTGGCATGGTAGCATGCTCGGTGCTGAGTTCCGCAGCACGCGAGACGTCGCTCGTTTGGGCGACGAAGCCGACCAAATGAAAATTGTGGCGGCATCGCGCAGTGATATGCTGCTTTCGTGCCGGACCGTCGACGTCGGCAGGCAGGGCGCGACTAAGCGCTCTGGGTGAGGTGCTTCATGCGACCAGCTCTCGCATTGTCGTTGGCGCTTCTGCTCAGCGCGTGCAGCGACAAGGGCGCGAAGGAAGCGGCACTGCCGCCACGGCCCGTCCTCGTCTTCCGCGTCGTCGATAACGATGTCATCGCGGGCCGGGCGATCCCGGGGCAGGCGCGCTCAGCGCATGAGGCGGCGCTCTCCTTCCGTGTGGGGGGCCGGATGCTGGAGCGCCGCGTCAAGACCGGCGACCAGGTCAAGGAGGGCGAGATTGTCGCCACGCTTGACCCCGCCCCGTACCAAGCGGAAGTTGACAGTGTCACTGCCGCTTTGGAACGTGCGCGGGCAACCTACCGGAACGCCGTCAGCCAGCTCGACCGGGATCGACAACTGTTCGAAAAGGCCATCATCGCCAAAGCCCGCCTGGAAACATCCGAGACCAACGCCCAGGAGGCACTCGCCGCAGTGCAATCATCGGAGGCAACGCTCGAGCGACGCAAGCTCGACGTCGAGTACACCACGCTGCATGCCCCGTTTGGTGGCGTCGTCAGCGCGGTGTTTGCGGAGGTGTTTGAGGAGGTCAAGCCGCAGCAGTCAGTCATGCGCATCATCGACCCGGAGACGATCGAGATGGTCATCAACGTGCCCGAGTCCCTGATCTCGCTCGTGCCATATGCCGTCGATGTCAAGGTGACGTTCGATGCCTTCCCGGGCGTCGAAATTCCGGCTGAGATTTCCGAGATCGGCACGGAACCGTCGGAGACCACCCGCACCTATGCCGTGAAGCTGCTGGTCGCCCCGCCACCGGGAATAAGGATCGTGCCGGGGATGGCAGGGCGGGCCCACGCCCGGCCGGGGCCGCAAATCGCCGAACGCTTCAAGGGGGCAGTGATCCCCCTGTCGGCCATCGTCTCGCCCGACGGTGCCGCCGGTAGTTTCGTTTGGGTGGTGAATGAAGCCTCCAGGACCGTGACACGCCGGAAGGTCGAGGTGGGCGAACCGGTGCTGGGGGGTGTCAACATCAGGGAGGGACTGGTGCCCGGAGACCTCATCGTGACGGCCGGCGTGCACAGCCTTCAGGACGGCCAATCCGTTCGGCTTCCGGATCGGCAACCAGGGGAAGCCCCATGAACCTGCCCCGACTGGCGATCCGCAATCGCACGCTCACTGTCTTCGCGGTGATCCTTCTGGTGCTTGCAGGCATTACCGCCTTCTTCAATCTGGGGCAACTCGAGGATCCCGATTTCACCATCAAGGTCGCCGTCGTCTCGACTCCCTATCCCGGTGCGACCGCGGCCGAAGTCGAGCAGGATGTCACCGACCGCATCGAGACCAAGCTGCAAGAGTTGAAGCAGGTCGATTATCTCGAATCGTTCTCAAGGGGTGGCCTGTCGGTGATCAAGGTGTTCGTCAAGACGACCTACACCTCGAAGGACATCCCACAAGTCTGGGACGAACTGCGCCGGAAGGTTGGGGATGTCGCGCCGCAGTTGCCTGATGGTGCCGGTCCTTCGCTGGTCGGTGACGATTTCGGCGACGTGTACGGGCTTTTGCTGGCCGTGACTGGCGACGGATACAGCTATGCGCAGCTCAAGACCTACGTCAACGATCTGAAGAAGGAACTGAGTCTCGTTCCGGGCGTGGCACGGGTTGAGCTTTGGGGGGCGCAGGATCGCCGTGTCTATCTTGATGCGAGCCCCGCCCAGCTCGCGCAGTTGGGCATCTCCGAGGCGAGCTTGCAGCGAACACTGGCTCAGCAGAACGCCGTGGCCGCGGCCGGCTCCATCAGCCTGGGCCGGCAGCGCGTGGCGGTTACGCCGTCCGGGCAGTTTCCCTCGCCGGAATCGATCGCCGACCTGCTCGTTCGACCCTCTGCGGTGGAGAGCTATCAGAGCACCGGCAGCGCCACTCGAACTGGCGAGTTGATCCGGATCCGGGACATCGCCGAGGTGCACGTCGGCTACCGCGATCCGCCCGTGATGATGATGCGATTCAACGGCCAGCCGGCGATTGCCATCGCGATCACCAACCAGCCCGGTGTCAACGTGGTCGACATGGGCAAGGCCGTTGACGCTCGCCTGCGTGCATTGATCGCGGATCTTCCGGTCGGCATCGAGGTTCACCGCGTTCACTGGCAGTCGGCCCTGGTCAATGCCTCGGTGCGCGATTTCTTCGTCAGCCTGGCGCAAGCCGTGCTCATCGTGCTGGCCGTGCTTTGGCTCGCCATGGGCTGGCGCATGGGGATCGTGATCGGTTCCAGCATCATCCTGACGATCCTCGGCACCTTCGTCGTCATGGCGATCCTCAAGATCGACTTGCAGCGCATGTCGTTGGGCGCGTTGGTGATCGCACTCGGCATGATGGTCGACAACTCGATCGTCGTCGCGGAGGGCGCGCTCGTGCGCATGCAGCAGGGCATGGACCGCGTGCAGGCTTCGGCCGAAGCGGCAGCGCAACCAGCCTGGGCCCTGCTTGGGGCGACCGTCGTTGCAGTGCTCGCGTTCTACCCGATCTTTGCCTCGACCGAGAACGCCGGCGAATATTGTTCATCGCTGTTTTCGGTCGTCGCGATTTCGCTGCTTCTAAGCTGGGTCATCTCGGTCACCGTCACGCCGCTTCAGTGCGTGCAGATGCTAAAGGTCGGCCCGGGCGGGGCGGCAAGGGATCCCTATGGTGGCCGGTTGTACCGAACTTTCCGCGCACTGCTTCAAGGGGCGATTCGCCGCCGCGTTTTCACCCTGGCAACGGCAGCGGCCATGGTGATCGCGGCGGTCGGCGGCTTTGCCTTCGTGACCAAACTGTTCTTCCCCGACTCACCGATGCCAAAGTTCCTGGTCGATTACCGGCTTCCGGAGGGGGCCGACATCCGCGCCGTGGCAAAAGACCTGGACGGGATCGAGAACAAGCTGATGGCCGATCCGCACGTGACGGGCGTTGCGAGCTTCATCGGCGCAGGCCCGCCGCGCTTCTATCTTCCGGTCGACCCGGAACCGCTCTCGCCCACCTACGCGCAGCTCGTCGTCAATGTCGCGGATTATCGCGATGTCAGGATTGTCATGACCTCGCTCGGCCCGTGGCTGCGGGACAACTACCCTGAAGCGACCTCCCTGCTCCGCCCGTTTGCTCTCGGACCTGGAAACACCTGGAAATTCGAGGCCCGCCTTTCCGGTCCCGCGCTCGCCTCGGGCGACGCGTTGCGCGCGCTGGCGGCGAAAGGCGTCGCCATCCTTCGGGACAACCCAGAGACCGCCGCCGTTCAGACGAACTGGCAGCAGCGCGTCATCAGGTTCGAGCCGGAGTTCAACGATGCAAGGGCCAGATGGGCTGGCGTGACGCGTGACGATGTGGTGCGCAGTATCGGGCAATCCCTCGATGGCCGGGCGATCGGCGTCTTCAACCAAGGGGACGAGGCGCTGCCCATCGTGCTGCGCGTGAAGCGTGACGAGGAGCCGGCCAGTGATCTTGCTGCGTTGCGCAGCGTGCAAATCAGGCATGAGAACGGCGCGCTGACGATCCCGATCGATCAAGTGGTCGATGGAATCTCAGCCAAATGGGAGGACCCGATCATCTGGCGGCGTGACCGCAAGCGAACCATCACCATCCAGGCGAATCCGCACCATCCAGGCGAATCCGGTGCCAGGCGTCACGTTGCCGACCTACATGAACGGTGTTGCGCCGCAGTTTGAGGCGCTGGCGAAGGAGTTGCCGAGCGGCTACGGGATGCAATGGGGCGGCGAGTACGAGAACTCGACCAAGTCGCAGCGCTCCCTTGTGCCCGGGGTCATTCCGGCCGTGGCGGTCATGCTGCTGATCATCGTGGCCCTGTTCAACGCGATCCAGCCGGCACTGATCATTGTCCTGACGGTACCGTTTGCCATCGTGGGAATGACGGTCGGCCTGTTGGCCACTGGCACGCCGTTCGGGTTTGTCGCGTTGCTTGGCGCCATGAGCCTGTCGGGCATGATGATCAAGAATGCCATCGTTCTGCTTGACGAAGTGAACGTAAACCTCGCAGCCGGCAAATCGCGATATGATGCGATCGTCCTTGCGGCGCTCTCCCGCCTGTGGCCCGTGTTCCTGGCCGCCGCGACAACCGTTCTTGGCGTCATCCCTTTGCTATCCGATGTATTCTGGACAGGCCTTGCCGTGACCATCATGGCCGGGCTGACGATCGGCACAGTGTTTACGATGATCGCAGTGCCGGTTCTGTATGCAACGTTCTATCGCGTGCCTGCGACGCAGAGTGAAGGCGATCGCAAGGGGGACTCTGCCCTACGCTGACCACGAAGAATCTGCATCGCCCGAGGAACACCTGTCTAACGGCGGAGAAGGTTCCATGATGAGGATTGTTCTAGTGACCTGTGCCACCTCAGTGCTGTGGGCACCGACTGCGACGGCGGAGGATACGTTGGCAGTAGGAGCTTGCGCGGCGGACCTCAGAAGGCTGTGCACCGGGATTCGGCCAGGGCAAGATCGTCTGCGAGGCTGCGTTCGAGAGCATATCCGGGAACTCTCGGGCGCGTGCCTGTTGTCGGTTGCAAAGCTCGTTGAGGTCAACCGAGCGTGCAGGGGGCACCTTAACCGGGAGTGTGCAGGAGTCACAGTCGGAGAAGGGCGCCTGGAGGCTTGCCTGAGGTCTGCTACCGCCAGCCTGAGCGCTGCTTGCAAAAGCGCTCTGGCCCGAGCTGTCCCGGGTGCCCGGTAAGCGAAATTCAACGCGAGTATGCTCATTGGCTTGCAAGTCAAGCGGCGCGAGCGGCTGGCCGCCTATTCGCCGCCAGGTCACCATCCGCAGTATACTCTTCTCCGAACGGCTGCCGGAGTAAGACCATGACAGCTTCCGTTCAGGAGTCGGGCACTTCCCCCTCGGCTGACGGGCGGTTCAAGACCGGGATCTGGATCTTCGTGCTTGCATTCGCGCTGTGGCTCCTCATTCCGCTCGCCGCGCTGTTCAAGGCTGCTCCCGCCCGCATCGCCGCGATGACCGGCGTCATCTTCGCGGCCAACAAAGCCCTGCTGCTCGTCTGCGTGGCTGTGATGGGTCGGGCCGGCTTCCAGCGGCTCAAGGCCATGGTCTCCGGTTACGTGAAAGGGCTGTCGCCCGCAGACACGGTCGGCCCCACGCGCTATGCCATCGGACTGGTGATGTTCTGCCTGCCGCTCGTGTCAGGCCTGCTGGTGCCCTATGTCGACCGGCTCTGGCCTGGTCTGAGACCGGACATATGGCCGCTTCAGGTGCTCGGGGATATCATGCTGCTCGCGAGCTTCTTCGTGCTCGGCGGTGATTTCTGGAACAAGGTTCGGGCGCTCTTCTCTAGGACAGCCAAGGTTGTCGAGACCGAGAGCATGGCTCCAGTCGAGACCTGTTCAGGCTAGCCACACATGGAGGGTCAACCGGCGGCGCGGCCAACCGGTGCTGGACCGCAGATCGTAAGTCGCCTTCCTGACGTCTGCGACTTGTGTGCCATGCGCCCGCACAGTCATCGACATACGGGAAGTCGACTGCCGTTCTCATCGCGACATGAGATTGCGTGCGAGCGCCACTGCTGCGCTGTCGAGGGAATCGCCTCTTGCTGTCGGCATGAGGTTCCCGGCTTTGAGCATGAGTTCGGTCATAACGCATCGGATCTGCTCGTCCGACTCCTCCACGCCTGCGGCGTCGAAGTCCTGGCGGATCGTGCGGAACACGTCATTGCGCTCGGGATCGACCGTGGCCCTGACGAGGGCGTCTGAATAGGCCTCGGCTTCCCGACCTGCAAGTCCCAGTTTCTCGGCGGCCCACCTGCCGAGGAGCTTGTTGCGAAGCATCGTCTTCACCACATCGTCGGAGTTGGTCATTCGAAATCCTCCGAGGGCTGGCCGTTGAATACCCTGCGGGTCAGCGGCTCTTTGGCCTGGGTGGATTGCGGCATTGAGCTTGATGTAGGTCGGGAAGTGGTCGTCGACAGCCCGAGCCGGTGAATGGTGCTCCCAACCGGGAGCCGCCAATGTCTCTCGTGGGTCAATCTTCCACCTTCCGGCCGCGGAGCGAACGTCAGCTCTCAAGCTCTGAAGCGGACCAAGCCTTACGTCTCAGGAGTGCCAATAGGAGTGCTAGCCAGCCTCGCTCATGAGGCGAAGGAGATCGTGCGGTGGCGCAACGTGTCACGACGGACCGGTAACAGACTTAGTTTAGGGTGCGGGCCTCTGGAAATCTCCAGATCCCATCAAGGATTTCTGCTCGTGGGCGATACAGTCGAACCCAGTAATTCCAACCCCGCGTGATCGGGATGCAGTTGGGAACGTTGCCGTCGCCCCCCGAACTGGATATCAAATGATCCTTCCGCGGCGGGTTTCGCAGTGACATTGTCCAGGGAATAGACCCCCAGATCGTTCTTTTCGAGATAGCCTCGTGCGGCGCCTGCCGCCGCGGCGCGCCGGAGCGGGGCGGCACGCGGTCGAGTATGAGGCGCACGCCGAGCTCCTGAAGGCGGTGCGGCAGCGGGGCTGAGTGCCGAGAGGGCGGGCGCCTGTCCGGTGCGCCCGCCCTCCCGCGATTTTGGCATTTTGGCAATTCCGGCACGGCTCGAAATCAGCACAGGGAACACTCGCCCACCCGCCGGAGCGGTTGGAAAGCGCACGCAACTCGAGATCCGGGATTCTGCGAGCCGGTTCCGCCTGTGCCGGAACTCACGTGAACCGAGGTACGATGATGAGAACGCTGGACGAGACGATCACAGCGGCGCACCGCATCGTGCATGTGCTGCTCCGAACCGAGGTCACGAGGTACGATGTCGCGACCGCGCTCGAGACGTGCTGCCCGGACTGGAGCGAGCAGGACGCGGCCGCCACATTGCGACTTGCGGTCGAGTTCGCGCAGATCGAGGGAGATGCGGTGCTCCTCGCGCTCGACAGAAGCTACGCCCGCAACATGGCGCAAATGGAGCACTGCATGTTCATGGCTTACGAGCTCGGTGATCATCTCGATCTGCCGGTCGACATCGTGTGGAGCGAGGAGGACCGAGAGCGCTCGATCCTGCACCGGCATGTCCTCTATCCGCTCCCGCCGGATGCCGGGTAGGCAACGGTTCGAGAGGTGACCGGCCGCGGATATCCTTAACGGCCGCCGAATTGTGCAAAGTGCGAATCGCTTTCGATTCGGTGCAAGGCGTCCGCGAGTGAGACCTGCTCAAAGAGACAAAACCATTCCCCGTGTGCGGGTGGTAGGACGAGTCGATCGCTGTAGGGACGCTCATTGCTGAGGGCCCCTCGCCCGGATCCAGACACTGGCCAGCCAGGATCGAGAACCAGCACTCAACTTGATTGAGCCAGGAGGCGCCGGTCGGCGTGTAATGGAAATGCACATTCTGGTGCCGCGCCAGCCAGCGGTCGCACTTGGGCTTGTGAGTGTTGAAGTTGTCGAGGATGACGTGGATCTCGCGCCCCGGATGAGCCGCGACGATGCGGTTCATGAAGTCCAGGAACTCGATCCGGCGCCGGCGCCGATAATGGCGGGCCGTGACCGCGCCATGGGCGATGTCGAAGGCGGCAAACAGCGTGCTCGTGCCGTGGCACTCGTAGTTGTGCGATTGGCCGGTGAGCGCGAGGCCGTTCGGCAGCTTGAGATCGCCCTGAGCGTCACTCCGCTTCAAACGGGAGCGAGGTTCAGGATGGCGCGAGCCTCGGTGGGAGTGGCGGGCCGACGGCCGTGGCGGTCAATCGCCTCGACCGCTAGGCCGACCAACTCCGCATTGCCGGTCGTCAGCCGGTCCTTGCTGACACGGATATTGTCCTCCATCCCCGTGCGAATGGTGTCCGCACCGCGGACGAGGGCCCACTCCATGACCCGCATCTGTTCGCGCCCGATGCCAGCAGCCGTCCACGTCGCGCCGGGAATGACCCGCCTCGTTTCGGCCAGCAGGATGTCGAGCAGCACTTCGTCTGCGGGCATCGCATTCCTGACGCCCATCACAAACTGAATGTGCGGGCGTGGTCCGATCATCCCCTCGTCGATGAGGCGGCGTGCGGCATGAATGTGGGAAAGATCGAAGATCTCGATCTCCGGTGCGATCCGATGCTCCCGCATCCGCGCCGCGAGATCGTTCACCAGGCTCGTCGGATTTTCGTACACAATCGTCGGAAAGTTCACCGAGCCTGTCGAGAGCGAGGCCATGTCGGGGCAATGGACGAGGCTCAGGCCGCGCGCCGCCGGGTCCCGCCCACGACCTCCGGTCGAGAACTGGATGATCATGCCCGGACAGACCTCGCGAATGCCGGCCTGCACCTGCGCGAAGCGGTCCGGATCGGACGAGGGGGTCTCGTCGTCATGACGGACATGGATGTGCACGAGGCTGGCGCCGGCCTCGAACGCGGCGCGGGTCGAGGCGATCTGCTCGGACGGCAGAACGGGCAGGTTCGGATTGTCCTTCTTTCGCGGCACGGAGCCGGTGATGGCGACTGCCACCACAACGGGACGAGTGGTCATGGCGCCTGTCACCCCTGGTCTCCGCCGCCGGCCGGAAGCACGGTTCCGTTGATGTAGGACGCATCGTCCGAAGCCAGGAACAGGATGGCGGCCGCGATCTCGTTCAGCTGGCCGTAGCGGCCGAGATGCGAGGCACGCAGGGTCTGGTCGACGACCTCCTGCATCCACTGCCTGTCCACCTCGGTCAGCGGGTCGGTTCCCCGCGGAACCCGGCGGGGTGGAGCGGCCACGCCACCCGGTGCCACGGCGTTGACGCGGATGTTCGTCCCCGCGACCTCGAAGGCGAGCGACGCCGTGAGCGCGTTCACGCCGCCCTTGGCGGCCGAATAGGGAATGCGGTTGATCCCCTTCGTCGCGACCGAGGAGACGTTGACGATCGCGCCTCGCTTCTGTTCCAGCATATAGGGCAGCACCACCCGGCACCCCCACAGCGTCGGGAAGAGTGAACGGTTGATCTCCGCGACGATCTGGCGTTCGTCGAATTCCTGGAAGGGCCGCATCCAGATCGCGCCGCCGACATTGGTCACCAGCACGTCAATCGCGCCGAAGCTTTCCTTCGCGCGCGCCATCACCCTCTCGTTCCCGGCGAAGGTCTCGAGATCCTCCTCCAGCGCGATGACGCGTCCGGGCCCGTAAGCCGAGGTGATCTCCTGCGCGACCTCCTGGACGATGGCCGAGCGGTCGACGATCGTCAGGCTGGCCCCCTCGGCGGCCGCATCCAGCGCCACCTGTTTGCCGACGCCCTGTGCCGCACCGGTGACGACGAGGCTGCGTCCTTCGAACCGGCGGCCGCGTGGGGATTGCTGGGGCATGGCTTGATCTCCGGAGAATTCTGCCGTGACGGCGAAGGCTGGACGGTTCGGCGCCGTGTCCGGTCATGCGGGCAGTGAAGGCCCGCCGCGCCGAGCCGTTCGTTCGTTTACGGGCGCTACGACGTTGGCCGTGCGGCGCAAAGGAATCGCCCCTTTGCGCCGATTGCATCTTCCGTCGCGGCCTGCGACGGGGCGCCGTGGTCGGCGCAGCCCGCAGGCGTCAGCCGGCGGTGACGTGGGCGCGATTGACCACTGTCTGCGGCACGCCCTCGCGCTCCTTCGTCAGCACGATGTTGAAGGTCGCGCGGGCGAACGGGCGGTTCAGCCCCGCATTGCGGATTGCATCCCCGTTGACGACGCGGTCCAGTGTGACGACGAGTTCGTCCCGGGTGCCGAAGGCGAAGTCCGTATACAGGTATTTGTCGCCCGTGAAGTTGAACTGCGTCGTCAGCTGGCGGTAGCCCGGCGCTGAAATGAAATAGTGGACATGCGCCGGGCGTTCCGCATGCCGGCCGAGCGCGGTCATCAGCTGGCGCGTCGCGCTTTCGGGCGGGCAGCCATAGCCGTTCGGCACAATCGTGCGGGCGCGATAGCGGCCCTGCTCATCCGTTTCGATGCGGCGGCGCAGGTTGTAGGGCGCCTGCTCGCCATCGATGATGGAATAGCCGCCTTTCGAATTGGCGTGCCAGATGTCGACGATCGCGCCGGCGATCGGGTTGCCGTCCTCATCCGAAACCTGACCTTCGATGATGAAGATCTCGCCGGGATCGGTGCCGTCATCCATGCGGGTCTCGCCCTTGGACAGCGGCGCGCCGGGCACATAGAGCGGCCCTTCGATGGTGCGCACGGTGCCGCCCTTGAGACCGGCAAGCTTTTCGGCCTCGTCGAGACGCAGGTCGAGGAAATGCTCGAGCACGATACCGGGAACGAGCAGGCCGAGTTCATCATTCTTTGAGGCCTTGCCGATGAAGGCGACGGCCGCCCAGAACTCGTCCATCGAGACGTCGCACTCGTCGATCACCTGCATGATCCGGTAAAGCAGCTGGGCCGTGACGGCCTTGACGCGCGCGTCGCCCTTGTCATTGTCCGTTCCGGCCGCGCGGGCGGCGAGATCCTTCTTGGCCTCGTCGGAGATCAGGTTGGTAGGCATGTCGTTTCCTCGCTCTTTGGTGATTGGCAGCCGTTCGGGAAGTGTTGCGCCGCTGTCAGCGGTCGTCGTCATGCACGGACGACGGGTGGCGGCACAGCGCCGTGACCTTGATGTCCATGAATGGGAACAGGGGCAGCTCGGAGAGAATGTCGTGCAGGGCCTGCGGGCTCTCGACATCGAAGATGCTGGTGTTCGCATAGCGTCCTGCATGACGCCAGAGATGCCGCCAGACGCCGGCCCGCTGCAACTCCTGCGCGCGCTGGCGCTCGGCCGCCTTCAACGCGTTCGCCGTCTCGACCGGCAGGTCATGTGGGATCTGCACATTCATTTCGACTTGGAACAGCATCGCTTCAGGATCCCATCTTGGCGCGCGGCAACACATGGAGCGAACGTTCGGCGCGGTCGCGCCGGAAGCAGTTCAGTTGGGCCTCGGATAGCGCCACACCGAGGCCTGGTGCCGTCGGTACGGCGAGGCCGAAATCGGCATAGTCGAGCGGGGTTTCAAGAATTTCTTCGGTCAGCAGTAAGGGGCCGAACAGCTCGGTGCCCCAATCCAGCTTGCCGATGGTTGAGAAGAGATGGGCCGAGGCGGCGGTGCCGATGCCGCCTTCGAGCATCGTCCCGCCGTAGAGCCCGATGCCGGCCGCCTCAGCGATCGCTGCCACCTTGGCCGCAGCGAAGAGACCGCCCGATTGTTCGATTTTCAGCGCGAACACGTCGGCGCTAGCCTGCGTGGCGATGGCAAATGCGGTTTCCGGGCCGTTCAGAGCCTCGTCCGCCATGATCGCGACCGGCGTCTCGCGGGCCAGCCGGGCCATCGCGCCGAGGTTGTGCCGCGCAACCGGTTGTTCGATCAGCTCGACACCCGCAGCCGCCAGGGCCGGCAGCATCGCGGAGGCGGTTGCTTCCGACCAGGCCTGGTTGATGTCGACCCGCACCGAGGCGCGATCGCCGAGCGCGCGCTTGATCGCAGCCACATGCGCGACATTGGCGGTAGGGTCGCCCTTGCCGATCTTCAGTTTGAAGATGTTGTGACGGCGGCGCGCCAACATCTCCTCGGCTTCCTCGATGTCGCGTGCAGTGTCGCCGCTGGCCAGGGTCCAAGCCACGGGCAGCCGATCGTGCTGGCGACCGCCGAGCAGTTCGGAAATCGGCAGGCCGACGCGTTGTCCCAGCGCATCGAGCAGGGCTGTCTCCACGGCGCATTTGGCGAAATGATTGCCTTGGACCGAACTGGCTATGATCGCCATCGTCCTCGCGACGCTGCTCGGTACACTGGCGAGCAGAATTGGCGCGAAATAGGTATCGATCGCGAGCTTCATGCCTTCCGGGCTCTCGGGACCATAGGCGAGGCCGCCGATCGTGGTGCCCTCGCCAGTTCCGACGATGCCATCGGACATGTGCAGCCGCACGATCGTCAGTGTCTGCCGATGCATGGTCGTCATCGCCAGCTGGTGCGGGCGAATGGTCGGCAGATCGACCAGAATCGTCTCGACCTTTTGGATACTCGGACCTTTGGACACATTTTGCTTCCGTATTGATCGAGGAAAACAGTAAGGCGCGCGATCCTGGAAGGACAGGATCGATTGAGTGTATTTTTATACCCGAAGGGTATGGCGTCCGCGGGGCTGCGCAGTCAGGCAGACTTGGCCAGAGCGATCCGCCCGCGATCAGCCGTCTCGGCCACAAAAAACGCACGCGGCCGGCCTCTCGGCGGTCGCGTGCCTGGTTGCTGTTGCCGTTTCGCCTATGCCGCGCGGAGCGGCATGAGCCTCATCGGGTGGCCGGGATGGCGGTCATGGGCGCGCTCGACGCCGGAGCGGCGGTCGTGTTCCGAACCGTCAGCGTGGCCAGCGCTGCAACCGCAAGCGGAATGGCGAGGGTCATGAAGTAGCCGGACGGCCCCGCGCCTGAAAGGAGCGTCCCCCCGACCGTGGAGCCGATGATGGCTCCCGAGCGACCGACGCCGATACCCCAGCCCGTCGCCGTTGCGCGCAGCTGGGTCGGGTAAGCGTTCGAGATCAGATAGTTCAGCACGAGCTGCTGGCCGCCGATCCCGAAGCCGGCAAGGGCGATAAGGGCGAAGACCAGTGGCCAGCGGTCGCCCGCGAAGCCCAGCCCGAGTGCGACTGCGATCCCGACGGCGAACATGCCGAGGAGGAGCTTGCGCGGGTCGACCTTCGGCAGGAAGGACGAAAGCGGCAGCGCCATGATGATAAAGGCGGCATTGACGACGACGGTGCCATAGGCGGCCTGGGCCTTCTCCAGACCGAGCGTGGTGAGCGCGGTCGGCAGCCACTGCAGCAGCAGGAACCAGGCGATCCAGTTGAACAGGTAGATGGCGGAGATCGCGATGGTGACGCCGCGATAGCCGGACTCGAACAGGCCGGCGATGGACCCGCCATGCGCTACCTTGCCGGCGCTGACGAGGCGCACATGGTCCGGGATCGACCGGCCGGTCATCTGGCGCAGCAGGCGGCGCGCCTCGTCCTGGCTGTCGTTCTGCTTGCGCGAGACAAGATAGGCAGGCGATTCCGGCAGCAGGAAATAGGTGACGACCATCAGCGCGAGAGGCAGGACGCCGCCGAGCAGGAAGATGCCGCGCCATCCCATGACCGGCAGCCAGCTCGCGGCGATCAGGCCGCCGAGCATGGCGCCGGCAGGCAGGCCGAGCAGCACGCCGGTGATCATCATGCCCCGCTTGGAGGCGGGGCTGTATTCGCCCGTCAGCGCCAGGAGCGAGGGCGTGGCCCCACCCATTCCGAGGCCGATGAGGAAACGCAGAACGATGATCTGCGTCGGCGAGGTGGCGTAGGCGCCCATCAGGGAGAACACCCCGAACAGGAAAATCGCGATCAGGATCGCCTTGCGACGGCCATAGCGATCACCGAAGCTGCCGAGGCCGATCGCACCGAGCGTCATGCCGATGATGCTGGCGGTGATGACCCAGGTCATGTCTGCCGGCTTCATGCCGAAATCCTGCGCGATCGCGGGTCCGATGAAGGCGATGGACTGGGTGTCGAAGCCGTCGAGCAGGGCAATGACGAAGCAGAGCGCGACGACCGCCCAGCGGCGGCCGGTCATCAGGCCTTCGTCGATAACAGTCTTGATGTCTTGTGTGGGGGCTGGTGGGCTGGACATGAGCGCTCCTCAGGATTGTGAGCTTTGCGGGAAGGAAACGGAGAGGTCGCGGCGCAGCTCGGCCGTGACCTGCCCGGCTTGCTCGATGGCGAGCAGGTGCGCGGCCGGCGTGAGCACGACGAGGCGTGAGCCGGCGATGCCTGCCTGTAGGGCTTCCGCCATCTCGACGGGCGTCGCGGGATCCTCGCGGCCGGCGATCACGGTCGTCGGAGCACTCACCCGATGCAGCAGAGGGCGCAGATCCATACGGCCGATCGCCTCGCAGCAGGCTGCGTAGCCGTCCCGGTCGATGGCAGCGAACTCCTCAGCCACCGCTTCGGCGGCCTTGGGATGATCGTCGCGGAAGCCCGTGGTGAACCATCTCTGCATCGTGGCCGCAAGGATGGCCCGAGTGCCTTCGCGCCGCACCAGTCCGGCACGCTCCTCCCAGGCCTCGCGCGTCGGCATGTGAGCCGTCGTCGCCATAAGGGTGAGACCTGCGACGCGCGCGGGGTAGCGCATGGCGAAGGCTTGGCCGGTCATCCCACCCAGCGAGAGTCCGGCGACATGGGCGCGCGTCAGATCGAGGTGGTCGAGCAGCGCGGCGACATCGTCGGCAAGATCGGCGATCTCGAAAGGGGCGGGGCCGCGGTTCGAACCGCCATGGCCGCGCGTGTCGTAACGCACGCAACGATATTCGGCGGAAAGCTCGCCGACGATGGCGTCCCACATCCGATGCGTGGTGCCGAGCGAATTGGAGAAGACGATCGCAGGCGCGCTGCCGGGCCCGGTGACCGTGTAGAAGAGGCGCACGCCCGATTTGGTTTCGACATAGGGCATGATCAGGTCCGTACCCTTCGGCTGCGGCGCACGAGCAGGGCCGCCGACGCGCTTTCCGGAAGCCGCGTTAGCGCGGATCGCAACGGTTCGATGTCAGACATGGCACTCCGACGGCTCTGACGGCCGGTTCAGGTCCGCTCCGGAGCTCGATTCTCCTGCGCGAACGCCTCTTCCCTGTTTGCAGGCTAGGCCCGCATGACGCTGCTGGACAGGATCGTTTCGGTGTATATTAATACCTACAGGGTATGAAAGGCCTACGCCTGGGCCTACGCAGCGCGGAATCCGGGGCATTCGCCCCAGAGCGCGGGACAACCGCCATGATCGCGGTCTCCGGGATGCAGCCGCCTGCGCATTCGGGGATTGGGAGAAGCAAGCCGCGATGGATCTGCGTCATCTGCGCTATTTCACGACCGTCGCCGCGGAAGGCTCATTCAGCCGCGCCGCCGAGAGACTCCATATCGCGCAGCCGCCGCTCAGTCGGCAAATTCAGCAGTTGGAGGAGGAGCTTGGCGTGCGCTTGCTCGATCGTGGCCGGCCGATCACGATGACTGAGGCCGGGCGCTATCTCTTCGACCAGGCGCTGCAGGTGCTGCAACGCGTCGAGGAAATGAGCGCCATGACCACGCGCATCGGCAAGCGCATGGTGCTGCAGTTCAACATTGGTTTCGTGGCCTCGACGCTCTACGACACACTTCCCGAGTTGATCCGCGATTTTCGCATTCTAGTGCCGGATGTGGAAGTGCAACTCCTCGAGATGACGACGCTAGAGCAGATTTCTGCGTTGAAGGACGGTCGCATCGATGTCGGCTTCGGGCGCCTGCGCTTCGATGATGACGCCCTGGTGCGCCGCGTGCTGCGCGAGGAAGGATTATGTGTGGCGGTCGGTTCGACTCATGCGCTGCTGACGAGGAGCAGGAAGCCGAAGCTGGTCGATCTCGAGGCGGAGCCGCTGATCCTGTATCCGAAGGCACCCCGACCGAGCTATGCCGACCAGGTCCTATCATTCTATCGCGAGGCCGGGGTCACGGCGCGCATCGGCATGGAGGTCCGGGACGTGCAGACTGCGCTCGGTCTGGTCGCTTCCGGGGTCGGGATTTGCGTCGTTCCGGCCTCGGTCCGGCGTTTTGGCCGCGACGATGTCGGTTTCCTCGATCTCGATGAGACGTTCTCCAGTCCCATCATCGTCAGTTATCGCAAGAATGATACTTCTGTATTGTTGCAACAAATCATCGGCCTAGCAAGCCAAGGTCGCCGATGAGGCTTCACGGCCAGTAGGCTTTTCCGCGTCTGATCGAGTCCCACGGCTTGGGTGATCATGGCCGGATTCTACTGCAGGAGTTGGCGCGCCGCCTGATCTTGTTTGCACGCGCGACGCCCGCGGCTGCTCGGTCGTCCTGTGCCCTTCCCTACTCCGCCCGAGGCTCGTGTTCGAGACCTGGTCTGCGGAAATCGCACGTGCGTGCTAAGGGGGACCGTGGCCTTCTCCCTCTCACGCTCCCCGATTTTGGTTGGAGAGCAGACCCTCGCAACTGACGAGATCGGGCCGCACGACCCTCTGAGCGGTGGCTGTGACTGGGACCCGCTGACCGCACGACGTCAGTTTGGAGCGTCGAGCAGGACTAATTACCGCTGAGTCTCGCCACCTCCACGCGCTCTTTGAAACTGAGACGCTATGGCAGCGCGGGCGCTGTCTCTCCGAGCGCGTGCTCTCGTGTCAGGAATGTGCGTCACACTCACATTTCCGACGGCACTGGACCTTGACTGACCCGCCGGGGGTATCCATTCCGGTCCCGACTGCAGTGCAGCGAACACGTGGGCTCCGTATCAAACAACGAACATCGGAGGCTCCTTGGAAGGGCCGCTTGTCAGCCGGTTGCAGCCACGTAAAAATCAGGACAGAACCGGCACCCCTTGGTTCTCGACATCCCCTGATGGACCTGACCGACACAGTTTCCTGGGCAAGTCTGTACCTGATCTCCGAGTGGATCATCAGGATGCTGATGCTGGTCATCATCCCTTTCCGACGCTCTCCCGAGGCGGCAAAGGGATGGCTCCTCTTCGGGTTCTTTCTTCCCTGGCCCGCCGCTGCCCTCTACCTGCTCATCGGGCGCCCTGACTACCCGAAGTGGCGGCGCCTACAATTTGCGAAACTGCCTTCCGTGCTCAGGGGAGAGGTCTCCCGCGTGAGGGAACTGGAGGCACGTCAAGAGCCGGACCTGCCGCACAACTTGGCTCAGGCCGCGCGGCTGATTCAGAAACTCGGCCATTTCCCAGCCCTGAATGGCAACGGGGCTGAACTTCTTTCTCAGTATGAGGCAACGCTCGACCGCATTGTGGCCGATATCGACGCCGCCACATCTCACGTCCATCTGCTCTTCTACATCTTTTCTTATGACACAAGTGGCAAGAAGATCATTGCAGCACTGGCTCGCGCCGTCGATCGAGGCGTTGTGTGTCGCGTCCTCATCGATGCCCTCGGGTCCCACGCCTGGGCCTCACGGGTCACGCAGGCTCTGACAGATGCCGGCGTATCGGTCCATCTCGTTCTTCCCCTCAGACTCCTGCGTCGGCGGTCGACCCGTGCCGACCTGCGTAACCACCGCAAGATTGCAGTGATCGATGGCCGGATCGGATATGTCGGTTCACAGAACATTGTTGACGCTGATTTCAATCCGCGAGTCACCAACCAAGAGCTTGTCGTACGCGTCTCGGGACCCGTGGTGCTCGAATTGCAGGCGGTGTTCGTGGCAGACTGGTTCCTCGAGACCAAGCAGGTGCTCAAGACACCCGACCTGTTCCCGGAGCCGATCCGGACCGGTAGCGTTATCGCGCAGGTGTTGCCGAGTGGACCCGACTACCCCGAAGCAGGGGTTGAGCGCGTTGTCGAGGCGCTCATTCATGGTGCTCGCGATCGCGTAGTGATCACAACTCCCTACTTCATCCCCAGTGAGGCGCTTCTCCATGCTCTGGAAACGGCCGTTCTTCGCGGCGTTGAGGTTCATGTCGTCTTGTCGAAGCCGGTTGACCAGAGGCTGGTGAATCTGGCGCAACGCTCCTACTACGCCGAGCTTCTGGGTGCTGGGATCAAGATCCACCTTTATCGAGACAAGCTTCTCCATGCGAAGCACCTGAGCATCGATCAAGACCTTGCATTGATCGGATCGAGCAACATCGATATGCGCTCGTTCACGCTGAACTCCGAGGCCAGCCTGGTGCTGTTCGATCGGGATCTGACCGCGCAACTCCGGATGGAGCAGGCCCGGTACTTCGAAGAGAGCGAGTTGCTGTCCGCGAAGAGTTGGACTGCGCGCCCGCTCGTTCTGAAGTTTATCGAGAACATTGCCCGGCTGCTCACACCGCTGCTTTGAGACGATGGAATGGAATCGCCACACTGAAGGGCACTATCGCGGGAACCTAAGCGGAGACGCAATTGAGCGGCAGATGAGGCGTCACTCATGCGGCCGCGGTTGCACGCTGCCATTACTCCGCGGCCTCGGCTCTGAAATCGCGCAGCGTGCGACGGCAGACAAGGCGGCGCTGGAGGTTGAAAGTGTGGTGCACGGCCGAGTAAGAGGCTGGTGAGCAATTTTATTGCTCGATGCAAGTGCCTGATTCAGAATAGGTTTCGCGCTGGTTCGCCGCGGCGGATGCGGGCTGTTTCACCCCCGGGAGCCCGTGCCATGAATGCCAGTTCCTATGCCAGTGATCTCACGGATGCGGAATGGGCGCTGCTGGAGCCGCTGATCCGCCGCAGCCACCCAGCCGGGCGGCACCAGACCTATCCGTTACGGCGCATCATCGATGCGATCTTCTATCTGCTGCGGACAGGAGCCCAATGGCGGATGCTGCCGCATGAGTACCCGCCGCGGTACGCCGTCTTCTACCATTATGCTCAGTGGCGCGAGAACGGCACCTGGGAGCAGGTCACGCGAACCTTGCGCGAGAGGTATCGCCGCACGATTGGCCGGGCTCCTCAACCGAGTGCGGCGATCATCGACAGTCAATCGGTCAAGACGACTGAGATGGGAGGGCCGCAAGCGTCATCTGCTCGTTGATCCGCAAGGCAATCTGCTGAAGACTAACGTGCAGCCAGCGGACCTCCACGATCGCGCCGAGGCCGAACTCTTGTTGGAGGGTCTGCAGCATCTGTTCCCGGCCATTGAGTTGATGTGGGCTGACACGGCCTATCGTGGCTTGAAGGACTGGCTCCAGAAGGCCCTGGGCTGGAGATTATCGATCCCGCAGCATTGGTGGACAGGCGGCGTCTGGGCACGGGTCGGCGCGGAGCCGCCGACGCGCCCGAGCGGCTTTCAGGTGCTCGCACGCAGGTGGGTGGTGGAGCGAACCATCGGCTGGCTCACCACCAATCGGCGGCTCGCTAAAGGACTACGAGCGCTTCGTCGAAACCGGCGAGATGCTGCTTTACCTCGCCATGAGCCGCATCCTGCTGCGGCGCCTCACCCGCAAACACGAAAGATTATTGCTCACCAGCCTCTAAGTGGACAGGACGCGCTGGGTCGAGCCCGCTGATTGGAAGCCCAGCATCTTCCGGTCGCGTCGTCACACCACCTGATGAGAGTTCTCTGCCCCGTTGTTCTTGCGCAGGTCCTTCATGGCGTGCGGCGAGATCGAGCTGCCGCCTCGCTCACCCATAGGAGGCCAGTTTGTCAGTCACGAATACGCGTGGAGCACAGACTTGCTTCTTGAGAAGCTTACGCATGAGCTTCAGCGCCGACCCTCTGTCCCGGCGTGACTGCACGAGCATGTCTAAAATCTCGCCCTCGCTATTAACCCGCTCGCCACAGGTATATGCGGCGGCCCTGGATCGAGACTACCATCTCATCCAGGTGCCAGCTGTCCGTAGGTCGAGGCCTCAGTCCCCGCAAATTGCGGGCGAGTGCTGGTCCGAACTTGGTTACCTACCGCCGGACGATGTCGAGCTCTCGCTCTGCCGGGAGTTCCTCGACGGCTCGGTGGCTGACCGTGAACCGGAGATAGAGCCAGGTTGCGTGCCGAATAACCTCCGGCGGGAACTGGTGATAGGCATAGGAGATGGGCTGCATCCCCATCCTATCGAAGGACGCATGGCGCGTCAGCTTTCCCATGATAGTGCCGCGTAGCCTGCCCTCAGGCAGGCTACGTTTTGCACGCCGACTACCCCTACGCCACTGCGATCTGCCGTGGCTTTGCCGCTTCGGCCTTCGGCAGAGTCAGCGTAATGACGCCGTCTCGCATCTCCGCCGTGATCCTGTTCTGATCGATCTGGCTGGATATCCGGAAGCTCCGCCGATACGGCCCGACATTGTACTCGCCATAGACGGGCTGTAGATCCTCATACTTCTGGAAGTCAATGCGGCCCTCGATGGTGAGCACGCCG
>NZ_LN811380.1:0-1960 GCF_001006805.1 Microvirga massiliensis | reverse complement strand
AGCCGCAATTCCGTCAAGCGCTCAGGAAGCACCGTCAGGCCCATGGCATCTCACCGGTGCAGCAGTTCCGGCAAGAGGAGGCCAGCCAGCCAGGACGCTATCAAGCGCCAAGCCGCGGCTCGACAAGGCCACGCAGCTGGAGGCGCAGACCGCCCGGCTAGAGACGGGCAACTATCTTCTCCCTAGCGAACGTGGCTGGGCGCATTCCGGCATGAGCCGATGGCCTTCCCGATCGGCAAGAATGACGATCAGGCCGACAGCCCGGTGCAGTTCGTGGAGTGGTCGGCTCCCTAGGTGCCGAGGGGGCTGGAGCGCGATCCCGCGACAGGACGCCCCTTGCGGGTCAAACGACCCCAACGCCGGCGGTGTTGTTGCGGGAGACGAGGAGACTGCAGGAGCGCACCACTCAAAATGCGGAATATAGGGCGGATTCAAGCGGTCGTCGCAACACCCTGAAGGAGTTGCGATGAACGGGCGAAGGCGGCGTTCTGATAGATGACGGGCCCCGTTGTTCTCGCCGGGTCGGCCACCGGCGGCGACGCGCGAGGAGCGGCGGCGGTTTTGGGAGGCGATCGCGACAGGGATGGCAAGTGAGGAGGCCGCGGTCAGCACAGGGGTGTCGCCGGCCGTGGGCACACGATGGTTCCGGGAGGCCGGCGGCATGCCAGTCAACGCTTGCACCCTCGGCCAAGCCGCTCTCCGGCCGCTATCTCTCTGCTATCTCTCTTTTGCGGACCGCGAGGAGATCGCGCTGCTGCGAGTACAGGGCAGTTCGGTGCGGGAGATCGCCCACCGGTTCGGGCGGGCAGCATCGACCAACTCGCGCGAGCTGCGGCGCAAGGCTGCCACGCGGGGCGGCGGCTTCGAGTACCGGGCGACAACCGCGCAGTAGCATGCCGAGCAATCCGCCCGTCGTCCCAAGCCGGCGAAGCTTGCAACCAACCCAGAGCTGCGGCGCTACGTCGAGGAGCGGCTGGCCGGCACGGTTGCGGCCCCCGGCGGAGTGGAGCGACTTGGGCCTGTTGTTGCATGGAAGGGCCGCCGGCATGGACGGCGGCAAGCCCGGCGCTGGTCCGTTGCCTGGAGTCCAGAGCAGATCGCCCGCCGGCTGCTGATCGACAATCCTGACAACGAAACCATGCGCATCAGCCACGAGGCCATATACCAGGCGCTCTTCGTACAAGGCCGGGGCGCACTTCGCCGCGAGTTGACCGCCTGCCTGCGCACCGGGCGGGTCCTGCGGGTGCCGCGTGCACGCAGCCGCGGGCGAGGCAAGTCGTTCGTCCTGCCCGAGATCGTGATCAGCGAGCGCCCGGCAGAAGCGGCCGACCGTGCCGTGCCGGGCCACTGGGAAGGCGACCTCATCCTGGGCCTGCTCAGCTCGGCAATCGGCACGCTTGTGGAGCACACCACGCGCTTTGCCCTCCTGCTCCACTTGCCTCGCATGGCAGCCCACGGCGACGGAGCGCGCGTCAAGAACGGCCCCGCACTCGCCGGGCATGGTGCCAAAGCCGTGTGCGAGGCGATCGCGCGCACGATCATCTCCTTTCCGGAGCAGCGGCGGTCGCTCACCTGGACCAGGGAGCGGAGATGAGCCAACACGCACGCCTGCGGATCGATGCGGACGTGCAGGTCTACTTCTGCAATCCCCGCAAGCCCTTGCAGCGCGGCACGAACGAGAACACCAACGGGCTCCTGCGCCAGTACTTTCCCAAGGGTACCGACCTCGGCCGCCACAGCGCCAAAGACCTCGAGGCAGAGGCAGCTGCCCTCAATGCAAGACCTCGGAAAACGCTCGGCTGGAGAACTCCCGCCGAAGCGCCTGACCAGTTCCTGCAATCGGCTCAGGCGGAGTGTGTTGCAACAACCAGTTGAATCCGCCCAACATCTGTCGACCAAGTACACCGAGCGCCTCGCCGAGGCGGGGATTGAGCCGTCGGTCCCTGTCGAGGACTCGTAC
>NZ_LN811379.1 GCF_001006805.1 Microvirga massiliensis | reverse complement strand
TGAATACAACTGCGGCTTTCCTCCGTTGATCCGCTGCTTCGCTGGGATGGCCGGCCTTCAGGCGCGAGACGCGAGCAGCGGATGCTCAACGGCGGCTGGCCTGTCGCGACAGCAAGCGACTGTGCCGCTCGAGGACGGCGATACGGTCGCGGTCCATCATCATGGCACCATGAGTTACCAGGGTCCGAGGCTGCTACCGAGCCGCGTGAAAGCCTCGTCGAGGGCGGAGCGGCTTGGCTGCGCTACCAGCCACAGAACGATCGACCTCTGCTGGCGCAACCAGTCCGGAAGGTGGACGCCCGTTCAATCACGGGCGTTCGCGGGCCTGATGCTCAACTCCAGCCTATCGAGCTCCTCCTCCGCACGACGGAACGCGTCATCCCCAATGGCCCCTGAGCTTCTGAGATCCTCAATGGCTTCCCGCGATGCCGCCACGAGGCGCCGCCGCAACACATTGTCCGCGCTGTCGCGAGGGTCTCCGCCGCGTCGAGCTTCGCCCAGGGCCTCGAGGTACTCCAGCCGGAGCCGCTCCGCGGCCGGCGTGGCGTCGCCTTCCAGCTCATTCATCGCCGCTTTCAGCGCGGCTTTCCGGGCAAGGCTGAGCTCCGTCTGGATCGTCGCATCCCGCGGCAGGCGAAGGACCGTGAGCAGAGAACGGAGCGTCAGCCCCTGGATCACCAAGGTGCCCAGCACCACGACAAAGGCGGTGAGTTGGATGAAGTCGCGATGGGGGAAGCCCTCCGGGAGAGCCAGCGCGGCTGCGAGCGTGACGATGCCGCGCATCCCGGACCATCCAACTACGAGGCCGGCCCTCGCACTTGGCGCAGACGGTGCGGCGTCGGTCGAAGGGCCGCCGGACAAGCGGGTCTTCAGAACCAGCCCAGCGTGGTACGTCATGACCCAGGCGATGCGGACCGCGATGACGACGGCCAGGATAACGAGGGCCATCCCCACGGAGCGCAGGCGCTCCGGACCGGAAAGCGCTTCGAGAATGGGACGCAACTGAAGCCCGATCAGCGTGAACGCCAGGACGTTCAGCACCACGGTGACCGTCTCCCAGATCGCGAAGGACGGCACCCTCAGGTGGGCGGGCATCGGAGAGACGCTTCGACGCGCCACGGAAAGCCCGAAGACCACGATGGTGACCACGCCCGAGAGGCCGAGGCGCTCAGCGGCGAGCCAGACCCCGAAGGTGATCACGAACTGGAAGATGACCGAGGTGGGCGCATCCTGGATGCGCTCCATCAGCAGGCCGACCGGCCGGGCGAGGAGCCAACCGACCACGACGCTGCCGAGGACAACGAGCGCAAAGGTCGGAAGCGCGCCGGTTACGCTGAAGCTGCCGGCCGCCACCGCGCCGACGGCCAGCCTGTAGATGAGAAGCGCCGAGGCGTCGTTCAGCAGGCTCTCCCCTTCCAGCACCACCCGGATGCGGTGCGGCGGATCCACTTGCCGCATCACCGCCAGGGCCGCGACGGCATCGGGCGGCGCGAGCAAAGCGCCGAGCGCGAAGGCCGCCGCCCAGGGCAGGTCGGGCAGAAGCTGACGGGCGGTGAAGGCCACCGCGACGGTCGTGAGCGCGACGGCCACCAGGACGAGCGACAGGACGGCGGCCCAATTGCGCCGTAGGTCTCGCAGCGAGGCATCGTAGGCGGCATCCAGCAGCACGGGGGCCACGAACAGGGCCAGGATCAGGTCAGGGGGCAGATCGAGGCGAGACGCTCCCGGGATGAAGGCGATCAGCGCGCCGCCCAGGGCAAGCAGCGTCGGATAGGGGATGTTCATCCTTCGGGCGAACAGCGACAGGATCGTCGCGCCCAGCAGGAGCGCCAGAATGGTCTCGAACACGTGCATCAGGGCGTGCGCCTCTCCAGACCCCATGCGACCCATTCAGGAGTCCGGCCGTGCTGGGTTTTCAAGCGACCCACCACTCGGTTCATCCGGTTATGCGATACCCGCGGACCAGCGCCCGCCTCGAGGAGCGAACTCGACCTTCAAGGCGAAGCCGGGATTAGCCGCTTCGAATAGGGGAATTCCCTCATGCAGCGTCCATGGCCGCGCAGTAACGTTCACCTGCTTCCAGTTCCCAATTACAGCGTCGAACATGAGGTGCAAAGTGAACAGGTTTCATGCATTCGCCATACTGGCTTTGACAACGGCGGGCCTCTCAGGGGCAACGGTGCTTGCACACGGAGTGGAAAAGCCAAGTACCGCGAAGATGACATACGTGAAAAACGCCCAAGCAATGGACATCAAGTCGATGTCCATGCCTGGCATCGAGGCCTTCCTGCAAGATGTCGTGGGATCCGATGGTGGGCCGGCGCCACTTGCATGCGGCCTTTTCCGGTTGGAGAAGTCCGAGCCACTCAAATACGAATACACCTATGATGAAGCGAAGATCATCCTGGATGGCGAGATGACGGTCTCCGATGGAACGACAACGGTCGAGGCTCATCGAGGCGACGTCTTGTTCTTTCCGAAGGGCTCCACCATTACCTTTACGACCGCCAGTTCAGGACTCGGTTTCATCTGTGGACAGCGGCAGCGGGATGCTGCCTAGCGGTGCTGCGCCTCAGCGTTGACCCGCTGAGACGTCACACTGAAATAAAACAAAAGCCAAGGAGAGATGTCCAACATGTGTAACACGGTAACGCGTGCGTTCTTGGCCGCTATTGCTCTGCCGCTGTCAGTGATTGGCAGCTACGCCCAAGACGGTCTCGAACTCTCCGATCTGACACGTGGAGACCCATTCTTCTACACGCGCGATCAGGTCGTGAAGGAAAGCGACGCGGTCAAGGCCCTTGTCGGAACAGGCCGCCCGGACAGAACCCACTCGCAGGTCCCGCACCTGCCCGTGTACTTCGGCTACATGAACACCAACTATACTTATCGGTTCATCACCGTAGCTGAACAGGTGATGACCATGATCGGCGAGGGCAAGCACGGCCTTTGGCGGCTTGAGGAGAATGGTACGATACGCGAATATCTGCGCAACGGCGCCGCTGGGTTGAAGCCCGGTTCCGACATATTTGCGGAAGGCAACCTCGCTGTCATAGCCGACAATTACAGCAACTATCTGCCCGATGAGGGCTTTGACGGATACAAGTATCCGGATCAGCGCGTAAACTCGAACGGCGAATTGAACTATGTGGACCTGCCTGTCAGCCACCCGAAATACAAGGGGAAATACGCCAGGCACGAGCCGATCGATTTGCCGAATTTCTACTGCACGATGTCGGAGAGTGATTACCCGTACGCACGCCAGGCCCTAAGCTTTGCGTTCGCGCAACCCGGCGCGAACAAGATTGGCCCTCTGGGACGACGGGCTGGCCTGGACGTCAGGGAAAACTACACGAATGTGATCAGGCTTGACCACTTTCCGGATGCGAGAGCATGGGTGAATGTCGGCCAGGAGGGGGCGGACGGATTGCACGTCAAGTGGGAGGCGGTCGACGCAACCAGGACGCGTGCCGAATACTACCTGGTGGAACGACCCTTCTTCAACAAACCATACATCTTCATAATGGCCGTCTTCGACAATGAGGACAACGATGACTTTCGGTACGTGCGTCCGGCCGGCCCGTACTTTGATCATCTGAGAGACAGGGGAGCAGCGGCAAAGACCAGCCTTACTGCCGCACCGGCCTTTCATCTCGAGAACGGCCAATCCGGCAGGCCCGTCGGCCTGCCGATCTATGGGGTTCACCACCCCAACCGAGCCGCATTCGGCGGGGGCGGAGCCTGCCCGCTCAAAGGCGGTGATTGGGGACGCTATCCCGATCCGAGCGGCGGAGCAGGCTGGCCGACGCAATACGAGGAAGTCACGCCTCTGTGCGACGCCGTGCTGGTCGATATCAAGTTCTACAGCAACCTCGACGGAAGGGATTGGAACGACTCCCACAAGTATCTGGCCAACGCCGGCGCCGGCTCCCGCACGGTTACGTACAAGGTCCAGCCTGGTGAGTACGGCGCCTTTACCGATCCCTACAATACCAGTCGTGGCGTGAAGAATTCCGAAAGCCAGTACGTGCCGAGCGAGGTGACCTTGACGTATCCCACTGCCGAGGCCCCGGTTGCCTATACGCCCGTGCCTCAACCTGCCTTCCAGAAGGCGGAGTTCCCAGCCGCAAGCACATCGTGCCGCCCGATTCGGATGGCGCAGTGACGACGGTGCCGTCCGCTCGGTGGAATTCAGGACCTGTCCCCGGGTAGCAAGGTGGGCGCGCGGCGATGGTCCGCGCGCGTCGATCTCGCAATTCGACCAGGAACTTCCCCGGTCACCCCTTCGGAGTGATGGATGATGAATGATGCCTGCGTATGTTGCCCGCAGATGGCTTTAGAGCCAAAGCTGGCATTTGCTGATCAGCTCCGCTTGATTGGCGGCACCCAATGTGAGTCGGGCGTTTCGGAGTTGGTTTTCGACGGTCTTCACCGACTTGCCCAGGCTCTCGGCAATGCTTTTGTAGCTTAGTCCGGCAGCCGCCAATCTGATGGCCTCCAACTCGGATTGGCTTGGTTTGCGTGCCAATGTTTCCCGTCTGGATTGGTGCCAATGGTGGCTTATCCATGCGATGGGCCCGAAGAATGCGTCGCAGAAGTCGTGAACAAGCCTCAATTCATCCGAGCGCCAGGAATGAGTGTCGTGCGTATAATCCATGCATACCAAGCCCACGGGCTGTCGCTGGTATGACAATCTCTGAAACAGAATGGACCTGCTCTGGATTGCACTGAAGACATCACGGGAGTCGCGTAGAATGGGGACCGTGGCTACGTCATCGCAAGCAACTGGTGCTCTTTGCTTCCAGGCATGCTGAAATACGATCTTCCTGTTGGGATAGACCGCATTGTCGCACCGGGGCGGATCTGAGCGCGGACTGTAAAAAACAGAATTAGGTGCATACAGTTTGTCGTCCGGCCGCAGAAAGCCGCAATCAGCCCTGCAAGCCGAAACCTTGCACACCAGGAATTGCAGGGCCACTTCCATGACATCGTCGGGATCGTCGATCACCAGGATCATGTGGGCGGCGCAATTCAGAATATCGCTGTGATATTCGCGGCGCTGAGCATCAAGAAAATGCTGCTTGAGGAGCTTTCTCGAGGGTGGCTCGTCCAGGAAGTCGATCATTTCCTCCTCTGCGCATTAGCCTTGCAGCTTACGGCTATTATCGTTGATTGGCGCCTGATGCCTCGCGAGCAGGGCGGTTGCCCGTTGCCCGGTTGCCGCCAGCAGCCGCCGCCGATTGCCGGAGTGCATCTATGCGACCCAACCCCGATACTTTGTCAAGGCGTGGTGACTCAAGGTCATGTTATCCGATATGACCTCTTTCCAGAGGGAAGCCGAGCTTGTCCGCAATGAACCTGCGCAGCAGGCTGGAACCGGGCAGGATCTCCTTGAAGGCGTCGGGTTCGCACTGTCAAGCCAAGCTTGAACGCTCCCACCTGTCCCCGTGGCACATGAATGGGTGGCCTACATGGGCCGGCCTTTCCGTTTGTGCAGGTCGCGAGCTTTTCCGTCGTTGACGCTTGATCGGAGAGCCGCGTTGCATCTCCGGCGCAATGTCCGCGGGCGGATGATGCCGACCGCGCCTGCCACGACCGGGCTCACGACGGCACAGGGCCCGGCAGACACCCGAGGCGCGCCAAGCGGACTCGTCCGGGCCCGCGGAGACCGAGCGGCTTCGGTCCTTCCAGAAACTGATGATCCTCTCCCGTCGGGTCCGCGGGGCGGAACCCGGTGTGTTCATCCTCATTGATTCCTTCAGTCGGAGGAGAGAAACGATGGGCATCGACAAGGATCGCGTGGAAGGCTCCGCCAAGAACATGGGCGGGAAGCTCAAGGAGGGGCTTGGGAAAGCGACAGGTGACTCGAAGACCGAGGCGGAGGGCAAGGCCGACCAAGCTAAGGGCAAGGTCCAGAACGCCGTCGGTGGCATCAAGGACGCCCTGAAGGGCAAGTAAGGCCTAGCCGGAAGGCCGCGCCCAGCACGATTGCATCAGGGCTGGCAAGTCGGCGCGCCTGCCGTGCGCGTTCCAGATCGCGTCCGTTCCGTGTGGCGCCGGGGTTAGTCGCGCGTGTAGGTCTTGGGCAGGAGCTCCGCGAAGGTGCGGCGGATCCTGCCGTAGCACTCGCAGGCCAGCCCTTTGAGGCCGGCGCGGTCCTTCACGGTGATGACCCTCTAGCCTGCCGGATTAGCCCTGCGGTCCAGGGGTGGGACTTCGGCGCCTGGCTCGGGCTGGTGCCGCAGCAGGAATCGACAGGCGACCGCACGATCCTGGGCAAGATCTCCAAACGCGGCAACAAATACCTGCGGACGCTCTTCGTGCAGGCAGCTCACATCGTGCTGGTGCGCCGGCCGCATGGGGCGAGGCTGGGGCTGTGGATCGAGGCGGCCGGACGGCGGCTGCATCGCAACATGCTGGTGATCGCTCTCGCCAACAAGCTCGCCCGCATAGCCTGGGCGGTGCTGGCCCGCGGACATGCTTACGAGCCCCGAAGCGCCTCTCCTGCGGTGTGAGACGAACTTGCCCGTGAGCCTTTCCGGAACCGGTTCAGATCAACCATCCACACTGAGGAGTTGCTGATGACGCCAGTCAGCTAATCAACGACTTTCCCGCCGAGGTCTGCGAGCTGAAGGATGAGATGGACGAACGGTCTGCCCGGCGCAACCACAAGACTGGGTGCCAAAATGGCCCAACGAGGTCTTGCAGCTAGCGAGTCTTGGATGAGCGCGGATATCCATGATGGCCCGGAGCACAGGCTCCGCACAGAGGTCTAATACATTGATGCAGCTCTCACGTTCGCCAGTCTGCCAACTTCACCTTGCGACGCACGGCCGGACCATACATTTTGGCACGAGGCAGACGAAAGCCGAACTTCCGTAGTCAAAGGGTAAGCTGACCTTCACAAGGTCACGCTCAACGGCTCAGTTTGAACCCTGAGCGGACGATGGCGGCTTCCGTTCCGGACCGGTGCCGGCCTAGGGCTCAGAGCCGGCTGCCGGCCTCTTGCCCGCTTGGCTGCTCGGTCAGCGCGGATCGACTCGCCGCCAGATCGAATGCCTCTACGGGCAGAAACACGTCCTGTGAGGCTCGGAACACGAACCCCCTCAGGCCCGGTGCTCGCCTGCTCGCGGCTCACCAGCCAATTAGTCGAGACGCTCGTAATTTCCGTTATGCCATCGGTATATGGCGAACTCGATGCCTTGCGCGTCTCCCTTGGCGTCGAACGTGATCGGGCCGAGTACGGTTTCGACCGGTGCGGACCGCAGAGCGGCCGCGATAGCCTTGCCGTCGTCGCTCTTCGCGCGCTTCGTGCCTTCGGCCAGAGCCTGGATTACGGCATAGCTGAACAGGGTGAAGCCTTCCGGATCCTGACCTGCGGCCCGCATGCGCTCGACCGCCTGTTTTGCCGAAGGCAAGGCGCGCGGATCGGCCGGGAACGGAAACAAGACTCCCTCGCCCGCTGGGCCCGTAATGGACCAAAACTCCGACGTCATGAACGAGGAGTTTGCGACGAAATCAAAGTGGATTTTTTGATCTGCGGCTTGCCTTAGAATCAACCCAGCCTCTTGTGGGTAGCCCCCGAAATAAACAGCGTCCACTCTGAGCGACTTCAACCGAGAGACGACGGAGGTGTAATCTTTCTCACCGGGATTGATTCCGTCATAAATAACTTCGGCGAGACCGGATGTGTTCATCTCCTCCTTCACATGATCGGCGAGGTTCTTGCCGAAGGCGGTCTTGTCGTGAATGAAGGCAATTCTCTTTCCGGCGTAGCGCTTCGCGAGCCACTGTCCCATCAGCTTGCCCTGCACGTCATCGCGCACGAACAGCCTCATGATGGTCGGCCAACCCTTTTGCAGGGCATTGTCGGTGAGCTTCGAATTGAGCGAGCCTGGGGTCATCATAAGCACGCCGCCTTCGGCATAGATCTCTGATGCGGGAATCGAGGCACCCGAGCAGAAGTGGCCGTCGACGAGGGTGATCCCGGCAGCCACGATGCGGTGAGCGACCAACACTGCTTGCTTGGGGTCGCAAGCGTCATCGTGGAGCGAGAGTGCGATCCTGCGGCCTTCGACCCCACCCTGGCTGTTAATAACGTCCGAAGCCGCTTCCGCACCGCGCCGGATCTGCTCACCCCCATAGGCATTCGAGCCTGTGATGGGCACCGCAACGGCAATGTGGAGGTCCTTGGCGCTTGCTGGCGAAAGACTGAGGCCAAGCCAGACCATCAGAGCGAGTTGCGA
The DNA here is from genome assembly GCF_001006805.1 of Microvirga massiliensis. Taxonomy (GTDB): domain Bacteria; phylum Pseudomonadota; class Alphaproteobacteria; order Rhizobiales; family Beijerinckiaceae; genus Microvirga; species Microvirga massiliensis. Next base: position 17,229 of record NZ_LN811379.1, on the reverse strand, counting down.
GCGCATCGTGCCTCTCCTTGAGCCGAGAAGCGGGAATCGTGTGATCAGGGGCGGCGCTAGGGATCCTCTGTCTCAGTTGTGGCTGGATTGCGGAACCTGCGCCATCGAGCCCGATCTGGTGTCGACCCGGGATGGTGTCCTCATCGCGCGGCACGAACCCATGCTGAGCGGAACGACGGATGTGGCGGACCGCCCGGAATTCGCCGCCTGCAAGACGACCCGCAAGGTCGATGGCGTGGAGGTGACCGACTGGTTTGCCGGCGACTTCACGCTGGCCGAGATCAAGCAGCTCCGCGCCAGGCAGGCCATGGCGGACCGCGACCCGTCGAAGAACGGGCAGCTCCAGATCCCGACCTTGCAGGAGATCATCGACCTCACGAATCCGAGTCGACGCGCACGAGCCGGACGATCGGGATCGCTCCCGAGACGAAGCACCCGACCTTCCATCATGCGATTGGCCTGCCCCTTGAGGATCGCCTCGTCGGAATGCTGGAGGCCGCCGGCTGGACCGGAAAGACCGCGCCTGTCGTCATCCAGAGCTTCGAGGTCGCCAATCTCAAGTATCTGCGGTCCAGGACCGGGGTGCGCCTTGTGCAGCTCTTCGATGCCGAGGATGTCGACACGGACGGCCATGTCGTGCTCGCTGCACCCTACGCACAGCCTTACGATTTCGTGGTCACGGGTGACACGCGCACCTACAAGGATCTCGCCTAAAAGGCTGGCCTCGCCGAGATCAAGACCTATGCCGACGGGGTCGGCCCCTGGAAGCCGTATCTCCTTCCGACCCGGCAGGTCGACCGGAACCAGGATGGCCGGCCGGATGACCTCAACGGCGATGGCGCATTCGATGAGCGGGATCGCGTGATCGCGTCCCCGAGCACGCTCGTGAAGGACGCCCATGAGGCAGGCCTTCTCGTCTTCACGTGGACCTTCCGAAGCGAACCGAAGCGTCTTGCGGCATCATTCAACGGCGATCCGGCAGCCGAGTACAAGGCGTTCTACGATCTCGGAGTTGACGGAGTGTTCAGCGACTTTCCGGATGCCGCCGTCAAGGCCCGCTAGCATCCGTTCCAGGGTCACGCCCATGTCGAAGGCGTGGACGCGTGTCGAGCGCCGGAAGAGGAATCAAGGGCTCGTTTCCGGCAACACGGCCTTGATGATTAAGCCATAAGGGATGCATGCTCCGGCTTGGTGACGCCAACATGGACGATGAGCCATGCGCATCAACAAGCAAGGCGATCGCGGAACCGCTAGGACTTACGCCACGTGTCCGAGACCGCCACATCGCCGGTGATTGGTGGCCAATCGGCCGGCGGGGCGGCACGGTCATTCCTGATCCTTGCCTCCCTTCGAGGCTTTCGGATCTCCTGGCTTCCGCGGGATATGGTTGCCGGCGTGATGCTAGCGGCAATCGCCATTCCCGAGCAGCTCGCCACCGCCCGGCTCGCCGGCATGGCGCCGGAGACCGGTCTCTATGCGTTTGCCGCCGGCTCCCTGGCATTCGCGGTGTTCGGGGCCAATCGCTACATGTCGGTGGGGGGCGATTCGACCATCGCGCCAATCTTCGCCGGTGGACTCGCAGCACTGACAACGGCGGCAACGCCGCACTATGCCGAACTCGCCGGCACGCTTGCGCTGCTCGTCGGGATCATTCTCGTCGCGTCTGGTCTCCTTCGCGCCGGCTGGCTCGCCGGCCTTCTCTCGATCCCGGTGACCACGGGTTTCCTGGCGGGCATCTCCGTTCACATCATTGTCGGGCAGTTGCCCGCGATCCTCGGTATTCCCGATACGGATGGGCCTGTACTGGCCCGGCTGGTCCACGTTCTCGCCCGCCTGGACGATGCCAATCTCTATGCGGTCGTGATCGGCCTTGCCGTGTTCGCCGTCAGCCTGGGGGCCGAGCGGATCAGCGCACGGATCCCAGGTGCCTTGATCGGCCTGGTTGCCGCCGGCCTTGCCGTAGCCGCGTTCCACCTCGATGACCGCGGCGTGACCGTTCTCGGTACGATCTCGGCGAACCTGCCAACGCTGGCATTTCCGTCATCCGGACGGGTGCACGATCTGGCCCACCTGGTTCCCCTTGCCCTGGTCATCGCAATGGTCTGCATCATGCAAACGGCGGCCGTCGTGCGGGCCTTCCCATCGGAGACCGGCACTTCCGAGAATGTCAGCCGCGACTTTGCCGGGGTGGGCGCGGGATGCGTGCTCGCGGGCCTGATCGGTGCTTTCACCGTCAACGCCAGTCCGCCACGCACAGCCGTTGTCGCCGAGTCCGGAGGGCGATCGCAGATTGCCTCCGTTTTCGGCGTCGCCGTGATCGCTGCCGTGCTGCTCCTGGCGGCCGGCGCACTGGCGTATGTGCCGCATGCCGCATTGGCTGGCGTTCTGGCGTCCATCGGATTGCGGATCGTCCGGGTGCGGGACATCGTCCGGATCTTCCGTCACGGCGGTTACGAGTTCCTCCTGCTGGTCGCGAGCGCGATGCTGGTCGTCCTGCTTCCGATCGAGACCGGCATGCTGCTCGCCGTTGTCCTGTCGCTCCTACACTCGCTCTATATCTTCTCACGGCCGCCCTCCGGGCCGTTACTGCGCGTCCCGGGGACGACGCTCTGGTGTCCCCCGAGCCCTGACCGGGCTGGAGAGCACGTGGCAGGCGTGCTGGTCTTCGCGCCGGGAGCGCCGCTCAACTTCGTGAGCGCAGATTACATTCGCAACGAACTGCGGCAGGCGCTGGCCATTGCACCCGAGCCCGTCGAGCTTCTGGTCATCGACGCGAGCGCCGTGTTCGACATCGACTACACGGGATCGCAGGACCTCCAGCGGACGATTGCCGGCCTGCATGAGCAGCACACCGACGTGGCCATCGCCCATCTCTCGGTGGAGTCGGTCCGACGCGAAGCCGAGCGGACCGGCTTGCTCGATGCGATCGGCCCGAACCGGGTTTTTACCTCCGTGGAGCAGGCAATCCAGGCGCTCGGACCCGGCCGCCCGAGCTTCAGTCCGAGGCCGTCGACGCCGCACTGAGTCCCGAGGACGGACGAGGCGATGCCGCTGAACATTTCTCTGCGGAAGGTCCGGGGTTGCCACGCTGCACCACCAGTCACTTTGGAGATTGCTCATGCCGGAATCCCAGGAGGCCACCCCCTTGGCGTCGGATACGGCCCCGGCTCTGCCCCGCACCCCTGCGGGCGACACGGAGCCGGCCGTCGCGGCACTCGTCGACGCGACGGGAATCCTGCTGCCCGCGAGCGCCAGCGATGTGCAACAGCGGATGACCGCAGGACGATTCTTCTGGCTCGATGTCTTCACCGCGGACGCCACGGCTCGCAGCGCCATGATCGCCCAACTCGGCCTCGCGGATGCGGACCACGGCTGGATCCTGCGCTTCGGGCAAGCTCCCCGGATGTCGATCCTGCCCAGCGGCGCACGCGTCGTGACCATGGCAATCGGTGCGGAGGATCAGTCAACCGAGATGCACGTCCTGTGGACCGAGGCATGGGTCGTGACCGTGTGGGCGGGGAACGCCGCCTCGCTGCGGGAGGTCCGCGAGCGCTTCGTCACCCGATTGCGCGGGACGCACGAGACCGCCTTCATCTGCGGGACGGCCCTGCTTCTGCTCCTGCTCTCGACGGTCGATGACAGCCTGACCCGGGCCCGTGCGCAGCTCTATGCGCTGGAGGACTCCCTGGATGGTTTGACCACGGCCGATCTGAACAACCTCCGGTCGCTCCGCCGGCGGATCCTGAAGGCGTCGGTGCACGCCGACCATTACTGCACGTCGGTCAGGAGCGCGGTCGTCGGTATCGACATCATGCCCGGCGTGGATGCCGAGGGCGCCTTGCTGGCGCGGGAATATGCCGATCACGTCGAGGATCTGGCGCACCGGCAGGGGGCGCTTGCGGAGATGGTGAGGACTGTGGCTGGCGACATTCCCGCCGTCATCGCCCGGAAGCAAAGTCAGCGCATCAACCAGCTTACGGTGATCTCCGCGATCTTCCTGCCGATTACCTTCCTGACCGGTTTCTTCGGAATGAACTTTCAATGGATGATCGGCGGGCTCGTCAGCCGGGAGGCCTTTTTCGTCCTGGCCGTTGCACTCCCGATCGCGATGATAACGGGCACGGCGATGCTTTTTGCGCGCGAGGGGTTCATCCGGCGACGGCGATCGGATGGCAACCCCTGACCGTGCCCTTGTGAAGCAATCTCATCGCAGGCACCCCACAGGTTCCCGAACGGGAGCTGTCGCCTCGTTCCATGGAGCGGCGGCCTTGAGCCGAGCCGCCTATTTTGTCGAGCCAGGAGAGTTCCGGCGAGCGGGTGGCATTTGCTCTCGAATCCATGCCGGCCGTTCGCGGGTTGCGAACAGGGGCGGCACACGCGGAAATCGGGCCGCCTTCGTCATCCAGGGGTCATATGGCTCCGGCAAGGGTGCCTTCAGCCACGGCGACACCAGTCGATTGCAGAACCGCTCCATCTGCCGTGGTCAGGTCCCCGGCCGCGGCCGGGGACCATGTGCCGTGCTCCGGGGCCGCGCTCAAGCCGTTCTGCTCAATCCCTGAGGGATGCAGCCCTCTTGGCCGTACCCGGCCTCACGCGCCCGGTGGGCCAGCCGGCCGTGAGAAATGCAGGAGGGTCCCGGGCCCGGAGGACTCCCGAGGCTTGAGGGTTTCCGCGGCCACGAACGGCAGGACTCCGCCCGCCAGGGTGACGGCCAGATCGGCGCCGCCGATCGGCGCGAGGCCGAGGAGGTTGCGGATTCCCGGCACGAGCAGGGTCGCCGACTGGGCGAGCGCGGACCCGACCAGGATCTTCGAGAGCGTCGGGTTGGGCGGCGGACGATCGGCCCCGAACAGGCTCTGCGTCGCCGAGCGGCACGTGAGGGCGTGCAGCAACTGTGCCGTCACGAGGCTCGCGAAGGTCATGGTCCGCGCCTGCGGGGAATCGAGGCCGTAGCGCAGCACCCCGACCGCCCCGGCCGCAAAGGCGCCCCCCGTCAGGAGCGCCGCATGCCGGGTGAGCGGACCGACATCCTCCGGGCGCACGATCGCCTCGCTCGCGGGCTGCGGCAGCCGCTCCATCACGTCCGGCTCCGGGGGGGCCAGCGCCAAGCCGATGCCGGGCAGGACGTCCGAGATCAGGTTGATCCACAACAGCTCCAGCGGCGTCAGGGCCGCCTGGGCGCCGAGGCCCGTGGCGGCCAGCATCAGGAGGATTTCGCTCGCGTTGGTGCCCAGGAGATAATGGATGGCCTTGCGGATGTTCGTGTGGATCGTGCGGCTGCGCGCGAGCGCCAGAGTGAGGGTGTTCAGATCGTCGGTATCGAGAAAGATGTCGGCGACCTCCCGGGCCGCCGCGGCCCCGTCCTGCCGCAGGGCGATGCCGATATCGGAGGCCCGCAGGGCCGGGCTGTCGTTCACGCCGTCCCCGACCATGGCGACCACGACCCCGGATTCCTGGAGGGCCTGCACGATCCGCAGTTTTTGCGCGGGGCTCATCCGCGTGAAGGCGTGGGCCTCCCGTGCGGCCGCCGCCAGATCGGGCCCGGAGAGATGCTCGAGGTCCGCGGCATCCAGGATCCTGATCTCCCCGGGGCCGTTCAGCCCGATCTGGTCCGCGACGGCGCGGGCCGTGGCGCCCTGGTCGCCGGTCAGCATCACGGTGCGCAGGCCCGCCCGGTGGAGCCTCTGCATGAGGTCGCGCAAGCCCGGCCGGACCGGGTCCGCCATGCCCACCAGCCCCGCCCAGGTGAGGTCTTCGATGGCCGCTTCCGCGTGGCCGGGATCGGCCGCCCCGATGTCCCGGGAGGCGAAGCCGAGCACCCGCAGCGCCTGATCGGCCATGCGGGCGTTGAGGCCCTCGATCTCTGCCCGGCGGGCGGCGGTCAGCGCATCGCGCCCGCCATCCGGCAGCCCCTCCCAGCGGCAGCGCGCGAGCACCTCCGCCGGGCTGCCCTTCACGGCGACGAGAATCCCGGGGCCGCGCGCATGGGTCGTGGCCATGAAGCGGTAGGCCTCGCTGCGGTGCTGCACCGACAGGCGTGGGAACTCGCGGCGCAGGGCCCGCGCATCGACGCCGCTGTCGAGCGCGACCTGCACGAGCGCGTTCTCGGTCGCCGACCCGGTCAGGGCAGGGCGGCCCTCCTGCTCGTCGATCTCCGTCTCGCTGCACAGGCAGGCGATCGCGAGCAGGGCGCGGATCCGCGGATCGGCCTCGGCCGTGATCGCCGCGCCGTCCGGGCCCACGAAGGCGCCGTCGCGAGCGCGGTAGAGATGCTCGCCCGCAGCCACCGTGGCGACCGACATCCGATTGAGCGTCAGCGTGCCGGTCTTGTCGAAGCAGACCATGCCGACCGAGGCCAGGGTCTCGATGGCGTCGAGGCGGCGCACCAGGATGCCATGCCGGCGCATCTCCTCGACCCCGAGCGCAAGGGTGGTGGTCGCCACCATCGGCAGCCCCTCCGGGACGGCGGCAACCGTCAACGAGAGAGCCGAGCGCGCCATCTGGAGCAGGGCGAAGCCGCGCAGCCAGCCGATGCCGAAGAGGACTCCGCCCGCCGCCAGGGTCGCCCAGACGAGCTGGCGACCGAGGCCATCGAGCTGACGCTGAAGCGGGGTCTCGGGCGCCAGGGTTGCTCCGACGAGACGCTGGATCCGGCCGACCTCGGTGCGGCCGCCGGTCTCGGTCACGACCGCGGAGCCGCTGCCGCCCGTGACGACGGTTCCGCGGTAGACCATGTTGACCCGCGCGGCGAGCGGCAGGCCCGCAGCGAGCGTCTCGCAGGACTTGACGATCGGCAGGCTCTCGCCGGTCAGCGTCGCTTCGTTGATCGTCAGCCCGCGGGCGCTCACGAGCCGTCCGTCGGCCGGGACCACCATGCCGCGGCGCAGGAGGACAACGTCGCCCGGAACGAGCATCGTCGCCGCGATCTCGTGCTGCGCTCCATCGCGGACCACGCGAACGGTCTGGGGGCTCGGCAGCGAGAGGCTTGCGATCGTGCGTTCGGCCCGGCTCTCGGTCCGATAGCCGATGACGGCATTCAGCCCGACCACGCTCGCGATCGCCGCGACCTCGAGGACGCCACCCGTGGCCAGGGACAGGACGGCGGCCCCGGCGAGCAGCGCGACGGGCAGGCTCTGGAACTGGTCCACGAGGATCGACCAATCCGAGCGCGTCGCGAGGCACGGCAGGGCGTTGGGGCCGTCCGTCGCGAGGCGCTCGCGGGCCGCGGCCTCGGCGAGGCCGTCCTCGGGGGATGTGTTCAGGAACGCGGTGAGGCGCTCCAGAGCCCAGGTGTGCCAGGGCTGGGCACTCTCGTCCCGGGAGGTGTCGTCCGGAAGCGCCACCTCGCCGCGCAGGAGCGCCGCCAGGAAGTCGGTGACCCGCTCGAGGGGCAGGGCGGGGTCGTACTGGACCGTGACATTGCCGGTCAGGCTGCTGGCGGTCGCGCTGTGGACGCCCGGCGCGATCGTCAATCCGCGCTCGAGCCGGTGCTGCAATTCGGGCGATCCGCGCAGCCCCTCGATCGCAAGGCGGGCCCGCCCGGGCACCACCGTGTGGAGCGGCTCGATGCGGACCGGTACCGGGATCGGAGCGACAGGTACTGCGGAAGGATTGGTCTCTGATCGCCGAAGCGCGACCGACAGGCCGTCATGCGGCCATGGACCCGGAGCTTCGTTCACGGATGGTCCCCCGGAACGGACGAATATCGCTCAATACAAAGCCATACGCTGCGGGCGACGGGCCGAACGGCAGGCGCAGATCGGCCCGAGGCGCAAATTCCCTTTACGGCAACAAGACTGGATCGGCCGCCCGTCAGGCGGGCGTGGGGCTTTCGGTCCTGCCGCGGCGGGCGCGCGAACCCGTCGTGGACTCGTCGGACTCCGCCTCGCTCCTGGATTGGGCCAGCTCGGACCGGGCTTCGCCGACGATGTCGCCCGTCCGCTCGTTGAGTGCGCTCATCGCGTCCCGGCCCTGGTCATAGGCAATGAGGCCGACCTTGATGACCGACTTCGCGAGCGGCCGGAGCACGGGAGCCATCATGGGCACGACGATCGCCGCGCCTGCCGCGATGGCAAGACCCGTGACGATGTTGCCGCCTTTGAACATGTCCTCGACGAATGACATCTGCGATCTCCGTTGTTCCCCAGCCCAATGTCACGTGGTCGGTGAAGGTGAAGCAAAGCCGGGCCGCGGATAGGCCTCGGCGGATTTCTGTTGTTCGGCCGTTGGTTCTGCGGGCTTCCGTTGTTCGGCTGTCGTTTCTGCGGGTTTCCGTTGCTCGGCCGTCGTCGCGGATTCCGCGAGTTCCGCCCGGGCCTCGGCGACGATGTCCCCGGTCCGCTCGTTCAGTTCGGCCAAGGCCACGCGGCCTTGGTCATAGGCGATGAGGCCGGCCTTGATGACAGCCTTGGCGAGGGGACGGAGCGCCGGCGCGATTGCCGGGGCCACAATGGCTGCGCCGACGCCGATCGCCAGCCCCATGACGATGTTGCCGCCCTTGAACATGTCTTCCAGCAAAGCCATTTCGCCCTCCGTATGAACGTGCCGACTCGGCCAATGGACCTCGGAAACGCTTCAGGTCAGACAACCAATTCAAGGCCGTCGAACATCGATACGGAAACGGATTGGAACTCACTGACGCTACGACGAACGCGCCGATCGCGTGACCTGGCGGCATCAATGAAACCCGCGCTTGCGCACTTCACCAGGATCACGAGACTTATTAGCCGTAGAAAGACTGTCACAGTCAACGGGATACAGGAGCGAAAATTCAGCGCATTGGATCAGCAAAATCGGAGGCTCGGAGCCACGAACGCACGGTGGTGGCGCGGCATTCCGCAAGCCGCCTCGCCGCTGTCACGATTGCGACGCGCAGCGCTGTTAACGGACCGCGGAAGCAGTCGGCTTGGCTGCTGCATTGACGGGAGCTGATTGTTGGCATCGTCTACGGGCAGTAAGTCGCGGGTGTCCTTCCGCAGCCTGCCAGGGCGGGTGACGGGATCGTCGATGAGCGGCCGTCCGCGCGTCCAACATGGGCGGAGCTGGGTCATGGTCCGGAAGGAGCCGCGATGACCAATGGAGGCGAAACCCCAGCGTTGGAGTCCGATGAGGTCCTCCTGAACGACGTGCTCGCGTTGCGGCGAGCTGTCGTCGAGGCCGCCGCCCCGATGCTCACGGAACTCCTACGTTCGACGGTTCCTGGCCCGTGTCTCGAGAACCTCGCTCACTATCTGGCCATTCGCCGTCAGGATTTGCGTCCCTTGCAGCGCCGGCTGATGCAGCGTGGGCTCTCCTCGCTCGGCCACATGGAGAGCCGCGTTCTCCCGACGCTCGATGCCGTCATCGCCGCACTCGCCGCGATGGCGGGACGGCCGAGTCCGCGACCCGCACCGACCGAGGACGCGTTCTTCGCTGGCGAAGCCGAGCTCGCGGCGGCCGCGGATGCCCTTTTCGGCGCGCCTCCCGCCCACCGACGGACCCGCATCATGATCACGCTGCCGTCGCAGGCCGCGAGCGACCCCGACTTCGTGGTCTCCCTGGCCCAGCGCGGGATGGATGTTGCCCGCATCAACTGCGCTCACGACGGCGCCGCGGCCTGGCGGGCCATGTCCGATCATGTGCGCCGCTCGGGAGATCTCGTGGGTCGTCGCCTCACGGTGCTCATGGACATCGCGGGACCGAAGATCCGCACCGAGGATGTCCTGGTTCCGAGCGACGGGCGAAAGCTCGCGCCCGGTGACGCCTTCCGCCTGATCGCGCAAGGCCCTCCAAGATCCACCGGGGACGTTCCCTTCTGTGCCGTCGTTTCACTCCCTGAGATCGTGAACCGCCTCAGCCCGGGTGACCGCGTCCGCTACAATGACGGCAAGCTCGAGGGAGTGGTCGAGAGCGTTGCCGACGGTGAGGCGCTGGTCCGCGTCCGCTATGCCAAGTCGGGTGGCGTGAAGCTGAAGCCCGAGAAGGGACTCAATCTGCCGGATACCGATCTCGGGCTCTCCCCGATCACCACGAAGGACGAGGGCGATCTCGTTACGGTTGTCGGCTGTGCCGACATGATCGGCTATTCCTTCGTGAGTCGCCCTGACGACATCGATCTCCTGGAGGCGGCGCTTTCGCGACATGAGGCAGGCGACCGGAAGCTCGGCTTCGTCGCGAAGATCGAGCGGCCCGAAGCTGTCGCCAATCTTCCGGGTCTGATCGCCCGGGCACGCGGGCGGCGCCCGTTCGGCGTGATGATCGCGCGCGGGGACCTCGCGGCCGAGATCGGTTTTGCACGCGTTGCGGAGATGCAGGAGGAGATGCTCTGGATCTGCGAGGCTGCGAGCGTGCCGGCGATCTGGGCGACGCAGGTTCTCGAGGATCTCGTCAGGACGGGCATTCCCTCGCGCGGCGAGATGACGGATGCCGCGATGGCGGCCCGGGCGGAATGCGTGATGCTCAACAAGGGTCCGGCCGTGGGGATTGCCGTCGAGACGCTCGATCGCCTTCTTGCGCGCATGGACGCGCATTTGTTCAAGAAGACGCCGACGCTTCGCGCACTGAAGTCCTGGTGATCGGCCTTCGAAGGATATCGAACTCTATTATCTATGTGTTCCCTTGCACGGAGTGCCCGAAGGCCGTCAGGGGACACCGGAGAAGGTATGCTGGGTACGTTTCTCTGCGTTCTGGTGATCGCCAACATTGCAAGCATCGTCCTCGCAGGTGCACGTTTGCATCGCAAGGCTCATCGACCTTCACATGATGCACACGGCGCGCCGGTCACCATTGTTCGACCTCTTCGTGGCGCCGAACCGTATATTGAGGTCAGCTAGAGACGGGCTTTCACCTGGACTACCCGGAATACGAGCTGATTTCTGTGTTGCCGAAAGCAACGATGACGTCATTCCGATCGTTCGGCGCCTGATGGCGGCGCATCCTCACGTCCCTTCGCGTCCTCTCATCGGTGACGTGCATGTGAGCGCCAATCCCAAACTCAACAACTGCATCAAGGGATGGGATGCGGCGCGTCACGAGTGGATCGTGCTCGCCGACTCGAACGTGCTCATGCCACCGGACTACATTCACCGTCTGATAGCGGCATGGCGGCCGGACACCGGGCTTGTCTGCTCAACTCCCATCGGCGCCTGCCCGCGGGGATTCTGGGCCGAGGTCGAGTGCGCCTTCCTGAATACATTGCAGGCCCGCTGGCAATATGCCGGCGAGGCGCTCGGGCTTGGTTTTGCTCAGGGCAAGAGCATGCTCTGGCACCGTCCCGTCCTGGACCGCAACGGCGGCATCCGGGCTCTTGCGGCCGAGATCGCCGAGGACGCGGCGGCCACCAAGCTGGTGCGCAGCGCAGGCCGGCGTGTCCACCTTGTCGGCATACCCTTCGACCAGCCGCTGGGACGGCGAACCCTCCGGGACGTTTGGGGGCACCAAGCCCGTTGGGTCCGTCTTCGCCGCGTGACCTTCCCGCTCTCCTTTGCACCCGAGCTGCTGACGACAGCCGTCATTCCGCTCGGCTTCGGGATCTGGGCAGCGCAGGCAGGTCAGGGTGCAATGGCCGCTGCCGTCATGTCGGCCGTCGTGCTCTGGTATGGCGCGGAACCCGTCCTGGCTGCCGGCAAGGGCTGGCATACGTCGCCCGGCTCCCGCTTGCCTTCCTGGTCCGTGACACCCTTATCCCGTTCGTGTGGGCTTCAGCGTGGCTCCATTCGAAGACGGTCTGGCGCGGAAATCGGATGAATAGCCGGAGCGGAGGCAGCGAGCTTGCCCCGGAGACGACTCCGGCGTGAGGGGTTCCGAGGTTCGCTCGCCGAGAGTGGCCGTATGTTCGCTTGCATCCGCCTCGGGTACGGTACGACCGGTATCGTTCACCAGGGCCGGAAACCGGCACGGCAATCACCGAATATCAGCCGGCGGGATCGGGCCCTTCGACCGTCGGCGCAATTTGGGACTCATCCTCCACCTGCGCCAACCGATGAGCGACGATCGCGTAGAAAAACAGGGACGCCGCCGGCCCCAGAAGTTGTCCTCGCGTGAACTGGATAAGGCTGAAAGCCGCGAAGGTCGCGGCCAGTCCCGGACTTCCGAGAACGCGAAGCGCGCTATGGGCATGCCAGAAGTGCTCGACCGCGTTTCCCAGGGGTCGGCCTTGAGTCAACTGATAAACCCCTAGGCCGGTCAGACCCGCCGAGATGGCATCCAGCAGGGGGGCAGCCTTTGCAGAGGCTCCATTGGAGTGCGGGGCTTGCGCAGCACTGGCGGGCCAGCGAACGTCCAGAATGTCCGATGCCAGGAGCGCTATCTGATCGGCCAGTCCTGCATGCCGGAGCAGAACGCTGCCCGTCTCAGGATTGGCGCGGGCCTCATGAACATTTGGGTCCTCGGCAAGGTGCTGGATCACCGATCGGAACCATTCCGTGTCGCCGCGCTTGGACGGAATCCGGAGGCGGACGCGCCCCGGAAGCTGGTGCTCGACGATTGCCGTGGGCGACGTCATGTCCGGGTCTCCCGTCGCGGCCAATTCCGTATGGACCCCGGACGGTGCGAGGCCGATGCAAGGACCGCCGGACGGGACTGCCGCGCCGACCAGGATAGCAATCTCCGGGCCCTCTGACACGTGAACTGACGAGCCGCTTCAATCGGATGGTTCGGGGCGGATCGGTCGCCGGAAGCGAGTCCAGGAAGAGGGCTGAGACATGCCGCCGGACAGACCCAACCTGGTGCCTCTGATTGCGCCTCCACGGCACGGCGATGGCCCGGAGCCAGTCTCGTTCGAGGAAGGCGCCCGCCGCCGGTTGAGGCGCAACCGCGGCCTCGCGACAGGGCTGCTGGCGTTCATGGGAACCGCCTTGGTCGGAACTCATCTGGTCCCGGATCCGGGATTCGGGACGCTCCTGATCCGCGCGACGGCAGAGGCAGGCGTCGTCGGTGGGCTTGCCGACTGGTTCGCGGTCACCGCGCTCTTCCGATATCCGCTCGGCCTGCGGATTCCGCATACGGCCATCATTCCCAACAACAAGGATCGCATCGGCCGAACCCTCGGCCGGTTCGTGGAAAAGAACTTCCTCACTGAGGAAGTTCTTCTCTCGAAGCTGAGAAGAGCCGAGGCCGGGCGGCGGTTTGCCGCGTGGCTGGCCGCGCCGGAGACGGCATCCCTGATTGCCGACTCGGTCGCCTCCGCCTTGCCGCGCCTGATCGAATCGTTGGCGAACCGTGATCTTCGCGAATTTGCCGATCGAACCTTAGGCGAACAGCTTCGGCAGGCGGACATCGCCCCGGTCCTCGGACGGGCCATCCAGGCCCTGACCGCGAGCGGAGAGGCCGATATCCTGTTCGAGCGCACCATCGGCCTCGCGGTGCATTGGCTGCAAGAGAACAAGAGCCAGGTCGACAAACTCGTTCGCGAACGGAGCCGATGGTGGATCCCGAAGGCCATTGACACCCGGATCGCAGCCGCGATCGTGTCCGGCGTGACCGACCTGCTGCAAGGCCTGGGGCGGCCCGAAAGCGAAGTTCGGCTGAAATTCCGCGACGCCTTGGCGGATCTCGTCGACGAACTGCTCAACTCACCGGAGCAAAGGGATAAAATCAACGCTTCGAAGAACCGGATTCTCAGCCATCCGGATGTGCAAGCCTGGCTGGGTTCGGTCTGGGGTGAACTGTCCCAGGTCGCATTGACCGATCTGGCGCGTCCGCAATCCAAGGTACGACACACCTTCGAGCACGCAGTCCGCCTCGTCGGACAGGTGCTCGCGACTGATCCGGCGATGCAGAAGCATCTCGACGACCTCCTCGAGCGCGCGGCGATTCACGTGATCGCCTGGAGGGGTGAAATCGGCACGTTCATCGCCGAAGTCGTCAGAAGCTGGGACGTTCGGACGCTCACGGATCGGCTCGAACTCGTGGTGGGAAGCGATCTCCAGTACATCCGGATGAACGGCACGGTCGTGGGGGCCTGCGCCGGGTGCGTGATCTTTCTGGTGACGTCGCTGCTTCCCTGATCAGACATGGACTCCGTCCGAGCATGGAGGGCTCGGGAGCTGTCATCGATCCTTCGTGCTTCGCGTGTAACTCCAGAGAAACCGCCGATCGGGTTTCCGATCGGCCATGTTGAGCAAACGAAGCGAGCGATCTCTCAGAGATGCACCCACGACAGCACGCCTATGTGGCCCACCGTTGCACCGGCCGTCTTCGACTCAAGGTCCCGGCGCAGCGGCACAATGGGCGATACTTCGCGAACCTGCGCCGGCAGCTCGGCGACCACCCCGAAATCGTTCGGATCGAGGTCAACCCGCTGACCGCGAGCGTCCTCATCCTTCACCGGGAAGGCTTCGATCTCCAGGATCTTCGTAACCAGTTCCTCGGACTCGAATTGGATTGCGCCGAGCGTCTGCCCGTCGTTCGACGCCCGGCTGCTCGGCCCATCGCCAGACTCGACAGCGGGCTTCGCCAAGTGTCGGGCGGAGAAGTCGACCTCGCGGCAGTGATCATGAAGGTCGCGCTCGCCGTGATCACAAGGGGCTCGGTTTTGCAAGTCGTGCAATGGATTGCCGAAGCGGTGCTGCGCGCTGCCATCAAATCCGTTATCGACCCGGACCGACAGACCCGCAACGCAGTGCAACTGCCCTCGCGGCAGGCGCTCCTCGCAGCCGCCTGAACTCCCGATTTCCACCCTCCCTGTCGTCTCGGGGCGGCGGCACCGTGCTTCACCTTCCATGGCGACCTGCGTCGAGTGCCGATTCGGCCCATCCAAGGGAGTACTCCGTCCCAGCGCACCTCCGTAGCGTTTCCCGCTCACTTCATCTCCTTACTGTCAGAGGTCACTGGCACTTGACCTCTTCCTTGAACGCGCCGCTGCCGGTGCGCTCGCGCCTCATTTCGCATCGCACATTTTTGTCCTCCTCCCATTCACCGCGGGCCTTGCGTTCGTGTTTCACCTCGCGGCCGCGGTCCGTGGACTCGTCTTGACGACGGCCGGGGAGGTGGAGCGTGCGGCCCAGCGTCGGGACGCCATGACGGGATCGGTCGTCAGCTACTCGCAGGGGGAAGGGCCGGGACGCTGCTCCCAACAGGGAGTTCGTGCTCCCGGGTTTCGACCACCTGCCGGTCCGAAATCATTCTGGACAGCAGTTTCGCGACCAGGACACGGTGGATCGGCTTCTCGAGGAAAGGCAGCTCCCGAAACCCGATCGGGATGAGTTCCAGGTCATCCCAGGACGTATAGAACAGAAGCGGAATGTTCCGGCGGTAAAGTTCTCCTGCCAGGTCGAAGGAGTGGCCATCCCGCAGGGCAATGTCGAGAACCGCCGCGTCGGGAAGGTCGTTTTCCATCCAGCTCACGGCTTGCGAGACCCTGTTGAACGGACCGACCACATCAAACCCTGCCCGCGCGATGGAGGCCACGAGGGGCAGGTCGGGGAGCAGTTCCCTCTGAAGCACCAGGACACACGGCTGAGTAGACGGCTCATCAATCGAGGCTGAGCCTTGGTCCCCCGCAGCCGCTCCCGAGGGCTCCCCGGAGCCGTCCTCGTCCCGATCGGCCGGGTGTTCCGGGAATCACGGCACGACAGCGCGCGAACCGCGAAAGCTTGCGACGGAACCGATCCCGGTCTTTGCCCTTACGGACCTGACGCTTGGCGCATCGCGGCCATGCGCGGCTCAGGTCGTCCTCGACGGGGGGCATTGGCTCCGGGCAGCCCCTGGCGCCTCAGCATAGGGTGGACGGATGACGTGGACGGCTGCCCTTGGCTGGTTCTTTGCGGCTTATGCGCTGCTCACCGGCATCTACATCGTTCTCGAGAACAGGCGCCCGCAGGCGACGCTCGCGTGGATGCTGCTGTTCCTGCTCCTGCCGGGCATCGGCCTCGTCATCTACGCCCTGTTCGGGCGGGACAGAAAAGCCTTCAGCCGCGACCGCAAGCTCGCCCACCAGAACCTCGCTTCGACGGCCAAGCCGCTGCTGCAAGAGCTCCGAAGCCGCCAGGATCAGGAGATCGGCAAGCTCGAGATGCAGAGCCCAGTCCGGCGGCGGCTCATGTCGCTCGTGCGGCACAACTCGCATTCCGTGCTGACGGCCCGCAACCGCGTCTCTCTCCAGCAGAACGCTGCGATTCACTACCCCAGCCTGATCGAGGACCTGAGGCAGGCGCGGCGCACCATCGATCTCCAGTACTACACGTGGGCCGACGATGCCTTCACGCGGGAGTTGAAGGATATCCTCCTTGAGCGCGCGAGGAATGGCGTCGAGGTGCGGCTCCTCTACGACCCGTTCGGCTCGTTGTTCAGGCTCACCCGCCGCTACAGGCGGGCGCTTAGCGAGGGTGGCGTGCGATGGTCGCCGGTCTCGGCGCTGTGGCGGCTGCACACGATCTCCTACCGCAACCACCGCAAGATCGCGGTCATCGACGGGCGCGTGGGCTACACCGGCGGCATGAATATCGGCCAGGAGCACCTCGACGGTGGACCGGGCTTCGCGCGCTGGCGCGACACGCATCTGCGCATCGAGGGGGAGGGGGCGGAGGTGCTCCAGGCCGTGTTCCTCGTCGACTGGTACAACGCCACGGGAGAGGACCTTTTCGCGCCCAACCGGTTCCCGTCTCTCGGCAACGAGAGGCCCGCTGTGGAAGCCTCCGGCGCAAACGATGGCCACCTGCCGTTGCAGATCCTGACATCGGGACCGGACTCCGAGTGGCGCGCCATCCGACAGCTTTACTTCGCGATGATCGTCTCCGCCCAGCGGCGCGTCCGCCTCCAGTCCGCCTTCTTCGTCCTCGACGCCACCATTGCGGAGGCGCTCAAGTCCGCGGCGCTGGCCGGCGTCGCGGTCGAGGTGATGGTGAGCGACCGCGGTGAGGGCCTGAACCAGACACCCTACTGGGCGGCGAACACCTACCTGGCCGAAGTCGCGGCCGCGGGGGTGCGGGTTCACATCTACAGGAAGGGTTACCTGCACGCGAAGACGATCAGCATCGACGGCGAGGTGTGCTCCGTCGGATCGGCCAATCTCGATATCCGCAGCTTCAGCATCAACTACGAGCTCAACGCGGTGATCTACGACGCGCGGCTGGCGAAGGAGCTGGAGTCGGCCTTCGAGCAGGATCTTCAGGACTGCCAACTGTTCAGTGCCGACGAGTATGCGCAGCGGTCTGCCCCGGGTCGGCTGCGTGATTTCATGGCTCGACTGTTCTCGCCCCTTCTCTGACTCTGCGACACATGGTGCCGTTCTCGGGTGAGCACTCACACGGG
>NZ_LN811378.1:17880-32883 GCF_001006805.1 Microvirga massiliensis | reverse complement strand
ATTGCGTTTGGTTTCCCAAGAGCGTAGCAAGGCGGGTCCCGCTTCGCGCACTTCTGGTGAGCGTGCGGGTCGTCGCGCCTCGAAGCGCACGGTTTCGGGCACGGTCTCTTCGGTGACCGCGGCGCCGGCGCGCATTCCGACCCCGGCTCCGAAGGCCGCGCCCAAGGTTGCAGCTGCTCTTCTGGAGTCAACGCTGGTCGGCGGCCTCGGCGTGGATACGATCGAGATCGAGACGGCTGCGGAGGCGATGTCTCCCGAGAGGATCGTCAAGATCGAGGCTCCTGAGGCGCTGATTGAGATCGAGCATGCTCATCAGGTTCTGCCCGACCAGCACGATCCTGAGATCGACGCTGAGATTGCCGAGGAGGAAGCACGCAAACGGCAGGCGCTCGAGCGTGAGAATGATCCGGGCGAGGATCTGTCCCTGAAGACCACGAATGGGAAGTGGAAGCACTGCTACGACTTCGAGCATCCGAGGTACAAGTCTAAGGTCGCTCCCGAGGTGCTGGCACTGTTCCCGAACTTTGGCCTCCCGACTCATGAGAAATTCAACGAGTTGTCTGTTCCGGACAGGAAGGAATGGTTTGGGGGACTGACTGACGAGGACAAGAAAGAATGGCTTTTCGGTTCGGTATATGCGGACGTGGCGGACAAGGCCGGTAAGGAGTACCGGCTCAAGCAAGACCTCCGCGGCTACGGGAGTATCGATGGGATCTACGACAGCTTCCGTCCGTGGATTGATCCTGACATCCAAAGTGAGTGGGATCGGATCATTGTCTGGGAGGCGATCCATTACCGTGTACTCGACATCGAGAACCTCTATGATGCGGTTCAGAAGAACGAACTCGAACTCGAAGAGGCTCAGATCCGCGCGGCCACGTTCGACTATCTGAGCAAAGGAAATCTTGAAGAGAGCGAAATCCTTGTCTGGCGGAAGATCGTCGATGCCATGACGTGGCCGGAAGGCTTCTCGCGGATCGATCTCGCTCGGTGGGCTCAAGTTGACCCGGCAGAGCGTGGCAGGATCCGCACATGGGAGGGCCCTCCGATCATTTATCCGCCTCATATCATGAGGAGGTTTCACCCCGACCGTCCGGATCTCTGGGGCGGCTCGGCCCAACAATAAGTCTCCGGGATTTTATCGGGCACCCATGAGAACAGGCGGCCGTCGCGAGACGAGCCGCCTTTTCCTTTTGGATTATGCCGCGGCCTTCACGGTCTCCGGATGATTGCGGAGAACCAGTCCATGGTTTCCATGAGAGGGACGAGTTCGGCGTCCCACTCGCGCGGCTGGTATTCGGCCACGGCCTCCTCGATCACGGCAGCGATGATGGCCTCCTGTTCGGCCATGCCGGCGTCGACCTCGTCGAGCTCCTCGTCGACGGCGCGGAGCTTTCTGATCTCTTTGATCGCGGAGACCTCGCCGGACAGGATCGCGCTTGCGAGGTTGGCGAGACGCTGAAACGCCGGGTGCTGCAGTGCCGGGCCCGTCAGCGGCAGCACGTAGGTGTAGCGGTTCAGGGTCTCCTCCCGATCGGGAGATCCGAACACGAGGCCTGTATATGCAACTTCCCGGAGCGGGTTCGGGGAATACCAGTCGTCGTTCCGCCAGTTGCGGCGTGCCGTGACGGCCAGCCGGTTCATCTCCCCGAGCAGCTCGCCGGTGTCGAGGTTGCAGGCCTGGCGCACGCCGTCGACGGTCTTGAAGCCGATCCGGGTGAGGATCAGACGGTCGCGGGTGTAGCTCACGTGGTTGGCGAGATCGACGACCAGGTAGGTGGCCTCGTCGTGTACGAGGAACTCCTTGCTCAGGCACATGACGCCATTCGGCACGTTCGAGAAGTATGGGCCAATCAGCTCGCGGGCCATGCGGACGAGCTCGTGCCGGGACTGACCGAGTTGGTAGCGGCGGCTCTCGAGGTGAGACAGGACGGCGGTGGCGGCGTCGATGCGGGCGTCGATCATTTCGTCTCTCCTTGGGATTTTGAAACCGTCAGGGTTCAATCCTTCAGTTTTTGGAGAGACCCCTCCCCTTGGGTTTGGTCGACTGACCAAATAAAAACCCGCCGAAGGGCGGGGTCTCCGGATTGAAAAGACGATCGCCCGAGCAGTGGGTTTGAGGTGCGCCTCTCGGTCGCTTCCTCCTGGCACGGCAAGGATGCTGCGATCTATTGTTGGGGTGTGCGCGAGGATTATCTTTACGGGATGTCGTTCTCACGCTCCGTTCCTAAAAGTTTCCAACCATTCGGATGTAATCCCGCGACTGGCGGGCCGGAAGCTGGGCGTCCAACGTTAACGCCGGCTGCGCCCCATCCCGAGGACCTTTCGAACCGGGCCCTGCTGAGCCTGTTGTCGGAGACTGTTCAGGAGCTGGAACTGCGGTCGAAGATGCAACTTGGGCCCTTCCGGGAGGAGTTCGAGCGCACCATTTCGGACGCTATTTCGGAACTCGAGAAGCTCACGCCCAGTCGTCAGAAGCCGGCGGCACCGGCTGATGACGCAGCGAAGTCCGGAGGTGCAGGGAAGTCCGGACTGAGCTCCGCCAAGCTCAAGGCGGTTCGTGCCGCCTACGGGGCAGGCGTCCCACTGGGACAAGTGGCAAGGCACTTCGGGCTCTCGCGGGCCGAGGTCCGCAAGGCGCTTGCTGAATCCGAATGACCCGCCGGTGTTTGGTCAGGTGACCAAATAAAAACCCACCGACGAGGCGGGTTTGCCTGATCATCCGATGCGATGAGGCGCGTTCAAGCCGCCCGGCCGGTTTCGGCCACGAACGGGTCGAGCGAGAACGCCGGCCGGGCGACGCAACCCGAGGCATAGACGGCCTCGAGATCGTCAACGAATTTCTAGCCGTAAGACAGACAGCCGACGGCGTGGATATAGCGCGCGTAGCGCTGACGATCGATCTCCCTGGAGAATTCATGATCGGCCGCCGTGCTGACGTCGAGGAACTCGTTTACGAGGTTCTCGCGCGAGCTCTTGAGCGTGGAACTGAAGTTCGCGAAGCGCTTGATCCGCATGGTCCGTGTCCTCTCGATGGGATTTTGAAGCCGTCAGGGTTCAATCCTTCATCTTGAGAGAGATCTGTCTTCTCGGGTTTGACCAGGTGGGCAAATAAAAACCCGCCAAAGGGCGGGTTTCACGTCGGCTGCTCAGTCGCCGCGGCGATTCGGATCGAAGGGCGATTCACGGCTCGCGTCTCCGGCGAACCAGATGGAAGTGCCAGGAACCGGCGCGGGTTCGGAGACGGGCTTGGACTGCGGGGTCGCTTTGGGCTGGCTCAGCGCGAGGGCGATCGCCTCGTTCATCGTCTCACGCTCTGTTGCCATGATGAGGCCGGCATTGAACAGACGGGCCCGGAGCTGGACGAGATTGTTCACGAGATCGGACACAGCGTTCTCCATGGGATTTCGAATCCGTCAGGATTCAATCTCTCTTCAGGAGAGAAATCCCCTCCCCTACGGGGCTGCGGATGCCAGGATGTCCTCACGGCGGGCGGTGGCGATCGGGCCGTCTGTTCCGTATTCCGTGCTCGTCAGGGTAACTCCGCCTGGAATGTTCTGCAGGAGGATCAGAAGGAGTTCGGCCCCGAGCGCGACATGGTTGTCAGGGATCGAGCCGACAGCACCAAGGTCATAGGAGCGAGCGTCGGAGCGTCGGGCGTTCTCGCCAATGAACACAACGGCGACCATGCGGCTTGGGTCGGTGTTTTTCACGCCGATGCAAGCAAAGACATGCGCTTCGGCGAGGTGCGGCGAGACCCGGTTCCGGACCCCGCGGACGGTTACATATTTGCTTCCCATGATCCACTCATCTCTGTCGTTATGATGCCTATCCCGCGTGGTGCATCGCCCCTTGAGACCAAGCCCGCCGATGAGGCGGGTTGGCGATCATCTGGCGTTGCGCAGCGCATCCGCGGCAAAGTGCTCGCGAGCACCGGGTGCGCGTTCTTAGTTGGCCAAGGGAATGAAGAGGAGCGCACGAAGGCGTTCGCGCAGAGCAGTTGCATCGGCCGCTGTCTTTTCAGCAATGGCTCTTCCGGTGGAACCTTCGGGCGCGGCTTTGGCCTCGTGCGTGGCCCTTTCAATCACGGTCAGGAGCCAGTACCCGAGGTCGGCTGCTTCACCGGCCTTCATTTGCAAGGACACGTCGGAGTCCATCTGCAGAGCGGGCACATTACCGACAGGGAGGGGCGCGGTGGATGCGGTGATGTCCGTCATAGCGGTCCTTTCAGGATTTCGAATTCCCTGGGGTTCAGTCACCATCATGGTGAAGTTGCGGTCTTCTGGATTTGGCTGGTTGGCTAAAAGAAAACCCGCCGATGCGGCGGGTTTGGGATCATCTGGCGTTGCGCAGCCTGGTGGCAGCAATTGCCTTGTAGAGCAGGATGAGCGGCATCTGCTCTTGGTCGTCGAACGCTTTCGTCAAGCGGCCTTCAGCACGAAATCGACGTGGACCGCATCGTAGGGGAAGAGAATGAGGCCCTCGTCAGTCCGATCGATGATGCCCGCGTTCAACAGAGCATGGACATCGCCGTGGACGGCTTTCACGTCACGGTCAACGCGGCGGGCGACCTCGCGGATCGTCAGGGGACCCTGCCCTGTCATGACCTTCAGGATCTCCCAGCGCTTTTTCGTCAGGGTCTGCCACAGGAGCTCGACCGAAGCGAACGAGATGTGCGCACCCTGAGCCTCACCACCAAAAGCGGCGAGCGCACGCCGGGTCACGTCCTCGCGGGAAGCGACAGAGAGGGTCACGGTGGTCATTCGGGCCTCCATTGGTCAACATCGCGCCAGAAGTCTGCGAGCAACTGGGCCGGGCTCGTGAAGCGATAGCCGGTTTGGACTGAACCGACATGCTTGTGATCGCCCTTCCCGGCCTCATTGTCGTAACGGAGCACGCAAACGCCCTTCACGACATAGGCCAACGCGTATTTGTACTCGTGCTCCGACCCGTGCACCGGGTGCGGGACCCGCCAGACACGAAGCTCGACGAACGCGTCCTCCGCCGTCTGGTGGCGCTCACGGAGCAGGAGTTCCGCCTTCATGTTGGAGTTTATGCCAACAGGAGGGGGTGTTGTCAATTACTCCAACACCCGAGGACGGCATTTGTGGCGTTGCGCAGCGCATCCGCGGCAAAGATCTCGTAGGTCAGGATGAGCGGCGCCTGCTTCGTGTCATCGAACGCGAGAATGTCTTCGCGGCCGGCATTGCCCAGGGGTTTCACCCGGCCGGCGCGGTAAGCATCGGCGACGCGGGCCAGCGGCTGGACGGCGAGACGCATGCGGTCCGGCTCCTGGCTGATATGAGCCCGATGGGCTTCTTCCACGTGGGCCGTGGTGAGGAGGGCCTCGCCATTGTCGGTGGCGCGGATCAGCACCGGATCGGTGACGAGCCCCTGTGTGATGAAGGCATAGACCCAGGCCAGATCCCAATAGACCGTGGCGACGGTGTGAACGGGCTCTTGCTCCACGATCATGAGGATCTCCTGTCAGGCGGGGTGGCTCACTGGGTCGAGCCGTTGGTGTGGATTATGCGTAGACGAGGTCTGCGGGGTGTTCGTCGTTGCTGTCCCGTCCATTGATGCCGAAGGTCGCATCGCAATCCCAGGCCGGGACGAAGGCGACGATGCGAAGCCCGTCGTCATCAAGACGGACGTTCTCGACCGACAGGCCCTCCCGGGTCTTGAGGGGCTTCGAGATGTCGAGGGGTGTCTTCGCGGACAGCCACTCATGGGCCTTGCCGAGCCACTTGGCCCGAGCCTCTTCGCTGAGGTCGGTCCAGCCCGGAGCCTCGACGCCCATGGACTCCGCCACGGTGGCATTCTCCTCGTGCAGGTCTCGGGCGACTTGCGTCACTTTGTTGTCGGAATACCAGGGCATGGAATGTTCTCCTAATCGAAAGGGAAATTCAGGCACGCGTGCCGGCGAATTACGACCGCAGGTAGGCGACGTCCTTCTTGAACTTGAGCTGCTTGGCCTGCTCGACCGTCAGGCCGACGAACTCGTTCGCGGAAAACGAGATCTCGTCCGGATAATAGTCGAAGAGCATCTGCTCGTTGCCGTCCTCGAGCGTCACATGCACCTCGGGCAGCGGATCGAAGAGCTTCTTCGGGAGCGGGGTGATGCGGGCATTCACGATCTTGAGGGTCTGCATCTTGGGGATCTCCGGTGAGTGCGAGGATGGACTCGGAATTCAGGGGGCGGGTCTGCGCCGGGCTGCTTTTGTCCTGCCGGCGGCCCGGCGGGCGGCGTTGATCTCGTCGCTGCGATCGATCAGCTTCGGGAAGCACGCGATGATCCTGTCGCGGTCGGCTGCGGTTTCGACCACGAAGAGCTTGTCGCGCAGCCCATCCATGATCCCGATGTGCAAGGCGAAGTCGGACCGCAATTGATCATATTTGCCGGGATCGAGGATGACGCCGTTCAGGGCCATGCGCTTGCCGATGATGATCTCGCACCAGGCGATGAAGGCCAGGAGGTCCGCCGGCTTCGCGCCGTTCTTGTTGCGGACCTCGACGCCGGTTTCGGCGAAGGGAGCAGGTTCACAATTCATCGGGCATCCTCATTGGACAACGCAAACGGGTAATGCCGTGGGGCGGCCTAGTGTTCGCCGCGGTTGAACGAGCGGCGGTCGTAGGAGCCACGGCCCTTCTTGGCCTTCACGATCTTGGCGCGCGTATCGACGGCCACGGCACAACCCGCGTTGCCGGCGCGGAGGGAAAGGGCAGCTGCTTGAGCGTTGCGCTTGGCCATCGTCAGTGTCCTTCTCTGGGATTTTGAACCCGTCAGGGGGCAATCTCTTTCTCGAGAGAAATCCCTTCCGTTTGGGGTTCAGCATGATGGCCGGAAAGAAAAACCCGCCGGTGCGGCGGGTGTGGGTGTCTCACTCGTACGAAACGGCGATGCAGAGTGTCCCGGTCTTGGCGAGGTCGACGGCCTGTTCAATGGCACCGAGTTCGTTTCGATAAGAGCGGCTCGCCACCGGGAGGCGGGTTGACCTCTTCTTCGGGGGCGTAATGGCAACGCCATTGACCGAGCAGGTTTCCCGGCACAGCGTCGCTCCGGCGACGATGCCGCTGTCGATCGGAAACGAAAAGCGCGAACCGGCGCCGAGATCCAGCAGGAACTCCGCCTCGGACTTCACCTTCAGGGCAGCGTCCTCGCCGACCAGGGCCGTGAGAATCCTGACGGCATCATCCTGATCGAAGGAGAACGGGAAGCTCGCAAAGCCGTTCGGCTGATTGCTCTCAAAGCTGAACGTGAGCTTTGCCATCGGCAGGTCCTTTCGCGGAATTTTAGCCCCATCAGGGGCAATCCTCATCATCGGGTGAAATCCGGTTTCGGATTTGGTCGAATGACCAAGAAAAAACCCGCCGGTGAGGCGGGTTCTCGGGAATTCCGGTGCGGAGCTTACGCGCTCTGCTGAGCCGCGGCCTCGCGGCGCTGGCGGGCCCGGGCCTTGTAGCCCTCCTGGATCTTGTTCTTGAGCCAGGCGGCCTTCTTCCCGGCGACGAACTCGTCGATGTGACGCTTGCGGGCCTTGTCCTTGTAATACTGCTGGATCTTCTGCTTGCGGGCTTCGGCCTTGGCGGCGGCCGCCTTGCGCAGGCCATAGGAGCGGCGGATCGCGGCGAGCTGCGCGGGGGTGCGGGCGGTCTTCGGGGTGGTCTCGGTCATGGGAACGTCCTTTTCAGGAGGGAGCGATCGTGTGATCGCCTCATGAGGTGGGGAGGAGCCGGTCGCCTCTCGTAGGTCGACTTCGTCCTCGTTGGGGTTTTGAACCCATCTGGGTTCACTCGAATTCCTTGGTCCGATGAGCCAGACCGAAGGGGCTGGCCAAGACGGAATCCGGCACCGGGCGGATTCGTCCCTTTTTCGGGAGGTCTCATTCCCGTATGGACTCGGTGATCGCGACAGTCGGAAAGTCTAAGCGAGGGCCGCGGCGAGAGTCTCGTTCACGACACCATGCTGCCTGCACGCGACCTGGAATGCTGATTTCAGTGTTTCGGTTTCAACACCCATCTCGATGGCGAAGCGCACGATGGTGTCGGCCGAGCAATCGCCGAACAAGGCTCGCACGTGTGAGCCGGGGCCGTCGCCGGTTATCAAGATCTGTGCGGCGGCTTCAACAGTGATGGGATCGCTGCTCGCATTGGTGATGGCGTGCAGGACGATCGGTATGGCGCTCGGGTTTAGCGTTCCCATCCTTCATCTCGTTTGGGTCTCGACGGGGCTTTGCGAGTTGGTTTGAGCGTCCCCGAAAGATCGGGACCGCTCATGTGTCGACTGACAAAGTCGCTGACTTTCGAGATCATGTTGGCGGCATGGGGAAGCGACGTGCCATACGGTATGATCTCCGCGACCAGTGCTGCGTGGCTGAGGCTGCCGAGGTCGGAGAGCCTCCTGAGGAGGATCGGGGCCTTGAGGGCTGCGGCTCTTACGGCCTTGGCTGCGGAAGACGGGTCGAGATCGATCGCTGCGGACAGGTCATAGACATCGCGCGGCTTGAACCCGGATGCGCGAAAGTAAGCCTTCTTTGCCAGAATCTCCGCGGTGGAGTCGATCGGGATGGTTCGGCCGGATACTTGAAGCGTCTTTGGCTGGGCTGAGGGAATGACATCGCCGGCGATTATGAAATCAATGTCGCCATGGGCGGTCACGATTTTGATCGAATTGGCTTGTTCGTCGAAGCTTTGCGCGAGCCTTTCAGCGCTCGCGTTGAGCCGAGGGCTGAGGAGCGCAAGCCATTTGGCGTCATACGAGAATAGGTCTACGTCGTTGCTGAGGCGATGCATGAACCGAAGCATCAGCACCGTCCCGCCACCGAGCGTGAAAGGCGGCTCCCCATAACCTTGGTCCCGCAGCTCGTCGAGGAGACCCAAGGCGCTCGTGAGCACCCTCTTCCAAGTCTGCTTATCTGGTTTCCCGTTCACAACATGAGCTTATTGCATCTAATCCCCCACTCTATCACGGTTTCCGGGATCGGTCGTTTTGAGGCTTAAGCGAACTCGACCAGCCAGATCGAAGGGGCCGGCCAAGACAGAACCCGGCGCTGGGCGGATTCGTCCCTTTCCGGAGGTCCCGTCCTTCGAGATCCCCTGCCCTTTGGGTTTGGTCGCGTGAGCAATGAAAAAGGCCCACCACCGTGAGGCGTGGGCCTGGTCTGGTTGGAACCGCGGTGCTCGCTTATTCTGTGTCGACAATTTCGCTCCAACGCGCTGTTCCGAAGGCAATTACCTCGAAATCGTCCGACTTGAAGGTGAGATAGTCGTCGAGATCCTCGCGAAGGCACCAAATCCCGCAGGGCCAGAGGATCACGTCTTCTTGGCTGGTGGTGGTTGGGGTCGTAGCCATTGCCTTCGTCCTCTTGCGGATTTTGTCGATGTTGGTCTGCAATGATTATTTTCTGGCCCACGATATCGGTTCGCCAGAATAATCCCTACGGCTTCGACGAAATTCCCGCTGGGGTTTGATCGAATGACCAAAGAAAAAGGCCCGGCGCCGTGAGGCGTGGGCCTGATCCGTATTACGCGGCGAGCTCTCCGACGAGTTCGTCGAGGCCGGCCGCGCTCAGGTCGTCCACCGTGGCGTAGTGGGCATCGTCGGCCACCTCCACGGCGGCGTAACCGTAGTCATCAGGGGCGTTGCGCTCGTCCCAAGACGAGACGTGTCTCCGGGCTTCCTCCTCCGTGTCGAAAACGACCGCGCAATCCTGCCCGACGGCATCCAACAGCGACCAGAAGCCGAGACCCATGCAATTCCCGACGTAGATGCCCAGCTCCGGGTGAGTGATGGCGACCTTCATGCGAACTTCCTTTCCAGGAGGGAGCGATCGTCGGATCGCCTCATGAGGTGGGGAGGAGCCGGTCGCCTCTCGTGGGTCGACGCCGTTCTCTTCGGGGTTTTGAACCCATCTGGGTTCACTCGAATTTCTTGGTCCGATTAGCCTGACCGAAGGGGCTGGCCAAGACGGAATCCGGCGCCGGCGGGTTCGTCCCTTTTCGGGAAGTCCCGCTCCTCGAGATCCCCTCCCCTTTGGGGTTTGGTCGGCTGACCAAAGAACAAGGCCCGGCGCCGTGAGGCGTGGGCCTGATCCGTCTTATGCCGCGCGTGGCTCATCGATGGTGAGCGCCTCGCGATAGCTGATCGGCTTCGAGGCCCGGCGGGCTGCCAGAATGTCGGCGACCGACAGGACGGGTTCGCCGGCGACATCGCGCACGAGGATCTCGTTCTCGTTGGCGGCGTCGAGGTAGGAATCGGAGATCTCGACGAGCGGCGTGATCGCGGAAGCCATGGCCTCGGTCATCTCGTCGTCACCGAGTGGGGTCTCCATCAGGGCCCGGTAGCCGGTGCGGGCCTCGGACAGCGTGAGCTGCACGCCCTTGGCCTCGTCCTGGAACAGGATGATGTCACCGTCGTCCGAGATGGCGGCGACGTCGACCCGCCGCTGGTTGAACGCGATCGCGAGACCCGTGAGGGCGCTGCAGGCCCGGGCGAGCAGAGTGTTGTAGGCACGATCGATCCGGCGCTGCTCGTAGGTCATCGCATTCCGTCCTTCTCGGGATTTTGAAGCCGTCAGGGTTCATTCTCTTTTCGAGAGAAATCCCCTCCCCTTCGGGCCAAGCGGCCGGACCAAGAAAAACCCGCCGGGGATCACGGCGGGTCTTCAGGCGAGCTGGTCGCGAGATCAGCCGAGGCGTTTGCCCTCGGCTTCGAGCGCCGCATTCCGGATGCGCCAGAGCTCGGTCGCCTGGCAGGCGTGTCCGGCCTGGCCGAACTTATCGCTCAGGCCGGCTGCCGATTTGATCACCGGCAGGAGTTCCGGGTGCTCGGCGATATATTCGTCCCACAGGACGGAATAGAGCGCCCGGACTTCGGCGGCATTCACGGCCCGCTTGCCTTTGGCTTGCCGCCAGGTGAGCCCGGTCGAGCCGTCCTCGAAGACCTTCGCGGCCTGGTAGATCTCTTCGATCGAGCGGTTGCCGCGGCGCCGGATGCGGGCCGAGAAGGCGCTCAGGCGCCGATCGCCATGGCTCGAGCATTCGAGAAAAGGGGCGGTGCCGTGCTGGATCATTTTATCTCTCCGGGGATTTGTCTGGCCTTCAGGCCGTCTGGAATCCAAAAAGGGCTCCCCTCCTCACTTACGGAAAATCCCGCTTCTGGGGTTTTTTGGCGCAGCCAATAAAAAACCCGCCGGCTCGCGGCGGGTTGTCGGGGGCTCACGCCTCTTTGGGCAGATGGGAGTTTACCCCGCATTCCTTGAGCCCATCCCATAGGACGAGAGTAGCGCGCGGCCGGCCCTGGCCATTGAGGCCCTGCGTGTAGTCGCCGCGCTTCATGAGCCGGCAGTAGCCATAGGCCTGCTCGGGCCGATCGCGGCGGCCCTTGTAGTAGGGGCACGGGATGGTCCTGAACCGGGGCATGCCGTTGGGGCCGGCCACGGTCTCTCCACGGGTGTAGCAATAATCACCGTGTGGAACGACCTGGCGCGCCTGGTCCATGCGTCGGTCATAGCGCGCTTGCCTCTGGGCGAGGATGTCAAGGGATACAGGCACGCGTGCTCCTTCCGGGATTTTCAGCTCAACGGGTTCGTTTGAAAGACCGGCTGATTTGCAACGGGTCGCCGGAATGGCGGATCAGAAGGCGACGACGACGCTGATCTCGCTGGACTTCGCATACCCGATCGCCATTTCGACCGCAGCCAATTCGTTCGCGTAGGTGTACGAGGCAGGCCGAAACGGATTGTCGCTCTGGTGGGTGAGCTTCCAGGCGTTGACCGCCTTTTCGTCCCGGTTCACCCGGGCCCGGGCAAGCGTGCAGCGGTCGATCGGAAGCGTCACACGGATCGACTTGCCGATCTGCGGACCATACTCGAGCGCCTTGATCATCGCGATGTAGGCGGACTCGTCTCCGAGGCCGTGCAGGACCTGACGGGCATCGCCGGCGTCGGTGGCAAAGACGATCTCATGGCTGTCCTGGCCGCAATTGGAAACGAGGAAGGAGAAGGTCGTCATGAGGTCGTCCTCTTTGTCGGGATTTGGAAGCCGTCAGGGTTCGTTTCGATTTGCTGGAAAAGCCCGTCAGCGGGCCGTGAGGAAGCGGTCAGCGGAGCTGCGGTGCGGGTTGCAGATCAGCGACAGCGCGAAGGCGAGCGCAGCGCCTGCCACGGTGATGATGCCGAACAGGGCGACGAGCACGAGGCCCTCGTGCAGCCCGGATCCGGTCAGACCGAGGGCAGCGAACACGGTCACGGCGATGAAGGCGAGCGAGCAGAGGATCGTGTTCACGAGGCGCATCGGTCGTCCTTTCTCTTGGGATTTTGAAACCGTCAGGGTTCAACCATCTTGCTGATGGAATCCCGTCGCTCAGGCCCGCACACGCGGCGCCTCGTCACAGAGCTTGGTACATTGCCAGAGACAAGCCATATTTGAGATATGGCCAAGCCTGTGCTCCGCGCTAACGGGTTTTATCCCTTTGCTGGCCCTTGTGGCAGACGCCGGTTTGGCCGTCTGAGCTGATGGGATGGAGCGCAGACGAGTTCCCAGTGACGTTACAAGGTTCACCATGAGTGCACAATCGGCCGATACCGGCGAAATCCGAGACGAGTATCGGGAGTATTTGGACGAGTTGTTTGGTGATGAGAGACTACCAAGCCCCAGGTCGTATGCAGTTTCCTTCAAAATTGAACATGATGCGGATCATGATACGCGATATGCGAAATTCATGAGCCGAGTGGGCGCGGCCAGCCACAACGGTCAGTTTTGGTGCGGAGCCGACTGTTTGGTCGTTGTGGCGTCCACGCTCCCAGGCGATAACTTGGGCCAGTATCTCCACGATCGGGTGCTCGACCTGAGCAAAGATTTCATCGCCGTCATCGCGATCGCGGATCAAGAGTTCTATACGCCTGTGCGCCTCGATGGACCCGCACTTGATACACTCTGCGGTGCTTTGGGCGCGAGCGGAGCGATCGCCAAAGACTCTTTTGCGTAAAGGAACTCGGATCGCAGCCGCGAGCCGCAGCTGAGGCCATGGGCTGGACCTCCCCTTAGGGTTTTCTTGAACGTACAAAAGAAAGGCCCGCTCCTGGTGGGGCTCATGATGAGGCTACGGACTTTACAGCTCACGGGCGCTCAGCCATGCTCAATAGGTATTTTCGTTGCTGCACCAACGATTAGCCGTTGCCTTCATGCGCTTCGACCATTCCTTGGCATCGGATCGACGCTGCGCAGCGACCCGCTTGCGATAGCGCGATACGGCCTTTCTTTCCTCAGTCGCTATCAACGCCTCCGCATTATTCCTGAGGCTGCGTTGTCAGGGTAGCGGCGAGATGGGCCGGTGTTCCACCATCGATCATCCCCACCATTTCATCGATTTGCTCTTGCGTGGCGGTCGGAGCGTCAACCGTGGACTGCTCCACCATTTTGCCGTCTGCGTCGAAGATTTCGATTGTCAGCGTCATGGATTCCTCATTTCGTTTGCGGACGGCGCCCGTGTAGGCCGTTGGCTATACCTAAACGCCTTCACCCGAAAAGGGCGGACGTCTGACCGTCCTTTTTTCGGAATTTTGCAGCCATCAGGGCTCAACCATCTTCTGGATGGAATCCCGTTTGCTCGGGCTCGTGTCGCTCGGGAGCGCTTTGGGTCAAGCTGCGAGGAGTCTCGCCGCGATGAGCCCGGCCGCGGTGAGGTCGTGCACGATCTGGTCCGCAAGCGCCTCGGTGTCGGGATGCGGCTCGCGGATCCAGTCGCCGCTGGCGAGAAGCGCCTCGACGAAGGTGCCCAACTCGCCGCCCGGCCAGTAGTCTCGGACTACGAGATCGCCGGCGTCCCGGCACACGCCTCTGGCGTCGATAAAGATCCCGTTCGCTTCCAGGAAGACGTGATCGATGCGGCCTTCTGCGATCAGGCTCTCGATCGTGTAGTCGACGTCTTCGTCCTCGGGCCAATCCGCGGCATAGAAGAGGATCCGCAGCTCGCCGCCGATTCGGGCCCGCAGCGCCACGGCCAAATGATGACAATGGCCCGTGAGGAAGGGCCAGCTCCGCTGGTCGGGATAGGCGAAGTCGAGATGCCGGTCCAAAGGGGCTTTCCTCTTCCTGGGATTTTGAACCCGTCAGGGTTCGACCATCATTCTCGATGGAATCCCCTCCCCCTCTGGGTTTGGGCCGTTGCCCAACAAAAAATCCGCCGCGAGGCGGGTGCGGTCTCGAGCCCGCGGGGCGACGAAGTGTCAGGCCCCCGTCTCGATCCTTCGCGGCTAAGGGTGCCTCGGTCAGGAGGTGACATGGACGCGTTCGTTCCCGCTATCGAAGAACTCGCTGAAGCCATCCTCTCGGACGAGGACATCGAGCAGGCGCTGCAGGAGATTGCCGAGGAGCACGGCCTGGCCGCTCAGGCCTTGCGGAACCGGGCCATCCGGGCTTTCGGTCCCTTGGAGGAGTACAAGACCCGTCATGCCGAACAGAAGCGAGCCGAGCAGCGAGCCGCGATGCGCCGGGATCCAGTCCTGGCCGGAGCGTCCTTCGTCGCAGCGGTCTCGAGCCTGAGCCCCAAGCTCTCGGAGAAAGAACGCCAGGCCGAGATCCAGCGGCTTGCGGAGGAATATGGCGTCGACCCGGCCGAGCATCGGGACGCAATCAGCCGGCTCCGCCGGCGCTAGCCAGACTGGGAGACTGGGCATGGGACGCCGAAGCCATCTGATACCAGGGGCGCCGGCATCTGACTCTCTGGGCGATTCCCCTCGCTCGTGAAGCGTGATTCCTTGGGCGAAGGCGGTGAGCGTCGTCGACCGCATCATCTGGCTTTGCCTGCTGCGCTTCTCGTCCCGGCAACGCGGGTAACGCACGCTCGCGACCGAGGCCGTGTGAAAACGCGATCGCTTGACGGGCTTTGGAAAGGTTGATGTGCGTGAGCTGTTCGAACGCGGGCTCTGGCTATAGTTCGATCAGGCCACGATCGCGTTCAACAGCGGCTTGACGCCGAAGATCTTGATCATGCGCTTCAGA
>NZ_LN811378.1:6323-17228 GCF_001006805.1 Microvirga massiliensis | reverse complement strand
CCCTTTGCCCCATCTCGGTCAGTTGCGCCCGGTCGCTGCCGATATGGGTCACCTCATGCGCGACGATCAGATGGTGCTCGGCGTCGACGACCATCTGGACATTGTAGCCGACAATGCCCGTGCCCTTGCCGCTGGTCGCCATCGCGCATCCGGATCGGTCAGCGAGATCTGCTGGTCGGGCGAAGCCTCGACCTGTTCGCCCATCTCCTTCAACGACTGCATCTGCCGGCGCAGCCCCGCGATCTTCTCCGTGAGGCGCACGGTCTTGGCTTCGGCCACGTCGTCGTCCTGGTGGTCGGCGCGGTCCAAGGCTGCGAGGTAGCGCGCGATGCTGGCCTCCACCTGCTCGATGCGCTTGGCGACCTTGGCCACGGTGAAGTTCTTGTCGCGGGTGTCGACGGCCTTGAACTTGCTCCCGTTGCGGGCGACGACCGCCCGGGTGAACAGGTTGAGCTGGCGGCACAGGACGACGAACTGCGCACAGGCCGCGCGGATCGCCGGTCCGTTGTCGCGCCGGAAGTCCGCGATCGTCTTGAAGTCCGGCCTCAAGCGGCCGGTCAGCCACATCAGCTCGATGTTGCGCTGCGTCTCGCGCTCTCACCGGCGGCTCGACGGGATGCGATTGAGATAGCCGTACAGGTAGATCTTCAGGAGCGTGGAAGGGTGATAGCCGGGCCGGCCGATCGACGCCGGCGAAACGCCTTCAAAGCCCACTGCACCGAGATCAAGTTCGTCCACGAACACCTCGATGACACGAACCGGATTGTCCTCGGCGACGTAATCCTCAAGGCAATCGGGAAGCAGTGTCGATGGCCGGCGATCCTCGCCTTCCACAAATCGCTTCGTCCCCCGCCCCCGCTGGTCGGCTTCACTCTACCAAATCAACCCGTTTTCACACATTGGGTAATCGCGGAGCGAGTCGCCCTCAGGCCAGATGAGTATTGCATGGAAGTGCGGGTGGTTGTTCCCCGATAAGATGGAGATACGGGCTCTCGACTGGACGCCGGGCCCAAGCATCGAATGGAGAACAACCATGGGTGAGTATATCGGCCTTGACGTGTCGTTGAAAGAGACAGCGATTTCCGTGCGGCGGGACGGCAAGAGGATCTGGCGCGGGCAAATGCCCCTCGGATCCCAACCTGATCGCCGAGGTCCTGCGCAAGCGTGCGCCTGCGGCTCAGCGGGTGGTGTTCGAGACCGGTCCTTTGTCGGTGTGGTTCTATCATGCGCTGAGCGCTGAAGGGCTGCCGGCGATCTGCATCGATGCTCGCCATGCCAAGGCCGCCCTCGACATGGCGCCCAACAAAACCGACGCCAACGATGCCGATGGCTTGGCCCATCTGGCCGAGGTCGGCTTCTACCGCGAGGTGCGGGTGAAGGGATATGACAGCATGCTGATCCGCACGCGGGTGGCCGCGCGGGCCAGATTGATCCAGATCACGACCGAGCTGTCCAACCAGATCCGAGGGCTCATGAGGACGTTTGGGTTGGTCGTGCCACGCGGCAAAGGCGGCACGTTCGAAGCCGAAGTCCAGCGCCTGCTGGCCGGTCAGGAGGAACTCGCTGGGATCATCCTACCGGTGCTGGAGGCTTGGCGCAGCGTGCGCAGCCGTGCCGCCATCCTGGGGCGACAGCTTCTCGCGAACGCGCGGCAGCATGAGGCCTGTCAGCGGCTGATGTCGATCCCCGGGGTAGGCGCGATTACCGCCACCTCGTTCACGGCCGCTATTGAGGATCCTGCAAACTTCAGCAAGTCGCGCTCGGTCGGCGCTTGGCTCGGCCTGACGACCCGGCGCTATCAGTCCGGTGAGGTCGACTATGACGGCCACATCTCTCGGCGCGGCGAGGCTCATCTGAGAGGCCTGCTCTATGAGGCCGCAACCGTAATCCTGACACGCATTCACGCCAAAAGCGATCTGCGCCAATGGGGGCTGATGTTGAGAGAGAGGGTTGGCTTCAAGCGCGCAGCTGTGGCCGTGGCTCGCAAGCTGGCCGTCATCATGCACGCCATGCTCAAATCCGGCGAGCCGTTCACCCGGGTGGTTGGCGCCGCCTGATCCGGAGAGTTCGGATGCGCCTGCCCTGAGGCGTGCTGAGGCGTCCCTGCCGGGACGTGGATGAACCATTCCGCCTAGGCTGTTGCACCGACGCGCCAGCAGGCCCGCAGCGTGCGTTCCACACCTTGGAAGGTTCCCCCGCGTAGGCCCATCACGCGGCGACATTGTCTCGACCGCGAAGACGACACTGCTCCCGGCAAACCACAGCCTCGGCATCAGAAAAGGCCTTGCATTCCAACGAGCGATTAGACGACAGCCTCGACCCAACCCGGAACTTTCCAAAGGGAGGCCCCCGTATCACCGTCAGCACACCGACCCTCGCTGGTTCTGCGAGTGCGTGTGCGGAGAAATCAAGCCCCTAGGGCAATTATAGGTCTCGCTAGCACTGCCACTGACCGGCGGTGTGGCATTGAGGCACGAAACCGCCAATTATGTCAGAATGCGACGTGAGCGGCGCTTTCGGTGGTGAAGCGGGGCAGATATGCTGCGCAAGGCGCGAGAAAAGCTTATGAGAAGGCGGGAATTCATTGGGTTTGCCAGTGGCGCGCTGGCTTTGGCCGCTCCATGGCGCGCGGCTGGACAGGCGGCATCTCGCACTTATCGGATCGGTTTCCTCTCCCCCGGCCAGCTTGCGCCAGTCGATCCGGTGCTCGACGAGCTGCGCCGGCACGGGTTCATCGAAGGTCGAAATCTCACCATCGATCGGCGTGATCGGAATGCCGGATACCAGCAGCTTGCGGCTGCCGCCCTGGAGCTGGTCCGAACCAGCCCCAACGCCATCGTTACCGCCGGTCCCGAGGCAACCCGTGCAGCCCAAGCAGCGACGACGAGCGTCCCGATCGTTGCCATCACCGACGACATGGTCGGTGAAGGCCTGGCCCGCTCCCTGGCGCAACCGGGAGGCAATACGACGGGCATCAGCCTGCTCGCATCGGACCTCGACGGCAAACGTCAGGAACTGCTGATCGAATTCATTCCAGGCGCGCCTCGAATCTCGGTGCTGGCCGATACACGGACCACGGGTCCTCAACGGCTTCAAGCCCTCGCCGAAGCCGCGCGAAGCCGGGGCGTCATCCTTCTGGTCCACCGCGTTGAAAAGGGCGAAGAGATCGGCCCCGCGATCGACATGGCGAAAGCCGAGGCAGCTGCCGCGCTCAACGTCCTCGCCTCTCCGCTGCTGCACGCCTACCGCCACGTCATCATCCGGAAGACCGCCGCACTGCACATCCCCGACATTTACCAGTGGCCGGAGACTGCGCACGAGGGTGGATTGCTGGGATATGGACCGCGTCTCGACGACGTCATGCGGCAACTGGGACGCCAGATCGTCGAAATACTGGGCGGAGCCAGTCCAGCCAATCACCCGATTCATCAGCCCACAAAACTTGCGCTGGCCATTAACCTGAAGACCGCAAAAGAGATCGGCCTCACTATCGCGTCATCGCTGGTTGTTCACGCCAACGATGTGATCGAGTGAGACGGCGTGAGTTCATTGGGGGAGTTGTCGCAGCGATCTAATTTGCCCTCACGCCCCCCGAGTTGAACCCCGTCGAGAACCTCTGGCAGTACCTACGCGGCAACTGGCTCTCAAATCGCGTCTTCGAGACCTACAACGCCATCATCGACGCCTCCTGCCAAGCGTGGATGAACATCCTCGGCAAACCAGAAATCATCACCTCCATCGGCATGCGCGATTGGGCTCACGTCGGACAATCGTTATGACCGCTGGTATGAGTTCGGCATCGCCTCTGGATCAAGGACGAACTCGATCCCAACGAAGAGAAACTACGGTTCCCCGAAATTGACTCGGTTTAGAGCCTGTTGGCGCCTGACCGGCGCGCTGTTCGCACGCTGTGGTCGTAACCGAATCCGTCTTGCGCGCGCCAACGTGCGGATTATCGTGCAAGAGGCGCCCGGCGGGCGCAGGGCAAGGGCCGCCGCGGTGGAGAGCGGGCATGACACAGGCAGCCTACACCTTCACCATGCAGCAGAGCGGCCCGAACGTCATCCTCGAGGGCAGCGGGTCCATCAACCTCACGGGCCTGAGTTTTGGGAGGACCGGCAATTACCCCGAGGGGTTTATTGGGCCTTCTACCGGGATCATCCTGGTCAAAGGCGCGTCCGACTTCTACTCGGGCGTCACGGGCCCGAGCAGCTTCGGACCGGGAGGTCAAATCCTCGCGGAGAATCCCATGGGCGACCCAGTCTCGGTCCTTCCTGGCAATGGTCAGCTGGGCGTTCCGCAGGGCTACGTCTCGGGCGCCTCCCTGCTGAACAACGGCATGATGTTCGCGAACGCGACCTTCGCCTCGCTCGGCGTGACGCCCGGCACCTACGTGTGGACTTGGGCGTCGGGCAGCCTCACCCTGTTCATCGAACCCAGCTGAGATCGGGGAGGCTCACGGGACGCTCCGTAACTCCAGGAAATATCGCCTTGCGCTGCTGTTCGGCGCTGGATTGCCCGGGCTCGCCGCCGCGTCCGCCACTGACTGTCTCAGGCGCGAACAGGCCCTGGTCCGGCAGCCACGAAAAAACCCGCCGGTCGACGGGCTTAACGATAAGGCGACCGATCAGGCGGCCTTCTTGGCGTTCCTGCGGGCGTAGTATCCGCGGATCGCGGCGAGCTGCTTGGCCGAGCGCTTCGGCTTCATGTCGACCACGTCGGCCGTCTTGCGCTGACGGGGCGGAAGCAGGCCAGCCTTGCGCTGCTGCTTGAACCAAAGCTTCCGCGGGATGAAGGGCGTATCGTACTGCTTCCTGGCAGGAGCCGCTGCTTCGATGGGGTTCTCAGCCGGGCGCTCGGACAGAACGCTCAGGAGGGTTCCGGATGAATCCGGTCCGTCGAGATATTCCAGGGAGGTGATGGTCAGCTCGGGATAGGCGGCGACGATCTCGCCGATGCTGTCCGAGTGTTCGGTGAAGAACAATTCGATCATGTCATCCGACTTCCGCACGAGATGGAGGACATTGTTGTGGTCCGCCCAGAGGCTGTCGACGAACCGGGCGGGGCCGGTCGCGGTGAGAACGATCTTCACGCTGGTCGACATTGGCGTCCTTTTCGGGATTTCGAGGTGATTCAGGTCGCCTCAACTTTGTTGGAAAAGCCCGTCCCTTCGGAAAGGACACTCACGACCCGGGAGTGGCAACGAAATCCGGCATTGCCCGTCTGGGGGCTGAGCCCTACTAGGGGATCACGATCAGAGAGTGCTCGTAAGGGAAACCGACCATATGGCGAGATCACCGGACGAAGACGAGGAGCAGGCCGAGAACAGAGGGCAAGTCGGGGCTCCCCAGCTCGACAAGCTCGAAAGGCTCGCGAACGCCGCCAGAACAGCCGCCCAGGCAAAGCAGTGGCGGGCCCGCAAGGATGGCCTACAGGATGAGAGTGAGCCCTCAGAGGTCCGTAATCTCACCCATGATGCAGAAGCCAGGGCGCAAGCTGAGGCGGCGATGCAGAAGATGATGGCGAAGTCGGCAGGCAAACGTAGCAAGCGGTGACGTTTTGACCTGATAAGCCGTTTCCGGTCAGACATCTCGCAGGGTTTGCTCACGCAAACACTAGAAAGCCCGCCCTCACGGCGGGTTCTCTTTAGGCTTCTCTGGCGAGGGGCTGAGGCCGAGAGGGCCCGAGCGCGTCGCCGCTGTCCGGGCCTCTGTTGTCCGAGCGACACAGGAGCACCGGCTGACGCGAGGTACGACCCGTTCCGCACTCAGTGATTTTGCCCGGATAATCCCTCCGACCAGGGCAGACCGACGGTGAGCGGCTAGCGGTCTGGGGCCGCGCGGCGGATGCTCAATTGAACGGTGCGTCGATGAGGGTGTGCAACTCATCGAACTGGCGGCGCAGATCCGCGCTGGCCTTCCAGCCTGCGAGCTCCTCGATCTCGCCCTGCAGGGCCAAGTAGGCGACGTCGAGGATGTAGATCTGGGAGTGGGTCAGGGACACCGGGCCCTGTGTGTCGCGGACCAGCTCAATGACCTTGTCGATCTTCGGGCGTTCGTCCGCATACTTCTCCACGCCGTGGATGAAGTTCAGTGCGCGAACCGAGAGGTCGCTCTGCTCGGAGGTGAAGGAGAGCGCGTAGAGCGTGTTGTCCATGGGATTTTGCCTCGATACGGTTTCGAGGCATCGATAGCGTTAGCTGTAAAGCGAAACTGACGTTAAGCCGCCCATTCCCGAGCTTGAGCGATGGTGAGTTCGCTATGTGTGATCAGGCACGCTTCCTGGGCGTGTGCAGCGCTATTTCTACTGGAAGTCCGGCAATCGGGGGATTGTCGACTACGGCAGCGAAATCGGCAGCCACTCGGGACACGACCGAGGATCCGATGAGTACTCAAGCGATTGGGTATGACACGAAGCTTGCTTGTGCCTGAAAGTGCGCCTGCCGGAAACCATGGAGTATTCGAACATGAGACGCTTTCTCTCGATCGCTCTTTTCACCATGATCTCCGCCAGCCCAACGCTGGCGCAGAACGCACCGAACACGACGCAGGGTGGCGGTCCTGAAATAACCATCCAAAGTACCAAGGGCACCAGAACGGTCAGGGATACGACAGTGCATACTACGCTCAGCGATGGCACGGTGGTCTCGACGTCAAAGGGCACAGACGGCCAACCGAACGGCGGTGCCGGTAGCAGTGGCGGCAATACGCAGGGTGGAGCCACTGGCGCTAGCTATGAAGGCGATTAGAGATTAGAAGCGTAATCTAGAGCGAAATCGCAAACTTCAAATTTACAGTCACGATTGTCGCGGCCGCTGGGGCGGAAATCCGAGCGGCCTGCATTCGTTCCCAGGCCAGCCACTGATCGATTAAGATCATGCCGCTGAGCTGGATTGCCAGGTTATCCGGTGAATGCAGGCTCAGTGTGTCAGGATGACTGCGTTAACGATGGCGCCCATGGCACCGAGCACGCACATCATAGCCACGAAGATCAGACCGTCCCTGGTTGATTTGCTCACGTTCGGCTCGCCCATTCCTGTGGTTATACGGCGATTTCCGGGTTCGTAATCGCCGATTTAAAATTCCACGCGCTCTGCATCACGGGAACGGGCGCAAATCACCATGCGCAACGAAGCGTTGCAGGAGCGGGATCAGGGCCGCCGCCATGCCCTGAGTTAGGTGCATCCGGTTTTCGGTGCCAAGCCAGATGCAAGCCTCTCCGGCAAGACTGCTGTCTTGAATCGAGCACTTGGCCCCATAGCGGTCGGTGAACTCGCCTATGACAAAGCCGCGATCGGTTCTCTTAAGCTCGATCGGCAATGCTTCCTCCTCCTTCAGGTCGAGGGAGTTCGCCTCCGTCATGCCGTGAGTTCTTCTTCTTCGTACTCGTCCCACCAACCCCAGGCTGCTTCCTCGTCCTGGAAGCCGCCCTTAAGGGTATTGCCCTCGTCATCGAGCACCTCGTAAGTGCCGTCTTCGGTGCGAACCACGCGCGTCATCTTACTCTACTCTCCCAGGACGCTTCGGCGGATCTCGGCGAGCGCCGCGAACATCTCTTCCTCGGCCTTTTCAGACCGGTCTATCTCCCGGCGGGCCGTCTCGGTGCCAGGCCGCCACGAGGCGCGGAGCCGGGATTTCATCGCCGTGTCGTGCTTGCGCTCGACCTTGGCGAAGAGTTTGAGCAGTCGCTCATTCTCTCTCGTCTTTTGATTTATGGCCTTCTCAGGGGGTGTCGCCGTATTCATTCCGTAAAACTCAACCCTCTCCATTGGTAAAGACGCTGCCCATAGGTCCACAGCGCATTAGAACGGCCATAGGAGCTCGATGGTCTTCCGGATTCCCGCGACTATGAGCCACCCGACGAGCGGGACTGCGATCCACCCTTCAACATGAAATTTGTTGTGCAGCTTCATCACGAGTCTTTGCTTTGCCATGGGCGCGTGAGTGCCAAGCCTGCTTCCTCACTCGTTGTCTTCGGGCTCGTCTTCCCATTCGTAGTCACAATCGCGGCACACGTATTGACCGCTGCCACCTTGGACCCAGTTGCTGAAGCAATAAGGGCAGTTGCCTAATACTGAGGCCATATTCGCTTTCCACGCTCGTTCCTATATCGGCGGGTTTTGGCGGTCAGCCAGAGCGCGAAATACATCCACCCCGCTCCGAGCGCAAACCATGTGGCGGGATCGGATTTCGCAATCTTTTCAACCACGGTCGACGCCCACGCCCTTCGCCATCAGATCACCCGCCAGCCGCCCGCCGTCATCACCGCGTCGTCGCTCGGATCGTCCGAGTTGGCGAGAGCATCCTCGACATCGGTCTGCCGCAGGATCTCGAAGGCCAGCACGGCAGCCGCCCATGCTTCACGCTCATGCGGGTGCGTTGCCCGGTCGAACCTATATCCCTCACGCACCGAGTAACCCCGCAAAGCGTAGAGCTGTCTCGCCAAGTCATTCGCCTGACGGACGATCTCTTCGTCGCTCATTCCGTCTTGAGTAATCTGATCGTCTACCTTTGCGTCCGTCATCGGTCCCTCGCTATTTTTCCGCGTTCGAGCAGCGCGCCCTCCACCCTCACTCTTCATGCGTCCAACAGCGGTATTGCTCATCCCATTCGCCGGGGTCCATCTCAGAAGGATACATTTCAGCATCCTTGAGATTTTCCTTGCGCCATTTCTCGCGGAACGCCTCGATCCTCTTGATTTCCTCTTGCACCCATTCATCGGGTGTC
This sequence comes from Microvirga massiliensis, assembly GCF_001006805.1. Lineage (GTDB taxonomy): Bacteria > Pseudomonadota > Alphaproteobacteria > Rhizobiales > Beijerinckiaceae > Microvirga > Microvirga massiliensis. Next base: position 8,502 of record NZ_LN811378.1, on the reverse strand, counting down.
ATCGGTCGCCCTCTCTATAGCTCGCGGTTCGATCCCGCGCCCGCAGTCGATGTCACCGCTTGGTGACGGACGTGCGGAGTTTCTCGAGCGACCGTCGTACAGACAGCCGCAGAGCGAGTATCACCTTCTTATCCATCGGTTAGCCTCTGCCTCGCTGAGGATAGGGGTAGAGCGTCTTGATGATCAGTTCGAGGATCGGCTTCAGGTCGACGACAGTCTTGGCCTTATCGGTCCGGGCGAGCAGATCGCGGCCTTGCAGGATCCGCTTCGCCTCCTGCATCCCGACGCCCATCTGGTCCCGGAGGGCCTTTACTTCGTTCGCGTCCATAGTCTCTCTCGTTCGATGAGGACCTATTTCCTCATGCTGGTGCGCGGGCTGACGCTACTCCAGCTCAACGCAGGGCCGGTTCCCGGATGCCCGCAGGCGCTTCCCCTCGCGGTTCTGCTTTCACCGCCGCCGCGCACCAGCATGAGGAAGCCGTGGTAGCCACCTCCTGGTTCGAAGGCCAGGCGGTCTAGCCGTTGTCGAGGGACGTTACTCGGTCGATCCGAATGGTGACGCGCTGCTCACCGCCGCCGATGCGGTGGGTGATCTGACGGACTATGTGATTGAGCCCCTTTGGGGCCCGATCCAGCACCACATGGTCGCCGGGGCGAGGCGGTATCTCGACATCCTCGATCCACTCCTGCCCTGTATCGTTGTCCCGAAACGTTACGTTCATTTACGTGCCTCCAAGGATCGTGAAGATTACCTTCGGCCGGCTCAGTTACCGATCGCGGTGTAGAGGCCGTTGATCGTCAACGACAAAACGCATGGCGACGATCCGACGGCATGCATTTCGATCCGCCCACCTTTCCACGGAAAGACCCGGAAGGGCTGTCCCGTCTTGGTAAATTCACCGGCGAGGAAATTCCCTCTGGAGGATTTTTCGGCGGTCGCTTCCGCCGAGCAGCGGACCTTGCTGCCGTCGAAGCGATCGGCGACGACGAATTTCAGGGTGTATTTGTTGGCTTTGCCGGGTTTCTCGATTTCGATCCAGCACTGCTCGTTGTTCTTGCAGAAGTCGCCATCGGCTCCCCAGTCGCCGACGAAGAGATTCCGGGCAAGGGCTTCGGTCCCCGAAAATGCGAGAAGTCCGGCGAGGAGGGTTGCGAGCGTCTGATTTTTCATGGGTATTTTTTCCCGATTTAGGAGGATTGACATCCGAGAGTTATTGCGGCCCGAGAGACGAGGTCTCGTGCTCGGGCAGGCTATGGGGATCGCGCTTGCTGTGCGCAGGCTCCTTCGGGAGTGTCCGGACCGATCTCGGTGGCCCAGAGAACCTTCCAGGTCGTATCGAAGGGATGGGTGTCGTGCAACCAGCTGCGGCCCATGCGCAGGGCACTGTTTTCCGATCCCGCATCGAAGACGAGTGCCCCTATGTGGCGGCCCTCTGGGCCATAGAAAACCTTGAATTTCGTCATGCCCAATCCATGCGCCTGTTTCCGAGAGCCGTTAGGCCGCGCGCCGGCGCCGCGTCTGGTTGCGGCCGGAGGCGAGATAGCCGTCGGCAACTTTGACCGCCGCCTGGATGGCGAGCGTGAGGAAATGCTGTTCGACGCGCTCGGGCCAGAAGAACCAGACGGTTCCCTTGCCGTCGTAAGTCGGGTGGCTGAGCGAGAGCGTGAGCAATGGATCCGAGAACCGCGAGCCGCGGCGATCGTGCCGGAGTTGGATCGTGGTCTCGGACACAAACAGGCTGAAGGCACCGTTCGGGGATTTCCGGTTGAAGGATCGGTATTGTCGCTCGCCGTCCTGTGCAGAGGACAGCGAGAATTTGGCTTGGACGAGTACGTCCTCGGTGGACATCGTGAGGTCGCCATGCCGCAGGACGTCGATCGCGGCCCTGGCATCCACTTGGGTTGCGGCACGCCCCTGATCACGACCCGCAATCGAGAGGATGTTGCGAAGCCGGGCTCGTTCCCGGGATCCCTCCTCGGTTCTCCGGAGTGCCTCCATCAGGGACGCGTGGGTATCCTCGCTCCAGCCCGCAAGGTGAAAGCCGATCGGGGCGCTGTTTCCCTCGACGACGGGCCCGATCCTCCAGGTGCCTTCGGAATCGATTGCCTCGAGATAACCGGTGCCAGTCTCATCGACCCAGATGAGGTGCGCGGATGCCGTGGCGGTCATAATTTCTCC
>NZ_LN811378.1:0-5399 GCF_001006805.1 Microvirga massiliensis | reverse complement strand
CTAGGGGTTTTGGAGCTTCCCGGGTCATCCGAAGGGTCGGATTGAAAAGAGGTCCGCGTCGTCGGGATCGCGATGCCATCCTCTGCGGTTCAAGTTGCCCGGCCGAGGAGCTCGACGCGGTAGGGCTTCAGGTCGACCCAGACGAGGCGTCCGTGAGCGTCGATCGAATCTTTCTCGAGCTTTCTGTGCCGAGCGATGCAGCGTCGCTTCGCGAGCGCGTCATAGCCGACCGCCTCGAAGAAAGCGGTAGGGCCATTGTGCTCCACGATCCGACCGTTCGCCTCCGGGAAGGCATGCTGGATCTCGTGCACGAAGGTCTCGCCGCACGCCAGGAAACTCGTCACCTCGGCCGCCTCGAGGACCTCGAAGCCGTGGATGTCGTGCATGCGGCGGAATTTCTGGAGGGCCCGGGCCGCGTTGATGCCGGTCGCGACGACTTGGTGGACGACGCCGTTCGGAGCGAGAGCGAAGAATGGCCGTTCGATCTGGGGCATTGTCGTGCTCCTCGGGATTGTGAAGCCTTTGGGATTCATCCGGAGGGCTGGAAACGGCTTGGCCGTGGCGCTCGCGTTCGCTTTCCCCGTGCCCCAGCGTGACGTGATCTCAACCGATCGAATGATAGTCGGCGCAAGCGAAACAGTCGCACCTCATTTGCAATCTATAGGGTAGCGTTGAGTTCGGGCACCTGTTCGTGATTTGTAGAGGTGGGACAAAACCGCCTCAGCGTATTGGGCCGGTCCTCTCTGGTCTCGGAACGTGCCGCAGCGGTTGGAGGAAGCACCCATGAACCGCAAAGTCGACTTCATCGCTTTCATATCGCTGTTCGTGTTGCCGTCGGCGATTGCTCATGCCGACGAGAACCCGCTGATCGGCACATGGAAGCTGAAAACATTTGTTCGAGAAATAGCGGCGACCGGCGAGCGCTACAATCAACTCGGCGAACATCCGGATGGATACCTCGGCTATTCAGGCGACGGTCGCATGTATGTGATCTTTACCGCCGACAACCGCGTCAAGCCGCGCGGCGCGACACCGACAGACGAGGAAAGGATCGAGCTACATCGGTCTATGCTCGCCTACGGCGGCACCTACACCCGGGAGAGTGGGAAAGTCACTCATCACATTGATATCGACTGGAACGGGACCCGAGTCGGAACCGATCAGGTTCGTTTTTTCACGCGGGAGGGAAACACTCTGACGATCAGGACGGAACCCAACAAAAGCCCTGTAGATGGTCGTGAGGGGGTTGGAGTTCTCGTGTTCGAAAAGGTCACCTCATCGGTGAAGTAGAAAGCTCACGAGCTAATCTCGAAGGGTGCGACGCGGACACTCTGGTCCAATCACCAGATCCGCATTTCGTCGTCGTCTTCTTTTTCGATGCGTTCGCGCTCGACGCGTGTGAGATCGCGCAAACGCTCGCGGTTCCACCGATTGAGCCACACGACGCACGCGATCATTGCCGCGCCAAAGCAGAAGAGCGGAATATATTTCACGGTAGACCCCGGGGATAGGCGATAATGGAAATCGGAACTCGACACCATCCGGGCGATCGAAAATATCGACCCGATCTGCGGGCGAGCTATTTTCGTAATTTCTCGGGATTTTGAGCGTGCGAGGCAAGCATATCGCCAAGCGTGGGAGGATTGCCGGGCATTGCTCCCGTGCAGCCTCGCTGAGGCCAGTTGTTGTTACGCCGTAACGATACGGATAAGCTTTCGGCGAGCGCGGGGGAGTCTCACATGGCCAGGAGCAATGCCGAGCGGCAGGCGGCGTATCGGCAGCGTCACCTGAAAGACCCGGATGGCGGCCTGGAGCGGCTCAGCCTCATGGTGTCACTGCCGGCGAAGCGGAAGCTCGAGCGCCTGGCCGCTTGTTACGGCATCACGCAGCGGCGCCTCTTGGAAGAGGTGTTGGCCGAAGCCGAACGCCGGGCCCTCGACGCCCTGCCGGCGGAAGCCCAGGCCGACTACTACGACAAGCCCTCAGGGAGTCGCATCGCTGAGATGAGAGATTCCGTCAGGGCCACCGGCGGACTGACATGGGCGAATGCCTGTCCGAAGGGGGCCGACAGTTTAGCCTGACCTGTAGGCCCTATGGAGCCCACAAGATCCCGACCGGCATGCGATCTTTATAGAATGAGAGGGGTCGCTTCTGATATCCGCCGAAGGGGCTGTCGAAAGGATCCATCACCCAGAGGTAAGTTGTGTCGCCCTCGAAGACGATCCCGTATACGACGTTCACATGGGAGACCGCCCCGTTGCCGGCGTGATTATAGACGATCACGATGAAACCGGATTTTTCGAGAATGCCGCGCAATAGTTCGGCTTTGAATCCCTCCGGGCTTTCGCCAGCCAGCGGCGAGGTGCTGAACAGGCGAGCAGTCATTTGAAACCGTGTCGCGATCGCACCCCATCCCGCAGGTGTGAGACCACCAGTCACCGCGTCGGTGAAAAAGGAGAACATCTCCTTCAATCTTTCTTGGCTGAACGGTTCGCGGGGCGATACGGTCAGCCAGGACTCCATCGCTGCCGCCCAGCAGTTCATGATCTCGGCCTGCTTTACGAGTGGTGGCCTCGCTAGAACCAAGTCGTCGAGATCCTTGGTTGGGATCTGAACTCGATCGCCTGGATAGATGAGATTCGGATTCGGGCGCTTCTTGCGAAACTCAGCATTCGAAGGATGATTGTAAATGTCTGTATATAACTTGAACCCGAACTTGCTCGCAATCCGAGTGAGCGTGTCGCCGCTTTTCACGATGTACTCGATTGCCATCCAAGCTCTCCATGATTTCAGTAGAAGGGAAAACTCATCCTGTTGTCTCTCAACGTGATACTATGGTGCAGCGAACAGATTGGCTTCTGAAATCGCTGTTCGCTGCGCCTTTCATGGTGGTTCTGAGGCCTGGAAGGATTCAACCGTCGCGCGGTCGGCTAGGAGGGCGAATAGTAGCCAGAGGCTGGCCGGTTGTATCCGGGCCTGAACATTGCGTCTTCTTCGGCCTCGTGTAGCTGCAGTTGCCGGATTGCCCCGGGGTTCGATGTTCCAGTTTGCCCCTGATTGAACATGGCACGGAACGCGTCAAAAATGTATGAGCCCACCGCAACTTCCTGAAGAAGAGCCCCCAGTGCCGCCAAAGAGAGCTATAGCATCGGCCAAGCTTCTCAAGCGTGCGATAACTCACGTTATCGCCTCCTTTAGACGGATCCCGGTCTCGTCCCGATCACTATCGCGTCGGGGATTGTTCGGCATGCAGAGTTGATTGTGAGGATTGACGGGGGCGGGTTTTGTCCGGTTTGCTTGGCATGCCTACGGCCTGTTATGCCTTGATCCAGTCAATTGCGGCGGCGATGCAGAGGACGCCCATGAAGCTTGAGGCGGTCTTCTCGTAGCGTGTCGCGACGGCCCGCCAGTCCTTCAGCCGCGCCCATAGGCGTTCGACGATGGTGCGATTGGTATAGATCCAGTCTGGGCAGGCGACGGGTGCCTCATTGCGCTTGGAAGGGATCACTGGCCGGGCACCCCGCTCCCAGATGTGCTGACGGAAGGCATGGCTGGCGTAGCCTCGGTCGCCCACGACCCATTTCGGCACACCCGGCAAACGGTCGAGGAGCGGGATGGCCTGCGGCAGTTCATGGGCCTGACCGGGAGCCAAGATGAAAGCGACGGCCCGTCCAAGACCGTCGGCAATTACACTGGCCTTGGTGCCATAACCTCCACGAGAGCGCCCAAGCGCCTCACTTGCGTCTCGCTCAGCTTGAGGGCCCCTTTTCGCCGAGCCCCTGCTGCCTTCTGGTGCGCCCGGATGCTGGTGCCGTCCAGGAACGTCATCCCGAGCGCCACGCCCTTCTCCTGAGCCAGTCCGAGCAGGCGCTCCCAGACACCCAGGCGTGCCCAGCGGATGAAGGTCTGGGCCGCCCGCCACCAGGGTCCCAGCTCTTCCGGGATGGCGCGCCACTTGGCTCCATTCTGATGCCGCCGGAGGATTGCGCTCATCGTGCGGCGCAGATGTGGGCTCGGCACCTTGGCATGAGGGCGGCAGGCCTCAATCAGCGGCTCGAGCACCCCCCAATCGCGATCCGTAAGCATTGTCGCTCTCCTCAGCAGGAAAAGCGATCAATATGGAGCCGGTGCCCGGCCCTGACAGACCCTCGACGGCGTGCCTAGGGGGCGTCTACATTCGTCTACGTAGTGTCCGGTTGATCAACTTGGAGCCGCATAGATGGGAGGGAAGCAATGCAACAGTCAACGATCGAGAATGTGCAGCAGGATCGAGTCAATCGGGACGGTATGGCGGCCAGCTCAGAGCACGACGGGGCTGCTGCTCCTGATCTCAACCGCATTCCGGCCCCGAAGGCTGACGCCGCCCCGCAGGATCTTCCACCGCACGTCAAGCTCATCGAGATGGGTACAGCCTACTGGGTATCAAAGGTGGTCTACACGGCGGCTAAGCTGAACCTTGCGGACCATTTGGATGGGACGCCAAAGAGTGCTGCGGAGTTGGCGCCACTCCTTGGCACCCATGCGCCCAGCCTCCACCGCTATATGCGCACGCTAGCCGGATTAGGACTGCTCACCGAGGGCGAAGCGCAGCGCTTCTCTCTCACTTCATTGGGCGCGGCGCTGAAGACCGGGGCGCCTGGCTCTGCAAGGTCCAGCATTCTCGCGTTGGGTAGCCCCTGGCTTGCAAGCGCTTTCGACAACATCGAGCATTCCCTTGAAACAGGTCAGGCGGGCTTCGAGAAAGCCTGGGGCATGCCGGTCTTCGACTACCTCGCCCGCCATCCCGAAGATGCATCCCTCTTCAGTGAGACGATGGTCGGCTTCCACGGCCAGGAGCCGCCGGCTGTGGCCGAAGCCTATGACTTCTCCGGCTTAAGGACGGTGGTTGACGTAGGCGGCGCGACGGGGAACCTGTTAGCTGCCATTCTCACACGCCATACCGGACCGCACGGCATCCTGTTCGATCGGCCCTACGTCGTTGCCGACGCGCCTGCCCTATTGCAAAAGCGGGGCGTTGCGGACCGCGTATCCATCCGTTCGGGCGACTTCTTCAAGAACGTTCCGGGGGGCGGTGATGCCTACGTGCTGTCGCACATTATCCACGACTGGAACGAGGATCAGTGCATCACCATCCTGGAGAACTGCCGCAAGGCCATGGGCCCGAACAGCCACCTCCTCCTGGTTGAGATGGTTTTGCCGCCGGGGGATGAGCCGCATCCTGGCAAAATGCTGGACATGGTGATGCTGGTGGTGCCTGGAGGCCAGGAACGCACCGAAGCTGAATATCGGGAACTCCTGGGCAAGGCTGGCTTCCGTCTCACGAGGGTCATTCCTACCGCGTCTGCTGTCAGTATCGTAGAAGCTATCCCTGTATAGGATCAGGCGCTAACAGCCTCTAG
>NZ_LN811377.1:13020-36434 GCF_001006805.1 Microvirga massiliensis | reverse complement strand
TAAGCGTGCGGGCGCGAAGTCCTGGCCCCATCAGGGCTTTGTAGCGGCCCACCGCTGTCTCGGCCAGACTGCACCGACCATAGTTTGTCGCCCTCCGCCAAGCGGCGTGCTCTTCCTCCTGAATGAACCGGATGTGGTGATTGCGCTGGCATTCAGCGGCATTGGTCCCTGTGCCGGGCACCGCAGGCGCGCGAGGTAGGATGACAATGGTTGGCGTTGGTTCAGGCCTTAGCGGCTTTGGCATCGAGCTTTTGAGGCAAGAACCCGTGGGGAGCTGACGGAGAGCAACTTCCCACCTCCTAAGCAGGTTTTGGCGGGGTGGCCAACGAATGCTGGGTGTGATTCCCTTTTCTGGTTTGCTTCAGGATGAGCATCATGGTGGGCCGATCTCCTGTTGTGGCGAGCGCCTTGCAGCGGCGTGACCTCATCGCCCTGAGCCGCTCGCGGGAACGGGGCGAGGCGGATCGGGCACGGGCGATCCTGCTGACCCTGGGGGGCTGGACGAGCCCGTGGATCGCCGAAGCCTTCGGGGTGCGCGAGGATACGGTGCGGCTGTGGCGCAGTGCCTTACCGGGCGGTCTCGTGGAGGCTCTGCCATTCCGGCTGATCCATGGTGAGATTGCGACCCTGGGCTTCCGGTTCGGCCGGATCGCCGATGCGCCGGACGTCAGCCGCATCCGCGAGGAGAGCCTGCCGAGCCTCGAGGGTCTGGACATCCTGATCCTGGACGCCTTGCGCTATGCGCCGCATCCGGCGCATTTCTCGTGGATGAGGCTCTGGCCCTGATCGAGCGGGTCCGCCCCAGGCGGGCGATCCTGACGAACCTGCACACGGATCTCGACTACGAGACGCTGCGCCGCGACCTGCCGCCGCATGTCGAGCCGGCCTATGATGGTCTGCAGGTCGAGGCCGAGTGAGGATACGGACGAGATCGGGGCGTCCGTGAAGAACGGCTGATCAAGTTGGCTGATGCTGTTATGGACGGTTCAGGGCGGCTGTGATCAGCCCCGGAGGAAGGCCACCGAAGCGCCAGCCGCTTGGGCAGGAGCCGGAAGTTGTAGCCCATGGCCGCCAGCACCGCGTTGAGCACATCGCCTGTGCAGTGGGTCAAGCGATTGTGGCCCATGCTAGACCGCCGCCCGGCGCCGGGTCGGATGGAATCACCCCGCAAACCGGCGAGCAATTTGCAAGGAAGCGGGTCCACACAGCCGGCGCAAACCAGTCAAAACGAATGCTTGCCGAATACCAAACCTCACACGCGATCAGAGGCTTGCGAGTTCGTCACAGGCGACTCTCGCTTGGGGCAGATCACAAGCCCCAGCGGCTCGGCGCTGCGGAGATAGTTCACGTACGGAAGATGCTCTCTCGAAGGACTGCGCGGGAATCGAAGGGGCTGAAAGGCGAAAGCCTGGCTGGAACTCTCTCTCCGAACGGGCGGTTGACCCAAGGAATGAGAGAAAGGACCCCGCCATGGCGAACCCTGGCAAACCGACCCGTGATCCCGGAAGGCCACCCTCGGAGGTGCCTCCGGGCGATCCCACCGAAGTGCCCGATATCGGCCCGACCGGGCCACGGACTCCCTATCCCGTGAACGACCCTGGAATCTCCGAGCCGACCGGTCCCGGATCCGAGCCGGACTACCTGCCGGGCCCACCGACCGACCCCGGCACCCGGATGTAACGAGTGAGCAAACGCGGCTGCATCCGCCGCGCCCGTACCGCGACGGGTGAGACCAATACGGGTGACCCGCCTCGGCCGCAGGGTGGGCGTTACGAGGTCAGCCTCATCAATGCCCACCCAGGGAGGTCCGTACGTCCCTCGGGCTCCGGAGAATCTCGAGCAGCCCTTCGGCGATGTGGCGGGCCTCGTCGTCCTTCAGGCGCAACATGAAGGGCGGCATCTCGCCGGCCTGAAGGGCAATCACGGCCTGTCCGTTGTCGTCGAGACCTATTTCTACCGACGGTGAAGTGATGTCGACCATATCGCCGAGCTCTTCATCGTCTCCGGCCTCGCCGAGCGATACGAGGAGCTGGTGAAGGGCGCGCGTCAGGGACCGGGCTGCCTCGGCGTCCATCACGACGGCAGTTGCCTGGTCGCCTTTTTCGAAGGCGAGTTGGATGTTGTCACCCTCAAGGCTGACGGAAATGCCGGCCATTGTTCCCTTTTGTCCTGTCGAACTGCCGATATAGGGCCACCGCGCCGCCAATGCGAGAGAAGTCGGCCATGCCGGATGCCGCGGCCGGCGCGATAGTCCAGGGGAGGAGCACCCTCCGCCTTCGTTCGGTCCAAGTCGTGGCAGCGGATCCGGAGCAGGTGATATTTGCGGGCTTGACATGCTATAGGGATGCGGAGCAGCACTCTGCTCCCCATTTAACGGGGCCGTTGGCGCAGCCAGGAACTCGTGCTCCATGAGCGCCGATGCAGAGGCTGCGGACGACGAAAGGGTGCGCCACGAAGAAGCCAAAGGGCTGGCGCGACTGAACAGTGGGCTTGCGCGCGCGCTTCCGGTCGACGAGTCGGGACGCTCTCGCAGTCCGGCGGAGCCGTTCCGAGGCGGAGCGGCTTTTTTGCTGTGACGAACGAAAGGTAGAGTATGGCGAAAGAAGAGCTGATTACATTCGAAGGGCTCGTGACCGAAATTCTTCCCGACGCGCGCTATCGCGTCCAGCTCGACAACGGGCACGAGGTGGTCGCCTACACGGCGGGAAAAATGAAGAAGAACCGGATCAAGACCCTGACCGGCGATCGGGTCACGGTGGAGATGTCACCCTACGATCTGGAAAAGGGTCGCCTGATCTTCCGCCACAAGGATTCCGGGGCGGCGCCCGGTCCGCGTCCGCCACAGCGGGGTCAGTTTCGGCGGCGATAACGCAGAAAACATGAGATCGAGCCTCATCGGACGGAACTCAGGATCCCGATACCCGCCGGAAACGGTCGCATCCGGTGGTTCTATCGGTTCTGATCGATTCGGATAGGTATGAGACCCTACGCGACCGCTTGCAGAGCCGAGAGGGTGAGGCGGTCCGGGCCGAGTTCCTCTTCGAGATCTTCCAGGCGCATGAGTTCCGCGAGACGCGTGCGAGCGCGATTCACGCGGCTCTTGATCGTTCCGACGGCGCACCCGCAGATCTCGGCAGCCTGCTCGTAGGAGAACCCGGAGGCGCCGACCAGAAGAAGAGCTTCTCGCTGGTCATGCGGGAGACGCGCGAGGGCTTTCTGCAAATCGTCGAAATCGAGATGCGCGCCCTGCGCGGGCTGAACCGCCAGCGTCGCCGCATATTTTCCATCTGCATCCTCGACCTCGCGACGCCGCTTCCGGTATTCCGAATGGAAGAGGTTGCGGAGGATCGTGAAAAGCCAAGCCTGCATATTCGTGCCCGGCTGAAAGCGATGGATATTGGCGATTGCGCGGACAAGAGTCTCCTGGACAAGGTCGTCTGCACGATCGACATTGCTCGTCAATGAAATTGCAAAGGCGCGTAGATTCGGAGTCGCGCGAAGCATGTGGTCGCGGAGACTGGAATCAATCGTCATGAACGGTTCTCCGGGAGCGCCTGGTCGAGGCGGCCGATGATCTCGATGAAATGGTCGGGAATAGGACACTCCTCGGGAACGAGCGACTCGTAGTATTGGCGAAGGCGCAGTCCGAGCTGTTGCTGAACCGATGGCGCCACGACCGGATATGCTGGCTTGAACAGCGTGCCGACGGTATCGGGCAAACTTGACCGATACCCTCTTCGAGGATCCTGCTTGTCGGTACTGTTGGGCATGTGTGGGTCAACGTCGCGTCATGAGTGTCGGCTGCGGCGGCACCCGATCGTCATTTCACCAACGTTTCCATGCGGGTCCTGTTCCCGCGAAACTCGGTCGTGGCCTTCAGCCGCACGACCAAGTCCTGCAATGCTGCACCGAATCACACTGAAGCGACCGGTGCGAAGCAGATGACGGATCGATGAGACGCTATCGTTTCCGCCCCTTGTATTTCGGCCTCTGCCCCGCAACTCCCTGAGTGGATCGCCCAGGAGGCCGCGGCTGCGTCGACAAGGGGATCTCCCGGTCGGTTCCGGGGCCCATATCGTCGAGATCCGGCGCTCGCACCCGCGTTCCTCGGGAGGACTCCGGCGGGAGATTGGCGCTCGCACCGTATCGGCGCTCGCCCGAATATCGTCCCGCCTCACGCTCGACGGAATTCTGCCGGGCGAGTGGGTCATCTCCGATCGCGAGTTCCGTCGCCTGAAGCCGCTTGAGCTCGTCCCTGAGACGGGCGGCCTCCTCGAATTCGAGGTTGGCAGCCGCTTCGCGCATCCGCTTCTCAAGATCGGCGATCACGGCTTTGAGGTTGTGCCCGACCGTGCCTGCTGCCTCGGCAAAGCCGGTATCGACAGTCACGTGATCGCGCTCGTAGACGCTGTCCAGAATATCCGCAATGTTCTTGCGGATCGTTTCCGGCGTGATGCCGTGCTGTTCGTTATAGGCGAGCTGCTTCTCGCGACGACGGTTCGTCTCCGCGATGGCGCGCTCCATCGAGCCGGTCTCCCGATCGGCGTAAAGAATGACGCGCCCTTCGGCGTTGCGGGCCGCCCGGCCGATAGTCTGGATGAGTGATGTTTCCGAGCGAAGGAAGCCTTCCTTGTCGGCATCCAGAATCGCGACGAGCGCGCATTCGGGAATGTCGAGCCCCTCGCGAAGCAGGTTGATGCCGACGAGCACGTCGAACGTACCGAGCCTCAGGTCGCGAATGATCTCGATGCGCTCGATCGTGTCGATATCGGAATGCATGTAGCGCACCCGGACACCGTTTTCGTGCAGATATTCGGTGAGGTCCTCGGCCATGCGCTTGGTGAGCGTCGTCACCAGCGTCCGATAGCCCTTGGCCGCGAGGCTCTTGACCTCTCCCAGAAGATCGTCGACCTGGCTCCGCGCCGGGCGTATGTCGATGACCGGATCGATGAGACCGGTCGGGCGGATGACCTGCTCGACGAACACGCCGCCGGTCTGTTCCATCTCCCAGCGGCCCGGCGTCGCCGAAACGTGGACGCTCTGCGGACGCATCGCGTCCCACTCCTCGAATCGGAGGGGACGGTTGTCCATGCAGGAGGGGAGGCGGAAGCCATACTCGGCGAGCGTGGCCTTGCGGCGAAAGTCTCCGCGATACATGCCGCCGATCTGCGGCACGGTTACGTGACTCTCGTCGGTGAACACGAGCGCATTGTCGGGCAGGTATTCGAATAGCGTCGGGGGCGGTTCCCCGGGTTTCCGCCCGGTCAGGTAACGCGAATAATTCTCAATGCCGTTGCACGCCCCCGTTGCCTCGATCATCTCGAGGTCGAACGTGGTGCGTTGCTCGAGCCGCTGGGCCTCGAGCAGCCGGCCCATGCGTGTCAGTTCGACGACACGGCCCTTCAGCTCGTCCTTGATGCCTTTCACGGCCTGCTGCAGTGTCGGGCGCGGCGTAACGTAATGCGAATTGGCGTAAACCTTCACGAATTGAAGATCGTTCGTTTTCTTGCCCGTCAACGGGTCGAACTCGACGATGCTCTCGATCTCGTCTCCGAACAGCCCGATGCGCCAGGCCCGATCTTCCAAGTGAGCGGGAAAGAGCTCGATGACATCGCCCCGCACGCGGAATGTGCCGCGCTGGAAGTCGTTCTGAATACGCTTGTATTGGAGAGTGACGAGATCAGCGATCAGCTGCCGCTGCTCGATCCGCTCCCCGATCTTCAGCGAGAAGCTCATCGCCGTGTAGGTCTCGACGGAGCCGATACCGTAAATGCATGACACCGACGCGACGATGATCACGTCGTCCCGCTCGAGGAGGGCACGTGTCGCTGCGTGTCGCATCCTGTCGATCTGCTCGTTGATCGAGGATTCCTTCTCGATATAGGTGTCCGAGCGTGGAACGTAGGCTTCCGGCTGGTAGTAGTCGTAATACGAGACGAAATACTCGACCGCGTTGTCCGGGAAGAACGACTTGAACTCTCCATAGAGCTGTGCGGCGAGGGTCTTGTTGGGAGCGAGGATCAAGGCCGGGCGCTGCGTCGCCTCGATGACCTTGGCCATCGTGAAGGTTTTGCCGGATCCCGTGACCCCGAGGAGCACCTGATCGCGCTCATGGCGGGAAATCCCCTCCACGAGCTCTGAAATAGCCTGCGGCTGGTCGCCAGCCGGCTCGAAATCCGATTTGATCCGGAAGGAGATGCCCCCTTCGGACTTCTCGGGACGCGGCGGCCGATGCGGTGTCCAGGCCTTCCCATCCTTGAAGAGAGGATTGCCCTCGGTGAGCAGCTGGGTCAGGGCCTGAACGGTCGCGGAGACACCATCTGCCGCCAGCGTGCCGTCGACGACCGAATCTTCCGGCAGGTCGGGGCCGCCGTCCGGTCCTTTCAGACCGAGCCTCTTCGCCAGAGCCGGGTCGACATCCGTCACGGCGCCATAGGCAAAGGTTTCCTGCGCGCGTTCGGCAAATCCCTCCGCATCCTCCCGCTCCCGGTTCACGGCAGGGTTGAGGAGTTCCGCAAGGTAGGGATCCAGAGGCTTCAGTTCGGGCTTGGATGCCTTGCCGGTGGAAAGTTTCGGCTTTTTCGGTGATTTCGCCATCGTCTCAATATGACGGCGCATGATGCGCAGGAGAAGGGTTCCCGAGGTCGCGGAAGTTCCCCTGCGAGATCCCAATCGTCACGTGGCTCGGATTCGTCGGCGGCCGGATCACAAGCGTGCCGGTTCACGAGCACCGCGTTCGGGAAGCTGTGCTCGCTCTCGTGAATCCGATCCCGGAAAGCCTCCAGGCACTCGTCTGAAATTCTCCCGCGCGATCTGCCGTCGTCGTCACGTGCAGCTGCGGCCCATCGCGGCGAGGGCTTCATCCAGAAGATCACCGAGATTGGGGATGCCGAGCAGGTAATCTGCCGTGCTACTGCTGCTCGACTGCTCTCGCTCCCGGGCCAGTCGAACGGCGCTGCCCCATTCCTCCGGGTCCATGTCGCCGCGCCCGATATAGACGAGGGCGATCAGATCGGCGCGCTCGTCGTCGTTGAGTCCTGCGATCACATCGCGGATTTCCTGCTCGGTCGCGTCATCCGGATTCGCGGTCAGCGAATCGAGGCTGCCGTCGTCTGTAGGATTCGACCCGGAATCGGGGTCAGTCGCGTCCTCTTTCACGTCGACCGCCCTGGCTCGGGCGATGAGGTCGCAAACCTTGTCGAGTGCAATATCCATAGCGGCTTCTCTCCTTTCCGGGATTCAACACCGATCCTCGGCTTCGGTTCGGTCCTCATCGGGGGTGGCACCCGGGCGCACTCGAGCGGGATCCGATGCGCTGTGGTGCGCGGTCTCCTTCTGGCCTCGGGACCGTCTCACCCGCTCATGAATGGCCAAGGTCTGTGCTACGGCCGTGCCACCGGGTAGATGCTCCGCGACGACCTCGACGAATCGGTGCTTCGATGCTCCCGGCGGAAATCCTTGGCCTTGCGGCAGCGCTTCTGACGACCCTCTGCTGGATCCCACAAGCGCTGAAGACCATTCGGACGAGGGATACCCGGTCCATCTCACTTATGACTCAAGGTGCTTTCACTTTGGGGATCGTGCTGTGGCTCGTCTACGGCTTCCTCCGAGGGGATCTGCCCCTGATCCTCGCGAATTCCGTCAGCCTCGTCCTCGTTGGCACGATCCTGGTCATGAAAATCAGGTTCGGGTGAGTCGAGGCCGGTTCAGCCGAGGCTGGAACTTCGGAGCGCATTCCAACCTGACCCCGAATCGATTGCCGGCACTCCTCGCTCTCTCGCAGAATCGCAACCGGCTTCGGCCATTCTAACCATTGTACCTCATGAACCCCTATGTCGCGCCTGTTCTTCTCCTGATCGCTTCGAATGTCTTCATGACCTTCGCGTGGTACGGCCATCTCAAATTCAAGATGACCCCGCTCTGGATTGCCGTGTTGGCGAGCTGGGGTATTGCATTCGTGGAATATTGGCTGGCCGTGCCGGCCAACCGGATAGGTTCCTCCGTCTATTCGGCTGCCGAACTTAAGACGATGCAGGAGGTAATCACGCTCATCGTCTTCGCAGGATTTTCGGTTCTTTATCTGAACGAGCCGATCGGGATGAATCACGCCATCGGGTTCGCGCTGATTGCTGCCGGCGCGTTCTTCATCTTCAAGGGGTCGCTCTGAATGGCACCCAGCCGAATGCGCTGCACGGACGCTCGAGTCGCGTCAGCTCGCCGGCTTCACCCGCAGGATCCGACCGTCGGAGGAGTCGGTCAGGAGGTACAGGAAGCCATCCGGACCTTGCCGCACGTCACGAATGCGCTCCCGCAAGCCCTGAAGAATCTGCTCCTGGTGCGTGATCTTGTTCCCGGATGTCTCGAGACGGGCGACATGTCGTCCCGCCAGGGCTCCGATCAGCACGCTTCCGCGCCACTCGGGAAACTTGTCGCCCGTGTAGAACGCCATTCCGGAGGGGGCGATTGACGGATCCCAATAGAAGACGGGCTGCTCGAGACCGGGTTTCGCAGTGCCTTCGCCGATCCGAGCGCCGGAATAATCCACCCCATAGGTGATGACGGGCCATCCGTAATTCCGGCCGGCCTGAGGAATATTGAGCTCGTCTCCGCCCCGTGCGCCGTGCTCGACCGTCCACAACTCACCACTGTCCGGGTGGAGGGTCGCCGCCTGGACGTTGCGGTGCCCGAGAGACCAGATCTCCGGTCGCGCTCCCGCGCGTGACAGGACGGGATTGTTCGGAGCAGGCTGCCCGTCCGTGGTGATCCGGACGATCTTGCCGATGTGATTGGCGGGATTCTGAGCCTCTGCTTTCAGGTCGAATCTGTCGCCCAGCGTGACGAACAGATTACCCTTCCGGTCGAAGACGAGGCGTGATCCGAAATGATTCCCCCCGGCATGGGATGGTTGCTGCCGGAAGATGACCTCCACGGCTTGGAGGGAGGATTCATCGGGCGCAAGCTGAGCTCTGGCAACGCTCGTCCCGGCCCGACCCTCACCGCGGTCCTCGGCAAAGCTGAGATAGATCCGGCGGTTCGCAGCGAAATCCGGATCGAGAGCCACGTCCAGCAATCCGCCTTGGCCGCGCGCCGCGATGCGCGGCAGTCCGGAGACCGGCCCGGAAAGTTGCCCGTCCGAGCTCACGATGCGCAGATGTCCCGGGCGCTCGGTCACGAGCATGCGGCCATCCGGCAGGAATGCGAGGCTCCAGGGATTCTGCAATCCGCCAGCAACCGTCTCGACCGCGATTTCAGCTTTCTCGGTCCGAAATCGCTGGTCCTCCTGAGGATGCGCTGGGCGCGCGATCACGAGCGTCAGGAAAACCGACGAAGCGAGCAGGGCAAGCGACAGCGTCTTCATGTGGAAAGCTCCATGGCGCAATGCGTCTGGAGCTATGTGGTAACCGCGCGAGTTCAATCGCGCTAACCCAGTACTATCAAGTCATGGGAGCACGATGGTTCCAATCCTCCATGAGAACGGGTGAGCAGCCGTCAGAAGCGACAGGATGACGAGCCCCATCAAAACCGCGAGCGCGAAGGTGAGATGCGGCGCATGTCGCGGCGGGAGCCGGCTCGTACTCGGCGTGCGACCCTGCGCCGAGGGAGCATTGCGGAATGCGGAGAACAGCATCGAAGTCAGGCCGCGCTCGAATGGAGCAGTTCTCTCGCGGCCCGAAGATGACCCGCACCATCGGTCGATACGACCGACCGAGACGCGTCAGCAGTTACAAGAGCGCTATGTCCGAGTCTGCTCATTCACCCCTCCTGTCGTTGACCGAGGGGTAGCAGCCGGTTCTAAATCGCCGATGAACTGGTAGGATGAACGAATTCTTCCGTCGCTTCCAGCTCAGCCCGGAGGCGAGCGGCCTCACCGGCCGGGAGCGCGCCCAGATCGGATTTCGTGACGACCGCTCCTGCTGCCACCGGGCGGGCAAGTCGGACGCCGTGTGCAAGGCCGATCGGCAATGCTCGCATCGAGAGACTCCGCGCAGCGGGCATGAGACGCCCGTACACGGTATAGCCGCCCTCTCCATCCAGGAGAGTGCCGGGCTCGAGATCGCGCTTTGCGACTGCAACGGCATCGCCCCGCCAAGCCCTGGTCGCGCCGGTCGGCTCACCTCTCAGCGCGGCATTCAGAACCGAAATCGAGAGCTCGAGGCCAATCAGGTGGAAGAGCTTGTACATGGCCGCATAGCGGCCGGTGGAGTCGGTCGGCAGACCATACTGCCGAAAGCATGCAGCCGCGTAATCGTTCGGCGCCTTGAGGACGACATAGACGCCCCAGCGTAGGTCGCGGAATACGGGCCGTCCGTCCCGTTCGAGTGACGAGACCACTTCCACCATGCCGTCACGAGCGAGTTGCCCGCCAACGTCGCGAGAACGCAGCACGTGAGCAAGATCGTCGACGCCGCAAGGCGGAAACGACAAGCCGTCTTCGGGCACGTACAACTCGCAGGCATTCGCGACGGCCGCCATCTCGATGGCGGATTTCGTGCCGTCGAGAAAGGAATTGAACATTTGCGGATTCATGCCCGCGGCTTTCGCCGCTTCGGGCGTGAGTCCGTAATGCGTCCACACGTCGTCAGGCGTGACCGCGTGGTAAAGGGGAAGATATTTCGTGCCCTTTCCCGCGGCGGCGATCGTGAATCCTGCGGCGCGCGCCCAGTCGACCATCTCTGCAATGAGAGCAGGCTGGTCGCCGTAAGCCATCGAATATACGACGCCGGCTTCGCGCGCATACCGGGCCAGAACGGGCCCCGCGAGGACGTCGGCTTCGACATTGACCATCACGACATGCCGCTTCGCGGCGAAGGCCGCGAGTGCATGCCGGATCCCGGCTTCGGGCGATCCGGTGGCCTCGATCACGACATCGACGCCATCGAGACTTGCCGCCTCGATGCCGCTGGCGACGAAGCGAGTGCCGCGAATACGCTCCTCGTCCCACCCGACAGTCCGGCATGCGAGGCGCGCACGATCGGGGTCGAGGTCGGCGATCGCTGTCACCTCGAGGCCCGGAATGGTCGGGACCTGCGCGAGGAACATCGAGCCGAACTTGCCGGCTCCGATGAGAGCGGCGCGCACCCGTTGCCCGGCCTGTGCGCGCTCCTGAAGTCGAGAGAACAGATTCAACGCAGGTCCTCACTCTGCCGGCTTGAGGTTCGCGGCTTTCATGATGTCCGCCCAGACCTGCATCTCATGGGCGTGGTAGGGTCGGAATTCCTCGGGGGCCCGCACATTCAGGGTGAACCCGAGTTTCGTGATGCGATCCCGGATCTCCGGCTTGTTCAAGGCAGTGATGATTTCGCCCGAGAGGCGATCGAGAGTTGGCTTCGGCGTAGCCGCCGGGGCGAAGAATGCCGCCCAGGATTCCGCGTCGGCGTTGGTGATCCCCTGCTCGCGCAGTGTCGGCACGTCCGGGATCTGGGCATTGCGCTGCGGGCTCCCGAGTCCGATCGCACGGATCTGGCCGCCCTGGATCTGCCCGAGCACGCTCGGGAGAGTCGAGTTCGCGACATCGATCCGCCCGGCGACGAGTTCCTGCACCAAGGGAGCCGCGCCCCGGAAAGGCACATGAGTCATCTTGATGCCGGTGCGCACCATGAAAAGCTCGGTCGAGAGATGAGAGCCGGAGCCGATCCCGGTCGAGCCGTAATTGAGCTTGCCGGGTTCCTTCTTCGCGAGATCGATCAACTCGCGGATCGACTTCACGGGCAGCTGATTGCTGACGACGAAGACATGCTCGAAGGCGCCGGCACCCGCGAGAGGCGCGAAGTCCTTGACCGCGTCGTATCCCGGATCCTTCAGGAGGAACATGTTGTTGCCGTGCGTCTGGTTGTTCCCGAAGACGAGCGTGTAACCGTCGGGCTCGGCCCTCGCGACGGCGCGCGTCCCGACCGCCCCGGAGGCGCCTGCGACATTCTCGATGATGACGTTCTGGCCAAGACTCCGGCCGATCTCCTCGGCGACGATGCGGGCGATGCCATCCGTCGGTCCGCCGGCAGGATACGGGACGACCATCCTGATGATCCGGGACGGGAAGTCCTGCGCATGAGTAGGAGCGACGGGCAGGGTGCCGGCTGCGACGATCCCGGCGAGACCGCCGAGGACGAAGCGGCGATTGATGATCATGAACAACTCCTGGACATTTTCGCGCGATCCGGACGGGCTCGAGCGTTCTCGCTTGCCTGCGCGCCGACCCCGGACTAGGTTCCGCGCCGCCGCATTCCAGCCGTTTATCGACTCCCCCGGAGAAATGTCATGGGCTTTTTGTCCGATGCCCTGTCCCGCATCAAGCCATCGGCGACGATCGTTATCACTCAGAAAGCCCGAGATCTGAAAGCCCAGGGCCGGAACGTGATCAGCCTTTCTGTCGGCGAGCCGGATTTCGATACGCCGGACAACATCAAGGAAGCGGCGAAGCGCGCCATCGACCGTGGCGAGACGAAATACACGCCAGTCTCGGGCATCGTGCCGTTGCGTGAGGCGATCGCTCGCAAGTTCAAGCGGGAGAACGGCCTCGACTACAAGCCGTCGCAGACGATCGTCGGCACCGGCGGCAAGCAGGTCATCTACAATGCTCTTCTCGCGACTCTCAATCCGGGAGACGAGGTGATCGTCCCGACGCCCTATTGGGTTTCCTACCCGGAGATGGTCGGCCTTTGCGGCGGGACACCGGTCTTCGTCGACACGACGATCGAGGACAATTTCAAGCTGCAGCCGGAACTGCTGGAGCGCGCGATCACGCCAAGGACCAAGTGGATCATCCTGAATTCACCGTCGAATCCTTCCGGCGCCGCCTATACGCGCGCGGAGATGAAAGCCATCACGGACGTCCTGATGCGCCACCCGCATGTCTGGGTGCTCACGGACGACATGTACGAGCACCTGACCTACGGCGACTTCGAGTTCGTGACGCCCGCCCAGGTCGAGCCCGGCCTCTATGACCGCACGCTGACGATGAACGGGGTGTCCAAGGCCTATGCCATGACGGGCTGGCGCATCGGCTATGCGGCCGGTCCCGAGCATCTCGTGAAGGCCATGGACTTCGTGCAGGGCCAGCAGACATCGGGTGCCTGCTCGATTGCGCAATGGGCTGCCGTCGAGGCGCTCGACGGACCACAGGACCATCTGCCGCGTTTCCGGGCGGCTTTCGAGGAGCGTCGCGACCTTGTGGTCTCGATGCTCAACCAGGCCAAGGGCATCCGCTGCCCCATGCCCGAGGGCGCCTTCTACGTTTACCCCTCCTGTGCCGAGGCGATCGGCCGGACGTCGTCGACGGGCAAGAAGATCGAGACCGACGAGGATTTCGTGTCCGAGCTCCTGGAGACCGAGGGGGTCGCTGCTGTTCACGGTTCGGCCTTCGGGCTCGGCCCGAACTTCCGGATCTCGTATGCGACCTCCAACGAGTTGCTCGAGGAGGCCTGCCACCGGATCCAGCGCTTCTGCGCCTCCCTGCGGTGAGCCTGCGCTCTCAGCCCATTTGCGGGCGCGAAGCGGCCTGCGCGCCGGATCGGAGCTTCCGGTTCCGGCGCGCGCAGGGATGAGCACGTTTCCGCAGGTTTACCATCCGGATCCGGATGCGCCCGCATACCGGCCGGATCAGACCTCCCGTTTTCGGGTGAAGGCCGATTTTCGCGTCGATTTCACCAATGGGGGATATGTCGAGGCCCGTGACTTCCTCCTCGATATCCCGGGTGACGACGTCACGCCGGCCCGGCTCGCGGAGATGGTGGTCTCTGCCATGAATCTCCTCCGGGCAGGCCCGGTGACCATCTACCGCATGACGGTGGTGCGCCGCGGCGAGCACGCGGATGGCGAGGCTGCGGCGGAACCGGACGGGCCTCGTAAACGCGCAAAGGCGTGCAGCGGGAACCGCGCGCTCATCTGAACAAGTCGCGCCGAATCCTCTCGCTCGCTTTTCCGAAGTCTGCTCTCCGGCGGCTCTGCCAAGGATTGAGCGCTGAGATCCTCCGCAGGACGGATGAGCAATGGCCGGTTTGGTGGGCGAGGGTTCGGCCTGACGCTCTTGTCGCTCGAGCATTCTTTCATCCTGCGAAATCGTCGCGTGCCAGACGCTCTTCGGAATCCCGACCTACGCCAGCTTGAGCTTTGCGATGGGCCCTCTTGCCAAGTGAGCGAGAGAGGCAGAGCATCACCCCCAAGGCGCCGATGCGGTTAGAGCGCCCGAGGGGGGCAGGAAGGATGAACACCCATGGCACCCACCGGCAGACCAGCGTCGGGCCCACGATGCGTCGCAATCGTCGGCCCCTTCCAGAGCGGTAAGACCACGCTTCTCGACGCGATCATCGCGCGTACGGGAGGCAACCAGAAATCCGGCCGGACGGCACCCGGAGAGTCCGGCGGAAATTCCAGTGCAGAGGCCCGCGCCCATCGCATGGGAGTCGAGCCGAATATCGCCACGGTCTCGTTCCTAGGCGACTCGATGACCTTCATCGATTGCCCCGGCTCGGTCGAGTTCCTGCACGACATGCGGACGGTGACCCCGGCTTGCGACGCTGCCATCGTGGTATGCGAGGCCGACGAGCGCAAAATTCCGGCCCTCGAGATCGTGCTGCGGGATCTCGAAGAGGCCGACATTCCCCGATTCCTTTTCATCAACAAGATCGACACAGCGAGCCAGCGACTCCAGGATTCGCTCGCTGTCCTCCAGCGCGCATCGCGGACTCCGCTCATGCTGCGGCAGATTCCCATCTGGCAGCAGGGAATTGCCGTCGGCTTCATCGATCTCGCCCTCGAGCGGGCCTTCATCTATCGGGAGCATGCCCCCAGCGAGATCGTCGACATGCCCGAGGGCGAATTGCCCGCCGAGCGTGAGGCGCGCTTCGCCATGCTCGAACGCCTCGCCGACTATGACGACGCGCTGATGGAGGATCTCATCTCGGAGATCGAGCCGCCGCGCGACCGCGTCTTCGACGACCTCGCCCGCGAATTGCGTGAGCGTCACGTGCTGCCGGTTCTGATCGGAGCCGCGGAGCGCGGCAATGGCGTCACGCGACTCCTGAAGGCGCTGCGCCACGAGGTCCCGTCCATCGCCGAAACCCGCGCCCGCCTCGGCGTCGCGGAGGATGGCCCGCCGATCGCACAGGTACTCAAGACATTCCACTCGGCCCATGGCGGCAAGAGCTCCATTGGCCGGGTGCTTCGCGGCACGTTCCGCGAGGGTGACACCGTGGTCGGCTCGCGCGGGGGCGAGACCCGGATCGCGAGCCTCGCAACGCTCGTCGGCGCCGCGCAGACCCGCATGACCGAGGCGGAGGTCGGCTCGACTGTCGCCTTCGGGCGTCTCGAGGGGATCGCAACGGGGGATTGCTTCGCAGCCGGGAAGGTGAGGCCCGAAAGCATCGTCTCGCCGGTTCCGCCCGAACCGGTCTATGGGCTCGCCCTCAGGGTCAAGGACCGAAAGGACGATGTGCGTCTGACATCCGCCTTGGCGAAGCTGGTCGAGGAGGACCCGGCCCTCGTCGTCGAGCCGCGTCCGGAAATGGGAGAGATGCGCCTGCTCGGCCAGGGCGAGATGCATCTCAGGGTCGCGATCGAGCGGCTTGCCTCCCGGTTTCAGGTGACGGTCGATTCCGCAAAGCTGCGCGTCGGCTATTGCGAGACCATAAAGGCTCCGGCCTCCGCGCGCGGGCGGCACAAGAAGCAGACGGGTGGGCACGGCCAGTTCGGGGATGCCGTGATCGAGGTGCGGCCGTTGCCCCGGGGCGAAGGCTTCGCCTTCGAGGACGCCATCACAGGCGGCGTGATCCCGCGGCAATACATTCCATCGGTCGAGACCGGGGTTCGCGATGCGCTTCGAAAGGGGCCGCTTGGCTTTCCGGTGGTCGATCTGGCGGTCCGTCTGGTCGAAGGATCGTACCACACGGTCGATTCCTCCGATGCCGCCTTCCAGGCAGCGGGCCGTCTCGCCATCGCGGAGGCCCTTCCGAAGGCCGAACCAGTTCTGCTCGAGCCCGTTCTCGCGGTGGAGATTGCGGTGCCGACCGAATCTCTTTCCAAGGCGACGGGCCTCGTGACCGCGCGGCGGGGACAGATGCTCGGCTACGATGCGCGGCCGGGCTGGGCCGGGTGGGACGTGATCAACGCCATCATCCCGGAGGCGGAGATCGGCGACCTGATCATCGAGCTCCGGTCTGCGACTGCCGGGGTCGGGACGTTCTCGACCCGCTTCGACCATATGGCCGAGCTGACCGGGCGGCCTGCCGCCATGGTCCTGCAGAATAGCGCTCAGCCGGCGGGCTGAGCTCCTCTGGGAAGATCGCATCCGCCGTCGCGTTCCGACGCGACGGCGTTCGACAAACCCGACCGGGCAGGTCACATTGTTACCGTTCAGGCGGTCTGGTCCGCCACGATCGCTTCGCATCCTGCGGAGAGAGGATGATGAACGGCACAACGGCCGCACCCGCGAACAACGTCAATTCCGCCTCTGAAACGAGGCCTTGGCTGAAGGCCTATCCCGCGCAGGTCCCTCATACGATCGATGAGGGGAGGCTCGGGACACTCGTCGACATCTTCCAGGCCAGCGTCCGGGATTTTGCCGATCGTCCGGCGGCCGAGAGCTTCGGAAAGCGGCTGACGTATCGCGAGATCGGGGATGCGGCTGCCGCGGTTGCATCCTGGCTGCAATCACAAGGTTGCAAAAAAGGTGATCGCGTCGCGATCATGCTCCCCAACGTGATGGCCTATCTGCCGATCCTGTTTGGCGCACTCCGCGCCGGCATGACGATCGTCAACGTGAATCCGCTCTACACGCCGCGGGAGCTCACGCAGCAATTGAACGACTCCGGCGCCCGGACATTGTTCGTCCTCGAAAATTTCGGGGCGACGGTAGAGGACGCCCTGCAGAACCTGACGCTTGATCGCATCGTCGTTGTCGCGCCCGGCGATCTCTTAGGTATGAAGGGGGCCTTGGTGAACCTGGTCTCCCGGCGCGTGAAGAAAGCAGTGCGGCCGTTCACGCTGACGGGCAGTTTCACATTCACGGCGGTGCTCGCCACCGGACGGCGGACACCTCCGCAGCCCGTTGCCGTGACTCGTGATGATGTCGCTTTCCTCCAGTACACTGGGGGAACGACAGGCATCCCGAAGGGCGCTGTCCTGCTGCACCGAAACGTCGCCGCGAACGTCGCGCAATGTGAAGCCTGGATGCGCCCATTCCTGGGCGAACGCGCCGACCATGTCATGGTTACGGCGCTACCGCTCTATCACATCTTTGCCCTGACGGTCTGCGCTCTCCTGATGACGAGGCTGGGGGCGTGCCAGTTGTTGATCGCGAATCCGCGTGACGTCCCGGGCTTCATCAAGACGCTGCGCCAGTGCCAGTTTTCTCTCATGTCCGGCGTGAACACACTCTACAACGCGTTGGCGAGCCACGCGGATATCCGGCGGGTCGATTTCTCGAAGGTAGTGCTCTGCGTTTCCGGTGGAATGGCAACCCAGGAGGCCGTCGCAAGGCGCTGGAAGGAAGTCACCGGTCGCCCGATCATCGAGGGATACGGGCTGTCCGAAACCTCGCCCGTCGCTTGCGCCAACCCGCTCGACCTCGCTGAATTCTCCGGCACGGTCGGCTACCCGCTTCCGTCGACGGATATATCGATCCGGAATGCGGACGGCAGTCCGGTTCCGACCGGAGAGAAGGGAGAATTGTGCATCCGCGGCCCGCAGGTCATGGCGGGCTATTGGCATCGTCCGGACGAGACCGCGAAGGTCATGACGCCGGACGGCTTCTTTCGTACCGGCGATATCGCCATTCTGCGCCCGGATGGGCAGGTCGAGATCGTCGACCGCCTCAAGGACATGGTTCTCGTCTCCGGCTTCAACGTCTATCCGAACGAGGTCGAGGACGTCCTAGTGCGCCATCCGAAAGTCATGGAGGCGGCGGTTATCGGCCTGCCTGACGGTCAGTCGGGCGAAATCGTTGCCGCCTATGTCGTGCCGAGGGATGGAACTTTGACGGCCGGCGAATTGCGAGAGTTCTGCCGCGCGAATCTCACGGGTTATAAGATCCCGCGACGGATCGAGTTTCGGGACAGCCTCCCCAAAACGAATGTCGGCAAGGTGCTCCGGCGGGCGTTGCGTGACGAGGTTCTGGCCCAGGAGGGCCAAGGCACGCTCTCACACCCGTGATTTGCGCCGGGCGCCCATTGCTTCGAGATTGCAAGTGAAGCTTCGGAGAGCACCATGTTGATCAGGCGGCTGCGCAGCTGGGAGTTGCCGGAGCATGAGGCGACGCCGGAAACCGTGTTCCTGAACAGGCGGAGCCTCCTTGCAGGCACTGCCGGCCTGATCGGAGCGGCTGCGCTCGGCGGTCCGGCCGCCGCACAGCGGGCGGATCCCACCTTCGACCTCTACCCGGCAAAGCGGAACGAGAGCTTCGCCCTCGATCGAGCGATCACGCCGGAACGCTTCTCGGCGGACTACAACAACTTCTACGAGTTCGGCTCGTCGAAGAGCGTCGCGGTCGCAGCGAAGGCGCTGAAGATCCGGCCCTGGACGGTCGTCGTGGATGGGCTCGTCGAGAAGCCGTTCGAGATCGGCTTCGATGACCTGATCCGGAAGATGCCGCTCGAGGAGAGGCTGTATCGGCTTCGGTGTGTGGAGGCCTGGGCCATGGCCGTCCCGTGGACGGGCTTCCCGATGAAGGCCTTTCTCGACCTCGCGAAGCCGCTCGGGTCGGCGAAGTACCTGAAGATGCAGACGTTCCTCGACAGGTCCGTCGCGCCGGGGCAGCGTCAGGTGTGGTATCCCTGGCCCTATACCGAGGGGCTTACCATGCCGGAGGCGGCAAATGAGCTGACTTTCCTGGTCACGGGCGCCTACGGAAAGCCGCTCTCGAATCAGTTCGGGGCGCCGTTGCGCCTCGCAGTGCCCTGGAAATACGGGTTCAAATCCGTGAAGTCGCTGGTGCGTTTCAGCTTCACGGAGGAGCGGCCGAAGAGCTTCTGGGAGGCGCTGCAATCGAGCGAATACGGATTCTGGGCGAATGTGAATCCGAAGGTTCCGCACCCGCGGTGGAGCCAGGCGACGGAACGTATTCTCGGCACCGATGAGCAGCGGCCTACGCTCATCTTCAACGGTTACGGAGAATACGTCGCGGATCTCTACAAGGGGCTCGACAGCGAGAGGTTGTTCGTCTGACGAAAAAAGCCGGGCCAAAGGCCCGGCTAAAAGTGAGGTTCGGCTAAAGCCGAAAACCTTCCAGAGGGGAACGGCCGACACGGCGTCATCGGGAGGAAGACAACGCCGCTTCGCATCAGCCGTGTATGAAGATGACGCCCCGTCTGCCGCTTCGCAATGCAAGAAGCATCATGAAAGGGCTGCGCCTGCTGCATAGCTCATCGATCGCGGGCCGAAGTCCTATTCTCTGAGCAGAGACGATAGCGACATTCGGCCAAAAGGATCCCCGTGCGATTTCGCGCGCAGCCGCTCCGGCGTCAGAACGTCCAGCGCTGGGCTTTCGCGACGAGGAAATCCCTGAAGGCCTGAACGCGGGCGAGCGACTTCATCTCCTCGGCATAGACGAGATAGCTGTCGAGGGAGGGCATTTCGACGTCCCGAAGGATCTGGATGAGGGTCGCTTGGCCGTCGAGCGCATAGTCCGGCAGGACTCCGATCCCGGCTCCGGTCTCCACCATGAGTTTCAGGGCGGTGATGTTGTTCGTGATGCAGTGATAGGTCCGTGGCTCATGAGGCTCGCGCCCGACGGTGGCGAGCCAGTGCACTGCGAGGAGGTAGGTGGGCTGGTCGCCGCCGAAGGCGACTAGCCTGTGCTGATCCAGATCCTCGAGCGTTTTCGGCTCGCCGAAACGCTTGATGTAGTCCGAGGACGCGTAGGCGTGGAAGTGCACCGTGAAGAGACGGCGCTGGATCAGGTCACCCTGCGCCGGGCGGCGGAGCCGGATCGCGACGTCAGCCTCCCGCATAGAAAGGTCGAGTTCCTCATTTGTCAGGAGGAGCTCGACGCGGACCTCCGGGTAGAGGTCGAGGAACTCGGCGATGCGTTGTGCGAGCCAGATCGAGCCCAACCCAACCGTCGTGGTCACTTTGAGAGTGCCGGTCGGCCTCTCGCCGCTTTCGGTCAGACGGGCCCGGGTGGTCTCGAGCCGCATCCGCATGTCCTTCGCGGCGCGAAACAGGAGATCTCCCTGTTCGGTCAGAATCAGGCCACGGGCATGCCGATGGAAGAGGGGAGCCTTGAGCTCGCGCTCGAGAGCACTGATCTGACGACTGACGGCGGACTGGCTGAGGCCGAGTTCATCTCCGGCGCGCGTAAAGCTGCCCGCCTCCGCGACCGTGTAGAAGATCCTGATCTTGTCCCAATCCAAGGCGTTATCCCCCGTGCCGCCCGGAAGGAGGCACACCGCTCCGACCCGTCAGATTGAGAGGCAGGGCTCTTCTTCGGCTGCTTGGCGGGTCAGATCATAAGCAAAGCCTGCTCTGCAGGGTATGGGCCATACACGCAGGTCCATCCGCTGTCACCGCCCGTAGCGTTCCGCGGGCAGCAGGGGCGGATGCGGATGTCGTCACGGTAAACCGGCAACGCGCCAGCGCGCCGAATTCCCGGGCATGTCGCGAATGCGCTCGGGTCAATGCCTCGCAATTGCGCCAACCCTGAGATCGCCAGAAGAATTCCGTTCAATCCCAGGCGCTGACCATCGCTTCCTTTGGGCCACCCAACTCGGCATCGATGAGGACATCTTCCTGCACGGCTAGGAACTTCTCGGCCTCCAGCGCCGCATGCAGCCCATTCCGGTGGCGGTGACTGCCTGCCTGTAGACCTTGTCTCTCACGTCGCCGGCCGCTTCTCTGAACCAAGGCTCGCTGCACATTCAAAGTAAGCTTGGTAACCCAATGTTAACCATACAGTTGCACCGTGAGTAAGGCTTTTGGGGCTCTCGGGGAAGCAGCCCTGGCGTCCTTGGACGCCGGGATATTCAACGGACCGTTATGGCCCTCAAGCATCTCACGCGGGTCAAACTCCCCCGTGCCGATGGGGGAGTGGACGACATCCACATCATGGATGGCGGAATTGTCGTCGAGCCCCTGATCGGCTTCGGTCGCTTCTTGGATCAGCGTGAAAACCGTGGAACGTCGAAGAGACGTTACAAGCTCGCAGCCGCCAAGTTTGTGGACTCCCTGATCGAGTGCGGCGTTTTCCGTATGGCCTACCACGGCAGTCCAGATCGCGGAGGCGATGAGCGGCTACCCGATCTTCTTGCGGGATGGAGCCAAGACGGGTTATCCGGAACTGCCAGGGTTGGTCAACTATGCTTGCGAAATCGGCTTGGTCGAGGGGCCCGCGCGCGCAAGTTTTGTGCCAACACTTGCCGGCGTGAACCTGTTCCTTCGATTCGCCCGTGATGAGGGGTTGCGCGCGGTCTCGGCTCTTTCCGGCGAGGGTATAACCGCCAACCTCCTTGATCTTGAAGTCACCTTCTCCGCAATCAATGGTGTCGAGCGCTGGTCGGAGGCGGAGAAGGCACGGTTTCGGCAGCAATCGATGATTGGTGGCGTCGTACGGGTGAGTAGCAACTTGACTCGGCCTAGAGGCCTCAGGAGTCCAATCCGCGGAGGCATCCAAGTCGATCTGGAAAACAAGGATTTTCCACTCGCGTACCTCGGTAAACTTCTGGCCCAAGCGAAGTCTCTCCGGAATAAGGCGCTCTGGGCGCTACTTGCCGGCGGAGGGCTTCGCCTCCATGAGGGTCTTCTGATTCGGCTTTCGGACTTTGATGCCGAAACGGGCGAGATTTGGGTCTTCGACCCAGATCGCCGGCGCTTCGGCCACAAGGTGGAAGATAGGGATCAGGTGCGCTTCAAGGGACGCACTATGAGCAAGGTGTTCCTCTACGAACCGCTGCGAACGGTCTTTTGGGAGGCACTCCGCGATTACCTTAGAGCCCGGACCGAAAATAGCCTCGTGAGCTTTCGGCGAGGTTGAGGCGGTCTCCCGGACCGCAGGAACCTACCGCAACGAGGAGCGGCATTGGCCAAACCGCCGCAGCATCAGGCTGTCAGAGTCTGCGAGGTGGAACAACGTCCTCAAACTCCTTCCGGCCCTTCCACTCCGGTTCAGGTGGCACGCAGCCCTCGTGCGGGACATATTCTGAGGCTTCAACCATCTGCATCTTTGGAATGTAGCGAGGACAATTCGGAAAGATGTGCTCCGGCGTGACCCGAACGAGAACCTGACCGCCTGGGAAACTCTCAAGCAACGGGCCATCAAACGAAAGATTGGCCGTCCCATTCACTCGAATCCGACGTCGCCGCTCCTCGAAGGAGATGAATAAGAGCCCTACATGTGGATTGGCTCTGATATTGCCCAGGCTCTTGAACATGCCGTTCCCGTCATAATCCGGGAATACCAGAACATCAGGTGCGATCACACGGACAAAGCCCGGTAGACCGCCTTTGAACGAGCAGTCGGGCCTGCCGTCTGCATCAGCCGTAGCCAGGAAGAAAAAGCTGCTTCCCTCGATGAACTGCTTGTCGGCGTCGGTGAATCTCTCATGGACAATGGTTTCCAAGAACCGGTTGGCCAAAGCCTCGCTGCCGAACTGCTGCTGAAGGCTACGATTGTCGCCGTGGTACATCACCATGGCTGAACTCCATGATCATGAGCCCCAATCAGGGATGCCTCTGGAGGGGCTAGCTGATCGCCTCGGGAGTAGTTCCAGCGGAAGGCTAGCAGACTTGCTCAGGTTTGCACGCCCCATCAACGGCTGAACCAAGAGGGTCTGAGGGTCCGGACCGAAGAGGGTTGAGTAGCTGGGGCGCGGGTGATTCCGGGAGGATGTCGAAGCCTTCTTGGAACCGCGATGTGGACCCCAACCACTCGGCGGCAGCATAGCCGTGATCACCTGCGCTACAAAACCGATCTCACCGATGCCGAATGGGCTCTCATCGAGCCCCTCATGCCTGCCCCGAACCGGCGCGCGCGACCTCGGGCGCGGCCGCTTCGGGAGATCGTAAACGCAATCTTCTACATGCTGCGGGGCGGCATCGCGTGGCGGCTCCTCCCGCGTGAGTTCCCGCCCCGAACCACCGTGTATCGCTGGTTCGCTCTGTGGCGTGACACGGGCCTGTTTGAGACCCTAAACCCCTTGCTCGTCATGGCCGATCGGGAGAGGGGCGGGCGCGAGGCGTCCCCGAGCGCCGCCGTGATCGATAGCCAATCGGTCAAGACCACCGAGAGCGGGGGACCTCCGGGCTATGATGCGGGAAAGAAGGTGAAGGGCCGCGAGCGGCAGGTGATGGTGGACACGGACGGGCGCGCTCTGACCCTGATGCCCCAGCCCGCCGACGTTCAGGACCGGGATGGAGCCCTTCCCGGACTGCGCCTGTCGCGCTGCTCCTTCCCGTTCATCACGAAGGTGTTCGCCGACATGGGCTTTGCC
>NZ_LN811377.1:9819-11796 GCF_001006805.1 Microvirga massiliensis | reverse complement strand
CTAGCCGGCAGCAATGTTCATCTCTCATTCATCTTGGAGATTACTTGCATCGAAGGCAATGTAATGAATGAAACCCTACATGAATGTGCGGGTTTACGTGCAAGGCATATCCACGATTGCAGGAGGTTGCAGTGGGCGTTGCTGTCAAAGCTGAATGGCTCAAAGGTCTTTGCCGGACGATACCCGGAAGAGGTGAAACAGGCGGTGCGCGGTAACAGGGCAATCGGTCAGATGGTGCCGCTGGGTTGCAGGCGAAGGTCAAGCAACCGAGCGAGGAACCTCAGTCTCGGCCGTAGCCACCCTCGCAGCGTATGGTCCGCCAGTCGTCTCCCGAGACCTTTCACGCAGGAGGTCATGATGACCGATACGACCGTGAAGAAGGTTCAGGGTTCCACATCACCGACCGGACGTAACGAGCACCATCAGCGGGTGCTGGCCGTCAGGATTCGTTGGGGGTCGAGCGGGGGCGGATCCGCCGCACGGGACCTACGCTCTGGTGAGGCGAGGGAGTACCTGAAAGAGCCCCGCCCGGCCTGAAGTGACCGAGCGGGGGCAGAGGTCACGGCCGTCGAGATCGGCAGCCTCACGGGCCGTGGAGGCTGCTAGTGCCGACCCCGAGGACCCGTATGGATGTGGTTCTTATCTCCATATCCGTTGCCGGGTTTGGAGCCCGATGCCGCGATGGCCTCGGAGGTCAGCGACGTGGACAGCAGTATGGTGACGGCGGGCGGCACCGTGGCAGCAAACTTTCCACACCGCTTCAGGAACTCACGCCCATCATCGTCGCTGGACGACACCTAATCGGGTGTCGGGAGGGGATTCGGTTCACGTTCCATAGGACTCTCCTTGGGTGCGAAGGGCCAAGCCCATCCGCCCCAGATCACAGTGGCCGGCTCCAAGTAGAAGCAAAAGGACCCGAAGTAGTAACACCCGGCAGCACATCGATCGGCCATCCGCTTGGAATAGAGAGAGTTTAGAAGCGGACCTGGGTGAGATTTGCACCGTTTGCGGAAGCCCTGTTTCCGGAACGAGGAGGGGCATCAGGCTATTATACAGGAGTGCTACTCGTATTCTGGTTCCGGATCACCAGCGATGGTAGCCATTTATGCGCTCATAGCTCTTGTCGTGGCAATGATCACCTCCGCCCTCACGGGGTTGCTGGGCACTCAAGACGCTCTGTCCGTTTTGCTCTGGGGAATCGCTGGTGCAAACGTGGCGATCCTATCGCTCGCCATGTGCATGTTGTGCTCAGTGGATGCGGACAGCCCTGACGGACTTCAGCGCACGCGCGGAACAAGCCCGGATCGCTGTCACGATCTGTCGAGAACGCTGGCGCAAAAGGTCGAAGGTCGAGAACATCGGCGCAATAGGTCAAGAGTACCGCTTGGCGTTCCGCGGGCGTGAAGCGCCGCTCTGCTCACGCTATGGCTCGCCGCGGCGCTGCGGCGCGAATTGTTTCGATCGTGGAAGAAAATCGGAGCCGGGAGCGCAGTGCCTCCATGCTTCCTTCGTGTCGGCGAGTCGCAACTCACTGCGCCGCCGCATGCATTCGGAGGCGCATGCGGCGGGATGTCAACGAAGGGGCGTTGATCCTTGTGGGAGGCCGCCGAAAGCCTCGCATTGTAGCCGCCCACGATCTCGAAGCCGGCCACCTTGGAAGCCAAACGGCCAATGTTTACAAACAAAAGTTGACCCCCTTCATGCTTTTGCGGGAGGGAACTGCCAAAAATTATTACACGTCTTCGCACATGTGATATTTCACAGCTTCTTACAATAACATAGTTACGTCATAGTTTTCGCCCTCGATGGCGAGGCTAGTTCCTAGTAGATGGACTCTAAATACTGAACCGAGTTCACATTTTATCTCTTGGCGGGCAACCCCACTTTTCAGAGAGGATTCTCGATGTCCCAAGCTCCAGAACGGTATCGGCCAGCGAACCAAGCACGGCGTCATTTCCTGGGCATCGCAGCCGCCAT
>NZ_LN811377.1:7138-9167 GCF_001006805.1 Microvirga massiliensis | reverse complement strand
CCCCCGAGCACGCCCTGTTCATCGACGGCGTCCTCATACCCGTGCGGGAACTCGTGAACGGAATGTCGATCGTGCCTGCGCTGCCCGAAGGCACAGAGGTCATTGAGTATTTCCAGATCCTGCTCGACAGCCATGAGGTGATTCTGGCCGAGGGGGCCCCGATCGAGACCTATCTCCTGCGCGGGCGCGATTACGAGAGCTTCACGAACTTCATCGAATACGAGCGGCTCTACGGGCATGAACCGCGTCCCGCGTTGACGCCTTTCGCGCCCTTGGTGAGCTACAATGGCGGCCGGGCGCACCTGAAGGCGCTGCTGCTCCTTGGAATGTCTCCCTTCGTCCAGGTTCGTGACCCTGTCGGAAGTGCATACGAGAGACTCGCCACAAGGGCAGACGAACTCGTCAGCTAGAAGGGCTAGAGTCGCTTAAGGGGCCACCTCAGAATAGGCAGCCACGACCTGCTTGACGGCCTCGTGGCTGATCTTGAAGCCGCACTCGGCCATGGCGACACAAGCGGATGTCCAAGGACTAGCGGCAATCACCAGATCGCCCGTTTATGGAACCGCCGCTGGGACGATCCGCTCTCATCCGCGTTGTTGTGGCGAGGTGATGCCGTCGCCATGGCGAAGTTCCTCAAGACAGATCACCGCACCAATCGGCTCTTGGCCGCCTTGGAGCCTGAGGATTTTGGTTGCCTTGAGCCGCATCTCGAGCTTGTCGACCTGACCCTCAAGCAGGTGCTCTACGAGACGGGAGACCCCATCAGCCACGCCTATTTCCCCCATAATGCGATCGTTTCGCTGGTCAATGTCATGGAGGACGGCACCACCACCGAAGTCGCGGTATCCGGGCGCGAAGGGGTCGTCGGCTTCCTGAGTGCGCAGATCAGTCACAAAGCCTTTGGGCGTTATATCGTGCAAATGGCGGGCACGGCGTCCCGGATTCCAATCGGGCGCCTCGACGAGGGGCGGAACGCCCGCCTTGGTCTGCGCCAGTTATTCTGGAACTACGGTGAGGTTCTGATCGCCCAGACGTTCCAAACCGTCTCCTGCAATGCAGTCCATGCTGTCGAGGCGCGCTGCTGCCGCTGGGTCCTCAGCATGCATGACCGGGCCGATCAGGACACCTTGCCCCTGACGCACGAGTTCCTGGCCGAAATGCTGGGCGTGCAGCGCACCACGGTCAGTATCATCACCCGCACCCTGCAAACGGCAGGGCTGATCCGTCAGAGCCGCGGCAGCATCACAGTGACCGACCGAGCAGGGCTCGAAGAGACCGCCTGTGAATGCTACGGCCGGATCCGGCGGGTCTACCAGGACCTGCTGCCCGGCACCTACCCACCGCCTCGTCAATCATCATCATAGTCGCTTTGTTGCGTCATTCGCAGAAGGGCGTTTATCGAACGCGTTTGGAAGTGTTCGGGAATTCTTCGCGGCTGCTTGGAGCCGCCCGCGCCGCGAATGCAGTAGAACCGCGCCTTCCGACCCAGACGTCGCGATTCTCGACCGGACGCTCCGGGACGGTTTCTGCTCCGAATTGGCTCGCGAGCTGCGGTCCTGGGACCTGCCGTTCCTGGTGTATTCCGGCCATCTCCGGAAACGAACCAGCCTGGATGCGCTCCACGGGGTGCCCTGGATCGAGAAGCCGGGTCGTTGGGACATCACGTCCACCCTCGACAGTCTTCCGGCCGGGGCGAGGCGGGCGTCCCGAGGGCACGCGCCGCGATGAACCGCAGCGGACCGGGCCGTTGTGGTCCCGTTCAGGACCGGTCCCGCACGGGAGGGCGGAAGAGCCTTTCCACCAGGGCGAACCAGGAGGCGCGATCGTCATGATGCAGCGGCCGGCCGGGATGTCCCGAACCGGATCGACGAGTCCTTGCAGGTGGGCATGACGGCTGGTGGCGAATCCACTCCGGATGCCTTCGCGACCTGCCGGCGGGACCGGGTCGGGTCCGGGAGCCATGACGGCGGGTCCTGACCTCCACCGCGGACTCCGGGAGGCTCTCCCGGAGCTTCGCGCCTTCGCGATC
>NZ_LN811377.1:0-6214 GCF_001006805.1 Microvirga massiliensis | reverse complement strand
GCTCGTGAACTCACGCGCCAGCCGCATCGTGATCAAGCTTCCGGTTGGCCGGGTTCGACCTCCAGGATGTCAGCCGTATCAACATCATCGCCCGCCATGACCGTAGCCGAGTGGGTGTCTCTCGACGGTGGTGCCCGTCACGGAGGCGGGGCGCCATCCGCATCAGGGCGAGGTAGCGCTCTCGCCGGAGGCCTTCCGACAGGGTTTCAAGTCTTCTCGGCACCAGAGATCAACCGAAACGGCACCACATTTCCTGCCGTCGCTCTCCGCACGCCCTCGGCGACGGCTCGAGCAAGCGTATCCTGCGTGTAGGGCTTCGTGATCCTCACGAGGTCAGGTGCAAGATCGGAAGACAACTCCGCATAGCCGGTGGCCACGATCACCGGCAGATGCGGCCATCGCCTGCGGATTGCCTCGGTGAGTTGCAAGCCCGTCAGGCCCGGCATGACCTGGTCCGTGATCACCACGTCCACGGACATCCCTGTGTCGAGGTGATCGAGGGCCTCCTGGCCGGAGCCTGCCTCGACGACATGATGTCCAAGGTCCTCCAGCATGGCGGCCGTGTTCTGGAGCACAAGGGCGTCATCATCGACCACCAGCACCGCCAGGGGCCTGGTCCCAGATCCTGTGCTGTTCGTGGCAGGCTCCCTCGAGCGTGCAGCCTGCGGTGGCTGAGCCTCCGCGACAGGCAGCCAGATCTCGGCAGTCGTGCCTGCGCCCTCGCGGCTCTTCAGGACCAGACGCCCGCCCGACTGCGCGGCCAGCCCGTGCACCATCGAGAGGCCCAGGCCCGTGCCCCGCCCGACCCCCTTGGTCGTGAAGAACGGCTCCAGGGCGCGTGCCAGGGTGGCCTCGTCCATGCCCTGGCCGGTATCGGTCACGGACAAACACAGATAGCCGCCGGGTGCGAGGCCGCTGGGGTGAGCAGGACTGATGCTCCGCTGGTGGGCTGCAATCGCGATGATGCCGCCGGCGGGCATGGCATCGCGCGCATTCACCACGAGGTTCAGCAGCGCGAGTTCGAGTTGATTGGCATCGACCCGCGCGCAGGGCAGGGCGAGCGGAAAGCGGGTCTCGATCTGCACCATCGGCCCGATGGAGCGCTGGAGGAGATCGGTCATGCCCTTCACGAGGTCGGGCACATCGACGGGCTCGGGCTTGAGGTCCTGACGGCGCGCGAAGGCGAGCATCCGCTGTGTCAGGGCCGCGCCGCGCTGTGCGCCCTGGATCGCGCTGTCCACGAGCCGCGTGAGCTTCGGATCGTCGGGCAGGCGCTTGCGCAGGAGTTCGAGATTGCCGAGCACCACCGCGAGCAGATTGTTGAAGTCGTGCGCCACCCCGCCGGTCAGGTGCCCGACAGCCTCGATCTTCTGCGCTTGACGCAGCGCCTCTTCAGCCTTCTTGCGGGCCGTTACATCCACGATGCCACCTACGATGTGACTGAAGCGACCCTCGGCATCGCGCTCGACCCGTCCCGAGATCAACACATCGAGGACATCGCCACTCTTGTTGATGAGACGATACTCGGCATCCCTAAGTTCGCCCTTCTCCCGGAGAGCGGGCCAGACGACCTCGTTCCGGTGCTGGATCGAGTCCTCGGTCATGAAGTCCGTGAGCGGTCGACCCACGACCTCGTCGCGGCGATAGCCCAGGAGGGCGAGCCACGCATCGCTGACATGCTCGATCTGCCCGGCCTCGTTGACGGCATGGAGGGGCAGCGGCGTTTTCTTGTAAAGCCTCCGGAAGCGCTCCTCGCTGTCGCGCAAGGCGGCGGCTTCGCGCTCGGCCAGCAGGGCCAAGCGGCGGTCGAACATGGCCGCGATCAGCGCCAGGAACAGGATCAGGAAGGTCGTCGCGGCGACCGCCAGGGCGAGCGTGGTCTGATTGAGGCTGGCCTGCCCGTGAGCGTGATCCACGCTGGAATGCGCCGTGAAAACGGCTCCCTGCATCGCGGCGAAGTGCATGCCGGAGATCGCAAGCCCCATCGCGAGAGCGGCCACCAGCTTCTGCACCAGACCCGTTTTGCGAAAGGCCAGCCAGAGCGCGACAGTCGCGGCGCCGATGGCGATCAGGACCGAGATCGCCACCCACAGGTGGTTGTGGCGAAGGTCCGCCGCCATCCGCATCGCCACCATGCCGGTGTAGTGCATCGCAACGATCCCGAGCCCCATGAAGAGGCCGCTGAGGGCGAGAACGGCTGAACCTGTCTGCGTTCGGTTGACGACGAAGAAGCCACTCCCGGTGACCAAAATCGGCAACGCCAGCGACAGCAGGGTGAGGCCGAGATCGTAGTTCACCGCCATGCCCGGCATGTGGAAGGCCAGCATGGCGACGAAGTGCATGGACCAGATGCCACCCCCCATCGCGACGGCCGCGGTGACGAGCCAGGCATGGCTGGCCCAGCCCGTGGCGGCCTGAATGCGGCCTGCCAGATCGAGGGCCGTGTAGGAGGCGGCCGTTGCGATCAGGATCGAGAGGGCGACAAGGGTAAAATCGTGGGTTCCGGAAATGGTCATGTGTGCTCGAAGCGGAGCGGTTTCCCGCAACCTGCCTCAGGCAGCAAGTGGAAACCAGGGCATACCAGCAGACTCGTTCGGAGATGCCGCATGGGATGAGGGGGATTGAAACAATGGTCCCGAGGCTTCGTAAAGCTGCGGCTGGTGAGGCCGTAACACCCGCAGGTGACCTCGTCGAGACCGGCAGGGTCTCTGCCCGGAGGGCGCGCACGCGCCTTCTCGAGTCCCCGAAAGAAGAGGGTCCCTCGACCAAAGAGTGCCTGCCGGTACGGGAATACCGTCTTATTCGGCACTGAGCCCGAAGGGACTCCCATGAGATAAGACTATAACATCGCAATGGGAGGACAAATCTTGCCGCAAACCTCGGACCGGTATCGGCCCGTCAACCGGGCCCGGCGTCATTTTGTCGGATTGGCGGCGGCTGCAAGTGCCAAAGTGGCAGCCGTGAGCGCACTGGCAGTGACGACACTGTCGTCATCGGCCAGCGCCAGGAACGGGAACGGCAATGCGTTCGGGTGGGAAATCGGCAAGGGGAACCCTCATAAAGGTGGCGGTCACTGCTTCCTGCGGGGCACTTCCATCCTGACCCCGGCCGGCGAGGTTCGTATCGAGGATCTCAGGATCGGGGATCTCGTCGAGACGGTGCGCGGCGAGGCCATGCCGATCAAATGGATCGGCCGCCATCTCTTCCGGAAGAGCGGTGCGGCCTGGAGCGAACGCGTGATGCCGATCCGCATCTCACGCCACGCACTCGATGAGCGCACGCCCCACACCGATCTCTACCTCTCGCCGGAGCACGCCCTGTTCATCGATGGCGTGCTCATGCCCGTGGAGGCACTCGTGAATGGCACCTCGATCGTGCCCGCGCTGCCGTCAGACATGGAGACGGTCGAGTATTTCCACATCCTTCTTGACAGCCACGAGGTGATCCTGGCCGAGGGCGCTCATGCCGAGACGTGCCTTCTGCGTGGCAGCGATCATGAGCACTTCACGAACTTCATCGAATACGAGCGGCTCTACGGCAGCGGACCACGCCCCGTCATGGAGCCGTTCGCGCCGCAGGTAGGCTTCGACAATGCCCGCGAGCACCTGAAGGGGCTGCTGCTCCTCGGCCTCTCTCCGTTCGTCCAGGTGCATGACCCGGTCCGGAGCGCGTGGGAGCGTCTCGCCGCACGCGCCGAGGAGTGCGCGGGATAGGACCCGGATCGGAGATTCGGAACAGGGTGAGGATCGCGTCGGTCGAACCGATCAGGCCCTTGGCGGGGAGCCTGTCGTCGCTGCGGGCTGCCCGCGGTTTTGCGAACCTGAGAGGCTGATGCGACGCTACTTCTTCCATCTCGTGAAAGGGCGGGAGTCCATTCCGGACGAGGTCGGGGCCGGGATTGCCGATCTCGCGCAGGGCCGGGCCAGGGCCATCGAGGCGGCTTGGGAATTCCTGCAAGAGCATGCCGGCGCCGCCGTCGAACTGAAGGATTGGCGCATTGAGGTCGCCGACGAATCCGGCGCCATCGTGCTGAGGATCGACCTCGGCGAAATCGCCGGGAGCGAAGAGGGACGGACATCCCCCAATTGAAGGAGCGCCCGAGCGCCGGTGACCCGCATTGTCCGGGAGGCGATGTCCCCTCGTGCGGTCGGCCAACCGGCGAGGTCGACCGATCGCACCGCGCCGGCATACTGTGGCGCACCGAACCAAGACGAATGCGGAACGGCGCGTGAAGACGACAAGAAAGGCTTTTCACGGCAGCGACCGTGAGCAAAGTGTTCGCTGCGATGGCGGAGGGCCACCCCAGCGCCGCCACGGTGCTCCACCTGGTCTTCAAGCAGGTCCTGTTCCCCGTTGACGCGCTTCTCGACCTCGACGACATGAACATGCGCGGCCACCGGACCTGGCACGCCTTCCACCACGTCGTCGACGACAGCCTCGACGCGTTCGTCCTGCGCGTCACGGAACGGGACGACAGGCTCATGGCCGCCGTGAATATCCTGACGCTCGGGGAACGAGAGCGGGCGATCCGGAGTGATGGGAGTGATCGTCACTGGCGCATCTGGTCAACCCGCAGCGGCCAGTGACACGGTCAGGCTCGCAATCGACATTCCAGATCGGCGCGACCTCCCTCGAACCTCCTGTCCGACGGGGTGCGTGGCGGCGCCATTGACCCACGGGCACGATCCGACGCGTCGTTGGCCGTGACGGCCTCACCCGAAGCCGTCGCCTCGGCTTGCGCGGACCAGGCGCAGCACCTCCTCACGATCACCATCACGCAAGGCCTGCAAGGGTGTCTTGCCTTCGAGAACGGTGTCGGGCGCCAGCAGGAAGTCGAGCGTGACCCACGGACCCTCACGGGCGAGGCCGCGCACGACCTCCCTCAGGCCGGAGACGACCTCGCCGTCCTGGAACTGGCAGGCGGGATAGCGCCACTCGCTTTCGTTCCGGACGGCGAGCAGGGTGCCGGCGCGCCGTCGCTCATCGACGACTTG
The DNA here is from genome assembly GCF_001006805.1 of Microvirga massiliensis. GTDB lineage: Bacteria > Pseudomonadota > Alphaproteobacteria > Rhizobiales > Beijerinckiaceae > Microvirga > Microvirga massiliensis. Next base: position 1,220 of record NZ_LN811377.1, on the reverse strand, counting down.
GCGTGTGTCCCGAGCCGCCGCGCGACCTCCTCTGCCCACAGGGTGCCGCCAGCTTGGCGCAGGAGTATCTCGCGGTGCTCTGCGTTCCGAGCCAGCAGGGGTGCGAGCGGGTTGGGGTCGGTAACGGCCGACACGACGACCTCAGAACAGGTGAGGAGACAGCTTAAGTGGTCATGTTCCCAAATCGCGTTTCACGACGAGCTCCGAGCAAGGGGTTCTGCCAAATGGTACGTCATGCTACTGCCAAGTTCTGCATCGGAGGCGATGCGCCAAGGGCTCGAAGCACGGCGTTAAGAGCTTGGCTGGCCAGGTCCGATGCGGCCCTTCGCTCCAGACTGCCGCGCACGACCTGAAGCCAGATGCCGATGACGATGTCGGCGGCCAGCTCCACGTCGTGCACGCTCAGGCGGCCCTGGTCATTCGCCTCGGTGAGATCGGCCTTGAGATGGGCGCGAATGCCGCGGGCGAACTCAGTGGGGGCCTGCGAGCTCTGAACCACGAGCCGTGCCCAGATGGGATCCGAGATCGCCTTGTCCAGGAATTGCGTGAAGGCGAAGGACAGGCGCGCGATGGGATCGGGCAGTTCGAGCCTGGCGGCCGTCAGCAGATCGTCAAAGCTCTCCCCGAGCTTCGCGCCCACGGCGGCGGCCAACTCCTCGATGCTTTGGAAGTGATAATAAAACGTCCCCTTTGCAACGCCCGCCGCTTCCACAACAGCATCCACTGTGAGCGCTTCGGGCGGTCGCTCCGCGAGAAGCATCGTGCCCGCGTCCAGGATCTGCGCCCGCGTCCTGGCACGCTTCTCCTGGCCGATCTCCGCTCTGCGCGCTGCGTCAATCTTCGCCATCCGTAACCCTCACCGCACGATTCTCTCGAATCTCGTATTGACTATATAGTCGAAATGACTTAAATGTTCAATTCGAGAGCGGGCAAGCATGATACGCCCGCTCCCCAGCCTCGCCGAACGCCTGCAACGCGGCCGTTCCGATGGGAGGCTCTGATGCAGCCGGCATTCGATCAGTTCCTGTGTGCTTGCGTCTCCTTCGGAGGCCGCTCCGAAGGATCCCTGCGTAATCGGGGGTGGGCGCGTCGTCACGACCAACAAGCTCGCCTCGGTAGCGCGGGGCGTCGGTCGCATCCGGTCGGGCCACGTGAGCCCCGTGGAATTTGAGGTGGCTGGCCGCCTCATAGCCCGCGATTTCGCAACCAGCAGTGCAAAC
>NZ_LN811376.1:47182-49916 GCF_001006805.1 Microvirga massiliensis | reverse complement strand
CGTCACATCGCATCGAGGTCTGCTGCAAACAGCGGCAGGCGTGAACAGCGCTCTCCAGACAGTTCAACAGGATAGGTTGCGGCAACATTCTGGTCTCCGCCCAGGTGTGGGTTGCCCGCGGTGCGTACGATCGAAAGGCTGGCGCCTCGCCGGCAGTCGTATGGAACTTGCCAGAGCAATCCGCGTCGCGCTTTGAGATCGCGTCCATTTTCCTTTGAGACCGGCTTGATTTTGGCTCGATCGCCGTACGGGTACCAGCCAGTGGGCGATGGTCCCGGTCAAATATGGCGGATGACCGAAGATCGATGCCGCCAAAAACCAAAGTCAAACACCGTATGCTCGTGTCGGACATGGTATTTCTTATCGCTTCGAGAGCGCAGGTCGCTGCCACCTGTCGTTGCTTGTTCGCGCTGGTTCAGTGGGGAATCAGTGGGGACGGCACTGCTCAGAGCTGTTGCATCGGAACACATTTGGAAGGGAGCGAGGGCAGTCCGCTCCTGATCCCTATCGGAGCATGGCGGGCGTACCCTTGTGCCAATCTCGAAGGGAGAGCGCCCCGCAGTCATGCCCGCTCACCCCGTAATTGCAGAAACTCGGCCAACGTCAGTATCTTGCCAGGAGCGGACCTCACCACCGGGGCGATCCTACCTGTCCGCGGGCGCTCATGCCCCGCCCGAATTGGCCGGAACAACGTGCTCAGGATTGTGAAATGGTGTGGTCAGCCATTGTCTCGAGCGCTCACACAAATAAATGGTCCCAGCTCTCGCCACCGAGAGCCGCGCAGCAGTTGAAGAGTTTCTGGACGATGCGGTGTTCGGAAGCGCCAAGCCAAGCTCCCAAACTCCTCGAGCGCGAGACTCAGGCCGGCGTGGAGCAACTCGATCCTGAAAGCGGGGGCGAAGCCATCGAGCACATCCCAGTCAGGCGGTCTGCGCGCCCCAGCCTGAAGGGTGAGCGAGATCCCCCTTTCTCCTCCAGTCCTGCCACGCACCCGGCCGCGCTCAGCGTTCTTGCACGGCCTGTCATTGGGAGGTCCAGCCGCCATCCATGGAAAGGTTGGCGCCGGTGATCTGGCTCGCCGCATCCGAGCACAGGAACACGGCCAGGGCCGCCACTTGGTCGACGGTCACGAACTGCTTTGTCGGCTGCGCCTCGAGCAGCACGTCATTGATTACCTGTTCCCGGCTCAGGCCACGGGCCTTCATGGTGCCCGGGATCTGGCGCTCGACGAGCGGCGTCCAGACATATCCAGGGCTGATGCAGTTTACAGTGATTCCGCTGGTCGCAACTTCCAGGGCCACAGTCTTGGTCAAGCCAGCGATGCCATGCTTGGCCGCCACATAGGCCGACTTGAACGGCGAGGCCACGAGCGAGTGCGCGGATGCCGTGTTGATGATCCGCCCCCATCCTCGTGCCGTCATACCTGGCACCGCAGCCCGTGTGGTGTGGAAGGCTGCCGAGAGGTTGATGGCGATGATGGTGTCCCACTTCTCCGGCGGGAGTTCCTCGACGGCCGCCACGTATTGAACGCCAGCATTGTTGACGAGCACGTCCACCGACTCGAACGCCTGCTCGGCCTGGCGCACCATCGCGACGACCTCGTGGGGATTCGCCATGTTGGCCGGGGAGTAGAGGGCTTTGACGCAGTAGTCGCGCTCAATCGAGCGGCGCACCTCCTCGATCTCGTTTGACTCGCCCAAGCCGTTGATCATGACGTCGGCGCCCTCGTGCGCCAAGGCGCGAGCTATCGCCAACCCGATCCCGCTCGTGGAGCCAGTTATTAGGGCGGATTTGCCATGGAAGGTCATGACTACCTCTTTTTCTCTATTTTGCTGTCCTGGACGAACCCTCAGCACACAGGTTCGCGATCACCGAAGGTTTGGAAGCTTCCTTCCTGCGAAACTGCGTTCTAGCCGTTCGGGGGAAGGACAGGAGACATAGGAGCGCGGTTCCCGGCCAGCATTGGCGCGTGAGCACCCCCGCCCGCTGCGAGAATTCTGTTGCCGTTCTCCCTGATGCGGCACAGCGTAAGCGTATTCGGTGAGATATCGATGGGTCGAAGCGCCGATCTCGGCTGCGATGGCGCCCAGCAGGCATCCGCGGACGCAATTGCCGCAACGTATCCGTGGACGGCAGCGAGTGTCACTGTCATGCCTCCGACTCCTTCAAATCTGGCAAATCTGGACCGAGAGGGACGGGCAAAGACTCGACCCCTCGGTGTCAGTGATGCGGCCACTTCTCTGAAGAGCCAGCTCGCTCTCGACCTGTGCGCGGATCTCGCCCGTGAGTCGCACCGGCGGCGCATAGTCGGTCAGGGTCACAGTCTCGATCTGCACCATGGTCGGAAGGCTCCGCGGTCGGCTCGTCTGTTGCTGGCAGGCGGCCAGACCCAGGGCGATCACGAGCACCAGTCCTGCAGGGGTAAAATGGCGGGTGTCTGCAAGGGAGCAGAAGATCATCGATTGACTCGGCTCGTCACACGTCATTGGGAAACCTCATTCTGCAAGTTCATAGCGTCTCGCTTTCCGGTCAGACGGCTCGGATGGCGCCAGATAGTCATGCGCGACCTTGCCGAGCCCGAGTGTCAGGTCGGCTACGATGTGCATTGCTGAGACAACCTCCAGGACCGGCAGCTCGGCCACGGGCGCCAGCGCGTGCGACCACAGGCCCAAGGACGCCGGGCCGATCCAGGCTCCTTTCAAATCAACGTCCTCCAGGTAATACTCGACGAGTT
>NZ_LN811376.1:37991-46161 GCF_001006805.1 Microvirga massiliensis | reverse complement strand
TCTCTGTTGAATTGAGCGGATCGTTGGGGCTGAAAGTCGGCTTGCAGACCGAATACGTTGGGGCGGAGCTTCGTCGCGCTTGAGATGTTGGGCGCAGGATGTTCTTGGCGGCCGCTAGTCTCTCTGTGCGCTATTCCCGTACGTCCTTGAGGAAATCGAATGTGCGGACCCCTTCCTGAGCGTCGGGCCGCTGCAACACTTCGGGATGTCGCAACGTGCGCACCGCATCGTGATAGCCGGCACGCCAGTGCTCCTCCATGGATAACCGGGAAAACTCGTAATCCTTTGAGTGGCCTTCGTACTGCTTCGACCGGTAAATCAGCTGGATGATGTTGTAGGCCTTGCGGTCCGCCTCCGGGCTCAGGAGCTTCGTTTCCTCGGTGGTTCGCAAGTCGTCCGGCAACTTCGACAGGAGGCTTGCGAGCGCATAGCGCAGGCGCTGCACGCGCTTGAACTGGTCCGTGCTGGCGCGCGTCCGGCTGGAATACTGGATTTCCTTGTGCCGTGTCGCGACCTCGGCCAAGTTGCCAGGCAGTTCGCCGTGGGCGCTCCACAAATCAACCTGGAACGCGAGCGTGTCCTGCCGCGGGCCGTACTCGACCACCCATTCCAGCGGCGTGTTCGAGATGAGGCCGCCGTCCCAGTAGTATTCGCCTTCGATCTCGACTGCCGGGAAGCCGGGCGGCAGCGACCCGCTCGCCATCACGTGCTCGGGACGGATCCTGTGCGTGGTGTTATCGAAATAGACGAAATTACCGGTGCGCACGTTTACGGCACCGACACTGAAGCGCATCTCGCCCGCATTGATCCGGTCGAAGTCGACTAGCCGCTCCAGCGTGCTTTTCAGGTGCTTGGTCTCATAGAAGCTCGTCGCCTCGTGGGCACCGTCCGGGTGCAGCCAGGGGACCGGCAGCCGGGGCGTGAAAAAGCTCGCGGCCCCACTGACGAGTGCGCAGGTCGCGCTCACTTGGTTGAAGAGAGCGCGCCCAAGATCACCTTTGGGGACGATGGTATGAAGGGCCGTGGACCAGTCGAGCAGCGGGTTGGCCGTGATCTCCTGCCAAAATGTGCGCAGCTTGGCGACCCGCTCGGTCGGTTCGTTCCCGGCGATGATCGCGGAGTTGACGGCGCCGATTGAGACACCGGCGACCCAGTCGGGATGAATGCCGACCTCCGCGAGAGCTTCGTAGACTCCGGCTTGGTAGGCCCCGAGTGCACCGCCACCCTGCAACACCAGCGCGACGCATTCGAACGGGAGGAGTCGTTTGGCGACGGTGAGATGTGGTTGAATTTGAATGTTCATGGCAGGTGTTCCTTCGCCTCAATGGCCCATGGGCGGCCGCCACCGAGCGGACCCACGTCGCGGTTCGAAATCGATCAACGATGCGAGTGATCGTGCGGGCCGGCCGGATCTCGTGGTTCGTTAGTGTGGCCTCGCTGAAACTGGCCACAGACAGGACGGATCAACATTAACAGGCTCGGTTCCGGCAGCATTCTGGTCCCCGCATAGATGTTGGGCCAGGTACTCCGCGAAGTCTGCGCACTCGTCGATTGAGAGCAAAAACAGATAGAACCCGTTGAACCACTCGGTCGTCCTCACCGTTTCCGAGTCAAATGCCCCCTGAGCAACAGCGTCGGTCCTGCCGGCATATGTCCAGTTCGGCGCTTTGATGAAGGTCGGAACCGGACGATCCTCCGGGACGGCGCAGAAAAGATCGGGTTCGAGCCTGTTCCGGAACAGATTGTAAGCAAGAGAGAAGCGCGCCGAGTCCTCCAGCGCTACCAGGACCGGCCGGACCTCGAGCTCTTCGTTTAGTGTGGCCTCACGGCAACCGTGCATCGGCAGGACTGCGGCTGGCATCAACGGGCTAGGTTCCGTTAGCATTCTGGTCTCCGTACAGGTGGTTGCCGGCAGTGCGTTCGATCAAAAGCCTCAGCGCCTCGCCGGCGGTCGTATCGAACTTGCCAGAGCAATCCGCGTCGCGCTTTGAGAGCGCGTCCATTTTCCTTTGAGACCGGCTTGATTTTGGCGGTCTTCGACCGCGCGAATCCGTGAGCCGATCTGACATCGGCTCGATCGCCGTTCAGACACCAGCCGGCGGGCGATGGTTCCGATCGAATATGGCGGATGGCAGAAGAACGATGCCGCCTCGGACCAAAGTCAGAACACATATGCTCGTGTCGGACATGGTGTTTCCTGTGGCCTCTGGCTCCGATGCCGCGGCTACGATCGGATTCCCCTGGTTTCGGGCTTGAGTTGCCACGGAGCGAGCCAGAGCGGCGATAACGGGTGATTGCCACTTCAGGAGCGGGAGTGCCGTTGGACAGCGGTGATTTCTCGGCTAGAGCGGGTTGGTTTTGCCCGAGCCACAGCCGTGGTAACCTGCGCAAGTGTGGTCCCGGTGGGAGCCGTGCCATGCGCTACCTGTTTGATGACTTCGTGCTCGACCCCGACCGTCGCCAACTCCGCCGGGCGGGCGACCCCATCGAGCTCGAGCCTCAGGTGTTCGATCTCCTGGTGTTCCTGGTCCGCACACGAGACCGCGTCGCCAGCCGGGATGACCTGCTCGAGGCCGTGTGGCACGGGCGCATCGTGTCCGAATCCACGCTGAGCAGCCGGATCAATGCCGCACGAACGGCGATCGGCGACAACGGCACGACGCAGCGTCTGATCCGGACGCTGCCGCGCAAGGGTGTGCGCTTTGTTGGGGATGTCCGAGAGGAGGAGGAACGAAAACCAAAGGCAGAACTCGAGCCGGTGTCTCGACAGGCCGCTTTCAAGGATTCCGTTGTTGAAGTCCCGTCAATCGCCGTGCTGCCGTTCGCCAACATGAGCGGTGATCAAGAAGACGACTATTTTGCGGACGGGATGGCCGAGGAGATCATCACCGGGTTGGCGCAATGCAGTGGACTGACCGTCGTAGCCCGGAACTCCTCGTTCACTTTCAGGGGGCGATCGGTAGACGTTCGCCAGATCGGGAATGAGCTCGGCGCGAGCTATGTGCTGGAAGGCAGCGTCCGCCGCAGTGACAAGCGATTGCGGATTACGGCCCAGCTCATCGACGCGAGATCCGGCGGCCATCTGTGGGCCGACCGATTCGATGGGGATTTGAGCGATGTCTTCGAGCTCCAGGACCGGATCACACAGAGCGTGGTTGCGGTTATCGAACCGAAGCTGCTGTTTACCGAGGCCAGCCGCGCTCGCCGCCGGCCGACGCAGAGCCTGGATGCCTACAACCTCTACCTCCGCGCGCTCTCCTTGATCAACGAATACACCCCTGAAGCTACAGCCGCGGCTTTGGGCTGTCTCGATAAGGCTCTGGAGCTTGATGCCACCTACGCCCAGGCTATGGCAGCATCGGCGTGCTATCGTGGTCTCTCCCATTTTCAGGGCTGGACTGAGCGGTCGGACGAGCCGAGGCCCAGGGGCGTGCAGCTGGCGTGGGACGCAATCGCTCTTGCTCCCAACGACCCCCACGTGCTGTGGATGGCCGCGTTTGCCATTTGGGTCTTGGCCAAAGACGGGCCGCGCTCGCAGGACCTTTTTCGGCGCTCGGTGAGCATCAATCCGAACTCCGAAATCGCCACGACACTGGCGGGCTGGGTCGAGGCCGCGAATGGAAATCCCGCGACCGGCCGGGAGTTGATCGAAAAGTCCAGGCGTCTAAACCCCACACCTCCTACTCCATGGGTCGCGCTGGCCGGAATGGCGTTCACGTATATCGTCGAAGGCAAATACACAGAGGCGGTTCAGTGGGCCGAACAAGCGGTGGCCCAAAATCGCCGCTTTGCTTTCGCGCTCCGCAGCCTCGCGGTCGCGCTGGTCAAAACTGGCGGGATGGACAGAGCACGACTGATCGTGAACGAGATCCTGAAGACCGAACCGAATGCAACTGTCGCCGGCCTCCCTGACCGGATGCCGTATGTCAACGAACCGGTGTTGCAGACCTACATTGAGACGCTTCGCCAAGCCGGGCTGCCGAAGTAAGCCGCCCACGTTGTTTGCTCGTTCGTGGAGAGCCTCCAAAGCCGCTGCTCAAGCCACATCCCGAGACTCGCACACACCGGCTGATTGGGTTCGGCGCAGGGATCACGGTAGGGTTCGTCGTCCTGGGAGCCACGAACGTCTACGGGGATCCGGCACCCTGGGCAGTCCAGGAGAGCATGCCCGCGACAGTGCTGTCCTTCCTGAACAGCGAGAAATACCCACCGTCGCTGCTCTACCTCATGATGACTCTCGGTCCGGGGCTGCTCTGGCTCGCTGCTTTCGAGCAGGCGCAGGGGCGCTTGGCCAGTTGGCTCATCACCTTCGGGAGAGTACCGTTCTTCTACTATGTCGCGCACCTCTTTCTCATTCATGCGCTGGCTGTCGCATTTGCGGGCGTGACTACGGGTGATGCGTCGTGGCTGCTCGGTGGAAAACCGAGCGACAAGCCCGCCGGCTATGGCATGGGTCTCTCAGGGGTGTATGCCACGACTGTTCTCGTGGTTCTCATCCTGTATCCGCTCTGCCGGGGGTTTGCGGCGCTGAAAGCGCATCACCGCGGGTGGTGGTGGAGCTACCTTTGAGGTGCAAGCGTGCACGCGTGTCACTGTTGGTTCTGAATGTGCGCGAAGTGGTCTGCGCGGCCACTGCCCCCTGTGCTGCGTGTCTGCTCCAGCGCCGTGAGCCGCCATCGCCTCAACTTCCGGGATGTGCGAGGAGGAAACCTTCGGAGGCTGCGCTGTTTCCACCCATTCAGCCTTCGGAGGGCCGAGGAGCAAATCCGCGGAAGACCCATTTCGGGTTGCTGATGATCCAGCCGACTTGATGCAGTGAGTCAGCCTCTGTTACGGGCCGGATTGCATATGACGGTGGCACTGGGGACATCGTGCGTTCACCGACGACAGACCTGCGATAGAGACACTTGGTTCGTACACATCGCCCGAAGGACCCGGGACGGCGCGGTCATCGGCCGGCCTCTCCAGTATCGCGGGATCTTTCGAGTTCGTCTATACTCCCACTCTGGCCATCGCGAGGAAGCGCCGACTTGCGGTGCACCTCCTGCTTTGCAGACAACCGCGCCGAGCGCCGTTACTGCGCGCGCTGCGGCAGGCTGCTGCCAGTGGCCTGCCCGATCTGCGGCTTTTCCAATGGGCCCAGTGATGCATACTGCGGCGGCTGCGGCATCCAGCTTAGTAGGGATGCTGCTCAGGCGACGCAGGCGCCGGACGAGGTGCCATTGCGGCAGGGCGAGTGCCGATCTCACCCCGGTCCTGACGGCTTCGAAGCGCACGACTGATCAGTTGACACCCTATCTGGCACCACTCACCCCTGAAGAAGTCAACGAGATAATCGTCGGTAAAAGGGGGCAAAAGCCTATGAGCAGCAGATCATTGCCGCCTTCATTCAAAAGCAACCCAGGGAAATCTTCACCGATATACGAGCATCAGCATAGCAAGCGCGAGGGCAGAAGCCGTATAGCCGGAGCGCAGCTCGAATGCGCAGCGGTCCCGAGATCGACGGTCGCAACCAGATTGATCATCGTGATGCAAGTAGGTGTATTTCATGACAGCACGCAAGCGGCTCATTGTTTGCTTCGATGGCACCTGGAACGCAGCCGATAGCAAGCGGGCGGAGACGAATGTCTTAAAGCTCGCACGGGCGATCCCCATCCGAGATCCTGCAGGCGCACTTCAACTCGTTCTATATCTGTGCGGCGTTGGCACCGGCAATTTCACCGACAAGGTCTTCGGTGGCGCCACTGGCGAAAGGTTCGAGAACAACCTGCGGTCCGATCAAGTTCAGGTGCCTGGCAGGTGTGCTCCGATCCCCGCGAGATCTCGATGCGCCCTTGCTCAATGCTTTGCTACGAAGCTCTCGATCATCGCGGCAGAGCCGGCAGGGTCACGGGCCGGGCCGTCATGCTTGGCGCCCGTCAGTGCCACGGCCTCTCCCCGAGGCAGGCACGCGTCCATGACCTCGGCGATGTGCCGCCAGTATGCGTTGCTATCCCCTCCATAGACGATAAGCACGGGCGTGTTGGAGGTCTTGAGCCCGTCGCAGGTCACAAACAGCGGCGGGGCCGAAAACAGGAGCGGCATCGTCCGGGCATTGTCGAGTTGCATCCGGCGCACCGCCTCGGGCAGGCTCTCGAAGCCGCCGGGCGGCAGCTCCAAGAGGCCCTCGACGAGCAGCTTCGTGGCTTTTTCGGCGTCGCCGGCCCGCATGGCTGAAACGACCGGGCCGAAGATCCTGCGCTGCGCGTCCTTTGCGGCCGCGTCCTCCTGGATCAGCGAGGAGAGGGCCGGCTCGAAGAGAATGACGCTCCGAAGGAGATCAGGTCTGTCGAGTGCGACCGCCAGGGCGACGTTGGCACCGTAGGACCAGCCCACGAGATGGACCGGCCCGACATTGACGGCCCTGATGAAGGCGACGATGTCGGCGGCGTGGTGGGCCGTGCCGAACTGCTCGCCCTTGTCGGGCCATGCGCCGGTGCCGAAATATCGCAGGGTCGGAGCGATGAAGCGGTACCTGGCAGCGATGGTCTCCCGGATCGGCTCCCAAACGCGCCGGTCGGAGAGGGAACCATGCAAGAAGATGATCGGCTCGCCCGTCCCTTGATCCACATAGGTCAGCTTGGCGCCGTTCGCCTCGATCTCTCGAGGCGCGGGTTGGGTCCGGGGCGCGGCATGGGTCCAGGTGATCGCGACCAGGCAGATCAGCAGCAGATGACTTGGACGAAGTCGCATGGCCTTCTCCCGTGCGGGCGTTGGTCGCCAGTGCGGTGGAGCGAGCCTGCCTCTTTCCAGAGATGGCTCGCCTTACTACCGGAAAGTGCCTTGCGATTTTACTCTTAGGCGTGATCTACGTCATCTCGACCCTATTGGTTCGTGATCCCATTGAGCTACGGCAGAGGCTTGCGCCACATCCACTTTCTCACAATTCAAGCTCTTCATCGGTAAGCCGAGTTAGAACCCGTCACCCACCCGCACGCTGCTTTCTGTGAAGTCTTGTCCCTCTTGCTGTGGACGTGGACGAAATCCGCCTCCAGCGCCCCGAGCGCAGTCTCTGGCACCCTAAAGGTCTTGCCCCGAACATTGGACTCCCGTGCATCGTCAGCAAGTACGCGAAAGTTCTTGCGGAAATCCAGATCACCTCCAATCGGCAGCCCCTGCCCACGTCGGAAAAGAGCGTCCGCGAACCAGCTCGCCACCTCTTCTTCGGAGCCCAGGACACGGTCCTTTGTGTAATCGATGCAGGCATGGGTGCATTCGTGCACGACTGCTTCGCACCGGCTCGCCAATGTCTCGACGTTGCCGTCCAGTTTCGCGAAGGGAAAGATCAGCCTGTTGGAATTGGGAGGAAGGGGGATGTATTCACCACCGAGGGCCTTGTCCTCAACGCTTGGATCGATCGTGATGTGGATCCTGTGCCTGGGGTTCCTTAACGCGTCTACGACGGCTCGGTAGAGGAAGCCGGCGATGCGGATCTGGTCCGCTATAAAGGAGATGTCCTGGCACGCTCCCGACAAGAGCGAATCAATGATCTGCCACCGCAAGGGCTCGGTTTCGTGCGCAGCAAGGTCCTGGCGTGAGGGAATTCTCGATTTCCCGCTTGGCGGCTTCGAGGGTTTCTTGATCGTCGCGATCCGAAATGGAGGAATCCTCTCTTCCGATCAGCAGCGCCAGGAGAAAGGCCCCGCTCGGCGCAGGAACCTCTGGGCTCGGTCGACGGTGATCAGGCCTGCCGTAGCGCGCCGAGTTGAAGGCAATGGTAGTGCTCGCGGGCGGTTCCGTGGCCGGCTCAAGGCCAAGGAACCCTCCTGGCCCTGGCATTTCTGTGCAGTTGGGCTTTGTTGCGTATCGGCCCAGCCATCACGAGCCCCGCTCGCGGCCGCTCGACCCGGGCGAGCGCCTGCTTTCAGGCCCGCTGGCCGCTTGGCCGATCCTGGGCCCCTCAGTCCAATGCTCCCAGAGATCTCCGCTGAGCCGGCGCCGAATACCTGAGGTAGATTACTTCGCCTTCGCGGGAATCATCCCCTCGATTTGCGAGACCCTCTGCATGCACTCGGCCTCCTTTCCTTGCTGGTCGAGTTGCTTGGCCTCCTGCAGCATCTGCAAGGCCTAGCAGGCTGCGGAAAAACCCGCGCTGCATCTTTTGCGTGCGGCTTGTTCATGATTCCCTGGC
>NZ_LN811376.1:34377-37109 GCF_001006805.1 Microvirga massiliensis | reverse complement strand
CTAGGCGGCACCCCGCTGAGTATTGTTCGGCCTCTGCGCAGCAATCGTTCTGGCAGCCTCGTCTGCGACCCGTGTTGAGACTACGGCCATCCTCTGCGCGCTGTCGATCGTCTCGCGCAGCCGCTCACGCATGAACGCGCTCTGAACGGTCATCAACTCCGGAACCGACTGGCAGCGCGTCAGGGCGGTGAACCCGTCGAGGTTCTTTTGCAGGCGCTCCTGCACCAGCTTGAACCATTCCTGGGACAGATCCTGGAAGCCACGGGCCAGGACGTTGCCTGTCTCAGCCATCGCCCTGAGGTTTTGTGATGACTGCTGCGCGAGATCCTGGGCCTGTTCCCCCGTGCGGTTGAGCATCTCGATGGTCTGGTCGGACGTGCGCTGCGCGACCTCCGTCATGGTGTCGAGCCCCGTTCGAACCGCGTCCTGAGCGGTCCGGGCGGTCTGCTGGGCGGCTTGCGGGCCTGCCCAGAGGCTCGCCACAACGGTCTCGGCGGCCTGCTGCACCTTCTCGGCCTCTTCGCGCTCCTGACGCGCTGCGGCCCGGCGCTCCTCGGCTTCCGCGCGCCTCTCCTCCTCGATCTCGGCCTTTCGATCCTCAATGCTCTCGACGATGGCCTGGGCTTCCTCGTCGCTCAGCGCCTTGAGGACGGCCGGCAGCAGCTCCTTCTTCTCGTCTCGCACATGCTGCTGGAAAACGCGTCGCAGCTCCGCGACCTTGCCGCCGAACTCCTCGCTCTCCGGTGGAGTCCTGTCGAGTTCGGCCAGGAGCTTGCGCATCTGTTTGTTGTCGCCGATCGCGTCGGCGACGAGATCCTTGGTTTGCTTGTGCTTCCGCAGGACGGGAAAGAGGTGCTTCTCCTCGAGCTCGGTCAGGAGTTCCAACTCCTCCTTGAGATCAGCCAACAACCTCGCGCGTGTCTTGATGGCGCTTTCCGAGGTCTCGGCGAGCTTGGCGAAAAGCTCATTCGCTTTTGTCGGCGTGGTCTGGATGAGTTGCCGAATAGTTGTCATCTGTTTCTCCATGGACCAGAAAAGCACACGAGGGCGCCACGACAGGCAGGCATGTCAATGCAGTCAGGGCGCCACGAAAACGGTACTCGGGGCGTATGCACTAGGGCCAACAGCCCACGCCCGGCACAGGGCGCAATTCGATTAGGCGAGCCTCCCATCAGCGGGCCCGACTCACCTTAGGGAAAGGCCTACCACGGTGCTGCAATGCAGCATAGAGCAAAACGGGCCGAGCCGTTCTTCGTTTTAATATCAAGAAGCGATGCGCGAGGGGGCAGTGCACAGGTTTGCGGCCGAGGCCCGCCCATGGCGAGGAGCCTGCTTGTCCGCGCGGTCGTTGCAGGATCGAGCGGGTCGTTGTGGCTGGCGTGAGCACTCACCTCGTTCCGGCCACGAGACTGTAAACGTGAACACAGGAGGCGCTTCCGACGCATACATCCTCGGGCGGGCATTGTCACGGGAACCTGAGCGGAGCGCAATTTAGCGGCAGATGAGGTGTCGCTCAGGCAGCAGCGGTCGCACGCCTCCATTGCTTCGCCGCATCGGTTCTGAACAGGCGCAGCGTGCGCCGGGAGATGAGGTGATACTGCAGGTTGAACGAGCTGTGGACTGCAGAGTGGGTGGAGAGGAAGTGCTGGGCTACGCCAGCTGACTTGAAGCCCTGCATCTTGCGCTCACGTCGTACCACCTGGTGCGAGTTTTCTGCTCCGTTGTTCTTGCCGAGATCCTGCTCATGGCACGCGGACAGACCGAGCTCCCGCCGCGCACAAGCATAGGAAGCCAATTTGTTGGTCACGAGCAAGCGCGGAGCATAGCCCTGCTTCTTCAGAAGCTTGCGCATGAGCCTCAGGGCGGCAGACCTGTCCCGGCGCGGCTGCACGAGCAGGTCGAGGATCTCGCCTTCACTGTCGACAGCGCGCCACAGATACATGCGCCATCCCGGGATTGAGATCACCATCTCATCCAAGTGCTAGGTGTTTGCGGGTCGAGGCCGCAGACGGCGCAGGTTTATAGCGACGACAGAGCCGAACTTGAGGACCCACCGTCGGGCGGTCTCGTACGGGATCTCGGGTCCTCGCTCAGCTAGGAGTTTCTCCACATCACAGCAGCTAAGGGTGAATCGGAGATAGAGCTAGATGGGGTGCCGGATGAGCCCGGACGGGAACTGGTGACGGGCGTAGGAGATCGGCTGCATCCCTCACTCTCCCATCGGGAAGCTCAGGTCGTCAGCCTTCCCGTGACAAGTCCGTGGAGGTTTTCGACCCGACGGCCAAGTAATGTTGCACTGCACAATTTTCTTGACTTTTATTGTGCAGTGCACAATATGAAGATCACTCGCCGCGCTGAACCCCTCCGGGGACGCGCACTCAAGAGACAGAGGCGGTGCCTTCGGCCCGTGGGGAAAAGCATGAACCAGCAGTTTGAGCCCATTCAGAAATTCGGTCAGGACAGCGTCGAAGCCTCTTTAAAGAGCTTCGAGGCCGCGAGCAGAGGCGTTCAGGCGATCGGCGCCGAGGCGACCGACTACGCCAAGAAGAGCTTCGAGCACAGCACAGCAACCCTGGAGAGGCTGCTCGGTGTCAAGACCCTCGACAAGGCCATCGAGATCCAGACCGACTACCTCAAGAGCGCCTATGACGGCTTCGTTGCTCAAGCAACCAAGTTTAGCGAGCTCTACACCAGCGTCGCGAAGGACGTCTTCAAGCCCTACGAGGGCCTAG
>NZ_LN811376.1:31499-34076 GCF_001006805.1 Microvirga massiliensis | reverse complement strand
GTTGCTCCAGCTTCCGCGAAGCAGGCTGTGAAAGCCGCTCCGGCTGCAAAGTAAAACAAGTCTGTTGCTTATGCGCGAACCGCCCGGTCGAGAGGCCGGGCGTTTGTGCGACAGCAACACCTCGGTCCGCCATCTGCAATATCGGTAAGGCCACGACCACAACTTTTCTCATTCGCGCGCAAGGAACTCCGCGATTGTGGGCCCGGCTTGCGCGATATGAAGCACCCCGTTCAAGTGCCCGTTCGGCCCCTGCAAGGGGACCATGTCCACGGGCGTGCCCGCGTTCCGCAATGCCGCCGCTGTGCGCTCAATCCAGGGCTGTGGGAAGACGAGGTCGGTTGGCGCATAGATCAGAAGGGTTGGGGCCCTGATCCGGGCGGGATCCGCCCCGGCGAGCTGATTGGCCCGGACGAGATACAGAAAGTTGTTGGCGTCGGCGGTCGCCGCCCGGCCGGCGGCAAAATCCTGGAGCGCCGCCTCGATCTTGAAGCGGTTCGCGAGAGCCCGTGCGGGGTCCCTCCCCTCCGCGGCAGGGGCGTTGCCGAAGGTGCTCCGCGCCCACTCGGACTGCTGCGCCTGCAAGGTCACGGTCTTGAGCGCCGCGGTCAGGCCCGCAACCGGTGGATCATCCTCGGGGTAATCGCCGCCGCACCATTTGGGATCGAGGCACCGAACGCGCCATGGATGAAGAGAACCGGCGCGCCCGCCACCACCCCTTCCGGCTCTGCCGCCAACAGCTCGAGAGCTGGCGCATCTGCATGCCTGAGCATGCGGGTTCGGACGCCGTCATCTGCACCGCCATGACGCCATGGCTCCTGAACTCTCGCATCCATGTTGTTCAATGCCCCCCAGCCTATCTGAGTTTCTGGCATGGCCAATGTCACTGTCCTGCCGCAGGTTCCACTCGGCACGCTTTCGCCCTTCGCCTGCAGTTCAGGCTACCTGAGGTTTTGCTCGTCAGAGTCCACGCCTGCATTCATACGGGCGTGCGAATGAGGTGACCCCGGGCAAACCTCGTGATCTGACCATTCTTTCGTATACTGCCGGCTCAAGCCTCAGAATCTGATCACCACTCTACTGTTCGTCGCGCACCGGTGGGTGCTCTCGCCGAGGAAGTCATTAGGGCCAAACTCGACAACCTTCTTCCGCTCGGTATCGATAGGTTCGAATGGACGATCTTAGGCTCCTGACGGCGCACTCTAAACGATTTCACCAGAACTGCCGTATCACCGCACCTGTCCTTGCTTGGTCGCGAGAAGTGATCGGCAAACGAAGTTGCCGTGCGCGTCTTGTCAAGCACCATAACAGATCATCGACCAGGAACTGCCGAGCCGTAATGCAGGGGACGCACGTTTCATTGCCCTCGTGTAATGTAGTCTCCAAGGCGTCTCCTCCGACCAAGACGCGGGACTTGGTGACATGGGCGTGAAGGGCGGCGCGGCGGCCTCATCGACCCGCAGAACCGTCTCCGAGATTTCACAGGCGTGCCGTTGCCTGAAGTGCAGCCTTGGTGAGATTGTCGGGGCCGATCTGCATGTGATCGTCAATCTGCAGAAGCTCGGCAAGCCGGGTTCGAGCGCGACTAACGCGGCTCTTAATCGTACCGGTCCGCACGCCGCAAATGGCTGCCGCGTCCTCATGAGACAGACCCTCAGCCGCTACGAGTATCAGTGCCGCTCGCTGGTCGGGTGACAACTTGGCCAGGGCGGTTTGGAATTCCTGCCACTCCAAGTGGGCGTGCTGATCAGGACAGGCTCTCAACCT
Source organism: Microvirga massiliensis (assembly GCF_001006805.1). Lineage (GTDB taxonomy): Bacteria > Pseudomonadota > Alphaproteobacteria > Rhizobiales > Beijerinckiaceae > Microvirga > Microvirga massiliensis. Next base: position 32,312 of record NZ_LN811376.1, on the reverse strand, counting down.
GTCCACATAGGACCCACTTGGATCGTCGATCTCAAACTTCCGCTTGCGCAGATCCGAACAAAACTGATGGCGCAGGATCGTAAAGAGCCACGACCGGAGGTTCATGCCGGGCTCGAACAGGTGAGCCTTGCTCCAAGCTCGCAGGATCGTTTCCTGGACGAGATCGTCAGCACGAACAGGATCGTGGACAAGCGAGAGCGCAAAGGCTCGGAGGTTTGGGAGCGCGCTCAATATCTGCTCGCCAAAGGATGCATCCCGTGTCAACGTCTCGTCCTCTCTCTGCCGCGTCTCGAACTGCTTGATCAACTCCCGGAGCAGGTTGGCTTAATCCCGAGCGCCTAGCCTTAATCGTGTTGACGTCAGAGCCTCCCTCCCAAGTGGCGAACGAGACTTCCGGAACCTGAATGAAACCACCCGTGCGGCAGATCACATGTCGTCTTCGTGCGTGCCGGGCTCCCGAGTAAGCAAACAGATCAGGTGACGGATGATCCTGGGTGAGAACCAAAGGCGAGCATACAGGATGGGCTGTATGTCCCTACCCCGACGCAACTCCGCCAGGACCATCCCATTGTGTGACAGTGCGAGTCGAAGATGCATTGCCACTCGCTGCTCGAGAGCTTATTCCACCATCCCTGGGCTGTACAGCCCTCTTCCCACCACATCGAACGCCCGCAACAGCGACTTCGATGGAAACGTGCACGCTCAAGCCGGGCGCCGGTATGGCTGGTAGGCTGGCGTCCACATCTTGTCTCTGACCTTACGGTACAGGTCGCCGGCGTCCATCCCTTCACTCAACCCCTCGTTGCGCGCCTG
>NZ_LN811376.1:20397-30275 GCF_001006805.1 Microvirga massiliensis | reverse complement strand
ACGTTGCGGATCACGTCGCCGAGGCCGATCGTGCTCTCGCGCTCCAAGGTCCAGCCCGCCACCGCGCTGCGCGGCTGCACGAAGGGTTCCTGGAAGGGCAGGATGTCTGGCATGCCCTCCACGAGGAGCCCATCGCGGTCAATGAGGAAGAAGCGCGAGTGGGCCTCGGCCTCCGGCAGGCCGTCCTCAATCATGGCCCGCAGCAACAGCGCGCTGATGCCACTGCCCGCCCCGCCCGCGCCAAGCACCGCAATCCGCTGCTCCCGCATGGGCACGCCGGTGACGTTCACGATGACGCCGGTGCTGCGGCGCGTCAGCAAGCGGCGCGAGGTGTCGAGCGTGGTCGCGATCACGCCCGACGGCCGGCTCTATGCGCGCCACTTCCGGGCCAGCGTCTCGAGCCGCACCGTGATCCAGGCCCTGCGCTACTTCCGTCGCCAGATCGGCACGCCGCTGCTGGTGGTCTGGGATCGGCTTAACGCCCACCGCGCGCGCGCGACGAGCGCCTTCATTGCCGCGCACGCGCGGGACTTCGCGGTGGCGTATCTGCCGGCCTATGCCCCAGAGCTCAATCCGGAGGAGCAGTGCAATGCTCGCGTCAAGCGGGCCCTGGAGAACGCTCTGCCCGGCTCGGTCGCCACCCTGCACCACTTGGTGCGCCGCGAATTCCATCGCCTCCAGCACCGGCCCGACATGATCGTCAGCTTCTTTCGCCACGCAGGCCTCTCCGTTACCCAACTTCCGTGAAGATCAATAAAACAACCTGATCTCGAACCAAGTTGAGTAGCGGTTGGAGGACTGGCCATGCCACTCACGGTTATCGATCCCCACACTGGAATGCGGGTCACTCTCACGATCTCCAGCAAGCCAGAAAGTGAGCAGCGGGCGCGACGCTGGGTTCTGCGTGAACTCGACCGCCTAGCCGATCAGCAGAAGCAGCCGAGCAACCGCTCGTCATAGATCATCCGACCGGCGATCCTCCTGATCGGACATCAAGTCATCCATACCGCGCGATGACGGCGGCACATGGTCGGCCGTGCAGGTGCAACGGGTGATGGGCACCCACGGCATTCGATCTGGCCGTCTGTGTGCCATCCGCCAAAGGGATGCTTAACCCGGCGAGGCGCAATCTCGACCCGGGCCGGTATGACCCACCGGCTCTCCCCTACTCTCCCCCGCTCGGTCGCTTCATGCCGGGCGGGTTCTTTTTGGGTCTGCCGCCCGCCTCCTTGCTCCTGGGTCATCGGAACCCTGCCGGGCCGTCGCCATTGTCGCCTTCAGCCCTGCGTTCCTTGATCTTCAGCGGGGCCCAGCTCTTGCCCTCGCGGTGGCTCCTCGCGAGGGCTTTTTCTGTGTCAGGCCCGATCGATCAGCTTCACGAGCTCCCCGAAGCCCTCGCGGTATGAGTAGCGATTGCGCTCGCACCACTCCACGAAGCAATCGAGATCAATCACCGAAGCGCGGATGTTGATCTGACCAATAGGTTCACGCGCTTCTTGCTTCTTGCGTCTGCACGGTGGTGCCTCTTGGCTCTGGAAACCAAGCTGCTCCCCTACCCTGTCGATTTCACACTCTACCAGCACACGCTGTGTCAGTGTCCTCTGCTGAATGTCGGATTGGCCTTCGGATTGGGATAGTTTTGAGGCGGAGCTGATGGCGCCTTCTACATATGTCCAACAAGTTAGGATGAGGCTGGGGCGTGCACCGGTCCGAACACAGAGCGGACCCTGCAGCGTGACGAACAATGATCCAACCGACCGGCGGGAAGTTCCGTAGGCAGCTGAGAGGCGCAGATAGGTCTTCCCGCAAAGTGGAGGCACTTGAGGGAGAGCGACATTGCCTATCCATAGCACGCAATGAGCCGTAGGCAGTTGCCTGCAACTACACCGTCGTGTGGTGCCTTGGTGGTCCCTAGACAATCGTGGCCGGCGTTCCTGTTCACGGATTGGCTCGGCAAGCCGGCGTGGACGTGGTTAGCCTTCCTTGGTCTCGTCGTCGCCCTCCTCGTGCTCGACCTCGGGGTGCTGCACCGCAAGCACCACGAGATCGGGGTGCATGAAAGCCTTCTCATGAGCGCCTTCTACATCGCGCTCGGCTTCGCGTTCGGCGGCTGGGTGTGGTGGTACATCGGCCCTGAGCCCGGCATGAGCTATCTTACCGGCTTCGAGGTCGAGAAGGCGCTGGCGATGGACAACGTGTTCGTCATCGCGATGATCTTCTCCTTCTTCGCCGTGCCGCGCCTCTACCAGCACCGGGTGCTGTTCTGGGGCATTCTCGGCGTGATCGTGCTGCGCGGGATTATGATCGGCTTCGGTGCGGCGGTGATTTCGCAGTTTTCCTGGGTTCTCTACATCTTCGCCGCGTTCCTGATTGCAACGGGCGTGAAGATGCTCGTCTTCTCCGACAAGGAATACGATATCGCGAAGAACCCGGCGATTGGCTTCATGCGCCGCCATTTCAACGTCACCGACGAGCACCACGGCGAGCACTTCTTCGTGCGGAAGCCTGAGATGAACCTCCCCGAGAAGATCCACAGCAGCCCCCTTGAGCGTCTGGCGGTCGTCTATGTGCGCCAGTCGACACTCCAGCAGGTCGAGCGCCACCAGGAGTCGACGCGCCTCCAATATGGTTTGGCGGAGCAGGCGCGCCACTATGGCTGGTCGCCCGAGCGGGGGCTGGTCATTGACGATGATCTCGGCTGCTCAGGAACGACAGCTGAAGGCCGCCTCGGCTTTCAGCGCCTGGTGACCGAGGTCGGGCTCGGCCATGTCGGCCTGGTGCTCGGCATCGAGATGTCCAGGCTCGCGCGCTCGTGCTCGGCAATCTTGCCCGTCACTATACTGACAGTGGCCGCTATACGGAGGCCGAGCCGCTTTTCCGGGAGGCCATTGCCATTTATCAGAATACGCTCGGCCATGGTCACCCTGTTACGGCGCGTGGGCAGCGAACCTTCGCAGTTCTTCTTCTTGCGACAGGACGCAGCGAGGAAGCACTGCAGTAGGCCAAGGCCGCATTAGCCATTCACGAAGAGGTTCTTGAGGCTAACCACCCATGGACGGCCGCGTCTGCCCAGACCTGCGCGGCGGCGCTCACGGCTCTCGGCCGTAGTGCTGAAGCATCGGCTCTCCTCGCCCGTTATGGCCTGCCGCTCGCGGGCAGGAAACCGTCATGAGGATCGGGCTCATGCAAATTCGGGGAGCTCGCGTCGAGGATGCAGCCGAAGCCTGTCAGGTGCTGCGCCGTTCCATTGCTGAACTGTGCATCGACGACCATCAGAATGAAACGGCCATTCTTGAAAGATGGCTCGCCAACAAGACGCCAGAGAACGTTGCCGCCTGGATCTCTCACCCGAACAATCACGTATTTGTCGCTATAGACAACGAGGAGACAATCCTTGCTGTGGGAGCCGTCACAAGTACTGGCGAGGTTACCTTGAACTACGTGTCGCCCGATGCCCGCTTCCAAGGGATCAGTCGAGCGCTCTTGGCGCATCTTGAGACAAGAGCACGAGGGCTTGGTAATGCAATATGCACGTTGACGAGCACCGGGACGGCTCGCCGCTTCTACTCGACGGCTGGTTATATTGAGCAGGAGCTACGGCAGAGTGCTTTCGGGGCTGCTCCTAGCTTCCCAATGACAAAGCAGTTGACCCAAACAGCATCTGAGGGAAGCAAAGGATTGCCTTAAGGTTTAGCTCCACGCTCAGTCCGTGCTGCGTAGGTCGAGACTTACCCAAAATACAAATGCCACTAACGGCTGCTTCGTGAGCAGACATTTACACGGCCGCGCTTAAAGACCGTGGTTGACTCTGAGTGGTCATGACCGAGACTGAAATCCCGCAGCGCAACAGTCTCTTGCCGTAACTGAGGTGTGCTATCCTTCTTGTTGAAAGCGCGGGAGGCATCACGCAGTGAAGCGGCGCACCTTCACATTGCTGCTCAGCGGCGCCGCGGTAGCGTGGCCGCTGGCCAGCCGCGTGGCGTGAGAGTGGAACCGGGCAAGCGTCGGTGCCGCGTCCATGGCGGGCTGTCGACTGGCCCCCGGAGCTCGGAGGGAAAGGCCCGGATCGCGGAGGCGCAGCGGCGAAGGCAGGCGGCGCGGCGGTAGAGCGCCCACAGGCCGGCGAGCCGACAGTCGGGGGGAACCGGCGCCGAAGCGACAGCAGCAGGAGGGGGATGATGGACAATGACAGGACCGGTTCCTCGAATGGCGCTTTCAGACTGCGGATCAGCGCGGTCGAATCGCCAAGTGCGCCGGCAGCGGTTCTTCGCTTCGATTCAATTGCGTTCCACGGCATAAAGGGCGCCTATCTGGGCGCGCTTGCAGATATCGCTGTCGATGGCGCCTCGCTAGCGAAGGACGCCTTGACCTTCAATGTGAATATCGCACCGGAATCGCTGCGAGAGATATCCGTCGATTTCACGCTCTTGCGTGACGGTGCAAAAGCGAAGCCGCGGCGGTTCTCGGATAGGATCGACGGAAAGCTACTGTCGACCAGCCCCTGGCGCGCCGAAGTCCGAATGGAGGCCAACCTGGGGGCCCTGGCGCGCGATAAAGCGGCTCCGTTCAGGTTCATCGCGGCGGCGCCAGCGACAGGGGTAGTCTTCGACCTTGCCGAACGGACCGGCGACGGTTTCGCGATAGAGAGCCTGTTCAGGGGCCTCAAAGCTGGCGCGGCAATCCGGCTCGACGCCGCAGACCTTGGTGACGCGGGCAAGGTCACGCTGAGCGAGCGCGACCCGGCAACGCTAACGCCGCTGCTGCCCGGCCAGACAGCTTTCGGACCGGCCGTTCACGTCGCTTCGGACCACTCCCCCACATTGGGGGCTCGCTTACGCCTGCCCTATGTCGCGGAAGCCGTCCGTGCCGCGGGGCTCGCTCCCGCCGACCTGGTCGTCCTCGCGCTCGACGATGAGCAGACGCGCTACCGTGAATTGCACCCTGTTGCCGTCGACGAAAGCGGCGCCACGCTGACCGTCGTTACCGACAGCTTCTCAACGTTCTTTCCCGGCTCGCCAGGCATTCGGATCGACGCGCCCAGGCTTTACGTCAACGGAATCGGCGAGCGGGTCGGCTATTCCAGTGCGCTCGAATTGATGCTCGCCGGCGAAGTCACCGATGATCAGGCGATCGTGGAAGTCGACGGCGTCGTTGCGGACCGCGCCGGCCTCGCCTTCGGGCGCGGCAACATCCCTTTGCCCTTCGCCGGGGATCGCGTTATCGAAGTGACGGCACGCCTGCCGGACCGGCCGAACATTCGGCCGCATACGGTCGCCATCGCCGTCCGGCGCCATCCGCCGGTCAAGCGTGTCGCCCTCGGGTCTCCGCTCTATGGTCACGAGCTGGCGGTCGACACGCTCAATCGACCGTACGTCAGCTATGGAACCGCAATCGGCCCAGCCGGCGGCGGCGCCAACGATGTAGAGGCCTTTATCGCCGGAGACTGGAACCAGCTCCTGTCACACTACGGGCATAGGCTGGCCCGGACGCAACTTGGCGATTCCGAGGTGTCGTGGACGTCGATCGACATCACCGATCCGGCTGAACTGCACGAAGAGTTTGCGGCGAGCGTGATCGCCGAGTATCAGCGACTTTCCATTCCCAGCGCGCCGCCGATACACCTGGCGCCGGCGGATCCGGTCGCGACGCGGGCGATCCGATCGATCGCCGCCTTCATCGCCGAACATCGCGATGACTTCCTCGCGATCGCAGCGCTCTACAGTGTGTTTCGTCTCCGGTGGCCGGAATTTGCCCTGGGCGTGATGACCTACTCTCCCACTGCGCCGGTCGCAGTCCTGCCGGACGGCGTCACACTCGGAGCCGCGTACGTTCATGCGACTCACGTAAACAGGGATGCCGCGCAGGCCAGTGGGGTGGGAAACAGGCTGCGCGAATTGTTCGTGCGGGCAACGCCGGTTGAAGTGAGCGTAACCAACGCCGCCGGTAAGGAAGAGCGCGTCATCCAGGATATACCTCTCGAGCCGACGGCCGTCGCGGCGGGACGACTGATGTATGTCGAAATGTCGCCCTACGACGGTGACGGGCGCACCAGATCGGAGCGCGTCGCGGAGGCGATTTGGTGCAGTCGGATCGCGCTCGAGGTCGATCCGCGAACGGGCCAACCGGTTATTGCCGCGATCGGCGTCGGGACGGACCTGGACGGCGTTGGACCGCGGAGCCGGCTGCTGCTGTATCGGCGGCAGGTCGATGGCCGCTGGACAGAAACGTTGATCGACGACCAGAGCGCCTATGTGGACGTCGACTTGGCGCTCGAAACCGATGGCGACCCGCGCCTGGTTACCTGCGTGTCGGCCGCCGGCGGAGGCTTCCGCCTGGTGGAGATCACCGCCGCCGGCGCGGGGTGGAGCGTCCAGCCGCTCCTCTGGTCGCTGCCGGGCATCGCGGCAAGCAACATCGGCGCGTGTCCGCGCATCGTCATCGATTCGGGCAACCGCAGCGTGGTCGCCTTCGTCGCCGACGAGACTGCATCACCGCGTTACGTCGCCGGGGTCAAACGCGGCGCGCGTTGGAGCTTCGAGGAGGTCGACGCGCTGAGCATCACCGACATTTTCGGCGCAGCGCTGAACGACACCGACGCCCAGGCGGGCGGCCAGATTGTGCGAGCGAGCGGCCAATCACTCTTCCATTTCAGCCCAGCGTTGGCGAACGCGCGTCGGGGAGAGGTGCATTGTGCGTTTGGAGGTGGTGCGCTGCACGTGGCGGTCATCGACACCAACCTGGGGTCGGTGCGCGATCGGCGCGTGCTCGAGGTCGATCGCTCGACCGGTTTCGCGCCAGCCCTGGCACGGCGGACCAATGCGACGTGCGCCGTGGTGTATCGCGACCTGTGGGGCGCGGGGCTCGACCGCAGCTTCGGCACGTCCCAACCGATCCACTTCTTCAGCCAGGACTCCGGCCCGTTTCTGCCGCGTGCCGACGCGCCTGCCGATGCACCGATCTTTCAGCGGCGCCGGTTCCCTCTGACGCCGCTGTTCAACAACGTCGGGCTGACGTGCGGACTCTTGGACGCCGCTACGGCCAGAGACACCTTACGGTCTGCGGTGTTCAACAACGTCTTCAATCTGCGTCTGTACCCCGAAGGGAGCAGCCCGCTGCCCTGGTGGTTCGGCTACTGGTATACCCACAACAGACTCGCCGACATGATTTGGCGGCTCCCGCTCTATAGGCCTGCCATCACGCAGCTCAGCATTCTTTCGACCAGAGCTGGCGACAACATCGAGCGCGTCGACCTTCTCGTTCCGGGCGTGATGATGGAACTGAAGCCTCGCGCAGCCTCGGCGCTCAACGCTCGGCTGTTCACCCTCGCCCTCCGCAGGGCCTTCGCCAGCCACGGCCTCGCCCTCGCATCGCGGGAAGGACGTGTGGACGCCGAAATCAGGCTGATCAATCCGGACGAAAACGGCCAGGCGGCGGAGTGGGAAATCGTCGCCAACGATCCCTTGCTGGAGGCGCAAGAGAGAGGCGGGACGATACTGTACATCGACGGCGTGGAGCGGGCCCTCCCACCGATAATCTTCTACACCCTCACGACTGCCGACGACCGGATCAACGTTTCCGTGCGGCCGCTGATTTCCATCACGCAACCGGACGATCTCGATCCGCGCCCTGTCGCCCACTACGTCCCGTGCGGCTTCCTTCAGCCGCACGTCGATGAATTTGCCGGCAACGTCGCCGATGAGATCAACGAGGCGTTCAATTTCGACTTCGGCGACGACTTTGGCGTCGACAGGATCGACCGCATTGGTCTCACTGGCATACGCATGTCGAATCTGAGCTGGGTCTCCAACAGCGGGCGCCAGCAGGGCGCGTTCTTGGGCGAACTGACCTTGCCGCACATCGCGGTGCGCGGATCGCACACGGTCGATATCGGTCTGACAACTGAGAGGTTCGACTTCCGGGCGGAAACGCGATCACCGAGCACGGTGACGATGGAGATTGCGCCACGCGTCACGGACAACGGGAGGCTCACGTGGGATTTGCGGCAGACCGGGCTCAATCTCGCCACATTCGATGTCGACGTCGACGTCAGCTTCGATAAGGCGTTTCTGGTGGCAGTACTCGGTTCCGGCATCCTCAAGGCGGTGCTGAATCTGTTCAGTCCGGCGCTCTCCGGCCTGGGCGCCACTGCGGCCTGGGCCGGGCTCTTCGGTGACCCGATTGCAGACACCGTGGTGACGAGCGTCGTGAATGATCGCGAGCTCGATTTCGACGTCGGCGGTGTCGCCGGGTTCGTGCGCGACCTGTTCCGGGAACACACGGACAACCTGCTCGAATCGTCCGGCCCGGTAGAGAGTTGTTTTCTCGATGGTCCTGATCTGTATGTGATTACCCGGCAATACGTCGACGAAGGTATCCCGGACTGGACTTTCATCCGTTCAGCGATGCGTTTCTCACTACCGACCGGTGGGCAGCCGGCGCTGCTTAGTGACGCGATTCAAAACTTCGGCTCTGTGCCCGCGGTCATCGTCGACATCCGCATCGAGAATTCAAATGTCGGCCTGAGCCTATTCGATCCACCGATGCTGCCGGCGCGGGTCGGGACTGGCAACTTCCTCGATTTCCGAGTTCAGTTCGACCCCACTATCCCTGGCTTCCACGAGACCCGGGTGACAGCGCGCGACCTCGCCGGCCGCGTGGTCAGCCTGCCAATCCTGGCGACCGCCGATCCGCCCTTCATTGAAGTCGTTCTAAGCCGGCTGACCTTCGGCCTCGTTCCGGCAGGCGAGGAGCGCATCCTCCCGCTTCGCGTCGCGAACAACGGGCGCGGCGCGTTGACGCTGACAGGCCTGCAGACGACCCATCCGGCATTTGCGGCCACAGTCGCGGTACCGATCGTGATTCCGGGTGGTGGCCAGGTGGACATTGGCATCCGGTTCGTCGCATCGAGCCAGCCTGGAACGGCATCCGGTCAACTCACGATCGCGTCGAATGCGCCGAACGCTCCGGCGATCGCCGTCGATCTCGTTGCAGTCGTTCGCCCGGCAACGGCGAGCATTTTGCTGAACTGGTCGAGAATCGATTTCCCTGCCTTTCCCGTCGATCCGCAGCTTCCGCCCATCGCAGCGCAGTACCGTACTCTGCAGATCAGCAATATCGGCGTTGCTGCGGCGACGCTGCTCGGCCAATCTTTCCAGGTCTTGGACGAAGGTGGGCAGACCAGCTCCGAATTCATGGTCCTCGCCGGCAATGTCGCCAGCCTCAACCCGCAGCCACGGCCGCTCACTGATCAGACCATTCTGCCCGGGGCTCTATTAGAGATCCTGATCCGCTTCCGCCCGACCCAACTTGGCCCGCTAGCTGGCGCCGTCGTTCTCGATTTCGCCGGCGCAATACCTGACATCACGGTACCGCTCACGGGCGAAGGGGTGGCCGGTTGAATCAGATCACCGGCGGCTTGAATGGCACCATGGTACAGGCCAAGCGGTCCAGCCTGCACACCACGTCAACACCCCGGCCATGGCACTAGATGTTTAGAGACGGAGTTCCGGCGTTTGGTGGAGCGGATCGAGCCGAAACAGTTGCGCTGGCTGATGTCTCTAGGATTTGCTTATGATTGCTCGGCTCTCGTTGAGGCGGAGAAAACGCCCACCCGGGGGCGGCGCATCGGAAAAGAGCGCTTCGAGAGCTGGGGACGCGGTGAGGGTTCCGGTGGAGCGCAACAACCGAAGTCGATCGTCGGAAGAGGTGACTGCAATTTTGGGGCTTCTACCCCTCCGGGCGGAGTCCCTCGACTCCGAGATCATCTCGTTCGATCTAACGGGCGCTTCGTTGAAGGAGCGTGAACAGGGCAATGATATTCGGACCCCAGGTTGAAGCGTCGCCAGCGGCGAATGTTCACAACAGCGGCTTCGGGCCCA
>NZ_LN811376.1:17211-19745 GCF_001006805.1 Microvirga massiliensis | reverse complement strand
CGAGCACCAGCCCTCATCGATCCCAATTACCTCTCAGAACCTGCTGATCTGAGTGTTCTCGCAGAGGGCGTTGCTCTTGCCCGCGACCTCGGCGCCAGCACCGCGTTTGGCGAGTGGCGGGGGGAGGAAATCTATCCGGGCTCCAGTTGGGCGGACATCGCCACTCAGCACGATTTCATTCGTCGTGCGGCGAACTCCTTCCACCACCCTGTCGGCACCTGCCGTATCGGGTCCGTCGTTGATGAAGCCTTGCGCGTTAGAGGCATTGCGGACTTGCGTGTCATTGACGCCTCGGTGCTGCCAGGCATTCCGGCTGCAATGGCTAACGCTGCCGTAACGGCAGTGGCCGAAAAGGCGAGCGACCTCGTACTCGCAGGATAGAGACCGCGCTCGGCGATGTGCTGATGGCGGCGCGGCGTCAGCCAGGCGCTCGTGCGCGCCGCCATCGACTTCGCAAGAGAGCGCGACGCCCACGCCATTGAGGGCCATCCGATGAGCACGCGGTCAACCGGACCGGAAATCGGATTTTCAGGTTATCCATCGACCCCGCTGCGCCTGCGATCCGCCTTACGGCGTCAATGACGGTCTCTGGACGGCGCATTGCCTCGCCTGAAATGTTCCCCGTAGGTTTGGTGTTGCCTCATCTAAATTGCTCCCGGGACGAGTTGGTGGGAGCTTGGAATGAGGAAGGTCAGCATGCCGACGCGCAACGAGCTGTTAGCGGCATTGGGAGAGCGGTATCGAAGGTGCGTGCGCGGGGAGAAAGGCAGCATTCTCGACGAGTTTGTTGCGGTCAGCGGCTATCACCGCAAACATGCGATGCGGCTTTTGCGATCGGGAACGGCAACGAAGGCGTCGAACCGGCGCCGGATTTATGATGAGGCGGTCCGGACGCCCTTGGTCGTGCTGTGGGAAGCCTCCGACCGGGTTTGCGGCAAGCGCCTTCGCCCGCTGGTTCCGCTCTTGCTGGAAGCGATGGAGCGGCACGGGCATCTCGTTCTGGCTTCGGAGATTCGCGCGGGCCTGCTTGCCATGAGCGCGGCGACCATGGATCGGGCGCTGAAGGAAGCGAAGGCGGGAACACGCGGCGTCCGTCGGCGCGGTGCGGCATCAACGGCTTTGCGGTCAAGCATTCCGATCCGGACGTTCTCGGATTGGAGCGATCCGGCGCCCGGCCATGTCGAAGCCGACCTAGTGTCGCACAGCGGTCCTGTTGCCAAGGGCAGCTATGCCTGGACGTTCGTGCTGACCGACATTGCGACGGGCTGGACGGAATGCGCGCCCTTGCTGGTGTGCGAGCAGACGCTTCTGACGGCGGTGCTCGGCGAGATGCGCGCCTGCCTGCCGTTCCCGCTTCTGGGCTTCGACACCGATAACGACAGCGCGTTCATCAACGAGACCGTGCGCGACTACTGCGCAGCATCGCAGATCGCGTTCACGCGCTGCCGGCCCTATCGCAAGAACGACCAAGCGTTCGTGGAGCAGAAGAACGGCGCGGTGGTTCGCCGGCTGGTCGGCTACCGGCGGTTCGAAGGGATCACGGCGGCAACGATCCTGGCGGAACTCTATGCGTCGTCGAGATTGTTCGTGAACTTCTTCCAGCCCTCGTTCAAGCTGGCCGAAAAGCATCGCGCGGGAGCGAAGGTCCACAAGCGCTACCATGCGCCGGCAACACCTTATCAGCGTCTTCTGGACGATCCGAGGACGTCCGAGGAGACGAAGCTTCGCCTGCAGGACATCTATGCCGGTCTCGATCCTGTTTGGCTGCTGCGGGATATCCGGGAGGCGCAGTCGCGCCTGGCGGCACTGGCCGATGGCATGGCCGCGGTCGTGACCGACGAAGGCGTCCAGCCGGATCTCGCCGGCTTCCTGGAAAGCCTCAAGTTCATTTGGAAGCAGGGCGACGCGCGCCCGACGGCGGTGTCGAAACCGAAGCAAAAGCGAGGGCGCCGGCGGCCGGATCCGCTCGTTGCCGTAACAGCGGACCTTCGGACTTGGTTTGATCAGGAGCCGTGGCGCACGGGGCGTGAATTGCTCGATCGGCTGCAGGCCCAACGCCCCGGAGAATATCCGGACACCTTGCTTCGCACGCTGCAGCGTCGGCTGAAAGTCTGGCGCTCCAAGCGGGCTCACGAGATGATCTTTGGCTTTGCGGAGAAATCAGCGACTGCACCAAAGGGCACCGCCCCCCGGGCAACGGCGGATGTTTGGTGCGCCGGCGGGCTGCTTCGCTCCGCTGAGCCTGGAGGCTCCGCTTCGCAGCTCGCCACCCCTGCGAGCAACACATTGCCGGCAGCTTGATCGCCTGGAACATTCTGATGAGGCAACGGCACACCTGCTCAGGAACATCGGCTCATGAGGAAATACGGACGGTCAACCTGATTGTCGTAACCACTACCCTGCGCCACAATGAAAGTGGCCTGAGGAGAAAGTGTAGCGAGTTGCTGCTGCAAGCGCATCAAGGTGGGCTCCCATTCCCTGAAAAAGGGTCCATGATCCGTCGCGGCAATGACTGTGAGCGGGACATCTAGAAA
>NZ_LN811376.1:0-16287 GCF_001006805.1 Microvirga massiliensis | reverse complement strand
TAGAAACGGACCGGCGTGGACGAAGAGGGTTGGACTGCATGGTGCTCCTCCGCTCTGGACCTCGGCAGGCTAAGTAGCAATTCAGGGGCTGTCACACGAAGAATTTGGTGCACGCGCGCTGCCTAGCGGCCACACCGCGATGGAGGATGGCTTCGCGGCCGTTGGCATCGGCAAAAGCCCAAAGGGCGAGGTAGCGCCAGCCACCCCGAGGAGGGCAACCGCTTCGGCATCCTGCCGGCCGACCAGTGAGTGGCACGGGCGCTGCCAGCGGATCCCTGTTTCCCGCGACAGGGTGCTCAGGCGCGAATGTGGGGCCTCCGGAGAGGTTGGAGAGACCTCATCCGCGAGAACTTGGCCCTGCCCGGGCGAGCCAGCGGCGAAGCGCGGAGCGGCCGGCTGCGGCACTGGTTCGGGTGACCCTTGCGCGCGCTCATCAGATGACGTCCGATTGGCCCGACGACTTGCTCGCCACGGACCAAGTCCCGCCCACCCGTGGATGATGTGGTCGGGGTCTGCCTAGCGGAGGCTGTAAACGTCTCGGGCAATCGGGAACGTTCTTCCAGGTAGACGGTTGTCTCGGTGCGGAGGCCCTGGAACCCCGCACTTCCCCTTGTGCACGCCTCCGTAGCCTCAGCCCCGTTCAGGCCGCTGGAACGGGGCTTTTTCGGTGCGTCCCTCAGTTTCCTTGCTGGACCGAGCGTCAAAGGCGGCGCCGCTTTTCGCGTGTGCCGCCCCTACGCAATACCCGCCAGCCCCAAGGAGCATCTTCTACTTAGAAGCCACGCCGCACAATTATTCTTTTGGTCAACAATTTGGCAAAAAAGATCCCGTCCTTGTGCCGGGGAAAGCAGCGTCCCGCGGGACAGAAGAGATGGACCGCGAGTGCACCCTGCGCGAGCCGCCTCCCTTCGGCAAGTCTCCAGAAGGAGGGCCCGACCGCCGCGCCAGCAGTCCTAAGCCGCGCTCCAATCCATTGACCGAGATCGGTGGAGGCCGGCAGGCTGATCAGGGCCAGTCCATTCAGAGCAGTTGCGCTCACCACGGCCGATCTCGGATTGTGACGGCTGCAGCACCCGACAGGGCGAAGCTTCAAGGATGCGTTTGACCCAGGCAGATTTCCGCTAGGACCTGACCATGCGGATGCGGCCATGTAACGAGCTCGGGCTCGCAGCCCAGGGTTTGACGGCGGCCTGCCCGCACCTTCGTGCTCCCGGTGCCCCGTGTCCCGGATGGGCTCACCATAACACCGCTCTCCGAAGAGCACGGTCAGACACCCGACAGACAGCCGTCGAGGGGCGGTATCCCAGACCGGCGGTCATCGTGAACAGCGGGTTCATGCTCACTGCAGCCGCGACCTGGGCCGGTCTGCCGAGGATGTGCCACGCGGCGCTTCGGAAGCCCTGCCGGATCGGCTTCCGAGAAGCAGGGCGGTCATCTCGGACCGAGATCCCACCGCCAGTTTGCTGAACACGTTGCCGAGATGGTGTTCGATGGTGTGCGGCGACACTCCCAGAACCGCAGCGGCATCCTGTGTGGATAATCCCTTCACGGTCGCCACAACCACATCGGCCTCGCGACGCGTCAGGCCGAGCTGGATCAGAACGCTCGCGTCATCCAGCGCCCGCAGGGGCTCGATCACCACCACACCGCGAGCGCGTCCGTCCCGGCCGCGCAACAGCTCGGGCCGGATCCGGTAGCGGCGCTGGGCCACCGCATCGACGATCGGCAGCGAACAGACCGGCAAGGGCGTGTCGTCCGCCATGGCGCGCCGCAGCAGCTGGCCCATGAGCGCCACCGTCAGAGGGATACTGCACGAGCCGCCCTCCCCGGCCATGAGGGCGTACCCGACCTCGTTCGCCGCCTCAATCGAGCCATCGGGCGCGAAGGTGATCAGACCGACACTGTCAGCCGGCAGGGCGGACAGGAATGCAAGGGCGGCGCTCCGGCGCAGGGCCTCGGTCATGATCGGTGCGGCCGCCGCGAGGAACCGCTTTTCCTCCTCGCCGAACCTCGCGGCGCCGCTCGGCCACATCAGATTGAGGTAACCCCACCCGAATCCTCGCGCCGCCAACGAGAGGCAGAGCATCGGCCCGAGCCCGGAGGGCAGCAGGACGTAGCGAAACAGCGGGTCGTGATCGGGCTCGGCGACAAACTGCTCGGCGAGTTGGATGAGGTGCGGCTGCCGCGTGAGCCAGCCCATATTGCCGAGCGGTGATCGCAGGAAAACGCGCTCGGCCCAGGCGCGCCGCGCCCCATCCTCCAGCTTGCTAACCGCTTCTGTGGGAAGGCCGCTGCCGGGATCGAGCAGGCTAAAGCAATAGGACTCCGCCCCCGTATAGCGAGAGAGCCGCTCGGCGAGAGATCGCATGAGCGCGGGGCGGGGCAGCCGCGAGCGGCACAGCCGCTCGAGCGCATCGAGCTCCCGCCGGTCCGTGGGGCTCAGGCGTAAGGCTTCCTTCGCCATACCGCCATCATAGCGCGTCGCTGCCTTGTTGCATCCCGGATTCCCGGGATGGCCCGGCGCGCATCCCGCCCGCATGATGCACACCATGGCTTCGTGAGGAACAGCATCCATGGCACCGACGTCGCTTCGCCATGCTGCCCCGGCGGATCACGCATCCGCGCCCCAGCACGTCATCCTCGGCATGGCGCTCGGCTACCTGGCATCCCGCAGCCTGCATGTGGCCGCCGAACTCGGCATCGCCGATCTGCTCGGAGACGGTCCGAAGAGCGTGGAGGAGCTCGCTCTCGCGACGGGGGCCGATCGGCCGGCGCTCTACCGATTGCTCCGAATGCTGGCCGGACACGGCGTGTTCGCGGAGGACGCGGACGGCCGCATCCGGCTGACACCTGCGGCGGAGTTGCTCCAATCAGGCGTGCCTGGATCCCTGCACGATGCCGTGAAGATGATTGGCGACGTCGCCGGCGACGGGTCATGGTGGAGCGCCGTGGGCCGGCTGCGCCACAGCGTGCTGAGCGGCGAACCCGGCTTCCACCAGGTGCACGGCATCGGCTTCTTCGAGTACCTGACCCGACATCCGGGAGCCAGCGCGTGGTTCGATCGGGGACTGGCGAACTTCGCCACGGCGGAGAACCCCGCCATCGCGGACGCCTGCGACTGGGCGGAGGTCCGGCGCATCGTGGATGTCGGGGGTGGCCAGGGAGGTTTTCTGGCCGAGGTCCTGAAGCGGTGCCCGGCCGCCACGGGGGTGCTGTACGACCTGCCGCACGTTGTGCGCGAGCCGGCGGCCCTCGCCGCCGCCGGACTCCTGGGCCGCTGCGAGATCGTCGGTGGGGATTTCTTCCGGTCGGTGCCAGCGGGAGGAGATGCCTACATCCTCAAGCGGATCCTCCACGACTGGAACGATCAGTGTTGCGTGCAGATCCTGCACACCTGCCGCGCCGCGATGGGCGAGAGCTCACGGGTGCTCGTCGTCGATGCGGTGATTCCGCCCGGCAACGATCCGCATCCCGGCAAGGACATGGACATCCTGATGATGGCGCTGACCGAAGGGCGGGAGCGCACGGAGGCGGAGTTCCGCGAGCTCTATCAGCATGCGGGACTGACGCTGACCAGGATCGTTCCGACACCCTCCGTGCTGTCGATCGTCGAGGGCAGGCCTGCCTAGCAAAGGAACGTCAACGCCATCCGGAATCCTGGAACGAGAAAGACGGATCGAAATCGACCGTTGGCGCTCACAGTGGCGGAGAGAAACAGGTCGGCTCTGCTGTGCGCCGTCGCCCGCTTCGGTGACCCGGCCTCGCGCGAGCGCTGCTTCGATCTCTATGCCGCGACCGCCGTGCTCCATCGCAGGCCGCGCGGCAGGCTCGGCCTGGACGGCAACCAGCGGGGATCGCTGGCGAGCATTCCCGCCGAAATCACCTTCGCCCGCGGTTCATCTCGCTGGTCGCGCCGGCAGATGATGTCGCTTACGGCCAGGTCTTGCCGGCTGCGCCGAACGTGAGCTTCATGTTGCCGAGGAAGGTCCGGGTCGAGGCGATTGCCATGTTCGCGGCACCCGACACGTTCCGGTCATAGACCTCCTGGATGTTGTACTTGGCGTCATGCGGCCCAAGGTTGTCATTGAAAAAGTCCTCGGCACAGGCATTCTTGTCGGTGACCACACCCGGTCCGTCGAGCGGCTCGGGCGTGGATGGATCGTCGGTGACGCAGTTCCATGGCGCCGCAGTGCCCTCCTGCCGGACCTCGAACTCCGCCGCCGCGACGACGAGAGCGGTGGTGCTAGTGTCGACCGCCGTCTTGTATCCCTGTCCCGACACCCAGTTTCCAAGATACTGGCCCCAGGCATTGGGGTAAAACTGGACGTCGACCGCACCCGAGGCGGCGAGGCCGCCAATGGTGATCCACGCATCAATCTGGCGCGCCGCAATGCAGGTCGTCGACCACCAGGCCATGAGCGGGATGCCACCGCGTGCCGTACCGATGACGTTCGGATCGGTCGCCGAGATCAGCCAGTCGCCGGAGATCTGCTTGCCGCTCAGCACCTCGATGGTCGCATCTTCGGGGCCGCCCTTGTAGCCGTGGGCGAAAACGTCGGCGTCAAAACGCTTGCCCTGGGACGTGAGATCGCGCATCGCCGCAATCAGCCCTTCGCGCGTCGGCGGGAAGGTCTTGTTGGCCTGCGCGAAGAGCTGGGCGTTGGCGCCGAGTGGATTGGAGCTGTCGTTGTCGGCGACCAGGACCACGTACGAGTAATGCGAGAAGACGGCTGCATAATCCAGGCCGAGCGCCTGCCAGAAGCCGCGCATCCCGGGGTCGCCATAGTGATAGTAGACGAGCGCCGCGTTGCCCTGCGTACCCTTCAAGACCTCGTCGCAGAGCTCGGGCGTGAAGTCCTGATCGTTGGGGACATTGTCCATATCGGCGTCGGCGGCCATGACCTCGATGGTGGCCGAGGCGCTGCCCAGGGACTGATTGGGGCCGCACACCGGCTTGGAGCCGCACAGCGGCGCCGGCCCGAGTGTGGTCGAGAACGACGGCTGGCCATCCCGCTGGCCATCGCCGTTTGCGTCGCCGCCGGAGCAGCTGAGGGTCACGGTCTCGCAAACGAAGCCCGTGTCGTCGTGGCCATTCAGGCCGCCGCTGTCGTGCTCGGTGAAGTAGACGCAGATTTGCACATCCTTGGAGTCACCGACCTTGACCCGGTATGTGCCCAGGTCGAGGCTATGCCCGTCGGACTGGCCGACACTGTACGTCGAGGTTGGTTGCGACACCGCCACCGTAGTCGGATTGGCACCGAAGGTTGACGCATAGGCGCTGAACGAGAGCTCGCCCTTGCCTTCGCTCACGCCCTGTCCGGTCACGAACTGGCTCTGGGTGAGGCGGACCTCGATGTCGCAGTAACCGGCGGGCTCCGGCGGCCGCGAGAGATTGCGGTTCTCGGGGTTCTTGCAAAGCTGCTGCAGCTGTAGCCTCGAAAACGGGCTGTGCGGCGACCAGCCGACCGGCGTGGTGGCCGAGGACGCCGCGCTCACCACCATTCCTTCTGCGAGATCTCCGCCATAAGCAGGAACCGCCATACCCAACGTCGCCACGACCCACGATAGTGCAGTAATATAGCGACTGCTGATCGACATCATGGCTGCACTGACCTTTTACGGTCTCGAGGCCACAAAGTTCTGCCGATCTGGGCCTGAGCCTACCCGGTCTTATAATGCAACGACTACCTCCTAAGTCGTGATGCAGTTCACACATGATTGAGGGAACCTGCAGCTAATAATCTTCGAAAGTTGAGTGACACAGTGCAATTGGGAGTGCTTTTGGATGGTGCGCATGTGCAATGAAAACGGGGGGCAGCACGATGACTGCGCAAAGCCTGCCCTGGAGAATGCTCTGCTTGGCCCGGTCGCCGCGCGGCATCCCTTGGTGCGCCGCAAATCCCGTTGCATCCAGCACCGACCAGCATGATCGTCAGCTTCTTTCGCCGCGCAGGGCTCCGCGTCAATGGCTTACCCCATTTGCATACGGTCGAGCTATCTCCCCAGTGCCGTAAAGAGAATTTTGACCTGACTTGCGCGAGAGCGCGCCTTGTCGAGTTCTGGTTTCGTAAACTTCTTGATGTCTGGAACGACCAGGCGCTGGTTGGGCTGAATCAGATTCGGATTGTTGCCGATGATGGCCACATTGGCATCATAAATCAGCGGCCACAGCAACACGTCTTTGTAATAATTGCCAGCAATCAGCGAGAGGCTTTCGCCACTGGCGACGGTGTGGCTGATGCCGCCGGTCGGCGTACCATCGCACCCCTTGCAGCCGAGACAAATGCAATACACACGTGCCCAGATGAGCGACCAGAGCAGCGAAGCCAGGTTGAGATCATCCTGCCATTTCACGTTGGTGACATGCACACGGTTGGTGGCATACGGGTTCCAATCGGGCTCGGTGACGAAGTCCGTTGGCTTTACGCCAGGCGGCAGTCCTTTGAACAGCGGAACGCCGGACATTCCCCAGTGTGTCATCGGCAACGATAATTGATACGCTTCATTGGGAATGATCCAGGGACAGTTACCCACCCCCCGCCGCGAACCACTCGACCAGGTTCGCCTACCGTGCACGGTGAGGCGGACGTTATTGGAGACTTTGGTGGTGTCCGCCGTGTAATCGCGGTCGATGGCATCGAACAGGGCCAGGCAGTCCACCGTGATCCCTGCTCTCTCGAGCATTTTCGCGGCGACGATGGCCGCGGCGCCGCCTCGGCTATAGCCCGCCAGGATCACTCCGCAGACGTCTGGCTGACTGTACAGCGTCATAACGTGTGTAAAACCACTCACAGCAGCGCTTGTGATCCCGCCGACCTCGACCTTTGGGCCTGCAACATAACGCGCCGAGCCTTGATCCGGCCAGTTCATCACCATTCTGTGGATGAAGCTGCCCTCGTAGCCGCTACCTTGGACGCGGGCGTCGCCCTTGGCGCCTTCGATTCCGATCAAAATGACCACGGTATTGCTCCAGACTATCGGGTGACATCTCGGGCGAATTTGCGCGTCGCGCTCTTCGGTTCGCTCGATTAATGATCCTCACAAGAGGCGTAACATCGGGCCGAGCAGATCGCTGTGAGGTGATGCACGATGGATGACGACATATGGCGGCCGGCGCAGTTGGAGGACGGGGGCCTCGATCTACCCCACGAATGAGGTCGCGGTCGGCTGGAAGGCGCAGGCCGCTGTCACGGCGCACCGCGTCCTGCCGATCTCACTGAGCGCATCGCCGCAAACATCTATCACAGAGTGCAGATCGAGACGGCTCCTCCTGCTCCTGCGACCTCCGGAAACCTGCATCGGCCGATGCCCTCCAGCGCAGGGATTGAGGGCGGCGTCCGGGAACGGATGCGATGGGAAGATCAGCAAAGGCAGAAACGATCCGGCAGCTAAGGGGGCCCGCCCGGGCCGGATCCCGAAGCGCGCCCGCTCTCCTGCGAGGTCCGCTCGACACCTGGAGCAGTCACCCGCCATGCATCCGGAAAGTGCCTGGAGCGGACCGGCACGAGAATCGGGAGGGTTCCTCCAATCTCCTGCCAGACCGGCCCGCAGTGTCACTTCCCATCCACCGGACCAACTGCATTCACGAGGCTTTTGGCGGTCACGGGATTGCCATTGCGGGTGACATCCATGTTGCGCACGATGTCGCCGCCGCCCGGGATCGCCCAGGTTTGGAATTGCTCCGTCTGCGGATCGAAGCGCACGATCGTGTTGGGCTTCGCCCCGGATTCGTTGTACCAGAGGGCGCCCTTCCACCCTCACCGCGGACGTCGATGCCCTCCGGCAGCGCTCCCGTCCGGTTTCCCAGCGGCTGCTCTGGGCTCCACCGGAACAGCACATGCCTGCCGCCGGATGGCGTCGTGTGGATGCGGGTTGCTATGCTCCCGTACTTCTTGAGCAGTCCCTCCCAGACCGAGGCCGTCAGGCTCGCCTTCTTTCTCGGGCACATCGGGATCGACTACCCACAGGCCCGACGCTGCCCCCATCGGCACGCCAATCATGGCGAGTGGCGATCTGTGCCACCACCGCCGGATCTGTTCGGGGTCGGTTCAGGCCTCCTTGCGCCATGAGGCGACCAGTGGCGCTTTGTCAGCCGGTTTGCACGGGAAGACAGGAATGCCCCGCGCCGCTAGAGCCAGCGCCTCGGCCAGGACCTCCTGGCTCGCCATGCGGGGCTTGGGGGAGGCGGTCATGCGCTCCTCCCGCCGTTGAGGGCCTTGGGATAGCGGGCCTTGCGCGCGGCCAGGATAGCGAGCGTGAACCTCCTGCGTGCCTCCTGGCTCGTCCGGGCCACGCTCTGGCTGGACTGATGCTTGCCGCCCACCCCTCGGACGATGCCCTCCTCCTCGAGTTGTGGGATGCCCCGCGGAGCGCTCCAGCGGCTTCCGTTCTTGGTCCGATAGAGCATGAGATCGCGGATGCTGAGGCCAGTATCCGCGTGCAAGGTCGAACAGCCCGCGCACGGTGTTCTTCGCCCGCGCACGGAAGCTTTCGCTGTGGAAATGCTCTGCCATCCAAAGGCTCCATCATTGGAGCCCAGGACAAGCCGCGTCCGATGTGGTAAACGTCAGTCCATTATCCCATGATGACTGATCGTTACCGCCTCGGAGTTGCTGGCTCCGGGGCGGTTTTCTTACGGATTAAGGGACAGGCTTGGTTGAGTTGCGGTGCCGCGCGGCCAGCGCGGCCCGAGCTTGCTCCCGGCCCAGGCGATCAGGTCGGCTTCGGGACAGAGCGCCCTGCGGCCCACGCGGTGATCCGGCGAGCCTTGGCCCTGAGGGGCGCAATTCGCCAGGATTTGTCTACAGCACGGGATGCTGAACCGCTCGTTGAAGAGCGCGGCCGTTTTGAGGCGGGAAAGCAGGGATACTAACAGCTGAAACTCTCATATGAAACGCTTGTGCTGGTCTGCCGCCTCCAAGGAGTCTTGACCATACGTGACGTAACGGAACAAGCCATGAACGTCGGCCTGAACACAAACCTGTGGATTATTTCAGGATAGCGGTGTTCAGACGGGTGACGTGCCGAAGCTTTCGCGGCCGTCGCTTGGCGTCATCCCTGAGGGGAAAATAACTGACCAATGTTGCCAGCGTGGCAACGCAATACGTGGAGAGAGCGGAGCCCGGCCTGCCAGGGAAATTTCACCCTATTGCTCCTGCCTCACAGACTGCTCGAGAAGCCGGCTGGCGCTCGTGGGGGCCATCGTCCGTCGCGCAGGGACTGGATCTCGGGGGCGTTAAGAGCCTCCGCGATACCGCGCATCAACATGACGCCGGCGGCCTCTCGGCGTGGGAGCCTCTAGGCTCGGTCGAGGGAGATCAGGCCTGCCGGCACCGGTATCACCTCGCGCGCGTTACGCGCGGATCGTCATCCATTGAGGACAGACTCTCCGCCAGCTCGACGGCACAACGATCGTCGGTATCCTCGGCGACCGCCCGGCAACATAGGCCTCCCCCTGCTATAGATCTCGTCCTGTCTCTGTCCAAAACAGACCGGAGCTTGATCAGCGGCTAATCCCCTGTTCACTTGATCCAGAAGCCGTGCACAACACCGGCGAGTTATTAGTATTTACCCGCGGCCTGTCGGCGTCGTATCCAAGCCTCGGCGGTTTCATCACCAGTGATGTTGTTCTCCACTCTGATGGTCTTGTTTGTCCCCTGAGTGAACCCTCCAAGAGCCAGCCACACTTCCTTCATGGCCTCCGCTGATTGCTTGATGCCGTCGGCATCTGAACTCAGTCCGGGGGCGATGCATCCCTCAAGATTTGTGTGGCTGTCATTCAGTGCATCATGGATGAGATGCGTGCGAATGCCGGCGTGATCAAAACGCAAACACTGGACTTTACGACCCGTGGCTTTCATGTCCATTTTCAGAGTATACTCGCCCATGCGGACGAAGGTGTATCCTCCTCCGCGCTCGATCGTGGGCCATACCTTGGTCCCGATCGTCAACTCCCCGGGCACAGAGCCATTCGCGTTGACAGTGCCAGTGCGCTTGAAAACGATATCTACCATTTAATGTGTCTCCGACTATCTCTGATTTGCCGCGGCACGCGCCGCCACGCACTCCACGCAATCGATGAGCACGCGCGCGGATCCGCCTCCGATCACGAGCCACTCCGCTAGGTATGCGGCCGATCCATCCGAGAATTCTCCGCGAATGCGCAGCCCATTGGGTGCATCCTCAACAATCCGAACGTGCAGGTCCTCTCCCTCCACAGGTGACCACGGGTTGAACATGCCACGATGCTCCAGAGGGATACGCTTTCCGTCGAGGATCAACGCCAGGTCAGTGACCTGAAGCCGGGGCACGACTCCTTCCGCACCGAAGGTTGGATAGCCGTCGATTAGGCAGAGCCGCTGTGGCTCGCAGTATGTCAGCGTGTGCTGCTGCGATGCGAATTCTCGGGTCTCCATAACGAAGCTTGCTCTACCGGAAAGCGTTACGATTTGTTTGCCGACCGGTGGCGTGACTTGTGCATAGGCAGATTGCACAAGCAGAGCCGAGGCGAATATTGTTGGAATCCACCCATATAGGCGAGCCATCTTGGCACACTCATAGCAAGTTGTCGTTTGAGCCACCCCGGCAGTGTGTGCCCTTATCCTAAAGCAACACTACCCTCAGGCGTATCAATTAGCAGGTGCTGTTCGAATATTTGCGTGAATTGGGCTTTTGCGGCGTGTCCTTACGCACGCGCGTCAGTATGCTTTGAGCGAAGAAGGCTGTGAGCACAGGAGCAAGATCACCCACGAGGCTATCGCGTAGCAGCGGCAGCTCAATACCTGGATCAGACGATGGGCCAGCTGACAGAGCAGATTGAGACGGATAGGGGGAGCAGTTAAGAAACCGGCCTCGTGGAGCGGCGATCGCGCGGGCAGGAAAATCTCGCGCATCGTTTCCTATCAGGAAACAACGGGGTGAATACGGGGAGGAAGTAGCCAGCGAACCAGTTCAGGTGTTGGACGCGTATTGGTGCATTCGGGCTCGCTCCTCGAGCCTTTAAGTAGCACGGGCATGATCCCGAAGCACACGAGACACAGCGACATGTGAGATCGAGTTTCCTCTCGCCTGGAGTGCGTCAGCGATGGCCCGGAGCGATACGCCCGCGGCCTTCATGGCCACCGCTTCGCGAATAGCCTCCTGCTGCGCCTCGTGGGGAACGAGCTCGCCATTCTGGTCGAGCCGGTAGCCGAACGGCACTGTGCCGCCGAGAAACCGCCCACGCTGCTTCTGATCGCGCTTCACTTCCGCGATGCGCTCCCGGATCCGGTCGCGCTCGGCCTCGGCGACGGCCGAGAGGATCGTGAACACGAGCTTGCTGATCCCGTTGCCGGTGACATCCCCGTCGAGATCGATCATGTGCAGCGCCACGTCGCGCTCTTTCAGCTTCGCGAGCACGTCGAGGGCATCGAGCGCCGAGAGAAACATGCGATCGAGCTTCGGGGTGATGATCACGTCACCGGGTTTTGCGATCGCGAGCAGCTTGGTGCCTTCCGGCCGCTCGCTGATCGGCTTGGAGCCCGACACGCCGCGCTCGACGAACACCTGGTCTAGGGTGAGGCCTGCATCATGGCATAGCCCTCGACCGTGCGGCGCTGGGCGCCGAGACTTTCGCCCTCCTCGGCCTGCCGGTCTGTCGAGACCCGCACATACCCGTAAACCGCCATCGCCGTCCTCTGTTAAGCTGTAAAGCTGTTTTAGCTGTAAAGCTGGGCTGGAGACTCTGTAAAGCTGTTCTAGCAGCGTTACAAAAGGGGTGACTCTGAGCCTTGGACGGCCTGCTGCAGATCCTGCATCATGTCCCCGTCCACGACCTTCAGGAGAAGGTCATGTCGCGCTGTGCACTCTCGATATTCGTAATGTTCGGGATGATTGGCTTTGCCTTGGCGCAGGCTCAGCAAGTTCAACCGCAGCAGCCAGAGAACCCAGGTCAGAACCCAGCGGAAATCTGGGTTTGGGATAAGGTGCGGTCCGGCCAAGTAGCAGACCTGCACGGGTATTGCGACGCATATCTAGACCCGCGTGCTGGTGACGATCCCCGTTGGCGTGACCCATGCCGGGCGATCAGCGCAGCCTTTCTTGAGCGAGTGCTGACCCAGGAGCACTGGCGCAGCGCATTGCCGTTCCCCGGTCTGCGCATCATCGGGGCGCGGGTTTCCGAGCTGCTCGATCTTACGGCAGCCCACATCTCTGCCGAGGTCTGGCTGAATCACAGCCGCTTTGAAAGCGAAGTACGGTTTGCCCGCGCGCGCTTGGATGGCCTGCTCTCTCTTAGCGGTTCGATCTTCGAGAAGGGGGTCGCCGCCGATGGCCTGCAGGCCAGCAGCAATCTCTTCCTGAGGGAGGTCCTGAGGGAAGGTGCAACCGTGCGCGGCGGGCCATTGCGGCTGGTGGGGGCCAAGATCGAAGGTGATCTGTCCATGAGCGGCTCGACCTTTGAGAACGGAATCGCCGCCGATGGCCTAAAGGTCAGCGGCAATCTCTTTCTGAATGAACGAGCGCTCGTGGGTGGGCCGTTGTTGTTGCGCGGAGCCAGGATCGAAGGTGATCTCTCCGTGAGCGGTTCATCCTTTAAGGACGGGATCGTCGCCGACGGTCTAAGGGCCAGCGGCAATCTCTTTTTGAATGAAGGTGCAGCCGTGCGCGGCGAACCACTGCGGCTGGTGGGGGCCAAGATCGAGGGCCCTCTGTTCATGAGCGGTTCGACTTTCGAGCAGACGCCGGCAATCATCTTTGCCCGGATCGAAGGGACACTCGACCTCAGCGGGGCAAAACTGCCCGGCCTGGATCTCACCAGCACCTCAATCGGTGAACTCCGTCTCGGCAACAGTCAATCTGCGCCACCGAACTGGGCTGCGAACGCAAGTTTGATCCTGCGGGGCACCCGTACCAAGATCCTGCTGGATCAGCTGGATGGATCTGAGCCTTGCCCCAACCGAGACGCTTGGCCCAATCGGCTCGACCTGCAAGGCTTCATTTATGAGCAACTCGGGGCTGATCCGGGTGCCGGCCGAGACATCCGCCAGCGCGAGACATGCTGGTATGAAAGCTGGCTCGGGCGTGACCCGCACTTCGCCCACCAGCCTTACCGGCAGCTTGCCGGCGTTATGCGAGCCATGGGAGACCCAGAGCGAGCCGAGGCTGTGCTCTACGCGGCGCGTGAGCGTGAGCGAACTGAGGCTTGGAAAAGGGATGATTATTTGGAGGCCGCTTGGCTATGGCTGCTGAAGGTGCTGATCGGCTACGGCATCGGCAGCGGACTATTCCGGGTTTTCTATTGGGTGGTGGGGTTCACGCTGATCGGCATGTTGGTCCTGTCATTCTCGCGTGAGGCGCGGGACAACGGTGTGGCTTGGATGTTTGGTGCGAGTCTCGACCACCTGTTGCCGATTGTCTCGCTGAACAAAGAGTTTGATGATTTCTTCAACGATCCCTATCGGGAGCGACTGAATGGATGGCAACTCGCCTACTTTGCCGTCCATGCGCTATTCGGTTTCTTGCTGGGCTCATTCGTTGTCGCTGCGCTCGCGGGCCTGACACAGACTGCGTAAGCACTCAGACCGGGAGGAGCTCGGTCATGGCTGCTCTCGGCTCAAGGTGCAAGTGCCTTGCAGATGCGCTCCGACCCCGGCGAGCGCCGCATCAAGGGAGGCATAGGGCGGCACGTCGAAATCGGCGAGCTGGGACCCGACGCTCGGGACGATCACAAACCCCTCGGGCCGACTCTCGATGGCACCGAGGACGATGCCTTCCGTTGCCTCGATGGTCCAGACACCTGGGGCCGTGAGTCTCGCCACGCTGTCCATGTCGTGCACCTCGAATGCAGGATGCCGCAACAAGCTTACGCGAGATGCGAGCGAGGCGAAGAGTTCAGCACTACCGCGCTGGCGGCTGTCTGGATTGGCGGCGGATATCTTCTAGGTTGCGGCCCATATCGGCCATGATACGGCGGACGTCGCCGATGTCCCGGCGCAAGGCCTCGATGGAGCGCGTGATTTCCTGAAGATCGTCCCGGGTGATGGTTGCGCCAGGAATATCCCGCTTAACATTTGCGCAATCCGGTGTGCCATCGCGGCGATACCGAAGACTTAGGTGTCTCCAACCTTGAGGTAGATGCACTGTGTATCAGGATCTCGCCAAGTAGACGGCGCGGGCTCTTGTGCCATTGCTGGCATGGCCAGGACAAATATACCGGCCGTGATTGCGAGCTTGATCATAAGTCCTCCGACGAACGACGTGGGGTCGTGTGCCGGAAAGTCTATGGTCTGACGACGAACTTAGGGCCCTCGCCTCTCAGGGCTTCAGCATGGGCGCCATCGCGCAGCGGCTCGGCATCGGCAAGGGCTTGGTCCATCGGGTGCTGGCGAATTGATCACGAGCCGCGATCCCCCGCGAGGACGATGAAAGAAAGGCCGCGCCCAGTTTTGTCACTGGTGTCGCGGCCTTGTTACCTGGCTGCCCCCGCACCCCGGGAATACGCAAACTTTGTTATGTGCGCTCGATAATCCGGGTCGGCCCAATGCGGCAATTACGAGGTTCTACCTATCTCGTAACGGAATGACATGGTACGTGCTTGCCGCCGCGGCTCACGCCCCGCGCGACAGTGTCTCATCGGCCAGACGGCAGATGGCGCTCAGTGCAGGTCTGGGGCGAAGTTGAGAGAGCTGGCAACAAGCAGCAGCATCATGCGGGGTGTGGGCAATGAGAAAATTCGTTTGTGATGTTTGTGATGGTTCATCCTTTGTGCTCCCGTCTGGCCTCACGGACGAGAGTGAAGTGCTGTGTTGGAAGTGCGACTCCGTTCTCTGCACCTGGAGCGAGTTTCTTCAGTTCGCGCGGAACGTCGCGGCTGCCGCAGCGTCAACGAACCCTTAATCCGATCCGGACAATCTGAGCTCGGGCCGGCGTTGCGTAACGGCTCGACCTCCTACATTCCGCCTACTTTAGGCCGGCTACCTTCAGCACGGTCTTGGCGTTCCTGGAGGGCACTGCTTCTCCGTAGTGCCGCCAGCAGAGGAGCCGCCCTGGGGCGTCGTTGGGCTCGTGTTGCCGCCGCCGCCCGTGGCCTCACCGATCGTCCCCGCAGCGCCACCGCCGGTCGGCCCGCCGGGGGAGCCAGGGGAGATCGCACCCGTGCCCGTCGGGCCGCCCGCGGAGTCGCCCCTGGAATCGCCTGTGGCGCCTCCCTGCGACCCGGCAGCACCACCGCCAGACGGTCCGCTCGAACCGCCCGGTCCGCCGGTCTGGGCCAGCGCCGCCGTCATGCTGACCGCCAGCGCCGCCGCCGTGATACTCATCGAAAAGCTACGCATAGGTTTCCTCCTTGTTCTCGGGTGCCGGAACGCGCTGCTTTCGTCGATCGAAAAAGGCAGCATCCCTGAGGTAGATTACTTCGCCTTCGCGGGAATCATCCCCTCGATTTGCGAGACCCTCTGCATGCACTCGGCTTCCTTGCCTTGCTGGTCGAGTTGCTTGGCCTCCTGCAGCATCTGCAAGGCCTGGTTGGCCTTCTGGGTCTGAGGTGTCGCGGCAGGCACCGAGGTTGTAGTACCGGTTGCAGCCGGTGGCTCTAAGGCAGGACCGCCACCTTCCTGCTGCGCGGTTACCGACTTTTCCAACTCGGCGAGACGTTCGGAACACGGCCCCGCGAGGACAGGGCTCGCGGAGACGAGGACGAACGCTGGGACGAGTAGACACCGTCCAATCATAATGGCCTCCAGCTCTAAGCCCCTCGGACCAACACGGTCCGGCTCTTTGCCGTTCCGGTGCGGCTCCTGGGCCGATCTCCGCCCGGTCGAATGGCTGTGCTGGGCCCGCCCCTTGGCTTGGTGCAGCAGCACGGGGGTAAGCGGGTGATCTGATCCGGACCTCTGACGCAGAAGGCCCCGCCCGGCTGGTGCCGAACGGGGCTCTCTATGTCCTATGGCGGGCCATCACTCCCGCCAATCACCTGTCTCTTGTGATCGTATGTAGAACGTGCAGCCGGCCGCCGGGGTTCCGCAAAGAGCCGGCGATACCCCTCCGAAGATGGCCTACACCGGCTCTTCGGCTTTTTGGCCTATCTCCGCCTGGCCGCTTGGCCGGGTGCTGTGTGTTTTCCAGCAGACAGACGCTCAACCTAGCGAGGCGCAATCTGGACGCGGATCCGGTGCACGGCGGAGCACGGATCCAACCCTGACCTTCCCGCTCGGTCATCGCCCATGCCGAGCGGGTTTCTTTTGCCTGCCGGCGGGCCGGCAGCTGCAGACGACAGCCCCTGCAGAAAGGCTGAACCGCGCTGGGATTCCC
>NZ_LN811375.1:52733-62265 GCF_001006805.1 Microvirga massiliensis | reverse complement strand
AACCGTGCCGCCGCGGATGAGAGTGTCAAAGGTCGGCATGACGTGGCTCCTCGTGCGCGATTCTGTCAGCAGCCTGGGCACTCAAGTCACTTGTCTCCAAAACCTTACGCTGATGACGAGAGAGGTGCCCGGCGGATCCCAAACTCAAGCGGGGCGGATACATCATTCGGACGAAAAGGGAGCTAGAATGCCAGAATATGCTTTAGGTTCTGGTGGCGCTAGATCAAAGACTCTGCTGGTGGAAAGTCCAAGAGAAACGAGACCTTCCACGAGTTTCACGGCGACGGCAATACCATCGATGACAGGGCAACCGAGTTCTCGCGACAATCCCGGTCCTAGCCCAGCCATGCCACCGGAGCCGAGTACGATCGCCCCTGATCTATCTTCGTGAAGGGCTTTCCTACAGGCGTCAATCAAAGGCCCTTTCACGTTGGACCTAGAATCGGTGAGGGCGGAGATTGACATATCGATGACATGGATACCGCGGCAATGGCGCTCCATTCCAGAGGATACGACAAGACGCTCGGCGACAATGCGCATGCGATCCAGTGTCGTGACAATGCTGAACTTGGTTGCCAGATAACTCGCGGCGTGGATGGCCGCCTCGGCCATGCCAACAATTGGTCCTGAGGCGATCTCCCGCGCGGCATGCAATCCTGGGTCGCCAAAACAGGCGAGCACATATCCGTCGATGCCTTGCCGCTCTCCATCGCGAACCTCCTGTAGGAGGCCGACTGCTGCTAGCGCCAAATCATAGTGGCTCTCGATCGCTGACGGGCCGGCTTCTGGAACCGTCGCGACGATCTCGGTGTCAGGTGCTGCCACTGCGCGCGCCGTCGCACCGATGCGGTCCGTGAGAATACGATTCGTATTCGGATTGATGACCTTGATGCGCATTGCTAGGCCACACCGACAAGATCCGGCCAGAGATGCCGGAACCCCGCAGTTTCAAGCCGCTCTGCAACGGCGAGCAGCCGTGCTTCATCGTATGGACGAGCGACAAGCTGGACCCCGAATGGTAACCCATCAGTCGTCAGACCGCAGGGCAGAGACAGGACGGGGAATCCGACCAGCGACACAAGGTAAGTCGGCGCAAGATAGTCGATGATTGTCTCGCATGGCTGGCCGGCAATCTCCGTCACCTCTTCCTGTGCATTCGGGAAGGGCAGTACGCTGGCCGCCGGCAGGATCAGGATGTCGAACCGTTCGAAGAAGCGGGCAAAGGAGCGATAGGCCCGGCTGCGCACGGCTTCCGCCTCGAGATAGGCCTGCGCCGGCAGATTTTTACCCCGCTCCACGTTCCACACAAAGGATGGCGTGAGATCGTTCGTGCCGGCAGCGAGCAGCCTCCTGAAATTGTGCCAGGACAGAGCTGCCCTTAGGGTCTGGAAGGCCTGGGAGGCCCCTGTGCAATCCGGCGCCTCTCGCGAAACAGGTCCGAGCACTCGGGCAACGCTGGCGACTGCGCTCTCGAAGGCTGTTGCGACTTCCTCATCGACCCGAAATGATCCATTGAGGTCGAGTGACGCTGCACAGCGTGAAGCGTCGTGGCTCGCTTTAGCCTGACCCGGTTCGTCTTTTGCCGGCCACGAGGTGGGATCGCAGAGGTCCGGTCCGGCGAGCACCGACAGCATGAGTGCAGCGTCGCCGGCGGAGCGCGCGAGCACGCCATGGGTCGACAGCGTGTTCCAGGCAAGCCCTCGATCGGGATCGGCAATCACGCCGGGAGTCGGCCTGAGTCCGACACAGCCACAGAACGAGGCAGGCGTGCGGACCGAGCCTCCAAAGTCGGTGCCGTGCGCAAGTGGAACCATGCCAGTCGTCACCGCCACCGCCGAGCCGCCACTCGACCCCCCTGAGGTGCGCTCGTGATCCCATGGGTTGGCGGTCGGTCCTCGAAGCGGGTTCCGACAGACCGCCCCGAAGGCGAACTCGGGGGTGTTGGTCTTCCCGATAACGATTGCGCCTGCCGCGCGTAGTCGCGCGACACAATTGTGGTCCTTCTCCGGCACAAACTCGCGGAACCGGCAGGAGCCGTGGGTCGTTCGGATGCCCCGGGTCGCCGTGTTGTCTTTGACAGCGACCGGAACTCCGTGCAGCGGACCACGAGGTGCCGATGCACGATCTGCCTCCTTGGCTTCTTTTCGTGCCGCGTCAGCTGCGACCGTGACAAAAGCCTGAAGAGACTCGTCGAGGGCCGCAATTCGCTCGAGGCTTGCCTCGACCGCATCGGACGCGGAGAGCCGCCGCTCCCGCATAGCGCGGGCGAGTTCGCCTGCACCAAGACGGACGATTGTATCCGCCGTCATCAGTACATCAGCCGGGGCAGCCAGGTCACGAGACCAGGCATGGCAATGATCACGAATACAAACGCCATCAACGTCAGGACGAAGGGGGCAACCCCGACAAAGACATCTGTGACCGGGCCCTGACGGCGGATGCCCTGAACCACATACAGGTTCAGTCCGACTGGGGGAGTCACGAGCGCAAGCTCCATCATCAGCACGAGAAAGACGCCGAACCAGACCGGGTCGATACCCATGTGGACGACGATCGGGAAGACGATCGGAATGGTGCCGACCATCATCGAAAGCGTTTCGATGAAGCAGCCGAGGACCAGGTAAAACACAAAGAGCACCAAGATCAGCGTGAGTGGCGTGACGCCGACTTCGCTGACGAACTTTGTCATTGCCTGCGGCACGCCAAGAACGCCGACAACAAAATTAAGAAAAAATGCAGCCACGATGATCAGCAGGATCAAGGCGGTCGTGCGCATGGTCGAGAGAAACGCCTCGTGCAGCATGTGGAACGACAAGGCGCCATAGAAGCCTGCCAATCCAAATGCGGCCAGGACGCCGACCGCTGCCGCCTCTGTCGGTGTCGCCCAACCGAAATAAATGCTGCCCATAACCACCACAAAGATCCCGAGCGGCGGTAATAGGATCACGCAAGCTCTTCAGGCGCTCTGCCATCGGCAGCGGCGATGCTTCAACGCCACCGGCAGCGGGATTGAGCAGACACATGACAATGATAGCCACCATGAACAGACCAGTCAGGACCAAGCCCGGAAGCAAGCCAGCCATGAAAAGCTGCCCGATGGACGTATGGGTCAGCGCGCCGTAGATGATCATGTTGACGCTTGGCGGGATCAGAATACCAAGCGTTGCTCCGGCGGCGATCGAG
Organism: Microvirga massiliensis; assembly: GCF_001006805.1. Lineage (GTDB taxonomy): Bacteria > Pseudomonadota > Alphaproteobacteria > Rhizobiales > Beijerinckiaceae > Microvirga > Microvirga massiliensis. The sequence continues at coordinate 59,082 of NZ_LN811375.1, read as the reverse complement.
CCGAGGACAAGCCGCTCACTGTACCGGCGGCGCTTGAACTCCGGCAATGCCACCGTTGCAATTGTGGCTGCAGTTGCCACCGAAGACCCGGACACCGATGCAAAGAGAGCGCTTGCGCCGATGTTGCTGTGCAACAAACCGCCCGGCATGCCGGATACCCAGTGCGACAGCGCCACATACATGCGTTGAGTCACGCCACTGCGCATCAACAACTCACCGAGCAGCACAAACAGCGGGATGGCAGTCAGGATGAAGTCGTTCATCACCGCCCAGAGCTGCGTTCCAAAATTCAACAGCGGGGCTGGTCCGAGATAAACCAGCGCACCCAGTGCACTGATGATGAACATGGCTGCAGCAACGTGCAGGCCAAGCATCATGATCACCAGCATAAGAACGAAGCCTACGACGGCACCGGTAACGTCGACCATCACGCAGTCCTTCCCTGTTCGACGGGGAGCACAGTGCTCTCCTCAAGAGTAGACATCTGCTCGTCGATCTCGCTCTGGAGTGACGGAGGGCCATAGACATTATTGAATTGCGCCGGGCGCCGGGCCAGCAGAATGGCGCCGTGGACTGCGCCGCCGATGGCGATCAGCGCGAACAACGCCAGCCCCGCAACCCACAGAGTCTGCGGAATCCACAGCGGGGTCTGAAGGGGAGTACTGGCAAGGCTGTCGAATTCAAGGGTCTCGCGAAGAGTATCCCATGCACGCCAAGCCATGAAGCTCGCAAACACCGCAATGCCCAGGAGGGCCAAAAAATTGCAGATCGCACGCCCGCGCTCACCCAGATACATGAGGAGAATATCGATTCGCGTGTGCGAGCCCTGTATCAGAGCGTAGCCGAAGCCGAATGCGACGGTGATGGCGAGAACATAGCCGCCGATCTCGTCCACACCTTGAAGGGAAAAATGCAGGAAGCGGCGGGCCAGGATCTCGAAGCCAATCAGGAAGCACAGGCCGAGATAGGCGTAGCCGCAGAGAAGCGCCGCAAGGCGCGAAAGGTTCTCGATAGGTCGAAGCATCATGCCTCTCTCCATGGACTTGTGTGCGGCCCGGTGCTGGTCGCCCGGGCCGAAGTCGATCGGACCCGGCTACTGGATCTGGTAGCCGCGCTCCTTGCCGATGGTGTCATTCCAGACCTTTGCGCATTCGGGATAGTTGCGGCTGCAGGTGGCCTTCCAGGACGGCAACACCACTGCGTTCACCGCATCCTTGAGGAGCTGACGGTCGGCCTCTGTTGGTTGCACCAACTTCATGTTGAACTTCTTGAAGTGTTGGCACGGCTCAGCGCCGACATTGCAGTTTGTTGCATCTTTGGTCAGGTCCCGCGCCACCTGCCAGAACTGCTTTTCGAGATCCTTGAAGGCGGCCTCGAGCTTCTGTTGAGTGTCCGGCGAAAGCGTATTCCAGGCATCGAGATTGATGAAGTGAGCGTTCACTGACCAGCTCACGCCGAGTGGGAACAGATGCGTGGTGACCTCGGGCCAGTTTCCTGAGTTGCCGGAATTGGGCGACGTTATTCCGCAATCGGCGACGCCTCGTTGCAATGCCGGATAAACCTCGGCGAACTGAAGCGTTACCGGGGAGGCTCCAATGTGCTGAAGAAGGGCCGACATGGTCGGTGTGTAGGAGCGCACCTTCTTTTCTTTGAGATCGGCAAGCCCTTTGATCTCGCTGTTGCAGTAAATCACCTGCGGCCCGAGGGGGAAAAGCGTCAGAACCTTTGCCTTGAATCGTTTCGCCACCCGTTCCGCAAACGCCGGGCGATAGGCTTCGACAGCCTGCTCGAGTTCTTCAAGGTTGGTCGATACGCCGACAAGGTCGATGCCCTCAAGGAAGGAGTCGTCCCGTGCAGCGGATCCGATTGTTGTTTCGACGATGTCGAACGTCCTGTTGCGCACCACGCGGAGTGTGTCCTGCATGTTCACGCCGACCACGTCGAGAGGGTTGAAGTTGATGCGGATGTCAAGATCCGTTCGGCTTGCGAGCTTGTCGTAGAATTCCCGCTCTAGCTTTGATTGCTCGTGTGTGGACACAAAGCCGATCGCGCGCAGCTCAGTTTTCTGAGCGTAGGCGCCGGCTGACGCGATGCACCCGACCGCAAGAGCCAATCCGGCTCCAAGAAAGTGTCGCATGGAAGTCTCTCCTCTAGCGTTTCTCAGGTCGGGGTGTATTCCACCCTCTTGTATGTTGATGACAGCCAGCTTTGCGCTGCTGGACGGCACTTGGGCAGCCGGTTGCGGCTGATACCAGACTTCGACTTGTCGTCAGCCGGAGATACCGTGCTCGGCCGCTATGTCTCGGTCGACAGATTCTGCAAGGAAGTGCGTGAGCTGCGTTGCGGAGGTAATGTCAGCTGGAACGTCAAGCCCGGCAGCACGCAATGCACCCCATAGCGTTATCGCAACAGAGTCGTGGATCGGGATCTCGAGCGCCGCCGCGAGCTGGTCGGCGACAAACGCCCCGGCAAGGTTCGTGCAGAGGACGATGATGGCGTCAGGCCCAGCGACGGCGACCTCGCGGATCAGGTTTCCGATAACTGAAGGCTTGGTCTCACCAAACGCAAAGTTATCCCGGATGCCAAGGTGCCGCTCGGCCGCACATTCGAGGCCCTCCGAACGGAAATTGCTGATAATCTTGGCTTGAACGTCTTCGGTGTAGGGAGTTACCAGGCCATAGCGCTGCGCACCTGACTGGCGGAGCACTTCGACAAGCGACAGGACGCATGTGCTCGCGGGGACACCAATCTCGCTTTGTATTGTGTCGCAGAGGCGGCGGTCCGCTTCAAGCCCAAGCCAGCTTGCAGAGGTACCGTTCCAAGCGATCGCGTCAACCTTTGCGTCCCGGAGAAGCCGTGCCGCATCCAGCATTGGAGTGAGATCGAACTGGCTAAGAGCGGCCCCGTGCAGCGCAATCTCAGTGACCCGGAAGCGGCTAAAGTGCGCCGTATAGCCCTCCGAGTCGGCGAGAATCCGAGCCGTAACGGGTTCCAGCACCGTGTTCGATGACGGCGTCAGCATCCCGATTCGAATTCTCCTGGCCATGCCCGCTCCTGTCGGCTGCCATAGTGATGTCAGCAAAATGAAGCACAATTGTCGACATGGCGCAACCTGGTTATTGACAATCCTGAGGGCTGCCCGACATTGTGGGCCGGACAAGCGCTGACTGAGCATCACAATGACAAACGCAATCGGAGCGGAAGCTTCGCAGGCCACTGACGGGGGGCGAGCGCCGGCTGGTGCGCCAGCGGCCGAAATTCATCGATCTCTCGTGACCGCGATCACCGATCATCGGCTTCCACCCGGCACTAAACTGGGCGAAGACCGCCTTGCCCAGATCTTCCGGGTTAGCCGTGCCCGTATCCGCGAAGTGCTGATGTGGCTGTCCCATGAGCGGCTTGTCACGCTACAGCCGAACCGCGGCGCATTCGTTGCGGAGCCCACGGTGCGTGAGACGCAGGAGATCTGCGAAGCACGGCGGGTGATCGAGGCGGCGACCGTGGCTACAGTGGCGCGCCAAGCCGACCAGCCCAAGCTTGCTCGCCTGCGTGGCATTCTTGAGCGCGAAGCCAAGGCTTGGGAGACGGGTGACCGCTTTGCCGCGGTGCGCACGTCGCGCGAGTTCCACCTCGCGATCGCCGAACTCGCCGGAAACTCGATTTTGGCCGAGACACTGCACAACATTCTGTCGCGCAATTCCCTGTCGATCGCACGCTACGAAGGGCGAGGCAGCCCCGGGTGCCTTTGCCCCGAGCACTTCGACATCTTGCAAGCCATCGAGCGCAGCGATGCTAGCTCAGCAGCCGAATTAATGATCCGCCACCTCGATCACATCGAGCAGCGTATGAATCTTATCGATTCCACCGAAGAGATCGACCTCGCTGCCGCGCTCGGTGTCGAGTTCGAGGGGCAGTAGGATATGCTCTACCCGCGCGACATGGTCGGCTACGGCCAGAATCCTCCACAAGCAAATTGGCCCGGCGGCGCCCGGCTCGCACTGCAGATCGTACTAAACTACGAGGAGGGCGCCGAGATGTGCGTCCTCCATGGCGACGCTGCCTCCGAGGTGCTGAATTCCGACATGGCTGGTGTGTCACCATGGCCTGATCAGCGCAATCTCGTCATGGAGTCTTTTTATGAGTACGGCAGCCGGGTCGGCGTCTGGCGGCTTCTCGATGTATTTGCCGAACGTTCAATTCCGACCACGATCTTCGCTGTCGGCATGGCCCTCGAGCGCAACCCGGATGTAGCCCGTGCTGTTGCAGCGGCCGGGCATGAAGTGGCTGCGCATGGCTGGCGCTGGGTTGATTACCGAAACTGCCCGCCTGAGACGGAAGCTGAGCACCTCCGGAAGGCAGTTGCCGCCATTGAGCGTCTGACCGGGGCGCCACCGGTCGGCTGGTATACTGGCCGGATCAGCGAGAATACACGCCGTCTCGTCGTGGAGCATGGAGGGTTCTTGTATGACTCGGATGCCTATAACGACGACTTGCCGTACTGGGTCGAAGTTGGCGATCGCCCACACCTCGTCGTGCCGTATACCTTCGACTGCAATGACATGCGGTTTGCCTCCGCACCAGGCTTCAATACCGGCCGTGAGTTCTACGAGCATCTCGTCGATTCATTCGATGTGCTCTACGCGGAGAGCGCGCGCCGTCCGCGCATGATGTCGGTCGGACTGCACTGCCGCCTGGCCGGCCGTCCGGGCCGCTTGGCCGCTCTCCAGCGCTTTCTCGACCATGTGCAACGACATAACGAGGTCTGGATTTGCCGTCGGGTCGATATCGCCCGCCATTGGGCCACAGAGCACCCGTTCCCCAAGCAGCCGGAAGCCACGCTCGTACCGACTTCCTAGGAGGCTCTGAGTGTTGAGAAAGTCCGGCTACCCACCGGTGGCTGGCACTTCATTGTTCTGACAGCTGGCCGTTCAGGCGACTTCCCGAAGGCTGCATCAGGTGTCAGGCGCCCGGACAACGGACGTGGGAAGTCGCGAAGCGGGAGTCCCGGCCAAGAGAGAGTTCCACACGAGGGGTCGGAGCATGGCCTCTGCGACCTACCCTCCTCAAGCGCTTCGATCCCGAGTTACGGCCGGGGCTATCCGGTCAGTCCGGCTGCTCACCTACTGTAAGCCAGGATTGTCGAATTAACTGTCGACGATTTTAGAGTTGATTGTCGACGAAAACTGCCGTTAGTATACTCCCTAGAGCACTGATGAACGCCTTTGAGGCGCCCCAGGGATGGAGACAGCAATGCGGCTCGTGGACCTGAGTTTGCCAATTCGCAACGCGTCGTTTGATACGCAGGAACAGCATATCGAGTATACGGACCACTACGAGGTCGCGAGAGGTCGGGCCAAAGCGTACGGCATCAATCTGGACGATTTGCCGGTGCCAGGGGTCCATTCCGCCATGGAGCGTGTCACGCTCTCCACTCACGCCGGTACACATCTAGACGCGCCGATCCACTACGGTCCGACGAGCGAAGGCAAACCGGCGAAAACGATCGATCAGATTCCCCTGGAATGGTGTTTTGGCGACGGAGTCGTCCTGGATTTTTCCTGGAAGCAGGCAGGCGAGGTCATTTCTGTCGATGATCTCGAATCTGCGCTGTCGCGCATCGAATACTCGTTGAAGCCAAAAGACATCGTCTTGATCAGGACGGATCGGTGGAAGGATTTCGACCGGCCGGATTTTGCGCTTCGTCACCCAGGAATGGGCCGCGAATCCACTCTATGGCTTATAGAGAAAGGAATTCGCGTGATGGGAACGGATGGTTGGGGTTGGGATATTCCAATTCCGATGATGGTTGAGGAGCTCAAGAAAGGTAACAAAGCCGCATTCTTCCCGGGCCATTATGCTGGGCGGGATCGAGAGTACTGCCATGTTGAAAAAATGGCTCGCCTGAACGAGCTGCCTCCATATGGCTTTAAGGTTGCAGTTTTCCCGGTTCTCATCGAGCGGGCGTCTGGTGGATGGTGCCGTCCCGTCGCTTTTGTTGATGACTGATCCAGCTCCGCGGTCGGCGCGTCGAGGCTTGGCTACGAAGAATCGATCACCTGAACATCGTAGCTTGAGCGCTGGCGCCTTCGTGGCGACGGGCTCGTATACGGGCATGATCTTCGTGGATCCGGGGACAGCCGTCGAGGCCGAATTCCCGGGCTTGGGACGCGCTGCCGTCCATTTCGCGTGACCTGATCGTCGCGCTTTCTACAATCATAATGGGGGAGAAACGAACATGTCGAAGAGTTACAACATTCTGATCCTGGGCGCTTCCTATGGCTCTTTGCTTGGGACGAAGCTGGCGCTGGCGGGGCATGCTGTGACGCTGGTCTGCCTGCCCGCCGAAGCC
>NZ_LN811375.1:38443-50477 GCF_001006805.1 Microvirga massiliensis | reverse complement strand
GCCCCGCTCGATCCAGGAGGCCGTGCACGCGGATCCGGAGGCGTCGCGGGCCGTCTACGACTTCGTGCGCGAGGTCTGCCTCCGGCTCGGCGCCGCGACCGAGGATCTGGTGCCGTTCGAGAAATATGCGGCGGCCGCGCAGGGGCTGGTGCGGCCGTCCTCGGCGGCGCGGGCCCTGTTTGCCGGCGCGCAGAATATCGAGCGGGTCGACCGGCTCGTGCAGGCGGTCGCGGCCCAGAAAAACATGCGTCACCCCGTCATCGACGAGACCGTCGCGCTCGTCGACGCGCAAATCGCGCGCAATCGCCAGAAGGCCGCGTAAGAGAATGCATCCCGCGCGAGAGAGCAGAAGCCACGTCATGTGAGCCGGATCATTCCAGTTCTTTCGCGCGGGCATTGCACTCCAATGCTCAACATCCTGGAAGTTCCGCCATGAACTCAGCCCTCCGTACGGTTGAGGAGATGCCTCAGGCTCGCCGCTCACTTGGCGCTCGCTTGATGGAGCGGCTTGAGGCCTTTGCCCGCCACACCGACGAGGCGGGCCGGCTCATCCGGCTCTATCTCTCGCCGGCCCATCGCCGGGCCGCCGACGAACTGATGGGCTGGATGCGCGACGCCGGCCTGCGCGCCACGCTCGACCCGATCGGCAATGTTGTAGGTCGCTACGAGGGCCAGGAGCCCAATGCGCCCGCGCTGCTCATCGGCTCGCACATCGACACCGTCCGGGATGCCGGACGCTATGACGGTAATCTCGGCGTGCTCGCGGGCCTCGCCTGTGTCGAGGAACTCGCCCGCCAGGGCCTGCGCTTGCCCTTCGCGATCGAAGTCGTGGCGTTCGGGGACGAGGAGGGCGTGCGTTTTCCCTCGACGCTGGCCGGCTCGCGCGCCCTGGCGGGCACCTTCGATCCCGCCACGCTCGCTCAGCGCGACTGCGACGGCCTCTCACTCGAACAGGCCCTTGTCGGCTTCGGGGGCGATCCGGCCCGGATTGGCGCGGTGGCGCGCCGGTCCGAGGAGGTCCTGGCCTATATCGAGCTCCACATCGAGCAGGGGCCCGTGCTCGAGGCCGGCGAGGCGCCAGTCGGCGTCGTCACGGCGATCAGCGGCGCGACACGCCTCTCCGCTGCCGTGACGGGCGTCGCCGGCCATGCCGGCACGGTGCCGATGACGCTGCGGGCCGATGCGCTTGCCGCCGCGGCCGAGATGATCCTGGCGATTGAAACGCGCGCCCGCTCGACACCCGATCTCGTCGCCACGGTCGGGCGGATCGAGGCGCGTCCGGGCGCCGTGAATGTCGTGCCGGGTGAAACGCAGTTCACGATCGACATCCGCTCGCCCGTCGATGCCGTGCGCGAGCAGGCCGTCGACGCAATCCGCACGGCGCTCGAGACGATCGCGCAGCGGCGTGGCGTCAGTCTCGCTCTGCAGCGGGAACACGAGGCGCCGGCCTGCCTCTGCGATGACCGGCTCGTCGCGGCGCTCTCAGCCTCCGCCGCGCGCCTCGGGCTGACCTTCCTGCGCCTGCCCTCGGGCGCCGGCCATGACGCGATGGTGCTCGGTGGCTTGTGCCCCACGGGCATGCTCTTTGTCCGCTGCGCCGGCGGGATCAGCCACAATCCCGCGGAGGCGATCACCGCAGAGGACGCCGAGGCTGCGGTGCGGATCCTCCTGGACTTCGTGATGCACCTCGATCCGCGCACCCTGTCACTCAAATCTTGAAGAACGGACTCTCCTCATGAATATGATCGCGCCGGTCTCCACGCTGCCGTCCATCGTGGATCGCTTCCATCCCGAGCAGGTCGCGTTCCTGGCCGAACTCGTGAAGGTTCCCTCCGATAATCCGCCCGGCGACTGCCGCCCGCATGCGGAAGCCGCAGCCCGGCTTCTCGAAGCGCTCGGCTTCACGGTCGAGCGTCACCCGGTCCCGGAGGAGGTCGTGCGGGCAAACGGCATGATCAGCGCCACCAATCTGATTGTGCGCCATCGCTTCGGGCCCGGGCCCACAGTGGCGCTCAACGCGCATGGCGATGTGGTGCCGCCCGGCGAGGGCTGGACCGCGGACCCGTACGGGGCCGAGATCCGCGACGGCGTGATGTATGGCCGCGGCGTGGCGGTCTCGAAGTCGGATTTCGCGACCTATGCCTTCGCCCTCAAGGCGCTGATCGAGAGCCAGGCGCCGCTCGCGGGCACCGTAGAACTCCACCTGACCTACGACGAGGAGATCGGCGGGCTCGTCGGGCCCGGCTGGCTGCTCGATCAGAAGCTCACGAAGCCCGACTACGTGCTGAGCGCCGGCTTTTCCTACAACATCGTGGTGGCGCATAACGGCTGCCTGCATCTTGAGATCCGGGTTGAGGGCAAGTCCGCGCATGCGGCGCGCCCCGACACCGGGGTCGATGCGCTCGAGGCGGCCACGAAGCTGCTCGCGTCACTTTACGAGCTACGCGAGTCCTACAAGGCGAACCGCTCGAACGTACCGGGCATCGAGCACCCGACGCTGGTGGTGGGCCTCATCGCGGGGGGCATCAACACCAATGTCGTGCCGGATGTCGTGACGCTGCGCATCGACCGGCGCATGATTCCCGAGGAGATTCCGGAGACCGTCGAGCGTGATCTCGTGGCGCAGATCGCGGCGGTCGCGGCGCGTCTGCCCGGCGTGACGGTCAGGACGCAGCGCATTCTGCTCGCCCGGCCGTTGCAACCGCAGCCCGGCCATGAGCGGCTCGTGTCGTTGATCCAGCGTCATGCCCGCACGGTGCTCGGCGAGGACATTCCGGCCAATGGGGTGCCTCTCTACACGGATGCGCGGCTCTACAGCGCGGCCGGTATTCCGACGGTGCTCTATGGGGCAGGTCCGCGCTCCCTGCTCGAAGCCAACGGGCACCGGGCCGACGAGAAGCTGGTGCTCGAAGATCTCCGCAAGGCCACGAAGGTCGTCGCACTGACCCTCGCGGATCTCCTTGCCTGAACAGATGCATGCCACCGCAGAGATCAAGGCGAGTTAAGAAAAGGATCCAATGTATGCGCATGATCCGGACAGCAGCTGCCCAACTTGGGCCGATCCAGTGGGCCGACACCCGCCAGGCAGTGGTGCGCCGGATGATGGACCTTATGGACGAAGCCAAAGCTGCGGATGCCGACCTGATCGTCTATCCCGAGCTCGCGCTTACGACCTTCTTTCCTCGATGGTATTACGAGAATCGCGCCGACGCGGACGAGTGGTTCGAGCGCGAGATGCCAGGGCCGGTTACGCGGGCGCTCTTTGAGCGGGCGGCGCAGCACGGAATGGCAATGTCGTTCGGGTTTGCCGAACTGACCCCTGAAGGCCGACACTTCAACACGTCGATCCTTGTCGACCGTTCGGGCGCAATCGTTGGCAAGTACCACAAGGTTCATCTACCCGGGCACGACGAATACGATCCAGCCCGTACGTTTCAACATCTGGAGAAGCGTTATTTCGAGACGGGCGATCTCGGCTTTCCGGTCTGGCGCATGTTGGACGGGATCATCGGCATGTGCATCTGCAACGATCGCCGTTGGCCCGAGACCTACCGCGTCATGGGGCTGCAGGGGGTCGAGATGGTGGTTCTCGGTTTCAACACCCCGTCCGTGAACTCGCAGAAGAGCGAGGAGGGATTGGCGCAACGCATGTTCCACCACAAGCTCTCGCTCCAGGCTGGCGCCTACCAGAATTCAACCTGGGTCATTGCCGTCGCAAAGGCCGGCGTCGAGGATGGTCATCACCTGATGGGGGGCACCTGCATCGTGAATCCGGACGGCGAGATCGTCGCCGAACTGGAAGGGGAGACGGACGGCGTCATCATCCACCCCTGTGATCTCGACGCGACCCGTTTCGGCAAGGAGACGATCTTCGATTTTCAGCGGCACCGCCGAGTCGAGCACTATGGCCGGATCACCGCACAGACGGGTGTGACGCCACCCCCGGATTGAGTTCGATGACACCCGAACCTACAAGAGGTCGGCACCGAAATTCCTGGTCGGGTCCATCTCCGCCACCAGGCGGCCTGCCGGTCTCGCGGCCTCACCCCCACTTCGAGCGAGGAATTGACCCGATCCGGGCTCGCCGTAGAGCTTCCCGTCGTCGACGATGACCCGCCCGCGTGAGAGGACCGTCACAGGCCATCCACGAACCCTGCGGCCTGCAAAAGGCGTGTAGCTGACGCGGTCGTGCGTCATCTCGTCCGCAAGGGTTACCTCGCGATCAGGATCCCAGAGCGCCAGATCCGCATCGGTGCCGATCGCGATCGATCCCTTGCGAGGGTGCAGGTTGTAGATCCTGGCCGGCGCCGTCGCGGTCACCTCGACGAACTTCTCGAGACCGAGGCGGCCTTTGGAGACCATGGCGTCGAAAAGGAGTGGAAGTCGTGTCTCCAGCCCCGGCAAGCCGTTCGCGATCTGCTTGAAGGTGGGACTCGGTCCAGCCATCAGCTTGCCGCTCTCGTCATATCGATAGGGTGCATGGTCCGAGGAGATCGTCTGGAGATCACCGAGTGCGAGCGCTCGCCAGAGCGCCTCCTGGTCGTCCGTCGTCCGCGGTGGTGGACTGCACATCCATTTCGCGCCCTCCGAACCGGGCTTGTCGAGATCTGCTGCGGTCATGAAGAGGTATTGTGGACAGGTCTCCGCAAAGACCTTGACCCCGCGCCCACGGGCCTCACGGATCACCGCCGCCCCTTCTCGGGTCGAGACATGAAAGATCATGATCGGTTGGTCGAGCAGTTCCGCCATGCCGATCAGGCGAGTGAACGCCTCAGCCTCCGAGATGCGGGCGTGACTGACCGCGTGGTATTTCGGTGCGGTGTAGCCCTTCGCGAGAAGCCGCTTGACCATCCATGCGATGATCCCGTGGTTCTCCGCGTGGACGCAGACGAGCGCCTGCGTGCGCCGGGCGGCAAGCAGAACATCGAGGAGCTTCTCGTCATCGACCTTCAGCCGATCATAGGTCATGAAGACCTTGATGGAGGAGTGTCCTGCGGCGACGAGGGCCGGGATGTCCTCCTCGATGGCTTCGACCGTAGGATCGGCAACGATCATGTGGAATGCGTAATCGATCAGCGCACCCTGCCGCGCCAGAGCGTGGTACTCCTCGACAACACGCGTGAGACACATGCCTACGTGTTGCGCGGCAAACGATATCACGGTCGTCGTGCCTCCAAACGCCGCGGCCCGCGTGGCACTCTCGAACGTATCTGCGTTCATGATCCCGGCCGCGGAGAGCTGTTCGATATGAGCATGCGTGTCGACGCCGCCTGGGAGGACCAGACGGTCGCGAGCCTCGATCTCCTTCCGGCCAGGACCGAGGTCGGTGCCAAGCGCCGTAATGCGATCACCGGTAATTCCCACATCGGACCGAAAGACGTCGCTCGCGGTCGCAACGGTGCCGCCACGAACGACGAGATCGAAGAGCGGTTCGCTCACGGGCGTTCTCCAGCGTTTGAACAGAATGGGTTTTCATTTGAATATTTACCACCCCCATGCAACGAACTGCAGGGCAAGCTCGCCCCGAAGGGGCGTACCAGCTTCCGCTGGATGCCGAACGGGATTCCAGACGTGGCGGCGTGGCTGCCGATCCTGTTCTGGGAGGGCGCCGAGAAGGGCCGCATCGATCCCAACGGATTCGTGGCGCTGACCGCGACGAACCACGCCGAGACTTAGTCTAAGGGCAGCCCGCCATCGTCGGCGTCGAGACCGACACACTCAATTCCGGACGAATCATAAGAGCAGCTTACACGCGGGAGGCCAAGGCAATTTCGGAGGCCGATTTGTCGACCTCTCTCGACCACCCTGTCTGATCAAAAGCTGTTGCTCGTGTGGCTTGCTGCCTCGGCCTCGTCGTGCGCCTCGAAGCGCTGTGTGCCACCGTGTCTCCGGGGTGCCGGGCGCCAGTTCTGGGGCTCCTGCGGGCGCCGGTTGGATCCAGGATGCCATTGCCGTGTCTGGGCAGGACCAGTTGTCTGGCGGCCAATCAGCCAGCCCAGGGCACAGCCCAGAGCCCCGACGGCAATCACGGTGGCGAGCGGATGCTCCTGCACGGGCCTCCGCATGGCCTCAGTGCCCTGCCGGTAGTAGCGCTCGGCCTCGGGCCAGTGCCGCCGGCCCTGCTCCATGTATGACCGGCTCCGCCTGTAGAGGTCGCGAGCGAGTCCGGAGACTTGATCCGCCCTGGATCGAGCGGTGTCTCCGGCTTCTGTCTCGAGGCCCTCGCCGGGTGGGATGGGAGCGTCCTTCAGGTCGTCGGGCTCGCATTCCGCGGCGACACTCTTCGAGGCTGATGTCGTCCAGGCGGGCGGATCGCTTGCCGGGAAGCTGTCGTCCACCGTGTCATCGACGTGCCGTTGCTGGATCGGCTTGGGCTCGTTCTCCGCATGCGCCGGGCGCTTGCGATCGATCTTCTCGTCAGGCATCGCGGCCTCCATCTCGTGCGCAGGCAATGAGCTTTCACGAGGAATGGTTCCAGCATGCGATCGGCAATCTCCAACATTGACCGCGGTGCGTGACTGCGATCTGGACAGAACCAAGTGATGTGCCGCGCTTTGTCGCCTGCCGGCAGGAGCGGAATGATCCGCTACGGCAATTCCGGATTGAAAGAATCCGGTAGCTCTCCTGTCGAGTAGTGCGCGGACCGGTGCGGTGTTTGCAAGACATGAGCACCGTTCAGATCACGTAACGGGATTTGATCTATGTCAAACGTTCCGTATTGAGCGCCGATCTCACGTTTCTATTTGCACTGCAACAAATCGCGGGCGTCGCCTCCACCGTAATGTCTTTTCATCCGCTGGCGGAAACATATCGATCCGGCAGGCGGTGCGAAACGATGGAGACGAAAGTGACACCGCTGACGACCCTGAGCCGCAGGCCGTTTCTTGCGACCGCCGCTCTTTTTGCGCTTGGCGCGACTGCATGGCTCGCTCAGCCGCTGCCGGCCGCTGCGCAGCAGAAGGTCGCCTCTGCGGAAGTGACGGTTCCCCAGCATAACCACGCGAGCCATCCTGCAGCGAACGGCACGCCTGAGGCACCGGTGAATGTCGTGCGCGACCCAACCGACTTGCCGGCGCCGATCGGCGCTCGGGGCCCACGGCGCATCAAGGTTGATTTCGAGACCGTCGAGGTCACGGGCCAGCTCGCTGACGGAGCGACCTATCACTACTGGACCTTCAACCGGAAAGTCCCGGGTCCGTTCATCCGCGTGCGAGTGGGTGACACGGTCGAAGTGAAACTGAAGAACCACGATGACAGCATGGTGATGCACAACGTCGACTTCCACGCCGTGACCGGTCCAGGTGGTGGTGCGAAGGCGACCGAGGCGAACCCGGGGGAGACCCGCAACTTTGAGTTCAAGGCCCTCAACCCCGGCCTGTATGTCTATCACTGCGCGACCCCGATGGTCGCCCAGCACATCGCCAACGGGATGTATGGGATGATCCTGGTCGAGCCCGAGGGCGGCTTGCCGAAGGTCGATCGCGAGTTCTACGTCATGCAGGGCGAGATCTACACCGAGCAGGCGTTCGGTGCAGAGGGCCACCTGGAGGAGAGCATCGAGAAGCTCGTGAGCGAGCGCCCGGAGTATTTCGTCTTCAACGGTACCACCGAGGCGCTCAAGAAGAACCCACTCAAGGCGAAGGTCGGCGAGACGGTGCGGGTCTACTTTGGAGTGGGGGGCCCGAACTACACCTCGTCGTTCCACGTCATTGGTGAGATCTTCGACAAGGTCTATACCATGGGCTCGCTGACCACATCGCCCCTGAACGACGTGCAGACGATCACCACGCCTCCTGGGGGCGCCAGCGTGGTGGACTTCAAACTGGAGGTTCCCGGCAAATACGTGCTCGTCGACCATGCCCTGAGCCGGGTCGAGCGCGGCCTGGCCGGCATCCTCGAGGTCGAGGGACCCGACACCCCGAGCGTGTTCCAGGACCACAACCCGCAGCGGTCTGCGATGTCGGTGGGTGGCCACTGAGACACCCCTCCCCTACCCTCCTCGGCCCGGGCATTCCCCGGGCCTTTTCGTTCCAGGTGCGAATCAGGGATGCGCCTATCGCTCAAAGCGCGGCACTGAAGTGACTCCATCTGAAGGAAGCATGTGACGTGGCGGGTCTTTATTCGCATCCCATGCCATCAGACGACTTGAGGGAGGCTTTTCCGCACGAGGCTCGTGAGGTGGCCCGCCTGCACCGCCTCGTCATTCGATCATGTCTCCCGTATCTTCCTGAACTCTACACGCCGGAGGAGGACCTGTGGTTCTTCGAAAATCGCTTCTTCCCGGAACATCGGGTCTGGATCTGCGGCGATGACCCGATCAAGGGCTACTGCGGCTTCCGCGAACGCTGAGTCAGCCATCTTTACGTCAGACCGGAATTCCACCGACAGGGAGTGGGAGCAAGGCTGCTCAAGAAGGCAATGGACAGTTACCTGGCCTTGCGGCTCTGGGTCTTCCAACGCAACACAAGAGCCATCCGCTTCTACGAAAGGCATGGCTTTCGCTTGGTGGAGACGACCGATGGCAGTCGGAACGAGGAGAAGGAGCCGGACGCCTTGTATGCATGGTCACGACAAGAATAGGCGATCTTTTGCCGCCATGGGATCAGAGCGTATTCAGGGATGCGCACCTGCCGTCACGAGGGGCCGGATCACTTCCAGACAAGACCAGGAGGGTCCTCGTAAGGGACCGAAACGGCGGACACCAACGCCATCTTCTTGCGCAAGCGCAGGCCCCCGACACCTGGGCTGCGGCGCGTGAGCGCGCAATCGAAATGCTCGTCCACAAGACAGAAGCTCTGGAGGAACATGATCTTACCAAGGACGTGGCCTGTCTCGTCATCTCACGATTGCGGGAGAGTGCGCACCGGGAACGCGCTCAAGCTGCCGCACTCCGAGCGACGTGGGATCGGTGCTGCAAGAATGAGAGAGCATTGGAGTGGTCCTGAGGCGAAGTTCCTCAGCCGCACCACTGATCAGGCGACTCGTCCCAATCGGCACGAACGACCTTTCACTTTGCCGATCGAGCCCTCACGATCGAGTCGCAATAGGACCCGCGCGAACATTGTGAAGTGGCGGTCGTTGCAGGATGCCCATTACGCGCCGCTGTGGCCCCGATCCGCTCGGCCACAAGCGCCTGCAAGCGCCAGAGATAGCAGTCGCGAACGCCATGCTCTTGGAGGTGAGCCACCGTGTTGTGGAGATACTCGGCGCACGAACCCCAGTGGCCGCACGCGCTCGCAAGCACCTCTGCGACCTCTTCCGGCTGCAACCTGCCGACATAGAAGCGAGACTGTCGATTCATCACAAATGCCAGTGCCCGCATGGACGGACGTCCTCGTGTGGCGTCGAAGACGCGCCACTGGGTGCTCGTTCGGGTTTGCTGCTCTGGCCCACCGTGGTGAGTAGGAGTTGCGCTCCGAGAAGACGCAGAGGGCGTCCTTGGGGATCGGCAATCCTTCACTTCACCGCGAAGGGCAACTGGAAGGGACGGCCGAACGGCACGCCGTTATTCACCGTTTGCACGGGGCGCAGGATGGTATGGCCCTCGCGGCGGTTGTTGCGGGTGTCGACGAAGGAGACGGGCCCCTCGATCACCTCGAGCAGCGTCACGTCCCCCGGCGCGCCGGTCTGAAGCGTGCCCAGCGTCTCGCCACGGTCGATCGCCTTGGCGGGTGCGGTCGTCGCCATTGCGATCACCTGGTCGAGCGTGAAGCCGAGGCCGAGGAACTTGCTCATCACCCAGGGCAGGAACGGCATGCCCGGCGTGTTGCCGGAGACGACGTGGAGGTCCGACGAGATCGTGTCCGGCGGGCAGCCCTGCTGGATCGCCGCCTCGGCCACCGTATAGTCGAACGAGCCGCCGCCATGGCCGACATCGAAGACAACCCCGCGCTGCTTCGCGGCGAGCGCGGCGGGCAGCAGCTTGCCGTCCTGGACGATGTTCGTGAACTGGCCCGCCAGGTTCGGCGCACCCGAATAGCAATGGGTCAGGATATCGCCGGGACGGAGGAGGTCGAGGATCTCGCTCATCAGGGCAGCGGTCTCGACCCCGCCGATATGGACCATCACCCTGGCGGGTCGCCCGGATAGCTCGCAGGCCTGAATGGCGCGGCGGAGCGGCTCGGCGCCGTGCTGGGCGACCACGTTCTCCGACATGCGGACCTTGGCGCCAAGGACGAAATCCGGGTTCTCGGCGATCGCCTTGGCGCACGCATCCACCTGCGCATAGTCGATGTTGTAGAGTTCGGCGACCGGGAAGCCCGCCAGACCGATGTTGGCGATATGGACGAACGCGAACATGCGCGTGCGGGTCTGCGCCGCGATGTGACGACGGAGCGCCGCGAGGTTGTTGGCGCCTGCGTCGCCCGCCGAGACGACGGTCGTCACCCCCGTGAAGGGGACGGTCTCGTCGGCCGGAATGCCGAGCGCCGAACCATACGGATAGACATGGGTGTGAAGGTCGATCAGACCCGGCACGACGAGCCGGCCCGCCGCGTCGAGGGTCTGGAGGGTGCGCTCGGCCGGGATGTCGGCCTCGACGGCCTCGATGAGGCCGCGGCGGATGCCGATGTCGCGCCTGGCCCGCAGCGGCCCGGAGGGGTCGAGCACCTCGCCGCCCTTGATGAGAAGATCGTATTTGTCGTTGGGGCCAAGAGCTGCGCCTGCCGGGCCAGCCATCGCGGCAAGGGCCGCGGCTGCGATCCCGCTGGTTCCAAGCTGCAAGCAGGCCCGGCGTGAGATCCCGGACATCTTCGCCTCGCGGTTCGAAGTCGAACAGCGTCAGCACCCCGTGCAGCGAGTTTGCGGTACGACTTGAGGGTACGCAAGTAGGCTACGCATGCACTTGGGCCCGGACGCCCAACGCGGCTCGCACCAGTTGCAAGGACATAAGTGCGGTTGGTTGGGGTTTTGCAGGGCTTGCGGGAAGGTTTGAAAGTTCCCCGAAAGGTTAGCTGCTTTTACGGTGAACATTTTCGAACCGGCCCTGTTCACCGGAGTCTTGGCGTAGACGGAGAGGTCGCTCGGTGATCCGAATCGGCACGGCAGGATGGAGTATCCCGAAGGAGCATGCGTGCTTCTTCCCCGCCGAGGGATCTCACCTGGAGCGTTATGCTGGCGCGCTCAATGCCGTGGAGATCAACTCGTCATTTTACCGGCCTCATCGGCGCACGACCTATGAGCGGTGGGCAACCTCCGTTCAGGAGGACTTCCGATTCGCGGTGAAGATCCCGAAGGCGATCACCCATGAGAGACACCTGAGAGATGCCACAGATCGCCTCGAGCAGTTCCTGATGGAGGTCGATGGCCTTGGTCCCAAACTCGGACCTCTTCTGGTCCAGTTGCCTCCGAGCTTGCGCTTTGAGAACGGGGTGGCTGACAGTTTCCTGGTCGAACTGCGTGACCGGTTTACGGGCGGCATCGCGTGTGAGCCCCGGCACGACTCCTGGTTCGTGCCTGCAGTCGAAGCGCTGTTGAAGGATCTCCGGATCGCGCGGGTCGCAGCGGACCCGGCGCCAGTGCCCACAGCGGGAGACCCCGGAGGCGGGCGCGGCTTGTCGTATTACCGTCTGCACGGATCACCCCGGATTTATTACTCGCCCTACGACGCCGAGCGCCGGGCGGAAGTTGCCGGGAAGCTGGCACGTGATGCCGTTGCGGGTATCGCGGCGTGGTGCATCTTCGACAACACGGCGGCGTTTGCGGCGGCCGGCGACGCGATCGCCACCAAGAACCTCGTGCGGCTCCGGATCGATGATGGTTGAGCTCGCCGACACGCTTTTTCGTAGCCTTGCGATCGCTCGCGACGTCGATTTTCGGGAATGGGCTTGTTTGGCGGCCGATTGCGGTCTGGACGACGTCGTCGGCGCAAGGCTTATCCGATCATACCTCGACGCGCGGCAGGGCTCTGCGAGATCATCGCAGCACCAGACATACGGCCCACGATAAGAACGGTTATCGCAACCGTTTTGGCCCGGTTGCCGGTACACCTCGTTCCACTCGATCCGCCAGTATCTTTGGTAGGAGCTTCCGGTAA
>NZ_LN811375.1:34806-37422 GCF_001006805.1 Microvirga massiliensis | reverse complement strand
GCCTTCCTATGACGAAGTGATGGCGATGCTGCGCGAGCAGGATCCGACCGCCTGAATGACTGCGCACGTTGATGAATCAGTTTCGTCCGTTATTTCAGACTGCCTTCGGCTATAAGGAGTTCTGCAGCAGCCGATTATATCTGCAAAGGCTTCTCCGCGCCTTGGCGATGCCTCCCCTACGCGAGCTATCTGCCTGCCCATCTGGGGAGTAGTCGGGATCTGGCCTTGGTGGTCACATGGCTGCTCACGACGAGGAGCCTGTCATGAGCGACCCCGCTTCAAGCATCCACCTGCAGGACATCTCCGCGGCTCTTGGCAGTGTAGTCGCGAGCGTGAGCTCAAGCATCGTCGCCGTTCACTCGCACCGGTCCCGCTCGAGCGGTTTCGTCTGGCGTGCCGGTCTGATCGTCACTGCCGATGAGGCTCTGGCAGACGAGGGGGACATCGCGGCAATCTCTCCAGGAGATGAGCCCATTGCGGCTCATGTCATTGGACGTGATCCCACCACCGACATCGCCCTGCTTCGGCTCGATCGCTCCGATCTGCCACCAGCTCCGATCGCAGCCATACCGGCAGCCGTCGGCGCGCTTGCTCTGATCGTCGGCGCCGAGGAGGGCGCGCCAACGGCAGCTCTTGGGATTGTCTCCCGCGTGGCTGGACCTTGGCAGAGCCTGCGCGGCGGTGCGATCGATGCACGGCTTGAACTCGATCTCGCGATGCGCGGGCAAGCCGAAGGAGGGCTTGCGCTCAATGCTGCCGGCCAAGCGTTCGGGATGGCGGTCTTCGGGCCACGGCGGCGTGTGCTGGTCATTCCAGGTGCGACCATCGAGCGGGTTGCGGCGAAGCTCGAGCAGCACGGACGAATCTCGCGCGGCTATCTTGGGCTGGGCTTGCAGCAGGTCACGCTTCAGGGAGAAGAGGGAGTGGGCGTGATGGTGATGAGCGTCGATCTGCAGGGCCCCGGTGCTGCCGCCGGCCTGCGCCAGGGGGATGTCCTCATGACCTGGAATGGCGAGCCGCTGCGAAGTGTGTCGTCGCTCCTGCGGGCTCTCGGACCCGAGAGCGTGGGTCAGACGGTCACGCTTGGTTTGCGCCGGGCCGGAGAAGCCCGCGAGATCAGTCTGACAATCGGAGAGCGGCCACTCCGTTGAGTGAGACCCCAAGCCTCGAGCCGGTCCGGCTCGCCATCGACATTGCCGATCCTCTGCTGGCAGACCGGATTGCGGCTGTATTGGCGAGCGCACCGGGTGTTCGTCTTGTGGGCAATGGGCAAATGGCTGATGCTGTCGTGACGGTCTCGGCGCATGGTGCGACTGACCACGATGGAGGCATCTCACTCACCCCGCGGGAGCTGGAAGTCCTGAGTCTTCTGGCAGAAGGCGCCTCCAACAAGGAGATCGCCCGCCGTTTGGGCATATCCGTGCACACCGCCAAGTACCATGTCGGATCACTGCTCGACAAACTCGACGCCGTGGGACGCACCGATGCCGTGGCGCACGCGGCCCGCTTGGGGGTGATTACCCTGTGACGAGGCCAGCCAAGCACATCCCTTGTCGCTGATGTCAGAAGAGGAATAGTGCTTTCGTCAAACTCGGCTTTCTTCAAAACCTGACTGTGAAAATTTAGCAGAGACTCGCCTGATGAGTACCGGAGTTCAGCGGCGAAAAGTTCTAGCTTTCATCCATGGCGTGGAAAATGCATCTGTTGTTTCCGCTACAGGTGATGGACCAGTTCGGGGCATGGCGGGGGTACTATGGCCAATACATGCCTGTCAGCGCGTATGCAGTTCATTCCGGCGAAGTTCGCGCCGAACCGGGTGAGAATGTCTGGCTCCGGAACCTGAACCAAATCTGAACATGAGCATCGTTGCCTGGGAACGTCAGTTGGCCTGTGCAATGGAGCATGAACTCTGGCGCGAGGCTCATCAGCCTGATGGCTCCCAGGGCGATCCGATCCCCTATCTTATTGGGAAGGTCGCCTATGTCGTCCGCACGGCAACGACGCTAGAACCCTGTCGGGCGCTGCTGGTATACAATACAAGACTGGACAGTCCGCAGTTGTTCCACCATCCGTTCACCGGCGATCCGGTTTCCAACCCTTCCGCCAATAGCAAGCCGTAGACGCTAGAATCCAAGGCAAACATGCTCAAGTCTCTCGTCAATCGAACATACACTGACCTGTACGGTCCTGACTGCTCCGACGTCGTCCGGAAATTTCCAGTTGAGACGTCGTTTTATGACGACAAGGGTAATAAGCTTCAAGGTATAGAGCTTCGACTTGATCGCGAATGCTTGATTGCCCAGGTGTCGTCGGTACTCCTCAGGTTCCAACGCGACGGTGACCCAGGCACCGACAAGCTGCCATGTCACATCAATGGAATGAGAAAGGGAGATTGGGATCAGGCCGTTTATCAGCTGACCCGCTTTGACTACCTGCTTCGCCGCTACTCCGACTGGATGCCAAAATCGGCTGCGTCAGCTGCATTACTGAATTGTCCGCCGTCAGCACTCATGAGACAGCCTGGGTGAATTGAAGGCGAGAGAGTTTCTGGTTCATCGTAGCCCTTGAGGACGCGACGATGAGACAGAAGCCAGGGCCGGCCAAAGAGCCGGCCGA
>NZ_LN811375.1:20323-33924 GCF_001006805.1 Microvirga massiliensis | reverse complement strand
TCGCGCTGGACGAGCCGGAGCTGTCGCCACGGGAACTGGCGGTGCGCTTCACCGACACGCGCGGCTACTTTGTCTCAGAGGCTTCCGTCGACCGCGTGCTCAAGGCGCAGGATCTGATCACCAGCCCGGCGTTCATCGTGATGAAGGCCTCTGACGAGTTCCAGGACAAGACGACTGCGTCTAACCAACTTTGGCAGACCGACTTCACCTATCTGAAGTTGATCGGCTGGGGCTGGTTTTATCTCTCGAGCGTGCTCGACGACTTCTCGCGCGACATCATCGCCTGGAAGCTCTGTACCACGATGAAGTCCAGCGATGTCATCGACACGCTGGACTTGGCCTTCAAGGCCTCTGGTCTCGAGCGGGCAACAGTGGCGCACCGGCCGCGGCTGCTGTCGGACAATGGCTCGAGTTACATCTCGGCAGAGCTGGCCTCCTGGCTGGAGGGTAAGGGCATGCCGCATATGCGTGGGGCGCCATACCATCCGATGACCCAAGCAAGATCGAGCGCTGGCACCAGACGCTCAAGAACCGCATCCTGCTGGAGAACTACTTCCTGCCCGGTGATCTGGAGGCTCAGATCGAAGCCTTCGTGGCGCATTACAATCACCAGCGCTACCACGAGAGCCTGAGCAATCTGACGCCGGCCGACGTTTACTTCGGTCGCGGCGAGACCATTCTGAGGGAGCGGGAAAGGATCAAACGACAGACCATCCAGAGCCGCCGCTTGCAGAACCAGATGCAAGCCGCCTAATCTGCAACCCAGATGGACCAGAGTCTCCCTTAGCTCAGACCGCCTGCTGTCTCAAAATCCCTGATGACGGACAGGGCTCACCGCATCCACTCTGATGGCGCGATGTGGCGGCGTCGCGCCGACCCGGAGCCCAGGATCACCTCAGCACGCTTCCCGACAAGGCGAGACATGGGGCCGTGCAGCTCATCGGCACACGCCGGAGGAGATGACCGTCGTCATCTCCCTTAAGGATCTGGCCGGCGTCGTCGGTGCGGCGACGAAAACCCAGTCCTCTGATGAGGCGCTCGAGGCGATCGGTTTCGAGCCCGCCAGAGGCAGGGTCGTCGCCCGCCAGGGCCGAGCGCACGAACCTCTGAAGTGCCACCGGGGAGGAAACAGCTCATAATTCAGGCCCACGACGTGAGCTAACATCAAGTCTTGCAGGTCGCCGCCAAGGATGTCTCGCATCCGGACATCTATAATTGGCATCAAGCCCTATCCGAATCCCGCCTATCCAGATCTAGGGTTCCGCCGACAGATTGGCCGAAACTGCTTCGAAACAGGTCGCAATGGTCAGCCGCAAGCAGATCTGCTTTGTTCGCGTCCCTATCCCGTATGGCGTCGCAAAGCGCCCTGTGGCCCTCTACAATCGGACCGACATGCTCGGGATCCGTGTATTCCACGTCGGTACCGCTCACGTAGCACTGTCGTGAGAGCCAGAGCGACTGAATCATGATCTTTTCATACGCATCCTGAAGGAACTCGTTGCCAGATGCCTGCGCGATCGTCCGATGAAACTCGTGGTTCAACTCGACCAAGACGGTTTGATCCACCGACGGAACCTTCTCTTCAAACGCATCACGGGCGGCAAGGATTGCGGCCACGTCGATGCCGGGAAAATTTGCCATGGCGGAGCCCGTCTCAGATCGACTGGCCTGCCTCATCGAAGAGGTAGACATGTCCTGAGCCGAGCCCGACCGGCAGACGTTCGCCACGACCGACCTTGGGCCTTCCATTCGCTACGATTGTGACGACCCCGCCATCCGGCGCTGCTGCGTAAACCTGAGTCGCACCGCCTAGGTTTTCCGAGACGTCCGCGACGAGCTCTAGCAGGGGATTAGCGCTCCCGATCACAAGGTTCTCGGGTCGCAAGCCGATGGTGACCGGCGCTCCTACCTCGATCGGACGCGCGGAACTGCGCGGCGCCAGCACTGTGCCGCCGCTGAAAGCCTCGTGAGAGACGGTGATACCCTGCGGATCAACAGCTTTCACGTGAGCTCGGAGGAAGTTCATCTTTGGTGATCCGATAAAGCCGGCGACAAAGGTGTTGGCCGGGCGATCATAGAGATCAGTGGGCGCTCCGATTTGTTCGACTATACCGCTTCGAAGCACGACAATGCGGTCAGCCAATGTCATGGCCTCGATCTGATCATGCGTCACATAGACCATCGTGACACCGAGCTGGCGATGCAGCTTGGCGATCTCGACCCGCATCTGTGTACGTAAATCGGCATCTAGATTAGACAGAGGCTCGTCGAAGAGAAAGATCTTGGGATGGCGGACGATAGCGCGCCCGATCGCAACGCGCTGGCGCTGGCCTCCCGAGAGCTGCCGCGGCTTGCGGTCGAGAAGCGCCTCGATCTGCAGGATCCGAGCGGCCTCGTCCACACGCTTCCTGATCTCGTCAGGCGGCATCTTTGCCATCTTCAGACCAAAGGCGATGTTGTCGAAGACGCTCATATGCGGGTAGAGCGCGTAGGATTGAAAGACCATCGAGACCTCGCGGTCGGCCGGCTCTACGGTAGTGACGATGCGCCCGTCGATATGGACGTCGCCGTCCGTCAACTCCTCAAGGCCGGCAACCATGCGCAGCAGGGTGGACTTGCCGCAGCCAGAAGGGCCTACGAAGACGACGAACTCACCTTTTTTGACCTCCAGGCTAACCCCGTTGATCACGGTGACCGAACCGAAGCGCTTGATCACGCGCTCGAGCTTCAAAAACGACATGGGCGAACGACTCCCCTCCTTTATGACATCGTGGCTGGGGCTGCGAGCCAAGCCCGCGCTTCGGCATCAATCTCGTTGCGAGTAGCGAAGAGCTTTAGGTAAATCCGG
This sequence comes from Microvirga massiliensis, assembly GCF_001006805.1. Taxonomy (GTDB): domain Bacteria; phylum Pseudomonadota; class Alphaproteobacteria; order Rhizobiales; family Beijerinckiaceae; genus Microvirga; species Microvirga massiliensis. The sequence goes on along the minus strand of NZ_LN811375.1, from coordinate 31,076 downwards.
TACGCGCCGTCATGCGCGTACGCCCAGTCTCGGTCTTTCGGCAACAGGCGCTGTGCCGGCGCCATGGCTTCGAGTGCTGCGAATAGATCGGGATAGAGGCCGGCAGCAACCGCCGCGACCATCGCCGTGCCGAGCAGCACTGGTTCGGGCGTTTCCGACGTGACCGCCTCCGCACCAAGCGCATCGCGATAGAGTCTGACCAGCAGCGGGTTTTTCAGATGGCCGCCCGACAGCATCACCCTGTCGATTGCATAGCCATGAGCGTTGAGGTGATCGATGATATGGCGGCTCTGCAGTGCAAGGCTGCGCGCAGTGGCGTAGTAGTGTTCGAGGAACCTGCGCGGGGAGGTGTCCTCTCCGAGCCCAGTCGCGAGTGCTCGCACGCTGGCGTCACCGAGCGGGGACCGGTTGCCCAGCCAGTCCGGCACGACGTGGCGCCGTGATGCGAAAGCTGGACCTTCGGAATCGAGAAGCTCGAGAACAGCGCGCGCAGTTTCGGCGTGAGCTCTTGTAGACAATCCGCCTGGGCCTCCTGGGTGGTAAGCCAGAACTGCGTCGAGCGCAGCGCCCGAAAGGCTCTGGCCGGCCTCGTGCATCCAATAACCCGGGAACACGGCATCCTTGAATGGCCCCCACACGCCGGGCACCCGTCGTTCGTCTTCGGCCCACGCCATATAGCAGGTGGAGGTGCCGCCGATCAGGGCAAGTGTTCCGTTCATTCGTGCAGAGAAGCCGCGCCCCAGAACGCCCAATGCACCCGCTTCGGCATCAATCAAGCCGACCGACACCGGTATGCCGGCAGGTACAGCGAGATCCGCCGCGCCACCAGACGAGACAGTGCCATGAACGGTTCCGACGCGGCCAGGCGTCTCTTGCAAGTGCCCGAGCCTCAGAAGATCAGAGATTCCGAGCTGTGTCAGCAGGTCGCGACGCCATGGATCAGGCTCGGCCGGCAAATAGGGCATTTTGCAAGCGAGCCCACAGACTGAGTGACGATCTATGCCTGTCGCACGACGCGCGAGCTCGTCGCAAAGGTCGCGAATCGCGCTCAGTCGCGCCCAATCGCGGGGGCGGTGCCGCTTCAGCCAGAGCAGCTTCGGCAGATGCATCTCGGGCGATACGGAGCCCCCGACATGATCGAGATACCTGTCTCCCGTCCGACTGATCTCCTCTGCTTCGCACTCGCCGCGATGGTCCATCCAGCAGAAGACATCGGCCGCGCCGTCGAGTGGAGGACCTCCTTCGGCTTGAGCCACCAGGGACGAGGTTGCATCGAACGCGATGCCGCGCAGCGTTCCAGCACGATCCGGCGCCGCCGCGAGCGCCGCCCGGACGGCTACTCCCACAGCCTCCCAAATATCATCCATGCGATAGACCGCATGACCGTCGAGCGGCTTGAACAGTTCGAAGCTGCCTGTTCCAGTTGCGATAAGCGCGCCGGCTACGTCAAAAAGTCCGGCTCGCGCGGACAATGTTCCGACATCCACTGCCAGGAGATGCGTCATGGACCCAGCCAGCACGGTCGAGCAATCATCGGAACAGGCCCTCTGCCACACTCTCGTCCGTGACCAGGCGCCTGACATACCCGGCATTCAGAATGGCTCTGATGATCGCCAGCTTGTGCTCCCCACCAGAGGCCAGGATGGACGTTGGATAGGCTTTGAGCTCGCTCGGCGACAGCGCCATCACGCGTTCGTTGAGCGAATGTTTGATCGGCCGGCCATACTCGTCGAGGAATGTCCCTAACAGGTTGCCCACCGCGCCGACTGCCTGCAGTTCGGGCAGATTCTCGATCACGATGTGTGTCGAGGCGAGAAGCGACCGCGAAGAAAGGTCGCCCGCCGCAACGAGCGCGATATCCCCTTCGCGGGCCCGACGCATGACTTCGGCCAGGCCGTGATGTGTCAGAAGTATCGAGCGGCTTTCGACCGAGGGGCAATAGATTGGCGCCGCCACATAGTAGCATTCGGCACCCAGTGTGTGTGCGAACTCAGTCGCTACCTCGAAGGTGTTCGTGCCGGAGCCTCGCGTCAACCCGCCCATGAGCGATGTCACCCAACTGGCTGGGAGTCTCCGAGCAGTGAGCCGCCGCGCGGCAGCGCGAAGTGTGCGCCCCCAGCCAACACCGAGGCCGATTTCGTCCCTCAGGAGAGAATCCAGCATGATGCCAGCAGCCTCCCCGATCACCTGCTGCTGGACGGCGGGATCGGATGTCGACGGAACGACTGTGACCTCGTCGAGCTCGTACCGAGCCTTCAGGCGCTCTTCGAGCGCAACACAGTTCGCGAGCGGGAGGCGTACCTCGATGCGCACGAAGCCGTCGGCACGCGCCCGGCCGACGATACGGTTGACGCGGTGGCGCGTCAGGCCTAGCCGATTGGCGATTTCCTGCTGAGTCAATCCGCCGACATAATAGTACCACGCGACGCGGGTCTGAATCTGGGCTTCCGAGGTGTCCTGCTTGGTCTCGATTTCGCCTTGGATAGCGGTCATCGGCCTAGGATCGCTCTCGTCTCGCCTGCGCTCCATCGAAGACAGGCTTCAATGTGCGGATGGACCGCCGTACCGCATCGAGCACAGAGGCATCATCTCGCTCGAACGGGTAGAAGACCTCCAGGAACACCGGACGGTCCTCAAGACCGGTTTCGCGCTGGAGCGAAGCCGCGATGGCGGGGTCCACGGCACCTGGCTCCGTAAAGTCCCAGTGCCGGTCATAACGGAAATCGGTTTGCTGGATGTGGATGGCGCCGATTCCGGAACCCAAAGTCCGGTACCAGGTCTCCATGCGTCCGCGATAGCTGCCATAGAGTGGCTCGAAAGTACCGTGTCCCCAGTCGACACAGAGCTTCCAGGGCACTGCCGCTCCCGCAACATCGTCCAGCATGGTGCGGGCCTGATCGATCGTCCATGGCCACTCGCGGCGCATGGGCGTGGGCTCGATGTAGAGCTCGGTGAGACCGTGCTGCCGAGCGACCCCGGACAAGCGCAACATGCGGCTCACGAGATCGCGATAATCGGCGTCGGGTATAGCGTCGTGCTCGGTCCCGTCGAGCCGAGACGCGACGGCACCGAGAGGTCCCCCCACACGGGAAATCCCCGCAAGACGCGCGAAGCGATAGGCTCGTGCGAGCCAAGCCTCGGCCACGTCGCGCACGCGTGGATTAGGGTGGAGGAGCTGATTGTAGGTATAATGAGCAAGCCCGATGAAGGCGCTGTGGACGGTGATGCCGTGCGCGGCGGCTATGTGGCGCAGGTCCTCGGCAAGCTCGGCGAGAAGATCGTCGGGCCACGTCGGATCGATGAGGTCGAACGAAAACTGCACGAGATCAAGACCGAGCTCGTTGCGCACCAAGGGAGCCCAAAGATCAGGCGTCACCCACCGTTTGACGCAGAACGAGAGATTGGCGCCAAGCGGAATTGCCATGGCCGTCATCGAAGCCCTCCTTCCGCCTATTTCGTCGCGCCCATCGTCAGCCCGCGCACCATGTGCCTGGACACGACAACTGCGAAGATCGTGACAGGGAGCACAATGACCGTGCCCGTCGCCATGATCTTCCCCCACGGGAGCTCGTAGCCCGACATGAAGTTCGTTGCGACGACCGGCGCCGTCTTCAGGTTCTGGCTGGTGATGAGAACGAGCGCATAGAGCAGTTCATTCCAGGAAAAGATGAAGGCGAAAATGGCCGAAACCGCCACGCCGGGCGCCCCGAGCGGAAGATAGATCTGCCAGAAAATGTCGAACTGGCTTGCACCCTCGAGCCGGGCCGCCTGTTCCAGATCGCTCGGAATCGAGCGGAACTGGTCAGTGCAGATCCACACGACCAGTGGTAGGGTGAAGGTGAGATAGATCAGGATCAGCACGAGGTGGGTGTTGAGGAGCCCAATTTGCCGCGACAGCAGATAGATTGGCAGTGCGAGAACGATCGGGCTGATCATCCTGTTGGAGATGAACCAGAACCAGAGATCCGCCTTACCGCGAAATTCGAAGCGCGCCAGCGCGTAGGCCGCGGGCGTGCCGAGGAGGACGGCGAGCACCGTCGTTGCGGTCGAAACGATGAGCGAGTTGAGCACGGCGGTCGTGACGACCTGATCGGAAAAGATATCCCGGTAATGGGCGAGAGTCGGCCTGAACCACCACACCGGTGGAGATGCGAGGAGATCGGTCTGGTCCTTCAGACTCGACGAGATCATCCAGTAGAACGGAAACAGGGCAAGAGAGAGCACGAGAAGGAGGCCAAACGCGTGCAGGGCCCGGCCGATTGGACGACTCACCATCCTTCGATCTCCCGGTAGAAGACATGGATGTAGATGCGGCTCAGCACGATCGTGAGGATCAGGAGCACGATCGCCTGTGCCGAGGCGAGGCCAAGGTCGAAGACCTTGAAGCCGACGCGCTGAACGTAGACCGAAACGAGATCCGTGGCCGAACCCGGACCTCCTCGCGTCATGACGAATACCATGTCGAAGAGCTTCAGCACATCCGCAGAGCGGAGGATCAGCACGGCCGTGAGTCCCGGCAGCAGATAAGGAAGCTGCACGTATCGCAGGAGGGCCCATGGGCTCTTCGTCTCAAGCCGCGCGGCCTCCTCGATCTCGACGGGCACCATCGAAAGGCCTGCGAGGAAGATCAGCGCCACAAAAGGCGTCCATTGCCACACATCCATTACCACGATGGCGATGAACGCCCCGGTCTGGTTCCCGAGCCAGTCCCAAGACGATATGCCGGCCCAACCGAGGATCTGGTTCGAAACGCCGAAATCCCGGTTGAAGATGAGGCGCCCGATCAGCCCGACGACAGCATAGGTCGTCGCGAGAGGAACGACGAGCGAGACCCGCGTCACGGATCGCAACAGGCCCCAGCCGGGCCGATGGAGCATGAGAGCGATCACGATGCCGAGAGCGATCTGGATCGGGACGACGGTCAAAAAAATCGCCCGGTGAGAAGCAGGCTGTCCCAGAACGTCTGGTCGTCGAGGATCCTGGCGTAGTTCGCGAAGCCTAGGAACGGGTAGCCATCCAGCATGTCCTGGCGCCGCGCAATGTTGTAGCGCCGGAAAGACGTGAGGATTGCAAAAATGGAAGGATAGATCCCAATGGCCAGTAGCGCGAGCACCGCCGGCGCAAGAAACCAGAATGGCGTCCAGCGCCCGTATCCCGGGTGTTGCCGTGAACGCTTGGCCTCCGCCCGCATCCTCTCCGGTCCCTTGTGCCGTCCTGACCGGGGAATGATCCGGAAATTCGAGATCCGGTTATCCGAAGAAATCATGTTCAAGCACACGGTTGCGAGCGGTAGCGATGCAGCGTGAACCGCTCCAGGCTTAGAATGGCGCGGCCTCACTCCAGGTTCGTATGATTGCTGCGCATCGCCTCGGGCGTGACGCCGAGCCGACCGCGCAGCATCAGGATCATGACCTCGAAGAGAACGTACTGCGCTCCTTCGAATAGCGATCCCATTGGCAGGACCGACACGGAAGACCCGCTATCGTCCGCCATCGTCTGAGCCGGCACCGGCAGCACGACATCTGCGGCGCGCGCGCATGCGCCATCCGGTTGGGCCGTGACGACGAGGGTGCGAGCTCCGGCCCGCTTCGCGACACCCATGAGCGCCTCGACCGTCGAGAAGTGCCCTGGCCCGGCCGAGACGATTAGGAGGTCGCCCCGACCGAGATGCGGTGTCGTCATGTCTCCGACCACGGAGGCTTTCCGGCCGAGGTGGAAAAGCCGCATGGCAAAGCCTTTGACCTGCAGCCCCTCCCGACCAACGCCGTAGAGCGCGACCTTATCGGCTTTGGCGATCTCATCGACTGCGCGGTCAACGGCCGCGTGATCGATGCGAGAGAAGACGCGGCCGAGATCATCGAGGGCCGCTCGGTAGAGATCGCTCATCATCGTGTCCCGAGCGTCGGAGCAGGCTCGAATGTACGCCGGACTCCGACTTGAGGCCAATCTGCCGCTCGGCCCGCTGGGCGGCAGATGCTGGCGCGTCAAGTCTTGCGACGCTCACTCCTACCAAGGCTCCCTGCTTACTGCCGCAATGCCTTCTTGCCGTCGTAGTAGCCTTCCTTCTTCAGGATATCCTCCATGCGCGAACCGATCTGCTTTGCGCCCTCCTCGGTCGACACTTCGCCGAGCATCATCTTGGTCCCCCACTCCGCGACGATCTCCGAGATAGCCGGCCAAGCAGGAAATCGCGGCCGGAATTCCGGAACGCCCTTCTGCCAGGACGCGACCATCGGCTCGACGAATTTGTATTTGGCCTTGATGTCCGGCTGCTCGTAGATAGCCATGCGACCGGAGACGCCGCCCGCCTCGACATAGGATCGGGCAATCTCCTCGGAGGTGGCCCACTGGATAAAGATCCAGGACGCCTTCTGTTGGGCCTCGCTCGCCTGCGATGCAACTGCGAGCGAGAAGCCGCCGAGAGCTGGCAGGCGACCTGCAGGACCAGCGGGTTCGGGCGCTACGGCAAGGCAGTCGCCGAGCTTGGATGTCTTGGGATCCGTCAGCGTCCCGTAGAACGCTGACCACTCGGTGATCATCGCGGCTTGGCCCTGGGCCAGCGCGTTCACAGCCTCGGTGTGGTCGTAGGAGACAACACCTGGCGGCATGTACTTCATCAAATCCTGGCGGAACTTGAGGCCCGTCTGGCTTTCCTTCGAGAGAAGGTTCGAATGGAAGGTTTTGTCGAGCAGCGAGCCCCCGAAGGGCCAGAGTACTCGCATGAAGCTATCGGCGGACTGGGTCTCGCCGCGCAACGATTGCAATGCAAAGGCGTACTGCTTCTTGTCTGGCTTCGTCAGCTTTGGACCGTAGACGTTGAGCAATTCGTCCCAGGTCGCCGGCGGCTTGTCGAAGCCCGCCTCCTTGAGCATGCATTGGTTGTAGAACAGTAGACCGGAATAGTTGTCGAAGGGCAGGCCATAGACCTTTCCGCCCCAGGAGCCGAAAGCATCGAGCAAGAGCGGGAAGAAACCCTTCAGGTTCAGGTCGGGATCGGTGATCGATGCATCGCTAGTGAACTTTTCAATTGGCACGATCCACCCGTTCTCGGCAAACTCCCCTATCCAGACGAGATCGACCAGGGCCATGGTGAGATCGCCGCTCGAGTTAAAATTCAGCACCTGCTTCTCGCGGGTGTTCTCGTAAGGGACAATCTCGTAATTGACCTTGATACCCGTCTTCTTCTCGAATTCCGGGAGCAGCTTAATGATCGCCCGATAGCCCGGACGGTCGAGAAAAATCACGTTGAGCTGGGTGCCCTTTAAGGGTGCCGCGGCTTTATCGATCGCCCACTCGGCGATCGCCGGCTTGGATATACCGGCAATGCCAACCGCAAGCGCGATTGCACCGAGTGTGGTGAGTAAAGATTTCCTCATTGAGTCCTCCCTGGCTCCCTCTCTCCATTGGGGTAGATCAAGGCCTTGATGTAGCCCGGCGCATTCTCGGCCAGCGCACGGAACACGCCCGGCGTTGCATCGAGGTCGACGCGATGGCTAACCATCGAGGCGACATCGATTTTCCCGGAAGCAACAAGTTCGATGGCCCGCGGATAAACCTCACCCATCCGCCGGGCGAATTTGATCTTGAGCGCGCGGCGGCGTGCCTCCGCAGCGGGCAGGGTGTAGGTGTCCCCGTCCGGAATTCCGACGAGAATCACTCGCCCGCCGATCCGAGCCGTCCTGACGGCGTCCCGGAAACCGAGGGGCGAATTGGTGGCCTCCACGACGAGGGAGCAGCCCTCGCTCTTCGTCCATTCGATGATGTCCTCGGCCGAGGCGCCGACGCGAGTGGCGCCGAGCTTTGAGGCGGCCGCGCGCCGGTGTTCAAGCGGATCCGCCACGAGTACGTCGCCAGCGCCTGCAACGCGCAGCACCTGCAGAACCAGGAGCCCAATAGGGCCGGCGCCGAGGAGTGCAACCCGCTCCAGGAGGCGCGGCCTTGCGAGGTCGACTGCGTGAATGGCGACCCCAAGCGGTTCTAGCATAACGGCTTGGAGCGGATCGAAGTTGCTCGGCAACGCCACCAACTGCGATTGCGGCACCCAGATGCGCTGTGTCATCGCGCCGTCGAAAGGCGGCGCGCCGATAAACTCGACATTGGGGCACAGATTGGGGTGGCCCTCACTGCACCAAGCGCAATGCCCGCAGGCTTTGTTCGGGTCGACAGCGACGAGACTGCCTCGCTGCAGGGCAAGCTCCTCAATGTCCTCGCATAGGAAGCCACCGAACTCGTGCCCCGGTACGAACGGCTCTTTGATGACCGCAGACCCGATGCCGCCATCCTTGAAATAGTGCAGGTCGCTTCCGCAGACCCCGACAGCTGCCACATCGAGCAGAACTTCGCCAGGGCGCCCGTCCCGCAGATTGAAGGGATCAATCCGGGCGTCCTCGCGGCCATAGAGGAAGACTGCTTTGCCCATTGGCTCGCCGAGTCTATCCAAGAAGATTAGTGTAACAGATGGACTCGAACAATTGCAATATCTGTAATCTAAGAAATACAAATGTTGGAAGCTCCTTTCGTCCGGTTGGATGGAAATCGACGGCAACTTTCCCAATGGCACCTGGGAGACGCGTGAGTCGAATCCTAGCGGCAAGTGTGCTGCTTAGGTGACCGGTCCGCTCCCGGCGTCGCGTAAAGGCATTACGCTCAGCGCTGTACCCAGAGCGGGTGAACGGCTCATCGAGAAAATCAGCGCGAGCTCGTAGGGGCTCACCGTGATGCGGCAGAAGACCACCGGCACCTCCGGCGCAGAACCTCTCTGCGCGCGCTTCCTCTCCCCGCTTGGCACGAGTGTGATCGCATCGCTTGGAGCGAAGCTTGCCGGCCAACTGCTCGATTGCACCGAGGTGGTGCGAGGCGCACCTGAGGCCGCGGACCAGGAGTGACCTTTAGAAGCACTATGGTCACTTCCTGCGGGTTCTCCTCAGCCCTTGAGCGTACCAAAGACATGCTCAACGGTGCATTTCCGGACCTGCATGGCATCGGGCCGGGCCCGGAGCCGCGCCTCCATGGCCTCGAGCACCGCTTCGTGCCGCCAGCGCCGGATACGTCGTTCCCGGCCGGTCGTACACTGCGCCTTGAGCGCACAGCCCGCGCAGCGGGTGGTCCAGTAGACATCAATCGTTATGCCCCTCTCGATCGAAGCCAAGCGCCGGGTCAGCGTCTCGCTGGCCGGGCAGCGATAGGTGTCGTCATCCGGTTCATAGGTGAAGCCCTGCTTGCCGAAGCGGCCCATGCCGACCCGGCAGGGCGGGATGTTCGCGAGGCGCCGCGTGAGTTGCGGGCGCGAGAGTTTGATCCGCAGCACGATGGCGCCACGCTCGTCCTCGCCAATGAGATGAAAGGTGTTCTTGCCCAGATCGATGCCAAGGGTGGCCATCACAGCAGACGGAGAAGACCGTGACATGGGAGTGCTCCTTGCGTGGCTCGGAACCCGCAGCTTACCAACCAGCGGGGCAGGAGCACGGCCGGACCATCCCATTAACGGACTCGCGGCGGTGTGTGCGCCAAGTTGTTCAGTTGACAAAGAACTGTCCTGCTTCAGTGATCTACGGCTGGCTCGATAATCCGTCGCGGATAGCTAAGTTTTCGCGAAACTGCCGCGGCATTGAACCGGTCATGCGGCGGAATGCACGGACAAAGTGAACTGGATCCGTGTAGCCGGTCGCAAAGGCCACATCGATGATCCTAGCATCCGTTGTGCGTGGCAGCTCGGCGCTCCTCTTGAACCGATCCTGATCAAGCAATTGAGAGTATAGGCCTACGTGTGAGAGTGCGCGTCGTAGGCTCCTAACACTGGTGCCAGCGATCGCCGCCATCTCCGCAACACTTGGCGCGCCTCGATTGACCCGTGCGGGATCGGGCCATAATCAGGAGAGTTCGACCAACTTTCCGAGTCGTGCCATGAACTCCGGCTTAGGTCGCCAGCTCGTGTCAGTGTTGCTCTGTGCGAGCGTGTGGTTGAGCGTCTCGCCGGCTGCGGCGGCCGAACTGATCGTGGACGTCGGCCTCAAGCGAACACTAACGACTGAAGAGCTGCTGGCCCGGCCCGACGTGGCCACGATCCAAGTACCGGCGGACGTAGTCTATCAGCGCACAATGACCTATCGCGCAGTACCACTGCGGGCGCTTCTCGGCGTGGACAGAATACCCTCAGACCAGGACCTCCAGGTCATAGGAACGGATGGCTTCGTCACAAACCTTCCGGCGGGGCTGATCTCCGACACTCCTGGGGCGGGAGCCGCCCCATGGCTCGCGATCGAGCCCCCGAATGATCCCTGGCCACTCACCGCGAACGGCCTTGCGATCGGTCCCTTCTATCTGGTCTGGCTTGATCCGGCGGCCTCAGGTGTACGGAGCGAGCAGTGGCCATTCCAGGTGGCTTCGATTCGCACTGTTCCCGCACGAGCCACACAGTGGCCACAGCTCGCGGTCGCCGACGATCTGCCGGCCGACTCCCCGGTTCGCACCGGTCAGGTGCTGTTTGCGACGCAGTGCATGGTCTGTCACCCGATGAGCGGCGCGGGAGATGCCACGATGGGACCGGATCTCAACATGCCCCACAATCCAACCGAGTATTTCCAGCCTTGGGCATTGAAGGCGTTCATCCGCAATCCCCGCTCGGTCCGCGTGTGGTCGGAAATGAAAATGCCCGGCTTCGAGGAAGCGAGCCTGAGCGACGCCGACCTCGACGCAATCATAGCCTATCTTGGCTATATGGCCGCTCGGCGCCGCTAGGATATCCTCTCAATGT
>NZ_LN811375.1:17986-20022 GCF_001006805.1 Microvirga massiliensis | reverse complement strand
CCTCTCAATGGATTTCGCGGAAAGCTGGATCTGAACCATCATGGCTTTTGCGATCCGCCGCGAAGCCGCAGACCGCACGGCAGGAGCCATCCTGGCCCATACCGTCACAGACGCTGACGCATGAAGGTCCCGGCCTTGGCGAGAGCCCGACGCCCGGGCTCCAGATGCGCATTCCACAGCGGCCAAGCATGAATCATGTGCGGCCACACCTCGAGCGTGACGGCCACATCGGCGGCTCCTGCCGCTGCCGCCAAGCGCGTCGCGTCCGCGAGCAGGGTTTCCGCCGAGCCGACCTGAATCAAAGTTGGCGGCAGGCCTCTGAGATCGGCGTAGAGTGGCGAAACACGCGGGTCCTTGCGATCCATGCTGCCCGGCAGGTAGGCATCGGCCAGTTCGTGCAGGTAGCTGCCATGAATGAGCGGATCCACGCTGTCCTTGGTCGCGAGCGTGGGGCCCGACAGGGTTAGGTCCGTCCAGGGCGATAGCAACCACAGACAGGCGGGAAGCTCCTCCCGAGCCTCCTGAAGCTGACCCATCAGGGCGAGCGTCAAACCTCCCCCCGCGCTGTCGCCGCCGACCACAATGTGCTGAGCCGCAAGGCCCTGTCGGCGCAGAAAGTGCCAGGCCGTCAGGGCGTCTTCGAGTGCCGCCGGGAACGGGTGTTCCGGCGCGAGGCGATACCCCACGGCGAGCGTGCGGATCCCGGCGGCCCGGCCGACCTCGGTGACCAGGCGGCGATGGCTGCGGATCGATCCCGAGCAGTAGCCGCCCCCATGGAAGAACATGAGAATACGCGAGGGGTCGCTCCCAGGCGCGAGCGACCCCTCGCCGGGCACGCCGTCCACATCGACCGACTCGCATTTGATGTCGTCGGCCACCGGCCAGACCGATCCCACCTCGTCGAGACGCTGGCGTCGCTCCGTCCATCCAACTGGTCGAGGCTTGGAACTCAGCAGCGCTCGAACAGCGTCGATCTCGCTCTGATCCATAGGCTCCGCCTCCGTTCAACGTGACTTGACGGGCTCCTCGCGACCTTTATCGCCGAGGCTGACGGATATCGCTCGTCCCAGGACACCTCGAGGACTGAAGATCTGCGCCAAAGGAGTGGAACCGGCGATCAGTGCGAAAATGCGGCAAACAAGGCCCATGAAAGCGCTGGCGGATTCGACCCTGCGGAAACGTTCGTCAGAATTTCCGTGTTGGGTCCAAGCTGTGTGAAAACGTGAAACTACAACCTGATCGTGAAATTGTCTTTCGATTAAGGGTGGAATCTGGCTGGGTCGGCTCTACGCGTCCCAGCGGCGCAACTCATTTTGATTATTCTTCTCCGCTGGCGTGGAGACCCCGGGTTTTTACACAGCTTCGGCCACCCTCGGTCATACGGTGAGCGCGATGAGTGTCCGCTTAGCCCCCTTCTTTTGGCCTGTCCCTGTACCCACGAGATTGGAGATCGCCCGTGATCGGGGCGAGCCTCAGGTCATTCGTTATCATTCATACCCCGTGAAATCTCCCGACGGGTTGAAAAGCCTGAATTCCTTTTACATCAGTCGCTTACCGCGCGGATGGTGACCTTTGCGACCCAATGCCGAAACGCTACCGTGCGATAGAACATGACGAACCAGTCTGTGGTTTACAGCGGCAGCTTTCGATTTGGTGATCTGAATTTGGCACCGGAACGCCCGTGGTTCACGAAATCGGAGCGCTGGTTGATATCCCTAGGCTTTGCTAGGATTTCTCGGCTCCCGTTGAGGCGGAAAAATGGCCCAGCCGGGAGGCGGCGCATCTGAAAAGATGCACTTCGAGAACTGGGAACGCGGTGAAGGTTCCGGTCGAGTGCAACAACCGAAGTCGATTATCGAAAGAAAAGACTGCAATTTTAGGGCTTCTCCCTTCCGGGCGGAGTACCTCCAATCTGAGATCATCTCGTTCAATCTAACGGGCACTTCGTTGAGGGGCGTGAACAGGGCAATGATATTCGGACCCCAGGTTGAAGCGTCGCCAGCGGCGAATATCCACGACAGCGGCCTCGGGCCCAA
>NZ_LN811375.1:11394-16762 GCF_001006805.1 Microvirga massiliensis | reverse complement strand
TGTGCCCCAGCCCTCATCGATCCCAATTACCTCTCGGAACCTGCCGATCTGAGTGTTCTTGCAGAGGGCGTTGCTCTCGCCCGCGACCTCGGTGCCAGCACCGCGTTTGGCGAGTGGCGGGCGGAGGAAATTTATCCGGGCCCCAGTTGGGCGGATATCGCCACTCAGCACGATTTCATCCGTCGTGCGGCTAATTCCTTCCACCACCCTGTTGGCACCTGCCGTATCGGGTCCGTCGTTGATGAAGCCCTGCGCGTTAGAGGCATTGCGGACTTGCGTGTCATTGACGCCTCGGTGCTGCCAGGCATTCCGGCTGCAATGGCTAACGCTGCCGTAACGGCAGTGGCCGAAAAGGCGAGCGACCTCGTACTCGCAGGATAGAGACCGCGCTCGGCGATGTGCTGATGGCGGCGCGGCGTCAGCCAGGCGCTCGTGCGCGCCGCCATCGACTTCGCAAGAGAGCGCGACGCCCACGCCATTGAGGGCCATCCGATGAGCACGCAGTCAACCGGACCGGAAATCGGATTTTCAGGTTACCCCATCATCGCGCTTGAACTCCTTGAGGAGGTGTCCGCCCGAGGCCAATCCGATTCGGACCCAACCCGTGCGATCCAGGCGCTGGCCCAAGCCATCGGCTTTCTGCGCGGGCGTGATCTTCGTGGCAAGAGGCAGTGTCTATGGCCTCACAACAGCCACCAGTCTGTGGATGACGAGTGCACTCGGAATGGCGGCCGGCGCGGAGATGCACCAGATAGCTGTGGCAGGATTGATCTTTGCCATTCTCATCCTCTCGGTGGTGTGGCTTCTGACACGCCACCTCCCCGGCAGCAGTTCACCGAAGGACCACCAGTAGGTCAAGTCCGTCAGCAGCCGGATTGAATCAGAATGCCCGGCCTGTGCTGATGCTCACCAAAGGTGTCAAAAAGAGAGCGCCTCATGAGGCGCTCTCAAAGTCTTCGGCCCATGCACGGAGGGGGAATGCGGGGAGTAAGGTCCGAGCCGGCATGTCTTCTGAACGCACGATGGAATGCTACGTTCCTTCTCGGCAGAAAACAGCATCATTAGTCGCCGTGTCCTTACTTCTTCCCATGTAGTCACGGCACGAATCTCACTGCCGAGCAGTGCGCGAGATTTGTCCGCCTTTGCGACCGGCTTGGGATGCGAGATCGCGATCCTGCGAGAAGGAGCGCTTTTCGCACGACACGCTCTTGTCGCCCTTGCTGGGGATCTCCTGTCACCTTCCGGAGTTCATCGGCGCAAACCCGCGCTTCGAGACGCTGTTGCCTGCTGCCATTACTTCTCCTCCGTGGCATGTGGCTGTTCACGGCCGCATAACCTCACTCGAAACTGATCGTTCCCGGTGAGCCTTCATGAAATGGCACAATGGAGCCCTAGCAGAGCTTGGCCTTGTTGCTGTGGCTTAACCGTTTTGACCCTGATCCCTTTGCTAAATCACTGCTGTCTATGTTCCTCGAACAGTCCTGACCGAGAACTCAAGGCAGTGCTAATTGGTTGTCTTACGGTAGACTCCGGAGTGGTGCGAAGGTCCTCTCGGGCAGCACAAGTCTCCCAGGACGCTTATCGGCGCTAATTTGAACCGGGGTCTACTTGGCACGAATGGCATGGTCCGTCTGGTGCCCGAAGCCCAAGGTTCAAGCCTTCGGCTTTTGCTGTACCTCGATAATCCCACCTTTGAGACCCAACGCCGAATGGCCGATCTGGGTATTCCGAATTCCCGACCCAAAGACCATTCGCAATCCGATGTTAACTGAGCACGTCTACAAGTAGACGGCGCAGCAAGGTCGCTCTACATGCCACTGTCTGCCCAATCCGGTGGTTTCTCTTCCATAGGCTACTCTCATCATGCGTATGACACGCTCTCCGGCGCGGTCCTTCACGATGGAGATCAAGCGCGCCAGCAGGCGCAAACCCGAAGCTCTCAGTCTTCGCGAGAATTCTTCCCCGGACGGCTCGTCTCTCGCGGATCAGGTCTTCGGAAAGCTTTCCGCGCAGCCGCGTGCTGCCCTGCCGCACAAAATCGAGGTTCCTGTCTCGGTTCGTTCGACGCCTGCGCTCAGCACCGACTCACCCGAGGCGTCGTGCACAAGCGAGCCATTGGCGGAACGATCTGTGCGCCGCGTTCTGCCTGACCTCCTAACGATACCGGCAAACCCGGTCGAAGAGCGGGTGCAGCGTGAGGCCGAGGAGCGAGTTGCCCAGCGCAGGGCATCACGGACGCGCAGGGCGAAAGGAGCAGAGCATTCCTCACCCGCCGCCGCTCACGGCGCTATGGCCCGTCCCTATGTCGCGACCATAGGTGCGATCCCGAAGGTGGTGAACGTCGAGGATTCCTCACCTGAAGCAGTCATTACGGTACCGCAGAAAACCGTCCGCTCTGTCCAACAGGTTGGGACCTCATCGAAGCGGAAGAGGAATGTCCTTGCAGCATTGACCAAGAGGGCAGAACGGAACGGAAGCCCCCTGCCCCGTCTTCCGTCGGGGCAGCGCTGGAAGCGCCGCTTACCTCGGGCATGCTGGTGAGAGTTGTAAGAAGAAGCGCCTGTCTCAAATTGCTTGGGCATGAAATCTTCATCAGCCGTCCATGAAACCGCCAGCATGTTTCGATAGTTGCCCGATACTTCACGATGCGCTTCTACAGATCGGCAGCGTTTGACCTGCCGTGAGAAGTTATCACGTTACAGGATCACTACCGTGGACGATCAGGCAGTCTCCTCTCGAAGTGCCATCGAGCTTACAGCTGATGTCATTTCGGCCTTCGTCAGCAACAACTCTGTATCGAGGTCTGTTTTGCCAAGGCTGATCAGCGGTGTGCATGCGGCCCTTCAAGACGGAAGCAGTCCTAATCACACACAACAGCCCAAGCCCGCTCCTGCCGTGCCGGTGAAGAAGTCGATCACGGTGGACTTCCTGATCAGCCTTGAAGACGGCAAGCCCTACAAGTCGCTGAAGCGCCACCTCACCAGGCTGGGTCTGACGCCCCAGCAGTATCGCGAGAAATGGAGCCTTCCGGCGAACTATCCCATGGTGGCTCCGAACTACGCTGCGCAGCGCTCGGAACTCGCGAAGAGCAGCGGGCTAGGCCGAAAGCCCAAATCAGCGGCGAAATCGGCTGCCCCTTCCCCGAAGATCGCCGCTCCGGCTGCAAAGAAGCCGAGACGCAAGAAGGTTCGGTAAGATTTCCGCTGCGACCCTTCAGCAGCACAGGCAGACGGGCTCGTTATCTGGCACTTGTGCCGAGCATCGGAGGACGGCCGAATCGCTGTCCGTAGCTCCTCCGCGCGCTAGGGGTCTCGGCGTGTGAGCAGGACACCGGTATCATATAGCGCCATTTCGATGGGGAGCATCCGATCCGGCAGGAGCGGTATCCTCGTTGTCAGAAGGAAGGTGAGAGATGGTCTTGCCTCGCGTCATCGCGTTCGATGGGGATGATACGCTCTGGCACAACGAGACTCTCTGTTCTCGATGACGCAGAACCGCTTCTGCGCGCTCCTGACCCAGCACGTAGACCTCCCCGAGCGCCTCATGCATGCCCGCCTGCTCGACACCAAGCGGCGCAATCTGGCCGTCTATGGCTACGGCATCAAAGGCTTTGTGCTCTCGATAGTCGAGACCGCGATCGAGGTGACGGACAGGCGTATTCCTGCTGAGGATATACAGACGATCCTCGCCTTTGGCCACACCATGATCGAGCACCCGGTCGAGGTCATTGAGGGGGCACGGGAGGTTCTGGAGGCGCTTCGCGCCCGTGATCACGAGCTATGGCTGATTTCCAAGGGAGACCTGTTCGATGAGGAGAGCACGATCGCGCGCTCCGGTCTGGCTCCGCTGTTCGAGCGCATCGAGATCGTCTCCGAGAAGGATCAGGCCACCTATGAGCGGCTTCTGGCCCGGTATGGCATCGGCCCAGACGAGTTCCTGATGGTGGGCAACTCGTTGCGCTCCGATGTACTCCCGGTGATTGCGGCGGGCGCGCAGGCCGTCCACGTTGCTTAAGAGATTACCTGGGAGCACGAGATCGTAGAGGCGGAGCACAGCACCGTATCCTGGACGGTTCCCAACCTGCGGGCGCTTCTCGACAGAGTGTCGGCATAGCGGAACGCGCTCGCCCTCTCTGAGGTTTTCGTATCGGTCCGGAAGATGCACCAATTTTGTCTTCCGGTGTGGTCCTTCTGAGCGTCTCTCGAATCGAGATGATCTGAACTAAGAGACCTATCGTTTACCCTTTGCAGGTCTGTAACGGTCCGCTTGGGTCGCGTCGTCGTATTACGTCCTGATCTGATCATGGTAAGTGTCAGCCAAGAGAGAACGCTTTCGCCGCTGAACCCGGCTGGGCAATGTGGAAGTCGGAAGTTCATGCCGCGAACTGGTTCGATCACCGGGCACCTGTTTCTGTACGCTTTGGCGCTTGCCCTTCCGATCCTCCTCATGAGCGGCATTATAGGCTGGGCGTATATGCGGCAGGAACAGAGCCGCATCGAGAGCTTGGCCGAGAGGGAGGCGGGTCAGGTCGTAGCGGAAATCGACAACCGGCTGGAAGCTTATCGGGCGATGCTGAACGTGCTCTCCGTGGACCCCAGCCTCCTCAAAGGCGATCTGGAGGGCTTTCGCGCCCGGCTGGAGCAGATGAGAATACCGGCTGATATCTGGTTCGTCGTCCGGGAGCGGAACGGTCAGCAGGTTCTCAACACCGCCGTGCCCCAGGGAGAGCGGCTCCCGGCCTTTCCGGGCCGAGGTGACCCGGCGATCTTCGGCGAGGGGAAACCCTTCACATCGAACCTGATCTGGGCACCGATCACCCAGCAATGGGCCGTGACGCTCTCGATGCCCGTGCGCGTGCCTGCGGTCACAGGCGAGGTCTACTACGCTCTGACCCTCGGGGTTCCGGCTGCCCACTTCCAGAAACTTCTTGCTGATGTGCCGGAAGGCTGGATCGCGACGATTAATGACCGCGATGGAACGATCCTGGCGCGGTCTCTGCGCCATGAGGACTGGGTCGGTAAGCCAATGGCGCGCCGGGGCTGGGAGATCACCAAGGATGTTCCGCCGGGGCAAGGTGACCTCTGGCGTGATATCTATACCCTGGAGGGCACCAAGGTCATCGGAGCCTACCACCGCATGGCGAGCACCGGCTGGTTGATCGGCATCTCGGCGCTGCCGGAGGTCTACCAAGCTCCGCGCCAGAACATCCTCGTGTTCGGGTCTCTCCTGGCCTTCGTCTCCCTGCTCCTCGCCACCATCCTGGCCTTTGTCATGGGGCAACGCATTACCAAGGCCATCCAGGTCTTGCAGGTGAAGGCTGCTGCCATGCGTGACATGGAGGAGATCGACTTCCCGCGCACCTCATTAG
>NZ_LN811375.1:5294-10742 GCF_001006805.1 Microvirga massiliensis | reverse complement strand
TTCGGTTCGCGCCTTGTCCAGCAGACGATAGTGCATGAACTCCAGGGCACCACCAACCCGGTCTATCGTGAAGGCGGCCTCCATGCCGTCTTCACGATCCCCTTGAGTGTTGATGACCGTCTTCGCTCCTGATGAGCATGGCAGCGGCGCGCCGCTTCTTTCCGCTGATCCTGACCTCTACCTGCCAACCGCCTCTCTCGCGCTGGATGTCCTTCCATCAGTGGACAGCGAGATCCTTACGGGATCGCTCGAAGCCCGTTATTCCGACGCATTGTTTCATGGAATTTGATGGTTAGGTGAATCGTGCAGGTTTGGTGGGACCTGCATGATGGTCCGATGACCAAAGCGAAGAGCCGGTCGCATCCCCTCGCTCGCGCGCAGGCCCTTGAGACCTGGGCTGCGGGCCGTGAGCGCGCCATTGCAAAGCTTGTCAGGGAGGCGGAAGCTCTGGAGGAATACGAGCTTCTCGAAGAGGCCGCCTGTCTATGGCACGCAGTCTTGCGTCTGCGGGAGAGTGCGCGCAGGGAGCGCGCCGAAGCTGCTGTGCTCCGGGCGGCGTGGGAGAAGTGCCACGAGGAACGAAGAGAGTTGGAGAAGCCCCGGAGCTAAGTTCCTCGGCAGCGCGGAGTGTATCTGTATCTGGAATTCTCGCCGGGGTCGCCGCCATCCTACGCTGCTTACGGTCAGGGCGGCTATGTTGGTGAGTGCATCGGACAGCGAGGCGGTGGTCGATCCAGTGCCGTAGGGTCGACAAGCCGATCCCGAGATCCGCGGCAATCTCACGTCGGCTGCGGCCGCTCGTCAAAGCAAGCCGCACAGCCTCATCCTGAAACTCTTTCGTAAAGCGAGTGTGGGGTATGGAGATCCTCCTGCACTATAACAGTGCTCTCGACTTGCCCGAAGCAAGTCCAAAGCGGCCTACTGGAATTCTGGCCGGGCAGATGCATTGAACAGCAGTTCGCTCCTTTCGGCTTGCGACTGAAGATCGGGCGGTGCTAGGCCCGCTTTCCGCCGTACGGCGCTCATCGTGTCTCCTGCGCCACTGCAGGCTCCGAAACTCCAAGTGAACCGATGTGCCCTAAGGGTGGCGGACTGCCAATGCCCCACACGACTGCGGCAATGGGTGAGGTGGCAGCATATCACACGTCCTTGGCTTGGCAGCCCGGCTCAGATCCCGGACGCGATGCGCAGCTGCGCCGGCTGCAGCTTGCGCGTGATGGCCTGCAGCCGCGCCTCGTGAGCGGCCCACAGCTGCCGGCTCTTGGCACGGCGCACACTGCTCGCACCTAAGGTCAGCCGAAGGCGTGCCTGCTGGGATCGCGCCGACGCGACTGGCTGTTGGGGTGAACTCGGGAAGTAATCGGCAGCCGGCAGAGGCGCATTGGCGAGGGACGAGCCGATCGCTGCGAGATGAGCCCGGACGCGGCGGCAATACTCGACGGAGCGCTCGGACATGCGCTCTTCGCCATGGCCGGCCCGGTACTTCATCAGCGTCCGACAGAGGTTTCCATTGGCGAGCTTCCACGCGTCTGCGAGATAGCGGACACCGTACCGGACATTTGTCGTGGGCTCATGCAACCCAGCCACAGGGCCCGTGTATCCCAGCAGAGCAGCCGTCTCCGGCCGCACCTGCATGAGGCCGATCTCGCCGACCGCGCCCACGGCGTTCGGGTCATAGGCGCTCTCCACATGCGCTACGGCATCGGCCACCTCAGGAGGTAAGCCTCGCCCCTCGGCTGCGCGCCGGACCAGCTCGAGATGCGTGGCGCGTCCTGCCGAATGAGGCTGCGGGATGCCCACGAGGGTCTCGACCGTTGGCGGGAGAGGCAAGGCCGGGAAGTCTCTGCCCGGATCGGCTGCCGCTCCGGAGGCGAGAAAGAACCACACTGCGACCGCACAGGTGTGACAAGTCAGGTATCTGACAAGCAGCGTGTGCACGAAGATCCCCCACATTGATCAGCAACGATCCAACTCGACCCAAAGCTGGCCTGTCCTGGGCAACGTAGCGCCTGAGCGATCAGTTTCCGCCTTCCAGGCAGAATTAGCTTGCGTCGCGAATCCTCATTCTCTCTGGACCCCGTCGGTCCGGATGCGCAGAGCCTTGGCGCATCATCTCAATCGCGCACGGCTCGGTCTGCATGGACGAGCTGATCGAGGTTCTTCGCGGCGTCCAGGCCGCTGAGCTTCCGGAGCTTGGCCCCGCTCACATCAGCGTCGCGGAAATCCGCGCCCGTAATGCGAGCCCCGGTGAGGTCTGCCCCAGCGAGTTCCGCTCCAACCAGGCTGGCCTCGATGAGGTCAGCGCCGATCAGGCTGGCGAAGTCCAGTTTGGCCCGCGCCAAGTCGGCTCGCACGAGCTTCGCGCCATCGAGCCGGGCCGAGGTCAGGACGGCCCGGATCAGGCCCATGGACTGGTTCCTCATATCGGCACCGCCGCGTACCTCAGACAGGTTCGCGTCCGTGAGGTCGGCGCCGGTCAGATCCACAACAAGGCGGGCGCCGGTCAGATCCGCGCGTGCGAATACGACATCACGGGCCTGGCTCGCCAACAAGCTCGCCGCAACGAGCTTGGCCTGCGAGAAGTCGGCGCCGAGCGCCCAGGCCTGATCGAGACTGGCTCCGCTCAGGTCCGCTCCGACGAGTCTGGTCTTGTTCAGGCGAGCCAGCCGCAGGTTCGCCCCTCTGAGGTCCAGACCCGAGAGATCCAGGCCCGACAGACGCTTGCCCGAGAGATCGAGCGGGCTTCCGTGTGCTTGCGCGAGCAGGCGCTCGATCTCGGCCCGGGTGAACTCGGCCTGCGTCATCTCGGGCGAGGTCAGGTCGACGTAGCGCATCAGGTCCTGCGCCTGGAGGCCCGATGCCACAGCCAGACAGCAGGCCACCAACAGGGCGAGACGGAGCCTCGGCACGGCTTCTCTCCGGCGCAATCCGGCTCGCTTGACAAGCAAGAGCAGCCATCAGCAATCCTGCTGAGCTTAGTCCGGCCAGGCGGCAGGCTCAACGCTCTACACCTCGCTGCAACGACCTCGCGCGTCACACTGAATGAGACGGTGTCCGTCCATGCGGCGGGTGATTTTCCTTGGGCAGGCAGGAAACGAGCGACTGACTGGTTTCGCGTTACGAATACCGGCCCGACCACCCGCACCGCCAAACGTCGGCCCCTGACTTCGCCGTCAGCAATGGCAGCGCCCGTGATCCACTCCTCTTCCCGCCTTTCGCCCTGCCGAAAACCGTGTTGCAGTCGGCCGGACTCCGCGAGACGATCGGAGCAACGGCGATCCGACGCATGGGAGGCCTCCATGAGCCTGCAGCACCTCCGCAGCACCACTGCTCTTGTTGTAACCGTCGCGGCTGTCCTCCTGACGGGAACCGCTGAAGCCCGGATCACGCGGCTCGAAGTGTCCAGCGTAGAGCCTGTGTTCGGTGGCAGATCCTTCGAGCCCGTCGGGCCCTACAAGCGCGTGCGCGGGCGAGCCTTCGGAGAGGTCGATCCCAACGCGCCGGCGAACGCCATCATCCAGGACATCCAGCTCGCGCCGCGCAACGCCCGCGGCATGGTCGAATACGCGACCGAGATCGACATCCTGCGCCCGGCCGACCTGGGGCGCGGCAACGGCGTGCTGTTCTTCAACATCCTGAACCGCGGCAACAAGGGCGGGCTGGCTGCCTTCAACGCCGACGTGCCGCCGAACCTCACCGAGATCAATTCCGTGGCGGATCCGGGCGACGGCTTCATGCTGAAGGAGGGCTACACGCTCGTATGGTTCGGCTGGCAGGCCGATGTCCTGCCGGGCAACAATCGCATGACGATGAGCGCGCCCGTGGCCCGCAACGCGGATGGCTCGCCGATCACCGGGCTGGTTCGCGCCGAACTGACGACGCTCACCCCGACAAAGACACTCAACCTCTCGTCGGGCTGGTTCACGACCTTGACGCACGCGAGCTATCCAACCGCGAGCCCCGACAACCGGAAGCCATTCGAGGATGGGTTTCTTCCGACCCTCACGGTGCGCGCCAAAGAGCAGGAGCCCAGGGTGACTATCCCGAATGCGGACTGGGCGTTCGGGTCGTGTCCAGAAGGCGGCGAGCCTACGACGGACGACACCAGGATCTGCTACTCGGCCGGGTTCGAGCCCGGCAAGCTATACGAGCTGATCTATCGCGCCAAGGACCCGCTCGTGCTCGGGCTCGGGTATGCCGTCACGCGCGACCTCGCCGCCTTTCTGAAGAACGAGGAGCGCGACACCGCAGGCACGGCCAACCCGGTGTTCCGGCCGGGCGCGAAGGCGATCGTGATGGGCACCTCCCAGAGCGGCCGCATGATCCGCTCCTTCCTTCATCTGGGCTTCAACGAGGATGAAGGCGGGCGGCTGGTCTTCGAGGGCGCCTACCCGCACATCGGCGGCGGCCTGATCCCGCTCAACGTGCGCTTCGCGCAGCCCGGTCGGGCCTGGGGCCATCAGATCGACCACCTCTATCCGGCCTACGATTTTCCGTTCTCGTATGCGGCGCAGACGGACCCGATCTCGGGCCGCACGCAAGGCATTCTCGACCGCTGTTCGGCGACGCATTCCTGTCCCAAGATCTTCCACGTCGCGACGGCGCTCGAGGTCTGGGAAGGCCGGCAGTCGCTCGGGCTCACCGATCCGCTGGGGCGGCTCGACGTCCCGGATCCCGCGACCGTGCGCACCTTCATCCTGGCGAGCACGCAGCACGTTCCGGCGAACCTGCCGCTCCCGACCGCGGAGCCGTTCGGGCACTGTCAGCAGCAGGCCAATCCGAACCCGCAGGTCTGGACCATGCGGGCGCTCCTGACTGCGCTCACCGCGTGGGTGAAGGATGACAAGGATCCACCCGCGAGCGTGGTGCCGCGGATCGTCGACGGAACCCTCGTCGCGCCCGACCAGGTGCGCTTTCCGCCGATCCCGGCCAATGCTTACGGCAACGTGCGCAGGCCCGCCGTCCGCTTCCTGAGCGTCCACAACCCGCTGCATCCGGCCGATTACGGCCCCGAATACAACCCGGCCGATATGTCGGGCGTGATCACGCAGGAGCCGCCCGGGATTGGCACGGCCAGCTACGGGATCCTCGTGCCGCAGGTCGACGAGGACGGGAACGATGTGGGCGGGCTTCGGTCGGCCCATCTGCAGGTTCCGATCGGCACCTACACGGGTTGGAATCTCGGGCGAGCCGGCCGCTTCGAGAACGGCTTCTGCTCCCTTCAGGGCAGCTTCATTCCCTTCGCGCGAACCAAGTTGGAAAGGCTCGACTCAGGCGACCGGCGCCTCTCGCTCGAGGAGCGCTACCTGACGAAGGAGGCCTATGTCGAGGCCATGCGCGGCGCGACGTCCCGGCTCGTCTCGGATCGACTCCTGCTGCCCGAGGATGCCAAGCGCCTGCTGCAACAGGCCGAGGGCGAGGGCATCCGGTTGGCACCATAGCCGATGG
>NZ_LN811375.1:0-4370 GCF_001006805.1 Microvirga massiliensis | reverse complement strand
ACCAACTCACCGGCCAGGATCCCAGTGCCTGGAGCTTCGAGGTCGAGGCCCGACCGTTCGGCGAAAGTTGGTGAAAGATCCCGCCAGCTTCGGATCGGCCAGGGTAAGCCCCGGATCGGCCGAGGTGGTACGCGGGTGAACCTGTCAGAGCCCATGATGTAGCCCTGAAGTCTGACGCCCTTCGGGAAGTACACCGTCACCGGCACACCGTGCTCTTGAACGTGCTTCCGGAAGCTGTCTTGCAGGCTTGGGGCGAGTTCCTCAGCCATGTCGGTTTCCCGCAAGGGGGCAGCCGCTCGGCGGCCCGCACCCTGACCGCGAGAGCAGCGTCTGGCAGGGATCCTGGAGGCGCAAGCCCAGCGGGCTGCTGGGCTGCCCTAGGAGGCGACCCTGGTGGGCTTGTGGGAAGGGCGGCGCCGCACGGCGGCGGATGGTCCTATGCCCCGTCCTCAACGAAACCCGCGTGACTTCAGGGCGTTGTTGGTTTTTGAGCGGGACCATCCATGACCGACGAGCAACGTGACGATCTTCCGGCGAAAGTCCGAAAGGGGCGAAGCGGCCCAGATGCGGCGCTTCCCCGACCCGTCCAGGAGCACCTCGCCCGCCAGCTCCGGGCCGCCTACCACGAGCGGCAGGAGAAGCCGGCCTTCCTCGGGGATGCGGCACTCCCGCGGGAGTTCGACGACTACCTCTACCGCCTGTGGTCAAGTGAGACGGCCCACCGGCGCAGGCGGGCGGGCGCGTGCGGCCTTGCCGCCGTCCAAGCGGCACTCAAGGGTGTGGGCGCGTAGCAGGTTTCAATCCCTTCCGTTGCAGCCGTTCTCATGGCCGCTCATGCGCCCGCGAGCGCTCTGCAATTCGTATACGCGGCCGAAGTCATAAGAGTCCCATTAAGATCCTACGAATAAACGAGGGGATCGGCCATTGCTGTTGGCTTTGGCATCAGCCCGCGTGTCCTTTGCGAGCATGCGAAACTCAAGCGCGGCGGCGCGTGGCACCGATGGTCGTGGCCCGGACCTGACCTGAATCGGCACCACCGAAGCCATGAGGACGGCAAGCGCCATGTCACGATGCGGTCCGTCCACCGCGTCGGCTTCCCAGTAGACCGGCTGAAGCGAATTCATGGCACACCAACATTGCCCGCCGTCGTGGCAGATCCGCCGCACACATCAGCCGGCAAGACTGTGCTGATCAGCGCCAGAGCGGCATCGCCGGAGGTCTCGAAACCAGACAGTTGGGCGTTGACCTTAGAGTCATGTCTTCGTCCCTGTTGTCTGTTGCGCTACAATGATTTTGTGCAGTCCGATCTGCGGAAGGCAGGGATGCATTCTTGGATCTCTGCCATTGGACCCCGGCATTCTCTCGGCCAACACGATCGGCTTGCTGGGCTGGGTGCCGTTCATTGTGTCAAGCGCCTGCCCCATGCAGAGGTGATCAGGTACGAGCCGGTGGTCGGGGCAGATCTTCGGTCCTGTTTTAAGGGACGGAGGCGTATATGCAGTGGAGAGGCATCGCGGTGGCAGCAATCGCCATCGTGGTCTGCCTGACCTTATCGGGCATCATTGTGGACTTCCTGGTCGACTGGATCTGGTTCTCGGCGATCGGATATCCAGAGGTCTTCTGGACGGTTTTGCAAGCCAGGATCTCGCTGTTCCTCGTAGTGTTCGCGGTCACGACGATCGTTCTCTGGTGGAACGGCTGGCTGGCATTCCGGCTGTCAAGGCGTGGAACAGGCAGTTCCATTGAAATTGCTGGAATTACTGTGGGGCCGCCGCAATCCTCCCAAGTGCCGGAGGTCGTGCACAGGCGTCTCCTGCTCCTCGTTGCAGGCGCATCCGCAACTGCCGGAGCATTGGTCGCGGCGGGAGAGATGACCAACTGGAACGTTCTCCTGCGGTTCCTGTATCAGGTGCCTTACGGGCAGAGCGACCCGATCTTCGGCAAGGACATCGGCTTCTATCTGTTTTCCCTCCCCGCCTATGTCGCCCTCAAGGACTGGATGCTGCTGACGGTCAGCCTGGGCTGCATCGTCGCGGCGGGCGTGTATTGGGTGCGGGGCGAGATCGGTTTCAACATCGGACGCTGGTCGTTGTCCCGGACCGTCGTCGCTCATGGCTCCGTCTTGCTCGGCATCCTCTTTTCGGTCTGGGCGTGGTCCTATGGCTTGGACCGCTACCTCTTGCTGTATGGCGACAACGGCGTCGTCGTGGGCGCAAGCTACACCGATATCCATGTCGAACTGCCAGTCCTCTGGGTACTGATCGGACTCGCAGTGGTGGCAGCCCTCCTGTCGTGGGCCAACCTGTGGGTTCGCACCTACAGGCTTCCGGCAGCCGCGGTCATGCTGGTCCTTGGTGGCGCGTTTGTCATGGCCGAGGTGTTCCCGGTGCTGTTCGAGCGCCTGTTCGTGAGACCGAACGAGTTGGAACTCGAGAAGCCTTACCTTGAACAGAACATCGCGCTCACCCGACAAGCCTACGGTCTCCATCGCATCATCGCTAAACCGTTTCCCGTCGAGCAGAACCTCACCGTCGACTCGCTTCGAGCCAACCAGGCGACCATCGACAACATTCGGCTGTGGGACGAGCAGCCTCTCATGGCCACGTATGCTCAATTGCAGGAGATCCGGACCTACTACAAGTTCCGGGACGTGGATGTGGATCGTTACTGGCTCGGCGGAGCCTATCAGCAGGTCATGCTGTCGGCCCGCGAGCTCAAGTCCGCGCTTCTTCCACCTGACGCCCAGACGTGGGTCAACCAGCATGTGCTCTTCACGCACGGGACCGGCGTGGTCATGAGCTCGGTCACGCGCAAGAGTGCCGAAGGGCTGCCGGTATTCTATCTCCAGGATATTCCGCCGCTCGCAACCGGAGGCCCTCCGGTGCACGAACCCCGCATTTACTACGGCGAGCTGACCGACACCTACGTCATCGTCCGCGGAAGCACCCCGGAGTTTGATTACCCGAAGGGCAAGGACAACGTCTATGCTCGCTACACAGGCAGGGGCGGCATCGCAGTGGGGGGCGGTGCCCGAAGGAGCCTCTTCGCCTGGTATTTCAATGATCCGAACATCCTGCTCAGCAGCTACATCACCGGCGATAGCCGGATCATGTTCCGTCGGAGCATTCGAGAGCGCGTGCACACGATTGCGCCTTTCCTGCACCTCGACCGCAACCCTTACTTGGTGGTCAGCGATGGACGTCTTGTCTGGGTGCAGGACGCCTACACGACGAGCACGTATTTCCCATACTCTCTCGCTTACGTTCCGCCGCTGCCGGACCGCGGACTCAATTACATCCGCAACTCCGTCAAGGTCGTTGTTGATGCCTATGACGGATCGGTCGACTTCTACCTGACGGATCCCGAGGATCCGATCGCCGCCACCTACCGGCGCATCTTTCCGGGGCTCTTCAAGCTCTTCGCGGCCATGCCCCAGGAGATGCAAAGGCACATTCGTTACCCGGAGGACCTATTCTTCATCCAGGCGCAGATATACCGGACGTACCACATGGCTGCGCCGGAGGTGTTCTACAACCGCGAGGATCTGTGGCAGTTTCCCCGCCAGCCGACGGACGGCAACGCCGCCAGGATGGCTCCCTATTACATGATCATGCGCCTGCCGGGCGAGCCGCAGGCCGAGAGCATCCTGATGCTGCCGATGGTGCCGAGCCAGCGGGAGAACATGATTGCGTGGTTGGCGGCCCGCTGCGATCCACCTCATTATGGCGAACTGATCGTCTACGAGTTTCCCAAGGACAAACTCGTCTATGGCCCCTTCCAGATCGAGGCGCGCATCAACCAGAACACCGCGATTTCGCAGCAACTCTCACTCTGGAACCAACTGGGGTCGCGGGTCATCCGGGGCAACCTGCATGTCATCCCGATTGAGAATTCGATCCTGTACGTGTCGCCCCTGTATCTCCGCGCGGCGACGGGGCAGATCCCGGAGCTCAAGCGGGTGATCGCGGCCTATGGCGACCAAGTAGTCATGGAGGAAACGCTAGCTCGCGCTCTGGCAGCTCTCTTCATGGCGCCTGTGCAGAGCTTCCCACACGTGGGGTCGTCGGCCGAAGCCCTGCCTGCAACTCCGGAGGTCAATCAAACGCGAGACGCTCTCGGCCACTACAATCAAGCGATGGAGCGGTTGAGGGCCGGCGACTGGCAGGGCTTCGGAGCAGAAATGGACAAGCTGCGAATGACCCTTGAACGGTCCAGTGACCGCCCCGGTGATCGCCAGCCTGACCCTAAGCGCTAGCCGGCAACTCACTGAAGTGCTGCCGACAAAGGGCAACCGCTGAAAGTCAACGTGAAGTTGTGTGCGTCAAGTTCAGCAATTTGGTCCTGGTGAGTGGGTGAGGTCCGGGCGGCGG
>NZ_LN811374.1:63582-67075 GCF_001006805.1 Microvirga massiliensis | reverse complement strand
AATCTCGTCGCCCTCGCGGTCCTGAGCGATCGCTGATGCTCTACTTTGCGCTCAAGTACCTGCACGTGATCGGGGCGACCGTGCTGTTCGGCACCGGCGCCGGGATCGCCTTCTTCATGCTGATCGCCCACCGAACCGGCGATCCGATCGTAGTGGCCGCTGTCGCACGGATCGTCGTGCTCGCCGATTTTCTGTTCACGGCCACGGCCGTCGTTGCCCAGCCGCTCACCGGCCTCGCTCTCGTCCAGCATGTCGGCTACTCGATCCGGGACGGCTGGATCGTACTCTCGATCCTGCTCTACCTTATCACCGGTGCATTCTGGCTGCCGGTCGTCTGGATGCAGATGCGCATGCGCGATCTGGCGGCCGATGCAGCACGACAGGGCCAGCCGCTGCCGCGCGCCTATCACAGGTTGTTCCGCGTCTGGTTCGCCTTCGGCTTCCCGGCCTTCGCGGCCGTTCTCGCCATCTTCTGGCTGATGATCACCCGGCCGTCCTTGGGACTCTGACCAAAGCTACACAGGATTCCTACGCAAGCAAATCGCGGCTCCAAGCCGGGTCCTCGGGAGATCTCGATCAACAACTCACCCAAAATCGGCACTGCCACGCGACAAGGGGAATGAACCAGCAAAGGCAAGGCACTCCGGTCGCGCAGGGCACTTCGTTTGTTTCAGGCTATGCGGTCGTATCGATCCGGCATTCGGTAGCAAAGACCACCGATGGTTTGGGAAGCAATTGGCCCAAAAAGATTTCAGGCTCTATGACCACACGGGATACTTCGCGAGGCGGGAACGACAACGAGTGATTTGAGGCTCGCCCGATCACAGGTGATCTCCAAACCCGTTGGCCGTAGAGACGGTCTGAAGAAGGTGGAGAAGCGGACGTTCCTTGGGTCCATTCCACGACTGAGGTTGACCCAAACCCTATGTCTGGAGTTGGCTGAGATTTGCCTCTCCACTTTG
This sequence comes from Microvirga massiliensis, assembly GCF_001006805.1. Classification (GTDB taxonomy): domain Bacteria; phylum Pseudomonadota; class Alphaproteobacteria; order Rhizobiales; family Beijerinckiaceae; genus Microvirga; species Microvirga massiliensis. The sequence goes on along the minus strand of NZ_LN811374.1, from coordinate 66,113 downwards.
AGGTGCCCAGGGTATCAAAGCGGACCATGCACTCATCAGCGCCCCGTGCGGCGTCCGGTCTCGGAGCTCAGTAGCCGCCATTGCGGACTTTTAGGACGCGCGGACAGTTTCGGCTCGGCGGGCGCGCGTGTGGCTACAGCTCGGACTGGATGGCTTTGAGTAGCCGGAAGCGCATCGCGCCATCATTGCTGGTGAGTGCGATCACGAAGCGAACACGGCCATGCTTCGACGTGTCGGCATAGCCCGCCAATGTGCGGACGCCGGGAATGCTGCCAGTCTTGAAGTGGGTGCCGTCGCCGCTTTGGAGCAGGGTGGCATGGGGCTCGAAGAGATGCAGAAACCGGGCAAGGCCGCGGGCCGTGAAGCGGTTGCCGCTACTGATGCCCGAGCCTTCCTTGAGCTGGATGGACTCCGCGAGGCCGTGCCTGACAAGCATCTCGTTCGCGACCTGGAGCGACTTTTCGAGGCTGACGGGCCCGCCCAGGCGATGCCCGCCGATCTCCAGGAAGATCTGGTTAGCGATGTAGTTGTTCGAGCCGAGGAGCAGCTGGGCAAGGATCGCCGAGAGGGTGCGTGATTGCCGGTGAATATAGACCGGCTCCAGGCCCTGGGGCACGGCTCCGGTCGAGATCTTGCCTTCGACTTTGCCGCCGGCTCTCTCAATGAAGGCGGCGATCAGCTCGCCGGCATAGTGCAGGCCCACTGTAGGGTCCTGGGTAAGGCTGATGCGACTGCGACCTTGGGGAGCCCGCGCAAGGAACTGGCTGACAGCGAGCGGTGTGATCGGGGTCTGCTCCTCGGCGGAGCGGACCGTCTTGCCCTTGCGCACGGCGTGGATCGTGTTGAAGTTCACCGCGAGCGCGGAGTTCAGCGCGTCGTAGGCCTCGTCAGTGTCCTCGATGCCTGGGATACGGATGTCGGCGGGGTAGTAGCTCGCGTCCAGCACAATGCCGCTGAGCGGCTGCTGACCAATAGCGGCAACCAGCACCGACGCGAGCTGAGCCAGCTCTTCGGAGATCAGAAAGGGATCGCCGCCACCGCGAATGTAGAGCATCCGGTCGCCGTCCAGGTAGAAGCGGGTCTCGAAGCGGTAGTCGGCGCCCAGGACTTCCATCGCCAGCCAGGCGGTCACAATCTTGGCGACGGAGGCAGGCACGAAGGGTCTGTCAGTGTTCTGAGCCACCAGCTCGTTGCCCTTTTCGTCCACCACGAGCACAAGCCCCGACGTAGCAAGGGCCGCGAGCTTCTCCTTAGCACCCGCCAGGGCTTGGGCCGGCAGCAGGAGCAGCGCGCAGGCAAGTAGGTGAGTCCACATAATGACCCCAGCCAGTGCTCTCCGATTCGTCTTTACCTTGCTTCTCGGAAATTGGCTCAACATGGCGCTATGGTCTCATTGGCCCAAATGAGAGGCCGGGATTGTCCGATTTCGCCACTGACTGGCGCTTATCAAAGTAATGTCCGATTGTGGGCAAAGTGTCATCGTTCGGGAATGGCGAATCTGGGCGCAATGCGGACCTGATTGGGCCCGTGCTCTGAGGTCTCCATTTGTGAAGGGTTTCGGACCGAAGAGCTTGGTCTGATTTGCCGCGTAAGAACTGACGTTTGCCGCGCGATCGAAACGTGTCAGTTTGACACTTTGCAGTCGTTTGCGGATGGTTGGTTAAATGTCGACGATAGGCAGCAACCAGTCGCTGGTGTTCCCTGCCAATTCTGCGCGTATTGCGTAGAAGGCGTCGTTCTCGTTCGGACCTCCGCCGAAGAAGGGGCCCTATCACTGTTTGCCGCTCATTACCTCCAGGGTAATCGACCGCTCTCCTTTTCCTAGGCAGGATCAAGCACATCAACCGGACCCCGCCGGGATCCGGCCACAACAGCAAGGAGAGCACTATGTCCGTCAAGTTCACCGCCAGCGCGGAGAGTTCCGTCGCCGAGGCCACCCGGGCTGTCGTGCAGGAATTCCTTGCCGCCCGGCTGGCCGGGGACACCGGGCGGCTCGTCGCGCTCTTCGCCGACGAGGTCGACTGGCTGCTCGCCGAGAACCCCGCCGCCCCGTGGATCCGCCCGCGGTCCACCGCCGCCGAATGCGCTGCTCAGTTCAAGGAATTGATGGAGCACACCGTGCCCGAGGACGCGCGCGCCTCGGTCGACACCTTCCTCGTAGACGGCACTGACGCCGTCCTGATGGGGCACGTGTCGGGGACCGTACGCGCGACGGGGAAGTTCTTTGCGGGTCCGTTCGCGCTGCACCTCACCGTCGAGAACGGCCGGATCACCCGACACCGCCTCTACGAGAACAGCCTGTCGATCGCCGAGGCCTGCGCCCCGTGAGGGCGGCGGTCGCGCGCCGAAGGGCTGTGCCGCGGCGGCGCGGGCAATGCATGTCGTATGACCCTAGAGGATCGAAGCGTGACGTCGATGTCGCGACCGCGAAATGACCGCTCTTGGCACGAAGCTGAAGATGTTCGGATTTCCGTATTGAAGTCGAATACAGTCGTTCATGCGAACGGCCATGCTGGAGCTCCGTGCGAGCA
>NZ_LN811374.1:53445-63281 GCF_001006805.1 Microvirga massiliensis | reverse complement strand
AGCTCAGGGCCCGTGCCGCGCTGCGCAAAGCCGCCGTGCAGCGCTATCTGTGGGACGATGGCAAGGGCATCTACACCGATTACCTCTGGCGCGAGGGCAGGCCGACCGAGAGGGTGACCGCAGCGAGTCTCTTTCCGCTGTTTTTCGGTCTCGCCAGCCGGGCTCAGGCCGATCGTGTCGCGGAGGTCGTGCGAGCCCGGCTCCTGAAGCCGGGCGGCCTCGTGACGACGACGATCCAGTCGGGTCAGCAATGGGACGCGCCGAACGGCTGGGCGCCGATGCAGTGGATCGCGATCGTGGGTCTGAGCGATTACGGCAAGAGAGCCCTTGCTCAAACGATCGCGCGGCGCTGGATCGGCAGGGTCGTGAGCGCCTATCGCAGCACCGGCAAGCTCATGGAAAAATACAACGTGGTCGATCCCTCGCTCGCCGCCGGCGGTGGCGAATATCCGGGCCAGGACGGCTTCGGCTGGACGAATGGCGTGTTGAGAAAGATGCTTGTGCTCGATCGTGGTGCCGTGGCGGACATTCGCTGCGCGAGCCCTGTCGCGAACGACAATCTGCCCTCGAGTCAGCCGCGATCCGGCAAGAGACCGAATGCTGCACGCTAGAGCATTTTCGGGAGAAGTGGAGCCGGTGCGCCGTAGTGTCTGCACTCCCGGTGAAGGGTTCACCCGGCGTTGCTCCATCTCGGCAGTCGAGGTGCTAGGCTGACGATCGCCTTGCACCCGGGCGAATCATCCGACTGCCTGGGAGACGCATCTGGTCCCGGTCGCCCGTTCCGGATGAGCGGCCACTGCCCGGGAGGCATGATGACGGCTATTCTTGAGTTGCCGACCTGGTTGGGCTGTGGGCTGGCGGTGCTGGCCGGGGTCGTGTGCTCGGTCCTGCCTCTCGTGGCGGTCCGTTGGTTCATGACGAGGGAGTTGAACCCGAAGACCCGTGAGGTGGCCGAGACTGTCGCGGTCCGCGTCGGAACCGTGCATGCCCTCATCCTGGCGCTCGTCTTTGCGGAGGCGCAATCAACCCATACCGACCTTCAGCAGCAGGCCTCCAAGGAGGTCACGGCCCTCGAGCACGTGGCGCTGCGGCTCGACCAGTGGAACGGGCCCGAGGAGGACGCCCTGATCAACCAGCTTGCAGCTTATGTCAGAGCCGTGTTGCAGACGGAATGGCAGGTGAGCCTGCACCCCGACGGCAGCACGGCCGCCAAGCAGGCCTACAACAATCTCGATGCCGCCATCCTGGACCTGCCGGCCGACAGCCCGCGGCAGCAAGCGCTCCGCGATCGGATGATCTCGGACATGGACACCCTTCAGGAACACAGGCGGGACCGGCTGTCGCTGTTTCACCGCGCCATCCCCGGCCTGTTCTGGTGGATGGCGCTGGCGGGCTTTGCCATTACGGTATTGTTCTTCTTCGTCTTCCCGGAGACGCCTTTGCACATCGCAATGCTGGGGGTGTACGGGGCCTATACCGGGCTCGTGCTCTACTTCATTCTGGCACTCAGCCATCCCTATGTCGGTCCGGCGGCCATCGACACGTCACCCTATGAAATGGTGCTCGAGACCGAGCTGAGCCCGCGCCCGTCTGCCGCGATGCCGTGAGGGCAACTGCGGCAGCCACAGGCTGCCGGCAGCAAAGACTGCCAGTTGCCTGGTAAGGGAATAATCCGAAAGGAATTCAGCCTCTTCGACGCCGCGGAAACTTTCGCGAGGCGGTAGTGACAACGAGCGATTTGAAGCTCGTCCTGATCACAGGTGATCTCCAAATCCGCAGCGATGGAAACGGTCCGAAGAACGTTGAAAAGCGGACGTTCCTTGGGTCCACTCCATGACCGAGGTTGCCCCTGAGCTGCCTCAGTTACTTCGGGAGGTGACCCTTGATCGCATGCGCGCGTGCCCTGTAGGTGATGCGTCCGTCGGCGTCTGCAGACAGGCGCGCGCGCACCCGACGCTTGAGCATCTCGACGTCTCCCGATGCCATCGCGGTGACGGTAGGGCCAAGCGAAGCGGCCTTCAGGTTGGTCTTCCAGAAGTCGTCAAAATCCACGAACGTCCGCTGCACGGTGATCTCCCGCGTGTCCACGGCCTCGAGACCGGCACCGGTCCACAAGTCATGCATCACCTCCGTGGTCGCGCGGGAGATCGTGCGTGTTGCCCGGAACCTCTGCGTGCAACGCGGGAGGGATTCTCACGGCTGGCAGGACTACGCGATCGCCTGCAAGATCAGCGGCGGCGTGCTCCAGGGACCCACGGCGGGCACGATCTACGGCCGGACCGATGACATCCCTTCGGCCAACTATGTCCTCGTCCCGGCGGGCAGGCAGATCAAGCCCCGCACAGCGGGCGTCAATATCCGCTCGCGCGGCACGCGCCAGACCCGCAACCTCGAGATCGGCATTGAGCAAATGTGCGTCGACGGCTTCCACCTGCGGGTCACCGACAAGGCACGGACCGTGGTCGCTCTCGTCCGCTGGGGCGGCGTTCGGCAGCACGCGATTAAGGCCGTTCGGTCCTACTTGGCCCATGAAGGCAGTGCCCAGCGGCTCCATGCGATGGCGGACGAGTTCGGCATCTCGCGGGAGATCAGGACCCTGACGGAGGCGATGTACGTCGCCTGGGAGCGGGCGCCGGCCTGAGAGGCCGGGACCGGGGCGGGCGCGCAGGTCTCTGTCAGTTCCGGGGATGGCGCGCCTCGCTCCGCTGTGCACCCCCGAGCCCAATCGGTTACGGCCGTTCCCGATCCTTCGTGACGTGACGGACAGCCGCCTCGATCTCCTCAACCCAAGCCGGGTTGAACTTCGACAGCATCCGGGGAAGGTCGCCTTCAGCGCCGCTCGACTGCATCTCGGATACGGCGGCTCGGGCCTGCTGCACATCGCCGACCGCCACGGCACATAGCACAGCCGCCTTCAGGGCCGGAATCCAGCCGGGGCGCAATGAAAGCGCGCGGCGTGCGGTGCTGAGCCCTTCCGCGAACTCCCCGGCAAAGGCGTAGGCCAGCGACAGGAGAAACAGCCACGCGAAGTTCTGGGGATCGAACGGCGACAGCCGCAGGCCATGCTCCAGGGGCTCGATGGCCTCCCGAGCACGCCCGGCATGAAGGTGGGCTGAGCCGAGGATCAGATGAGCCAGCGCAAAGCTCGGGCTTAAAGCCAGGGCACGCTGCGCGGCACGCAGGCCGGTCTCGATCTCACCACCGAACACATGAGAGACGGCGACGGCGTAGTGACAGTAGGGATTCCGCTCATCAAGCTGCACGGCTTTCAGCCCGGCGGCCATGCCATCTCTCAGTTCGGCTTCAGGATCGTCGGTCCAGCCATAGAAGGCGAGACCGGTCTCTGCCCGAGAGAGCCAAAGAAAGCCATCGGCCGCGTTGGGCTCGACTTCTATGGCCTTGAGGAAAAGCTCCCGCGCACGGCAATGCGACTCGGGTCTAAGCTTGTGGAATTCCCACATGCCGCGACGGACGAGGTCCCACGCGGTCAGACTCTGGGCGCGCTCGGCCCCGCGCTGCCCCTCCTTCTTGAGGAGTTCGGGCTCGATGGCTCCGGCGACCGCCTCGGCAATCTCGTCCTGGAGCGCGAGGATATCCCCGAGATCGCGGTCATACCGTTCGGCCCACAGCGATGCGCCCGTGTCGGCCTCGACGAGTTGCGCCGAGATACGGACGTGGACCCCGCTCCGCCGCACGCTGCCGCTGAGGATGTAACGAACGCCCAGCCGCCGTGCCACCTGCTCCGTTTCGATGGCCCTGTCCTTGAACGCAAAGGAGGAGTTGCGGGCCGTGACGAACAGCCAATGGGCCTTGGTCAGGGCCGTGATGATGTCGTCCGTGATCCCGTCAGCAAAGTACTCCTGCTCGGGGTCGCCGCTCAGATTGGCAAACGGCAGCACCGCAATGGAGGGGCTGTCGGTTCGTTTCGGGCTCGGCCGCGCTGCCTTCGGCTCGCGAAGTGACATATCCCCGCCTTTGAGAGCATAGACCCGGATCGGGCGGGCGATGTTCTTGAGGTGCTGCTCGCCCCGGTCCTCAAAGGGCAGGGTCAGCTTGCCTTCAAGCTCATCGAAGACCTTGCCCGAGATGCAGATGCCGCCCGGATCGGCGACCCCTTCCAGCCGAACGGCCACGTTCACGCTGTCGCCGAGAACATCTCCGTCCTCGTTGATGATGACATCGCCCAGGTTGATGCCGATCCGAAGCTGGATATCATGATCCCGGGAGGGAGGATTCGCCTGCTCCGTGATCGCCACCTGGGCTTCGACGGCGCAGAGAACGGCTTCGACCGGACTGGCGAATTCGCAGAGCGCCCCATCCCCGGTTGTCTTGACCAAGCGACCCCGATGCCGAGCCGCGGCGGGCGCGATGATTTCCATGAGGATCGATCGGATGGCCGCGAGGGTGCCCTCCTCGTCGGCTTCCATGAGGCGACACGAGCCCACCACGTCGGCGGCAAGGATGGCCGCCAGCCGCCGCTCGGCTCTATGCTCCTGCGGACCCATAGGGGCTCGGTAGTCCGTATGAGCCTCTATTCTGGTGCGGGCTGTGAAAGGCGTCCAGTCCACCTGAACGGGCGAGAGAGGACCGAAGCTCATCCCTTCCATGCAGGTGATCAGTGAGTAGCCCGGGCGGCCCAGGCTTTGGCCGGTTTCACTCGATTTCTGTCGGCATGCTCCTGGACAGGGATCAGCCCAGGAATCTCCAGATGCTGTCTGGCATCTTCCCGAGATTCGCACCGAGCAGACCCAGTGATAGCCGCTTGTGCAAATCTCAACGAGTTGGTCGGTTAATCCACTGGCCCTTGACAGCGCTCGAGGGCTCCTCGTCCCCGGCCACCCGGAGACTCGATCCAGTCGCAGGAATCGATTTGGCGCGGTCCAGTTGAGTTCTCGCCCTCCGGTGAACTCAGGATTCCGGCAACCCGACCGGTCTTAGAACCTCGCAATAGCGAGAACGGTCAGCGGCATGCACAAGGGGTGAAGCTCGTTCGACCCACTCGACGGAATAATCGGGTTGGAGCTGCCGGGCCGTCGCCACGGCGGCCTTGGCCTCTTCCGTGTGCCCCAGCATAGCGGCAGAAAGCGCCAGGGCACGCCAGTGGCCCGCATAGTCAGGGCTTTGGCGGACGGCGCGACGGCCCCATTCCAGGCCTGCCGCATAATCACCCGCCATGAAATGAGCGAACGAGCGCGCGCCGATGAAAATTGCGACAAAGGGATCGCGCGGACTGAGTCGCATGGCCTGCTCGACCTGAGCGACCGCTTCAGGCCCCCTGCCTCCATAGGCGAGCGTCAGTCCAAGGCATGCATGGGCCAGCGCGAAATTGGGATTGAGCTCCAATGCCGCCCGGAACTCCTCGACCGCACTCTCGTGCTCGCGGTGGAACATCTGCGCGAACCCAAGTGCCAGACGTGCCCAGGCATCATCACCGTCGATGCTCACCGCCGCCCGCGCCCGCTCCGTGGCTGACGGGAGAACGCCGGCAAGCCCGCCCGGGCTCCATCCCTGGTGAGCGTGCCAGAGATTGAGCCAAGCGTGCAGGCCGAGGGCACGTGCATACTTTGGGTCGAGTCGCAGAGCGCTCTCCAGGTGAGCGAGCGCGGCCTCGGTGTCGGCCTTCGTTCGAAGCCACATGTGCGAAAGCGCGCGGATGACACAGTCCCAGGCATCCAGCCGTCCCGGTGGGTTCAGTTGTACACGCTCGCGCTCGGCAAAGTAGAGTTGTGGCTCGACCGTGACGACAACACTCGCGGCAATCTCATCCTGAAGTGCAAAAACATCCACGAGCGCGCGATCGTAGCGCTCGGACCAGATTTCACGGCCGCTCACGGCATCGGCAAGCTGCACGCCCACTCGAATCCGGTCACGAGCCTTTCTGACGCTGCCCTCCAGAACATACCGAACGCCGAGGTCGCGCCCGACCTGCTGGATGTGCATGGTTTTTCCCTTATAGGTGAAGGCCGAGTTGCGTGAGATCACGAAGAACCCGCGCAGCCGCGCCAGTGCCGTCGTGATCTCCTCGGCTATCCCTTCGGCAAAGTATTCCTGCTCCGGGTCGCCGCTCATGTTCGTGAATGGCAGGACCGCGATGGAGGGCTTCTCGGGGAGGGAAAGCGACCGGGGCTCAGTGGCGGTAGAGGCGGGTCCTGCCAGGGCGTAGACCTTGATTGGCCGAGCGATATTCTTGACCTGCTGCTCGCCCCTGTATTCGAAGGGGTGATCGAGCTTTCTCTCGATCTCGTCGTAGACTTTAGCCGAGACACAAATCCCGCCGGGATCGGCCATCTGCTCGAGCCGAGCGGCAATGTTAACGCCATCGCCGAGCAGGTCTCCGCTGCGAACCATCACGTCGCCGATGTGCACCCCGATCCGGAACTTCAGCATTCGATCTTCGGGAAGCCCGGCACTCGCCGCGGCGAGTCTCTCCTGAACAAGGACGGCGCACTGGACGGCATCGACGGCGCTCGGGAACTCGGCCAGGACGCTGTCGCCCGCCGTGTTGGCGATCCGTCCGCCATGCTCGGCGATGAGCCGGTCCATCACCGCGCGATGGGCCGTCAACGTCCGGAGCGTTCCAACCTCGTTCTGCTCCATCAGGCGCGAATAGCCCGCCACGTCGGCGGCGAAGATCGCCGCCAGCCGCCGCTCAACCCTGTGCTCCTGCGGACCCATGAGTCCCTCGGAACGTGACTCTCACTGCATTCTGCTGCTGGTTCGGATGGGGGTCCAGCCACTTGAGCAGCAACGGGACGAGGTCAGCCTGGGAGCCGCCGAGAGCCTCACGCGGAGATGCGCCGGAGATCCGGCGGGTGCCGGCGGTCGAACGAGAGAGCCGGAGACGGCGGCTCGGGGTGATGGCTCTGCAGAAGACGGTCTGCCGCGTTGCGTCACCCGGTTGGCTCCGAAAAGCGATTGGTCTCGCACGCAAGATCACGACAGGAGCCTTGTGCAGGGTAGGGCCATCATTCAGAACTTCGGAGGAGCCTATTCTCAGGAAGGCATCCGTGATGATCGATGGGCTAGGCGGAGTGGACCACGTCGTTGTGCTCGTCCGCGATCTTGATCGCGCGCGTGACACGTGGGCCGCTCTGGGGTTCACCCTCTCTCCTCGAGGAGTGCACTCTGCGCACCGGGGCACCGGAAACCACACGATCATGCTGGGACCGGACTATCTGGAGCTTGTGGGCATCCTCTCGCCGACCGAGCACAATGCGCCGAGCCGTGCGCTTCTCGAGCGGCGTGAGGGGATCGAGCGGGCCGGGCTGCGCGCCCGGGATGTGGAAGTGGCGGCAGCGGATCTGAGGCGACGGGGAATTGCCATCACGGGCCCCCAGGATTTCAGCCGGCCCGTGGACCTGCCCGGCGACGGAACGGGCGAGGCCCGGTTCCGCACCATTCAATGGCCTTTTGACTGCGCTCCCGCCGGAATGCGCATCTTTGCCGTCCAGCATCTCACGCCAGAGCTGGTCTGGCTGCCCGCCTTGCAGCAGCACGCGAACACCGCGCGGCGGCTGCTGTGCCTTGAGGTGCTCGCCCATGACCCCGCCAAAGCGGCGGCAGAGCTTTCGGAGTTGATCGGCATGCCGGACGTCGTGGAACAGGACGGCGGCTATAGGATTCAGCCCGCGCCCGACCGGGCCGCCATTGTGTATCTCGACAGGGCGTCTGCCCGCCAGCGATACCCGGAGGCGTGGCTGGAGCCATTCACGGAGGAAGGCGGTCTGGCGGTCACTTTCGAAGTTGGCGATCTCGACGCCGCAGCGCAGGAAACCGGCGGCATGGTTTTAGACCCAGCAGGTCGCGTTGGCGTGCCGCCGAACCGCACCAGCGGTGTAATCCTGAATTTCGTCATCTAAACGGTTCAGGGCTCGCTTGCGCAAAGTGGGCCTGTGCAAATGAGCCGGCACCTTCAGTGCTGCACCCACCGAACGTCGTGGGCTGTTGTTCGGATCACTGAACACATGACTGAATTTCTGAGCCGGAGCCCGCTGATAGGGACCTCCCGCAGGCCGGAGGGGTCTTGATGGCCCGCTCGTCCGCCCAGAGCACTCGGCGCGATCTGCTCACGCTCATCCCGGGGACGGACGCGATCGTTCGCCTCCTCCGGGAACTGTCGCTCCACGTCGGCCTCGCCCGCGGCCTGTTCCTGCTCGGGCTCGGCGACACCCCGATCCGCGAGGATTTCTTCACACCGGAGGACGAGCGATGACTCTTGGCCCGGAGGTCCGGAGCGCCGCACATGAGGATTATGCTTGGCGTTTTGGTTCGCGCCTCAGGCCTAGACAGAAACTCCCGTCTGGCCGCCATGAACCCTGCGGCCGCTGGCTCCTGGATCACAGGAGGGCCTGAGCCGACCGGCAGGGTTGCCGATCGATACGCGGGTTCTACTCTGTCTGCCTGGAGCGATGGGAGCTTGCTTTCTCCTTGACTCAGGGGAATGGCTCATGATCCGCCAGCCCGATGCCGTCGTGATTGGCTCCGGAGGACTCGGCGCCTCGACCGCGTTCCATCTCGCGCAGCGAGGCAGGCGCGTCGCGCTGCTCGACCGGCATGATATCGGCTCACAGACCTCTCCCCGGGCCGCGGGTATGGTGAATTGCGTCCGCAAGAGCGACCTGATGATCACCCTGATCAAGATCGCCTGCGAGAAGATCAGGCGGTTTTCCGCCGACACCGGACAGCCCCTGGACTGGGTGCATTCGGGCAGCCTGAAGGTTGCGCGCCGGCCGCAGGACACGGAGGTGATCGCGGGCGATGTCGCCCGGGGCCGACGCATGGGTCTCGACGTGGCGCAGATCTCGCCGGAAGAGGCCAGCCGTCTCAACCCGTTCCTTCGGCCCGACGGCATTTGCGCGGTCATGCGGGTTGGCGACGACATGTATTTCGACCCCTCGCAGGTCGCCGTTGGCTTCGCGCGCTCCGCCGCGGACCACGGTGCGATCCTCCTGCCTCACACCAGGGTCACTCGCGTCCTCATCGACCAGGGCCAGGTAACGGGTGTCGCGACGGATCGAGGGACCATTCTGGCGCCGGTGGTGGTCGATGCCGCCGGAGCGTGGACGCGGGAGATCGCGGAGGCCAGCGGATTGCGCGTTCCTCTCGTCCCGACAGGCCAGCAACTGTTCATCACCGAACCGGTCGAGGGCGCGCGCCCGGACTTGCCGATGGTCCGGATCATGGATGCCGCGGTGTATCTGCGCCCGTGCGACGGCGGGTTCCTGTGGGGCGTCTACGAAGAGAAACCCCGCTTCTTCGAGATGCAAGCGCTCGGTCTCGGCTTCCACATGAAGGATATGCCCCTCGACGCCCAGGTGCTCTGGCGGGCGGCCGAGGACGTGCGCGTGCAATTGCCCGTGCTGCTCCAGGCAGGAGTGCGCGAGCATCGGGGCGGCATTCCGACGATGACGGCTGATGGCCAACACATCCTGGGACCCGCACCTGGCATAGACGGCTTCTACTTCGCGAGCGGCTGTAACGTCGCTGGGCTCTCGATCTCCCCGGCTCTCGGCGAGCTTCTTGCGGCCTGGATCGTCGAGGGTGAGCCGCCAATCGACCTGACGCCGCTCTCGGTTGCACGGTTCGGCGACAGTTCCTGGACGGAGGAGCAGTTGAGGAACGATGCCGCGTGGCAATACCGCCATTTCTACGGAGCGGCGTGAGCGCAGTTGCGTCCTTCGCCATGCGCGATCTCCGGTAACCATGCGCGCCCAGTCGCGCTCGGTCTGGCGGCCACGACGAGATTAGTGGCGGCGATGCCGTCGCGGCTCTGCCCTCGCGAGTGGTATACTGGCCTCGCCGGCGCACAGATGAGGTCCGATCATGTCCCGTGAGGA
>NZ_LN811374.1:46472-52221 GCF_001006805.1 Microvirga massiliensis | reverse complement strand
TCGCCTTATTCTGGTCGGTGTATCTGCTCGCGCTGGCTCCCGACGTGCAGGACCGGGTTGCTGACGAGGTCGCGCGCGAAGGGCAGGGGGTCGATGCGGCGCATCTGGTCCTGACCCGAGCCGTGATCGAGGAGGCGATGCGGCTTTATCCGCCGGCGTTCGTGATCGTGCGCGCCGCGCGGGCGCCGGACCAGGTGTCGGAGTGTCCGGTCGCCCCGGGTGATCTGATCCTGGTCTCGCCGTGGATCCTGCACCGGCACTGGCGGCTCTGGCGCGAGCCGAATGCGTTCGATCCGGGGCGGTTCCTGCCGGGAGCGCCGCCGGTGCCGCGTTACGCGTATCTGCCCTTCGGGGTCGGGCCGCGCGTCTGCATCGGCGCGCATTTCGCGCTCACGGAGGCGCTGCTGGTCCTGGCCCGCCTCGTTGGGGCGTTTCGGATCGAACTCGCCAGCCCACGGCCCGTCCTGCCGGTCGCGGTGGTGACGACCCAGCCGGACCACGCGCCCCTGTTCCATCTGAGCGTGCGCTGAGCGGAGGTGCTCGGGGTCGACGTTCCACCCTCGCCCAAAGGACTCCCGACCACATCCTGTTCGAGCGTGAGGTGGCTCGTGGTCAGAGACCGGACACCGTCGTGGTCGGTGCCTCTTCGGCGGCGCGCTTCCTGGCTACGGCATGAGGTCTCGCCGTCTGGAAAGCGATTCCAGTGGCTCAGGCAACATTCCCGGGCCATTGTTGGATCGAGGCTGGATTCCCGCCGGGTAGAGAGGTTCCGGTCCCTATGGGCGTGCAGCACCCGTCGGGCAGGCCGAACGGAATCGTTCCTCCGCTTCGGCATCAGATCCTGCCTACGATCGACTCGTGATCACCGTCGACCTCGATGAGCCGTGCATTCGCCAGGACCCGCGCCATCAATTCGCGCGCCGAGATGATCGGAATAACCGAATCCTGCTGGCCATGGATGGCCAGGATCGGGACCCTGACGACGCCGATCCGCAGATCCGAGCGCATCAGGTCGGGCATGAGAAATCCCGGAAGGTACTCAGCACGCTGGTTTTCGCCCCGGACGACATCGGCCATCGAGCAATTCAGATGCCGACCGTGCCCTGGAATCCTGTTGGCACGTCAGCCCGGTTTCGGGACCTTCCGGAACTCGATCCGGTAGATCACGTCCTCGTCCGTCGCGGGATCCTTCGAGGGAGCTCCGCTGATCACCAGGCTGTCCCCGGACAGCGTGTAGGGCCGGATTAGATCCGTCCCGACCCAGGCTGGATTCCAGTCGGCATCGACGTGATGCACGACCTTGTCGTCCTCGAGCGTGTAGGTCGCGGCATAGGCCAGCATGGTGTCGTAGAGCGCGATCTTCTCCGCGTCGGTCGGCGCCTTGCCGGCCAGCGGCGCGCGGTTCCGGCGGATGACCAGGGCCATCATGCGCCCATCGTCGTGGTAGGCGATGTAGCCGATGGGGTCTGGGCCCATGGCATCGGAGATCTCGCCGGTTGCGACGACCTCGCGCGTCCACGAGACCATCTTCCACGTGCCCAAGAGCGCCGCCGCGTTGGCCATCACCGCCTCGCCGGAACGATGTATTCTAACACGCGGCAGGGGTGCCATCGAGATTGGCTGGCCCGGACGACGGCAGCAGGCAGAAGGGTGCGCTGGCCTCACGCGAAGCCGTCGCCCTGGCTTGCGCGGACGAGGCGCAGCACCGCGTCACGATCGCCCGCCCTGCAAGGGCGTCCGGCCCGCGAGCGCGGTGTCGGGCGCCGGCGCGGCGGAAACTCTGCGCAGCGGGCGGCTTGAACATTGCACACCCGGTGCGAGCAAACTCTCGATGTCACAATACATACCCCGCTGGAGTTTGGGATAGGATCGCGGCCAGGAGAGGTGCTTCCAGCCCGTTGAACGGGGAGGGCGCATGGACGTTGCGACCTGGCTCGAGGCCATGGACTTGGGGCAGTACGCACAGGCGTTTGCCGACAATGGCGTCGATGCCGAGGTGCTCCCGTATCTTACCCCCGAGGACCTGAAGGAGATCGGGGTCAGGGCCGTCGGCCATCGCCGCAAGCTGATCGAGGCCATCGCCGCCTTACGGGACCAGGATGAGGCCGCGGGGGCTCCCGCGACCGTGGCAGACGACCCGATCTCGCCCCAGGCTGCCATGTGGCTGCCGGGGGCCGAGCGCCGTCAGCTCACGCTGATGTTCTGCGATCTCGTCGGCTCGACAGCGCTCTCGGCCCGCCTCGATCCGGAAGACCTGCGCGAGATCATTGGAGCGTATCACCGCTGCGTGGCCGAGACCGTCACCCGCTTCGGCGGCTTCGTCGCCAAATACATGGGCGACGGCGTGCTCGTTTATTTCGGCTACCCACAAGCCCACGAGGACGATGCCGAGCGGGCGGTGCGGGCCGCTCTCGCTACTCTCCAGGCGGTCGGCCAAGTCGCGCCCGCCGGCGAGCAATTGGCTGCACGCATCGGTCTGGCCACCGGCCTTGTCGTGGTCGGCGATCTGCTGGGCGCAGGCGCCGCACAGGAACTTGCGGTAGTGGGTGGGACGCCGAATCTCGCCGCACGTTTGCAGGCGCTTGCTGATCCCGGAAGCACGGTGATTGATGCCGAAACACGGCGACGCATCGGTGGCTTATTCGAGTGCCGCGATGTCGGCGCCGTAAGCCTGAAGGGCCTGTCCGGTTCTGTGCGCACCTGGCAAGTGCTCGGCGAGGCCGTGGTCGATAGCCGCTTCGAGGCGATGCATCCTGTCGCCCTAGCGTCGCTCGTCGGACGCGAGGACGAGCTCCAGTTACTGCTGCACCGCTGGCGTCAGGCTAAGGATGGCGAGGGCCAGGTGGTGCTCCTCTCCGGCGAGCCCGGCATCGGAAAGTCCCGTCTGATCGCCGCATTCGAGGAGCAGGTCTCCGGGGAGGACCACGTCAAGTTCAAGTATTTCTGTTCGCCGCATCACCGCGACAGCCCACTTCAGCCCATCTCGGTACGCTGGGAGAACGAACTAGGCTTCCTGCGCGGCGAGCCCGCGGACGCACGGCTCGACAAGTTGGAGGCCCTGCTGCTTCCCCTCGGCGCCACGCCGGAGGAGGTGACGCTCCTTGCCGAGATGCTTGGCGTGCCCGGCGGTGAACGCTATCCGTCGCTCGACCTCAGCCCGCAGCGCAAGAAGGAGCAAACCTACAAGGCACTGATCCGGATCTTTGTGATCCGCGCCCGCCAAAGGCCCATATTGATGCTGTTCGAGGACGCGCACTGGGCGGACCCGAGCTCGCTTGAGCTGTTCGACAGGGTGATCGCGCGCCTGGCCTTCCTGCCAGTGCTACTGATCCTATCCTACCGCTCGGAATTTCAGCCACCCTGGGTCGGGCATGCGGGCGTGAGCCTGATCGCGCTGAGCCGTCTGAGCCGACGTCAAGCCGCGACGCTCGCGAGTCAGGTGGTCACTGGCCAGACACTACCGGCCGCGATGCTGGAGCGCATCGTGGCGCAGACCGACGGCGTGCCGTTGTTCATCGAGGAGTTGACCAAGGCGGTGCTGGAGCAAGCCGGCCCAGCGAATGCGGCCGGGTTGTCGCTTCCGGTTCCGAGCACGCTTCAGGCTTCGCTGATGGCGCGGCTGGACCGGTTGCCGGCCGCCAAGCAGGTGGCGCAGATCGGCGCTGTGATCGGCCGGGAGTTTGGCCACGAGCTGCTCACCGCGGTGGCCGGGCTTCCCGAGCTGACACTGACCCGGGGATTGGACGAACTTGTGGATGCTGGCCTCGTGTTCCGTCACGGCGCGCTTCCCGAGGCCCGTTATGTCTTCAAGCACGCGCTGGTACAGGAGGCAGCCCACGAGAGCCTGCTCAAGGCGCGGCGGCAGCAGCTACATGCCCATGTCGTCCAGGCGTTGGAGGACCACTTCCCGGAGATGGTGGATGCCGAACCCGAGCTGCTCGCCCAGCATTGTACCGAGGCGGGCCTCGCCGAGCAGGCGGTGGACTACTGGCAGCGAGCTGGCCAGCAGGCGCTCGCGCGCTCTGCGATGGCCGAGGCAGTCGCGCAACTGACGAGGGGGTTGGGCGTGTTGCGGGGCCTGCCCGAGGGCCCCAAGCGTCAGCGGCGCGAACTCGGCCTGCAACTTGCGTTGGGACGGGCGTCGCTGGCCGCAATGGGCTTTGCGGCGCCAGAGACTGGTCGCGCCTACGCCCGGGCTTACGAGTTGTGCTGCGAGCTGGGTGAGAATTCGGAGCTCCTTCCGGTCCTGTACGGGCGGTGGGTGTTCCACTTCATGCGCAGCGAGTTGGTCAAGGCGGACGAGGTGGCGCGGGAGCTGTTGCGCTTGGCCAAGGAACGGACCGATGCTTCCGGACGGGTAACCGGCCACCGTGTGGTCGGGGCTACCTTGTTCCAGCTCGGGAGGTTTATCGAGAGCCGGGACCACTGTGAGGCAGCGCTCGCTCTTTATGACCCAGTACGGGACCGGGCCTCGTCGCTCATCTACGCCATCGACTCACGCGTAGTGAGTTTGTCGTGGCTCTCTCATCTCCTCGTTCTCGTCGGTCGTCCGGGGGCGGCCTTGGCACGAGACAGCGAGGAGGCTGCCTACGCTCGCGAGTTGGCCCATCCCTATACGGAGGCCCTGGCCTTCGCGTGGGGTTGCATATTCCGACAGCTCCTCCGCGATCGGCAGAAGGCTTTCGAGCGGGCCGAAGCCCTGATTGCGCTTGCGACAAAGCAGGGCTTCCCGCTGTACCGGGCGGCGGGCATGGTTGTCCGCGGCTGGGCGCTGGCGCAGAGCGAGCGAGTGGAGGACGGCATCACGGAGATGCGGCAGGGATTGGCGGCTTATGGCGCCACTGGGGCCGAGATGTGGTCGCCCTACTTCCTGGGCCTGCTTGCCGAGGCGGAGGGGCGGGCAGGCCGACCGGCGATCGGTCTGAGCCTCGTGGTCGATGCCCTGGAACGAGCTGATCGGACGGGGGCACGTTGGTTCGAGGCCGAGTTGCATCGGCTCCGGGGCGAGCTGCTGTTAGTTCTTTCTGAGCCCGCGCGGTCCGAGGCGGATGCATGCTTCCGACGAGCTTTGGCAATTGCCAGCGAGCAGGGCGCGAAGATGTGGCAGCTTCGCGCTGCGACGAGTCTTGCCCGACTTTGGAGCGACCAAGACCGACGCGACGAAGCCCGCGATCTCCTCGCACCGATCCACGCCTGGTTCACCGAAGGCTTCGATGCGCCCGATCTGAAGGACGCCAGGGCGCTGCTCGATGAACTACGTGAGTAGCTGCGAGATCCGGCCCGCGAGATATCGGACGGGCTCACAGCCTCCCCAACGATCAGCCGAAAGCCTGATGGCATTCCGAACCTTTCACCATGGATCTTGTCTGGGACATTGAGGCCCTCGAGGCGAGGCCATCGGCATCTGATCGTTCTGGTCCAGCGTGATCCCGCCGCTCAGACACTTCTGAATCATCAAACTCGAAGTGCATGAAGGCTCCGCGAAGAACCAACTTCGCCGCCATGCTCTTTCCCGAACCCTCTTTGGGGAATCGTCCCTTCAACATACCCTAAGTGAACGTGAGGATTTGGCACACTTGGGACCTAAGCCTGAGGGCAGCAATCCTCAGCTAACCAGACGTTGCGAAAAGTCCCCGAACTTCACTGCTCGACCCCAAGGCGACCTTCAGAAGACCTTTCACGGTGCTGGCGATCACCCATAGGGTCTGCTCGTCTGAGGGCACCCGGAGCGGGCGCCAAAGGTCGCCAC
>NZ_LN811374.1:20878-45820 GCF_001006805.1 Microvirga massiliensis | reverse complement strand
CGGCGGGCATCAGCGTCCCGGGCTATCTCGGATATCCGCCCGGCGCACCGTTGCCCACGCTCGGCGAGATCCTGAACGGTTCGCCGCCCGCGAACTCTCAGCCCGTCACTGTCATGACGCCGCCCGGAACCGCCTACGCCTATTCCGGAGGCGGATACGAGATCATCGAGGCGGTCATTCAGGACGTCACGGGCGAGCCGTTTGCAGCAGCCATGAAGACCCTTGTCCTTGAACCGGCCGGAATGGTCGACAGCCTTTTCGCCCAGCCGCTGCCTGACAGCCTCGTGACGCGTGCCGCAACCGGGCACACGCAAGATGGCCGCGAGGTGCCGGGCGGCTGGCGGGTTGTCCCCGAGCTTGCGGCCGGAGGTCTGTGGTCGACACCCGAGGATCTCGCGAAGCTGCTGGTTGCTCTTGTACAGGCCATCAAGAGCGCACGGGCTCCAGTGCTCTCGCAGGACACCGTTCGGACCATGCTCGTCCGCCAGCCGCCTGGTCCTTACGGTCTGGGGGCCGCCATCAGTGGAGAGGGTGAGGCGCTGGCTCTCATGAAGCGGGGCCAGAACATCGGCTATCAATCCTTCCTGATCCTGTTTCCGTTTCTCGGACAGGGAATGGTCGTGATGACCAACTCGGACAATGGCACAACGCTCGCCAATGCTCTCGTCCGCCGTGCCGGCCAGACGTACCGCTGGCCGCCCCTGGGCGCGTTGATGGATTGAGGGCGGCGTGACCGGCTGACGTCTCGGATCAGTCAGGGCGAGGCGTGAGCCCAGGAGATAACACTCAACAATGCTATGATGACACGATGAAGGATTGGCTTCCTGCAAAGTCGGGGCGTCGCTGGTCGGCTGGAGAAGGACCATTTCGAACGGTGAGCGGACCTTCATTCACGCTGCCTTGCGTCGTTCTTTGACCCCTTGCGGACCGAGGGACTCTCGCGTCATCGAGCTTGCTGTTTTCAGCCCTTGGTGCATCCCACCCAGCCAGATCGGTCTTTGTGCATCACGTCCCCGCCCTGGGAGCGGAACTGCCGACGTTCAGGAAGGCACGAGCACCTTATGGGTAAGGCAGCCCGGAGCATGTAGGAGGAACGCGCGACGACAGCATTCGGATGACTGGGCATGTGTCTGGATTCCTGAGCTGGAGCCCGCTTGCATGGATCCCGAAACCAAAGGGACTCCATTGGTGGCCCGCTCGTTTGCTCAGAGCGCCCAGCCCTATCCACTCACGCTCATCCTCGGGATGGATGCGAACGTCCGGATAAGCCTCAGGTTGCTCGTCTCTGCCTCAGCAGAAGATCAGAAACCTGGATGGAGTCCTTTTGGGCCATTTGGATTCGAATCAGAACGAAGTGTCAGCGAGGTGGGCACGTTTCGGCACGGCCTCGGCCGGGTTCGGACCTTGAGTGATCTGAGCGAGGGATGTGCCTGCTGCGGCGCGAGTAGCTCAAAGTTGTTCCCGGGAGCATTGCCCCG
The DNA here is from genome assembly GCF_001006805.1 of Microvirga massiliensis. GTDB lineage: Bacteria > Pseudomonadota > Alphaproteobacteria > Rhizobiales > Beijerinckiaceae > Microvirga > Microvirga massiliensis. The sequence continues at coordinate 44,342 of NZ_LN811374.1, read as the reverse complement.
TCGGACAAATTGTTGCGGCCCTGGGCTGTTGGTAAACTCTTCAGACAGAGCAAGGAGCACCGACAAGGCAAGGGCATGAACTCCGCCGCCTGGTACATTCGGTTGGCTCTTGCGGCCCTGGTCCTCATGCTGTCTGCCGCAGCCATATTGGCGGACGACAGGGTCCCTCGGGTCGGCCTCCTGCGGGAGGGCCAATTGCCTGATCCTTTCGGGGCGGCCTTTCTCGATGAGATGGAAGTCCTTGGCTACAAGGCAGGCGCAACGGTTATCTATGAAACCCGCTGGGCAGAAGGCAATCCGGATCGGCTTCCCGCTCTCGCTCGCGAACTGGCGGCGCTGAAGGTTGACGTCATTCTCACAGGCGGTGACAGCGCAGTCCGAGCAGCGATGGAGGCCGCCCCGACCATTCCGATCGTCATGGGAGCCAGCAATGATCCACTTGGCTCCGGCCTGGCCAAGAGCTTGACTCAACCCGGGGGAAACGTGACGGGTCTCACGAACTTCTCACTCGAGATGGGGCAGAAGCGGCTGGAAACATTCCGCGACGCGGTGCCGAATCTTGCCCGAGTGGCTGTTCTCTACAACCCCGGTTTTCCAAGCGCCCAAGCCGACCTGGGCGCGACGGACAGCGCCGCCCGGGCACTCGGCCTCAGCCTGCGGGCGATCCCCGTCTCACAGGGAGCCGAGTTGGAGAGCGCGGTCACGCGCCTGAGCCGCCGTGATATCGATGGCCTAATCACCCTGGCCGACCCGTTCTTTACCGCGCACCGCGAGCGGCTGGCAAAGCTTGCACTCGCGGCACGGTTGCCGACGATGTTTCACTGGCGCGAGTTCGTTGAGGTTGGAGGCCTGATGTCATACGGGCCGGACAACGTTGCCCTTTACAGACGCGCAGCTCATTTTGTTGACAAGATCCTGAAGGGAGCCAAGCCCGAAACCTTGCCCATCGAGCAGCCGGCAAGCTTTGTACTGGAGTTCAACCTCCGGACCGCAAAGGAACTTGGGATCGTCATACCGCCCGAACTTCTCGCACAGGCCGACAAGGTGATCGAATGAGGCGGCGGGAGTTCACGGCGCTTTGCGGCGGTATGTTGGCGGCATGGTCAATTGCGCCGCCGACGGTCCCACGTGGCCGAAGTCGAGGCAGGCCGGCACGGCCAGGATGCCGGGTGCCGAGGACGCCCACTCGATCACGGTGGTTCCGTTAGGGCCGCTGGTCACGCGCTTCCACCGGAACTACGGCGGCGCGGCGATGGTGGCGGTCGCGCATGCCCGGTCCGCAACCGCCGCCCCAGCAGCATGATTTCTCCCGGCACCGCTGAGCGGTTCGGATATCAGCCTCGTGACGGCCCCGCACGTCCTCAGGGTAGCTTGTGGACGCGCATGTTCCGGAACTGCACGCGCGAACCCGGTCGGTAGGCCTGGAGGGCGAGGAAGCCGGACTGCTGCCGGGTGCTGTTGTAGACGTTCACCCCCTGGCCGTTCAGCTTGACCCGGATCTCACCAGCGTTGGCCTGGATCTCGTAACTGTTCCAGGCCCCGACGGGAGCCGACGGGAAGGACGAGGGCGCTTGCAGGTCGTAGATCGCGCCAGTCCGCTTCTGCGCATGGCCTTCGGTGTTCGTATTGGCGTCAAAGCCGCGCTCGTCGATCTAGATCTCGTGGCCCTTCGCCACTGCCTCATCGAGCGCAGCCCCCACGGCCGGGCCGGGCGTGCGGATGAAGACGCCGGAGTTGTCGTCGCGCCGGGCGACGCGCCAGTCGAGCCTCAGGACGAAGTTCGAGAATTGCTCCTTCACGTAGAAGTACAGCCCATACGCGCCGAAGCTCTCGAGCACCGCACCGTAGTTTCTGAACCCCCGGCCGCGTTCGGGTCCAACTTCACGAGCACCCAGTCCTTGGGGTCGAGCGAGAGCGGTGCGAACGCGCCGTCCGCGCCCGTTCCGGCGGTCGCCCTCACGATGGCATCGGCCGTCCTGCGCGCGAGCGCCAGCCCCGCCAGCGACGGGTTGGCTGAGCCGAGCGTCGGGAAGATCGCCGGACCGGCGACGTAGACGTTGTCGAGGCCGTGGAACTTGCCGTGAAGGTCGGTGATCGACTTGCCGGGGTCGCCCATGAAGAGGGGACCGGCCTCGTGGTGGGTCGAGCCGATGTTGTCCTGCCAGAACCCGCGTCCCTGCGCGTCCGGCTGCGGCCGTTGCGCGACCCAGCCGCCGGGCGTCAGGTACTCGATGTTCGCCGGGGCCATAGCGATCTGGTCGGCCAAGTCGAAGGCTGCCTTGTCCAGCGCCTGCCAGAGCTTACGGTCGTTGTCCGTCGGGGCGAGGTTCACGTAGGCGCGCCGGACGCTCCTGTCGTCGGTCTCGGGGCTCTGGTCGATCCAGCTCATCGCCGGCTCGGGTGCAAGCTTGCGGCTGCCCTCCATCTCGCCGATGCCGCGGAACACGATCGTCACCCATTCGGGGTTCTGGTTCGCGAGCATGTTGTCCAGGAGCTCGATATCCGGGACCATGTTCCACATAACCGCCTCGGGGTTGGTGCCAACGACCGACGACGCGATGACCTGATGGTGGAAGCGGCGCCCGAGCGCCTCCCCGCGCACGAGGAAGGCCGTCGTCTCGATCTCGGTCGGCACGGCCGGGAGGCCGAGGGCGCTGCGCTTGATCCGGACCGTGATGTTGCTCCGCAGGTGCGCCACCAGGTTGCCGACGCGCGGGGAGCCGAACGTGATGTCGCCCACGCCGAGGTCGTTGAGCGCGATCCGGGTCGCCTCGATCGTGCCGTTCCCCAGCACGACGGCGCAGCCTGGCGGGACCTGGAGCGTCTGCGCCCGGCCGTCGACGTCGAGCTGGAGGCCCGTCACGGCATTGCCGGACCGCTGGAGGTGCAGCACCCGGGTCTGCGGCAGCAGGAAGATGCGTCGGCCGAGGTCGCCCTGCGCGGCCCCGTTCGTGCCGACATCGTGCCGGATGGCATCGATGAGGAACGGCCCGCTGCTGAACTTGTCGAAGGAGAAGAGGCCCGACGCGGGCGGGCTGCCCTGCACGGCAAGTGGCGCCTCGCCGATCTCGGTGATCACCTTCACCTTGGGCTTCGCGGCCGTGAAGGCCGTGTTGAGGGCGGCGTAGAGGCTCGCCTTGACGATATAGTCGGTGCTCGGCTTCACGCCGATCTCTTCCTCGACGGTGGCGTATGCGCCGACGGCTCCGCCCACGCCCTCGAGGTAGTCCACGACCTCCTTCGGCCAGTTGTCGAGATCGGTCTTCACCATGCGCGGTGACCAGCCGCCCCAGAAGATCGATCGGCCGCCGATGCAGTAGGCCAGTCCGGGAAAGATCTCGTTGCTGATCCAGGGCACCCGCCAGATCACGTTGCGGAAGCCCGTGTCGCGGTTGGTCGAGATGTCGGGACCGCCGCCAATGGTGCCGCCGAGGCGCTGCGGAAGGTTCTGGATGTGCGTCGGCAGCAGGAAGGCGCCCGCGTCGATCAGCAGGACGCGCAGGGCTTGCCCGGCGCCGAAGCGATAGAGCTTCTCGGCGCAGTAGGCGCCGAACATCCCGGCGCCGATCACCACGGCATCGAACGGATATCCCCCGTCGGCACGCTCCTTGTCGATCTCGTCCCAGGTGTTGCAGACGTATCGGCCGAGGATGTCGTGGCTGAAGGTCGTCTCCTGGACGTCGAAGGACGCCGGCGAGTTCGTCGGAACCAGGGACTGCAGTGGCATGCGGGTTGCTCCTCGGAAGGGGTCCGTGGTGCAGGACCGTCACGAGGCAGGCGGCGGGGATCACGGTGCCACGCGCCCGGGACGCGACGACCCTACACCCTGTCACGCAGTGGGACTGGAACGCAGTTCGGATGGCGGCTGGTTCGGCCGCGTTTCACCGCGGCAGGTCAGTCGCGCCGGCAGGCCCTCGGTGAGTGGATCCCGATACTCGCAAGCTCCGCCGAAGGCCCTTGCACGAGTCGTTGACGCGTCATGTCCTCGGGGAGGCAGGTTCCAGGACCGGGTCCGGTTGCCTGGCCCGGTCCTCATCTCCCGAGGGTCACCGGGAACTCCGTCACTCAGGATCAACGACGATACTGCCGTTGCGCCTGCCGCTCAATGCACGGCCAGTTCCTGCCGATCCCTGTCGGGCGCAATCGCCTTGACATGTGCTGCCTTGCGATCCTCTAATTCCGTCATGGGGATTGCGATCTCCCCACGAGGCGACATGCCCAAGCATCGCGTCCAGCTCTCCTGTGGCGAGGACGCATCATGTCGTCGATCAACATCATCTCTACCGAAGAACTCGCGCGTCTCATCGGCCGGCCGGATTGTCCGGCGCTCCTCGATGTCCGGACCGACGCGGACTTCGCCGCCGATCCGCGGTTGAACTGGGAGTGATCCCATGACACGGGACCGGATTCTCGGAGCGGCAGCTCTGGTCGCCAGTCTCCTCGCCGCTCCGGCGGTGGCGCAGGAGATCTCATTCGCGGACGCCCCGGTCGGGGCGCTCCCGAAGGACTTCGTCTCCGCGCTCACTGGGCAGGGCAGGCCGGGCCGCTGGGAGATCGTCGAGGACAGGACGGCTACGGGCGGGAAGGCGCTCGCCCAGCTCGACTCCGACCGCACGGACTACCGCTTCCCGCTCGCCATCCTGGAGCTGCCTCTACCGGCCGACGTCGAGGTCACGGTCCGGTTCATGCCGGTCTCGGGCCGGGTGGACCAAGCCGGCGGCGTCGCCGTCCGCCTGACCGACCGCAACAACTACTACCTCGCGCGGGCGAACGCGCTCGAGAACAACGTGACCTTCTATCGGGTCGTCGCGGGCAAACGGCAGCAGATCGCCGGGGCAAAGACCAAAGTCACCCTGGGCGCCTGGCACGATCTCACGCTGCGCGCCGAAGGCAACGCATTCACGGTCCTGTTCGATGGCAGGCAGGCGCTGACCGCAAGGGACGAGCGCTTCGGCGCGCCCGGGAAGGTCGCGCTGTGGACCAAGGCCGACAGCATCACGCGCTTCGACCGCCTCGAGATCAAGCCGCTGGAGTAGCCGAGGGAGGGGAACGATGACCTACGCCATGAAGCCGCTGGGCTGCGATCCGGCGCGGATCAGGGGCATGTCGGAGCGGATGATCGTCAGCCACTACGAGAACAACTACGGCGGGGCGGTCAAGCGCCTCAACCTGATCGAGGAGAAGCTGGCGGAACTCGATTACGCCGCCGCGCCGGGGTTCCTGATCAACGGACTCAAGCGCGAGGAGCTGATCGCGATGAACTCGATGATCCTGCACGAGCTGTTCTTCGACGGCCTCGGCGATGAGAGCGAGCCGGGCTCGGACCTGAAGGATGCGCTCGCACGGGACTTCGGCTCCTACGAGCGCTGGCGCGCGGAGTTCATCGCCATGGGCAAGGCGCTCGCGGGCGGCTCCGGCTGGGTGCTCCTGTCCTGGTCGCCGCGCGACCGCAGGCTCGTCAATCAGTGGGCCGCCGACCACTGCCACACGCTGGCCGGCGGCGTGCCGAACCTGGCGCTCGATATGTACGAGCACTCCTATCACATAGACTACGGCGCCAAGGCGGCCAGCTACGTCGACACCTTCATGGAGGCGGTCCGCTGGGCCAACGCCGACCGGCTCCTGGCCGAGCTGACGACCGCACCCGCGGAGCGTTCCGGGAGCCTATGACGGTGCGCACCCGAAGGATCCCGCGGTCGCTGATTGCACTGGCGCTGTCGCTTCCCTGTGCGACCGCTGCCCTCCCGGCCGAACCGTTCCGGCCGCTCGACGGCCGGGAGATCCGGGCCCGTCTCACGGGCATGGAGTTCTCGGACGAGGTCCACTGGGCGCATGTGTTCGGCCGGGACGGCCGGCTGCGGTCGGTCTCGATGGGCCGGAAGAGCACGGGCACCTGGCGCGTCGAGAGGGACGAGCTCTGCCTCAAGCGGGAGGGAGAGGAGCGTCGCTGCTACCGGGTTTGGGCTTCGAGCCGGACCGTCCAGCTCCGCGAGCCGGGAACCGACGTCTACGAGGAAGGCACGGTGCAGAAGCCACAACAACGGCAATGAGCGTCCGCCGAACGGACGACGTCGATCACGGGGGTGATGAAGGAGAGCACGATGCGGATCCTGACCACAATCGTAGCCCTGAGCCTGATCTCAGCGGGTCCCGCCCTCGCGGCCGAGGCCTGGCAGCAGGAGATCGCCACCGGACTCGGCAAGCCGGGCACCGAGATGCCGGGCGGCGTCTACCGGGTGGGCCTGCCCCGAACGGATCTCAAGGTCATGCTGGATGGCGTGGAGATCAAACCATCACTCGCGCTCGGGTCCTGGCTCGCGTTCAAGCCGATGGGCAACGAGGTCACGGTCATCGGCGACCTCGTCCTGACCGAGGAGGAGGTCAACCCAGTGCTGAAGCGCCTGGAGGAAGGCGGGGTGGAGATCACGGCCCTGCACAACCACCTGCTGCGCGCCTCGCCTGCCACGATGTACATGCACGTGCACGGGCACGGCGCGCCGACGAAGCTTGCAACGACCCTCAAGGAGGCGCTCGGGGCGAGCAAGACGCCATTCGGGGCGGAGACCGCGGGGATTCCTGCGGACGCCGCCACGCAGGCGGCGACGACCGGATCGGCCAATCAGCAAGTCGATCTCGACACCGCGGCCATCGACCAGGCGCTCGGGCGCAAGGGCAAGATCAACGGCGGCGTCTATCAGGTGAGCGTCCCCCGGTCCGAGATGCCGAAGGACTCGGGCATGGAGGTCCCGGACGCGATGGGCTCGGCGATCGCCATCAACTTCCAGCCGACGGGATCCGGCAAGGCGGCCATCACGGGCGACTTCGTGCTCACGGCCGACGAGGTGAACCCGGTGATCCAGGCCCTGCACGCGCATGGGATCGAGGTCACAGCACTGCACAACCACATGCTCGCCGATGAGCCGCGGCTGTTCTTCATGCACTTCTGGGCCAACGACGACACCGGGAAACTCGCGGCCGGGCTGCGCGCCGCCCTCGATCACGTCAAGGTCGCCAAGGGCTAGGGGAGGCGTCGATGCGATGGCCGCCTCTTGGGAGGTTCACGATGGCAGCGATATCGGCCCTCCTGAGCGTGGCCAGCCTGTCGGACGGGCATGCCGCGGATCCCGCACCGCTCCAGCTCGAGACGAGGATTCCTCTCGGTCATGTCGTTGGTCGGATCGACCACATGGCGGTCGATCTTTCGCGCCACCGTCTCTTCGTGGCCGAACTCGGCAACAACAGCGTGGGAATCGTCGATCTCCAGGCGGCAAAGGTCCTTCATAGGATCACCGGACTGAAGGAACCGCAGGGTGTCGGCTACGTGTCGTCGAACGACACCCTCCATGTCGCGAACGCGGGTGATGGATCGGTGCGGCTGTTCCGGGGGGCGGACTTCCGGGACGCCGGACGCATCGAACTGGGCGACGACGCGGACAACATCCGCGTCGATGCCGCGGGGCGGCGGGTGTTCGTCGGCTACGGAGGTGGCGCGTTGGCGGCGATCGATGCCGAGAGCAACCGCAAGGTCGCCGACATCGCTCTCGACGGTCACCCCGAGAGCTTCCGGCTCGAGAGCGGCGGGAGCCGCATCTTCGTGAACGTACCCGATGCGCACGCGATCGAGGTCGTCGACCGCGATAACGGTAGGACGCTCACGAAACGGTCGACAGGCGCATGGGGCAGCAATTTCCCCATGGCGCTCGACGAGGCCTTGCGGCAGGTGATCGTGGTGTTCCGGAAGCCGGCGGTGCTGGCGGCCTTCTCGATGGCCGACGGGAAGGAGGTCACGAGCACCTCGACGTGCGGCGATGCCGACGACGTGTTCGTCGATGTGCAGCGGCATCGCGTTTATGTGAGCTGCGGCGACGGCTTCCTGGATGTGTTCGAGCCGCACGAGGCGTCCTACCGCCGGATCGCCCGCATCCCGACCGCATCCGGCGCCCGGACCTCGCTTTTCGTCCCGGAGCTGGATCGTCTCTTTCTCGCGGTGCGGGCGGGGTCGCAGCAGCCGGCGGAACTCTGGGTCTACCGACCGTCACCCTGATGGCCGGAGGCGCACAGCCTGGTGCGCAGGCGCCAGGCACCTGGTCGAGGCGGGATGAACGATATCGCAGCCAAGGCGGAGTCTGGAGGCCGGATGGACGGAGCAGCCCCGGGGACGGCAGGGATCCGGACCGGGGCAGGCCGCCGGCTGAGCGGCCATGCGCCATCCGACATCAACCGGATCCTGATGGCACGGGCGCTGCGCGCCTTCGGGGACGGCTACGTCGCGATCCTGCTGCCGCTCCACCTCTCGCATCTCGGCTACGACGCGCTTGCGGTCGGGATCGTCTCGACCGCAACCCTGCTGGGCTCGGCCCTGCTGACGCTCACCATCGGGCTCGTCGCGCACCGGATCCCGCGGCGGCGTGCGCTGCTCGCCGCCGCGCTCCTGATGACGGCCACGGGCTTCGGCTTTGCCGGGATCGGGGCATTCTGGCCGTTGCTCGTCATTGCCTTCGTGGGAACGCTCAACCCGTCCGGCGGCGATGTCAGCCTCTTCCTGCCCCTCGAGCACACCGTGATCGCCCATGTCGCGGCGGATCAGGCCCGCACGGCGGTCTTCGCGCGCTACAGCTTCGTCGGGGCCTCCTTTGGAGCGCTCGGGGCCTTGTCGGTCGGCAGCGTGGACTGGCTCGCGCCCTACCTCGCCCCACCCACTGTGGTGACGATGCTGTTCGGGCTCTATGGGGTCCTGGGACTTCTGACGTTTCTGCTCTACCGCAATCTGTCGCCCGCGGCCGAGGCCGGGACCGACAGCCCGCCAGCACCCTTGGGTCCGTCCCGCGGAACGGTCTACCGCCTGGCCACCCTGTTCTCGGTGGACGCCTTCGGGGGTGGGCTCGTGGTCAACGCGCTCTTGGCGCTGTGGCTGAGGGAGCGCTTCGGGATCAGCGTCTCCGTGATCGGGACGATCTTTTTCGTGACGAGCCTGTGCTCCGCCGTCTCGTATTTCGCGGCGGTGCCGCTGGCCCGGCGGTTCGGGCTCGTGAACACGATGGTGTTCACGCATCTGCCGTCGAGCCTCTTCCTGGCCCTGACGGCGTTCGCGCCGACGATCTGGATCGCCTTCGGACTGCTGATCGCCCGGGGGCTGCTGTCGCAGATGGATGTCCCGACGCGCTCCTCCTACGTGATGGCGGTGGTCCGCCCGGAAGAGAGGCCGGCGGCGGCGAGCCTCACGGCGGTGCCCCGCAGCTTGGCCTCGGCGGTCGCGCCGCTCCTGTCGGGGTGGCTGCTGACCGTGACGTCCTTCGGCTGGCCGCTCGTCCTCGCGGGCGTCATTAAGGCGTCCTACGATCTCGCGCTGCTGCGGCAGTTCTCGGGCCTCAAGCCGCCGGAGGAGTGCTGAGCGGCGACCGCGCTTTCGCGAGGTGTCAGGCAGCGATGGACTGGCGATCGGCCAAGCTGTCCCAGAGCATGACGAGCCCGATCAGCGCGACCAGCGTCGCCGAGGCGAGCGGTAGCCGCCGGTGCAGGCGGTTGGACAGGTTGAGGCGGCGCGTGGCCCTGGCGCGCAAGGAAGGAACGACCGAAGTGTTCGCCCACTATCCCGCATCCTGAGGCATTCGGATCTGGCCGCATCCGGCGGGTTCACGTGACGGCACGGAGGGCTGACCGCTCCAGGACGGGCGAAGGGTTGCGCGAAGAAGCACCAAACCGTCACGGAATGCCCGCTTCCACCTGTCGAGAACCAAGCGACCAAGGCCATCATCTTCCTCTTCGTGCCGCCGGGCTCGTCGTGACACGGCCTCGAGTAACTGGGCAGGGTCCGGAAGGCAGGTGATCCACTGCTCCGGATCAATCGCTTGCCTGGTGTTTGGCGGCGTTCGCTACCGGATGCCGCGTGCGTGCCGAGTCGTCGGCTGCTCTCTCGCAGGGCTCCGAATTCCGATTCACGGGATTGTTCGCCAGGGAGGTGGCCGAGGTGGCCCGGACTCCATCTTAAGGATTCCTGACGGAGTTACGCGTCCTGAGGCTCAACGGTGACCGCAAGCCTTCGGATTGCCGCCAGGGTTAGTTCGCCCAGCATCGCTCCGTTGCCATCTCTAACCTGGACGCTATCGGCACCACAGGCCAGCAGGGCAGCGAGGACATCGCGCAATGTGGCCGAGCCCGCTACCGTGGGCGTGTCTGAGTGCACTGTGACGGGTTCACAGACCTCCCGGGCCGTGATGAGGGAGAGCCGTTTGAGGGCCCGGTCCGCCCCAACGAAATCGGCGACGAAGGCATCCGTCGGCCGAGAGAGCAGCCCTTCGGGGGTGTCGTACTGGAGCAGGCGCCCCTCCCGCATGACCGCCACCAGATCGCCCATGCGGATCGCCTCGTCGATGTCATGGGTCACGAGGATCACGGTCTTCCGCAGCCGTCGGAGAATGAAGAGGAACTCACTCTGAAGCTTCGTGCGAATGATCGGATCGACCGCCCCGAACGGCTCGTCCATCAGCATGACAGGCGGATCGGCCGCGAGTGCCCGTGCGACGCCGACCCGCTGTCGCTGCCCGCCGGAGAGGTGGCGAGGATGGCGTGCCCGGTACTGGCCGGGGTCGAGGCCGACGAGATCCAGCATCTCATCCACGCGGGCGCGGATCCGCTCCGGCTTCCAGCCGAGAAGCTTCGGCACGGTCGCGACATTCTCAGCAATGGTCATATGCGGGAAAAGGCCGATCTGCTGGATCACGTAGCCGATGCGCCGCCGCAGGCCGACCGGATCGGCGTGTGTCACGGGCTCGCTATCGACCAGAATGCGGCCGCTCGTCGGCTCGATCAGCCGATTGATCATCCGCATGGTGGTCGTCTTCCCGCAACCGGAGGGCCCGATCAGGACGCAGGTTTTGCCCGTTGGCACGTCGAGATCGAAGTGATCGACGGCCGGGCGGGGGGAGTCCGGGAATGTCTTCGACACGCCTTGAAGGCGGATCATGCAATCCTCGCACGAAGGAGACGCTCACACAGACCGAAGGCGAACTCGGTTGCGAAGGCGAGGGCGGCGACGGCGAGACCACCGGCCAAGAGTTGCGGAATGTCGAGCATGCCCATTCCCGACGTGATCAACTCGCCAAACCCGCCCCCGCCGATAAAGGCAGCGAGGGTAGCCGCGGAGACGACTTGCACGGCGGCCGTGCGGATGCCGGCAAGGATCACGGGCAGCGCGAGCGGGATCTCGATCCTGCGGGTGATCTGGCGCTGCGACAGGCCCTGGCCGCGTGCCGCTTCGATGATGTCCGGGTCTACTCCGCGCAGGCCTGCGTAGGCATTGATGAGGACGGTTGGCAAGCCATAGAGGATCAGAGCCACGAGAGAGGGGGGGAAGCCCGTCCCGAGGACGGGCAGCAGGATGACGAGCAGGGCCAGGCTCGGGATCGTTCGCAGGACATTGACCAGCCCGATCGCCAAGCCCGAGGCCCGTGGCCATCGCACGAGGAGAACCGCAAGCGGCAGTGCGATGGCGGTGGCGGCGGCGAGTGCTGCGGCCGAGAGCGCAAGATGCTGGCTCGCTGCCTGCCAGAAGACACCGGGATGGTCGCCGACCCACGTCAGGACGTTCCAAAGCATCAGGCCTGTTCCCCAAAAGCCATGCGCAGTCGCCATTCGAGGAAGCGAAGCCCTCCATCGGCGATCACAGCCAAAATCGAGGCTGCAATGGCGCCGACCACAACTTTCTCGCCGATATCCTGCGTGATCCCCTGGAAGATGATGTCGCCGAGCCCGCCCGCGCTGATGTAGGCAGCGACGGTTGCGACCGATATTTGCGTCACCAGAGTGATCCGTATGCCCGCTATGATCACGGGCAGCGCCAGCGGCAGCTCGATACGGAAGAGCCGCTGCGTCGGCGCAAAGCCCATCCCGTCCGCGGCCTCGACGAGCTCGTGGGGGATCTCGCGTAAGCCCGTCGCGATGTTCCGCACCAGGATCAGAAGCGAGTACAGGACGAGCGCCGTCACCGCCGGGGCCGTGCCCAGGCCCATGAACGGAATGAGCAAGGCGAACAGGGCGAGCGTCGGGACCGTGTAGACCATGCCCGTCACCGCCATGGTGACGGTGTAGACTCTCGGACGGCGCGCCGACCAGATCCCGAGCGGCGCCGCGACGGCAAGCGAAATCGCAAGCGCGATGCTGACCAAGCTCACATGCTCGCCAAGAGCAGCAAGGAGACGGTCATAATTGTTGACGGTCCAGGTCATGAGGCCGCGGCGCTCGTCAGGGCTGCACGAATTTCGCAGAAGTCAGGGAATGCTGAAGGACGCCGGCTGCACCATTTCGGTGGTGTGATCGACACCAGTCATGCAAGCCACCCGTCCGAAGGCCGGGACCTCCGCTCGTCAGCGGACCATTCCTTTGACCTTCAGGAACTCGATCGCAACCTGGCGGGGCTCCTTCTTTCCGACCTCCACCTGTCGGTTCAGCTCCTGCATGGTTGGGTTATCGAGCAGGGCGTCAACGCGATCCAGTGTCTCAACGATCCTCGGATTGCGTGCGACGGTATCCATGCGGACGACTGGTGCGAGATAGTAGGGCGGGAAGAGGCTCTTGTCGTCATTGAGCGCAGTGAACTTCTCGGCCGCAATTTGCCAATCCGTGGCGAACCCGTTGGCGACGTCAATCTGTTTCTGGTTGAGAGCTTCGTATCGCAGCCGGAGTGCGGCGAACTGGCGGAACTCCCCGAATTCAATCCCATATACTTCCTTCAAGCCCTTGAGGCCGTCATGGCGGTCGCCGAATTCAGGCCCGGCGCCGATCTTGAGCTTGGCGGCTACCTTGGCCAAGTCGGAGAGGGTTTTGAGATTCATTTCGCGCGCGGTCTCAGGCCGTACTACGATTGCATAACCGTTGTTGACGCCGGATGGCTTGAGCCACGTGAGCTTGAACTCCTTCTCGTAGTAGTTCTTGACCATCTCATGGATTCTACCGGGATCGGTATCCGCCACGCCTCCTGATTTCATCACCGCATTGAGACCCGTTCCTGTATATTCAGGATACAGGTCGATGGCGCCAGTGCGGACCGCCTCATGGGCTACCAGCGTCGTACCCAGATTGATCTTGCGCTCCACCTTGAAGCCCGCAGCCTCCAAGGCCGCAGCGTAGAGCTCAGCGACGATGAATTGCTCGGTGAAGTTCTTGGAGCCGACTTTGATCGTTTGTGCGGAGACGGCTGGAGGGGTGATCAAGGCGGCGAGGGTGAGAACCACAGCGCCGAAACGTTCGACAAGCTTCATGATGATCTCCACTTCTGGTCTCGTGAAACACCGAAGGCGTTGCGCTCGGTTATCCAGGGCGGTTTTGTGCCGGCCATGAGGGGCAGGTTTCGCGAAACTTGCCAGGCCCAGGAGATTGATGATGAATCCCCTCGTCGAGACAGGACCGGCAAGGTCGTGAGTTCAGGTGGGGAAGATATTCCGATGTCAGACTTTCCTCCAGCGCGCGCTCCGTTGCCCGACCCACAATCGAGTGCAATGCGCCCCAACGCACAGGAGGCTCTCGTTCAGCACCGGAGCCTATGGGATTGGCGACGGCACATCAGTGAGCTCTATGCGGAAGTACGGTCGTCCGAACCGCTGCCGGGCTGGCAGCATTGGTGTGCCGTGCGCGACGACCTTTTCCGCCGCCATGCCCAGTCGCCGATCGTCTCTCAGGAGCGCCGCCACTTCCCAGGTATTCCGTACTTTGCCTACGACCCCTCGCTTCGTCATCTTGCTGAACTCGGCGGACCGGATAACTCCGAGCCAGTGAGCATGACCGCGGGCCGCGACGGCGCGGTCACGTTGCTTCCGTTTGCCCGTACCCGCGGCCTCGCACCTCATCTCGGCAATGAACTGACACTTTACTGGATCGAGGGCTATGGCGGAGGCGTGTTCCTTCCCTTCCGGGACGCAACCTGCGGCCGCGAGACCTTTGCGGGCGGCCGCTATCTGCTTGACACCATCAAGGGCGCTGACCTCGGGTGCACACCGGACGGCAGGATCATCCTCGACTTCAATTTCGCCTACAATCCATCCTGCTCCTACTCGGGCCAATGGGTCTGCCCGCTTGCGCCAGGAGAGAACACGCTGCCATTGCCGGTCAGGGGAGGGGAACGAGGCCGTGACTGATGAACAGCTTGCCAATGGGGCAAGCGCGATCGAGGCAGTGATCTATGCTGTGGACGACGTGACCGGGTGCGTCGACTATACGCAAAGAGCGTGATGCAGGAATGGTTGTCGGGATCGGCTCCATTGCCGACGGCCGGGCTTCTCAGGGCGTGTCGATGCCGCATCCAGCCGAGGCGGGCACAAACACTTGGCCGCGGTGTCGCGGCCGCAGAGGGACGCCGGATGGAGGTTTGCGGTCGAGAATTTCGTCCCTCCCGGGTTCCGCCCTCGACGAAATCGCGCTTTCGCCGTGGTTCTCGTGACAGCGCCCTCTACGTAACGATCAAACAAGTGTGGGCTCTCGAGGCCATCGGCATCTGTCCGGGGAGGCACACCGACACCGGACGCCTCCCATGTCCGGAGATTGCAGTGGAACGGAGGGGACAATGACGAGCGCATCTTCGCACCTGACCCCGTGCTTGCGGCATAGCGCTGCCTGTGCCGCGGGACTTCTCGTTCTTGTCGCTGGACATGCGAGCGCTCAGACCGCCGGCCCAGCGCCCCTGGAGGTGCCGGCCCGCACGGTGCCGGTGCCGAACACCGTCAGCCCCGAGATGCAGAGGATCATCGGCGCGCCGCTGCGCCAGAACTGGAACATCCAGCCCAAGACAGGCGAGGAGTGGAAGGGGGTCGCCGAGACCGGCGCGGCCGGGACCATCAAGAACATCCCCGGAATGCTCGAACGGCTGAAGGTCAAGGTCGAGAGGACGACCATCGACGGGGTCAGGGCCTTCGTGGTGACGCCCGAGACCATCCGCCCCGAGAACCGCAACAGCCTGCTCATCCACATGCACGGCGGCTGCTATGTGCTGAACCCCGGCGAGGCGGGGCTTCCTGAAGCCATCTTCATGGCGGGCTTCGGCGGCTTCAAGGTGATCTCGGTCGACTACCGCATGCCGCCCGAAGCCTATTTCCCCGCCGCTCTCGACGACGGCATGACGGTCTGGAGGGCTTTGGTGAAAACGACGGACCCGAAGAACATTGCGATCTTCGGCACCTCGGCGGGCGGCGCCCTGACGCTCGAAATGGTCCTGCGGGCCAAACAGGAGGGGCTTCCGCTCCCCGCCGCGATCGCGCCGGGCACGCCGATGTCCGACACGACCAAGACCGGCGACACCTTCTACACCAACGAGTTGCTCGACAATGTCCTGGTCTCGCGCGACGGATTCTGCGATGCGGGCGCGAAGGTGTATGCGAACGGGCAGGATCTGAAGGACCCGATGCTCTCACCGGTCTACGGCGACATGCAGGGGTTCCCGCCGACGATCCTCACCAGCGGAACCCGCGACCTCCTGCTCAGCAACACGGTCCGCGTTCACCGCAAGCTGCGCCAAGCGGGGGTCGAAGCCGTTCTCCAGGTCTACGAAGGCCAGAGTCACGCCCATTACATCCGGGATGACACGGCGTCGGAAACCAAGGAGGTCTTTGGGGAGATTGCCAGCTTCTTCGACAAGCATCTCGGGAAGTGATCGGACTCTCTGTCCGGTCCCGGATTGGTGGAGCACAGGCGCGCCGTGCTCCGGTGCCGCGAATGTGAAATCCAATCACCCGTGCGGCCTTTCGGGCTACAGTCGTGGAATAGGTCGCGACACTGGAAAGTCCAAACGCGGGAGGCGTGAGATGAGAACGCGCAACTGGATGGATCGGCTGGTCAAGGTGGCTGCCGTGGCCGCAGTTCTGTTCGCCTGCGGCCCGACTGCGGCGCTCGCCCAGGCGGCGCAGCCCGTTCGCGTGCGCGGCACGGTCGTGAGCCTCAACAGTTCGACCCTCCACGTCAAATCGCGGGCGGGCAACGATGCCTCGATCCGGCTCGCCGAGAATTGGGCCGTGTCCGGGGTCGTCAGAGCCCAGCTCGACGACATCAAGCCCGGCAGCTTCGTGGGCGTGGCGGCGCTGCCGCAGGCGGGCGATTCACTCCGGGCGATCGAGGTGCTCGTCTTCCCGGAGAACATGCGGGGCACCGGCGAGGGTCACTCGCCGTGGGACCTGCTGCCGCAGAGCTCGATGACGAATGCCACCGTCGCCTCAGCGGTCCAGGGCATCGACGGGCGCACCCTGACGCTCTCGTACAAGGGTGGCGAGAAGACCATCACGGTCCCGCCGGAGGCTCCCATCGTGACATTCGGTCCCGCCGAGAAGGCCGATGTCAAAGCCGGAGCGGCGGTGTTCGTCCCCGTACAGCGCCAGGCCGATGGGACTCTCCAGGCCTCGCGGGTGCTCGTCGGGAAGGACGGCGTCGTGCCGCCCATGTAGCGCTTCGCAAGCGGCAAATGTCGGTGCCAGCCTGTGCATCGGAGGAATCTCAGGCTCCCAGTATCCGGCATCCATTCCGGGAGTTGGACGTGCTCGAGCCGTGCCGCGGCACGACGAAGCCCGCGTGGTTTGTCTCGTTCTCCGGCTCGACGTGGATCGTGATCAGTCCGCCTTCGAGAGCCTCCTACGCCGTCCCTTGCCGATCCCGCAGGGCGTCCCGACGCAATTCGAACTCGTAATCAACCTCAGGACTGCGAAAGCCCTGGGCCTCACGATCCCCCAATCGCTCCTCTCCCGCGCTGACGAGGTAATCGAATGAAATGACTCGCTGCCAGATTATGCCTCTCAGCTTCTTGCCCGAATGTGACCCGTTCCACGAAGGCAATTGCGCGTCATTCGCGTTCAAGGAGCCCAGCAGCCAACTCACCACCGTGCTGCATTTTCAGCCTCGTGTCCCAAGAACTCGAAGAGAGCTTGGGGCATGCCTTTCACCTCTGAGCGCGGTGGCTCGTCTGCACGGAGCTTGAGATAAAGGTCGATGGCAGCAACGAGACTGGCCTTCACGGATCCGAAATCATGGCGTGCGACCGTCGCGGCCAGTTGCCCCGTTTCATCGAGCCCATACGCCTCAACGCGTCTCACACCCCGCTGCGGGCGCCCCGCACGGCGATGGAGCATGGGCCCCAGAACCTGATCCCGGAAGAAAGCGAGCATGCTGATGGCCTCGAAGAGCTCACCTCGCAATGCTCTGGCGGCTCCGTAGTGGAGCCAGATCCAGGCCCGCGCCTCAAACCAATCCGGATCCAGGTTCGGCCAGGAAATGTCCGCCCGGTCCAGTCTTGCCTCGACGGCCACTGTGTCCCGTGACCAGAGAACGATCGGACGCTCGACGAGCCGATCCAGGTCCGACATCGTGACGAACTTCAAGTCGATATGGAGAAGCTCAGGTCCATAGAGGCAGATCAGGAGGCGGGGCTCCCCAACGTGCTCGCCCGCGAATGCACTCAGCAACGGTCCGAGGCGGCGAGCAATGTCCATTCTGGAAGCAAGCACCTCAGTGTAGGAGGCCTCCTCGACGACGACAACGAGGTCGAGATCAGAGAACTCATCCAGGCCACCATGGATCAAGGAGCCGCCGGCAAGCAAAGTCTGGATGCGAGGGTCAGTTGAGAGGATGCCGCGGGCTTGCTCGAGGAAGGCGGCATGATACTTGGGAAGCGTGCTAGTCATACATTCTCCCAAGGCCAGCACCTCAGGATAAGCGAAAAAGGTATGAGTTTCATATGCAGCCTTCCGCGAGATCTTTTTCAATAAAATTGAAGCTCAGCCTGAAGGAGAGTGTGAGCGTGGAAGGTCTCCTAATGACCCAAGCGGGCGTGAGCTATCCGGCAGTACGTATCAAAGACCACCAAGTCATCGCTCATTGCGTGATGCAGCTTGGTCTCTAGCTCCGGCATTGATCTTCTGCCTGGAGCTATGTTTGGGCAAGTGAGGGCGCAGGTCACCCCCACTCGCTGGCCACTTGGCCCTGCCTATTCCGGTGGCAGACCCGCCTTGATCAGACCGTCCCTGATCATGTCTCGTGACGGTCTAGGAAGGTATTCGCCAGTCGAGAGGAAGTCGTCGACGGAGCGTAACGTCGAATGACGTCGAAGATCCTCTGTTGCGGCCAGTGCTGCCGCTTGCTGGCCGAGCTGCGCGAATGCGACGGCCGAGTAGAGATGGCATGGCCAGTAATCAGGGACCCGGCGGGCGCAGTCGCGAAGATACGGCAGGGCCTCATTGGGCCTTCCGCTTAGAAGAAGGGCCCGCCCAAGATAATTGTCGTAGTTGGGAGGATGCAGGGGATTGAGTTCGAATGCCCGCTGCATCAGCGGAATCGCCTCATCGGAGCGGCCCATGAAGGTCAGAATGTTCGCGAGCCCGGCTTTATACTCAGACTCGCTGGGATTGAGTTCGATGGCCCGCTTCGCCCATCGGGCGGCTTCGTCGTGCGCCAGCCGACGCAGAAGAAGATCACCCATCACCATGTGGGCCAAGGGCAGGCCGGGATCTGCGGCAAGTGCCCTCTGCGCGTAAGCGAGCCCCCTGGTCAGCACGCTGTCCCGATTGGGCGGGTCCCAGCGCAGAGACACCTCCCGATAGTCGGAGAAAGCCAGTTCGGCGAGGGCCGGGGCGAAAGTCGGATCGAGTTCGATCGCCTTCTTGAACAATGCGCGGGCCTCGAGGGACTGATCCTTTTGGCCCGTCTGCCGAAGGCTCCGGCCACGGAGATAGTAGTCGTAGGCCGTGAGGTCCGTGGTCGGTTTCCGCAAGCTCGCGGCGACCTCAGCCCGTTGGATGCTGGCGCCGAGCCGGGCGGCAATCCGGTCAGCGATTTCATCCTGGATCGCGAAGATATCCTGTAGGGGTCGGTCATAGCGTTCGGCCCAGACTTGCTCGCCTCCTCGCACGTCGCTGAGTTGCGCCGCCACACGAATCTGATCCCCGAGCTTCTGCACGCTGCCTTCGACGACATAACGGACACCAAGGGTACGTCCGACCTCAGCGAGGTCTATGGGTTTGCCCTTGTAGGAAAAGGTCGAGTTGCGGGAAACGACGAACAGATGGGGAGACTGGCCCAGAGCGGCGAGAACGTTCTCGGCCAGTCCATCGCTGAAGTACTCCTGCGAGGGATCACCGGATTTGTTGACGAATGGAAGCACGGCGATGGTTGGCTTGCCCTGCCGAACGGGCAGCGTCATGGGATCGCGGTTGTGGTGAAACATCGTGAATCCGATTGCGATCGGAATCCCGGCCAACGCCAGCGCGATCGGGATGGCTCCCTTCCATAGAATCCTGGCTGAGCGCAGCCGAACAGGTTTCTGTCGCGGCCCTGCGACCCGGAATGTCCGGACCGGACGCGGGATGTTCTTGAGCCTCTGTTCTCCTGCTTCTTCGAAGGGAGCGTGATCACGGGCATGGTCTCGGACCGGGCGGGAAACTAGGATGCCACCCGGCTCGGCGAGCTCTTGCAGGCGCGCTGCGACATTGACGCCGTCACCGAAAAGGTCTCCGTCCTTGGCGATGACATCTCCGACATGAATGCCGATCCGGAACCGGAGGACGCTGCCCGTTTCAAGGCATCTCTGCTGGACCTCCATGGCAAAGTGGACGGCTTTGACGGGGCTTTCGAACTCCGCCAGGAATCCATCCCCCATGGTCTTGACGATACGGCCGCGGTGACGCTGAGCGGATGGGTAGACGATCTCGTTCAACAGGGTTTGGAGGCGGGCGAATGTGCCTTCCTCGTCCTCGCTCATCAGGCGCGAGTAGCCTGCTACATCCGCGCAAACGATGGCCAGTAGGCGGCGGTTGAGTTCATCCACGGCAGCCTCCTACGATTGCGATGGTGCCCTTCCTGGCCAAAAACGTTGAGGCAAACCGTTCCAGGATATCCTTGGAGAGCGACAGGGCAGGTTTCTGACCTGATGCGCTTTGATCAAAAGGCACGAGTTGCGATCAACTCCGGCCTCTCGTCCTGACATAGGCGTGGCCATGCAAAGGCTCCTGCGACAGCTCTGACCCGCCGCGCCCCCAGCCGGTCGCCAAGCATATCCGCTGTCCTACATATGGCCACTTCCGCCCCCCGGAGCCCGAGCATGCATCTCACCGGCATTCGGCAGCAAGAGCCACCGGATGTGATCCGGTGCGTCTGGTGGTCTCCGCATGCTCGACCATTTCATCGCTCCCATGCCATGGGACGGGATCAACGGCCAGGCCGTTGCTCGCGCATGCGTCACCGCTGGATGGTTGGTGGAACTTCCTGAGAACCCGATGCTTAACGGCATCCCCGACAGGAGCACCGGCATGAGCCAGCCCGACCAGGACCAGATCCAGCCGCCCGGCACCGAGGCGGAGATGACCCCTCAGGCCGACCACGGCGAGACGAGTTACCGGGGCTGCGACAGGCTCACGGGGCGGGTGGCAGTGATCACGGGAGGAGACAGCGGGATCGGCCGGGCGGTGGCGATCGCCTATGCGCGCGAGGGCGCGGACATCCTGATCAGTTACCTGAACGAGCACGAGGGCGCCGATGCCCGGGAGACCGCTCGCCACGTCGAGGCCGCGGGGCGTCGCTGCGTGCTGGTGCCGGGCGACATCGCCGAGGCCGCTCACTGCCGCGCCATCATCGACCGGGCGGTCCGTGAGTTCGGCCGCATCGACATCCTGGTCAACAACGCCGCCTTCCAGCGCACCTATGAGGCCCTGGACGACATCCCCGACGAGGAGTGGAGCTATACGTTCCGCACCAACATTGAGGCGATGTTCCACCTCGCCAAGGCCGCTGTTCCCCACATGCGGCCGGGCGCATCGATCATCAACACGACCTCGATCCAGTCCGACAAGCCCAGTTCCATGCTGCTGGCCTACGCCGCGACCAAGGGGGCCGTCTCGAACTTCACGGCGGGCCTGGCCCAGATGCTCGGGAGCAAGGGGGTCCGGGTGAACGCGGTCGCGCCCGGCCCGATCTGGACGCCGTTGATCCCCTCCACCATGCCCCCCGAGAAGGTGAAGAGCTTTGGCGCGGACACGCCGCTGGGCCGCCCTGGCCAGCCCAGGGAGTTGGCCGGCATCTACGTTCTGCTCGCCTCCGAGGAGGGCAGTTACATGACGGGCGGCATCCATGCCGTGACCGGCGGCACCCCGCTGCTGTAGCCCGGCAACGGGTCCGCTGGGCATTCGAAGGGACCGAGGTTGTTTCGGATCAATCACGTCCGAGCGTTTGGTGGTCCTTGCTGCCGAAGGCCGGACTTTTCCGCAATCGCCGGACTTTTCCGCAATCAGAGTCTGGATCCTTCCGGTTTGAGTCAGACTTCACAACCGGAGGACAAATGCCACATCAATCGCGAGCGTTCGCGGGCCTGATGCTCAACTCCAGCCAGCCCAGTTCCTCCTCCGCACGACGGAACTGCAACAAGAACGGCATTCCGTTCGATCCCGAGAAGCCGGCCATCACGTCGGGCATTCGGCTCGGGACGCCTGCGGGGACCACGCACGGGTTCGGCGTCCAGGAGTTCGAGCAAATCGGCGACATGATCGCACGTGTGCTCGTCGGACTGGCCAAGGCGGGCGCGGACGGTAATGGCGCGACCGAGAGGAGCGTCCGCCAAGAGGTGAAAGCCCTGTGCGATCGTTTCCCGATCTATGGCGGCCTCGCATAGTGAGGCTTTGTTGCTCTGGGCGAGATCCAGACGAGCAGCGTGGCCCACCACCGTTCTATTCGCCCTGATCAGAGCGACCGCCACCCCGATCGCCACCATGGTGATCGCCAGCCCGAGGCCGAAGGCGGCCACTGTCGCCACGCCGAGCGTGAACTGCCCGAGCTGGAGGCAGATCAGCAGCACCGTGATGGAGGCCGGACAGGGGATCAGGCCGCCCGTGATCCCGAAGAGGGCGATCCGGCCCGTCGTGACCTGGGTGTCGTTCGCTGCGAACTGTTGCGCGATCTGCTCCGCGTGCTCGCGCTCGTGGGCATCCTCGTCCGCATGCACATGATCGTGATCATGACCGTGATCGTGCTCCGCGAAGCGCACCTCGTAGGTATGTATGCAGGAAAGATCCGGGCGTTCTTTCGCTGCCCCTCGCTGCTGCTATACCTCAAGGCGGAATCGGGTCTCCTTCTGGCAAGCCGGATGGAGGCCGAGCCGAACGCGCCAGGTGACCGTGCAACTGACAGCATCAGAGTCGCCGATATAGCCGATACGATCAACGAATATACGAAACTCTCTGTCCGACGCATCAAGCGGACTCGGGCCGAGCACCGGACGTTCACCTCAGACGATGCGCCGGTCATTGCCCGAGGCCGGCGAGGATCTGGTGCTGCATGGTCGATTCCTAGTCCACTGATGCCATGATGACGCGAGTATCCGCCATCGCGGGCCGCGTGAGCTTGATCCTCGGCAAACAGCGGCAGGGAACGGCATCCGATTTTCCGTTGCTCTACTTAGGATATTCGGTTTTGCCTGCCGGCCGGGAGGCTGCAACCTGACGCGATGGAAGCGTCAGCGTCTTACGATTGCGCCGCGAGCGTGAACTTGGTCGAGCGGAATATCGGCCCGGAACTCCTCCCGCTGCACTCCATCGACTGTTCGGCTCCTCGAGTCGTCACGACGCTTGAGGAGATGCCCGGCAGCCTCAGGGGAAGCGTGATGCTGCTCGGCAATTTCGATGGCTTTCATCGCGGGCACCGGGCACTGCTCAAGGCCGCGCGCATCCGGGCCGCTGCCGCGGGCCGGCCCCTCGGGATCATGTCGGTCGAGCCACATCCACGCCAGCATTTTGCACCCGGAGCGGATCCCTTTCGTCTGACCACCCGGCTGACGAAGCACGAGAGCTTCGAACGCATGGGATTTGATCTCGTTTTTCAGCCGGCCTTCGACAGTGCCTTCGCCGGGCAGCGCGCGGACGAGTTCGTGGAGCGGGTCCTGGTGGACGGCCTGGGCGTTTCTCACGTAGTAGTGGGCTACGACTTCCGCTTCGGGCGCGGCCGTCAAGGCGACGTTGCTCTTCTGGAGCGATTGGGCGTCGAACTGCGCTTCGGCGTCAGTGAGGTCGCGCCGGCCCAATATCAGGGTGCCGTATGCTCGTCGTCGCGCATTCGCGACCTGATGCGCAGCGGAGACCTTCGCAGTGTGCATGCTCTACTCGGCGCTCCCTGGACGGTGGAAGTGACCGCGATCCGTTCTGACGCGAACCCGAGCCCCTCGGTGTATGTCCTTTGGCCAGGGGAGATGCTGCGGCCTCCACACGGTCGCTACACGGCGCGGCTCCGTTGTTTCGGCTCGCGGGCTCCGCTCGCGAGCGGCGAACTTCATCTGACGCCGGGAGAGGGTCCGCGCTTCGTGGCGGAAACGGACCTGCGATTTCGCCTCGGCAAGGCCGGCACCTCGACGCTCGCTCTCGATCTTCTGCGTTGAGGCGCGAGAGCCGGTGCTGTTTTGGCGGAAGCAGCGCCGGGTCCCCGTCTCCTGGCATTCTCGACGGCAAGCGCGATCCGATTT
>NZ_LN811374.1:0-19954 GCF_001006805.1 Microvirga massiliensis | reverse complement strand
GCGAATCATCCAACCGTGATCGCTGAGGTGCCGGAGAGGTTCACCCGAAGCAGGCCGACAGCGGGAGACTAGGTTTTGACGAACCTCAGAAATGCAAGCCCATCGCTTCGGAAAACCCGACGCAGATCGGCGTCGATGTCGGATATAACTGCTGCGTCGCCACTTGGAGCAGCATTCTCGCATGTCCTCGCCGCGCGCGCTCGAGATCCTCGACCGGCTCATCGCCTTTCCAACGGTAAGCCGGGATTCCAATCTCGATCTGATCGCCTACGTGCGCGATCTGCTGACCGCGATCGGTGCGACGATTCGCATCGTGCACAGCGCGGATGGCGCGAAGGCAAACCTCCACGCGATTCTCGGGCCTGCGGAGGCGCGCGGTATCCTCCTGTCAGGGCATACCGATGTCGTTCCGGCCCATGGCGACGGATGGACGAGTGATCCGTTCCGGCTGGCGATCAGAGGTGACCGGCTGTTCGGCCGCGGCACTGCCGACATGAAGGGCTTCATCGCCTGTGTGCTAGCCATGGCCGAGGAGGCTGCGGCACTCCGTCTGGCCCAGCCGCTCCAGATGGCATTCAGCTACGACGAGGAGATCGGCTGCGTCGGGGTTAGGCGACTGCTCGACGTGCTGGCGGGAGCGGCACATCTGCCGACCATGTGCATCGTCGGCGAGCCGACATCGCTCGAGACGGTGATCGCCCATAAGGGAAAGACCGCAGGGCGGGTGATCTGTCGTGGCAAGGAGTGCCATTCGAGTCATGCCCCGGAAGGGATGAATGCGATTTATCTTGCCGCCGAGATGATCGATGTCTTTCGTGCCATGCAAGACCGAATCGTGTCCGGCGGACGGCACGATTCGGAATACTCTATCCCCTTTACGACCGTGCATGTCGGCCTTATCCGGGGCGGCACTGCCCTGAACGTCGTGCCACGGGAATGTGTTCTGGATTTCGAGATCCGTAACCTGCCGACCGATGATCCCGCGGCGCTACTCGACGAGCTTTTCGACGAGGCGGCCTCTCTTACGCGGCGCGTCGAACAGAAAATCCCCGGGACGGGCGTCTCGCTGGAGATCGTCAATGCCTATCCGGGCCTGGAGACTGACCGGCAAGAAGAGGTTGTGCGCCTGGCGAGTCGCCTTACGGGAGCGAGCAATCAACGCAAGATCGCCTTCGGTACGGAGGGTGGCCTCTTTCACGAGAGGCTAGGTATTCCGACGGTCGTCTGCGGGCCAGGCGATATCCGCGACGCCCACAAGCCGGACGAATTCGTGTCGCGCGATCAACTCGATCAATGCATGGCGATGCTGCGCCGGCTGGTAAGCGAGCTCGCCGCTTGAGCCGCTCCGACGCAGATCGGTCGGAACGCACTGACAGCACGATGCTCGATGAATCGAGATGTTCCGTTGGCGGGATGACCGGGCGAGCGTCCTGGCGGTAATCGCTACATTCGCAGGGCGCGCATGTCTCTCACGTCAATCGTCCCACGGGGCCATGCCGGGTAGATTGTCTGTGGAGATGAGGGCGCGGCAGTGCTCCTCGAAGGCCTCCGCGGCGCGCGGCTTGCGCAGGCCCTTCAGCGATGCAATCCCGAGAATCATAGGCCTATATTCGCCCTGCAGGCGAATATAGGCGAGCGGCTTTCCATTTACCGCGGCCTTGTTAAGGGGCCGAGATGTCATAAGCGAGTAGCCGAAGCCGCTTGCGACATAACTGCGTACCGTCTCCGGATATTCGGAGCGAGCCCCAATGTTGGGTGTGATGCCCTCCCGGAGGAAGAGCGACATGAAATACTCGCGGCTGAGGGGAAGATCGAGGAGAATGTAGGGCTCAGCAGCGAGCTCTGCGAGCGCCAGCGAGGATCGCTCGGCGAGGGGGTGGTCGGTCGCCAGAAGAATGTACGTCGGCAACTCGGCGAGAGGTTCGAAATCCACCTCATTCGTAACGTTAAGCCCATACGTGACGGCAAGGCTGATCTCGGCGCGGCGGAGAAGAGCGAGGAGTTCCGCTTCGTTTCCTTCAGTCACACGCAGGTTGACGCCCGGATATTGGTCCAGAAAGCGCTTGCAGAGCTCGGGAATCAGAAGCGGTGAGAACGTCCGGAACGATCCAATGTGCAGTGGCCCTGTCGGCACGGTCGCGACCTCGTCGGCGACGCCGTGCAATTCCATGGCATGCTGCAGGACCGACTTCGCGGCTTGGAGGAAGCGCTCGCCCGCCGGGGTCAGGGACAAGCCCTGTGCATGATGCCGCACGAAGAGTTGAAGCCCGAATTCTGTTTCGAGCTGAGAAATCGCAGCCGATATGGACGGCTGCGAGATGTTGACCCGTTCCGAGGCGAGCGTGATACTCCCCGTCTCTCCGGCCGCAACGAAATACTGGAGCTGCCTGAGCGTGAAGCGTAACGAGAATGTCTGCGCGTCGGGTGTAATCACGGTCCCCAAGCCGAGCGACGTCCACGGTCGGGCGCCTGCCTATCTGGCGTCGCGCTCGACCGTGGGCGGGATGCGAAGGCGAATGATCATCCTCGGCCCCATGGCGTCAAGGGCAGTCTTGGATCACATATCTCCCGGTACACCGTAAGAGGGCGCCTTTGTCGGATTCAGGGCTCGGGTGACATAATCATCCATCTGTGGGAGCCAGAGGCGCCACAGGCTTTCGAGTTCCCCAATGGGGTCCGTTTCGTGCCAGTCGACTCGTAGATCGGCGATCGGCCATGCCACGTCGCGGACCAGAAGCATACCGATCGAATTGACTGGCCCTTCCTCGCCGCCAGCTTCCAGCGCGGCGCGCATGGCGCCGATCAGCCGATCTCCCAGGTGACGTCCCTCGGAAGCCTGGAACGCCTCGACCATCCGCACCGGGACATCCCGGTGAGCGAGGAGGTTTCCGGCGGCCACGACATTCTCGGCCTCGACGGTGCGGTAGGTTCCCAACGTCTTCGCTCCCGAGAAGGAAGCAGTGCGGCCTTGCCGGTCCACGAGGGTGAGCTGGCGATACTCGATATGCTGCGCGCCAGTCTTCAACTCCACGAGGGCCTCTGCAGCCGAAAGACCGGACGCCATGAGATCGAGGCCCCGAGGGCCAAGGGTAGGGTCGGTGATGTTCTGGGTCGCGACCGCCCCGACACCGCTGCGGGCGTGGGCGCAGCGCGCGGCTACGCAGGGACTGGAGGAGGATACCGTGATCCCGAACAGCCCAGTGCGTGCACAACGCGCCGAGATGGAGAATGTCATAGCGACCGATGCTCCTGCTCAGGCGTCCGGAATGACGGCCGTGACCTCGATCTCAACGACCCATTCGGGGCGCGCAAGAGCCGGAACGACGAGACCGGTCGAGCAGGGAAACACGCCTTTCAGCCACTTTCCCATCTCGCGGTACACGGCCTCGCGGTAGCGAACATCCGTGATGTAGACGACGATGCGGCAGATATGGCTGAGATCGCTGCCTGCCTCTTCGAGCAGCATCTTGATGTTTTCCATGGCCTTGCGGGCCTGGAGGCCCGGATCTCCCACATGAAGGCTCTCGCGGGTCTCGAGATCCTGCGAAACCTGGCCGCGCAGAAACACTGTCGTCCCACGGGCCACCACCCCTTGGGAGAGATCGTTGTCGAGCTTCTGCTCCGGATAAGTGTCCCGTGTATTGAACGGGCGAAGGCGCTTGTGAACCATGATAAGTCGTTCTCCAGATGCGTGAAATTATTCAGCGGCGATCTTCTGCCGGCCGTAGACTTGGTCAGACAGGCCGGCCGCCTCTTTCGTGAAGCGCAGTGGCTCGCTCCAGTCGAAGTTGCGGTAGACGGCCGCGAGATGCGCGAAAGGAGGCGATTGCGCAAAGAGCTGGAAGGTCAGTCGATGGCCCGCATAGTCCGAGTTGAGAAGATCGCGTGCGAATGCGAGGAGCTTGCGCCGGTCCTCCGACTGCCACTCATCGTTCAGGGTGTAGTATTTGGAGAGCCACTTGCCGGCTTCTGGATCGCGGAAACAGGCGGCGTCCGGGGTCACGCAGATCTGCCCACCGCACAACTCGCGAGCCAGATGTATCATCTCGTGCAGTTGCGAGCAGGCGAGCACCCGACCCGTCATCAGCAACGACTGATTGGGCATGAGCAGGCCCGCCGGGCTGCGCTCTGCGGTCGCGATGGCCGCAGTCAGATGGGCATTGATGCCTTCGCGATAGCAGGCGAGCGTCGCCAGCTTCTCCTGAACAGCCGGCTGCTTCTCGAGCCCGGTCTGCTTCACGTTCCAGAGCGCCGCGCCGATCATAAGGTCGGCCAGCTTGAGATTGCGCTGAACGAACGCAAATGCCGAATAGCGATGCAGCGTAGCGCGGATGAAGGCCGCCGCCCGCGTATGCTGATAGAAGAGCACATTTTCCCATGGGATCAGGACGTCGTCGTAGATCACGAGCACGTCGATCTCGTCGAACCGATTGGCGAGCGGATAATCCTCGATCGGCGCTCGGCCGGCGAACCCGGTTCGCGCGATGAAGCGCAGGTTGGGGGATGACAGATCGCAGATGAATCCGACGGCATATTCCGACAGCTTGTCGTCGCCCCAGTTGGCGATCGTCGGCTTCGCGAAGGCCTGGTTCGCATAGGCGGCGGCCGTCTCGTATTTAGCGCCGCGCACGACGATGCCGGCATCCGTCTCCTTCACGACGTGCAGCAGCATGTCGGGATCCTGGTCCTGCGGGCGCTTGGAGCGATCACCCTTCGGATCGGTGTTTGCCGAAACGTGGAAAGGATCGTTCTTGGTGACCAGAGAAATGTGGCGCGCGATATTCTCGGAGAAACGGGGGTCGACCTCCTTCAGGACATCCTGCCCGTCGTAGAGCGACCACATCTCGCCGACTGTCTCATCCCCGACGCGAGTCACAATACCGCGGACGTCCTCGAGGATCGTATCGGTAGCGCGCCGCTTGTCATGCCAATCCTGCTGGGTATAGGGGAGCTTCAGGCCGATGGCGAAACGCTCACCATCCTCCTCATAGGTCATGATGTCCCGATACTTCGCTTCGTGCGCCATATCGTAGATCCGCGCTCGGATATCGACGATCGGCTTGAACATGGGATGCGTCGTCACATCCTTGACGCGCTCACCATTGATCCAGACGCGCCGGCCGTCGCGAATGGAGTCACGGTACTGATTTCCGGTCCTGATCATGGCCATGCCTTTCCTGATTCCAGCAGGTGAGGGGAGGGAGTTGCTTCGGAACTGCCTCCTGTCCCGAGTATCGATTTCGAGCTTTCTGCGGAGCGCGGGCGAGCTCGAATGATGATGTGCCGAAGGAGGAGGTCCCTGTAAATTACGAGCTACGGATCTTCTGCTTCCGGAAATCCGATGCCGCACGAATCCGCGGCATCGTCGGCTGCCAGAGAAAAGGATCGCGAGACCGAGCCACCGACTCGGGTCAGGATTGCCAGCAGGGCTTCAGCACGGTCGTTTCCGGTAATACGAATACTGGCCGGTCCGGGCGAGACGAGGGTATCCCCGGCCTCCCCTCGGAGCACCGTTCCTTCGCTGCACGCCGACCACTGCCCGGCCACGAGGTAGAGGATCGAGAGCGCATCTCCCTGCAGCTCGATCGGGAGTGTTCTGCCCTGAAGCGGCAGGACCGATGCCATCCATCGCCCACGTCTCGTCATCACGTTCAGGACGCGTGTATCGCCATCGGGCAGGCGACTTCGAGGAGTCCTGGCGCTGTCGAACAGAAGAGGCTCCATGCGCGAGAGCGCTCGCGCGTCTCCATCGTCGAACACGAGAGACAACCGGCTCCGGCCGAGGCGCGTGATCCATCGGTCGACACCGGGAAAGGCAGAGAAAACGCTTTCGCTGACGATCGGCGCGAGACTGACGCGGATATCGAACGTTTCGTGCGACGAACCCTCCGGGAACAGGAAGACGTCGGAGGTCGTCCCGAGCCCATTCTTCCACGGCGTCAGGCGGTGTTCGCTCGGTGCAATGAGGCGGGGGCGTAGAAGGTCCGCCCGATGATCAGCCATGTCTTTCCTCTGATACGCTCACGCAGGGCATGTCCTGCCGGACCGATCATGCTGCGACACTTCCCGTTCGCCGATCATCCGATGCGAGGAGGGATCTCGAACGAATTTCCGAACGAGCATCGTGCGCGCTCTCAGAACAGGCCTTCCGATGCCCCGGTGCGAAAAAAGTCGCGACACTCGTCGATGAACGCTTGGGCGACATCGCTGAGTCGGGTCTGAGGCCGGCGCACGATCGAAACATAGCTGACTGGAGCCTCGCCCTCGAGAGGACGCGTCACCAGGGCGCGACCGTCATAGGTCATGTTGGAAGCGGGTTTTGTTGCAAGGAGGCTGTAACCGAGGCCATGCCCGACCATGCCCCGCACCATCTCGAAGGAACGGGTGCGAAGTCCGATCTTGGGTATCAGATCCTGCTGCTGGAAGATCGACAGGAAGTAATCGCCGCTCGGTGGCGCGTCGAGCAGGATCAGAGGCTCCCCGATCAGGTCCGCAGCCGGGATTGCCTTGAGCTCGGCGAGTGGATGGCCCTCCGGCAGCAGCACGTAAGGCTCGACATACCCGAGGCGCTCGACAGCGATGTCGTCACCCAGTTCGAAGTCGTACAGAAGGGCAACCTCAATCTCGCCCGCGCGAAGGGCCTCCATGATCTGGCGCTGATCGCCTTCGCGCAGTCGGATATCGCCCACCCGTCCGGCCCGTGCGAGCCGCTCCAGGACCTCCGGAAGAAGGTAGGGGCCAAAGGTGTGAAACGCTCCAACCTTGAGCGTTTCGGCGCTCGAAGGCTCCGGAGTCCGATAATTATCCACGCGCAAGGCGGTTCCATAGGCGCGGTTTGCGTAAATCAGGGGCGATCCCGAGCCTGCAGAGAAAACGTGCTCGACTGCTCCGAGTAGTACGTGGTGAGTCCCGACCTGATGACTGTTGATCAGCCGACAGTCGAACGCGACGAGCGGGTCGACCACACGCGGCGAGCCGGTCTTCTCGACTGTCCAGTCCGCACAGGAAAACTTGTCGCCGTCGGCCGTCTTGTAGCGACCGGCGAAGCTGTCGGAAATATAGGATTGATCGTCTCGCAGCACGTTCACGCAGAACACGCCATTGGCGAGTATGGCTCGAGCGGCTGGACTGAGGTGATGGACGCAGACGAGGAGCGTCGGCTGGGGCATGTCGGCGGAAACGGACGACATCGCGGAAACCGTTACGCCGGCGCGGCCGCCTGGTCCGTCGGTTGTCACCACGTTTACCGTGCAGGCCGCATGGCTCATCCCGCTGAGGAAGCGTTCACGGAGGCGAGGGTCGATATGATTCATGATCTGGCTCTGCCTGGAAGTTCAATATGATTGGTCTCTCCTCGGCCAGCGACCTGTCCGTCGTGCTTCCCAGACGAGGGACGGTACCCCGAGCAAATGAGCCCGACGCAGAAAGGCCGAGTGCTGGGCCGGCGACGTTGTAACGCGTCGGCCGGCAATGACCCGAAAGGGGCGCCGGTAGAATCACCGGTGCAGCGAGAAAAGCCTTCAACTCCGATTCTCAGCATTATGTCGCCGATCCCAGCATCAGGCGGCCTGGAAAGTTTCCGGCAGAGAGGGGGAAGTGTAAAATCGCAAGATCATGCCTTCTGCTTCGGGATTTCTGACCAATGGGAGCCGGAGCGGCCCTGATTCCAGGCTCTCGGCTTCGCGAAACTCAGGGAATTTGGAAGACCCGAGCAGGCGCCGCTTCATCTCGGAGATTACATATTGCTTGCGGCTGCCGAGCGTGACGGGAGTTCGAGCGCGTGCGGGATGCGAGCGCGTTTGGTTCAAACGGGGATCGATTCCGGGCACCGCCGCTGATGGTCTCGCAGGACAGCGGTCGCTTGATTGCAGGTCGGGCAACGGAGGGCTGCGGATCTGCTGCATGATTGATCCTGCTCAAAGATCAGCGGCGTGGAAGAGTGTAACAATGGCAAATCATCAGTAATCAGTCAGCGCGGTGCTACATGTCCGATCAACTTACGAACCTCCCAGGACGGCTTGTATCGATGCTTGGCTTTGGTCGGGGCAGGAACACGCCCGGTCGGGAACTGGCCGAATTCGGTGAAGACGAGCGTTTCAATCTGCTTCAGGAGCTGGGCGTCCGGAGCCCCGAAGTGGCGTGGTCGGGGAGAGTCAATACTCAGGCCTACCGTCTGCTTTCCGGTATGATGCAGGCGCTCGACATCAATCCCTCTCGGGTCTCACGGATGAAGAGCGACGATCTCTCTCAGGGCTGCCTCTTCTGTCCGCATGCGAGGCGCTGCTCGCGTGACCTCGCCGATGGGTCTGCGGCGAGAACGTACATGGACTACTGCCCGAATGCGAAAGTGCTGCAGGGCCTTTGTGCTCGGCACGCCCCGGTCCTCACGCCCGTCTGAGGGCCATCCTCATTCTATGTTGGCAGCAGCGCCGGCTGCCGGAGCACTACGGCCCCGCAGCCAGTCGATGGCCAGGAAGAGCACGATTGCGAAAATTGTGAGCAGGGCGGCCATGGCCAGAATGGACGGATTGATCTGGTCGCGGATGCCGGCCCACATCTGCCGCGGAATCGTTCTTTGTTCGGCGCCGCCGATGAACAGGATGACGACGACCTCGTCGAAGGAGGTCGCGAAGGCGAAGATCGAGCCTGTTGCGACCCCAGGCATGATGAGGGGCAGCGTGACACGGCGAAACGCGGTCCAGGGCGCCGCCCCGAGGGTGGCGGCCGCCCGCGTGAGATTACGGTCGAAGGCCATGAGCGTGGCCGTGACAGTGATGACGACGAAAGGGGTGCCGAGCGCCGTATGGGCGAGGATGACGCCGAGGTAGGTATTGGTCAGGCCGAGAGGCGCGAAGACGAGATAAAGGCTCACGGCGACGACGACGATCGGGATGATCATCGGAGAGATCAGCAGGGGCATGATCAAGCCGCGGAACGGGAACGTGGGTCGGCTGATTCCCATGGCGGCGAGCGTGCCGAGAACTGTCGCCAGGACGGTGCTCAGGAGGCCGATCACTAGGCTGTTGAGGAAGGCCCGCCGCCAATCCTCCGATGCGAACAGTGTCTCGTACCACCCGAAGGTGAAGCCCGACATTGGATAGGAGAAATAGGTGCTGTCGTTGAACGACAGCGGTACGATCACGAGGACCGGTATAACGAGGAAGCCGAGCACGAAGGCGGTGTAAATTCGAACTCCCCGCCGTGCCAGCCGCTCGGAAACCGTCATGGAGGCTTCGTTTTTCATCGCTAACCCAGCCGCAATCTGTCGACGCCGACGAAGTGGTTGAAGACGAAGTAGGCCGCCAGGGTGAACAGGACGAGGTAGACGGACAAAGCCGCCGCCAGCCCCCAGTTCAACTGTCGTTCCATCTGGATGGCGATCAACTGGCTGATCATCTCGTCTCCCCCGCCGCCGAGGAGAGCCGGGGTGATGTAGTAGCCGACGGCGAGGACGAACACGAGGAAGGTGCCCGTGCCGATCCCGGGAAGTGTCTGCGGGACGTAAATCCGGAAGAAGGCGGAGACCGGATGGGCTCCGAGCGACACCGCCGCGCGCTGATAGACCGGCGAGATTCCCCGCATGACCGCATAATTGGCCAGGATCATAAAGGGCAGAAGCACGTGGGTCATGCCGATGAGGACGCCGGTGCGATTGAACATCAGCGCAATCGGCGAGTCTGTCAGTCCTGCATTCATGAAAAGGCTGTTCACGACCCCGTTTGGCTGGAGGAGAACGTACCAAGCGGTGGTGCGAACGAGCAGCGATATCCAGAACGGCACGATGACGAAGATCATCAGGCGGTTGCTCTGCCGGGGCGGCAGCGTTGCGAGGAGATAGGCCACCGGATAGCCGAGGATGAGGCACAGCAGCGTGACCGTGCCACTGATTACGAAGGTCCGCTCGAATGCCGCGAGGTAGATCCTCTGGTGTTCGGGTACCTGTTCCACGCTACCGTTCGGGGCCGTCTGCAGGTCGACCGCGGTAAGCAGGAAATCGGGGGTGGCGCGGGCAGCAGCCCGCTTCAGGAGGCGCCAGGTCTCATGCTCGCTCCACCGGGTGTCGATTCTAGGCAAAATATCGGCCGCGTCTCCGGTGGGGGACCTCTCGAGCTGGCGTGCGGTTTTAAGGAGAAGGCTCCGGAATCCCGGATCATAATTGTTGAGGCGGCGGCCGGCCTGAACCAGGGTGCCGTCACTGACTGCGCGCCGGATGTCCTGCGCCAACGCGTCATAAGCCACTGGGCCGGGGAGGTCGGAGCCATCCCAGTCATCGAGTGTCCTGGTCAGGTTGGGAAGGATGGTGCTGACCTCGTCGCTCGCCACGCTGCGCCACAGCAAGGACGTGATCGGATAGACGAAGGTTGCCAGCAGGAAAATCAGGAGTGGCAGGGCGAGGGCCAGGGCACGCAGCGATTCACGCCGCCGCGCGGCGCGGTAGCTTACCATGCTTTCGCGGGGGTGGTCTTTGACCGCCAGATCAGCCAGCATGATTCGTGCTTCGCTCGTCGTCACGGTTGCGCCCTCGCTGGACAGAAAGGTTAGGCGCCCCGCCGGAGCGGGGCGCCGACCGGCCTTACTGGCCGAGCCAGGTCAGAAAGCGGCTGTTGAGGCTGTCGAAATTATCCGCCCAAAATTCCGCATCGATCTGGAGCGCGTTCTTGAAGTTGTTCGGCGCCGTCGGGAGATGCGGCAAGATCTCCGCATTAACCTTCTCGATTGCTGATTTGCGAGGCGGTGCATACGCGATGAAGTTAGACAGCTTCCAGATGTTATCCGGCTGCGAGGCGTATGCGATGAACTTCTCGGCCGTCTTCGCATGGGGGGCACCCGTCGGGATTCCCCACCATTCGTAGTCATAGATCTGACCGTCCCAAACGATTGTGAAGGGGCGCTTGTCCTTGACCTGGGCGTCGCGGATCCGGCCATTATAGGCCATGGTCATCACCACGGCGCCGTCTGCCAGAAGCTGCGGGGGTTGTGAGCCGGCTTCCCACCAGACGATTGAGTTCTTGATCGTCGAAAGCTTCTTGAACGCCTGATCCTGGCCTTTCGGCGTGCCGAGCGTCTCGTAAACCTTATCGGCGGGAACGCCATCAGCCAGCAGTGCCCATTCCAGCGCTCCCTTGGGAGTCTTCCTGAGGCCGCGCGAGCCGGGGAACTTCGCCGTATCGAAAAAGTCCTCGATCTTCGTCGGCGGAGTCTTCAGCTTCGTGTTGTCGTAGGCGAAGACGGTAGACCACACCATTGATGCAACGGTGCACGGCAGGACGGCGCCTGGAATGAAATCGGATTTGTCACCGAGAATGGCCGGGTCGAGCTTTTGCAGGAGACCTTCGGCGCAGCCGTTGATCGCGTCGTTGGACTCGAGATCGATCACGTCCCATGTCGTATTCTTCGCTTCCACCATGGCCCTGAGCTTCGCCAGGCCACCGTCATACTGCTCCTTGACGAACTTGACGTTCTCGGACTTGGCGAAAGGCTCGAAGTAAGCCTTGGTCACCGCGTCTTCGAAAGCCCCACCGAACGTTACGATCGAGAGCGTTTCTTCGGCGGCTGCCGGGAAGGCTAGGCAACACCAGCTTGCAGCGGCCAGAAGTGCCGTTCTGATACGGAATTGTCTTGGCGTCATGTTCTCTCCTTGGGCTCCTCGGGTCACGTTATGAATGCCTGGTTATCTCCATGGGTACGATTTTGCAGTCGTCCCAATGCCAGGCAACGGTCACTGTCTGCCTGCTGTCGGGCAGCAGATCCCGTTGGGTGTTCGGGACTTTGATGATGAAGCTCTTCTCGTTCCCCGTCGCGAGAAAGATCCGCCGGTGGTCACCGCAATAGACGATGTCCTCGACAGTGCCCGAAATCGAATTGTTCGTGCAAGAATGATCGGTGCCGACGTAGACGCGCTCTGGCCGGAGCGCCAGGAGAGCCTGCTTGCCGGCGGTGACACCAGTTCCGGTCTTGCCCCGGAGCGTTGCTCCGCAGGAGAGCTCCATTGTTGCATAATCCGCATCCACCGACGTCACGTGGCCGACCAATCCGTTGTTCTCGCCGATGAACTCGGCGACGAAGGCATTCTCCGGATCCTCGTAGAGCTCGGAGGGCGGAGCGATCTGCTGGATGGCGCCGAGATTGAAAACGGCGACGCGGTCCGACATCGTCAACGCTTCCGACTGGTCATGCGTCACATACACGATCGTGACGCCGAGCCGGCGGTGCAAGCGCTTGATTTCGTATTGCATCGCCTCGCGCAGGCTTTTGTCGAGCGCGCCGAGTGGTTCGTCCATCAGCACGAGACGGGGCTCGAAAACAAGCGCACGAGCCAGCGCGACACGCTGTTGCTGACCGCCAGACAGTTGCGCCGGCTTACGCTCGCCGAGGTGGCGAAGCTCGATCATATCGAGGGCGCGCCCGACCCGCTCCTGCTGCTCCGCACGGGGCACGCCGCGCACGGAGAGAGGAAAGGCGATGTTCTCGGCGACCGTCATGTGCGGAAACAGAGCATAGTTCTGAAAGACCATGCCGAGTTCGCGACGGTGCGGAGGAAGTTCGTTGAGGCGTTTATTCCCCAGACGAATCGTGCCCCCGCTCGGCGCCTCGAAGCCGGCCAGCATCATCAGAGTGGTGGTCTTGCCTGATCCCGAGGGGCCGAGCAGGGAAAGGAACTCGCCTTGCTGAATCTCGAAATTCAGGTCCTTGATGACGTAGCTGATGCCATCATAGCTCTTGTCGATGTGCGAAAAGGTGACCAGCGGGCTCGATGCCGGTCGGGAGTCCGTGAGCATCTCGTGGCAAATCCCTGAAATCGAGTGCGGTCCGGGCGAGGGGCCACACCTCTCTAGCGCGCGAGGCAAGTGTGCTTTCGTCCGGCGATGACGCCTATTCGATTTTTCCGATGCAGGGCAAAGGAAATTCCGGGCCACCGGTCGGCGCGGCCGCCGCAGGGGCACGGCGCGCATCCCGTTCAGAGTGCAAGAATCCAGTCATGCTGGGGGGCGCCTTCACTATCGCGTCAAAAACGGCCTCGAGGGAGGATTCATGCCAGAGAGGGGAGAAAACCGAGCATTTTGCTCCGCTGCTCAGAGACGGGTGCAGAGCCGAGACCTGGGTCCCGAGTGCGGTGTCCGCACTGGATCGGCTCCCGCACCGGTCGGTGGTCGGTGACCAGAGAGTTCTCGACAATGTGCGTGGTGTCGTGCCCCGGGCCAAAAGCGTAAGGCTACGTCCTTGCGAGCGAGCAGCACAGCGCTCCGACCGGTTCAGCAAAATGGCCGAAGCGCCTGAGACGCCTTTATTCGATCGGGCTTCCCGCGTCGGGTTTGTCGGACTGCTTCTCGAGCCGATCGGAAGTTGGCGGGTGATGCGGGAGGCTTCGCCGTCATCCGCCTCGTGTCTCATGTATTCCGATCATCATTGGAGGGCGGAGTTCAATGAATAACCTGGATCTGCCACGGCGGACAGGGTCGGGTGTATTCCGGCCTGGATCAGCTTGCGGCCGACCATGTAGCTCGCCGGATCGTTGATCGCGTCGACTGCCAGGAGCGAATCTTCCCGGAAATACCAGATGGACTGCGCCCCCTCGCGCTTGCCCGGGCGCACGATTGTCCTATCATAGCCGGTGTTGAGTCCGGCGATCTGGAGCTTCGTTTCGTACTGGTCCGACCAGAACCAAGGCTTGGGGCAATAGGGCTCTGGATGTCCTGCAAGCGAAAGAGCGGCCGCCTCACCTTGATCAATGGCGTTCTGGACCGACTCGAGCCGGATGCGGCGACCTTTGTAGGGAAAGCTCGTGCAGTCGCCGGCCGCAAAGATGTGTGGGTCGCTCGTCCGGCAGTATTCGTCGACCGCGATCCCGTTGTCGACGGTCAGCTCCGCTTGGACTGCGAGATCGTCCGCGGGTGAGATGCCGATTCCGACCAGAACGAAATCGACCGGGAGTTCCGTGCCATCGGTCAGAATGGCGCTCTCGACGCGTTCCGAACCGGCCAGCCGCAGGAGACCCGTATCTTCGCGCAAATCCACGCCCTGCTGTAGATGCAAGGCGCGAAAATAATCGGCCGTCGCTTCCGCCGCCACACGCTGCAGGATTCGGGGCGCAACCTCGAGCAGCGTGACCCGGAGGCCCATCCTAGCCGCGACGGCCGCTGCCTCGAGGCCAATATAGCCGCCGCCGACAATCAGCAGACGTCGTCCGGGCTCGAACTCCTTGCGCATATCGTTGACGTCAGCAATGCACCGAAGCGTGTAGACGCCTTTGAGGGCGCCGCCTGCCGCTACAGGCAAACGCCGTGGCTTGCTGCCAGTGCAGAGCACGAGGTCACCGTAGGCGATGGACTCGCCATGTTCGAGCATCAGCCGCCGTGCTGCACGGTCGATCGCGGCGGCAGACGTAACGAGATGCAGGGTGACTCCCTGGTCTTCGAACCATTCGCGTGATCGGAGCGACAGCCGGTCCTTGTCGATCTCGCCGGTCAGGTATTTCTTCGAAAGCGGTGGGCGCTGATAGGGAAGCGCCGGCTCCGAACCGATGAGCGCGATCGGACGCGACGGATCCAGCGACCGGAGCTTCGCGATGAGAGCGACAGCTGCCTGACCGCCACCGACGATGACGATACCATGCGACATCGTTCAGGCTCCGGGCACGTAGAGAACGAGACCATCGAGTCCCGCATGCGCGCGCAATTGGCAACTCAATCGGCTGTTCGGCCGCCGGCCCGCCTCGACCAAGTCGAGCATGTCTTCTTCGAGGACCGTCGGACTTCCCGCGGCCGTCACCCAGGCATCGTCGACCACGACGTGACAGGTCGCACAGGCGAGCGAGCCTCCGCAATCACCGAGAATGCCATCAACTCCATTCGCGAGCGCGGCTTCCATTAACGTGTGGCCTTCGGCTACCTCGGCGCTGATCTCGGCGCCGCTTTCCGTCTTCCAGGTGATCGTCGGCACGACGTTCTCCATCAACCTTGAGAGTGTAGCGTTTCTCCTTACCCGGCTGCTGTGCAGCTGACCCTCTCTGGGGGAGAGGTGACGTGCGGGTGATACCCTCGTCACATCTCCCTAGACGGGAGAGGTCACCCCGAAGGGGTGGGTGAGGGGTAGTGCGACGTCTCCGGTGTGCCTCTCGCGAAAAGATCACGCCCCTATGCCGGCCGCGAGTTTCATCACGGGCGGTGGCGCCACCTTCCGGGCCAGATAGCGATAGAAGTCCCAGATCGTCCCCTCATAGTCTTTCGGAGCGAGCGGGCCGGATGGGGCATGGCGCGAGCCGAGTGCTTTCTGCATCTTCTCGAGCTTCTCGCGATCCTCGCGATTCACTTCGTTCCACAGAGCGATCCGCTGGTCGATCTCGTCCTTCGTGAGCTCGTCACCAAAAGTCGACATCGTCCAGCGCACGCGAATGAGATCGACCGCGACGGGCTGCAGCGA
This sequence comes from Microvirga massiliensis, assembly GCF_001006805.1. Lineage (GTDB taxonomy): Bacteria > Pseudomonadota > Alphaproteobacteria > Rhizobiales > Beijerinckiaceae > Microvirga > Microvirga massiliensis. The sequence goes on along the minus strand of NZ_LN811374.1, from coordinate 4,534 downwards.
GAAGGAGACGAGAAGACTCGCGGCCTGGCTCGCGACCTGTGCCGGAAAAAGGCAGAACAGCGTGGAACGCTTGCGCTCCTCCTCAGTCAGCGTGGGAGCGCCGCTCCCGCGCGACGGGATGTCGTCGGGGTAGTTCGCGCAATAGCTCGTGAAGGCATCGTCCGACATCGACTTCCGGCTCAGCCCGGTCGGCGTATAGGGATGCAGCGTTTCCGGATGAACGATCGAGAGGTGGTAAGCCTCCATGAAGTTCTCGACGAGGCACTTCCAGTTCGTGCGCCACTCTTCCTCGACCACGTGGACGATCCGCATCTCGGCGGTCTGGTAGTTCTGAAGGAGATGTTCAAGCCGCTGCAGCTTCGGTGCGAGAGGCAAGGCATCGTCGTCAAGATTGACGTAAATGAACCCGTTCCAGATCTCGCTGCGGAATTCCGGAAGCCGGCAGGTGTCGGGCGTCACGCCTTTGTCCCGCATGCGTGGTGCGTTGGCGAGCTTACCGTCGCGATTGTAGCTCCACGCATGGTAGGAGCAGACGAAGCGGCGGGTCGAGCCTGATCCTTCCGCGAGTGGCATGCCGCGGTGGCGGCAGACATTGGAAAGAACGCGGATCCGCTGATCGTCGCCACGCACGACCAGGAGGGGTTCGTTGAGAAGAGTGGTGGTGAAGTAGTCGCCCGGGCGCGCAACCTCATCCGCGCGCCCGAGGCAATGCCATTCCTTCGAAAGGAATTTCTCGACCTCGTAGGCGAAATACTCGGCCGATGTGTAGAAATGCCCGGGCAGGCACTGGGCCGAGAACTCGGGCAGGCCGGCGATGGACGCCAGCTCTTCGTTCATTGCGGTGGTTTTGCTCATCGCGCCGCCCTCACTCGGCCGCGACGGCGAACTGCCGATCGAAGCCGGCGGTGCGCTCGGCGACGTACTGCATGAAATCGTAGATCGGGCGCTCGAGATAGGAGAGGTGGCCGGGCTTGGCGGCGCCCGCATTGAGCCCCTTGAAGACTTTCTCGGTGCAGCCGCGGTCCTCGACGTTGACCTCGTCGAGGAGCGCCTTCAGGGCAGAGACGTACTCACCTGCCTTGGGATCGGCCATGAATTCGGGCGAAAGGCCACCTCCATAGGTGATGTGCACCTGGCCCGTCCCCTTGGGGTGGAGCGACAGATACCAGAAGTAGCCGGGTGTCAGAGTGATGAGGTGGCTCGGATAGATCGCCAGGAGCGCCGTCGTCTTGCGCCAGTGACCCTCGAGGCGCATGTTGTCCGGATGGGCATTGCCGATCGCGAGAGAGGCTTCCTTGGTGATCCAATGATAGTTGAAGGCCGGGAGGCCCGGAGGGCAAACCATCTCCTCGAGCCTGGAATGCGGGCCTACCGTTGCATGGTGGCAGACCGGCAGATGGTAGCTCTCCATGAAGTTCTCGGCGAGCACCTTCCAGTTGGTGTCCCAGACATGAGTCTCGCGGAAGGACTCCGCGTAGTTCTCCATGCCGTACTGCGCGATCATCCCTTCGAGCGGCCGCAACTGCTCGGCGACGCTCGGCCGCTCGGGATCGAGCGTGATGTAGATCCAGCCGAGCCACTCCTCGCAGCGGATCTGCGGCAGCACGTAATCCTCTTTGCAGAAGCCCGTCGTCTCCTTCATCAAGGGGGCACCGCGCAGGGTGCCATCCAGGTTGTAGGTCCAGGCATGGTACGGGCAGACGATGCTGCGGGTGTTGCCTGAGCCTTCCAGCAGGGTCGACATCCTGTGGAGGCAGACATTCGACATGGCACGAAGGGTGCCTTCCCGATCCCGCAGGACAATGACCGGCTGGCCGGCGAGGTCGTAGGTCATGTAGTCGCCGGGCTTGCCGAGAGCGCTGGCCCGCCCGACGCAGATCCACTCGCGTCCGAAAATCGATTCCAGCTCACGAGCCAGGAATGCCTCGCTCGTATACACGCTCGGCGGCATGGCGACGGCGTCCCTGAAGGGCCGGCTTGCGGTCCGAAGCAGCTCGGCAACAGGTTCGATGATCCCCATGGATAGCGCCTCTCTTGCTCTGCCGGGTCGTGAACCGGCACCCGACCCTGCGGGTCGCCTAATTTCACCTGGATGCTAGCTCGGGCTTGAACAGGAAGAAAACCTAAATATCCTCCATATCAGGAAGGATAAATATGGTTCGATACACGCTCCGTCAGTGCGCCTATTTCCGGGCGGTCGCCGAGCATGGCGGGATCGCCCAGGCGGCACGGGCGCTCAACATCTCACAGCCGTCAGTCGCGCAGGCAGTCGAGAAGCTCGAGGCCGTGACAGGGCTGAAGCTCTTCGACCGACACCATGCCCGTGGTGTAAGCCTCACGACGCAGGGACGGCTCTTTCTCGATCATGTCACTGCTCTCGAGAGACAGGCTGAGCAGGTGGCGCGCGAGGCGGCCGCACTCGCCTCGGAGATGGCCGGCGAGATTCGCCTCGGCTGCTTCTTCACTCTCGCACCGTTCTACATGGCCGGCCTGATCCGCTCGCATCTGGCTGCATTCCCCGGTGTGCGTGTGCGCTCCTGCGAAATGCACATGACCGAACTCGCGGAAGCCGTCCGCGAGGGGAGGCTCGACCTCGCGCTTACCTACGACCTCGGTGCCGATCTCCGAGGTCTCGCGCTGGCCGAGCTCGCTTCTCTGCGGCCGATGGTCATCATCGGCGCTGACCATCCGCTCGCCGCGGGCCGCTCGGTTCGGCTGAAGGATCTCGCCGGCCAGCCTTATGTGATGTTCGAGGGTCCAGGGAGCCGAGAATATTTCGAGGCCCTTCTCGCCGAGAATCATATCTCGCCGCCGGTCGCTTATTCGTCGACATCGCTCGAGGCGGTCAGGAGCGCAGTCGGGAATGGCTTCGGCTTCACGGTTCTGGTAATGCGGCCGAACAATTCCGTGACGTATGACGGCAAGCGGCTGAAGGTCCTACGCATCCAAGAGGAGGTCCGGCGGCTCCGCATTGTGCTCGCCTCGCGTAGCCGTCGGGCCAGTGGATCAATCGTCAACCGCTTTATCGACCACGCCTGCCGCTATTTCGAGCGGGAGGCGCTCCGCTCGGTCGGGATAGATGAAGACAGGCCCGTGGAGGCACGGTGAGGGGGAGGACAAAAGATCTAAGCCAGAGTATTGACCAAGCTGGAGAGCCCAGCATTACTGAAGATCGGACTGGGATCTGCTATGGCTGACTCGCTCAACTATTTTGAAAAACCAAGCTTAGTTCCAATGGCGTCCCTAGCATCTTTGTATGGCGATCTCGACGGCTGAGATATGGACAGAGTTTGAATAGCGGCAGCGGGCCACACCTGAGGCTTCGATCTGCCAAACCCTGCGTGCCGGACTGCCAGTGTGCGGCTCGACTGTTCCCCTCCGCCTACTCTCTCATACCAAAGAGAATGCCGCCCGGCGCGCCGAAGCGGGTGTGTCAGAGGAGATCCGCTTCATCACCAAGCCCAAACTCGGACAGGCGATGCTTGCGCGGGCCTTCGCGGCCGGGGTGCCGCGCGCCTGGGTGGTGGGGGACAGTGGCTACGGCGCCGATCACCAGGCGCGCCGGTTGATCGAGGCGCACGGGCGCAGCTCCGTGCTGGCCGTGACCTCGGCCCAACGGTCTGACGCAAGCCGGTCGAGGCTTGGCTCGAGGATGGGCCCGCCCGGGGCTGGACGCGGCTGAGCGCCGGCGATGGGGCAAAGGGGCCACGGCTGTATGACTGGGCCTACCTGCCCTATGGCGCTCCGCCGACCGGCTGGCAGTCCGGCCTCTTGATCCGGCGCAAGAAGGGGCGGCCACACCAGTTCACGTTCTATGTCACCTGGGTGCCGGCCGAGACCCCCCGATCGACGCTGGTGCGGGTGGCCGGGATGCGCTGGACGATCGAGAACTGCTTCGAGGAGGCCAAGGGCGAGACCGGACTGGATGAGTATGAGGTGCGCTCGTGGACGGGCTGGCACCGGCACATCACGCTCGCCATGCTGGCGCATGCCTATCTCGCGGTGGTGCGAAAGCACGCCATCCGGGGAGAGGAGCCCGTCACGTGTGCCGCGAGGCTTCTGCTCTTCACGGTGCCGGAAGTCCGGCGGCTGCTCTGGCATCTGGTCTGGGAGCAACCGCCCGTGATGGCCGCCATCGTGCACTGGTCCACCTGGCGCCGCCACCAGCAACGTGCCCGCGAATGCCATTGGCGCACGCGCACCCGCTCACGACGGCACCAGCGCAAACTCCGGCTGTAATACTAAAGTCGTTGGTTCAGCTTCGCCATTCCTGTGCCTCCGCTTGCGATGCTTTGCAGGCTTCGCAGACGAGCGCAGCTGCAAAATCCGCCGCGGCGGCGAGTTCTGCCTGTGCGACCTTGTCCCGCGTGTCCGCCGACGTGAGGACCAGCCTTAGGTTAGATGCAGGATCATCAAATCCAGCTACGAGCCGGAAGGCGGGAATGCCCGCAAGCGCGAAGTTCGCGTGGTCGGAGTTAACCATCAGCGGGCGCACGCAGCGCAGGCTGTGGCCATGAGCTTCCGCGGTCTTCAG
>NZ_LN811373.1 GCF_001006805.1 Microvirga massiliensis | reverse complement strand
GAAATGGCTGCGTGAGCACAGCCTCTCGATTGTGCTTGCCGGCATGTGGCTCGGAATCAGCGTGTTCGCGTGGCTGATCGCGTCCGAGTGGAAGTGGGAAGACTACTTCCAGGGATTGGCGCACGACGCTTACGGCGCGTTCGTGATCGTGGTCGCGACCAAGTATTTCGTCGAGCGCGGCAAGAGGCCCTCGGCTGAGAGCAAGTAGGAGATCGGAATGGGCGACAACCTCGTCAGCGTCGATGAATACCTCGCCGCGAGGAAGAACTTCGTGTCGGAAGACGGCACCGTCATGAAGGCGGCGAAGGGCGTACCGTCATGGGATCCCGAGAAGCGCTCAGCTCGCTTCGTGATGAGCACGCAGACGCCCGATCGTGACCGCGACGTGGTGCATCAGGAGGGCGTCGATCTCACGGAGTTCATGAAGAACCCGCAGGGTCTGCTGTTCCACTCCTCCTCCAAGTTTCCCGTCGGCCTGTGGAGCGACGTCAGCAAGATCCTGAACGGGAGGCCAAAGCGCACCGAGGGCACGCTGACGCTCCATCCTGCCGGCGGGCCGATCCCCGAGATCGACCAGGCAGCCTGGATGCTGGAACACGGCGGCATCCGCACGGTGTCGATCGGCTTCCTGCCGAAGAGCGTGAAGAAGCGCGAGGTACCCGAGGAGAAGCAGGACACATACTACTGGCCTGGCTACGACATCCTGGAGGCGGAACTGATCGAGTGCTCGCTCGTACCGATTCCGGCCCAGCCCGAGGCTATTGCGAAGGCCGCGCGTGGCGAACTGAAGATGTCGCGCGATCTCATCGAAGAGATCCTCGACACCTGGACTCGCACGGGCACCGGCTTGGTCATCCCGAGGGCCGAGCTCGAGGCCGCGCACAAGGAATCCTCCGGCAACCGCACGATCGTCGTCGTGGTCGGCGCCGAGAAGGTGGACGCGAAAGCGATCGAGGAGGCTGTCGCGAAGGCGATCAAGGAGCCTGATGCCAATCCGGAACCGCAGGAGAGTGTGGGTTCACAGGATCCCGCGCCCGACCATCCGCCCGCCGCGAACGATGCCGCTCCCGGGCCCGAGATGACGCAGCCGCAGGCGCGCTCGTTCCTGCGGCGCATCTTCGACCTCGCGTTTGGCGAGGAGAACCAAGCGCGTCTGGAGCAGGAACTCCAGGCGCAACGTACTGCAGAGGCGGAAGCCACGGTCGCCGAAGCGTCGCGCAAGGAAGCGCTCAAAACACGCCTCGAGGCTTTGGACTCGCGTCTCAGGGAAAAAGGTCTCGCGGCTTAACTCGGCGTGCAGCCGAAACGCTGGCCCCAGCGGGTAGGGGCGATGAGCGGGCGCTACGGCGCCCGTTTCCATGAGTAGAGTGGAGTAATTACTCATGTCTGAACTCGAGAAGCTGCGCGCTCAGTTGCGTGAGAAGTACGGCGCGCTCGCAGGCATCCAGAGCAAGGCGTTTGCGGACGAAGCCACCCAGGAGGATCTCGATGCATTCGAGACCGCACTGAAGGAGATCGAGGCGATCGAGAAGAAGGTCTCGCTCCTCGAGAAGGCGGAAGAGCTCGAGGCGAAGGCCTCCCGGCCCGCGAACGAGCCGGCCGGCGAGCAGCGCACGGTCCTGCATGCGCAGCCGAAAGAGATCCGCGGCGAGATGGCCCTGTCGCTCACGGCGGCGGCGATCATCAAGGGCAAAGCAGACGGGAAGCACCCGCTGAAGGTCTTGGAAGACGAAGGCTACGGCCAGTTTGCGGGCGAGCTCAAGCAAGACCCGAAGGCCAAGGCCGTCAACACGCTCGTGTCGGCCGAGGGCGGTATTCTCGTCCCGCAGGCGCAGGTTGGCGGAATCATTCCGCTGCTTCGCATGCAGTCAACGTTCCTCGCTGCGGGCCCAACGCGGGTGCAGTTTGTGAACGGCCAGTACAAAGTCGGCCGCGGCGCAACCGGTGCGACGGCAGCGTACGTTGCTGAAGGCGCTCTGAAGCCAGTCTCCACGCCGACTTTCGACGCGATTGACATGAGGGCCAAAAAATTGGCCGGCATTGTGCCGCTGACCAATGAAGCCCGCATGTGGACGATCGGTAACATTGAAGAGTATGTGCGCGAGGATCTCAGAAGCGCACTCGCTCTGACGCTCGATCTCAACGGCTGGCTTGGCACTGGTGCTGGCGCATCGCCGCTGGGAATCCTCAACAAGGCCGGCGTTCAGATCATCACGCCGACCTTCGCGGATCCGCTCAACCCGACGCTCGCTGAGCTCGATGCGCTCGCCACCGCAATGATCCTGCGGATGACGACCGCAAATATCTTCGCCAGCAACCGGTGGCGTTGGGTGATGAGCTATCGCACGGCGATGCGCCTCGCGGATGTCCGCGTTGGTGAAGGCTCTGACGGCGATTTCGCATTCCCAACGATGCAGGGAATCGGAAGCGGCAATGCCGTGACGTGGAAAGGGTTTCCGGTCGTGGTGACCGCGCAGCTCCCCACGAACGGCGGTGCGACCACCGACGAGACCACGCTTGCGCTCGTCGACTTCACGCATGTGCTCTTCGGTGAAGAAGAGGGCATCACGATGAAGATGAGCGACCAGGCGACGCTCGATCCCGATGGCACGGGTGAGAACCTCATCCACCTCTGGCAGCAAAACATGTTCGCGATTTTGGCGGAGTCGATGCACGACTTCGGCCTGCGCTTCGCGAAGGCTGTCGTGAAAGCGACGATCAGGTTCTGATCACGCGGCTCGCCTCTGGGCGGGCCGTCTTTTGAATCAAAAGACAGGAACAGGCCATGCAATTGAACACCTTCGAAAGCCTCGCGAACAAGCAGGGCCTCGTGCTCATGCAAGTTGTCGACTCCTTCGCCCCTTACGACGAAGGAGCACTGGCGGGATTCCCTCCAGACGAGGCCTTGAGGCTCTTCCAGCGCAAAGTGGCAGTTCCTGTCGGGAAAGACGGTCGACCGGTGGACGTGCCGGCCGACACCCCTGAGCGCAGCAATATCCCCGCTGCCTCATCGTCGGTGGAGATCCCAGAGAACTGGAGATCGCTCCACCATCTGCAGCGCGTTCGCATTGCGAAGGATCTCGTAGGCGGAGCGCGGGTGATCTCATCCGTCGCCGAAGCCGACCTGATCATCCAGGGCGAACTGGAGCGTCGAGGTAACGAAGATGACGAAGATGAAGAGTGAAACTCTCCCGGAGGCCCGCGACCGCCTCAAGGAGATGAGCGAGATCGAGAAGCGGGGCGCCGAGGCTGTTGCCGAGGGGCAGATCCAGCCGGTCGGGCATGAGCTTGATCCGGACCAGGAACCCGAGCCGCTGGCCTCCGAGCACATGGTCGACGACCGCATCAGGCCTGCGAGCGCCGACGTGAAGAGCAAGCGCGGCGGCGAGCCCATGGCTGCGAGCCAGGATGCAAAGCCGATGCGCGTGTCGACGGCTTCGACCAGCACCGACACGTCGAGAACCACCAGTGACGACACCCAAAAAGCCCCAACCGCCAAAAAGTGACGAAGAGCGCGCTGCCGAGGAGCACGATCCTCGGCAGATGCGTCGTCGCCCGCGCCGCTATGAGGACCGCGCCATGCGTCCTTCGCGCCGCGGGAGCGGTTACGACACGAAGGACTGACGCATGGACCTGCGCCGGATCTCAACATCTTTGACACGCGAGCAGAAGCTCGCCGTCGTCTCGATTGCTGATGTGAAAGCGCAGGTCCGTGTCAGTCACTCGGAAGAGGACGAACTCATCGCAGTCTTCATCGAGGCTGCTTACGACTACTTGTCGGGCCCTGAAGGTTGGCTCGGCCATTGCTGCCTGCTCGACGAAGAATTCGAGGTCTACAGCGCGGGGCCGGATCGCTACGGGTTCGAGCTCCCAATGCGGCCCATCAAGGAAGGCGCGGCGATCGTCTTCGATTACCTCGCCAACGCGACCTACACGCCAGTGGCGCCCGAATCCTACTTCGTCGGGACGACGGGCGTCTTCCCGCGTGTCCACCGGATCGTCTCCTCGCGGGCCTGGCCCTACGTGGGGATCCGCAATCCGCGCGCCTATCGCCTGCGCTTCGTGGCCGGCTTTGGCGCCGCGGCCGACATTCCGAGCCCGATCAAGCTGGGGATCCGGATGCTGGCCGCGCACTGGTACCAAAACCGCGAGACCGTGGGCTCGGAGGGGCGCACGGTGGGCGGCGAGATCGAATACGGACTGAAAGCCCTCTGCGGGCGCTATCGGATCGCTCACGACCACTCCTGATGACAGCTGCAGGCCTGCTCAACCGCCGCGCGAGTTTCCGGCGGCGAGCACCCGTGCCCGAAGCGCTAGGCACGCTCCGGGGCGGGTTCGAGCCGCTCGGCGATCCTGTCTGGGCCGGGATCAAGGACACTCGCCCACGCGACGTCACGATCGGGGGCCTGGCGCTGCAGGTCAGGACCGCGACCCTGACCCTGCACGACAGCGCGTTCGCGCGGTCCCTCACAACCTCCGACCAGGTGGTGGTCGACGGCGAGTCCTATGAGATCGCCGGCATCCTCCACACGGAGCGGCCCGATGGCATGCTCCGCCTCGACCTCAACAACACTCCCGGCCGCGCGCAATACGACCGCGAATTCTCGATCCGCGGCGAGGTGGTCACGATGCGCCGTGTGGTCCCGAACGCTCCTGCGATCGAGGCTGTCGCCCGCGCGATCGTCGTTGGCTATCAGCCCGACGAGCTCATCGGCGGCATCACGCAAGGCGAGCGCAGGGTCTACGTCGCTGCCGACGATCTCGAGCGTGCAGGCTGGCCGATCCCGCCGAAGGTCAATGACCGCATCATCGTGCGCGGGCGCTCGCTCAACGTGCTTTCGGTCGACGACTCGACGCACCGCATCGCGGGCGAGCTCATGGTCTACGACATTAGGGCGTCGGGCTGATGCGCTGCACCTACTGCGGCTCAGGACGGCATACCGTCAATAACTGCCCGAGCACCTGGCGTGGATACGCGAACCGTCAGGCTATGCGCTGCACCTACTGCGGCGAGCGTGATCACAACCGTGAGGCGTGCCCGAGGATCATGGCGGAGCACGTCAGAGACCCGCGCCACTACGTGAGGGATCGCTGATGGCTGTCCGCGTCAAGGTCGATCCGATCGAGCGGGACATCCTTGTGGTGTTCCCAGACTATCTGAGCCCTGAAGCGCGCAGCCGGCAGCTGGCCGAGTTCGCGGTCCAGGAACTCCACAAGGCCGAGGAGCAGAACCGCCGTGTGCTCGGACGCGTGCCGCCGCACGAGAGGTGGGTGGACGGGCGCGAGGGCGTTCCGGAGACCTCCGTGAAGCCAGACGGCCAGGTCATCTACGAATTCGAGTTGCTCGAGGAGCTGTTCTTCTTCATCCGCGACCTGCTCGAGGAGACATCGCCGATCGGCAAGGGGACGGACAAGCGTCCAGGCCATCCCGGGCTCTACAAGAAGAGCCATGCGTTCTTCATCGACAACGAGTTCTTCGAACTGGGGTCTCAGCCGCTCCCCAAATCCTTCGACCGCGCGACTTTCGTGAACACGCAGCCATATGCGCGCAAGCTCGAGGGCTACCCGAACCGACCGCCGCTCTCGCTGCAGGCGCCGCATGGCGTCTACCAGGTCGTCGCGAAGAAGGCGCACCAGCGCTTCAGCAATCTCGCGCGCATCCGCTTCACCTACGAAGCCCCGATGTTCGGCGCGATCGATGAGTGGGCTCAAACCACGAGCATGGAATCCCAGCGCAGCGCAGCGGGCCGCGCCGACTGGCTGCGCCGCAACCCCGCCATCATCATCGAGCCGTGACCATGAGAAGCGTTCGCATCGTCAACGAGACCGGTCTTTCCAATGACACAAAGGTCATCGACGCCAAGACCGGCATCGAACTGCAGACCTTCTGTACCGAGATCGATCTCCGCTTCCGCCCATGCGAGCCCGTCGAGGCCCGTCTTGAGATCGGGATGATCGAGGCGACGTTCAACGGGAAGGCCGGCTTCTACACCCATGACCCGGCGAACGGCGGGATGAAGCGCGTCGCCAAGATCATCTTCGAAGACGGATCAGTATTCGAGGCCTGACGTGGCGCATCCTTACGTCGTCAAGGCCGTCGAGGATTATCTTGCGGCCAAGTGGAGCCGTGCGCCGGTCTACCAGAGCAACGAAGAGTCTGAGGCTCCCAGCGACGGTACACCTTTTGTAATCGTGCAATACCCGCTGAGCCGCACGCGCCGGCTCGCGGTCGAGTCTCGTTACTACCAGGAAGACGGTGCCGCTCGCTTCGTGATCCATGTCGAGCGCGGCTCCGGAACCGATCTCGCGCTCGAATGGGGCGATGAACTCGCGACGTTGTTCCGTGACCGCAATCTCGGCGGCGGGCTGAAAACGCAAGTCCCAGACAGTCCTTTTCTCGACGACAACAACGACCGCGGCTCCTACTACGCCGCGGCCGTTGTGGTCCCCTACACGTACGACTTCGTGGGTTGAGGTCGACGTTCACTGGAGGATGCAATGCCAGAAGTGACGAGTAACTCCCAAGTCAATGTCGTGATCAGCAAGCGCGCCAAGGACGGCACTGTAAAGAGCGCCACCTTGAGACCCGGTGAGACGAAGAACGTCGATTTCGACGTTGATGACGTCCACGTTCAGCCGCTGTTGCGCACGGGCGCGATCTCGGTCGAAGGCCGCGGGTCCAAGCAGGCCGGTCGTGTTGCAGTGGCCGACAACACGGTGCGCAAGGCCGCCGACACCTAACAGCCTCCTCCCCGGAGAGACCCCGAATCCCGCCCGACGGGGTCGTGTTCAGAAGTGAAACGGCCCCGGGCAGCCGTGTGTACTGCGTAAAGGGTAGCTCCCATGCCAATTGTAACCGCGTCGGGTACCCGATTCTTTATCGGGCCTTCCGTTCTCGAGTCCGTCGACACCGTCGAGGAATTCGAGGATCTCACCGACTGGACCGAGATTGGTCTCGTTGAAACCTACGGCGAGGTCGGTGACGAATCCTCCGCTGTGACCTTCGCTGCGGTGGGCGACTCTCGCGTGCGCAAAGCGAAGGGTGCGCGTGACGCCGGCACGATGGCACTGACCGTCGCGCACGATCCCATGGACGAAGGCCAGACGGCGCTGGATGCGGCCGAGGGCACGAACCTGAACTTCGCGTTCCGCATCGAGTATCCGGACAAGCCGAACGCAACGGGCACGGGAACGATCGAGTATTTCCGCGGCCTCGTGATGTCCCGTCGCCGCAACATCGGTGGCAACGACAACGTCATCAGGCGCACTTACTCGATCGGCGTCAACAGCCAGATGTTCGAGGTCAAGGCGACCGCTGGCGTCTGACGCCGGCCCAATCTTACTCAACAAAACCCCGGAACTGGTTCCGGGGTTTCTTATGGAGACTAGGCCACGATGAAGCTCTCAGATATCCGTGATGTCACCAACAAGATCGAGTCCGGGGGATGGGTTGGCGAGTTGCCGAACCTTCCTGGCGTAAAGGTTAAGGTACGCGGCATCTTCAACAGTGACTATCGCCGGTTGCTCGCCAAGCTGCGGGCCGACATCCCGCCGGAAAAGTGGGATGATCCGGAGATCGCGGAGACCATCGACACGCAGTTGCTGCACGAGACGATCCTCGTCGACTGGCACGGCATCGAAGACGCCGAGTATACCCCGGAACTCGCCAAGCAACTCCTGAGCGATCCGGAGTTCGCGGTGTTCCGGCGCGCGGTCCATTACGCTGGCAACATCGTTGCGGCGCAGGGCAAGCAGTCCCTCGAGGCCGACGCAAAAAACTCCTAACCGCCCTGCGTTGGAAGATAACGTGGGGCGCTCGCGCCGAGTTCTACGAACGGCGCCAACGCGAGACTGGCCGCGAGCCTCCCGCGGCTTTCCTGAACCAGCCGGAAATCGCTCGCGGGCTGGAACTCTATGCAGACGCGTTCTGGCGGCTCAACAACGATCGCCAAGTCGGGATGGGTCTTGGGCCCATTCCTTTCACGGCGATCGATGCATACGCGCGCCGCTACCGCATCGATGACGTCGACGAGTTCGACCGGTTCATCACGCTCGTGAAAGTGCAGGACAGCGAGTACCTGCGCCTGCGCCAGCGGCAGGACGACGAGAACCTCGTCGACGAGGTCGAGGCCACTGACGTCGAGGGCGTGCGCGCCCTCATGAAACGCCTGGGCAACCGCCACTCCCCCGAGAAGACGGACGACGCGCATGGCATCACCGACTGAAACCGTCAGGCGCCTCCGGGTCGAGGCCATCTCGGAGGGGATGGACCGGCTTGCTGCGCAGCAGGACAAGGTCGCGAAGGCGATGGATGCGGTCGCCCGCTCGGGGCAGACGGCGACCATCCAGACCGACAACCTGTCGCGCAAGCAACTCTCGGTTCTCAAGTCGTTTGAGGCGCAGGAGCGTCGCGCCAACTATCTCGAGGCTGCGCTCGCGCGGCTCACGAAGGAGTATCGGACCACCCAGAACGCGCTCTCGCAGGGACTGATCGATCCGGTCGCCGCCGAGCAGTCGCTGGCCCGCATCCAGCGGCAGATGGCCGAGGTCGGGGGCAAGATGCGCGATGCGCTGCGCCTCGACATGCAGATGGACGATCAGGTCCAGGAACTCGAGCGCGTTGCCGCGGCAGCCAAGCAAGCAGCGCAGGATTTCGAACTCGTCCAGAAGGCCATGGAGGCCACTGAGGCGCGACGGTCCAAGAAGTGGGTCGATGACGAGACCATCCTCGCGCGCAAGGAAGAGCGCGAGCTTGAGGAGGAGTTGCGCGCCGAGGTCGAGCGCACCACGCAGGCCAAGCGCGAGCAGGAGATGGTCGAGCGGCGGCTGCAGCAGACCATGGAGCAGCGCGCCCGCAAGGAGGTCGACGACGAGACGATCCTGTGGCGCAAGGAGTCGCGTGAACTCGAGGAGGAGATCCGGCAGGAGGTCGAGCAGACCACCCAGGCTCTGCGTGAGCAGGAACTCGTCCAGCGGACGATCGAGGCGACCGAGGAGCGCCGCCTCAAGCGCTGGATGGAAGGCGAGACCGTCCTGGCCCGCAAGGAGGATCGTCAACTCGAGGAGGAGATCCGCAAGGAGATCGAGGCCACAACGCAGGCCAGGCGCGAGCAGGAAATGGTCGAGCGTCGTCTGCAAGAGACGACGGCGCGTCGCGCTGCCAAAGAGGTCGAGGATGAGACCATCCTCTGGCGCGCGGACGAACGCGAAATCGAGCGCGAGATCCGTGAGGAGATCGAGGCGACGACCAAAGCGCGGCGCGAACAGGAATTGGTCGAGCGCCGTCTCCAGGAGACGATGGCGCGGCGTGAGCGCAAGGATATCGAGGACGAGACAGTCCTCTGGCAGGCCGACGAGCGCAAGCTTCAGGCGGAGCTGCGCGAGGAGATCGAGCGGACCACCGAAGCCCGCCGTCAGCAGGAGATGGTGGAGCGCCGTCTTCAGGAGACGATCGCGAAGCGTGAGGCCAAGTGGATCGAGGACGAGACCATCCTGGCCCGTCGCGACCAGCGGCTCGCCCAGGAAGCCCAGCGCGAATATGAACTCGTCGAGCGGGCCCGTCAGCAGGCGGAGGCCCGCCGCGAGTCGCGCGAGACCGAGGGCGAGGTCGTCCTGTGGCGCCGGGACGAGCGCGAACTCCAGGATTGGATCAGGGCGGAAGAGGAGGCCGCGAAGAAGCTCCAGCAACTCGAGCGCGAGGCTAACGCGGTCAAGTGGGCGGTCGATTCCGTCAACATGGGCTTCGAGCAACTCGAGACGCAGCAGGCCCGTCTCAAGGAGATGAAGGACGCAGGCTTCCTCAACCCGGAACAGTATAGGCGTGGTCTAGACGAGGCAGATCGCGTCTTTTCGAAGATTAAACGAGACGCAGGCCAGGATGGCGTGGCGGGCGCCCTGAAACTGGCTAGCCATGAATGGACTAATTTCCAGTATCAAATGATAGACGTAGCCCAGGGATTATTAACTGGGCAGAATCCCCTCACTATACTTTATCAGCAAGGAGGTCAGGTCTATCAAATACTTGCGGGTGCTCAGGGCGGCGTCTCCGGAGGCCTCCAGGCCGTCGCGTCACGGCTCATGGCAGCGGTTGGTCCAGCGACCCTGTTCATCGGCACACTCGTCGCGGGCGGCATCGCAGCCGCCTATTCCTGGGACCGCTATCTCAAGAGCATTAAAGCCCTCGAGGGCTCGCTCTACGGCGTCGGGCGCGGCACGAACGCAACCGCCTCCGAACTGAACCGCATGGCGGATGCCGCGGCCGAAGCCGGGAACGTCACGTCAAAGCAGGCGCGCGACATGCTCGCCGCCTTTGCGGGCACAGGACGCATCAGCAAGGACGTCTTCCACGAACTGACTTTGGCCGCGAAGGATTACGCAGCGACCACGAGGCAGGAGATCCCGGAAGCAACCGCGGAACTCGCCGAGGCCTTTGCCGATCCCGAGCGCGGGGTCGAGACTCTCAACAAGAAGCTCGGCACGCTCGACTACACGACGCAGCAATACATCAAGCGCTTGGCGGCGCAGGGCGACGCCCACCGGGCGCAGCGCGTGATGTTCGATAGCTCCCTGGTCGGTCTGCGGAAACACGAGGAGAGCCTCACGAGGTGGGGTCGCTTCTGGGAGGGGTTCAAGGAATCCTTCTCGGAAGGAGCCGATGCGATCGGCCGCACGCTCGAGCCTGACCTCGAGACGCGCGCCGAAACCGCGCGCAAGAATGCCGAGGCCATGGAGGCGCTCCACGAGCGCATGGAGAAGGCCAACCCCGCCGCGAACGTCGATAAACACCGACAGCGGGCCGAGGCGGCGCGGCGCTACGCTACGGAGCTCGAGCGCCAGGTCCGCGAGGAGGCGGAGAAGGCAGAGAGGGACTCCGCCCAGCATCAGGCGAATCAACTCTCGGATCTGGTCGGCAAGGCGACGGCCGGCATGCATCCGCTCAACGACCAGATGAAGCAGCTGCAGGCCAGGATCGGGGTGATCCAGAAGCTGCAGGGCCTGGCGCCTGGTCTGATCAACGCCGAAGCGCTCGCCCAGGCGCAGCGGGATCTCGAGATCCTCCAGGAGCAGGCCCGCCAGACGGCAGAGGCCATGGAAGGCGGCGGCGAGATTGGCTTCGAAGCCGGTAAGGAATCCCGGTTTACGCTGCTGACCGCCGGCCTCAACGATTACGCGCGCGGCCTGATGGAGATCCGGCAGCGCTACGACGATCTCGATCGCCAGGCGCGTCATGCCGGCGAAGGAATGAAAGAGGTCGCGCAGGCGCGCGAGCAGGCGATCCAGGCTTACGACATCAGCTTCGTGGCGCAGACGTTGCGTGATGTCGATCCGCTCGAGCAGGAACTCACGGACGTCGAGCGGAAGATCTCGATCCTCCGCAACCTCATGGCAACGCCGCTGCCCAATGGGGTCATCATCGAGGGCATCGAGAATGCGCAGCGGGCGATCGACGAGGCCAAGGACCGGGCGGAGGAGATCCGCGAGATCCGCGCGGCTGGCGGGCAGCGCCCCTACGAACTGCGGCAGGAGTCGAGCTTCGCCCTCGCGACCGCAGGGATGAGCGAGTACTCGCGGGCCCTCTCCGAGATCACGAAGAAGTACGACGACGAGGTCCGTGCCGCCAAAGGCGTGAAGGAGGCGATCGACGCCATCAACGAGGCGCGTCGCGAAGAAACCCTGGCGATGCAACTCGAGCGCTATGACGATCTCCAGCGCTCGCTCATCCCGGAAGATGCGGAGATCGAGAAGCTCCGCGACCAGGTCACGCTGATCGAAACCCTCAAGCGCGAAGGCCGCCCAGACTTCGACACTGAGGAAGCGCAGCGCCAGATCGATGCGCTGAACAAGAAGATCGAGCAGACCATCGAGGTGAAGGAAGCCGGCGGGCGGGTGCCGTTCGATCTCCTGAAGGAATCGACCTTCAATCTGCAGGTCTCGGGGCTCTCGAGCTACGAGCGTGGGCTGGCGGAGATCAACAAGCGCTACGACGAGCAGATCAAGCTCGTCCAGGGCAACGAGAAGGCGATCGAGAGCCTCAACAAGTCGCGCGAGCAGGAACTCGAGCTCGCGAAGCGCTCTGCCGTCCAGGGCGCCATGGGCCGGTTCATGCCCGAGATCGAGGGGCTCCGGACGCTGCGCGAGAACCGCAAGATCCTCGAGGAAGGGCCCGAGCGGCTGCGCGAGCTGGGCTACAGCGCCGACGAGGCCGAGGAGGCTCTCCGCCGCGCCCGCTTCATGCTCGACAACTGGAAGTCTGCCATCGAGCTCGCGATCGAGGACCACAAGCTCGAGATCGCGGCGCTGAACGCCCGTACGCTCGAGGAGCGGGCCGCGATCGAGTCGGAGAGGGCCCGCACCAAGGTCTTGCGCGAGACCGGCGACGAGCTGCGCGCCGCGGTCGAGGCCGAGATGGCCCGCAACCGGGTGATTGCTGACGCGAACAAGCAGGCGAAGGATTTCGCGCGCGACGCCAGGAAGGAACTCGAGCTTACCGGCCTCAGGGGGCTCCGCCGCGCGCTCAAAGAGAACGAGATGTGGCTGCAGGAGCAGCGCGAGCTACTCGGCGGCACCAGGTCGGTCAGTGGCCCCGGCAACGTCACGGCGCGGGAGATCGGTCCCACAAAGACCGCCTTTGCGACTGGCGACAACTCTAAGGCTGCGGTCGAGGCCTATGTTCGGGCGGCGGCTGTGAAGCGAGGCATGGACCCCGACATCATCGCGCGGGGGCTCAACCAGGAATCCCGGTTCAACATCTTCGCCCATGCCAAGACGCCCAAGGAAGATTCCTGGGGCGTGACGCAGCTCAACATGATGGGCGGGCTTGGGGTCGAAGCCAAGCGGGCCGGGATCGACGTCCGGAATCCGTATGCATGGCGGAGCCAGGTCGATTGGAGCTTGGATTACATGAAGAAGCACGGCCACGGGCAGTGGTACGGCTTCAGGGATTCCGGCATCCGCAACCCGTGGGCGGGCATCAACCGCAACGTCCGCGACGTCGCAACGACGGGCTCGACGACGCCTGGCACCGCGGGTGGCGGCACCACGCCTGGCACCTTGCCGAGGCGCGAGATCGACGTGCCGAAAGTCGAGCTCAACGTCGACACCAACCTCAACCAGGCGTTCTCGGACAAGAACAAGACCGACATCTACGAGTTCGTCCAGCGCCCCCTCGAGGATGCGAACGCCGCGCTGCAGGAGCAGGTCAGGCTCAACCAGGTCTACCGCGAGACGATGTTCATGACGACGGCCCAGATCGAGGCCGCGAACGAAGAGCAGCGGATGCGCAACGAGTTCCTGCGCAACGAGGTACAGATCACGCCGGAACTGGCAGCACGGATCCGTGCCTATGCCCAGGAGTATGGGCGCGTCGCGCAGGAGACCGAGAACCTCAAGAATGCGCAGGCTGCGCTCGAGGAACTCGGCTCGATCGGCAAGGATGCGTTGAAGGGATTCATCTCCGACCTGCGCGCCGGCAAGAGCGGAGCGGAAGCGCTGGAGAACGCCCTCAACCGCGTCGTCGACAAGCTGCTCGATCTCGCCATGGACGACCTCTTCAACAGCTTCACGAAGAAGGGCGGCGGCGGCTTCTTCTCCAGCCTGTTGTCGGGGCTCACTGGTGGCAGCGGGCTCGGCATGACGCCTGGCGCGGGCGGGCTCTACCACGACGGCGGCATGGTCGGGATCCACGGAAAGATGCGCTATGTCCATCCGGCGTATTTCGAGAACGCGCCGCGCCTGCACAGCGGGACGCTCGCGGCCGACGAACGCGCGGCGATTTTGCAGACAGGCGAGGTCGTTCTCTCACGCGACGACGTAGCAGCAGCTCGCGGCCGAGGGGCTCAGTCGCAACAGGCGACCGTGGTGCAACCGATCGTCAACGTCATTGGAGCGCCCTCGCAGCCAGAGGTCCGCACCAATCAGGACGGCAGCGTCGACATCATCTTTGAGCGGATGGAATCCTGGCAAGCCGACCGTGCGGCCCGGGGTCGGGGTGACCTCGTCAAAGCCATGGGCGCACGCCAGTCCGGCCGCGCCCTGATCGGATAGAACGATGGCACTCCCTGCCTGGCCTAGCGGGCTCACCTTCAAGCCCACGATGGACAATTACCGCATCACTGAGATGACGCGTCCTCCGCTGTGGACGGAGTTCGAAGATGGCCCGCCCATGGGCCGGCGCAGCGGGCTCGGGCGCCGCGCGCGGATCGAGTATCGGCTCGTCTTCCAGACACCAGCCGAATTCGAGCGCTTCCGCTCCTTCATCGAGAACGACCTGGTGGACGGAACCTCGCGCTTCACCATGCCGGTCTATCGGCCGGCGACGAACAGTTACGAGGTGAAGACCGTGATGATCGACCAGGCGAAGGTTTCGAGCGACACCTTCGGCATGGGCTTCTCCTCGTCCTTCACACTCCTCGTGTTCGACTGGTAGCGATGTCACTCACCGACGCCATTCAAGAGGCGTATGCCGATCCGGACATCGATGATGTCATCATTGACACCATCGAGTTGGATCACGCGAGCTTCGCGGAGCCCGTCCGCATCGTGTGCAACGTCGAGCAGGACATGGACCTGCCAATCAACGACGGCGGGCTCAAAGCGCGCTTCATCGCCTGCGGCGTGAAGGTGACGCTGCAGGGCTTCGACGACGACGGGCCGACGACCGGACAGTTGGCGGTAGACAATGTGAGCAAGTTGCTCCAGCCGCATTTGAAGGCAGCGGTGAAAGCGGGATTGCCGCTCAACGTCACTTATCGCGGCTACACCGTGAGCGACCTGTCTCGCCCCGGAGAGGTGAGGGGAGGCTTGATGCTGTCCAAGGTTTCGCTCGGGCCGACCTCGGCGACGGGAACGCTTGAGACGACCAGCAAAGCCGACAGACAGGCTTTTCCTCGCCTGACGTACTCGCTCGCCGATTACCCGGCGCTGCATGGACTCTAAGACTCTCGCGTATCTGCAGGGCCTCATCGGCCAGCCCTGGCAGCGGCGCGGACTGCACTGTTGGTCTCTCGTTTGCCAGGTGCAGAGAGACCTGTTCGATCGCACGCTTCCTTTCTCGGAGGAGCGGGCGGTGCCGCCCCGGTCAACGCGACGTGGCCTGCTGTCGACCGGGGCGGATCAATTCGGGTGGTGCGAGATCTCATCGCCGGAGCACGGCGCGGTCGCACGAATGCACCGCATCGGCGGCAATCCCCATGATCTCGAGCACGCAGGCGTCTACGTCGCGCTCGAGCAGGGTAGGGTGCTGCACACCGACCACCCGCACGGCGTCGTGCTCGACACGCTGCGGGAACTCCAGATCCGCGGCTGGGTGCCGCGGTGGTTCGTCCCAAAGAGGAGTGAGTGATGGCAGAGAAGAAAACGCGCGTGGTGTTCATTCAGGCGAACGGCGGACCCGTGAGCCGCATCCGTATCGGTGACGTCGAGATCCCGGTGCATCACGCCGGTCCCACTATCGTGGACGGCACGATCGGTGTCGCGCTGACGATCAAGAACGTCGAGATCGACGCCGAGACCGAGAAGGTCGACGGGAAGGCCTGACGCTCGCGCTATGACGCTTGTCATCCACGCCTCCGACATTGGCGAACCGCTGCGGGAGCCGATTGCGCTCCCGCGTCGGCGCCGCCGGTTGTCGACCATCGCGAAGCAACGCACGCCCGGTCGTCCGTGCATCGTGTCGGTCCATCGGCGCGGCCAGATGCTCCAGCCGAGCGACGAGACGGTGCGGCTCAAGAAGGAGTGGCGGAACACGCTCGTCGGGCCGGATGACGTTGTCGTCATAACGTATCTCCCGCTCGGCGGAGGAGGCGGAGGCGGCGGAGGAGGCGGCGGGGGCGGCAAAGCCATCGGCGCGGCGATTGCCATGATCGTGCTCGCGGTCGCGGCACCATACCTCGTCGCCGGCATCGGCTCGCTGTTCGGAGCGGCCGGAACGGCGGCGATCGGCACCGCGACCTCGCTCACGCTCCTCGGCAAAGTGTTGGCGATCGGCATCGTGGCCGGCGCAGCCTATTTCTTGAGCAAAGCCACCAAGCCGAAAGCCAATAAGGAGGACGACAGACCGGTTTACGGCGTCTCGGGCGGCGGCAATCTCCCGCGCGCGGGAGACAGGATACCGATCAACTACGGGCGCGTGTGGAGCAATCCCGACCTCTCGCAACCCGACTACTTCGCTTACGAGGGCGAGGACCAGATCCTCTACAAGCGGCTCACGCTTGGGCTGGGCCGGTATGTCGTTCATACGATCCGCGTCGGGCAGGCGATCATGTGGACGCGCGATCAGGGCGTGCGCTCGCCTTTCGACGGCAGTCAGATCGAGTTCATCGAGCCGGGGCAGCGTTCCGCGCTCGTGCCGTCGAGCGTCTACTCCTCCGACCAGGTCGCGGGCACCGAGCTGCCGCGCCTCGGCGACGACCCACCCGCAAACCCACCGTGGAGCGGGCCGTTCCCGGTCACGCCGCAAGGGCAGCAGACGAACCGGATCCAACTCGACTACTCGCTGCCGCAGGGCGTGTTCTCCAATCACCCGAAAAAGACGATGAACTTGCCGGGTTACTGGGGCGTCCAGTTTGAATATGCACCGATCGACGACGACGGGAATCCGACCGGTGCGTGGCAGTACCTCCATTACGATGGCGGGTTTCAGGTCTCGACGAGGCCCTTGCGCTTCACCCGCTACATCAACGTCCCGATGGGACGCTACGCCGTGCGTGCCTGGAACACGCAGCCGCCGGTTACGGGGTATCTCGAGCAGCAGGGCGTCAGGCAGGTCAACACGGTGATGTGGGATGGCCTGCGCGCCCATCTCGGCGACGAGCCGCTGCGGCCCGACGTGACCGAGATCGGGATGGTGATCCGCTCGGGCAAGCACACCGGCTCGATCTCCTCGTTCAGCGAGATCTGGGTGGAGTGCGAGTCGATCCTGCCCGTGCGCGAGGGCGGCACTTGGGTGATGCGACCGACGAACAACGCGGTCTGGTGCGCGCTCGACGTGCTCCGCAACCAGCGCTATGGCGGCGCGATTCCCGACCACAAGATCGACTTGCCGACATTCGAGCACTACGCCTACACGCTCGCGCGCAACAACACCTTCGACGGCCAGATCCGCGGCCCCGCGGCGGTCGCGGAGGTGATGGGCACGATCCTCGGCGTCATCCGGGGCGAGCCGCTCGTGCTCGGCGATACCTGGTCGATGACCCGCGACGAGCCGCGCTCACTCCGCAAGCACGTCATCACGCGCAGGCAGATCGTGCGCGACACGAGCGGTGCCGAGTTCGACCTCGACATGAGCGACGGCGCGTCGGACGTGATCGTCGAATACTATGTCAACGGGGATCCGCAGAAGCGCGGCGAGCAGCGCGTGACGGTCGGCGCGCAGACGCTGACGCCGCGCCGGATCAATGCCTTCGGGGTCAGCAATCACGAGCACGCGGTGATGCTCGCTCGGTGGTATGCCGCTTCGGCCTATTACCGGCGGGAGAGCAGAACCTTCACGACCGAGATGGTGGGCCGCATCCTGGGGCGAAACGATGCGGCCTATGTCGACACCTGGTACCTCGATCAGCCGGTGGCGGCGGGCGTCGAGAAGCGCGTCGGCTACACCCTGACCCTCGATGTCGATGTCCCGATCCCGGCGGGCGCGCATGCGGTGTTCCGCACGGACAAGGGCCGGGAATGGGGACCGGTCGCGCTCACGGCTGGGGACAAGCCGCGCGAGATCGTGCTCGACGCCGACGACGTGACGACGATCGCCCAATACACGGGCGAGCCGTTCAACAGCCTGTTCGTCAAGACGCGCCGCAAGCTTCCCGTCACCGTGCTGATCGGGACGCTCGCTGAACTCAGCCAGCCCTACATCATCCGCACCGCGAGGCCCGAGGGCCTCAACCGCGTCGCCGTGACGGCGGTCTACGATGCCCCGGAGGTCTGGTCCGTGCTCGGCGAAGCCGTGCCGCCTGCCCCGCCCATCAAGGAGGTCATTCACAACGAAGGCCATCTGCTGCCGATCCTGCCGTGGGTCAGGGGCATGGTGGTGCAGAAGGCGGTCGCACTTGTCCTCGATTGGGCGGTCGGGCAGGCGCGCGGCGCGGTGCGCTACATCGTCGACATCCAATACGGGCCAGATACCCCGTGGCAGGCCATCCACGCGGGTGAGGCGACCGAGGGTTCGTACGTCGTCGAGTATCGCGAAAACGTCGAGCTCCGGATCCGCGCGCAGGCGATCAACGCGCAAGGTGTCGCGAGCGCATACGTCTACACCACCGCGGCTCTGTTCAAGCCGACGATCGACAGCGACATCGCGAACATGCTCATCGACCTGCAGCACTTGCAGGAGCAGGTCCGCGAGGCCGTCGATGCCGTCGCGCGCATGGGCGAGGAGGCGACCCGCAACGCGCTCAAGCGGCTGGAAGAGCGTATCGAGGTGCTCGGCAACATCACCTCGGAAGAAACGGTCACCTCCTACAACGAGGACGAGGCGACGGCATCCAAGACCCTGATGCTGGGCGCGCAGATTGGCGAGGTGTCGGCCTCCCTCGTCGAGGAGCGTACCGTCCGCGCGACCGAGGACGAGGCTCTCGCACAGAGCATCACCACGCTCGATGCGCGCGTTGGCGAGAACCAGGCGTCGATCCTGGCGGAGCGGACAGCCCGCACGACAGCGGAGGAGGCAGTCGCCTCGCAACTCGAGGTGCTCCGCACGGATGTCCAGGGCAACGTCGCAGCGATCGTTGCAGAGCAGACGGCGCGCAGCTCCGCCGACTCCGCGCAGGCAGAGCAGGTCTCGACGCTACAAACGTCCGTGAACGGGCACACCGCGACGCTGACGCAGTATGGCTCGTCGATCAACGGGATCCAGGCGCAATACGGCGTCACCATGGAGATCGACGGACGGACGGGCGGCTACGTCCTGACCGGGGCCAGGAAGATGGACGGCTCCGTGCAGTTCTCGATGGGCGTGCGCGGCGACCTGATTGTGGACGGTACGATCTGGGGCACGAAGCTCGCTGCTTCGAACATCATCACCTCGTCCGCGCAGATCAACGACGCGGTGATCACGACCGCGAAGATCGGCGTCGCGGAGATCGACACGCTGCGGCTCGCAAACGGTGCGGTCACCAACATGGCGACCGCCACCGCCGTTGCGGACGTGTCATGCGGGATCTATGCCCGCTACGGCGCACGGCTGGTCTGCCTCGTGACGATCCACGGTGCTGGCGAGGTGCAGGGCTCCGGCGGCTACGGCTATGCCGAGGGCACCATCTACTACAACGGCCAGGCGTGGCAGACCGGCATCGCCTCACCGGGCGCCGTCTCGAATGTTCTGACGTCCACGACCGGCGGCGAGATCACCGCCGTCATTACTTACCACGCGCTCCCGACGGTCACGACGCAGCTCATGGTGGTGGCAGGCTGGGAGGGCGTGCATACCTTTCGGTGTGTCTGCCAAGGCCGCCGCGTGACGATGACGGTTCTGGAGACTGCACGATGAGAAGGCCTGCCGACTACGAGGCGGAGGGCCTCGATCCGTTCGAACCGATCGAATTCACGCACTATGATCCGGGGACCGGCGTGATCCTCGCGCACGGTCAAACGCAGCGCATTGTGCTCGACGAGATGGAGGATCAGGGCCTCGCGCTGATCCGCGGCGTCCGCGTCGAGCCGGAAACGCACCGTATCGACATCGAGCGCAGGGTGCCGATCGAGAAGACACCGGAAGAACTGGTGGATATCGACCGACAGATCATGGCGGCGCCGCAAGACCTCACGGGCGGGCCGACGCTCGCGGACATCTTCAGCACGCGCCCCTAGCCGCTCCGCACAATCCGATCTCAACGAACCTTTCTCAGGCCGAGCGAGGACAACACAACCATGCCGATTGAAAACTCGGTCTCGGTGACAGCCGGGAGCCGCACGGTCACGGGTTTCCACACGCAGTTCGTTGCATTGGAGGGAGATACCTTCAATCTTAACGGCGTCAGCGTCCCGATCGACAAGGTCGTCTCCAGCGCGGAGCTGATGCTGGCCTATGGCTGGCCTGCGGAGACGGCGACGGATCAGACCGCGTTCGTGCTCATGAAGACCAGCCCCTACTGGTCGAGCAATGTCACGACCAATGCGCTCGTGCAGGAACTCATCAAGCGCATTCGAGAAGGCCTGCCGTTCAAGCCGGATGCGTTCGGCTCCTTGGCTGACCGCGCAGCCTTCGACAACCAGAAGCGCGGTTTCACCTTCCTGCAGATCGACACGAATCCCTTCCTGATCTCTGCGAAGCTCTCCGATGCAACCGGTCACTGGTCGGCAGGGCAGAGCCTGAAAGGCGAGAGCGCAGCGCCGGTCGAGTTTCGGGTCGACCCCGAGACCTACTCGATCCAATACAGGGAGGTCGGCGAGACGATCTGGACCGCAGTGGTCGAGGGCGACCTCGACAACATCCTGGGGCCGTATCGCAGCGACGCGTTAGCCTCGGCGCTGGCAGCGGCTGCGTCCGAAGCAGCCGCAAGGACGAGCGAGACGAACAGCGCCACTTCCGCAGGCGCGAGCGCGAACAGCGCTGCTGCCTCTCTGGCGAGCCAGAACGCGGCGAAAGCCTCGGAGACGGCGAGCCAGACCTCGGAAACCAACAGCGCCACGAGCGCATCGCAGAGCGCGTCATCAGCCGAGGCCAGTGCGAACAGCGCTGCGGCGAGTCTGGCATCGGAACAGGCTGCGGCAACGAGCGAGTCGAATGCGGCGGCGAGCGCTGCGACCAGCACCGCGCAGGCCGGGATCTCAACCACGCGGGCTGGAGAAGCTGCAGCCTCGGCCGGCGCGGCTGAGTTCGCACGCACGGGGGCGGAGACCGCGAGGTCTGGCGCAGAGGCTGCACAG
This sequence comes from Microvirga massiliensis, assembly GCF_001006805.1. GTDB lineage: Bacteria > Pseudomonadota > Alphaproteobacteria > Rhizobiales > Beijerinckiaceae > Microvirga > Microvirga massiliensis. Next base: position 52,776 of record NZ_LN811373.1, on the reverse strand, counting down.
GCGGCGTCGGAGGCCGCACGCGACACCGGCATCGAGGCGCGCGATGTCACGACCGCAGCGCGCGATGTGACGCTCGAGGCGCGCGATGCCACGTTCGCGGCGCGTGACGAGGCGGAGGCTGATCGGGCCGAGGTCGCAACGGCGGCGGCAGCGGTCGAGGCGAACCGGGCGACGGTCGCGGCGGATCTTGCGACCGTGCAGGAACTCCGCGACGCTACGGGCACAGACCGCGCCGCAGTCGGGGCCGATCTGGTCACCGTCACGACTCTGCGTGGTGAGGTCGAAGCCGATCGGCTCGCAGTTGCCGATGATCGCGCCGCCGTCGAGGCCGCTCTTACAGGCACCGAGGCTGCACGAGATGTCACCACGGCAGCGCGGGACGAAACGGTTGCGGCCCGTGACGCCACGTTCCTTGCACGCGACGAAGCGGAGGCCTACCGGCTCACGGTCAATACGACGGCTGCCGGGGTCGAGGCCGATCGCGCGGAGGTGGCGACGAACCTCGCTACGGTTCAGGGCCTGCGCGATGAGACGGCGACCGATCGTGCTGCGGTCGCCACGGATCTCGCGACGGTTACGGGACTGCGTGACGAGGTCGAGGCTGACCGGGTCGCGGTTGCCGCAGACCGCACGGCGTCGGAAACGGCCCGCACGGGCGCCGAGACGGCCCGTAGCGGGGCTGAAGCCGCTCGCGAAGCAGCCGAGACGGCGGAGGCGAATGCGGAGGCCGCGCAGGCCGCGTCCGAAACGGCGCGCAACCTGGCGCAGGATTGGGCCAATGCGCCCGAGGATGTCGCGGTTGCGCCCAACGGGTATTCGGCTCGGCACTGGGCCGAGAAGGCGAGGGATTTCTCGACCGGCGACGCCACCAACATCGTGGTCACGCCGACCGGCAACCTGCAGTCGGTGAACGTCCAAGCGGCGCTCGAGGAACTCGATGCGGAGGTGGCCACCAAGGCGAATGTCACCGATGTTGAGGCCGCGATCGGCGCGATCTCGACCGCGTGGCCGGATATCGCCGAGAAGCCCGAAACCTTTCCGCCTGCCCCGCACCGCCACCCGGCGAGCGAGATCGACGGCCTTGAGGACGCGATCACCACCAAGGTCGACAAGGCCGGCGACACGATGGAGGGCAAGCTCACCACGGTCGCCCCGACCGCCGAGGGTGCAGGGTTCAATCTCCCGAGCGGCACAGCGCCGACGTCTCCGGTCAGCGGCGACTTTTGGTTTGCATCCAACGCACTCTTTTTTCGGATGGGCTCGACCACGCGCCAGGTTGCGACTGTTGAGCGGGCGCAAACATGGACGGCGAGGCAAACCTTCGCGACGCCGTCGACCTCAACCGCCTCGATCAACTTGCCGCACGGCACGGCTCCGACGTCGCCTGCGAACGGCGATGTCTGGACGACGACCGGCGGAATCTTCGCGCGCGTCAACGGCACGACCTACCAACTCGCGAGCCTGTCGGGCAGCAACACGTTCACGAGCGAGGTGATCGCGCCTGCGATTTCGTCTTACCGGACGGACGGTTGGGGCGTCGTCGCAGTCGGCACCAACTGGGACAACTGTTGGTATATCCAGCGCCATCCCGACACCAAGAGCCTCACCTTCAACAACCGCGAGGCCGGTGTCTACAAGACCACGGTCAAGATCGACCCCGATGGCACCTTCACCGCGCGGGATCTGATCGCCAGCCGCGGCAATGGCACGGGTGCGATCTTCTTCGGTGCCGCCAGCGATGCCCGCTGGATCCACTACGACGGCACGGTTTACGGGTTCAACGTCGCCCCAGTGCGCGTTCCGATGCTGGAGGTCCGCGGCGAGGATCCAACCATCAAGCTCCGCGACATCACGGGCGGCCAGTGGTCTTCGTTCATCCACAACAACTCCAACTACTTCTACGTCCTGCGTGGCGGCACCGACGCGAACACATGGGACAGCGGGCCGAATGGCCGCCACCCGATGCAGCTCTCGCTGACTGACGGCACCGTGACCTTCTCGGGCAACGTCGGGGCCTATTCCGACCTCCGCATGAAAAAGAATGTGCGGCCGATCACCGACGCCCTCGCCAAGGTGCTCGCCATGCAGGGCGTGTGGTTCGACCGCATCGAGAGCGGCGAGACCAGCGCGGGCGTGATCGCGCAGCAGTTGCGGCCGATCGCGCCGGAACTCGTGCGGGAGGACAGGGACGGGATGCTGTCGGTCGATTACGGGAACCTGGCCGGCTACTTCATCGAGGCCATCAAGGAGCTCGCCGCGAAACTGGAGGCGCGCTGATGCCGATTAAAGGCTGGGGTTCGACACTCTGGATCACAGAGATCCGAGACGAGTTCCGTCCCGGTCAGGCCGTCTACGATCTCTACAGCTACTACAAGGGCCACGGGATCATCGGCAACAACCCCGAGAACAACAACATCCAGATCGATCCAAACCACGGGCCGATCTGGATGAGCGGGTTCTATGGGGCCTACCGTTCCTATGGCGGCGCATGGGATCACGGCGGACCCGGCTATTATGAAATCTGGGTGCCGAGCCACGCATGGTTGAGATTGCGCGTCTGGGGCGGGGGCGGCGGCGGCGGTTGGGGTGGCTTTGGCGGCGGTGATGGCGGCGGGTCCGTCATTCATGGCTATGTCGGAGCAACCGGCGGCGTTGGCGGCGCGGGGGTCAATGGTGGTCATGGCGGCTACGGCTATTCCGGCAACACCGAAAATCTCAGTGGCGGCTACGGCGGCAACTGGAATGGTCAGGCATACGGCGGCGGCGGCTCCCCTTATGGCGGCGGCGGCGGTGTCGGACAGGGGCATGGGGGTGGCTGGCCGGGTGGCGGCGGCGCGGGCATGGGCTCTGGAAATGGCGGCGGCGGCGGCGGTTTCGGGCACTCCTATTTCGGGCCGGGATACGGCCGCACAATTGGCATCACCATCGGGGGCGGCGGCGCGGGCGCTTACTACAACGGCTCCGCAGGGGGCAACGGCGCGAATGGGCGCGTCCTGATCGAGTGGGGAGTCTGAGCATGGCCTACAAGATTACGTCTTTTCATCCCGACACGGGCCGCATCGAGGTCGACTACGACGACGGGCGCTGGAATGCATTCTTCGTCCCGGTCGATCTGGAGACCGGCGAATACTACACGGGCGAGCGGCTCGACGCCTTCGTCGAGCATATGAAACCGCCGCGCCCGATCACGGGCAGCAATCCCGAAGCCATCGCCGCGCTCGTCGAGCCGCGCGAGCTATCGCTGGACGAGCGCATCACCCAAGCCCCGCCCGATCTGGTTGGCGGGCCAACTCTCGGAGAGGTCTACTATGGCAACCCGTGACATCATCGCAGCGGCATCTCAGCCGACGTTCTATACGCGCGTGAGCTTCCTCGCGCTCAAGACGGCGCAGAACGTGGCATCGGAGGATCCCTCAACGCCCAACCACGCAAACAGGCTCGCCTACGCAAACCGCGTGCTGCGCGGTGAGGACAAAGCCCTGTTGCTGGCCCTGCACATCGCGGCGGCGAACAACGTGATCGCAGGCGGGCTCGAGGAGGTCGGCGAGAGCGCGATCCCCGACGCCGATATCGAGTTCGTGTTGAGCACGATCTGGGACGCGCGGGCGAACGCATTCGCAGCAGGCGTTGCAGCCTGACCGGCTCTGACGCGCGAGCATGGCCTTCGATCCGCGGTGGCAAGAGGATCTGAAGTCCGCTCTCGACTATACCATCGCATCCGGTTTCAGGACGGTCGTTCTCGACGAGGGCGAGCGCCCCTACCGGATGCACGGCACCTTCAAGATGCCGAGCGGCTTCACCATCCGCGCCGGGAACGGTCGCCCGCGCATCCTGATGGACTGCCTCACGACAGGCACCGCGTTCGATTTCGACGGGTGCGAGGACGCGCATATCGTCGGCCTCGCGATCGAGGGCGACATCGGGCTCTCGCCGAGCGAGAGCATCATCACGCTCCGCAATGGCGCGCGGCGCTGCTCGATCAGGCAGAGCCGATTCCTCGGCTGCCCCGGAGCCCCAGCGGGCTCGATCCTGCTGACCGGCGCCGAGACGCGCTTCAACCAGGTCGACGCCAACGAGATGCTCGACGGCGAGTCGACGGCGATCGGGATCTCCGGAGCAGCGAACAACGAGATCACCCGCAATCTGATCATGCGCTACTCCGGGTTCGGCGTGCGGCTGGGGGAGGGCGCTAACCGCAACCTCGTCGAGGCCAACACCACGCTCGCCAACGCTATCGAGTTGGTGGGCGTCACGCACGACGCTTACCTCAACCGCATCCTCGGCAACCACGCGGAGAACACGGGCGACAACGGGATCTCGGTCACGGGCTACCGCAACACGGTCGGAGACAATGTCTGCTACCGGAACATGCGCGCGGGGCTCTGGCTCTGGGGATCCCACAACGTCGCCGCGGGCAACGCCTGCATCGGCAATGGCCGGGAGGGCGGCAAATGGGCCGGGATCGGGATCTCGGCCAACTTCGGCGGGACGGGACAGCACAACACCGTCACCGGCAATGTCCTCGACGACGATCAGGAGATCGCGACACAGTTCAACGCGATCCGCACGGCCGGCGTCGCCTACCTGCCGTGGACACCGGGCGAGTGGATTGCATCGAACGGCATCTACCGGCTCGCAGGCCTGCACATCTACGTCTCGACCCGGGCTGGTGTGACGGGCTTCGCGCCACCGACGCACATGGTCGCGAGCGCCTCGGATGGCGGGGTGATGTGGCGCTATGTGCGGTCGTTCGTCGGCTCCCCGGCTCGGAGCTGCGCTGCGATCGGAATCAATACGATCGGCAGGTCCGCGTCGGGTCCGATCTACCTGCACGAGAGCTACGCCGACGATCTCGAGGCAGCGAGCGGCGGAGTTCCGCTCGGCGGGCTCTACAGGTCAGGGGGCGCATACCGGATGAGAGTAGGGTAGGGGCTCATGAATCAGGTCGATTACGACGTGGCGATGGAACTCGCCTCGCACGAAGCTCTGTGTCGCCAAGCCTACAAGAATCCCGGCGATGTCTGGACCTGGTCAATCGGGATCACCTCTGCGAGCGGTCACCGCGTCGAGCGATACATCAACAGCCCACAGCCGCTCGACCATTGCCTGCGGATCTACGTCTGGGCGCTGGAGCGTTACGCAGAGGACGTGCGACAGGCATTCGAGGGGCACACCCTCACCCAAGCCCAGTTCGCTGCGGCGGTTTCATTTCACTTCAACACGGGCGGGATCAAAAGGGCGACGTGGGTCAAGCAAGTGAGGGCCGGCGACCATGAGGCTGCGCGCAAATCCTTCCTGACATGGAACAAGCCTGCGTCCATCGTCGAGCGCCGCGAGAAGGAATGCCGCCTGTTCTTCGACGGCCTGTGGAGCCACGACGGCACTATCCTCGAATACACGAAGGTCAAGTCGACCGGCGCCATCGATTGGGGAAGCGCGAAGCGGCTCGACATCGGGAGCGACCTACGCGCCTGCCTCGGCCTGCCCGTACCCGCGCCCGTGGTCGAGTCCGACACCACGATCACTGCGCTCGCGACCGACGCCGTCTCGTCAGTCGTCGCCCTCGCCCTCGCCCTCGGTGCCAAGCCCGAGGATCTCCGCGCGCTCATCCCCGGCGGATCCACCCCCTCCTCCTGACCGCATGAAAGGCCACGACATGCTCCAAGGTCTCACGCACGGCGCGGCGATCCTGCTGGCGCCGACTGCCGCTTTCGCTCAGGACACCACAGTCGACGTCGGAAGTATCTTCGGTGCACTGCAGCCGCTCCTCACCGAGATGATCACAGTCCTCATCGCGATTGCTCTCACCTGGTTGTGGAATCTCCTCCGTTGCAAATTCGGCCTGGAGATCGAAGCCAAGCACCGAGAGGCGCTGCAGACCTCGCTGACGAATGCCGCCGGCCTGATCGTGGCACGGGCCGGAACAGCCGCGACGGGCCTGCGCCTCGATGTGCGCTCGGTGCTCCTGGCGGAAGCCGTCGAGTATGTGCTCAAAGCCGCGCCCGATGCGCTCAAGCATTTCGATCTCACGCCGGAATCGATCCGCGAGAAGCTCGAGGCGAAGATCGGCGTGCTCGCCGCTACCAACGCGCCTCCGCCATCGGCTGCTGCGGAGCCCGTGCGGTCATGAAAACCCATGCCCTCGAGATGATGCTCGCGACGCTCATGGTGACGTGCGGCATCACCCTGATGTGGCCCGGGGACACGTTTCTCCTGCCGCACTACGCAGTCATGAAGCGCTGGATCAACGAGCCGTGGGGCGGGTTCGCGCTTCTCATCATCGGCCTGGTGCGCTGGTGGGCGATCCTTCGGAGTGAACAGAACCGCAACGCGCCGATCTGGCGTCTCGTGGGATGCTGCATCGGCAGCGGCTACTGGCTGTCGCTCGTCTTCGCGATCGTGATCGAAGTGCTCATCGAGCGCACACATCCGGATGGTCTCGGCCCGCCGCTGCTGCTCGCGGTCGCTGCGACCGCTTTCGTGTTCGAAATCTTCGCCGGTTTGAGGGGAGGGACCGACTTGTTCGCCCAAGACTCTTTCCGCTGGCGTGAGAAGGCTTGGTTGAGAGCGCGCGAATGATCCTGCAGATCCTCAAAGACATCGCGCCGCTTCTGGGCGTCTTGTTGCCCGCCATCGCAGCGTTCTTCATGTATAGGAGGGCCGAGATGGATCGCGCGAAGCAGATGGCCGAGGCCGCGAGGGCAGGGCAGTTGCAGGGCGTCGCCGGAGCGATTGCGACCAAGACATCGGTCGACATGTATGTCACGGAGGTGCAGCGCCTGACCGCATCGGTCGACCGTCTGGCGGAGGCGCATTTCGACGGAGCGCGCGTTCAGGCCGCGAGTCTGGAGAAATGGAATATCGCCTGCGAGGAACTCACGCGCATGCGGCGCAGCATCGACGAGATCGCTGCCATTGTCGGGCGCGGTAGATCAGGCTGGTCGCAGGACAGGAACCGTACTATGTAGCTCGCGAGGTGAGCAAACCAGCCGCTGCTTGCCTCATCCTTCCTTCTCTGAGCCCGAGGTCGTGTCGGAGGCCTCGGGCTCCTTTTGTGTCAGGTTCCGCTCCGTCGCGCGCTCTCCAGGCGGTCCATGCGCGCTTCAAGGTTCGCGAGCCGCCGGTTGTGGTCGGTCAGCGTCTCTGCGGTCTGAGTCAGCAGCGAATGGATGTCGCGCACGAGTCCGGTCAGCGTCTCCATCTGCGCAGCCTGCCGGCGGTCCATGCTGTGGACACCATCACGGATCTCGGTGAGCAAATCCCGGTTGTCGCTCATGGTAAACACCTCCAGCGCGGATTCGCAGAACAAACATTATGGAACCTGAAAGCGCTTATTAACCATACACTTAGCGCGGATTAACCATAGGCCTGATCTCAACCGGCTGTCCAGCCATGACCGCGACCCACGAGCCGTCGTCTTCCTTCAGCACCGGCATCATGCCGACGGCGCCGAAGATGATCGCTTCGAACGAGAGCATGAGGCTCCGGCCGTTCTGACTCGCAAGGATGACCGTGGCCTCGACCTCGCGCTCGTCGGCGATCAGTGTCACGCGGTCACCGGTCTTCATGAGGGCTCCGCGCGTCTCGCGCCATCTGCGCGATCGATTTCAACGCTCTGTCGTTTGCGGTGGTGCTCCAGGCGCGCTCGGCCAGGTGCTCGATGTCTTCAAGCGCTTGCTCGAGGAACGCTACCCGCTCCTTCAGAGCGTCAGATTCCGAGACCTCGACGGCGTCACCATCCTTCACGGCTCGTCTCCTGCAGCCGCCTGCGGCATCGTCTCGGCGAACTGGCGGAACACCTCTTGCACTTGTTCCAGCGTGAGATGGCGGCGCAGCTCGCGCGCCACGCCCGACAGCGCAATCCCGCCACCGACCTCCAGGCCGAACTTGCTGATTCCCTGCGCGGCCATGTCTCGCATGCCGAAGTAGTGGTCCCGCTCCATGAGCGAGATCCGCTTCTCGTCGAGGGACGGCACATGCACCTCGACCTTGCCGTAATCGGTCATATCGCGCTCCTCACTGGAACCCCTCGATCCAGCGCCTCACGGCATCCCTGCCCTTCAGCGTCTCTTGCATCCCGAGCATCGCGATCAGCGGGTCCATGCTCCGCTCGGTCTCCGGGTGCTTGCGCATGTCCGAGGTCATCGACGCGACGGCCTGGGCGAGGTCGCCGGTCTCGAGGTACTCCCGCGCCCTCGCCTTGCACCAGTCGAGATGCTCTGCCCGGGTCATCACGCGCTTCCTTTCGCCTTGTGGAACCTGAGCTCCCACTCGCGCGCGAAGTCCCGCAACTCCTTGTCGATCAGGTCCATGCGGCGGAGATCGGCGTCGGTAGGCTCCTCGCCGGGATCCAAAATCCCCATGATCGACGCGAACAGGTGCTGCGCTCCCGACATGTAGGCGGCGCGCATATCCTGAACCTGCTGCTCCGAGGCCTCTTGAGGAATTGCGAGTGCCCGTAGGGCCACCCAGCCGGCCTCGATCACGCGCCCCTTGTCGGCCAGGTCGCGCTGGAGCTTCTGCATCTCGATCTCGTAAGGGGTCATCTTCTCCCGCTTGCGCTTGGCTTCACCCATCGTCTCATCCGATCGTGGTCAGGCCGCGAGCTTCTTCGCCCGAGACCTGCTCGCCGGAGCTGCGCGCTTCTTGAGCTCAACGACGCTCTTCTTCTGAGCTGTAGACGGGCGGGGTGCAGCCGACAGCTTGATCCCCAACAGCTTGCAGAGGGCCGGCAGCGTCTCGGCCCTCGGGGCATGCGTGCCACTCTCCCACTGGGTGACGGCAGAGCCTGAGACACCGAGTTTGTCAGCGATCTGCTGCTGCGTCATCCGCTTCGCCTGGCGGGCAGCACGGATCTGGGCCGACAGAGGTATTGGCAAGGAGGAGGGCGGCTCGGCCGGCAGGTCGGCGGGAATAGTCGCGACGGGCTCAGGTTCGGGCTCGGGCTGTTGCGCCTGTTCCGGCATGAGCATCGAGAGCAGGTCAGCGGGCAGGGTGCTCTCAGGGGCAGTCTCGCTGGAGACCGGCTCAGCGACGATCGGCTCTGACACCGGCTCGACAGTCGCGGGGACGGAGCCGTCCCGGATAGAAAGCTTCGCGTGAACCTGGCGGATGACTTCGGTGTTCTCGAGCAGGTGCTGGTTCGTTGCCTCGACCTGCCTCGTGTTCTCATTGAGGTTCTGGCTTAGTTCGCGCAATCCGTTGTGGATCCCATCACCGACGCGCGCCAGCATCGCAGTCATATTCCCAAGCGCGGTGATTTGCTGATTCAGAAGCTGTTGGCACTTCGTGAATTGGTCGATCATCAGTTCCACTGCGGCTCGGTTGTTTGCCGTCTCGGAAGCTATGGTCGATAGCGCCTCGTGGATGTGGGCGGGATGTTTTACCTCGACGGAGCCATTCACGAGGATCGGGCCGTCAGGGATCTTGGACTTCTTCACTGTCTGGGATGTCCCAAGGTTGTGGCGCTCGAGGAGAATAGCGGTCTGTTCATCCAGGATGCGGCGCTCTTTGGCGACCTGGTCGGCGAGCTCGCCGCGCGAGGGCACCCTCCCCTCCCCTGTCACGACTTTGAAGTGGTCGGCCAGGCGGTTCTCGGTCTGGTCGGTACCCGCGCAGGTGGGGCAGATGTGATCCCGTGGGGATTTGGCGACCACCCATCCCCACTCTTTGAACCTCTTGAGCACCCAGTCATCAGCAGGATGGTTCCGCGACCGGAAAGTCTCGTGCCTTGGGCACCTACAACACTGTAGTTTAACCCTGTACTGGCAGGCTATATTACCCTGACGGGTGACTTCGATCTCAAAAGGACGTGCAAATCTTCCCACTCTTCATCCTCCACTATACCTGATCGAAATTCTTCCGACCCATATTCATCGCCTCGTCTAGACATAAGCAGTCTATGCGGCAGCTCATTGGCCGGCTGCGAATTGCGGCGATATTGGGTAATGTATTATCCCGGGTTAAACCCCGAGGACAAGAGGGGAGATCGGCCAATCGGCTGATGCCCCACGGTCATGTGGAGAAACTGGCCCAAACTAAGGGGAACTGGGCAGGATCGCGCGCACCAGGGCGACGACGTCGAGCTCGCCGTCGACACCGAAGCGCCCCGGATCCTCGGCGCCGTAGACGTAGAAATTCCTCGGCCCCTCGCGGCTCTGCCTGGAGAGTTCCGCCATGGCCGCGGCGACGGCCTGGTCGAGCCCCCTGCCCTGCTGTGCGGGCTCCTCGCGCTGCGGCGGCTTCGCGTCGAGCACAGCAGACATCTTCGCGTTGAGCGCGGTGAGCTGTGCGTGGAGGCTCGGCCAGCGCTTCCGCTGCTCCTCGGGGCTCAGGCGCGCGTGCTCCTCGCGGAGGCGGTCCTTCTCGGCCCAGATGCGCGAGCACTCCCGCATCCGCGCATTGTGCGCGTTCAGATCCTCGAGGATCTGCCTGAGCAGCGAGTGGATCTCGTCGTATTTCGCGTCGTCCATGACGTCACCAGTCGACGTATTCCTGCGCCGGATCACCGTCTGGCCGGCGCCGGCCGCTGCGGGGATTCCTGTGCCAGCCTGAGGGCTCCCCCTCACCGGTCCAGGCCTCCAGCGCCTGCTTGGCGTCCTGGTAGCTATGATAGCACCACCGGTCGTCGTAGCCCACCTTGTCGCCGATCTGCCCGACGAAGATGGCGTGGGTGAACATGAGCGGCCGGATCCCGGCCCATCGCCTGCCGTCCGGAAGAGGTCTGACGTCCGTGTGCCCCTCGGCCAGGAGCCAGGTCATGTAGACGAGTTCGTCGAGGTCTGCGGTTCTGGTCATGGGGAGCCGGTTCGCACAGACCGCCCCAAAGGAAAAGGGGGCCCGAAGCCCCCTCCCCTCAGTATGAGATCTGCGTGCTGAAGTGGACCCTCGGCCTTATCGCGGCGAGAACGCTGGAGGCGCTGGAGTCATTCGGCACGAGCTTCGCGCGGAGCAGCTTCGCGGCGGCCTTGACCTCCGGATCCGTGGCATCCTTCGCCAGTAGCTTAAGGGCATCATACATCGGGACGTCGAACAGCAGATCGATGTCCGTGATTGTCCTTTGCGGCACCATCATTGAGGCTCCTCCCTTATACCTTAGCCTTGTCCATGAGCTCTGAGAGCCCTTCCCAGTATGCGAGCCGGTTCGCCTTGCAGTACGCTACGAAGCGGTTCGCGACACTCAGCGGCGGTCGGATCGAGAGCGGAACGGTCGGCTCCTCCGACAGGTCATTCTTGTAGATGCGCTCCTGCGCGTCGCGGCTGTGCGCCTCGCGCATCCGCTCAAGGAGGAGCGCGAACCCCTCCCTGTAGCTAAGACGCTTGTGCTCGCAGAAGCGAATGAACTTCTCCACATCATCCCGATGCAGGCGCATCGTGAAGTTGTGGACCTGCTCAGGCGTCCCGCGATTGCGCCTTGGCACGGCCTTGGGCTCTACCCCCTGAGACTGTTGATCTGCCATTGCCCTGAATTCCACGACTTCATTGGCGTCATTGAATGCATTGACTTCATTGGCTGATGTCACTGCCCTGCCCGCTCCTTCGCGAGCAGATCCATCAGGTAATCGAACCCCTCGCGGTAGGAGATCCTCTCCTCGTGGCACCACTCGATGAAGGCGTTACCGGAGCGGATCGAAACGCGGGCCGTGAAGCTCATCGTCGGTTCATCGACCTGCTTCCGGCGCCGCATTGGCATGGCGACGAGAGGCGCTACCGGGGCCGCAGGCTGCTCTTGGGCAGGTCTCTGGGCTCTCGGCTTCTTCGGGGCCGCTGTCGGCGCCACGGGCGGCTCTGGCCGGGAAGCGGGAGGGGGCTCCCCCTCCCCCATTGCGCCCTGCCCCCAGCCGCTCTCGATTGCGACCTGGTCGACGACCTCCAACTGGGCGGGTGGCGGGAGTTCTCGCTTCCTCGGAATGGCCAGAACCTTCCTCTCCGCATTCTCGCTCATGCTGCGGCCCTCGCGTCTCCGTCGAGGTCGTTCAGCGCCGCCACGACGTCGTCCACGAATTCGTCCGCGTTCCTGATCGCCTCCTCAACGCCGCTGACCCCGACGCCTTGGTCGGCATAGTCCGACAGCGAGACTGCGTAACTGAACAGGTTCTCGTAAGCCACGCGGCTCAGAAGACGGGTCTGGAGCATCGGAACGCCGAGGCCCAACAGGTTGTCCTTGATCTTCCGTTCCTCGATCGTGGGCTTCGGGCGGCACTTTGTGAAGAAAGCACGGTAGGGAACGGCCCGCCGCAGCACGACCTCCTCGTCCTGCACGAGGCCGACCGATTTCGTGGCTTCCTTCGCGTCCAGGTGGGTAGCCCCGAGCGGAATCAATACCATCGTGGCGCGGGAGATCGCGCGGGACGCGGTCATGTTCTGGCTACCCTGCAGATCGACGATCACGACGTCGGACACCTGATGGGCCTTTTCGATCTCCTCGACCACGGTCTTGTAGGTGATGTCCCCCACGACTGCGACGCTCTTGTTCTTGGCCTCGGCGTACCACTCAGCGCAGTGCTGGTTCTGATCGCAGTCGAGGACCGTCACCTTGCTGCCACGGGCGGCTAGCTGGGTGGCGAGGATCAGGGCAGAGGTCGATTTGCCGGCCCCGCCCTTGCTGGAAACAAACGGAATTACTGCCATGAACGACCTCCTTGCCGTTACTGCGGTGAGGTCGACCAATGCCATGAGGTTCTTAACATCAGGTAAAGGCATCACTGCCGTGACCGCAGTGGCTGGCATGACCGGATTGAAGCCAATGAATTCATTGACGTCATTGAATGCAGTCACGCCATTGGCTGCGGCCACTGACTTGGCTGCCTTGGCTGCCTTGGCTGCCTTGGCTCAGGTCACAGCTGACACTGCCATCATGTCGGTGACTGCAGTCCCTTACCTGACCTCAGTTACCGAGATCACAGCACGACTTCACTGCAGTGATCTGATTGGCTGCGGTGACTAAGGCCTTGTCGGTCAAGGCAGTCACCGAGATCACCGCAGTGATCTCAATGGGTGCAGTGATCTGATTGCAGGGATTACGGTCATTCACAGACGTCGTAGCCGGGGCCCAGGCCGGTTCTTGACGCCGAATCCAGCCGGGAGTCTTCTGGCGCCATGTCAGAAGAGCCCCGCCACTCCGTCTACCTCCGCCGCATCGATCCCGAGCGGAACATGAACCGGTTCTACGAGATCTCGGTGCATCTCGATTTGTTCGGCTACCACTTGGTCGAGCGGCGCTGGGGGCGACTGGGCAGGGGAGGGGAGGGGCAGCGCAAGATCGACGAGCACCCGACCGAAGAGGCTGCGACCGAAGCGCTGGAGCTGCTCGCCCGTCGCAAAATCAAGCGCGGTTACGAGGCCTGCTGACCCGATCGTTACGGGTTTCTTAACGACTCCGCGCGTGATCATCTCAAATTGCTGGGGACAATGGGCTTGACCGTTTCCCCAACGTGAGCCCTCATGGGCGACGCCTGCGCGAATCCGCGCAGGACGATTCGAAACTTTCAGAGGAGGCGGGATAGCCGCGAGACGCTGAAAATGGAAAGGCCTCCGAAGCTGGTAACTTCGAAGGCCCGAATTCCGTAGGGTTGGTCGCCCCGCTGCAATGGCGATCATCCCTGACATCGCTGGTCGAGTCAACGGAGATCTTCTCTCCGAACGGTTCCCCATTGCCTGCGTGAAGCGGTCCTGAAGGACCGATGCCCATCAACTATGCCAAGGCTGCATCCGCAGCCGTCAGCCCGCTGCCGGTGCGCCGCGGGCGGCGCCCGCTTGGGCGAGCCTTCCACGTCAGCCGCACGTGTGGTCCCTATCGGATCCCGCACGAGGCGATCGAGTTCATCGCACCGCTCCTGGAGAAAAGGGGCAACCGCGCCGAGGCTGCCGCGCTCCTGCGATTCCTGGCGCGCTACTGGTCGAGTCCGAAGAAGCTCGGAGAGCCGTTCCCGATCGTGCGCCGCACACAGGATCGCAAGGGGCTCGGGAGTCTCGGGGGCTTGAAGGACTGCGCCGAGCTCGGCCAGACCGAGGCCCAGATCCGCGGAGCCATCAAGACGCTGGTGGAAGCTGGCATCATCGTTCGCCTGAACCCCGACAGCGGGCATGTCCGAGGCGAGGATGGCATCCGGCGCCGGGTGGCTTGGTATCGCTTTGCGCCTGAGCTGGAGGCAATCTTCTCGGCAGCCAATACCCGGCCCTGCAAGCGCCGCGATTCGGCGGTTCGCAAATCACCCATAAGCAACCGGGGGTTTTCTTCGAAGGGGTTATTGGAGACTGTTCCTGAGACGATTGTGGTTACACTCCCGTCAATGGAAAAACCCACAAGAAAACCCTTGGTTGCTTATGGGCGATTTGAGCCGAAGCCCGCGGCCGATCCTCCGATGCCGGTGATCGCGGTCGCGCCTGTCAAACCTTTGTCGGCCGAGGCCTTGCGGGCAGGGCGGTTCGCCCGCTTCTACACGCCAGTTCGGCGACCATGAGGGGAAGGGGAGGGGGCGAGCTAGTCGCGCGGCCGGTTTCCTTTCGTCGGTTCTGCCGTGCTAAAAGGGGCTCATGTCACCCAGACGTCGTCCCTTTTACTGGATCCTGATCGACAAGGTACCGAGGCCCCTGGCGAACGACGAGCCGTCGCTCCTCCAGTGGGCGGAGTGGCATCAGAGTTTCGAGAACCGGGTTGTGGCGAAGACGAAGGTCGGCCCTGACATCGAGGTGTCGACCGTCTTCCTCGGGCTCGACCACGGGTTCATGGATGGCCCGCCGCTACTCTTCGAAACGATGGTCTTCGCCGACGATGACCATCCCGAGAACGGCTACGTTGAGAGGTACTCGACATGGGAACAAGCGGAGAGGGGTCACGCGGCGACAGTCGAGAGGCTCAGGCCGAGGCTGCGGCTCGTCCAGTGACGCGGGTTGAGCGGGGCAGGGCGCTGGCTGCAGCGATCCTGGAGCACGGAGCCGTGCAGATCACCGAGGGTATGTTTCTCGATCTCGTCGCGGCTTCGGCCGCCGATCGCCTCGAGGACGATACTCCGCCAGAGGAACGATATTGCTGGCAGTGCGGCCAGTATTGCGACGGCTGTCCGGACTGCTACTGAGCCCGAAGAGCGCTAGGAATCCGCCGACCGCGAGCACTGCCAACGACGCGACCATCGGAGCCGCCACGATGGCGAAGAGCCACTCCGTCGGCATCAGCGCGATCGTGAGCGCGCCAACGGTAATCCCGATGAACATGAGCGGAATCATGCGGTCTCCTCAGTCCTCGAGCGTGTGCTTGATGCCGGCCTGGTGCCAGGTGTCGGGCCCGTAGATCTCCTCCGGGGGAACTCCGAGCTCGTCGATGAGGACGACCATGGCGCGATCGAAATACGCCCTGAACTCATCGTCCTGGAGTTCGGTCGTCGAGCGCGGGATGATCGAGACCGCGCCGTCGAGCTCGCGCAGCTCCCGGTGCAACCCGCATTTGAGACGCAGGCGCCAATGCAGGGAATCGTGGTCGATGCCGAAGGCCTTTGCGACCTTGGAGACGATCGCGCGGTAGCGTCGGTAGAGTACCTCGTCCCGACGCTGTGGCTCGATATAGCAGGTGAGCCTGGCACCGATCCGATAACGCTCGATCACCTCGAGGTCCAAAGCGCTCGCGGCGACGAGCCCGTGCGGCTGTCTCACCAGCCACACGGTCGTGCGCTCAGTCTCGGATCGGCGCCTAGCCATCCGCGGCTTGCGCGATCTCGTCCATCTTCGCGACCGCCTCCTTCTGCACCTCCGTGCGCAGGGGAGGGGAGACCGCAGCCTGCCGGAAGGCCTTCGTAGCGTTCCAGACGGCTTTCAGCTTCTCGATGTGCTCCACGCTCGAGGCGGCAGCGATGGCACGGCGGATATGCGCGGCCCAGGCCTCCTCGTTATCGAAGGTCTCGACGATCGCGAACGGATCCTGCTCGACGCTCTGGGCCAGGTCGTCGTCGGCGCGATCGTCATCGAGATATTCGCGGGCGCCTTTCCCGCCGGCAGACTCGACACGCTTGCGGCCCTCCTCGCGCTCGGCCGCGGTCTTCCTGCGGGACTCGCGCTTCGGCTTGGTGATGCGCTTCAGCGCCTCTTCGAGGAGGTAATCGGCCTTCTCCTGCTGCGTGCGGGTGAAGCGCTCCCAGTCGTCCGAGAACAAGTCGCGGATCTCTTCGACGTCCTTCGCGGTTTGCGCTGCGGCGCAGTGCTCCTCGATCTCCGTCAGGGCAGCCTCGGGATCGAACTCATCCTCGGGCTCGGGAGAAGGGGCCGACGCCGGGGCCTTCATTGGCTGGGGGGCTGGTGAACCGACCCCGGCGTCGTCCACCGCTGCAACAGGGGCAGTTGTTGCAGCGATCTCGGTTTGCGTTTCCGCGAGTGCGATCCGCGGCGGGCGCGGAGGCTCGGTGTTGACGGGCGTATAGTCCACCTCTTCTTCCGAGCCAATCAGTTCCTCCGCGATCAACATGCCCTTGAGCACGTCCGCGAAGGTGTCGCGCAGCGCGAAGCCTCGCGCTCTCATCTTGAGCATCCGCTTGGGGTTTGTCACCCAAGGCGTATCTTTGTCGCCGGCCTGGCCTCCGCGCTTCATCCACAGTTTTGCAATCTGCGCGTCCCGGATCGAGAACTCGGCGACGATCTCTTCCTCGCCTTTGCGCTTCACCAGGCACAGGGCTTTGTAGTTGAGCTCGTCGCCTTGCGGGCGCTCCCAATCCTGTGGCTCAGGCCCCTCATGCCATTCCTTGAACCGCTCGAGCTCACGCGACGAGCGTACGACGGCGAGCGCCAGGTCGCCCCATATCCGAGGCATGCCATTGATGACCGCAATGCCTTGAATCGCCTGGAGCGGTTTCACGCCGAGCTCGAGCCCGTGCATGATCGCGACGGCGAGCTTCTCCGGAGTGTTCATCCCGTACGGCACGAGCCCGCTCTTGGCGAGGAGCTGCGCCATGCGCCAGACGTCATCAAACGTCTGCGGCACGATCGCATGCACGGTGCTTGATGCGGTGAGGGTTGCGACGTTCGGGTGCGCAGGCTCGACGACCATCGGTGCGTTCATTTGACCTCTCAGCGGGCGGATGAGCTTTCGACGAAGGTGACGCCGGGAATCGGCTGCTTCTCCTTCGATCGCGCGGCGGCATCGGCAATTCGCTGCACGGTTGCCTTCACGTCGGGGTGGTCCCGCAGGGCCGCGAGCGCCGCGTGGTAATCGACGATCTCCGCGCGCCAGGTGGTGGTGAGCGAGACCCTGCGTGCGACCGTCTGCACAGCCGGCTTCGGCGCCGGCTCATCATTGGCGGGGGAGGGCATCGCCTCGCGTGCGAGCTTCGCCTGCAGCTGCAGGTGCTTCGTGAGCGCTCCCTTGATGAGATCCTCGCCTTTCTTCGCGAGCGCCTGGACCGGCAGGTACTTCTCCTGGATCGCGCGAGCAGCGTCGTCGTGCGGTTTCTTCTCCGTCTTCCGGAGTTCCTCGAGGCGCTTCCAGGCCTGGGCAAACCGCAGGCGCCAGTTGCCGAATCGAGTTGCGCCCACATCGTCGGCGATCCCGGGCTTGAGCGCTGCCTCGAGCTCGGCGAGCTCGCTCTCGACCTCGACTTTCAGCGCTTCGAATGGATCCGCCGGCAGGTTCGATTTCGAGACCGCGGGAGGAGGAGCTTCGTCGGGCCAGCGGCCGGCGCCTTCTTCGGCATAGGCCTTCAGCCAGTAATCATACCACTCTGCCGTGACCGGGTGCCTGCAACAGTAGCAGAAGACCCTCTCGCAAAATTCCTCCTCGTCGAGCACGGTCGTCGGCCGGTTCGGGCCCCATTTCACGCGGAGCCCGCATTCGTCCCGCCAGATCTGCAGCGGGATCATCTGGCCGCTGCGCGTGCGGTGTCGGTAGAATCCCCATTCGGCTTTGCCAACCGTGAGCTCCAGCGGCTCGCCGCGCAACGCGGAGATCCAATAGTCCCATTCCTTGTGGGCAACGGCGGCTCCAGCGCTCATGCGTGGCCTATCTCCGGGTAGTGGATGGCTTCCGCGCCCCACGGCTCGCCCTCGAGCCGCCTTTCGACGCCGCGCAGGATATGCAGCAGCAGGACAGGAGCAGCGGCATCTGGCGTCATGACCGCCTGTTGAGCGAGCACGGTTCGCAGCATCGTCGTGATCGCTTCCGTAAAGGCGATCTCGAAAGCTGCCATCATCTCGGGGACATCGGCTTCCCGATCGATCATGTCGCCAAGGCTCGTCAGCGTGGCGCGCATGAGCGCCCGCGTGACCTCGATCGAGTGCGGCGGGGCACCGAGCGCGACTTGCCTCTCGATCTCTTCATCCAGGCGCGCGAGCATGCGTTGCGCTGCGTCGCGACCTGGCGTGATCGTCGTCATCACCAGCCTCCGTCGAGAAGCGTGAGGGCTCCGTGCTCGGCCGCGAGTGGTCCCGACGCGAGACTCGAAATGAGACCAATCGTGCCGAGCAGGAGAGCGATCAGGACCAGGGCCCGCGCCGCCATGGCGCGCATCATCTTGCTCCAGGTCCGGATATTGTGCGCTTCGGCGAGAATGGGCCCGAGCGAACGCAGGGTGACCTGCCAGGGCCGAATCCCATGGCCGGCGAGAACGGCAAGCACGGCCTGCTCATCACCGAGATCGACGTCGCTCTTCGCGAGCAGTTCGGCGAGCGCAGCCTCGGTGGAGACCGGTTCGGCCGCATTGACGACCTCGAGTGTTGGCATGTCATGCAACCGAACGGCGCAACTCGCCTGCACGACGGCGCAGCCAGTCAGCAAACGCCTGCAGTTCCTCGGGCTCCGCACGAAACCACGACGGCTGCTCGCGCGCGATCTCGGCGAGTGCCTGAATGGTGTCCCAGATGTCTTCGCAATGGTTCGCTGCTGCGAGCCGTCCCTTGCACTCGCACATGTCCTCGATCTCTCGGATCACCGCCTGAAAGAGCGGGTGCGATGTCGGGCTGGAGCGGGTAGATGCCGGGATGGGAACGTCCCTTCTGGTCGAAGCGCGCATGTGACCCCCCTAAACTTTCCGTTAGGGTATTTGGGGCAAGCGTTCCCCGTCAAGCGGGGAGGGCGGCAAAATTCAGGGCCCCGCGGCCTTGCCTGCGGCGAGCTGCTGCGCCACAAATGGAAAGCCCCTCGGCCTGCATGCGGGCGCGAGGGGCCTCAATCGGGTAACGTGCTCGGCATGGAGATCCCCCGATTGGCGACGGTGCAACGCACAATGAGCGTTGCCGTTCCGTGCAGCCACAACATCTTGTGGCTGTGTGGCCTCCCCGACACAAGCCGGGTTGGGGGGTAGGGGGGAGCTCGCGCGCACGCGCGGGGTGAGCCACTACGCTGTATCCAGGTAGCGCTAGTACCTGAATCGTAGAGCGCTACATCGACGTACTAGGCACCCATTCCTTCAAACAAGAATCCTTACTCCGGTACCAGGTTAGTGTATCCGCGCGCGAAGGATTCAGGCCATGAGCCTAGCTGACCTCGCGGAGGACTCGCCCCGCGCTGTAGGACTCGAGGCGCTGTGGTGCTGCTGGAAGTTTAGTGCTGGGCGCGGCTTTATGTGGCTGATGATCACGCCGACGATCCGGATGCTACCCTTACGCAGGTCGGTATCGCGCTCGAGCACGTAGGGCCTGTGCTTGCGGCTCGTCGAATGTGGCACAAGCTCAAAGCCCTCAGAAGTGATCCGGAATTCCTTGATGCTTAGTTCGATCTTTCCGGTCGCGTCGCGGCTTTCGACGACTACCCAATCACCCGTCGCGAGTGCGACCTCAGCGAGCCAGGGATTGATGCACACTACCTGATCGCCCTTGGTGAGGCCGGCTAAGTCCATCGAGTCGCAACGGACCACGAATCCATACTGCTTGTGCTCACGGTAGTTTGGATTGTAGCCAGACAATATAACCCCCAGGTCCGCGTCGTCGAACCAATGCGACGGATGCCACGCCCCTGCTTCTGCCTCGCCAACAATAGGAACATCGAGGCTATTGGGTAATCTACGCACACTACGAACCCAAGTTGGTGGGCGGAGTTCATCGCTCTCGCCTCTTAGAAAACTTGCGTCACAATCTAATGCTTCGGCTATTAGTCTTAGATTTGAATCCTTTAGCTCTTTGACTGCGCCTCTTAGGAATTTATTAAGAACTGATCTATCGAGGCCTGAGCTGTCGGAGGCACGGTTCGCTGAGATCCCCAGATCATTTAACCTCTGCCGGATCCGTTCCCTTACGATGTCGGTCATCTGCGCCTGCTGCCCGGTTGCACACTTGCCATTCGTGTCTTCCGTTCTACCCGAAACGGGGTGGGGAATCTATAGCCCAACCCTCCTCTAGGGATCGTCCGATCGGCTGAGTCGTGCCCCAAAATCTGGTTGACGGTGGGGAAAGTCTTCTCCACTTTGGAGGGCATGACACCCGCCACCGACGCCTATCGCGCTGAACTCCTCCGCCTCGCCGACGAAGTCCATGCCCTCACCGGGCTCAGCGATCCCGGGATCTCACGGGCAGTGTTTGGAGGCGACAAGCGTTTCATCCGGCGCCTGCGGGACGGCGAAAACTTCACGATCGAAAAGGGCCAGCGCCTCGAGGCGTTTCTGCGCGAGCACATCGCTGCCATGCGCGCCGACGCGGCGTGATGGAGGCACGCGATGGCTACGCAATCGGCTCCCGTCCAGGAACTCCCGATCGCCGACATCGTGGTCGGCGAGCGCTTTCGCAAAGATCTCGGCGACATCGTGCTGCTCGCTGAGAGCATCGAGCGTCTCGGGCTTCTGCAGCCGATTGGTGTCACACAGGACCGTAGGCTCATCTTCGGCGAGCGGCGCATCGAAGCCTTCAAGCATCTCGGGCGCGAGACGATTCCTGCCCGGGTGCTCGACATCGAGTCGATCCTCGAGGGTGAGTTCGACGAGAACGAAACCCGCAAGGAGTTCACGGTCTCCGAGCGTGTCGCGCTTGCTCGCGCGATCGAGAAAGAGCTCGAGGGACGGCAGGGACGTCCGACGACGAAAACCGTGGAACCGGTTCCGGGGTTTGTGAAAGGGCATACCCGTGACCTGGTTGCCGAGCGGGTCGGCCTCGGAAGCGGCAAGACTTACGAGAACGCGAAGACCGTTGTCGCCAAGGGCGCTCCGGAGCTCGTGGCGGCTGTCGACGAGGGCAAGGTCGCGATCAAGCCGGCCGCAGAATTCGCCAAGCAGGCGCCCGAGAAGCAGGCGGAGCTGATCAAGCAGGCCGGCGATGCCAAGGCCGCTGTGGTGGAGTTCCGCAAGAGCCTCCCGACCAAACAGGATGCTCGGAAGATCGCTGCCGAGACAGGCAACCCGACGCTCGGCCGGGACGGCAAGTTTCACACGGATGCAACCGACGAGGAGCGCCGCCAGGGCGATCTGTACCTGCAACTCTGCGGCGGCATGCGTGCCATCCTGGGGCTTGGGCTGACGCCCGAGGAAGCGCTCGACTGCGTGACGCCTGACTCCGACATCGTCTTCGGCCCGCTCATCGACCGTCTTGCACCCTTCATCCGCGATCTCGAGCAAGCCTGGAGGCGTCGCAATGCAGCCTGAGCGGCAGAACGCATCGCTCTCACTGTCTCAGAACGAGACCGACGACGAACTCACGCCGCGCGAGGCCCGCACCAGGCTGCGCGAGGCGATGCAGACCGAGTATCGCAACTTCTACAAATACGGACGCCGCGCCCGTGTGTCGGACGTCGTCGCGTTTGTGAGCGACGCGCATCCAGACCTCGTCGCGGTGCTCGAGCAGGATCTGATCACCCGCGCGCTGCACGATATGGCCGCGAAGGTCGCGAGCTCGTGGGCAGCCGTGAAGGATAAAGGGGAGCGTCAGCTGGTGCTCCCCGGAATGAGCAAGCACCTGACGGAACGGTTGCCGCCCGCCCTGTCGGTTCCGGTCGATGGCAACGTCAGCGATATCTCCTTCGTGCCGGCCCAGGAGGCCACACGCGCAGAGTGGAGAGCGCATCTCGAGTACCTGCTTCAGCAGCACAGAGGGCTCGGGCTCGTGATCGAAGCCATCCAGGATCTGCTCGCGCGCGGTGACGCGCTGTCGTGTCCCGACAATGAACCGCTGGTGCCTTGGATCTCCAAGCGCGCCGCGAGGGCGTAAGCGTCCCCGGAAAACTCCAGAGCAGGCCTGGAGAGTCCCCGGTGTCGAGCCTGCACCGGCACCGTTAACCGCCCCGGAGTAATGCGTAATGGGTGAGACGTCAGAGAGGATGATTGCCAGCAAGGTTCTCGTCGCGCTGGTCAACGAAGGCAACAACGTGGTCTCCAAAATTGCGGAGATCAGGGGCGCGCACGGCGAGCGCGTCCTTCATCACAAGGAAAACTCCAACCTCCACACCGGAGTCTTCAACCTCATCAAGCGGCTCGACCGCATGGATGAACTGAAACGCGAAGAGTACCTCGACAACCTCGAGGCTTACGTCGGCATCATGCGCGCCGAGAAGTGGAGCCGGAACTCCCACTACGGTGACCTGGCCGCGCAGGCGAAAGAGGAAGACGAGCCCGCTCCCGCGAACGGCGGCATGCCCCTCGAGGAGGCTGAGAAGGCATTCGAGGCCAATGCTCACCTGGCGCCGGCTCCCGAGGAGGTCGATGCCAAGGCTGAGAAGCGGGCCCGCGGCCGGCGCAAGAAGACCGAGGCGTCCGACAGCGTCGAGTCGTTTCGCGAGTCCATGAGGTCCGAGATCGCGAAAGGCGACGCGCATATCCGCGAGGTCTCCGCGCAGCTCGCGTCGAACGACGACAGTGCTGCGCCGCGGCGCGAGCGGCGCAAGCCCGCGAAGGCAGACGGCAGCTACACGATCCTGAACTGATCGCGCGCCATGAACGTCTGGGCGTTTGATCTCTCGATCAAGACAGGCGTTGCGATGGGTCGTCCTCCCAAGGATGACCTGTCGCGCCTGAACTCGATGACGGTCAGCTTGCGCAAGCGCAAGTACGAGGATGTCGACGAGGACATCGCGCACATGTGCGAGAACCTCGAGACGTTCCTCGACCATCGTCTCGGGTGGAAAGAGGATTGGCCCGACAGGATCGTCTTTGAGGCGCCGCTCAACCCGACCGCGAAGCCGCGGGACGGGCGCCCCCGCGGGGCGCTGGAGCTATGGCTTCCGATCGCCCTCGTCACGACGCTGCGCCTCAAGGCCCAGAAGGAAAGGATCCCGATCGAGAAGGTCTGGCCCGCGACCGTCCGCGCGAAGTTCATCGACAAGGCGAATGCCGGCGAGCGCAGGGACACCAAGAAGGCTGTCCTGAACCGCTGCAAGGAATGGGGCTACCTCCCGTTCTACTGCACCGACGACAACCGCGCTGATGCGGTGGCGATCTGGCACTGGGCGCAACGCACGCACGGGCGCTGGACGCCTCCCTACGAGATCATGTTCGGCCAGCGCGTGCCGATCGGCGTCGCTCGCCTCGCAGGGGCAGGGTGATGGCGCTGAAGGGCAAGGACTTCTTCGAGCCACTGCCCGCAGCGCGGCCCGCGAAACCGCCGCCTCCGCCTCCGCAGGAGCCTTTGTGCTCCGACTGCGGTGACCCCGCCAATCCGTCGTGGGGTGACCGCGGAAAGATCTACTGCCGCATGTGCGCGTCTCCGGAACTGCGCTTCGCGGCTCGCTCCTACGCCAAACGGTACGGGTCCGATCATGAAGAGTAAGCGCGCGGCACGCGACGAGGTTATTGGTGAACTGGTCGACATCTCGCGCGAGCTCGCGCACCTCAACAACCGTGTCGCCGGCTGCATGGGAATGCTTCTCAACCTGCAGCCCGATGTTGCGCGGGCGACGCTGAGCCTGCGCGACGAGGTACTGGTCCTCTGGTCGCGTACCGATCTCTCCCAGGAGGAGATCGGAGAGTGCTTCGGGCACGGTGATCGTTGGGTCCGCACGCATATCGCTGAGGCCCGCGAGGCCGGCGATCCGCGCGCCATCTCCCAACGTGACAGATCCTCCACGCACGCCTCCCGGCGGATGAGCCGCGCCCCGGGCAAAGACGCCTCCGATCGGAGCGTGGAGGTAGGCTTGTCGGCGAGCCAACAGCAATCGGAGGAAGAAAGCACTGGCCAGGTGCAGGTCGGGAATGAGCCCGAATCCACTGAAGCCGTGTCGGCCGGGAGCGACGCTGGCGGGGAGGGGACTCCTCCTGACCCCGAACCGCCAGCGGCTCCCGAGACTCCCGCCACCATCCGGGAGATCGTGTGCCAGCGCTTCACGGCGTTCAACACGGGCGAGGGGTTGGCATCGATCGCGGGGGAGCCCGAGCCGGCGCCGGCTGCCCCCCTCGAAACAGCTGCCGAAAATGATCGCGCGGAAGAGCCTGCGCCTGAGCCGATTGCAGACAGTCCCGAGACTGTGCGGATCAACGGCCCGCGGGGCGCGGTCGAGATCCTGAGCCAACTCGCGCGGTCACTGAAGCGCACGTACGACGGATATCCCTATTCGCTGCGCACGCTCACCGACGACGGCGGCTGGCCGAGCATCCCGGCGTTTCACCGTGCGCTGATCGAGGCGACGCCGACCCTGCAATCCGTCGGCATCGACGTGATCTTCCTCAACAAGGAACTCGTCAGGCTCCGAGGCATCGGGGGATGAGGGGACTCTTCGCGCCTCTCGAGGCATGGCAGTTCGGGGATCTGCGCCCGCACTACTACTCCCTTGTGGTCGCGGATCCGCCCTGGCGCTTTCGGACCCGCAGCGAGCGTGGTGGCGAGAAAAGCGCATCGAAGCACTACCGCTGCTACCCAGTCGAAGAGATATTCTGGCGCTTTCCGATCGGAGATCTCGCCGATCCCGACTGCCTGCTGTTGTGTTGGGCGACCGCGCCACTCCTCGACAAGCAGATCGAGTGCGTCAAAGCCTGGGGCTACGAATACAAGACCCTGCTTTACTGGGAGAAGATCTTCCTGTCGGGCAGGCCGGCGATCGGCACGGGCTACCGCGTGCGGTCTATGGCGGAGCCCGTCATTGTCGCCACGCGCGGCGAGCCGAAGCATGCGGCGCTCCCGGGCCTGTTCAAAGGCATCCGGCGGAAGCACTCCCAGAAGCCTGAAAGCTTCTACGAGATGGTCGACGAGCGCTGCACGCAGTTGACGCGGCGCGCGGATGTCTTTGCGCGCACCAGGCGCCCCGGCTGGCATTCCTTCGGGGATGAGCTCGACATGTTCGAGGCCGCGGCATGAGCGTGGACTTCTATGTCGGGATCCATCAGCCGAGCGATGCGCACCGGTTCCACCGCGTGTGCATCTCGATCCACCGGTTGATGACGCGCCGCAAGCCGCTCGGCGCCCGCCAGGTATTTATCGACTCGGGCGCGTTCTCGACGCTCGACCAGCACGGCGGATACCCGCATCCGGTCGAAGCTTATGCCCGCAGGCTGTGGGAGCTGCACACGCAAGGGACGGCCCGCATCGTGGCGGCGTCGGCCCAGGACTACATGTGCGAGCGCTCCGTCGTCGCGAAGCTCTTGCAGGTCGACGAGAAGGATCTCACGGCGAAGCGTCACGCCGAGATGGTGCGCCATCACCAGCAACTGACGATCGAGCGCTATGACCTATTGCTCGCCGCCCTCGAGGATCTGTTCGAAGGGCGGATCCCTTTCGCGGTGATCCCCGTTCTGCAGGGATACAACCCGGAAGATTATCAGCGTCACATTCGGATGTATGGGTGTCGCCTCACAACGAGCATGTGGGTGGGCGTGGGAAGCGTCTGCAAGCGCAATGGCTCTGTAGCGGACGTCATCCACATTCTCGCCGGCATCAAGGGGTTTAGGCCCGATCTGCGATTGCACGGCTTCGGCTTGAAGAAGACGGCCTTGAAAGACCCGTGCGTGCGGGCGCTGCTCTATTCGGCCGACTCGATGGCGTGGAGCCTGCACGCGTTCAAGCATGCGATCGAGGAGAGGGTCGCGCTCGAGGAGGAACTCGGGCGCAAGCTCACGGCCCGGGAAGCGCGCGAGATCCTCCGGTCCCGGGGCATCAAGCCTCGCTCAGCAAACGACTGGCGCGAGGCCGCGGCCTTCGTCGAGGAGGTCGAATCCGTCGCTGATCTCACCGAGACCCACTGGCAGATGTCATTGCCGCTGCTTCAGGAGGCTGCCGAATGAAAGCGCTGGCCTATGCGAGCCTCGCCGCATTCCTGCTCACGGTACCGCTGAGCAATTGGTTCATCGAGAATGTCGGCGACTGCTCCGCGGGCCCGTGTGTTGTGCCGGTCGGCTTCGGGATCCTGGCGCCGAGCGGGGTTCTCATCATCGGGCTGGGCCTGGTGCTGCGAGACCTGGTGCATCGCTTCTTCGGAAGCCGTGTGGCGTTTGCCGCTATCCTGGTCGGCGCCGCCCTGTCGGGAATCCTGGCGTCGCCGATCCTGGCCTTTGCCTCGGCTGCCGCGTTTCTCGTGTCCGAGACCGTCGATCTGTTGGTCTATGGGCGCCTGCGTCCCCTACGCCCCGCCATGGCTGTCTTCGCCAGTGGCGCAGTCGGCGCGCTGGTCGACTCGCTTGTCTTCCTCTGGCTCGCCTTTGGCGACCTGTCCTACCTCGCCGGCCAGACGATCGGAAAGGTCTGGATGTCGCTGCTCGCGGCCCTGATCATCCGCCAGATGGCGTCGGCGCCGAGGACCGCATGATGGCGGGGGAACAACGACGCACAGCCAGGGCCGCTCTCGGTCTGCCAGAAGAACGCGTGATGCCGCACAACCTCGAGGTCGAGGCTGCGGTGCTGGGCTCGCTCCTCCTCAACAACGACGCTTATGGCAAGTGCGCGGACATCCTCACGCCCGAGTGTTTTTTCGAAGACTTGCATCGCAAGATCTTTGAGGTCACGTCCGCGCTTCTCGCGCAGGGCAAGACGGCCAACGCGATCACGCTCAAGTCATTCCTCGCCGACGTCGATCTCGGGGGACTGACGCTCGGGCAATATTTGTTCCGCCTGCAGTCGGAAGCCGCACTGCCCTCGCAAGCGCGGGAGTATGCGATGATCCTGAACGACCTGCACGTCAGGCGGCAGATGATCTCAGTCGCCGAGGACATGCTTGATGTCGCCTACAATGCGCCGCCCGCCGCGACCTCCAAGAGTCTGGTCTACGCGGCTGTCGACCGCCTCGTGAACCTGCGCGCCGACCCTGGCGAGCACTCGGATTTCGAAGCCTTCGATACCGCCTCGGACAGGGCTGTCATCTCGGCCCAGGAGGCCTACAAGGCCGGCGGTGCGCTGGTCGGTCTCTCGACAGGCCTGCCGCGCCTCGACGATGCGCTCGGGGGCTTGCAGGACACCGACCTCATCATCCTCGCGGGCCGTCCCGGCATGGGAAAGACGGCCCTCGCCACGAACATCGCTTTCAATGTCGGACGCATGCTGAAGGGAAAGCGGAATGCCGGCGAGCGTACCGGTGTGGTGGGCTTTAACTCTCTCGAGATGTCATCCGAGCAGCTCACCAAGCGGATTATCTCCGAGCAATCGGGCGTGCCGCTCTGGAAGGTGCGCAGGGGCTTTGCGACCGAAGAGGAGATGGAGCGCTTCATCCTTGCACAGAGGGAACTCCGTGGCCTGCCCCTCGAGATCGATCAGACGGGGGAACTGAGCATCGCGGCTTTGCGTCTGCGAGCGAAAGCCTTGAAGAAGCGCAAAGGTCTCTCGTTGCTGATCGTCGACTACCTGCAACTGTTGAAAGGATCCTCGAGAGCCAACGACAACAGAGTCCAGGAGGTAACCGAGATTACCACCGGTCTCAAAGCGCTCGCCAAAGAACTCGAGGTACCAGTCATCGCGCTCTCGCAGCTGTCCCGCAAGGTCGAAGAGCGTGATGACAAGCGTCCGATGCTGGCCGATCTGCGCGAGTCCGGCTCGATCGAGCAGGACGCGGACATCGTGATGTTCGTGTATCGCGAGGAGTATTACCTGCGGAAAATGAAGGCGCCTCCGGATGGCACGGAGGCACGGCTCAACTACGAGCGCGCGATGCAGCGAGCGTGCGGCATCGCCGAGGTGATCGTCGGGAAAAACCGGCATGGTCCGGAAGCGAGCGTCGTGCTCGGGTTCGACGCGGACGTCACGAAGTTCCTCAACGAGCCGTGGGAGCGGGAGATCGAGCCGCTGCCCGAGCGGGAGCGGAAGGAGAAGCAGAAGCGGTTCAACCCCGAGGTGTCGGCTGCACTCGGGGCAATCCGCAGCGCAACCTCGAGTCAGCATGCAGTGAACCCGAGCGATTGGCAGCGCCGTGAGGACCGCAGGTTAAAGAAGAGCACGCGCCTGGTGCCCGTGGAGATCGCGCGCAGCAAGTTCGCCGACGATCTCGGGCCCGGGTTCACGGAGAAGCAGATCGAGACGAAGTTCTCGACCGCAGTGCTGACTCTGCAGAGGGAGGGCATCGCCTACTGGACGCGCGGCGAGGCTGAGGGCGAATGGTACGTCTTCATGCCGGAACTGACGGGCTGACCATGGGCAAGCACCGAGACGTCCCGGAGAGGCTCACCCAGGCACAGATGCGGGTGGAGCGCTATCGCGGCCAGATGGAAGCCCACTTCGCAAGGGCCGACCGCTGCAAGAACCGCGGCGAGGGCGAGAAGGAGCGGCGCGCGAACGAGCTCGGCGAGCGTGCCAAGCGGCTGGCGAGCCAGTGGCAGAAGGAGGTGCGGCGCCTGACGAAGATCCTCCGGATCAGGGAAGCCCTCGAGGCGCGGGCTCCCGCGGCGCGGCCGGCGCCGAGAGCACTGACGCCGAAGCAGCAGAAGGAACGCGAGAAGCGCCAGCGGTTGCAGCGCGCCGAGATCGAGTCACGGCGCAAGCATTTCTCGGCGGCGGGTGTCGACTGGGATCCGCGTACCGCCAACGGGCAGCGCCAGTTCCACCTGGCGTCGCTGGGGCCGACGTTGCGCGCGAGCGTCAGTCACTTCGACTCGTGCTTCAAGCGGCAGGTCGATCGCACGGATGCGCGCATCCTGACCTGGTCGAAGCTCGAGGAGCACTTCCACAAGGTGCATGCCGGCCTGATTCCGGCGCCACGCTATGAGCCAGGCGTCGACACCTCCACGCTCCCGGGCGTGTCGGATGCGCGCCTCGATGCCCAGCGCACTGACCACTTCCTGCGCCAGTGGCTCGGCCGGGACATGCACGGGCTGTTGTTAGAGGTGATCTACCTGCAGCGCACCTACAGGGAGCTCGCCACGGAGGGCGGCGAGCACGAGCGGGTGGTGGCTGCGATGTTCAAGCGGGCCCTGGATGGGGCCGGCGCCTACTGGGGAATCGGGGAGGACAACGCTTTCGGGCGCGAGGTGAACGCGGTCCTCCACCGGGCCGAGCAGGCCTAGTCTCATCGGGTGTGGGTTTTCTGGCTCTGCCGGCGGGCAATGGCATAGATCACCAGACCGGCGACCAACCCGAGGACTGGGCCGAGGAACATCAGATAGATATCCGTTCCGGTCATTCTTGGAGCCCTCCGAGGAGCCTTCTCGCCAGCAAATGTAGGCTGACCCCGGCGACAAGCCAAGCGAGCGCGGCCAGGGTCGTGACGAGGGCTCCTCTGGCAGCGGAACCGGGCACATCGAAGGTCATGGCGACAAGCGGCGTCACGAAGCCTGCGGCAATCATCGCGACGCCGACGCCGTTCAACGCCGAGGCCGAAAGCTTGACCCGCTCATTGTGGATGAGGCTCATGCGAGACGGGCCTAGAGGGGGCAGCGGCCCGCCATGCGGCATTCGTGGCGGAGCTTCTCGGCATCGCTCCCACCGAGCGACGCCCACCAGCACTCGATCTCGCCTCGGGGCCGGATGCAGTGGAGGTGACCGACGTATTTGTCGAGGAAAAGCTCGACGCCGGATTGGATCTCCTTGCAGTCGCCGCTTCTCTTCTTCTGGCGCATGAATTTCCCGAACGCTTCGACGTCCCCTGCCAGCGTCGAAAGCTTGCGCGCGTCGGAGTAATTCGCACAGGCGAGGTTTGCGCTGTCGAGCGTCACGGAGTCAGCGGTGGCGGGGCCGGCAGCGAGTAGCGCCAGCGCAATGAGTATCTTCTTCACGACTCGTCTTCCTGTGTGGGTGTCACGTAACGCAAGGCCCGCGCACGGGCCTCCGCCTGTTCCGGGGTGTCATCCTCCCGGGGATCGAGGATCCCGTGCTCCTTGAGCGCGAGAATGGCCTCCGCAACCCTGTCCAGAGTGATCATGGCCTCGTCGACCTGGGTTGCCATCTCATCTCGGCTCCAGATCGCCCGGTGCTCCTCGAGGACGGCCTGGACCGCGGGAGCAGGGAACATCAGCTGCCTCGGGGGCTCGTCAGGCCACAGGTAGGCGTTCCCGCGCTCGACGATCCGCTCCGCCTGCTCCTTGCTGAAACGGCCGGCTTTGTCGGTCCTGGTCGTGTAGCCGAAGCCACCCCTCCAGAAGCGCTGATGCACTCGCGACCAGATCAGGTAATCCTTCTCGGACATCAGTGCCCCCCTCGAATCGTCCGCAGCTCCTCACGGGTCTTTAGCCGAATGAGCTTGATAGTCATGCCCGTGGCTCGGGCGAGTTGCTCGGCGACCGGGACGAGGGAGCGCAGCCGATCGGCATCGGCGGCGATGAGCGGCATAGGGACGCCGCCTATGGTCGCCGCGCAGAGGCCCTCGTTGCCCTGCTCGTCGACCGAAACAAAGGCATAGACCTCGTCGATCCGGAGCAGCTGATTGCCCGGGTTGTGGATGACAGTATCGCCCATGGTCTTCGCGCCAGCCTCGACGAGGTCGTCGATGAAGGTCTTCCAGCTTTTCTCAGTCATTTAGACCTCGCAGCCGGATCCAGTTCCGGCTCGCCATACCTGGCGCGGTACTCGGCGACCAGGCGCTGGCAGTTCGGGACGACCACATCGACGCTGGAAGCCTGCCCGCTGGCATAGTCCCAACCGTCGATGCGCAACTTCCAAAAGACCCGCCGAACGTCGCGCCAGATCTCGTAATACTCGCTGGAGCCCAGGATCTGCCGGCCTTTGTTGGAGACCCGCGCGCCGAGGCACCACGTGATGACGAAGCCGGCGGGGTCAGTATTCATAGCCATGGCTCGTCAGCACCTGTGCCATGTTCGCGCCCTCCCAGGATCCCGGGCGGGTGTGAACCATCTCGACATCGGCGAGGAGCATCTGGATGAGCCCCTCGATCGTGAGCTTCCCGTGCGTGCCCGGGAACTCGCGACCATCATTCACGCTGTCCAGGATGCGCTGGATCGTCTGCGCCTGCTCATCCGAGATCTCTATCTTGAGCTTCACTACTGCCCCCTCTGCTCGTGCGCCTCGAGCGCTTCTGCTGCAGCCTTCGCGAGATCGCGCGCGAATTCTTTCGTGATGCTGGTTTCCCCGTCCCAGTCCTCTGCTGTCTTGGGCGGGTAGCGGTCGTCGAGCATCCGCAGCCACATCGCGCGTGCCATCACCTCGATCCGCTCGCGCGCGTGCTCGTCCCTGTTCCGCAGTAGTTCTAGGGCGTCACGCCGGTTGATCTCCTCGGGCGTGAGCGGGCGACGCTTGAACGAGATCACGTTCGACTCTGGTAAGCCGTCGTCCTGCTCAGCCATGTTGTCTCTCCTCCGCCGCGAGCAGCGCTGCGGCCTCCTCGACCTCGCTGACCATGACCACCTGGATGCCGCTCGATGCGTAGATCTTGCGGAGCTGCTCGAGCGTCGCGCCGGCAGCCTCGAACCGCTCGAGGAGCGCAATGCGCGTCGTGTGCCTGTCGCAGGCGTAGTTCTTGATCTGACGGAGGACGCTCGGATAGTCGTCGCCGACCACTGGCTTGCACTCGACGTGGAGCCACAACCGCTCGGAACACCGCATCACGGCATCCAAGTCTCTAGCCCCGTGGAGGCCATGCGTCCGGAAGTTCTCGCGCCCGTCGATCAGAACCTTCCCGTCGAGGGTTGCGTTGAACGTGACATCCCAGCCGGCCGACTCGAACACGAGGTGTGAGATCGTGATCTCCGCGCCTTGGAACTCCGGGTCTCCGAGTTCCGCCTCCTCTCCTTGTCGCCGAGCGCTCTCCTGGAGATCCTCGACCTCCGTCGTTGCCAGGCTCAGGCATACGGCCCGTGGGTCAGCCCATTTGGGCTCGACGCAGAGCGCTAGCGCGCGGCAGAACTCCTCGTCGAGAAACCGCGCCTGCAGCCTGTTGTGCTCGGGCGTGTCGTCCGTCTTGCCGCCTGCGTTCACGACGGACTGGTAGAGATCCCGCCAGCGCTCAGCGAACCACGGCTGCGCGAGCAGCCATGTGCAGTATTCCTGGTCGCTGATCATCACCTCGACGGGCTGATCCTTGTATTTGCCGAACGGCACGACCTCGCCGCTCTTCGATCGTGTGCCCATCTCGCTCACCTCCCGCGCGAGGTGCCGAAGAGACAGTCGTCGGGCTCCTCCTCGGGCGCCGCGGCAGGGGGCAAGCCTACCCGCTCACGGAACCCGGGATCGGACATCGAGTCCCTCCAGGATGCCTCCTCCCGCACCTCCTGGATGAAGGTGCTGACCATGCGCGGCATCTGATCGACCTGCGCCTTGGTGAGCTCGAGGACAAGTTTCACCTCACCGCTCTCGTCCGCGAAATGGACCTGGAAGCGCTGGCTCTCCCAGTCGTTGGTCGGGCGACCGACAGCCAGCTGCACCTTGGTGGGTATGAGGTGCGCAGCATTGACGACGGATTGTGGTCTCATGGATGACGCCTTTGTTGGTTGTGCGGGAAGAATCCCCTGAGCCCCGTGACACGCACGGGGCTGGAGGGCGTCTCCGTCACTGCCCCTGCTTGCCCTCTGCCTCGAGCGCTTGCTCGATCGCCTCGAGGGTGCCGTCGATCTGCTTCGCCTGCTCCATGATGCGGACAGCATAGACGCGCGACGCTTCCCGCTTCTTCTCCGTCCCTTCACCCCCGAAGATCTCGTTGCTGGTCTGCTCGTCGCGGATCACGCGGACGATCTCGAACAGCTTCATGAGTTCTTTCTGCGCGCTCATGACTGGCCTCCTTTGATCTTCGCGAGGGCCGCTGCGCGATCCTTCTCCTGCACGGGCCGGAAGCCCGCGAACTTGCCGTTCTCGTGGAGGATCTCGTCCCACACGCCCATCGTGTCCCTGTAGATGACACGGCGGGGCTCACTGAAGGGACCGACGAGGAGCCGGCGCTCCTGCAGATCTTGGATGACGAGTTCAGCGTCGTTCGTGACGCTCTTGCCGTTGTCGTGGTCGACGATGCAGACAACGCCCTGGATGAGGCTGACCTCGTAGTCAGCCCGCGGTGGTGCGAACATGTCCTGTGTCCTTTCGTTCGCCTGGTTGAACTTGTTCTGGATCCGGCACACGGGGCCGAAGCCAGCCTCCCGTGAGACGGGGTCTGTGAGGGCCTTGCCGCAGCAGCGGCAGTACGGTGACGCCATCACACCGCTCCGGCATGCTCGATGATGCCTGCGTCCCGGGCCAGCGCGGCCGTCGACGGCCAGCGCTGCATGTCCTTCTGCATCGCAGCCAGGTAGGCGCTCTGCGTCAGCGGCACCTCACAGCGCGCCAGGAG
This sequence comes from Microvirga massiliensis, assembly GCF_001006805.1. Classification (GTDB taxonomy): domain Bacteria; phylum Pseudomonadota; class Alphaproteobacteria; order Rhizobiales; family Beijerinckiaceae; genus Microvirga; species Microvirga massiliensis. The sequence goes on along the minus strand of NZ_LN811373.1, from coordinate 19,265 downwards.
CGTGTCGAGGGCGAGCCACCACTGCGGCGAGACCGTCACAGCCCGAATCCCTCGGATGACGCAGTCACGCGCATCGAGGAGCAGGACCGTGGTGAGCAGCCTCGTCTCGGGCGGAGCGAAGTACACCTGGTTCACGCTCTTGAGGATCTCGCCAGCCTTCGGCTCGACGCCGATCGCATAGGGTGCATCGAAACTGATCTTCTCGCCGAGCAGGGAGAACCACAGGAGCGGCGGGCTCGGGGTCAGCCCGAGCCGCAGCTTGCCCTTTGTGACCATGCGGACCTCCTGGTTGGTCGGGCCAGCGACCATGACCACGAACATGATCGAGGGCGCCTCGCCGGCGGTGATCGAGATCTTCATGCCTTCTTGCCCAGGCTGCACATGGGGGAAGACCGCTCCAACATTGAGGAGCATGTGATCGGTGGGGGCAGTCTCGGGTGGGCGACTCATCCGTCGTCTCCTGTGGGTTGATTGATCAGGACGCAGAGCCCGGTCGTGATGACCGCGCCTGCAATGAGGGCGCAGATCGCGAAGGTGCTCACCAGAGCCCTCGCTTCCTCGTGCGGGCCGCACGCACACGCGCGGCCACGTAGAGCGTGCTGTCACGGGCGAGCTCCCAGGCGACCTGGCGAGTGCGCTCGTCGAGGCCTGCCCGCTGCCAGGCCTCCCGGGAGGCGAGCATTTCCTCGTGGTAGGCGTCGGGGACCGTCTGCCGGCGCCGCATCACCCGCTGAAACATGCGCTCCCGGGCCCCGGCAGCGAGAGCCCAGCCCTGCTCGACGGCATCGAGCGAAGCACCCGCAAAGCGACGATCAAGCATCGGTCTCATCCTCATCGTCGGTCTCAGGGATGACCATTGCATCTGCGACCGCCTTGGCCTTCGCCATCGCCCCGGGAATGGTGAGCAGGCTGCAGAGCAGGGTGACGTAATGCGGGATATCCTCCACGCCGCGCAGCCAGCGATCGACCGTGCGCTCTGCCGCCCCAGTGAGGCGCGCAAACTTGCGCATGCTGAGGTCGAGCCGATTGAGAACAGCGGAGAGTTGCCGGTGAGTCATCCGCGTGTGCTGGTAGCGGCGAGCCGTGGCATCGGGGTTCTCGATGAGCCTGGCCTCGGACACGGCGCGAGCCTCCTGCATCGCTCCCGGCATGGTGAGCAGCGTGCAGAGCACGGCGACGTAGTGCGGGATGTTCTCCGAGCCATCGAGCCAGCGGCGCACGGTGCGCTCGCCTGCTCCGGAGATCCGGCAGAACTGGTCAACCGACTTGATCCCGACGTCGTTGAACGCGTCGGAGAGTTGCCGAGCGGTAATCCGCTCGTATTGGTAGCGTCGAGCCATAATTCGCATGGTCGAATCCTTTGGTGAGGATGGCACTGATGCCGAGGGTTGCGGGTTGGTTAGTGGGCGCGCGTGATCTCCTCGATCCGGCGCCGGATGAGGCGCAGAGCCTGCGGGCTGGACTTCTCGATGTGCTCGTAATCCCAGCCGTCCGCGATGCGAGCGAGGAGCGGCTCCGGGAGCCAGCCGAATCCATCGGCCATGCAATACAATTCCCAGATCTGCTCTTCGGTGAGAGCCTCGCCCATCGCCCCGTTGGAGGCGAGGAACTCCGCGACAAACGCATGGTCGGGGAGCGTCTTGAGGTCGAGGAGCTGCGTGTTCGTCTTCATGATGTGATCCTTTGAGGTTGCCACGATCGGCTGTTGCTTGCTGCTATACGGGATTCTTCACTTCAACACATCTGCGATGTGTCGCAGTGCTGTGATGGTCTCGGGCTCTGCCGGCATGCGCCAGGCCCGGGTGGAGGGCAGGTTGTTGGCGCTCCAGTCGTCGCCATCCCCACCATGCCCCTCGAGATACCAGAGCGTCTGGCCCGAGAGCATCCACTCATGCCCGCCGCCATAGATCCGCAGGTCGGGGCGGTGAGCGTAGAGGATCTCGCCCTGCGGATAGCGTGTGCCCTTGGACGGATACTCGCCCTCGCTGCGGATTCGCTCGACGAGTTCCTGCTCCGCCTTGCGTGCTGCCGCGCGCAGGGTAGCGCGTGCCTTCTCTGCCATCTCCCGCTGCTCGAGCGCAGAGACCTCGTCGTCCGTGGCGGGGCGGTGATAGGCATAGCAGACCATCTCGCCCTCGTGTCCGAGCAGATGGCTGCCCCACAGCGACGGGGCATCGTCGGAGCACCGGAACGCCTTGCCATAGCCCTCGATCACCACCGGGGCGCCACCCTGAGGAAACCGCACCGGGTGGCCCGTGCCGAGTTCCGTCGTCCAGCGGAGCGGGATGAGATACCGGCGCCGGTCACGCTCGATCCTGCGCTGCCGCTGCTCCTCCTCCCGCTCGCGCTTCTCCTGCTCGTGCGCCTCCACCACAGCAGCGACGAGCCTCTCGAGGTCAGGCATTGCAGCATGCAGAGCCTCGACCTGGGTTGCCGGGATCTCCCAGCGGCGATCGTCCTTTGACCAGTGGGCGCCGAGGCTCTTCAGGATGGCAACAGCCTCCTCCTGATACTCGCAGCGCACCATCATCAAGCCATCGAACCGCGGGCGCATGACCGCTACATGCGGGGTGGACATCTTCTCGCCTCTCTCGTGGAGCGCATCGAAGAGAGCATTCGCGTGGGCAATAGCCTGCTTGAGTGCTTCTCTCTCCCGCTCTGCCTCCTCCTTCTCCGTCTCCCGGAGTTGCTCGAGCCAGGCGTCGACACGCTTCCGGTAGCGCTTCGACACCAGCCAGGCCCGCCGGGAGCCATCGAACTTGGCTCCCGGCAGTTGCTTCACCTGTGCCACGAGGGTTGCGACGTAGGGAAACGAGATAGCGAGCGTTTTCTCATCCACCTCGATGACCTTGATCTGAACTCTCACGGTCGATTCCTTTCGGGTTTGCACAATCGCAGGCAGGTTAGACGGGCAGGCGGAGCGCGCGGCGGGCGAGGTCGATCACCTGCTGCAGATGATCCCGGCTGCTATCCACCGAGTCCGGATAGATCAGGGCGCGGCAGGCCTGCACAGCCAGGTCGGTGTCGACGTCGCCGAGGGTCAGGTCTAGAGCAGCGATCTGCTCAGCGGAGCCGCCATGGCGGAGGAGGTCGTCACGGCGGGCCGTCGCAGCCTTGCGGAGTTCACGCTCCCAGGCCGCAGCGGTGGAGTTCAGATCCACCTCGCTCCGGATACCGCCGTTCTCGTTTGCGGTCTCAGCCCAGGTGAACGGCAGGTTCACGAGGGCCTGCCAGTTGGCGAGCGGGATCACACCGGACTCCATCGTGTCCGTGAATCCTGCGCTCTGGCAGTCGACGACAACGTGATAGGCGAGCCGGTCGCCCTCCGCGTGAAAGTCCAGGGCCGCAAACCAATCATCGTTGCCGATCGTGTAGCCCAGGTGCCCGAGGGCATCGAGGTGCTTCAGGAGAGCGGAATCGCTGAGGGTGGTGCGCTTTGACATGGTCTTACATCCTTCTGGGGTTGCACTACTGCAGGGTGAAGCGGGCGCTTCGTGTGAGGCAGGTCGCACGCACTGCCTCAAGGCGAAACGTCAGGCATCCTCGTCGATGATGGTTGCAGTGAAGGGCGCGTCGTCGTCGTCACCGCTCCACTCGTCGCCCTGATCCTCGAGGTTCGAGAGCGCGGCGCGCAACTCTTCGACCTGCTCGGATGACAGTTGCAGGGGGATCTCAACCGGATAGGTAATGCCGTCGGGCGTGGCTGCGATCAGCCAGTCCATCACGGCTTCCTGATCGTCGCCGACCGGGCACGGGTTGGTGCCTTCGTCGGTGGATACCTCGATCATGCCTTCCAGCATGCTCTGGATGGCCCAGGATTCCTGAGCCGATGCGAGCCGAAGCTTCATTGTCGGGGATCCTCTCAGAGTGCGCCGGCAGGAGAGGCGGGGTCCGTGATCGCCTCGACAATAGCGTTGCGCATCTCGTTCCAGTCGTCGGTCTCGAGGAGCACGCCACCATCAACCGGCTGGCCTGCCTCGTCGACCATCATGAGCAGGAAGCGCTTGAACTCCGGCAGTTCACGCTCGTCTCGCTCCGGGTGATCGATGAACAGACGCAGTGAGCAGGAAGCGTTGAGGAACGACGGGCAGGTATCGTTGTGCCAGGAGATGTCGTCGAAGCCCGCGGGGACGTCGTCGGGGATGGCATAGGCCTCGCCGAAAACTTGCTTCCACAGCGGGGTAGCAGCGGGGAGGGGGAGGAGGGGCATGTCGATTCCTTTCAGGCGGAGCAGCACAATCGCCACATCCGGAGTGCTACCGGAGAATGAATTCCCCATCAAGGGGGGCTGAGCGTTTTTGTGATCGCGCACGCGCAGCCCCTCTCCGATTTTGTTAGATCCCGTAGTGCCGGAACCGCTGCGCCATCGTGTAAGCGTCGGTCTCGCGACGTCCGTCGACCGCATAGCGGAGGGAGCCGGTGCGGGTGCGACGCACCGCTACAGCGTGTCCCCGCTCGCGCAGGATCTGCACAGTCAGCCGCGGGCCCGGGGGCATGTGGTGCTCTGCATCGTGACTCGTTCTCATCGTGTGCGCTCCTCAATCTGGGATGATGCCCCTACAGGGGCCAGGACGCAGGGGAGCTGCGCCTGCGCGATTGCGCCTGCGTGCCCCTACGGGGGGATGGTTCGATTGTGTGCGGCGCCGCTACACCGGGCGCCGCTACAGCTGGGGCCCTCAGGCGCCTGTCGGGTTGCCTTCGAAGTCTCGCCGCATGGTGTGGCCGGTTACCTCGAGGTGGATGGTCAGCGCTTCCTGCGCCTGCTCCTGCGTGAACCCATAGAATTCATACACGAGGCGTCGACCGTCGACCGTCGCGCGGACCCTGGCGGGTTCACCTCGAGGCTTGCGGGAGCGCAGGACAAACCTGCGCCCGCGGCACTCAAAGCATGCGCCACGATCGTAGCGCCCAGTGCCGCCGCAGCGGGGGCAGCACACGTTGAATCGTCTCGACATGGTGGAGCCTCTCAAGCCTGGCGCCGGTCCCGCTCTGCGGCCATGGCGCGGCCAGTGCCCAGAGCATCCTCGAGGTCGGGAGTATAGGAGGCAGTCGCCTCGTCCCCCCCTCGATAGTTCACGCGGAATTCGCCTGCGGAATCCCTCTTGCGGATGACGATCTCGAGAGTCGCTAGCTCACGATGAACCGCGGCAAACGTCAGGCGATCGACTCCAATCAGGCAGTAGGAATCGAGCCACACCGGGCCCAGGTTGTTGCGGATTGCGCGCAGGGTAGGGCCCTCGGGCTCATAATCGTCTCGTCCGTTCATCCATCGGCACACGAGGTCTGTGCGCCAGGTGCGGCCGTAGCGGGCGGCAAAGGTCTTTAGAGCCTCCACCATATCGGGAGTCGGTTGCTTCATTGTCCTACCTTTCAGGCGGCACGATCGCCGCGCGGGGATGATGCGGGCATGCGCCAGCATCCAGAGCAATTGCTCTGCCGATGCGCTCCACCAGGAGCGCACTACAGGGCAACGGGAGGCTTGGCGCCTCCGCCGCGGGGGGGGATTAGCTAGCGTCGGATTCGGGAACGTATGGCCGCATATGCAAGCGACCATCGATCTCGAGGAACTCCACGAAATACCGAGTCCCGGGCATACCTGCGTCCGGACCAAACATGCCTTGCAGGGTAGGAGTCAGGACGTTTGCGCCCTCGTCCAGGAGCACGTTGACGGCAATCTTTGCAAACCTGGCGATTAGCTCGCGTCCGTTCACCATAACGGGAGTCTCGCCGAGCGGAATCCCGGGAGTCTTTTTGCGATCCGGGAGCATGAGAATCGCCTTTTTGCCGCTGTGCATTGCTTTCGCGCGGAATTGCATTGGTCGTCCTTTCGAGTGGCACAATCGCCATGGGGAGGGATGAGCGGCGCCGCGGGGGGACTCCCAGCGTCGCCACTACGGGGGGAGGGATTAGGCTTTGCTGGTCGTTACCTTGCCACGCCAGCCAGCCAGCATGCGCGCAACTTGCAAAGCCTCTTTTCGTGAGTCGAGGCGCCCAATGTGGGCGGATTGATCGACTCTCGAGACAATCCAAACCTTGCCTGACTTGGCTACGTGGTAATGCGGTTGACTCATCGTTTAAGCCTCATGATGCGGCACGCGTGCCGCGGTTGATGGGAGCACACGCCAGGCCTGGCACACACGCCAGGAGCGGCACACGCCAGGAGCACACGCCAGGCCTCGAGCCTCTCGAGCGAGCGGCACACGCCAGGCCTGGCCAGGAGCGAGCGCTAGCGCGGCACGCCAACGCCAGGAGCGGCACACGCCAGGAGCGGCACACGCTCGAGCCTCTCGAGGCCTGGCACGCACGCCAGGAGCGAGCGCTAGAGCCTCGAGGCTTGGAACGCTCGAGCACACACGCCAGGCCTGGCACGCTCGAGCCTCTCGAGCGAGCGGCACGCCAGGAGCGAGCGCTAGAACGGAACAACGCCAGGAGCGGCACATTGCCAGGAGCACACACGCTCGAGCGCTCGAGCGGCACACGCCAACGCCAGGAGCGCTAAACGCCAGGAGCGAGCGCTAGAGCGAGCGGCACGCCAGGAGCGGCACACACGCTCGAGCACACACGCCAGGAGCGAGCGCTAGAGCGCAAACAAGCCAATAGCGCTAGCGAACAACGCCAACGCTATTAGCTCTCCGGTTGCCTCGAGGATAAAGCGCAACATGGGGAATCCTTTCGCATGAATGGCACGACTGCCAGGAGCGGCACACACGCGAGCATGTGGCCATTGCTGTAGCGCTCGCATTGGAACGCTACAGAATATGGCCACACGCGTTAGCGGTATTCGAGAATGGATCCGTTGAAATAGATACGCACACGCTCGAGCGTTTCCGGATTGAACAAAAAGACATATTCGCCAGGAAACGTCTTTTGGACCGTATAGCCTCGAGAACGATACAGCGCGGTAACTTGGTCAATCTTTGGCATGGGATTCGCCTTTCGCGCGGTTCAGTAGGGGAATTGATCGTTTAGGAAACGCACCTTGCCTTCAAAAATCGCGATTAGAGTCACGCTCGAGGATTCTTCTGGCGTTGGCGTTTCCCCTAGATCTTCTGCAATCGCGAGCGCTAAAGCCTCTCGAGGATTCGAGGCCTCGACAGTTGCGCAATATCCAGCTGGGGAATCGTGCCAAGGTGCGGAATGGATAACGGTATAGGTGCGCATTGGATTCGCCTTTCGGTTACCTGGCACAATCGCCAGGAGCGGCACACGCTCGCGTGTGGCCATTGCTGCAGCGCTCGCTATGGAACGCTGCAGAATATGGCCACACGTTATCCGACAACGAATCCGGATTGATCTGTAATCGCCTTGCCTTTGGCATAGAGCGCAACAACCGCCGCTTGCGGATCCAAATGGCGCACGTCCGTATCATCGCCGTCAACGACTGGCATGCCCATAAACGTCTCTCCGGACGTGAGATAATGCTCAACCGCGGCACGCGAGCGGAAAACAACCGCAATGCGCATGTGCTTTTCAATCGCCCTACGGACGAAAGGAGCGAATTGCGGCACGCCAGAATAGCTAAAGGTTAGATCATAGTTCGCTGGCACGTTACGATTAGGAATCTTTGTGTAATCGTAAAACTGGATATCGGCATGCGCTTGCGGCACACCATAGCGCTCCCAAAGGATATCGGTTGTTCCGTTCAAGCGAACTAGCAGAATGAAGCCTTGCCTCTCCGCTTGTGCTTTCGCGAGTCTAATTTCCTTGTGCAATTGCTTTAGGAAACGCTCGCGATACTGGATCCAATAGAGCGCTTTCCGCAAGCGTGCCATTTGATTGACGTCAAACGTGCCACGTCCGGAAAGGTTTAGGCATGGATCCGCACAACGTGCCAGGAGCGCTAGAGCGCAAAGATTCTGGCCACTAATGGCATGCGGCGCCATATACAGAATCGCCGTCATGAATCCGATTTTTTCGCCTTTGATAGTCTTAGCGTCGGATTCGATCCGGATTAGCCTCTCCGGAAACTTGGCGAACAAGTGACACCAATTCTCCTCAATATCTTTCCGCAACTCCGGATCAAGCTTGGAAAGATCGAAGATAATATCAGCGGCGGTATAAACCTTTTTCGCCTTTGGCGCTTTCGCCTTGTTCGCCTTAGGAGCGGTTGCTTTTGTTGCTTTACGTGTGGCCATTGCTTGGAATCCTTTTTGGAGCGGCACGATTGCCAGGAGCGAGAGAGGGAAACGCCAGGATTAGGCGAACGCGATAAGCGACAAGGCGCCAATGAACGCCAGGCCGAACAAGTTGAACGAAACGAACGGGATTAGATCATGCATCGGCTTAGATCCTCTTAGGTGCGGCACGACTGCCAGGAGCGAGCGACTCGCGTCGCCCGCAATTTGTGTAGGGGAATCCGTTCCCCGCTGCAAGCGGCACGTTCCCCAAAATCGCATTATGCAGCCCCTAGCAGGTTTCCCCGCTAGAGCCTCGAGCGCTTTGCAGCTGTAACGCTCGAGCCTCGAGCCTCTCGAGCGGCACGCCAGGAGCGGCACGCCAGGAGCGAGCGGCACGCCAGGAGCGAGCGGCACGCCAGGAGCACACACGCTCTAATGTGCCAGGCCTCGAGCGCTTTGCAGCTGTAGCGCTAGAGCGTGCCAGGAGCGGCACACGCCAAGCCTCGAGCCTCTCGAGCGTTGCAAGCCTCATGTGCTCGAGCATTGCCAGGCCTCGAGCCTCTCGAGCCTCTCGAGCATTGCCAGGCCTCGAGCGTGCCAGGCCTCGAGCGGCACGCCAGGAGCGAGCGTGCCAGGCCTCGAGCCGATGCCAACGTCGTTGACGTTAGGGGATACCGGGTGACGTTAAGGAATGACGTTGGGGAAACCGCGACCGCGCCGGGGGTCAGGAATCGCGGACGTGGGGTAAAAAAACCCCATGAGAGGCATTTTTGAGGGGTTTACCTCGGGGAAGCCTTTCTCCATCATGGCCCCGAATCGAGCACCTGGGGGCTATGGGCGTCGTGCGTCTTACCCAAATCGACGGGAAACTGCCGAACCTGGCCCTGATGCGCCTCTCAGCCTTCCATCGGGCCCGGGGAGACGAGATCCGCTTCACCAGGTCGGTGTATCGGCATCTCGACGAGCCATCCTACGACGCCGTCTATGGCAGTGCCATCTTCCAGTTCTCCTCCGATCGGGTGGAGCGGCTGCGTGCGGAATTCCCGGATGCGATCATCGGGGGCACGGGCACGAGATCGGCGTTCACGGTCGAGCAGCTCCCGGGCTTTGCGGAGAGCGGCTTCGACTACTCGCTCTATCCCGGCTTTGAGGCGAGCATCGGCTTCTCGCAGCGCGGCTGCCGGCTCAGTTGCAAGTTCTGCGTGGTCCCCTGGAAGGAGGGTAAGCCTCGGGCCGAGGCGACGATCGCGCAGATCTGGCGTGGCGAACCGCACCCGAAGCACATCCATCTCTTGGACAACGACTTCTTCGGTGCGCCTGGCTGGCAGGACCGCATCGAGGAGATCCGTGCGGGCGGCTACAAGGTCTGCTTCAACCAGGGCATCAACGTCCGGAAGATCGACGAGGAGGTCGCTGCGGCGCTGGCGCGCATTGAGTATCGCGACGACCAGTTCCGCAGGCGGAGGCTCTACTGCGCGTGGGACAACCTCAAGGATGAGGAGACGTTCTTCCGGGGCGTCGACATCCTCGAGGCGCATGGCATCCCGCCGCGCCATCTCATGGCATTCATGCTCATTGGCTTCGCGAAGGGCGAGACGTGGGAGCGCATCCACTATCGCTTCCGGCGCATGACGGAGAGGGGAATCCTCCCTTATCCGATGGTCTTTGACATCCGAGCCACGGATCCTGAGCGCTACCGCCGGCTGAAGGCGTTCCAGCGCTGGGTGAACACAGGTCTCTATCGGGCGGGGATTCCGTTCGAGGAGTACGACGTCAACCGCAGGCGCGGTGACGGCCCTGACGAGCGGCAGGGTAATCTTTTCCGCTTCAACTACTGACAGGTGAGGACCAGGAATGCTTGCTGCGCAGGAGAACCAGCCGTCGGATATGGCGACGGGGATCGCCGAGATCCTGAGACCGAAAGTCGAGACCATCCGCTCGAAATCCGAGGCCAAGCCCGCGGAGGCCAAACAGTCGCCTTTGCTGTCGGCTATCCACGACGAAGACCAGCCCATGGGCGAGTCCGTCAAGCGGCTGTTGGAGGCGATGGAGACGTTGCCCCGCCTGGAGCGCGAACTGGCGTCGCTGCTCGAGATGGTCGCGGGCTCGCCGGAACGGCACGAGGTCATTCATGTCGGGATCCCGCAGCACGGGGAATTGCCGGTCAACGTGCCGGTGATGGAGCTCATCCGTGCCAAGCGCAACGAGATCGCGGCGTTGATGAGCCGTGTGGATGATCACCACCGCGAACTGTGTGCCGCGGCCGATCGGCTCTACATCTTCGACCCCAATGCTCCGGCGAGGGCTGGGCGGCGCAATGGCTGAGAAACTGCAACTCGTCTGCGACCGCTGCGGCGAGGAGTCGGAACTGTTCGACTCCAAGGATGACAGCGCGCGTCCGTGGGACCGCTTCCACCAGGTTTCCATCGACACGAGCGATCTTCCCAACCACGCGCCACTCTACGGCTTCGATCCCCACGGCTGTCAGGTCTACCTGCTCTGTGGGGGATGTGTGGCCGATGTTCTCGGGACATTCCGTGTGGCCCTACGCAGGACAGCCCATGCCTGAGCCTCGCTTCACGCCTGCCGAGCTCGCCAAGTGTGCGCGGCGCGAGCTCGGTTGGCGGCACCGGGTTTACCCGCGCCGCGTCTCTCACGGCGGTCGCCTCGATGCTCAGACGGCCCAGCGCGAGATCGCGATGATGGAAGCCATTGCAGAGCATTTCGAGAGGCTCGCGGCCGAGGAGCGTCGCACAGGCGACCTGTTCGGCGAGATCGAGCCGGCCCAAGGCCCCGGCGATCTGCCGGCGGCGCGCTCATTCATGGACTAGCGATGAGGAAGCGCTCAAAGGAACGCGTCGTCGATCACCAGCGCGCCCAGGAGATCATCCGGCGCGCGATGATCAAGGCTTTGCACGAGTGCGCGGACCCGAACGATCCCGCGGCCTTCATCGTGATCGTCTCAGCCTGTCTCTCGTCCGTGGTCGCCGCGTCGATCTCGGCCGAGTACGTCCGCGATCCCGCAAGGCGCGAGCAGGTCGTCTCGAGCATCACCGCTCAGATGGCTGACATGCTGCGGCTCGAGCTCGATCGGCGGCTGCAGGCTGAGCTCGCCAGGAGTACACACTGATGGGATTCCTGAACTACAACGAAGCCCCCGAAGAAACCGTCCAGGTCACCGGGCAAGCGTCGCTCGAGGACGAGGGTAATGGCTGGGAGTGGGCGATCGTCGAGATCTTCGGTCACCGGAAGCACGCTGGCCGCACGCGTGAGGAGGAGCGCTTCGGCACCAAGATGCTGCGGATAGATGTGCCGAACAAGGGGGATCCGGCCACCCATGGCTGGACGACGCACTACTACGGCGGCAGCGCGATCTTCTCTTACTCGCTGACGGACGAGTCCTCGGCGATGCGCGCGAACAAGCCGTATGAGCCTCCCGCGCGCTATTCGCTTCCAGCCCCTGACGACGATGACGAGAGAGAGCTTATCGATGAAGACGACCGACCTTTCTGAAGCAGTTGATAAGACCGTATCGATCAAGCCGTCGCCTTGCCCGTGGTGTGGCGTGGTTCAGGACATGGCGAGCGGCGCCGGCCACCAGAAGACGCCGGAGCCCGAGGACGTCAGCCTTTGCATCGACTGCGGAGAATGGACGGTCTTTACCGAGACGCTCGGACTGCGGAAGCCGACCGACAACGAGTTCATCGAGATCGGCCAGAGGACGGATTGCCGCCTGCTCAGGATGGTCTGGACGAAGGTCGATGCACAGCGGCGGCAAGGCAATGAGCGACAAGCCTGACCTCGTGGAGCGGTTGCGCGAGGAGGCGGATCTGTGCCGCGCTGAGACAGCCACCGACGTCGCCGAGCTGCTCGACGAGGCCGCTGACCAAATCGAGAACATCCGGGGCCACGCATTCCACCAAGAGCGTCGGGCCGAGGAGTTCGACAAGGGGCTTGATATCGCGACTGCCGACTACCGGTCGCTCAGTGCCGAAACCGAGCGCCTGCGAACTGCAATCGAGCATGCTTATGGCGCGCTCTGGCGGGACACGCGAAGCAGCCCGATCGCCAGCGAGGCCCGCAAGATCCTGCTCGCGGTCCTCGACCGGGAGGGTCAGCGGCGCGGCGCCCAGTGGGCGCAAGATCGCTTCGGCCCCGTGAGGAAGTGGCCCTAATGGCTCTGACGCTCTACGAATACCGGGCAGTCATCGTCTCCGTGTATGACGGCGATACCGTGCGGGCTGACATCGACTGCGGCTTCGGGATCTGGAAGCGCAACGAGCCCTTGAGGTTGTATGGCATCGACACGCCGGAGATCCGCGGTGCCGAGCGTGAGCAGGGACTGCTCGCCCGGGACGCGCTCGCGCGGCGGATCCTCCAGCGCGAGGTTGAGCTCCGCACCATCAAGCCATCCACGAAGACGCTCCCGGCCCAAGAGGTGCGCGATAAGTACGGACGATACCTGGCCGTCATCTGGGACGCGCAGGGCAATGTTAACGAATGGCTGGTGGAGCAGGGCTTCGCGGCGCCGTATGTCGTGTGAAAGCGGAGTGCAATGAGTCCTCTCATCTCGGTCGGTTTGGCGACCTTGCTCAATCTCTGGTGCTTCGTGCATCTCGGGGGCCTGATCAACTTCTGCGCGGCGATCATCGTCACCGCGATCTTCATCTCCAAGGCTGAGAGCCTGCAGTGAGCAGCATCGTCGAGGAGGCCCAGCGGCTCCGGCGCATTGCGGAAGCGGGCCCGATCGGCAAGAGGCATTCCAGCTTCGCCCTGTATGAGCTTTTGGGACACTGCATGCGGCTCGCCGAGCGATGCCGTGATCCGAGCGAGTTCGCGGAGCTGCAGCGGCTCTTCCTCGATCAACCGCGATCTGGGAATCGACGCTATATCGAGAACGGCAGCGATGAGTTCACCCTGGTCTGCAGGTTCGTGTTTGCCGACCTGCGCAGCGGGACGGAGCGCTCCAACGCGTCGAGGTACGCTCACTGCCTGCGCGAGGCCGCGAAGCGGCAGATCGGAAGTGCGACGCTGGTGGAGTTCCTCAAAGAGGAGGGCGGCATCAACGCCCTGTTCCTCGGTCGCCCGCTCTCGCGACAGACGGTGACGACCAAGACGCTGCGGCTCACCGAGCCGATCACCGTGGGCAAGGGTGTGAAGTTCACCGTCACCCTGATCCGCAATCCCGACAACACCTATTCCGTGATCGAGGGGCCCTGATGCCGTATTTCCGCAAAGTCGTGATGTTCGCGGACGGCGCCAAAGGCGCGGCCAAGCAAGTTTACGGCATCTGGTGGGGAGCTAAAGACAAAGCGGAGATCGACACCGGAATCACCGAGATGTGGAGCCGCAAGGACCGGCGGGATCCGGGGATCACGACCTATGCGCGCGGCGAGAAGGTCGGCGCCGCCAAGGATCTGGTAAACGAGTGGGCGGCGGAAAACGGCAAGGAGCCCCTATGAGGGCCAAGGAATGGCAGCCGATGGAGATGGCGGTGTGTATTGGCTTCGATGCCCTCAGAATAGCGACGGGCCGGAAGCCGAAGCATTTCACCGTTGCTGAAGTTCTACGCTGGCTGACACTTGCCGCCGAGCGGGTGTGAGGGCGGAGGGCGTGACGTCCTCACGGGAGAAGTAAAAATGCTGCACGGGGCGCACGCTCACCCACATCATCCACTACATCACATATGGCTCATAATAATGGACGAAGAAAGCGCCGAGATCGACGCTTGGATTGCTTCGATTTTATTGGCGGAGGGCGTGGAACCCCAACCCTCCGATTTCTGAGCCTGACGGAGCCCCTGCGACCGATTGAATCGGCTGGTGGGGAATCCTTGAATCAAATCAAGGGGATTCGTGCATCTGTGCAATGCCGAAGCGCAGGCCTCGGCCTGCCGCATTGCAATTTTGCAGTTGACTCGTTTGTGCAGGTTGTGATTCGCTTTTCGGCACAGGTGAGAATCCGCAATCTGAATGCCCAAGGTACTGGGGAAGAAGCCCCCCAGAGCGCGCCTCACCCGCTCCTCCAAGCCGTTCCGCACCCCGCCTACCGAACGAGGCTATGACGCCCGCTGGACCCGCTATTCGAAGCGCTACCGGCAGCGAAACCCGTTCTGTGTGCGGTGCCTGGAGAACGGGCGCACGACGCTGATCGTCGAGGGTGCTACGGGCGTGGTCGATCACAAGCGGCCGATCACCGAGGGGGGCGCGATGTGGGACGAGCTCAACCACTGGGGCCTGTGTACCTACCACCACTCCGGTTGGAAGGCGCAGCTCGAGCGCTATGCGCGTGAGACCGGGCAGATGGATCGCATCATCGCCTGGTGTGATGACCCGACGCAGAGACCGAAGTTTCGAGGGGACACGAGTTGAGAACATGCTGACCACGATCCTGCTTGTCATCCTCATTCTGATCCTGATCGGCGCGCTCCCGACGTGGAATTACAGCCGCTCTTGGGGCTACGGCCCGTCAGGCATCATCCTCGTGGTGTTCGTTCTTCTCCTCATCTTCGCGGTGACCGGACACTTCTGACCCATGACGCGCGGCGTTGAACCCGATCCACGCCGGCTTGGTCGCCGGCCGGCGTTTGATGATCGTGATCGCCGCTTTGCGCTGCAGCGCGTCTCGGTTCCTCCGACGCGGACCAGCAAGTATTGGCTGTGTAGGGGAGGGCCGCTCGATCAGGGCTACACCAGCCAGTGTGTTGCGTATGCTGGTACGCGTTACCTGACCACGCATCCGGTCGTGAACGTGCCCCATCTGATGCCGCACCAACTCTACCTAGAGTGCCAGCGTCTCGACGAGTGGCCAGGCGAAGAGCCTGATTATGAGGGCACCAGCGTCCGCGCTCTGTTTAAGGTGCTGAAGCGCGACGGCTTCATCACCGAGTATCGCTGGGCCTGGAACGCCGAGATGGTGATGGGGCATCTGCTCATGACGGGCCCCATGGTCCTTGGTACCGACTGGACCGAGCGCATGTTCGACCCCGACCCGTATGGGTTTATCTGGGACGAGGGCGAGTCGTTTGGTGGTCACGCGTATCTCGCGATCGGCGCCAATCGGAAGAAGCCGTGCCCTGATGGCAGCACGGGTGCGATCCGGATCCTGAATTCTTGGTCGGGCAGTTGGGGCCAGAACGGGCGTGCCTGGATGTCCCTAAAGGTGCTCGACAGGTTGCTCACCCGACATGGTGAGGCCTGCATCGCCACGGAAATCAAACGTGCAGCATGAGGCCCAAGCGTCAGACGCTCGCGCAGGCTGGCCGCGGGGATCCGAATGTCCTCGCCCACCCATCCTACCGGGCGATTCCCGACTGCCTGTTTCCTCTGTTCACCGAGGCAGCGCGCAAGGAATATGACACGCTCGCGCGCCTCCTCTACGACGCCGGCCATCTCACGGCCGACAAGCATCGCTCGCTCTCGTCGTATGTCGCGCAGTTCGACAACGTCCATCGTGCCGTGGCTGACGGGAAGCAGATCAGAGCCAGTACCTTTGTCCAGATGGACAAGGCTCGGGCTGCGTTAGGACTCGATGACCTCGACAAGCCGATCGCCGCGCCGGAATCAGCGCCGATCAACAAGTTCGCGCGGGCAGGTTTCGCGTGCCGCCGCCGATAAGCGCTTCCCGCTCATCGAGGTCGAAGGGCAGTCCTACCCGGACTACCCAGGCATGGCGGTTTGGTACTGCGAAGAAGTCTCAGCTGGTCGAGTGCCCGCCTGTGAAGAAGAAATCCAGGCCTGCCGCCGCTTCCTGGACATGCGACGGCTCGCCCTCAGCGGACGCGCAGAATACTTCTGGTCGGACGCACACGTCGTAGATCCATGTGCCTTCATCGAGCTTCTCCCACACGTCAAAGCGTTCGAGGGCACGATCGTGCTCGAGCCGGTGCAGTGCTGGTGGGTCGCCGGCATATTTGGCTTCCGGGAACGTGGCACGGGGCTCAGATGGGTCCGCTCGGCATCGTTGTGGGTACCGCGCAAGAACACGAAGACGACGCTGTCGACGGGGATCGTGTTGTACTGCGCTAACTGCGAGAACGAGCCAGGCGCCGAGGTCACGATCTCGGCAGGCTCCGAGAAGCAAGCCGCGATCCCGTACAACGTGATCCGCGAGACGCTCAAGAAGGAGCCAGACCTCGTCGACCTGTATCAGGCACACGACACCCGCGATTACACGGAGTTCCGCGCCACGGGATCGAAGATAACCCTCGCGACGAGCAAAGCGGAAAACTTGGACGGCTACAACCCGCACCTGGTCCTCGCCGAGGAGCTGCACGCACAGAGCCAGGCGGTGATTGGCGTCTTGAAGACGGCGATGGGCTCACGCCGCAACCCGTTGTTCCTGTCGATCTCGACAGCCGGCCGCGACACCAATTCGCCAGCCTATGACGACTGGAAGGCGAGCCTTGCGGTGCTCAAGGGCCGGATGCGCAATGATCGGCTCTTCACGGTCATCTATGCCGGGAGCAAAGAGGACACCGACAAGCGATTCGACCTCAAGGTGGTCGAGAAGGTCAATCCGCTCTGGGGTGTCTCGCTCACCAAGGCGGCGATCGAGGAGGAGATCGCGGAAGCACGCAAGAGCCCCGCGAAGCTCAACGAGTACCTCCGGACTCGCCTTAACGTCTGGTCGCGCGCCGCCGGCAATCTCATCTCGGTGGACGATTGGAACGCGTGCGCGAACCCAGCGCTCAACCTCGATGCGTTCCGCGGCTATCCGATGTACGTCGGCCTCGACCTCGCGAGCCGGAACGACCTCAATGCGGCTGCCTTCCTGGTGAAAGTCGGCGACCGCCTCTACACCGTCGCGAAGTATTGGCTCGGCCGCAACTGCCCGCGCATGACCGACGATCGCTTCGCGGATGCCTTTGCGGCCTGGGCCCAGGAAGGCTGGCTCGAGCTCACCGACGCGCATGGCGGCACCTTCGTCGACTACAAGATCATCTTGAAGCGCGTGCTCGACATGCTCGAGGGCCACATCGTGATCGGCGTTGGCCTGGACGACTACCAGGCGAACCTTATGGCGTCGGAAATCGAGCTCGCCGGCCATCCCACGTTCATCGTCCAGAAGAACGCCCGGTCACTGACGCCGGCTACGGAAGACCTGATCGCCCGCGTGGGCAATACGGAGCTTCTGGAGCATGACGGCAACCCCGTCACGGCTTGGTGCGCCGGCAACGTTGTGGGCTACTACGACGCCAACTCCAACGTGCTCCCCAAAAAGGAGACGAAGGATTCGAAGGCGAACATCGACGGCATTGACGCGACGATCATCGGCAACGTCATCCGCCTCGATCACGAAGCCGGCGTGCTGGGCATGGATCGGCGCGAGCGTGAGAAGCCGAACCCCTATCTCGCCCGCGGGCTCGCAGGACAGGCAGCATGAGAGACATCCTGGACCTCTCCGCGAAGGCCTCGGACGTGGTCCCCGTCGCGTCGACCATCGATCCCGAGTTCTGGCAGGAGATCGGGCTGAGCCCCGATTTCTGGCCATCCTTCGGGTGGAATGTCCCGGATCCGCGCCGCTTGGAGAGCGTCGGGCTGGCGTTGGCGGTTCAGTGCGCCGCGGTCAAAGCGCGGGACATTGCAAAGGCCGGCATGAAGCTCTGGCGCCGGCAGGGACGACGCTGGACCGAGGTCGAGCCAGGCGCGCACTGGTTTGCGCGGATGCTGGCGCGCAAGCCCAATAGCATCCACTCCTGGGGCGAGTTCTGGAGGATGGTGATAATCCATCTCGAGCTCGCCCAGAATTCGTACATTTTGAAGCGCGTCACGCGGCTCGGTGACGTCCTCGAGCTCTTGCCTCTGCAGCCGGCGCGCTGCCGCCCACGCATCAGCGATACCGGGCGCCTGTTCTACGAGATCAATGCAGCCACCGAGTTCGAGCGTGCGCAGCTCGGCGAGAGTGTCATCATTGTCCCGGCCGAACGGATCATTCATTTGCGCGGCAAGTTGCTCGATGGGCTGGAAGGCCTGAGCAACGCGAGGCTCGGGCATCCGGTGTTCGAACTGCTCGGCGCGATCTCGAGCTACCAGACAAGCCTCTTCGGCTCCGATGGCAAGCAACCCCTCGTGTTCGAAACCGACCGGGACTTCGGCAATGCGGAGCTCGCCGATGCCGCGTTCCGGCGCCTGAAGGAGCAGCTGACCGAGCGCACCCGCAAGGCACGCACGCACGGCGACCCGATTCTCTTGGAGGCGGGGCTCAAGGCCAAGGCGATTGCCGTCAACGCGCGCGACGCCCTGACCACCGAGTCCTACAATCAGATGGTGATGAGGATCTGCGGCCTGATGGAAGTGCCGCCGCACAAGGTTCATCATTACGGCGACGGTAGCAAGTACGACAACCAGGCTGCCGCGAACAACGCCTACGCCAACGACTCCTTGATCCCGATCGCGGACAACATCGAAGAGAAGTTTAGGAACGAACTGCTCCCCGAGGACGAGTGGGACGATCACTGGCCTGAATTCGATCGCATGTCGCTCCTGGCCGGCGATCCGAAAACGTTGATGGATGTCATCGATAAGGCGGTGAAAGACGGTCTCATCGAGGTCAACGAGGCTCGCGAGCGTCTGCCGCTCGGGCTCTCTCCGCTCGAGCAGGGTGGCGACGTGCGCCTGGTGCCGGTCAACTTCGCGATCGTCGACAGGCAGGGGAACGTCATCCAGCAAGCGGCCACGGGTCAAAACCAGGGCACAGGGCAGGGCGGTCAGAACGAGGATGAGGACGAGCAGCGCGCGGCGCGCGAGCGCTCTCTCCGCCTGGCGGTGAACAACGACTGATGTTCCAGATCGGCGCCGTCACGGTCGAAGTTCAGGACGACTATACGGTCACGACGTTTCCGGATGGGCGGCAGCTGCACGCCCGTCACAGCGGCCACGCCGACCAGGCCGAAACCGCTGCGAGGCTCGGTTATTCGAGTGTCGAGGCTATGAACCGCGAGCACGATCTCACCCATGCGTTGCTCGCCTATTGGCTCGGGCTGCCATGGTCGCCGACGCTGCGGGACGTCGTCACGAACACGCCGGCCACGGAGATCCACTACCTGGAAGAGGAAGCGGTTCTCGCCATTCAGCGATTTGCGGTGGCGATGGGTGTCGACCTCCTCGAGGTCGCGCGACGGATCTCCCGGAGCGCCTGAGCCTTGGT
>NZ_LN811372.1:66707-75340 GCF_001006805.1 Microvirga massiliensis | reverse complement strand
TCAAAGTGCGATGTTGGGCGGACGTCGTGAAGGTCCGCATTCCCGTCCCTCACGGACCTTGAGTGCAACCATGCTAATCCGACTTCACCTGTGCGGTAGCCGGATCCATGGCACTTGTCGCTCGCGGTGTCCCAGCAACTTTCCATGACTGCTGTCAGAGCTGGAATTGTTTTGAGACCAGTCAATTGTCGAGTTTCTGGTGGTCTTTGCTACCGAATGCCGCTTAACTGAGCCTGAGAGCAGCCGGCTTGCGCGGGAGATGCTCATGAAACCTCCGGCGTGGAGTGTCGCGCGTTCCAAGGCTTTCGGCACGAGGGAGCAGTGGCCTTGAACGCCGAGCGGATCGAGCGACGGCTTGCGGCCATCCTAGCCGCCGACATTGCCGGCTACAGCCGCCTCATGGGCGCCGATGAAGAGGGCACGCTCGCCCGCTTGAAGGGGCACCGACGGGAGTTCATCGATCCCAAGATCCGGGAGCATCACGGACGGATCGTCAAAACGACTGGTGACGGGGCACTGGTCGAGTTTGCGAGTGTCGTGGACGCGGTCCGCTGCGCGGTCGAGATCCAGCGCGGCATGGTCGAGCGCAACGCCCAGGTGCCGGAAGACAAGCGCATCCAGTTCCGCATCGGCATCAACGTCGGGGATGTCATCCTCGACGACGGGGATATCTTCGGGGACGGCGTGAACGTGGCAGCCCGCTTGGAAAGTCTGGCTGAACCCGGCGGGATCTGCGTGTCGTCGCGAGTGCAGGAGGACACCGAAGGGAAGCTCGATTGCACGTTCGAGGATGCTGGAGAGCGGCACTTCAAGAACATTGCACGCGCGATCAGGGTCTATCGTGTGCGGCTGAGCGGTGGCCTGACGATGCCGTCGGTTGCGGTGCCTCTTCCCGAGAAGCCTTCGATTGCCGTCCTCCCTTTCCAGAATCTGAGTGCCGATCCCGAGCAGGAGTATTTCGCTGACGGCATGGTCGAGGACATCATCACCGGTCTGTCCCGCTTTGGCTGGCTGTTCGTGATCGCACGCAACTCGTCCTTCGCCTACAAGGGCAAGACGGTCGACATGAAGCAGGTCGGGCGGGACCTCGGGGTCCGGTACGTGCTCGAAGGGAGTGTCCGCAAGGCATCGAACCGCGTGCGAATTGCGGCGCAACTCATCGAGGCGGCGAGTGGTGCTCATCTTTGGGCGGATCGCTTCGAGGGCGGGCTCGAGGACGTGTTCGATCTCCAGGATCAGGTCACGGCCAGCGTCATTGGGGCCATCGAGCCACGGCTCCAGCGGGCGGAGATCGAGCGTGCAGGGCGGAAGCCGACCGACAGCCTGGATGCTTACGATTTCTACCTGCGCGCCATGGCGAGCCTTTATCTTCTGACGCCCGACAGCGTGTCAGACGCGAGGCGGCTGTTCCGACGGTCGATCGAGCTCGATCCGAACTATGCCGCGCCCTGCGGGATGGCGGCCTGGGCCATTCACGTCTGCAAGACCAACAGTTGGATGAGCGATCCAACCCACGACACCGCAGAGGGTGTGATGCTCGCGCGTCGTGCAACGGTTCTCGGCAGGGAGGATGCGATTGCGCTCTGGTCGGGCGGATTTTGCCTAGCTTACCTTGCGGGTGAGGTCGAGGCTGGTGCTGCGCACGTCGACCGGGCGATTGTCTTGAACCCGAACTCGGCTGCGGCCTGGAGCATGAGCGGCTGGTTGCGCATTTATCTCGGGGAGCCGGTCAACGCAGTCGAACGCTTCGCGCGGGCCATGCGCCTGAGCCCTCTCGATTTGTTCTCCTATTTTAGCTGCACGGGTATGGCCCTCGCGCACATTTGCGCAGAGCACTACGATGAGGCAGCCTCGTGGGCCACCAAAGCGCGTTTCGAGCAACCCAACTGGGCTGGAACGTGGCGCGTCGCGGCGGTGGCTTATGCACTGTCCGGCCGAGTGGCAGAGGCACACGACGCGATGGCGCGACTGCGCGAGATCGATCCCGCTTTGCGGCTTGGCACTTACGCGAACATCGCTTCTCCGTTCCGGCGTCCGGAGGATCTTGCCCGCGCTCTCGAGGGCCTGCGAATGGCGGGGCTGCCGGAATAGGCAGGGGCTTGCCGTCGCTGGACGGGTGGCGCGAGGAGGACAGGTTCTCTCCCGCGCTCCCAGCCACGTCGTCGATGTTTCCTCGCTGCCCGAGATCAGGCGGGCAAGGTGACCCTGCGAGGCGAGTTCAGAGCTGGAAGGCCGATGCCAGTGATCTGGTAGGGTTTCGAAAGGACGGGTGTCGGTCTCCCAGTGGCAACGAGCCAATTGTCGTTCCACGCCGGTGGCTAGCTTCGCTGAATCGGCACCAAGCAGGTTGCTGTGAGAAGGCCTCCCCGGGCGTCTCCACAGCCATGCGAGCGAAAAGAAACAACCAAGCCGCGCGTCAGGCGGGACTCAAGCTTTCGAAGATGATGGAGGCTTGCGTGCCCCGGATCCCAGCCTCTCAGGCACGCACCCGCTCCAGTGCCCCCGCTCCCGTGCGACATACATCGCCTCCGACAGGGGAACGATCTCCCGCGAGATGCCGATGTCGAACTCGTCCGCCATCGCATGGAGCCGCTGGGCATTGCCTTCATCGGCCAGGTTAGGCCCGCACAGCCTCGACCGCGTGCTGCCGGACGCCGCCCCAGCGGACGAGATCGATCACGGTCCGGGCCTTGTCGGTGACCCGGATGTGGAGACCATCGGCGCACATTTGCTCGATGCCGATCTCAAGGTTGCAGGTCTGACGCGTGCCGCGCGAGCGGATATTGACGCCCGCTGTGCGGGGCTTGATCCGCCTGCCCTCTGGGACGAGGCCATGGATGGCCCACGGGATGTCGACCCAGGGGCTAGGAAAGGCCCCGCCTGGGGCGGGGCCCGGGTCGGCGCGGGAGCCGCTAGGCTCCGGTCCGGGATGATCAGGCCCGCCACGGCGCGCAGCAAGAGCAACGGCCGCTCCCGCGCGCGACTCCTTCCCACCTGGTTTACTGGGTGTCTGGGATATGATGGACGCGGTCAGGGGATGCCCTCGTCGAACTTCGTCCAGCACGCGGCGTTGCAGGCCACAGAAGATGGACGAGCGGGTGCTGACCCAAGGAGCCTCATGCCCGGAAAGCGCGCATCGGACCCCCAGGCGAAACTCGCCCGCGTGATGGAATACCAGCGGGCACTGGCCTCCTTCAGCCGGATCGCCTCCGAGAACCTGCCGCCCGAGCGGCTCATGCAGCACGCCTGTGCCCAGGTCTCGCGTGTGACCCACATCCGGCACAGCAAGGTGATGCGCTATCGCCCGGATCACGGCGATCTCCTCATGGTGGCAGGTGTAGGCTGGAAGCCGGGCCTCGTCGGTGTGGCGACCTTTTCCATCGACAGTGCCTCTCCGCCCGGCCGGTCCATCCAGACGGCCACACCCGTCATGGTCGAGGATCTGCCGAACGATGGCGAGTTCCGTATGTCGCCCGTCCTGCGCGAGCACGGCATCGTCTCCGCCCTGAACGTTCCGGTGATGATCGACGGCGAGACCTGGGGCGTGCTGGAGGTCGATGCCGAGGAGCCACGCGCCTTCGACGACGGCGACGTCGGCTTCATGACGACTTACGCCAACATGATCGGCATGGCCCTCGCGCGCCACGAGGCCCAGCAGGGCCGGATCAGGGTCGCCCAGCAGCACACCGAGGCCGAGGCTGTCTGGAGGACGCTCGTGCAGGAACTCCAGCATCGGACGAAGAACAACTTCCAGACCATCATGTCCTTCATTGCGCTCCAGCGCCGGACCGCCCGCACGCAGGAGAGCAGGGACCGGATCGCCAGCGTCATGGACCGGGTCCACGCGATTGCGCTTGCCCATGACCAACTGTCGATGACCGAGGGAACGAGCCAGGTCGAGTTCTGCGACTATCTTCGGTCGCTGTGCGCCAAGATCGATCCGCGCCGCGAAAGCGTCGCGATCGAGGTGGAAGCGGATCCTGCGATCATGCCCCTCGACCGGGCGGTTCCGGCGGGGCTGATCGTGAACGAGCTCGTCACCAACGCGGTCAAGTATGCGTTCGACGAGGCCGAGAGCGGGCTCATCCGGGTGGCGTTCGGGATGGACGACGATACGGGGGAGGCCTGCGTCACGGTCGAGGACAATGGCAAGGGAATGGGACCGCCGCGCGAAGGCGGCCTCGGGTTGACCCTCGTCGACGCCTTCGCCCAGCAGCTTGCCGGTCGTGTCGAGCGGGACCCGGTCGAGAAGGGCACGTGCACACGGGTGTGCTTTCCGCTGGCGATCTGACGCGGTGCATGCGCGCGCGAAGAACCGTGGGCCAGGATTGACGGAAGGCGCGTCCGAACCTCTGTCCGGATCGGCGAGCCATCTCCCGCTCGCGCAAGCGAGCGCACATCGGACATCTCACGGCAGTGGTCGTGAACTCGCCGCGCGGCCACCGCGTCGACGTCGAGCATCATCATGGCTGCGATGTCGCGTGACTGCTGCTCGACCGCCGAGCTCATGGGCCGGGAGCCTCCGGCCCCGGAGACGAACCCCGCCCAGGTGCTCGAGAGGCACAGCCTGCCGCGAAGACGCGCCCTGCTCCGCGGAAGGATCGAGTCCAACTACCGCTACTCCACGATGGATTGCGTGGTCCGCGACATCACCGAGCAAGGCGCGCGGCTGGTGATCACGGGCGACGACGCGCTGCCGTCGGTGTTCGAGCTGGCCCTGCCCCTGAAGAACCGCAACCACCGGGCGGAAATCGTGTGGCGGAAGGGCCAGGAGTGTGGGGTGCGGTCCGTGGCGTGAGGTGGCGGCCACGGAACCGATGAGGGCGAGGGTTGCGGACCGCCACCCCTCGCCGTGATCCGCAAGGACGGGAACGGTCGAGCCGATGGCAGCTCCGGCGAGCAGGACAC
Source organism: Microvirga massiliensis (assembly GCF_001006805.1). Taxonomy (GTDB): domain Bacteria; phylum Pseudomonadota; class Alphaproteobacteria; order Rhizobiales; family Beijerinckiaceae; genus Microvirga; species Microvirga massiliensis. The sequence continues at coordinate 70,432 of NZ_LN811372.1, read as the reverse complement.
CGCCAGGAGGTCACCCTCCAAACTCCGGCCTCAGGCCGATGCCCCCTCGCCTGCCGGATGGAAGGATTCGCGGCTGCCGGGCCGCCGGGACTTCGGCAGGTCCATCGCCTCGCGGAGGTGCCTGGCCAGCATCGCCGGGCGCACGGGTTTCGCCACGAAGGCCGTCCCGGGCGGCAGGTCGCCGGGCCGAGGCGTCATCTTGCCCGAGATGACCAGCACGCCGACCTCGGGCCAGCCCTGCCGGACCAGCCGGGCAAACTCGAAGCCGTCGAGGGAACCCGGCATGTCCACGTCCGTGAGAACGACGTCGATGTCGGGCCTGGCCCGCAGGAGATCGAACGCCTCGTCGGCATCCTGGGCCTCGACCACCCAGAACCCGGCCTCGCGCAGGAGATCGACCTGGGTGAGGCGCACGAGCGGCTCGTCCTTGACCAGGAGAACGACGGGAAGATCCAGGATTTCGTAACGGTGTTTCATAGGAGGCCCAAACCGACGAGCCTGGAGTTGGTTCCCGCTCCCCGGATCCTGTCCCGGCATCGGGGCGGCCGGGGCGCTGATGCCGGGCCGAAGAAAAAGCGCCCCGGAGAGGAGCGCTTGGAGGTCCCGGCCCTTTGGGGGCAAAGAAGTGGACCGGGTATCGGACCAACGGACGAGCCGGGAGCTGGTTCCCGGTCGGCGACGGTCGGCACGCCTCCTTTCCGGTCCCATCCGACGCGCTCGGTGCCCTTCGTGAGCCCACCACGATCTCATCGCGACTTCCGGACCACGCTGATCTGCCCGTCCGCCTCCATGCAGGCTGCCTCGACCATCGAGAGATCGCTGACCCTCTCCTCGCGCAGGATCGCCATCAGCTCGTCCTCCGTGATCAACTCCCGCTGCATGTTCCGCCGCAGCAGGCGACCGTCGCGGACCAGGGTCGTCTGCCGGTCGCGCAGGAACCGCCCCAGCGGCGGGAAGTAGAACTCCAGGGCATCCGTGACATAGCTCCAGGCGACAATCAGCCCGATCATGAGCACGATGTCGGTGACGGAGTCCGAGCCGCCCATAATGGCGTCCGTCGCCAAGCCGCCGATGACGATCAGGGCGACCATGTCGTTGGGCGAGATGCTGCCGGCCCGCCGCTTCGGGATGACGCGCACGAGCAGGACCAGGGCGAAGTAGACCACCGTTGCCCGGACGACGATCTCCCACGGCGGCTTCGTCAGGGCGAAGATGTCAGCCATCGGGGTTCCCACATGCAGCATGACTCGTCCACGGGGGATCGGGCGTAACCGCATGCGTGCGGTCATCCCGTGCCGCATCACGCTGAGGATCGTCGGCGCGATCGGCACAAGCGCACAGGATCCGCTCTGCCATGCCTTTCTCCTGCTTGTTCCCGAGAGGTTTGCGGGGCTGTCCCCGCGCTGCCGGAGGAACGCCTCAGGACAAGGAAGTTCCAGATGAGGTCCTCCGGGAGGAGGGCGCCGAGGGACTGCTGAGGTGCCGATCAGCACCCGTCTGCTGCCGCGGATGCCATATGGACGCGCGCCGTCACTGTGTCTCGCGGTGCGAACCGGATGCATCCCCGGCGACGCTCGACGTCCTACCGGGCCCGACGGAATCCTCGCGAGTCGGACGCCCTTGCAGGCCCCGCGGGAAGGTGATCGTGAGACGGTGCTGCGCCCGGTCCGCACGGGCCAGGGGAACGGCTTCGGGTAAGCAGGTCCCGTTCCCTCCGAGCCTGGGCGGGACCATGGAACGGCGACCCTGATCGGGCATTGGCAGGGTCGAAGGGGTGGAGTCCGGATGCGGAGCCCGTCATGTCCGTCGAAGACGATCCGCTGTTCAAATACGCTGAGGCTGCTCTGGCGGAGACGGCTCGGCTCCGTGAGGCGCATGAGCGGTTCCGTGAGCAGGTCGATCAGCAGCTCGCACGGATGAGGCAGATCGAGGCGGAGCTCGATCCGCTGCTGCCGCACCGGCCCGAGGAGCTGCGCGAGGTCAGGACCCTCCGTGCCACGGATGAGGATCCGCAGTCTCCAGAAGCGCCCTAGCAGGCCTCCGGATCAGGCGGCTGCGCCCGCGCGATCGCGTCTGCGATGAGCTGCCGATGGACGCGCCAGGTCTCCATGGTCTGCTCGAAGTTGCGGAGCAGTTTGCGGGCTTCGGTGGTGTCGCGGCCCTGCGCGGTCTGGTCCTCGATCAGGAGGATCAGGTCGGTGATCCGCCGCTCGCCCTCGGCGAGGTGCCGATCGGCCGTGTCGAGATCCAGGCGCTCCTGCTCGAGGTCGGGCATTAGGACGCCCCTCGGCCATGCAGGCGGGAGCACGGGGTCTCTCAGCCACCGGCGCCTACGGGTCGGATCTGCCAGTGATGGCAGCACTATGCGCCCGTTCGGGGGCAAGCCCAAACGGGGCCGCGTCGGATTCCCAGAAGGCGCTTTATGGAGCAGGGGGCGCTGTGAGGCGGCCTGCCAAAATCACTGGCGCAGATAGGCTTCCGGCAGGCTCTATGAACGAGTGGTATCAGTGTTGCGTTGTCCGCCTGCCCCGCAAGAAGGTCATGGGCTGTGCCTTTGGATGGCGAGGCTGCCGATTACCGCCGACGCGCCCGGGAGACCCGAGCTGTCGCCCGGCTGATCTCGTTGTGCGACGATCGCCAGCCGTCCCTTGACGAAGCCAATCGGCTGGATGCGCTGGCCGCGATCGCCGAGGCCCAGGACCATCGACGTGCCGGCCTCGTCTTTGCCTCTCGGCCTCATGCTGATCCTCTGCTCAAGCGCGCCGAGGCGGCTCTGGCCGACACGGCTCGGCTCCGGGACCTGCATGCGAAGTTCCTGGCGCAGGTCGAGCAGCAGCTCGAGCGGATGCACCAGATCGGGGCGGAACTCGATCCCCTCCTGCCGCACCCTCCGGATGAGCTGCGGCGGCTGAGGGCGATCAGCGGGGTGGAGTAGTCGAGGAACTACGGCCAGTTTTAACCCAGGTGACAGCGGCAGGACGGTTCTCCCGGTAGAGAGGGCCTGAGGCTCAATCTGCCCCCGAGCCTCGCCTTGGCCCTGCCATCTCTCTCCGGCAGGGCCTTTCTTTTCGGACCCTGTGACTTCCGGCGCCCCCAGGACTCGCGTTGTGCTTGCCGGGACATCCAGGCCCGGTCGCGGAGAGATGCAAAGAGGTCCCGCGCCCGCTATGCCCGCTGGCAAGCCTCCTCGCGAAGCTCGACAGAACCGGTCGCAACCCGGATCGGCCAGAGGGTGAGACCCGGGCAGTTCCTCAGGATCACCTGCGAGCGCAGTCCCCTGTGCCGAGGTTCCTCAACAGGTCCTGTGCCCGCCGGAGGTTCTCCGCGGCGATCCTCGCCTGCTCGGCCACCTCGGAGGTGAGGCGCATCATCCGCTCCGCCCGCGCGACAGCGGCTCTCGTGGTTCTCGACAAGCTGACGGCCTGCCGGCCTGCTTGGCGGTCGAGCGTCTCGGCAAACGGCAGGTCCAGGACGAGATCCCCTGACGCATTCACGATCTCGAAGGCGTAGCCCCTCGGGTTCTGGCCTTCGGCGAGGAGTTCCCGCGCGACGTCGCTGACGGCCCGATCCGCCTCCAGGAAGGCAATCTCCACATCGGGTAGGTCGAGCCCAAGCTCGTCGCGGCTGAGACCGTCAGGGCCCCGCAGATGGAAGTAGAACCAGGGCACGGCTGCCTCCTCTCCGTTGTGGTCGGCCAACGACGACAGCCTGCCTGCGGTGCCATG
>NZ_LN811372.1:45750-65686 GCF_001006805.1 Microvirga massiliensis | reverse complement strand
GGCGCCTCACCCTTCTGGACCTGAATGCCTTGCAGAGGGTTGCAGCTTTCAACGCCGACTACCTGCACCTCGAGCGCGAGGGCGAGGGACTGAACGCCAACATTCGCGAACGCGGATGATCCAGCGACTGGGGTTTCGGAGGGTTCTCGCCGGGGTCGCCGCCGCCCTACGCTGCTCACGGTCAGGGCGGCGATTTCTGTGAGTGCATCCGGGGTGAGCGCACCACCTCCGGCAGGCGAGAACCCGGCGAGAGATGCCAGACCAACAGCGTGGCCGCGAGATCGTTTCGATTGCCGCGGATGCGGCAAGGCCGCTAACCAAATGCCGCACCGCTGCCGTGGAACGTCCATGCAGCGCAGCCGTTCGGACCAAGCTATAGCTCCCGAGTTGCGTTTCCCCGTGACCGTCGCCCGCCACATCCTCCGCCTTCAGGCGCGCATCGAAGGCATCGCGGAGACCGCGTCGGTGCGCGGCACGACAGGCGTGAACCTCGATGACACGCTGGCCGCACTCGACCCGAGGGGCCGCCGCCGGGTCACGATGGTGCTCGAGCTCGTCAAGGCCTTCTCGAACGATCCGGATGAGCGGACCGCCGCGGATCACATCCGGATGCGTGCCGCGCGCGTGGTGCGGGCCGTCCGTCAGCTTCTCCGGGAACCTTGGCGAAGGTCGCCGGACCGACCGCCGCTAGGCTACCTTCACTCGCGGCCTCCGTCGGCTTGGGCCGGGATGCGAACAACTGCTGCCGCGAGCCATCACTCACGGGGCAAGGAGGCCTTCATGACACAGTCCGCGCCAATGTCCTCCGGATCCACAATCCCAAGCAGTTCCGCCAAGCTCTTGCGACCACGGTTCACGCGGCTCTTGATCGTCCCGACGGCCGCTCCGCAAATCTGCGCTGTCTCCTCGTAGCTGATCCCGCCCGCGACCAGCAGCACGGCCTCGCGCTGCTCGACGGGAAGCCACAGGAGCGCGGCCTTGAGATCCTCCAGGTCGAGGTGCCTATCCTGAACGGGGGCGGCGGCGAGCCTCGCGGCCAGGAGGCCGTCCGGATCCTGAACCTCGCGCCGGCGCTTCCGGTGAAGGGTGTAGAACTCGTTGCGCAGGATCGTGAACAGCCACGCCCGCAGGTTCGTGCCGGGCGTGAACTGGCCGAGATGGCCGAGTGCCTTCACGATCGCCTCCTGGACCAGGTCATCGGCCCGATCGAGGTCACCCGTGAGCGAGATCGCAAAGACCCGAAGGTGCGGGAGAGCCTCCAGGATCCCGCCGCGGAGGTCAGGACCCGCCGTCATGGCTCCCGAACGGGCTGCGCCCCGCTCCCGATCGCGTCGGCAGGTCGAGAGGATACCCAAGGACAGGGCTCGACCGTCAGCCCTTCGTGCCTCACCCGCAACGGCTCACCGATCCCGGTTGGGACGGCTCGGATGGTCGCTGCATCATGATGATTGCGCCTCCTGGTTCGGTGCAGGCGAGGGAATCCTGCCGCTGGTCTTGGTCAGCGATCACTCCTGAACGGCGCCACAACGACCTGATCCGCCGCGGCTCACACCGACGGGCGCCTCAGATGGGCGTTCGCCTCACCCGATCCGCCAAGGTGTCGAGGGTGGTCGCGAGTTCATTCCAGCAACCCGGCTTCTCGATCCAGGGCACGCCCTGAAGGTCGTCGGTGGTCATCCGCTTCCGGGCATGGCCGGAGTAGACGAGGAACGGCAGGTCGCGGGACCGCAGCTCGCGCACCAGGCCGGAGCAGAAGCCGTCCCGGAGCGTGAGATCGAGAATGGCAACATCCGGCCGGGTCTGATCCAGAGCACCCAGCGCCTCGCGCTGGGTCGTGAAGGGACCGATGATCCGATGCCCCTCGTCCGTGAGCGCGTCGGCCAGGGCGAGGCCGATCGCGGCCTCATCCTCGACGATCATCAAGCGCAATGCCTCCGCAGTCCTCCGCATGCAGCCTCCTCCGCCGGGTGATTCGAGCCGCGGAAGGTCGGTGCCGGATGCGACGACACTAAGGCCAAGCTTTGTTAAGACGGAGCCCGTAGCGCGGAGCGGACGAGAAACATCGACCCCGCCGGGATCGTAACCGGACGGGGCCGAGCCTGTCAGGTCAGTGAGCCTCGCCGTCGTGGAACCCTTGGCTCCTGATCGGGGGAACGCCTGGTTCCTCAGCCATAAGTGGCTGGTGCCTGCGGCTCACCCGCGATCGCCTCCCGATCCCTCACTTGCGAAGCCGTCAGAGTATTGCGACCGCTGCTGCGGGAGCGCTGGCAGGCAGCACGCTCCCTGCCCCGGAACGCACCCGGCGGGCGGGAGTTCCGCGAGCGCACACGGCACCTTGCCACGGAGGGTTCCTGCCGGACGGCTGGCCGATCGCCTCCTCTCCCCGTCCGGGATATCCAGAGCTGAGGGTAGCTCGAGCCGACTTCAGCCTGTCTTGCGGAAACCGGATCCCTCCCGGGGACGTGGCAGCGGAGGCTCTTGCACGGCCACGCTCCACTTGGGCACAAGCGGCCCTGCCCGGCGCAACGCGAATGGCGGGTCCTGGGTTGTAACGGCGCAGCAGGGGAAAGCCGAGGACGTGACGACACCCGACCCAACGACGGATGAGCCTCCCGGGAACCAGCCGCAAAGGGACATCCTGTCGTTGGCGGAGCCAGTGCCGCCACGGACGCACTCCCGGCTCGAACGGATCGCCGCATCGGCGGCACCGGCCGCAACGAAGGCGTGGGCGGAAGGCAGGCGGCTCGTCCGGATACTCGCCGCGGGCACCCGCGCCATCAGGGCGAGTGCAGCTCGCTTTGCCGGCATCGTGCGGGTGCAGGCTGGGGCGGTGCTCGGGCCATGGCGGAAGCCCATCGTCCACGGCCTGAGGCGCGTCGGCAGGGAAATGCACCGCGTCCTGCGACGGATCCGATTGCGCCACGCCCTGATCGTCACGGGCGCCGCAGGAACCCTGCTCGCCATCATCGTCATCTACAGCATCGCGACGCTCCCCCTGAATGGCGGCTTGCAGGTCGACCCGACACCCAGCGCCCTCGTGCTCGAGGCCGACGGCGGCGAGACCTTCGCGACCCGCGGCGTCTTCAAGGGCAGCAAGCTCACGGCAGCGGACATGCCGGAGCACCTCGGGCAGGCCATCATCGCCATCGAGGACCGCCGCTTCCACGAGCACCTCGGCATCGATCCTCAAGGCATCGTCCGCGCCGCGTGGCGCAACTGGCAGGCCGGGGAGACCCGGGAGGGCGGCAGCACCATCACCCAGCAGTTGGTGCGCCTGATGTTCCTGTCGCCGGAGCAGAACCTGCGCCGCAAGATCCAGGAGGCGATCCTCTCGCTCTGGCTGGAGCGACAGGCCAGCAAGGAGGAGATCCTCGTGCGCTACCTGAACACCGCCTATTTCGGCGCCGGTGCCTACGGGGTCGACGCGGCGGCCCGGCGTTACTTCGGCAAGGCCACCAAGGACCTGTCGCTCGCCGAGGCGGCCCTGCTCGCCGGCCTCGTCCGGGCGCCCTCGCAGCTTGCCCCCACGCGCAACCTGGGTGGAGCGAAGGAGCGGGCCGACACGGTGCTGCAAGCCATGGTCGAGACCGGGGCCATCACACCCGAGCAGGCGGATGCCGCGCGCGCGGAGCCCGTCAGTCTCCGCACGCCGCCGGAGACGCCGCCCGGCACGAACTACTTCGTCGACATCGCCACAGCCGATGCGCGGCGTCTCCTGGGCGGATCTTCGGGTGACCTGACGCTGCGCACCACGCTCGATCTCGAGTTGCAGCAGCTCGCCGAGGGCGTGATCGCGCGGCGCCTGGAGGCGGAAGGGCGACCGAAGAACGCTTCGCAGGCGGCCCTCGTCGCCCTTGCCCCGGACGGTGCGATCCGGGCGCTGGTCGGCGGGCGCGACTACGAGGCAAGCCAGTTCAACCGAGCCACCCAGGCCCGGCGACGGGCCGGCTCCCTGTTCAAGCTGTTCGTCTACCTGGCCGCCTTGCAGCGGGGCTACACGCCCCAGTCGACCGTCGTGGATGAGCCGACGCGGATCGGCGATTGGGAGCCCCAGAACGCGAGCGGGCGCTTCAAGGGTCCGGTTCCCCTCCGGGCCGCCTTCGCGCAGTCCATCAACACGGTGGCGGCGCAGCTCGCGGACGAGGTCGGGATTGAGGCCGTCATCGAGACGGCGAAGCGGCTCGGCGTCCGCTCGGAGTTGCCGGCGGTGCCGAGCCTGGCTCTCGGAGCCGCCGAGGTCACCTTGCTGGAGATGACGCGCGCCTACGCGGTGGTGGCGACCGGCAATGAGACCGTGGAGCCGTACACGGTGCGGTCGATTCAAGGTGGTGGCCAGCAGGTGCTGGTCACCCGCCCGGCCCCGACCTCGACCTCCCCGGCCGACCTTGGCGAGAGCCGGGGGATGATGCTCGACCTCCTTCAGGCGGTAACGCGCGAGGGGACCGGCAAGGCGGCACGGCTGCCGAACATTCAGGCCGGCGGCAAGACGGGCACCACGCAGGAATACCGGGACGCCTGGTTCATCGGCTTCACCCCCGATCTCATCGTCGGCGTCTGGGTCGGCAATGACGACAACACGCCCATGAACAAGGTCGTGGGCGGAGACCTGCCGGCGCAGGTCTGGCGCGACTTCCAGAGCCGGGCCGCTCCGCTGCTGGCCCGGAAGCGCCAGGCTCCGGCCCATCAGGCGGCACCCGAAGCCGGTCCGCGTGACCCCGTGCCGTCCGAACCAGGCGACGACCTCGTGCGCGGGGTTCCGGAGGTGCTGGACACCGGGACCCTGGCCATTCGCGGCACGGTCATTCGCCTGGAAGGGATTCAGGGCGAGAGAGGCAACATGGCCCGGCAGCTCGCCCGGTTCCTGCGGCGCCGGGAGGTTGCCTGTGCGCCAGGTGAGACACCGGGCTTCCAGCGCTGCCGGATCGGGAGTCATGATCTCTCGGCCATCATTCTGGCGGCCGGCGGGGGCCGAGCGACCCCGGACGCGCCCGAGGAACTCCAGGCGGCCGAGGATCAGGCCCGCTCGGCCCGGCTCGGCGTGTGGAGACGCAGGCGGTAGAAGGCATGCCAGGGAGCCGGATGATCCTCCCTGCCGGCTGACTTCCTGAGTGCCGATGACCGATCCGTGGCTGGAACATACTTGAGCGACGGCTCCGGGCGGCGGAGCATATGCTGAGGCCACGAGCCGATCGGAGAGTAACCGTCGCACCCGGCCGAACCCTCTCGGCAGCCATGACCGCGCGGTGCGATTGTCGCTCGAGCTGTCTCGAAATCCGCCGGAGACACGGAGCGCCTCATCCAGACCTCCCGCAAGCAGCTCGACCGGCCCGTCTTATCCATTGGCTCCCGAAGCGCCGCGATCCTCGAAAGTAGGAGAGGGCCGGGCGGGACGCTCCAGGCGTCCGGCGGGAGAAACTGCGGCCCCGTTTCACCTGTGTAAGAGCGGGAGAGATCGTCCTTCCGGTAGAGGCGGCCTTGAGGTCCTTCCGTCTCCTCGGCCTCAACTGTGGCCCTGCCAGCTTCCTCCCCTGGCAGGGCCCTTCCCCGCCAGGATGGCAGGCCCGCCGGAGGGCCGATGACACGACGGAGCTGCGCCGGATCCCGCTCCTGCGACGAGAGCTGCAACGCGCCTGTTTTACGCCTTCTGGACGGACGCACAGTCATGCGAATCCGGCGCGGCGTCTTTCGCGCGCGTAAGTTCATTGAGGGAATCCTGGAGCCCTCATGTTCAGGGCCAGGACTCAATCGCTTGTGTTCCGTTCCGCTCGTCGCCGCGTGATCCAAGCGCCCCAGAACAGGCTGGAGAAGAATCGCGTGGGCGGCTCGAAGCCGCCGTCGCGCAGCAAGGCCGCGACCGCTTCCTCCGAATGGGGTGGGTCGGCCCCTTGCAGGATCTTGGCCTGCTTCGCGGTGACCTCCTCAGGGCTTGCCCCCTGTTGACGCCAGCGCTCGCCCCAGGCGGCCAAGAGAAGCGGCTGGCTGGCGTAGGCGTAGTGGTTGCCCGCAACCACGAGGGGGGCTCCGGGTTTGAGCCTCAGAGCCAGCGAGCGCAGGATGGCGCGTTTGGCCTCGTCTCCAGGCAGGTGGTGCAATACCCCGATCAGCGTGGCAGCGTCGAACTGCTCATCGGGCGCCAGGTCATCGACCGTGCCGAGCACCACGTCCGTCCGATCCCGAAGGCCGTGCTCCTCGAGGCGTGCGACAGCAAGCTCCATCATGGGCTGAGAGGGATCGACCGCCGTGAACTGCCAGTGCGGCTCCAACGCTCCAGCAGTCACGACCTCTTTCGCTCCCCCGCCTGCTCCAGCGACCAGGACCCGTGCGGTCGTCCCGTTGCCGAGTGCAGCGGCCAGCATGCAAGCGGCGAGTTCATGGCAGGCGTCGTATCCCGCCAAGGCGATGCGACTTTGCTGTTCATACTCCCCGGCCCGAGAGGCGTCGAACTTCCGGGCGGCATCGGTTGATCCGGTCAAGGGACAAGCTCCGGCTATTCGTTGTCGGGTCCAGAACGCGACGACGCCAGCAAGGGCGACAGCGGAGGCGTAGTTGGCGGCCAGCTTGCCGTAACGGGTAGCCACGCGTCGGAGGTCCTTCAAGCGGCAGAACGCCGCCTCAATGCGTCGGCGTTCCCGCAACAAGACCCCTGGCCCGATCAGGACGACCCGAAGGCGGGCCGGTATCCTTCCCGGACGGATGTCTCCCAACAGCCGACTCGGTCCTCGGCCATGCCTGCCGGATTGATCCCTCATGCGTGTTCGTGTCCTGAACCGTTCCCGGGCAGCCGGATCCGACGTTGCCTTTCGCTCTCTCGGTTGAGGGATGTCCCTCCCGGATCGCTCCTGGCGATCTCGTCCAGATCGATCCGCAGCACGGCGGCTCCCGAGACATCGGCGACCTCGAGGTGGCACGCCTTCGGGTCAGCGGCGATGTCGGCGTGCTCTTGTTGGAATTCGCAGATCGCCCGGATCATCTCGACGCGGACCATCCCATCTCCGCTGCACCGCGAGACAACTCTCTCCCATCCCGGGGCGGAAGGAGTAAGCTCGGCCTGACCGACCCGCACACGCGGGGATCCCACACGGGAGGTCCACATGTCGCCTGTCAGCGCTCGCGGGACGATGGCCCCGGACGATGCCCACCCGTCCGATCTGCCCCCCGAGATCCAAAGCACCCTGCAAACCCTGGCCGACCTCGAGGCGCGCTACGGCGCGGAGCGGGACGGCTTGGGGCGATGCCCGGGTCCCAATGCCGTGAAGGAGCGCCTGCTGGCGCAACTGGAGCGCCGCCATGCACGGGAGCGGCAGCCTCTGGTGCAGCGCCTTGCTGACCTCCAACAGGAGATGGCGTCCGCCAGGATGTTCGACGGCCTTCGGCTCCACTGATCGGCGCACCGGAAGCCGATATGACACCCGACCTGCTCGCGATCCTCAGGCGGGCTGCGGCCGACCCGGAGGGCCTGGCCTCGATCACCCGGCCGCGTCAGGGCGTGTGGCCCGGCGAGCTTCACCTCATCCGGCTGCTGGAGGAGAGTGAGCACTTGATGCGGGTGCGTCTGCGGGACAGTCCGGCAGAGGGCACCGTCACCGCCGTCTACGCCCTCACCCCGAAAGGGCGCCGGGCTGCGGCTGAGGAACCGAAACCCGGGACGGATGCGGAACCTGCCCTGCCGATCAGGTTGAGGACGGTTCGGGCGGGCAACAGGCCTCTCGCATGATCCGGAGAGGCATCACCTGCGGCGGCGTGCGGCGCCGACTGTCGCGGGATGTGGTGATGCTCACGGCCAGATCGGCGCCGCGACCACCGCCGCGATGCGTGTGAGGGCCGCGAACAGCAACGCCTCGCGCCAGTATTTCCCCGATACCGCATACATCGCCTGCATGCCCAATCTCTCCCGAAGGCGTGCACGGGTTCATGGGATCCCGCGGCACAGGCAACCATGCGGCACCGATCGAGTTCCGGTCGGCTCCGGGGACAAGGGAGCGGGGCATTGCCCGAGCCGTCCCGCCCTGCCGAACCGAACGTCGGTTCGTCTCATCGGCAGGCGAACGCAGCCACTCAGCGTCTGGGGTTTCGGAGAATTCTCGCCGGGGTCGCCGCCCTACGCTGCTCACGGTCAGGGCGGCTATTTTGGTGAGTGCATCCAGGGTGAGCGCACCGCCTACGGCAGGCGAGAACCCGGCGAGAGGTGCCAGACCAACAGCGTGGCCGGCCTCGGGTTCCGGCCGTCCCGTGACATAAACATAGGTTAAAAAATCGTTTGTTCCTCCGGAACGAGGCCGGGTCTGGCCCGTTCCCCGCGCAGTTTTTCGCGGAACACGGCTTCGGAAGGAACACCATCATGGCTCACCCGATCGAGGAGAAGCAGCCCAGGGGCCTGTTCGCGGCAGTTCCCGGTCTGCCGCGGAGCGATGGCCTGCTGCGGAATGCCCGGATTGCCGCGCAATTCCAGATCATTGCCGGGCTGCGGGCCATGTATGCGGATCTTCTGGCGGAGCCCGTGCCGGCCCATCTGCTGAAGCTCATCCGGGAGGTCGAGATCCGGGAGGCTTCACGGCATGACGCCTGAAGCCTCGCTGCGCGACGGACTCCTCGCAGCCATCCCGAGCCTGCGCGCCTTTGCGATCTCGCTGACCAACAGTCCCGTGCGCGCCGACGATCTCGTTCAGGACACGGTTCTGCGCGCCTAGGCCAACCGCGACCGTTTCGAGCCGGGCACCAATCTCCACGCCTGGCTCTTCACCATCCTGCGCAACCTCTTCCTGTCCGATTACAGGAAGCGCAAGCGGGAGGTCGAGGACGTCGACGGAGCTTACGCAGCGAAGCTGAAGGCTCACCCCGACCAGCAGGACCACGTCGATTTCGAGGACTTCCGTGCGGCGCTCGCCAAGCTGCGGCTGGACCAGCGCGAGGCTCTGCTCCTCGTCACGGCCGAGGGGTTGTCCTACGAGGAGGCCGCCAGGATCTGCGGGGTCGCGGAGGGCACAATCAAGAGCCGGGTCAACCGGGCGCGGCACAGGCTGGCCGAATTGCTGGGCCTCGACGGCACTCCCGAACTCGGACCCGACGGCCTCACGAAAGCGGCGCTGGGCGAATTCGGTCTTGGACCACCCGCATGAAGAAAGCCCGCAAGCTCTACGACAGCCCGAATGGCGACCACTGGTACCTGATCCGGGATCCGTCCGGCGCGGTGTTCGTCCGTCACGAGGCCAACATCGCCTCCGGCGGGCAGGTCGAGCATGTCGGGATCGCGGAATTCCTGAGCACCGGGCTGGGTCCGGAGCAGCAGGAGCTTCTGCGCCTGATCGGAACCCTGGCGGACGAGCATCCGGTCCATTCGTGACGGGCGGTCAAGACTGCTCGAAGAACGCTTGCACATTCGCCGACAGCTCCCGGGCAACATTCAGGGGGACCACTCCCCGACGGGCCTTGTCGCTCGCCCCCTCCCCTGACGAGGACAACCGGCCAGGCAGTCTCCTAACCAATTCCGAGGTCGTCGTGCCAGCCGTTACCAATCCTGACCCGCTCGCGCCCGCGCTGGCCCGGGATGCGGAACATCGCGAGATACTGCTGGGCCGGGCCGGCCGTGCCCAATCGGCCGAGGAGGCCACGCGGCTGCTCGGGATTGCGCGTGAGGTCGGCGACGAGCGGCGGCGCGCCGGCACCCTGCTCGCCATCCTGGAGGGCAGCGACTGGCGCTATCCCGCCTGCCGGTTCCAGCAGGGTGAAGTCATCTCCGGTCTCACCGACCTCATCCGTGGCCTCGCCTCTGAGGGACCATGGGCCACGCTCGACTTCCTGCTGGCGCCCGACACCGCCCGCGCGGGCAGGACGCCCTTGCAGGCTTTCTAGGCGGGTGATCGTGACACGGTGCTGCGCCTAGTCCGCGCAAGCCAGGGCAACGGTTTCGCGTGAGGCCATCGCAGCCGAACAAACTCCGTAGACCCACGGCGTCGCAGTGCTTCCCCCTCTGTCCCTGGAACTCCTGATCCGGGGCGGCAGGCAGCATGCACGTTCCCCGTTCGTGGGCGCCAACCTGACCATCGGCATCAGGAATAGCTCAGTGTCTCTACCGCGCCCGGAAGCTGACGTTCGACCAACTTCAGCTCCGTGCCAGATCCGGACATTCGAGAATTCATGACATCCGAAGTGACACGCCCACCCTTCTCCATCCCAGCAGAGATGAGCAAAGCTGTGTGCCGGTCAGTACGCCAGAAGGCGTCCGGCGATGACCACGCCTGTCCACGATGACGCCGAGACCAGCGCGGCGACCTGGGCCCCTCGCGGTGTCCGGGCGTGAAGGTCCCAGTCCTTCACGCTCCGGTATACCCCGGTGTGGAAGATGACGATGTTCACGCCCGCGAGGGCGATCAGCCCGAATTTCCAGAGCGCTGCCGGGCTGGAGGTGACGACCAGAGCGATGCCGGCGAACATCGCGGTGCCGGTGACGGCCACCAAGCCGAACCCCGCATGGGAACAGCGGCAGCAGGTGGCGGACCAGGATGGTCGCCGACAGAACGCCCCGGCCGATTGCCCAGGAAGCGACGGTCGACCGCCAGTGAATGCGTCCTGACCCGACCAGCCGGGCGACGAAGGCCCACCGCGTTCATTGATAAGCTGGAACGATAAGCCCTATCGGGATCGAGAGGCTAATCCGAGCCGAACGAGCACCTATCCTTGATGGTGGCAAGCCGGAGCGCCGTTTCCGGAGGGCCTGATGGCTCAACTCGATCAAAAGGACCCACGGACATGAGACTGCTTGCAGCGACGGTGGCGTCGCTTTCCCTCCTTGGCGCAGCGTTTGCCCACGCGGATCAATCGAGAGGCACGGCAATGTCGACGACCTCGTCTGCTTCCCCGGCGCTCGAGGACATCCGAACGGTTTCCCCAGCGCTCGAAAAGTACGCCAGCGGCACGATCCAGGAGGACCTGTGGAAGCGTCCGGGTCTGTCACCCCGCGACCGGAGCATCGTCACCGTGGCGGCGCTCATCGCGCGCAACCAGACCATCGAGATGCCGCACCACCTCAACCTGGCGCTCGACAATGGCGTCAAGCCCGCCGAGATCTCCGAGATCATCACGCATCTCGCGTTCTACTCGGGCTGGGCCAATGCCATGGCGGCAGTCGCCGTCGCGAAGGACGTCTTCACCCAGCGGGGAGTCGGCGCCGATCAGCTTCCCATGGCCTCGCCACAACCTCTCCCGCTCAATGAGGCGGCCGAGTCGCAACGCGCCGCACGCAATCAGGAGAGCTTTGGCACCGTGTCCCCGGGCGTGCTGCAATTCACGACGGACCTGCTGTTCAAGGACCTGTGGCTGCGCCCGGACCTGACGCCCCGGGACCGCAGCCTCGTCACTGTCAGTGCTCTGATCGCGTCGGGCCAGGTTGCGCAGATCCCGTATCACCTCAACCGGGCGATGGATAACGGGCTGGCGAAGTCGCAGGCCTCGGAGGTCCTGACGCATCTGGCCTTCTATGCCGGCTGGCCGAACGTGTTCTCGGCCCTGCCGGTGGTCAAGGGCGTCTTCGACAGCCGTCCAAGCTAGCCGCTGCTGGTCTCGCACCTGACCGACGCGTGAGCCGTGACGGCGAAGGCGCCATTCGGCAAGAGCCCGGCGCGGATCGCAACAAGAATGAGGAAGATCGACATGCCCCGTGCTCGCCGCGACGACACTCCCGACTACGTCATCGATGTCATCGATGACGCCAAACCGATCGGCTCCCAGTTGGCCGCGGCGGCAGGGCTTCTCATCACGGTCCTGATTGCAATGTCGGCTGTGGAGGCACCCATGCAGGAACAGGATCTACAGGTCGATGGGATAGGCGCGATCGAAAGCCCATCCGCGGACGGGCCTGGTCTGCTGTGTTCGATTGGCGGGACGATCATGAGCTGGATCGCCGTCGACGCCTCCTAGCCGATCAGGCCGCTGGCTGCGCCTCCGTTCTTCCGTTCGTCAGCCACGGTGGCGCAAGGCGTCGACCAGCAGGGCGAACGCCGGGGAGGACTGCCGGCGGCTCGGATAGTACAGGTGGTATCCGGGCCAGGTCGGGCACCAGTCCTCGAGCACCCGCACGAGACGGCCCTTCGCGAGATAGGGCTGCGCCAAGTCCTCCGGCACGTGGGCAAGTCCGAAGCCAGCCACCGCTGCCTTGAGGACCTGGAAGATGCCGTTGAAGACAAGCTGTCCTTCCACGCGCACCCTCAGTTCGTCGCCCTCCTTCTCGAACTCCCATGCGTACAAACCGCCATGGGTGGGCAGGCGCAGGTTGATGCAGCTATGGCCGATCAGGTCCTGCGGCGTCTCGGGAGACGGATGCCTGGCGAAGTAGGGCTTTGAGCCGACCACCGCATAGCGGGTGTCCGGCCCGATCCGCACCGAGATCATGTCCTTGGCGACCTGCTCGCCGAGCCGCACGCCGGCGTCGTACCGCTCGGCCGCGATGTCCGTCAGTCCGTAGTCGATGCTCAGCTCGACCTTGATGTCCGGGTACTTGGGCAGAAACCTCTCCAGCTTCGGCCAGAGGACCTGCTCGATCGCGTAGTCCGTGGCCGTGATCCGGATGGTGCCGGCGGGCCTCTCGCGGAGTTCGCTCAAGGATTCGATCTCGGCTTCGATCTCGTCGAGCCGCGGGCCGATGCTTCGGAGCAGGCGCTCGCCGGCCTCGGTTGGCGAGACGCTGCGCGTGGTGCGGGTCAGGAGCCGAAGGCCGAGCCTCTCCTCGAGCTGGCGGATCGTCTGGCTCAGCGCCGATTGCGAGACCCCGAGCTTGGCCGCAGCCTTGGTAAAGCTCCGCTCCCTCGCGACGCTCAGGAACGCCAGGAGGTCGTTCAGGTTCTCTCCCGCCATTCATAAGCCTCCCTAATAGGCCCATGCGGATAATGCCATCTAATCGCATGCCGCGCCAAGAACTAGATTTCCTCCGTTGGCGCAGCGAACCGTGTCCGTCGGGCCCGGATCGGGCGAGGTGCTTCCGGACGGATGCGCCTGCGCGCCCCACAAGCCTTGAAGGAGGTCAGTCATGAAGGCGATCCCGATCCGCACGCTTGCAACGGCGCTGACCCTCGGTGCAGCCGCGGCCGTCGCTTGGGCAGACGGCGACCTGGTCCGGTTCCCCGAGAACTATGCCGAGGGCACGCACTACGCGACGGTGGAACGCGGCAACATCAGGGAAGAGCTGTTCACGAGCCAGAAGGCCATCGACGCGGCGAGGAGCGGCCAGCCGCTCCCGAGCGGCACGGTGATCACGATGGAGGACTACCGCGGCGGAAAGCTCTTTCGGTACGTCGTCATGGAGAAGCGTGTGGGCTGGGGCACCCAGTACCCGCCGGAAGTCCGCAATGGCGAGTGGGAGTTCCAGGCCTTCAATGCCGACCGGATGGTGAACCGGAACGAGAACGTCACGCGCTGCATGGCCTGTCACAAGTCCCGGGAGGGCCAGGACTTCGTGTTCACGCTCGATCGCATGAAAGTATCGAACTAGCCCGTGCGGCCTCGCTCCGCAGCAAACCCCCAATGCCGCGGACCCGACAGTCACGCCCGGCGTGAAGGATCGTCCTTCAAGCCGTTCAAGCCGAAATCACCGCGCACCGCGCCTGAACGCCTTCGCGGGTCCACGTGCACTTCTTGGAAACGTATGATGTCCTTTACCCCGTCCCGTTCGACGCCGGTTCCCGGCGTCGCGATGGCACTGATGCCGATCATGGCGGTGGTCCTGATCGCCTTCCTCGTCATCGGTCTTGCCCTGCCGGTGCTTCCGCTTCACGTGCACCAGGGCCTTGGCCTCGGCACCTTCGTGGTCGGCCTCGTGACCGGCAGCCAGTTCGCGGCATCCCTGATCTCCCGCGTGTGGTCAGGGCATTACTCCGACAGCCGCGGCGCCAAACGCGCGGTCGTTGCCGGCTTGGCGATGGCCGTGGGCGCGGGCCTTCTCTACCTTCTGTCGCTCCAGTTCGTCCGCGCTCCGGTGGCATCGGCCACGATCCTGCTGCTGGGACGGGCCCTGCTCGGCGGGGCGGAGAGCTTCATCATCACGGGAGCGCTGAGCTGGGGACTGGCGCTCGTCGACGCGCGACACACCGGCAAGGTCATGGCCTGGGTCGGCACCGCGATGTATGCCGCCTTCGCGCTGGGTGCGCCGCTCGGCACAGCGCTCTACGCGAGCTACGGGTTCCTGGCGATCGCGCTGGCCACCACCCTGATGCCATTGGCCACGCTGCTCCTGGTCGCGCCGCTGCGCCGCGTCGCCCCCCAGCATCGTGGCAGCCCAGCCTTCACGAAGGTGATCGGCGCCATCTGGGTGCCCGGGATCGGACTGGCGTTCAGCAGCATCGGCTTCGGTGCGATCACGGCGTTCATCTCGCTGCTCTTCCTCGACCGCGGCTGGAGTCCGGCCTGGCTCGCCTTCAGTGCCTTTGCGGCCTCCTTCATGGTGGTGCGCATGGTCTTCGGCCACCTGCCCGACAGGCTCGGCGGCGCAAAGGTCGCGCTGGTCAGCGTGCTGATCGAAGCCGCCGGCCAGGCCCTGATCTGGCTGGCGCCTGGGGCTGCCCTCGCCTTGACCGGGGCCGTGCTGACCGGTGTCGGCTACTCGCTGGTTTACCCCGGCCTCGGGATCGAGGCCGTGCAAAGCGCACCGCCGGAAAGCCGCGGTCTCGCCATGGGCGCCTACACGGCCTTCCTCGACCTGGCGCTGGGCGTCGCCAGTCCGATCCTGGGGCTGATCGCGAGCGGGGCAGGCTTGGGAGCGGTGTTTCTCGCCAGCACGCTCGTCGTGCTCGGCGCGGCCGCGGTCGCGGTGCGGCTCCTGCATGCGCCGGCGGTCACGTGCTGACGCCTGGGTTTCCGAGCGTATTCATAACCCCCGCTAATAGCCCCATGCGGAGTCCAGCTCCTGATCGCACTCACCCCCGGTCGCTAGATTCATGATCGGCAGCAGGCGCGGACCGCGCATCGACGGAAGGATTTGGCCATGGACATCAAGAGAGCCGGCTCGCAACCGTCCGGAAGAGGACCGGAGGAATACTTCACGGGTACAGTTCGGATCGATCCGCTGTTCCAGGCGGACGAGCCTGCCCGTGCGGCTGGTGCCCTGGTCACCTTCGAACCCGGCGCCCGCACCGCGTGGCACACCCATCCCCTCGGTCAGACCCTGATCGTGACAGCCGGCGTCGGCCGGGTCCAACGTGAGGGCGGTCCCGTCCAGGAGATCCGTCCCGGCGACGTGGTCTGGTTCCCTCCGGGCGAGAAGCATTGGCACGGCGCGTCGCCAACCACGGCCATGACCCACATCGCGATCCAGGAAAGGCTCGACGGCAAGGCCGTCGACTGGATGGAGCACGTCACCGACGAACAATACGGCGACTGAACCCGAGCCTCGGAAAGGAAAAGCCATGACATCAGGCATCAAGGACAAGGTGGTTGTCATCACCGGAGCCAGCAGCGGTCTGGGAGAGGCCACGGCACGTCGTCTCGCGCAGGACGGAGCCAAGCTGGTGCTGGGGGCACGGCGTCTCGACCGGCTTCAGGCTCTCGCTAAGGCGCTGTCCTTGGGCGATGATGCGGTCGTTCAGACCGATGTCACGCAGTACGAGCAGGTCAGGCACCTGGTGGACCGAGCGGTTCAGCTCCATGGCCGCATCGACGTGCTCCTCAATAATGCTGGGTTGATGCCGTCCTCTCCCCTCGAGCGACTGAAGACCGAGGACTGGGACCGCACCATCGACGTGAACATCAAGGGCGTCCTCTACGGCATAGGCGCCGCGCTGCCGCACATGAAGGCGCAGAAGAGCGGGCACATCATCAACGTGTCGTCCGTCGCCGGGCACAAGGTCCGGGCGGGCGGCACCGTGTATGCCGCGACCAAGCACGCGGTCCGCGTGATCTCGGAGGGGCTGCGGCAGGAGGTCAAGCCCTACAACATCCGCACCACGATCATCTCCCCCGGCATGGTCGCGACCGAGCTGACCGATAGCATCACCGAACCCGACATCGCGGAGAACTTCCGCAAGGCCTACGAGGGAGCCGTTCCTGCGGAATCCTTCGCCGGCATGGTCGCCTTTGCCATGAACCAACCGGAGGACGTGGACGTGAACGAGATTCTCTTCCGGCCCACGAGCCAGGAATTCTGATCCGATCGGAATGCACGCCGCGATAAGCGGCTGGGTACCGGAACGACGAACGGAACCGCGGGCACCGTTGCCTGCGCACCGAGCCGAAGGACGCAAGACCATGCCCCACGTGATCGTCAAGATGTATGCCGGAAGGTCCGACCAGGAGAAGGCGAAACTGGCCGAGGAGATCACCAAGGCCGTCATGGCCGCCACGAACTCCACGGAGCGATCCGTCTCGGTCAGCATCGAGGACGTCGCGCCGGCCGAGTGGGCCGAGAAGGTCTACAAGCCGGACATCGTCGGCAAGTGGGACACGGTCTACAAGAAGCCCGGGTACAACCCCCTCTGAGCGACCCGCGCGCCCCGGGCTCGCCGCTCCCTCCGCCGGGCATCATGTGGCGGAGGGGCAATTTCCGGAAGATGCGTTCGGTTTGAAACGGCACGCGGCCGGCAATCCTCCGCTGCCGATGCTCGAGACATGGCCGCGCCAATCCCGACGGCGTCGGTGCCCGGTGAACCGGACGACCTCCATCACTCACGACAACGGAAGGGAAGGAAGACAATGAAGCAACTCATCGCGACTGCCATCTCGCTCGCGGTCCTCGGCACGGTGCCCGCGCTCGCCGAGAGCATGGTCATCACGCCGAACGGATCGCGACCTTCGGCAAAAGGAGCGTCGGCGCAGTTCACCGGCTCCGTCATCCTGAATTCCCTGTATGCCCCGAACGACAGCATGTCATCGTCCGGTGGCCACGTCACGTTCGAGCCGGGCGCACGCTCGGCCTGGCACACCCATCCCGCGGGTCAGGTCCTGATCGTGACCTCCGGAACCGGATGGGTGCAGGAGGAAGGCGGCCGGAAGCGCGAGGTCAGGCCGGGTGACGTGATCTGGACATCGCCGGGGGTCAAGCATTGGCATGGCGCCACTGCCACCAACTCCATGAGCCATATCGCCATCACGAACATGGTCGACGGCAAGAATGTCGATTGGCTGGAACACGTCACCGACGCGCAGTACCGGAACTGACGAGACCAGCACCCAAGTGCCGGATGCCTGCATCTGATGCGGGCATCCCATATCAAGTCTTATCAAGACGCCATCATCCAATAGGCAGCCAACTGACCTGAATTCGGCTGGCTGGCGACGTGGTGGATCGCGGAGAGGAGCTTGCATGCGTCCCAAGATCATCTGCCATATGGTAAGTTCCGTCGATGGACGCTTGCTGGTCGAGCGTTGGACGCCTCCGGCCGCGGGCATCGACGCGGACATCGTACACCGGACCTATGAGCAGGTAGCGTCACGGTTCGAGGCTGACGGATGGATCGTCGGCCGCACGACCATGGAGGCCTACGCGGAAGGCACCGCGCGGACCCCTCGGGCCCTCCCGGGCAATCTACGCAGCACCCATGCCGCTGATCGCAAGGGACGTGACGTTGCAGTGGCCATCGATCCGCATGGCAAGTTGCACTACGGGCAGGACAACGCAGGCGGCGATCACATCGTGGCCGTCCTCGGCGAGCAGGTCTCGGATGAGTATCTCGCGGAACTGCGCGAGGACGGTGTCTCGTATCTGTTTGCCGGCCCGGATGGCCATGACCTCCACCGGGCAATGGACATCCTCGGCGAGACCTTTGGCGTCAGGACTCTCCTTCTCGAGGGCGGCGGCCGGATCAACGGGGCGTTCCTGAAGGCGGCACTGATCGACGAGATCAGCCTTCTGATCTATCCCGGGATCGACGGATTGGCCGGAGTTTCCAGCATCTTCGAATATGTCGGTGGGGACGATGAGAAGCCCGCCGCAGGCCGATCGCTACGCCACCTCGCTACCGACACACTGGATGGCGGGGTCGTGTGGCTCCACTACGGGGTGGAGGAAAGCGCTGTCTCCTCGTAGGTCCAATGAGCCTGGTGCACCCTCTGATATCGGACATGGAACGTCAGCAAGGGGTCAACTTCAGTCCTAGAGGACCCGAACGGGAGGTCCGATCACCTCGCCATTGCAGAAGTTCGGTCAACTTCAGCAATGTGCCAGGAAGAGACAGCCCTTGTCCTGACAGCCGCAGCATCAGCACGGTCCCCCTGAGGCGCATAGGCACAGCCAGAGCCTCGAATGGCGACGGTTGCGGCAGGTAGAAGATGGGGGCGGTCTCAACGGTGCTGCTTGCTGGGCTGTTCGCCGAGGCATATAGTTTCGCCCAATCAACGTTCCTGCGTGAGACTTGGGCTCCCGACGAGCCGCTTTTCATCGACAGCTTTGCCGACGTCGCTCCTGAACCGAGTGGTTTGTAACCCGCGGGAGGAGGACCTCGTCGCAAGAGCCGCAGCCTCCATCGGCATTTGAGTGTGATCTAGGCAACCGCGCTGCGGTGGCTTGTGTGCACAAAGCCAGGATCTCGCGGTCAACCACTCTCCGATCCCGCTGCTCGCCGACTGTGGCGACGCGGACGAGTGGAGAAGATCAATGTCGGAGCCATCATCACTCCCGAACCAGCCTACCCCCGTGGCAGCCTCGGCCGCAATTGCGCCCATTGTGCTCCCCACAGGCGGGCCTGAAGCAGCCGAAGGCGATGTAATCCGTCCCTTCCGTGTCGACATCCCGGAAAGTGAAATTTCCGAACTGAAGCGTCGCATCAAGGCAACCAGATGGCCGGAGAAAGAAACGGTCGCGGACGAATCGCAAGGTGTACGATTGGCAACTATTCAAGAACTTGCGCGCTACTGGGCAGACGAGTACGATTGGCGCAAGATCGAATCCAAGTTAAACTCGTATCCCAATCTCATCACCGAGATTGACGGTTTAGATTTTCATTTCATTCACGTCCGCTCCAAACATGAAACTGCGATGCCGCTGCTTATCGCGCACGGCTGGCCGGGCTCGATCATTGAGCAAGTGAAGCTGATTGAGCCCCTGACTGACCCGACTGCGCACGGAGGAAGCGAAGCGGATGCGTTCCACGTCGTCATTCCATCGATGCCGGGCTACGGCTTCTCGGGCAAGCCAAGCACGACCGGCTGGAACCCCCAGCGCATAGCGCGTGCCTATGCTGAGCTGATGTCCCGTCTTGGTTACGAACAGTATGTGGCGCAGGGCGGTGACTGGGGTTCGATCGTCGTCAACTACATGGGAACTCAGGAACCCAAAGGACTGCTCGGCATCCACACCAACATGCCTGAGGTGATACCGCCCGAGATCGATGCGCTCATCTGGTCCGGCTACCCTCTGCCCGATGATCTGTCGGCCGAAGAGAGGAAGGCCTGCGAGCAAGTTCGTGAGAATAAGTTTGGCTACGCGATCGTCATGGGCACGCGTCCGCAAACGCTGACCGGGCTGGTGGATTCACCCGTCGGCTTGGCGGCCTTCATGATCGACCACGACTGGAAGAGCCATGCCATGATCGCGAGGTCGTTTGCCGGGGTCAAAGAAGGCCTCTTGCCCGACGATGTCCTCGATAACGTCACGCTCTTCTGGTTCACGGGCACCGCGATTTCGGCAGCCCGCCTTTACTGGGAGCAAACGGTAGCCGGTAATTCTTTCTTCGCGACCAAAGGCGTCAAGCTCCCCGTCGCTTGCAGTTTGTTCCCTGACGAGATGTATGAAGCGCCGAGGAGTTGGGCAGAGCAAGCATATCCAAATCTCATCCACTTCAATAAGCTTCCAAAGGGCGGACACTTCGCAGCCTGGGAGCAGCCGGAGTTCATGATCTCCGAGATTCGCACGGCGCTCAGGCCACTCCGCAAATCGCTGTGAAGACTTCGGCGCGCACGTTGTGTGCGCCGGCTCCTGAGCAAGCGCGGCCACCTTGATGGGGGCTCAGAACGGCATACT
>NZ_LN811372.1:43396-44868 GCF_001006805.1 Microvirga massiliensis | reverse complement strand
GGCCTCGCGCCCAAATGTCCGAGTTGGATCGACCAAGTGTGGCAATGAACAGCTCGAAGATTCTCTTGGACACACCCCGGGGACCAGAACCCTCAAACTCATGGCCTCTCCTGAGAGACGCGATGGGGACGACCATGCGAAGGGTGGTGCTGACACTTCTGGCTGTCGCGGCATTGTCCGGGACCGCCTGGGGCTGGGACGATCCGGGCCACAAGATCGTCTGCGAGATGGCCTTTCGCCTCGTCAAGCCGACGACGCGCGCCGAGATCACGACGCTGATCCAGATCGATCCGGAGTTCGCGTCCTTCAGCGATGCCTGCACCTGGCCGGATCGCCCGAAGCGGCGCGCGCGCGATCACTTCATCAATGTGCCCCGAAATGCAGAGGGGCTCGCCTCGGCGGCGTGCCCGCTCGCGGAGAGCTGTATCCTGACGGCCATTGCGAACGACTTGGCTGTCCTTTCATCAGCGTCCACGCCTGCGGTGGATCGGCTGGCGGCGCTGAAGTTCCTGGGCCACTGGCTCGGCGACCTTCATGCGCCGCTCCACGTCTCGTTTGTGGATGATCGCGGCGGGAACGACCTTGCCGTCAGCGGGGAGTGCCAAGGGGTGCTTCACGCGGCTTGGGATGATTGCCTCGTGCTGAAGGCCGTCGGCGACGATGTGTCCGCGGCGGCGGGATCGCTGATCGGTGCGATCACACCAGCCCTGAGCGAGCGGTGGACGGCAACCGCGCCGCGCGACTGGGCCAATGAGTCGTTCGCTCTCGCGAAGGACGCCAGGACGGGATACTGCACCCAGCAGCCAGGATCGTGCGCGTTGCCCTCGGGTCCTGTGACCATCGATGCGGCCTATATCGCAGCAAGCACACCGGTGATCCGGGAGCAGCTCCAGAAAGCGGCGTGCGGCTCGCACACCTGCTGGACGCGGCACTGGGCAACTGAGTGGTGCATCCGGGAAGTCATGCAGCCTTTGGGAGCAGGCTATGGCTTCGACATGACCCTGCACGGACCGGTCCTCGGACGCAGCCTGCGGTTCCGAGCCGACCCATAACCGAAGGCTGACCCGCTGACGCCGCTGCGCCCGCCAACCTCCTGGTCAGCAAGGAGCAAGCTCCGTAATTGAGCTGAGCGGCTAAAGGTCCGCTCACCGTCGATTTCCGGAAGTTCGGCCAACTTCAGCTCTGTGCCAAAGGACTAAACCGCTCTCGCGGTAGCTTGCTGCGGCGACCGACACGGCCAATACGCTAGCGAGGCGGGGCGTCCTGTCTTGAAGATGAGGAGTTGGCAAACCCTCACTCAAGACAGGAGCTTCCCCATGACCGACGAAGCCATGAGCCCGTTGCGGCGCCGCATGATCGAAGACATGGCGATCCGCAAGTTAGCGCCGAAGACCCAACAAGGCTACATCCACACCATCAAGGACTTCGCCGCCTTCCTCGGCCGATCGCCTGACACGGCGAGCTTCGAGGAT
>NZ_LN811372.1:34994-43095 GCF_001006805.1 Microvirga massiliensis | reverse complement strand
GGCCGGCATCCGAAAACCTTCACAAGAGCGGTCGCTCGATGACCCGGCGAAGCAAACTCACCAGCCTGCATATGGAGCGCCGGGATCACCGGCTAAGCCCAGCGAGAGCAGGCCTGCTCGGATCAGCCTCACCCACCACGGACAAGGCCGACCGGAATTGCCTCCGGGTGGAGGTCCTCCGCCACTCTGTCGGCCAGTTCCACGGCTTGCCGGCGGATGTCAGGCACCGCCGTGCACTCCCAGAAGACACCGCGCACGACTGGGCCGAGCGCCCAAAGCCGGGGTGAGACCATCCCGGAGGCTCTAAACGTCTCAAGGCGGTCCGTCACGTCTAGGCCCAGGTGATGCCGGTCCAGCCGAACCAGACCGCGATCCAGAAGCCGCCGCAGGAGCGGCGATTGCACATCGCCGGCTGGCACCGCCCCGGTCGCATTGACGACACGCTGCGCGTCGAGGGTGGCCACCTCTCCGCCTCCACGCGGCCGGTAGGTGACGGTTGCAAGGCCGGCTGCCGTTTCGACCGAGGTGATGCGTCCGGCACGGATGCTCAGGTAGTTGTGCTCGATCAGACTCCGGAGTTGCTGTGCGACCGGAGGTGCAGTCCGGTGCCGGTGCACGTCCCACCACGGGCGCGCATGGCGAAGAAAGCGCGTCTGCTCAACTTCCGGCAGACGCTGCCAGATCCGCGATGTCATGGGGCGAAGGCTGTCCACCACGTTCTGCCAAGCAATTCCTTGCTTGCGGGCGGCTGCAACGTCCTGCCGGATGTGGCGCACCAAGCGCGAAAGCGAGTGCTGCTGTTCATTGTCGAGGGTCGGAACCGGCCATGGCGCAGACATGACGTGTGGTTGGGGAAGAAGACCTCGACGCGAGATGGCGATGACGGGTCCCGCAAAACCGCTCGAC
The DNA here is from genome assembly GCF_001006805.1 of Microvirga massiliensis. GTDB lineage: Bacteria > Pseudomonadota > Alphaproteobacteria > Rhizobiales > Beijerinckiaceae > Microvirga > Microvirga massiliensis. The sequence continues at coordinate 42,189 of NZ_LN811372.1, read as the reverse complement.
CACAATTGCATGGTGACGTCCACCATCGTCAATCCCGTGCCGATGATGACGACGGGCCTGCCCGGCTGGAGCCCCTCGGCCAAAGCCGAGCCCCACGGGTTGTCGATGTAGGGTCCATTCCTGGTTTGATCCGCCAACAAATTGCCGACCGCGAGAACAGCCCCCGCGACCGCATGCTTGCGCCCGCCCGCGAGCGTCAGGAGATAGCCCTGGCACGTCGGCTCCAGGTCGACAACCTCATCGGGGATCAGTCGCAGACGCAATGCACCGTCGTCTTCACGGATGCTCTCCCGCACAAGCGAGGTCAGGTATCGCCCGTAGAGACACCTCGATACGAAAGTGCCCACGACCGTATCCTGGACATGCCGAGCGATCTCGTCCGGACCTGCTGCGATCTGCTCCTCGAGCCAACAGGCGAAATGATCCGGCTGGTCCGGATATGCGCTCATGTTGGCGGAGCGAACGTTCAAAAGATGGACGGGGTGGTCAGTAGAATAGGCTGCTCCTCGCGCAAAGACCGACGAGCGTTCGCAGAGCAGCAATGGCAGATCGGGCAAGCGGCGCAGCAGGTGAAGTGCCGTCATGGTGCCGCTGAAACCGGCGCCGATCACTGCGATCGGCAGAGTGTTATTCCACATAGCAGGTTCGCTTCCCTCGTATGGAAGAAACTCAGAACACGTGCTCGCAGCCTGTGATCGTCGCAACAATCTTGTCCGACTTGTGGCAGAGGACAGCATACCCGCCCGGCGGTGTCGCTTGAGTTCTGCTGTCAACGCGATCGCATCGAGACAATCGCGTAATCGCACAGCGTTATCCATCAGCCGAGGCGAGCTCGGCTGGATCAAGTGAGAGTCCTGCTGTTCGCTTGTAAGGTCAAGGGGAACGTTCTTTCCAAAGAACATGTGCACGCGGTGGAGTCATCCTCTACCGTGCCCACATCGAAGGACGTCTTTGTTGGAATGAAGCATGACTCGGGTCCAGTCACATATCCAACAAGCGGTGCCCCTGCGCTGATGAACATGCAGGTGCGTCGAATTCGTTCGTCGATTCACGCGTCTGCCGATACACGACCGGCAAGTTGGGACCGCAGGATCGACAGCTTTGAAGGCTGATCTTCTCGCAGAGCAATCAGCGGGAGCGCATCCGCACTCAAGCCCAATGTTCTTTAAGAAGAACATTCTCGTTGACAGCCCAGGTCCTGACGGGGCACGTTACCTGGGCTTGACGAGGGCTCTGCTCTCCGAAGGCCGCGGTGATTTGAGACGTGCAGCTTGCGCCGCGTGATCAAACGCTAAAGCGCCACGAAGTGTTACAAACGCATCGTGGTTCTGATCAGAGGATTGTCTGTGACGAACACTTCTGTCGCTTCCGATTTCCCTGCCATCTCCTGTTGCGGGCATGGGTGCTCGCGGAATTGCTGTCGGCCGTAACTCGACGACCTTCTTCCAATTCCTGGACCACCTGCATCACGTCGGCTCGACGCTGGCGGCAGGAGACCTTTGTCATGACTTCGGCCCGTATCATTGAAGTTGGTGAGATCACCGCCGGCATTGTCCTCCCTTTCGGTTGCGCTCCGGCGCCAGAGCTTCGGGGTCAAACCGCTCGATGCAGCAGTTGTCGCCGAGCAGCAGCGCATTGCCGATACATTCTACATACTGGGGCTGCTGCCGAAGCCGGTGACGATCAGCAACGCGGTTCGCAAGTCAGGCAGCTAAAGGAGACTGCTTGCTGCCGCGTTGAAAAGATTTCCATGAGATAAGATACCGACCCAGCGAACGAGGCCACACGCTCGACGGCTCACGTCCGCGATTGTTCTGGTGGCGCTTGGTCTCCACAGTTCGCGTTTGAGGAGGGTCCGATGAATAGCTTCACCGACCTCTACGAGGCCTACCTCCATTGGAAGATGGAGGGAGGCTATCTTGCCGATGGCGGTGACGGCACCTTCCTGGTCATTGAGGGCCCCGACCGTCCCAAGGGCGGTTCGAACAGCAACAACGACTTCGGGATCGACGCCGACACCTGGGGCGAGCCTTTGGACCGCAAGACCTTCGCGCGAAGATATCTACGACCGCCGGCCATCAGGGGCTCCGGCCAACCCGAGGCCTAAACCTCCGAGACCAAGGATCGGCATATGGAGCGGACAATGCCGAGCCGAAGCACGTCAGGGGAGGCATCCATGCTCCCGGGTGCGAGCCCTCCTGGGACTCACTTCTAACCATGCTCGTTTTCATCCGGAATGACCGCTTCGGGTCCAGACTGTGTGAAAACGCGAAACGACAACCTGATTGCGAAATACTCTTCCAATTAAGGGTGAAATCTGCACTGGGTCGGGTTCAAACGTCCCAGTGGCGCAACTCGTTTAGATTATTCTTCTTCACCGGCTTGGAGACCACGGGTTTTCACACAGCCTCGGTCAACCTCGGTCCCAGATTGAGCCCGGGGAACGTCCACTTCTCCACGGATTTAGAGATCACCCGTGATCAGGACGAGCTTCAAATCACTCGTGGTCATCCCTGCCTCGCCAAGTTTCTGCGACCATGGAAGAGGCCATAATCTTCTCGGCTCAGTAACTTACCGAGCGTTTGGTGGTCTTTGCTACCGAATGCCGCTTCAAATCACTCGTTGTCACTCCCGCCTCGCGAAATTTCCCACGTAGCCGAAGAGGTCGAATTCCTTTCGGATCATTCCCTTATCGGGCAACTGAAAGCCCCACCCGGGGCGGCGTATCTGAAAGGAGCGCTTCGAGAGCCGGGAGCGCGGTGAGGGTTCCGGTGCAGTCGCAACAACCGAGATCGATTGTCGGAAGAGAGAGCCATCGGAAAAGGGCTTGCCATTGCCGGGATGCCGTCCTTGTAGGCGTTGATCATCATGGTATCCGTGCGCCATTGGTGACCGCACTTACCGGACAGGCAATGGCCCTTACGCCAGTTCGTCGTCGTGAAGGCTCACGAAGATCAACACGCCAAGAATGGTCATCAGGAAGCGGAAGGCATTTGGCACGCCGTTCCACTGCTGCGACATCCACATCCCAAACCACTCGCCGCCGACCGACATGAAGCCGACCTGCCAGACCACAAAGCCGAGCGTCAGGCCGGCCACGGCCCACCCCTTCGCGCGGTTGAAGCTCATGGCGTCGGCACGCAGCTTCCGCAGAAGCCGGAAAGCGCCGATCCAGCACAGAATCGCGGTAAGCGTCTCCGCCGCGATGATCAGATTGTAAGCCGCGTGATGCAGAGTCGGGCTGGTGATCGCACGGTATCCAATTGTGGCATCCGGGAAGATGCTATCCATATGCAGCACATGCTGGACGAAAACGAAGTTGGTGCCGTAATCGGTGATGTTGCCGAACGCGACCAGCGTCGCGAAGAACGCTATTGCGGCGACCATCAGGACCTTGGCGGCGCGGATCGCGAGCATCAGTCTCTCCGGCACGACCGCGCCGGGCGCGGCAATACAACGAGATGTTACCTGCGGAACAGCGCCGTGGTCTTGTCGGCCAGCACGCCGCCGGTGATGGAGATCGCGCCGAAAGGTGCCTTTGCACGTAGCTCGGCACTTGAGGTCATGATCTGATGGATCCGACTGGAGAGCTACGCGACGGACGCCGCATAGACGCGACAGCGATAGTCGACATTCATTGTCCCGCTCCCAAAAGGAAGGCAGCAGCCTGGTGCTTTGTTCCTCGCCTTGATCGTCCGCGCGGAGGATGCGCCCTCAGATGCCCGCGAAGGGGCGGTCGGGACTGTTCGTGCTATGGGTCACGCCAACGCGGATCGGGTGAGACAGGCGATCGGGGCTGTTGCGAGAGGACAGGATGAGGATGCCCGGGCTAATCGCCGGCATGGGCTGGGCGGTCGAGCGCAGCAGTTCACCCGCGACTCCAATCCCGGTGTCGTGCTCCTACGGGTTCACGCGGAGTGAGCAGCCGCCCTTTCCGCGGCGACCAGAACATCGAAGGCCCGCCAGGGCTTCGGGATGAACCGAGCTGTTTTGGGCAGCCCGTCATTCGGCAGCCTCACCCGCCCCGACGTGACGAGCACCCGGATGTGAGGCCAGCGCGCCGCGCAGGCGAGCGTGAGGTCGACCCCATCGAACTTGCCGGGCAGGGCCACGTCGGTGAACACCATCACGACCTCGTCGGCACGGTTCTCGAGGAACGCCAGCGCCGCATCGGCACTGTCCAGTTCCACCACCTGCAAGTCCGTCTCCTCGAGGAGCGTGGCAGCGAGGCTGCGAACCTCGGGTTCATCCTCGACCACGAGAACCTTGCGCCGGATTGCCTGTCCCATCGCGGTCTCCCGGAAATCGATCAAGCATGCAAAGGCAGGGAGGCCCCGGCTCTCTCGGACCCGGTGGCCTCCCTGCGGTGCCGTCCCCGCGCACCCAAGACCGGCATGCGAGGCCCGACAAGGGTCCGAACGCCGGCACGGAGTCCCGGTTCCGGCGCTCCGGCAAGATCTCATCACTCCGGCCTCGCAACGCCGTCCCGTCCGGACCGAACGCCCCGTGCCGCTCTCCTGCCACTGTCGTCCTTCGACAACCGACGTCTCACAATCCGAGACTTCCCGAGCAATGGCACGGCCCGCAACAGCGGAACCTCCTGCGCCCGACCGACCCCCTGCTCGAGGAACCGGTCACGACCGCTCCGTAGCCGTGAAACTCCGGGCCTGCGGCTTCAGTTGATGTGGACAGTTCACGGTCAGTGCTCCGTCCCGGCTCAGGCGTCCCCAACAGCTTCACAGAGGGGAGATCCCATGCCCGCCACCCTCGAGGACCGCACTATCGATCTCGTCAAGGCGACGGTGCCCGCGCTCGAAGCCCACGGCCTCGCGATCACGCAGCGCATGTACGAGCGCATGTTCCAGAACCCGGAGATCCGCGATCTCTTCAACCAGTCGCATCATGGCGAGACCGGCTCCCAGCCCAAGGCCCTGGCCGCTGCCATCGTGGCCTATGCCCGCAACATCGACAATCTCGGCGTGCTCGCCTCGCGCGTGGAGCGCATCGCGCAGAAGCATGTCGGGTTGAGCATCAGGCCCGAGCACTATCCGTTCGTGGCCGAGGCTCTCCTGGGCGCCATCAAGGACGTGCTCGGAGATGCCGCCACGGACGAGATCCTGGCGGCCTGGGGCGAGGCCTACTGGCTCCTCGCCGACGTGCTGATCGCGCGTGAGAGGACGATCTACCGGGAGCTCGCGGCGGCTCCCGGCGGGTGGAACGACTGGCGCGACTTCATGGTCGAGAGCACACATCCGGACAGCGAGATAATCCGCTCCTTCCATCTGGCCCCTGCCGATGGCGGACCGGTTCTGCGCCACCGTCCGGGGCAGTATCTCACCTTCGCGCTGGACCTTCCCGGCACAGGACTCGTGAAGCGCAACTACTCGATCTCCTGCGGCCCGAACGACCGCTCCTACCGGATCTCCGTCAAGCGGGAGGCGGCCCCGAATGCTCCGGCAGGTCTTGCCTCGAACTGGCTCCACGATCAGGCCGGGTCCGGCACCCGGTTGCGGGTCGCGCCGCCGGCTGGGGAGTTCTTTCTCGACGAGGAGAGCTCTCGCCCCGTGGTTCTGATGAGTGGCGGTGTCGGGCTCACCCCGATGGTCAGCATGCTGGAGGCCATCGTGCAGTCCGGCCGCGGGCGGCCGACATGGTTCATCCACGGCGCGCAACGGGCGGGTTCATGCCATGCGCGAGCACGTCCGGGAGGTGGCGGCACAGGCAGGCAGCATCGTGGTCCGCACCTATTACGAATCACCGGAAGCCACGGACGTTCAGGGCCGGGACTACGACGAGGCGGGCCTGATCAGCACGGACTGGATCGCGCAGCACACGCCCACGGCCGAGGCAACCTACTACCTGTGTGGTCCTCGGCCGTTCCTGCGGGCCTATGTCGGGGGCTTGGCCCGGATCGGCATCCCGCTGGAGCGCATCCGCTATGAGTTCTTCGGTCCGGCCGACGAGCTGCTGGCGGCCTGACTCCGAGAAGTCGCCACCGAGCGCCTGCGTGTTGGCAGTTTGCCCGGGTGCTCGTCGCGGAATTCCTGAGCACCGGACTGGGTCCGGAGCAGCAGGAACTCCTGCGCCTGATCGGAACCCTGGTGGACGAGCACCCCGCTCCCCCGTGACGGCCCGCTCTCGCCGACGGAGGGCCATCTCCGGCCAGGAACGGGTCTGTCGAGCGGGCGTTCTGCCAAAGGCAGGCCAGGATCTCTCATGGCCTGCTGACGACCGCAGGAGAGCGCCATGGCCCAGACCAATGCCCCCGGCGTGAGGACGGCCACGCCCCTGATCGAGCGTGATCGGGGCGAAGGCTCGGCCGTCTACGATCCGAATGGCAACCGGATCGGCACGATCAAGCGGCTCGCGACCCAGAAGCTCAGCGGCCGGATCGCCTATGCCGTGATGGCGTTCGGCGGTTTCCCGGGCCTGGGCGAGGAGGAGCGCACCATCCCGTGGAACAAGCTCACCTACGATACGGGCCTCGGCGGCTACCGCACCGGCCTCACCGAGGATCCGCTTTGGGATGCTCCGTCCTCCCGCCATCGGGATTACGACTGGCTGGGTCGGCAGCGCGAGCGGGAACGCCATTATCGCTACAGCGCCCGCTATTACGGCGGTGGCGGTCCCTGAGATCTGAGGATGGGCGCCTTCGCAACACCTCGTTCGATGTCGGGATATTCCGCGGAGCGGCGCTCCGGTCCGAAGTGGATGAGATCGGCAGCCGTCATGACGGGAGCGGTCGCGGCCATCCTGGTCCTGGCCGCCACCCCGACTTTCGGACAGCCGACGGGCGGGACCGTGGTCGAGTCCCCGGCTCCTGCGCCACTCCCGTCCGCGAAGCAGAAGCTGATCCGCGAGCAGGCCAGACGACCGGATCTCCCCAAGGCCGATCTCGGCGCGCCGCCGCGGGTCGGCATGATCATTCCCCCGGAGGTCGAACTCCTGATGTTGCCGCAGGACATGAGTTCGGAGGTCCCGGCCACGACGAGCTACCGCTATCTGATCGCGGGCGACGTCATTGCCGTGGTCGAGCCGGAAAACCGCAAGGTCATCCAGCTCATCCCGCGCTGATCCGGTGCACCAAGCGCCAGCGCATGTTCCGGAAATCCTCGCGTGACGATCCCAGGGATCACGCAGAGGCGCGGAAACCAAGTGATCGGGGTGACGATGACCGAAGGCTTCATGAGTCGTC
>NZ_LN811372.1:6825-33770 GCF_001006805.1 Microvirga massiliensis | reverse complement strand
CCCCACCTTCAACCACCTGTCGGGTCCGCGATCCGGAGGTAGGCGGCGGACCGTTCCGCATTGCGCTGCATGAACGCGAACAGGGCCTCGCGCCACAGCGCCATGCCGCGGCCTCGCTCGGTCGGGATGATGGTCTCGCGGCCGATATGATGGATTTCCCGCCACCTCCCGTTCCAGATTGCTGATCGCTGGAAGCAGAGTTCACTTTGCTCGGAGGCATCATCGGCAAACGCGCCCGGAGCACTCGAGGCGCTACGCCTGGAAGCCGATAGGGACGGAGCGGGCGCCGGATTTGCAACCATCCTCCGAACCACTGCTCAGGCAATGGCAGGCATGGGGTGACGAAAGCGTGCCTTCCCTGACGGGGCTACTGGAGCGACACCCGCCTCCCTCGTCCGGCCTGTATCTGCACTGGTTCCGCTTGGTAAAATTCTAGCTTGACAATTGACGCAACGTTCTTCATTTGTTCGACATCATGTTGAACGCGCCCACATCGACCCCTGGCCCCGGACAGCGCCTCCCGCGCCCCGTCGCCGCGCGCACCTCGTACATACGCTGACGCTCCCAGCCCCCGCCCCTGATCGGTTCACGCGGACGGTGCCGTCCGCCCTGGGACGAGCGTATCCATGCCCATCACCTCGCAAGCCGTCGTCCTTGCCGACGACGATCCGAACCTGCTGATCCGTATCCGGGAGGAAGCCTCCGGCCTTGCCTTCCCGCCCCGCGGCACCGTCCGCTGTGTCGGCCGCCCGCTGTTCAGGACGCAGACCGCCCGTGACGTCGGCTGCCTGCTCGATGTCGATCCCGCGGTGACCGCGTGGGCGTGCCTGCCCCGCGTCCTGCACCACCGGGACGAGTGGCACGTCCCGGGCTTAGCGGTGACCCGCGCGACGCACGTCACGCTGCTCGATGCGGTGCCGACCTCGGGGGCACCTCCCCTGCCCGGCTGGGTGCCTGTCGCCGCGCAGTCCCTCGGCCATCGATATGAAATCCGTCATGAGATCGACGTCCGCGACGGCTTCCGGCTCGAGAACGCGCGCGACCTGCTGCGCTACGCCTCATATCGGATCTCGCTCGGCGACCGCGTGCGGTTGCTCGCGCTGCTCGACGAGCACGGCCCGCTGCCGCTCGCGGCGTGCATGCAGGCGGTGCGCGACGCCCGCGATGCGATAGGCGTGATCGCCGCCTTGGCGCTGCGCCGCTTCCTCGAGATCGAGCTCGACGAGGCCCGCATCGGCCCCGACACCCGGGTCGCCCGCTTCCGCGGCTGACTCTCCTCCCTCCCCAATCGCCACGACCGATCGCCGGTCCCCGAACCATCGGGACCGGACGCGATGGAGCACGCCATGATGATCACGATCCGCGACCGCCGCCCCGTTCCCGAACTCGACGACAGGATCGAGCGCCTGCGCAACCTCGCGCAGGACCTCGAGCGCATCCGCCGCGGCGAGCACCCCGGGCGGCGCACCCTCGCCGGGGCGCCCCTGCTCGAGGACTGGAGCCTCACCACGTGCCTCGAGCACTGCCTGACGGGCACCATGCACGGCCACCCGACCGTCGGGGATGGCCGGAAAGGCGTCACCTCGGGCCTGTGGGTGTTCGCCCCGGCGCTCGGCTACGCGCGGACCCTCTCCCGCCTCTACGCCCTCGGCAGGCGGCACGACAGTGCGTCCTCCGCCCCCCGATGACCCGCCCGACCCACGCGATCCACCGACACCACGCGGCGCCGCCCGCGCGCCCGGCAGGGAGACAGTCATGAGCAAGACCCGCAACCGCCTGAGGCGCAAGGGCGCCCGGCGCCGGGCGAAGGACGTGGCCAGGGAGGCCGCCCGCAACCTGATGATCCGCGCGCTGCGCCACGCGGACCTGCATCACGTGTTCCTCGGAACGTCCTGCATCGTCGGCTTCGTGCTGCCGGATGCGAGCGACGGCGACGTCTTCGTCGAGGCCGGGCGTGGGCTCCTGGTCTCGCTCGCCGGGAGTCGCCCCGACTTCGACTTCGACATCCTCCACTGGGACGCCACGAACCCGAAGGGGCGCTCGAAGCCCTCGGATTCAGCCATGCGGGAGTCGCTCGCCTCGCACGCCCGGGTGTTCGGCTTTGCGGCGAGCGCGGATGAGTTCCCGGCCTTCTTCCGGCTCGCGGCGGACAGCATCGTCCCGCTCGGCCGGGTCGACCTGGCCGCCCTCAAGGGAGCCTTCTACGCAGTGCTCGGGCGTGCCCCGGCGGACACCGTGCTCGCCGAGGCCCTCGATGTGCCCCTCGCCGCGCTCGGTGCCGTGATCAGGCCCGGCCGCAGCCCCGAGCAGGCGATCCGCCGGCTGCAACGCCTGCGGGCCGCCGAGTGCAACCCGCCGGACCGCAGGCCCGCCCGCGAGCACCCGACGCTCGACGACCTGCACGGCCTCGGCGAGGCGGCGGAGTGGGGACGCGCGCTCGCCGCCGACCTCGCGGACTACCGCGCGGGGCGCATCCGGTGGTCGGAGGTCGACCGCGGCGTGCTCGTGAGCGGGCCGACGGGCACCGGCAAGACGACCTTCGCGCGGGCGCTGGCGCGCACCTGCGAGGTGCCGATCCACATCCACTCGCTCGCCCGCTGGCAGGCCAGGGGCTACCTCAACGACCTCCTGAAGGCGATGCGGGCGGCGTTCGAGGCCGCGAAGGCGGAGGCGCCCTGCATCCTGTTCCTGGACGAGCTCGACTCCTTCGGCGACCGCGAGGCGCTGACGGGCCACAACGAGCAGTACTGCCGCGAGGTGGTCAACGGCCTGCTCGAGTGCCTCGACGGGGTCGAGGGCCGCGAGGGCGTCGTGGTGGTCGGGGCGACCAACCTGCCGGAGAAGATCGACGCCGCGCTCCTGCGGCCGGGACGGCTCGACAGGCACATCAGGATTCCGCTCCCCGACCCGGAGGCCCGCGCGGGCATCCTGCGCCACCACCTCGGGGACGCGCTTCCCGGGGCCGACCTATCCGAAATCTCGGCGCGCCTTGAGGGCGCGTCCGGCGCCGTGATCGAGCAGGTCGTGCGCGACGCCCGCCGGAGGGCGCGGGCCGCGCGCCGCGAGCTGACTGCCGAGGACCTGCTGGCCGCCCTGCCGGAGCGGATCAGGCTGTCGGACGCGGCGCATTGGCGGGCCTGCATCCACGAGGCCGGGCACGCGGTGGTCGGTCACCTGCTCGGCGGCGAATCCGGCCAGGTCCCGTTCGAGGCGAAGGTGTTCCGGGAGGTCGGCCCGGACGGCACGGGCGGGGAGACGGGGTTCGCCCGCGCGCCCGGCTTCGACCGCACGAGGGCCTCGTATCTCGCGGAGATCACGATGCTGCTCGCAGGCCTCGCCGCCGAGGAGGTGGTGCTCGGCGAGCACGCGGGCGGGGGCGGCGGCGGAGAGCGGTCGGACCTCCACCAGGCGACGGTGCTCGCCGCCGGGATGGAGACCTCGATGGGCCTCGGCGAGGGACTCGTCTACCTCACCTCGCGGCGGGACGAGGACGTGCTCGCCTGGCTGCGTGGCGACCCGCTGCTGCGCCGCCGCGTCGGGGAGGCGCTCGAACGGTGCTCCCGGCGCGCGAAGGCCATTCTCCGGGAGCGGCGCGGGGCGCTCGAGGAACTCGCGCGGGCGCTCGCGGAGCGCGGCCGGGTGAACGCCGCGGAGATCGGGGCGGCCGTCGGCCCGGCGCCCCCGGATGGGGGACGTTCCGCATTCGCCCGATGCGGTGAACGGGTTGGTAACCGACCTTGAGGAGAGCCCGCGATGAGATCTTTTCGGGACAACCGTCACGCTGTAGACGAGCCACCCCTTCGCGAGGCCGAGTCCCGGCGCGAAGGATTCATTGATCGGATCACCCGCCCGGGTGACCGCAGCCGGAGGAGGCATCCGATGTTCGACGCATTCGCTCACGCCTCCCATGGCTCCCTCCGCCAGGCAACGGCGCTCCTCCCCATAGTGGCCTGACGATCCGCGGACTCCGTCCGCACCGTCACGCCCGCATCGGGAACCCACCCGTCCCGATGAGAGAGAACCAGGCACCGCTCCGGTGCCGGAATGAGGAGTTTCGCGCCATGACGACCGACACGAACGGCAACATCGCCTGCCAGCGCCCGACGGCATCGCTCGATGCGGGCGGGCAGGGATTCGAGGACCGCGCCACTGACCTCGGTGGCCGCGTGGGCACCGCCATCGGGGGATGGCGCATAGCGGGCTGACACCCGCCGATCCCGTTCCCGCTGTTCCGGCCGCGGGGATTTCCGGCTCCCGGGGCGTCCGTGGGCCGGGCGGGGTCGCCACCCCCCGTCCCGAGGTCCTCGCCTTCCACTTCGATGAGCACAACCACACACACCGCGTCGCACTTGCGAATCCCCGGCCCGGCCGCGGGAGCCTGACCGAGGTCCACGGGCGGAATGTCCGTGCCATCGGGTCGGTCGCTGGTGACGTCCAATGCATCGCAGGCCGCGTCGGTCATGACGCGGCCCGGCTCTCAGGGAGGCCGCAATGACCTCCCCTCAGGACCGCAAGCGCCCCGGACTCGAGGTTCGCCGCCGCCGTGCATCCGCACGTCCCGAGCGTGAACCCGAGCGCCACGAGCCGCCCCGCCCTGCCCCGTCGCGCAAGGCGGAGGCGCGGACGGGCGAACGCCGCCGCAGGGTCGGCGCCCGCCCCGGCAGGATCAGGACCGGTCACGAGGACCGCTATGTCGGCGAGTCCCCGATGGCCTGCCTCGGCCGGAAGCTGATCGGCGCGCGCTCACTTCTCGCGCTCGACTTCCTCACGGTGACGGACGCGTTCTCGCGCGATGTCGCCGACATGACGGACCAGCCCGAGCCGCTGGAGATCGGGCACCGCGGCGAGACCCGGGCGTGGTTTCCCGACTACATGATCGCGCGCGAGAGCGGGCGGCGCGAGCTGGTGATCGTGCGCACCGTCGGGTGGCTGACGGGCAGGGACGCATCGTACGGCGCCTGGATGCGCGACCTCGTCGACGCGATGGAGGAGGCCGCGCACCGGGCGGGATTCGGGTTCCGCCTCGTCACCGAGGAGCAGATCCGGGTCCAGCCCCGGCTCGCCAACGCGAAGATGCTCCTGCGCCACCTCGACCCGTACCGTCCGCGGCGGGACGACGTCGCCGCGATCGACGCGCTGGCGGGAATCCCTGACGAATCCTCGGTCAGCGAGCTCCAGGAGCGGCTGGGCAGGCGGCTCGACGCCTTCCCGCTCGCGCTGCGGCTCGACTGGCTCGGGCACCTCCGGATGGACCGCCGCACCTGGTTCCGGCGCAAGTCCGGCTTTACGAAAACTTGAGCCGGATCCGTTCCTTATCATCAACACAGGGGGCACGACGACATGAACATGGCACACGTTCCGGTCCGCATCAGGACCGGGGACACCGTCCGGATCGACACCCGCCGCTACCTCGTCGGCCCGCCCGGCGACCAGGTCAGGGTGTTCACGGACAAGGAATCCGGCACCGAGAGGCCGCTCACCCACCACGCGATCCTCCACATGATGCGCGAGGGGCGCATCACGACCGACGCCGCCTACCGCGCGCTCGATCCCAACGTCACGGCGAACCTCCAGGTGGACTGGGGCACGTTCTCGGACCTCGAGCGCGAGTCGGCGCTCTGCAAGTACCCGTTCGTCAGGGCCATCGACGAGCTGCCGCTCCCCTGGCGGGACAGGAGCAGGCACGTGAAGCCCCTGATCGACCGCATCATGGCCGATCCGGACAATGCCCACCGTCCGCCGAAGCCTCCCTCCTTCCGCAGGGTCCGGACCTGGTACCTGAGGTGGCTCGTGGCGGGGCGTGATATCCGCGCCCTGGTCGACAACCACCGGAGGAAGGGAAACCGCACCTCGAACCACAAGGCGTGGGTGAAGGAGGAGATCGCGGAGGCGATCAACGAGACCTACCGGAACGGGATCGTCGGATCGAAGGCGGACGCCTGGGAACGCGCGCGGGATCGAATCCTTCTGCGGGCGAGGAACGAGAAGCTGGCGCTCCCGGACCTCGGCGCGAAGGAGGTCCTCGGCAGGCACGCGGTCGCCAGGACCATCGGCCGGATGGAGCTGTACGACCTCACGCACGCCCGGCACGGCAAGCGCGAGGCGGACTTCCTCATGAAGGCGGTCCGTTCGGGTCCCCCCTGCGACCTGCCGCTCGACGAGGCCGAGGTCGACCACACGCAGCTCGACCTCATCGTCGTCGACGAGCGCGGGCGGGTCCTCGGGCGCCCGTGGCTCACGGTCATCATGGATCGCTACTCGCGGATGATCCTGGGCTTTTCGCTCACCTTCACCCCGCCGTCCTGGGTGAGCGTGATGGAGGCGCTGAGGATCGCGGTCCGGCGCAAGAAGGACCTCCTCAAGGCCGTCTGCGATGCCGTGGGCCGGGATGTCGGATTCGAGTTCGACTGGCCCTGCTACGGATCCCCCCTGAGGCTCTTCTGCGACAACGGGCCGGAGTTCCGCTCGGCCTCCATGAGGGCGACCGAGGCCGCGCTCAACATGCAGATCGTGGACCTCCCGCGCGCCTCGGGATGGCTCAAGGGGCGGCTCGAGCGCTGGTTCCGGACGCTCAACCAGCGCCTCATCCACCGGGCGCCTGGCACGACGAAATCGAATCCCAGGGCCCGGAGGAACTACAGGTCGGAGAAGGAGGCGGTGCTCACGCTCGCGGACGCGAACTGGGTGATCGCCAAGTGGATCGTCGACATCTACCACACCGAGGTCCACTCCGGGACGGGTGAGGCCCCGATCAAGCGCTGGGTGCGGGGCATGGAGGAGGTCGGCGAGAGGCCTGCGCCGGCTGACGAGATCATGGTCCCGCTCACGGGTCTCGTCGTCCCGGCGAAGCTGAGGACCGACGGAATCCGGTTCGAGACGCTCCGCTGGAATTCGAATGCGTTCTCGGCCCTGCGCAACAGGCTGGGCGGCGCCTCCGACGTGACGGTGAGGATCGATCCGTACGACCTCGGCACTGCCTACGTGCTCGACCCGACCCGCACGGACGACCGGGATGCGTGGGTGGAGGGCTACCTGGAGGGCAATCCCGAGGCGGCGGGCATGACGCTGTACCAGTTCAGGACGCTCAGGAAGAAGGTCAACTCCACCGCCGCGGCCGAGGACTTCGATCCCGACGATGCGCTCGCCCGGGCGCGATCATCACAGGAGATCACGGACCTCTACGCCGCCCGCCGGAAGCCCGGAAAGGCACCGCCCAAGGAGATCGTCCGCTTCGTGACGGATGGGCGCAACGCGTCCGAGCACTTGCGCGGCGAGCGCCACTCCCCGGACGAGAGCGAGGACGAGCTCGGCTCGCACGACCACCGGAACGGCTCGATCGCCTCCCCACCCCCGGACGAGCGTGGCCCGTGGCGCGCCCGCACCGCGGCCCTCGAGCCACCGCCCCGGGATCCAGGAATCCCCGTCCGCCGCGTCGACGTCGAGGCGATCGAGGAGGCCCTCGGGAGCGACGGGGGCGGTCCCGCTCCGGAGGATCCGCCCAAGCCTCGCAAGCCGATCGTGGTCCGGCGGCGGAGGACGCAATGAGGGACGGGGAGGAAAGCATGGCCTGGGCATCACGCAGCGCGGAGGAGCGGCGCCGGCACCTCGGCGAGTTTCTCGCCGTCACGCCGACGATGGAGGAGGCCATGGGCGTGCTCCGGCGCTGCTACAGGGCATGGCACGAGGGGCCGCAGGCGAGCTGCTCCTTCGTCGTCGGCGAGACGGGCGTCGGCAAGACGACGGCTGCCGACGAGTTCCTCGAGGAGGTGCGGGGCGAGTACCTCGGCACCCTGAAGGACGACCACAACCTGCTGCTGGCCGACGCGGCCGAATACCCCCACACGATGAGCGTGACGTTCGAGAGGCCCGGCCACGGCCTCGTGCGTCCCGTGCTCAAGGTGTTCGTCGACAAGAAGGCCACCTTCAAGCAGCTCTTCGCCGCGACGCTCACCGCCATCGGCGTCAGGATCCCGAGGGGCGCGAGCCTCGCGGAGATGACGTCGATCGCGCGTCATCAGATCAGGGAACAGGGCATCCGCCTGATCATCTTCGACGAGTGCCAGCACATCACGGAGAGCAACCTGACCCGCGATCCCTACGAGGCGGCCGACGTGTTCAAGGTGCTCATGAAGGAGGCGCGGGTGCAGGTCGCCTGCGTGGGCCTCCCCCACGCGACGGACTTCCTGCTCGAGAACGCCCAGCTCGAGACGCTGAAGGACGAGGAGTTCAGGATGATGCCGTTCGCCCTGGATCTCGACGAGCGCGGCGAATACCGCATGTTCCTCAAGGCCTATTCCGATGACCTGCCCTTCGACGAGCCCTCCCATCTCGACGAGTCCGCGACCGCGCTGCGGCTGCACATGGCATCCGAGGGTTACGTGGCGGCGATCACCAAGTACGTGAGCCTCGCCGCGAAGGAGGCGATCGACCGCGGCAAGGAGGCGGTCACCGTGCCGCTCCTCGCGGAAGTCTACCGCCGCAAGACCGGGACGCCGGACGGGGAGAACCCGTTCCTTATCCCGCTTCCCGATCCCGACGGGTTCCGCGCCCGGAGGCAGGGGCGCCGGCAGGAGAAGCTCGCCGAGGCGCGCAAGAACCGCGCCCCTCGCAAGGCGAAGCCCGGGAAATCCCCGCTGAGGCATGGAGCGTGACGATGGACCGGACTCCCCTGCCCCTCTGGTTCTCCCCACTGCCGGACGAACCCGCGCACGGCATCCTGCTGCGGCTCGCGGAGCGCAACGGCCTGCTCGCCTCGACCCGCGTCTCGATGCTCACGGGACTCAAGGTCGCCCACCTGAGGATCGGGAAGGGTGCGGATCGGCTGGCCGCCATCCTGAGATGCGATCCGGCCGCGTTCATGGAATCGACGCCCGTCCCGGCCGGCAACGGCCACGTGATGCTCCGGGGCGAGCGCCTGAGCGTGCTCCGCGACCTGACGCGGGCCGCGCGCCGGATCTGCCCACGCTGCATCTCCGAGTCCGCGCATCATCGGTTCTGGTGCGATCTCGAATTCGTCACCACCTGCCCTACGCACGGGACGGGCCTCGTCGATTCCTGCTCCTGCGGCCGAAAGCTCTCCTGGAGCGACGTGCGCATCGCGAGGTGTCGCCATTGCGAGGATGGCGACGTCACGGGCCTGCCCGCGCCCCCGGCCGACAAGGACGTGGTAGAGACCGATCGGTGGGTGCTCGGCAGGCTCGGCGTGGGGACGCCGGCATCCGTGCCGATCCTCGACGCGATGACGCTGACGGGCGCCCTGGACACGATCGGGCGCGTCGGCGCGCTCGACCTCGGGGGCTATCGCGAGCGCTGGGCCGAGCCCTCGGACTTCGACGTCCCGGTGGAGCGGGTCCGCGCCCGCGGCTTCGTCATCCTCCGTGATGGTGACCTCGATGCGCTGCTCGACCGGGTCCATGCGGAATTCAGTGCCTCCGGGTCCGTGAAACCCGCCGCGATCGGCACCGCCTACGGGTGGTTCTACCACTGGTTCAACTTCAGGAAGGGCGAGGCGTTCTCGCGCGGGATCGCCGAGATCCTGCTCGCGAACGGCATGCGCAAGTTCCAGGTCCAGCGGGGCACCTTCCCGGGCATCGAGCGGGCCGACGCGCGGACCACCACCCTGAGGGACGCGGCGAGGAAGGTCCGCGCCCGTCCCGACACCGTGCGCATGCTCCTCGAGGCGGAGAGCAAGGTCCTGGCGGAGGGACGCAAGGGGAGTCCGGTCGCGGTCGATTCCGAGGATGTCCGTCGTCTCGCGGCGGAGTACGGGGATGCCGTCCCGTTCGCACGGATCCCGGAATTGCTCGGCGTGGGCGGCACGATCGCCAAGAGGCTGCTTGAGGCCGGCATGCTGCCCGTCTGGATTCCGGGCGGCCGGAACGGCGTCAAGCATCGCCACGTGTTCCGGCGCGGTGATCTCGAGGCCTGGGTGGAGGCCCTGGTCGGGGACGTTCCGAGCCTGCCTTGGCCGCCGTGCGGATGCCTGACGGTTGCCGAGGCGCCCCTCCGGAAGAACATTCCGGTCACGGCCCTCGTCGAGGCCGTCCGGGACGGTCGGATCCGGGTGATCGCCCGGCTCAGCGGTCAGCCCGCCTTCGGCGGCGCCGTCGTCCTGGCGTCGGAAGTCGAGGCGGCCATGCCCGAGGACGTGAGGCGCAGGATGGCGGCCCGGCGATCGGGACCGCGCGGACCCTACAGGAAGAAACAGAAGGAACCCGAAGCCGGATCAAGCCATTGAGGCTGCCACTCCATCGAGATTGGGTTTCGGGCAAAATCCCGGACTGCTCGCAAGGGGATTTCAAGCGCATCGATGCAGGTGTCGCCGGCGTTTTGGCGACCATCGTACGGAAACTATCATTGACGCACCCGATCCTCTTGGTGGCGTCCGATGATCCCTTTTCCACTCGATCTCAATCTATTGGTAAGCCGCTACAAGCGTCCCAACAGGCTTCGGGATCGCATCAAGGTCTTCATCCTGAAGCAGCACTTCCTCGTCCATCCTGATGGAACCGAGACATGGTACCGGGAGGGCAAACTGCATCGCGACAGTGCGCCCGCGGTCGTCAAGCTGGATGGCACCCGCATCTGGTTCCGCTACGGTCGATTCCACCGCGAGGATGGGCCGGCCGTCGAGATGCCGGACGGATCGCGGCAATGGTTCATCGATGACGTGATCCAGACGGAAATCACATCGAAAGGTGTCAAGCTCACCTATCGCAAGGACAGCACCGTGACTGAGTTTCCCGACGGGACGACCAAGTGGGAGGAGGTCGACCCACTGAGCGGAATCGAATTGCTTCATCGCGACAAAGCACCAGCGGTAGTCGGACCGGACGGCACCGAGTGGTATCGGTACGGTCGCCTCCACAGGATCGGGGGACCTGCTATCGAGTGCTCGGACGGCCGCCGCGAATGGCACGTGAATGGGCAACTCCATCGGATCGGCGGACCCGCCGAGGAAATCCCCGGCTACAAGTCCGCATGGTACGAGCGGGGAAAATTGATTGCTGAACGATATGCAAACGGAGAAAATTATCGAGACGTCAACGGTGAGGAACTGGGGGAATCGATAGACTACGTGAACGGCAAGCGGCGCTGGATCAACACGCGGGACGGCAGTGTAGCCTCGATCGAGACGCTACATGAATGGACTGGCCCTGCTCTTGTCCACTGGGATGGATCCAAGGAGTGGTGGCGGCATGGAAGACGTCATCGAGACGATGGACCTGCGATCGAAACGCCCGATGGAGACGAGGAATGGTGGTCCTTAGGTCAAATACATAGGGAGGACGGACCTGCCATCGTCATTCCTTCCCGTGGATACAAGGCGTGGGTGCTACGGGGAAAGGTCATTCGCGAAGAAGGAAACCTGCTCTCCCCGCTGCGGATTCCGGGAATCGTGGAAGACTCCGATTGCGA
Source organism: Microvirga massiliensis (assembly GCF_001006805.1). Lineage (GTDB taxonomy): Bacteria > Pseudomonadota > Alphaproteobacteria > Rhizobiales > Beijerinckiaceae > Microvirga > Microvirga massiliensis. The sequence continues at coordinate 22,352 of NZ_LN811372.1, read as the reverse complement.
AGATCCCGAGCAGTCTTGAAGCCCCTCGGCTGGGAGCCCTGGGCAGCCATTTCGGGACGCTGGCAATCCGGACGCAGTTCTCCTTGATGGTCCATGCTGCCACTGGCAGGAAGGGATCCAAGCGACGCAAACCCCAAACATGGAAAGCGACCTCGTCCCATGGGCTTCCCGAATGGACCGTTACTCAAGGCTCTTGCCGAAAGGGTAATGAGAAACATCGAGATCATTGAGGAGGTCGAGAAAAGGTCACCCGACCGCGTTTCCCCTGAGGGCTTCGCCGACACCCAACTGTTGATATCGCTGCTGGGTGTTTTGGTCTTCCCGCACGAGAAGGCGTCGGAATTCCTCGGCCACCTGACCAGCCGCTATCCGAAGATAGAGGACATCGTGACCGTCCAATTCTTCAGACTGAAAGGGCGACGCTTCCATCGCTCCGATCCGGATTGGGATGAGTCCTACGTCCGGAACTTTCCCGTTCGGGAACTGCCGCACTATCTCAGGAACGGTATCGCTCACTTCAACGTCCTGCCTATCGCCAATGGCAAACTCTTCGGAGGTGTTCGTGTCTGGAACCGGAATCCCGAGGGCCTGATTACCTTTGTGGGAGACGTGGCATTCGAGAGGTTCCGACCATTCGCGAAGTACGTCCTCCAGGGTCTCAGCAGCGACGATGCTCCGTACAGGATCGAGAATCCCGAAGACCCGCTCGACGAACTTGCCCGCGAGGAAGCCCCGGCAGACATCAGGCCACCGCGGCTCAACCGGGATCACTGGGTAGAATGGTTGGAAATTCACGGTAACGACGCCCAGAGCGCGAAGACTGCCCTCGACAGACACATGGTCGCCGAGATCAGGAGAAGGCGATCCGCCTGCTGACCAGGCTATATTCCGGTAACAAGTCCCTCACCTCGAAAGCCGAGACAGAGAGACCCGAACGCATCTCTTTGTTCGCACAACGTGGCGATCCATTGCACCAAGGGGATTCAGGTCGGTTCTGACCAACTCATGGTCGCGTTCGTTTCCCGATGTGGATGGCGACGTGATGGCTTCCACTTCCCGAAGGTGGAATCGCTGCCAAAAGGCAGGCATCACGCCGGCATTCGACATCATCGCGGTGAAAGCGGCATCCTATGCACGGGCCGAGGTTGCTGGAGCGCTGGGGTGTCATGAAAGTCCCAAACAAAACTATGGAGATGTTTTTCGCCTTTTCTCCGGATCCCTGGATCGTGGCTATGTATGCCACTCCTCTTCGCCTGATTGACCAGATCAGAGTGAAGGTGCTCCGGAGGAAGTTCCTTATGCACAAGGATGGGACCGCGATCTGGTTTCTCGATGGAAAGCTTCATCGAGAGAATGGCCCTGCCCTCATCGTGCACGACGGAACAGTGGCTTGGTGCCGTCATGGCAAGGGTCATCGCGTTGGCGGACCCGCCATCGAATTCCAGGACGGGACCAAGGAATGGTGGGAGAACGGCGAGAGATACAAGTCCGTTACCCCAGATGGCGATGTCCTGCACTGGAAGAACAAGTCCCTTGTCAAATCCGAATCCACTCACGGAACGATCGCTCATTACCGGGACGAAGAACTCCATCGCGACGACGGTCCGGCCCTAATCCGCGCGGATGGCTCCGAGGAGTGGTACCAACGGGGCGAACTCCACCGTGAGGATGGACCAGCATCGATCGACAAGCGCGGTAACAAGGAATGGTATCAGCGCGGTCGACTTCATCGGACGGATGGACCCGCCGTTGAGTGGGAAAACGGCGGATGGGAGTGGTACTTCGAAGGAAAATTGCACCGTGAAAATGGACCAGCAGTCAATAGTGGCGCTGGGTCCTACTCCTGGTACACCCATGGCGACCTAGTGAAGACGAAATATGACGACGGGCCTACATACTTCTTCACCAACTTCAAATTCCGCGAGGATGCACCCTGCGTCGAACACCCGAACGGAGCCAAGGACTGGAAGCGGAATGGCAAGGTCTATCGGCGTGACTGGCCGGACGGTGAAACTTGGTGGGTCAGCGACATCTCGGAGTATGAAAGCACAAGGTTCCATCGGGAGGACGGACCAGCCATCGAACACGCCGACGGGAGCAAGGAATGGTGGCTGAACAACAAGCTCCATCGCACCGATGGACCTGCCGTCGAGATGCCGGGCGGTTACGGTGCATGGTATGAGAATGGTGTTCTCCTGCGTGAGGAGGGGACGCCTGGATGGCCTCTCTCATTCACAGCACGGAGGATCAACCTGTTCAGGTCAGGGCGAAGAGCCATCACGGAATGACTGCTTGAAGTTACCCGATCCCGCCTATTCCGCCCCTGACGTTTCCCAAAGCGTTCTCGTGCATTGAAAATAGCGCCTCAGGCCCGACAAAGCTTGAGGCACTTTCATGCAACTTACAGCGGGTTCTGCACCACCAAGAAGTGGACCCACGCTGTAGGGCCACTTCACTAATGGCACGACACGGCATCCGTGTGCGGTCGGAACCCGATAACTTGCCGCCCTGGAGCAAATTCGCTCGGGCGATTACGCCGTAATGTCTGGCCCGGCCTTCACTCCAGGGGTGCCAGCGGTCACTTCGGCAACTTGGTCCGGTGCAGCGGCCGTCCGCCGATGCCCAGCGCAAGCGCGATGACGATCTCGTCGGCGCGCGGCGCGTCGGCGATCGTGATCTCGGTGGAGTCCATGCGGTCGAAGTCCCAGATGTTGTTCTTGTTGGTCAGCGGCAGCACGATGCTCGCGCCAGGGCCACCGACCTTCTTGGTCCCGGGGATGATGTCCTTCCCTTCGCCAACCTCGCGACGCACGGGCGCGCCAAACTTGGGATGGAGCAGCGCCGCCGTGTGCTCGATCTCGCCGTCCACGCCCACGATGGCCCCCTTGCCGTAGCTCTCAACCTCGTGGGGCTCGCAGCCGAGGGCCTGCACGCCGCGCCTTGCCAGCACCTCGCTGACCGCGGCGCCGAGGTCATACATCTCGCTCAGATCCTCCACGTACTTGTTGGCGTACGGGTTCTTGATGACTGCTGCGACCGTCACCTTTCGCGTCGGCTCGGGAATCGAGCGCTCCATCTCGCGATGCGTTTCCTCGAGCAGGACAACGACCTTGCGAATTTCCATCATGCTGCATGCCCTTTCGTGCTTGGCGTTCAATGCGTGACCATCGGGCACTCGCCGTCCTTCAGGGGCCGGAAGGCCTCCTCCGCGGCGACCGTTGCCCTATGCTTGTAGTAGTCCCACGGCTGCTTGGATTCCGCCGGCGTCTTGACCTCGTAGAGGTGGATCGGGTGGATCTTGCGTCCGTCCTCGCGGATCGATCCCTTTCCGAACAGCGGGTCATCCGTCGGCATGGCCTTCATCCGCTTCACGATGTCGGCGCCGTCCTCTGCATTCCCCGCCTCGGCGACGGCCTTCAGGTAGTGCAGCGTCGCCGAATACACCCCGGCCTGCACCATCGTGGGCTTCTTGCCATGCACCTCCTCGAAGCGCTTCGAGAAGGCGCGCGTCCCCTCGTCCGCATCCCAGTAGAACGGTGAGGCGAGAACCAGTCCCTGCGCCAGCTCGAGACCGAGCGAATGCACGTCCGTGAGGTAGACCAGCAGGCCGGCCAGTTTCTGCCCTCCCGCGACTAGACCGAATTCCGCGGCCTGGTTGATGGAATTGCTGGTGTCCGCGCCGGAATTCGCAAACGCGACGATCTTCGCCTTGGAGCTTTGGGCCTGAACCAGGAAGGATGAGAAATCGGTATTGTTGATCGGGTGACGTACGCGCCCGACGACCTTGCCGCCGTTGGCCGTCACGACTGCCTCCGTATCGCGCTCGAGGGCATGGCCGAACGCGTAGTCCGCCGTGATGAAATACCAGGTGTCGCCACCCACCTTGAGTGCCGCCTTGGCCGTGCTGTTCGCCAGCGCCCAGGTGTCATGCGTCCAGTGGATCGTGTTCGGCGTGCAGGCCTTGCCGGTGAGATCCGAGGTCGCCGGACCCGAGGCCAGCATGACCTTGTTCTTGTCCTTGGTGAGTTGGCTCACCGCGAGCGCGACGGAGGAATTCGTCACGTCGGTGATCATGTCGACGCCGTCGATGTCGTACCAGCGGCGTGCGATCGTCGCCGCCACGTCGGTCTTGTTCTGGTGATCCGCCGAGATGACCTCGATCTTCCAGCCCTTTGCTGGAAGGCCGGAATCCTCGACGGCAAGTCGTGCAGCGACGACCGACCCGACTCCGCCCATGTCCGCGTAGAGGCCGGACTGGTCGTTGAGTACTCCGATCGTGACGCTCCTGTCGGCCGCTTGCGCCTGCGCCGCGGCTCCGAACGCCACGACGAGCCCGCATATCGCCAGTCTCAGTCTCCGCATGTCATCTTTCCTTCCCTTGGTCTTGGGACGTTGCCCTGGTTCTGACGGAGCGGTCTTCCTGCCGCCTTGCCATTCCTCGAGGCGAGGAACGCGAGCGCTGCTCTCGTTGCTACGATGCGACGCTCGCGCCTGCTGCCGCACGGGTATCCCTCGTGTCGAGGAACCTGATGATCGCCGCATAGTCCTTGGCGTGGCCGCCCTGCCGCTCGAAGCTCTGGTAGAGTTCCGCTGCGGCCATCCCGAGTGGGGTGTTGCACCCGCAGGCCCGCGCGCTCTCCTGCGCGAGACGCAGGTCCTTGGCCATCAGCGAGGCGGCGAAGCCGGGCGTGTAGTCCCGGTTCGCCGCCGATGTCGGGACCGGTCCCGGAACCGGGCAGTGCGTCGTCAGCGCGTAGCACTGGCCCGAGGACGTCGAGGCGACATCGAACAAGGCCTGCCGATCCAAGCCCAGCCGCTCGGCCAGAAGAAAGGCCTCGCTGACGCCGATCATCGAGATGCCGAGGATCATGTTGTTGCAGAGCTTGGCGATCTGGCCGGCGCCCTGATCCCCGCAGTGGATGATCCGGCGGCCCATTGCCGCGAGCAGAGGCTTCGCCGTGGCGAATGCCTCTTCAGTCCCCCCGGCCATGAAGGTCAGCGTCCCGGCCTGGGCGCCTTCAGTTCCCCCAGAGACGGGTGCATCAAGGGAGAGCACGCCGAAGCTCCCCGCCATCTCGTGCGCCCGGCGCGCGCTCGCCACGTCGATGGTCGAGCTGTCGATGATCAGGCTGCCGGCAGGCAGGACGGGGAGAACGGCAGCCCAAACCTCGAGCACGAGTGGGCCGGACGGCAGCATCGACACGACCGCATTAGCGCCTTCAGCGACCGAGCGGACATCATCGACGATCCGAACGCTGCTTCCCTTGACCATCTGGGCTGCTTCCGGGTTGAGATCGTATCCGACGACCTCATGGCCCGCCTTGACGAGGTTGGCAGCCATTGGGCCGCCCATGTTGCCCAGTCCCACGAAGCCGATCCGCGCCATGCGCTGCGTTCCTCCCGCTTGGTGGCGTCGACGCTATCCGGTTCACAAATCGCGGAGGAACCCCTAAAGGCGGACAACGGCTGTGCAAAAATCGACGAGCCTGATGTCCACCACCTTCAACTGGGATCACCTGCGCTCCCTCCTGGCCGTTGCCCGGCAGGGCTCGCTCTCGGCAGCGGCGCGGACACTCGGGGTCGAGCATTCGACAATCAGCCGCCACATCGGCGCCCTGGAGCAGTACGGCGGAGCAAGGCTCGTCGAGCGCAGATCCGACGGGGTTCGGTTGACGGCGGCCGGGGAGCGCTTGCTGGCAGCCGCGGAGGACATCGAGAGCCGCCTCTTTTCCGCACGGGAGGAGATCGGGGAAGGCGACCTGATGATCAGCGGCGCGGTGCGGGTCGGCGCGCCCGACGGCGTCGGGTCCTTTTTCCTCGCCCCGCGGCTTGCGGAATTGGGCAAGGCGCATCCGGATCTCGTGATCCAGCTCGTCGCCATGCCGCGCGTCTTCAACCTGAGCAAACGGGAGGCCGACCTCGCCATCGTGCTGTCCGTGCCCGAGCACGGCAGGGTGGTGACGCGCAAGCTGGCCGATTACGGCCTGGGACTCTATGCCTCCCCGGCCTATCTCAGCGAGAGCGCACCGATCAGGACGGTCGCGGATCTGGGCTCGCATCGTTTCATCAACTACATCGACGACCTGATCTACACGCCCCAACTCGACTACCTCGACGAGGTCGTCCGGGGGGCACGCGCGAACTTCCACAGCTCGAACATCATCGCGCAGGTGAACGCCACCATCGCGGGATACGGCCTGTGCGTCCTGCCGCACTTCCTCGCCCGAAGGTTTGCGGAACTGGAGCCCGTCCTCCCGGAAGTCGTGAGGCTCAGGCGGACATGGTGGCTCCTCATCCATGAGGATCAGAAGGACCTCGCACGGGTGCGCCTCGTCGTCGACTTCCTCGTCCGTGAATTCTCCGGTTCCGCACACATCCTATTGCCGTGATCGCCCCATCAGCGATGAAGGATTCGCCCAAATTCAACGATGCATTCGCGAGATAGTCATGGTTCGGATGCTGGCCGAATGAGAGCTTCCGCTTCGGCAGCATGTGATTGCTTGATGACTGTGTTGCCGAGATGCAGGGACATCCGGCGGGAGTCCGTAGAGTGCCGCAGGGGATGCTCCTCTCCGCGGAGGCAAGGAGCCGCGTCGAGGATGTCGTGTTCGCATGCGCACCCCTGAATTTCGAGGGCTCCGCCAATTTCCTGAAGAAGCTCGATCGCATCGTTCCCTGATCGGATCGATGGCAACGCGACTTGCGCGTCTGTAAAAGTGCGACGGTCTTATGGGGTTCGAGTCGGCGAGTGCGACCGTCTTATGCGGTTCATCGCGTTCTTTTATGTGGGTGCACCACCACTGAAATCACTTGGGATTTCGCCGCAAGACATCGCTCTTATGCGGTGATCTACAGTACTTGCGCACTGAGGTTGGTCAGATTCACCCCGAAGTGCGCCTCAAATGACCCCGAAGTCCGCCGTACCCCTGCGGCGGACGACTGAACTCCTATAGGCCTTGTCATTTCCGTAGCCCTTGCGATCCGCGCCCGGCTTCCGTGAGCTCGAACCGGAGCAGCAACGCGCCGGGACGCGGATAAGACTTGCAAACCCGGACCTGGCCCCTCTCTGCGCCAGGGGAGTCGTCCACACACCCTCCGGCCGCTCGATGTCGGGCTGGGAGGACTCGACGGCCTTGCCATTCAAGGCACAGGCGGATCCGGCCGTCAGCATCAGTGGAACGGCCATGGAAACGGAAACGACACGTACGGCTCCGCCCTTATCCCGAGATAAATGCGTTGGAACTCCCGCCCTGCGGCCTCGACCATGGATCGCGCGACAGCCGGGAGTTCCTCCCTCGCCCATTCGTAGTTGTCGAGGGCGATGGGGTCCGGCCTCTCGACAGCATCGATGGGCATGGCGTTGTCCTTGTACGAATCCCAAGCCATTCCGCTCGGAGCATTCCGTCCCCGATCTGCCGCTCACCGGGGAGCTCACGTCAGCGAGGCCGGGATACCCGAGCAGGTGCTGTGACCGCGAACGAGGTGTCCACGAAGGCTTCAAGCTCCTCCTCTGCTGCCGGGTAGGATGTCTTCCAGATCACGGCGACCATCATGCCGAGGGCGAACGCGCCAACATGCACCGCGTAGGCTATGCCGTCAGCCTCGCCCATGCCTAACGCCAGGGACACAACCTGTAGCCCGCCCCAGTAGCCCAGAAACGCCCAAGCTGGCAGGGCGATCCGCTTCCAAAACGGCAGATAGAGGATGAGCGTGCGCATCCGGGCGTGCGGGAATAGCACAAGGTAGGCGCCTAACAGCGCAGTGACCGCACCAGAGGCCCCGATGACCGGGACGTGGGAGGCTGGCGACAGTAGCCAGTGCACGACAAAGCCCATTACACCCATGAAGGGGAACACCAGGGCGAAGCGCCACCATCCAAACAGACGCTCTAGTGACCTGCCAAACACCCACAGGAACAGGCAGTTGCCCGCCAGATGAAACACGTCGGAGTGCAGCAAGCTCGCGGTGACCAGGGTGTGCACATGACGCCAGGGCTGAATGGAGAATAGTACCGGCGTAAACCCGAGGTCGATAATAAGGGTGCGGTGCAGGCCAGAAAGTTCGCCGGTGGCGGTGACCGCGATCATCAGAGCAAGCAGCGCCCAAACGGCAGGGGACCGGAAACCATGAGTCAGATTATCGGCGTAGGGGAGCATTGGACCTGTTGCGTAGCACCGCCAGTGTTACGCTAGACTAAACGCTGGCAACGCCAGGGGAATGGGGGCGTTTCAGATGAGGAACTTTGGCGGCCATGTCGGCGTGGCATTGTTCGGCATCTTGTCGTTCGCCCTGACGGTGGCCGTCGTTACGGTCATCGACCGCGTGACCGGCTTCAACCTGTTCTCGTTAAGTGTCTGGGTGATTATCCCACTCGGAGCAATGCTGACAGGTGCTGCGGCTGCATCTGGCTACTACTTCGGAAGTCTCCTCTTCCACACTCGCCCGACTTGGCTCCTGCTTGTGCAGGTCATAATCGTCGCGGCGCTCGCGCAGATCGCGATCTACTACAGCGAGTATTCGACGTTCGTCCTCGACAACGGCATCCGTGTCGCTGATCGAGTCGGTTTCTTCGATTACCTCGACATCCGCCTGACCACAACGCACCTGCGGATTGGGCGAGCTCTGATCGACACCGGCGAGGTCGGCTCCTTTGGCTACTTGCTCACCCTCATCCAGTTCGTCGGGTTCATTCTGGGCGGGATGGGAGCTTACTTCTTCCTCAAGGTTCACCCTGATTGCCAAGGCTGTTCGCGTTATTTGCGCAAGCTTGCGACGGGTAAGCAGCATTTCAATGACCGCTATGCATTCGCCACCTACTACGACAACGTCTTTGGCCATCGTCATGATTGGCGTGCGTTCGCCAAGTGGATGCGGCATGACCCAGGCAAAAAGCAGGTTCGGGAGGGCACGATCCTTGCAACTTCGACACTCCATGGGTGTCCCCACTGCAAGACGCAGCGCATTGCCCTGATGGTCCAGATCAGGGGCAAGAAGGAGTGGAGCACCATTCCGAATCTGGCGCGAGACGTGGCCATCCCGCAAGGCATGGACCTGCGGCCTGTATTCAAGGGCGAAACGGGCCGACGCATCGGCACGGAACCGGCCTAGCCTTGATCGTGCCGGTTCCGCTGGGACGTGTGCCGTCACGCATTCCCCTAACCCACGTGGCGGACCGCTCCGTTGACGTCAGATCCTCGCAGTCGCCAAGCCCTCGGGTACCGCCCGGGGCCTTTTTGTGCCAGCTGAAGTCTGCCTCCATGGAAGGCGTTCCTTGAGTGGCGAGGTTGAGGCGAACTTTTGGGGGCATTGGCTGTGAGGTGCGGCAAACTTCGGAATTTTCGCTTGCCGATGCAGCTACTCAGCGAAACGGCTGCGGCATCCTTTGGGAGCATCGACACGCACTCCATAAGAGTGCATTTCATCGCAATTGGCTGTCGCGACGCATCACACGAGAGTGTCGTGACTGGCCGACTGGTTCTGCACCATGAGTTGAAATCCAAGCCGCTAGTGCCCAACATCATTGAAGCGAGGAACATCGCAGACGGGCCGACTGCGATGCCAGCGTTGGCCCCAAGGGTTCGAGGGACGACTCACGCTTCAACGAAAGTGGATACTAGTGGCTGACCGGAAGTTCCTCCGGGCTACGCTGACCGTTGAGCGATCCAATCAGATCGGCGCGATCGGCCTTTGTGTGCGCCGGTGAGGATACTTGCTCGGACAAACTGGCATTTCGTCAGCAACTCTTACCGAGATGACGTCGGCAAGCGCTGTGCCCTGCCGATGAAGCCGCATGATCGCGCTCATCAAGCATAACGACTGGAGAACCGACGCGGCAGCCCATCATGACTTTGCACGCAGACGTGCGGCCAGGATTCGCCTACCTGTCGGCAATTGCCGCGGATTCCGGACAGCATATGACCTACGATATTGGATGGCGCCCAGGCACGACCTGGAGGCGCATCGACATCCAGTGCCATACGCCACGCGACCGGGACTGCTTCCCCTCGGGATCGGAATCCGTGCTCATGCGCAAACTCCATCCCGCAGGGGATCGCACGTCAGAACGATAGGATACTGAAGGGTGATGATCACGAGGATCTCCGTCACACGCACGGGATCGTTGCCGCCTGCCGGGCGGCGGGCAAAGCGATCAGCGTCTGCGGACGGAGCGGATGATCATGGCCGGGAACGGATAAGAAACAACTTGCCCTGAGCCGACCGGAGGCTTGAGCATGCGCGGCGTGGCCCGCCTCAGGCACTCTTCCCGGTTGCCTCCGACGAGTCGATTCCCCGGTCACATCAACGCGCTGCGCCGGACTTGGCGTCATCGGCACATCCTGAGCGGCTTGGCTATTGGAGCGGATCCGGACAACCATCGCCGGATGACGATTCTTGCCTATGCCGGTGCTGCGGTTGCCGAGATCGCGGGCTGCTTTGCCTTCTGGGCGTGGCTGCGCCTCGACAAGTCGCCCTTGTGGCTCATCCCGGGCGGCCTGTCCCTCGCCCTGTTCGCCTGCCTGCTGACCCTCGTCGAAAGCGATGCAACGGGCCGGGCCTATGCGGCCTATGGCGGCGTCTACATCGTCGCCTCGCTGCTGTGGTTGTGGGCCGTCGAGGGCGTACGGCCCGACCGCTGGGACCTCGCGGGGGCCGGCATCTGCCTGCTCGGGGCCGCCATCATCCTGCTGGGACCGCGAACGGCGTAGGGCTTATCGACTCCGCAAGGCAGCTATAGTGCTGGCTCTCGCCAGGAATCCCACAGAAGGAGCATCCCGGCGCCGCTCCGATGGTTCCGTTAGGCCGACGGATCGTGAAGCGGACCTTGTTGCTTGGCTTCAGATCCCTCAGGGGCGCCGGGCGCGCCACTGGGAGTCCCATTTCCATGGCGCTCATGAAGCTCTTGATGTCCCCAAGATCGGTCTTAATCCGGCCTGCCTCGGCGTTGATTGCGATCACCACCCCGACGCCACCGACGTGTCTTGACGGCTTCTCCGGAAGGCCGCGGTGCCGACGCCGTGGGCCAGCGCGACTACGAGGAGCTTCCTGCTTGGCACCACCACGTTCGCCCGTGAGCCTCCGGAACGCCTCTTGTCGCGGGACTGGCGCATTATGAGCATTCGGATTGGAACGATGGCGGGCTTCCCCTCCCTCGCGGGTGGGAACGACCGAGACCGCGCAGCCTCGCCGCTTCAGATCCGGCTTCGGCATGGGCGTTCCCGGCGGTGTTCCTTGTCCTCCTTCGAGGCATGTGGCAGGGCTTCCCCCAGCACGACCCAGGTTTGTCAGCCCGGTGATCGCAGCCCCGATCCACCTCGTTGTTCCGCGTGTCAGGTACGTCGCGGCCGGCGCGCTCGCGGGCGTCGTCGCGGCCCGTGCCTTCACGAGTGACCCATGATCTCCTCGGCCACTGTTCTCACCATCCTCTCGATGGCATCCGTCACCTACCTGACCCGGATCGGCGGCTATGTCCTGCTCCGCAACCGCACGCTTGGGCCTCGGGCCACCGCCGTCATGGAGGCCGCTCCGGGCTGCGTTCTCATTGCGCTGATCGCGCCCAACTTCGTGTCGCGCAATCCGGCTGACCTGCTGGCCCTGGCGGTCACCGTGATGGCGGCCACCCGCCTCTCGATGCTGCCGACGATTCTCATCGCGGTCGCCGCAGCCGGGCTGCTCCGGCATCTGCCGACCTGACGCGACGCGATCCTGCCCGTTGCCCCTGCACCAAACTCAGGAGTTCTCGATGCGTGCTCCGGCCCCCGGGAGCGAAGAGACCTGGCCGTCCGAGCTTCGACGCGGGATTGCGTCGTCCATGCCCGTCCTGATCGGCTTGGTTCCGTATGGGCTCGTGCTCGGCGCCCAGGCGGCTCAAAAGGGCTTCAGCGTGGCCGAGGTGCCGCTAATGACCGGGTTGAACTTCGCAGGCGGAGCAGAGTTCGCCGCCCTCCAGCTCTGGACCTCGCCCCCGCACATCCTGCTGATCGCGGCCGTCACCTTCCTGGTGAACAGCCGGTATCTCGTGATGGGCGCTGCCCTCGCTCCCTTCCTGAAAACCCTGCCGAAGCGCAAGGCGCTTCCGACCCTCTTCTTCCTGACGGACGCGAGCTGGGCGCTTGGCCTCGCCGATGCCCAGCGACGCGCCGCTCGCGATCTGCGCCCCGCGTTCAGTCTGCCCTACTATCTCGGGGCATCGTTGGCCTGCTACTGCGTCTGGGTCGTGTTCACGACCTTCGGGGCCGCGCTTGGCGCGGTGCTCGGCGATGTCGAGGCCTACGGCATCGACATGGCTTTCCCCGCGGTGTTCCTCGTGATCCTCCGCGGCATGTGGCGCGGCTTCCGTTCCGCGCGGCCGTGGCTTGTCAGCTTGGTGGCTGCTGCTGTGACCTATCTCGCCGTTCCGGGCGCGTGGTATGTCGCGGTCGGCGCGCTCTCCGGCATCTTCGCGGCGTATCTGCTGGCAAGGAACACATGAACCTTCCGGTATCAGCTTGGGCATTGGAAGAGCACCTCACCCGCAGCCATGGAATGATCGCGCAGGCCAGCGCGCGACGGGCGTTCCCGGCGCCGCCATCGTGCGGGGCCGCTCGGAATTGCAGGTGTCGGCCAGGTAGGTCCGCATGGTCTCGATCGTGTGCTGCCGGATACCACCCCAGCTGACGAGATCGAGCATGGTCCGGGCTTTCTCGGTGACCCGCAGGTGGAAGCTGTCGACCAGGATTTCCTTGATGCCGATCTCGAGGTTGCGGGGCTGGCGGGTGCCATCCTCCACATTCCATCGAGGCTCGAGCATTGCGCTCCGCGCATTCTGAATCCAACGAAATGATCAACCTTCCGCGCTGGCGCCAGTCGTATCTGTCCAATGGGGGTTGCCGTCACCAGGGCAACGAACGTTTCACCCATGGACGGATAAACCGAATGGGAACGTTGACCTTCTGACAGGTAGCCGCCGGGTCGCCTGGTGGTTACCGTCAAGTCATGGCGCCCTCGGTTCGACTCCGCTGGGAGCGGCAGCAAGACCCCGGTCCTCGTCAGGTCAGCGGTTTCGGCCCCTCAACAAGGAGACGGGCCATGCGTGACATCGAAATGGGCGTTACGACCCATTACGCATCCTACGACGTGCTCGCTCGTATCCGCGCCGCGCTAGGGGAGATGGGGCACGACCCTGACAGAATTTCGCCCGACGTCCTGAAGCCCGTCGATGAGTTCCACATCGGTGGCGCAGAGGCGACAGCGGCGCTCTTGGAGAAGCTCGACATCCGGCCCGACATGGAGGTGCTCGACATCGGCTCGGGCGTCGGCGGCCCGGCGCGGATGATTGCGGGGCGTTACGGTTGCCGCGTGACCGGAGTGGACCTGACCCCGCATTTCGTCGAAACCGCCCGTGCACCCTCCGCCATGTGCGGGTTGGCAGATCGTGTGCGCTTTGAGGTGGGGAGCGTCGCGCTGCCGTTGCCCGATGCGAGCTATGACCTTGCGCTCCTCCTGCACGTCGGCATGAACGTGCCAGACAAGGCGGCGCTCTTTCGTGAAGCGCGCCGCGTCCTTCGCGACGGCGGGACTTTTGCGGTTTACGAGGTGATGCAGACCGGCGACGGCGATCTCGCCTTCCCGGTGCCGTGGGCCGAGACGCCGGAACTCTCGGCACTCGAGACACCCCAGACCTATCGCGCCAAGGCCCAAGCGGCGGGGTTCGCCCTCGAGGCGGAGGAGAACCGGCGCGAGGTCGCGCTCGACTTCTTCTCGCGCCTCCAGGCACAGGCTGCGAGCGGTGCGTCGCCGCCGCTGGGCCTGCACAATCTAATGGGACCGACCGTGAAGGAGAAAGTGGCCAACATGATCGCGGCGGTTCGGGCAGGCACGATCGCGCCGATCGAGATGATATTTTCAACGGTGCGCCACTGAGGATCCACTGGCCGGGATGGCGGGGTTTTCCGAGCGGCTAAATGAAAAGGGCGCTTCCGGTTGCTCTCTGGTTTCGGCATCCTGGGATCGAAAGACCTGCTTTTTCGCCGGGCGCCGAGAGCGGCCTCATCCTGCCCGGCGCCCGTACGATCCGCGTCTCGGCTCCTGTGGTCTGAAACCGAAGGCGCGACGTGTTCGGGTCTCGGATGTATCTGGCGAATCCCGCTCGAGCCCCTCTTCGCGCCAGGGTGGTCATCCGGATGCCCTGCGGAGGATCATTGCCCGGCTGACCAGATGGAACGAGGGGATCTCGTGAGGCGACGGCACGTCCTGGCCCTGCTTGCCGTGTTGCCGGTGATCCCGCGCAGCCGGGCGCAGACAGGTGGAACGGTCCCCGTCGTGGGCTTTCTCGGCCTGGCGTCAGAGCAGGCTGGCCGGCCGATCCTCGATGCGTTCCGGCGCGGCCTGAAGGAGCACAGCCATGTCGAAGGGCGGACGATCCTGCTGGAGGCCCGCCAGGCCGACGGCGACCTGACCCTGGCGGCTCGATACATCGAGGAGATGGAACGGCGGCCCGTCGACGTGTTCGTGGCTCCTGGGCCGGCCGCCACCCGGGCCATCCACCGCGCCACCCGCGACATTCCCATCGTGGCGCTTGGCCTGCCGCCGAGCGCCACCGGTCACGACTTGTTCACGAGCCTCGCGAGGCTTGGCGGGCGCGTCACGGGCTTCTCGTACTTCGGGGAGGCGCTGTCGGCGAAGCGCATCGAGGTGCTCCGCGAACTCCTGCCGAATTCCTCGGTACTCGGCATCCTCCACAACATCGCCGATCCGGTCTTCCACGAGTGGGAAGTCCAGACGGAGGATGCTGCCCGTGCCCAGGGCTTCCAGCCCGTGCGGCTCGGGCTGCGGACCAATTCGGCTGCCAAGGTTGCCGAGCATCTGCGGTCGTTGCGGGCCCAGGGCGGTGAGACGGTCATTGTGATCACCGACTTCCTGACCGTGAGCCTGAAGGACGAGATCATCCGTACCTCGGCCGAGCTTGGGATTGGCGTTATCGCCGAGTGGCCGGCCTTCGTCGAGTCGGGCGCGCTGATGTTCTACGGCGCCGACATCCCTGAACTCTTCCGGCAGGCGGCCGGCTATGTCGACCGGATCGTCAGGGGCGAGCGCGCCGGCGACCTGCCGATCCAGCTCGCGACCAAGTTCCGGCTGATCGTCAATCTCAGGACGGCGCGGACGCTGAACCTCTCCGTCCCGCCGACCCTCCTCGCCAGCACCGATGAGGTGATCGAATGACAACGCCTCAAGCTGCTCTGGCGTGGATGCCGGTGATGATTCCCGACAGGCATCTTTCGCATAGTCTGCTGCTCCGGCCGCTTCCTGAAATCCTTGGCTGGAGGCCACAGGATCGTGGCCGGGCGGCATCTTCGATTTCGCGGTCTCTTCCGGAAGTACTTCCTCGCACTGTTCCCGGCTGTGGTGATGCCGCTCACTGCCAATGACATCAGCGAGGCCTGGTTCGGTTATCGCGACCAACGTGCCAGGCTCAGCCAACCGCTCCAGGACGAGGCAACAGCTTCCACGGCCTGAGGGGGAACTCCGCGTCGGACCGTCCCGGCCGATTG
>NZ_LN811372.1:3894-6173 GCF_001006805.1 Microvirga massiliensis | reverse complement strand
GCCAACTCACCGGCCAGGATCCCAGCGCCTGGAGCTTCGAGGTCGAGGCCCGACCGTTCGGCGAAAGTTGGTGAAAGATCCCGCCAGCTTCGGATCGGCCGAGGCCGTGAGGGTCCGTGGGTCACGCGCGACTTCCCGCTGGCGCCCGACACCGTCCTCGCGGGCCGGACGCCCTTGCAGTCCTTTCAGGAAGGTGATCGAGACGCAGTGCTGCGCCTGGTCCGTGCGAGCCAATGCAACGGCTTCAGGTGAGCAGGCCCCGCTCCCTCCGAGCCTGGGCGGGACCATGGAACCGCGGCTATGATCGAGCATTGGCAGGTTCGAAGGGGTAGAGTCCGGATGCGGAGCCCATCATGGCGATCGAGGACGACCCGCTGTTCCAACACGCCGAGACCGTTCTGGCCGAGACGGCGCGGCTCCGCGCGGCGCATGAGCGATTCCGGGAGCAGGTCGAGCGACGGCTCGAGCAGATGAGGCAGGTCGAGGCGGAACTCGATCCACTCCTGTCGCACCCGCCTGCCGAGATGAGAGCAATCTGGAGGCTCCACACCGGCGAGGACTCGTGATCCGAAAAGCGCCCTAGCAGGCCTCCGGATCAGGCGGCTGCGCCCGCGCGATCGCGTCTGCGATGAGCTGCCGATGGACGCGCCAGGTCTCCATGGTCTGCTCGAAGTTGCGGAGCAGTTTGCGGGCTTCGGTGGTGTCGCGGCCCTGCGCGGTCTGGTCCTCGATCAGGAGGATCAGGTCGGTGATCCGCCGCTCGCCCTCGGCGAGGTGCCGATCGGCCGCGTCGAGATCCAGGCGCTCCTGCTCGAGGTCGGGCATTAGGACGCCCCTCGGCCATGCAGGCGGGAGCACGGGGTCTCTCAGCCACCGGCGCCTACGGGTCGGATCTGCCAGTGATGGCAGCACTATGCGCCCGTTCGGGTGCACGTCCAAGCACGGCCGGGTTAATGGCAAAGGCCCTTTCTTTGGAATCGTGAACGATGGCAGCCTCCGGCCGTTGGTGAGCTGGTGTGATTCGCAAGAGGTGCCTGCGATCGTGCACATTCCCCGCTACGACAAGGCGGCCGAGTATCGCCGCAGGGCCGCGGAGGCCCGCGCCGCAGCACAACAGATCTCGTTGAGGGAGGCCCGCGCGCAGCTCCGCAGAATGGCCGAGCACTACGAGGCACTGGCAAAAGCCGAGGAGCACGAGGCCCGCAAAGTCGCTCCTATCCAGAGACCCAAGCCAGAAGCCTGATCGGGATCGGACGCCCTGGCGGAACCATCGCGGATGTCTCTGCTGCGGTGCTTCAAGTCGGATCCGGTGACTTCCGGCGCCCCCAGGACACGCGTTGTGCTTGCCGGGACATCCAGACCCGGTCGCGGAGAGAGGCAAGGAGGTTCCGCGCTCGCTGTGCCCGCTGACGAGCCTCCTCGCGAAGCTGCTCATTCTCGCGGAGAACCCGGTCGGCTTGGGCGAGGAGCGGGTCTGGAGAGCGCCGCTGATCCATGCGCCCGCTCACACAGAGAACCCGCCCTCGCGCTTTCACCCGGACTGGACAGAGAGCGGAGAGGAGTCCGGGCCGAGCCTTTCAGCGCCAGCTCAAAGCGATCGGCCCGCAGTGACCAATCCGCAATGCGTTCAAGGGAACAGAAAAGGCGCTGTCCGGTCAGGATGGCCTGAGCGGCGTCCTGGGCTTCAACCTCAATGGCGCGCTGCCGGATCTCCCGGCTCAGGCCGATGTCGTTGGTGACGGATTTCAGGAAGAGCATCTCAAAAGCCGGCATCGTTCCGCCTCCCTGCCCGGCAAGGATTGGGTGCAATTCGAGAGTGCCGCAGCGAACCGCATCGCGATCCAGTGGAGGACCGCCCCTGCCTTGATCAGGCCAGGGGCTAAACCACCTTTCGTGCGGACGGCGCTCCGAGCGCGCGCGGGCCGCGGTTCGGTCGGTGTTGCCGAACATATCTTATCATACGCCCTACCACCCGGCCGGGCATTCACGCAGGTTTACGGCGCCAGGTCGAAAGAGCCACCAGATCCGATGCGGCCCGTCTACCAGCCTCCGGCTCGATGTTGGCGGCACTCGCGCCGAATGCCGGGAGCCGCGACACAAACGACGTCGCGCGGGCAGCGTGGCCGAGGAGGCGCATTCCCGCTTCGACCAGAACTTCCGCCTTGGGTCATCACCGCTGCGGCCCCGAATCGGCCGCCCTGACGTGTCATCCTGAGCTGCTGACCAGCGCTCCTCATCCTGAGCTGCTGACCAGCGCTCCTTCTCATCTCAGGAGGTCT
>NZ_LN811372.1:0-2970 GCF_001006805.1 Microvirga massiliensis | reverse complement strand
ACCTTCGGATCCGCGCGACGCAGTCGTTGCTCGAGCGGACCGGGAGGACGATCCAGCAGACGGAGCGCCTGATCGAGGAGAGCCGCAAGCTGCTCGCCCGTCCGGCCGGTCCCTTTCCCTCAAGAGCCGCGATCCCAGGTCCTGCCCGGCGCGGCATCGCGGTGGGCTCCTCCACCCCTCTCGTTTCCCGGGCGGTCCTGAACGGGGTGGCTGAGGCACTCCGGTGCGCGGAGCTCGAGTATGGCGAGGCGCTTCTGGCCTTGAGCAGCATCTGGGAGCGGCTGGAGGTCAGCCTGACCGACGCGCTGTTCCGTGAGGAGAGAGCCGCGAAGGCGGCCTATGACCGTGCGGCGGCGCGACGGCGCGAACTTGAGGTGCGATGGCTTGCCTTGCGGGTGGCCGCGGCGTCGGAAGAGGCCGCGATCCGCGCGGGACCAGCGCCCCGCGAGCGGTTACATTGAGGCGGGCAAGCCGTCCTCGCGGCCGTCGGCCCGCCAGGCGGTTGGGGTTTGGCCCGACCAGCGCCGGAAGGC
Organism: Microvirga massiliensis; assembly: GCF_001006805.1. Lineage (GTDB taxonomy): Bacteria > Pseudomonadota > Alphaproteobacteria > Rhizobiales > Beijerinckiaceae > Microvirga > Microvirga massiliensis. The sequence continues at coordinate 2,437 of NZ_LN811372.1, read as the reverse complement.
ACGCGTGAAGGCGCTGGCCTCCGAGTAGCCCAGCGCCGCCGCGATCTGGCCGAGCGGCACCTCGGTGTCCTCCAGGAGCTGGCGTGCGATCTCGAAGCGGACCTCGTTCGCGATCGCCCGGTAGCCCATGCCGCTGTCCTTCAGGTGGCGGGTCAGGGTCCGCCGGTGCATCTTCAGCAGGTCGGCGATGTCCTCCGCCGAGCAGCGGTTGCGCGTCAGCCGCGTGCGCAGCAGCCGCCGGATGTGGTCCGCGAGCTCGGAGGCCGGCGGGGCTGTCAGGTGCTGGATGCGCTGATCCTGACCCGCTCACCCTGCTCTTCCGGCCTGACTTCACGGGTCTCCCCGATCAGGGCCTTGTCGGAGAGGTGTGAAAGGCAATCGGCTGAGGCAATCATTGCGCGCTCATCGACAGGCGAGACGTCAAAGGAAAAGCGCCTCATGGACGCTCTCAAGTCCCAGCCTGTAGGGAGGGGACAGGATCGGCCGGCAACAACTGTCTAGCGCTTCAGGGCTCGACAGGTTTTGACAAAAATCCAATCCGGGCAACGCGAACCTGGAGGAATCCCACTGTCCTCCACGCTCCCAATCGCATGTCGAATGACCTTGGGGGCGATGCGCCAGCGGGTCATCCGGCATCGGCTGAAGCCGATTGCAGTTTGTCAAATGCGGTCCCTTCAGGGCTCAATAAAAGTGGGCTCCCTGGCTCGCGGCAGGCTGACCGTTACGGCTTCGACTAGGAGCAACATAGCTGGCATTTGCAGCCGGCAACGGCGATCCGGAACGGTGGCGGTGACTGCGCGGAGGACGGATGTGCAGATCGCGCATTCACATCTCCGTTCACCTGTTCGCGGCAAACCAAGATCGGGTAGCGCGCGTCTGCTAGCCTACGAGAATCCGGCACGGACAATGAGAGCCGTCTGGGCCCGAGGTCACAAAGCGCGTCACAGTCGAAGGTGACGATGGCTACCAGCACGAATGATGGAGGATCGCATGCGCGTCACTGCTACGCTTGTCTCGGCATTGGCTGGATTGTGTGTTGCGGGTTCGGTGCAGGCCTCCGAGCTCACGCCGCTGGCCGGCCTGGGTCTCAAACTTGGGGACGTCCTGGGCACCGCCTATTACACGGTCGAGAAGGATGGCTATCAAGTGGTCGCGACGATCGCCACCCGCGAGGGCGCGACCCCGGTCCGCTTCATCGCCACCCTGCTCTCAGGCCAGAAAGTACATGTGTCAGTGCCGCGAGCTGCCGGCCAGAGCGCTCTTATCGTGGAGATCGAGCGCATCGAGGATCGCGTGTTCGTCAACGAGGGCCAGAGGCTCAGTCGGATCGTGGACTGATCGGCCAGCGGGCGAGAATGCGGATGGTTGGCGCGCCGCCCTGTGTCGCACGTCTATTTCGAACCGTAGCACGAGGGCGCGTTCGGGGCCCGAATGCGGGCACGGAGCGGACAATGACGTCACGAACTGCAATTGCGTTACGAATCCCGACTGGTCTCCTGGCGGGCGTGCTGGTGGCATCCTCCATGGCGGGCCCGGGACAACCCGGGCCTGAGCTCGCTTGCGCCGCCTACGATCACCATCTGCTGATGCTGGTGGAGGATCAGGGCCTGAGGGGAGACGGCGATCCGGAGATCCTCGCCAGCGCCGTCATGCGCATCTTGGACGCGCGGGTGGCCTGCCGCGCGGGCGACTACGAGCGCGGGCTCAAGCTCTATGAGAGTATCGGACTCGACCCTGCACCGATTCCCTCCTCCCATCGCGTGCTGCTGCGCTGAAGCGAGGCATGACCGCCGCCGACATCACCCTTGCTCTCTTCGCGCTCTGCAACACCGTGCGGGTCTTCGCCTACCTGCCGCACATCATCACAGTCGCGCGTGACCCGAACGGAGCGAGCGCCATCTCCTGCACCACGTGGGTCCTGTTTGCAGGCTCGCATCTCGCGACGGTGGCCTATGCAATCCTGAACCTCGATGACTGGCGGATGGCGGCCGTGTTCGGCGCCAATACGGCCTGTTGCGCGGTGATCCTGGGCCTGGCGGTGCTCAAACGGGCGCGGTTCAAGCACGGCACGGTGCTTGGGCGGCAAGCTTCCGTGCATGGCTGGGACCCCATGTTGGCCGAGCACGATCACGAGGCTGCAATGACAGCGTACGACTCCCCTTTTCGCCCTATGGCCTGTTAGGGCTTGAACTCTTTGGGTTTGGAGGCGTTTTGCTCGTCCTGCCTGAGGAGGAGCGATGCTGAGCGATGCGCAATGGGCGATGCTGGAGCCGCTGGTCGAGCAGTGTCGGCCGAGGGGCAAGACCCCGCCGCAGGATCTGCGCCGCACGCTCGCGGCGATCCTGTGGCGTCACGAGAATGGCGCCAAGTGGCGGGCCGTCCCCGCTCAACTGGGCCCGTGGTGGCGCGCCGCGCAGTGAACCGCGCCGGGATTCCC
>NZ_LN811371.1:47242-76037 GCF_001006805.1 Microvirga massiliensis | reverse complement strand
ATGAAGACCGCGGAAGTCCATGGCCACAGCCTGCGCTGCGTGCGCCCGCTGATGGTTAACTCCGACCACGCGAACTTCGCGCTTGCGGGCATTCCCGCCTTCCGGCTCGTAGCTGGATTTGATGATCCTGCATCTAACTTAAGGCTGGTCCTCACGTCGGCGGACACGCGGGACAAGGTCGCACAGGCAGAACTCGCCGCCGCGGCGGATTTCGCTGCTGCGATCGTTTGCGAGGCCTGCGAAGTGCCTAAGGCGGAAGCGCAGGCATGGCGGAGCTGACCCTTGCCTTGCCGAGGCCTGTGCAAGGCAATTATTGATCCGGCCTGAGTGGTATTGAACTCCCTGGTCAATCGATCAGTGCGGCGGGATGAAACGTGTGGACATGCGCAAGCTGCCAGGAGCAGCGCAAGAGGAGCGTTGGCGGCAGGTGGTGGGACTGCGTGAGAGCGGCCTGACGTATGATGCCTTTGTCGCGCAGGTGGGCCTGACCCGGACAGGCGAGTTCAACATCTGCCGCCGCTTCGCCGCACAGGGTCGGGCGGGATTGGCCAGCCGGCCGCGAGGCCCGGCTCGGGACGGTTTCTCGAGCCCCGGCAGGAAGCACAAATCCGCGCTCTGATACCCAGCATACGCCCGCCGAACTCGGTCTGCCCTTCGCGCTGTGGAGCCAGGCGGAGGCGAGTTGCGCTGGATGGTGCGCGACGGTGCCGCCACGGCACCGAACCTGATCCGTTTTCTCGGGCGCCTCCTCCAGGAAACCCACGCCAGGGATTCCTGATCTGGGATAACCTGCCCTTCCATCGGGCCCGCGCGGTGCGGGACTGGCTGGCCGAGCGCCAGGAACAGATCGAGGTCTTCCACCTGCCGCCCTACAGCTCCGAGCTCAACCCGGACGAGGGTCTGAAGCACGCCGCGACCCGCAAGCCGCCAGCCCGCAGCAGGCATGAACTCAAGCGCGCCATCATCAACCACATGCGCCGGCTGACAAAGCTTCCCGAACGGACCCGGATCTACTTCGGTCATGAGGCATTCCCTTATGCCGCGTAGTTCAAGATCTTCCAAGTCGGATCAGTGAGTCACTGGCTGACTGCCCGTGCATCCAGACGGGTTATGCAGCGATTTTAAGGGTCCATGGCCAATCCAGTCTTGAACAGACCAATGAATGCTTCAGTGATTTCTTCCGGGGAGTTTGGACCGTTCTCGCGATACCAAAGAGGGATCCAGTTGACGACACCAAGAGCGAATAGCGCTGCAAGCTGCGGGTTGCAGGCCACGATACTCCCGTCCTCGATCCCTTCGGAAATCAGCTTGCGTGTTGCTTGGCTGATCTTTGCACGGCGCTCGACAACTTCGGTGCGCTGTTCAGGCAGGAGCGAATCGACATCCGTGAGAACCGGGCAGGTGCCGAAATCACCAAAGATGCCCTGCATGTAACGTCGCAGGTAAACCACGAGCTTGTCGAATCCTTTCCCGCTATGGCTCCGGGCCATTGCGAGGCCGGCCTCACCGTGGTCCATCGCCAGCTGATGGCATGCGTAGAGGATATCCTGCTTACCCGGGAAGTACTGATAGAGCGTCGGCTTCGACACGCCGAGCGCCTTGGCGACCTCGTCCATGGAGGTGTTCGCGAAGCCGCGCCGGTTGAACGCCGAGGCGGCGGCCCGCAGGACAGCCTCCCGCTTGCGGCGACGCTGCTCATCTCGGTCGAAGGCAAGAAGCGCCGGGTCCTCGACCTCAGGGCGGGCGCCACTTCGCTCGGCGGGGGGGCTGTGCTGGGCCAACGGGAAGCTCCGGAGGTGGATTGGTTCGGACTTGCGGGCTCCCCCAATAGTAGCTACTCTGACTAAAAAGTAGAAGAGCTTTACTGGGGAGTAGGACGCCCATGAACCTGGCCTCGCTGCTGCTGGATGTCTCCCAGCGGCTGCCGCACCATCCCGCCATCACCGATCGCGGCAGGACCCGCACCTACAGCGAGTTTTCCGAGCGCAGTAGCCGCATTGCGGGATCGCTCCGCGCGATGGGACTGTCCCGTGGTGATCGCATCGCCCTGTGCATGGAGAATTGCGGCGAGTTTCTGGAGTGTTTGTTCGCGTGCTGGACCGCCGGCCTTTGTGCTGTGCCCATCAATGCGAAGCTGCATGCCCGCGAGGTCGAGCACATCGCCACGGATTCCGGGGCACGGGTCCTCATCACCACGCCGGGACTCGTGAACACGCTCGCGCCTCTGGCCGAAAGCGTCGAAGTCCTCAAGGCAGTGATCTGCACGCAAGCCGATGCCTACGAGCGGCTAGCGCGTGGCGACGCAATTGCCCCGGTCCCCGCAGAGCCGACGGATCGTGCCTGGCTCTTCTATACCAGTGGCACGACCGGTCGACCGAAGGGTGCAATCCTCAGCCACCGCAATCTGCTCTTCATGAGTCATGCCTATTACGCGGATATCGACGCCCTCGATCATGACGATGTGAAGCTTCATACCGGGCCGCTTTCGCACGCGTCCGGACTCTATGCCCTCCCGCACATGTTGAAGGGCGGACACCAAGTGGTTTTGCCGGGGTTTGAGGTCGGTGCCATCGCCGATGCGCTCGAGCAGTACCGCAACGTGACCATGTTCGCGGCGCCGACGATGCTCACGCGGCTCGTCCATAGCCCCGCAGCAACGCGGTTCCGGGTCGAGAACCTGAAAACGATCTACTACGGCGGCGGCCCGATGTACGTGGCCGATCTCGAGCGCGCGCTGTCGATCTTCGGTCCGCGCCTCTATCAGATCTACGGCCAGGGCGAGTCGCCGATGACCATCACCGGTCTCGACAAGGCCCTGCACGCCCATCCTCGTGGCCCGGACGACTTCCGCACCTGCGGCGTGCCTCGGTCGGGTGTCGGCGTGCGCGTCGTGGACGAGCAGGACCGGGACCTGCCGCCGGGCGAAGTCGGCGAGGTCATCACACGCAGCGACTGCATGATGGAAGGCTACTGGAACAATCCGAAAGCTAGCGCGGAGACGCTGCGAGGCGGCTGGCTCCACACCGGTGACCTCGGCAGCCTCGACGAGCAGAAATATCTAACCCTGCGCGATCGCTCGAAGGACATGATCATCAGTGGGGGCAGCAACATCTACCCGCGCGAGATCGAGGAAGTGCTTCTGCGCCATCCCGATCTCGTCGAGGTGTCCGTGGTCGGACGACCCCACGCGGAATGGGGGGAGGAGGTTGTCGCGTTCGTTGTCGCCCAGCCCGGGACCAACGTTGATCCAGATGCGCTCGACACCCTGTGTCTTGATCATATCGCCCGCTTCAAGCGACCGAAGGCCTATCGTTTCGTCGAGAGCCTGCCAAAGAACAACTATGGCAAGGTGCTCAAGACGGAGCTGAGGGCGTATCTCCAGAACGAGCAGGAGAAGGGTTGAATGCGCAAAGTCGTCGTCGCCGGGATCGGCTCGACTCCGTTCGGCCGTCACCCCGATACCCCCATCGAGACGCTCGCCGTGAGTGCTGCGGACGCCGCCATCAAGGAAATCGGTCTGCCCCGGTCGGAGATTGGAGCGGTCTATCTGGGCAACTTCGTCTCCGGACCGCTGGTTGGGCAGGAGGTACTCGCGGGACTGGTCGGAGATGGTCTTGGCCTTGGCCAGATCCCCTGCACCAAGGTCGAGGGAGCCTGCGCGTCGGGAGGGATTGCCTTCCGCCATGCCTGTCTCGCGATCGCCAGCGGGTTGTGCGACGTCGCCCTGGCGGTTGGCGTCGAGAAGATGAGCCATGCGGATACGCCAAGCGTTACGGCAGCCTTGAACTGCGCGATGGACAATCGCAGCGATGGTGTCAGCGGACTTACCTTCCCGGGCCTGTTCGGCCTTGCCTGGCAACTCCATGCCAAGCGCTACGGAACCGGACGGAGCGATGTCTCGGCCGTCGTGAAGAAGAACAAGCGCAACGGACTGCGCAACCCGCTTGCCCAGATGGGCGCGGCTCTCGACGATGATGAGATCAACCAGTCACCCTTGATCTGCGATCCCCTGCGGCTGTTCGATTGCTGCCCCGTCAGTGATGGCGCTGCCGCGGTGGTCCTCGTCGCCGCCGATAGAGTAGCGGACCTGGCCTGCCCACCGGTCGAGGTGCTCGCATCGGTCCAGACGCGCGGCTCGGCCCGCATTGCGGGTCATCCCGACTTGTGCAGCTTCGAGGCGACTGTCTCGGCCGCGCAGCAGGCCTACGCGCAGGCCGGAATCACGCCCAAGGACGTGAGCTTCGTCGAATTGCACGACTGCTTCTCGATTGCGGAGATCGTCGATTCCGAGGACCTCGGGATCATCCCGCGAGGGGAGGGGGCGATATGGGCACGCGACGGCCGGACTGCCGTGGATGGTGATATCCCGATCAATGCGAGCGGTGGCCTTTTGGCCAAGGGACATCCGGTCGGCGCGACAGGCATCGGCCAGATTTACGAGACAGTGCTGCAACTTCGGGGAACGCACCCAAACCAGGTTGCGAACGCCGAGATCGGTCTCACCCACAATCTCGGCGGCACCGGCGTCGCCTGCACCGTCAACATCCTGCGGCGCTTCGATGTCTGAACTCGGTATATCTCCTGCCCCCTCCGTTGCGGTTCTGATCTGCCAAGATTGCGGGCAGCTCGACCCTGGCCCGCGCGAGCTTTGCTCGGCCTGTGGCAGCAGTCGGCTTGTCGAACAGGTCGTCGAGGGACGTGGTCGGCTTGTCTCCTGGACGGTCATCCGGCGCCCGCCCACGAAATTCCGATCGGAAGCCCCTTACGCCATCGCCGTCGTCGATCTCGATGCTGGCGTGCGGATCACCGGTCGGCTCGGTGCCGTCTCCGACGACCTCGAACCCGGCGCCCCCGTCGTGCTCGAGGAGACCCGCGACGGCATTCATGTGTTCAAGAGGGATCAATAATGAGTGAGGACATCCTCTACGAGAAGCAGGGTCCGGTTCGGTTGATCACCATCAATCGGCCGGACAAGATGAACTCTCTTGATTTTGCCGCCAATGACGCGCTGGTTGCGGCATTCCGCGACTTCGAAGCCGATGCGGAAGCGCGCGTTGCTGTCGTGACGGGCGCAGGGGACAAGGCTTTCTGCGCCGGGGCCGACCTGAAGACCTATACGATGGACTTCGCCAACCGGCCGGCGCCGGAGTTTCGCCGCCGCTATACCGATGGACCCGGTTTTGGCGGCATCACACGCAATCTCGACATCTTCAAACCGATCGTGGCGGCGGTGAACGGCTATGCGATCTCGGGCGGATTCGAGTTGGCGCTCGCCTGTGATATCCGCTTTTGCTCGCCCAATGCCGAATTCGCGCTTCAGGATGTGCGTTGGGGCTTTCACGCCTGCGACGGAGGTCTGATCCGGCTGCCGCAGATCATTGGCCTCGGCCACGCCATGGAGATCATCCTGTCGGGCGAGCGCGTCAATGCCCAGGATGCCTACCGGATGGGACTCGTCAATCGAGTCCATGAACAGACCGATCTGCTCGAGAAGACCCTGGATTACGCGAGCCTCCTCGCTAGGCGTGCGCCGCTCGCACAGAGTTTCGCGAAAGAGGTCATCAAGCGGGCCGTCGGGTTGCCCATGGACGAGGCGTTGCGTCTCGAGTCCCGGTCCTTCTACGATCTCGGGCGCACCGATGATCTCGCCGAGGGCACGGCATCGTTCCGGGAGCGGCGCGAGGCGAATTTCCAGGGCCGCTGAGCCCAAACCCAAGGGAGTGAAACGCGTGTCATACAGGTTTACCGCCACAGCATTAGGCCTCGTGGTTGGCCTCTCAGCGAGCAGCGCGGTTCTAGCGCAGCAGAGTGTCAAAGTCGGTGTGGTGGAAGGCTTGAGCGGCCCACCGGCCATCACCGACTTCGGCGAATCCTATTTGCAGGGCATAAAGCTTGCCCTCAAGGATTACGAAGCCAAAGGCGGCAAGACCAAGATCGAGCTCGTCGTCTATGACGACGAGGCCAACCCTCAGCGTGCAGTCTCAGTGGTGCAGCGGTTGATCCAGAATGACGGAGTCCCGGCGGTTATCGGCACGGTCAGCAGTGGCAACGTGCTGGCTTTCGCGCCGATTTTGCAGCGGGCTAGTATTCCGCTCGTCGCCGGTCCCTCGATTGCCACCAACATCACGACTCAGTTTATCGACCAGAAGCCGAGTTTTATCTTCCGCTGTTCCATGGTCGAGAAGTTCCAGATCGAGGCCATGCTCGACTGGGCTGCCAAGAACTTCGACACGGTTGGCTTGATCCATTCCACGACCGGCTACGGCAACATCGCCGCTAAGGAGATCCAGGAGGGGATGAAAGCTCGTGGGAAGGAGCTCGCTGCCGTCGAGGCCGCTGCCCCGGGCGTCAATGATCTCACGCCTCAGATGATCAAAATGCGCGATGCCGGTGCCAAGCTCATCCTGAACTTCCACGAGAGCTTCGAGCTTGTCTACCGTCCAATGGCACGGCTCGACTATCGGCCGACCGTTGCTGGCAACTGGGGGTTGTCCTCGCGGAAGGTTGAGGAAATCGTTGGACGGGAGGCGCTCGAAGGCACCGTCATGGGTCAGGCGCTCGACCTCGGCGACCCGAAAGCCAAGGCATTCGACGAGCGGATGAAACAGGAATACGGTTCAGCCTACCGTTGGCCGGTCCTGGCAGCTCTTGGCTACGATGCCGGGCAGATCATGTTCAAGGCTGTCGACAAGGTCGGCAAGTCCGACCCGAAGGCGATCCGCGATGCTCTCGAAGCCATTGACGGGATTGAGGCTGTCTCAGCCACGCCTGCAAAACCGTTCAGCGCCAGTGACCATGAGTGCCTCGATCGCGAACATGTCTTCCTCGGTGTGTGGAAGAACGGCGAGGTTGTGCGCTTGCAGCAGTAGACTGTCCGCCGCTGCCGACGCTTAAGGGTGGCATCCAGAGCATTCTCCCTAGAGGGAGAATGCTCAACCTCAGGGCGGGGCGTAATCGAAGCAGATCCTCCAGCTTCGAGAACTATCACTTTAGGCTCAAGGCTCGGGATCCCGAGGCGAGTTAAGTCCGTGTCCACAACCAATTTTCTGCAGTTGCTCGTCAGCGGGATCGCTATGGGAGCGATCTACACCCTCACAGCGAAGGGACTGTTCATCGCCCATCTCGCGACCCATCGCCTCAATTTCGGCCAGGGCGACTTCCTGATGGTTGGAGCCTTCGTCTCAATGGGGCTCCTTCTCGCGGGAGTGCCGGCGATACTCGCGGTGATCGCAGTGGTGATCACGCTCGGAGCACTGGGCTGGCTGCTCGAGCGGGTCGCCATCCGGCCGCTCGACCGGCTGGGCGACCGCACTGCCCCATACGCCTGGGTGCTTACTACGGCTGGGGTTGCGCTCATTTTGCAGAACGTCGTCGAACTGATCTGGGGCAAGTCCGCCCAGTACTCGCCGCCCGTGTTTTCCGAGACCCGCAACAATGTCATCAACCTGTTCGGCGTCGGTATTTTCGTCGAGGAGGCAGCAGTGATCCTTGTGGCCATCTGCGTGGTCGCTGCCCTTTACTGGTTCCTGTTCGCTTCGCGGTGGGGCAGGGCGATTTACGCCGTCGCGTTCAATCCCGAGGCCGCCTCACTGCTGGGCATCGACGTGCGCGGCGTCGTCGTCCTCGTCTTCGTGGTGGCCTCCGTGCTCGCCGGCATTTCCGGTGTGCTGATTGGCCCGCTTGTGTCCCTGCATCCGCACATTGGCCTGGTCTTCACCATCAAGGCGCTGGCCGTGGCCTCGATCGGCGGCTTCGCCAATCCGGTGGGGATTCTGGCTGGCGGGCTTCTGTTCGGGATCGCGGAGGCGTTTTCGAACTACTGGGACAGCGCCTTTGGCGATCTCTATCCGCTCCTGCTGGTGCTGGCGCTCCTGGCCTGGAAGCCGAGTGGCTTGTTTGGCGAGCGGCAGGCTGACGTGCGCTAAGGGGAGGGCGATCATGAACAGGCAGATCGGCTATCTCCTTGCCGTTGCGGTCGCGGCGGCGTTCCCGTTTATCGCGCCGAATGCGTTCTTCGTGCATCTCGGTCAGCTGTTCGCCTATACGGCCATCGCGGTCATTGGTCTTAACCTGCTCCTCGGGCTATCCGGACAGATGTCGCTGGGGCATGGTGGCTTCTATGCGCTCGGCGCCTATGGCTCGGCGATCCTGGCAACCAGCCTCGGCTGGCCGCTCGGTATCTCGATGCTTGCCGGCGTCGCCGTGGCTCTGCTGGCCGGAATGCTGGTCGGGATCATCGCTCTGCGCACGCGCGGTCTCTATCTTGCCATGGCGACGCTCGCCTTTGGCTTCATCGTCGAAATCGCGGCCCAACGGTGGGTTGGCCTCACGGGCGGGACCATGGGCCTGTTCGGCGTGCCGCAGCTCGACTTCGGCGATTTCGCGAGGGGGCCCACCTATTTTTTCTGGGTGGCGGCCGGCCTGCTCCTGCTCGCGCAGATACTAAGCGACTACATTTTTGACTCCTCACTCGGTCGCCGGCTGCGCGCCATCAAGGAGAGCGAGTCCTTTGCGCGCACCATCGGGCTCAATGTTCCGGTCTGGCGCACCGTGATCTTCGCGGTCAGCGCTGGACTCGCAGGCCTCGCCGGCGTGCTCTTCGCGCACCAGAGTGGCTTTATCAGCAGCGACGCGTTCAGCATTCGCCTGACGATCGGGCTCCTGATTGCCACCGTGATCGGCGGCCTCGGCCGGTCCTATGGCCCGTTGTTCGGTGCTGCGATCCTGATCGGGATTGCGGAGACGATTGCCTCGCTGCATCAGATCGGCTTGATGCTCTACGGGCTGATCCTGCTCGCCGTTCTGCTCGTTTTCCCGGAGGGCGCCATCGGTCTCGTCGAGCGTCTCTTCGGAAGAATGCGTATGGGGAAACAGACGATGGTTCCCGCACGCGCAGAGCAGGGAAGGGCGGGTGTGACGGCGCAGGCGCTCGATACTGCCCCAGATCGTCGGACGGCGCCTGATCTCGCACCGGCCGTCGAGACGGCGAGGACAGGCGGGCGCCTCGAGATCGAGAACATCACCAAGAGCTATGCAGGCGTCGTTGCGCTTCGCGACGTCAGCCTCGTCGTTGAGCCCGGCAGCGTGCATGCGCTGATCGGTCCGAACGGGGCCGGAAAATCGACCTTCATCAATGTGGTTGCCGGACTGTACCGCGCCAACTCGGGAACGATTCGGCTCGATGGCGCGGACATCACTTCTCTTCCAGCACATCGCCGGGCTCGCCTGGGGCTGGCCCGCACCTTCCAGAACCTTCAGCTCATCCAGGGTGTTTCGGTTCTCGATAACGTCATGCTCGGCCTCGCACCGACCCGCTCGCTCGCGGCGGACCTCGGGGCTTGGCTGATTGGGGGCACCCACGAGGCGCCGGAGCAGGCGGAGGCTCTTGCCATTCTGGAGTTCCTCGGAATTTCGCATGTCGCGAACCTCCATCCCAAGGATCTCGCCTACGGTCACCGCAAGCTTGTGGAATTGGCCCGCGCGATCGCGCAGCGCCCGCGTATCATGCTGCTCGACGAGCCCGTTGCGGGGCTGAATACGCAGGAGGCGCGGGAGATCGCGCGCGTGGTTGGGCTGTTGCGCGATCGCGGCACCAGCATCCTGCTGGTCGAGCACAATATGGAATTCGTCATGGGCATCAGCGATCAAGTCACGGTGCTCGACTTTGGAAACCGAATCGCCGTCGGCACGCCAGCGGAGGTGCAGCGTAATCCGGAGGTCATTCGCGCCTACCTCGGCGTCCACGAGGAGGCAGCATGATCGCGGCTGAAGGTATTCATGCGGGGATAGGCTCAGTGGGCATTTTGCATGATGTCTCCCTGTCAGTCCCGTCCGGAAAGCTTGTCACGGTGATCGGCGCCAATGGTGCCGGCAAGACAACGCTCCTGCGCGTGATCTCGAACGTGCTTTCGCCGACCAGGGGACGCATCCTCTTTGATGGCGTGCCAAACGAAAGCATTCCGGCGCACCTGCTCGCGCGACGAGGACTCATCCACGTTCCCCAGGGGCGTCAGATCATCCCGACGCTGAGCGTCCGGGACAACCTTCTGATTGGCGCCGCCCGCGTGCCGGACCTGTCGAAGGACGATATGGAAGCGGGCCTTGAGCGAGAATTCGCGCGATTTCCTGTTCTGCGCGAGCGTCAATATATTCTGGGCGGCAATCTCTCAGGTGGCGAGCAGCAGATGCTCGCCGTCAGCCGCGCCCTGATGATGCGGCCTAAGGTACTGATGCTCGACGAGCCCTCGCTCGGTCTTGCCCCCCAAGTCGTGGCTTCAATCTTCAAGGCGCTTCGCCGGCTGGCCGATGAGGGACTCGCCGTGCTGCTCGTCGAGCAACTCGCTTTGCTGGCTCTTAACGTGGCGGATCAAGCATACGTACTTCAGCGCGGCCGCGTCGCGCTTAGTGGACCGGCAGCTGAGATACGTCGGGATCCTGCTGTGGTGGAGAGCTATCTCGGGTGAGCAAAAGGGCAAGGCGGCATTAGAGCATGATCCGGAAAGTAGAAACCGGTTTCCCGAAAAGATCATGCCCAAACAAGGCCTTGCAAGCGGGAGTGGTTCAAGCTGAAGTCATCACGCTTTAGGGAAACTGTAATCCTAGACTTGGGGCACCAGTCAAAGGCCCGTGCTGGTGGCGGGCCTATCGAATGAGACTGACGCTCGGGCAAATCGCGTTCCCACTGTGGCTCACACAATAGCGCACTCTGTGCAAACGGCGAGAAGACCATCACCGTCCACCGGATGCTCCGATGTGACGTTCGGTCCCGCGGAGTGGCCCGATGTCAAAGCCGAGGCGGCGGTGTTCGTTTCGGCACAGCGCCGGGGCGCCAGAACTCTCCGGGCCTCGAGGAGGCTCGTCGGGAAGGGCGGGTCCAAGCCTCCGATGTAAAGCCTATTCCCACTTTGTCGGAGGCGATTTCGGAATCCTGAGAGCTATCCCGCCACGAGCGGATCGGCGAACCCTTTGGCGGGGCCGTCAGGAAGGTGCAACCCCTTTCACCAACCTTGCCAGGAGAAGGGTGGCGGTTCAGCGCCCTGCCGTAGGGATTGCACCGTCACCCTTGCCCGAACACAGCTGCCGTCGCGGCAAGCGAGAGACCACCGTCGAGGATGAAGTCCTGGCCTGTGACCCAGGAGGCCTCTTCGGAACACAAGTAGGCGACGGCCGAGCCAACTTCCTCCGGCGTTCCGAGCCGTCGGAGCGGATGTTGGCCTGTCCGCCGGGCCAGGGTAGCGTCCGGATCCGCTTCTCGCCCGATCACATCACGGGTTAAATCCGTGAGCACAAGGCTTGGTGAGACGGCATTGACGCGGATACGACGCTCGGCAAGGTCGAGAGCCATCTGTCGAACCATGCCGATCTGCCCGGCCTTCGAGGAGCAATAGGCCAGCCGGGCCGGGTGTGGGACGGATCCTGCCACCGAGGCGATCGCAATGATCGCCCCGCCGCGCTCCGGGTAGTGCCTCAAGGCCCGCTTGGCGAAGAGGTGAAGTGGCAGCAGGTTGGTGGAGAGCACGCGAAGCATCTCATTGCGGCTGGTGGTCTCGACCGATCCGATCGACGTCGTGCCGGCGCTGACGACCAACGCATCGAGGCCGCCGAGGGCGGTAACCCCCGCTTGGACGATGCGATCGACGTCGGCTTCGTGGGTGGCATCGCCGGCCTGGATCCCGGACACCGCAGGACCGATTGCCCGGCGCGCATCCTCGAGAACCGCGTGGCGCCGACCCGTCAGAAAAACCCGCCATCCATCGCGCGCAAGCGCTTGTGCGGAAGCCAGACCGAGTCCCGTGCCCCCGCCGACGACAAGAGCACGCCTGCGAGGATCAGCGGTACTCATGGACCGCGGTCGCGTTCTTACGGATGAATTCCCAGTCATAGGCGACGCCGAGCCCCGGCCCGTTGGGTACCGGCACGCAGCCATCCTGGCCGACAGCACTGGCCTCGTCGGAGTAGCCGCAGGTATAGACCGGCGGGACGAGGTTCGGCATGTTTGGGCCGACGAGAGCAAGCTCATAGAAATGCGTGTTGCGGATCGCTGCCACGCAAGCCCGGTGCGCTGGCCCGCAAGCATGAACCTGGATATCCATGCCGATCGCTTCGGCCATGTGGGCAATCTTCATCGTGCCCGTGATGCCGAGGTCGTATTCCGGATCCGTATGGATCATGTCGCATCCACCCGCGAGCGCAAACGAGGCCTTCTGCTCCGGTCCGCGGATGTGCTCGCTTACGAGCAGCGGTGTCTTCAGCTTGGCACGCAGCATCTTCTGACCTTCCACCGAGACGCTTGAATCCCGGTAAGGGTCCTCGTACCAGAAGCAGTCGGCTTCGTCGCAGGCGCGTCCGACGTAAAGGGCGTCGGCCCAGGTGCGCAACTCGCAACCGGGGTCGACCATGATCTCCATGTCATCTCCGACGGCCTCGCGAACCTTCAGGACGACAGCGGCTTCGCGGCGCTTGTCTCCGTCGTGCCAGCCGTGGATCTTGAAGCCCGCGAAACCCTGCTCGCGACATGCGCGGGCGTAGTCCCCGAAGGCCTCAACGCTGTCCAGGCCCCCTGGCGCATCCTGGCCATGGTGGGTGCTAGCGTATGTGCGAAGACGCTCCTTGTAGGCGCCAAGCATGGTCGCGACCGACATGCCATACTTCCGGCCCACGAGATCCCACAAGGCAATATCGAGCGGACCGTGACCCATGTGGTCATAGGCGCGCAGTTCGCGCTTGAGGTCATCATAGATGAGCTCGCGATGCTCCGGATTTCGACCGAGCAGATGTGGCGCAAGCATGATGGTCTGCCCGAGAGCGGCGTGGGTCCCTACCCAATGCGTGACATAGTGGCCCTCGAGGCCGTCATCCGTCGCGATCCGGACGGCATAGCGCATGACCTGCAACCGCCCGCCTTTGTCATACTGCAGGTTGCTGACCCCCATGGCCCGGTGCGCCCCGAGGCTCAGATTCGGGACCTCGAAGGTGAACGGGATGACATCGACGGCTGTGATTATACTCATGTGCAAGGCTCCGGAGCGCTGAATTCTGTTCTCATGCGCCGAACAGGCGCGGGATCGCCAGGGTGATCGCAGGAACAAAGGCGACCACGACAAGGACTGCAATCAAGGCCAGAAAGACTGGAATCAAAGGTTTCGTCGTGCGTGTGTAATCGATATTTGCGATCTTGCAGGTGATCAGCACGAGCACCGCAACAGGCGGGCTAAGGGACCCCAGGAGCACCGCGTAGGTCACCACCGTCGCAAAATGGTAGGGCTCGAAGCCGTAGCTGTTGGCGATGGGCTGAAGGACCGGCACCAGCATGACCAGCGCGGGGATCGGTTCGATAAAGATTCCGATCGCGAGCAGAGCGATCAAGACCAGCGCCATCACGATCGCCGGCTTATCGGTCATGCTCTGCAGGGCACCGGCGATCATGACGGGCACGCCGGCCCGCGCCAGTATCCAGCCGAACAGCGCCGCGCCGCCAAGAATGACCATAATGCTCGAGGATGCGATCGCCGCTTGAGTGATGTTGGCAACAAACTGTTTTACGCCGGCACGCCCCGTCAGGGCAGCGTAGGCAATCCCGTAGGCGACCGCGATCGCGCCAGCCTCAGTCGCCGTGAACATCCCCGAGATGATCCCGCCAACGATGATGCCGGGCATCACGAGCGCGGGTACTGCACTCGTGAAGGCGCGCTTCATCTCGACTAGCGTAGATCGCGGATAGACGCGGACATTCATCCGATTGGCCATCCGGTTGACGGTGATCATCAGGATGATGGTGATGACGATGCCCGGTCCGATGCCGGCCAGAAACAAGGTGCCAATCGAAAGGCCTGTGATCGAGCCGTAGATCACCATCAGGATGCTTGGCGGGATAATTGGACCGAGAATAGCGGCCGCGGCTGTGATGATGGCCGCATCCTCACGCCTGTAGCCGTCCCTCTCCATTGCGGGAATGAGCATGCCGCCGACGGCGGCGGCGGAGGCCGCAGCCGAGCCCGAAATGGCCGCGAACAGCAGGCTCGTGAAGATCGACACCTGCCCGAGCCCGCCGCGGACATGACCGACGAGGGACTGTGAAAGCTGGATCAAACGCTCCGTAATGCCGCCTACATTCATGACGGAACCCGCCAGAATGAAAAGCGGGATAGCCAGCAGAGGGAACGAGTCGAGAGAAGAGTAGAACTTCTGGGCAACTACGATGAGTGGCACGCCACCGTCGAGTGCGATCGCCCCCGTCGCGGCGAGCCCCATCGAGAATGCGATCGGCATCCCAAGGGCAAGAAAGACACACAGGAGCAAGGTCAGGCTGACAATCACGCTTCGAATGCCTCGTGCGCAGGTCCGCGCGGCCGAGCGACCAGAACGAGAACAGAGAGGGCCGCTGATAGAGGAATGGGAACGAAGAACCAGAAGCGTGAAAGGCTAAGAGCGGGCGAGCTGACCGGCATCCCTCTCGCGGCGAACTGGTAGCCCGTCACGGCGAGCACTGCGCAGAACACGATCGAACATATGGTTGCGAGCACCAGTTTGGCGTTCTGCAGCCGCTCATTGGCAAGGGGAATGACATCAACGAGAATTTCCTCCCGGTCCCATAACTGGACCGGCAGCCCGAGCAGCATCGACCAGACCAGGAGGAGCACGATCAACTCCTCCGTCCAGAAGATCGTAAACCCGAGCGCATAACGATTGAGCACCTGGATGAGGGTCAGTGCGACCATCACCACAAAGGCCGCGAACATGGCGACCCGTGCCACGCTGACGAGCGCGCTGACGACCCGCCCCAGCATGTGATTGCTCCCGCGTAGCTATGCGTTCCGGATGCGCTCGATCAAGTCTTTCGCCTTGGCAATTGCGGCGAATTCGTCTTGCAGACCCGCCAAGGCTTGAGCGAAGGCAGGGAGATCGACTTCGTTGATTTGGAGGGTGCCCGCTGCGGTGAGCCGCTCGATCCACATCTTCTCTCGATCGAAATGGGCGGCACGCTGCGCTTCAGCGGCTTCCCGTGCAGCCCGCATTACTGCGTCCTGCTGTGACTTCGGGAGCTGGTTGAAGAACACTGCGTTGATCGCGAAGCTGCCATCGAGAAGGATGTGCCTCGTGAGGGATAGAAACTTCGTGACTTCGAAGATCTTGAACGTGTAGCCGACCTCTGCTGAACCCTCCATGGCGTCCACGACGCCGGTCTGCAGAGCAGAATACATTTCTGGTGCGGGGATCGGTGTCGGCTGAGCCCCGAGTGCCGCGAAGGTACGCACGAATACCGGCGCTTCCGGCAGTCGGATCTTCACGCTCCGGAAATCTACAGGTTTCGCGATGGGCTTGGTGCGAAGAAAAGTGTTCCGATACCCGGCCGTCATCCAGTTCACGATCTTGATGCCGGACTTCTGCTCGAGGTCGCGAGCAAGCGATTGGCCGACGTCACCGTCCATCACACGCTGCCAGTGACCGAAATCGCGATAAAGGTAGGGCAGGGCGATGATGCCGATTTGCGGCATATAGTTGGAATAGAGTCCTGATTCCCCATAGCCCATCTCGAGAGTGCCGAGTTGGACGGACTCAATGATCTCGCGTTGGCCACCCATCTGCGCTGCCGGCAGAATTTGCACGGTCAGAGCCCCGCCTGAATATTCAGAGACCTTCTTGGCGAAAGTCTCTGCCGCGACATGCTGCTCGGACTGAACCGTCACGTGGTGGGCGAGGCGAATCGTTTGGCCGCTTTGTGCGCGCGCCACATCCCAGGTTGCGGCTGCCGACATCGCCCCGACTGCGAGCTTGCCGAGCACGCGCCTGCTGATTCCGTGACGCAGGTTGCCCATGACTATCCTCCCGGCGTGTCCTCAAATGCCCTCTGCAGGGGCTACTGCCGGACGCTAGCATGCTTGACTTCGCAGTCAATATCCGTTCCACATGGAATAATAATGTTGCTGCATCTGGAACGATGACCACCTTGAGCAATGCCCTCCGGGTGCTTTCACTCATGTCGCCGGGGTCACCGCGACTGCGGGTCAGCGAGGTGGCCCGATCGCTCGACCTGCCGAAAAGCAGCGTATCAAGACTGTTCAAAGAACTCACTGAGGGCGGATTTCTCGAGCGCGAGGAGGACCGCGGCTTTCGGGTCGGGCCGGAACTGTTTCGCCTCGGCGTCCTCTATCGCATGCGATTGCCTGCCGAAGTACGCGTGGATGAAGAGCTTCAGAAGCTCGTTCATCGGCATGGTGCGACAGCCTATGTCGGGGTACTCAGCGGCTCGGACCTGGTGGTTCTTCGCCGCCACGAGGGCTCCAGCCCGGTGCGCTTCATCCAGGAGCCCGGGTCCACGATTCCTGCCTACGCGACAGCGGTCGGGAAGGCCCTCCTCGCGCGCCTGTCCAACAAGGATCTCACCGCCCTGCCGCGCCGGCTGACCTGCGAGGGACGGGAAGTCGACATGATGCGCGAGGAACTCCTGCGTGAGCTGGAGACGGTGCGTCGGCAGGGCTATGCGGAATTCGATGATCGGCTCCTCGGAGTCGGTGCGCTGGGCGTCGCCATTCAAGTCGCTCCTGGCCGTGATCTCGGATTCGCACTCTGCTTCACCCGGGATAGTCTCGTCGATGCCGAGCGACATGCCATTGCATGCGAACTCCGAGACGTCGCCCGCTCAATTGGTGTGCTATGTGATGATCCGTTCTGGACTATCAGCAGCATCAGGTCGTAGGTGAGGAAACAGTCCACGACCGTGTCGTGGAAAAGGGCTACCGACACCTTGAGGTGCATGGGAGGAAACAAAGTGAAGCGCCGTCAGTTCTTGACCGCTGCCGGATTGATCGGCGGAAGTGCAGTTGCACGTCCGGCGATTGCACAGAGCACTCCGAGCGTCAGATGGCGCCTGCAATCGAGCTATCCGCGATCGCTCGATACGCTCCACGGCGCCTGTGAATTCCTGTCGAAAGCGGTGGCCGAGGCGACCGACAGCAAGTTCGTCATCCAGGTATTCGCGGCTGGCGAGATCGTGCCGCCGCTGGCCATCGTCGACGGAGTGCAAAGCGGCGCGGTCGAGATGGGCTACACCGGGTCCTACTTCTATATGGGCAAGGATCCGGCTTTTGCCTTCGGGACGGGCATCCCCTTCGGGCCCAACAGCCGGCAGGTCAACGGCTGGTTCTACCAGGGCGGCGGCCTTGATCTGCTGAACGAATTCTATGCCACGTACAATCTGCTCAATCTTCCGGGCGGCAACACCGGAACGCAGATGGGCGGCTGGTTTCGGAGGGAAATCAAGTCGGCCGCTGACATCAACGGCCTGAAGATGCGGATTGGCGGGCTCGCAGGAACGATCCTGCAAACCATGGGTCTCGTGCCGCAGCAACTCGCAGCCGGTGACACCTACACGGCCCTCGAGCGGGGCACGCTCGATGCGGTCGAATGGGTAGGGCCCTACGATGACGAGAAGCTTGGGTTCGTGAAGATTGCTCCCTACTATTATTATCCCTCGTTCTGGGAGGGAAATTCTGCCCTCAGCTTCTTTGTCAATCTCGACAAATGGAGCGAGCTGCCCCCGTCCTACCAATCGCTCCTCAGGACCGCTGCCATGGCGGCCGCCACCGACATGCAGGCCAAGTATGACGTCCAGAACCCGGCAGCGCTCAGGCGTTTGCTCGGCGCCGGAGCCCAACTGCGCACCTTTCCGCAGGATCTGCTGCAAGAAGCCAATCGTGCCTCGATCAAGGTCTATCGAGACCTTTCCGAGAAGAACCCGCACTTCAAGAAGCTCTACGAGCATCAGCTCGCATTCCGGAACCAGAGCTATCAGTGGTGGAAGATCGCCGACTATTCGTTCGATTCCCTCATGATTCAAGCCATCCGGCAGCAGTGGTAGGATCCCGGCACTGCGGCGGCCGGCCCTAGGCGGCCGCCGGCTCCGATTCACACCCGCATGCGAGAGATGAGGGAAACGCTGCTTCGCGAGCTCTACGCCGCTCGGCGTGCACCGATGCGTGAGCGCTTACACCAACGTCAGGATCATCGGCGCGACTGTTATGCGTCTGCACGACCGTCAATGAGAAGGCAGGCGCTCGCTGGTACTGCGCAGAGGCCAAGGCGGAAAGCGCGGGATGGCGGCAGGCGCGGTGTGCGTCGTGGCGTGCGGACTCGCTCCTCAGCCCGCGTGCTATCGCTGCTTCCGTATTCGGTCCGAGCGTCATGCATCTCCCCAAGCATCCCCTTGCAGCCGCAGGATTCATCAATGTCGACGGACTGTTGCCCCGCACGGCGAAGATCCTTCGGCGCTTGGGAATCCACGTGTCCGACGTCAGGCGATACACGGCGCGCAATCTCAGGATGCAGAACTACTTCGGCGAGAAGACGCTCGCCGAGCTCACTCGGGCGTCATCCCCGCGGGACACGAGCGCCCGATCAGTTATTGGGCCTTCCCGCTCGCCTGGGCGGCTGCCGAGGCGGCGAGACAAGAGGTCCGGTCACGACCGGCGGTCGACAACATCCCGTAGGATCCAGTGGAAGATGCCTCGGAAGATGTCCTTTCGGATTTTCGAATCGAGGACCTCGTTACCACGCACGAACAGGCGATTGCGCGAATCGGCGACCCGCGAATGGAGATCGCCGCGCGCTGCGCTAAAGCCCCAAGAGGTCTGGCGCGCCGTTACGGTGGACGGGTCCGACCACGTCCCAATCAGTCAATCCGGATTCCGGCTTGGCCCGCGACATTGCGCCAGAGGGCGAGTTCACGCTTGATCGCCGCCGCGAATACATCCGGCGGGCTGAGCGTGATTTCTGCGCCCTGTTTAACCATCGCCTCACGGACATCGGGCGCCGCCATGGCCTCGGTGAGGGCTCCGTTCAAGCGTTCAATTACGGCAGGAGGTGTGCCGGCGGGAGCAAGAAGTCCCGTCCAAAGGCCAATTTCATAATCTGCAAGCCCAGACTCCTTTAGCGTGGGCACGGAGGGCAGCGACGGCGAGCGCCTGGCCGTCGATACTGCGACCAGCCTCAGCTTCTCGCCTTCCGCATAGGGAAGGACCGTCGAGAGTGGCGGCATGGCGACCTGCAGGTGTCCAGCCAAAAGGTCGGTCACGACAGGCGCCGATCCCCGGTAAGGGACGTGCGTCATCTGGGTAGAGGTCATCGCGTTCAGCATCGCCATGCCGAGATGCGTCGCCGACCCGGGCCCGGCCGACCCGTAGTTCAGTTTACCAGGTTCCCGCTTCGCGTAGTCGAGCAGGTCGCTCAGTGACTTGATCGGGAGTTCTGGATTCGCGGTCAGCACAAGCGGCACCGTGGCGAGCAGGGCAACCGGCGCGAAATCCGTCTCCGGGTTGTAGGAAACGCTGGCGCTAATGGCCGGATACTGCGCGAGTTCGGAGCTCGACCCGAGGAGGAGCGTATAGCCATCCGGCTCAGAATGGGCGACCTGCCCGGCTCCAAATGTGCCCCCTGCCCCTGGCCGGTTCTCGACGATGATGGACTGGCCCAGCTTATCCGTCAGTTCCTGCGCGACAATTCGGGCGATCACATCGGAGCCGCCGCCTGCAGCGAAGGGGACGACGATTTTGATCGTCCGCGACGGGTAGGCATCCGCCTGGGCGGAGCCAGTGACAGCAACCCCAACGCCGCCCAGACACAGAATGGAGGCAAGCCCCAGAGTGATGCTTTGCCTGCGAGATAACTTCATATCTGATCCCTCGTAATCAAGGCGCGTAAACCCACACATCGACCTGAACAGAGCACCCCGGCACCATGAGTGGGCCTGGCACGCGGATAGCGCTGGCCGGCAGGGGCAATCCCGGATACCGCCGCTCCCAGACGCGCATTGCCGGCAGGAACTCGCAGAGATCGATATGGGCGAGCGTCATCCGGACGACATTGCGGACGCTCGTTCCAGCGGCGGCGCAAATCTCCTCAATCAGATCAAGCAGGTAATCCATCTGAGCCTCTACCGACGACGCGAGATACCGATCGCGGTTGTCGATGCGGGCCACATCAACGAGGCCACCTGCATCGGCTGCGACGAGGCCCGAAAGATGAAGCAGGCCGCCTGCCCGGACAGCGGCCGGATAGCCCGAACACGTTGCCATTCGGGCGCGGTCCGTCTCGATGCGCTCTACCTCGGCGGGATTGCTGGCGGCGACGAGATTGATCTCAAGGCTCGCCTCAGCGATGGCGAAGCCCGGCTGGCTCGTCGGGGTCACCGTGGTCGCCGGCATCCGTCCCCCGAAGACCTCGTTCCAGATACCGTTGAAGGCTGGAAGATCCGTGATGTCGGACAGGTAAACGTTGGCCTTGACGACGTCGGACAGGGATAGGCCTGCCCCGGCGAGGGCCGGGACGAGCTTCTCGCGGATCAGGTATCTCGTCTCGAGTTCGATCCTGTTCCCCTTCCAGAGGTGCCCGGTGGGAACCTTCGCGTCAGGCGCAATTCCGCCGAGGTCGCCCCGCCCGTGTGCTGCCATAAAGCCCGCGACAAACACGAGCGGCCCCGCTTTGACGACAGGAGCGAAGGAGGATGTCGCCGGGATATCGAGACCCTCGGGCCGGATCGGCTGGAAGTGGGTCTCCAAATCGGAGAAGGCTATGAAGTCTGCCGTGAGAAGCGCACCCGGGACGAGCATCTCGGGTACCAAAACCGAAGTGCTAGGGGCAACATAGGCCCTGCACATAGCCAAGCGCGTGCTGTGGAAGAATGGAACAGCACGCCAATCGGCGAAGACCTGGTCGGCACGCACGATCCGCGATACGTCGCTTTGCGCACGACCCAGCAGATCCACCGTCTGCTCCCAGACCGACTCGGCCTGTTCCAGCGGGATCGGGCGGCCCGTGAGTGGGCGGCTCTGGTCTCCCAGGTCGCGCGGTATGATCCCGTTCAAGAAGATCCAGTCACCCGCGCGCACGCCGGTGGCAAAGATCAGGCCGCATTTCTCCTCGGTAGCAAAAGCAACAGCATTGGAACGTGTCGTCATGTCAGATCACTTCCGCTGGTGAGCCGCGGCACGG
Source organism: Microvirga massiliensis (assembly GCF_001006805.1). Lineage (GTDB taxonomy): Bacteria > Pseudomonadota > Alphaproteobacteria > Rhizobiales > Beijerinckiaceae > Microvirga > Microvirga massiliensis. The sequence goes on along the minus strand of NZ_LN811371.1, from coordinate 55,052 downwards.
CGCGCAAGCATGCATCACCTCGATCAGGCGATCGATGTCGCCTCCAGCGATGTTGCGGGTAATGAAGACGAGCTGCGTTTCCCGTTCGCCCGGCCATCGGTCGAGTTCAGTAATCCGGTCCACAAGATGCTGAACACGATGATAGACGATGGGTCTTTCCCGATCGTGCAGGTGAAGGAGGCCCTTCACTCTCAGAAGGTCCGGCGCCCGCAGGGCAGCCAGCGCCTGCATCGCGGTGGAAAAGGCGTCCCAATCCCACGGCTCCCGGCGGACGATGATGTGCTTGGTGATGTCGGACCGGTGCGGGCGTTGGCGCAGGGTAAGCGGAATCGGCATCACCAGCGCGGGCCTCGCGAGGATCTGACTGATACCCACCTGCCCGCGGGAGCAATGGTCGACAGGAACACCCGGGCACATTTCGGCCAGCTCCATCCGAAGTGCGTCCGTGACGTCGGGGCCAGCGCGATCCACTTTGGTGACGAGAATCAGATCCGCCAATGCGAGTTGGCGACGGTGATGCTCCGATGCCAGGGTGTCCCATAGGCTCATCGTGGCGTCGACGAGTCCGACAATCCTTTGAACGAAGAAATCGCGTGCGACCTCCGGGTCCGACGCAATCGAGAGCAGAATGGCGGACGGATCGGCGACTCCGCTCGTCTCGATGAGGACCCTCTCGAAATCCGGTACACGCCCTACCCGCCGTTGCTCCAGCAGACTCCGCAGTGTACCGGCAAGATCACCCGCTGGCCGGCAGCAGAAGCAGCCGTTCGCGAGGAGAGCGATAGTATCGGCTGCCAGGAGATGCTGGTCGATGCCGAGTTCGGCAAACTCGTTGACGACGAGGGCCGACCTTGCACCCTCGGCTGTTTCCAGAACCGACTGGAGCAATGTCGTCTTCCCCGATCCCAGCGGGCCGGTGACGACAGTGACCGGGATTGCCCCGGGGGCAGGCTCTTTTGCTCGACGTAGCCGAGGTTGATGAGCGAGATCGAAGCCCATTTCGGCTTAGAACTCTGCCTCGAGAATGTAGACGCCGCCGCAGAAGCGATCGACTGCGTAGGTGACGCCACGCTCGTCGACGAAAACATCGTTGATCTGGATGGCGCCGGCCGGGGAGCCTGCCGGTGCCGGCGGCACGAACCAGGCAATCTCCCGCGGCCGGTAGGGATCGCTGATATCGTAGGCCCGCAGACCTGCATTGAAGAAGGCACCGACAAGGAGGTCTTCGGATCGCCAGGAGAGCGGACCCGGTAGATTTTCATGGATGTTGTGTGCCCCGAACCGGCCGCCGCGCTTCGCAAAGACATCCACTGGTGGGGCCGGGCAGGTCGCAATCGGGATCGGACGATCTTCGATGCCGTGCTCGAAGATCCAGACGAGCTTCGGCCAGTCCTCGCCGCCGTCCATCACGCTCTCGTCCGTGACGACCAGTAGCTTCCGGTCGAACAGGGGCAGGACCGTATGAGTAAATCCCTTGAAGGGCGGCGAATGGTTCCAGTGAACGATGGGCTTCGGCCGCGCCTTGTCCGAGATATCCAGGATAACGAAGCCTCCATCGATGTATCCGACATAGGCCCGATCGGGTTGCTGGGGATACACGTTTGTGTTGTGGGCCCGGAACCCAGTGCCGAAGGGCTCCCGGATCCGGGTCGGCGGATCCGCTGCGTCGCCCTCCAGGGTGCCGGGCAGCCACCAACGCCCCACCTCGCGAGGTCTCGACGGGTCCCGGACATCGATGATGCGATAGAATTGATCGTCACGCTGATCGCGCGGGACCACGTCCGGGGCACCGGCGGCGAGGTGCACGAACTCGCCATCGGCGAACCAGAGCTGGTGAACACCGCGGGAATGGGGACCCGAGCAGTCATAGAAGCTGATCGACCGCGGCTCTTCCGGACTCGAGATGTCGAAGAGTTCGAAGCCGGCAGGCGTCAGCCCTGGCCTTGCAGTCTGATACGCCACAGCCATGACCTGGCCGTGCACCTCGAGCGAGTTGGATCGCACTTGGCTGTGGGGCAGTTCTGTCTGCGTGATGAGGCGCGGTGAGCGCGGGTCCGTCACGTCGAGGGCCGAGAAATTCTTCGGCGCGCTCTCGTGTGCCAGCCAGAGGATCCGCCGGCCATCTGCCGTCAGCTGAAGCCCGATGCCCTCTCCGAGCCCGCCGTACCCATAGAGTTGGTGATGGGCGAGCAGTCTGTAGTTCCAAGCTGATGCGCCATCCGAAATGCCCGACATCCGTACTCCCCAATCTCGTCTGCTCGATGAGCTAGTTAATCTCGATGTTCAGCTCGCGGATCATCGCACCCCAACGATCGATCTCGGACTTCATGAAAGTGCGCAAGTAGTCAGGCGACCGTCGCTCCAGCGGCGGTGCGACCGCACCCTGTCGCTCGAGTTGCTCGCGGACCGAGGGTGTATCGAGTGCCGCCGCGAGCGCCTGGTTGAGCTTCACCACAACTTCCTGTGGTGTGCCGCGCGGGACAAACAGCGCATGCCAAGCTGATGCCTCGATGCCCGGGAGGCCCGCCTCGGTTGCCGTTGGAACCTCGGGCACGACCCCCGAGCGTCTTATGTCCAGGACAGCAATAGGCTTTACTTGCCCGTTTTGGATCTGCGGAAGAGGCGACGGCAAGAGAGCACATTGATAATCGATCCGGCCGGCCACGAGATCCTGCATGGCCTGCGGAGCGCCGCGATAGGGAACGTGCGTCACATTGAGGCCGGCTTTCGCGTTAAGGAGCGCGCAGGCAAGCTGCGAGGCCGATCCCAACCCAGCCGAACCGTAGTTGATCTTAGAATCGTTCTGGCGAACGTAAGCGATGAACTCTTCTAGTGTCGCGGCTGGAAAGTCGGCGCGGGCGATGAGGATCGGCGCGAGATCAGCCACAAGCCCGACAGGTTCAAAATCCACATCGGCCCGGTAGGCGGGAGTGCGATAGAGAGTCTGATTGTGGGCATGCGTGCCTACGTTGCCGATGACGATCTGGTAGCCATCCGAAGGCGCTTTGGCGACGCGGGCAGTGCCCGCCATGCCGCCCGATCCACCGACATTCTCGACGACGACGCTGACGCCAAGCACCTCTGCGAGGCGTGCCGCGATGATCCGCCCGAGAACGTCGGTCCCGCTGCCGGGCGCATACGGCACAACCATGGTGATGTTTCGTTCAGGCCAGCCACTTGCGTGGACTGGAGCCGCAGCCATGAGGCTGGCAAAAGCCGCTAACGTGGCAGAGACAGAGCGCATCGGCGTGTTCCTCCATTAAGTCGCGCTGTGGCGTGCAGCGCCGCCCCCCGCTTGCAAGGCCTAGCCCACTCCTTGGAACTCCGCCCGGCAGGTTGACATGATGTTATAACAAGCTTAGCAACGTCTGGAAATATGGCAAGGCTTCTGGATGGGTGCCCCGCTCTATCAACAGGTTCGCGATCAGCTCAGCGCGGCGCTGCGAGCCACAGCCGGAAATCCAGGGTTCGAGCTATCGGACGCCAACCTCGCCAAGCGGTTCGGGGTCAGCAGAATCACTGTTCGTCGGGCCGTGGATGACTTGGTCGAGGCCGGGCTTCTCTACCGGGTCCAGGGGCGCGGGACCTTCGCGTGCAAGCCCAAGCAAGCCGAACAGCTGACGTTGACGAGTTTTCTCGATTCCTGGTCGAGCCAGGGTGGAAAGCCGAGGGTCGACATCGCGGAGTTTTCGAGGAGCACGGCCGACGAGGACGTCGCGTCCCGGCTCGGCATCCCGCCTGCAAGCGAGGTGAGCTCCATCAAGCGTCTGCGCTTTCTCGACGACACACTGGTAGCGGTCGACCGGCGATACCTCCGGGCGGACTATGGTCGTGACCTGAAGGTACAAGACCTCAAGGCCTCATCGCTCGTCGACTATCTCCGGAACCGTGAAGGGGTGGACCTGGACTACGGCGAAATGGAGATCGAGGCCCGGCTTGCCACGGACGCGGACTGTGCTGACCTGCTGATTGGGTTCGGCCAGCCGGTGCTGGTCCGGCAAGTGACGCTGAGCAGCCAAGACGGCGTCCCAATCCTGACGGGCGTGTCGGTCTACCGTGCAGACCGTATCAAGTACCGAGTAACGGTGCGGAGTTAGCCTCGCCACTGGCGCGCTTGAAGGGAGGAAATGCAAATGTCGGATCAACACGAGCCTGTCCTGGCTCGGAGGCAGGCGCCCGGACGCAGCTTCAAGCGTCTTCCGGTGACGCGGCTTGCCTCCGGCGCTGACCTGTCACTCGGGCTTCACGTTCTAACCGGCCGCAAGGAAGGGCCCACGCTGGGGATCCTTACCACCGTACATGGCGATGAGACCATGCCGGTTCTCGCGGTCCGCAAACTGTTTGAATCGGTTAACCCGGACAAGCTCGCGGGACGCTTGGCAGCGATCCCAGTCGCCAACCCTCTCGCGGTCACTGCGTTTTCCCGCCAGACACCCGAGCAGCACGGCAAGACCGACCTCCATGAGGTCTTCCCCGGATCGCCGAAGGGAAATGTCACCCAGCGTCTCGCCCATACGATCACGAAGCACTTGCTCGATCACGTCGACGCCCTCGTCGACATCCATAGTGGTGGGCTAGGCGGCCGGCTGCAGAGCCGCGCCGATCTCGATGCTTCCGCCAGCCCCGACATTTTCGAGCGGGCGCTGAAACTTTGCCGCGCGTTCGGAGCAGACTTCATCCATTCCAATGACCTAGCGGGCACGGCCGCGAGATATTGCAACGGGCGGGGTGTGCCGACGGTAAACCCTGAAATCGGAGGCGTCTACCTGGGCGTCGAAGCGGAATCAGCCTACGTCGAGGCCTGTGTGGAAGGGCTTCGTTCCATCATGATCGAGCTTGGAATGCTCGATGAGGCGCCCAGGCCACTTAAGCGGCAACTCCTCTACACCGTGAAAAGCCGTTTTGAGTCCAATCCGTCACTGGGAGGCTATCTAAAATCATTCTATGGCCTGCCCAGTGACCTCGGGCGCCGCGTCTCCAAGGGAGAGAAGCTTGCCGAGGTGATCGATCTACACAGCTTCGAGGTGATTGAGGAGCTGACAGCGGCGGTTGATGGCTATCTTTTCTTCTCTCGCTATTCCGGCGTCGTCGATGCCGGCACGAAGGCCTTCGCGATTGCGGAGGAGAGTACATCGCAATGGCTGTAAGCGATCGGCGCGCCATCAAACTCGCCGCGCGCGACAACGTGGCGGCCGTTCTCGACGCTGTGAGGGTGAGTGATTCCGTCCTGGTCCGCGCAAGTGACAGCAGCGGAACGGTTGAGACCGTGCCAGCGATCCAAGACATTCCACTTGGGCACAAGATCGCGCTGCGTCCGGTCGCAGCGGGCGAGGCCATCATTCGCTACGGTTACACGATTGGCGTCGCGACCCAGGACATTGGGACAGGGGAGCACGTCCATGTTCACAATTTGCGGAGCCAGCTCTCGCCGGTGGTAGAGGCGGACGCCTCTGAGTCTGTCCTACAACCAGCAGGCTGGGTCTCGGATACGATCGAGGCAATTCTCGAGAAGATTGGTGTCACACCGCCCGCCCGTCAGAGCATGGCACGAGCACTGACAGAGGCTCATCTTCGTGGTGTCGAGACGCACGGGCTGCGACGGTTGCGGCCCTATGTCGAGCGGATCCGCAGTGGCGGTGTCTCCGGAAGCGCCGAGCCGCAAGTCCGCGCGGATCGGGCGGTCATAAGGATTGACGGCCGCAACGGCATTGGCCACTACGTCGCTTCCGTTGCAGCCGACACCGTTGCGAAAGCCGCCTCGCACTACGGCATCGCAATTGCGTCGATCAACAACAGCAACCACCTTGGGTTCGCCGGCTACTACGCTTCGCTCATCGCACAGCGTGATCAAATCGGCATCGTGCTCTCGAACGGACAGGTCTGTGTTGCTCCAACCGGTGCCCGCCGCGCATTCCTGAGTAATAATCCGATTGCGATTGCTGCACCGATGCGCGCGACCGGGCAAATGCTTGAGCTCGACCTCGCGATGAGCGCAACCTCCCGGGCCAACGTTGTTGCGGCAGCCAAGCGAGGCGGACTCCTTCCGGAGGGCTGGGCGCAGGACCCGCAGGGATATCCGACGCAGGATGCGAAGCGGGCCCTTGAGGGCAGTCTTCTGGCATTCGGCGGCGACAGGGGGTTTGCGTTCCTTTTTGCACTTGAAGTGCTCGTTGGGCTCCTCGGGGGCGGCGTTTTCGCTGACGGAGTCTCGTCGAAAGAAGCCTCCCCGAATACCCCAGAGGGCACGTCCCATACGATGATTGCTGTCGACCTTGCCTTCTTTGGGGGATCTGACAATTTCAAGAATCGAATGGACGAGTACGCCGCTCGCTTAAAGGCGCTCCCACTTCGCGAGGCCGGCTTGTCCCTCCGTTATCCCGGAGAGCGGCGTTGGTCACTCCGGCGGGAACGGATGGCTCGGGGCATTCCACTATCGGCGAGCGACCTAAGGGATATTGTTCAACTCGCAACTGAATTTGGTGTCGAGCGCGATATCGGTTGATGGAGCAGAAGTCAGCAATGGGCGATCTCGCGGCGACATGGACGGGTTTCGAACGAGAGGACGGTCGTAAGGGCGTTCGGAATTTCGTGGCCGTTATGGCAGCGGCCGACAACGTCAACCCGCTGGCTCGCCAGCTGGCAGCAGCTGTTCCCGGAGTCGTATGCCTTCCGGCAAGCTACGGACGTGGTCAGCTTGGTGCCGATTTCGAGCTGGCCCTGCGAGCGATGGCCGGGCTCGCCGCGCATCCCAACGTTGCCTCATGTCTCGTTGTGAGCTTCGAGCCTGAGAGTGGCCAGAGGATCGCAAGCCGCGTGGCTTCGCTCGGACGATCCGTGAATTGTCTCTCGTTTCTTGATGAGGGTGGTCACGAGGCATCCCTCAAGAAGGGGACCGCTCTTCTGCAGAAAATGCTCGCCGACGCCGCCCAGGCTCAGCGAGTGCCGCTGAATGCTCACGAGATCCTCATCGGACTCGAATGCGGCGGCTCTGACACGACATCCGGGCTCTTTGGCAACCCTGCACTCGGACTCTTCACGGACCAGCATATCGACGCGGGCGGAACCGCTATCTTTTCGGAGCCCGTCGAGTGTTTGGGAGGCGAGGAGTTGCTTGAGCGCCGGGCCGTCACACCAGACGTTGCGGCACGCTTAATCGCGACCGTTAAGGCCTACGATGTTTTAGCACGATCTCAGGGCGTCGATCTTGCAGGGGTTAATCCGACCCCCGACAACATGGCAGGCGGGCTTACCACAATCGAGGAGAAGTCGCTCGGCGCCCTCGCGAAGACCGGCTCACGCCCCATTCAGGGTGTTCTCGCGTACGGCGAGCGGCCGGTCAGCCCGGGGCTTTGGATGATGGATGCGCCGGCCGCGGCCGTCGAAAACATCACGGCTCTTGCGGCTGGGGGAGCCCAAATTATCTGTTTCGTGACCGGATCCTGCAATCCCTCAGGTCACCCCCTCGCTCCGACGATCAAGATCTCGGCCAATCCAGTGACAGCCGCGCAGATGCCCACACATCTCGACGTGGATCTTGGAGCCATGCTCACGGGCAGCATGAACCTGCGCGAAGGTGCCACGCATATTCGAGAGGCCGTCAAGCGTGTCGCGGAAGGTGCGCTCACAGCTGCGGAGCGTCTGGATTATCTGGAGACGAACATCAGCCGTATCGGGCCATCGGTTTAGCTGCGAACATATTTCGCGACCTGCCCAACGAGTTCCTCACCCTCGTAGCCTGCGCTCAGAAGGGTGGACAGCAGCAATCGTGCCTTCAGGCCTCCCAGCTCGCCGCCATTGATCAGGCCGCGAT
>NZ_LN811371.1:39694-46360 GCF_001006805.1 Microvirga massiliensis | reverse complement strand
CGTCGGGCGCCAGTTCTCGACATTGACGATGGTCCACACCGCAACGCGAGCCCCGCCGGGCAGCTCCAGCGACCTGCGCTGGTTGATGGGCTCAAAGTCGAGCCGTCCGCGCAAGCTTGATCCGATTTCGCTGTTGCTCATGCTCGCCTCTCTTCCGCTTCGCCGAGGAGCCGGAGGGCCATTCGCGCCGAGATGATTGCCAGGGCTCTGCGGCAGTGGCTAGCGCAACTCGGCACCAAGACGCTGTACATCGAGTCGGGCAGTCTGCGGGAGAACGGGTCCTGTGAGAGCTTCACCGGCAAACTCAGGGACGAGTACCTGAAGCGGGAGATCTTCTCCAGCTTGAAAGAAGCTCGGGTCATCATCGGCGCCTGGACGGATCACGCCAACCGCGTGCGACCTCATTCATCTTTGGGCTACCGGCCGCCTGCACCCGTCACACTGGAGGCCATCGCACAACAGCTACCCTCACCCACAGTCATGCAGTAGGCTCTCAATGCGCCTGGTCCAAAATCCCGGTCAGGTCAAGCTCATGGACAACGAGTGAGGAGCCGCCTCGGGGTCAGGTGGACTCTCGGCTCCTCCCCGCCCGCATGGGAGAACACGGGCGCGGAGAAGGGTAGAGCCTCAAGCGTGGCGGGCAAGGGCAGCCCGCACACGGACAGCGGGTGTCCTTCGGTAACCAACCTGAAACCTTTTCGGGTTCAAGAGCCACCCAGCCGCTCTTACCCAGCGGCACATGCTCATTTGAGCATGCTTCTCCTCACCCAGGCCCGCTCCACCTCAGACGTGGCAGCGGGCCATTTTGTTCAGGCCCGAGCAAACCCAGATCAGGCACTCTCCAGATGCAGGTCGGCCTGCAGCGCCATAAGAGCAGCCGTCAACCTGGCCAGGGCGAACGGCTTCTGAAGGAAGAGGCCAGTCGGCGCTACGCGCTCGAGGCTTTGCGCGCGCGAAGAGGCGTAAACGATGGGCCGTGCCGGCCAGCGGTTATGAAAGGCCGCCCCCAGTTCCCATCCGTCAACTCGACCGCCCAGGTGAATGTCGGTGTAGAGGCCCGCAATGTCCTCGCCGTATTCGAGGATCGAGAGCGCCTCTTCGCCTCTGGCCGTGATGATGACCTCATACTTCAACTTGGTGAGAAAGAGAGAGATCATCTCGCACAGCATCTCGTCATCTTCGGCAACCAGGAATGCCGAGCGACTGCAAATTGGCTTCATTCTTATGTCTCAGAAAAAGTTGTTGGAGAAGTATTGAGAGATCATCCTGTTATCCATTCGAGCTATTATCATTCAATCTCCAGGCCACAGCATGTTGATGCCGGCCAACCCAGCACTATCACACAGGTAGCCCGGCTAGCATTGGCGGATTAACAACCTGCGAACGACCCAATACGCTCGAGGAAAGAGAATTGCTATCGGAAACATTAAGCCAATGCTGTAGATGTGCTTCCGCAGCGTCAGCTCTGCTCTTCGTGCATTAAGCAAGGCTGCGAAGGCGCGCCACTCCACGGCCGGCCTCAGCAGGGTGTCGGTCACTTCCCACCTCTACGAGGCAGATACTCCACGAGACGATATTCGGTCGCGCCGTGCTCACCGAATGCGATCCCGATGGAAGCGACCTCGAGGCTTTGAGGTCGGCTTGGGAGGCTGAGCGTCACAGCCTGCTCACGCGTGAGCTCGAGCCGCTCGCCAGGAGCCAGGAAGGGTCTAGCACCCGCCGCGAACCGCAGGACGTAACCCACCCGCTGCTGTCGTGGAGCTTGATCAGGCTCGCGGAGGCCAAGTCGCTCCGCAGTTCCTCAAGGTCGCCTTGGACAGGTTCGCGCAAAAGTCGGCCGGTGATAAACGCATACGAGGGGCTCACTCCGTTGCGGGCTGCGCGTCATCGTCCGACACTGCTGACTGCCCACGCAATTATTCAGATGGACGGATTCAATCAGCCATCTGTCTCCCGTCGGCCCAGCCCAAGTAGCATAGAGTGGCCTAGGACGGTTGTGTCTCGAGGTGTGGTGTAAGAGCAACGAGATGGTCGTGATCTCCGGCGGGCTAGGCCGGCTCTGTCAGGCAGCTACGGCAGGCAACTTGACGATCGCATCATCGCTCAACGCACTGATGAAATTTCGAGGGCCATGGAGCGGGCGCGCTGCACGGCCCACTCATCATTCTGCTCGAGCAGGATCGCGCAACCCGATCCCGCAGATCCATGGAATGGCAGTGGACCATGAGCCACCTCCGGTCACCCGAAGGGAAACACAGTCCGACCCACACCGGAGCCCCTTGAATCTCGCTTTCCGTCCGGGGCTCTAACGACAGCGAGCCGATAGACCTCGTATCGCGCAAGAGCCTGCCTTCGGGCGCTCCAAGGGATCAACGCTCTCCCGGACGGAACGGATAAGGAATCGCATCCGTGGCCGAGCAGAAATGGATGCGGAGGAGTCAGCTGTCAGGTGAGCATCGGCCGCTCGCAAGGCTGGCTGATTGCTGCGAGGGCACTGGATTTGAGGTCGGCGCAGCGGGACCAGGCAATCTCCCTCAACGAGCCAGAGCCTGCTCGGCAACGAACATCAGTTGGTCTGCAAGCCTGCGCGAACGGGCGGGAAAGTCGCCGTTCAGTGCGGCTGTGCCGACGGTGAAGCCAGCCGCGCCTGCATCGATGACGGCGGCAATCCGATCCGGTCGGTCAATCGAGCCTGCAACAATCACGGGCTTCGGGGCAACCGTGCTGCAGACCCGGCGGATCAGGGCCGGTACATCGCCCTGGAATCGGTAGGCGAGGAGGTTGAGGCCATGGACTGCATCCATAGCCGCCAGACGACAGGCGCTCTCGACAATGGTGTCGATGGTGCCCTGGAGGACGTTCGGATGACCAACAATTTCACCCGAAAAGGGATAATAGCGAATGCCGGTATTGGCCAGGACAGGCACAACTGCGTGAGGGTGTACGCCCCCCATCAGCACATCAATGCCGAGTTCGACAGCCGCTCGGGCCGATGCTTCTTCGCTCGCCGCATCTAGGCTTACCATCTCCAGGTAGAGCGTAGCATCTGCAGCCCGGATTGAAGCCGCAAGGCGACGCAAATCGGCGAGCGGAAGCCCAATGTCTTTGAAACCGATATGGCGGACGCCTGCATCAAGTGCCTCTATCAGCCGATCCGGCGCATCCAAGATGGTGCGATCGGAGTGGGTCAGCATGAAGATGAAATCGGGGGCCGTGGGCAAAAACGCCTGCATCCTGTCTCTCGGGTGAGACTGTCTCGACTATGGGACAGTAACCTGGTCCCGGTCTCGCATCCAAGAATGACGATTACCCGCCAAGCGACGGAGAATAGCTTCGTGCTCAGCCAGCAGGGAGCTTCGGTGCCTGCGCTCAGATAAACGGCATCTGCAAGCGCTCGCATGAGAAGATGCCAGACAATACGCTCCGGCAAAGCGAATTCGATCTTGCAGTACCCACTTATTGATCCCGTACCAGTGTGGCGAGCGTGCTGCAAACATGTTCGACCAGCGCCCGCGCATGTCGAGCCAGCGGAACACCATCTACATCTATTACTTCGGTCACGAGCGCAACCGAGTTGGTGAGGAAGACTGCATCGGCCTTGAACAGGGCTTCCCGGGAGAGGCTCGCCTCCCGCGGATTCAGACCGCACATCGGTGCGATCTGTTGCAGCACCAAGCCACGGGTAATACCCGCCAGGACGCCGTCCTCCAGAGGTGGGGTGAGCAGGTTTCGGCCGTGGATCAGAAAGAGATTTGCCGCGCTCGCACAGGCCACGCGCCCCTGAGTCGTGAGGAGGAGCGCATCATCGGCCCCCCGCTCGAGCGCCTCCTGCAGGGCCAAAACATTGTCGAGGTAGGCAAGCGTTTTGTGCCGCGAGAGGGGCGACGAGGCATTCCGCCGGATACTCGTGGTCGCGAGTCGGACCTGTGGCAATTCCAGTGCGGGACGCCAGGGTGCCGAGGCCGTCGCGAAGACCACAGGCGTCTGATGGGCCGGGAGGCGCAGGCCGCGCGGGCCTGTACCGCGGGTCACGGTCAGGCGAATCACGCCACCACTGGGCAGCGCTGCGGCGAGTGCATCGACGGGCGGCCGTAGGAGCTCCCGCTCGATCGGCATCTGCAAGGCCGCAGCGCCGGCCAAGAGACGGTCGAGGTGAGCGTCAAGCATGAAGGCGCGCCCGTTCCAGGCGACGAAGGTCTCGAACAGTCCATCACCGAGAAGAAGCCCGCGGTCCCGCAGATCGAAAGAGGCGCGCGCATCCTCCTGGATTTTGCCGTCAAGCCAAAGCAAGCTGGTGCTCCTGTGCGGCCGCGGCGATCTCGAGGAAGTTCGACAGCAGCCGGTGTCCTCCCTGGGTCAGCACGGATTCGGGGTGGAACTGCACTCCGAAGGTCAGGTGCCCACGATACTGCAGGGCCATCACCTCGCCGTCCTCAGAGCGTGCGGTCACTGCGATGGGCGTGGATTCGTCCTCGTTCACCTCGACGATCAAGGAATGATAGCGGCCCACGTGCAAGGGATTCGGTAGGCCGCGAAACAGGCCAAGCCCGTTGTGAGTGACCGCAGAGGCGCGCCCGTGCATGGGGGTGCGAGCCCGGACAACCCGTCCGCCGAACACCTCACCGATACATTGATGGCCGAGGCAGATGCCAAGGATCGGGATCATGCCGGACAACTCCCTCACGAGAGTGCAGGATACGCCGGCCTCCCGCGGCGAACACGGTCCGGGCGAGAGCACCACCGCCTTCGGCGCCAGGCGCCGGACCGCCTCGACCAAGATGGCATCGTTGCGAACGACCTCTACGTCCGCGTCCAGCTCGGCGAAGTATCGAGCGACGTTGAACACGAACGAGTCGTAATTGTCGATGATCAGGATCATGCTCGACCTCTATTCTTGGAACGCCGCAAAGATGCGCTGCGCCTTGGCCAGCGTCTCTTCGTATTCGGACCGCGGGTCGGAGAGGGCCGTGATGCCTCCGCCTGCCTGGAACACGGCAGTCCTGCCGTTCAGCATCACGGTGCGGATCGCGATGTTCGTATCGGCTGTTCCATCGAAGCCGAAATAGCCGATGGATCCGCAATAGACCTGCCGAGCCTCTTGCTCGATCTCGGTGATGATCTCCATGGCGCGAATCTTCGGCGCCCCGGTGATCGAGCCGCCGGGAAAGCTGGCCGCGAGAAGGTCGACGGCCGTCAGGCCGGGTTTGAGCTCGCCTTCGACGACCGAGACCAGGTGGTGGACGGCCGCGTAGCTCTCCAGCTCGCATAACCATGGCGTGCGCACGCTGTGCGGACGGCACACCCGGGACAGGTCGTTGCGCAGCAGGTCGACGATCATCAGGTTTTCGGCCCGGTCCTTCTCGGACCCGAGGAGCGCATCGGCCAAGTCGCGGTCGCGCAGGGGATCGCTGGAGCGCGGTGCCGTGCCCTTGATCGGGCGAGTTTCGACACGACCCCGCTCGACCTTCACGAAGCGTTCCGGAGAGCTCGACGCAATGGCGATCTCCTTGAACTGCAGGAACGCGGCGAAGGTCGCGGGATTGGTTGTGCGCAGGCGCTCGTAGAAGGCGAGGGGGTCGAAGCTGTCCGCCGTCTCGGCTATGAAACGCTGCGCGATGTTGGCCTGGAAGATGTCGCCGGCCAGGATGTAGGCGATCACTTGGCGCACGGCTTCAGCGTATTCGTCAGCCGAGAAGTTCGATACCCAGGAACTCGCAAGAGTATATCTCCCGCCCTGACTTTCTGGTCGATGGAGACGCTCGAGGAACCACTCTGCACGAACCGCCGCCCGCCGTGCGCGCTGCTCAGGATCCTGCTCCGGCCAACCGGTCGAAATGAGCCAACCCTCGCGGGTTGCATGGTCGAAGGCGAGGACGACATCGTAGAAAGGAAGGACGACGTCGGGGCAGGGCAGGGTTGCCGTCGCGGGCGTCAGCTCTTCCAGCAAGTGCCGGAAATCGTATGAGACGAATCCCGCGGCACCCCCCTGGAATGGCGGCAGGCCTGCCAATGTCGGCTGCCGGTATCGGTTCAGTAGCTTCTGGAGGGTCGCGAGCGGATGTTCATCCTGGATCTCTCCGTTCCAAGTTGAGCAGCCATTTCGGACGACGAAACGGCTGAAGGGATCGGCTGCTACGAAGGAATAGCGTCCGAGGACAGGATGGCGCATCGCGCTATCGAGGAAGACGAGATCGGGCAGATCGCGGAGCCTCTGCACACAGACGAGCGCGTCGAGGCCGCCGAGGGGGCTGATGTCGATGAAGAGCCCGCAGCTGTGAGTGTGCACGCCGCGTGGTGAAGACCCGGTACTCTGACAACGATGCATGGACCTCTTTTCGGTTCCTCCCCTAGCCTTCGCATGGGTTTAGCGTGATCGCATGGTCGATGTCTGGATATGGAGCAGGCTTCCGAGGGTCGAGCTTTAATCCGTACTCAGGCTCACCGGCACTACCCGCGCTCGGCCGAGTTCGCTGCGGTGCGCCGTTCGTGCAGCATGGTTCGATATAACCGACAGCTTGAACAACCGCACCTTGAGCCTCGCCTACAACTGTGGAGATCACGCTCGCAACCAAGTTCGACCCCCGATCGGAGCAGAGGCGGTGTCCTGGATCATCCCCGGTGGCGTCCGGGTCGGTCGCACCGGATCTCGAAGGCTTAGCCGGGATT
>NZ_LN811371.1:35218-39393 GCF_001006805.1 Microvirga massiliensis | reverse complement strand
TCCGCGTCGACCATGCTGAGGCGCCCCGCATGGAGATCGGCCACGAGGTTGCGGGCACCCGCCGCGACACTGGCGCCGCCGGTCTCGATCGCCTTGTGAAGGGCGGTCGGGTTGGACAGCAGGATCAGGGAGGGGCTCATCGCATCCACGAACTGGCGCAGGTGAAAGTTGATGCGCTGCCGCTCGGCCTCGTCCATGTCGGTCGCGTCGCCTTGCTCCAACAGCCAGTCCGAGGCGAGCAGATAGACCTCCTTGAGAGTGCGGTAGACGGGGTTCGTGTGCCACTCGGGTGCGGCGAACCGCTTGTCAGCTGTGGCGACAGCCGGCCCTTTCGCCGAAGCCAGGTCCGCAACGCCCAGCCAGCGCTGACCGGCTTCCTGCCAGACATTGAGCGCCGCGCGCCACACGTCCTGGTTCAGGTCGACCGCGGCTCGGGCGGCCTTGGGCTTTCCCAGTGAGCGCAGCCAAACAACGCGCAGAGCGCGGGCGATTTCGGCCCAGTCGACGGGCACGACCTCGCGCAGGGGATTGGCGTTCCACATCTGGTCGATCGTGCGGAGCGTCGGATCCTGCGACAGGCTCTCCTGGAACTGCTTGATCCCACCATCGACCATGCTCGCAGCAGGATTATCGGGTGTCATCTCCCACCACGACCGACCGGGACCCACGGAGGTCGGCGCTGCGGCGGAGATCTGGTCCATCCAGGAGGCCCACAGGCCCAGCATGACGTCTGGTCCAGGCACAGCGCTGCCGGTCTGCGGCTGAACCTTGTCCGTATCCTTGCCTGTCATGCGCTTCCTCCAAGGTGGCACTTACGTTCTGATCGGGTTGCTCTCTCAGGGCGCCATCCTGCTCCGCTATCCAGCCGCGGGATGGGAACAGAGACAGTCAACCGAACTGCTACTGCCCCCGCTTTCCAGGACGCGAACGCATAGCCACAAGGCAACGCGCGAACGTCTCGATTAGCCTCAGCCGTTGTATGGCCGAGCTTGCTCCCAGCTTCCGACAAAACCGCACCGGCTTTGCGGCTCGGGCCGGGCGAGCGCCAAGCGCGCTGTGTGGCCTTCCTGCTTGGGATTTCTGTGATGCGCCACTGGCCCATAGCCGGGGCGTTCGCAATTGACCTCGTCACGGGCGAGGCTCAGGTGATCTCAGGTGAAGGAGTTGTGAGATGAAGGTGACAGTGAACATTGACTGCACGCCTGAGGAGGCGCGGGCCTTCCTGGGACTCCCGGACCTGAGACCCATGCAGGAGCGCCTCATGCAGGAGCTGGAGGAGCGCCTGGCAGCCAACATCCGGGCCATGGATCCTGAAGCGATGCTCAGGACCTGGCTGCCCGCGACCCTCAAAGGCTTCGAGCAGCTCCAAGAAATCCTCATGGCTCAACTGACAGGAGCGAAGCGAGAGTGAGGCGACGCAGCCACAGCTGGAGCGGCTCGCGTCCCAGAAGTTCCATTGCCTGATTGCGATCGGGACTGCGTTTAGAGCCATGGTCCCACTCCCGGTCGAGGACGTCGCGCCGGCAGCCGCGCATACCTCCGTCAACTCGCCCAAGACGGTCGTGGCGTAACAATTCCATCGACGCGATCGTCACTCCAACCATGCCGACGCAGAACGTCATTTACCTCAACGTCCAATACCTCACCGGCTCGAGCGACTGAATGGCTGCTGTCCTCCCATCTGCCCGCGTCCGGATCGGCACGGCAGGGTGGAGCATTCCGAAGGAACGTTCGGCTCCGTTTCGGGTCCGGGGATCGCACCTGGAGCGCTATGGCGCTGTCTTCAACGCGGTCGAGATCAACTCCTCGTTTTACCGGGCGCACCAGACGGCAACATACGAGCGCTGGACCGCGTCGGTCCCGGAGGATTTCCGGTTTGCCGTCAAGATCCCGAAGGCCAACACCCATGAGCGTCGACTGAAGGACGCGGGCGAGCTACTGGATCGCTTCCTTTCGGAGATTAGTGGTCTTCTGGGACCCAAGCTCGGTCCGCTGCTGGTCCAGCTGCTTCCAAGCCTGGGCTTCGTGGAGGGAGTGGCCGATCATTTCCTCGCTGAGCTCCGGCAGCGGTTCGCGGGAGGGATCGTCTGCGAGCCCCGCCACGCATCCTGGTTTACGTCGGGGGTCGACAGCCTGTTGGACGAACACAAGATCACTCGCGTAGCGGCGGATCCGGCACCCATTGTGGGAGCAGGCGAGCCGGGCGGCTGGCGGAGGTTGTCCTATTACAGGCTGCACGGAGCGCCGCGCATCTACTACTCCCCCTACGAAGCGGAGGCTCTCACTCGGATTGCGGAGCGGCTCGCTCGCGACACGGCCACGGGGGTCGAGACCTGGTGCATCTTCGACAACACCGCAACCTCTGTTGCGGCTGCCAACGCTCTCACGACCAAGGCGTTGGCTCAAGCCAGGCGCCAGTAGGGTGCTCTCCGGCGGAGACGCGATCTGTCCGACGAGGCCTCGCTGGTGGTGCCGAACGGCTCCTTCACCTCACGGGAGCGAACCCGCGGATCCGGGCGTCTCTAGCCAGCAAGGATACCTCGTTAGATCTCACGCGGGACGTATCCCGGCGAGGGCACTTCCATCGGAGACGGGACCGGCGCTCCGTCAGGACCGATCCCGGGAGTTCCGGAAGATGGAATGTTCAGGGGCTCGCTGATGCCGGGAATGCCGGATGGCCGTCGACATCCTGTGACAGGCGCAAGCAGACATTTTCGGCCCCTTTTCCCAGAGAGCCTCAAGTCTAAAGTATAAAGTGTCAGTCTACACAACGGCAAAGGTCGTTCTAGATGTCGCGTGTGGGCGGATCACCACGAGGGCGCTCTGTGTTTTTACAACGCGCGCCTTCTGCGCACCACGCGGGGTGGCGCCTGTTTGGAGTTCGAGGTTCGGAGCACGAGTTCGCCCGAAGGTGTATCGGCCGGCGTCGAGCATGGATGACGCCGCAGACCGTCACGATTGCGGCGCCGCTGGTGGGCCTTCGCGTTGAGCAACAATCGCCAGATGACGGGCTAACGCGTCGTCCGGCGTTTCAACCAGGTTCGGGGGCGTCAATGGGCGAACAAACCCAGGAGCAGGACAGCATCGTCAACTTCCCGCGATCAGTGGAAGGTGCGCCGGCCGACGAGAACGCTGCGCAGATCATCGACCTCCTGCAGGAGCATCTGCGCCTCGCACGCGAAGGCCGATTGCGCTCGATCGCGGTGGTGTCGGTGTCGGCGGATGGGGCAGCCATCGGGACGCAGTGGTCGTGCGCCTATGGCGACAGCGCAAGCCTGATCGGCAAGCTCACCGTTCTGGTACATGACCTAATGGCTGAGCGGAGATAGCAGATCAACCGGCGACCTTCTGACCCGCGTGGATGGCGGAAGCAGGCTTGCGTCCCGCTACGCACAGCGCCCGTACGCTTAACGGTTACGATGGGCAGATTGCTAGGGCTGATCAAGGCTGGACGCATCGCCGGAAGCGAGGCGTTCTCCAAAACCGAGGTCAGCTCCTCCGAGCCGCGGGCCATGAGGGCACGATCAAGCGGCCTTCTTGCGTGGGCGCCGCTTGGGGTTGAGGCTCTCCTTCAGGGCCTTGGCGGCCTCGAACTTGAGCACCTTGCGGGCCGGGATCTTCACGGTCTCGCCGGTTTGGGGATTGCGGCCCGTGCGGGCCCTACGCTCGACCACCTTGAACCGACCAAAGCCGAAGAGCGCGACCTCTTCGCCGGAGTTGACGGCCACCATGATCTTCTCGAACACGCGATCAACCAGATCGCGGGCATAGGTTTTCGTCAGCTCGAACTCTTCGGCCACGGATTCGATCAGGTCATTCTTGTTCATGAGAGGCCTCATAGGGTGGAACAGCCGGGCCACACGCGAAATCGAATCCGCACGTCTGGAGCCGGGTGAGAATTCCCAGCACCGACACGGGTTTTCCGTCTGCGTAGCCCGAAATTCCAGTATTCTCGGGCTAAATTGGTTCATGAATGGTTTCGATGTCGGCGCCGTGCGCATCGGCAGCAAGCGGCGCTCTCCTTCCTGCAACCCTCTCCGGGACGAGCGGCCGTCAAGGGTGGACGAAGGCTTGCGAAAGGATGGCGTTGATCACAGCGGCGGAGAGGCTCGGATCGAGGAAAGCCCAACCGGACTGCTGGGCACTCTGCGGCTCGTGCGTTGTGCCGTGACCCG
>NZ_LN811371.1:26031-33994 GCF_001006805.1 Microvirga massiliensis | reverse complement strand
GGGACATGTGTTTGATGGCTCGCCGGGCGGGAAGCGGCGATCTGCTGCGGCACGGCGGCCATGTGCCGAAATAACGTGCGGATCGGATGATCCGACTGGGAGCCGTGACGAGCGAGGTCATGGTGCACCATTCGGGCCCGGGACGCGGAGCGAGCCGGATCCGAGCAACCGCTGCTGCCCCACTCCGTCATGTTGGTTCACCCTGAGGTCCGCCCACGGGGCGCGCAGCCCAGCGATGATCCGGACCTGCGCTTCGACTTGAGCGCTCCGGTGCGGACTGATGCTCTGCCCACCAGCCGGAGCAACAAGCTGGCTCTGCGGCCGGTCTCCCATCGCGCTGCGCGCCATGGCGGCGTTCCTCCAATCTCGCTCTCTTGCAATTTCGCTCTCTTGGCGGAGCTACGCGAGGAATGGGCCAGACCCGGCCCCGTTCCGGAGGAACAAACGATTTTTTAACCTATGTTACTTGGCTGTGGGAACATGAGGGACTCTGCGGCTTTGGTCCCGTCGAGAGACATCACCGGGCTGGGCAAAGTTGACGCGAAAACCAGCGGGGTCATCCATGCTTGCGAAGTCGAGAGTACTCGTTGCCGAAGACGAACCGCTCACCGCTCTGGATATTGCAGCGACCATCCGGGAGAACGGGGGTGAGGTGCTGGGTCCTGCGGCGGGTGTCAGTGAGGCGCTCGATCTTGTGGCAGGGAGCCAAGTTGATGGGGCGATCCTCGATTGCAAACTCCGGGACGGGGAGATCACGCCTGTTGCGGAAGCCCTGCTGGGGCGAGATGTGCCTGTCGTGCTGCACACGGACAGACCGATGCCCCTGAGACTCCAGGGGCACGCCAACGAGCTTCCCCTGTTCCACAAGCCAACCGGCTCCTTCGTGCTCGCCCGCCGCCCCGCCCAGTGCATCCTGGAGGAGCAGACCCGGCGCTCGGTGACCATGTCACCGCTGCAACCCAGCGGTCGGTGGTAGCCAACTAGAACCCGATCCACCGATCGGGTGAGTGCTCCGGATCAATGAGACGCCTGAAGGCGGCGCTTAGCCCGACAGAACGTTTGCCAAATTGAAGGACGGCGCTCGGGCACGCGCCGAACCGCTGACAAATCCATCAATACTGAGGAGGTCCAAGATGCGCAGCCATGCCCTTGCCCGTCGCCCGACAACGCAGGTCAAGGAGACCTTCTGGTCTTCGGGCGATCTGCTTCACGAACTCCAGGCCACATTGGCGGCCTTGGCGGACATCGAATGCCGCTATGAGCGTGATTGGGAGCGGATCGAGCAATGGCCAAACTCGGAGGCCGAGCGGGCGCGCCTGCGGGCAGAACGCGAAAGCCGCCACAGCCGCGAACGTGAGCCCTACGTGGGCAAGCTCGACACACTGCAACAGCGGATGCGAGCGCACCTGACCGCTGGCCTCTGAAGTCGGGCAGTCGCTGTCTGCTGCTGCAAATCTGGATTCGGCAGTTCGCTCATTGTTGACACTTGCGCTTTCCGCAAGCAGCGCCGCTTGTCACCTCGGATGGGTACTGCGGGATCAGTCCCGTCGCTCATCCATCTATGTAGCTTGTCCTCATTCTCGTCGCATCCTGTGCCGACCTTCCGCGTGCCGAATCGCTCGGCAGTGGAGATTACATGCGGACGAACACGGATGCGTTGCGGATCATGATCGTTGAGGATGAGGCAGTGATCGCCCTCGTCCTCGCTGATGCTCTGAAGGACGAGGGCTACCGCATCGTTGGTCCCTTCGCGAGGCAGCATGAAGCTCTTGCTATGCTGGACTATGCTCGGCCCGACGCGGCGATCCTCGACTTGACGCTCCAGGACGGGGTCTGCTCCGGTTTGGCACGCGAACTTCGGTCGCGAGACCTGCCGTTTCTGGTGTATTCCGGCCATGACCGAAAGCGAGGGAGCACGGATGATCTCGATGACGTACCTTGGATCGAGAAGCCGGGCCGGTTGGACGAGATCACAGCCGCCCTCGACACCCTGGTACTTCCGGACCACATAGGAACGCGCCGGAACCAATGAGGGGCGAGTGGGGCAGGGCGGGAACGATCTCTCGGCCAAGCTGTTGTTTCAGCATCTCTCGCCGGGTTCTCGCCTGCCGGAGGCGGTGCGCTCACCCCGGATGCACTCACCAAAATTGCCGTCCTGACCGTGAGCAGCGTAGGGCGGCGGCGACCCCGGCGAGAACTCCAGACACACCGCATCCAGAGCATCACGCCAACGATGTGATTCCAGCGCCAGAAATCCGGTCAGTGGTAATCCTCGGACATCTTGTGCTCCTGCGCTTCACGCGCGGCGAGACGGGCCGCACAAGCTTCCTCGATCAGGGCCGTCTGCTGCTCGCGAGTCATCGGATGGATGTACCGTAGACGGCTGCGGCGCTTCGCCGGGGTATTGGCCTGACGATCTCGCGGGACATGTGGAAACTGCGAGCGCCACTCATTCAGCCTGACTTCGATAGCGCCCTCACGATATGCACACGTGATGCTGGCGACCCGTCTTGCAACAGGAGTGTTCGTGGTTCGCTCCAATCTGCTCCTCTGTCCGAAACGGAGCCTGCTGGGCAGGGATCGGCGGTCTACTGGAACATCCGTCAGAAGTGGTAAGCGCCCGACCAAAGGATGAGTGCGAGAGAAATCCACGCTCTTCGAAACGGAATTAGAGTTCACGTAGAGTTCACGTGACGTTTTGGAAATTTGCGTTTCGAAGCATTTATTTCAGGACCAGATTGATGCTGGCCGCCTCTTTTCGCGCGCAGCAAGCCGCTGTCAGGTTGAAAGCCAAGGCTCTGGCTCGGACCATTCACTCTGACATCCTGCGCGCGATCCCACACCTTCGCGTTTTTGCGATCTCGCTCACGGGCAATGTCGATGAGGCCGATGATCTCGTCCAAGAGGCGGTCGTGCGGGCACTCGCCAATCTCGACCAGTTCACCCCCGGTACGAGCATGCAGGGATGGCTGTTCACGATTCTGCGCAACCACCACTTCACCGTCTACCGGAAGCGACGACGGGAAATCCAGGACCCGGAGGGGCTGTTTGCCGGGAGGCTCGCCACTGCCCCGGCCCAAAGTGACTACATCGACCTGGATGATCTCTGGGCTGCGCTTCTAATGCTTCCCGACGAGCAGCGTGAAGCACTTCTGCTGATTGCAAGCGGCTTCACCTACGAGGAAGCTGCACAAGTCTGTGGAACAGCCAGCGGCACGATCAAGAGCCGTGTCAACCGGGCGCGCCGTCACCTTGCTGACCTGCTCGAAATCATGGAACCCGGAGGATATCGGAGCGGATCGCGTGACGAAGGCCACCTTACTCAACACATGAGATCACGTCGAAGCAACATTATCGGCACGTGCTTGGGTGATACATTGTGCGCCGACATGGCGACATGACCATTCCCTTCGCTGGACCGAATGCGCCTGTCCGCCAGGACAGAACACGTTGGAGCAGGACATAAGCGAGCCAACCATTGCGCGCACACGCAAGCGAGGAATGGCGCGGTGGACCTTTGGTAGCTCGTCTGTGGCCTTGATTGTGACCGGCGGCGTGCTCACCGTCGCATGGGACCTTCTGCTTCTCTGGGGAGTGGCTGGTCTGATTCTATGGTGATGATCAGCGCACGGGACCGCTACCGATACACCCCTTGTGGCAACACTCTGGCTCGGCACATGAAGGTATTCCCGTGTCGAGCGCAGGCTCCAAAATACGCTTCTTGCGATAGCCCAGGAGGCCGAACGCCATCACGGCACAGGCGACCCGGCCGCTGATCTTCTCGATCACGAGCCGCTTGATCGTGCCGATCCCGTGTCCACCCGGATCGCAGACGGTCGTGCCCTCGCCCCAATCACGCGCGATCAGGGGCTGGCGCTGGGACTTTGTTGCGGGCCGAAATTGCGGGCCGAAATAGCGGCCCTCGGGGTGGAAATCGCCGCTGGCAAAGCGGGCCACCCGCAATGAGCGAGCCCCTGCGCCACGACGTGACCCCTATCAAACCCGCCTGGACCAGCCTCGTTGTTCTTGTGTGTTTTCAGAGGTGGCGAGCATGGGTGAGATCGCGGAAGGAGTGCGCGTGGCGCTTGGTCTGGGGTTGCAGAGCCAGGACATCAGCGTGTGGCAAATGGGCGTGCGGGCCGCCGTGGTCTACGTCGTGACGGTGCTGATCGTGAGGCTCGGCAAGAAGCGCTTCATGGGCCGGGCGACAGCCTTCGATGTCATCCTGGGCATCATGCTGGGCTCGATCGTGAGCCGGGCCGTCACGGGCAACGCACCGTTTCTGCCCGCTCTTGTGGCCGCTGCGGTTCTCGTGGCGATGCATTGGGTCTCCTCGGCCATGGCTCTGCACTGGCATGCCTTCGGGCGGGCCATCAAAGGTCAGCCGGTTCTCATGGTCCGGGACGGCAAGGTGGACGAGACGGTCATGCGCAAGACGCACATGACCGAGCACGACCTCTGGGAGGACCTGCGTGGCAAGAGTGTCGCCGATCTGACGCAGGTCGCGGAAGCACATCTGGAGCGCAGCGGCCAACTCAGCGTCATCAAGGCCGAGAGAAAGCCGAAGGTCGTGGAGGTGACAGTCGCCGGAGGCGTGCAGACCCTGCGCATCGAGATTGCAGGCTGATCGGATGGAATCGTCAGCAGCAACTTACCCAGTTCGGCGATGAGGGGCGTAGCCCCGTTCTGTCCTCGCGTAGTCTGGCACGCGCTCGTCCCTCTCAGACCTGATGTGGTCGAGCATTCGAGTGAGTACGTAGCCGATCCCAATACCGACAAGCAGAGTGAGCCATGGGTTCTCGGAAGCCTGCTGGCGGACGACTTGGGAGCCCTGTCGATAATAGCGCTCCGCCTCCGGATAGCACTCACGTGCGGCACGGGCGTAGCCAGTCACCTTGCGGTACGCTTCGCGGGTAAATTCCGAGGCATTGTCCGCTGTGTGGCGAACCGAATCTTCGGCTTGGCGGAGGAGAGCTTCGCCAGAGCTTTTCCAATCTGGAACTGAGTTTTCCGGTGCATCCGAGGAGGCGTCCTGGCGGTCATAGTCGATAGCACCGCCCTTGGTGATCGAGACCGAGACGGGATCGCTCGTCGGGAACGTCTCCTCGATGGCGTGATCGAGCTTCCGGTCGAGGTTCTCCTTGCTGTTTTCAGGAAGCGCTTTGTCCGAGGTGGGCATCGTCAGTCCTCCGTGCAGGCTGTCGGGCACTCCAGGCCAGCTTTGGCTAACCGCCAAGCCAACGCGAGGAACGGCGCACCGTTCCTGATGCGATGGTCTAAAGCTCCGGAACTTACCGCCAATTGCCAAGTTGATTGTCCGCAGTGCAACCTTGGCTTTAACGGGAGTTCAGCGCATGAGTCTCGGGACCATTCTCCTCATCATCCTCATTCTGGCTCTGCTCGGTGTTCTTCCGACGTGGGGCTACAGCAGCTCGTGGGGCTATGGCCCGAGCGGGATCGTTGGCGTGATCGTGGTGATCCTTCTGATTCTGCTGCTCATGGGCCGCCTCTGATCGAGGGTTGCGGCGGCATCGGCTCGACTTTGACGTGCCCGCCATCTTGGGACGGATCAGTCCTCCTTTGAGAACGCCGAGCGGTGCTGAGCACCGCTATGCACGCGAGAGGCGTGCCGTCCTAGCTCGACGCTGCTCTTGCAGACCCCTCGCTGATTCTGCACAGTGTTGGCGCTCTTTGGAGGCTGATGAGGGCGTCGAGCAATGTGCCAAACGCAGCGGGCTTCTCCACCCAGATGCCCTCCATGAACTCCGAGGTGCTGTTCATGGCCTGCTGGAGTCCCGAATTGATGACAAACGGCACGCCGCGTCGGGTGAGTTCGGCGGCGAGGTCTTTGCAGGAGCCGTCCTTCAGCACGGTGTCGAGCACCGCAACATCCGGTGTCTCAATGGTGAGCCACGCCATCGCTTCAGCACAGGTGGCAAACGGCCCGGCAACCCTATAGCCTGCATCTTCCAACTCGTATTGCAGGGCCAGGGCTTGGATCGCCTCGTCCGTCGCGAGAAGCACGCGGCAGCGGCCTTCAGGATAGTTCGGCACGTGGATAGTCCTGAGCGCCAGTGGAAGTATCCGGGCGGGACGATCATCAGAGCGCCAGGAAGCGATTGGGGCGTTCTCGCCAAAAGATAACCTGTTCAGTAACACATCCTACGGCACGGGACGCTAACCTATGTTGCGCCTTAAGACGAGCCAGCGCTGGTGCTTGACCCTGCGCCGCGCGCCCGCCTCACGCGCACTTCGAATGGTTTTGCAGGAGCCGACAGCAGGTTAGGCAGAATACGCCGGACCGTCATACGAGCCACTTGTGCAGCGCGGCATCACGCGACAATGGCTATGACCTGCATGGGACGGCACAACTCAGACCCGCTGCCAAAACTTGCTCAAAGAGCAGGCGAGATGCACGGTATTCTGAATACTCTGCTTTCTTCAAAAGCATTTCCGGCAAGTTCCATGCGTGAGGAGCATGCGGCCCTGCAAGCGCGGTTCTTGCTGCATTGCGGCATCGTGAGCACTCTATAGTCAACGGCCTCAGACGGGTTGGAAGCGCACGGAGGCGTCCTCGTTCGCCAGGAGTGCATCATGCCAGCGTCAGCCGTTCATCCGCGCACCGGGCATTTCGAGTTGCGCGGAGCTAACCGCCCGGACTTCATGAAATTGTCCTCGGGCCTCATCGCCTTCATCAGAGTGTTGCCTGAGATATTCGCCGAAGCCAAGGAGATGGTGCGCGAGGCTGAGCGTCGCTACCCGTTTGTCAGCTTCGATTCCTGAGAACCAAGTGCCACGTCTCGTTCTCCCACACGGGAGGGAGCATCTTCTGCCACTTCGTGCCCCCTCCCAGCCCTTGCGTGACGGGCAGGTCGAGGTCGGATCGCCGGAACGTAAAGCGCCTTACCACCGAGAAGGACAATGGATCATGAGAAAGATCGTCTTACTGACCGCTGCGTATGCATCCGCTGTGGGACTCGGGCTCGTGTCGGTCCCGCCAAGAGCAGATGTCACAGAGGTCAAGACCGTGGCAGGCGCAAGCATCTCACTGGGAGACGTTTCAGGGTCGGCCTACTACACTGTTGAGCAGGACGGATACAGGTTGGTGGCGACGCTTGCATCGGGCGTGGACTCCACACCTGTCCGCCTGACCACGACACTTCTGTCGGGTCAGAGAGTTACGATGGCGGTGCCATGTGGCGTCGGCGAGCCCGAGATGAGAATCGAGTTCAATCGTGTTGAGGATCGCTTGTTCGTGAATGACACGACCAAACTTCACGAGCTTGCGAATTGACAGGAATCCTGTTCACCCGGCGAGACGGCTCAGCCAAGCGACAGATTACCCTGCTACAAAACTCAGCCTCAGGGCCTCTCCAACTCTCCGCCTTGGGCGGCACTTCTCCCACGTCGCCCGGAGCACAGCAGCTTCTGCGCGCTCCCTGCGGGCACTCTCCCGCAGACGCAAGACTATGTGCCACAGACAGGCGGCCTCTTCGAGAAGCTCGTATTCCTCCAGGGCTTCCGCCTCCCTGACAAGCTTTGCAATGGCGCGCTCACGGCCCGCAGCCCAGGTCTCAAGGGCCTGCGCGCGAGCGAGGGGATGCGACCGGCTCTTCGCTTTGGCCATCGGACCATCATGCAGGTCCCACCCAACCTGCACGATTCACCTAACCATCAAATTCCATGAAACAATGCGTCGGAGTAATGGGCTTCGAGCGATCCTGTAAGGATCTCGCTGTCCAATGATGGAAGGACACCCAGCGCGCGAGAGGCGGTCAGCAGGTAGAGGTCAGGATCAGCGGAAAGAAGCGGCGCGCCGCTGCCATGCTCATCAGGAGCGAAGACGGTCATCAACACTCAATGGGATCGTGAAGACGGCATGGAGGCCGCCTTCACGATAGACCGGGTTGGTGGTGCCCTGGAGTTCATGCACTATCGTCTGCTGGACAAGGCGCGAACCAAA
>NZ_LN811371.1:18408-25379 GCF_001006805.1 Microvirga massiliensis | reverse complement strand
CCAATGAGGTGCGCGGGAAGTCGATCTCCTCCATGTCACGCATGGCAGCAGCCTTCACCTGCAAGACCTGGATGGCCTTGGTAATGCGTTGCCCCATGACAAAGGCCAGGATGGTGGCGAGGAGCAGGGAGACGAAGGCCAGGAGAGACCCGAACACGAGGATGTTCTGGCGCGGAGCTTGATAGACTTCCGGCAGTGCCGAGATGCCGATCAACCAGCCGGTGCTCGCCATGCGGTGGTAGGCTCCGATGACCTTGGTGCCCTCCAGGGTATAGACATCCCGCCAGAGGCCTCCATGTCCCGGCGGTACATCCTTGGTGATCTCCCAGCCCCGGCGCGCCATCGGCTGACCGACCCAGTCCTCATGGCGCAGAGACCGAGCCAGGATGGTTCCGCCCCTGTCGTTGATTGCCGTAACCCAGCCTTCCGGCACGTCAGCGAGGAGTTTCTGGAGGTGGGCAGCCGGAACCCCGATGGTCAGAGCGTAGTGGACCTCGCCTGTGACCGCAGGCACGCGCACGGGCACTGAGAGCGTCACGGCCCATTGCTGGGTGATCGGTGCCCAGATCAGGTTCGATGTGAAGGGTTTCCCCTCGTCGAAGATCACCGGGTCACCTCGGCCCGGAAAGGCCGGCAGCCGCTCTCCCTGGGGCACGGCGGTGTTGAGAACCTGCTGACCGTTCCGCTCCCGGACGACGAACCAGATATCAGCCGGTATTCTCATCTGCTCCAGCCGGGCGCGAAAGCCCTCCAGATCGCCTCCGAGGATGCTCGGGTCCACGGAGAGCACGTTCAGCATCGCCCGATAAGCTTCCAGCCGGTTGTCGATTTCCGCTACGACCTGACCCGCCTCCCTCTCGGCCAAGCTCTCGATGCGGCTCTGTTCCTGCCGGATGTAAGCCCAGCCGATAAGGCCGCTCATGAGGAGGATCGGAAGGGCAAGCGCCAGAGCATATAGGAACAGGTGCCCGGTGATCGAACCGATGCGCAGCATGAATTACCGTTTTTCAAATGGCCACACGTGGCATAGACTGGCGTATCTTCCGGAACGATCTGAAACTGTCAGAAAGGGCGAGTGTATTCCGCTACGCAGACCTGATGTCGAGAAGCGCCCGCAGGTTGGGAGCCGTCCAGTGGAAGGGACCGTCCTCCATCTCCACGGTCTCGTGCTCCCAGGTGATCTGATACGGAACGTGGACGGCCTGCACGCCCGCCGCAATCACCGGAAGTACATCCGAGCGTAACGAGTTGCCCACCATCAGGAACTCGTCCAGGTCGACGCCATACCGGGCCAGCAGCCGCTCATAGGTGGCCTGATCCTCCTCGGAGACGATCTCGATGCGCTCGAACGGCGGAGCCAGACCGGAGCGCGCAATCTTGCTCTCCTGACCGAACAGGTCTCCCTTCGAAATCAGCCATAACGCGTGATCGCGGGCGCAAAGCGTCTCCAGCACCTCCCATGCCCCCTGAATCACTTCGACCGGATGCTCGATCATGGTGCGGCCAAAGGGGAGGATCGTCTGGATGTCCTCGGCGGGAATGCGCCGATCCGTCACCTCGATCGCGGTCTCGGCCGTCGAGAGCACGAAGCCTTTGATGCCGTAGCCATAGACTGCGAGATTGCGCCGCTCGGTGTCGAACTGGCGGGCATGCATGAGGCGCTCGGGGAGATCTACGTGCCGGGTCAGGAGCGCGCAGAAGCGGTTCTGCGTCATCGAGAACAGGGTCTCGTTTTGCCAGAGCGTATCATCTCCATCGAAGGCGATGACGCGGGACAAGACCATCTCTCACCTCCCTTCTGACATCGAGGATGACCGCTCCTGCCGGGTCGGATGCTCCCCGTCGAAATGGCCCTGGAAGATCTCGCTGTCCTGCTACGCCGTGAGCCCTAACGCGCGGAGGCGCTATGGACAGCGATCCGGCCGTCGTCCGATGCTCGGCACAAGTGCCGGAGTATGAGCCCGCCTGCCTGTGCCGTTGGAGGGTCGCAGCGGAAATCTTACCGAACCTTCTTGCGCACGGGTTTCTTCACAGCCGGAGCGGTGATCTTCGGGGAAGGGGCAGCCGATTTCACTGCCACTTTGTTCTTGCGGCCGAGCCCGCTGTTCTTCGCGAGTTCGGAGCGCTGCGCGGCATAGCTCGGCGCTACCATGGGGTAGTCGGCCGGGAGGCCCCACTTCTCCCGATACTGCTGGGACGTCAGGCCCAGCCGGGTGAGGTGGCGCTTCAACGACTTGTAGGGCCTGCCGTCTTCCAGGCTGATCAGGAAGTCCACCGTGATCGACTTCTTCACTGGAACCGCAGGCGTGGGCTTTGGCTCACCGACCTCGGCCGGGCTGGCAACCTTTTGGAGTGCCGCATGGACACTGCCGATCAGCGCAGGCAGATCAGTCCTTGGAACCGGATTGCTGCTGACGAACGACGATACGATCTCGGCTGCAAGCGCGATAGCGCTTCGATGGGAGACTGCCTGATCGGTCACGGTAGTCATCCTGTAGGTCATGGCTTCTCACGACAGGTCCGACGCCGCCGACCTGTAGAAGTATCTTGTGAGACGTGAGCAGCTACAGGGACGTGTTTGGCAATTGCAAGGACACGTGGTGACGACTTCATGACCCTCCTCGGCCCGAGACAAAGCCGCAGCGTCAGAGAGCCCGCCAGGATTGGACCAGTCTGCCTCTGCCAGAAAGTATCCGGGCTCATCCTTAGTAGTACGTCGTCCCTATTACCTGAGCGCGAATTCGGAGTCGCTGCGTAGACCGGCTGTGAGGGTACGCTTTGGGCTTGGCGCTCCCGCCTGATGCTTTCTGTCAAGCTAGTCTGAAGTGATCGCCTAGATATTGGCATAACTGTGCTCCGGATCGCCGCACTTCGATCCGAATCGAGACTCACCTTTCGCAACAGAATGCAAGGAAGGTCGCCGATGATGCGCGGCGGCGGACTTGCTGGAGAAGCTTCTATTCGGTCCGACACGGAACTGCTGCGAGCAATTCGTGACGATCGTCGTGACGTATACGAGGTTATCCTGCAACGCCCGCCACCCCACCACATCCGTGCTGTCTTATCGCGCCTCGGTCGTGAGTGGTCGATCGGCGAAGTGAAAGGCCGGTCGTGCCGGCTGGGTGGACGTAGCACCTGATTGGCGATCGGCCGTCGCGCAGGAACAATCCTTCGGGCGATGGACACGAGCTAAGTGCTCCACAAGTCCCCGAGAGGCCACACTGGCTTCATGGCGGACGAATACGTCGCCAGATGGCTCTCCGATCAGGTAGCGCTCAGCCAGACCCGCGTGGTGTTCCCTTCACAGTTCGACCCTCCATTCGAGCACAACGACCAGAGGGCAGTTTGAAGACAGGAACTGAAAGCCACAGCCCGTCATTCTCCTCACTAGCGGGAACTCATCCGGAAGTGGCTTCACGGCTGGAGAGTCAGCAAGGCGGCCCTGGCGACTGCCGCCTAGTCCTCGCCCTTCACCGCGCAACGATAAGCGATCTTGGCGAACTCCTCGAAGGGCAGGTCAGTGCCACTGTCCGTTACCAGCATCCTGCAAATCGCGCAGGTGATCCTGATGGGAATGAGCGACCAGTTCCGCAGAAGGGCATCGAAGTTGTTCTTGGCGACGTTGGGAGCCTCGTGGATCCGCTCTTCGAAAAATCCGACGAGCTGGGCCGAGCGGCTCCCGAGATCTTGCCAACAGTATGCCAGAACCTCGGCGAGTGACCAGCATTCCCACAATTGGGCCGTTCCGGGCGCCTCCACCGCCTCGAGGAAGGCATCGAGAATGAGATTTGCTTTCCTCGCTCGATCCGGACCGCTCTCTTTCTGGCTGAGGAGTAGGGCTGCCCACCGCCCCAGGACCCTTGCGGGTGCCGCGCCGGACTCGCGAAGGGCGGCAACTTCATCGGCAAACGTGCGATAATCCAACGGATCGCGGGAAGCTCTCTCGACGACATACCACCCGAGTGAATGGGACTCTTCCTCCGGCATCTTCGTGCTCCGCGTCCTCGCGAACGATAAAGTACCGGCCCGGTTTGGGCCAGGAAGCGGGTCAGCCTCACAATTGGCAGAGGCGTGGTTCAAACCAATTCCCCTGCTGGGGAGGCGGCGAAGCGGACCGATGCTCGCGCGGTGCTCGCAACCAGAGCCCGGAGCGGAAGCGGTATCCCGTCAGAGCCTCACTCGCGGAGACGGGCCGTGCCGCTTGGGCTTTCAGCTCCTGACTTCGAATCCACTTCCAACCGGATGTGGCGCCGAACTGCAGCTCAGGAGAGGTCGTGGAGCGCACGCCCGCTCGGTGGTGCAACCGTGAAGTCGGAGAACAAGACGTCCAGACCAGTCCGCTCGGGCGTGCAACACATGGGTCCAACCGAGTATCGCTCTGCTACCGGAAACGGACAGAGCCGCATCAAGGGCCAGCGTTGGCCGTCGGCCGAGGCCTGGAGCCGCAGGGTTCGACCGTCACCCTGATCCAGAAATCAGCCGCGTCGCCCCGGAACGGTCCGGTGGCCCAGTCGAACTGCCCGGTGGTGAGAACGCTGCCCAGCAGGGCCTCACCGTCCGCCAGTTCGATCCCCGCCTTGAGCCAGGTCGTCTCGTCGATCCGCACCATGAGGCGCTCGGGCCGCGAGAGATCTCTATCGACGAGGCAGCGGGGCCGGCGCTCGCCTTCACATCATCTGGATCGCAAGCCGCGGGTTCGAGCCGTCCCGCGTTGGCCGGCAAGCCGCCTCTTTCGCAGCAGCTATTCGGCAATCTCTTTGGCGGAGCCGCGGCAGGTTCGCCATAGTCTGCGCCCGCAGATACCAATCACCTGCTACGCGGTCCTGGTTCTGGATCCGGAGACATCCAAACGATCTGCGCCGGCCTGACGAGGGGAGGGCGCGATGCGGCGATCGTTCCTTCACCGACGGCGAGCCCGTAGATCAGGGCGCCGCTTTCAGCAAATCCTGATCGACCTCATTGGAGGCCATCGCATCCGGAACCGGCGCGGTCTCCTCTACTTCAGGTCCCGCGTCTAAAGGCTCTGTTCGTTCGACCGGGAACCACACCCCGGCTTCAGACCGGAGCAAGCCATTGCGCCGAAGATTGCTCAGCGTCCCTGCCAGCGTGCTCTGCTTCTGGTCAGGGAACATGTCGCGGATCTGAGGCGTAGGGAGCCCTTCGGGAGCCTGCTGGATCGCGGCCAGGAGTCTACTCCGGAAGGTGTTCGCACGGGGCTTTGGCGGCGCGCCAGGCTCGCGCGTTTTTCGCGGCCTGCCGGGTCCGCGTTTGGCGCTCTCCGGCTCCGGCGGTGGCTTGGTCTCGCCCAGAAGCGCGCTCAGTCCTTCCTTGCCCTTGTGCAGCCGTTCCCGTTCGGCCTCCAGGGCCGCGATCTGCTGGTCGATCTCGGCAAGCCGAGAACGGATGGCAGCCAGCGCTTGGCTCAGCGGCTTCGTATCCAGCATGGACCGCCCCCCTTCGGACGGGCGCCAGATCTAATTCCGTCGAGTGCGGCGCCAACCGACAGGAGCAAGGACATTACGCGTCGCGGCTTGGCTCAACAAATCTCCACTATCGCACCTTGGTCGGGCGCGCCTTGCTACAACGGCCGTGGGGCAGTAGAGGCCAGAGATCTTCCTGGACGCAGGTGCGGGAGGGCCGTGCAGCACACCCGTCATTTCGCTGGTGATCGCGACGCGGACCCGGTTAGGTGATGCAATTGAGCCGGTGATGAAATCCCCCCGCGCTCACAACGCCGCCACACGGCCAAGGTTCCACTGCCCCGGCGTTCAGTGAATTGGCATACCCGACAGTGTGCTCTGCATGAGCACCGGGGCAGCGGTCAGGCTGTCCTGGGTTGTTTTGCATGCGGGTTCCAGCTTTTCGGTCCGAGACTCACGTTGCGTAACGAAGTCGAGCGTTGCTATATGTCGTTCGGCGTTGGGGAGAATGCCACAAGGGGAGAGTTTCCATGGCGTGGTGGGCCATGCTCATCATTCTCGTGCTCGGCGGTTGGACCTATCTGTCGGATGACCCGGTTCCCGTTCTGAGAACGGTTGCAGAACTCGGCGGGGTCCTCGGCCTCTTCACTCTGGTGTGTGCGTCGGAAATCTGGACGTGATGAGATCCTGGTGAGGTACGGCTGGCACATGCTCTTTATCGAGGGCGGCCGCATAATCCTGGGTTCGAACAGTCTATGGGCGGTGCGGGATCGGATAGCCTGCGACCACACCAAAGCTGACCGAAACCGCCAGATGACTGCTCCGAGCCGA
The DNA here is from genome assembly GCF_001006805.1 of Microvirga massiliensis. GTDB lineage: Bacteria > Pseudomonadota > Alphaproteobacteria > Rhizobiales > Beijerinckiaceae > Microvirga > Microvirga massiliensis. Next base: position 19,128 of record NZ_LN811371.1, on the reverse strand, counting down.
GGCCGTGTCAAAACGTGCCTACGCGCAGCTCGTTGGGGATGATGGGGTCCGCAGATTGTTTTGAATGCGCTCTGGCGACTGACTTTGATCAGGCGGCAATGGCCTGCATGAGCCGCTTGACGCCGAGGATGTTGATCATCCGCTTCATGTTGTAGGCGAGAACCTGCAAGCTCATCTCGGTTCGGACCTTGTCGAGGGTCTTGGTGAGGAAGTGGGTGCTGCCCATCCAGGCTTTGAGTGTGCCGAACGGGTGCTCGACGGTCTGGCGACGGATGGTCATAGCCTCGGGCAGGCGATCGAGCCTGGCCTGCATCTGGTCGAGCACGCCTTCGTGCATCCAGCGCTTCACCCGCTTGTGCTTGTCGGTCGTGCACTTGGGTTTCAGGACGCAAGCCCCGCAGCCCGTCCGGTTGCGGTAATGGTCGATCTCGTCCCGACGGTCCGAGCGGATCTTGCCTTTGGTCAGATGCTGGCCGGCCGGACGGGTGTATCGATCGTTCTCGGCATCGTAGAGGAAATCGACACTGGAGAAGAGGCCGCGCTTTGGGTTGCCCGATGTCTGCGTCCTTGGGATCACGGGCAGAATGCCGGTGCCCCCGCAGGCCAGCACCTCGTCACCGTTGTAATAGCCGCGGTCCGCCAGCACGGTCAGGCCATCGCAGCCTGTCGCTTTGAGCGCCTCCTGGCTCATCGCAGTCAGTTGCGAGCGGTCGCTGCCGA
>NZ_LN811371.1:0-17484 GCF_001006805.1 Microvirga massiliensis | reverse complement strand
GGTTATTGACGGCCTTGAACTTGCTCCCGTCGAGGGTGGCAACAGCCCGGGTGAACAGGTTGAGCTGGCGGCACAGCACGACGAACTGGGCACAGGCCGCGCGGATCGCCGGTCCGTTGTCGCGCCGGAAGTCCGCGATCGTCTTGAAGTCCGGCCTCAACCGCCCCGTCAGCCACATCAGCTCGACATTGCGCTGGCTCTCGCGTTCCAGCCGCCGGCTGGACGGGATGCGGTATTGTCCTGGGCGACGTAATCCTCAAGGCAATCGGGAAGGAGCGACGATTGCCGGCGATCCTCGCCTTGCACAAATCGCTTCATCCCCTGCCCCCGCTGTTCGGCTTCACTCTACCAAATCAACGCGTTTCCACACAGGCTGAGCCCAGGGCGGACTTTTATCGGCTGGCCGATGCGGCGGTGAAAACCGCCAATTGAGCGTCGAAAGCACGCTTGAGTGCGGGTCGCGCTTCGCCGCGGGCAACAAAGGCGGCGAGGTTCGGGTATTCATTCAGCAGACCCGACCCGTCCAACCTGAGCAGCACTCCGATCATCACCCGGTCACCGGCGGTGAACGCACCGTCGAGCCAGTCGGCACCGCCGAGGTGATCGGACAGCTCGCCCAGTCGTTTTTGGATTCGATCCTCAAGGATCGGTCCAGGCGCGAAAAAGACCGGCTAGCTTGCACGGCGCGCTCTCGTGCGAGCCGCTTTCTTGGCGGCGGCCGATCGGCCGGTGGCCCCCTTCGTCCGTGCCGCTTTCTGCGCTGCGGCCGAACGCGCGGCGGCGCCCTTCGTCTGTGCTGCCCTCTCGGCAGCAGCGGAGCGCTCAGCCGGGCTACGGCGCGCCGCGGTGTGCTTGGCATGCTCCGAGAGAGCCGTGTGCGAAGCCGTGCTCCGCGGCTCCTCTTTCAGGACGCGCGAGACGGCACGGGAGACGCGCGGCTGACGGCGTGTCTCGCGCTCGCCGTGTCCCGCCTCATAAGCGTACTCGGCGCTCTTGCGGGTGCGCTCCTTGGCCTTACCTTCCTCCGGTGGCGGGAGGTCGACGCCCGCGCGCCGTGCCTTGGAGAGGCCGATCGCGATGGCCTGCTCCGGTGAGCGCGCTCCGTGCTCGCCGCGACGAATCTTGCGGATCTCCTCGTGAACGAACTCGCCCGCCTGGGTCGTGGGCGCCTTGCCGGCGCGCTCGGCCTTGCGGGCCTTCTCAATAGTCTGCTTCGCTGGCATCATCGTTCTCCCATGCTGTTCCTCGGTGGCGCTGGTGCGTTGGAATGCGCCACTGCAAGTCCAGGGCTTCTGAGAAAAGGCGTTACATCTCAAATCGTTCCGGCCGCGATCGTCGCGAGTTGCGGATTTGAGGATCGCATGCGCCGGGATACCTCGGTGCGCGCGTCCTGAAGTGCCCTCTGGCCCGAAGATCGAACCCCTGACTCATTCGGTCAGTCGCGCACGAATCGATCCCAGTGGATGCCAAGCATCTTAGAAGCACTGGTTTTAGCGAACCGTGGACCAGCGTGGGATCGTGCCAACGGATTGGTTCAGAGTTGCTGCGAAACAAGAGAGGGTAATCGCGAGGGACACCCGACCGTGCACCAATCCGGCATTAGGCAGCAAAGACCGCAAGCTTGAACGCGTGTCATTGCGACAACTCCGGGGTTCCCTGTGTTACCCAGCTTCCGAGAAGCCGATCGATTCCTGCGCCGCCTCCTGGCATTAGATGTCGTAGTGGGCCGACGGCCGGCGGGTGTAGCCTGGCGGGTCGGCTGTCCATCAGAGATCCTATGGGCAGGGATAGTAGACCACCCCCTGGCAGAGTGGTCAGCTATCCCCACTCTGGAGATAGTCATGCTCGTTGCTGTCACCCTTGCCAACATGACGCCGTTCGCACCGACCTTGGAGCGATCTTTGTCTCGCTTGAACTCTCCCGCTCGGTTTGGCTTGTCACGTCCTTATCGCCTGGCAAAGCCGAGAAGATGTCGAAGCACCAAGTGCGCGGCGGTGATGTCGCCGGGCTGCTGGCATGCTTCGCTGCGCTGCAGGCGAAAGCGCGCGTCAGGACCGCCAAACCGTTTCCGCTGATCGTCATCCAGGAGGCGGGGCTTGATGGCTTCTGGATCCACCGTGTGCTGCAAAGCGAAGGGATCGAGAGCCATGTCGTCGATCCAGCGTCCATCGCGACCTCGCGCCGGCGCCGCCGGGCGAAGACCGATAAGATTGATGGCGAAGCGCTGGTGCGAACGCTCCTGGCCTATAAGCGTGGTGAGCCGCGGGTGTGCGCCATGCTCAAAGCTCCCACACCGGAGGAGGAGGACCAGCGCCGCATTGCGCGTGAACGCAGGACGCTCACGGCTGAGCGGGTCGAGCATGTCAACCGGATCAAGGGGCTCCTGTTCGCGCAAGGCATCTCCGGTTACGAGCCCATGCGCCGCTCGCGCCGGGCACGGCTTGAGGAACTTCGGACGGGTGACGGCCGCCCCTTGTCCCGCCACCTCAAGGCACAACTCATCCGGGAACTCGACCGGCTCGAGCTCCTCCTTGAGCAGATCGAGGCTGTTAAGGCCGAACGGGATATTCTGCTGGCCTCGGCCAACAAAATCAGCACGCCGGTATGGCTCCTGGAACTGAAGGGCGTTGGTCCGGAATTCGCCAATGGGCTCTGGTCTGAAGGGCTCTATCGGCATTTCGACAATCGACGGCAGGTGGCCGCCTATGCAGGTCTCGCGCCGACGCCATGGCAGAGCGGCACCATTGATCGCGAGCAGGGCGTGTCCAAGGCTGGTAATCCACGGCTACGGGCCACGATGATTCAGCTGGCTTGGTTGTGGCTCAGGCACCAGCCGGGCTCGGCCCTGAGCCGGTGGTTTCATCAACGGGTCAAATGATCGGCGGCCGCCTCAAAAAGCCGATGATTGTGGCACTGGCCCGCAAGCTTCTCATCGCATTATGGAAGTACATGACGGCCGGGGTCCTGATCCGCGAGGATCAGAGGACCCGCCGGTTTCAGGTGCAAGGTCAACGAGCGGAGAATGGCTCCCTTGGCCTCATCACCGGGAAGGTGATGCAACACCTCGATCAGGTCGCGGCATCGAAGCGGTCGTCAGGGGAAGATCATCGACGGCGCCAAGGACCACCTCTGTCCGGTCCAAGAGACCCGCCTCGGTCAGACGGGCAGTGGCGGGGTCCATCATGGGGCGGGATCGATCGACGGCTACAAAGCGCCATTGCGGTTCCAAGCTTCCCGCCGTGATGATCTCCTTCGCGCCGCCGCTCGCTCCCGCCACTAGAATTCAGACGTCAGTTCCGCTCCCGAGGTCCGCTGCCAGCATACACGCCGCCAACTCGTGACGGGCATCATATCCCGCCAATGGAATGCGGCTCTACCTCTCGTACTCGCCCGCGCGAGCAGGGTCGAATCTCTGTGCAGCCTCGTTAGTCGATGCAGCCATCCCGAAACTCCGCTCCTATGCTCGGCCTTGGAACGACAGCAACCCGAAAGAATCGAGTCCGCATGACTTCGTCGGAACAAAGCAGGAGCGCGCATCCCGCCCACGAGCGGCGCTTTGCCATTGGCTTCATCCAGCCGTGCCAGCCAGTGTTAGCCCATGAGGTGCCAACCGAACCCGAGTGGATGCACGAGCCGACGTGGAATGGCTACCGCATCGTGGCTCGGCGCTACCGGAGCGTAGGAAAGCACCAGCACGCGACGCGGCAGACCGAAGCACTGCGCTTAATGGAGAGGGTCGTCAAGCCCGATTGAGAAGACGATAGTTCCGGCAACATCGGCCACGTTCAACCGCCAACCCTTCCATTCTGCGGCTGTCGAAGGGCTTTCTCTCCGTGACTCCTCGATGGTTCTGATGACCTCCTTGCACGTCATCGCTAGGTCAGTCACTTCCAGCCCTTCCTCGTCGGGGATGATATTGTGTCGGCTCACCAAGTGGAAATGATAATGCATCACAAATGACCTCCCGAGGTCTGTTCTACATGACATGTGCAAGCAAGGTTGCAGTATGCGTGTTGCTGTTCTAGGAACAATGACTCAATGATGCTGACTTCGGAACAGAATTCGTCCGTCAGCATAGAGAGTTTTGTTGCGAGTATGCGTGTGCTCAACCTCTTCAGAGGTCACGCAGAAAACGGCTGGATAATGAGCCATTCGACACTGAAGGAATGGCATTTTCTTGACGAGTAAGGCATTCCCGCAACTGCACATTTCGTGTGTATCGGGAGGATTGACCGGAAGCGCCCCCATTTGCCGTAGGTGACGGCGAGAGGATTGCATCCGAATAGGTAGCCTGTCACGCCCGCCGCGTATGCAATGGGCTTGCATTGGTCGCGCCGACATACGGCGGAGGACAAGAGCGGCGAGGAGCCGTTTCAGCCCATTGTGCGGCAGGCCCATCGCCCTACCGTCATGAGGGTGATCCGAGAGACAGGAAAGGTGTCATGGCCTCCACTCTAAAAGCTGATCATCGCGCCAACCAGCTCCTCGCCGCCTTGGAACCCGAAGACTTTGCGTTTCTTGACCCTGACCTTCAGATCGTGGAAATGCCGAAAGGCAAAGTGCTCTATGAGGCCGGTGACACCATCCGGCACACCTACTTCCCGCACGACTGTATCGTGAGCCTCGTCAACATCATGGAGGATGGGCGGTTTGTGGAGGTCACTTCCTTCGGCTGCGAGGGACTGTTTGGCCTGATCAGTGCCCTCGTCTCCCGAGAGTCATTCGGGCGCTATAGGGTTCAGATCGGAGGCACGGCCTCACGTACTGGCCTCGGCAAGATGCACGATGCGATCAACGCACGTCCGAGGATTCGACGGCTGGTCCTCAGCTACACCGAGGCGCTGCTCGCCCAGACCTTCCAAAGCGTGTCGTGCAATGCCGTCCACTCCGTCGAGGCCCGATGTGCCAACTGGATTCTGAGCACACGCGACCGGCTGGATCAGGACTGCCTGCCGCTTACACATGAAACGCTTTCGGAAATGCTCGGAGTTCAGCGATCCACCGTCAGCCTTGTCCTGCGAACCTTTCAAATGGCGGGCCTGATCGGTCAGACCAGGGGTGTCATCATCGTGAAGGATCGCGCTGACCTCGAAGGGATAGCTTGCGAATGCTACGGCAGAATCATGCAACATTACCGGAGGCTGCTCCCCGGCCCGGTGCCCCGATCCAAGTCAGGGTGGACGGCGTGATTTGGATTGCCGTACAGACGAGGGCCGACCACACGGCGCTCAAAGCCGAACGAAAAGCGCCTCGAAGGAGTGCTTTGAGGCCCCGGGCTCCGGGCACATGATAGGCCGTGAACTTAGTTCACCACCACGTCGCAACCATTGTTCCAGCCGAGCGGAGCCTCTTGCCTGTGCCCGACAGCAGGAACATACATCGTGCTGAGCCGTTCTTCTCAATGCTTCGAACGCAGAAGCGGGTGGGGCAGGACATGACGGATGAGACCGCAGCCCCGCAAAAGGGGACGCAATAGAGCAGCCGCAGTTCGACGGTTGGTCTGTGGCTCTGATCGGAATTGGGGGTACGCTCACGTGCGCGTGGAACGTGCTGCTGTGGGGGATCATCGGCCTTTTCCTGCCCTCGTGATCCCTGCGCCTCGGCTCAATCCTTTTGGGCCTGCTGATAGAGTGACCCCGCTCCGAGCTTAAGCGTCGTTCGCCCGGAGCGGCACGACACTCGTATGTGCGTTCTGCTCGCTCTCGACCACGACGCCTCGCATGGCCTGATCCGCCATGGTTCGGGCTTGTTCGACCAAACGGCTGAGCGGATAGGGCTTCGCCAAGAACACACTTCGCTCGGGAAGTTCGACGGCGGACGGGATCGTGCGTCCCGAGACGAGGATGACCGCGATCCCCGGCCAACTCTCCTCGATCTTTCGTGCAAGCTCTAGGCCGTCGATGCCATCACCGATCTCGATGTCGCTGATGACCACAACTACATCGGGACGGGCGTCGAGAATGCGCAGGGCCTCGTCGCCGTTTGATGCCTCAATCACTTGAAAACCGGCCTCGGACAGAAGGTCGTGCGCGGTCATCCGCACGAGCACCTGATCCTCGACGATAAGCACCACGGGCTGATCGGGCTCGACTGTCATCATCTACTCACAACGTGTTTCGGCCTCACGGGTTCTCGATCTGGCATCCAGCTTGCTCGGCGTGATGACGCGATCTTCCGACCATTGGTAAGCCGCTCCTTAGGTCCAAGCCGTATCAGCGGCTCCCCTCTGAGGCCGAATCCCCGCTCGTCAGGAAGCTCACCGAAGAGCCACACCAAGTTCGTGCGGCCCGCATTTGAATGTGGTCTGTGGCGGATTTTCGTCCGGGTCATTCAAGAACGCCCTGATCCTCTCCACGGGCATCTTCACGCAACTACGCCCCACAAGGTCGAGACCGTCGAGCGTGTCATTCAAGTCCAACCCTGCCTTGCCCGGAACGGAATAGTTCTCCGCAATGGCCTCACCACGAAGTTGAAGACAGATCAGGTAGTGGGCGACAAACATGGGTGCGGTGATGCTCAAGGCTGTTTGAACGAAGGAATGAGGAGTTCCACTCGGCACAGTGAGAGGGTTCGTCGATCCGGAGCCTCGGCGAGTCGTCTTTACCTGAGGTTAACAGGCGATTGTGCCTTCCCGCGTCGGTGATGGTGAGGCGTTCGCATCACCGCACCCGCCACAATTGCGCCCGAAAACAGGCTGGACGGCTTACAGGAGAGGAAAGTGCGCCTCTCAGTGTGGCCGCGCAGAGATCGCCTCGTGAGCGCGTGACACCCGACTGAGGAGCGCAATCTGATTTGACCCCCCTAACGCGGGAACGGAACCGCACTTCCGAGGTTACCGGTATCGGCATTGCAAAGAAGGAGTCAACATCGTCCCCACCCAAGCGCGAGCAACGCTTGCTCGGCTACCAGCGCATCACAACCGCGCTTGCACGGGTCGGAGCGGAAGCCTGCCGCGCGACAGGCTACTGCACCACGCGACGGCACTGGTATCCAGTGCCACGCGCATCCCGCGTGTCAAGACCATGCGCTACCGCGCGGATCGCAGCGACCTCTTAGTGGAGGCGGGTGTTGGTTGGAGGTCCGGTGTGGTCGGGAAGCTAAGCCATGATCCCGAGTTCCGGTACCACCCCGTCTTGCAAGAGCACGGGATCCTCGGTGATAAACGTCCCAATCATGTTTGACGGAGCGACGTGGGGCGTGTTCGAGGTTGATTCCGAAGCGCCTCGCTCCTTCGATGATGCGGACGTAGGATTTCTTCAGGGAGGTGCGCAAGGTCTTGGTCTGACCCTTCACCGCCACAGGACCGAGCGACGGAGTTTGAATGCAGAGGCGGAACATGCCCGTCAGGCGGCACGAGCCAAGACTCTTCTCGAAGAGCTTTAGCATCGCGTCCGCAACAACTTCCAGACTGTCTTCAGCTTTCTTAGCCTTCACCGCCGCGCGAGCACCGGAGATGCCAAAGAGCGGCTCGATGCCGTAATGGATCGCGTCCACGCCATCGCACTCGCTCATCACCAGCTCTCGCTTGGCGAGGGCGGTAGCGAGGTCGAGTTTTCCGACTACCTCCGTGCTCTGTGCCGGAATCTCGACGCCTGCAATAAGGCCGTGCGGATCGAGGTCACGGGCAACCGGGCGATGTTGCCTCCGGACCGAGCGGTTCTCCCTGGCCTGACCGTTGCGGAACTTTGCACGAACCCCCTGAAATACGCCTTCGACGATCTTGGCGACACCATCCGGGTGGACTTCTCAGCCGGCTCTGAGATCGGAGAGGGCTGCAGCACGGTCGAGGATGATGGGAAGGGCATGGGGCCGACGCGCGAGGGCGGGCTCGGCCTGACCCTGATCGCAACTTGGCCCTGCAACTGAATGGACGGGTAGAGCGGGATGAGGTGGAAAATGGCACCCGCACCCGCGTGTGCTTTCCGCTCTCGGGGTGATCGGGCACCTTCACGGATCATGCGATGCGTCTTTCGCATCCTTGGCACCATCTTGGCTGACTTCCCTGAGCACCTCGGCCCATACCTCGTCGCCGTCAGCGGCAACGGATTCAGCGATGGCTGCAAGCTCTGCGGCGGCTTCTTGTCGGGTCTTTCCCGCTCGTTCTGCCGCGCGTAAGTGTTCATAAGCGGCCTGATAAAGCCGTTCTAATCGTCCCACCTGTGTCCCCACCGCGAATCTCGCGTCCGACCGGTGGCTCTTTCGTGCCTTCATCAAAGATGTCGCAGCAAGCGTAGTTGTAATGCCAGAATGTCGCAGCCGTCGTGAATGGTCTGACCCGCCAATCCGTCGTGGTCCGAGCCCGCCATCCCGAATACCCCACCGGGCTAGTGGGAGACCAACCCCCGAGGATGTAGAGCGGGCGCGTCTCTCCCACGCGTCAAGGCGCTGAGCGATCCACGCCCGGCATCCTCAAGAATGGTGAACACCTCGCTTCTGTCGCTCGGCCACGAGCCGAACCAACCTCCAAGAACTACGCGCCCCAAAGTTCGCCCTTCTCGTGGCCGTGTGAGATGAGAGCCAGATCGTTCACGGGCCTACCATTCACCAATGCAAGCCGACCCCAAAAGTAGCTGCGTGACTTCGACCCAGTGGGAGGCTGGACCACCGGCTACCGCAACGGAACCTTCGCTGTTGCTTGCCCCAGCCCGAACCGTTCCAAAGCCGATGCTGTCTCACGTCTGCATGCGGCAGAACCGGTGCGAGTGGTGTAAGCAAACCTCACCAACACGTCTTGGGTAATCGCCGCTTCAAACGCTGTCCCGCAGGAAAACGAGGCCGGGTGCTTCCGTTACGTTCAGCCCGTCTGAAGGCTGCAAGAAGCGCCTTTCTCTGCTGGTTTCGCAATGTCACGACCGGCTTCACTGGTTGTGGTGGTGTGGTGATCGCTTCCAGTGGTTGACGCTCAGTAGATATCGGCTCTGTAACCGCACTCTACATGGCTGTGGTGACGGTGGGTGCTGCGTCCCTGCGAGAAATCGTGGCTGACGAACGCTTCGCCTCTTTCGTGGCGCGGTTCGCTTGTGCCGCCCAACGCCGTGCAGCCCGCTCTTCCGCCTCACGCTGCACCCGCTCATCGATCGGTTTCACAGGAGCCTACAGGAGATCAGGCAGAACACGCCGAGTGGACTTGTCTGCCGGCTCGGTTGTGCCGAACACGTCCGGTGGTTATGGGGCAGCGGACGTCGAATGAGCTGAGGTTGGAACTCTGATCTTGTCAGCCTGTGGCGCGCGGATTGCTACCGAGAGCTTGTCGAAGACCTGATCAGCCAGAGAGGCACTTTCTGAAGCAGGCGTTTTGCTGGGGTAACGACCTCAGGGCCCGCCTGTTGGCGCACTTGATCTCGAACGTGAACGGGTATGCTCCGATGTGCATTTGACGAGATTAGACCGGCACTCGTAACGACATCGGGCAGTGATGCTGCTGGTGTGCATGTTCAGTGCAGAATCCGTGCGGCAGACAAAACGGATTCTCCAGTGAAGGACCCCTGCCACAATTCTCAGGGCATGTGGCAGCGGGCGGCAAGCCATGTCGATCACTGCGAGAAGGCTCTCGGGAACCAACGCGGGATGGGGCCCGAAGCTCACAGAAAAAAGGTTCAGAGCAGGCGCTGAGCGATTCTGGTGTGAACCGGCTCGAGGTTACCTGTGGTCCCGAGGCCAGCCAGGAGAGCCGCCTTCGGGCAACTCTTTGCACCTATCGGGCTCCTTCCCGTCATGCCTCTCGTCGGCCAAGGGGATGTTCACCTCGCACCTGACCCCGGCAGGGTCATAGGTGACCTGGACCTCGCCCGCGAGTTCCAGCGCCAGGCTGCGTCCGATCAGGCGCGAGCCGAAGCCCTCGTGCTGCGGCGGCGAAACAGGCGGCCCGCCGCGTTCCTGCCAGCGGAAGGCAAGGTGCGAGGGATCACCGGGCTGAACCTGCCAAGCGATTGCAATCCGGCCCGGATCGACCGAGAGCGCCCCATATTTCGCCGCGTTGGTCGCCAGTTCATGCAGCGCCATGCTCAGCGCCAGGGCCACCCTGGGAGACAACCGCAGGCCCGGCCCGTTGATCTCAAAGCGGTCGTGGCGGTAGGGCGCTAGGGCTTCAGCAATGACCTGAGACAGTTCGGCGCCATTCCAGCTCTCGCGCGTGAGCAGGTCATGGGTTTTGGACAGGGCGAGCAGGCGAGCCTCGAAGCTTTCACGCGCTGCGGTGTCCCATTGTCCCTTGCCGAAGGTCTGCCGCGCGACGGCCTGCACCGTCGCGAGGATGTTCTTCACGCGATGGTTGAGTTCATGCACCAGAAGGTGTTGCAGCCGTTCGGCCCGCTTGTGCTCGGTAATGTCGCGCGCGATCTTCGAGGCGCCGACGATGCGGCCCTGAGCATCCCGAACCGGCGAAACCGTCAGCGAAACCTCGACCAAGCTGCCATCCTTGCGGCGGCGGGTGCTTTCATACGACTTGACGCTCTCACCCTGGCGAATGCGTTCGAGGATCTGCAACTCCTCGTCGTATCGGTCCTCGGGGAACAGGATCGTGATCGGCTGGCCGATGACTTCCTTGGCCCGGTAGCCGAAGAGCCGTTCCGCTCCCTTGTTCCAGCTTGTGATGACGCTCTCGAGGTTCTTGCCGATGATGGCATCGTCCGACGACTCGATGATTGCCGCGAGCCATTGCTCGGCTGCTTCCGCGCGCTTGCGTTCGCTGATGTCGCGGAAGAACACCGACAATCCACCGTCTGCGCCGGGGAAGATGCTCATCTCCATCCAGCGATGCAGGACCGGGGACACGGTCTCGATGCGGGCGGAGCGCCGCTCGTGCATGACCTTCTGAAGGGCTCCGTAAGGCTCTGAGCCGAGAGCTTGCGGAAACACCTCCGGATAGAGCTTGCCGATCACGTCCTCCTTCCGGAGGCCTGTCCATTCCTCGGCCTTGCGGTTGAAATACAGGAAGCGCCATTGGTGATCGAGGGCATAGAAGGCATCGGAGATGCTTTCCAGGATCTCGAATGTCCGCGCCCGCGAGGCCGCAAGGGCGTTCTCCGCCTGTCGCTGCTCGGTGCGGTCGCGCAGCACCTTCACGTATCCGATGATCTCGCGCGCTTCACCCTTGAGCGGCGTGAGTTCGCCACTGGCCCAGAACCGTTCGCCGCTCTTGCGCAGGTGCCAGCGGTTGTCGGAGGCAAATCCTTTCTCATGAGCCGTCTGTCGCTCTCGGGCGGGGACACCCGCCGCGACGTCTTCCGGCGTGAAGAACCGTTCCATGGGCTGGCCGAGCATTTCCGGCTCGGTCCAGCCGAGGACACGGTGTGCGCCCTCGTTCCAGCTTGTCACCCGGCCCTTGAGATCGCTGGCGACAACAGCGGAATCGGTCACGCTGTTGAGGATTTGCTGGTGCAGGGTCTCCCGATCCCTAAAAGCGGCTTTGGCGCGCGCCAACAAGGATCGGCTCCTAACGAGCATGATGTCTGCCTTGCGAGGGCTCTTTGCTCCGTCTCTCGTGCCGCCGATCCCGCTCGTCGAGCAGGCGCAGGGCGGCGCGGACGACCTCGCTGGCACTGCGGTAACGGCCGGTGCTGATCTTCTCGGCGATCAGCGCGGTCAGTTCGGGCGTGAGGCTGACGTTCAGGGTGGACTTGGAGGGCATCGGAGCATGAGCGGGAGGATGGCAAAAGTTGCCATCCGGCTAGCTATAGGGGCTATTCGTTCCACTGAAAACCAGGCCCTGGACGCAGTGATGTTCATTTGACGATCCGGATCACGGCGGGATCGAAGGCCAGCAGCGGCAGCTTGTCGTGCAGCGGTTCGACGAGCCGGCAGCATAGGACGGATTGGAGCCCTGCCCAGCGAGGATCCCTGCCGGGATGTCGCGGTGATCACCGGACGGACCCGGAGCGCGCACTGCCGCGGATCATGGATCCCGACGTCGGAGCGATGCGTCGGCCGCGGGTTGCGCCTGTCTCTCAGGATCGTGTGGCTCCTGACGCAATCCGGCTTCTGGCTTGGGCTTCCGGATGGGAGCGACTTTGCGGGCCTCGCGCTCCTCGGCTTCTGCCAGCGCCTCACAATGCTCGGCCATTCTGTAGAGCTGCTCGCGGGCGTCCCTCAGTGAGAGCTGTTGCGCGAGGGCGCGAGCTTCCGCGGCCCTGCGGCGATACTCGGCCGCCTTATCGTATCGGGGGATATGCACGACCGCATGCACCTCTTGCGAATCAAATCAGCCCACCAACGGCCGGAGGCTGGCATCGTTCACGATTCCAAGAACACAGCGCCTCGTGTAGTCAACCCGGCTGCGCTTGGACCTAGACCCGAACGGGCGCATAATGCACCCATCACCGGCCGATCCGAACCCGTAGGCTCCCGCCTACACGGCCGAGGAGCGCCCCATGCCCGACCTCGCGCAGGAGCGCCTGGATCTCGACGCGGCCGATCGGCACCTCGCCGAGGGCGAGCGGCGGATCACCGACCTGATCCTCCTGATCGAGGACGAGACTGCGAAGGGTCGGGACACCACCGAAGCCCGCAAACTGCTCCGCAACTTCGAGCAGACCATGGAGACCTGGCGCGTCCATCGAGGGCTCATCGCGGACGCGATCGCGCGGGCGCAGCCGCCTGATCCGGAGGTCCGCTAGGGCGCTTCCGGCGATTGCGGATCCTCATCGCGCGTGAGGAGGGTCTTGACCTCGCGCAGCTCCTCGGGCCGGTGCGGCAGCAGTGGATCGAGCTCCGCCTCGATCTGCCTCATTTGTGCGAGCTGCTGATCGACCTGCTCGAGGAAGTGCTCATGCGCTTCCCGGAGCCGCGCCGTCTCGGCCAGAGCAACCTCAGCGCGTTTGAGCAGCAGATCATCTTCGACGGACATGACGGGCCACCCATCAAGATTTCGACCTTCCCAATGCGGCGACCAGGACCACTGTTCCATGGTCCCGCCCGGGCTCGAAGGGAGCGGAACCCGCTTACCCGAAGCCGTCGCCCCGGCTCGCGGACCAGGCGCAGCACCGCGTCACGATCCCCGGCCTGCAAGACCTGCAAGGGCGTCCGGTTCTCGAGGTCTGTGTCGGGCGCCAGCAGAACGTCGAGCGCGACCCACGGCCCTGTGCCGGCCAAGCCGCGCACGACCTCGGCCAAGCCAGGAACGACCTCACCTTTCTGGAACTGACAGGAGGGGCAGCGCCAGTTGCTGAACCCCGGAACAGCGAGCAGGGTGCTGGCGCGCCGCCACTCGACGACGGCATGCCGCTAATGAGCTCCCCCGAGGCGCTGCCGAGGAGCAATGTCTCAATGTCCATTTGCCGACCCGCGGCGCGCAAGGGTCTGTGTCTCTGACCTCTATCAGCTTTCAGCTTCCTCCGGAGCCTCGCGCTGGGCCGCATCGAAACCTTTCGGGGCCAGATCGATCGTCTCAGCACCGGGAGCGGTGATGTAGCCGGCGCGCACCAGCTCCCGAGCAGCCTCCACGAGCGCAGGTTCAGTGCCGATCCGCTTCCGAAGCGTATCAAGCGTCAGCTGCACACCGTGCCGCCTGTGAGCCTCGCCAAAGGCACCCAAGTACACACAAGTCCTTGATGCGCTGGCCGGCTCAAATCCACGTTGTATCCTTCAGGCTTGACTGCCCGCCAGCAGCCCGGGCCGGGCCCCTGAGCAGAGTTCTACTGGCTGTCCCACGAATGATGTAGCCCTGTGCCTTGGTGAGCGCGGCGGCATTCGTGAGGTCGGCTGCTGCGCAATTCTGCTTAGATTCGGCTGCCAGCATGGCTCGGGGGTTCGCAGGTGCGAAATCCTGTTGATCAGGGGCGCGCGACCGAGATGCACACCTGACGCACCCTGGGCCTCGTGTTCTCGGCAACCAGCGTGTAAGTCTTGCCTTTCAGCGCACGGAAGCTACAGCGGGCGTCTGCACAGGGCTTGCCGTCGAGGGATAGGGCCGCTGTGTCACGGGCGCGATCGGCAGGGGTTTCGTCGCTGGCCTTTGCGCGAGCCTCGGCCTCGACCTGCGCATCCTCCGGGGCGAGGAACTCCACGGTGTACGGGGCGGCCGGACTGCCGCATTTCTCGCCACCGACAGCCTCGATCTTGTCCGCGGCCTGCGCCGATCCCGAAAGAACCATAGCCCAAAGGGCGATCACCCACAGTTTCAACATCGGATCCTTTATTCATGGCTAATGGGAAACGCAGGGCATGCCTGGTGGTTCTGATGCGACGATACGCGTCGTGCCTGCTCGTCGGGGCAAGGCGCCAACTCGAGAGTTCGCGCAGGACAGGCTCTCAGGTCCCTGCTGCGGCCTCTACGACCCGGGCCAGCGCAATCGTGAACTCGCGCACCCGGCGCAGTGCCACCGCCACTGCCTCGGGCGTCTCATTCGTCACCTGTGCGGCACCGGTGGCGTGATCTTCGACCATAGGGCAGGGCGGTGCCATCCACGGCCGCCGCGATCGCCAGTTTCGCCTCCTCCAACTTATCAGCGAGCGCAGTCAGACGCGCTCGCGCTATCGTGTCGTGGTCATCCGCAGTGGCCATAATGCTGAAGCTTCCGGCGGGGTCGACGACGTGTGTTGGTTACAGCGAGCCAGTCACGGCACGAGATCGCCGGATGCGCCTCGGATCCCGAAAGTGAGCGCGATTGGTGCCAGTCGTGCGCTGAAGAGTGGCTTGCGTCCGTGGAGAAACCCGAGTGGCCATTCAGGCAAGTAGCCAGGCAGTAGAGCCGATCTTGAGCCGCGCTCGCGCTCGAGCCCGCGTGATCTTCACGCTGCCAGCCAGTGAGTGTGCGGTGTGCGCCTGAAAGCGCCACCAGCCGGGCAAGGCCAGGCGCGGACGAGACTGGTCGAAGGCGATGGGCTGCGCACCAACCTCGGCGTGGGCCTCGAACGCCGCGCCGCGGCCGAGCCCCTTCCCCTCTACCTTGAACTTGGCGAACTGCTTCGGGATGCCCCAAAGTGCGCGAGCACCCGCGATTGAGGATAGGCGATCCAACCAGATATGGGTGATCGTGAACCGCCGCCTCCTGTTCAGGCGCACCCGGACTGCTGGCAGCAGCGCGTTATACGCAAGCACGCCTCCGGGTTCATAAACGGCCAAGCCACGCCCGCGGCCGCAAAGCCGACGAATGACACGGCTCGCATGTTCGCCTGGAGAGCGGCAGCAGAGCAGTCATCGGCACCAACCATGCCGAAATGAGCAGTGCGCCCCCGAGATGCCACGGCGCGGACGGGCAGCTGTCACCATTGGCATCAATGAGCCAGCCGGGGAGGTGGCCGGACCCATGAAAGAAGAGCGGCACTGCGCCGGGTGAGGCTCCATTCGAGGCCAATCAGGATTGCACGGTCGACCCCACGAATGCTGCAGCGCTCGCCAAGGCGCGGGAGCACACCATCCGTTGAACAGTCAGAAGAACTCTGCTTAGCCTTGTGGTTGAGGACGACGGGCGCGGGATGGAGCCGCCGCGCACGGGAGGACTCGGCCTGCAACTCGTCGAGGCATTCACCAACCAGCTCGATGGTCAAATCGAGCGGGAGCCGACCGAGAGTGGCACGCGCACCTGTGTGCGTTTTCCGCTGCCGCTATGACGCAAGATGGCGGAACACCGCCCGCGGATTCCGGGAAGGCGGTTTCTGACCACCATTCCTTCCCGGGGCTGGTCTTGAACGGAGCGCATTAGTGTTGCGTTGTCCGCCTGCTCCGCAAGAAGATCATGGGCCGTGCCTTCACATGACGAAGCTGCCGATTACCGCCGACGCGCCCAGGAGACCCGAGCTGTCGCCCGGCTGATCTCGTTGCGCGACGATCGCCAGCCGTTCCTTGACGAAGCCGATCGACTGGATGCGCTGGCCGCGATCGCAGAGGCTCAGGACCGGCAACGTGCGGGCCTCGCCCTTGCCTCTCGGCCTCACGCTGATCCTCTGCTCAAGCGCGCCGAGGCGGCTCTGGCCGAGACGGCTCGGCTCCGCGACCTGCATGCGAAGTTCCTGGACCAGGTCGAGCAGCAGCTCGCGCAGATGAGACAGATCGGGGCGGAACTCGACGCCCTGCTGCCGCATCCTCCGGATGAGCTGCGGCGGCTGAGGGCGATCAGCGGGGTGGAGTGGCCGAGGAACTACGGCCAGTTTTAACCTAGGTGACAGCGCCAGGACGGTTCTCCCGGTAGAGAGGGCCTGAGGCTCAATCTGCCCCCGAGCCTCGCCTTGGCCCCGCCAACTCTCTCCGGCAGGGTCTTTCTTTTCGCGAGGCGGCACGGGATCGGGATTTCAAAGGGGACTGATGGCGTGGGCGGCCAAATCGGAAGGGTTCCGAAGCTCGTGACCATGGCCCTCCTGATCGCCGTGGCCGCCCTGCTCACCCTCCCGCTCTTGTTCCTGTTCGTCGGGATCCCCGCCTTCATGCTGCCGACGACCGGAAGTGATCCCGACGAGGCACCGGAATTCTACTTCTGAATCGCCCTTCCGTTCCTCACCCTCAGCCTCTGGAGCGCCGCCGTCGGCCTCGTCTGGATCCGACACCGCTGGTATTGGGCCATGACGAAGCTGTCTCTAGCGGTTGACATCGGACCCCCTGCCTGGCTTACCACTGCCTTCGTCGGTCGAACTGACTCTCGTGGTCAGCGCGACAACATTTTCCTCGATCGGCGAAAGCTCGCCACTCCGAATCGCGAGCGCATGAGCGGCCATGAGGCCGGCCTCAAGGGAGAGGATTGAAACCTGCTATGCGCTCACGCCCGCGAGTGCCGCTTGGACGGCGGCAAGGCCGCATGCGCCCGCCCGCCTGCGCCGGTGGGCCGTCTCGCTTGACCACAGGCGGTAGAGGTAGTCGTCGAACTCCCGCGGGAGTGCCGCGTCCCCGAGGAAGGCCGGCTTGTCCTGCCGCTCGTGGTAGGCGGCCCGGAGCAAGCGCGCGAGGTGCTCCTGGATGGGTCGGGGAAGCGCCGCGTCAGGGCTGCTTCGCCCCTTGCGGACTTTCGCCGGAAGATCGTGATGTTGCTCGTCGGTCATGGATGGTCCAGCCCAAAAACCAACAACGCCCTTGAGTCACGCGGGTTTCAATGAGGACGGTGACACGGGACCATCCGTCGCCGTGCGGCGCCGCCCTTCCCGCAATCCTACCATGGCCGCCTCCCAGGGCAGCCCGACAGAACGGGCTTGCGTCTCCGGGATCCCTGCCAGATGCTGCTCCCACAGGCTTGGCAGGCCCCCAAGCGGGCCCCCCTTGCAAGAAAACCGACATGGCTGAGGAACTCGCCCCGAGCCTGCAAGCCAGTTCCTGAAGCACGTTCAGGAGCACGGGTGCCCGTGATGGTGTACCTCATGAGCGGCGTCAGAATTCAGGGCTACATCACGGGCTCTGACAGGTTCACCCTGGCGTTGACGTGGGATCGTCAGAGCCACGCCCTCTACAAGCACGCGATCTCCACGATCTATGCGCGTGGCCGGAATAGATCACGAATGCGATGCCGCTCCTCGAGCGTGCGGACGAGGACGGTGCAGGGACCCTCGTTCAGCGCATAATCC
>NZ_LN811370.1:85525-111535 GCF_001006805.1 Microvirga massiliensis | reverse complement strand
CATCTCGTCGCCCTCGCGGTCCTGAGCGATCGCTGATGCTCTACTTTGCGCTCAAGTACCTGCACGTGATCGGGGCGACCGTGCTGTTCGGCACCGGCGCCGGGATCGCCTTCTTCATGCTGATCGCCCACCGAACCGGCGATCCGATCGTAGTGGCCGCTGTCGCACGGATCGTCGTGCTCGCCGATTTTCTATTCACGGCCACGGCCGTCGTTGCCCAGCCGCTCACCGGCCTCGCTCTCGTCCAGCATGTCGGCTACTCGATCCGGGACGGCTGGATCGTGCTGTCGACCCTGCTCTACCTCATCACCGGTGCATTCTGGCTACCGGTCGTCTGGATGCAGATGCGCATGCGCGATCTGGCGACCGATGCGGCGCGCAAAGGGCAGCCGTTGCCGCGCGCCTATCACCGGCTCTTCCGAACCTGGTTCGCTTTCGGTTTCCCGGCCTTTGCAGCCGTTCTCGCCATCTTCTAGCTGATGATCGCCCGGCCGTCCTTACGGCTCTGACCAAGGCTGTCCGAGGTGCCGGTGCAAGCAATCTCGATCAACAACTCACCCGAAATTGGCACTGCCAGACGACAAGGGGAGTGAACCAGCAAAGCCGAGGCACTCCGTCGAATAGGGTGCCACACGTGTTTCAGGCTGTGCATTCATGTCGATCCAGGTCATCCGTCCGACGGTTCTGCGAGCCATGGCTGGAATTCCTGGCTTGGAAGACGAAAAGGCCTTTGTGCAAGGGCAAAAGCGAGAGCACGTGTGCAATTGCTACGCTTTTTGAACCGCAGAAACATGCGAGATTTAACGTAGTTAGGAGTGCTGCATTCCGGTCTCGGAAAAGGAACACGAGCGCGTCCTGCGAGTTTCGCCCGGAGATACCTGCGCAGGAGATCGATCATGAGCGCGACAGGTCTCGACGTCTTCGACAAGACGCTTCAGACAACGCACACGTGGCTCGATGAGCTGATGCGGGACGAGGCGATCGGTCCCGACAAGCAAATCGCCTGGCATGTGCTTGGCGCGGTGCTGCGGGCTACCCGCGATCGCCTTCCGGCCGACCTTGCAGCGCATCTCGGCTCGCAGTTGCCGCTCCTGGTCCGTGGGCTCTACTACGACCAGTTCCGCCCGTCCGAATTGCCCAATCGGTTCCGCTCGCTCGACGAGTTCCTGGAGCGCATCGGTGAGGAACTCGCGATGACGCGACCGGTCAATGTGCGCGATGCGACCCGGGCCGTGTTCCAGGTGCTGTCGCACCACGTGAACCAGGGGCAGATCGAGAAAGTCCGGCAGTCCTTGCCCGAGGAGGTGCGCGCCATCTGGCATGAGAGCCCGGATGCATCGGATACGCGTGTCGAAACGGAACGGTACAGCGCTGGAGGCGGCAACGTTGCGACCGGCGGTGCTCGTCTTCCGAGCCGATGAGACGAACTCACGCAAGCCGCCGGAGCGGTCCAGGCGTGGCCCTTATTCTTCTTGCGGCGGGACTCACCTTGGTAGGCTTAGTCGTGCTGCTGCGCTTCGATCAGGTGCTTTCGGACTGACAGCTCCGGGCCATGGCGTCCGTAAGCGGACCAAGCCGTGCCGATGATCACACGGGAGCCATTGGATCTTGTCGGAATGTCCTCGGGCGGCTTCACGCTTACGATGAACAGGCAATCATCAAGCCGCCGGTGGAGACCTGACGCTCGAACTAGAGGACGGCATCATGGCAGATGTTGCTCGAAAGGATGGAACGAGTGACAAGCAAAACCCTGATCCCGCCGTGTCCGGCCGCGAGAGTCATCGTCGTCGCCACGCGAGGCATGATCCTGGCGACACCGATCAGTCAGTGACAGGCGCTGGTCATCATCGCGGTCGTGGTCCAAAAGGATTCACGCGTTCCGATGATCGCATCCGCGGGGATGTCTGCGAGCGCCTGACCGAGGATCCGCACATCGATGCCTCGGATATCGAAGTGGTTGTCGAGGATGGCACGGTGACGCTCGTCGGCAGCATCAAGAGCCGGAGCGTGACGCACTACGTCGAGGATATTATCGAGAGGATCAGCGGTGTACGGCGTGTCCAGAATAACCTCCGCATTCAGCAGCGTGCGGGTGTTCTCATGGGCGCAGGCCGGACCACCGGACGAAGTGGCGGTCGGACAGGTGGTGGGAGCACACCCACCATTCTGAAGGGGAATGGGAGCGGACTATTACGGCGGCGGTAGAGTTCATAGAGAAGGAGACGTGATATGAACGTGAACAATTTCCGGCAGATGTATGTGGCTGAGCTCCAGGAGCTTCGCTCGGTCGAGGCGCAGCTCGTGGATGCGCTGCCCAGGATGGCGGACGCAGCGAGCCACTCCGAACTCAAGCAGGCAATCCAGAGTCATCTTCAGGAAACCCGCTCGCAGCGGGATCGCCTGGACGAAATCCTGCGCCGGCACGGGGCCGAGCCGCGCGAGCACGTCGATCAGTCCATGCAGGCGATCATCCGTGAGTCGGAAAAGTGGGCCAAGATGGTCGAGGAGGCCGAATTGCGCGACGCCGGCCTGATCGCCTCCGCCCAGCGGGTCGAACACTACGAGATCGCCGTCTACGGCACGCTTGCCACCTGGGCCAAGCAACTCGGACTTGATGAGGACCTTCGCACTTTGCCAGCGATCCTCGAGGAGGAGAAGCGCACGGACGAGAAGCTCACGGATCTTGCCAAGCGGGTCGTCAATCCAGACGCGGCATCCACGTGAATGGCGGCAGGCCAGCCTGCTTCGGGCAGTGCTGAGCGTGAACAAAGGGTGCTTGCGACATGACTCTGGATCAGCGCCCGACCGAAGGCCAAACACCTGAATTCGAGTCGTACGAGTATGCTGAATGGCGGATTCGGAACGGCGGCGTGATGGTGCTGCGTCTAGATCGAAGGACCGGCGTATGGGCAGGCGAGTGGGAAAGGCTGGATCCCGAGGCACCTGACAATCGCGAGCTGCATATCATCCATCCGGAGGAGTCGCAGGCATTGGCACGGGCTCGCGACCTGCGCCTTCGAGACGGCGCGAGAGCGTGGTGAAGTGACGAGCCCGACGGTTCCGCAATCCATCAAGCGTCATGCCGCCTGGGCTTGAGCTGTATTCAGTTCCAGTTTGGCTAATGCTCGGCTGCGGCGCCGGGGCTGCATTCGAGTGCCGGACTGAATGAGAATTTCTGGAGATCGACATGGAAGCCGAAGACAGGAACCCGCGCCATCATACGCAAAACATGCAGCAACGCCTGCAAGAGCTGATCGACCATTTGCGCCAGGACATCGCAACGATCGACGAACCGCAACTCAAGGCGATGTTCGAGACCTCGGCTGAAGTGCTTACCGGTCTCGTGAAGGCGTTCCGCGATTACGAGGAGAAGAACGAGCCGGCCTGGAGGTCCCAGTCTGATGCGCGCTAAGGCTTGGTCCTGGTGGCGAGCTACGGCAAAGGGCTGGACGGCAAGCGCCACACCTCATGGTGTTTCCCTAGGCTATCATCAGAGCGCGCACTGGGAATCGCCCGGATGGAACCGGGGTGGTTTCAAGAGGTTTCCGGAGAGCGTGGACGCTTTCCTCTGAGATGATGGCCATGCAGAATTCACAGAATGCAAGCTCTCGGCCAGATCCAACCCGCAATTATCCGGCGGAGAAGGCGCGGCAGGGCTATATCGTCCTGAACACGCCAGCGCGGCGGGTGATCTTCTTCGGCGGACTGATCGCCTTCGTCCTTCTATCCATTGTTCTGGCGATGCTCGGTGTATTCGCATGAACCGCAAGATCGACTGCTGTGAACTCGCAGTTTCGACGGCAAAAGTATGCGTCTTGCTGCGCTTGGATCCGAGACGAAGGCCGTATCGTTAACGGGCGAGCCTCTCCACATCCTGGGAGCATGCGCATGTACAGAATCCCAGCCATCGCTCTGGCTGCTCTGATGGCTGCGCCGAACCTCGCCCAGGCTCAGCAGGGTCAGGAGCGGATGGTGACGACCCAGACAGGTAAGGTGCGCGTCGAAACGCTCACGCGGGGGCTGGAGCATCCCTGGGCGATCGCTTTCCTGCCCGATGGGCGCATGCTGGTCACCGAGCGGCCGGGCCGATTGCGGGTCGTGACAAAGGACGGAAAGCTTTCCGCGCCGCTGACGGGCGTGCCGAAGGTGTTTGCGCAGGGCCAGGGCGGATTGCTCGATGTCGTGCTCGCCCCCGATTTCGCTTCGAGCCGTCTCGTCTATCTCACCTTTGCGGAGCCGGGCGAAGGTGGCACGGCCGGGACCGCAGTGGCACGGGGGCAGCTCAACGAGGCGACCACAGGCCTCGAGGACCTGAAGGTGATCTTCCGCCAGGAACCGAAGGAAAGGGGGCCCAATCACTTCGGCTCGCGCCTCGTCTTCGCGCGCGACGGCAAGCTGTTCGTGACCCTCGGCGAGCGCTTCAAGTTCGATCCGGCCCAGGATCTCTCGAATCATCTCGGGAAGGTCGTTCGGATCAACCCGGACGGCTCAGTGCCGCAGGACAATCCCTTCGTCGGGCGCCAAGGCGCCAAGCGCGAGATCTGGTCCTATGGGCACCGCAACATGGAGGCAGCGGGGCTTCACCCCGAGACGGGTGCGCTCTGGATTGCCGAGATGGGGCCGCAGGGAGGGGATGAGCTGAATCGGGTGGAGGCCGGCAAGAACTACGGGTGGCCACTGGTGAGCTGGGGCAATCACTATGACGGCCGTGACATCCCCGACCCGCCGACCCGCCCGGATCTCGCGGGCTCGGTTCATCAGTGGACCCCCGTCATCTCGCCATCGGGCATGACGGTCTACACGGGTGATCTCTTCACAGGCTGGCGCGGCTCGCTGCTCATCGGAGGGCTAAGTGCAGCAGCGGTCGTGCGGGTCATGCTCGACGGTGACAAGGTTGTCGGCGAGGATCGCATCGGCCTGAACGCGCGCGTGCGCGATGTAGGCCAGGGGCCGGACGGGGCAGTCTATGCGATCACCGACGAGGACAACGGCCGGCTCCTGCGGCTCACCCCAGGGGATCGGTCATAGCGGTGCAGCACTGAAATCCCGATCATGGGGCCGCATTGGCCTGTCGAGCACGGACATTCACTTCGCACGAAGCTCTGCCTTAGGCGTGCTGGACCAATTGTCCGGGCAGCGACACGTCCCAGTCGAAACTTCCGGGGCCGAAGTGACCCACGAGAGGCCGCCCGCGAACAAGCTTGGCAAAATTCGGCGCGATATCACGGCGCGATCACTGCTCAGACGCCGCGCAGCAGAAATTTCTCGAACGCCGCTAGGAAACCCTGCATGCACGCATGCCGCAGATTCGCTTGTTTACGGCAAGCCAAAGTGTTGGATGGTTGAAGAGTGGATCGCGAAACTCACATACTGATGAGGTTGAGCCCGGTTTTGAGGTTGAGCCCGGTTTCCGAGTCCATGCGCCGTCGGAGATGCGCCGGCGACTCGGTGATCATCACCTTGAGGGTCGGACGGACATGGCCTTTTCCAGATGGCCGGCGATAGCGCTGCCGGCCTGCTTGCCGAGCACGAGGTGGATGTGGAGGGAGGGCTTGCCTTCCCCGTCCAGGCCGATATCGCCGTTCATCGAGGCGACCTCGACCTGCTCGTCCACGGGGATCTCCAGGCACTGCTGGGTTCCCCAATCGAAATAAGTCACCACCGCACTGTTGAAGGCTCCGTTCGCGGTGATCTGCACGGCAGAAAGACCTTGTTCTCTCGCACGGGCATTGAGGCAGGCCATGACCTCGTCCCCGGACGCGAGCACGGCCACGAGCGTCCTCTGGCCACCGCTCTCATGGACAAGCTGCTCTTGATCTGTCGCTCTCCTCGCAGTGGATTGCAGCCGCCGGGACCGATTCCCGAGGCGACACCGGATAGCCACGCGCGCCGCTCCGGACCGGCTCTGCACGGACTCTGCCCGGAACGTTCTCATGCAGCGTCGGTTGAACCAAAGCCTTGCTATCCTCGGCCCTGAGGTCATCGAGGCACGGACCATGCAGCCGATCGCACGCTGAAGAGGGAGAAACTGATGGCCGCCACCGCTTCTGATGTTCTCGTTGACACGCTGATCGATTGGGGCGTCGATACGATCTTCGGGATTCCCGGCGACGGCATCAACGGCATCATCGAGGCGCTGCGGCAGAAGCAGGATCGGATCCGCTTTATCCAGGTCCGGCACGAGGAGGCCGCAGCTTTCATGGCCTGCGGTTACGCCAAGTGGACCGGCAAGCTCGGCGTCTGCATCGCGACATCCGGACCGGGTGGGATCCATCTGCTCAATGGCCTCTACGATGCGAAGCTCGACGGCCAGCCGGTCCTCGCGATCACGGGGTTGCAGTTCCACGATCTGATCAACACCCACACACAGCAGGATGTCGAACTCGACAAGCTGTTTGCAGACGTGTGCGTCTACAACACCCGCATCATGAGCCCGGCCCATGTCCAGAACTCGGTTGGGCTCGCTTGCCGTACTGCGCTCGCCTATCGCGGCGTCGCTCACGTCACCATGCCGGTCGATCTTCAGTCCCAGCCTCTGAAATCCGACAGTCGCTCGGAGCGCAACGTCCCGAGCCACGTCTCGGACCTCATGGCCGAGGGTGCACATGTCCCGACAGACGATCAGCTCGCTCGCGCGGCCGCGATCCTCAATGAAGGACAGAAAATCTGCATCCTGGCCGGACGCGGAGCACTGCACGCGCGCGCCGAAGTCGAAACGGTTGCCGAGCGCCTCGGCGCGCCGGTGGTGAAGCCGCTTCTCGGCAAAGGCGTTCTGCCGGACGAGCACCCGCTCACCACCGGCGGGATCGGCCTGTTGGGAACGGCGCCCTCGCAGGAGGCGCTCGAGACCTGCGATACCCTTCTCATCGTCGGGTCGAGCTTTCCCTATATCGAATATTATCCGAAGCCCGGGAAGGCGAAGTGCGTACAGGTCGAACTCGATCCGAAGCGCATCTCCCTGCGCTATCCGGTCGATGCGGGGCTCGTCGGCGACTCCACCCGCGTTCTTCAGATGCTGATGCGGCGCCTGGACTATTACCAGGATCGCTCCTTCCTCGAGGCAGCCCAGAAGGGGATGCAGGAATGGCGTGAGCTGATGCACGAGCGCGGCACGCGTACCGACATGCCGATGAAGCCGCAGGTGGTCGCGCACGAGCTCAATAAGCTTCTCTCGGATGACGCGATCATCGCCACCGATTCAGGAACCATCACGACCTGGGCAGCCCGCCATATCGACATCCGCGGCAACATGATGTTCTCGTGCTCGGGCAATCTCGCCACCATGGCGTGCGGGCTGCCCTATGCCAATGCGGCGGCAGTCACCTATCCGGGCCGGCAGGTCATCGGCTTCATCGGCGATGGTGGCCTGTCGATGCTGTGCTGCGAACTTGCAACCGCTGTGAAGTACGGTCTTGATATCAAGATCGTCGTCGTCAAGAACAACTCGCTCGGGCAGATCAAGTGGGAACAGATGGTATTCCTGGGCAACCCCGAATACGTTTGCGATCTGCAACCGATCGACTTCGTGACCGTCGCGCAGGGCTTCGGCGTCACGGGTTTCAGGATCGAGGATCCAGCGACCTGTGGCGATATCCTGCGTCAGGCGCTCGCCACGCCGGGGACGGTCCTGGTCGAGGCCGTGGTCGACCCGCACGAACCCCCGATGCCGCCGAAAGTGAGCCTCAAGCAGGCAGCCAAGTTCGCCCAGTCGCTCGCGAGTGGTACGCCCAACGCGGGCAGGATCGCGCTGACCGTCGCCTCGGACACCGTCCGCGAGATCATCTGACGGAGGCGCATCATGCCTCCTGCGGAGGCGCTGATCACCCGCATCGAGACACGGGCCTATACGGTGCCGACCGATGTGCCTGAGGCGGACGGGACCAGCTTGGCCGAGCGTGGAATCCTATGAGAGTCCAGTGAGGATTGGATGATGACCTTCGACGTGATGAACCCGAGACAGCTGGACCGCCCGGCGCACGAACCTACGCCAGGCGGGCAAATTCCAGGTGACGCGCCACCTCCTCGTGAGCCAGGCGAACTGCCCGACCAAGGTCCGACAGGGCCGCGCAATCCATATCCAGTCGACGACCCTGGCATTCATGAACCAACAACTCCGGATTCAGGGCCGGATACCCCGCCTGATCAGCCCTCGAACCCGATGCCGCGGTATTGATAAGTCAGTAGCCGTATTCCGGACGGTGCGATCACGGTCGCGGATCATCGGGCATCCGAGCCGGCCCTCGGGTACAGGCTCCTTCAAGCCTATCCTGGAGATTGTTCCTCGGCAGGCCGGGCAATCCGTTAGGAAGCGCCTGTCACGAGGACCGCGGATCATCCGGTTGTGGTGCACCGCCGATGTGCGACCGGGAACTCGTGACGGTGTATCGCTGAGCATAGACATCAGCGCCTTGAGCATCGGTAGATCGGGCCATCGACCGTAACTGTTTGCTGCTTCCATGTTGCGCCAGCACTCGCTCGGAAACCCTCAATGAGACGGCGCGTTATGTGCATACTTGCTCAGAATCAAGGAGTATAACCGATGAGTAAGATGGCTTGCCTTGCAGCGGCAACCTTGATGAGTACGGTCTCGATTGCTGCAACACCCTCGTCAGCTCAGGTGCAGTTCGGCATCGGGCCAGACGGACCAAATATTCGCGTCGGTCCTGATGCCGAGCGGCGGCGTGTGGAGCGCAGGTATATCGAGCGTCGGGTCTACGACGATGATCGCCTTTCCACTGGGAGCATCGAGCGTTGTCGGACTGTGACCATTCGTGAGGAAGACGACGATGGCGATATCGTGACCCGCCGTGTTCGGCGTTGCCGCTAATGCGCGATGATAAACGTGGGGCTTGGCGGAGCAATCACCGTCAGGCCCTCTCTTAGGGCCTGTCGGGTGTCCACCCTTCCCAGTGTTGTACTTAGACGAGGTCTGCCTTCCGGGATCTGATCGGAGAAGCCTATGCATCAGCTTCATCACACCTTGCTTGCCGCCGCCGCCTTCCTTAGCGCCGGACCGGTTCTCGCACAGGTCACCACACCAGCAGCTCCTGACAGTGGAACGGGCGGTGGTGCCGGTTGGCTCTGGATCCTGGTGCTCCTTGTCGTGATCGGCGCTGCGGCGTGGTATGTCTTCGGCCGGACGCGCAGACGGTCTTCGACGGTGCATTCCGTGGGGATCGATCATGACCGTGTGGCGGGCTCCGCCGAGCAGGCGAAGGGCGCCGTGAAGGAGGGCGTGGGCAGCCTCATCGGTGACTCCAAGCTCCAAGCAGAGGGACGCGCCGACAAGGTCGAAGGCAAGGCCCAGAACACCCTCGGAGGCATCAAAGACATGCTCAGGGGGAAGTAGGGCGGGTCGGTTGCGAGGAGAGTCAGGATGCGGCTCATCATTCTGCTGATTGCGCTCCTCGGCGGCTTCGTTCTGGTGGGCATGCTCGTCGCGCCGTCCATCCCCGGTCTGCGAGACTGGTATATCGCGAATGCCTGCCCCTACCTCGATCAGTTCAGCAGCGATATCTGCGCAGCCGTGCGAAGAGCCGCAGCAGGGCACGACATCTGAGATCCCTACGAAGAGCTAATCACTTCATTCACGAGTCCATCTCAGCCGCATCGAGCGTGTGCGTGGCATTGGTCATGCGCCATCGCGTGCTTCGGTCCGATCGTGCTCGTCAGCTTGCAGCAGGATGCCCGGCATCTGGATGCCGGGCCCGTGCGCGGTCAGGGTGGCCTCGCCCAAGCGGCGAGGACCTGTCGGGCCGATCAGCCGTGGCGCTCGATCACCGTCACGACGCGGCGGCTGCTGCCCTCGATGATGTAGTAGCGGTCCTTGATCAGCACGACCTTGCAATCCCGCACGCCGGTGATCAGGCTCTCGAGAGTCTCCGGGCAGTCGACCAGCCGCGTCACGGACGTCGGCAGGGGCTGGCCGACGGAGACGGTGATGTTCTCCTGCACGGGCTGGATGTTGATGCTGGTCAGCGACTGAACGGCCCGGGTCCTCTGCTCGCCCGAGAGATTGACCTTAACGTCCGTCGAGCCCGTGGTGGCAGCCGCACCCGACGTGCCGTGGCCCTGCCGTTGCTGGCCAGAGGCCGTGCCGGATGTCGAGGTGCCTTGGCGCTGCTGCTGGCCGGACGCCGTTCCCTGGCCCTGTTGCTGACCCGATGATGCCGCCCCCTGATCCTGCTGCCGTGGCTGACCGGCCGCTGTGCCCTGGCCGTGCTGGGTTCCGGAGGTGGTTCCGGATGCCGAGGAGCCTTGGCTCTGCTGGGTTCCGGAGGTGGAGCCGGAAGCCGAGGTGCCGCCGCTCGCGCCACCGGAGGCGCCACCCTGCTGACCCATCTGCTGGGTGCCCGAGGAGCCGGACGAAGACCCGGAGGTCCCGCCACCGCTCGTCTGGGCCACCGCCGCAAAGCTCAGGGAAAGGGCTGCCGCAGCAACCGTCGCCAACATTGTCACACGCATGTTCGTTACTCCCATGCTGGGGCTTCATTGCCTCACTAGAAGTTGGCAAACTCATTGCGCCGGATCATGTTCCGATCCGTCAGCCGATGCTCCAAAGCGGCCCTCTCGCGCTTTCCCTGGAATCCTTTGGCCTGACAATGAACAGCATGAACGGACTGCTTCTTCGAACGTGGGCGGATACCGAAACGACGATTTGCAAGCCGCCTTCAATGCTTCTGCGGAATGACACGGATGAGCGAAGCTCATCCGGTTGCCTTGAGCGAAGCCACAATGTTCGTGCTGTCACGGGCTCGACGCCGCATGTGCGCCCTCTGGTCATAGCGCCAATGCCCCTCCATGTAATCGCGAATGATCCGGGACGTTCAAGCGCAGCGGGACGATGCAGTGATGGAGAGGCCAGACTCCGCAGATCCGTAACACGCCCTTGAGGAGGTGGACGCATGCCGAAGGAACCCCGAAACAACACATCCCGCCGCGCGGCGATTCGAGACGGCGGATCTCCGCTGGACAACGTGAAAGCGACGCAGCAGACGGAAGCCGCGGCCACGAAACGGGAAACCGAGGCGAAGCTCCTCAGTGAACTCCCACGGGCACGCGCGAACTCAGTTCAGCAGGTCATCGCCCCAAAATTCATAGAGATAAGCTGGCCGGCACAAAAGAGATCTCCGACGAGCCCGTGGTGGAGGACGAGCCTTGAGTGTTGCGAAACGATTGCACTGCACGACCCGGCAGTCCGACGTAGCCATAGTGCCGTTCACTGCTGCGCGGAGAATGGCGGTCGGCACATCAGCCCGCCTGTCGGTTTCGACGAGGAACCGGTTCCTGGCTTGGCGATGGGTAACGGGATCGGCCAGATCGCGCCTTTGCCGCGGGACCGGAATGCCCTCCATCGCTTGTCTCCTGGCCATCTGCCCAGGATTCGCGCTCACTCAACCCGCTGCTACACCCGAGCGGAAGTGCAAGGTCGAGGATGCTCGGCCAGCCATTGGGCAGGCCTATTCGGCGGAACTGGCCGAGGATGCACGACGGGCCGCCGGCGCGCGGGATGTCCGCAAAGTCGAGCCCGGAGGAGCCTACACGATGGACCTTCGTGCGGACCGGCTGAATATCGAGGTCGACACGACGGGTGTTGTGAGGAACGTCAACTGTGGATGAGAGCTGTGCACCCCTTACGTTGCATTGAGCGCGGCTGCGCGCCAGGCGATGAACTTCATGGTCATTTGTGAGATGGACTCTAGGACGGCCGGCATAGGCAAATAGTGTCACCTGGCCCGAACGGGTCGGCGCTTCCCTCAACATCCGATCACTTTCCATGATCTGTGAGAAACGCCGGGCGCGCCGGCTGGTCCCTAAAAGGTCTTCCCGTGCGATGCGCCTGCTTGATCCAGTAGGGTTCAGGCCAGGAGTTCGTTCGAGAGCAGGATCCGAGGTCTTTGCTGCGGCTTCGACGAGCCGAACCTGCGCGGTCAGGCCTCTCCTACCTTGCGCAGTGCAGCCGCCACGGCCTCGTGTGTATCATTCGTCACTTGCGCGGCGGCGGAGGCGTGTTCCTCATCTATGCGCTCGTACTGCTGGATTGCATCTACTCGCTTCCTCCAACTCCTCCGCGAGCGCATTAGGGCGTGCTCGGGCGATCGTGTCGTTATCGTCGACAGTGGCCATACTGCTGAAGGTCCGCTAAGAGGAGCGACGTGAGTGGTTGAAGAGCCGCTCCAAGATACAAAGGCGCGAGTTGACAGCTGTTACCATCGGCGTCAGCGGGCCAGCCCGTCGAGGTGGTCGGGTTCACGAAAGAGCAACGGCAATGCTGCAGTGAGGCTCCATTCGCGGGTGGCCCGGAGCTGTACTGCTGGCCCCTCGGTGTCTCGAACCTGTTAGTTCGTGTCACCGCTCGTAGATTCCGATGAATTTCGCTTCGGCGATGATATGCGGGTGCGCCACCCCATTCGAGCCGCGGCGAGAGATTGCCCGCGCTGCGCGCATGCTGATCCGGGATGGGCTTGCTGTTGCCGAAAACCGAGCGGCGTAGGACGAATGCTCTCAATGCGGGCTTTATTCCAGGCTCAGGAGGAACGACCTCAATTCGTTGCGTTTGTTCCAGGCTTTAGGATTGCAAAAACAGCCCGGGCGACGACTGGTCCGTTCCGGGACGGACCCGATCCCTCACGGACGTGCAAGTGAACCACCGCGATGCCTCTCAGCCCTTTTCATGAAAGGGACGACACAAGGGTGGAGACGCGGTAATCATTGCGCGACTCATCTTTCACCGAACCTTCCTCATGCTCGATGCCATCCGCCGGCTCTTCGAGGCCGACAGTCTCTCCCCGCACGGCATTTGCCTGCTCTGGCGGCCCGAGCTGATCTGGACGCACGCAATCTCGGACGCTCTGATCGGGACAGCCTATTTCTCGATTCCGGTGGCCCTGACGTATTTCGTCTCGAAACGGCCGGACGTGGTTTTCACCTGGGTGTTCTGGGCCTTCGCGACCTTCATTCTTGCTTGCGGTACCACCCACTATTTCTCGATCTGGACGCTCTGGTTCCCAGACTACGGGGCCGAAGCCCTGATCAAGGTCCTGACGGCAGCGGCGTCCGTCGCGACCGCCATCGCCCTGTGGCCCCTGCTGCCAAAGGCCGTCGCGGTTCCTTCGCCAGCCCAACTCAGAGCTGCAAACGCCATCCTCGAGCAGCGGATTCGCGAGCGCGACGAGGCCCTCGCGGCGCTCAGGCGCGAAACCGCCGAGCGCCTCAAGGCCGAGGAGATGCTGCGCCACGCCCAGAAAATGGAGGCACTTGGCCATCTCACGGGCGGCATCGCCCATGACTTCAACAATCTCTTGACGGTCGTCCTCGGCAATCTCGAATCGATTGCGAAGCGCACGGAAGGGCAGGGCGAAAGGCTGCACCGCGCCGTTCACAATGCTCGAACCGGGGCTGAGCGAGCCGCCCTGCTGACGAAGCAACTTCTCGCCTTCGGCAGGAAGCAGCCGCTTCATCCCATCGACCTCGCCGTGAGCGAGATCGTGCAAAAGGTGGCCCATCTGCTCGATCGCACGCTGGGCAATCACATCGCGCTTCGGACCGAACTCGCGCCGAATGCCTGGACGGCTTACGTGGACCAGAACGAACTCGAGAGCGCGCTCCTGAATCTGGCCGTCAATGCGCGAGACGCCATGCCGAAGGGAGGCACTCTCACGATCCGCACCCGAAACGCTCGGGCCAGTGCAGGTTCTGCTGCATCCGGCACGGGACCCAGCCGCGAGTTCGTGCTCGTGGAAGTCACCGATACGGGCGAGGGCATGACCGAAGAGGTCAAGAGCCGTGCCTTCGAGCCGTTCTTCACGACGAAGCCGGTGGGCCAGGGCTCCGGGCTGGGACTAAGCCAAGTGCACGGATTCGTGACGCAATCAGGTGGAGAGGTCGAGATCGAGAGCGAACTTGGCGAGGGCGCGACAGTTCGGCTATATCTCCCGCGCGCGGACTGAAGCACGGGGGGACAAGGATGCATGGTGCACGCGTCTTCGCTGCGATCGACCACATGTTGCCTGGATTGCTCGCCCGCACGGTTCTCATCGTGGAGGACGAGTTCCTCGTCCGGGACACTATCGCGGGCGCGCTCGAGGATGCCGGTTTTGCCGTTGTCGAGGTCGGCACCGCAGAGGAGGGCCTCGATATCATCGGGAGGCGGCCGATCGGGGTTCTCTTTACGGATATCCGACTTCCCGGTTCGATGGATGGCTGGCGGCTCGCCGAGGAGGCGCGACGGCTCTATCCGCAGCTCCCGGTGATCTATGCGTCCGGTTATTCCGTCGAGGCACCGCGGCTCGTGCCCGGGGGCGTCTTTCTCCGTAAGCCTTACCTTCCCTCGGAGGTGATTGCGACGATCGAAGAACTCGTAGGGGGCAACCCGACTGAGTGAGGTCGCCATACGCCACCGAAATGCGACCCGCAGCAAACGCTTGCGGCATCTGCGAGATCGGGGGCAAAGACATGGTGGCGGAGGAGGGTGAGCGTGCCCGGGGTCGTAAAGATCCTGACACGCTCCGCATAAGGGCATGCTGGCAATGCTCGTCGGGTGGCTTGTGGCATGGCTTGGATCGCCTGGGCTGTTCTGGACCGTCACATCGCTTCCCGCAGGCGCTTCGGTCATGGGGCAGATTGTCGGACGCTGTTCGCGTGAACCGTCGGGTGTGCTCGTCGTTCCGGAGCCAGGCCTCACTGCGTTCGCGGTGCGCGATCGGGTCCAGCAACGTTCGACGCCGCCGCGAGCAGTTCTTGCTTACCCTGGCAGACTTCCGCGAATGGTGTGGTTCTCGCTTGAACTTCGGATCTGAACATGCAGATGCTGCCATCGTCATCGGCAGATCCGAATCCGCAGGCGCTGATGGCTGAGAGCCCATGGGCTCCGGCCTGCCCAACCGAGCCCGTCATCGCCGACGCTCAGGCGCCCTGTCGTTCCTCAGCCATGCCAGACACCCGGAAAGACCGTGAACTCCTCGCCCAAGCCGATCGGAACATAGCCGATGGCGAGAGGCGCGTGGCCGAACAGGCTGCACTCGTTGTGCGGATGACGAAGGCAGGTCAGGATACGACGGAGGCCGAGATGCTGCTTCGGAGCTTCGAGCAGACCCTCGAGATCTGTCGCGTCCAGCGACAACTCATCCTGGAAGCCCTCGGTCAAGGATCGGCAGCTTGAACCTTGGGTCCACACCGGCACAGCGGATTATCCCGGTCCGGCTGCTGCTCCCACCGGCGGATCCCCCGCTGTGTCACGCAGGTGATCGGAGCGCGATCCCTGAGATGATCGTGAATCTTACTGTATCGTATCATTTCAGCCTCAGATCGCTCCAATTGTCCCTGGGCGGTGTCGCTGAAGGCTCGATTGCGGCTGGGCTCGATGGCCCTCCGGAGTTGGCCCGATCGCTACGGCCTCAGATGTGTTGAGACGCGTCCGGATCCTCCCTATTCACACCGAAGCTACAGGTGGAATTTCCGCCGCTGCCCTCTTCTCTCCTCGCCTGACTTGAGAGGCTGGTCCGAGTATTGCCCCCTCGGCAGTCTTTCTCGCGATTCCTCGAGAGAGTAGTCTCTCCGCTGTGCGCCCAGACGGAATGCCGTGTGGCGCACCGGATCCGGGAAAATGGGTGCCCCTCGCGCCCGTTCGACTGAACCAGCGCCACCCTGACGCGTTACTCGCCAAACCGAGCTCACCTTCAAGGGCTGCTGTGAACATCCAGGGGCAATCCCGGTCCGACACCATGGAGCACGGCAGGAACCGCATCCTGGCCGCTCTCCCCCAGGATGCATTATCCGCGTTGGCCGAGCGCGCGAGCATCGTCTCGCTGGCTCGCGGGCGCATGCTGCAAGAGGTGGGTGAGCCGGTGCGGGAGGCCTTGTTCCCACACAGCGGCGTCATCGCTCTCATCTCTCCGATGGGCAATGGCCGTGACGTCGAAACCGCAGCGGTTGGATCCGAGGGCTATCTTGGATTTTGGGCGGTCCTGGGCGGTGATGACCGAGCGCTCTGCCGCGCCGTCGTCCAGGTTCCGGGGACCGCAACCCGCCTGCCGATCGACAGCCTTCTGGCGATCAGTCGGGTGTATCTTCCGTTCGCCGACCTGCTGCTGCGGTTCAGCAAGGTGCTCCTCAAGCAATCCATCCAGTCGGCCGCGTGCAACGGTCTGCATCGGCTCGAGGCCCGTTGCGCGCGCTGTTTGCTTCATGCCCATGATCGTGCAGGACGCGACGAATCCGTGCAGATGTCCCAGACCGTTCTGGCCGCCAGGCTGGGCGTCCGTCGGCAAAGCTTAAGTGCCGTGATGAAATCCTTTCAGGCACGTGGCATCGTTCAGCTCGATCCGGGAGGCGTGAGGATCCTGGATCGAGCCGGTCTCGAGACCGCCTCGTGCGAATGCTATAGTGTCTTGAGCGACACGTACCGGACCATCTTGCCCGTCGCATGATAGTCCCCCGTCAGGGTTGCACCGAAGTCGCTTTAGTCTTGGCCTCTTGCTACAGCTCAAGGTTCTCAAGCGGCATAGTCAGGCGCACGGTGAGCCCCTCCGTTGCCCAGTCCTGCTCGATGACGGCTCCAAGCTGCCCTGTCGCACTACGCGAGGCGAGCAAGGTTCCGAAGCCCTGGTGGGCTGGGGGGCCCGGGAGCGCGGGGCCGCCCCGCTCCTGCCACGTGAGTCGGAACCGATGGCCCGGCAGAATTTCTCCCGTGATTGCGACGGATCCTTCAGGACGCGAGAGACTGCCGTACTTCACCGCATTGGTCGCGAATTCATGAATGATGAGCGCAAGCGCAGTTCCCGCTCCAGCCCCAACCGGGGCGTCATCACCCCCAATCGCCAGCCGGGCATTATCCAAAGGGTCACCCGAGGAGGCTCGGCCGCCCGGCTCGGGCATGTAGGGACTGACAAGAATGCGCAAGAGACCCAGGACCGTTCGGCTCGCCGGATCAGCCTCGTTCCACGGACTATGCGGTTGGATATACTCGTGCACATGAGCCAGGCTGTTGAGGCGCTGCACCAGGCCGGTCGCAAACGGCCTCACCGCCTCATCCTTTCGGGAGGTCAGGCTCACGAGGCTCGAGACCACCGCGAAGATGTTCTTGATCCGGTGCGCCAGCTCGCGGCTGATCAGATCCCGTTGTTCCTCCGAGGCCTTGAGGTCGTGGATCTCCGTGCAGGTTCCAAACCAACGCTCGACCGTCCCGTTTGCGCAGCGGATCGGGAGTGCACGCCCAAGGGTCCAGCGATAGACGCCATCATGCCGACGCAGCCGATACTCGACGTCATACGGCTCGCCCGTAGCCAGCGATTGCCGCCACCGCTCCCAGGCGCGGGGCCGATCGTCGGGATGGAACACGCCACTCCATGCCTCGCCGTCGGTCGATCCGTAGGGCACGCCGGTGAATTCATACCAGCGATCGTTGTAATAGTCGTGATGGCCATCCGGCCGCGCTGACCAGACCATCTGCGGCATGGTGTTCAGGATCGCCTCAAGGCGGGCCTTATCGGTCTTCATCCCAGCCGGATAATGATCATTCAGCGAGTGGGCTTGGATCGTGCCGACAAGACAAAGCTTTTGCGGCCGATCCGAAACGAGGCTCGGCCCCGGCAGCATGACAGTCCAGGCAGCACTTACCCGAGTGGCTTGCCCGGACCCGGGGTGCTGGATCCGAAAGGTTTCTTTGAGACGTGTTCCCTTGCCGTTCCTGAAGGCGTTGCTGATGCCATCACGGATGCGCGCGCGATCCTCAGGATGCAAAAGCGACACGAAGGCGGCCCCCGTCAGGGGCCAGCGAAGATCCTCGATGCCATGATGCCCCAGCACAATCTCCCGGAAGGTCGAGTTGCCGTCGAGCAGGTCAGCGGCGGGGTCAAACCACCACAAGCCCATCTGGGCAGTATCCGCGGCCAGCGCGAGCAGATCGTCTGCGCAACCGGTATCATCGCCTCTCGGCCGAAGAGATTCCACAGTTGAGGCGTTCTGGTTCATCGTACTTGAAGCACCTGAAGTGCGTGTTCGGACACTGGCTTGGATTGATCGCGACCGGCCGCGGGCCTGTCAGCCGTCAGGCCTCAGGATGATGCTTTGCGGTTTGATCTCGGGCAGAATGCGCTCAAAGTGCTGTTTGACGGCGGAATGGCACTCACATGCGGCCTCTTCCAAGCGGGCGCGGTCCAGGATGACGATATGGCCGCGCGCATACCGGATCAGGCCGCGCGCCCGCAGGGCGCGAGCCACGGACGTGACGGTGGTGCGCTGGACCCCGAGCATCTCGGCCAAGGCTTCCTGCGTCAGCGGGATCTCGGCGCTGTTCACGCGGTCCTGGGTCGTCAGCAGCCAGCGGCAGCAGCGTGCCTCGAGCGAATGCAAGGCGTTGCACGCCACGGACTGGAGAATCTGAGCCAGAAGAGCATCGGCATACCGGCTGAACAAGTCACGCAGAGTAGCCGAGCGTTCCTTAGCCTCTTCGATGCGGGCCGTTTCGATGCGAAGCGCCGGGCCGGGAATCTGCACTTCTGAACGGGTAAACGCCGGCTTATAGCCTGAGGACACAATGCCGCCGATGGCACCTTCCCGCCCGATGGTGGCGGCCTCGGCAGCACGTCCGGTCTGCATCATCACGACGAGGGATGCCATGGTGCTGGCGCAGGGGAAGTAGGTACGCGTGACATCGTCGCCCGGCTCGAAGAGCACCTCGCCCTGATAGAGCGTGACTGCTTCAAGGTGCCGTTCAAGAAGCGCGCGGTCGCTGGGCTGAAGCGACGCCAGGAGGCGGTTGCTGACGAGGAGCCGAGTCACGGCGGCATCGACATCGGTAGGTCGGATCGAAGGTTGTCTCATCGGTGTCCCCAGATCCTGCGGTCGGAGCAGTCTGATGCTGCCCTTCTTCGATCCGCAGGGTGCAGGATGGCACCGTGTCAGAAAACGCCACGCTTGTCTGTCGAGTACTCGACTTAGCCGTCAACCCTTTCGGGCTCGCACGACGGCGTCGCGCTCGTGTCGCCATTCTGAAAAGCAATTGCCCTCAAACGAGACCTGCTTCGGTTCAGTGGATCGGGGGCGCGCTCACCCGCGCATGTAACGCCCTGCTGGGTGGATTGCCGCGTCTGATCCTGCCCTCGTGATCGGCGCAATGACGACTCGAGCCGTTGGGGACCTTCCATGGGTCATAGCCTAGCGGCGGTCGGTCCGGGAACCTTCCACCAGCCCCCGGGAGAAGCTGACGGACGGCCCGTACCAAGCCCGCGCGGCGCGCATCCGGATGTGGTCCGCGGCTGCCTGCTCGTCCGGATCGTTCGAGAAGGCCTTGATGAGCTCGAGCAGCATCGTAACACGGCGGCGGCCCGTCAGGTCGAGTGCGGCAAGCCTGTCATCGAGGTTCACGCCTGCCTTGCCGCGCACGGACGCGGTTTCGGCAATGCCTTCGATGCGTAACTGAAGGCGGAGGATGTGGCGGGCGACGGTCACGGACACGCAACTTGGGAGCTGTGGCGTTGTCCGAACGGCCGTGCTGCGCATGCGTTCCGCGGCCAGGATGCGACAATTGCATGCCGGTCCGGCCTGTCGATCCGGGATGCCCACCACACCATCGCTTCCGCGGGACCGGTCAGCGTCGCGTCGCCTTCCTGATCCGGCGCCATAGGGTGCTCGCGAGCTCGATCATGCCCACCGCAATGAACGCCGCCACGGCTCCGATGGCCCCTTGAAGATCCTGGAACCTGGTGTTCCGTGGCCGTGGCTCCCTCGGGTCAACCGACATCCAACGCGATCCGAACGACGTAAACTGGAACAACGGTCATCACCGAACCCGACGGTGCCGCCGAGCAAGGCAGTGGGCAGGAATGGTGACGAAAGCACTACGCGCGTGAGGGCCAACCCGATCAATCCTGCGGCCGTCGTTCGCCGCCGCGTTGGCGGCTCCCGGGATTGCGAATTCTGATCCTCATCCATCCGATACGGCCTCGACCCGCGGCTACCGCGAGGTCTTCCAGGGAATTCCCGGTGGTGCCTCCTCTCACCGGAACGGACATCCACGCTCCGATGCAGCGCCTGGATGGCGTCTCGCCGGATCAGTACAGGCGGGGCACGTCGATGACGAACCGGGCACCCGGGTGCGCACAGGCGACCTGGAGTGTGGCCTCGAGCTGACGGACGAAGCCCGCGATCAGGCGGCTGCCGAGACCGCCCGGCAGCCGCACGGGGTTGAACCCCGCAGGCAGGCCGACGCCCCGGTCGGCAACCTCGAGGCGCATTCCCTCCGGGCCGTTCCGGGACAGCATGACCCGAACCTCGCCGCCCGAGCCCGGATAGGCATACTTGATGGCGTTGGTGACGAGCTCGTTGAGCAGGAGACCCAAGGGGATCGCCCGGTCCGTCGCTACCGTGATCGGCTCGTCGGCCCGGAAGACGAGCG
This sequence comes from Microvirga massiliensis, assembly GCF_001006805.1. Taxonomy (GTDB): domain Bacteria; phylum Pseudomonadota; class Alphaproteobacteria; order Rhizobiales; family Beijerinckiaceae; genus Microvirga; species Microvirga massiliensis. The sequence continues at coordinate 91,140 of NZ_LN811370.1, read as the reverse complement.
TGTGGTGCGGCGCCGTCTCCTGGAGCTTGGCGCAGAGCCCGCCGAGGAAGTCGGCCAAGTCCACGGAGGTGACATCGCCGCGCCGCCAGAGCTGGTCGTGCACCTCGGCGATGGCGCCGACCCGGGCCTCGGCATCCTGCAATGCATCGCGCACGCCCCTGTGCTGAGCACTGCGGGCCTGCATGCCGAGCAGCGCAGCGACGAGCGTCAGGCTGTTCTTCACGCGGTGGCTGATCTCGCGGGTCAGGGTTTCCTGATGTGCAAGTGCCTCCCGCATCAGGGCCTCCGCGCGCTTCCGCTCGCGGATGTCGCGGTAGATGATCGAGACGCCGAGCGCGCGGCCGTCCGGGGTTCGCACCTGGGTGGCCGTGATCGAGACGTCGATCCGTTCACCGCTCCTGTGCACACGCACGGTGTCGAGCTCGACCCGCTCGCCGGCCATCGCGCGGGCGAACACTCCGGTGGGCCCGTCGGGCCGCTCCGGGGGCAGGAGCAGGGTGACGGGGCCTCCGACCGCCTCGGCTTCGGTGTAGCCGAACAGCCGCTCGGCCCCGCGGTTCCAGGTCAGGATCCGGCCGTCCGGGACCCGGAAGCTGACGATTGCGTCTCCCGACGAGGAGACGATGGCGGCGAGCCGGGCGTTCGCCTCCTCGGCCTGCCTGCGCTCGCTGACATCGCGCATGATGCCGGTGAAGAAGGTCTCGCCCTCGGCGTGCCATTCCGCGATGGCAAGGTCGAGCGGGAACTCCGAGCCGTCCTTGCGGCGCCCCACCACTTCCCGCCCGATCCCGATGATCCGGGCCTCCCCCGTCCTGAGGTAGGAGCCCAGGTAGCCATCATGGGCCTCGCGGTCCCGGGGGTTCATCAGCATGCGGATGTTCTGCCCGAGAACCTCGCCGGCCCCATAGCCGAAGACGCGCTCCGCCGCCGGGTTGAACGACTGCACGATTCCCCGCGCATCGATCAGCACGATGGCGTCCACCGCCGTCTCGACGATCGCCCGGTAGCGGGCCTCGCTGGCGCGCAGCGCGTCCTGCGTCCGGTGGCGCAGGGACAGGTCGCGGATCACTGCGGAAGTCCGGATCGGATGCCCGGCCGCGTCACGCACCATGACCGCGTGCACGCACACCCACAGCAGGGAGCCGTCCTTGCGCACGTACCGCTTCTCGGCCTCCACGACCGGGATCTCGCCGGCGGCCAGACGCGCGAAGCAGGCGAGATCGGCCGCGCGGTCGTCGGGATGGGTCAGATCGGCGAAGCTCCTCCCGAGGAGCTCGTGCGCCGTATAGCCCGTCATGGCGCACAGGGCGGGATTCACCCGCATGAGCCGCCCCGCGGGATCGGCCCAGGCATTGCCCACCGGAGCGGAGTTGAACAGCGCATCCAGCTCCCGCCCGGCCTGCGTCTGCGCCGCCCGGGCGTTCTGCCGCGCGATCGCGACGCCGAGCAGGTTGGCGAAGCCCTGCATGAAGGCGAGGTCCGCGGCGTCGAACAGCCCGGGTGAGGCGCTGTCGGCCTCGAGGACGCCGAAGGGATCGCCCGTCTCCCCATTGCGGATCACGACGTTGATCGCGCGCCGGATCCCGTGCCCGGCGAGCAGGGACGGGACCCGGAAGCGGCTCTCCGTGTCGAGGTGGTTCGAGATCACGGGCGATCCCGTCCGGAGCGCGTAGCCGGCCGGGGATTCGAGGTCCGCCCCGATGGTGGCCACCCCGACGATGCCGGGGGCCCAGCCCACCCCGGCCCGGACCAGGAGGCGGTTCTCGGCGGGGCAGTATTCCAGCACTTTCGCGAACGGCGTGCGCAGGCCTCGCGCGCACAGCTCCGTGGCGCGCTGGAGCAGGTCGTCGAAGCTCCCGCAGCCGAGCGCGAACTGCCCGAACTCGGCGAGCAGGGATTGCTGGTGCAGCCGGTAGGCGAGGAGATGCTCGGCGGGCGTCGCAGCGTCGAGGAAGCGGCTCACGGGCGGGCCTGCCGTGTGGCGGCGTGCCCGCGCAGTACGGTATGGATCCGCATCCGGCAGCCTGTTCCTCGCGCCCTGAGCCACTCCACGCGATCCCGGGCGGGGCGCATACCGATAAGGGGCATTCCGCCACGGATCGTGTCGGTCCGGCGGGTCCGTTCCGCGGCCAACAGTGATACCCATGCGGCGTCCGGGAGACCCTCACCGGCTGTTCGATGCCGTGGCTCGTTCCGGTGTTCGCTCACGGTCTGGCGCCCCCGCGCTGGTTCGCTGCTGCCCGTTGATCCCGAACGAATCCGCCTCCAGGAGAGCCCTCGTGCGGATAGTCGAGGCAGCATCCCGGGGGCGCAGCAGGTCCTGTGCCAATTCCCAGGGCGGGCGTGTTGAATTGCCGAGATTAGTGGATGTCCAAACACCCGTCCAGCACGAGCAGACGCGCCGCAAGTCCCGGAAGGGTGGTCTCCGTGCGGTGACTCCGGCGGCGGATCCACCGCTCAACCTCCAGCAAAACCCTGACGGTCAGCACCCGCTGGTGATGTTCGTTCGTCACCTCGATCGTGACGTCACGGGCATCGCTCTTCGGCGGCCGGTCGCAAGCGATTTCAGCCGCCATGAGGACGGCCTCGGATTCGGCGGCATTCAGGTTGTCGAGTTGGGCGCTGTCTTATCGGGAGCGAACCGCTCGCCTTCCCGAACGTCGAAATAATAGCGGGGCATTGCCGATCCTGGCCGAGCGGCATGGGGATCAACACGCAGCCCGGCGACTCGTTCGCCGCTCATGATTCCATCCGCCTCGCGTGATAAGCGGGAGCCATGAGAAAGGCCCCGCTTGTGGGGCGAGGCCCTGATCGGCATGGGAGCCTAGAGGCTCCGGTCCAGGGTGATCAAGCCTGCCGTTGCACGCCGAACAGCAGGGTAACGGCCGCCTTCGCGGGCAGTCCCGGGGCTCTCCCGCCGCCATTACTTGCGCTTGCGCCGGAACCTATCGGAACTGCCCAAGCCCGCTAAGCCGGACAGGCTGAGCATGGCTAACGTCAGGATGGCAATGTTCCCACCAGCGATTCCCCAAAGCAGAACAGATAAAGCGTCTCGGGTACCCAGTAATAGGGCGAGAGCCGACGCGACGATGGAGCCTATGGCGGCTGAGATCGCATAGATGGCTAGCATAGTTGGTCAACCATAGCCCCAATACGAATGACCACCCTGAACAAAAGCCTGACACCGCTCCTGGTTCCATCAATGGTCTGCCATTCGACTTACAGAGGCGAGCTTCTTCTTCCACTAACGCTCGAATTTGTTGTTCTTCTACTCACATCTGAGTTTGCATGTTGTCGCGATTCTGCAGATCATCGGCGTGGCGGCTTCGAGTAGAGGTCGGGAATAGAGAGCTGGGGGACGTCGCGCGCCGGCCAGGAGGCAGCCCAGGAGTAGCTTTCGGCCTTGACCGGTAACGAAGCGTGAGTGTCGTTAAACGGAAACTCGGCCAGGAGCCCTGCAATGCGATTCAGCATCGCCCTGGCCTCGGCCTCGCTCGGCCGCTCCGGAGTGGAGGGAAGCTCGATCGAGCTCGCGAGATACAGACCAGTGGTCGGATTAACCCCCTGACCGGGACAGCACCGAACCGTCAGGACGCAAAGTCGGTGCCCCGATGAGGCGGTGATTGGTGCGAACGGCCAGTCGCCGACACGCGCCAAGATCAGCTCCGCCGTGTCCTTTGCCGGCCGCACGTCGTGGTATTCGCAGGTCTTGCAGAGTTTCTCGTAGCGCGACGCTTTCCATGATCTGCCCCAGATGCGGCAGGGGCACGCGGGCCGGTTGTACGACCTTGGTCGTTTTTCTTTTCGCTGCTTTCACGGCGATGACGGGCCGCCGCAGCTCGGTGCCCCGCACGAAACTTGCCTCCCAGCCGCCAGGATGGCCTGATCGGTTTCGACGGTCGACAACGTATAGGCATCGGCCCCGCAGGCGATGACGACGCGATCGAGGCGCCGATAGGGCGGCAGCACGGGTGCACCGTCCGGCTCTTCCTGTGCCGTTCGTGCCACCCTGGCCCTCAGCGGCTCCCGGTCAGAGGGCGGCGGCCGGATTCTGCAATCTGGCCGCCAAGCCGGAGACGATCGTGGCCCGCACACTGGCCTCGCCGTCGGCCATCAGGCCGTTCGCCCGCGACGCTGCGAGCAGCTCGTGCTCGACGCACGTGCGGTCGAGCCAGCCGCGCACCACTATCTGCCCGAGGCGGAATGCGGTCTCGTTCAAGGTCTTGTTGCGCGGGCCCTTGGCCGTCGCTGCCAGCTTGCACGCCTCCTCGACGAGCGCAGCCTCGGCATAACGCTCTTCGCGCGAGCCGCCGCGCGGCCGCTTGCTGGCCCGACATAGGGGTCGCGCGGCGCCTTTGGGCTCGTCTCGAGCCAGAAGCCCGTACAGCCAATCCGGGCGTCGGCGAACTCGCACTGTTGAGGCGAGCGAAGCCACTCGTGAGGCTGGCCATCGGCGCGCAGGGGTGGCGGTAGGATCACACAGCCGCCTTACCCGCACACGTTGATCCTGCGCGGGATGCGCCCCGGGGCGTTGATAACTGGCCGCGTGGGGTCCCAGCGGAAGGACAGATGCTCGCCGCCGCGGGGCGCGCGTTGCAACCGTCTCCGGCAGGGTGCCGTGTTCGCGCTGCAGTTCCGCGAGATCGCGCAGCCCATTGGTAACCGTATCATCGTCGATGTCGGGATCGAGCGCCCAGCCTCCAGCCAGCCCGCCTGTGGCGACGCAGATCATGGCGTGCGGGTTCTTCAGCCACCGTTCGACAATATGTCTTCCGTCAGTGGTCGCTTTGTAGTGCCCTCCCGTGCCGCCGATGCGTTTGCCGTTCGCATCCTTGTCACGCGGCACGAGCGGCTTCTTGGTCTTCGGGCAGCACGGGAATACCGGCCACCCTTGGCGGGCGTAAGTCAACGCCGCGCGGCCGAATTCGGAGAGGGGTCGATGCGCGGTCATCATGGCCGCTTCCCGACGTCGGAAATGTCGTCGTCATGGAAGCGACTGCTGCCGCGCGGTCTGTCGGGGGCAGCCCTTGAGCTTCACCAACTCGTCGATAACCAGATCGGCACCGATGCAATCGGAGCCGTCCTTGGTCTTGCCGCTTGCAGCGATGGTAGCGCCAGGGCAAAGGGCTGAGAGCCTCTCGGCCACATCGGAAAAGCCGCGGAGCGAAACCCACAGGGGAACGTCATCGCCACAGTCGACTATCAATCGGACGGTTTGTAGCGGATTCCAGAGGCGGGCGTGCGCTGCTGTGGCGAGCCATGTAGCCGTCCAATGCAGAGGAGCCTGATCATCGGGCTGCCCCTCACTGGAGGTGCCGGCGGTCATCACTCCAAACCGGCGCAAACCTTGCCAAAAGGCTCCCGGTGCGGCATGTTCCGCGCTGAAGCATTGAAGCGGCTTCATTTGCTCTTACTCCGCCGTCCCGGGATCGAGCCGGTGCGGCGGCTTTTTTGAGCGAGAACCCTCGACCGGGACATTACCGGCAAAAATCAAAGGAAACGGGAGACGGAAACCGCCCGTCCCACTGTAGCTAAGCTGCTGATTTTCTAAGAGCCGGTCCGAGGGAAATTTGAGTCCGAGCAGTGACTTTTGATTCCCTGGTTGGCGCCAATTC
>NZ_LN811370.1:78484-83269 GCF_001006805.1 Microvirga massiliensis | reverse complement strand
GCTTCTCAAGAGTGTGCGACCCATGTTCGGGTTCCTGGAACGCTTGTTTGCTGATGGCGCCTCCAGCGGCCCACAAACCGCCGCGGCCGCGAAACGGACCGGTCAGGTGGTTCTGGAAATCATCTAACGCTCAGATGCCGCCAAAGACTTCGTCGTTGTCGCGAAGCGCTGGATTGTTGAGAGAACCTTTGGCTGGTTGGGCCGCTGCCGTCGGCTCGCCAAGGACGTGGAGAACCTCACCCGCACGCAGCTGGCTTTCGTGCAACTCGCCATGATCCGCCTCATGACCCGCAGGATCGCAAGGCTTTGTCAAAGCTCATGAACAACTCGGACCGACTCTAAGAGGCTTTTCGCCCGACCTCGACGGACAAAGAACGGACTCGCCTGTTCCTTTTACGATGGTTTCGCCTTCCGTCCAGGACGCGCATTCGCCCGTCAGGACGACGACGGTCTCATCCTCCCGCTCGTGAACATAACGCGGAGCACCACTGCCGGCCGGGCCCAGGCTGTCCACGATGGATATTGCGCCATCTGATTCCACGGCAGGAAGGATCGCCCTGTAGCGGTCGCCCAGCAACTCGATGTTACCCAGGCTCGACAGCTCCTCATGCATCGTATTCTCCTCTCCTGCCGTAGGGGCTCGTCTTGGGCGGTCGATCAAGCCCTCAAGCTGCAAACATGCATCCTCCGCACCAGTAATGACCCGGTCGAGGCTGTCGGAGGCTCGTCGGCTCAGGACAGGGAGTTCAGCAAATCCCGCGCCTCCTTCAGGTCTGGCAGAGTCAAGCCGTCACGGAACCCGTCACACACCGGACGCAGCAGATCGCATGCCTTCTCGCGCTCGCCACCCTGCGCCCACAGCCTGGCGAGGTCGGTAGCAACCCTCAACTCCAGGAGCCTCGCGGTTTGCCGGCGAGCGGTTTCCCGGGCCAGCAAGAGACTTCCCTCCACCTCTTGAGCCGGAGCCCCCTGGGTGCGCAGCAAGGCGGCGTGCAGGCGCTGCAATTCAGCCAGCATGTACTGCTCGCCATAGGCTTCGCCGTGCCGGCATGCCGCCGAGAGATGCGCGAGGGCCTCGTTCGGGCGGCCCGACAACAGATATCCTTGAGCCAGGTAACACCCGATCCGGCTCGAATGCAGGACCGCCCCGGTCGCATGCAGGCGGCGCAGGCTGTCCTCCAGCAAAGCCAGACCCTCGCGATACTCGCCGAGCTGGCACAGCGCCCAGCCGCGGATCTCCTGGGCGAAGGCGATCCACTGCGGCAGGCGATGCTCCCGGGAAACCTGGATCGCCTCGGCCCCGAGCCTTTCGGCCACGCTCGCATTGCGCCCGAAGTTATGGGCATTGCCCGTCGAAACGAGCGCCCAGGCAAGCGTATGGGGATTGTTGCGCGCGCGCGCCCTCACAAGCCCCTCCTCGGCAATCCGGGCCGCCTCTTCGGGAAAGCCGAGCAGGCTGTGAACGGCTCCGCGGTAGAGGCGGCAGACGATCTGCGGCTGCTCGCCGTAGATCTTGAACTCGGCGTCCGTCAGGCTGTCGGCCAGCCCGGCGCCGCGCTCCAGCAACTGATCCGCTTCGCTCTGCTCGCCGGAGATGAACAGCGAGTACCCGAGAGCCCGGCAGGCGATCGCCAGGCGCGCCACGTCACCGTCCTGGGTTGCGAGGGAGAAGAGTTGGCGTGCCAGATCGACGGTCATCGGCACCGGCCGCCGCATGAGGCAGGAATTCCAGACCACCCGATGAGCCGCAAAGCGGCCGGGCCATTCCCCGAGACCGGCCCCGAGATCTTTGGCCCGCATGGCGCAGGCCTCCACGAGCGGCGAGCCGAATCCATGGACCGCGATCAGGGGCACCACCTGGGCGAGCCGCAGGTCGGCCTCGAGGCGGTCGCGCTGAGGGGAGGGCGCAAGCTTCTCCACCAGGTCGAGGGCCCGTTGGAAATGGCCAATGGCCTCGTGGTTCGCGAAGCGGGCCGCGCTCCGCTCGCCGGCACGCCGCCAGGACTCGATCGCCGGCTCGGTCAGTCCGGCTTCGGTGCGGTGCCGGGCCAGCAGCTCCGGCTGGCTTTCCACGAGTGAGGGGAACCGATCCTCCAGGACCTGCGCGATGCGCCGGTGCGTGTACTCACGCCGGCTCTTCAGCAGGGATTGGTGGGCCGCATCGCGCAGGAGAGCATGCTTGAACGTGTAGCTCGCGGCAGGCGGGGCTCCCTGGCCGAACACCAGCTCGGCTGCCGCGAGTTGGTCGAGGGCATCGCGCAACTCGGCTTCGGGTACCGTGATGACGGCGGCGAGGAGCTCATAGGTGAATTCCCGGCCGATGCAGGCAGCAGTTTGCGCGACCTCCTTGACGGGACGGAGCCGATCAAGGCGTGCCATGAGGGAGTCATGCAGGGATGAGGGGACCGCAAGCGCAGGCAAGGGTGTGTCGGCCACGTAGGCCGTGTCGGTTCGGCGCAGCAGACCCGACTCCAGAACGGTGCGGGTGAGCTCCTCGAGAAACAGGGGCACACCATCCGTCTTGGCGAGCAGTTCCGTCATGACCTCATCGGGCACGGCCCTTCCGCCGGCAACACCCTCGATGATCGTCTTTGCATCCTGGCTGCGAAGCCGGTTCAGCGTGAGCCACGTCACGTGCTGGTGGCGACTGAAGCTGGGCTGGAAACTTGGCCGACCCGTGACGAGCATGAGCACGCGCGTCTGAGGGATGCGGCTGAGGATCAGCTCGATCAACTCCAGCGTCGTCGGGTCGACCCAGTGCGCATCCTCGATCCGCAGCACCACCGGCTGCTCGGCCGCCAGCCTGAGGAACTGGCCGGCGAGGATCTCGAGTGTCCGTGTTCGCCGCTGCTGGGGAGTCAGGTCGGGATGCCGATGCCGCACGGAGGTGTCCAGGCCGAGCAGCCAGGACGCATCACCCGTGGTCACGCCCGCGAATGCGACCGCCAGCGCATGGATCAGAAAGAGGTGCGCGACATAGTAGAAGAACGGCACTTTCCCGAAGGTGATGAACCAACCCGCCAAGCGCCCCTGCGCCCGCTCGAAAGCAGCGAGCAGAATGAGCCCCGGACCGAGAGTCATCATGAGGTAGAGCAGCGACGGTGGGTATTTCTCGCAGTTCAGGAACGACAGCACGGTCGCGAGCATGCTCTCCTGGACTGTCCAGGGTGCCGGATCCCCGTAGACGTTCGTGGACCGCAGAACTACGAACCCGACCGTGATCCCTGCGCCGAACCCCATCAGCCGGCGTGTGCGGGTCACGCGATCCTCCTTGAACAGCGGCCCGAGTGCGTAGCCTGTTGCCATGACGCCGGCCCATGGAATGAGCGGGTAGAGCGCGAGCAGCGTGTTGTCGCCGCCAAGGCGAAAGAGCTTCGGCACATGCAGGACGTTCCAAATCCAGCCGGCGGCCCCAAACTGCTCCGCCCGAACACCGTCGAAAAGGTTGTGACCGGCGATGAGGGCAAGCCCGAATCCGGCAATGCAGCCATGCGGCAGATAGACCAACCCCGAGAGGACCACCATTGAGGCGCCGATCACCCAAATCACCTGGGTGATGAAGAAGCCGGAGCCGAGATCGAAGGTCCACCCGACGTGAACCAGGGTGAATTCCATCAGCATCAGCCACAGGCCGCGGGTGAACAGATAGCGGCTTACCTCCAGCACGGTGTGGTCGCGCGATCCGTACAGCCAGGCGGATACGCCAGCGAGCAAGATGAAGACGGGTGCACAGAAATGGGTGATCCAGCGGGTCAGGAACAGCGCGGGTTCGGCGACGTCCCGTGGGTTCATGCCACTCGGGCCGAAGAAGTCGCGGGTGTGATCCAGCGCCATGAGCACCATCACGAGCCCGCGCAGGAGATCAATGGAGGCAAGACGGGACCGGACGGCGGCTGAAGGAGATGCAGGGTGGACCGGCAGTACGGCGTTGAGCCGGAGCGATGAGGGGCTGAGCTGATCCGGCGAGAAGGCCATGACGTACCTCGCGACCCTGTTGTTCAGTGCTTGGGACCCGGAGCAACACGATTGCTTCCCCGTTCCGGAAGGCTGGTCGACCCGACCTCCTGGTTGTGACACGACACACCGGCTCGATCTGTGTCTGACATCACGGCTCAGGAACGCTGACGACGAGCTGGCAAGCTCAGGGGAGAGGTGCTGCCCTCGCCAGGATTGAGGGCAGCACAAGCCGGCACGGTCCGACAGATCAAATCCCGACTTTCACAAATCAGTTCACGGCTGCGAACGCCCGATCACGCGAAACCAGCGGACCTCTACACGGCCGCTGAGGGACTTGGCTTGTCCCGTTGCGGACATTCGGCAACGGGTAGCGTCGTGCCCGCAACAGACGTCGCGACGCGCCAGGGCAGCCGAGACGGCTCGGGGCATCGGTCGGCCCTTGATGACCAGTCGAGCACCCATCAGCGATTTGAGCCAAGATGGCAACACGGTTGAGCCCTGACCCTGGATAATCATCTGGAGGCGCACGTGGACGTCGCAGCCTGGCTCAAGACCATCGGGCTGGAGCGGTAAGAACAAACGTTCCGATAATCTGATTAATGCCATCCCCAGACCCGCAATCATGCAGTAAGCTCTCAATGCGCCTGGTTCAAAATTCCGGTCAGGTTATAGACGTCTTGCCCCGCGGGCGCCGCCCACGCAAAGCACCTAGAGCTCTATTTCAAGTGATGTGACGGACGCCTTCGGAAAACTCCAGGTGACTACGCCGGCATTCACCGGAACGCGGTGATCCTTCACCTTGAAGATGTCCAAAGCCGTCGTGTCTAT
>NZ_LN811370.1:67554-77463 GCF_001006805.1 Microvirga massiliensis | reverse complement strand
CCTCCACCGAGGAATCGGTTGTGCCAAGCGGCTCCATGAACTGCATATAGAGATGAGGAGATATGAACGACCTGGGGGTAGGATCGATCTCGACCGATACCCCTCGTGCGGTTTGTGCGAGGCCGCGGCTCGTCATCGGGAGAAGAGCAAAGAGCGTCAGAGCGTCACGCCGCCGCATGGGATCACCGAATTATCGTGACACCCGCAAGACTACCACTCCCGCCATTGATCTGTCGCCTGTGCCCGGGTGAGCAAGAAGCGTCACTGTTGTTTCCATGAGCCTCAACCGGAGCAAGCCAGCGAAACTCTATCACTGGCGGACCGACATGCTCTCGAGGCGGCTGGAGCAAGGCAGGCCATGAACCCTGGATGTGGCTATCATACATCACGCTAACCTACGGGACCAGTTAGAGCTCTGTCCGTTACTCGAAGGAGGGCATTGTCTCCCTCCGAAACCTGTTCAACTCAAAGTGGCAACCCTCGTATCTTCTCCCTGTTCAGAAAGACGCGGACCGAACTGGGAGGTGCTGACGGTGGGTAGGCGTGTGATGAGTTCCGCGCACCGGCTACCAAGCATCATGGCAGGCGCATTCGTGTTCCCGGCATTGATGTTGGGCATGGCCGACAGGTCGCAGATGCGCAGATTCTCAATGCCGCGGACTCTAAGCCTGGAGTCGAGAACCGCCATAGGATCGCTGGCGGCGCTCATCCGGCATGTGCCTGCCGGGTGGTAGTTCGTTTTCACGAACCGGCGGCAATGCTTCATGATTGCTTCGTCACTGAGGTCGTTCGGGTCGGGGATGGCAATATGCTTGATCCGCTCGGCGAGAGGGCTGGTCTGGAAGGCGCGCAGGAAGAAACGCTGCCCGTCGATCATCGCCCGGAAGTCATCGGGGTGCTTCAGCAGGTTCGGCGAGACCAGCGGCATGTCGTCGGGATTGGCCGAGCGCAGCCGCACGAAGCCACGCGACTTGGGCTTCACCACTACGGTGGTCACGGTCAAACCATGGGTATCCTCGACGAGCCCGAGCGTGTCGCGATCGAGATAGACGATGGGCACGCAGAATGCCTGGATCGTCGGCTCGCCGTCCCGGTCGGATGGGTTCACGAAAGCTCCGGCTTCGACGCCTGCAGAAAGGATCGGGCCGCTGCCGAACAGCCTGAAATGGATGCCGTTGAGGAGCATCCGCCACCCGACACTCTGCTTGTAATAGCCATAGGGCCCGTTCGCCATGGCAATTATGGGAACTTCCGGATGGTCGATCAGGTTCTCGCCCACGCCGGGAAGATCGGCAATGCAGGCGATGCCATGTTCTCCGAGATGATCCGCGGGACCGATACCGGACAGCATGAGCAATTGCGGGGTGACGAGCGAGCCTGCGGCCACAATGATTTCGCCGTCAGCATAGACTTGCCGGTCAACACCTTTGGAGTCGCGGTAGGTCACGCCGACGGCCCTGCCGTTCTCGATTTCGATGCGGCGCACCCGAGCATTCAGGCGGATCGTCAGGTTGGGATCATCGGCAAGCGGCACCAGGAAGGCATAGGCGGCACTGCTGCGTTTGCCACGCCTGTTCATGAACTGGTAGAAGCCGACACCCCGCTGCTTTGGCCCGTTGAAGTCGGAATTGAACGGTTCGCCGAGAGCCTGAACGGCCTGCACGAACCACCGCGACATGTCGTTGATGTAGCCAGGATCGGAAACCAGCAGCGGCCCATCCGCACCGTGCAGGTCGTTATAGAGTCTGTTGTTGCCTTCCATGGTCCGAAAGTGCGGCAGGACATCGGCCCAGCCCCAGCCGGGGTAATCGTTCTCGCCGTGCAGCAGTTCGTGCCACTCTTCATAGTCGGAGGGCCTGCCGCGCATGTAGACTTGGGCGTTAACCGATGAGCCTCCGCCGAGAACATTGGCCTGCGGAATATCGTGCACGCGTCCGTCGAGGTGCTCCTGCGGGATCGTGTGGTGATACCGCATGTATTTGCTGCCATTGATCATCTTGAAGATGCCCGGTGGCATGTCGAGGAGCGGGTGACGGTGGGAATATCCGCCTTCGAGCAGCAGCACGCGTGCGCCTTCGTTGACCAGCCGCGCGGCCGCCACCGAGCCGGATGAGCCACCCCCGACAACGATGTGATCAAAATGCTCTTTCATTCCTGCGCCTTCGAAAAATGAGCGAGCGTCAGCCCTGAACGAATATCAGCTTTTTGCGCCCAAAGGCCTCGCTGCCAAGCCCCTCGACATCGCCAAGCTTGAGGTAAGCCGCGGCTTCTGTCTGAGCCCGATTCCTAGGGGCATTCCGGTGAAGATGATACCCCCCAGATGCAGTCTCAGGAGCTGCGACGGATACGAGACCAGAAAGACAGCCCGCAGATGATGAGCTGGGTGCTGCCGTTCTGGTAGCTGCGCCGGTTCACAGTGAGCCACATGGGTGGATTCTGCGGATCTGCGGTCTCGTGGGTGGTTACGAGCCAGGGGTCGATGGAGCCGAAAGTGTTGCATGATTTGGCCTTCGTCCGTTGGCTGGAGCGCTCTGTCCGGATTTCCGTTCCGACACATCGTTGATCACGCAACAGCCCGCAACATGCGAGAGAGCGTCGGCCTCGCCGATGTATTTGGCGTGCTTCCCGGTAACCACGCCGGGCTCGACTTTCCAATCCGTTTTGGTGGAGTTGTGCGGTGTTTCGATGTCATCGTTTGGCTCGCAGATGGGAGGGCGGCCCGCCCAGCAAGAAGAATATTTGAGAAGGCGTTCATGCGGATCGCGGTCTTTCGCTGGCTCGTGGTTGCGAAGGCATCAGGCCTTGATGCGCTCAAGGCCGCGCCAGTCGAACGCGATGCCGTGCCCAGGCCGGTTCGGCGCGAGGGCGAAGCCATCCTGAATTTGAAGAGGTTCGGCGATGTAGTGTTCGAGACCAAATCCGTGCGCTTCGAGATACGAGCGGTTCGGGCAGGCGGCGAGGAGATGGACCGTCACGTCATGCGCTCCGTGGCTGGTGACCGGCAGGTTGAAGGCCTCCGCCAGATGGGCAATCTTCATGAAAGGGGTCACGCCACCGCAGTTGGTGACGTCGGGCTCCGGATAGGTCACTCCGCCTCCGGCCACGTAGAGCTTGAACTCCCACAAAGTGCGCAGGTTCTCGCCGGCTGCGATCGGCAATCCGCCCTCACGCACGATGCGGGCGTGGCCTGCCGGATCGTCGGGGATGGTCGGCTCCTCGAGCCAGGTCAGGTCGAACGGCTGGAGGGCGCGGGCAGCGCGGATGGCGCCGTCGACGCTCCACTTCATGTTCGCGTCGGCCATCAGCGGAAAGTTCGTCCCGAGATGCTCGCGCATCGCTTGTACCCGCTCGACATCCTCGAACAGGTTGGTGCGGCCGACTTTCATCTTGATCGCACGGAAGCCTTTCCCAAGATTGTCGTCCGTCTGGCGCAGGAGCTTGTCGAGAGGTAGTTCCAGATCGATGCCACCGGCATAGCAGGGCACGCAGGGATCGTAGCCACCCAGTGCCTTCCACAGGGGCAGATTGGCCCGCTTCGCCTTCAGGTCCCACAGGGCCGTGTCGAAAGCCGAGAGCGCGAGGACCGTCGGTCCCCCGCGTCCGCCGTAATGGAGTGCCCACCATGCCTTGTGCCAGAGACGCTCGATCTCGTCGGCTTCCTCTCCGTCCATGATCTCTGGCAGCTCACGGGCGAGGACCATGTCGATGGCAGCGCCATTGCGCCCGACCGTGAAGGTGTAGCCCACACCCTCTGCGCCGTCGCTGTCGCGGATGCGGATCGTATTGAGCTCGAAGGCGCGCATCTCCCCGTGCATCGAATCCGTCAGGATGGTCGGGAGCGGGATGCGATAGAAGCCGGGTTCTATGGACGTGATCCGCGACATGGGTTTCTTTCATACGCTCAATGGTTGGAGTTTCTTTTCAGGTTCGGCTTCCTGCGTCAGGCCGCCTCCTCGGTGCGAGCGCTCAGCCGCGCCTGGATGGCGACCACAAGGAGCAGGAATGCGCCGCGGATCACCGATTGCCAGTAGGCGGAGAGGCTGATCCAGCCGAGGCCGTTCTCGAAGTTCAGAATGTTGAAGATCAGGCCGAGCAGGAGGACTCCGGCGAGCGTTGAGCCGACCGAGCCGACGCCGCCCGTAAGCAATGTGCCGCCGACCACAACCGCCGCAATGGCGAATAGCTCCCAGCCGACGCCCTCGATGGGCTGGCCTGCCCCGAACTGCGCCGCGAGAATGACACCTGCCAGGCCTGAAAGTCCTCCGCTCGCCAAATACACTATCGCCTTGATGCGGGTCACCGGCAGACCCATGAGCCGCGCCGCATCCTCGTTGCCGCCGATGGCGAGAACCGTGCGTCCAAACGAGGTCAGGTTGAGGATAAGCGATCCAAGGAGATAGGCGACCAGCGCAATCCAGGCAGGAACGGGAAAGCCGAGGAAGTCGCCCTGCCCAAGCTCCGTGAAGCCCGATTCATAGGATACAGAGACGGATTGGTTGTCGGCGAGCAGCAGAGCGCAGCCGCTCGCCGCCAGCATCGTTGCCAGGGTTGCGATGAACGGCAGGATGTTGAGCCGGGTGACAATGAAAGCATTGCATGCCCCGATGGTGAGTCCCGCTGCGAGTCCGCCAAGGAGCCCGGGAAGAACGCCGTAGGGCGAGAGCAGGGCGGCCACCACGCTGCCGAGCGCCGCGGTCGAGCCCACGGAAAGGTCGATCCCGCCAGCGATGATGACAAAGCACATGCCCAGCGCGACGAGCGCGAACATGCTGTTGTAGCGAAGGACGGTCAGCACGTTGAACGCGCCGAGAAAGTTCTCGTAGCGCAGCCACCCGAACACGATCAGTGCGGCAAGGGCGAGGAGCACGCCATAGCGACCGATTCCTCGAAGCAGCTTCAAGGTATTTGTGTTCTCCATCATCGACCTCAACGCTGACCCTGACGCTGGAGCCAGACGGCCAGCACGATAATGGCGGCTTTCGCCACGAGGGCGGCTGCATCCGGGACGCCATTAGCAAGGAGCGTGTAGCGGACGAGCTGGATGATGAGTGCGCCGACCAGTGTGCCGACAATAGTTGCGCGCCCGCCCGTGAGGAGCGTCCCGCCAACGGCGACCGCGGCAATGGCGTCGAGCTCCATGCCGAGCCCGACGAGGTTAGCATCTGCGGCGGAGTTGCGGGCGATGACGACGAGGCCGGCAATACCCGAGAGAAGGCCGCTGATAAGATAGACCCTCTGCTTCACGGAGGCTACGGGAATGCCGGACAGGCGGGCCGCGCGCTCATTGCCGCCGACCGCCAGGATCTGTCGGCCGAACACGGTACGCCGCAGCATCCAGGCCGCGGCCCCGACGGTGACGACCATCAGGACGGCCTGGAAAGGAACCCCGAAAACGCGGCCCAGCCCGATAAACTGGAATTCGGGCAGGTTGAAGACCTGCAGATTGCCGTTGGTAAACACCTGGGCGATGCCCCGCCCGGCGATGAACAGGACGAGGGTTGCGATGATCGGCTGGATCCTCAGACGCGTGATAAGCCAGCCATTGAACCAGCCGAGGATAGCGGTCACCGCAACCGGCACAATGAAGGCAAGTGCGATCCCGACCACCGGGTGGGGCAAGGGAAAGAGCTTGCCGAGGAAGATCAGCGGAGCCAGCGCACCCGCAATCGCCATGAGCGCGCCGACGGAGAGGTCGATCCCACCCGTTGCGATCACGAGGGTCATGCCGACGCCGACGATCACGATGGTGCAGACCTGCGTGAGGTTGACGTTGAGCGTCTGCAGGGTCGCGAAGTTGGGAGTGATGGCCAGGTTGCCGAGGATGAGGAGTGCCAAGGCAAGCCAAGCGCCATGGCGGGTCAAAAAGGTTCTGACATCCGGTCGAGAGGCCGTCTGCGTCGCGGGGAAGGTCGTTACGGTCTCAGCGATGGGCTGCCTCCCTGACGTCATGACCATGCGCCATGGCTGCCATGACGGCCTGCTCGTTCACGGCACCACCTGTGAGCTCTGCAACGGTACGACCGTCACGCAGGACGAAGATACGGCTGGCCGCCTCGACGACCTCCTCCAGCTCGGACGAAATCATCAGGACCCCGAGACCGTGTCCCGCAAGCTCGCGGACGAGGTTGAGGATTTCGGCCTTGGCACCGACATCGATCCCGCGGGTTGGTTCGTCGAGAATGAGGAGCTTGGGGTTCATGCACAGCCAGCGGGCGAGAAGGACCTTTTGCTGATTGCCGCCGGACAGTTCGCGGATCCGCTGCTCGGGGCCAGAACAGCGGATACCGAGGCGCTTGATGAAGCGGTCGACGATCTCGCGGCTGCGGGCCTCATCCACAATGCCGCGCCGGGCCAGATGCGGCATGAGGGCAAGCGTCAGATTCTCGCGCACCGACATGTCGGGAATGATGCCTTCGAGCTTGCGGTCTTCCGAGCAGAAGCCCATCCCACCCCGGATGGCGTCTGAGGGCTCGGCAATGGCGTTCTCCGTTCCTGTGAAGCGGATTGTGCCGGACTCAGGTCGGTCGACACCGAAAACCGCGCGCGCTGATTCCGTTCGTCCGGCGCCGAGGAGGCCTGCGAGGCCGACGATCTCACCGGGCCGAACCTCGAAGTCGACGTCGCGGACCTTGCGCCCGACAGCAAGACTCCCGACGGCCAGAACAGGCTCACGTCCATCGCGGGCCGCTTCGCCTGTCGCGCGGGCCTCGTGCAGGGCCTGGGAGAGTTCACGTCCCAGCATGGTCGTGACGAGGTCGAGGCGCGAAAGCTCCGACATGGGGGCGACTTGGACGGTGCGTCCGTCCCGCATGATGGTGACGCGGTCGCAAACCGCGTAAAGCTCGTCGAGTTTGTGGCTGACGAAGATGACGGCAATGCCAGCTGCCTTGAGTTGGTGGATCACGCCGAAAAGCACCTCGACTTCACGCTCGTTGAGTGAGGAGGTCGGCTCGTCCATGATGACGAGCTTGGCGTCGAAGCCGATGGCGCGGGCGATGGCGACCATCTGCTGAACAGCGGTCGAATAGGCCACGAGCGGACGCCGCACGTCGATGTCCATGTTGAAGCGGGCAAGAAGCGAGCGGGCTTCTGCGTGCATGGCGGGCCAGTCGAGGAGGCCAAACCGGCGTTTCTCCCGGCCGAGACAGATGTTTTCCGTTACCGAGCGATAGGGGACCAGGTTGATTTCCTGGTAGATCGTGCTGATGCCTGCTGCATGCGCCTCCTGTGGGGAGGTGAAGGCAACGGGGCGTCCGTCGAAGACGATCCCGCCTGCATCTTTCTTGTAGTAGCCTGTCAGGATCTTGATCAGCGTGGACTTGCCGGCCCCGTTCTGGCCGATAAGCGCATGCACCTCGCCTTTCTCGACCACAAGCTCGGCGCTTCGCAGCGCCGGAATGCCAGCGAAACTCTTGTCGATCCCGTGCATGGTCAGGAGCGGCGCCATGGGAGGTCCGTTGCTGGTCTTCTCAAACGGAGGATGTGCTGCCCGCCCTCGGGACGGGCAGCGCTCCGCGGTCAGTACGCGTCAGAGATGAGTTGCGCAGCGTTCGACTTGTCGAAGAAGCGGTCGGTGTTCACGACCCACGGTTTGATCTGCTCGCCTTTGGCGTAGCTCTCCATCGTATCGAAGGCTTTTGGTCCGAACTTGGGATTGCACTCGACCGTCGCGAGCATCTTGCCATCGATGATCGCCTGCAGGGCATCGCGCGTCCCGTCGACGGAGACGACGATCACGTCCTTGCCGGGCTTCTTGCCGGCAGCTTCGAGAGCCGCGATCGCGCCGATCGCCATCTCGTCATTGTGGGCATAGATGGCGGTTGCATCGGGATGCGCCTGCAGCAAGGTCTCGGCGACCTGGCGGCCCTTGTCGCGGGCAAAGTCGCCCGACTGGGACGCGACGATCTTCATGCCGGGATGGGCCTTGATGTAATCCTCGAAGCCCTTGCGCCTGTCGTTGGCAGGGGAGGAGCCGGTGGTGCCTTCAAGCTGGATGATCTTGGCGTTCCCGTCCACCGCCTGGGTCAGGGCTTCCGCGGCGCGCTTGCCTTCCTCTACGAAGTCCGAGCCGATGAAGGTGACGTAGTCCTTGCCGGCCTTGGCGAGGCTCTGATCCACGTTGCGATCGAGCAGGATGACCGGAATGCCGGCCTTCTTCGCGGCCATCACGGCAGGGATGAGCGGCTTTTCCTCGCGGGGCGCGAGGAAGATCAGATCGACGCCCTGGGCAATCATCGAGTTGACGTCGGCCACCTGCTTGGCAGCGGAGCCTGCCGCGTCCGTATAGACGAGTTGGTGACCGCGCTTGGCGGCTTCGGCCTTCATGCTCTCCGTCTGCGCGATGCGCCACGGGTTGTTGGACTCGGTTTGGGCGAACCCGACCTTGTACTTATCCTTCTGCTTCAGTTTGGGAAGCTCTTGGGCCTGCATGCCGCCGAGCCCTAGCCCGATTGCAGCCACGCCCGCCGCGAGCGCAAGGAAAGTCCTTCTCAGCATCATCTTCCTCCATGGTTTTTCGCCCCTTCTCGACGTCTTTGGACATTGCCGCGGCCTCTTCGGGTTGCAGGTCTCGCGAGGCGATGTAGGCGGCCTGCTTGAGCATGTATCCGTCAAAACCGTACTTGCCGCCCTCACCGCCGAGTCCCGAAGCCTTCCACACGGGTGGAAGCCTTGGACCAGTTCTCCGCAGGGACGTTCGACATATTGCAGCCGAAGCAGTCATCGAGAGCCCCAGGATGCGGGGAGCTTTGAAAATCGAGGGCAGCGTCCGGCCTGGTCGCGACTGCAAGTAACGTCACGCGTCGTTCCTCCCGCGTTGCCCAAGCGGAACAATGTCAAACCAAACATCTTTGTTGCGATCTGTTTGGTGCGACCGGGATCAGGATCCCTAAGGGAATGTCGACTGTCAAGTGGCTACTACTGCGCTTTACTTTCGAGGAATTTTCCTGGAAATTTCCGCTTGGATCCACGACGGGTTGATAAGTTTGGTCGGACCATAGGAGGGTTCAGATGGGCGTTGATCGTGCTCCGCGTCGAAAGAGCTCCGGTCATTGAAATTGGAGAGGTAAATGGATCACGGCGCTGAGCTGCTTGGCAGGGATTCGGTCGGGCGCCGATCGGATGTCGTCGCGCAGGAGCTCATGCGGATGATTCAGACCGGAGGGCTCGAGGAGGGAGATCGTCTGCCTGCGGAGCGTGACCTGATGCAACGCTATGGGGTCAGCCGGACTGCGGTGCGCGAGGCCATCATCTCCCTCGCCAATCGCGGACTCGTCGTCACGCGGCTGGGACACCGTCCTGTCGTGCGCAAAGCCGATTACGAGATCGCTATCGACAAGATCGGGAAGCTCGTCGGTCACCTCGTGGTGGACCGCAAGGGCGTGTGGAACCTGTTCGACTCGCGCATTTTCCTGGAAGCTGCTTTAGCCCGCTGGGCTGCCGCCCACGCCCGCCGGGACGATATCGATGAATTGAGGGATGCGCTCGAGGCGAACCGCCAGGCAATCGGCGATTCACCCCGCTTCGATGAGACCGATGCAGGTTTTCATGCCATCCTTTACCGGATTCCGGGCAATCCCATCTATCCGGCGGTTCACAAGGCTTATGTCGAGTGGCTGGTCCAGCACTGGCGCTCCATGAAACGCGGCGCGGACATTGACCAGATGAACCATGCGGGACACCGAGCCATCTTCGACGCCATTATCGCCCGTGATCCCGATAATGCCGAGGAAGCGCTGCGCCGCCATCTCGTCGCGGCTTGGGAGTTCGTACGGTCAACATTCACTGTCGAGAGTTAGGTGTGCAGTCGACCCACCTATTGCTGACGCTCGATCTTCGCAGCCGCGCGATAAAGGTCTGTCTGCTCCGATACATGTAGTGGGCTATCTGACCCAGCGGAACGTCTCCTTC
>NZ_LN811370.1:61307-66672 GCF_001006805.1 Microvirga massiliensis | reverse complement strand
GGGCGCGCGATCTCGAGGCTTACGTCATCCATCCTGCGAGCGTTGCGGTGTCGCGCGAACACCGGCGCGCGAAGACCGATCGCCTCGACGCGGAACTGCTGATGCGCGCCTTTCTCGGCCGGCTGCGCGGCGAGAAGCGCCATTGCAGCATGGTGACGATTCCGACGGCCGAGGAGGAGGATGCAAGGCGGCCGACCCGCGAGCGGGGGAACCTGGTCACGGAGCGGACCCGGCTCATCAATCAGATCAAGGCCATCCTCGTCCGCTTCGGCATTCGCACCTTTCGGCCGACCCTGCGCACGGCCGAGGGCAAGCTCGAAGGTCTGCGCACGGCGGAAGGGGCGCCGTTGCCGGAGAACACGCGCGCGGAGCTGCGCCGTCATCTCGCGCGGCTCCGTGTCGTGCGCGAGCAGATCCGCGCGATCGAGCAGGAACGCTTGCGGAAACTCGCGGCGGTTCCTGGAGGGGAGACCGGCCCGCCCGCGATGGTCCGTCTCATTGCGCGCGTCCTCGGTGTTGGTGTCGAGACGGCGGACATGTTGGCCCATGAGATCCTCTCACGCCACTTGCGCGATCGCAAGGCCATCGCCCGCTACGCGGGCCTCACCGGCTCGCCGGACGAGAGCGGCAAGCGCCGGCGCGAACGGGGTCTTGCGCGTGCCGGCAACGCTCGCGTGCGGTGCGGCATGATCCAATTGGCTTGGCGGTTTCTCAGGTTCCAAAAGAACAGCGCCCTGAGCCAATGGTTTCAGGCACGAACCGCCGACGGACGCGGCAGCACGCGCAAGACGATGATCGTGGCGCTGGCGCGCAAGCTGCTCATTGCCCTCTGGCGTCTCGTCACAACCGGCCAAGTGCCGCAAGGCGTCGTCTTACGTCCGGCGGCATAAGCGACCGACCGCACAAAAAGAGAGGGACAACAGGGCAACCGACCTCGGCGGCCTCCTGCGGGGCTCTGCCGATGACGATCCGAGGTGGCGGTGACCCGACGCTAAACCCATGGCTTCCAAGCCGCTGTGAAGAATGGGCCCGCCGCCCCGGAGCTTCGCCGCCGATGCGCATGACTGCATCATGGTTCCGATCCTCACGGATCGACCGAATACAAGGTTGTGGCGCCGATCTCCGCGCCCACTGGCGAGCTCCCCTCGAATTGTCGTCGGCCAATAGCCGCACCGCAGGGATGACAGCTCGACCGACCAACCGAGCCTGCCGCCGTGCTCGCGACCGTCAAGGGCAAGTCGCTTCGCGATGGCCTGCGGCCACCCTTGACCGTCACTGCGCGCGGCGGCCAATCGAGGTCAGGTCGGGACGAGGAGATGGTCGCCAGCTTGGTCGAACAAGGAGATGAGGCCATGAAGCAGGAACTGGCTTGACAAGCATAACCCCATACAAGGGTGTCGGATGCCGGCCATCACGAACATCGCCGCGTGTCCGGGGCCGGCGTCCGGAAGCCTCCAGGGAAAGAACCCGCGGGACGTGTGCGTGCTGAGGGTAGCGCGCTCTGTTATGGCGATTTGAGCGTTGCGGATCGGGTGGTAAATGGTCGCCGATGCGACCAAGCGCGAGGATCGGGACCATCGAGGGGTATGAGCGGGGCGTCGTCCTCGGCACCGGGCAGGCTCGACGGCGATGATCGATGCTTCATCCGATGGCTGCACACCAAGTTCGAGTAAGCGCCATCGGGGCCGGCGCAGGACCAGCGACGGGGACGAGCGGCAATTCGGCGGCGCGAGCGGGCGATCGTCGTCATGAGGTGTCGACACTGATCACGAGGATCGATGGCGCTGGCCGCTTCTGTGGCGAGCAGCCGCGCGCGAACGTCTCGATGATGATCATGCGCCCGCCGCAGCAGGGGCATTGACGTGCCGGCGCCGGCGTCGGCGTGGCATCGGCAGGTTCTGCCGCAGCAGCCTCACGTGGTGGCTTGAGCACGCCGAGTAGCTCGCGGGCCCGCGCCAGGTTGTCGTTGCGTCCGCCGTTGGCGAAGAGGCCGTAATGCCGGATGCGATGGAGGCCACGCGGGAGCACGTGAATGAGGAAGCGACGGATAAACTCATTGACGGCGAGCGTCATCGTCTTGGAGCGAGCGCGACCCGCGATCCGATAGTCCTTCCATTTGAACGTGACACCGGTGTCGTCGGCGGCGATCAGGCGGCTGTTCGCGATGGCGACGCGGTGTGTGTAGCGCGACAGGTAGGCCAGCACGGCCTGAGGCCCGGCGAACGGGCGCTTGGCATAGACGAACCACCGGGTCTTGCGCAGCGGCGCCAGGAAGGCCGCGAAAGCGTCATCGTCGGCCAGATGCGCGTCATCGCCGAAGAACATCAGACGCCCGGCCGCGTGGGCCGTGGCGAGCTTCTCGAGGAACAGCCGCCGAAACAGTTTCGAGAGGACCCGCACGGGTAGGAAGAAGTTCGGCCGGCAGGCGATCCATCGTGTTCCGTCGGCTGACAGCCCGCCGCCCGGCACGATCATGTGCACGTGCGGGTGATGCGTCATCGCCGAGCCCCAGGTGTGGAGTACGGCGGTGAGGCCGATGCGGGCGCCGAGGTGCTTGGGATCGTCCGCAATGGTGAGCATCGTCTCGGCGGATGCCTTGAACAGCAGGTCATAGATCACCGCCTTGTGGTAGGCAATGTTGGCGATCGCCGCTGGCAATGTGAACACGACGTGGAAGTATGGCACGGGCAGCAGCTCGGCTTCGCGGTCCGCGAGCCAGTCCTTCGCGGCCGCGCCCTGGCACTTCGGGCAATGGCGGTTGCGGCAGCTGTTATAGGCGACGAGGGTGTGCGTGCAGTCCTCGCAACGCGCGACATGCCCGCCGAGGGCCGCTGTGCGGCAGCGCTCGATTGCCGCCATCACCTTCAATTGGCCGAGGCTCACCTGACCGGCATTGGCTCGGCGCCACGCGGCCCCGTGGTCGCGGAAGATGTCCGCGACCTCCAGAGCGGGACGGACCACGAGCGCGGCGGGTTATGCAGGCGGCTCGTCCACCCTGCGCCGCAGCGGCTGGAGCCGATCCAGCGGGCTCATGACGGCGCGGATCGTGTTGGTCGCGACGCGCGTGTAGAGCGCGGTGGTGTCGAGCTTGGCGTGCCCGAGCAGCACCTGGATCACGCGGATATCGATGTTGTGCTCGAGGAGATGGGTGGCAAAGCTATGCCTGAGGGTGTGCGGCGTCACCCGCTTGGCGATCTCGGCCTGCTGCGCCGCGGCATGCACAGCACGGGTGAACTGGCGCGTGGTGAGATGATTGACCGGGTTCTGGCCGGGAAACAGCCAGACCTGCGGCCGCGCGATCCGCCACCAGTCGCGCAGCAACTCGAGGAGTTGCGGCGACAGCATGGCATGGCGATCCTTCCTCCCCTTGCCTTGCTCGATGCGCAACAGCATGCGTTTGGAATCGATATCTGAGACCTTGAGCGACACGACCTCTGAGACGCGCAGCCCGGCCCCGTAGGCAGCACTCAGGGCCGCCTTGTACTTTGGCCCCGGTGCCGCCTCCAGCAAGCGCACGACCTCCTCGGGGCTGAGGACGAGCGGTACTCTACGAGGCTCGCGGACGAACGTGAGGTGCCGGGCCATCTCCGCCCGATCGAGGGTCACGGCGAAGAAGAACCGCAGCGCCGCGACGGCACCATTGATGCTCGGCGGCTGCACGCCAATCTCGGTCAGGTGCAGTTGGAAGCGCCGCAGATCCTCGGGCGCTGCCGTGTCAGGCGAGCGCCCGAGGAACGCCGTGAACGCCTTGACATGACGGATGTAATCGTTGCGGGTCTTTTCCAGGAAGTTGCGCACCGTCATGTCTTCGATCATGCGCCGGCGCAGCGGGCTGACGGCCGTCTCGGTCATCGGGGGCTCCTGTCTTGAGGGGGAGGTTGCGAACCCCTCGATCCTCAAGACAGGACTCGGCCCTGTCATCGGCAGCCCTTCAGCGGAGTCCCTCACTCCAAGTCATTGCACTGTTCCTGCGTCCAGCGCCCTCCCGCGAGAGCGGGTTCGTTCTCCGGCACAAAGCTGACCTAACGCGGACGACTGCTTACGCTGCTGAAGCGGACACTCAGCGCAGCGCAACGTGATCAGGTCGGATCCTGTCCGAGCAATCGCGGCGGACTGGAGTGTGGTCATCTCAACCGCACCTCAGGCAAGACGGTGTTATAGCAACAATACGCAGATCTGCTGCGAGGCCCGTAGATAGCCGCTAGATCGTGAGCAGTCTTTTACCCCCAGCAGCAAGAGAACGAACCGGCTTCCACGGTCACGATAGGCCCTCAGCAAGGGGATACCGGGTCCGGTTAAGAAGTTCGCGACGAGGGCTGCCGACCGCGCGGGGGGGGCAAGTCGCGTGCGCGGCAAAATGTGCGAAAAGTTCGAGAGCGCCCCATATGCAACCGAATCGACCCATGGACGCGCAGCTCGGAGACATCTGTGAGCGCAGCCGCTAGAAGATCACCGGCAAAAACCTTGGTTCGTCTCGTTCACGATGGTCCGGAGATCGCATCTAATCCGACGCCTCGTGGCATTCCGCAGTGTCTCTTCCCACTGCAGTCGATCGAGGCTCAGAGGGAATACCGCACACTCGCACAACTCCTCTCGAGAGCCGACCGGTTCACGATCTAGGCGCATCGCTCCCTGTCGGAATATGCCGCGCAGTTCGACGCCCTGCACATCAGTCTGGCACGGGGTCTCGCGATCCGTCCGTCACGCTTCGATCAACTTAAACGCGCGCGGAAGGCACTGAGACTGCGCGACCTTGAGGAACCCGCTCCTGCACCAGAAGAAATTCCAAAGGTCAACAAGTTCGCTCGCTGCGGCTTTGCCAACCGTCGGCAATAGGTCCGCTGCGGATAGAGCCTTTCGGATAACGGCGAAAGGCCCCACGAACCACCTGCGCCAAGTGCAGCATTGACAAGGCTCACTCGACTCCGCGGTCGACGATGTCTTCGACGGCTCACGCCGCGGTTGGTTCTTCTCGGGGCTGTTCTCGTTCTTCACTGGAGTGATGCCGGTTACTGTCTCATACCGCAACGAGTGGGCTGGTTTCGGAGAAACCGGTACGGTCGACCCGAGGATGTTCATCGGCGCGCCGCGGCTCCACCAGGGTCTGCGCCCGACGAGGTGCCGACCAACCTGCAGAAGGGTGAGTTTGTCCTGCCGCGGTTCGATGCGGCAGACCTATGCCCAGGCGGCGCACCGTCTGCGGGCGCATCTCGCGACAAGCAACTGGCAGTAATCGCGCGGCGCCGCAGGCCTGCCCAGGAACGGGCTAGACCGGGGCTCTGCTCGACTCCGGTAAATTTGCCAGAGGTTGCTTTGGAAGACTGCCGGAGAGGCCTGTTTTCGGTTCCGCAATTGGCCTTCTCGG
>NZ_LN811370.1:53343-61006 GCF_001006805.1 Microvirga massiliensis | reverse complement strand
TTGGGGCAAAGGCGCGGCTCGCCCGCTTGCCGAAGCCGGAGACATCGGGCCTGCCGCCGATGCAGAGATCCTGGCTCGAGCGCGATACCTTCACCCGTGCCGCCGAGTGGGGCCGCAACCTCGAGGCCCTGGGGGTGCCGGCGTTCGATATGGGTCTGCTGACGCTGGCGCAGGACTTTGCCCGCGGGGCCTCGGAGGAGGTCAAGGCGGACTGCATTCTCCTGCGTCTCGGCCGGAAGACCAAGCTGCTGCCGCTGGTGTCCGACTGGGAGGCGTATGAGCGTATCCTCATGCGTGAAGCCGCTGCTTCTTGGTACGGCAATCTCGTGGGACCTGTGCCTGAACAGCCGGAGGAAGGCTGGACGAACGACCTCAACAAGGTCGAGTGCTATCGTGAATTCGTCTGGCACCGCGAAACCGTGTCTGGAATGCTCGGATCGTCCCTCGGAGAATACCGCCGATACATCCGCAAGCTCTTGCGGGCCGGCGCGCATGTGGAGCCGATTGGTCCGGAGAACCTGGCTCGCGTGCTGGCGTGCAATGACCGCTGGTATGCGGCAAAGGCCGCAAAAGGTCGGATGACGTATCATCGACGGCGTACGGTTTGGACGTTCGAGAACCTGTCTCTGCTGGAGCCGTTGGGCGTGCGCCATCTGGCCGTGGTGCTGGATGACGACGTGATCGGCTACGGCGTCGGCAGCCATCTCGGCGCATCATGGGCCGTTTTTGTTCATCGCAGAGGTGACAATGAATATGACGTAGCTCCCTATATGGATCAGGAGCTATCTAAATTGTACCCCGACCGGCAGTGGATTAACGCCGGTCCCGCAATCCGAAAACCTGGACTTGCTTGGTACAAGGAAAGGTTCACGTTGAATGCCGCCGAAAGGCAGATAACGTTGGGGTGGATACAAGCGTAATCTTCCTCGCGGAGGAGCAGGTCTCATTCCTGCGGCTCGCACGACCGCGGAGGGGGCTCGGTACCGAGCGCTTCGGTCGCGAAGGCGGTGAAAAGATTTATGGCCTCATTATCGGGATCGCCCTGATTGTTGTGATCCGAGGCAAGGATGGCCGCTGCAACACGCAGCAGGGCCGCATAAGACGGCTTCTCTTACGGTTGACGGGACTGATGGCGCCGCGAAATCACGGAGTGGCCCAGTGAGTCTACGGACCGAGCACCTGGCGGCGATTGGCGAACTCGCCCTGAAAGCAAAGCCGTCGGCGACCGTCACTGTGACCCCGAGGGCCTGCACATCCAGGTGCAGGAGCGCTTCAATGACGGCAGCGTGCGAATCAGAACGACTAAAAACCGGATCGTGCCAGGGCACGAGTTCGACCAGGTGGGCGATGAGACACCGCGCCTCGTCGCAGCGCTGATCGACGAAATAATCAAAGAGATGAGATCGAAGAGGTCAGGGCCCGCCAAAGCCGGTCGATCGCAGTAGTTTGACAGCTGTTCCATAAATGATGGAGTTGGACGGCGCCTCTGCTCCCGGCAGCGCCCTATGAGATAGGGTGATTGCCTCAGCGCCAGACAGGGAGCCGCTCCAATGCATGTTACGACTGTTGGTCTCGATGTCGCCAAGCACGTCTTCCAGGTCCACGGCATTGACCAGGATGGACAGGTTCTGATCCGCCGGCAGCTCCGCCGAGGTGAGCTCATTGGCTTCTTCCGGCGCTTGCCAGCCTGCCTGATTGGCATGGAGGCGTGTTCCACCGCCCACTTCTGGGCGCGAGAGCTGGCGGCCCTCGGGCACGAGGTCCGGCTCATGCCTGCGGCCTATGTGAAGCCATATGTCAAACGCAGCAAAAGTGATGCACTCGATGCTGAAGGCATTTGCGAGGCGGTGACCCGCCCGACCATGCGCTTTGTTGCGATCAAGAACCCTGAGCAGCAGGCCGCGCTCATGCTCCACCGCACCCGTGACCTACTTGTGCGGCAGCGGACCATGCTGGTTAATGCTCTACGAGGGCACCTGGCCGAGTACGGCGTCATCGCCCCTCAGGGGCTTCCCAGCGTTCCCAAGCTCATTGAGCTGGCCGAGAAGGCACGCGGCACGGCCTTACCGGAGCTGGCATGGCGCTGCATCCGCTTGATCCTCGCTCAGATCGAGGACGTCCATGGCCGCATTGGCCAGGTCGAGCAGGAGATCCTAGCGTGGCATCGCACGAATGAGCTGAGCCAGCGCCTGGAGACCATCCCCGGCATCGGCCTGATCACTGCCAGTGCCTTGGCGGCTAATATCCCGAACCCGAGCTCCTTCCGCTCAGGCCGGCACTTGGCGGCCTGGATCGGGCTGGTGCCACGGCAGAGCGGCACTGGCGGCAAGGTGCGGTTGGGACACATCTCCAAGCAGGGTGATCGGTACCTGCGACGGCTTCTGGTGTTGGGAGCCTCCACGCTGATGCGACATGCGCGCGGCCGGACCTCAGTTACGGCGGGGTGGATCAACGGGCTTCTGGCGCGCCGCCCAGCCAGCGTGGTCAGAACCGCCATTGCTAACAAGCTGGCACGGATCGCCTGGGCGGTCCTCCAGGACGAGCCAGGATATCGCGCTCCGGCTGCTGCGGCCGCATAGGCGGTCTTGGGAGCTGGACGAGACGTTTGCAGGATTGGTGAGGTGGTGATGGCGTGATGACGAACCGGTCGAGCCGGGGATCAGAGCAGCCCGAGAAGGCCGTTGCGCTCAGACGCAGCATAAACGATAGGGACCTGATCCGCGAACTTCATCAGGGCCAGCGGTCATGTGGCCGCACGACAAGGCCGAACACATGGCTGCACCCGACCAAAGCGTCAAAAGACCAAAACCCTCTTGCCACGCAGGCGCCGTCCACACAGGCCTTCTCGGAATTGCAGCGGCCCTTTCGCGCGCGTGCGACGCTCTCGACAGAAATCCGACTTGCCTGCCCCAGCGGCACGAGAATTAACCATGCTGCGTCTCGTGCTTTCACGAGCTGACACGAAGGCTCCGGAAGAGAGTCTGTTGCGTGAACTATTGCGCTTTACCAGCTCAGATTTGGACAACGTTCATGAAGAGACGCCGCCATCTTACCCCGGCCGAGAAACGCGTGTTGTCTGCTCTCCAGACGCACGGGAGTGCCTTGAGGATCTGGGGCAGCCCCCGCCAGGATGACTACTCGTGGTGGCTCGCGGGCCGGCCGGTGACCCGGGTGATTCATTCCCTGGCCGTGAAGGGACACCTCCAGGTTGAAGGGGACCAAGCCCGTCCCACCGCCAGCCCCATATACGCCTGAGCATGATATCTTAAGCCTCACACGACGCGCCCGCCGGAATCGCCCTAGCGGTACCACGGAGACCGTGACTACCGCAGCGTCAACGGGCGCCTAACCCAATCAGGCCAAGTTGAACGCGGGCCAGCGTTGCGTAGCGGCCCGGTCTCCTACACTCCCCGCTCGGTCATCTCTCATGCCGGGCAGGGTTCTTTTTTAGGCGCGCCTCTGCTTTCCGGAATTTGCATTCCGCAATCGCGCTTCTCGGAAATTCGCGGCTTGTTTCCGCACGCGCGAAACGACTTGCTGAGCCCCGTCCTGGGACAGTTCCAGCCCGCGGCTAAATTGTTCGATGAGAACAGCGTTCTCCACCATCAAGGTACGCAGCCGTTCCCGGAGGGCGTAGTGCTTCCTGCGGAGCGCAAGCCGCTCTGTCCGGAGCTAGTGGTTTCGCGCGATCGCGTCTTCATACCGGGCATGTTGAGGGTCAGCGGGCATGCCCACCCTTACTGATCCGGCTTGGGAGATCTTGAACTACGCGGCATAACGAAATGTCCGATGCCCGAAGAAGCTCCGGCTTCGTTCGGGAAGCTTTGTCAGCCGGCGCATGTGATTGATGACGGTCCGCTTGAGTTCGTGCTTGCTGCGTGCCGGTGGCTTGCGGGTCATGGCGTGCTTGAGATCGACGTTCAGACCCTCGTCCGGGTTGAGTTCGGGGCTGTAGGGCGGCGAGGGGAAGACCCCGATCTTGTCCTGGCGCGCGGCCAACCAGTCCCGCACCGCCTGGGCCCGGTGGACGGGCAGGTTGTCCCAGATCAGGAACGCCTTGCCGTTGGCCTCCTGGATGAGCCGCCCGAGAAAGCGGATCAGGCGCGGGGCCTAGATGCCGTAATGGGCCTGCCGCTCGCGCAGTAGCGGAGCGGGGTGGCTGTCCCTCAAGGTGATGGTGTGAAAACGGGGTCCGAGCGGATCGGCCCCAAGCATCATGAGGGACAGCCATGGAGCAGTATGTCGGAATTGACGTGTCGTTGGAACTGAGCAGCGTCTGTGTGGTGGATGCCAGCGGCAAGATTTTGCGCGAACTCAAGGTGCCGAGCGAGCCAGAGGCCCTGGTCCAGTTCATTCAGCATCTGGAGCCGGCGCCGGTCAGGATTGGCTTGGAGGCCGGACCGCTCTCCCAATGGCTTTTCGCCGGTCTGGTGAGTGCCGGCCTTGATGTCGTGCTGCTGGAGACCCGGCACGTGAAGGCGGCGCTCTCGGCCATGCCGGTCAAAACGGATCGCAAGGACGCCCGCGGCATCGCCCAGATGGTGCGCATGGGCTGGTACCGCCCGGTCCATTGCAAAGCCGAGCACCCCGACGGGAATTCGGACCCATCGGGCTTCAGGGCGACGCAACCGTTGCAGGACGTCCGCACCTTTTTTCGGAATCTCCCGCTCAAGGCGCTGGAAAGCGATCCTCAGAACGCGTTCACCGCGGTCTTTGCTTCTCATCTGGCCCTCACGCTTCCGCCTTGGGCCAGCACTGTGACGCCACCGTGGAAACTCGACATGATTGTTGATCACCAGGGCCCCTGAAGCCAATCGCCCTGACAAGCACTCATCCTTTTTATCCGAGAAATTCCGACCATGACAGGCACTTCCGCCGGAGCCCAAACAGGGCGGGCTGCAAGAATTCCGTTGCCACATGCCCGGCTCCGCCGGATCCAGAGCAGATCCTATGAGATCATCGCCGCCGGCGAACCGGTCGTCACGGTGACCCGGACTGGGCCCGTTTGGGAACTGGCGTGGATCGGCTCTCCTGTGTCCGACTCGTTCGAGTCCCTCCAGCACGCGCGCGAATGGATGCGCTGGCGCTTCAGCCCGCCGACACCCTCGACCCCAACCACCCGTTTCAAAGGATGTGAACCGTGAGGACCTACACTGTCGTTTTCTCGGCGCCCTGGCACGACCACCACGCCGGCTATTGCGCTGTCGTTCAGGCGCCGGATCCTTCCGTGGCCTTCTCGCAAGCGATCGGCGAGGAACTCGGTCGCATGATCACCATCGAGGAGCGCAATCAAGCGACCTTGATCGCCGTCTTCGAAGGAACCGTCACCCTGCTCAACCACGAAATCAAGTTCTGAAGGACTATCATGCCGAAAACAGATCAGCAGATCATCGACGAGGTCAACGCGATCGCGCGCATGAATCTGCGCGTCATCGGAACCGGCTACCAGGTGCTGGCCGGGCATCGCTTCTATGAGGCTACGGATCCCCGCTCCAAGCTGGCCTGGAACCATGCCGTCGATGTCTATGAGTTCGTCACCGGAACCGAGGTCGCGGACGCGCTCTCTGCCGTGCAGGAAGCCGAGCCGGTGCTGCCGACGCGAGATCCCCTGAACCGGCTCGCGCAGGTGGAGGCTCAGAACGCGTGGCTCAAGGAACGCCTCGCAAACCTTCAGCTTCCCGAATTCCGTCGGGCAACCCCGGTCCAGGTCGAGCAGTGGCTCTGCGAGTGCGGCATGCCTGCCGTCTTCGTCGAGGTTGACCGCGCATGATCTTCTGGCGCTGGGAAATTCGCCAGGATGGTTCCGGAGCATAATTCGCGAAATGCAAGGCTATTGTGCTTTCGCGAACCAAATTGCTGCCCGATTTCGGCAGGATTCTCCGGCGAATTGCCAGACGAATTTATTGTTTTGAGGATTTTTCGATGTCCGACACCCTGATTGCGATCGTCGGCGGCGAAGTTCGCGCCGTGGTGGCTCTCGGCTACCACGAGCAGGAAGTTCTCGCGTGGACCCGTGATCCCAAGGTCGAACAGATCGTTCGCGTGCCGGCTGGGCTTGCGAGGCAGTTCCTGTTCGAGAAGTGGCCCGGACTGGAACAGGCCACGCGAGCGACGCCTGATGCTTCGACTCCGAAAGAGGAGTGGCTCGGCCCGGACATGACGACGGTCGAGGCCATGTCGGATTCCGAACTCGGAACTCTCCTCGGCAAGTGGGCCATGGATCTCTGTGGCCACGAACTCGAGAATGCGATCCCGATCGTCGGCGCCCTCAGCGAGGCTGCTAGGCGCCTGCAGGTCTCTTCCCCGGCCGACAGCAGCCTTGACGTAGCTCGGGTGGGTCGGGACGCGAGGCCGCGCAATGCGTAACCTCACCCACAATGAGGCCCTCGTCGGCCGGCGTCTCCCGCCATATCCGAAGCACATCGACACCTATCTTGCGCGCTACGTCAAAGCAGACGGCTCGTACTGCGGGAAGATGTCACCCGTCGAGCCTTGGCTGCGTCCCGCACACAAGAAGGCCCGCGCTGACGGGTGGATCCGCTTCGAGGGCTTGTGCTTCGGCAAGGGCATGGAAGTCTGGTTCCTGACCGAGAAGGGCGAGACGGAGGCTGCGGCCGCCGCGGCAAGAGTCCGGGAGGCGATGCAGGCCCGGGAGCAATGGGCCCGGGAACTCACCGAGATCCTAAAGCGCCGGCAAGAGGCCGGACCTCCCCTGACACCCACCGGAGTCACGAATGTCGTCCTCGGCCAGCACTGATCGAACGGCGCAACCCTGTCCGGCACCCGAGGCCGTGGAGCTCGCCCTCGCGCGCCTCGAGGATTTCATCGCGTCGTGTAAGATGTCGTTTCCCTACATCTCCGAGGTCGAGGGCACCGAGGCCCTCAACCGTCTCGCCCGCGCCGGCGCCGGTCTCGAGCATATGCCCGAGGCTCTGGCGATCTTCCGCTCAATGGCCAGGGCGCTGAATCGAACCTGACGGGCCAAAGCCGCTTGTCGTTGCCCCTGCAGCCCAAAGCCGGTGATGGTCTGAAACAATTATTGCGCGAGAAAGCCCTATTCATGGGCATTCTCTGCCCTTCCGAGGAAAAATCATATGAATGTCTCCCTCGTTCGTATTTCGCTCCCGTTCACGGGAGAAGTTGCCTGCGTCGAAAGCCTGCCCACCAAGGCCGCGGCGCTCGACAAGATGGCGCAGGAGGACGGCTATGCCGATTTTGCCGAATTCTGCCGCGACCGAGGCAAAAACAAGAACGAGGAATTCGGACGCTACGAAATCGAGATCGTCCGCGAACTGCCCGAAAGCCAGTAAGCCATGGAGACCTCCAGCCAAGCCGATCCCGCATGGCACCCGATCGCGTCGGTTCCCAAGAATGGAACCCGGGTCGACCTCCAGGACGCCGAGGGCACGGTCGCCGAGCGATGCCACTGGGGCCTGATCGATGGTCCGGGCTGGTCACAGCACGGCGTCATGGGCTGGGTCTGGGCGCCCGTGGACTTCGTCCCGGTCCGCTGGCGGCTCGCCGCGCCCCGAACTCAGCAGGCGGCTGGATCGACTGAGGGAGTTCCCTCGTAGCAATTTCGATCGCTTTTGTCGCGGCGAGTGATCGCAGCTCCGGGCTCGGCATGCGGCCTTCTCGTGCTGTTGCAAATCGCTCGAACGTG
>NZ_LN811370.1:33193-52119 GCF_001006805.1 Microvirga massiliensis | reverse complement strand
GGACGAATACGGCTCCAGGCCCATTGTTCGCTATCACCACTCGAGGAAAAACCTTGGGTCGTGAAGCTCTTGCACCGGGTCACTCGAAAGGCCGTTCGTTCGAATCAAATCTCGGCATCGGCCGAATTGCACCTCGGGATCGATTTTCAATGTCCGCAACCGCAGAACACAACGAACGCTTCGACGTCCCCGGAAGCGAGCCAAGCCGCCTGGACGAGGGCTGGGACACCGTTCACGAAGCCTCGGACGAGGAGGCCGAGATTGATCGCTGCGAGGAGGCCGCCAAGCGGGACGGGTGGTGGTTCAATGGCGAGGAATGGCTGCACCCGAAGCATCCGGACTATGGATATTCCGACGTGAGGGCGCTCTGCAAGGAGTGGGAACTCGAATTGCCTGGCGATGGGCAGTAAGTCGGTTGGGTTCCTTTGAGCTCAGACGAAATCCAGGCACGAGGCCGTGGCGGCCGAACTCGATGATCTCGTCCGGCTCCGCCTTCTGACCGTCGTGCGATATTCCGACCGAGAAAGCGTCGGCCGCAACCCGCACCTGTGCGGAACGACCTGGAGCGTGAATCTCACCGAGCGTGCCATCCGCACCTTCTGGGGGCACCGTCTTTCTTCGCTGCCCGGCCTCCTCCAGTTTGATCCCGGGGCTTATGGTGCAATCTGCACTCGCGCGAAGAAATCCTCAGCCTCCCGGCGTGCAGTTGCCTGGAGCACGCGGTAGTCAACGGTTTGCGTCGTCATCGCGGAGTCGATGACACCCATGATTTCAATCGTCTTCTCAACCACAGCATCGAGGTCATCGCCTTTCACCCTTTCGATTGCCTTCTTCTGCTCCGCTCGGGTCTTATAAATCGGATGAGCAATGTTCTTGTGGCGGTGATTGCGAAGCCGGACGACTTCGCGCGATGATTCCACGGCAGTCACAGCTTTGAGTGTCGCTCTAAGATTCGAGACCATGGCGGCGGAGTTGGGCACTCCGTTTTGGCTCCGATCTCGTTCGACCAGTGAAATAACTTCCTCACTGAACAGTGCCGCAACCGTTGGGAGGCTGAAGCCGCTGGCATCGAACTTGTCCCATAATCGGCAAAGCTGAACGACCTCGTAGAAGAAAATCGTTCGGGCCAGAGTGTTAGCCGGACCTTCTGAGCCCCTCAGCTCGCTGAACAGGCTGGATTTGCTGTAAGCTCGCGTTTGTTCATTCAGGCTGATCACCTCCGCGGTGAGCCTTGACGTCATTGAAAGACGATTTTGAGCAATGAGGTACCGTTCGTAAGCGGCGAGGTGCTCAAAATTCTGAGGGTCTCCGGCCGCCATTTCTGGTCTCCCTGATCGAGTTTACGAGGCAGAGGCGCTCAAGATCGAGCCCCTTTTGGAATGGCTCGTCAAGCCGCAAGCCGGTTTTCGACCCGACCGGTCGATTAGGCTCCGCCCCAGAGAAAAAAATGGGCGATCCCAGATCGTTTCCCAATCCCCTGAGGACGAACACGATCTCGAGATTCAGACCTTCCAGACCGTCCATCGAGGACCCTCGCCCATGAGCACCCCCGTCGAGAACACCGCCGTGATCACCGAGACCCCCAAGAAGCAGTACGACACGCCCTATCTCCCGCGGGGTCAGTGGTTCAAGAAGATGCGCCAGGAGGGCCTGCTCCAGCCCCGCCAACCGAAGGCGAAGGCCGAGACCGCTCCCGCCAAGAAGGCGCCGGTGAAGAAGGCCCCGGCCAAGACCGCTGCTCCGAAGGCTGCCTCGTCCGAGAAGCCGGTCCGCAGCGAGGCCCAGCTCCGCGCGATCCGCGGCTACTACGCGCGCAAGCGCCAGGCGCAGGCCGCGTAATCGATCCCCACCACGGAACCCGCCGCATGGCGGGTTTCTCTTTGGTCAGGCGAACAAATTCCAGAAGAGGGATCCCGGGAAGCCGATCGTGCGATCGGTTTTCGGATCGGTTTGGACAGACCAGACTTGCGATCTCGGATCGCTTCACAATCCCGAAAAGGACGCACACATGTCACGCCTCGGCCTCGCCTACATCGCCACGAGCCTTTCGATCGCTCAGGACATCGCCCGCAGCGGCAGCATGGTGACGGATCTCGTCGAGGTCGATGGGCAGAAGGAGCACGGTTTCACCTTCGGTGACGATCTCGAGGCCGTGATCAACGACGCCGAGGGCGTGGTGCTCAAGATCGATCTCAATGACGTTCTCGATGTCGTCGACGTGGTGGATTCCGAGAACCCGCGCTGCTCATCTCACGCCAAGGCGGCACTCGGCTGCGAGCGCTTCGAGGTCTCGGCCGGTCACATCAGCTTCATTGATGGAATCGACGATACCTTCCGTCCGCTCAGCCAGGTCTTCGACACCATCGATCAGACCCGTGACAACGGCTACGGGGTCGAGATCGAGGAAGAAGACGGCGATATCCCGGGAACCGGTGATGACGAAGACGTCTGCGAGACGGTTTCGGACGACACGCCCGCAACCGACACGCCGGTGATCGCCGAGACGCCGGCGGCTCCGAAAAAGGTCTATGACACGCCCCTGGTCCCGCGCGGTCAGTGGTTCAAGCAGATGCGCGAGAAGGGCCTCCTGACGCCCCGCCAGCCCAAGGCAAAGTCCCCGCCGGTCGAGGAGCCGAAGACTGCTGACGTCGTCGAGTTGAAGTCCGCCCGCACTCCGCAGCAGCTCGCCGCGATCCGCGGCTACTACGCACGCCGCAACCGCCAGAAGGCCGCGTAAGCTCACCAGGACCCGCCCAAAAGGCGGGTCTTTTTGTGATCGACACCGAAAACTCGGGACAGATTCCACAAGCCCGGACGGTCTCGGACCAGAAATATAATCCCACGAGGTTTTTATGCCTGAAACACAACACGACAAAGTGCCGGTGTTCGCCGGCTATCTGCTCGAGCCCCTCTATGAAGGCAGCCCCAATTGGGTCGTCTCGGGCTACGATCGAGACGACTACGAGTCGACGATCTTCACCGTGAACTCCGAGGGTGCGGCCCGCAGCCATCTCTATAAGATCACGGGCGATCCAGCGTGGTTGGCTCAGTCGGCAAGACGGAGAGACGCCCCCTTCGTGAGTTCAACGTCCTCGAGCAACTCCAGCGCGAAATGGACCGGGCTCGCGAGAGCATCGTCACGGCGCGCGAGAGCCAGAATGAGGACCCCACCGACCTCGAATGGCCCGGCATCGAAGAGGGCTCGATCGATTGGCTTCGCTCGCTCATGGAAGTCGCGCGGGCCGGTGGCCTCGATGTCTCGGCCTACGAGGCTGCGATCACGGGCACTCCGGAGGACTCCGGGGATGACGAGAGCGACGATGCCGAAGCCGACGCGGATCCAGCCGATGTCGACGTCGCCGCACTGGCCCATCCCGGAGAGAGCCTGATCGCTGCCGGCACTCGGTTCTACGTCTTTGAGAATCCCATGTGTGGGTTCCGGATCGTTCGTCTCGCGGATGGTGCCGAGGCAACCTTCCATGGTGATGACTCCTGCGAGCGGTTCCGAGATCACTTCTACGGCGACGAAGACACGGATCATCCGGCCGACAACGCCGACGCGGCCGACGACGTGGGTGACTGGGCCGAAAACGAATTCACGACTGCGGCAGAGCGCGAGGCGATCGAGGCCCGGTTGACGGAAAAGTATCCGGCGCTCGTTCTCTGAGAACCTGAGAACCGAGAAGACCCGCCTAACGGCGGGTTTTTTCTTGTACGTGCGCCCAAAAACCCGAACGTCCGCCTTCCGTGTCACACCCTGTGTCTCAAGTGTGAGGTGTCTCAGCCTCGGACACAACAGTAGGGCAGCCTGTTTCGCCCAAGGACTAGGGAGCAGGGGAGGTGGGACGCCTCCCGACATAGAGTCAGGACATCATGGGTTGGATCTCATCGAAGTTTCAGCGCACCGGAAGAGCCAAATGGGGCAAGACAATCTCGGAGCAGAAGCGCAAAGCGCCGCTTCGCAAGATCATACGTGTCCTTCGCCATCGAGATGGAATGTTCGGTTCCGCATGAGGCTGCGTCGCTGCTAAACGTGCAGCAGAAATTCCGGATTGTCCGTCAGCTTGCACTCAAACTTCATCGGCTTGAAGTCGGAGTCAAACTTCAGGATGATGTTCTCGCTGCGGCTAGCGATATAAAAGTGCCCTGATTTCGTGAACGCCAGTCCGCACGCTTTTTTCACCTTCACTCCTTCGATTGGGGAGAGCGTGAAATCACCCGGAGAACTGGGCAGTTTTGCAGTAAGCACCGCGTCGCCGGCGCTGACGTACAAGCTACCTTTCCAAACAACCATATGGACGGGCGATTCCATACCATTGCTTTGGCACAGAAACTTGCCGTTCTTGTCATAGACTTTGACTCTGCCAGCGGGCTCGTCGGCGACATAGAGTGCGTTGTTCGCCCACACCACTCCCCGAACAGAATGCTTGTTTTTGCCCGAACTGGAGTATTCCAGCCCAGCCGGAGACGTCACCGGCGTCGTCGTCGAACCCAGGTTGCCCAGGCTGGAAGCTACAAAAGTGCCAGGGTAGAACGAACCACTTGCGGGCAGCGCTGGAGCTTGCGGGGCTGGCGTCGCACTCGTGCCGTCAGCGGAGATAATCAGGCGGGTGACGATGTTGGTGTCCTGGCTTGAGACGTAGCAGTATCCTGCGCCATCAAACGTTATATCAAATGGGTGCGCGATCCCTTTGCAACTTTGCGAGGAAACAAACGTGCTGACGAGTCTGTACTGCGTGTCCGCCCCTTTATAGCAAAGCACGCTATTTTCTTTTCTATTGCCATTTACTACGTAGAGGTACTTGCCGACCAAATGAATGCCGCGAAGTTCATCTAGCAAGATTTCCCCGCTACCCCGCAGCACACTGGAAGTGATCCTCTTCCCGTCCTTGTCGTGGGCGTGCACATTGTTCTTGTGTGGGTCTGTTTGGGGCTTGCCACCGTGAAGCGTAACGAAGAGCATAAGGTCCTCCCAGAGGAACTCGCCGTGTCAACCGGCGACCCAGCGCCGCGCGCTTCAGCTATTGGCCCAGGCCGTCTAAATCGGCATCCACCGGATGACCGGCCTCAATGATCGAAGATTTGCTGGAATTGACGTGATTGGCAAGCTCTGACGCTGACCGCGTAAGCTGTAGCACATCGAAGTCCGGGACGGCGGCATCCGCCAACCTCAAGAAGTTCGATTTTCTTCTTATCAAGACGCACCTCTCCCATGTTATTTGCTTGAACGCACGACAGCAGAACCCGTTCACGCCGCCGCGAGATCAGGTGGTGGCCGCAGTTCCGAGATCAGCCGCAGGATGTCGGCGAAGAGATGTCTTGGGATAGCAACCTCAGCCATCTGGAAGGCTCGTGGCTCTAATCACCCCATCTGTCCTGAAATTCAGAACTGAACTTAAAGCCAATGCTTGCAAGCGGCTGGTCATACCGGAGAAGCTTGGGGCAACATCCGAGGTCGATGCCCCAAGTGCCTCAAGGAAGAGACGGACGAAGACGCGTCCAGCGGGACTGAGGGATCTCCATCGAATTGAGGATCGAACAAAAACCGATTCAAAATCCCCGAAAGGACCAACGATGTCCCAGGCTCAGTCTCAAGCGAACGCCCTCATCTGGTCGGACGCGAAGTCGATCGGCTCGTCGCGCGAGGCGTATTTCGGGTCGATCACGCCAGGCGACGAAGTTATCTCGGTCCAGCGGATCAATTTCGTCGACCAGCCCGATCTCTGGGAGATCTCGTGGAACGTCGGCTGCGATCCGGTTCGTAAGCCTCAGAACCCGCAACACACCGACCTCTACAAGGCGATCGCCGAAGCTGAAGCGGAGGTCGCCCGACTGCTGGCCGAGCCGGTGCCGGTCTGCCGGGCCTGTGGCCTGATGCTTGAATTCGGGAGCGGCTGCGCGATCCAGAAGGCGTCAGAGCTGCGTCACGCAGCATAAGAACATGAGACCCGCCTCTCGGCGGGTTTTCTTTTGGGCATTCGCCCAAACCCCAAAACCACCGAAGTATCGCCCGACACGCCTGTCTCGCCCACCCATAACCACCGAGCTTTGTATGCCGCGTCCACACTGGGTGCGACGTAGTCTGGGGCCCAGATGGGAGTTCGGCAGGAGACAAAATCTCTCTGGTGGTGTGTCTGAGGGACTACCCCTCGGGTAAGCCAAATGGCACTGTTTTCCGGCCCCGCGCGGGTTTTCAGTGACCAGGAACTTGCTGATGCTGTGAAAGGCTCGGCAGAGCGCATCCGGAAAAGTGGGTCAAGTGGCGATCCCGCGGTGGAAAGCTTACGGGAAGGATTCTTCCGTCCCTTGTCCAAGACGAGGATCCAGACTCCACCCACAGACGCAACCCGTACCCTGATGGTAGCGATGCGCCGTTTCCGACACCGGGCACATGCGCTACATTGAAGCATGACCGAGACACATCGAACCCCAATATCGTTCCAAACCGCGACGGACCTTGGTGACTGGCTTTCAAAGCATCACGACAGCGCCAGCGAGCTTTGGGTCAGGATTTTCAAGGCCGGCTCAGGGAAACCGTCCGTGACTTGGACCGACTGTGTTGTCGAGGCGATCCGGTTCGGCTGGATTGATGCCCAGAAGCTGCCACTCGACGCCGTGTCTTTTCTCCAGCGCCTCACGCCCAGGAAGCCGAAGTCCAACTGGTCGAGCAAGAATCGCGAGCATGCGACGCGCTTGATCGCCGAAGGGCGGATGACGCCGGCCGGGCTAACACATGTGGAGGCGGCGAAGACAGACGGTCGGTGGGAGAACGCCTATTCGGGATCGGCCGAGATGACTATTCCCCGGGACTTTCTTGACGCGCTTGCGACGATGCCTGCCGCCAAGGCGTTTTTTGAGACGCTCGACCGCAAGAACCTCTATCCGATCTACTACCGTCTCCACACAGCAAAGCGACCTGAGACGCGAGCGAAGAGAATGGCTCAAATCCTTGCGCAGCTCGATCGCGGCGAGAGGTTTTACTGAACCGCAAAGCGCTCAAATCCTGAAAGTGTCGCCGCAACCAGGGCTTGCCTGCAAAAGGTGCATGCTCCGCACGGAGGTGCCGCAAGAGCTGTCCGGCCTGGGGCGCGGATCCCGATTGGCGCATGGCATTTTCGAAGCGTTGCGACGCGACGGGAAAAGAGCTATCGCGAAGTGCTCATTCATGCCTCCCTACGCCGCCCGGCGTCCCGAGTACGGCGCGCTCTACGATGGCTGATCGCAGACCGACGGGACGCTCGCGCGCACAACGCTTTTAGGCGACGATACATCAAGCCTATCGAATGCATGACCAAAGGGAATTTCTAATCCCGTTGGCCGCATCCTATCCTGAGGTCGACTGGGCCGGCCGAACACGCGGCCGCCTCGACATTGATCGAGGAGAGAATTCCCATGAAAGCAATCGTTGTGACGGACCAGGCTGCGGGAACGGCCGGGATGACGCTGGTGGAGCGGCCCGAGCCGCAGGCAGCGATAAACGACGTCGTCGTTCAGGTGCATGCGTCGGGATTCGTCGGGACTGAGCTGGGTTGGCCCTCGACCTGGACCGATCGCCTCGGCCGTGACCGAACGCCGTCGATCCCTGGGCACGAGCTGGCCGGAGTGGTCACGGCCCTGGGCTATGGCACGACGGGGCTGTCGGTGGGACAGCGGGTGTTTGGCCTCACGGACTGGTATCGCGACGGCACCCTGGCGGAGTACGCGGCCGTCGAGGCACGCAACCTCGCGCCGCTGCCAGGCGACGTCGACTTCACGGTGGGCGCGAGCCTGCCGATCTCGGGCCTGACTGCCTGGCAGGGACTGGTCGTGCACGGCCGCGTTCAGCCGGGTCAGAGGGTTATTGCGCATGGCGCGGCCGGCGCGGTCGGGTCGATGGTGACGCAGCTCGCACGCGAGTTCGGCGCCTACGTCATCGGCACCGGACGCGCCGCCGACCGTCAGGCGGCGCTCGACTTCGGCGCGAACGAGTTCGTCGACCTCGACAACGAGGCCCTGGAAGACGTGGGCCCAGTCGATCTGGTGTTCGATCTCATCGGCGGCGCCATCGGGAAGCGGTCCGCAGCCCTGGTTCGAGCCGGAGGAACGCTGGTATCCATCGTCGGGCCGTCCGAGGCACGGCCCGCCGACGGCCTGGCGGTTGACTTCGTCGTCGAGTCCGATCGTGCCCAACTGAGTGAGATCGTCCAGCGGGTGCGGGACGGACGCCTGCGGACGAACATCGGGACTGTCGCGACCCTCGACGATGCCGTCGCCGCCTTCAACCCGACCCAGCGACGCACGGGGAAGACAATCATCCGCGCCCGATCGTGAGGACTCGGGGAGGGCGAGCGGTTCTGCCCTCCTCGTGGATCATCGTCGCTTTTGGATCGGGCGATCGTCCCGACCGTCTTTGCCTTTGCGATCTGGCTGATCTCGCGTCATTAACGTCGACACGAAAATCAACGAGGAACTGCATCTCTCCGCACAGGGGATGCCAGGATGACACTGTCCTCAGGAAGGTCCTTTGTGCCCACGGGGCAACATCATCGTTTGGGTAGATCGCCCCAACAGGTGAGCGTCAACCCCGGTAATCCCATGTGCTTGGTCCGAAAGAGCGATTCCAGATCGCCAGAACCTCCGGCGCGGCATAGATTCGATTTCGCGCATAGCCGGTCCGCTCCTCGACGATGCGAGCCTCCTGGAGCTGCCAGACAGCCTCAGAGGCTTGCCGGAAGCTCACGCGGAGTAAGGACGAAAGCCCGTTGATCGTCACCACGGGGTAGTGGGGGAGGAGTTCCAGTGCCCGGGCCGAGGCCGAGCCGCCGCGAAACCGGCGCCTGGCCCACCAGAGATTCAGCAGCGTCGCGAATGTGGTCCGCGTCGTCTCCAGCTCGTTGACGGTCCCGACAACTGCATCGGACAGGAACCCGACCAGGGCGGCCCAATTCAGCCTCTGATGGGCCTCCATCAACGCTGCGCGATAATCATCCTCGTGCGCGGCGAGATAGGCGGATAGATGCAGCGGAGTGCGGCCGTCCGCTGCCATCATGAGCGGCAGCAGGAGACGCCCAACCCGTCCGCTCCCCCGAGGGAACGGGTGGATCGCCGTGAAATGGGCATGGGCGATCGCCATCCGGATCACGAGGTTCTGGGGCGTGGTCGACGCTCCCTCGTCGCGCAGATAGGCAACTGTGTCCCTCAGGCACGGCCCGACCTCCGCCGGAGGCGGTGGGTTCCAGAACGAAGATCCGATCGGTCCCGAACCTCCGATCCAGACGACCATCGGGCGTAGAGCTCCGGGCGTGTTCTTGTCGTCCGGGCCGCCGCTCATGACAGCCGAATGAAGCCTCTTGAGCAGCGCGAGCGAAAAGATATCGGGCCCTCTCTCCCGCGCGATCGGTAGAAGGTCTTCGAGCACCAGCGCATACGCCAGGGCCTGCCGGGCTTCGGGCCGCCCGCCGCCATCGGTCTCTTCGATCGCCAGCACTTCCTCGAGCGTACTATGCGTTCCGTCGAGCGCCGACGACCTCACCGCCTCCTGCCGCACCAGAATGCGGCTGAGGAGATACGGATCCTTGAGCTCCGAGGCGATCGCTTCGGCCCGGCCGAGGGCCTCCAGGGCCCTCTCCATCGCGGGCGCAACTGCCTGGATGTTGATCCAGCCCCGCGGGGGCGGCGCCGGAACAACTCCAAAATGGGTGTCGTAGGGAGATGGCAGTCGCCGCAGGCGCGCCCTCACGGCAGGGGAGAGAGTGTCGTCCCGCATGGCCCGAACCCGGCCGATTGGATCGGGTTCATATTGAGGGTTCGCTTGATAAACCTCAACGCTAATCCAGAGGCGATCACCCGCGGGCTCCAAATCCCGGAAGGACAGTGACGGTGCTCTAATGATCCTTTCTGCCAATCCGGCAGTCACGTCCTGAGCCACCGCGGCTCACGCAATTCGAGAAATGGCAACGACCATGCAGAGATCCGACATCATCACGAAGATTGCCAACGAGATCGTCGAGGAACTCCCGGGCACGATCAATCATATCACCTGCACTCGCGAGGCCGCAGAACGTCATATCGCCGAGACGCTCGAGAAGATCCTCACGCGCCTGATTTTCGTGTCCGGCAAGTCCGAGGATTGATATCGACCCGACCCATGGAATTTTTCAGGCGCTCGGTAGCAAATATCACCAGATCAGATCTCGATTCCTGGCTTGGCTGAGTTCGTGCGCAGCCTCGCCTTTGAGGGTCCGTGGGTCACACTCGACTTCCTGCTGGCGCCCGCCACCGTCCTCGCGAGTAGGATGCCCTTGCAGGCGTTGCAGGCCGAGGATCGTGAGGTGCTGCGCCTGGTCCGCGCACGCGAGGGCGACGGCTTCGGGTGAGCCACCGCGCCCAACATGCACCACCACCAGGCAATCAGCCTCGATCTTGCCGGGGCCGTCATCGCGGACCTGGAGGTCACCGAGGATTGGATCGACGGGCCGCTCTACACTG
Source organism: Microvirga massiliensis (assembly GCF_001006805.1). GTDB lineage: Bacteria > Pseudomonadota > Alphaproteobacteria > Rhizobiales > Beijerinckiaceae > Microvirga > Microvirga massiliensis. Next base: position 41,652 of record NZ_LN811370.1, on the reverse strand, counting down.
TCGAGGGCTGGCACCCGGACCGGGGGCGCGGCGCAGTGATCGAGGGCAGCGCCGAGGCACTGCTCGTGTCCGAGGTGCCTCTGCCCGGCCTCTAAGCCGAGGTTCCGGGCCTACCTCCCCGCTCGGCGCTTCATCCCGGGCGGCGCGCCTGTTTTCAGGCCTGCCGCGGCCGCTTGACCGATCCTGGGCCCCTCAGTCCTATCCTCCCAGCGATCCCCGCGGAGCCGGCGCCGAATCCCTGAGGTATGTTATTTCGCCTTCGCCGGGCTCATTCCCTCGATTTGCGAGACCTTCTGCATGCACTCGGCTTCCTTTCCTTGCTGGTCGAGCTGCTTGGCCTCCTGCAGCATCTGCAGGGCTTGGCTGGCCTTCTGGGTCTGAGGGGTCGCGGCAGGCACCGAGGTTGTAGTACCGGTCGCAGCCGGTGGTTCTAGGGCGGGACCGCCACCTTCCTGTTGTGCGGTTACCGACTTTTCCAACTCGGCGAGCCGTTCGGAACACGGCCCCGCGAGGACAGGGCTCGCGGAGACGAGGACGAACGCTGGGACGAGTAGACACCGTCCAATCATGAGTGCCTCCAGCTTCGAAGCCCCTTGGACCAACACGGTCCGGCTCTTTGCCGTTCCGATGCGGCTCCTGAGCCTATCTCCGCCCGGTTGAATGCTGCTCGATCCCGGCCGCTTGCCCGCGTGGGCTGGCGTGCGAGGGTACGCGGCAGCAGCCTAGGGTTTACCCAAACCAAACTTCCAGAGCGATTCCTCGGGCCTGCGGTAGGGTCTATACATTCGTCAGGTGGACGGCGGCCGCAAGAATAACCGGCTCAGCGATATAGTTGCCGATAGCATCAGCGGTTCCGCCTGAGAAGGCGAAAGATGGAGCGGCGGAATGACGAACCTGGTTGTTTATTGTGATGGAACAGGCAATGAGACCGGCTTTTTAGCCACGAACATTGTGCGGCTACAGCGGATCGCGCCGGACTTCGATCCCGATCAGAAGGTATACTACGAGCCTGGTGTTGGCACCAAGGACAAGCCTGATCCATGGCACGAGTTGGCACAGGAGACGGATCTTGGTCTCGCCCTAGCCACAGGCGCCGGCCTTGATACAAAGGTTATTCGAGCCTACGAGTTTCTCGTCGAGAATTACAGAGACGGAGACCATATTTTCCTCTTCGGATTCAGCCGGGGCGCTTACGCCGCACGAATATTGGCGGCTATGATCTACAAAATAGGGCTCTTACCCCAAAACGCGAAACACATGGCTGGAAGCGGGCTCTCCAAATTCGAGGAATTCAGTAGATCGCACGGCTGGGACGAAGACGCGACCGAGGAAGAGCACAAAGTGCACAACACCGGAGCGCGGCTGTTCTCCCCTCATGAGCGAATTTACGGAGACTACGTGCTTGATGATGCATACTTGTTTGCGCGTCAGCTCGGATCCCGATGGATAACGATCGACTTTGTCGGTGTGTGGGACACTGTCGCCAGCCTGATCAGGCCGAATCCCGACAAGTTCCTGATTCCCGACCTCACTCATCTCAAATTCACGCGCCGTAATCCGATTGTCAAAACATTCCGTCATGCTATGGCGATCGACGAACGGCGCAGAATGTTTCCGCTTGACCCCTGGGTGGAACCACAAACCTGCTTCAGGCGACCAAGCCGCCAACTGACTTTCGGCAGTGAGCTCTTTGACTGGCTTCTTGGTGAGGCCGAAACATCCCGAAGTGCTCAAGATATTGCGCAGGTTTGGTTTGCTGGCGTTCATGCAGATGTTGGCGGGGGTTACAGGGAGGAGATCAGCGGACTGTCGAAGTTTTCACTCATCTGGATGGTCGAGGAAGCGGTCAAGGCCGGTCTCATCATCGACCGAGCCGTCTATGACCGGCTCGCTTGGGGCAAGAATCTCAAAGACATTCTGCACATACCACCGACTTTTGCACTACCGCAGGAAAATATGAATGCACTCTGGTCGTCGCTTGAACGCTTCCCGAAGCTCGACAAGTACAAAAAGCTTTACATTCCTAATGCGGAGCGAAGGCGAATTCCCGAAGGGGCGCTCATCCACGAATCTGTGTTCGGTTGCATGAACGCCTTTCAGACGTATCACCCTTCCAACCTTCCCAAGAATTATCGCAAGGTGGGCCATCCTGACCCCGGCTAGGGTCTGGCCGCATGAGGACCACAAAGCAGAATATCCAAGTTTGTCGCTTCATGGCCCATAGCTGCCCCGAACGTGTGCGATGGCACGTCCGCAGCAGGCGAAAGCCGACACCGCATTCCAGGCGCATCCGTTGGTCAACCGACTGAACCTTGCTTGGTGAATTTCGCTGCCGAATGCCCGGTTTTCCTTTCGCGGCTCAGCCAAGGAAGTCCGATTCCAGATCCTCTTGCTGTCGCACCCGGTTGAACCCTGAAGGCTTCAAAACCCCTCAAGAGGACCACGATGACCGCAGCCGCCGCACCGCTCTCCTGGAAGGTCTACAGCACTGCCTACAACCTCATGCGGGCTCAGGCTCCTGGCGAAAAGTGGAAGATCGGCGCAAAGCGCGGATCGGAGCGCGTGAAGTTCGCTTTTTTCCTCAATGACGGCCGCTCCCTGAGCGAGATCATGCAGGACAAGAAAGCCGCCGATGCGGAAGAGCGCTCGCTCGAGTACTGGCGATATGCCTCGCTCTGCGAGTTCAACGGCGACGTGCACGGCTATGCCGACACGGCCGAGGACGCGATCGCCCTGGTCGGGATCCTGCGCACCGGCAACCCGGACGGTGACAGCGAGGCGCTCCTGACCGAGGCCGGGTTTGCGTTCCAACACGCCTTCGAGAACACGAGCGTCGGCGGCCGGATCCGCAAGACCCGCGTCTACCGCAAGAGCGTTGGCAAGGCCTTCTTCTCGCTCTTCGTGTCCACCGACGGGATCCATCTCACGTTCGAGAAGAACAGCTGGGGCTACTGCAACAACCTCGCCGCCTTCTGGAGCCAGGCCGAGTGCCTCGATGGCAAGCCACTGCCGGTCTTCTGGCCGGAGCGCGTCGAGCAGAACTTCGACGTCCTCACCCTCAAGGCCTGCCTCGCGATGGTCGAGCGCTACATCGCCGACGGCCGCCATCGCCGGAGAGGGTAGGGGACCCTTGAGACTGAGGAAAGAGCCCCTTGGTCTCGTAATCCCGCGAGAGGACTTGTGCGATGACGCTCGTGATCACCTCGCTGACCGCCGCAAAGCGCCATAAGAGGAACTTCGATGCGGTAATCAGCATCGAGGATCCGCGTACCCGGCCGACGGAGCGTCTGCGCTTCACCAGGCGCCCGGCGCCCGATCACCTTGTGCTCCGCTTCGAGGATCTCGACGAGGGTCCGGATCACCTGTCCCTGCCAAGGCCGGCGGACGCGGAAGCGATCCTGACCTTCGGCCGCAAGCATCGTGCGGCCCGGCTGCTGTGTCACTGCGTGGCCGGAATCGGGCGCTCTGGTGCCGCAGGCCTCGCCATCCTGGCCGACCGGCTGGGACCCGGCCAAGAGGCGGACGCCCTGGCACAACTGCTGGCCATCCGGCCCGAGGCCGTGCCCAACCTGGCGCTCACTCAGGCCGCCGACCAGGCGCTTTGCCGCGAGGGCCGCCTCACGGCTGCTGTGCTCGCCGAGAACGCGCGTCGCGGCGATTGGCAGGGCCTGCGGGCCCGCAAGGCCCGGCTCCTCCAGGAGCAGCCGCACCGGTTCCACTGAGCGGGTCCCGCTTCTTGCGGGGCGGCGGGCCTTCTTGCAGCCATCCTGAAGCGAAATTCATGACGATCGACTTTGATGTTCCGACCGTCATCCTGCCGCCGGGCATCAGCCTGCGTTTCTTCTTGACGAGCCGCTTGGCTGCAAAGCAACATGACCCCGCTCTACTTGGATGGGGGAAACCATGCCGAGAGTTTTCAAGCAGAAGAGCGTAATCGTTGCGGCGCTCGCCGCTCTCGCAGCCGGCGTTGCCATCGCGCAGGAGGGTCCCGCACGCGGCAATCACGACTGGGCGCCTCCAGCGCCGAAGGGCAAGTACCACATGCTTCCCGCAACCCTCGAAACCGTTCAGTGGGGCTGGCTCGATCCGCGCGAGAAGCCGAAGCTGGAGATCAACTCGGGGGACACGGTCTCGGTCGAGACTATGATGCACTCCCACGACAAGGTTCAGCCCGGGCTCACAATCGAGCAGGCCGTGGAGCTCCGTAAGGCGAACCCGGGCGGAGGTCCGCATTCCTTGACGGGCCCGATCTACGTGAACGGCGCCGAACCCGGCGATGTGCTCGAGATCCGCATTCTCAAGATCGAGCCGAAGGCCTGGGCGGTGAACTTCAACCTGCCCGGCAGGGACTTCCCCACGATCGGCGCGCTCGCGTCCGAGATGCCAGAAGGTCACATCAAGTTCTTTCCGATCGATCTGGAGAAACGCGTCGTCGAGTTCAAGCCCGGCATCACGCTCGACCTGCAGCCCTTCCCGGGCACGTTCGCGGCCGGCATCGATCCGAACGATCCAGCGCCCCGCAAAGGCGGCGTAAAGGATGATCCGCTCGCGCCGGTCTCGACGCTGCGTCCCTGGAAGAACGGCGTCAACATGGACATCAACGAGCTCCAGGAAGGCACGACGCTCTTCCTGCCGGTGTTCCTCAAAGGCGGCCTCATCTGGACGGGCGACTCGCATTGCCGCCAGGGCAACGGCGAAGTGAACCTCACGGCACTCGAATGCTCCTACAAGGAGATCCTCATCCAGCCGATCGTGCGCAAGGACATGAAGCTCGATTGGCCGTTCATCGAGACGCGCACGCACTGGATCACCACGGGCATGAACGAGGATCTGGATGTCGCGATGACGAACGCCGTGCGCGAGGCGGTCGACTGGCTGGCGAATCAGAAGATCGTGCCGATGAGCCGCTACGAGGCCTATGCCCTCGTCTCCATGGCGGGCGATTGCCGCATCTCGCAGGTGGTGGACGTCCGCAAGGGTGTGCACTGCATGATTCCGAAATCCATCTTCAACGATCTCCACAAGAAGTCTTGATCCGAACCTTCATCCTGGCGCTCGCCGCATTCATCGCGGCGGCGCCGACGCCGGTCTTCCCGCAGGAGAAGATCCGCGTCGTCACGACCTCGGCGGATCTCAAGTCCCTGGTGGAAGCCGTCGGCGGCGATCAGGTGGAGGTCGAGAGCCTCGCCGCGCCCGAGCAGGATCCGCATTCCGTCGAAGTGAAGCCGACGCAGCTCGCGCGCCTGCGCGGGGCCGCGCTCTTGGTGAAGATCGGGCTCGATCACGAGCCTTGGCTGGCCCGGCTTCCAGCGCCTCATGTGCCGGTCGTCGATGCCTCGAAATCGGTGCGGCTGCTTCAAACCGAGACGCCGCGCCTGCGCGCGGAACGCCAGGCGCATGTCCACGCTTTCGGCAATACGCATTACTGGCTCGACCCCAACAACGCCCGGCCGATCACGGCATCGATCCTTGAGGGGCTTATCGAGCTGCGCCCTGGCAGCAAGTCGCTCTTCGAAGCGAACCGGGAGGCGTTTCACGCCCGCCTGGATGAGAAGATCCGCGCATGGGAAGCAGCCCTGAAGCCCTATCGCGGCACCAAGGCCATCGTCGTGCATGACAGCTGGATCTACTTTGCCGACCATTTCGGGCTCGATATCGTAGCGGCGGCGGAGCCCAGTCCCGGGGTTCCGCCCTCACCCGCGGAGCTCGCGATGCTCCTCGCGCGGATGCAGGAATCGGGAGTGCGGCTTCTCATCGCCGATCCGCATTCCAATCCGGCGCTCGTGCGGTACATCGCGGAGAAAAGCGGAGCGAAGACCGTAACGCTGCTCCCGTCCGGCACCGACTATATCGGCCTGTTCGACGAAGACGTGCGGCGCCTGTCGGCAGCCCTGAAGGCCGATTGAGGGCGGATGCTCGAGCTGCTGTTCTGGCCGTTCGTCGCCGGGCTCGTGCTCACGGGCATCCACGCCTATTTCGGACTGCACGTGCTCGCGCGCGGCGTGATCTTCGTTGATCTCTCGCTTGCGCAACTGGCGGCGCTGGGTCTTGCGGCCGCACTCCTCGCGGGACACTCCGTGCAGAGCGAAGCGGGCTACTGGTATGCCTTCGCGTTCGCCACGGGAGGCGCGGTGTTGTTCGCGCTGGCCCGGCCTTACGAAAAGCTGGTGCCGCAAGAGGCGGTGATCGGCATGGTCTACGCAGTGTCCGCCTCGCTCGGCGTGATGGCGCTCGACCGCGCACCCCAGGGCACGGAGCACATCAAGCAGCTCCTCATCGGCTCGATCCTCACCGTGACGCCGCAGGAGGTCGGCCAGCTTGCCGTTCTCTATGGCGCCATCGGCCTCGTTCATGTCGTCTTCCGGCAGGCGCTCGTAGAAGTGTCCTTTCATCCGGGGCTCGCGGCCGAGCGCCGCCGCAGGATCTTTCTGTGGGACGTGGTCTTCTACGGGTCCTTCGCGCTCGTCGTGACATCGTCGGTGCGCATCGCCGGCGTGCTCCTCGTCTTCAGTTATCTCATTGTGCCCGCCGCTCTCGCGGGGCTGCTCACGGCGGGTCTGCTGCGGCGCCTCGTGCTCGCCTGGCTTCTCGGCGCAGCGCTCACCTCGGCCGGCCTCTACGCCTCGTGGACATGGGATCTGCCGACCGGACCGGCGATCGTGACGGCGTTCGGGGCCGCGATCGCCCTGGTCGCCCTCGGCTTCGCCACGAGGAAACTGACGGCCAGGACAGCAGGGAGGATAGCGTGCGGGGTGGCGGTCGTGGCGGGATTGCTGCTCCTGGCATTCCCGCACATGGACCAGCCCTGGCTCGATGCGCTGGAAGATGTTGCGCCGCCGCTCCAGACAGCGTTTCTCGCGTCAGGAGAACGCATGACGCGCGACAGCGCGCTCGAGGCGATCGAGCGCGCGCGCGCCGATCTCGCGCGCCTGCGCGCCCTGGAGCAGGACGTGCGGTGGGGCAAGGTGGCCATGGAGCCCGAACGGGCGGAGCAGCTCCGGCAATATCTCGCAGGCCGCAGCGAAATCTCCGCGGGAGACCAGCTGGTGTTGCAACATCTCCGTGGGAAAGCACGCGAGCGCCAGCGCTTCGGCCTCGGCCTGCCGCTGCTGCTGCTCGGCGCTGCCGGGTTTTATGGGCTGAGGCGAACACGACCTCGATGATCTGACGGGTCGCCGACCAGGTGCTCGGCCGTGAAGGCCGCCTCACCACTGCCGTGCTCGCCGAGAACGCGCGTTGCGCCGACTGGCAGGACCTCCGGGCCCGCAAGGCCCGGCCCTCCAGGAGCAGCCGCACCGGTTCCGCTGAGCTGGTCCGATATGGTCTTCAGAGCCAGGATGCTGGCGATTTCGGAAGTCTGTTCTCCGGATCAATGACTGTCAGGCGCGGACCCTCGTCACTATCGTTCCAGCGCCACAAGGCGACACAACTCCCACCCGGCGACATGAAGGACGGATAAATCACACCGTCATAGCCCGCTGTGCGCAGACGCTCAGCTAAGAGATGGGTCTCCGGAACCTGTCCGCGATCCAATGCATCGCGCCATTCCGTTTGATGGATCGAAGCGGATACACCCAGCGCTTCCAGGGTCTCCGAATGGGTCAGATCCGCCAAGTAGGCGTTCGACAACTCCAGCTGAGCGATCAGCGCCGGGTGCTGCGTGAAGCCTTGGTTGTATTCGGCCCATGCCGTGGAGAGTTCGCGTGCCGCGTAGATGGTCGGCACGCCGACCGGATTCCAGCGCCCGCCGAAGCGGGCTGCTCCCTCTCCGGACAGCGGAGCATGAGCCCACCGCGGAACATAGGCGCGCCAAAGGATGTGAACACCAGGACCGGCCGGATCAGGCATACACGCCCGATCGCACGGCCTCCAGATAGGCCAGAACCTTATCGGCCTTTCCTTCCTGGACCAGATCGTAAGCTGTTTTTCCGGCCCAACCCGGGATCGGCTGATGCTTGAACCAGATCGCGGCACGCTGCTCGGTACCGGCCATTTCCTCGACCATCGTGAGAATCCTCACGATCGGACTCAAGGCAGCATCGACCTTGCGCGCGGCCACCTTTCCCGAAAGGGTATTTCGGGCCAGCCCAGTCAACTGCGCGAGCTCGGACATGGTCAAGCCAAGACGCTCAGCGACCCGCCGTGCCGACAAAAAAGGACTGCCATTCTCGCCGAAGCGCGAGGCCGGGATGTCCATGGCCGTTGTGCCCATCGCGAACTCCGATCACGTTTCTGTGCCGTGTTGCTCAATTTATGCCCAATCGATGCTCAATTCAATAACGGTGTCTCGACGAGCTCACCACTCACTCGGCCGCAGTAGCTGCCCGACCGCCGTGGTGCTCGCTTGAGACGCATGCCGGGACGAATGGAGGGCGCCCGAAGACTACAAGGCCTCGGTCTCGCCAAGTCGCGATTCCAGGCCGCGCCTTTACAAAAGTTGCCGATCCGCCAAGTGCCTA
>NZ_LN811370.1:6792-32541 GCF_001006805.1 Microvirga massiliensis | reverse complement strand
GATTCACGTGACTAGTTCCCACTATCGTTAGATCGCGAGTCCTGACGCGTGCCTCTGCCACTGTTTCGCGGATCCGTGATTCTGGGTACTAGGGAGTGCGCCGCAAGGAGGTGGAGTTGTTCAACCGATTTCTTTTGGTGCTTCTGCTGCTTGCGAGCAACACCAGCGCCCGCTCTGCTTCGAAACCATACCCTTTCGAAGGTGCATGGGCAGAAACCAGTAGGAATGAGGATTGTATCCGCGCGGGCGATGAGGCGAACGTCTTTGAGTTTGAGGACGATTTCTTCAAGACCCCATTGCATATCTACAGGCTTATCGACATCAGCTTTAACTCGGGTGAATACACTGCCAGATACTTCATGGTGGATGAGGATCGTGGCGGTTTACTTGATATGAATAGGACCGTAACAATCAGGGTTTCAGGCGACAGAAAGAGCCTGTCTATGACGTTCACCGAGGAAGAGACGGGCGAAAGGCACGAGATCAAGATGACCAACTGCTCGGTGTTCGGGGCCGGCAAACCCTAGGAGTGCACGTGTTCGCGTGTAGCCGCCCCTCGGCGACGCAAGGCCCGCCGCACGCAGTTGCAGGTCCGCTAGTTCCCACTATCGTTAGATCGCGAGTCCTGACGCGTGCCTCTGCCACTGTTTCGCGGATCCGTGATTCTGGGTACTAGAGATTAATCGAGGATTGCGCCATGCCGACGATGAACGTGCGATTGGATTCCGACTTGTTCAACTTCGTCGAAGAAGAGTTGACCCGTGGCGAGTATACGAGTGCGAGCAAGATCGTGCAGGACGCCCTACGCCTGCTGCGTCGCGAGACGGCAGCCGAGCGGGGAAAGTTCGAAATCCTCACGCACGAAATCAGATCGGCCCTTAAGAATGCCGACGCAGGCCGGTTCTCGAGCAGGACCGTCATGGACATCGCTGAGGTGGTGATCCAGGAGTAACTCGTGACCTGTCGGCTCACGGCGATCCTGCGCTTATGCTATGTTGGTTCACTCGGGAGTCACGATGAAGCGGACATGTCCATACGAACGCCGCGAAGAGATGCGTGCCGTGGCACAAGGTGATGGCGAGGCAGAACGCCGGAAGTCGACGCTCGAAGCTCTCCGCGACGTGGATGCCGGCCGCGTTGTCGACCACGTAGCTGTGAAAATATGGGCAGATAGCCTCGCTATCGGCGAGCCGGTTCCAGTTCCACGTCCATGAAACCGAAGTCTTCCGACGCGGACGATTCAGATCCAGGGCCTGTTTGCCCGGTTTCCGTTGAGTCCCCGGAATTTACTCAGGAACTCATGAGCGCAATCGGGGAAGCGACCTCCCGAGCGGTCGCTGAGCACCTCGCCGCCGGTCACCCAGTCTACATCACGGACGACGATGGCGACATTTGCGAGGTGTTACTCGGTCGGCCTCCTCGGAAGCTTTCTCAAGCCGAGATCGACTCCCTCTTGAGTCAGAATCCCGCATAGCAGCGGGTCTCTCTAACGGGCCTTCGGGGCCACACAGCGGCATGCTCTTGTTTGGCTGCCTGACCTGCAATGCTCACCGAGAGCGTGCACCGGGACGGGGGAAGGGCGCTCCGAACCCGTAAGGCTCGATTTCTCCAGTTTAGTCATACCGGACCCACTAAGCCGAATCGCCTCAGATCCGGCACCCAATACGGGATACGGTACCCTGTCAGAGATCGAGCGCTTTCCCGTATTGCTTGAGCGTCGCAGTCACCCACGAGAGCGTGAATGCATGTGGACCGTTGCCGAGACTAATCGCCGTCGCGGCCCGGTCGAACAGCGCGATGCATTTGCGCTCAGTATCGTGTTTCGATTGATACGCAATGCCGTCCAGGCGGTCAGGATGTGACCAGATCGCGTGTGACCAAGCCCGTGAACCCGAGTAGCCACCTGTGTTGACGAGCGCAGTTGCACCCATCGCGGATAACCCGTTGCCGTGCATTCTGGCGAGCTTGAGCTCTCGCGACACACGGATCTCAGACCAGCGTCTCAGGTCGATCTCGGACCTGCTGACGAGGCGAAGGCCCGGATTTCTCAAGAGCGTCTCCACGAACGCGCTCTCCAAGTCGATGCCCATGTACATCACGCCGTAGTCGCCACTCGGCGAGTCGAAGCGGAACACGGGAGGGTTTCCCGCGCCGGGACCGAAGAAGATCGGGGCGAGCTTCTGCCTGTGAACCCTGAACAGGATCGTCTCCGCCGGAATCGGATCGATGGGCAAGCTGTGTTGATCCAGCCAGCCTGGCGGCGAAGGAGGCGTCGCGGGATCCGGCACGAGCGGTTCACTCGGCTCCGTGAGCTCGTGCGAGTTCCAGCACGTCCCCTAAACGCCCTGCCTTGAGGGCTTCCAGCGGGGAAACGCCATCGAGGGCATCATCCGGGGTCAGGAACCATTCGAGCCGCATCCAGTCGGCCCGGATCGGCATGGCCCTGAGGACCTCGTCGAGACCTTCGATCATGCCGTCCGGCGTGAACTGGCAGGCCGGATAGCGGTAGTCGTCCCCGGTCCGCACCGCGATGATCGTGCCGGCCTTGCGCCGCTTCTCGACCGCCTGCCGCGAGATGTTGAGAATCGAGGCCACGTCCTGCAGCGGATAGAGGCCACCGGCCATGTCGATCAGTTCGGCTTTCCGGGCCGCTCCGGCCGCGATCAGTTCTGCAGTGGGATCGAGCTTCGCGACAGCCGGATCCGAGGCTGCTGCCGTGAGCGCCCTCGCCAGGGCTCCCACATCCGTAGAGGCACTCAGGATGTTCACTTCATCGGCCGCATTGAGGGACGCGTTGATGGCGACATCGAGCCCCTTCACGGCCCGCGCCACCAAGGCCAGCTTTTGCGGCTCGTCCGAGACGGCGATCACCCTTTCCAGGACGTGCCCGATCTCCTCCACGATCCGGCCGACCTCGGCCGAAAGAGCGGTGTGAGACCGGATCTCCTCCACGATCAGGCCTGCCGCCCTTGAACCGATCTTCTCGAGGAGATCCGGCTTCCGAAATTCCCGCGATGGGCGCATCCTCTTCCGGGTGCCGTCAACTGCCGCTGCCATGGCGGCCTCCTCGTTTGGTTGTCCTATTCCATATAGGAGCATATTGGTATCATGCCAACCACGCGAGAAGGCATATAATTCCAAGTCAGGGAGGTCACGCGTGGTGAGAAAAAGTCTGGACGAGCTCCGGGAAGAGATGCGTGCCGTGGCCCGGAGCGACCGGGAGCCTTCGCCCCGACCCGCCGAGCCCGTGCCGGACTCCGGGCTTGGCCCCTTGGTCAGCCTGGAAGAAGGAGAAGCCAGGCTCGATGCCATAACGGTGGACGATGCCTCCACGGACTGGGCCGTCTCGGACCTCCTCAGGGCCAGCGATATGGCCGCGAGGCTTCAGGTCTTGCCGACGACGCTCGATAGCTGGCGCATCGCAAACAAGGTGATTGCCTTCCCAAAGGGGGATCAAGACTTCACCTACCCGACCCGCCAGTTCGAGCAGTCTGGCCCCATGGAGGGAATCGATCGGGTTCTGGCTCATTTTCCCTCCCCAGGAGAGGCTTGGGAGTGGCTCGTCACACCGAACCGTTACACCAATGACGAGGCGCCGATCGACCGGTTGCGTGCAAGGCACATCGACGAAGTCGCCCGCGCGGCAGAAGGCGCCAATGACTTCGCATGAGGCTTGATCTCTAGCGGATCAAGGCGCGCAAAATCCGGTACACCTTCAGGGCTTGGCCCAAGATATTCCTCACCGAGATTCTACGCGAGGAAACAGGGATCCTGTATGGCTCGCGCCTGACGGGAAAACGCTGCGTCACCATCTGCGACCGGGCTCTCAGCTGCCTCGCGGCACGGCAACTGATCCAATCAGAGTGACCCGCGTCGAGGCTCTCGGACCTGCACTTAAGCGATTGGGCGTCACCGACCGCCGCGAGCGCGGACCCGCATAGCGGCCTCTTCCGCTTTCCAATTTTTACGGAGATTTGCATGTCTGGTGCTGCGATGATCTCGCAGAGCCCTGCCGCGCGTCGAGGCACGGTCGGGATAAGCCTTCGCGCCGGCGATGTCGTCTTGACCGCCACCGGCCGCGAGACCACGTCGTTCCCGAAAATCGACGTCACGAGCGATCGCAAAGCGACGAACACGCTCAAGCGCGTTTCTCTCTGGCTGATGGACAACGCGATCGCCGAAGCAGAATCCCGTGGCGACGACTTCAACCTGCGCATGTTCGAGGCCTGTCGCACCAAGCCGAGCCAGGCGGACAGGGATAGCGCCGAGCACTACCTGTTCGATCCGGCCTGCGTGCAGATCGTGCCGCCATTGATCCTCAGGCCGGTAACACTGCCGGCACTTAAGACCGTGCTCCAAAGTATCGAAGACGAGGCCGCCTGACCCGGCCCGAGACCAAGCTTCTCCAAGGAAGCGGGTTGAACCCAAACCGGCTCAAAACCCCGCAAGGAGGACGACCATGGGACAGGATGCTTCCGGCCCTTGCACGCGCTGCAAGGGCGCCGGCCTCATGAACTACGCCCGCGCTCATTACGGCGTGCCCGGCCTGTGCTTCGACTGCGACGGTGCCGGCACCCGCGAAGTCCAACTCACCAATCAGGCAAAAGCCCGGGCCGCCAAGGCTCTCGCGGCTGCGGCCCAGAAGGCCAGTCTCGAGATCCAAGAGTTCGCCGATCGGCACGGTGGCCAGCGCCTACGCCTGCCACGCGACAAGCGCAACGCGTTCCCGGCCTACACGGTGTTCTCGACCAAAGATTATGCCGAGAAGTTCGGCATGGCCCCGAAGGAGGCCTTCATCGAACTCGCCCGGTCTTGGCCGCGCTACTCGGTCCAGATCGACAACACCGGGAAGCCGATGGGCTGGGCCAGCCTGTGAGAAATCAGCCCCACAGGGTGCTTTGTTAACTGAATATTTACCAAATCCCAGGAGTCTTTCCGATGCACGGTTACAAGGCCTTCTACAACGGCCGGCAAGCGGACATCCGCGCCGAGTCACTTATCGCCGCGAAGCTGAAGGCGATCGCGCAGTTCAAGGTCAAGAAGTCCAAAGAGCACATGGTTTCGGTCCATCTCTGCGAGCTGGACGGCGAGCAGGTCACCCACGTCGCAGTGGACTGAGAACCAATCGACGTTCGTTCGGCATAAGCGAACGTCACAAGGGCAGGAGAATGCCCGTCAGTAACCCTCCCCGTGAACGGGAGGGCTTGGGAGCCGCAAGGTAACCAAGCCCTGCTGACCAGCCTTGGCGGTGAGCGTTCGCGCCCACCGCTCCGTCCCGGGCAGGACGGCAAGACCGACCCTGGAATGCTTCCGTGCGCCCATGTGGTGCCTTTTTGGTTGCTCAGAAGATGAGCGTTAACGATGGAGACTTAACTAATGCCACTGACTTACCTGAAGGGGAAACCCAGAGGGGACAACAGCATGTCAGGCAAGCCTTGTGAGTCGGAAGTTGGTTACGGCAAGAATCAAGGCGGGCAAGGCTGTCTATGGCTAAGGCCTTACTGCTTCAACCCAAATCCAGTCGGGGCGATCCTGACCCCTGGGGTCACCAACTCACACCCCAGCTACGCCATTGACGCATCAGAGGAAGCGATGCGTCAAATCCATCAGGCGTGGGACAGCTCGAAGATCGAGCGGAAAGGATGGAATGGGAGCCTACGGACAGACCACCAAAAAGACGCAACTTGGGGATCGCCTAAAGCCGGCAACGGCCATGGCGACGGAGCCATCGTAGTACCCGTCCGCAAGGATGCGACCGAAGTAATGCTCGGTGAAGGGGAAGGATGGCAGGTAGAGGTGACTCAGATCGATGCGGAGGTTGCGCCGGATGGCGGAATTTGATCTCAGACGACTTGAGTCTATTGCAAGACTGAACGCGAACCCGACCTGGGTGAATCGCGATCTATATCGTCTGCTGTTCAAGGAAGATTTGTACTTGGCTGCGTACGAGAGGATCAAGAGCAAGCCCGGGAATATGACCAAGGGTGTTGATGGCACAACCCTCGACGGCATGAATATGCCACACGTCGAAGCCGTCATCGAGGCGATGCGGAGCGAAAGCTTCACATTCGCCCCAGCCAGGCGAACGTACATCCCGAAGAAAAACGGGAAACTGCGGCCGCTTGGCATCGCAAACCCGCGAGAGAAACTGGTACAAGAAGCAATTCGCATGATCCTTGAAGCGATCTACGACAGCCCATTTGGACCTACGTTCTCTGACAAGTCATACGGGTTCAGGCAGAAGCGCGGGACTCACAACGCGCTTAGGGAAATCAGAACCCGATGGACAGGTGTGAGATGGATCATCGAAGGGGACATCATGTCCTTCTTCGACAACATCGAGCATGACCGACTGATTGAGCTTCTGCGGAAACGGATCAAGGACGAACGGTTCTTGAACCTGATTCGCAAAGCCCTCAATGCGGGAGTCTTGGACCAAGGCGACTTCACCGCGACTACCTCCGGCACGCCGCAAGGCAGTGTCGTATCACCGATCCTAGCCAACGTGTATCTGCACGAGCTGGACATCAAGGTGACGGAAATCGTGGCGCGAGAAACCAAGGGAAAAGGCGCGAAACCCAACCCGGCATACAGATCGCTTGTCAACAAGCTCTACGCCGGCCGCAAGAAAGGGACAATCACGGCCGAAGAGGTCAAAGCGATTCAAAAGGCCATGCGGGAACTATCCCCGTACGCCCAAGACGACCCCGACTTCATCCGTGTTCATTACGTCCGGTATGCCGACGACTGGGTGATCGGCATCATCGGCTCCAGAGAACTGGCGGAGAGAACCAGAAGCGAGATTGCCGAATGGCTGAAGCGCGAGCTCAGGCTCGAGCTCAACATCGGCAAGACTCACATCCGGCACGCGGCTACGGAAGAAGCCTTCTTCCTAGGGACGCGTCTCTCGTGCGCTGGCCGGCGCAATGACAGCCTGGTCAAACACGCACCCAAGCCTGGCTACAAAGCCGTCAAGTGTCGACTGCCCGCAGGGACTGTACACCTAAAGGCACCGATCAATGACATTGTTGCCAAGCTACACCAGAACGGGTTTTGCACGAAGGAAGGACATCCGCTCAGCAAGCGTGCATGGGCGGTACTGGATGATGACCAAATCATCAGCAGGTTCAACGCCGTGCTGGACGGCATCCTGAACTACTACTCGTTCACCGATAACTTCGCACGAATGAGGAGGGTTCAATACATCCTTCAATTCTCTGCCGCCAAGACGCTCAGCCACAGGCATCGAATGAAATCCATCCGCCGTGCATTTGCAAAGTACGGCTACAACCTCACTACCCGTCTGCGTAACAAGGACGGTGAGGAAAGAGTCGTCAGCATGAGACTACGGAAGAGCTTCGAGGGTACGCCCTTCAACTTCAAGGGGCTGTCAAACCCAGGTGCCGGGACCGAAATCCGGGCGCTCAAGTTTGGCATTCGAACCAAGAGCTCTCTCCTGAAGGATTGTGCAATCTGCGGCGCGACGGACGGAGTCGAAATGCATCACGTTCGACACATTCGAAAGATGGGGCAAGAGGTCAAAGGATTCACCAGGATCATGGCGGCGATCAACCGTAAGCAAATTCCGACCTGCAAAAAATGTCACACCGACATCCACGCAGGAAGGTACGACGGGATCAGCCTGACAGAAGTCGCGTTGAGGATGGCATAGTGATTCAACACCTCTACTGGAGAGCCGGACGCGATGAAAGTCGCACGTCCGGTTCGGGAAGGGGCCATGGGACACCCGGCAACGGGTACTGGTGGCCTACTTCACTCAGTTCCAGGCTCTCGAAGACCGCAGCGACCGTCCCGTAGGGTCAGCGGGCGCGCGGCGGTCCGGCACCCGAAAGGTTGCCACCCGGCCCGGGACATTGGCGAGGGGAGAGGGACGGCAATCCCGCCGTCTCCGTCACAGGGCCCTTACGGGCGCAAACACAGGGAGGACGTCGATGACGGTATTCGTCCTCGACAAGCATGGAAAACCACTCATGCCCTGCTCCGAGAAGCGGGCAAGGCAGCTGCTTGACCAGAAGCGGGCGCGCATCCATCGGATGCGGCCGTTCACGATCCGGCTCGTCGATCGCAAGGTCGAGGATTCGATCCTCCAGCCGATCAAGCTGAAGATCGACCCGGGATCGAAGGGCACGGGCATTGCCCTGGTCCGCGTCAGCCAGGTTCGCCAGACGGTCCTCATGCTCATGGAACTGAAGCACCGCGGTGCGGACATCCGCGACGCGCTCACCCAAAGGCGGGCTTTCCGTCGCCGCAGGCGCGGCAAGCTGCGCTTCCGCGAGCAACGCTTCGACAACCGCACCCGCCACGAGGGCTGGCTGGCGCCGTCGCTCCGGCACCGCGTCGACACCACGATGGCGTGGGTGGATCGCTTGTCCCGCCTGGCTTCCGTCACGGCCATCGACATGGAACTGGTGCGCTTCGACACCCAACTGTTGGCAAATCCCGAGATCTGCGGCGTGGAGTACCAGCAGGGCACCCTCGCGGGATACGAAGTGCGCGAGTACTGTCTCGAGAAGTGGGGCAGGACGTGCATGTACTGCGGCAAGGACGGTATTCCGCTCCAGGTCGAGCACATCGTGCCGCGTGCACGTGGCGGGTCCGACCGCCCATCCAACCTCGGCATCGCGTGCGAGCCATGCAACCAAGCCAAGGGCAGCACACCCGTCGAGGAGTTCGTCCAAGACCCGAAGCGGCTCGGCAGGATTCATGCGATCATGCGTTCGCCGCTGCGCGACGCGGCGGCTGTCAATTCCACCCGCTGGGGGCTGTTCAACGCCCTCAAGGCGCCGGGACTGCCCGTCTCGACGGCGACGGGCGGCCGGACGAAGTGGAACCGCTCGCGGTTCGGCATCCCGAAGACCCACGCGCTCGACGCCGCCTGCGTCGGCCATGTCGAGGAACTCGCGGGCTGGAGCCAACCGACCCTCCAGGCCGCCTGCACGGGACGCGGTAGGTACAAGCGAACGCTGCTCGACAAGCACGGCTTCCCGCGCGGCCGTCTCATGGTGCGCAAGCGCGTCCACGGCTTCGCCACGGGCGACCTCGTCGCGGCCGCCGTGGCGAAGGGCAAGAAGATCGGCTCGTACGTGGGCCGCGTGGCCGTGCGCGAGAGCGGCAAGTTCAACATTACGACCGCATCCGGCGTGGTCCAGGGCATTGGCCACCGGAACTTCCGCCTGCTCCAGCGGGCGGATGGATACTGTTACTCACAGCGCAACACCAACTGAGGAAAGGCGACGCTCCTCCCCCGCCTGAAGGCGTGGAGTTTCCGCGACGAAGATTTTTGATGATCTTCTTGGTGGCAGCAGCTCTCATCGGGTCCGCCCTAACGGTTGTCTTCATGGCTCAGTCCGGAATCCTGATCGCGCTCCTAAGCATGCCTCTGGGCGGGAGCCTGAGTGTCCTCGTGGCCGGACTCTGCCTACTGGTCCGGCGGGGCCTCAATCCATCGGAACGCCTCGAGAGCCACAGGCCGAACGTCAAGAAAGCGGCTTAAGCCGGCTTCACGGAACACCGGAGGACATCATGGCGGACGACTATGCGCCCATGACATCCGAAGAAGCTTTGCGTATCGCCATGCGTGTGGTGCTCGAAGCTCACGCGGGCCACCGTCATCGCGAGAGCAGCCTCCGCCTGACGGAAACCGCCCTCACGCTCGAGACAATTCTCGGGAAAGGTGGATGCGCCCACAACGGGAGGCCGGTGTTCGGTGCGATCGACGATCGGCTGGTCAGCGTGAGCGACGCTGCAATCTCAGAGGATCCGCCCGGCTCTGCGAATCGATCTTAGTCCAGACCCACGGGCATCATGAGATCCGACGAACCCGCCTAACCGGCGGGTTTTTCTTTGAGCGCATGCCCAAATCCCGGAAGGAAGGACACGGCAGAGAAATTCTAGAGACCGAACACCGTGATACGCCGCAAGAGCCGCGAGACCCATTCCCGCACCGCAGCGGGCGAGGCAGGCTGCGGCTGCCGTTTTCCTCGTTTGACCAGATCCTGTGGGTTCACCGCCTTCTTGAACACTACATCCTGGAAGCTCTCGGGCAGAGGGCAACGAACGGCACGCCCCGGAAACCCGGCGTAGCCCGCCAGACCAGGATTCCGCGGAATGGGCGAGACCATCTTGACTGTCTTCTTCTCGTTCCGGAACAGGCGGTTTCCGTCAACGACACTCGCGAGATAATTGCCGTCGAGATCGACGACCTCCTCGAAGCTGCACAGAAACCACCCGACCCAGCGCCCCCGTGTATCGAACAGATAACGATCGTTCGCGTCACGACGGTAAGCAATCCACTCTCCCGAAGAGTCGAAGTAGTGCTGCACGGCCATGCGTCTTCCTTGTCTGGCGTGGGAGATC
The DNA here is from genome assembly GCF_001006805.1 of Microvirga massiliensis. GTDB lineage: Bacteria > Pseudomonadota > Alphaproteobacteria > Rhizobiales > Beijerinckiaceae > Microvirga > Microvirga massiliensis. The sequence goes on along the minus strand of NZ_LN811370.1, from coordinate 22,164 downwards.
GGGTTGCGCCCGCGGAAGGGATCACCGGGCCGTCGGGCCCGAGAGGATCCAGCCGTTGAGGACGGCGGTGCACTCCCCCCACAGGACCGCCATCCCCAACGACACAGGCCGGACCGGAGGCCCAGTCCGATCTCCGATGTAGGACATGCCATCCTGTCGCGTCGATAATCCCAAGGGATTAGCGACTGCCGGACTGAGCATATTCTGTTCAATCCACACAGGATTTTCCGAGAGATCGGGATTGATCCAAGATCAACTGAAAATCCCGAAAAGGACCAAGTCGATGAGCTACGCGCTGCACCTCACGATCGTCAGCCGCAAAGAGGGCGCCCTGACCCGCATCGCGAGCCTGAACCTCACCGACGAGGTCAGCTCCGAGCGGGTCGCCGTCCTCGACGGCCTCAAGGCCGGCAACCGCGAGCTCGCGCCGGGCCTGGACCTTCTCGAGTCCGACGACGACGGCATCCAGATTCCGCTCAAAGCGTTCGGCCGCATGGACCGCAACGCCATCCTGCGGACCATCAACGGCGTCGAGGTCAACGGCAGCACCTTTAATTTCGTCGAGCGGGCCGCCCTGGAAATCGAGCAGAAGATTATCGAGGGCTGGACCCCGGAGCTGTTCCTCCAGATTGCCTGAGACCGAAGCCTGAAACCCGCCCCAGGGCGGGTTTTTTCTTGGGCACTGGCCCAAATTCGAAAAAAGATATCCTCGGCGGAAAACCAAAATCATCCCGTAATTCTGACCCTACGTGCTGATAGGATGAATCGAAGGACCAGCGCGGATGCCGCGATGGCCGAAATTCCCCAGACACAATCCGCAAATGCTTGCAGAACGCGCCTGCGCATAATATCTCGTGGCCCTATCGAGCCGTCGGCGAACCCGAAGGCGATTTGAGCAATCCACCTGGTTGATCCCGATCCACCTCAAATCCCGAACAGGACGACGACGATGGCCCGCAACGAGCACGCTGCCTCTCTGTCTTGCCGCGCCGGCAATGCCGGTGCCGCGGTGCGCGTCGACACCCGCCCCAAGGTCGTGGCGGCCCGGAAGGGCAAGGGCTCGTACGACCGCCGGGCGTTCAAGAGCTTCGACTGATCAAGGCGACACCGCCGGAATGACCCGACCCGCCCTTCGGCGGGTTTTTTCATGTCCCGAGCCAAGGTCCTCGGAGATGTCCTCAAAAAGTGAGGATGACCCGAAATTGGCTCAAAACCCCGAAGAGGACGACGATGGATCTCGTGACCCGCTACGCAGCCCTGTCCGGCATTCGCATCCAGGTTCTCGCCCAGGCCGTGGTCTGCACAACGCCCTTCGCGCGTCGACTGCACGAGAAGCTTGCCGTCTGTCTCGCCCGCTCGCTTTCCTCTGTCCTGGCGCAGATCAAGAACCCGGACGCGGACGAGCGGGTCGTCTATCTCAGCGACGCGACCGGGCACGAATACGACATCCTCGACCGGCTTGTGATCGACCGCGAGACCTGCGAGTGCAAAATCAACAACGGGCGTTGGCAATCTGCCCACGACGGATATCCGTTCCTGCTGCCCGTCTCGGAGGAGAAGTCCGAGGGCCTCGGCCGGTTCATCGAGGAGGCCGCCCGCTATGGCGTCCAGGTGTGGGCCGACGAGGTGCATTTCCCGGCGATGTACGACGAGATGCTCCCGCTCGCGGCCTAGAACAGATCTACCTGCGGGAGCTCGCTCGGAGGCGAGTTCCTTTTCACTGTCAGGAGGAATGCGATGGGCGTGAAATCGACGATCAGCATGACGCGGGAACAGGCAGAAGAGCATTTTACGACGCTCTACCTGCAGCACGGCGATATTCAGAGCCTCATCAGGGCGAAGGCTGCTTCGATGGCGGACGACGAGCTCGGAAAAGATCTCGAGCGCTTGAACGACATCGCCTCGGGCGGGGAGGGCTTCGAAAGCTATCGGATCCATGACGAGTGAGGCCCCGGGTCTCTGCCCAAAGGGGCGACCGCGTAACCGGGAAAGACGACGAGCCTCCAAGTGAGACATCAGGCCGCCGCGTCGGCCTCACTCGCTGAGGACCGATGCAGGAGCACCAATCATTTGTGCTCGGCCGACCGGGCCGAGCCCGACACCTTGCCGAGAAATAGAAGAGGCACGATGACCGATCTGACGAACAAACTTCTGCATGCCCTCAAAACACTGGTGGCGGATTTCCAGGCGATTGGTGACGACGAAACCGTTCCCGACGCCATCAACGTCAACGAGCACTGGGATTCAGCCAGTGCCGTGATTGCCGAGGCCGAGGGCCGGGACCACTTCGTCAACGTTTACGGTGAGCGTGTCCCAGTTTCCCAGATCAACGAACAGGCGCTTCGGGTTCCCCAAAACTCGGGGCGCGATGAGGATCGCGAGCGCATTGACGAGGATCATCCAGTCCTTGCCGCAATCCTGCGGGTCCGGCACCGGAACGCCGCGACGTTCGCGCCGTCACACTCCGGTGCTCTCGGTGAGGCCCGGGATGACGCGGTCCGCGAGGTTTACCGAGAGGTCAAAGCAGCACTCGAATCTCGGGCCAATCAAGCGGCTCCAGGTAGCGCCGTGTCGCTGCGCTGAAGGGAATTGCAATGAGAAACCTATCTCACATCCTGGACGAAATGGCCGACGAGGCGCCCCGCATCCGAGACGCGATCGCTGCCGCCTACGTCCGGCTGTCCCCAACCCGGACGGCGCACAGGCTCTACAAGACGGGCGATCCTGACGCGCCCGACGTCATCAAGGATCGAAACGGCCACGTCGCGCTCGATCTCTGCCGGGTCTGCGGTCGAGCCGAGAGCCTGCTCTCAGAGCGGTGCGAGCCGGCATGACCATGAACGGAGAAGGCGTGACCACCAATAAGCGCAAAGAGCAGAACCGTCTCCAGGAGCGACTTCGAAAGAACATCGCAACCGGTGAGGAGATCACGCGTCTCCTCGAACTCAACATCAGCGAAATCATCAAGGCAGACGACGATGAAGCCAAAGACGCTGGGACAGTTGGCCTACGAGGCCGATTGCGCGGCACGGCCCTTCTATCCTGACGGGTCGCGCCGGCACACCTAGTCGGAACTATGTGACGTTGCCCGGTGGTCATGGGAACGCAACCCGACACCACGCTGGCGGCAATAGATCCGGTCTGCGGGAAAGCGGAGGAGAAAAGCTATGAGGCACATCTGGGAAGTCGCGAAAGCGATCCGCGACGGTTTCGACACGCGCTATGAGAGAGAGACCGGCGAGACCGACAGCCTTTCGACTGCAAAGGCCATGGCCGAGGAGGCCTATGATCGCCACGGGGGCGGTCGAACCGTGCGCGCCAAGATCAGCCGCCCTGAAGGATCGCAGTCCTGGTCCTATGAACCCGGTCGGCGATCCCAGATGGTCTGGAGATGCGATTGAGTCCCCGATCCGGCAGGCAAGGCAACAGCGGCCGATTGAACCGGAGGTCGTCTGAAATGCGGAAGACCAGAACGACGGTCGTTCTTCTCCTGCCGCTTGCTCTCGCGGCGTGCCAGAACGAGCCTGAGGAGAACGCGAGCACACCCGCACAGACGGTGAGCAGCTACCTCGATCGAGTTCATCCGCGCGTTTGGACCGACGTGGAGACCGGATGCCAATACCTCATCGTAAAGGTGAAGGAGGGCTACGCGATCACGCCGCGTATTGGGGCGGATGCCAAGCCCCTGTGCAGCCGCAGCAAGGGGGAACCCCGAAGAGATGAGTGACCCGCGGCTTATCGACATCACCCCATTGCGGGCCACCGTGAGGCCCTAAACCCGAGGAGAGGCTCATGTCTGCTAATAAGCATCGCTCACTCGGACGCCGGATCGCATGGCTGCGCTGGTGCTCCGCCCGCGATGAGAACGGCAGGCTCTCCGCGGCTGCCCGGATCACGAACCAGAAAGGCCATGCCCATATCACCGAGGACCTGCTGCGGCTTGAGGCCGACGGTCACGTGGTCAGCGGTCGCACGCTGATCGGTTTCGGGCGGCGGAGCTTTGCCACCACCTTCGCGGCCTCGGCGGCGGGCCTCGCCTTCCTCGAGGAGACGCTATGTCGGCGTGGCGAAGAGTTCGGACCGATTACACTCGTGAGGCAGACCCAGTCCGATCGCCCCAGCAAGACCGAGCGGGCGCAACGCCACGAGACCCCGATGGACCGGCGCCTCAAGCGCGCGGCGCTCAGGACGCGTCACGCCGCGTTTCGCGCAAACCTGGAGCTCTGGGCCCGCCGGAAGCGCGATCCCAACGCCTCTGCGGAAGCCAACTGATCCCGGGCAAATGGATTGAGCCCCAAAGGCTTCAAAATCCCCGGAGCGACGGAGATCCCCATGGAACTCACGCTCAAGCGGCGCAAATGTTATCATCGCCTGGTCCGAGATTTTTTCCGCAGCCGGGAAGACCGGCTCGCGCGGCGCCAGCAACTGCAGGCCTGCATCGCCGAGCACGCTGAGAATGGCCGGGTGGCGCTGGTCCATGGCGGCATCGACTGCGATGGCGGGCGGTGGGACAACCGGATTTCCCTCGTGACCGCGACCGTCGTTGCCGTCGAGCGCTGGATCGAGAAATACCACGAATATGCGGAAGGCCCGCAGTGGCAGACCGTCGAGAAGCCCTCGGTCGCTGCCGATCTCACCGAGGACTGCCGCGACCTGGCGTTCGAGGCCTTCGAGGATGGGCACGCCCACGTTCTCTACGCGTGAGGAGAAATCAACCCAGCCTCCGGCTGGGTTTTTCTTTTGCGCCTTCGCGCAAATCCCGAAAATACGGTCTCCTGACCAGAAGGGATTGACGAAAAAATTGGGTCGAAACCGAATTTCGTCAAAATCCCGGGAGAACGACATGGGCCGTCCGATGATCGAGCGCGATTTCTTCAACGGTGGCTACGCAATCCGCGTGAACGGCAAGAAGGGCGATCGCTGGGCTCCGGCCGGCACGCCCGATGGGCACTATAGCGTATTTCCGACCCGCGCGGCCGCCGAGAAGTTCATCCGCCGCGGCGGCCTCATCGAGGTCACGAAGATCCGCCTCAATGACGCGCTCGCGGCGGCCGGCTGGGACCAGGAGGCCGGCTACAGCAAGGAGAACATCGCGCGCTTCAAGGCGTGGTGCGAAGCCGAGGGCGTTTACTTCTACGCCCGCCCGCGCGAGAAGTTCTTTCCCTCGACCGCCATCCTCGAGGCCCAGGAACGCGGCCTCTCGAAGGTCGTCATGGAGGACCTGAGCTGAGGCTCGGGTTCCCCGCCACCGACGCTCGTGCAAGGAGACGCACCATGGGAGTTCAGCGTCACCGGAGCACGCCGGAAGGCGCGCTCACACCAATCTGCAACGAGTGCGGAATTTCCCTGTGCTGGGATATCTCGGACGAGGAATAAGCCGAGGCCAAGCCGTTCTGGGACGACTGGATCTGCCAGGAGTGCAACGGCGGAAACCGGATGTCCCTTCAGGACTGGAAACGGCGCAATCCGCACCCTGTTCCGGACCGTTCCAGCTCCGCGCCGGTAGCCGATGAGGAAATCGAGGCGATCCTGGCCTCGCTGACCAATGCGGACAGGGCGGCTCTGATCGCAGCGATTCGCAATCCGCCACCGCCTGGTGAGACACTCACGGCACTCATGACCCGACAGCCGTCGTGGGACGATCCAATCGCCGCAGCCTGAACGGGTCAGCGCAAGCTTCCGCGGTGTTAACCAATGGTCAACCCGTTCGAAACAATCTGAGCTCATCAGAGTTGAGTCTGGAGAGTTGAGTCCAGGCTGGGGGATTGGCCATGCCACTCACCGCTTTCGATCCTCGCACTGGATTGCGGATCACTCCGACCGTGTCCAGCCGATCGGCCAGTGAACAGCGTGCACGCCGCTGGGTTCTGCGCGAACTCGACCAGCTCGCTGATCAGCAGAGACAGCCAACCGATCACGCGTCTTAGGACGCCCCGACGTCCCCCACCGTCGGAGAGGCTCTGGTGCGGAGTATCGATTGACATCTGACCCCAAACTCGCCGGATTCCAGACGTAACGCGTTCACGTCCTGACGTGAAAACAGAAAAAGGCCGGGAAAAATCCCGGCCTTTGAGTTGTTCCTAGCGCATCTCAGTACTTTTCATCACATCCAATGTCGCCGATGCGGGCGATCCCAGTGTGATCCCGGGCCGCGGTGGTGATGACGCCAGTGAGGTCCATGGCCCCGCCGGTGTGGACGTGCCCAGTGCGGACCTCGACCGCGTCCGCCGTGGCAGAAGCGCCTGCCGTGGCGATTGCGATGGCAATGGTAGTAGCCCCGCCAATGGACGGTCTCGACATTGGAGGGCGGCAATAACTCATTGGCTGAACCAGGATTGGCGAGCGGAGTGGCAGACGCGCCGTTCGACGCCAGCGTCAGACCGAAACTTACGCCGAGGGCCAGCAAAATTGTCCTCATTCAAGCGTGCTCCTTTCGTGCTGCGGCAGGCCAATAGGCCAGTTCGTATCTGAACCTGACGTGAAGAGCGTCCGCTGACTCGCAGACAACAACGCGCACTGTGTTACTGCGTCGGCTCGTACGCGTGGAAGCGTACGGCACGGAGGCAGCTCGTTCACACGTTAAGGAATTCGCTCCCACGCAGCGCTCGGCACGGTTTCCGTCACAAGTGAGGGTCGAACCTGTTCGGCTTCATCCGAGCCGCTCCCCGCCAGTCGGGCCCACCTAACCGAGCGAGAGACGGGCTAGGTAGCGGTCGAACGCGCAACCTTCGTTGCGATCCGTCTCCTCGTTATCCCATGACGACGCTGATATCGTCGCCGAGGGTGATCGGCACGTGGAAGTCGGCTGCCGTGAGCTGGCTCCTTCCAACGCCGATAAGGGTGACGGAGGTCGTCGGGTTGATCTCAATCACGCATCCCTCGTCAGTGTCGTACGTTGCCGCAAGCAGCTCCGCGAACGTGTTGATCCGGGAGTAGCCAATCTCGATCACGTCCTCCGTGCCACCGGGCGTGAAGTCGTGGACCCGGTCGGCTCCGCTGCCGGGCCTGAAATAGAACGTGTCGTCTTCCGTGCCGCCATAGAGGTCGTCATCCCCGGCTTCCCCGACGATCCGGTCCGCGCCTTCGTCTCCGTACACGAGGTCGTTCTCGCCGCCGCCGAAGAGCCGATCGTTCCCTTGGCTCCCATTGAGCGTGTCGCTTGCGCCTCCGCCGTAGAGCAGATCGTTGTCCGGGCCGCCGTCCAGCGCATCCGCGCCTCGCTCGCCGATCAACGTGTCGTTTCCTGCCTCCCCGAGCAGCCTGTCGGCGTCGTCTCCGCCCCGGAGAACGTCATCGCCATTGCCGCCCACCAGCAGGTCATCGCCGTTCATGCCGAACAGCGAGTCGTTTCCGTCGTTGCCATATAGCGCGTTCCCCAAAAAGTTCCCGGTGATCATGTCGGACGCGCTTCCACCTTTCGCGTCCTCGATCATCGAGCGGGCGTCGCCGTGATAAAGTCGCGCATTGAAGACGCTCCCGTCAGCGACCTTGTCGTCACCGAGGTTCGGGAGCTGGGTGCTGTCCAGCGTGGACCACCCACCGGGCGTGAGGTCGACTTTCAGCTCGTAGATGTAGTTGGAAAAGTCGTAGGTGTCGTGCCCACCGCCATCCCAGATCGTGCAAAAAATCTTGCTTCCGCTTTTTTCGCCTTGCGCGAAGCCGTCGATGAACATCCGCCCGTCATCCGGGTCGAAGCTATAGGTCGTATCACCCGAGCGAGTCTCGAAATTGGCGCCATACATATGCTGGAGCGCGGCAATGTCGTCCATCATCAAGGACTGCGGAAAGCTCCAAGGATCATTTCTGGCGCCCAGCGGAGCTTGATAATAGCTCCGATAACTCATGATCGAGAATTCATGCTGATCGTGAATCCGTGGATCCCCCTCGACCCCCTCGTGCGGATGCTTCAGGCCAACCGTGTGCCCGAGCTCATGCAAGACGACATTGGTCAGGAATGTATCGACATAATATGCCGAGGCGTTCTCGTAATTTCGATGGATCCAAAGATCGCCGCTGCGGCTCTTGTCATCTGGCGAGTAGCCGTATCCGTCGTACTTCTTGTTCCCAGTCTCATCGTTGAGATAAGTCATCCCAATATTTAATGCAGCGCTTTTATTGTCCGGGGCGAGCTCCGTGAATTTGAGCAGGCATACATCGCTGTAGTTCTCCAGGGCTTTTTGCACGGTGTAGCGAAGCGTCGAGGTTGCCGCCAGGAACCCATCGGCCTCAGCGTAATCGTCAGGATAGAAGCTCGCCTTCGACGGGAAGGTGTATCCAAGCGATGTCGTGTTCCACTTGTGGCCGCCGAGCAGGTCATCAATGGAGGGGTCGCCCGTCAGCTCCACCTCGGCCGCTCCGGGAGCCGACGAGCCGCCCCCTGAGGCACTGGTCAGGATGTCGGACCCGATGTCGGTTTGGCCGAAGATCCTCATGGACGTTCTCCGCATACGAAGATGGCGTCAGCTTGGAAATCCTACGCCTGACCGCATCCTGGACTTGTGCGCTCGTTCACATCCGGAGATGAAGAGCTTTTCGCGTCAGCTGTAGCGGCAAACCTTGACTTTGGAGCCCGCAACGCGGCTTTCCTTGAGATCGCTGCGCTAGGCCGAAGTTCGATCCATTTGTTCCAACATGGGGCGCCAGCCGTCGCGAACGCTCGGGTAGCGCGGCGACCACCCGGTTTCCACCCTGAGCTTGTGGTTGGACAGGCGTAGCGAACGAGACATCAAGCGCCCGACGGATCCGAAAAGGGGCGTCGTCCAGGTCGGCAAAAACCGCGGGGGCTTGAGGTTCAGAGCTTCGGCGAGAGACCCGAAATACACGGCGCGCGTGACCGGTTCATCGTCGGTGACATTGTAGGGGCCGGTCCCGGCCTGCAAGGCCGCGATCACGGCTGCGGCGGCATCGTCGTGCGCGACCGAGGAGATGAAACTGTTCGGGGCACCAGGCAGCAGCGCCCAGCCTCGACGAAGGCCATCGATATAGCTCTTCACCTGCATGGCATTGGGGCCGTAGAACGCTGCAAAGCGCAATATCACTCCGGCGCGCCCGTCACGTGCGAATTGTGCGGCAGCCGCTTCGGCATCAAGCACTGTCCGGTTGTAGGCGGCCGGCTCGAGCGGCGTCTGCTCGTCGATCCAACGATCACCCCGATCAGGATAGGTGAGCGCAAAGGACTCCTGGATGAACCGGGTCACCCCGCCGGCGAGGGCCGCCTCGACGAGGTTCGAGACCCCTTCGCTCCGGATGCGGTCGTTCAGCTGCCATGCCCTGCGAAAGACCATCTTCCAGGTGGAGGATGGCATGTGGGTCGCGAGATTGATGATGACGTCGTGATCGATAACGGCCTGCTTGAGCGCATCGAGATCGAACAGATCGACCGCGACGCACGAGGCACCCACGTTTTCCAGCCGCTCGCGAGCAACCGGGCTGCGTACGACGGCCGTGACGGCGTGCCCGTCCGAGAGGAGCTGGGGGACAACACGCCGGCCGATGACCCCTGTCGCGCCACTCACGAAGATACGCATGGCATATCTCCCTCGTTGTCGCCTCGGATCCGCTGCTCCGACGCATGCCGCCAGGGAAGCGAAATCGTGCGATCCATTCGCCTTTACTCAGAATGAGGATTGAACCCTGTCGGTTTCAAAATCCCGAGAGAAGTCGCCCATGTCCAGCACGCCCGTGACCAACCTGCCGGCCGATCACTACTGGCTCAAGCTCCACCAGGACACGCCCGGTCGCGGCTATCTCTTCGAATTGCACATCACGCACGAGAGCGACGACAGCGTCGCCTTCGTGGAGAATTTCCGGGCCACCTGCTTCCGGCATCTCGGATCGGCCCCGATGGGCATGCCGAAGCCTGCCGACAAGAAGGATCCGTGCTGGTTCCTGCAGGGCGAAAGCTCGACCTGGCTGATGTTCGAATTCTGGACCCGTGACCACGATGCCATTCTCGAAGGCGTGCTCCGGGTTCTCGACGCGCTCGAGGCCCAAGGCCTCCCGGTGACTCTCAGCCACTGATCTGCCTGGTGGCCCAGCTGCAGGGCGGTCTGAGTCAGGACGATCGGGAGTGCGGTCAATTTTTAATTAGCGAGGGGACGAAAACGTGGACGATCTCGACTGGGACACATTTTTCTCCGAGACCGAGAAGGCCGAAATGCACCGCGAATATCTGCGGCAGCGTGTGCGGCTCTACGGTCAGGCCCTCTGGATGCTCCTCACCACAAACCGCGGCGACTACGAGGATGCGCCCTGGTGGCGGATCGGCATCATGAAGGGCCTGTGCCTCCTCTCCATGCTGCTGATGCGTTCCGGCATCCGCGAGGTCCGCTATCCGGGGCTCGATCCGCGCAACTGGTACATGTCGGACGACATGGGCCATTTCAATTTCGGCACCTACTACGGCGGCTGGGACTGCAACGTGCTCAAGTTCAACCGCGCCCAGTTCCGCTACTGCATCGACAGCTATGGAGACTCGAGCTTATGACGCTCACCTGGCACGAATGCGACTGGGACAATCCGGAAACCCGGCCCACGGAGCCCGGCCCTTACGCCGTGATGATCTCCGGCGACAATGCGAGCGTGGACGGGCACGTGCTCTATGATTTTCCCGACTACCAGACCTTCGCGTCCGTCTGGCTCGAGGAGGGCGAGGTCCAGATTGCGCCGAGCCACGACGAGCCGATTCACGCGATCTTCGCATGGTGCGGCCCGCTCCCGATCCCGAAATTCGATCCGACCGCAAAGAGCGAGAGCTCCACGATTCCGTGCAAGGAGACACTCGATCCCGCGGAGATCGACGCGATCCTGGCCGACGCTGAAGCCCTCTCGGGAATGGCTCAACCTTCGGATCGACCCTAATCGGCCCTTGGGACCGGAATTCCGCCCAATTGGGAATTGAACCCCGATGGCTTCAAATTCCCAGGAGAACGAAATGGCTTTCAAGCTCGCGAGCCCCAGCACCTCCACCGGCCTCGGGTTCTCCAAGCTTGGAACACCGAAGTCCGCCGAGGAGCGGGAAGCGGAATATCAGGCCGAGCGGGCCCGGGCACGCGCCGAGCACGAGGCCAAGCGCGAGCAATTCGCGACCAAGACGCTCGACCTCACGCTGACCGAGGTCTCCTCGCACTTCACGCGGATGAGTGACCGCATCGTCCGGCTCTATGGCACCGACACTCACGGCCGGCCGGTCCGCGCCGAGTATTTTATCCCCGACTGCTATGATCGCGAGGTCGCCGATTCGTTCATCGAGCACCTGGAGGAGGGCGCTTCCTATCGTCTGCGCGGCTACTGGAAGGCCGAGACCGTGAACGGCACCAAGCACTTCACGTTCCGGGCCCAGTTTGTCGATCGCAAGGCCTCTTGAGAGTGTGAGCGGAGTTCGTGAAGCGCGTGATCTGGATCCTTGTCGCAGCCGTCATCGGCCTCTGGCTCACGGTTGCTCTGGTGGTGTTCGCGAGCCAGCGGAACATGGTGTTCCCACGGCATCTCCTACCACCGGTCTCCCGCCTCGATACCCTGTCCCGCGATGTCCAGGAGGTGACGGTCGAGACCGCGGACGGCGAGCGCCTCTACGGCCTCTGGAAGCCGCCGGCGCCCGGCTGCTCTGTCGTCGTGTCCTTCCACGGGAATGCCAGCATTCCCGGATGGGCCGCCGAACGTTTCTCGAACGGGCCCTGGGCCGAGCATGGCTGGGGCGTGCTCGCGATCGCCTACCGGGGCTATCCCGGCTCGACAGGGACGCCCAGCGAGACCGGCCTCCTGGAGGACGGCAACGCGGCCCTGGCCTTCGTGCAGAAGACGGCTCCCGGTTCTCCCATCCTGGTCCACGGCCATTCCCTGGGAACCGGAGTGGCGATCGCCATGGCGGCCACCCACGAAGTGGTTGGCGCCTACCTCGAAGCCCCGTATGCGTCGCTTCTCAGCTTGGCGAAGCGCCAGTTCCAGTATTTGCCGGGGTTTCTCATGCGGGATCCCATGCGCTCCGATCTCCGGATCGGGCAGGTGAGGGCGCCGATCCTCGCCGTCCATGGCAAGCAGGACCCGGTGATCCCGGTCGCTTCGGCCCGCGCCCTCATCCTCAAGGCCTCGTCTTCGTCGCGCCTCATCGAAGTCAATGGGGATCACGTCTCGATCCTGGGACTGGCCGATGACGAAGCAGAACCGAAATTCCGGCAGGCCTGCCGGGAGCGCGCCGCTGAACAGGATTAGTCGCCCAGTTCGCCCGCGAGCATCTTCCGACGAGCCGTCTCCATCCGCTGTCGGTAATCCTCCTCGAGAAAAATCCGGACGCACCGACCATCGACGAAGCACGCGACATAGGTCGGGCTCGACGCAGAGCTTTGATCCGCGAGAGTCAGATCGCCGTTGAAGGCGATTTCCTCATCACGCTCTGGGGCAGGGCGGATCGCTCCATGAAGTCTCATCAATTTGCTTGAGTGATCCCGATACGGGCGTTCCTCCTCCGGAACCCACTTCCTGCCGTGGCGGATCAAGCGTCCGTCGGCTGTGATCGTGTAGTGCTCGAAGAACTGTGCTGGTGTGTCCCGTGTCGCGAATACGCGGTCAGCCGCCAGTAGCCCCCCGGGAAGGGGCATCTCACATCGAATCTCGTCCCAAAGGCTCACGGCTTCGATCCGCTCTTGCTCACGCCTTGAGCAGGATAAGGGCCTTGGTCGGACCTGTCACGGGAGCAGGAAGACAGCGAGATTCAGCGATTGCAGCCAAGTGACGTCCTGAACTGCCTACTCGGCAAGACTTTCTCGAACAGTAGGAAAAGATCATGACACAGGGATGCCCAATCGCCGCCACGCGGGCCGGGAACTCCGCCAACCGCAACGATCGCTTTCAGCGGGCTCCGGATCATGATCGGCGCATCCGGCGCGGTGATGATTTTGCCGGTGATGCCTGGCGGGATCGCGAGACGGATGCGATTATCTATGTTGCCGTCGGCCAGAAGCCCGACTGAACAACGCCTGACCGGGATTGTCCTCCGACGCGAGGACTGAACCCTTAGGGCTTCCTTGGCCAGTGGCGGCTTCCTCATCGGGACGCCGCTTTGGCTTCTGGCCGGCCTGTTGCTACATTGGATGGCCTGCCGCGTGCTCGGGAGACTTCGGTGAACGCGTTCACCCTGTTCTATGTCGGAGCCCCGATCCTCATCATCATCGCGGCAACTGCCGTGCTTCTCCACGGGCGCCGTTCGCGTCCGTGTCACCGCTCATGAGCGACGCCGTTTTCTGGTCTCTCATGGTTATGCCGCTCTCGAGCTTAGCGATCGGCGGGCTGGTCTACTGGGTTGCGACGCGGAACCCGTCATGAACGCTTACGCGGTTCTCGCCTTCATCCTGACGCCGGCCCTGGTTGCCGCGCTGGGCTGGGCTGCCGTGCTCCTCCACGAGCGCTATTCGCGCCCGCGTGCCCGATGACGCCGTTCGAAGCATACTTCCTATTCGGGCCGCTCATTCCGCTTGCCGCCGGCCTCATCATCTTCTGGCTCGGGAACCGACGAACCCGTCGCTATGATGAGGCATATCGGGAGCGCCGGCCGTCATGAGCCCTGCCGAAATCTACCTGATGTTCCTCGGCCCTGTCCTGGGACTGATCGCCGGTCTGGCGATCTACGCCATGGCCCGCCAGAAATGACCCTCATCCAAGTCTATGCCTTGGTGACGCCCCTCATTCTGATCGGCATTGGCCTGCTCGCCGTCCGGTGGTCCCGCAAAGTCGCTCGCGACTATGATGAGACCCACCGAAAGCACCCGCCGTCCTGAGCCGCTACGACGCCCTCACGTACTTCTCCGTCGGCACCCCGATCGTCATCGGAGCGCTCGTGGCGCTCTGGCACACAGAGCAGCCTCCCCTCGACTAAGCCTACTCGGCCTGGTGGATAACCGCGTGCGTCTTGCACCCGAACGCATTGCCTCCGACACGAGGGTTGAACCCCAAGGGCCTCAAAATCCCAACGAACAGGACGGACGCTATGAACCCCCCCGCTTCAGCCGATCAGACCAGCCCGACGCGGAACCCGTCCTGGGATCTTGCGAACGCCGTTGCTGCCGCTGCCGTCGAACGCAAGAACGGCCTGGCGACCACGACGCTCTCGTGCATCGGCGCCGGCTATATCGGGCCGAGAGCCGGCCACGAGGATGGAGCGAATATCTGGCAGGTCCTCGCCAGCGATTCCGACCAGACGGTCGTGCTCTACACCCAAAACGCCGAGCATCGCCCCGTCTTCCGCATTTCTCGCCGGAATGCGATCACGGTCACAGGGTTCGATCTCGGTATCGACGATCTCGGCCGGCGCTCGTTCCTGGTCGAGACAGTTGCGGCCTGAGGGTGCCGAGAGGCAATCCGCCTCATCGGCAGGTTTGCTTCACCTTCGAAGAGCCGTCCCTCATGAGTCTCGGCCCGAGCCCGAGAAGATCAAAAATCCGGAAATTCGAAATGACCGACGAAGAGAACGCCACAGCCGAATTTTTCGCGATGGACCCCAAGGGTGTCGTCCATCGGATCGTTACGCAGACAATCGACCAGTTCGAAGACATCGAGAATTTCCGACGTCAGTCCCCGATTCACGGCTACTCGGTCAAGGAGAGCTTCGAGGTCGAATCGGCGATCAGGGGCAAGCACCTCCGGGCGATCATTGGCGAACAGGCGCACGACATCCAGTACGCTTTCCCGGGCGCCACCGGCCGGATGATCTCCTATGACGATGGCGCGACCTTCTTCCGCGCCATCGGCTACACGGGTGATCTGAAAGATCGCTGCGCCTCCGAGAACGCACGCTTCCTCAAAGACGGTTGGAACGCCAACGGCGCATGGGCCTATCGAGAGCCCGACGGCTACCGGGTCGAGCTCCCTGGAATTGCAGCCTAGCCGTCAGGAACCCGCCGGAATGGTGGGTTTTATTTTTTATAGCTGAAAGTCCCATCATGACCCGACCTCAGACCTTGCGCGGATGGCGCGCCGAGCTCGCGCCCGGACGCGTCTTCGAATTGAAGCGCAAGACCTATCGGGGCAACCCGGTCTGCGTCCTGATCACCCACATCCCGGACCGCTGGAGCCATCGTCCGATGTGCGTGCAGGTCAACGACCGGGGATGTGTCGAGGAGGGAATGCGCGACCGTGCTCGCTCCTATGTCGAAGCCCTCCGCTTTTCCGATTTCAAGAGCCCGCTGGTCGTGCGCCGCCGCCCCGATCTCGAGCGCTTCGACGCGCGCGATCTTGCGCTAATCGATTACGGGATCCTCTTGGATTTCCGGGGACGCTGGCTCAAGCACGGCTATGGGGGCAGGTTGCTCCCGTCCATCCCGGGCGTTCAGTGGACGATCTTCTGGACGCGCGCCGACGACTGGCCCACTTGGGGCGTTC
>NZ_LN811370.1:0-5868 GCF_001006805.1 Microvirga massiliensis | reverse complement strand
GTTCGGCCCGAACTCGATGCCCTGCTCACGGGTGACTGGCATTTTACGGCCTCCAGCCACCATCCCCAAGCCCACTTGCACCGCGTCACGGCTTGGGCAACGGCCAAAGAGGATCCCGAGGTTCTCCGCGCGATCCGCAGAACCCTCGGCCGGTTGGTGCCGCTCGAGGTCTGCACGGTGGCGGTGAAAGCGCGAGACATCGGGGATAACTGGGAGATCCGCCCCGACGGCAACGGAGCCCCCACGGTCTCAACCTGCTGGCGCAGTGTGATCAGCAAGAAGACAGGAGACCACTCCTGGATGTGCTGGACGGGCTGACGGGACGTGGAAGGAGAGTTGTTCCAGCCGGAAGATCCGAACTGATTGGCCGAGATGGACCTAAATTCAGCTCCCAGAATGGTGTTGAAATTAGACCTCATTCGGCTATATCACAGGGTCGGCCAGGAGAGTCCCATGCAGCGTGTGGAAGCCGAGATCGCGGTCAGCGTCTCAGACCTGAAGAAGAATCCGACAGCAATCATGAATGAAGCCGGTGCCTCCCCGGTCGCGATCCTCAACCACAATCGCGTCATGGCCTACATGGTGCCGGCGGCGACGTTCGAGGCCATGATGGAGCGGTTGGACGACATTAAGCTGGCCGAGATCATCGAGCAGCGCTCCGGCGAGGTTCCGGTCCCGGTTGCCCTTGATGACCTATAGGCTCGAGTTCCTGCCATCCGCACTAAAGGAGTGGAAGAAGCTTGGACCTACGCTTCGCGAACAGTTTAAGAAGCTTGCGGAACGGCTGAACGGACCGCGTGTCCCCGGTGACGCGCTCCACAATATGGCGGACCATTACAAAATTAAGCTTCGGGCCGCAGGCTATCGCCTCGTCTACCGGGTCAACGACAAGACCGTGACGGTGATCGTCGTGGCAGTCGGCAAACGTGAAGGATCCGAAGTTTATAAGGCTGCTACGAAACGCTGACACCCACAGCTTCCACACTCGAATCGAAATAGCCACTGTTCCCGATTCTCGGGCGCTCGAGGGGGCAACACTGGAGCCCGGTCAGGTCCACCATTCCCGCTTCACCTTCCGGGAAGATGCCAAGACCGTCGCGGGATATCGTAAAGCCGATCCGAACCAGGAGTTCATGGTGAGAGAGGCCGCTGCGTAACTCCGGAAGAAGCGCCAGCGAAACGAATTTCTCTCAACATGAGAAAGCGAACCCGAAGGCTTCGAAATCCCGAGAAAGAACGGAGGCCGCCATGGCTGAGCATCACATCGAGCGTCGCGAGGACGGCCTCTACCTGAATGGTCACCTTCTAACCTTCATCGGCCAGAACCCAACAACGGTGAGCCACGAGCTCGATGGCGCCATTCTCCAGCACTACAAGGCGAAGCACGGCGATCTCAACGACGGCGACAGGATCCTGCTCGACCTGCAGGTGATCAGCATCATCGAATGGCCCGAGCCCCTGCGGGTCGGCTGGCGCGACCACTACCGCAACGATCCGAACAGCCTGGACCTCGGTCCGGAGCCAACCGGCGACGAGGAAGACGAGGACGACGACACCTGATGGAGCGCGGACCCCGCATGGCACGTCTTCCCCCGCTGCAGTTGATCCCCGGCCAGTATCACCCTTCCGTCTGGGCAAACGAGGCTGAAATGATCGCGGTCGAGAACCACAACCTAACGGTGGCTCTCGCCGAGATGGAAGCCGACCCGCTGTCCAGTGATGATCTGGAATTGGACCTCGACTTCGGCCTTCACACGGACTTCGAAGCTTAGGTCTCGCCGGTCCTCGGCCCCACGATCCGCAACCCGCCCGATGGGCGGGTTTTTTCTTGGGCGTGACCAAAAATCCCGAACGTCTCGAAATTCCAAATCCCAAAAGGAAGCCAGCCTGATGAGCCAGAATATTGTCTGTCCGCGTCTCGTCACGAATGACCCGGACCTCAAAGCCGAGGGCGATATCGTGCTCAAGGACGGAACCCGGGTCGCCTACAACACCGAGCTGGTCTCGTGCGAGGGTGTTTCGGTCCACTATTGGATCGGGGATCGCGAGCCGACTGATGCTCTGTTCACCGAGATCGTCGGGGTCGCCGGGCGGACCCGCGACGTCGTCGGCCGCGGCACCTATAGCACCGGGGAGCCCGGCCGCTACTGGGCCCGATCAACGATGCCGGTCGCCCACTGAGGCATTTTTGCCAAATCCCAGAAATAGCTTGGCCGTTCGACGCCAGTTTTTGACAGGCCCGCACGGCTCATTTAATATTTCCTAAACCCCAAAGTTGGGGAGCAATTCCCAAAATCGGCTTCCTGCCCAAAATCAGAAAATCCCATGCTCGCGACCCTCGAAATCACGCGATTTTCGTCTTTTCTCCCGGCTCAGATCCGCCCAAAGCGCCGCGGCCCGAACTGGCTGCACCTCAAGGCCCTGAGCCCGTGCTGCAGCACCGCCGAGATCGCGCTGATTGGCGCGAAGGCTGGCATCCTCAATGTCTTCCAGCCGATGATCATCTCGGTGGTAGCCGATCTCGAGAGCTATCTCTGCGACGGGAACGGCGAGTCCCTCGACGTGACCCTAGTGGCCAACGGCGCCGATCTCGTGCAGACCCGTCTGACTTTCGACCGCAATGGCATCGCCCCGCTTGACGTCCGGATCGGAAACGATCGCATCGAACTGGATCTCGATCTCTATTTCTCGACCCGCCGCGCGGCCGAATGTGTGGCTTAGGCGAATTTCTCTCGGCTTCGGCGCGGCAGCGTCGATCCTCCGGGGCCACGGGAACGTGGCCCTTTTTTCTTATGTCCGCCCGGAAAATCGAGGCCTCCCCTAAATTCTGAAATTCCAGAGGTGCGGTTCGTGTGATACTGCCGACGGAAAATCGGCCCCGTGAATCCAGGCACCTGAATTTTCTCCGAAAATGCCGGGCGACAGCCGGGGCTGCGAGAAAACACTTAGACCAGGAGAGCCACGTGCAATCTTTGAGAGCACAGCAAATGCAAGACAGCGTTGCACAGCGCGTCGAGGAACTCAGGCGACTCCATGAGGAGCATGACCAGCGCCAGGCGCGGGAACGCCTGGAGATGCCGGCCACAGATCCCACCATAGGCGACAAGATAGCCGCTAAGGCTTTCGGCTGGATTGCTGCCGCGATTATCGGCGTGCTCGCGGTTCTGTTCATCATCGGCGTGAACACACCTCCGGAAACTATCCGGCAGGCCTGCGAGAAGCGCTTCTATACCCAGCGCGAGATTACGGAGTGCGAGTTTGTCGTCACGGCCAAGCGGGCTTTGGAAGCACAGGATGCCGCTGATCGGGCCAAGGCTCGCAGGATCGACGATGCCGATCGGGCGAGCCGCTGACGATGATGAACGACAAGATTACCCTGCGGCCCGACGAGGTCAGGACTCCACGGCGCCGCAATGCGAGCGCTGCGAAAGAGCCACGCAAGTCACCTTTCGGGACCGCCTTGAAGGTGATCGTCGCCCTGGTGGTCATCTTCATCTTGGTGCCCGCCGTGATCGGTGCCCTCGCGCCCCGCGAGGACTTGAAGGAGGCCTGTGCCAAGCGGTTCAGCCTCGAGTCCGAGAGGGTCGAGTGCGAGCTCGCCGTCACCATGCGACGCGCGCAGGAGGTCTACGAGGCGAAGCGCGATTCCAAGCAGCGCAGGATCGACGAGGTCTATCGGTCGGTTCGTTAACCTGCTCTGCTTGGTCCAGCGGCTCAGGAAAGAGCCGTCGGCGACGATCTAGGGATCTGATCCTCGACCCATGGGTGTTCCCCCATCGGATCTAAATCCCGGAAGGACCCAACATGCGTCGCGTTTCTGTTGCTTCCTCGATTGTCTCCACCCAGGACCTCGCGGCCGAGGCCCGGGCCATTCGCCTCGCCGCGCGCCAGCAGGACCGCGCGATGCGCCGGCGCCTGTCCGTGACGACGATCCGGATCGCCGAGATCACCGAGTTGAATGTGTCGCCGGCCGGCGCCGGCGAGCTCACCGTCTCGATCCTCGGCACGCTGGAGAACGGCCGCCCAGTCCGGGCGAGCTACGTCCTGGCGTCCTATCTCACTCCGGCGGAAGCCGTTCATCTGCTCTCGCTCTTCGAGGTCGGCCGCGCGATCAATCTCGCGGGCCTCAACGGCGCGCGTCGCTGGACCGATGCCAATGGCGAGAAGCATGCCTCGATCGAGTTCCTGGCCCAGACCATCAAAGGGTGAACCGTTAAGAAAGGATTCACCTCGACTCGCCGGGCGTCCCAAAGCTGCGGTGGAAACCGAATTCCGCCTTGGGACTCCTCATTTGGGCCCATGCGATAGGTGGGCCGTCGTCGACGAAACGGTAAGCAGCATGGCTCGTATACCGATCGCATTCAGCTCCTGCCTCGTCGGTCTTCTCGAGAACGCCAACGACAATGCTCCAGCCCTGAAGGCGGAGAGCGCCTGGCCGGCGGCTGACGACCTCGCACGTGGGATCCCGACAGACGAGGCCATGATGGTCGTCCGTGATCCCGCCTCGGGTGACTGGCACATCGAAGACTTCGAGGGTGAGGCGATCCTGTTCACGATGCCGTCGGTCTGCAACCTCGATGAGGTGATGCGCGCTGCCGCGGTTTACGCCGCAGCCTTCAAGAGCGGCTTCGATCAGGCTCGTATCTCTCTCCCAATCTCCCGGTGCTGATCGCACCCCAATCAAGACTTGGCGACTGAGTCGAGCGCGGATGGCCGCCATACGCGCCGTGACGGCTCTTGCTCTCAGTAACTCCTCCCCGACGGAGCGCCTCAGCGCCCCCCTCCCTCCATGGCCTTAGAGCCCTTTCGAGAGGTATCGACATGAAAAACACACCGCCCCTGACGGACGTCGAGCGCAACGATGCGGCTCTAGCCGACAAGCTTTGCGACATGCACAACCAGTTGGCCGGCCTCGAGGAGAGAAACGGCCGGGCGACAGACGTCTGGCACATCCTGCTCACGCTTCGCGGATTGGCAAAACGCGAGGGCTTCGACCTGCGGGACACGTTTGATGATGCCATGCAGTTCGACCCGGAACACGGCCGCTAGTTTCAATCCCTCTGGAGACGATGGACAATGAGCGACAAGCCAACGCGCTGCCCGCGCTGCAACAAGGCAGCCACCGACGTGCGGACGATGACCTGTCCACATCCGTTGTGCCCACTGCCCCTGCCAGAACGCAGATAGCAGGAGAGGACCTTGAACGGGATTGGCCACAGCGTCGGCGACGCGACCCAGAATTCGGAGAAAGAATTCACCGTCGAGACAACGACCGGAACCTATTGCGTCATCGAAACGCGGATCTGCTGGAAGGTCCACAGCGAGGAATGGGATGAAATGTTCGATGTTCCCATTGCTGTGCCACGCGAGACACGAGCTATGACGGATTTTGGGTGATGGGGCTGATCAGGCGACGTTGTGTGCTGGCGTCGGAAGGATCTCGGCGCCATCCTGGAATCTGACACCGGCGATCACCTTGGGCAACTGGTTTTCGCCCATCAACCGACGCCAGGTTTTAGAAGCTGCCATCACGAGCTTGAACACCATCAGCCGGGCCGTCGTCGGGGACAGCGCGCCCTTGGTGCGCACCGTGCGATGGCGAACTGTGGCAAACACACTCTCGATCGGGTTCGTGGTCCGCAGATGGATCCAGTGCTCGGCGGGCAGGTCGTAGAAGGCCAGCAGTGCCCGCTGATCCTTGCGCACGCATGCCACGGCTTTCGGATAGCGCGTCCTGTAGGCGTCCGCGAACAGATCGACGGCGACCTCGGCCTGCGCTCGTGTGGGCGCCAAATAGATCTCGCGCAGGGCTGCCTTGATCCCCGGCTGCACGGATTTCGGCACCGTGTTGAGCACGTTGGCGGTCTT
>NZ_LN811369.1:98330-113888 GCF_001006805.1 Microvirga massiliensis | reverse complement strand
ATGGCCGGCTGCGCAACCCCAACCAGCTCCGCCGGCCACCCCGGCCGTGGCGCCATGGCCAATCATCCACTAACATTGACTCCGGACCACCTCATGGGGGCCGGCCATCCGCAGCATAATCCTCGGCCTCCAACTTTGCTTAAGGCCTAGTACAGCCCTGATCGAACTACTCTCCGCGCATCCCTCTGTGTAACTGTTCCACGGGCGTTGCGGATCGGGTAGGCTCAAGAGGTTACCGCAGCGTAGCGATCAGATTGGTAGATCAGTCCAGCGATGTCAAAACTTGGACTCTTCGCCGAATCTGGCGGTAAGTTCCAAGTATGAGGTCCTCCAGACTGCGGGGAGTGACTGGATGCGAGACGTCCTTGGCGGCTGCGACGACCTTCAGGGCCTGAGGCAAGGCGCCCGGATTGGGCAGTTTATAGCGCATATTGGCTCGGTCCGGCGCAACCGCGAGGCGACGTCGCACGACCAGCTCGGGAGAGGCACCCTTGAGCACGCGCTGTCGGCGCCTGTTGCAGGCCTGGTTGAAGCCTTTGAGGAGGGGCCCCAGGTCGCGATGGTAATGCTTAGCACCTTGCGCGGCCAGCGTCCGTCGAAGCGCTCGACAGGGCTATTGGTCTGGGGCGTGTGGGTTTTGCCATCCGGTGCTGCACCTTCAGCTTGCGACAAGTGCGTTCAAAGCCATCAGCCGTGAAGCATGAGCCACGGTCGGTGAGTACGTGCGTGACCGTAAAGGGGAAAGCCACGAGCGCCTTCCTCACAGAGGCGCTCGTGGCTTTCATGGTCTCGTCGTCCTTGGCGGCCAGATGCACGGGGCGCGAGCAGCGGTCGGCGGCGATAGAGAGTCTCAGGCAAACTTGCCCAGAGACTCAGGAGAGATCAATGGCCTCATTCGATGTACTCGTCGGTCCCCCTTTTGCCGCTTCACGAAGTGCGACACTTACGTGAATTGCGTCGGTGTGAAGGGGCGTGTCTCTCGAATTGGATCGGAGAATTTATAGCCGAAACGCTCAATCTCGTCGGCGTAGGTTGTAGCGATCAGATTCCGCGTCTCTGAATCATAAAACTCTTGATAGGGACGCTGGTCGGGTGCTGCATTTTCATGGACCAAAGGTATAGGCACGCCGATATAGTCCGAGATCTGCGTCCAGACCTGCGGCGCGTCTTCCAACCGGAACACTCGCTCAACCCCGACCTCTCCGGACCACGAAGACAACCAATATGTCTGCGGCCGTAGTGCCCAGTGCACATGAAGATACTGTCGCACGAAACTGGCAAAGTCGATTGATGGATCAACACGGAGCGGCCGCCAGTGATATTCGTCTCTTGTCACGTTCTTGTACCACGAGACTGTGCGGTCCCAGGGATTCCGCACGATCGAGAAGGACCGGTATCCACTGAGGTCCGACGCGAAATGTCTGCTGCGCAGCAATTCCTTCACCTTCTCCTTGAACAAGGCACGTATTTCCGATTCGGCAATCACCGCAATGTTACGTTGTGCCAGATAGGAGATCATGCCGCGCTCATAAATTCGGAATGGCGTATGCGTCCGCTTCTGCTTCGTCGCGTAGAGGGCGGTAACCAAGCTGGTTCCGCCCGTCTTAGGGATATGAACGAAGATGAATTTTCGGTCCCGGTCGATCATGTGAATTTTCCCGAGAGACCATCTGAGCGATCTAACGCTCATGTTATTGATCTTGTCAATGATCTGTTATGTCGGTCCTAAGGTTCTGAATTCAAGCTGGTGGCGGTCTACAGCTCGTATTTGGCATAATTCTGTGGGATGGAGTGAGTTAGAGCCATCGCGCAGAGCCTTGCTGTTGCCTTTGTAGGGGAGAAGGTCCACCTGGATGACAAGACCTCGCGGTGCAGCCACAACCACACCGCCGGTCATGCGCCCGTCTATCTCGTCTCCGCTTTTCGCCAGCACTGGCCGGAGTGAGTGATGCTCAAAGACGCGCCGTGAGCTGCGCACGCCCGTCCACTGGGCTGAGACCAAACACAGCTTCCAGGCACGGCCGAGCGACCTATGCATAGTGCAGGCTAGCACTAGGGCGTGTCTGCAACGAGCTATAGCCAGAGTGTGATGGCCGCAATGTACAGCATGGCGAGGTAGTTGGCGGCGCGCTTTTCGTATCGCGTGGCGATGCGGCGGAACTGTTTGGGGCGATTGACCAGACGCTCGACGCGATTGCGCGCCCGATAGGCCTCACGGTCGAAGCCGGGGCGGCGGCGCTGCTGAGCGGTTGTCGGGATTACTGGTCCACCCCCATTGAACTGGTCCATCCTGAAGTATGTCTTGAGGCCCACAGGAGGACCGAAATGCCCAAGAAGCGTCACAAGCCGGAAGAGATTGTCGCCAAGTTACGCCAGGTCGATGTGATGGTCTCGCAAGGCCAATCCGTTGCCGATGCGGTGCGCGCCATCGGCGTGACCGAGGTGACCTATTATCGCTGGCGGTCGGAGTACGGCGGACTCAAATCCGATCAGGTCAAGCGCCTGAAAGATCTGGAGGCGGAGAATGCCCGGCTGCGGCGCGCCGTGGCCGATCTGACGCTGGACAAGCTGATCCTGAAAGAGGCTGCCTCGGGAAACTTCTGAGCCCCGCCCGTCGCCGTGCCTGCATCGATCACGTCCGATCCAAGCTGAAGCTGTCTGAACGGCGGGTCTGCCGCGCGCTCGGCCAGCATCGTTCGACACAACGGCGTATTCCGCGCGGGCGAGACGATGAGGAACGGCTCACGGCCGACATCATCGCACTCGCCCGCCAGTACGGCCGCTAGGGCTCCCGCAAGATCGCAGAACTCCTGCGCTCGACAGCCGGATGGGTCGTGAACGACAAGCGGGTCGAGCGGATCTGGCGACGGGAGGGGCTGAAGGTTCCCGCTAAACAACCCAAGCGAGGGCGTCTGTGGCCATCTGACGGTTCATGCATCCGGCTGCGGGCCGAGAGCCCCAACCACGTCTGGAGCTACGACTTCGTGGAGGATCGCACCCATGATGGGAGAAAGTACCGGATGTTGAACGTGATCGACGAGTTCACGCATGAGTGCCTGGCGATCCGGGTCAGCCGCAAGCTCAAGGCCACTGATGTGATCGATGTGCTTTCGGACCTGTTCATCCTGCGCGGCGTGCCTGGGCATGTTCGCTCAGACCATGGCCCGGAGTTCATTGCTAAAGCCGTCCAGGAGTGGATTACGGCGGTTGGAGCAAAGACCGCTTACATCGCCCCAGGCAACCCGTGGGAGAACGGCTTCATCGAGAGCTTCAATGCCCGGCTCCGGGATGAGCTACTCGATGGTGAGATCTTCTCTTCGCTCAAGGAGGCGAAGGTCGTGATCGAAAGCTGGAGGCGGCACTACAATACTTTGCGGCCTCATGGATCGCTCGGTTACAAGCCGCCGGCCCCAGAGGTCTTCGTCCCGGCCATGTCTGCGCGGGCAGCTCCGCATCCCCAACCAACAGCACCATCCGTACTGGCAGAAAGGCCGTCACTCCACTAACATTCCAACCGGATCACTCCATGGGGGCGGATCACTGAAGTGCTTGCCACAGCCAGTCAGAGCACGCCAATGACCATTCCATTCCTTGTTAACGCCATGTGATTTGAAGTCGATCCAGTGCAAGTTGTTTCTGCGCTGTCAGGAGTGTTCATGATCTTCCAGCGGTCTGCAGCTCAATATTCGCTCGCCCATTTCCACTCGCCAAACTCTCTTCCCGCAAAGCGGCGGAATTTTGCAACATCCTCCGAAAGGGCGCTCGCGATTTCTCGCCGGAGATCATCAGTGAGTTCCGGCCTTTCAATCGGGCTCGTCAGCCGCGCCTCAATGAGACTCTTTACGCGTGACCTGACGGCCTCTGAGATGGGGATGTACTTTTTTGCAACTCCCCCCGCCTTGAAGAGGAATTCTGCCGCCAGTGTACGTCTTCTCTTTGAGCTGGAAAGATGCCTTCTCTCCGCAAACTTTTCCGTATGAAAATCGGAATGGACCCCGAGGTAATTAAAAATAACTTTAAGAGTCTCCAACCGTCTACTGAAAAGCTCTTCGGTGCTTACAATCAAAATCTGTTGTCGCGGATAATAATTTAAGAACTGAGCGATCTGCATGTAATAGGAACTGACGGCGAGATAGATCTCATTGGGATCGAGCAATGCATCTTCTGCTCTCCTCCTCTCTCTGCCCCTGTGAACATTGTGGACGTAGTGGGAGAGCATCCGCTCAATCGGGTCCCGTACGATATAGATGAGTTTGGCGTTCGGTATCACCGAGTGCATCCGCCGAGGCACACCAATGTGCCTCGGATAGAAGGTATAGCTCGGTGAGGATTCCCCGCGAACAAATGAAATTTCATTGAAGTTCGACTTGTACCATTCCAGACCTTTGTTCTGGCTTTTCGAGTTTACACAGCTAGTATCCTCCTCTGCAAAGAAATTGAGCTCCTTCTGGTGCGACATCGATATATCTGGATGAAACCTAAGGTAATAATGAAGGCTACTCGTGGCAGACTTCATCGCGCCTATGATGATGAGGTTAGGAAGCATACTTAAACTATCGCACAATTTGCGGCGGAGCGAAAGTAGAACAAGGAGCCGCAACTACGCTTCTGAAACAATTGAAACGGCATGCGCGGGTGAAAGCTGTAGTAGCAATATCACGGAAGGCTGACGGCCTGGCTTTTGCCGACGGTAGAGTAAGTGTCTGTCCGAAGACATCTTGAATCGTTCGAATCGGTTGTAATCAGACCTCTGGACGGCCACTACGCACGCCGACCGGCGCCTCCTGGCTCAATCAGGTCGAGTGTTGGTTCTCGATCGTCGCTGGCCAAGCGCTGCACGGCGCCAGCTTCACCGGCGTTGCCGAACTCCGGAGACACATTGATGCGTTCGTCGCCGACTACAACGAAACCGCCTACCCCTTCGCCTGGTCCAAGTCCGAGGTTCATCAAAAACGCCTCAAACCGCGTTTCGCGGATCTGTGACTTCGGGTACTAGGTTAGATTTGCTCTATGCCAATGGCCGCTCTTCCAACTTGGCCGGCAAGCATTTCACTCGCAGCAGCCTGTCAGTTGTTGCCTGTGAGACCGAACAGGCCCTTGTGACTGCCACCCTCTAGCACGAGCGAGGTTGTCAACTGCTGGAACGAATCCGTCGGCGAAGCCACATGATCCTTCTAATTTAGGTCTCCTAAAGACCTAGAAGTGTTGCTACGATGACCCTCTGCACTTCGGAAGTGCCTGAATAAAGTCGGCTGCCCAAGGCGTCGCGCAATTCACGCTCAATCTCCGTCTCGACCATGTAGCCGTAGCCGCCGTGTATCTGGATCGCGTCCTCTGCGCACTTCACCCAGTTCTCGCTGATCGTGAGTTTCGCCAGGGCTGCCTCGAGAAAGATACTCTTCCCTTTGCCATGCAGCCAGGCTGTTTGATAGAGAGCCGCTCGCGCCTGGTCCAGACACATCCTCATGTCGACAATCTTGGTCGCGACGAGTTGAAATTTCCCGATGGATTGGCCGAATTGCTTCCGGTCTCTTGCGTAACGGACCGAGGTTTCGAACAGTCGCTGTATCGCTCCGACAGCGCTAGCCAGAATGCAGCTCCGCTCCCAGTTCATCGAGTGCGTAAAGAGGCTCATTCCGCTTCCCTCGCGACCGAGAAGGTTTTCAACCGGAACCTCGCAATTATCGAAGAAAAGTTCAGCCATCGGCGAGGTTCGCAGGCCCATCTTCTCGAGCGGTCGGCCGATCTCGAACCCAGGGTACCCCTTTTCGACGAGAAAACCGCAAATGCCGTTCGGTCCCTTTGACCGATCGAGAGTGGCGTAGACGATGAACAGATCACCCACACTGCCGTTCGAGACGAAGGTCTTGCTGCCGTCGAGAATATATCTGCTGCCGCGGCGTTCCGCCGTGGTCCGGAGGCTATAAGCGTCGGAACCGGACCCCGGCTCGGTCATCGCATTCCCGCCGATAAGGCTACCGTCGCATAAGCGAGGCAGATATCTGCGCTTCTGCTCTTCGCTGCCGAAGTCGAGCAACGGCATTTCGAGTGTCCACATGTGAGCATTGATCGAAAAGACCAAGCCGTTGTCTCTGCAGCCGTAGCCGAGATTCTCAAGGACGCCAACCGTCGTCAATGGATCGGCCCCCATGCCACCATATTCTGTCGGAACTGGCAGCCCGTGAATTCCGAACTCGGCACACTTCTTCCATCCGATGCGATTGAACTCGCCATGTTTTTCACGCTCACGCAAGCCGCCGTTGAGCTCCTCGAGCGCAAAGCTCTTGACCGCTTCACGTAACTGAGCTTGCTCTTCAGACCAAGCAAAGTCCATATGACAGCCCTAACTCTGTGCCTTCAGGGTCTGATAGTCGACTTTGTCAGTAGAAGTCTTGGGCAGAGAGGGATGAAAGCTGAAAAGATCCGGAATCATATAGACAGGGATGTGTTCGGAGCAGAAGGTCTTCATCTCGATCAGCGACAACCTCTTGCCGTCCTTGCAAACGAGATGCGCGTGTACCTTCATCCCCAATGCTTCGTCCGCCAGCGCTACGACAGCGGCCTCCTGAACACTGGGGTGGCGGTATAAGCAGGCTTCAATTTCGCCGAGTTCAACTCGGAATCCACGCTTCTTGATCATTCTATCCTTGCGGCCCAAATACTGTAAGTTGCCGTCACCCTGTTCCCGCACGATATCACCGGTTCGATAGTACGTTGCGCCCGTTACGCCGATGAAGGCCTTCTTTGACTGGTCTGGCAAGTTCCAGTAGCCTCGTGTGACTCCGGGACCGCGGATACAAAGCTCGCCCTCAGTACCCTTCTCTACCACTCTGCCATCAGGATCGATCAGGATGCCATCAAGGTGGGAACAGATCCGGCCAATCGGCATTGGCTCTGTACGGCTTTCGGAGATTGGTGTTGGTACCTCGTAGAAGGTGCACACGTTCGTTTCAGTCGGCCCATAGAGATTGAAATAGCGCGGGTGCGGCCAGTACTTAACCAGTGCCTTCAAATGAGTGATGGGAAAAACCTCTCCAGCAAAGAGGACGAGTCGCAGCGATGAGTAGTTACGGCTATCGAGTTCTCCAAACTGCGTCATAAGGCTCAGAATGGATGGCGCCGAGTACCAGACCGTAATGTTCGTGTCGGCAATGAGTTGAGCGAGTTCGAAAGGCCTCTTTCCGGTCTCCTCGCCGATTACCACCATAGTGCCGCCATGCTTTACAGCACTGAAGATGTCGAAGACGGACAAGTCGAAATGGAATGGGGCGTGAGAGGAAAACCTATCTGTCGGTAGAAGCGCGAAGGCTTCGGCACACCACTCAACGAAGCTCACGGCGTTAAGATGCGTTAGCTGGACTCCCTTCGGCCTGCCCGTAGAGCCAGAGGTGTAAAGAATGAATGCGAGGTCGTCCGGCTGAACTCGCGCGGAGAAAACCTGCAGTGCTTCAGCGAGGCGATCTTCCTCTTCGAGCATATGACGCAGGAAAGCACCGCCGCCCGCCCCTTCAATCACGAGAATTGCCGGTCGAGTACCCTGCGAAGAGAGCACTACACTCAATTGCGGCTCAAATTGCCTCTCGACAACGATCACCGTCATTGCACAATCAGCGAGGATATAGTTGTTGCGCGCTGCCGGTGCCGAGGGGTCAACCGGCACGTAAGCCGCGCCAGCCTTCAGCGCGCCGAATATCACTGCAACAACATCGATCGACTTGCGAATCCAAAATCCCACGCGGTCGCCGGAATGCACTCCAAGCTTAATCAATCGGTCACGCATCCTATCGGACAGACGATTAAGCTCTCGATAGGTGATAGAGCTGCCGTCTGCCTCCTCAATGGCAATCTTGTCGGGCCACCGACTTGTAGCGTCGTCAAGATATCCATGGAGACTCACGTTCATAGGACCTCGCAAGCGCAGTGAGGCTATGAGGACGGTTAGCGCTTCGAATCGACCAGTTCGCAGATCTTTTGCAACGTGTTCAGGTGTTCCTCATCTGCTTCATGAGCCTTGATCTGGACATCAAACCTTTGTTCTAGAAAAGAAATCAGCTTCAAGGTTGCCAAGGAATCGAGAATGCCCGTAGACACCAGCGGCGTGGTCGGTGTGAGCTTGCTGGGCTCCTCGCCAGGAAGGAATTCCTCAAGGATAAAATCTCTCACGGTGTGCATTACGGAGCTCTCGTTCGCCATGTAATCTCCTGCCGCTCCCGCCAACCAATCGTGCTACACTGATCTTTTTGGTAGGTATTCGGATCCATTGCGCAGCACTATGCTTGCTGCTACCCATATCGCTGTTAATATTATAGCCAATCTGCACGACGATTTGCAAGCAAACTCTGCTTATTCCGCGAGCGGCAAGGTTTGAACACTTTCCCAGCAGGAGTTGTTCAATGGTCGTCCGGGTGGCAACTGCACGTTGGTATTTACAGCCTTCGGCCAGACCATCTCCGAGTGCGGCTTCGTGCGATCTAAATTAGATTTCAGCTGATCCTGTCCAGCGGCGGTCAAAAGAAACGGTGCGCGATCCGAGGACTTGGTCCTACGGTACCGAGACAATCGTCGGCGATTATTCGCTTGCATCCCTAAGCTCCTGATGGTCAGAGCTTCTCGTTTTCGCTCGCTATATTAGCGCACGTTCATCGCTGGATCGACAGCCATATGCCCGGTATATTTTTCCCCCGCGCACCATTAGAAAGCCGGGCTTGCGGAAGCAAGGAGACCATGCCGATGGAAGCTCCTACGATCCCAGTGCGCTTAGGGCGAGTTTGGGAATTCGTCCGTGCGGTTGCGGGCATGTCGGTTGCAGCTGAAGGCGCGCCATACACAGACGCCGATAGCGACACCCAAACCTATAGCGGACAGCTTCGCCAAGATCTGAAGGCAGATCGGCTCATTGGTTTCGCCGTCATCGCCGTAGAGCTCGTGCTCGTCGCCGCCGCGATCATGCTGTTCAACATCGAAAGCCCGGCCTTCGAGTCAGTCATGCTTCTCGCCTTCGGCGGCTTTCTCGTCCACCACTTTCTTCCCGCTGCCTCGAGGATCAATTTCTTCGCTGCCCTCTCAGTCGTGAGCGTGCCTCTCGTGTTCGGATGGCAGGCAGGGTTGTGGCTGCTCTCCCTGGGAGGGTTGCTCATTGCGCTGTGCCATCTGCCGATCGCAATCTGGAAACGCGTAGCGCTCATTGCGGCTGTGGGACTGGCGCTAGCGCTGGCACGCAAGCAGGTCGTACCGCAGCTCGCGCTGATCCCGATGACCATCTGGCCGATCCTGGGCGCGATGTTCATGTTCCGGCTAGTCATCTACCTCTACGATCTGAAGCACGGAGCTGGCCCCTTCAGCGTTGG
The DNA here is from genome assembly GCF_001006805.1 of Microvirga massiliensis. GTDB lineage: Bacteria > Pseudomonadota > Alphaproteobacteria > Rhizobiales > Beijerinckiaceae > Microvirga > Microvirga massiliensis. The sequence continues at coordinate 104,541 of NZ_LN811369.1, read as the reverse complement.
CCGCGCGTTCTCGTATTTCTTTCTGCTGCCGAATGTCTGCTTCCCGCTTTTTCCAGTGGTCGACTACAAGACGCTCCAGCGCAGCATCTACAACGACGACCCGCTGCGCCTGTATCAGACCGGCGTGAAATGGATGCTGCGGGGGCTTGTTCAACTGATCCTGTACAAGTTCGTCTATTTCCTGGTGGTCACTGAGCCTGCGAGCGCCGTGACCGGAATGGACGCGGCGCGCTACATGATCGCGACGTTCCTGCTGTATCTCAAGATATCTGGAATCTTTCATCTCATCGTCGGGCTGCTCCACCTGTACGGCTTCGGCCTCGCCGAGACCCATCACCTGTATCTGTTCTCTTCAAGCTTCACCGACTTCTGGCGAAGGATCAACATCTACTGGAAAGATTTCATCCAGAAGCTCATTTTCAACCCGATTTACTTCTCGCTGCGCAAGCGGGGTGAGACGCCTGCCATCTTGCTGGCGACGCTGATCGCGTTCGCCGCAACTTGGCTTCTCCACTCCTATCAATGGTTCTGGATCCGAGGCGAGTTCCCAGTCGTGTGGTCTGATCTGGTGTTCTGGCTCGGGCTCGGACTCGTGGTGTCACTCAATGTGCTTCTGGAATCCCGCAAGGGCCGGCAAAGATCGCTCACGCGGCAGGCGCGAACCTTCCGGGGTGACGCGCTGCTTGCCTTAAAGATTACCGGCACGTTCGTGTCTATCTGCATCCTGTGGACGATCTGGAGCACGCCAAATGTCGCGGAGCTTGCTCAGGTCGGACGAGCTCTTCTCAACTCGGGGCCGCTCGACATAGCGGTTCTCCTCGGCATTCCGGCCGGGATCGGTGTGCTCGGAGCCATTCTTCGATATCGAAGGCGCGAGGTCTTTGGCAGCGGCACCAGGACCGTGCAATCGGATATGCCCCTCCTGATCCAGGCAGCGGCTGTCTCACTGATTGCCAGCCTGCTTATCGCCGTTGCCCTTCAGCCAACGCTGCTGAGACCGCTGTCGCCGGCTCTGACAACCTTTGTAAAAGATCTGCGTGACCGAGAGCAGCTCAATGCTGCCGATTCCAAGAAGCTCATTCGCGGCTATTACGAAGATCTCGGCAATGCAGCACGCTTCGACGGCGAATTGTGGACGATGCTCGGCAATGCACCACCGGACTGGAAGGGATCGGTGCCGATCCGGTTGCGCAACGACGCCCTCGAGAAAGAATTCGTTCCGTCAACGGCAACGATTGCTACGGGAACCACGCGGACAATCAACAGCCTCGGCTTGCGTGATCGTGAGTATCCGCTCAAGCCTGGTCCGACCACCTTCCGCATTGGTCTGGTTGGCTCCTCGCATGACATGGGCTGGGGGGTAGAAGACGATGAAGCCTACGAGAACGTTCTAGAGGACCGTCTGAACCGTGAACTGGGTCCACTGACCGGGAGGAAGTTCGAGATCCTGAACTTTTCACTCAATGGGTATCATCCCACACAGAAGCTTGCAGCTATCGAGCAGCGGGTGATCCCACTTCGGCCCGATCTGATCCTGTATGTCGCCGCAGCTGCACGCGCCAAGTCGGAATTCGACTGGACCTTCAGGTCGGTTCGGCATCTGGTGAAGAACCAGCTCCTCGATCAGTTTCCGTCCATCAAGAGCGCCATGGGGCAAGCGGGCATCAAGGCTGAGGCCCTGCCGGAGGAGGAAGTCCTGCAGAGCAGGCTTGCCCCGTTCGCCGAGGACGTACTCAGGGCGATCCTGGAGAGTTTCCGCGAACAGGCTTTGGCGCACGGTATTCAACCGGCACTGGTCATCCTTGAAATTCCAAGTGACGGCCGGTCGCGCAGCAAAGTGTTCGATCGTCTGGTGAGCTTGGGACAATCAGCCAAGCTCCCGGTTCTTGATCTGCAAGGATCTTTCGCGAATGTCCGGGATCGCAAGTCGCTCTGGGTCGCTCCCTGGGACGACCACACCAATGCCGAAGGGCACCGCCTGCTGGCCGATCGGCTCTACACCCTTCTTCTGGAGGAAGGACTGGTCCCCACAGAAGCCGCATCGGCGCCTCAGGACAACCAAGGCGCAAAGTAGGGAAGTGTGCAGAAGTCATCATACTGTAAATGATAGGACATAAGCCGACTCGGGAGTTTCCACCGTGTCGATTACTTGCATGATTCGATCAGCCGAGTATCTGCCGGCTCACATGCGCTCTGGAGCTGAGGAATTACGACTCCACCTTCGAATAATTCGGCACCTGCAGCCCTGTGGCAGTAAGGTTTTTGAGCAGAAGTTACTCCGATGATCTGATGCATGCACCAGAGCAGCTAAGCTGCTTTCGCTCGACCGAGCCACCAGCTAGATTCGACTGAACTTAAGCACATCCGGCATGGGAAGTCATGAGGGAAATTTCGACATCGAGAGTGCCTAAAGACGAGATACGCTGGCGCTGGAGCGACTTTCTCCCTCACAGCTTCTTTTTCTCACCTGATAGGCGCTACGAAGCACCTAGCATGAATGATGTATCAGTCCCCTTGGGGCATCTCCAGATTTCGCCTGATTACCGGTGTCACATAGCTGCCGCCGAGGCTTCTTTCCTCGTATTAATCGGGCATTGCATCGATCTGCAAACGCCTCACGTCTCCGAATCAGAGATCGCTTGCACGCTTCTGCACACCGCGCTGCAAGGCGGCATCGAAATGATGCTCACCTCATCGGATCACCTAGTCGGACGCTATACCGCGATCTGTTACGCCCACGGAAAGTGGACCGTGTTCAACGATGCATGCGCAACGCGGTCGACCTACTTTGCAGAAGACTTGTCCATAATCGCCTCCCATTCGACTATTCTAGGAGAGATATTAGACCGCGAGCCGCGCACGCAGCTGTTCCGACACTATCGTTATAGTCTGCCGGGAAACGCCTCGCCCGTGCCAAGGGTGCGCGTTCTCCCCGCCAACTTCGCCCTGGATCTATCCAGCGGACGACTCACCCGCTTCTGGCCGCGGGAGGAGCGGGTCGAGAGGTCGGTAGAAGAATTGATTGATCCGCTAGAGCGGGTCCTCGTTGGAACGGCCGATGCCATCGCGTCCCGCTGGACGCCCGCAGTCTCCCTGACCGCCGGGATCGACAGTCGCACCTCGCTAGCCGCATTTCGACACATCCCGAGCACAGTACCATTCACTTACGACCGCGACGCGATCGATGCCGTCGACGTAAAGGTCGCAGGAGAGCTGTGCCGATCTCTTGGCTTCGAGCACCGCCGCCTTTCAGTTGTCGGCCGTGAGGAAGCTCCATCTATCTATGCCGCCGTTGAGGCGATGCCGGACTACAAGCACTTTGACGAAGCGAGCGCAATCTATGTGAAGGCGTTTTCAGGTCACAACTATGTTCATGTGCGTTCTAATCTCGCAGAAATCGGGCGTGCTTTCTGGCGCAAGCATCCGGTAATGCCGACTCGCTTCAGCGCTTCAAATTGGATCGATATAGCCACACACCAGCACCGCCGGAGTGAACCCCTTCGCCAAGAGGCAGTTCAATACATGTTGCACGAAATGGAGGCCTTCCTCGATTTAGCTGGATATAACGTTTCCGATCCGGCCAATCCTTTGCTGTTGGGTTATGATGGATGGGACCTCGTTTATTGGGAGCACCGTATGTCGACCTGGCACGCGCAGGTTCTTCTAGGCTCCGATTTCGCATTTGATACAAACATCATCTTCAATTCGCGACGTGCCTTGAGCTTGCTGCTAGCAGCCCCTCTTAAGGATCGGATCAAAGCCTCGCTGTTCCACGAATTCACAAATCGCAGATGCCCGGAAATTAGAAACATACCGATTAACCCAAGAGCCACTCCCCGCAGTCTGGAGGACCTCGTACTTGGAGCTTACCGCCGGATCCGACGCAGAGTCCCAGTCTTGAGGTCGCTGGACCGATCTACCAATCTGATGAGTAAGTTACGAAAGTATTAGCGTTTGCAACTTCCTGCAATTTGACCTTAGTCCTGTGGATATTCATTTCAAAGCCAGGAAGGCGGCGGCGAGATGGACAGCGTTGTCACGAGAACTTAAGTGAAGTCGCGATGTAGCAGAGATGATATTCCGCTCACACAGCGACGGTCGCGCGCTGCCATTGGTCCGCCGCTTCGCTCCGGAAAACGCGCAGCGTGCGACGGGAGACGAGGTGGCGCCGGAGATTGAACGTGTTGTAGACCGCGGAGTGGCTGGTGCATTTTCCGTTGAAGCGGATCCGGTTCACCGCAGAAAATGCAAGAAAACCAAAGGAGAGAGCTGATTTCGCGACAGCGGAAACAGCTCTAGAATTCCGGATAACCAAACCTTGCGGCGAGGTTCCGGATTTGCTGGTCGTTAAATCCAAGACCCAGGTTCTGACGATGAAGCCCCACCATCTGAGAGCCAGGCCAGTGCACTAGGACCTGATGGCCGCCAATCTTTTTGAAACTGCTTCCGGCTCGTCTTCCCATCCAGTAGAGCCATATGTCATCAGCTTTGGGACAAAGCTCCCGAAAGGAAATCTCATCGAGGACTTCGGTGGAGAGTGATCCGGGTGGGTAGAGAACGCCCCCGACCCCGGTCGGAAATATCGCAATAGACTCTTCAGGCTCTCTGGTTTCATACAGCCACTGCGCGTATGGCCGCAGACAGCCCTGCTTGTCGAATGAAATCTTGTGTGCTCGATGACATACGATTTGGTTCATTCGCCCATCCCAGTTTTGAACAAGCTTCTCCAGCCATAAGGGCTCGTAATAGACGTCGTCATCGGCAGTGACGATGAACGCATTCGGAAAGGTCCTGATTACTGGAATTATCTTTGTATAGGGGCCGATGTCCTCGGTTGTTCGCACCTCCAACTGATGTTTGCGAAGCCGCTGAACGTCAGGTGGAAGTAGGGCTTCATCCTTATACGAGATCCAGAGAATTGTTCGATCTGCCGCTATGGTCTGCGAAAGAAGGCAGTGCAGGGTCGCAGCCAGGGTGCGGAATCTAGGCTCATAAGATGTTAAAGAAACAATTAGTTCACCTGGCAAGCGGTGTCGTTTTCTGCGGTGCCGAAGACGCCATAAGACGGACGACCTCACCAAGGCTATGTAGGGCCGTACACGTCGATTCAAGCGCCAGCGCAAGCCTGGTACGATGCGGCTCAAGATAGATTTTCTCCCGACAGCCATGTTCGTGAATTCCTCAGGGAGCGTTGTGTTGAAGAGCCGGAATGAGCGAGACGCGTCCGGTAGCCTCCAGACTCATCGTCCGATTTCTCTGCAATTGCACAATCGATTTCGCGGGCCGGAGTTAAAGCCCTTTGTAGAAGCTGAGATCAGGGACGTCCTATGTGCGCTGGTGATTGGGGCAGACTATTCCCCCGGGGCGGGGACTTTAGCGCCGTCGGCCGGGCCAAAAAAATGCCAGGGGTCATCCTCTATACCCAGTAACCATAGAGCGCCCTGATCTCGGGGGGCAGCTGCTGGTAGATTTGGCTGACCTGCTCGGCCGAAAGATCGGTGTGATCGAACTCCGGCGTAGGCAGCTTGTTGACCGTCGCCCGCAGCCTGAGTCGCAGGCGGCTGGGCAGCACGTTCTTGACTGGATCGGGCACAAGACGTCCAAAACGCTTGCTCCAGGGATGATAGATGGTTCTTCCGGCCCGGCTATTCTGCTTGGTTGGGTCAGGGTTGATACTGATTTCGGGGGCGACGCCGAGGAACGCAAACACATCCCGCATGGTTCCCTGAATATGCGCCACAAACTGCTCGAACAGGATCACCTTGATATTATCATCGCTGAAATAGGCGCGGTAATTGCTGAGATTGGTCCAGTAGCGACAGGCATCGAGAAACGTGGGATAGTAAACACTGCCTCGCGATAGACGCGAGGCATTTTCATCGGGTAGTACTTTTTTCCGCCCATTGACCGGTGCTCAGTGCCTGGGCCCATACCGACTTGAAGCGCGAGAAGGGTTCCCGGACCAGGTAAATAATCTTCGCCAGGGGAAAATCGGTGGATATTCGCCTGCAGGCTGGGAAACGCCGTGGACCCAGGAACAACGTGAGCGCCAAAGAGCGTTTGAACGGCGGCGCTACCCGACCGATCTGACCGATGCCGAATGGGAGCGGATCCAGACACTGCTGCCCAAGTCCGCCCCGCGGGGGCGCAAGCCCAGCGTGGATCTGCGCAAAAGATTGGCCGGCCCCCATGAGGTGGTCTGGGGTCAATG
>NZ_LN811369.1:95223-98029 GCF_001006805.1 Microvirga massiliensis | reverse complement strand
ACGCTTCCGGCGGTCGAGAGACGTGGGCGCGCATCTCGGCTTGACTCCGGCGCGCTATCAGTCGGGCGAGACCGACATCCAAGGCAAGGTCAGCCGATGCGGCGACGAACTCGCCCGCACCGCGCTCTACGAGGCGGCACACACGCTGCTGGTGCGCAGCCGCAAATGATCGAGCCTGCGGGCCTGGGCATGAAGATTGCCCAGCACCGCGGCATAGCCCGGGCTCGCGTCGCGGTGGCCCGTAAACTGGCCGTCATCCTGCATCGCATGTGGAGCGACGCACCCGAGTTCCGCTTCGGCAAGGAGCCCGGTGCGCATGGTGGCCTCGCGGCGGCCTGAAACGGAGGACCCAAGACCACGAACCCGCCCGGAAGGGTGAACCGGATCGTTCCTGTGGGGACGCAGGGCCAGGCGATCTCGTTGAGAGTCCAGAGCCTGCGGGCGGAAGCCCGCAAGGTCGTGAAACAGATTGAGACGCCTTGCTCTCCTGACCCCATCATGCGAAAGCGCGTGACCCACAGGAGCGATTAATCCGGCCCAGAAAGATCAGGAGCAGCTTGACCTCAACGACCCCAATCAGAGAGGACTCTTAGTATTGCTTGTTACTCTTCCCCGGTCGAATCGTCACCCGCGAGCTGGGTGCTCGGCACCCTGTCTAATTTAGACAGCCTATCCATGGTGTACTTACCATCCACCGCCGTTGACCCGTGAGGTGCGGCTCAGCCAATAGGCGCCATCGGCAGGCCCTGCGTCGGTGCAGACAGCGACAGCAATGCGGCGATACAATCCGCCGGTGCCTGCTGCCTCCGGCCAATTTCTGCGGACTTCCCACCCGAGGCCTTACGGAAACCTAAGATCTCTAGTTTGCTAACGTGCGCAAACCGTTAGATGAGAACTCCACCAGCGGCAGCACAGCCGCTCCGAGACACCGAATGAACATACGTAAGAAGCTGTTCGCCAGTTCCCTCTGGTCGGTGGCAACCAAGTTAACCTCGGTGCTCTCTAACTTCGTCGCGTTCTCCATTCTGGCGCGTCTGCTCCAGCCGGCGGAATTCGGGATTGTCGCTTTCGCTGCGGTATTTATGGAACTTGCACGGGGTCTTATGACCGCTGGCATTCCTGAAGCTCTCATTCAGCGGGAACAGTGGGACGATACCACTGCGTCGACCGCATTCTGGGCGACTCTCGCCGCGTCGACGATCATCGCACTGGGATTGTCTGTCACCGGCGCCCTGATCATTCTCGCTGAGTCGCCAGTGCTCGGAGCAGTTTTCATTGCGCTGGCCGTAGGCCTCATCATTGATGGTGCTCGAGCGATCCACGAGGCTAAGCTCCGGCGCGAATTCGGGTACAAGGCACTCGCACTCCGCACCCTCAGTGCCAATTTCTCCGCCGGAGTTGCCGGGATAGCATTGGCGCTACAGGGTTTCGGAGTGTGGGCGCTCGTGGCGAACCACTTAGTCTCCGCCACACTCAATACCTATGTCATCTGGAGGTCTGTGGTATGGCGGCCTCGCTTTGTGTTCTCTAAGAATGAGTTGCAACATCTCTTGCGATTTGGCGGCGCCCTACTCACAGCAAGAGCATTCGGCGAGATCACAAAGCGCATTCCGGAACTCGCGGTTGGATTTGTCCTTGGGCCTACTGCGCTCGCGATCTATCGTGTCGGCTTCCGCGGCCTTCAGTTTCTGATTGCGATTACCATCTGGCCTCTTCAGACCACGGCTCTGTCCGCTCTGTCGCGGCTGCCCAAAGCCGCCGTAGGGGAGGCTTACCTTCGGCTGACCAGCGCAACTGCTCTGGTGTCGTTTCCCACATTTTTGGGTGCGGCCACAGTCGCCCCCGATTTCGTAGCCGTTTGCTTCGGCGAAAAATGGGCGTCGAGTGCCGCTGTCATGACAGCTCTGGCGCTCATGGTGGCGCCGGCAACTCTGACGTACTTTGTTGCTCCGGCACTCACGGCAGTTGGAAAGACACGGCTGATCGTCGTCTCGAACTTCGCACATTTTGTATCCAACGCTCTCGTAATCCTGATAACCGTGCCGTTTGGCGTGGTCGCGGTTGCCGCCGGCTTAACCTTCCGCGCGCATCTGACCTCACCAATCGCATTGCTCATGCTCCGCGAGGGAATCGGTCTATCCATGAAAAGGACTGCAACTGCCGTGCTGGGCCCTGGCATCGCGGCTGGCCTCATGGCTCTCGGTGTAATCGGCGTACGCATATTCGTGCTGGACGATGTCGTGCCTCTAGTGCGTCTGCTGATCTCCGTGGCGCTCGGGAGCGTGCTCTACGTCGCACTCCTTCTCACGCTGGCACCCCGCTACACATCCCAGATATTGGAAGAGTTCGTTCCAGTCCTCCCTCCAAAACTACGAAAGATCATCTCTCCGCTGATGAAGCGTCTGTAGTTTGGCTGAGATAAGCCCGTAGTCGCGGCACTGCTGCTACTCGACTTGAATGCAGCTCCAAACGGCCACCGGGCCCGATTCGGCGGGAGCATCTCCTCTTTGAGCAAGCTTGCCGCGGTCCGGTGAGACTTCAGGTGTGTGGCATCGATCACGATCCCGTCAGGCTCCGTGACCTGACTCCTTTTGTTCATCCAGCTTTGGTCAGAGTCCCGGGGTGAGAGTGGCGTGTGTGCGCCGGGGGAGCAACGGAGGATTGGCGGAGCTGGTCGGGGTTGCTCCGCCGATCCCCCGTTGCGGTGAGTTGGGCGGCATAGGCCAGCGGGGTTCGATAGCCGAGCGCCGAATGGGGACGCTGCTCGTTGTACAACAAGGTTTGAGAACGCCCACAGGACCGGTTT
>NZ_LN811369.1:90688-93999 GCF_001006805.1 Microvirga massiliensis | reverse complement strand
ATGATCGAGGCCGAAGAACAGGGTCTCGTTCAGGAACTCGTCGCGCAGGCGGCCCTGGAAGCTCTCGCAGATGCTGTTCTGCGTCGGCTTACCAGGCGCGATGTCATGCCAGGCATTTTCGGCGCGTGTTCCGATGAACTCCGCGCTTCGTGCCGCACCGTTAACGTCAACCCCGCGAATCGTGACGGGGGCATCGGCGGTGCCACCATCCCTAATGAACACCTCGCGGCTCAGCTTGTAGGCGCCTTGGTCAGCGCGCAGCAAGACCTCGCCGCCCGGTCCAGCCGCATCAATAAGCTTTGAGAGACTCGAGAGCGTGGCAGCATTGGCCCAAGATGAGCCATCTTTAGTTCCAGATCGGGCCAGTCATCGCGTGAGGAGTATGACGGAGGCGGCATGGAGGACGGCCTTGATGGATGTGACGGTAGCCCCCGCGTCTTCCCGAGCCGGCGGTTTTGGCTGATCTATGGAAAGAATTGCCCGGCCGCCCGCCGGGGTGGGTGCACTGCGAGCCCACTTTTTCTTCGGACTCTTTGACAATCTTGACCGGGATCACAGCTGCTGTGGCAGGTCAATCGCGGTCCACCATTTCGTCCGTCGGTGATAGGATGAATAGGGTCGGGGCTACTGCTTCAGGAGGTTGGTGGGGTGCCGATCACGTTTAGGGCGATCCTTGTTGCTGTAGCGACCCACATCCCGGGGCTGCAGAACATCACGATGCAGCGGACCGGAGGCACTAGTTCGGCGAGGTATTGCTACTCGGTCTGGCTTCGCCATCTCTCGATGTTGCACCAAAGTGGCCTTCCCACGAGATTTGGCACTGTCGTTGAGATCGGCCCCGGCGATACCCTCGGAGTAGGCCTTGCGGCCCTTCTCTCCTGTGCGGATCGATATGTAGCGCTCGATTCGGTCCGGTATGCTCAGGCGGATCGTAATCTCGCGGTGTTCGACAAGCTTGTAGAACTCTTCAAGGATCGCACCGCCATCCCAGATGATGCAGAGTTCCCACTCGTGAAGCCGCGGCTCTCCTCCGATACGTTTCCCTCGGACGTACTTCCCACGGGCCACTTGGATCGCATACTCTACCCAAGACGCCAGGCGGCCATCCGTGATGCTCTGAAGGATGCGGGGGGCACATCCACTGCTGCTGGTCTACTGAGCTACGTCGCCCCTTACGCAAAGGACTCAATTGAGGATCAAGTCGCTGATCTCGTGATTTCGCAAGCTGTCCTGCAGTATCCCAGTGATCTTCCCAGCGTCTATCGGGAGATGGACCGGTGGCTTAAGTGCGGTGGCGTAGTCTCGCACCAGGTCGACTTCAAATCGCACGGCGTTACCAAGGAATGGAACGGTCATTGGGCGTGCTCTGACTGGCTGTGGCAAGCCTTTCAAGGCAAGCGCAGGGGGCAACTCAATCGTGAGCCGCATTCGGCCCACCTGCGAATGCTCACGTCGCTGGGCTACCGCATTGTATGCGATAACCGGGTCGTGAGCGCATCCCGGCTTTCTCGTTCACAGCTCGCTCCGCGATTCGCTCACCTGTCTGACACAGATTTGACGACCAGCGGCGCCCTCATTCAGGCCCAAAAGCCAGGACAGCTCCATGCCTGGTGAGGTGAGGTGCCGTGACAGTTGTCAAGACCCTCATTGGAGGGAGGCTATCCGAGCGTTCCTGCAACGGGGAGCCCTTCCCCTGAAAGGGTTGAGAGACCTGGGAGGCATTCCGAGGGGGGCGACGCCCTCTCTGAAACCAAGCTATCGTTTCCCATGGCCAGCCGGACAGTCTCCTGTCCTTGATTGAGGCTTATCGGTGCCGCGGCTTGGCCGAGCGCCTCTTCTGACGCCTTTAGAACTGCGCCGCATCGCAACCTGATACGACCTCCTCGCGAGAAGCTCTCGTCTTGGCTGCAACCGAAGCGAACCGGATAAGTCTCCTGCCTTATATCGCCGTGAACCAGCCTCTTGCGCTGGCCAATGGCTTGGCGTGTAATAGTTGATCAGGATCTGGAGCTGCAACTGGCAGCGTAGTGTGGGTCGCCGTTTCCAACGGCCTGCTCCGCGGTAGTCTGCAACGAATAAATTGTCATGGCACGATCGCTGCGTCATCGTCTGTATAGCCTCGGGTTTGCGGTGATTGAAGCGACCGGAGCAGATCACTGGCTAGGCCCGCTTACAACCGGGCGCGGTGTCATCTTGATGTTCCATCGTGTGCGGCCCTGGAAGGCCCGGCCGTTTGCTCCAAACCAAATGCTCGAAATCTCGCCCGAGTTCCTGGATCTGTGCCTCTCCACATTAAAGGCTATGGGCTTCCGCCTGATTTCGCTGGACGACGTTCCGCATGCCGTGCGCGAACGTGCACCCAACCACCCCTTTGCGGTCCTCACCTTCGACGACGGATATCGGGACAATCTAGAGTTCGGCCTACCGGTTCTCCGCAAGCACAGTGCACCATGGACCATTTACGTGACTTCGCAATTCGCGGAGGGCACTGGCCGGCTCTGGTGGCTTGAATTAGAGGAAGCAGTCGCCACCTTACCCGAGATCCGCATTTGTGCTCCTGCTGGCCCTCCGATCTTGCTTCGATCTAAAACCGTGCGCGAGAAACTCGACGCCTTCACAGCCATCTACGGAATGATGCGCCGGAAGCCCCAAGCTGAGCTTGAGACCCTCCTGCAACCTCTTCGGGAGCAAGCCGGGACGGGCGGGGCGAACGCTGTGTGGGAGCACTGCCTCTCTTGGGACGAGCTGCGCGCCTTAGGTGAAGACTCCTCCGTGACAGTCGGAGCTCACACCTTGTCCCATCCGGTCCTTGCGAACGAGAGCCTTAACTCGAGTCGACGAGAAATTGCTCAGAGTCGACTGGTGATTGAGCAGCACCTCCGTCGTCCTGTCCGACATTTCGCCTATCCGTTCGGAGACAGAAGCGCAGTAGGGCCGCGCGAATTCGAGGTCACGATGGCCGCAGGTTATTCGACTGCCGTCACCACGCGCCCTGGTCACATCTTCAGCGCGCATGCCGATCACCTTCACGCTTTGCCTCGCGTTTCCATCAATGGCCTTTTCCAGAACGAACACGCACTTCGCTCTTTGTTAACGGGCACTGCCCTTTTCCTTTCGAACGGTGCGCGACGCGTCAATGTGGGATAGCTCATTAAGTAGCCGGCTTCACGTGGCTGCGAAGTGAGGTCCGATACGAATTAGCCTCTTCTTACATCGGATTAATCGCCGTAAACTACGGAACGATGCGGCTATGACACCTTGAAGGACTTATCTTTGCAACCTTGTCCAGAGTATTACATGGTTCTTAAGGC
>NZ_LN811369.1:33730-90036 GCF_001006805.1 Microvirga massiliensis | reverse complement strand
CGCCCGATAGGCCTCACGGTCGAAGCCGGGGCGGCGGCGCTGCTGAGCGGTTGTCGGGATTACCGCGCCGATGCGGCGCCGGCGCAGGTGAGCGCGGGCGGGCCGGCCCGTGAACGCCTTGTCGCCCGCCACCTGCCGGGGTCTCAGGCGCGGACGCCCGCGCTGGCGCCAGACCGCGCCGGCATCGAGCAGGGCGGCAAGCATCGTGCTGTCGTGCCGCTCGCCGCCGGTGAGGTGGAAGACGACGGGCTTGCCATACCCTTCCGCCCGCACGTGGATCTTGGTCGAGAACCCGCCCCGGCTGCGGCCGAGCGCCTCGCTCTGCATCCCCTTTTTTCGCCGCACCGGCGGGCGCCGGCGGCGTGCTGATGGGCCCGAACGATGCTGCTGTCGACGAAGTGCAGGTCCAAAGGAGCCGTAGCGTTCCGGCAGGTCGCGCCAAGGAACGCCGGTGCGCAGGATCTACAGAATGCCGTTGAGGATGGTCCGGTGATCGTGATTGGGGCGGCCCGTGCGCGGCCGCTGCGGCGGCAGCAACGGCGCGATCCGCTGCCACTGCCAGTCTTTCAAATCATAACGCTTCACACCCCATCAGATGGGGATTCAAGTCACAGCTTTCATCCTTTGCAGACACGCTCTAGTGCCACATTGCCTGAGCAAGCGTGCCGAGGCGCCCAGCACGATTGCAGCCCGCCCGAACAGTCAGCTCTATGCGTGACACTCTTTGACACCGAGGACCTTCTGTTACGCGATGTCATTGTAGACTTCTAGAAAATGATGCCGGCCTGCCTCAAATGGTCGACAACTCTGCGTGCTGACATCTCTGCATCTGCGGAGGTTGTATCGAGATGCAATTCTGGGTTCTCCGGAGGCTCGTAGGGACTGTCGAAGCCTGTAAAGTTCTTGATAAGACCGGCCTTTACCTTGGCATATAGTCGCTTCGGATCACGTCGAATGCATTCCTCCAGCGGCGCATCAACGAAGATCTCCACGAACTCCTCGGCTTGGACGAGTTCGCGAACCATCCGGCGCTCGGCCCTAAAGGGAGAGATGAACGAGCAAAGCACGATCAGGCCGGCATCGATGAAGAGCTTAGCTACTTCGCCGACTCGGCGAATATTCTCGACCCGATCGGTATCCGTGAAGCCGAGGTCGCGGCTAAGACCCTGGCGAAGGTTGTCGCCATCGAGCATATAGGTGTGATGGCCGGCTTCGTGCAGCTTCCTTTCCACGAGCTTTGCAATCGTAGATTTTCCGGAGCCTGAGAGGCCCGTGAACCATAGGATTGTAGGTGTCTGGTGTTTCAATGCGGCACGGCCAGCTTTGTCTACTGCAAGGCTCTCGTGGTGTATGTTTGCGGCGCGTCGCAGTCCGAAGGAGATCATCCCAGCTGCTGAAGTCTCGTGCGTGAATCGGTCGACCAATATGAAGGCACCGGTACTGCCGTTCTCCTCGTAAGGATCGAAGGTGATCGAACCCGACGTCGCGATGTTGCAGAAACCGATTTCATTTAACTCGAGCGTGCGTGCCGCGAGGTGCTCGAGTGTGTTAGGGTCTATCTTGTGCTTGATGGCAGTCACGATTGCCGGCTTCCATTGTGTGCCAATTCGCAGGAGGTAAGAGCGGCCAGGGAGAAGCGGGTCTACACTCATCCAAAGGATGTGGGCGGCACATTGATCAGCCACCGTGGGACGTGCCAGAGGTTCTACAATGAGATCGCCGCGTGCAACATCGATTTCATCTGTGAGCACGATTGTAACTGCATCCCCGGCAACTGCCTCATCGAGATCGCCATCCGCGGTGACGAGACGTCGAACTTGGCTCTCTAGGTTGGAGGCAGCCACCACGACAGAATCCCGCCGGCGAATGCGGCCTGATACCACGGTCCCACTGAATCCACGAAAATCAAGGTCAGACCGATTGACCCATTGGACTGGGAACCGGAATGGCTTGTCCTCGAGGTCCATCTCTGTATCGACCTGCTCTAGATACTCGACGAGAGTAGGTCCGGTATACCAAGGCATATTACCGGACCGCATTGTAACATTGTCTCCGAATCTAGCGGAGATCGGGATTGGCACGATAGAGATGAAGTTGAGCTTGGTCGCGAAAGTTGTGTAATCGCTGATGACACAGTTAAATGCATTCTTGGAGAAGTCGACTAGGTCGATCTTGTTGACGGCCAGGACGATGTGCCTGATGCCCAGCAACGAGCAGATATAGGAGTGCCGCTTGGTTTGAACGAGCACGCCCTTGCGTGCATCGATCAGTATCACCGCGAGGCTGGAGTTTGAGGCTCCGGTTGCCATGTTCCTCGTGTACTGCTCATGCCCGGGTGTATCGGCGACGATGAATGAGCGCCCCGGTGTCCGAAAATACCGATAGGCGACGTCGATCGTGATGCGCTGCTCCCGCTCTGCTTCCAAACCATCGACGAGAAGCGAGAGATCAATATCACCCGTAGTACCATGCCGCCTGGAATCCCTCTCCAGTGCGGCGAGCTGATCGTCAGAGATCATTCTGGAGTCGTAGAGGAGGCGGCCGATCAGAGTCGATTTACCATCATCCACGGAGCCGCAAGTCAGAAAGCGCAGTAGGTTCTTGCTGAAATTTGCAGTCCCACAGTGCTCGAGAGGTATAGCAATCATTAAAAGTAACCCTCTCGCTTCTTCTTCTCCATCGAAAAAGCCTCGTCCGTGTCGATCAAACGCGCCTGACGTTCGGAGATCTGAACCGTAAGCATTTCGGCGATGATGTCGTCGAGAGTTGCCGCGGAGGATTCAATTGCACCGGTCAGGGGATAGCACCCGAGAGTTCTATACCGTACAACGCGCATCTCAGGCGTCTCGCCAGCTCGCAGCGGCAGCCGATTGTCATCGACCATAATCCATACGCCAGAGCGGCTCACGACTGGCCTTGCTTTCGCGAAGTAGAGCGGCACAATTGGAATCTGCTCAGCTTTGATGTACTGCCAGACGTCTAATTCAGTCCAGTTCGAGAGCGGGAATACGCGGACAGATTCGCCCGGGCAGATCTTCGTGTTGAAGAGCTTCCAGAGTTCAGGTCGCTGGTTGCGCGGGTCCCAGCTATGATTCGCCGATCGGAACGAGAAGATTCGCTCTTTTGCGCGACTCTTGTCTTCGTCGCGTCTTGCGCCGCCGAGAGCCGCGTCGAACCCATGCTTGTTGAGAGCCTGTTTAAGAGCCTCCGTCTTCATTACCTGCGTGTGCAAGATCGAACCTGAAGTAATTGGATTAATCCCGCGCGCCAAACCTTCATCATTGACGTGGATGAGCAGCTGAAGTCCTAAGCGACGCGCCGTCTCGTCCCGAAACGCGATCATTTCCTTGAACTTCCATGTGGTGTCGACGTGAAGCAATGGAAAGGGTAGCTTCGATGGATAGAAAGCCTTGATCGCGAGATGAAGCATCACGCTCGAGTCTTTGCCAATGGAATACAGCATGACTGGGTTGCCGAACTCCGTCGTCACCTCCCGGATTATAGTAATCGACTCCGCTTCAAGCCATCGCAGATGTGGAGACAAAGCCCGGGCTACCGTGGCCTTGGCCGGTTGCAGCGATAGATCCATATCCCCTCCACTCCCACCTGTAGTCTGGAATGGTGTAATTTACCGGACCTCGGGAGCTTGAGCTATAAAGGGCCTACCGGTCAAGCGCTCTAGCTCTCGGACGACAGATCCGTTTGACGAAAGAAGGGCATCAGGTAACACTTGCAATATGTCCGAATGGAGATATCCCGGTGGCCAGCGGGAAAAAGAGATGAACTCGAAGACAGATGCGTCGGTGGGGCCTATCCTGTTTCCATTTACAGGAGCAAACGTTGGTGGAAGCCATATTTCAACGTTCCATCTCGCGCGCTCGCTGATGCAAGACCACGACATCCCGTGCATTATCATGGCCGCCGTGGGTTCAGGTGTGGCTGGCCAGGCTTCCGCGATGGGACTCCGGGTTCAATCGACCGGCGATCCTCCTGCGAAATCCCTCAGGCCCTGGAATGATCTCGTAAAGCTTCCTCTTCGCATGCAGGCACTGCGCATCTACGGGCCTCGTGCCGTGGTTCACTGCAGCGATCTATGGACTCTTCAATCTTGGGGCTCAGCCGGGAGGCTGCTGGGCCTCCCGGTCGTCTATCATCATAGAAAAATTTTAGCCATGTCTTGGTTTGACAGGCTGCGAATTCAAATGGCACACGCCGTGATCAGTATATCGGAGCCGTGCCGGCACAATCTCAGCTTTCTCGCGGGCCACCGGGTTCATCCTCTCTTGAACCCCTTTCCCGAACCGGTACTCGAGCGCTCGACCGGATGGAGAGCCGAGTTCAATGCGCGATGGCAGGAGGACCAGCCCCCTATTCTGGTTGGCTTTGTGGGACAATTTCAGCATCGAAAGAGGCCCGATTTCTTCCTTGATGTTTGTCGCATCATCGCTGATCGGGAGCCTAACGCCCGCTTCCTGATGTTCGGTCGAGAGCGGGATTTCCGGGACAAGGATTTGGAGGACCGCGCGCGGAAACTAGGCCTCAGGGACAAGGTCGTTCTGGCCGGCTTCCGGTCGCCGCCGGAAATGAACCTCGCTACTTTAGACGTCCTACTCGCACCTGCACTTGCTGAACCATTCGGTCGCACCCTCGTTGAAGCTCTATTGCTCGGGATTCCTTTCGTAGCGACCGATGATGCGGGCCACCGTGAGATTGCGGCTCGATGGGGGGGAGGGCGTCTTGTCAGGATCGACGCGACTCCGGAACAGTTCGCGGATGTGGCTTTGAATGTCCTAGCCGCGCCCGGAGAGGTTACGCTCCGAGCCCAAGCTCGCCAGCGGGTGGCGGAGGAACTCGCGCCACGGAGCCACGCTGCGAACGTGCTTGAGATCTACCGACGAATCTCCATCGCCAGGTGGTGAGTGCCCCGCCAGCGCCGTCTGAGACTTCACTAGCAAGGCCGAGTATACAGCGCTCGTCATCTCGCTGATCTTATCCCAGTCATATCGGTCCAGAATGGCGTCTGGATCGACGCGGAAGATTTCGTGGGGTTCGGCAAGTTTCCGCCGAAGTTCGTCTACGTCACCAACCTTAAAGTAGTGGGTCGGCGCTAAGCCCAAATCGAGGTTCGGTTGAATACTGCTCAGCAGAATTGGACAACCAAGAATCGCCGCCTCAAGCGCGGCAATAGGCAGCCCCTCGTACCGAGACGCAAGCACAAATAACGAGGCACCCCGGAGCAGGGCGGCTATCTCCCCTTGACTGAGAAAGCCAGTGAATATGACTCTGTCATCGGCCTCGCGGTGAAGGAACTCTACGTATGAATCGCCTAGCGTGGCGCTGCCAACGACTACGAGTCTGGGCGGACTGGCGACACCTCGAAATGAGCGGATGAGATCTTCGATTCGCTTTTCAGGGGCAAGCCGCCCGACAGTGACAATATATTCGCCCGGCACAAGTCCAAATCTCTCCAGGAGTGAACGGCAATCGTATTCGGCCGCGGGCTGCCGAAGCATGTGTGTAGCTCCATTCGGGATATACGCGATGTGGGACGATCTGGACCTGTAGCGAGCTTTGAGGTGTTCAGTGAGGGAAGGCGAAACCACTATTACCTGATTAGCGAAGTGCAGCGCACAGAACTCGCCAATTCGAAGAACCGCCTTGCTAAAAACATTGAAACAATCTCTTTTGTAATCCGCTGCATGGTATGTCACGATCACTTTCATGCCAAGAACCCTGGCGAAGGGAGAAACGAGCGCGGGGCCGATCGCTTGGATGTGAACTATCTTGGCACCAACGCAAAATCGTGCATAGAAAAGGCCTATCAAAGCATTCGAGATTGTCTCCAGACGTTTGCTCGCGATATGTCCGAGAGCGATGACACGGACACCTTCGTACTCGCGAGTTGGGTGAGAACAATAGGCCTTGCGTCCAATCACTGTGAACTGGTCTTGCGGACGTCGTTTTTGCAGTTTCGGGATGAGGTGCTCGCAGTGACTCTCAACGCCCCCGATGACGTGAGGAATTCCTCTTAGTCCAATGACACAGATTTTCATATTGCACCGCCAGCCTGCGCCACTACTTACCGGGCACGATGTCGAGTGAACCGCTGTCGCCAATCAACGAAAGGCGAGCGCTCGGGCTTATTGTAACGGTTGAGTTCTGCACAACAATTTGTCCGTGCACCTCAAACGCAGTAGTAATGGTATCCGAGTCTTCGATTTGGCATCCGGTGACACGTACGTTGGCGTCTTTCCCGACCCAGAAGTGATTTTGCTTGCCGTTTCCACCCCGCTTGTGTGGATTGCGGCTGACGCAGTTGAGGATTATCGAGTCGCCCCAAATTTTGAAGTTTCGCGCATTGTCCTCGGCACGGGCCCGGAGCAGAGTGGTCGCAGAAGATTTGAGATCGTAGCCACTGTCAGTCGACCCGGATGCGACAGTATCCTCGAAGAGAACATTGTACACACGCCCCTCGGTCACGAAGCCGTCTCCGTTCCAGTACTCGTGTATGCTGTCGTGACTATTCATCATCGTTACGCGGCGAAGCACGACGTCGTGAACCGTGCCCTCTAGCGCGATGCCTTCTGCGAAGTTGTCGCCGTCCTGACGCTCACTATCGCCGATGATGTCCTCGATCACGATGTTTCGCGAGTTACTCCGCAACCTGATCGCACCCTTTGAATATCCCCGAACAGTCGCACGGCGAACTATGAGGCCGTCGATGCTCGCACTTTCTCCCGGTCTACCGGCATAGTTCTCAATAAAGCGTCGCACGTTCCGCGCGTCCACGTCTTGTATCTCCAAGCCTTGCACGTCGCTCGCGATGCGAAAGCAACCATTGCCCTGGTTACGGAATAGGATTTGCTCAAACCGGAGATGGTTCGCTCCAGCGGAGAGACGGAAGACTTCAGGCCCGGAATCGCCATCGACCGTCCACGGATCGGAGCGGTTCCCTACTATTTCCGCTTTCGCAGGCCTCCCAGTACCGTCGGCGCCTGTGATTGTCACAGGTGCCTCAACGTCTCCACCGGCGCGGATAGTGATCTGTCGTGCAATTCTGTAGGGCCCCGCATCAGCCCGGAGCATTACCCTCCCGCCAGGACCAGCCTTGGCGACGAATGCAGGTAGCTTTTCCAAAGGGCCAGCATTGGTCCAGTCAGAACCATCGCTGGTTCCGGCAGGAGATGGAGCGACATAAAAAGTGCGGGGCTCGCGACCTAACGCAACTCCCGGGACCAAGCATGCCACGGCAAGGATCATTGCCATGAGTGCGTGGCCGTTCATAGCTGTATGTCGAGTTGAGTCAGAACCCATGTACTTTTCCCGGACTGCTAACGTCGGCGCGGATGCGAAGCGACGAGACTCGCTGCCACGAGCACGTAGGCTAGAGAGAGGTCCGATAGAGCTTAAAACTTCGCAAGCAAGGCTGCAGCGCCGCACTGTCCTGCAATATTGACAACAGAAGCAAGCTCACGCGGACCATGAGTACTGTTGATCGGAGTGCATCAGCACAGTGGGGAATGCTAGCACAATGGGAGGTTTAAGAGAACAGAGTGGAGGCTGGTTTGCAGTTTGGGGCGCTGACAATTCTTACTTCTAATTATTTGAGTGATGCATTTACCCGGATGTTGCATCATAGAAGTTGCGTCAGACGCGAAGGCGGAGACTGAGGCTACTTACCCCTTGACACGTATTATGCTGTGTTGCGAGCGTTAAGATAGCCGTAGCTGAGGAAATTTATGCATCTGATGTCACTGCCGGCGGAGTCTCGCGGAGTGTAGTCCAGCCTTTGGACGGGGGACAGATGGGGTTTGGGTGGGCTGTGAGGAGGTGCCGAGGGCCTACTCACTTCGCGATACTCGGTCCGAGTCCAAAGAACCGCAGGCAGGGTGAGGATCCAGCCGTTAAGCCTTTCCTTCCAACCAATCGTTCACGGGCGAAAGTACTAAACTAGATCCCCGGCACAGAGGTTTTGACGGGTTGGGAGTGGTGGAGGACGGGCAGATCTTGCGGGGCCACTAAGACCTCGATGCAGCGCGCCATCCCCAGCTGGCATCGGGTGAGGCCTTCGCGTTCCAGGATGAGCACCATCTGGGATTGGCTCGACTGGGCGCCGCGTGCACTGAGCGTGCGCACCAGCCGGAGCAAGCGCAGCGCGGATTTCATCGCGCTGCTGGAAAAGCTCGACAGGCAGTATGGTCGCGGCTGCCGAGACCAGCCGTGACCTCACCCTGGTCATCGGGCACTTGGAGGACTTCGCGATCAAGATGCGCGAGAACCTCGACCTACTCGATTGGCCTGCCAAGCGCGAGGTCATTCGGCTGATGGACCATCGCATCGAGATCGTCTTCCGCCTTCCTGGGACACAGGGGGATAGCCACGGCAAACCAAGGAAACGTTGTACAGGGGAGCGTGGAGCGCTCATTCTCCTGGATGACTCGCATCCGGCGTCTTGTCCGTGATTACGAGCGCTTGCCCGAAATCGTGCGAGGCCTCTACTTCATCGCCTTCGCCTTCGCCTGGCTTGTGCTAAAAACCATACCCCCCTCAGTCCCTAACAGGCTCAAGGTGCAACAATGATTGAACGACGCTAACCTGTGCTCAAGTGCTAGATCGTCGGCGCAGTGATTATGACGCTTTGGTGAGATGGTCGAGAGTGGCTGGCTTGGGGTTGGCGCGGTCCAACTTGGCACGGGCGTTCTCGGTCGTGAACATCCATTTCACGCGGGCGCCGGCGGCATTGCGCTTGCGCTCCCAGGCGGCGATCTCCCGCTCGAGGTACTGGCGATCGTCGATGCGCCGGTCCAGGCACTGGCCCTTGAGCACCCCGATCTCGACCATGTTGAGCCAGCTGGCGTGCTTTGGGGGTAGAGTGGAATTCCAAGCGGCGCAGGATGCGATGCGCCTCTGGGGCCGGGAAGGCCTCGTAGAGCAATCCTGGCGTGTGCGTTGAGAGATTGTCCATCATGATCCGAATCCGCTCGGCCTGTGGGTAGTGCACATCGGCCAAGTCGCGCAGGCAAGCGGCAAAATCGAGGGCTGTGCGCCGCATGCTGACCGTGACTTGGTGCCAGGATCGATAACGCAGCGAAGCACACGAACGGGTTGAGAGTGCCGTTGCGGCGATATTCGTAATCGACGCGCGCGACCTACCCCGACGTAGCCGGGAGCGGCAGGCGCGTCTCGCCGATTAGCTAGGTCGGGCTCTCTTCGAAGTACACCATTAGGTGCCGCGGATCGGAGGCTTCGGCGTAGAGATCGAGCGCGTCCTCCATGCGGGCGACGTACTCGCCGTCGATCTTCGGAATGCACCACATCTTCTCGCGCCAGGGCTTGAGCGTGTTCTCGGCGAGCCGCCGCACCGTCTCGCGCGCGAGGCTGTCGTGTCGGGTCAACAGCACCATCTAACCGGCCAAGAGCTCAAGCGTCCAGCGGGGCGGCCTTCGAGCGGTCGCCACCAGGGGAGCTTCTTTTTGGCCGGAGAGCTTGCGCGCTGCCCCCGGCCGCGGCTCCTCGCGGAGTGCCTTCTCCAGGTTGCCTTCCACGAAGCGGCGGCTGGTCCGGTAGACACTGGAATGCGCAGATCGCCGCCTCGCTTAGCCCCGACATGCGCGAGATCGGGATGGGTGAGTGCTTCGGACTCATCCCCGAACAAGAGCACGCTATCGCCGGCTTTGGCCTGCGCCTTGAGGAGCTTGCGGCGTAAGCCGGCGCGATCCACGGCTGGCGCATCCTGGCGGTCCTTCAGGGTGTGGCGCGGCCGCCGCCAGCGGAAATCCCCTTTTGGCGCAGCACGACCGAGAGCCGCGAGGTTGAGATCCGCACGCCCGCGCGCGTCGCGATCTCGTCCGCCAGAGGCGACAAGGTCCAGTTGGGGCGAACCGCGACCAGCCCGGACAGAACGTCTTCCGCCCCAGCCAAAGCGCGGTTGGCTTTGACTGGGGCTGGCCCTGGCGCGACCGATCTCTACAGCGCCTGAACCCCGGCCTTCATGAAGGCGCTGCACCAGAGACGCATCGTGTCCTCGCGGAACCCGAAGGCCTCGGCGACCCGCGGGCTGGGCCAGCCCGACAGGGTCAGCTGGACCGCCCGTGCTCGATCCGCTTCACCTCGATCCCGCGAGCGGCTGAGAGCCATGAGGTCGCGCCGCTGCTCGAAGCTTGCCGCAACAGGAGATTGGCTCACCATGAGCCGCATCCCACAGCAAACTACGAGATCGAAACACGACCAGCATCCGTTGGCTATCCCGCCGCAACCTGCTTGGGATCTTCAATCGACGGAGTGAATCCTCGAGTGGTGTTGCTTTCTCACCCTTTGCGGATCAAGGGCAGAACTGCTAGCGCTCCAGTTGTTATGCTGCACGTGGCGCCTAGTTGTTCCATCGACTCCCGCCGTCTGCTCTGCGGAGTTAAACTGCCGGCCAAGGTTCCAGCGCCTCAATGTGGTCACGGTATGTACAGGATAGAAGAATGAGCATCGAGACGGGCAAGCTTAACGGTATCGTCTGCTGCGCACGGCCTTGGAGTCAGGCAAATCTGATCCTGCACCGACCCGTTACATCCCATCGCCTTCGCCAGTGGTTGGCAGATCGATGAAGCTACGAAGTAGCGCCTGGGCAGTGAGACACTTGAGCAGCGGATAGGACGATGCGATGTTACCTGGATACTGCTGGGTTGCTGGGTTCTCTGCCCTGAGCATCGGACACTTCCGATGAAAAATCGGCCCGGTACTTTGAGTCCTACTAAGAGGCCGGGATGCAACGGCAAGCTTCTTCAAAGTTCGATGAGGTGCCTAATGCTCCAAATGCCGACACGCAAGCCCATTGAGGACACCAGGATTGTCCCAGCGGGAGAGCGGGATAGTAACGAGTACTTCGACTTGAGGTACATTTTTGGAGCCATCAGACGTCAATCCAAGTTGATCATGGGCTTGGCAGTAATAGGGCTGATTGTTGGAATTATTTATGTCGCAACATCGATTCCGTTATACACCACAACCACTAGCATCATTATCGACCGTCGTCAGGTTCGAGCAGTTCAGGACGTCTCTGCGGTCACAGATATTGGGCTCGATGCTCCGGTCGTTGTCGACAGCCAAGTAGAGGTCCTCAAGTCCGAGAGGATTGCGCTCGCTGTAGTCGATCAGTTGAATCTGGTAAGCGACTCGAGCTTCTGGGCTCCTGAGGGCTGGCTGTTCACGTGGATATACGGGTCAGTCAATCGGGCCCTACGCGGCTTCTTCGCCGACTTGCTAGGCGAGTCTAAGCTGGAACGGGATCCTGCACAGGAACAGGAAGCGCGACGATGGGCCGCCGTCTATCGTCTGCTCGGCAAAACGACAATCACGCGACTCGGAAAAACCTATATCATCACGGTAAGTGTCGAGGCCACCGATCCAGATCAGGCTGTCAGAATAGCGAATGCCTACGTCGAGGCCTACCTCGCGGATCAACTCGACGCGAAGTATGATGTGACCCGGCGAGCTAACGTGTGGCTCCAGGCGAGGCTGGATGAACTGCGGCAACAGTCGGTACAATCCGATCTCGCAGTTCAGCAATTTCGAGCAGCGAACCAGCTGATTGCTGTGGGTGGGCAACTCGTCTCTGAGTCCCAACTCGCGGAGTTGAGTACCCAGGTTAGTATGGCTCGCGGAGACGTTGCCAAGGCTGGCGCGCGGCTCGAGAGGATTCGCGCGGTCCTAAGCAGTAAAGAGGTTGACGCGCTCCTCGCGGAAGCATCAGGGAATCCGGCAATCAGTGAACTTCAGACACGATACTTAGCGGCATCCAGACGCGAAGCCGAGATCAGTGCGCAATTCGGACCGGATCATGAGAGGGCGGTGCAATACCGGTCTGAGAAGGCAGAGATCACACGCCAGCTCGTTGAGGAACTCACTCGCATCGCAGAGAACTACGAAGGTGAATACCACATCGCAAAGTCGCGCCTCGAATCACTTGATCAGAATGTTGATAGGCTGATCAGTGTTGCCGCCGAAGCAAACAATAAGCAGGTACAACTCCGGGAACTGGAGCGAGAGGCGGAAACCTACAGGACCCTCTATCAGTCATTTCTACAGCGTTATCAGCAGACTGTTCAGCAGCAATCGTTTCCCATGAGTGAGGCGCGCGTCGTCACTCCGGCGGTACCTCCGTTACAACCGAGTCACCCGAAGACGGTCCCTATTATCCTCTTATCGACGCTGATTGGGGCGATCATTGGAGGCTCATATGGAGCCATACGCGAGTATCGCGACGTCTCTTTCCGGACCGCTGCGCAAGTCCGCGAGGAACTCGGGCTCAAATGCCTGGGAATGCTTCCCATCATCAAACGCCCAGCGCGCGGGAGTACCGTTGGCCACTGGTTGTCTCGACCTGCCTCGTCGAGAGACCAGGGGATGGACGCACATTCGCCTATGAGCTACGTCCTTCGTGCGCCGCAGTCGGAGTTTGCGGCAGCCCTTCGGTCCGTTGCGACCTCCTCGGCTCATACTTGTTCCGGCCGTAACGCGAGGGTGATTGGGGTGATGTCCGCGGCACGCCACGAGGGCAGGACGGTTCTTGCGGCAAGTCTCGCTGAAGTTTTTACTCAAGAGGGAGGCCACACTCTCCTCATAGACGCAGACATCAGAAATCCCACACTAACGAAGGCTTTCGCCCCTGATGCTGCTGGCGGTCTCTTGGAAGTCCTCACGAATGGTCAACCTTGGCGCACAGCCCTCCACCGCGTCAGTGACTCCGACCTGATGATGATTCCGGCCACCTCCTGCTCGGATGCACCCAATACGAGCCGTTCCATCATGAGTGATCACTTTGAGGAGGTCCTCCGTGAGACATCTGAGTGCTTCGAATGGATTATCGTGGACCTACCACCGCTTGGAACGGAAAGCGAGGCATGGGTGATGGCCAGGAAGATCGACTGTCTGCTTCTTGTCATCGATTGGGGACATACACCCATGACCCTCGTCAAGGAAATGCTTACCGTTGGCGAGGTATCTGCGCCGCAATGCATCGGCGTGGTTCTAAATCGTGTGGATATGAAGCTGCTCCGGCTGTACCAAGATCATCCTACCGTAAGCTAAATGGATTGACTGCGCGACACTCGATCTAGAACGCCGGGTGTATTTACTATTCGTGGACCGCCACTGCAGGCCAGATGGGCTGTAAATACGAATTACCTCGTGAGACATTCCGGCCATCTGCAGGCGTAGAGAAAGAATTCCATCACCCTCACGAGCAGCCTCGATGCTTGTAAACCGCAGTAGCAAAGAGATCGCAGTCTTGACGTCAATCCTCGCCCCATTCGGATACTCGCGATCAAAGGTTATAAGATCCGTCGTTTTTCCATTTATCGGGAGCGAGATTGGTGGCAGTCACATCTCGGCCTTCACGCTCGGCCAGGTATTGCAGGACGAGTATGGGGTTCAATGCAGTGTTCTTTGTTCCACCAACACCGTAATTGCGGAGCAGGCCACCAGGAGCGGTTTCCAAGTAGTCCCCACCGGCGAGGCGCCTGCGCCACGACGTTACCACCCAGCCTACGACGTTGCCCAATTCGTCAAGCGATGGCGGATTATGAAGGAACTTGCCACTGACAGCGTTATTCATTTCAACGATCTCTGGTCAGTACAGTCTTGGGGGCCTGTGGCACGCCTTGCCGGCAGGCCAGTCGTATATCATCACCGATCCCTCAGCCGGATGACTCTGCCGAAAAGGCTATTCGTGAGCCTTGCGCACCAGGTCGTGTGCATCTCGCAAAGTTGTGAGCACAATGTTGCATTCGTACCCTCGTCGAGGAGGACGCGTGTAGTCAATCCAATCCGTGTGACCGGCAATGACCTGCTTCGTTGTGATGCACGTCGCCGCGCGACCAGTTTTGGTTGCCCCGAGGAAGGAGTTCTTGTCGGTTTCGTGGGGAACTTCTGGTCCAGAAAGCGGCCACGTTTTTTCTTAGAGGTTTGTGCGCGGTTGGCGTCATCGCGGCCAGACTGCTACTTTGTGATGTTCGGACGCAATGGAGAGGAAACTGCGGACGATCTACTGAGCTTTGCCAGAGATCTTCGAATTGCGGATCGTGTCACGTGGGCGGGTTTTCGTCTGCCGGGCGAACAAAACATCGCCGCAATCGATCTTCTTCTAGCGACCGCGCTGGACGAGCCATTCGGGCGCACGCTGGTGGAGGCGGCAGCTCTCGGAACGCCGTATCTCGCCACAGATGATGCAGGCCACCGGGAAATCTGGGCTCGCTGGGGTGGGGGCGGCTTGGCGCCTGTGGGAGCAAGTGCGGATGAGTTCGCATTGCTCGCGCTCAGCATCCTCCGCAAACCCGAAGCCGTGATCCTGAGTAGCCAGGAGCGAGATAAGGTCAAAATAGATGTGTCGGCGAGTTTGCATGCCCGCCGGATTATGGAGATCTATCACCGTCTTGAGACTGGCGAGAGAGGAACTGCTTAACTTCCGAGGAGAACTCCATTTGAGAGATCTGCGCCTCGTCTCAGGCCAGAGCGAGATGCTTTCTCCATTCACTTCAGCCGGTGGACATTTTCCACTGCCTTTGGGGGACCCATACTCGTCTAGGCGCCTGTACATGGAGCGTGTATGCAAGCGTGAGAGCCAGAAGGACATTTCCCTCGATTTGCCACAACCCCATTGTAGCCAAGTTGAGTACGAGAAATCCGGCGTGAGCACCCAGAGTTAGAGGCCGACGGCCCAAAGTTGCTCTCGCTGCAAGTCTGAAGTTCCAGGCGAACAACAGTACCATGCTTGCTAGACCGAAAGCGCCCGCCTCATAGAGTATTGATACGAAGGTATTGTGAGCGTATCGAGGAAAGACGCCTTCCCATGACTCCGGGCCGAATCCAAAGGCGAGGTTCGTAATTCGACCATTGAGGTAAGCCGTGATGTAGCGGCTCCAGATGAGTGCACGAGCCGAAAGAAGACCGGACTCCGCCGTCGTGTAGTATTCAGGTGGCTTGATGAGGTTGCCACTGTTCGACAGCACCACGAAGAGGTCATTGAATCGCTGTTGCACTGCGATTCCGGCGGCCAAGAACAGCATGAGGCCGGTAAGGCCGATTACAATTACAACGAGAGGGCGGTCACGCGGAGAAGAACGTCTGATCATGCCGAAGAACATGGCTGCTGCCAGCACCGGTAGTGCTGCGAGAATCGACGTCCTGTAGTTTGCTAGAAAGAGTGAGACGAGCGCAATTGGTATGCAGGCGAGTGTCAATTTCGGCCTGTCGGGTTCAAGGAAACATGCGCAATAGAGGAAGGTGAGCGTGAGAATAGAGAACGCCCCTTCGTGGTTATAGCCGCCGATGAAGCAAATGGATCCGTCGTCCTCACTGCCTTTGCCCATGCCCAACAGTACTGAGAGTGCCTGCAGCACAAGCGGTGCTAAAAAGACTGTGAGCAGTGCCCGAAACAGGGGTACCGATCCGTGTCGTCGGAGAGTTTGGTATGCTGCAACTGTCAGGGTGACGAGATAGCCCCATTTTGCGAGATTGGCGATCGCCCCTCCGGTGATGCCGTTGATGATTGAACTGGTCACCAAAACTATGATCATGAGATAAATGCCCGCGAAACCTTTCAGTCCTAGAAAGCGCCAGTCAGTGATCATGAAGCCAACGGCAATAAACGCGACCGACGCCAAGGCATTGAGCGACAGCCCGCCAATCACTGGCGGAAATGTATACTGATGGAATGCGGACATCAGGTAACGCAGCCAAATGGCTGCGATCAGGAACCGTGTTGCTCCGTCCTTGAAGCGGTGCGCCGTGATAATGGTAATGGGCAGCAGAGTGAGGAAGACGCCGAGTACAACGTATGGAGGAAAGGTCGGGACCGACTCCGCTTCCATGCCTAATACTCCGGCGGATGGCGCTTGCGCACCGTTGAAGTCTCCTGCCGCTTCTCGCGAAGTGGCTGTTCGCTGCTTCAGCCTCTACCGGTGAGGTTAGACGCGCTGTCGACCGTGGTTGAATGTTTCAAACCTATACCAGCTACCGGCTCGGCCAACCGATGCGCAATGAACTCAGCGCTAGCATTGACCAGATCCGGAAGCATTGGCTCGGCGACCTCTTTGAGCTGCAGGTGGGGCAGCAGCCGGGCTAGTTCCGCTCGGATCAGTTCTGTGATGCTCTCTACTTGGCTTACACGCATTGTTCCGCTGAGCTTCGCCGACTCACTTTGGATGGCCGTAAGGTCAATCGCGTCAAATGCATCTAGAAGGGTGAGTCCACTGTCTCTCCAGTGGTGGTTGCCGTGGAGGACCTCGCAAAGGGCGCGGATCATTCGCGCCGTGAGAGCGCCAGGCTTATTGTTCGCTGTTTGGGTGATGCACTGCAATGCAGTAATCAGGGTCGCTTGCCCATAGCGCTTGAGGCAGCGTGCAATGGCACCAACAGCCATCGTCTGCCCGGGGTTTTGACGCTCGACCGGTAGCGGGTAGCGAAGAAGCTCCACGTCAGCCCTGGCGCACACATCTGCCACTTCGACGGCCCAAGGCTCGCGTCCTACCAGAGCGGCGGCATGGAGGGCCATGGCGGAAATCGGCGCCGTGATGCCGTTAATTGCCTTAAACGCGATTGCCTGCTGCTCTCGTGCTGCGATAACGACCTGGCAAGGGACACTTTCGATGCCGACAAGCGCGGCGGCCGTTGTCCTGTGCTGACCATCGATGATCGCGAACTTGCCCCCCTCTACGGGAGACACGACGACTGGAGAGAAACAGCACCACGCGAAGGCTTGCGCGATGCGATTAACGTTGCGACGGCCCTGACCGACAATGGGACGCTGGTAGGAGGGATCGACAACGAGATCTTCGATCCGGATCCATTGCAGCATCGGCACTGCGCCAGGGCTGACGGTGGCTGGCTTCTGGAAGCCTTTCGTTGAGATCAGCCTCATTCGGATCTCCATTCGTGGCTGCTGAGATCGTCACCTGAGTCAATTAGGCATCTGCGTGTGAAATGAGGTGGCATCGTATAATTCCATTCCGAGCCATGCCTCCCGCCGCGAGTATGCCGGCGAAATCCTCCTAGTCCGTCATCTAATCATATTTGAGATTGGATCGCTGCTCACCTCACCCGCATTTTCATGAAGCCTTAGTTGGCGCCCAACTGCGAACGCTCGGTCGGTCTTTCACTCGCGGTCGTCAGGCCGAGCTTGCCGCCGGAAAGATTGTCCCCGGTCACCGCTTCAACATGCACGACGTCACCCGGGTTGACGGCAGCATTCTCATCAGCCGCGATCTTCGACGTATCTCCTGTACCCTGGCGCACGATCCAGAAGGCGAGGCGCGGAGTGAGCTGGAGAGAGCGATCGAGCACCAGGCGCGGTGCAACGGTCGTGGCTTCCTCGATCAATTTTTGCGCCGTGACCATCCGTGCCTTGGCTTGGTCGAGCGCGGCTTCCGTTTCCTGTATTTCGGCTACGATGCTGGCTTTGCGCTCTGTTCTCAGGTCGGTCGCGTCCCGCTCTGACTTCCCGATCTCCTGCCTCGCCCGGAGCGCAGCCGTCGTGTAGTCGAGCATCTTGTTCTCCAGCTCGACAACCGTCCGCTCGAGCGCGAATTCACGTGAACTGACCGCGAGGCCTTTGCCGACCAGGGTGCTCACATTCTTCAGTTCCTGTCGCGCAAGTTCAATTTGCCGGTTATGCGCGACGATTTTCTGCTCGAGTGATTCGACCTCACGTGCGAACAGATTTTTCAACTCCGAGGTTGCGGTCAGCTTCGACCGCAAGGCATCGATGCGCGCATTCATGATCGCGGCCTCGTCGGCGATCAGCCGTGCGATATCAGGATCGTTGCGCAACTGGTCTGGTATGCCGATCTGGGGATCTTCCGAGAGTTCCGCGGCGAGGCGGGCACGGCGAGCCAGGAGCCGACGGATCTCGAGGCGAGCGCTCTCGTGGGTTCCGGTTGCAGTAATCTGATCGCGCTCGAGACGGACGAGCCCCGGTTCGACCTGCCGATAAATGCCACCTGCAATTCCGACCGCCTGCAGGACCGTCAATCCTGGCCTGTAGGGATATTCTCCAGGACGCTCTACGGCTCCGACGACGTAAATCGGCCGGTATTGGACGATTTCGACCGATGCCTCGGGCCGGTTTACGGCGCCCGAGCGTTGCTGCAGGGTTTCCGCAATGAGGGCGGCAAACTCGTCGGTCGTCCTGCCTTGCGCAGGCAGGCTCCCGATCAGCGGCAGCGAGACGGTGCCAGAGGTGCTCACAATATATTCGCCGCCGAGGACGGCCCAATCGAAATACTCGGTCTTGTCGGCCCGCCATTCGACGACCTTGACCCGCAACTTGTCTTGGGCTGCGAGGCGATATTCGGCTGCTTCGGCGCCAAGGGGGAGCAAGGCGAGCAGCAACGTCGCGAGCAGTTGACGCAACCCAAACCCGCCTCGTGCCCGCCTCTGATCCTGTGATTGGACGACCGAAGTTCCCATTGCAGCGCCTCTTTGGACCTACATCAGCCACCGCCGCCGGGGCGGCAATACTGAAAGACAACGGAGACACTCGAAACCGATCATGCTCAAACCATCTCGGTTTGGGACCCGCCGACTGTGCTCCATTATCTCTAATCGGGCGCCTTGGTGCCGGCCTGCCCGTTTCCCGCTACTGCTCGGATACGCGATCGCGGCCGTCGTGTAGCTCTGCGACTCATGATGAGTGCTACGGGTTTCAGCTCGAGAACGTATCTCCAAGCGTGAACAACGAACCTCTTGGCATGCACGCCGTCATCTCAGGTGAGGGCGTATCTCCAACTCTCTAATGGTAAATCACTGATTAGAACTAGACTGGTTTCTCTTGGCCGCCAGAGTCAGAATGAACTTTGTTCTAAATGAGACAGGCGTATTGGGGAGAAAATACACACTTTAGTTGAGGACGCAACGGTACACTACGGCTTTTGAGGTAGTCCCAAAAATCCGAAAGGAGAGGGGCGGCACACGATGGGTACCGGTATGCAGTGCAGCCGCCAAGGTGCAATGAGGATTTCGGCCTTCCAAACCGACGGTCTTCGTCGTGACCCGTTGTGAGGAGGCCAGTTTCGGCAGTGCAAACCTAACGCACGCTCATGCGAGCCGAGGCAGGATGGCCCGGAACCTTGAAGCGCTTGCCTGTATCCGTCACGTCCGTGCCATCGACCTTGAGGATGGAGAAGTCCTGGTCGAGGTAGTTCCCGACGTAGAGATACCGTCCGTCGGGAGTGAAGCACACGGCCTCGGGCAATCCGCCGACCTCGATATCCTTCATATGGGTCACGGTCTGGCCGTCGATCTTCAGGACCGCGACAGTCCCGGTCTTGTGGCGGAAATATGCGGTCTTGGAGGCATTGCCGCCGCGCAGGATAGCGGCGGCCGCCACGCCACCCTGTGGGCTGATCCCGAGCCCCTCGGGCCCGTCGCCGACGACGACCCGGTCCGTAATCCGCGGGGGATTGGCTTCGAGATCGATGACGCTCACCGTATCGACGCTGCCGTCAGAGGCACCTGCATTGCCGTTGTCGGCCGTCAGGGCGATCCGACCCGAGGGGGCAACCACCACGTTGTATGGCCACAAGCCTGTCGGAAGGTCGACCTTTTCATAGCTCAGCTTGCCGTCCCGGATCTCCATAAGGGACACCTTGTGGCTCGCAAACTTGACGGCCAGGGCTTTGCGAGCGTCAGGGGTAAACACCACATGTGCGACTTGATCGCCCGCAGAGCCGAGAGCAACCGTGTCGGCGATTGAGACATCCATGCCCTTGATGGACAGGAGGTTCACCGTGCCATCACCGCGATTGGCAACGATGGCCCAGTCGCCGTTAGCGGCGATGTCGAGGCCTGATGGTTGCTTTCCGGCCGTGAGCGACGTCACGAGCTTCGGCGGAGCGGACCTTAAATCGATCACATGGATCTTGTCGTCGGGCACTTGCTTCAGGGCGTCTCCCTCTTTGATCACGTCGACAGAGTCGGCCACGAGCGCGAGCGTTCCATCGGGTGTGATCGCGAGATTGACAGGTGGGCCGATGACGGAGTTCTTCAGCGGCAAATTGGCAACGATCTTGGGCGCCTCGGGCTCTGCGAGGTCCACGATAAGGACATTGTCGCGACCAGGAGCCGAGAGGACGGCCTTTCCTTCGTCGTCCCAGAGGACCTTCTCGTCGTTGCCGACGATCATGAAGGGCGCGGCGTGAGCTGTACTCACTAGTACGGATGCCGCGGAGAGGGCGAGCAATCGCAATCCGAGTCGCATGCTGGAGACCTCCGGCTGCCCAGGACGCGATTGTAGGAGCGAACGCCGCACCGGCGCCAGGGTTACGGCTCTTGCGCCAAAAGTATCGCCCCACCACCTGAGAGAGGTAGGAGAGCCGGCGATGCTGAAGTCTCTGTCTGCCTCCGTCTATGCGGCGCTCGTGACGGTAGGGGTCGTTATCACCCTCGACCTGATGACCGTTGGTCCTGCCCTCGCAAACAAGATTAGCGGCAACGGCTGAGTGGGCCGGGACGCACGCAGGCTGTGCGGCTCGAGCGTCCGCATCGGCATCCGGCCGGTGGTCGCATCCCTGGCGCGGAACGGCGCGCCTTCACCTCGGGTAGATTTGTGAATCCACGAATGGCACTTGCGGAACCGAAACGGCCTCCGGCTCGGGTCGAGCGCGCTGGTCCGCGTCGAGCGCATCGCCGATTAGCACGAGGGTGGGGCCGGCATCCGGAAACTCGGCTGCTCCTGCCGCCAACTCGCCGATGCTCGTCACCACCGCGCTCTCATCCTTCCTCGAGACGTTGCTGATGATGGTCGCCGGCGTAGCAGCGGGCATGCCCCGGGCGATCAGATGCCCGGCAAGGGCGCGCGACGTCTCACGGCCCATATAGATGCACGTCGTGGCTCGCGGGTCCGCCAAGGCGTCCAGATCGAGCTCGGACGGCAGCTCGCCGTGGCGATCATGCCCTGTGACGAACTGGACGCGCTGGGCATGGCGGCGGTGGGTCAGCGACAGCGAGAGGGCGGAAGCAGCGGCGAGGGCGGCGGTAATGCCCGGCACCATGCGAACGGGAATCCCGTGTGCACGGCAGACCTCGATCTCCTCTCCGGCCCGGCCGAAGATCGCAGGATCGCCACCCTTCAGACGGACCACGCGCTGCCCCGCGCCGGCGAGATCGACGAGGAGGCGGTTGATATCCTCCTGGCGGCAGGACGCACCGTGCCCCTGCTTGCCGACGGCGATCCGTTGCGCCTCGCGACGACCGAGTTCAAGCACTTCGGCCGAGACCAGCCGATCGTAGAGAATAACGTCGGCGGCCTGCAACTCGCGGACAGCCTTCAGGGTCAGGAGTTCCGGATCACCCGGACCCGCGCCGACGACGACCACCTCGCCCTTGCCGCGTTGTGGCTTGCCGTCGAGCAGGGCCTTCGCCATACGCTCGAGCTCGGCGAGCCGCTCGTCCTCTTCGGCCTGCGAGATGAAGGCTACATCGACGAAGTTCTCCCAGAATCGGCGGCGCGCCTGCTTCGAGGGCAGCATGGTAGCCAAGCGCTCGCGGAAAGCTTTCGCTGTTTCGCTCCAGCCGCTCAGCGATCTTGGGAGGATCGCCTCCACGCGGCGGCGCACGGCCTGCGCGAGAACGGGAGCCGCGCCGTCCGTGGAGATTGCAACGATGACCGGCGAACGATTGACGATGGCGCCGAACTGAAAGTCACAGAAGTCCGGCTGGTCGATGACATTGACGAGAGCGCCGCGCCGGCGAGCTTCCTCGGCGAAGCGGGCTGCCTCCTCGCCGTCGGTCTCCGCAACGGCAACGGTAACCCCTACGAGATCGGCGGACCGCCAAGGGCGGGCTATGAGCGTGATCGCCAGCGTCGCAGCCGCCAGCGCCTGCAGTTCAGCTGTCGCATCGACGGCATAGACATCCACCTTAGCGCCGGCAGCGGCGAGCAGCTCCGCCTTCCACGCAGCGGCCGCACCTCCCCCGGCGATCACCACCCGACGGTCTGCGACGTCCAGGAATAGGGGGAGCTTCGCGAGTGACTGGAGCCGAGCGGGTCGGGTCTCGATTGGTGCGACGTGGCGCGTCATGGGACGGCCTCCAAGGCAGAAGTGGCGAGAGGTCCGGTATTGCGGTGAAAGTCGGGTCCGTTCGCCGTCGCGGCGATCCGTTGCGAGCGGATCAGGAACGCACTGAAGCGTTCGCCATCCTCACGCTCCCGGGCATAGGCCGCAAAGAGGGAGTCGAGGGCCGCAACGATGCCGTCGTGCTGCAGGTCTTCCGCGTAGAGTTTCGACAGGCGAGAGCCGTCGAACGCCGCGCCGAGATAGAGATTGTAGCGGCCGGGCCCTTTCCCCACGAGGCCGATTTCCGCAAGGTAGGGCCGCGCACAGCCATTCGGGCAGCCGGTCATGCGGATCACGATCTCGTCCTCCGCGAGCCCATGCTTTGCGAGACGCTCTTCGAGGGCGCCGACGAGGTCGGGCAGGTAGCGTTCGCTTTCTGCGAGAGCCAGCCCGCATGTCGGGAGGGCCACGCAGGCCATCGCGTTGTGGCGAAGCGCGGTGGCATGCCGCGTGAGGCCGTGCTCCGCGACGAGCCTCTCGATGGCGTCGCGGTTCTCCGGCTTCACATTGGCAATGATCACGTTCTGGTTCGCCGTGAGCCGGAACTCCCCGTCGTGAACTTCCGCAATGCGCCGAAGGCCTGTGAGCAACGCCGGCCCGTTTGGAATGTCCCGGAGGCGCCCGTTCTCGATGAAGAGCGTCAGGTGGTGGTTTCCGTTGTCACCCTCGACCCAGCCATAGCGATCGCCCGTCGAGTCGAACCGGAAGGGGTGGGGCTCGCCAAAGGGCTTGCCGACGCGATGCTCCACCTCGGCACGAAAGGCAGCAAGGCCGTAATCCTCGAGCGTATATTTGAGGCGCGCATGCTTGCGGTTCGTGCGGTCGCCCCAGTCCCGCTGCACGGTTACGACGGCCTCGGCCACCGCGACCGCATCCTCGGGCGCGCAGAACCCCATGACGTCCGCGGTGCGCGGATAGGTCTCCGGCTCGCCGTGAGTCATGCCCATGCCGCCGCCGACCGTGACGTTCCAGCCCGCGACCTCACCGGTGTCGTCCAGGATCGCGATGAAACCGAGATCCTGTGCGAAGATGTCGACCTCGTTCGAGGGCGGCACTGCGACGACGGTCTTGAATTTGCGGGGCAGATAGGTGCGCCCATAGATGGGCTCAACGACCTCCTCTTCGCCACCAATGATCTTTTCGCCGTCGAGCCAGACCTCGCGATAGGCCGGCGTGCGCGGCAGCAGGTGATCGGAGATCCTGTGGGCGAGATCGTGGGCGGCTCGGTGCGCGCGCGACTGGTGCGGATTCGTGGAGGCGAGCACGTTACGGTTCACGTCACCGCAGGCCGCGAGCGTATCGAGGAGCGCCGCGTCGATCGCCTTCATGGTCGTCTTGAGATTCGACTTGATGACGCCGTGGAACTGGAATGTCTGCCGTGTCGTGAGGCGCAGCGTTCCGTTCGCGTATTCGCGAGCGATGCGGTCGAGCTGGAGCCATTGGGCCGGCGTGCAGACGCCACCTGGGATCCGTAGGCGGATCATGAACGCGAAGGCCTTCTCGAGCTTCTTCTTCGTCCGCTCAGGTCTGAGGTCGCGATCGTCCTGCAGATACATCCCGTGAAACTTCACGAGCTGCTGGTCATCTTCGGTGATCCCGCCGGTCACGACTTCCGTGAGGCCCTCGGCGAGCGTGCCGCGCAGGTAAGCGCTCGCCTCCTTGAGGCGTTCGTTGCGTGAAAGTTCTTTTGTCATCAGCCTGTGCTCAATAGACGTCCTGCAGGAAACGCCGGTCGCGCTCAAGGGTCTCCACGGCAGCCTCCGCCGCATCGGGAGAAAGAGCCTTCACGTCGGCGTAGGCGGCGACGAGCGCCGCGCGCGCATCCTTCGCCATAGCCTTGGCTTCACCGCATAGGTAGAAATGCGCGCCATTCTCCAGCCAGTCGATCACGTCCCGGCGACGTTCGAAGAGGCGATGCTGGACGTAGATCTTCTCCGGCGTGTCGCGCGAGAAGGCGAGGTCGATGCAGGTGAGTGCACCGTCTTTCAGCGCGTCCTGCCATTCGAGCTGGTAGAGAAAGTCATGGGTGTAGCGCCGGTCGCCGAAAAAGAGCCATGACCGACCCGTTGCGCCGATCGCGCGGCGTTCCTGCACGAAGCCGCGGAATGGTGCGACTCCGGTGCCGGGCCCGACCATGATGATGTCCGTGCCACCGTCCGGCAGGCGGAAATGCTTGTTCGGCTTCAGGCGCACCCGCACCGAGCTGCCGGCCTTGAGGCGATCGGCAACGTGGGTCGAGGCAACACCGGCGCGTTGGCGACCATGGCTCGCATAGCGCACGGCAGCGACGAGAAGGTGCGCCTCGTCGCCGGTCTCCTTGCGGGAGGAGGCGATCGAGTAGGCCCGTGGCGGAAGCGGGCGCGTCAGGGCCTGTAACTGCTCCCGCGAGAGGGTAGCCGGAAAGCCTTCGACGAGATCGATGAGTTGGCGCCCCTCGATCCAAGCGCGGGCCTGGCCCTCCTCGAGAAGTCGGCGCGCTTCCGAGTGTCCTGTTGTGGCCGCATAGGTCTCGAGCGTCTTGACGGAAAGGGTGGTGACGTCGCGCTCTGTCGTGAGCGCCTTGCGCAAGTCATCCTCGGCTGAAAGGCCGGTCGCTTGAAGGACGGCCTCGACGAGTGCGGGATCATTCTCCGGAAAAAGCTCCAGAGAGTCGCCTGGTTCATAGGCGGGAACCGTTCCATCGAATCCCAATGCGAGATGGATTGTCTCCTTGTCGGAACGGGACGAGTTGAGATTCACGTGCTCGACAATCTCCGCAGTCACGGGCTCGCGGCTAACGTCTGCGCTCGTGCGAGCAAAGTCGACCGACACGACGTTGTCGGCCTGCGTGCGAGGCGGAGCGATCTTGTCCAGCGTGCCCTTGATCCAGGCGTCGGCCGGCGCATCGAAATCGAGATCGCAATCGACGCGATCGACGGCGCGTGTAGCGCCGAGCGCCTCGAGGCGTGTGTCGATGGCCTTGCCGACGGCGCAGAACTCCGCATAGGCCGAATCGCCGAGTGCCAGCACGCCGAAGGTCACGCCATCGAGGCGCGGAGCAGTACTGCTCATAAGCTCGGCATAGGCCCGAGTGGCGCGAGAGGGCGGTTCGCCTTCGCCCCATGTTGCCGCGATGACGATGAGGCGCTTGTGGCGCGCGAGGTCCGCGACCGCGAGATCGGCAAAATCGATCAGCGTCGGTTTGAATCCGCTCTTGCGTGCGCGCTTTGCGGCGTCCTGGGCCAGACGCTCCGCATTGCCGGATTCACTCGCATAGACGATCGCGAGCGGCTCAGCGGTTCGGGATTCCTGTGCCGGGGCTAGTGCGACCCCGTGCGAAGCGTCAATGCCCGCGAGAAAGCCTGCAAGCCAAGCCCTCTGTACGGGCGATGCCGGTCCGAGCACTTGGTCGAGACTGCGCCGATCGTCGTCGCCGAAAGGCGCGGTGTGGGGGAGAAGAGCCGATGCTGACATGGCCCGGATTCTCCGGTTCAGGTGCCGCCAAGTCAACGAGATTGTTCTTTTTAAAGAACGAGTGGGAGCAGTGGATTCGTTCTCTCGCGGGAACTCGACAGAGATGATTTCTGCGCGGCCACCTCAATCAACTCTCGCGTCCAAAGGTACGACTGCGAAATGCGGGGGAGGGGACTCTCCGAAGGAGTTATTCTTTTTAGAGAACGATCTACGAAGCGCAACACATTCGCCCCAGCGCTCGGAGGGAAGAAATTTCTCAGACCGGACGAATTTCGATGGGAAGCGCCGTACTCGCCTTCACGCGCTCCATGGCAAACCGGGAACTGACGTTCTTGAGTGGAATCGCTGCAATGAGCCGTTTGTAGAAGGCATCATATGCTGCCATGTCGGAGACGATCACGCGCAGCATGTAGTCAATGTCGCCTGCCATCCGGTAGAACTCCAGCACCTCGGGCATCGACGAGACGAGGCTGGCAAAGCGGGCGAGCCATTCCTGCGAGTGATCGTTGGTTTCGATCGAGACGAAGACCGTCAGCCCAAGGCCCAGCTTCTCGGGGTTGAGCAGTGCAACCCGCCGCTCGATCACGCCCTGCGACTCGAGCCGCTGGATGCGTTTCCAGCAGGGGGTCTGAGAGAGGCCGACCCGATCGGCAATCTCGGCAATCGAGAGCGTCGCATCGCGCTGGAGCAGGTCCAGAATCTTGCGGTCAATGGTGTCCATCTGCCGTTCGCAGCAAAAGTGGTAAATTGTTCCCCACCATGGCTTGAAAAGAGAAACACGTTCTCACCACGGCGTGTGCAATGCATGACCGGGAAAGATTTATCTACTTCCGCAGATCTCGACAAGAATAGATGCCGGCCCTGCACGGAAACCGGCTATTTTGGAGGAGCCGTCTGCAAAGGTCCGGGACTTTGACGCACCCTCATCGAAGGAGGTCGCGATGCTCGTCGTGGCTGCGGATCCACGAAGCCGCGTAGCCGCAAAGCGGTGCGATCTTCCGACCCTCTGAACGCGCAATCTCGGCGATCGCGTGCATCAGCCTGCCAGCGGCTCCGGTTCCACGAAGGGAAGGGGGAGCTTCAACATACAGGATCACGAGCACCGAGTCCTGGCGCCGGTAATTGGCAAAGACGATCTGTCCATTCACATCGAGTTCGAACCGGCTCTTCTCTCGGTTGTCGTGAATGCGCGGGCTCATCGCCTCGTCCGTGTCCATGCCAACTGACTCCGGACCAACGCCACCCCGCCGTGCGCGTTCCTCACCACCCGGTATGAGCAGCCGATCAACCCAGCCGCTTGTCGTCGGTCTCGTTTGCTCGAATGTAGGCCGGCCTCGCGGACAGGCGTTCCGCATAATTGGTGAAGGCGGCGCGCTCCTTCAGCCCGGGAGCGCCAAACCGCATCGCATACATGATCTGCGAACCAACATAGACATCGGCCGCACTGAAGGTCTCTCCCAGGATCCAGGGACCCGGCGCGAGAGCATCCGCGAGAGCATCGACGGTGTCCTCGTAGGAGCCATAGCCCAGCACGCTCTTGCGTTCGACCTCCGGCCGCTGCAGCAGCTTGTCCGAAATGGCCGGCTCCAGACAGCCGGCGCCGAAGAACAACCACCGAAAATAGGTGCCGCGCTGCGGATCATGGGTCGAAGGGGCGAGGCCGGCCGCAGGAAATGCATCGGCCAGATAGGCGCAGATGGCCGCCGTCTCGGTAACGACCGTGTCCTCGTGCACGATCGCCGGCACCTTCCCGAGGGCATTGATCCTCAGATAGTCCTGCGCCTTGTGCTCCCCCTTCGTGAGGTCGAGGATCACGGTGCGGTATGGCTGGCCGACCTCCTCGAGCATCCAGTGGGCGATCCGGCCACGAGACATGGGGTTGTGATAGAAAACGATCTCGCCTGGCATGTCCTATGGGCTCCACCGAACGGCTTGGTGCCGGAGCGGGCCCGATCGATTGGGCCCGCTCCGGCACCCTATCCATATCTCAGCTTCCGTCCGCCCTCAAAGCGAACCCGTGACGGCCTCGATGGCACTCTTCGTGGCATCCACGATGATATCCGCCTCCTCGCGCGTGAGACAGAGAGGCGGAGCGAAGCCGAGGATGTCTCCCTGTGGCATCGCGCGCCCGATGACGCCACGCTCCAGAAGCGCTGCAGTGATGCGGGCTCCAACCTTCTCATTCGGATCGAAGAAGACCCGGCCGTCCCGGTCGCGGACGAACTCGACGGCGGCCAACAGGCCTTCGCCACGCACCTCACCAACGAACCGGCTCGATCCCACGGCCTCTGCAAGCGCTGAATTGAAGTAGGTGCCGACTTCGCGTGCGTTGCGGACGAGATCGAGCTCGTCGACGAGCTCGAGATTGGCGACGCCCGCAGCGGCACAGAGAGGATGCGACGAGTAGGTCCAGCCATGTCCGATGGCTCCGAAGCTGTCAGATCCCTGCTCCAGAATGCGCCAGACCTTCTCGGACACGATCACGCCGGAGAGCGGCGCATAGGCCGAAGTCAGGCCCTTCGCGATGGTGATGAGGTCTGGCTCCATCCCGTAATGGTCCGAGCCGAACATCGAGCCGAGGCGCCCGAACCCGGTAATCACCTCGTCGGCGATCAGCAGGATATCGTATTTCCCGAGGACCGCCTGAATCTTGTTCCAATAGCCTCGCGGCGGCGGCACGATGCCTCCGGTGCCGAGGACCGGCTCGCCGATGAAGGCGGCAATCGTCTCCGGCCCCTCAGCCAGGATCATCTTCTCGAGCTTATCGGCGCAATATTGCGAGAACTGCTCCTCGCTCAGGCTTCGATCGGCCCGGCGGAAATAGTATGGGGCCTCCGTATGGAGGATCGGCGCCTGGGGCAGATCGAACAGGTTATGGAAGGCCTCGAGACCCGTGAGGCTGCCGGTCATCAAGCCGGAGCCGTGATAGCCGCGCCAGCGCGAGATGATCTTCTTCTTTTCCGGCCGCCCCAGGACATTGTTGATGTACCAGACAAGCTTGATGTTCGTCTCGTTCGCATCGGATCCGGACAGCCCGAAGAAGACACGGCTCATTCCGCGCGGCGCCCGGTCGATGATCATCTTTGCGAGCCTGATCGAGGGCTCGGATCCATGGCCGACATAGGCGTGGTAATAGGGCAGGGCGACCGCCTGAGCCGCGATGGCGTCGGTGATCTTTGTCCGCCCGTATCCAACATTGACGCAGTAAAGACCTGCGAAAGCATCAAGGCTGCGCCTGCCTTGCCGGTCAGTGATGTAC
Organism: Microvirga massiliensis; assembly: GCF_001006805.1. Lineage (GTDB taxonomy): Bacteria > Pseudomonadota > Alphaproteobacteria > Rhizobiales > Beijerinckiaceae > Microvirga > Microvirga massiliensis. Next base: position 61,224 of record NZ_LN811369.1, on the reverse strand, counting down.
ACTCCCTCTGCGCCGGTGATAATGCGGTTCGGCGTTTCACCGCGCGCATGCTGACCCATGTGAGTTGACGGATGAAAAAAGTGATCCCGATCCCACGCGTTGAGTTCGTTATCGGATAGGGGCGCGGCATTCAGCACGGCTGTCTCCATTCAATTGATAGCTTCTTGGCATCGGATGATCGATATCTTCGCGCTCGGCAGCCGTTTACGTCATTCATCGATGTCGAGGCAAAGGTATTTGAGGTCCGTGTAGGCTTCGAGACCATATCGCGACCCTTCACGGCCCATGCCCGATTGCTTCATTCCGCCGAACGGGATCGGCGCGCCGGTGATCTTCACGCGATTGATCGCAACCATCCCGTATTCCGGCGCCCGGCTAAGCCGCAAGGCCCGCGCGGCGTTCGATGTCGCGACATAGGCGACGAGGCCATATTCGGAGCTGTTGGCCCGTGCGACGACTTCCGCCTCACTGTCGAATGGTGTGCCCTCTGCAATCGGCGCGAAGGTTTCTTCATGCATGATGAGAGCGTCGTCCGGCACGTCGGTCAGCATGGCTGGCATCACAAAGAGCGACCCGGGTACATCACCGCCGCCCACGACGAGCCGTGCTCCGCGCTTCACCGCATCATCGAGATGGGCTTTCGCCTTTGCGACGGCACCCCTATGCATCAGCGGTCCGATGTCGACATTCGGCTCCAGTCCCGAGCCTACTTTCAGGCTTGCGATGCGCTTCCCGAAGGCCTCGCAGAAGGCAGGATAGATCGACCTTTGGACATAGATGCGATTCGCTGCAAGGCAATCCTGGCCGGAGGTCGCGAACTTCGCGCCGATCGCGATCTCGACTGCCCGATCGAGATTGGCATCGTCGAACACGATGAGCGGCGCATGCCCGCCGAGCTCCATAACGAGGCGCTTCATGGTCGATGCGCAACGTGCCGCAATGGTCCTGCCGATCTCCGTCGAACCTGTGAAGCTTACGATGCGAACGCGCTCGTCGTCGCAGAACCGGTTCGCGATTGGCTCCGGATCGCCAGTCACGACGTTGAAGACTCCGGCTGGAAACCCGGCCCGCTCGGCGAGTTCGGCGAGTGCGAGGGCCGACAGGGGCGTATGGGAGGATGGATGTGCCACCACGGTACAGCCGGCCACGAGGGCGGCGGCAGCCTTGCGAGTCAACATGGCAGAAGGGAAGTTCCATGGCGTCAGCAGGGCTGCGACTCCGAGCGGCTCCCGGCGCACTATCATTTCTGCGCCAGGCAGGTGGCTCCTCACGCTCTCGACGTTCAGGCGCCTGGCCTTTTCCGCAAACCACTCGACGAAGGACGCCGCGTAATCGATCTCGCCGCGGGACTCGGCCAGAGGCTTGCCCTGCTCGAGAGTCATGATGAGAGCGAGATCTTCTCGCGCCGCGAGGATCAGCTCGAACCAGGCCCGAAGCCGTGCAGAGCGTTCCTGCGGCAGGAGTACCTTCCAGTCCGGGAAGGCAGAAGCTGCCGCACCAATGGCCAGACCGGCTTCGTTCGCACCTAAGCGAGCGACGCGGGCGATAATTCGCTCGGAACTTGGATCGGTGATGACAAGCCGCTCGTCCGAAACGGCTCCGGTCCAGCGTCCGTCGATATAGGCCAGTTCGCGCAGCAGGCGCGGGTCGCGAAGATGGCTCAGAGCCGGATGGGCATCCGTCTTGCCGCGCTCGGATCGAGCCTCCCTGGCAACGGCGATGTGGGTGATTGCGTTCATGCGGCGCGCTCCCGGAAAGCTGATGCCGCGGAAAATAGGTCGTCCTGAAGCGAGAGAGTTTCCGTTCCTGCCCGTGCAGACAGAGAGAGTCTCGGATTCTCGCGTTCGGGGCCGAGAGTTTGCGGCTTCCGGAGCAAGGATCCTCTCGGCATGCCCAGCCCACAAGGTTGATCAGGCGTTTAGAATCGAGCCCAGGAATTCGCGGGTTCGGGGCTGTTCGGGAGCAGAGAAGAATCGCTCGGGTTCACCCTGCTCGACAATACGGCCCTTGTCGAAGAAGCACACTCGATCCGACACCTCTCGGGCGAAGCGCATCTCGTGGGTCACGAGAAGCATCGTGAGATCATGCTCGTGCGCGAGATCCCGGATCACGCCGAGCACCTCGCCGACGAGCTGAGGGTCGAGGGCGGAGGTCGGCTCGTCGAACAGGAGGACGCGGGGCCGCATGGCCAAAGCGCGTGCAATCGCAACGCGCTGCTGCTGCCCGCCCGAAAGCTGGCTCGGATAGTGATCCTTCTTGTCGAGGAGCCCGACCATCCCAAGGAGCTCGACGGCGCGGCTCTCCGCCTCCTCGCGTTTCATCTTGAGCACGGCAATCGGGGCTTCGATGATGTTCCGCAGCACGGTCATATGTGGAAACAGATTGAAGCTCTGGAACACCATGCCGACATTGCTGCGGATCTTGTGCAGGTGCCGCTCGTTGGCCCGGAAGGGGCCATGCCCGTGGGGCTGGTGATAGCTGATGCCGGCAAGTTCCAGCACACCCTCCTGAAACGGTTCCAGCGTCATGAGGATGCGCAGGACCGTCGACTTGCCGGACCCTGAAGGTCCGATCAGCGTGACCTTCTCGCCGGGGCTGACGTCGAAATTGAAGTGATCCAGCACGGTGAGGGCGCCGAACCGCTTCGTAACGTCTTGGAAGCTAATGATGGACTTCATCGAAGGGGAATCCCGCTTTTTGGCAGGGCCCTCTCCAAGGTATGGATGATGGCCGAGCACAGGAGCGTGAGAGGCAGGAAGATCAGGCCGACCACGGAGAGCGGTACAAGATAATCGAAGGTGCGTTCACCGATCATATTAGCGAGTCCCAGCATGTCGAGGACCGTCACGACTGAGAGGACCGGGGTCTCCTTGAGCATGGAGACGAGATAATTGCCGAGGGCCGGCACGATCCGCGGGATCATCTGCGGGACGACGATATCCCAATACGTCTGGAAGCGCGTGAGGTTGAGCGCGATCGCTGCCTCCCACTGGCCCCGCTGCACCGCATCGATGCCAGCTCGATAGACTTCGGACGTATAGGCGGAATATTGCAGGCCGAGCGCCAGGGCTCCCGTCATGAAGGCTGGCAGGACGATCCCGAAATCGGGCAGGACGTAATAGAGAAAGAAGAGCTGAACGAGCAGCGGCGTATCGCGCACGAATTCCGTGAATCCAGCGACTGTCCACGAGATTGCCTTGATATGGCTACGCCGCAGCAACGCCAGAACGAGGCCCAGCACGAGTGCGATTGCAAACCCGACGACTGTTGCCTGGAGGGTGACGATCAGCCCGAACCAGAGGATCGGGAGGATGGAAATGGCGAAGTTGAGCGACGACGACGTGTCCCAGGCATAGCCGTACATCATGAATGCGCACTCCTCGGGAATGCGGGCCCGCGCCTGAGCTTAAACTCGACGAAACGCACGAAGAACATCAGGGCGAGTGCCATGATGAAATAGCCGATGAGCGTCAGAGTATAGATGGTCGCGCTATCCAAGGTGATGTTGCGCACGGACTGAGCCTGGAACGTCAGGTCCGCGATCGAGATCAGCGAGACGAGAGCGGTGTCCTTCAGGTTCTGCACGGCGAGGTTGCCGAAGGATGGCATCATCTCGACGATTGCCTGAGGCATCGAGATATGCCAGAGCGTGTAGCTGCTGCTGAAGTTGAGAGCCCGTGCGGCCTCGAGCTGTGAAGGCTGTACCGAAAGGAGCGCGCCGCGCACCACCTCCGAGCCATAGGCGCCTGTAAGAAGCGACAGCGTCAGAATGCCGGTGGTGATCGGATCGAGCGAAATGCCGATCAGCGGCAGGGCATAATAGAACCAGAAGAGCTGGACGAGGAGAGGCGTGCCGCGGAACAGCGCGACGTAGCCGAATGCAATCCCGGACAGGATCCGGTTGTTGGACGTGCGTGCGATTCCCGCAGCGAAAGAAAGGATCGTCCCCAGCACAAGTGACGCGATGGAGATCATGATGGTCATCTGCGCGCCCTTCAGGAGAGGCGCCAGATACTGCGTCCACGTCATGAACGATTCCTCCTTCGTCTGGGGCGGCCTGGAGGCCATCCGACCCGCCCGGCGAGGGTGCGACCCAGGCCGGGCGGCGGGAGCTGAAGCGCTTCAGATCCCGACGGGACAGATCACTTTCCGGCGCAGAGATCCTTCACGTTCTTGGCGGCTGCCGCCTCGATGCTCTCTTCGCTCAAGCCGTAGGATTTCAGGGTGCGCTTGTATGCATCCGTCTTGCGGTAGGCGACGAGCGCCGTGTTGAAGGCTTCGTAGAGTTTTTTGTCCTCGGGGCGAAAGGCGAAGCCGCCGTAGTTGCGAACCGGTTTGCCGTTGACGATCGGATCGGTGAACGGCTTCACCTGCTCGACACCCTGCTGGCCTTCGGCGAGTTTCGCGACGGTGAGTTCGGTCGCGGCATAGGCATCCGCTCTCGTCTGCACCGTCGAGAGCGCGTCGGCATTGGCCTGGATAATGATGATCTGGTCTTCCTTCACGCCGACGGCACGCAGGAAATCGATGTTGTTGGCACCGGATACCACCGCAACCTTCAAGGACGGGTCCTTGGCAATATCTGCGTAGGTCGTCAGCTTCTTCGGGTTACCCTTCTTGACGAGGAGGCCCTCGCCATAGCTCGAGTTCGGCTCGGTGAACGCCACCTGCCTGCAGCGCTCCGGCGAGATGTTCTGCTCGGCGGCCACAAAGGCATAGCGACGTGCCTTCAGGCCGGGGATGAGTGTGCCGAACGGCGTCACCGTCCAGTTGACATCATTGATGCCCATGCTCTTCAGCACGGCGATCGCCACGTCGGGGCCGATGCCGGCCGCGGTGCCGTCCTCCTTCATATATCCGTAGGGCACTTCGTTGGCGGTCGCGCCCTGGATGTATCCGGCGCTCTTGACCTCTTCGAGGGTAAGTGCCTGGGCGCTTCCCAGCCCCGCCATGAGGGCGAGCGCGGCGATGCCGTATCGAACTGTCTTGTGCATGTCCTCTCTCCTGGATGTAAGTGTAACCGCGTGCCGGCTGACCCGGCTTTCGGCGCTATTGCCGGCGGTTCCTGGCTTCAGATCGCGTCCTCCACCGTTGCGACGACCGCGAGACAGTCTCCGGACTTGATAAGGCCGGGAAAGTGCCGGGCTGCCAGGACGCCGTCGAGCACGGCCCGATATTCGGCCGGGGTCTGCCCGGTTCTTCCGACCGGATGGATGAGGGCGATCACGTCGCCGGCTCGGACGGCGTCGCCGAGATCGACACAGGGTTCGACGAGTCCCTGATCCTCAGCGAACGTGAAGCAATCACCCGAGGGCATGTCGAGCCAGCGTGTCGGCCCGGTTTCGGGCACACCCTCGACAATGCCGGCGTGCTTGAGCACGTTCATCACGCCGCGCTTGGCGATCGCCACCGTCCTCGCCGAGGAGGTCCCGCCGCCGGACAGCTCGGTCGTCACGAACACCTTGCCCATGTCTTCGGCCGTCGTGTCGTACATTCCGACGGCATCGATCTCGCGCATCTTCATGGAATAGGGCGCTGCGAAAGCCGCGACGGCCGCGAAGCAGCGTTGCTCCTGCCCCTTGTCCGGCAATTCGTGCGCGGCGGCATAGGGCAGAAAGTCGAGTGTCCGACCCCCGGAATGGAAATCCAGCACGAGATCTGCCCGCGGGAGCAGCGTGCGGCTGAAGAAGTCGGCGATCTTCTCCGTCACGGTTCCGTCGGGCCGACCGGGGAAGCTACGATTCAGGTTGCCGCAATCGATGGGTGAGGTCCGGGTACCAGCACAGAATGCAGGATAGTTCATCGCCGGCACGATGATGACGCGGCCCTGAACCTGATCCGGTCGGAGCGAGCGGGCCAGGTCGAACAACGCGATCGGCCCCTCGTATTCGTCGCCGTGATTCCCACCCGTGAGGAGCGCCGTCGGGCCATTGCCGCGGGCGATGACGGTGATCGGGATCATCACCGAACCCCAGGCCGAATCGTCCCGACTGTAGGGCAGGCGCAGGAATCCGTGCTGCACGCCCTCCGCATCGAGATCGACAGTGGCCGCGACCGGTGACGGGCGCGGCATCGGCGTAATCGCGTTCATGGCTTCACGAACAACTGGCGCGGAACGTTGGAGAGACAATCGACTCCGGTCTGGGTGATGACGATGCTCTCGGTGATCTCGAGCCCCATGTTCTCCAGCCACAGGCCGGTCATGAAGTGGAAGGTCATGCCCGGCTGCAGTTCCGTGCGGTCGCCGGGACGCAAGCTCATGGTGCGCTCGCCCCAGTCGGGCGGATAACTCAGGCCGATCGGATAACCGGTCCGATTGTCCTTGACGATGCCGTAGCGCTTCAGAACGGCGAAGAAGGCATTCGCGATGTCCTCGCAGGTATTGCCGGGTCGCGCCGCTGCGAGTCCTTCTTCCATGCCTTCCAGGACCGCCTTTTCGGCATCCAGGAATTCCCGGGTGGGTTTTCCGAGAAATACCGTTCGCGAAAGGGGACAGTGGTAGCGCTTGTAGCAGCCTGCGACCTCGAAGAACGTGCCTTCGCCGCGACGCATCGGCCGGTCGTCCCAGGTCAGGTGCGGCGCGGATGCCTCTTCGCCAGAGGGCAGCAACGGGACGATGGCCGCATAGTCGCCGCCGTAGTCCGCGACACCCCGCAGGCTGGCATCGTAGATCTCCGCCACGAGATCGGATTTGCGCATCCCGGGCTCGACCCTCTCGAGGATGCGCCGGTGCATCGCCTCGACGATGCGGCCAGCCTTGCGCATGTAGTCGATTTCCGTCGGGCTCTTGACGGCGCGCTGCCAGTTCACCAGCGAGAGCGCATCCTTGAATGTCGCATTCGGCAGGTGCTTCGTCAGAGACAGGTAGGCGGCTGCGGAGAAATAGTAATTGTCCATCTCCACCGCGATCGTGAGACGGTCCCAGCCGCGCTCCTCGATGATCTTCGATAGAAGATCCATCGGATGCCGCTCCGTCGACTGAACGTAATGGTCCGGGTAGCCGATGATGTGATCGTGCGCGAGATAAGCGGTGCGCTTCGCGCCGTTGGCATCCTGCCCGCGGCCATACCAGATCGGCTCGCCCTCCGGCGGGACCACCACGCATTGGTGCACGTAGAAGGACCAGCCGTCATAGCCGGTGAGCCAATGCATGTTGGACGGATCGGTAATGATCAGGAGATCGATCCCGGCGCGCTCCATGGCCTGACGGGTCTTGGCGAGACGTTCGGCATATTCCGCTCTGCTGAAATTGAGGGTGGGCGCGCTCAAAGTCACTCTCCAGATGCCTCTCGTGTGTCGATGGATCGCCCCGCCCCATTCTCGATGGCGCGGCGGTAGGCCAGATTGGCGATGGCGGTGTCCTGCACTCCAGTGCCGGTCAGGTCGCACAGGGTGATGTCGTGATCATGCTCGCGGCCCGGTGCCCGGCCCGATACGACCTGCCCGAGTTCCGGGAAAGATCGATCCAGTGTGACCAGGCCCGCGCTGATCGCGTGATGGAGTTCGCCGAGCCGGCGCGTCTGCCCGAGGTTGTCCGCGACATACTTCACGCGCGCCAGGGCAGCAGGCTCGATCTCGTTCTTGTGCTCGGAATCGGAGCCCATGGCCGTCACATGTTGCCCCGGCTGAAGCCAGGATGCCTGCAGGATCGGCCGCTCCGCGGGCGTCGTTGTCACGATGATATCGACACCACTGCAGGCGGCCTCCGCGCTCTCTGCGGTAAGGACGGAGATACCGAGCGTCTCGCTCAGCTCGCGCGCGGCCACCTCCGACTTGGCAGGGTCGCGTGCCCAGATCCGGGCACTGGTGAGGGGGCGGACCAGCGTGAGCGCTTTCAGCTGCAGCCGGGCCTGCACCCCCGCACCCAGGATCGCGGCGACCCTGGCATCCGGCCTCGCCAGATGCCTCGCAGCGACTGCTCCGGCGGCTGCAGTACGCACGTCGGTGAGATACCCATTGTCGAGCAGCAACGCCTCGACCAACCCCGTACGCGTGCTGAAGAGGATCATCAGGCCATTGAGGCTGGGCAGGCCGAGCTTCGGATTATCGAAGAAGCCGGGGCTGATCTTGATCGCGAAGCCATCAAGGCCCGGCACATAGGCGGTTTTGACATCGACCTCGCCGCGATTCTCGACGAGATCGAGCCGCATGATCGGCGGCATCACCACGGCTTTGGTGGCCAGCGCCGCGAAGGCGTCTTCGACGCAGTCGATCGCGCTGGAATCGAGCCGCACGATGTTGCGCAGATCGGGTTCGGTCAGGATGAACATCCTTGCCATCAGACACGAGCCTCCGGGGAAGTATGTGCGTTCGTAATGCTCGCGTGGACGATGGTCCTATGCCGGACCTCATCGATGTTCCGGCCGGAAACCAGAACGACCACCGGCCCCTTCGGCGCGACCTTGCCCGCCAGGAGCGCCGCGATGCCGACAGCGCCCGCGCCTTCGACGATTTCTCCCTCGACCATAAAGGCGTGCCGAATGCCCTCTGCAATTTCGCTTTCCGAAAGCAGCACCACGTCATCGAGAAGATCCCGGCACATCGCAAAGGTATGCCGGTTGTCGAGGCCGATACCGCCGCCGAGCGAGTCGGCAAGTGTTTCGAGCTCCTCGACTAGCACCGGCTTGCCGGCAAGCAGGCTCGCTTGCATCGCTGCGCCGCGTTCCATGGAGACGCCGACCACGCGCGCGTGCGGAATCCTGCCCTTGACGGCTGCGGCAACGCCCGCGGCGAGTCCGCCACCCGATAGGGGAACCAGGATCAGTTCTGCCTGGGGAGAGTCCTCTACGATTTCGAGGCCCGCCGTGCCCTGGCCGGCGATCACCGCCTCATGGTCGAAGGGCGGGATTGCAGTCAGACCCTGCTCGCTCACGAGACGATCGACCTCCTCCTGCGCATCGTCCTGCGAATGACCGACGATGCGCACCTCCGCGCCGAGTGCGCGCACGGCTTCGACCTTGTTGTCGGGAACGAGGCTCGACATGCACACGACCGCCCGCACGCCTGCCTCGCGAGCGGCGTAGGCGAGGGCCCGACCGTGATTCCCGGTCGATGCGGTGACGAGACCGCGCAGCCGTGCCTCGTCGCTCAGCGAGAGCAGAGCGTTCGTTGCGCCCCGTAGCTTGAAGCTGCCAGTCGTCTGGTGGCTTTCGAGTTTGAGAAAGACCGGTGTGCCACAGCGGATCGCCAGGCTGGGAGAAGGCACGAGGGGCGTGCGACGGACTCGATCGGCAATGCGGCTTCTGGCCTGCACGATGTCAGCGAGTCCAACCATAGCCGTCATCGCGCGCGACCGGACGAAGTCACCGTGGCAGGGGATCCGGATTGCAGGCGCGCCAGCCAATCAGCTTTGGCCGATTGAACGGGAGCGTTGGTCGCGTGTCTCGGGTCCATCATTCACCACAGCCCAGATCGAGCGATGGTGGGATCGGCCCGATTTCATGTCAATTGTTATATTGTCATGAAACAATCGGCGCCCTACGCGATTGAGCCGACGTCGAAGACCGGCGGTAGCTGCTCGAACGTACTCCGCACGGTCTGAAGGGCGTTGCGCAAAGCGGCGTGCGACAGACGTCCGCCGAGACAGATCCGGATGCCACCCTCGCTCCCCTTGCCCGCAATAAAGGGATCGGACGGGGTCACCGCGATCTTGTGTTGCGCCAGCGCGCGCACGAGGCCTTCCTCGGTCCATCGCGGCGGCACCCTAAGCCAGGCGCACAGCGAGAGCGGATGGGTCTGGGCCACGTGCTCGCCCAGCGTCTCCGCCACGATGGCCTGGCGCGCGCGAGCTTCGGTGCGCTGCACCTCGATCAGCTCCTGCGCCGTCCCATCCTCGATCCAGCGCGCTGCAATTTCGGAGGGGAGGTTGGTCGCGCTCCAGGTCGTCACCCGCATGATGCTGGCAATTCGGATGCTGTATTGCGGCGGCACGACAAGGTAGCCGACCCGCAGACCGGTCATCACCGACTTCGTGAAGCTGGTGACGAAGAAGCCGAGATCCGGCAGGAGTTCGGTGATAGCAGGAAGGGGCTTGTCGAGCAGCGGCTTGAAGACTTCATCCTCGATCACGAAGACGCCATGGCGGCGCGCGACCTGCGCGATGGCACGCCTGCGTTCGGCGCCGGCGAGATGGCTCGTCGGATTTCCGAGAGTCGGGACAAGGACGAGGGCAGTGACGCCGCCGGCTCTGCAGGCCTCCTCGAAGGCCTCGACGAGAATGCCTTCCCGGTCGGTCGGCAGGCCGCGCAGGCTGAAGCCCAGCACGTTTGCAAGCCCGATGATACCGTGGTCGGTCAGGTTCTCGGTCAATACGACCTCGCCCGGCTGAACGAGGGCCGCGATTGCGAGAAAGATGCCGTGCGCCGTGCCGTTGGTGATGAGGATGCGGTCCGTGCTGGCCTCGACACCGAGTCTTTTCAGCCAGATCTGCGCCGCCCTACGATGCTGGTCGAGCCCGGCTATCGGCCGGCAGGGGCGCATGAAGGCACTGTTGTCGTCACTGGCCAGCGTCCGCATCATGGAGCGCGAGGCACGTTCATGCGCTTCCGAGTAGACGGCACGGATAATGGAGAGGTCGACCGTCTCGCCGGGGCTACGATCGAGCATGAAGCGGTCGGCATGCGCCCTGGTGCGATTGCGTACGAAGGTTCCGCGGCCGACCTCGCCCTGCAGGTAGCCGCGCCGCTCTGCCTCTTTGTAGCTCAGGCTGACGGTCTGAACCGAGACCCCCAACTGGCGCGCCAGGTCGCGGTGGGTCGGCATGCGGGCATGGGCCGGGAGGATACTGGCGTCGATGTCCGCCAGGATTTGTTCCGTCAGCAGCCTGTGCTTGGGGACACCCTTGCGGCGGACGAGCGTGGGGCGCCAGTCGATGGATGCACCCTCGTAATCGTTTGCTTCGGTTTCACGATCTGCCCCGGAGGGCACGGAGCGGCGCATGGGATTGTCTCGAACAAATGTGATGAGATAATCTTGCCATTGTAATGGAATTCTGAACAGCGATGAAGCTCGACAAGATCGACCTGAAGATCCTCGCAGTTCTTCGGGATGACGGCCGGATGACGAAGCTTCGCCTGGCGGAGGCGGTCAACCTTTCGCCAACCGCATGCTGGGAGCGCCTCAGCCGACTCGAAAAGAATGGCATCATCGCGGGCTATACCGCGCGCATCAACACGGACCGGATAGAGCGCAGGACGACGGTCCTCATCGAGGTCACCCTGAAGCGTCACCAGCAGGCCGATTTCCAGCGCTTCGAAGCTGCCATCCAAAGAGAGCCTGCGATCGTGTCATGTGACGCGACGGGTGGCGGCGTGGATTACATCCTCAAGGTCGTGACCGCCGATATCGATTCCTACCAGCGGCTGATCGACAGGCTCCTGATGCTCGACCTCGGCATCGACCGCTATTTCACCTTTGTCGTGACGAATAGCGTAAAGGCCACGGATCCGCCACTCGGTCAGTTCGTTGACTGACTTGGCCACGATCGGGCAGGGCGACCAGTCGGCGGACCGGGTCCAGCGCGAGATCACGTTTCAGGCCGCCGATCGCACGCGCCCTCTGCCTCCGATCCGTTCTGCCCTGCCTTCTCACGACCGGAAACCGGCGCGAACCGGCTTGACCCAGCCATGCGGGTCCGGGGCGGTGCCGTACTGCAGGCCCGTGATGGCATCGAACAATCGGCGGGTGAGCGGTCCGATTTGCCCGTTCGCGATCGTCAGATGCTCGGACTTGTATCCGAGTTCTCCGACGGGCGAGACGACCGCCGCCGTTCCAGTCCCCCACATCTCCGTAAGCGTTCCGTTGCGATTGGCCGCGACGACGTCGTCGATTGCAATGGGGCGCTCGGAGACGGCTATTCCCCAATCCTTCAGAAGAGTGATGGCCGTATCGCGCGTGATGCCGGCCAGGATCGTTCCCGACAGTGGTGGTGTGATCACCTCGTCGCCGATGCGGAGCATGATGTTCATCGTGCCGACTTCGTCGAGGTAGCGATGCTGGACCCCGTCGAGCCACAGCACCTGACTGAAGCCCTCCTGCTTCGCCTCCTCCGCCGCATAGAGGCTCGCCGCATAGTTCGCGCCGGCCTTGAAGGCGCCGAGGCCACCTTCGACCGCCCGGACATGACGCTCGGCGACGAGAATGCTGACCGGATCGATGCCTTCGGCGTAGTAGGAGCCCACCGGCGAGGCGATGAGAAAATACGTGTATGCCTTGGCCGGACGAACGCCGAGAAAGCGTTCCGTGGCGATGACCGCCGGGCGCAGGTAGAGGGACGTTCCGGGCCGCGACGGAACCCAATCCCGGTCGGTATCCACGAGGGCATGAAACGAGGCCTCAATCATGGCTTCGTCCAGGGGCGGGATGCAAAGCCCGGCGCAGGATCGGTTCAGGCGGGCGGCGTGATCTCCCGGCCTGAACAGCCGAAGCGACCCGTCCTGGCCGCGATAGGCCTTCAATCCGTCAAAGACGGCCTGGGCGTAATGAAGAACCGCCGACGCGGGATCCATCGCGAGAGGCTGGTAGGGCACGATCCGGGGAGAATGCCATCCGTCTCCATCGTCGTAGTCCATCAGGAACATGTGGTCGGTAAAGACCTGACCGAACCCCAAGGCCTCCTCGGAGACGCGAGGCTTTGGACTGGTGGTGCGCGTAATGTCGATCGGCAGCATCATGAACTCCCCACGTAATAGCTCGCGCGGCCGAACGGGTCCCCCTCCCGACCGGTCCCATGACGATCCGATATCATGACGTGTTGCAGGCGTGAACGAGGCTCGGCGGAGTGCAGACACAATGATTGCCCGAGAGGGCGTGCAGCATGGAAGGCTCCGGCCAAGTCTTTCTGCTCTTGGGGAGCCGGCCTAAGCGCTGTCCAGACCCAAGGGTGCGATGACTCCACAAGGGGCATCGATGTCGGCGCACCACTCCGTGATCATCCCTCTGTGAAGTTTCTGTCTGGCGCAGGTGAAGGCCGGATGCCATGGTCGGACTCCATCATGACGAAGAACGACCAGCGGTGATGCAGTTTCATGCCGATCCGTTACGCGATCAGCACCCCGTCAAGCGAGGGCTCCGCTCGACCTCGAGCCCGAAGAGCGGGCGCACCCGCGTTCCGATCACGTTCCCCGCGAAGGCAGCGACGAGCCAGACCCAGCCGTGCAGGCTCCCGGAGGCGATTCCGGAGAAATAGGCGCCGATGTTGCAGCCATAGGCCAGCCGGGCTCCATAACCGAGGAGCAGTCCGCCGACTATCGCCGCTACCGCGGACCGGAGCGGAATGCGCCAAGTCGGAGCGAAGCGACCGGCCAGTGCCGCTGCGAGGAGCGCACCGACGATGATGCCGAAATCCATCACCGAGGTCACATCATTGAGGACGCTTCCCTGAAGTTCGGCCAAGCGGGCCGGGGTCGACCAATAGGGCCAGCTCGCGACGTCGACACCAATCCCGTCCGCGATCTTAGATCCCCACAGCGCGAAGGCCGACGTGATCCCCCACGGGCGGCCCGCGAGAGCCAGCGTCGCAAAGTTCAACAGGACCAGCGCAACCGCGCCCGCCGCAATGGGCCACGGGCCGCGCAGAAAGCGCGCTACGCCCTCACGCGGCGCCGTGCCGGTTGTGAGGAGCCGCCCGTGGCGTCGACGCTCGATCACGACCGTCACCGCTGCAATGGCGGCGAACACGGCGAGATGCACGGCGAGCGCTGTCCAGGGCCCCCAGAGTTCCACGAAGGAGATCTTCGGCAAGCTCGGGAGCGCGGCCCACCAGTGAAGATGGGCCGCGCCGATCGCCGAGCCCGCGATGAAAGCCGCGAGCGTGATCAGCATGCGCGTGGAGCCGCCGCCGACCGTGTAAAGCGTTCCCGACGCACAGGCCCCGCCGAGCTGCATGCCGATCCCGAAGATGAATGCCCCGAAAATGACGGAAATTCCCGCGGGCGAAACCAGACCGGTTACGGGCTGCCCGAACAGGGACCCGGACGCCAGCACGGGAAAGAACAGAACCGTTGCGACCGCCAGCATAAGCATCTGCGCCCGCAAGCCCTCACCGCGCCGGTCGGAGATGAAAATCCGCCAGGCCGAGGTGAAGCCGAAGGCTGCATGGTAGAGCACGAGGCCCATGGCTGCACCGAGAATGTAGAGGGCGGCCTGTCGAGGGTTGACGGCCGCTCCGATCAAAGCCGCGCCACCCAGTGCAGCTGCCGCCGCGGCCAGTGCGACCGGCGTGTTGGCTTCCGATTGCCGCGTGGCCCGAATGGAGGCTGTCGAAGCCACTGCAGAGGCTGACATGAGGTAAAATCCGGCCCGCGAGCTTCGTGCCGCCGAGGTAGCGGGAATACCTCGGACAAACCAGATGTGGTTGCTACTATTCCACATGCAATAGCGTCAATATTGAAATAATAACATGTTGTGCTCGTATATTATGCCGAGCCGCACCCCGCGCGAGCTGTCGGCCTTTTGACTACGGCCCACGAGCACGTCACTCGCCCGAGACTTGACGCAACTCGCGGCAGCGTTGAAGCCTCGGTACGATAACTCACGAGGGAGGAAAGCATGAGTTCCGAACGGCCAGGCATTCTCATCACCGGCGGGAGTCGCGGCATCGGAGCGGCCGTGGCTCAATTGGCCGCGCGCCGCGGCTACGACCTGGCGGTCGTCTACAAGTCGGATGAAGAGGCGGCAGAGCGAACGGTTGCAGCTTGTCGCGAGGCCGGAGCGACGGCCTTTGCCTTCCAGGGCGACATGGCCATGGAGCGGGATGTCGTCCGGGTGTTCGATGATGCCGTCGAGAGCCTCGATCGCCTGTCCGGTATCGTGAACAATGCCGGCATCACAGGGCGTTCGGGGCGCCTCGACGCAGCATCGGCGGAGACAATCCGAGCCTGCATCGATCTCAACGTAACGGGTGCGATCCTCGTCGCGCGCGAGGCATCCCGCCGGATGGCGAAGCGGTATGGCGGAGGCGGCGGCGCGATCGTCAACATCTCGTCGGTGGCGGCCACCCTTGGGAGTCCCGGAGAATATGTGTGGTACGCGGCCTCGAAGGGAGCGATCGATTCCCTCACGATCGGTTTGTCGAAGGAGCTGGCGGGAGACGGTATCCGCGTGAATGCCGTCTCGCCGGGTCTGATCGAGACGGAGATTCACGCCCTCAGCACTGGCGATGCCGGCCGAGTGGAGCGCCTCCGGCCCCTGATCCCTATGGAACGCGTCGGGTCGCCCGAGGAGATCGCGGAAGCCGTTCTTTTCCTGCTCTCCGATCAGGCCTCCTACATCACCGGAGCGAACCTGAGAGTGTCGGGCGGCCGGTGATCTCAGGGGTGTGCCTCGACTCCTGCTGAATGCTCTCCGAGCTGTCAATTGCGGGAGGCCGGGATTGACCTATCTCAAAGCGAGAGCGTGCCGCCGATGGTTTCGTGATTGTGGATGCCCGCCGAATGGCTCATCGAGTAGGATTACGCGCCATGACCTTGAAGTCTTTCCTGACGCCGCGACCCGAGCGCAACGAGACGCCGCTTCTTGCCCTCCGGCGTGAAATCGACCGTCTTTTCGACGAATTCGGTCGCGCCTGGACGACTCCCGACATCGTTGGCCTCACGCCCCGCATTAACATGCTCCAACGCGAGGGACACACCGAGCTTACCATCGAGCTGCCTGGCTTCGATCAGAAAGACGTCGAGGTATCGGTTGGAGACGACATACTCACGGTCACGGGCAAGAAGCGATTGGAGTCAGATACCGACGACGCGGATGCTCGCGTCCAGGAGCGCAGCTACACTGCGTTCTCCCACTCCTTCGAACTTCCTCCGGGCACTGGAGCCGGGGACATCAAAGTCCAGATGGACAAGGGTGCTCTGTCCGTCACATGGCCGAAGGCGGGCCAACCGGCAGCCGGCGGCACGATGAACGAATCCGAAACAGGCGCTCCGGCAGTGAAGCGCCCGACCATCGCGGCCGATGTCATGGTGACAAACGTCATCACGATCAACCGCCATCAGACTGTGCAGGAAGCCGCGCGAATGCTGCTCGACCATCACATCAGCGGTTTGCCCGTCGTGGACGACAGCGGACATCTCGTCGGCCTCATCAGTGAGGGCGATTTGATGCGACGAACGGAGATCGGCACGGAAAAACGACGCTCCTGGTGGCTGGAGCTGTTCACTTCGTCGGAAACGCGGGCGAGCGATTACGTGAAGTCGAATGCACTCCTGGTCGAAGATGTGATGACCAAGCGCCTGATCACGGCGCAGGACGACACCCCTCTCAGCGAGATTGCGACTCTGCTCGAGCGCCATGGGATCAAACGCGTACCCATCATCCGCGACGGCAAGCTCGTCGGGATCGTGAGCCGATCCAATCTGCTCCAGGCCTTTGCGAGCGCTTCCGCCGAGCGGACGCAGCCTCGCACCGGTGACGATCGGGCAACGCGAGAACGTGTCCTCGAGCAGCTGAAGGCAGCTCCGGGCGGCATGCCCTGGCTGCTCACCGTCACAGTCGATGACGGCGTTGCCGAACTCCGCGGCCCTGCCAGTTCTGAAGAGCAGAGAGCGGCGTTGCGGGTTGCGGCCGAGACCACGCCTGGGGTCAGAGCCGTCAAGGACGAAATGTACAGGATGCCTCGGGTCCCCGAGTAGGGTGGCGCTCGAGTCCTGGCTGCTACTATCGTCATCGCAGGTGGCGTGAAGTTATCCAGGTTGGCCCCTAGTTCCTCCTGAATTGCATTGCCTCAGACTCGCAATGATGCAGCAAGTCAGGAGTTTGTTTCTGTTTCCGGCAGTGCTCTTCCCTTTCTCATGCCCTCACCATCATTGCGAACGCAGTGAAGCAATCCAGGAGCGCCACCATCGACGGGTAGATTGCTTCGCCTCCGCTCGCAATGACGGAGGTGCGGCGGGAGGGGCTACGCATCACGCCGGCGGCCTGCACTGACGGAGTGGATCCGCGTCAGGCTGGATGACTGCGGCTCATTGCGACGGGGAATGCAATGAATGCAGGAGCTCAACCCTCCCCAAATTGCCTGACCCAGTTCTGAAGTGTGCCGAGATTGGCGATCCCGGCCTGACGGGCGACGACGGTGCCGTTCTTCAGGGCGAACAGGGCCGGGATCCCCTGGATGCCCAGACTGCCGGCGAGTTCCGGTTCGTTGTCGACATTCACCTTGACGAACCGCGCCTTGGGTTCGAGTTCCTGCGCTGCGCGCTCGAAGATCGGGGCCATGGTGCGGCACGGACCACACCATGGAGCCCAGAAATCGGCGATCACCGGAATATCGTTCCGCTCGGCGTGGCGCTGGAAGCGTCTACCATCGAGTTCGACCGGGTGGCCCTCGAACAACTTATGCTTGCAGTTTCCGCACCCGGAGCTCGCCGCCGGTCGCTCGCGCGGAATGCGGTTGACAGCGTCACAATGCGGGCAGACCACGTGGAAGGACTCGGAGATGAACAACTCCCGGGCGGGTGACTCACACACAACGCCGCGGACGTGCATGGAGACGGCTGCTGCGGCGATCTGGTCGCTAAGAGAGCTGGGCACGAGTTTCGCTCCTGAGGTGCCCCCGGCCAAGCTCGACCGTGCTCCTCGCGATCAGTGGGACATCAGAACCGGAATGGTCATCGAGCGGAGAATCTCCCGTGTTACGCCTCCGAGGACCATCTCGCGAATGCGAGAGTGGCCGTAGCCGCCCATGACGATGAGATTGGCTCCGGAATCCGCCGCATAGGACAGGAGCGTGTTCGCAGTGTCGCCTGCGCTGATCAGAGTGTCGGCCTCCGCTTCGATTCCGTGGTGCTTCAGGTGGCGGACAACCTCTTTCCGCCAGTGGTCATTCGCGGGCTCGCGCACACCTTCCACGGTGACGACCTGAACCTGCTTGGCTCGGGCGAGGAGAGGCAGTGAGTCCCCGAGAGCCCGCGCGGCCGCCTGGCTGCCATCCCATGCCACGAGAACTGTCTCGAGCTTGCCCGGCTCCTCGAAGATGTAAGGCACGACCAGGATCGGCCGGCCGGATCCGAACAGGGCACTTTCGATCAATTCGCCCGAACGGGCATTCTCGGGATTGCCCTGGTCGAGAATGGTGACATCGTAGTAGCGAGCGATCTTTCTGATCTCGCGGCCAGCCTCGCCCGCCAAGGCTCTCACGAGCTGCGTTTCGACTTTCACGCCTCTCTGGCGTCCCCGGTCGGCGAAGTCGGTCAGGACGATGTTTGCCGCGTGCTCGGCTTCCTCCTGGATCTTCGACAGAATCTCGCTCGGCAATTCAGCACTGATATAGGCCAGGCTCGGCTCGAGGACTGGAGAGGCCGCTGTCAGACCGGCATCGAGCTCCTTCGCAAGCCATAACGCATAGCGGCCTGCGGCTTCGAGTTCGGGGCCCAGCACAACAAGGAGATCACGCATCCGCATCTTCGCCTCCTCCAGCTCACATCTGTCCGCCGGCGCTCCGGATATTGCCGACGCACACTCACGGCCGTCGAGCGAATGTCAGCTCGCCGGCAATTTGCTCCACCCGTTGCCGGACTTCATTTGCCGAGCCCGGAGCCGGGAAGTCAATCACCGAGAGAAGTCGGCATCCACGCCACGAGCAGGGATTCCAATCGGCATTACCGGGGCCGCTCTTTGGCCCACGTGACCTGCGCATTGTAGAGAGGCACGGTCGAGATCGACGTCTTCGCGCTGCCTTGCTGGATTTGCCGCGAATGAGCGAGGTAAATAAGCGTATTGTTCTGCCGGTCGTAGATGCGATTCACGACGAGGCGCTTGAACACGAGGCTGCGGCGCTCGTTGAATACTTCTTCGCCGCTCCGATCGAGGTCGATATCACCGATGGTCACCGGTCCCGTCATCTGACATGCGATCGAGGAGTTCGAAGGATCCTCGAACCAGTTGCCCTGCTGGAGCCTGTCGATGATGCTCCGGTCGAAATATGTGAGATGGCAGGTCACGCCCTGCACCTTTGGATCCTGGATGGCCTCAACGACGATGTCGTTGCCAGTCCAGTCGGTCCCGACTTTGCCGACAATCTCCGCCGAGGCGGGAGCCGCGAAGGCAGTGGCAGCCCAAAAGGCAGCGACAATTGCAATTCCTCTCATTTTCGATCTCCAATCCATGTTGTACCGGATACGCATCTGCCTGCCGTCCGTCTCAGGGTCTGGAACTGTGGGGTATGGAGATAGTGGTCCCGACCGCGGCCGGTAAGGAGCAGGGCAGGAGGCTATAGGGCTCCAGAACCTCGCTCGGATCTAGCTGGCTATGGAGTCGACTGTCGGTGCTGGCGGGCCCACACCGCTGGATTGCTTCGCCTTTGGCTCGCAATGGCGGAAGTGGGTCCGGCGTCGCTCCGTTTCCGGCAGTACTCCTCGCGTCCTCACGCCCTCTTCGTCATTACGAACGAAGTGAAGCAATCTACCCGTCGACGGATGAACTGCTTCGTCCACGGCTCACAATGATGAAAGTGGAGCGGAGGCTCGCTCCACCATGATGAGCGAAGCCATGAAGTGCTGCTCCTCACCAGCGCAGAGGACTTGCGCGAGCCGCATGCAAGCAAAACCGTGTTGTTCACCGGCTCGATCAAAGGAATTCGTATTACCTCATCCTTGACCTCGATCAAGGACCGGCCCCGGAGGGGCGCGTAAGCCTTGCCATAGAGTAGAGCAGGGCTATGCCCCGACCGGAGTAGAACCCATGAGCCATGTTGCCCACGACCTGCAGGCTGAATTTCCGGAGCACGCGGAGCGTATTCACGATTTGAAGATGAGCGATCGTCACTTCGCCAAACTCGTCGATGAGTACCGTGACGTGAACCGTGCGATTCACCGGATGGAGGCGCGCATCGAACCAGCCTCCGAGGAGAGGGAGACCGAGGCGCGTCGTCGTCGGCTTCAACTCAAGGATGAGATCCTGCAGGCGCTACGACCGGAATAGGACACAACAAGAGAGGATACTGACCATGGCGGGCAATACGATTCAAAAGGCGGAAGCGAGTTCCTCCAGAAAAGTGTTCGCGTTGCCCGCCAGGGCGAACCGGAGCAGGGATGAGGAGCGGCCTTCCACCGATGAGTGGGGGAAGGATCCGCTGGATGCTGCGGGAGTTGCCATCGACCGCGTCGCACATGCTGCCCTGGCCCGTCTGACCTCCGGCCTCTCGCCCATGGCGCTTGCCGGGGCGGTGATGGACTGGGCTGCTCACCTTGCTTTCTCGCCCGGCAAGCAGTTGCAACTGGTTCACAAGGGAGTCCGCAAAGCGGCCCGCCTGAACGAGTATCTCGGCCGCACGATGCTCGGCCGGGATTCCGGCTGCTGCATCGAGCCTCTGCCGCAGGACCGCCGCTTCGCGGACGAGGCGTGGCAGAAATGGCCCTATAATGTGATCTCCCAGGCCTTTCTGCTGAACCAGCAATGGTGGCACAACGCGACAACCGGCATCGACGGTGTGACGAAGCAGCACGAGCAGGTCGTCGAGTTCGCGAGCCGTCAGGTTCTGGACACGCTCTCCCCGTCGAATTCCCTCCTCACGAATCCCGTCGCCCTCACGCGCACCCTCGAGACCGGCGGCGCCAACCTCGTTCAGGGATTCCAGAACTGGATGGACGATTACAGCCGGATTCTCCTCGGGACAGGCCCTGTCGGCACCGAGCATTTCCAGGTTGGGCGCGACGTCGCCGTCACACCCGGCAAAGTGATCTTCCGGAACCGCCTGATCGAACTGATCCAGTATGCCCCCACGACCGACAAGGTCCGGCCGGAACCGGTACTGATCGTGCCGGCCTGGATCATGAAGTACTACATCCTCGACCTGTCGCCGGAGAATTCGCTCGTCCGGTATCTCAGGAATCAGGGATTTACGGTCTTCATCGTCTCCTGGAAGAACCCGGTCGAAGACGACAGGGGCCTGAGCTTCGACGACTACCCACCCTCGGGTTCCTGGCGGCGCTCGATGCCGTGAGGAATGTCGTTCCGGACCAGAAGGTCCATGCCGTCGGGTATTGCCTCGGAGGCACGCTGCTGTCGGTTGCTGCGGCCGCCATGGCCTGCGATGGAGACGAGTACCTTGCCACCATCAGTCTGTTGGCCGCACAGGTGGATTTCTCCGAGGCGGGCGAACAGGGGCTCTTCATCAACGAGAGCCAGGTGCACTTCCTCGAGGATCTCATGAGGAGCCAGGGATACCTGGACACGCGCCAGATGGCGGGCACCTTTCAGATCCTGCGATCCAGCGACCTGATCTGGTCGCGCATCATGCGGGACTACATCATGGGAGAGCGTGCGCCCCCGAACGATCTGATGGCCTGGAACGCAGATGCGACCCGCATGCCGGCGCGCATGCACTCCGAATATCTGCGCCAGCTCTATCTGAACAACGACCTGGCGGAAGGCCGCTTCAGGGTGGATGGCCGACCCGTCGCTCTGTCGGATATCCGCGTCCCGATCTTCGCCGTCGGGACCGAGCGCGATCACGTGGCGCCCTGGCGATCCGCCTACAAGATCTACCTTCTGACCGATACCGCGGTCACGTTCCTGCTGACGAGCGGCGGCCACAATGCCGGGATCGTCTCGGAACCGGGGCATCGGGGACGCCGCTATTCTGTCATGACCCGGACCGCCCGCGACCGTTATCTTGATCCGGAGACATGGGTGTCCGAGGCCACTCGCCAAGAGGGCTCGTGGTGGCCCGAATGGATCCATTGGCTCGAGAAACGTTCAGGTGCGCCGACAGAGCCGCCGCACTTGGGCTCGCCGAGCTACACACCTGTTTGTGATGCGCCCGGCACCTACGTCCTGCAGCGGTAGCGTGTCTGTGGCCGGAGGCGGGGAGGGAGATCTATTCTGCCGCCCTGCCGGGAGATGAACCTGCCGCACGGGAGCGAAGCCAGCGCGCGATGGCGGACCATTCACGGGCAAGGGTGCGTGCGCCCATGAACAGCGAGAGATGGCCCCCAGGCGCCGTGGCGATCATGGATCTCACGCGCCCGGGTTCGGCCCCGACGAGATCGCGGACCGCAAGGGCCTGCTCGGCTGGCGTGACATCGTCGTCGGGGGCCGCCAGAAGAAAGAACGGGCTCCGGATCGCCTTCAGATCGAGCTTCCGGCCAAGCCCCATGAATTCGCCGCGGGCGAGCTCGTTTCGGTGAAAGAGCTGCTCGACGACCTGGAGATAATAGGCTCCAGGCAGATCGACCGTTCGACGGTCCCAATCCCGGAATCTCTCGAAAACCTCGGGTCGGTCGTCGTCCACCTGGAGAATCGACCCGAGCAGCGCGTCATCCGGATCCTGCATATCCCAGGACGCCCGCATGTTGCACCCGAGCATGCGCCCGCCGCTCGAACCGACGAGAGCCCTGAAGACGTCCGCGCTGGTGAGGCGGGCCGCATCGACGATTGCCGATCCTGCGGATTCGAGGTCGATCGGCGAGGCCGCGAGCACGAGCTTTGCGACCTTTCCGGGGAAACGGGCTGCAAACATCGCTGATAGCCAGCCACCCTGGCACAAGCCGACTAGGTTCGCCCGTCCGCCCAGTTCCTCGACAGCAACGAGGAGGTCGGCGAGATAGTTGTCGATGACGAGAAACCGTGTCTCGGACATTGCCGACTTGCATTCGATAAGAAGCAGTCGCCGAATCCCTTCTACGAGCAGGCGCTCGACTAGGCTGTGGCCAGGCGCAAAATCGGCGATCGTAGCGTCGTGCACAGCGAAAGGCGCAACGACGATCGTCGGAAGGCCACGCTGCACTGTCGAAAAGTCGAGGAGCCGAAGCGAGGTCAGATCGAGCGCGACCGAATGATCGGTCGTCCAGATCGGTCCAGCGTTCTCGGGAGGTGCCGGTCCCGATGATGGAGAAACCTGGGCCCAGGATCGCACCACCGCTTCCCCGACTCGCGTTGCTGCCGCGAGCGGCCATAGCCATGGATTCCACAATGGGCCGAGCGGCATTGGTGCCTCACCGCAAGTTCAATTGGGGCCCAGCTCTCGAATATACAGCCTACCCGAGCGATTTGACGACCGCCCCGGGGAAAGCCCACCATTCTCGCATACAAGACCCAGTCAGTCTCCTGTCGTCCCCTCATCTGGTAGACGAGGTAAAAGCGAGCGAGCATGACGGATCCCAGCGTATCCACCGCACCGTTTCCGCGAGGGGGCGGCCATTTCCGAAGAGGCACGGCAGAAGGGGCACCTATATGGCTCGACTGCGGCCGTTCTCCGGAACATGATCATCACCGGTGCCCTGCCGCCGGGAAAGCGTCTCCGCGAGCGGGAACTCTGCGAGCAGCTCGGCGTATGCCGCGCCCCAGTCCGAGAGGCCATCAAGGCTCTTCTTCAGGAGGGGCTCATCCGGGCCATGCCGAACCGAAGCCCGGTCGTCACGGAGGCGGATCTCAAGGAGGTCAAGACGCTCGAGATCGTAGTCGCAACAGTCGACGGGTTGGCTGACGACCCCGGCGAGGTCGTAACCGATGCGCAGATCTCCCGCATTGCAGCAGTGCGTCAAGAAATGCAGGTCCGAAGCGGCTCAATCAGATGCCGGAGTATTTTTAGGCCAATAAAGCATTTCATCGGGAGAACATCCGGGCAGCAAACAATCCCGTTCTCCTGTGGATTTGGGATTTGCTTGCGTTACGCGTGGATCGCGCCCGCCACGTCTCGAACCTTAGACCGCAACGCTGGCCTGAGGCTTTGAAGGAACACCGGGAAATACTTGAGGCGCTGATCGTCCGTGGTGGCAAGAAACTTTCCCGGCTGTTGAACCGTCATGTCCGAAATGGTTTGTCGGTCGTCATCGAAGCGGCCAAGGACGGTGAGGCGCCCGCTTCGACCCGGCCCGAAAACCCGACCGGCCTGCACAGCGACTAGGAGAACAAACCGGGGCATCCGAGCCTCTCTTGACCGTCGCAAATACTTGCATGCAAAATGGAAGAGGCCGGCGCGGAAGAACCCGCGTCAGAAGCTTGAGAAAGAGTGCGCGTAAGAATCATAAGCCCGCGCACAACCCGATGGAGGAAACATATGCCGGATTTGAGCCGTCGATCGCTGTTGCTGGCTGGGGTCGGCGCATCACTTGCCGCGAATGTCCGATCTGCCTGTGCTGCGGTGGAACTCCGCCTCACCCATCCTGCCGACACGGCGCACCCTGTGCACATCGAAGCGGAAAAAATGGTGCAGCGGATCGCCGAGCGGACCAAGGGCGAGGTGAAAATCGCAATCTTCGCGAACAACGCTCTCGGCTCTCCAACGGAAACAGCGCAGCAGACACGCCTTGGCGCAATCGACTTCATCCTGCTCAATCCGGCGAATATCGAGGCGCTGTCGAAGACGATCGGGGTGATCAACATCCCATATCAATTCGACAATTACGACCATGCGCATCGGACTCTCGACGTCACCGCCCGCGACTGGCTGGCCGAGCAGATGAAGGCGGCCGGGTTTGCCTGGATCGCAAACTTTGAATGGGGTTTCCGTGCGTTCTCGAACAGCCGTCGCGCGGTGAACGCTCCGTCTGATATCCAGGGTCTGAAAGTCCGTGTTCCACCGGAACTTGCCATCAAGGCAGCATTCGAGGCGCTGGGCGCCAATATCCAGACGATCGCATTCCAGGAGGTCTACCTGGCATTGGCGAACAAGACGGTTGATGGCCAGGATAATCCAGTCGGCACGACCTATGCGGCCAAATTCTTCGAAGTGCAGAGCCATATCGCGCTGACGAAGCACATCTACGCACCGATCATGTTTGCTGCGAATCCGCGTCCGTGGGGGAGGCTGAGCGACGGGCAGCGTCAGATCATCACCGAGGAGGCACAGAAGGCCGGTGCCGCGGCACGGAAGGGCGTGCAGGACAAGGAGGAATGGTACCTGAGCGAGATGCAGAAGGCCGGGGTTGCGATCACGCGGCCAGAGGTTGCACCGTTCCGCGAGAAGATGGCTCCGGCCTACGATCAGCTCCGCAAGGCTCTCGGCGAACAGACCTGGAACACTTGGTCCGGCTTCGTCAACGCCGCGCGCTCCGCCTGATCCTGTATGCGTGCTGCCAGCACGCGCCACCGTGAGTCTCTCGCATGTTCATAACGGCGATTTTGCTCGCCCTTTGCTTGCTGATCCTGGGTGGTGTGCCGATCGCCGTCGCATTGGGGATCATTGCGATTGGCACGATGTGGATCGCGGTCGGCCCCGATCTGCTCGCCATCTCCATACAGCGGATCTATGCCGGGACAACGTCCTTTCCGTTGCTCGCTATTCCGTTCTTCATATTGGCCGGCAACCTGATGAACACCGGCGGTATGACAGCGCGCATTTTCAATGTGGCTCATCTGCTGGTTGGCCAGGTTCGCGGCGGCCTCGGCCATGTCAATGTCCTTGCCAGCATGCTCTTCGCTGGGATGTCAGGCTCGGCGGTGGCCGATGCGGCCGGCTTGGGGGTGGTCGAGATCAAGGCAATGCGGGAGGCGGGCTACAGTGCACGCTTTGCTGCCACCCTGACGGCCGTCTCCTCCACGATCGGGCCGATCATCCCGCCGAGCATACCCTTTGTGATCTATGGCAGTCTGGCGAACGTGTCGGTCGGCGCATTGTTTCTTGCAGGCATCGTTCCCGGTGTCCTCATGGGCCTTGCACTGATGGCGATCGTTGCGGTCGTCGCGAAACGGCAAGACCTGCCGCGTGGGGACCGGCGCCCAGGTTGGCGCAAGGCCTGGCCCGTCGTTTCGGCTGCACTGCCGGCATTGCTCATGCCGCCGCTGATCCTTGGCGGGATCTTTACCGGAATCGTTACGCCGACCGAAGCCGCAGTCGTGGCAGCGGGTTACGCATTTCTGCTGGGTAGATTGTACTATCGCGAACTCCGGCTCGATGACGTGCTCGAGATCATCTGGGAATCGGGTCGGCAGACGGCACAGGTCATGTTCATCATTGCCGCCGCGGCACCATTCGGATGGATTCTTATTCAGCAGCAGATCCCGAATGCGCTGCTTGCAGCCATCCTTTCTCTATCCTCCGAGCCCTGGCTTATTCTTCTCATCGTCAACATCGTCCTCCTGATACTCGGAATGTTCATCGAGGGCGTCGCCATTCTCATCATTGCTTTCCCGGTCCTGCTCCCGATCATGCTCAAGATTGGTGTGGATCCCGTACATTTCGGCGTGATCATCGTGCTCAACATCATGATCGGACTCGTGACGCCGCCGGTCGGATTGTGCCTCTACGTAGTCTCTTCAATCAGCCGGGTACCTATTACCGAGATCGCCTCGGAGATGTGGCCATACCTCCTTGCACTGGTCGCGGTACTGGGGGTGATCACTTATGTACCGGAAATTACCCTCTGGTTGCCCCGGCTGCTCGGATTTGGGGTGATTCAGTGATCACGAGGATTTTTGCCGCCGATCTCGCCGTCGCCACCGTTTGCAAGTGGGGCGTGATTCTGTGCCTGTCGGCCCTGTTCTTTCTCCTCCTGCTTGCCGTTCTGGTTCGCATGGTTCCCGTTCTGGTGATAGCCGGCTATGACGAGGTGATCGAGCTGCTGTTCGCATGGCTGACCTTTCTGGGAGCATTAGCTTTGTGGCGCGAGGGTACGCTCTACCGTGTCGTGCTCGCTGAACAGGCCGCTCCTTCCTGGATGCGGCGGGGGATCGAATTCTCCATCCATGTCCTGATGCTGGCCTTTGCACTCGTCCTCGCACTGAAGGGATACGAGTTTCTGCGCGATGCGGGGGAGATCACACCGTTTCTCGGGGTAGATAAAGCCTATTGGTACGCGGCCCTCCCGGTATGCGGCGCCATTATGGCTGTCTACAGCGTATCAGGACTTTGGCGGGTTGTGAGGAATCAGCCAAGCCTTGGAAACGCTGAAACGATCACCGGTTGAACAGAAGGCGAGAGCATCACGATGACGAAGCGGCTCGATGGGAAGGTGGCAATCATTACGGGCGGAGCCGGTGGAATCGGCTCCGCTACGGGGCGATTGTTCTGCGAGGAGGGGGCCAGGGTCGTCCTCGTCGATCGCGATGCCGAGTCCCTTACCGCTGTATCGGCCGATATCCGCTCGGGTGTTCCCGGGGCGCAGGTCGTCGAGGTTACTGCCGATGTTGGCGACGAGTCCGCAGCCGAGAGAATTGTCGTCGCCGCGAAGGAGGCGTTCGGCCGCATCGATGTAGTCGTCAATAATGCCGGCATTCGCGCTTATGAGCCGCTAGCGGAAGCGCGCAGCGAAACCTGGCACAACATCCTGTCCGTCAATCTTCTGAGCTATGCCTATCTGGTGCGTGCAGCCCTTGCGGATCTGCGCGCCTCCGGGCGAGGTAGCATTGTCAATATCTCATCGACTCACGCCTTCAATCCACGGGCCGGAATGGGGCAGTACGATGTGACGAAGGCAGGCATCATTTCACTGACAAAGAAGCTGGCCTTCGAGGAGGCGCGCCACGGAGTGCGCGTGAATGCGGTATGCCCCGGCTTGACAATGACTCCGTTTCACGTGCGCCGGGCCGAAAAGGCAGGCCGCTCCATGAGCGATCTTAGA
>NZ_LN811369.1:0-32806 GCF_001006805.1 Microvirga massiliensis | reverse complement strand
AGAGGCGAGGCGCTCGGCACTTGCCTTCTCGAGCGCTGGGCCGATCCGCGCGAGGTCGCCTTTCCGATTTTGTGGCTTGCTTCCGATGAAGCATCCTACGTGACAGCGTCTGCCCTGACGGTCGATGGAGGCCGGCTGGTGGTGTGAGAGCTGGCGGCAAGCGAAGCGAGATGGGAGTCGAATGATCGTAGCCAAACTGCCCCTAGACCTGTCGCCGATTTGCCCTGAGACTCCGGACTAAGCGCGCGGACAATCCGGCGGCGCCGCCCGAATCTGCGGCAAAGTCGCGTTTCGATTACAGCCATGACATCAAGAACAATCCTCACGCGCTGGAAGGGCCCGTAATGCAGATCATCGACCTCAGCATGCCCATTGAAGAGCATTTCCGGTGGAAGCCGGAGGTGCGAGTCAGCGGCAATATTTCAGCCGGGGACCAGTTCCGTATCACGCGTATCGGGACGACGTGCCATGGCTTTACGCATGTCGATGCACAGGCGCATTTCGTCGCCCGTGCTCCGACCATTGAGGCAACTCCTCTTCGACACGTGGTGGGCCCCTGCCGGGTAATCAATCTTCGAGATGTGGAGCCGAATACCGCGATCGGGCCCGATCGTCTCGCGGCTGCCGATCCTGGAGGTCCTGATGGTGAAATCCTTCTCCTGTCGGCTGGATGGGACAGGAAGCGGGATTATCGATCGCCTGCCTTCTGGACGGATGCACCATGGCTTACGCGAGAAGCGGCCGAGTGGCTGTTTGCACGCAAGCCGGCTGCAGTGGCCTTCGACTTTCCCCAGGACTATCCAATTCGCCTTCTCCTCGAGGGCAAGTCGGTTCCGAATGAGCAGCACGTCACTCATGATGTGCTGCTCAGTGCGGGGATTACTCTCATCGAATATCTGGTCAACACGAGTGCGCTCGAGAACCCGCGGACCTTCCTGTGTGCTGCTCCGCTCTTGATCCCGCATGCAGACGGAGCACCGGCGCGTGCCTTTGCGATCGAAGGGCTTCAGCTGTAAGGCACCAGATATGCGCTGCCATCTGTCGGGAGCGACTGTCACGATTGACTGCAAACCCTGTTCGTTTGCTGCATTGCAAAAAGGGGCGACTTCGCCATTCGACTTGACGTGCCTCGTTCAGGATGGAACGCTTCCCCCAGGCCGGTGAGAGGCTGATGTCCGGAGGAGAGCCAGGAACGATCATGCGCCTGCGGACCTGAGTTTCTGCCGGCTAATCCGGCAGAAGCACGTTCCGTCGTGGTTCGACCCGCGGCGGTGCAACAAGGATAGAGGAGACAGATGCTCAAGACCATGCTGCTGGCTGCAGCCACGACCTTTTTCGCTGCAACCGGCGCACAGGCCGCAGAGATCCGCCTGATGACCGGCCCACAGGGCGGCGTCTGGGTTCCACTCGGGGGGCAGCTCAAGGATATGTGGGAGAAGGCCATTCCGGGCACGAGTGTCCAGTCCCTGCCAGGGGCAGGCATCGCAAACGTGCGCGGAATCGAGGAGGGAAAGACGGAAGTCGGCTTCGGAAACTCGATTTCGACGGTCGATGCGCTCATGGGCAATCCGCCGTTCACCAAGCCGCATAAGAAAGTCTGCAACGTCGCAACGCTCTATCCCCAGTATTTTCAAGTGCTCGTGCCGGCGGACTCGGGGATCGAGAAGGTGACCGATCTCAAGGGCAAGCCGATCACCACCCAGCCCCGCGGCAATACCGGCGAGCTGATCACGCAGCAGCTCCTGAAGGCCCACGGGATGAGCTACAACGACGTGAAGGTGAGCTTCGTCTCCTATACGGATTCCGTGGAGCAGATGAAGGACGGCCATGCCCAGGCCTTCTCGCTCGGCACTGCGATCCCGTCGGGTTCGGTGATGGATCTCGCAGCAGCGCGGGACGTGAAGCTCCTCGATTTGTCCGGCTCACTTCCCGAGATGAAGAAGATGAATCCCGGCTACACGCTCGTGACCGTGCCGAAGGGGACCTACCCGAAGCAGGACACGGACGTGAAGGTGATCGGCTACGCTACCCATATCGTCGCCTCCTGCGACATGCCGGAGGACACCGTCTACCGCATGACCAAGGCCATGGCGGAACACGTGCCCTCTATGGCGGCCACGAACAAGGCGATGGCGGGGCTCACGCCCAAGGAGATGGCGGAGGACATCGGCGTGCCGTTCCACCCCGGTGCGGCGCGCTTCTACAAGGAACAGGGCATCGGCGTGAAGACGATGTGAGACCAAGCCGCGCTGCTGCCGGTGCAGCGGCGCGGTACTCGCTACCTGTTCGTTTTCCACCGACGGAGCTGACCCACCGGGAATGAAAGGGCATGCGCTCATCACCCCGGTGCAGTTTTGGTGGGTTTCGTTTGTCTCTAGTAGTTGAGCATCGTCATGGACGCCACCGACACCACGACGGAACCGATGCGAGTCGATTTCTCTCATGGCGGCATCGTCCGCCTGCTCGCCGGCTTCGTCGGAGTGGCGATGGTGCTCTACCACATGTGGGCGATCGCAGCGGGTGCGCCCGAGGCGATCATCTTTCGCGGCACGCACCTGCTCTTCGCGCTGGTGCTGACGTTCCTGCTGTTCCGTCGCACGGCCGCCAAAGCAGGCGAGCCCCCGAGCCTCCTGGACTATGGGCTTCTCGCGTTCTCGGCAGCGCCGATCCTCTATCTGTTCGTCAACTACGATTATGTCGTCAACCGCATCTACTATATCGACGACCTGACCCCCGCCGACATGGCGCTCGCGACCTTGCTGGTCGTGATCATCATGGAGGCGACACGCCGCCTCATCGGCTGGGCACTGCCGCTCACCGCGATCGTGTTCCTGGCCTATGGACTGCTCGTCGCCCGCGTCGAGCCCATGCGTTTGCTCGATCAGCTCTTCATGACCACGGAGGGCATTTTTGGCATACCGCTAGGGGTCTCGGCCGCATACGTGATGATCTTCGTCCTGTTCGGTTCCTTCATGGAGCGCACCGGAACAGGTCAGCTCTTCATGGACTTTGCGATGAGCCTTACAGGCCACACGGCCGGTGGCCCCGGCAAGGTCTCGGTCGTGAGCTCGAGCCTCTTCGGCACCATTTCGGGCTCCGCAGTCGCGAACGTCATGGTCGACGGCCCGATTTCCATTCCGTTGATGAAGCGCTCGGGATTCAAGCCCCATTTCGCGGCCGGTGTAGAGGCAGTGGCGTCGACGGGTGGGCAGATCATGCCGCCGATCATGGGTGCCGCAGCCTTCGTGATGGCGGAGTTCATGCAGGTCTCCTACGGGCAGGTGATCCTCTGGGCGCTCATCCCGGCGATTCTCTACTACCTTGCCTGCTTCGGCGCCGTGCATTTCGAGGCCAAGCGCCTGGGACTTGCCGGTGTGCCGCGATCTGAGCTGCCGCGGCTCGGCGCAGTGCTGCGCGAGCGCGGGCATCTGTTCCTACCGGTGATGGCTATCCTGTTCGTTCTGTATTCGGGCTATAGTGCGCCGATGGCGGCCCTCGTCGGGACAATCCTGTGCTTCCCGGTAGCGGCCCTGCGCGGCTCGACGCGCGTCAACGTCACTCTTCGCAACGTCCTCGAGGCGATGGTCGACGGGTCGAGGAACGCGCTCTCTGTCGCACTCGCCTGTGCCTGCGCGGGCATCATCATCGGGGTGGTATCCCTCACGGGCGCCGGGATCGTCTTCACGCAGGTCGTAGTAGGCCTCGCCCAGAGCACCCTGCTTCTGGCCCTGATCCTCACCATGATCGCCGGGATCGTGCTCGGCATGGGCATGCCGACGACGCCGGCCTACATCATCATGACGGCGCTGCTCGTGCCGGCGCTGATCAAGCTCGGCGTGGTCGCGCCTGCCGCCCACATGTTCGCCTTCTACTTCGCGATTCTGTCGGCCATCACGCCTCCTGTGGCGCTTGCGACCTTCGCGGCGGCGGGCCTCGCCAAGGCCGACCTTTGGAAGAGCGGACTCGCCTCCGTGAAGATCGGCGCGGCGGGTTTCATCGTGCCCTTCATGTTCGTCTATGAGCCGGCGCTGCTGATGGAGGGCCCATGGACGGTCATTATTCCGGCAACGATGACCGCAACGGCCGGAGCACTGCTCCTGGCCGCCGGGCTGCACGGCTATCTCCTGACGGCGGCGGCTATATGGGAACGCATTCTCCTCGTCGCGGCGGCCTTCTGCCTCATCAAGCTGGGCCTGCTCACCGATCTGGCCGGCGCAATCCTGGCCGGAATCGTCATCGCCGGCCAGTTCGCGCGCAACCGGCGGAGTGCTCCGTCAGTAATCGTTAGGGGGCCTGCGGGATCTTGAGGTTGGGAGACGATACTCAGATTTGCACCCCAGTCATGACCGAACTGCGAGCCACAGGCGTGATGCGCTGCCCGTCTCAGTGCCACATCGTCCTTGCGAACCGCAGGTCTCTAGCCCGAGAGGTTGCCCACCGTCTCTGCGAGCCGGAGGCGCGATGCATTGCCCTTTCCGCCGCCTCACCGTCATTGCGAGCCGGAGGCGAAGCAATCTACCCGTCGACGGATGCACCGCTGGATTGCTTCACTGCGTTCGCAATGACGGTGCGGGCATGAGAAAGGGAAGAGCCCTGCCGGAAACGGAAGTAGTCTCCAAGCCCACTGCGCCGTTGCGAACCGCAGGCGAAGCCATCCAGCCTTACAGTTGCAGTGCCGCTAGACTGCTTCGCTCCGTTCACGATGACAGAGGGGCGTTGCATCGTATGGTGGAATTCTACGAAGAATAGATCGTAACTGCCCAAATTCAGCAGAACGGCGTTCGCGCCCGTGCCGTGTGTTCGGCGAGGAGCACGCCTGTCGTTTGATCGACCTCCTTCAGGTGGACGCCATAACCCCAAAGGTCTGCAAGGTGCTGCAGGACCTGGTCGACGTCTTCCTTGTGGAGGAGGATATGGTTGAGCACCGAGTGCTGGAGCTCGAGGCGGCGGTCGCCGGCGAGATCGACATCGATGATCTGAATGTCGGGGTCGACCCGTGCGACGTCGTATTCGCGTGCCAGGGACTGCCGCAGCCGCCTGTAGCCGCGCTCGTTGTGAATGACCTCGACCCTGAGTTCCGGATCGTCGGGATCGTCGACGAGATGGAACATGCGCCATTCCCGGATCAACCGCGGACTGAGAAACTGGAGGATGAAGCTTTCATCCCGGTAATTCGCCCAGGTGTCCCGCAGGACCGACATGGCATCGCCGGTTCCTGCGATTTCTGGGAACCACGTCCGGTCCTCGTCGGTCGGTTGCAGGCAGATGCGCTCGATATCCCGCATCATCGAGAAGCCGATCGCATAGGGATTCAATCCGCCGAAGCCACGCTCGTCGAACTCAGGCTGCCGGACCACGTTCGTGTGTGACTGGAGGAATTCGAAGAACGAGCCGTCCGAGATCCGGCCCCGTTCATGCAGGAGGTTCATGATACAGTAGTGGCAGTAGGTCGCACAGCCTTCGTTCATGACCTTCGTCTGACGCTGCGGATAGAAATACTGCCCGATATGTCGGACGATCCTCAGGATTTCCCGCTGCCAGGGTTGGAGACGAGGGGCGGTCTTCTCGAGAAAGTAGAGAATGTTCTCCTGCGGCAGTTCGAAAAGAGCGCGCCGCCGCTCCTCACTCAGCTTCTTGTCGTCTCTGCTGCCTTTCGTCGGAATGGTGCGCCACAGGTCGTTGTACGTCTGCTCGCGATGGGCCTGTCGCTCCCGCTCCCGGCGCTCCTCGGAGCGCAAATCCGGACGCCGCTTGCGCGGATAGCGGTGGACCGAGTGAGACATGAGGGCATGGGCTGCGTCGAGCAGACGCTCGACCTCCGCGTGTCCGTACCTCTCTTCACAGCGCTCCACGTAGCTCTTGGCGAATGCGAGATAGTCCAGAATGCCGTCGGCGTCGGTCCATTGACGGAACAGGTAATTATTCTTGAAGAAATGATTGTGACCGAAGGCTGCGTGGGCAATCACGAGCGTCTGCATCGTCGCCGTGTTCTCTTCCATGATATACGAGATGCACGGATTCGAATTGATGACGATCTCGTAGGCGAGGCCCATGAACCCCTTTCGGTATCCGGCATCGTGCATCGCGAAATGTTTGCCGAACGACCAGTGCTTGTAGAACAGCGGCATGCCAATGGAGGCATAGGCGTCGAGCATCTGTTCTGCGGTGATCACCTCGATTTGGTTCGGGTAAACATCAAGTCCTAGATCACCGCGTGCAATTTCCTCCACCGCATCATGGATGCGCTGGATCATTCCAAAGTCCCAGTCGTTCCCCGAGAAGAGAAGGTCGTTGGTCGTATGCAGCTTCATGGGACCTTCGCTTCCGCTCCCGCGCCGCGTCTCTTGAAGAGATCGCGGAAGACCGGGTAAATCTCGCGGCGGTGGTTCACCTTGCGCATCGCCATCGTGCCGCTCGTATCCATCACGGCTTCGTAGGTACGCCAGAGCGTGGTCTTGTGGGCGACGAAGCCGAGTGAACTCTCGCTGTGCTCGCTCCCGACTTCGAGATAGGCGAAGTACTGACAGACGGGAAGGATGACCTCACGGAGGAGCGCTGCGCTGGTGCTGCCATCCTGAGGAGAGTTGTCGCCATCCGATGCCTGGGCAGCATAGATATTCCAATTCTCCGGCGGATACCGGGCCTCGACGACCCGCTGCATCTCCAGCAGCGCCGAGGAAACCAGGGTGCCTCCCGTCTCGGGGCTGTAGAAGAAGGTCTGCTCGTCGACCTCCTTCGCTTCATGGGTATGGCGAATGAAGATGATCTCGACGTGCTGGTAACGGTGCTTCAGGAAGATGTGCAGCAGCATGAAGAACCGCTTGGCGAGATCCTTCATGTGTTCGGTCATCGAACCCGACACGTCCATCAGGCAGAACATGGCGGCCTGTGTGATCGGCCTCGGGTAGGGCTCGAAGCGACGGAAACGTAGATCGACGGGATCGATGTAGGGGACTTGGCGGCTCCGGCGCAGGAGGTGTGCAAGCTCGTCGCGCAGCCGTATGAGTTCGTCCTGTGAGCCCCTCGCTTCCTCGAGAGCCGCGATTTCGGCCTCGAGCCGCGCCAGTTCGTCACGACCCGGGCGGTGCATGGCGATGCGCCGGGCGAGAGAATTCCGAAGAGTGCGGGTCAGCGCGAGATTGGCCGGCGATCCCGTCGAGGTGAACCCGGCTCGTCTGATTCCATGAACCTCGGTCGTCGCGAGGCGTCTCTTCGCGAGATTCGGGAGGTCGAGATCGTCGAGAAAGAGCTTGAGGAACTCCTCGCGGCTCAACATGAACCGGAACTCGTCCTCGCCGCCTCCGTCCGTTCCGCCCTCGGAACCGCCCGCGCCGGCACCACCTTCCGGGCGCTCGATCGTGTCGCCTTCGATGAATTTCTTGTTGCCCGGCAGGACATAGTTCCTGATGCCCCCTGTGCCGGACCGCCGGAACGTTGGCTCGCGGATCCCGTCCGTCGGGATGGCCACCTCGCCACCGCGGTTCAGGTCCTTGACGTCCCGGTCGACCGCCGTGTCGCGAACCGCGCGCTGAACGAGCGCCTTCGCGCGACGCAGAAACCTCTGGCGGTTGGGAAGACTCTTTCCGCCGGGGTTCAGGCGTCGGTCGATGATATGCATCGAAGTGCTACTCCGGGGCCCATCAGCCCGCTTGCTTGAATCTCATGTACCACTCGACCAGGCGACGCACCTGCCGCTCGGTGTAACCGCGGGCAATCATGCGCTGGACGAACTCGCCGTGCTTCTTTTCCGTTTCCGTGTCCTTCTTGGATCCAAAGCTGATGACAGGCAGAAGCTCCTCGACCTGCGAGAACATACGCCGTTCGATCACCTCCCGGAGCTTCTCGTAGCTCGTCCAGGACGGATTGCGGCCGGCATTGGCGGCGCGAGCCCGCAACGCAAACTTGACAACCTCGTTCCGGAAGTCCTTCGGGTTCGCGATGCCGGCCGGCTTCTCGGTCTTGCTGAGCTCCTGGTTAAGGAGCTCGCGGTTGAGGAGCTGTCCGGTATCGGGATCCTTGAAATCCTGATCCTCGATCCAGGCATCCGCGTAATCGACATAGCGGTCGAAGAGGTTCTGCCCATAATCGTGATAGGATTCGAGATATGCCTTCTGGATCTCGTTCCCGATGAATTCCGCATAACGAGGCGCCAGCTCTGCGCGGATGAACTCGATGTAGCGTTTCTCCGTCTCGGCCGGCAGCTGCTCTCGGCGCAGGGCCTGTTCCAGCACATACATCAGATGGACAGGATCGGCGGACACTTCGACCGTATCGTGGTTGAAGGTTGCGGCCAGCACCTTGAACGCGAACCGCGTCGAGATCCCGTCCATGCCTTCGTCGACGCCGGCAGTGTCCTTGTATTCCTGCAGGCTCCTGGCGCGCGGATCCACCTCACGGATGCTTTCGCCGTCATAGACGCGCATCTTGGAGAACAGATTCGAATTCTCGTGCTCACGAAGCCGTGAAAGGACGGAGAACTGCGCCAGCATCTCGAGCGTCGCCGGTGCGCAGGGGGCGCCCGCGAGCTCAGAGGTCCGGATCAGCTTCTGGTAGATCTTCTGCTCCTCCATGACCCGAAGGCAGTAGGGCACCTTGATGACGTAGATGCGATCGATGAAGGCCTCGTTGTTCTTGTTGGCCTTGAAGCTCTGCCACTCGGCCTCGTTCGAATGCGCCATGATGATGCCGGAGAACGGGATCGCGCCGATGTTCTCGGTTCCGACATAGTTCCCCTCCTGGGTGGCGGTCAGCAGGGGGTGCAGCATCTTGATCGGCGCCTTGAACATCTCGACGAACTCGAGGATGCCCTGATTGGCGCGGTTCAGCCCGCCGGAATAGCTGTAGGCGTCGGGATCGGCCTGCGAGAGCGTCTCTAGCTTGCGGATGTCGACCTTTCCGACGAGCGAGGAGATATCCTGGTTGTTCTCGTCCCCGGGCTCGGTTTTCGCGACGGCAATCTGCCGGAGGCGCGACGGCACGATCCGCACCACCCGGAACCGGGAGATATCCCCCTTGAACTCGTCGAGCCGCTTCAGGCACCATGGACTCATGATCGTGGTGAGGCGCCGGCGCGGGATGCCGTAGCGCTCTTCGATCCGAGGGCCGTCCTGCTCAGGGTCGAAAAGTCCGAGAGGGCTCTCGAAGACCGGGCTGATCTCGTTGCCGGCCTTTAGGACATAGATCGGATGGACCTCCATCAGAGCCTTGAGGCGCTCTGCCAGGGAGGACTTGCCGCCGCCGACCGGGCCCAGGAGGTAGAGGATTTGCTTGCGCTCCTCCAGGCCCTGCGCAGCGTGCCGGAAGAAGCTGACGATCCGCTCGATCGTCTCCTCCATCCCGTAAAACTCGGAGAACGCGGGATAGACCCGGATCGTCCTGTTCATGAAGATGCGGCCGAGTCGGGGATCCCGGGCGGTGTCGACGAGTTCCGGCTCGCCGATGGCCGCGAGAATCCGCTCCGGAGTGCTCGCATACATCATGGGATCGTCGCGGCATCCTTCGAGATATTCCGCGAGGGTCAACTCCGTCTCGCGTCGCGTCTCGTAGGAGCGAGAATAGTTCGCAAAGAAGTCGTTCGAGGGAAGCATCGGTACCTACTGGGCCCACAACCGTCCATGAGACAACGACATCAAAGCGCTAAGGTTGCTGATGCCGCTACGTGACAATCCGATGCGGTCGAGTCTCCCACATCGTCTCGGCTCTGCAAGTGTCTTGTTGCACGCCCGGAAGGCGGCACACCGGCAAGCTGGTTCGGTGCCGGCTCTCGTCTCGAAGCGTGACAGCAACTCGCCTCGGAGAGTGCCAAAGAGCTTGAGCCGATGGGCGATTGCGGCTGGGCGCAATAACGAACCGGTCGAGCGTTGCGTGACTCCCTGGCCATCTGGTGTCACCTGGGCCGGCATTCATTCAGCCGGATTTACGCGCCTAGTCTGCGAGCAGTTATAACCATGCCGTCCACAGGCTTAAGATTTTCTTGCCTCAGGACGGCGGCTTCGATGTCGAGTGTGCTCAGCCCGGCATTATCCAGCAAGGTTTGCACATAGCCCCTCCCGTGGCTGTAGCGGCCGTGCGAGTTGATCCGGTAGCTCGAAAATCCGGCCGGATCCGTCGTCTCTTCCAGGGTGAAGACGAGAAGACCGCCGGGTCTGAGGGCTCCGGCAGCGGCGGAAAGAACTCCGTCCAGCGCCCCGAAATAGACGAGCGTATCGGCCGAGATGATGACGTCGAATGCCCCTGGAGCACCCAGGAGGTATTCCGTCAGTTCGGCCTTCGCCAATTCGTGGTACACGCCACGCTTCTTCGCTTGCTGCAGCATGCCGCTCGACAGGTCGATGCCGACCAAGTGCTCGACGAAGGGCGAAACGAGAGCTCCGCACAGGCCGGTGCCGCATCCTGCATCGAGGCACGCAACCTTGCCGGCTTTGGGCCCGATATGCCTCGTCAGGGCTGCCGCAATCAGCTCAGGAGCGCGATACTCGAGCTGCGCGAGCTTTGCGTCGAAGCTATCGGCGAAGATATCGAATGTCTGCTCGATATAGGCATCGCTGGCACGCTGCGGCACGTCCTCGCGGGAGCATGCCGCATACATGTGCGCCGCGATCGGATTGGAGGGCTCGTCCGCCAGCCACTCCCGCAGGATTTCGAGAGCCTTCCCGGTCTCGCCCACCGCATCATAGGCCATTGCCAGAAGCCGGCGTGTCTTCGGGCTCTTCGGCGTCGCGATGACGGCTTGCCAGAAGGCGGCAATCGCTTCCTCGGCTCTGCCTTGCGCGATGAGGAGGTTGCCGAGATTTTCGTTCGCCTCGGGGTGAGCGGGGACGAGTTCGATGGCTCGGCGATAGGCGGCCTCGGCCTCATCCGGGTGCCCGAGTGCCCGCAAGGTCAGTCCGAGATTGCTGTGTGCGCCGGCATGCCCGGGCTCGAGAGCAATCGCCTTGCGATAGGCCTCGACGGCCTCGGCAAGGCGCCCCTGTTCTACCAGGATGTTGCCGAGATTCGTCAGAGCACTTGGCTGTTCCGGAAGCGTTGCGAGAGATCGCGCGATCAGGTCAATGGCTGCCGCACTTTGCCCGCGCTGGTGATGGAGGACACCGAGGAAGTGTAGCGCATCTGGCTGGTCGGGTTGCGCTGCCAGAACCCGGTTGTAGAGCGCTTCTGCTTCAGCCGTTTCGCCCTTGCGGTGCAGCGCAACCGCAATTTGCAGCGCTTCGGAAAGCGTGACCGTTCCGTCCCAGCGCCCCTGTCCCACAGGTCGACCATCGCGACTGCTCGACATGAGTGATGATGTAACACATCAGGGGCTCGTCCGATATCATTTTGCATGCGTCGGCCACTGTCAGCGAGCCCGCTCGACGCCCATTCGATGAGATTCGGGAGGCAGATCGACCTGTGGCACCGGCCTCATGCGGCGGAATCGGGCATCGGATCCTTGCGCCGGAAGCCCACTGCGGCCTCCATGAGGGTGCGCGTGTAGTCGCTCGTCACCTGCCGTGCGGCAAGGTCTGCCGCGGTCAGGAACTCGACTGCGCGCCCCTGATACATCACCATCAGGCGCTCGCACATATGAGTCACCACCGCGAGGTCATGGCTCACCATGACGTAGGCCAAGCTTCTGTGCCTGCGGATCTCTTCGAGCAGGTTCAGAACCTCAGCCTGGACCGATGCATCAAGGGCCGAGGTCGGCTCGTCGAGGAGAAGGATCTCCGGTTCGAGGATCAGGGCGCGGGCGATCGCAATGCGCTGCCGCTGGCCGCCGGACAATTGATGCGGATAGCGGAAGCGAAACCCCGATCCGAGCCCGACCTCGTCGAGCGCCTGTTCGATCCGGCGCTCCGCGTCCGGAATGCGATGGATCGCGAGAGGCTCGGCGAGAATCCGGTCCACTGTCTGACGGGGGTGCAGCGACCCGTAGGGATCCTGGAATACCATCTGCACCATCCGGCGGAACGGCCTCGTGCCGGGCGCAGGCCGGGGGCGATCCTGCGGCCCGATCAGCCGGATCGATCCGGAGGTGGCGGGTGCGAGGCCACAGATGGCACGGAGGATCGTCGATTTGCCCGATCCGGACTCGCCGACGATCCCAAAGCTTTCCCCCGGTCCGACACGGAACGACGCATCGGCGACGGCAACATAGTCATCGAAGACCACTCGCAGGTGCTCGACTTCGAGTCCGACCGTCATGATGCCCAGGCCGGATCGCGGTTGAGGACGGGGAGGGGATGGCGGTCGCCGCCGAGGCGCGGGAGGCACTCGAGAAGGCCGCGCGTATAGGGATGCCTCGCATGCGAGAGATCGCCAGTGGCGATCTCCTCCACCACGCGCCCGGCATACATCACGAGAACGCGATCGCAGAAAGAGGATACCAGCCGCAGGTCATGGGAGACGAAGATCAGGCCCATGCCGCGCTCGCTCACCAGGCGGTCGAGAATCGAGAGCACCTGGAGTTGGACCGTCACGTCCAGCGCCGAGGTGGGTTCGTCCGCGATCAGGAGATCGGGGTCGGCAATGAGCATCATGGCGATCATGGCGCGCTGGCCCATGCCGCCCGAGACCTCGTGCGGATAAAGGCCGAAGACCCGCTCGGGGTTATCGATCTGCACCGCTTCCAGCATGGCGAGCGCCCGCTTGCGCGCGACGCGGTTGCCCACTCGCTCGTGAGCCTGCAGGGTTTCGACGATCTGGTCTCCGATCTTCATGACCGGGTTCAGGGAGAATTTCGGGTCCTGCAGCACCATGGCGATCCGGTCGCCGCGGAGGTCCCGACGCTGGCGCGGCGGGCAGGTCAGGAGATCGATGCCATCGAATGTCAGGCGTTGCGCGGTGACACGGCCCTGCGGCGGCGTCAGTCCGAGAATGGCCCGGCCGGTCTGCGACTTTCCCGAGCCGGATTCGCCGACGATTCCCAGGCGCTCGCGACCGAGCGTGAAACTGACTCCGCGGACGACCTCCACATAGGCGCCGTCGCGGTTCGGATAGGAGACTCTCAGGTCGTCGACGACGAGCAGCGGATTCATCGTGTCGCCTTCGGATCGAGCGCGTCGCGCAGGCCATCGCCGAGAAGGTTGAAGGCGAGGCTGACCATGAAGATGGCGGCCCCTGGCGCAGCCGCGACCCACCATTGGTCGAGCACATAGAGGCGGCCATTGGCGATCAGAGCCCCCCATTCGGGCATGGGTGGCTGAGCGCCGAGCCCCAGGAACCCGAGGCCCGCGGCGGTCAGGATGATTCCGGCCATATCGAGGGTCACGCGGATGATCACGGAGGACACGCAGAGCGGCATGATATGGCGCAGCACGATCCGCCACGGGGATGCGCCGACGAGCTTCACGGCGGCGATATAGTCGGTCTGCCGGATGGTGAGCGTCTCCGCCCGTGCGATCCGGGCATAGGGTGGCCAGGAGGTGATCGCGATCGCGATCACGGCATTCTCGATGCCGGGCCCCAGGGCCGCCACGAACGCGAGCGCCAGGATCAGGCGCGGGAAAGCCAGGAAGATGTCGGTGATCCGCATCAGGGCCGAATCGACCCATCCCCCCGCGTAGCCCGCAACGGTGCCGACCAGGAGCCCGATGGGAGCAGCCAGGACGGCGACCAGCACGACGACGAACAGCGTGATCCTCGAGCCGTAAATCACCCGCGAGAGGATGTCGCGGCCCTGGTCGTCGGTGCCGAAGGGGTGTGTCCACGAGGGGGGCTGCAGGCGGGCTTCCCGCAGGTCGCCCTCGTAGGGCGAATAGGGCGCGAGCTGATCCGCAAAGATCGCCACAACGATGAGGGCCAGAATGATGAACAGCCCCGCCATCGCCAGGCGGTTACGCGCGAATGTGCGCCACGCTGCATAGGCGCGCCCGAGTGCCGCCTGACGCCGTGAGGCTGGGCGCTCCGACATGAGCCAGTCACGCCAGCTCTCCTGCCTGATGGCGGTCATCGCGAACGGGTCCTCGGGTCGAGCAGGCGGTACAGGAGGTCGGACAAGAGATTCAGCCCTATGAAGACCGAGCCCACCACGATCGTGCCCCCGAGCACCGCGTTCATGTCGGCATTCTGGAGCGAGTTCGTGATGTAGAGGCCAAGACCGGGCCAGGCAAAAACCGTCTCGGTCAGCACCGAGCCTTCGAGCAGACCCGCATAGGACAAGGCCACGACCGTGACGAGCGGAACGGCCGCATTGCGGAGAGCATGACGCCAGATGATGCGCCCTTCCGACAGGCCCTTCGCACGCGCTGCGACGACGTATTCCTGGCCGAGCTCGTTCAGCATGAAGGACCGCGTCATCCGGCTGATATAGGCGAGAGAAAAATAGCCCAGCAGGGATGCCGGCAGGATGAGGTGCGAGAAGGCATTCCAGAATGCCTCCCACTCGCCCGTGATGGCTGTGTCGAGGAGCATGATCCCGGTGATCGAAGTCACCGTATATTCGTAGACGACATCGATCCGGCCGGGGCCGCCGACCCAGCCGAGCCGGGCGTAGAACACGAGGAGCGCCATCAGACCGAGCCAGAAGATCGGCACCGAGTATCCGATGAGGCCCATGACGCGGACGAGTTGATCGACGAGGCCACCCCGCTTCACCGCCGCCCATACGCCGAGCGGGATGCCGAATCCGGCTCCGATCAGGGTCCCGAGCGTCGCGAGTTCCAGCGTCGCGGGAAAGACGCGGCGGATGTCCTCCATCACGGGATTCGACGTCAGCGCGGATGTGCCGAAATCTCCCTGGATCACCTTGCCGAGATAGATCAGGAACTGCTGCCACAGGGGCAGGTTCAGTCCGAGTTCCTCGCGTACGCGCTGAACCACATGTTCCGGCGCCCGATCCCCGACGATCGCGAGGACGGGATCGACCGGGATCACCCGGCCGATGAAGAACGTGACCGCGAGCAGCCCGAGATAAGTGAGCAGAAGGGCAACGACGAAGCGTCCGATCGCCTTCGCCTTCGAAACGAGGCGGGCGCGCGAGCGTCCGCCTCCAATTGCAGCAGTGCTGGTCAAAAGCGCGTCTACTGCTTCGAAACGTTGAACATGTAGGTCGAGTCGGAGGTCGGGCCGATCTTCAGTCCCTGGACGTTCGCCCGGTAAGCAGCCACTTCGGTCATCTGATAGATCATCACGAAGGGGCTCGTCTGCCGGAACTCGGCCTGCATCTCCTGATACATCGCCTTGCGCTTCTCGGTGTCACGCTCGAGAACGGCCGCATTGGCCTTCTTGGTGAGTTCGGGAATGTCCCAGGCATTACGCCACGCAAGCGGCTTCGACGCGGCATTATCGGAATTATCCGGATTGCGCACGAAGGTATCGGCGTTGGTATGGGGATCCCAATAGTCCGCGCCCCATTGGCCGATATAGATGTCGTGGTTGCGCGCACGATACTTCGTCAGCGTCTGCCGGCCGTCACCGGGAATGATCTCGATGTCGATGCCTGCGCGTTTTGCGGTCTGCTGGAAGTTTTCCGCGATGCCCTGCACCGGCTGGGTGGTGCGGACATCCATGGTGACCTTGAAGCCGTTCGGCAGGCCGGCCTTGGCGAGGAGCGCCTTCGCCTTCTCGACGTCGAGCTTGTACGGATTTTCGGTGCTCGCGCCTAGAAGCCCGACGGGCAGGAAGTTCTGGTGGATGACGCCGATGTCCTTGATCAGCGTATCACCGATCCCGGCATAGTCGACGAGCCATTTCATGGCC
This sequence comes from Microvirga massiliensis, assembly GCF_001006805.1. GTDB lineage: Bacteria > Pseudomonadota > Alphaproteobacteria > Rhizobiales > Beijerinckiaceae > Microvirga > Microvirga massiliensis. Next base: position 17,131 of record NZ_LN811369.1, on the reverse strand, counting down.
TCGCGGACCTCGGGCTTCGCCAGGGTCTCGTTCTTCTGGTTCAGGCTGATGTAGTAGACCGTACCCTTGGGGGTTCCCGTGGTCTTGATGTCCTTGTTCGATGAAACGGCCTGCAGATCCTGTGGCGTCAGGTTGCGGGCGATATCGGCGTCTCCCTTCTCGAGCAGGAGACGCTGCGTGGCAGCTTCCTTGACGTGACGATAGATCACGCGCGCGAGTTTCGACTTCTCGCCGTGGTAATTCTCATTGCGCTCCAGGGCGAGGATCTCGTTCGCGCGCCATTCACGGATCTTGAGCGGGCCCGAGCCGGCATAGTTGGTCTTGAGCCATGCATAACCGAGATCGCCGTTCTGCTCCTTGGAGAGCACCAGCTTCTTGTCGACGACCGCTGCCACATTCGCAGTAAGGCAGTTCAGCACGAAGCTCGGCGCGTAGGGCTTATCGGTCTCGATCGTCAGCGTGAGTGGGCCGGTCGCCTTGACCTTGTCCTTCACGTTGTCCTTCGTGAAGCCAAACTGCGTCAGGATGAAAGCCGGCGACTTGTCGATCAGGACGGCGCGCTGGAGCGAGAAAGCCACGTCCTCGGCCGTGATCGGATTGCCGGAGGCGAATTTCATGTCCGGCTTCAGTTCGAAGGTATAGGTCTTTCCGTCCTCGGCGATAGTCCATGACTTGGCGAGGTCGCCATAGAGTTTCGACGGATCGTTGACGTCGAAGCGCACGAGGCGATCATAGGCATTGCCCATGATCTCGCCCGCGGAGATCTCGAAGGATTCCGCCGGGTCCATGGTGATGATGTCGTCGATCGCCCAGGCCACCACAAGGGTGTCCTTCGGGGTCGCCGCCAGCGCGGCGCCAGACCCCGCGATGAGTGCAGCCGCCGCCGTGACGCGAAGGAGGCGCCCGACCCGCCGCGATAGGGTGATGTGCATTACCGTTCTCCTGTCCCTGGTTCTGATGGCGACGGCGCAACGGGGTTCACTCGGCCCGAAGCGCCGTCGCGGGCGAGCCGTGCCGCCGCCGGCCTCAAACTAGCCGCACGGATCCGGTCGTGCCAAGCCATTTGGCGGAGAGCAGGCGGCATGTCCCAGGGCATGGAGGGGACTTAATGGCCCTTCCAAGGTGTCGCCCGGGAAGGGGTAGCATCATTTCCGACGCCGCGAGCCATGAGGATGGCATGACTCCCGATGTCGGCACCGGCACCCCTCACCCGCCCCTTGGGGGCGGCCTCTCCCGCACGGGGCGAGGTGAAGACGGCGCAGCGCACAGATCACTTTTGGGTTCGTTCTGCCAAATCGGGGCGACCTCTCCCACAAGGGGTGAGGTGGGAATTGCGTGGCCTGCACATCGCCTCTCCCCGGCGTGAGGCCGGGCGCGAAGCGCCCGGGTGAGAGGAAGTATAACGCGATATCGCAGGAACTGCTAAAGCCGCGCCTCCTCGAACGCGCGCACCCACATCTCGCAGATGCCCGAGCGGACGATGTCGTTGAGTGTGAATTCGATCACTGGGACCGGGAGCATCTGCGACTTGATGAGATGCACGACGGTGCGCAGGCCGGAAGACTCGCGCAGGTCGCACTGGCTCACATCGCCATTGATGACGATCGTCGAGTCTTCGCCGATGCGCGTCAGAAATGTCTTCATCTCGGCCGGCGTTGCATTCTGTGCCTCGTCGAGAAGGATGAAGGCGCTTTTCCAAGATCGCCCGCGCATCACTTCGAAGGGCACCAGCTCGATGTCTCCGTTCTTCAATGCGATGTCATAGGCTCCGGCGCCGATGCGCTCCTTGATGGCTTGAATGACGGGCTCGGCCCAGGGCGCGAACTTTTCCTCCATCGTTCCCGGAAAGTAACCGAGAGATCGCCCGCACGGGACATTGGGACGCGTGAGAATGATCTTGTCGATCCTGCGCTGGCGGTACAGGTCGGCGGCATATGTCGCTGCGATCCAGGTCTTGCCCGTTCCGGCGGGCCCGAGCACCACGACCTGGGGGCTCGTCTTGAGAGCATCGAGATAGTCGGATTGAGTCGGATTGAGCGGCCGGATCGGCGGAGGTGAGCGTTCGCTCTCGTATTTGGACCCATGCAGTTCGATGATCCGCGCGGATTCGAATGAGCGGTGGGTCTTACGTCTCTGCTTGTCGTGACGCTTGCTCAACGGTTGGCTCCCGCTTTGAGATCTGCGCAGGTCTACCCGACCGAGCGGCGCGCAGAGCCGCTCGAGGTGGAAGATATGCCTGAGTGGAAAGGCGAGGGGGACGACTCGTCAGGGGCGGCGGAGATCCGCGATCCGGTTTCCTAGGATCAGCCCGTCTGCTCATCGAACCCCGATCTTCTCGGCTCACGAGCCGAAATGGTCTTCGATTCTCGTGACAGTTTTAGCATGCCACGACCGGTTACGAGTCGAATGTTCGCCGAGCGAGTTGGTTCCCCGTTGGACGTTTTCGAGCGAATTGCCTGGGGATAACGCCTGGCGAGGGTCATTCATCCCGCTTCACGGTTCGGACGCGAGCCTTCGAGAGGCCGTCCGAACCGGGGAGCTTAGGAAGATAACTCGAGCCTCGCTCGACGACGAACTGCCAGAGGGATGTCGCGGTGGGTCCAAGGACCTTGTCGGAGCGGCGCACGGCAAACCAACGCCGCCGCACGGGCAGACCCTCGACATCGAGCATGACGAGACGACCGTCCGTGAGTTCGGCCGCAACCGTGTGGCCGGAAATCAATGCGATCCCGAGGCCTGCCATGACGGCCTGCTTGATCGTCTCGTTGCTCCCGACATCAATGCCGAATCTCGGGCGCCGGACCATCAGGCCGGTCATGAATTCCTCGAACACCGTGCGTGTGCCGGAGCCGTCCTCACGCGCCAAAAAGGCCTCGTCGACGAGGTCGGTACGCTTGAGACCACGCCGGTCGGCGAACCGGTGTTCCGGATGAGCGATGATGACCAGGGGATGGTCCCCGATCGGCTCTGCCTGGACAGCCATATCGTGTGGAGGGCGGCCCATGATTGCAAGATCCAGGTCGTATTCACGCAGGGATTCGATCGTCTCCGCGCGATTGCCGACCAGGAGGCTGATCTCGACCGCTGGATGCTCGCGGGAGAAGCCGGCAATCGCCTGCGGGGCAAAATATTTCGCGGTCGACACCACCCCGATCGCGACGCGCCCACCTGCGACTCCCTTCAGGGCATCCAGCCGTTCCATGCAGGCCTCGATGGCCACATTGATGCTGTCGATGGCGGAGAGCATCTCGCGCCCGGCATCGGTGATCTTCAGACCTGTGTTGGTCCGGTCGAAGAGGACTAGGCCTACTTCGTCCTCAAGTTGCTGAATCCGGGAGGTCAAGGCTGCAGGTGTGACGTGAAGCTCCTGCGCGGCACGCGTGATCGTCCCGAGACGGGCGACCGCCGCGACGGCCTGAAGTTGTTTGAGGGTAAGGTTCCTCATGGCCGCACGTTAGATTTTTCTGAGGCTTCCTTCAACTATTTTCAATTTTCCTTCTCATAGCTCGGCAGGCATAGTGGCTGTGTCGACGAGCCCGATCGCTCTCCGGAGCCGAAGGTCAAAGCAGACGGCGAATCGTCAAAGGACGGGAGGAGGACCACGATGGCGATTGGGACACGCCTCGACGAGCGACTCTTTCAGGATGCCGTTACCGACGCTGACCGTGGCGTCGCATCCGTCGTGACAAGCATCGCCAAAGCCGCGATCGGTATTGGAGAAATTGTTGCTCTTGGTCGTCTCGGGGGCGATCTCGGGAACGGGTGCGGTCGCACGAATTCCGATGGAGACGTGCAGCATGTCCTCGACGTGATGGCCAATGACCGTCTCGTCGATGCACTTCGCAATGCCCCGGTAGCAGTCTTGGCATCCGAGGAACTCGAGGACGTCGTTGTTCTCGATCCGGAAGCGCCGCTCGCCGTCGCCATCGACCCTCTCGACGGCTCGTCCAACATCAGCACCAATGTGTCGATCGGCACGATCTTCTCGATCGTATGGGCGCATCCACAGGGCGTGACACGACCGGTCGAAGCCTTCCTGCAGACAGGCTCCACACAGCTCGCGGCCGGATTCGTCGTCTATGGGCCGCAGACGGCGTTGGTGCTTTCGCTTGGGCGGGGCGTGCAGGTTTTCATTCTCGACCGGACCATCGGGGCCTTCCGTCTCGCGCTGGACGAGGTCTTCGTGCCCGTGAGCGCCCAGGAATTCGCGATCAACATCTCGAACCAAAGGTACTGGGCCGAACCGATCCGCTCTTACGTGAACGACTGTCTGCAAGGCGCCGAAGGTCCGCGGGGAAAGGATTTCAACATGCGCTGGATCGCCTCACTCGTGGCCGAGGCGTACCGCATTCTCATGCGGGGCGGCGTGTTCCTCTACCCGGCAGATCAACGAAAGAACTACCAGAATGGTCGCTTGCGTCTCGTCTATGAGGCTAATCCGATTGCCTTCCTCATGGAACAGGCAGGTGGAGCGGCTACGGATTGCGTCGAGCGCATCCTGGACATCCGGCCCGCCTCTCTGCATCAACGCACGCCTCTGGTCTTTGGATCAGCCGAGAAGGTCGCACGGATCCGGCGCTATCACAGGGAGCCGTGCGGTCCGTCTGAACTCTCGCCGCTCTTCGGGCGGCGCGGTCTCCTCCGCGCGTGAATTCGGAATCAGCGATGTCGACGAAGCACCCCATCATTTCCGTGACCGGCTCATCAGGCGCCGGCACGACTTCGGTCAAGAATACGTTCGAGCAGATCTTCCGGCGCGAGAAGGTCAATGCCGCCTTCATCGAGGGTGATGCCTTCCATCGCTACAATCGCGTCGAGATGCGGGAGGTGATGACTGCGGAGGCAAGGAGCGGCAACAACAACTTCAGTCATTTCGGGCTGCGCGCCAATCTCCTCGAAGAGCTCGAGGATGTGTTTCGCGAATATGGCGAGTGCGGCACCGGCCGGATGCGGCGCTACGTGCATGACGACAAGGAGGCGAAGCTCTACAACGCTGCGCCCGGCACCTTCACGGATTGGGAGCCGCTCCCGGAGAATACCGATCTCCTGTTCTATGAAGGCCTTCACGGCGCCATTGTCACCGAGACGGTGAACATTGCCCGCTATGCCGATCTCAAGATCGGGGTCGTGCCGGTCATCAATCTCGAATGGATCCAGAAGATCCACCGTGACCGGGCTACGCGGGGCTATTCCACCGGGGCCGTCACCGACACCATCCTGCGGCGGATGCCGGACTACATACATTACATCTGCCCGCAATTCACGGAGACGGACATCAATTTTCAGCGGGTGCCGACGGTTGATACCTCCAATCCGTTCATCGCCCGCTGGATTCCGACCCTCGACGAATCCATGGTCGTGATCCGCTTCCGCAATCCGCGCGGACTCGACTTTCCGTACCTGCTCTCGATGCTCCACGACAGCTTCATGTCGCGGGCGAACTCCATCGTCATCCCGGGCGGCAAGCTCGATCTCGCGATGCAGCTCATCCTCACGCCGATGATCCTGCAGCTCGTCGAGCGCCGGCGCCGCATGCTCTGAGACTGGATACCGGAAGCCATGAACATTCACCTGCCGTCCATCGAGCCGACAGTGACTCGCGCGACCCTTGCCAACGCCGTGCGGGCGCTTGCCATGGATGCCGTCGAGCAGGCGAAGTCCGGCCATCCGGGAATGCCGATGGGCATAGCGGATGCAGCAACCGTGCTGTTCACGCAGTTCCTGAAATTCGATCCGTCGAAGCCCGACTGGCCGGACCGGGATCGCTTCGTCCTTTCGGCCGGCCACGGCTCGATGCTGCTCTACGCGCTCCTGCATCTTACTGGATACGAGCACGTGACGCTCGATGAGCTGAAGCGGTTCCGGCAGCTCGGCTCGCTGACGCCCGGACACCCCGAGAACTTCGTGACACGGGGCGTGGAGACCACGACGGGTCCTTTGGGGCAGGGCATCACGACGGCCGTAGGTATGGCGCTTACGGAGCGGATGCTGAACGCGCGCTACGGCGATTCCCTGGTCGATCACTATACCTATGTCATCGCCGGCGACGGCTGCCTCATGGAGGGCATCAGCCACGAGGCGATCGACTTCGCGGGCCATGTCGGTCTGGGACGGTTGATCGTCCTCTGGGACGACAACGGGATTTCCATCGATGGTCCGACGTCGCTGTCCACGTCGACGGACCAGATCGCCCGCTTTGCCGCCTCGGGCTGGCACGTGCAGAGCGTCAACGGGCATGCGCCGGATGAAGTCGAGGAAGCAATCCGGCTCGCACAGGCGACGCATCGTCCGTCATTGATCGCCTGCCGCACGGTCATCGGCTACGGAGCGCCGAACCGGCAGGGTACCGAGGCGGTTCATGGTGCGCCCCTGGGTGCGGCTGAAATCGCCGGTGCGCGTGAACGCCTCGGATGGAGCCACCCGCCTTTCGAAATTCCCGATGCGATTCTGGCCGCCTGGCGCCGGGCTGGTGAGCGCGGCCGCGCGTTGCGCGAGCAATGGGAAGCAAGACTAGCCGAGGCCCCGACGCGTGCGGACTTCCTGAATGCACTTTCGGGTGAGGTGCCGGATGTTGTCTACGAACGGCTTCACGAGCACAAGCGCGCCCTGGTCGAAGCCAAGCCGAGCGTCGCGACGCGCAAGGCGTCGGAGATGGCGCTCGCGATCGTCAACGGCGCAACGGATCTGACGATCGGCGGCTCGGCCGACCTCACCCACTCGAATCTGACGATTACCCCGAATCTGGACTCGGTGCAGAAGGATCGGTTCGGCGGACGCTACATCCGCTACGGCGTTCGCGAGCACGGCATGGCGGCAGCCATGAACGGCATCGCGCTCCATGGCGGTTTCATTCCTTACGGTGGGACGTTTCTGGTCTTCTCCGATTATGCGCGCGGCGCCATTCGCCTTTCGGCGCTCATGGGCCTTCGCGTCATCTACGTGCTGACGCACGACTCGATCGGCCTGGGAGAGGATGGCCCGACGCACCAACCGATCGAGCATCTGGCGATGCTCCGGGCGACCCCGAATCTGTACGTGTTCCGGCCGGCCGATGCGGTTGAAACCGCAGAGTGCTGGGAGATCGCTCTCCAGAGCCGGGAGACACCCTCCGTCCTTTGCCTGTCGCGCCAGAACCTTCCGACGATTCGGACCCAGAAGAGCAATGAGAATCTCTGTACGCGCGGCGGATACGTACTGCGAAACGGAGAGGGCGCCCGTGACGTCACCCTGCTGGCGACGGGCTCGGAAGTCGAGATCGCCCTTGCGGCAGCGGATCGCTTGGCTGGCGAAGGCCTGAATGCGGCCGTCGTGTCGATGCCGTCCTGGGAGTTGTTCGAGACTCAGGACGAAACCTATCGCAGCCGTGTTCTCGGCAAGGCGCCGCGGATAGCTATCGAGGCGGCCGCACGCTTCGGATGGGACCGCTGGATCGGGGAGGGCGGCTCCTTCGTCGGAATGCAGGGCTTCGGTGCTTCGGCGCCTGCCTCCGATCTCTATTGCCACTTCGGAATCACGGCCGATGCCGTCGTCGATGCAGCGCTCCGAACGATGGAGCGGGCTCGATGATCGGCGGAGCTGAGACATGCATAGCGCAGCGAGGACGGCTCTCGGGCGCAATGAACGGGAGCTGCTTGCATTCCATCACCTTCACCCCTGCCGCGTAACGCCGGATCCGCGAGCAAGCCGAACGAACAGGAGTTAGCCATGGACCTGGATATCAGAGCCAAGACTGTGACCGGTAAGGAACGCTACAAGTCGGGCGTCCTGGAATACCGCAAGATGGGGTACTGGGAGCCCGACTACGAGCCCAAGGACACGAATCTCATCGCTCTGTTCCGGGTGACGCCGCAGGATGGTGTCGATCCGATCGAGGCTGCCGCTGCCGTGGCGGGAGAATCTTCGACGGCGACCTGGACGGTGGTCTGGACCGACCGGCTTACCGCCTGCGAGAAATACCGCGCCAAGTGCTACAGGGTGGATCCGGTCCCGAACAGCCCAGGCTCCTATTTCGCATACATCGCCTACGATCTCGACCTGTTCGAGCCGGGCTCGATCGCCAATCTCTCGGCCTCGATCATCGGCAATGTCTTCGGCTTCAAGCCCTTGAAGGCGCTGCGCCTCGAGGACATGCGCCTGCCGGTCGCCTACGTGAAGACGTTCCAGGGGCCGGCGACCGGGATCGTGGTCGAGCGCGAGCGTCTCGACAAGTTCGGCCGGCCCCTTCTCGGCGCGACCGTGAAGCCGAAGCTCGGATTGTCCGGACGCAATTACGGTCGCGTCGTCTACGAGGCCCTGAAGGGCGGGCTCGATTTCACCAAGGACGACGAGAACATCAACTCGCAGCCCTTCATGCATTGGCGCGATCGTTTTCTCTACTGCATGGAAGCCGTCAACAAGGCGCAGGCTGCGACGGGCGAGGTGAAGGGCACCTATCTCAACGTCACGGCTGCGACGATGGAGGACATGTACGAGCGCGCCGCGTTCGCGAAGGAACTCGGCTCGGTGATCGTCATGATCGATCTCGTGATCGGCTACACGGCGATCCAGTCGATGGCGAAATGGGCGCGCAGGAACGACATGATCCTGCACCTTCATCGGGCCGGGCATTCCACCTATACGCGCCAGAAGACCCATGGCGTGTCGTTTCGCGTCATCGCCAAATGGATGCGGCTTGCCGGCGTCGATCACATCCATGCCGGGACCGTCGTCGGCAAGCTCGAGGGCGACCCGAAGACGACCCGCGGCTACTACGACATCTGCCGCGAGGACTACAACCCGATGCAACTCGAGCACGGGGTGTTCTTCGACCAGCACTGGGCTTCGCTGAACAAGCTCATGCCGGTTGCGTCCGGCGGAATCCATGCCGGCCAGATGCACCAGCTTCTCGACCACCTCGGTGAGGACGTGGTGCTGCAATTCGGGGGTGGCACCATCGGTCACCCGATGGGCATCCAGGCTGGCGCGACGGCCAACCGTGTCGCGCTGGAAGCCATGATCCTCGCTCGTAACGAGGGTCGGGATTTCGTCAACGAGGGGCCCGAGATCCTCGCCGAGGCAGCCAGGCATTGCCTGCCCCTGCGCCAGGCGCTCGACACCTGGAAGGACGTGACCTTCAACTACGCCTCGACCGATACCCCCGACTTTGTTCCCACCGCGACGGCGGCCGAGTAAGGAGAGATCCCATGAGAGTCACGCAAGGTTGTTTCTCGTTCCTGCCGGACCTCACCGACCAGCAGATCCACGCACAAGTCCAGTATTGCATTGATCAGGGCTGGGCCGTGAACATCGAATTCGCGGAAGACCCTCATCCCCGCAACACCTATTGGGAGATGTGGGGCATGCCGATGTTCGACATCAAGGATGCGGCGGCGGTGATGATGGAGCTGGCCGAGTGCCGCAAGGTCTATGGCGACCGCTGCTATATCCGGCTTTCCGGCTTCGACGCGAGCCACGGCTGGGAATCCGTGCGGATCTCCTTCATCGTGAACCGCCCGCAACCCGAGCCGGCTTTCGTTCTTGACAGGCAGGAGATCGGCGGACGCGGCCTGCGCTACACCACGCGCGTGCAGGCGCCCTGATTCCGGCATTCGAATCCGGGGCGCTGATGCGGTTCTCCCACGCTCTCGGAGCAGCGCCAGCGCGCGCTCGAACGGCTCCCCGGCACCTTGGGCAGCGGCGATTCCGGCGCCGCGCCCCTTTTCACCTGGAGTTGATCTCATGACGATTGGTGCGCTTGCCAGCGATCTTGCACCGGACCGTGCCGAGACGAATTCCGAGCTGCGGATCGATCTCCGGCAGGAATGCGCCGACACGCAGATCGGCGCCGTGCTCGATCAGCTCGATCGCGAACTCGTCGGCCTTGCTCCGGTGAAAGGCCGCATCCGGCAGATCGCAGCTTTGCTGCTCGTCGACCGCGTGCGCCGGCGTCTGGGCCTCGCTGCCGAAACGCCGACCCTGCACATGAGCTTCACGGGCAATCCGGGGACGGGGAAAACGACCGTCGCCCTGCGCATGGCCGAGATCCTGCACAAGCTCGGCTATGTTCGCAAAGGTCACCTCGTCTCCGTCACCCGCGACGATCTCGTCGGGCAGTATATCGGCCACACCGCCCCGAAGACGAAGGAGATCCTCAAGAAGGCGATGGGCGGCGTCCTCTTCATCGACGAGGCCTATTATCTCTATCGGCAGGAGAACGAGCGCGATTACGGCCAGGAGGCGATCGAGATTCTCCTGCAGGTGATGGAGAATCAGCGCGACGACGTGGTCGTGATCCTCGCGGGCTATGCGGATCGCATGGACACGTTCTTCCGCTCCAATCCCGGCTTCCGCTCACGCATCGCCCATCACATCGACTTCCCGGATTATACCGAAGGCGAGTTGCTCGCGATCGCAGAACGCATGCTCGAAGCTCAGAACTACCGCTTCAGCGATGCGGGGCGGGAGGTGTTCCGCAGCTATATTGCGGCACGCCAGAACCAGCCGCATTTCGCCAATGCGCGCTCGATCCGCAATGCCCTCGACCGCGCCCGCCTCCGCCAGGCGAACCGGCATTTCGACGATCCGAGTTCATCGGTCTCCGTGGAGGATCTCATCACCATTGACGCGCCAGACATCCTGTCGAGCCGCGTCCTGACCAACGGCGGACGGCTCGACGGCAACGCTCGCGACGAAGGCTCGCTACGGTCATGAACGACCTCGTCATCGCCCCATCGATTCTCGCTGCCGACTTCGCCCGGCTCGGCGAGGAGGTCCGCGACGTCGTCGCGGCCGGAGCCGACTGGATCCATGTCGACGTGATGGATGGCCATTTCGTCCCGAACATCACCATCGGCCCGGACGTCGTGAAAGCGCTGCGCCCCCATACGGACAGGGTGCTGGACGTCCATCTCATGATCGCGCCGGCCGATCCGTACCTGGACGCTTTCGCGAAGGCGGGCGCCGACGTGATCTCGGTCCATGTCGAGGCAGGTCCCCACATCCATCGCGCGCTCCAGGCCATCCGGCATCTCGGCAAGAGGGCCGGGATCGTCCTGAACCCGGGGACGCCGGCGAGCGCGGTCGAGCCCCTCCTCGACGCGGTCGATCTCGTTCTCGTGATGTCGGTCAATCCCGGCTTCGGCGGGCAAGCCTTCATCCCGGGGGCCGTGGACAAGGTCGCGCGCCTCTCCCGGATGCGCGGCGGGAGGGCGATCCGGATCGAGGTGGATGGAGGCGTCAGCGCGGCAACGGCCGGAGCCTTGGCCGCCGCGGGCGCCGATACCCTGGTGGCAGGTTCGGCCATCTTCAAAGGAGGTCCCGAGGCTTATGCAGAGAACATCGCGGCGATCCGCAGCGCGGCGCGCGCCGGACTTCGCCAACGCGCTGCCTGAACTGGCCTTGAGCGGCGATCTCTTCCCCCGCGGCATCATCTTCGACCTCGACGGGACCCTCGTGGACAGCGCGGCGGATGTCGCGGTGATCCTCAACGGGATCCTTCGAGAGACCGGCCTTGCGCCGTTCTCGGCCCGCGAGGTCAAGGTGCTGATGGGAGAGGGCATATCGGCCTTGATCCGCAAGGCTTTGCGCCTGCGGGACGTTGATGCGCCGGAGGCTGACTTGCGGCGTCTGTCGGACCGGTTCCTCGAGCGTTATTCCCGCGATCCCGTCTCCTCGACGAGGCCCTTCCCGGGGGCGCGCGACATCCTGTGCGGCCTTGCAGGCGAGGCTGTCGCCATCGGGGTCTGCACCAACAAGGCAGAGACGCCTGCGCGGCTCATTCTCGAACGGCTCGGCCTTGCCGACCATATCGGGGTGGTCGTCGGCGGAGATAGCGGGTTCGGGCGAAAGCCTGACCCACGGCCGCTTCTCGCCTGCGCATCGCGTCTTGGAATTCCGCCGTCTCAGCTCGTCTACGTCGGGGACCATCACATCGACGTCGAGACTGCACGGGCGGCAAAGGTGCCGGTCGTCGCCGCAGCCTACGGCTATTCGGGAGCGCCGGCGGTCAACTTCGGGGCCGATCGGGTCATCTGGTGTCTGTCCGAACTGCCGCTCGTCGTGCACGGGCTGACGGAGGAAACATGCGCGCTGCAGTGAAAGCCCTCATCTTCGACGTGGATGGCACCCTCGTCGACACCGAAGAGATCCACCGGCAAGCCTTCAACGAGACCTTTGCGAGTCTCGGCCTCGACTGGAACTGGCACCGCGCGCTCTACGGCAAGCTGCTCCAGGTCACGGGAGGCAAGGAGCGGCTCCTGCATTATCTCGCCCGCTACCGGCCCGACGAGGCGCCGGAGTGGGCAGACGGCGTGAAGGAGATCCATGCGCTGAAGACGGCCCGCTACACTGCGCTTCTCGAACAAGGAGAAATCGCGTTCAGGCCAGGCATTGCCCGTTTGATCGAGGAGGCGGTGTCGACGGGCCGGCGCGTCGCCATTGCCACCACGACGACCCGCGCAAATGTCGTCGCACTCCTGCAGCACGCGACCCCGAAGATCAACGCGTCGGCATTCGAGGTTATCGTCGCCGGGGATGAAGTCGCGCGAAAGAAGCCGTCGCCCGAAGTCTACGATGAGGTGCTGCGACAACTCGGAATACCGGCGTCCCAGTGCGTGGCGATCGAGGATTCCGCGAATGGGGTCCTGTCGGCCTGCCGTGCAGGAATCCCAACCCTTGCGACGCCGAGCCTCTATACGATGGGTGACGATTTCTTCGGTGCCTTCGCGGTGATGTCCGACCTCGGTGAGCCTCAGCGGAGCTTTGTCCATATCGACGGGGCCGGCTTCGACGAGGAAATGGTTTCCGTTGCCGCCATCGATCGTTGGCTGAGCCTCTCCAGGTTCCTGCCACGTGGGTCACGAGGGAAGGGATTGCACCCTCCCCTCGTGACCGCTCTCGAGATGACGCAATAATTTCGACCCGTTGCGTTGCTTTCGGAACGCAGGACCGACGAGTTCGTTTGCCCTGGGAGCAACCGCGCCCGAGCCAATGCGCATCGTTCGGATACCGATCTCGTGCGGATGCGGTCAGTGGCGCGAGAATTCAGGGCCTTCGTCGCGGAGTGTCGTTTCCGCGACGCCCGAGGGCGTGGAGTGATAAGCCGCGCGCCTCGCCGGGAGAATTCCTATTCCGACCAGCCTTCCGAACGAACAGCGTCTCCGCAGTCCCGGCTCGATGGAGCTCGATCCGAACTCCGAGGGCCTCGCTCTAGACGAAACTGTGCGGCTCATCGCGTCCAACAAGGTCGAAGGTACGGCCGTCTTCGACTCGCATGGCGAGCGCCTCGGATCTGTCTATAATTTCATGGTCGACAAGTTCACCGGTCAGGTCGCCTATGCGGTCATGTCGTTCGGCGGTCTGCTCGGTATCGGGGAGAGCTATCACCCCTTGCCATGGCGGGCTCTCCGCTACGACACGACGTTGGGCGGCTATGTCGTCGACATCGATGCCGACCGGCTCGGGCAGGCACCGCATTACAAGGAGGGCGAGGACCCCTTCGCGGACCCGGCCTATGGGCAGGCTCTCGAGGATTTCTACGGCAAGCCTGCCGCGGAATGAGGCAGCGGCGGAGGCCGCCCGTGAGAGACTCGTCGGAGAGAAGACGCGGAAACTACCCGCTGGCGCGCTCTGCGCTACCCTCCAGCGGACGAAAGACCTCGATACCGTTGATCCGGAACTGCGTGATGCCGGCCGTTCCGGCTGGTGACTTCAGCCATTCCTGCCAGAGGCGGGCACTCTCATTCTTCGGGTCGAGGAGAATGCTGACATAGGTGCTTTGGAGGATCGGGTCATCGGCGACCAGGATATCGAGGCCGCGCCGGTCGTGGGCCGCGGCGAAGGTGGCGCGCTCGACCAGAACATACGCCCCGAGCTGACTGGCGCGATTGAAAACGTCCTTCTCGTCGCCCGATGCTTCGACATACCAGGTCAGACGTGTCCGGACATCGACTCCGACACGGTCCCAGAGCGATACCTCCAGTGCGCGAAGCCCGAGCGAGGGACTGCTCGACACGAATGTGCCCCGAGCGCCGGCAATCCACCGAAAGGCTTTCTCGATGTCCCTCAGGCCACGCACCCGGGCGCGCTCGCCGCGGGTACCGAGCAGGACGCTGTCGGTCACGAAGACTGGCTCCGTTTGGGAACTCGGCAACGAATCGATCCTGGCGACGATGCGTTCGGGCACGAGAAGCGTGTCCAGTTCACCTGTGGAGATGTCGTCCTCCGTCTCGATCCGGCTAGTCGTGACCGCGATTCCGGTCTCCTTCCGGAAAGCCGGTGCGAGAGATCGGACGAGGGCCGCGACGGCGTCTGACGGGGTCCCGACCTTCAATGACAGATCCTGTGCACCTGCCGGGCCGAGAAGGGCCAGCGACGCGAGAGCCCCCGCAAGAAGAAGCTTTCCAAAACGCAAGTCAAACTCCTCACAACCTTGGCTCTCTCTAGCATCGGACCCAAAAGTGGATTCCACTTTTGGGTCCGATGCTTCGGTCCTTGAGCGGGGCATCGTACGACGCGGAAAGGTGGACCCACTTTTCCGCGCGATGCGCTACGGTATCATCCCTGATCGGTTTAGAACCAGGGCCTGGGACGGTGCGACCATGGGCCGTCATCCTGCATCGAAGCTTGGCCGCTCTCCGCTCTGCCCATGAACTCTCCGCCCCCAATCGTCTTTCATCCGGGTTACCAAGCTGAACTCCCCGAGGGGCACCGGTTTCCGATGCGGAAATATGGGAGACTTGCGGAAATCCTCCTCAGGCGGGGTCTAGCCCCGTCCGGATTCGTCGAGCCCGAGGCGGCCTCTGCCGAACTGCTCGCCCTGGCACATGACAGCGCTTACGTAGACCAGGTCTGCAATGTGGCGGTTCCACGGGATATCGAGCGCCGGATCGGCTTGCCGGTCGACGACGGGGTCGTCCGTCGTGCCAGACTAGCCGCCGGAGGTACGCTCCTCGCGGCAACACTGGCGCTCGATCATGGCTTTGCCGGAAGTGCGGCCGGCGGTAGCCATCATGCACAACGGGCGACGGGGGCGGGATTCTGCGTGTTCAACGACGTTGCGATCGCTGCGAAAGCACTCAAGAGGCGTGGCCGCATTAAGCGGGCGCTGATCATCGATCTCGACGTGCATCAGGGCGACGGCACAGCCGATTGCCTTGCGGACGACCCGGATCTTTTCACCTTTTCCGCACATGCGGAGAAGAACTATCCCGCGCGCAAAATCCTGGGCGACCTCGATATCGGTCTCCAGGATGAACTCGATGACGACGCATATCTGGCCATGCTGCGCGAGCAGGTTCCGGGGCTGCTGGACCGGCTCGACCCAGACCTCGTGTTCTTCAATGCGGGCGTTGATCCGCATCGGGACGACAAGCTGGGGCGACTTGCCCTTTCCGACGAAGGATTGCGCCGGCGCGACCGGCTCGTGGTCCATGAAACACGCCGGCGCGGAATTCCTCTCGTAGCGGTTATCGGCGGCGGCTATTCCACGGATGTGGACGCCCTCGCAGCTCGCCACGCAATAGTGTTCGAGGCAATGGCGGCCGTCCATAACAGCTGATCATGTGCCGCCCTGTACATTCGGACAGGGTCCGAGGCACGAGGCGGCCCGAGACTAAAGCGCGAGACGAATCGTTACTGGACAGGGCTGGTGAGCCCGGCATTCGCCACGGAAGGGGGATCGGGATTGGACCTCGAACGCGGTACAGGGCAACTCAATGGCCTTCAACCTGATTCCGGGGCATCAGGGCATCTGGTCGCCGACATGGCATCCGAGCCTCACCACGTTGTCATCGTTGGGGCCGGATTTGGCGGGCTCGCGACCGCTCGTGTGCTTGGGAACAGTCCGGTTCGGGTGACGCTCGTCGACCGGCGCAACTACCACCTGTTTCAGCCGCTCCTGTATCAGGTCGCGACAGCCGTGCTGTCGCCAAGCGACATCGCGGAACCGATTCGCCGCATCCTGAGCCGCTACAAGAACATCACGGTGCTGATGGGCGAGGTGACCGGCATCGCCACTGAACAGCGCGAGATTCAATTCGCCGGACGGGTCCTGCGCTACGACACGCTCGTCCTGGCGACTGGTGCAACACACAGCTATTTCGGCCATTCCGAATGGGAGAGGTTCGCGCCTGGCCTGAAGACTCTGGAGGATGCACGTCGAATTCGGGCCAATATCCTGCTGGCGCTCGAGCGTGCGGAACTCGAAACGGATCCGGAGGTGCGCCGGCGCCTGATGACTTTTGCGGTGATCGGTGGAGGCCCGACCGGTGTCGAGATGGCAGGCTCGATCGCCGGTCTCACGCACGAGGCTCTCGAACGGGAGTTTCGCAATATCGATCCGCGGCGGGCTCGAATTCTCCTCGTCGAGGCCGGTTCGCGCATACTGCCCCAGTTTCCTGAAGACCTGTCGGCCTATGCAGAGCGCGCGCTCGTGCGGCTTGGAGTCGAGATCAGCGTAGGTGCGCCCGTCAACGACATCAATGCGGATGGCATCCAGGTTGGCGAGACGTTCATTCCGTGCGGGACCATTGTCTGGGGTGCCGGAGTGCGCGCCTCACCGGTCGGTGACTGGCTGTCTCGAGAGACCGACCGGGCCGGTCATGTCTCCGTCAACCCCGATCTCTCGGTTCCCGGATTTGAGAATATCTATGTCATCGGGGATGCGGCTCTGGCCAAGGATGACAAAGGAACGCCGCTGCCGGGGCTCGCACAGGTTGCCCAACAGCAGGGTTACTATCTCGGACGGGCGCTTCTTCGGCGCATCACCAAAGGTGAGGAACCACCGCCTTTCCGCTTTCACTCGCGTGGAAATCTTGCCGTCATTGGGCGCAACGCCGCCGTGGTCGAATGGAATGACGTGAAGCTGCGCGGCTTCCTGGCATGGCTCGTATGGGGCATTGCCCACGTCTATCTTCTGGTGGGCTTCCAGAACCGGCTCATCGTGACACTGAGGTGGCTCTATGCATACCTGACCTACCGGCCGGGAACTCGCATCATTCCTGATGACAGGGGAGGGGAGGCAATGGCGAAACCGAACGAGCCACGCGGGACGTGATCGAGCACGATCGACGATGGCAAAACGCAAAAAGGCCTCGCGGAACGCGAGGCCTTTTTGCAAATCATTTCGTGAGAGGGAACGTGTTGGATGTGTTTT
>NZ_LN811368.1:119694-122945 GCF_001006805.1 Microvirga massiliensis | reverse complement strand
GGGAATCCCAGCGCGGTTCAACCCGAGCGAGTTCGAGCGCATCGCACGGCGCCACGGCGCGAAGGCCCGCTGGGTGCTGGACGCTTGGACTAAGACCTGGCTTGCACCAACCTTCCAGCACTGGAGTCTTGACGACGACCTGAGGCAGGTCCGTTGCCCAACCCTCGCCATCCACGGCGACCAGGACGAGTATGGGTCGCTGCGCCATCCTGAGCGTATCGCCGGGCTCACCTCCGGCCCGGCCAGGACCGTGATCGTGCCGGCGTGCGGGCACGTCCCCCATCGCGAGCAGCCGGAGCGAGTGCTTCGCGAAATCGCCCGATTTCTGGCGCCGGGCGACGGCGCTTCGGAGCCGAACCTGTAAGTGCCGGCGACATCGAGCCAGCCCGAGGAACTTCTCCTCGAAGTCGAGACCTGCAAGCTGGACTGAGATTGTGCAAAGGTCCCTGCGTGGCACAGAGCTGAAGCTGGTCTAATTTCCGCGTTGAGGCCGAGTGCGGTCATTCATGACCGTTCACAGCCCTGACTTCCGCCAACACAGCGAAACACGACAACTTCACCAGGACAGGTTCGGTGGCTGGCGGGCGAGAAACCAGGCTCGCAGATCGAAGGGGAAACTCGGTCATGAAGATCATCCCCGGCGCGCAGACCGGCGTCGACCGAGCCGCACTCGACGCGGCGATCGAAGCCGGTGTCACCTATGGAGGCTGGTGCCCGCGTGGGGGGTGGGCCGAGGACGCTCCCTGTCCACCCGGCGTGCTGGCGCACTATCCGCTACTCGGCGAGACGCCGCTCGCCGACCCCGCGCAGCGCACCGAATGGAACGTACGCGATGCCGACGCAACCCTGATCCTCGTTGCGACCGGCGGGGCGGCGGTCTCGAAAGGGACGGCGCTGGCCCAAGCGGCAGCACGACGGCACGGCAAGTCATGGCTCCAGGTCGACCTCGGCGAACCGGACGCTCTCGAACGGGTCGTCGTATGGCTGCGCACGCAGCAGGATGCCCACGGCCCGGATTTGGGTCTCAGCGTCGGCGGCCCGCGCGAAAGCGAAGCGTCCGGAATCTATCGGACGGCCAAGTCGTTCATCGCTGCTCTGCTTGACCAAGCGCAGGCGTAACTGGCGCTACTCCCGAGTGCTTGACCAAGCGGTCTGGAAGGGGATCGTTCAGGAGAGCGCGGGACCGCACACTGCTCTTCCCGAAGCCGTTCCACAACTCGCCGATCGGCACGTCCATTGGACATGTGCCGTGCGAGGCCTCCTCGCGGGGCCGATGGACTCTTGGGCTGCTCAAACGTCTTTCACACGCAGGACAGTGGCAGCAGGGGCTCTGGCTATGCGGATGTGATTTACCACTGCACAGCCAGAGGCCGCTTTGGCCCACAGGGCTATTGGCGGGAGGGGTTTCTTTTCAGCCACGGTGAAACAGAAACCCCGCGTGCGACTTGCCGGGTCAACTGACCATCTGCGAGCCAGAGCATAAACTCCTGCCCTTGCTCGGAGGGAGGGTTACATGACCCAGAGTCTGTCGTCCCGATCGAGCGTTCGTATCTATGGCGTCCTCGCGGCGCTCGCAGCCATTTTTCCGGTTTCAGCCATCGCGGACATGTCGACGGCCGTGCGACAGAGCTCGCACGAGGTGAGCGGTCTGCAGCAGCCCGCCGAACTCATCATCGATCAGTGGGGCATCGCGCACATCTACGCAGCCAGCACCCGCGATGCGATCTTCCTGCAGGGCTACAACGCCGCGCGCGACCGGCTCTGGCAGATCGACCTCTGGCGCAAGCGGGGGCTCGGCCTGCTCGCGAAAGATTTCGGGCCGACCTACGTCGCGCAAGATCGGGCCGCCCGCATGTTCCTCTATCGGGGTGACATGGACAAGGAATGGGCTGCCTACGGTCCCGATGCGAAAACCTATACCGACGCCTTCGTGGCCGGCGTCAACGCGTTCGTCGAGGAGGTGCGGAGTGGCCGGCGACCGATGCCGGTCGAGTTCAAGGTCGCGGGGAATCTGCCGGACCGCTGGAGCCCTGAGGATGTGGTACGCATCCGCAGCCACGGCCTGACCCGTAACGTCGAATCCGAGGTCACGCGGGCGCGGGTCGCCTGCGCAATGAGCCATGAGGCGGACCGGTTCCGCCGTGTCCTGGAACCACAATGGACGACCAAGATCCCGGAGGGGCTCGATCCCTGCGCGATCCCGCGAGAGGTGCTCAACGACTATCAGCTTGCCACGCGCGAGGTCACTTTCGCCCGACCCGGCCAGCAGCGGACCTCACTCGATCCCGTCACCGATGTCGGCTCGAACAACTGGACAATTGCGCCAAGCCACACGGTGACGGGCCGTCCGATCCTGGCGAACGATCCCCATCGGGCTCATGGCGTGCCGTCGCTGCGCTACATCGTGCATCTCAACGCACCCGGCCTCTCGGTGATCGGGGCGGGCGAACCGGCTCTGCCGGGCATCTCGATCGGGCACAACGACCAGATCGCGTTTGGCCTCACGATCTTCGCCATCGATCAGGAGGATCTCTTCGTCTACGAGACCAATCCCCAGAACCCCAACCAGTATCGCTATCGCGACGGATGGGAGGACATGAAACTCGTTCGCGAGACGATCGAGGTGAAGGGGGAAAGGGCACGCGAGGTCGAGTTGCGCTTCACGCGCCACGGGCCTGTCCTCTACGCCGAGCCTGCCCAGCGCCGGGCGTTCGCGATGCGCACGGTCTGGTTCGAGCCGGGGACGTCGGCCTACTTCAACTCCGCCGAGTATATGACCGCGAAGGACTGGAACGGCTTCAAGAAGGCGATGGCGAACTGGGGCGCACCGTCCGAGAACCAGGTCTACGCCGATACCTCCGGGAACATCGGCTGGATTGCCGGCGGGCGCTCGCCGCGCCGTCCGAACTGGGACGGTCTGATGCCGGTGCCTGGAGATGGTCGTTACGAGTGGTCCGGGTTCCTGAAAGGGGACGACCTGCCCCAGGTCTACAATCCGGAGTCGGGCTGGTTCGCGACGGCCAATGAGATGAACCTCCCGGCCGGCTATCCGGTGGCCGAGCGCAAGGTTGGGTTCGAGTGGTCGGACCCGTCGCGGATCACCCGCATCAAGGAAGTCCTCTCCTCCAAGGAGAAGATGACGCTCGCGGATTCCATGGCGCTCCAGACCGATGACTACACGGTCAACGGACGGCGACTCACCAAGCTTCTCGAGCCGCTGACCTCCACCGATGCGATGCTGAGCGAGGGCC
>NZ_LN811368.1:71764-118470 GCF_001006805.1 Microvirga massiliensis | reverse complement strand
ACAGTTCGAGCATGCGCTCTCGCCGCTCGCCGACGATCCGACCCGCGCGCAGATGACGGTTGGCCGGTTGGCGATGGGCGGCTCGGCCTTCAGCCCCTTTGCAGCGACCTATCGGGCCATGGATTTCCGGGTCACGGCGGGCGCCTCGTTCCGGATGGTTCTGGATGTGGGGAACTGGGATCAGAGCGTAACCGTCAACACGCCCGGACAGTCGGGAGATCCGTTTAGCCCGCATTACCGGGACCTCGCCCCCCTGTGGGTCAGCGGCGAATACGTGCCGCTGGTCTATTCCCGCGAGGCCGTGGAGCGAGCGGCTCGCGAGGCGATCAGGCTGACGCCAGCTCAATAATCTTGACCTCTCGGTCACTCCATCTCGATGTGCAGTGGCCGAGGATATACCGGCAAGGCTGGGACAGGCTGCGCGCAGCTCGCAGCCGATGATCTGAGGTTCTCCGATCAGATCACACGGGCGATCCTCACTCTCATGGTCTGGCCTTTCACGCCGCGAAAGACTTGAAGGCCCCGTTCTTGTTCACCTCCAATAGGCGTTAGGGAGAGTCCACAAGGCCGTGGCCGCCTATTGCCGATGGGTCGGCCAGGATTCCAGCCCCGTTGATGTAAGCCGCCCGCTCCAGGAACTCGCGGGCCTGTCCAAGGGCCTCGAGGATGGCGTCGGTCGCGTGCTGGGCGACTGTGAGCTTTTCGGCGGCGTTGCTCATGGGGCTGTCTCCTGTCGCAATCCCATGGTCTTTCCGGCCCTCTGTCACGCCCTTAGGGATTCCGCGTGAATATCGCTCGGCCGGCTGATCGCGGCGAGGCCACCCTCGCGCAAGCTTCGTGGTGCATATCTGTCTCGAATTTCTGTTCGTGATTGAGACAACACCGATGATTGCTGGCGAGCTTGCAAAGCGGGACCGCGGCAGGGATATGGCCTTTGCGGCCGGTATCGTCTGCATCCTGGCCATTCTGTTCCTGCCGATTCCGCCCCTCCTGATCGATATGGGCCTCGCCCTCTCGATCGCGCTGTCGGTGCTAATCCTCATGGTGGCGCTCTGGATCCAGAAGCCGCTCGAGTTCTCGGCGTTCCCAACCGTCCTCCTGATCGCTACGCTGTTGCGCTTGGCGCTGAGCATCGCCTCGACGCGTCTGATCCTGTCCCATGGACATCAGGGCATCGACGCCGCGGGTCACGTGATCAGCGGCTTCTCCCGCTTCGTGATGAGCGGCGATTTCGTGATCGGGATTGTGGTGTTCGTCATCCTGGTCACCGTGAACTTCCTGGTGATCACCAAGGGCGCCACGCGCATCGCCGAGGTCGGGGCCCGCTTCACCCTCGACGCGATCCCGGGCAAGCAGATGGCGATCGACGCCGATCTCTCCGCGGGCCTCATCGACGAGAAGGAGGCCCAGACCAGAAGGCGGGAGCTGGAAGAAGAAAGCTCGTTCTTCGGCTCGATGGACGGCGCCTCGAAGTTCGTCCGCGGCGAGGCAATCGCAAGCCTGATCACGATCGCGGTGAACATCTTCGGCGGCATCATCATCGGTGTGACCCGGCACGGCATGCCGCTGTCGAAGGCGGCCGACGTGTTCACGCAGCTGTCGGTCGGCGACGGCCTTGTATCGCAGATTCCGGCCCTCGTGGTGTCCCTTGCGGCGGGTCTGCTGGTGTCCAAGGGCGGAACCCGCGGCCAGGCCCAGCAGGCCGTCCTGGGGCAGCTGAGCGCCTATCCGCGGGCCCTGTGGGTGGCCGCCGGGCTGATGTTCGTCTTCGCGATGTTCCCGGGCCTCCCGATGCTGCCCTTCATGTCGCTCGGCGCGCTGATGGGGTTCGTCGCCTACACGATCCCGAAGCGCCAGGCCGAAGAGAAGGCCCAGGCCGCGGCGAAGCAGGCCGAGATCGAGCAGCAGGCTCTTCTGGAAGCCAAGGAGTCGGTCAAGGAGTCGCTCAAGACCCCGGAGATCGAGCTCGTGCTCGGCAAGCACCTGGCCTCGCAGTTCTCGGGCGCGCAGAGCGACCTCCCACACCGCGTCAGCAAGATGCGCAAGAAGTTCGCGCAGGAATACGGCTTCGTGGTTCCGGACATCAAACTGTCCGACAGCCTGATGATCCCGCCCAAGAGCTATCAGGTGAAAATCCACGGCACGGTCGTGGCCGGCGGCGAGATCCGGCCGGGCGAGCTGCTCGTCGTCGTGGGGGATGCCCCGATGCCGGACGTTCCGGGCGACGAGATCCGCGAGCCGGCGTTCGGGATGAAGGCCCTGTGGGTCTCCGATGTCTATGCCAACGAGCTCAAGCGGCAGGGCTTCCCGCCCGTGGAAGGCAGCTCGGTGCTCCTGACCCATGTGAGCGAGGTGATCCGCAACAACCTCCCGCATCTGTTGTCCTACAAGGACATGCGCCAGCTGCTCGACCGGCTCGAGCCGGAATACAAGCGCCTGCTCGACGAGATCTGCCCGTCGCAGATCACGTATTCCGGCCTGCAGGCGGTGCTCAAGCTCCTGCTTGCCGAGCGGGTGTCGATCCGCAACCTGAGCCTGATCCTCGAGGCGATCGCCGAGGTGGCGCCGCATGCCCGCCGGGCCGAGCAGCTCGTCGAGCACGTCCGGGTGCGGATCTCCCAGCAGATCTGTGGCGACCTCGCCGACGGCGGAACCCTGAACATCCTGCGGCTCGGCAACAAGTGGGACCTCACCTTCCACCAGAGCCTCAAACGCGACCCAAAGGGCGACGTGGTGGAGTTCGATCTCGATCCGCGCCTCGTCGAGCAGTTCGGCACGGAAGCCTCGGAGGCCATCAAGCAGCGGATGGCCCAGGTCCCGAGCTTTGCGATCGTGACCGCCCCCGATGCCCGGCCCTATGTCCGGATGATCGTCGAGCGCATGTTCTCGACGCTGCCGGTTCTGTCCCATCTCGAGATCGCGCGCGGCGTCGACGTGAAGGCGCTGGGAACGATCGCGTGACCGGCCTGACCTCCGAGACCCTGCTCGGGGTTTTCCTGATCTTCTGCCGGATCGGCGGGTGCCTGATGATGGTGCCTGGGTTTTCCAGCAACCGGATTCCGATGCAGGTCCGCCTGTTCATCGCCCTGTCGTCGTCACTGGCGGTTGCACCGCTGGTCCTCGACAAGGCGCAGGCCGGACTCGCCAATCAGGCGCCCGCGACGATGCTGCTCTACATCGCGTCGGAGACCCTGACGGGGCTGACGATCGGGCTCCTCGGCCGGATCTACTTTTTCGCGCTGCAGACGCTCGCGACGGCGGTGGCGATGTCGATCGGCGTCGGCGGCATGGCGGGCACGCCGGTGGATGAATCGGAGCCGCTGCCGGCGATCAGTTCCCTGATCATGATGGTCGCGACGGCGGTGCTGTTTCTCTCCGACATGCATTGGGAGCTGTTCCGTGGCCTTGTCGCCTCCTACGGCCGGATCCCGCTCGGGGAGGGGTTCGGGGCACAATTCTCCCTGATGCAGATTGCGGACCAGTCGACAGCGGCCTTCGTGGTGGCGCTGCGGGTCAGTGCGCCCTTCATCATCTATTCGGTCGTCGTGAACCTCGCGGTCGGTCTGACGAACAAGATGACGCCGCAGATCCCGGTGTTCTTTCTGGCCACGCCATTCATCATGCTGGGCGGTCTGCTGCTGATGTACTTCCTGGTCAGCGACTTCATGCTCCTGTTCATGGACTCGTTCTCGACCTGGCTCCGGAACGGGTGACGGCGATGAACCCGAGGCTCAAGAAGTTGGACCGGGTGCGCAAGGTCCAGAAACAGCTGCACACGATGGCCGAGTGGGAACTCGTCCGGCTGCAGCGCAAGGGAGCTGAATTGGAGGCGGCACAAGTCGCGCTGATCGAGACGCTGAACGATGACGAGAAGCTCTATGGGTTATTCGTCGATGCGGCGGCGAAGCGGCTCCAGTCTCTGGCCGCGCAAGCAAACCAGGTCGAGGCCGACCGGCTCGTCCAGGCGGGCGTGACCCTCGACCGGGCCATGCAGGTCAAGCGAACCGAGAAAATGGTGACGAGCCTGAAGGAGGTTCACCGCCGCGAGACCGAGAAAAGCGACCTTCTCGGCATCCTCGATTCGATCGCGGCGCGCGGCGATGCAAGCCCGGCGAAAGCTACGTGAGTTATAGGGCGCTTAGATAACGACCAACAGGAGTCAAGACATGGCGATCAAACCGCCCTCCGACATTGTCCTGGACGTGGCCCGGGCGGCCGATCCGGCCCGGTTCCAGATGGCATCGGCCAAACTCAGCGAGGGCGCCAAGCCGGCCGATCCGGCCGGATTCGATCAGGCGATGCAGGTCGCCAGCGCGGAGCCGCTGATTGCGGGCGGGTTCGACAGCTACTCGGCCCGCAACACGATCAAGAATGCCGTTCAATCGGCCGAGACGGATCGCTCGAAGCTCGCTCTCCAGCAATTCGAGGCGTTCGTTCTCCAGACCTTCGTCGAATCGATGCTGCCCAAGAATGCCGAGAACACATACGGCAAGGGCAACACCGGGGCGATCTGGAAGTCCATGCTGGCCGAGCAGATTGCCGGGCAGGTCGCGAAGGGTGGCGGAATCGGCATCGCCGACCAGATCCTGAGCAGAAAATCCGAAACGTCGAGCGCCTGAACGCTCCACACAGCTTGCAGCTTGCGGGCAAGTGGCCCGCAGGCATCGAACTCATGCTTCACATCACATTCTTAGGCTGGGGAAATTGTCATGCTTACCAAGACTCTTGATCGTCTCGAAGAGACCATCGATGCCGAGACGGCGGCTCTCCTGGCGCGCGATCTGAGCGCGATGGACGAGTTCAATCGCCGCAAGAGCCAGAGCCTTCTCGAGATCACCCGGATGATCCGGACGGTGACGATCGAGGCCGTTCAGGTGGCGCGCTTCGAGGGTCTGCGGGCGAAGCTGGAAGTCAACCAGAACATTCTCGATCGCTACATGCGGGCGGTTCAGGAAATCTCGACCATCGTGTCGACCGCGATCGAGGGCGCGAACTCCGACGGCACCTATTCGGCCAACATGGCCGGGCGGAGGCTTGCGACCGTTGCGAGCCCGAGTGCCGGCCTGTGATCAGGAACATCGTCACGGGCTTCTGGATCTGCGGGATTACGCTGGCCTCGTGCTACGGCGCGGTGACGTGGGCGACCGGCACACCGGCGGCGGCGCCGAAAAAGGAATACTTGGAGGGGCTTCAATACAAGAAGCTCCCGGCCATGAACATTCCGGTCATCGCGGAAGGGGCCGTCCAGGGCTACGTCGTCGCCAATATGGTGTTCACGGCCGACGCGAAGACCCTGCACGAGATCTCGGTTCCGGCTGAGACGTTCGTTCAGGACGAGGCGTTTCGCTACATCTACGCCGACCCGACCTTGGATTTCCGAAAGCTGTCCCGCTACAACGTTAACACGATGCTCGGCAACGTAAAGGCGAACGTCAACAAGCGCCTCGGGACCGAGCTCGTCAAAGAAATTCTGGTCGAGAATATTAATTTCGTCGAGAAGGCGGACATCCGCTCGTAGCGGGCGCCGTCGGTCCAACAACAACAAGCGCCTTGGTTCGAACCGCGCGTAATGGGGCAGCCCATGAACCATTGTCTGATCGTCGATGATTCTCGCTCGATCCGGAAAGTTTCCCGACAGATGCTGGAGGGCCTTGGATTTCGCGTGAGCGAGGCCGAGAACGGAGAGGCGGCGCTGTTGGCCTGTCGATCGGAGATGCCCGACGTCATTCTGCTCGACTGGAACATGCCGGTCATGGATGGCCACAGCTTTCTGAAGCAGCTTCGTGCGTCCCCCTCGGGATCGGCGCCGAAAGTCGTGTTCTGCACGACCGAGAACGACATGAGCTTCATTGCGCGAGCTCTGGAAGCCGGGGCGGACGAATACATCATGAAGCCATTCGACAAGGACATCCTAGTCGCGAAGCTTCAGGAGATCGGTGTCCTGCGGGTGTCATCCGGAGGCGCTCTGTGATGTCGCTTGGAACCGCCTCACTGCCGACGAGACCCGTGGACCCACCAAGGTCGGCAGGTCCGGCGATCCGGATCATGATCGTGGACGACAGCGCGATCATCCGCGGTCTGATCGCCCGCTGGCTCACGGAGGCCGGAGGCTTCGAGATCGTTGGGACAGCCGCCAACGGGCGGCTCGCCGTCGAGGCAGTCCGGCGGGTCAAGCCGGACATCGTCCTGATGGACATCGAGATGCCCGAGATGGACGGGATGACAGCTCTGCCGCTCCTCCTGAAAGCGCAGAGCGGCATCAAGGTCATCGTGATCTCGACCCTGACTCAGCGGAACGCCGAGGTGTCGCTGAAGTGTCTTTCACTCGGCGCCGTGGATTACCTGGCCAAACCGGAAAGCACGAGAATTGCCGGATCCTCAGCCGATTTTCGGCGCGACCTGATCGACAAGCTCCGCGCGCTGGGGGGCGCGAAGCCGCGACCCAGGATCGCCGCAGCACCGACGTCGAATTCTGCGACGACGTCATTACGCATCTCGCCGGCGCTGGTGCCGGCACGTCCCGAATGTCTGGTGATTGGTTCATCGACAGGCGGTCCTCGCGCCGTCGAGAGAGTTCTTGTCGATCTTGGCCCAGCTCTGAAACAACTTCCTGTTCTCATCGTGCAGCATATGCCGCCGATGTTCACGGCCGTCTTTGCTGAACACCTCCAGTCCCTTGTCTCGGTGCCTTCTCGCGAGGCTCGCGATGGCGACCCGCTCCTTCCCGGCACCATCCTCGTCGCGCCCGGAGGACGGCACATGGGCCTGTCCATGTCCGGGGGTAAGCCGTCGATCCGGCTGAGCGATGGCCCGGCCGAGAATTTCTGCCGTCCGGCTGTCGATGTCCTGTTCAGGGACGCCGCAGCGGCATTCGGCCCAGCGGCGCTGGCTGTCGTCCTGACCGGGATGGGATCAGACGGAACCGAGGGTGCACGCGCCTTGGTGAAGGCCGGTGCGCCCGTGATCGTACAGGACGAAACCAGCAGTATCGTCTGGGGAATGCCGGGCAGCATCGCCAAGGCCGGCCTGGCCCGCGAGATCCTGCCGCTCGAAGCGATTGGCCCGTCCCTGCGGAACATGATCACGGGGCCTGCGAAATGAATGACATCGAATTCGAAGTCCTGAGGAACTTCCTGAAGGCTCGTTCGGGATTGGCCCTGACGCCGGACAAGCGATACCTGGTTGAGAGCCGCCTCGGACCTGTTTGCACCCGATTCAAGCTCGGCACTCTGTCGCGTCTGATCGCCGAACTCAAGAATGGCCGCGCGATCGAGCTCGAAAAAACGGTCGTCGAGGCGATGACCACGAACGAGACCTTTTTCTTTCGGGACAAGGTGCCGTTCGACATTTTTCAGGACGTGCTCCTGCCCCGCTACCTGAAGGAGAGAGCCTCGACCAAGCGCTTGCGCATCTGGTGCGCGGCGGCCTCGACCGGCCAGGAGCCGTATTCGTTGGCGATGCTGCTCAACGACGCTGCAGCGAAACTGGCGGGGTGGTCTGTCGAGCTCATCGCGACCGACATTTCGACCGAGGTGCTCGAGAAGGCGAAGGCCGGCATCTACAACCAGTTCGAGGTCCAGCGTGGATTGCCGATTCGCCTGATGATGAAGCATTTCACCAACACAGGCGATCAGTGGCGGATCTCACGCGAGATCCGCTCGATGGTGGATTTCCGTCAGCTTAATCTGATTCAGGATTTCAGCCGGCTCGGCCAGTTCGACATCATCTACTGCCGCAACGTGCTGATCTATTTTGATCTGCCCACGAAGACGGATGTTTTCCGGCGCCTCGCAAAGGCGCTTGCACCCGATGGATCGCTGGTGCTCGGAGCGTCCGAGACGGTTCTCGGAATCACCGACGCGTTCACCCTGGATCCAGCCTACAGGGGTCTCTATGTCAAAGCCGATCCGAAGGCGGCGGGTGCGCAGGTGCCACTAGCGCGGCCTGCTTTGGCCGGAGTCCGATGATCGGCAGGGCACTCCGCTGAGTCAGTATCGAGGACGCGCGATTGTCGATCGTGTCCGCGCCGCGACAGCTCTAAGATCTCCTCGGTATATTCAACCAGTCGGTTGACTTTCTGAAAGCGCGCCCTCATATTCAACCACATGGTTGAATATGAGACACTCCGGCTCGACACCGTCTTTCACGCCCTGGGCGACGCCACTCGTCGGCGGATGCTTCGCGAACTCGCGGACGGCGAACGAACGGTGGGCCAGCTCGCGGAGCCCTTTGCGATCTCGCTTGCGGCCGCCTCGAAGCACATCAAGGTGCTGGAGAACGCGGGGCTGATCCGGCGCGAGATACGCGGCCGCACTCATTTCTGTCGCCTCGACCCTGGACCGCTCGCGAGCGCCCACCAGTGGCTGGGCTTCTACGAACGCTTCTGGACCGACCGTCTGGATGTGCTGGAACGGCTCCTTCGTGAGGAGGACACCCGTAAGACCCCAACCCCCAAAGGAGATGACCGATGAGTGAACTCGTGACCCTGGATGCCTATGGCGAGCTGACCGAGCCGGCCACATTGATAATCCAGCGGCTTCTGCCCGGTCCCGTCGAGCGCGTCTGGGCGTATCTCACGGAAAGTGACCTACGCCGCCAGTGGCTGGCCGCGGGCGAGATGGAAATGAAGGTCGGCTCGCCCTTTGAATTGGTCTGGCGCAATGACGAGCTGACCGACTCGCCCGGCCAGCGGCCGCCCGGCTTTCCCGACGAGCACCGGATGCAGAGCCGGATTACCGAGCTCGATCCACCCCGCAAGCTCGCCATCAGCTGGGGGAGCACCGGCGGCGTCTCGTTTGAGCTGGAGCCCCAGGGCAAGGAGGTGCTGCTCACCGTGATCCACCGCCGTCTGCCGGACCGCGCCACCATGCTGAATGTCAGCGCCGGCTGGCACATGCACCTCGACATCTTGGTCGCTCGCGCGAAGGGCGAGGAGCCGCAGCCGTTCTGGAATGGCTGGAGCCGACTCAAGAGCGAATACGATCAGCGGTTGCCGGCCTGACGGAATTCCTGGCGAGGCTCCGCTTGGTCGGACTAAGCGGAGCGTCTCCATAAGCCAGGCCGGGTCAATCGCGCGCCGCTCTCCTTGCTTGCATTGACCCCGGATCGGCAAGGCGCGCCCGGAGCTTTGGAATGGTCCAGTCCAGGAAAGTTCGGACTTTCGGCGGCAAGTGGCTCCCATCCGGGTAGACGAGGCTCACCGGCAACGGCTCCGGTGCGAACTCCTCCAAAACCGCCTGCAGGGCGCCTGACTTCAGCTCGTCTGCGACCTGATACGAGAGCACACGGATGATGCCGAGGTCGGCCAAAGCTGCGTCGATTGCCGCGTCTGTCGCGTTGACCGCCAGCCGCGTTTTCGGCTCGACCACGAAGGCTGCGCCATCCTTCCGGTAGCGCCATTCGGGGGCGATGGGAAAGCCGCGGAACGTGATCCCATCATGGTCCTTCAGATCCGCCGGCGTCCGCGGCGTGCCGCGCCGGGCGAGGTAGGCGGGGCTCGCGCAGATCACCCGACGAACCGCGCCAACGCGTGTCGCAATCAGGCCGCTATCCTCCAGGTGTCCGATCCGCACCGCGACATCGACGTGCTCCTCGACCATGTTGACCTGCCGGTCGGCGAGGAAGAGCCGCAAGGTGATCTCGGGATTTTCGGCAAGAAACCCCAGCGCGACCGGGAGCACGTACCGTCGCCCGAATATTTCAGGGGTTGTGACGTGCAATTCGCCGCGTGGCACGCTGTACTCGCCGGCTGCGGCGCTCTCTGCATCCTGCACCTGTTCGAGGATGCGCTTGGCCGCCGCGACGTAGGCGCGACCTGCCTCTGTGAGTTCAACACGCCGGCTTGTACGCACGATGAGCTGGGCCCGCAGGTGTCGTTCCAGATCCGCCACCTTTCGGCTGACGGTCGTGAGCGGTGAGCGCAGGCGTCGGGAGGCGGCCGACAGGCTGCCCTCCTCGACAACGGCGAGAAGCACCGACATGGCGTCAAAACGGTCCATCGAGCCTTCCGGATAATGGGTGGGAGCGTCCCGGAATCCCAGGCTACCACCCTGAAAATGGGAGAGCTAGTTTTCCGGCCGTTCCAGCACCGCAGTGCTGATTAGCCAGTGCCGTGAACCTCGAACCCTGCTCCAGAGGAGCCAGCCATGATTGATCTCTCCCGCCGGGCTTTCGCTCTCGGTCCTTCCACAGCCGCTTTCACCGCGGGCACACTCTCTACGGTTGCCGGTGCTGCGAATGCGCGTTCACCCGCCGCGACCGCGAACGTGGCGACACCTCTCGCGCAGGTGAGGATCGGCCGCTTTACGGTGACGGCTCTCACCGACGGCTACACGGATATGCCGTTCAGTTACTTTCCCGGCCGAACAGCCCAGGAGATCGAAGCCGCCGCGAAGGTGCAGTTCGCGGCTCGGCCCTCCGGCATTCGCTTTCTGTTCAATCAGTATCTGATCGAGGACGGCGACCACCGCATCCTGATCGATACCGGGCCTGCCGGTTCGCTCGGACAGTCGGGACAGCTCCCGCAGGCGCTCGCTGCCTTGGGGCTCAGTCGCGATCAGATCGACGCGGTGATCGTCACCCATATGCACCAGGACCATATCGGCGGCCTCGTTGCTGGTGGGCAAGCAAACTTCGCCCGTGCGGAGCTCTACATCGATCGGCGCGACGTCACCCACTGGACGGATCCGGCCAAGCGCGCCGCTGCCCCCGATTACCTTCACAACGGGTTCCGGCTCTCCGCCGACGTGGTCCGCCTCTATCCCAAGCTGCAGGCCATCGACGGAGAGCGCGAGATTGTGCGCGGCGTCTCCATCGTCGACCTCACGGGTCACACGCCAGGGCACATCGGAGTCCGCATCGCGGATGCCGGGCAGAGCCTGCTGATGGTCTCCGATATGCTGTTCCCCGTCGTTCATCCGGCGGCGACCGACATCAACTTCCTCTTCGAACAGGATCGTGCGGCTGCCCAGGCCATGCGAGCCCGCTTTTTCCCGCGCGCTGCCGAGGAGGGCGCACTCATTGCGGCTACGCACATGCCATTTCCGGGTCTCGGCCGGATAATCTCCGACAACGGTCATCTGCGCTGGCTCGCTGCCGCATGGGCTTACCAGGATTGAATGGCCCAAACGATCAGCGCCTGGAGCATCAACCCCAAGACCACGCAGGAGGCATCAATGCTTCACAAGTATCTTGAGCTTGCCTCGACGCCGGCCGTGAAGGCAGCGCGCGAGCGCTATGGCAGCGCCGCCCAATACGCCAAGCTCGATGGCACGCTCGGCTCTGACGGCCCCGTGCGCAACGACCGGCTCGGGCCAGCGGAAGCCGAGTTTATCTCAGGTCGCGACGGATTCTATCTTGCAACCGTATCCGAGACAGGCTGGCCGTATGTCCAGTTCCGCGGCGGACCAACAGGCTTCTTGCGGGTTTTGGACGGGCACACGCTGGGTTATGCGGATTTCCGGGGCAATCGACAGTATGTGTCCATCGGTAACAGCACAGTGAACGACCGCATGTCCCTCTTTCTCATGGACTATGCCCACCAGCGTCGATTGAAGATCTTCGGCCGCATGCAGGTCGTGGACGCAAGAGACGACTCAGCTTTGGCAGAGACGCTTTCTGTCCCGGGTTATCCTGGCCGGGTTGAGCGAGCCGTTCTGATCGAAGTCGAAGCGTTCGACTGGAATTGCCCGCAGCACATCACCCCTCGGTTCACTGAGGCCGAGATCGGAGACGTGCTTGCGACCGTGCGCAACGAGCTTGCGAGCTTGCGCGCCGAGAACGACCGTCTGAGGCTCGAGCGTGAGCTCCTCTCGCGCCAACTTGCGGATGCGTGACGTGCTACCCGAGCGGCAGCCGGCCATCGATCTCCCCAGAAATCTTGTCACCTTTGCCCTGATCATCGCGCACTGGGCGGCAGCTGTTCGTAGGACGAACAGAGGCGCCTCAGGCGGCTGAACGCAAGGACAAGGAGGCACCGGGATGAAGTGTATCTCTTTTGCGGCAGCCCTAATCAGCGATCTTTGGCTAGGGAACTGATGGTGCGCCCGGCACGCCTCGCACGTGCGGCCCTTGCCTAAGGCAGCCTTGGGCAAGATGCTGCCTTTGCCGTGAGATGAACAGGACCGCTATGGTGCCGCTGCGTTTTGGAGGAGGAGGCCCATTGATGGCATCAGAGATCTTGCCTTTCGAGAAGCGTCACAGGGACGGCAGTCTGTGGGCGAAAGGGCAGACCATCGACGACATTCCCACCGGATACTGGGAGTGGTTCCGTACGGATGGCACAAAGCTGCGCTCCGGTTATTTCCAAAACGGAATGCAGGTCGGAGAATGGACCACCTACGACTCGAAAGGGAAGATCTACAAGGTCACTCTGATGAAACAGAAATAGCGAACGGCTGCGACCCGATTCGCCAAATCCGGACGGCTTTTCCCAGATCGAGGAACCCCGATTCCCGAATTAAGAATTCGGCCAAGAAAAAACCCCGGCTCGCGACCGGGGTTTTCATTTTTGCGGAGTGCTGAGAACCACAAAAAGGGGCACGTCGCACGGCTTTCTCGAAGGTCCAAGGAGCAAAACCCCCGATCCGTGCGACGTGGAATTTTTATATAAATTCGAAGCCCGAGGGTCAAGCCGTTGTGGGCTTTTGTGCGGCGCTTCTTATTTTCGGGCAAGCTCACACCGGCAATAAAACTTCTGAGCGGACGAGCCGCGCCCACCAGCGCCGCGCACGATTTATTCCCGTTGCATTTTTTCCAAAACGTCGATTGGGACAATTTCCAGAAAATGATCCCGCCCCGAATTTTGATGTTGACGGCGAAAATCGCTGCCCGTATTGAATGTCCATCGACGGCGGGGCGACCTCAAAATCAAACCAAGAATCGATAAGCACTATGGTATGCCTTCTCGTGAAGGCTAGGCATGATGCCCTTCCATTTTACCGGTGAAAGCCCGGATGTAATGAGCGGCGGATAAGAACTTCGGTTCGAGGCATGATGCCCTAGTCCGTTGTGTCGGTGGAACTCCGACATGTCCTGAATCCATTTTCTCGACAATCTCAGAACGTAAGGAAGTACAAGCATGTCTTCGATCAATACCAACCTGTCCGCGATGACCGCCCTGCAGTCCCTCAAGACCACGCAGAGCGCTCTTTCGAAAACTCAAGGCCAGATCTCGACCGGTCTGCGCGTAGGCGAAGCTTCGCACAACGCGTCCTACTGGTCGATTGCAACGCAGATGAAGTCCGACAACGGCGCTCTTGGCGCGGTCAAGGATGCCATCGGGCAGAGCAAGGCCATGATCAACACCTTTACGTCCGCCATGGACAAGGCTCTCACCTATCTGAACAAGATGAAGGAAGGCCTGGTCACGGCGCGTCAGCCAGGTGCTGATCTGGACAAGATCCAGGGTGAGTTCGCCGCGCACATCGAAGGTATGAAGAGCGCGGCCGCTTCGGCGGTGTTCAATGAGCAGAACTGGGTCGGTGGCGCTGCTCCGACTGCTGAGCCTGAGCTGGTTGTGTCGTATGACGGCTCCACCAACAAGGTCCAGACGCTTAAGATCGACACCACGAAGACCCGTCTGTTTGAGGACTCGGCAGCCGGAATTGGTGGTCTGCTCGGTGGGACTGATACTACTACTGCCGGTACGCTCGATCCTGGTACTGGTATTGCGGGTATCAAGCTCGTTGCCGGAACGACCACGACCGCCCAAATCGACGCTCATCTCTTGACGGTCGATGCCGCGATCAAGGCCGTAACGGAGGGTTCTGCGATGCTCGGTGCCAACAAGGCCCTTCTTGAGACCCAGGAAGAGTTCATTGGCGTCCTGTCGGACTCGCTCGAGGCTGGTGTGAGCACCTTCGTCGACGCCGACATGAACGAGGCTTCGACCCGCCTCCAGGCTCTGCAGACCCAGCAGCAGCTCGGCGTGCAGGCGCTCTCGATCGCCAACCAGAACAGCCAGATGATCCTGAAGCTCTTCCAATAAGAGCCTCAGCCTGACGGCGAGAGAGGCCCCGCCTTGCGAAAGGTGGGGCCTTTTCTTTTGGTGGGGATCGAATGATGATGATTGAGCAATTCTCGCACAGATCGAGTTCGATCAGGTGTGCTATCGCTGGCGCGCTTGCCTGCCTCGTGGGATACGGTGTTTCTGCCGGAGCCCAAGCCGCCGCAACCTCCTTCGGATCCTGGGAATATGCGGTCAACCGGGACGCCGAGAAGCGATCTGAGGCTGTCTACGCCCGGACACGCTCCGATGATGGAGCCTACCTTTGGCTGGCCTGCACGAAAGTGTTCGACGAAGAGCATCCGGCAGCTATCTCCGTAACGGCAACAGTCGCCCAGAGACAGTTCCTCGGGAAGAGCAGTCCGCGTGGGCGGAGCACAGTCTACTGGTTCGATGACGGAAGTCCGGAGGTATCGAACTGGACCTATCGGGACCATTACGGGCAGATGTCGGGCGGTGAACCGGTCAAGGGATTTCTCGAAAAGCTGACGGACGCGGAGACCCTGGTGGTCGAACTGTCCGATTATCGGCTGGATCGACGGCCATCGAAGTTCAAGCTCAATCGCGAGGACACACGGTCTGTCGCCGATCGATTCCGGAAGGACTGCGGTGCCCTGCCCGGGACGTAGCCTGACTATCCTTTAAAGCCTAGTGGTTCTATTTCTCACCTAAACGATTTTTGCAGGCCGGATTATGATCACCACCTCAGCACAGTACCAGATCATCAATACCAATCTGGCGAGAACGAAGGCGCTGATCGAGAAAGACGCCGTCGTGAAGCGCGAGACGGACTACTATCTCGCGAACATCAAGAACGTCAAAACGATCGATGAGTTCATCAAGAATGATCGCCTCTTCAAGTATGCCATGAAGGCCTATGGCCTCGAGGATATGGCCTACGGCAAGGCACTCATCAAGAAGCTGCTCACCGAGGGGATCACCGACAAGAAGAGCATGGCGAACAAGATGAGCAACCCGCTCTACAAGGAGTTCGCCACGGCTTTCGATTTTGCTGGGAAGGGCCCGGAGGCGACAGCCGAGGCCAGCGCCACGACCGAGGCGGTTCAGCGCTACGTTCAGATCACGCTCGAGACGAACGAGGGAGAGAAGAACCAGGGCATTCAGCTCGCGCTCTACTTCAAGCGCAAGGCGCCCACGATCAAGACGACCATGGGGCTTCTGGCCGACAAGGCAGTCCTGAAATTCGTTCAGACGACGTTCGGCATTCCCGAGGGCGCCTCGAAGGCGGACCTCGATGTGCAGGTCCGGAACCTGGAGAAGCACCTCGACGTGAAGGACCTGCAGGATCCCAAGAAGGTCGACAAGCTGATCCAGCGGTTCACCGCCATGTGGGACATGAATAATTCCACTCCGGAGACCATGTCTCCCATCCTGAGCCTCTTCGGCCAGACGAACGACGGTGCTCCGGGAATCGGCGTCGATCTGATGATGAGCATCTCGAAGCTCAGATTGGGCGGCATGTAATCAGGACGGAACGCAAGGCAACATAGGGCCAGCCTGACCATGAGCTCAATCCGGACAAATCTGGCCAGCTTGACGGCCGTTCGAATGCTCCAGTCCACCCAGAAGGAACTGGCGACAACGAGCAACCGGGTATCCACCGGGTTGCGAATCGCTTCGGCGGCGGACGGGGCTTCCTATTGGTCCATCGCCACCAAGATACGATCGCACAATGGAGCGCTCGGCGCCGCCCGGGATGCGCTGAGGTCGAGCGAGGCCATGGTCGATACCATGTATCGAGGGATCGCGACGACGGTCAATAATCTTCAGAATATGCTCGCGAAGGTGACGGCGGCGCAGCAGCCGGGGGCCGATCTGGCCGCCATCCAGGGGGAGATCTCCGGACTGCAGGAGAAGATGCGCCAGACGGCCAACGCGGCACAGTTCAATGGCCAGAACTGGCTATCGGTGGATTCGACTCCGGGGCCGGATGAGCTTCCGCTCCAGCGACAGCTGGTGGCGGGAGTGTCGGCGAGCCATTCCGGTGCGAGCACCGTCACGACGATCGATATGGAGGTGACGGCGTTCGGCTTGTTCGACGCCTACACCTTTCCGGACAACATCTACCCGGCCATCAGCGCGGGTCTGCACTTCGACTCGGTTTATTGGGCCGCGAGGAGCATCAATGATGATCCGGAGCTCACAGGGATCGTGGAGGCCTCGGTGGTCGATGGAACTCTGCGGCTCACATCGGTCGATCCTACAAAGCGAATCGTCGGCAGTTACGCCACGGACGGGACGACCGACCAGCCTGGCGTGTCACATCCGCCGGCTGGTGACACCGGTGGCTTTGTCGACCTCGATGCCCGGAGCGTCACGAACGGCGACGTGGTGAAGTTCACGATCGAGGGTGAGGCGGAAAAGGCCTTCACGGTGAGCGGGCAGTCCGACACGCTGGACTTTAGCGATTCCAATGAACTTCGTTTCGCGTTGAGGCCGCACGAGGAGAAGTATCCGGACGTTCGATACGAGGTCGTTCTGAACAAAGATACACTGCAGGGCGCGGTGAACGACCTGTCCAACGTGACCCGCCGAGAGCTCCTGAGCGTAATGAATGCACAGCTCCGGCAGTCCTTTAGGGACAACTACGCCGGGCAATACGACTGGGCACAGATCGGGGTCGGGGCCCATAGTTCTTACGTGCGCTACCGGGATGAGATTACGCCGCTCGACAATCTCGTGTTTCAGGCGAATGCCTTTGGTCTTCAATCGTCCTTGTCGGTCGAGGTCCTGTCCCCGACGGGCGGCAACTCGCTTGTGGACGTCGGTTTCGGAACGGCACCGTCGCGGGTCGGTTTCGACCTGGGCTATCAGGGCGACACGCTGCGTCTCCGCAAGGGTTATCTCGACAGCGTCGCGCCTGACACAGGGTTTTCGATTGCGCGCAAGGGAACAGGAATCGACCTTACGAAGATCCAGGACAGGGGTGACCTGGAATGGATCCTGAAGCAGGTCGGCGAAACGCTGGATAAGGTGACGGCGGCGGCTGCGAACATGGGGTCGCTGAAGCAGCGCATCACCAATCAGGCCGAATTCACCGAGACGTTGATCCGGCTTAACGCGAGCTCGATCAGTACGCTCGTGGATGCCGATATAGAAGAGGAGTCGATCCGGCTGAATGCCCTGCAAGTCCGCCACCAACTTGGGATTCAGGCTCTAAGCATCGCCAACCAGGACAGTGAGATAATCCTGACGCTGTTTCGTGGCTGAACGGTGATCGGGGCCGTCCTGCCGATCACCCGAAGTGGCGGCCGTGACAGGTGAGGATATCCGACTGGCCGGCCGGCGATTTGTGGCCTCTGCTCGAGGCTAGAGCGCGGGAATAACGTCGACGATCACCCGTTGAGAGATCGGAGTCGCATCTGAAGGGGCATGCGCCACGAACACGCCCGTGCAGGTCGTGGTGAGGGGGCGGATCGGCCTGCGATGCTTGTCGGCTCCGACGAGATAATTGACCGTGTAGTAGGGCTCGCCGCCCACGAAGGTCGTCTCGCGGCTCTCGAAGACATATCCGACCTGGGTAGGGCTCATGCGATAGACGGTCTTGGGCGGGCCGAGGGCCGCGATGCGGGTCGAGATCGGCTTGCCGATATAGTCGGAGCACGACACCGCGAGGGTCTCGTTGATGGTCGGGACGCAACCGCCGGCGAGAAGCGCCAGAGCCGTGGCCAGAGCAAATTTCTTCAAGAAGCACTCCTGTGACGAATGGATTTTAGCGCAGCGCGAAAATCGGGCGAGGGGTGATCAGACGGGGATGAGTGTCGTGAGGTTCGTCGTGGCGACCACGACCGCGATGATGAACAACACCGATCGCATTCCGTTCGTAGCCTTCACACCGAGCGTCGCAAGCCCAAGAACGCAGATGCTGGCCAGAATACCGGGCCAGGGCTGGCTGCCGATGGTCCGAAGGACAACTCCAGCGACCACAGCAAGGCCGACGAGAATCAAGAATTCAAAATTCAGGTGGCGTGTTGTCATTTGTGGTCTGAGGCAGCAATGGGTGCCGGATGAAATCGGGGCGATCATCGAACCGGAACGCCGAGCTCTCGATGTAGGAGAGCATAACCTCGGAGGCGATGAATCGACGGCCCATCTCGAGCGCGACTTTTCCTGTCGTATTCGATCCGGCCATAGGATCATAGCAGATCTGCCCGGGCTCGGTTGTCAGTGCAATGATCTGGCGCGGCAGGGCCTCAGGATAACGGGCCGGGTGCGCCTGGATTCCGGCCGCGCGACACCGCTTGGAATAGCGATCGCCCCCGGAGGCGCCGCCGGCGATGATGAGATTGCCCGGGATGGGGCCATGCTCCGTGAAGGCAAACGCGTCAGGGTTTATGTCGTACCCTGATGGACGCTTGGAGCGAGCCCGCTTGGCATCCTCGTCGCGCCTCGCGAGCGTGCTCTCGCGATACGAGAGTTTCGGCAGGCGCCGCGTGTCCCAGTTGGGGTGAGGGGACTTCGAAAACAGGAGGATGTGCTCCATGGTATTTTTCGGCCGGACGCGCTCCTTGACGGCCCAGTGGATGTTCCCGAGTTTCGTCGGGCTGTGCCAGAAATGGCGACCCGCGAGATGGAGCCCGTGCGTGTCGATGGCCGAGAGCGTGAAGCGCTCAATGTAAGGGGAGAGGGCCGGGGTCCCGGACACGAAGACGTCCATGAGGTTCACGGCCAGCGTGCCATCCTCGGCAAGCAGGTCTTTCCACATCCCGGTGAGATCGCGCATCCAGGCCAGCCACTCCGGCACGGTGAAGCGGCCATACTGGCGCTGGATGACCGGGTACGGGGGGCTGGTCAAGATGAGCTGGATCGAGCCCTTCTCGATCGTCGAAGCCACGTCCTCGGCGTGCCCCCACAGAGCAAGGCCATTGTCGAGGGAGTAGATCAGGATCGTGACGCCGCGGCGGGCTTTCTGGAGCTGTGCATAGGCCGGGTCGGCGAGTTCCCAGATGCCACGTTCGCCTTTGGCGATCAGGCCCTGCATCACGGCGGTCTGCCGGGCCCACCGGACCTGCTGTTGGAAGACGCGGTAGTTCTGACCGTCCGCACAGGTACGGGTCTCGGCGAGAACCTCTTCGGACAGGCCGAGCCGGTCGGCGAGCCGCTCATAGATCTGTCCCGGGCGGGCCTGGCCGCCACACTCCTCGAGAGCTTCGAGTAGAGGCAGCTGCATGAGTCCTTGAAGTGACGTTTTCGGGGTCATCTTGCGGGCGGTGGTTTCGGTGGTGACGCCGCGGTCGATCCGGCGCCGGCGCGCCTTCACGGCGGCGGAAGAGGGAGCGTTGTGTAGGGTCATCGCATCTTCCCGCATCGAGCGGGCGCTGGTCGTGAGAGTGGGACGAATCGACCGCAGCGGGTCGACCATTTCAGGCTGACGCCACGGCAGGGTCAGGACGACAGGCGCGGATCCGGAGCGGATCGGCTACCGCTTGAAATCGATGTAGTGAACGTTGCCCCGGAGCTCTGGCTCTCGTGCGGGCGCCGACAGTTGTGGTCTCGCGGGCATTCGCAGGGGCCATGCCAGGCTGAAGGCATCGACGAGGGCAACTCCGAATTGGTCCAGAGCTTTGGTGAGTTCCTTGCCCCGGGTACGATTCTTGGCGGTATCGATGCAGATCTCGATCGAGCGCGTAATATTGTGGATGTAGGCGATCCGATCGCCTTCGCAGGCGATGGCGTGGTCCTGGGATGAGGCGTCGGAATGACCGGTGTTGGCGAATTGCTGGGCCACGCGGTCGGGCGTTTCGGCCGCATAGCTCCGGGCGAGGTCGAGGAGTTTCTTTCCGGGGCCGCGATCGAGATTTGGAGCGACATCCCGCAGAAGGTCTTTCTGGATCAGCACCCAGCATTTGGCCTCGAGCCGTGCCGCGAGCGACCAGTGCCGGTGGCGGGCGCTTTCCTCATCGAACGAATCGGATAGCGCAAGGGCCCTGGCCATCCACGCGCGCCGGTCGGTTCGCCAGAGCTCGCGTTCCGCGGCTATCGTGCGGGCTCGGGCGATCGCGAAGTCCGGGCTCACGTCAACCGGATAGGTGAACGATACGAAGGGCTCGGCCTCGTCCCGGAACCGGACCGTGACCTCGTAATCAACGGCCGAATTGCTGGAGGAGCGGGACGGCTTCCGGGTCCGTATCCCGATAAGTCCTAGCCAGCGGATCCAGGAAAAGCGTCTCCTGTAGGAGAGATTGATCACGCACAGGAGCGTTTCCTCGGTCCGATCACTGGCCACGCGCCACCCTCAGTTTCTCGCGAGCTTGCTGCGAGCTCCCAGGCCCCAATAACCCACCGGGGATCACTCTCGCTATAGGGATTCAGGGTTAGCGGAGAACGCGAGCCGTAATTGAGCGTATGCCGCCGGCTGCCTTCGTTCTCAGGTATTTCAATGCCTGATTCTTGGTATTCCAGGTCGGGTGCCGGCGACGCTTACCGGATGAGACCGTAAATGGCCAAACGCGGGATCCGTGATGTCATAGGGGATTTTCCGTAATGGAACTTCCCGATTATTTTAGGGTATTATCTTATGGGATTGATGTTTCCCCCGGGTGCCCTCTTGAGCCCGGCAAGACATTATTTTTGGAGATTGCCCGTGATCTTTTTGGTCGCCGCAGCCGTGATCGGCGCTGGTCTGACCGCTGCATTCATGATGCCGTTCGGAATTGTGATTGCGATCCTCAGCATGCCGTTCGGCGGAAGCCTGTGCGCCCTTCTGGCCGGGCTCTATCTGGCCGGGCGCCGGGGATCGGATTATTCGATTCCGCGCGAGGCATCGAAGCGGCACTTCAAAAGAGCTGCGTAGCGAATTCTCAGGCGATGGCCGCTCGGGTGTTTCCGACGCTGAATCCCTCGCGCCATATTTCCCAGAGATAGTCCCCGACAAACACGAGCTGCGTGCTCCCATCCGCGCGGGCTTCAAGATACGAGAACGGGTTGCTGCCGATCAGAGCGCCCGCGGCCGCAGCGGCCTGACCCATTTTGAAGGCGGCCTCGTCGTCGAGAGCGTCGGGCAGGAGCTTGAGCCAGCGCAGCCGCGGTTCGCCGGGTTCGCGGACCGGCCGCGGTCGTGAGGGATTCGACCAGGATTTCGGCTGAATCGGAACGATCGTGCGTTCGACCCCGAGTCCCTTCGGCACAAATTGGGTGTGGTGCTTGGCATCGAACCGCCACCCGGCGGCCCGCAGGGACGCACCGCTCTCGGATTGGCGTGTGTAGGTAGTGAGGCGGTAGACCGGATTGCCGCGCAAAAGGATCTTGCGGGCCTCACGGGCGAGGGCGCCCAGAATGGCGGAGCAGGCATGTTC
Source organism: Microvirga massiliensis (assembly GCF_001006805.1). Taxonomy (GTDB): domain Bacteria; phylum Pseudomonadota; class Alphaproteobacteria; order Rhizobiales; family Beijerinckiaceae; genus Microvirga; species Microvirga massiliensis. The sequence goes on along the minus strand of NZ_LN811368.1, from coordinate 97,149 downwards.
GGTGCCGTCCGTCGCAGTCCGGCTGACCTCAAGGGTGAAGCCATCATCGAGAATGAGTGAAACGGGCCGCCCGAGAATTCCGGTGCCGACGACCTGCCCGGAGGCGCGGTCCCGCGCGATCACCTGGCGGATTGAGACGCCGACCGGCTCTGAGTGTCGGTGCAGGCGGGCCACGATCTCGTTGGCGGTTTTTAGGTCGGTGGGCTCGATCAGAAATCGTTTGGACACGGCGGTGCCTGGAAAGTTTGGGAGTCCCAGAACGGGAGGGGCTGGCGCATCCGGGGTTCCGCTTTCTTAACCATTGGGAAGCTAAGGTTACGGAACCGTTTCAGAGCGCCTCGCGAGACAGGAGGCAGGGGGCGCGAGCCGCTCGCCAACGGCCGGCAGAAAAGGAGATCCTGTGAAGGTGACGACGCGCATTCTCTTGGTCGAAGACGACGCCGCCACTGCGGACACTCTCGCGCTGGTGCTGAAATCCGAGGGCTTCGATGTCGTGACGGTTGGTCTTGGTCAGGACGGGATCGACCTCGTCAGCGGCGAGAAGTTCGACCTCGTTCTCCTCGACCTCAACCTGCCCGACATGTCGGGCTACGACATCCTGCGCCAGCTGCGGCGGGCTCAGGTCGATACGCCGATCCTGATCCTCTCCGGTATCGCGGGGGTCGAAGATCGGGTGAAAGGGCTGTCGTTCGGGGCCGACGACTATGTGACCAAGCCCTTCAACCGGGATGAATTGATCGCGCGCGTTCGGGCCGTGATCCGCCGCACTCAGGGGAAGGAGCCGACGGTGATCACAGTGGACGATCTGAGCGTCAATCTCGATGCGAAGACCGCGGAGGTGGCGGGCAATCGCGTTCACCTGACCGGCAAGGAGTACGAACTCCTCGAGATGCTGGCGGTCCGGAAAGGAACCACCCTGACCAAGGAGATGATCCTGAACCAGCTCTATGGCGGCATGGACGAGCCGAGTCTCAAAATTATCGATGTGTTCGTTTGCAAGCTCAGGAAGAAGCTCGCGACAGCCTCGGGCGGCAAGAACTATGTCGCGACCACCTGGGGACGCGGCTATTCGCTGGCCGACCCCAGCAACATCGACGAGAATATGGCGCTCTCCGCTTGAGCGAAGTGGGCGAGTCTGGGCCGCTGGACTCAGCGGCCCAGGCGCTCCACCTGGCGGGCTTCATGCCAGGTCATGACGCGGTTCACCGCTTTCAGCACGAGGGCGAAGGTCATCGCGACACTCATTGGGATTTGTGAGTTCTAATGATCCTCACGAAAGTAGAGTAACACAGGGGCGATCAGATCTGGGGTTCCATCGAGGATCCATACGACACCAGCAGCGGACAATGGATGAATTCAGAGCACATGGTCACAGCTGCGGAAGCTGATGGCCTGTGGGGAGAACAGAATTGACCACGGGGGGAGCAATGGGAAAAATCGGAAGCGCACCGACCAACGCCGGTGGAAACGGGACGCAAAATCACTACGATGGCACGCTCTTTGGTCCGCCACCGGTGATCCAGCCTTCAGACCTCTTGCCCGGCGACGTGTTGCTTTACAGGCCGCGCGCGCCAAATACCTTTCAGAGGTTGATATCTAAGTTCACGGACAGCCCATATACCCACGCCGCAATCTGTCTGGGTGATAATCGTGTTGCGGAATCCTTGGTCAAAACGGGCGTTACAACCAACCTCCTTGACCAATCACTGGGTGGCAGCCAATGCGTAGGCGTGTTGAGAAGTCAGCTGGGATTCGGGGGAAATCGGCCCGCTAAGCTGAATGAATTTGTCGACGCTGTTCTCAAGAATGAGAAATTCTACGACGCTATCGGGGCGATCGCCCTGCCGAGCCGCAGCAAAAACTACTTTGGCAACCAGCTTGAATTCATCCGGATGAACTACGGCAAAGTCACGACAGACGATGAATTTGCCAAACACAGTTTCTTCTGCTCTGCGTTTGTGGTCGCCTGCTATTCGGTTGTCGGCGTTATTGGTGAAACCGCACAGGCGGCATACCAGCCCGACTGTTTCTCTCCGGGGCGTCTTTGTAAAGATCCGACCTTCGGTTGGCTTCTCGGGTACTTGGTCCCCGATGGTGGTTCAGTTCCGCCCGACGATCCGCTTGATGTGGCAGCCATGAAGTGGCGCGATGCCACGGACATGTAATGGTGATAGCGCTGGCGGACTCACCAGGACTTGTGCCGGGACCCAAAACCCGGGCACAAAGCGGTACCGGTCGGTCATTCGGATGACTGAAAATCAATGACTTAATGATCTTCACGAAAGTAGAGTAACATAGGGGCGATCAGAATTGGTCTCGGGTGCTGCACGTGTACGTCAGCGGTTGGCGAGGAGCAGTGCAATGCGTGCATCAAGCGCGCCATGGAGTTCCGCGAAGATAAATAGGTTGTCTCGGACCTACTCGGATCTCAGGAGCTCAAGAAGATTCACGGACGCATAAGGCAGCCGCGTTTTTCGATGATCGCAGACCTTGTCGGGGCGTTGCTTTTATGTCTCCGCGGAGAGGTCCCGGCTTGCCGTGCCGGCTGCCGATTTTGCCTTCGGCTTCTGCCATGCCTCACAGGTCTGCCGTGCCGCGGCGACGAATTCATCGAGCGCTGCGCTGCGGGCCGCCACGGCCTTGATCCATTCGCGATCCGCGACCAGGGTCACGAGGCGAGGCGGACGAAGCCGATCCTTTTCGGCCTCGGTCTCGAGGAGCCGGTTGTATTTGTCGAGCAGGGTTTTCTTCGGTGAGGACATATTCGATCACCCATTAGAGGCCGGGCCGGACAAGACTACAACGGAGATGGTTACGGCCGCGATAACCCGGCCGGTCGGGATCCGGCAATCACGGTCAGGCGAGGACATGGAACAATGGGCAACGGTGCGAGCAGGTGTGCGGGCTCTCTCGTTGCCATTGATCATTCGCGGGGTCAGGTTCGAGTGGACGTGGGATGTGGCGCGCGCGGCTTCGAGGGCTGCGGCTTGTAGGGCTCGTAGCGGTATTGCCCGCCATCGACCGTGCTCATGAACATCTCGAGGGGTCGCGTGTGTGGGATCTCTCCGGCGACCGGGGGCCATGAGCGATAGGTGACGAGGGCCTCATGGGTCTCGGTGTGCTGCGAGACCGTGACGATCTCGTATGTGTTCCCCTTGAAATGACGGTAGAGCTGGGCCCGCTTCGGGGTCGGGCGTTCGGGTGAGGCGATCGGGGAGCCAGAGGCGGGCTCTTCCGGATACGGCTTCGATGGACTCCCGGCGTCGCTGTCAACGGGGGCCTGATCGACTGGGGTCGAAATCTCGATGCTCATGGAGGAAATTCTTTCGTGATGATTTCAAAGAGTGTCAGACGGCCGAGGCCGCGGCCCGATGTTGGGAAATGGAATTACGGGCGCCGGCGCGTCCACTGATATTGCTGGGCGCATGCGGTATTACCGCGTTACCCCTCCAGATCAACACCGACAACGTTGTCGCGCCGGTAGCACTCTTCCCCGGAGGAGCAGATGAAGGGTGCAATGGCAGGCGTCAGTGCTGAGGCCGTGGCGGGTTGATGATCCAGGGATCCTCTGCACTGGCGCCGGAGAGCCAGACCAAGATCGATCGACCGGGATCGCTCATTCCGTCCCAGGCAAAGATCGTGGATGCCGCCGACACGACTTGACCGGTCCCAGTGAGTGCCTGAACCGCGGCGGCGGCGGCATCTCGCGAGGGAAATCCCCGAGGAAGGTGACCGGCCATGTCGTAGAGGGTGTAGCCCTCGGCGCCGCCGATTGCCACGGAGGACGGCGTAAACCAGGCCGGATGCCAGGTGCCTTGGGGCACGTTGTAGAGCATGCAAATGACCGCCGGCGCTTCGACCGCAACCGGTTCCCGGAGCGGTTTGGGCTCGGGCCGGCGGAGGAAGAACAGGAGCGAGTAAGGCTTGGATGTGGGCCAAGGCATGAGGTGGATGTGGGGCATTGAGAAATCGCCTGACGGGTGACGAACGATGGTTGATCAGACAACGAAGGGATAAGTCCGCATGTCGTCGAGAGTTGCAGGCCTGACCGTGACCCATCCGGTGGCGGCCCATTCCTTGACCTGACCATCCTGGACAATGATCGGGTGCTTCGCCTTGTTGCCCGCCGCCATGGCGCTGTTCGAGACTTCGCTGGCCGGAATCGTCAACGGGGCAAGAGCTGTATTCTGGATTTTCTGGAGCTCTCTCCAGAGACCATCCCGAACACGCCGGGTCACGCGGAATCCGGAATCCCGCACATCCTGCTGGGCCCGCGAATAATAGGCGAGGACGGCTTTCTGGCATTCCTCTAGGAGGCGCTCACGGCGCTTCTCGTCGTCGCATCCGAGGGAGTCGAAGGCGACAGCCGCCTCGGCGAACGCAGCGATATCTCGGTCTGTCAAAGCCATGTGATTTCTCGGGATTCCTGGACATAAATTAATGGCCGGCGGGTCAAGCGGGGGAATTTATTTAAATCGTGTCGCTCGTCAGGCTTGGCGTGACTTAAATTTTCCGTTGCCGGAAAATGCCAAGCTTGTTGAATTTCCGGGCCCGGATGCCAATGGTTAATTGAATTTGCTTTTCTCCAGGATTCTTGAAAGAGTGCCCCATTCGCAGCACGGGCCTCGTCCCATCCGCAGTTGCAGTTCTCATTTAACCGGGACCGCACAGGGAGCGGGGGAGGCCACTTTTCGATGCACTAGGGGGCATCATGGCAAAAAAGGTAAAGGTGCCGGACGGCGTTCAAGCCGATTATTCGGCAATTGACCCGAGCGGGCGCTTGTTCTCGGATCCCGGGCGCTGGACCGGGTGGGAACAAACCACCGGCTCGGGGGAGACAAAGCTTCACGTCACCCAGGAAAAGGTTGTCGGCAAGTTCCTGGACGGATTTCCTGGAAAATCGGGCGGCGGGAACGGCGTGCCGTTCAAGGAGCCGGTCGAGCTCGTGTTCGAGACCCCGGAGCGGAAGTCCCGACCGTTCCTGAACTCCCGCCGTGGGAGCCGGTGAAGGTGCCGGAAATCCTCGTGGTCGGAAGCGCCTATGGGCTCGAGGACCAGTCCGTCGATCTTGGCGGCAAGATTACCCTCGAATACGGAAACGAGTCCCTGGTCGATCGCGTCGTCATTACTGGCCTGCCGCCTGGCGCGAAGTTTGGGTTCGAGCCCGACGAGGCCCTCACGATCGAGGAGGTTCCTTCCGGAATTTCGATTACCGGCAATCATCAGGACGTCAAGGACTTCCTGAAGACGCTCTCCGTCACGCCCGCGCCTGACTTCGGGGACGATTTCACGCTGGTCGTCGACCGCTATGCCGAGGATGGCACGAAGATCCTTTCTGGGAATCTTGTCGTCGACATGCAGCCGACTCCGGATCCTTGGATCATCAGCGACGGCCCGATCGACCTCACGACGAATGAATGGATCTCGGTTGGCAAGCATCTGACCTGGTCGTCCACCGATGCGGACGGGTCCGAGCAGGTCACGAGCGTCGATCTCACGCTGAGCGCGAACTCGATGGAGTTCATCAGGTACGAGGATTCCGGTGCGACCTGGACCTTCTTCGATGTGCCGGACCTCGAGGTGATTTCCGGTGTCCGGATTTCCGGAACCGAGGAGCAGATCCGCAGCGCACTGGACTCGCTCGAGGTCTTCTATCCGGATGAGCTCAGCGGCTCGCTCGGCGTGATGATCGCGACAGCCGACAGCGGTCAGTATTCCGGGTCCTACTACGGCGCCCTGTTGATCGTTTGAGATCGGTCTTGGAAGATCTGCCGGCCCGTATTCTCATCAGAGAGTGCGGGCCGGTTTGCATCGGAGGCGTGCGAAATCCCAGCCTCTCGTCAGGCGCCCGTTGCAGAGGCGCGGCGAGCAGCTCTGCGCTGGCCAATCACATCTTTGGGATTCGGGAGGTCGATCTCCGTCACGGCCTCACCTCGGAGAGTTGAGAGCAGCCGTTTCAGGACCTGCTTCCCCTTCGGAGTCAGGAACATGATCTTGCGGCGCGTGTCGACCGGGTCATCGACGGCCTGGACGAGGTTGTATCCCGGCTTGCCGAACCGGTGCCACTCACCGAGCGTCTGGATGTTCCGGGATGACGAAGACTGCGACAGCCCCGTCATCTCGCAAAGGTCCTGCATCGTCAGACCAGGACGCAGAGCCACACACAGCAGGCAGTGGGCCATTTGCATTGGCATCTCTCCGTCTACGTCGCGGAGAATTTCGACGAGTTGAACGAGGACGCTGAGGTCTTTCGAGAAGGTCGACATCGTGTGGTTTATTTCTCTTGTTGTTTGATGAGCCAAGAGGTCAGACGAGGTGGACCTGGTCGTTGGCTCACATAGACTTGGCGTGGCACTACACGTGGACTTGGCGTGGCACTACACGTGGCAGCCGTGACGGGCCAGGGCGGCGCGGCCGGCGGCCACTTCGTTCGCAATCTCGGCCATTCTGAACTCGAATTCCTCCCGAGTCCGCCTGGCGCGGAGCGGGACACGAGCCTCAAGGATCTCGACACCTTCGGCTGTGTCTTCACGAAGGCATGCGAGTCCGGACTCGAGCTGGTCTGCCGTCATCTCGATCTCGCGGCCGGCCAGGATCATGTTGGCGGCTGCCCAAGGCTCTGCCTCGTCCTTGAGATCCTCCATGACCATACCGGCTGTGTCGGGGGTGCTGCCCAGCGTGACCGATGCCGATCGCGCGCTGACACACTCGATCGTGTGACGGAGCAGGCCAGGATGCGTTTCATGCGGCTCGGTGGTGATCGCATAGATCTCGCCAGCCGGCGCTGTCCCGGTCAGGCCGTCCCAGGCAACCAGGCGAGCCTGCTCTGGGTCGGTCGGCATTTGCGCTTGGGATTTGTCGTCCATCATGGGTTTCCTAGCCTATGTAGAAACGGCTCACGTCTGGCGAAGAAGTAGGGGAGTGAGCCCCCGGCTTTTGGAATCGTATTCCCGATTATTGGGCGCGAGCGTCTTCGGCGCGCTTTTGCAACTCTTCGTGCAATTTCCGCTGCTGCTCGGCGAGAGCCTGTGGATCGATCGGGTCGCCTTCGAGAGCCTTTCCGAGACCCGTGACCGGCATTACGAAGGCGACCTCGCGCCCGATCTGGTTCTGGACCCCGACCGTGAGGACCCTTCCGTCCTTGAGCGAGCTGATGGCTTTCGGATCGACGAGGACTTCGGCAAAGCACCCATTCGGGAGACAGATCGAGAATTTTCCCGGGATTGGATCGTCCTGATCGATGGCGATCCGGATGCCCTGCGGCATGAGGAGGCCCAGCGGGAGAAGGATCCGGACGAGCTTGTAGTCCTTCTGGCCTTTGATGTCGTAAAGGCCGACAGCGAGCAGGGGCTGCCCCTCGGTCGAGACGAAATCCCGGGTCGTGTAGCAGACCGGTCCATCGGGTTCCGGTTCGCCATTACAGATCTTCGTCCAGTCCGGCTGAGACGGGTGGGGCTGAACAGCAATGACGGTCGGACCCGGGTTCACCGGAGCTTCGGCCGATGCCCGAGCGGACTGGTTCTCCTGCCCCGAAGGATTTTGCGCCGCGGCCGAAAGAGAGCCCGCAGCAACCATCAGTGCGGCGATCAAGGTGCCGGACCGGACCCCTGGAGTAAGCCCGCGCGAGAATGACATGGTGCTAATCCTGTTCGTCGGAAGGCCGAACCCGCTGGACTTAACGCTCAGGGTTGGCTCGGAGAGGAGGGGATGAGGCATAGCGGCCCACATGGCCGTGCAAGGAATATCTCGGGTTGCCGGCCTATTGAACGGTGGCCGGAACCCGTGGCCTGGTGGATTTAAGAAATTTTGAACAGGGAACCGTAATTTTTCGATAACCCTCGATCGCGGCCATGTCGCCGGCGCGTGCTCGCGCGGCCAAGGCGGTGCATTCGGCCTCGGACGGAAGTCTGATCGGCTCGGAGACGCTGACGCTCGTCGCGGCCACCAGAGTTCCCACCCCCATGAGGCAGGCAAAACCGAGGACGACTGGGTCCTTCATGACGATCCCGACGCCGAGGACCACGGCGCTGAACGTGCCGAAGATCAATATGATGATGTAAAAATCGAACATGGCGCACCCGGTCTCTCATTTTTTGCGGTGATTGCCCAGTGAGATCCGGACCATCAGGGCAGCCGGCGAAAGCTCGGCCGCGGCGCCGTGATCCCGGCGGGGGGATTCGCATTTCATTTGCCCGGATTGGGGCTGCGATACAGGATCTTGCCTCCCGCTGAATTTTCTACTTCAATGGGCCGTCTTTGAGGGCTTTTCTGATGTCCAGATTTGCTGTCACAGCCGTTTATGAGGGATTTATCGATCAGAGTGCCATCGTTGGGTGGGATCCCGGCCTCGCAACGTATTTTCTACAGGCATTCCGTAGCAATGGAGAGGTCGGGCTCCGGCTCGGGGGAGACTATGGGGAATTTCCGACCCCAGATGCCCTGGCAAGGAGATGTGCTTTGCTCGGTATATCGCTGTCCCGCGTCTCGGGTGGCGCACCCGAGGATCAGCATGCGGGCGCGGAGCTGAACGAGATATTCACTTCGATCTTTTCGAGGCCGGGGACCAGACGATATAATAGCACGGCAGCCCCTTCGCGGGCATGAGACCGCAGAACGGGGGCATGATGCCGGTTTACGTCGACAATCAGAAAAATCCTCTTGGGAGGATGCGCATGTGCCACATGCTTAGTCCATCGCTCGACGAGCTCCATGAGATGGCACGACGGATCGGCATGAAGCGGGAGTGGTTTCAGACCGATCCTGTTCCCCATTACGACCTCCCCCAATTCCGGCGCGAGATGGCGATCGCGGCCGGAGCAATCGAGATTGACCGCCGGCGCACGGTCGAGATCATGCGCCACCTGCGTGCAACGGTGCCGCACTTGTGCCGGCCCTCTCGGGCGGCCAGCAGCTCACGCGAGTAGCCGGTAACGGCGTGGAACTCCTGGAGATCTGCTAATAGGACCCGGGCGCTCTCTGTGCTCGCGCCGTTCTGGGCCTTACTCGCGATATTGAGAAGGCCCCTTGGATCAGTGCCCATGCGTCGGCAAAGCCGGGCTTGGTCGTCCAGCCGTAACCCTGCAGCCAAGAGAAAGCATCAGTGATCTGTCCCAGGCTGAAGCGGGCGATCGAGTCGTCGCTATGTGGACGCAGGTCCTCGCCGACGATGTAATCGCCGTCGCGTCCGGCTACGGCCTTGCCGCCGACGGTCAATGGCAGCACATCGGAACTGTCGTCGCTCTCCGGATCATATCCCTCCGGCCAGACGACCTCCCCGTCGGCCCAGTCGGGGCTCATGAGAAGCTCCGCGGACCGACTCGAGATCTCGATGCGCCCGTCAGGCAGGGTCTCAAGGCATAGATGTTCGGTCCAGGCATCGATTGACCCGTGGAACTCAGCAGACAACAACACACGGCAACTCATACGAACTCCGGTCGGGTTTGGGCCTACGCAGCAAGCTTCAAGCTGGACGATAGATCGCCGTCTGGCTCAGTCGATAGCTCAAAGTGGGTGATGCAAAGCGAGCATGCGCCCCTGTGGCGAGCACCCAGGCCCTGCGCGACGCCGCCGAGCAGGGTTCCAGAACAGTAGTCGTTAAGCAGCCTTCTTGGGCTCCTCGTCGGACTCCCGGATGACCAGCAGTTCCGTGACGGCACGGGCCTTCTCCATAGCCCCCGGCATTCTTAGGAGCGTACAGAACAAGGTGACGTAATGCGGGATATCACACTCGCCCCTGAGCCAGCGGTCGACCGAGCGCTCGCCAGCTCCGGAGAGCCGGCTGAACTTGCGCATGGTGAGATTGAGGTCCCTCAAAGCCTGGGAGAACTGACGGCGCGTTAACCGCTCGTGCTGGTATTTGCATGCGGTTACACCGGGATCCTGAATCCTGGCTTCCGTAACGGCACAAGCCTTCTGCATCGCTCCCGGCATGTCGAGCAGCGTTACGAGGACCACGACGTAGTGAGGGATATCCTCCGCACCCTCGAGCCAGCGTCGTACGGTGCGCTCGCCAACCCCGGAGAGTCGGCAGAACTGGTCAACCGACTCGATCCCGAGGGAGTTAAAAGCGCTGGAGAGTTGGCGAGCGGTGATCCGCTCGTATTGATAGCGTCGAGCCATAATCAGCACATCCGGCGGGTGTTGGATCGGGGTCGGCTAGAAGGTCTCCGGGGTGCCCGTCAACGAACGGTCTATCGCCAAATCGAAGTATTAGGTCGGATTTCAAACGACAGCACAAATTTGCTTGTGACGAAACCTCGGAATATTGGCAAGCCGAAATCGGGGCTAGCGTACGCTCGTCATCCGCTCACTGAGTTCCCAAAGCCGCCGTGCGCCTTCAGCGCTTTGGGCGGCTTTTGTTATCCGAGCGGGTTGGCGCTGCTCAAGATAACCACCGGTAAGATCCGCAGGGGCTTCGGTCGCGAGCCATAGAATCGAATCGGCGCCTTGCTCCGGTGTTTTTGCAAACGGCCTGGCAACAAGCCAGCCGATCGTCGTGAGCAATCCGCCGCCGGACGGGAAGTTGGTATCCACAACCCCTGGGTGCACGGCATTCACCCTGATCCCGTTCTCACGCTCGCGTCTGGCGAGTTCACGGGTGAAGAGGATGTTGGCGAGCTTCGACTGGGCATAAGCCGTCCACGAGCCGTAGTTTTTCTCAAGCTGAAGGTCGTCCCAGGCCATGTCGCGGACCATCTGGTGGGCTCCCGAGGCGGTATTCACGACCCTGGCTTCACCGGTCGCGGCTACAGCGGCCCGGAGGAGCGGCATCAGACACTGAGTGAGAAGAAAGGGGCCTAGGTGGTTGCCGGCGAAGGTTGCCTCGTAACCGTCAGGTGTGACGCGACGCTCTTTGATGACAGCACCTGCGTTGTTGATGAGGACATCGACCCGGTCGGTCAGTGCCGTGATCTCGGTAGCAGCCCGCCTGACCTCGGACATGACGGCAAGATCGGCCCGAACAAAGTCCACCTGGGCCGTAGGTGCAGCGCGGCGGATCTCCGCGAGCGCGGCCTTCGAGCGCCCAGGACTGCGGCCGAGACCGATGACACGGAAACCACGCCGGGCGAGCTCACGCGCGACGACCAGGCCAATACCGGAGCTTGCGCCGGTGACGACGGCCGTCTTGAGGCTGCTGGAAGGCGCCGGTCCCATGGTGTGAATGTGTGACTATCGTCGCCTAACGTAAAGGGTCGTCCCATTCTGGATTGGCTCCCAAATTCTCTCGCATTGAGTCATGGGAGAGGGGTGGGGACGCGAACTGAGCTTGTTCAACCTTCGCGTACTGTCAGTGTGGCTCGGGCAGGAAATGTGGACATGCGACGCAGAGCCCAATTCCCCGTCGTTCATGTCGTGTTAATCTGCGCCTCACCGTCACGGCATTGAGGCCGAGGCATAGGAGGAGTAATGCCGCGTAACTGGCTACGGCAGCCGCCAACCAATTTGATTTTCCGCCGTGCTCATTTTTTGGCAGCTTGCATTGCATTTTCGATGATCTGGGCAATTGTCCTCGCGCCACTCTGGTCGAGCGGGAGTGAGGAGGCGGTTGCTGAGGCGGAGGTTCCTTCGCTGCATTTGGCGACATCAGCATCCGAACTCGCTTCCTGATCCTCGTCGGCCGCTCGTAGTCCCAGATTCGTGGGATTTACTTAGCGGCCGACACCGAACTGCTCATTGCCTTCGAGCGGAGCCGATTTTGTGCCTATATTTTTTTCTTGTTCCCGATCCCCGAGGCGTGGAGCGCGTCTCTCATCCGGAGACGTCATCCGGCCGCAGCGGAGGTTCTTGCGCCGTCTCGTGCTTTTTGCGTCGCTCGCGATAGCAGGGATCCCTTTCGGTCTGGGTGCGGACCAGGCTGTTGCAGATCCACTTCAGAACGAACACGGGTTCGATGTCGACGAGCACGCACGCTTGTTTCGGCGTAACCCTCGGCAACCGGCAGCGAGGAACGAACTCGTGACCGATGTCTGGGGGCACGGCCTTGCAGCTCCGCGATCGGGGGCATCCGCTCTTACCGTGGCCGAAAAGGCTTCCGAGGAGAAGGCGCTTGGGGTCAGGGTGCGACCGTGGCGCGACGCCGGCTTGAAAGTCGGTATGCAGGTGAATCGGGCACCCGGTCTCGAGAGTGCGCTCGGGTCGGACGTGAACTGGCGCTACGAATGGAAACACCACCGCGATGAACCTGGCTCGATCGGATTCGGGCTCTCTGCCGACGGGGCGGCTGGTGTTAGCCAACGAGGCCTCTCGCAGACCGTGGCCAGTTCGATCGACATGCCCCTGATGCGTTCCGGCTCCTTCAGCGCAAAGGCCGCTCTGGCGCCGCAGATGAGCTTCGACGCTGTCGCAATGACCTGGGATGCGGCGATCGTTCCCGAAATCAAAACCCGAAAGATTCTGAATACAGCCTCGTCGCGCTTTCGGTCCGTTCTCAGTGTGAAGATCGGCTCCCGTTTCGCGCTGGAGACAAGCCCGAACCTCATGGCAGGCCTCGAGCTCAGGATCACCGGCCGCTAGGTCCTATCCGGACGTTGCTGGAGCCTGCCCACGGCAGGTCGTTACCCGGCAGCGGGTCTCTCCTTGGTGCGCTCGATTTCCTTCGCGTTCCGAGGGTCGCGTACGATGGTGAGCGACGCGACATCATTGGCATCGGGCTCTTCATCGGGATCATGTTTTTCGGCGTGCCACATGCCAGCCGCGTCCTCCAGGATCGCAACGACATCGAGGTCGTGCTGGTCCGCAAAATGTCCCAGGTCGCAAATGAGGTCGGCAATCAGGTCCGCGACCTCCTCCTTGCGGGAGAGGTCGAGGGGCTTGGTGCGGGTGAGGCCGTGAAAGAGCCTGAGCGGTTCGAGGGCCTGTTCGGCCCGCTCACAATTGGTGGTCATGGTGTTTCCTCGAAAATAGGGAAGTCTGGGAGACGATCAGCGCGTCGCCGGCGGGAACGCATCAATGGAACTGAGGGAAGAACCGGACACCGCGGATGGTCCCGGCCGTGACCGCGGGCGATAGTCGGACCCTGTGCTCGAGGCCGAGCGCGATCCGGCAGGCTTTCGCAGCCTGTTCCGGCGTATCGCAGAGGCCGCTGTCTTCGACGAAGAGGCGGGCGCGGAAGCGGTAGGCATCAGTCTCATCGTCTTTGACGATCTCGTATCCGGCGTCCCGGATATCGCTCGGTGTGAGGGAATCGAGCATTTTGTTCTCCAAATGGGATTCGGGTACAGGTGGCCGGCAGGGGCACAATGGATTCCAGACAGCAAAAAGCCCCGGCGTGGGGACCGGGGCTCAGGCCGAGGGCTAAACCAGCTGGCTGACTAGGACGCGACCGACAGGGGCTTGGCGATCCGGATACAGCGCAGCACGTCGCTCGGCATGATGGCCTGGTCGGACCGGATCGTTCCGTTTTCGATCTCGGTCCGCTGGTGGAAAGCCAGGGCAACAGACATCAGGAGCATGGTGACCATCTCGCTTCGGCTCACCTCGACGGGCTGTCCGAGAAGTACGCATTCCTGCGCCTGGTTCTCGAGGCTCGGGACAGCGTGTCCGATGATGTAGGAGGCGATGTTGCGCGTGCCCTCATCGACGGGCGGGCCGAGGGTTTGGTCGTTGGCGGCCGGAGGATGAAGCGAGCCACTCGCGAGGGCCGAGATGATATTCCCAACGGCAATCGCTCTCGCCCACTGACACGAGGCATTGGTCAGATACATCGCGCCGGTGCTTCGATTGACATAGATCGCTGGATGGCGGAGGTCTTGAATATCCGCGAGCGCCTCGATCTCGGTCGCTGGATCAAGGATGCCCTCTGGCGGAACGTCGTCGATCTCAAGCGACTCGGCGTCCGCGATAAAGAAATAGCCGTGCTCCAAAAGAGAGGCGATTTGAGCAGTGCTTGCACGTCCGCTCAAAACAGCACGGGCGGCAACGGCCCTCTGGAAGATCGCGCTGTAGGGCGCCGAGGAATCGAGGATCAAGATCGTGTAATTGACGTGCATAGGAATATATCCGCTAGGATATTCAGCCTATCACGTCTGACTGTGCGAGCAACGAGCGCTGTTAACGTAGTGCCGATTCGACCGCATGTTTTTGGTGAACCACCAGTGGACAAGCAGTCGCCCTCCAGAATTCATGCACGTTGGAGAGACGGGAGCGGCTTTCGTTCGCAATCGACCTGTTGTCTTCAACCGGAGCCACCGTGGGAGCCAAAAGCGTTGCCGGCAGGAATCCGGCAACCGATCCGACTTGCCGCCCGGATCCGCCTCAACGGCAGGATTTTGATCCAAGAAAAGGCTTTGCAAGACGGCGCTCACACGCAAGAAAGGGTTCTGAGCGGTTTTGAAGGAATTACTGAGAGAATGGGCGCTATTTCTGGGCCCGTGCAACTTTGGGATTAGCCTCGCCCACGAGCAGTTCCGGTGGAACCAGGCCCAAGTTAGTAGCGGATTAGCCTGGAAAATTTCCAAAATCCCTGAGAAGTCAGGAGATGCCTTCTCAGAAACGTCGCGCCGATCTCCGGATTAGTTCGCGTGATTCGCCATCGCTGAGCCCGTCATTCCGAGTTGATGGGCCGGAGATCGCCTGCGCTCAGTGAGCCAGAACGGAACGCATCAGGAACATTAACCGGTGGTCGTGGGAAAAACGGATTATTGACGGAACCCGCTGTTCTCGAGCGCTTTTCCGTTGCGGTCCGGATGGGCTAACGTAAAAATCTGGTGTGAATTCTCTTTACAGGAGGCCTGTGATGGCAGCGGGCAAGGGCGGTGGCCAGCCTGGGATTTATCAGGTCCACGATCCCGCGACTGGGTTGTTCATGAAGGTGGATAGTCGCCTTCAGCGGGTAATTGCCGTGAAGAGCACGCCGGGGCCCTTCCAGTCGATCCGGATCCTGGAAGCCGTCGAAGAGGCGGCGCGCGAGTCCTTTCTGACCGCCTCAGACATCGCGGCCAATTGGCAGGCCGAACGAGAGGCCGCCGAGAAGGCAGCGGCAACGCCGACTGCTGAACCCGCAACTGAGATGCCTGCTGCCGCTCAATCGGCGGTTAAGCCTGCCGCAAAGAAGGCTGCAGCGAAGGAGCCGGCAAAAAAGCCTGCAGCGAAGCAGCCGAAGTCAGGGACGAAAGAGGTTCCAAAACGAGGCCGTGGTCGGCCCCCGAGCAAGCGAGCGGCAAAGGGAACGTCCAGCACGCAACTCAGCGCCAAGGAGTTTTCCCGTCGCGCTCTGGAGGCCCGCGCCGCGGCCGCCGCGTCCAACCGCTGACAGGCCATTGTCCTGGTCGAGGATGCACTAGTGAAAGCGTCCTCGACGGGGCTTCTCGACATAGTCCGCGCTTCGAGGCGTCGCAAACGGCTCGAGTGCGTCGACGAGCTCGCGGATCGTGTCCGGCGAAAGATACGTCGTGATTTCTCCCTCCTCGACCGAGACGGAGAGGAGGAGAGGATTGTTGGCGTTGGGGCCGACAACCGTGAAAACGGCTCCGCCGTCGTCGGCGTCGCCCGAGGAAATAACGGTCGTCTCGGATAAAGCCACGGATCGGCTTTCCTTGTCTTTGGGGAGATGCAATCTGTCCCGCGCACGATAGCCGAACCGATGAAGCATTAGAAGGTCGAGCCGGCCTCAGGAGAGCTTGGGACCTGTCCGCAGGAAAGCCGGTCTGGGCTATATTTCGTCGCTCATCGGCTCGCCCGTCAGGGAAAGATGGGCCTGTCTGAGGGTCGGGTATTTCGCAACGGCGCAGCCCCGGTTGTAGGCGATCCAGATGCGCCCGACCCGCACGACGTTGTACATGCCGATCCAGTAGTCGCCGGGCGCTTCCTTGCGAGCCATGTTAGCCATGAGTTTGCTCCTCGGCCTGGTGGATCGCGGCGCGGATTTTCCGAAGGGCAGGGTGATCGGAGACATCCCGGCCCCGAGTATCTCCGAGCGTTTCCGCAAGAGTGGCTTCGGCCGCTTTGAGCGCTTCGAGCATGATGGCCGCGGTGGCTGCCAGGCGCAGCTGGCGCACATGGCGCTCGACCCCGGTCGTATGGGCATGGGCCGTGAGATTTCTGACGGCCTGCGAAGCGCTGGGCCCGTAGGCCTTGCATTCGGGGAGCCCGTTGACGACAGCGGCCCACCGCGAGGACCTGCCACGGGTGTCGCTCGACACGACGTGGCCGACATCGGTGTCTCCGTAGAGAAGGGCCATAAAGCCTTCGGATTTGGTTCGACGGATTTGCAGTTCAAACATGAAGCAATGCCCTCAGGGGGAGCGGTGAACGACGGCTCAGACGTTCACGAATTCGGTGAGTTTGAGCTTGCGGAACCCCGACGGAGCGCGATGGCCGCGTGCGAGGATTGCACTCACACAGGCTGGCTTGCCGGTCGCTTTGACCTTCTCGGCATAGGCCGAAAAGGCCGCTTGGGCGTCAGCGGCGGTGCGGATCTCCTGCCTCTCGGGCGGGAGAGGTGAGGTTCTGCCACCGTCGTAATGGATCCCGATCGTCTGGCCGCCGGAATCGCGCTCGGCCTTGTTGGATGAGAGTGTGAGAGTTGCCATAGCTGATTGCCTCAAGAATCCGGTCCGGCAGGTTGCCTGGGACCGGAGCCGCGTTATGCGGCAGGGTGTTGCCGGGCGAAGTCCTCGGCGTCTGATTGCTTCGAGAAGGCCCTGCCGGTCGTCCCTACGACAAAAAGCCGTCCGAACCGGGTGTTGGCCGGGCGGATGGCGTGACCGGCGACGGTCACGACCGTGACGCTCTCGAGATGAGCCCGGAGCGCGTCGTTGTATCGGTCGGGCCCGACCCGCTCGATGAGTTCGGCGCGAGCCGTCGGGTCGTCCCAGTTCACGTGTCGTCCCGGCTCCTGGAGGGATCGAAGCTCTCGATCATGTTGCCGGAGATCAGGACGTTCTGGGCCTCGGAAGAAGAGCTCAAGGACCTGCTCGTGACTCAGCTTCGCGAAGGCAGCCCGAAGAAGGCCCTGCAGATCGCCGACCTCATGATCGGGGTCGCTGTCATTGCCGTGTTGGGCCGCAGCCTCGATGTAGGTCTCGACATCGAAGATCTTGTGGGCCTCCAGCCCGAGGGGCTCGAAGAACACTGTCTTGGGCATCCCGTCGCCCTGGTCGAAGACGTTGGTGATCTGGCCCTCGATCCCGATCGTGAAGGCGATGCCTTGCTCGCCCCCGAAGTCCTGAATCGAGTCGATGATTCCGATGGCGCCGGGCGGGAATGTCTTTTCCTCACCGTGCTCGTCTGATCCCGTCGTTTCGACGAGCATCCGAACGAGCTGACCTGGGGTGAAGCCGAAGGCTTCTTCGAGTTGAGTGCGCATGGATGAGATCCGTGTGTAGGATGAAGGGGAGGACTGTGATGAGAGGCAGTCCGGATCGCCGGCGTTGCCTGAGCCTGGGAATCGGAGCGCAACGCACGGACACAACGAAAAACGGCGCCTCTCGCGAAGCGCCGTCTTTCGGGGGGTAATCACCTCGGACTGGCGGGGTCGCCGATCCGAAGATGCTTGTATTGCTGATGCGGCTACTCGGCGGCCATCAGGGGAACGTCGTACTGAATGTCGCTGACCTTGATGATCCGCTCGACGTCGCCGCGCCCAAGCGTCTCGCGCTCTTCCAGGGTGCGGACCAGGCGGTCGAATGCAGAGCGCCGGGTCTGGATCATCGTCACGGCCTGATCGAAGGCCTCCCTGTTGATCCTGGCGATCTCGCGCTGGACCTCACGATCCTTCGGGTCGGGAGGAACCGCAACGATGCCGAAGTTTTCGGACATGCCCCAGTTGCAGATCATGTGCATCGCGATCGTCGACGCGTGTTGAATGTCGGCCGCAGCGCCATTGGTCACCCGGTCGGGTCCGAACACGATGTGCTCGGCGGCCCGGCCCGCCATCGCGACGATGATATCGGCCTTGAGCCGGGCCAGCGACGCGAAGACCCGATCCTTCTCGGGAGCCCGGACGACGGCGCCCAGCGCCTGACCATGGGGCAGGATCGTAACGCGCTCGATCGGATCGGACTCCGGCAGCAGGGCCGCGCAGAAGGCGTGCCCGGCCTCATGCACGATGACCGTCTGCTTCTCGTCCTCGGTCAGGATGAGAGACTCCCGACGGGCGCCGAGCATGAGCTTGTCGAGGGCGGCTTCGAAGTCCTCGTTGTTGATCAACTCGCGGTGGCCGCGAGCCGCCGCGAGCGCGGCCTCATTGGCGAGGTTTTCGAGCTGGGCGCCGGAATAGCCGATCGTGCGCCGGGAGATCGCCTCGAGATCCACCTCGTCGGACAGCGGCAAGTCCTGCGTATGGACCTGCAGGATCCGGGCGCGTCCCTCGACATCGGGCAGGCTGACATTGACGATGCGGTCGAAGCGCCCCGGGCGGAGAATGGCCGGATCCATGGTGTCGACCCGGTTGGTCGCCCCAATCACGATCACGCCCTCCCGGCCGTCGAAGCCGTCCATCTGGACGAGGACCTCGTTGAGAATCGCGTCGTATTCGCGATGATCCGTGCCGCGTTTGCGCGTCAGGGTGTCGATCTCGTCGATGAAGAGGATCGACGGTGCCTGTTCCCGGGCCGCCGCAAAGGCGCTTTTGACCTTCATGCGCCCGAGCCCGATGTAGGGGCTCGAGAAATCGTTCGGCGAGAACGCGAGGAACGAGGCATTCGACTCGCCCGCCACGGCTTTGGCGAGCAGGGTCTTGCCGGTTCCCGGAGGGCCGGCGAGGAGAACACCGCGGCGGACGCGCTCCGGTGACCTCGAACCGGTCGGGGTTTTTGATGAACTCGACGATCTCGACGAGGTCGTTCTTGGCCTCGTCGATGCCGGCCACGTCGGCAAAGCGGACGGTGCTCTTCTTTCTGGAGCCGTTCATGCCCATGGTCGCGCGACCGACTTCCTTCATCTGCATGAACACCACGCACAGGATCAGGCCGACACCAATCAGGACACCGAACCCCAGGAGGAAGCTGAAGAACTGGCCGGCAAGCCCTTTCTCGCCCTTCGATGCAACCGTCGTGACCGGGACGTCATGGGACTGGAAAGCGTTCGTGATGAAGCCTTCGGGAACGTTGGCGAATTCCGGCGTGCCGGGGATCGAAACCCATTCGATCCGGCCGTCCTTGTAGGTCACGACCGCCGAGATCCAGCGGTCCTCGGAATTTTTGATCAGCGAGGCGCGCGCGACCTTGCCGGCGGCGAGGTCGTTCTTGAGGACGTCGTAGGACAGAGCCTCGCCACTGACCTGAACCGGAGATACGGCCGCGGCGCGCAGCTGCGGGAAATTATAAAAGGCCGAAATTCCCGCCATGATGACGAGAAAACCCCCGAGCGCAATTCGGCGGGCATTTCGCGACAGCCACCGGCGAACACCCGACTCCCACGTGGTTCGTGTGAATTTTTCTTTTTTCATAAAATGCCCGAATGAATTTCTGGCCCGGGGTGGATTTTCCACGAGCAGCTGGTTGGGATTTCTTTGAATCGGTTCTAGGGCTTTTTACACCCGCGGGGCAACCGCGGATTTTCCCGTGACGACACGTTTGTCCGCCAGCCCGGGTCGATCAGGCTGCCAGTCTGGATTGCGCATTCTCCCGGAAGCTGGCATCGGCGCGTCGGCGGGCCTTTTCGGCTTCGGAGGCCTCCCGGGCCGCAACGGCCTCGGGCCGGGGATTGAGCTGCTTTTCCCAGAGGACCTTCGCGGATAGCGGCGTTGGATTGGTCCGGGGGCGGGCAGCGCAGTTCCATCCGGCTCGGGCGCGACGCACCGCAACCTGTTTCCAACGGGCATAGCGCAGGGTCATCCCTGACTCTTCGCTGAGCGTATAGGTGATGATCTTGAGCCATCCCCTGCGTTCCGCCTCGGCGGCGGCCCACCGATAGAGCATGCTGCAGGCCTTCCAGCGCAAGGATGGCGGAATGCTTCGGTTCAGGCAGACGCGGCGGACTTCGAGCCATCCCCGGCCGTTGAAGCCGCGACCCGAGACATTGCCGACGACCACGACCCCGAGGAGCGTGGGGCCGTTCCAAATTCCGGCGCCAAAGCGCCAGCCGGGCAGACCGCCGCAATGCTCGTGGTGTTTTCGAATAAAGTCCATCGCCACGGAGCGTTCGATCGGGCCGATGGTGGGATCATAATCCAGGAAGATGCCCATGGCCTCATGATCATCGGCAACCCGCCGGAGGCTGTTCTTGCCGAAAATCTCATCGGCCCCGAGATCGGAAAGAAGTTCAACGGCATCCTCGGGCCAGTCGCTTGAGGCAATCACCAATTCGTTGGCGGCTCGGCAGACGGCTTCACAACACGCGTCGAGGGTGAAGGTGTGGTCTCGGTAGACCTCGAACAGCTCGATATGCCAGGCGTCTCCGCACTCGCTGCAGGTGCCGTCTTCCCGGCGCAGCCAACGTGGATCGAAACAGGTCAACAGCATGAGAATTATCTCGTGGGAATATCTTCCGAGTTCCGGGTGGCGATCGGTCGTCGGAAATTGGCAGTCGGTTCCATCGGCGGCCCGGATCGATCGCTCCCTGCGTCAGGCGGCAGGAGGCCTCCGCAAACTCGGGGCGCCGCGATTGCGACCGGCGGCGGGCTGGTGGCGGTTCGTAGCGCGCAGGTCGTAGTGGCGGCTTCAGCCCGCTGGGAGCAGATTTCTCGGAAAGCCGAAGACCGCGGGCTGTGAGAGCAGATTTTCCTGGGCCGCGGCCATGGAGCGATGGCCGCCGTCCTGGATCGCCCAGGCCCCGAGGCCCGCTCTCAGGCTGGGCGCCCAGAGGATGGTGATCGGGGGGAGAGGAGTGCCTTTCCGGATCATGGTCCGGTACTTTTTGACTCCGCGCTTGTAGTAGCCAAAGGCCTCCGGGCGTGTCGGGACATCGACGACGGGCGAATAAACGTAATCACGGGGGCAGAATGGGAGTTCGAAGGCCGCGTTCCCATTGAAGTGGAACGGCGAAAACCAGGCCTCGGACCGATGGAGCTCGCCCCAGGAATCGATGGATGGCAATTTCTCGAGGGCGTTCCTGATCCAGGGCACGTTCTGAGCCGAAGCCCTCCAGGATGGCGTCGGGATCTGGTCGGAAGCGTCCATTTTCTGGGATTTTTCAGTGGGTAACGGTTGTTCTGCTACCTGATTGTTATATTTCTGGACCCTGGGCTTGAACGCCTCGACGTCCTCCGGTGCGCGACGATCCGTTTGACCGGGCATTCAAACACCCCTCCGGATTGCAGCGTTTGGGCTATAAAATTACACAAAAGCCTTGCGGAATTGCCATTTTGTCCGCACATTCAAGCTGGCAAATTGCACGAAGCGATGTTGCTCAAAGCGGTCGATACTGGTCAGGGACAAGGGTTCACAATGCTGAAGGTCGCGAGGCATCCCGATCCGCACGGATACGGTGGTCGTCCGGCGAAGGAGCTATCGTGGGTCGGTGAAAGCCCGGCGGCGCATCGCGACGGCCCGTGGGGTCAGTTGCCGGTGACGGGCGTGGTTTCAGCATTTCTGGTCGATTCGAACCCCCTTGCCAGAGCCGGCCTCCGGGATCTTCTCTTTGGGAGCCCCTTTGAGGTCATGGCCCTTGCCGGGACCTTTGACGAGATTTCCCATATGGCCGTCCTGAAAGACCGGCCGGCATTGCTCCTGATCGACGGGGCCGCCGATCACGAGGCCACGCTGCGGGACGCCCAGGCCTTTAAGAAGACGCACCCGGGGGGCCGGATCGTTGTTTTCGTCGAGGATTATGCGCTGGACCGCGTGTTCGCCGCTTACGAGGCAGGTGTCGACGGGTATCTTTGGAAAAGCATTCCGCGCGATAGCTTGCTGAAATCCCTCGAGCTTGTGATGCTGGGGGAACGGTTCTTTCCGTCGGACGTGCTCGGACTGATGCGGAGTTCAGTTCAGGCCGCGGCGAGCCGACCCGATCAGGCGAGCGAGGCGGAACCCGCCAAGGAGCCCTGGGACGGCGTCGATCGCCGCGATCCCAAGGGTCTGTCGATGCGGGAGATCATTATTCTGCGCTGCCTGATGGACGGGGACTCCAACAAGGTGATCGCCCGGAAATGCGATATCGCCGAGGCGACGGTGAAGGTCCACGTCAAGGCGATCCTCCGCAAGATCAAGGCCAAGAACCGGACCCAGGCCGCCCTTTGGGCGACGGCCCATCTGCCGCGCATCGAGAGGCGGGCCGGCTGGAAAACCTCGCTGAGTGAGTGAGCTGCGGGCGCTGGAGCGGGCCAGAGCCTCGCGGACAAGTGGCACACGATCGGCCGGAGAGGATCCGTTCTGGCACCGGTTCACAGAGAAGCCCGATATAGAAGGATTCCAAGAACCAAAAATGCCTGCACGGCTCTCTTGGAAAAGAAGCGGGAATCCTTGAACCTTCCGCAACGTCAATGGCGCGCAGAAGGTGATTCGATGTGGCTATTCACGCAGACGCTTATGGGAGTTCCATACGGAAGGATGGGAGCGTCCCGAATAAATGCGCCCGTGGGCTCGAGTACCTGGCCTCTGAGGGACACGTTATGCCGGTCGTGGTCGATTTACGACAGTCGGAGACCACGGATGGGTGGCATGTGGGATTGACGCTGCTTCGCAGGACCACGCTTCGCCGGTAATCTTGGGCTACGACGCCTTCTCGAAGTGCTGGTGTGAGGCCATCGCGGGATATTCGGACTGGATCTCGAACCCCTCGGCCGTGAGCGTCTGGAACAGGTCCTGGACGAGGGCTTCCTCGTCCGTGACATGGTTCCTGATCCAGCACATGCGAAACTCGTCGTACTGGAAGCCCACGCGGCGGGCGGCGAAACGCAGATCCGAGAGTTTTGATTCCGAGAGATGAGCCGTCGCTCCGAAGCGAAAAGCCACGGGGCGATAGAGGCCCGCACCGGTTTCCTCGTGGAAGTCGATTCTGATCGGATCAATTCGCCTCGCCATGGCTCCTACCTTGGTCCGGAAACGGTTGAACGAAGATGAGGGCCGAGGAAGCGTCCCCGCCTCGGCCTCTAGGGTCAGGCATTGGCGAGGTCGAAGCCGGCCTCCTTGATGGCGGATTCTAGTGCTGCGGTGGCCTGTGCTGCGTCTTGGGCGAACTCGTGAATCCACGAGCACCGCTGATAGTTGAAGCTGAAACCTGCGCTCTCGGCAGCGGCATTGAGCATTTCGATCTCCTCGTCCGTGAGATGGGCCCGCGAGCCGAAGCGAAACGCCACCGCAAGGAAGATCGAGCCGTAGTTCTCATCGCGATATTGAATCTTGATTGCTTTGCCATTGGCATCAACGGCGGCGCGATCACAAGGTTGCGGGATCTCGGTTGTGGTCTGCATGGAATTGGCACTGGTGGGAGGGCACGGCAGGTTTGCCGGCGAGTGAAACAGAGCTTGCCTTGAACGGCCCTGGAGGGCGGACGCCGAATGACATTCGGCTCGCAGCTGGGGCAATCCGCTAGGATTGGAGACTCTAGGTCGGGTCGACCGAGCAGCTGGAATCAAAAATCTCGATCCCCGGAAGCTGTCCCGGATCGAGGAGGACGCGTGCGGCTTCGTCGAGATCGCCGTTCAACTCGGAGCGGGCGTCATCGACACTGTCGTAGGTATTCTGCTCTACGAGACGCTCCGCGGCTGCTGTGAGCAGCGCCTCGGGGTTGGTGACACTAAAGCTCAGGCCGAAGGTGCGTTTGATCTGCATGGTAGGGTTCCGGATCGGAGTTAGCCGAGGCGCCGGCGCAGGAATGCGCGGATCGCCCTGGCGTCACGAAGGCGGGAGGCGAACTGGATGTCACTCTCGAGCACGAGAGCGAGTTCGCCGAGAGTGTCATGCTGACTTCGTCGCTGGCGTAGCGCCTCATCTGCGCGAGCAGGTCCTTCTTCGACGTGCAGGCCAGCGCGCTCGAGCGGATGAAGGCCAGGTGCTCCTGGGCGAGTTGGGCCTTGGTCGGGCCTTGAGAACGCAGGCGATCGCGAAACCGAACGGCTTCGGCCAGGCGCTCGGCGAGGTAGCCGCAGGAGCCAGGAAGGCTCACCGAGGCCCGGCCGCGGAAGCGTCGGGCCGTGGCCTTCTGAGAAGGTTCGAAACGCAGCGAGCCATTCGGGAGCGAGCCGGTCAGAAGGTCCATGGTCCTATGTCCTCGGTTGGGGTTTTTCGGGTCTTGCGAGTGCCTCTGATTTTTCTGGAGAATTCGATTGAGGGCCGGCTGCTGGGGCCCTCGTCTAAGTCTGGGGCGTTGATCCCACGTCCGCGCGAAGGGCGTTCGTGAGAATGGCATCGACGCGCCGGCGCAAGCGGCTGATCTGGCGCTTGGCGTAGCGCTTGCCGCGAGGGTTCCCGACCGCCTCGCCGCCACAACGAGTGATCAGCCGCTCTCCGGCGATCGCAAAACAGTCGCGGCCGCGGATCTCCTTGTTGATGCGCTTGCCGCGCCGGTCGCGGTAGGACTTGGACATGGCCGATCTCTCCGGGGGTACAGAAAAGGATAGGGCGCGACGGAAGGCGACCATCGACCTTTAGGCTGGTTGCGCTTGCGAAATGAGAACCGCTTTGGTGTGCTCCTTCTCGCGGAGCTTGGTCCTCTCTCGGCCTTTCTGCGTAATCCGGCCGGCGGCGATGAAATCCGCGGTCAGCTCCGCGGCGAGGACAGCGGCGAAACCCTGGAAGTTCTGCATCATCGCCGGAGGCCAAAAGTAGCGAGCTCTGGCAGCGCTGCCGGGGAGCGTGCGCTCCAGGAACAGCCGCATCAGGTTCATCCAGCCCTTTGAGCCTTCGGGGTGAAAGCTGAGGAGAGCGGACGTCGGGCTGAGTCGGAGTACGAAGCACCCTCCCTCGACCCACTTCCGGTATTCGGAGGTCCGGTCGCCAGCAGAAGGCGCCTCGCCAGGGGCAAAGCCGGCGCACCGGAGAGTTGCCCTCACTCTGACGTCCGGCTCAATTGTGAGAATACGCGCCAAGAGGCGCTGGGCATCCCCGCAGGATGAGAAATAGCCCATGCAGGCCGTGTGATGGCCAAGCAGAGACGCCGCCCGCCAGTAGGCCCGGCTCGATTTCGGACAACGCCGCAGGGCGCTGTAGAGTTGGTCGCGGGTTACGCCCTCGGGCAGGCACGGCTGGAAGCCGATCCTGACCAAGCCGTCCTCGTCCGGATGATCAAGGAACCAAGTCCCATCCCACGTCGACGCTTTCTGGTGCAGAAAGTCTGGGGCCGTATAATAATCCCAGGCCAAGCCTGGCGCAGCGGTCTGGGCCATGGTCTGCTCCGATCACGAATTATCGTCTACATCGCGATGCTGGTCCGAGGCTTGCAGCGCCTTATCTCACCGGCACCGGCCTTTGCCGGCCCTTCAATTAGCCTCTCGGGATTTATGAGTTTCCTTGAATTCCAATCCGGCCATTTGCCGATTCGAATGCGCAGTTCTTGTGAGCCCCGAC
>NZ_LN811368.1:45009-71112 GCF_001006805.1 Microvirga massiliensis | reverse complement strand
CTAGGTAGGATTACGGAGGGCGCTACGCATTTTTCCCCAATTCGCGGCGCGCCGAGAATATGGCATTCCCACTCGCGCAGGGCGACCTGCAGAAAGCTCTGATTTTTCAGCATGATAGAATAAGCGATTTCAAGTGGCGCGCAGGATTTAAAAGCAAAGAAGTCATGCGACAGAAACAAAATAGCGTCTCAAAACGCGCATAGATCATGGCGTTTGGCCAAACTTGATATTGCGCCAGTATTTTCCGGCCGATATACGACGCCCATGGCGAGCGCGCTCCGGTCCCGGAGGCTCACGAAGCAATTTTGGGCGGCAGGCCCGAGAAAACATAACAGCGCTTAGATTGCATTTAGGCAGGGGCTTTGATTAATGTATATTGTCGTAGACGAGCGGCAGATGGTTACATCGGGATACGTCGCGAGTTTCAAGCGGGAAGGGGTCTCATCTCTGGGGCTGTTTTCCGGTGAATTTCACGAATGGCTGGAGACGGCGACGGAAACCGACCTCGACGCAATTGAGGGCTTCCTGCTGGGCGATTTCGATGAGCGTCTGCGATGCGCCGAGAGCATCCGTAGGTGCTCCAAGGCACCGATTATTGCGCTGAGTGACGTCCGCTCTCTTGAAGAGACGCTCGAACTCTTCACCGCCAAGTTCGATGACGTGGTCCGCAAGCCCGTTCACGTCCGCGAGATTCTGGCCCGCTCGGAAGCGATCTGGCGCCGGGTCAACGGCCACAAGCCTCAGGCGAACACCGATCGCATCCAGGTTTTCTACGATGGCCGCGACGCTGAAATCGATGGCGTCGCTTTCAACATTCCCCGGCGAGAGCTTCAAATCCTCGAGTATCTGGTCCGCAACCAGGGCCGCCGCGTGAACAAGACCCAGATCTACAACGCCATCTACGGGCTCTACAAGGAGGACGTGGAAGAGAGCGTCATCGAGGGGCACGTCAGCAAGCTCCGCAAGAAGCTCCGCCAGCGCCTCGGCTATGATCCCATCAACGCCAAGCGCTTCCTGGGCTATTCCTACGTGGGCGCGCACGCCTGAACCTGCGCCTTAGGTATTTTCCCGTAGAGGATTTATTCCACCCTTTTTGGCACAAGCCAAGCCCGGTTTCGGGAATTCCAGAGAGGGCTGTAGAAAAAGCTTCTCGTCAAACACCGCGGCGAGATCTTTCTCGCTCGGCTTTTCGTGCACGGTGTGTTTTGCGGCAGATCAATTAAATCGGACTGCCAATTTTGTAATCCTGCAGCGCGCAGCAGGTCGATTTTTCCCGGGCGGCGGCCTGGATCGCCCTGATCAGGAAATTCGTTCAGGCCGCTGGCCAATATCAATCATCCCAAACGAAGGGGCTTAGGGTGCGTTTTCTCAATAATCTCCGTCTCATAACCAAGTTGGCCATCCCCATGATGGTCTTCGTTGCGGTCTCGGTGGGCCTCATCTTTTTTGCAAAGTCCGGCCTCGACACACTGGCGGACAATTCGAAGTCGCTGGTCGACATCGATGCAACGCGTCTCACGGCTGCGCTGTCGGCCAACGCCGAGGTGAACGAAGCCTCGACGCAGGAAAAAAACCTTCTGCTCACCAGTGCAAGCGACCTCGAGCGGCGGAAGAGCGCCTATGCGGTTTATGAGCAATATAAGAAGATGGCGCTTGAACACGCCGACGAGCTTGTCCGTCTTGCGCCCTCGCCGGAGCGCCGCGCTGCCAATGAAAAGCTGAAGGATCTTATCCAGAGGTATTTCGCCGAGACCGATAAGAGCATCGCGCTTGGGCTCAAGGGTGAGGACCAGGCGGCTCTGCAGATTTCCAATGGCACGGCCCGCGATCTTCGGATGTCCCTCCGTGACGCGTTCAAAGACCGTATCACTGCCAACAGAGCGGATCTCGAGAAGGCCAAGGTTGATGACGCCGAGCTGGCGGCAGCCACGGTCTCGTCTCTATTGGTGTCCGCCGTTGTTGGTATTCTCGCGGCCCTCGGGATGATCGGGGCGATCTCGATCTTCGGGATCGTGCGCCCGCTCACTGCCATGACGGGTGCCATGGGTCGCCTCGCGGAAGGTGATTTGACGGTCGAGGTGAACGGCGCTGAGCGCAATGACGAGGTCGGAGCCCTGGCGCGTGCCCTTCAGGTCTTCAAGGACAATGCGATCGAGGCCCGCCGCGTGGCGGCTGCCCAGGAAGCCGAGAACGAGGCCAAGATCCGCCGTGCTCAGCAGCTCGACGACCTGACCAAGCGGTTTGAGGCGAACGTCTCGGCTTTGACCAGCGGCCTTGCTTCCGCGGCCACCGAAATGGAAGCCACGGCCCAATCGATGACCAACGTGGCCGATCGGACTAACCACCAGACCGTGACGGCGGCCAGTGCGGCCGAGCAGACCTCGGCCAACGTACAGACGGTGGCGGCTGCGACCGAGGAACTCTCGATCTCCATCCGCGAGATTGCGGGCCAGGTGTCGAAGTCATCCCAGATTGCCGAGAAGGCCGTTGCCGACGCCCAACGCACGAACGAGATGGTGCAGATGCTGTCGACGTCCGCCGAGAAGATCGGCAACGTCATTGCCCTGATCAACAACATCGCGGGTCAGACCAACCTTCTAGCTCTCAACGCCACGATCGAAGCGGCCCGCGCGGGTGAGGCCGGCAAGGGCTTCGCGGTGGTCGCCTCCGAGGTCAAGGAGCTTGCCAACCAGACCTCGAAGGCCACCGACGAGATCTCCGCGCAGGTCGGATCTGTTCAGACGGCCACGAACCAGGCCGTGGAGGCGATCCAGCAGATCGCGGCGACGATCGCCGAGATGTCCCAAATCTCGATCTCGATCGCTGCCGCGATGGAAGAGCAGGGCGCTGCCACCTCCGAGATCGCCCGCAACGTCCAAGAGGCCGCGAAGGGCACGGAGCAGGTCACCGGAAACATCACCGACGTGCGTCAGGGCGCCGGTGAGACCGGAGCGGCCGCCTCGCAGGTGCTCAGCGCGGCTCAGGAGCTGGCCCGCCACTCGTCCGACCTCGGTGACGAGGTCGGCAACTTCCTGACGGGCGTGAAGGCGGCCTGACGATGCATTCCGGGCGTTGGCGAACCCGACGCCCGGTTCCTCGCCCGACACTTGATTCAACAATCTGCCCTACCGGGCTGTGGACTTTTTCAAATGGCACTCACATTGCGGTCAATTCGAAGCCGCGTCCTGCTTCAGGCGGGCGTGGGATTTGTGGCGGCCTGCGCGACGCTGACGTTCGTCGGCTCTCAGGTCATGATGGACTCGAGCCGGACGGACGCGACCGAAGCCGCTCGTAGCCTCCTGCGTCAATACAAGGGTGAGGTTCAGGCTGAGTTCGGGCGCGCGGTTTCGGCCGCTACCGTCTCGGCAGCGGCCATCGAGGTCCTTGCTTCCGGCGGCAACCCTGATCGCGACCAGATCGGAGAGGTCGTGGCCAAGACCGTTGCGGGTCAGCCGAACCTCCTCGGCATGACGCTGGTCTTCGAGCCGAATGCCGTCGACGGCAGGGACGACGAGTTCAAGACCCACAAATACTCCGATGCGACCGGACGTTTTGCTCCGTATTTCTTCTGGAAGACGGAACACGAGGTCGCCCTTGAAATCACCTCGATGGCCGATCAGGCCGCGATCGCGGAGTGGTACACAAAGACTCTCCGTGAAAACCGCACCGTGATCAGTCCCGCCGTCGTGGTTCCCGTGAATGGCAAGGATGTGCGGATGTCCACGGTGGCCGCAGTCGTGCACCGCCACAATAAGCCGATCGGGGTCATTACGGCCGATATGGCCTTGACGGAAATCTCCGACGTCATCGGGACGCTGAAGCCCTTTGGTGCCGGAACCGTGGGCCTGATCGGAACCGGAAATCGGTGGCTCGCCAACACTGACGCCGATCTCGTCAGCAAGCCGGTTGACGACAAGATCACCACCGATCTCCTCGCGCGCGTGGGAGCGGATGGCATCGCCGACACGGTCGTGAAGGATGCGACGGGAGCAGACGTCTACCGGGCCGTGATCAAGGTCCCGTTCCCCGGCGTGACCGACCATTGGGTTCTGTCGGTCTCCGTTCCGAGCAACGCCATGGTTGCAGGGGCGCTGGACGCGCGGACGTTCATGCTGGTGATGGGTATGGGCTTTCTCCTCCTGGCGCTCATCGGAGCATGGTTCTCCGCGCGCTCGCTCTCGCTCCCGATTGTTCGCATGACCGGCACGATGAAGACCCTTGCTCAAGGGGATACGAGCGTCGCGGTCACCGACATCGAGCGCAAGGACGAGATCGGCGCGATGGCCGGTGCGGTCCAGATCTTCAAGGACGCGCTTATCGCCAAGAAGGAGGCGGACGAAGCTGCCACCCTCGAGGCTGAGGCCAAGGCGCGCCGGGCGCAGGTCCTCGAGCAACTGACACGGCAGTTCGAGGCCAGCGTCTCGGTCCTGACGCAGTCCCTGTCGGCCTCGGCGACCGAGATGGAAGCCACGGCTGCCTCGATGACGGCGGTGGCGGATCAGACCAACGACCAGACCGTCAACGTGGCTTCGGCCGCGGAGCAGACCTCGGCTAACGTGCAGACTGTGGCGGCCGCGACCGAGGAACTCTCCATCTCGATCCGGGAGATCGCGAGCCAGGTGGCGGATTCCTCCCGCATCGCCAACCAGGCCGTGGACGACGCGAAGCGGACCGACGCCACCGTCCAGACTCTGTCGGAGACGGCCGAGAAGATCGGAACGGTCATCCATCTCATCCAGAACATCGCGAGCCAGACGAACCTGCTGGCCCTAAACGCCACGATCGAAGCCGCACGAGCCGGCGAGGCCGGAAAGGGATTTGCCGTCGTGGCATCCGAGGTCAAGGATCTCGCCAGCCAGACCAGCAAGGCCACCGACGAGATCGGAGCCCAGATCGGCGCCATCCAGGACGCAACGCAGGAAGCCGTCCGGGCCATTCAGAGCATCGTCAAGACGATCACGGAAATGTCGCGCATTTCGACCGTGATCGCCGCGGCCATGGAAGAGCAGGGCGCCGCCACGAGCGAGATCTCGAGAAACGTCCAGGAGGCCGCCCGCGGCACCGAGCAGGTGACCGGGAACATCGCGGACGTCAAGGCCGGCGCAAGCGAAACGGGTGCCGCCGCCTCGCAGGTTCTCAACGCGGCCCAGGAACTCGCCCGTAATTCGACGGGCCTCGGCCAGGAGGTCGAGCGGTTCCTGACCGGTGTCAAAGCCGCCTGAGCGTAGATCCTCCGGGCGCGCGGATGATGGCGCGCCCACCATCATGCGGCCCGCGAGAGTTGGATAAAGACAATGGATGACCTTCTGGTTGAGTTTTTGACCGAGACAAACGAGCACCTCGAAACGGTCGATGTCGAGCTGGTCCGGTTCGAGCAGGATCCGAATAACCAGGCGATCCTCAGCAACATTTTTCGGCTCGTTCATACCATCAAGGGAACCTGCGGGTTCCTGGGCCTGCCGCGCCTCGAGGCTCTGGCGCATGCGGCGGAAACCCTGATGGGCAAGTTCCGCGACGGCATGCCGGTGACCACCGCGGCGGTGTCGCTGATCCTGGCGACCCTCGACCGGATCAAGGAGATCCTGGCCGAGCTCGAACGCACCGGCTCCGAGCCGGACGGCACCGATGCCGATCTGATCGACGCCTTGGACAAGATGGCGTCCGAAGAGCCTGCTGTGGCCATCCCGGAGACGCAGGCGACGACGACTGTCGGGATGCTGGTGCACCAGGTTCTGGAGCGGGATCTGAAGCCCGGCGAAGTCTCCCTCGACGAACTCGAGCGGGCCTTCCAGGAAGCCCCAGGCCCGGACGCCGTGTCCACGACCGGCACTCTGAGCTATCAGGTCCTGGAGCGGGCCCTGAAGCCCGGTGAGGTATCGCTGGACGAGTTGGAGCGCGCGTTCCGGGAGGCACCGGGCCCCGATGCGCCCAGGGCGCCATTTCCGGCCTCCACGAAGCCTCCGGTGGCAGCTGCCGAGAGGAAGTCCGTTGATGCTCCCGAAGGCGGCGAGGGCGGCGAGTCGCATGCCGGCAAAGCCCAGACCATCCGCGTGAGCGTCGAGACGCTCGAACACCTCATGATGATGGTGTCCGAGCTGGTGCTGACGCGCAACCAGCTCCTGGAGATCGCGCGCCGCAACGCAGACGACAACGGCTACAAGGTTCCCCTGCAGCGCCTGTCGCAGGTGACCGCCGAACTGCAGGAAGGGGTGATGAAAACCCGGATGCAGCCGATCGGCAATGCATGGCAGAAACTACCGCGGGTCATTCGTGACCTGTCGACCGAACTGTCGAAGAAGATCGAACTCGTGATGCAGGGAGCCGATACCGAGCTCGACCGGCAGGTGCTCGAGTTGATCAAGGACCCGCTCACCCACATGGTGCGGAACTCGGCCGACCATGGCATCGAGAGCCCGGAGGAGCGGAGAGCCGCGGGCAAGCCCGAGAAAGGCACGGTCCGCCTCAATGCCTATCACGAGGGAGGCTCGATCACGATCGAGATCTCGGATGACGGCAAGGGGCTCAACTACGCGGCCATCCGCCGGAAGGTGGTCGATCGCGGGATCGCGTCCGAGGCCGAGGTCGAACGCATGAGCGAGGCGCAGGTCGCCAAGTTCATTTTTCATCCCGGTTTCTCGACTGCCCAAGTGGTCACCTCCGTATCCGGCCGCGGCGTCGGCATGGACGTGGTGAGGACCAATATCGAGCTGATCGGCGGGACCGTGGACATCCGTTCCGAGCAGGGGCGAGGCACCACATTCACGATCAAGATTCCCCTGACGCTTGCGATCGTCGCTGCGCTGATCGTGGCATCTCACGACCAGCGCTTCGCCATCCCGCAGATTGCGGTTCAGGAACTGGTCCGGGTCAGCGCCGGATCGGAGCAGTCCATTGAACGCATCAACGGCACGCCCGTGCTCCGCCTGCGGGACCGTCTGCTGCCGATCGTGCCACTCTCCAAGATCTTGGGTCTCGGGGGTGATGAGGAGATCAACGAAGGCTTCGTGGTGGTCACCCATGTCGGAAAGCAGCGCTTTGGCATCCTGGTCGACGGCGTGTTTCACACCGAGGAAATCGTGGTGAAGCCGATGTCGTCGAAGTTGCGCCACATCCAGTTGTTCTCGGGGAACACGATCCTCGGTGATGGGGCTGTCGTTCTGATCATCGATCCCAATGGGCTGGCCCGCATGGTCGGTTCGGGAGTCGGCGATGACAGGTCCGAAGGCGATGCCGTGCTCGAACCCGCAAGCGTGGTGGAGGACGAGGCGACGACGCTTCTTGTCTTCCGCGGCGGAGCCGAGAGCCTGAAGGCCGTGCCACTCTCGCTCGTGACCCGCCTCGAAGAGATCGACGCGTCCACGATCGAGTGGACTGCGGGTCGCCCGGTCGTTCAGTACCGCGGTCGCCTGATGCCTCTGGTGCCCTGTGACGACGCCCTGTCGATCAAGCGGGAGGGAATGCAGTCGCTCCTGGTGTTCTCCGACGGGGACATGACCATGGGGCTCGCCGTGGCGAGAATCGTGGATATCGTCGAGGACAAGCTGAATATCGAATTCGTCGCAGACAGGTCCGATCTGGTGGGGTCCGCCGTCATCCGCGGTACGACTACCGAACTCGTCAATGTCGCCCATTATCTGTCGATGATCGGCGCCTCATGGGGCCGCTCCGCCTCGAAGGAGGTCGGAACAAAAACGCTGCTTCTGGTCGACAGCTCGCCCTTCTTCCGGGACATGCTGGCTCCGGTCCTCAAAGCGTCCGGTTACCGCGTTCATGCCGCGTCGGGTGCCCAGGACGCCCTGACTCAGCTCGCCGGAGGCCTGAAGGTCGACGTTGTGGTGACGGCGCTCGAGCTGCCGGATCATTCCGGCCTCGATCTGGTTGCCGCCCTTCGCGGTAATGGTCACAGCGCTATGCCGGTCATCGGCCTGACCGTGTCGGAGGATTCTGAGCAGATCGCGCTGGCGCACAAGCTCAACGTCACGGACATGATTTCGAAGGTCGACCGCCGCGGCCTTCTCTCGGCACTCGCGGAACTGGGGCCAAACCTCGGAAAGGCTGCATGATGATGAAACCCGCAAATATGAACACTCCCGGCCGGACCATCGGATTTTCGAGAGCGGCTGAATTCGTCACCGTCACGGTCGCCGGCCAGATGCTCGGGCTGCCGATCAACCAGGTTCATGACGTTTTCGTCGTGAGCGAAATGACCACCGTGCCATTGGCCCTGCCCGAAATTGCGGGCCTCTTGAATCTCCGCGGCCGTGTGGTGACGGCGGTCTCGCTGCGCCGGCGGCTCGGCCTCACGGATCCCGATTCGACCGAGCGGAGAATGGCCGTCGGACTGGAGCATGGCGGGGAGGCCTATGGCCTTCTCGTCGACGAGGTGGGTGAAGTGCTCAAGCTTGACCCCGATGCGATGCAGCCCAATCCGGTCCACATGGACAGCCGCTGGGTTGGGTTGTCACAAGGTGTGCATCAGCTCCAAGACAAGCTCCTGATTATTCTTGACGTTGACGCAGTTCTTACGTTTGAAACGGAGCGCGAAGCCGCATAGCCGCGATATAATACCGCGAACAAATTTCTCATGACAAATTGGGACATAACACCGTGAACTTTGATCTTTCTACTCCGATTCTCGTTGTCGACGATTATCAGACGATGGTGAGAATTCTCCGCAACCTGCTCAAGCAAATCGGCTTCAACGATGTCGACGACGCGTCCGATGGCGCCGCGGCTCTGGCAAAGCTGAAGGAAAAGAAATACGGGCTCGTTATCTCGGACTGGAACATGGCGCCCATGACCGGGTATGAACTGCTCCAGCAGGTGCGGGCTGATTCCGATTTGAACGCGCTTCCGTTCATCATGGTCACGGCCGAGGCCAAGACCGAGAACGTCATTGCAGCCAAGAAGGCCGGCGTGAACAACTACATCGTCAAACCCTTCAACGCGGAAACCCTGCGATCGAAGATCAGCACCGTCTTTGGTGAGTGAGTTCTCCCCCGGTAAGATCATGAAACCACAGAGAATGTATCGCATTGAGGGCCGTCGGGCCGTACCGATCGCCGACGGAGAGGCCGTTGAGCGGCACCTCGAAATCATGAGCGCGCTGAGCGTCATCAAAGAGAGTCTTGCCCCGGCACGAGAGGTGTCGGCCTCCCTGATCGAGGAGCACCGGCGGGACATGCAGGAAGCGCTCCGCTTGAAGGTGGAGCTCGACTCTATTTCCGAGGCGATCCAGCGCACGAAGCTGGAGATCGCGACGCTGCACTATGCAGGGGCGAAGGGCCAGGAGATGGCCCGCGTGACCGACGAGCTCGGGGCGATCGTGATGGGAACCGAGACGGCGACGAACACGATCCTCGCCTCGGCCGAGCGCATCGAGGAACTGGCTGGAAACCTGGCAGCGCGGTTAGCCGGCGGTGATAAGGATTACGTTCGCGAAATTTCCGATCACGTGATCAGCATCTTCGAGGCCTGCAATTTCCAGGACATCACTGGTCAGCGGATCGAGAAGGTCGTCACGGCGATGCGCTTCGTCGAGGAGCGTGTCGGCCAGATGATTCAGATCTGGGGCGGACTGGAGAGCTTCAAGGATGTTCCGATGCTCGAGGCTCCCGACCGAGTTGGCGACAAGGCGCTGCTCAACGGTCCCTCGCTCGCGACGGACGCCGGTGTGACGTCACAGGACGCGATCGACGCCCTGTTCAATTAATGATCTTCACGCAGAGGGTGTAACATAGGGCGGTGTCGATCATCGTGAGGAGGTGCGCGATGGAGGACAACGTTTGGCGTCCGGCGCATCTGACGCTGGAGCAGATGGAGGAGCGTCGTCTGGCGGCCGCGGGGCTGTTGCGGCAGGGACGGTTCTCCCAAGCCGAGATTGCCCGCCAGTTGGGGGTCAGCCGCGCCAGTGTCTCTCGTTGGGCTGCTACTCTGGCTCAGCAGGGCCGGCCCGGATTGGCCGCCCGAGCCAGAACAGGACGAGCGCCCCGGCTTGATGAGAAGGCCTGGGCGCGTCTGGGTCGGCTCCTGGACCGGGGCGCCATGGCGGCGGGTTTTGCCAGCGAGCGTTGGACCCTCAAGCGCATTGCCACCCTGATCGAGCGGGAGTTTCAGGTTCACTATCATCTGCGCTATCTGGAGCGGCCCCTCAAGGCGCATGGGTTTAGCGTGCCGCGCCCCGCCACCCAAGCCCGTGAGCGCGATGAGCTGGTGATCGCAGTCTGGCCCAAGCGGGACCGGGTCGCGCTCAAAAAAAGGCGCGCCGGGAGCACCGCACGCTTCTGATCGCCAACCCTGGCCTCGCCCTCACGGATGACGTCTTTCGCCTCTGAACCGTGCCTCGTCTTCCCGTTATTACGGAGATAAACATGGCACAGAATATCTACGACAATCCCGATTTCTTCTCTGGCTACAGCCAGTTACCGCGGCAGGTGCATGGGCTGGACGGCGCACCCGAATGGCCGGCAGTCCGGGCTATGTTGCCTGCGCTAACGGGCAAGCGCGTGGCCGATCTGGGCTGCGGCTTCGGCTGGGCCTCGCGCTGGATGCGCACACAGGGCGCGGTCTCAGTGCTTGGCCTCGATCTGTCGCATAACATGATCGCCCGCGCCAAGGCCGATAGCTCAGACCCCGCCATTGAATATCGGATCGCGGATCTCGAGATGCTGGAACTGCCCGAGGCGGCTTTCGAGCTCGTCTACAGTGCCCTAACGTTTCACTATGTCGAGGATTTCCGGCGCCTCACGCGCATGATCCACAAGACGCTGGTTTCCGGGGGAGATCTGGTCTTTACGGCCGAGCATCCGATCTTCATGGCGGCGGCCCATCCGCATTGGATCGCCGATGAAGACGGCCGCAAGACCTGGCCGGTCAACGGCTATTCGGTCGAGGGCGAGCGGCGCACGGATTGGTTCGCGAAGGGAGTGCTGAAATATCATCGGACTCTCGGCACGACGCTCAACACCCTGATCGATGCGGACTTCAAGGTGCGCCGGGTCGAGGAATTCGCCCCAACGCGCGAACAAATCGAGCAGGCGCCGGAACTGGCCGAAGAGCTTGAGCGACCGATGATGCTTCTAGTCTCCGCTCGAAAGACAGAAACGCGTTAAGCGTCAATCCGGTCGTGCCACATAACACGGGCGGCTCACGATCGACTGCTACTTCAAGATCTACGACCGACACAGGGAGCAGTCATCGAACGCTTTTGGTCAGTTATGGGTTCTGAACCTAAGGTCAGTGCGATCAGGGCCGGGCGCGTGAAATACCTATATAGGCGTCCGCTGCGCACCCGGGTTGTTTCGTCGGAAACCGTTGATCGTTCGGTTCTACCTCAGGCAGCGCACAAATGGTTTACCGTCAATTCGGATGCTTTGCGCACTGCGTGGTGTGATGCGAATAGAAGTGAGGGTGGCATCTCGCTTCTTCTCGAAGTCTCCCCAGAATTCGTGGCATGATAGTTTCAATGTTGCGCCGGTAGGGCCGCCATCGACGGTCGTGATCCGGCAGTGGTTCTCATACTGGTCGAAGGGCGGACCGGTCTTCTTGCTGCGCATGTCGATCAGTGTCCGTGAGTTGGGGCCCTCTTCGTCGTCACATTCGGCCTCGGATTGGGCCCAAATCCCCTCAAAGAACTGTCGTTCGCCTGTGCGGGTCGGCGCGTCGACGAGTTCGACCTCGTCCAGAAGAATGGGCGTCACGTGAAAAGTTTATAGCCGAAAATCGAGTTTGGTGATGGCCGTAGTGGTCCTTGAAACCGGTCTTTGAGAAAAATCTTGTCTCGCTCGGAGTGATTTTTCTAAATGAAAATCAGCTGACCCAACGGTGCAGCGTGGCGTTAAGAAAGTTCGCACGGCCGCCGGTCCCGGGACCAGAGGCGCAGTCGA
The DNA here is from genome assembly GCF_001006805.1 of Microvirga massiliensis. Taxonomy (GTDB): domain Bacteria; phylum Pseudomonadota; class Alphaproteobacteria; order Rhizobiales; family Beijerinckiaceae; genus Microvirga; species Microvirga massiliensis. The sequence goes on along the minus strand of NZ_LN811368.1, from coordinate 59,227 downwards.
TCGAGGAAAGCCGCCATTCGGCCTGAAGGCCGTTGCTCCTACGGGAGGCACCTTCGTAATGGGAATGGCCCGCCGGGATCAGGGCGGCAGGGCATTCGAGGCAGACCGGATAGTGAATCTCGTTTCTGCCTGTGCTGCAGCCGAGATTGGGCGGCTGCGCCGCAGTGAGTATCTGGGAACAGCGGTCTAACGCTGGATCAGTGAAGTCCACGTCCGCGGAGTGGAAGCGCGCGGGCGTCGTCGTGCTCTCGAACTTCAAGAGCAAGGCTTTCGAGGCAGGACATAATGGCGTCGCCGCTCCTGGCAGCGAGGATGGCCGGCACGGAAACGGGTCCCAGGATGTCGTGGTCGCGTTCGAGAGCCATCACGAGACGCCCGCGGGAGTCCGGCGCGATGTGCAAGACGCGCCCTTCGATGGACGTAAAGTTGCGGTCCTTCAAGCTCGCCTCGGTCTCGAAGGCCCTCTGGATGTGGGTGGACGTCATCCGCCCCATGGCCTTGTTCCACGACAGTGGGTGCTGAATAATGGTATCGAGGCTGCCGAGTCGGCTGTTGATCTCTTCGTACCAAGGAACGAAGCGGTTAGACGAGTTCGGCCCTGTGTGGACCGCCTCGTCAGGCCCGTCCGGGTCCGAGAGGATACTGATGCCGATGAAGGCCCGTTGGCCAACAGGCTCCTGATCATCCAAATCAGCCAAGGCATCGGATTTGGCCTTGATCGACTCGAGAACGTCGTATCCCGGTTGGTGTTCCGCTGGATCTGGACTGATGGCGCAGCGACATAGCGTGCGGATCTGCCCGGGCAGGGCCATAGCGAGATCGGTGACGCGGAGAGGGTGATTGCAGATCTTGAGGGCTTCTCCCGGGGCAATCACATGGGCCATCTTGAACGATTCGGTCAGGATGTTGACTGCATCATCGGAACCCAAGAGGCCCTCGACTTCGTCCGGAGGACCTTCGACGGGGACCACGAACAGGTAGTTGACCATGATGAGGCTCTGCCCGGTGTCGTCATTCCGCTCGCTCAGAACCATGCTGGCGCAGTTACGCAGCCAACTCGTGAAGGGGGCGACCGAGTCGGCGCCAATGGCCTCGTAGATATCGTCGATCCTCTGCTCCAGGGCGGCGTCGAAGTCCGGCTCGTCCAGGAGAGTATGGGCCAGCTCGAGGGCCCGAACGCTGACATAGTTCCCTCGCTTCCACTGTCGCGCGAGGCTTAAGACCCGACTGCCCAGCGTCATATCTGTTATTTTTGCTGGGCGTCCACGATTTTTTGGCGTCATGGCAATAGTTCCTGTTTCAGAAATCCGTTTCTTGTAATTTGCTCCAGCAAAATGGTTGCCGTTACGGCACAACTAGCACGGTGGCCAATTTGGAGCAATTGTGTGGCATGCCACTGGCTGCTCGGGCGCAGACAGAACCAAGCGATATGGGGCGTTCGTCGCGCTTGGCAGGAGATGCTCGAGATTAGTAGGTCTCGGCAGGAGGGCGGGAAATTTCAACAAATCCGACGTTTGAGCAACTTTATTCCAAGAAATCAGTTGCCGAGAAGCGAACACCGCATCCGCCTGGCAGTCCGGCATGATCCTCGGGGACGGAACACCCAACTTCTTGGTCGGGCTGGTGCCCGCCATGAGTTGCGGTGCGGTTCCTCTTGGGTGCGCTGCGGTGATGACTGCGAGCCGTTAGCTCGTCTGGTCGACCTCGACGCCGGCGAGTTCCTTTTTGGCACTGGCAACAATTGCGTCGAAATCAACGCCCTTGAATCGACACAGGACGATCAGCGAGCCAAGGAGATACCAGATTTGATCCTCATGATCGCCCTCGAAATCACCGGCCTGCTTGTGCGCAGCAAGGGTCGCGCTGGCCCAGCCGAGGACCACCGCCGTGTCGATAGCATCGTTGGTGCGGGCTTCCGCGTCGGCAGGTGTTGCAGCGCGAAATAGAGGAACGACATCGGCGGTCAAAGGGAGTTCCTTGCTAGTGTGGGGCAGCGATCAGACCGGCGCGGATCACCGGGCTATGCCAGTCGGTTGGCGTCTGATCACGGATCAAGAGCGTGTGAATCGCTGATCTTTGATCTTGTATCGAAGAGCGACGCATGGCGCGCATGGTAGGTGCGGACATCTGTTCGGGTTGTGCCACTGGACGCCATCGGCCCTGAGGATGTCGTCCTAATAGAGGGTCGTTAGGAGATCGGCCGCGCTGACATCCAGAGTTCCGGCCCGGAGCGGTCGCTGGGGCCCCGGTCGCACTTTTGCCACGCGCGGGATGAAGAATGCCTGCGTGGGGGAGTCCCGGTGCGGGCCCTACAGCTCAAGAGAGGGCGGATCGACCGCTGCAGCTGGTGGGCCCGGTCAATCTGGAGCGGCGCCTATGGATACCCTGTCCCCGTTCAGCGCTTTGCAGGTCCAACACGCAGGCGGCTTCACCTTGGAGGAGTTCTTCAACCTCTCAGGTCAACAGGACGTTGTCGGAACCGCGGGCCTTACTGCGGTGGATTTCTTTCATGCCGCGCAATGGACCTACCACCACCTCACTGAGCTGCCTCCATCCCCCTTCACGCTTGTGGAGGAGGGCTTCAACGAGAACTCGGGCTTTTACGGTGCCGCGCTGCAAGTCGACGGTCCCGGTCAGGCAGATCAGATCGTCGTCGCCTTCGAGGGGACCGACCCCTCCAGTGACCTCTTCAAGACCAACCCTGTATTTGTGGCGGCTCAACTCGCCGCGGATGCCCAGGTCTACCGCGGTCAGGTCCCGGATGCGTATACGGATGCCCTCAACTTCACGAAAGATGTCATCGAGGCCGCAGAGGCGCGGGGGATCTCAAAAGAAGACGTTCATGTGACGGGCCACTCCCTTGGCGGAGCCGAAGCACAATATGTAGCCGCGCAACTCGACCTTGACGGCCTGACCTTCGGTGCTCCCGGGATTGCGGCTTCTGCGATCCCGGACGGCAGCACACCGGAAGTGACGAACTACGTGGTGTATGGCGACCCTGTCGGGAACTACAGTGCGGACCCGCCGAACCGATTGAGCAACATCCTCTTCAGCGACGACATCATCCATTTCGGCGACGTAAAATTTATCGGTTCGTTACTGGGTGCACTGCAACTGAATGCCGCCAATAGTCTTCTCGCCCCGGACAACACCATTTCTGAGAAATTGGGAGGGCTCGCCTTGTTGGCTGATGCAGTCGACAAGTACCACCTGCCCCATGCTTACGAGAACGCGCTGGATTCCCTCATGGGCGCCGGCACCATGGCCAGTGGTTGGTTTGACCACGTTGCCCGGGTTCACGGTGCTGATCTGTGGACCTGACCCGCATCGCTTGCGTGAAGGAGCTATGAGGGGCAGCGTCCTCACTGCCTCTCGATACGACGCCAAAGGTTTTACTCCGTATCATCAGCGTCATTTCACTTTCGCTTCTTGCGGGACGTGCTTCTGCGACGGAAGTTCGATATTCCTGCGCGGATGGCAGATCCCTGACGGCGATCTTCTCCCCTCTAGGCGCCGGACCGGGATCAGTACGTTTGTCCATTGCAGGACTGCGCACCGAAATCACCTTGCCTCAAGTGCTCTCGGCGGATGGCGGCCGCTATGCGAGCGATGGAACCGAGTTTTGGATCAAAGGCAACGGGGCGCGACTGACGCTCGGTGGTTCGGCTACCGCTTGCGACGCCATGCCTAACTAAGCTGCGTCGTTTTGGGATCCGAGCTCGAGAGGGTTTCCTCGACCAAGCGACGGGTTTGGGAAAGGATCTGGTCGAGGGCCCCTAGCACGGCTGCGTCGGTCTCTCCGCTGTTGAGGACGACGCGGGCGATGAGTCGGGCGAGGGCTTCGGTGCCTGTAGCCTTCAGCCTCGCGGGATCGCGGGCGGGTTTCAGGCACTCCTGGGCCCGCTGGCCAAGGAGGGCCACGGCCACGAGGTCCTCAGGAACTATGTTGAGGCCCTCCAGAGCGAGGATCGCATGCGCGGCCTCGCTGGAATACTGGTGTGCCGTGCCGTCGTGATGCTTGGCGCTGCGGGCGTTATAGAAGCCGAAAAAGCCGTTTCCATCCGCCGAGGCCGACGCTCTCCGGATCATGTCGAACGCAAAGGTATCGACGGGAACCGGTTCGCTGCACGAGTAAACCGGGCGAGCATAACGCTGCTCCTCGCCTTTCGCGGGGACGGCATTCTCGCGGACCACGGCCTGCATCCCGGAATATTGGGAGGAGATTGTATACGTTGCCATTGTGAGGGCATACGTGTTGCCGCGCCGCGGATCCGGGGCGCCATATCCCGCCATGGCGAGCTGCGCAGGGCTGACGGGGCCAGAGATGGTTTTGAAGGCAGTCATCCCGAAACCTATGGGGTGAAGCAATCAGGTGAGCGGCCTCAGTGATCGGCCGCATCGAGTTGTCGTACCGGAGAGGACAGTGGCTGCCTTCAGGCGGGAGCCGCTCTCTTTCTGTTCATCCACGGCTTGTCGTAGTCGCCAGCCATAATGCAGCCGAGCGGTTCGATCAGACCAACAACATCGGCGAGCCCGTAGCGTTCGATCTGAGCACGGACAATATCAGCCGACTTGTAAGCGAACGGCGTCTCGGAGATGTCCGGGCGGTCGTAGAAGAACCGAACGTCGATACCGTCGGTAAGTTCCCTGCCTTTGGGGCAGCCTTCGTGAGTTTGTTCGCCGTCGTGACAAGTGATGTCGCTGCCGATCCGGCCAAGCAATTCGGTCCTAACTTCTACACGCCGAACATGCAGCCTCCATCCTGGTTTGGGGGAGGGCGCGTGGAGGAACCAAATCTCGCTCCCGCTAAACCGTTTGGCGTTGTGGAAAACGGCGGCCGGCCTAACTGGATCGAAGTCTATGTCCAGGCAAACGGGGGCTGCGGTCTGCATCGCCATACACTCGATCCTACTTTTTGGCGTTGGGATAAGCAGAAATCGGCGGCTCCCCTTGGTAAGCCTGCCGAAGAGTGGACGGACGAGGATATTGCCACTGCGGGGAATGCCTACCGGGACTGTGAAAGGGAGCTCACCGAAGCGGTAGCTCAGAGGGGTGTTCGCCCGGGGCCCAATGAAGCCGAGGTCACAGATCAATTAGCGCGTCGGATCGAGCGCGATCTTGCCCAAATCGTTAGCCAAGCACGACGGCAATTGGCTCAGCGGGCAGTGCAAGAGCAGGCGCAAATTGCTCTCGCGGAGGCGAATGCTCAGAGAGCGGTTGAACAGGCTCAGCGGGACAGGAGAGTTGCCGAGGAGACCGCACGCCGAGCCGAGCTCGAGCAGAACAGGCTATCAGAGGCCCAGAAAGAAGCAGACCAGGCTCGGCTTGCCCGACAGCTGGCCGAGGAACGGTTGGTCTCTGCACGACGCGCGAGGGAGATCGAGGAGCAAACGCGGCGCGACCGCGAGGCAGCCGTAGCGATGGCTCGCCAAGCTGAGTCTGAGGAGCGCCGCTTGGCTGAACTCAAGGCCGAGAATGAACGTGCTCAACAGGAGAAGAAGGCCGCAGAGGAAAAGCTAGCTGAGATCCGGCGAGCCACCGAGGCAGAGGACCAACGGAGAAAGCTGGAACTCGCGGAGACGGCGAGACTGCAGGCGGAGCAGAATGCGACAACCCCCACACCACAGCCTTAACAGACGTCGCCTGTGGCTCCGGCACAAAAGTCTTCAAATGACGAATGCGCAAACACGGAGATCTGGCGTATCATCTTGAGCCAGTTCAATTTGACGGCTCAGGAGAACGGAGTCCAAACAGCTGTTGATCTCGTGCACGTGGCGACCGAATTGTTCGACGCCGATGAAGGTGAGCTTCACTGCGTCTTCATCGTGCGGCTCAATAATGGTCGGAAGCAGCGTTTTCGTACCCTGTTAGAGAAGAACTCGATGGGAGATTATTACGTGCGGTTCCAGCCGCAAGGACGACCCTACTAAACAGGTGATGGGGTGGAGCCGTGGGTACCGGGCAGTGGAAGCCATGTCCCCACGGCCGTCTAGAGTTGGAGTGCACCAAGTCCTTGCCGGCTCACCGTTTGATAGTCCCAGGTTGAACGCATTGAGTCTAGAAGCCCGGCAGAGTACTTTCGGTCGAGCGTCGGCAATCTGGAAGACCGTGGAAAGCGTTTCCTTGCCGAGGCCTATTTGCGTATCAAGATTGACGATGCCGGCCGGCTAGATTGGGTCCCCGTGGTCATGCTTTCCGGCGTGGAGGTCTCGTTTCCAGTCGGAGCCGTAGTGCCCCGGGATTGCAGCCAACTGTCGTCGACTTCTCGGGTCCTGCTTGCGAGGAAGTTGGCGGAGGTCTTTCACTGATTCGGCGGATGCTAGGTTCTTGCTTTATGTTAGGGATCGCGCGTCTCTGCGGCGTCGTTCCAGGAGGACTGCCTGATGGCAATTCGCAAGCTTGCTACAACCGTGGCCTTAGTGATCTCGTTCCCCGCGTTGATGGCGATGCCGGCTTGTGCCGATGAGCCCGTGAAGGTGAAGGTATTCATCGGCTCGATGTTCGAAATCGGTCAGAATACCGGAGACCGAGCCGGCGAGTTTCAGCATTGGTACGAGCGCTACTTCACCCAGAGCAAACCAATCACCGTCAGAGGTGCCCTCAACCCAGTCTACTGCAACGATGACGGAGTCTGCGGCTCTGTCCTGGGCATGGGCAAGGTCGCGTCGTCCTCTTCGGTTCAGGCGATCATCCTGAACCCGCAGTTCGACATGTCGGAGACCTACTTCATCATCAGCGGGGTTGCCGGAACGCCGCCCGAGCGTGGGACAATTGCCGATGTCAGCTGGGCGACCTGGCTCGTTGATTACGATCTCGGCCACCGCTGGGCTCCGGAGGAGGGAGAGCCCGGCGCCCCGACCTTCATGCCTCGCAAAGGCTATGAAAAGGTGCGGGTGTTCCCGCTCAACGCCGATCTGGTTGGGTGGGCGATGCACCTGACGGGCAAGACCAACCTGAAGGATTCCGAGTCTGCGCGGTCGTATCGCATGCGCTACCCGCAGCACGCTGCTCGGCAGGCACCTTCAGTGAAGACTGGCACCCACATGACGGGCGACACTTTCTTCCACGGGCCGGGCATGTCAGCCCAGGCGCAGTATATCGCCAAGCTTTATGGCGCCGACGACTATCTCATCACGGAGATGGAGGCGGCTGCCATCGCCCAGGTAATCCAGCGGTCGCTGGGAGACCGCCGGCTCCTTAGCCTGCGAGGAGCGGTGAATTTCGATCAAGGCAATCCGAACGAGACCACGCTCCAGCATCTCGATCCCGCCCCGGGTCAGACGGCCGGTGGTTTCGCCGAGACGGTCGACAACATAGCCACCGTGGGCAGCCGGATGGTGGACCACATCGTAGCTCATTGGTCCGAGTGGAGGGCCGGCGTCCCCCCGCTGCCCAATCCGTAGGTCGTAGCATAGGAGCGTGCCTTGATTAACGCGATGAGGCGGACAGTGCCGAAGGCCTGGCGTGCACTCGGAATGGCGACCTAGCCGCCGCCATTCGCTCGCTACCTGCCATTAGCCGCACATGCGCTGGAACGCTGATCTGGAGATAGGACCATCGGTCTCATCGAGACACCGGCCTACCGAGGTCGATCTGGGAACTGCGGTTACCCGCAGACTCATTCACGACGGAGAGGCAGGGACGGTCCCTTCTGCCAGCGGCGCTGGTTCCTCGCGCGGCCTCAGCAGCAACATGAGACCGACAGACAGGCTGAGAGCGGCCAGAAAGACGAACAAGCCGAGAAGTCCTGTCGGCTGGAGCGCGCTGAACGTGGCGTAAGTGACAACCGCAAGGCCTAAACCGCTGGCGAGCAAGAACCAGGCAATCTGGCGCAACGTCCCCAGCGACAAGTCCCAGCCTGTCGGAGTAGTCAGCAACGAGACAAGCACGAGAACCACGATGTTAGCGCTCATGCCGAGCCAGACCGGATGGATGCCATACAGGAAGTTCGCAATCCCCCAACCGCTGAGTTGATACCAGAGCATTCCGACCGCGAATCCGACGACCATGGAGGTCACGGCTGCCGAGCGGGTGGCCCCTTGCCACAACAGCACGGCCAGTACGGGGGCAAAGGTCGCAGAATTGCGCGCCGTCCACGCGAGAATGTTCCACCATGCCGACTGTTCGGAGCGAAGCACACCGAACAGAATCATGAGACCGGTGAGGAGGACGAGAGCCCATTTCGTATACCGAACGACATCAGCTCCGCTGGCGTGCGGGCGTATCGCTGTCATCACGTCCCGCCCGAGCGAGGTCGCCCCCGAGAACTGGCAGGGAGCCGCCCAGCCGAGCGCACAGGCCCAAATGCCGAGGAAGAACAGGCCGACCAGGGGGGCGGGCAGCACGGATTGCATGAAGTGCGGGACAGCAATCAGGCCGCGCGTATCGCCTGGAAGCGCAGAGGCAGCCGCCAAGCCCAGGAGCGCGGCTACGATTACGAAGGGCACCCCCATCCAGCACGCCAGGTAAAGCCCGCGCTGGCCCTCTTCGGGCGTGCGGCAGGAGACCGCCATCTGAAACGCCGCCTGCGCGAGTGGCACGTTGACAATAAAGGTGCCGAACCACGCTGCGATCTGGGTCATGCCAACGTTCGTCGCGTCGTACATCTCGGGATGTGACCGTGCCAGATCACCGAGCCCCCGGAGGCCCGGACCTACGAAAACCGCCACGATTCCGAGGACGAGCATCACCAGAAGAACGATGCAGTTGATGCTCTGCGTCAAGGCGATCGACCACATGCCGCCGCCCTGGAGATACGCAAGGAGCAGAACCGCCGTGATCACGAGCGACCCCAGCATGGGGATCCCGGTCGAGACATGGACGGCCGACGCGAAGGCCAGCGCCGTCGCCACCGACCACATCGGGAAGGCGAAGGCGGTGATCGCGCCCGCGATCGCGCGGGCCGAGCGACCGTAATGATCGCCAATCAGACCAGAAATCGTCACGAGCGCGCGCTCGCGGAATGGCTTGACGAGAATGAGTGCGATTAACGCGACCTGAAGCGTCTCCGCGACCCCGTACCAAGCTGCCGATATACCCTTGAGGTAACTGAGTTCGAGGACCGCGATAAAGGTCGAGCCGGAAAACAGTCCCGTGATACAGAATGCAACGAGCAGCGGTGAGAAGTTACGACTGCCGACGAAAAACCCGTCGGCTCCCTTGGCCGCTCGTCGCTTCGCGATTCGTCCTGCGGCAATCAGGATCCCCGTATAGGCGACTGCGAGCCCGATCACCCACTGTCCGTAAGCATCCATGGATCAGCCTGCCTTCTTCCAGTTCACGGTGATCTCGGCGCCGCTGTCCCGGATCAAGTTGTAGACGGGACAACGCTTCAGGACCGTCTCCTGGAACGCGGCGAGCTGAGCCTCATCGGCGTCGGTCGCCATCTCGACATTGACCTCGACGGACTGGAAGTGAGGAGACACGTTGGCTGAGCCGAACAGCCCGCGCTGGTCTACTATGCCGGCGCTGCTGATCTCCAACCTATCGAGTTGGAGCCGCTGCTCCTGAGCTACCAACTCGATGACGACGCCCAGACATCCATTCAGCGCACCGACGACATATTCCATCGGTGTGGGCGCCTCGTTCTGTCCACCGAGCTTCTCCGGTTCGGCGATCGTAAAGCCGAAATCCCGCACTGCCTGATCCGTGCGGAAGCGACCCTTCCAAGTTCCAAGCGCTCTGACGGTCTTCAATTGCGGCAACGCTTCAGCGCTCATGCGAACCATCCGGTTCTTAGGCGGGCGCGATCTCGATCCGGCTCCGGATCATCAAGATAGGTCGAGCCGCAGCACGCCTTCGATTGAGAAATGGAGGACCGCTTCGGGAGTGAGAGGTCCTCTGTAGAGGCCTTTATGCTTTTCCCGTTAATAGATGTCTATAGGAGAATAATAACTAAAATTTCATGTATATTGGACCGCGCGGTGTGGGATCAAGGGAACGGGTCCACGAACCCTTGCCTATACAGTGCTAGCTCAATGGGGCTCGAAGCGTGCAGTATTACGACTCGGCAGCCCGGACCATTGCAGGGAGCGGTTCCCTGCCGGTTTCCGCCGGCGTATCGAACTCGCCGGAGACGTCACCTTGCGAGTTTCGAAGCTAGGCGTAGTGGTGCCGAATGACCTGATAGAGGTCCCATGTGATGCTGGCTTCTTCGCTGACCTTTGGATTGTGAATCCCTAGCGATCCGGCGCACCGGTTGAGCCAAGCGTGATAGAGCTCGGCCCCTTCCGGTCTGGCGCGGATCGCTCGCCCTTCGATCGCAAAGTGGAACTGGCCGAGGTGCACCCGGCTGAGGAGCTCGAGAGCTTCCCTCAGGGCGTGGGCTTGATCATCGTCGAGTCGAACGGGTGCGCCATCCAGGTGCGTCTCAAAGATTGTCCGAAACGCACGGAGTATCTGTCCTTGCTTCAAATTTGGAGCGTAGGCCGAATGGGTTGCCGAGAAGATCCGGGCAGCGGCGTTCATCCGTTGACCGAAGGTCTCGTGGCTGAAAGCCGAGTCCAGAGATTCGGCTGCGTATTCGACGCGCAGGATCGCATCGAAGCGGCATTCCGCCAGGTCGAGAGCAAGCGAGATTGCATTCCGGCAGGCTCGGTGCTGGGCCGGCGTCAGCGTGAGTTCAATCATGAGAAAGCTTTGCGTAACAGAAGTTTGCCATCAGGCCCTTACGCCGCGAGAGGCTGTTGCCTGGCTTTGAGTAAGTCGCGAAGGATGATGGCTCGCTCGAAATTCTGAGCTTTGACCGCTTTGTCGAGCTCTGCTTGCAGGCGGGTTGCGGCCCTGGGATGCTGGCGAGAGCGGATCGTGTTGCCATCGAGGGTAAAGAGATCACGGGCCGAGACCTGATGGTAGCCCAATGGCTCCGGACCGTAAACGAAGAGCCACATCCCGTTGATGCCGCCGTATATGCCGCCGCGCTTGAGATAACCCTTGTGGTCACGGTAGTAGCGGGTGTCGCCGTGATGGAGAATTACGCCATCGGAGTCGCGACGATCCCAGGACTTCAGCTCTTTAACGCTTGGCCACCCGCTCTCATCGCGATCGAAGCGATGGATCCCCTTCCGCTTCTCGTGCTCGCCGTCTCACCGATTATTGAAATAAGCGAGCGGGTCAGGATTCGGGCTCGTAATGTCGACGGTCTCTACGAACCCCCACTCGAGTAGGAGTTCTCGAAGCTGCCGGAGCGTGAGCTCGAAGCGTTTCCTGACCAGATACGGCATGAGCCTGAATTTGCGGAAATCGTAACGGCCGCCGTTAGGATGTTCGCTGACGAGGGTCTGGTAAAACTCGAATCGGCAGCCGACCGGGTAGACTTCGGCGACGAACTGAAGGTCCCCGTGCCGCCCAGCCGTGTGGTATTTTGAGATCGGCCGGTGGTTGCGGTGGATCGTTTCGTCTCGGCCGACCGTAAAGCTGGCTTGGCGCAGACGACCGTTGAGCCGATTGAAACGCTCCCAGATCTGCGGCGTCAGGTCGAATGCTCTCGAGGGCTCAGGCCATGTGACGCCGAGCCATGCGGTCTCGCGATTGATGCGGAAACTGCCCGGTTCGGTCATAGTCTTACTCTGCAGCCAATGAAACGGTTTCGAGCGCGGCGAGGGCACGCTCGGCGTCGAGTGCTGCCATGCAGCCCATTCCGGCGGCCGTCACTGCCTGCTTATAGCGGTCGTCCGCACAATCCCCGCAAGCGAAAACAAGGGGTCGACTTGTTTCGACCGTGCCCGGAGCGACTCTGATATAGCCCGTGTCCGTGAGCTCCAGCTGGCCGCGGAAAAGGTCGGATGCCGGCTTGTGGCCGATCGCGACGAAGATCCCGTCGGCGCTCAGTTCGGAGACTTCACCTGTGATGACGTTGCGAACGCGTGCTCCGGTCACGGCGGCCGGATCGCTCTTGCCGAGGATCTCTTCGACAGCCGTATTCCAAACGACCTCAATCTTCGGGTTCTTGAAGAGGCGATCCTGCAGGATTTTTTCGGCTCGGAGAGTGTCGCGCCGATGCACCAGCGTCACCTTGCTGGCGAGGTTGGCAAGATAGAGCGCTTCCTCGACAGCAGTGTTGCCGCCACCGACCACGAGCACGGGCTTGTTGCGATAGAAGAACCCATCACAGGTCGCGCAAGCTGACAGTCCGGCCGATCTCCAGCGCTCCTCCTCGGGCAGGCCGAGCCATTTCGCCTGGGCCCCTGTGGCGATGATCAGAGCGTCGCAGGTGAAAATATCCCCGCTGTCGGCAAAGAGCCGGAAGGGGCGCCGGCTGAGGTCGACCTGGTTGATATAATCGTAGACGATCCGAGTGCCGACATTTTCAGCCTGGAGCCGCATTTGCTCGACGAGCCACGGACCCTGGACGGCTTCAGCGAACCCCCGGAAATTTTCGACATCGGTCGTGATCGTAAGCTGGCCGCCTGTCTGTATTCCGGTGACGAGGATAGGCTCGAGCATCGCGCGAGCGGCGTAGATGGCGGCGGTATGACCGGCCGGCCCTGATCCGATAACGAGGACCTTGGCATGCTTCGTGGACATCGTTATCTCTCGAGATGGTCATTCGATATTTTTGGAGGCGCAGAAGCGTTTTTTCAGAGCGCTTCTGCCCCGATCTCGTGCTTGAGATCCAAAATAAATTTTGAAATTCGTTCGGCGCGGACGGCCGCGAGCTCACGGCCGAGTCTGGTCTGGAACGTTTCGGGTAAGCCCAGAAGCTTGGTCCAGAAGTGATCGAGAGCGAAACGCGTTTCATCGAGTGGGCGGTTTTCCGCCATGGGGTCGGCAAGATCGTAGATTGGTCGATCAAGGCGGCCGCTGACCATGAACAGGCGGGCAATGCCAATGGCGCCGAGCGCGTCGAGGCGATCGGCGTCTTGAAGGATGCGGGCCTCGGTTGTCGTCGGGGCGATCCGGGCCGAGAAGCTGTGGGCCTCGATCGCATGAGCAACGGCCTGGATCCGCTCCTCGCTCCACCCCACCTCGAGAAGAAGGTCGCGGGCCGCAGCGGCGGCCATACGGGACGCCTGGGAGCGCAGCGGGGAGTTCTTTTCGACAGCGACGCAGTCATGCAGGAGAGTTGCGGTGGCCAGGATCTCGAGATCGCCTCCTTCGTCCATGGCGATACGTTTTGCGTTGGTCCACACCCGGATGAGATGGCTTTCGTCGTGAGCCGAATCGGCGGAGCCGGTGAGCTTCTGGGTTAAGGCAACGATGTGCTCATAGGGCGAGAACGCGGCGGCCCAGACGGGAATCTCGCCAGGGACGGTTGGATCGTTCGAGACTGGGTGGGCAGCTATCGCGAGAGAGTTTGGCATGGACGATCTTTGGTGGGGCCTCGGTCCCGATGAAGTATCTTTTCAGGCGCATCTCACACTGAGGTGGCGAGCTGTCGGACGATAACCGCAAAAGGGGTATGAGACGACTGTCGCGGGGAAGACCTCAGAGAGCGAGTGTCAGGTTCTGGCCGGATGGGATCCGCGACTGCTCCTGCCTGTATGAGCGCTGCCGCACCCAAAAAGGATCGAGTGATCGGGATGATCCGAATAGAGCTTTTCGAGCTCGCGATTTAGCTCAACGAACGGCTTGGCGGCATTGAGGAGGGCATCCGAGCTCATGGGGAAGGTCTTGGGTTTCGCGAGGAAAATTGGACGGCCCCGGGCCAGGCGTATTATGGGTGTCATGGCCGTCATGACACGCATGTGGGACGCTCCGTTGGGGGAGGGCACCCTGTTTGTGGAGTGTCCTCCCCGGGTTTCTGGAATTTTGTTCCAGCGGCTACCGAAGGTCGGGAGGAGTGCCATCCGTCACGAAGACCACTTCGAACTGGCCGACCGGCGCGGTGGCCGAACATTCGATTTTGGTTCGGCCCTTGTATGGGTTGCCGAAGCGGCACGTGCCGACCGCCCGATATTTTGCCGATCTGCCGCTGGCCGAGGTGATAATCATATCGACCGGCTGCGTCACGCGATCCGGGCCCTCGTTGATTTGCTGCGATCCGAAGCCACTAAATGTCAGGACCGTGTTCCCTGCCGTGAAATAAAATCCGGAGCGGCCATCCGAATAGGTTGAGTTGATTAGGATGTTTTTGCAGGGCTTCAGGAATTTGCCGGCATGGACAAGCTTAGCCTAAATTGCGCCGAAAGCCCTCTTCCTTCAGGGAGAGGATGGATGGGCGCATGTGGCGACAGCCGCACAAAACATCTCTTGAACCTTGGCCATTGGGTCGATATAG
>NZ_LN811368.1:0-44085 GCF_001006805.1 Microvirga massiliensis | reverse complement strand
GCACCGCCCCTTCTGTGACGCGAGAGCCGTGAGCTGTGACTGAGCAACGGCGGGAGTCGAAAAAACGGCGAGTGTCGTGAGCGCGACGAGATAGATTCGCATGGGAATCTCGAGGCTGAGGGCGTTGGAAATGGAACATTCCTGATTACGCCTATAATGGGAAAGCACAGTTAGAGGAATTTTTCTTGGAGCGCTTCGGAGCCGGGAATATCGTCGGACGCCCGTGAGGACCGGCCATGCCAGCTGGACGGTTGGCGCTCCGCCCTTTCGCCCTTGAGGACGTCACGGAAAGACAGCATTCGAACCGGAGGATCAAGCCTGCCGCTCGACGAGAGCGGCAGACGGCTTTGGTGAGGGGTTATCGCTCCAAGCCAGCCTTGGCGGCGAGTTTCGCTTGAACGAGAGCATGTTGGCCGGCCTCGAGAACACGGTGAGCCGCTTTCTAAAGGGTCTGATCGCCTTCGACGAGGACGGGAAGCAGAAGAGCCTTTTCCTGGAGGAACACCTTCGCGAAGTTGACATCGTGGGCGATGATATCGATCCCGTTATGGATCAGGTCGGCGAGTTTGGCGGTTTTGGCCCGCGGGTCGGCGGCCGCGCTGTGGGCCCGATCGATCGCCTTCCGGGTCGCCCTGTTTCCATCCTCTGGTGTCGAAATGTCGGTCAGGCCTTCGACCAGAAGGCCGACTTCCGATCCGAGCTCGTTTCGGACCATCTCGTGCGTCGCGTGGGTATCCTCGACGGTGTCGTGAGCCCAGCCGGCCGCAAGGGTGATGGGGTCGCTCGTGACGCTCTTGAGGATCGCGACGACCGCGGCAGGGTGGGTGATGTAGTCTTCCCCGCTGTATTTCCGCTTTTGCCCGACCGCGGCGTGGTGATGGGTGGCAAACAGGCGAGCCCGCCGGACCAGGTCGTCCTCAGGGATCTCGAGCTCGGGCCTCTTTATGCCGGCGGCCTTGATGAGAAGGGAAAATCGGTTTTTATCGAAGGTCATGGAGTTCCCTTTCGGGGTTCTAGGATTGCCCGTCTGCGGGAACACTTTCGGAATAATAGTATCAGGGGCGTTCCGGGGGCCTCAAGCTTCCTGGCCAGAGACTGGACGCTCAGTCACCTAGCCGGACCTAAGGAGGTATGGCGGCCTTCAAAGAGAGAGGCGTCAGCGATCCGGCGGCGATTCCGTAGCGGCGGCGGCTATACGGAATGTCGAGTTTCCAGGGTCTTTTCGCCCTAGCTGCCGATTGACGCTGGCCCTGGCAGGTTTACAGATAGCACCCGCGTTCAACCGGGGCGTGTTCGTCAATGCTGGATACCAAGGCGCTAAGTCTGGCGCTAGCTGCCATCCGATCTCGGCTTGCCGAGATCGAAGAGCAAATCGCGACCCTGGAGGTCGAACGGGAGTGGCTGCGCAAAGGTGAGGAAGATCTCAGCGCACTTCTGGGTGAGTCCAAGACTCCGCCCGAGGCAATGGTCTTTAAACGCGGACCCGGCAGACCACGAAAGCCGCGAGAGGCCGGCGGAACGTCGGAGCCTCGTGCGAACACCTTCCGGAGCAGACTTCTGACTGCAATCCAAAAGGCCCCCGAGGGGCTCTCCACGCCCCGGATCCGCGACATGTTCCCCGACCAGAAGCAAAGCACACTGGTAGGGACGCTGAGCAATCTTCGGCGTGATGGGTTGCTCCGGTCCGAGTTCGGGGTATGGCTTCCGGTCGAACCAGGGAAGCCGGACGAGACGGAATCAGAAGAGGAAAAGAACACGGCGGGCACGGATATGCTGGTCTCGAATGAGACCGGTCAGGCCTTGCCGAGTACAGCCTCCTGATCCGAGAGATTGCTGCGGGTGGGTGGACCCCGCGGCGCCGACCAGGACTTGAACACCGGGATGAGCCTCGGAATTGAGGGAGGCTCTGACGAAGGTCGACATCAGAGCCCCCGTGGTGTGGCTAGCGTGGGCTATTTGTTGCCGTGGCCGTCGAGATGCTCATAGAACATCGCAATGGCACCAGCGACTTCGACCCGAAACGGTCCATTCCAATCCCGAACCCAGTCAGGGGCGTTTCGGGAGTTCCGAAGGTCGTCCGACGGGTAATCGTTGTCCCGTAACGCGAGAGCCCTCTCAGAGCCCATTTGAACGATCTCGGCGGTCACGTCCCAGGTGTTCTTGCCGGCCGGCTCGACGGTCATGGCCTGGTCGCCGACCCAAACCTCCGGGCGGAAGGCAGCTTGGATCCGCGGCATGTCGGTCGGCAGAAGCAGATCGATCAGGGCCAAGACCCAGGCGTCATACGGCTCTTCGGTCTTAGCTCCCCGGACGAGCCGGAGAGCATGCTCGAAGGGAACGAGGACCTGAACGGTGTGCCGATCTTCGTCGGGGCCGTCATCCTCGTCGACCAAGACATATCCCCCGATCGCCTCGATCCGGGTACGGATGTCCGTAGCGTATGCGGTCACCTCGGCAAGGGCCTGGTCGCGATCGCTATCCTCGCCGAAATAGTATTCGGCGCAGGGCATCACGAATTTGAGGCCCTTGTAGAGGCAGGAGTAGCCCATTAGGACGTCGGCAATCTGGTCCTTACCCGTGGATTGCCAGAGGCGGAGCGCGGCGAGGATCACGTCGCGTTGCTCATCATTGAGCTCGTAGTTCTTGAACCCGAGCTGCGTGAGCATGGCTTTCCGCGCATTTGCGGCTGTCCCTTGGTCTGGACGCGACTTAATCGAGGGCTGTTTCCGGGCTCTCGGGTGAACCCCACCCCTTGACGTCCGTGACTGCGACCGGGTTGACGCCGGCAGGTTGAGCTGGGCGACCGGGATTTCGATATCGACGAAGGATCCCTCGACGTATTCGCCTTCCATCGCGTCGAAGTACCTTCTGGTCACTTCTTCGTCAGAAAGGGTTTGAGGATCGGTCTCGTCGTCGCCCGCGTCGGAACCATCCCGCCAATCGCCCCAATGATCCCGGCAGTAGGCGGCGACCCTTCGGTCGAGAGCCTCTTGAGTAGCCTCGGTGTAGATATCCGAGCCGTGGCGATGGGTGGTTTCGGCCTGGTAGAGCCGGACCGGGATGGTGCCCTTGGGGTTCAGCCGCTGACCAGATCTCGGCAGCGCGCCGACCATCGAGGCCGGGACCTCAAGCTGGCTTTCGACGATCGTGAGCCCCTCGCGCTCATTGTCACGATAATAGAATCGGACGATTTCACGATCCGATGCGGTCGCGAGGTCGAATTCCTCCTCGCCGACATTGCCCATCTGGGACCTGAGCTGCCAGTCATTACGGCAGAGATCGGCGACCTCGGAGTAGAGATCGTCCTCGGAGAGGTACAGATTTACGGATTCTCCGCTATTCCGGAACGACATGACGGCGCAGAAAACATCTATTTTGACCATTTCCGCACCGGGGCCGCTTTTAAGAGCCGGGCCGATTTTTTCGAGATTCCCGTCGAGGAGGCGCGACAGGTCAATGAGGTGCCCATAGGGGGGCGGGCCAAAAGTCTCGGCCCGCTCCTCGGCAACGACGCGCTCGAGAAAGCTCTGGTCGATGGCGTAGGGCGCCCGAGCGAGCGGGTCCCGGACGACCACGATGCTCTCGCCGCTGGGCAGGGCGATCTCGCCGATCGGTTCCGCCTTGGGCGGGTCGATCTCTCCCCGCTTATGCGCGGCGGTCAGCTCATTCGAATTGTGGTAGCCGAACGTGGATGAGAGCAATTCCAGAATTTTGTGCCGCTTCCACGACACGCCGTTCTTCTCAAGGTTCTTCTTGAGACGATCAATATGGATGGCCAGTGATGTCATTGGCTGAAAACTCCATCGAGGCAGCCGGGCATGCTCTGAAGAGGCGGGGGTTCCGTTGGCCGCGAGCCGGCTGCCGAGGTTGTTTCAGCAGGGTGGTTTCGCGTTGGTGGTGAGGTCAGGCTTCGCTTTGCGACCAAGAGCAGGTCGCGGAAGAGGTTCTCTTCCTGGAACCAGCGGGCTTTCCTGAAGGCCCAAGGGGTATTGAGGCCCCTTCGGCACGACTCTGAGAGAAGTCGTGGCGGAGAGGTCTGCTGACTTATGCGAAGGAGACTCGATCAAATCCGGTCAGGAATTGATCAACCCAGAGGGCACAAATGTCCTTTCAAGCGATGAAAGGTCGCTGATGACGTTTGGTCATTTTGTCGCCAAAAGGGCGCGTTAGCGAGAATAGGAATACTTCTTTGACGATACTTAGCCTAAATTGACGTCCATCCTCACCTATTTTTGGCCGTCGACGCCCGGAAATAGCCTCGTGCCGGGGACTATTATTATTCGGGAGTCTGCGCCGCAGGTGCCCCCGCATTGGAAAACCTATTTTGGCCCGGGCTGTGATCCATCAATCTCTCAAACTTCTTCAAGGGTTTGAGGAAGCTCTCGCTCATCCAAGAACTAAAATCTCCAGATCGAAACCGTTTGAACAGGTGAGGTCGCCTGACCCTGGCAGCGCTTGGGCAGGGTGCGACGATGAAAACCGGAGCTCCATTAGGCCGGCAACTTGCTGCCCGGGGTGCTCGACGCCATATATCCACGCTTAAATGACGTTTCTAAACTCGGAGAAAGGGACGGTCCGGAGATTCTCGGACTTTACTTTTTGGGATTCAATTGGAACCAAGTTTCTGACGCTAGGGAAGTTTTCCCCACATATCCTTTATTTCCGCCTGCTCGGGGGTGGGTACCACTAGGCAGGTCGGTCGGAACCTGTCAATGCTATCGGGGTTAGCTGTGGTGGACACGGCTGAGCAATAGGCTAATACCCCGGCCCGTTGGCACTGATTCACTCGAATCGAAGCATAGGATCGGGGTGACGAGTCCTGAGCGGAGTCGAGGCTAGGCAATCGCCTCTAAGGGAAAGTGTATGCTGAAAAGCGTGCGTCTGTTCGAACCTGTGATCACCCGGAGTGGTGGTCTTCCGTCTAAGGTTCGATTCACCGTTCACTGCTCTAAGTGTCCCACGACTGCCACGTTCGAAAGAAAAACCGTCGTCTCGGACGAGGTTGTGAACGAGTGGTTTAAGCAGAAGGGCTGGCTCCTGGGCCGAAACTCCCGGTCCTACGATGTCTGCCCCTCATGTCTGGGGTTGGCGGATCGCTTCAAGGTCACCCAGCAAGGGACCCCGGTTTTGTCTCCCGCACAATTAGCGGAGCAGGTGTTTATGTCGAAGCAGCCTAAGGACGATACAGCGCGTCTCATCGAACGGCATTTCGGAAAATCGAGTGCCGGTCAACAAAGCACGAGTTCTGGTCCGGCCGGGGCTTCTCCGGTCAGGCGTGAAAGACTCGGTCTGCCGGGAATGGGGCGGCGTCCTTCGCCGTCGCTTGAGGCTGAAGCATTGTTCAGGAAGCCGGCAAGCCAGCCGGCTCCGGCAGCAGCAGCACCCGCGGCGGCACCTCAAGCCCCGACGGCTCCATCCGGAGAGAGCCAGCAGTTCGAAAAAGTGATGACGACGATCGCGTCGGACATCGAGAACATGCGGGCTGCCATGGAACTCATGGTGTCGCAGATCGGCAAAATGGTTTCGCTGCAGGACGAGCAAAAGTCGCTCCAGGCGCAGCAGATACAAGCCGTCGCTAATCTGGCCCCACTTGTGGTTCGTTCCGCAGAGGGCATGTCGTTCAGCGTGAGGGAAGCGCTCAGCAGGATCCAGGAGGTTTCTCATCCTGCGGCTCCTGCAGCTCCTGCTCACCATGCAGTTGAGGACGAGATCATCACGGTGCCGCCGGCAGCGGCCGAGGCACAGGCCGTGCCCGCGACTGTTACCGCTCCACAGCCTCCGAAGACTATTACCGCTCCACAGCCTCCGGCTCAGGCCGAGGCACAGGTGGTGCCCGCGCCCGTATCTGCTCCGCAATCGCCAGTTCATGCCGAGGCCGGAGAGGCCGTGGAAGTAAAGCGCCCGCGTGGTCGGCCGCGTAAGCATCCTCGTGCAGAGGATCTTGCCGCCCAGGCCAGCGCAGTTGCTCCGGCTGTGGCAGTTCAACCGGAGATCCAAGCTGAAGCTCCGCAGCCTGCTGCCGTGGCGGAGCCGGTCGTGGGCAAGAGACCGCGGGGTCGCCCACGCAAGCATCCGCGGCCGGAAGATCTCGCAGTTCAAGCCGGCGCGGTTGCACCACCTGTACCAACGGAGCCGGAGGTGCGAGCCGAAATCGAGCAGCCGGTAATCGAGCAGCCGGTGGCCACACCTGAGCCCGCTGTCGCCAAGCGTCCGCGTGGTCGGCCGCGTAAGCACCCGCGGCCTGAAGATCTCGCCGCCCAGGCATCGACAGCTGCAGTGGCGACAGCCGCCGCGCCTCAACCAGTTGAACCAGTTCAGGCCGTTGTGGCACCCGCAGCGCCGCAACCCGTTCAGGCGGTTGTGGCAGAGGCGGCACCTGAATCGGTTGTCGCTAAACGCCCGCGTGGTCGCCCGCGCAAGCATCCGCGGCCCGAGGATGTTGCCGCTCAGGCAGATCAGGCAGCGACAGCGCCTGTCACGGCACCAGTGCAGACAGTTGGTCATGCCGAGCCAGCCGAGCCGGTCGCGGTAACGCGCCCTCGTGGCCGGCCGCGGAAGCATCCTCGGCCAGAGGAGGCCGTAGCTCAAACGCCGATTGCTGTGCCCACTCCAGCCACTCCGTCGGTTGCCGCAGCTGGCACACCGGAACCAGCCGCTGCGAAGCGCCCGCGGGGTCGTCCGCGCAAGCATCCGCGGCCTGAAGATCTCGCCACCCAAGCGTCGACAGGTGCATTGGCGACGGCCGCCGCTCCACAGCCCGTTCAGGCGGTTGCGGTGCCGCCCGCGCCTCAACCCGCTCAGCCGGTTGCGGCAGCCGCCGCACCGGAGGAAGTTGTCGTCAAGCGCCCGCGTGGCCGGCCGCGCAAGCATCCGCGGCCCGAAGATGTCGCAACTCAGGTTGTTCAGGCGGAGGCGGCGCCTGTCGCAGCACCGGTGCATACACTCGGACAGGCCGAGACGGCTGAGCCAGTCGTTGTAAAGCGTCCCCGTGGCCGGCCGCGTAAACACCCGCGTCCCGAGGACGTTGCTGCGCAGGCTGTTGCCCCGCAGAGCCTACCGGAGCAGAGTGCGCAGAGGGCCGCTGCAAGGACAGCGCAGGCCTCGGAGGCTGTGTCGCAGCCCGCGACTGCAACCGAGGAAGCGGTTGTCGTGAAGCGGCCTCGTGGTCGCCCGCGTAAGCATCCGCGTCCCGAGGAAGTTGCTGCCCAAGCGACCACCACCGTGCCGGCGCAGCAGCCGGAGTTGAACCTTGGTCTCGAGCCGGTGCAGAAGCGCGGTCGTGGACGTCCGAGGAAGCATCCGGTTGCGGCGGCAGTGCCGCAAGGTGCTGCACCTTCGGCCGCAAAGGATGCACGCGAAGGCGCTGGCATGAGCCCGTCCGCGGCTAAGACGGCCGAACTCCTGACCCGAGCCAACTGGGGAGAGAAGGAGTGGTCTCGCCACATCTCGGTCTATTCGCAACCGGACCAGTCGAGCCCGAAGAAGTTTTCGACCGTGATTCAACTCGAGCGCAAGGAATGGGACAAGTCGGGCTTCAAGCCTGAGGATCGTCTCAAGATTGAGCGGAATGAGGACGATGAGGTCGTGATCACACGCGCCACCAGCGGCGGTGTGAAAGCGAAGAAGGTCGGGGACACCACGGTGGTGATCCATGCCAAGACGCTCGGGAACTTGAATCTCAAGCAGGTCAAGCTCGCGGCTGATGAAGACACGATGGTGCTACGAGGATCAGCGATCTAAGCATCATCGATTTCAGAGGGCGCCGGTTTTTCCGGCGCCCTTTTTGTTTGATATAATGCCCAGTTTAGAGGGAGGCTGACCGCGGTTTGTCTTTGGCCGCCCGGATCTCCTGGAGCTCAATGAGTCCCCTTTGGCTTGCGTCGCCATTTGCCCCGTTGAAATAGGCTTCGTGCTGCTCCTTCGACATTTCCAGAACGGCTCTGGCCTCGCACTCGAGGCGCCATTCCTCGGACCAAGTGTTGACCGGCTGGCCTGTGAGCTCGGACAGGGCCGCCGCTTGCCGGTCGTAGGAGGATGCCTTGTGTATGTATGGGCTATGCCATGGTCGTGGTCGGGGATCCTTATCCGGGCGCCTGCGGCCAGGATTCCAAAAAAGCGGAGGGGTCCGCAACGCGACAAGACGACGATCTGAAGATTACCTGTCAATAAGTTTGCGGATGGCCATCTCGACTTTTGCGTCGATGAGTTCCTCGATACCCTGCACGAGGGCAAACTTCGCGTCGCGCCGCCCGACCGTGCGTGGCCCGTATCGATCGAGGTCATCGATCGCCCGCTGGATCTTGCCGCGAGCTCGCAGATCCGGAGTGTAGTCCCGTGCCACCAGCTCCGCATTGCTGCGAAGCCGGTCTTTTCCATTGCTGCTCATAGTGTCCGCTCAAGAACGTAGGTTCATGGATGGCGGCAGTACTGGGTCGTTTGAGCACTGCACCGATCTCAGCCTGCCCCAAAGATCAGGGTGCGACCGGATCGATCCGTGAAGTGTGTCAGGGTGATGACTGGCGACCGTACCGGTTCGGCCCCCAAGAGCCTCGTATTCGGTTCGGCTCAACGCAATGAGCCCTATGCGCAATAGGGCGTGAGAAAGAGAATATAGTCGTGCCCTTCGATCGACATTGTCGAGGAGGGGCGACCGCCGGCGAGCTCGCGCAGGGTGTCGTAGTCCTCAGGATAGGACTTGAAGCCGATTCCATCATCCTCGTCTTCTGTAATCTCGCGGGCCTCGAGGTGGTGAAATGAGACTCCGATCAGGACGGTAGCCAGAAGCCTGTCCAGGGGATCATCTTCGCCGACGGCCCTCCAATTGATCGCGTTCGCATCAATCGAAAATGCGAGGGCAGAAGTATTATTCTCGATAGTGCGGTATTGGTCGTCGGTGAGAACAGGCATGAGAGGGTTCTTTCTGGGATTTTGAATTTGGCGATGGCTAAACAGCTGCTGAATGGTACCAGAGGCTGGGTATGATTCTGTGTGGCACTCGGTAGATAAAACGACCTGGTCTGATCCGACTCTCTCTCTGTAAGCTCCGGCTTGAATCGCTGGGGAGCTCGAGATGAGAGCGGGAGAGCAATCGAAACAGAGTCGCGCCGAATTATGAGTTGAGATCGACGTGTCGGCGCTCGGGATCGAGGCGTCGCAATTCAGGTGGCAGCGACCTATCAGGTGATCCCGATCGAGGATCCAGCCTATACGCCGGACAACTCTGCGACAGCGAAACCGCGATGCACGTAGCGTAAGAGGCAGCCCCGCCTGCATTTGTTAAGATCAGCAAGCGTAGTACTGAACGACAGGATCGTGGACTGTCTCGGACGTGACGGGAATATCAGGAGACAGTCAATTTGGGGGAACCGGCTGAAAGGCGGACGCCTCACTCACGGTTCTCATACGCCGATAGCGGCCTTTACCTTCTCGGCCCGGAACGGGAGATCGTAGAGCCGTTTTCCAGTCGCATGCCTAATGGCATTGGCGATAGCAGCCGGAGTGGGTCCTTGAGTGGCTTCCCCGGTCCCAAGGAAAGGCTCGCCCGGCCTGTCCATGATGTGCACATCGATTTTCTCCGGCACTGAACCGAACCGCATGATCGGATAGCTTGACCAGTCGATACTGGTGATGCCGGCTTCCTCAAAAGTGACGGCTTCATACAGAGTCCAGCTTGCGGCCTGAATAATGCCGCCCTCGGTCTGGTTCCGGATCCCGTTGGGATTAATCACCTCGCCGCTATCGATTGCCGCCGTTACCCGGATGATACGGGTGCGCCCTGTCTCGCGCTCCACCTCTAGTTCGAGCGCCATCGCGAGATAGGCCGCCAAATTCTTGTAGCGAGCGAAGGCGAAGCCCCGTCCCCGCCCCTCCGGCAGGGGATCTTTGGACCAGCCGAAGCCAGTGGCGGCGGCTTCGATCACCGCTCGTGCGCGCGGATCCTCCATGTGGCGCAAGCGGAATTCGACCGGATCGGCGTTCGTCAGCAGGGCGAGTTCATCCATCGCGCTTTCGATCGCGAACACATTCGTATAGGCGCCGAGCGCTCTCAGGGCCGAGACGCGCAAGGGCATTTCCGGCAGGAAGTGCCAGATCACGCGCATGTTCGGGATCGAATAGAGCGGCACCGCATTGCGATCACCGTTGCCGGAGGGCGTAATGCTGAGTTGTGCCGGCGGCGGCTGGAACGGCGTCGGCAGGGAACGCGCTGCGATGAGCGAACCGGCAGGTCCCGGACGCGTGCTGTGGGTGTTGCTCCACAGGTCGTAGTTCCACTCGACGATTTTCCCGGTCTGATCGAGCGAAGCGCGCACCTCGGTCAGCATCGCAGGGCCATAGGGTTCCCAGGCATGCTCCTGCTCGCGCATCCATTGCAGGCGAACCGGCCGGCCCGGCACCGCCTGGGCGATGAGTGCGGCATCGGCGGCCGCATCGTCGGCTCCGTTGTGGCCGTAGCAGCCGGAGCCCTCCACGTGGACCACGCGCACCTGCTCCGGCTGGACGCCGAGCATTTCCGAGATGGCCGCACGGTCGGGATAGACGCCTTGCGTGTGGCTCCAGACCGTGGTGGTGCCGTTCTCGAACAGCGCCACCGCACAGGATGGGCCGATCGAGCCATGGATCTGATAGGGGCGCGTGAATGTGGCCTGGAAGGTTTGCGCTGCCGCAACGGCTGCCTGGTTTTTCTCGGCGACCACGCCCTGTTGCGAGGGGAGATTTTTCAGGGACTGGATGAAGTTGGCTGGGTTAGGAAATCTCATGCCCTCCGACCAACGTGCCTTCGCCTCGAGCACCCGCATCGCCTGGATCGCCTGGAACTCCCGTTCGGCCACTACGGCCAGGAAGCTGCCGTTCCGGACCACGGCCACGACACCCGGCATCCGCTCGACGCCGGATGCATCCAGGTCCGTGAGGATTGCCCCAGGACGGGGCGGACGCACTACCCGCGCATGGACCATTCCCGGCATGCGCAAATCCTGCACGTAAATCGGCGTGCCCGTTACTTTGGCCGGAATGTCGACGCGCGCCATGGACTTACCCATGACGCGGAAGCGGTCTGTCGGCTTGAGACGCGATTGTGGCGTCGCCTCGACATGCAGGATTTCAGCCGAGACGAGGGAGCCGTAGTCGCGCGCCTGACCATCTGGCCTGATCACTCTCCCGTTCTCGGCGCGCAACTGGTCTGCCGGAACCTGCCACTGGTCTGCCGCCTGGCCGATGAGGATCTCGCGCACCTGAGCCGCCGCGTGGCGGACAGCGGTGCCACTGTTCTGCATGGACTGACTGCCAGCGGTGTAACCCTCGTTCGGGGTCTGTCCGGTATCGGCCGTGACCAGGCGGATCGTGGCTGGGTCGACTTCCAACTCCTCTGCGGCGATCTGAAGGATGGCGGTCTTGAGGCCCTGTCCCAGCTCGGCCTTGCCCGTGAAGACGGAAATCTCGCCGGAGGCGTCGATGCGGATCCAGGCATCGAGGAAGGGGTCGCCCGACAGGCTTCCGGGCAATTTCGGCTTCGGCTGGGCAGGAGGTGCCGTCGCTTGTACCTCGCCCTCTTGGGCGAAGGCCTGCGTCAGGAGAGCGAAGCTGACAACCAGGGAGCCACCCCCGGCGAGAACGCCGCGTCGCGTGGGATTGGTCACATCGGAGCGGGTCATCAGGAAGCTCCACCGTTTCGGGAGTTCTGTTGCATCATTTCGCCGGCGCGCATCACGGCCTTGATGATCCGCATATGCGTGCCGCAGCGGCAGAGGTTAGGCTCGAGATGAGCGCGAACCGCCGCTTCGTCGACTTTGGGATTCGCCTGCAGAAGGGCTTGTGCGCGCATCATCATGCCCGGAATGCAGTAGCCGCACTGGGCCGCCTGCTCCTCGATGAAGGCCTGCTGCATCGGCCCGAGCTTCTCCGGCGTCCCCAGGCCTTCCACGGTGGTGACGCGGCGCCCCTCCAGAAGCAGAACGGGTGTGACGCAGGAGAGCACGGCCTCGCCATCGACCATGACGGTGCAGGCACCGCATTGTCCGACGCCGCAACCATATTTCGCGCCGTTGAGTTCCAGATGATCGCGCAGCACGTAAAGCAGCGGCGTCTCGGGATCGGCATCCACCCGCTGGGTCTTGCCGTTGACGGTCAGGGTCACGGTCATGGTGCGGTCCTCATGCTCGTTTCCGGTGGAGCCTGCGTCGTGCCGTCCATTCTGTAAATGGGCACTTCGCGTTCGCCGTTCATCGTCGCCGCGACACGCTCTCGCGTGTCGGTCCAAGCCGGCTCCTCACTGAACCGGTCGCGAATATAGTCGAGCAGGGCCACAAGCTGATCTTGGTTCAGGACGCCGCGATAGGCCGGCATCATGGCACTCGGCTCACCTCGGGCCGCAGGCAGGCCAAAGAGGGTGACATTGATGATGTTCTGCGCATTGGGCGCGTTGACGGCGGAGCTGAGATGGAGATTGAGACCTCCGAACGGCACAGGGCGGCGCCCGTCATGGCAGCCTTGGCAGGCGCTGAGGAAGATGGCCTCGCCAATTCCGTTCGTCGAGTTCGCCGATATAGCGAAAGGCGATTCGCTTTCCTTCCGAGCCGTGGCCAAGGCAGCCTCACCCCGGGCGATCCGCTCCTGACTCGGACGACCCATGACGTCAGCCACATAGGCTGCGATCGCTTTCACGTCGGCTTTGGGAATCGAGCCGAGATTGGCGGTGACCGGGGCCATCGAGCCCCGGGAGGCACCATGGTGCTCATGCCAACCATGGCGCAGGTAGAATGCGAGGCTCTCCTGGTTCCAGGGTACAGGAGCTGGCGAGTTCATGTTGATCGCATAGACGGTCCAGTTCTCGACCTCCGCTCCCGCGAAATACTCGTCCTTCTTCTCTGCACCCAACCGGTTTCGCGGCGTGTGGCAGGCCCCGCAATGGCTCAAACCCTCCGTCAGATAACGCCCGCGGTTCCACTCCTCGGACCGGTTCGGGGCCGGCTGGAACGGCCCTTCGCGGAAATAGAGCGCCTTCCAACCTGCCAAAAGGATCCGCAAGTTGAACGGGAACGAAAGCTCGTTTGCAGGCGGCGTTGCCGCAACGGCTTTGCGCGTCATCAGAAACGCGTAGAGGGCGCGGTTGTCCTCATCGGACACGAGGGTGAAGTGATCGTAAGGGAACGCGGGATAGAGATGCCGGCCTTCGCGATCCACGCCCTCTCGCATGGATCGAATGAATGCGGCCTCCGACCAGCGACCGATGCCGGTCTCCGGATCGGGCGTGATGTTGGTCGAATGGATGGTTCCGAAGGGTGTCGGGATGCCGAGGCCGCCGGCGAATGGTTCTCCGCCCGGAGCCGTGTGGCAGACGTTGCAGTTACCGATGGCGGCCAGGTCAGCGCCGCGTGTCACGAGCGCTCGGTCGAAGCTTGTCTGCGCAGGCGGATCGATCGGGTCAATCTCTGATTGCCAGGCATGGGCGACAAAGGCTCCTGCACCGAGGACGAGGAGGATTGCGAAGCCAGCGAGGGTCCGCAGGGCCCTCATGGCTGCCGACTCCCCACGTGGGGGCAACATAAGGACCATAGGCCATTGAGCTTGCTCCGATCCAGGATCATCTGCTTTCCTCAAGCTGCCTGGTGCTCACGATCAGGGTGACAACTGTATCGGATCCGACGCAGGGCAAGATGAAA
The DNA here is from genome assembly GCF_001006805.1 of Microvirga massiliensis. GTDB lineage: Bacteria > Pseudomonadota > Alphaproteobacteria > Rhizobiales > Beijerinckiaceae > Microvirga > Microvirga massiliensis. Next base: position 30,427 of record NZ_LN811368.1, on the reverse strand, counting down.
TGCTTGATCTGCCGCTTCCTGCGCGATCAAGCGATCTCACAAGCGGAAGAGTCCGCGCTTCCGGGGATCAATGGGCTTAAAGAACACCGCCATGCAGCGTGAATGAGGGGCTGCATCCCATCGTGCCGAGCCGACACCGCTCACGAAGAGTAGATCTGAGGCGCGTGACCTGGCGGTGGGACGGTTCGAAGGAAGTGCAAGATGGCCACACACTCGGCCAAAGCCTTGGTTGGGGTCACGGATTCGACCGCCCCGCAACTGCTCCGATCAGCTCGCCCACCATCGCTAAGCGGCCGCTCAAGCCACTGATCTTGGTGGGTGTCCGCCCTTTCGGCGGATAGCGCCGGGAGACAGGCACCTCGCAGGCCTGTAACCAAGACGCGGGATCCGAACCGACAGATAGAACAGGAGGTTGTAGTCGCGGAACTCTTCTCGGAATGGGTTTACGCGAGGATCTCTGAGCGCCCTGGCGGAATAACCCCGAAATCCGTTCATAGTATCTGTGAAGCGGAATCCGGCGCCGAGGCTGATCAGCGGCGCGTGCACAAACTTCCCGGCGATCAAGCGATCCAGTGGCGTGTTTTCTGCAATCCCGCCGGCGACATAGCGCAAGCCCTGGATCAGGTCGTATCCGCTTTCGAGGGCCTGGGTGAAGAGCGGGACGGAATCCACACTATCCTTTCCGTTGCCGTCGACGGTCATGATCCCTTCATAGCCACGCGCGAGGGCCCAGGCGTAAGCCATGCGGAGTTGGGCGCTGAGGCGGCCGGGACCCTTCTTGACCAGGAGGGTGTTGACGCCTGTCGTCCTGATGAACGCCTCGTCGAGGGATCCGTCGGTTGATCCGCCATCGGTGATGATGACGTCGATCGCGAGACCGAGATCTCGGATCGCCCGGAGCTGGCCCCGGATCCGATCCCCGTCATTGATGACCGGGATGACGAGCGCGTATTGATAGCGCCGCGGGGAAAGGATCATTTCGTCGAAGCGGGAACGATCCACTCGTGAGGGACGGTGACGGTGCGGGTCATCGAGAGACTGGTTCGTTCTACATTAGGCGAGTGGCAAATAGCTCGTCGTGGCGTAAATGCGGCCGGTCGAGTCGGCAATGAGGAGCCGCACCTTGTGCGACGGCATCGGCAATGCGAAAATCGGCGCGCCCGGTGACGTTAGCGCATGCGTGATGCTCGTCCATGGCTGCCAGCCGTCGCTCCCATTGCCCGAGGTCGTGTAGATGCCGCCGACTGGATCCGAGAGAACCAGCGTGATGCGCTTCGATCCGGTAACTACCGCTGCAATCGGCGCTCCCGGCGTGGTGCTACCCTCGGACACGCTCGCCCACGGCCTCCAGCCCTCGGCGAGATTTCCCGAGGTGGTGTAAACGCCCCCTCCTGGATCGGAAAGGAAAAGCGCGATGCAATCCGGAGAGGTTGCGGCCGCGCTGACGTAGCCGCCGGGTGTGGTCGAGCCTTCGGACACGCTGCTCCACGGCGCCCAGCCCTCGGTGGCATTGCCCAAGGTCGTGTAAACGCCTCCTCCTGGATCGGAAAGGAAAAGCGCGATGCGATTCGGCGCGGTCACGACGGCCGCGATGCGCGCGCCGGGCATAGTGCTGCCCTCAGATACGCTCGTCCACGGTGCCCAGCCGTCGCGCGCATTTCCCGACGTGGTGAAAACTCCACCTCCGGGATCGGCGAGGAATAGTGTCACGCGATCGGTCCCGGTGAGCACCGCAGTTATATGGCCGCCGGGCACAGTGCTGCCCTCAGATACGCTCGTCCATGGTGCCCAGCCGTCGCGCGCATCTCCTGACGTGGTGTAAACACCACCTTCGGGATCGGCGAGGAATAGTGTCACGCGACCGGTTCCGGTGAGCACCGCAGCTATAGGCCCGCCCGGCACCGTCCTGCCCTCGGATACGCTCGTCCAAGGCGTCCACCCATGATCGGGATGGCCGGCGCTCGTGTAGACCTCGCCCTGATCGTCGGCAAGGAAGACCGCGATACGGTCGGACGCCGTGAGCACGGCCGTGACGGGCGCGCCCGGAATGCTCTTGCCTTGCGACACGCTCGACAGGCCCCACCCCAGCCGCGTGACAACGTTATGGGTGATTTGATCGATGAGATTCCAGTGCGGCTCTGCAATGTTGAGACCGAGCGCCCAGTTGTTCGTGGCGGCGTTGAACACTTCGCCTGCGCCGCTCTCCGGCCTGAAGATGCCCATCGTTCCGACTTCAAACGACGTCGAATGGAGGTCGTAGATGCTCGCGAGTGTGTAACCGACCGGCGACTTCAATCCATTTGGTCCGTTCGTCTGAACACGGTCGGTCTCCGCGCCTGCCACCGAACTGTCATCGACGCCATCATGCTTGCTACTATAGCCGCCGAACTTGTCGCCGTTACGCAGACGCGTTCCTGCAAAAGCCCAGTGATCCGCACGCTTGACGGTGTAGCGATGGTCCTGATCGTAGAAGAGCCCGCCGTCGCCGAGCCAGCTCACGCCGGTGAGCTTCGTTTCGGGGCGCTTCACGAGGTCATCGAACCAGTGCACGGTCGTGAGCGCGCGGTCGGGCGCTGTCGATACCGGATCGAACCCGGCGATCTTATAGCAGGCGAGCTGACGCCCGTCGTCGCTGATGCGGATCTGCCACCACGCGATGTTGCCGCCGAAGAACGCGACGTTACCGCCGGCCTTCGCGAAGCCCTCGACGTTGCTCCGCATTTGCGCGCTCCAGTATTCGGGATGTCCGACCAGCAACAGTAAGCGATACTCCCGCGTGCTCGGCGGCTCGAAATGCACGTCGCGCGACGTGCAGACGTCCACTGCGATCCCCATGCGCGCCAGCCAGCGCACGAACGGAATTTCCCAAGTCTGCGGCGAATTGCCGAAGCCGCCGTGCAATGGCCGCTCAAACGATAGTTGGAAGCCAAAGGGAATCCGCAACGCCGATGTGCTCGGATACGCACCGCCGAAGTCGCTGCCTGTGAGATGCCCGTATGAATTGCGGCCGCCCCAATCATTGTACGAATACCAGGTTGCGTCGCCGAGCACGAGCAGCACGCCGCTCGTCGTTGCGGAAGGCGCACGAACCACGAACGGAATGTCCACCGTATAAATAGGCCAGTTCTGAGTGCTAACCCGCGCTACATAGAAGCCGCTCGACCAGTCTGGGATGACGAAGGTCGCGACCGAGGGCCACCGCGCGCCGTCGCGGTACGCGTTGCGCGCGATCGGAAGCGGCGTTGGATTGCTCGGCAATCCTTCAATCGTCGCCATCTCTTGTTCGAGATGGCCGTGCTCTGAGCCCTGGCGATAGATCGTGATGGTGTACGGTCCGTGCTGGCTGCTGACATGAAACGCGATGGTTTCTCCCGGCAACACGCTTCCCGTCGAACGCGCGGGTGATCCATTGTGCGACGTGGTCGATGTGATATAGCCCTCGAGCGGTTCCGGCGGAGGCGCGAGTGGCTCGTGGAAGTAGAATTCGCCTCGGCCCGCGACACGATCGTAGATCAGCAGATCGGAGAATGTGCCGGTACCGAAACGCCAGTTGGGATCGAATTGCGGCGGCGACGACACCGGTGGCCCGTCGCTGAACCAGTGATCCTCCTCGTTCGCCATCCAAAAGTTGCCTGCGACGGCGATTATCGTCGGGCCGCGCCGCAGCCCCGATTGCGTTTCTCGGACGATGATATCGGCCGTGGTGTCGCTAGTGTCCTTGAAGGCAACGAAGGCCACAGTCCCTGTCGATCCGTCGAAGAACGCGACGTCGGTGTTGCCGAGCCCGCCGAAATTTCCTGCGATGACGCTGCTCACGTGGCGCGGCAACGTGTCGGCCGAGGCCGTCTTTTCGAACACGACACCGTCGGAAAACCTGTCACATCGATACATCTCGCCGCGCCCCGAGCGGGCGTCGTAGAAGAATAGATCACTCAACGTCGGAACGTTTTCGATGAAGCCGGGTGTCCAGTGAAAATCGCCGGCAAGAACATGCGTAAACGATGCGTCCGCGTCGTGCCTGAACGTGTGCTGCGGCGCATCGCCTGCCAGTCCCGTTCCATTCGTCGCCCAGACCTCGCCGAAGCTCTCGTTGGCGTCATAGAAGAACACACTACTATACGGCGACGATTCGACGAAGCGCCCGGCGACGATATGCGTCCACGACGTGCGCCAGCCGGAGTATTCACTACGCGGGAGGAAGCCGCCCTCACCGTCGCTGTCATAGAAACGGCCGTACCCCGCCGCGCGGTCGTACAGCAACAGCCCAGTGAAGCCGGACAAACCAAAGTAGCCGGGGACTATGTGCGTCCATGTAGCGCGCCCACCGAGGGGGCTGTATTGCCCCAGGAACGGCGTGCGGATGCGCCCATATCCGTCCGTTTCGTAGAGTTCGCCGTAGCCTGTGGAATGCTCGACGAACAGCAGACCGCTGTAGAGCGAGCGCGAGAACTTGCCGGGGAGGATGTGCTCCCAACTCCTGCGCCAGCTCGAATCGGAGGCGAGCAGCCCGAAGTTTGGCTCGTACACGTTGAGGCGCTGCCGGGCCGCCTCGTCTGTCCTTACCTTCGGTATTTCTTCGAACGTTGGAGCTTCGCGTCGCTGCATGTTGCCTCCGAACCACGACAAAGATTGTCATACTCTTTAAATTCGAGAGCAGTTTCACCTATTGTGAGATATATCCGGCATTGCGGAAGTGATTGATGCATTCCGAGGGCCGTGAAGGCATCGAAATGGTCCGCGATGCGGTTCCAGAGATCTCCGACGGAGGGCCCACAGCAAAATCTTAGAACAGGTAAATGACATGCCGTGAGTCCCGCAGATAATTGCGTTGCCACCGCATTAGCCAATAGGGATGCGTTCGCGAGTTCTTTGGGTAAAGCAGATTGCCCTTGCGATCAAAGTGCCAGAGATTGCAGCGATGTGCGACCTCGTGAGCCGGGGCGCTTATGTCGTTTGCGATGATTGGGCCCGCTGTCACAGTTGCATAGTTCGTCAGGATCGGCACTGCACACCTAATGGGAAACGCGAGGCTGATCGGAATGAAGCTGCCCTATCCAGACCTCGCAACACCGAGGTCGAGCGAATCAAGAATTCCGGCCATCGTGAGCCAGCATAGTGCAGGCCAAGGCAACGACATGTGTGCTGGATCACGCCACGCGTGAAAGCGCCTAGCGACCGTGCAAAGTTGAATGCTCAATGGACGGCAGATATGGCGGCCCTCGCACCTGACGCCGGCCCAGTTGGAGGAGTGTCGTCTGGCGGCCGCGAGGCTTTTGCGGCAGGGCGGCTCCTAGACCGAGGTACGGTGGCCGCGGGCTTTGCCACCGCGCGCTGAAACCTCACGCGCGTCGCAGCCCTGATCGCGCGTGAGTTCGGGGTGCGCTATCACCCGCGTTATTTGGGACGCCCCCGCAAGGCACATGGTTTTAGCGTGCAGCGCCCCGCCACCCGTGCCGAGAAGCGCGATGAACTCGTGATTGCGGTCTGGCCCAAGCGGGACTGGGCGGCGCTCAGAAAAGCGCGGCGGGAGGATCGGACGCTGCTCCTCTGGGACGAAACCGGCCACAGCTTCCGAACCGGCCGGGTGCGACCTGGGCGCGGCACCGCCCCAATCGGTTGCCGACCTGCACCGTCTGGCCCACCGCGGTTTCGCCGCCTGCAGCGCCAACCCGAGATGATCACAGACTTCTTTCACCACGGTGGCCTCTCCGTTACAGGACTTCCGTGAAAATCATTAGAGGTAGAACCGATGGGCGAATGCGTAAGCGTTCGACGGAGCAGCGCGCCAGTCGCCAGTCGCCTTCATCTCCGCCGAGATCCAGCCTCGGTAGCCGCTGGATCGGAGGGCGGCGCCGATCGCTTCGTGATTGAACCCACCTTCTTCGACTGGGGTGAGGTTCGACTGGCTGACGTGAACATGCTCGATGTGGCGAACGAGCTCCGGCGCCAGTGAAGGGCTTTCGGCATCTGCGAAGACGGTGCCAGTGTCGAACTGAAGGGTGATGCCGTCCTGATCGACTGCCCTGACGAACTCGAGAGCCTGCTGCGTATGTGTCAGAAATCGGTAGTTGTAGATGGCTGGATTGGCCTCGATGCAAAGGCTGACGCCGCGACTCGCAAAATGCGGTGCGATGCTCCGAAAGAAGGGCCTGGCAATCTCCAGTGCCTTCGGTGGAGCGGTCTCGCCGGGGTCACGAAGGCCCAGAGCGCCGAACACGCAGGCCCTGGCACCGAGAACGGAAGCCAGGTCAGCGATGCGCCGAAGGTGATCGGCCATTGTCGCCCGGGTCTCGTTCGATCGAAACAGGTGGGCGCCTTGGCTCCCGGAAGCGTGCCGAGGCCGGCAATTTCGATCGAGATGGTCAGGACGGCAAAATAAGCTGCGCAGGATGCAAGGCCGACAACCAGGAAAGCCCCGAAACGTCTAAAAACAGCGGGCCCAATATTGGGAATTTTTATGCTGGGCATCGGCCTGCTGCCTATAAGGGTCCTTCACAAATGAGGCGATTTGAATTTTTGCAAAATCCCGACCCTCGCGGACCAAAAATCGTACGGTACCTCGTACCAAAGGTGCCGAAATCCGGCAATCAATTGCGGCTTGTCTTGAAAAAAGGGGCCTACGGAAGCCGTAGACCCCTTCCACCGCTCTGCGGATGGAAACGAGCGATCAGGCAACCTGATCCTCGATATCGTCATCATCGGGGGCGACAAGCGCTTTCGCTGCCGGCCGCGGCGATTTGGCCAAGGCGGCCTCGATCAGTCTCAGGGTCTCGGTTTCGCTGATATCCTTCGAGGCCGAAATCTCGCTCACAAGGAAGCTGAGGGCCGCCTCATAGAGGCCTCGCTCACTGAAGGATGCATCAGCTTGGCCTTCGCCGCGGTGAAGATCCCGAACAACCTCGGCGATCGTCGAAATGTCCCCGGAGGCAATCTTTGCTTCGAGCTCGATGGCCCGACGGGACCACATCCCGCGCTTGCTCCGGGCGCGGCCGGACAGGGTCGCAAGCGCGGCGTCAATGCCGGCCGCGTCGGCGACCTTGCGCAAGCCCTGCTTGGCAGCCCGTTCGGTCGGGACTTTCAGAACCGCCTTTTCCTTGTCGAACGAGATGACGAACATCTCGAGCTTGAAGCCGGCGACCTCCTGTTCCTCGATCGCGGTGATGCGGCCGACGCCCCGGCTGGGATAAACCACCGCTTCGCCCACCTTAAATCTCGGTGCAGGAGCAGCTTTCTTGGCTGTTGTCATGGGAGGCTTTCTCCAGTTCGGTCGGCACTGCGTGAGACCGGTCGGTTAAAAAATGGGGCGATTAATAATCGCGCTTGATGAAGAAACCAAATTTGCGCAACCGAGTTCCGGTATCGGGCTTTACGAGTGGTGCGGCCGGACTGAGGTTTTTGTATTGAGCGCATTGGGTTAAGGTGAATTCCAGGACACCGGCACGATGTGGGATCGCGGTGGATCTGTTGCATCCGCCCCCGAGTCGGTGTCGCCAGAAAGTTGCACGCTGGTCCGATTGATGCCCGATGCAGTCGCCGGCGGAATAGCTCCGTCGACGACGTAGGGTGACGATGAGCGCGCTAGTGCGCGGGCTCGATCTCCCAGGCAATCGTCACCGACGCCTTGACGGTATTCTCGCCTGGTTGAATCGGCACAGAGGAAGCGACCGCCATTGTTCGCATTTCCATCGGGCGTGGCCCCCCGGTGTCGTACGATTCGGTGATCGAGATAATGCGAACGAGCTTCAGGTCGGCTGCCCTGGCAAAGGTCTGAGCCGCCTGTTTTGCATCAGCGACCGCAGCCTCGCGAGCCTTCACGAGAAAAGGTTCCTTGTTGCTGATATCGAAAGCGATCCCGCCGATTTGGTTCGAGCCGAGTTTGACTGCGGCGTCGAGAACATCGCCGACGCGGCTGATGTCCCGCAGGCGCACGGAAAGGGAGTTTGTGACGCTGAATCCGACCTGAATGGGCTTGCCGCTACGGCCGTCATACTGCGGCTGCACCGAGAAACCGCTTGTCACCATGTCGCGGCGCTCGACCCCGGTCCGCACCAGCATGTCGGTTGTCTCGCCCATCGCCGAGTTGTTGGCCCTGAGCGCTTCACTTGCCGTTTCGGCCGAGGTGACGACCCCAATCGAGACCGAGGCGATGTCGGGCGTTGCGGTTACTTTTCCGGTTCCCGTGATCGTGATCCGCGGAGGCAAGTCGGTCGGCTGCGACAGGGCCGGGCTGGCGGTCAGGGCAAGGCTAAGCGCGACGAAGGTCAAGCGTCTCGGGTTCATCAGGTGTGTCTCCATACGTCCGCGGATCGTAGCGCGGTCCCGTTCGCGCAGCGAGAGAAATACCGCCGAGCTTGTGACTATGCATCGTCCAACTGTTGACGAGTGCTGACGGTTTCTGGAGAAAAAATGGGCAGAATGCGCGACCTTACCAAGCTCGGTCCGCCATCGTTGCTGACGCAGCGGCAACGGGCTCAGGTGACAGGACGGTTTCGCATCCTGCCAAAGGCGGGTGAGGGAACGCGAGACCTGAGCCCTCTCCCCGGCACGGTTCCCGATCAGGAGCAATCGGGTCAGGTGCTCGCGGCATTCTGTTCACGAAACGGCATCGCTGGCGGCCTTACCCTCCGTAGAGCGCAATTCAGGACCATGAGCCTCGCCGTTAATAAAATTCCCTTCTCGGCGGCGGAAAAGGGGTATTCTCCGCCTGATTGATTCTTGGCTTCCGAAATGGCACCCTGAGGCGGATTCGAACCACCGTGGCTGGTTTTGGTGACCAGAAGCTTAGACCTCCAGCTGACCGGGATATAAGCCTGTGTGTAAAATAAAAGGCTTAAGCGATTGGGCGGATAATTGTCCACTTTCGGGGATTTTGGCTTATCAATTCACTGAAATATTTTGCTCTGATATTCTGGTGGAGCCGATCGGGATCGAACCGACGACCTCCTGAATGCAAATCAGGCGCTCTCCCAGCTGAGCTACGGCCCCATGGGACAATTATCTCACGACCGAATCGCGAATCCAAGGCTGCCGGCAATGGAGTTTCGGGCCGAAAATATTTAACGAGAATGTGGAACGAGCTTTGTACACGGCCGTTAGAGGGTCGCAGAGGCAATCTGTTTAGGAGATTTTGATGAAGCGTATGGTTCTTGCGACAGTGGCCGCTCTCGGACTGGTTTCTGTGGCTTCCGCTCAGTCTACCTCGGTGACGACCACGAAGACCACGACGGAAACGACTGGGTCAATTTCGCTTGCGCCGGAGCAGCGGACGATCATTCGCCAGAAGCTGGCGACGACCAAGCCCGTGATCGTGAAGGAAAAGGTCACGGTGGGTTGGACGGTGCCCCAGGACGTTGAACTCTCAGCGGTTCCGGACACGATCGTGGCCGACCTCCCCAGCGTGAAGGGCTATCGCTACTTCGTCTATAACGATGATGTGGTTCTGGTCGATCCATCGACACGCAAGGTGGTGACGATCGTCGAGTAATCGCCTTACACCGCAGGATCCCGTCTCAGGAGAGGCGGGATCCATTTTGATGTCAGCGACGCTGCGGGCGCCCTAAGACGAAACCGTGGCGTCTAAGCTCTTCGTCCCCCCTCGTTTGCGCACCGCGGGTCGCCGCAAGGATGGGTGCGCCACCTGAACGTTTGGTGGAAACCGGGATTATTTCGTGTCTTTGAGGACGCCGGCAAACTGGGTTACGTGGTGCAGCGTGCTTCGCTCGAGATCCTTTGCTTCGCGATAGAGCCGGCTGGCTTCCGCACGCATGGCCCGAATTTGCCCGTGGCTGGCAGTGATCTTCGAATGGCCCTGCTCGAGTGCTTGGGCGATCTCTTCCGGCTCGGCCGTCGCGGGATCGAGCCCGAGCGCCCGGATTTCCGCACAGATGACGTCCCAATACTCGGCGTCGAGACGCATGCCGGGGGACACGAACAGGAGGCGACTCGAAGCGACGTTTGCCTTCACGGCTGTTCTCGCTGGAACTCGATGGTCCGGATCGCGTATTCGGCTGCCTGGACGATGGCCTCGTGGCGCGTTTTTCCACGGCCGAGCATTCGGCCGCGGTCTTCGTGCTGGCGGATCAGCGTGTGATCGGCCGGCAGGCCAGCAGGAATGATCGAGGCACAAGCTTTGGGGCGCCCATAGAGCGATGGCCCAACGATTGCGAGATTCCAGCAGTCGGGTATCAGGGCGATCGCGGTTGAAAGGTCTGGCGATTGAGCGACTTGGCGAAGAACCGACAGAGTGTCGTATTGAGAGGTCACGATCTTAGGGGCTCCTGAGCGGAATGGGTCGTGGTGCGCCAGAGGCTGCGGCGAGATTGACGTGGAACGCGTGCGCAATTCTTGACGACGAGCGGCGCGCCTGAGGGCCTGCCCTTGGCTCCCAGCGGCCATGACGTTGTGGCGTGCAGCGAGGTCGATGAGTACATGCGCGCGCCGAAGCGCTGTCCGAAAACTCAGTTCTCGGACAACCGCCATCAAAGAGCTGTATGGGAGTTGACGGGGTAATCGGGGCGGACGGCCCCGGTCACTCGGTGTCGGCCCCGTTCGGGAACAATCCATGTTCGCGAAGGCCGCGCTAGGCGGCCTCGTGAGCAGGGGTCAGGGACGTGCCGACAGGCGCCGTCGGGATCGCGACGAACGGTTCCTTGGCCTCGGCGGTCGGGGCGGAGCGCATCGTCATCCGGTACATCCCCCAGACGGCCATCAGGACCTGGGCTGCGATCGTTGTATAGGCAAGGCCAGCCGGCCCGGCCCACGACATGGCGGCTCCTGCAACGAGCGGTCCCGTGGCGGCGCCGATCCCCTGGACGATCAGCAGGCCTCCCGATGCGGAGACGAATTCCCCGGAGGGGACGAAGTCGTTCACGTGGGCGATGACAATGCCGTAGGTCGGAATGATGACGGCCCCGAAAATGGCCACGATCCCGAAGATCACCCACGTGGGCAAGCCATCCGGGAGCATGGTCACGAACACCGTCAGGATGACTGTCGCAACAGTGGCCACGCCCACGATGAGTCCGCGGCGGTCAATCCGGTCGGAGATCCAACCGAACGGCCAGGTCATCACGAATCCGCCGAGCGTCCCGATGGCCATGAAGAGGGCCGTGTTCGTTTCGTTGAGACCGATCTGCTGCGCAAGCAGCGGGCCCATGGTGAAGAATGAGGCCGTGCAGATGCCACACAGAAACGCCGCCACGACTCCGAAAGGCGACTGGCGGTAGAGCCGGAACACGTCGATATGTGCCTCACCCGTCGCGGTGGACGGTGCCGAAGCCCGGGAGAGGGCGACAGGCACGAGCGCGAGCGAGATGACGACGGAGACAACGCAGAAGAGCTGGAATCGGGATGGATCATAAGTCGGCAGCAACATCTGGCCGGAAATTCCGGCGATCAGGCCGACCATGCCGTAGATGCTGAGGACCTGTCCCCGGATCTGGGAGCTCGATGCGCTGTTGAGCCAGCTCTCGACGACCATGAACAGGCCCGCGAAGCAGAACCCGGTGAGCGCCCGCTCGAGAACCCAGAGAACGGGATTCACATACAAGACGTGCAGGAGCGGCGCCGCTGATGCGAGCGAGGCGAGTGCCGCGAACACCCGCGTATGCCCAACCCGCCTGATCAGGGTGCCCGCGTACAAGGACCCGAGCACGAGGCCCATCCAGAAGCCCGTTCCGACGAGGCCGATTTCGAACGCGGAGTAGCTCTCGATGCCGCCGCGGACGCTGAGGAGCGTGCCCTGCAGCGTGTTCCCCATCTGGAGAAGACCGTAACCCAACAGAAGCGACAGCAAGACGGGCAGGGTGGTGCGCAATTGCGACTGCATGAAAGAACTTTCCAACGCGGCAGATCAAAAATGGCTGATTTGAGATTAGATCGTTCTGAAACTCTCAGGCAAAGTGGGTGATGGGGCAAATCGCTCCATCGATGAGGCGATCGAGCGGCCACAGCCGCCGCGCCGAAACGCCGCTTGCGCGTCGGCCCGTGAGCTGCGCGAAACCGGCCTATCGATCGTTCTGGCCGGATAAAGCATGCTGCCCGGAATGGTTCCGTCGCGTAATGGCCTTACGGCTGTTCGAGAGGGCGGCGATCGCCGTCGGTCCCGCGATCCATGATCTCGATCCGATCGGTGAATTGTCCGCACGACTGGGCGCGTGCAATTCGCTCCTCCACGAACTGATCGAACGCCGCGCGCCGGTCTTCCGGGATGCCCGAGCCTACCGATCGAAAGTGTCGCTCGAGAGAGGCTCTGTCGGCGACAAGCCACAGGCCGTCTTCTCCGAAAAATCTGATCTCTTTGGTCCCCCGAGACGCCTGCCCGTTGCCGCCCCGGCGAGGGTCGTTCACCTTGAGGAGAGACCTGAAAAACAGGAATCCAGGCCGGGGCTCGCAAAAGGGCGCGACGACCCTCGTTGTTCCGGAACGTGGGTTGGGCGCATCGAACGCAATATAGTTATGACCCTGCTCGGCGATCGTGGTCACCCGGAGGCGAGAGCCGGGTCCGGCCAAAAGGGTGTTCGCGTAGGCAAGGATCGCCTGGGCTGAAAAAATCGGTGAAGGTTCTTGCGTCTGGGCCATATTCTGGTCCTTGGGGATTTGGAATAAACACCGAAATAATCTGGAGCGTTGCGGTCGGTCGGTCGGGCTTTTTGCAGAGGGGGTGATGAGGCCCGGCGCAGTCCGCCAGGGCGTCGAGATCCGCGGCGTATTCCGGGTCCCAGGACCGGGCAGCCTCAGCTATCGCGCGCAAGGCCACCTCGGCGAACTCATCCTTGAGCTTAATCGCGAAAAACTCATCCGGATCCCCGACCCGGGCCTGGGTCACCTTGCCGGTGCGGTTGTCGATCAGGGAGTATTTGCAGAGACCGTCGTTCGAGATGTTGCGGTAGAGTCGCATGGAATCGCCTGGGGGAATGGGGGAACAAAAACGAAAAGGCCGCTGTGAAGCGGCCTGTCTCTCGTCGAGGCTGTGATTTCTCCACCCGGGCGTCGGAGAAGGATGGCGTCGAGGCGCCCGATCCGGACAGGGAGGCCGGCGGCCTAGGCGGCCCGGACAACCTGCGGGACTGTCGGATCCCGGTCCTTCTTGATGGAATCCGCGATTCGCGCGACGTCGATGAACGCATCGGCTTGACGGCGAAGCTCGTCGGCCAACATGGGAGGCCGGCTGGCGAGCGTCGAGACAACCGTGACCTGTTTTCCCCGGCGCTGCACGACTTCAACGAGGGAGCGGAAGTCGCCGTCGCCCGAGAAGAGATAGATCCGGTCGACAAAGGGCGTGATCTCGAGAGCGTCAACCGCGATCTCGATATCCATGTTGCCTTTGACACGCCTGATGCCCTCGGGGTCGACAAATTCCTTCGTGGGCTTTGTCACGACCTTGTAGCCGTTATAGTCAAGCCAGTCGATCAACGGTCGCAGGGAGTTGTATTCGTTGTCTTCCCGGAGGGCCGTGTAGTAGTAGGCCCTCACCAGGGTCGCGTTCTGCGAAAAATACTCGAGCAGCTTGGAATAATCGATGGTGATGTTGAGGGCCTTGAAACTGTTATGAAAATTCGGGCCGTCAATTAATAGCGCAACGCGCTCGCGGGGGAACATCAGGCAATTCCTGGATCAAACTTCGGGTTGCGGCCAACTGGAATAAGTAGCCGCAACCTGTATATGGCTTTTCGATTCATCGGGGAAGGCCAGCCCGTCCCAAAACCGTGATTTTAAGCCGCTTTGTGAAGTATGCGTTCCAAAGATGACCTGCCCGGACCCTATTCGTTCTTTGCGCCAGGGGTTCCAGCGGCGTCGCACAGGAGTTCGCGATCCAGCGTAGCGTTCCTGAGGCGATGATTTTCGACGATGGTGTGAATCGCATCAGGATTTTTAGCCACAGAAGATATTGGCGGTCGGATCTGGTGAGGAACTGAGCCCAGCGCGAGCAGAGAGCGCACTGGCCATCAACAAGGTAGTGGTACGCTTCGGGGCACACGTCCCAAGTCCGGGTTTTATTCTATCCTGTCCAGGCATCGGGTTGGAGTAATAGAGTCAAGCTGGAGACGCACCATCTAAATTTCATGGAGGAGGCTGCTTGTCGTTACGGTAATCGGCGCTCAGTTGACCGGATGAAAAGCCCGCTGAGGTTGAGGAGACTTCGTAGCCCCTCAAGATTGAGGCGCATTTCCGTCTCGGGTTGATGCAGATTCGAAAAATCCTATGACACGAATTATCTTTTCGTGGTAATTCGCGTTTCGACCAGCGGAGCAGGGCTTCCGCCAGCTTGAGACTTGGTATGCACCAGCTTGAGACTTGGTATGCAAATGGATCGCGCGATGACGGGAGGCTTCCGAAGGGAGCCTATGAAGTGTTCAATCCTGGTTGCCGCGTTTCTATGCGGTATGGCAGCTTTGCCCACCTTTGCGGCGGGCGAGCCCGAGGGCAGCTCCGACCTGCCGCTATCGCTTGTGACATCCGACGCCACAGCTGAAGAGGCGGAAAGGCTTTCAAACGTGCTTGCAGCCTATTTTGGTCGGACAGTCCTTGCTGAGAAGACCATCGTCGTGCGGCCTGCGGGAAAGGAATACGAGGTGGTGTTGAATTCCAACCACCTCTTGTCCCAGTTTTTCTCGGACCGACAAGTCGTTGCTCAGGTGGTCCTGGAGCCTCAGCCGCTCGTCGCGAAGCTGGCTCCGCTCACGGGCGGTCGTTGGTTGGTTCGGGTGGAACTTCCCTCAAAGCTTGCGATCATGGCAACAACAGACGAGGGCTCACTGAGCTACAGGCAGACCTACGAGGGACATCGGTTCCAGGGTGTCTTCGATCCGCGGCTCGGTGGCTTCGGGTCTGCCCGCTATGCTTATGAGAAGGCCGACGTGGTCGAGCTCAGCAACGATCTTGTGGCAACAGTAGAGGACAGCGGTCAAAACCTGAGCCTCGAGGTTGCCCCGGATCCTGCGAACAGCGATCTAGTGTCCGGGAAGGTCAGCCATTCCGCGGGCCGGTTCAGCTATTCGGTCAAGTCGCCTGAAGGGAGCGCACCGATGGTGACGGCGGGCTTTGACCAGGCTGGGAGCCAGTTCTCGGTCGCGGGTCTGCCCTTAAAAGGTGTCCTCGATCTTTGGTCGTTTGCGGTTGCTCACGCTGACAAGGTGGCATTAGCCGGAGAACAGGATACCCTGCGAGCAAAGCTCCTGAACGTTCTGCCTTTCTGGTCCGGAATGGGAGCGTCGGGCAGCGTTAGCAACTTCCAGGTGACCTCGGCTGTGGGACAGTTCAAGGTCTCGAATGTCTCTGCGTCATTACAATCCGGTGACGCATCGGATCGCAGCTCGTTCCGCATAGGGTTGGACCTGTCGGGAGTAAGCCTCGTCTCGCTGCTGCTTCCTTCCGAGCTGTCGGAGTTCGTCCCGGATACGGCATCCCTGTCGGTGCAGATCGACGGCCTGAATGTCGGTGAGGCCGCGCGAACGACCGTGACGCTGGTCGACCTAAATGGGGAGGGGGGATTATCCGAGGATGAAAGCCGTAAGATCGCGGATGCCTTGAACTTGAAGGACCTCAAAGTGCGCATCCTGCCGTCGCGGATTGCGGCCGAGGCGATGAGTTTCATCATAGAAGGTGAGTTGCGGGTCGGCGAGGACCGACCCGACGGCACGATCACACTCCGATGCTCGGGTTGCTCGTCCGCTCTGGACCGTCTGAAGACTGTCCAGGACATCAATCCGACGATCGGCGATGGCGTCGAGGCATTCGCGCTGTTCCACGCTCTGGCGAGCAAGGCCGGTGACAGTGATTCCATCTGGACCTGCGCGTTCACGCCGGCCGGAATTACGGTCAATGGTGAGATGCTCTCCCCGGCACCGAAGCTGTAATCGGCTTAAGGGATGTCCGGGTGATTGAAATCCCACGCTTGGTAGCCACTCCGAAAACCTGCTTGTGGCGCTGTTGCGGAGGTTCGGTTTACTTATACTTCGTGCCAGCGAGCGAACCTGCTCTCCCGGAAGGTTGTCGGCAGGCCTGACGGCCGGGTTTCGCCACTGATCTGAGCGACCGGTTGAAGAGCGCGACTCTCTGGGTGCGATCCTCTATCTCGACCGTTCCCCCGATTGGTGTCGCTCTATTTCTATCATTACGCGACAGAGACCCAAGGGCGCCGGAAGGTCGTGATCGCGCAATCGGCTCGTATCGACTCGTCGCTAATTCACGTTCTTCATGGTCAAATTCCAGGCGACGCCGTCATTTTGAACGATAGGATGTCGGCGAAAACCTTTCGGATCTAGCGCACCCAAAATTTCATGGCGAAATGCCGAAAACTGGTGTAACAGGCGGTGACCACATCTAATACTGCTGACTGGATTATTGGCAGTAGCCACGCTTAACCAAGGTCTGAGGTATATTTAAATGAACCATCCAGCAATCCTCGTCGGCAACCGTACCGGCGGGCAGGGCAAAACGCTTATTTCCCAGATGCTTCATTACGGCTACAGTCTGGCTGGCGTGAGCATGAAGGCCGTTGCTGCCGACACCTCGGCGGAGGCTAAGAAGTCGAAGCTTGGAAGGATTCTGCAGAGTGGCGTCGACGAGCTCGGCACCGGTGCTCGCTTGTCTGATATCAAGGAGAACCATCACTTAGCGGTGCAGTATTGGGATCGGCTTGGAACCTACCTGCGTAACGGGTCATCAATCATCGATCTGGGCGCAAATATTCTGCCGTTGGTATTCGACTGGGCCGTCGAGCGTAAAGCTGGACGCATTCTTGTGAATTCGCCCGTTATGCTAGTTGTACCTATCACGGCGCAGCGCCAATCCATGATGGATGGTCTCGACATGTTGCGGCGCTCAGTTGAAGCGAAAGACCATTTTCCGGTGCAAAAGCGCTTTGCGATCCTGAACGAGTACCACGGTTCATTCTCTGGCCGAGGCACTCCGACCGAAATTGTCAATCTTCAAAGGATGGAGAAAGACGGCCAGGTTACGGTCATCTCGCTGCGCAAATGCGATTGCGAGGTCTGGGAGCGAATTGAGGCCGATTTCATTCCGCTGGCCGAAATGGCTGAACTTACATTCGACAGTTATGTCGATCGTTTCGGGATCGATCTCTTTGCGGCATCTGGAGCTGAGGCCTCATTTGCGGAATGGCTCAGCGGTTCGCTCAAAGCATTCGTTTCCGCCGGGCTCGTTCCGCCAGAGGTTAAGAAGCAAGATGAAGGTGCAAAGGCAAAGCAGACCGTTCAGGCAGTTGCTGCGGCCTAATTGTGCCTCGAGTTACTGAAACGTTCGGCGATCTGGAGCGGATCAGGGTCGTTTCCCACGAGCGCCATAGGCGTATGCGCGAGGAATGCCTCGCGCCGCATCGACCAGAGCCCGACGAGTTTGCGAGTGAGGCCTCTCACCTATCGAAAACAGGGGCGAATATGGAGCGAAGGTATCGCGAAAACCAAGCTTTGCTGCGATCGAAGCACTTTAGGCTGATAGCCTGCACCGTCAGACTGGGTGTGAGTGGAGACTGAGTGACGCCAGAAGCTGGTACCATTTACAAGAGCATTTTACTGGGAGTAAGATAAATAGAAACGTTAGTCTCACCTTATTGATCTCACGGCCGCGCATTAACCTCGCCATGTCCTAACGCGGCCGGGATCAATATGGGTATAGGTATTATAATGCCCTACGCCCCCCGTTCTCCGTAGAGTGAATATACTCTGCGATTTTGTGCGGCAGATCCCATCGAGTACCATGTCGCAAGCTTGTTTGCGCATCTGGAGGGAGTTGATTGCAGCGCCCTCAGCCCACAGTTTGGCATTCGTCTTTGGGGCTCGGTATCCGGAGTTAATGACCAATGGACGGGTGAACCCACTACCCCTTTGAACGGCCCATAGGAGATGGAGTAGCTTCGGGTCCATAGCGACCCGCTCGTTCTCGCGCTAGTCGCGCATATGCGTGCAGATTGCAGTGTAGCCGACATTGTCGTAGAGCCCCGATACCGAGAACAGCGTGGTGACCTCCTCGCCTGTGTGGAGGTTACGAAGCCACAACCCTCGAGTGTCTGGCAGTCCCGCTGTAGTTGATCTCGCGGTCCGATCGAGTTCCAATAGGTCTTTCCCGATTTGTCTAGTATAAACTCGAGCAAGCGCTATTTCCGCCGTGGCGTCGGGAGCGGCACGCACTGGTCTAGAACAGCGCAGCATGCAAGGCCGAGAATGCCGCTCAGGATCTGCCGGCGGCTTGGCGGTCGAGAGAGATCGCGGGCCATAATCGTATCTGCAAGTTACGATAAACTGGGTCTTTTGAATCCATCGAGTTCCTGGATGAGGGCCTCGACGGCATCTCGATGGCCTGGGTGATCGGCGTCAAGACACTCCGCACGAAAGCGGGCGAGCTTCCAGCCTGCAGCTTTCAGCTGAGATCGTTCCGATAGCTCGTCGAGTGGATGCGACTTTCCCGTTAGGTATACTGCCCCGATGTAACGTCTCGTGCCATCGCGGACGCATATGGCTTGGTTGTATTGTTCCGTTGTGTAGTCATAGGCGCCAAGAACTCTCGCAAGTGGGCTATCGTGGGATGCCCCAACGAACGATATCGAGCCCTTTTTGGCCGCCCAGAGAAAATTGCAAAGGATCTCGGTGGCAAAGTTTCCGGATTTTCTCGCGATCGTGAAATCGATCGAGTTGAAGATCTCCATACGGTACCTGGCGCGGGACATCATCACATTGACCCGCTTTTCGCCTCCGAGATCGGACAAAGAACCAAAATTGGAATGACTGATGCCGCGGTGATCAGGGCCGTAGGTCATCGAGATATAGATGATGTCACGCTCTTCGCCCTGGACGTTCTCAACCGTGCGTACAAACAATGGCTCCGACGCCGAGACCCGATGAGCATTGATTTCATCCTGAAGCATGGACTCGATGAGGCTACGTTGACGCTCATTCATGGCAATGATGCCGATCGACCATAAGGACCCGTTTTTAACTTGGCGACGCACAGCCTCGACAACGGCCTGGGCCTCCGTCGGATTGGTATTGTCCGTTCCGCGCCCGTAGGTCCCTCCCACGTAGTAATACTTGAGTCCGATATTGCTAGCGGGCCACGGCGAGGGCACCTGTTGCAGGCGACCTTTATAGAATACCCGATTCGACATATCGATTAGCGACGGGTGCCGCGACCGGTAGTGGCGTTCGAGCATCGTGGTCGGCATGCCCGCCAGATCTGCCGCCGTCAGAAGACTGGTCGAGGGATTGCCGTCCACCACAGCGTCGAGGGCCGCCTGGAACGTTTTGTTAGGCGGCATCTGCTGGCTGTCGCCGCATACGACGATCTGGCGTGACGATGCAATGCCCGCTGCAGCTGCAGACAGGTGCATTTGGGATGCCTCGTCGACGATCAGCATGTCGAACTGCCATTCCTCGGGCACGTGCAACGCATAAGCGGCCGGCGAGGTCATGATGACGGAAGGTAATCTCTGCGTCGGACATGAGCGCAGAATGTCGATGATCCCCGAGACGTCCGGTACGTCCAATTGCTCGGCAATTGCTTTCCGGTTTAGTGCGTCGCCTTGGAGCATCAGAATCCGCTTGGCATACCGACTCGACTTGATGCGCTGCCACACCGCGTCAATCGCATTCATTTTTTCGGCCATGAAGAGGATTCTCTTTCCGTCTTCAATGCCGTTGGCAATGATATTGACGATGGTCTGGGTCTTACCGGTTCCGGGAGGTCCTTGAATGAGGAGGTCGGACCCCTGCCGAGTGATCGTTACGGCTCGATCCTGCGATGTGTCGGGCGGCGTGACGTGGACGTTAGCGGATCTTTCGGGGCTGAGCTCGGAGGGCGCGCGAGACGGGGCTGGCATCTGGGGGCTTGCCCCGGGACGCCGCCGAGATGCAGCCACCAGCGCTACAAAGGTTAGGTGCTCAATCAGCCGCGGATTTGCCTCATGGTCCATACGGCGGGCCATGGCGCGGCGTGCCTGGCTAAACAAGCTCAGTGAGGCGTCGTCTCGCAGCTCTACGATCGGCGCATGGGTTGCCTTGGGGCGATAAGCCAGGGGATCCTCCGGGATTGCCTCGATCGGCACTCCCACTTTGGCAAGAAAAGTCTCGTTGATCTCGCCGACTGTGTCGGTGGCCCTGATGGTGATGCGATCTCGGCCGATAATCACCTGGACGGGCCAAAGAAGAAGGGGCGCGTAGCGCTCCCGAGGATCACTTCCACTTTCATCAATCCACTTCAGGAGCCCTAGTCCGATTTGAAGAGAGGAAATACCTTGCTCGTCCCGCAACGCATTGTCGGCGACGACCACGTCCTTGAGCTTGCTGCGCGCTTCCTCGGCAGATCCCGTGGTTTTAAGCAGGTCGGAACCTAACTCCAGAATGTCTCCCCGGCTCAGCTGATCGCGAATTTCGGATGCAAGCCCTGTGAAGCGAATAATTCTGGCTCGCCGATCGAGCGATAGATTTACGAGCCTGTTCCGAAGGCTGGTATCGTAAAGAGACCGCCGCATCTCGGCGACAAGATCTTTCATTGGAACGTCGGTCATGGCTGTCTCAAACGAAGTGTATTGAGTTCGAATTTCGGGCCGCCCTGGCCTCGATGAGGCGGGAAAGCTGTCGTGACTCGTCTATAAAGGGCTCGATCAGCTCAGGTCCAATCCAATCTACGGTCGTAGGGCCGCTGTAATCTTGATCCCAAACGAACCACGCGTAAGCCGTCGTGCCGTCGAGCTTCTTTCCCTCATAAAGATCGCCCGGGCGGTAGGCGATATTAGGGGTAAGTGTGACCCGTGGTGAGAAGGTCCACGCCCTTACAGACCTAGTGCGGGAAAAGAGCCGCGCATCGGTATCGGAAGCCAAGTGACGAAACCAAGGAAGCCTTGGTACGGGAACGTGGCCTAGTACCCACTTTCATTGGAGGGCGGACCACAGATCGGATCCTGGAACTCCAACGGCGGCGCGGCACTTGCCACAACACAAGTGTTTCGCACTTCAACGCTTCTGGCTACTAGCCTCAGTAGAGAACCTGCAGGTTCGGCACAATAAGGAGACATTTTCAGCTCTGGCGCTCGTTGATGGGGCAAGTTCGCCCGTCTGAGGTCGCGGCGGTGATGTTCGGGCAGAAGCTCAAAGCTTACCGCCAGGGTTTGAATATGTCCGTCAGGGAGCTTTGCGAGAAAGAGGCCGCCCAAAAGGCGAACCTGCAGGCGTGGCTCGTCCGGGAGCTCGAGCTCGGGAGCCGGCTGCCTCAGCCCGATGACTTGAAGACGCTCGCGAAGGCTTTTGGCCTGCCGTCTGTCACGGCCCTTAAAGAGGCTCTCGACGAGGCTGCCCGGCAGGAAGCCCGCCAGAGGGCGGCCGCGAAGCTCAAGAAGGAGCGCGAACAGGCCAACCCGGGCAAACTGGTCCTGAAGGCGAGCAATCTCGTTTTGAATTCGGGAGAGAGCTACGGCCTCACCGACACCCAGCGGATTGTTGATGCCTCCCTGATCGCGAATGTCGATTCGTTCCTGATCAAGGGCGCTCAATTGCTCGTCGATCGGGCTAAGCCTCCGGAACAGGGCGACTTGGTGCTGGTCATGGAGGAGCTCCGGACAGTCGGACTCGGCCGGCTTGAGGGAGGGGTTGTCCGAGATCAGGAGGGGCGGGCCCTGGACGGGATCCTATGGCGGGTCAAAACGACCATGTTTCCCTGACGACCATTGGGGGCCGGTCTCGCGATCGGACTGAGGTCGTTCGGAAATAGGGATCCAGGCTCGGTTTCTGGGGGGGCACTAGGGTTAGCACCTGTCGGGCAGGCGCACTTGAGCAATGCCACGGCCAAGTCGCTCATCCGCAGGTCGGAACAGTTTATCCGGCCCTTGGCGGCGTCGACCAGCAGCTTCTTCTTATTATGGTCTTCTACATGGGGGTTGCGACGGAGCCCACCATGCCGAGCGCACGCACGCAGCGTCGACTGGCGGCGATCCTGGCTGCCGACGTGGTTGGATACTCGAGCCTGGTCGAGCGAGACGAAGAGGCCACCCTCTTTAGCCTGCGAGACCTCCGGCGAGAGGTCATCGACCCGCTCCTCGCGCAGCATGAGGGTCGCATCGTCAAACTCATGGGCGACGGCGCGCTCGTTGAGTTCGCCTCCGTCGTCGATGCGGTCGCCTGTGCTCTCTCGGTTCAAGCGGGCGTTGCAGCCCGACAGGAGAAAGTGCCGGCTGAGCATCGCATCGTCTTACGAATGGGAATCAATCTGGGTGATGTGGTTGTCGAAGGAGAGGACCTACTCGGGGACGGGGTGAACATCGCCGCGCGCCTGGAACAGCTTTCTGAACCGGGTGGAGTCCTCATCTCCGGCACGGCCTTCGATCATCTGCAAGGCAAGCTCAATGTGCCTCTGACGTTCGCGGGCGAGCAGCATGTGAAAAACATCGAGCGTCCCGTTCGCACCTATCGTGTCGGATCGCCTGGTCGGATGCCGTTACATAATGGGCGATCGAGCCCGTAACGTTATTGGTGGCGGATAGCCGCGGCGATCGGGTCCGCGGCCGCTATAACAGCAGGAGTGTGGACCCTCTGGCCTGTCTCGCAAGCTACGGAGAAGCCCGTCCTTGCGGTGCTCCCCTTCGACAATCTTTCCAGCTATCGTGGCGCATTGACAAGCGCCGACCGAGCGAACGTGAAGCGGAAGCGGCCAACCGACCTGAACGCGTATGAACTGTTTCTTCTTGCGACCGAGAAGAAACACCAGCTGATACGAGAAGGCGTGGACGAGTCGACTCCTCTCCTTTTGCAGGCAACGGAGAAGGATCCAGGCTTTTCTCGCGCGTGGACCTGCCTCGCTTGGGCGTACACGCTGGAGGCAATGTGGGCTGACGATGAACGGCCATGGCGCGAGAAGGCCATTGCCGCTGCCCAGCGCGCCGTCGAAACCGATCCGTCGGATGGAGACGCGCATCCTGTCCTCGGGCACGCGGTCGGTGAACTCGGCGATCTGGTAGGCGCGGAAGCCGAGTTGAATCGAGCACTGGCCCTCAATCCCAGCTCCGCCGACATCTTGACATGGTATAGCAGCTTTGCGGCCTGCTTCGGGAAATCCGAGGAGGAGGTTGCGACGGCGGAACGCGCGATCAAGCTCAACCCTAACTTCCCGAACTATGCGAACCGCGATTACGCGTATGCATTCTTCATGGGTGGTCGCTACGAGAGCGCTCTCCAACATCGAATGAGAATGCCTCGCAAAGACTGGAACCGGAATGATTTCGTGATTATCGCGGGCAGCTATGCGCAGCTTGGGCAGGTCGAAGAAGCACACCAAGTCGTTTCAGAAGCCCTTACCAAGTTCCCCAACCTCTCGATCGAAGGATTTGCGCTCTTAAAACCGGGCCTCGGCGCCGGAGAGCGCGAACGCTTCACCATGACTATACGCGCAGCGGGCTTTCCGGCTTGTGCACCGCTTTCGGCATTTCCCACAGACTCAAGTATCAACCGCCTCCCGGAATGTATGCAGGGCTGAGACGGTCACCAAGTTAACCGAAAGCTGCTGGTCCAGGGCACGGACCAAGCCAGCGATCGCCTGGTGACGTTGCGGGACCTTAGTTTATTATAGCAGCATGAGCCAGGAGGAGTCGAACAACGATCAGGGCACACCGGTCGGCAGGAACACCACTTTGGACTCACCGATCTCGCCGGATGGCACACCGTCTCGTCATGTCTTATGGTCATCTTGCCCATCAACGGAGTGGGCGCGACACTGCGCGCTTCACGTGACGACACGTGCCTAGCACCAGGGAGGAGAGCCGGGATGAGCACCTTCAGCGCTGAGGTGGCCTGGGAGCGGGGTGAGGCCCGCTTCACCGACAACCGCTATAGTCGTGGCCACCGGTGGATCTTCGATGGCGGGCAGGTCATCCCCGCATCATCGTCACCCCACATCGTGCCGCTGCCCTACTCGGTTGCCGAGAATGTTGATCCCGAGGAGGCCTATGTTGCAGCGCTCTCGAGTTGCCACATGCTGTTCTTCCTCACGCTGGCAGCCAAGCAGGGTCTGGTCGTGGAATGCTACTTGGACGTGGCGGAGGGCGTGTTGCAGGAGGTCGGCGGAAAGAAGCAGGTCACGCGTGTCGTCTTGAACCCGCGTGTGACCTATGCGGGCGAAGGCCCGGATCGCGCGACCGAGGCCGAGTTGCATCATCGGGCGCACGAACTGTGCTTCCTCGCGAACTCGGTGAAAACCGTGATCGAGACCCGTCTCCCGGATCCCCAATCGCATGAGGGCTGACATGCTGATCCTGAAGCCGAACTGTGAATGCTGCGACCGCGATCTGCCGCCGGACAGCGAGGAGGCGCGCATCTGCTCCTTTGAATGCACGTTCTGCACCGGCTGCGCAGAGGCCACTCTGGGTGGGATCTGTCCGAACTGCGGCGGCAATCTCGTGCCGCGTCCGATCCGCCCCGCCAGGTTGCTGGAGAAATATCCGCCGTCTCTTGAGCGGGTGCTCCGCGCCACCCCGTGTCTCACTTCTTCGGCCTAATACCAGGCGATCGTCATCCGGCACGGAGTTGTCACTCGACCGTGCCGGAGTATCTCTGCGCTATGGCACGGCGGGCCCGTGCCGGCATCCAGCGCGTCCAATTGAAGGGAGGAAACAATGGCGAGAACACCAAGGAGCGGAGGAAAACAGCCCTCGAGGGGCCGGAAGGCCCCTGGGAAGTCATCATCCAAGGCATCGAAGAGGTCGGGCTCCAGCACGAAGCGGGCTGCAACCTCCCGTTCGGCGACCAAGTCCCAGGCCGCGGGGCGGCAGTCCCGCACCGCGACGTCAGGCCGGTCCGGATCCCGTTCCCCTGCCGCCTCGAAAAGAACAGTCGCATCGAAGCAGGCATCATCCCGGTCACGATCGGCAACAGCCCGGGCGGGAGCGGCCTCCCGGCCGCGGTCTGCATCGGGCACCCGGTCCGAGGGCGGCACCCTGGCGAACTGGATGCAGTCCATCGAGTCCATGATGACCTCTCAGCAGGGCCGGGAACTCATGGCCGAGGTCCTGCGCGCCGTCGCCAACGTGCTGAGCAAGCCCCGCGAAGGCACTGAAGGGACGGCCGGAGGCGCTGCCGTGGACGTCTCGGCCGGAACGGACCGGAGCGGCAACCGTACGCCGACCCCAGCGGACAGGGCGACCGCCGGGCGGTCGGGTGCTTCAGCGACGGATGCCGGGATCGACGCGCAACTCCCTCTGACGGCTCGGGATGACCAGGCACATCCCAGGTCGGGAACTCTGGAGGGAGGCCAAGGCACGAAGACAGCTGACGAGGGAAAAGCGGAAGGGGCCGGAAGGGGAGATGTCGGCCATGGCGAGACTGGAAACGTCCAGACAAGACCCGCCGACGTCGAGCCCGAGGAAATATCCCGAGAGTTCAACAGCCCCGAAACCGAGATGGATGAACCCTGAGGTAACTCTACCTCGGTCCGCATTTACTGCACCGGATCGACGGCTCCTGATCCGTGGCCGGCCGTCAGGCGTGTTCTGATTTCCGGCATCTGACAGACTCCCAGTACCGAGCCGTGACCATGTATGGGAGCACAGTGTTGTGCCTCCAACAGAGCGGTCCGGTCCTGGGATGCCTGCTTGGACTAGATTTCGGGCCCGTCGTCCCGTCCCTTGCCCCGGCCCTTTTTCTTCTTCGGCAGCTTCCTGGCGTCGATCACGATCGGCTCAATTGGCTTAGGGGCGGGATTCAGGGGCTTGCCGACCACGATCGTGCCTTGCGGCTGCGGTCTGGCCGCGGAAGGCTCGAGCACTCGCGTAGGGGCGGGTGCTGGGGCAGCCGGCCGTTGGGGTGCGACAGGAGCCGGATTGAGCGTTGGGCGTAGAGGCGCGACTGGCGCCGGGGTAACAGCTGGCTTCGTCGCGGATGCGGGTCGCGCATCGTCCTTGCCGGCCGGGCGGCCTGGCTGCGCGGGCACGGGTTGAGGTGTCGGCGCCGGGGCAGTCCTGACCGGAGCAGGCTCCTTCTTGGGCTCCGAAGCGGCTCCCGGCTGGGCCTTGGGCTCGGGCGTGAGCTGAACCTGAGGCTTGGCCGCTGGCGCCGATGACGGGGCGGTCACGGGTGCCGGTCGAGTGCTCGACAATGCTGCAGGAGCAGCCGGGCCTTTAGGATTGATCCCGGTCTGTGGGGCAGGGGCCCTCGAGCCCGGAGTGGCGGCCGCAGCAGCCGAATTATCGCGGACAGGAATGTTCACCGGCGCGGAATTTCCCTGACCGGGCGAATTATTCGAAATAACTCCGGAGGCGCTCCGGGAATTTCCTGGTTCACCCGCCTTAATTCCGTCAGCCGGCTTCGAATTATTCGGGGCAGGGGGTTTGACTGCCGAATTAACGGGCGCAGCAACGGGCGCAGCGGCTGGTGAATTAATTGGAGTTGCGCCAGGATTTCTCGCCTGAGCAGCCGCGGGCGGCCGCTCCTTCTCCGCGGGCTTGTAAAATGGCTCGGGCCGGAATCGGGCTTTGCGAGGCCGCTCGGTTCGGTCGAGAGGTCTCGCCGGCGCGGCCGGTGGAGGCGATCCGAGGGCAGGGGATTGGGCGGCTCCAACGTCTGCCGGTTTCTGGACTGGGTCACGAAGCACAGAAGGCGCCGGGGCTGGAGCCAAAGTCGGCGCGGGAGCAGCAGAGCGGGTCGACGAACTCTTCGCCGGATCATTCCGCACTGGTGCGCTGGTCGCCCGCAGAGGTGCCGGCCCTTGCGGAGCATTGTCCTTATTGATCGGGGCAGGGGCAGAGACAGGTCCAGGCGCGGGAGCCGGGGAGGGCGCATCGAACTGGCTTTGGATCCTCGGCAGGGCCGCCTCAACATAGGACTGGATGCCAGCTATCACCCTGTCCATCTTCTCCTGCTTGCGCTCGGCGATGACCTCTGGGGCCGGATCCACGATGCTCCAGTCAATGAAGCCGGGATCGCGGCGATCCAGCGGATGCCGGGTCGGATGCGCGATCAGGTGATCGAGCCTTTTCAGGATGTTGTTCAGCTGGCTCTGAGTCTGATCAACCTGGGTCCGGGACTGCCCGTCCAAATAAACTGCCCGGCCAAAGACCTCCAGCAAGAACGTCATGGCCTCTCGAGCGGCCGGCCCGACCGGCTGTGTCGCACCACCCTTGTCCTCAGGGGCCCGGGTGGTTTGACCGTGGCCCTGGCCACCTTTCAATTTGGTCCGGCCCGGGCTTTTCTCAGCCTTTCTCCTATCCTCATCAATGATCAGCTTGGGGCGAGAGGCAATCCGGTCCACGATCAGCCGCCCGAGGTCCTGATGCAACTCATCGTAGGTGAGCCGCGCGCCAACCCGATTCATGAGCTTGATCAGACGATCAGCTTCGGTGAGCGCTATGTCCTTGTACGGGCTTTTCTCAGCCAGAACGGCCTTGGCCTTCTTAGCCATATCGTCGAGGAGGCGCTGCCGCCGGGCAGCCCGCTTCTGATGAGCGGCGACGAGACGATCCTGCATGATCTGCCACTGCCGCCGGGCGAGGGCGACTCCATCCTCCGTCAACTCTCCCTTTCGCTCCTTATTGAAGGTCTTGGACGGGATGTGCTTCAGCGGGTCGAACTGGATGCCCATCGCTTCGTAGGACCTGGCATCGTAGCGCTTCGCGATCCCGACCCGCTCCATGACGGCGTTTGAAACCTTCTCCCAGTGCTCGCGGAGGATTGGAACCCAGGCGTCACTCTCCTTGCCTACGCTGACTTCAGGCAACTTGTTCTGGGCATAGGGGTGGACGACCCTTCGGGTGTAATTCTTGTAAACCTTCTCTTTCCGGATCTCAAAATCCCATAGCTCAGGGCCATTGGGCTTGTCCGGGTCCTTCATCCGAGCGGCGGGGCGATCGGAATAGACGATATGGACATGAAAGTTGCGCTTGTCGTTGTTGTCGTCCGGGGCGTGTATCACGGCCCAGAATGGGAGACCTTTCTCGGCCAGCTTGTTCGTGAAGTTTCGGACGATCTCGAGGCGCTCGCGGCCATCCAACTCCCAGGGGAGTTCCGCGATAATGCGATTTTGGATACGGCCGCCACGACCAGGTGTAATGGTGATAGGAGCTTCATGATCCAACGCCACAGCCCATTCATGGATCGCGAGAGCCGCTTGGGTCGGGAGTTTCTTCCTGAAATCAGCAGGCTCGCCGGCGGCAGCCTGCCGTTCGAGCTCACTCCTCAGATGTGTCGGCGCTGCCTGCAGGTTCTGGACAGCCAGTTCCCACCACTCCGGATGATCGACGAACTTGATCGAGACCTGATCGCCCTGCGGTTCCTGTTCGAACCTTTCAAGGGCATTCCAAAAATGCCGGCGCTCCTCGAGCGTGTCGCCGATATTGCCAAATGAGGCATATTCGAGCTTGTCGAGCTCGTCGTCGCTGAGATTGTGGACCGGGGTGCGCTCGACCGCGCCAGGACGTTCAAGGTAGTCCTGTTGGCCCCCGGCGCTTCTTCCAGCTGCGGCTCTCGCGAGCTTCTCGAATTCGTCTCCTTCGGTGTCAAGGTCGAATTCCAGAAATTCCTTGTCCTTGCCGATT
Organism: Microvirga massiliensis; assembly: GCF_001006805.1. Lineage (GTDB taxonomy): Bacteria > Pseudomonadota > Alphaproteobacteria > Rhizobiales > Beijerinckiaceae > Microvirga > Microvirga massiliensis. The sequence continues at coordinate 1,902 of NZ_LN811368.1, read as the reverse complement.
TTCTCGGCCGCCCCGTCTCGCTCGATGTAGAGGAGATGCTCTGTAGCCTTCGAGTTCGAATAGCGTCGGCCACCCCGGGCCGCTTTGATCAGCTCGAGAATGGGTGAGGTCTTCGAGATATACGAATGCGAGAAATGAAAGGTCTGAGCCCCGTCGGCTGAGAGAGGTCGTGCAGATCCCTTGCTGCGATCCCCGAACCTCACGCCGGGATGGTCGTAGGCGCGCCCCAGCGCCTGGTTGACCCCCGACGACTGGCCAATGTGGGCGACCTGCGGACGGGGCGTCAGGGTGATTGCGCCGTAGCGGACCGGGCTGGGCAGGGATTTTCCGGCGGTGGCGATGCCGAGGCCACCGAGCACATAGCCTTTGGATGGGTTTGGAATAACCCGCGTAAAATCCTTCGAGGGATTAAGCGCCGTCGCGCGGTTCAGAGCCAGCGAGAGGTCGCGCAGCGTCAGGAGGACGATCGGGCCGGGATTTGTAGTGACGGACATAATGAGAGGTCTGGGTGACTGAGACCGTATTCTATCAGGCCGCGACTCCTCAGGCCAGCACGGGCCAAAAATGGAGTGCAAAAATCCCTCGGATTTTCGAATTGAATTTGGGGAACAGCGTGGCTCCGGACGCTGCTCATATGGCGACCGCGGTGCGGTCGTTCTGACCAGGGGAGGACCTCGCGAGAGGTCCGATGAGGCACCAAAAATCAGAGATCCGAGGGTCGGGGAGAGCCCAAGACGAGAGGGTCAGGCGCAGGCCGGCCGACGTCTGATCGAGGCACCGCAGGGTGCCGGCTCGGGAGTATTTTCTGTGCCTTAAATTCTGGTCAGCTTGTCCCTGTCACACCAACCGAGACCCGAGAGGGTCAAGCATCCCGGCAGGCCGACGAAGGTCGGACAGGACGGTTCCAGAAGCCAGTCGACACGCCGGTGGAGACGCCACGCAGGTGGGCGGGGTCATGAAACCACGAAGGCGGGCTCAATGACCTCTGGAAGGGATGCAACGGGAAGTGGGTCAGGGACCGAAATACGGATCTCGGATCCGAGTAGTTTTTGGGGCGTCCGAGGGGACCCACAAAAACTACGGTATTGAGCCTCCAACTTTTCGGGACCCCTTGCGGCCTGTCCGGGCCGCCTCGCTGGGCAATCGTCCGGTCTTGCTGGGGCATTTTCGTCCAACTTCGGGGGCCATCTGCGTCCTCTCCGGGAGGCTCTTCGGGGCCTGGATGGGGCTTCGTCCGTTCATCCACGCGGACCGTCCTCCTGGGCCTTCTGTGATCCTTCTGGGAGCGGCTCCGTGGGGCATCCTGGGCACCAGGCGTCTGTCTAGGGAGCTCCGTCCTTGCTCGGATCCGCCTTGCCGTCCTTCTGGGAGCAGCTCCGTGGGTCTGTCCTGGGCCGCTGCCGTCCTTTGTAGGAATCCGTCCTCGAGGGCAGGCCGTCTCTCACGACCCCTATGGGATTTAGAGCCGTACCCACACTGAAGCGCCGCCGCTCAACCCCTTGTAAACCCTCGATTTCGGAGCCTCTGACGGGCTCCGTCGCTATCCGGGTAGTTCTGGACGTCCGAACCCGTCTCTGGCCGTCCTGGTCCTTTCTGGGCCTTCCTGGAGGCTCGCCAGGTGGATCTCCGGCCGATCGCGTCGGTCCGAGCGGCTGATCCTCTGTAGATCCTTGGGAAACCCCGATTTCGGGGCTCTCTGGCGGCCGTCCGTTGCCGTCCTGGCCCGATGGAGCCGCGCCGGCGTCTGAGGCACTTCTTGGGCTTCCTATGGGCTCTGCGGGTACGATCAACCGCCGACGGCTTGGTGCTCGAGCTCCATCAGCTGGGGCATGCGCTCAGAAGCGGGTACGATCAACCGCCGGCAAACCCGGCAGGGAACGGCCAAGCTAATGGCCCCCCCCC
>NZ_LN811367.1:39425-164709 GCF_001006805.1 Microvirga massiliensis | reverse complement strand
GAGATCTCCGCAGCCCCGGCAGAGGCTCCATAGAGCCCTGTGACATTTCTAATTTGCCAAAACCTGAGACATTTCAAAGCGGTTGCAACACACAAGGAGCCGAAACACCGACGCGCCGTTCGTCAAGGGCGCGAAAATTCAAAATATCACAATCCCATCGGTGACAGGCCAAGCAGCGGCGGGTTAACATCGGTCGCGGCGGGTGCGAGCTTCAGAAGCAGCGCGAATCAGCGTGAACACCCGAGTCTTAGGCAGCTTCAACGGTTTGCGCTACACCCGATACACACTCACGAATTATCTGGGCTAGGGGGATACATTGGCCGAAAAGGGAAAAACTGGTTTCATGCGGCGGGTACTGTTTGGCCAATTTTGACGGAAGCCGCTAGAAGAAGGGAAACGCGGTGGTATGATGATCTTGCGAAACCGCTCCGTACCATGGCGATTTCTGTTCGGAGAGCTTTAGCTCCAATCCAAGACTATTGCCTCGAAATGCGCTTACCTCCTCTGACTGCAATCGTCGTAAACAAAAAGAATGGAATACCGGGTGGCGGCTTTGTAGCGTGGGACGTCGAGGACCTGGAGACTGCGCAAAGAATTGTCTTCGATTTCGACTGGAGTCGTGAGGCTAACCCATACGCTGCATTTGGTCCAAACGATACAGAGGAGTCACTGGCCGAAGAAATCGCTGCTGATCCGACCAAAGCCGCAGAAATATATGGTCGAGTGCGAGTTCGTGGGGTGGCTCAGGTTGTTTTCCGGCACCTTCTAATCAGATCCTATCAGTCGCGGTGTGCGATGTGCGGCTTTGGGTTTGCGGAGGCTCTCGAAGGCGCGCACATCATCCCTTGGAACAAATCGTAGCCTGCTCAGCGCCTTGATCCCCGGAATGGCTTGCTTCTGTGCGCATTGCATCATCGGTTGTTCGACTCTGGCTACCTAAGTGTAAGCACATCGAACAAAATTTTTTATGCTGACCCACAGTCAAGTTGGGGAGGGTATTCCGACATTGATGCGGCTATGACAGTTCGGCTGTGTGGCAAGAGCATTTCCCTTCCAGAAGACAAGCGGCACTGGCCTGCGAGTGAATTTCTGCAGCAACGCAACCAAATTTTCGAGTGTAGCGCGGAACCCGAAGAGCATTCGCAAACGTGATCCTTTGGTAGGACAAGTTTATAATTAGCAGTTCTGATTAGCCACAAGCTAGCCAGTCACGTCTGACAACGAGATGACGCGAATGAAAGGGTCTTGCGAACTGCTCGGTAGCAGCATGAGGACTAAGGACCAAAGCTTCCCTCGACGTGAGGAAGAAGCAACGACGGGTTCAAACTGTCCGCTAAGCCACCACCTCGCCTCGCGATCCAGGCCAAAATGACCAACGAAGGGGCAGATAGCTATGCATGCGATATTGTATGTGCACATGAAGGTAACGTGCTCGTGAGCGCGCAAGCAGGCAGGAGCTGATGCAAGCTTAATAGAAGCAATGACGTTATCAGGGCAAATGTCACGCTCGGAGCAGATCGCTCGGAACTGTTTGAGCTTGTTGAAGAAGCACTCGGCCAGATTGTATTGGCGATATTCAGTAGCCGAACGTGATGGAGCACTTACGAGAAGGTACTGGGCGTGGTAGTGGCCTCCACGCCTTACTCAGCTGCTCGGTCGCGGACGGCATCACTGTCGTACGTGCTGTCGGCCATGAGCGTCTTGTCCGGTCCGCAAGTAGTTTAGACAACATACCTAACTCAAATCACCTCGGGTTTCCCTCGCCTCCGCGCAACACCGGCAAAACGCGCCCCTTCCACTGCGGCAGCCCACCTGCGCTTATCACGACACGCTCATCCCGCACCACGATCCACTGCGGCACGCCACCTACCTTCCGCGCATCCGCGAGCCGCGTGCGCAGATCCTCCGGCCAAGCAGCCTCGTCGAAGGTGGCCGCGGTCTTCGCCGCGATCACCTCGCGGTAAGTGACGCGCGTCGGATCGAGGATGGCAAGGAACGCATCCCTGTGGTCGCGCCGCCAGGCCCGGCAAGGGGCGCAATCCTCCGTGCCGACAAGAGAAGCATCAGGGGTTCGTGATCGAGCGCTTGGGTCGGGCCAGGCGCGGGACGGGAGGCGCCATACGCAGCCGCCGCCACGAAGGCGATGATGACAATGGCCGCGAGGCGCGCGGCCTCCGCCGGCGCAACTCCTCCGACCGGCTTCGTGACACGCTCCATGCGCGGCCGAATCTCCGCTCCGCAGCCTTATCCCGAACGGCGCACGCGCACTTATCCAAAATCAAGGCCCCCTGTTGCGACCTGCGGGATGCTGCTGCGATCCGACGAGTGCGCGAGGCCGCCCATGACGCCGACCGGTATCGAACCCGCAGCTCCGCAGACCGAAGAAACCGAACCCGTTCCCTTCATGCAGCGGGTCCTCGACGATCCCTTCCTGCTGCTGTTCCTGGGTGTCGCCATCCCGACGGTTCTCTACATCGTCTGGGGCGTGATGGAGGTTGCCTCCATCCCCCTGGCGCAGTGACGGTTCGCAGGGGAGAAACGCCATGGCCATCACGCCTCCGCAACAGCGCATCTGGTGGAACGAGCCGATCGAGCGGGTCGAGCTGATCTGGATCGGCGTGGCCTTCCTATGGGGCCTGTTCATGTTCTTCTTCATGATCGCCTGGCACTTCATCGGGCAGCAGAACCTCTCGAACGAGACCTACCGCATCGCGCCGACGGCCTATGGCGAGAAGGTCGATGCCTTCGCGGCGAAATACCAGGTGCGGGAGGAGGAGGGCGTCCCGGTCGTGCGGCCGCCGGCCGGCGCGGACGTCTACCTGCTCGGGCGGCTCTGGCAATGGTAGCCGATCCTCGAACTCGAGAAGGGGCAGAGCTACCGGGTCCACCTGTCCTCGGTCGATTGGCAACACGGGTTCTCGCTGCAGCCCACCAACATCAACATCCAGGTCCACCCGGGATTCGAGCACGTCCTCACGCTCACGCCGATGGAAGCCGGCGAGTTCGGCATCATCCGCAACGAGTTCTGCGGAGCTCATTGACCTCATCAACTACCCGCACGCGCAGTCGCCTGATCTCGACGCGCAGCTTGCTGCCTCGGTCTCCTTCGGCGGCGTCAATCAAGCCATCACGGTGCATTACGCGCTCGGCCTGCACGTCCACGGGTGATCGCGATGGGGCGCGCTTATCGTCGGGACGGGGAGAAGCGCGGGAGCGCCCCGGGGGCGAGCCGATACTGATCCAGATCAAGGATTCTCCGACCGATCCGTGGTGGGTTCCGCCAAGGCCGGCGGAAGGCGCCGGCCGACACGCAAGGGAAGCGGGCGGCAGGATGAGTCCCGAGGACTGGACGATCGTCGATCGGACGCCGTTTTTCAGCGCCATGGGCGAGGCCTTGACCCGCTCGCTCCTGCGCGACCGCAGCCCGCGCTGCTACGATCGCGGCGAGGAGGTCTTCCAGCAGGGCGAGCCCGCCGACGCCTTCTTCGTCGTGCTCGACGGCTGGATCAAGCTGTACCGGGAATTGCCGACCGGCGATCACGTGGTGGTCGCGATCTTCGCGGCCGGCGAGACCTTCGCAGAAGCGGCGATGTTCCTCGGCGGGCGCTACCCGGTCTCGGCCGAGGCGGTCTCGCCGGCGCGGCTCCTGCGGATCGACGGGCAACGGCTGCGCAGCGCGATTCTCGAGACGCCGCAAATCGCCTTCAACATGCTCGCGGCCGCCTCGCTGCATCTCAAGCAACTCGTCGAGCAGATCGAGCAGCTCAAGGTGCAGTCGGCGCCGGAGCGGATCGCCGATTTCCTCGTCGCCCAGACGAGCGTGCGGCGCGGCCCGGTGACGATCGCGCTGCCCTATGAGAAAGCCCTGATCGCCAATCGCCTCGGCATGACTCCCGAGAGCTTCTCGCGTGCGCTTGCCCGCCTGCGCGACCTCGGCGTCGCCGTCGAACGCGAGGCCGTCACCGTCCAGGACATGGCCCGCCTCGCCGCCTTCGTGGAGCAGTCGAGAGACATTTCCGAGATTCAGCCGGCTTTCGACAAGCGCACGATCTGCGGGACGGCGCTGCAATAGGCGTGTGTATCCGGCTATCACTCCCGCCTTTGCGAACGCAGTGAAGCAATCTACCCGTCAATAGATGTGCTGCTGGATTGCTTCACTGCGTTCGCAATGACGAGGAGGGCATGAGAGAGGGATGAACACTTCCGAAAACGGAAGTAGACTTCGGACTCACTTCGTCATTGCGAACGCAGTGAAGCAATCCAGGGTAGGCGCGGAAGCCGGGAGTTGTCACCGTGCCCCATCCCAAGAGGGACATCCCTCTCGGGACGCTGCGATCCATCGAGAAGCAGTCTGGGCTCAAATTGAGGTAGAGGCGCATGCGCTACTACGTGGCCCTTGTTCACAAGGACGCCGAGAGCGATTTCGGCGTCTCCTTTCCTGATTTCCCGGGATGCGTCACGGCAGGCTCTACCCTGGAAGAGGCTGCCTCCATGGCGGCCGAGGCCTTGGCCGGCCATATCGAACTCATGATCGATGAGGGAATGCCCGTTCCCGAGCCGACGGACCTCGACATGGTCATGACCGATCCCGAGAACCGTTCGGGCGTGCCCGTCATGGTGCCGGCCATGGTCTGCAAGACACCGAAGGCCGTGCGGGTGAACATCACGATGCCCGCGGACGTGCTGGAGCAGATCGACCGCTACGCGGATCGGCACGGCTACAACCGCTCCGGCTTCCTCGTCCAGGCGGCGAAGAAGGCCATGGAGACGGAAACCACTTGACGGCCGAGCCGGGCAGACATGTTTGCCCCAACCTCGGAGAACATCCCCATTCCTGCCCCGCCCTTCCTCGAAAGGCGTAATCGGGTAAGATGGCACGGAGGAGAGTGGCGGAACGGGCGTGCTGTCGTCAGGCGATCTCAACACGATCTCGTCTTTTGCCGACCAACTCGGAGAGGCTCTCCTCGCGGTCGATTTCGAATGGCGGATCATTGCCGTCAACGATCAGGCCCTGCGCTTCGCAGGGCTGCCGCGTGACGAGATCCTCGGCCGGTCCTATTGGGATGTCGCTCCCCGGGCGGGAAGCAACGCCAACGAGATCATCCTCAGGAACGCGATGGCGGCCCGCACGCGCGTCGCGATCGAGCTCGAGTCGGGCCTGCTGCCCAACCACGTCATCAGCGGCGTCGCCATCCCGCTCGAGGAGGGAACGGCCTTCGTCTTTCGTGATGTCACGGCCGAGCGCTACGCGGCGCGGGAGCGCGAGAACGCTCTCCGGGAGAGCGAGGCCCGCTTCCGCCATATGGCGGACAGCGCCCCGGCCTTCATCTGGATGACCGATCGAAGGGGGCGCGTCTCCTTCGCGAACATGCATTTCGGCCACGTCTTCGGGCGGCCGGCTTCCGACATGCTGGGCCATGGCTGGACCGAGGTGGTGCATCCGGACGACGTTCCCGTGTTCCGTGCGGGTTTCGTGAGGGCCCTCTCGGCCCGGGAGCCTTTCGGCATCGAGGTCCGCGCCATCGACCGGACTGGGGGCGTCCGGTGGATCCGGTGTGAGAGCGTTCCTCGTCTCGACGACGAGGGCCAGTTCCTCGGCTATACCGGTTGCGGGGTCGACATCACGGACCGCAAGCTGTCCGAGCAAGCCCTGCGGGAGAGCGAGGAGCGTCTCAAGGCCACCCAGGAGCATGCCGGGATCGGCATTGCGGAAACGGACCGCGAAGGGCGCTTCCTGCGGGTGAACGAAGCCTTCTGCCGCATCACCGGCTACACGCGCGAGGACCTCATCGGGCGAACATTCGGGAGCCTCACCCACGAGGATTTCCGGGAAGCGGAGCAAAGGCGCTATGCCGAGCTCGTGTCGGGCGCGCGGAATTCCTACACGGTCGAGAAGCTCTTCCGGCGCAGCAATGGAGAACTTGGCTGGGTTTGGCTGACCGCGACGGCGATCCGGGGAGAGCACGACGAATTCGTTTGCGCGGTCCGGACCCTGATCGACGTGACCGAGGACAAGCTGGCCGAAGAGCGGCAGCAACTCCTGATCCACGAGCTGAACCACCGGGTCAAGAACACGCTGACGACCGTGCAATCGATCGTCGTCCAGACGCTGCGAAGCGCAACCGATGCCGAGCAGGCGCGGCGGGATATGGAGAGTCGGCTTCTCTCCCTGGCCCGGGCGCACGACATCCTGACACGCGCGAACTGGCAATCGGCCGATCTTCGCGACATCGTGCGGGAATCCGTTGCGGCATACAACCGGACGAATATCCGGGTTCGCTTTGCAGGGCCGAGGATCCCGGTGCAGCCGCGCGAGGCTCTCGCTCTCTCGATGACGCTGCACGAACTCGCGACGAACGCCATCAAATACGGGGCCCTGTCGAACGAGACCGGCACGGTCGGGATCACCTGGGCCGAGACGATGGACGGCGAGTCCAGGCGCCTGACCCTGCGATGGGAGGAGGAGGGAGGCCCGCTCGTCGAACCGCCGACCCGGCAGGGCTTCGGATCCCGGCTGATCGAGCGGAGCCTCGCCCAGGATCTCGCGGGAACGGCCGCACTGCGCTTCGAGCCTGCAGGCGTCGTCTGCACGATCGAGGCGGTGCTCGACCTCGCCTCGAAGCAGCCGGTGGACTAAGAGCCGGGATATCGCCCCCTCTGCGCAGCTCGATGTCCGGCTTGCCTTCGGGGGCCGGATCGGGGGAGAAGCGTTGGGGCGCTTCGGGAGCGAGGGTGGCGACGCAGTGATCGCACAACACGGGCATCAGTCGGACGAGATCCGCATCGTCGCGCGGGCCGATCTCGGCCCGGGCCTCGTGGCGGAGTTGGGGGCATGGCGCGCCGACGGTCTCGCCGTCGAAGTGCTGCCGGAGCGCGGCGAGGATGCACCGTTTCTGGAACGCCTCTCCGAGGCCGACGTGCTCCTGCACGTGCTCAATCCCGTAACCGCCGACATGATGGCGCGGGCGCCCAGACTGAAGCTCATTCAGAAGATCGGCGTGGGTGTGAACACCATCGATCTCGAAGAGGCCGTCCGCCGCGGCATCGCGGTGTGCAACATGCCGGCCACGAACACGGCGGCGGTCGCCGAGATGACGATCGCGCTGATGCTCGTGGCGCTGCGACGGCTGACCGCGTTCGACCGCATGGCGCGCGGCTCGACCGGGTGGCACCTCGAGGCCGGCTGGGAAGCGCGTCTCGGCGAGATCGCCGGTCGCACGGTGGGGCTCGTCGGGGCGGGGGCGGTCGCGAGGCGTGTCGCGGGCGTGCTCACTGCCATGGAGGCCGATGTCGTCTACTGGAGCCGCACGCGACAGCCTGAATTTCCCGGCCGTCTTCTCGACAGAGACGAGCTTCTCGCCTCATCCGACATCGTATCGCTTCACATCCCGCTGACGAACGAGACGAGCCACATTCTCGACCGGCACGCCATTGCGCGCATGAAACCGGGCGCCATTCTCGTCAACACGGCCCGAGGCGGCCTGGTCGAGGAGCCGGCCCTGATCGACGCGCTCCGGCAGAAGCGCATCGCGGCCGCGGCCCTCGACGTGCTCGCGATCGAGCCGCCGGACGACAATCATCCGCTTCTGCACGAAGACAACGTCATCGTGACGCCGCATGTTGCCTGGCTCACGCAGGAGACATGGCGGCGCAGCCTCGCGATTGCGCACGAGAACGTGCTGCGGCTGGCTCGCGGTGCGCCGCTTCTTCACCGCGTCGCATGAGAGGACGGACAGACGTGGCGAGCGGACCCGCTTCCGGCATAGCCGAGTTCCTCGTGCGCATGGGGCTTCTCGAGAATCCCGAGGCCGAGATCGTGCCTCTGACGGGCGGCGTGTCATCGGACATCTATCGTGTCACGGCTCCGGGAAAGCGTTTCGTCGTCAAGCGCGCCCTGTCGCAATTGCGCGTCGCGGCGGAGTGGCGCGCGCCGATCGAGCGAAACCGCTACGAGGTCGCGTGGCTGCGCGTCGCTGCGGAGGTGGAACCGAGCGCGGTGCCGGAGATCCTCGGGCACGACGAGATGTCCGGCCTGTTCGCGATGGGCTATCTCGCGCCCGAGGACCATCCGGTCTGGAAGAGCGAGCTGCGCGACGGCCGGGTCGATCGACATTTCGCGGCCCTGGTCGGTGAGCGGATCGCGCGCATCCACGGGGCGACGGCCGGACGCGCCGACATCGCATCGCACTTTGCGACGGACCACATCTTTCATCCGATCCGACTCGAGCCCTATCTCGAGGCGACCGCGCGCAAGCACCCGGCGCTTGCCGAGCCGCTGATGGCGCTCTCCCGCGAGACGCTCGCCACGAAGCGTGCGCTCGTGCATGGCGACGTCTCGCCGAAGAACATCCTGGTCGGCCCGGCGGGGCCCGTCTTCCTCGATGCCGAATGCGCGTGGTACGGCGATCCGGCCTTCGACCTCGCCTTCTGTCTCAATCATCTCCTGCTGAAAGCCGTCTGGAATCGGAGCGTGGCGCGGGATCTCCTCGATGCTTTCGACGCACTGCAGGCCGCCTATCTGGCGCGTGTCGGCTGGGAGCCGCCCGAGGCCGTCGAAGAGAGAGCCGCGCGGCTGCTCGCGGCGCTGTTCCTGGCGCGCGTCGACGGTAAATCGCCGGTCGAATACATCACGGATGAATCTGAGCGCGAAAGCGTGCGGCGCACGGCGATCCCGCTGATCATGCGTCCGCCGCGCGCACTGCGCGAGGTCCGGGACGCCTGGGCCAAAGAACTGTCGAACATGTCGGACAAGCGAGGATGATCATGGCTGGGGCGCGGATCACGAAGGTACTCGGACGCAGGGTGTGGGATTCGCGCGGGCGGCCGACCGTCGAGGCCGAAGTACACCTCGCAGACGGAGCATGGGGCCGGGCCATCGCGCCCGCGGGCGCCTCCATGGGCAGCGGCGAGGCGCTCGATCTGCGCGACGGCGGCGAGGCCTTCGGAGGGCTCGACACGACGCGTGCAGTCGCCAATCTGAACGGCGAGATCGCGGGTGCGCTCTCTGGCCGCGACGCTCTCGACCAGACGGCCATCGATGCCACCCTGATCGATCTCGACGGAACGCCCAACAAGGGAAGGCTCGGCGGGAACGCGATCGTTGCAACCTCGATGGCTGTGCTGCATGCGGCGGCGGCCCACGAACGCATGCCGCTGTGGCGCTATCTCGCCGGCTCGAACGAGGCCACGATTCCCGTCCCGGAAATCCAGATCTTCGGCGGCGGCGCCCATGCGGCACGGCGTGTCGACGTGCAGGATTTCATGATCGTGTGCCCCAATGCGGAAACCTTTGCGCAGGCCCTCGATCGCACGGCGGAAGTCTACCGCACTGCCGGCAAGCTTCTCGCAGAGCGCGGCCTGCTGCAGGGCGTGGCCGACGAGGGCGGCTACTGGCCGGCCTTCGCATCCAACGAAGAGGCGCTCGAGATGCTGGTGCGCGCCATCGAAGCCGCTGGCTTCAGGCCCGGAGAGGACGTGACGATCTCGCTCGACATCGCGGCGTCCCAATTCGGCCGCGACGGTCGCTACAGGCTCGCTCTCGAGGATCGCGAGCTCGATCGCGACGAGATGATCGCGCTTCTGGGAAGCTGGCTCGATCGGTTCCCGATCACCTCCGTCGAGGATCCGCTCGCCGAAGACGACGCGGAAGGCTTCCGCGCCTTCACGGCCCGCTACGGCGGCCGCGTGCAGGTCATCGGCGACGATTTCCTGGTGACCGATGCCGAACGCATCGGAAAGGCCGCCGCGACCCGCGCCTGCAATGCGGTTCTGATCAAGCCCAACCAGGCCGGGACGATCACGGAAACCCGCACTGCGCTCCAGACCGCACAGGCGAGCGGCATGCGCACCATTCTCTCCGCCCGATCCGGCGAAACCGAAGACGTCACCATCGCGCATCTCGCCGTCGGCTGGAATGCCGGCCAGTTCAAGGTCGGGTCGTTTTCGCGCTCCGAACGCATGGCGAAATGGAACGAGATGCTGCGGATCGAGGAGGCGATGGCAGACACCGACGCTCTGTAAATGCGAACGCAGTGAAGCAAACCGGGAGCGCATCCGTCGACGGGTAGATTGCTTCGCCTTCGGCTCGCAATGACGGTGAGTCGGCGCAAAGAGCTGTGCGCGCTGCCCCCGGCTCGCAAGGACGAAGTGCGGCGGAAGCGGTAGTGCATCACGCCTGCGGCTCGCCATGACGGCAGTAGGTCCGGCGCTACTCCGCTTCCGGCGATGCTCCTCGCGCTCTCACACCCTCTTCGTCATTGCGAACGAAGTGAAGCAATCTACCCGTCGGAGGAAGCGCACCTGAATCGCTTCACTCCACTCACATAACGCCAGAGCGTAATCTCAGGACGGAAAGAGCCACGCGTGCAGCATGTCGAACGTCCGGTTCGCGGATGCGATGACAACATCCTCGTCGTGTGAACGGGTGCGCATCAGGAGTTCGGCTCCGAAGGCCTTCCACATCGGCCCGACCCGATCGCCATAGCATCGGAAATAGCTACACCCGGTGTCGATGCCAAGGCCGAGCCTGCGACCGATCTGGCGCGCGATGATCGTGCCGCCGAGCGTCGACCCTTCGATGACATACAGGCTGCCGAAAGCCTCTGCCGAACTATGCATCGGCAGATGTGCGTCGCAAAGAGCCAGCCGCTCGATCTCATCGTCGCCCGTTCCGAGCGTACGAAGATCCCGGATCAGCAAGGGAGTCTTTCGTCGTTCATGAAAGAAGGCTGGATGATCGAGCGCGGCTTCGACTCTCGGCTCCCAGACGACATGAAATCCATAGAACCGCCCGAGCAGCTCGCGGTAGGCAATCTCCGAACCGGTTCGTGCCTCGAGATCGAATGCCTGTTCGATCCGCGCGTGAGCGTCGGCCGTCTCATGCTTCAGCCGTTGGAGCATGTTCAAGGGGCTGTCTTGCGTCCGAGGTCGATAGTGCACGTCGCACCGTTACGCAGGTGCGCTCACATGCGGCATGATGGGCACGGCAAGCGTCACGGATGTGCCGGGCGAGTGAGCTGCGATCTCGAGCTCGCCGCCGAGCTGTCCCGTCAAGGAGCGAACGAGCCGCGACCCCAGCCCGCTTTTCGGAACGCTGGTCCGCATGCCGACACCGTGATCCCTCACCGTCACGCGGAGAGCCTTGCGCCCTTCTTCTTTTACGGTCACGTCGATCGGTCCGGGTCGACCCTCATAGGCGTATTTGACCGCGTTCGTCAGGAGTTCCGTGACGACGAGGGCCAGCACGACGGCCTGATTGGTCGGGATCAGCACGCTGCGCGCGTGAACCCTGATCTGCCCGGCCCAGGAACTTCCCCACGCTTCGAGCAAGCCCTCGCTCAGCTCTCCGAGATAGACGCCGAAATCGACGCTCTGAATGTGATCGGACCGCCACAATCGCTGATGCACCGTGCTCACCGCCATGATGCGCCGCGAGGCCTCCTCGAAATAGGCCTTCACCTGAGTGTCGGTCGCTTGTCGCGACTGGAGATTGAGCATCGAGTTGACGAGTTGCAGGCTGTTCTGCACCCGGTGATGGACCTCCTGCATGAGAAGATCCTTCTGAGTGAGCAGCGCCTCCTTCTCGGACAGCGTGCGCCGAAGCTGCACGTTCAGTTCCTTCAGCGCATTCTGGTGGCGCAGGTCGAGGAGCGTTCGCCCGAATCTCCGGGCCGCATCGATCTCGGCAATGGTCCAGGATCGGGACTGATGCCGAACGGTCTCCTTCCAGGTCTCGAACGATTTGCGCGGCGTCAGCGTGCCGTATTCCGCACCCGGCTCTGCCGGCTTGTGGGGATTTCCGGCCCAATTGATCGTCTCGATCTGTTCCGCTCTGAACCAGAGCAGTACGATGGGCTCCTCGCGGGATATGACGGTGGCGAGAAGGCCGCTCGCTTCGGCGGCAAAGGCCTCGCCAGGAGCATACTGCCGGACAAGGCTGTTCGTGGCGAAAGGCTCCAACGGGGAAGAGGGAAGCAACCAGGCCGCAAGCTCGCGGGTCTGCTCCTCCGAAGGCGTGTGGCCGATCTGGCGTATCGCGTCCCGACACAGAACCGCGGCTCCATGGGCCGGGAGCAGATTGCGGATCTCGTCGATGCGTTCGAGCAGATCCTGCTCGAACGAGACTGCTCTCGCCAGAGTTGTCACGAGTTCGTCGCGCGCCCTCGCGAAGCGCAGCGTCTGCTGGTGCAGCGCGCTTTCCTCGCGCGCCTTGATCTGCTGACTCAGAACCTGCCCGAGATGCTTGCAGACCTCCCGCAGCTCATAGGGAACGAGCTTCGGAGTACCGTGGTGGCATGCGATGAGACCCCACAGGCCTCCGTCGACGACGATCGAGACCGACATGGATGCACCGACACCCATGTTCCTGAGATACTGTAAATGGATCGGCGAGACGCTGCGCAGGGCGCAATCGCTCATTTCGAGCGGTTTGCCGATCCTGGGGTTGAGAGCCGGAATGAGCGGTGCCGGCGTGTAGCTTGCATCCGGAATGACCCGGACGAGATTTCGAAGGTATAGCGCCCGCGCCTGCTTCGGAATGTCGGATGCCGGGTAGTGGTGGTGGAGGAACGGGACGAGCGTCTCGATCCTGTCCTCGGCGATGACGGAGCCGCTGTCATCCTCGAGAAAACGATAGATCATCACCCGGTCGTATCCGATGAGGCGCCGTATCTCGCGGGACGCGACCTGAAGCATGGCGTCGAGATCAGGCGCTGCTTCCAGCTCGGTGCTGATGCGGCGCACTTCGCCCAGCATCTGTGCCGCGGTGCCTCGGCGGACCGCAGCTGGCTCGAGTTCCAGGATGAGAACGCCGTCGCGGGTATGCGCCGTCAGATCGAACAGCCGTGCGGGATCGGCAGGCGAGGGGAGCGAGCCCACATAGAGCGGCTCTGCCAGTCCCACGTTCGAGGAGCGGATCAGAGAGGTTGCCTCGCTACCCAGGACATGGCCAATTGCCAGGTTGATGAGGCCGCCATGGTCGCGCCCTAGAATTGCTTCCACGTCGCCAGCGGCCTGAAGGATCGTAAGCTCTGTCGGATCGAGGGCCAGCAGAGTGCCGTGCGGCTGGATCGACCCCGGGATATGGATCGGCTCCCGATCGCAGTTCGTGAGATCGAGTGATGGAGAGGGTTCGGTCATCGTGCCAGCAGGCTATCCTGGCTGGCCCGGTCTGCGCCGGCCGACCGGATCCGGAGGAGTGGAGGCGGGGTCTTTGGCATGATCTCCTTCCGGCTGGCCCTGCGGCGGAAAGCACCGCTGGAGAGTGTCCCGTAGCGAGTATCGCCCTTGGCATTGTGCACAGGATGGTCGTCTCGCGGGAGCTGAGATACCCTTACATAGTGCGATGCTCGCATTCGAGAATAGAAATCCCGCTGCGTGCCGGTCGAATCGGCAGCTCCATAAACGTGTTCCCGGGACATCTGTCCACCCGAAATACGTTTCTAGCGAAGCATGAGTCCCTGGAGTGCTTTGATCGTGTCGGGCGGAAGCGGCTTCGATCGGCGTGTTGCTTCGTCCTGCATGACGATCACGCCTTCCACGGTTGCAACGCATCGCCCTTCGTTGAACAGTCCCTGCGCGAGAGTCATCGAGCTGCGGCCGACACTGAGCACGCCGGTGCCGATCTCCACGGTGCCCGGCCAGAAGAGCTCAGCCCGGAAATCGATCGCGAGCCGGGCGATGACGAAGCTCGTGCCGTCGGGGGCGAGCGGCCGCTCGGGATCATACAGGAACGCGACCCGGCCGATTTCGCAGAAGGTCGCGAACACCGCGTTGTTGACATGGCCCTGCCGGTCGAGGTCGGCATAGCGAATGTCTGTGGACGTGTGGCTCGGATAGGCATCGAGAGGCAACGGCTCGGAACGGGCCATGAGGGCTCCATGGTCTGAGGTGAATGACGCAGCGCAGGCGCGGATTGCTGCTTACACGATCGTCGCGGTGGCCTGAAGCACCATCGGGCGTCGCCGGCGGCCCCAGTGACCGGGCGCATCCTCGAATACGCCGGCGCAACGCGTACCGCATGTGCCGCAGCACCCATCCGGAGTCAGGTTCCAGGTCGAGAGCTCGTACCAATCGCGTCCGATCAGCACCGTCCCGCAGGCATGACAAAAGGTGCTCTGCCCTTCTTCATCGTGCGTGTTGCCCGTGAACACGTGATGCAGCCCGATGTCCTTTGCGATACGGCGGGCCGTCTTCAGCGTAGCAGTCGGAGTCGCAGGCTTGTCGAGCATTTTCCAGTCCGGGTGGAAGGCCGTGAAATGCAGCGGCACGTCGGGCCCGAGATGCTCCAGCACCCAGCGGCTCAGCGTTTCGATCTCGGTGGGCGAGTCATTCTCGCCCGGGATCAGGAGCGTCGTGATCTCGAACCAGACCTGCGTCTCGTTCTTCAGATATTCCAGGGTCTCGAGCACCGGGCCGAGGCGCGCCGAGCACAGGGTTTTGTAGAAGTTCTCTGTGAAGCCCTTGAGGTCGATATTCGCGGCGTCCATGTGCCGGAAGAATTCGATCCGTGGCTCCGCGCAGATATAGCCGGCGCTCACTGCGACCGACTGGATGCCCCGCTCCCGGCAGGCCTGCGCGACGTCGACGGCGTATTCCAGGAAGATCACCGGATCGTTGTAGGTGAAAGCGACCGAGCGGCAGCCGGTCGCGATGGCAGCCTCGGCGATCGCTTCGGGCCTTGCCAGATCCTGCAGCCGATCGAATTCGCGGGCCTTCGAGATGTCCCAGTTCTGGCAGAACTTGCAGGTGAGATTGCAGCCGGCCGTGCCGAAGGACAGGACCGGCGTTCCGGGCAGGAAATGGTTGAGCGGCTTCTTCTCGATCGGGTCGATGCAGAAGCCGGAGGAGCGGCCATAGGTGGTCAGGACGATTCGGTCGTCCTGACGCGCGCGGACGAAGCACAGGCCGCGCTGTCCCTCGTGGAGCTTGCACAAACGAGGACAGACGTCGCACTGGATGCGCCCGTCGTCGAGCCGGTGCCAGTAGCGGCCGGGTTCACCGGAGAGGATCTGTTGAGGCATGCCGAAGCCCACCATCTATCCCGGTAGATCTGGGCATGGCTTCAGCCGGGAGGAGCCTCCTGTGACACCGAGGCAGCATCGATCGCACGTCAGACCAGCCGCCGTGGCGGGCCAGTTCTATCCGCGCCTGCCGGCTCGGCTCCGCGCCGATATCGAGGCATTCCTCGCGAGAGCGGGAACGGCCGCGACGACGGCGCCGAAAGCACTGATCGCACCTCATGCCGGCTATATGTATTCCGGAGAGGTCGCGGGGGCGGCCTTTGCCACGCTCCGGGATCATGCTCGCACGGTCGGCCGGGTCGTGCTGATCGGGCCGGCTCACTACGTTCGCTTTAGCGGGCTTGCCCTGCCGAATGCCGACGTTTTCGAGACGCCGCTCGGGCCTGTGCCCGTGGCGCGCGACGCTGCTTCCGCCCTCGAAGACCTCGCTTTCGTCGTTCGGGCGGATGCGCCGCACGCGCCGGAGCATGCGCTCGAGGTCGAGCTTCCCTTCCTGCAGGTGCTGCTGCCAGCCTTCGAACTGGTGCCGATCCTCGTCGGCGAGGCGCATCCGGAACAGGTGGCCGCGGCGCTCGAGCGGGTCTGGGGCGGCCCCGAGACACTGATCGTGATCAGCTCCGACCTGTCGCATTTCCACACCTACGAGATGGCGCAGCGCCTCGATGCCGCGACGGCCGCATCGATCGAACGAGGCGACTGGGCCAGCCTCGGCCCGAATGACGCCTGCGGCTATCTCGCGGTCGCGGGTCTGCTCATTGCGGCGAAGAAGCGGGGCCTCGGGGCGCGGCGCCTGAGACTGTGTTCGTCCGGCGATACGGCCGGATCGCGGGACCGGGTGGTCGGCTACGGTGCATGGACCTTCCCGGCATGCACCTGATCTCGAGCGCGCAACGACATAACCGGAAGAACAAGCGACCCTGTGACGATCAAAGCCGGAGCAGGACGCCGAAACCCATGGCCACCACATGGGCCAAGGCGTGGCCGAGCATCGCCGCTTCCAGCCCATCGCGAACGAAGAGGAGGCCGAAGGCAAGCCCTGCCAGAGAATTGGCTGCAATGACGAACACCACGAGCCAGAGAGGCGGCGACAGGAGTGCCGCATGGAGAATCGGAAGGTGGCCCGCCGCGAAGAGGAGCGCTGCAACAGCCATCCCGATTCCATAGGCACTCCGGGAAGGTCTCGCGGGACGGCCCGTCAATCGCCAGACGATCCAGACGACCAGGGTCATGATGCCCCAGCGGGCGATGATCTCCTCGGTGATTCCGCCATACAGGACCCGAACCACAGCCGGCGCCTTCAAGGCTTCGATGCGGGCAAGTGCGTCGTTTTCGGCCGAGGCGACGAACGTCTCGAAGGTGATGCCATAGGCGATCAGGAGAAGGCCAACCACGACTGCGACCGGCACGGCTCGTCCGAGCTGGCGCAGCAGAGCCCGCATTGGCGATCGCCCGTTCGCGAGCAGCCGGATTGCAGGAGCATCGAGGCTGACTTTCGGCGCAAGCCTGGTGCCAAGATATCCCGCTCCAATCGTGAGCAGGAGCGGTTGGATCAACGAGAGTGCGCGTATGAGGCCGGTCGGAAGCGGCGGCGCCTCCGGGCCGAGCGTCTCGACCGGCAGAACGAGAAGGGACGCCACGCCGATCAGGCCCAAGGTGATCAGCAGCAGCGTGAAACGGGTTTGGATACGCATGCAGCCCGTGTAGCCCGACCCCGAGGTGAATCGATAGGGGCTCCGGGCGACGTCCCTCGGCGGGGCCGGGAGGAGCAGTTCTCGCTCAGAGCGGCACGGGAGAGTTCCGCCGATCTGTCGTATGTGACCTCTCGCACGGAAACACGCGTCGAAGCCGCTCATAACTCGCCTTCCGAGTTTACTTCGGAAACCGCGGAGCGAGGCCATGAAAGCACCGCAGGTCAGAGCAGCCAGATCCGGTGACGAGAGGCGGGTCATCGATACCCTCGTGCTCGCGTTCAGCACGGATCCTGCTGCACGTTGGATGTATCCTGAACCCGAGCGATATCTCCGGAATTTTTCCGAGTTCGTGCAGGCCTTCGGCGGGCGGGCCTTCGACTATGGGACCGCTCACCTGACGCAAGACGCTCTGGGGGCCGCGATGTGGCTTCCGCCGGGAGTGCACCCGGATGACGAGGCCGTGACCAATCTCATCCAGCGCACCGTTCCGGAGCGCGATCAGGAATCCCTCTTCGTCGTCTTCGATCAGATGGGGCGCTACCATCCCGACGAGCCGCACTGGCATCTTCCGCTGATCGGCGTCGATCCAACCCGGCAGCGCAACGGCTATGGCGCGGCCCTGCTCGAATACCTTCTCTGGCTCTGCGACGACGACGGCACGCCGGCCTATCTCGAATCCTCGAACCCGGTGAACATCTCGCTTTATCAGCGCCACGGCTTCGAAGTGCTCGGCACCATTCAAGTCGGCACGTCTCCGCCGATTACACCGATGCTGCGCCCACCGCTGGGCAGCATGGATCGCCGGACGCGAGAGATGGATGCTGTATTGGCTGGATGAGAAGGGGCGGGAGTCGTGCGTGAAGGATTCGCGGTGCGTTGATCGCGCGTGAGTCTTTGCACTGTGCCCTCCTCACATCCTCCTCGTCATTGCGAAGTGAGGCAATCCAGCAGCGCGTCCGTCGACGGGTAGATTGCTTCGCCTGCGGCTCGCAAGGACGGCAGTACAATGGGAGAGCCAGTGCATCGCGCCTGCGGCGCGCAAGGACAGGAGTGGGTCCGGCACGATTCCGTCTCCAGACGCTCTCTTCGCTCCCTCACGCCCACCTCGTCATTGCGAACGAAGTGAAGCAATCCAGGTCTCTGGCTCAGAATGAATTACTCCGCCTGCGGTTCGCAGCGGCGCGGTGGGTGCGACGATATCCACCTCATGATGATCTCCCTATCGGAGAACTTCTGCCCACAGTGGAGTAATGGATCAGCCGCCGGTGCGCTTGAGTACGCCGAGTCCGAGCGCGTTCAGGTCATCGATCTTGACCCCAATCGCCTTCTGGTCCGGCCCAATCTCGAACGTGATCGCAGCCGGCATGGTCGGCATCTCGGGGGACGGGTGATAAGTGAACAGGTCGCGATCGAAATGGCTTAGCGGAAAGGCCCTCTTGCCGTCCGGCCCGAGCCGGATTTCGAGCCTTCCGTCCTTTTCGACGACCACGGCTTCGCCGATATACGGATTGGCGTAGGTCCCGGCATAAGCCGACAATGGCAGCGCGGGCAGTCGTGAAGTAGGCGGTGTGCTGTAGCGCTGGATCGCTGCTTCGATAGCCGGCCCGAAGAGCTGACCATAGAGGCTGTCCCAGTCCGCAACCCAATCGCGGGTCGTCATTCCCGACATCACGAGGTCGAAGAAGGTATCTGCGAGGCTTTCGGGCACACCGGTCGGGAAGGCGTTGGAGAGAACCACGATGCCGAGTTGCTCCGCCGGAAGCAGGCTGACGAGCGTGCGTGCGCCCATGCTGAAGGCGCCGGCATGACCCCAGACCTCTCCATAGCGGCCATACTCCACGTTCCAACCGAGGCCGTAGAAAACCGGTGCTCCGGTGATGGGGTGTTTCCCGCGCTGCATGAGCGGCAGATGCGTCTCGCCGATCGCGTCCGCGTCGATCAACTGCTTGCCATCATATTGGCCCTTGCCGAGTTCGAGCCGCATCCAAGCCGCGAGGTCGCGTGCGCTGGAACTGACCCCGCCGGCTGGCGACTGCGCGTCGGGATCGCGCTTCGCGAGCGGCCGCCATCGGGCGTCGAGTTGTGCGTGGAGAGTGGCGCGATTCTCGCGCGAGACGAAATCCGCATACCGTGAGCTGGTCGAGGTCATGCCGAGCGGCTTGTAGAGCTTCGCCTCGGCGGCATCCTCCCAGCTCATGCCCGCCGCCTTCGCAGCGGCAACCGCACCCTCGGTGAGGCCGAAATTGCTGTAGGAGTAGGCTGAGCGGAAACTGCTCGCCGGCTTGACCTGCCGGAGACGGTGCAGAATCGTGCTGCGGTCATAGCCGAGTTCCTCGAGCTCGTTTCCGGCGTCTCCGGGCAGCCCGCTGCGATGGTTGAAAAGGTCACGGACGGTGACCTGCTGAGTCGGATAAGCCTCGTAGAGTTGGAAGATCGGATCGATGTCGGCGATGCGCGAATCCCAGCTCGCTTGACCATCACTCACGATGGCCGCGACGACGGTCGACGCCATCGGCTTGGAGAACGAGGCAAGCTGAAAGACCGTGTCGGCATCGACCGGCACGTCCTTGCCTTCTTCCCGTACGCCGAAGCCGTTCAGGTAAACGACCTCATTCTGATAGACGACAGCGATCGACAGGCCCGGCACCCTGTCCTCGTCGACCATGCGCTGCGCCATCTCCTCCAGCGTGGGCAGAGCGGCCGTCAGCTTTTCTTTGTTCACATGCTCGAAGGATTGACCACGCGCAGCAAGCGGCGCGAGGGACGCCAGTAGAGCCAGGAAAAGACAAAAGCTGAGACTGGAGAAGCGGGTACGCCGAGTACCTTGCTCGGATGTGTCAGCCACGACCACCCTCCCGTTTGGCAATTACGCGACTATAGCTGGCCTGCCCGATGGTTGACACTTGGGTCCGCCGAAAGGGTGTGTATTCCACGCTTTGCAGCTGGAAGAGATCGGCATCATCGCATCATAGACGCACCGCAGCGAGCCGGAATGAGAACCGTTGGTCGTCGCGCTCGCGCTTGTCGAGAGACAGGTGTATTATTCTCAAGCGCTGTCGCACCTGCCAGCAGAGGGCGACCGGCTGGGGCGGCGTAAGCGGGATCGGCATTTAACGATTCTCTTTTCCGTATCGACCGTTCACGTACACGCTTCGCTGCCAAGCTTCTTCCCAGCCGGTCCAGGGTCCCTCCGACGCAACAGCAATGGAGGATCGAGATGCAATTCCGTATCGCACAGAGCCTCGTCGCCGGTGTCGCATCGAGTCTGGTCTTCGTCATAGCGCCTCCCGGGCGTGCCGAAATCACGAAAGTCACCGTCACCTCGGCCAAGGATATCGGGCCGTTCGGCGGAAAGGCATATCGGGAAATCGACGCCACGATGGAGGGCAGGGCACCAGGAGGGCCTTACTCCGTGCCCGTCACTCTGGCCTTTCCGACGAGTCCGGCCGACCATAGTGGCGTGGCCGTGGTGGACATCGTGAACACCGCAACGATCGGGAGAGCACAGTGGGTGATCGGCGGTCGCGCGCTTCCGCTGGCGCGCATTCACATGGGCGATGCATTCCTGTTCGGGGGCGGTCGGTCCTATGTGGCTCCCATCTGGGACAAGGCTGCCATCGAAGCGCTCAAGACCGGATCGATTGCCGCGCCTGCCGACGGCTACACGATCATTGGAGATGCCGGTGAACTCGCACGTAACTCTGCCCGGTATATGGCGGACGGACCGCCGCCCGTGAAGACCATCATCGCCTATGGCTTCTCGCAGACGGGCGAGCTGCTCCGCGGTTGGCACGCGGACAAGTATAACACCCGTTCCGGCCGCCCAGCCTTCGATGGTAGTCTGGTCGGCGGAGCCGGTGGCAGTTGCCGCGATCTGATCGTGCAGAAGGGAAAGCGCTGCCCGGGCGCGGTGGCTGATGGTGGAAAGGTCATAATCTTCGCGACGGAGACGGATGTCGAGTCCGGAGGGTTCGAAGAGCGCGCCGACCGCCCGGACTACCGTGTTATCGAGGTTGCCGGGGTCTCGCATATTCCCGCCAGCGCGGCGGACTTTCGCCAGTCCGGAATGCCCGAGCAGAGCCCGGTCGATTTCGGTCCTGCGCTGCGCGCTGCGCTCGTCAATATGGAAGCCTGGATCGAAGGGACGGAGCCGCCGCCGAACGTCCTGATCGAGCTGACGGACGATCCCGTGCGGGACGTACAGGGATCGCCATACAGAAAGGCGAAGCGCGATGCAGATGGAAATGCGCTCGGCGGAGTGAGGCTCCCGCATTTGCCGAGAACGTTGGAGAACGGCTCGACGGCCGGTGCACCGGTCGGCAGCAACAATGGCCTTGCGTGGAAACATGAGAATGGGAATTTTATCTTCTTCATCAGCGGAAGCTTCGAACCCTTCCCGCCCGAGAAGCTGAAGACCCTTTATCCGAATCAGGCGGCCTACGTCGCTTCCGTCGCCGCTGCAGCGGACGAACTCGTCAGGCTTCGGCAGATTCTACCGGAGGATGCTCGAGGTTATGTCCTGGCTGCCGAGGCAGTGAAGCTGGATTGATCAGGATCGCACCTCGAGCGGCGTCCATTTGCATTGGGCGACATGTGTTCATGACAACGGTGAGAGGCTGTCATGGAAACCGAGCTTTCTCAGTCCACCCTTCTGGCCTCGCCGGTGCGGCGGGCTGCTTCGGGACGGACCTTCGCCTGCGATGACCCAAACAGGCGGGATGTGGTTTGCGGCGGAGGGGCTGCCGTCTTCAGCCTGATTCTCGCGGGCCTCCTCGGCGAGTCGAAGCCAGCGGTAGCCCAATCCCTCACGGGCTCGGTTCCGGAACTGGACAGAGTTGCCGTCCGCATCGTGACCGACAGCTACCAGTTTGCCGTTGCGCCCAGCCGCAATTTCGATGGGCTCGACATCGAGAATTTCGGATGGGGCATCAGTCCCGACCGGCCACCCGGCAGAACGCTCGTGAGCGAGTTCGGCCTCGCCATGCATGTCGAGGCACGCCGCGGAAACGAGACGCGTCAGATACTCGTCGATTTTGGCTTCACGCCGGAGGCGCTCAACAACAACCTTGCGATGCTCGGCATCGAGCCGAGCGCGCTCGACGCGCTTGTGTTGAGCCACGGGCACTACGATCATTTCGGCGGGCTCGTCGGCTTCCTTCGGCAGAACGAGGGACACCTGAAACCGAGGCTGCCTTTCCATGTCGGAGGCGAAGACTGCTTCTGCGCCCGTGAGTGGACTGCGCCGCCTGTAAAGGGTGACTTTGGCGTGATCGATCGCGAGGCGCTCGAGAAGGCAGATCTTGCCGTGACGTCGACGCCGCAGCCCTCCCTCATTGGGGAGCACGGATTCACGTCGGGGCGCATCCGGCAGGAGAGCTTCGAGAAGCTCCTCTCGCCGAGTGCCATGCGGCTCGGTTTCACGCATGGATCGGGCTGCTATGCGGATCGCTTCACGGAGGCGGAGCGCGCCCAGGGCGTGATGCCGGATCAGTTTCAGCACGAAATCGCCACGGCGTTCAATCTGAAGGGACGGGGCCTCATTGTCCTGACCTCGTGCAGCCATCGAGGAGTCGTGAATGCAATGCGACAAGCGCAAGCGGTTTCGGGCATCGACAAGGTGCATGCCGTGATTGGCGGTTTCCATCTGGCACCCTATCCACCCGATTACCTGCGCGAGACCGTCGTCGCCCTGAAGGAAGCGAATCCGACCTATGTCGTTCCACTACATTGTTCCGGTGAAGCATTCTACGAACTTGCCAAGGCGGAGATGCCGGAGAAACTGGTGAGAGCCTATACGGGGACACGCCTCGTCTTCTCCGGCACCGCCTCGTGATCACCTCCGCTCCGACTTCCGGCTGTGCACGCCCGCGACCCTGTTCCGGTGGGAGTGGTTGCCGCGTGCCTCAAGGTTAAATTTCGGGAACATTGCCAGCTGCCTTCCGACGCTTCGGCGCGATGAGCTGGCTGGATGGAGCCGGCAGTATGCCCGATGTTCATGATCGAGCGAAGGATCACATGCGCGTGCTGCTCATCTACTGTCATCCGCGCGCCGACAGCTTCTGTGCGGCCCTGCGCGATGCTGCCGTGAGCGCGCTCGAATCTACTGGCCACGGGGTGGAGGCTCGGGATCTTTACGCCGAAGGGTTCTCACCGGCTCTGAGTGCCGAGGAGCGCGGGCGCTACTACGACGAGGACACCAACCGAGATGAGATCGAGAGCCATGTCGCGTCGCTGCAGCGCGCCGACGCGTTGCTGCTCGTCTATCCGACGTGGTGGTTCGGGCTCCCGGCCATGCTCAAGGGCTGGCTCGACCGGGTCTGGGTACCGGGCGTCGCCTTCCGCCTCGGCGGGCGCAGAGTGCTGCAGCCGCAGCTCTCGAACATCCGGCGGATCGGTGTGATCACGACCTATGGCTCGCCGCGCTGGCTTCTGTGGCTCGTTGGGTGGCCGGATTGGCGCCTGTTCAAATACGGGCTGAAGACCCTCTGCGCTCGGAACTGCAGATTGGAGTGGCTCGGCCTGCCGAACATGGATCATTGCACGGCGCTCCAGCGTAACCGGTTCCTGGCGAAAGTGCGCAGGCGGCTTGCACGCTGGCGGTGAGATTGCACACCACCGCCAAGCCACTTGCGAGGACACTCCGAGAGGTCCATTCTCTCGATAGCTCAAATCCAGTGGCCATGCCCCAGTCGGCGGCAAATCCGGAGGCGGTCGGGCAGGCTGGAGTGCAGGTCCATTTTGGGCGACGGCGGGCTTCGGGGGCATTCCGAAGGAGATGTGCCGTGGCGACCTATATCATGCTCGCGAACTGGACGGATCAAGGGATCAAGAGCGCCAAGGAATCGCCCCGTCGTTTCGATGCGGCGAAGCAGGTGCTGAAGGACCTCGGGGGAGAGTTCAAGTCCTTCTATCTCACCATGGGCGATTACGACATCATCGCCGTTCTCGAGGCTCCCGATGATACCGCGGTGGCGAAATTCATCCTGCAGACCGGCATGCTCGGCAACATTCGAACGCGAACCCTGAAGGCTTTCCCCGAGGACGCCTACCGGCAACTTCTCGGCTCGATGGGCTGATACGGAATGAGCGATCCGATGCTCGGTGTCGCGAGAACCGAGGGGTGGCGCAACATCGGCACGGTTGGGCAGAGGCCGCCATTCCAATGGCGACCTGTCTGCCGCCATGCAAACATTGCAGGAGGCCGACATGGCCATTGCCCCCATGCTTCAGAAATACTTGTTTGACCATAATGTCACATACGACGTGCTGGTGCATGAACTGACTGAGTCTTCGGCACACACCGCGGAAACCTCTCACGTTCCGCTGGACCGCTTGGCAAAGGGCATTCTCCTGAGGGATCGGCAAGGCTACTGGCTCGCCGTTCTGCCCGCGTCGCACCATGTGCGGCTGTCGGATCTCAAGACCGATCTCGGCGATCGCGTGGCGCTGGCCAGCGAGGACGAGACCGCCGAGGTGTTCCAGGATTGCGCCCGCGGCGCCGTCCCGCCGGTCGGCGCCTGCTATGGGCTGGATGTGATCATCGATACCAGCATCGATCGGCAGCCGGAACTCTATCTCGAGGCCGGCGATCACGCCACGCTGCTGCGGATGAGTCAGGCCGAGTTCACACGGATCAACGACCAGGCCCGGCACGGCTCGTTCAGCAGCATCGACTGAGAGTCGACGCAGCAGCACCGGAGCTCCGGTTACAAGCTCCGGCCGGCTGTGCGCTCAGGACAGAAACGCTCGGCTGGTCGGAGAGCCTCGCCGGCCAGCCTCTGCTCCGGACGGAGGAGACGCCGATGGCCTACACTCTCGAGACGCCCGATCAGGTCCTTCAGACCATCAAGGACAATGACATCGTCATGATCGATCTTCGCTTCACGGACCTCCCCGGTCTGTGGCAGCACTTCTCGGTGCCGTGCGCGGCGCTCGACCTCGACAGCTTCACGGAGGGCGTCGGCTTCGACGGCTCGTCCATCCGCGGCTTTCAGGAGATCCAGGAAAGCGACATGCTGGTCGTTCCGGATCCGACGACGGCGTTCCTGGACCCATTCAGCGAGGCGCAGACACTCGTCCTGATCTGCGATGTCGTCGACCCCATCACCGGTCAGCCCTACGCGCGGGACCCTCGCCATATCGCGCAGAAAGCCGAGACCTATCTGACCAGCACCGGGGCCGGCGACAGGGCCTATTTCGGCCCCGAGCTCGAGCACTTCGTCTTCAACGAGGTCAGCTACGATCAGGCCACGAATTACGGCTATTACGAAATAGACGCCATCGAGGCGAACTGGACCGCGAGGAGGACTGACGGGCCGAGCCTCGGCCACAAGCTCCGGCCCAAGGAAGGCTATTTTCCCGTGCCGCCGGCCGACACCCTGCAGGATGCTCGTACCAGCATGGTGCTGACGCTCGAGCAGATCGGTATCGCCGTCGAAGCCCATCACCACGAGGTCGCGACCGGCGGGCAGGGCGAGATCGACATGCGCTTCACGACGCTGAAGCGGATGGCCGACAACGTGATGATCTACAAATACGTGGTGAAGAACGTCGCGCGCGAGCGCGGCATGACCGCCACCTTCATGCCGAAGCCGCTCTTCGGCGATAACGGCTCGGGCATGCATGTCCACCAGAGCATCTGGAAGGGAGAGCGCCCTCTCTTCGCGGGCGAAGGCTATGCCGGATCGAGCGACCTGATGCGCTTCTATATCGGTGGGTTGCTCAAGCACGCGCCGGCGCTGCTCGCCCTCTGCGCTCCCACCATCAACTCCTATCGGCGCCTGGTGCCGGGCTTCGAGGCGCCCGTGAATCTCGGCTACTCGGCGCGCAACCGTTCCGCAGCGTGTCGCATTCCGGTCTATTCGCCGAGCCCGAAGGCAAAACGTGTTGAGTTCCGCTGCCCAGACCCCGCATGCAATCCGTATCTGGCCTTCGCCGCCATGCTGATGGCCGGGCTCGACGGGATCCAGAACCGCATCGATCCCGGCGAACCCCTCGACAAAAATCTTTACGACCTGCCGCCGCAGGAAAGGGCCAGAGTCCCGTCGACTCCGGGTTCGCTGGAGCAGGCCCTCGACGCGCTCGAGGCGGACCACAAATTCCTCTGCAACGGCGACGTGTTCACGACCGATGTCATCGAGATGTATCTCGACTACAAACGCTCGCACGATGTTGCGGAACTCCGCCTGCGGCCTCACCCGTACGAATTCGTTCTTTACTACGACGTGTAGCCGTTACCCGGAAACGATTGTCCGCATCATTTCAATCACCGGCGCCGCCACCCTCACACTCCTTCGGGGTGACCTTCCTTGCCGAGGGAGAGGTGATGTGCGCGCCACCGCCGCTTCACCTCGCCCCCGAAGGGGAAGGGCCGACGAAATCAGCCATTCTGCTCGACGTCCTCGCCGCAGGGCCAATCCTGCGGTCGCGAGAGACCTGCGGGCAGCCTCGTCTCGTTCGTCCCGCAGGCGAGATCGAGCTGCTCCTGCGTGAGGCCTTTGGCCTGACTCAGATCGGCACCATCCACCCGTGTGAGGTACAGATAGGAGCCCGTGAGATCGACCCCGTTCAGGTCCAGCCCCCGCAGGTCGGCACGCGCGAGATTGGAATAGCTGAACTTGACGCCGCCGACTTTCGTGTTGGTCAGGATGACACGCGCAAGCTCCGCCTTCGACATGTCGGCACCCGTAAGGTCTGCTCCCTCGAAGATCGACCGATTCACTTCCGCCTTGGAAAAGTTCGCTCCCGCGATCTGCGCCTGCTGGAAGTTCGAGCGGCCAAACTCCGAACTCTCGAAATGGGCATTGCGAAGGTTCGCCCGTGTGAAGATCGTCCGGCCGCCGGCCGCCTTGGTGAGATCGGCGCCCGAGAGATCGGCCCCCTCGAAGCGCGTAAAGCTTAGCTCGGCCTCGGCCAGTTTCGCGCCTGCGAGCTTCGTCCCAGTAAAGTCCGTCCCGGTCAGGCGAGCTCCGCGGAGCACGGCCCCCGAGAGGTCGGAGTAGCTCAGCATCAGCCGCTGCTTGAAGCAATTGGTCCAGTCGACGCCTGCTCTAGGCGCGTCCCGGCATCCGGCCTCGGCCGGCTGCGCTGCAAGGGAGAGGAGGACGAGCCCGGCCGCACTCCCGATCGCGTAGGGTCCGGCGGCTCGCACACGTGGAGCCCGTCCTGGAAACGGCACAGGGATCACTTGCTGCACGTCAGCCTCCGAGGGTTTGCCGAAGCGGTCATGGCACATATCGTCCTCAAGGGAGATAGAGCGGATGAGAGCCCTTGCGATAGCGGGGCATGGCGTCGGAACCGAATGCAGACCGGATCGATTGCACGGAGAGGGCGACGCCATGCCCGGCATCCTGCGTCGCGGAAGCAGTCCATGATGGCGCATGAGATGCAGAGCTCAGCCGAGCAGGGAGGTCACAGGCCATGAAACCGATGTCCGTGCATCATCTGGCCATCCTGCGCCGGCACATGGTTGAAGTGATCGCGATTCATGCGGACCTGATGAGCGATGAAATCGGCAAGGAATCCCTCGACGAGCGGGTACTTGCGGCCATGCAGCACGTGCCGCGCCATCAGTTCGTGCCAGCGCAGCTGGCTGCTTTGGCCTATCACGACACGCCGCTCCCGATCGGCTTCGACAAGACGATCTCCCAACCCTTCATCGTGGCCCTCATGCTCGACCTTCTGGCGCCTGAAGCGGACGAGACGGTCCTCGAGATCGGCACGGGCCTCGGCTACCAGGCCGCTCTCCTGGCCGAACTGGCCGCCAAGGTCCGGAGCGTCGAAATCGTCGAGGAGTTTGCCAGCGAGGCCAAGGTTCGTCTCCACGAGCTCGGCTATGCCAATGTCGAAGTCCGCGTCGGCGACGGCTCGAAAGGATGGGCGGAGCATGCGCCGTTCGACAAGATCCTCGTGACGGCCGCAGCCCAGCGCGTGCCGAAAGCGCTCATCGAGCAGCTCAAGCCCGGGGGGCGACTGGTCATGCCGATCGGACCTGCCGAGGCGCAGGAACTCACGGTTGTCGAGAAGCACGCCTCCGGCGAGATCGAAATGCGGGGCGTGATTCCTGTACGGTTCACGCAGCTCGAGATCGCGTGACGAACCCCCGACTGCCGCAATCATTCGGAAATCACTCATGAACCGCCTGGCATCCGCGAGCAGCCCCTACCTGCTGCAGCACAAGGACAACCCGGTCCACTGGTGGGAGTGGGGGCCGGAAGCCTTCGCGGAGGCGCAGCGCCTGAACCGGCCGGTGCTGCTGTCGGTGGGCTATGCCGCATGTCATTGGTGCCACGTCATGGCGCACGAGAGCTTCGAGGACGAGGCAACGGCCGCCCTCATGAACGAGCTCTTCGTGAACATCAAAGTGGATCGCGAAGAACGTCCGGATGTTGACCACGTCTATATGACCGCGCTCCAGGCCCTCGGCGAGCGAGGCGGTTGGCCCCTGACGATGTTTCTCACGCCGAAGGGCGAGCCGTTTTGGGGCGGCACCTATTTCCCGAAACGGGCGGGCTTTGGCCGACCAAGCTTCGAGGATGTGCTGCGCCAGATCTCCCTTCTCTATCACGCCGAGCCGGATCGCATCGCCTATAACCGGGAGCTTCTGAAAAAGAGCCTCTCCGAACAGGTGCAGCGGCAGGGAGGCGGCACACTCGGCCTCGCCGATCTCGACGCGATCGGCACGAAACTGGTCGAAGTCATCGATCCGGAGCACGGCGGCATCCGCGGCGCGCCCAAGTTCCCGAATCCGACTATTCTGGAACTGCTCGCACGCTATGCACGCCGCAGCGGCGACCGCACTGCACGCGACCGGTTCCTGCTGACCCTGGAGCAGATGGCGCGCGGCGGCATCCACGATCATCTCGGCGGAGGCTTTGCGCGCTATTCCACGGACGAACGGTGGCTCGTCCCGCATTTCGAGAAGATGCTCTACGACAATGCGCAGCTTCTCGAACTCTTTGCGCTCGCCGCGGCGGAAACGGGCCGCTCGCTCTTCCGCGAGGCCGCCACGGGAATCGTCACTTGGCTGCAGCGGGAGATGACGACGCCGGAGGGTGCTTTCGCATCGAGCCTCGATGCCGATTCGGAGGGCGAGGAGGGCCGCTATTACGTCTGGAGCCTCGCGGAAGTGAGAGAAGTTCTGGGCGAAGATGCGGCTCTCTTCGAGAGGATCTACGACATCACCGAGGAGGGGAACTGGGAGGGGACGAACATCCCGAACCGGCTTTTGTCGGGCGAGGTATCGGCCGATCTCGAGGACCGGCTGTGGCCGCTACGTGACAGGCTTCTGAAGCGGCGTGAGGCCCGTATAAGGCCTGGGCTCGACGATAAGGTGCTGGCCGACTGGAACGGCCTCATGATCGCCAGTCTCGTGCGCGCCGGGCTTCTTCTCGATCGGCCGGATTGGACCAGCCTCGCCGAGCGTGCCTACCGGTTCGTCCGGGACACCATGTCCCGGGACGGCGGTCTTGGTCATTCCTGGCGTGGCGGGTCGCTGGTCTTCCCCGGCTTTGCGCTCGATCACGCGGCCATGATGCGTGCGGCCCTCTCGGTCTACGAGGCGACGGGACGAGCCAGCTATCTCCACGATGCGCGTCGTTGGGCGGGCATTCTCGCCGACGAGTATCGGGTCCCCGAGACCGGCGTTCTCGCCATGACGGCCAAGGGTGGTGAGCACCTCGTGGCACGGCCGCAGCCGACGCATGACGATGTCGTGCCGAACGCGAATGGCGCGTTCGCGGAGGGGCTGGTGCGGCTGGCAGCCTTGACGGGAGACGAGGGCGACCGGCAAGGAGTCGAGCAGGAACTCGCCGCGCTGTCAGGCATCGCCCGGGCCTCGCTCGTGAGCCATGCCTCCATCCTCAATGCACTCGACCAGCACTTGCGGGGCCTCACGATTATCGTAACGCAGGACGAAGACGGAGCGCTCACGAAGGCAGCGCTGAAGGTGCCCTATCTCGACCGCACCGTCTGTCTGGCAGAGGATCTCTCGAAGCTGAGCGAGACCCATCCCGCCAAGGCGCAGGCCGGCCAAGGTGCAGGCCCGCAGGCGCTCGTCTGTGCTGGAATGCGCTGCTCGCTGCCGTTGACGCAACCGGACGATCTCACGAGCCAGGCATCCGAAATGGCGACAAACGTGAGCTGATGCCTCTGTTGGTCACCAGAACATTGCGCTCTCGTCATGGCTTCGCCTGCGGCTTGCAATGACGGATGGAGTCACAGTTTCATCTTGCCACTATCGTGTGTCTGTCGCCACTCGATGAAGGCGTTGTAGGAGCGCGAGCCTTGAGCCGAGGCTCGAATCGAACAGATGCCGGTCTCTGCTGCAATTCTCCGAGAGGCGCGCTGCTCCGCGGCTTGCCTGGCACTGCGGTCAAGCAGGTTCTGCGCCGGCTCGAAGCGCTGCCAGCCGGGCGCCGTAGCCGAAAGGTCGATCTCTGCCCAGCGAGGATCATGGCCTTTTTGCTTCAATTCATCGAAACGCGCATGAATGACCTCGGACAGGCGGGTCAAGCGCCGATAGCGGCTGCTCGCCCGAGGTGAATCCCGGACGGCGAGCACGCGGCCGACCGCGATGGTCTCGACTCGCTGCCCCGCCTTGACCAGATGAGGGTAGTCGTCGGCCGTGAATTGGGCCGGAATATAGTTCGAGACACTCTCCTCGAAGGGAATGGAGACGAGATGGAACTGCCCGTACGAGGGGTAGGACGGGAAGTCGAGAATTTCGCTTGAGGGACGTGACGCGAGAGAGATCGCAGCCTGGATCTCGCCGGATTGGAGGCGCTGGCGCGCGGTGACCTGATCGTCGGTCGTGAATTCTACCGTGATCCCGAGCTTGTCGAATAGCGCACGAGCCGTCAGATGGGTGCCACTTCCGGGCCTGTCGATGTTGACCTTGCGTCCCTCGAGCTGACGGATCTCGGTAATATCGCGGAGAGCCAGGACGTGCAGTTCCTGGTTGGGAACCCGAAAGAGATAACGCAGTCGCTTGCTGGCATCCGCCTGGTCCGTCATCGCCTCGAGTGCGTCCGTCTGCACGATTGCGACGTCGATGTCGGGACGGTGGAGAAGGTCCACGAGATCCTGGAGTGGCCCACGACCGGGGATCGGCCGGAGACGCAGGCGATCGCGGTCGAGGATCGTCATCAGATCGACGACAGTGCGCGAATACGTGCTGTTCTCCTCACCGGAGATGGCTCGGATCGTATTCGGATATGGCTGGGCCTGGACCCTACGTGGTGAAGCTCCTGCAGCTGGGGGCGCGCCGACGAGCGTGGTATCTCTCGCTTTTTCCGCCACAGTCGCAGTTGTACGCGGATCGCTCGAGCACCCCTCCAAGCACAGACAGGCCGCTGCTGCGAGGGCCACATAGACGCAACGAAACATGACAGTGCCCCAGCGATTCCCAGCCCTGTCGCAGTTTCACGTCACTCTGGTCTGCGTCTGCGGCACCCGTCTACCATGATGAGCCGATCGTCCGAGCTTTCCTCGCGAAATGGTTAATCCGCCGGGCCGGTGTCTTCTGCTTCCGCGCATGGCTGTGGCGAGTTCCTTGCTATCGGGTGACCCCGCCGCGTCGCAAGCAACCCGGAAGGATTAGACCGCAACGATCACCCGAGTGGGTGATGTCGCATCCCGACGTGTCAAAGAGCAGGCGGTTTCAACAACTGCCGGGCTAGCGCCGAGGGGTCGCGCCGATTGTTCATGCGCGGCCATGCTTCGCCCGACTTGGCATCTACCTTTGCCGCGCGAAAGACGGGATGTTGGGCGACCGGCGCCGACCGGCGCACGCACCGTGGAGACACACGATGGACCCGGACGAGAGGAATGGCAGCGATGCGGCAGGCGACCAGGAAGATCTCGAGGAGAACGACGAGGTCGTCGAGGACATTGAGGCCGATCGCGACGATGACGCCGGTTCCGAAGATGATGCCGAAGACGCACGCGACCTCGATATAGATTCGAATCAGGATTCCGGAACTAGCGACGATGTAGATCTTGGAGTGACGGTCATCGGGCCGCGTCCTGCGAGTGTCGAGCTCGACACCGAGATCGATCAGAACGGCGAATTGGATCAGAATGCCGACATCACGGCAGAGACCGGCGATTCAAGGGATCGGGACATCGAAATCGACGGCCAGCAAAGGCCCGAGGTCGACCAGAGGATCGACGTAGACGTGGAGGTCGGCGAAGGCGACAACGGGAACATCGTCGTCGAGGTTGACGCCGAGGTGGAGGACGACGTCGAAATAGAGAGCGACCTCGACATCGACGTCGATGACGATGATGAAGACAGTCTCGATACCGAGTTCGACCAGGACAGTGAAATTGACGAGAATTCCGACGTCGATGTGGAAATTCGCGATGACCTCGATGCCGATGTTGGTGTCGATATCGACTCTCTCGTTGCTGCCGCGGTGAGAGGCGCCGTCGATCGCGAGGAAGATGACGAAGGAACCGAGCTCTATGTAGACCTCGATGAGGAGGCAGGGATCGGTGCGGAGGTCGACGTCATTGTCGTCGTGAGCGACGTCGACGCCTAAGCCACCACCATTATGTCACGCGAAACGAGCCGGGGATCCCCGGCTTTTCTTATGCCGTCTGGACGGACACTTATTGGGGCGACGAGCCACGGCGCGTGACGCCATCAGCCATTGCAAGCCGGAGGCGAAGCAATCCGGAGGCAGGCCCGCGAACCTGGATTGCTGCGCTGCGCTCGCAATGGCAGTGAGCGCGGCTACACCCGGTATGGCGATGAAGTGATCATCGACCGACTGAACGCCAGTGTCACTTGAGCAATCAGGACTGCAATCTTGCATCACCCGATGGAGTTCATCTGTTTTGGTTGATCGTCGCCACTCCGGATGAGGCAGACCGCGTGAGAAATGGCCCGTTGGGCCAAATTCGAATTGGCAGCTATTCCAGGAACCTAAAGCGAGGAACGCTCAGCACATCGGCAGGACGCCGGAGGATCCATCCTGGATCGTCCAAGCCGTCGATCCGCTTCGGGCGCGCGCTCGCCGGGGCGGCCTTCCACGCAGGGAGTGTGCATCATGGCTGATTTTGACTACAACGATTTCGACATCGACGTTGATGCTGATATCGACCAGGATATCGATCAGGAGCAGGACCAAGACGTCGATGTCGATGCCGACCAGGACTCTGATGTCGAAACTGATCAGGACAACGACAACGACGCCGACCAGGACAACGATAACGAGAACGACCAAAACAACGATTCCGATCAGGATAACGACAACGGCACGGATCAGGATGCTGACGCTGATGCCGATGGCGGCAGTGGCGGCAAGTGGGGTGACGGTGGCGATGCCGACGCTGACGCGAACAACGATAACGACACCGATCAAGATAACGACTCCGACCAGGATAACGAGAATTATACCGATCAGTATAATGACAATGCCACCGATCAGGACAACGACAGCGATACCGATGTCGACCAGGATCAGGATGTCGACGTCGATGTGGATCAGGAACAGGATGCCGATCAGGATGCCGACATAGACGTCGACTTCCATTTTGGTTGATCGCCATCGCTGAAGTAAGGCACCCGGACCGAATCCGGGCACCGGGCCGGCGCCGTGCAGCGGCGCCGGCTGTTCAGTGACAGTTGGGAAGCGCCAGCGAACGTGCAGTCGATGTTTGTGAAGCTCCCGTGGAGACAACCCGCCCATGGCTCGTTCCTGGATGAAGGCCCGCGCAAGGACCGATATCGAGCGTGCACTCGATCTCTGCAAAACCTCCCTGCTGCTCGTCTTCGTGCTCAGCTTCTTCGTGAATCTACTGGCCCTGACGGTTCCGCTCTATCTCCTGCAGGTCTACGATCACGTCCTGTCGAGTCGCAGCCTCGATACGCTCGTGATGCTGACGGCTATCGTGATCGTCGCACTGGCAGTTCACGCAACCCTCGAGGCTCTGCGCCGTGCGATGCTCGCTCGAATCGGCATCTGGCTCGATGACCGCCTCCAAGCCTCGGTGCTCGTTGCAGCCGTGCAATCCGCCCTGCGCGGCGATCCGGCCGCGGCGGCGCAGGCCTGGCGCGACCTCGGAGGACTCCGTTCATTCTTCGGCGGCACTGCTTGCACCGCGCTGTTCGATCTCCCTTGGACACCGATCTTTATTCTCGCGATGATGCTGGTGCATCCGCTGCTCGGTACACTCGGCCTCGTGGCATCTGCCATCCTGTCCGGCCTCGCGATGCTCAACGAGATGCTGACGCGCAAACTCTTCACGCGCTCCAGCGCCGCCCTGGTCGAGAGCCAGCACCGGTTCGAATCGCTCCTGCGCAACGTAGAGGCGATCAGTGCCATGGGAATGCTGCCCGGCGTCGCCCGCCTCCTGCACGACAATCAGTCCTACGCCAAGGAAGCCCAGCTTTCCGCTGCAGGGCGCGCTTCCATCATCCAGTCATTGGCCCGCTTCCTGCGGCTTCTGACCCAGGTCGTCGTCATGGCCTGCGCTGCCTGGCTCGTGATCCGGCACGATGTCAGCCCGGCAGCGATCTTTGCGAGCTCGATTCTGCTCGGACGCTCTCTCGGGCCGGTCGAAGGCGCCATCGGCACCTGGAAGGCCGTCACGGGCGTTCGCCTGGGCTATGGCCGTCTCCAGAAGATCATGGCGGCTGCGCCTCAGCCTCGGACATCCATGGAGCTTCCGCGTCCCAATGGGGCGCTCTCGATCGAGCAGGTCACGTTCATGCCGCCCGGCGCGGATACGCCGGCCCTGCGGCGGCTGACCTTCGCAATCGGTCCGGGCGAGATCCTGGGTGTGGTCGGCCCCTCCGGGGCCGGCAAATCGACGCTTGGACGCCTGATCGCCGGCACGATAGCGCCTACCGGAGGGCATGTGCGCCTCGATGGCGCCGACATGACGATCTGGTTGGCCTCCGGCGGCCACCGACATCTGGGCTACCTCCCGCAGGATGTCGAACTCATCGGCGGCACGGTTCGCGAGAATATCGCGCGCTTGCAGGATGTCCGGTCCGACGATGTGATCGCTGCCGCCAATCTGGTCGGGCTGCATGAAATGATCATGCGTCTTCCACGTGGTTACGAGACCGATATCGGCGAGGGCGGGATAAAACTGTCGGGTGGACAGCGGCAGCGGCTCGGCCTGGCACGGGCGTTCTTCGGGCAGCCGCGCCTGGTCGTGCTGGATGAGCCCAATGCCAGCCTAGATTCCGAAGGCGAAGAGGCCTTGCGGCAGGCCATTCAGGAACTACGGGAGCATGGCTCGACGATCGTTCTCATCGTCCAGCGCCTCGGAATCCTGAATCTGGCCGATAAGGTTCTGGTCCTCGACAACGGCATGATGAACGCCTTCGGGAATCGACATGACGTCGCCGAGAAGATCAAAAGCGGGCGCACCGCAATTCCAGTCAAGAATCCGCAGATCATCGCGTCCCGCAGAAGATCGAAGCAAGCCGGCGAGGGCGAATCCTCCAAACCGTCACCACGCGTGGTGGAAGGTGGCGTGAGGATCATCGCTGCTCGACCGAGTACCGGATCATGTGATGGACAGACACTCTCCGAACCATCGACTACGGAGTCGGATGGTCGCGCATCCAAAAAGAGGTCCCGCAAGGTCGCGTCATGACAGCCTCGAAATACAGTCTCGCTCACGACCTTGCCGTCGTTCTGCCCCCACCCTCGGGCACACCGTTCCGGCGTCTGCGTCTGCTCGCCGTGAGTGCATTCAGCATCGTCGGAGTCTTCGTGATCGGTTTCGGTGTATGGGCGATACGGGCTCCCCTGGAAAGTGCCGCGATCGCGGGTGGAGCCATCGAGGCGGAGTCGAGCCGCAAGACCATCCAGCATCTGGAGGGCGGCATCATCGCGCAGATCCTCGTGAAGGATGGCGACGAGGTGGCCGCCGGGCAGACTCTCGTCCGCCTCGACGACACCAGGGCCCGTGCTGCCGTCCAGGTCCTGCAGGGGCAGCTCTGGGATGCGCAAGTCCGGGAGGCCCGCCTGCTGGCGGAGCGCGACGCGCGCGAGACGATTGCGTTCCCGCTGCCGCTCAGGGAAGCTCTCTCGCAAGATCCTGCCCTGACGGAGATCATGAGCGGCCAGATCAAGATCTTCGATACCCGCCGCAGGCTCCAGGAGTCGCGGATCGAAGTCATTCGGCAACGTAAGGCGCAGACGGAGCGGGAGATCGTCGGGCTGCATTCCCAACTGGAGGCGGCCACGAAGCGTGCAGCGATCATCAAGGAGGAGATCGCCGGCATCGCGCCGCTGGTCAGCAAGGGGCTGCAGACTCGCCCGCGACTCCTGCAGCTCGAGCGCGAGCAAGCGGAGATCGACGGGCGACGCGGCGATACGCTCGCCCAGATCGCGCGAGCGGAGCAGTCCATCGGAGAATCCGAGGCGATGATTCTCAAGCTGGAAAGCGATCTGTATTCCGAAGTTGCCCAGAGTCTGCGCGAGACCCAGGCCCAAATCTTCCAGCTCTTCGAACGCCTTCAGGCTGCAAACGACGTGCTCGCCCGAACTGAAGTTCGCGCCCCAGAGGCCGGTACCATCACGGACCTGCGGATCCACACCCCGCGCGGGGTCGTGGCCGCCGGTGAGCCCCTGATGGACCTCGTTCCGCGCCAGGATCGCCTGATCGTGACCGCCCAGGTGAAGCCGGAGGATATCGACCTGGTGCGTCCCGGGCTCGAGGCCCGCGTCCGGCTCCTGTCCTACAAGCACCGCCGGGTGCCACCCGTCGATGGCGTGCTCACTTATGTCGCCGCCGATCGCATCGTCGACAAGGAGACGCAGCGCGCCTTCTATACCGCTCGCGTTCGGATCGACGCAGCCTCTCTTCGAGAGCTCCCAGAGGTGGAGATCGTG
This sequence comes from Microvirga massiliensis, assembly GCF_001006805.1. Taxonomy (GTDB): domain Bacteria; phylum Pseudomonadota; class Alphaproteobacteria; order Rhizobiales; family Beijerinckiaceae; genus Microvirga; species Microvirga massiliensis. Next base: position 128,139 of record NZ_LN811367.1, on the reverse strand, counting down.
CCGGGAATGCCGGTCGAGATCCTGATCAAGACGGGTGAGTTCACCGTCGCTCATTATGTGCTGCGTCCGATCCTCGACAGCTTCAACAGGGCCTTTCGCGAGGATTGAGGCATGGGTTTCGGAATCTCATGGGTGAGATCCGGCCTTCGCGGGATATGCTTGGCGGCTGCTTTGGCGGCCATGTCTTCGCCGCTGCGAAGCGAGCCCTTCGCGACCGGCAAGTCGGAACGGGACGTGCAGGTCGAAGAAATGACCTGGCACGTCCAAGCCTACAAGCCGGATTGCTATAGGGACGGGCCCCTCGTTGTGGTCTTCCACGGGTCGGATCGCAACCCGCAGCTCGCCCGCGACAATGCCGTGCCTCTGGCGCGGGCGGGTTGTGCACTTCTGGTCGCCCCCCTTTTTGATGAGGATCGATTCCCGCGCTGGTCTTATCAGTTCGGAGGTCTCGGCGACCTCATCCAAGAGAACGGCCGCAAGCGCTTCCGCCTCAAACCGAGAGACGAGCGAACCGGACAGCTGGTGCTAGAGCTGATCGATGCGCTTCGCGCCGAGGAAGGGCGTCCGGCGATGGACTATTCCCTCATCGGCCACTCGGCCGGAGCGCAGTTCCTGGGCCGGTTCGCGGCCTTCTTTCCGAACCGGGCGCGCCGGATCGTGCTGGCCAATCCCGGCAGCTATGTGGTCCCGGCCTGGGACCGCAAATATCCTTACGGCCTCGGGGGCTTGACCATCGTGGATGAGGCCGATCGCGAACGGTATCTGGAATCTTCGATCGTCATCCTGCTGGCCAGTCGCGACATCAAGCGGGAGGGCCTCGACAAGAGCCCAGGCGCGGAGCGTCAGGGCTCGACGCGCTATGAGCGAGGCCACACTGTCTTCGAACTCGGGCAGGCCAGCGCTGCGGCCGAGGGCTGGGATTTCGGGTGGTCGCTTCTGGAGATCTCAGGGCTCGGCCATGGGAGCGGCAAGCTCTATGCGCGCCCGGAAGCCGCCGCCGCTCTGTTCGGACCGTAGAGCGCTGTCGCGTCAGGGTCGAATCGCGACAGCCTTGGTTCCTGGCCCAAGCACGGTCTATCGGAGGACCGGTTCCCCACCTCTCTGAATCCCAAAGTTTGTCCGAGTACGATCGGGCTGGGTGACCGTTCCCCGATTTCGGATCATGCTCTATGCATGGACGGGGTTCTCTGACCGTTGATGCAGATCGGACCTGAAACGCTGAGACAGGATCACGGCCTCGGTGCGGTTGGTTGCATGCAGCTTGCGCATGATGTGTCGGATATGAACCTTGATGGTATTCTGGGACAGGTTAAGGTGGTTGGCGATCCACTTGTTGGAACGCCCTCTTTGCAGTGCCGCCAGGACCTCCGCTTCCCGATTCGTGAAGTTGACCGGAGAGCCGTTGGTCCGAAGCGCCATCGGAGGACCACCATCGTGGTTCGCAGCAATAGGTGAACCCGTCCCTCCGATCGTCAGCGGCACGGACGAGAGTGACGAGATCGGCGAGGAGTCGTGCGCATCGGCATGACCGTTCGCCTCCATCCCATTGTGCAGGGGAACCTGGTTCAGAACCGGACGGGGATAATAGGTCCCGCCGGCTATAACCAAGTGTAGGGCCGCAACGGCAATCCTGAGAGACACCGTGACCGGTATCACGCCTTGAGCGCCTGCGGCGATCGCATCACAGATGGCGGCATCGTCATCCTGGATCGAGATCAGAACGACGGGCGTTTTCGGGAATTGGCGGGTGATGAGCTTAATTTCGCCGGCAAGGGCTTCCCCGACGAGTGGACGGGCTTTCGCGTTGATGAGCACTAGCGAGACGCTCATCCCATCTGGAGGATAGAGATCTTCGATCGACGAGATACCAATCATTGAGGCCTGTGGAAAGGAGCCCCGAAGGGCTTCCATCACGCATTCCTGGGTGAATGGCTCATCGTCGATAAGGATTATGGCGTCGCGGGTTTCCTCTTCTACACGATCTGGCGACATGGAGACCCCCTTGGTCTGTCGAAGCGATCGTGTCCGGCGGAGCGTCGCCTTCTGGCGGTAACAGCAAGTACTTTGCCATGTGTAATGGGATCGACAATAGGGCGCTAAGCCGGACAAAAAAATTTCAAAAATAGATCGGGAAAGCTCCTCCCTTCCTGAGATGCTCCGCTCCCGACAACCGAGCATCGCCCATTATAACGGGGACTAAGCCCCGCCTGTGTCAAGCGTTTAACATAGGATTGGCCGTAACGGAACTGGTCTCAACTCTTCGTCGACGAAAGTGTACCGCTCGCGGGCAAGAGTCATCCGAGTAGGATCCCGGAAGCGCAAATCGACCTCCCGAAAGATCATGATCACAGAGTGACTTGGGAGCGGAATTTTCTTTCCCATGTAATCCCGCTTTAGTGCATCGAGTGGCCAAAGTCGCGATTGCGAAAACTGTTGATAGCCGTGCGAGCGAACGAAGAATTCGAGCCGCCCCTGATGGACAGCCGGGAGCTGTCGCCCGTGTGTCCGACGAGGCGGATCAAGCCAAGCGCAATACGGGCGCGAGGATCATTGGAAAGTCGAGGTAAGTGCCCACTCTCTAAGTGAGCCGGCAAATGGGGCGGTCCTTTCGACACCGTCGCTTCCCCAGCCCTTGTCCCTGTCCGGGTCGTTTGGTTTCACGGCCGCTTCGACTGGCCATGTCCGCAACAGCGTCTATGTCCTATGCCAGGGCGAAGTCGATGCGCACGAGAGTTTCCTGGTCGACGAACGCCGTTTGGATGGCCTCGATGTCCATGTCGATCTCTCCATCGTGGTCCACGATGTCCACGACGGCATCCTGATCGGTATCGGCCTCCTGCAGTATATTGACAGCCACCGTGATGCCGTAGTGCTCCTCCAGCTCGTCCTCGATATCGATGTCGATATCGACATTCTGATCGAGCTCGATGTCCTGGGAAATCGCGACGTTTCCGCCGGGAGGCCCGTCGGTGATGCTCAGGCCGAGTGTCGTGTCCTGTTCCACCTCGACCGAGTCACGCAGAAAGACATCGACGTGGAGCACATCGTCGACATCGAGGATTCTGATATCGATGTCGACGTCCTGGCTGATGCGCGTGTCCTGATCGAGCAGAACGTCGAAGTGCCCGTCACCATCGATGGCGAAGGATATGTCGACATCCTGGTCCATCGTCACGTCCTGGTCGATGTGCAGGCGTGCGCATACCTCTCCAACATAGCCCTGGACGATGATGCTCGCGTCTTGGTCGACCTCGGCGACTTGCGTCACGCCGATGCTGTGAGTGTGGTCGTCCTCTTCGGACGCCGCTCCGGCGTCACCGGGAGTGTATTCGGTCGCCTCCGACGGTTTGCTGGCGGCGCCGGAATCTTCGCCTCCGTGGCCGTTACCTCCGTCATGCCCATCCTGCCCGTCCTCATCATACTGGTGATCTGAGTTGCCGCTCCCGCCGCGATGCGCGACCGCCGGGGGCTTCGGGATCTTGAGGTTCAGAGTCAGCGACGGAGCGGATACCTCTATGTGCTCGGAATCTCCAATGACAGGGTCCGGGGTCTGAGACAGAGTGGAAGCAAAGGCCGGCGCCTTGATCGGAACCGACGCCGATCCGCTATGACCGTCGTTTTCGACAAGGCCCGGATCGGCGGTCAGGCCCGCCACGGACGGTTTTACCGGGATCGAGACTGCGTTTGCCAAGGCAGGACTGCCATCGGGCACCGTCTCGGCCGTGACGATCTCCCCTGGATCGTCCTGGATGAAAGGCAGCAGATCCCGAGTGCCCTTGTCGGCAGGATGCATCAGGCCCCCCATGCTCATAGCCACCTGCCTCTATCATGAGCATGTCGGCCGGGGCTTCCAGAGACCCGTTCCGGTAGGGTGGATTAGCCCGTTCGGGTGGGATTTCGACCGAGCGGCCTTGAGGGCTTACGCTTTGTGGTCGGGCGAAACGCACTTCGTATCGGCCACGCTGTTCATTGGTTGTGGATAACTGTCGACGTCGGCCAAGAGAAAATGCAGTAGCTGGCGCTTCTACGTCCGATCAGGCGAGCCTCAACGCTGACGGTGCTCCGCCGAGCAACAACGCTTGGTCCTGAATCCTCAGAACTCCGGTCTAGCCAGAACACGGCGCACTGTCTCAGGGTCCGGCTTGGTCAGAATCCTAATACGGCGGCCGTCCGGGAGCTCAATCGTCCGCAGATTCATGATCTCCAGTCCATTGGCAAGGACCGCTCCGCCATCGGGGGCCCGTTCCCTGCCTGATTCCCGCGCGAATGCCTGTCGTTTCGCGGCCTGCGCATTGCGGTGCTGATCTTTCGAAGCCCGGGCGCTACGTTTCCGGATTTCAGCCTTCCGGGGCTCATCCTTTGCGGGCGCTTCCTGCTCGTCGCGCGTAGCTGCCGCCTGGTGATCGGGCTCGGATTTTTCCGGAGCGCGGGCCGTCGTCTCAGGGTGGGGCACGGCATGGCTGGTCGCCGGAGCAGGCCTCGGTGGGGGATGCGGAATGGCATTCGTGACAGTGGGATCGAGTTCGGGAGCCGGTGTGAGCGCATCCTTGGCTGCCGGTGGTGCGCCTAAGGTCGAGGGAGGGTCGACCCAGGGGCGGCTCGCCTGTTGGGCGAGAGCCGTCGGAACGCCGGAGAGCAACCCGACGATCGAGGCGAAGCCCAGCATGCGACATGAACTCTTCAGCATCAGATTCTCCCACACCCAGTTCCGAAGAAACGCGTGGGCCATCCCTCCGGGTTCCCGATGGGTTAGGAGACCGAACGTCTCATGCCGTTCAGGCGCAGATCGCCGAACTCATGTCTGCGCTCTCACGCAGCTATTCACGTGTCCATTTCCAATCTGGTCATCGGTATAGCCGCGCTGCAACCTGCTCGGTCGAGATGCTTGAGTACGTATTGTGATCATCTGGGCGAGCCGTTGGTTCGCAATATCAGGAGCGGTGGCATCCGTTCGCATCATGAATGTGTGATGATGGTCACACAGCAGGTGGCGCCACGTGCTATCCGCAGTGCCTCATGCGACCGACTTCCGACGGATTACCCCGACATAATCGAGCGCGTCGGCATGCAGCCGGGCTGCGTCGCGTTCGCCCCGGAACGCACGCTCGATGACGAAACGTGCCAGGTTCTGGCGAGCTGCATGGGGATTGGGAATGCTTTCGTCGAGGGCAGGAAGCGCAGCCTCGAAGGCGTCCGCAGCAATGCGCAGATCGTCCGGATCGAGGGATTGATCGTTATGCGAAAGGATCGAATCGATTCTTCTCATGCGTGATTCTTTAGGAAGGGAGCCGGGCCGAAATTATGGCCAAGCTTTGTGCCTGCTATGCCGTGGGGCACATGCCGGACGGCGGCCGATCACTGCATGTCGATCGAACGTGGCTCAGACAGGGCCGGAATGCATCGAGGCGACGGCGCATTCGGCGTCATTCTCCTGCGGGTCGCACAGGCTTCAAGGCGTGCGTTCGTGAACACTGCTGACATGACATGGCTGCTGCCCGGGTCCGGCAAGGCACTCGACCGTGCCGGCTGCCCGAGCGCCGCTGACCTCGATCTCCCCGTTGCGACTCGTGATCGTGGCCGATTCGATGTGCCCCGAAACGGCACATCCGGGTCCGATCAGCAGGAGCGTCGAAGCAATGACCAGAATCGTCCGATGCACGCGTGATGTCCTCGTATTGCACAGGCCGCTGGCGCGAATCAGGGCGCGATGACGGCCAGCACCGCGTCAGGAATGTGATATGGGCGGGAATTTGGTCCGAAGGAGGAACCAGCGCTTTCATTCTACCTCAATCGATCGCTGTGCGTATTGCGGGCTCATCGCGAACGAACACTGATAACGCGAGCTGCTCACAGGCCCTCGCAGGTTGAAACAGAACCGGAGAGCCGTCTTCACGAGGCTGGAAGCAATGGTGAGATAAAACTTCTGCATCATCCACCCGGCGCGGGCCGAGAATAAGACACCACGTCTCGCACGATCCGCAAGATAGCGGCCACGCTTGCAAGCCTGCCCGGTAGAACGGCCTGTTGCCTCGGGTTCGCGCCCCTCCCGACTTGCGGAGGAATGCTGCGTCGGCTCGCAGACCGGGGCGCATGAAGGCCGTCGGAACCAACATCGTTCCCAAGCGCTTCACTTCCCCGAGAGCGCACCAGCGATCTCACGAGCAGCCACAATCTTCCACCGGTCTGGTGGGGCGCTATTATAGAGCAGGTCCATCTGGGCGGCCCGGTCGCTGAAGTGGTGAGGACCCGTTGTTCAAACGCCTCGTCGTCATTCTCCTGATCGGCGCCGTGGTCGCCGCCGGAGCGTATTTCTTCATGGTCCGCAGGTCCGGCGGACCTGCACCCAGCCAGACCGCCACGGCCCCGGCGAACCGGCCGCCACCGGAAGTCGGCATCATCGTCGCTCAGCCGGCCGAGGTTCCCTTGCCCGTGGAATATGCCGGCCGCGTCGTCGGCTTTCGGGATGTGGAGGTAAGGCCCCAGGTCAGCGGCGTGCTGCTGAAGCGCGAATTCGAAGAGGGCGGAAGGGTCACCCAGAATCAGGTTTTGTTCCGGATCGATCCAGCTCCCTTCGAGGTGGCCCTCAGCCGGGCGGAAGCCCAACTCCTGCAGGCGCAGGCGACGCTGCGGCAGGCCGAGCAGAATTTCGCGCGGATGCAGGAGCTCGCCAGCCGGCAGGTTGCGGCCGAACGGCAGCTCGAGGACGCTACCGCCCAGCGCGATCAGGCGCGCGCCAGCGTCCAGCTCGCCGAGGCGGAAATCAGGAGCGCGAAGCTCAACCTCGAGTACAGCGTCGTCAATTCGCCGGCCGCCGGGGTCACCTCGCTCCAGTCGCCGACGGTCGGTACTCTCGTCCAGGCGCAGCAGACTCTTCTCACCACGATCACGCAGCTCGACCCCGCCTATGTGAATTTCTCGTTCACTGAGGAAGAAGGGCAGGAGTTCCGCAAGCTGAACGAAAAGCGGACGAAGCCGCTTACGGCGCAGGATCTCGTCATCGACCTGCAGATCGGGCTCGGATCCATCTATCCGCATCCGGGCAAGATCGATGCCGCCGGACAGCGCGTCGATCCTCAGACTGGCACCATTCAGGTCCGCGCCATCTTCCCGAACCCCGATGGCGTGCTCCTTCCCGGCCAGTTCGTGCGGGTTCGAATCCGCGGCGTAACGCTCCCGGACGCCATCGTCGTTCCCGAGCCGGCCGTGAGCCAGGGACCTCGGGGACCTTCGGTCTACGTGGTCGGCGAGAACAACACCGCCGAGGTCAGACCGGTCCGCCTCGGCCACGAGGTCGCCGCCGGTTGGGTCATCGAGGACGGCCTGAAAGGTGGAGAGCGGGTCGTCGTCGACGGCGTGATCCGGGTGCGCCCGGGGGCACCCGTCAGGCCCGTGCAGATGGCCGCCGGATCGCAGTCCACGCAGGCTTCGACGCCAGCCGAGGCCAAGCCATTCGGGGCCAACCCATGATCTCGAAGTTCTTCATCGACCGGCCGATCTTCGCCTCGGTTCTGTCCATCGTGATCGTGCTCGCTGGGCTCCTCGCCATGCGAGCCCTGCCCGTCGCGCAATATCCGGAGATCGTCCCGCCCCAGGTCGTCGTGTCGGCCACCTATCCCGGTGCAAGCGCGCAGACCATCGCCGAGACGGTCGCGGCTCCCCTGGAGCAGCAGATCAACGGCGTCGAGGATATGATCTACATGCAATCGACGTCGACCGGCTCGGGAACCATGAGCCTGTCCGTCTACTTCCAGACCGGCACCGACCCCGATCAGGCGAACATCAACGTCAACAACCGCGTCCAGCGCGCAACGATCCTCCTGCCCGAAGAGGTGCGCCGCCAGGGCGTCACGGTGAACAAGCGATCGACCTCAATCCTTCAGGTCTTGACCATGTCGTCGCCTGATCGGCGCTATGACACGATCTACATCTCGAACTACGCCCTCGTGAACGTCATCGACGAGCTCAGGCGCACGCCGGGCGTCGGTGACGCCTCCCTGTTCGGCGCCTCCGACTATTCGATGCGCATCTGGCTGCGGCCCGACAAGGTCGCGCAATACCATCTCACGCCGAGTGACATCGCGGCTGCGATCCGCGAGCAGAATGCTCAATTCGCGGCCGGGCGGTTCGCGGAAGAGCCGATGAGCGGCGAGCAGGCCTTCACGTATTCGGTGACGACGCAGGGACGGTTTGCCGATCCTCGCGAGTTCGAGCAGATCATCCTGCGCTCGGATCCAAATGGCGCGGCGTTGCGGCTCAAGGATGTCGCCCGAGTCGAGCTGGGCTCACTGAACTACGCGACGGTCGCGACGCTCAATGGAGCCCCGACCGTGCCGATCGGCATCTACCTCCAACCGGGGGCGAACGCGCTGGAGGTCGCCTCCGCCGTCAAGACCACGATGGATCGTCTGTCGCAACGGTTTCCCGACGGCATACGCTACGACTCCCCGTATGACACCACCCTCTTCATCCAAGCCTCAATCGACGCAGTGATCCAGACCTTCGTCGAAGCGATCGTTCTTGTGGTGGTCGTCGTCTTCGTATTCCTGCAGAATTTTCGCGCGACGGTCATTCCTGTCCTCGCGGTGCCGGTCTCGATCATCGGCGCCTTCGCGGGCATGTATCTGCTCGGATTCTCGATCAATCTCCTGACCCTGTTCGGTCTCATCCTTGCCATCGGCATCGTGGTCGACGACGCCATCATCGTGCTCGAGAACATTGAGCGCATCATGTCGACCGAGGGCAAGAATGCCCGCGATGCCGCGATCCAGGGAATGGAGGAGGTGAGCGGGCCCGTCATCGCCATCGTGCTCGTGCTGTGTTCCGTGTTCATTCCGGTGTCGTTCCTAGGCGGTCTTGCCGGTGAGCTCTATCGGCAGTTCGCGGTGACGATCGCCGTCTCGGTCGTGATTTCAGGGACGGTCGCGCTGACCTTGACGCCGGCACTCTGTGCCGTGTTCCTCAAGGGGGGCCATGGCGAGCCCTGGCTGCCATTCCGGGTCTTCAATCGCGGCTTCGACTGGCTGGTCCAGCGCTTCACAGGGGGCGTCGCCTTTTTCCTGCGACACGCCGCGATCGCGTTCGCGATCATCGCGGTAATGCTCGGCGCCACCTGGTGGCTATTCCAGCGCGTCCCGGGAGCCCTGGTGCCGGCGGAGGACCAGGGCGTCGTATTTCTCGTGACCACTCTCCCGCCGGCCGCCTCCCTCGATCGCACGATCGACATCACCTCGAAGGTGACTGAGGGCGCGATGCAGAACCCGGCAGTCAGGAGCGTCGTGACGATCGCAGGCTTCGACCTGCTCTCAGGCGCGCAGAAGACGAATGCAGGCATTTCCTTTGTGAGCCTGAAGGACTGGTCGGAGCGCACGGATCCCAGGCTCGATGCGCGCAATCTCGCCCCCGCCTTCGGGGCGCTCAACGCCGGCTTTCGCGACGGTGTCGTCATCGGCTTCAACCCTCCCCCGATCCCGGGGTTGAGCACGACCGGTGGCTTCGAGTTCTACCTTCAGGATCGCTCCGGCGGTAGCCTGGAGAGCCTTGCGCAAGCCGCACAACGCGTGATCGAGGCGGCGCGCCAGCGTCCCGAGCTCGCCGGCGTAGCGACGACTTTCAACACGAACGTGCCGCAGTACCGGGTCGATGTCGATCGCGACAAGGCCAAGGCGCTCGGCGTGCCGATCACGACGATTTTCGACACGATGCAGAGCACGTTCGGAAGCCTCTACGTCAACGATTTCAGCTTGTTCGGGCGGACCTATCGCGTGAGCCTCTCCTCGGAAGCCCAGTTCCGGGAAACGCCCGACGACCTGCAGCACGTCTTCGTGCGATCGACCAACGGCACCATGGTGCAGCTCAACGTCCTGGTCTCGGTGTCCCGCATCGTCGGCCCGGATGTAGTCGATCGCTTCAACGTCTTTCCGGCGGCCAAGATTCAGGGCAACCCCGCTCCCGGGGCCTCTTCCGGTCAGGCCATCGCTGCCATGCAGCAGGTCGTGTCGCAGACGCTCTCTTCCGACTACTCCATCGGCTGGACCGGATCCGCCTATCAGGAACTGCAGAGCGCCGGGACAGGTTACCAGGGGTTCCTGTTCGGGATCGTCATGGTGTTCCTGATCCTCGCCGCGCAATACGAGCGCTGGTCGTTGCCGCTCGCGGTGATCACGGCCGTTCCCTTTGCGGTATTCGGGGCCATTCTCGCCATTTATCTGCGGGGCATCGAGAATGACATCTATTTCCAGGTCGGCATCGTCACCCTGATCGGTCTTGCCGCCAAGAACGCGATCCTCATCGTCGAGGTCGCGGCGGAACGGCACCGCGATGGCACGTCCGTCTACGATGCGGCCGTAGAAGCCGCGAGGCTGCGCTTCCGGCCCATCGTCATGACCTCGCTCGCCTTCATTCTCGGCGTCGTTCCACTGGCGATCGCAACCGGCGCCAGCTCGGCGAGCCGCCACTCGATCGGCACCGGCGTGATCGGCGGCATGCTCTCGGCGACGTTCATGGCCGTGCTGTTCGTGCCGCTGTTCTTCCGGCTCGTGACCCGCGAGCGAAGGAAGCCAACAGAGGCGCGGAGGGTCACGGAGCCCGCATGAGCTTGTTGGAGGAGGCGCTCGAAAGCGAGACCAGAATTACCTCGATCCTGTCCGGACGGAGCAGAAGCACCACTGTCGATGTAAGTCCATCAAGAGTTCGTGTGGCGTCGCCGCCGGAGAAACCGGCCGCATTTCAATGCGTTGACCATCGATGCTGAGAAACGGCGGCATCCTGCTGCCGTCGGGTTCCGGAGGCCATGATGAAGAAACTCGCCCTCGGGAGCATTGGCGCATTTGCAGCCGGTGTCGCGCTCCTGGCCGCTCCGCAGGCCGCGGAGGCGCAATACGTGGGCATCAGCACGCCCTGGGGTTACAGACTGGTCTACTCTGTGCCGCCTCCCCCTCGACATACTGGCTACAATTACGGCGTACCGGCTGCTGGCACGCCGTACTCGCCATTCCCATGGGCCATGGACTACGAGATCCGCTATTACAACGGAATGGCCTGCCGCACCCTGTACGAGCGGGGCGTCGGTCGCATCCCGGTGGCGTGCGTACACTGATCTCCCGCGCGCTTTACCCTCATGCCCCCGCGTGCGTGGGGCCGATCTCCTCGCGAATCTCGGCCAGGATCTCGTAGGAGCGGAGACGCGCGGAGTGGTCGTAGATGGCGGCGGCTACGATGAGCTCGTCGGCGCCGGTCTGGGCGATGAACGCCTCGAGACCTCGCCGAACAGTCTCTCGTGATCCGACGAACGAACAGGCCAGCATGCTCGAGGCCTGCGCTTTCTCGACAGGCGTCCAGTAGGTCTCGATGTCGTCGATCGGCGGCTGGAGCTGGCCGCGGGCGCCGCGGAACAGATTCGTGAATTGCTGCTGGGCCGAAGTAAAGAGATAGCGGGCCTCGTCGTCGGTATCCGCCGCGATCACGTTCACGCCGGGCATCGCGTAGGGCCGCTCCTGCTGCGCAGACGGCTGGAACTTGGCCCGATAGACCTGCAGCGCCTGCATCAGGGCTCCGGGCGCGAAGTGTGACGCGAAGGCATAAGGAAGTCCGAGCGCCGCGGCCAATTGCGCGCCGAACAGGCTCGATCCGAGAATCCAGAGGGGCACGTTGAGGCCCGTGCCGGGGACGGCCTGCACGGCCTGCCCGGGCTGAAGCGGGCCAAGGAGAGCCTGCAATTCCAGAACGTCCTGAGGGAACGTGTCGGCGCTCGTCGGATCGCGCCGCAAGGCGCGAAGCGTGAGCTGATCCGTTCCGGGCGCACGGCCGAGGCCCAGATCGATCCGGCCGGGATATAGCGATTCTAGTGTGCCGAACTGTTCCGCGATGACGAGCGGTGCGTGGTTCGGCAGCATGATCCCGCCAGCGCCAACCCGGATCGTGTGCGTGCCGCCCGCCACGTAGCCGATGACCACCGAGGTCGCAGCGCTGGCGATGCCGACCATGTTGTGGTGTTCCGCCAGCCAGAAGCGGTGATAGCCCCATCTTTCCGCATGCTGCGCCAGGTCGAGGGTGTTTCGCAGCGCGTCGGCGGGAGTGCTTCCCTGTGGGACGGGGGCAAGATCGAGGATCGAAATGGGGAACATGTGCCTGCGCTCCATGGGGTGACGGGAAAGATGACAGGGTACGTGATCAGAATGCCTGGAGCTGTTCGGATGCGGCGCCGAAACGGCGCTGATGCCCACCGACCTGGCCTCGGTCCTCCTCGCCGGCGCGGACGGGTCCGAATCTCATGGCGGTGGGGCGGCACGCACGGGGACATGCGTCCGCCACGGCGGCTTACGCGATAGCCGTTCGGGGCGAGGGAGGATCAGGGCTCCGGGGCGGCCGTCCCTCCTGCGTCGTCGCTCCGGAGGCACGCAGCGACTGAATGAGGCCCGTGATCATCCGTGTCCCGACCTCAATGATCGAGAAGGATTTTCCGTTCCGCAGCCATTCCTGCAGGAGACCCGTGAAGGTGCACTGAAGGGCTTTGACGGCAAGAGGGGGGCTCCAGTCCCGAGACAGCGAGCCGTTCCGCTCCGCCATTTCCATGAGCTGCAGAAGATTCTTGTACATGGCTCGATTGGCATCCGTGATGCGGACGAGGATGTCCGCCATCTCGCCGACGTCCTCGCAGCGATGGGACAGGATCGTGTAGATTCGCTGCCGCCGCGTGTCCTTGGCCAGCACAGCGAGTGCCGAGAGTGCAGTCTCCTCAATGAGACTCAGCGGATCCTCGTGCCCATGCACGAGCGCTTGCTCGATGAGGAGTTCCTCCTGCGGAAGCCGGACACGCTCCTGGAGCGCCTTGAAGATCTCGGCCTTGTCCTTGAAATGCCAGTAGACAGCGCCCCGGGTCACGCCCGCCCTCACGGCGATCTGTTCCAGGGTCGACCGGCTGACGCCGTTTTCGAAGAAGACGGCCTCGGCTGCATCGATCACCGCCTCTCGTGTCTTTGCCGCGTCTGCCTTGGTCCTTCGCATGGATCACCGCCTCGTGACCGGCCTCGTGCCGGCCGGCGCGATCAACATGTATATGCGGTGGACACTTTACAAGCAAACATGAACGTATATATGTTGCTCCGCACCATGCTAGGCTTGCCGGGTTGGGAGACCGCCAGTATCCGGCGGAGCTTGCCTCAGCGGAGCCGTGCCGGGCGCGACCACGCCCCTCAGCCCGCCCCTATCGGACGACTATCCTCGATGCGCATTGTTATCCCGACACAGCTCGCTGCCGCGCTCGCTTTTTGCTCGCTCCTCGCAGCGTGCACCGAATCGAAGAGTTCCGCCCAGACGGCGCCGACTCCTCCGCCGACGGCCGTGAGCGTCGTCGAAGTGGCGCCGGAGGCGATTCCGATCCTGAACGAGCTGCCGGGGAGAATCGCGCCGACGCGTATCGCGGAGGTCCGCCCGCGCGTTTCCGGGATCGTCGTGGAACGCGTGTTCACGCAGGGCAGCCGGGTCGAGCAAGGCGAGGTGCTCTATCGGATCGACCCGGCGCCGTTCCGGGTCCAGGTCGAGAGCGCAGAGGCCACCCTGCAGAGGGCGAAAGCCGTCCAGCTTCAGGCGCGGCAGCATGCGGACCGGCAGAAGGAGCTGGGCGAGCGCAACATCGCGAGTGCCCAGCAACTCGACAATGCCGTCGCACAGCTCGCGCAGGCGAATGCGGACGTGGCCGCTGCCGAGGCGGGTCTCGCAGCAGCCAGGCTCAATCTCGAATATGCCGAGGTCAAGGCGCCGATCACCGGCCGCATCGGCCGGGCCCTGATCACCGAAGGTGCGCTCGTCGCCGCGAACAGCACCCAGAATCTCGCCACGATCCAGCAGCTCGATCCGGTCTATGCGGATTTCACGCAATCCGCCAACGAGTTGATGAGGCTCCGCCGCCTCCTCGAAGCGGGTGCCTTGACGAGCCCGACTCCTGGCGAGGCCCGCGTGCTGCTTCGCTTCGATGACGGAAGCGAATATCCGCATCCGGGTCGGCTTCTGTTCTCAGAAGCCGCCGTGGACGAGACCACGGGGCAGGTGACGTTGCGCGGAGAGTTCCCCAATCCGAAGGGGGACCTCCTGCCCGGGATGTATGTTCGCGTGCTACTCGAACAGGGTGTGCAGAAAGACGCCATCGCGGTTCCGCAACAAGCGGTCCAACGCGACACCAGCGGACGCGCTCAGGTCTTCGTCGTGAAGAGCGACAACACGACGGAGCTCAGGACCGTCCGCCTCGGGCGCGCCGTCGGCGAGCGGTGGGTGGTCGAGGACGGTCTGGCGGGCGGTGACCGCGTGATCGTCGAGGGCCTCCAGAAGATCCGGCCGGGCGCCGTCGTGGCACCGTCGAACTGGAAGGCGTCCGCGAAAGGTGAGGCACCGGGCCAGGCCCGGGCCGAGTCGAACGGCAAGACGACCGTCGAGTAAGGATTTCGCCCGATGCCTCAGTTCTTCATCGACCGACCCGTCTTCGCATGGGTCGTTGCGATCTTCATCATGCTGGCGGGCGTCATCGCCATTCCGTTTCTGCCCGTCGCGCAATACCCGAACGTCGCCCCGCCACAGATCTCGATCACCACGAATTATCCGGGCGCCGCACCGGAAGAGATCTACCAGAGCGTCACGCGCCCCATCGAGGAAGAGCTGAACGGCGTCGAGGGGCTGCTCTATTTCGAGTCGACTTCGGATTCCTCGGGCCGGGTAAACATCACGGCAAGCTTCGCGCCCGGCACCGATTCCAACGATGCCTCGGTCGAGGTCCAGAACAGCATTCGCCGCGTCGAGCCGCGCCTGCCCAGGATCGTGACCCAGCAGGGCCTGCAGGTCCAGAAGGCCGGATCCAGCTTTCTCATGGTGGTGGCGATCACCTCGACGGATGGCTCGACCGACGTTGTCGGCCTCGGGGATTATCTGAGCCGCAACGTGCTCGGCGAGATTCGCCGCATCGACGGCGTCGGCAGCGCGCAGCTCTTCGCGACTCAGCGCGCGATGCGCATTTGGGTCGATCCCGACAAGATGGTCGGGCTCAAGCTGACCGCGAGCGACATCACCAACGCAATCCAGGCGCAGAACGCCCAAGTCGCAGCCGGACGAATCGGTGCCCAGCCCAACCCGATCACGCAGCAGATTTCAGCGACCGTGCTGGTCAAGGGCCAGTTGTCATCGCCGGAAGAGTTCGGGGCAATCGTGCTGCGCGCCAATCCGGACGGTTCATCCGTGCGGCTGCGGGATGTCGCCCGCGTCGAAGTCGGCGCGGAGAGTTATAACTTTTCGACGCGCATGGACGGGCAGCCCAGCGCGGCCATTGGCGTTCAACTGTCCTCCACCGGCAACGCCATGGCGACGTCCCAGGCGGTGCGGGCGAAAATGGCGGAACTCGAGCGGTTCTTCCCGGCTGGCATCGAATACGCGATTCCCTACGACACCAGCCCCTTCGTCGAGGTCTCGATCAAGAAGGTGATCCACACGCTTATCGAGGCCGTGGCGCTGGTCTTCGTGGTCATGTTCCTGTTCCTGCAGAACTTCCGCTACACGGTGATCCCCACGCTCGTGGTGCCGGTCGCGCTGCTGGGCACATGCGCCGTGATGATGGCGACCGGATTCTCGATCAACGTGCTCACCATGTTCGCGATGGTGCTGGCGATCGGCATCCTCGTCGACGACGCCATCGTGGTGGTCGAGAACGTCGAGCGCATCATGGCCGAGGAAGGGTTGCCCCCGAAGGAGGCCACCCGCAAGGCGATGAAGCAGATCACTGGGGCAATCATCGGCATCACCCTGGTCCTGACGGCCGTCTTCGTGCCCATGGCGTTCTTCCCCGGTGCGGTCGGCGTGATCTACAAGCAGTTCAGTCTGACCATGGTGGTCTCGATCCTGTTCTCGGGATTCCTCGCGCTGTCCCTGACGCCGGCCCTTTGCGCGAGCTTCCTGAAGCCGATCCCGCAGGGACACCACGAGAAGAAGGGCTTCTTCGGCTGGTTCAACCGGAGCTTCGACCGGACGTCGCGCGGCTACGCATCGACTGTCGGCTGGTTCGTGCGCCGGTCGGGGCGCTTCATGACCATCTATCTGGCGCTTCTGGTCGGCCTCGGCTGGGCCTTTCTCCAGCTGCCGTCGTCCTTCCTGCCGAACGAGGATCAAGGCTTCATCATCGTCGACATGCAGACGCCGCCGGAATCGAGCGCCAACCGTACGAGCGACGTGATCCGGCAGGTTGAAAACATCTTCCGGGGCGAAGAGGCCGTCGGCCGCATGGTCATGATCAACGGCTTCAGCTTCTCCGGCACCGGGCAGAATGCAGGCCTCGCCTTCATCACGCTCAAGGACTGGAGCGAGCGCGACGCGCAGAACTCCGCCGCCGCGATCGCGCAGCGTGCGAATGGCGCTCTCTTCCAGATCAAGGATGCGATCGCCTTCGCGCTCTCGCCACCGCCCATTCAAGGTCTCGGCACATCCAGCGGCTTCACGTTCCGCCTCCAGGACAGGGCGGGCCAGGGGCAGGCGGCGTTAGCGGCCGCCCGCGACCAGCTCCTGGCAGCGGCCGCGAAGAGCGGGATCGTGACCGGGCTGCGCGTCGAGGGGATGCGGGATGCGGCCCAGGTCAGCCTGCTCATCGATCGCGAGAAGGCGAACACATTCGGGGTCACTTTCGCGGACATCAATTCGACGATTTCGGCCAATCTCGGTTCGGCCTATGTGAACGACTTTCCGAATGCCGGACGCATGCAGCGTGTCACCGTGCAGGCCGATGCCGAGCGGCGCATGCAGACGGACGATCTCCTGAAGCTGAACGTCCGGAACGTGCACGGCGGAATGGTCCCCCTGTCGGCCCTGGCGAGCGTGGAGTGGCAGAAGGGGCCGGCGCAGGTCGTCGGATATAACGGCTATCCATCGGTCCGCATCAGCGGCCAGGCGGCGCCGGGCTACTCGTCGGGCGCCGCGATCCAGGAGATGGAGCGCCTCGCGGCCGAGCTGCCGCCTGGCTTCGGCTATGAATGGACCGGCCAATCCCTGCAGGAGATCCAGTCGGGTTCGCAGGCGCCGTTCCTCGTCGGGCTGAGCATCGTCTTCGTGTTCCTCCTGCTCGCGGCGCTCTACGAGAGCTGGTCAATTCCGCTCTCGGTGATGCTCGTCGTACCGCTGGGGATCATCGGCTCGGTGCTTGCCGTCATGCTCCGCGACATGCCGAACGACGTCTACTTCAAGGTCGGCCTGATCGCGATCATCGGCCTGTCGGCGAAGAACGCGATCCTGATCATCGAATTCGCGAAGGACCTCAGGGCGGAAGGAAAATCCTTGCTCGACGCGACGATCGAGGCGGCCCGTCTCCGTTTCCGGCCGATCATCATGACGTCGCTCGCCTTCACCCTCGGTGTCGTGCCGCTGGCGATCGCGAAAGGCGCCAGCGCCGCCAGCCAGAACGCGATCGGCACCGGCGTCATGGGCGGCATGATCTCCGCGACTGTCCTCGCGGTCTTCTTCGTGCCGGTCTTCTTCGTTTCCGTGATGAAGCTGTTCGGACGGCGGAGGACCGGTGTGGACAGCGGGGAGGCTGCTGCGCGTTCCGTTCCGATGGCGGCCGAGTGATGATCCCTTCAAGGTGAGCTAATTCGGCGATGCGAGGCACACCGCGTACCCGTCTGGAGTTGGAGCCTTTGTTGCAGAGCATCCCAGTGCACTGTCGCGGAACATTGCTTCGCTCCACTCGAAATGAGCGCAGTGAGTCCGGCGTTCATTCTCTTTCCGGCAGTGGTCATTCCATTCTCATGCCCTCACCGTTATTGCGTCGCCTGCGGCTCGAAAGAAAGTGGACCCGCATTAGGCTGGATAACTTTGCTTAAGGGGCAGCGGCCAGGAGGCGACATGGACCCGTTTGTTCCAGCTATCGAAGATCTCGCTGAAGCCATCCTCTCGGATGAGGAAATTGACCGAGCGCTGCAGGAGATTGCCGAGGATCATGGCTTGGCCGTTCAGGCCTTGCGGAACCGGGCCGTCCGGGCTCTTGGGCCTTTGGAGGACTACAAGACGCGCCATGCCGAACAGAAGAGAGAGGCGCAGAGAGCAGCGATGCGCCGGGATCCTGTCCTAGCCGGGGCATCCTTTGTCGCGGCGGTCTCGAACTTGAGCCCAAAGCTCACGGAAGAGCAACGGAAGGTCGAAATCCGACGGCTTGCGGAGGACTATGGCGTTGATCCAGCCGCCCATCAGGATGCGATCAATCGACTCCGACGGCGCTAGCCGGTCGGGCTCGGAAAATGGAATTTTCTCTCGATGCGATTTCCAAGCATTGAGAGCGTGAGCAGGAAAACAGGCTCGCGGCCAGACGAGGCATTCGATGTTTGAGGGATCGGCTTGACCCAGGCGCTGGTCAGTAAAAGGTCAGGGCCAGGCCAAACCGCTTTCGTGTCCGCACGCCGTCGAGCTACCCGCAACCCATTCCCTGCGTCGAAGGCGAAACTCGACCACAACGTCGGGCGTCAACAGCAGCGCTTTGCTGCGCTTCGGCGGCTGACAGCTCCAGGTGCGACATCGGCTTGTAGTCAGTGGCGAACCTGCTGATTCGCCACACCCGCGCGGCCTTGCATTCAGGCGGCCTTGCATTCAGATTGTCACCAACTCATATGCATGCTCATATTATGCTGCGTTGGTAATAAGCTTAGCCTATGAGCGCCCTGGAACGAAACCTTGGCTTTCTGTTGCACGACGTGGCGCGTCTTATGCGCAAGCGTTTCGAACAGAGTGCTCGCCAATCCGGTCTGGGCCTCACCCGCTCGCAGTGGCAGGTCCTGGCACACTTGGCCAAACACGAAGGAATCCAACAAGGAGCTTTGGCCGATCTCCTCGAGATTGAGCCGATCACCCTCGTGCGCATCCTGGATAAATTGCAGGAACTCGATCTGGTCGAGCGCCGCCCGCATGCCACCGACCGGCGGATCTGGCTCCTATATCTGAAGCCGTCCGCGGGCCCTGTTCTCGACACGATGTGGACCATCGGAGATCGAACCAGGGCCGAAGCCCTGGAACATGTGTCCAGCAAGGATCGGGACCATCTGATGCAGGCACTGTTCACCATGCGTGAAAATCTGCTCGCGGCTTGCAGCCGGGCGAATGAAGACTGAGAGGCCCACCATGGCTGATCCTCGTCGCAAACAGCACGACGCCATCTCTGACCAGCTGGTGGATGACAAGATCACCAAGCTTCGTGAAGACCCGCCCGGTCCAATCCGTGAAGAGCCCGCTCAGGCCCGCAACTCCGAGGGCAAGGAAGCACAGCGCGCCGCCACCTCGTCGCAGGAATCCAAGCCACGCTCGAAGCGATTGCGCCGGATCCTGCTGCTCCTTGGTCCGCTTCTCATGGTGGTCGGTGGCCTCTACTTCTATCTGTCGAGCGGGCGCTACGTTTCGACCGACAATGTCTATGTGCGGGCCGACAAGCTCAACGTCGCCACCGATGTCTCCGGTATCGTAGCCGAAATCGCGGTGACCGAGAACTAGAAGGTCACCAGGGACCAGGTTCTGTTTCGCCTCGACGAGGAGCCCTATCGCATCGCACTTGCCGGGGCGGAGGCCCAGCTCCGCACCGCCGGCAATGAGATTGCGACCCTGCAGGCCACCTATCGGCAGAGTCTCGCCCAGATCGAGCAGGCCAAGACCGATGTCGCCTTCTACCAGACATCCTTCGAACGGCAGCAGGATCTAAGCCGGCGGGGGGTATCCTCCCAGGCGGCGCTGGATCAGGCCAAGCGTGATCTCGACGCGGCCCAGGAGCGCATGAACGCGGCCAGGCAGCAGGCCGAGGCTGCCCTTGCGCAGCTTGGCGGCCGCGCGGATGCCGAACTCCAGGCCTATGCCCGCGTTCAGCAGGCTCAGGCACAGGTCGACAAGGCCAAGCGCGATCTCGCCCATACCATTGTCAAGGCTCCCATGGCCGGCATCGTGACCAATGTCAGCGCGCTGCAGGTGGGGCAGTATTTGCCTGCCGCACAGGCTGCCTTCAGCCTGGTCGGAACCGATCATGTCTGGGTCGAAGCCAATCCAAAGGAAACGGACCTCACCTATTTGGTGCCGGGTGATCCAGCGATCGTAACTGTCGATACCTATCCCAACCGGGAGTGGTCCGCCAAAGTGGAGAGCCTCAGCCCGGCAACGGGCGCGGAGTTCTCCGTGCTGCCGCCACAGAATGCATCCGGCAATTGGGTCAAGGTCGTACAGCGCATTCCGATCCGGCTCCAGGTGGATGTGCCCGCCGGGGCTCCGCCCCTGCGCTCGGGCATGAGCGCGAATGTCGAAATCGATACTGGCCATCAGCGCTCGCTGGCCGAGTTGATCGCAAGCCTCAGGCAAGTCGTAGGGCTCTGAGCCATGGCGGGTACGGCACCCGGGCAGAATCGGGGCATCATCACGGTCTGTGTGATGATGGCCACTATCATGCAGGCTCTCGACACGACGATCGCCAATGTGGCCTTGCCCTACATGCAAGGCAACCTGTCGGCAACGCAGGATCAGATCAACTGGGTTCTGACCTCCTACATCGTCGCGGCGGCCATCGCGACACCAGTGACCGGCTTCCTGGCGGCGCGCTTCGGGCGTCGGCGGCTCTTTCTCACTGCAGTCGCCGGATTCACCGGCGCTTCCGTTCTGTGCGGGATCGCAGGATCGCTCGAGCAGATGGTGCTCTTTCGTCTGCTTCAAGGGATCTTCGGCGCTCCTCTCGTGCCGATGTCCCAATCCGTTCTGCTCGACAGCTATCCCAAGGAACGGCATGGCTCGGCGATGGCCATGTGGGGCGTCGGTGTCATGGTCGGGCCGATCCTGGGTCCGACGCTCGGCGGGTGGCTGACGGAATCGTACAACTGGCGCTTCGTCTTCTATGTGAACTTGCCTGTCGGGATCCTTACCTTCCTGGGGCTGTCGGCCTTCCTGTCGGAGTCCAGGATTTCCAAGCTCCCATTCGACTGGTTTGGCTTTGCCACGATGAGCCTCTTCATCGGAGCGCTCCAGATGATGCTCGATCGCGGAGAGCAGATGGACTGGTTCTCCTCGATTGAAATCGTGCTCGAGGCGGCGCTTGCCGGGTTGTCGCTGTATCTGTTCCTCGTCCATACCGCCACGAGCGATCGGCCTTTCATCGATCCGAAGATGTTCAAGGACCGCAACTTCAGCATCGGTCTGTTCTTTATTTTCGTGGTCGGGATCATCCTGCTGGCGACTCTCGCCCTGCTGACTCCGTATCTTCAGAACCTGATGGGTTATCCCGTGATCACGGCCGGTATGGTGCTGGCTCCGCGCGGGATCGGAACGATGATCGCAATGATGATCGTCGGGCGTGTCATCGGCAGGGTCGACCCGCGAAGCCTAATCACTTTCGGGCTGCTGCTCACATCCTTCGCGCTCTACGAAATGGCGGGCTTCACGCCGGATGTAAGCCAGGGTGTCCTGGTTCGCACGGGGATCGTCCAGGGCTTCGGGCTCGGGTTCATTTTCGTGCCTCTGTCGACCATTACGTTTGCGACGCTGGCGCCGGAGTTCCGGACACAAGGAACGGCGTTGTTCAGCCTAGTGCGCAATATCGGTTCCAGCATCGGCATCTCTCTCGTGATCTTCCTGCTCGGTCACAATACTCAGGCGATGCATGCGGAACTTGTCGAGCACATCACTCCGTTCAATGACGCTCTTCAGACTGGAAGCGCCGGCAGGATATGGGATCTGACGACCGAAGCCGGTCGTGTCGCATTGAATGCCGAGATCACGCGGCAGGCGACGATCATCGCCTATAACGATGATTTCAAGCTCATGATGATCGTCGCGCTCGCGGCGTTGCCATTGGTCCTGCTGCTCCGTCGCGCCAAGGCGCAGGGCAACGCTGCCGAGGCCATTCTCGACTGATGGAGTAGATTATCATGATACGGGGAGCTATAAGTCGCCATCGGCCACGTGGAGGTCGACGCGGCTGATGGGCGGCATAATCTCCGCGACCGTCCTCGCAGTCTTCTTCGTCTTCGTGATGAGGCTGTTCGGACGGCGGAAGATTGGCGTGGACAGCAGGGAGGCTTCCGCACGTTCCGTTCCGATGGCGGCGTGAGGGTGCCTCGACCGGAGATTGTGTCTAGCGGATGTAATGCCATGCTAACAGGCTCCGCCCGCCAGCACACTGCCTCAGGGCAGATTGCTTCGTCTGCAGCTCGCAATGACGGCAGTGGGTCCGGCGCTGCTCCGTATTCGGCCGTGCACCTCGCGTCCTCACGCCCTCCTCGTCATTGCGAACGAAGTGAAGCAATCCAGATCACCGCTTCAGAATGGATTGCTGCGCCCGCGGCTCGCAAGGACGAAGTGAATTCTCCCAAACGCAGTGTAAAACTACCCTTACCGAAGCAGCAGGCGCTCAGCGTGGCAAGGGCGAGCGTGATGGTCCAGCCGATCCCGGTGCTGCCGCCAGTGATCCGGACGACCTTGCCATTGGAATCAAGAAGATTTCGAGTACAACCGCTTGCGGAAAGTCGGCGCGAGGATTCACCGACATCACCGGCTCTTCGTCATTGACTTTGACGAGTGACCGCGACGCGTCAGTAGTCTCGGCAGCGAGTTCAGAACGCCCAGGCCAGGAAGGCCAGCACGGCGAGGCCGATCACGGCTGTCACCGATCAACCCGGCAGCCGGACAGCGAGACGTTGAGGCGGCGCACTACCGTGCTGGGCCTTGAGGCATCCGGACAATGCGCGACAGCATGGTGCCTCGCCCGCAGTTCACGCCCAAAGAACCGCAAGAAAGAACTCATCCGGATCACACGAGCAGCACGAAATCCTGCTCCGTAATCGACGTTGCGTGGCCGATGCCGGTGAGCCGGATCGTTTGCCCCGGGTCATTGTCGATGGTGACCAGCGTATCCTTGCCGATATCGGCGATCGTCACCCGGTCCGTGAAATTACCAGCGGTAATCCCAAAGGCCGATATATCGAGGAAGTCCTGCCCGCGGACCGGGTTGGCATCGAAGTCCTTTATCACATCGTTGCCGAACCCCGGTGCAAAGACGAAGGTGTCGCTGCCCGCACCCCCAGTGAAGCGATCGTCACCCCCGAGGCCGATCAGCGTGTCGTTGCCGCCTCGGCCATTGATCCGGTCGGCCTCGGCACCGCCGGTCAGCGTGTTTACCAGGCCATTGCCGTTGGCTGTGAAGCGAGCGATACCCGCATAGTCACCGGCATAGGTTAGGTTCTCGACGTTATCACGGAGCGAATAGAACGCGCCGCCGACCACCCGGACCGTATCGTTTCCGCCGCCGCTCAGCTCGACGATTCTGTCGCAGGCTTGACCGACGACATAAGTATCGTCGCCCCTGCCGCCAATCATCCTGTCCGAACCGCCGCGCCCGTCGAGCAGATCGTTATCGTCGCCGCCCTCGAGCCGATTTCTTCCGTCATCACCAAACAGCGTGTCGGCGAACTTTGAGCCCACGACGTTCTCGACGCCGCTGGTCAAGTCACCCTGATAGCCTCCAAGCCCTCCCGCTCGATCCACCCGGATTGTGAGATCGACGGTTACGCCTTGCGAGGAGTCACTGTAATCGACCGTATCGCAACCGCTCCCCCCGTCGACGATGTTGCGGTCGTCACCAGGCATGAGCCAATCGTCGCCAGGGCCGCCGGACAGGAAGTCCTTGCCCAATCCACCCCGGATGCGGTCGCTGCCCGCTCCGCCGAGCATGTTGTCGTCGCCTGAATTGCCGTTGATGATGTCGTTGCCGCGCTCGCCATAGGCGAAGATGCCGAGGGGGCCGGCTCCGGCATTCAGCGTATCGTCGCCGTTACCACCGAACAGGGCATCGAGCCCGAGGCCGCCGTCTACAGTATCGTTTCCGTCCTCCCCATAGATCGTATCGTTGCCGGCTGTGCCGGTTATTGCATTGTCATGCTCGTTGCCGACCAGCACCAGAACTTTGTCGGCAGTGACAGGCAATGTGCTGAAGTCGTGGTTCCGCTCCCTATCGCCCAGGTCGATTCTCTGCGACACTGCGAACGCATCGTACTGCATGTGATCGAGGCCGGTATTTCGCATCACGATATCGGAGAAGTGCTGGGACTGGATATCGGCGATGAGCAGCGGCGCTTCCTTGAGCTGATTGAAATAATAGAAGCGGTCACCATCCTGCAGCCTGTCGAGCTGCTCTTGGAAGATCCAGGTGAAGGTGGAGCCCATCTGGCTCGCGCCGTACGGCTTCTCCGCGAGGCCGCCGACAAACAGCTCGACATCGTTGACGTGGATGTCGGCCTCACCATAGACGGCCTTGAACAGTGTCAGGAGCTCGGCCTGCTCGGCGGGCGTGCCGCGCAGGTTCGCTTCGAACTCCGCCCAGCTAGCATAAGGCGCGAGGCTGGGGACACGCTCGGGAACACGCGAGGTGTAGTCCGATGCCTGGCCATCCTGGGCGATGAGGCTGGTGTTGTCGCTGACATAGGATCGGAACTCATTGAGCGTCGCGAGGCCGAGTTCGCGGGCACGTTCGATATTGGCTGCGTAGAGGTCAAGCGGGATGCCGAGCAGCTCGCTGCGGATCACCTCGACGACCTGCTCGTCGATTCTCTCATGGGCGACATGGGTCTCGCCGTTGATGATGGCGGCAGCGCCGCCCACTCCGTGAGTGGAGGGATCGTTACCATCGAACATGGCCGGGTTCAGGAAGGCCGAGAGCAGAGGCACGTCCTGCGTATTGCCCGCACTGTCGGTGAACGGGATGGTCTCGCTGATCATGGAATGGCCGACGCGGTACATGGCGCCGGCGAACTCGTCCGAGATACCCGGATTGACGTCCGGATTGTAGCCGCTGAAGCCGTGCGACGAACCCGGGATGCCGCCGGACAGGGCCCCTGCGAACTCGACGAACACCGTGCGCTGGTACTCGGCCGTGGTGATGATCTTCGCAGCCTGAAAGACCTGTTCGTCGCTCCACTCCGGATGCAACGCCATGATCCGGTCGGCCTGGAAATTGTGCTCGCGGTGCCAGACCGTGTGGACGGCTGTCAGTGCGACGTTCTCGTCGGCCCGATGGTCACCGGCAATGTGATAGGAAAGCAAGCTTTCCAGACTGAATCCCGGATTGGGTGTAACGCCATCCTGCCCGACTGGAGAGGCCGTGGCGTCGTTCTTGTCGCCGAGCATGATCGTGTGGCTGACATCGCCTATATCGCCGAATGGAACGAATCCAGCCGATTTCGTGAGCTCTGTCCAGGCATCGAAGTTCGTCATCCTGCCGTCGGCCACGTCGGCGAGCAGTTGGCCAATCGCTGCCCGGGAGACGCCGTGATTGACGAGGATTCCTTCGTAATTCGGGAGATTGCCCCGGGTAATGCCATCAGGGCCGATGTCCGCGGCGCCGTCGAGGAGGCGGTGTGTCTTGACGATGTGATCAGGATCACCCTCGAAACCATTCTCATAGACGAGCTCTCCGGTTTTCGGATCACGCGCGCTCTCGCGCAGCAGATAGCTCATCTCCGGATCGGAGCCGTAGGTCTGGCTCTGGTCGACGAAGGGCGCTGTCTTGTTGAGGTGGGCGGTACCGGTGCCGTTGTTCGGCTCGGGAGAGCCATTCGCATCTAGTACGACGCTGCCGTCCGGCGAGGTGTCATAGCGGCCGGCGCGACTGCCGATCAGGAATTCGAATGGCTGGGGGTTGCTTTCGAGCTGCGCGAGAAGATTATCCGTCGGGTCCAGCTCGATAGGCGGGAGGCCCTGTGCCGCGCGGATTCCGTCGAGGCGAGACTAGGCGGCTGCGAGCTGCTCGTTCATGTCGCCGATCGGGACCAGGTCAGGACCACCGCCCCGGGCGTAGAAATCGAGGCCATGGTCGAAGAATTGGCCGAAGGACATCAGGAACAGGTTGTTTCCGAACGTGTTCGGCACGCTGACCGTGTTGCCGCCTGAATCGAGAGGCTGCTGCCCGATTACGTCGCTGATCAGCCGTGGGTTTGGGAGCAGGTTAGTTCCGTCCGCTGAGGTGACGCGGACTGCATTGGGGCTCGTCTGGGTTCCTGTCAGCGGCTCGAAATGAGCCGGCACCAAGTGCAGGAACGGTTGGCTGGCGTTTCCCCAGAATTCGCGGCCGGATGTGAGATTATTCTCGAAGCCGTTCACGTGGCGTGTGTGGAGATCCGGATCGCTCACCTGCGTCAAAAGAAAATCGAGATCGTCCGGGCGCAGCTGAATTCCTACAGCCTGTGCTTTCCTGTGATCTGCCATTTGAATCTCCGGGTTCCAACCCGCGCATATGCGCGGGTTATCGTCTGCCTGATGATATTTTGGCCCAATGTGCCATGTTCACTTCCGACGGGGGCAAGCGTGCGAAAGGCATTCTCCCCTGGGGGAATGGGGCTGTAAGGCGCAGCCGGATGAGCTCGATTTGTTGGCATTGGGCTTGAACAGCGCGGCTGCGCGTCTTTCCGAGCGTGCCTTGTGTCTTCTTAGGCGTCCTCCGCCTTCCTACGCGTACGCCGAGCTATCCGGTCTGATGCAGAGCCACAGCACGCACCGGGACTGAGGTTTCGGCCAGCGAATGCTCAGTGGAGTTGGGCAAGCCGCCGCCTGGTCGTTGCTTGCCTAAGTCCACAACCCTTCACCGGCGTGCGCCATCGCAACATATCAGTTGACGGTTTGGACGAGTGCAATGAGACACGGGCCTGCCGCAACGACCGAATCCGAATCGAGTGTGGGGCCGGGGCGCGCCAATATTCTGGTTCGTATTATAGCGCATTTCTCCTCATGTGCGCTACGGCTCCTCGTGCGCGCAGTGTAACCGCTGCGATCGTCTCGCGAATGCTCGGCGACAAGCCTGGATTGTCAGATGCCGCAGCGTCAATGTTGTCGATGACTACCAAGACTTCCCGGCAGGGTTGAAGGCTAGAAGGTCGTTTCGTTCGTACCTTGGTGCCATAAAACTCTGTGGAGACGAGTCCATTGCGTAGCTGAGCACCAGTCTAGCGGAATGAGGGCCAGGGAAGGGTGAAATGGTTCACATGAGACAATCTATTTGTCCGAGTATGCGTACTGCTACGCCGCCAAAAGTTCGAGCTCCTGTCTGTGTGTTCTCCAACTGCCGGACGATGCCGGTGATCGCGTTCTGAGCCAATTTCTGCGAGCCGGGGCCGATGGCGATAATGCTCGTGATGCCATCAAGGCGAGGGCGACGTTGACGTCGGGCGGCGCGGGCCGCAATAGCGGGAGCCGGATGCGCAGCCGGGTCGATCGGGCATAGACGCTACGCGCCGTCATCTCGGCAATCCGCTGGCCCATTCAGCTGTTGACATCGTCTCAGACGACCACGACAGGAATGACTGCAAGCAGCAACACCAACGGCTGAGAAAGAAGTCAACATGCAGATGGTCCATGACAAAATTGATGTTGATGACAGGGAAGTGGCATTACAAACGCTGCCATGAAGGGCGGTCCGCCCATGAGTCCAACCACCCCGAGCAGGAACGAGCATGGCCAAGACAGCACTGCCTCACTCCGACGATAGTGTTCATCTCCTGCACAACAAGACGTTCGACGAGATCGCGACCGGTGACACCGCCACGGTCGAGCGCACGCTGACGCCGGAGGACATTCAGGTTCTCGCCCTGCTATCCGGATATGCCGGGCCCGAGCAGCCGGATTCGGATGAAGGCTCAGCCAAGCACCTTCAGAGCATGATTGCGCACGGCGTGTGGGGAGGCGCGCTCCTCTGCTCTGTGCTCGGCACGCGCCTCCCCGGGCCCGGAACGATCTATCGGGGACAGACTCTCAAGTTCCTGGCGCCCGTAAAGGCCGGCGATACGGTGACGCTCACCGCCGAGGTCACGGAGCGCGATCCCGACAGCCGCCATGTCCGGTTTTCCTGCCGATGCACGAACCAGAATGGCGACACCGTGATCGAAGGGTCCGCCGATGTGATTGCGCCATCGGAGAAGATCAGCTGGACACGCGCGGCCCTGCCCGAGGTGAAGCTCACCATCCAGGGCAGGGGGATGAGGCGTCTGCTCGATTTCGTGCGCCCGCTCGGCGCGGTGCGGGTTGCGGTCGTGCACCCTTGCGACGAGATCAGTCTCTCTTCGGCCTTCGATGCTCGCGCGGCCGGCTTGATCGATCCGGTTCTGGTCGGGCCCCAGGCGCGGATCGAGGGCGCTGCCAGGGAGGCCGGGCTCGATCTCGAGGGAATCGCGATCGAGGATGCACCGCACAGCCACGCGGCGGCCGAGCGCGCTGTCCAACTTGCGGCTGCGCAGAAGGTCGAGGCGCTCATGAAGGGCAGCCTTCACACGGATGAACTGATGGGAGCCGTGGTCGCTTCCAGCGGAGGCCTGCGCACCAAGCGACGGATTTCGCATTGCTATGTCATGCAGGTGGCTGCCTATCCGCGTCCATTTATTATCACCGATGCCGCGGTGAACATCGCGCCGACGCTGAGCGAAAAGGTCGACATCGTCCAGAACGCGATCGACCTCGCGCATGTTCTCGGCGTGGAAACGCCGCGCGTCGCGATCCTGGCAGCCGTGGAGACGGTCACTCCCGGAATGCCCGCGACCCTCGATGCGGCCGCTTTATGCAAGATGGCGGATCGCGGGCAGATCACTGGCGCCTTCGTCGACGGACCGCTGGCCTTCGACAACGCCGTCTCCGCTGCTGCCGCGCAGATCAAGGGGATCAATTCGCCGGTCGCCGGCCGGGCCGATATCCTCGTGGTGCCGGATCTCGAGAGCGGCAACATGCTGGCCAAGCAGCTCGAATTTCTCGGAAACGCCGATACGGCCGGAATCGCGCTCGGGGCAAAGGTGCCGATCGTTCTGACGAGCCGCGCGGATGCGCGCGACACACGGCTCGCCTCCTGCGCGATCGCCGTCATGCTCGCGCATCATTACCGTGTGAGCCCTCCATGAGCGAATTGATCCTCGTCCTCAATTGCGGCTCGTCGAGCATCAAGTTTGCGCTGTTCGACGCCGGCCGCACGCTGCTCGACCGGAAACCGCTCTGGAACGGAAAAGTCGACGGCATCACGGGGCCGAGTCCCACGTTCGGAGAAACCGGTGTCAAGCCGGCTCCGATTGCGCTCGACAGGTCTCATCCCTATGCGGCCGCGTTGAGCCACATCCTGCAACGCGTCGACGCCCGGCGCGGCGGGCACATGATCCAGGCTGTCGCGCATCGTGTCGTGCACGGCGGAAGCCGCTACTTCGAGCCGGTGCTGATCAACGCGGAGGTGCTCGCGGACCTCCGAAGCTACATTCCCCTGGCGCCGCTGCATCAGCCGTTTGCGCTGGAGGCCATGGAGCGGCTCATGGCGGAGCGGCCGGGGCTGCCTCAGGTGGCTTGTTTCGACACTGCCTTTCATCACACCATGCCGGACGTGGAGCAGATGCTGCCGCTCTCCTGGGATGCATGGGAGCGGGGTATCCGTCGTTACGGCTTTCACGGCCTGTCCTATGAATACCAGTCGATTGCCCTGGCCGAGCGTCATGGCGATCTCGCCCGGGGGCGCACCATTGTCGCCCATCTCGGGAGCGGCGCGAGCCTCTGCGGCATGCTGGACCTGAGGAGCGTCGCGACCACGATGGGGTTCTCGGCGCTCGACGGGCTAATGATGGGGACTCGAACCGGAGCACTCGACCCGGGCGCGGTGATCTATCTGATGGAGATCGAAAAGCTGTCGCTCGGGGAGGTTGGAACGCTCCTCTATCACGGATCGGGATTGCTCGGGATTTCCGGGATATCTTCGGATCCGCGGATTCTCCTCCAGCAGGAGGCCGATGAGCCCCGCGCCCACGCTGCGCTCGCGCTCTATGTGCGTCGCGTCGTCCGCGAGATCGGATCGGTCAGCGCGGCGCTCGGCGGCCTCGACCTCCTCGTGTTCACGGCCGGCATCGGTGAGCACAATGCGGTGTTGCGCGAGCGTATCTGCACGGCGTTGGGCTATATGGGCGTGGCGCTCGACCCCGCGGCCAACGAGGCCCATGCGCCCGTGATTTCGGCGAATGAAAGCCCGGTCGTGGTTGCGGTCGAGCCCACCAACGAGGAATGGATCGCAGCACTTCGGGCCAAGGAGCTGGTCGCACGGGAGCCGAAATCGGGCCGGATGCCGTCATAATCGTGTTGTAGGGTGCCGGGTTGATAGAGCTTGGAGTTCCGGCCCATGCGAGCGCGCCAGGTTTCCTTCCTGTTCGATCTCGACGGCACCCTCGTGGACAGCGTCTACATGCACGTGCTGGCCTGGCACGAGGCTCTGGAGACGGAAGGCATCGAGCTCTCGGTCTGGCGCATCCACCGCAAGATCGGCATGTCGGGCGGGCTCTTTACCAACATGCTCCTGCGGGAGACCGGACTCGCCATCGATCCCGAACGGGCCGAGCGGCTGCGGCGGCTGCACGCCGAGGCTTACAAAAGGAGGGCGGACCGGATTCGCCCGCTGCCCGGCGCCCGGGAACTGTTGAGCTACTTGACCGAAGCGGGCCTACCCTGGGCGATCGCCACGAGCGGACGCATGGAGACCGCCGGGCCCGTGCTGGCCACGCTCGGCGTCGATCCGGGGCGCGTACCGGTTATCACCCGCGACAAGGTCAAGCACGCGAAGCCTGATCCGGATCTGTTCCTGGCAGCGGCCGAGGCGCTGAGCCAGCCCATCGAGGGCGCCTGCGTGGTCGGAGACAGCATCTGGGACATGCTCGCGGCGCGCAGGGCCGGTGGTCTCGGCGTCGGCCTCTTGTCCGGTGGCTACGGCGAGGACGAGCTCGTCCGGGCCAGTGCCTACAGGGTCTATGAAGACCCCGCGGACCTCCTGAAGCACATCGACGAGGTCGGGGGGAGAGGGTGAGCCCGTGATGCTCTGCGCACCAAGACCCTCACCATCATGACGAGCAGAGCGAAGCGATCCAGGAGCACATCCGTCGACGGGTAGATTGCTTCGCCTGCGGCTCGCAAGGACGGTGAGGCGGCGGGACGAGCAATCCGTTGTGCCTGCGGCTCGTGATGACGGAAACGGCAACAGGACCGGCAGTGCGTTGTGTCTGCGCTCACAATGACAAGGGAGGTCGCCTAAATATCCGCCTTGCCTCCGGATGATCGCCTGTCACGGAAGAACTGCACGATCGACGGCCAGTACGCGGCGGCGAGCACGAAGAAGGCGATCAGGAGCATCGCCACCACGCCCTGGATGACACTGAAATTGTCGGCCTCGCGCGCAACGAACCAGCTCGTGATCATCCCCGCGAGGAGCATCACAATGCGGACGACCCAGTTGAACATACCGAGTACCTCCACGTATGGCCCGTCACGGGCGCCATGCCGAAGCTACGACAGGTCAATCAGCCTGCCGTCAGGCCGGCCGGTCAGAGATGCGGTTCGTCTTTCGCATCAGTGCCAGCAAAAGATCCGTAACGCTCACGATCCCGGCGACCTTGTCGTTGGCGACGACCGGAATCCGTCTCACGTTGTGGCGTTCCATCAGTTCCGTGATCTCGCTCACCGAGGTTTCCACGCTGACGGTGAGGGGATCGGTCGACATCACGTCCGCGACGCGCCGGTCATTCAGCTGATCGGCCGTGTCCTGCCCGCTCGCCTCGTCGAGAAGGATATCGAGCCAGCGTCGCGCATCGTCCTTGCCGCGTCGTAGAAAATCGCGCTCGGTTATGATCCCGACCAGCTTTCCGGCAGAATCGACGACCGGAAGGCCGCTGATGCGATTGTCGAGCATAATGCGAGCGGCGTCGGCGAGAGATGCCTCCGGACGGATCGTGGCGGCCCCCGTCGTCATGACATCACCTGCTTTCATGGCAATCTCCCTTCCAGTGGTCGTGTGATGACGGCTTTTCATGAACTCAAACGCATCTGACCTCGACAACGATCCAGGGTGCCGTCTTTCGCATGAACCGCGTTATCCTGGATCTTCGGTATGGTCTCGTGGATGCGGCGCCGATCTTCGGCGTCGCCCGGTCATGGGCGTCATTATGCCTCCAGACGGGCCTCCGAGAGGTCGATCTCGCGAACCAGCTTCCGCACGGCCTCATCTCCGAGATGGCCATTCCGGGCGAGCCGGAGCACTTCTTCGCGTTCGGCCCTGAGACCGATGTGAGCCAGGCGTTTCTCGATGGCTCGCGCTTGCCGGATGCTTTCAGGACTGTCTTCATTGCTCTGATTCCTGGCAACCCGCTGTCGGTAGCGTGACAGGATCCGCGTGCCGGCCTGTTCATACAGCTCCGGATCAGCCTCATCTTCGGCTACCTCGTGAAGAGCGCGCTCGATGGCCTTGATGGCGGCTGTGCCTGCAGCGGAACGGGCCCGGTCCGCTTCGATCTCGGCGGGGTCGGTTTCCGGGAATTCGAGATCCCTGAGAACCAGGGGCAGGCCGATGGTCGCCAGAACCAGCGACAGGATGATGACACCGGCCGCAAGGAAGATGGCGAGATCGCGCGCCGGGAACGGTGAGCCATCCGCCAGAGCCAGGGGAAGCGTCAGGATGCCGGCGAGCGTAATCGCACCCTTGACGCCGGCGAGCGAAGTCGCTCCGACGAGTTTCCAGCTTGGTCGTCGCTCGGGCTGGCTGGCTCGGAAGCTCGTGAACCGGAGCGATACCCACACCCAAGCGAAACGTGCGGCAGCGAGGGCAAAAGTGATTGCCGTGAGATAGACGGCGAGCCACAGCGGGTTGTCATGAGATCCGGTTTGCTGAATCGTCTCGACCGCTCCGGAAAAAATGCCGGGGAGCTGCTCGCCGAGGAGAACGAAGATTGTGCCCTTGGCGGCAAACTGGATCATATCCCACACGACAGTGCGCCTCATGCGGGTCGATGCCGGGGCGCGGAGTGGATCCTCGACGTAGCTCATGGTGATCCCCGCCGCGACCGCCGCAAGGATGCCCGAGCAGTCGAAGTGCTCGGCAAGGAGGTAAGCCCCGAACGGGATCAGCAGACTCGTCAGGATCGAGGAGCCTGCATCATCGCCGTATCGGTCGGCTACCCACTGCTGCAAACGGCCGGCGCACCACGCGACCGCAGCACCGATTGCGAGACCACCCAGGGCGAGCCAGAGGAAGGTTGCGACGGCTTCGGACAGCGAGAACGTTCCGGTGAGAACTGCAGCAATAGCAAAGCGCAGGCAAACGAGGCCGGACGCATCGTTCAGAAGCGACTCTCCTTCGAGAATGTGCATCAAACGCTTCGGTACCGGAACCCGCTTGGCGATCGCGGCGACTGCGATCGGGTCCGTCGGCGACAGGACCGCGGCCAGCGCGAAGGCGACCGCGAGCGGCATGGCGGGGATCAGCCAATGGATGAAAAAACCCATGCCGATGACGGTGAACACGACCAGGCCGACCGCCAACTCCACGACGGTACCGGCATCGTGGAACAGGCTGTCCTTCGGGATACGCCATCCATCCAGAAACAGAAGTGGCGGAAGGAACAGAAGGAAAAACACTTTCGGGTCGAGCTTGATGCCGATGTCCAACATCCAGGCGATGACGGCGCCAAAGGCGATCTGAACGAGCGGCAGGGGGAGAGGCAGCGGAATCATGCGGCCGACGGCGCGGCTCACCAGCACGGCCACGAGCAGCACGAGCACGATTGCTATGCTTTCCACCTGCAGTTGCTCCTTGTCCCGTTATACCCAGTGGCGCTCGCGCAAGCGCCGGAACCGCATTTCAAGGCGGCAAGCCGATCGGCGGAAAGTCTGGCAATCCATGCGATCCGCCGCTGGCGGAGCCGGCTTTCGGCCCTTCATGAGCTTCCGGCCGGATTCATCCGCCATCCTGCAGACATCCTGAATAGCGGTCCTGATGCGAACGCTCTTCTGTGACGAGGTTTCCCGGCTCGCAGGCTCGGAGGCCAACCTGTCATGCCGCGGTCGATGCATCGAATGATGTGACGCTCACATCAAACCTACCAATGGAAGCCCGTTCATCCGACAGGAGCGCCCCCGAAGGATACCCGGATCATATCTCCATCCACGAGACGCGATGAGGAGGTCGAGCGGCTCTCGCCAGGAGCGGATTCGACGTCCTGCATGCCCGACACGGCACCGCGACGAGGAGCCTTGAAAGCTGGACGACAGATTCCCGACCGGATGGCCATAGATCCGGCCGGGAACCCGGGCAGTGTTCGATGCTCAAAAGGTTCGCTGTTGCGAGCGGTGAGTGCCTCGCCCGTACGGAACCGGATCTCTGACGGCTAGAGTGGGCCTGAGCCAAGGTCCTCCATCAGATGCCGGCCGGAATATTGCGTCATAGCGGAGCCGTGCAGGCTTGCGGCCCATTCTGGTTCCGTACCCCTGTCGACGGAGACCTTGGCCCCTCTTGACGATCGGCGGATTCATTGCTTTTCCGCAACGCGTCTTACGACGTGCTGGCAGCCGTACTCTGGGGAGGCGCCGCACTCTGGGGAGTCGACGTCTGCTGCGAGATCGCAGCTTGAAGCTTGGCTTCCTGTTCGGGCGAGAGAGAGGTGCGCAGAATGCGCCCCTTGATCCCCTTCAGCTCGGCCAGGACCTTCTCGGGTTGGGCCTTGCGGACCAGCACGAACAGGGCCGACGTGTTCGGCTGCAGCGTATCGGCAAGCGACCGGATGAAGTTGTCGTCGATGCCATAGTCGACGAGCGACCCCGAAAGCGCTCCACTGCCGGCTCCTACTAGGCCTCCGACCGCCATGCCGGCAAGCGGGTTCAGGAACAACAGCCCGACGAGCGTGCCCCAGAAGGCTCCGGACAGGCCCCCGGAGGCTGCTCCTACTCCGATGAGATTGATGCTCTGCTTGAGTTGCACCTTGCCGTCCGGCTGACGGATGGCGACGACCGCATCCTCCAGATCGATCAGGTATTCCTTTTGCATACGAGCGAGCTCGGTGAGAACGTGATCCGCCTCGTGCGGATCGTCGAAAGCGACAGCCACCAGTTCCGACATGATGCTCCTCCAGTTCAATGGACAGGGAACAGGGAACTCACTCACGCAGCACACGGCTGCGCCGCCGCTCCCGGGATCCGGCCGCCCTTTGTTTACTCGCCCGGGAGCCTACTCTCGCTGGCAACCTAGCCGGCCTCCAGGCATTGTGATGCGCAGCATCGCGAATTCAATGCCCCGGCTATACAGATCCGGCCGGTACGCCGCACCACGGGAGCTCTTGCCGTTGCAATCCATCGAACAGCAGGATCCGTTTCTCGAACGTGCCTTTGCCCGAATCTCGGAAAGCGAGCGGCATCCAGGCAATGCAGTGCGGCTCCTGAAGGATGCAGCCGAGAACTATCCGGCCTGGCTCGATGCCATCCGGACAGCGGAATCCAGCATCCTCTTCGAGAACTACATCATCGCGGATGACGGGATCGGACGAGCCTTCGCCGAGGCGCTCGCCGAGCGAGCCCGCCAGGGAGTCCGCGTTCACTTCCTCCATGACTGGTTCGGCTGCCTGGGCCGAGCGTCCTCGCGCTTCTGGAGCGAGCTTGCCGAAGCCGGGGTCGAGATCCGGGTCTTCAATCCGCCGAGAATCGGCTCACCGTTGGCATGGCTGCGACGGGACCATCGCAAGGTTCTCGTCGTCGACAACCGCATCGGGTTCGTCTCGGGCCTGTGCATTGCCTGCGAATGGCAGGGCAATCCGGCGAAGGGGGTAGAAGCTTGGCGCGACACGGGCGTCGAGCTTCGAGGTCCGGTCCTTGCCGATCTGATCCGGGCCTTCGCGGATACCTGGGCCCTGACCGGGCCGCCCCTGCCCCCATCCGAGCTGCCGACGACAGGGGAGATCGCCGCCGCGGGAGAGGTGTCGGCGCGGATCATCGCGGGGCAGCCCGGGAGCCTCATCACCTATCGCCTCGACCAGTTCGTCGCTTCCGCGGCGCGCCGGTTCCTGTGGCTGACCGATGCCTATTTCGTGGCGACGACGGCCTATGTGCAAGCCTTGACCGGAGCGGCCCGCGACGGCGTCGATGTTCGGCTTCTCGTCCCCCGGACGAGCGACGTCCCGATCGTCAAGCCGGTGGCACGCGCCGGCTATCGTCCCCTTCTCGAAGCGGGCATTCGGATTTTCGAGTGGAACGGGCCGATGCTGCACGCCAAGACGGCGGTCGCGGACGGCATCTGGTCGCGCATCGGGTCGACCAATCTCAACCTGGCGAGCTGGCTCACGAACTGGGAGCTCGACGTCACGATTACCGACCGGGCGTTCGCCGAGCGCATGATGGAGACCTACATGAGCGATCTCCGGAACGCGACGGAGATCGTGCTGGACGTCGGCAAGGCCGTTCCGCTGGCCGTGCAGAAACGACGCAAGGTCGGACCGCGCAGGGGAAGCACGTCGAAGTTCGCGGCCGGGGCGGTCAGCCTCGGGAACACGGCGGGCGCTGCCATGATGGCCGCCCGCACATTGTCGTCGACGGAGGCTAAAGCCGTCGGGAGCATCGGGTTGGTTCTGGTCGCGCTCGCGGCTGTTGCGGCCATCTTCCCTCGCGTCTTCGTGCTGCCCTTCATCCTTATCATGGGCTGGATCGGGTTCGGCCTTCTGGCCCGGGCCTGGAGGCTGCGTCGGGAAGCACGGGACCGAAGGCGGAATGCATTGGATCGACCAGCCCCGCCGGCCGGCCTGTCCGATGGCGGGGTGTAGAAGCGGTGTACGAGGCGAAGCTCGGATCATCGGATCCCGCTGCATCGCACGCCCATTCGACCATGGTTCGTCATGGCGTCGGGCCGTCCACACCCTTTCGAAGCCGGAGGCGCATCTGGGCGAAGGGCAAGCTTGACGTCACTGCGCCAAAGTATTTTCAGGCGCGACGAAAACGACATGGCACTTGTGGAGCGCGATCGCGTTAACCAGTCCTGAGAGAATGGAGACGCCCTCCCAACCGGTCCGGGAGGCATCCGGTGCGCCCCTGCCGAGGCAGGCTGTCGGACAGGCTACGGACCACGCGCAGGCGATGTTCTCCTACCTGCCATGTGCGACGTAACACAGCTGAAATGCGCTTCCGGTACTAGATTAGGCGGACGAAGGATTTGACGATGCATGCCTCCCCCATTGCCCTGCTGCTCGGGGTCGCCGGGCTGTTTGCCACCTCCGGCGCATTCGGGGAAACGCTGCGCGCCCGCACCGCAACCTTGCCGTTCGACCAGTGCCTCGAGATCATCAACGAGGTGTCGGCGGAGTTCGACGCAAAGCCGTTTGGGCTCGTCAACACCGAGAATGAGCGCACCGTCCGCTTCAAGGCGGATGATGGCTATGTGACCGTGTCGTGCAACCGTGCCGACAACAAGATTGTGCTCTCTACAGGGTCGATCTCTGCCCAGGCCGGACTCCAACCGGCGCAGGACCGGGCCAAGGATCCACGGTAGCGATCCACGACCATGGGTTGGGAGCGTGCGCTTCAGGCACCGCTTGAAAGCGTGCCTCGCCGGCTGGCCTGATCACCCGATCTGTCGGTCGATCGAGAGCGGAACCGCCCGCCTCCGATGACGATTGCAACATCCACCGCAGAATCCTAAAGCCCGGACGGGAGATCCCTACCCCCATCGAACCGCTGATCCGAGCCAGCATTGCCGGTGAGCAAGGCGGCTGGTGTGCTCCTGCGGACGTTGCGATCGGTTCGGAGCCATCCTAATCGTCGGGACATCGAACTCGCCCGAACTCCTGCGCAACTAACGAGTGTTTCGTGCCTGAAATCTACCACATCGAGATCATCGGGGCCGAGGCGCAGGGAAGCACGATTCTTCAGAGGCTGTCGGTTCGGACGAATTCCTTCGAAGCCGCAAAAGAACGCGCCTTGCGCCTGTTCAGACGCGCCCGTGTTCCGCAGTCGCGTGGGTCCGACGTCGAAGCGGTCCGCGTGCTGAACGGCGCCGGCTACGAGCTCTTCTCGCTCAGCGTTCGGGATTGAGACTGCGCATCGCCTAGCGCATCGTGCGGAAAAGTGGGCCCACTTTTCCGCGTCGGACGATGCGCCGCAAGGACCGAAGCATCGGACCCAAAAGTGGAATCCACTTGCGGGTCCGATGCTATAGAGCGAGACGTCCATCATGGTCCGGTTACCCTTGAATCCGTGGTCAAGGCTACGCATGTGAATCCGGCTGGGGACTTTGCACGGAGACCATGGAGACCCTTATGTCATCGTCTGCCTCTACCGCCGCCTGGAACGCTGGCGCTTCGGAAAAGCGCTGCGGACCCTTCTCGCGCCGCGGTTGGGAGATCGTCGCGATCATCCTCGGTTTCATCTTCGCTTGGCCGGTGGCGCTTGCCTATGTGGTCTGGAAGATCGCGGGCTATCCCCTGCCGAATGAGTGGCGGTCCTATGCCGAAAGACATTTCGGCTGGACTTTCCCTTCCCGCAACGGAGCGCCTCGCTTCAGGAGCTCGTACAACACCGGAAATCTCGCCTTCGAGGAGTACCGTCGGAGCGAGCTGGAGCGGCTGGAGGCGGAGCGCCGTCGTCTCGACGAGGAGAGCCGGGCCTTTGCCGAGTTCGTCGAGGAATTGAAGCGCGCCAAGGATCGCGAGGAGTTCGACGCGTTCATGGCGAAGCGCCGCTCCGGCGGCCCGACGACCGCCTGATCTCTCATCCGGCTCGATGATGAATTCGCCCCACGGCCGTCGCGGCCGTGGGGTTTTTCATGCCCAGCCGGCGGGAATCGGTATCGCCACGCTGAAACGCTGAACGGACGACGCAGTTACCTCAGGCAAGCGACCGCGAGCAGCGGTCGCGCATCCGAAACGGACTGAGGAGTTTGACATGCGCAGCCTGAAGATCGCTTTCGCAGCGACCTTGCTGACCATTCCGACATTCGCCCTGGCGGAAACCGGTGGGGCCGCGGCCGGCGCCGCTGCGGGCGGCGCGGCTGGCGCCGTGGTCGGGGGACCCGTCGGAGCTGCGGTCGGCGCCGGCGTGGGTGGCGCGGCTGGCGATGCCGCGACAGGTCCCGACAGCCGGACCAACGTGATCATCGAGAAGAACGGGCCGGCCGCGACAGGCAGCACCGGCTGCTCTTCGACGACGACCCAGCGCACCGACATCACGGGCGAAACGACGACGAAGCAACGGACCGACTGCTGACCATGCGCTTCGACCGGCGGCGCCTGCGCCGCCGGTCTATGAGAGCCGCAGCATGGCCCTCCAGGCCCGCGGCACGACAATGTCCGTGAGACCGAGCCAGTTCGCCATTATGCGGAGTTCCTCCGCGAGTTCGGGCGCGATGAATTCCGGCGCGAACCCCGCTTCCGGATGGATCGCGTGCACGACCAAGCGGCCAGTCGCTCGGTCGGCCTTCAGGTCGGTGCGCGCGACGATCCTGTCACCGAGCAGAAACGGCAGACAATAATAGCCGAACTGCCGCTTGTCCGCGGGCGTGTAGATCTCGATGCGATAATGGAAGTCGAAGAGGCGCTCGGCCCGGCTTCTTTCCCACACGACCGGATCGAAGGGCGACAAGAGGGCGCGTGCCTCCACCCGGCGGGGAATTCGCGCCGACGGATCGAGATAGGCTGGGCTCGGCCAGCCTTCGACCGAAACGGGAAGCAGCTCCCCGGCCTCCACGAGTTCCGAAATGCGCGCCTTGGCGTCGGCGGAGTCGAGGCGGAAATAATCCCGCAGGCAGCGCTCTCCCGCGATGCCGAGCGCGCGGCTCGCAAAACGCAGGAGCTGGCGCTGCGCATCCTCCGGAGAGGGTGTGGGTGCACCCAGAATGTCCGGCGGAAGGACCCGTTCGGGGAGATCGTAGACCCGCTCGAAATTGCGCCGTGTCGCGGCCGTGACGAGGCCGGCCCAGAACAGCCATTCGAGAGCCCGCTTGCTATCGCTCCAGCCCCACCAGGAGCCTTGCCCGCGTGTGCCGTTGTCGAGTTCGCCGGCCGTGACTGCGCCTCGCTCGACCACGGCGCGATGGATGGCCTCGATGAAATTGCGGCGCTCCCGTCCGAAGCGCGTCAGGCCTCCATAGATCCCGATTCCTGCCGCAGCCCGCTCCATCCGCCACCGGAAGAGAGGCTGCAGATCGACCCGGATCAGGGAGGCCTCGTGGCCCCAATATTCGAACAGACGCTTTCTGGATCCCCAGGCGAGCTTCTCGAGAAGCTCGCGGTCGTAGGGCCCGAGCCTCGAAAAGAGCGGCATGTAGTGGGCGCGCACGAGCACATTGACCGAATCGATCTGGAGAAGCGCGGAGCGGTCGAGCACCCGCGTGAGTTGTCGTAGGCCAGGAGAGTTAGGGCGCGGCTCTGTGAAGCCCTGAGCGGCCAGCGCCACCCGCCGGGTCTCGGCCCTCGTAAGACGGGTGCGGGAAGCAGCCATGGCTGGCGAACCTTGCGGTAAGGCCGGCTTCGAGGCAAGCCGCGGGATACCCGTCATCCACCGGTGCAGGGTGGAACCCGGACAGGCTGTTGGGCCTTCGTCTACCCAAGCAGAGACATGGCTGCCCTGCATCCGAACGTGGGACGAGCTTCCAATTCGTGCGTTAGCGTCTCGCCACGGGGAGAACCATGGACCAATCGACCGGAGAGGCTCTGCGCGGGGCGAAAATGAGCCCGAAGGACATCAGGGTGGTGCTGGTTGGCACCCTGCTCGCGATGTTCCTGGCCGCGCTCGACCAGACGATCATCGCGACGGCTTTGCCGACGATCGGCCGCGAGCTCGGCGATGCCGAGCACCTGACCTGGATCGCAACGGTCTATCTCCTGACCGCGACGGCGGTGACGCCTCTCTACGGGAAGTTCAGCGACTCGCACGGGCGGCGGATCACGTTGCTCGTGGCGATCGTGATTTTCATCCTGGGCTCCGTCGCCTGTGCGCTCGCGCCCGGCATGATCGCGCTGATCGTGGCCCGCGCCGTTCAAGGCCTCGGTGGCGGCGGGCTGATCGCGCTCGGCCAGACCATCGCCGCCGACATGATGACGCCGCGCGAGCGGGCCCGCTATCAGGTGTATTTCGCGAGCATGTTCATGACCGCGAGCCTGCTCGGGCCGGTGCTCGGCGGCTTCTTCGCGGAGCACTTCCACTGGAGCCTGATCTTCTGGATCAACCTGCCGCTTGGTGTCCTGGCGTTCGTGATTTCCGCCAATGCGCTGCGCCGCCTTCCGCGATTCGAGCGCCCCCACCGGCCGGATCTCCTTGGGGCGGTGCTCCTCGTGGCCGCGACGGTCGCATCGCTGCTCCTCCTGAGCTGGGGTGGGACGCGGTTCCCGTGGCTGTCGATGCCGATGGGTGGGCTCTTCCTGCTAGCGCTTGCGCTCTGGTGGCTCTTCTCTTTTCGCCTCGGCCGGGCCGCAGAGCCGCTGATTCCACCCGGCGTTCTCCACAATCCGGTCGTGCGGATGGGAACGCTCGCGGCCTGTTTCGGGATGGGGACCTATATCGGGCTGACCATCTTTCTCCCCGTCTATTTCGAGACCGTGCGCGGCCTCTCGGCGACGGATTCGGGGCTCGCCCTGCTGCCCCTGATGGGCGGAACCGTCGTGGGCGCGACGCTGTCCGGGCGCGTACTGATCCATGTGCGCCACTACAAGCGGCTTCCCCTGGCCGGGCTGCTCATGGCGAGCGTCGCGATCGCGATCCTCGCCCTCGAGATCCGGAGCTTGGCCATGCCATTCGTCGAGATTCTCCTTGCCCTGGTTTCGATCGGCCTCGGCACGCTCCTCCCGGTCTCGACGCTCTCGATTCAGAATGCCGTCGCGCCCCACGAGCTCGGAACCGCCACGGCGGTAGCGAACTTCTTCCGTTCTCTCGGAGGGGCCCTCATCGTCGCGGTTTTCGGAGCGATCCTTCTCGGAGCGACCGGGCTCGGCGGCGAGGGGATGCTTACGGAGAATCTGGCGTCGAGCGCTGCCCGAAACGGCGTGGATCTCGCGAACGCCTTCCGGCTCGTCTTCGCGGCAGCCTCGCTGGGCTTCCTGGCGGCCTGGAGCTTCCTGTGGCGCATGGAAGAGAGGCCCCTCACCGGGAGAGCGCCGCCTGCGACGAGCCATGGCGAATAGGAGTCTGCGGTCCCTCGACGCGGCTCGAATCTGTGGAGCACGGCGGACCAGCGGTCCAAGTGCCTTCCGGGCCATGTTAGTACCCAACCAATGACCACGAGGGCGCTGACGGACGCGGTCACTTGCGAGGTCTCGGCGCGGCGGCCCCACCACCGCGATCACCGGGAGCCATGATGACCGGCCTGTCCAGTGCCGCCCTGCCTCTTGAATGCACCGTCACCTTGTTGAGCCGGGAGGGCCGATGACGATCGGCATCGAGATGGGCCTCGGCCCGGATGGAACGCCGGTGCTTCTCGACCTTGAGGAGCTGCTCGCCACGCGTCTGCTCGTCCAGGGCAATTCCGGCTCCGGAAAGTCGCATCTCCTGCGCCGGCTCCTCGAGCAGAGTGCCGGGCAGGTTCAGCAGGTAGTGGTCGATCCCGAGGGCGATTTCGTTACGCTCGCGGACGCCTTCGGGCACGTGGTCGTGGATGCCGCCCGGAGCGATGTCGACCTGCAGCTGATCGCCCAACGGGTGCGCCAGCATCGCGTGTCGGTGGTCCTCGACCTTGAAGGGCTCGATGCCGAGGGGCAGATGCGGGCCGCGGCGGCATTCCTCGGCGGGCTCTTCGATGCTGAGCGTGACCTCTGGTATCCGGTGCTCGTCGTCGTCGACGAGGCGCAGCTCTTCGCGCCCACGGCCGCGGGAGAGGTCTCCGATGAGGCCCGGAAGGTCTCCCTCGGCGCGATGACGAACCTGATGTGCCGCGGGCGCAAGCGCGGGCTCGCGGGCGTGATCGCGACGCAGCGCCTCGCGAAGCTCGCCAAGAACGTCGCCGCGGAGGCCTCAAACTTCCTGATGGGACGCACCTTTCTCGACATCGACATGGCGCGCGCTGCGGATCTCCTCGGGATGGAGCGCCGCCAGGCGGAGATGTTCCGCGACCTCGGCCGAGGCCAGTTCGTGGCGCTCGGGCCGGCGCTCTCCCGGCGGCCGCTTCCGTTGAAGATCGGCGCCGTTGCCACGGCCGGGCGCGGCGCCGGGCCGAAGCTCCTGCCATTGCCACCTGCGCCCGAGGCGGCGCGGGACCTCATCCTGGCACCGGGCCCCGAGCTGGCCGCGCCTCCGGCGCGACGGACACCCGTCCCGCCGCCGCCGGACATCCTCGCCGCCCTGGCGCGAGCGCGTCCGCCCGCTCCGGAGAGCCCTGCCATGCCTGAAATGAGCGAGGCGGAGCTGGAGGCCTGCCTCGAGGAGGCGCTCAGCGAGATCCTCGAGGATCCCGAGGCACCCTTTCGGAACGTTGCGGTTCTCTACCAGGATTTCGTGGTCCGCTGCCGCATGAAGCGGGTCGGCGCCGCGATCCCCGCGCTTCCCGAGTTCCGGCGGCGCCTAGCGGTCGCCCGGGCCGGCGGAGATCCATCGACCTCGGGTCCCACATGGGACAGGGCGATGGCGCTCGCCGCGGACCTGCCCGAAGAGCTGTCCGGGGTGTTTCTGCTCCTTGCCCGCGCCGCGATCGAGGGGACGCCCTGTCCGGACGACCTCGAACTCGCGAAGGCCTGTGGGAGCCGCTCACCTGGGCGTGCGCGACGGCTCCTTGCCTATCTTGAGAGCCGCGACGTGGTCGTGGTTCGGCAGGATCGAGCGGGCGGGCGCATCGTGGCGGTGCCGGATCTCTCCTGTGAGACGGCGCCCGGGGAGGTTGCTCACGAGGCCCGCAGAATGGGGGCCGGTCTCTTCGCGGCGAGCTGATTTCCGCGATCTCAGCTCTCTGCCGCCGGAAGCCAGCGGCCCAGCGCGGTGAGGAGCTCGGCGCGACGGAACGGCTTGCCGATGTGATCGTTCATGCCGGCTTCCCGACAGGCCTGCACCTGGGCGGGCAGCACGTTGGCGGTCATCGCGACGATCGGGAGCCGACCGGCGCGACCAGGCAGTTCCCGGATCCGGCGGGTCGCGGTCAGCCCGTCCATGCCGGGCATCTGCATGTCCATGAGAATGAGACCGAAGGCATCCGGTTCGGCCTCGAGCGCCTCGAGCGCCTCGTGGCCTCCGGACGCCACCACCACGTTGAAGCCGGCTCGGCGCAGCACGGCCGACGCGATCTCCTGATTG
Source organism: Microvirga massiliensis (assembly GCF_001006805.1). Classification (GTDB taxonomy): domain Bacteria; phylum Pseudomonadota; class Alphaproteobacteria; order Rhizobiales; family Beijerinckiaceae; genus Microvirga; species Microvirga massiliensis. The sequence goes on along the minus strand of NZ_LN811367.1, from coordinate 84,099 downwards.
ATATCGTTATCCTCCACGAGAAGGATGGTCGATTGGGTCGGCAAGGGTGAGGCTGGTGCCTCGGCCGAGGCACCAGCCTCACCCTTGCCGGCCGGTGGCATCACGATACTGAACGAGAAGATAGTCCCCTGGCCGGGAGTGCTCTCGACTGCGATCGCGCCGCCCATCAACTCGACGAGTCGCCTGGAAATCGCGAGACCGAGGCCCGTCCCGCCGAATTCCCGGCTCGTCGTGGAATCCACCTGGCTGAAACGATCGAAGATCAGTGCCTGCTTGTCCACGGGAATGCCGATCCCGGTATCCTCCACCCGGAATGCGATGCGGTCCGGGTCGTCGTCCGATCCTGCCCAGTTTACCGAGAGGGAGACCCGTCCCGCGGGAGTGAACTTGATGGCGTTGTTGAGCAGGTTGAGGAGAATCTGGCGCAGGCGGCTTTCGTCCCCGACGACGCGGGCTGGCGCCCGCTCGTCGATGGTGAAGTCGAGCAGCAATCCCTTGCGTTCGGCAAGCTGCCGGACGATCGCGAAGACATTGTCGACGAGGTGGTGGATCGCAAAGGGACGTGGCTCCAGATCGACGCGCCCGGCCTCGATGCGGGACAGGTCGAGGATATCGTTCACGATCGTGAGGAGCGCGTCCCCTGCACTCTGAATGCGCTCGAGGTGCCGACGCTGGGCCGGCGCCAGCGTCCTGTCCTCGAGGAGAAGATCGGCGTGGCCGAGCACGCCGTTCAGGGGAGTCCGGATCTCGTGGGACATGGTGGCGAGGAACTGCGTCTTGGCCTCGCTGGCCTGCTCGGCGGCGTCCTTGGCGGCCTTGAGCTCCTCTGCCTGGCGCTGCCGCTCGGTGACGTCACGCCCGGATGCGATCACGATCGGCGAACCGTCCTTCGCCCTCGTCCACCGATAGAGCACCTCGACCCAGACCTCGTGGCCCTTCGCATGCATCATGCGATGGAGGCTCAGGCCGGTCGGGTTTTCGGGGCCGAGCGTCTCGAAGAGGGCCTCCACCCGCGGCCGGTCCTCCGGGTGGATGAGCTCGGCGATGGACCGGTTTGCGAATTGCATGGGCGAATAGCCGAGAATCTGCTGCACGGCCGGGGAGATGTAGGTCTGTTCTTGCGGTCCCCGTTGCAGCATGATCATGTCGGAGGTGCTCTCAGCGAGGAGCCGGTAACGGGCCTCGCTTGCCTGCAGGGCGTCCTCCACGGCCTTTCGGACGGAGATGTCACGAACGACGGACACGATTTCGAGGGGCTCTCCATCGGGGCGGCGGATGAGCCGGCGGCGGGACTCCAGCCAGATGTCATGGCCGTCCTTGCGGCGAAACCTGTAGGTTGCGATCTGCCGCTCGATCTCGCCTCGACTGATCCGCGTGAGGGCCTCCTGCGCCGCCGCGCGGTCGTCGGGGTGCACGGAGTCGATGACGCGGGCACCTACGAGCTCTTCCTGCTCGTAGCCCGTGATCTCGCGTGACGCGGGAGAGACATAACGCCTGATGCCGTCGAGGCCAGTCCGCACGATCATGTCGGTCGCGTTCTCCGCGAGGAGACGGTAGAGTGCCTCACTCTCGCGCACGGCGTGCTCGGCCTCCCGTCGCGCCGTGATGTCGGTGTAGATCCGGACCGTCCCGCCCTCGGCCGTGGTGACCGTCTGCACCTCGATGACCTGACCATTGGGCCGGCGCCGTTCGTAGACGGGCTTGTCGGGGGAGAGGCCTCCGGAGGAGACCCACTCGCGAAATTCCTCGCTGGCGCTCGCGTATTCGCCCTGATCGAGCAAGCGACGCCTGACATCGGTGTAATGGGGGCGTGACGCGAGGTATTCGGCGGGAAGGCCGAGGATTTCCTCGGCGCGGCGATTGGCAACGACGACCGTGCCATCGATGTCGATCATCACGAGGCCCTGGTCGATGCTCTCGAGGGTCGAATCGAGCAAGGCTTTCTGCCGCAAGAGAGTGCCCCCATCCTGCTGCACATCCTGGCTGCGCTCGGGAAGCCGCAGGCATCCGGCGATGAGTGCCGCGAAGTCGGAGAGCCGAAGCCGCTCGTCCGGCGTGTAGAAACGCGGATTTGTTCCAAGAATGCAGAGCACGCCTGCTGCACCGGGAATGGCCGAGCTCGGAAGCAGCACTGCGAGACCGGCGGCACGCGCAGACGGATCGCGCCCGTCCTCAATGGCCGGCGAGAGGATCGGGAGGGGTTCGCAGGGTCGGGGATCTCCATATGGAAGTGCCGCCAGGATTGTCGGATCCGGGGCCGCACCCGCCAGGGCGGCAATCTCCAGCCATCCTCTGCCCTCGACGGCGACAAAGGCCGAAGCGGCACCGAACACTTCGCGGATCAGGGTGAGCGTGCGGAGCAGCAGGCCATCGGCCGAGGGCTCGCGGGAATCGGGGCCGCTCTGCGAGGGACGGCGAGGCCGGAGCGGATACATCGAGGCGCAGGGCCCATCGGGCTCGTTCCCTGCCAGGAAACGGGCTCGCGCAAGGGAAGGTCTGGAATCCGTCATGTCGGCCGTTTATCGAGCGCCACCTTATCAGAATACCAGATCGTTGCCGCTGGTGTTCCATCGAGGCCGAGTTTGCGGGTTGGATCCCCGGCTCCGGGCAGTGCGCGCCGACGAGGCCCGCCCGGAATCGAAGGCTCAGGATCTCAGCTCCTTGCCGTGCAGCCGCTGATAGCCTTCCTTCCGGCCGGCCGGCCTCCGGCCCTCAATCCCGGAACAGGCTATCGCCCTGCTCGTCGATGATCTGTTTCGCCTTGATGACGGCGAAACTCGCGGCCGCATCGATGCTCGGATGGGTTTCCGCGCGAATGAAACGGTGCTCTCGCGCCGGTTCCGCCAGGCTCCGGATCACACCTGCGGTCTGGTATTGCCCATTCGACGGGTAGGGGCTCGGCGTGATCCGATAGCCCTTGTACTCGACGCTCGGTTGCTCGACGGGACCGGACGGTTCCGCCTTGCCGAAGAGGCGGGATAAAAGGCCTTTCACCATGCGGAACCTTCCGTCACCTTCGCTTCCATAGTGAACCGCGTTGCCTCAGACCGACATTGCCGTCAACTCCACGGCGCGGGCCAGGGTGAGCGCCGGCTGGCAATGGTCGCTCGACCCCAGTAGGTATCGGAACCTCAGCCGGAATGGCGCGCCGGTGGCCCGCGAGCTACGATCCGGAGTCCACATCGGGCGAGAGAACCGCTAAGACGCAGAGGCTGCGCCGGACCGTTTTCCCGGCCATCCCGAAGGATCATGCAGATCAGCCCCTCCGAAAATCTCGCCATCGACGAGGTCTCGCCGCTCGCGCTCCTGCTCGACGCGGCCACGGACTTTGCAATCTTCATGCTCGACGTCGATGGCCGGATTGTCCGCGCAAACCTGGGAGCCGAGCGGATCACGGGCTGGCGGCGGGACGAAATCGTTGGGCAGAACATCTCGATCCTCTACACGCCGGAGGACGTCGCTGCCGGAAAGCCCGAGGAAGTGCTCGAGACCGTCCGGGGCACCGGCCGGCGCGAGGAGCAGGGCGATCGCCTGCGGAAGGACGGCAGCCGCTTCGTGGCCCATGCCAAGACGACGCTCCTGACCGAACCCGGCGGCCGCCTACTGGGCTTTGCAAAAGTCACACAGGACGTGACTGACCGGGTTGCGGCTGAAGACGCGCTCAGGGCGAGCGAGGCGCATCTGCGCTCGATCCTCGAGACGGTGCCGGACGCGATGATCGTCATCGACGAGCAGGCGTCCATTCAATCCTTCAGTGCGACGGCCGAGCGTCTCTTCGGCTACGGAGCGTCGGAAGTGATCGGGCGCAACGTCGCTATGCTGATGCCCTCGCCCTATCGCGAGCAGCACGACGGATATTTGGCGCGCTATCTAGCAACGGGAGAGCGCCGCATCATCGGCATCGGACGGGTCGTCGTCGGGCAGCGCAAGGACGGTTCGACCTTCCCGATGGAGCTTTCCGTCGGAGAGATGCATTCGCGCGACACGCGCTACTTCACGGGTTTCATCCGGGATCTCACGGAGCGGCAGCGGACCGAGGCGCGGCTTCAGGATCTGCAATCCGAGCTCGTGCATATGTCACGCTTCACGGCTCTCGGCGAAATGGCATCCGCGCTCGCGCACGAGATCAATCAACCGCTCACCGCAATCGCAAATTACCTCAAGGGGTGCCGCCGCATCCTGGAGCGCATGCAGGGCGAGTCCGTGCCGATGCTATCGGACGCTGTCGGCCAAGCGGCCGAGCAGGCCTTGCGGGCAGGCCGCATCATCCGCCACCTGCGTGAATTCGTGGCGCGCGGCGAGAGCGAGCGCCACATCGAAAACCTTCCGAAGCTCATCGAGGAGGCGAGCGCGCTTGCTCTCGTCGGCGCCAAGGAGAAAGGAATCAGAGTCGTCTATCGTCTTGACTCCAACGCCGAACATGTCCTCGCCGACCGGATTCAGGTTCAGCAGGTGCTGCTCAATCTCGTTCGCAATGCCATCGAGGCGATGCTGGACACCGAGAACCGGAATCTGGTCATCGGCACGACTGCTCGCGACGATGGAATGGTCGAGATTACCGTTACCGACACGGGCACGGGCCTCGCACCCGAGGTCACGGCGCAACTCTTTCAGCCCTTCGTGACGACGAAGCCGCACGGCATGGGGGTAGGCCTCTCCATCTGCCGCACGATCGTCGAATCTCACGGCGGGAAGATCTGGGTCGAGTCGCAACCGGACGTCGGAACGATCTTCCATTTCACCCTGCGCACCGTATCGGACGAAGAGATCGAAATCGGATGAGCGACACGGTTCATCATGTCTATGAGCTTATGCAGCAGCGCAGCAAGGTTGTCGCATGGCGCCCGGTCGGAGCGGCACGGCGGGTCGATCGAAAACCGGTTTCGGGATCATTGCGCAATTCGGGCGATGCCGCTGGACAGGGGGGATGTCGCATATGAGCCATGAGCAGGTCGTCCATATCGTCGATGACGACATGGCGGTTCGTCAGTCGCTCGCTTTCCTGCTGGGTTCGGCCGGCCTCTCGGTCAGGCTCTACGACTCGGCGCTCTCTTTCCTGTCAGCACTTCCGAGCTTGGCCCATGGGTGCATCGTCACCGACATCCGTATGCCGGAAATGGACGGTCTCGAACTGCAACGGCATCTGCATAACCGGGGCATCGATCTTCCCGTGATCGTCATCACCGGACACGCCGATGTCCCGATGGCGGTCGAGGCCATGAAGGCCGGCGCCGTCGACTTCATCGAGAAGCCCTTCGATGACGAAGCATTGCTGTCGGCAATTCGTACCGCCCTCGATACGCAAGTCCGCGATGCCCAGAAGGGATCGCGAAACACGGAAATCGTCCGTCGCATTGCTTCCCTTTCGGAACGGGAGCGCCAAGTGCTCGATGGGCTCGTCGCAGGCAAAGCCAACAAGGTCATTGCCTATGATCTCGGCATTTCGCCACGCACGGTCGAGATCTATCGGGCCAATGTCATGACGAAGATGCAGGCCGCGAGTCTGTCCGAACTCGTCCGCATGGCTCTCATGGCAGGACACTCGCCGGTCTGACCGGGCGCAGGTCGCGGCTCACAGCCGATCATCGCCGAAGCGCAGCGGTATTGCTCCGTGACCCGATCCTCCAGACCTTCGGGACGGGCGGGTTTTGAGATGGATCAAAATCCGGCCAAGCGGGATCGGCTAAGAACGGGCATTGCCAGTGGGAAAACGGTTCGATGCCCGTTTCGTCCGGACCGGTGCTCGTCGTCGACGATGACGCTGCCGTCCGTCAGTCGTTGAAATTTGCCCTCGGTCTCGAGGGGCTGGATGTGCGCGTCTACGCGAGTGCTCAGGATCTCCTGGCGGAGTCCGAGATCCCACTTCATGCGTGCCTCGTGGTCGACTACGAAATGCCGACGATGAACGGGCTCGAGCTCGTCAGCGAACTGCGAAGCCGGCATGTCGCGTTTCCGGCTATCCTGATCGCCGGCGGCCTCAATCAGAATCTGCGCCGCCGGGCCCTCGATGCCGGGATCACCGCGGTCCTCGAGAAGCCCTTGTCGGACAGTTCTCTCGTCGACAGGATCCGGAGTGCCCTGGCATCTTCCGCCTGACGGGTGCCTGCCCGACTCCCGCGCCGGGTGCCTCCGGGAAATCCCTTAGGGTCCACATCTGAATTTCGGCTGTCATCTGCCCGGAATACCGTGAAGCCATGTTCGGTTCCGCCGATGTGAGGGGCTTCCATGCAGACGATCTCTCCGACCCCCGCCGCAACCTTGCTCTTCAGGCAGCAGCCGCGGAGGCACACGGATGGCGTGGGGCATGTGCCGAGCGCCGGCACGGTCCGGCGCTACGCCAAGGACGAGGAGATTTTCGGCGAGGGGGATCGCACGGCCTACTACTACAAGGTCGTGGAGGGGACCGTCCGGACGTCCAAGCTCCTGAGCGACGGCCGGCGGCAGATCGGCGCCTTCTACCTGCCCGGTGACCTCTTTGGAATCGAGGCTGGGGACGAGCACCGATTTTCCGCCGAGGCCGTAGGGGAGGCCAAGGTCGTGTCCTACAAGCGCTGCGGCCTCGAGGGCCTCGCGGCGAATGACAACGATTTCGCGGTCGCCATCGTCGAGGCTCTGATGCAGGCGCTGGCGCGTGCGCAGGATCATATGCTCCTGCTCGGGCGGAAATCGGCCATCGAGAAGATCGCGACCTTCCTGCTCGACATCTCCGAACGGCTCAACGAGGACAGCTTTGAGCTCACCATGTCGCGGACAGACATTGCCGATCATCTCGGCCTGACGATCGAGACCGTCTCCCGGTCTCTGACCCAGCTCGAGCGGAAGGGCTACATTGCCCTCCCGTCGACGCGACGCGTCGAGCTGCGTGACAAGCCCGCTCTCGCCCAGCTCGTCGGATAACGAGTTTGCGATCGAGCCCCCGGCGGACGCCACGAGGGGCGCCAAGCCGGCAAAGCATTGTGCGGTGCCGCACAGCGCGCGCCGGCTGGTAGCGCTAAAAGCCCCGGTTTTCACGGACGCTCCTCGGGAGCGCCTTGCCATGCGCCGGGGAGAACAAGAATGAGAATGGTTCGGAGTGCTCTGCTGGCGCTTTCGATGCTCGCTGCAGGCACGGTGCCGGGCGCCGCCGATCCGGTGCCGGTCTCGGGCGAGGCATCCCTGCCGGTTCAGGACATCGACCGCGCCGTCACCTGGTACCGGGCCATGCTCGGCTTCATTCGTATCGAAGATCGCCTGGAGGGGGGCGTCCGCGTCGTGACGCTGGCACGCCGTTTCGACGCCATCGAGCTGCGTTCGGCTGAAGACGCGACGGGCAGTCTCAAGACCTCCCGCGAGCCGGTGACGCTTATCGTCAAGAATGTCGACACCCTCGTGGATCGCATGGCCGAATCTGACGCTCTCATCGAGCGGGAGCCGCGTGACGACGAGAATGGCGTCTATCGCGTCGCCGTCGTACGCGATCCGGACGGTCACGCTCTCGAGTTGCGTGAGCCGCTTGACGACCGTCCTCGCACACGCCGCTCCAAGAGGCTCTGAGCACCCGGCGTATATCGGCCCAAAGGGCGGACAGGAGCCACTCCCGGAGAAGTGCGTGCCTCGACGAAAAGTCGTCTTGCCATGCGGGCGGCACAAAGCGAGTCTAGGCGAAGCGAGTGCAAACAGAGTGTTCTATTTTCATGATCGATGACACGCCGGAAATCCGTGAGCAGCTTTCCGATCACTGGCAGAAGATCAGTCTGGAGCTGATCAAGCGTGGCTTTCAGGCGCAGTCCGTCTTCGAGTCCCTGTTGACCGTCGGTCTTGCCGGCCATGTCGAGGTGCATGGCAAGGAGATGACGGCGCTGAAGATTGCCGCCATCGCGCGTCAGCTTTCCGAGCAGGTGCGGCATGAAGCCGAAGCCGTCGCGGAGGCGCAGGCCGCGACCAAGAACTGACAGAGGGTCGGGTACATTTACGCGCCCTTCTCGTCACCACGAGCGCAGCGAAGTGATCAGAGATTGCTTCGCCTATGATTCGCCATAACGGCAGTGGGTCCGGCCTTCACGCGCCTGTCATTGCGAACGAAGTGAAGCAATCCAGTCGCGCATCGGTCGACGGGTAGATTGCTTCACCTGCGGCTCGCAAAGACGAAGTGGTTCTCGGACGGGCCGTAATCAGCGTCCGGTCACCAGAATTATCTTCCCGAGATGGGCGCTCGACTCCATGAGCTCATGCGCTTTTTGCGCCTCTTCGAGCGGGAATGTGGCATGCACCAGAGGCTTGACGGCGCCGCGATCGAGCATCGGCCAGATGTTGGCCTTCAGCCCTTCGGCAATGGCCGCCTTGAGCTGCGTGGAACGGGGGCGGAGCGTCGAGCCCGTGTAGGTGAGCCGCTTGACCATGATCGGCAGCAGGTTGAGTTCCTCGACCTTACTGGATTGCTGGAACGCGATCTGGACGAGGCGTCCCTCCACCGCGAGAGCCGAGAAGTTCCGCTGGACGTAGGAGCCGCCAATCATGTCGAGAATGACGTCGACACCTCGTTTATCGGTCATCTGCTTGATCTCGGCCACGAAATCCTGCCGCCGGTAGTCGATGGCGGCCGTGGCGCCGAGACTCAGGCAGAACTCGCATTTTTCCTGCGAGCCGGCCGTCGCGTACACGGTTGCGCCGGCCTGGCGGGCAAGCTGGATGGCCGTCGAGCCGATCCCGCTCGACCCGCCGTGCACGAGAAAGCTCTCACCCGCCTTGAGACGTCCGCGCGTGAAAACGTTGTCGTAGACCGTGAAGTAGGTCTCCGGCACGCCCGCGGCCTCGATCAAGGAAAGAGGTTTCGGGCGCGGCAGGCACAGAGCGGCATCAGCAACACAGAATTCGGCATAGCCGCCGCTGACCACGAGCGCGCAGACCTCGTCGCCGACCTTCGGCCAGGAGACGTCGTCCGCGACCGAGACCACGCGTCCCGCCACCTCGAGGCCAGGGATTTCGGTTGCTCCAGGGGGTGGAGGATAGCGCCCGGCCCGTTGCTGGCAGTCGGGCCGGTTGACGCCGGCCGCCACGACTTCGATGAGAACCTGCCCGGGGCCGGGACGGGGCGTTTCGGCGGTTTCGATCTTGATGACCTCCGGACCGCCTGCTCCAGCGAAGCGAATCTGCCGCATGGTTGCGGGCGGTGCCGTCATCTGCCTTCTCCCGGGTTGTCATGTGGCGCTGCATCTCGTGCCTACGCCGCCCTTCTTCGCCGGGCAACCTAGGGGGCTGCTGCCCGCGAGGCAACCGCAAATCGGCCTGGGATCGGCGCTGGCACGCTGTCGTACGGACCTCGCGAGAGCGTGTGCACCGGGCCTGCAACGAAGGGGACCATTGTCGCGTTTTCCTGCCGGATGGGCGGTTCGTGACGGCTGCCCGCACGGTCCCAACGGGGAGATGGCCCCATGGCAACGCCGATCGACAAAGACAGAATGGAACGCCTCGTGGCCCTGGGAAAGAGACAGGGCGGGGAACTCTCGATCGACGATCTCCGGCGCGCGCTGCCGATCGACTCGATGGACACGGACGAGATCGCGCTGGTCGTCAAGCACCTCGAAGAGCAAGGAGTGGATGTCGGGCTCGAGGGTGAGTTTCTGCTCGGGCGTGATGCTGCACGCCATCCCGTGCGCCTGCCGCCCGCCGACCCGGCGCTGGCCGGCGGGGACACGACCGGGCCAGCCGAGCGGTCATCATCGTCGCTGACGTGGGATTCGGTCGCGCCGCATGGTTCGGCGTCGTCGGCGCTCCTCGGAGGGGATCCTCTCGCCGAGCGTGCCATCATGATCGCGGGGCTCTTCGTCGTCGTGGTGCTTGGCCTCGTGATTGCGATTACCGCCTGACAAGACAGGCCGGATTGGTTGTCGTCCTTGCATGAACGCCCGGGATTACGGGACATTGGCCGGGGCGCCGCTGAACCGGCGCGACCGACTCCGTTTCAGAGGGCCGCATGCGTGACGCCTCCGAGGAGCAAATAGATCGGCTCCCGATTGCGGAGTTCAGAACTTGGATCGTGCTCGGGCTGGCGCTGGTCTTCGTGCTGATCGGCGCGCTTTTCATCCTGGTGCCGATCGCGGGGGCTGCCCTTTTTGGCATTCCGGCGCCCGAAGGAATTGGCCAGTCCTATCTGCGGGCGATCGGATTTCGAGATCTGGCGCTCGGACTCTATATCGCGGGGCTGACGCTCTTTGCGACGCGTAGTGCAGTCGTGATCGTCCTTGCGGTCACCGTGCTGATCCCGCTCTGCGATATTGTCCTCGTGGCGATTGCGCGGGGCCTGTCCTCGCCCGGCCATCTGCTCCTTCACGCTGGCAGCGCGCTCTGCTTTGCCGCTCTTGCGATCTGGGTGGCGCGCGCAGAAACATGAGCCTGCTACACTCGGGCTTTGGCAGCAGGTCGCGCGAGCGTCGCGCGCGTTGGCGCGCGACGCTCGCGAAGCGAATGCTCCGCCGCGATCAGAACGCGACTCGATCAGAACGCGACTCGATCCGCACCCTTAAGCGCGAGGATCTCGCGCGCGTCGTCGGGTGTCGCGATCTCGAGGCCGAGACCTTCGATGATCTGACGCGCCAGACGAACCTGCTCTGCATTCGATTCCGCCAGCTTGCCGGGCCCGATCCACAGAGAGTCCTCGAGCCCGACGCGCACATTGCCCCCCATCGACGCCGCCATGGCGGCGATCGGAAGCTGATTGCGGCCGGCGCCGAGCACGGACCAGCGATACTGGTCCCCGAACAATCGGTCGGCCGTGCGCTTCATGTGCATGACGTCCTCTGGGTGCGGGCCGATGCCGCCGAGAATTCCGAACACGCTTTGAACGAAGAAGGGCGGCTTGATCACGCCGCGATCGGCGAAATGGGCGAGCGTGTAGAGATGGCCGATGTCGTAGCACTCGACCTCGAAACGCGTGCCGTTCTCGGCGCAGCTCGTGAGGATGTGCTCGATATCGGCAAAAGTGTTCCGGAAGATCCGGTCGCGCGAGCCCTCGAGATAGGGCCGCTCCCAATCGTGCTTGAACTCCTTGAACCGGCTGAGCATCGGGTAGAGGCCGAAATTCATAGACCCCATGTTGAGAGAGGCAACCTCCGGCTTGAAGGTCGCGGCCGGACGCAGTCGCTCCTCGATCGCCATCGTCGGTGCGCCGCCGGTGGTGATGTTCACGACGCAGTTCGAGCGCTGCTTGATGACGCCGAGGAACGGCGCAAAGGCCTCGGGGTTCTGGTCGGGTTGCCCGGTCTGTGGGTTGCGCGCGTGGAGATGCACGATTGCAGCGCCCGCCTCGGCAGCGCCGATCGCGGCATCGGCGATCTCCTGGGGCGTGACCGGCAGATGCGGCGACATCGAGGGTGTATGGATCGCGCCCGTTACTGCGCAGGTGATGATGACTTTACGGTTCTTCGCCATGGCTCTGGTCCTTCCGGTTGTCAGGTGTCGGGTTGTGATTTCTTGTGCGCCTTGAGCGCGGTCAGGCGCCGGTCGCGCCAGGCGGTCCGTTCGGCGATCTCTTCGCGCGAGGGCGATCGATTCCAGGCCGCCATGACGCGATCGATATTGGCTTGATCCCACACGGTTGCGCTCGGGCGGTCGGCCATGTAGCGGCGGAAGAAAGGCGTGTAGCGCGCACAGTAATCGGGGATTCCACCCGGAGCGTTCAGTTCGATCGTCTGGAACGGCCCCATAAAGGACCAGCGCAGCCCGAGACCTTCGGCGACCGTCTTGTCGAGATCCGTCGGCGAGACGATGCCTTCGCCGACGAGACGGAAGGCCTCCGAGAGCAGCGCCACCTGCAGGCGATTGAGCACGAAGCCTTCGATCTCGCGATGAACCGTGATCGGCGCCTGCCCGACGCTCTCGTAGAACCGGCGTGCCGTCTCGATCACTTCGGGAGCCGTCCAGGGCGCGCCGCAGAGCTCCACGATCGGCACGAGATGCGGCGGATTCACGGGATGGGCGACGAGGCAGCGTGCCCGGCCTTTCAGTTCCTCCGTGAACAGCGACGCCACAATCGCGGAGGTCGAGGAGGCGAGGATCGCGTGCGGCGGTGCGGCAGCGTCGAGCTCGGCGAAGATCCGGCGCTTCGCCTCGAGATCCTCGGGTCCGTTCTCTTGCACGAAGTCGACACCCTGCACGGCTTCGGCCGGCGAGGAGGCGACGGAGACGCGCGCTGCCGCCGCATCGACATCTTCGACGAGCTGGTATTCCGCCAATTCCTCAAGGGCGCGCCTGATCAGCCCCGGCGCGGCTGCTAGCGTCTCCGCGCTCGGATCGGTCAATCGTACATCCCACCCGCCGCGGGCGAAGACGGTGGCCCAGGAGCGCCCGATCAGGCCGGCTCCCACAATGGCAATCGATGGCATCTGCTGATCTCCGTTCTGAAGCGGCTGTCTCACTTATCCACCGAGCGGTGTGCCATCACGGATGGTTCGGGCTCGCAGTTACGGCCGAAGCACCGGCCAGGCAATGACTGTCTCGCCCGAACGCGCCTCGTCACAGCCACAGAACTCGACGCCGCAAGGCGAGGTCGTCGCGCAGGTCCTTGGACGGGCCGGTATAGATCACGCGGCCACGTTCGAGCGCAATAGTCCGGTCCGACAGTGCCAGCGCGAGGTCGAGGTGGTGGTCGACGATGATGATCGAGACCTCGTGCCGGAGCTTGTCGAAGCTTTCGAAGAGTTGCTCGACGACAGCCGGAGCGAGGCCTTCGAAAGGCTCGTCGAGAAGAAGCACGCGGACGTCGCCCGAGAGCGCGCGTGCGACCGCGACCATCTGCTGCTCGCCGCCCGAGAGGAGATCGGCCGGCGTGTCGAGCCGCTCGCGGATCCGCGGGAAATATTCGAAGATCCGCTCGAGATCCCAGCGCACGCCGCGTCCGGTCTCGCGCTTGAGGCGTCCGAGCTCGAGGTTCTGCGCCACCGTCATCCCGGCGAAGAGGCCTCGCCCCTGCGGCACATAGCCGATGCCGAGGCGCGCGATCTCGGCCGAGGGCCTTCCTGCGATGTCCTGTCCGTCGAGCACGATCCGGCCGGAGGCCGGCGGCGCGATGCCGATCAGCGTCTTGAGCAGCGTCGACTTGCCGGCGCCGTTGCGGCCGAGAACGGCGACGATCTCGTGCTGGTGCACGTCGAAGGAGACGTCGGCGAGGATATGGCTCTTGCCGTAGAAGGTGTTCACGTCGGTGACGGACAGCACTGTCGCGGGTTCGGCTGCGCTCTCACGGGGCTTGGCGGCGAGCGTTGCTGCACCGGAGCCGATATAGATCTCCTGAACCTTCGTGCTGGAGCGTGCATCTTCGACGGTTCCGTCGACCAGGACTTGGCCTTCGTTCATCACCGTCACGGCATCCGCGATCTGGAAGACGCGGTCGATGTCGTGCTCGACGAGGAGCATCGGGATATCCGAGGAGACGCGCTTGATGATGTCGCCGATGCGCTGCCTCTCGGCAGCGGAGAGGCCGGCAAGCGGCTCGTCGAGGAGAAGAATCCGCGGCTTCGTCGCGAGCGCGAGGCCCATGTCGAGGAGGCGCTGGCCGCCATAGGAGAGCGTACCGGCTTCAGCGGCCTCGATGCCGGCGACACCGAGATAACGGATCACCGCCGCGGTCTGGGTTTCGATCTCGCCGATCGAGTGCGCGGATACCCAGGGATTGAAACGCTGCGGGTGGCGAGCCTGCACGGCAAGGCGGACGTTCTCCTCTACCGTCAGATCCGGGAACAGGTTGGTGATCTGGAAGGAGCGCCCGATTCCGGCTTCGGTGATCGCCTCGGGCGCGAGCCCCGCGATGGAGCGGCCGCGCAGGAGAACGTCACCCTCGTCGGGCGTGTAGAGTCCGGAGATCAGGTTGAATGCCGTCGTCTTGCCGGCGCCGTTCGGACCGATCAGCGCATGAAGGCTGCGATCACGCACGGAAATGTTGACGTGCTGCACGGCCTTGAGGCCTCGGAAGCTCTTCGAGATCCCACGCGCTTCGAGGATCACGCCGTCGATGTGATCGGTGGGCTTCAGGAAGGACGGCAGCGGCTCGTCCGAGACCGTGCGGCCCGCCATTGCAGCCTCTTCGGTCACCTTCGTACGGAACGGCGCCAGGATTCTCTGCGCGACGCCGACGAGACCGCTCGGCGAGAACACGATGAAGCCGACGAAGAGCAGGCCGAAATAGAGCAGCCAGTGCGGTGTCCAGATCGACAGGAACTCGCGGAACAGAATGTAGAACAGGGCCCCGAGCGCCGGCCCGAGGAAGCTGCGCATTCCGCCGATCACCACCATCGCGATGAGCTCGCCCGAGAAGGCGACTGCGAGCGGTTCGGCCGAAGCGAAGCGGTGATTGAAGACCGAGAGAGTGCCGGCAATCCCCACCACTGTTGCGGAGATCACGAATCCGAGGAGCTTGTAGCGGTTCGTCGGATAACCGACGAACCGGGCGCGCTGCTCGTTCTCGCGGATCGCGACCAGCACGCTGCCTGCGGGTGAGCTGTGAAAGCGCCAGAGGAAGAAACAGACCGCGAAGCCGGCCACTGCGACGAGCCAGTAATAGGTCCAGTCCTCCCTCAGATCGAGGCCGAGCAGCGTGCCGCGTGTGATGCCGCCGAGGCCGCTTTCGCCGCCGGTGAAATCCGTCCAGCGATAGGCGATCGCGAACAGCATCGCGGTCAGGGCGAGCGTCAGGAGGGAGAAATAGACGCCGCGCCGACGCAGGATCAAGGCACCGAGGAGCGCAGACACTACGGCGATGAACACGACCGTGAAGAGCGTCGGCAGAACAAATCCATCCGGAAACCAGTAACGCTGGCTAAGCGCCGCCGCATAGGCGCCCATGCCGAACCACGCGCCATGACCGAACGATACAAGCCCGGTATGGCCGACGAGGACGTTGAGACCCATGCAGGCGATCGCGAACACCACCACGTCGATGGACGAGCGCAGCGGCAATCCGGCCAGATCGAGCGCGAAAGGCAGGATGGCGAGCGAGAGTGCCGCAATCAGAAGCGGCCAGTAAGTCTTGCGCATGCGTCCTACTCGAACCTCTGAATGCGTTCGCCGAGAAGGCCACGCGGGCGTACGAGCAGCACGAGCGCCATCAGCAGATACATCGAGGCTTCACCGGCGGGCGGGAAGAAGTAGATCGTGATCCCGCGGACGATGCCGACGAGCACCGCTGCGGCGATCACGCCCCAGAACGAGCCGAGACCGCCGATCACGACGACGACGAAGGCTGCGGTAAGGATCTCGGCACCCATCGCGGGATGCACGCCGGAGATCGGCGCCAGCAGCACGCCCGCAAGGCCGGCAAGGCCGAGCCCCAGGGCGGAGATCGCCGTCATGTAGGGCTGCAGCGAGATGCCGAGCGCGCCGACCATGTCGGGGTTCTGCACGCCCGCGCGCACGACACGGCCGAAGGAGGTGCGATAGACCAGGAACCATGTTGCGGCGACGGCTGCGGCAGCGACGCCGAAGATGATGATGCGATAGCGGGGGTAGAGGAAGTCCCCGATAAAGATCTGGCCGCGCAAGGCCGGTGGAATCGAGAAGGGTTGTGGGGCCGCGCCGAAGATCATCCTCAGGCTCTGCTCGATGATCATCGCGAGGCCAAAGGTCAGAAGCAGGCTGAGGATCGGGTCCGCACGATAGAAGCGGCGAAACAGAAGGCGTTCGACGACGACGCCGAGCAGGCCGACGAGAATGGGAGATGCAACGAACGCGCCGCCGAAGCCGATCTGCGGCGCGAGGAGCACGGCGAGATATGCACCGATGGCGTAGAAGCCGCCATGGGCGAGGTTCACGATCCCGCCCAGCGAGAAGATCAGCGAGAGGCCGAGTGCGATGAGAAGATAATAGGCGCCGACGAGGAGCCCGTTCAGCACCTGTTCGAGGAGGAAGATGAGCGCCAAGCCTGAATCCTTTTCCGATCTTTCCCGAAACAGGATGTGAAAGCCACGGCGGAGAAACCCGTCGTCGGATATGCGCCCGGACGATCGATGCTGCCCGGGCGCAAAAATGCGTGGATCATGCAGACATCTTGCAGCTGCCGTCCTTCGGCGGCGCCAGGACCTCGAGATCCTGATCCGGCGCCGGAACCGTCCCGAGCGGATCGTAGATATCCCACTTGTCCTTCATCTTGCCGGGGTCCTTCGCCTGAACCGCGTACATCTCCTGGACCATCTGATTGTCATAGGCCCGGAAATAGCCTTCGCGGCTCTTCAAGACGTCGAACTTGGCACCCTTGCGGAGATGCTCGGCGAGCTTCTGCGGATCGGCCGACTTCAGCTCCGTAAAGGATTGGGCGACGATTTTGAGCGAGTTGTAATCACCCCAGGACTGATTCTCCGGCGGCTTGCCGTATTTCTTCGTGAAGGCCTCGACGTATTTCTTCGATGAAGGCGTGTCCACGAGGTGGTGCCAGATCAGCGGCCAGATGCCCGCGAAGTTGCCCTGGCCTGCACCCCAGGCGACGGCCGTGTCAAAGCCGAAGCCGGTGATCGGATACTGCAATCCGAATTCGGCATATTGCTTGATGAAGTTCGTGATCTGGTTGCCGGCGAGATTGGACGCGACGATGTCGGGCCGCGCCTGCCTTATCTTGAGGAGATACGGGCTGAAGTCGGTGGCGTCCGTGGGCACGAGATCCTCGCCCGCGACCTGCCCGCCATTCTCGGTCACGAACTTGCGCGCGACCCTCAGGAGGTCGTGGCCGAAAGCATAATCCGCGGTGAGGAAGTACCACTTCTTTCCGTCGACCATCTTCTCTCTCTTGAGATAATTGCCGACAGTCTGAACCATCATCGAGTTCGCGGCCTCGATGTGAAACATGAAGGGATTGCAGCTCTCGCCCCGCAAAGCGTCCGAGTTGGCGCCCGTGTTGATGAATACCGTCTTGGTGCGGTTCGCGACCTGGCCGATTGCGAGTGCCGAAGCCGAGGAAATTTCGCCGATGATCATCGCGACCTTGTCGCGCTCGATCAGACGCTCCGCTTTCGCTGAGGCGGTCTGCGGGTTGACCGAGTCCTCCAGCACGAGTTCGATCTTGCGTCCCAGCACACCCCCGGCCGCATTGATCTCCTCGGCGGCGAGCTGCACGCCCATCTGCGCGTATTCGCCGAGCGGGCCCAGGAAGCCGGTAATCGGCGTGAGGTGCCCGATTCGGATGACGTCCGACTGCGCCTGGACAATGGCGGGCATGCCGAGCCCGACGAGCGCCGTCGTGCCGGCAGCGCTCTTCAGGAGCGTGCGGCGAGTCAAATCCTTCGAATGAGACATGGCGGTATCCTTCCCGAACATCACTTCTTACATCGCTTGCGGCGATCTGTGATCACAGTTAGGCTGCTGCAAAATGAGCGCCTTGTCGAGTCCCGAGTGACGAAACTTGAAGTCGTGCCCCCTTCGGTCGACCGCCTGGAGCGCGTGAGCCTCGGCGACCGTGTCCATACCGCGCTCCGCGACCGCCTGATGGGAGGCGAGCTGGCGCCCGGCCAGAAGATGTCCCTGCGCAGCGTCGCCGAATCGCTCGGGGTCTCCATGATGCCTGTCCGCGAGGCGGTCGCGCGCCTCGTCGCTGATCAATCTCTCGAGGTGCTCCCGAACCGCGCCGTCCGCGTTCCCCTGATGACCAAGGCGCGCTTCCGGGAACTCACCCGCGTGCGGCTCGTCGTAGAGGGATTCGCGGCCGAGGAGGCTGCCCGCAGCCGGCAGGACTCGGATGTTGCCGCGATGCGGGACTGCGAGGAGGCGTTCGAGGCCGAAGCCCGGAAAGCTGCGCCGCAGGCGGAGCTGGCCGTGCGGAGCAACAAGGAACTGCACTTCGCGGTCTATCGCGCGACCGGCCTTCCGACGCTCGTCGGGATCATCGAGGGCCTGTGGCTGCAGATCGGCCCGGTTCTGAACCTGGATCTCAAGCTCTCCCCGGACCGGCTGCAGACCGGAGGCGCAGCCGAGCAGCATCGCCGCCTCGTCGCCGCCGTAGAGGCCGGTGATGCCGCAACGGCCCGTGATGCCCTCGTCAAGGATATCGAAGGAGCCGCCCGCTTCATCGAGAGTACCGGACGCCTGCTGGATTAGCCGATGCGTGCTCACGAATTCTCGTTGCACCCATTGATGGCCCTTTCGGCAGACAGAATTTTCGGAGCGTCCAGACAGCTCCATGCAGGGAGGACAGAGAGATGAACCTTGACATTGCGGGTCTGCGCGTACTCGTCACCGCAGGCGCGGGCGGCATCGGACTCGAGATCGCGCGCGCTTTCGTGCGCGAGAAGGCGCTCATGCATGTCTGCGACGTCGATCGCGACGCTCTTGCGGCACTGGCCAAGACCGATCCTCAAATGACGTCTTCCTACGGTGACGTCGCGGACCGAGATGGTATCGCAAAGGTTTTCGAGGAGGCGCTCGCCGCTCTCGGGGGACTCGACGCGCTCATCAACAATGCCGGGATTGCAGGACCGACCGGGGGCGTGGAGGAGATCAACCCGGAGGATTGGGACCGCTGCCTCGACGTGTGCATCACCGGTCAATTCAACTGTACGCGTCTCGCGGTGCCGCACCTGCGGCAGAGCAAGAATGCCTCGATCGTCAACCTGTCCTCCGCCGCCGGCCGCTTCGGCTTTCCCCTGCGAACTCCCTATGCTGCGGCCAAATGGGCCGTGATTGGATTCACGAAATCGCTCTCGCGGGAACTCGGCGAGGAAGGCATCCGCGTGAATGCTATCCTGCCCGGAATTGTCTCCGGCGACCGTCAGCGCCGCGTCCTGCAGGCGAAGGCCCAGCAGCGCGGAGTGTCCTATGAGGAGATGGAGAGCTCGGCCCTCGCAAACGCTTCGCTCAAGGAATACGTGACGCCGCAGCAGCTCGCCGATCAGATCGTGTTCCTATGCTCGCCCCGCGGCCGCACGATCTCGGGACAGGCGATCGCGATCGACGGAGATCTGCAGATGCTCGCGTGATGGGCGGTTTCCGCCGGTCGGGAGTACCGGCAGCGGCATGTATCGTATGCCTCTGCCGCTGACCGCGACCGTACGGAGACACGACCGGGTTCCCGTCTGCTACGATAGGGGCGATCGAGGAAGGTCGTCATGAACATGCGGATGGTCCAGACCGTTGCGCTGCTGCTGCTCGGGATCGGTCTCCTGGTCTGGCTGTCGGAGCGCCAGGAGGTCCGGCTTGCCGAGATCCGCAATCAGGCGAGGATTGCCCTGATGGATCTCATGTCGCGCGGAGGAAACGGTGATGCGAACCCGCTCGACCTCTTCAAGTCGTCGATTGCAGATCCGACGCATGCGAAAGCCACGCTCCGCCGAACCGTCTATGTTCCGGCCTACTCGGCGATACGGGTGATGAGCGGGCGCACCCGCGTCGAGCTCGCCACCACTCTCAGCATCCACAATACCTCAAAAGAGAAACCGCTGCTGCTGGAGCGGGTCGACTATCACAACACGGAAGGCGAGCTCGTTCAGGCTCACCTGAGCGAGCCGGTTGCTCTCAAACCACTTGGTACCATCGAGATCTTCGTCGCGCACGAGGATGTGCGCGGCGGGACGGGCGCCAATTTCATTGTAGAATGGGCCGGCGACAATCTGATCAGCGAACCCATCATGGAAGCCGTCATGGTCGGCTCGCTCGGGACGACGAGCTACTCGTTCGTGAGCCAGGGGCGCACGACACGCTCCGTCGAGCTGCCTGAATGAAGAACGCAGGTGGACATGCGCTGTGCCGCAACAGACGGATTTGCTTCGCTTCGCTTGCAACAACGATGAGGCGCTGACACGTTCTCCCGTCATTGCGAGCCGCAGGCGCGATGCACTGCCCTTCCAATTGCACTGCCGTCCTTGCGAGCCGCAGGCGAAGCAATCTACCCGCCGACGGACGCGCTCCTGGATTGCTTCGCTCTGCTCGCAATGACGAAGAGGGCGTGAGAGCGTGAAGAGCACTTCAGGAAGCAGAAAGAAGTGCCGGATTCACTGCCGTCATTGCGAACGAAGTGAAGCAATCCAGCTCAGAGCCATGACGTCGATCATACCGCTTCGCGTGTAGCCATCTCTGCAGCCTCCTCGAGTGCGAGCGCCGCTGCATTGGCAGCGACACGTTCGGCGGCCACGGCCTCGATCCGTTGGCGAATGTCGGGATGCTCCGCCAGGAAACTCCTGAAGGCGCGCGCATCGAGGCGCAGCAGGGAGCAGTAGCCGATCGCGTAGACATCGGTCGCGCGCGGCTGCCCGGTGAGGAGCGCAATCTCGCCCACGAAGTCACCCCGGCCGAGCCGCAACTTGCGGTTCGAGGCGACGACCTCGAGCGCGCCCGATGCGATGATGTAGAGGGCATCGCCGCGGTCGCCGCGGCGGATGAGCCGCTCACCGGGAACCGCAAAATAGGACCGCAGCAGCCTCACGACCGCCCCGAGCTCGTCCCCGGAGAGCCCGGAGAACAGCGGCATCTGCCCAACGAGCTCCTGCGGATTCATGGTCAGATCGAGCCGGGGCCGGACATCTGCGCGCTTGCGTTGCTCGTCCACGCCCCGGCGCAGCGACCCGTGAAGCTCGGGGCCGATTAGCCCATCGCCGAAAAGCACATCGTATTCGAGTTCCTCCTGCCGGAGAGCGGCCTTGTGGAGCAGCCGGCGCTCGAGGGCTTCCGCATAGCTCGGATATTGCAGGCGCACGGCGTCGAGCGCGGTGTCGAGCGCCTCGCGCCGCCGACCGATGATCTCCTGCAGGATCTCGCCGGCACGCAATCCGAGGATCGGCGAGATCTTTCTGTCGATGAACGGGATCATCGCCTCGATAAGAATCCGCGTCGTGTACAGCATCTCGAAGCGATGGGCGAGCAGACGCGCCAGATAACCCTCGATCTTCAGGTGCCGATGGAGCCATTGGGCGAGCTGGAAGCGCCAGCCGAATTCGAGCGTCTGCTTTGCAGCGCGCTGGTATTCCGTGCGCCCGCCGCCTCGCGCACGCTCGAGGAGCAGAGTCGCATTCGCGAGAAGGGGCTCGACGAGCGCGACCGAGATCGTCCGCTCCCGGTAATGTTCCAGGATCAGATCACGCTCGCGCCCGGCGAGCGTCACGAGCGCGAGCGCGAGACGATCGCGCTCCACGAGTTCCTGGCCGCGCTCGGTCTGGGCTGCCGCCTTGTCGATGCGTTCCGCATACCGTCGCGCCTCCGCCAAGGCTGTCTTCGAGCTCACCTTGTAGAGCTCGGCGAGCGATTCGACCCCCTCCCGAACATTCTGGAGCGCGACGCCGAGGACCTGAGCGCGCAACGCGACGTCGCGGCGGGACAGCCGGTCGAGGCCGAGGGCCCGGATGAGCGATTGCATCGTCGTGCCCTGGACGAGAAGAGTGAACAGCACGAAGCCGGTGGCAAGGATCGCCACGAAGCGCTGTACCTCGGCGGGAAGGGCCCGGTTTTCGGTGACGGCGAGCGCCAGGGCCAAAGTCACTGCGCCTCTGAGGCCACCCCAGAGGATCACGAGACGATAACGCCCGCTGACCGCGGGCGACAGCTTCAACGCCGTCAGAAGCGGCAGGATTCCGAACAGGACGACGACGCGCGCCGCCAGCGCGGCGACGATGACGACGACGATCAGGAGAAGATCCGCCCACGTAACATCTGCGAGAAGGCGTGGGACGAGCATCGCGGCGAGAACGAAGACCAGCGAGCTCGCCCAGAAGGCCATCTGCTCCCAGACCTCCTTGAGGTACTGCCAGCCATCGGGCGAGGCGCGGGAGGGACCGAGGACGTTGAGCGTAATGCCAGCGACGACGACGCCGATGACGCCGGAGACGTGCAGGGCCTGTTCCGCGAAGATGTAGACGAGATAAGGCAGCGCGAAGCTGATCGAGACTTTGGCCGGCCGGTAATCACGGACCACGCCGAGCAGCATGGCCGCCCCGCGCGCGCCGACATATCCGACAAGTGTGCCGCCTATGAGCGTCCGCAGGAAATCGAGGCTCGCCTCCATGACATCGAGTGGCTGCGACGCGAGCAGGAGTGCCAGAAAGACGCTGAACAGCGTGATCGCCGCCGCATCGTTCAGCAGGCTCTCGCCCTCGACCAGGATTCCGAGGCGGGCCGGGGCGCCGATATCCCGGAAGATGCCGACGACAGCGATCGGATCCGTCGTCGCGACGATCGCCCCGAGGAGAAGGCAGACGACGAGGGGCTGGCTGGAAACGGGAAAGAGGGCCAAGCCGATAATAACGGTGGCGATCAATACGGCAAAGACGGCGAGCACCAGGATGGGCACCCAATCCGCCGTCATCCGGCGCACGTCGAGCGTGAGCGATGTCTGGAAGAGCAGGGTAGGGAGAAAGACGTAAAGGAAGACCGTCGACCCGATCGGCAGGCCGAGAATGGCGCTGGCCATTTCATTGAAGACGTTCGTGTAGTCCGTGTACAAGAAGAACGTCGCCGCGACGCCGATCACGAGACCGATGACGGCGAGCAGGACGCTGAACGGAACCCTGACGACGCTGGCCAGCGGCTGGGCCAGGCTGATGATCACCAGGAGGACGGCGAACACCGACAGGACGATGGGTAGTTCCACAGGAGGCTCCCGCTTGGTACCTTTGGGTGAGCGCAGGCCGGAGCGTTTTACGGGACCATGTCCGGCATCGTCCAGCCGGCAAGCGGGACCCGCGATCGCGCTGGCTCGACCGATCCGGCGCCCTGGAGACATTGAGGAGAGATGCCATGACCATGACATATCGTCGGCTCGGCCGTTCGGGCCTGACCGTCTCCCGGCTGGTGCTTGGGGCCATGATGTTCGGCGGCCGCACCGAGGAGGCCGACGCACGCCGGATCATCGACGATGCCTTCGCGAGCGGCGTGAATTTCATCGACACGGCCGACGCCTACAACGAGGGCCGTTCCGAGGAGATCGTTGGGCGAGCCATCCGCGATCGCCGATACGACTGGGTGCTCGCGACGAAGCTCGCCAATCCGATGGGGGAGGGGCCGCACTGGCGAGGCTTGTCGCGGCGCTGGATCGTCGAGGGAACGCACCAATCTCTCAAGCGGCTCGGCACGGACTACATCGACATCCTCTACCTCCACAAGGAGGATCTGGAGACGCCGCTCGCCGAGACCGTGCGCGCCGTCGCCGACCTGCAGCGCGCCGGCGCGATCCGGTATTTCGGAGTCTCGAACCACCGCTCCTGGCGCGTTGCCGCGATCTGCGCGCTCTGCGACGAGATCGGCATCGACCGTCCGGTCGTGTGCCAGCTCTACTACCACGCCCTCAACCGTACGGCAGAAGTCGAGCTTCTGCCCGCATGTCACACTTTTGGCATCGGAACCGTCGCCTACAGCCCTCTGGCCCGCGGTGTGCTCACGGGCAAGTACCGGGAGGGTGAGGCGCCGGAGGGCAGTCGTGCCTCGACGGGCGACAGGCGGATCCTCGAGACGGAATTCCATCCCGCCAACCTGGCCGCTGCCCAGGAGCTGCAGCGCCATGCCGATGCCCGCCGGGTGAGCCTCGGGGCTCTCGCGGGGGCCTGGGTGTTAGCGAACCCGCTGATGACCGGCCTCGTTGCCGGCCCGCGCACGATGGAGCAGTGGCGCTCCTACCTCGAGGCCTTGAATGTGACGATATCCGAGGAGGACGAGCGGGCCGTTGATGCCGTAGCCCCGCCCGGCACTACGGCCATCCCGCGCTACACCGATCCGGCTTACCCGATCGAAGGCCGGCCCGTCGCTCCGGGGGCCTGAAGCGCCGGGCTGTTCCGTCCGATCAGAAGATCCCGTCAAAGACGTTGAGGTGGCTGGTCCAGGACCACGCCTGCTCGAGCGAGTTTTCGACGGCCACGGCGGATGGCGAGAAGGGATCCACCCCGGATTGGGCGATATGCTGGAAGGCCTCTCCGCTGAAATCCAGCGCCTCGTTCGGCGTCAGCTTTTCAGGGTGGTGTTGCCGAACCGCGATGTCGCCTATCATCGCCAGGATTGCGGCTCCCGCCCAAAGATGACCTTCCGGTGTCAGTGTATCGCTATTGAGCTGCCGGATCCCCTCGATCAGGGCGAGATCGGCATCAGCTCTCCCGGCAGAAGTAGGTGCGCCCGACCAGATATCGTGCTGACGAAAGAGAGCGTCGAGATTATCGATTGGCGGGACGTCGTAATTGGGCTGCTGGCCCGGAAGCACGAAAACGCCACCCGAGTAATCCGGGCCGCCGTAGTTCCCGTATGTCGGGACGAAATCCTGAAGGAGTCCTGTGATCGACATGCCATCTCTCCCGAGAGGTGAGCCAAGGCGCAAGAACGAAGGCGAGTTCGGTCAGGCACTGCCAATGGCGAACCTGTCTGCAGGTGCAAGATTTCGCTCGAACTATGACGGAAAGAGGGCTCGGACAGCTCTGTCCCGTCATAGCAGGCCGCAGCCGATATCGCACGGCCCGTTGCGCCGCCCTCACCGTCATTGCGAACGCAGTGAAGCAATCCAGGAGCGCATCCGTCGACGGGTAAATTGCTTCGCCTCCGGCTCGCAAGGACGATGTGGATCCGCGTCAGGCTGGACGACTGCGGCTTGTAATGATGGACATAGGCTCTCTTAGCGTGACTGCGCCTCCGATGACTTCCTGTGCCGCTCTTACGGCCTAAACGAGCCGCAGAATCCGTACTTCCTTCCTGGCGACCAGGTGCGCAGACGCGGTATCGAAACTCTTGAAATGATCCGCCTGGCAATGCGCCTGAAACGCCGCCTCGTCGTCATAGATTTCGTAGAGGAAGCAGCGATCCGGTGCATGAGGATCGAGACACACGTCGAATCTCCGGCAGCCGGGCTCGTCCGCGATCGATCGCCGTGCGTTCTCCCGGATGAGCGGCAGAAGCTCGTCCATTCGCGACGGCAGGATGTCGAACCAGACGATTACCACGAACATCAGTGGTCTCTCCGCGTGTCGGATGCCCGATGAGTACAGTTCTTGCCGTTACGCACGTCCCGATGTCTCGATGGCGTCGAGGACTGCGCCCGCTACCTCTTTCGTTCCCGTGTCACCGCCGAACTCGCAGGTGAGGAGGCGTCCGCCGCGGAAAGCGTCATCGACCGCCCGCGTGATGAGCCGCCCAGCTTCCACCGCTCCGGCGACCTCGTGCCGGCGCCCCAGCCAGTCGAGCATCATGGCCGCTGAGAGGAACATGGCGGTCGGATTCGCCTTTCCCTGTCCCATGATGTCCGGCGCGGTACCGTGAGAGGGCTGGAACACGGCATGCTCGTCACCGACATCGGCCGAGGGTGCATAACCCATGCCACCGACGAGCCCGGCGCCGAGGTCCGACAGGATGTCGCCGAACATGTTCTCGGTGACGATGACGTCGAACTCCCATGGTTTCAGGACCAGCATGAGTGCCGTGGCATCGATGTAGACATGATCGGCCGTGAGATCGCGGAATCCCTGTTTGCGCTCGTCGAAGATCTGCCGGAAGAAGGCGAACGACTTGAACACGTTCGCCTTGTCGACGCAGGTCACACGTCCCGGGCGCCCGTTCGCTTTCCGTTGTGCGCCGAGCCGGAACGAGAAATCGAAAAGGCGCTCGCAGACACCGCGCGTGATCACGAGGGTGTCACGGGCCTCCCTGTCATTCTCGATCACGCCCTTGCCGCGTGACGCGAACAGTCCTTCGGTCGACTCGCGAATGATCACCAGATCGATGTCGCCGGCGCGTGGGCTCTTGAGGAGGCTCGGCACGCCCGGAATCGCGCGGATCGGGCGAACGCCTGCATAGAGGTCGAGATCGAATCGCAGGTCGAGCTGCGGCGCGATCTCGGTTCCGTCCGGGTAGCGGATATGCGGCATGCCCATCGCACCGAGCAGGATCGCATCGGCCCGCTTGCAAGCTTCGAAGGTGGATGTCGGCAAGGCGTTCCCGGTCTGCCGGTAGGTATCGGCTCCAGCCTCGAGCCACTCGTAGCGCAGCTCGAAGTTCCCGGTGCGCCGCACGGCGGCGTCAATGACGTCGATGCAGGGCTGCATCACTTCATGGCCGATGCCGTCACCGGGAAGCACGGCAACGCGGAAACTCGTGGATGGTGTCATGAGTGCGATGCTTTCTGCTGCAGCCAAGCGGTGGGAGGAAGCCCCGCAATGGGGTTCTCGAAGGAAGTGATCGAGTCGCGGCGAAGGCAGCCGAAATAGGCCGTCCTCGTGTCAGACCGCCCGAAGGCCCGACTCGAGACGTTTCTCAGGCAGCGGCTCGCGAATTTATTGAGCGGCCGGGTGTGACCGGAGCCTTGGAGCATCAGGTGGAACAAGTCCGGCATGGAGCTCGTGTTGACGCATCGAGAATTTACGTATACGCAAACGAATACTGGATCTCGGGGAATAATCAATAGGCCCACCACACGAGTCGGGCCGCGATCCAACCGAGAACAGGGAGGAAACGATGCGGCTCGTGACCACTCTCACGGACTTGATCCTGTGTTCGGCGCTCGGCCGGCACACTCCTGCGGATCGCGTCCTAGGCCTCAGCGAGGCTATGATCTCCCGTGCGTTCTGAGCCTTTCAGGCGCTTGCCCTTGCGGGCTTAACGTATACGCTTGCGGATCATGCGCTCGCTGCAAATGCACGCCCCTGCTCCCGAGCCGCCCCGAACGAAGCGGATCGAGCGGTCGACCGATCTCGCTTACCAGTGCCTGAAGCAGCGCATTCTCGACAACGAATATGCTCCGGGAACACAGGTGCTCGAGCAGGATCTCGCCTCGGATCTCGGCCTCTCTCGAACCCCGGTGCGCGAAGCGCTGATCCGGCTGCAGCAGGAGGGGCTGGTCGAGGTGGTGCCCCGTCACGGCATGCGGGTTCTGCCGCTGTCGCCGCGTGACATGCGCGAGATCTACACGGTCCTCACAAGTCTGGAGCCGACGGCAGCGGAACTGCTGGCAGCGCGTCGGCCATCCGCACAGGAAATCGCACCGCTCGTCGATGCCTGCACGGCCATGGAGACGGCGCTGGCCGACGATGATCGGCTCGCCTGGGCTAAGGCGGACGAGACATTCCACCGGGTGCTGGTCGAGCTTTGTGGAAACCGGCGTCTTGCTTCCATGGTCATGACGGTCTGGGAGCAGTCTCACCGCGCCCGGATGTTCACGCTCAAGCTGCGCCCGCTGCCGGTGGAGTCGACGCGGGAGCACAGAGCCGCGCTCGAGGCTATCCTCGCGGGCGATGCAATGCGTGCCCGTGACATCTATCGGGCTCATCGGGAGCGCGCGCGCGACAGCCTCATGGCGATCATCGAGCAGTACGGGTTGAGCCAGTTGTGACCGACGCTGTCCCGCTCAGGATCGTGCAGCCGATACTTGGCACCGAACTGGCCGATTCTGGCGGGTGTCACAGAGAGGAGGTGTGATGCCGGTCCTGCTCGATGTCCGAGGCGTGACTCTCCAGTACAAGACGCCGCAACATCTCGTCACTGCGACCTACAAGGTGGACTTCGAGGTGCACGAGAGCGATCGCTACGTGATCCTCGGCCCATCGGGATGCGGCAAGTCCACCTTGCTGAAGGCCATCGGCGGATTCATGCGGCCCGTCGAGGGCACGATCCGTATTCGCGGACGGACCGTCGAGGGGCCGGGCCCGGACCGGATGATGGTCTTCCAGGAATTCGAGCAATTGATGCCTTGGAAGACCGTGCTCCAGAACGTTCTTTTCCCCATGCGGGTGACGGGCAAGTTCAACTCGCGTGAGTCGGAGGAACGGGCGCTCGCCGCGATCGATAAGGTGAAACTGACGAAGTTTCACGACGTATATCCGCACATGCTCTCCGGCGGCATGAAGATGCGGGTGGCCATTGCCCGCGCCATGGCGCTCGAACCGGATGTTCTGCTGATGGACGAGCCCTTCGCGGCCCTCGATGCTCTCACCCGCCGCAAGATGCAGGAAGAACTCCTCGGTCTTTGGGATCAGCTGCGGTTCACGGTTCTGTTCGTGACTCACTCGATCGAGGAAGCCGTTATCATCGGCTCGCGAATCCTCGTTCTCTCGCCTCATCCGGGACGGGTGCGGGCGGAACTTGCTGCCGATCATCTGCTCGCCGGTGACATCGACAAGCCTGCCTTCGGACTCTTGTCCAAGCGCATTCACGGGCTCCTCTTCGAGGAGGAGATCGAGCCGGCCGAGGAGGTGGAGGCGTGAGCGTCACGGAGCTACCGCAGCCCGCCGCAGCGATGCGGACGGACCGCCCCGAATTCGAGCGCGAGCCAATCGATGCCCGAGGCGTCGGCGAGGTGGAACGGCCGCTCTCCCTGATGGAACGGCTGGCGAACAATGACGGAGTCCGTAAGGTCGCGATCATCGTCGTTCTCGCGCTGGTCTGGGAGATCTATGCACGCTGGCTCGGCAATCCCCTTCTGTTCCCGACGGCCAGCGATACCTTCACGGTCTTCTGGGAGGATCTTCGCGCCGGGATCTTGCCGGAGCGGATGCTCACCTCCATCCAGGTTCTGGTGATGGGCTATGCGGCGGGTCTGGTCCTCGCCGGATTGTTCACGACCGTTGCGGTCTCCACGCGGGTCGGTTCGGACCTGCTCTCTACGCTGACGGCGATGTTCAATCCGCTGCCGGCCATCGCGCTGCTGCCGTTGGCCTTGATCTGGTTCGGCCTCGGCAAGCCGTCGCTGGTTTTCGTCATCGTTCACTCGGTGCTGTGGGCCGTGGCTCTGAATACGCTGACGGGCTTCCGTTCGGTGCCCGAGACGCTGCGCATGAGCGGCCGCAATCTGGGGCTGAAGGGCGCGCGATACGTAGCCCTCATCCTGATCCCAGCCGCCTTCCCGGCGATCCTAGCCGGGCTGAAGATCGGCTGGGCTTTCGCGTGGCGAACTCTCATCGCCGCCGAACTCGTCTTCGGCGTTTCGTCCCGTTCGGGTGGCCTCGGCTGGTACATTTTCGAAGCCCGCTCGGAACTCGAGACTGCCAGGGTCTTCGCCGGACTCCTGACCGTCATCGTCATCGGGCTTCTGGTCGAATCCGTGATCTTCCGCGGAATCGAGCGCCGCACGGTGCTCCGCTGGGGCATGCAGCGCTGAACATGAATGTGTCGGCGGGACTCGATTTCGCCGGCAGGAGGTGCAGGCAAGCACAAAGGGAGGAAACCATCATGCGCCATTTCAGTGTTCGAATGATCGCGGCTGCGGCCGCAACGGTTCTGGCGAGCAGCGCTGCGCTCGCCGAGACCGATACGCTCCGCGCCGCGAAGCAGTATGGTCTCGGCTATCTTCAGCTGATGATTATGGAAGACCAGAAGCTCGTCGAGAAACATGCGAAAGAGGCCGGGCTCGGCGACGTGAAGGTCGAGTGGTCGACATTCCGCTCCAGCGACGTGATGAACGACGCACTGATCTCCGGCAATGTCGACTTCGTCAGCCTCGGCGTGCCGGGACTTTCGATCATCTGGTCGAAGACGCGCGGCAGTTACGACGTCCGCGCCGCGGCGGGCCTCAATGCCTTGCCGCTGTTCCTGAACGTCCGCGATGCGTCCATCACGTCCGTCAAGGATTTCAAGGACAGCCATCGCATCGCCGTGCCGGCGGTCAAAGTCTCGATGCAGGCCTTGCTGCTGCAAATGGCCTCCGCCAAGGAATGGGGCATCGAGAATTACCAGAAGCTCGATCCGCTCACCGTGTCGCTCGCTCATCCGGATGCCACGGCCATGATGATCGGCGGCAAGAGCGAGATCGTCGCGAACTTTTCCTCGGCGCCGTTCCAGTTCCGCCAGCTCAAGGAGCCGGAGATCAAGAAGATCTCGAGCTCGGTCGATATTCTCGGCGGGCCATCATCCTTCAACGTGATCGCGACGACGAAAAAGTTCCGGGAAGAGAATCCCAAGCTCTATGGTGCCTTCCTGGCGGCGCTGCAGGACGCCACCGACCTCATCAACAAGGACAAGGCCTGGGCCGTCGGCATCTATAAGAAGATGAGCAGCGACAAGTCGCCGGACGCGGAGATCCTCGATATCATGAACGACCCGAGCACCCGGTTCACGACCGAGGTCTTCAACCTCGGCGTCTTCACGGATTTCATGGGCAAGGTCGGCACGCTCAAGAATCCGCCGAAGGACTGGAAGACCGAGATGGTGTTCCCGGAAGCCAAGGTGGCCAGCAACTGAGACTGTATCGTCACAGGGGGCCGTCCACGGCCCGGGTGAGATCACCCGGGCCGCTGCACTCCGATTCGTGGCGCTATCGAAGAGTGTAAGACAGATTTCGGGCTGTTCCCGGAGAGCATGAACATGTCGAGCGGCGACGACACATCGAGAGGAATGCGGAAGGGTCTGACGAGCTACGGGGATGCCCGCTTCTCGCTCTTTCTGCGCAAGGCCTTCATCAAGGGGATGGGCTACAGCGACGACGCGCTGGACCGGCCGATCATCGGCATCGCCAATACCGCGAGCGGCTACAACGCCTGCCACGCCAATGTTCCGGATCTCGTGGAGGCCGTGAAGCGCGGGATCATGCTGTCGGGCGCGCTGCCGATCGATTTCCCGACGATCTCCATCCACGAATCCTTCGCGCATCCGACCAGCATGTTCCTGCGCAACCTGATGGCGATGGACACGGAGGAACTGGTCCGCGCCCAGCCGATGGATGCGGTCGTCCTGATCGGTGGATGTGACAAGACGGTTCCGGCGCAACTGATGGGCGCCGCCAGCGCGAACGTGCCTGCAATCCAGCTCGTGACCGGCCCGATGCTGACCGGCAGCCATCGCGGCGAGCGCGTCGGAGCCTGCACCGATTGCCGCCGGTTCTGGGCCCGTTATCGTGCCGGCGAGATCGACGACGCGGAAATTTCGGAGGTCAATGACCAGCTCGTGCCCGGCGCCGGGACCTGCGGCGTGATGGGAACGGCGAGCACGATGGCGATGGTCGTCGAGGCGCTCGGCATGATGCTGCCGGGCGGCGCGGCTGCGCCCGCCGTCTCGGCGGACCGCAGGCGCATCGCCGAGGCGACCGGCGCCTGCGCGGTCCGGCTCGCAGCAGAGAAGCTGACGCCGGACAGGATCATGACCGCCAAGGCCTTCGAGAACGCACTGACCGTGCTCCTCGCGATCGGCGGTTCGACGAATGGCATCGTCCACCTCACCGCCATGGCCGGACGTCTGGGGCTGGAGCTCGACCTCGATGGCTTCGACCGGATCGGACGCCAGGTGCCGGTGCTCGTCGACCTGAAGCCGTCTGGCCAGCACTACATGGAGGATCTGCACGATGCCGGCGGTCTCCCGACCGTTCTGCGCGAATTGCGCGATTGCCTGCATCTCGATTGCCTGACGGTGACAGGGCGGGCGCTCGGTGAAGAGATTGAGGCAGCTCCGAAGCCGTGGAAGCAGGAAATCGTCGCGCCGCTCTCGAAACCCGTCTATCCGACTGGAGGCATGGCCGTCCTGCGCGGCAATCTCGCGCCGCGCGGCGCCATCATCAAGCAGTCGGCGGCAAGCGAGAGTCTTCTCGCACACAAGGGGAGGGCCATCGTTTTCTCGTCCATCGAGGATCTGACGGCGCGCATCGACGACCCGGATCTCGATGTAAGGCCGGATGACATCCTCGTTCTGCAGAATGCAGGGCCGAAGGGTGCGCCGGGCATGCCGGAGGCCGGCTACATGCCGATCCCGAGAAAGCTCGCCGCGCAGGGCGTGAAGGACATGGTCCGAATCTCGGATGCACGCATGAGCGGCACGGCGAGCGGCACCATCGTGCTGCACATCACTCCGGAATCCGCGGAGGGAGGTCCGCTCGCGCTCGTGCGCACCGGAGACATTATCGAACTCGACGTTCCCAACCGACGCATCGAGCTTCTCGTCGAGGGGGCCGTTCTCGCAAAGCGGAGGAGTGAGTTCACGCCGCCATCGCATACCGGCTCGGATCGCGGTTACAAAAAGCTGTTCCTCGACACCGTCCTGCAAGCCGACCGCGGCTGCGATTTCGATTTCCTGGTGCCGGAGTCAGTCGGGGTGACGCCCGACAGAAGTTGAGGCTGAATGTCTCCTCGCCGACACCAGAGTCCTCACCGTCCTTGCGAGCCGCCGTCATCCAGCCTGATACGGATCTGCATCGCCGTTGCGCGCCGCAGGCGCGATGCACTGCCCCTACCGCCGCACTTCCGTCCTTGCGGGCCGCAGGCGCGACGCACTGCCGCCTGTCGTTGCACTGCCGTCTTTGCGAGCCGGAGGCGAAGCAATCTACCCGTCGACGGATGCGCTCCCGGATTGCCTCACGCCGCTCACGATGACGGGAGGGCGTGAGAACGCGAGGAGCACGGCCGGGAACGGAGAGTGGCGACGGATCCACCTCGTCATTGCGAGCCGGAGGCGAAGCAATCCGGAAGGCGAGCGCAGACCCCGATCGCTCCGCGCACGACGAGGAAGAAACACGCGGGAGCCGCAACGGAAAAATCCCGCCGAACCCCCTCAATGCGATAGGAACAGCACCGCGGCTATGACGATCGCCGCCAAGCTGGCCAGGATCATGCTGCTCAGGCGCAAGGCGCCCGCGCGATAGAGGATCACCGCCATCACGAGGATCATCGGCGTGACGATCAGGAGCCCGATCTGTGCGTCTCTCATGCGTCGGCTCTGGCCGATTCCCCTCAGGTCCCGATAGCGACCAGGATGACAACGATAGCAGCCGGCCATGCTAATTTTGCGGCGGCAGCCGAGGCGGGCACCCCCGGTGCGCAGATCCGCGCGGGGTGCACGCTCAGCTCTCGCCTTTCTCGGGATCGCCGACGTGCTTCTGCGCATAGAGCTGCACGCCGAGCTGGTTGATGAGCTCGAGTTGCGTCTCGAGAAAATCGATGTGACCCTCTTCGTCGGCCATCAACTCCTCGAACAAATCCTTGGACACGCGATCGCCTACTGACACGCAATAGGCAGCGGCCTTCTCGTAGAGGTTGCGGGCCTCGTATTCGAGGGCCAGGTCGTTCTGGATGACCTTCTCGACATTCTCGCCGATCCGCAGCGCATTCAGTTCCTGCAGATTGGGAAAGCCCTCCAGGAACAGAATGCGTTCCACGAATCGGTCCGCATGTTCCATTTCCTCAATGGATTCCTTGCGCCACTTCCTGGCGAGCTCGTTATAGCCCCAGTTATCGAAGAAGCGGTAGTGCAGCCAGAACTGGTTCACGGCGGTCAGCTCATGCCGTAGCCCCTGGTTCAGATACTCGATGACCTTCGCATCTCCCTTCATGACCCGTCCTCTTGGCGTGAGGAATAGAGAGTAGCGCTGTGCGGCGGACGCTCAAGCAGCAGTACGCTCCTCCATATCGTCTTCCTGGCGCAAGCAGCACGATGCGGCACAGGTGCTCCCGCAGGCTTGGGTCTGGGCAAGAGCCTGATCCATGAGCGTGCGGATCGTGGTGGCGCAGCGCCCGCATTTCGGGCCGCAACCGAGGCAGCGATAGACCTGGGCCGGGGTCCTGGGGCAGTCCGGGCCCGGGTTGAGACAGGCATGCACATCGCGATCCGAGAAGACATTGCACGAGCAGACGATCACGGAAGCCCCGCAGTTTGGAATCGTTCAAAACAACATTTGTTGTCAAACACTTAGCCCGATTCTTCAGTTTCGGCCAGCCCCGAACTGCGCAGCGAAAGGGCGCAGGATGCAAATGTGTCAAGACGTGAGTGACCGAAGCGAGCAGGGGTTTCAAAAGAAATCCCGAAACTAAAAATTGGAAGAGTTCGAAGGATCGACCGTTTTTATTCGATCTCAATGGCTTGCGACAAAGATTAGACTCCATCTGATCTTTGTCGATGAACTTGATCGATAGCCACGCTGCTGGCTATTCTCGCTAATGCGCCAGTCATGGCGTGCGATGCGGATGCCTATCCTGTCTGGAGAGGTTTTATGTGCCGAAAGGATCACAACATGCTCCCGCACCTCACCAGTGTGTGTGCAGACGATGCCGAGGTGCTGGCGCTCTCGGTTCTGCGTTTCGTCGCGGCCGGCTACATGACCAGCGATGTTGCATGCTGGGATGCCGCCTATGACGGCGTCGAACAGGTCCTCGGCCCTCTTGAAGGACCGAAGTTTATTGCCGCGATGGCGGGAATCATGCGCGCGATTCGCTGCGAGCGTCAGGATGACTGGCGCTTCATGCCTGCGACCTGCTGCCGTGTTACGGAGGATGAG
Organism: Microvirga massiliensis; assembly: GCF_001006805.1. Lineage (GTDB taxonomy): Bacteria > Pseudomonadota > Alphaproteobacteria > Rhizobiales > Beijerinckiaceae > Microvirga > Microvirga massiliensis. The sequence goes on along the minus strand of NZ_LN811367.1, from coordinate 50,006 downwards.
CATCAACTCATTACCCTCATTGCGCTCGCGCGGCAGCGCCGTCGCCCGGAGGAGGTTGAGGCGCAGGCGGCGCGCCTCGTAAAGGCCTTCGAAGCGCCGCGTCTGACAGCATCGGTGTGGGCCGCTGCCGAGGTGCTTGGCGCAGTGAAGTCGCAGCTCATCCCGGAAGTCACCGCGTCCAGCCGTGCAGGTCTCCATTAGCGCCCTCTTTCAGACCGGGACTGCATTCCTGCACGGCCGAAGGAGTTCGGCCCTCAACGGCCCTCAAGGCTTCCGAGCGGTGAGGATGAACCGTGTGTGGAGCCAAGTCCGCAGCCAATCGTGCCGACCCGCGATGCGGCGCTGCGCACGGGCGATCGGGTGATAGCTGCCGCGGGTGATCTCCGTGAAGCCAACTTCCTCGACGAGCCCACTCAATGTCTCGAAGGTGAGGCCTTTGCGGAAGGGCAGGCGCGACAGGATGGCGTTGTGCTCGGAGGTCAGGGACGAGTCGCGATGGGAGGAGACAGTGGTCCAACGCTCCAGGATTGCCATGGCCTGTTTCGCAAGCCGCCCTTGCCAGGCCAGATTCACAAAATCACCATCGAAGATCACGAGCCGACCGCCAGGCTTCAGCAAGCGGGCCCAGTCCTGGAGAGCCGCTTTCGGATCGGTGAGCGTCCAGACGAGATGGCGACACACGACGGCATCATAAGCGGCCTCGGGCTCCATGGTGTTCTCGGCGTCTCCCAACACGAAGCGTGCTCGCGGATGACCACGGTGCTTCGCCCGTGAGCGCTCGATCATCGACTCCGAGAAGTCGATGCCGGTCACCCGATGACCGAGCGAGAGCAGCACCTTCGTCACTTCTCCGGTGCCTGACGCGAGCTCCAGCACGTCGATCGGCTGCGGGCCAAGTCTCTCCCGCAGAACGGCGGCCCATGCGTCGTGCTCGGGGCCTGGAAGAATGCGGTGGCCGAAGGCATCGTCGAAGGTTGCGGCGCGTTTGGACCAATACGCCCTGATCTCCTCCTTCAGAGACCAGTTCGGTGCAGGCTGGATCGTGCTCGTCATTCGGCTGCTCTCATAACGGGAAGATACGGATCGACCAGGAGCGTGCCGCGGCGCGATCGCTCGACCTGGATGCCGATGCCGTAGGTTTCGGCCAGGGCCGAGTGGGAGAGCACCACATCCGGGTTGCCCTCCTCAACAATGCAACCGTCCCTGAGGACGAGAAGGCGATCGGCAAAGCGCGCAGCAAGGGCGAGGTCATGCATCGCTGCGATGGTGACGATCGCGCGCTCCCGCGTGACCTCGCGGATGATCTGCATCACCTCGAGCTGGCGACGCACGTCGAGCGCACTCGTGGGTTCGTCGAGGAGAAGGATGTCTGGCTCGCGCACGAGCGCCTGAGCGATGCCGACGAGCTGGCGCTGGCCGCCCGAGAGATCGGTGATCGGGCGTCCGCTGAGGGCCGCGAGGCCAAGATCATCGAGCGTATGCTGGACCGCGCGCAAGTCGCACAGCCCTGCCCGCAACCCGAGGCCGCCCTGTAGGCTCTTGCGAGCGAGGAGCACCACCTCGAACACGGTGAGCGCCGCACGGGCACTGAGGTCTTGCGAGAGGTGGAACACTCGCCGTGCCCTGTCCCGCGGCCGCAGCGCACCGAGATCACGGTCGTCGAGACGGGCCTGACCACGCTGCGGCCTGGCCGATCCGGAAAGACAGCGAAACAGGGTCGACTTGCCGGACCCGTTGGGGCCGACGAGGGCCGTGACCGCCCCGCGTTCGAGAGGTCCGGCCGAAAGATGCTCCAGCACCAAGGTTCTGCCGTAGGCAAAGCTCAGATCATCGATCACAAGCGACACGGCCTAAGCTCCTCGGTGACGGATCGACAGGATCAGGCTGACGAAGAAGGGGACGCCGATGAAAGCCGTGATCATGCCGATCGGATAGATCACACCCGGCGTGATCGCTTTCGAGAGTGTTGAGGCGAGCGACAGGATGACAGCGCTTGCGAGCGCCGCGGTGGGCAGGAAGAACCGCTGGTCCTCGCCGACGATCAGGCGTGCGATGTGCGGGCCGACCAGCCCCACGAAGCCGATCGTGCCCGCAAAGGCCACCGCGATGGCGGCAAGCAATGAGACGACAGCCAGCACCTCGAGCCGCAAGCGATCCACCTTGACGCCGAGACTCTCGGCCCGTTCGTCGCCCAAGCGCAGCGCGGTCAGCAGCCAACCACGGGCGAGCATCCAGGGCAGGGCAATCCCGAGCGCTGCGGTGCAGACGAGGATCTTGTCGAAGCTCGCGCGGCCGAGACTGCCCATCATCCAGAAGACGATCTGCTGGAGCTGCGTTTCATTGGAGCGATACTGAATCAGGGCGAGCAGCGCATTGCTCGTGAACAGGAGTGCAATGCCGACGAGAATCATCGTCTCGGCACTCACGCCGCGCATCTTGGTGAGGGCAAAGAGCACAAGAGATGCCGCCAGGGCAAAGGCAAAGGCATTGGCCGTGACGATCAACGGGCCGGCACCAGGGATTACGGCCCAGCCGAACGCGATCGCGAGAGAGGCGCCGACGCTGGCGGCTGCCGAGACGCCGAGCGTGAACGGGTCTGCCAGCGGATTGCCGAGGATGGTCTGCATTCCCGCTCCGGACAATCCGAGCATGGCGCCGATGAGGACAGCAAGCAGTGCGATCGGCAGGCGCAGATCGAAGACGACAACCTCGAGCCGAGCGTCGGCACTTCCCGGGCTCACGAGAGCGCCGACGACATCCGCGAAGGATGCGGGCCCGGGACCAATCGACAGGTCGAGAAGAAAGGTCACGCCGAGCAGCCCGATGCCAAGGGTAACGAGCCACAACCAGCGAAGCGTGCTCCGCCGATAGTCGGCTGCCAGCGGCAGCACGAGGCTCGTCATTGCAGGGTTGCCCAGAACAGGCCCGAGGGCGTGACGGGCAGGAACTTGGCATGCAATTCCTCCCAGGTCGCCTTTGGATCGACGTCCTTGAACCGCTCCGGGTGGAGCATCTTGGCGATCGCCTGTACCGCGACGAAGGAATAGGGCGAGTTGTAGAACTGGTGGTAGAGCACCATCACGCGCTTTTCGCGCGTCGCTCGGAGCAGGGAAAGGCCGGAGCGCTCCATCAGTGCCTTGAGACGGGTTTGCACCTTCTCGGGCGTGGCCTCGTAGCCCATCGGCACAGCCGTACTGTTTGGGTTGGCCTCGCCCCAGTTTGCGCCCGTCATGAGATAGAAGTCGGGATCCTCCGCGACGATCTTCTCGACGTTCACGTCGCCGCCGCTCGTAGTGCTGAAGAAGCGGCTGCCCCAATTGCGGCCGCCTGCCTCCTCGACGAACTTGCCGAAGTTGGTGGCGCCCCAGGTCGAGCAGCAATTGTTCGGATTGAAGCCCGCGGCCCGCTCCATGAACACGAGCGGCCGATCCTTGTCCTTGAGATTGCCGGCCCGCGTGTAGACGAGCCGCATTTGCCGCAGGTAGAAATCCGCGAAGGCAAGCGCCTCCTTCTCGCGATCCATGATGCGTCCGAGGAGGATGAGGCTCGGCAGCGTGTTCTGGCTCGGGTCCTCGCGCCAGTCGATGAACACCACCGGGATGTTCACCTTCTCGAGCTTCTCGATGAGGCCCGTTTCCTTCGCCTTGAAGTAGTTGCCGAGATCCAGAACGACCACGTCCGCGTTCAGCGCGATGACCTTTTCGAGGCTGAACTCGCCGGCATACGGGTTGCCGAGATCGGCGATCTGCTCCGCATGCGGGAACTTCGCCTTAGCCGACAATCCGCCTGAACGGGTCATCACGATCGAGGACCGCAAGGCCGTAGAGCTGACGACCCTCGCCCAGGATCATGCGGCTTACGCCCTTCTTCACACGGACGATGCGCCCGGCGAGATCGGTCACCTCGACTGTCTCGACGATGCCTGCCGCCTGGGCTGGCGCGGCACGTACCGGAACAACGAAGACGAGGAACGAAACGTAGGCAATGATCGCCACGAGAACGATTTCTACGCGAGCGATGAAGTATAGGCCGGAGCGGGGTACGAATGGCAGCATGGAATCCTCAACGGTTCAGGGGTCAAGGCCCTGCTAAGGGGAGTGCACGGGGCAGTTCCATGGCTAAAACAGGAAAGAGCCAGAAAGCAATGCTGGTTTAGAAACTTAGAATATTTCTTAGTGTGGCCTTTTCTGGAATGGTTCCAGGCTATATTTCTTGCATTGCAGTTGAGAATTTCTCCAATGAACATGTTTCATGCTGGTAGAACAACGATCTGACCAGCCATTTTGGACGGGTTCAGTCCAGCACCGCACTTGAGCACAGGAGCCCAATCGGACAAGGATCATTCCGGTGATCTTGCCCGGGAGGATGCCGCATCGGAGGTGGTCGCCCTCAGGATCGTCCCCGACGGTGCAGAGCTAGCCTGGTGCTTGCGCGCTTCACCAGATTCTACTGGGGCAGGTAAGAGCGTGCTGCGGTTGATCGTCAGGGCAGTGTGGTCGTACCCTCGACGAATGCAGTGCCTCGCTGCTGCATGCGGTAACAAGCGAGTTCGGTATCGGCATCTCAGGAGGATCGTGGCCATCACGGATGCCATGCTGATCGCTTGGCAACGGATGCCGGCGCGATTCGAGAGATCCTTGAAGGACTGTTACCCTGTGCACGTCCGCTACAACCGCTCACCCTCAATGTTGCTGCTCTGCTACATAAGCGAAAGCTATGAATTTCCGGTAGTTGTTGCCGAAATTCGCTAGCGACCTCTGCAATCGGCAAGGATAGTCGCGTCCGGCCCATCCCGGAGCTAACCCGATGCGTCTCGTCCTGACCTCGACCGCCGTTGCACTGTTTCTTGCCCTTCCGGCTTACGCCGATGATCGCGCAGCGTGTCTTGCCGGCATCGAGCGACTGCGCACCGAAGTCACTTCACAAGCAAGATCCGGGGATCTGGATGACTTGCAGCGCACCTTGCGCCGGGCCGAGCGGGAACTCGGAGAACGCCAGTTCGACGAATGCGTGGAGATCCTCAACGCCGCCGCTGGGGATAACAGGGATGACGACAAGGGGCCGGAGACCGACGACATGTTCGGCTTCACGCAGGGAACCGACGTGCCGGATCCGGGAGAGTTCGAAATCTCGGGCGAGGCGGATGGCGCCTTCGGCAAGCGCTTCGGCCGTTATCGTGCGGGCACCTTCACGAGCGCTTTCGAATTCGCGCCCATGAAGGGGTTGAGCGCTGAGTTCGGCGTAACGGCCAGCGGCGTCTCGACCCGGAACGTACTGGATCTGGAGAACGAGCGCAGCGGGGGTTGGGGCAGCCTCTCCGCCGAGCTGAAGTGGCAGGCTCTCGAGCGGGGGCCATCCTCTCCCGTGGGCCTCACCTTCATCATCGAGCCGGAGGTCGCGTTTCGTGACGAGGACGAGGGAGAGCGGGGGAGTGGCATGGGCCTGGAGGCGCGACTGGCTCTCGATACGGCTCTCGTCCCGGATCGCGTGTTTGCGGCCGTGAACCTCAGTTACGAGATCGAGAAGTTCCGCCCGCGTGGTCTGGTGCTCTTCAACGGCGAAGGTGAAGAACTGGAGGGGCTTCCAGCCGGGCCCTGCCTGACGAATGCCGAGGACGAGGCGTTAGAAAACTGTGTCGGCTCCGCCCGCCGTGCCTCCGCGGAGCGTTCTTCGATGTTCGGCCTCTCGGGGGCGCTTGCCATCCAGGCGGTTCCGAACGTCTTCGTCGGCGCCGAACTGCGCTACTTGCGTGCGTATGACGGGCTCGGGCTCAACCGCTTCGAAGGGCACGCGCTGTTCCTCGGCCCGACCTTCTACACCAAGCTCACTGACCAGCTTTCGATTTCGGCCGCGTTCTCCACGCAGATCGCAGGACGTGCGGAGGATACTCCCGGCCGATGGCTCGATCTGGACAATTTTTCGCGTCATGAAGCCAAGCTGAAAATCTCCTACCAGTTCTGACAGGGACGGTGGGACAAGCATTTTGCCGGATTAGATTGCCTCGCCTGCGGCTCCTAATGACGGCAGTGGGTCCGGCGTCTACTGCCATCTCCGGCAGGGCACCGTACGTTTTCACGCCCTCCTCGTCATTGCGAACGAAGTGAAGCAATCCAGGCCACCGTCTCAGGATGAAGTACTTCGTCTACAGGTCGCTATGACGAATTGGCAGAAAATGCATCGTACCTGACCCTCTGCACCAGGGCGACACCTTTGACCTGCGCGTGCACGAGCATCCCTTCGGCGAGATCGAGCTGATCCCAGGAGCGCCGCGTCACGCGCGCCAGAAGTCGTTCGCCTGATCCGTCGGAGCCGAGGCCGAGCACGACGACGATCTCGTGCTCTCTGAGCCGCGTTGTCGACAGAATGCGCGCCGGCAAGTCGTTGAGAATCGTGCTTGCTTGAGACGGAACGCGTGCGAGGCTCACGTCACCGGCGAAAACGCGCAGGCGGTGCCGGCTCCCGATGGTATCCGGTGGGGCCGGAACGAGAAAGCGTCCGCCCCGAACTGCCAGTGTCATCAATCCATAGGTGCCGTCATAGCCCTCGACGACGGCATCGAGGCTCACGGCGGCGTCCCTTGCTGTCGCGAGAGGCAACGATGGATCGCTCTGCAATTCGTTCAGCGGTCCTGCCGCGACGACTCGCCCGGCCTTCATGAGCACGAGATGATCTGCCAGGCGCTCGACCTCGGTAATGTCGTGGCTGACATAGAGGACTGGTAGGGACAACCGATCGTGCAGGCGCTCCAGGAACGGAAGGATCTCTTCCTTCGTCAGGCGGTCCAGGGCTGACAGCGGCTCGTCCATCAGCAACAACTTGGGCCGGGACAACAAGGCCCGGCCGACGGCAACGCGCTGGCGCTCACCGCCCGAGAGATTTCGTGGCGAACGATCGAGCAGCTTCGCAAGGCCGAGCAGGTCGACGATCTCGTCGAAATCGATTTCCTCCTGTCCGCGAGCTGAACGCCTGTCTCGCGCACCGTAGAGGAGGTTGCCCCTAACCGAGAGATGCGGGAACAGGCTCGCTTCTTGGAAGACATAGCCGATCGGACGCCGATAGGTCGGCCGGAACGACGCTCCATCCTGCCAGACATCACCATCAATGGCGCAATAGCCCTCCGGGAGATGCTGAAGTCCCGCGATCGCGCGCAGGACGGTGGTCTTGCCGCATCCGGAGGGGCCGAACAGAGCGGTGATCCCTCTCGCGGGCGCCGTGAAAGCGGCATCGAGCTCAAAGCGTCCGAGCGAGCCCTTGAACGCGACTTGGATCGTTTTCGCCGCGCTCATTCACCGACCCGCGCGACACGCTTCTCGATCAGGATCATCGTGAGAATGACCGCGAAGGCGAATATCACCATGCCGCCCGAGAGAATGCTGGCTTCGTACCACCGCGAGGTCTCGACATAATCATAGATGGCGACCGACAGGACCTTGGTTTCTCCTGGAATGTTGCCGCCGATCATCAGCACGATGCCGAACTCGCCGACGGTGTGGGCGAAGCCCAGGACGGCGCCCGTCAGGAATCCCGGCCGCGCCAGCGGCACCGCGACCGTCCAGAAGGCGCGTGTGGGGGACGCGCGCAGCGTCGCTGCAACCTCGAGCGGCCGGTCGCCGACCGCCTCGAAGGCGTTGCGGATCGGCTGTACCACGAATGGCATCGAGTAGAAGATCGACCCGATGACCAGACCCTCGAACGTGAAGGCGAGCGTGTGCGCACCCCAGAGCGTTGCGAGAAGGCCACCGGGTCCGCTGGGGCCAAGTGCTACGAGTAGGTAGAAGCCGAGAACCGTCGGCGGCAGGACGAGAGGCAGGGCCACGATCGTGGCCACGCCCTCTTTCCACCAAGCGCGCGAGCGCGCCAGCCACCACGCGATCGGAGTGCCGATCATCAGAAGGATCACCGTCGTGATGGCGGCAAGCTCGATGGTGAGGCGGGTCGTAATCCAGATGTCGGGCGGCAACCACTCCACGGCTTCAGAACTCGCTGTCGAGGACGTAGCCGTATTTTTCAATGATCGCCTGCGCCTCTGGGCCTTTCAGAAAAGCCATGAAGGCGGTAGCCGCCTCGTTCGTGGCACCCTTGTTCAGGAGAACGGCATCCTGACGGATCGGCTCGTAGAGGTTCTGAGGAACGAGCCAGCGCGAACCCGTGTCGTTTCCGACGATCTGAGAAAGAGCCACGAAGCCGAGTTCGGCATTTCCGGTATCGACGAACTGGAAGGCCTGCGCGATGTTGGCGCCTTCGACGAATTTCGGCCGCAGCGTGTCGTAGAGCCTCAGTGATTTCATGGTCTCGATGGCCGCTGCTCCGTAGGGCGCTGCCACCGGATTGGAGATCGACAGCTTCGAGAATGCGTTGCTCTTCAACGTCTCCTCGCCCTTCACGAATTCCGGGTTCTTGCTCCACAGGACGAGCTTCCCGATCGCATAGGTGAAGCGGCTGTCGGCGACACCGAGGCCATCGTCGACTACCTTCTTGGGACGCTCGCTATCGGCCGACAGGAAGATCTGGAACGGCGCATGCTGCGTGATCTGCGTATGGAATTGGCCGGAGGAGCCGAAGCTCAAGACCGCTTCATGCCCGGTCTTCGCCTTGAAGGCTGCCGCGATCTCCTTGGCCGGGTCCGTGAAGTTGGCCGCGACCGCAACATTCGTCTGCGCGGCCGATGCCTCTCCCGCAAGCGAGAGGGCGGCGATGAGGCCGAGGGCGGCCGTCAGTGTCGTCAAGGTTTTCACGGATGCTCTCCGGATGCTCAGTCGATGGCGATGATCACGTGTGCCGCGTCGAAAAGGGCGCAGACCGGCTTTCCCGGCTCCAGGCTCAGGTCTTTTGCGCTTTGCGCGGTGATGGTCGCGGCGAGGGTCTTGCTATCACCGATGTCGAGCACGACTTCGGCGCTGACGGCAGACGTTTCGCACCGCCGGACCGTGCCCCGGATGCAGTTGCGCACGGAAACCTTCGGAGGGTCCTCGCCGGCGGCGATGACCACGAAGGGCGCCTTGATGAGGACGATCGCCTCGCGCCCAGTGCAGAGGCCGAGCTCGCGCAAGCTCTCGTTCGTCACCAAAGCGTAAATGGTCGTATCATTGGAGACCGAGACTGCGACTTCCGCCGCGAGTGCATCTGACACGATGTTCGTGATCATCCCACGCAGCGCATTGCGCGCGCTCGTCTTCATGAGCAGCCCCGAAACGAGATTGAATGCCGAAATGCCAGTTCCGGCGAGGTCGGGTTCGACAGCCCGCATCACGCGCACCATCTCGGCTTCGAGCCGGTGGAAGGCCTGGATGACCCGGAGGCCCATCGGGGTCAGGCGGGCGCCGCCGCCCGCCCGGCCGCCTGTGCGTGTTTCGAGGAGCGCCTGTCCGAACAGGTTCGCCATGCCGTCGAGTGCGTCCCAGGCTGCCTTATAGGTCAGACCGGCCGCCTTCGCCGCGGCCGTGATGCTATGTTCCCGCGCGACGGCCTCGAGCAACCGGATGCGCTCGCGCCCGATCGCGGGTGCATCGCCGGACTTCAGGGACACCAGGGCTTCGATCATCGCTCAGCGCTCGACCCGCGTCATATAGCGGAACTATATAACGGTGCTCGCGGTTGGATGGAAGCTCAATAGGGACTCATCATGGAGATCGGCGCTCGTGCTCAGCTGACAGGGAAATCAGCGACGAGATCGAAGGCATTATGACTTTACATGCGAAGTTTCAGGAACCCTGACAGAGCCTGATCTAGAGGCTGTTACGGACTGGGTTGGAATCCCACACTGTGGGCATGAGTTGTGTTCGCCAATCCTATGACAGTGACGTGAGCGACGAGGAGTGGGCCTTCGTTCCTTCCTATTTGACCCTTCTGCCCGAAGAGGCCGGCCAACGTTTCCATCCCTTGCGGGAGGTCTTCAATGCTCTGCGCTGGCGCGCGCGCGGGGGCGCCTTAGCGGCTTCTCCCGCACGACTTCCCGCCCTGGCATGCGGTCTACGACCGGACGCAGCGCTGGATCCGGGCCGGCTGCTTTGAAGCCATCGTGCATGACCTGCGGGCGATCCTGCGCCTCGCGGCCGGCCGCGCGCCCGCGCCTACGGCGGTGATCCTCGGCAGCCGCACCCTGCAAAGCACGCCCGAGAGCAGGCACCGGGCCGGGTACGACGGGGCCAAGCGCAAGAAGGGCTCCAAGATCCACATCGCGGTGGACACGCTCGGACACCTGCTCGCGGCGCACGTCACTCCCGCCACCGAGCAGGACCGGGCCCAGGTCGCGGCGCTCGCTGCCGCCGTGCAGGAGGTCACCGGCGCGAGTGTCGAACTGGCCTATGTCGACCAGGGTTACACCGGCGAGGAGCCGGCCGAGGTGGCTGACGCGCACGGCATCTGGCTCGAGGTGATCAAGTTGCCCGGGGCCCGGCGCGGCTTTGTTCTGTTGCCGCGCCGTTGGGTCATGGAGCGCTCGTTAACGTGGTCGAGCCGCTTCCGCCGCCTCGCGCGCGACTACGAGCGCCTGCCCGAAACCGTCGCCGGCCTGCACTTCGTCGCCTTTCTGAATCATGCTGCAACGCTCAGGCCTCACCCTCAGTCCGTAACAGCCTCTAG
>NZ_LN811367.1:35139-38201 GCF_001006805.1 Microvirga massiliensis | reverse complement strand
GACGACCTCGCCGACCCGCACGGCTTCGCGCAGCCGGTCCAGACCAGATCGGTTCGGCGTCGCGCCGCTCTGGTCTTAAGTTTAGGTCCGGCTGGGCCTCGGCCCTGTGGGACCGGCTTGCGAACGTTGATGGCGGGAGGCTGCTGAGGCTCGTATGGGTTTGACGGTGCGTGGTCGATCTGCCAAGCCTCAATGATCTGCCGTGCCTCTCGCCGGCGACCACGCTTCGCTATGGCCGCGTGCTCGCGACTCGAAGCAATACCGCGTCGCGGACATTGAGTACAGTCCGGCGCTGAAAGCGGTATCGAAGCGAGCCTTAAGGAAGGCTCTCAAAGGATAGGCTTCGCAGTGTATGCGGAAACCATCCACACCGCTCCTGCGCCATCTACAATAGGAACCCGTCCGGCCCCTTCTTTTTGTCCGTCAGTGTTTCGAGCGTGGTCTTCGCGGTTTCGCTGCGGATGTCCGACGCTTTGCTCTCTCCACCCGTCGGGCCATCTCCCTTTGGATTGGAATCTGGCTCCTCGCGGCCTGCTGCATCGGCATGGCTTGTTTGCGAGATTGTTTGATCGGGTGTGCGCAGAAACTTCCGCCGATCGAGGCCTGCATAGTCAATCAAAAGGCCGATAATTGTCTTCGCCTCCGGGGCCAGGCCCGCGAGGTTCGGAGCCGCCCGGGCGAAGGCCGCAGCCTCCAACTGGATCGCCGCCTCGATCAATTCCCGGCCGGCTGCCGGTCTGGAAAAGAAGTCGATGAACGGGCCAATGGGCAAGTTCTCGACGGCGCGCTGGAAGCCCGAGCGAATGGTCGCCGCCGCAGCCCCGGTCTTGTCGAGATAATCCGTTGCGACCCGCTCTGCAAATCCCAGATAGCGGCTCGCGGCTCCATCGGCCGCGTTCCCAAAGACGAGCCCCTCACGGAAGTAGGCGCGGCGGCTTTCTGGGTCGCCAAATGCCGTGGACCTTCCGACATAGTCGGCTGCGATCGCTACCAGTGATGCACACAGCAGGACCGCACGCGCGACCGCAGCCGGCACGCGTTCATGATCGTGACTATGCACAAGCAGCTTGGCGGCCTCGTCGATCCAGATATTCAGCGCGGTGAAGCTCAAGCCGAGCCCAATCTCGACCAAGTTGCTTTCCATCCGCGCGGCAAGCGTCTCGCTACCCTCCAGTTTGACCGACCGCCACATCTTTTCTAAGTCTTCCGAAGCGAGCCGGTCGCTCGCGTCGGAATAACGCGCCATGACCGCCTTGAAGACCTGCGACGAGAGGAGCTTCAGCCCCATTCTCTTGGCGAAAGGCGCGAGATCCTCCTTGGATGCTGTCGTCGCGACGATGGCTTCGTCGGCACCCACCGCCGCCTGCAGCCCCTTAAGCCAGATCAGGCGCTCGTAGCCCTTGGCCCGCTTCTTGTTCTTGATGTCGACGATCGCGATGTGCCGCGCATGGACGCTCGCACGCGTGTAGACCCATAGATCGATGTCGGTGACATGATCCTTTCCGGCTCGCACCTTGATGCCCCGAACGACGAAAGCGCCGAGCTGCTGGAAATAGAGACGGAGGGCTTCCTCGGCCGCCCCGCCCTTGTCCATGTCTGCGTCGGGCTGCTTCGTCATCACCGGCTTTTCCTCAAGCTATCTAAGGCAAGCGACGCGGAGCGCTTGGTTTCGGGTACGTCCTTGAGCCGCTCCGCCATGCGCGCGCCCTCCGGGCCGATGAACTGGCCGGCCTGCGAGCCGATGATCGCCCGCGCGGCTGCCTCAGAGGCATCCCCTCGCAGAATGAGATCCTGCGCCATGGTTCCGATTTCGGGCTTCTGCAGCGTGAGCCGGAATCCGTCGGATGAGGACGACACGGTCACGACGCCACGACGTTCGAGCGCGTGGTAATCCTCCTTGATCGCGCGCGCCCACCCCTCAACGTAGCCGCGGTTGATGAGGACGTTCATGAGCACGGCCGGATCTTGAATTTTGCCTCGTTGCTTGCTGCTCTTGAGGATCCCGTAGGTCAAACTGCTAGCGAGCGCCTTCGCGTCATCATGCATGTCTGCGAGACCGCCAGGAACATACTTGATAAGCGCGGACGGTCGCGTGACGAAGCGGGTGCTGCCGTTTTCATTAGTAACTTGGCTGACCTGATAATAGCCGATTTGGTGGAGCTTGCTCCACAGCGCCGTGCCTAGAATGGCAACGATCGTGTCTTCGGGCAGACAGCCGGTTACAGCAAGGCGTGCATCGGCCTCGAGCAGATTCTGCCTCTCCGTCGCATTCAACCCGTTGAGAATGATCTGCGATTTCTTGGCGTCATCGCGCTTGAAGAGCGAGCCATTGAACAGCAGCGTCTTGTCCCGCAAAGCTTCGTGATCCACGAAACCAATCTGCTTGGACAGCAGAGTCAGATCCGCAGTTTCGGCCTTCGATAGCTTATGCTCGTCGGACAGGCGCTCAGCAGTGGACGCCTCTTCGACCGGGGACTGGCTTGCCAACTCGGAGAGCTCAAGCGCCGCGCGCTCCAAGCCGGTCGGCTCCTGCTCTTCGAAGACGGTCGCCGCGTGCTTGAACAGGTTGTTCTGGCTCACACCGAGAACCGCGACTCCGCCTGAACTCTGATCGATGACGCCCACCTTCGCCAACTCGGACAAGAGGCCGGCGACTTCATGCTTACGGATGCCATTCGCCTGCGCGAGCGTCTGCACCCGGGCAAGCGGCACGCTCCATTGCTCTTCCTTCGAGATTTACGACAGCAAGCGAGCGGCGCGACCAGCCGTAGTGATGCTCTCAAACTCGGTGGATTTCACCGCAGAGAGTTTCTGGTCGTGATGCATTAGCCAGGCGCCGGTTACTTGAACCGGTATCGACATAGCCCCCCCAAAACAGGTTCACTGGAACAACTGCGACAAAACAGAGACGACCCCTACAGGCTGAATGAGCTTTCGTCACTCGAATACGTTCGAATTGCGCGACCATCGGATCTTGCGCCAGCGGCGGACGGCACGACGCAATGCGTGATTTCCTACAATTGCCGGTGTGACGGCGCTCACGCCCCCATCGAATGAGGCAC
>NZ_LN811367.1:9501-34487 GCF_001006805.1 Microvirga massiliensis | reverse complement strand
CTAGTCGACAGCAGCCGATAGACGATCCAAGCCCAAGCGCGGACGTATCTGCTTAGCGGCGCATAGCATGAGCACGGGGCCTGGACAAGCAAGCCGAGAAATCCGCGAACGTAGTCCTGGGTTAAGCCGAGCCGCCCGGAGCGCTCACCGTGGCCCTGGTCAGTCCCGCCGACCCAGCCTGCAGGGCTTGCGCTGGCTGCTGGCGAAGGCGTGCGCGAGTATCGGATTGGTCCTCGAGCGGCGCATCGTTCGACGCGGAAAAGTGAGGCCACCTTTCCACACGATGCGCCAGCGCACAGGTGCGCAGCATAGGAGGGACCGCGGCTGCTTCAGGGAAGCCGTCGCGGCCCATCAAGTCGGACAAACCGCATGCGTCGGAATCCGGGCCGGATATTGGGCTCGAGAGTCCGGCGAGCCTCATCCCGGAAGGAAAGCGTGCGCAAGCTCGCTGCGGACTTCTGCGACGTCGGCACCGTAGAGCCTTCCGAGACGATCCCGGGTAAGCACCTCACGGGCGTTTCCACTGGCGAGGCAGCGCCCATCCCTGATGAGTACCGCCTGATCGGCATAGCGCAAGGCATGGTTGGGGTCATGCGTCGAGAAGGCGACCGCGAGGCCAGCCTCCGCGAGGGCGCGGATCTCGCGCATGACCTTGCCCTGGTTGCCGAAATCGAGGCTCGCCGTCGGCTCGTCGAGGATCACGATCCGGGGCTCCTGTGCCAGGGCGCGGGCGATCAGAGCGAGCTGGCGTTCGCCGCCGGAAATCATGGTGTAGGGGCGGCTCGCCAGATGCGCGATTCCGAGCCGGATCATGGCGGCATGGGCAATGTCGCGATCCTTCAGCGAAGGGCCCGTCAGAACGCTGCGATGCGCGCTGCGCCCCATCAGCACCACGTCCTCGACCGTGAAGGCGAACGTGCCTGCATGGACCTGAGGCACGTAAGCAATCCGACGCGCCCGCTCGCGGATCGGTATGGCGGATAAAGATTGTCCCTGGACGAGAACCTCCCCACCGAGCGGCGGCAGGATGCCGAGGAGCGTCTTCAGCAACGTGGTCTTGCCGCCGCCATTCGGGCCGAGCAGCGCGACCACGAGGCCTTCGGTGAGTTTGAGGTTGAGCCCGCGACCGATGACCCTTGAGCCATAGCCGATGGCAAGATTGCGTGCTTCCAGGATCACGACCAGCTCCGGTGTGCGGACCGCAGCAATCCGATGAAAAACGGGGTTCCGACAATGGCGCTCAGGATGCCGAGCGGGATCTCGACCTCGGCCATGGTCCGCGCCAGGGTGTCAATGACGAGCAGATACCCGCCGCCGAGGATCGCCGCCGTTGGCAGGAGGCGTGGGAAGCTCGGGCCGACGAGAAACCGGGCAAGGTGAGGCACGACGAGCCCGACCCATCCGATGATGCCGGCCGCCGCGACGCTCGCCGACGTCACGAGCGTGGCGGCCGTGATGACGGCAATTCGCAAGGGGCCTGTCGCTACGCCGAGTGTGCGCGCCTCCTCCTCGGGAAGCGACATCGCATTCATCTGCCAGCGCAGAATCAGCAGAGCCACGATGCCGAGGAGGATCGGTACGGACAGGGGCAGAAGATCCGTGGCATTCGCGGCCGCGAGGCTGCCGAGAAGCCAGAAGGTAATGGCGGGAAGCTGGTTGTAGGGATCGGCGACGTATTTGATGAGGCCGATGCCCGCCCCGAGCAGAGAGCCGACCACGATTCCCGTCAGGACAAGCACCAGGATCGTGTCGCTGCCGCGCATCGCCGAGCCCACGAGATAGACGATGGCCACGGCTACGAGACCGCCAGCGAAGGCGAGCGCCTGAATGCCGAACACATCGAACGACAGATAAATGCCGAGTACTGCCCCGAGGGCGGCGCCCGATGAGGCGCCGAGAATATCGGGAGAGACGAGCGGGTTACGAAAGAGGCCCTGAAATGCGGCGCCGGCCGTGGCGAGCGCACTGCCGACCAGAACGGCCGCAAGGACCCGCGGTCCCCGGATCTGGAAAACGATGCTCTCGACTGCAGGCGGCAGGCCGGACGGGACTCCGGTGAGCCTTGCCCACAGGACCCGGCCGAGATCAGGAAGGGAAATCGGAAAGCGCCCGAACGCGAAAGCGACGCCGATTCCGACCAGAAGAAACACCGAGGCGATGATCAGCCCATTGGCAGCGGACCGGGTCACGCATCTCGTCCTGCCAGGATGCGGTCGATCTGCTCGTCGCTGACGCTCACGTGATAGAAGGTCGCGTAGAACTCGCTGGTGATCGGCCGAAGGTCTTCGGGGAAGCGCTCCGGATAGAGGATCTTGGCGAGCCACCACAATCCGATGAACCGATTGACCGAGGGAGGAAAGTCGACCCAGCCGAACGGGAGTTTCGGCGAGAGATGCACCCGCCCGTTGCGCACGGCCGGAACGGAGGCCCAGACTGGATCCGACCTGACGCTCGTCGCAAAATCACGATCGATGGTGACGATCACGTCCGGCGCCCAGGCGAGCACCTGCTCGATGGAAACAGTGGCGAGCCCCCCGCGGGTCCCTCCCGCCACGTTGCGGGCCTTCAGGAATTCGATCGTCTCGACATTGATCGAGCCGCCGAGGCCCGTCTCGAGACCGCGCGGGCCGCGGGCATAATAGACGCGGGGCCGCTGATCGTCCGGGATATCGGAGATCCGATCGAGGATCGTTGCGATGGTGCGCTCGCAGGAACTCGCCAGTTCCTCGGCCTTCCGTTCCCGTCCCACCAGGGCGCCGAGTGTTCGATACATCCGAGGCGTGGCTTCGAACCGTCCGTCGAGCAGCGCGTAGGGAATTCCGGTCTGGTTCTGCACCCGATCGGCGAGCGAGACATACGTGTCCGAGATGGTGCCGACATCGAGGATGAGATCGGGCCGAAGGCTGAGCACCACTTCGAGATTGGCCGTGTTTCCTCGCCCAGTGAGACGCCCGAGTTCCGGTCGGGCGCCGATATCGGCCAGGAGAAACTCTCGCTCCTCCGGTCGGTTCGCCCGCGGCCAGCCCAGAAGCAGGTCGGGAGCCAGCGTGTAGAGCACGATCGCGGCAGGAGGACCGGCCGGGAAAACGCGGGTAACCCGCGGTGGAATCGCAATGGCGCGGTTGGCGCCATCGAGAACGGTAGACATCTGCGCCCGGGCAGACTGCAGGCTGGCGAGGGTTGCAAATCCGCCGAGAAGGACACGCCGGGTGGGGCCGGGGCAGGGAGTCTCTGCCCCACAATTTGGCTCTGGCGCGGAAGTCCACCTGGCGCTCACGGGAGCTGGCTCCGCTCAGCCCGGCCGCCGGCCGCGACGCTGATCTGCAAGGTCACGCATCGCTAGACTTCTCGGGTGCGAGCGGCGTGTATGCGCAGCGATCGGGCTTGATGTCGAGGAGCGGCGTGCCGTCGATGCAATCGAGCCCGCGCACCAGGAGGGTCGAGCCCTCCACGCCGACAAGCTCGACGAGAGCGGTTGCGATCGGGTTCGGCCGCACCGGTGAGCGGAGTGCGAAGGTCCCGGTTGTCGTTCCATCCGAGCGCGGGCTCTGGCTGACGAGGTCTCGGCGGGACAGATGCATCCAGTAGATCACCTCGATGCGCTGATACGCCGTAATCCCGTCGAGGGCCGCGACCCAGGGCTCGAACACTTCGATTCGGCAGACCGGACCATCGGCCCGTCCTTGGCGTGGGCACTCGAGACGGGAGGCCCAGGGCGTGCGGATGCGGCCGATGAAATGGAGCGACGCATCGTCCGGAGCCGGCGAGTCGATAGCGACTTCGCCAGGGCGAATGCCCTCGCGATTGGCAGCGCTGACGGTCATGTCGATTGGCTCCGCCTCCCTGGCTCGGTCAGTCGACGGCGATCATGACGTCGCTGGACTTGATGACCGCATAGGCCTTCTTGCCGACTTCGAGCCCCAGCTCCTCGGCGGACTCGTTGGTGATCGCAGAGGTGACGATGCGACCATCACCGATGTCGAGCCGTACATGAGTCGTTGTCACGCCCTTCCGGACCTCGACGACGGTGCCCTCGAGCTGATTGCGTGCACTCAGTTTCATGATCGATCCTCCGGAGCGGGCAATGTCGGCGCACTGAAGCCGTGACGCGCGAGAATGCCCTGTCCATCGGGCGAAAGGATGAAGAGCGCAAGCCGGTAAGCAGCCGGCGAGGCATCCTTCACGACCGTGAGGCCGTAATCCGCGCCGACGGCGAGATCGTCGGGCAGTTGCAGGGCCCGGGCGCCCGCGATCTCGTCCGCAGCCACGCGGGCATTGGTGCAATAGGTCAGGAAGAGATCGGCGTCCCCGCGCTCGACGATGAGGCCATAAATCGTGCGGCCGGACGGCGGCGTGGGGCTCGCCGCGCCGCCCGTGAGTTTCAGGGCTTTGCCATCGAGCGCGGCGAAGCTGCCCGGGCGCTGACGCTCGATCTTGCGGAAGACCTCCCAGGCATAATCGCCCGACGGGTCCGCCTTCGGGGTCGAGGTGCCGAGCTTCACCTGTGGGTCGAGCATGCGGTCGACGAGATTGGCCGGATCCACCGCGAAGTCGGGTCGCGCGAGAGCGCAGAGGCGGTTGCGGGCGAACAGGACGACGGGTCCCGCCTTGCCGTCACGGGATAGAGACAGCGGATGCTCCATGTTGGCAGAAGCGAACACCTCCGCCGGCGCACCCTTGGCGATCTCCTCGCGCAACACGCCCGAAGGGCCGAACTTACCCTCGACCCGGGCTCCTTCGCGAGCTTCGAAGGCCTGTGCGATCTCGGTCAGCGCGGCACGCAGGCTCCCGGCCGCGTGAAGCCGCACGGACTCGGCGGCGGCGCCCGGCCGGGGCACCATGACCGCCGAGAGCGCCAGAGCCACGAGAATGCTGCGCATCAGGATTGCTCCGGCTTCGCATTCGGGAAGAAGAGCTGCTCGCCGTCGATCTTGTAGTCCGCGATGGTCTTCTGTCCCTCCGGCGAGACGAGCCAGTCGATGAAGGCCTGGCCTTCCGCAGCCTTGACGTGCGGGTGCTTCGCCGGGTTCACGAGCATCACGCCGTATTGGTTGAAGAGACGCTGGTCGCCTTCGACGAGGATGGCGAGGTCGCCGCGATTCTTGAACGACAGCCAGGTGCCGCGATCGGAGAGCACATAGGCGTTCTGCGCGGAGGCCGTGTTCAGGGCCGGACCCATGCCCTGGCCGATTTCCTTGTACCAGTCGCCCTTCGAGGCATTGAGATCGATGCCGGCATCCTTCCAGTAACGCAGCTCCGCTGCGTGCGTGCCCGACTTGTCGCCGCGCGAGATGAACGGCGCTTTCGCTTCCGCGACCTTGCGGAGCCCGGTTAGGATGTCCTTGCCCTTCGTATGGGCAGGGTCGCTCTTCGGCCCGACGAGCACGAAGTCGTTGTACATCACGTCCTGACGCTTGGTGGCGAAGCCTTCCGCAACGAACTTCTCCTCCGCGGCCTTGTCGTGCACGAAGACCACGTCGGCGTCTCCGCGACGCCCGATATCGAGCGCCTGACCGGTTCCGACCGCGACCACCTTGACCTCGATGCCCGTCTTCTTCGTGAAGGCCGGCAGGAGATGCTTGAAGAGGCCCGACTGCTCGGTCGACGTCGTCGATGCGACGGTGATCGAGCGTTCCTGCGCATGGGCCAGGACGGGAAGTGCGATTAAGGCGGCAGCGGCGAGTCTCAGCACGCCACGGCGAAGGATGTCCACGGTAACTCTCCCTTGAGGTAGGCCCGCGCCTCGGAGGTGCGCGGTGCGGTGAGGACGGATTGGGCCGGGCCGTGCTCGACGGCCCGGCACTGTGACAGCACGAGCACGTCGGTCGCGAGCCGTGCGACCTGCCCGAGATGATGGGAAACCAGCAGCACCTTGGTGCCGGCCTGAGCCGTCGCAGCGATGATCTCCTCGATGGCCTCGGTCGCGCCGGGGTCGAGATTGGCCGTCGGCTCGTCGAGAAGGAGCAGTTCCGGTTCCACGATGAGCGCGCGGGCCAAAGCGAGCCGCTGCTGCTCGCCGCCGGACAGCTTGCGGGCTGCATCCCGGGCACGATTGCCGAGGCCGACACGATTCAGTGCCGCCTCGACCCGTGTCGAAACCGTGCTCCGGGACAGGCGCAGGGGAGCGAGCGCGAGCGCGACGTTCTGGGCGACGGTTCCGCGGATCAGGCCCGGCTTCTGGAAAACGAAGGCGCGCCGGACATCCTGTGGCGAGCGATCACCGAAGCGGATCGACCCGGCATCGGGACGCAGAACTCCGTCGATCATGCGGAGCGTCACGCTCTTGCCGGCTCCGTTCGGGCCGATCACGGCCGTCACGCCGGCCGGTGTGATGGACGCGGAAAGTCCATCGAGCACCGTTCGCCCCCCCGGACGGAAGACCAGCCCCTCGATGTGGATCGGCACCATCGGCCCTATCCGTAGGCGCGCATGGCATGGCCGCGGAGCGCGGAGGCCATGACATTCACGACGATGACGATGCCGATGAGCACGAATCCGAGTGCGAGCGCGAGCGGCAGGTCGCCCTTCTGCGTCTCGAGCGAGATGGCCGTCGTCATGGTGCGCGTGAAGCCGACGATGTTCCCGCCGACGACGAGGACCGCGCCGACTTCGGAAACCGCGCGTCCGAAGGCGGCCAGGACTGCGACGATGAGCGAGAAGCGCGTGTCGAAGATCAGCGTCTTGGCTCGCTGCCATGTCGACAGCCGCATGGAGCGGAGCTGCTCACCGAGCTCGCGATCCGCGTCCTCAATGATCTGCCGGCTGAAAGCCGCGACGAGAGGAGTCACGAGAATCGTCTGCGCGATGATCATGGCGCGCGGCGTGAACAGCAGGCCGAGGGCGCCGAGCGGCCCCGATCGCGAAAGCAGCAGGTAGACGACGAGCCCGACGACGACCGCCGGCAGGCCCATGAAGGCATTCAGAAGGGTGATCGTGATTTGCTTCCCAGGAAACCGGCCGATCGCGATCAAGGCTCCCAGAGGCAGGCCGACGAGGCAGGCGAGTCCCACCGCCGTGAGGCTGACGCGCAGCGACAGGGCCGCGATCGAGAGCACCTCGCGATCGAGCGCGCCGAGCAGCAGGATGGCATCGGTCAGGGTCTGCACCATGGATGCGGATATGCTATCCAGCGTCCTGCCGAATCAATATGAACTGATATGCATATGCGTGTGGAACTCCGGCTGGGCGGTCTCATCACCATCAACGATCACGAGATCGCGCTCGGGCAGAGCCACGCCCTCCTCGACGCCATCGCCCAGGAGCGATCGGTGCGGGGGGCCGCGGAGCGCTTGGGGTTGTCCTACCGCGCGGCCTGGGGCCGTCTCGTGACGCTGGACGCCGCCCTCGGGCGGCCCGTGGCCGTGAAGACCAAGGGCCACGGCAGCGTCCTCACGGAAACCGGGGCTGCTCTGCGCGATGCCCTCTCGGCGACCCTCGAGTTGTTCGAGGCCTCGATCGCCCAGGAGGAACGAGCGCTCGAGGGGCGTCTTGCCGCGCTCACGGGAACCACGTCACCCCGGATCAGGCTGGCGCTCAGCCATGACCCCCTCCTAATGGGCGTGCTGGAGGCATTGCCCGATACCGAGATCACGGTTGTCGGCAGCCGAGAAGCCGTCGAGCGCCTCCTGGACGCTCGCGTCGATGCAGCCGGCTTCCATGCCGGCGACATGGAGGTGACACGCACGCCACCCTACGATGCGCTGTTTCGCAACCGCAGGCTTGTCGTGCGGCCGCTCTTCACGCGGGAGCAAGGACTGATGCTCGCGCCCGGCAACCCGCTTCGTGTCCATTCGGTCGAGGATCTTGCCCGCAGCAAAGCGCGGTTCGTGAACCGGCAGCGCGGATCGGGGACCCGCCTATGGTTCGACGCCTTGCTCGAACGGGCCGGTCTGTCTCCCTCCGACGTTGTGGGTTACGAGCAGGAGGAGTTCACGCATCAGGCGGTGGCCGCCGTGATCGCTTCGGGGGCCGCCGATGCCGGAATGGGCGTGCGCGCGGTAGCCGAACGCTTCGGGCTCGACTTCCTGCCGATCGGCCATGAAGTTTACCACTTCGCCGTGCGGACCGAACTCTCCGGCTTCTTGGATCAACTCACCGAGAAGATTGCACAGCGGCTGGGAAAAGCCATCGGGTACGCTGCTAATTCATAATCACCAAGGTTCCAGCCGCTCTCCGTCATCGCGAGCCGCGGGCGAGGCGAGCCATCCGTTGACGGGTAGATTGCTTCACTCCGTTCGCAATGACGAAGTGGGTCTGAGGGAGGGAAAGGCACACTCGGAAACGAGAGCAGGCGCTGGATCCTCTACCGTCCTTGCGCGCCGCGGGAGTGATGCACTGCCCTTTCCGCCCCACCTCCGTCATTGCGAGCCGAAGGCGAAGCAATCTACCCGACGACGGATGCGCGCCTGGATCGCTTCGCTAGGGCCTCGGCCGTTCGCGCGATATCCGAGCACCTTCGCCAATACGCCCGATCGAAAGGGGGACGCTTCCTGCTGTCTGGGTCGACGGCTCGCGGTGAGACTAGATTCGACAGCGATATCGACCTGCTGCTCGACTTTCCTGCTCACATCGAAGCGGACGCCGCAGTTCGTGGCACAGGTCGCAATGCAGGCAGTGGTGCTCGGATGAGCGACGCACGTGGATCGAGGTTTCAGCATTCACACGATTGTTCCGCAATCCTGCTTGCGCGCGCAACAACCGATTTTGCCCGATTGACGAAATCACCTGGAGGCCTCGGCGGCCGGCAACAAGACATGCTTGCGAACATATAAGTCGCTACAGATCAGAGTAGTTGACGCATGTCGTGATACAGCGCAGACTTTCCCCCTCGCCCGGCTGCTGCGCAGCCGACCTCTCCCGCCAGGGGAGAGGTGATGTGCAAGCCGACAGCGCTTCACCTCCCCTCGACGGGAGAGGTCGCCCCGATTTGGCAGAACGAACCCAAATGTGATGTGTTCGCAGCACCATATTTCCACTTCGCCCATTGCGGGAGAGGCCGCTCTGAAGGGGCGGGTGAGGGGTGCCGGCGCCGAGATTTGGCATCATGCGGCGTGCACATCTTCCGGGCAGTTCCCAGATGGCGTTGTGCTCGGACAGGGTACAAGCTGATATGCTCGAAGCTGCTGAACAGCGCGTGAAGTCTGCAACCAGTGGCTTCGACATCTCGTAACACTCCGAGCATCACCAATGCTTGGCCCGATCGGCTGCATGGTCGCGTGCAGCGTAAGCCGGGGAACATTGACGAAGCACGAGTAACTTTATAGAAATAAAAACAAAAAAGATCCGGTGGCGGGCAGGCGAATGGGAGGAAGGCATGGCGCAATTGGCGCGGTCCGCTCGCTCGTATCGGGGGCAGCCGCCATCCCATAGCAGAGTATCTCCGCGGTTCCCCCTCTTACAGGCGGCTCAAGCTCCTTTCGGGAGCCGAGCCAGCTTCAAATCCCCTCATGGGCTCCTCCGGGAGCGTTGAGTCCGATCATTCCGTCCCGGCTCTCAGGGGAGGCAAGGAGATGCGCCCAATTCGCGTCGGAGTGATCGGGACAGGTTTCATGGGCAGGGCGCATGCCCTGGCCTATCGCGCGGTATCGGGCATCTTCCCCGGGTTGCGGCCGGAACTCGAGGTCGTGGCCGACATCGACGAGAAGGCCGCCGCGGGCGCGTGCCAGCAGCTTGGTTTTCGGCGTTACACCTCCGACTGGAAGGTTCTGGTTGCCGACCCTGCGGTCGAGATCGTCTCGATCACGACACCGAATGTGTTTCACCGTGAAATGACTCTCGCGGCCGTCGCTGCCGGCAAGCATGTTCATTGCGAAAAACCGATCGCGCCGAATGCACGCGATGCGCGCGACATGATGGAGGCCGCGGAGGCTGCCGGTGTCGTCACTCAGGTCGGCTACAACTACATCAAGAACCCGCTGCTCGGATTGGCGCGCGAGATGATCGCCAATGGAGAGCTCGGCGAGATCACCGGTTTCCGCGGCATTCATGCCGAGGATTACATGAGCAATCCCGAGCACCCGTATAGTTGGCGCTTCGATCCGAGCGGCGGGGCCGGCGCGATTGCCGATCTCGGCAGCCACATCATCTGCATGGCCCGCTTTCTCCTCGGCCCGATCGAGGAAGTCATGGCCGATCTCGAAACGGTTGTGAAGACTCGACCCGTGCGGGGTTCCGCGGATCGCCGACCGATCGAAGTGGACGATATCGCACGCCTGACCGTTCGTTTTGCACGAGGCTGCCGCGGCTCGATCGAGGCGAACTGGGTGGCAACGGGCCGGAAGATGCATCTCGCCTTCGAGGTCAATGGCACGAAGGGAACGCTCGTGTTCAACCAGGAACGCCTGAACGAGCTCCACTATTACCGCGCCGGGCGTGACCCTCGCCATAGCGGCTTTCTTAGGATCGAGACCGGCCCGCAGCATCATCCCTATGGCCTGTTCTGCGTCGCGCCGGGCCATCAGCTTGGTTTCAACGATCTGAAGACGATCGAGGTCGCGGACTTTCTCAAGGCCATCGATGGCGGAGAGCCTCGCGGTCCGGATCTCCGCGAGGCCTATGAGATCCAGAAGGTCATCGACACCGCCCTCGTGTCGTCGCGTGAGCGGCAATGGAAGGTGGTGTCCTGAAGTTTGGAAGCAATTGCGCAGCCCGACTGCGTGCCGTCAGAGTCAAGCTGAGACGCCACGCGGAAAGCACGCCCAACGGAAGTCGAAACCGAAGCAACTGGATTCGGCGAAGAGGAGAGGAAACCATGAAGCGTCTTTTCAGGAAAGTTGCAGTCTTCTCAGGCATCGTGACCGCAGCGCTGCTTGCCAGCGCCTCAATGCAGAGCCAGGCTCAGTCACAGACGCCCCGCATCATCGTGGTGACCCACGGGCAGGCGAACGACCCGTTCTGGTCGGTGGTCAAGAACGGCGTGACCGCAGCCGCTAAGGAGACCGGTGTGCAGGTCGATTACCGTGCACCGGAGACCTTCGACATGGTTGCCATGAGCCAGCTCATCGATGCGGCTGTGAACCAGAGCCCGGCCGGGCTCGTCGTGTCGATCGCCGATCCTTCAGCGCTCAGCGCCTCCATCAAGAAGGCTGTCGCTGCCGGTATCCCGGTGATCTCCATGAATTCCGGCTCGGACGTGTCGAAGTCGCTCGGTGCGCTGCTTCATGTCGGCCAGGACGAATATGTTGCCGGCAAGGCCGGCGGTGCGAAGCTGAAGGAGCTCGGAGGCAAGGTCGGCCTGTGCGTCAACCAGGAGGTCGGCAATGTGGCGCTCGATTTGCGTTGCAAGGGCTTTACCGACGGCTTCGGGGGGAAGGTGACGGTGGTGCCGGTCTCGAACGACCCGACCGACGTGCGCGCGAAGGTCAAGGCGGCACTTCAGGCGAATGCCGATGTCGACACGATCATGTGCCTTGGCGCCGCGACCGCCGGCGAGCCGTCGCTTGCCGCGGTGAAGGACGTCGGCAAGGTCGGCAAGATCAACGTCGGCACTTTCGACATGTCGGCCGGGTTCCTCAAGAGCATCTCGGCAGGCGAGGCGGCCTTCGCCATAGATCAGCAGCAGTACCTTCAGGGTTACCTGCCGGTGGTGTTCCTGGCGAACTACGCCAAATATGGCCTCATCCCGGCCAGCGACGTGGCCTCGGGCCCGAACCTCATCACCAAGGAGAAGGCCGCCCAAGTCGTGGATTTGTCCGCCAAAGGCATCCGCTGAACGACAACGGCCCGCGGGATCGTCCCGCGGGCCTTCGATCTCCTGTCGAATGGAGGCGGCTTCATGGCGCAGATCAGCCAGCCGATCCTGGGCGTGAGCTCAGCGACTTCGAAACCCGTCGCAGCGGACGAGCGCCTGAGAAAGACCTCGTTCGTCACCCAGGTCATGCGCCGCCCGGAACTGGGCGCGGCGGCAGGCCTGATCCTGGTGACGATCTTCTTTCTCTCGACCGCCGATTCCTCGATGTTCACGCTCGCCGGCGTCATGAACATCCTGTCGCCGGCGGCGCAGCTCGGCATTCTCGCCATCGCGGCCGCGCTCCTGATGATTGGCGGCGAATTCGATCTCTCGATCGGCTCGATGGTGGCCTTCGCGGGTCTGATTTTTGGCACGCTGATCGTTCTTTCGGGCCTGCCGCTGCTCGTGGCGATTGCACTGACCTTCGTGTTCGCGGCGCTGCTCGGCGGCATCAACGGGCAGATCGTCATCCGCACGCGACTCCCCTCCTTCATCGTGACGCTCGCCTTCCTCTTCATCCTGCGGGGCCTCTCCCTGGTCGGCCTTAAATGGGTGACGGGCGGCTCGACGCAGCTGCGCGGCATCGGCGATCAGGCAGGAGAAGGGCTGGTGCGCGAACTCTTCTCCGGCGTCGCCTTCGAGGGTCTGTTCTCTTGGCTCGCCTCGCACGACGTCATCGCCAAGTTCCCAAACGGCGCTCCGACCGTCACGGGCGTGCCGATCTCGATCATCTGGTTCATCCTGTTCGCGGCGATTGCCACATGGGTGCTCCTGCGGACCCGCACGGGCAACTGGATCTTCGCGTCAGGCGGGGACGCCAACGCGGCACGCAATTCCGGCGTGCCGGTCAACCGCGTGAAGACGGGCCTGTTCATGCTCACCGCCTGCGCGGCGGCGCTGGTCGCAATTCTGACGGTGCTGGATGCCGGCTCGACCGATGCGCGGCGCGGATTCCAGAAGGAGTTCGAGGCCATCATTGCAGCAGTGATCGGCGGTTGCCTCCTCACCGGCGGCTACGGCTCGGCGATCGGTGCGTTCTTCGGCGCCATCATCTTCGGCATGGTATCGATCGGCCTCACGTACACCCGCTTCGACTCCGACTGGTTCCAGGTCTTTTTGGGCGGAATGCTCTTGCTCGCCGTCCTGTTCAACAACTTCATCCGCAAGAAGGTGACCGGGGAGCGCTGAAATGCCGGACGAAAACCCTCTCATCGAGGTGCGAGACCTCGTCAAGCATTTCGGCTCCGTCATTGCTCTTTCGGGCGTGTCGATGAAGGTCGGGCGAAGCGAGGTGCTGTGCCTTCTCGGCGATAACGGCGCCGGCAAGTCGACGCTGATCAAGACCCTCTCGGGCGTGCATCGCCTGACCTCCGGCGCGTTTCTCGTCGAAGGCCAGCCGATCACCTTCGCGTCGCCGCGCGATGCTCTGGATGCGGGCATCGCCACCGTCTACCAGGATCTTGCGATGATCCCGCTCATGTCGGTGACGCGCAACTTCTTCATGGGACGCGAACCGACCCGCGGCTTCGGTCCGTTCCGCTTCGTCGATTTTGATCACTGCGATGCGGTCACGCGGGACGAGATGCGCAAGATCGGCATCGATATCCGCGATCCGCACCAGGCGGTCGGAACGCTCTCGGGCGGCGAGCGGCAATGCGTGGCGATCGCCCGTGCGGTCTATTTCGGCGCCAAGGTGCTGATCCTCGACGAGCCGACGTCGGCGCTCGGCGTGGCGCAGACCTCGATGGTCCTGAAATACATCCACCAGGTGCGCAGCAAGGGCCTCGGCGTCATCTTCATCACACACAACGTGCGGCATGCCTATGCGGTGGGCGATCGCTTCACGGTTCTCAACCGGGGCAAGACGCTCGGCACCTTCACCAAATCCGAAATTCAGATCGACTCCTTGCAGAACCTCATGGCTGGCGGCAAGGAGTTGCAGACGCTGTCGCACGAGCTCGGCGGGACGGTTTGATCGCGTTGCATACCATCGCTGCAGCCCTCATCGTCATTGCGAACGCAGTGAAGCAATCCAGGAGCGCAATGGTCGACGGGTAGATTGCTTCGCCTGCGGCTCGCAAGGACGGTGAGGCGGCGGAAAGGGCTGTGCGCGCCGGCTGCGATTCGCAATAGAAGCCGGGGGTGACACGCCGCCCGAGACTGCAATAGTCGTCCCCGAATCGGAATGTCGGCGACTTCGGCGAGGAGCGACACGTGGCGGAAGCAATTGTCCTGCGGGAGTATGGTGGGCCGGAGGTCCTGCGGAGCGAAAGCATCGAGGTCGGCAAGCCTGGACCCGGGGAGCTTCGCATCCGTCAGACTGCAGTCGGCATAAACTTTCACGACGTCTATGTGCGCTCCGGCCTGTATCGGACGCTGTCCTTGCCGGGCATCCCCGGGATCGAGGCAGCCGGCGTGGTCGAGGAGGTCGGCCCCGGAGTGTCGGGATTCGCCGCCGGAGACCGAATTGCGTATGTGACGGCCCGCTACGGCACTTACACCTCGGAACGCCTCCTGCCCGCGGATATCGCGATCCGTCTCCCGGCCGCGATTGACGACAAGCTCGCCGCGACGGTGCTCCTGAAGGGCCTCACGGCCGAGATGCTGGTGCGCCAAGTGTATCGGATCGAGCGCGGGCATCTCGTCCTAGTACATGCCGCGGCGGGCGGCGTGGGGCGCCTGCTCTGCCAATGGGCGAGCCATCTCGGTGCGACCGTCATCGGCACCGTGGGAAGCACCGAGAAGGCCGAAATCGCGCGCGCTGCCGGATGCAAGCACGTCGTGCTGTACCGGGAGGAGAACTTCGTCGAGCGTGTTCGTGAGATCACCGATGGGCGTGGTGTCGATATTGTTTACGATTCGGTCGGCCGCGACACCTTCGAGGGCTCGCTGGACTCGCTCGCCACGTTCGGTCATCTGGCGAATTTCGGACAATCGTCGGGGAGCGTCACAGCGTTCGAGGTTGCCCGGCTGTCCAAGGGTTCGAACGCGCTGTCGAGGCCCGTGGTGTTTCACTACGTCGCGGACCGGGCGAAGCTCGAAGGGATGTCGACCGCTCTGTTCGATGTCCTGTCGCGGGGCGCGCTGACCGCGCAGCCCGGAAAAGCCTTCCCGCTCGCCGAAGCGGCGGCCGCTCACGAAGAACTCGAATCCCGACGTGCGGCGGGGCCGCTCCTGCTCGTGCCATGAGAAAAACGACGATGCTTGGACCCGACCAGACTCTCGCAGCCTCTGCCCTGTTGTTCGATCATTGGCAGAACGGCCGCCGATTGCAGGCGTTGCCGCCCGATCTCAGGCCCGCGACCCGGGCCGAAGGCTACGCCATCCAGGCTCACCTGGAAGAGCGAAGCGCATCGCCGGTCTTCGGCTGGAAGATTGCGGCCACCAGCCGAGCCGGTCAGGTGCATATCGGGGTCGATGGGCCGATGGCGGGCCGCATCCTGCTGGAACGCGTCATCGAGAGCGGTGCTGCGGTTCCGCTCGGCGCGAACCACATGCGGGTCGCCGAAATCGAGTTCGCATTCCGGATGGGACGGGACCTGCCGCCGCGCAGCACGTCCTACGCGCCGCAGGAGGTGCTCGCCGCGGTCGATTCCCTTCATCCCGCCATCGAGCTATCGGATTCCCGATTCGAGGATTTTGCAACCGTCGGAGCGCCACAGCTCATCTCCGACAATGCCTGCGCTCACCTGTTCGTGCTCGGACCGCCATCGACGGCCGAGTGGCGGACGATCGATCTCGCCGAGCACAAGGTCTTGGGCCGTGTGGCCGGCAGATTCGAGCGTGAAGGCAAGGGAGCCAATGTGCTCGATGATCCGCGCCTCGCCCTGGCGTGGCTTGCGAACGAGCTGTCGCAACTCGGCATCACGCTGAAGGCCGGACAGGTGGTGACGACCGGAACCTGCACGGTCCCCATCGAGATCACAGGCGGCGACGAGGTGTTCGGAAGCCTCGGGATACTCGGCGAGGTTTCGGTCAGGATCCTATGAGGTCGAGATCGCCCTACGCTGCGCCGAGATCACGACGATGAGCATATCGCGGCGCGGGTGAGCGGGCTTGCCGGCGGGCGTCCGCATGCTCGACTGATGAGACACGAAACTCCATCCGCGCCATTCCTGTCGGACTACGCCATTCGTTCGATGAAGTGCGCTTTATTGGAGATGGCGGGTTTCATGATACAGTGAGCATGCCCTGACATAGCGGCGAATGGAGGCAATTGTGCATCCGCCGCGTCGAAGCCTGATTGTGGCTGCTGCCCTCGTATTGGCGGCACTGTTTGCCGGTGCCTCCGTCAGCGCTCGCGAGGACGGGGAGGGTCGGTTCGCCGCATTGGTTGACATCACCGGTGCGATCGGGCCCGCCACGGCGCGCTATGTCAGCACTGCACTGGCCACCGCGCGCGAGCGCCGCGCCGAAGTCATCATCCTGCAGCTCAATACGCCGGGAGGACTCGCAACCAGCATGCGTGAGATCATCGCCGATGTGCTGGCTTCACCGGTGCCGGTGGTCGGGTTTGTCGCTCCCTCGGGAGCCCATGCAGCGAGCGCAGGCACCTATATCCTCTATGCGACGCATATTGCCGCGATGGCGCCCGGCACCAATCTCGGAGCCGCCACCCCGGTGCAGATCGGCGGGCTGCCCGGGCTCCCGTCAGGTCGGGAGGGAAACAGCGACAGCGACAAGGACGATAAGGATCAGGCGAAGCCTGCCGCATCCCAGGATCCCATGGCCGCGAAAGTGACGAATGATGCCGTTGCATTCATTCGCAGCCTGGCGGAATTACGGGGGCGCAATGCGGAATGGGCCGAGGAGGCCGTCCGGGAGGCGGCTACGCTTTCGGCCCAGGCGGCCCTGGACCGGCACGTCATCGATCTCGTGAGCCGTACACCCGAGGAACTCCTCGCCAGAATCGACGGCCGGGAGGTCGAGGTCGCTGGCGAGCGCCGGCGCCTGCACACCAGCGGGCTGCCGGTCGAGATCCTGGAGCCGGGCTGGCTCGCTCGCCTACTGGCAGTCATCACCGATCCCAACATCGCCTTTCTGCTGGTGATCGTCGGACTCTTCGGCCTGATCTTCGAGTTCAGCAATCCCGGCGTCATTGCGCCCGGCGTCATCGGCGCGCTCTGTCTCGTGCTCGGCCTCTATGCCCTGAACATGCTACCGGTAGATTACACGGGCCTCGCCCTCATGGTTCTTGGCGTCGCCTTCCTGATCGCGGAGGCGTTCACGCCGACCGTAGTGCTCGGGATCGGCGGTCTCATAGCCTTCGTGCTCGGATCGGCGATCCTCATCGATACGAGCCAGCCGGAATTTCAGCTGTCGTGGACTGCCATCGCTGCGGCGGCCGCAGGGTGCTTCGGCCTGTTCACCCTGACTCTGTCCTATGTCTGGCGCACACGGCGTCGACCGGTGCGAACCGGCGCTCCGGCCATGCTGGGCCAGCGCGCCGAGGTGCTCGACTGGTCCGGCGATGCGGGCCACGTGCTCACCCACGGAGAACGCTGGCAGGCTCGCGGCGGGAAGGCGCTCGCACGGGGCGACTGCGTCGAGGTGACGGGCATCGACGGCCTCACGCTCGTCGTGCGCCGCTCTTCGGGAACAGCGAACAGGCCGGGAGAAAC
Source organism: Microvirga massiliensis (assembly GCF_001006805.1). GTDB lineage: Bacteria > Pseudomonadota > Alphaproteobacteria > Rhizobiales > Beijerinckiaceae > Microvirga > Microvirga massiliensis. Next base: position 17,138 of record NZ_LN811367.1, on the reverse strand, counting down.
ACCATGATCTTCGATTATCTCGCCTATCTGGTTCTCGCGCTGCTCGTGCTCGCCTTCCTGGCCTCCTCGGTCCGCGTGCTCCGGGAATACCAGCGTGGCGTCATCTTTACACTGGGCCGCTTCACGGGCGTGAAGGGACCGGGCCTGATCATCTTGATTCCGTTCATCCAGCAGATGGTGCGGGTCGATCTGCGGGTGGTCGTTCAGGACGTCCCGTCTCAAGATGTCATCTCGCGCGACAACGTCTCGGTGAAGGTCAACGCGGTCCTGTATTTCCGGATCGTCGACCCCGAGCGGGCCATCATCAAAGTCGAGAATTTCATGGCCGCGACGAGCCAGCTTGCCCAGACCACGCTGCGGTCGGTGCTGGGCAAGCATGAACTGGATGAGATGCTCGCCGAACGCGATCAGCTCAACGCGGACATCCAGCAGATTCTCGACCAGCAGACGGATGCCTGGGGCATCAAGGTGACGAATGTCGAGATCAAGCATGTCGACCTCAACGAGAGCATGGTGCGCGCGATTGCCAAGCAGGCGGAAGCCGAGCGTCTCCGGCGAGCCAAGGTGATCAACGCGGAGGGCGAGCAACAGGCGGCGGAAAAGCTCGTCGAGGCAGGCCGATCACTGGCCCAGGAGCCCCGCGCCATGCAGTTGCGCTACTTTGCGGCTTTGCACGACATTGCCGGTGACCGCTCCTCCACGGTGGTCTTCCCGCTGCCGGTTGACCTCCTGACGCATCTCGGCGCCGCACGGGCCACATCCTCAGACACATCAGCTGCCGAGCAGCCCGACGAGGCGACACCACAGCCTGTGGCCCGACGGCTTGGGTGATGATGCGCTGTGCTTGTCCGAAAGTCTGCTACGCTCCTCTCTCGACCCGGGATCAGCTCGGCTCATCCGCGTCGGAGGCATCCCATGCTCCGCATCGCCTTGTCATTGCGCCTCGTCATGCTTTTTGCCTCGTTCGGCGCGGCGCTCGGAGCCGTTCTGATGTTCTGGAAAGGTGGGGTCAAGCTCGCGACCGCGCTCGGCGAGGTCCTCCTGGCCGAAGCGGATACGGCCTCTATCACTCCGGCCGTCATGGCGGCGACGGACGCCTTCCTGTTCGGCGTCGTGCTCATCATCTTCGCTTACGCGATCACGTTCGGCTTTGTCTTCGATCTCCCCGAAACTGTACGGGCGCGCATGCCGGCCTGGATGCAGGTGAGAACGATCAACGAGCTGAAACACACCCTCGTCGAAGCGATCTTGGTCTATCTAGTCGTGGATTTTGCAACCGACATGGCGAGTGGTATGGATCATCTCAACCTGAATGCGCTCACAATGCCGCTGTCGGTGCTGGTAATCGCGGCCGCGCTTCGCCTCCTCGGCAGGAGTCGATCAACGGAGGACACCGAGGCGAGCCGCACGGATCAAGACGTAGAGGCGGTGCCAATGCGGAAAACGTCCAGGCATTGACCCGGAGAATGTGCTTTCTCCGTCATCGCGAGCGGAGTGAAGCCATCCAGGAGCGCATCGGTCGACGGGTAGATTGCTTCGCCTGCGGCTCGCAAGAGCGGAAGTGCGGCGAAAGCGGCAGCGCATCGCACCCGCGACACGCCATGTCAGAGCCCATTAATAACTGAGCGTCGTCGCGTAGAAATTGGCGAGCTTGTCGATCTCGCGATCCGTCAGCTTCGAGGCGACGCTGCGCATGCGCGTATAGATGTCGTTGCGGCGGTCCGTCGATTTGAAGGCCCGCAACTGGCGCGCGAGATAATCCTTGTTCTGGTGCGAAAGCGTCGGGGTCTCGATGGGACCGCCTGCCGTGCCGCCATGACAGGCATTGCAGGCGGGAAGGCTGCGGCTCGGGTCGCCGCGCTCGACGAGGCGCACGATATCCTCGTCGACGACCTCCGCCGTCGTCGGGTCGAGGGCGCGTTTCGTGCTCGAGGCGAAATGGGTTGCCACGTCGATGATCTGCTGATCGTCCAATCCTTGCGCGATACCGGTCATGATCTCGTTCACGCGGCTCCCGCTCTTGTAATCGTGCAACTGCTTGTAGATCGCGACTGCGGAGTGGCCGGCAAGGTTCGGGTTCGCGGGATCGGTCGCGATGCCGCGCTCACCGTGACAGGCCACGCAGGCCTGCGCGACCTCCGCACCGGCCTGGGACGGCTGGCCGAGGTCACGCATGAGATCCGGGCTCCACGCGACCTGCGTCGCCGGTTGCGCCTGCGCTTCGCTCGACGGCTGCCCCACGGCCGGTGAGCCGGGCAGGATGCCGACGGCGCGGCAGATCGCGGTATACGCGTCAATGCCAGCAGACCTGCCTTGCACGATCGGCAGGATCAGGAAGCCGAACACGATCGAGAAAGCCAGGAGCGAGATGATGATGACGCTGGCCCATATGCGCCAGGGCTTGTCGATCTCGCGCAGTTCGGCAGGCTTCATGCTCAGCCCCTTTCATCCACGCGATGCACGATCGCCTCTGGGGCATCGATGACGAAGAACTGGGCAACCGGGTAGCCATAGGCGGCCACCATGAGAACGAGGACGAGCACGTTCCAAAGCGCGAAGCCGTTGAGGGCGGCCGGCACCCGCTCCGGAGGGTGCACGGCCGTGGCATAGAGCGGACGAAGGCCTATCGTCGTCACGGCTCGGGCACGGTGGAATTCAAGCAGATTCCAGATGAACAGCACGGCACTCGCCAGAAGGAACACGCCTCCAACCAGCGAGACGACGACCCACGGCCCCCAGGCGGCGATGATGGGGTCGGCATAGTTGAACGTGGCGACACGGCGCCACTGCCCCTGCAGGCCGAGATAATGCCATGGCAGGGTCATGACCATCATGCCGATGAACCAGAGCCAGAGTTGCAGACGCTGATGTCGGACCGAGGCCGGCATACGCCCTGTGAGCGTCGGCCAGATCGTATAGGCGATGGCGAAATACATGATTACCGCCGTGCCCCCGAAGATGAGGTGGAAATGAGCCGTGACCCACGACGTGTTGTGGACCATGGCGTTCATCCCGTAGGACATGTTGATCAGCCCGCCGCCGCCGCCGAACCATAGCATGAAGAAGGCAAGCCCGGTGGCGAGCACCATGGGGCGGTCCCATGGCAGGGCTCCGATCCAGCCGAAAAGGCCTCGTCCGCCGCGCAGTCGCCCTGCGATCTCCATCGAGGCCGAGATGGTGAAGACCGTGAGCAGGGTCGGCGCAGCAACCAGTGCCGTGAAACTCATCTGCAGGAATTTGAAGGCGCTCGATTGCTGCGGGTCCATGAACAGGTGGTGCATGCCGACCGGCAGGCTGTAGATCAGGAAAAGGATGAAGGTCAGCCGCCCCATCGTGTCGCTGTAGAGCCGACCGCCCGCAGCCTGCGGGGCCATGGTGTAGAAGGCGATGTAGGACGGGATCAGCCAGAAATAGACGATCGCGTGCAGCGTCCAGGAAAAGAGCGTGCGCGAGAGCCCCACATCGATGGCCTCATTCCAACCGAAAGCCGCGGGAATGACCTGGAAGAGCAACTCTGCCGCGACCCCGACTGTCGTCCAGAGCCACAGGACGGCATTCCCGACGGTCGCGAACATGGCGAGCGGCACCGGAATGCCCGGATTGGCGCGCTTGAATCCGATCATCGCCAGGATTATGAGTCCGCACCAGATCCATGAGCCGACGACGACGAGCACCAGGCCGATATAGAAGAACGGGCTTGCCGTAAGCGGCGGGTAGAACGTGAAGAGAACCGTCGCGCGGCCCGCAAAGATCGTGACGGCCGCCATCACGGAGCCGATGATGCCGAGCGCGAAACCGAGCCAGGCAAGGAACGGCGCGGGGAGCGGCCGCTCCAGGGCCGTTTCGGCCACGTAATAGCCGAATCCCATGACAAAGAAGGTGGTCAGCACATAGGCCATCGAGACGCCGTGCGCCGTTACCGAAGTGAAATAGGCCTCTGCCGTGAGGAATGGTGCAGGCAGGGGACTTCGCGCCCACATCTGCCAGACGCCGAGCACGGCCGCGATGGCGAAGGCTGCGAATCCCACCCACAGATGAGCGAGGATGAGGCGTCTAGCGTGCACCACAGGTCGCCCTCCCGTCCGGGCCGGGCCTGAACTCGCTCTCAGGGACGACCCGCACCGTCGCCCACATCTGGCTGTGTCCAAGCCCGCAATATTCGTGGCACGGCATCAGAAGATCGCCGGTCCTGGTGAAGACGGTATGGACCTGGCTGACATAGCCCGGCACGACCATCGCGTTGACGTTGGTGCCGGTCACGAGAATGCCGTGAATGACGTCGGGCGTCGCGAAGCGCAGGGTCACGGTCCTGCCCGCGGGGACGACGATGCATTGGGGCTGAAAGGCGAACTGTGTTGCGACGAGGCGGCTCGTCACCTGGTCGCCGGCCTCGACCTTGGTGCCGAGATTGCCTTCCGTGAACTCGCCCGTGAGGTGCAGCGTTTTCGGATCGATCGTCTCGATGTTGCTCGGCGGATTGATGTGGTGGACGAGGCCCGCATAGATGATCGCCAGCATGATGATCGTGACGATCACCGTCACTACGGCGGTCCACCACAATTCCGTCTTGAGGATGTCCTGTTCGGTGTCGGCGCGCATGGCCTAGCCCACGGAGCCGCGGGGTAGGAACACGTACGCATACATCAGGAACCAGGCGAGGAGGAGGAGCCCGACCGTCAACCCCGAGAGCGCCAGGGCGCCGCGAGGGACCTCGCGCATGACGCGCTCCAGCGCGGCATCGCTGATGTCACCTCCTGCGAGAGGGAGGGCACTTTCCGGCGGCGAATTCGGGTGCAGTGGAACCGGCATCGAGGCTCCTCCCTGCGGAGGGCCCGCTCGTCGAATCCGGGGCGAGTGACGTTACGGGTGATCCGGGTTCGGAACAGGCCACGGCGCTTGAATTGAAGCCATAACTTGCAAGGCGAAGCTTCGTTCCCAACTACGATGACGTAGATGGGATCGAGTCATTCGGCTCCACGCAGCGGCGACGCTTGCCACCGTCAGGCGCGGTCCGTCCCGGCGCAGAGCGAACCCCTCAGAGAGATGCAAAGGCGAACGCCGCTTCACCCAAAGCCGATCGACGGGAGGATGGCTTCTCGGGAAGGGGAATCAAGCGCTGCTCGAGTTCGGCAAGCTGCCGGACGAGAAGTCCGCGCTCGCGCTTGCGCGCCTCGGAAAGCGTGTCGAGGCAGGATTGCTTGACGTCGGCCGGCCCGGACCATTGCTCCATGAACTGATGGGCCGTCTCATAGCGATGCTCGACATCGGCGAGAGCGGAGAGCAGGTCCTGAGCTTCGGGAAGCAGGTCATTGGGATAGACGCTACGGGCGACCGGACATTCACGCGAGGGGTGAAAGACGCTGAATCCGAACATGACGGCTACCTGTCTGGACTGTCGGATCTGAAGCCGATCGACTCGGCTGGGCACTGTTTATGAATACTGCGGATAGCCAGAGCGGACATTGACCTGGATCAACTTGGTGAAAGGTATGGTCCGTGAATGGGGGCACGGCGGCCGGGTTGGGCTACGGGACGTTCAAAACAGGTTTGCCAGAACAAGAGATCGTTCGAACGTGAAAATCTTGGCGAGGTCTTTGCAATGGCCAAGGTGAGGCCCGTTCCCGGAGAGCCGTTACTTGCCGGATTTATGACGTTTACGATTGCCGACTTGACAGGTTCTGGAAACAGGCAGAGCCTTGTTATGACGTCTGCTCTTTTGGCCCTCCTGCGAAACCGGAGGTCGTCATGAACTCATGGGAGCAACCTGCCGCAATCGCCCCGGCGGCACTCGGGTAAGTCTCAGCTTAGCGTATGGTGAGCATCGATTTCTGTTGTCGGCAGGTCCGCGGCAGGATTTGCGACTCATGTCGTATAGCTGGAGAGCAGATTGACTTCGACAGGCGCCCACGGCCAGCCCCCATTGGAGGAATGACGTGCTGCCTAGGACGTGGCAACCGGGCGTGAGCGATGAGGACATCGCTAAAGATGATGCTCCCAATCCCGGACCTCCTCCTGGGCCCGCTCATGAGCATAGCCATAGCGCTCTTGCAGACAGGCGATGAGGGCCTCACGATGTCCTTTGATACGGGCCATGTCCTCATCCGTGAGCCTATCCCAGCGTATCTTGGCATAGCGTTGAAACTGCTTCCAGTTTGCTCTGATGTGACCCCAACTCATGGCTCCCTCCCGGGATGTCTGCGGAAAGCAAGTGGCAGAAGCGGGGGAAGTTCCATGAGTCGAGCACTCCTCACGAGCGGAGTTGTCCGAGCCTGGTAGAAACACCTGGAGGTTGGCATGAGGCTGGAGAGCGTAGACAAGGGAATTACGATCCAAAGCTCGAACGTTCACCTCGGCGACAGGCTCCCCGACTATGCGCGTGAGAATATTCTGCGCGTCGCCAGTAAATATTTCGGGCGACTGAATACCGCTGCCGTTCACTTCACAAAGGACGGGATCACGTATCGCTGCTCCGTGAACATGCAGATGGGCGCCCTCCCGATGAAGAGCGCCGAAGCCAGGGACAAGGATATCTATCTCGCGTTCAACGCCGCTCTTGAAAAGGTTGCGAAGCAACTCCGGAGGACGAAGCGCGAGCTTCGCGAAGACAAGGCCGAGCGGTTGGACAAGGACGTGGTCCTGCGAGGAGGCGCGAGCCCGATCGCGGTGGCGTCGACATCATCTCTCGGTGATGAAGTGGCGGAAGAGGAACGCTTCTGAGCGTGTGGGTACGCGCGCGCCGAAGAACCTTCCGGGAGTGGGGTGAATTATAACCCATTGGATCTCTATATCCGTCCTTGCGAGCCGGAGGCGAAGCAATCTACCCGTCGACGGATGCGCTCCTGGATGGCTTCGCTCCGCTCGCAAGGACGATGAGCGGCATGGGTGCGCGATGAGCACTGTCGGAATCCGAAACAGAATCCGGACATACCCCGTCATTGCGAGCCGAAGGCGAAGCAATCCAGACTGGAGCCGCGTACCGGAATCAATTCACTCCACCCGCGATGACGAGAGAGGCAGATGCATCGACGCGCCAATTGCGCGAGCGACAGAAACGCGCAGCGGACTCGCTCCATCATTATGAGCCGCTCGCTGCACCCCTTTGCCTAGTGTGTCACTTCTTCCTTTGCCGTACTTGATCACCCGAAACCGAGGGCGATCACGATGGCCCGGTATCCGCCATAAGGAGTGCTTGACCCGCTCCCGATACCGGATTTTGTGACGCTATGATGAGAAGCACACTCCTCGCACTCTGCGTCGCTACAACATTCTTCACGGCTGCAAGGGCTGAAACGGACAACGATGTCGAAGAGCGGTATTCGGCGATCGTCGGAATGCCCACTTATGCCGTCTGGTCGAAATGCGTTTCGGAACGGGCTCTCGAATTGTCCAAGTTTCTCGAAGTCGAGGCGAGTGCGCGAATCGCCTTCGGGCGGTGCAAGATTCCGGAACTCAAGCTGCGTGCGGCCCTCGAGGAGAAATACCTCCTGGTCACGGTCAAGACAATCATGGAGGATCACCGCGAAGCCATGCTCGCATTCTCGGTGAACGAGATCCTGGTTGCCCGGGTTATGGGTGAGGCGCCGGCCGGGCAATGAGCCAAGGCATGCCGGGGGAGTCATGGGACGCTGATCTTCGGA
>NZ_LN811367.1:0-8577 GCF_001006805.1 Microvirga massiliensis | reverse complement strand
CTCAGGCGGGTGATCCGAGGCTCAGGCCACCCAGCGCCGCTTTCGTGATATTGTCGGGACCGAGTTCAGAATCACCGTCGATGCTCAGCAGGGCGGCGAGCTTGATCCGCGCCCGATTGACCCGGCTCTTGACCGTGCCGACAGCAACCCCACAGACCTCAGCGGCTTCCTCGTAGGACATGCCCTGCGCCGCGACGAGGAGCAGAGCCTCGCGCTGGTCCAGCCGCAGCTTGGCGAGCGCCGCACGGAAGTCCTCGAAATCGACGTGGTCCTGCTGGTCGGGGTGAGCCTTCAGCTTCGCGGCGTAAGCTCCGTCGATGTCCTCGACCTCCCGCTTGCGCTTCCTGTAATCGGACAGGAAGAGATTGCGCAGGATGGTGAAGAGCCAAGCGTGGAGATTGGTGCCCGTCTGGAAGCGATGGCTGTTGGCCCAGGCCCGCAGGATCGTGTCCTGAACGAGATCGTCCGCGCGCACGGGATCGTTGGTCAGCGAGATCGCAAAGGCGCGCAGGCTCGGCAGCGCCGCGAGGAGTCCGTCGCGCAGAGTGGCTTCAGGCGTCATGCCGCGAAGCCTCCCGCATCTCGACCTCCCGGATGAGTTTTAGCAGATGGGCCGGCACGGGCTCGGCCAGAAGATCCGCATACATGGCCCTCAGCCCGGCAATGATCCGGTCCTGCGCCGCGACGCGAGTGTCAAGCGTGATCCCTCGTGTCCGCAGCAAACCGGGAGCCGCAACGAGCCAGCGACCCGGCCAATCCTCCTTCGTATGATGCGCCATGTCGGCGTCCCTCCCGGAGCTTCTCGTTGCGAGAAGCTACGCAAGGAACGGTCCAGACTCGGCCACGTTCCTCAGGAACAAACGATTTTTTAACTTGTGTTACTTGGCCTTTGGAACACGAGTGGATCTGCTGCTTTGGACTTGTCTCGCCACATCACAGCGTTGCTCGGCAGAGTTGCTGTAGAGATATCGTTTGCAGGGTGATCCATGCTTCCCAAGTCGAGAGTTCTGGTTGCTGAGGACGAACCCTTGACCGCCCTCGACATCGCGGCCACCGTCCGGGAAACGGGTGGCGAGGTGCTGGGTCCCGTCGCCAGCGTAAGCGAGGCCTTCGTTCTCCTGGCAGAGGATCACATCGATGGAGCCATCCTCGACTGCAACCTTCGGGATGGAGAGATCACGCCCATCGCCGAGGTTTTGCTGGAGCGCGACGTGCCCGTGGTGTTGCACACGGGCAGCGATATGCCGCTGATTCTTCAGCGGCACCGCAAGGCGCTGCCGCTCTATCGAAAGCCGACAGCCCCTCTCGTTCTCGCCAGATGCCTCGCTCAGCGCATTCTGGAGGAGCAGAGCCGGCGCTGTGTCCCGATGCATTCGCCATCTCCGCTCGCCAGAGCTAGACGGTAGCCGGGCGTGCTCTCCCGCCCGGGATCGAGGTCTCACAGCCAACGGATGTGGAAAGACTTGCAGTCGGGAGGGCGTGCGCCGAATCCGGCGTGCAACCAACGGACGATCGATCGTCGCTATCTGTGGATCGAACCCCTTCGCGAAGGAGTTCCAGCATGCACTACCATGCTCTCGCTCATCGCCTGAATCGCCCCGAAGAAGGGGCATTCTGGTCTCCCGACAGCCTGCTTCGGGAAATCCAGGTCACCTTAGCCGCCTTGGCGGACATCGAGCTCGAGTACGAGAGGAATTGCGAACGGATCGAGCGGCTTTGCCCTTGCGAGGAAACAAGGACACGCCTGCGGATGGAACGGTCACGCCGCCGTAGCTGTGAGCGTGAGCCGTATCTGCGAAAGCTCGACGGGCTCCAAGGTCGGCTCCGGGCTCACCTGACTTCCGGCCTGTAGGGCTGCCGACGGCAAGCTGAATCGGACCCATTGTTGGCGCGAGAGCCAAGTGAGCCGACCGAGCCCGCAGCAGAGGAACGACCCTGGATGCGGCTACGCTGCCGGAATTCAGAATCCGTCGCTTCGTGAGGGCAGGGCGGGAACGATCTCCTGGCCAAGCTGTTATTTCAGCACCTCTCGCCGGGTTCTCGCCTGCCGTAGGCGGTGCGCTCACCCCGGATGCACTCACAGAAATCGCCGCCCTGACCGTGAGCAGCGTAGGGCGGCGGCGACCCCGGCGAGAACCCTTGATTCTGCGAGGAGAGCGGCAGCTCTCGTGCGTCTGCGCAATGGCAGGCGTTGCGATCCAGGTCGTCCGAGACGGCACGGGCCGACGCGTCGCGCGCCTTGGCCCCCGTGTGTTTCCTCAAGAGCCGAGAGCGGCCTGCATGAGGCTCCAGGATCGGACAGTTCAGGGCTCGCGAAGATCCCGGTTCCAGCAGTTCGATTTCACGAACGACGCCGCCTTGCCGGCATAGGCCTCGACGCGCTCGATTTCCGACGCATTCGCGGGGTCGCATGCGGGATAGAATTCCCGGGCGAGATCCAGCAGGCGGCGGGGGACGGTGATCGCGAACCAGCACATCTTCAACCGGTCGGCGTTTCGTCCCTTGGCTCTTTCGCGCGCCATCAGGACCGAGCCCTCCTCGTTTTCGAGAAGGACGGCTCTCCATTTCTCCTGCAGGTCGGCCGTGCACGTCTCGGTGGCTGAGACGAAGGAGCGAAAACATTGACCGGGAGCATGGCGGAATGCACAGACTGCGCCTCCACTGAGATCAGCGGTTCGGATCGAGGGCTGCCGCTGCGGATGTTGCAGGAGCAGGGCAGGCAACAGAGCCATCCAGGCTGGATGCATGACGATCTCCATCGCCAGGATCGCGATGCGGAGCCGGCTTGTCGAAGCCGGAGCAATGCAGGACAGGATCGACCATCCATGATCCCACAGGGCACTTGCTCGGCTGCAGATCGTCGATTTGAAAGCCGGCGTCACTCATCGTGGACATAGTAATCGGGAACGACGGGGCCGCAGTCACTCCATGGGGGGCTCCGCTGGCCGAGATGAGCACGTGGCGCACAGAGATCATGGTTCAAGTTCGTCACGGGAAGGAGGCTCTCCGATGGACGTGAGGCACAGCGAGATCACGTGGAGTTGGGACGGTCGTCCGGTACGGATTGCCATGGACAGCGTAGGGACGGGGCCCACCCTTCTCCTGCTCCCTGCCCTGAGCTCGATCTCCACGCGTGGCGAGATGCGCCCCCTGCAGGATCGACTCGCGGCTTCCTTCACGTGCATCACGGTGGATTGGCCGGGCTTCGGAGATCAGCCCCGCCCTTATGCTGCATGGTCGCCGAACGCCTATAGAACGTTCCTCGCGTATCTCCTGGCCGAGATCGTTTCGCCTGCGGCGACCGTCGCAGCCGGGCATGCGGCCGGCTATGTCCTGGCTCAGGCCGCCGAGAGGCCGGGCTCGACAGGGCGCCTGTGTCTCGTCGCGCCGACTTGGCGAGGGCCGCTGCCGACCATGATGGGCCGCCATCATCCGGCCTTTGCCCGTGTTGCACGGCTCGTCGATTACCCGATCATCGGGCCCCTCTTCTATCGCCTGAACGTGAACCCGTTCGTCATCGGAAAGATGGTCAGCGGCCACGTCTACTCCGACCCGTCCTTTCTCGCGGGCGAGCGGCTCCGGGAAAAGCTGGCCGTCACCCGAGCACCGGGCGCGCGATACGCGTCCTTCCGGTTCGTGTCCGGCCAGCTCGATCCGATGCCGAGCCGGTCCGCCTTCCTGCAGGCGGCAGAGCGGATCCCGGGCCCGATCCTCGTAATCTACGGTGCGGCAACCCCGCGGAAATCGAAGGCCGAGATCCAGGCTCTGGCGTCCCTCCCGAATGTGCAAGCGGTCGAACTCCCGGCCGGCAAGCTCGCCGTCCATGAGGAGTTTCCCGACCAGGTCGCGAAGGCCATACAGGACTTCCTGGCGAGCCCGGGCAGCGTCCATGGTGCGACACCTCAGCCATGATCGTGATGTGATGCCGGGTCGATCGAGCCGGAGACCAGGAGCGCAGCCTTCATTCTCAGGAACTCGCCGAGGCGGGGCGCATGGTGAGCCCTCCCGGACCCGTGATCCGTCGCGAGCCAAGCGGAACCAGCAGGTTCGGCCTCCGTTAGTTTCTCCTCGATCGAGAGTTTGATCGGCCACGCGACACCACCGTGGCTTTGTGCACCCGACCAGTCTTTCGAGCGAGAGAAGTTCTGAGGAGCAACGCTCGGATCGTGCCGGAAGGGTGGTGCCTGTCACTGCCGAGTTGGTCGAGAAGCAGCTCGTCTCCGAGGAAGAGCTGATCATCCGGCGCTAGGCGGAATTCGTTTCCGCTGGGACGCCAGTCAACTCATGGAAGCGAGAGGCCGGCATGGAACGGTTCGTGCTCCGCATGATGCGCAACGAAGAGGAGATATCCGCATGACCTCAGGCATGACGAGTGGTTCTGCGACCCGAAGGACGATCACGGCTTTCTTTGACAGACGAAGCGATGCCGAAGAGGCCATCAGACGATTGGATGCCGCAGGCATCTCCCGCGCCGACATCCGTCTCGTTCCCGGCACCGAGCGGGACACAGATGTCGCTGCCAGCCCGGACACCCGCTCGCTGGGCGATGCAGGCACCGGGTTCTGGGACTCGCTGCGCGATCTCTTCTTGCCGGACGAGGATCGCTACACCTATGCCGAAGGCCTGCGGCGCGGCGGGTTTCTCGTGTCGGTGAATGCGAGCGATGCCGAGTACGAGCGCGTCATGGACATCCTGGACGACGAGGGCACGATCGACATCGACGAGCGCGCCGACTCATGGCGCGCGGAAGGCTGGTCGGGAGCGTCGGAGGCCACGGCCCACCCCGGTGGGACGGTCGACCTCACCGCGGACCCGGGCACTCGGGGCACGAGCACGGCCACAGGACCCAAGATCGGCCCGGGTTCGGCGGCCACATCCCCGGACCGCGCCGCGCGTCACGAGGAGGCGACGTCCGCTTCTGGAGGCAGGCCGGATTTGGAGCGCGGAGCGCGGGACGAGGAGATCATTCCCGTTGCCGAGGAAAGACTGAACGTCGGCAAGCGGGAGGTCGGGCACGGGCGGGTGCGCGTGCGCTCCTATGTGGTCGAGACGCCGGTGAGCGAGCCGGTGAACCTGCGCGACGAGCGGGTCGCGGTCGAGCGGCGGCCCGTGGACCGGGACCTCGGCAGCCCCGAGGATGCCTTCCGGGAGCGCACGATCGAGATGGAGGAGCGCTCCGAGGAGGCGGTGGTCTCCAAGGAGGCTCACGTCAAGGAGGAACTCGTCGTCAAGAAGGACGTCGAGCAACGCCGAGAGACCGTGAAGGACACCGTGCGCCGTACCGAGGTCGAGGTCGAGGTCGAGGACGAGCGCGCCAAGCCCGTGACCGGAACCGGAACAAGCGACAGAACTCCATAAGGTTTGGTGCACGATAGGAGAGGCTTCGCGTGTCTGCGCGACACCCCGTTGGGAACGTATCCGGCGGCAGGAGAGGACCCACTTCTCCTCCGCCGGAACCTCCTGGTCTCAGCTCGGTGCTGGCCCGGAACATTCAGGCCCTCAACGAGCGCCGCCGTCAGGAAGAGGTGCGAGCCACTCTCCAGGAGAAGATCGCCGAGGCGATCACCCGTTTCACGGGGAGCATGCCTTTCGTCTACATCCACTTGGCGATCTTCGGGTTCTGGATCGTGGCCAATCTGGGCTGGATTCCCGGAGTGCCCAAGTGGGACGAGACCTTTGTCGTGCTCGCCATGTGGGCTTCGGTCGAGGCGATCTTCCTCTCGACTTTCGTGCTGATCAGCCAGAACCGCATGCAGGCCGCAGCCGACAAACGCGCGGATCTCGATCTGCAGATCAGTCTGCTCGCAGAGCACGAGGTCACGAAGCTGACGGCACTCGTATCAGCGATGGCCGACCGGATGGGCGTCAGGACGGAAGTCGACGCCGAACTCGACGAGATCACCCAGGACGTTGCTCCTGAAGCCGTGCTCGACGAGATCGAAGCGACGCAACCCGAGCCGAACTAATTGGCGTTTCAGCCAAATACGTCGCTTCTCTCAACCCGATTGAGAAATGACGGAAGATCCTGCGCGCTCGCCTTGGCTCGCGCTTCGGGAACTGGGAGGAGATCACCCAGACTGTCGCGCAAGCCACGATCTGCTTGAACGCGCACACCATCCGTTCACGTGGGGCAAACGCCGTCGGCGTCGTCGGCTCCACCGCTCGCCAGGAATTGCTTTACCTCCACAAACTTGCCGGATGCATCGGCAGACAGGCGCGCCAACGGTTTGCACGTTCGTTCAGATGCTTCGGCAGCGCCTGTGATCCGTCCCGTTCACCGTAAGGCTCAGCTCGCCATGGTCGACCCCAGCAATATACCCGTCGGGAACGTTATAAACTTGGAGGCTTTGCCGACCTCAAAGCCTCCAATGCACTCGCTTCGTCAGTCAGAGAAGCCGCCCTCGGGGACGCCAGAGTGGCCGTCCCTGCTAGAACCGTGACCCGTTCCTAGGAAAGCTCTCGTGGCGCATACCGAGACCGGCATCTTAGGAGACGTTCAGGTCATCTACTATTGGCAAAGATGGCGGCGACCATCACTGCCCCGGAAGGTATGAGTGGCCGGATCGTAAGTCCGGTATCTCTGCTCGCAGTAGGCTTCATTGGTCTGAGCAGGCATCGGAGCAGCCTGCCCCATGACGCTCCCGGTCGTCATACCAGGCCTGTCGGGGTCGTACGGGTTCACGGCTGGGGCCGGGGCATTCTTGCGGAACTGATCCCGATGGTTGCAGTAGTAGGTCATAGAATCCTGCGCTAACGAACAGTCAAGGTTCACATCCTGCGCGCTCGCTGGAGACCACAAGCCGGCCGTAAGGCCACACGCAACTATGAACAAGGACGACTTTCTCATAGCGACCTCGCTTCATCTTGGTTGAAGACTTGCCCTCACAGCCCGATTATACGCGATGCAGGCAGTGGAGATGAGAAGCTGAAAATTCACAAATGCGGTATTGAGAGACCTTCCCGGCCTGGAGCATGACTGCCGCGGGCCACGTTTCCTGTTCCCGGCAAATAGCAAAGAAGAGAAGCGCGGCGGTGCCGGCCGTCAGGCTGACGAGTGCTGCGAGCGCATGTTGCGGTCCTATGGTGGGCTCTCGATCCAAGTGCGCCCCACGGGCGGACGGCCTGACAGGGACTCGCGCTCCAGCGGTGTGACGCTGCTCCGGAATGCACCAAGCTGCGAATCGTTCGTTGAAGCGGGTCGCCAGTCAGCCTCTGCCACGTTCAGTCGCCTTGGCCGGGATTGGGCGAAAAATACTTCTCGAATTTTCCGGGCACGCCGATGAATTGCTTGAAATCGGCAGCGGGCTCGCGCCTGGTCGTGACGTTCGGCCAAGCCACTGCGAATTCGCCATTCAGCTTGAGCCATCGCTCGAGGCCGGGCGCCGTATCGGGAAAGATCGCATCGACCGGGCATTCGGGCTCGCAGACGCTGCAATCGATGCACTCGTCGGGATGGATGACGAGCATATTCTCGCCTTCGTAGAAGCAGTCCACGGGACACACCTCCACGCAATCCATGGTCTTGCACTTGATGCAGTTCTCGGTGACGACATAGGTCACGGCACGCTCCTTGCCCTGATGGACTCCGTATCCGAGCATCAGAGGCTCATGTCGGTGTGCCCCCTTGCTGACCGGTATTGTCGAGGTTCTTGAATACCATCCGGCTCCAGTTCTCGCCCCTTTGTCGGATGGGTAGCAGCTCTTCCCGGCTCGGCAAAGTATACCGTATTGCTGCACTCAGCAGGGAGTTGTGATCAGGTATCTGTGACATGCATCCCGTACGTGCAGGTGCCCCCTGTCCTGCATAAGGATCGTTCGACGAAGCCGGTCGTGCAGTTGATGGTTTTGCATCCAGGAACTGGCGCCTTCCACCACCGGAGCGCTTCCAACGATGCAGCTGGTTGGTGCAGTGATCGAACGCCGTGCCATGCACTCGAACCGGGGCGTAACGCTCGCCTCCTGGCTTGCGCGCACGTGATGGGCCACAACCTGCTCATTGTCCGCTCTTTGATCATGACGACGTGCGCGGCAAAATCAGTGGCCTCGACTTGGACTCCGATCATTGCGTGGCGAAGCTGGCCGGAATGGCCGAACTCGTCGCGCAAATCTGCGCGGCGCCCTGCGACGCTGCCAACTTGATGGCCTCGGATCTTGACCCGACCAACGAGTCCCGGATCGAGCGCGAGCAGGGCAGCGTGGACCTCCTCAAGACGCAGAATCCGAACGTGTCCGTGCCGATCGATCTCATGACGACCTCGGGCTCGGACCTTGATCCCCACATCGCGCCCGAGGTGGCTCTGTTCCAGGTATCGCGCGTGGCTCAGGCGCGGTACCTGCCCGAAGTTCATGTCCGCGCGCTATTTGAGAGCCATATCGAGGACCGTGTCCTCGGCGAGTTGCATGTCAATGTCCTGGCGCTCAAGCTGACGCTCGATGCATTGCAAGCCCCTTGAGCTCGAGTGCGTTCTTGAGTTCAAGCTCGATCTGGCCGGAACGGCGGATGAGGATCGGCCATGCCCGATGATCGTCGCGACCCCGAGAAGCGCCCATCTCCGGAAGCGCTGTTGCAGGAGGCTC
>NZ_LN811366.1:189925-207573 GCF_001006805.1 Microvirga massiliensis | reverse complement strand
ACCAAGCCCTAACAGGCCTTAGCCTGGTGTGCGTCCGGCTCATAGGTCTCCTGGAGAAGGAAAGCTTCTCGGCGCCTGTCGAGTGGCTGCGCCGCTGCGGTCCCTCAAGGACCTCGATCTTGGGTGAAGAACCAGTCATCGGACCAATACTATTCCTGTCTCTTAACAAGATGGGAGATCGTATCGGGCCTATTCGGGGGCTACTTCATCCTTGGGCTCACAACAGAGACCTATAAAGTCTGCCTATTCAGGCCGTCCCGCTGGCTTGGAGGCCTGGGGCTATGGGTTTGCCGAAAGATCGGGTGAGATGGCGCGATGAAACAGGGATTACCAAACCTGATCCCGCCATGCCCAGCACCCGCCGATAGCAGGAAGGAACTCGTTCCAGTCGCAGCACACAATACCCGTAAGAAGATCCCATCCTTTGTCTGAATCAAGACGGTTTCCGGATCCTGTCCCCTCGGCCGCGATGGCGATATTAATGCCCTCGAGGCGCCGGCGTATGCCCGCGGACAAATGCAAAGTATTGGGAAGTTGCCAAGCATTGCCATAGTGTTCGTCGTGATGTTAGCCTTTGGTGTCGCAGGGGAAACTGCGGCAGGAGGGCCATTCGATGCTCTACAATCCGCTTTCGATGCAGTCGAACCGACGGACGGTCCTGACTGGTATTGGGCTCACTGCCATCACGTTTTGCGGAGTTGCGGCCAGGCCGCTGCCCGCGGCGGCCCAAGGTCTGAAGGAGGTTCGGTTCAGTGAAGCCGTGCACAACCTCGGCTATATCAATCTTTACGTCGGTCTCCACTCCAAGATCTTCGAGAAGAACGGCCTGAAAATGAACGTGTCGGCTGCAGGTGGCGACACGCAGACCTTCGCGGCCGTTCTCGGCGGTTCGGCCGACTTCGCCATTGGCGACGCTACAATGGTGCAGATGTCTCGTGAGGCTGGTGGGCCCGGCGTCGTGGTCGGCACGGTGGTGCAACGCGCCCATTATTTCGGTGTATCGAAGAACCTCCAGCCGATCTCCGATCCAAAGCAGTTCAAAGGATTGACAATCGTCACCTCGCCCGAACCCAACACCAATTTCAGCGTTGCCAAGCGTATGCTCGAGACCGCTGGGCTGAAGGTCGGCACCGATACCAAGATCCTGCAGGTCAATCCCGGTACCGAGATCGGCGCCATGCTCGCCGGTCAGGCCGACATGGCTATCGCCTACCAGCCGAGCGTTGCGTCTGCCGTGGCCCAGGGCGCGAAGATCGTGTTCGACTTCTCAAATTATGTTGGGCCGTTCTGTAATACCGGGATCATGGTCCTGCCGTCGACGATCCAGAAGGATCCAGCCATGGTACAGGCCCTCGTAACGTCTTTCGAAGAGGCCTCGCGTCGCACCTACAAGGATCCAGCCTTCGCGAAGGAGGTCGCGCGCAAGGAATTTCCCGACTTGCCGCCCGCTGTCGTCGATGCGGCCATCGACGCGGAAGTCCAGTACAAAATCCCAGCGGAGACGGTCGTGGTCAAAGAAGATCAGTGGAAGAACCTGATGGATATGCAGGTCTATCTAAAAAACGTGAAGGGCTCGATCCCGTTCGACCAGATCATCGACAACTCGTTTGCGCTCAAAGCTGTTGAGACCGTCAACAAGATGTCCGGCGGCTAGGGGCGATCGGGTAGCTCCTGACGGGAGGGAGATAATGCGGGGAAGCGCGCCTTCCACGCTCGCAGCGGGATCGGGCGTCCCGCCGCTCGTGGCGGATCGTGTTGCCAAGACATACGATGATGGCCGTCAGGTCGTTCCCGTCATCACCGAGCTGACCTTCTCGTTGAGCCCTGGGGAGATCGTCAGCATCGTGGGGCCGTCCGGCTGCGGGAAGACCACACTTCTCAACGTGCTGTGCGGACTCATCCCTCTATCGGCAGGCCAGGTGCGCTGGTACGGAACTCCGCTTTCAGGCATGCCACCGAAGGTTGGTTACATGCTCCAGAAGGACCTGTTGTTCCCGTGGCGAACCGCCCTCGCGAATGTCAAGCTCGGGACGGAGATCAAGAAGATCCCTGCCCGCGAGGCGGAGGAGCGATCCAGATCGCTTTTCGTGCAGCTCGGCTTGGCAGGATTCGAGAACGCCTACCCAGCAACGCTGTCCGGCGGCATGCGACAGCGTGTGGCGCTCGCCCGCACCCTTATCAACGACCCGGACGTGCTGCTCCTCGACGAGCCGTTCGCTTCCCTCGATTTTCAGACCAAGCTGCTCATTGAGAGCGATACCGCGCGGCTTGCACGTGCCGGGCACCGATCGATGCTGTGCATCACGCACGACATCGAGGAAGCCGTCTCTTTGTCTGACCGCGTGATCGTGCTCAGCAGCCGCCCGACGCGCATCAAGTCGGTCTACCGGATCGATATTGAGGGCGATCGCACGGACATGATGGCAGCGCGCGAGAGCCGAGGGTTCAGCGAGTATGTACGCTGCATCTGGCGCGACCTCGAAATTGCGCGACACTGACCATGGACGCCGAAACTTCGAGCCCTTACCGCCACCCGGTCGTGACAGAGACGGGCTCCCCCGTGTCCATGAGTGCCAGAGCCTCCTCTTGGCGGGCTATACTCGGTGCACGGACGCCAGCCGCGAGGGCCTTGCAAATGCGTCGGTGGCGCAGTGCAGGCCTCGTGCTCCTGTGTCAGATCCTGCTCTTCGCTGCGTTTCTCCTGTTCTGGGAATACGCCACGACCGGAAACCCGTCACGTGCTTTCCTGTTCGGTTCACCCAGCACGGTGTTCGGATTCCTCGTTCAAATGTGGCAGGACAGCAGCCTCGTCAGTGACGCCTACGTCACCGGGTTGGAGACGATTCTGGGCTTCGTGGTCGGCAATGTGCTGGGCACGATACTCGGGCTGTCGCTCTGGCATTCGCAGTTCGTCTCGCGTGTCGTACAGCCCTTCATCGTTGCGCTAGGCTCAATCCCAATCATTGCCTTGGCGCCGATCATGATCATCTGGTTCGGCACCGGTCTCGCCTCCAAGATTGCCATGTCGACTTTGTCCGTCGTGGTCGTAGCCCTGGTGACCTCCTACAAGGGCGCCGCAAGCGTCGATCCCGACCAGATCAACCTCATGCGGACGCTGGGAGCGAGTAAGGGCGTGATCTTCCGGAAGCTGGTGGTCCCCTCCTCGTTGACCGACATCTTTGCCGGCCTCAAGCTCACCGTCGGCTTCGCGCTGATCGGCGCCATCATCGGCGAGTTCATGTCGTCATCGGAAGGCCTCGGACACGCGATTTTCAAGGCGGGCTCGCTCTACATTATCCCGAAGGTTATGGCGGCGCTCGTTGTCACGATCGCGCTGGCTCTCGTTCTCACATTCCTTGTCGGGAAACTGGAAAGCCGCCTCACTCCGTGGCGGCAACAGGCCTGACATGACTGAAGGAGGTGCGCCGTGGCGACCCTGGTTTCGAAGGAAGGCAACATCAAATATGCGCTGTCTGGTGATTATCCGTTCGTGGCTCGGGTCGCGCCGGGTGAGACCTTCACGGTCGAAGCTGCGATCAACATCAATGACGGCGTGATTCACTCATTAGGCCAGCAACTCACGGCCTCTGATGTCACGTTGCCCTTTGTCAATGGCGCTACCGGACCGATTGAGGTCGCCGGGGCACAACCTGGCGACGTGCTGAGCGTCGAAGTGCTCGACATGAAGCTGGAGGGCCTCGGCTTCACGGCCCTCTGGCCCGGCATCGGCATCTTCCCGGACTGGGTGCGTCGCAAGGAGTTCGGTCTCCAGACCCGCGTGGTGGAAGTATCGGATGGCGTCGTGCATTGGAGCGACAGGGTCAAGCTGCCCGTCCGG
The DNA here is from genome assembly GCF_001006805.1 of Microvirga massiliensis. Taxonomy (GTDB): domain Bacteria; phylum Pseudomonadota; class Alphaproteobacteria; order Rhizobiales; family Beijerinckiaceae; genus Microvirga; species Microvirga massiliensis. The sequence goes on along the minus strand of NZ_LN811366.1, from coordinate 203,735 downwards.
CCTATGATCGGCGTGTCCGGTGTGGCCCCTGTCCATGGCGCCGTGCTGACGGTGGACAATGGTCCCCATGGCGGCAACTTGGACGTCCAGGAGGTCACTCCGGGCAACACGATCATCTTCCGGGTCCACAAGGATGGGGCCCATCTGTTCCTCGGCGATTGCCACGCGCTGCAGGGGGACGGCGAGTGCAACGGTATGGGTGCAATCGAGATCGCCGCTGTCCTGACAGTACGCGTCGGTCTTGGCAGGGCTCCGGAGCGGATGACTTGGCCACGCATCGAGACGCCTACCCATATCGGAACACTGGGCTGTGCACGGCCGCTCGAGGATGCGATGCGGATTGCCTTCGAGGAAATGGTGTTCTGGCTGGAGGACGGCTTCGGGGTGCCCGCGGCGGAAGCATATATGCTCCTCGGCCAGATCGCCGAGGCGCGCTGCACGCAGATGGTAAATCCGAAATACACCTATATCTGCAAGGTGCCGAAGGCGATTCTGAGCGCATACCGCTGAGCGCCGAGGGCGGCACTGGCAGCAATCGAGAAGCTCCGCAAGGACTGTGTGATCCTCCTCGAGGACGGTCCCCGAATCAGGAGCAGTCGGTTGCGACGGCGACCGAACAGTGCAACGCAAAGTTCGCCGTTGCCGTGAATGGAGCGATACACAATGCCGTCTACGCTCGCCGGAGCCGTGAATCGCGCGACCAGGGCTGCGAGATGTCATAGGTGCCGCTACTCACCGCGGCGGTCACGCCGACACGCGCAAGCCCAGACCCATGCATCTCGACGAGGCGCGGTTCGTGACCACCAGTTCGGTTGCGGAGCACTCCGCAAGCCGCGACGCCGGCACCAGCATCGCCCCGATCTCGCGCAAACAGGTCTTCGCGGAAGCTCTCGCGAGCGAACGTGCGGCGTAGCAGGCGCCCTTCCCAAATAAGCGCCCGAGCACAGCAGCACGCCGCTCCCTAGTCGTTGCATCGACAACGGGGATTTCTGCCGCTCCGGCAATCCGAAGGAACAACGACTGTGGCGAATACTTCGATCACCCGAGGTGTAAATCGCTGAGGCAATGATGACGGTCTAGAGCGTGGAGGTGATAGATTCGAGACGCTGGGCCTGAAGTCTCTTGCGAGCGCTCGAAGAGATGGTTGAGATCTGACCAGGGCCTCCTGCCGGGGCCTCCTGTCCGTCGACAAGATGTCGCATTGGGGCGGTGTTGGGACTCACCATCTAGAGTCTGCGGGCCGCCGCTATACCCCGCACTTCCCCCTGTGCTTGCGGCCTGCAGACTCCACGGACCTGATGTTAGGTCGCCCCGGCGATGAGCCGGGGCCTCTCTTGCCGCACGCTTGCTGCCCACAGGAGGCCGGTGAACGGACTTGAGGGCGAGCCGAGTGCGCCATCGCACTTCATTCGGGAAACTTGCGGGCATTATGGTCAGGCAGCGGTTCCCGCTCGGAAGGGGATGAGCGATGACCACAACCGGCTTCTACGATACCGCCAGCGAACTCACCGGCCGTCGCTTCCCTCTCCTCCCGATACTCGTCGGCGGCCTCGCAGCCCTCAACGTCGCCTCAGCCGTGCTGACGCTCCTGGGGTGATCGCGCCAGCGACTCCTCGACCCTCGCACAGGACGATCCAGCGAAACCGGTCGGGTGGTGCGGTTGACAGCGCCGTCCTATGACCCGTCATAGGTTCGCTGAGCGATGGAGCGATGTAGCGGGCGGCGAAAAAGGGATCGGGAAGCCACTTCCCGCAGTACCCGGTGTGCGCCGACCGTGCGAAGGGACGGCCTTGGGGCACTTGCCTCCATGAAGGAGTTGAGCTCCCGCACCAACGGCGATTTGCGGCGGTGTCCCAGGCAATGCCGATGCCGAAGGTTGCGTGCGGATCTCCTATTGGGATGGCGACCACGTCCGGTGGCAGGCTTGGCATGATCGCCGACCTATAGAATGTATGGCTTCGCACCAGTTCCTGGTCTTTGCGCCGACGGTGACTTGATGCGGAACGATTGAGCTGAAATTGCTCCCTGAACCGCGGCATCGCAGGTCCTAAGGCGCGCGGCCGGGTTCTCGCTCGAGGAAGTAATGAGTCTCAGTCTCGTGCGTCACCTGGAAACCGTTCCGCAAGTAAAGCGAGCCCACGGGATTCCACTTCAGATACTCGAGTCGCACAGGGAGAGTGGCAGCGTCAGCAAGAGCCAAGACATGGCACAGGATCTTGGTGCCTAACCCGTGTCCCTGATGCTCCCGAAAGATGTAGAACTCCCCAAAGCGGATATGATCTGAAGCCTGCAGAACGGAAACAACACCGATTGCTGCCCCCTTATGAATGATTTTGAAGAAGGGCTTCTCCGCATAGCGCTTTTGGTGAAGATCAAACTGGAAGGCTTCATCCCATGGCCAGCGCTTTTCGACATGTGGGCGAAGGGCTGCTTTCTTCACTTCGAAGGCATAACCAATTTCAGCCTCCGAATACCCCAGACGACGGAACTCAAAATCGGGCACTATGTTGGGCAGGAATTCCATGAATCTGAATATGGCAGATTATGTTGGCTGTTGTGGCCCGCAGGACCTTAACTCCCGGCCGGTTCAAGGGCCGGGTTTTGCTCCTTTCCCGGACCATACGGTCAGGCGCGAACGGGCCGGCCATCGCCTGCATAGGCCAAGCGCAGACCGAGGCCGATCATCACGAGGCCGGCAAACCGCTCCTGCCAGGCGATCAAACCGGGGCGCCGCGAGAGCCAGCCGCCGAAGGTGCCGGCCCCGAGAGCCACGGTGGCCATGACCAAAAAACCCGAGAGCTTTTGCACTGCTCCGAGAAACAGGAGCTGCGCCGTGATGGACCAGCCGTTTGCCGGATCGCCGAACTGGGGCAGGAACGCGAGCATGAAGACCATCGGCTTGGGATTGGTCAGATTGCTGATCATGCCCTGACGCAGTGCTCTCATGTCGGACACGGGTGCAGGCGCGATGGCAGCGCCATCGCGATGGCGGCCGGCGAGGAGCTTGACGCCGAGCCAGATCAAATAGGCGGCGCCGGCCCAGCGCAGAGCCTCGAAGGCGAGCGGTGAGGCCTGAAAGAGCGAAGTGACGCCAAGCGCCAGAAGCGGCAGTTGGACGAGAGCAGCGAGCAAGGTCGTGCCAGCGGCCGTGAAGAGTGCGACGCGCCGGCCCTGGCCGATGCCGCGGCCGATAACGAGCAGCATATCGGGACCCGGCGCGACCTGCATGGCGAAGACTGCGGCGTAGAAGGTCAAGAAGGTCGGCAAGTCGGGCATTGCAGTGTGTCTCCGGCAAAGGAGCCCGCCCGATCGGATTGCGAGTAACGCTAAGCGGTTCGGTTGGACAACGTCCACCTGAGGGCCTGCGATCCAACCAAGTCAGCTCAGGCCGATCCTGTAGCGATCGAGAAGCTCTGCCAGGGCTGCGCGATCGGCCATGAGGCCGGTTCTTGATCCAGGACGCAGCCGATCGCGGCAGCGGTCGAACAACGCCACGCAAAGCTCGCCGTTGTCGTGATTGGAGCGATACACAATGCCATCCACGTTCGCCGGATGGCCGTGGATCGCACGCGACCAGGGCTGCGAGATGTCGTAGGTACCACTGCTCACCGCGGCGGTCGCGCCAACACGGGCTAGCCCCGGCCCATGAAGCTCGACGAGGCGCAGTTCGGCCGTGGCCACCAGCTCGGTCGCGGAGCGTTCCGCAAGCCGTGACAATGGCACCAGCGTTACCCCGACCTCGCGCAAGCAGGTCTCCACGAACGCTCCCGCGAGCGACCGCGCGGCGTAGCAGACGCCGTAATGACCCTCCGGATCGTCGAAGCGGTTGTCTCCCGAGGTTCCGAAATAGAGCGCGGCGAGGCTTGATCTGTGGATGCGCACAAACGTTGTGCTGGCCGGGACGGTCTCGATGGGAAGGTCGCGCGCTGCAAAATCGGCCGGCGGGGCGGATCCCGGCTTAGGCGCCATGTTCGCCCAGGCCGCGGGCCGCCCGCGTCACCGATGTCACATCGCCGTCGCGGAGCACATCGATGGGCCGGCGTCCGCCAAGACGGGCGTCACCCGTGAGCATGAAGTTTACGCGCGTCCAGGGATCCTCCTCCTGGAAGGCGTCCAGCACCTCACGGATGCCGGGCAACAGACCCTTCGGACCCACTTGGAAGGCCGGATAGGCATAGCCGTCGCCGATCTCGAGCCAGAACACCTGGTTGCGGTCACGTTTCTTGCCCAAGCCCTGAGGTGTGATGCCGAGATGATCGGCAAGCTGCTGGGCCGACAGAACGCCGCCCTCGGCCTTGAGGAGCGCGCGCTTCATCTCGGCGCCGCGCAGGAAGGCGGCGGTCAAAGGATCCGGGTGATCGGGAGTGATCTCGGAGCCGATCGCGGCTGCGTCCTGCATGGAGCAGAACAGCAGGTCGGTGTCGGTTTCGGCGCCGACGGCCTCGATCAAGCGCTGCCGCGGCATACGCTGGGCGATGCGGGCGAGCGCGCGGGCACCGCGCGCGACGAATGCCTCGACGAGATCGGCGCTCGGACCAGGCTCTGCGCGCCGGGTTCTGCTCGGGCCCGCTGGAGCCTCGCCAAATTCGGCTGCGCGGGCGCGGCGGCCCGGAGAGGTGGCGGAGCGGGCGGACATGGGATCACTCCGGCAATCTGGTTTCATTTGTCTTCCTAAAGATAGGATGAGACAGGCGAAACGGCAAGTGACGAAAAAGGCCCCTCAACTTCGAGTAGCCATGACCGATGGCGATGGCCTCTCATCGGAGCGCAGAGCTGCGAGAGCACGTGATATCCGCGTATTCGCGGATGAAGGTTGATTCTCAGGCGGCAGGCATGGGCGCTGCGTATCTGAATAAATTGAACGAGAGCCAGCGCGCGGCGGTCGAGCACGGCGTCGGGCTTGCCAACGGGAGGATCGGCGGACCCCTTCTGGTCATTGCCGGTGCCGGTTCGGAAAAGACGAACACGCTGGCACATCGCGTCGCCCACCTGATCGTTCATGGCGCCGATCCGCGCCGGATCCTGCTAATGACCTTTTCCCGCCGGGCGGCGTCCGAGATGGCGCGGCGGGTGGAGCGCCTCTGCGCCCGGGGCCTCGGCGACCAAGCGGGCCCGTTCACCGACGCGCTGACCTGGGCCGGCACGTTCCACGGGATCGGGGCCCGTATCCTGCGCGATTACGCTGGTGACATCGGCCTCGATCCGCAGTTCACGATTCACGACCGAGAAGACAGCGCCGACCTGATGAATCTGGTCCGGCACGGACTCGGCTTCTCGAAGATGGAAAGCCGCTTTCCCACCAAGGCAACCTGCCTATCGATCTACTCGCGGGCCGTGAATGCCGCGGCACCCCTGCAGGACATGCTGCGGGGCAACTTCCCGTGGTGCTCGGGATGGGAGCAACAGCTGCGGGAGCTCTTCGCCGGCTATGTCGAAGCCAAGCAGGCGCAGAACGTGCTCGATTACGACGACTTGCTGCTCTACTGGGCGCAGACGATGAGTGAGCCCTTGCTCGCCGAAGAGATCGGCGGACGCTGGGATCACGTGCTGGTCGATGAGTACCAGGATACGAACCGGCTTCAGGCGTCGATCCTGATGGGTCTGAAGCCGGGCGGCCGCGGCCTGACGGTCGTCGGTGACGATGCGCAGGCGATCTATTCCTTCCGCGCCGCGACGGTGCGCAACATCCTCGATTTCCCGCAGGAATTCTCGCCGGCGGCGGACGTCATCACGCTCGATCGGAATTATCGCTCGACGCAACCAATCCTGGCCGCCGCAAACGGCGTCATCAGCCTCGCGAAGGAACGGTTCACCAAGAATCCCTGGACCGAGCGGGCGTCGGCTGAACGGCCGCGGCTGGTCACGGTGCGCGACGAGGCCGACCAGGCGTACTTCGTGGCCGGCGAGGTTCTCGAAAACCGTGAGGCCGGCATGCGGCTGAAGGATCAGGCCGTGCTGTTCCGGGCCAGCCACCACAGCGGGCCGCTCGAGGTTGAACTCACGCGGCGCAACATTCCCTTCCGCAAGTTCGGCGGGCTCAAGTTCCTCGACAGCGCCCATGTGAAGGACATGCTGGCGGCGCTGCGGTTCGCCGAGAACCCGCGCGACCGCGTCGCTGGCTTCAGGGTGATGCAGCTTCTTCCCGGCGTCGGGCCATCGACGGCGCAGGCCACCCTGGACGCGATGGCTAATGCGCCCGATCCGTTGGAAAGGCTCGCCGAGCTTCCCTGCCCGGCTCGTGCTGCGGCGGACTGGCCGGGCTTCGTCGAGCTCCTGCGGGAGCTTCGGTCTTGCCGGTCCGGATGGCCGGCCGAGATCGGCCGGGTTCGGGCCTGGTACGAGCCGCATCTCGAGCGCATGCACGAGGACGCGGAGATGCGCCGCGCCGATCTCCGACAGCTCGAGAATATCGCAGCCGGCTATCCCTCGCGCGAGCGCTTTTTGACCGAGCTGACGCTCGATCCGCCGGATGCAACCTCCGGAGAGGCCGGTCTGCCGCTGCTCGACGAGGACTACCTGATCCTGTCCACGATCCATTCCGCCAAGGGCCAGGAATGGCGCTCGGTCTTCGTGCTCAATACCGTGGACGGCTGTATCCCCTCCGACCTCGGCGTTGGAACGTCGGACGAGATCGAGGAAGAGCGCCGACTTCTCTATGTCGCGATGACCCGCGCGAAGGACAGTCTGACGCTCGTCATTCCGCAGCGGTTCTTCACTCATGAGCAGTCCCCCACCGGCGACCGGCACATCTATGCCGCGCGCACGCGCTTCATCCCGGCATCTCTGCTTCATCACTTCGAGACCTGCGCGTGGCCATCCGTTCCCGCAGATGAGAGCACGGGATCGCGCGTGCGGCAGGTCCGCGTCGACGTCGGAGCGCGCATGCGCGGCATGTGGCGATAGCGCCCACAGGGCATCGGCGCCGATGCGGCTGGGCCTAGATCTCAGCGCGGTTGAGCAGATAATCGAGACCGCCCACGCGATACCACCGATAGCCGTAGCCCTCGAGGAGAACACGATGCTTGCCGGCCTCATCGGCACAGGCATGGTCTCCCGTGAGCAGATTGACGAGGAGCTTTCCCCGTTCGCCACATCCAGCTTCAAACTCGATCTCGAGCGGCGTGTGGCTGAAGTTGTGGAGCATGAGCACAGAGTTGTTGAGCCAATCATAGCGGATCGCAAGAATGGCCGTATGACGCGTGTCGATGATCGCGTAATCGCCCCAGCCGATCTCCGGCACTTCCTTGCGCATCCTAATGATGCGCTCCATCCAGTTCATGAACGATTCCGGGTCGCGGTGCTGGTCGGCGACGTTGACGTGCTCATAGCCATACGGGCCGCCGCTGATGACCGGCTTCACGGGGCGGCTTCTCTTCGTGAAGCCGCCATGGGGCTCCGTGGACCATTGCATGGGGGTGCGCCCGCATTCCCGTTCCGGCAGTGAGAGATCGTCGCCCATCCCGATCTCGTCGCCATAGCGGATTACGGGAGTGCCCGGCAGCGTGAAAAGCAGGCTGTAGGCGAGCTCCAGCCGCCTGCGATCGCCCTCCAGCATCGGGGCAAGGCGGCGCCGGATCCCGCGCTGATAGAGCTGCATGTCGGGGGTCGGACCGAAGGCGGCAAAGACTGTCTCGCGTTGCTCGTCCGTCAACCGGCCAAGGTCGAGTTCGTCATGATTGCGGAGAAACTGTCCCCATTGTGCCGTAGCGGGTCTTCCCTTCGTCGCCTTGAGGGCTTTGATCAGCGGTTTCGTGTCAGCCGAGGCGAGCGCATAAAACAGGTTCTGGTTAGCCTGGAAATTGAACATCATGTGCATTCGGTCGCCGTCGCTGCCGAAATACTCCATGTCCTTGTCCGGTTTCACGTTAGCTTCGGCGAGGATGATCGACTCGCCTTGGCGCCATTGCAGGAACTCGCGGAACATCCGAAGCATCTCGAACTGCTCAGTGGATTCTTTCACGTCCGCACCCTTCGTGCCGATGATGAAGGGCACTGCATCCATGCGAAAGCCGTGGACGCCGAGTTGGATCCAGAAGCCCATGATCTTGAGGATCTCAGCCTGGACATGCGGGTTGGAGGTGTTGAGATCAGGCTGGAAGTCGTAGAACCGATGAAAGTACCAGGCTCTTGCCACCTTGTCATAGGTCCAGGTGGAGTCCTGGACGCCGGGGAAGACCATGCCCTTATCTGCGTGAGTGGGCTTCTTGTCGGACCAGATGTACCAGTCCCGATAGGGAGAGTCGCGATCCGCGCGGGCGGACTGGAACCAAGGGTGGTCGATCGAGGTGTGATTGACCACGAGATCTATGAGAACGCGCATGCCCCGCTGCTTGGCACCATGGGTGAATTCGACGAAGTCCCCGAGCGTGCCAAAGCATGGATCGACGGCGTAGTAGTCGGTTACATCGTAGCCATGGTCACGTCTGGGTGAACGCTGGAAGGGCATGAGCCACACCGCAGTGACGCCGAGCCCGTGCAGGTAGTCCAGCCGTCTCATGAGGCCGGAAAAGTCACCGATGCCATCGCCGTTGGCATCCATGTAGGTGCCGACATCGAGGCAATAGATGACCGCGTTCTTGTACCAGAGATCCCGGATCATGGCGTTGAAATAGAGGCAGGCCGCTTCGAGGCAACCAGGTGTGGTAATCCCAAGAAATGCGGTGATACCGGTCTGCCATTGCGGAGCCTCACGAGCGACGCGAGGAAAAAACCGCATGGCCGTCTCTGTGTGCAGTCCGCCAAAGGGACGTTTAACCGGCGCGGTGCAATTCGTGTTCGGGCCGACACAACCTACTGGTACTTGCGTCCCCCGCAAGGAAGTCATGGTCCGGAAGCGTCACGGTCTGGATTCGATGGAGATCGATCCGGGCAGCGATCTGGCTGGATGCGCCGCCGTCCGCCGCCTCGGCTGCAGACACCAGGTGTAACGGTGTCGCCAACAGGGCAACTTCGGCGAGGCACCTCATGACCGATCTCACGCCATGTCTCGGCCCGTTGAGCATCGAACTCATGTGGCAGAGCGGCATGTGCCCGTCCCGTAGTGTTCATTACTCCGGGACATCCGGGCTACGCCCTATCAGCTCTCGAGCCAATCCATGCTGACTGCCAGGCAGAGGACGCCCATGAACGAGCGGGCCGATTACTCATAGCGCGTCTCGGCAACTGCCCTATGTGTAGCCTGAGCGAAAGGTGCCGCGACAATGCCCGATACACCCTCCCCGACCGAGCCGGAACCCCAGGTCCCGGCACCAACGCCGGAGCCGCCGGAGCCGTCCATCCCTCCTGGTATCCCTGGCATCAGCGAGCCTTTGAACATTCCGCCCGCGGGGCCCCCTGGAATCAGTCCCGAAGGAGTTCCGGTGCCGTCTCCAACGGAAGTGCCGTCGCCGGGATATGTCCCGCGCGAGATCTGATGGGAGATCGCGATGGCCTCAAACGTGCAGATTTGCGGGACGAGGTCATGTTCCTCGTCGGTTATGGAAAATGATCCGAGGTCGGGACTTTGGATGATGGTTCTTGGCGCCGTTCTTTTCTCGGGATCAGCACAGGCTGCAGACAAGATCGAGGCTGTCGGTGGCGCGAAATGCGCCAGTCCGGCAACCCCTTACACTGTCGAGTTCCTCGCCCCGGACGACGCACAGGTCGAGGTCGAGGCGCGCGCGAAGGCAGCGGACGAAACTCCGGCCGATCGCGCCCAGGCTACGGCAACCCTGTCCCTTGACGGCAAGCCCTGTCCGAGCGCACGCTGTGTCTTCCATGCCATGAAAGGCAACACGTACAGGCTGGTCGCCGAAAGCTCGAAGCCCGGGGCCCGTGAACTGTGTGTCTCGGTCTCTCGGCCCTGACCCATGGGCGGTCACGCCTAGCCGAAGTCGTCACTCGGACCGCCGGCTCTCACGCTCCCTGCGTCGTAAGGCCAAGAGGAGTTCCATCTGCTCGGTAGGGAGCGGCGTGTTGTCGGGCGGAAAGTAAACGGCATGTAGTCGCCGGCCGATCATCGCGCGTGATTCACGGGTCAGGGACGGCGCGCTACCGCGGCATCTCTGATCGGGCATGCAGTCTCACCTTCAGTTCATGCATCGCAGTGCCCCACAGGATTGGAAGATTTGGTTAACGGACAGTTAACGAAGATCGTGCGTAGCAAGAGATTTCAGCGGAGACAGCAAACGTCACGCAATCGCCGCATTGTTGCCTCGGAATACACGTGGAAACCGATTCGTTTGCACGGCGCATTGCTTCCGAAATTGATTTGTATGACCATTGTCCATCATCTCATCGGCCTTCAGGCCCGAATCGAAGGCATCGCGGCGACCACGTCGGTGCGTTGCCAGGCGGGCGTGCATCTCGACGAGATGCTCGCGGCCCTGAATCTGACGGGCCGCCGCCGTGTTGCGATGCTGCTCGAACTCGTCAAAGCCTTCTCGAACGATCACGATGAGCAGGCCGCTGCGGATCACATCCGGATGCGTGCCGCGCGAGCCTGGTATGGGTCCTCCGTCAGCTTCTCCAGGGACATCGTCGAAGGCTCTCTGACTGATCGCAGTTAGGCCGCGGCCGGAGGATCAGAAGGGATTCCGGTCCGACTCGAGCTGCCGCAGCGAACGAGCTGTCACACGGGGCAAGGCGATCCTGCTGGTCGAAGGCCGTGATCCTGTCGGCGGTTCCAGCGGCTGAGTCATGCCAGGCGACCTGCTCGTCCGTGGATTGGCCGCGGCAGGCTTGCCGGTTTGCTTGGTCATGTCGCCGGCCGGCACCTCGCGCGAGGGCCGGAGCGGTTTACGGGAAGGTCAGGTTCCAGGCTGGATCGCCGCTTGCCTTCTGCCGCGCTTTGTTGAGCATGAGGCCGACGCCTCCGGTCCATTGCGGACGTTCAGTTTTGAGTGCAGCTTTCATCTTCTTCACGTTGTCTTCGCTCGGCCGCATAGCATTATCGACGACGGCAGAGGCCAAACCCTTCTGCTGATGCATGTCGTTTCCCAAGCGGAGCTTGTTGTGCATCGCCTCGTGGAACGCCAGGTTTGCCAGCACACGCGTGTCCGCGGAGTTCGCATACACTTCCGAGACCGCTTCTCCGCCCTTCGAGAACTTGGTGAGCCCGTCGTGTCCACCGAGCGGGCTCACGAAGGTTGTGCCCGGCATCTGATTGGCGATGCTCCAGCTGAATGGCATGAAGTAGATCAGGAGTTCGTTTGCGGCAGGCTGCGGAGTCGCGGTGATGTAGTCCACGAGCGCACCTTCCGGAAATCCACCTCCTTGCGCGATGGGATTGAAGTAATCCTGAAGATGGGATCGCACGTCCTTGCGGCGCGCCGACCCAATCGCATCCAACACATCGCACAAGTAGACCTTGTAGAGCGCCACGGCAGCCTCCCGGGATGCTTGCTCGATGCCTTGGTTGTTCTCTTCCACGGGCAAAGAGCGATCACGACGGCGGCACCCTGGCGGAATCTTGGGGCGCGATCTGTGATGTCCGTCACGCTGGCGAGACCCGGTCTCGCCAATGATGGCTGGGCAGCACATCGAGGCGGGGGAGCTTCGGCTGCGAGGGTGCGCCAAAGATTCGGATCGACGCTATCAGCAGGCGGCCGACTTTCGCCAAGCTTTGCAAGCTTTGGACGGGCTTCGATTTACCCGCTCCCGGTTTCGGTCCTCCCAGGATGAATGGACCTGCCGTCATGAGGGCCGGACGGAAATCCAGCGCTATGTTCCCGGCAAGCGTCATTGCGTCGAGTATCGCGTCGCGTGCCGACACAGGACCGAGCACGGCTCCATGTGGGACACGGATCGCAAGGCCGCCTCGTCCTTGAGAGAACGTTGGCGGCACCGACGGTCTCGGCAACCCGCCCAAGGCAAGGATGCCGGCGCGGAATGCGGAGTCACAAGAACGAAGGGCGAGCAGACAGCGCAGGCGTCCTGGTCCAAGGCCTCACCAGATCCCCGGGTTCTTTCGGATGGCGGCTCGTAGATCAGCAACACCAAGCGGGAGCCGCAGCGGGGGCATTTCGGGCGCTCGGCGAGCAGCGACAGCGGCACCGCGGGTGCACACAAGCGTCTGGAGATCGAGTTCGCATCGGAAGGCACACTCCCGGATGCGCTTCATCGCATCCCGTGGCCCGAAGGAGCAGCGCATGCGCACGCACCAGCCGAACGAGTAGGCTACTCCGAGCGTCTCCACAGCCATGCAAACGAAAAGAAAATGGGCGGTCCTTGAGTCAAGGCGATTTCCGGCGCCATCCCCGGAATCGATGGAGGCCTGCGTACCCGCTCAGATTCATCCCCGGGAACCCACCTGCCCCACTGGCATGCGCTTCCAGGTCGCAAGCATCACGTCCGTCACAGCGAGGATTCCCCCGCAGGAGGACGGCGCCGAACTCGCCAGGAGCGGTCTCCACAGCGGCCGTGGGCTAGCCTCCGAGCTTTGACAGCGCGAAGGCGGCGAGGAAGCCCGCGACCGTGATCAGGCCGGCGAAGTCGTGGGCGACCTCGAAGGCCTCCGGCATCATGGTATCGGAGATCATGGCCAGGATGGCGCCGGCTGCGACCGCCTCCGTCGCGGCGATCACCCCGTGCGAGAACCCGGAGAACACGGCATAGCCGATCCAGGAGGCCAGGCCCGAGATGACCGCGATGCCGATCCAGAGCCCGAACACATACCCGGCCGAGCGCCCGGCGCGCTTCATCCCGGCGGCGCTGGACAGCCCCTCGGGCACGTTCGAGAGAAAGATCGCGATCACCGCCACCCAGCTCACCGCGCCGCCCGCGATCATCGTCACGCCGATCACGATCGACTCCGGAATCCCGTCGAGCAGAGCCCCGACGGCAATCGCGAGGCCGCTGCCCTCGTCGCTCGGCTGCTGCCCGCCCGACTTTTGCCCCGAGCGCTTCCGGTGCCGCGCGCCCCGGCGCGAGAGGTAGATGTTCGCGGCCGTGTAGACGGCTGCGCCGCTCAGGAACCCGATGGCGGTCGCGGCGAAACCGCCCGTCCGGTAGGCCTCGTCCATGAGTTCGAACGACAGGGCCGAGATCAGCACGCCCGAGCCGAAGGCCATGATCGCGGCGATGACGCGCTGCGGGATGTGCAGGAACCAGGCGATGGCGGCCCCGATCACCAGGGCCGAGCCGCTGAACAGCCCCCACAGCCCGGCCTGAAGCGCGATCGGCATGGCTGCGTGCCCTCCGCTTGCGGGAGCCGAACGCTACGCGCTCCCGGTTGTTCCCGCACCTCGCCGGAAGGGAGCACCGCTGGAATGCTGACCGGCTCTCGAGGATGAGCCCCATGCGGGTTGTTTTGCATCCCGGGCAGGTCCGTTCGTGAAAACTCAGGCGATGCTGACCCGGGCCGACAAGCAGTGCATTCTGAGGCCGTTCGGCTCCATGCTCGAAGCTCATGCCGAGTCCGACCCGCCCGCGCTGCGCGGAACGCCAAGTACCGTGAGGCGCTCCAGCGCCAGGCCGGCGGCACAGTGTCGGCCTCAGAGACTGCGCAGCGGCTCGGGATCACGCACGGGCCTCATCGGCGAACAGCGGCGCACCGGCACCCTGCTCGCTGCCAAGACACCCTTGCAAGCCTTGCGGGATGGGGATCGGGACGCGGTGCGGCACTTGGTCCATTTGCGCCAGGGCGACGGCTTCGCGTGAGGCCATCACCCCGTTGCTGGTTCAGGTGCCGGAATGCTCCGCCTCGTCGATGATCCCCCCGGAACCCAACCCGCAAGATCCCGATGCCCTCCTGGGGAGCATCGGCCAGTGTGAAGACCGGACGTTTGGCGATTTCCCGACGAGTCCTTCAGACTGGGCCTCCGGTCGTTGA
>NZ_LN811366.1:153760-187669 GCF_001006805.1 Microvirga massiliensis | reverse complement strand
TTGCCCGGTGCGCACGATCAGGGTCGTGCCGGGCTCCAGGACCGAGTGACCGGTGCGCTCAACGGCGCTGACATGCAGGAACGCCTCGCCGGAGCCATCGGTGAGCTCGACGAAACCGAAGCCCTTCTCCGGATTGAACCACTTCACCCGCGCCTCCGTCTCCGGCCCCGAGGAGACCGCCGGGGCGGATCGAGGGCGTATCGGCCGATCTCCGAACGAGGGCTGCGCCTGCCGCTCGGTGCTCCAGGGATCGCGGGAGTCATCGCCCCGTCCGCGTCGGTTGCCCCGGTAATCGTTGTCTCGGCCCATCGTCATCTCGTACTCAGCGAAAGAAGCCCTTTCACTGCCACACCGGCGCTCAACCTGCCAGCCGTTTGGCATTGCGCCACGCAGATCTGAATCTCTGGTCGCTCGGGCGCAATCTCACAAGGGAACGCCCTATGTGGGTCTGCGAGCGATGGTGCTACGACCATGCCCGACACCCGTCTCCCTCTCAGCCAAACCCGCAGGTCCCGCCACCGGAGCAGCCGGAGCCGCCGGAGCCGCCGGAGCCGGCGATTCCGCCCGGCATCAGCGAACCCCTGAACATTCCGTCCGCCGGGCCTCCCGGGGTTGGTCCCGAGGGGGTCCCAGTCCCGTCCCCGACCGAAGTGCCCGCACCCGACGCCGTCCCGCGCGATATCTGATACGGCATCCTCGCTGGCACGCGATGCGCAGATCTGTGGAGGCAGATCGGTGTTCTGCTTGCGCAAAGTCAGGCGATCGGGACAGCGTTACAGTCGATTGGAGCGACCAGACCAGCGATCCTCGCCGGCGCAACGAGTTTGGTGAGCTTGAGGTCGATCCGGTAAAGCGTCTCAGGGAGACTTTGGACAGCCGCGCGCGAAGCGTCCGTGACAGACCGACAACAGGAGAACGACATGTCTGACTGCCTGCACTGCGATATCAATCAGCTCGTGCAACAGCGGTTCGAGCACGGGGACACGGACCTCGTCGAAATGGCGTCGATGATGGTGGAGAGTCTCACCGATCTCATTCTGCTGGCGCCGGAAGGCGACCAGCCGAACCTGATGGCGCATGCGCTCTCGGCCTTCGGGCAAATCTTCCTGGAGAAGGGCGGAGCCATCGAGGGTCGCCCTGGCGCGACACACTGAAGGCCACGCAGGCCATCGTCCCCAATCTCCCATTTGGGTCCCGAAGCCACGGAACTGCGGCCGCATGATCTTCGGAGGATGTTGCTTTCAGGCGACGGCAAGCGGCCGGCTACTCCCTGTTTTCCGGAACGCGAAGGTCCGGATCGGGGCAGCCTGGAGAAAACTTCCCGTCCTTCCAGGGTATCTGGTTATGACCCGTCCAAGCGGACACGCGGCAGGATTGATCTGCCGTGGCAGCGCTCACGGAGGAGCTTCGGCACGAACAGCCGATCTGCCTGCCATCGTGTCGGATCGACTGACAGCACTTACATAGGACCGGCTCATGAAGAAGATTGGCTTTCTCTCGTTCGGGCACTGGTCACCCTCACCGCAGTCACGGACACGTTCGGCTCGTGATGCCCTCCTTCAGTCCATTGACCTTGCCGTGGCGGCCGAGGAACTTGGCGCGGACGGTGCTTACTTCCGCGTCCATCATTTCGCGCGCCAGCTCGCCTCTCCCTTCCCGCTGCTGGCGGCAATCGGCGCGAAGACGAGCCGCATCGAGATCGGCACCGCTGTCATCGACATGCGCTACGAGAACCCCCTCTACATGGCCGAGGATGCGAGCGCAGCCGATCTGATCAGCGGTGGGCGTCTCCAGCTCGGCATCAGCCGCGGCTCGCCCGAGCAGGTGATCGATGGCTGGCGCTACTTCGGCTATGTGCCTGAAGAGGGCCAAAGTGACGCCGACATGGCTCGCCGTCACACGGGAGTGCTTCTCAGCGTCCTCAAGGGCGAGGGCTTTGCCGAGCCGAATCCACGCCCGATGTTTCCCAACCCGCTTGGCTTGCTTCGCCTCGAGCCGCATTCGGAGGGCCTGCGCGAGCGCATCTGGTGGGGCTCCGCCTCCAACGCAACGGCGGTGTGGGCCGCGCAGCAGGGTATGAACCTCCAGAGTTCGACCCTGAAGGAGGACGAGACAGGTGAACCCTTCCACGTCCAGCAGGCCGAGCAGATCCGCCGCTACAGGGAAGCGTGGAAGGAGGCGGGGCACACTCGCAAGCCCCGCGTCTCGGTCTCACGCTCGATTTTCGCACTCGTCGACGACCGCGACCGCGCCTATTTCGGGCGCGGCAAGGACAACGACCAAGTGGGCATCATCGACAACATGCGCGCAATCTTCGGTCGCTCCTACGCTGCGGAGCCGGACAGGCTCATGGAGGAACTCAAGTCGGACGAGGCGGTTGCAGAGGCCGATACGCTACTTCTGACCGTGCCGAACCAGCTTGGTGTCGATTACAACGCCCATGTCATTGAGGCCATTCTGAAGTATGTCGCTCCGGCGCTGGGCTGGCGATGACGATCGATCTGTGGATCAAGCCACGAACTGATCGGCACGAGATCGGGATCGACGCTGGACGGCTTGAAAAGCGAGCCGCCTCATCCGAGGCTCCTGACCGTTACGGAGCAAGGTCGGGATCCAAGGCTCAAGCCGCCGTAAGATTCACAGCGAAAGGTCGGCTCACAATGAGCGCCCCCGTAGGATCGCCTCATGCACCTCATGAGATTGCCCTAACGACCGATTGTATTCGTCGGTCAAGATGACCGCACGCGCCCTCGCCTCGATGAGTTTGCGTGTAAGATCGACATACACTTTCCCTGCCAGCATCGCTGACCGCTGAGCTTCAAAGTCGAGAATCACCCCTCCATGATCAAGCCGAGGCCGCCCCACGAACCGCCTGGGTAGTCCCGATGTCTGCTCTCCAGCCGTGAGCCAAGGGTCGTTTTCACCCGGTGCAGCCATGCGCGACGCCCAATCGAAGGGCAGCTTTGGTGAACCTCGGCATAGGAGCGGCCGAAGAGCCTGAATTCTTTTGACAACAGTCGCTTGCCGCGCGGTTGGTGGTCTTGGCTTCCGAGTTTCGATCGGAAGTACAAGCCATGCAACTTGACCGACGAGGCCGCGACCCGTCAGACCATAGGCAACAATCGTGACCACGCCCCTGCGAAAACGAAGGGTGTCATGACGAGGTCGGGCGACAGAGCCAACCTTCTTCGTAGCCGGAAGACTGGCGAACACGCCAGGGTCACCTTCGTCGAGCTGTTCTTCGATCTGGTCTTCGTCTTCGCGGTCACGCAGCTCTCCCATTTTCTCCTCGGCGACCTGACCGTCCCTGGCGTGCTGCGGACGGTACTGCTGCTCATGGCAGTCTGGTGGGTGTGGATCTTCACGTCCTGGGTCACGAACTGGATCGACCCGCAGAGGACGCGCGTCCGGCTCCTGCTCCTCGTCCTGATGCTCGCCGGACTGCTCCTCTCCACCTCAATCCCGAGGGCATTCGAGGAGCGAGGGCTGCTCTTCGCCTGCGCCTACACATTCATGCAGGTCGGGCGCAGCCTGTTCATGGTCGGCGCCTTGTGGCGGCACAGCCCCGCGAATTTCCGCAATTTCCAGCGGATCGCGTCATGGCTCGCGCTGTCCGGGGTGCTCTGGATCGCCGGCGGGTTGGCGCACGGCGAGGCGCGCTTTGCATTCTGGATCATTGCGCTCGCAATCGAATACATGGCACCGTGGCTCGGGTTCTGGACTCCCGGCCTGGGCCGCTCGGCAACCGTCGATTGGGATGTCGAAGGCGGGCATATGGCCGAGCGTTGCGGGCTCTTCATCATCATCGCCCTCGGTGAATCGATCCTCGTCACCGGGGCCACCTTTGCCGAGCTTGCACAAACGCCCGTCACCGTAACGGCCTTCATTGTGGCCTTCGTCGGCAGCGTGGCCATGTGGTGGCTCTACTTCGACACCGCCGCCGAGAGAGGGAGCGAGCAGATCTCCCATTCGGCCGATCCCGGACGGGTCGCGCGCCTCGCCTATACCTATGTCCATCTGCTCATCGTGGCCGGCATCATCGTTGCGGCGGTGTCCGACGAACTCATCCTGGCCCATCCGACCGATCCCGCGGAACCGCCCGCCATCGTAGCCATCCTGGGTGGGCCGGCCCTCTACCTGCTCGGCAACATGCTGTTCAAGCGGGCGATTGCGGCGAGGTTGCCGGTATCGCATCTTTTCGGGCTCATCGTCTTGGGTCTGCTTGCGCTGGCGTCGCTGTTCATGTCGCGTCTTGCGCTCGCCGCCGCCGCGGCGGCGGTGCTGGTGGGAGTGGCAGCTTGGGAGCGAATCTCGTTCCGACCAATAATCTCGTGATCTTTCAGTGGAGGCTCCACTCAACACTGGTCGCTTCCGGGTGTGCGGCGTTCAGGGGCTGCACGCTCCGGGTGTCCAGATACTGCTCCAGTGTGGCCGGGCTGGCGGCCGGATCGGCCAAGCCGACATAGCCGTCCGGGCGCACCAGATACACGGCGCCCCGCCTGAGGCCCGCGCGGGCCGCCCTGGGCTGCCAGGGAAAGATGTGCAGCGCCAAGCCCCGTCGCGTGCAGGCCTCCACGATCCTGGCCCCGCCCTCGCCATAGATGTGAATCTGCCAATCCAGCGACCTCAGCGGCGCAAAATTGTCGCTCCCCTCCTCCGGGCTGCTGTCCGGCATGACCCAAGGCAGGCGATCGCCGCCCGTCACGCTGCCGGCGCGGCCCGCACTCAAGCGACTGCCGCGATATTGCACCCCGATCTGCGAGATCGTGCGGAACATGAAACGGCGGACGAAATTCGACGCGAACAGCGCTGGCAATAGCCGTGGCGCGACCGCGACGCGGACGAACCGGGCGAGCGGCCCGGGGCTCGTCACCACCGTGAAGGCCCGGTCGGTTGTGGCCACCAGGCGTCGCGCGAAGGCGATCCGCTCCGGCTCGTAGGTGTCGAGCAACTCCGTCCCGGCTCGCCCATGCAGGACGGCCGCCAGCTTCCAGGCCAGGTTCACGGCATCCCCGATGCCTGTGTTCATGCCCTGCCCGCCCACCGGACTATGGATGTGTGCGGCATCGCCGAGCAGAAAGGCGCGGCCCTGCCGGAAGCTGTCCGCCACCCGATGGTGGACATGGTAGGTCGAGAACCAGTTCACGCGCTCGACCTCGATGCCCAACCGCTCGATCAGGCGCTTGCTGACATCCTGCCAGGACAGCGCCTCCCTTTGGGCTTCCGCCGCCTGCCGCACCGTGCCGATCAGGCGGGCCCGCTCCGGACCGGCCATCGGAAACGCCGCCAGGAAATCCGTGTCGTCCAGGGCCACGTGCAGTTCGCCGTCCACCACCGGCCCGCGCGCCGCCACGTCGGCCACGTAGAACAGATGCGCGTAGGTCCCGCCCGGGAAGCCGATGCCCAGACCATCGCGCACCGTAGAGTGGGCCCCGTCGCAACCTGCGAGATATGCGGCTCCGCACGTCTCCTCGGTCCCGTCCGGCCGTCGCAGGCGGGCCAGCACGCGCTCGCCGCCATCTTCAAAGCTGAGGAGTTCGGTCCGGCGCTCGACCGTGCTTCCCGTCGCGCTCAGGCGCTCGATCAGGAGCCGCTCATGCTCGTCCTGCGGAAAGATCACCAGATAAGGAAAGGGGCTCAGACCCTGACCCATCGCGCCGAAGCCGACCCGGGCGGCCTTCCGGCCCCTCACCCACAGGTTTGCGGCCGTAAACTCCAGGCCCTGTGCGACCACCGCCTCTGCCAAGCCGACCTGCCGATAGAACTCGAGCGTCCGCGCGTGGACCACCAGGGCGCGTGACGTGGTTCCGGGTTCCGGTGTCTTGTCGACGATGCGCACGCGCAGACCGAGCCGACGCAGCCAGAGAGCCAGAACCAGACCAGTCGGCCCGGCCCCCACGACGAGAACTTGCGTGTCGGACATCGGCAGACCTCTCGGGGCTCGTGCTCACCCTATCCTCACATAAGCAACGCCCCGCTGCATTCGGGTTCCCGCGCATCGCAAGCCGCTCACGGCTTGCAACGGGCAACAGCCACGCGTCGGCCGAGTGGCTGGCCCAGAGCGGGCGTTAAGCGTCGGTTCAACCTGCGAGGCACATATTCCAAGTGGCTGGCGTGTCCGGTGAAGCCAGGGAGGCTTCAATGTGTTCTGCACGCTTCCAGATTCTCGCCGCGATCTCATGCCTGCTGGCCGCACCGGTCCTCGCCCAGACCGCGCCCCATCCTGGCCCGGCGCAGCAGCCAGCGGCCACGACGGCACAGGCAGCCTCTCCGGGCGCGGCCGGTGGCTCCTGCTCGGCGCAGGCGACCGACAAGAAGCTCGCCGGGGCGGCGAAGACGAGCTTCCTGAAGAAATGCGAGTCCGATGCCTCAAAGGCCTGCGAGGCACAGGCGGGCGAGAAGAAGCTCGCGGGCGCCGCGAAGGCGAGCTTCACGAAGAAGTGCGTGAGTGACGCCGTCGGGACCTGAGCCCGTCACATCGCCGACACGCATCCCACCGCATTGCCCGCGACGCGCGTCGGCTCTCCCGATCGGGCTCAAACGGCCGAGAGTACGAGCCGTCGTCCGGGACGAGCTTGTCCAACTCAAGGGTCCCTGCAACCCACCCGACTCACCCGGTTGCCCGGGTTCTTTCGGGCGGCGGCTCGTGGATCAGTGCTGCAAGCCAAGCCTGCCGGATTGACGGCAGGCGGCACCCGCGGCCCATAACCCAGGGGATCGCGCGCTCCCGTGAAGCCTCAGTAATGGACCTCGGCGACCACGACGTGGTTGTCGCGCGCTGGCCACGTCTGCACGGTCAGGTGCTCGCCGTTGACGGCTACCGGGACTGGCCGCCTGTCCTGTGCGTCGAGGCGGAGCGTGGTCTCGTTGCGCTGCGGCGGGCTCCCTGGCAGGCCAGACGGGACTTGCCCGTCCACGAGAACGTTGTCGCGGTCGCGCGCCAGATTGCCGTTGCAGCGCACCACCGTGATCACGGCCCCGGGAGCCTGCGCATCGCTATCTTGGGCGAAGCCTCTCGGACGCAGGCGCAGGACAGTGCTGGAGCGCGGGAAAGGCGGGCGGTAGATGTGCTCCACTGGATAGCCGGGCGCGGCCAGCACGAACTCGTGATACGCAGCCGGGTCCGCCTCGAACGGTCCCCACCTCCCGTCAGCGCCGGTGACCCGCCGGTGCGCCGCCCCGCCCAGCCGCTCGCCGGTGTCCGGCGAGACCGCGAAGATCTCCACCTCCGCCCCCTCCAGGGGCAGATTGGTCGGCAGGTTACCCACGAGACCCGTCACCTTGCCGTCCAGGATGGGTCGCGCCTCCGGCAGGATGTCCAGGTGCGCGGGCTCCCGCTCGAGGATGAACCGATACATCGCCTCGAAGGCGCGCGGGCTGCGCGCGGCCTCCTTGTGGTCGGCCCCCGGCAGCACGAGGTTGGTCGCACCCGTCAGCTCCGGGCTGTCGTATACCGCGTTGCTCGGCACCCCCGTGCGGCCGCCGGCGACCGGGTGATCCGGCGGCAGCGCGGGCTGGAACCAGCGGTCGTTGCGGTCGCTGCGGATCGTCAGGAAGCGCACCCCGGGCGTGGCCTCAGTGGGACCCTCGTTGAGCTGGCGCAGGAAGTGGCCCCAGCCGTTCGTCTCGCCGAGCCTGAACTCGGGCGCCCGGGACGCGTAGGTGCCGTGATTGGGGCAGGCGCACAGCACCGCCGCCGTGACCGTGGCATGACCGCCGCCGTTCTTGATGTAGTTGCGCACTGCGTTGCCGCCGCGCGAGTGGGCGACGAGCACGACCTTGTCCTGGCTGATGCTCCGCCTGACCTCCTCGACCCGCGCGGCGAGTTCGATCAACTGCTCCCCGGTCGTCGAGCGGCCCGGATGCGGCTGACCGTAATTGCCAGGCCGACCGGTGCCTGGGTTCGGGAAGTCGATCGCGATCAGCCGCCGCGGGTCGTAGCCGTTCGACTCGAAGCGCCACAGGACCGTGTACCAGATCTCGGCATCGTCGCCGTCGCCGTGCACGAAGATGATCGGCGGCTGCACTTCCTGGGTGATCGCCCGCCACCCGAACGCGGCGGCGGCGGTTGCGGCGAAAGACGTTTGCAAGACGGCGCGGCGTGTCAGTCGGACCATGGTTTCTCCTCCGGCTCAGGCCAACATCTCTCGGACTTCCGTGATTGTTTCGCCCGGGATGAACCCCCCAGGCCGTCATTCATCCGGGAGGCCGGCCCGGCGCAGCCCTTCGTAAACGCGCTCGCGCTGCGCGACGTAGAGCGGATTGTTGTAGGTGGCCATCACTGCCTTCGCTCCCGCGATCGAACGGTAGCGCGGGTTGCGCTTGATGGCCTCGGCCAGCGCAGCTTGCGCCGCGGCCGGATCGCCCCTCAGGCCGTACTCGGCCGCGAGGGTGAGGTGAATATAGGAGTACTCGGGATTCGTGCTGCGCGCCCTCGGCAGCCACTCGAGCGCGGCATCGTCGTTGCCGAGCACCAGATTGAGATACCCCATGTGGAACTGCATCACACCCAGGCTGTGGTCGCGCGGGCTGAGGCGCATCGCCTGGAGGAGATAGGGCGCCGCTTCCTCCGGGTGGCCAACATACGTCCTCATCTGGCCGAGCGCACGGTAGGAGCGGGCGAGGTTGCGGTCGAGGGCGATCGCCATCCGGAACTCGTTGGCGGCCTCGTCGAAGCGCCCCCGCGCTTGCAGGAGCAGGCCCTTGGCGTGGTGCGCCGTGGCGCGGTTGGAATCGAGCGTCAAGGCCCGGTCCAGGAGGGCCTCGGCACGCGCCAGATTCTCCGCGGGCGAGGCACTCCAGAAATCGAGCACGTCGCTGACAAGCGCATCCGCGAGAAAGACCAGCGCTTCGACCTGCGTAGGATCGAGCTTCAGGGCCTGCTCGAACAGTCTCGCCGCCTCGAGATTGTTCTCATGCGCCCCCGGTTTGAACAGTGTCGCGCGTCCCCGCAGGGTGTAATCCAGGGCATCCGGGTTGGTGCGGTGCTCCCGCTCGACGCGATGCCCCTCGGCCTCGACCAGGGTGAGGCTCAGGCTCGCAGCGATGCGCCCGGTGATCTCGTTCTGCATCGCCGCCAGCTCCGCCCGGTCGGAGTCGAAGCGATCCGCCCAGACATGCGCCCCGCTGGCGGCATCGATGAGCTGCGCATTGACACGAACCTGCTCGCCCGTACGCCGGACGCTCCCTTCCAGGACGTAGCGCACGCCCAGTTCCCGACCGATCTGCCGCACGTCGATCGCCTTGCCCTTGTAGGTGTAGGCGGTGCTGCGGGCGATCACGAAGCTGCCGTCGATGCGCGACAGGTCGGTCGTCAGATCCTCGGTGATCCCGTCCACGAAGTAGTCCTGCTCCGGATCGCCGCTCAGATTGGCAAACGGCAGGACCACGATGGACAGGCTTGGAGCCGGGGCGCCTTGTGGAAATCCTGCCGTGGACACCATGTGCTCGACCGCGCGCGGGAGGGCCTGGGCGGAAGCCGGCGCGGGCGGCTGTGATGTCCGCATCAGCCACCACGATCCTCCCGCGATGGTCAGCAACAGGATCGCGGCGGCAATCCAGGTAACCCGTGGCGAAAAGCTCTTCGATTCAGGCTGCATGGTCGTCGGCAAGGCGGCAGGGTCGAAGACGATGCGGTAAGCGCGCACCGGCCGGGCGATGTTCTTGACCGCCTGCTCGCCGAGGTCCGCGAAGGTGTAGGGCACCTTGTCGCGAACCTGGTCGCGCACGACCCGCGAAATGCAGATGCCGCCCGGCTCGGCCAATCCCTCCAGGCGGGCGGCCACGTTCACGCCGTCGCCGTAGATGTCCTTGCCGTCGAGGATGATGTCGCCGACGTTGATGCCGATCCGAAAGCGGATCTGCTGGTCCGCGGGAATCCCGGTATTCCGGGCCGCGACGGCGGCCTGGATCTCGACCGCGCATTCGACGGCCTCGACGACGCTCGGGAACTCGACGAGGGCGCCATCGCCCATCAGCTTGATGGTGCGGCCGCGGTGTCGGGTGATGCGAGGGTCGATTATTTCCTTGCGGAGGGCCTTGAGCCGGGCCAGCGTGCCGGCCTCATCCGCGCCCATGAGGCGCGAATACTCGACCACATCGGCAGCCAGGATCGCGGCGAGCTTGCGCTCGACCGGCTGTCCCTGTGCGGCGTGACGGTGCACGGCGGCCGTCCATCAACAGGGCTGGGGCCGATGATCCGACGGTTCTCGGATGCACGGACCACAGCCTTCATCCTGCGGAGATGTTGCTCCCTTCAGAGCCTCTTGGCCAGCGCTGGGTTGTTTACGACTGCGCCAACAACACGGCTCCCGACGATCCTATTTGAATTGCGGAGACAGTTTCGCAGGGCCGTTGCGCATATTCTTGTGCGGAGGTCGTTATGCGAACTCTGAAAAACTGTTCAGAATGCCTCCGACCTGCCAATGCCCGGCTCCTCATTGGAGGAACTCATGTCGCTCACGCGTGGGGTCGCGTCCTGTGAACGCCTCCAATCCGCTACGAGAGCATCGGCAGGGTGCGGAGACCACAAATATCGCAGCACCCTGCCGATGCGATCCAGTTGATGCCTATTGCTGATAGGAGCCGATCACTCGGAAGGACGCAGTCGGCTCTCCAAGGTGCATGACCCGATTGGGAACCATTCGGCTCCTGTGATATTAGTCGGAGGTGAGGACGGCGGGTCCCATTCGCCGCCCTCGTTGGCGGTTAGGCTACCACCAGAATGGGAGGGCGATCGCGATCGCGAAGATCACGTCGCCCTCTTATCTGTTTCCCTTGATCAGGCGACGCTTAACGTCTGACCAATTCTGTTGTAGGCAGAAGTCCTTCCGGTGGGCTTGAGCTAGTTATACGGCTCACTCTATCATTGGTTTACATACCCGCCGAGAAGGCGTCCTACCCGGACCCTCTCAGCACGATATTCCCACTCTCCAGGAACGGTTGGGCAATCGTTTCCAGCCCAATAATTCACCACCCACTCGTCGATCAACGGCTGGTCGCGTTCGCCATCGCCCACCAGTAGTCTCAACCACCCTATACTCCCCCGATCAACGATCCCGAATGGCACCACTTCATATACATACGAGGCAGAGCCGTCGGGCCGGTCCTTCAGGAAAATGCTTGCTTTCCGTGGAAGTCTTCCGCTGGGGCGTCCTTTCTCCAGCAAGCCCTCAATTGTTGTGCCGAGTGGGTAATTGGTGTTCTCAGGGCGCAGAAGAGTACCGGGCGCATGTACCTTGCCGCTGTGTAAGTAGAGAAGCGGCATTTCAATTTCAAAGAGTCTCATGCAAGTATTTAGCTATCAGTCGTCTTGCCGACTTGCGTGACAGTTACGCATGCCAGCGGACCAATTCCGCTAGTAGGACACGGGAACGAGCTACGTTATTGCAGGACGAGCCCTCCTAGTATGATGAGCAAGTTCAGGCCAATGTAATGGCCACCATCCAGTGGAGGGTGCGGATCTTGGACTCTAATGTCGAGGTGCGCTTTTCGTAGTTCATGACCGGCTCGACAGTGGCCCCGACCTCGTCCGGAACATCTTGCGCTTCCGATACGGAAGGTCGGCATCAGGTTACCCGAGTTGGGGGCGAATCGGTCGAGCGAACAGCCCGCTGCGACAGAATCCACAGAAATCCCACTCGGAACGGCATTCACCACTTGCGCGCAAAGCTTGGCTGTATCATGTTCCGCGCAGCCGCCAGCAATGTCCCCGGCTCCTGGACTACTAGTGTCAGCTTACAGGCTTTCATCAGTATGTCTTTCTGGCATGACCTATGGGTTGACCATGGGAAAATTGTCTATTGGTTGACGGCTCCATCTGTTTGGAGTCGTGGGAAGCTGGTGGTCGAGAATGGAGGCGAAAGAATGCGTAAGTACGCGGACTTCATACGCCTTGTTCGCGAGATCATTTGGCTGGGTTGGACCGTTCATAAGCTCCTGCCTGCGCTGATTGAATTCGTGGACAAGGCCGTCAACTACCCTCAGACGCCATGCTCGAAAACTACAAAGAAAAATACAAGCATGAAGGCAAGTTCATTTTCGTTCCAAATTACGAGTGCATTCGCAAGGGCTTGCGCATCGTCGAGTTTTGCCGAGACCGCCTAGAATTTCCCGACTGCTTCTATCACTACCGCAACGGAGGTCATGTCGCCGCGTTGCACCGGCACTTGGACAACCGCTTCTTCTTTAGAATCGATCTCCAGAATTTCTATTACGCCATTTCTCGTAACCGTGTATGCGCGGCCTTACACGCCTCCGGATTTCACAAGGCTCGAACCTACGGAAAGTGGTCGTGCGTTCGGAACCCGGTTGCTGAAGATCCACGCTACTCGTTGCCGATTGGCTTTGTTCAATCCCCTGCTTTAGCCAGCCTTGTATTGATGCGCTCCCCGATCATGGGAGCAATCAGTGCGGCAGAGCGCGACAGCGTCTTCATCTCGGTCTACTTGGACGATCTCATTGGCTCTTCGACCGATTTTTCACTTCTTGAGCGGGCCTATTATACTATCTTGGAGGCATGTGGCGCGGCCAATCTCCAGGTGAACGCCCGTAAGCTGCTTCCGCCTGCAAGCGAAATCCACGCCTTCAATTGTGTTCTAAAACATGGGCTTGCGGAGGTCACCGACGAGCGTATCCGAAAGTTCGTGGCATCCGAGCCTAGCGATCTCGCGGAGAAAGCTTTTATCGCTTATTGTCTCCGGGTCCAAGAACGGAATTTCGCCTAGAAGATTTGTGCTTATCCTGTCCATCGTGCGGAAAGTACTTCGGCCTGCTGGATGCCGGTTTGAATCGCTGCATCCGGGAGACGGATAGCCGTATTTCCGAAGAATGAGCTTCACCAAGACCCGGAGCCGGGCTCTCGCGGATTCCCGGTGTATCTAATCCACCGAGATGCTGCCCCGCATGCAGACCAGAAGTTCATGAGCGATGATGCGCAAGTTCTGATCACCAATCACCTGAACGGCGCTCTCATTCTCAGGCAGCGCGTCGTAAAAGGCACTTCCTCTTGTGCGAGTCCCTGTTCCTGGACTCTCTGGCGTGACGCCCTGATCTCCTTTGCCAGCCTAATGAGTTCCTGAAGCACCTCGGCGGTCGTCAGCGCGTTCGAATGGTAGCGCGCGATGGAGGCGTCCGGGCGCTCCGTGAAGGCGCGAGTCTCGACCACATTGGTTCGGCTTCGCGATAGCATCTCGCCCGTGATGAGCTTGCGCAGGGCCTCTAAGGCGAGGTTGGGCCGGTCCATCGACTGGATCTCGGCCAGAAACTCGTTGGACAGGATCGAGATGTCGGGTGTCTTGATTCCGGCGGCCTAGAGGATGTCTACGATCTCGACGAGATCAGCGAGCGGCTGACGGATCTGCCGCACGGCGAGGTGGCGATCGGCGGATGACATTTCGCTACGGTTGGAGACCGACTTCGCGAGCGCGGCCCGGATCGCCTGAAAGAAGCTGACCTCCTCCCGGATAGCGCGGGTGAGATCTGTGGCCGAGGCGAGATTGAAAACGGTCGTCAGCGCCAAGACCGCGTCATCGAAGCGGCGAAGTGTCCGCTTCCGCCCCTCGTCGGTTGTTTCCCGAGCAGCGTTCCACCTCGGCTTCGGTCAGAAATGGC
Source organism: Microvirga massiliensis (assembly GCF_001006805.1). Taxonomy (GTDB): domain Bacteria; phylum Pseudomonadota; class Alphaproteobacteria; order Rhizobiales; family Beijerinckiaceae; genus Microvirga; species Microvirga massiliensis. Next base: position 174,058 of record NZ_LN811366.1, on the reverse strand, counting down.
ACAAGGCTGCCCTTAGGCTGCCAACTGGTCGCGGAATTGTTCGCGTTGGCTCCACGCAACCGACGTAATTCCATAGTTGCGCAGCGCTTCCGTTACGTTCGGGCCTACCACCTTTTCATTGTCGTTCAGGAATGCAAACGGCTCTGAGCCCTCTGGGCGACTCTCTCGTGTATCGATCCAGGCCATGATCAGGTTTTGCGCTGTATTCCTACTAGGATTATTTATTGCCCGGATGATCCGCTCTGAGGCAACTTTCGATTTCGGAATAACAAAATCAAACATGTGGTCGAACCCAGAGTGCCCCGAAAACTTCACTCGCGGCGTATATCGTATATCTTGGTCATCAAGCCACTTAGCTACGTCTTCAAAGAACAGCGCCTCAACAGTAGGAGATGCAAGGAAGAACATATCGTTGACGGACAACATAGCCTGGATAAGATTATGCTTCCGAAGAGCGAAGTTTTCTGCCGTTGCATTCACTTGAAGTTCGATCCCGTGCTGCTGCACGCCGAACCCGTTCAGAATACTCCTGAGTATCGCTTGCCGCTTTGGGCTATCGAGAGAGCAACCAGATTGTTCAAGGTCGGTAAGTGTCTCGCCGTCGTCGGTGAGGACAAAGCCTTTGTCATTCCTCCGAGCATAGATTTGGATGTAGTCATTATGTCTGTCTAGGTACGGGGTCGTAATCTCGGTCCAATCCTTGATCCGCTTGACCAGGGTTTTGTCCCGAAGCCATTTCCAGTAGCCTTCGATAAGGAGGTCGATCTCGCTCACGTGAACAACCCTCTTTCAAAGATGGGCTGTTGGATTATGTTGCAGTACCGCATGAAATCGACAAGTGTCTGCCAGTGATCGTCGGGCTGAGCGAAATGCTCTGCCGGAACCGGATATGCCCATCGGTCACCATACCCCTCTCGATATAGGTGGATATGAGGGCAGGCTACCTCCTCGCCGTCCGGATTTCGATGAGGCGCGCCTCCGAAGTCGATGCGGGCGAGCACGACTGAAGAGCGCACCCTGTTCTGGACTTTTCCCTTTAGGAGATTAGCGCGGCCGCGTGAGATGTCGAGAACGAAGGATTCCGAACCATCATCTGACGTAAGCGGCACCATGATTCCGCCGCCCAAATCTGGTAACCGCCACCGCGTTTCGTCCACGCGATGCTTCTCTATTGCAAGAAGCGCGTTTGCCTCTGCCTGGGTGAGCCACACACTCATATCGGCTACGCTGCCACTCTCTCAGCATCCCGTACACGGACTTCGCCCGTTGCCGTTGGCCTCTACGGTTTTTGGGGTGGCTCTACCATTCCTCTCCTGCTCACCGCTTGTCATTCTTGGTCGCCCGCACTCAGCCATCACCAGATTCCCCCACCATTGGTTAGCACGGTTGCCGTTACGTTCTGCAATACGGCGGACTCGATGACTCGGGAGGACGCGATGTTAGGCTGTCCAGAGCGTCAGATGCCCACCGATCGCCCACTCTGGAGGCGCTGAATGGTTCGACCAATCACCGGACCCTGTGCCTGAAGCCCAGCCTGTCACGACAAACGAAACGGGCCACCGGTGCCTCGGTAGCCCGTAACGCCGTTGGTGAGACGGCTTCGAGGTGTGTCGAGATGGTAACTCTCTCGGTGTCACGAGGCGGACGGGTAGCAACCGCCAGCCTCAATCATTAAACTACCGTGTCCAAGGCCACGTTCCAAATCGCAAGGCCGCCTGCCTCGTGCGACGGCCGGTCCGCTGGGGCAAGACTACTCCCAGTAACGGATAGGTCCGTCCCCAGCCCGTCCACCAAATCGCAGGAGACGGGACGGTCAGGCCACCGCCACTGCCGGACCCGGTGCCATACGAGGCTATTCCGAGCAACTCGATTGAGCCTACCTGCCATGTTCGGGCCGGTCCTCGACGAGTTTGGCAACCGAGACCTTAAGTGCCCGAGCAATATACGAGAGCGTTACAATCGTCGGGTTTCGGCGGCCATGTTCAAGCTCGCTAATGTAGGATTGCGTGACGCCTAGCTTCTTGGCCGCCAGCAGCTTTGCAAGCTGTCCTTGCGACAACCCTGCCGCCTCGCGGCACCATCGCAAATTTCGCCCCACCGTCCGCCGCACGTCCATGCAGCGGAAAGAATCGAATATGCAGACTCGTACCTATCCATTATAATAGATAGACACAGGGAATTTGTCGATGGTCGGTAGCAACTGAGTATTGCGCCGCACCACGAGCGGCCCTCGATCAACCAGGGAGAGCATATGAATCCAATGAGGTCGTTGACAGTGCGGCAGCCCTTCTTGGACTCCCGCCCAGACCCAATTCCGGTCTGGCGTCCTTCGTTCGGCTGCCATCAGGACCAGTAAATTTATGTCTGATGAACCCCGTCCCGATTGCGTCCGCCTCGTGTGACTCTGACTTATGCACCTGCCCAAGCACACTCTTCCGGAACTTCCAGGGCTCGTCTTCTCGGTTAAGCTAATCGAGGTGGATCGCCTTGCTCCAAAACACTACGTGCACATTCAGGCGAAGGGTTACCGTGAGGATCGGGAGATTTGGTGTCAGGAATTCGAGGACTGGTGCGAGCAGCGTGCAATCACCACCGAATCGCGCCAGAGCAGTGCTCGACGGTTGGCGACCAGCGAGTTCAAGTTCTTCATCGAGAACTGGCAGGTGCTTGCTGAGTTCATCGTACATTGGTTGGGTCTCGAATGGCTTTCGCTGGCAGCCTCGGGTGCAGAAGGCACCGAGCGCAGGATTGGCCAAGGCGTGCGCGCTTTGAGACAGCAGGTTGATCGCCTGACGACGATGCTCGAAAGCATACGCTCGCGTACTACTGTGACAGATTACCGACTCTGGGCTGCGGGACGTGCCATGCTCGGACAACGAGTAGCCGAGGGTGAGGACATCGCGGCGCTGTCCAGTTGGGACAGAGCTTTCGAAGACAAGTAAGCGACCGATCTAACCTAAAACAGTTCCTCATCGTCCTTTATGCATGGACTGCAACAAGCTTTCTCTGAGGCACCAACTTCTGGAGCCTTAGTCCTGCCCTGTGTTCGGCTTTCGAACTAACGAGACTACCTGTCCTTTGCTGGAAGCACTGTCCCGCAATCGCTGATACGCCGCCCGGTACTGATCTCGGTCAGTCTCAGCGGTAAGCCGTGCATTCAGATTCTCCTTCATCTGAAACTGCTGAAAGAACAGCTTCTCACGTAATTCCGCGACCTCGCGACGGAGGCAAGCAACTAATGAAGATTGGCGCGTGCCCCGCTCGGCCTTACCGGTCAGGTCCTGAACTCGCCTCCGGACCTCCGGGTAAGCGCAGTTATCGTACCCGATAAGTGTGCGGGACTTACCAGCCTCCTTGGCGACGGTAGTTATGTTAATCTTCAATTTCCCGCGCGCTGCCGCAACCCTTAGCCTCGCGTCTTTCGGCCTGCTATGCAGAAGGCGATCAACTGCCTGCTCTAACGCAAACTCTACACCACTCTTGCCTCTATGCACCATTGCGCCCTCCGAGATGTTGCCTTGCCCTCGTCTCCAACGACTCGATGTCAGCGCCAATCTGCATGAGTAGCGCCTTAGCCTGATCGGCTCTGGCGCGCACAGCGCGAAAGCCACCCAACCCCTGGCCGATCTCCGCTCTTTTGAATGCAACCCAATTGTCTATGTAGCGCTGCTCCCAGAATGCAACGTGCCGCTCATCAAGAACAAATGACGGGCATCCTACGCATACAGAGGGTGATCGCGCGCTGTAGTTTGGCTCACGGTTCTGCCAGGAAGCCGTCCCTGCGAGGTCATGGCAGCGCATATGTCCAGGATTCAGTGGCAGGCACTTCCCGTGAGGTGAAAACCAAAGTTTGAGATCAGCAGTTTCGACAAAACTGAAAATCCGCTGCCAAGCGCGTGGTGGTGTAAGATCATGAACAAGCTCCCGAACCTCGTCCATGTATCGGGTCAACTGTTCACCCATTCGCCCCGCAAGCGACCTTCCAGAGAACAACGCCTCATAGATAAAACTAGCCGTCTCCTGTCTTCGGACAGAGGAAAACGTCTCGAATAGTGCCTGATTGTGTCCGAGATAGCTGCTCTCTGTCATAGCCAGACTTATATGATGGAATTGGATCTGTAGTGCAGGCAGCAACTTGGAGTCGGTATTAAATACGAAATGTGCCAGTGTCTTCCGCCACTGATGCGATCGAAAGCACTGACCTCGGGAATCCCGATACCGTTTGAGGTCGTTTGGCTGTACTGCTCTTTTTGATGTATCTGAAATCCGTGAAAGATCTACATGCCGCTCGATGAACATTCTCATGTGGCTGAGCAATCTCTCACTGTTGACCACGCTAACCCCCGATCGACTCCTCGGCAGCGATCGCGCCGTGAAGCCAACAATCAAGTCTTCCGATTGTATAAGATCGCGCCATGGTCGCAGTAGCCGATCCAAAAGGACAACGGCGGTAAGGGCTGGCGGAAAATTCACACTATCTCCCTGCAACCGCATCCCAAGTAGCCATTGCCTCTCCTCAGGTGCTTCGACAGTTTTCGACAGCAACGATCGCACAAAGAATATTTCGTACGCCCCGCTCACGGAGGGCCTTACGTGCACACACCGGGGCAATCCCGTTGCTCGATTGATCCCAGCGCGAAGCGCTGCAATTTCGGATATCCGCATGCCAGTGGTCGCCTGGACAATGATCACTGCGGCACTCACCAAATCAAGCACCAAACGCCTGAGTTCAACCTTTTGAACTCTCCCATTTTTACATAGACTTGGGCACAGTCTCGCAAGCCACGGGTGTGCTGAGAAGTCGATGGTCCGCAGGTGCTGGTCCAGCGCCGCACGTCGTCGTTTGAGGTGGGTAGTGGAACTGCCGCTGTTAGCAACCACCACGTCTTGGAGAGCAATAATAGAGTTGGCAGCTTCGTTGACCAAGTAATAAGCGGATTCCAGAATTGGAATAGAAACTTCATCTGGCAACGGAGGTATCTGGGAGCCCGCCTTCGTAGCTATGCTTAACGCTAGTGTGTTCAGGTTTGCGCCGGGCCATGGCTCGTCGGCAATGGACGCACACCCGGCTTCGCGGAGAACTTCGGCCTGCTGCCACAACAGTCTCGGCACAGCAAGTCTACTCCAAACTGCGGACCGACCAAATGTTGGCTCATCATCCTCCAATTCATCAATGGTCAGATCGTCGTCTCCGGCTATGATTGCTGGCAGGTCATCTCTATATCGGTCCAACATCTCTGCCGATACCATGTTAAGCGCGGGCAGGCCGTTAAGAATCATCCATCGTACAAAGCAGCGGAGACCAGTGTGAAGACCTGCAACGCTGACGGCTGATAACGCTCCTCCTTGACTGGGTGCATACATGAGAGACCAGTAGAAGCGTTTTAGTGCATCCAGTAGCACCTCGTGCGGCGTATCTGTCAGGCGACTGCCGTCGGGGAGTTCGAAGTTCCAATAAATCGTTGGGCGACGCTGTCCGGGTGCCCTACGTTCGAAGTGCCAAACGCTGTCATCCCATCGCGAGTGACTGGAAATCCTCGCTGCCGCAATCCTAGAGGCCGGAAGGAGATACAGCCTCTCGGCGACGCCGTCGCCAACAGCTTCCGCGCGCATGGCGATCTACCCGACCATCGGCAATCTCATCGTAATCGTTGATGCGTGCTTCATCACGTCGGGCGGCACGAGCGCTAACAGTGCGTCAATATCAACAAGTACTGGTGCCCATTGAATAGTCCAGGCTTGTGAGGTGTGGCTTACGTGGGCTTCAACTATAGCACGTCGCAATGCGCAGTAGGCAGCAACGCAGGATCTGTCCGTTACACAAGCTGCCGCCAGAGGGCATGAAGGGCAACGGCCATATGCAGTGCAGAGGCGGCCCGGCGTCTGGTTTAACTGCGGACTATCAAAAGGATCGAAACACACAAAGCCCGGCGTTGCGGCCTCCCGACGCTGTGCTGCCGTACGATCGCGCGGATCGATTATTCCGCCGGTTTCACGCCATCTTTCTCGGAGCAAGAAGACTTCGCCAAGACTTTCAACATACCGCTGACGCACTCCATCCTTGGAATAGTAGGCCCAAGAGGTATCAACGCTCTGATGATTGAGGAGTACTCTTGCCGCCCTGATGTCTCCGCCTTGAAGTAGGAACTCGTCAGAGATTGTGTGGCGGATTTGAGAAAGGGTAAACTGAGGGATGCCATTATCGGCACAAAATCTCTTCAGTCCGACTTGCCACATTCTGTTTGACGAGGGGCCGTGGAATCCTTCTATTGCTATTGCCCTTGATCGACCATTCCGCCGCGAAGGTGCATAGATGAACAATCGGTCTCTGTGGTTCGGGCAAAGATCTGATTGCAATCCGATCGTCCAAGCGCGCAGTGTTTGAAGGGCCATACCAACCCCGAACCCGTTGACAGATTGGGCGTTCACTGTAATCACTGGATCGGTCGCCGAACGAGGCTTACTCCCATATAATCTTATTACTGGTTCTCCGAGAAGCGAACTTTCTTCGATATCGCTCCATTCCAACGCAAGGACGCTCTGCGGATTGAATGCCGTCGCGACGCTTACCACGAGCGCGTATGGGACGAGGTGCCTCGCCGATGTCGGAAATAGCGAACTACGGTTTTGCGTGTCGTTAAGTCTTCTCGCTGTTTCGAGTATTTCTGTAGTCGCTGCGTGAATGATTCTTTCGAGAACTTCGCGCGGCAAGCGCGGTGTCGGAGTTGATCTTCGATCTGCTCCTGGCCACTGTCGCATCGGCCAGAGAGCTATAATTCTACGTGCTTGTGCTCGATATTGCTCCAGAAGGGCCAACTCTCCAAGGAGGATACGGGCGTGGTAGTATGCGCGCCTTCTCGTTCCTAGTGCGAACGGTTTTCCGTTGTGTCTATTCGGCGCGTTTAGCCAGTGCACGAATGCTGTTATGACAGCGCGATCGATATCTTCCAGCCGCAAGTCTCCGAGACCCGTGGAATGCAGAAACTCGCAAAACAGGCGTAAAAGTACCCTGCCGGTCCCCTCCGTAGATCGCTCCTTACCTCCCGCCCATGCTAGGTGCGCCTGAAAGAGTGGGAGAGCAAGAAATGGGACCTTATCAAGAAATGGAAAGCCTCTTCTTGCCAGCCATGGCAGATTATTAGCGAGAGCATATAACTGCGTATTGTGCAGTCTTTCTCCAACGTCGCACTCCACTTCTTTGCAAAGGGCGGCGCGATGGTTCGAAGGGTCAACTACGTCAATGTCGCGATAGCTCTCTCTAATCGCTTGCGCGATAATGCTGCTCGCTTCAGGCCCAGTTCTCATGTCGGCCTTCCTGGTAGAGTTTGTCCGATCAAATCCCACGTATTTACGACGTGGGGCGTGTTATCGAATACCGTGACAAACGAGATGTACGTTTCTATGGTTTCCTTTAGGTACTTATGCCCAAGTGCCTGTTGGACGCGCTTCCACGGTTCAGGATTTCCGATTGCCCTCTCGGCTTGGTACAATAGCACTGCGAAGGTATGCCGAAGATCGTGGAAGCAATGCTTTGGCTTCTCTACCCACGTTATTGATCTTGTTATCGGGTCGGTTCGCTGAATGATCTTAGTCAACCCGGCCGCTACGCATGCATTCTCAACAACTTTTTGGTAGCAGCGCTTGGTCATTGGCAGGCCGACTCGACTGTGACCAACATTGGATACAAACAGCGCCGAGACGTTAGTTTTCCTGCCAGCGGCACGGATGCTCTGTACAGCCCTCGCTCGCTCGCCGTGGATATAGGTTTGCACCTCTGCGACGAGCCAGTTTGGAATGCCCACCAATCGGTCGATATCGCCCTTTCCGTTGACATTGAGGGGCTGCTCTACGGCAGGAGAATTGGTGTCTGGTTTCATCGTGAGGAAGTCGTGGCAGGTGAGTCTCATTACCTCGGAGACGCGAAGTCCCGTCAGGACTGTTAATATAATGATCAAGCGGTTTCGACACGACTGCGCTTGCGCATTCAGTTGTTCCGATGGGAGCGGACCCAATGCTTCTGTAAATTTGTCCCACTCGACTCCGGAGAAAGGACGAATCGGGCTTGTCGCCCGACGTTTCCTTGGAAGGAGGGAGGTCAGTTCGCCCTGTGCTGAATTTCGTTGAGTGTAGGTAGCAGCATCAAGTCTTGTCCGTGGCTCTTTAGTGACGCTGCGCATGCTTTCGACGTGCAGACTTCCTGAGTACACTCCGGCACGCGCTTGAAAAGAGTAGAATTGGATGATGTACAGCATTCTGCTGCGGACAGTGTTTTTCGAATACGGCCTTCCCGTTTGCGGTGAGATGATGCCAGGGGCGAAATGAGCGTCTCGATAACGGATTAGATTCTCTCTGGTTGCGATCTGCCAGTCGAGTCCGAGATGATTGAGTGTTTCAAACCAGTGCGCGATAGCGTAAGCCGCCGCCCACCACGAATGCTTAGAAGCGTTTCTTCCACTTTGTACAAATGCGCGCAGTAGAAACGTGGACGGTTCTTCAACTATCTTCATCGTTGGCTCTTCAACGATGAACGGTTCGCCCAGCTTTACATGCTGAAGGTCGGAGCGGTTGTTGATGTAAACGCGAATGCGTGTCGCGCATCCGGTTCCGAATTGAAGGTTGTCTGCCACGATCATAGCAGTGACCGAAGACCGCACCGCGAGGCGCTCAAACGGTTAGCTTTCATTCCGCCTCCTCGTGCCAGAGCACCACGGGCCTGACCGACTTTACAGTCTTCACCTCGTGCCCGATTGGCGGAACGTATCGAGTTCGAGCCGATTGCGCAAGTATCTGAAATTGTTTGCGAAATTTGTTTTTTCGTTCGGCCGCTCTGCTCGCTTGGGGACTATGGCCAACGTCGGCAGCCTGCTGTCCTGCTCTGCCGAGCCTTCGACGGTTACCGTGACGAGTAGCCGGTCGGTCGGTGGTCGGGAATCCCGGTATCAGATATCTCTTGCACAGCGCCGGTCTTTAGGGAGAGCGGCCAGAGGCGCAAAGTGAACAATTTGCGCCTGAACACCTTTTCGGCGGGACATCTCGATCTTCAATTGATTCGGGCTGTCTGGGCCAATTGAACAAAAATGAGTGCATATAAACGTAGACCACAATACTTGTTCAGCCCACAACGCCACGGCTGGAACTGCTTATATGCGATCGCTCTGCGCATAGCATTGATCGAGGCCTATGAGGCGCATCGGTCCGGGATCGCGCGGCAGGGAACATTCGATGGAGATCGGAGCGTCCTTGCAGGGTGCCCTCGTACAAACCAGGCACCCGGAAGCTAGGGGCCGACAGCCTTTTGCATCTCCCGTGCCTCATCCAGCAGCCGCGATAGCTCAGGGAGCATCTCGCGGGCAAGCGCGCTGAGCCATCCGACGGGCGCATCCTGCACGCTGGCATAGATCTGCAATTCCTGCTCCAAGGCCTGGACCTGGAATTCCGCATAACGGCGGCTGAGCGCCAGGAAGTCGAGCGGCTCGAGATTTTCGAGGATCATCCGGTGCTCGAACTGGGGCAGCGCCGGAACCGGAACGCTGTTCTCCCGGGCGACGCCCTCGAGTCTTGCGATCTGACCGCGCCGGAACTCCACCATCCGTTGCGCAAAGGACCGTGCCTCCGGCCTCGTTTCCCTGGACGCAACCAGCTCGGCAGCGCGGGCCTGCACGACGGCCAAACTGTGGGCGAAGCTGACGAACGTCTCCGCATCCGGCGGCTTGGCGGCCTGGGTCGATGCGCTGGGCTGTGCCACAGCCATAGCCGGTACCATGACGGCGGCGAAGGCGAGAGCCGCGAGCACGATGGCTGGGAGGATGCTACGGTGGCCGGCGCCGCCGTTCGCTCGCATCTGCATCATTGCCACCCCGGCACCCCGGACATGTCGGGCAGTCGGTGCGCGATCCCCTTGTGGCAGTCGATGCAGGTCCTCTCGCCCGTGAACAGGAAACGCTCATGCGCCTGTGCCGCGCGCGGGTTCTGCTTCGTCAGGTCCATCGATTCAGCCGAGTGGCAGTTGCGGCATTCGAGGGAGTCGTTGGCCTTCATGCGCTCCCACTCCCGGTCCGCCAGGTGCCGGCGCAGCGCAAGGAACTTCTCGCGCGTGTTGATCGAGCCGAAGATGTGGCCCCAGACCTCCTTCGAGGCCTGCATCTTGCGGGCGATCTTATTGGTCCATTCGTGCGGCACGTGGCAATCCGGGCAGGTCGCACGCACGCCCGACCGATTGACGAAGTGGATCGTGCCTTTGAGCTCCTCGAAGACGTTCGTCTCCATCTCGTGACAGCTCACGCAGAACCGTTCCGTGTTGGTGGCCTCCAGGACGGTGTTGAACCCACCCCAGAAGAAGACGCCGGCTAAGAATCCGCCGAGCGTCAGGAAAGCGAGGCTCAGCGTCCGCGCGGGAGAGAAGGCCCGGCGGATCCATTCGCCAAGGCGCGACTCGCCGAGAGCCCGCGTGATCGACGTCACCATTTCAGCGGCTCCGTCGCTCGGGCTCGGCGAGCGCGTCCATGTCGGTGAACAGATTGTCGACGAGGGGTTGAGCCGTGGTCTGAGGCACGTGACAGGCCAGGCAGGCGTAGCGCCGCGGGGCGACTCCTCCCAGGAAATTGCCGTCCCGGTCCTGGTAGTGCGTCACGCTGATCATGGGCGCCTGACTCTGCTCTGTGAACTTGCGGGAATGGCAGGACAGGCACTTGTTGGCGTTCAGGTCGAGCGCATACCCCTCAATGGAATGCGGGATGAGGGGTGGCTGGTCGGGATAGTTGCGTCGGCGGCGGATGTCGTCCGTGATCTGGCGCTGCATTGGCGGCGCCGGAACCTCGCGCGTGAAGGGTTCCGGGCCGCGCAGGCGCGGCGCGTCGCGCCCGGGCCCGCCGACCTGGGCCATGATGGCTCCCGCAAAGAGGCAGGGCAGCGATGCAGCGAGCGAGAGGAGGATCGGACGTCTCATCGCACAATCCCCCCGGCGGGCGCTCCTGATGGGGTATTCTCCGCTACGCTGGCCGCCACGACCTTGACCGCGCATTTCTTGAAGTCGGTCTGCTTCGAGATCGGATCGGTCGCGTCCAGCGTCACCTTGTTGATGAGCTGGCTCGCGTCGAAGAACGGCACGAAGACGACGCCCGGAGGCGTCTTGTTGCGGCCGCGCGTCTCAACGCGAGTGCGGATCTCGCCACGCCGCGACGCCACCCGGACCTCCTGCCCTCGCCGGAGGCCGCGTTTCGCGGCATCGTCGGGATGCATGAACAGCACGGCGCCGGAGAATGCCTTGTAGAGTTCGGGAACCCGCATTGTCATAGAACCCGAATGCCAGTGCTCCAGCACGCGACCCGTCACGAGCCAGAGGTCGAACTCCTCGTCGGGCACCTCCGCGGGCGGTTCATAGGGAGCCGCAACGACGTTCGCCTTCTTGTCCGGGTTGCCATAGAACTGCCAACCCGAACCCTTTTCCACGTAAGGGTCGAAGCCTTCGCGATAGCGCCAGAGCGTCTCCTTGCCGTCGACCACGGGCCAGCGCAGCCCGCGCACCTCGTGATAGGTGTCGAACGGCGCGAGGTCGTGTCCGTGCCCGCGTCCGAACGCGGCGTATTCCTCGAACAGGCCCTTCTGGATATAGAAGCCGAAGTGCCTGGCTTCCTGGTTCTCGTGGCTCGGGTCGATCTCCGAAACCGGGAACTTGTTAGCCTCGCCATTGGCGAACAGGACCTCGTAGAGCGTCTTGCCGCGATATTCCGGCGCCTTGGCCAGGATCTCCTCGGACCAGACCTCGTCGGTGGTGAAGCGTTTCGAGAACTCGGCGAGCTGCCACAGATCCGAATGGGCCTCGCCCGGCGCATTGACGAGCTGGTGCCAGAAATGCGTGCGACGCTCCGCATTGCCATAAGCCCCTTCCTTCTCGACCCACATCGCGGTCGGAAGGATGAGGTCGGCCGCCAGCGCGGTGACGGTCGGATAGGCATCCGAAACCACGACGAAGTTCGCCGGATTGCGGTATCCCGGATAGGTCTCATTATTGGTGTTCGGCGCCGTCTGGAGGTTATTGTTGCACATGATCCAGTAGGCATTGAGCTTGCCGTCCTTCAGCATCCGGTCCTGCTGCACCGCGTGGTAGCCGGCCTTGCCGGGCAGAAGTCCCTCCGGGAGCTTCCAGATCTGCTCCGCGTGCCTGCGGTGCTCGGGGTTCGCGACTTGCATGTCGGCCGGGAGCCGATGCGCGAAGGTTCCGACTTCGCGGGCGGTGCCGCAGGCGGACGGCTGCCCGGTCAGCGAGAAGGGACTGTTGCCCGGCTCCGAGATCTTCCCGGTCAGCAGGTGGAGGTTGTAGACCATATGGTTCGCCCAGACGCCGCGGACGTGCTGGTTGAAGCCCATGGTCCAGAGCGACATCACCTTCGTCCTGGGATCGGCGTAGAGGCGCGCGAGAGCCTCGAGCTGCTGGGGCCGCACGCCGGAGATCTCGGAAGCCCTCTCGAGCGTGTACTCGCTCACGAACTTGGCGTAGTCCTCGAAGGTCGAGGGGTGGGAAACCTGCGCGTCGTTGGCGTGCTGGGCGCGCTGTTCGAGCACGTGCTCCGGACGCAGCCCGTAGCCGATATCCGTATTGGCCACGCGGAAGTTGACGTGGCGCTCCACGAACTCCCGCTTCACGGCGCCCGTCTGGATGATGTGGTTCGCGATGTAGTTCAGAATCGCGAGGTCCGTTCCCGGCTGGAAGATGATCGCGGCGTCGGACAGGTCGGTCGTGCGGTGCTCGTAGGTCGAGAGGGTATGGATGCGGACATGCGGCGCGGAGAGTCGCCGGTCCGTGATCCGAGTCCACAGGATCGGGTGCATCTCGGCCATGTTCGAGCCCCAGAGCACGAAGGTGTCGGCGTGCTCGAAGTCGTCATAGCAGCCCATGGGCTCGTCCATGCCGAAGGTCCGGATGAACGTGACGGCTGCCGAGGCCATGCAGTGACGCGCGTTTGGGTCGAGATTGTTCGTGCGGAAACCTGCCCGCATCAGTTTGGAGGCAGCGTAGCCCTCCCAGATCGTCCACTGGCCCGAGCCGAACATGCCGACGGCATCCGGCCCCTTCTCCTTGAGGACGCGTTTGAACTGCCGTGCCATCTCGTCGAAGGCCTGGTCCCACGAGATCGGCTGGAACTCGCCATCCTTCGCGTACTGCCCATTCCTCATGCGCAGGAGCGGCTGTGTCAGCCGGTCCGCGCCATACATGATCTTGGAGAGGAAGTAGCCCTTCACGCAGTTGAGGCCGCGGTTCACCTCGGCCTTCATGTCGCCGTGGGTGGCAACGACCCTGCCGTCCTTGACCCCGACCATGACACCGCAGCCGGTTCCGCAGAACCGGCACGGCGCCTTCGACCATTGCAGCTTGATGTCCTCGCCGACCGGCAGGTTCTGCGCCTGTGCGGGAAGGGTAACGTTGGCCGCCGCTGCGGCGGCGCTTGCCGCCTGGGCCTTGAGGAACGTGCGGCGTGAGAGTTCCATGACGCTCATCCCTTCCTTGCCGCGGGATCCTCTTCCGCGGCGGGCTCGAAATGGTGGTAGACGAGGGCGGCCGACATGACGCCGTCGAGAAGCGAGATCTCGTTCAGGCGTGTCACGATATCGGCCTCGGTGTCGGTCTCGAGACTGACGATGATCTTGCCTGCGGCTTCGGCGTGAATCTCGACGCCGGGGATTCCGGCGAGCGTGTTCCGCACCGCCTGCGCCCTTTCGGGCCGGACATGCACGACAAGACTGGAGATGTGGGCTTCCGGCGCGGCGGGGGCGACCAAGCGCCCGGTCAGGATCTCGCGTCGGGACGGCGCGTCGGCGGTACTCATGGCGTGCTCACCTCAAACCGGACCCGGCGGTCCGGTGAAGAGATAGTACATCCACACCACGAACCCCCAGCCGGCGACGACGCCGACTGCGATGAAGGGCCAGATCACGACGGCCAGCACCAGGAACAGGATCGTCTCGATCCGCCGGTTCTTGGCATCCACTGGTTCGGTATGCATGCACCCCCCATGCGATTATTCACGTTCCCTCACGAACGGACAGCTTGGCGCTTTGTTCCTCGCCTCGATCGTCCGCGCGGAGGATGCGCCTATCTCTGCGGGAGCCGCAGCACGGGCACCTCAGGTTCGGAGAGAGCACCAACAGGGCATTGCGGCCCCCGCGGGTGCACACGAGCGTCTAAGGGTCCAGCTCGCACTGGTAGTCGCACTCGCGGACGCTCTTCATACCGTCATGCGGCCCAAAGGAGCAGCGCGCGCCAGCCGAGCGAGAAGGCCTCTCCGATCATCTCCGGCGCCATAGGAATGGAGAGGACAAGCGGGGGACGGCGAGTCAGGACAGGTTTCCGCGTCATCCTTGGAACTTGCGGCACCCTGCGCACTCGCCCCGGTCCAGTCCCTCAGACCGGGGCCGCTCCCAGGCGACGTACATCGCTACGGCCGGGCCCCGATCTTCCTCGAGTGGCCGATGCCGAACTCCGCCACCATCGCATGGCGCCGCTCTACGCTGCACCTGCTCGAGGCGCAGGCCATCTACGCGGCCTGCGCCTTGAGCGTGCACACCACTCCCGTCGCAGCGAACTCGATCCTGACCTCGCCGTCGATGTCCTGCGCCAGAACGCGCTCGAGCAGCAGCGAACCGAAGCCGCGACGGCCTGGCGGCTGGACTGGCGGTCCACCGGCCTCTTCCCAGCGGAGGTGGAGCCTGCTCCCCGCATCCGCGTCTGTCACCAGTTTCCAGGTGATCCTGATCGTGCCGGCGCGGTTCGACAGCGCACCATACTTCACGGCGTTGGTGGCGAGTTCCTGGAAGGCCATGGAGAGCGCCAGAGTGGTTCGCGGCGCCACCCGAGCCGGCGGCCCGCTGAAGCGGATGCGGTCCTCCCCGGACCCGCTGAACGGCGCGACGGCCTGAGCGACGATTTCGCCGACATCCGCCCCCTCCCAGCTCTCGCGAGTGAGGACGTCATGCGCCCGAGCCAGGGCCGCCAGCCGTGATTCCAGGAGGCCCTGAGCCTCCTCTGGGGACGAAGCGTTGCGCAACGTTCGCGCGGAGATGAACTGCACGGTCGCAAGGGTGTTCTTGACCCGGTGGTTCAGTTCGTTGAGCAGCATGCGCTGCTGCTCCTCGGCGCGTTCGCGAGCGGCCTGCCGGGTCGCGAGCTCGTCCATCAAGCCGTCGATTGCCGCTCCGACAGATTCGAGCTCGCCGTGACTTGTTGACATCCTGGTACGAACCGAGTGGTCTCCGCGCCGCCAGGCCGCGATGGTGTAGACGAGCCGCGAGACTGGCCTGTGGACGAACGCGCCCGCAAAAAGCCAGGCGGTGACGAAGGCCACGAGGCTCCCGGCAAGCGCAAGGGCGAGGCCCCGGTTCGTTGCCCGGTCGATCGCCTCGAAAGCCTCTTCCAGCGAGATACCGGCGCTGATGTAAAGGCCGTCCGGGCTCGCCGAAGCGGGGATATAGCCGATGACCCGGCGAGTGCCGTCCTGGCTCGTGACCTCTTCCGTTCCGGGTCTCTCCGCGTGAACGAGCCGCTGGTAGGGCTCCGGAATTCGGGTTCCGATGAATCGTTCCGGGAACGGCTCGCGGGCAATGATCACCCCCTCCCGGTCGGCGATGGTGAGCGCGCTGCCGCGAGCGAAGTCGCGGCTTCGGATCCTCTCCCCCAGCCAGTTGAGGTCCAGGCTCGCCGCCACCACGCCCGCGACCGTGCCCTTGGCGTCCTTGATCACCGTCGCGAGAGGCAGCCCTTTCCGTCCGGTGATCCGGCTCACCGTGTACTCGCCGGTCACGAAGCTTCCAGTCTCGAGAGCCCTTCGGAAGTAGGGTCGGTCAGCCAGGCCCTGACCGATGTCGGACTCGTCGGTGCCGCACCGAATGAAGCCCTCCCGGTCGATGACCATGATGGTGAGGAGGTGGGGCGACTGTGCTCGGATATCGGCGAGAAAGGAGCGGCACGATTCGGGATCGAAGGTTCGCACGATCGGAGTGCTCGCGATCGTGCGGAGCATCCCCTCCATGCCGCTGACGATGCCCTGCATCTCGAGGCCGGCGAGTTGCCCGTAGCGCAACGCGAGATCGTGGGCCTCGGCTTCGCGGCTGCGCCGGAGCGAGACCTCGTTGTAGACGAGGATCATTAGGGCCGGCAGCAGGGCCACCGCGGTCAGGATGAACAGCCGCGCGCGGAGGGACAGGTTCGGACGCGGTATGGCCACCATGGTCGTTCCCTTGCCGGGGCACGGTGTTCGATCGTGCCTCTCCCGGGCGACGCAGCATATAGTGCAGCTTAAGGGGGATGTTGAAGTTGGTAAGCCACGAACGGATCGCGCGGCCCGTAAGGCGGCCAGCCATTTCAATCCTCCGGCTGTCGCGTAGGAGCCGCCCTCCTCGACCGCGGGCGCATCGTTAACAGTCCCGTGACTTCAGGTGCCCTGCCGGAGGCCCGAGTGGCCGTCCGGCTCGGGAAGAGCGGGGCTCGAAGGCGTGCAAGGATGAACGGATCGGCCCGGCAGGGTTCCCATCACGTTGTATGTGATCGGGTCGCGGCCGGGAGTGTCTGCAAGAGACCTTGGGTCGATGACCCGGTCGAACCGGCTGCCCAGTCTCTGGCGTGATCCGATGCTGTGCTCCTGCGTTCGGCCAGGCCCGGACGTTGCCATTCCTGGATTGGAGCACGCCCCGGAACGATGGCGCGTCCGCGTGGATTATCCCGGCCCGGAGCCACCCTGGAGGTGGGCCATGAGCAAGCCGAGGATCGGCCTGTCCGTCCAAGCGGATCATGGACGCAATTCGGCTGCGCGCCGGGCTTGCTGCCGTATGGATCTCCAGCGCGTCGCCAGATGGGCACGCCCCCGATTGTTACAGCAGGAGAGACGGCGATCTCGCTACCGAGTCCCTGAAGCTCGCGTTAGCGCTGCGTCGTGCATATTCGCCCGGCTCGAACGCGGTGCAATGCGCGAGGTCCAGCGCGAAGGCGTCCTCGAGGTCCTTCGCGAACCGCTCGTCGTAGAGCACCGCGATGATCTCGTGGTTGATGCTGAATACTGCGGATGTCGACGTTGATCGAGCAGATGTCAGATGCTGATCGTCTCGGTGTGCAGATGCCCCTTCTCGTACATGCACACCCTCACGCCGCCTCGAAGCCTGAGCTTGAGTCGCGGCCCGGACGGACTTTCAGAGCAGAAGCGGCCTGAAAGCGCTGGTGATCATGAACATCCCGAGCGCGGCGAGCACGAGACCGGACGCCTTGTTCGTGACGTCCAGCGCTCTTGCAGGCAGGCGGTTCCGGAGAGCGTTGACGGCGCTGCTCAAAGCCAAGAACCAGCCAATTGAACCAGTGAAGACGCCGCCCACCAGAGCCGGTGCTTCCGAGAAGCTCGCGGATGTTGCAAGGGCCGGGAAGGCAGCGAAAAAGAGAACAACTGTGAGTGGGTTGGAGAACCCAAACGTCAACGCATCCCGGTAGGACCGCAGGAGTTCTCCGGATTTCCACCCAGGGGCTGGGTTTACGAGGACCTGACGACGCAGCACACGCCCGGCGAACCAGAACAGGATCGCCCCTGAGAGCAGCGACAGGATCTGAGCGCTTGCTTCGGTTGCCGTCATCACCGTTGCGCTCAGACCGAGAATGGCCAGAATGCCGTAGGCGGCGCGAACGGTCGCAGCGGCGAGGCCGACGACAAGCCCTGCAGCGAGACCGAGCGCCAGAGTTCTCTGTATGCACAGGAGACCCATCGGGCCGATCGGCGCTGCCACCGTAAGGCCGACGCCAGCCCCGGCGAGGAATGCCGCAAGTGGCAGGCTTATCATGCTGGCAACTCCAGGAGGGGAAAACCCGCTCGGGGCATGAGCCGCGAGCGGGGAAGTGCGGCCCGCGGGATTGGGCCGTGCAACGGCTCAGCGTCTTGCGACCGCTCGGAAACGGGCCCTAGGGCTGATCTCCGGCCGGCACATAGCCGAAAGTGTCCTTCTCCGAGTCACCCGTGACCAAGCCAACCTGACTGACCTGTCGCACACGCTGAGGCAAGGCTGTGGCTGAGGAGATCGTCGCGCTTTGGAAGGAGTTGCAGGAGAACCCGATTGTATTTTTCTCCGGGTCGGTATTGTATATGCCGACCTGCCCCGGCACATTGTCGGCGACGCTCGTGCCACGGCACCAGCTGCCGCGCTGTGCGTTCGCGGCGGGTCCGCCGAATGCCGCGAGTGATGATATTGCTGCAATCGCGAGCAGCACAGCGCTCGGCTGCGTTGACATTCTCGCCCTCCTTGCCGGCATCGCATCAACACGAGTGACTCTGCGCGGCCGAAGGTCGTCCTGGCCTAGGCCATGACGCGCTTTGTGAAGACAGACACAAAGCGCTCTCGTCTTATGCGCTATCTACGGTGAGCCCAGGCTACCAGACGCGCGCCACTCGATCTTGGTCTGCCGGGAACAGTTGACCGGAGATGTGAATGCACGATTCGCACATCCGTCCTCCGCGCAGTCACCGCCGCCGTTCCGATTTGCCCGACGCCGATCGCTCGCGGGAGCCTCCCGATCGGGCTCCGCAGCGCGATCCGATCCGGGAATGGCGTGAGGGCTACGCGCGGCTCCTGCTCAAAATCGATTTCAAGCCCCTGTCGCAGGCGCCGTTTCGCGCATCGGTCACCTCGATCTTCGATGAACTGCGCATCATGCGAACGGTGCTCAGCCCTGGCATCACGTTCAGGGACGAGGAACTGGTCAGGGACGGCGACACCAGCTCGTGGCTGCTGATCGCCCAATCGCCGGGTCTCGAGTTCGACCATCGAGGCCGTAATCTCCGGCTCGGCTGCGGCGACGCCACGGTGATGCGTGTGTGCGAGACCGGCAGCATGGGTTCAAGTCGCTCCTTCGGGTACCTCGGGGTAATGATTCCCCCGGAGGTCAACGCGCGCCTCGCATGCCCCGATGATGCCGTGATGCGACGCCTGCCAGCCCGATCCGAGGGCATGCAATTGCTGCGGGCCTATATCCATGCTCTCGAGAAAGGCCATTTCAACACTTGGCGAGATGGCCGGGAGACGATCCGTCAACACGTCATCGATCTCATTGCGCTCGCGATTGCACCGCGTGGGGCCGTTGGCGAGAGCGGATTGAGTGCGGTCCAAGCGGCACGCCGCGCTGCTCTGCTCGAATATGTCGCCACACACTTCCAGGACCCGGAACTCGACGTATCGACGGTGGCCAGGAGCCAGGGCATCTCTCCACGCTATCTGCACCGCCTGATCGAAACGACAGGGAGTTCGTTCACGGCGCATGTGACCGAACTGCGATTGCAACGGGCGTTCGCGTTGCTCACGGAAGCGTGCCAGGGCGAGAAGCGGATCGCCGATGTTGCACTCGAGGCAGGCTTTTCCGACATTTCGCACTTCAACCGATTGTTCCGCGCCCGCTTCGGCGATACGCCGAGCGGCGTCCGGACAAGAGTTTCAGGCCACTCCCCGGGATTGGTTCGTAACGGCGTACTCCTCTCGGCTTGACCCGATCCAGATCGTGTCCCCTGGCGTAGTGCAATTTCGGGCGTGTCGCCACGATTTCCGGCAGAGCCGGTATGATCAGGTTGCCATGGCGGGCGATCTGACAAGCGGATCATCGCTCATCGGAGCCATGGTTCCCTCTAGGTGGCGCTGAGTAGCCGCATTACGGCTACTTTGAGCCCTTCATGCGCATCCGAGACGACCAACTCACGGCCCACAAGCCTCGACTTGTGAGTGTGCGCAGAAAGGTGGTCCAGATGGGTTCTGCTTCCGAGGAACCGATATCGAGGCCCAGCACTTCCCGGCGCTCATCAGCCAGTCTTTGAACGCATCATCGTCATGGCCGGGCAGTCGGTGAGCCAACAAGTGATGCCGTCCGGACCGGTATGGACCTGCTGATGGTTAAGCAACGCTTCGTCAGACTCGGGCGGGGCGTCGGGATCAGCGAACCGGGACCCAACACCGGCACGATCACAAAGCTCTCAGGCCGCCTCTCAATGGCGCCGGTGCGAGGTCCTCCACCGCCTTGAGCGTCCAGACCCGTGGAGCGATAGGTCTTGCCCTGCCCTCCATGTCGCACCCTGCCCGGATTGTGCTCTCCTAAAGTCCTGGCATATTTAACTCCAAATACCAGCAAAGAACTGGGCCGTTATCTATTTAGCCTTACTCTGAGGAAACCCCATGATGTTGCCTGTCAAAGGGCAGACTGTGTCTGCTCCGCCGCATCCGCTTCACAACCGCTGGGTTCAGCTTGCGGCCGGCATCGCCTGCATGGTCGCGGCCGCCAATGTGCAATAC
>NZ_LN811366.1:148140-152739 GCF_001006805.1 Microvirga massiliensis | reverse complement strand
GGATCGTGAACGGCATCTCGCGGCCGCTGTTCGGCTGGGTCTCGGACCACATCGGGCGTGAGCGCACGATGTTCATCGCCTTTGCGCTCGAGGGGGTCGGGATCATCGCGCTCGGCACCTTCGGGCACAACCCGTGGGCGTTCCTGATCCTGAGCGGGGTGGTGTTCCTGGCCTGGGGCGAGGTCTACAGCCTGTTCAGCGCGACGGCCGCCGATGCCTTCGGGACCAAGCACGTCGGCAAGATCTATGGCGTGCTCTACTGCGCGAAGGGCGTGGCGGCGCTGCTGGTGCCGATCGGCAACCTCCTCATGGAGGCGACCGGCACCTGGTCGACGGTGCTCTACACGGTGGCCTCGCTGGACCTGATCGCGGCGCTCTCGGCCCTGTTCATCCTCAGGCCAATGCTCGTGCAGCACCACACCGGCAGGAGCCCGTTTGCTCGGGTCTCCACTCCCTCCGTGGCGTAGCGTAGCCCGCCGTCACAGCTCCCGGCAGGTTTTCCATAGCCGGATAGAGACAAACTGAGCCCGGGCCAGCGTTGCGCAAAGGCCCGGGCTCCTGCATTTCCGGCGTGGCGGGCCTCATGCCGGACGGAGTCCGGCCTCCCACTCCGGACCGGTAATAGGAACGGCCCCGCACGGGGCGGGTCCTCCCATCCACGCGAGATCCCTCAGACTCTCGATTGGGGTGATCAGGCCTCCCGTGGCATGCCGGGCGATGGAGGCAACGGCTGCTCCAGCGGGTAGTCCCATCACCCTTGCGCACAGCCACACCCACTTCCGGACAGAGCGTCAGGTGAGAATCGAGATCCTGCCCGTCAGATCGCGACGCGTGCTCCGACCTCGACCGCCCGATCCTCAGGGATGCAGAACTGGTCTGACACGTCGCTCGCGGAGCGCGCGAGCGGAATGAAGATATAGTCCTCCCACAACGGCAATCCCGCGTCGGGCGAGGCTTGCAGCGCCCGCCGCGACAGGAAGAACGAGGCGTTCTCGAGATCGAAGTCGGCGGCCTTGAGCGCCTTCGGGACGTTCGGGTGTTCCATGAAGCCGAACCGCACCGTCACCCGCGAAAACCGGTCCGAGAGCTTTTCGGTGGTGACCCGGCTCTCATCGCGGAGACGCGGCACCTCCTCGGTGACCACGGTTAGGATAATGTTCTTCTCGTGCAGCACCTTGTTGTGCTTCAGGTTGTGGAGAAGGGCGGCCGGCACGTCCTGGGCGTTCCCGGTCAGGAAGATGGCGGTCCCAGGCACCCGTGGCACCGTGCTCTGTTCTGCCGTCCGGATGAACTCGGCCAGGGGCGGACGGTCCCGGTACGTGATCTCCGCCAGGAGGTGCGTGCCCTTGCGCCAGGTCCGCATGAGGATGAACAGCCCGGTGCCCGTCAGCAGCGGGAACCAGCCGCCCTGCGGGATCTTGAGTACGTTCGCCGACAGGAAGACGAGCTCGATCGCCAGGAACGGCGCAATCACCAAGCCAGCGACCGTCGGCGACCAGCGCCAGAACTTCCAGGCCACGATGAATAGCAGGCAACTCGTAATGACCATGTCGCCCGTGACCGCGATACCGTAGGCGGCGGCCAGCGCACTCGAGCTCTCGAACAGGACGACGAGCAGGATCACCGCGAACAGCAGGAGCCAGTTGATGAGCGGGATGTAGATCTGGCCCTTCTCGGTCTCGGAGGTGCGCAGGACCCGGAAGCGCGGGATCACGCCCAGGTGCATGGCCTGCTGGGAGATCGAGAATGCGCCGGTGATCACCGCCTGGCTCGCGATGACGGTCGCCGCCGTCGCGAGAATGACCATGGGCAGGAGAGCCCATGCGGGGTAGAGCAGGAAGAACGGGTTCTCCAGCCCCTCGGGCGCGGCGAGCAGCATGGCGCCCTGCCCGAGATAGTTAATTGCCAGTGCTGGGAAGACGAGCCCGAGCCAGGCGGTGCGGATCGGCGCGCGGCCGAAGTGGCCGAGATCGGCATACAGCGCCTCGGCTCCGGTGACGGACAGGAACACCGCACCGAGCGCATGGAGCCCTGCCGTCCCGTGACCGGCCAGGAAGCCGAGGCCGTAGGTCGGGCTGATCGCCGCGATGATGCCGGGATCGTCCAGGATGTGCATCAGGCCGCCAAGAGCCATGACGAGGAACCAGAAGGCGGTAAGCGGCCCGAAGAGGGACGCCACGCCCGCCGTGCCGAACCGCTGGGCGGCAAAGAGCGTGATCAGGATCGCGAGGCTGAGGGGCACCACGTAGGGATCGAAGGCGGGTGTCACGAGCTTCAGGCCCTCGACCGCCGACAGCACCGAGATGGCCGGCGTGATGATCGCGTCGCCATAGAACAGCGAGGCGCCCACCATGCCGAGGACGATAGTCGCCCCAGCGGCGGCTCCGAGCGCGCGTTGCGCGAGCGTCACGAGCGAGAGGGTGCCGCCCTCGCCGTTGTTGTCAGCCCGCAAGACGAGGACGACATACTTGAGCGTCACGATGATGATCAGCGCCCACAGGATCAAAGAGGCGACCCCCAGGACCATCTCGCGCGTCAACGCGCTGGAGCCGGCGTGTCCGGTCGCCGCGGCGAGGCTCTCCTTGAGAGCATAGAGCGGGCTCGTGCCGATGTCGCCATAGACGACCCCGATCGAGCCGAGTGTCAGGGCCCAGAAAGAGGTCGGTGCGACGTGGGGATGCCCGGCCGGGCTTGCGGTGACCCCTTCATGTGAACGTATCCCTGCTGCAGCCATGGCCGCTCCGGCCTCGGGAATGGTATAGCCTTTAACGTGGCTCCAGGATGCTGGTTTCACCGGCCGGAGCCGATGAAAGGCCGGGGTCATGGAACAGCCGGTATTGCGCTGTCAGCGTCCCTCGAGATAGAGCCGTCGAACTCTTCTCCCGTCATATGGATGCCGCTGGCAGTGCATCCATCGGCCAGGCAGGACCGCACGACCCCAAGGCGATCAGCGGGGCCATTGAGGCTACGGGAGAAGGATGCTTCGACAGCTGCGGGATGGAAAAGCCAATCGGGAGCGCTTGCGCGAACTGTTTCAGCAGGCCCGCGGCTTCATCGCCGTGCTGGACGGCCCCCGAGCACGTGTTCGAGATCGTCAATACCGTCAGACATGGACGATGTTTCGCGCCTCTCCTGCAGACGATTTCACATACTTGGTCCTGCCCGCACCGAATGCGGGTCGTTAGGAATTCATCAACCTCGCCGGGCCGACTATGCTCTGGCTGATCCGACTCGGGAGGTGGCGTGCAATTCAGCAATCTTGCCACGATCAGCCAAGTCGAGCAGAGCTCGGCATTGAAGCGTAAGGTCTTATTTGAGCATGACGAAATATTTTGCCGCAGGACTGACCGCTATCCTCACGTTCTTCGTAGCGAGTTTCCTCCCGGTCTTTGTCGAGGAATTGATTCGCGATTTCATGGGCTGGCAAGCTCCTGGTCCGTCCTTGGACATGGGCTGGTGGCGAGCAGGCGCTGGATTCATTGTGGCGGGCTCGATCTTCTGGCTGGTCGTAAGGAGGCGCAATGCTGCTGCCTTGGAGTGGCGTAAGACATTAGCAGCACGGGCAAGGGCATGATGGGCCTGTGAGACCACAGCAAGGTTTCGCTTCCCCTTCTCCAAGCGGATGAACTCTGGTCAGCCTGTCTGGCTTCAGGTTGGCATAAGCGTCCGGCTTCGCCGGAATCCGCAAGCACGATGGATCAGGCATCATGAGACTGCGGTAATGATGGACCGGCGGTAACGAAAAAAGTTGTCAGTGATGTAGGGGCGCGAGCCGTTCGCCCGTCCTATGCCGTGAGGCAGGAAGCGGAGATGCCGAATGGTCGATCTGATCCTCACCACCTTCGATTGGGTTCCCGAGACGCCGCGGGGCTACGTGCGTGATATTCGTGTGCGTTGGGCGCTGGAAGAGGCCGCACTGTCCTATCGCGTCGACAGCGTGCCATTTGGCGCGCGGAATGCCGAGCACTTCTTGCACCAACCCTTCGGCCAAGTGCCGTGGTTGACCGATGGAGACATCTCGATCTTCGAGAGCGGCGCGATCCTGCTTCATCTAGGCGAGCGGGGTGACGCACTGATGCCTGCCGATCCGCGCGGTCGCAGCGAGGCTATACAATGGTTGTTCGCGGCGCTCAATTCGGTCGAGGCGGCAAGCCTGCCTGGTCGATATTTGTGTTCTCCGGTGATACGGCTAAAACGCCGGGACGGAAGCGTCTGGACGCATTCCTCAAGGCCCGGCTCCAGCACTTGGAGCCGGTCTTGGCAGGACGCAAATGGCTAGCCGGGACCTTCTCCGTCGCTGACATACTCATGGCGGACGTGCTGCGTCTTGTCGATCGGTTCGACGGGCTGGCGGGATATCCTGCGTGTCGTGACTATGTTGCGCGCGCCACGGCCCGCCCGTCCTTCGTAAAGGCATACGCAGACCAGATGGCGCATTTTGCTGCGGCAGACTGAGCAACACCGGCATCAAAAGCTGCCGGTCGCGAAACTGCCCTCCTCCACATTCATAAATCGATTTGGACCGGCAAATTTGCCCATGCCCTGCGGGCTTTGTGCCAGCTACCCTACCGTGCCTTCAGGCTTGCGAATGGCTGCTTA
>NZ_LN811366.1:129996-147258 GCF_001006805.1 Microvirga massiliensis | reverse complement strand
AGCGCATCGTGCGGAAAAGTGGACCCACTTTTCTGCGTCGAACGATGCGCCGCTCGAGGATCGGAGCATCGGTGCGCATCCTGCCGGTTGGACACGCTACGCGCATTTCCACTCACCACCCTTACTGAGCGGTTGGTGGTGTTTGCTACCGAATGCCGGAACGGTCCAGTGCTCGGTACGCGCGATGATCCGCGGCATCATGTTGCCAAGCCGACGAAAGCATCGCCTCACCGGTCGTGATCTGAAGGGACGCGCTCGAGGCCCATCGGGGGTTGCCATCTGCGTCCGGCGCGACACCCTTCAGTGGCGCAGCAGACGGGCCATCTGACACCCGCTGGGAGATCGCCTTGCCTCGGGCTGTGCGGTTGGCCTAGCCAGTCACTACTTTCGGACAGTTCGGAGGTCCTGTGGATACACCGCTTCCACGCCGCCCAAGAAGGCCTCGCACGACGGCTGCCGGCCGTCCGCTGGCTCTCGTGACCGGCGCATCGTCCGGCATCGGGTGGGCGATCGCTTGTGAGGCCGCCCGCGACGGATATGACCTGATCGTCACGGCTCGGCGCGGCGACAGGCTCGCCGACCTTGCCCAGATAATTGCCACTCAGACCTCCGCTCAGGTCACCATTCTTCCCGAAGATCTGTCCGACCGAGCCGGGCCCGAACGTCTCTGGGCCGAGATCGAGCGGCGGAAGCTCGTGATCAATGTGCTGGTCAACAATGCCGGGCTCGGCATCGGCGCTCCCTTCGTTGAAACCGAGTCGCAGCGGCTGCGCGATCTGCTGGAGATCAACGTTGCCGCCCCGCTTGCTCTCATGCGTCTGGCACTCCCGGGGATGCTCGCGCGCCGGCGTGGACGAATCGCCAACGTGGCTTCCATGGCGGCCTTCCAGCCGATTCCCCTGATGGCCGCCTATGCAGCCTCCAAGGCTTTCCTGCTGAGCCTCTCTGAGGCTGTCGGCGAGGAGGTCCACGACACCGGCGTGACCATCACTGCCATCTGCCCGGGCACGACCCGCACGACATTCTTCGCTGCAGCCGGCTATCGAAAGCCCGAGGATTTCACGGACACTGCGGTCGCGATGAGCCCTGAGGATGTCGCAGCGATCGCCTGGGCCGGCACCATGGCTGGCGCTCCTCTGGTCGTGCCGGGCCGAGCCAATCGCGCCATTGCAACTCTGGGCCGCCTGTTGCCGCGCCGGACGCTTGCCCGCGCGGCCATGCGGGTCATGTCCGAGCGGCACTGACGAAGCGGGCTCGGGCAGGACGATGAGGCAAGGCTTCGGACCGCTGAACGCAACGATCCTCTCCTCGAGAGCCCGTCCCGACGCACTCTTGCAAGAAGTCGTTCCAAAGGGCCGCAGCGCAGCATTGCCATTCGACCCGTATTCTCAGCGGCTGCGGTCGTGGACGCTCTGGATCGGATCGGCTCAAGGACAGCGGATACTCCGGTGTGAGAAAGATCACATCCCACACCACCAGAATTAACGAATGTCATTGTTTGCCTAAGACTTTGGTCGTAGAGTGTGCACTGCACAATTCACCGGGGTAGCGAAAATGCCGACCCTGATCTTGGCTGTGTGGCCTCTGAGCCTGCTCCTCGCCTTCGTGGGGCTGGTCACCTTTCACGAACCGGCGAAACAAACAGGTGAAATCGTAGCCGAGCAAGCCTCGTTCTGCGACTTCTTCATCGTCAAGGTTGAAGACCGTTTCGTTTTCCTCTGGAACGAGGACAGGTGGTTTTCTCTCATCAGCAGCGCGAACCGCATCACCGGGAATCTCCTGACCAAGGGGGTTCAGGATGTTGATGTCGATGGGCGGGCAAAACTGAATGTCCGCGTGCTCGGATGGGACACGGACTGGACCCGTGCCAGGATGCGTTTCGACAGCGAGTGTGACCCGAGTGCGCCGGTCCAGGACTTTCTAGGCGAGAATCTGCCAGGGTCGCGGCTGGTACTGCGCTGACGAGGTTTTGTCGTCCGCCTCAATGACTGCACCCTGATGTTGGTCAGTCGCGGATAGTGTAATGTATGCTCTTATGCTCTGCCCGGACGCGCATCCCACAAGGGGATGCGCGTTACAGAAAGTTCGCTCGCTTCATCAACTTGATGTCTTGGGCTCGACATACGGGTCTTCTACCCCATCAGACAATACGTCGAAATCCCGCGCAGACGAGTAAGGAGCATGCTCGCCGTCCATGATACCTACTGCACGAATCTCGTCGTCCCCAGCGCGTTCATCAGACGTGCGACAAGCGCCCTCGATTCCGGGCTGTATCGGATCACGACCGTTAGCGACCCGACGTGACCAGAACAAAGCCGCGCGTGCGGTTCTGATTATCCGAATCGGGCGTATTCATCGCAGCAAAAAGATCAGCGGCCTGAACCCAAATCGGCGGGTACTTGTAGCGAGACACATCGAGCACCAGAAACCGATCCGAGTCGGCGTCATAGGCCGCGAGCGGAGAGATATGGCCCCCGCGCTCCTGCCCTAGGGACCTTCGGAGATAATTGACGATCACGTATTGGTTCGGAGCGCTGAGGGCTTGCGTCGCCAGGGCGCGAAACTCCTCCAGGGAGGAATCGGCAGCGTGGCGTACATCGGCCTTCACCGAGAAGGTTTTCAGGATCTGCCCGATCTGATCGAGCGTCATTCCGATCCTGGAGAGAACCGCTAGCGGAAGCACCTTCTCCGTCTCTTCGTTCAGCAGATTGTCCTGAGTAAAGGTCTTGAACGGCTCGAACTCCGGGGTTGCGGGAGCCGGAACCCCGAGGGCATTGAGCACCATCACGATGGTGGCCACACCACAGAACGCCTGGTTCTTCTGTGTCACGAATTGAATGCTGAGCGGCCAATAGGACCGATTGGCCTCGCTCTCCAGCAACAGGCGCGCGCCACGCTCGCTGTTCAGGCTGATCAGGGGCTCAGCCAGAGGGAGCGTCTCCGCCATGACGCTTCCCGCTGACAAGCAGAAGCAGAATGCAGCAATCCTAAGCACTGAGGCTGCGATCCGCATCTTTATCTCCCGTTTGTCGAGTTCAGGGGTGGAAGAAGGATGGGCATCGACAAGAACAATTGTGCTCCCAATCGGGTCCGGGTGCCAGCATCCCCTTGCCCGGAATTCCTGGCATCCGCGTGAGCACGCCGTCAGTCCAGCCTGGGTCGGGACGGATCCAATCCGGCCCTGCACGCTGCCCGGAGCCAGCCTGATAATCAGCGGAGTCTCCTCGAAGGATCCCGCGACAGGGAAGGACGTGATCTACCAGTTCGAGTTCCAGAAGGCCCGCAAACGGGGCTAAAACTGGCGGGAAGTATCGCGGCACACCGTGCTGCACGTCCGCCAGTAAGTGCGCGCGTGGAAAGGTCCAAGGGTGATCCTGTGACAACGAACAGCTCAAGCCTGGCAAGACTCTCCTCCCTGGCTCTCACCGCTAAGGTCCTTTGGCCTACTCATCGAGGCATCAGCAGGCTGCCCCATCAGAACGGACAGGACCCCTGTCCGAACCAGTACCAAAATGGAGCCTCTGACGACATGCCGAGGCCTCATGTCTCCGCAGGATCACAGAATCGAGCGGCGGCTAGTGGCGATTTTCGCGGCCGACGTGGCAGGCTATTCGCGCCTGGTCGAGCTGGATGAGGTCGGAACGCTCCGCACGCTTGCGGCCCATCGTGAGGTGATGGATCGGTTCATCGCCCAACACCGAGGGCGCATTGCCAATACGGCAGGCGACAGTGTTCTCGCCGAATTTCCGAGCCCGGTCGATGCCGTCCAGTGTGCCGTCAGAACCCAGGCAGCACTTCGGACCAGGAATGATACTCTCCCTCAGGAGCGGCGCGTCAGCTTTCGCATCGCCGTCCATGTCGGCGATGTGGTGGTGAATTACGGCGATCTTCTGGGCGATGCCGTAAACATTGCGGCCCGTCTCCAAGCGCTGGCGGAACCAGGACGAGTGCGTCTCTCAGAGACAGCGCAGCGGCATGTACGCAAGTTGCTTCATCTCGCGCTGGACGACCTCGGCCCTCAGGTCGTCAAGAACATCGAAGAGCCGATCCACGCCTTTGTCATCCAGCCCATCGAGGGATCAACAAGCCTCCCGCACGGATCGCTTCAGAATCTGGCGCTTCCCGACAAGCCGTCCATTGCCGTCCTGCCATTCACGAACATGAGCCGCGATCCCGAGCAGGAGTATTTTGCGGACGGCATGACAGAGGAGATCATTGCGGCCCTCTCACGCGTTCGCTCTTTCTTCGTGATCGCGCGCAGCTCGACCTTCACCTACAAGGGCAAAGCCGTCGATGTGCGCCAGGTCAGCCGTGAGCTCGGCGTACGCTACGTGCTGGAGGGCAGTCTCCGCACGGCTGGCAACCGGCTTCGGATCATCGCCCAACTCGTCGATGCGACCGACGGCCGCCATGTGTGGGCCGACCGCTATGAGGGTGAGCTGGCCGACATCTTCGACCTTCAGGACCGCGTGACGGAGGCCCTCGTCGGCGCCATCGAGCCGACCATCACGTTGAGCGAGATCGAGCGCATCAGGCGCAAGCGCCCGGACCGCCTCGATGCCTACGAGTGCGCCATGCGGGCCCTGCCCGCCGTCTGGTCCCAGGACCGGGAATCCACGTCAGAGGGCCTCCGGCTGGCCGAACAGGCCATGGCTCTCGACCCTGCCTATGCCCTTCCGAAGGCGCTCGCGGCCTGGTGCCATGCCCAGCGCGTGACTTACCTGCGGACAGCCGATCCAGCCGAGGACAGGGCCGCGGCATTGCGGCTGGCCCGAGAGGCAGCCTCCCTCGACAGCAACGATCCCCTGGTGCTGACCGTGTTGAGTGCCGCGTATGCTCTCGTGGGCCAAATCGATCTCGGGCTCACGACAGTCAGAAACGCTCTTGCCCTGGACCCGAACTCGGCCTGGGCTTGGCTCCGGAGTGGCTGGCTGCATGCCTACGCCCAGCACCCCGATACAGCCATTGAGCATTTCGATCGCGCCATGCGCCTCAGCCCACTCGACCCGATGCACTTTAATGCCCTGGTCGGGATCGGAGCCGCGCATTTCGACAAGGGCCAGTATGACGAGTCAGCTCGGTGGATCGAGCAGGCTCTTCGCGAAAGGCCCGACGCGACCTGGACCTACCGGCCCTTGGCGGCAGCCTACGCCCAAGCTGGCCGGCTGGAAGAAGCCAAGCAGACCATGGCGAGATTTCTACAAGCCTATCCCGGCATGACCGTGTCGAGAGCCGTTGCTGCCGTGCCATATGGGGGATCCATGGGCGAACGCATCGCGGAAGGTCTGCGTAGGGCAGGTCTCCCGGAGTGATGGAGAGCAGGCGCTATGCGATCCTGCCCCAGACACGTCGAAGATCGCGTTATCAGGAGAGGCGCCATGAGGATCGACGGGCGCTGCCATTGCGGCTTCATCGCCTACGAGGCTGAGATTGATCCCGAGAAGGTGATGATCTGCCACTGCACCGACTGCCAGACGCTGTCAGGGTCGGCCTTCCGGACCACCGCCCTCACGCGCGAGGGAGGGTTCAGGCTGCTTTCGGGGGCGCTGAAGACCTACGTGAAGGTCGCGCAGAGCGGGGCAAAGCGCCTCCAGGGCTTCTGTCCCGAATGCGGCTCGCCGATCTGCGCGACCTCGGAGGGCAACGATCCCAAGGTCTACAGTATCCGCATCGGCACTGCGCGCCAGCGTGACGACCTGATCCCGAAGGCACAGATCTGGTGCCGCTCCGCGCAGCCGTGGGTCACCGGATTGTCGTCCATTCGCCAGCTCGAAATGGAGTAAGGCTGCCAACGGCCGAAGATGCCGGGCGAGCCGAGCACCAGTGATGCAGGACGATCAGGATGTCTCTCCGCCACTGCTCAAAAGAGCCAGCTGGCCGATCCTTGCAGCGTCGGTGCTCCGGACGCTCCTCCCTGAGTGAGAGCGGTCGCCGCAGTGGCCAAACCGAAAGCGCGACGGGTCTGGATGGGGCAGCGGTGCCGGTGTCTGCAGCTGCGCCAGTGGCTTCCGGATCAGATGGTTTGGCTCTCCTGCAGGAGATCCGTTCCGTATGAATTGTCGACCACACAGAGCCATCCCCCGTCCGCGCTTTGTCTGAACACGTATGTCCCCCGTCGGGTCGTCGCGCTGGCCAAGCGATCCTTTCCGGTTGTCTCGAGAAGGGTTTCCATGATCACGAGAGCCGTGTCGCCACCTTCGATCACGATCATCTTGCCCTGCTTTACGACGAGGCTGTGGTCGAAGTGCTCAGCAATGGCGACGAAAGCGCGACGGATCTGCTCCTTGCCGACTGCATTCAGGCCTGGCTTCACGAGTAGCGTTGCATCATCGGCATAGAAATCCAGGAGAGTATCGAAGTCTTCTGCCGTGATCGCGCGATCGGCGGCTTCGATGATCTGATTCAGCGGGTGCGATATCATGACCACCTCCATGGATGTTCCTGCCCCGTCCTGCCGCGGCGGGCCTGCCAAGTGACCTGCGGGTTGCGCCACGTGAGTCAAGGCAGCGCGCATAGGCCAATCGCGTGGCCATCGCGTGCTTCTCGACCGTCAGTTCCCGTCAGCAAACACGGGGCATGGCCCACCTCTGCGAGCAGGCTCGTCAAGGGCGGGATTATGCTCCTGAACGTGTCGGATGCGCCACCAGACGTCATGGCTTGCGCTAGCCGCCGCGGCAACCATGCAGCGACCACACTCAGCACCGCCCCTGTCTAAGGAT
Source organism: Microvirga massiliensis (assembly GCF_001006805.1). Lineage (GTDB taxonomy): Bacteria > Pseudomonadota > Alphaproteobacteria > Rhizobiales > Beijerinckiaceae > Microvirga > Microvirga massiliensis. The sequence continues at coordinate 140,539 of NZ_LN811366.1, read as the reverse complement.
GGCTTCCGCAGATCAGAATTTCGGTCCGATCCGGCGTGTTTGAAATCCTCCTGCCGCACGCTCCTTGCACAGGATCTCGAAAGCGGTGATGCTTCCAGACAGCGGCGGGTCGCGGCGAGCCTTGCGGCAATCGGAGGCGTGATAATGCGCCAGCACACTTGGGATTTCGGCTTCGCGGCAGCGCACGATGTCCCGATCCCATATTTGCAGCGGATCCGGACCTACTACGAGGCGCTCGGATATGGACCGCCCTACGAATGGGCGCACTACGCGCAGGTGCCGTTCCATCCGTTGGAGAAGCCGCTGTCCCGGTGCCGGCTGACGATCATCACCACTGCGGCTCCCTATCAGCCCGGCAAGGGAGACCAAGGGCCGGGAGCTCCCTACAATGCCACCGCCAAGTTCTACAGCGTCTATTCGGGCGACACTGCACAGGACCCCGACCTGCGCATCTCGCACATCGCCATTGATCGCCAGCACACGACGGCTGAGGACGCTGCCACCTACTTTCCGTTGGCCGAACTCCGTGAGAGGGCAGCGCGCGGTCGGATCGGATCGGTTGCCCCGCGCTTCCACGGCGCCCCGACCAATCGCAGTCATCGCGTGACGCTCGAGATCGACTGTCCGGAAATCGTCGCCCGCTGCAAGGACGACAGCGTCGACGCAGCGATCCTGGTCCCCAACTGTCCCGTCTGCCACCAGACCCTCAGCCTGGCGGCGCGGATGCTCGAGGAGAACGGAATCGCCAGCATTGTCACGGGGTGCGCGAAGGACATCGTCGAGCATGTCGGTGTGCCGCGGTTCCTTTTCTCCGACTTTCCGCTCGGCAATGCCGCGGGCCGGCCGAGGGACCCCGCATCGCAGGCCTTCACACTCGATCTGGCGCTGAGCGTCCTCGAGAGGGCGCCTGCTCCGCGGACGACCGTGCAGTCTCCGCTGATGTGGAGTGCCAGTCCCGACTGGAAGCTCGACTATTGCAACATCGTACGACTGTCGCCCGAAGAGATCAGGCGTCGGCGCGCCGAATTTGACGCGCAGAAGAGGCTGGCCAAGACGCTCCGTGAGGAAGCCGGCGTGGCCTGATCGGGAACGGACAGCGAGGCTGCGGCAGAGCGAGCAAGAAGGAGGCAGCGATGAAACTCTCGGCACATCAACTCCAGCAGTTCGAGGACGAAGGCTACCTGTTTTTCCCCGACTGCTTCTCGGAGGAAGAGATCGCCTTGATGCGGACCGAGGGCCAGCGGATCCTCGAGCTCGATCGCCAGGAAGTCTGGCGCGAGAAGAGCGGCGCGCCGCGCACGGCTTTTGCGGCGCACACGTTCAACGATGTCTTCCGGATCCTGGCGCATCACCCCCGGTTGGTCGAGCCACTCCAGCAGATCTTCAAGGAGCAGGTCTACGTCCATCAGTTCAAGCTGAATGCAAAGGCGGCTTTCGAGGGTGACGTCTGGCAGTGGCACCAGGATTACGGCACGTGGGCTCGCGATGACGGCATGCCCGAGCCGAGAGCGATGAACATCGCGGTGTTTCTCGATGAGGTGTTCCCCTTCAACGGAGCTCTAATGCTTATCCCGAAGAGCCACAAACATGGTACCCTGCAGGCCGGCCACGACCGGGCCACCACCTCCTATCCGCTCTGGACTCTCGATCAGGACACCGTCACGCGGCTCTGCCGCGAGGCCGAGGAACCCGGCCGCCCCGGCATCGTGGCGCCGACCGGCAAACCCGGCTCGGTCTTGATGTTTCACGGCAACCTGGTGCACGCCTCGGCGCCGAACATCACGCCGTATCCGCGCAAGATCGCGTATCTGACGCTTTGCGCGGTATCGAACCACATCACGAAATTCACGCGGCCGGAATGGATCGCGCACCGCGATTTCACGCCCATTGTACCCGTCGACGACAACGCGCTCGCGGAACACGCCCGCACTCACCGGACCGCTGCGGAGTAGACACCCGCGCGACGCCGCGTCGAGGTCTGATCCTTCGGGCCTCCGCCGGGATGGCGCGACCGTTTCGGCACTTGCGCGATCAGATCATCTGACGGTGACTGACGAGGCGCTGGCTGCCTATGAGCAGGCGCTCGAGCCGAAACGGCTCGCGATGCTCCCGGGAGGGCAATTCGATGCCTACACGGCGGCCTTCGATCAGGCCGCCCCAAGGCCGCGCAGGAACGATCCGTGGAGCAATTGCTGCGCGACCGCAGCCCATGGCGAGAGATTCCGCGGCGTCGAAACCCCGAACGTCTGCCCTTCTGGATTGATCCGCTCCTTGCGGTCTCACAACCCTTTGCTAGCCCGGATCCGGTCATAGGCCTCCCGGACCGTTCCCGGGCCGTAGACCCGCTCCAGGCGGCGCACCGTGAAATGCCCCCGGGCCACCTTCTGGAAGTGATCCATGAAGGCGGCGTTGACCGCCGCCCCGCCGAGCGCGCCGAGCACCGGCACGGCCTGGGCAGCGATCTTCTGGGAGACGACCACCCCGAATCGGGACGCGATCTGGCTCAGCAGCCGCACGAGCGCCGATGCGCTTTCGTCGATCACGCCACGCCCGGCCACCTGCTGCACGGCCCGGCTTACCGACTTTGCCATGGCGGCCCGCACCGCGAAGTAACCGCTCTCGTGCCAGCGTCCGGACCTACCGCGCCCGCCCAAGGCGAAGACCTCGAGGCAGGCGAGCACCGTCTCGGGATCTTCAAGTTTCTCGCCCTCGCTCTGGGCGATGCGGGCGATCGCCCGCAGCATGATTGTCGTCGAGAGTGGGAGTTCGGCCAGCACCGCCGAAATCCCCAAGGCCCCGCCCATCGCACCGGACAGCATGGCGAGCGCCCGATGCAGGCGCGCCTCCGGATCCGGATTTTCCTTTGGGATGGTGGTGAGCGCGTAGCGCAAGGCACGCTGGAGCGCGGCCTCGGTGGCTTGGGATACCATCTCCGACGCGGCTTGCGGGAGAGCCTGCCCGAGCACCTCGATGGGGCGTCCGGCCAAGCCGGACAGGCGGGCCGCAAAGCTCGGGGTCTCGAGCGCCTGCACGGCCCGTCTGAGCGCCTCATGATCCTCTTCCGAGAGTGTGATCCTGGGCGGCGCGGCGTTCTCCCGCACTGGCGTCGGGCTTGGCGTCGTTACGCTGAGATTTTGGCTCATGACCGTGATGTAGGGGCGGGGAACCGTCCGGAGAATATCGCGGATCCCCTGTCCCGTACTTTACCCAGAGCGCTCGCCCTACGTGAGAGTTCCGCAAGGATGCAGGTAGAGTTTGGGAAACTCGCTAGATCGCTAGATCTCGGATTGCCCTCGCTGGCGTGAGTTCGACGTCTGCTAATGCAACATCCGGTCCTGCGGACAACGTTGCTTGTCGACATCCGGCCTGACACAGGAATGGTCGTCAGCCGGGCCGCATTGGGGAGCACGAGGTCTGTTAGGCCAGTGTCGCCCCGCGACCAGGGAGGCCGCCTCGACAGCATCGAATCCCGGATTTCCGGCTCGGTGCAGACATTATTGATGCCGAAGGCCAACTCCTCAAAATAAGAGCCAGCCTTCGGCAACTCCTTGTAGCGATCGCGGCATACTCCAGCCCGGCTGAAGCGGGATTGCCTCTGTTGCGGACCGGACGGCCTGCCAGGAGTCAGATCCCAGCGAGGAGCACCGGCGCACCGAGAAGGAGGCATTGGTGGCCCGGCGCACCGCGAGCCTCATGCCGCCATGGCCTGCGAAGGACCGCAGAGAACCCGGGCGGCATCTACCCGGACATCCACCCGCTGCACGGCGGGGTGGCGGGCCAGACGGGCAGCGACGAGCTGCGCGTCGAAGGAGACCGGGACACGCAGGGTGATGGTTGCCGAAACGATCCCGTCCATCTTGGCGGCAAGCGCCAGGGACAGAAGCTCGAAGCCGGAGCGCTGGGCGTCGCCCAGCACACGGATCGCCCCGTCGTAAGGATCATTGAAGACCGTTTCGACAACCATCTCCCGCGAGGGTTCTGCCGACATCCTGCTCTCCGGAATGCTCTCCACCGGAAAGGAGACTACCCGCGTTCGGCCGGGATTTCTTGCTGAAGTGAGGGCGTTATGCTCTGCTCGCAGAACCGGATTCCAGGAAATTGCGATGAAACAGAACAAACATTCTGATGCTCGCCGTGCAGGCGGGACGCCTTCTGTCGACCGGATGGACCGCAAGATCCTCTCGGCGCTCCGGAGCGATGGACGACTCACCATGGCCGAGCTCGCCGAAAGCGTTGGCCTCTCGCAATCTCCCTGCTGGACACGGGTGAAGCGTCTGGAGGCCAGCGGTGCCATAGAGGGCTACGTGGCGGTGCTCAACCACAAGGCCGTCGGAGTTCCGAACGTGGTCTTCGTCGAGGTGACTCTCGACAGGCACGACGAGGGAACGCTCGAACGTTTCGGGGACGCGTTGGCGAAGATCCCGGAGGTGGTCGAGGCACACCTCGTGACCGGTGATTACGATTATCTCGTCAAGGTCGCCGTGTCCGGGACCGAGCATTATGAGCGCTTCCTGCGCGAGAGCCTGTACCGGATCGCTGGCATCCGGCATTCACGGTCGACGTTTGCGCTGCGTGCGCTGAAGAAAGCCATCTCGGTTGATCCGGTGCTGATTGCGGACAGGTGACCGCCGCACCCAAACTGCGCGATGGCGCCTGTCGCGACAGTCGCGAGGAAAGGAGTACGAAAACGGGATATTGCCGCATGGGCTCATCGAGGATGCCGAGAGGCGGGCCTCGCCATGCTCGCTACGCGCCCCCCGTGCCTGTTGTCCACCGGAGCATCATAGAAGTGTTCCGCTGAGGATTGCGAAGGCGACACTGAAGTAGATCACCAGTCCTGTGACATCGACGAGCGTGGCGACGAATGGCGCCGACGCACTCGCCGGATCGAAGCCGATTCCCTGAAGGAGAAATGGCAGCATGGCCCCCGCAAGCGAGCCGAAGGTAACAACACCGACCAGAGCTGCACCGACCGTGAAGCTGATCAGGATCCAGTGCTCGCCGTAATCGTAAAAGCCGAACCATTGCCAGATGCCGATGCGGATCATCCCGATCGTGCCCAGGATGGCACCCAGCACGATCCCGGTCGGCAGTTCCCTCAGCCCCACGCGCCACCATTCGCGCAGCCGCACTTGCCGCAAGGCGAGTGCCCGGATCAGAAGCGAGGTTGCCTGGGATCCCGAATTCCCGCCCGAACTCATGATCAGTGGAATGAATAGGGTGAGGACGATGGCTCTCTCCAGTTCGCCCTCGAAATGCTGCATCGCGCTGGCAGTCAGCATTTCACTCAGGAACAGGGCGCACAGCCAGCCGGCGCGCTTCCTGATCATCTCGAAGAAGCCAATCTGCATATAGGGTTCGGTCAGGGCTTCCATGCCGCCGAATTTCTGCACGTCCTCCGTGCTCTCCTGGACAATGGCGTCGATCACATCGTCGACGGTGACGATTCCGATCACATGCCCCCGTTCCACGACCGGAACCGCCAGAAGGTCGTATTTCGAGATCAGGCGGGCGACCTCCTCGCGATCCGTGAGTGGCGACACCGTCACGGGCCGACGCGGGCGCACAACCGACAGAATGGGCGCTTCCGGCTCGCCCGAGATCAAGCGGCGCAGGGAGACGGTCTGGACGAGCTTCTTCGTGCGAGGATCCAGAACATAGACAGCATAGACAGTCTCGCGGCTACGCTCGACGCGGCGGATATGATCGAGCGTTTGCCCGACCTTCCAGGTTGCCGGGACACTGACGAACTCGGTCGTCATGATGCTGCCCGCCGTATCGGGCGGATAGGCCAGGAGGCGCTGGAGTGAGACCCGCGTCTCATGATCAAGGCGCTCCAGCAGGGCCGAGCGGCGAGGCTCTTCCAACTCCCGAAACACGTCTGCGACGCGGTCGGCAGACATGCCTGACAGGAAACTGGCCGCCTGGTCATCCGGTAGGGCCGCGATCAGTTCGGCAGACGCTTCCAATCCAGGCTGATCGAGCACTTCGACAGCCTGATCCATTGGGAGATGGAGGAGGATATCCGCAGCGACTTCCGTCGACTGCTCGTTGAGGATCTCGGCGATGTCCGCAACGTGTTGATCCGCCAACCCCGTCGCGACAGCCTTAGGGTCGAGGACGGCCTCGAGTGTGGTGGTATCGTCTTGCATGGCTCACCTGTTGCAAACCGCCATCAGCGGCGGACGTGGTGAGCCGCTCCTTCGGGATCAGGCCACGGCAGCCGCTGACGGCACGGACAATCGACAGTGACTGTCGCTGGGCATGGGGACTGAAGCTCCTGTGGGACGGCGCCTGATGGTCAAAGGCCAGGGTGGCGCGAGTGCGGGGGAAATGGGCTTCGGGTAGACCCCCGTCAAGGAGGTTCAGACGAGCGCCTGGCGTCTCCGAGATCAGAAGGACGTGAGCGACAGACGCTTCCGCACTCGCTGGCAACGGCCCCGGCGATCGCACTCGGCGCGGCCTGCTTTTGGTCGGTTTCGCGCTCCTGGCCCCCTGCCCTCACGAGGACGCCCCGTCGAGCCATTTCCTGAGCGCTCGGAAGTCGTTGTGTTATCTGTCATTGGCCTTGATCCACTCGGGCACATGCTGGCCTGCCGGCGCCCTCGCGGCCTCCAGACTTGGCCAAAACGGCATCGGACAGGGCTACCGGCGGCTTGGATCGGCTTGGTATTGCTCGTCGGTGACGTGCTCCATCCAGTCGACGGTTGTACCATTCAGCGCTTCCTGGATGGCAATGTGGGTCATGGCCGTCGTGGGCGATGCGCCATGCCAGTGCTTCTCGCCGGGCGCGAACCAGACCACGTCGCCGGGCCGGATCTCCTCGACGGGACCGCCCGCGCGCTGCGCCCAGCCGCACCCTGCCGTGACGATCAGCGTCTGGCCGAGCGGGTGCGTGTGCCAGGCCGTGCGCGCCCCGGGCTCGAAGGTGACGCTCGCCCCGGCAACGCGGGCCGGATCGGGCGCCGTGAACAGCGGATCGATGCGCACCGTTCCGGTAAACCACTCCGGGGGTCCCTTGCCGGAAGGCCGCGACCCAACGCGTTGGATCTCCATCGTCATGCTCCTCGCCTTCGCCGCGATCTGTTCAACTCTCATGTGCCGACATGTCCGGAAGGTAGGCCGTCCATCTCCACGTGATGAGGCGCCAAGGCCTGCATGGACCTATGAGCGCGGTTCTTGCGCGGGGCACAAAGATATCGATCAGGAGGTGAATCATCTCTAGCCAGGCTGCGGCTTCGTCTGCGTATTCTTCACCGTCCGTTCGAGCTGAAACGGATCGGCGCGACGTAGCCGAATGCAATCAGCGCGCACTTCAATGCTCGTCGCCCAAGGGCGTGCACCCGGTCGAGGCGGCGATAATGCCCTTCGTCGTCACGACCGGGGAACCGGGTCGGGCAACAGCTTCCTGTAGCGTTCGAGGATTCTGCCGTAGCACTCGCAGGCAATATCTTCGAGCCCGACCCGATCCTTCACCGTGATGACGCCCCGACTCTGGCCGATCAGCCCTGCCGTCTGAAGCGTGTGCAAGACAAGGCTGACGGTAGACCGCTGCACGCCAAGCATCTCGGCCAGGACCTCATGGGTGAGGGGCAGGCCATCCTGATCCACGCGATCCCGCGTGCTCAGGATCCAGTTGGCACAACGCGCTTCGACCGTATGGACCGCATTGCACGAGACGGTCTGGAACGTCTGGGCGAGCAGCGCCTCGGTATAGCTGAGGACCAACCGTCGAATCCTTGGGCGTGCGTTGATTGCATCGTGCATCTTGCTGAGGCCGATCCGTGAGGCCGTGCCAGCGATTTGCACCTTGTAGCGCCCGAAGGACTCGCGGGAGACGAGCGCGCTGATGAGGCCGAACAGCCCCTCCCGCCCAAACGAGGAAACCTCGATGAACCGGCCATCCTCCATCACGTTGACGAGGCTCACGATGGCATCGTGCGGGAAGTAGGTGTGCCGGATGGGGTCACCGGTCTCGTAGAGCACCTTGCCTTTGGGCAGGTCCACAACGTCGAGGTTCGGCTCGAGAATGGCAAAATCCTCGGCCCCCAGGGTAGCAAGGAGCTGGTTGGCCCGGTGATGAACCTTCGAAACCGATGCCACGACGGGGTCCTGGGATCACGACCTCATACGGTAGGGCGGCTGGCCCTCCGCGCAATGGGCCTGCGTGGATCATCCGAGCCGTGAGGCTCGCGCGAGTGGCGACAATTCTTGCGGCGCGATTCCAGCGCCGGGATCGGCGGGCATCCGGAAAGGGAAAAGCCCAGGCTCCGGGGCGAACGGGCCGGGATGCCTTCGCATCTCCGGCCGCGCCAGCTACGGGCCTGGGCTGGTCGGTTACCAGTCGGGCGCTCGCATCGTCAGGCAAGCGCAGGAACAGGCCGGACCGGAGTACATCCGTCCTGGCACGGGCCACATTGGAGCCGGCGGTGACGCCCGCCGCTTCGAAGTCCACACAAGGGTCCGCTGGATGAACCCGATATGGGGATTGAAATACGATCCGCAAGAGCCAGATGGCTTTTGGCGGATCCCCTGCTGCCCTCTCCAATCGCCGACCAGAATCACACTATCGTGGGCCTACGCTGTTCAGGAACGGATGCGTATTCCTATGGATATCGGACGGGGTATCCGATGGCGGCAGAGTTCCCGCTATCCGGGCCCCCTCACTGAATCCAGGACAGTAAGCGCGCCGATGCCGGGCCTAAGAAAAGCGCCCCGGAGAGGAGCGCTTGAAGGTCCCGGCCCTTTGGGGGCAAAGAAGTGGACCGGGTATCGGATCAACGGATAATCCGGGAGCCGGTTCCCATTCGGCGCGTCAACTCGATCGTGTCGCGCAAGCAGCGCTTGGCAAATCCAGTTGTGGATCACCCGCATGAAGAAAGCCCGCAAGCTCTACGACAGTCCCAACGGCGACCACTGGTACCTGATCCGGGATCCGTCCGGCGCGGTGTTCGTCCGCCACGAGGCCAACATCGCCTCCGGCGGGCAGGTCGAGCATGTCGGAATCGCGGAGTTCCTGAGCACCGGCCTGGGTCCGGAGCAGCAGGAACTCCTGCGCCTGATCGGAACCCTGGTCGACGAGCATCCGGTCCATTCGTGACGGCCAACAGCTGGGGTGGTGTGGGCGCGCCGCACGGGGCTACCGACACGAGAAGCAGGCCCTCGGCAAGCCGCTGATCGGCTCAGTGGCCCGGCAGCACGAGAACGGTCGGCTGCTTCGGCAGGCTCGTGCGCGAGACCGTCAGGAATGGCTTATCGCTGAACGCGATCGCGTAGTGCCGCCGGGCCTGGGCCAGGAAGCGCTCCAGCGTTGAACTATTGAAGTAGTGCATGGGCAGCATGAGAGGTGCGTTGATGGACTTGAGCACCTCCATCATGTCGAAAGTCTGCATCGTGTAGCCGCCGTCCACGGGCACCAGAAGCACGTCGATCCGGCCGAGCTTCTTCAGGTGCTCTGGCGTCAGCGTGTGGTGCAGGTGGCCGAGATGCGCGATGCAGAGCTGAGTCGTCTCGAACACGAAGATCGAATTGCCGTCGAGCTCCGTGTTGCCGTCGTCATCGCGAATGTTGGTCGAGACGTTCCGGATCCGGACATCACCCACCGTGAGATCATGGTGGGCCGGTCCCCCGGCGGGATTCCAACCCCTCAGCACATGCTCGATGCGCGGGTCCGGCGCCCGGCTGAAGTGGGTCGAGTGCGCCTTGTTCATGGTCGCGATCCGCGGCACGGCAGGCGCACGCACATAGTCGTTGTAGTCGGTCGCGATCCTCACCCCCTGCGGCGTCTCGATCAGGAAGGTCGAATGCCCGATGAAGGTCAGCCCGACTTCATCTTTCGCCAGTGCGGCTCGCAAGACGAGCGGTGGGGCCGAGGCGATCAAACCAGGGCAACCTTCCGGCTCTTCCGCGTGCGCGACGGAGACTGCCAGAGCGAAAAGGACGACCACGCTCCATCGAAAGACGATTAGTATCCCTGCCATCGGAATCTCCTGGATCGGCGGCCATCGCAGCCCATGGAGGGCAGGAGTTCAAGTGTCCGTGACGGAGACGTGGAGCATCCGCGCCAAGGTCGGCCTGCTGGAGCTGGCTGGGCAGCTCGGCAATGTGAGCCAAGCTTGGCTCAGATGATGGGCTACTCCCGCGACAGCACTTATCGCTTCAAGGAGCTTTACGAGAGCGGCGGCGAACTGGCCCTGCAGGAGCTGAGCCGTCGCAAGCCCCTCCTGGCCACCGCACGCCGCCCGAAGTGGAAGCGGTAATGGTCGGGCTTTCCCTCGAACAGCCCGCCTTTGGCCAGATCCGGATCGCTAACGAGATGCGCCAACGCGGGAACTCATCTCGCCGGCAGGTGCGCGGTCTGGCAGCGCCATGACCTCGAGACCATGACGGAGCGCCTCAAGGCTCTGGAGGCGAAGGTCGCACAGGAGGGCCTGATCCTGACCGAAAGCCAGCTGGCCGCGCTGGAGAAAGCGAAGGACGAGGAGGCGCAAGGCGAGTTCGAGAGCGAGTGCCCCGGCTGTTGTGGGGCCCAGGACACCTTTAT
>NZ_LN811366.1:72700-129695 GCF_001006805.1 Microvirga massiliensis | reverse complement strand
TCGATCGCTGAACTGCAGAGCGACCTTGATGCCTGGATGTAGAGCTACAATGAAACGCGTCCGCATCAGGGGCGATGGTGCTATGGTAAGACCCCGATGCACACCTTCCGGGATGCCATCCCGCTCGCACAGGAGAAGATGATAGCCGCTTGAATACCATCAGACGGAAGAACCCGACCCATCTCCAGGCACTAAATGTCAGATCAAGTCTCAGCTAGCACACATCCTCCGCCTCTCGGCTCAAGAAGGCACCACGATCCCCCGGGACTGAACACCTAGACAACGGACGAACTGAGCTGCGATCCCCGAACAAAAATCACAGCGCGGCCGTCGCCACTTTCACCGGAACTCCGCCACGGCACAGCTCTGGCCTCCGTCCACGGGCAGGCATACGCCGGTCACGAACTTCGCCTCGTCGGAAGCGAGGAATACGGCAGCATTCGCAATGTCCCAAGCGGTTCCCATTCTCCCCATCGGAACGGCGGCATTGCGCGCCGCTACCATTTCATCGACTGAAGTGTATTGGTCAGAAATCTGCTTGTAGATCAGGGGAGTATCGATCAGGCCGGGCATGATGCAGTTCGCGCGGATCCCGTTTCGCGCGTACTGCATGGCGAGCGCCACGGTCGCCTGGTTGACCGCCGCCTTTGTCGCATAATAGGCGAAATACGGATAGCCGGTCCAACGGACCGCCGCGAGCGACGAAATGTTGATGATTGCTCCGCCGCCCTGCAGCAGCATGTGAGGTAGCACAGCCTTTGCGGAACGATACACCGATCCGATGTTCAGATCGAGTGAAGCGGCGAACTGCGCGTCGCTGAGTTCCACCGGGCCGCCCATATGCGTGACCCCAACGTTGTTGTGCAGAATGTCGAGGTGCCCAAAACGCGCGACGGCATTGGCAACCGAATCTTCGACCGAGGCAGTGTCGGTGACATCAGCGGCCACGGCGATCGCGGTACCTCCCTCCTCTTCAATGGTGTGCGCGGTCTCCCGGGCCGCCGCTTCCACCAAATCCACACAACAGACTTGCGCTCCCTCCCGCGCATAGGCGACAGCGGCGGCCTTGCCGTTTCCCCAGCCCGCTCCCGAGGATCCCGCCCCGAACACAATTGCAGTCCTTCCCTTTAAGCGGTTCGCCATGTCCTTCTCCTCTGCCCCCTCCCCGGGCGGAATGCACTCAGCTGCTAACTTCGAGAGCGACTTCCACAGTCATCAGGACTGGATTGTCTCCGCGCGTAAGACGGCCTTCCGAAACGGCACCGGTGTAGTCGACCAGCGCGATATCCAATTCGGCCTCCGGTTCACCCCATTCCCCTGGTGCAATGCGACCGGAATGAATGGCCATTTCGGTCGCAAAGGCGTCAACCGCTCGCCCGTCTTCGTATCGGGCACCGATGGTGCTGCCGACGCCGCCGTGCAACAATGCCCGTGAGATCTTCTGCTCTCGGCAGAAAGCCTCGAGCGCCTGCGAGAGATCCTGATTGGGCCTTAGCCTCAGCGCGAACACCCGCCGCTCTCCAGCGAGGCCCAATGCGGCCTCCGAGACGGGGCCAAACAAGGTGAAGTTCGTCTCGGGATCCGGTTCTGCCTTGTACGCCGCGCCATCGAGACCGATGCCGATGACCTGGATCGGCTCCGCGACGAAGGTCTCCTCAGGCATGACATGGCCGCCGCGAAGGACACCGTCTGCGTCGGTCCAGAACGCGTGACAGTGGAAGAACGGCATCCCATCCCGATGTCCGAAGGTCAACGCTCCCGTACGAATGCGACTCAATCCCGGCGGCCGCAGCGTCGCACTGTAGTAGGCAGCATGTCGCGGTGTTTCCGGGAGCGCAGGTATGACATAGGCAAAAGGAGCAATGGCCCCGCCCTTGAGCCTTAGTACCCCGCTCGTCAGGCCCTGCGCCGCGAAGACGCTCTGGACCGCATCAAGGAGCGGCAGACCCGGTTCGAGATGTGCGGACACTTGCAGGCCCTTTGCCTCGGTCCATTGCACCCGCTCGGACGGTCCAACTCCAGGCTGCTTGATTGATCTCATAACTCTCTCCGGGCTCACCGGCTCATGAACTATGTCGTGTCCCATCTCGCGGAGTGCCGACGTTGTCTTCGCCGAAAGCGCGAGTGCGCCGTGCACGATCCAGAACCGGTGGCACTGCCCCAAAAAACCGACCGAATCCCGCCGGCATAATCTTGAGGCAGCAGGCCGTCAGACAATGAGGGGTTCACGACGGAACTTGGCCGGAAGAACGGACAGCCTGCTCCTCCGTAAGCGAACATGCCGCCCACTGACCGAGCGAAGGCTTTGGATGCGAACCGGATTGAACCGGCCGGGGTGAATCAGAGTAGGTGGCCGCGGGAACTGAGTCGTGGCTGCCCCCTTCATCGTGAGCCTCCCCGGGCGTTCCGTGAGCGATGACAAAGGCGTCATAGCGATGCCTATCCGACGGCAGCCGGCCCTGCAGCTTGCGTCGATGCCAAAGCGGCGCTCGTGCCGGTGATGATACCCGCACTCGTAAAACCGCCGTCGACGCAGATCGTCTGGCCCGTGATGTAGCTCGACTTGCTGTCGTCGAGGAGGAAGACTGCAGCGCCGGCGATCTCCTCGGGAGACCCGTAACGACGCAGCGGTACTGTCGACATCCAGGCCGCACGAGCCTCCTTCGTGTGGACCTCCTTGACGAGCGGCGTCTCGATCGGGCCAGGTGCGATCGCGTTCACGCGGATTCCAAGGGGCGCCAGCTCGACCGCCATGACCTTTGTCATGGTGATCACGCCGCCTTTTGATGCGCCATAGGCGACACGTCCCTCATTCCCCACGATGCCGGACACCGATGCGATGTTGATGATGGATCCGGCTCCGCGCGCCTGCATCCTCTTCGCAGCTTCGCGCGACACCACGAAGCTGCCGATGAGATTGACCTCCAGAATCGTCCGGAAGAGTTCGGCGCTCGTCTCGAGGGCCGGCACATCGCGTCCGATTCCGGCCGAATTTACGACACCGGTCAGCGGCCCGAACTCCGCTTCGCAACTCGCGATGCAGCGGACGATGGCATCCTCGTCCGCAACGTTCAGCCGCTCGAACCGAACATTGCCAGCGGAAGACCCGAAGGTATTCCGGCAGCGATCGAGGTTAGCTTGATCCAGATCCGCGACGACCGCCCGCCAGCCCTCCGCAAGGACTGCCTCGACAATTGCAAGACCGATACCTGAGGCTCCGCCGGTGACGAGTACGGCTTGTTGACGAGACATCGGTCCCTCTCGTTTGAAGTTCACATGACTCTCAGGCTGCAGCGGATGCCCCAGTTGGCGCCGCGGCCGGTTGATCGAGCGGCAGGCAGCCGCGCGCCTCGAGTTCCGCGCGGACGTCCTTCTTCGTGATCTTGCCGTACGCAGACTTCGGCAGAGCCTCCCAGAAAAACACACGCTTCGGGAGCTTGTAGCGGGCGACCTTGCTCTCCAGCCAGGCCAGGAGGTCCCGCTCGTCGAGGTTCGCGTGCGGTCGCAGCACGCAGACCGCCACACCGACTTCACCCCAGGTCCTGTCGGGCACGCCGACAATGGCGACCTCGGCGATGGCCGGATGCGTCAGCAGCTTTTCCTCAGTTTCACGCGGATAGACGTTCGAGCCGCCGGATATGTACATGTCCGAAGCCCGCCCGGTGATGTAGAGGAAGCCTTCCTCATCCATGTGGCCGAGATCGCCCGTCCGGAACCAGCCATCCCGAAATGCCTTCGCGTTCGCGTCCGGGTTGTTGTAGTAGCCCGCGAACACCGCGGGACCGCAGACGCAGATCTCGCCGGTCTCGCCGGGCCTCACCTCGCGGCCTTGCTCGTCCTGGAGCGAGACCTGCATCCCGGTGCGCTCATAGCCACATGTCCCGACCTTCACATGAGGGCCGTCCTCGAGTTCGTGCAGCGCGGGCGGAAGCACCGTGATGTTGCCGGTGACCTCGCCCAGTCCGAAATACTGGACGAGCACCTTCCCGAGCTTCCCGAGCGCGTGCTTCTGATCCTCCCGGTACATGGGCGCGCCTGCGTAGATGACGTAGCGCAGCGAGGAGAGATCGTGTGACTCGACCGAAGGATGCTCGGTCAGCATCTTCACGATGGTCGGCACCGTGAACATGTTCGTGATCCGCCACCGCTCCACCAACCCCCAGGCCTCGTCGGCATCAAATCGGTCGCTCGTGAGCAGGACGGTCTTCACACCGCGCGCCACCTGCACGAGCTGGTGAACACCCGCCCCATGCGAGAGCGGAGCTAACACCAGGGAGGCATCCCGATGGGTCGTGCCCGGCATCAGATCGCAGAGATGGTTCGTGATCACGAACGCCATCTGGCCATGGGTCAGAACGGCGGCCTTCGGGCGGCCCGTCGTGCCCGAGGTGAAGAAAAACCAGCACGGATCATCGTGCTCGACTGACGCCACTGGAGCCGCCTGCCCGGAATGCTGCTCGACGAGAGCATCGTAGTCTTCACCAAACTCCGACGGTCCAATCGAGATGACAAGGCGGATATCCGGGGCGGCTTCGCGTGCCGCCGAGACGTACTCCGGAAAGCCGCTCTGGCAGATCATGGCGGTGGCGCCGCTCGCCTGGCCGAGATAAGCGACCTCGCTCGGCGTCTGACGAAAGTTCGTCGGCACCCAAACCGCGCCGAGCCGGAAGCAGGCGAACATCGACTCGAACATCTGGTTGCAATTCTTGGACTGCACTAGAACGCGATCTCCTTTCCTCACGCCTCTGGCGGCCAGCGCAGCCGCCATCGCGTCCACACGCTGGTCCAGCTCGGCCCATGTCCAGGTCGCCTCTCCCCAGACAAAGCCGATCTCGTCCCCATGCCGCCGCGCCGCCTGGCGTAGAAAATGGGAGAGGTTCATGACCCGCTTGGTGACGGGCGCAACGCCCCCGGCAGGAGCCTGACCGAGAGAGCTCATTTGCGGCGCTCCAGGATCGAGACGTAATTCGCGACGGCTGCGCCGCCCATGTTGAACACACCGGCAAGCTTCGCGTCCTCGATCTGCATGTCGCCGGCCTCATTCATGAGTTGCAGGCAGGCCATGACATGCATCGAGACGCCGGTCGCGCCGATCGGGTGACCCTTCGACTTGAGGCCGCCGGAAGGGTTGACAGGCAAACGACCGTCTTTTTCGGCAATTCCCTCTCGTACGACACGGTACCCCTCGCCCGGAGCCGCGAGTCCCATTGCCTCGTACTCGATCAGCTCGGCAATGGTGAAGCAGTCATGCGTCTCGACGAAGTCGAGATCGTCCAGCCTCACACCGGAATCCGCACGTGCTTTTTCCCAGGCCGTCCGGGCGCCCGCGAAGGCGATGGGATCGCGCCGCGATAGCGGCAGGATATCGTTGACGTGCCGCCGCGCCCGAAACGTGATCGCGCGTTGCAGCCGCTCGGCGGTTTCCTCGTCGGCAACGACGAGCGCAGCCGCGCCGTCCGAAATCAGCGAGCAGTCGGTCCGCCGAAGCGGCGCCGCAACATAGGGGTTCTTGTCAGAGACGGCATTGCAAAACTCGAATCCGAAATCCCGGCGCATCTGCGCATAGGGATTTGAGACACCATTCTTGTGGTTCTTCGCGGAGATGCGAGCGAGCTCCTCGCTGCGGTCGCCGTAACGCTGGAAGTAGTTTTGAGCGATCCGGCCAAACACCCCGGCGAACCCGCCGTCGATGTCGGCTTCCTCTTTCCGGTAGGAGGCACTCAACAGGATGTCGCTCGTCTCGGGGACGCTTTTCGCGGTCATCTTCTCGGCGCCGACGACCAGCGCGACACGTCCGCGGCCACTCTCAACGAAGTCGAGCGCGGTGTAGAGCGCCGCCGATCCGGTCGCGCAGGCGTTCTCAAGGCGCGTCGCCGGCACATGCGCAAGTTCGGGCTGACTAAGGGCAACCTGCGCCGCCTCGAAGCCCTGCTTCGAGAAGCCGTTGTTCATGACACCGACATAGATCCCGTCGACGTCTTCCGGTCCAACTCCCGCATGGGCGAGCGCCTCTCCGGACACGCGGGCCATCAGGCTCTCGACATCCGGATTCTCGAGCTTGCCGAATGGCGTATGAGCCCATCCTACAATGCAACCACGTGTCATGTCTGTTTCTCCACTATCTTCGGATACGAGAGGTGTTGCCTTACTGGGCCTGGACTGGGTGGCGTTCCGGAGCGTCACCGGCCGATTGTCATCAGAGAAAGCCGATCGATATCCACGGCACGGCCGCAACGATGACGGTGCCCGACGAGGAGCGCGAGCATGTATGGCGGGATCGGCTTCATGCCCTCCGCTGGCTCGACCCGGCCAATCGCACAGGCCGCGTTGTAGCCGACCCCGAACGGCGGGGCGAACAGGCCGATGCCCATCGCGAGGATGACCACCATCGTGTAGTGCACCGCATGGACGCCGACTGCACCGGAATTTCGACGAGGGCACCGAGAATAGCCTTGAGCGAAGAAGTCCAGGGGTGCCCGGTAGCGAAGGCGGGGCGGTTTGCCGACAGGCTGACTCCGGCGGGATGCGTCTGGATCTGTGCCATAGCCGTCATGCCAGTGTTCCTACGGACTTCTCGAGAATCGCCCAGGCTTCGTTGCCGTATTTGCCCTTCCACTCGGCGTAGAAGCCGGCCTGGCGCAGCTTGTCCCGGAACGGCGCAGGGTCGGGCTGGTTGAAGACCAGGCCTTTCCCGGCGAGTTCCTGCTGAAGATTGGCGTTGAGCTTGGCGACGTCCTCGCGCTCCTTCTCCGCCGCGGCATTGATGTGCTTGGCAACGATAGTGCGCAGGTCCTGGGGCAGTCGTTCCCAAGCACGGCGGTTTGCCAGAAACCAGAACCCGTCCCACATGTGGTTGGTGAGCGAACAGTACGTCTGCACCTCGTAGAGCTTCGCGGTCGAGACGATTGCCAGCGGGTTCTCCTGCCCGTCGACAACCTTGGTCTGGAGTGACGAGTAGACCTCGTTGAAATTGATGGAGGTCGGAGCCGCCCCGAAGGCCTTGTACATCGAGGTCCAGAGGGGCGAGACCGGCACCCGGATCTTGAAGCCTTTCAGGTCGTCGGGCGTGTTGATCGGCTTCGTCGACGATGTGGTCTGACGGAAGCCGTTGTCCCAGATCTTGTCCATGGCCACGAGATTGGCCTTCGTGATCTGAGCGCGAACATAGGCGCCGAGTTCTCCATCCATGGCTTTCCAGACGGTGTCGTAGTCCGGGAAAGCATAGCCGAGCCCGTTGATGGAGGCGGCCGGCACGAGCGTGGACAGGATCAGGCCGGACAGCGTGAAGAACTCGACCGCGCCCGAGCGCACTTGGCTGAGCGTATCGGTATCTGATCCGAGCTGGCTCGACGGAAAGATGTTGATCTCGACCCGACCGTTTGTCTCAGCCTTGATCGCGTCTGCCATCTCGCGCGCCCGCATGTTCATCGGATGCGTGACGGGAAGATTGTTGGCGTATTTGTAAGTGAACTCGGCTGATTGCGCGCGTGCAACGAACGGAGCTCCGAGAACTCCACCCACGACAGCGCTTGAACCAACGGCAAGCAGGCGACGGCGAGACAGGATCATGTAACCCTCCTGATCGGATCCCAGCGGATCCTACGTTTCCTCAGCCCACGGGGTCCATTAAGTGGACCGTTTCTTGTTGATGGCAGCTAGGACCGCACTTGCGGGTCGCTGTCAACCTCTTATTTTTCCGCTGGAGCGGCGCTTTGGTTAAGCTGAATTAGGTCCATATGTTGGAACACCCCAAGAGCGCGTCGGCGAGGAAAGCTGTGCAGGTGATCGGAGAGGCCGCTGCCGGCGGAGCTCAGAGCATCGATCGCGCCGCGACCCTGCTGCTCCTCGTCGGGCGGGCAGGTCCGTCGGGCGCCCGGCTCTCCGAACTTGTCGAGCAGTGCGACCTCACCAAGCCTACTGTCCGGCGGATGCTCCTTGCACTCGTGCGAGCGGGCCTTCTCGATCAGGATCCTGACACGCGGCGCTATCATCTTGGCCCGGAAATTTACGTTCTTGGCACACTTGCAAGCGCTCGCTTCGGCATCCATCCAATATCGCTACGCCCGCTCGCACAGCTGAGCCAGGAGACCGGCGACACGACATTCCTTTCGGTTCCACGGGGCACCTACTCGATTTGCGTTCATCGTGAGGAAGGGTCGTACCCGATCCGAGTCCACGCACTTCACGCCGGGGACCGTCACCCTCTGGGTATCGGGGCCGGGAGCCTTGCCATGCTGTCTGCTTTGCCGGACGACGAGGTAGAGCAAGTCCTGGCCGCGAACGCGGGTATCCTGGCTGACAAGTACTCGCAGTATTCACCACCGGTGCTTCGCGCGCTGGTCAAAGAGACTCGAGTGAGGGGTTACGCGCTCAATCCAGGCATGATGCTCCCCGGCTCGTGGGCCATCGGCGTTCCTATCCGCGGGCTGGACGGCCGGCCCGTCGGTGCCCTCTCCATCGCAGCGATCGAGAGTCGGTTAAGCGAAGAGCGCCAACGCGAGTTGGCTCCGCGCCTTGCAAAGGAGGCCAGCTGGGTGGAGGCGCGGTTGCGGGACGCCGCCGTTGGTGACGAAAGGCAGCCGAGGACCAGGAACGGACGGGTTAGCGCTTGACCATGTTGGACGGATTGGCGCCGCTCCTGGACGACGCTCTAGCGCCCGATCCTGGGCCGGGTGAACACGTTCCAGTAGGCGAGTGCGAAGCCCAGGAAAGCCGCAGCCCAGGCAAGACCGGAGATATCAAGGAGGACGCTCCACTCCGGATGAATTGAAGCGCAGATGCGCGTCAGCGCTGACAGAACGACGAGGGCATAGACGGCCTGAACCACCACCGTCGCCGCCAGAGGACGCCCGGTATGCCCGAGACTCGCCCGGGACATGACAGCGAGCGTCATCGTGCCGACGGCGCCACCCGTCCAGGCGTGGATGCCAGCGGCGGTGGGCAAGAGCCCAAGCGATGACAGGCCTATGAGCACGAAGCCGATGGGCACGAAGGCATACGCGACATGGAGGATGAGAACGAGCCTATCGCGCCACGTACGGTCGCCGGCCCAGCGCGCGAGCCGCACGGCCTGGAGGATACCCGAGACAATCAGGGCGGCGCCCGTAGTGGAATGGTCCGGAACCGCGATCCAGGCGATGACGGCCGCTCCGGCGCAGGCCATTGAGACCATATCGTAGCGCCCGAACGAGGCCGGCAGGCGACCGGGGTTCTCCCGCGCGAGCCAATTGCGAGTGAAACTCGGCACGATACGGCCCCCGATCAGCATCACGAGCAGGATGGTTGCCCCAATGCCGAGCCGGATCCCGTAATCCGCAACTCCGGAGAGATGCGCCTCGAGGTGGAAGATCGCATTGCCGACGAGCAGCAACCCGAGAACGATCAGGACTTTCAGGTTACGCCAATTCCGTCCCGAGACGATCTCGCGCCCGGCCGCTGCGGCGACAAGGAGGAGAATCGACAGGTCGATCAGGGCGGCGGGAAGCCAGCCGATCCAGGCGGACGTCGTCACTGCGACACGCCCCAGGACCCAGGCAATGACCAGTACCAGGAGTGGCCTGCCCTGGAGAGGCATCCTCCCCGTCCAGTTCGGGATCGCGGTCAGAAGGAAACCCGTGATCACCGCCGGGAGAAAGCCATAGAGCATCTCATGGACGTGCCAGTCGCGGGGCGCGAGGAGAGTCGAGACCTCCAAGTGGCTGTAGAACATCGGCAACCACGCCAGGATCGCAAGCCCAGCGTAGAGCGATCCGAACAGGAAGAACGGGCGGAACCCGTAAGAAAGGAGTGCGGGTCCGGTATAGTCCCGCAGACGGGGAATCGGTGCCATTACTGACCTCCAGCTGGAACGAAAACGTCCTGTGCGGTTACGGAACGCCCGGATGCCACGTCCGTCGCGGTGAACTGCAGCGGAAGGCGATCTTCGGTCGATGCCTTGACGAGCATGCGTAGTTCGTAGGTGGCATCCGGAGCGACGGTGACGCGTGCATCGCTCCCTACAACCTCCACCTCGGCATTTTCGAGGCCTGAAACCGCGAGCGCAAACGAACGCTCAAGGCCCGTCTTGTTGTAGAGGCGCACAGCGTAGCCGTTCCGCGTGCGTCCATCGGACAGCGTCACTGCAATCGGATTCCGGTCATGGATGACGACGATCTTCGCGTCTCCCCGCATGCCGAGGCTGACGGACATCAAGGCCAGCAACGCGACGATGGACAACGCGAGAGCAATAGTCTTCGGCCGGATCATCCGAGGTTGCGGCGGCTCACCGCGCCACCCCCGCTCGATGTTGGACCAGGCCTCGTAATCGATCAGTCCGCGCGGACGTCCGAGCTTGCCCATGGTGGTGTCGCACGCGTCCACGCACAGACCGCAATTGATGCAGGCGAAGTTCGGTCCCTCCCGGATATCGATGCCGATGGGGCAGACCGTGACGCACTGCAGACAATCGACGCAATCGCCCGCCGGTTTGTTTCTGGCTTTCAACTCGGCGGCCTTCTTGGCGGAGGCGCGCGGCTCGCCGCGATAGTCGCGATAGTTGACGATCAACGCCTCCGGATCCCAGATCGCACCTTGCAGGCGCGGCCACGGGCACATCCATGTGCAGACCTGCTCACGTGCGAATCCTGCGAGCGTGTAGGTCGATGCGGTCAGGATTCCGACCCACGCATAAGCGATGGCGGATGCCTGCCCGGTCACAAAATCGCGGATCAGGCTCGGAGCATCCGCGAAGTACAGGACGAAGGCTCCGCCCGTTCCCATCGCGATCAGGATCCAGAGGCCGTGCTTGGTGCCAATTTCGAGAACGCGCTGTGGCGTGATGGGAGCACCATGCTTTTTGAGACGCGCCCGGCGGTCACCCTCGACGAGTCGTTCCACGAGGAGAAAGAGATCGGTCCATACGGTCTGCGGGCAGAAATACCCGCACCAGACTCGTCCCGCGAGCGAATTGACGAGCACCAGGACGAGTGTCGCAAGGACCAGGACGCCGGTAAGATAATAGACCTCCTGCGGCCAGATCTCGACGAAGAAGAAGTAGAGACGTCCGCGTTCGAAATCGACGAGCACTGCCTGATCCGGCTGGCCCGGGCCACGGGACCACCGGATGAACGGCAGAATGTAATAGACCGCCAGACAGACGATCACGGCGGTCCATTTCAGCCGGCGATAACGCCCCGATACCGATTGCGGCACGATCCGCCCGGTGAATGCACCCGCCTTCGGCTTGCGCAGGTGAGCTCTCTCGGGCTTGAAGCTGATATCGAGGGTCGCCATTCGAATACCGGAGTGCAAATGCCGCTGCGATGGGAGTCGCGGCGCTCGTGCTGGAACGTCGGCTCTTACTTCGCAGCATTCTTCGTAGCTGCGAGCTTGTCGAATGGAGTTGCAACCAGGGCGCCGAACACGATGAGCGTCCGCATGTGAATTCTCCTGTTGGATCGAAAATCCGCGAGCCCGGCGAAGAGCTCTCGACAGGTGATTAGGTTCGGATGCGATGGAACAGATTGATCTATCTCAAACACTCAGCGTTTCGCTCGGTCTGATCCTTCTTATTTGCGTTTCAGCAAATACGGCGCAGCGCAGCAAAACTAATGACTCCTTATCTGCTGGTGGCCGCGAGTGGTCTGTGGTGCGGGTCTACTTTGGAGTGGGGGGCCCGAACTACACCGCGTCGTTCCACGTCATCGGCGAGATCTTCGATCGGGTCTACAGCATGGGCTCGCTCACGGCCGCGCCGCTGAGCGACGTCCAGACGATCACGACGCCGCCGGGCGGGGCCGCGGTGGTGGATTTCAAGCTCGAGGTGCCGGGCCGGTATGTGCTCGTCGACCATGCCCTGAGCCGGGTCGAGCGCGGTCTGGCCGGGATCCTCGAAGTCGAGGGACCCGACACCCCGAGCGTGTTCCAGGACCCCACCCCGCAGCGCGCCGCGCAAGCTGCCGGCGGCCACTGACCGCCCCCAGCCGCCAAGGCCCGGGCCTACGCCCGGGCTTTTTCCATAGTAGGCCCGAAATCCGGCAAACCGCCTGGTCTCGACTGGCTTGCGAGCGAAGACCCGTCCCGCTCCGGAGGGCCGCCGCCCTTTAAGCCGTAGGCAGGTTTTACGCCGGATCGCTCCGATCAGATCCAAGACCTTCGGGACCTTGACCCCCGTGGTGAAGCGGGTGAAGAGCACGCATGCCCTCACCCTGTTCCGCTCTGGAGTGCATCTGATGGCCAGCGTCGACCGGTCCCTCGTTGCCCATCTTTCCATTTTCGCCGGCCTCGCGCCGGAGCAGTTGGATGAACTCCTGCGTGAGGCTCAGTCGGTTCGTTATCCCAAGGGGACGAACGTTTTCCAGCAAGACGAGGATGCCCATTCCTTCTTCGTCCTGCTGCATGGGCATCTGCGGGTCTTCAAGCTGACGCCAGACGGCCAACAGGTGGTCGTCCGCTTCGTAGCGCCGGGTGAGGTCTTCGGGGTCGCAATGGCGATCGGGCGTACAGCCTACCCTGCTACGGCAACAGCGGTGGTGGACAGCATTGCGCTCGTCTGGCCTTCAGCGGCTTGGCCGCGCTTGATCGAGCGGCACCCGTCGCTTGCCATCAATACGCTCCTGACAGTCGGTAGCAGGCTCCAGGACGCGCATACGCGCGTCGTCGAGATGTCGACCGAACAGGTCGAGCAACGGGTCGCTCATGCGCTGCTTCGCCTGGCTGGGCAGGCAGGCCGGAAGGTGGAATCCGGGGTTCAGATCGACTTTCCGATCTCGCGCCAGGATGTCGCCGAAATGACGGGCACAACACTTCACACGGTCAGCCGGATCCTCAGCGCCTGGGAAGAGCAAGGCCTCGTAGAAGGTGGGCGGCAACGGATCATGATCCGGGAGCCCCATAAGCTCTTCCTTCTGGCTGAGGGCTCCCGGAGTTAGGAGTTAACGAGGGGCCGCGGCGCGCCTGGAGCGGGACCATGGCCCGAACCTTCCCCGAGCCGTCTCGACTACGTTCAGCCGACCGGCTCGGCGGCGAAATCGTGCCTGACCATGGCCTCCAGATCGGCCAGGAACTTTGCACGATCGACCTGATGCTCTCCGCACGCGTCGTCGACAGTGTGGAAGCACGCGATCGGACAACCGACGCAGCGCATCTTGTGATCGAGAAAAACGCGGATGGTCGCCGGCCATCGTCGCATGATGTCGTCGACGAGATCAGTGGTTTCGATCGACATGTAGGCCTCCGGGCGTTTTGAATTGTCCGTCCAATAGACCTCTGGCCAATGTCGTTCTTTGCGCCGGGACAAGAAACGGTTATCGGCATCCCTTCCTGGTGATTTGTTTGAGCCGGGGCAAAGAGCGGCCCTGCAGCATGGTCCAGATGTTCGGCGTCGAACGAGGGACATCATGAACCGAACGCCAGCTACGCGGTCGAGCCTTGATCCGGACGTCCTCGATTGTCTTTCGGACGTCCTGGATCCGGAGATCGGCCTCAGCATCGTCGATCTCGGCCTGGTCTATCGCGCCGAGCGGACGGCAAACGGGATCGACGTCGCGATGACGTTGACGACGCGATCCTGCCCCCTGGGAGAGATGATCACGGAGGATGCCAGGGAGCGCCTCTATCGCCGGTTTCAAGACTGCCCTCGGGTCGATGTCAGCCTGGTCTGGGATCCGCCATGGCACCCGGATCGGGTCACCGATCGCGGCCGCGAACTGCTCGGCCGCCCTCCGAGGGAGACGAAATGATGTGCGGTTACGGCGCTACCGAGTCGATCATCGACGCCAGGCAGATCATGCCCCACATGCGGCACGCACTGATTTTCGAGACCTTCGATCGGCTTGAGCCAAGCCAAGGCTTCCTGCTCGTGAACGACCACGACCCGAGGCCTCTCTTCTACCAGTTCAGCGTCAAGCACCCGGGCGAGTTCGGGTGGGATTATCAGGAGCAAGGTCCAGATGTCTGGCGTGTCCGCATCAGCCGCGCGGCTGCCTGAAACGGCTCCGCTCGCATCCCGATTGGGAAGCCTCTTGGGAATCCGCATTCCTCTGCTCGCCCTGGGCGCCCTCGCGCTGCTGGCCGGCTTGTGCGCAGGCCTCTGGCGGCTCGGTTGGGCGATACCGCATGGGTCATCCCTTGGGGCGATCCATGGTCCTCTCCTTATCTCGGGCTTCTTTGGCACCGTGATCAGCCTCGAACGGGCGGTCGCGCTCGGGCGTAGCTGGGCCTATGCGGCTCCTGCACTCGCCGGCCTTGGCACGCTGGCTCTGCTTGCCGGTGCGCCGGTCACCGTCGCAGCGGGGCTCTACGTGCTCGCCTCCGCCGGCCTCGTCGCCGCGTCGTTCACGATCTCCGTCAAGGAGCCGGCGCTCTTCACCGGCGCGATCCTGCTTGGTTCCCTCACCTGGCTTGCCGGCAACGTGCTCTGGCTTCTCGGACAACCCGTGCCGGAACTGGCCGGATGGTGGCTGGCTTTCCTGATCCTGACGATTTCAGGGGAACGTCTGGAGCTGAGCCGACTCCTGGCGCCGCGGCGTGGCAGCGAGGTCGTCTTCCTGTTCGCTGTCGGCCTTCTCCTGGTCGGCGCGCAGAACGGCATCCTGAACGAGAACGGCGCGATCCTCTATGGTCTTGGACTGCTCTCGATGACCACTTGGCTACTCCGGCACGATATCTCGCGGCGGAGCGTCCGGCAGAGCGGCCAGACGAGGTTTTTTGCGGCCTGCATGCTCCTGGGTTATCTCTGGCTAGGTCTGGCCGGCGGCATGCTGCTCGTCTTTCGTCCGGGGGAGGCTCCCTTCGGCTACGATCTGGTGCTCCATGCCATCGTGATCGGGTTTGTCCTCTCAATGGTATTCGGGCACGCGCTCATCATCCTGCCGGCCGTCACTCGTCTTCGTGTCGCCTACCGGCCGCTCATGTATGCTCCTCTCGCAGTGCTCCACGCGTCGCTGGTCCTCCGCACCTGCGGAGATCTGTTGGAATGGGAGACGGCGCGCCAGTGGAGTGGAATTGCGACCATTCTCGCCCTCGTGGGGTTCGCCCTGCTCGTCGCGACGTCGACCGGACACGCGCGGCGCAACACTGCACCGGCACGTGCTATCCATCGCTGATGGCCGAGTTTCTCGTCGCATTGGGCGCCTTTCTGAGCGCCCATCTGATTCCGGCAAGCCCGCGCATTCGCGCGCGCCTCATCGACCTGATGGGGCGGACGCCCTATCTGGTGGCGTATTCGATCCTGTCCGTGGCGCTGCTCGGATGGCTGATCGTCGCCGCGCAACGGGCAGAGTCGGTCGTGCTCTGGGATGCGGCGCGGTGGCAGTGGCAGTTCGCCTTCCTCCTGATGCCGGTCGCCACATTCTTCCTTGTTGTCGGCCTCCTTGCTCCGAACCCGCTATCGATCAGCTTCCGGACTGGTTCGGAAGCGGGCGCCATCGCTAGCGTCACGAGGCACCCGATCGTCTGGGCTTTTCTGATCTGGTCCGTCGCGCATATTCCTCCGAACGGAGATCTCGTGTCGGTCATCCTGTTCGGCGGGATGGCGATGTTCTCCCTGTTGGGTTTCGCCCTGCTCGACGCCAAGGCACGCCGACGGCTCGGTCCGGACCGCTGGCGGATACTGGCGAAACGCACCTCCATTATCCCGTTCGCTGCTCTGCTGACGGGACGTACCCGCCTGATGAATGCTCGTTCGCTGATCCTCGCAGGAGGGATCGCGGCCGCCCTCTACCTGTGGTTCATACTTCAGGGTCACCAGCTTCTGATCGGCCTCGCCCCCTTGAGCACTCTCCGGTACTTCGGTTGAGTTCGAGAGCCTGGAATACCGCATGACCGGACCTGCACTCGATCGGAGCGAGCGCTCCTCATGATGTCATAGAAAATTGCGCCGGAGCCGAGCACTCCGGCGCATTCTTCAATAGGATCGTATGCAGACCCGGCCGGCAGGACCGAGGCTTACTGCGTGAAGAAGAGGGCTATGCCGATCGCAACTGACATCGCGACGGCTGTGATCGTGCCACTCAAGCGCAATACTCCCATGCGGTAGAGCGCCAGCGCAAAGATGACGATGATGGGAGTGGCGACAAGGAGCCCTACCTGTGCATCGCTCATGATATCGTTTGTCCTCTCTTGGTCGATGAGCTGCTCTGCCCGTTGCCGGGCGCACCGTGTTTGTGCCAGCGCAAGCTTCGGATCGGGGGCAAGTGCCGCCCGGAACAGCCGCAGAATTCCAACCCTCGAGGCGAGGATCTATTTCGTGCCGGCTGAACCAGTTTCGCCTTGCCAGTGCCCCTGCTCGCGGAGCGCATCTGCAACTTCGCGCGGCATGTAGTTCTCGTCGTGGCGTGCCAATACGCTGTCTGCCCGGAACAGACCCGATGTCTCGAGAACACCATCGGCGACAACGCCCTGCCCTTCCCTGAAGAGGTCAGGGAGAATTCCCGCATACTGGACCCGGACCGATGCGCCAGTATCCTCCACAGCGAACGAGATGATCTGGTTTGAGCTCTTTTGCAGCGAGCCTTCCTGCACGAGCCCGCCCAGGCGGAAGCGCGTTCCTGGCTTGATGGCCTTCGCTTCGATGTCCGACGGCGCGTGAAAGAATACGACGGAGTCGTTCAGCGCGTAGAGAACGAGACCGAGAGCAAGTCCGAGGACGGCGAGGGATGATCCGATGATCATCAGGCGTCTCTTCTTCCGATTCATGATGTAGCAGCCGTAGTCAGTGATCCGCCCGAGCGACAGGCGGCAGGTCCGAAATCGGTCGTTCTATGCCCGAAATCCGCAGACCGATTCTTGAGCCATGTCAAAGAATGGCAGCTCGAAGCGGCGTGGGCGCTACGCATCATTCCAGGGTCTTTGTTCGAAGCTTGTGCCAGCACAAAGAGCCATTGCGGAGCTTGTCTAGGTTGCCGCCACTGCCGCCCAGGCGGCACGCCAGCTCAGAAAGGATCGCGTGATGGCTGAAGCCCTCACAAAATCGGCGGTGAGAAACGTGTTCTACGGGGGCTCGTTTTTCTTCTTCGCCATTTTCGTGGGTCTGACCGCCCACAGTCACTATTACATGGTCAACACATCAACAGATAAAACGACGCTGACGGACTCCGTCGCCCGCGGCAAGCACGTCTGGGAAAAGAACTCATGCATCAACTGTCGCTCGATTCTGGGTGAAGGCGCCTACTTTGCGCCAGAGCTCGGAAACGTGTGGGACCGCTGGGGTGGTTACGAGGATTCCGCGGCAGCGCGCGAGACCCTCAAGGCCTGGATGGCCGCCCAACCCTCGGGCGTCGAGGGTCGCCGTCAGATGCCGCAGTTCAACCTGACTGACCAGGAACTGAACGATCTCGCCGATTTCCTGGAATGGACCGGACGCATCAAGACGCAGAACTGGCCACCGAACAAGGCCGGCTGAGCTGGAGAACGATCATGAAGTATCAAACTCAGAAGGTCGCCCTGCTCTATTTCTACGGGGCGCTCGGCCTGTTCCTCGCGCAGGTCCTCTTTGGGGTTCTAGCGGGAACGATCTACGTTCTGCCGAACACGCTGTCCGAACTCCTGCCCTTCAACATCGTCCGCATGGTGCACACGAACGCACTGATCGTGTGGCTTCTGATGGGGTTCATGGGCGCAACCTACTACCTGATCCCTGAAGAGACCGAGACTGAACTTTTCAGTCCAATGCTCGCGAAAGTGCAGTTCTGGCTCTTTCTCGTTGCAGCCGCCTTGGCCGTGGTCGGCTATCTCTTCGAGATTCATGAAGGCCGAGAGTTCCTGGAGCAACCCTTCTCGATCAAGGTGGGCATTGTCGTTGTCTGCCTGATGTTCCTTTTCAACATCACGATGACCGCCCTGAAGGGCCGGAAGACCGCCGTCATCAACATCCTGCTCTTCGGGCTTTGGGGCGTGGCGATCTTCTTCCTGTTCTCGTTCTACAACCCGTCGAACCTCGCGGTGGACAAGCTGTACTGGTGGTACATCGTCCACCTCTGGGTCGAGGGCGTGTGGGAGCTGATCATGGCCTCTGTGCTGGCCTTCCTGATGATCAAGCTCAACGGCGTCGATCGTGAGGTCGTGGAGAAGTGGCTCTACGTGATCGTCGGGATGGCGCTGTTCTCGGGCATCCTCGGCACGGGCCACCACTTCTACTGGATCGGCGCTCCCGGATACTGGCAGTGGATCGGCTCGCTGTTCTAGACGCTCGAGGTCGCACCGTTCTTCACCATGATCCTGTTCACCGTGAACATGACCTGGAAGGCGGGTCGCCGTCACCCGAACCGTGCGGCGCTGCTGTGGTCGGTCGGCTGCTCGGTGATGGCTTTCTTCGGCGCGGGCGTCTGGGGCTTCCTGCACACGCTCTCGTCGGTGAACTACTACACCCACGGCACGCAGGTGACGGCTGCGCACGGCCACCTCGCCTTCTTCGGCGCATATGTGATGCTCAATCTTGCCGTCATGGCTTATGCCATGCCGCAGATCCGCGGGTGCGCACCGTATAACCAGTGGCTCAGCATCGCGAGCTTCTGGATCATGTGCACGGCGATGTCGGTGATGACCTTTGCGCTGACCTTTGCGGGCGTGCTCCAGGTTCACCTGCAGCGCGTAAACGGTGGGATGTATATGGAGGTGCAGGACCAACTCGCCCTGTTCTACTGGATCCGCCTCGGCTCCGGCGCCTTCGTCCTCATCTCCGCGCTGATGTTCATCTGGGCCGTGCTGGTCCCCGGCCGCGAGCGGACGCCTCAGCTGGCCGGTGCACTGCAGCCCGCCGAATAAGCCCAGTGGGGCGGCCACCGCCGCCCCGCCCTTTTCAACCGGTTTTCCCGAGGCTCATCATGACGAAGCCAGTTCTCCAGGCGGTGGCCAGCCCGACCGTCGAACTCCCCTATTATGTGCCCGCAGGCAACGAATGCGCCCTGTTCGAGCTCGCCTGGCGCAAGCGGTTGCCTCTCCTTCTGAAAGGCCCGACCGGCTGCGGCAAGACGCGCTTCGTGGCCCACATGGCCGCGCGGCTCGGCCTTCCGCTGCACACGGTTTCCTGCCACGACGATCTCACGGCCGCCGACCTGACCGGCCGCTATCTCCTGAAAGGCGGCGACACGGTGTGGGCCGACGGCCCCCTCACCCGGGCCGTGCGCGAAGGCGGCATCTGCTACCTGGACGAGGTCGTCGAGGCCCGGAAGGACGTGACGGTCGTGCTCCACCCGCTGACCGACGACAGGCGGATTCTTCCCCTCGACCGCACCGGCGAAGAGCTCCAGGCGCCGGACTCGTTCATGCTCGTGGTGTCGTACAATCCCGGCTACCAGACTCTCCTCAAGTCGTTGAAGCCCTCCACCCGCCAGCGCTTCGTTGCCATCGAGTTCGATTTCCTGCCGATCGATCACGAGGCGCCGGTTGTCGCGTCCGAGAGCGGGCTGTCGGTCGAACGGGTACGGCCGTTGCTTCTGCTGGCGCGCCGTCTGCGCTCGCTGAAGGGACAGGATCTCGAGGAAGGAGTGTCGACACGCCTCCTCGTCTATTGCGCCTCGCTGATCGCAGCCGGCGTCCCGACCGAGGAGGCCGTGAACGCCACGATGATCGAACCGCTGACGGACGATACGGACGTCAAGAAGGCGTTGATCGAAGTCGCTCGCGCGACACTGGGCTGAGCGGAGCTGGCCAATGCTCGATTTTTTGGAACTCGAGGAGACCGTTGGCCGCGCGTGGCACCGCCTCGTCGGCAGCGCCGTGAGTTACCCGCGTTACCCGGAGCACCGCGTCTCGCTTGATGAGGTCAAAGCACGGATTGCGGTGTTCTTTCGAGGTCTCGGCGGCGAATTCGGCGTGCAGCTTGCAGGCACGAGTGCGCGATCGTCCTCGCATCGCCTTTCGCTCCGGCAGCGGATCGGTATTGCGGAGGAGCGTCTCGAGCAGCCTGGACGTGACGCGGCGACGCTCTTCCTGCCGCCGAGGATCGAGCTGTTTCCCTCGCGCCAGTTGAACGAGACGCTCTATTCGTGGCTTGCCGCCTATTTTGCCTATGTTCCACTGGAACCGATCACCGAGCCTGATCCGCTGCGACGCGATCTGCACGTATTGAAGCGGGCCCACGATACGGTAGCAGCCGTACTCGCCGCCTGCCCCGGGCTGACCGATCCCTATGCCGAGCTGTGTCGTGCCATGCGCGAGGCGAGACCCGAGCGATCGCTGCCGAGAGCAGAGGCCGAGGTCGAGCGGATCGTACTCGCCATGTTGCAAGATCCCGCTCCCGCCGACGCGGATTCCTGGAAGGCCTTCATCAGCGAGGCCTCTCTCCCCGCCCACGCACCGAGCGGCTATCAGCCCCTCCTGCCCGTGCCTTTGTGGCCGGATGCCTGGACCCGGGCTGCCGAAATAGCCTCCGGCGATCGGGACGAGCCGGCCGGGCCGGGCACGCTCGCTGCTGCGGATACCCGCAAGCGGTTCGCGGTGCGTCGCGACTCGGACCAGGCTCAGCGCAACGATCCCTTCGTGCTGAACCGGTTCGAGAAGATCCTCGCCATGGCTGAGATGGTCAATGTCAGCCGGCCCGCCAACGACGACGAGGATGAGGATGCCGAGAAGGCGGCCGACGACATGGAGGAACTGCCGCTCTCCAAGCACCGCGGCAAGCCTGCAACCAAACTGAAATTCGATCTCGATTTGCCACCGGAAGCCGTCGACACCACGTGTCTCACGGCCGATCTGACCTATCCCGAATGGGATTACACGCGGAGAACCTATCTGGCCGATCATTGCCGGGTGCTCGCCGCACCGGCCTCCGAGCAGGGAGAGACCTGGGCGCCGGACGAGGATGCGCGACGCCGGATCCGCCGCGTGCGGCGGCAGTTCGAGGCTCTCCGCCCGAAGCACGAGCTCCTGCGCGCCCAGGTCGACGGTGAAGAGCTCGACATCGATGCCGTCGTCCGGGCCCGCAGCGATCTCCGCGCCGGAGGCATCGGCTCCGACCGGATTCATCTCGCAAGCCGTTGGCAGGCGCACGATCTCGCGGTCAGCCTTCTGGTGGATGTGTCGCTCTCGACCGATGCCTGGGTCGACAACCGCCGGATCCTGGACGTCGAGAAGGAGGCTCTCCTGGTGCTGTCGCATGGGCTTGCCACCTGCGGCGACAGCCATGCGATCATGACGTTCACATCGCGGCGGCGCTCATGGGTTCGTGTCGAGACCGTCAAGGGCTTCGACGAGCCGCTCAACGAGGCCGTCCTGCGCCGCATATCGGCGCTGAAACCCGGATTCTACACGCGCATAGGGGCGGCCGTGCGCCATGCGACGGCGCGGCTCGCCGAGCGGCCGAACCGCCAGAAGCTTCTCCTGGTGCTGACCGACGGCAAGCCCAACGACATCGACCATTATGAGGGCCGCTTCGGGATCGAGGATACGCGCCGCGCCGTCATGGAGGCGCGCCGTGCGGGCGTCTGCGTGTTCGGCGTGACGGTGGACCGCGACGCGCAGTCCTACTTCCCGACCCTGTTCGGGCGCGGCGGCTACGCCATCGTGGGCCAAGTCGCCAAGCTCCCCTCCGCCCTTCCCGCCATTTACAGGCACCTGCTCCGTTGAAGCGGAGGATGCACTATGTCCCAGATGCAGTATCCGGCCTTCTTCGACAGCGCGCCTCGCCTTGTGATCTATGACCCGCTCAGCGATTTCCTCGGCGCGACGGAAAGGGGCATCCTGGAGTACCAGTATCTGGACGTCGTCAAGGTTGCGGGCCATTCCTGCCCGACTGTCGCCGGTGCCTATCTCATGACTCTCAAGGCTCTTGCCCATCTCTATGGGGAAGAGTTGCCGGTGCGCGGCGAGATCGATGTGCTCCTGCCGGAGGCGGTCGATGAGGGCGTCACCGGTGTCCTGGCCAGCGTCGCGACGCTCCTTACCGGCGCCACCGGCGCGGGCGGGTTCAAGGGCATCGCCGGACGCTTCGACCGGCGAAACGGCCTCTCCTTCGAGGTCGACCTCCCCTGCACCATGGCTTTCAGGCGGCGCGGAACGGGCACGGTCGTTGGCGCCGCCTTCAATGCGGGCACCATCCCGATCGCACCGGCTGCACGAGCCCTGATGCAGCAGGCTATCGGTGGGGCGGCTTCTTCCGAGGAAGAAGCATTGTTTCGCTGGCATTGGCAGGATCGTGTCAAAAGGATCCTCATCGACCACGCAGATGATCCGGCCCTCGTCTCGGTCCACCCGCTCTCCTGAGGCCCCGAGCTACCGATCCGGTCTGTTCTACCGATTTTGCGGGAGATCAAAGAGGCCCGGTAAGGCCGGGTGTAGTGATCCCCAGCATTTGGAGAACCGCCGCGCCGTAAGCAGGACGGCGCAGGCCTGCACCGGAGAAGGGACGATGAGAGATGACTTGAGGGCGCAGTACGGCGAGGAGCGCCTTCCCCGCTACACGAGCTATCCGACAGCTCCGCAATTTTCCGACGCCATCGCGCACGAGACCTATGCGGGCTGGCTCTCTTCCCTGCCGGTCGGTTCTAGCGCCTCCCTCTACCTGCATGTCCCGTTCTGCCGCTCGATGTGCTGGTATTGCGGCTGCCACACCACGATCACGCAGCGCGACGCGCCGATCGTCGACTACCTTGCGGTCCTCAGACGCGAGATCGATCTTGTCACCGGCAAGCTGCGCGAGGAGCTGCCGGTGCGTCACATTCACTTCGGCGGAGGGACTCCGACGATCATGGAGCCCGCCGAGTTCCAGGAACTGATCGGGCTCCTCAAGGACCGTTTCCCGCTTGCGCCCGGGGCTGAGATCGCGGTGGAGATCGATCCTCGTACGCTGACCAGGGCCATGACGGCGGCCCTGGGCGAGGCCGGCGTTACGCGGGCGAGCCTCGGTGTCCAGAGCTTCGATCCTGTCGTGCAGCGGGCCATCAACCGGATTCAGAGCGTCGAACAAACGGCCCTGGCGACCGAAGGGCTGCGCGCGGCCGGCGTCCAGGGTGTGAACTACGACCTGATCTACGGACTTCCTCACCAGACCGTGGAGTCCTGCATCGATACCGTCCGCCAGTGCCTGGAACTTCGGCCGGAGCGCTTTTCTGTCTTCGGCTATGCGCATGTGCCTTCGTTTAAGAAGCACCAGCGCAAGATCGACGAAGCCGCACTCCCCGACGGACCGGCCCGACACGCGCAGGCGGAAGCGATTGCCCAGACGCTCGTCGCGGCGGGCTATTGCCGGATCGGCCTCGATCATTTCGCACTGCCCGACGATGCGATGGTCCGGGCTCAGGTCGATGGGGTGCTGCACCGGAACTTCCAGGGCTACACCACGGATCCCAGCGACGTCCTGATCGGCTTCGGAGCCTCCGCAATTGGCCGCCTCTCGCAGGGCTATGCCCAGAACGAGATCGTGCTCGGGCGCTATGCCGAGCGCATCTCGCGCGGAGAGCTGGCCACTGCGAAGGGCTACGCCCTCACGCCGGACGATCGTCTCCGCGCCGACCTCATCGAACGGATCATGTGCGATTTCACCGTCGATGTCGGAGAGGTCTGCCGGGCCCACGGCGCTTCGCCGGAAGACCTCCTGCAAGCCATTCCGCGCCTCCGGGTCTTGGAGGGAGATGGAGTGATCCGGCTGGATGGGACCGTGCTGGCAATTGCGGAGGATGCGCGTTTTCTCGTGCGAAGCGTCGCGTCGGCTTTCGACGCCTATCTCGGCAATTCGGGGCGCACGCACAGCCGGGCCGTGTGAAGAGCCCTCGCCGGGCCTGCGGTGGCCCGGTGCGATCCTCGGCGCAGTGATTAGCCTTACGCGTGACCTCGATGGGCCGAAATCTCCGGCAGATCGGCCCTCAACCAAGCAAGGCGATTGATGGCACGGGCGGCATAGGCCTGCGCCCGCGCCACAGCCTCCTCGTCCCGAAGATGGTCGGCC
This sequence comes from Microvirga massiliensis, assembly GCF_001006805.1. Classification (GTDB taxonomy): domain Bacteria; phylum Pseudomonadota; class Alphaproteobacteria; order Rhizobiales; family Beijerinckiaceae; genus Microvirga; species Microvirga massiliensis. The sequence goes on along the minus strand of NZ_LN811366.1, from coordinate 105,835 downwards.
GCTTCGAGATAGCGCTCGGTCAGCAACTCGGCGAGTGCGACCGGGTCGTCCGGGATCGACGCCGGAGAGCCTGAGGCTGAAATCGCGAGGGGAGCACCCGCAAGCTCTTCCGCATGGCCCCTCGCTTCCCCTGCGAGTTCGCGGAGCCAGGCCTGCTCCCCAGGAGCCGCCGTGTCGGCGAGGGACTCCAGCAACTCGGCAAGCCTCCGCTCGAGATGCCCTGTGTCCTGGGCCTCTGTGCGGCTGCGCTGGCCCGCGGCCCCCGAGCGTTCGGAATGGAAAGCCTTTCTTCGGGCGCGTCGAAGCGTCGCCACATGGCCGAGTTCCTCGTGAGCCATCGTTTCCGCAGCACGCCTTACGTCTTGGCTCTCCGCGTGAGCCGAAACATAGGCCCAGAAGGCAAAAGCGCGCTCCTCGTTGCGCACTGCCATGGAGAATGTCCGATAGGCGCTCAGCAAGCGCGGATCCGTCGTCGCCGCTCCCTCATCATCGAAGGTCTCGGGAATCTTCCAACGAATCTGTGTCGGGTCCGGGGCCTTTCCCTTCTCGCGCTCGGACCAGTACACGACGCTATCCAAATGGCCTTTTTCGTCGGCTGACAAGCGTTCGAACACCTCTGCGATCGAGGGATTTCCTTCCTGCCGCATCCGCCTCGCGATCTCGGCGTACCGCGCTGCCGCTTCCTCCTCCATGGCGTGAGCAATCGCAAAGAGCTCTTCCAGCGACTTTACCGGTGCGGGTGGCTCGGCCTTGAGAAGCCGCATGGGAAGTCTCCGTTTGACAGAGGTTGCGTCAGCCCAAGGTTGACAGTGCAAACATCCTGCTCTCAATTTGCGCCAGATCAAGGCATGTCCGTCAGCGGAGGCGCATAAGGCAGCAGATCCGGCTGGAACGTTTATGTTACAGCCCGGTACGGTTCACGCGCTGCGCGGATGGAACGTTCCTCGCCGGGCAGCGCTGGGGGTCTTTTGTTCAGGAACTTTCGCTCTAAACGGGACGGTCCTGATTGTCTTGCACGCAACCATCTCTTGCAGGTCATTTCGTATCAGCCGGCACTCTGAGGACCGCTTGTTTCCTCACCATTTTCGCCTTGCTGTTGATTCTAGGCGGGCCGGTTTTGGCAGCAGGACAAGTGCAGGAGTTTCTTTCGAAGGCTCAGCCGGCTGAACTGCTGCCGGATGCGAATCGGTTCGGTCCTCCGCAAGGCGATCCGCCACTCGTTCCTGCCTATCAGGGCGATACCCTGCGTGGATATGTCTACCTGAATTCCGATTTTACGAACTCCGTCGGCTATTCCGGCAAGCCTATCCACATGCTCGTCGGCATCGATCCTCAGGGCACGGTTCGGGGGATCAAGCTCGTCGACCACAAGGAGCCGATTGTCCTGATCGGTATTCCCGAGCGTCGTGTCATCGACGCGATGAATTCTCTCATCGGAAAGGACATGAGCGCGGTGGCGAGCGGCGCGGAGCGTCCTCCTCAGGTCGACATAGTGAGCGGCGCCACCGTGACGGTGCTCGTCATGGGCGATAGCGTCGTCCGCTCCGCAGTGCGGCTCATTCGAAGCGGTCGCCTTGGGGGGAGTGGTGCGGCGGCATCCGCTGCCGCGGCTCCTAGTGCCGTTCGAATCGTCGATCGCGAGAAGAGCGAAATTCGAGATTGGGAGTCTCTCGTGGGAGACGGCTCGGTACGCCGCCTCTCGCTCACCGTCGGCGAGGTCAACCAGGCTTTCGCGAAAGCAGGCAACCAGGAAGCCGCCAACAACGCCGAGACGAACGATCCCAACGATACCTTCATCGATATGTATGTCGCGCCCGTGAGCGTTCCGACCATTGGACGTAGCCTTCTTGGAGATGAGGGCTACGAGCGCCTGAAGGGACGTCTCAAGCCCGGTCAGGAGGCGATCGTGGTCGCTGGTGACGGCGCCTACTCGTTCAAGGGATCGGGCTATGTGCGAGGCGGCATCTTCGACCGCATCGAGCTCATCCAGAGCGGCCAAAGCACCCGCTTTCGCGACCGCAATCATACACGTCTGGGCGCTCTCGCGGCCGAAGGGGCACCGGATCTGCGTGAGATCGCGCTCTTCGTCATGCCGGAGGAATTCAAGCTCGATCTGGCCGAGCCCTGGCAATTGCAGCTGCTCGTGCAGCGGAACGTCGGAGCGCGAGACAAGGCGTTCCTGACATTCGATCTCGCCTATACGCTGCCGGAGAAATATTTGCGAATCGAACAGCCTGCCGCGCCCGCACCCGCGGCTGCCCCGGCTCCGAGTACGGCGGCCGCGCCCCAAGCCGCCACTCAGGGGCAAGGACTGGCGGCACCTCAACCTGAGGCCGGCACTCTGGACAAGTCCGAGGCGCTTGCGGCCGGGCCGCTCGAGGAGCCACTCTGGCAGAGAATCTGGAAGACGAACACGCTTCCTATCGCCATCACTGGCGTGGCGCTGCTCGTTCTGACCGCGATCTTCTTTTTCCAGGATGCACTGGTGAGGCGGCCCAGAATTTATGTCTGGGTGCGCAGGGCCTATCTGACCTTCACTCTCGTGTGGCTCGGCTGGTTCGCGAGCGCGCAACTTTCGGTCGTGAACGTCCTGACCTTCATGAATTCCCTGGTCACCGGCTTCAGCTGGGAGTTCTTCCTGGCTGCTCCGCTCGTCTTCATCCTGTGGTCGGCCGTCGCTGCCGGGCTGTTGTTCTGGGGTCGTGGACCCTTCTGCGGATGGCTCTGCCCATTCGGGGCATTGCAGGAACTGACCAACAACATTGCCCAGTGGCTCAAGGTGCCGCAAATCACTGTCCCTTGGGGCCTTCACGAGCGGCTCTGGCCTATCAAGTACATCATCTTCCTCGGACTATTCGGGCTTTCGCTCTACTCGGTCGCGCTGGCGGAAATCCTCGCAGAGGTGGAGCCGTTCAAGACGGCAATCATCCTGAAGTTCGTTCGGGACTGGCCCTTCGTGATCTATGCGCTCACTCTGCTGGCGGTAGGTCTGTTCATCGAGCGCTTCTTCTGCCGCTACCTGTGCCCACTCGGCGCAGCGCTGGCGATCCCCGGGCGGATTCGCATGTTCGAGTGGCTGAAGCGCTGGCCCGAATGCGGATCACCGTGCCAGCGCTGCGCCAAGGAATGCCCTGTGCAGTCGATCCATCCTGAGGGGCAGATCAACGTCAATGAGTGCATCTACTGCATGCACTGCCAAGAGCTTTACCATGACGATCATCGCTGCCCGCACATGATCCAGGTGCGGCTCAAGCGCGAGAAACGCGAAGCACTTTCGTCCCCATCCATGCGCGGGGACAAAGAAGGCGGCAGGGGACCCGCTAAGCCGGTCATCACGCATATGGGAAAACCGATACGAGAGCCAACGGCGGCGGGCGTTCCCACAACCACTTCGTGAGCCACAGGAGACATCGATGGCAGACGAGAGCGAGAGCAAGAAAAGCGGTCTTAGCCGGCGTGATATGCTCGGCACGACGGCAGCGGTTGCTGCTGCCGGAGCGGCGGGCGTTGCAGGCGGTGCGAGCCTGACGAGAACGGGTGTCATCACGGAGGCGGAAGCCCAGACGAGGCCGGCTTCGCCGGCGAGACCCGCAGCCACCAATAAATACGAGGTCAAACCAGGCGAGCTCGACGAGTACTACGTCTTCTTCTCGAGCGGCCAGACCGGTGAGATCCGCATCGTTGGTTGCCCCTCGATGCGCGAACTGATGCGCATTCCGGTCTTCAACCGCGACAGTGCCACAGGCTGGGGCCAGACCAACGAGAGTCTGAAGATTCTCACAGAGGGAATGACACCTGAAGCGCGCGAGTTCCTGAAGGACAAGGGTGGCATCTATCTCAACGGCGACCTGCATCATCCTCATCCGTCTTTCACGGACGGAACTTACGATGGCCGCTATCTCTACGCCAATGACAAGGCGAATACCCGCGTCTGCCGCATCCGTCTCGACGTGATGAAATGCGACAAGATCATTCAGCTCCCCAATCAACACACGGTGCACGGCCTGCGGGTGCAGAAATACCCGAAGACGGGCTATGTGTTCTGCAATGGTGAGGACGGCGTGCCGATCCCGAACGACGGCAAGATCCTGGACGATCCCAAGCAATACCGGTCCATTTTCACGGCTGTCGATGGCGAGACCATGAAAGTCGCCTGGCAGGTCATCGTGGACGGCAACCTCGATAACGTCGACGCTGACTACCAAGGAAAATACGCCTTCTCGACCTGCTATAACTCGGAGGGCGGCGTCACGCTCGCCGAGATGATGGCGAAGGAGCAGGACTGGATCGTCATCTTCAATCTCAAGCGCATCGAGGAGGCCGTGAAGAAGGGCGATTATAAGACAATCGGCGGAGTGCCGGTCCTGGACGGTCGTGCCGGCTCACCGTATACGCGCTATGTCCCGGTTCCGAACAGCCCGCATGGCATCAACACTGCTCCAGACGGAATCCACGTCGTCGCGAATGGCAAGCTGTCTCCCACCGTCACGGTGTTCGACGTGCGCAAGTTCGACGATCTGTTCGATGACAAGATCAAGCCGCGCGACACAGTCGTGGCAGAACCCGAGCTGGGTCTCGGACCGCTTCATACGGCGTACGACGGCAAGGGAAACGCCTATACAACACTGTTCATCGACAGCCAAGTTTGCAAGTGGAACATCGAGATGGCCAAGCGCGCCTTCACGGGCGAGAAGGTCAACCCGATCATCCAGAAACTGGATGTCCACTACCAGCCGGGTCATAACCATACCTCCATGGGCCAGACCAAGGAGGCGGACGGCAAGTGGCTGATCTCACTGAACAAATTCTCGAAGGATCGCTATCTCAATGTCGGTCCGTTGAAGCCCGAGAATGATCAACTCATCGACATCTCCGGCGATCGCATGGTGCTGGTCCATGACGGCCCGAGCTTTGCTGAGCCACATGATGCCACTCTCGTGCATCGATCTAAAATCAACCCGGTGCATGTCTGGAAGCGCGATGACCCAATCTTCGCGGACGCCGTGCAACAGGCGCGGGCGGATGGCATCACCCTTGAAGCTGACTCGAAGGTAATTCGAGACGGCAACAAGGTCCGCGTCTATATGACCTCGACGGCTCCAGCTTTTGGGCTCGAAAGCTTCCAGGTCAAGCAGGGCGATGAGGTCACAGTCTACATCACGAATATCGATGAGGTTGAGGATCTCACGCACGGCTTCTGCATCGTCAACTACGGCATCAACATGGAGGTCGCTCCGCAGGCGACGGCCTCCGTGACTTTCACGGCCGATAAGCCTGGCGTGTATTGGTACTATTGCAGCTGGTTCTGTCACGCCATGCACATGGAGATGAAGGGCCGCATGCTCGTCGAGCCGCAGGCCGTGTAGCGATATGAGAGATATCCGCACAGTCGTGCGCCTGGGATCGGCGGCGGCTTTCGCCGCCGGTCTCGCTGTGCCGGCATGGGCAGAGCGCATATCCGTCCAATCCGGCGAAACACCTCTTCAACAGATCGTCGACGCCGCGTCCGACGACGATGTGATCGTCCTCGAAAGCGGCGAACACCGTGGCCCGGTCAGGCTCACCAAGAAGGTGACGCTCGAGGGAGAGACTGGCGCCATCATTCGAGGGAACGGGCAAGGAAGCGTCGTGACCGTTTCAGCCCCCGGAGCCGTCGTGCGCGGGCTGACGGTCAGAGGTTCGGGCATGAACCTCGAAGCCATGGATTCAGGGATCTTCGTCGAGAAAGCGGCAACCGGAGCTCTCGTCGAGCAGAACCGTGTCGAGGGCAACCTCTACGGCATCTATTTGCACGGAGCCGAGAATTCGGTTGCGCAAAGGAACGAGATCATCGGGATCGAGGAAGGCCGCGTGAACGAGGCTGGTAATGGATTTTCGGTCTGGAACGCGCCCGGTGCCAAGGTTCTCGACAACACCGTCCGTTTCGGACGGGACGGCATCTTCGCCGTCACCAGCAAGCGCAATGTCTTCAGCGGAAACCGGTTCAGCGACCTGCGCTTCGCCATCCACTACATGTACACGAACGACAGCGAGGTCTCCGACAACGTGTCGACCGGAAACACGGTCGGCTACGCGATCATGTTTTCGAATCGGCTGAAGATCACCGGAAACGTGTCGGACGGCGATCGCGATCACGGCTTCCTGTTCAACTACGCCAACGGATCGCAGATCTCCGGCAACATGGTTCTCGGGCGGCTCCAGCCTGCCGAGCGCTGGGCGACGTCCGGCATGCGCTCCAAGGAGACGCGCGAGCACGGCCTGCCTGCCGCTGACGAAGCTGCTCCGGCCGTTGCCGAGGGCGCCCGGCCAGGCCCGACGAAATGCGTCTTCATCTATAATGCCAACAAGAACCGGTTCCGTGACAACTGGTTCGAAGGGTGTGAGATCGGCATTCACTTCACGGCAGGTTCGGAGGGTAACGACATCGTCGGAAACGCTTTTCTGGGAAACCGCAACCAGGTGAAATATGTCGGCACGCGCTATCTCGACTGGTCGAAGGACGGGCGCGGCAATTTCTGGAGCGATAATCCGGCCTTCGATCTGAATGGTGATGGGATCGGGGATAGCGCCTATCGGCCGAACGATCTCGTCGACAAGGTCTTGTGGACCGCCCCGCTGGCAAAGGTCCTGGTCAATAGTCCGGCCGTGCAGGTGATCCGCTGGGCGCAGGCGCAGTTTCCCGCTCTTTTGCCCGGTGGCGTTGTCGACAGCCATCCTCTCATGAAACCTCCGCCGCGCCCGCAGGCCGTCGGGAGGGTTGCGGAAAGGCGCGTGCCGTGACCGACACCGTCGAGATTCACCGTGTCGTGAAGCGCTTCGGGAAGGTCGAGGCTGTTCGTGGTGTCTCGCTCACTCTTGGCGAGGGGGAAACGATCGCGCTCGTCGGCCACAACGGGGCGGGCAAGACCACTCTCATGAAGCTGATGCTGGGCCTCATCCGTCCAACCTCCGGGACCATCAGAGTGCTGGGCGATGATCCTGCCGCCGGTGAATTCGCCGCGCGGCGCCGGCTCGGATACCTTCCCGAGAACGTCTCTTTCAACACGGCGCTGACTGGACAGGAGACGCTCGCCTTCTATGCGCGCCTGAAGCGGCAGAACAAGCGCGAGGTCGCGTCACTACTCGAACGTGTCGGCCTCACCCATGCCGCGGATCGAAGGGTGGGCACCTATTCGAAAGGCATGCGTCAGCGCCTCGGTCTGGCGCAGGCGCTGCTCGGGGAGCCGCGTATTCTCCTTCTCGATGAGCCAACTACCGGTCTGGATCCGGCTTTGCGCCAGACCTTCTATGATATTGTCGAGGAGTTGCGCGCGCGCGGCGCGACCGTGCTCCTGTCCTCGCACGCCCTGACCGAACTGGAGGAGCGGGCCGGACGGGTCATCATCATGAATCGGGGACTGAAAGTCGCCGACGGCACACTCGACGAACTCCGTCGCATCGCACGGCTCCCGACGCGCATCCGCCTGAAGGTCACGGACGAAGCACTCAGCGACATCCCGAGATGGCTGGGCCCCGTCGATGATTGGCGTCGCGTCAACGGCCATTTCGTCGAGATCGACGCCGCTCACGAACAGAAGATCGCGGTGCTCAGGCGTGCTATGGGAGAAGGCGCTCCGGTCGAAGATCTCGACGTGGTCCCGCCGACCTTGGATGAGCTCTATGCGCACTTCCTTCGCACGCAGGAGGCAGTGCAATGAGGAACATCCTGATCGTCGCGCGCAAGGAGATTCAGGAGGGTTTCAGGAACCGGTGGGTTCTCGCGACCACGCTCCTCCTCGCAGCGCTCGCGCTGACACTCACCTTCCTGGGGAGCGCGCCGACGGGGAATGTTGGCGTCCGAGCGCTCGACGTCGTGATCGTGAGCCTCTCGAGTCTGACGATCTTCCTCCTGCCGCTGATCGCACTGCTGATCTCGCACGATGCCATCGTCGGCGAGATGGAGCGCGGCACCATGCTGCTGTTGTTGAGCTATCCGGTGGCGCGCTGGCAGGTGCTTCTCGGCAAGTTCGTCGGGCATCTTGCGATCCTCGCCTTTGCGACGCTGCTCGGCTACGGCGCAGCTGCGGGAGCCCTCCTCGCGACCGGCGCCGAGATCTATCCGGAGAGCTGGGCGGCATTCGCATCGATGATCGGCTCTTCCGTACTACTCGGCGCGGTTTTCATTGCCGTCGGCTATCTCGTCAGCGCCCTGGTCCGGGACCGCGGCACGGCCGGCGGCATCGCGGTCGGGATCTGGCTCGTGTTCGTGCTGATCTACGACATGGCCCTCCTCGGCCTGCTGGTCGTTGACCAGGGGCAGAATGTTACGGGTGGCCTCCTCAGCGCTCTGCTCCTTCTCAACCCGACCGACGTATATCGAATCCTAAACCTGTCCGGTTTCGCCAATGTGAGCGCGCTGTCGGGCATGGCCGGAATCGCGGACAACGCCACCTTGAGCGCGACGGTCCTCGTCTCCGCACTCGCGGCATGGGCTCTCGTGCCGCTCGGGCTCGCGGCGCTCGCTTTTTCCAGGAGAGAATTATGAGATTCCTCGCCATTGCCGGCGTCCTGATCGGAACGCTGACACTCGGCGCCTGCAACGAACAGAAGACCGCGGCAGCGCCTCCGCCCGCACATGAGCTGACGGCCTCTGCCGTCGGCCACTATTGCGGGATGAACGTCCTGGAGCACACCGGGCCGAAGGGGCAGATCATTCTCGCGAGCCGCCGGGAGCCCGTATGGTTCTCGTCAGCGCGTGACGCCGTCTCCTTCACGATGCTGCCGGAGGAGCCGAAGGACATTGCGGCCATCTATGTATCCGACATGGCCAAGGCGCCCTCGTGGGACGAGCCCGGTGAAACGAATTGGGTGGACGCGAAGCAGGCCGTCTTCGTGGTCGGCAGTCGCATGAAGGGCGGCATGGGCGCTCCCGAGACGGTCCCGTTCTCCGACCGGGCTGCTGCGGAGAAATTCGCAGCCGAGAATGGCGGGCAGATCGTCTCCTTTTCAGACATCCCGAAAGACTACGTCCTCGGCACGCTCGAGGAGACGAGTTCCGTCGACGATGAGCACGATGTCGAGGCTGCGGAGCACGACCACCCGGCGCCTTCGGCACATCGTCCCGGGCAGGCGCACTGAACAGGAGACGTGTCATGGCTCCGCTCGTTTCGCGCAGACGCCTCATCGGAGTCTCGGCGGCAGCCGCCGGCCTGAGCCTGCTTCCGCTCGGACGTGTCGTTAGGGCGGAGGCACATGTCGTCAGTTGGCGCGGCGAGGCCATGGGCGCAGTGGCAACTCTGCAGATCCATCATCATGACCGCGTCGCGGCCGAGTCTCTCGTGGAACGTGCGCTCGCCGAGGTTCGCCGGCTCGAGCGGATTTTCAGTCTTTATCAGGACGGCTCGGCTCTCGTATCTCTGAACCGTCAGGGTTTCCTCGTCGCCCCACCGCCGGAACTCGTCACCGTGCTGCGCGAGTGCCGCCGCTATTTCGAGATGACCGGCGGTGCCTTCGACCCAACGGTCCAAGCGCTTTGGACGCTTTACAGTGATCACTTCACGCGACCCGGAGCCGATCCGCGTGGACCGTCCAAAGAAGCGCTTCAGACCGCCCTCTCACGGGTGGGCTTCGGAGCCGTGGTGTTTGATGAGAATCGGGTCGCGCTCGGCCGGCATGGCGTAGCCCTAACCCTGAACGGTATTGCGCAGGGCTTCGCGACCGATCACGTCGTCAATCTCCTGCGGTCCGCCGGGATCGCGCACAGCCTTGTGGATATGGGGGAAACCCGCGCTATAGGCTCCCGTCCGGATGGGAGCGCCTGGGCCATAGGCATTGCCGATCCGAACGAGCCGTTGCGCGTGTCGGAAACGCTTCGGATTACCGATCGCGCTGTCGCGACCTCCGGCGGCTATGGTTTCCGCTTCGACCCAGAGGGGCGTTTCACCCATCTCTTCGATCCGCGCACTGGCCTCTCGCCGAACAGGCATGCGAGCGTGACCACCATTACACCCACAGCAACGGAGGCAGACGCCTTGTCGACGGCTTTCGCTATTCTCTCACAGGAGGAGATCGAAGGAGTACTTCGAAGCCTGGGGCGCGGGAAGGTCCATCTGACATCCACTTCCGGCGAGCGAAGGATTCTGAGCGCCGCCTGAGAACGCAGCCACGGCGAGTCGGGACCGCAGTCTGTGCGCCGGCGCAAGGGTCCTCCAGAGCATCGTCGCATGCCCGACTGGGCTTGATCCCGATCAAAGAGAGCCCTCCTCCTCTCGCGTATAGGGACCCCCGAGAGGCAGGCTCGGCCGTGCCGTCGTATCCGCATGAAGCCGGACAGTTGGCCCGACATGCCTGCACGTGCTCCAGGAATCGTGCTCATGAGTGTCGCGATCGTCATCGACCCGCAGGGTTGTCGCCATGTCCTCGAAGCGGAGGACGGCTGGCGTCTCATGGAAATCATTCGGGATTGGGGGCTCCCGATCGGTTGCGAGTGCGGCGGCGCGGCGAGTTGCGGAATGTGCCATGTCGAAGTCGCCGACACATGGCGGGCCCGTCTCCCGCCGCGCTCCGAGGAAGAGGAAGCGAAACTCGACGAATTGCCGCTCGTGACGCCGAACACGCGGCTTGCCTGCCAGATTCTCTGGAACGAAGAGTTGGACGGCCTCGAAGTGGCGCTGCCGAAGGCTGCCTGACGCTTCCCATTTCGGTCGATTTACCGCGCCCGCGGTAGTATGGGGCTCTTCCGGGCTGATCCTCCAGCGAAAGGGTCGAGCGCAGCTTGGCAAGAGTAACCTCGCGGATTTCTCGCAATTGACCTCCGACACGATGCAGGAGGTCTGAACATGAAGTTACAACTCGCGGCGACTGCTCTGTGCGCTCTCCTCGCGATCCCACCGGCCTTGGCTCAACAGGGTCAAGCCCCCTCGACAACCCCGTCCCGAGCCTCACCCGAACCGACCAGCAACCCGCCGGCCGATCCGTTCAAAGATGGCGGGCGGCCGGAAAGCCATGGTGGCACGGTGCATGCGCCGCAGGTAGGGTCCAGCGTGACCAGCTCGGCGCAATCGCTCTCCCCCGAGATCCGCCAGACGGTCGAATCACTTGCTGAAAACACGGTGACGGCTCAGCAGTATGGGAATCTCGCTGCGGATCGCCACGCCAGCGAAGCCGCTCACGAGCTGGGCGATCGGATGTTCGTGACGAACAGCCGAATCAACAGGGCATTGACCGCCGCTGTGCCTGGCCTCCGGGCGTCGGAACAAATGCCGGCGGATCAGCGTGCGACCTTTGACAGTCTGGCTCGGCAGGCAGACGAGAAGCAATTCGGGGTTAGCCTGGCTCAGTGGGTGGCACAGAATTACCCTGAGACCATCTCCGCGCTGCAGCGCCTGTCGCAAGAATCAGGCTTCGAGGAGCTGACGAGTTCCGCTCTGCCCGAGCTGAAGGCGCAGCTTTCCGAAGCTCAGAGAATTCTCCAGACTGCGAGTTCGGGAACCAACGGGCAGCCGCTCGCGACCGGCACGGTCGGGAAGCCGGGAGCGAAAAAGCTACCGGACTGAGCTAGGCGGTTGACGTGAGCCGCTCATATTCGCTTATAGGGAACTGGTTGTAACGCCCCCTCGTTTCAACCGGATCTCACCTTCTCCGGAGGAGCAGTAAATGCATAGAGTTCTCACCGGCCTCGCCTTCGTGCTCATGGCAGCGACCCCTCTGGCATCTGCATCGGCCGATCCCAGTGCCGAGGATGGCGCGAAGGTCTTCGCGCAGTGCCGCGCGTGCCACCAGATCGGCGAGACAGCGAAGAACGGCGTCGGACCGGAGCTCAATGGCCTGATCGGCCGCAAGGCCGGCTCGGTCGAAGGATACAGCTATTCGGCTGCCATGAAGAACTCCGGTCTCACATGGGATGAGGCGACGTTCCACGAGTATATCAAAAATCCCAAGGCAAAAGTTCCTGGCACGAAGATGGTCTATGCCGGGTTGAAAGACGAAGAGAAGATCAACGATCTGATTGCCTTCCTCAAGCAGTACGATGCCAGCGGAAAGAAGACTTCGTCGCTCGACTCCGCAAAGTACGCCAGCCGCTGACCTGAGGGTTATTCGCGGCCGATAGCGAGGGCGGACAACACTCATTCTCTGGCTCTACGGCTATTCGCCACCCGCGCAGGAAGAAGCGCGGGTGGTTTCTTTTGTGTACGGCTCCTCGAAATCCGACGCCACTCTGCTCTGGAGGTGGGTGCCCGTGCCTTGAAACCCGAAGACGTGGGAAAGAGGCGTTCTCATTCGCGCTCTGGCGCTGGAGTCGCGCAGCAGTGGCTCCCCCGGGCGTGCGCCGCGCCGGTCCCTGTTGACGCAATGTCATGGTGAGCAATGGATGTGTTGAGGCCGCTCGGCCGCGGTGTTACCGTTACGCTCGTCAATAAAGCCACGGCACCAAGCCGTGGCATCGCGGAGGAAACAGAATGGCTTCGTTCACGCGGCGTGGATTCATGGTGGCGGCTGGAGCTGCCGGCTCGGCAGCAGGGTTGGGTCTCAGGCCAACTTCAGCTCAGAGCGGCTACCCGAATCGCCCGATTACGATGATCTGCCCCTGGGGTGCTGGGGGCGGGACCGACGCCACGGCCCGTATCGTGGCTGGGCTTCTGGAGAAGGAGTTGGGCCAGCCCGTGAACGTCGTCAATCGGACGGGCGGCAGCGGCGTGGTCGGTCACCAGGCGATCGCGTCCGCCAATCCGGACGGCTACAACCTCGGCATCATCACCGTCGAAATCTCGATGATGCATTGGCAGGGCCTGACGGAGCTCACGCCGCGGAGCTATACGCCGCTTGCGCTGATGAACGAGGACCCACCCGGAATTCAGGTCACCGGGAGCAGCTCCTATAAGAATGTCAAGGAACTCGCGGAGGCTATCAAGGCCGCGCCGCCCGGCAAATTGAAGGCTTCGGGCACCGGTCAGGGCGGAATCTGGCACCTCGCACTCGTCGGGTGGCTGCAGGCCATGGGCCTGAAACCGGATCACGTCGCCTGGGTGCCGTCCAACGGCGCGGCGCCTGCGATGCAGGACCTTGCGGCGGGTGGGCTGGATATCGTGACCTGCTCGGTTCCCGAGGGGCGGGCCATGATCGAGGCCGGCAAAGCAAGGAGCCTTGCCATCATGGCCAAGGAGCGCAACCCGACCTTCCCGAACGTACCGACCCTCAAGGAGGAACTCGGGATCGACTACTCCACCGGCGCGTGGCGCGGCATTGCAGGACCGAAAAACCTGCCGCAGGAGGTTCAGAGCAAGCTCATCCCGGCGCTGCAGAAGGTCTACGAGTCGAAGGAATACAACGAGTTCATGTCGAGCCGCGGGTTCGGCGTGAAATGGGCCGAATCACAGGCCTTCGCCCAGTTCATGGACTCTGCCGACGAACAGATGGGCAAGGCCATGAAGGCCGCCGGTCTCGCAAAAGTCTGACGCCCTGGTCTCGAGCGAGCCGGAACCATCGCCGGCTCGCCTGCCTTGCCCTTCTATCGGGAGTTGGTGAATGCGCCTGTCCGATCGCGCCACCGGCCTATTCACGTTCGCTCTTGGGGCGATCGCCGCCTATGCAGGCACACAGCTCCCGCCGGTTCCCGGCCAACAGATCGGGCCGAACGTGTTCCCGCTCGTGATTGGCATCGGGCTTTGTCTATGCGGTCTCATGATTGCATTCGGGATTGGCCGTCAGTTCGAGGAAGAGGCCGAGGCCGAACTCACTGCGCATACGGACCTGCCTCCTGAAGGAGAGTTCGTGGCCGCACCCGGCCGGTTCCAGGGATTACGGATCCTGATCCCACCTGCCCTGCTGATCTTCTATGCCCTGGTCGTGGATACCCTCGGGTTCTTCCTGACCGCGGCCGGTGTCATTCTCGTCGCGGCGCTCGCCTTCGGGGCGCGGCTCAGCCATGCGCTTGCGCTCGCATTACTGGCGCCGATCCTGGTCCACCTCGTCTTCTACAAGTTGCTCCGTGTGCCGCTCCCAGCCGGCCTCGTACCCATGCCCTGGTGATCATGGATCAGTTTATCGAAGCCTTCGGTCTCGTTACCGCTCCCGATGTCCTGATCGCGATCATCGCCTCGTCCGTTTATGGGCTCGTGGTCGGCGCTCTGCCCGGCCTCTCGGCCACGATGGCGACGGCGCTCCTCGTTCCGGTCACGTTCTATCTGTCTCCGATTGCGGCGATCGCAACGATCATCTCTGCCTCGGCCATGGCCATCTTCTCCGGCGACATTCCTGGCTGCCTTCTGCGCATTCCGGGCACGCCGGCCTCGGCGGCCTATACGGACGAAGCCTATGCGATGACCCGCAAAGGCCAGGCGGAGCTCGCACTCGGAGCAGGCCTCTGGTTCAGCGCTCTCGGAGGACTCGCCGGAACGGCCTCACTCATCCTAATGGCGCCTTTGCTGGCAGAACTGGCGCTGAACTTCTCGACCTATGAGTATTTCTGGCTCGCATTCCTGGGCCTCATGTGCGCAACGCTCGTAGCGCGGTCATCGCCCGTGAAGGCGATCGCCAGCATGCTCGCCGGCCTTCTCATATCCAGCATCGGAATTGAAAACCCGGGAGGCGTTCCACGCTTCACGTTCGGGCTCACGGATCTCTATGGCGGCATCGAAGTCGTACCGGCAATGGTGGGCGTGTTCGCAGTATCGGAGGTCATGCGTGCCATTGCGGCGCCGGAACCACCCCGACTTCCTCGTCGAAAGTTCGGGAGCATTCTGGCCGGGCAATGGCAGCTGACCAAGAAGTATTGGCGCCAGATGACGCGTGGCAATTTCGTCGGCATCATCATCGGCGTGCTCCCGGGCGCCGGCGCCGACATGGCAGCCTGGGTCAGCTATGCGCTGGCGAAGCGCTTCTCGAAAGAACGTAAGAAATTCGGCACAGGCCATGTCGAGGGCCTTGTGGAGGCGGGCGCCAGCAACAATGCGAGCCTTGCAAGCGGTTGGGTGCCCTCTCTTCTGTTCGGCATTCCGGGAGACACCATCACCGCCATCGCCATCGGCGTCCTCTATATGAAGGGCCTCAATCCCGGTCCAACACTGTTCACCGAGCGTGCCTCCAGCATGTACGCGCTCTGCATCATCTTCGCGGTCGCCAACATCATCATGATCCCGCTCGGCATCGTCATGATCCGCGCCGCTTCGCTGGTCCTACGCGCCCCGCGCTCCGCCATCATGCCACTGATCCTTATTTGCGCGGTAGTCGGCTCCTTTGCGATCGGCAACAATCTCTTTGCCGTGCTCGTCGTTGCGCTCTTCGGTGTCGTCGGATACCTCATGGAAGCCAACGGTTATCCCGTGGCGGCGCTCGTTCTGGGCATCATCATGGGAACGATGGTCGAGCAGAACCTCGTGACCTCGCTGATCAAGTCCGACGGAAGCGTGTTGCCGTTCTTCGAGCGCCCCGTCTCTGCCGTGCTCGCAGGGATCACGCTTGCGTGCCTCGTGTGGCCGCTTTTTGTCTGGGCGCATCGCAAGCTCAGGAAAAATCAAGTTCTCGCAGGAGTTCATGAACGGTAATGCATTCTCCCACAGCGCTACCGTCCAGGAGAGGATGAGAGCACGGTCGGCTCGCGGTAATACGGTAATCGACGCGCCACCCTCATCCGCATCAGGACTCCACACGGCGAGGAGCCCTGACCGAGAAGTTGGGTTTAGTGGCTGTACTGAGCGACCCGATCGCCCGTCCGATGTCCCGGGAATCTATCCTGACCGGAATCTCTCGAGTCGACCAGCATCGCTTTGAGCGGGCATTGGCCGACATACCCGCGCCAAGCCAAATACGAGCCTCCGGCCAGCGCAAGCACGTTGAGCAGCGGATTGGGGCGCGGCTTTGCCCCTGCCGCCGCAAGCCCAAGGCCTACGGCGATGTAGATTGCCCGCTCCGACCAGGAGAGGTTTTGCTCCTCCCCATGGGGGCTATCCTGTCTGTGCATCATCGAACTTGTCACGGTTCCATCTCCTGAAGAACAAGTGGCGAACGTAACAGTCGCTTCTCTGTTCCGGCTTGCCCCAGAAAGTATCGTGCTCACCATCTGGCCGGGGAACCCCCGGGCACGCCCGCCTCCAGGACGATCACGGGTGGCCCAGTTCCTTGGACCACCGATAAAGCCTCGGCCGAGCTCTCCGGGCTGTCACTCGGTCATCGCCGCTTGCCTGAGCCTCCCCTTGCAGGCGCCGAAATTGCCGCGCTTCCGCAGGCTTGTCGAACCGGAAGGCATTGAACGCGTTGCATGTAGGTGTGAGGACCTTATGCCATGAGCATCATCTGGACCATCGTGATCGGATTCATTGCCGGCGTGATCGCGAAGCTGATCACGCCGGGTCGGAACGAGCCCTCCGGCTTCATCCTGACAACAATCCTTGGGATCATCGGTGCATTCGTCGCAACCTACCTCGGTCAGGCGATCGGCTGGTATCGCGCAGGCGAGGGTGCGGGCCTGATTGGCGCGATCGTCGGTGCCGTTATCGTACTCGTAATCTGGGGCATGGTAACCAGGGACCGCAGTTCCAGCGTGTAACGCGCTGCAAATGCTGAGTGCCTCTCCCCGGGGGGAGAGGCAATCGACAAGGCGAGATCGCTCGCGTGCATGACGAGCGCGGCTTACCTCTACGGTAGGCCGAGTTGCTCGGTCCTCTCAAGAAACTGGGAGCCCGGCGAAGCGGGCCGTGGTCCTTGCTCTGGATCTCCTCCCATTCGTCAGCACTGAAAACGGTTAACTGCTCAAAACGCGGAGGAACTGTCAAATCCGCTCTACAGCACCGCCGTTCATCGGACTGAAAGCACCCTCATCGTCTTGGACAGACCCCGTCGGATCACCATCGGGGCTATGTGACGGCCGCCAGATGCCGGTTTTACCCAGCGCTAGGTGGCACCACGACGGTGAAGTCTTGTCAATTCCGTGTTCGCATGGGGTGCCGTATGACTCCCCTGCATCCGTGCTTGCCCAGTCGGGCAGAGATCGAGCAGCACACAGCGGTTGCAGGCCGGGTTCGTGAAGAAGCAAACCCGCTGTCCATGGAGCATCAGGACCTGGTGATTGTCGTAGACGGCCTGTGCGTCCCAGTCTGGCGGCAGTTGTGCGGCCAGGACGGCATGGGCTGGGCCGACACCGAGTGACAAAGGAATGAGTCCCGTGCGTTGCGCCACCCGGTGGTGATGGCTGTCCACGGGGAGCGCTGCCTTGCGTAGGGTCGAGAACGCGAGCACCGCTGCGCTGGTCTTCGGACCGATCCCTGTGATACTCTGAAGCCAGGCTCGCGCTTCCGAGACCGACATGTCGCCGAGGAAATCCAGCGAGAGTTCCCCACAGCGCTCCGTAATCGTGCGTAGCACGGCTTGAATCCGCGGCGCCTTCTGCTCCGGCCAAGTGACACCCTCGATCGTAGCCTCGATATCCTCGGCCGGTGCGTCTCGCACTGCAACCCAATCCGGGTATCGTGCCTCGAGTGCCGTGTAGGCCCGACCCGAATCTGCGTTGCGCGTGCGGTGCGACAGCAGCGAGGAGATCAGCTCACTCAGCGGGTCGTAGCTGTGGAAATATGGGATCGGACAGCCATAGACCGCGCACAGGCGATGATGAATGTCGATCGCCTTCTCCTGCAAGTCCTGCGGTCCACAAGCCATGGGCCGGAAAAACCGCGGAACCTGCGAAGGGTTCCACATGGGCTGTGCAGTTTGCGCCCGCGATTGAGTAAACCAGGCCCATCTCATAGGCGCGGCCTTCGGGCTCACCCGAACGCCGGCTCCCGCGGCCAGCCGGAACGATTCTCCGTCAGTCTACGGTGATCTGATCCTTGACGCGATTGAAGGTGGTGCGATTGAGCACCCGCTTCTTCAACAGATCTTCGATCGAGGTATAGGGACGCCCGCGAACGATGGCGCGCCCGATCCTCCGAGCCCCCCTGAGCCCGTTGAGGTCCTCGAGCGTGGCCGTGTTGATATTCACGAGCCGGGCGGCCGAGGTCTCAGCTGGTTCGGCCATGTCTTCGATTGCTGCGACTTGAGGCTGGTCGCGTTGTGCGGCCGGAGATCCCGTCACAGCGGTTGGCACGATGATTTCGGCTTCGCGGGCAGTCTGAGAGGCAAGTGCTGATACGGAGCTGGCCGTGGCGGCCCCAGCAGCATCGAATTGCTCGTCGGCGGAAACCGAGCCGGCCCTTGCGAAGGACGAGACATCCTGAGCTGGGAGATCAGGAGCACGCTGTGGCGCTGGGGCTGTGGCAATAGGTCCTGCGTATACGACCCGAGGTCCGGTACCCTGCGCCTGCTCGGGTCTCGAGGGGCCCTGCGGCCCGGCTCTTTGGGCCGAACGCACGCTATCCTGTGCTGCGGCTACCGCCGCTGGCCTCTCCTCATGGCTCGGCAGCACCTGCATCGCTGCAGCCGCCAATCCCACGAGCAGGATCAGGGACAGGAGGCGGAGGAGGACATTGAGGAGCCCGCGGAGAGGAGCATGGGCCTGGGGAAGATGATCAACTCGCATGAGGCTTGGGACCGCGACAGTGATACCTAGCCCGTAGACTCAGGGTGTGGCGCAGTCTGGGCAGCAATTCCGCAAAATGGAAGCGCAGCAGTTTGCCAGCCCTCCTTCGGCCGGCTGGGCAGCGGTGGTCCAGAATGAAAATCCCGCCGCTCCCGCTTGGGAAGAACAACCTTGGTCTGGGAGCGTACGCTCTCCGTTCCAAGGCAGGAACGACCTGCGACGGGCTCCATTGTCATTGGTGAGCCTGCAGGAAACCAGCTTCTCGCCCCGAGCATTCGCCGGCGTGTCTGTGTCGGCGTCCTACAGGCTCACCATACCCCTCTCCGCTGCTTGCAGCTCTACTTGCCCTCTGCCAGCCGCAGGCCCTCCCTCAGCGAGGCATTGTGGCTCTTCGCCAATTCGGCCATCAGCAGAATTCATCCGCGGGGTGCCAAGCAATAACCTCTGGACCTTTCCGAATCCCGCCCAAAGTCCAATTCATTGTAACGGCAACCTTCCGTCTGGCCGGGGTGCCTCTTCGATTGTGATCATTCTCGCTGACCATACCGGCGAGACAGCGCGCAACCTGTCGCCACAGGCCAAAATTCTACGATTCCATTCGGGTTGGGCCGGGGCACACTGCTGAAGGAGCACGCCGATGCGGTTCCGCACGATCCACGAAAGTCATGGTCAGCGCACCATCGTCGCAATTCTGGAAACAGGCGATGAGGTCACCGAAAGTCTGCTGCGGCTCTCGCGAGAAGAAAACATAACGGCGGCTCAGATCACTGCGATCGGTGCATTCGAGAGAGCCGGCCTTCGGTACTTCGATTGGGGATCGAAAGCCTATGAGGACATCCCGGTTCGCGAGCAGGTGGAGGTCGCTTCGCTTCTCGGCGATATCGGACAGGACGACAGCGGCGGACCCGCCCTCCACATTCACGCCGTGCTTGGAAGACGGGACGGCACGGCCGTGGCGGGACACCTTGCGACAGGCCTCGTCCGGCCTACGCTCGAAGTGGTACTCATCGAGTCGCCGGAGCATCTCAAGCGAAGGCACGATCCGAAAACGGGTCTTTCGTTGATCCAGATAGAGACATAGCCCGGCCCGAAAAGCCGCACGTGAGCGCTCCCATGTGGCGAGTTGCGCATTGTTCCAGGCCAGACGCCCGACTCTCGCCCGAACCGACGGGCCGACCGGACCGTTCATGGGCCGCGTGAGAGCCGGGGCCCGAAATGGCGCAGATCTTCAAGCCGCGCGCGGACACCGTCATCCGGATCGTGCTCGCTGCGGCGGCAGCACTCCCGGTGCTTGCCGTAGGCCTCGGCTACGCAATCATGCGCTCGTCCTACACCACCGAGCAGAACCTCACGCGCGAGCAGCCTGTCCCGTTCAGCCATGAGCACCATGTGGGCGGTCTCGGCCTCGATTGCCGCTACTGTCACACCTCGGTCGAGAACACACGCTTCGCGGGCATGCCCCCAACGGAGACGTGCATGACCTGCCATTCGCAGCTCTGGACCAATGCCGGCATGCTCGCTCCCGTCCGGGCCAGCCTCGTCGAGAACAGGCCGCTGCGGTGGCAGCGTGTCCACAACCTGCCCGGTTACGTCTACTTCGATCACAGCGTCCACGTCACGAACGGCATCGGGTGCAGCACCTGTCACGGCGCAGTCGATCGCATGCCGCTGATGCGTCAGACCGCACCGCTCACCATGAGCTGGTGCCTCGACTGCCACCAACACCCGGAAAATCACCTCCGCCCGCCCGACGCCATCTTCGATATGTCCTGGAGGCCACCTGACGACCAAGCCACCGTCGGACGCCAGCTCATGCTGCAGTACCACATCGACACCCGTCATCTCATGGACTGCTCGCGATGCCACCGGTGAATCCCCGGCAACTCGGCCCCACAGCGGCCGGCAGGCTAACGCGTCGCGAGGCGCTGCAGGCACTCGCCGCATCGGTAACACTCGCTGCGACAGCGTGCTCGAAGCCCGATCAGGAGATCGTGCCTTACGTCCGTCAGCCGGAGCGGATAATGCCCGGCGAGCCGCTGCGCTTCGCAACCACCCTGCCGCTTGCCGGCTACGGCCGCGGCGTGCTTGCGATCAGCGTCGACGGACGTCCCATCAAGGTCGAAGGCAATCCGCTTCACCCTGCGAGTCTCGGCGCAACCGACGTCTTTGCAGAGGCTACCGTGCTCTCACTCTACGATCCGGATCGCTCGCGGACCGTGCGGCGCGATAATGCGATCGTCTCCTGGGAGATGTTTCTTACGGCGCTCGCGCCACAGCTCCAGCAACTGCGCGCGAGCGGCGGTGAAGGCCTTCGGCTGCTGACGGGCCGCATCACCTCACCGACACTGCTGCGCCAGATCGACGGTCTTCTCCGCATATTCCCGAATGCTGTCTGGCATGCTTACGAGCCTACGGACGATGCCGGCCGAACAGGCTCCCGGATCGCTTTCGGTCGTGCATTCGATGGTCTGCCGCACCTCGATCGTGCCGATACGGTGCTCTGCCTGGATGCCGATCCTCTCGGGCCAGGGCCGGATCAGATTCGGTTGTCGCGAGGTTGGATCGATCGGCGGAAGTCCGGGGACCTCTCTCGTGTCTACGTGCTGGAATCGACGCCGACGCTAACAGGCACAAAGGCAGACGAGCGGCGTGCGCTCCATCCGCACCTGATTCACAACACGGCAATCGCCGTTGCGAATGCATTGGGTGCCGGGCGCGGAACGCCGACCCTGCCGCCCGAGATCCAGGCATTCATCGCTGCCTGCATCGACGCGCTCCGGTCCTCTCCGCGGCGCGCCTTGGTTCTCGCGGGCCGCACATTGTCTGCAGAGGCCCATGCCTTGGTGCACTGGATCAATCGTCAGCTCGATGCGCCGATCGATCTGATCGAGCCCGTTGACGTGTTGTTCGGGCGCGAGCCAGGTAATCTCGAGAGCCTGCGCGAGGAGCTCGAAGGAGGACGCGTCGGAGCTCTCGTCATCATGGGGACAAACCCGGCCTATGATGCGCCCGCCCTCTCACTGCCAAACCACATCGGACGCGTGCCGTTCACGATCCATCTCGGCAGCTGGTTCGATGAGACGGCCGCACTTTGCCATTGGCATATCCCGGAATCGCACCCGCTCGAAAGCTGGTCGGATCTGCGCGCCGTCGACGGCACCGCGAGCATCGTCCAGCCGTTGATCCGGCCTCTGTATGGCACGCGCACCGCGCATGACCTCCTGGACGCAATGTCCGGCCGTTCCGATGCATCCGGCTATGGACTCGTCCGCGAAACCTGGATGGCCACGGGCCTGGATGATTTCGACGCCTTCTGGCGCACTGCCCTGCATGATGGTGTCCTCGCAGGGAGCACGTCGCGACCGGTAATGAGCTCCGAGCCGCACGTGCCGCAAATAGAGCCACTCTCTGCGCCCGCAGGGTTGAATATCGTCCTTCAGCCGGACCCATGCGTCTGGGACGGGCGCTTCGCGAACAACGCCTGGCTACAGGAATGCCCGAAGCCGGTGACCAAGCAGGTATGGGGCAACGCCCTCGGCCTCTCGCCGGCCGATGCGGTGAGATTTCGCCTTGCAACGGGTGACATAGTGGCCGTCGAAGGGCCCGCGGGCGGTACGCTCGTGCCGGTCCAGATCTCGCCGAGGCATCCCGAAGGGGCAGCGAGCCTGACCATCGGCTACGGTCGCCTCAAGGCAGGAGCCATCGGCAACGGCGTCGGCGCCGACTCCTATCATCTGCGCGCAGGCAGCGCAGACTGGATCATCGGGGGTGTGAAGCTCACGAAGGGAAGCAGCACGCACGAAATACTGACCACCCAGAACTACGTGCAGCTCGATCGCGCGGTCGCCGATCTTTTCCCGATGCTGACAGCCGATGCGCTGGCCCGGGGGGCAGAGCTTCCGCAACCGAGTCCCTTCCCCGACTTCTATCGCGATTACGTCTATGACGGACCGGCCTGGGCCATGGTGATCGACACGGCGGCCTGCTTCGGTTGCAATGCCTGCGTCCTCGCCTGCCAGGCCGAGAACAACGTCCCGGTCGTCGGACCGGAGGAGATTGCGCAAGGGCGGATGATGCATTGGTTGCGCGTCGACATCTACGATCGCGGCACCTCGGAACAGCCCAAGCCGGGCTTCCAACCCGTTCCCTGCATGCATTGCGAAAAGGCTCCGTGCGAGCCCGTCTGTCCCGTCGGCGCCTCCGTCCACGATGGCGAAGGCTTGAACGTACAGGTCTATAATCGCTGTGTCGGAACGCGCTTCTGTGAAGCGAACTGTCCCTACAAGGTTAGGCGCTTCAACTTCTTCGGATACGCCGACGGCCAAGAATATGCGAACCTCGGCGCGGAGCCTCTCAAAGCACAGAAGAATCCGGAGGTGACGGTCCGCACGCGTGGCGTCATGGAGAAATGCACCTACTGCATCCAGCGCATCAGCCGGGTGCGGCGCATGGCAGAACGGGATGGGCGCTCCATCGCCGACGGTGAGATTGTGACCGCCTGTCAAGCTGCCTGTCCGACGCGGGCCATCACGTTCGGTGACCTCAACGCGGAATCCCAGGTCCGCCGACTAAAGCGCGATGCGCGCCATTACGTGCTGCTAGGGGATCTCAATACACGTCCGCGAACGACTTATCTCGCCGATGTGCGCAACCCCGACCCGAAGCTGACGGGGGATTCATGAGCGACCGTAACGCTCCGCATCATCCACTGATAGCGGCCGGACATGAGAGCTACGCAGCCATAACCGCATCCGTGGTCGATCCGGTCCTGGCGCGCCCGGCCGGGTGGGGATGGTGGCTCGCCGTTGCCGTCAGCTTCGTGTTCCTGCTCATGACCGCCGGAGCGATCGGTTACCTCTTCACCACAGGCATAGGGGTATGGGGCGTCAACTACACCGTGGTGTGGGGCTACGCGATCGCCAGCTATGTCTGGTGGATCGCCATCGGTAGCGGCGGCACGTTAATCTCTTCGATTCTCGTGCTCACCCGCCAGGAATGGCGCCGGTCCATC
Organism: Microvirga massiliensis; assembly: GCF_001006805.1. Taxonomy (GTDB): domain Bacteria; phylum Pseudomonadota; class Alphaproteobacteria; order Rhizobiales; family Beijerinckiaceae; genus Microvirga; species Microvirga massiliensis. The sequence continues at coordinate 82,337 of NZ_LN811366.1, read as the reverse complement.
AATCGCTTTGCCGAAAGCATGACGATTTTTGCCGTGGCGATCGCTGGGCTATTTCCGATCCTCCATCTCGGCCGGCCACAATATTTCTACTGGCTTGCGCCCTACCCGAATACCATGGGGCTATGGCCGCAATGGCGCAGCGCCCTCGTCTGGGATTTCTGGGCAATTCTCAGCTATCTCCTGTTCTCAATCCTGTTTCTGTATGTCGGGCTGATTCCTGACCTCGCGACGATGCGCGACCGCGCCCGAGGGCGTCTTGCGCAGGTGCTCTATGGCGCTTTTGCGCTCGGATGGCGCGGCTCGGCGCAGCATTGGCGGTGCTATGCGATCCTGCACCGGACGCTCGCTGCGCTTGCAGTACCGCTCGTCGTCTCGGTGCATTCGATCGTCGGCCTCGACTTTGCAGCAAGCCTCATGCCCGGCTGGCAGGAGAGTCTTTTCCCACCTTATTTCGTGGTCGGCGCGCTGTATTCCGGCTTCGCGATGGTGCTCCTGCTGACCCTCCTCGTCCGATGGGGATTGCAACTCCAGACCATTATTACCGTCTCGCATTTCGACAGTATGGCGAAAGTGATCCTCGCCGGCTCCGTTTTGATGACCTACTCCTATGCAACCGAGTGGTTCATGGCCTGGTATGGCGGCAGCCATGCCGATCGGACCGTCGTCGCCTTCCTCTTCGGCGGTGCCTATGCTCCCCTTTACTGGACGCAGCTCCTTTTCAATTGTGTTGTCCCGCAGGCACTGTGGTGGAAGCGGGTTCGGCGCAGCATGCCGGCGCTTGCCGTCATTTCGGTGCTCATCCTCGTCGGCATGTGGATCGAGCGTATCCTGATCATCTGGGGCACGCTCTCGCGCGGCTTCATGCCGAGTCTCTGGCATCTGTTCTATCCAACCGTCTCCGACTGGCTGCTCCTCTTCGGGCCCCTCGGGTTCTTTGCCTTCATGTTCCTGTGGTTCATTCGCCTCGTCCCGGCGGTGTCGATGCACGAGGTTCGCTCGCTCGTGCGCAAGGAGGGGCTGGCATGAGCGTGCAACTCGTTGCCGAGTTCCGTGATCCCGATACGCTGACCGCCGCGCTAGAACCTGTGCGCGACTCGGGAGGTCGGCTCCTGGACGCCTTTTCGCCCCTCCCGATCGAAGGTCTCGCCGAACGCCTCGCCGTACCCTCGGTGCGAATTCGCATTCCGATGCTGGTCGCCGGCATCGCGCTCGCGGCAACAGGATACTTTCTGCAGTGGTATAGCGCAGTTCTCGGTTATCCGATCAATGTCGGCGGCCGGCCACTGCACAGCTGGCCTGTTTTCCTGCTCGTTCCCTTCGAAGTCGGTGTCTTCGCCGCGGCACTCGCCGGCGTGATCGCAATGATGCGCTATTGCGGCCTGCCGCGGCTTCATCACCCGCTCTTTGCAGTCGCGGGATTCGAGCGCGCGAGCCAGGACCGCTTCTTCCTGCTGGCCGAGACCGACGGTGCAGTCGAGGAGTTGCGCCACGTGCTCGAGCGCGCGGGTGCGCTCGCAGTAACGGAGGTGCGGCCGTGAGGCGCGCTGCCCCACTGCTCATCCTACTCGCCGTTGCGGCTTGCGACGATCAATCCATGCGCCTGCAGAAGCGCTATGAGACTGAAACACCCTCCCTGCTTTGGCCGGATGGGAGTTCTGCCCGGCCCCTGCCGGCGGGAACGGTCGCCCACGGCGATCTTGAGCGCGAACGGGCCCTAGCACAGGCTCCCGCAGTCACGCCGGAACTTCTCGCCCGTGGCCGCGAGCGCTTCGGAATCTTCTGCTCTCCGTGCCATGGCTTGTCGGGATACGGCGACGGAATGATCGTCTCAAGGGGTTTCCCGGCGCCGCCATCCTATCATTCCGCACGTCTTCGTGCAGCCACGGCTCAGCACTTCGTCGATGTGATCACGAATGGCTACGGCGTCATGTACTCGTATGCTGCGCGGGTTTCGCCTGAGGACCGCTGGGCCATAGCGGCCTATATCCGGGCGCTGCAACTCTCCCAAGGTGCCCGCGTTGCAGATGTGCCGAACCTTTCGGAGCGTCTGCCATGACTCGCGTCGCGACGGGGAGTCTCGTGGTAGCCATCGCGGCCTGCTTCGGCCTCGCCATCGGAGTGATTCTGAACGCTCGCGCCGTAGCCCAGGGCTGGCTCATAGCCTTCGTGTTCTGGAGCGGGATCCCGATCGGTTCGCTCGTCCTTCTCCTGATCCACCGCATCGTGGGTGGGCGCTGGGGCGAGGCGCTCGCTCCGGCCCTGATCCCGGCTGCAGCCCTGGTCCCGCTTGCTGCGATCGCGATCCTCCCGTTGGTGCTCGATCTCTCAGCAACTTACCCCTGGGCTGCCGATCCGGCCACCACACCATCCGACGTCGCACGCCTGTATCTGAACTGGCCGGCCTTTATCGCTCGATCGATTGTAGCGCTTGGCGGTTGGTCGCTTCTCGTGCTCCTTGTCGTGACCGAGCGCTGCTCGAAGCTCGCGGCCGGGATCGGACTGGCCTTCCACGGAATCGTGATCAGCCTCGTGGCGGTCGACTGGGTTCTCTCGGTCGACCCAGGCTACACATCCTCTTCCTTCGCAGCTGGAATCGCAATCCAACAGATCCTCTCGGCCCTCAGCGTCGCAGCCATTGTCGGGCCTTCCGATCTCGACGAACGGCTTCTGCGCGACCTCTCCGGACTTCTCCTCGCGGGTCTTCTCGGCGTGGTCTATCTCGATCTGATGGCCTACGTCGTCGCGTGGTACGGCAATCTGCCCGAAAAGGCGGCCTGGTACATTCCCCGGAATCACGGCGCCTGGGGCTCCGTGATTCTCGCCGCCATTGTCGTCGGTGCATTCATCCCGTTTGTCCTGCTCCTCAGCACTCGCGCCAGAGCCAGCAGGAACGTGTTGCGTGTGGCCGGCACTCTGATTCTGCTCGGCGTCGCTCTCCACACGGTGTGGATCCTCGCGCCAGCCTTTGAGCCGAGCGCTCTCATCACGGCCTGCATTGCCGTTGTTGCGCTTGCGGGGCTGTCGCCGGCTATGTCCGGGCTCATTCGACGCCCACTCCTTTGGAGGGCCGCACATGGCCGGTGACGCAAGGCCGGAAGCTCCCGGGGTAGATTCCCGCGTGGTCATCAAAGCCGCGCTCGGCTTCCTGGCTTTCGTGGCCGTCTCCCTGGCTGCCCTTGGTGGCTACTATGCCTGGATCATTCGCGAACCAGTTCTATTGCCGCCCCGCACCTTCGGCGAGCCGCAGCTGCAGTCGAATCCGCGAGCAGACTTGGCCGAGCTTTATGCAGCACAAGCGAGCCGGTTGCACGGCTACGCCTGGGTCGACCGGGACCGTGGCCTTGCGCGGATCCCGATCGAGCAAGCAATGGCATTGATCGCAGCTCGCGGAGATCAAGCCTACGCACCGCTCGACCAGCTGCCCTCTGCGCCGTCGGAGAGGCAGCCATGAGGATCGCAGTGCTCATCTTGATGCTGATCCTCGCCGATACGGCCCATGCGGGCCTGACTGAACGCGAATTGAGTTCCGTGAGGATCGCGCCGCCTCCGGCTGCCGCGGTCCCGCTCAACTTGGCTCTCCGCGACGGTGCCGGCGACAGTATCTCTTTGCGTGAGGCGCTTGCTGGTCGCCCTGCCCTTCTCGTCCCCGTCGACTACACGTGCCGAACGACCTGCGGGCCGGTTCTTGCCATTGCGGCAACGGCTCTTTCCCAGACAGGCCTCAAGCCAGGGACCGATTTTCACCTGATCATCGTGGGGATCGACCCGAACGACGACTCGACCGCGGCGCGCAGCATCACCGAAGCACAGATCCTAGACGAGAATCTTGCTCATGGGACCCGTGTCCTGACGGGTGATGCAGGAGCCGTCAGTAATCTTCTCGATGCAATCGGCTACCGCACTGCTTACGACGCCGAATCCGATCAATTTGCCCATCCCACCGCAGCTCTCACGCTCACTGCAGACGGTCGCGTGGCGCGTGTTCTGTCTTCGCTCGCGCTCGAACCCGGAGACCTTCGTCTGGCGCTGGTCGAGGCTAGTGAGGGCAGCATCGGCGGATTTTCGGGCCAAATTGCGCTCCTGTGTTACGGCTACGATCCGGTTCACGGGATCTACACGCCAGCGATCAGGCGCGTTCTCGCCGGCGTGGCCGTTCTAACAATTCTGGCCCTCGCGCTTGCTCTCGTTTTCTTGCGCCGCCGTTCGAGCGCGAACGCAGAGGCATCGTAATGCTGGCGAGCCTGATGCCGGAATCGGCTTCGACGCAGGCGGTCGATACGGACCGCATTTTCTATATGCTGCTGGTTCTTTCCTGCGCGATCACCCTTCTCGTTCTCGTGCTTGTCATCACCTTTGCGATCCGATTTCGCCGCAACTCCAAAGTCGAGCGCGGAGAACTTCCGGCCGTCATCACACGCGAGTTCGAGGTCGGGTGGACCGCGGCGACCCTTTTCGTCTTCCTGTTCCTGTTCTGGTGGGCAGGTTCTGCGCAGCTTTCCGCCCTTGTTGCGCCTAGGGATGCACTCGAAATTCACGTCGTCGCCAAGCAGTGGATGTGGAAGACGCAGGCCGCAAACGGTGCGCGCGAGATCAACGAGCTCCACGTTCCGATCAATGTGCCGGTGCGACTCGTGATGACGTCCCAGGATGTAATCCACTCCTTCTTCGTTCCGGCCTTCCGCATCAAGAAAGACGTAGTGCCTGGTCGTTACACGGAGACCTGGTTCGAAGCGACAAAGCTTGGTACATTCCACCTGCTTTGCGCCGAATACTGCGGCACCGATCACTCGCGCATGCTCGGGCGCATCGTCGTCATGCCGCAGGAAGACTATGCGCGCTGGCTCTCGGCGCAATCGGAGGGAGAGGACCTCGCGCATGAGGGGGCCGCTCTTTTCGTAGCGCGTGGATGCGCCGGCTGTCACGCGTCGTCATCGAAGGTGCATGCGCCCAATCTTGCCGGGATCTATGGCAGGCCGGTTCAACTTGAAGGCGGTCGAAGCATCATTGCCGACGATGCCTACATCCGGGATTCGATGCTTCAGCCGACCCGCGACATCGTGGCTGGTTACGAGCCCCTCATGCCGAGCTTCGCGGGCGCACTCTCGGACGGCGAAATTCAGGCGCTTACCGCCTATATCCGGTCTCTGGCGACCGAGGACCTGAGCGACACACGCATTCAGCGCACCGAGCATGAGGAGCTGGTGCCCGGCTCGCCTGCGGAACGCAGTCCTTCGATGATGCCGGGCCGCTCGCCGGACCGTAGTGGAGAATCCCGATGAGCTCAACGAGCGCCACAACGGCCGACCTGCCGCTTTCGCACGAGCCGAGCTATCTCGGTGATGGTACGACCGTAGCGTCCTGGCTCGCCACAACCGATCACAAGCGCATCGGAATTCTGTATGCGATCACGATCACGATCTTCTTCTTCCTGGGGGGTATTGCGATCTCGATCGTGCGCCTCGAGCTATTCACGCCGGAAGCCGACGTGGTAACGGCCGACACGTACAATCGCTTGTTCACGTTCCACGGCATCGTGATGGTATGGTTCTTCATGGTGCCGGCAATTCCGGCAACGCTTGGTAACTTCCTTCTGCCGCTCATGATCGGCGCCCGGGATGTTGCCTTCCCGCGTCTCAACCTCTTCAGCTGGTACCTGGCGGCCGGCGGCTCGGCAGCAACAATCTACACACTCATTGCTGGCGGGGTAGATACGGGATGGACCTTCTACACGCCGTTCTCGACCATGTTCTCGAATTCGCACGTGATTGCAGCAGCATTCGGCGTATTTACGATCGGATTTTCCTCGATCGCCACGGGGGTGAACTTCATCGCCACGACACACATGCTGCGAGCGCCAGGCATGACGTGGTTCCGGCTGCCATTGTTCGTCTGGGCAATCTACGCCACCAGCCTTGTCATGGTGCTCGCGACCCCGGTACTCGCGGTGACGCTGCTCCTGATCATGGCAGAGCGCTGGCTTCAGCTACCAATCTTCAACCCGGCAAATGGTGGGGATCCGATCCTTTTCCAGCACCTGTTCTGGTTCTACAGCCACCCCGCCGTCTATATCATGGTGCTTCCTGCCATGGGGGTCATCTCGGAGGTCATCACTTGCTTCGCGCGCCGGCGCATATTCGGCTACACCTTCATGGTCTATGCGCTCGTCTCGATCGCCGGCATCGGCTTCTTCGTATGGGGCCACCATATGTTCGTGGCTGGCATGTCGCCCTATGCCAGCCTCGTGTTTTCGTTCCTGTCATTCGTGGTCGCGGTGCCTTCCGCAATCAAGGTCTTCAATTGGACGGCTACGCTGTACCGGGGGCAGATTGGTTTCGAGGCTCCGATGCTCTATGCGCTTGGGTTTCTGGGGCTATTCACGATCGGCGGCTTGACGGGGCTGTTTGTCGCCTCAATTCCGATCGACGTGCACGTGACCGACACGTATTTTGTCATTGCCCATTTCCATTACATTATGGTCGGGGGAACGGTATCTGCCTATTTCGCGGGCCTGCATTACTGGTGGCCGAAAGTCACCGGCCGGATGTACCCGGATGCCTGGGCGCGGTTCGCCGCAATCCTGATGTTCTTCGGCTTCAACTTCACGTTCTTTCCGCAGTTCATCCTGGGCTACCTTGGCATGCCGCGTCGATATCACGTGTACCCTCCGGAGTTTCAGGTTTGGAACGTGATGTCGTCCTCGGGTGCGGGCGTTCTGGCGGTAGCGTATCTTCTTCCACTCGGGTACCTCGCCTGGTCGCTAATCTGGGGCGCACGCGCGACGCGCAATCCCTGGGATGCAACTGGGCTCGAATGGCGGACGGCGTCGCCACCGCCGACACACAACTTCGACCAACCTCCTCACGTCGACGTCGGTCCCTACGATTATCATCCCGAGGGTATTGCCCCTGAACCGCATCAACCGCCCAGGCGTGGGCAGGGAGATACCGGATGAGCGATGCCCCTGCCCTGCTCAAGGACCCCTGGCTTAGCCTGGACCGCCAGCGTGAGGCCTCGATCTTCGGCATCTGGGTCTTTCTTGCAAGCGAACTGCTCTTCTTCGGCGGGTTGATCCTCACCTATACAATTTATCGAATCCAGGATCCGCAGGCCTTCGCGGAGGCAGCCCGCGAAACGGATATCTGGTACGGAACGATCAATACTGCCGTCCTTCTCACGAGCAGCCTGACAATGGCGGTCGCAGCCCAGGCCGCGGAAAGAGGCCTCGCACGCAGCCTAGTCGCCGGCTGCCTGGCGGCGACGGCAGCACTCGGCACGATGTTCTTGGTGGTCAAGGGATTCGAATACGCCGAGGATTTCCGAAATCACCTCGTTCCCGGACCTGGTTTCGCGCTGGAGGCGCGCGCGGCGCAGTTATTCTTCGCGTTGTACTGGGTGATGACGGGCGTGCATGCGATCCATCTCACGATCGGCATCATACTTGTGAGCCGACTCGCTTTCCTGAGCTGGCGTGCCCGTATGGAGGTGCGAGGAAATCCGGAAATTGAGGTGACCGCACTCTACTGGCACCTCGTCGATATCATCTGGATCGTGCTCTATCCGCTGATCTATCTGCCCGGGAGAGCCTCATGAGCGTCGGCGCCGAACATGGTCAGGCCGCCGGATTGTGGCGGCGGAACCTGCTGATTTGGGCGGCTCTCCTCGTCTTGCTCGGAGTGACGTGCATCGCGGCCTACATCCCCCTTGGCACCCTAAATGTCGTGGTGGGCCTCTCGATCGCAGCCATAAAGGCCAGCCTCGTCGCACTTCTGTTCATGAATCTCAGACGCTCGGACGCTATCATCCGCCTGGCCGCCGCCGCTGGCTTCTTCTGGTTGATCGTACTATTTGCCCTGACGCTGAGTGATTTTCTAACGCGTTATGGCAACCCCTGATAGGGAGAGACATAGGAGGTGGATCTCCGTACTGCCCCAGAGAGTGGTGTCGATGCCACTGTCGCCCTTGCGAGCCGCAGGTGGTGCACACTTCGACTTCCGCCGCACTTCCGCTGTTGCCAGTTGCAGTCATCCAGCCCGACGCGGACCCTCTGCCGTCTTTGCGAGCCGCAGGCGTGATGCACCGCCCGACCCATCGCCACACTGTCCTTGCGAGCCACAGGCGAAGCAATCTACCCGTCGACGGATGCGCCCCTGGATTGCTTCGCTCCGCTCGCAATGACGAAGAGGACCTACGAGAGGGAAGAGCTACGCCAACTCAATGACGAGTCCCTCGTTTGGCCGCAGGTCGATTGTCGGCGGCGCGCAGGCGCCCTCGCGGTCCATGTGAGTGGAGATCAGTATCCTGCCCGGCTTGTCCACGCTCGCGCTCTGTTGGGAGGCGCCGAGGTTCAGGATGACGAGAGCGCTCTGCTCGTCCGCACAGCGGCGGTATCCGAGAAGATCGCCATGATTGGGAGCCGGCTCGTAGGAGCCGGTCGCGAGCGCGGGGGCATTACGGCGGAGCGCGATCAGCCGATGATAGAGGTTGAGGATCGAGCCGGCCTCCGACTGCATCTGCGAGACGTTGCGGGTGCAATGGTCGGCGCCGAGCGGCAGCCATGGATCTCCCTCTGTGAAGCCTCCGTTCGGGCTCCCATCCCATGGCATCGGGCTGCGTTGTGGATCCCGCCCGAGTGACTTCCCGAGGCTCTTGGCGACTGGATCATGAACCTGGCCATCCGGGATTGTGGTATTGGGCAGCCCGATCTCTTCTCCGTAATATATGAAAGGCGTCCCCCTCAGCGTCATCAGCAGCATCGCCGCGATTCGCACCTGGGCCTCCCCGATGCGTGAAGCGACACGCGGTTCGTCGTGATTGCCAAGAACCCAGTTCGGCCATGCTCCTCGCGGCAGCAGGATCGTATACTGGTCGATTGCCGCCTCGACGCTGCGGGCGCTCCAAGGCGTATGCAGCAAGATGAAGTTGAACGGCAGGTGGAAGCCAGGGCGCCTGCCGCCATAATACTCCATGATGCGTGCAATTGGTAAGTGTGCCTCGCCAATGAGGACACGGTTACCAATCTCATCGAGAACCGCGCGCATTTCGGCGACGCAGCCGTGCGTCTCGGGGCGGTCAGCCGTGAAGACGCGCTTGAGATGCTCCTTGTCGGGCATGCCGGTGCGGTAGGAGGCGTTCGGTGGATCGTCCCGAAGGAGTTCGTCCTCGACAAGGTTCGTGATCGCATCCACCCGGAAGCCGTCGACGCCGCGACGCATCCAGAAGCGGAGCACGTCGTACATGGCCGCGCGCACCGCCGGGTTGCGCCAGTTCAGATCAGGCTGCTCCTTCAGGAAGGCATGATAATAGTACTGGCCGGTCGGCTCGTCGTATTCCCAAGCCGATCCGCCGAAATTGCTGATCCAGTTGTTCGGCGGACCGCCATCCGGGGCCGGATCGCGCCAGATGTAGAAATCGCGCTTCGCGCTGTCGCGGGCGGAGCGACTCTCGGCAAACCAGGGATGCTGGTCAGACGTGTGGTTCGGGACGAAATCGAGGATGACCTTGAGGCCACGCCGATGCGCTTCGGAGAGCACGACATCGAAATCCGCGAGCGTTCCGAAGAGCGGATCGATGTTGCAGTAATCCGCGACATCGTAGCCGAAATCCGCCATCGGGGAGGGATAGATTGGCGAGATCCAGG
>NZ_LN811366.1:12436-71476 GCF_001006805.1 Microvirga massiliensis | reverse complement strand
TGGCGAGATCCAGATGGCGTCGACGCCGAGCCAGTTCAGATAGTCGAGCCGCTCGACGATGCCGCGCAGGTCCCCGACGCCGTCTCCGTTCGTATCCTGAAACGAGCGGGGATAGATCTGGTAGATGACTGCCCGCTGCCACCATGCGAGTTTATCGTCAGCGCTCTCGTGCAAAATTCCGCTCCCGCTCCGCCCAAGTCGCCAGCAGGACCGTCGACGCAGCAACTCCGAGCCCAAGCATTCCGAGCGCTCCCCGGATCCACGTGGACGAGGCAGAGCGGACAGCCGGCCTGCTGCGCGCGTCGAACCGGCCGTGCGACCCTGGATCGCCGGGCACGGCTTCGAAGAGATTGCCAGGCTCGCTGGCGTCGGCCGGCTCGTCGGTCATCTGGCCCTCCCAGGCGGCGCGCGCCGCGAGCCGGTCGAGAAGGCCGGGGGCGATCATGGTCCCCACGATCGCCCGTACCGAAGGCCAGCCGATCCACAGCTCCCGCGGCGCCTCCTCCGCGGCCCGTACGATGGCAGCGGCAATCGCCTCGGGCTGGTGGATCGGTGGAACGGGCTGCAACCGGCGCGGCATACGGCTGCGAGCCCAGTCGAACTGAGGCGTATTCACCGCCGGCAACTGCACCATGGTAAGCCGGATTCGGCTGCCCTGGTGAATGAGCTCGCTCCGGAGGGAATCCGTAAAGCCACGGACGGCAAACTTTGCCCCGCAATAGGCGGATTGCAGCGGGATCGAACGGTAGCTCAGCGCAGAACCGACCTGAACGATGGTGCCATGGTCGCGCGGACGCATATGCTTGAGGGCTGCAAGAGTCCCGTGCACCTGGCCGAGATAGGTCACCTCCGTGACGCGCTTGAACTCGTCCGGCGCAGTGCGGTGCACAGGCGCGAAGACTGTCGCCATGGCGTCATTGACCCATACATCGATGCCGCCCCATTCATGCGCGACCCGGTCCGCCGCCGCGAACACGGCCTCGGCATCCGCAACATCGGCTGGCAGCATGAGTGCGCGCCCCCCTGCCCTCTCGACGGCGCGGCCCGCGGATCCGAGCCTTTCATGGCCCCGGGCAATGAGAGCGACATCGTAGCCTTGCTGTGCAAAGGCGATGGCCGTTGCCCGCCCGACGCCGGCCGATGCGCCGGTGACCACCACCACGGGTCTGCTGCCGCGACCTGTCCTCTGCACGGAATTCACCATCACGAGTTCCTCAATCCTGCCCGAAGGCCACGGTGCTCAACAATGCAAGTTCGGCCTTGCGCGAGTCGAGTCGCGTGTGCTGGACGATGATCGGCACATCGGATTCGAACAGCGACGAGTAGTCCGTGTCGCGCGGCACCGGCGCGGGATCTTCGAGATCGTTGAATCGCAAATGCAAGGTGCGCTTCGCCGGTACGCGTACCTGGTACGGTCCGACCGGATCGCGGTCCGCGAAGAATAACGTGATCCGCACCTGTGCATCGCGGTTGCTCGCGTTCAGAAGGCAGGCGGTCTCATGCGATATCAGGGTACGGTCGTCGCTCGTGCTGTGCGAAGGGATATAGCCCTCCGCAATTGCCCAGACTTTCCGGCCGACGACCGTCATGATGCATCCCCATTAAGACCCATGCTCCGGGCGACGAATTCTGCAATATGCAGCGTCGCGCGCCCTGTCCCTTGCTCGATCTGTTCGCGACAGCTGAAGCCATTCGTCAGGATGGCTACGTCCGGTGCAGCGGCGCGTACCGCCGGCAGCAGCACTCGCTCTCCGATCTGCTGCGAGATCTCGTATTTTCCCTCCTCGAACCCGAATGCACCGGCCATACCGCAGCAACCGGAGGGCACGACATCGTAATGCAGGCCAAGCCGGTCAAGCAGCCTGCGCTCTCCCTCCGTCTTGATGATCGCATGCTGATGACAATGGACATGGACGAGCGCCTTCTCGTGCTCCGCGCCCGCAGCCGCCCCGATCCCATGGGCCGCGAGGAAGTCACTGAAGAAGACAGTCTGTTCGGACAAGCGCTGCGCCGATCGATCCTTTGGAAAGAGGTTTACGAGTTCGTCCTTGAAGGACGAAACGCATGCGGGCTCGAGCCCCACGACGGGAGTGCCGGCTTCGATATCGTCCTTCAGGACGGTGAGCGTGCGCCGCCAGAGCTTTTCTGCACGGTCGAGCCAGCCCCAGTCATAGAGCGGACGCCCACAGCACAAAGGACGCTCGGGAATGACGACATCGAATCCGGCCGCCTCGAGCACTCTCGTCGCCGCAATCGCGGTTCTTGGTCGGAAGTAGTTGTTGAACGTGTCGGGCCACAGAAGCACGCGTGCCCCACCGGGACGGGCCTGCTCCCGCCGTCTGAACCAATCCACGAAGGTTTGAGTGGCGAAACGCGGAATCGTACGCTTTTGCGCTATCCCGGCCGACGCCTTGGCTGCCCGTGCGAGAAGCGGCATTGTGGTGAGCATGTTTGCGAGCCGTGGTGTGCGCGAAGCGATATGGGCGAGCTGATGGATCCGCCCCATCGAATACGCAGCGCGGGGCCGTAGCCGCGAAGCATAGTGATGTGCCCGAAACTCGGCTTTGTAGGTTGCCATGTCGACATGGACCGGGCAGTCGCTCTTGCATCCCTTGCACGCAAGGCAGAGGTCGAGGGCGTCTTCGACAGCCTGGCTGTGCCATCGGTCCTGAATCGGCCCTCCATGGAGCATCTCGAACAGGAGCCGTGAACGCCCCCGCGTCGAGTATTTCTCCTCGTGGGTCGCGAGATAGCTCGGGCACATGACCTCGTCATGGCTATCGTGCCGCCGGCACTTTCCGACGCCGACGCAGCGTTGCGCCGCTCGGTCGAAGCTGCCTTCCACCGGATAGGAGAAGTAGGTGTCGAGCTTCGGGGGCTTGTAGCTTGGCCCGAGCCGCAGATCCGAGGTGATCGGGTACGGATCGACCACCTTGCCAGGGTTCATTCGCCCCTTTGAATCCCAGATCGCCTTGAACTCGCGAAAGCCCTCGACGAGAGCCGGCCCGTACATTTTCTCGAGGAGCTCTGCGCGGGCCTGCCCGTCGCCGTGCTCGCCGGATAGAGAACCGTTGTAGCGCACGACGAGGTCGGCTGCCTCATTGAGAAACTGCCGCCAAGCCGCAATGCCGGGCTCGTCGTAGAGATCGAATGCCACCGTGCAATGAACGAGGCCGTCGCCGAAGTGCCCATAAACACAAGGATTATAGCCATACTTGTGGAAGAGCGCCTTGAGCTCGCGCAGGTATGGGCCGAGGTTGTCTCGGTGAACCGCCGAGTCCTCCCAGCCGGGCCAGGTATCCGGGTGATTGGGAACGTAGGATTCGGCTCCAAGGGCAGCGTCTCGCACCATCCAGATGCGGTTCTGTTTGTCCTTGTCTTGCACAAGGCGGGCGTCCACGCTCTGATCGCTGCGAAAGGCATTGACAAGCCCCTGCGCCTGCTCGACCGCGGCATCCCTGAAATCGGCCCCGAACTCGACCACGAGCCAACCGCACCCCTTCGGCAGGACGTCGAGGTTCTCCTCGTGCAGGTGCTTGGTCCGGATGTGGTCGACGAGCAGTTCGTCCACCCCTTCGAGACCGATCGGCTTGTGCTCGAGCACGCGCGGGACTGCATCCGCAGCCTCGAAGATGTCCGGGAATCCCATGATGACGAGAACCCGCTCGGGCGGGTTGGGAATCAGGTCGAGCGTAGCCTCGAGGACGGTGACGCAAGTGCCCTCGGTACCCACGAGCGCACGCGCGACGTTGCAGTCATTCTCCGGGAAGAGCTGATCGAGGTTCTCATAGCCCGACACGCGCCGTGGAATTTGCGGGAAGCGCGCTCGCACGAGGTCGCCATATTTATCCCGCAACTCGATGAGCTTCCCATAGATTTCACCTCGGCGTCCACCGGCGCGCAGGATTCCGCGCAGGTCGTCCTCGCTCGTCGGCCCGACCGAGAGGCGAAGGCCATCATAGGTCAGCACTTCGAGCGCACGGACGTTGTGCACGGTGATGCCGTTCATGAGGGCATGCACGCCACCCGAGTCGTTTCCGATCATGCCTCCCAGCGTATTATGGTCATGCGTCGCCGGATCGGGACCAAAGGTAAGGCCGTACCGGGCCGCCTCGTCGCGCAGCGTATCGAGAATGCAGCCAGGCTCGACTCGGGCGAGCCGGCGCTCCGGGTCGATCTCGATCACGCGGTTCAGGTATTTCGAGAAGTCGATCACGACGGCTGTGTTGCAGCATTCACCGGCGAGGCTCGTTCCGCCGCCGCGGGGCAGGAGCGGAGCATCGAAACGGCGGCAGATCTCGACCGTCTGGATGACGTCCTCCTTGCTCTTCGGGATCACGACCCCGATCGGCACCTGGCGATAATTGGAGGAGTCTGTCGCGTAGAGTGCCCGACTGCCGTCGTCGAAGCGCACCTCTCCTTGGATCGTCGCTTTCAAGGCATCGGCAAGTGCGGCAGGGTCTAGATCGGGCGTAACCGTGTATGCGGTGCGGATACGCCCATTCGGCGCGAGTTCGATGCGGCGGTCCGGCTGACCTCTCGGTCTGCCTGTGGCCTTGATCGACGGGTCGGTTTCAGCTGCGTGAGCCATACCAATCTCTCCGATCTCAAACGGCGAATTGCTCTATGTCGGCCCGCTTGAGATCCAGCCCGTGGCCTTCGCGCGACAGATCCGGGCGGATTACTCCGTCTTTCGGGACAGGCGCGCCATCGAAGAACATCTGCTCGATGCGAGCGTGATCATGAAACCACTCGATGTGACGAAGGCGTGGGGCGGAACAGCAGACCGGCAGGTGAAGCGCAGGCGCGGTATGGGCCGAAAGCGGCAGCGGATGCGCATCAGCGAGGGCTGCAGCTTCGAGGAATCCCGTATAGCCGCAGCAGCGCGTTGCATCGGCCTGTATGACATCGACCGCGCCTGCATCCATCATGCGCTTGAAGTAGAATGGCTCGTATCCGTACTCACCGGCGGCGATCTCGAGTCCTCCGGGCGCTCTGTCGCGTAGGAGGCGCAGCCCTGTGAGATCGTCGCTCGAGACCGGCTCCTCAAACCAGACGATACCGATGCAAGCGGCCTTTTCGGCAAAGAGCAGCGCCTGCTTGCAATCGAAAGCACCATTCGCGTCTATCATCAGGTCGGCAGTTCCGATTGCCGAACGGGCCGTGCGGATGCGCTTGAGATCCTCCTCAGGGTGGCTGCCAATCTTCATCTTGACGAAGCGGCACCCCTGCTCGGAAACCCAGTTTCCGAGTTGCTGGGCCAGCCTTTCCAGCGAGTATGTCGTAAACCCTCCGCTGCCGTAGATCGGAACCTCGTTTCGCGCAGCGCCGAGCAGTTCCACGAGCGGGAGCCCGAAGAGGCGCGCCTTGAGATCCCAGAGTGCGACGTCGACGGCGGAGATCGCGTTCGCACACAGACCCCGCCAACCGAGATTGCGGACGGCGCCGATCATCGCCTTCCAGTGCCTTGGAACGGCGAGTGCATCCTCGCCCATCAACACCGGCGCCAAGATGTTGTCGACCAGCCTCGTGACAATTGCGCTGGAATACGTGTAGCCGAGCCCCTTCTGACCGCCGGCGCTTACCTCGACAATGATGATCGTCGTGCGATCCCAGGCGAAAGTACCGTCGGCCTCGGGGGCGTCGGTCGGTATGGAGTAAGCCCGGGCCTCGATGCGCTGGATTGCTACATGGTCCCTTGCCATGGCTTGCCCGTCCTCAGATGAGTTCGCGGACGGTATTGGTTGCGGTGGTGAGCGCGATTTTGCTGGCGTTCGGTGTGCCGCGGGCAAGCGCCTCGGCAAAATGCGCGGCCTGCTCGAGCGAGACCTTAGGCGGCATCGGGGGCTCGTGCGGGTCCACGACCGCCTCGATCAGCACCGGGCCCGGCGTGGCGAGCGCTTCGCGCAGGATCGCGCCGCAGCGCTTCGGATCCTCGATCGTGAAGCCCGGGATCCCGAAGCCGCGCGCAACTTGAGCAAAGTCAATCGGCTGCAGTTCGCAGGCAAATTCCGGGTTGCCGAGAAACACCATCTGCTCCCACTTGATCTGGCCGAGAGTGTTGTTCTTGATCACCACCACCTTCACGTTCAGGTTGTATTTCACCGCCGTTGCGAACTCGCCCATCAGCATCGTGAGCCCGCCATCGCCCACGAAGGCGATCACCTGCCGGCCCGGATAGGCGAGGGCCGCCGCATTGGCATAGGGCAGCCCGCATGCCATGGTGGCGAGATTGCCCGAGCAGGAAAACTGCATCGCACCGCGGATCTCCAGGTGCCGCGCCGCCCAGGTTGTGATCGTCCCGGAATCGGTTGCGATGATCGCATCCTCTGCGAGCAACTGATTGAGCTCGTATGCCACCACCTGCGGCTTCAGGGGCACGTCCATTCGGGTGCCGCGCTCCTGCATGAGCGCCCGCCACTCGGTCATGCCGGCCTGGGCCTGCTCGAGGAACGACCGGTCGGCATGGTGGTCGAGTCGCGGCAGGAGCGCCGCGAGCACCCGCCTAGCATCGCCGACGAGGGCGGCCTCTATGGGATAGCGCAGCCCGACCCGCTTAGGGTCGAGCTCGACCTGGACGGCACGCGCGGCGCCGGGTTTGGGGTAATACTCGATATAGGGAAAGCTGGAGCCGACGATGAGGAGTGTGTCGCAGGCCTCGAGCGCCTCCTGGGATGGGCGGGTGCCGAGCAGGCCGGTGCCGCCGGTCGTAAAGGGGTGGTCATCGGGCAGTACCGCCTTGCCGAGCAGCGGCTTGGCGACCGGCGCGCCGAGCCGCTCGGCGACCGCCTCGACTTCGGCCCGAGCATTGAGCGCGCCGCGACCGGCAAGGATCACGATCTTCTTGCCCTCATTCAGGATCGCGGCGGCCCGGGCGAGCTCGTCCTCGCTCGGGACATGGGCGCTCTCGGCCATACGGTCTGATACATGACCGGGGCGGTTGCGCTTCGAGCGGTGGGCTTCCTTCAGGCTCTGCTCCTGGAGATCGACCGGGATCGTCACATGGGCGACGCCGCGATAGGCGAGCGCGGTCCGGCAGGCGAGCTCGGTGGTGTTCTCGACATGCGCGGCGCCCATGATGCGGGCGTTGTAGACGCAGACATCCTGGAACAGCTTGTCGAGCTCGACATCCTGCTGGGTGTAGGTGTGCAGGAGATCGTGGAACTGCAGGCCTGTGATGGCGAGCACGGGCTGGCCGTCGAGCTTGGCGTCGTAGAGGCCGTTGAGGAGGTGGATACCGCCGGGCCCGGAGGTCGCAAGGCAGACCCCGAGCCGGCCGGTCCATTTGGCATGTGCGCAGGCCATGAAGGCGGCGGCCTCCTCATGCCGGACCTGGACGAAGCGGATCTGCTCCTGGCGCTGGCGCAGCGCCTCGATGATGCCATTGATGCCATCCCCCGGCAGGCCGAACACCGTGTCGACTCCCCAGTCGATCAGCGTGTCGACCAGAATCTCAGCCGCCATTACCGCCATGATGGTCTCCCTGATTGGTCATTGGGCAAAGGAACAGCGGCCAGCCGCAAAATTGCTCGCGTCGCTGCTGATTCCTCCCGCGGGCGTCTGGACCGCATTGGTTCAACGCGGTGGTCGCCTGCTTCGCCCCCCTGGAAGGCCGTTTGTGTCCAGTTGCGGACCAACTTTTGTGCTCTGCGCCGGCTCAGCCCGACCGCTCGGAGCCAAGGCACGGCCAACCTTGGCTGTTGGCCGGGGCCCCCTTGATGCCTCTATTCGCCCCTCGCCTACCGATACCGCTCGTGATCGGCTATCAACGGGTGATGAATGATGTGCAGCCGACAGATCGTGGCTCAGTCCTGGAATCCCGCAATGGGCTCCTGCGTGTCCTCCCGCGGTCCGAGCTCGAGCGTCTCGCCCCACTTCTCCATCCGGTAGACCTCAAGCCCCGCCAGATCCTGCACCATTCCGGCACTCCGATGGATCAGGTCTACTTCATCGAGAAGGGGCTCGTATCCGTTTCCGCCAAGAGTGCTCGGGACAAGTGGGTGGAAGTCTGGCTGACCGGCTCAGAGGGCATGACCGGCATCCCTGTCGTGCTCGGCGACGATGACGAGCCCCCATTTCGACGCGTCGTGCAAGTCAGCGGGAGCGCGCTTCGCATATCGCGTTCCGATCTTCAACGCGCGATGGACCAGTCCTCCATCCTTCGCTCGCTCCTGCTGAAATATGTTCAGGTCGTGCTCCTGCAGACGTCGCAGGCGAGCGTCTGCAATGCGACGCACGATCTCAAGCAGCGCCTCTCGCGCTGGTTGCTCCTCGCCCGCGACTGTCTGGATGACGACGCTATCCCCCTGACTCACCAGGTGCTGTCGCGCCTCCTCGGCGTACGCCGACCGAGTGTCACCCAGTGCCTCGGCGCGCTCGATCAGGAAGGCGTGCTCCGAAACAGCCGTGCTCACGTCAGAATTACCGATCCCGAAAAGCTGGAGGCGGTCGCATGCGACTGCCACCGCCTCATTCGGTATGAATACGAGCGCCTGCTCGGAATGCGGCGCAATCACACCTGATTCTCGAGGGACAGATCGGAAAGGCTCGCTCTGTCGCGCGCTGCAGTCATTGCTCGCGCAATGACCATGCTCGTCGGCGCATTCCGGCGCAGACTGTCGATCAAGCAGGGCAGATCAGAGCAGGTCCGCGGCGCAATTATCCGGAACCTTCTTCGCCCGCTCCTCATCCAATGGATCGTCCGGTCCTGACCGGAGATGATTGAGAGGAGAATCCCATGTTGGCTCGTCTTGCTGCAGCTGCGATTCTGGCCGGCACCCTGGCGCTGCCCGCCCTGGCGGCCGATCAGGTCGAGAAAGCTCCGCCGGCAGGCGCATACAAGAAGGTCAGCGAGCTCGTGAAGCTGCCCGACTTCCTGCCCGGCCTCGGCCAGCTTTACGTCAATCCGAAGACTCTTCCGGCTGGTCCATTCCTGGCCTACGACCACGACGGACGGCTGGTCAGCACCGTATACATGCTCCCGGTCAAGGACATCACGAACAAGGACAAGCGCTTCGACAACCTTCCAGCTCCCGGCGGGAACGTCGATCATGTCGATGTCTACTTCAACGCCGGTCACCCCGGGGTTGAAGAGCCTCACGTCCACGTGGTCCTGTGGCATGTTCCGAAGGCGGACGAAACGCGAGTTGCGGGGAAGTGATGCAGTCCCGCAGACATATTCTGCGAACCGGCGCGGGCCTCCTCGCCGGCCTCGCGGCATTCCGCCTTCCGCTCGCGGACGAGTTCGCCGAGATCCGGATGCTTGGCAATGCCGACGGCTCGGATGTCTGGTTCGATCCTGTCGGGATCAGGATCAAACCGGGCCGGCCGATCCGGTGGACGAATCTCGATCCTGGGAACTCTCATACGGCGACAGCCTACCACCCGCGGAACTTCGACCGTCCCCTCCGTATCCCGCGAGGCGCGGAGCCGTGGAATTCCGATTACCTGCTCCCGAACGAGACCTTCCACCTCACTCTGACGGTCGAAGGCGTCTATGACTTCTACTGTATCCCGCATGAGCATGCCGGGATGGTCGGGCGGATCATCGTCGGCGATCCGGCCAAGTTCCCTGCCCCGGGCCCAACTTCGCAAGGCGCCGAGCCCATTCCGGAAATCGCACTGCATGCACTTCCTGCCGTCGACGAGATCATGCGCAGGGGCATGGTGCGGCGCGCATAACTGACAACCGCTCTCGCGGAACCCTTGTGAGTATCGGTCGATGCGACCGGTGCCTGTGTGGACTCCTTGACGGGAGGGTTGCCGAACGGGCCGACTGGTGCTGAGGTTTGCGCGTGTCCACCTCCGCGAGCGAATCCCTGGCGGATCATCCTGCAGCCGCGAAACCCAGCCCGAGGGTGGTCGTTACGACGCTCGGAATCACCCAGATTCTTGCCTGGGGCTCGTCCTATTATCTCCCGGCAGTGCTCGCCAAACCGATTGCTGCCGACACGGGGTGGTCATTGGGGTTGGTCGTAGGCGGCCTCTCGTTCGGCCTGCTCGCGGCCGGGCTGGTGTCGCCGCGTGTCGGGCGCACCATCGACGCGAAGGATGGCCGCCTTGTTCTCGCCCTGAGCTCACTCCTGCTGGCGCTGGGGCTTGCCGGATTGGCTCTCGCCCACAGCCTCGCGACCTACATGATTGCATGGCTCCTGGTGGGCACCGGCATGGGCGCGGGTCTCTACGATGCGGCGTTTGCGACGCTCGGTCGCCTCTATGGCCGGGAAGCCCGCAGCGCGATCTCGATCCTAACCCTCTGGGGCGGCTTCGCGAGCACGGTCTGCTGGCCCTTGAGCGCCTATCTCGTCGAGCACCTCGGGTGGCGCGGGACCTGCATGGTCTATGCAGCGATCCAGGCTGTCGTTTGTCTGCCTCTGCATGCCTTCGTGCTTCCCGGGGCGGGCACAGTCGCGCCGGACGGCACGTCAAGGGCGAGTGGGTCGAGGAGGCTCGAAGGCACCGTGCTGTCGAGAGATCGGCGCATGCAGGCGTTCATTCTGCTCGCGGTCGTGTTGACGCTCGGATCGGTAATCTCGTCCATGATCGCCGTGCATCTCCTGACGTTTCTCCAGGCGCGCGGCCTCGAACTCGCGGCGGCGGTTGCACTCGGGGCGCTCGTCGGGCCATCTCAGGTCGGTGCCCGAGTGATCGAGATGGCGTTCGGGCGCCGCTACCATCCGATCTGGACCATGACGGCCTCGGTGACGCTGGTCGCGGGTGGTGTTGCGCTCCTCCTGCTCGGCCTTCCGATTCTGGCCATCGCTTTGGCCCTCTATGGCGCGGGGAACGGGATCGGTTCGATCGCGCGAGGCACCCTGCCGCTCGCCCTATTCGGACCACAGGGCTACGCCTCGCTCATGGGCAAGCTCGTGATGCCCAGCCTCCTCGCCCAGGCCCTAGCTCCCTCGCTCGGAGCGATCCTGATCGAATGGAACGGATCCGGTGCGGCCCTCGCCTTCCTGACTGGGCTCGCCGCGCTGAACATCGGCCTCGTCGGCGTACTCTGGGTCCTCGCGCGACCAGCCACCTCGCCGCACGAATGAATGTGTCGGCCCGCCAGGCGATACTCACGGCAGTGCGGTATTGGTCGAAGGTAGCGTTTGTCAGCCCCCGAGTGCAGCAAGAAGTGCAGATCGGTTCGGCTCTCGCGCAACAGCCACTTGCGCGAACTTAAGCGGCTCCAGCGCGCTTGCAATCTGCTGGCTCAGCGTCACGGCTCGGATCGCCTCGCAAGCCTGGGCCAGTTCACCGACCATGGCGATGTCACGGAAGGTGAGTGCCGTCCTGACTGAGAGGAACAAGACAACGGCGACCTCGCCGGCCGCGATGGCATGCCGCGCCTCATCCGTCAGAGTGCGTGCTGGGCGGGATTCGTAGACGATCGCGCGGCGTACTTCGAAACCGAATGGGGCCAGCAACGGCCCGAGATCTCGCGATACGACATTTCCACTGAGATAGGCCAACGGCCCATTGCGAGGAGCAAGGTCACGATGAACGAGACGGACCAGATCGGTCGCCGTTCCACTGGCGCAGTGCAGCGAGACGAAGCCGGCCTGGGCAAGCGGCTCCGCCGTTGCCGGGCCAACACAGTAGGCGGGCAGGTTCCTGTCCACGGATACCGCCCTGGCCAGTTCCCGTGCTCCGTTCGCCGAAGTCAGGAGAACGGCCTGAGCGCCCGAGAGAGCGCCGTCGTGCCAAGTCCGAGGAGCAATCTCCAGCATGGGCGTGATCATGGGCTCCCACCCGAGGCGGGCGAGATCTGCCGCAAGCATCCGAGACTGCTGCAAGGGTCTTGTGAGAAGGACCCGCATCCCGGCCATGTGGCCCATCTCGAGTTCGGCAGGGCTCACCCCAGCATCTCCACGACGATCCGCTGCACCTCCTCGCGAGTCATCTTTGGAATCTCGGGAGTCCACGAGACGACAGCGCGGTCCTGCGGACTCGGTTAACCCACTCGAAGTTTCACGGGGCGGGTATCCGCAATACGGTTATTCGGAAAGGATGTTGTGCTCCGCATTGTGCTCCTCCTTTTGCTGCGGCGGGTTGCCGCGCGATATGTGTCATTACATCCCGGCTCTTCTCGCCCCAGTTGCTTGCGGGTGGCCGCAAGCCGTTCTTGGCCAAGTTCGTTCGATGCGCTGACGGCCGAACTTTCCCGGAGAGCTCCGGCCACATCCGGCGGAGAATCCTGCATCCGTGCCGGACGCAGGTCAGCAATCTCATCTGCCCCTATCATGGCACATAAATCGGACGACGAAACGATTGGCCGCTTACGCCTTGGACACCCGGCGTATTCTTCGCCGCAACATGCGGTGCCTGTGTTGAGCCCTGGTTCCGGCATCGGCCGGAGCACGCCAGTGCAGACAGGTACACGAAGGCAGCAGGGGCCGCTGACGGTGGTTGGATTCCCGCGAGCACGCCACCTATGTCATGGGAAAAGGATCCTCGCCTAGCGAAGCGGCCGAGGGTCCGCTGGCAAGATCGCCGTCGCCGTGATTTCAACGATGGCCTCCGGATCCACCAGTCCCGAGACCTCGATCAGCGTGGTCGCCGGATAATGGCTCCCCATCTCCTCGCGATGCATCGCACGGAGTTCCTTGAGCCGGGCCCGATAATGTTCCATGTCCAGCACATACCACGTCATCTGGGCGATATGCCCGGGATGGGCGCCGACTTCGGCGAGAAGGGTGCGGATATTGCGCAATGCCTGACGGGCTTGGGCGACGAGCCCGACCGTCGTCACCCGCCCGGTGTGGTCCGCGCCGGTCTACGCGCTCACGAAGACGAAGGTGCCCGTACCAATGACAGCGTGCGAGCAGCCGTCCGGGGACGGCCAGCCGGATGGCTGTACCGTCATCAGAGGAGCCTCCGCGGGCCTGAGTACCATGGTCATATCATTCTCCCAGCTCCGCACCGTGATGCGCCTCGCCGGCACAGGGCGGAGCGATATTGATCGGACATGGAAGACGGCGGCCAGCACCGCATTGGCCCGCTCCGGCCAGGCCACATTGGGCTGCGCGCCACCTCCCAGAGCTTGTGCCATCCCGGCTTCCCGGTTTGGTGAGATTACTGGAGGCCATCAGGCCGCTGCCGGACCCGGATCGTCGTCTTCGTCATCTGTATCCGACGACTCCGGCATCTGCTTTGGCGGGGCTGGATGCGGACGCGGAAAGAGCCGGACGATCTTCTCGTCCGGCCGTTCTGTCCCTGGGGATTCCAGCTCTTCAGGTGAGCATTCAAGGTTGGGCTGCATGGCGTTGTCTCCTGTCACTCGGATGAGGTCGGACTCTCGGCTGGAAATCCAGAATTGACGTTGAGTGCGGTCATCTTTTCTGCGGAGCCGCGAAATGGCCCGCCGCCGGAGTGAACCGGACATGGATGTGTACGCTGGGGTGAAAGCAATGATGTAATCGAGCATGCTATGGCGCCGAACGCGCCTGCACACGACCTCGCGAGATATCCATGGGCTCCGATATTGCGCAGTGCCCCGAGCTCGGGGCGGGTTAGCGCGTTGAGCTCGGGGCTACTTGCCCACGATGAGATTACCCGACCGGTGCAGGCCGCGATCAATTTGTGCGGAGCTCAACATTATTCCTCGATCGTCGAGTACATTGACAGATTTGTCAAATTCTTGTCCGTGCGGCGCAGGATCCGATGGCCTGTCGTCGTTGCCGGCCTCTCCGCGCCAAGCGTCGCTCGTCAGCACGGCATGGAGGGCCTCCGCACCATCAGCCGAGTGGAGTCTTGCAGTGACCTCCCGGTCGCGCAGCCGCCGTGCCGCGCATGCGAGAGCCCGGAGGAGAGTCGCTTCGTCGCCATCAACACTCAAGATCAGCAGTGCGAGGTCGACGGGTCGATCGTCAGGCGCATCGAGGTCCAATGCGGGACTGAGGCGCGCGAATACACCCATCGGTCGTTCCAGGCCCACGATCATGGCGTGCGGAAGCGCGACACCGCGACCGAAGGCAAAGGAGGAAGACTGCCTACGGAAGAAGACCGCCTCCTGAGCAGCGGCTTGATCCATGGGAGCATCCAGAGCCGCAATGCGCGTCATCTCACCGACGACCTGCCAGAGATCCCTGGCTCGCAGGTCCGGGATCACGCGCGCAGGCGCAATCAGAGACTCTATGGTGATCGGTATCATCGGCAATGCCGGCCGGTTTCGGGCCGCCTCACATTTCGGTGGAGCAGGGTATGGAGTGGTGCCCGGGCGAACGCGGTTGCCCCGCGTCGCCACGGGCCCACCCACCTGCGTGAAGACAACCTGCGCGAAGTTGCTCTTTCCGGAGGATCAAGAGTGAATTCATGGTGCGCTTAATGTCGGCCCTGGGAGCGACAAGTTCAAGCTTGCGTGGCTCGCGGCCGGCGCATTGCGCTGAAAGTCTATCCTCTCCCTACAACACTGTATTCACGTGCAGGCAGGATGCGCATCGTCGTGCATGGGACGCCTGAATGGCAACGGAGGGCCCGACGCATGCCTGAAAGCAGGAGCGCTCATCAGACCGGGCACGCCATCGTTGAAGAAAGCAATAGGATCACCGTCGTTCATCGAGAGCTATAAGAGCGCTCGACGGAGATAAGCTCCGACAGCGGGCTTCCTGTAGGTCGAGCCCATCTGCATCGGCCAGCTTGCCGAATCATTGAGCCGCAAAAGCATAGGGCAGCAAACCGCCTGCTCAACTTGACAAAGAACTGTTTAGACCTATGTTGAAGAAGCTATGTTCAGGCCCTTGCGAAAAATACGCCTGACCGCTCGCGCCGCCTGTCTCCAAGCAGGTGTGTAATCCCGGGCGCAGGACAGTCGTCCAGCGACCCGGGGGCCTCAGACAAATCATCCCAACTCTACTTTTGTAACCGAATTCTTTCGGCGCGAGTCCAAAGTCGTTTAGGCTGGTCTGGTGATGATGCCTACTCTGTTGACGATGACATGCGTGCGTGTCGCAATCTTCCTCCAACCTCGACGACTGAGTGTGCCTGCCTCGCCGGAAGCGCTCTGCCGGAAAGCTCTTCCGCGAGATTCCGACAGGAAGCCCGTCCGGACACCAACGTAGTCGGAGAACGTTGCGAAGATGCATCAGGCCGTCCTGTCCGGAAATGGGCTTGCCGTACGGGCCCGCTGGCCAGCCCGATCTCTTACAAACCGGAACCAGGAGCGCAATGATGATCAAAATGCAGGTCCCCGCTCGGGTGCGAGCGATGCTCGCATCGATGCTCCTCTTCACGGGAATAAGCGTGAGCCTCGGCACGCTCGCGGGGCTGATGCTCGACGATGGAAGAGTGTGGACGCTCTACTGTGTCGCTGTAACGGCGCTCGCCTTCTGGATGTCCCGTGAACTCTACCGGACTCGGATGAGCGTGCCCGCTGGCAGGACAACGCAATAAGAGTCTAGCCTGAGACGATGCGAGGACAGTCCGATCAGCCCGACCGGTTCGTGCCGCACCCCGAGATCGAGAGCTTGGTAAGGAGCCGATATGAGCGCCTTCGATCGGACTATATATTCGACGACCTGAGGCGACGCGCCGCGTTCAGCAGACAGGACGCAGGACTGTTGGCAAAGTGGATTAGGGCCGCTCACGGGCCATCTCCGAAAGGGCACGTGCGAGGGGCTCATCACAAAATCAAAGTGTGTCAATCCTCTCAGGAATATGGAACGTATGAGCGTCAACGTTGAGCCAACCAGCTCCGCTGGAGCGGCACGACTCCGAAGCATCAGTCAGATAGCATCAGACTGCCAAATAGGCGTTTCTGAGTTCTCGACTGTCCACCACTTCCCGCAGCTCGCCAAGGAAGACGAACCTGCCGTTGTCCAGACTCGTGTAGGTATTAGCAATTCGCAGCGCCGCAACTGCATTCTGTTTTACCTCGATAATGGTCGTCCAACGTTTTTGAGTTCGAATCCCTCTTGGCCACGAGTGGGCGCTCACGATCGTGCTCCGTTGTTCGGAGGAGCACGGTCGTGACGAGCGACCTGCAGCACGTCGATGCCGAGCTCCCTCTTGACGGAGCGGTGGCCGCCGGCCGGGTCGGCGCGGCATCGGCCCGCGTGATCGTTTCCTCGATTTACAAGGGGGAGCAGCTCCGGCTCGATGAGGTGCCCGCCCTTGTCCAGGAGACGGGTCAGATCATTACTCACAGCCGTGAGCTCGAGCAGAAGGCGCAGGAGCTCCAGGCAACGGCTGAGGAGTTTCGGATTGCCAATGAACGGCTCAAAGAGCTCAATCGCCTCAGGGACGATCTCCTCACTACCGTTAGCAACGAGTTTCGAACGCCGTTGGCGTCGATCCGCTCCATCTCGGAAATTCTCATCGAGGATACGCGCCTGGACCGCGGGCCGGACCGACCACTCCCCTGCGGTCATCGCCAGCGAAAGTCAGTGCCTCGCCCGTCTTCTGGACAGCATTCTCGATTTGGCACGGCTAGAGCGGAGTGGCGCATGGAGGATGTCGACCCTGCTGGCGCCCTCAACGTCGCCCTCACGAGCACGCTGCCGCTGTTCCGCAAGATGGGCGTGCAATTGGAGCCGCGAGTCGAGCCATGCGCAGAGTGCCTTTGGGCGGACCGGGACCGGCTGGTCCAGGTCTTTCTCGATCTCCCCTCGAATGCCCTCAAGTTCAGCGACCCGGAGCACGGTGCCGTGACGGTCGTCGGCCGGTCGGGCATCGAAGGCAGCTTCGCATCCGTCAGCGATAACGGCCGCGGAGTCGCCCTCGAGAACCATGCCTTGATCTTCGAGCGCTTTGCCAACGGGGTGATGCCGCAAAGCGTGAGTTGCCGGGAAGCGGGCGCGGGCTCGCCATAGCGCGCCACATCATCGGTCATCCTAGCGGCAAGATCTGCCTGCAGTCGCCACTCGGCGAGGGAGCGACCTTCCGAATCTTCCTCCCGAACCGAAGGTCGCACGAGACCGAAACCGTGGGTCCGTGACGGGCGTCGGGAGTTCCGACTGAAGGTGGGACCAATCCACGCCCCTATCTCGCCACCATGGCGATTACCTGGGGGCCGGACCGGTGCCCAAAGCACGTTGACATAAGTAAGAAGTTGCTTACAAAATGGTCGCGAAACCTTTGGAGACGCATCATGGCGAGCATCTCCATGCTCAGTCGTGCGGCCAACGACACTCCGAAACGGGACGGGCTGGAGCGCTACGCTCCGGGTCCCACGGCGCCCTTTTTCCTCGACGATCACCTAGACCCGGATTGAACGCAGCTGTGCGCGTCAACGGTAATGGGAATGGACCCGTAGGGAGGAAAGAATGACGGACGCGCTACGCCTCACCGGTCATGACGCGGTGCCGCGGCTGGAACTCCGCGGCATCTGCAAGAGATACCCGTCGGTCGTGGCGAATGACGGCATCGACCTGAAGGTCGGACGCGGAGAGCTCCATGCCATTCTCGGCGAGAATGGCGCCGGCAAGAGCACGTTGATGAAGATCATCTACGGGCTCGTAAAGCCGGACCAGGGCGACATCCTCTGGGAGGGAGAGCGCGTCACCTTTGCCAGTCCGGCACATGCCAGGCGCCTGGGCATCGGCATGGTGTTCCAGCACTTCTCGCTCTTCGAAACCTTGACCGTTGCGCAGAACATCGCCCTCGGCATGGCAGGAAAGCCGGATCTCGGATCGCTTTCGACCCAGATCGCTGCCGTATCCGAGCGCTATGGCCTTCCTGTCGACCCGGGCCGGCTGGTGCACACCATGTCGGTCGGCGAGCGGCAGCGTGTCGAGATCGTGCGCGCCCTCCTTCTCAACCCGCATCTCTTGATCATGGACGAACCGACGTCGGTTCTCACGCCGCAAGCGGTCGAGAAGCTGTTCGAGACTCTGCGCCGGCTTTCTGCGGATGGCTGTAGTATTCTGTACATCAGCCACAAGCTGCACGAGATCAAGGCGCTCTGTCAGCGCGCTACCGTCCTGCGCGCCGGCCGCGTAACGGGCAACTGCGATCCTCGACAGGAATCGCCGCGGAGCATGGCCCGGATGATGGTTGGTGCCGAGCTCCCCGTCTGCCGCCCGTCTGCCATCGCCGCAGGGACGGAAAGCAGGCTCGTCGTCAGGGATTTGAATCTCGAAGCCGACTCGCCCTTCGGAACGTCACTGGAGAACATCAGTCTTGTCCTCAGTGCCGGCGAGATCCTCGGCATAGCCGGCATATCCGGCAACGGGCAGAAGGAACTCCTGACCGCAATCTCGGGCGAGAAGCCACTGGACGACAACGATGCGATCCAGCTTCTGGGCGCACCGGTCGGACGCTCCGGCTCGCTGACGCGCCGACACCGTGGCTTGTGTTTCGTGCCCGAGGAGCGCCTCGGACGCGGCGCGGTCCCATCGCTCAGCCTCGCGGAGAATGCGGTACTCACGGCGCACGACCGCGGCATGGTGAAAGCCGGGCTGCTTCGCTTTGCAGAAATTGAATCCTTCGCGCGGCGCTGCATCGACGGCTTCAAAGTGAAATGCGGCGGCTCCCAGTCCGAGGCGCGCAGCCTCTCGGGAGGCAATCTGCAGAAGTTCATCGTCGGCCGCGAGATCCTGCAAAGCCCGAAGGTGCTCGTCGTTTCGCAGCCCACCTGGGGCGTGGACGTTGGTGCCGCAGCCTTCATCAGGCAATCGCTTATCGACCTGCGTAACGCCGGCACGGCGGTGCTCGTCGTATCCGAGGAACTCGAAGAGCTGTTCGAGATCTGCGACCGCATAGCCGTGATGGCGAAAGGCCGCCTTTCTGCGGCGGTTCCGACCTCCGAAACGAACGTCATGGAAGTCGGCCTGCAGATGACTGGCCTGACCATGTGGTCTGGAAGCCGTCATGGTGAACCCCCTCGGGAGGTCTACGGTGCCACTGAAGCTTGAGCCGCGCGCCCAGCCATCGCGCATCATGCAGTACGGGTCGCCGCTGTTGGCCATCGCGCTCACCGCGGCCATGGGCATGGTCTTCTTCATCGCGATGGGCAAGGATCCCGTGGCGGCCTTCTATGCCTTCACGGTGCTTCCCGTCGCGGATCTTTACGGCTTCGGCGAGCTTCTTATCAAAGCATCGCCGCTGATCCTGATCGCTCTCGGGCTCGCGATTGGATTTCGCGCCAATGTCTGGAATATCGGAGCCGAGGGGCAACTCACCGTCGGCGCCATCTTCAGTGGCGCGGTGGCGCTCCGATACGGCCCCGACGGTGGAGTGTGGGTACTGCCGGCGATGATCGTGGCCGGTGCCATCGGCGGTGCGGCCTGGGCAGCTGTTCCGGCTTTTCTTCGCACCCGCTTCAACGCGAGCGAGATCCTGGTGAGCCTGATGCTCACCTATGTCGCACAGCTCTGGCTCAGCTATCTCGTCTACGGGCCCTGGCGCGATCCCAAGGGTTACAACTTCCCGCAATCCGAACCCCTTGCGGAAAGCGCGCTCTTTCCCGTGCTCCTGGATGGCACGCGCCTCAACGCGAGCATTCTGATCACTCTGGCGGCGGTGGCGGTGGCGTGGATCATCCTGAGCCGCAGCTTCGTCGGATATCAGCTGAAGGTAACGGGCCTTTCGGAAGCTGCGGCGCGTTATGCCGGCTTCAGTGCCCGTCGCGCAGTCTGGATCGGCATGCTCGCAGGCGGCATCACCGCAGGTGTCGCGGGCGTCGGCGAAGTTGCCGGGCCACTCGGCCAGTTATTTCCGACGGCCTCTCCGGGCTACGGCTTCGCGGCGATCATCGTGGCCTTCCTGGGAAGGCTCAACCCGATCGGAATCGTCCTTGCCGGTCTGCTGATGTCGCTCCTCTATCTGAGCGGAGAGGCGGCCCAGATGGCGCTCAACCTGCCCTCGGCCACCACGGGCGTCTTCCAGGGGATGCTGCTGTTCTTCCTGCTCGGGGCCGACGTTCTCATCAACTATCGAATCCGCGCCGTGCTGGGCACCGCACCGAGGAGGGCCGTGGCGTGATGGATGCACTACCCGCCATTTTGATCGCGACCCTGGTCGCCGGAACTCCGCTCGTCTACGCCGCCCTCGGAGAACTCGTCGTCGAGAAGTCGGGCGTTCTCAATCTCGGCGTCGAGGGGATGATGCTGACTGGCGCGATCGCAGCCTTCGCGACGGCCCATGCAACTGGTAATCTCTGGCTCGGCGTTGCGGTCGGCTGCGTGGCCGGCGCCGCGCTCGCCTTCGTCTTCGCCGTGCTGACGCTTGGCCTCAAGGCGAACCAGGTCGCCAGCGGTCTCGCCTTGGCGATCTTCGGAGCGGGTTTCAGTGCATTTCTCGGCAAGAGCTACGTCGGCGTCGCGCTCCCGCAGGAGGCATCCATCTTTACCGAGGTGATCGGTGCAATCCCACTCATCGGACCCTGGCTCGCGCAGTTGCATCCGCTCGTCTACCTATCGTGGCTCGTCTTCTTCGGTGTGTTCCGGTTCCTTTATGGGACGCAAGCCGGACTTGCCCTGCGCGCCATAGGAGAGTCTCCGGCCTCTGCTCATTCGCTCGGATACTCTGTAAACACTGTGCGCCTGCTGGCACTTCTGTTCGGGGGAGCGATGGCCGGCATCGCTGGCGCCTATTTGGCGCTCGTCTATACCTCGCTCTGGGTCGAAGGCCTGACGGCGGGACGCGGTTGGATTGCCCTCGCGCTCGTGGTGTTCGCGACCTGGAGGCCCGAACGCGTTCTGCTTGGGGCCTATCTGTTTGGTGGCGTGACGACGGCCCAGCTCTTCGCGCAGGGTGCAGGCGTGCCGGTGCCGCCCGAATTCATGTCATCGCTCCCCTACCTGGCGACGATCGTTGTTCTCGTCCTCATCTCGCGCAATCCGATGTTGCTGCAGCTCAATGCACCCGCCTCGCTCGGAAAGCCGTTCCATGGAGAAGCCTGAGTTTTCGAACTGCTGTCTTCACCCGACAGCCATTGCGCAGCCAGAGCAAAATGGTTCGCCTGCGCCGAACCGACCAAGGAGGAAACAATCATGAGTGATCTGACGAGGCGCTCCTTTCTCACTCGCTCCGCCCTAGCCGGCGCAGCGCTCGGCGTCGGCCCGGGGCAGCTCGCATGGGCACAGGACAAGGTCCTGAAGGTCGGAGTCGTGCATCAGGGGCCCATTGCGGATACCGGCTGGGAGGCCTTCCACGCGCGTGCATGGCGCGCCATGGAGGCCGAGTTCGGTGGCCGAGTGAAGGCGACGGTGCTCGACAACGTTCAGCAGGCGCAGGATGCCGAACGGGTCTTCCGGCAGCTTGCATCGCAGGGGCATCAACTGGTGATCGGGACGACCTTCTCCCAGTATGCAACGCTGCGCAAACTTGCCCCAAGCCTCGGCAAGACCAGCTTCGAATGCTGCGCGGGAATAGATACCCTCAAGAATCTCGGCGTATTCGAGGCGCGCTCCTATGAAGGCACGTATCTGACGGGCATTGCGGCCGGCAAGATGACGAAAAGTAACGTGCTCGGCTGGGTCGGCGCGTTCCCAGTACCCCAGGTGATTTACAACCTGAACGGCTTCTTCCTCGGCGCCCGCAGCGTCAATCCGGACGTCGTCTGCAAGGTCGTCTGGGCCAATGCCTGGAGCGATCCCGCAAAGGAGAAAGATGCCGTCAACGCGCTCGTCTCGCAGGGCGCCGACATCATCTCCGGCAGCCCGAATACGCCGGTGCAGGGTTTGGCGGCCGAGGAGAAGGGTGTCTGGGCGATCGGCAGCACGGGCGACTTCTCGCAATACGTCAAGAACAAGCAGTTGACCTCGTTCGAGCTTGACTGGAGCCCGGCCTATATCGAGGCGGCACGCGCAGTCCTCGATGGAAACTGGAAGGCCGAGTCGCGCTGGCGCGGCTTGGGGCCGAATGGCTTCGTACGCATGACAACACAGAATGCGGCGCTGCCGGCTGATGTGCGTTCGCTGATGGCTGAAAAGGAAAAGGCGATTGCGGAGCGCAAATTCCATCCCTTCACGGGTCCGATCAAGGATCAGTCCGGCAAGACCCGCGTGGCAGCTGGGGCGTCCATTCCCGACGCCGAACTGCGAGGCATCGACTGGCTCGCGGAGGGCATCCAGGGCCAATTGCCACGCGCCTGACGCTCAACTCCCGCAGGAGCGCCGTACGTACGGCGCTCCTTTCATCTCGCGCCGGCCGCAGACCTATATACCGCGCCGGCTGCCTAAGCTCCGGATCCCATGCAGCCGCTAGACCTCGTCATCGACCGTGCCCGTCTCACTACCGGTGCAACGTGCTCGATCTGTATTGCCGCCGGCCACATCGTCGCCATGCCGGAGAACGGTGCCGATCTGCCGGCCGCTCGCGAGCGCATCGACATTGGCGGCGCGCTGGTGCTCCCCGGACTGATCGACGGGCACAATCACCTGGACACGACCTTTCTCGGGGACGTCTGGCGTCCGCACCAGCGCTGCACGGCAGGATTCGATTTGGGTGAGCGGCTGGCAATCCAGAAGGAGTGGCTCGCCCGAGGCGCTCCGCTCGAAAAGCGGGCTTCAGCCCTCATAGAGCGCGCCGTCAGTCGCGGCACGACGCATATCCGCACGCACGTCGAGGTTGATCCGGATTTCGGCCTCCGGCACTTGGAAGGCATCGTCGCCCTGCGAGAACGCTATTGCGACGCCGTCTCCATCCAGATCGTCGGCCTTGGGCGCGGGCTGATCGTCCGGCCCGGGACGCGCGAACTCCTCGACGAGGCGCTCACGCAGGGCGCCGACTTGGTCGGTGGTCTCGATCCCGCCGGTTTCGAGGGCGACATCGAAGGTCACCTCGACGTCGTTTTCGCTCTGGCCGAGCGCCACGCGACCGGAATCGACCTTCATCTGCACGATGGCGGCCACCTCGGACTCTTCACGCTCGACAGAATCGCCGAGCGCACACGTCTCGCAGGCCTCGGTGGACATGTGGCCGTGAGCCACGCCTACGCGCTCGGCGAGGTTTCGAACGACGCGATGCTCGAAACCGCCGAGCGGCTT
Source organism: Microvirga massiliensis (assembly GCF_001006805.1). GTDB lineage: Bacteria > Pseudomonadota > Alphaproteobacteria > Rhizobiales > Beijerinckiaceae > Microvirga > Microvirga massiliensis. The sequence goes on along the minus strand of NZ_LN811366.1, from coordinate 48,557 downwards.
GCGGCCGCCAACGTGGCGATCATGACCAATGCGCCTGGCGACCACCCGTTTCCCCCGATCGCTGCCTTGCGAGCGGCCGGCGTCACCGTCTTCGCAGGGAACGACGACATACGCGATTCCTGGTGGCCTTACGGCGATGGCGACATGCTCGAACGTGCAATGATGATCGGATATAGATCCGGCTTCTATACGGACGCGGAACTCGCCTGCGCCTTCGACATGATCACAGACGCCGCAGCCGGGGTGCTTCACATCCCGGACTACGGCATCGAGGTGGGCTCGGCCGCGGATCTCGCGATCGTAGATGCCCGTCACGCACAGGAAGCGATCGTGGCGCGGCCGATACGTCGCGCCGTCTACAAGGCCGGCCGTCTGGTCGCCCGTGAAGGAACGTTCCTGCCAGAAGCGGGGTCCGCACCGTCGGCCACTCTCCATCCAAACCTCGCAGGAGTCTGATTTGAGCACTACCGACATCGCCTTCCGGAATGCTCGGCTCACTAACGGGCGGACGGTAGAAATCGCCGTCTCTGACGGGCGTATCGCTGCGGTCTCGTCCGATGGATATGCAGGCTCGTCACCCAGTTCCGTGGTCGACCTCGGAGGCCGTCTCGTGCTCCCGGGCTTCGTCGATGGACATATCCATCTCGACAAGGGCTTCATCGGCGACGACTGGAGATCGCATCGGCCTTGTACGGCCGGCTTCGACGTTCGCGAACGAGTGGCTTTCGAAAAGGAGGCGCTCGCGGCTGCGAGGCCGGTGCCCGAGCGTGCTGCGGCCATGATCGAACTCTGTGTGTCGCGCGGAACGACTCACATGCGCAGCCATGTGGACATCGATCCGGATGTGCGCCTCCGCAACTTCGAAGCCGTTGCTGCCGTACGGGAGGCGCACCACGACAAGGTGTCGATCCAGATCGTTGCCTTCCCGCAGAGTGGCATTGTGACGGCTCCGGGCACCCGAGATCTTCTCGAGGACGCGCTACGGGATGGCGCGGATCTCATCGGAGGCCTCGATCCCGCAGGCTTCGACGGTGACGTCGAGGGTCATCTCGATACGGTGTTCGGGATTGCCGAGCGACACGGCGTCGGAGTTGACATCCATCTCCACGACCCGGATATGCTCGGTATCTTCGAACTCGGCGAGATTGCACGGCGGACAAAAACGCTGAGCCTTGCTGGGCGAGTGACGGTCAGTCACGCATACGCGCTGGGGCAAGTCTCGACGAGCATCGTGCGACGCACCGCAGACCTCCTGGCGGATGCGGGAGTCGCGATCATGACGAATGCGCCGGGGAACATGGCGTTCCCTCCAGTACTGCTCCTGCGCGAGGCCGGCGTCACCGTGTTCTCCGGTAACGACAATATCCGCGATTCCTGGTGGCCCTACGGTGACGGCGACATGCTCGAGCGAGCCATGATCGTGGGCTATCGATCAGGCTTCTACACGGACGAAGAACTTGCCGTTGCTTTCGACATGATCACGACGAGTGCGGCTCGTGCACTCGGGTTGGGCGAGTATGGGATCGTTCCAGGAGGCTGTGCCGATTTCGTTGTCGTCGACGCCTTGCATGCTCCGGAAGCCGTGGTCGCTCGGCCGAAACCGCGCGAAGTCTACAAGGCCGGCTGGCTCGTCGCCCAAAACGGTGTGACCATCGCTGGCACGCTCTCGTGAAACGACAAGACGGCCGCCCGAAAGCTCACTAACAAGTGGACGCGCAGTGCAATTGGCCCTGACTGCCAAAGCTCGCTGGTCGTCCGCGAAGGACTTTTCTGATGGTGGTTGCACGGCAGGCAGCATCCAGGAGCCACCTGTAATCGCCGCGGCCTGCCGTTCAGCATGCATGAAGAGCGAGAAGTCAGCGAGTTTGTGATTCGGACAGCGAGTTGGCGCACTGCATCTCGGCTGGTGGTCGGCTTGAGAATAGAAGGTGAGCGAACCGCCGGATTGTAATTCAGCCTATTGTTCTTGGTGCCGAGCGAGTAGGCATTTCAGTTCATTGGGCGCGAGGAGTGGTGCTCGCTATAGAGCGTCGGCGACCAGAAGCCGTGAGCCGGCGGCGTCTGATCCCTCGGACGGTCCCGGTGTTCCGTGACATGGGACATGCCGCCTTCCTCGATTCCCACTGTTTACGGTACGCCAGCACGGACCGTTTGGCCGACAGTAGCCTTGCTGGTCAGATGTCATGACCTCGCATGAGGAATACTCGCCTTGGGGTAAAGCCGGGAGCTTCATGGGGGATGTGGGACATCCACTTGGAGACATTTGTCAGGCGCGAACGCCAGGATCACTGCCTCCTGCCTCCCTCGCAATCCAACCGGCAGCATTGATGTGGTGGGACGTCAGTTGAGCGGCACTGCATGGCAAGACAATCGCATGGCTAAGCTTGCCGAACCAAATCCCCTTGCGACTTCGGCAAGCGGACTGGATCCAAACTGCCCCAAGCTAAGGGAAATCTGACCCACTCGGCTGCTGGGCAAACCGAGTTGGAGCGGTATCAAAGATCGGGTGTCTCAAACAGTCACGTCGCTGTCCTATTGGGTCAAGCAAGGCTTCACCGGCCCAATTAAAATCATGATGCGCAAATACTGCTTGCATGACGCCAATCTAAGTAGATCCTGGACTTGCTGCCAGGTCGACGTCTTCAACGGAGGATTGTCAATCATGACAGAGATATCCCGGCGGAGCGCGCTCGGCGCTGCTGCGGCCACAGCGGGAGGTTTACTTGCCGCGACGGCAATAAGAGACGACACGCAGGCGGCCGTCGGTACGGAGACATCATCGGAAGCGCATGATGATGAACTACCATCTTTCCGGTTCGCGCTCGGCGAGCAGAAGCCGATCGTGTACTCCGGAGGCCATTTCCGCGAGGCCTCGGTGCTCGAGTTTCCCGCTGCCGAAAACATCGCGGGGGTGCTGGTCAATCTGGCGCCCGGAGGAATACGGGAGTTGCACTGGCATGCCAATGCAACGGAATGGGCCTACGTCATCAGCGGCCGTTGCCAGGTCACTGTGGCCGATCCCGCAGGGCATTGCGAGATCGTGGATTTCGCAGCAGGTGACGTCTGGTATTTTCCACGCGGCCATGGCCACGCCATCCAGGCGTTTGGTTCAGACGAATGCCAATTCATCGAGGTCTTCGAGAACGGACATTTCTCTGGCTTTGCGACGTTCAGCAGCACGGATTGGTTTGCACACACGCCGCCGGAGGTGCTGGCGAAGAATTTCGGCGTGCCAGCCTCGGTATTTGCCGAGTTTCCAAAGCGCGAGGTCTTCATTGGAAAAGGTCCGGCGCCTGAGCCGCTGCCGAGTGATCCGCCCTTCGGTTCGCAGAATAGCGGACCTTTGACGCACCGCTATCGCTTGGAGGCACAGCAGCCGCAGACCTTTGCCGGGGGATCAGTGCGGCTCGCATCAATGAAGGAGTTTCCGCTTTCGACTAACATGACCGGAGCGACAATGCGAATTAAACCCGGCGGCCTGCGCGAGATGCATTGGCATCCGAACGCTGACGAGTGGCAATACTACCTCGCAGGCCGTGTACGGATGACAGTATTTGGAGCTAAGGGGCGAAGCCGCACGTTCGATTTTGGGCCGGGGGACGTTGGCTATGTGCCGCTCGGTTACGGCCACTACATTGAGAACGTCGGTGAGCAGGATGCTGAGGTCGTCCTTGTTTTCAACAGTGGCACCTATCAGGACATCTCAGCGAGCGGTTGGCTCGCTGGCAATCCGCCGGAATTGCTGGGAGCGAATTTCAGTGTGTCGCCCTCGGTGTTCGCGCAATTCCCGAAACAGAGCGTGTTCATCACTACAGGGAAGGGATAGACCAAGATGCCAGTGCGTTGTCAGTTTGATGAGCGAGTGACTCGGTAGCGGTGCGGGTCGGAACATGAAGCCGACCTGCCATTCTCGATGCACTTGCCATCACTTTGCGAGCAGGATGAGTGGGCTGCGGGGCACGAGCATGGCCGGGCCATTCCGTTTGCGGAAGCTCGCGAGCGCTGTCAGGGCCTATTCGATACACAGCCCCGCCAGCCCATGTCCCAGAAGTTGGCCTCGAGCCGGGTAGCTTCCGTGAAGATCGCGATCAACTCGGCCTCGCGGGCGGGCGTAGCATAGCGCTGGGCAAGGTCCTCCAGGTGCCTCCGCGCTGTCGCCGCGACCTCCTGGTACGGTGCTCCGGCGTATTCCGCGATCCAAACGCGATAGGGGTTCGTTGCGGCATACGCAGCGGGTCGTGCGGCGAGCTGGGCCGCGATCTCCGCATAGCCGATCACGCACGGGGCCAGCGCCACCTTGAGTGCCAGCAGATCACCGCGCATTCCTGCGTCGAGCACGTAGCGCGTATAGGCCAGCGTCTCGACCGCCGGAGGAGCTTGCTCCAGATCGCCGGGCGACAGACCCCAGCCGGCACAGAGCTTCACGTGCAGGTTCATCTCGACGTCGAGGATCGCCGAGAGGCCGGCCGCAGCTTCGCGCATGTCGGCGAGCGTGGGGGACTTGTAGACGGACAGGGCGTAGGCGCGCGCAAACTCGATGAGGAACAGGTAGTCCTGAATCAGGTAATGGCGAAAGGCCGCTTCATCGAGCGAACCATCTGCCATTCCGCTCGTGAAGGGATGTTCGGTGTAGGCCCGCCACTCCGCGGACGCCGCTGCCTTCAGACGCTCGAAGAAACTCATGATCTCCTGCCCGATTTGCTCCTCAGGGAGTGTCCTCGGCGACTGCACGCGACGGATGACGTGCGTCGCCCCGCCGATTGTGTCGGCGGACATCCGTGATGCTCGCCTCCGGCCGCCCCGTTTTGACCTTCAGGATGGTGATGAGCGCCTCTTCGGCGTCCACGCCGATGCGGTCCGTCGTTCCGTTCAGCTTCAGTGCCACGGTGAAGTGCACCGGCACGCCTCCGCGAGCCAATCCTTGGGGCCAAACGTTTGCGCGATGTCTATGGCGAGCCAGTGTTAGCATCTGAGCAGGGTCCTGCCCGCCGGCATTATACACCAGTCTACATCCGGGTCAGATTTCCAATGCAACCGCTCGATTGCCAACTGCAGTTCCAACTGCAACTTCGGCTGTGGGTCGACCTCAGCCTTGGAGCGCCTAAGCGAGAAGGCCCGCTCGCGTCGCGATTGCGGAAGTCCAGCCAACTTCAGCTCCGTGCTCGGAGCGGACTTCAAGATGAACGGCGACCGGCACGACGGCTCCAGCCGCGCTGGGGCCTCTTCGAACGGGCTCCTTATCCGATGACTTCCCTCATAGCTTGTTCCAACGCAGGCCGGCTTCGATTAGCGTGCGCCGCAATCAAGGCAGGTGGTCATGGACGTATCCAGAATTTTTGCGCGCATCGTGGCCATGATCGGAGGCGCGATGGTATTGCTACGGCGGGTGCAAGAAGGCACGCGCGCACCAGCATTCGGCACTACTCCCGTGATTCCCGCAGCAAGGCCGCAGGGCAGCTTACCGACGCTCAAGATGCCCACGGCGAGGGGTTGGACTGCCGGGCAGACGCCGGTCGCGGCTCCGGGACTCCAGGTCAACGCCTTCGCGACCAACCTCGAGCATCCCAGATGGATCGAGGTTCTGCCGAATGGCGACGTACTCGTCGCCGAGGCGCTAAGCGTGGCCAGCCCTGTCAGGTCGCTCTTCGACTATGCAGTACTCAGCACGATGAAACGCGCAGCTGCCGTGGGTGTCAGCCCGAACCGCATTACGCGGCTGCGCGACTCGGACGGCGACGGGGTGGCCGAAGTCAGGGAGGTGTTCCTGGATGGGCTGAATCAGCCCTTCGGCATGGCACTGGTGGGTGAGACGTTCTACGTCGGCAACACCGACGGGGTTGTCGCTTTTACCTGCGCCGCAGGCACGGGGCGCGTCACCGGGCCGGGTCGCAAGCTGGCCGAGTTCAAGCCCGGCGGGCATTGGACGCGCAGCCTGCTGACGAGCGCCGACGGCTCGAAGCTCTATGTGGGTGTGGGCTCGCTCAGCAACATCGGCGAACGCGGCATGGCCGCCGAGGAGGGCCGCGCGGCGATATACGAGATCGATCTCGCGAGCGGCGCGAACCGCATGTTCGCGACAGGTCTGCGCAATCCCGTTGGCCTCGCCTGGGAGCCCCACTCGGGGACACTTTGGACTGTTGTAAACGAGCGCGACGGCCTCGGCGATGAGACGCCTCCGGACTACCTGACCTCGGTACGCGATGGGGGTTTCTACGGCTGGCCTTACTCCTATTGGGGGCAGACGGTGGATGAGCGCGTGCCGCAGGATCCGGCCGCAGTCGCAAGGGCCCTGACACCTGACTATGCGCTAGGCGGGCATACCGCCTCGCTAGGCCTCTGTTGGCTGCCAGCTGGCACACTCCCTGGGTTCCCCGATGGAATGGTGATCGGCCAGCACGGCTCCTGGAACCGCAGCAAACTCAGCGGCTATAAGGTGATCTTCGTTCCGTTCGAAAGCGGCCGCCCGTCCGGCCCCCCGCGCGACATCTTGAGCGGATTCCTCGCGCCGGACGAGCGAGACGCCTATGGGCGACCCGTAGGGGTGGCAATCGGGCGGGATGGTGCTCTGCTGATAGCCGACGATGTGGGGAATGTAATCTGGCGCGTGACGGGGGCATAACGAGTCGCGGCGAACCCATCCCCCGTAGACGTTCCAGAGCAGAATTGGATGTCCAGTGAAATTCCGGAACGTGCCCTGAGTGGCCATTGGCTGTGGGCGATCTCGCCCGAGTTCTGAGCTCGATTCTCGATGAACTCTGTTCGGCTCCGGGGATCCCCGGCAGTTAGGGCTCACATCGCGGGACCCAGATCTCGATGTTGGTCGAAAGTCGTTCGGAGTCTCGGCCAGGGGCCCGGCTTGATTTCCGCTTCAATTCGAAGAGGCGGGAGCCGCAGGTTGGGCAGAGGTTGCTGGCAATAGAGCAGCCCTGAATCCACAGATGCTCTGGTGGGAAGCCCGACTCACACCGAAATTCGTACGACCGATTCGATGCTCTGGCGGCGATGCCGAGCGCTAGCTTCCCTACCCAAGGCTCGCTACCATTGCCGGCGCCAGCGAACGAGCTCTCGTGGTTCACGGCCGAATTCCGTCATTGCTGACGCAGCAATGATGATCCTCCCACCAACGGTTATCTTGTGGGATTTGATGCCGGCTGCTCGTCATACACGGCGAAGGCCGCCTCCACCGCCGCGCCGGCCTCGACGCGGAAGCTAGTTCTGCGAAGCGTTGCCTCCAGGGCTGAGAGGCAGATCAGCACATTCTGCTTGCGGCAGTTGTAGCCCATCGCGCCGATGCGCCAGATCCGCCCCCGCAGCGGCCCGAACGAGGAGCCGATCTCGATTCCGAAGTCGTTGAGCATGCCGGCTCGCACGGCCTCACCGTCCACCCCTTCGGGGATGTAGACGCCGGTCACGTTCGCCATTTTATGGTCCACATCTCCGAAGATGCGAAGTCCCATCGCCTCAAGCCCCGCCACCGTCGCGCGGCTCGCAACGGCATGCCTATCGACCACTTGGTCGAGACCTTCGCGCAGCACGATCCGGGCGCACTCCCGCGCCGCATAGAGCATCGAAGTCGCCTCGGTATGGTGATTGAGACGCTCTTCGCCCCAGTAATCCATGAGCATCCCGAGGTCGAAGTAGTTCGACTGGATCCGGGATCCTGCTCCAGGAGTGAAGCCGGCAGGACGAATGCCCTCCTCGACGTGCTTGCGCCGCAGAACCGCTCGTTCGACGCGCTCGTTGAAGGTGATCGGCGCCGACCCTGGCGGACCGGAAAGGCACTTCTGGAGCCCGGCCGTAGCCGCGTCGATCTTCCACGCGTCGACTCGAAAATCCATGCCGCCAAGGGTGGCGGTCGCATCCACGTAGAGGAGCGCGTCATAGCGGCGGCAAATGTCCCCGAGGGCCTCGAGGGGCTGTGCCATGGTCGTCGAGGTGTCTCCGTGCACGATCGCGACGAGCTTGGGACGATGCGCCCGGATCGCGTCCTCGATGGCGTCGGGAGAGAAGACCGTGCCCCATTCGGTCTCAATTGTATGCACCTCAGCACCGCAGCGGGCCGCGATCTCGTGGAGCAGGTGGCCGAAGCGCCCGAAGACTGGTATGAGCACCCGATCTCCTGGCTCGATCAGAGATACCAGCGCGGCTTCGATGCCCGCCCGCGCCGTGCCGTCCACGAGGAAAGCCCACCGGTTCTCCGTCTGGAACAGTCCCCGCAGCAGGCCCATGGTCTCGTTCATGTAGCCTGTGAACTGCGGGTCGAACTGGCCGAGCAGAGGCATCGACATCGCGCGCAGCACGCGCGGATCGGCGTTGATCGGACCCGGGCCCATGAGAAGGCGCGGGAGTGGGTTCAGATCCTCGGTGAGAAGCGCGTTGGTCGACATTGAGAGTTCTCGTTGATTGCCACTGCAGCATACCGCGGACGATGGATCAGATATTGTCGCCGGGCAGGTGCGGATCGGCAATTCCGGACGGATCCAAAGGCGTTGGAGATTGCCCCGCCTCCCCAAATAGGCGGCGAGGGAAATTCGTCAGGGTCAGAACCCGAGCGCAGCGCCGTCGCTGCGCGGATCGGACGCGCCTTCGATCAATCCGCTCGGGTGGTGCACTAGGGCGCCGGCATGCCCCATAATCTCCTCGAAGGGCCCCACGACCTCGACATCGTGTCCGGCCTCTTGCAGCGCCGCGATCAAGGTTGGGTCGAAACGCGACTCGATTTTCAAGTTGGTCGTCACCGTGCCCCAGGTCCGGCCGAGCAGCCAGCGAGGCGCCGTGACGGCCTGCTGGAGTTCCTGGCCGTGTAGGACATGACGCGCGAACACGGCCGCCTGGGTCTGCGGCTGCCCCTCCCCGCCCATCGTTCCGTAGACCATGGTGCGGCCGTCGGCTAAACGGGCAAGCGCCGGCTGGATGGTGTGGAACGGGCGGCGCCCTGGCCGCAGGTGGTTGAGATGTGGCTCGTCGAGAGAGAACGACGTGCCGCGGTTCTGCCACGTGATGCCGCTTTCCGGCAGGACGACTCCCGAGCCGAACTCCCAATACAGGCTCTGAATGAAGCTGACGGCCCGTCCTTCGCCATCGATGGCGCCGAGCCACACGGTATCGCCGTGTGCTGACGGATGAGGCCACGGGGCGGCGCGCCGGCGATCGATCACACGGGCATGCGCGTCAAGCGCTTCGGGCTTCAGGAAGGAGCGCGGGTCCTCCGTCATGTAATCGGGATCACACACGTGCCGATCGCGGATTCGAAACGCCTGCTTCGTCGCTTCGACGAGGCCGTGGACGAACTCGAAATTCTCGGCCTCGCGAACACCCAGCCGATCGTAGATCCCCAGCACCAGAAGCGAGGCCACCCCTTGCGTGGGCGGAGGCAGATTGAAAACCTGATGGCCGCCGACTTCCGTCGACAGCGGCTCGACATTTCGGACCTTGTGACCGCGAAGGTCCTCGAGGCGCAACGGGCTGCCCGCTCTTTCCAGGTCGCTAGACATGGCCTCTGCCAGGTCGCCCCGGTAGAAGTCGTCGAGCCCCGCTCTGGCAAGATGCTCAAGGGTTGCGGCAAGGCGTGGCTGCCGAAAGCGCTCGCCGGCGGCCGGAATGTGGCGGTCGATGAGGAAGGTCGACGCAAATCCCGGAACATCTTCGAACTCGTGGAGCTTCGAGGAAGTGTTCAGGGATTGCGACCGCGTCACCGGGATGCCCTGCCGGGCGTATTCGATGGCATCTTCCAAAAGGCGTGAGAGCGGGAGCGGTTTCGACGTGATGCGGCGGTTGACCTCGAGCGCCTGCTCCCAGCCCGAAACAGCGCCTGCGACCGTCAGTGCCGCCAAAGAGCCGCGCGACGGAATCGCGGCATGCCCCTGCTCACGATAGAAGCCGATATCGGCCCCCCGAGCCGCCGCTCCGCAGGCGTCGATACCGACCGGCGCTTCACCGGGTAGGGAGATGAGCCAGAAACTGTCTCCGCCGAGGCCATTCATGTGCGGATAGACCACGGCGATCGCGGCCGCGGCCGCGACCATAGCCTCGATACAGGTGCCGCCGTCCTCCAGAACGCGCAGGCCAGCCCGGGCAGCGAGATCGTGGGGAGCAGTCACCATTCCGCGGAAGGAGCGTCGTGTCTGGAGCATGATTCCTCAATGGAGGTGAGCGGAGTTGAAGAGGTGAACAGCCGTCGGATCCAACCGTGCATCGCGGAAGGCGCGCAGCACGATGAGGATACCGGCGAGTGCATCCCACCCGGAGGTGTGTCCGATGCGACTGACGGCCCACAGCGCGGACTGCAAGTCGCCGATCGACCCGTTCATGAGCGTATTCAGGACGCGGCGCAATGCGGCAGAGCAATGCCCTTCGGCGGCCGCCGCGAGATGCGCGAAGCTGATCTCGTTCGTATTCGTCATCGCGCGGGCGCGCAGGACGTCCCAGATCGAATCCCGAAGTTCGTCCAAGCCGAGCGCCTGCAACGCGACCAGCGCGCCGCCGAGCAGGTCGTCGCCGGACGGGGTCAGTCCCGGCCCCAGCCCGAGAAGAGATAACAACGGTTCTGCATCGAGATCGCGTTCGTCCCGAAGACCGGCCGCTCTCGCTCGGACTAGATCGCTCAGACGGGCGACCGGTCCGCGCGTGCGGACGAGTATCGCCGACCGTGCGTGTCCTGCCCTCGCCCGGCAAAAAGGGGCCAGTCCCTCCGAAGGGAACATCCCGTCTTCCAAAGCGTCGAGCGCCTGAAGCCCCGCGTCCAGAGTCCCAATGTTCCAGTCCGGGATTGCCACCGGGCTCGGCTCAGCAATCCGGCCGACCTCGACGAAGATGCCGCAGCCGACCTGCAATGCGTCCCTCAGCACCCGAACGGAATCCCCGCGCATCGGCCAATAGAGTTCTTTGGAGCATGAGAGCGATGGTCTGTAGAGCACATTCAGCGGACCAGAGCCCAATTCATCAGGGCCGAAACAGATCCACTGGCCGTCCACGACCATGTAGAAGCTGCGTGCGAACACCGCCTCTACCCGACCGCTGGCGCCATTCACAAGGGCGCGCTGCGCGACTTGTCCGATATCGATGATCTCGAACGGAGCTGTCGTCGACTCAGCCATCGTCCGACACGATGTGCGTTCCTGTCTCGCCCCGGAGCGCTGCCATGGCTTCGTCGAGATGACCGATAATGACCCGTTCGCCGCCACCTTCGAGGAAGCGGATTGCCGCGGCGACCTTGGGGCCCATGCTGCCCGGCGGAAAATGTCCTTCGGCATGGAGTGCCTTGAGTTCCCGAAGCGTGACGCGGTCCAGGAAGCGCTGGTTGGGTTTTCCGAAATTCACGGCAACTTTCGAGACCGCTGTCAGAATCATCATGTGACCGATGCCGAGGACATTGGCCATGTGCGCCGAAGTCAGGTCCTTGTCGATGACGGCTTCGACGCCGTGACGGACACCCTTCGGCCCGCGCACCACGGGGATGCCCCCGCCCCCGCCCGCGATGACGATCGTGCCGCGCCGGGCGAGCACCTGGATCAATGACAGGTCCACGATGTGACGCGGCTTGGGCGATGGTACTACGTGCCGCCAGCCCCGGCCGGAATCCTCTTTCATGAACCAGCCCAGCTCACGGCTCAGGTCCTCCGCTTGCTCCTGGGTGAAGAATGGGCCCACGGGCTTCGTCGGATTCTCGAATGCCGGATCGTCGGGGTCCACCTCGACCTGTGTCAGCAGGCATGCGACGTGGCGAGGATTGTCGATCTCGCGCAAGGCATTCTCCATCGCCTGCATGAGCAGATAGGCGATGCCGCCCTGGCTATGCGCGACGCAGATGTCGAGCGACATGGGCGGGATGCGGGTTCGTGTCAGTGCCTGCCGCATCAAGATCTTCCCGACCACCGGGCCATTGCCGTGGGTCACGACCAGCTCGTTGTCCAACTGCGCAAGCGGAAGAAGCGCCTGCGCAGTGCGGGCCGCAAGATCCTTCTGCTCGTCGGACGTGCCGCGGATATTCTCCGGATGGGTGGCGTTACCGCCGATCGCGACCAGAAGGCGCGATGGCGTTTCCTCGATGCTGGCCATGAAATTTCCCCCTCTACCCTTGGCACAGAGCGAGCGCGACCTCGGCCGCCTGCTCGTTGGACGGCGCCACGACGACGCCTGCATTCTTGAGGATTGCGATCTGCCACGACCGAACCTGAGGATCCTCTTCCGTGCCGGTCACGGATGCGACGACGGGAGAGTGCGACGGACCGAATTCGGATAGGATCGAGGCCAGATGTCCGGCCGGATCGATATGCGCTCCGAACCCAATGACGAGATCCACGAGGATGGCTCCGATTCCCGGATCTTCCAGCGTCTTGCGCAGCATGTCGTCACGAACGGACGGATCGATCATCGGATGCGGTCGCCCTTTCGTATATTCGTCGGCTCCGAGATCCACGATCCGATCCGACGATCCGTTTGCCTCCGTCAGCGGACGTGAACCGGGCACAGCCGCATTCGACGCGACCTGCCGCCCGTTTCGCAGCAGGACGATCTGAGCTTCGGCGCACAGGGTCCCACCCGAATAGAGACCGGCGACGATGCCTTGCCTGGAAGGAGAGATTGACGGTTTGAACCCCGTTCCGATCACGACTCCGCCCAGAGCCGCCTCGGCGGCGGCCTTGAGGGTGCCAGCGAAGCGTGCGTTCGCTGGCATGCCCGCGTCGTTGCCTCCCAGGAAGCACACCGTGAACGGTTTCGTGCTCCGGGCCACCCGCGCTAGCACCATGCGTGCGACGTCGGGATGGGGCGGCTTCGAGATGAGAACGATGTGCCGAGTAGCCGGGTCGGCATCTAGCGCATCAATTGCCATGAGGGTCGTGATCCCGCCGACCGCCTGGTTGAGGTCTCGCCCGCCAACTCCGACGGCATGGGAGATCCCCCCGCCGGCCTCGGAGATGAGGCTCGTGACCTCCTGAATGCCGGTGCCCGAGGCGCCGATCACGCCGATTTCGCCGCGCCTCACCCTGTTCGCAAAGGCGAGCGGCACGCCCCCGATGATCGCCGTTCCGCAATCCGGTCCCATGACGAGGCGCCCGAGCGCCCTCGCCTCCTCCTTCAGCGCCCGCTCCTTCGCGACCGGCACGTTGTCGCTGAAAATCATGGCATGCAGACCATGATTCAGTGCCTTGCGGGCTTCGGCGGCGGCGAATTCACCCGGCACGGAGATGAGCGCGACATTGGCGTCGGGCATGAGCCTGAGCGCCGCACGCAGCGTCCGCGGCTTCCAGCTCTCGGTCTCTCCCGCGGCGGGGCGCGGCTGCTCGAGCTGCGCGAGCGCTTCCCGCAGGGCGTCGCGCGCATTCCCCTCGCTCTCTGCGCGAATTCCGATGATGAGATCATTGCCCTGCGCGGAGGCGCCGTTCTCGGCCAGGAGGCCCGCATCGGCGAGGATCTGCCTGTTCGACGGCGTGCCCATCATCAAGGCGGCTTCGGTGATCCCGGGCCGCTCGGCGATAGCGCGCGAGAGGCGCATCAGCGCCACGGAGTCGAGGTAGAATCCCTTCCGGATCTCGTTGAGAACGAATTCGCTCATTTCACTCCAAGCCTCTCCGCCAGCGCCCGCACCGCCTGCTCGAAACACGCCATGGGAGCCCGTACCACGCCGGCGCCAACCTGGCCGACGCCGGGCTCCTTGTGTGCGATTCCGGTATTGATGACGGGCGCAAGCCCCGTATCGACCACGAGGCGAATGTCGACTCCCGTCGGCACCCCGGCGTAATCGAGCGTCGGGATCGTCCACTCCGGGTTCTCGCCGACGGTGATTTCCCGCATGGCCTGCGTGAAGAGCGCGGCGGACGAGGCCGAGCCTGCCCCCACGAAGCCCGCGACCGCCGGAGCGGCTGCCATCGCGAAGCCGCCGAGGCCGATGGCCTCGACGATGGCCGAGTCACCCATGTCGGGATTGGCGTCTGCCGGCCCGAAGCCCGGAAAGTAGAGCCCCTCGGGCATCTCGACGGGAGCCACGAACCACGTGTCTCCCGTTCCGCTCACCCGGACGCCGAAGTCAGTCCCGTTGCGGCACATGGCCGTGACGACCGAGGAACCTTCGATCCCACGCACCGGGTCCATGATGGCCTTGCCCATCGCCATCGCGACATTCAGGAAGAACTGATCATTGCCGCCGATGAAAGCCAGGATGTCGGCGAGTTGCTCGCCATCCCGACATGCGCGCGCGAGCCAGGGGGCGAGTTGGCGCAAGAAAATGCCGGTACAGGCGACGTTGCGCTGGTGCATCTCGTCGCCCATCGTCAGGCCGCGGGCGATGATCCCCTTCAGCTCGATCCCACCGGCGCCCCGGACGGCTGCGCCAAGGGCAGGCCCGAGGACATCCCGCAGCCATGCCAGACGACCGAGGACTTCCGCGTCATTGCCACCGAAGCGCATGACTTTGCCGAGGCCCTCATTGATCGTGCAATAGGCGCGGTTCCCGAACCGGCGATTCTCGACGACCATGACGGGCATCGACCGGGTGGTCATTCCAGTCATCGGGCCCACGGCGTCGAAGTGGTGGTTCGGGTGGAAAGCCACCGCGCCGGATCGCGCCAACTCGGTCGCGACGTTCAGGTTTGGAGCCCAGCCCTCGAAAACGATCGCTCCGGCAATCGCTCCCCGCATCGGGCCGCACATCCGCTCCCATTCAATCGGCGGCCCGGCATGGAGGATAGCTTGATCTCGAAGGGCGGGAATGACGCTGTGCGCCGGAACCACATCGATCAGGACGGGGTCGCCCTCCAGGATGCGGCGCAGAGCTTCCCGATTGGCTTCTTCGATTTTTTGCATGCTGGCCTCGAGGCTCAGGCGCCGAGTTTGGAAACGAGATCGGCGAGATCGGGATCGCCACCGGCCGGAGGCGACCAAGCCACTTGAATGACAGGTACGCCCGCCGTCTTGAGCTCCTCCGCGAAGCTCGCCAGACCGATATTCACCACTTTGACCGGACCCGTCAGGAGATCGCCGTTTCCGGCAGCTGGGTGATCCTCGAACCGTTCGTCAGTCATGCGCTTTGCCTCATGCTCCGGCAGCTCCTTACGGCCATGCGAAAATTTGTAAGCGAACGCTTACTTAAGTCAAGTCGGTTTGCGCATCCATGAGCAGCGCTTTCGTTCGGCATCACGTGGGGGAGAGGAGGCATGCCCTGGATCACTGATTGTGCTCTGGCCGCGAGGAGATATCGCGCGCAACTCTACGACTCTTGGCGAGCGACCAGAGACAAGAGGTACGAGCTTAATGACGGCAAATCGCAGGGTGGCGCTGCGACTTTCTCTTAGGCAACCGAGGCGCGGCTCTCCGCTTGAGAAGGCGCTTCCGACGAGCCACCGAGATACGCTTGCTCGAGCGCTGGATCGTGGGCGAGTTCGTGCGCGGATCCGGCTTTGACCACTGCGCCGGTCTCCAGGAGGTAGGCCCGATCGGCGAGCGCCAGGGCATGGCCGGCCATTTGGTCGACGACGACGAGCGTCATGCCTTCGTTCCGAAGCCGACCCAGGGCTTCGAACAACTCGTCCGCGGCTTTCGGGGCAAGGCCCAGCGACGGTTCATCCAGCATGAGCACCACCGGACCCGTCATGAGGCCGCGCGCAACTGCCAGCATCTGCTGCTCTCCGCCGGAGAGAAGACCCGCACGTTGTCGGCTTCGCTCGCGCAAGCGCGGGAAGCGCTCGAACATGCCCTCGATTTCCGAATCGATATTGGCCCCAGTGCGCGCGAAGGCCCCAAGCTTCAGGTTCTCGAGGACCGTCAGTTCCGGAAAGACCTGACGGCCCTCCGGGACCAGCACCAGCCCGGCCCGGGCGCGCTGATGGGCCGTGTAAGTGTGGATGGGAACGCCCTTCAGACGGATCGTGCCACCGGCCCTCGGCGGTTGAAGGCCCGCGAGCGCACGCATCAGGGTCGTCTTGCCGGCGCCGTTCGCTCCGAGCACCGCAACCGCCTCGCCGCTTCCGACTTCGATGGCGATATTCGTGAGCACCTGGGAGGCGCCATAACCCGCATCGACGTGATCGGCCTCCAGGACGGGAGCCTGTGCGCCCGAAGCCCGTGAAGCGACTGCGCGATCCGGACGATGCGTTCCGGCACCCTCGCCGAGATAGGCTTTGCGCACTGCCGGATCGGTCCTGACGGCCTCCGGCACCCCTGCGGCGATGCGGCGTCCGGCGTCGAGCACGACGATCTGGTCCGAGAGCGTCATCACCATGCCCATGTCATGCTCGACGAGGATCACGGTCACATCGAGCTCGGCGATCCGCTTCAACAATGCGACGAGGCGCTGCTTGTCGGCATAGGACAGGCCGGCCGCCGGCTCATCCAGCAGGAGCACTTTCGGACGGAGGGCGAGCGCCCGGGCGATCTCCACGAGTCGCTTCTCGACATGCGGCAAGGCCGAGGCGGGGCGTTCGAGCCCCTCCCCGGCTCCGACGAAATCGAGAAGCGAGCGCGCGAAGGCCTCTGACGCGGGATCGCCCGGCGCGCTCCCGAGCGGCGTCACGAGGCCGCCGAGCCGCCCGCTGCGTGCCGCGAGCATGACGTTCTCGGTCGCGGTCAGCGTTCCGAAGAGTTGCGTCGTCTGGAATGTACGCGCGACGCCGAGGCGAGCGAGGGCGTGCGACGGCAGGCCGGTGATGTCGTCCGTGCCCAGCGCGACCTTGCCCGAATCGGGTTTGTAGAACCCGCACAGGAGGTTCAACGCGCTCGTCTTGCCGGCGCCATTCGGGCCGATGATGCTCGTCACCTGCCCAGGGAGAGCCTCCAGTGACACGTCCTGGACTGCCCGGACGCCGCCGAAGGAGATCGAGAGGCCGCCGACGCTCAGCCTCGAGAGATCCCGATCTGGCTGACGCAGAGCGGGCTCCACATCGACACGCTCGGTATCCGGGGCTGCGGCTTTCGGCAGGAAGCGGCCGAGCAGGTTCCCGGCCGTTCCGGCGATGCCGAGTGGCGCCAGGCGCAGGACCGCGAGCAGAAGTCCCCCGAAGACCAGGAGCCGATACTCGGCGAGATCGGCCAGCAGTTCGGGCAGGAGCACCACGACGGCTGCCCCGATCACAGGCCCGAACGTCGTGCCCGAGCCTCCGATCATGACGGCCAGGAGGAGCAGGATCGACTGCAGGAATGGAAAGGAACTCGGGCTGATATAGCCGTTCAGGGGAGCGAACAAGGAGCCTCCGAGCGCGGCGGCCGCCGCCGAGATCATGAAGGCTGCGGTGCGCACCCAAACAAGGTCGATTCCGATCGAACGCGCGGCGACCTCGGTGTCGCGGGCAGCGCGCATCGCGAAGCCCCAGCCGCTTTCCTTCAGGCGGTCGAACAGCACGAGGGCAGTTGCGACGAGGCAGACGCCGAGGATAGCGATTCCGCGTTCGCCGAGCGGCATCCCGAACAGTGTCGGGCTGGCCGTCAGGATCAGTCCGTTGCCACCGCCGGTGAGATCACGCCATTCCACCGCCCCGTGTTCGATGATGAACCCGAAGGCGATCGTCACCATCGCGAGATACGGCCCCCGTACCCGCAGAGCGGGCATCGAGAGAATGCCGCCGACGAGCGCGGCGAGCCCCATGCTCGCGGGAATCGTGGCCCAGAAAGGCCAGCCCGCGCTCTCCATCAGAAGGCCGGTCGTGTAGGCTCCGATGGCTATGAAACCGACATGACCAAGGGAGACCTGACCGGCGAGGCCCAGGAGGACATTGAGCCCGATGCAGGCGATGGCCGTCAGCGCCGTGGTGGCCACGAGGAAGACGCCATAGCTGTCCGTAATCGCCGTATAAGCTAGCGCCGCGGCGAGAAGCACGAGGACGAGGAGGAGCCTGAAACGGGTCATACCTTCTTCACTCCGGCCCGGCCGAGCAGCCCATGCGGCAGCACGACGAGAATGAGGATGACGGCGGCGAAGGTGAGAATCTGCGTGTAGACCGAGCCCAGAAGCGTGGTGACGAAGACCTCGATCAGCCCGAGGCAGATGCCGGCGATCATCACACCCCACGCGCTCCCGAGGCCACCGATGATGGCAGCCGCAAAGGCCTTGAGACCGAACAGCGTGCCCATGTCGGAGGAGACGTTGAACAGCGGCGCGATCAGAAGTCCGGCGATTCCCGCAAGCACTGCGGAGGCCGCGTAGCTGACGGCGACGGAGCGGCGCACATCGATGCCCATGAGTTGCGCCGCATCGGGATTCTGCACCACCGCGAGCATGGCGATGCCGAGTCGTGTCCGCCGAACCAGGAAGTGGAGCGCCGCCGCGAGTGCGAAGCCCACGATCGGAATCACGATCTGAAGCGGATAGACGCCGGCGCCTTCGGCGAGCTGAATCGGCTTAATCGCCAGACTCGATGGAAAGCTCCGCGGCTCCTTGCCGAACGTGAAGAGGACGACGTTGTCGAGGATGATTCCGACGGCAACCGTCGCCATCAGCCAGCTATCCGAGCCGCGCTGCACGAATGGACGAACAGCGAAGCGTTCAACGGCGAGGCCGTAGATCGCGCACAGCAGAAGCACTGCGGGAGCGCCGAGTGCGACCGGCCATCCCCAGAGGACGATGAAGAAGAACCCGAGCACGGCCCCGAGGGTCATCGAGCTGCCCTGGGAGAAGTTGACCGTGCCCGAGACGGCGTAGGTGACGTGGAAGCCGAGCGCGAGGAGCCCGTACATGCTCCCCAGCGCGAGTCCCGTGACGAGAGCGGAAAGGAGCATGCGTTATGCTTCCCGAAGGTTAGGGATCGCGCTTAGTTGCTCACGACCGGCATGATGTGGTCGCCTTCGAAGCGGGTCCAGATGTAGTCGTCCACCCCGAGCGCATCGTGGCTCTCCGGCGAGAACGGCTTCTCATAGGTCTTGATGAGCCCGTCGTAGCGGTCGATTTGGTACAGGGCCTCGCGGATCGCTTCACCCTTGGTGCTGCCTGCCTTCTGGATTGCGAGCGCGGCGAGATGCATGGCGTCGTAGGCGTTGGCGACACCGACGGCCGGCGTGATGTCGGCAGGCCCCTTGATGTCCGAATATTTCGCCTTGAGCGCGCTCATCACCCGCTCGCCGACCGGCGAAAGCTTGCCGAAGAAGCTGTAGGTCTGGACGAAGATGACCTTCTTTGCGCTCGGCCCCGCGAGTTCCGTGAAGCGTCCACCGGCCGGCCCCCAATGCGACACGATCGGCGGCTCCCAGCCCATGCGGTCGAGCGATTTCACCACTTGAGCCGAAGGACCGACATTGCCGACGAGGAGAAGAGCGTCCGCGCCGGCATCTTTTAGGCGCGTGAGCTGCGGGACCACGTCGACGTCGTTGCCTTCGAACTTCTCGACTCCGGCCGGCTCGATGCCGACCTCCTTCAGAGCCGCGCGGAGCCCGTGCTCGTTCGATTCGCCCCATGGATTGTTGACGAGAATCAGGCCCGGCTTCTTCGCGCCATAGGTCTTCATCGCATATTTGACCATCGCCTTATCGACCGAATCGTCCATCGCGGAGACGCGGAAGGCGTAGTTCGGGTTGGCGCCGTTATGGGTGATGTTGGTACCGGCGGCCCAAGGGTCGATGAAGGGTACCTTGGCGCCGTTCGTGAATGGCACGATGGCGAGCGCGACGGGCGTGTCGAGCCCTCCGAACAGGACGGCGACCTTCTCGCGCTGCACCAGCTCGCGCACAGCGATCACTCCCTTGGCCGGGTTGGCCTCGTCGTCGCGGCGCACGAGCTCGACCTGACGGCCGAGAATGCCGCCCTTGGCATTGATCTCGTCAATCGCGATTGTCAGTCCGCGCGTCAGCGCTTCGCCAGCACGCGCCGACTGCCCGGACAGCGCGGTCACGAGCCCGACCTTGATCGGCTCGGCCGCCTGCGCGGACCAAGGCGCGAGCAGGGTGAGACCGAGCGTAGCGCCGATTCCGAGTGCGGCTCTCCGCGTAAGCCCGGCGACTCCAGATGGTCCGAATCCGATCATGGCGTTGTATCTCCCTTCGAACTCCGGGTCCTCGAGGCGGCCCGGTTGTGTATCTTTGTATCGTCAATCCCGGCTGCAGAATTGACAGAAGTAAGTATTCTCTTACAAGAGGGTAGCGTGTCAAGCTGACCGCCGAAGTCGCCACGCCGACGCCATGGAGGAAACAATGGCATCTTCCGAGAACGAAGCCGCCCGTATCGTGGAAGCCTTTCTCGAGGCATCGATGATTCCGGATCCCGACCGTGCACGCACCTACATGGCACCGGACGTGCAGATCACTTTCACGGGCGGACGGCGCATGGGCGATCCTCGGGAGAGCACGGCCTTCAATGCGAAGCGCTATGCCTGGGTGAAGAAGCGCTTCGAGCGCACCGACGTGGCGCCTGGCGCAACCCCCGATGAGGCCGTGGTCTATAACACCGGCACACTCTACGGCGCTTGGCCGGACGGCACGGCATTCGAAGGCAATCGCTATGTCGACCGCTTTGTCGTGCGCGCCGGCAAGATCGTACGCATGGATGTCTGGAATGACAGCGCCGAGATCATCCTGGCACGTCAGGGTCTTGCGGAGGACGGCGGCAGGGGGGTTCGCGCCGCGCAGCTGAGCGGGGTGAGCGCGGCGTGAGAGACTTAGCGAAGGCGCCCGAAAACGTGCCGCTCCTGCGGGCGCACGGGCGCTACCGTTATAGCGGGATCCGGAATCGTCCAGTCTACGATTGGCCTAATGGCAAGCGTCTCGCGGTCTATATCGGCCTGAATCTTGAGCATTTCGCCTTCGGCGAGGGGCTTGGCGCGGAGCTGTGCCCCGGCGGGCCGCAGCCGGATGTCCTGAATTATGCTTGGCGGGACTACGGGAACCGGGTTGGCGTGTGGCGGCTGCTCGATCTTTTCGATGCGCTCGAGCTCCCAGTCTCGGTGCTCGTGAACAGCAGCATCTATGGCTACTGCCCCGAAGTCATGGAGGCGTTTCGCACACGCGGCGACGAGGTGGTCGGGCATGGCCGCACCAATGCCGAGCGCCAGGGCGTGCTGGACGAAGCCTCGGAACGCGCCCTGATCGCAGAAACCACACAGACCATCGCGGCCTTTGAGGGAGCAGCCCCGGCGGGCTGGCTCGGTCCCTGGATCTCGCAGAGCCAAATCACGCCGGATCTCCTCGCCGAAGCCGGATACCGCTATCTCCTCGACTGGTGCATGGACGACCAGCCGATCTGGTTCTCCACCCGCAATGGCGGCCGTATCCTCTCGGTCCCATATCCGCAGGAACTCAACGATATTCCGGCGATCGTCGGGCGGAAGAACTCCGCCGATCAGTTCGCGGACATAATCGTCCAGAACTTCGACGAGATGCTCGAGCAGGCGGAGACCGGTCCGCTCGTCATGGGGATCGCGCTCCATCCCTATCTCGTCGGGCAGCCCTACCGGCTACGCCATTTGCGGCGTGCCCTGAGCCACATCGTGGCACGGCGCAGCGAAATCTGGCCCACTACGGCCGGCGCCATCGCCGCGCACTGCTCTGCGCTGCCAGCCGGCCTTGTGCCGTAGGGCACCGCTGATAGATATCCCGGCAGGACAAGTGTGCCGGCCGGTGATGCAGGAAGCGATGGTGCCGGCGAGTATGGATTTGAACGATGGACGCCAGGGCGAAATCGACGCGCAGAACGCCGGATGATGGCATTCGAAGACGCAATCCTGATAGGACGAAACAGTCCATTCTCACGGCCGCCACAGCGGAGTTCTGCCGCCACGGATTCGATGGCGCCCGGGTTAATACGATCTCCTCCCGGAGCAACACCAACATTCGCCTCCTATATCAGTATTTCGGCGACAAGGCCGGCCTCTATCTGGCTGTTCTCGAGCACGTCTATGCGGAAATCAGGGCCGCGGAGCAACGCCTGCAGCTCGACGAAGTCGACCCCGTAGAGGGAATGAGGCGTCTGGTAGACTTCACGTTCTCATTTTTCGGAAGCCACCACGAATACGTGTCTCTCATCAACAACGAGAATATGCTGCGTGCTCAGCACATCAAGAAATCGAATAAAATCAAGTCACTGACCCTCCCACTCGTCACAGCGATCAAAAGTCTGCTCGCGAGAGGTGAAAAATCCGGCGTCTTCCGGAAGGGCATCGACCCGGTTCAGCTGTATATTTCGATTGTTGCTCAGAGCTACTTCCATGTGTCCAACAGATTCACTCTGTCGGCCATGTTCGACAAGGATCTTACCGACGAGAGCTGGCTAACTGAACGTCGTAGACACGCTCAAGAGCTGATCCTGACGTGGCTCACGGCCGATCCGGAACATGATCGCTCCCTGATGAGCCCATCCACGTCGGACGCTCAGCACTGGCGCCCCGCTGCGGAGCAGGCCAAACAGAGTGCCTGAGCGGCTTGCTCTCGCGGCGCTCTTCGGGAGGCACCCGCGTGCTCGAAGTATCAGTGCCAAGCTCGATCTGGTATGATGCTTCGCGGTGCTTTGACCTCGCTCACCTCGATAACCATACGGGCCTTCCTCTCCGGGATCTCACTTGTCGGGAACCTTTCGAGACCAGCCGCATCCAATCTGGATGGTAAGTTGTCGAAGCGGAGATCGATGCGATGTCGCTCAATCCGCAGAGCACGGCCCAGATCGCCGGCCATCCTCTGCACCCGATGCTCATTCCGTTCCCGATCGCCTTTCTGGTAGCGACCTTCGTGTGTGACCTGATCTTCTGGAGAACGGGTAACACGGGGTGGAGCACAGCCGCATTCTATCTGCTGGGTGCCGCCCTGGTGATGGCGGCATTGGCGGCGGTCGCCGGTCTTACGGATTTCCTGGGCGATACGCGCATTCGGGACCTTTCCGCAGCCTGGCACCACATGATCGGCAATGTGATCGCGGTGCTGCTCTCGCTGTGGAATTGGTATCGACGCTACGAGGCCGGTGATGCGGCCGTGCTTCCTGTCGGCCTGCTTATTTCGCTCGTCGTCGTTCTGATCCTACTCTATACCGGCTGGCGCGGCTGGGAGATGGTCTACAAGCACCACGTTGCCGTGATCGACAATGGGCCTGACCGGCCCCAGGATGCGCCTGTTCCTGGTATCCCCCCAGTGTAGATGGATTGGCTCCACGCTCCCGAAGTGGGAGATCACACGGCTCTTGGTGGATTGCCTCTGCTCCCTGGGAATGCTCATGTAACGGGAGCAAAGGAGGCCCAGATGGAGCTGAAGCGTATCGTTGCCGACAGCATCCTCGCCGCTGCCGCCGACGCGGTAGTAGCAGCGGATAACGACGGCATCATCCGGATCTGGAATCCCGGCGCCGAACGGATCTTCGGGCATGGCGCCGAGGAAGCGATCGGGCAATCGCTCGACCTGATCATCCCCGAGCGCCAGCGCGCTGTTCACTGGCAAGGCTGGCATCGCGTCATGGAGACGGGCAACAGCCGCTACGGCCAGGGCGACCTGCTCTCCGTTCCCGCTATCCGCAAGGATGGTCAGCGGATTTCAGTGGAGTTCACGATCGTGCCGCTCAAGGATGAGGATGGGCGCATGACGGGGATGGCGGCAATCTTGCGCGACGTGACGAAGCGCTTCGACGAGATGAAAGCGCTCAAGAAGAGGCTCGCCGAGATGGAAGCACTGGCAAGGCGCGCGGCGAACGATTGATCGCGGTGTATCTTGGCCAACCCGTATTTTACGATCGGGCATTCCACGCGCACCCTTCCGGAGTTCGTGGAACTTCTGCGTTCGGCGGAGGTGCGGCTCGTTGCCGACGTTCGCACCGTGCCGCGCTCCAGGACGAATCCCCAATTCAACCGGGACGTCATGCCAACCGAGCTCGCATCCTGCCAGATCGGCTACGAGCACCTGGCCGCGCTCGGTGGCCTGAGGGGCAAGCAGCGCCTCGTCGAACCCTCGCCGAATGGGTTCTGGGAGAATGACAGCTTCCGGAACTATGCGGATTACGCGTTGACCGAAGATTTCCGCACCGGTCTTGCCCACCTGCGCGAGCTCGGCAGCCGGTGCCGCACGGCCATCATGTGTGCCGAGGCGGTCTGGTGGCGCTGCCACCGGCGCATCATCGCCGACTATCTGCTGGCGACCGGTGAGGCGGTGTTTCATATCCTCGGCCCGGAGAAGATCGAGGAAGCCAGGATGACACCAGCTGCCCGCCTGATTCCAGGTCTTGGCCTCATCTATCCAGCAGAAGAGATGCAGGGATGAATTCCAATGAAGAGCATCGGAGGCTCGGATGTGCCCTGATAGCAAGCTTCCAGCATTGGATAGCGACCGGCTCCTTTCCCACCTGACTGGTCCGACGCCCAAGCAGGAGGCGCCCGACATGGCGCCGCAAAACCCTTGAGCTGACGGATCCTCACCATGCCCGAAAGCCCCTCCCCTTCTACTGGACAGTATCCGGCCACGTGGAACGACCGCCGCTTCCTCGATCTCGTCGGGATCGAAATCCCCATCATCCAGGCACCCATGGCAGGCTCGGCTGGTGCCGACCTGGTAGTCGCGGTCTCGGAGGCCGGGGGCCTTGGCTCGCTGCCTTGCGCGATGCTCGATATCGAGCAGACTCGCACCCAGCTGCAGATCATTCGTCAGCGCACGTCGCGCGCAATCAATGTGAACTTCTTCTGTCATGAGCCGCCGCAAAGGGACTTGTCGTGCGAGGCGGCTTGGACCGAGCGGCTGCGGAGTTATTACGTGGAGCTGGGGCTCGACGCGACGGTGCAGCCGGCCGGCGCAGCGCGTGCACCGTTCGAGGAATCCATGTGTGATCTCGTTGCGGAGTTCACGCCGGAGGTGGTCAGCTTCCACTTCGGACTGCCCCACAGACCCCTGCTCGACCGCGTCAAGGGCACCGGCGCCAAGGTGATTTCCACCGCGACATGTGTCCAGGAGGCCCGGTGACTCGCGGACGAGGGATGCGACGCCATCATCGCGCAGGGCTATGAGGCAGGCGACCACCGGGGCATGTTTCTGACCCAGGATATCGCAGGCCAGGTCGGCATGATGGCGCTTGTTCCGCAGGTCGCGGATGCCGTTCGGTTGCCGGTGATCGCAGCAGGTGGAATCGGAGACATCCGCGGTATCGTCGCAGCCTTCGCGTTGGCCGCATCGGCGGTCCAGAGGGGTACTGCTTATCTGTACTGCCCCGAGGCAAAGGTAGGACCTCTCCACCGCAGTGCCTTGAGGGACACACGGGATGAGGCAACCGCACTGACGAACGTGTTCACTGGGCGCCCCGCGCGCTCGATCGTCAATCGCATCGTTCGCGAGGTGGGGCCGATGTCCGATGCGGCCCCCGGTTTCCACTGGCTGCAGGTGCCATTGCGCCGACGCGCAAGAAATCCGAAGAGATCGGGTCGGCCGATTTCATTCCGCTCTGGTCGGGTCAGCTGCGGCCCTGGGACGTGAGATCCCAGCGGGAGAGCTGACCCGCCAACTTGCCGTGGAAGCACTGGAGCGTATGGGCCCTCGAGTCTAAAGATTACAGCGCGCGAATCTCGTGGATGTCTCCGCTGTATCCAATCAGCCGGTATGCTGGTCCGCAGAACTCTCGAACCATGTGGGAGACGCCTGACCTCAAGTACGCGAGCAATCAGATGCGGCGGTGGCCTTGGGGGTTACCAAGCTCCAATGGGATAGCGTGCGTGAGACGATGACCCAAGCGGTCGGAAGCGGCTCCGATGGGAGATTGCGGCGGACTCTACATGCGTCTGCGGGCCCAACTCTGATCTACGGATCGGCGTGAAAATCTCCGAACTGAAGCAACGGCTCGTCCTGGAGAACGAACACGTTCTCTCGCAGACCCGCCCTGATCCCGGCCTGAGTCATCCGACGTTCCCACCCCTGTCGTCGGAGGATTGCGCGGGCCGCATCGAGACTGATCACTTTAGCCTCGAAAACGTTCCGATCCCCTTTGGCAACCGAACTCGGTACACATGAAGCACTTGGATCATAGCAGGCATGTGAAGATTGCGGCCACTGCATGATCGCTCTCCATAAGCGGGCTCCGAAGCAAAATCGTTCGGAGCTGTTTCGCCCTCACCTCTTCCACGTTCCCGCCCAACGTCGCCTTCTTTTCTGTCGGGGGCAAGGAAATTTGGTTGCTGCATTGCTGCAAGAACATTGCAGTGTCGGATAAGGGCCGATCGCCAATCCAGGATCGCTGGAACGACCCAATCTCAAATACCCTTCAGGTACTCGACAAGATCCTTTTTGTCTGCCTCGCTGAGATTCAGCTTGAGGTGCCCATCGTAGTGATTCACCACATCGAGCAAGGTGGCAAAGCGGCCGTCGTGAAAGAAACCGCCCTTCTGATGCGTCCACAGCCCTGCCAGCGGAGCCGTGCGGTACATGTGGGTTGGGGACTGGTCAGCCTGAAACGAGTCGATACCAATCTCATGGGGCGCGTGGAGGTTGTAACCCGGCTCGGTGAAAAGCGGCGGGACGTGGCAGGTGGCGCACTTTCCCGGGCCGTTGAAAACCATTTTTCCCCGCTCGAATGCAGCTTTGTCATAAGATCCTGCCGGTGCCTTCGGCGCCGGGATCGAGAGCTGGTAGAGGTGCAGCGCGGCCAGCTTGCCCGTCACCTTGTCCGGCATGTCCCGCGTATTGCCTGCGCCGCTCCTGGCGGAAACGGGATATTGGCTTTGGTTGTCGAATCGGGGGTCGAAGAAAGTTCCCAATCCATGCATCTGGGTCACCCCGACATAGGCGTTCCAGTAGGTAACCGATCCGAAACCCGTCCAGGTGGCAAGATTCACGCCAGCCAAGCCAAACGCGGGTGGGAGTAGCGTTCCCGCCTGCTTGCCGTCGGGGCGAATGGCCTTGCCATCCTTGTTCAGTTCTGCGTCGTAGCGGCCGGGGCCCCAACTCGCGAGAACCTTCTTCAAGGTCTCGAGATCGACGCCAAGGAGGTTCGTGAACGGTTTGAGATTCGGCGCCAGAGACACGATCGCTCCGACGTTGAGATCGCGGTTGGCCCAGCCGTCGAGCCGTTTGCCGATGCCGGGGGCGAACGAGTCGTCGACGGTCGAGTGACAAAGAGCGCATTGAATGCCCATCGACCTGACGCGGCCGTCGGGGTTGGCGAAGGCGGTCACACCGACCACAGCAT
Source organism: Microvirga massiliensis (assembly GCF_001006805.1). Lineage (GTDB taxonomy): Bacteria > Pseudomonadota > Alphaproteobacteria > Rhizobiales > Beijerinckiaceae > Microvirga > Microvirga massiliensis. Next base: position 21,505 of record NZ_LN811366.1, on the reverse strand, counting down.
TCAACTTGAGGAGAGCAATTGTCGTTGCCGGATCGTCGAGGTCGACCTTGCCTGCCTTGATGCGTTGCTTCAATGCATCCGGCAGCGCGTCGGCATCGACCTTGAGCCCAACCGACAGCGCAGTTTTAGGCGAAACGCCGGGGCCGACACCGCCATTCTGCTCGCCGATGATCGCTTTGTGCAGCTGGAGCGTATCACCCCAGAACGCCTCGCTCCCGAACGTCTCATAGCGGAATGTCTTTCTGCCGTCGTCGAGCATCGCCCGCGCGTAGCGCACGATCTCCACATCGAAGCCTTCCTGAGAGGGGACGACAGTGCTCCTCTTGGAGAGAGGAGCAGCAGAGGCGGTCGCTACTACAAATAGACCAACGCCGGCAAAGGCCGTGATCAGCACAGTTCTTCGCCTCATGGAGTTCTCCTCTCCAATAGACACCTCTACTTGCAAGAACCGCGGTTCGGACCGTCAGATCTCCAGGCTTGGGTGAGCCTCGCGGATCGCAGCTCCTCATCGTGCCATTGGATGCGTCGCCGTCGAAGAGGTTCCGGATACTCGCGGAGGTCTCTGCTTTCGCACTTCTCAGGGCAGTCTGGAGACATCCTGGTGAGTCATGGATGAGACTCGGTGATCACTGTATCGCGCAGCTCTCTGTATCAAAATCATCCGTCCGGAACGAGCAGCCGGGTGACGTCAGTCGCCCCGACCTCGGTCGACCGCTAGATTCCGCATGAGACCGGCGATGGCGATAGCAAGATCAACGGACTGTGCAGACCGGCCAGGTGAGCAGGTTGCGCATCATTGCCACGGGATCGGGGAAGCGCAGCCACTACGCCACTTCCCGGGTCGCGGATCCTCAGCCAAGCACTTCAGCGTCGATCTGTCGGACCTCTCTATGCATCTCCTTGGTACCACTCGCGGGGACAATGCTGTCTAGTGAGGTATCTCCGGAATCGGCTGGCTTGCTTGCGATTTCACGACTGGATTGGCGGCGACAGGAGAGTTCGAGCCAGCGTCCTGCCTGGGACTTTCGCTCTCCATTGGCCGTTAGGGCAATCGGTGCCGGGTATGTCGAACAAACAGTTTTCCTTTAGCCGAGTTGAGTCGGTCAGTGCGACGAGCGGCGTTTGTTCATTTCTTCCGCGAGAATTTTGACCAGGGTCTCGATACGGTAGGGTTTCGCCAGCACGCGAGTGCCACTTAGCCGCGCAGCGTCCTCGCTATAGCCCGTTGTGAGGACAATGCCGAGACCCGGTCGCAGCAGGCGGGCCTCCTTTGCCAGTTCGACGCCGGTCATGCCCGGCATCACGACATCGCTGAAGAGCAGTTCGGCCTCAACTCCCTTTTGGAGAGCTTCGAGAGCCTCTTCTGCCGAGGCGGTTCGCGTGACCTCACATCCGAGGTCTTCCAGCGCTGCCCCCACCATGGCTCTGACGATGGGATCGTCTTCAACGAACAGTACCTTCAAGCCGTCTAGGGTACCATTGCTGCTCCTAACTTTCCTCTCCGCAACAGCAGCCTGCATTGAACGCGGGAGCAGCAGGTAAACCCTGGTCCCCTCTCCTGGAGCGCTTTCTACCTGCACAGTACCGCCCGCCTGACGCGCAAAGCCATAGACCTGGCTCAAGCCCAGCCCTGTGCCTTTACCTGCCTCCTTGGTCGTAAAGAACGGGTCGAAGACATGCTCCAGAACCTCGGGCGGCATTCCCGATCCCGTGTCACTGATCGTCAGGCGGACGAAGTCGCCAACGAGACCGTCTGCCTGTTCCCCAGGACCGAATGTGCAGTTCATGCCTGTGACACGCAGCGTTCCTCCGGACGGCATCGCATCCCGAGCATTCACCGCGAGATTGAGGATGGCCATCTCGAACTGCGTTGGATCCACCAAGGCAGGCCAGAGCCCATGCTCCAGCTCCAGATTGATTTTGATGTTCTCGCGAAGCGCACGAGTCAGGAGCTCCGACATCCCGAGAACCTGATCGGGAATATCGACTGGCTCGGGCCTGAGTGCTTCCCGGCGGGCGAAGCCCATCAGTTGCTGGGTGAGTCTCGCGCCGCGACCGACAGCCTGCTGACCTGCCTCCAGGATAGCCTTCAGCCTGGGCTCTGAGGCTCCTTTGTCGATCAGGTGCAGGCAGCCGGACAGGGCCTGAAGAAGGTTGTTGAAGTCATGCGCCACCCCGCCCGTAAGTTGGCCGATAGCCTCCACCTTCTGGAGTTGCGCAAGTCCCTTCTCGGCCCTTCTGCGCTCCGTGGCATCGACCAGGGCGCCCAGTGTCTGGACGAAGCGGCCCTCGCGGTTCCGCTCGACGGTCGCCGACCAGAGAATTGGAACGCGCTCTCCCGATCTACGGAGCACCTCGAGCGGCAAATCCCTGACTTTGCCGCTCTCGAGGAGGCGGGCCCGGTGCTGGTCGAAGGTGAACTGCTGGTCCTGTGGAAGGAACTCCTGGAAGAGGCGACCAATAACTGCTTGCCGATCGTAGCCCAACAGTTCCAGCCACGTGTCGCTGACGGTGAGGAGAGCGCCATTGGCGTCGAGAGACTGCTGGGGGATAGGGGCTCTGTTGTAGAGAGCGCGATAGAGGTGTTCGGCACGTTCACGTTCGATTGCCTCGCCCCGCCATCGCTCGACCGCTGCTTGCTCCCGATGGGCTTGGCGCAGCGCGATCCAGGTGATTGTCGCCAATCCCATGGACGCCAGCGCAGCGAAGAACCCATGAACCATGACCCCTTTGAGCCACTCCTGCTGGACAGCAGCGAGACACACGCCGTAACTCACATACAGAGGATAGGGGCCGACCTTCTCGTAGGCATGGAGGCGCCGGACTTGATCCAGCTCGGAAGCTGTCTCGTAGAGTCCCGAATCGCCGGCAGCAATGCCGCGCATCAACCCACTAAGGGGGCTTAGTATCTCCCCGCTCGTTACGGCTGGCGCCTCTCGAACCAGGACAGTGCCATCGGCCCGCACAAGGGTCACTGAATCGGCTCCTGCACTGACCGTGCGATAGAACCGATTGAAGTAGTCCGTGGTAACGGCAACTGCGATCACGCCGTCGAAATCTCCGGTCGGACTCGATCTCCGACGACTCACGTTGATGATCGGCTCACCACTCACGCGCCCAATAATGGGTTTGCCGATATATATGCCTACGTCGCTGTCGGACTTCGGAACGAGGAAGTAGTCCCGGTCCGCGACATTCATCGGTTGCGGGAGGGGAGAGCTTCGCGTGCCGCTGGAGAGTTGCCCGTCGGGCCTGACCAGGAGCAGCGAACTGACGTAGTCGAGCCCCGTCGCAATCCCCCTCAGGAAAAGGCGCACGTCTTCGGATCTTTCGATCTCCTCCCAGGTCATGCCTCGGATGCGCTCATCGACCCGGTCCAGAACGAGTTCGTGAGTTTGAAACACCTTCAGGGCGTGCTCGCGGAGGATAGCCGCCGTGTTGTAGGCGCGCCTCTCGACGGCTGCATTCAGCCGTTGCCAGTCATGAAAGGCTGCCGCGGCCAAGAGCACGGCCGGCAGAAACAGAGAGGCAAAGATCAGTGCCCGGAGTGCGCGAATCAATGCCGGCTGTGCGGGTGCGCGGACATTCGAATTCGCCGTGTCGGTCGTTGTGTCGGTCAAGATTATTCTGGCTGTCGCCCCCATCGGTGTCTGTTTCTTCGCAGCTCGGACCTATAGGCCGGCGCTGAAATTCGGGAACCGAAGCAACAATTCGTGCTGGAGAACGAGGTGCCCTCTCGACACGCGTTCTCGCGCATCCTCCATGATCTTGGCCGTCGCTTTCCATATTCCGGGGCCTGCGGCCGGAAGGCCGTGCGCGCCGCCTCGACGCTGATCACCTTGGTATCGCGGAGCTTCCGATCCGCTGCGAAGATCGAACCTGGATCCACCGACAGGCTCGGGTTCAAACCGATGGGTGAGGACCTCAGCCTGTGCATACGATTCCCCATCGACCGACTCCGGAGCAGGATCGCTCAGGCTAGCTTCGCCATCGGCTCTTTGACATTGCCGCTCAACGTCGACTGCTTTTTTACTGCGGGCAAGAAAATTTGTTTGCACCTTCCCTGCAATATTTTTGTTGCTTGGGAAGATCAGGTCGCTCCGCGCCGGCCCTTAGGATTGCCAGATCCTTGACCGAGAGGGCATGGGGTTCCGAGATGGCCGCCCGTCAGCTGCTATGCGGCCAGGGAGCAAGCATAAGACAGTAAGCCCATTCGAGGTTGGATACCTGACTATCGCCCCAAGATCAGGTCCCTCAGGACGACGGCATCGTTATGAGCCTCATCGTGTGCCGAATACACCAGCGTGATCGGGCCTTGCCGTGCAAGGACACGCAATTGACCAAGCAACTCGGCTTTAGACCGGACCTCGTCCGCATATAGCCGGCGGAATTCCTCCCAACGCGATGGCTCATGCCCGAACCACTTTCGAAGCTCCGTCGAAGGGGCTATGTCCTTCATCCAAAGATCGAGGGCGGCAGCTTTCTTCGACATGCCGCGTGGCCACAGCCGGTCGATCAGGATGCGAGTCCCGTCCTCACGTGCAGGCTGTTCGTAAGCCCGCTTGAGTTTGACGTTGCCGGCCACAATTCGCGTGCTCATCGGCTTGCTCCAGTCATCAGCTCCTGGGCTCTATATTGGCCGGAACCTTTCCTCGCCTGTCCCATCCAATCATATAGCGCCGCACAACCCGCAGGGGAGCTGTAATGCAGAGCACACGCGAGCAACTTCGCTGCATTGAGAACGCTGTCGCGCCGCGCCCCAGCCGCGACGAGGCCGAGGAGGCAGTCCGCACCCTGATCCGTTGGGCCGGCGAGTCCCCTGGGCGCGAGGGGCTCGTGGACACCCCTGCCCGGGTCATCCGCGCCTACGAAGAATGGTTCGAGGGCTACGAGCAGGATCCTGCCGAGATGCTCGAACGCACCTTCGAGGAGGTCGGCGGCTATGACGGCATGGTGGTCCTGCGCGATATCCCCTTCGAGTCTTGCTGCGAGCACCACATGGCGGCGATCCGCGGCATCGTACATGTCGGCTATCTGCCGCGCAGACGGGTCGTCGGCATCTCGAAACTCGCCCGCGTCGTGGATGCCTTTGCCCATCGGCTCCAGGTGCAGGAGCGACTCACCGCGCAGATCGCGGATACCATAGAGGAGATCCTGGCGCCCCGCGGCGTCGGCGTCGTCGTGAAGGCGACGCACGCCTGTTTGGCGAACCGTGGCGTGCGTAAGCACGGGGTCTCGATGGTGACGAACCGGATGCTCGGCGCCTTCCGGGACGATCCCGCTACCCGACAGGAATTCCTGACCGCGATCGCTTGACCTCGACGCGATCCCGGTTCCTCATAACCGAGGAGACCGAACATGCAGACCGTTACGGCAAAGCGCCGGGATATCTCTCAGTGCACGGACCTGGAGGTCGTGGAACTTGTCCGCGGCGGCGATGGAGCCGCATTCCGTGCGATCATGCAGCGCTATAACCAGCGTCTGTATCGAGTGGCTCGGGGAATCGTACGGGACGAGACCGAAGCCGAGGACGTGCTGCAGGAAGCATACCTTCACGCCTTCGCGGCGCTGAAAGGTTTCCGTGGCGACAGTAGTTTGGGTACATGGCTGACCAGGATCGTTCTGAATGACGCTTTCGGCCGGATACGGCGTCGGAGGCCTACTGAGGGACTCGACGTGCTCGACCGGGCCATTCAGGAGGGAGATACCCGTGTGATCATGTTCCCCGGCGCCCATGCCAATCCCAGTCCCGAAGCCGCCGCTGCGCGCGAGGAGGTGCGACGTCTTCTCGAACACGCCATCGATGACCTGCCCGAACCCTTCCGTCTCGTTTTCATAATGCGCGATGTCGAAGAGCTGAGCATCGAGGAGACCGCAGCCAATCTCGAACTTCGGCCCGAGACCGTGAAGACGAGACTGCATCGGGCGCGCAGGCTGCTGCGGAAGAACCTTGACGAAAAGCTCGCGACGGTCCTGCGGGACACCTTCCCGTTTCAGGGAGTTCGATGCGCACGGATCACTGATGCCGTCCTATCGCGGCTTGGCCTGAATGACAGTCCGGAAGACGACCTTAGCGCCTGAGGAGGCGTCGGCGAGGTCAGTCGGCTTGTATTCGGCGCTGTCCGGTCACAACCCACGATGGGAGGGGTTCAAGGGTAGTATTGCTCCGATCGAGGAGCTTGGTGCCTCAGGCGTCTTGCCCCGGGGCCTGTCCTGCGACTCAGCGTCTGCGGCGAGTTCCCGAAGGCCCTCGACTGCGAGACCAAGAACATCGCTGTCGATACTCTCCGCGTAGACCGCATAGACGGGATGCGTGAAGACCGGCGCTCTGGAGATTACCTTCAATCGCCCGCTCGCAAGGAAGGGCTGGACCGCCCGTCGCCGAAAATAGCCCGCTCCGCCGACCTGGACGATGTAGTCCAGCGCAAGCGGACCAAGCCCGACGAACAATCCCGGATCGGAAAACTGGGGAAAACTCATCCCGTGGTGGGCCGCAAAGTCCTCGCCCCAGTCGACGTAAACATAATCAGGATCGGACACGTCGGAAACCGTGACGTCGGTCGTCACGTGCACGAGTTCCTCCTCCATGATCATCTCGACCCTCAGCCCGGGCATGTGCCGTGGGGCGTAGACGACCGCCAGGTCGAGCACACCGTCACCTACCTGGCGCAGCAGCCCGTCAGGGAGGCCGACCTGGGTTCGAAGGGCCACGTCGCTTGCGTTGTTTCTCATCCACACCATCCAGGCGAGGAGCAATGGATTCCACAGGCTCAACTCGCCTCCGATCGCGAGTACTGCTCGCCGGCCTGCCGGAATGGCGACCTCGTGGCGTGCCCGCTCCCAAACTTGAACCAGGGTCGGTGCGAAACGCAGGAACTGCTCCCCCGCGGCCGTGAGCGTCGCCCCCGCTTTGTTGCGGACGAAGACCGGCCGCCGCAATTGGTCCTCCAGTGAGCGGACACGTGCGCTGACCGTCGTCTGGGTCACATTCAATCGTTCTGCGGCGCGGACGAAACTTCCGGCCTCGACGATGGCCAGAAAGGTTCGGGCGAGTTCGATATCCATCGTTGGCCCTCGCCTCGATCTTCAACGAGGCAGACAGTCGGCCGGAGGTGCGAGATCGCTCCGGATCCCATGGTTTGAGATGGAGGTACCGCGGTGCCAATCCATGAGGCAAGGCATCACGCTGGTGCCGATGCCGCGCAGGGCGCCACGGCTTGCGGTGTTGCTCTTGCGCTCGATCAGCATGACGCCCTCACTTCTTCAGGGTTTCGGAGCCGTTGATCCGGCCATAGAGGACACGTGATCGCCCTCGCAATTTCGGGCCCTCATCTCCTCCGGATCCGGCGCGCAAGCCTCCACCTCCGAGTCTGCTTCGCCCTCATCGTCCGCTTGAAGTGGACAAGTGCGGTGCTGAAAGATGGTCGGACGGGCGCCTCGTGATCCCTGCATGGGGGACAAACCGATCCCGATCTCGTCCAGAATGCCGCGCGAGTCGCACCGGCGCCCCCTCCTAGATCGCATCCTCAGCCTCCGGTCGTGCCAAAAGCCAGCGTTTGCGTCATGAGAAAGCAAACGCAGCAATGTTGAAAATGAATTCTATTGCAGCTTGCCAGCATGTTTCTTGCTGCATTCGCGTCGCGGGTGGCTGCGCATTTCGACCGGATCGCCGCGCCGGTCAGACCTGGAGCTTGGTTTTAGGCCCACGGGGGAGCCGCTCACCGCCCGGGTTTGACTTCTGAAATAAACAGTAGTCACATGTAATTATGCTGAGCTTTACGACCTCCATCCCCGGTTTGCTTCGCGCAGGTAACGTGATCGCGGGCACGTAGCCCCGGGCTCGGTCAGGCGCAGCCGCATTCGAGGTCGGGGCCACAAATAAGAAGAACCGGAAGATCGTCATTCTGGGCACTCGACCGCCGAGGCGGTCGATCGGCTGCGGCGCTTCCCCCGAGATCTCGCAGGACCCAGGCCTGCTCAATGTGCCACCATGGATATCGAACTCGCCCGAACCTTTCTGACCATCGTCGAGACCGGCAGCTTCGTCCGCGCAGCCGAGCGCCTGAATGTAACGCAGACCACCGTCAGTGCACGGGTGCGCTCCCTCGAGGACCAGCTGAGGCGGCCCGTCTTCCTGCGCAACAAGTCCGGCTCGAGCCTCACCCCTGCCGGCGAGCAGTTCCTGCGCTTTGCGCGGACCCTCGTTCAGGTCTGGGAGCGCGCACGCCACCAGGTTTCGATCCCGCCCGGACACCGCGCCATGCTCGCGGCTGGTGGCGAGCTCAGCCTCTGGAGCCCTCTCCTCCTCGAGTGGATGATCTGGATGAGGAACAGTGCAGCCGACGTAGCACTCCGAGCCCAGATAGGAACGCCGGAGGGCCTGCTACGCCAGGTTGCCGATGGAGCGCTCGACCTTGCAGTCGTCTACGCGCCCCGGCACTGGCCGGGGCTGAAAGTCGAAATGCTGATGGAGGAGAGGCTCGTCCTGGTCACGACGGATCCTGCTTCCACCGGCGTAGCAGATCCCGACTATGTTTACGTCGATTGGGGACATGACTTCGCGGCCCAGCACGGGATGAATTTTCCGCAATTCTCGAGCCCTGGCCTCTTCGTTGGCCTTGGCCCGCTCGGGCTGGACTATATTCTGCAGGTCGGCGGCTCCGGCTATTTCCGGCAGCGCGCCGTCCGATGCCATCTCGCCAGCGGGCGCCTGCAAGTCGTGCCGCACGCGCCGGAGTTCACCCACCCTGTCTACGTGGTCTATTCGGAAGAGGCTGAAAGCGGCGCCTTGACCACTGCACTGAAGGGCCTGCGAGAGGTCGTCGAAGCGGAAGGGCCGCTGGATGCAGACATGTCCACCGCGCCGAAGCTCCCGGTCATAGCCGCCTCGTCAGGCCGCGACGATTTCGCTCCCGCCATTGAGAGCCCGGCCGAGACCGAGTGCACGGCACCGACCCTGCTGAGGAAAGCAGCCGCACCGTAACAGCGGCTACTCGTGTGTCTCGACGATCCTTGGGAGGGTTTCGAACTGGTGGAAGGGGGGTGGCGAGGACAGGGTCCACTCCAGCG
>NZ_LN811366.1:9654-11784 GCF_001006805.1 Microvirga massiliensis | reverse complement strand
ATCCTTGTGGTTGGTCGAGTAAAACCAGCGGCGCCAGAACGTCGGCACGCCGTGGTCATGGGCGACAACCTCGCTGTCACGAACACCAAGATTCATGATGAGACCTCTCGAACAGACAAGCACGTTCGAACATGGACCCAGCTCTGACAACCGAAATTGATTGGTAGATCGGAACAGAAAAATTGCACTTTGAATGATAAAACCTGCGATCTCCGGATGCCTCAGGCGCAGCTTCGAAACTGCAAAGATCTTGCTGGAAATGGGCAAAGAATTTCGTTTGCCGCATTCCTTGGTGAGGCCGACATTCCAAGAGCCAGCGTTTCAGCTCGCGACGCCAGGGTAGCGAACCACGACCGTTACCCCGGGACAGGAGGATTATCATGTGGCACATCCGGAGAGCCCACCGCGTGGCGGTCAGCGCATGTGAGATACCGGTCCCGCAGGTGGTCATCGATACTCTCGCCGGCGCATTCGCCATGCTCGCGTGGTACGTCGTCTCGTTCTAGCGCCGGGCGGTGCCGAGGAGGTTGGCGATGCGAGCCTACAATCTGTTCCGCCGTAGAGGTCATGCAGACCTCGTCTGCGCCGTCCCGGAGGATCGGCCCGTGCCTGCCTTCATCACGGCCGCTTTGTGGGTCTACGGGGGCAAGCTCGAGAATGCCGACATTGACCCATTGGCTTTCAACTATGAAGCGGCAGACGTCAGCGTTCATTTCATGGGCTTCTATCTCTTCCAAGCGACGCGGGCACTGGACGCTGGCCTCACTGCCCGACAAGGCCGGATCGAAGGCGCCGAGTGCGAAGGGCCAGCTCCCCGGACGGCAATGCATCGGGCCGCTAAGCAGACGTTAGGCTGCTGGCGTCCTTCCTCGAGAGCCAATGCCTGCCCGCTGGACCGAGTGCGGATTCCGGCCGGATTGAGTTCCGGCCTGTAGCGCGGGCGGATCCGGGCCCGGTCGATGTCGGATTTATTCAGGAGATGACCATGACTGCTGTTTATCCGGAGGCCACACCCGAGCTGGCGCGCAAGCGTCGCGAGCTTGCTCCCGAGGTCCAAGCAGCATTCGAGTCCTTCGGACGCCAAGTTTTCTCGGACGGCGCTTTGCCGAGTAAGACAAAGCAGCTGATCGCCGTAGCGGTCGCGCACGTCACGCAATGTCCATATTGCATCCAGGGACATACTCGGGCGGCGCAGCGGGCGGGCGCAACCGCCGAGGAACTGATGGAGGCCGTCTGGGTAGCCGCGGAGATGCGAGCCGGCGCGGCATATGCGCATTCCGCCATCATGCTGGCCTCGCTGTCCGAGAGAGCACCGGAATAGAGCTGGCTGAGGTTCGAGAACAGACGATGCTTCCCAGAGAAAGCCATCCTGCGGCACCATCCGCGTTCGGGACGACCCTGTACAGGATTGCGGTTACGACCTCTCTTCAGGCCACAGTGGTGCTGGTCGCCTGCCTGACGATGGGTCGATTGAGCGGCGGCGGCATCGGGCCGTATCTCCAGGCAGTAGGCCTCTGCTTCAGCGTGGTCGGCGCATTCGCATTGGGCCGCGGCCTTGGAGCGGAGCGGAGATCAGCGCACGAAGAGGCGGGCAGCCTCTATGCTGCAGCCCTGGTGAATTACTCCATTGCCTATATCGTATCGCTCGCCCGCCGCTTCACGGAAATGCTCGGTGCTCCAACCGGGCCGCTTTGAGCGGGAGCAGCCGCTCCACGGGCGTGCGATTCAATTTGGGCTTGCCTTCACTAGCCCCAACCGAAATCCCTCCCGCTCCAAAAAAGCGGCTGACGATTGGCGTACGACGCAGGCTACTGTGCGGCCAGCACGATGTGGAGTGGCCTGACGTCCTCCTGAACGCGTAGGACCTTCAGCCGCTTGCGATCAAAAGTCACGGAATTCGCCGGCCGTTGCGCTGATCACGGCCAGCAGATCGCGCGGCCAAGCGGTGTGAGGATGCGGCTTCAAGGGACGGAGCGGCTGTTATCCCCGATATCATTACCGGTCCGAGCCGGATATTTCGAAACGACTCGCTCGTTTTCCAATATAGCACCGGAGCCTGCCGTCTCCCGCTGTCGGCCTGCTTCGCGTGAACCTCTCCAACACCTCAGCGATCACGGTTGGATGATCCGA
>NZ_LN811366.1:0-8730 GCF_001006805.1 Microvirga massiliensis | reverse complement strand
AGATCGAATCCGATCTGCCTGAATGTGCGACGAAACCGAAGACCGGAAGCTTATTCCGTGAGCATGCGAGCAGCTCTGGAGACAGCTCCCATTTGGTGCAGTATCTCAGCGTAAATCGCGGCAAGCATCGAGGGGCCTCCTCGTTGGGATGAGAGTGCAGGCCTACTCTCTCTACGAGCCGCGGATCTTCGGCTGGCGTCAGACGCAGTAAGTCCCTCACGAGCGGAGCTCGTGGCCTGATGTGACGAAGCCGGGCGACTGAGCGGCCGCAACTTTTCCTTCGGTCCAAGGACAGATGCGGTGTCGTTAGAGGACTGGCAGAGTAGACAGCGGTCACCCGCCCTTCTCGAACACTCGACATCGACACTCGGCTTCGTGACAGTCTTACACCGGCGCCCAAGCCTAATCATCTACGTGCCGGCTAACTGCGTATGGCTGCTGCGGACGGCCTATCCCGGTCACTGATCGTGTGAAGTGTGCTGCGCTGAGGGCACGGGCGCTTGGGCAACACACGGTTGCGGGGCCATGAGATCATCCACCCCAGAGGGCCCAATCCTGTGCTCACCTACGGGAAATCCCTGAACTGTGCCAAGAGAGTGTGTTGCTCTATGTCAAGCTGTCAGTCCCTTGGGTGAATTAGCCTTCGGTCGACAGCAGTATCTTACTCAATTCGTGAACCCGGGACTGATCCTCCTTGTCGATATCGGCCATCTCTCGCTGGTGCCTCGCCCTCGAAGAGGAACTCGACGCACGCTCGGAGGTCGGCGCGTTTTTTGAAGATGGCTCTCCGGTCGACAGCACCCCAGTCACGCCGTGGCCGTCCTGCTTACGCTCGGATGGGCTGACGCCGTCACGGAAGTCCTAACTCGACATGCACCTCCTCAACCCAAGAGCTATCTTGCTCAGTCTGGTGCTCATACCGGCAACGGCGGCTGCCGGGGAGGCGCGGCTGACCCTTTGCCCAACCAGTTCTAATCGCTCCTCGCATCCCCAGGTCCGGCTCGAGGATGGACGGACGCTGAGCGTCGCTCCTGCTGGAGCCCCGCTGCCTCCAGACTGCCTCGTGGCGGCACTCGACTCGAACGGGATACGCCGTCTCGCAGTCGCCCGCCCTGAGCCCGGCCCGTCACCCAAGGGCCTCGGGCTGATCGAAACGAAGGGCAGACATTCCTCTACCGAGCCGGAACTTCGGGTAACCGGACTGGAGACGGAGTCTTCAAAGCCGTCGGTGCTGCCGGTCGGCTCGGCCCTCCTGCCGCGCCTTACTTCCCGCCCGTTTGGTCGTGAGGAGCGCGTCGAGGTGCAACGTCGCGGAGAAGAACTGGAGATTTCCTGCCGTGCCGGCGACAGCCCTGCCGGAGCGGTCCTAGATCCGGGAGAAGCGCGCCTGCCGCGCGCATTGGCTGCTGACCTCGTTGCACAGGGTTGGGGCAACGACGGGTTCCGCTTTTCCGTCGTCCCGAAGGGGGCCGACGCCCCTCGGGATTCCGGTGCTTTCGAATCCGCTGGATCGGCGGTGACGGCCGTCGTCTCCGCCAAGATATGGGAGGAGTCCGACGATGCAGTCCAGTTCGTCGTGGTCTGCCCCGCTCACGCGGCAACGCTAACACTGTCGTCCGTCTCAATCGAGAGGCGGCCTGGGAATGGTGCACCTGTCCCACAATCCGCCTGGATATGGGAGGCGACCCGATGGGTCGAAAATCCGGACCATCTGGTCGAAGATGCGGCCGCCCATCGCATCGGAACACTCTTCATGGCGCTTCCCATCGAGAATGGGCAACTGCTCCAGCCAGACCGTCTCGCCCGCTTCGTGCGGCGGGCGGGCGCCCGAGGCATCTCCGTCGTTGCAGTCGAAGGAGATCCGGCCATGGTTCTCGAGGATGGCCGCAAGGTAGCGATCGCCCGGGCAGAAGCGATCGCCCGCTATCAGCAAGGAGTGTCGGCAGAAGATCGGCTCGCCGGCGTGCAATACGATATAGAGCCCTACCTGCTGCCCTCGTTCCAGAGCGAGCGCGAGCGCGTCCTCGCTGCCTGGGCTGACACGGTCATAGCGCTCGAGCGAGCACTCGGCGAAAGGATCGACCTCGTCCTGCCCTTCTGGATCGCCGACCGACCGGATGCGAGACGGCTCCTTCTGGATCGAGTGGAATCGCATGTTGGCCGAATCACTATCATGGCCTACCGCACTCAATCAGAGGCCGTGACCTCGGCAGCCGAGCCCCTCCTCGCCTGGGGGAGCGAGCACAATATTCCGGTCACGGTGGGGCTCGAGGTGGGCTTCGTGGCGGACGAAATTCACCACTATTACGTGCCTGCGGCTCAGGGCGAACTCCACCTCGTCGAGATCGGAGACGTCACGGCCGCTATCCTCCTGGAGGGTGCGCATGAAGGCTTGCCCGGACGGACATTTCGGCTAGACCGGACAATAGCCGTACCTGGATCCCGCATCAGTTTTCTCGGCGACGTAAGCCGGATGCTGCAGGTGGCCGACGAAACTGAGAGGAGGCTATCAGCCTGGAGCGCGTTCTCGGGTCTTGCATTCCACGGACTTTTCGAACGCTAGAGCCAGCACATCCGCTTCCGTCGCATCCGCGTTTCATGCCGAGTCAATGCATTTCATCACCAGGTTCATTCCATGCCCCACCGTACCGTTCTCGTCTGTGACGACAATCCCCTGATGCTCGATCTCCTCGAGTTCAAGCTCGGGACCCGCGGCTACGAGGTGAGGCGCGCCATGGATGGCCAGCAGGCCTTGACCAGTTTGGCCGAGAAGCGACCCGCTATCGTGGTGCTCGATGCGATGATGCCGATCATCGATGGCTTCGAGGTCCTGCGTCGCATCAAGGAGGATGAGGGCCTGAAGAGCATCCCGGTCATCATGCTGACCGCACGCAAGCAGGAACGTGACATCGTAACGGCGCTCGGGATGGGCGCAAGCGACTACCTCGGCAAGCCCTTCCGCCCGGAGGAATTGGTCGCGCGGATCGACCGGATTTTGACCCCTGCCCACGCGTCGTGACGCCGGGTGGCGGCGTGGACATACCTGGGCGCTTTTTCCGCCACACCCGAGTGAGCGGATCATTCCTTCTGCGTAGCGGCCCCCGCACTCCTTGGGGAACGAGACATTTCGCTCGCTGTCTGCACGTCCTCGGTTTCGTCATAGTCTCCTTGGTCGGCGCAGTTCACGCGAACGCCCAACAGGATGAGGCTGACCGCCTCTATGCGAAAGGTGTCGAGGCCCGCCACGAGGGTCGTAACGACGATGCCGTGAGGCTTCTGCGCGCCGCTGCGGCAATCCAGCCCGACAACGCCGACGTGCTCGTCCAACTCGGGTTGGCTCTGATGGGGGCGGGCGACCTCGACGCTGCCGAAGCCTCCCTGCAGCGCGTGCTCGAACTCGCGCCATCATATTCGGATGCACGGATCGGCCTTGCGCGGATCGCCTTTCGCCGAGGGCGCCTCGACAAGGCTCAGGAAACGCTGGCGCCCGTTCTTTCTTCCGAGCCTGGTCATGCGGATGCCCGCGCTCTCTCGGCCCAGATCGCCTCCGCAAGGCGCGAACAGGTAGAGCGGCAGGAGGCCGACCAGAGGCGGGAGCGGGAAAGACAGGCAGCGGAGCGCGAGGCGCGCCGCCGGGCCGAACTTGAACGGCTAAGCCGAGAGGCCCGGACCCTGCGGATCCGGGGCAAGGTCACGGAGTCGATTGCGCGTTACTCACGAGCCCTCGAGCTCTCACCCGGAAATGTCGATCTCCTCGTCGGGCTCGGCCTCGCACAAGGCTTCGCCGGCGATCATGAGGCAGCCCGGAGGACCTTCCGGCGAGTGCTCGAGAGGAATCCAACCTCGGCTGACGCTCGTCTCGGCTTGGCGCGCGTAGCCCTCTGGACCGGGAGCCCCGATGAAGCCGAGGCTTTGGTGATCGCGGTGCTTGCCGATGAGCCCCGGAATCTCGACGCCCTCATGCTTCAGGCGAGGCTCCAGCTCGCCCGTGGCAAATCCCACGAGGCGGAAGAGATCTACTCGAAGGTCCTCGCCACCGACCCCCACAACGTCGATGCGCTCCTCGGTCTCGGCGATGCACGCCGTACGCTCTGGAACGAGCGAGGGGCAAGGGACGCATACGAGCGCGCGCTCAGGTTCGATCCGGCCTCTACGGAGGCTCGCTCTCGGCTTGCGGAGAGGCCGGAACCTCGCTGGCAGGTCGACATCGACGGCCTGCGCTCGAACCTGAGCGATGGCTTCAAGCCGTGGAACGAGGGCGCGTTCCGGCTCGGATATCGGGTCTCGCCATCGACAACCGTCTCTGCGGCAGCCGAACTGTCGGAGCGCTTCGGTGAGTTCGACGCCTCCTTCGAGGGGCGGATCGACCATCTCTTCACACCGACACTTGCCGGTTACGTGTTGCTCGGAGGTACGCCGGATGCCGACTTCCGTCCGAAATACCAGATTGGTGCCGGCGGCAGCGCACGTTTGTCGCCCGGCGTTGACAGCCTCCTCGGTCCGACCATAGCGGCGATCGACCTACGCTACGCCGAATACGAAACCGGCGGCATCCAGACCGTCTCGCCGGGCCTCGAGCAACGTTTCCTTGGCGAGCGGCTCTGGCTGACGGGCCGATGGATCAACACGTTCGACCCGGATCGCGGGAGGACGGGCGGCTGGCTCGTCCGCGCGGATGTCCAGGTCGTCAATCGTTTGCGCATCTTCGCCGGCTTGTCGGACGCGCCTGACATATCGGAGGGGCTTGTCCTGGAGACGTTCAGCACATTCGGTGGGCTAGTCCTCGACCTCGACGAAAACATCAGCCTCCGGGCTTCGGTAGGCCGCGAGGACAGGGACAAGGCCTACGACCGGACGGTCTTCGGCATCGGGATGAGCGTGCGGTTTTGAACTGGCTCGTGCTGCTCTGGCTGGCATCGCTCGTTCTGTCGTTCACCGCTTTGGCGGTCATGATCACGCTCGTCATCGCGCGCGCGATCCGCACTGCGTTGGAGCGCCGCAACCTGCGGACCCGGCAAAGACTGCTGCCAGTTCTGCTCGAAGCCAGCGAAGGTGCAGTCGACGAGACCCTGACCGCCGAAGTGAAGCGGCACCCCCGGGCCGCTGCAGGACTCGCAATCGACCTGCTCGAGCTCGTCCACGGTGAAGACCGTGCCCGCCTCGCCGCTCTGTTCCGCGATCTCGGGCTCGCCAAAATGGCGGCACGATACCTTGTATATGGCGATGAACGAGTGCGAATTGCCGTTGCGGAAGCGCTCGCTCTCTTTCCGGGCGAGGAGACGGTCCGTGCTCTCCGGGCGAGATTGAGGGATCGTTCACCCGAGATGCGCCTTGCGGCGGCGATTTCGCTCGCCGCCCTCGATGCAGAGCCGCCGCTGCGCGAGATCATCCAGCAGCTTGGAAGCAGGCACGCCGACCACTCGCGGCGCCTCGTCGACCTGTTCCGACAGATGACCGACACACAGAGCCCGGAATTGCTCGACGTCGCCCGCGACAAGGACATGGCTCCGTTCGTGCGAGCCGCAGCGATCGAGGCGCTCGCAAACGCCGGAGACTATGAGCTCATTCCGGCTCTGGCCGAGATCACGAATGATCCTGCCTGCGATCCCTTGGTGGTCGCGGAATGCGTACGGGCACTCGGTGAACTGGAACATCCGAGCGGGGCGTCAGTCGTCGAGCGGGCACTCGAACACTCCGATTGGCAGGTGCGCGCCGAAGCCGTCGAGGCTGTCGGGCGGATCGGTCTTGTCGAGGCGACGCCTCGCCTCACTCTTCTTCTTGCAGATGATGTCTGGCCGGTTCGCCTCCGTGCGGGCGAGGCACTGGCCAGCCTCGGCGAGACCGGGCGACGGGCCCTGCGGAAGCTGGCCGAGGAGGGGTCGGGCCGCACGCAGCGAACGGCTGCCCTAGTCCTGGCCGAGCGAGGCCTTTCATGATGCCCCCGTGGTTCGATGTCGCGTGGATCGGCGCAGCGACGGCAATCGCTTGGATCGTCATCGCAGCCGGAATTCTTCAGACGTTGGTCTATCTGGCGCAATTCGTCCTTGCCGCCGGAGCGATGCTGCATCGGCCGCCATCCGGCCGCTTCAATCTCCTCTGGCGGCGCTACAGCGAACTCGCGCCGCCGATTTCCCTGCTCGTGCCGGCCTACAATGAGGGCCTGACCATCGTGGAGAGCGTCAAGGCGCTGCTCTCGATGGAGTACCCGAACTACGAGGTGATCGTCATCAACGACGGCTCGAAAGACCGGACGCTCGAAATCCTGATCCAGGCCTTCGAGCTTCGTCCGACCGAGCGCCTCCACGATTCGGCTGTACCTCACAAGCCGATCAGAGGACTCTACGCATCACCCCGTCATCCGCGGCTGCTCGTCATCGACAAAGAGAACGGCGGCAAAGCGGACGCCCAGAATGCCGGGATCGACCTCGCCCGCGCACCGCTCTTCTGCGCCATCGACGCCGATTCGCTCCTCGACCCTGATGCCCTCCTGCGCGCCGTGAGGCCCTTCATCGACGATCCGATCAGGACCATCGGAGCGGGCGGCACGATCCGCATCGCCAATGGTTGCGATATCACCGCGGGGCGGGTCGTGCGCGTGCGCCTGCCGCGCAAGGTATTGGCACTCTTTCAGGTAATCGAGTATCTGCGCGCCTTCCTCATGGCCCGTATCGCCTGGAGCCGGATCGACTCGCTGATGCTCATATCGGGCGCTTTCGGAGTGTTCCGCCGCAAGGAGGCGGTCGAGGTCGGCGGCTTCAGCCTCGGGACTGTGGGCGAGGATCTCGACTTCGCCATCAAGCTGCACCGCTATATGCGAGACACCGGACAGGATTATCGTCTCGCCTTCGTGCCGGAAGCGGTCTGTTGGACCGAGGCGCCGGAAACCCTGACCGTTCTCGGGCGCCAGAGAGCGCGCTGGCAGCGCGGAGCACTGGAATGCTTCTTCAAACACCGCGGCATGCTGTTCCGCCCCCAATATGGAAGGATCGGCTTTCTCGGCCTTGGACACATCCTCCTCGTGGATGTCATCGGGCCGATCTTCGAGGTGATCGGCTACCTGCTCGTGCCTGCGATGTGGGCGCTCGGCCTGCTGGAATGGGATTTCATGCTGGCCTTCCTGGCGCTGACCTTCACGTATGGCATCTTCATCAGCGTCGGTGCGCTGATCCTTGAAGAGTTGAGGCTGAGGCGGTTCCCAAAGGCAAAGCACCTTGCGGTGCTGACGTTGATCGCTGTGGTGGAGAATTTCGGCTACCGCCAGATCAACAATGCCTGGCGCCTGCGCGGCTGGTGGCAGTTCCTGCGGAAGGAGCAGGGCTGGGGCCAGATGACCCGCGCCGGATTCGGCAGCCGCTAGCGGTCTATCCTGCCCAGTTCGGCGGAGAGGCGTTTCCCTCCCTCCCGGATGGAGGACAGGTCCGCACGGCCTGCAATGACGAGGTTTTCGAGGGCCTCCGCCGCCTCTCCCGCCTCGGGGAAGCCGAATGTACCCGCTGTCCCGGAAATCCCGTGTGCAATTGAGCGAATCTCGGCAAGGACGACGTCACGCTCAGACGTGTCGAGGGCGGCAATTGCACGGTCGAGCCGATCCCGCTCGGTCGCTGCCATGGCGACAAAGCGGATATGCAGCTGAGCCATGCGTGCGTCGTAATCACTGTCGCCCATGCTTCGAACACTCCTGGCCACGCGTTGGAAAACACCCGCAACGTGGGTGCGTCCCGTAGGTTTCCCTTTGGTTCTCCTTCGCTCCCTGCCCAAGGCGGAGCCCGAACTCCTTGGCTCTTTGGTAGGCTGAAGTCCAGGCGCGCTCCTCTTTCACGGCCGGAAAACGACTAAGATCGAATTCACCCAGCGAACAACCTGGAAGAAGTAACGCCAGCGGCTTGGCCCGATCACTTGGTCCCGTAAGTGTGAGAGCGCTGGACCTTTGGCTCCGGCCAAAAAGAAAAAGGCCACTCCGAAGAGCGGCCCGAAGTTTAGGGAGGAAACGCCCAAAAAGGGCAGCGGCAGGGCGCCGCCAAGCGTCGTGCTGCACCGCACAAAATAGTTCACATCGGAACCAATGGTAAGCAGAAAAGGGCAATATTTCTGACCAAATTGCTGATTCCCCCGCAAAAGGAAGTGCCACCTCGCGATGATCGCGTGCTCCTTAAGGAGCAGCGTCCGGAACATTCTCAGGCTGTTGAGGGACCGATAGGAGTAGGCGGGTTCACTCCCATACTCAGAAAGCGGGCTATCTCCTGCCAAGTTTGTGTGGAGACGGAGCCCGCTTCTTTCAACATTGATATCCCTGCCTTGGGCATAAGCAACGGGGTTTATGGAGCGAGCAGTGTTGTAAGGCCCACTGGCGCAACAAGCCCGGGCGCGATTTCACTGAGAGCTACGGTAGAAATGATGCGAAGTGGTCGACAATCCAAAGAAGAAGTCTATTCCAGCATCTGCGCTCCGTGGATCGCCTTCCACAGTCTCCTCCAAGTTCATACATGATTGCAAACTTCAGCGACTATCCGTCGTCAGGCCTTGGAGATATTGATATCTGCGTGATCGGCGGCGGTGCCGCTGGAATTACAATCGCAAAGCACCTCGACGGATCCGGTATTCGCGTTCTTCTTCTCGAAGGCGGAGAGATGGAGGCGAGCGAGCCGTCACAGAAGATCTACGAAGGCATTTCGGATGGCTATGCCAGTCTCACGGCGACGCGCCTACGCTTCTTTGGTGGCACAACGAACC
>NZ_LN811365.1:232766-234970 GCF_001006805.1 Microvirga massiliensis | reverse complement strand
TCAGTGCGCGGTAGGGCGCTCGAGGCTTACGGTCTGTTGAGGTCAGTCCTGGTCCCAGCAGGGGGAGCAGCAATAAACGCCATGGCAGAGCCAAAGGTCCGGAGTTGTGCGGCGAGGCCAATGGCGCCTTCGAAGCAGGCGGGCCAGCCGGCGGCGAGCATCTGCTCCGGGCTCGTTCCCGGACGTCCTGAGCCCGGCGGAGAGAACCTGATGTCAAGCTGGCCGTCCGAGCTGCGGGCCGTGCCGTGCTCCCTTCCGCCGACGGTGTGGGTCTTGCCCGTGTAGAGCAGCTTCTCGCGCGTGCGTAGAGTGGTCGAGGCAGTCATGGTGGTTCCTTTCAGGGTTCAATGAGTGGATAACGGGGCGGCGCGACCAACGCCGACACCGATCGGGCGCCCTGCGTTGTGCTCGATCACTTTCCGCGGCGAATCCTCATGGGGATCGAGGAGCTCCGCATCCGCACGCGAGCCTGCGCGCGCGTCTCACCAAGCACGGCGACGCCAGGGCTCGCCGCCTGGTTGGCGAAAGCGGTGTCGTAGATGCTGGCGCGGACGCGGTTGGCGTTCTCGCCGTCGGAGGAAGCAAGCGTCGTCGTCTGCGCGAGCGCGACGATGGCAGCAAGCGTGGTGGTCATGGGGTTTGGTTCCTGAGCATGAGGGGTCAAGGCTCAGCCCCCGACAGTTCAGCCGGGCCTTCCCATGCCGAGACCGGGCAGTCGCCGGCGAAAGCGGTCGAGCATTTGCGGGTGGAGGCCGCGCCTCATGGTGGAGCAGACCAGTCACTCGATTGAGGCCATCGCCGAGCAGACGGGCTTTGCCGATCGCGAGCGTATGCGGCGCGCCTTCCCGAGGAGCTTCGGTCAGCCGCCCAATGGCATTCGGCACAATGCGCGGGTTCTTGCCTGAATCACACTCGGCTGCTGTTGGGCGGATCAGCCGCTCTGCGTGGCTCGCCTCAGATCATTCCGTAGCCGCGCAGTCCATCGAACAGCAGCTTGAGCCCGGTTACGGTCAGCATCAGATAGCAGGCGGCGTACATCCGCTCCTGGTCGAGGCGTTCGTGCAGGATCCAGCCGAGCCAAATGCCGAGCGGCACGGCTGGCAAGGTCAACAGCATCATCGTCATGGTCGCGCCGGCGGGTGGGGAGAGTGCGAGCCACGGCCCCGCCTTCACGAGATTGCCGACCGTAAAGAACAGGCTGGTCGTGCCGGCGTAGACCGCCTTGGGCAGGCCGCGCGGCAGGAGGTACATCGCAACAGGCGGCCCGCCGGAATTGGCCACCATGGTGGTCAGGCCCGAC
Source organism: Microvirga massiliensis (assembly GCF_001006805.1). Taxonomy (GTDB): domain Bacteria; phylum Pseudomonadota; class Alphaproteobacteria; order Rhizobiales; family Beijerinckiaceae; genus Microvirga; species Microvirga massiliensis. The sequence continues at coordinate 233,670 of NZ_LN811365.1, read as the reverse complement.
GCGGTGCCGGCAACGATCGCCCTCGTGGGCGATCGGGGCCTGGCCTCGGCCGTCTTGCTGCCGAACAGCCACAAGGCGCTGAAGGCAAGTGTCATCGCCGCCATCAGCACCGAGACGAGGTGCCGATCCATCACACGAATGAGGACGAAGCCGAGCACGATGCCGACGAACAGGCCGGGCAGCAACAGGACGAGGTCGGGGCGCGACCCTGTCGAAGGCTTCCAATAGCGCAGGGCAACAGCGTCCATCGCGAGGAACATCGGCGCGAGGAAGGCTCCAGCAACGATCGGATCCATGCCGAGCGAGAGAAGTGGGATGCCGAGGATGGCAAAGCCGCCGCCGAACGCCCCGCGCATGAATGAGATGACGAAAATGCCGAGCGCCGCTAGCGCAACGACGGCGGGGTCTGGAATCAGCATCTCGCTCAGCCTTTGCCGGAGGGAACGTGCAAACAGCACGGAAAATGCGCGGGTAAGCTCGTCTCAGCGCTAAGGGGCGGCTCTTAAGCGCCGCTCAGCGCATGGACATCAGCTCCGCCACGACGCTCGCTGGGACCAGGGTGACCGGGACGTTTCCGTTGAGGGCGGTCTGATTGAGGCCGGCATCGGCGAGCTGCTTGTCGCTGAGCTCGGCGGCGAGCGCTCGGTTCAGCCGGGCGGTGCCCCAGCGCAGATAGACGCTCTGCAGCCTTGCGAAGGCATGTTCCAAGCCGGTCTTGCTCCGGGCGAACGGGATCGGGGTGTGATGGGTTGCGAGGGTCATGGCGGGGCTCCTTTCACTCGATATTCGAGCGAGGCGAACCTTGTCGGACCGGTGCGCATGCGCCGTATGGCGCCTCGTGAAAGGAGCGGAGATGCGGCGCGCCGTGCCGTGAAATCCGCGTTAAATCGACATTCGGGCCGTG
>NZ_LN811365.1:227710-230510 GCF_001006805.1 Microvirga massiliensis | reverse complement strand
GCCTTCACGGCTGATCCTGATTGGGGCGCCAAATGCATATCCGTCTGCTGGACGGATTCGCTGTGACTGCCGCCGTGGGCAACTCCGTTCGCCTCGCCACGCGCAAGACGCGGTTCGTCCTCGCCGCGCTGGCCCTCTCGGGCACGAGGGGCGTCACGCGAACGCAGCTGTGCCGACTGTTCTGGCCGGATCGGGCAGCCCCGCAGGCGCGCAGCAGCTTGCGCCAGGCCCTGACGGATATCCGCCGGGCATTGGGCGAGGATGCCGATCAGGCGAAGACCGTCGAAGGCGATCAGGAGACCGTCCGGCTCGGCCTTCCGGAGAGCGCGGTCGATGCCCTCGCATTCGAGGCGGGCGCCAAGCGGCCAGACGCTGAAGCGTTGCGCGCTGCGGCGGAGCTGTATCGCGGCGATCTCCTCGCCGGAATTGATCTGCCGGACGATGCCGACGAGTGGTTCGCCGTGCACCGCCGCGCCTTGCGTCGCTCCGCGCTCAATCTTGCCGAGCGCATGAGCGCCTTCCCGGCCGCCGCGCCGGAGCTGCTCGATACGTGCGAGGCGTTAGCCGAGCGCTTGTTGGCGCAGGACTGCACGGCCGAGGAGGCGCACCGCGCCCTCATCCGCGTGCATCAGCGCCGGGGCCACCTCAGCGCCGCGTTGCGGCAGTTCGAGGAGTGCCGCGCCGTGCTGCGGAAGGAGCTTGGCGCCGAGCCCGATCGCGAGACCGCTGCGCTCGTCGCAGCGTTGCGCGATCCCATGGAGGGCGCGCCGCAAGCCGACGCAGTCCCCCCGATCGTGCCGGCGCCGGCCCGCGTGAGCATCCGGGATCGCGGCCTGCCGTCGATCATCGTCATGCCGTTCGACAATCTGAGCGGCCCGTCCGACGAATACTTCGTCGATGGCGTCGTCGAGGAGATCACCGCGGCGCTGTCTCGCGTGCGCGACTTCTTCGTCATCGCGAGGCAGTCGGCCTTTACCTACAAGGGCCGCTTCGTCGACGTGCGCGACGTCGGCTCGGAGCTCGGCGTCAGCTATGTGGTCGAGGGAACGGTGCGGCGCGGCGGCGACCGGCTGCGCATCTCGGTGCAGCTCGTCGATGCGGCCAGCCGTCAGCAGCTATGGGCCGATCGCTTCGACGGGACCAGCTCGGACGTGTTCGCATTTCAGGATCGGATCGCAGCCAACGTGGCCGGTGCAATCCATCCGGCGGTTCGCCGGGCCGAGGTCGAGATGGCGAGGCTCAAGCCGCCGAGCGACCTCAGAGCCTATGACCTCTTGATGCGAGCTTACCCGAGGGTTTGGGCGCAGCATGCCGAGGCCGTTCGAGAGGCGATCGCAACGCTCGAGCAGGCCATCGAGATTGATCCGGAGTACTGGCGGGCGCACGCGCTCCTCGGCTGGTGTCACGCGATGAACGTGAGCTATCTTTGGACGTCCGACTCGGAAGTCGAAGAGCAAATTGCCCTTCGCTGTGTCCAGCGAGCCTCCGCCTCGATCGACGATGATCCGACGGCACTAACCGCCTGCGGTGCGACGCTCCACCTCCTCGGCAAGCAGGCAGAGTCAGCCGCTTTGCTGCATACTGTGCTGAAGCTCGATCCGAACAACGCTTTGGCCTGGACGCGGCTCGGCTGGGTCGGGGTCTTCCAGGGCGAGCCCTCCGCGGCAATGGAGTGCTTCGAAAAAGCCATGGCGCTCAGCCCGCTCGATCCCTTCATGTTCAGCATGCGCATGGGTCTTGGATCGGCGCTGGCCCTCGCCGGTCGCCTCGAGGAGGCGCTGGCGATCGGCCGGGAGGTGGTTGCGCAGCACCCTCAGCTGACGTGGGCCTATCGATTTTTGACGGCATGGGCGGGAATGGCCGGTGACCTGACGACGGCTCGTTGGGCGGCCGATCGCCTGCTCGCCCTCCAACCGGATTATACGGTCGCCAAATATCTCGCCGTGCCGGTCATGCGCAGCAATCCGAAGCTGCGCGACTGGTTGGCCGGAGGGATGCGGCTTGGTGGCCTTCCGGAGGGGTAGCGGCAGCGCGCCGCGCCGAGCTCAGCGCATCAAATCGCAATTCGGTCGCGCTTGTTGACCGCAGGCTCTCGCTTCTGTGGGAGGCATGCGGGTCCTCAACCCATCCCTATGGCGCTCTGAAGCGCGGCGCTCGACCAGCGAAGCCGGCCCGCTGCTCCCGTTCGCTGGGATAGGCAAGCTGATGGGCTTCGACGAGATCTAGTCGTCCGTGAAGAACTCGCAACGCGTTGATCGGATGTGAGTTTTTGACTTCATGCCGGATTCGTGTTTGCCGGTTTTGATGCGCTGTGGACAGGTTTTCTGGCAAATTGCGCCGCGCGTAAGGGCGTGATTTCCTGCCCGTGAGGCCCGCGCACGGGAGGCTTTCATGCGACCCAACGAGCGGCACGAGAGCGGCCAGGGCCCGGCTCGACCAGATCGTCGATCCCGGCCACGCACTGGTGCGGCTCGCACGCACGATCGACTGGGAGTTCCTCGCGGCACGCTTCGGCGAGGTTTACGACGACGATCCCGGCCGGCCGCCGCTGCCGACCCGGCTGATGGCCGGGCTTTCAATCCTCAAGCACCTGCACGACCTCTCGGACGAGGCGCTGTGCGACCGCTGGATCGAGAACCCTTACTTTCAGCTGTTCTGCGGCGAGGAGTTCTTCCAGCACAAACTCCCGTTCGAGCGCTCCTCCCTGACCCGCTGGCGCCAGCGCATGGGGTCGGAGCGCCTGAGCGCACTCCTGCAGGAGAGCCTCAGTGTCGCGACCCGCACCGGGGCCGCGAAGCCC
>NZ_LN811365.1:204364-226689 GCF_001006805.1 Microvirga massiliensis | reverse complement strand
CCAATGCCGTGCTCGCCGGGGTCGGCTACAACTTCCGCCTGCTGCTCCGGTGGTTGGCCCTTTTGTGCGCCTGGATCCTGATGCTCCTCGCCCCCGCTCCGGACCGCTCACCAGCCCAGCAAAGCGCTTGAGCCGCGTTCTTCACAGACGACGGGATCCGCGTACGTCGGGTCAGGCAAGCTCAACGGACGGCTGCCATTTCTCCGGGAATGCGCTAGGATTTCGGCCAGGCGAGAGGGTGCGCTGACGCGTGGCGCAAGTGAGACTCGGTCGGCCGAACTCAATTCAGACGCCCGATGCCGGAGCTGACAGATGGTGCCGTATTCGTGGAGCGGCGCATATTTGGGCGGCGACTCCCAGGTGTGGTGGGAGGACGGCGAGCGCATCTTCCGCCGTGGGTGGCGAGTGGAGGATAACGGGAGCCGGCGCGCCGTCTTGATGGTTGCTCCTGCAGCGGACCACCCGTCGCGTTCAAGCCTCGATCACCTCACGCATGAATTCGAATTAAGGGATGAGCTCGACGGGGCGTGGGCGGTGCGGCCGCTGGACCTCGTGTGCGACGACGGGCGCACGATGCTGGTGCTCAACGATGCGGCCGGCGAGCCGCTCGAAGGGCTGCTCGGCGCACCCATGGAGGTGGGACGCTTCTTGGGCCTCGCCATCGCTATAGCGGCGGCTGTGGGCAAGCTTCACCAGCGCAGCCTCGTCCACAAGGACATCAAGCCGGCCAATATCCTGGTCAACGTCGCGACCGACGAGGTGCGGCTGACCGGGTTCGGCATCGCCTCACGGTTGGCGCGCGAGCGTCAGTCGCCTCACCCTCCCGAGACGATCTCCGGCACGCTCGCCTACATGGCACCCGAGCAGACCGGACGGATGAATCGGTCAATCGATTCCCGCAGCGACCTCTACGCCCTCGGCGTCACGTTCTACCAAATGCTCACCGGAGCTTTGCCGTTTACGGCCGCGGACGCCATGGAATGGGTGCACTGCCACGTCGCCAGGCGGCCAGTGGCACCTGCCGAGCGGGTGGGGGAAATTCCCGGCGTCATTTCGGCGATCGTCATGAAGCTGCTCGCGAAGATGGCCGAAGACCGCTACCAGACGGCCGCCGGTCTCGAAAGCGATCTTCGCCGCTGCCGGAACGAATGGAGGGCGCAACGCTGGGTTGACGACTTTCCACTCGGCGAACGCGACACGCCCGACCGGCTGCTGATTCCCGAGAAACTCTACGGGCGGCGGCGCGAGGTTGAGACTTTGCTCGCCTCCTTCGATCGCGTCGTCAACGGTGGCGCCCCGGAATTAGTCCTGGTCTCCGGCTATTCCGGCATTGGCAAATCGTCGGTTGTCAACGAGCTGCAGGCGGTAATAGTACCGCCGCGCGGCCTGTTCGCTTGCGGCAAATTTGATCAACTCAAACGCAATATTCCCTACGCGACGCTGGCACAGGCGCTTCAGAGCCTAATCCGACCGCTGCTCGGCAAGAGCGACGCCGACCTTGCGCCATGGCGCGACGCCTTTCAGCAGACGCTGGGACCGAACGCAGGTCTGATGGTGGATCTCGTTCCTGAACTGAAGCCCCTTATTGGAGAGCCGCCTCGTGTCGTTGAGCTCCCGCCGCAGGACGCGCAACGGCGCTTCCAGATGGTGTTTCGGCAGTTGATCGGCGTCTTTGCCCGAGCGGAACATCCGCTGGCGCTGTTCCTCGACGACTTGCAATGGCTCGATGCGGCGACGCTCGACCTTTTGGAAGACTTGTTGAGCCGGTCCGATCTCCGCAATCTTCTCCTCATTGGCGCCTACCGCGACAACGAGGTCACCGCCGCACATCCGCTCATGCGCAAGCTGGAGGCGATTCGGCCAACCGGAGTGCTGCAGGACATCCAGCTGGCGCCGCTGACCACGGAAGACCTGGGAGAGCTTGTCGCGGACTCGCTTCGTTGCGACCCGAAACGGGCCGCCTCGCTCGCACGGCTGGTGCACGCGAAGACCGAGGGTAATCCGTTCTTCGTAATACAATTTCTTTATGCGCTCGCCGACGAGGGACTCGTAGCCTTCGATCATGAGCAGGCGCGATGGTCCTGGGATCTCTCCGGCATCCACGCCAAACGGTACACGGACAACGTCGTGGAGTTCCTGGCCGGAAAGCTGACACGGCTGCCGGTCGATACGCAGGACGCGTTACGGCGGCTCGCTTGCCTCGGCAATGCTGCCGACGTCGCGATGCTCTCGCTCGTTATGGAAACGTCCGAGCAACAGGTGCACGCGATTCTCTGGGAGGCCCTACGCCAACAATTCGTCGAGCGTCTCGCGGGCTCCTATAATTTCGTTCACGACCGAATGCGGGAAGCGGCCTACGCGTTGATCCCAGAAAAGGCGCGCGCCCAGGTGCATTTGACACTCGGCCGGCAGCTGCTGACGCAGATAGCACCGGAAAAACACGATGAGGCAATCTTTGAGATCCTCAACCAGCTGAACCGTGGCGCGCCGCTGATCACCTCACGGGACGAATGTGAGCAGATAGCAGAGCTGAATCTGGCCGCTGGCAAACGCGCCAAAGCGTCATCGGCCTATGCCTCCGCGCTGGCATATCTTACCGCCGGCGCGGCGCTGTTGCCGAAAGATGCGTGGGAGCGCCGGCAGGAGCTAGCGTTCGAGTTAGAACTGCACCGGGCCGACTGTGAGGTCTATGCCGGCGAGTTGCGGGGGGCCGAGCAGCGGCTGTTGGCGCTCGCAACGCGCTCGGTAGGCACGGTCCAACGATGCGCTGTGGCACACCGCCGGTTGGATGTGTACGTAGCGCTTGGGGTTGGCGAGAGCGCGGTATCCGTGGCGCTCGAATGCTTGCGGCATGTAGGCATCGATTGGTCGGCCCATCCCACCGAGGCGGATGCGCGCCGCGAGTACGAGCGCATCTGGTCACTACTCGGAGACCGAAGGATCGAAGATCTAGTTGACCTGCCGCTGATCCAAGATCCGGAGGCTCGGGCGACGCTCGATGTGCTCACCAGTTTGGTTCTACCGGCCCTGTACACCGACAAAAACTTGTACGCACTCAGCGTCTGCATGGCCGTCAATCTCAGCCTGGTGTACGGCAACAGCGCAGCATCACCGCTGAACTACGTTGCAACGGCCATGATCGCGGGCCCGCGCTTCGGTCACTACGATGAGGGCTATAGATTCGGAAGGATGGCGTGCGATCTGCTTGAGCGTCGCGGATTGACGCACTTTGGGGCACGGACCTATGTCGGCTTCGCGATCGTGGTTCCTTGGACACGACCGCTAAGAGAGGGAATCGAACCGTCTCGTCGTGCCTTCCAGATGGCGAAGGAGCACGGCGACCCGACATATGCCGCACTCGCCTCCCGCGGTCTCAGCACTATTCTTCTTGCACTGGGCCATCCACTCGACCAATTCGAGCCCGAAGCCCAGGATGCATTGGAATTCGTGCAGGGGTACGGATTCTTCCTCGACAGACTTTCAGCGCCAATCGCGCTCGCCCGAACCCTGCGCGGAAGAACCGCGAAGTTCGGGTACCTCGACGATGGTGGATTCGCGGAGCGCTCTTTCGAGGAGCGCATCACGAGCCAACCCTCTCGCGCCTTCCTAGAATGCTACTACTGGATCCGAAAGCTCCAGGCGCGCTTCTTCGCCGGCGACTACTTGGCGGCGATCGAGGCAGCGGACAAGGTGGAGAAATGGTACGTGACATCGCCGGCGCTGTCGCTCTTCCCCCTGGAGAAGGCCGAATCCCATTTTTATTCTGGCCTGTGCCGTGCGGCCCGGTGCGAGCCCCTGGGCCCCGACCCGTACGCCGAGCATCGAGAAGCACTTGGCGCCCACGAGCAGCATCTGCGGGCCTTGGCCGCGAATTGCCCGCAGAACTTCGAGGATCGTGCAGCGCTGGTCGCCGCTGAGATCGCGCGTCTCGAAGGCCGTGAGCTCGATGCCGAGCGTCTATACGAAGTGGCGATCAAGTCGGCGCGGGACAACGACTTCGTGCAAAACGAGGCACTCGGCTACGAGCTCGCTGCCCGTTTCTACGCTGCGCGCGGCTTCGAGTTGGTTGCAAACGCTTATTTGCGGGAAGCCCGATCCGGCTATTTGCGGTGGGGAGCCGACGGCAAGGTGCGACAGCTCGATCAATTGCACCCGAAGCTGCGGCAGAACGAGCGTGGGCCGGGTCCAACGGGCACGATCGAAGTACCCGCCGAAGGGCTCGATCTCGCTACCGTGATCCAAATCTCGCAAGCACTCTCCGGCGAGGTAGTGCTCGAAAAGCTCATCGACAGGCTCATGCGTGTGGTGATCAAGCACGCTGGCGCCGAGCGGGGCCTCTTGATTTCCTCACAAAGCGGGGAGCTGCAGATACAAGCAGAAGCTACCGCGCGCGGCGAGGATGTCGCCGTGCACCTGCCGGAGCGCGGAACACACATCTCAGTCGCGCTGCCAGATTCGCTCATTCGCTATGCAGCACGTACACGAGAGAGCGTCATTCTCGACGATGCATCGTCGCCTCAGAGTTCGTTCAATGCCGATCTCTATATCGTGACGCATCGGGCCCGTTCCATTCTCTGTCTGCCATTGATAAACCAAGGCAAGCTCATCGCTCTTCTCTATCTTGAAAACAATCTGTCACCACACGTTTTTACGCCTGACTGTGTCACGCTATTGAAGGTGCTTGCCTCGCAAGCGGCAATCTCGCTCGAGAATTCGCGGCTTTATTATGATCTCGCAGATCGCGAAGGAAGAATCCGGCGCCTGGTTGAGGCCAACATTCTGGGCATCGTCATTTGGAATCTCGAAGGCGCCATTCTCGAAGCCAACGAAGCGTTTCTGCGCATGCTGCAGTACAACCGTGAAGATGTCGCTTCGCGTCGCTTGCGCTGGACCGATCTGACGCCGACCGAGTGGCGCGGCCAGGACGAGTGCGCGATGTCGGAACTGCGCTCAACCGGGACTTTTCAACCGTTCGAGAAGGAGTATTTCCGCAAAGATGGCACGCGCCTCCCCGTCATGGTTGGTGGCGCGCTATTCGAGGAAAGCAGTAACGATGGCGTCGCATTCGTGCTCGATTTGACCGAGCGCAGGCAGGCCGACGAGGCGCTTCGCGAAAGCGAAAGGAGTTTCCGCGACTACGCCGAAACCGCGTCCGATTGGTTTTGGGAGATCGGTCCGGACTACAAATTCACGCTGTTGACCGAAAATGCGTTTGGTTCAGACCCGGCAAATCGACTCGGTACCGCGTGGTGGAACCACGCACTCGACCTCGAGACGGAACCGGAAAAATGGCGGCTTGTTTGGGAAACTCTCGAAGCACGCAAGCCGTTTCGTGACGTCGTATATCGCACTGTGGGTGGTGATGGCTCTCCGATGTACGTGAAAGCTAGTGGCAAGCCAGTGTTTGACCCCAACGGAGAATTCCGTGGCTATCGTGGCACCGGCACAGACGTGACAGCAGTTGTGCGCGCGCAGGAGGAGCGTGAGAGGTTGCGTCAGTTGGAATCGGATTTCGCCCACATGAACCGGGTGAGCATGATGGGAGAATTGGCTGCCTCGCTGTCTCACGAGATCGCGCAACCGATCGCCAGCGCGCGTAACAACGCTCGTGCAGCCTTAAATTTTCTGAATAGACAACCGCCGGACCTCGATGAGGTCAGGGAGGCGCTCGGCTGCATCGTGGGCGATGCCGATCGAGGCGGAGACATCGTCGACCGAATCCGTGATCACATCAAGAAGGCGCCTCCGCGAAAGGACTACTTTGATCTTAATGCAGCGATCAATGAGGTGATCGTATTGGCGCGAAGTGCAATCATCAAGCATGGTGTCTCGGTCCAGGCCCGGCTTGCTGACGGATTGCTGCCGGTTCAGGGTGACCGCGTTCAACTGCAACAGGTGGTCATGAACCTGATTTTGAATGCGGTCGAAGCAATGGGCTCGAGGGAGGCGGGAGCACGAGAATTGTCGATCAGAACTGAACAAGCCCAGACAGGGATCCTCGTGGCCGTGAGCGATTCCGGGCCCGGCATCGATCCGGACCATCTCGAGCACGTTTTCAAGTCGTTTTACACGACAAAGCCCAGCGGAACCGGGATGGGACTGTCCATCTGTCGGTCCATTATCGGTGCCCATGGAGGCCAGCTGTGGGCCGAGGCGAATGAACCTCGCGGCGCCGTTTTTCGGTTCACCGTTCCCGGCGCGGAGGTGAGATCATGAATTGTTTTCCGGCGTTTCAGCGGACGTGAGCGCCGTGCGAAGACAGCGTAACAGGGACTCTTCATCAAGCGGCTTGCGAAGGTAACAGAGGACTCCGTCATTCAGGGCACATGCCCGGTCGACGTCGTTGGGATAGGCAGTCACGAGGATTGTCGGAATGGTGCGCCCTGCATCAATGAGGTGCCGATAGAGCTCGATCCCGGTCATCGCCGGCATATGCACGTCGGCGATCAGGCAGGCCGTTTCACCACGAAGCGGAGATGCGAGGAAATCGGCTGCCGACGGAAAAGCCTCGACGGCGTAGCCCAACGATCTCATGAGCCGTCGCATGGACTCGCGGCCGGACCGATCATCGTCAACGACTGAAACCAATAACGTTTTCGGCATACCACCTCCGACAGCCCGCACGGACTGCTATGCGGCTTGCCCGACAATGTCGTCGGCGGCGCATGGGAATTGCCTACTTGCGTAAAGAATGCCCGGGTGCAAGGCCGGTGTCCTGTAAGCTTTGGCTTATGTGCAATGCGACATTTCTGAGCTGCGCGCCGAAGTTGGGGCTGGGTGCCCCATGCAGCGCGCGTAAAGTCAGGTCTATGACTGCGGGTCTGCTCTGGAGGTGAATGGGGTGTTCAGGCTCGCGGATTGGCGCTAGAACTTCACCGTCGGCCAATTCGGGAACCGAAACCGAGGGTTGTTACGGTGACCCCTTAATCCGAGCAGCAGCGATGCCTGAGGCAAACTCCACCGTCTTGGTCATCGACGACGACGCCGACGTCCGAGCCTCGGTCGGCCGTCTGTTACGGTCACTCGATATGGACGTTCAGCTCTTTGCGTCCATTGCCGACTTCCTCAAGGCCGATCCGCCCGATGGGCCCACTTGCCTGGTGCTCGACGTCCGGCTGCCGGGGCAAAGCGGCCTCGATTTGCAGCGGGAGATCGCTCAGGCAAAAAGGGAAATCCCGATCATTTTCATCACAGGGCACGGCGACATCCCGATGTCGGTGCAAGCGATGAAGGGGGGCGCCATCGAGTTCCTGACCAAGCCATTCCGCGATCAGGACCTCCTCGATGCCATTCAGCTCGGCCTCTCGCGCGATCGCGCTCGACGGGAGAATGAAGAGGATCTGGCGGATCTCAGGGCGCGTTTCGCCTCGCTCAGCCCGCGGGAGCGCGAGATCGTGGTCCAGGTGGCGCGCGGACGCCTGAGCAAGCAGATCGCCTACGACATCGGCATCGCCGAAGCCACGGTGAAGGTGCATCGCAGCAGGGCGATGCAGAAGATGAAGGCCGGTTCGCTTCCCGAACTCGGCCAAATGGCGGTCAAGCTCAAGCTCGTGCCCGAGAGGCCGCAACGCGCCTGATCCGACGTACCGGGCCTCCTTCTTCGTCCGACGAGGCCGTCCGCGTGTGCGGATCAGCAGGCACGCGGGACCGCCGACAGTACCGCCGTCATCCAGATGCTGCCCTGTTGAGCAGACGACGGGCCGGGACGTGTGGGAGGCCCTTACTCGCCGCGTAAGCTAAAGTTCAGGCCACACCGCCACATTCGGTACCGGTTTGCACCCACGCTCAATATCCGCCGCGGCCTTCGACATCATAATTTTGCATTCATTGAGATTGGGGCGGCGTACGCAGTGAGGCTTCGCCCACTCCGCAACGGCTGGGAGTCCAGAACACCTGGAGATGACCGTGTCGAGCAAAACTCCACTTTCTATTATCGATCACGATCAGTCGGCGGGCGAGGGAACGGATCCTCGCCCTGCCTCAGTGTCCGCCGTCGAGTCACATTCCGCGGCGACGCCGATCAGTTTTGGCCCGTTCCGCCGGTCGCCGATGCAGCGACTGCTCCTGCAAGACAATCAGCCGGTTCACATCGGCAGCCGCGCGCTCGACATCCTCATTGCGCTGCTCGAGCGGCCGGGCGACCTGGTTGAGAAGAATGAGCTCATGGCCCGCGTGTGGCCGAAAACGTTCGTCGAGCCGGGTAACCTGACGGTCCATATCACCGCGCTGCGCCGTGTCCTCGGCGATGGCCGCGACGGCAATCGTTTTCTGATCAACATCCCGGGGCGGGGATATCGCTTCGTCGCGCCCGTCACGGTGTCCGACCAGTTCAAGCCGTCGCTTCCGGTGGCTTCCGTCACCGGGTGGGGCCACAATCTACCCGCCAGGGTGACGCGGCTGATCGGGCGGAGTGACATCGTGGCCCGCCTGTCGGCGCAGATAACCCGTGATCGCTTCTTCACTGTGGTCGGCCCCGGCGGAATCGGCAAGACCGCGGTCGCGCTGGCCGTCGCCGGGGAGGTGGCTGCAACCTACCGGGACGGCACGTGGTGGATCGACCTGGCGGCGCGCGAAAATCCGCGACACGTCGCAGATGCCGTCGCGTCGGTTCTAGGGCTCGAGCTGGACCGGGAAAAGTCCCCGGCAAACCTGGTCACTGCACTCCGCGACAAACAGATGTTGCTCGTGCTCGACACGTGCGAGCACGCCGTCGCGGCGGCGGCAGATCTGGTGGCGACGATTCTGCGCGACGCGCCGGGCGTTCACGTCCTGGCGACCAGCCGCGAGCCGCTGCACACCGAAGGCGAGCAGCTGTGCCGGCTCGGCGGCCTGGAGAGTCCGCCCGCCCATTGCACAACTGCTGAGCAGGCGCATCGTTTTCCGGCGGTCGAGCTGTTCCTCGAGCGCACCGCCGCCTCCATCGGCGAATTCGCCCTGAGTGATGCGGATGCTGCGGCCGCATCCGACATCTGCGACACACTCGATGGCTTTCCGCTTGCGATCGAGCTTGCCGCGCACCGCGTCGGCTCGCTCGGCATTGCTGCGGTCGCGGCCGAACTCAAACAACCTTTGCGTCTGCTCACCGCCGGCTACCGAACCGGGCCGGCGCGCCAGCAGACCATCCGCGCCGCCCTCGACTGGAGCCATGGCCTGCTCACAGATCAGCAGCAGATCATGTTGCGCCGTCTCTCCGTCTTCTCCGGTGAATTTACCTTGCAGGACGCCGCCGGCATCGTTTCCGATCAGGCTCGGCCGGACTGCCCCATGGTCGATAAGGTGGCCGAGCTGGTCTCACAGTCGCTCATCACCTCGGAGGTCCGGGAGACGCAACCGCGCTTCCGGCTGAGCCACGTCACGCGGGCTTACGCGCTGGAGAAGCTCGAAGAAAGCGGCGATCTCGACGCCATCGCCCGCCGCCTAAGTGACAACGCGAAGGTGGCGATCAAGCGCCCGTCAGCGGCGCCGATGTTGAACGGTGCGCCATCCGCTGTCGCCCCGCACGGCAAAGAGAGATCGCCTGCGCGCTGTGGAACCCGGTACGTGGCGCACCCCATGCAAAGGCGAGAGCGCGGTACGCTGCAATACCGTCGAACCGTGCATGTGCAGTGAACGCAGCGAGGGAAGCTGAGATGGACATGACGACGCCCGCCGCGCTAGCGGCAATCGAACGAGTGCAGCCGAAGAAGCTGGTAGCGGCGTCAGCCCGCGCTTCGAGCATTGTGGTGGGCCTCGTGGCGGTCGCCGTCGCGGGCTCATCGATCTGGTATCTGGTGCGGCCCGAGCCGCTGCTGGTCCAGGGCGAGGTGGACGCGACGCGGTTCGACATCGCGGCGCGCGTCGACGGCCGCGTCGGCGAGATTCCGGTTGATCGTGGCCAGAACGTGGAGGCCGGCGCCGTGCTGGTCCGCATCGACAACCCCGAAACGATCGCGAAACACGCGCAGACGGTTGCCGCGAAGGTCGTCGCCGAGGCGCAGCTCGCCAACATTAATGCCGGGACCCGCGCCGAGGTCATTGCAGCCCGCAAGGCCGCGCGGGAGCGCGCCGAGGCGAGCGTGATCTTCGCGCAAAAGACCTTCGACCGTGTGAGCCAGCTTGCCGGGCAGGGCAACGCCTCGCAGGCGCGCCTCGACCAAGTCATCGATACGCTGCACGAGAGCGAACGTATGCTCGACCAGGCGAAGTCGGCCCACGAGCAGGCCATTAACGGCTACACGGCCGAGGAACACCAGATCGCCGAGACGAACGTTCGCAAGGCGATCGCCGACATTGCGGCGGTCCAGTCAATGATCGATCAGATGGTGATCTATGCCCCGGCCGCTTCGCAGGTTTACAAACGTAACGTCGAGTCTGGCGAATACGTCTCTCCCGGCGTGCCGCTGGTGACGCTGATTGACCTTAATGACGTCTGGATCCACCTAGACCTGCGTGAGGATCTGGTCAGGTCGCTGAAGGTCGGGGACCGGTTCGGGGTGCGCATTCCGGCGCTTGCCGACCGGCGCATCGAAGTCGAGGTCAAGCTGATCGCCACCAAGGGCGAATATGCGAGCTGGCGTTCCACCCGCGCCACCGGCGATTTTGATCTGCGCACGTTCGCGGTTCGCGCCTATCCGGTCGAGAAGGTATCGGAGCTGCGGCCTGGGATGAGCGCGTACCTCGATTGGCGGGGGCGGCCATGAGGCACCCGGCGCGCCCCGGATTTTGGCTGGTCGCCAGGCGCGAAGCGCGTTGGCTGCTGCACGACCGTCCCGCCGTCATCCTGATTTTCGGCGTGCCGCTCTTCGCGTTCGTGGTTCTGTCCGCGGCCTTCAGCCATCCGGTCATCCGCGGGCTCGGTGTCGTCGCGGTCGACCTGGACCGCTCCGAGACCTCACGCGCATTCATCCAAAAGGTAGCTGCGTCGCCGGGCCTCAGCGTTGTCGAGCGCCCGACGAATCTCTCGGCAGCAGCCAGCGCTATCCGGTCGGGGGAAGCCATCGCGGCCGTGTACATTCCGCCCAACTTCGAGCGCGACCTCAATGCGCAGCGCCGACCCCAGATCGTCGCGTTCCACAATCAGCAGTTCCTGACGGCTGTGGGGATTGCGTCCGGCGGTCTGAGCGACAGCCTCGCGGCCGCTGGACAGGCGGCCGTGGCGGGCGCTGCAGCGACGCCCGCCCGCGTCGGCGGTCTCGTTTCCGAGACCTTCGTGCTGGCCAATCCGGAGAAGAACTATGCGCAATTCCTCCTGCGCGCGCTGCTGCCGATGGTGATCCACGCGGTGACGGCGCTGGCGGCCGGCTACGCGGTCGGCTCCGAGTTCCGGCGGCGCAGCGTGCGCGCCTGGCTCGCCTGCGCGGGGTATAACCCGCTCGTGGCGCTCGCCGGCAAGCTCGCGCCACTGTTCGTGATCTTCTTCTTCATCATGCTGTGCGTGCCGCTGGTCCTCGAGGGCATGTTCGATATCTCCTTCAAGGGTGATGTGCTCATGATCGTGGCGTCCGCATCACTCCTGATCGTAGCTTACCTTGTGCTGGGCGCATTGCTGCAGCTCCTGATGCGCGATCTCTCAACCGGGCTTGGCCTCACTGGTCTCATCGTCTCGCCAGCCTTCGGCTACACGGGAGTCGGATTCCCGATGCTCGGGATGAATGCATTTGCGCAGATCTTTGGCGCGATGCTGCCGTTGCGCTGGTACATGGCTATTCTGCTCGGCCAGGCGGCGCAGGGGCTGCCGGTGCACGAATCGGCGCACGCGTTTGCGGCACTGGCGGGGTTGGCCATTCTTTACGCGCTCTTGGCGCTGCTTCGCATGCGCGCCCTCGTCGCCAAACCGATCATCGTGGTCGCGGCGCAGCCTACGCTGCCGTCGACGGCACCGCGAAACATCGGCGAAGCGTTTGCGTTCGAGTGGCGACGCGTGCTGGCCATTCGCGGCGTCTTCGCCGTCTTGTTTATCGCCCCGTTGATCTACGGGCTCTACTATCCGCAGCCTTATCTCAATCAGATCCTGCGCAAGGTTCCGATCGCGGTCGTCGATAGTGACCTGAGCGAGCTCAGCCGAAGAATCATGCAGACGCTCGATGCGAGCGGTGCCGTGCAGGTCGCGGTTCGCGCCGACACGCTGGCCGACGCGCGCGCCGCTCTGGACCGCGGCGAGGCCTTTGCTATCGTCGGCATACCTCGGGGGACCGAGCGTGATGTTCTCAAAGGCGTCACGGTCCATGTCCCGATCTACGCGGATGCCACCTACCTGTTTGTTTTCAGATCGATCGGCGGCGGGATCGCGACGGCGCTCGGGACGTTGACGTCGGAGCTCGCCTTGGGCGGGGCGCGCAGCGACGGCAGTCTCGTTAAGGCCGCGCTCGCGTCGTCCAATCCGGCCGACATCCTGCTGCAGCCGATCTTCAACCCGGTCGGGGGCTACGCGAGCTACATCGTTCCGGCCGCCTTCCTGCTGATCCTGCAGCAGACGCTTCTGATCGGCGCTGCATTGCTGACCACCGTCGCACTGTCTCAATACGGCGGCCGAACCTGGTCGAAGGTGCTCGGCCGGGGTGTCGCGCACCTGACCATCTACCTGCCGGCGCTTGCACTCTACTTGATTGTTCTGCCGCGCTTCTACGGGTTCTCGGCGCTCGGCAGCACCCTGCAGATATTTGCGTTCGCCTCGGTCTTCATTCTGGCGACCAGCTTCATGGGGCAGGCGGCGGGCGCCTGGTTCCGCTATCCCGAGACCCCGACGCTTGTCTTTCTCGCGACCAGCTTGCCGCAGTTCTTCACGACCGGGTTTGCGTGGCCGCGGGAGGCAATCCCCGAGGCGGTGCAGATCTTCGGCTCCATCTTCCCGGTCGGTTTCGCAATCCAGGGACTCGTTCGGATCAATCAGCTCGGCGCAAACTTGGCTGAGGTATCAAACAATTGGCGCGGACTGTGGCTTCTTATCCTCGCCTACTTCGTTCTTGCGGTTGTGTCGGCGCATCTCGTTATCCGGAGGCGGGCCCATGCCTAAACACAGTCGCAGACCCATCGTGGTGCTCGGTCTCGCCATTGCAGCGGCAGCGGGCGCCGCCGTCGCGCTCGGGCGCTCGACGCCCGCACCGCCGCTCGTCGGCATCGTGCGAACGACCGAGATCCGCGTCGCGCCCGAGGTCGGTGGCCAGCTCGCCGCAATCCGGATCCATCCAGGCGAGCGCGTGCACACCGGCGACATCGTCGCCGAGCTGTCGGCGCTCGAGCTGACCGCGTCGGTTGCGCAAGCCCGCGCCGCGCTCGCGTCCGCGCTTGCGGAGCGCAATAACGTCTACGCGGGCGTGCGGGCCGAGCGGCTCGCGACGCTGGCGTTCGAGATCGCCAAGGCCAAATCGCGGCTCGATTATGCGAGCCGGCAACTAGCCCGCACTCGCACCTTGGCCCGCACCGATACGGCCCCCCAGCAGCAGCTCGACCAGGCCGAGAACGACGTCGCCAGCGCGCAGGCCGACATCGCGGAGGCGGAGGCGAACCATGCGGCCGCCAAGGCGGGCCCTACGCGGGAGGAGCGCGCCATCGCCGACGCTCAGGTACAGACTGCCGCCTCCGCGCTCGCGGTGCTCGAACGCCGGCTCGACAAAACGATCCTGCGGGCGCCCGCCGACGGCGTCGTCACCGTGATCGTGGCCGAAGTCGGCGAAGCGGTCCGCGCCGGCCAACCGGTTCTGGTCATCGAGGATGCCGGCAAGCGCTGGCTGTCGTTCAATGCGCGGGAGGACACGCTGCACGGTGTGGCCGTGGGCTCGAGGATCGAGGTTGCACAGGCCGGCGCGAGCGCCGCAACGCCGGCGGTCGTCACCGAAATCATGCCGCTCGGTCAATTTGCGACCTGGCAGGCGGAGCGCGCGATCGGCGACCACGATCGCAATACGCTGCGGTTACGCCTCGATCCGTGCGGCGACCCAAGCGGGCTCGAGCCGGGCATGACGGTCTGGCTGTCGCGTGACGACTCTTCGCCAGCAAAGCGGGTGTCGGGATCTGCGCGGGCGGCGCGCATTGAGACGCCGCTGATCAAGAGAATGCCGGTTGAGACGCGCGATACGGCTCATGAAGGGGTGTTCCGTAAGCCCGAATGAGATGCTCGATAATGCAAAGGAGCTTTCAACCATGCACGAAGACACCAGCCGGACCAGGGCCTTCGATGCCCCTGACTATTCGTATGGATCCAAGCACCCGCCGCTCACCGGCCGCGCAGCCGGTGAGGCTCATCGCAGCGGGCGTCCGGCGGAGCTGATGCGAGGCGCCCTCGGCACACTCGCCCACCTCTCCCAGGTTGGCGCATTGCTCTGGCTTGTGGCCGCACCGGCGCAGAGCGCGTCTCTCAACCAGCTCGATGGCCGCTGGAGCGTCCTGGTGGTCACGGACCGAGGGAATTGCTCGATCTACCGCTACGGGATCATCGTCGACCACGGGCAGGCGCGCTACGCCGGTACGGCGGACTTCGCTTTCAACGGGTCCATCGCTCCGAACGGGACGGTGCGGGCCAGCATCTCGCGGGGCAGTGACCGCGCGGACGTGCGCGGCCGCCTCGGCCAGGGCACCGGATCCGGCCTGTGGCGGACGGCCGGAGGCTACGATTGCTCGGGTCACTGGACGGCGCAACGCCGCGTGGGATTCGCGTCCGAAGAAGAGTGAGCACGATGGACCGCACCCCTTTCAGCGAACCGATCAGGCGCAACCCCGGCCTGACCCGACGCCAGATGGCGACGGCCCTCGTCGGCATCACCGGCGCCGTCCTCGCTGCGGGGCTTGAGCGCGCCGCCGCGCAGCCTGCGGGCAAACCCAGCTTGCAGCGCACGCTGGTTTCGCCTCAAGCCGCTGCGGCCGCCGAGATCCCCGGCATGCCGGGAGCGCGCCTCTGGGCGGATCGGCCGGACGACTTTCTCGCGCTCGTGCGGGAGGTGCCGGGGCAGGCCGACGCGTCGTGGCTCGCCCTGTCGGGCGGCGGCGGGGACGGGGCCTATGGGGCGGGTGTGCTCGCCGGCTGGACCGCCTCCGGCTCTCGACCGACCTTCGCGGTCGTGACCGGGGTCAGCACTGGCGCGCTAATTGGCCCCTATGCCTTTCTGGGGCCGCGCTATGATGCGGCACTAAAGCAAGCCTATACCACGCTCCATGCCGCCGACGTGTTCGAGATCGCCGGCACGCAGGACAGCTTGTTCTCGACCTGGCCGCTGCGCGAGACGATTGCCCGCCAGGTGACGCCCGAATTGCTTCTCGCCGTGGCCGCCGAGCACCGGCGCGGCCGGCGTCTGCTCGTGCTGACCACGAACATCGATGCCGCGCGGCTGGTGCTGTGGAACATGGGAGCGATTGCGGCGCATGGCGGGCCCGAGGCGCTCGCGCTGTTCCGCAAAGTTCTGCTCGCCTCGGCCAGCATCCCGGGGCTCTTCCCGCCGGTCATGATCGATGTCGTCGGTGGCGGCCGGCGCTTCAAGGAAATGCATGTCGATGGCGGCGCGAGCGCCTACCTCTTCGTGGCACCTCAGCCGATGCTGGTGGATGAGAGCGTCGAGGAGCGTCTGCCGGCTGAGCGCCTGTATGTGATCGTCAACAACGCGCTGCACTCCGACTTCGCGGTGACCGAGCGCGCCACCTCGGCGGTGCTCGGTCGGGCCATGTCGGTCGGCACCCGAGCTCTCACGGCCCTGGAGCTCGCGGCGCTTATCCAGCTCTGTCGCCGCCAGGAAATCGATTTCAAGCTGACGTTTGTGGACGAGGGTTTCACCGCGCCGAGCGCGGGCCCATTCGATCCGGACTACATGGCGGCGCTCTTCGAGTACGGGTATGCGCAGGCTGCGTCGGGAACGGCATTCGGCACGGCTCCGCCGTCCTTCCGCAAACGGTTGGAGCGCAGTCTCGCAGGAAGGAAGCTTCCAAACCTGCGGTGATTTCGATTGTCCGTCCACCAGCGGGATTGGGTGGGCGATCGCGCCCTGGCCGGTGAGAGCGCAAACGTGCTGATCAACGGCTTCGGCTCACC
The DNA here is from genome assembly GCF_001006805.1 of Microvirga massiliensis. Lineage (GTDB taxonomy): Bacteria > Pseudomonadota > Alphaproteobacteria > Rhizobiales > Beijerinckiaceae > Microvirga > Microvirga massiliensis. Next base: position 210,695 of record NZ_LN811365.1, on the reverse strand, counting down.
TGGGCAGATCGAGGAACTGAGGAGCTCGATCGAGCGCGAATCCAAGGTCGAGGCGCTCTCTTTGGAGGAGCATCGGTGCGCCGATCAACGGGCTTTGGCCATCAACCTGCGCCCGCCTCACCAAGTTCGATGTCGTAATCGCCGTGGCAGGTGCAACCTTGGTGCAGGCCCGCCGAATGATGGTAGCGGCGCAAGTGCCGCAAGCACAATGAATTGCTCGTGCCGCTCAACCTAATCTCACGTCAACAGAAAGCGCGTCGAACGGACGGACTTGGTTCGTTCATCACGAGCGCGGAGCCGGACGGTCCGGCTCTGAGATTGAGGAGATCATGGTTTTTGTTCTGATCGACACCGTGACAGGCACGCGGCGCACGATTCTCGTGTCGATCAAAGCGTGCCCGCAGCCCAGCGCCCCGGCTGCTACTCTCACACATCCTCGCGTCGCTGCTCGCGCTTGATGCCCGAGGCAGACGTCCAGTTCATCAATGCGGGGATTGTGTCATGTTTCGCACGCAAGAGGATCTCGGGCAGCTCCTGCTCCAGTTCGTGATGGAATTCAACGAAGGGCGATTGAGCCCGGGTGTCGTGGTCTACAAGGGTTACAAAAAGGGCAAGACCAGCGTCCTGCTCGAACCTTTCCGGTCTCCGGAACCCAAGTAACGCCAGCTGGCACGTCATCTTTCTTCCATCTCGACTGGGAGAACCTCAAAGTCCTCGCGAAGCGCCTCAATGTCCCGGTTGCAACTGAGACCCCCCTGTCCCGATCATGACAGGGACCTCGACCCGCTCGACCGTCGCCGCCATTCGGCCGTCGCTCGTCACCGCCAGCTTTGGCTTTCTCGGGTCGACCATCGTCGTGACAGTGCTTTTGGTCGCCTTCAGCCAGATCTGATGCGGACTACGAGCAGTCGACGTGTCCCGGCTCAAGATTTCGCCTCGTGATCGCTTCCAGCCTCAAAGCGCGCGAGGGTGCGCGGCGCTCGAGGCATAATTCGAGGGTTGCTGGCTCGTTTCGGACAACGCCGCTTCCTGCTGAGCGAGGACCGAGAGATCCTTACAGAGTACCACCGTTGCTCGCCTTCGCCCTTGAGCCGACGGTCGGGACCTGCGCGCGAAGCGAGCGACCTCACCATGACCTCAAATGCCTGCCGAAATGCTGAACAGATAAACCTTTGTATCTATCACAACGCCATTGACATTACGTCATCCGACCTGACGTAGAATGGATGAACAGGCCGCGGTCGACTTAGTCTGACATCAGCCAAATTCCTCAGAGGAAGGCTGCAGGCCATGTTGATCCAATCGCCATGCACCACTTTTCGACTTGGCTATGGTCCACAAAACGCTCGGCGCGAGCTCGTGAGCTGGGCGACGATGCGGCTTCTCACTCACGCGCGTTCAAGGCGCACGGCGCATGGGCCCGCGATCGCGAGAATGCATTGCGCTTCGTTTGGCCACGCGATCGCATCGGCCATGGTGGCCGCGCTGATCGTTCTCACGTCGTTCGGCGTGCAAGCCGCCGAGCTCGATCCGCGTCCTCTCCCTATCACTGCGGCATTGGCGGCATTGGGCGAAGCACAGCCCATGCCGCCTTGGCGAGACTTCTGCGACAGCTACCCGCGCGAATGCGCCGTTGATCTCTTCGAACCTTCCGTTCTCGAACTGACCGCGGCCGCCTGGGATCTGATCGAGGCCGTGAACGAGCGCGTCAATGCGACCATCAAACCGGTGTCGGACATGGAGCACCGAGGTGTGGTGGACCATTGGGACTTCCCCGACGACGGCTACGGCGACTGCGAGGACTACCAGCTCCTCAAGCGCAAGCTCCTTGCGGAAATGGGACTCCCGCGTCGCGCGATGCGCATCACGGTCGTCCTCGACGAAACAGGGGAGGGCCACGCCGTTCTGATGATCCGAACCGACCGCGGCGACTACATTCTCGACAACAGGAGACAGGCTGTCCTCGCCTGGAACGAAACCGGTTACGAGTACATCAAGCGCGAAGGTTCGGAAGGGCCGGCTTGGGTCGCTCTACACGGAGAAGAACGGGCCGCCGCGGTGGCCAGTCGTTAAGCCCTGTCGGCGGCAAGTCGAGCTTCGCACGCCGCTCAGACACCTCGGAGAGCAGCATGACGACCGTTACGCCACAGCGTATTCTCGTCGCCGGCGACAACCCGATCTTCCGGGAAACGCTCGCGCAGTCACTGCGTGCTCAGGACCACGACGTGATCACGCCTGACACGGCAGTGAACGCCTTTCTGGCTCTGCGCGACCGAAGCCGGCCTGTCGGGTCGCTTTACGCGCGTGTCGTTCTGCCTGGCCCGATGGACGGATGGATTCTCGCTGACGCCTATCACGAGATGCATAAGGACAGGGCGGTCATCCTTTCCGGCGCCGAGGCGCGGGTTTCAGCACAAGGCGACATCGTCCTGAAGCAGCCCACGCCCACCGCCGCGTTCAAAGCGATTTGTGAGGCTCTCGCCGGCCGCGAGCGAGCTTCTGCCGCAGCCACGCGGCCGACTGATGCGCGGCAGGCGGCCTGATGAGCGGCAAGTGGCGGGAAGGTGTTCTTGCCAGATCGGTCTGATGCTGTTCAATGACGACGATTCGGCATCTCGGGGTGGAATGGCCGAAGGTGGTCGCATCATTGGCCTGAACGCGTCGTCGCCACGCTTGCGCAAGACCAGGCCGGGACGCCGTTCCGGGTCGAGGCCGTGCTCGCCCCGGGGCCAGCGTCTCGTCCTCTCCACGCGGGCGGGGCGGGTGCTCCCGAGAACGCCGTCGAGATCCGCCGGCGCGGCGACCACGTGCTGGTCGGGGAGGCGGCCGCCACGCATTGAGCTGGTCGGCAAAGTTGCGTCGCGCCCTTCCGGTGCCGCTCGTCCAGAACGGGACCGGTTCGGATTGAATCGATTCCGCTGCGATTGTCTTTGACTCGAGTGATGCGGGATCATGCTCCATGTGAGGAGGTTCCAGCGATGAGATATCTTGAGGACTTTGCCGCGGGCCAGACGTTCGGCTCCGGGCGGCTGGTGGTCGACAAGGATCGGATCAAGACCTTCGCGGCCGAGTTCGATCCGCAGCCGTTCCATCTCGACGAGGCGGCCGCACATGCCACGATGTTCGGCGGTCTAGCGGCGAGTGGCTGGCACACCGCGGCCATGACCATGCGCCTCCTGGTCGACAGCGACATCAAGCCGGCGGGTGGGATCGTCGGAGCAAGCTGCGACGAGTTCCGCTGGCCGCGCCCGGTGCGGCCGGGCGACGAGCTGCGCCTCGAGAGCGAAGTCCTGGAAGTGCGGCCGTCGAAGTCGCGGCCCAATCAGGGCATGATCAAGATGCGCACGACCACGCTGAACCAGGACAACGAGCCGGTGCAGATCATGGTCGCCAACCTGGTCGTGCTGCGCCGCCCGGGCGGCGGAGACTCGCGATGAGCACGCCGCTCGCCGCCGCCGTGGTCGGCGCCGCGCAGGGGCTCGGCGCGGCACTGTGCCAGCGCTTCGCCGCCGAGGGATACCGTGTGCTCATCGCCGGACGCACCGGCGGCAAGATTGACAAGGTCGCGCAAGCAATCGCGGGAGCAGGCGGCAGTGCCGAGCCGGTTATGACCGATGCGACGAGCGAAGCCGAGGTCGCTCGGCTGTTCGACCGTGCCATGACGGCGCGCAACGGCATCAGTCCGGCCGACCTCGTGGTCTACAATGCCGGCAACAACCAGCGCATCGATTTCCGCGAGCTGACCGTGGAGCAGTCTGAGGCGTTCTGGCACGTCGGTTGCTTCCTCGTCGGCTGCGGAGCGGCTCGGCGGCTCGTGCCGCTCGGCCGCGGGACCGTGAACTTCACAGGCGTGTCCGCCAGCCTGCGCGGCAAGCCAGGCTATGCCCAGTTCGCCGCCGCCAAGCCGGGCCTGCGCATGGTCGCGCAAAGCATGGCCCGCGAATACGGCCCGCTCGGCGTCCATGTGGCGCATGTGGTGATCGACGGCGGCATCGACGGCGAGCGCCTGCACACGCGTATGCCGCAACTCGCCAGGGAGCGCGGCGAGGACAGACTGCTCAGCATCGACGCGATCGCCGAGGCCTTCTGGCAAATCCACCGCCAGCCACGGACGGCGTGGACGCACGAACTCGAGCTGCGCCCGTTCAAGGAAAGCTCTTGAGCAGCGTGCCGCTGTCCTATAGAGCAGCGATCGTGGCGGCTCCGAGCGTTCTGAACCAAAAAGGCACGCGAAAGGACACGGCATGCCGATCTCGATGTATCAAGCCTCGGTTCCCGTGCTCACGCGCGGACTCGCGATCCTCTCGACGCTGATCGACAAGGGCGCGGCGCACGCGGCCGAGCACAAGCTCGATCCTGCTTCGCTCGTCAACGGCCGGCTCGCACCCGACATGCTGCCGCTGTCCGGCCAGGTGCAGCGGGCGAGCGACACGGCAAAATTCGCGGTCGTGCGCCTGACGGGCGAGCCCGCACCGAGCTTCGCCGACGAGGAGACGACGCTCGATCAGTTGCGCGAGCGCTGCGCGCGGACCATCTCGTTCCTGGAGAAGGTTAGGCCCGATGTGTTCGAGGGAAGCGAGGCGCGGACGATCTCGTTCGGCGGCGACACGAAATTGACCGCGCCTGGCGACGCCTATCTCCTGAGCTTCGCTCTGCCGAACTTCTTCTTTCACGTCACGACCGCCTACGATATTCTGCGCCACATGGGCGTCGCCATTGGCAAGCGCGATTACCTAGGCCGCTTCGACCGGGCCTGACCGCCCGGAGCGGGATCACTCATATCAGCGACAAGAATCTGGCCCGCCTTGCGGTGACGGGCATGCTGCGCGGCATGACGACCATGGAGCCGCAACGGGCAGTCATGCTGGAGAGCGTGCCGGGCCGGATGCCGCTGAAATCGCAAACCGTGCCAGATACTGCAGGCGCATATTTCTGCAGGGTTGCCGGCGTTAGGAGTCCGCGGGGCGCAGATAAAGCACCCGGATCAGCGGACATTGCTAACGCCGACACCAAGTGACTTCCTGTAGATCGACAAACGGACTCTTTCCCGGCGGGCATGTCCGACGGGCTGGTCGAGTTCGCGGCCCACCGCTCAAAGCAACGATAGCCCTTTGGCCAGCCAATGGAGCAGGGAGGATTTTTCACGCTGCTAATAATGGCAATGCGCCCCGAAGGCGCGGATCACCAGTGGAGGAAGGTTCCACTCGGAGAGTTGTCGCGGGTTCTGTGACGCTTCCGCACCCAGGCAAGAAGGCGTATCTTGTTCACATAAGTTAGAGTCCTGCATTGGACCTGGGCTCCGACGGGCCGCTTTCTGATCGACAGCCTTGTCGACGTCGCTCCTGGGCCGCCTGGTTTGCGTAACCTGATGGCCTAATCAGTTCGACTGCGTGCCTTTGCTGTGACGCACGCACTGAGGAGTGTGTTGCCGCTCTCAAGGCACTCATACCTAAGGAGCCAGACATGAGCAGCACTCAGGTACATGATGAAACCGCAATCGAGCCTCCGAGAACGCGGACGGTCGATATGAAGCTCGAGGTCATCGTCATCCCTGTTGCGGATGTCGATCGCGCCAAGCGCTTCTACGGCGGCTTGGGGTGGAGGCTCGACGCCGACTTCGTCAAGGGCGATGCGTTTCGGGTTGTACAATTTACGCCTCCGAGCTCGCCGTGCTCGATCCACTTCGGCAACGGCGTGACGTCGGCCGAGCCGGGCTCGGCACAGCGAATGTATCTCATCGTATCCGACATCGAGGCGGCGCGCGCCGAACTCGTCGAGCGGGGTGTCGATGTGAGCGAAGTGTTCCACCGTGCCGCCGTCGGGGAGGGGCCCTTGAGCGGACCGGATCCGGAGCGGCGCAGTTACAACTCGTTCGCTACGTTCAGTGACCCGGACGGCAATAGCTGGCTGTTGCAGGAGATCACCGCGCGGTTGCCGGGACGCGTGGATACGGATGACACGACCTTCACTTCGTCGACCGAACTCGCGGCCGCGCTCCGCCGTGCGGCGGCCGCGCACGGCGAGCACGAGAAGCGGATTGGCCACCATGACGAGGGCTGGCCGGACTGGTACGCCGAGTACATGGTGGCGGAGCAGGCCGGCAAGGAGCTGCCGTCATGAGCAGCGGCCCCGGTGGGCCTAGCTTTGGCTTTCCGAAAGGATCGCCGTGCCGGCCTGCGCGAGGACGCGCGGCGATCCTCGGCGCAGCACTCATCGTGGGGCTCGCACCATGACCCAAGGTTTCGACGCGATCGTCCTCGGGGCCGGACAGGCGGGCCCCTCGCTCGCCGGACGGCTGACCGCCGCCGGAATGAAGGTCGCGCTCGTCGAA
>NZ_LN811365.1:200702-203482 GCF_001006805.1 Microvirga massiliensis | reverse complement strand
GCTCCTTTGGTTGATCGAGCGGCTCGCTCGCGAGATCACGGGTGCAGGACGTCTTTCGTGCCTTACGCTCGCGCTATTCCCGCCCGTCCACGGCAAGATCGAACGTGTAGACCCCGTCCTGATTGCGGGGCCGCTGCAAGGCCTCGGGATGGCGCAACGTGCGCACCGCGTCGTGATAACCGGCGCGCCAATGCTCCTCCATGGACAGCCGGGAAAACTCGTAATCCTTGGAATGGCCTTCGTAGTGTTTCGAGCGGTAGATCAGCTGGACGAGGTTGTAGACCTTGTGGTCGGCGATCGAGCTCAGCATCTTGGCTTCCTCGCTGGCGAGAAGGTCCGCCGGTAAATTCGAGAGAAGGCCCGCGAGCGCGTTTCGGGCGCGCTGGTAGCGCTTGAACTGGTCGGTATTGGCGCGCGTGCGACTCGAATATTGGATTTCCTTCTGACGCGTCACGACGTCGGCCAAATTGCCGGGAAGCTCGCCGCGCGCGCTCCAGAGATCCACCTGAAAGGCCAGCGTGTCCTGGCGGGGGCCTTGCTCGACGACCCATTGCAGCGGCGTGTTCGAGATGAGGCCGCCGTCCCAGTAAAATTCGCCCTCGATCTCGACGGCCGGGAAGCCGGGCGGAAGCGATCCGCTCGCCATCACGTGCTCGGCTCGGATCGTGTGCTTCTCGTTATCGAAGTAAACGAAATTGCCGGTGCGCACGTTCACCGCGCCGACACTGAAGCGCGTCGCCCTAGCATTGATCCGGTCGAAGTCGACAAGCCGCTCGAGCGTGCTCTTCAGGAGCTTGGTCTCGTAGAAGCTCGTCGCTTCCGGAGCGCCGTACGGGTGCAGCCAGGGAGCGGGCTGCCGAAGCGTGAAAAAGCCCGCAGCGCCCGTTATGGCCGCGTAGGTCGCACTCAGCTGGTTGAAGAGCGCGCGCGGCAGGTCGCCTTTCGGAGTGAGTGCGTTGACGGCGACAGCCCAGTCGAGCAGCGGGTTGGCGGTGATTTCCTGCCAGAAGGCGCGCAGCTTCCCGACCCGCTCGGCCGGCTCGTTTCCCGCGATGATGGCTGAGTTGATGGCGCCGATTGAGACACCGGCGACCCAGTCGGGATGAATTCTGGCCTCCGCAAGAGCCTCATAGACGCCGGCCTGGTAGGCCCCGAGCGCACCACCACCTTGCAAGACCAGCGCGATGCATTCGAACGGGAGGTCTCGCTTGGCGACAGCCGGATGCGGTTGGAATTGAATGTTCATGGCATGTGTACCTTTGTCTCAACGGGCTATGGACGCTGCTGCCGAGCGGACCCGCATCGCGGTCCGCAACCGGTGAACGAACGCGGTGGTGGGCGTGGGCTGCTTCAGGACGATGTCGCCTTGTGCTGAAACCCGAGCCTCGACGCCAGCCAGGATCACGGCCCGATCTCTGTGCAAGTCGGCGTACTCGTCGGCGAGAATCCATCCATCTATCAAGCCAGGCAGAGCGACACGCGCGTAAAGCGACCCGACGGACCGGCTTCGGTCGCGTAGAGCCAGGTAGGCATTCACTCCCGTCTGCGGCGTGATCACTTCGTGGCCCTTGGCTCGCAGCAACTGCGCGAGTGTCTTACGGAAAATCGGGTTATCGTCGGCGATGCGGGCGCAGCCCTCGGTTCCACAAGGTGTCTTGGCCATGACGACAGCATCAGTTTGTAGTGATCGCGACGGACCTCGGTTCATCCTTCGGATCCACCTCTCGTGAGGTATCGAAGCGGACTTCCTCCGCCTTGTTCACGTACTGGCTCGCTACCAGCACGCCTTTGAAGGGGCGGATCGGTGGAATGCAGCTCAACAGGAGGAAGGGCAGCGTCGTGACGAAGTGCACCCACAGCGCGGGCTCGAAGGCTAACTCGATCCAAATGCCGAACGCTGTTGCCGGGAAGGCCATGATCATCATCACGAAGAAGGCCGGTCCGTCCGCCGGATCGGCGAAGGAATAGTCGAGGCCGCACACCTCGCAGCGGGGCGCCAGCGTCAGAAAGCCCTGGAACAGCTTGCCCTTGCCGCATTCGGGGCAGCGGCACTTCAAACCGGACTTAAGAACAACTTCTTTGGCAGTCAGTTTCCTAGTCATCTCGTCTCCTCTTAGGTGAGCTTCGCTTTGCCTCTCGCCGCGATGGCGGCTGGACAGCGCTGCTGAAGCTGGCGGTCGAGTTCACGCAAAACCCAACACCGAGCCAGTTCGCAAAGGCGTCTCATCTCAAACCTCAAGCGCGAACAGCGAAACGCGGGTGAGTGAGAATGGCAGCCGGGACGCTGGGCTGCGGTCGCGCTTTGACCGGCACGGGAATGGCTCGTTGCGTGCCTGTCGCGTTGTCGAACAGAACAAAAACCATGATCTCCTCAATCTCCGAGCCGAACCGTCCAACTCTACGCTCCTGATGAACGAACCAGGACAACCGGTTCAGTGCGCTCTTCGATTGACGTCAGATTAGGTTGGTCAGTACGAGCAATCCATTCTACTTGCGGCAACTGCGATGCTACGATGGCTTGGTGGGCCTAAACGAAGGTTGCACCTGCCGCTGCCGCCGATGATGACATTGGACTTGGTGAGCCGCGCGCAGGCCGATGGCCAGAGCCGTTCCGGGCATCCGAAGGGTCTCCAGAGGTCGCGCGCAAGGCGCGAACCCATGCTCGCCAAGCTCGCGGCGCTCATTCCCTCTCTTGATCAGCGGCATCTCAATGCGCGCCGCCCGCGTCGCTCCCGACGCCCACTTTGCGGGCGAAGAGAAGCACGATGGCTGCGATCGCG
>NZ_LN811365.1:196770-200401 GCF_001006805.1 Microvirga massiliensis | reverse complement strand
AGCAACGTGCCGATCACCGCGAACGTGTCGCTGAAGCCCAGGATGAGGGCCTGCCGGCGGACGGTCGCACCGATTGCCGCGATTGCCTGATGCTGCGTGGCGGCCGGATCAGCCACGCCATGCGCCATGAAATACTGCGTCAGGTCGCTGATCCTCTGGCGCACCTCCTCCCGATAGAGCGTGACCGATTGGCCGATGATGTTGGAATGGAATTGCTCGCGCGTGGTCAGAACCGTCGCGAGCGTTGCAGTGCCGACGGCCCCCCCGAGATTGCGCAGCATGTTCGACAGGCCGGAAGCAGCACCCGCCTCGCTCGGAGCGATGCCGGCTGTCGTGATGCTGCTGACCGGCGTCAGCACCAAGGCTTGGCCGATGGCGCGCACGACGTTGGGCAGGAAGAATTGGTCGCCCGAGCTGTCCAGCGACAGGGTGATGTTCATGAAGCAGCTCGCGGCGAAGATGCCGATGCCGACGAAACCGATATAGCGCGGGTCGTAGCGCTTCATCAGCAACGGCACGAGCGGGATCAGGAAGAGCTGCGGCAGGCCCGTCCACGCCAGCACATTGCCGATCTGCTCGGCGTTGTAGCGCTGCACCTGGCCAAGGTATTGAGGCAGGATGTAGACGCTGCCGAACAGCGCAAAGCCGACCAGCACATTGACGAGCACGCCGATGCCGAAGTTGCGCCGCTTCAGGAGGCGCAGATTGACGAGCGGCTTTTGCACCGTCAGCTCGATCGCGATGAACGCGGCGAGAAACACGGCCGCCATGATGCTGAGATTGAGGATGAAGGGCGATTCGAACCAGTCGTCCTTGTTGCCCTCCTCGAGCACGGTCTGCAGCGCGGAGAGCCCGATGGCCATGGTCACGATGCCAGCCCAGTCACCCTCCTTGAGCAGCGATAGCTGCATGGGCGTCTTCTCGAGCGTGAAGGCGAGCGCGATGACCATCATGATGCTGGGCGGCGTGTTCACGAAGAAGATGGTCTGCCAGCCATAGTTCTCCGTCAGATAGCCGCCGATGGTCGGACCGATGGCGGGCGCGAAGGTGACGGAGAGCGCGAAGAGGGCAAGTCCGATCGGCTGCTGAGCCTTGGGCAGCTTGGTCAGCACCGTGGTGAACGCCATCGGGATGAGGATGCCGCCGGAAAAGCCCTGCAGGCCGCGCATGGCGATCATGGAACCGAGGTCGTGCGTGAAGGCACAGGCCATCGAGAAGAGCGCGAACAGGACGGTGTTCGCCAGCATGTAGCGCCGGAAGGAGAAGACGCGGCTCAGATAGTCGGTGAGCGGGATCACGACGATCTCACCGATAAGATAGGAGGTCGAGATCCAGGCGCCGTTGTCGACGCCGGTACCGATGCCCCCTTCGATGTTGAGAAGCGAAGCGTTCGTGATCTGGATGTTGAGGATCGCCATGAACGCGCCGATCATGCCCGCGAGGACGGCGATCCAGGAGGTGAGGCTCGCCCTGTCGGACGGGGCTGCAGCAAGTGGCACGGGGCGCGAGCCCAACGTCATGGCTGGTGTCGTGGTCGACATGGCATGTCTCCTGCGCGACCCGTTCGGGTCTCAGCCGTTACGCTCGGGAATGGAGGCGATGCGCGTTGCCTCGGCCTTGGTGTCGATCGTCGGATAGACCGACATGCCCGGACGCAGCACGACCGCGAGCGGACCGCCGGCGTCGAGGACGATCTTCACCGGGATGCGCTGGACCACCTTGGTGAAGTTGCCGGTGGCGTTGTCGGGGGGCAGCAGCGCGAATTCCTGCCCACTCGCGGGCGAGAGGCTGTCAACGCGGCCCCGGAAGGCTTGGCCGGGGAACATGTCGACCTCGACTTCCACCGGCTGGCCGGCGCGCACATTGGTGAGCTGTGTCTCCTTGTAATTCGCGATGATGTAGGCCGCTTCCGTCGGCACCACGGCCATGAGCTGCGTCCCCGCCTGCACATACTGCCCGACCCGCAGGGTGCGATTGGCGATCACGCCGTCGATCGGCGCGACGATGCTGGTGTAGGAGAGGTTCAATTCCGCCTGGTGCCGTGCGGCCTCGGCGCGGCCAAGGGCTGCTTGCGCCTGCCCGAGCTCGGCTTGGAGCACGTCGAGCTGTCCCGTTGCGCTGGCGAGGGCGGCGGTGCCGCGTGCCACGGTGGCGCGAGCGGCGGCGATGCGCGAGGCTGCCAGCTGGGCATTTTGGAGGCTGCCGAAGCCCTTGGAGGCGAGCGCGGCGTAGCGCTTGTCCTCCTGCTCGGCGAAGGTCTCGTTCGCCTGATCGACTTCGACAGTGGCCCTGGCTGCCGCGATTGCGGATTGCTGAGCGGCGATCGCCGCCCGCTTGTTGGCGATGTTGGCCTTGGCGGCCTCGACATCGGCCTTGGCCTGCTCGAGCGCAACCTGGAAGTCGCGGTCGTCAATGCGGGCCAAGACCTGACCCGCCTTGACGGGCTCGTTGTCGCCCACCGGCACGGCGGCAATGTAGCCGGAGATCTTCGGGGCGATCGTGGTGTTGTCAGCCTTGACGTAGGCGTCGTCGGTCGAGACCTCGAAGCGCCCGCCGGTCCAATACCGCCAGCCATACTGAGAGGCGCCCGCGACGGCGATGAGGCTCGCCCCGACGAGCAACAGCTTGCGGATGGAATACTTCCCGACGTGCTTGGGGGCAGCCCCGGTCGGCGGGGAAGTGGCCTCGGGCGCCGGAAGAGGCTCCTGCCTCACGGTGAGCCCGGGCGCCGCCTCGGCAACCGGAAGCGTCTTCTCGATGGTGAAGACAGTCTGATGCTGGCTCATTGCCCGGGTCCTTTCCCGTTCGCGCGAGCCCCCAGAATCCGCTTGGCTTAGTTTTAGAAAATTGTTAGTTTCCAAAATGCGCCGCCGCGCAGAAGTCGTCAATGAGAATTTGGAAAACCGTAATGCGACAAAATGTGCACGTGGTCCGACGGTCACGCGGACGACCGCAGGTCCGGCCCGATGAAGAGACGCGGCAGCTTGTGATCGAAGCGGCGCGTCAGGAGTTTCTGGCGAACGGCTATGCCGGAGCCAGCATGGTGGCCGTCGCCCAGCGCGCCGGCGTGTCGACCAAGACCATGTATCGCCTGATCCCGACCAAGGCCGACCTGTTTCGCAGCGTCGTTTCCGACCGGATCTCCCGCTTCATGCTGGACATCGATGCGGCGGCGCTCGACCCGCTCCCGGTGGAAGACGCATTCGAACGCCTGCTGGCTGCCTATGGCACCTTGACCCTAAACGGGGAGACAATCGCAATCTACCGGCTGGTGCTCGGCGAATCTGACCGCTTTCCCGAGATCGCCGCCACTTTTTATGAGGTCGCTATCGGCCGGACCACGGAGGCCATGACGAGCTGGCTCAAACGGCTGTGCGACCGCGGATTGATCGCGCTCGAGGACGCATCGACAGCGACGGGCATGCTGCGCGGCATGATGATCATGGAGCCGCAGCGAGCCGCGATGTTGGGAGAACGAGCCGCGCCGGATGCGGCTGAAATCGCCAGCCGGGCGAAATGTTGTGCCCGCCTGTTTCTGGACGGGTGCCGGCGACAGAAACCAACAGGCTGATATCAAGTCTCAGGCGCGTTTCACCGAGCTGGGTAAGGGCGGCCAGTGCCGCCACCGCCC
>NZ_LN811365.1:103018-195546 GCF_001006805.1 Microvirga massiliensis | reverse complement strand
GGATGCTATGACTTCCCTTGCCCTAGCCGGATGACCGAATGACTGATGGTGGCACGGAGCTGAAGTTGACCGAACTTCTACAATCACGAGGTGAGCGGTCCTTCCGGTTCGGGCGTTCTGGGATCGAATCTGATCCGTAAGCGACCTTCAACCGAAACGGGATGGTAGCAAATCACCAGATCTGATCCGGTTCGTTGGCGTCCGGCCTCCTTTGGAGCGAGGCACGCAGCAATCCGGGCTTAATGCGCGGCTTCCGCTTGAGAGCACTCCGGCAGGCGTGCGGGCTTCTGGAGGCCAGAAAGCTCCTCTGCCTTGGCGCAGGCCGGGAAGCCTGCCGCGCGCATCGTCTCGACCAGCCGCAGACGCTCAGCCGCGCTCCAGCTCGGGTCGAAAACTGCGAAGCTCTCGATCGTCAGGCCGGGAAAGCGCGCCAGCGTCTCGGCCACCGCAGCGCGCGCCTCCTCCGCCTGACCAGTCGCAGCAAGGCTCGCCGCACGGAACACGAAATTGTTCCGCCGATAGGTCTCGCGCGGCTTGCGATCGAGAACCCGCAGCGCCTTCTCGTAGCGCCCGACCATGAAGAAGGCATACGCGTAGGTGTTGAGCGCCCAGCTCGGCATGTGGGGATTGAGCCGGATCGCCCTCTCGGCCGCCTCCACCCCCTTCTCGGGCTTGCCGAACGCGCTCGCCCAGTCCGCATAGAAGGTGAGGATGTCGGCTGAGTTCGGGTTCAAGCTCACAGCCTGATCGAGTTCGGCCTCGGCTTCGGCAAGATCACCTCCCTGACCGAGCATGGACCCCAGAGCCGCATGCGCCTCGGCGTCCTGCGGATCCAGCTCAACCGCCCGCCGGGCCGCGCCGAGGCGGGTTCGCCGCATGTCTAGCGTGTCGTCAACCCAGCCCTTCAGCACCGTGTAGCTCCAGGCGAGGGCCGTCCAGGCGCGCGCGAACTTCGGGTCGATCTCGAGGCTGCGCTTCAGCAGCCGAATGGCTTCCTCGACACTCTCCCGGGTTTCCCGGTGCTTCGCTTCGACGCCCAGCAGATAGAGCTCGTAGGCCGAGAGGTTTTCCGGCCGCTTGCGCTTGGCCGTATCCTGGCCCGCCGCGAGGATGCTGCCGGTGTAGCCGCCGAGCTGCGCGGCCACCTTTTCGGCGACCTCCGTCTGCACGGCAAAGACGTCCTCGAGCGGACGATCCCAGCGGTCCGACCAGACATGCGCACCCGTTGTGGCATCGATCAACTGGGCGGTGACGCGCAGGCGATCGGCCTGACGCTGGACCGAGCCCTCCAGCACGTAGCCGACGTTCAGGTTCCGGCCGACCTCGCGGACGTCGACCGGCCTGCCCTTGTAGACTGCCGTCGAATTGCGGGCGATTACGGCAAGGTCGCGGAACCGGGCGAGATCGGTGATGATGTCCTCGGTCAGACCGTCCGCCAGCAATCCGGTCGACTGATCGCCGGGAAGGTTGTCGAATGGCAGCACCGCGATGGCGGGCTTGCCGACCGGCGGTTCACTGCCGGGCCAGTAAAAGCGCGAGATGCCGCCCAAGAGCCCCAGTGCGAGCAGGACCATGGCTGCCGCTGGTGCCCACCGTTTCAGGTGCCCAAAGGGCCGCCAACTCGTCAGCTTGCCATTGAAAGTGATCCTGTAGGTTCGGATAGGCCGCTCGATGTTCTTGACCTTCTGCTCGCCCGCGAAATCGAGCGGCACGATGACCTTGCCGTGGAGGTGATCGTAGGCGGTGCCGGAGATCAGCACGCCACCGGGCTCGCAGAGCTGCTCGAGGCGGGCCGCCACGTTCACGCCGTCGCCCAGCAGATCCTTGCCCTCGACCACCACGTCGCCCAGGTTGATGCCGATCCGGAACACGATCCGGCGCTCAGGGGGCACATCGGCCTGTCGCTCGGCCACGCCCTTCTGCACCGCGACCGCACAGAGCACCGCATCGACCACCGAGCCGAACTCCGCGATGGCACCGTCGCCCATCAGCTTCACGATCCGGCCGTGATGCTCGGCCAGCAGCGGATCGATCACCTCGCGGCGGAGCACTTTGAGAGCGGCCAACGTGCCGGCCTCGTCCTGCTCGACCAGACGGGAATACCCGACGACATCCGCCGCCAGGATCGCCGCCAGCCGCCGCTCAACCCATGCTGTTGCCATGGCCGCACTCCGGAGGCATGGGCCTGATAGCTGGCTTGTGCGCGTTACGCGCGATCACAATCAGGTATCGAGGTGCTCCACCATTATAGCTGCGGCGCTACCCTGACGACAGCAGAGAAACGACGGCGCGCAGGCGGGGTGGTTCTATGCGATGGCAGACGCGTCCAGCTCGGCATCTTCCGGCTCAGCTCCAAGCCAGTGCCGGGTTCTGACCAAGCCTGCGCGGGAAGCAGGGCCTGCTCAACCTGCGTAATCGGGCGACTGCGTGACTCTCCGGCTCACTTTCCGGGAGGGCGGCAGCAGATTTCCTCATAGTTGCGGTCGTGCCAGCGGTACATGGAATACTTAAAGCCCTTGACGTCGCCCTTGTCGTCGAAGGTAATCGGCCCGAGCACGGTCTCGAACCTTCCCCCATGCAGCGCCTTCGCCAGTTCGTCGAGTTCGGTCGAGCCTGTCTTCTTGGCAGCATCGGCAAAGACCTGGATCGCAGCATAGGCGTAGAGCGTGTAACCCTCTGGGCTGAAGCCTTCAGCCTCGAACCTCTTTACCACCTCAATTGCCGAGGACAGCTTGCGCGGTTCCGGTCCGAAGGTCATGAGTGTGCCTTCTGCGGCAGAACCGGCCAGGTCCCAGTATTGCTGATTGAACGAACCCGAGGTCACCAGCATCGTGGCGGTCAGGCCACGCCCGCGCGCCTGGCGCACGAACAGACCCGTCTCGGTGAAATATCCGCCAAAATAGATCAGCTGGATGCCGCTGTTCCTCATCTTCGCGATCAGGTCGCCGAACTCCTTGTCGCCCTGCGCAATAGCCTCGTACATCTTCTCCCGGACGCCGCGCTCGTTCAGTCGTCTCCTGAACTCGTCGGCGATACCCTTGCCGTATGCGCTCTGGTCATGGACAATAGCTATGCCGTCCGTCAGCTTATTATCGACGACGTAATCGGCAGCGAAGGCGCCTTGCACGTCATCGCGCCCGCAGACACGGAAAACGTTTGCAAAGCCCTGCTCGGTGAGACGAGGGTTGGTCGAGCCGGGGCTGATCATCAGGACGCGCTTCTCGTGGTAGACCCGAGAGGCCGGGATTGAGGCGCTTGAACAATAGTGCCCGTCGACAAAGACGACGCCCTGTCTGGCGAGTTCATCCGCAACCTCCACTGCCATTTTCGGGTCGCAGCCGGCGTCGTCGGCGATCACGAGGGTGAGCTTCTGGCTGTTAATGCCACCGCTCTCGTTGACATCGCGCACTGCCAGCTCGGCGCCGCGCTGCAGCTCCTCACCGAACGTCGCATACTGCGCCGTCATCGGAGAAACGCTCAACGGGCCGGCAACGGCGATCAGGATATCGGCCCGCGCCACGCTGGTTCCGCCCGTGGTCAGGACGGCAAGAACGGCCAAACGGATGAGAGACCGGCTGAGTGGTGCCGGAAAGTGAATCGTCGCGCCCTGATTCATGGCGCCCGCTTGTCGTCTCCTTGTCATCCAGGCGACCCTAGCGAGCATCTGCGCTCAGCTTTTCAATTTGTAGCTCAAATGGCGTATTATCGATAGATTTTGTTTTTGAGGCTTGTCCTAAACGAGGCACCGGCATCGGACTGGTTTGGGCAAGTACTCGATTGGCTCATCCTCGCCCGCTAGGGACATGCGACCTTGGGGATGCGCGGTTTCGACTTGAGTCTCCGTCGTTTCTATAACGTGGCGCTAGGGACGAGACGATGCCGGGACCTGTGAGCGTACGCTGGCGGTTGCTGGTAGCTTTCTTCGGAATCAGTGCTTTCGCCGTGCTCGGCGCCGCGGCCGCGATGTGGGCCGTCCTTGAACTCGGTCAGGTCCTCGAGCGAACCACTGAGGAGCACGCACCGGCCGCTCTCGCCTTACTGGAGCTGTCACGGCAAGCCGAGCGGATCGCCGCTGCCGCCCCGGCGCTCCTCGCGGCCCCGAACGAAGCCGGCCGAGCAAAGGTTGCTGCCGATATCCGCACCCAGCTCGCCAGGTTAGAGGAGATCCTCGCCAAGCTGCGCGATACCAGTTCGGAAGCCATATTTGGTCCGATCGAGGCATCGGTGGCTCGGCTCGGCAGCAACCTCGACGCACTCGACAGGCTTGTTGCCGAGAGGCTCGCAATCGCTCAGGCTAAAGCGAAGCTCCTGAGCCGACTCTCCGCCACGGTAGTCGGCACCCATCGGCTAGTAACGCCGGGCATTCTCGTTCTCGATTCTCAAGTCGCGGAGTGGCGGCACGCAGGAGGGAATGGATCAGGCGAGGTCCTCGCCCGTGCGGTTGCCGGCTTCGTTCCATTGCAAAAGGCGCAGCTCGAGATCGCAGCGATTAATAGCAGCCTGCTCAAGGCCGCTGACGCACCCTCACCCGCGGATGTGTCGCTGCTCGCCTTTCCCCTTAAACGATCGCTTTCCGCCCTCGAGGCGATCGCGTCCGAATTCGAGCCCTCGCTCCGGGACCGCTTCCTTGACCGGGTGCGCGAGCTCGCTGCGCTCGCCATGGGGTCGGAGGGTTTGCCCGCTGTTCGCGAGCGCGAACTTGACGCGCTCAGCCGCGGTGAGCGGATGCTGGCAGAGAACGCCACTCTTTCGGGCGGCCTGACCGAGGCGGTTGACCGGCTTGTGGCGAGCGCCAAAGCGGATATTGCGGCCGCTAGCGCCGAGTCGAAGCGTGTGCAGGAACTCAGCACCGGTGTGCTTGGCACGATCGTGCTGGCCAGTCTTCTGAGCTCGGCCTTGATCGTTTGGCTATATGTCGATCGCAACCTTCTTGCCCGTCTGGCAGGGGTGAGCCAGAGCATGCTTGCAATTGCTGGCGGGGACTTGCGAACGCCCGTACCGGCGTCAGGCAGCGATGAGATTGGGCGAATGGCAGAGGCACTTCGCCATTTCCGAGAGACGGCTCGTGAAGTTGAGGAGAAGAACCTGCGCGAAGTGGCTAAGGCTCGACAGCGCTTAGTGGATGCGATCGAGACCATCTCTGAGGGCTTTGCCCTTTTCGATGCGGATGATCGACTTGTTCTCTGTAACAGTCGGTACGGCGAACTGCTCTATGCTGGTCGCGAAGTTGAGCTGCGCGCAGGAATGACGTTCGCAAGTATTGTGCGGCGAGCCGCAGAAGGCGGTTACATTATGGACGCTGAAGGCCGAGTTGAGGATTGGATCGCCGACCGCATACGGCGACATCAAAAACCAGGCGAGCCGGTTCTGCAAAGACGCGTGAGCGGGCGCTGGATCATGGTCAGCGAGCGTCGGACTGAAGATGGCGGCATCGTGGCTGTATACTCCGATATTACGGAGTTGAAACAACATGAGGAGGTCCTGTCCGAGAAAACTGCGGCTCTCGAGGCTCTTTCAAGGAAACTTGCAAAGTATCTCGCACCGCAAGTCTACAACTCGATATTTACCGGCAGCCGAGAGGTGAAGATCGCGAGTGAACGCAAAAAGTTGACGGTATGCTTCTCGGACATCGCCGGCTTCACTGAGATCACCGACAAAATGGAGTCAGAGGATCTAACGCAGCTCCTAAATCACTACCTGACTGAGATGTCGAATATCGCGGCCGCCTATGGAGCGACTATCGACAAATATGTTGGTGACGCGATCCTCATGTTCTTCGGCGACCCTGAGACCCGAGGCATTCGAGAAGATGCTCTCGCTTGCGTTAAAATGGCCCTCGCTATGCAAAAGAGGATAGGCGAACTCGCCGAGGTGTGGCGTCAGAGCGGGGTCGAGACGCCTCTGAGTTGTCGCATCGGGATTCATACCGGCTACTGCACAGTAGGTAACTTTGGCAGTGAGGACCGAATGGACTACACAATCGTTGGAGGTGCTGTGAACCTTGCCTCACGGCTCGAGCACGAAGCGGTGCCCGGGGGCGTGCTGATCTCATATGAAACGTATGTGCACGTAAGCGAGGAAGTCAGATGCGAAGAGCGCGGGCACATCCGAGTTAAGGGCCTTGCTTATCCGGTCGCCGTTTATGAAGTGGTTGCACTCGAACGAGACCTCGACGCGACATGCGACAGGATCGATGTAGAGTTACCGCACCTTCGGTTGGAGCTTGAGGCTGGATTGATGTCGAAGCGCGAGGTGCACCAGGCACTCGCGACTTTGCGTAAAGCCCTTCGCCGCCTCGAGAGCAACAGATAGCGGGCGCGATAAGAGAAGAGTTCACGAATCCGCGGCGACATCGAACAGGGCAGAGGCCCACGCCGGGTTCGTCCCAGGAGAGCCGTCGACATGATAGGCTTTCCGGCCAAGAACGCCACTGCCGCATGGCCATGATCATCGCAGGCCTAAAGATGGTCAGACTCGGCCAGGATCGCGGATTGTCAGCAACAGGCAGTTCAGCTCTATCCGTTTGGTCTCGATCGTGGCGGCACGCCACTACGCTGCAATGAGCGTGTTCGCTATCGCAATCCGAACCGGTGGCGTCATGGCGATCTCCACGCTTGCGATATGGCGCGTGCCCTCACCATCAGGTCGAGGCCAAGTCGTTCTGCCAAACGGAGATGTCAACAGACCCGAGCCGGTTGGAGCCGGACGCGAGGATGGATGTGCTGTTTCGATCCGGCTCCGCCGCGCTGCTGATCTCTAGAACAATAATAGAACTTCTCCTGCCCTGGAACGTTGTCCGTCCGGCTCAAGGACCGATTAAAAGGCTACCCGCAGGCAGCGATGCGTTAACCGGAAGTTCAGGCTGAAACGGCCAAGGTCCGGCAACGACGAACGTCAGGAGAATCGATATGCGCCTCTCACTCTCGCACTGCACCATCTTTGCCTGCCTCGGCATATTCTTTGCTGCTCCTCACACGATATCGGGCATGAGCAACACCGCACAGGCGCAGAGCGTCCAGATTGGTCCTGGCGGGGTGCGGATCACGCCGGATCGAGACCACCGCCATCGCGGCGACTGGCGCATTTCGGAGCGAGAAGCCGTGCGCATCGCGCGCCGCCAGGGCATCGTGGACGTGAATCGAGTCGCTCGTGCGGGTCGCGAGTGGCGTGTTTCCGGCATCAACAGACGTGGCCACAGCATGCGCGTCATCATCGATGCCCGCTCCGGCAGAGTTCTCCGCACGGTTCGGATGCGGTAACGATCACACCTCTGCGACAACGTCCGCCAGATCGTAACGGGGCGAGCAGGAGCTCGCTCCGTTATCACGTATTCCGATCCGCCAAAGCCTCCATCCACACGGTTGCTTGGGCCATAGCCCCCCATGCTCCTTCTTAAAGCCCAACGGCATGTGAGACTGACCAGGATCGGGCTGTACCGCCCTGTCGAGCGGCTCGCGCCCGAGACAGTTGGATCAAGGTGCCCGTGACGGCTGAGGAACACATGCGAGACCCTGCGGCAAATTCCTCGCCTCTGCCGGAGCCCACACGGAGCCAGGGCGAAGGCAGTGCCCGTGAGGTCTTCGGTGCTTTTCTGGTCCTTGGCCTGACGTCCTTCGGCGGTCCGACGGCGCATCTCGGTTATTTTCGGACGGAGTTCGTCGCGCGCCGCCGCTGGCTCGACGAGCGGAGCTATGCCGATCTGGTCGCGCTGTGCCAGTTCTTACCCGGTCCGGCATCGAGTCAGGTCGGGATGGCGATCGGCCTCTCACGGGCCGGCTATCTCGGAGCTCTGGCGGCCTGGACGGCCTTTACCCTGCCCTCCGCGGTGCTCCTCGTGCTCTTTGCCTACGGGGTCAGGACGTTCGGAGATGTGCTCGGCTCGGGCTGGCTCCATGGGCTGAAGGTCGCGGCCGTCGCCGTCGTGGCGCTAGCCCTGCTCGGCATGGCCCGCACCCTGGCTCCCGACCGGGAACGAGCCACCCTCGCGATTGCGGCTGCGGCCATCACGCTCGCGCTCCCATCCGCCTGGGGGCAGGTCGCTGCGATCGTGATCGGAGGGCTCGTCGGCATCACGCTCCTGAAGGGAAGTGCTCCATCGGATCATGTCTCACTCCCCCTTTCGGCAAGCCGCGGCATGGCAGTTGCCGCGCTCCTCCTGTTCTTCGCACTTCTGTTCGGGCTTCCCTTCCTGAGCGCAGCAACGGATAGTCACGGTATCGAGCTGCTCAATTCCTTCTACCGGGCCGGGTCGCTCGTGTTCGGTGGTGGTCACGTCGTCCTTCCGCTCCTCCAGGCCGAAGTGGTTCCTCCAGGCTGGATTTCGAACGACGCCTTTCTGGCCGGGTACGGAGCCGCTCAGGCGGTGCCCGGCCCCCTCTTCACCTTTGCGGCCTATCTCGGCGCGGCGATGGGTGAGGAGCCGAACGGATGGCCGGGGGCTGCCCTGTGCCTCATCGCCGTGTTTCTTCCGTCTTTCCTGCTCGTGATCAGCGCCCTGCCTTTCTGGGAGGCGCTTCGCAAAAAGGCCTTGGTGCAATCCGCCCTGAAGGGCGTCAATGCAGCCGTGGTGGGGCTCCTCCTCGCTGCCTTCTACCACCCGGTCTGGACGGCAGGCATTCTGAGTTCGGCCGACTTCGCTCTGGCCGCGGCCGCTTTCCTCCTGCTGTTCATGTGGCAGGCTCCACCATGGCTCGTGGTCGTCCTGAGTGCGCTCGGCGGGGCCGTCATCACAGCATTATGAGAGCGGCGTGAGACCGCATCGCATATCGCCGGTTTAGAGCATTCCTGAGTTGAAGTTCGCGGACGCGAGCAGGCAGGCATCGGTCGTCATCGATCCCGTCGCACTCCACAGATGATCAATGGTCGACAGATTTTGCCTGAGCGGGTTGCCTACTACGCCTTCGGATCTACGTTCGTTCAGACGAATGTGAGGGTGGCGCTGGCCAGCCTCGTCCGACTAATGCCATCTTTATCTGGCCTCTCCCAAGATGGCACGGTCAGCCGGAGGCTCCGCTCATGGAAGATCACGACGCCAATCTGCTCGATCTCAAGGGCGCGCGAGTCCTCGTCGTGCAAAACGATCCCTTTGTTGCTGCGGATCTCGATCTGCTGATCGATGAAGCCGGGGGCACCATCGTGGCGCTCACGCATAGCGAGCGCGACGCCCTGTCGCTCCTGGACAGCGAGGTGGTCGACGCCGCCATAGTCGATCGCGATCTCGCCCAGGGAGAAGCCGCCAAAGTCATGTGGGCTCTCGAGGCGCGGGAGATCCCCTTCGTCGTCTACTCGCCGCAGAGGAGCGGCCATGATGTCTCCGCCTATGCCTCGAAGGCGGCGTGGCCCTTCGTTGCGGCCCTTGGTCTCGCCTTGAGGCTCGCTGCGGAGATCGCCGACCCCTTCCAGTTCCTCATGTAGCATCGGCGGCAAACTTGCCCGTGACTCTCGACCGGTTTTCGCAACTTGATCGGTAGCACCCCGGGGATCGCATCGGCGCGATCCGCTCGGAAGAGGCTCAACGGGCGGGCTCCTGCTTCGCCCGACCGACGATCTGGGTCGGATTGACGAACCGTAGCGCGATAACAAGCCAGATCAGCGTCGTTGCCATGTAGATGACGGCCATGGCGTCAATCGACTGCACTGCGCGCACGCCGGCGGCAAAAACCGCATAGTAGAGCGCGACCACGAGAGTCTGGCTCGTTGGACCGGCGGTGAGGAAGGTCAGCTCGAACATGGCGATCGTGCGCACCAGGACGAGCAGCAGCGCCGCGAGCATTCCTGGAAGGAGCAGCGGCAGGAGCACGTGAAGGAACAGGCGCGGAGTATTGGCGCCGAAGACTCGCGCTGCGGCTTCGACCCGCGGATCGATCTGCTCGATGAACGGGATCATGACGAGGATCACGAAGGGCACGGTCGGAACCAGATTGGCCAGGACGACACCGGACATCGAGCCGGCAAGCCCGGCCTGATACAGGACCGTGGCGAGCGGAATGCCAAACGTGATCGGCGGGACAAGAAGCGGGAGAAGGAACAGGAGCATGACGAGCTGCTTGCCTGGAAAGTTCCTGCGCGCCAGGGCATAGGCCGCGGGAACGCCGAGGAGGCCCGAAAAGAGCACGACGAGAAACACGACCTCGAAGGTGACGATGAGCACGTCATGGAGTTGGAACTCGTCCCAGGCGGCCGAATACCAGCGGGTGGTCCAGCCGGCCGGCAGCCATGTTCCGAGCCACCGCGTCGCGAACGAGCTCGTGATCACCGTTGCGATCATGGCGAACAGGTTGACCACGAAGAAGCCGACGACGGTCCAGACTGCGATCGCCCAGAGCCGCGCGCCAAGGGTGTTGTCGCGAATCATGAGCTCACCCTTTTCCGCCGGCCGTCGGTCCGCGATAGAACACGCCTCGGGCAGCGAGCACGACGACAACGATCCCGAGTTGCACGATAGCCATCAGCATGGCGATAGCCGAAGCCATGGAGTAGTCGTACTCCTCAAATGCGGCCTGATATGCCGCGATGGAGATCACGCGGGTCGGGCCGGCCGGAGCTCCGAGGAGCACGGCGGACGGGAATACCGAGAAGGCTTGGACGAACGACAGACAGAAGGTGATCGCGAGTCCAGGCAGGAGCAGCGGCAGCATCACGTGCGAGAAGCGCTCCCATGGACCCGCCCCGAGAGTCGCCGCCGCCTGTTCGAGCGCCGGATCGACGCCGCTGATATAGGAGAGCGTCAGAAGGAACGTGAACGGAAATCCCGTGATCAGGAGCGACAGGAACACACCCGTGTAGTTGTGAACGAGGCGGATGGGTTCGGAGATGATGCCGAAAGTCAGGAGCGTGCGATTGAACCATCCTTGTGGTCCCAGGTAGTTCAACAGCCCTTCGGCCACGAGCACGGTTCCGAGCGTGATCGGCACAACGAGGATCGTGGTCAGAATTCTCTGACGCCGCATGAGCCGAACGCGAAGGGCGATGGGAACTGCAAGCAGCAGGTTCAACAGGGTGACTGGCATCGCAAGCCACAGAGTCGTGGCGATCGTCCCGTATAGAAACGAGTCCGAAAAGAAGCGTGAATAGTTTGCGAGCGCCGAGCCTGCCTTTGGCTGGAACGACAGCCACAACCCGTAGGCAAACGGGTAGATGAACAGCATCAGCACGAAGAGCACCGCCGGAATCGCCAGCAGCGTAAGGCTATCGATGCCCTGGGCCGCAGCGCGCTGCATCAGAGATGGTGCTCGATCGGCGACCGAAACCCGGGAGGTCATGCCCGACCTCCCGTAAAGACGAGAACGTGATCTGGCCCGGCGCCGAGATGCACGATCGTCCCAGGCTCGAGACGCTCCGGCGAGCGGAAGGACAATTCCGTTCCGCCCTCGATGGCATGGCCGAACCCGACGAATTCGCGTCCTCGAAACTCGGTTGAGACGACCTCCGTGGCGACAGCGCTATCTCCTGCCGCGACCGGATGGAGATCGTCCGGGCGAACCACGGCGACTGCGGCCTCACCAGGCCGGACCGGCTCACGCATCCGTCCGGCAATGCGGATCCGGCCTGCTTGCACCACGGCGCCGGCCCCCTCGACCGAGACGACCTGCCCATGCATCTGGTTGCGGAAGCCCATGAATTCGGCGACGTCGAGGTGGTCGGGCCGCGCGAAGAGGTCCTCTGGCGTGCCGACCTGCCGGACCACGCCGTCCCGCAACACCACGATCCGGTCGGCAAGCGACAACGCCTCCTCCTGGTCGTGGGTGACATAGATCGTCGTCGCCCCGAGCGCATTGTGAATGCGCCGGATCTCGGCTCGCATTTCCAGCCTGAGCTTCGCGTCGAGGTTGGAGAGCGGCTCGTCCATCAGCACGAGGGGCGGCTCGACGACGATCGCGCGCGCGATCGCGACACGCTGCTGCTGGCCGCCCGACAACTGCCCCGGCAGCTTGTGCTCCTGCCCTTGGAGCTGAACGAGGGCAATAGCCTCCTCGATCCGCCGCTCGGCATCGGCTTTCGGCACACCGCGCATCTTCAGCCCGAAGCCGACATTCTTGCGCACCGTCATGTGCGGAAACAGCGCGTAGTTCTGGAAGACCATTCCGAAGCCGCGTTGTTCCGGACGGAGGTTGTCGATCCGCCGCTCGTCGAGCCAGATGCCGCCGCCCGTTGCCGGCAGCAGGCCCGCCAGGATGTTCAACGTCGTCGATTTCCCGCAACCGGACGGCCCAAGGAGCGCGATGAACTCGCCCTGGCGGACCGTCAGGTTGACGTCTCTCAGCGCTGCGACGGTGCCGAATTCGCGCGACACCCGATCGAGCCTCAATTCGCGAAATTCAGCCGCGTGAATGGTCATATCGCGTTTCCGTTCGAGCACTCATCCTCGGGCTGTTCTCGATACGGCCCGAGGATCAAGATCCAGTGCGTCAGCCCTTGCGCTTGGCGCCGCCGACTTCTTCGTCCCAGCGGCGGAAGGCCTGCACCATCGGCTCGGGATCGAGCGGAGTCTCGAGCGGGGCACTCGCAATGAGTTGCTCGTATTCGGGGCGGCCGAACTCCTTGATGGCCTTCTGGCTTTCCTCCGGAGCCATGTCGAGCGTCACGCCCTTCACGGCCGGGCCCGGATAGAAGTAGCCCTCGTCGTAAGTGTAGGCCTGCTGCTGCGGCGTGAGCATGAAGCTCATCAGGTCGAGGAGCACCGCGAGCTTCTCGTTCGAGACGCCCTTCGGCACGCACATGTAGTGGGCGTCGGTCACCCAGTGCCAGCCTTTCAGGGTCTGGATCTTGGCCTCCTTCGGGACGACGCCGAGAACACGCGGGTTGATGTCCCATCCGGTGGTCGAAACGATGATGTCGCGGGAGCCTTCACCCAGCTCCTTCATGGTCGCACCGGTTCCGGTCGGATAGTATTCGATGTTCTCGCCAAGCGCCTTGAGATAGCCCCACGTCTTCTCCCAGCCCTTCAGGGGATCCTTCGGATTCTGGTCGCCGAGGATATAGGGCAGGCCCATCAGGAACGTGCGGCCCGGGCCCGAGTTGGCCGGGCGGGCATACATGAATCGGTTCTTGTTCTCGCGCGTCCAGGCGAGCAGCTCTTCGGCCGAAGTGGGAACGTTCTTCACCTTGTCGGGTATGTATTCGAGCAGGGGGCCCGACGGGTAGTAGGCGACGACGACGCCCTGGCCGGCCGCCAGCGCCTGCATCTTGCGCGCGCCTTCGATGTAGATCTCGTCGAGCTTCGGGAGCGCGCTCGCGTAGTCCTTCTGAACCGGGATCCACAGGTTCTGATCGATGCCGGCCGCAAGCGCATCGTTGCCGGTCAGCACCATATCGATATCGACCCGGTTGGCATCCTGCTGCGCCTTGATCTTGCCGGGCAGCTCCGGTGCTGGAGCCTTGGTGAAAGTGATGCGCGAGACGACGTCGGGTTTGGCCTTGCGATAGTTTTCGAACGCCTTCTGCGTCAGCGCGAGGTTGCCCGCGACATCGACGATCGAGACGGTCACCGGCGATTTCGGCATCGCCAGTTGCCCTTGGGCGCGAGCCCCGAAAGCGGCGATGCTCGCCACCCCGGTAGCGCCCGCGACGAAGGTTCGGCGTGTAATCTTCCTCTCGGTCAACATTTCCTCCTGTATTGGCCCGGGGCTCATCTTGAATGGGAGCTCAACGTCGCACAAGCAGCACGGTCACGGCGACCGTGTCGCCACGATGCCGTTAACCCGTCAGCCGGCAAGGGCCGCGGACCCGGATTCCTGTTGAGGACTGGTTCTTCGTTGTCCCTCACAGCCCAGCGGATGGCTCTGGGCTGGCCCTGATGGCTGGAGGTGATTGGTCCGATATCGCCGGGCGCCTGCGCTTCGCCCTATTCCGCAGCTGGGCGCAGGGGTATGAAGCCCAGCGACTGGCGCTGGGGCCCCTCCTGCTTGAGCGTCCGGACCATGTCCTCGTATTCACGCTCCATATCGGGCGTCACCGAAGGACGAGTCTCGCGCAAGGCCTGCTCGAAATGCGCCATGGTGACATTCTGCGCCTCGAGAGACTCCCGCAGCGCCAGCAATCCGGCCCGGCGCGTCAGATCTTCCAGGTCGGCACCGGTGAAGCGGTTCGTGCACTCGGCGAGGCTATCAAGGTCGACGTTCTCAGCCAGCGGCATACTCTTCGTATGGATCCCGAGGATGTGCCGACGCCCCGCGGCATCAGGAACGGGCACATAGATGAGTTCGTCGAAGCGGCCGGGCCGCAGGAGAGCCGGGTCGACGAGGTTCGGCCTGTTGGTAGCCGCGATGACGACCACTCCCTGCAGTTCCTCGAGCCCATCCATCTCTGCCAGGATCGTGTTGACGACGCGTTCTGTGACAGCGGGCTCGCCGAGGCCACCACCTCGTACGGGTGCCAGCGAGTCGATCTCGTCGATGAAGATGACGGTCGGGGCGACCTGACGCGCTCGGGCAAAGAGGCGCGAGACCTGCTGCTCAGACTCTCCGTACCACTTTGACAGAAGATCCGACGACTTCGTTGCCACGAAGTTGGCCTGTGACTCCCGTGCGACCGCCTTCGCGAGGAGCGTCTTGCCCGTGCCAGGCGGTCCAAAAAGCAGGAAGCCTTTCGCGGGCCGGATCCCTAGGCGCTGGAACGACTTCGGACTCTTGAGCGGCAGCTCGACCCCTTCGCGCAGGCGCGTGCGCACCTCGTCGACGCCTCCGACATCGTCCCAGGTGACGTTCGGAACCTGAATCATGATCTCGCGAAGTGCCGAAGGTTGCACGCGCTTGAGGGCGTTCAGGAAGTCCTCCCGAGTAACCTGAAGCGTTTCGAGGATCTCGGCCGGAATGCCTTCCTTGAGATCGACGCTCGGCAGAATTCGCCTTAGCGAATCCATCGCGGCCTCGCGGACGAGCGCCGAAAGGTCGGCGCCGACGAAGCCGTATGTGATACGGGCGATCTCGTCGAGATCGACGTCCTCGGCGAGCGGCATGCCGCGGGTATGGATCGTGAGAACTTCCCGACGACCTGTCTCATCCGGTACGCCGATGACGATCTCGCGATCGAAGCGGCCAGGCCGTCGTAGCGCCTCGTCAATGGCGTCGCGCCGGTTGGTCGCGCCGATCACGATGATGTTCTGACGAGGTTCGAGACCATCCATCAGCGTCAGGAGTTGTGCGACGATCCGGCGTTCGACCTCGCCGGTCACCTCTTCGCGCTTGGGTGCGATGCTGTCGATTTCGTCGATGAAGATGATGGCTGGTGCATTCTGCTGCGCCTCCTGGAAGACCTCCCTGAGGCGCTGCTCCGATTCACCATAGTGCCGCCCCATGATCTCGGGGCCGGCAATATGGAAGAACTGTGCCTCCGTCTCGTTGGCGACGGCACGTGCCAGGAGCGTCTTGCCCGTGCCGGGCGGACCGTAAAGCAGGACACCCTTCGGCGGATCGATCCCCAGGCGCTGGAAGAGTTCCGGGTGGCGGAGCGGAAGCTCCACCATCTCCCTCACCTGCTCGACCGTGTTCCCCAAGCCGCCGATATCGTCGTAGGTGACATCGGCCCTGCGGGTCTCCTTGGGCTCCTCGAATTGGGGGCGCAATTCGACCTCGGTCTCGGGCGTGATCTGAACGATGCCGCGGGGTTGCGTGGAGACGACGACGAGCCGAATCTCCTGCAGGCCGTAGGCGGGAATGTTCAGGAGGCCGCGCAATTCCTCCGGGACGCGTCCACCGCCGCGAGGGGAATACACAGAGGTAGAAATTACGTCGCCCGCCGCGAGCGGACGTCGATGGAACGTACGACGCAAGGCTTCGCCGGAGCCCTGGAGACGAAGGTTCTTCTGAGCAGGCGCGAGGACGACCCGTGTCGCGGGGCGGACCTCGGCCTTCCTGATCTCGACATAGTCCCCGCTGCCGACGCCGGCATTGACGCGTTGCAGTCCATCGAGCCGAATGATGTTGAGCCCCTCGTCTTCGGCGTAAGGTGTGAGCGCAAGCGCCGTCGTATGGCGCTTCCCGATGATCTCGATTGCCTGCCCTTCCGTGAGACCAAGTTCGGCGAGCACCTTCTGGCTGACACGGGCAACGCCGCGCCCGGCGTCCTCGGGACGTGCGTTGGCGACCTGCAAGCGCGCGGTCGGTCCTTCGTCAGCCATTGTTGTCCTCCTGGGATTCGAAGGTGGTCCAAACAGGGGCGAGGAGAGCTGGAGGATGCCCAGTGCTCGAGCAGCCTCCGCCTTCGCTGGTAAGTCCCGGATACCCCACCCGTTCTCGGATCATGGGGTCGCGAGACAACGCGCCGTTTCCCGGATTGTTGCACACGCGAGCGCCTCGAGCGGCCGTCCCGAGCCCGCCCTCTCCGCCGTTGCGATCTGCTGGCGAAGCAGGACCGGAGAGGCACGTGCGCAGAGCGCCACTTCTCAGTCCCAGAAGTCCCAGAAGTTCTGGTCCACGCAGCGATAGCCCACGGGACATTGCGCTACATCGCGGGTCGGGACCCAGGCGGGCTCGATCGTCTCATTGATCTCGCAGAAGGCCTGGCTCGCGACGTAGCGATCGTAGGTATATCGCCCGGTCCCGAGAACGATCGCGCCATATCCGCCCACGAGCGAGCGGGCCTGACCGCAGGTGAGAGCCGGCGTCATTGGCCTGCGCTGCGCGAAAGCGTTGCCGGCGCTGAGAGCCAGCAGCACGACAGCAACGATCGTTCTCATGTCTCGATACTCCGAAACTGGCGTCGCCCTTGAAAATGCAAGAGTATCGGCACGGGATCCATCAAACGGTACAGAAAACGGCTCTGCGTTCCGTAACGGGTTCACATGCGGTGCGCTTTCCGATCTGCCTTATCCAGAGTCAGCTACAACATGCCCCGCAGCTTCCGGACCAATTCCGAGGCCGCCGCATAATCCGCTTTTCCGGAACCCAGAACCGGAATGCTTGCGACCAGGATCGAGCGCGGAATCCAGAGTTCCGGGAAACCCTCTGCCTGGGCATAAGCCATGAGCGCTGCCCGATCGGCTGTCGCCTTCTCGGTTACGAGGACGATCTGCTCGCCTTTTCGTGAATCCGGCAGCACGACTGCCAGATGATTGGCGTCGGGCCATAGCCGCTGGACCATTGCCTCCACGGCCGCGAGCGACACCATCTCGCCTCCTATCTTGGCGAACCGTTTTGCCCGGCCCCGGATCGTCACGAAACCATCATCTACCGTGACGATGTCGCCCGTATCGTGCCATCCGTCGGGAGGCGGAATGAGACCGCCCAAAATCGCCGGATCGAGGTAGCCGAGCATTACGTTCGGCCCCCGCACGGACAACCGCCCACCCTCGTGAATGCCCTCCACGGGTTCCAGGCGCCACTCGATTCCGGGCAGGAACGGCCCGACCGTGCCGGGCCGATGGCGGTCCGGAAGATTGCAGGCGATCACGGGAGAGCATTCCGTAGCCCCGTATCCCTCCAGGATCGTGGTGCCGGTCCGATCCCAGAGACGGCGCGTCTCATCTTTCACACGCTCGGCACCCGCAATGACGTAGCGAATGCTGGCGAGGTCCCCTTCGTCGGCCGCGCGGGCATAGCCCTGCAGGAACGTATCTGTTGCCAGAAGGATGGTGGCTTGGGTTCCGCGAACCAGCTTCGGGACCTGCCGGTAATGGAGCGGGCTCGGATAAAGCACGCACTTCATGCCGTTCAGCAACGGCGTCAGAAAGCCGGCCGTGAGCCCGAATGAATGAAACATCGGCAACGGATTGAAAAAGATATCCGAAGGACCGAGGGCGGTCGCCGCATGGGCGGCGATCTGCTGGGCATTGGCCACGAGGTTCCGGCTCGAGAGAACGACGGCCTTGGGCAAGCCCTCGGAGCCCGAGGTGAACAGAATGGCGGCCGGATCGTCCGGTGACTTGCCGTTGCGTCTGTGCACGCGCCGCGCGAACAGAGAGTCGAGCAGGCCGCGCAAGTTGCTGAAACTGGTGAGACGGGCCCTGACGTCCTCGAGGTAGAGGATGCGCCGGCCCTCTCCGATCGCCGCGATCGTGTCGTCGAGCTTGCCCCTCTCCACGAAACGCCGCGAGGTGACGATCGTGCGCAGCGAGGCAATCTGGCATGCGCCCCGGAGACTCGATGTTCCCGCGGTGAAATTGAGGAGCGCCGGGACGCGACCGAAGGCATGGAGCCCGAGTAACGTGACCGGGAGGGCCTGGACATTCGGAAGCAGAACTCCGACCGACTCACCGGATCGCGTCTCGCGAGCCATGGCCCTCCCCAGAACGAGAGAGCCGAGAACCAGGCGGCCATAAGTCAGCGGCTGCCGCTCGTGATCTTCGAGGGCGATCTTGCCCCGACCGAACCTCTTCCCGGCATCGAGGACCGCCTCGAACAGGGTCTTCCGTGTCTTTTCCGGACGGAAGCCGCGGGCGGTCACGGCAGGGCTCCTTTCAAGCTGGCGGTGCTGCCTATCCGGCCGATCCCTCGCGGATGGGCGCCTGATAGGCCAGACCCATGTCCCACGGGAAGTAGATCCAGGTATCCTGGCTCACCTCAGTCACGAAGGTATCGACCACCGGACGCCCGGCAGGTTTCGCGTAAATCGTCGCAAAATGCGCGTTGGGGAGCATGTTGCGCACGATGGAGGCCGTCTTGCCGGTATCCGTGAGGTCATCGACCACGAGCACCCCGCGCCCGGTCCCGTCGCCCAGGGCTTTGATCGCGGGTGCGATGTCCTTCAGCACCGTCAGCTCACCCTGGTTCTTGTAGTCGTGATAGCTTGCGACGCAGACGCTCTCGATCAATCGCACGTCGAGTTCGCGGGCAACGATCGCCGCCGGCACGAGGCCTCCGCGCGTGATGCACACGATGGCTTGAAACGGACCGGCGGCGGCGAGCCGCCAGGCGAGTGCTCGCGCATCGCGATGGAACTGGTCCCAGGAGACCGGGAATGCTTTGGGTGAGGTCGGCGACATCTGGTACTCTCGTGTCAGTCAGAGCGGGTTCTGATCGGTCTTCAGATCGTTGAGCAGGGCGCGCACTGCCTCCCGGGCCGTCGCGACGGCGACAGGATCCTTGCCGCGAATGACGATCTGGTTGCGGAAGCCGGCGCTCGAGAAGGACGGATAGGACCCGATCGAAACCTCCGGATTCTCTTTCGCGATCTCGGCGAGGCCTCCGCCGTAAATGCCCTCGGGCACGCCATGGGCCTCGATCGTTTCCACGACCATGACCGAGCCCGTCCGCAGCTTGGGCACAACCTGATCGAGCATGACCTGCATGATTGAGGGGACGCCAGCCATCACGATGACGTTCTCGATCATGAAGCCGGGCGCCCGCGAGATGGGGTTCTCGATGAGTTCCGCGCCGGCCGGGATCCGCGCCATCCGCAGGCGTGCCTCGGTCAGCTCATGCGCGGCATAGCGCTCTTGCAGCAAGGCGACGGCGCGCGGATCGATATCGATCCCGACACCCAAGGCCTTGGCGACGCTGTCGGCCGTGATGTCGTCGTGGGTCGGCCCGATTCCGCCGGTGGTGAAGAGATAGTCGTAGCGCCTGCGCAGGACGTTGACGGTGTCGACGATCTCGGCTTCGACGTCGGGGATGATGCGGACCTCGCGCAGGTCAATCCCGATCGCGGTCAGATACTCGGCGATGTAGCCGATATTCTTGTCCTTCGTCCGCCCGGACAAGATCTCATCACCGATGATGAGAAGTGCGGCGGAGACGCTGACGGTCATGGGTGGCTTCCTTTTCCGGGCGTGTAGCGCCTCGCGCCGTGTTGCTCAAGCGACCGCAGTTGGCCAGCAGCCCGACTCCGCTATAGGAAGCCGCCCTCCTTCGAACTCCCCTTCCACATGAGATTCTCCGAACCCCTCGTCGAAGGCCGCCTCATCCAGCGCTACAAGCGTTTTCTCGCCGACGTAGAGCTGTCCGACGGATCCGCCGTCACGACCCACTGCGCCAATCCGGGTGCGATGCTCGGCTTGGCGGAGCCCGGGAGCAAGGTGCTCCTGTCGAGGAGCACGAATCCGGCACGTAAGCTCGCCTATAGCTGGGAGCTCGTCGAGGTCGCTGCCGGCGGCGGACCTTTGCAGTACGTCGGGATCAACACCAGCCGCCCCAATCGGCTCGTCGCCGAGGCTCTCCGTGAGGGGCGGCTCACGCGGTTCGCAGGATATGAGCGGGTCCGCCCCGAGGTGAAATACGGCCGGGCGAGCCGGGTCGATTTCCTGCTCGAGAACCCCGGAGAGCCCCCGTGCTACCTCGAGATCAAGAACTGCCACCTGATGCGCGAGCCTGGCCTTGCTGAGTTTCCGGACTGCATTGCCGCCCGCAGCGCCCGCCATCTGGAAGAACTCGCCGCCATGAAGGCTGCCGGAGCTCGCGCCGCTCTGGTCTATGTCGTCCAAATGAACGCTGAGAGGTTCGATGTCGCCGAGGATCTCGATCCGGCCTATGGCCGCGCCTTCCGGGATGCTCTCGCGGCCGGGGTCGAATCCTATGCGGTGACCTGCCGCATCTCGCCCGAGGAGGTCGTCATCGACCAGGAAATCCCGATCGTCACGGCATGAGCCCGCCCCGTGAGAGCGGCGGGCCGAAGCCTGCGCCCGGATCCGATTAGGATGCCTGGCGCTCGTAGACCAGATTCAGCCGAGTTTGCTCGAGAAGCCTATAGCCGCGCTTCTCGAGCAGGGCCGGCAGATCCGTCTGCCATTGGCTGCGGCCATCCTCGATGATCAGCAGTCTGGGAAACAGCGACTCGGGAGCATCCCGGAAGAAAGGATCCAGGATCAGATCCTCCGCACCCTCGACGTCGAGCTTGACGGCGTCGACGACCCGGAAATTCTCCTGCCCGAGCAGCTCGAGCAGCGTTATCGCTGGCACCTTTACCGCTGGGGCCTGGCCGGAGCCGACGATCTTCACGCTCGACTCGCCCCGATTGCGGGGATCGACGAACAGGGTAAGTTCGCCCGCCTTGTCGGCGAGCGCGCAGGCTATGGCCTTGATGGTTCCGAAGGGGTTGAGGCCGATATTGTAGGTCAGCCGATCGAATATGTCGGGCTGCGGCTCGATGGCCAGGATCCTGGCGGTCGGGCCGGCAACTGCCGCCACGTAAAGCGAATAGACCCCGATATTGGCGCCGACGTCGACAAACGTGAAGCCGTCCCGGATACGGCTGGACAGGATCTCGAGCTCCGCTGGGTCGAAAAGCTGGGGTGTGAAGAGGACGCGCTTCTCGCAGATGTTGTTGTAGGGATAGAGCCGCATCCGGACCCCGAGGACTTCCACATCGGCGGGAGCACCGTTTAGGGTCCTGATGGCGATCCGGCGCAGGGCGTGCAGCAGGCGCCGGGCTGCCCAGCCGTCAGAGAGAGAGCGGGTGCGCTCGATCACCCAGCGGCTGAGGCCGACGGGGGTGTGCGCGCCGAATGGTTGCGGGTCATTCATCGTTCGGGGGATACTCGGTCCGGCTTGAGGGCCGCCTTGGTTCTGGTCGCGTGCTCATGGCACCCCCCGGCGCTGATCGCAAGCGAGCCATGACGAGGCCGCGCTTGCAGGCTTGTCGCTGGTCCCTACATTGCGGCGTTACGGCAGGATCGATCATGACGACGGACGACATCTCTCTTCTGGAACGCAAGCGCGCCGCGGCACCTCCGCTCCATGGGCCGGAAGGATTCGCTGGCATGCGGCGGGCCGGGAGGCTCGTCGCCGAGGCGCTCGACATGCTCACCGAGCATGTCCGGCCGGGAGTTTCGACCGATTATCTCGATCGCCTGGTCTTCGAGTTCATGCTGAGTCACGGCGCCTACCCCGCGACCCTGTTCTACCGTGGCTATACCAAGTCGACCTGCATCTCGATCAATCATGTGGTGTGTCATGGCATCCCGAACGAGAAGCCGCTTCGGGAAGGTGACATCATCAATATCGACGTGACGCTGATCCTCGACGGCTGGCACGGCGACTCGAGCAGGATGTACTATGTCGGCGAGGTTCCGCGACGTGCGCAACGCCTGTGCGAGATCACCTACGAGGCCATGATGCGCGGAATCGCCGCCGTGCGGCCCGGCGCGACGACGAACGACATCGGCGCGGCCGTACAGAGCTACGTGGAGGCCGAGCGCTGCTCGGTCGTGCGGGACTTCTGCGGGCACGGGCTCGGCCGCGTGTTCCACGATGCCCCGACGATCCTGCATTATGTCGAGCCGGCCTATAGCGTCGAGCTGAAGCCCGGAATGTTCTTCACCATCGAGCCGATGGTGAATCTGGGCCGCCCTCACGTAAAGGTGCTCTCGGATGGCTGGACTGCCGTTACCCGCGATCGCTCGCTCTCCGCCCAGTTCGAGCATGCCGTCGGCGTGACCGAGACCGGGGTCGAGATCTTCACGCTTTCGCCAAAGGGCCTCGACAAGCCTCCCTACGACGTCTGATGGCCGTACCTGTTTGACGTTGCGCCGCCGCGCTGGCAACAAGAGCGTGGCAGTAAGGGCGCAGAGCCCAACGGGGCGACCACCGGAATGAGCGGCACGCCAAAGCCTCACTATCACGGGCATCGTGCGCGCTTGCGGTCTCGACTCCTCGAGCATGGCGGCGACGTCCTGCCGGACTATGAACTCCTCGAGCTGATCATTTTCCGTGCCCTTCCTCAGGGAGACGTGAAGCCGATCGCGAAGAACCTGCTGGCGCGGTTCGGAAGCCTGCCGGAGGTGATCGCCGCGCCCCCTGCCCTTCTCCAGGAGGAGCCGGGCGTCGGCCCGGCGATCGTGGCGGAATTGAAGGTCGTCGAGGCGGCCGTCCGGCGGTTCACGCGAGGTGTCGTTTCCAAGCGCCCCGTTCTGTCGTCCTGGACGTCCGTGCTCGATTATTGCCGCACGACAATGGCGTTCCTGAACGTCGAGCAGTTTCGGCTGCTCTTTTTCGACAAGCGGAACGCTCTGATCGCAGACGAAGTGCAGCAATCGGGAACCGTCGACCATACGCCCGTCTATCCGCGCGAAGTCGTGCGCCGCGCCTTGGAACTCTCCGCGACGGCGCTCATCCTGGTGCACAACCACCCTTCGGGCGACCCGACGCCCTCCTCGGCCGATATTCGCATGACACGCGAGATCATCGAGGTCGCGAAGCCTCTCGGGATCACCATCCACGACCACATCATCATCGGACGGAACGGCCATACCAGCCTGCGGGAGCTGAAGCTCATCTGATCGAAATCAATCCTGCCAGGTGCGAGATCGCGCAGGCAGGCCCTTCGGGCGGCCAGATCTTTCGCAATGGGGATCCGGTGCACACCGCGCTTGGTAATCCGTGTACTGAAGATCCATCGGCAACATTGACTGTTCTGGAACGTTAGCAGTCATGAGCTTCAGCGGACCCAACAGCGCTCTGCAGATCTTCGGTGTCACTCTGATCGGGGTGACGCCGGAAAACGGGCTCAAGCTGCTCCTGACGCTGATCTTCGTGGTCGCAATTTCCCTTCTCGCAAAGCTGCTCCGCGCTGTGCTGGGGAGGGTCGCGAGAGGTGATCGCTGGCCCAAGGCCAGGTTCTGGGGTCGCCAGGCGGTAATGATTCTGAGTACCCTCGTTCTGTTGATCGGGGTAATCTCCATATGGTTCGACGACCCGACGCGGTTGGCCACCGCCTTGCTCCTCATCACGGCCGGGCTGGCATTCGCCCTTCAGCGGGTCATTACAGCCTTCGCCGGCTATCTGGTGATCCTGCGGGGCAGGACATTCAATGTCGGGGATCGCATCGTGATGGGCGGTGTGCGAGGGGATGTCATCGGGCTGGGCCTGATGCAGACGACCATCATGGAGATGGGGCAGCCGCCAACTGTCCAGAACGCCGATCCTGCCATGTGGGTCAAAGCGCGCCAATACACGGGCCGGATCGTCACCGTCAGCAATGCGAAGATCTTCGACGAGCCGGTCTACAACTACTCGCGTGAATTCAGCTTCCTATTCGAGGAGCTCACGACGCCCATCAAGTATAGCGCCGACCGGGCTCGCGCCGAGGCCATCCTCCTTGATGTTGCCTGGAAACACACCTCCGAATACCTCCATCTGAGCGAAGCAGACGGCCGGGAGTTGCAACGCCGCTACTTCATGCACCGGCCCACCTTCGAGCCCCGCGTCTACTGGCGCATGACCGACAATTGGCTCGAGCTCACCGTACGCTTCGTGGCGCGAGATCACGGCATCCGGGAGTTGAAGGATGCCATGACGCGCGACATCCTTGCCGCTTATGACGAGGCAGGAATCGAAATCGCCTCCGTGACATTCGAGGTGGTGGGCACCCCACCCCTCGAAATCGTGAAACAATCCTGAGTCAGCGGCTCCACGTGCTCCCGCTCATCAGCTCAACCGACCGCTCTCAGACCCCATGAAGGCAAGGTCCAAGATGGCGCTTCGAGCCGCGCCTCCGGAAAGAACGCGGCGGTGGGCAGGATGCCATGAGCCGCAATGACTTCGGCGGTCGATGCTATACGGCCGTCCGATGACACCTCCGCGCCGAGCGCAATGGCGCCGTCCTTGCGACCCACGAGGTTCAGCGCGAGATCGGAGGCGAAGATACGGTCTTTCGAATAGGTCACCTGACCGAGTTCGATGATGCCGTTGCGCCTCTGAAAGGGCCTGATGAGATAAAGCATTGTGTCCGCAGCATCCTTTCTCCCCCAGTTCCGTGTCTATGAATATGGACCGACGCTCCTGGTGCCCGATCTCTTCGTGTTGCTCGACCCAATGGAGACGGGATGGACCTCGTCTCCTCGGCGCACCAAGCTTCCCTTGGGTTAGAGCGGCAGGGTTAATGATGTCTTAATCCCGTTTCCGCCTCCGGTGACGCGAATTCCCTCACGATATGATGCGATGCCACAGATGCGCCGCCGACCCGTGCAGGGCTGCATCGGCGATCGGCTGAAGATATTGCTAACTATTCAACGAAACGGGATCGCAAGAGAACGAAGTGCAATTGGGGCATCCGGCCAAATGCCGCGTTGGTTGAAATGTATCGGGTCACAACCTTGCAGGGCCCTTCCGAGGGCAGCCGCACCGCACGTTTCGTTTGGCTTACGTCCGGCCTCTTCGCGGTCGCGCTGACGATAGTCTTTCTGGCCATCCTGTGGACCAGTGACCCGGAGCACCGGCTGCACCTGTTGCCGCTCGTGATCTTCGGCTTTTGCATCGCGATCGCAGGGCTCGTTCTGCTCGCGATGCTGTTGCGCTCGCTCTCGCTCGATCTCGCGCGCAGCCAGGCGCGGGCGCAGGAGCTCGCGGGGCGGGATCCGCTTTCGAACCTCCCGAACAGGCTGCTTTTCCAGGAGCGCCTGGACATCGAGATCAATCGGCTAGTCCGTTCGGAAGAGAGCATTGCCGTGCTTCTCCTCGATCTGGATCGCTTCAAGGACGTGAACGATACCTACGGCCACCCTGCAGGTGACGAACTCATAAAGCAGGTTGCGCAACGCCTCGCCGGAGTGCTGCGCGGCGCGGATACACTCGCACGTCTCGGAGGCGACGAGTTCGCTATCGTCCAGACGGGGATCCGGGCGGTACAGGATGTCGAGGCGCTGGCCCGCAGGATTCTCGAGGCGCTCTCGCATCCATTCGAGATCGCTGGCGCCGAGGTCATCGTCGGGGCCTCGATCGGGATTGCGCTCGCACCCGAGAACGGGCTCACGCACGAGGCCCTTCTGCGACTCGCCGACACGGCACTCTACCAGTCGAAGAGCGAAGGCCGAAACCGTTTCAGCTTCTTCGAACGCAGGATGGATGACGCAATCCGGATGCGGAAGATCGTCGAGGACGATCTCCGCCATGCGATCAATCGGGACGAGCTCACTCTTCATTATCAGCCTCTCTTCTCGGCCGACGGAAGTTCGGTCGTCGGCGTCGAGGCCCTCGTGCGCTGGCCTCACGCGCGACAGGGAATGATCAACCCGGCCCGCTTTATCTCCATCGCGGAGGAGCGGGGCCTCGTGGTGCCGCTCGGTGAATGGGTGCTCCGAAGAGCCTGCGAAGACGGAAAACGCTGGCCCGGTCTGCGCATTGCCGTGAACGTATCGCCGATCCAGTTCCGCCACCGCGATTTCGTCTCGAGCGTCATCCGAACGATCGAGGAGACCGGCTTCGATCCCGAGCGCCTCGAACTCGAACTGACCGAAGGTGTCGTCGTCGAGGATGCGGACGCAGCCGAGAATGCGATGATGAAACTGCGTGCGCTCGGCGTGAACCTGGCGCTCGACGATTTCGGGACGGGCTATTCGTCGCTGATCTATCTGAGGCGCTTTGCATTCGACAAAATCAAGATCGATCGCTCGTTCCTGGAGAGCATGGAAGCGACTGGCGAATCCGCCATTCTCGTTCACTCGATCGTGCATCTCGGGCGAGCGCTTGGACTCACAGTGACCGCAGAAGGCGTCGAGACGCGAGAACAGCACCGCTTCCTGCAGGCGCTCGGCTGCCACCAGCTGCAGGGCTTCCTGTTCTCGAAGCCGGTACCGCCTGAGGGTATCGATCTGCTCATCGGACAGCAGCCGAACCGAATGGCCGCGTCCGCATAGAGCTGGTCCAAGATTTACAGGAGCGTATCGATCCCCGATACGATGGCGTAGACGAAGCCCAGGCTGAGGCTGACGCCGAGGGATCCAACGGCCAATCCGCCTAGCACGACCACCCCGTCGCGCTCCACCAGCCCGATCCCGACGAGACAGACGGCAATCCCGAGGGGAATCTGACCCACCAGCGGAGGGGCGAAGAGGAGCGCCAGGGCTAGGACCAGCAGAACGACGCCCATCAGGCGCATTGCGAACATATTGTCCAACAAGGACATGCGGGGCTTTGAAAAGCGTTCCAGCCGACGAAAGAGCGGCAGAGCCCGCGCGAGGGCGCGGTCGACATCACTGCGGGCCAGGGACCGGCTCAGAATGGCCTTGGGGAGCCATGGGGCTGCTCTCCCGGATATGATCTGGAGAGCCACGAAGCCTAGCAACAGCCCGCAGATCAGCGGAATGGGCGGCGGCATCGGGAGACAGTTCGGCAGCCCCAGAAGAACGACGAGGAGGGCAAAGGCCCGGTCTCGGAGAACCGAGACGATCTCGCCAACGGTCAGGCGATCACCGTCCCCCGACGCGAGCACGGACAGGATCTCGGAGGTGCGGAGGACTTGGGACAAGGAGCCGGATTGGGTTGGAAGGGGTCCCCGTCCCTCTAGCGGAGTTGAACAACCGGGCCAAGTTCGTCGAACGCTAAACCCGGTTCGAGGTCAGAGGGCCCCAGCGAGCCTGGAAGCTCCCCGCAACCCGGTTTGTTCAGGCGCCTCGCGCCCTGCCCCAGCCTAATGGAGGGTTATGATGCCGTCCACGGCCTTGTACTCCGTTGGCTTTATAAGCCGGGAATGGGCGACTGTGACGGAGTAGAGCGGACCCTCCAACTCTCTCTTCCAGAATTCCAGGAAGTCCAGGAGGATCGGAAACCGTGGGGCAAGGTCGTAATCCTGCCAGATGTAGCTCTGCAGGAGCCCAGGGTGATCGGGCATGCGATAAAGGATCGTGGCAGTGGTCAGCCCATAACCCTCGAGCTGACGAATGAACTCCTTCGATACCATGAGCGATCTTGCCTCCGCGACAGCGTGACCCGAGCCACCCTCGGATGGTGACTCGTTCGAGCGCTACACTCAAGCCAAAATGCATAAATTGTCCTTTGGTTCCAAGCAGTTAGCAGCAACCACAAAGGACTGCTGACAGTCCCGCCCGAGCGGGCTAGCACTCTGTCGCGGGAGTGCCAAATTTTTTGTCCGGGCCTCTTGAAGGCCATCCAGTGACAACTTACCTCGCGCCTTGAAGCGGGGCCGTTCAGCAGGCTCCCTTCGTCTCACATTTGGTCAAGGACTGTTGGAGGACCGAAATGAAGTTTCGTCCCTTGCACGACCGTGTCGTGGTTCGGCGTCTCGAGAGTGAGGAGAAGACCAAGGGCGGGATCATCATCCCGGACACCGCGAAGGAGAAGCCCCAGGAGGGTGAGATCGTGGCGGTCGGGCCTGGCGCACGCGATGAGACCGGCAAGGCTCAGCCGCTCGACGTCAAGGCCGGGGATCGCGTCCTGTTCGGCAAGTGGTCGGGCACCGAGGTCAAGATCGACGGCGAAGACCTCCTGATCATGAAAGAAGCCGACATCATGGGCGTGATCGAGTACGCCGAAACCACTCGGAAGGCTGCCTGAGCAGGGCCTTCCTCCGGAATGTCATGTCTCTGAAGGAGTGACACAGATGGCTGCGAAAGACGTAAAGTTTTCGTTCGAAGCACGTGACAAGATGCTGCGTGGTGTGGACATTCTCGCCGATGCCGTGAAGGTCACGCTCGGGCCGAAGGGCCGCAACGTGGTGATCGAGAAGAGCTTCGGGGCACCGCGGATCACCAAGGACGGCGTGACGGTCGCGAAAGAGATCGAGCTCGCCGACAAGTTCGAGAACATGGGCGCCCAGATGGTCCGCGAGGTCGCGAGCAAGACGAGTGACATCGCGGGTGACGGCACCACCACCGCGACGGTGCTCGCCCAGGCGATCGTGCGCGAGGGCGCCAAGGCGGTCGCGGCCGGCATGAACCCCATGGACCTCAAGCGCGGCATCGATCTCGCGGTCGAGGCCGTCGTTGCGGACCTCAAGAAGAATGCAAGAAAGGTCACGAAGAACGACGAGATCGCCCAGGTCGGCACGATTTCGGCGAACGGCGATACGGAGATCGGCAAGTTCCTTGCCGAGGCGATGCAGAAGGTCGGCAACGAAGGTGTGATCACGGTCGAGGAGGCGAAATCGCTCGCGACCGAGCTCGACGTGGTCGAGGGCATGCAGTTCGACCGCGGCTATCTCTCGCCCTACTTCATCACCAATGCCGAGAAGATGCGCGTGGAGCTCGAGGATCCCTACATCCTGATCCACGAGAAGAAGCTCTCCTCGCTCCAAGAACTCCTCCCAGTTCTCGAGGCCGTTGTCCAAAGCGGCAAGCCGCTCCTGATCGTCGCCGAGGATGTCGAAGGCGAGGCGCTCGCGACGCTGGTGGTCAACAAGCTGCGTGGCGGTCTGAAGATCGCTGCCGTCAAGGCGCCGGGCTTCGGCGACCGCCGCAAGGCCATGCTTCAGGACATCGCGATCCTGACCGGCGGCACCGCGATTTCGGAAGACCTCGGGATCAAGCTGCAGAATGTCACTTTGGACATGCTCGGCCGGGCGAAGAAAGTGGTGATCGAGAAGGAGAACACCACGATCGTTGACGGTGCGGGCTCGAAGGCCGACATCGAGGCGCGGGTGCAGCAGATCAAGGCGCAGATCGAGGAGACGACCTCGGACTACGACCGCGAGAAGCTCCAGGAGCGGCTCGCCAAGCTCGCCGGCGGGGTCGCGGTGATCCGCGTCGGCGGCGCCACCGAAGTCGAGGTCAAGGAAAAGAAAGACCGCGTCGACGACGCCATGCATGCCACCAAGGCGGCAGTCGAGGAGGGCGTCCTCCCCGGCGGGGGCGTCGCCCTGCTGCGCGCCATCGAAGTCTTGAAGTCCCTGAAGGGTGAGAATGCCGATCAGCAGACCGGGATCGATATCGTCCAGCGCGCGGTGCAGATGCCGGCTCGCCAGATCGCGTCCAATGCGGGCGAAGACGGTTCGGTGATCGTCGGCAAGATCCTCGACAAGTCCGACTACGCATTCGGCTTCAATGCGCAGAGCGGAGAATATGGCGACATGTACACCCTCGGGATCATCGATCCCGCCAAGGTGGTCCGTACGGCGCTTCAGGATGCCGCCTCGGTGGCGAGTCTCCTGATCACGACCGAGGCGATGGTCGCCGAAGCCCCCAAGAAGACGCCGGCCGCTGCGGCTCCGGCAGGCGGCGACATGGACTTCTGATCGAGTCGTAAGATTCCCGAAGGCGCGGATCCTGGATCCGCGCCTTTTCTATTCTTTCGTCTGCATGGCGGGCCCTGCGACGCTGTCCTGCCTGCGCAGGACCGATCGCCCTCCCGACGAGTCAGGAGCCGGTACCCGGGGCGAATGCGATACATCGCCTCCTGAACTGGACAGGCCGGTCGAGGGAGCGAGATGATGCGGTCGTGGACCGCACAGGAGCCTCCAGGATGCGCTTCGCTTTTGCCGGAATCGATTTCCTCGGGGGCGTCTTCGACGAACTGATCCGCCAGGGCTGGCAGCCGGTGCGCCTGTTCACGCGCCCCTGCGATGGGATCTACGACTTCAACGACGAGGTTGTCGCCCGGGCGCGGGAACTGCGGGTCTCGGTCCGCTCATCGCGTATCAACTCTTCCGAGCTGGCGGACCTGAAGGAGCTTCGATGCGAGGCGCTCGTCGTGGCCGGCTATCCCTGGCTCGTCACCGGGTGGGAGCCGTTCGTGCCCTACGCCGTGAACTTCCATCCCTCTCCGCTGCCGATGGGACGCGGGCCCTACCCGCTATTCCGTGCCATTCTGGACAATGTGCCGACCTGGGGCATGAGCGTGCACCGGCTCGAACCGTCCTTCGATACCGGGGCCCTTCTCGCCCAGGAACTGTTCCCGCTGAATCCGGCCGAGACCCACGACACCCTGCTGGCGCGATGCCAGATGGCATCGCGCCGGCTCGCCGCCGTGCTCGCCGCAGACCTGCCGCGGCTCTGGAAAAATGCGCGCCCGCAGGGAGAAGGCTCCTATTGGAGGCGCATTTCGGATCGGGAGCGGACGATCGATTGGAATGACGCGCCAGCCGATATTCTGCGCACCGTGCGGGCCTTCGGATCGATCGAGGCGCTCGCTGCCGTCGGCGGGAAACTGCTCTATGTCTCGGCGGCATCGGGCTGGAACGAACGGCATGCCTACGCCCCGGGTACCGTTGCTCATCGACACCGCCGACACCTCACGATCGCTGCGCGCGGCGGCTTCGTCCAATTTACGGACTGGAATTCATCACCGGCTGAATCGCGGCGCAGACAAGTGTGACGGGCTGGTCTTGAGGCGGCACTCTTTGCACTTCGCGTCCTCACGCCCCCTCGTCATTGCGAACGGAGTGAAGTACTCCAGGAGCGCATCCGTCGACGGGTAGATTGCTTCGCCTGCGGCTCGCAAGGACGGCAGCGCGGCGGAACGGGCAGTGCACCACGCCTGCGGCGCGCAAGGGCGGAGAAGACGCAATCAATCTTTGATGTGCCCCATCTTCTCCAAGCTCTCCTTCGTATCGATATCTCTCAACACGCTCTCATCATCCAATGGCCACTCGACGACTCCCGCGCGGTTTCGCAAGAGCGGGGCGGCTCCGGTGTCGCCGGCCAGAATCTCGATGTCAGGCGCAAGCGCGCGAGAGAGAACGACCGGGTTGGCGCGCC
Organism: Microvirga massiliensis; assembly: GCF_001006805.1. Taxonomy (GTDB): domain Bacteria; phylum Pseudomonadota; class Alphaproteobacteria; order Rhizobiales; family Beijerinckiaceae; genus Microvirga; species Microvirga massiliensis. The sequence goes on along the minus strand of NZ_LN811365.1, from coordinate 164,249 downwards.
GGCCCCCTGCGACCGGCACGAGAGCAACCGGGCATGCGTGCGCGATCCATTCTGCGATGATCCGGTCGATCAATGTGCTGCTGACCAGCGGCATGTCGCCGAGCAGAACGACAGCCGCCGATACTTCGCTCGGCAAGGCCGCGACGCCGCGCTTCAGGGACGTGGACATGCCCTCCGCGAAATTCGAATTCCGGACCACAATCATGCCGAGGTCGGCAGTTGCGCGTTCCACCTCATCGGCGCGATGACCGCTCACGAGGATCACCGGCCTTGCCTGCGATGCCAGTGCGGCTTCGGCAACGTGCCGTATCAGCGGCTTGCCTGCCAGAGATGCAAGCAGTTTCGGTTCCTGACCGAACCGGCTCCCACGACCCGCGGCAAGGATGATCGCCGCCACTTTCATTCAGGCTTGCTCTCGCCTCCGGCGCGCGGTTGCGGACGCGAGATGATTTCCATGAGCAGCCCGCCCACGCCGAGGCCGGTGATATCCTCTCGCCTGACCGGAAGACCGGCAAGCATCCGCTGCAGCATCCAGTCGAAACCATTCTCTTTCGGCGAGCGTGCGCAACCGGGCGCTCCGATGACCGGAACGCTTCCACGTGAACCGATGAGAAGCAGGTTGCCGGGATCAACCGGCATTCCGAAATGCTCAACCTGACCTCCGGCCGCTTCGATGGCCTGCGGAATCACGTCCCGCCGGTCCGCGATCGCAGAGGCTCCGAAAACCACGATCAATTCGGCATCGTGCATCGCGGGACTCGAGAGGGCATCGCGTAGCTCCGAAACGTCGTGCCGGACGCGGGTCTCCGCTGAAATGGTGGCGCCTGCCGGGTCCAGTCGCTGCTGCAGCACGCGGACCGTCTTGTCGACGACGCTCGCCTTCAGCGATGGGGTCAGGGTCGAGATGACGCCGACCCGCTTGACCCGGTAGGGCATGACGCTGATCGCGCCGTTACCTGCGCACCGGATCGCCTCGTCGAGCAAGACCTCGGGAACGGCATAAGGAATGATCTTGATCGTACCGATCATCTCCCCGGCGACAACCGGACGGAATTCCGGCAATGTCGCGACGGTAATGGCCTCGTCAATGCGGTTGACGGCATCGACGGTTTCACGACGGATCTGCAGAATTCCAGCGAGGCTCGCGAAGAGATTGGAGCGCCCCGTGAAGGGAGACTCGATCTCGACATTGTCGCCCGCGAACGCTTCCGCGAGCCTGTCTGCGGCCTCGTCCTCGCCGACATCGCCCGGCTCGAGTTGCACGACGGTGACCGCGTCGAAGCCTGCATGCGCGAGGCGCACGGCGTCGTCCTCGGAAATGCGATGGCCTTTCCTGATGACGAGGTCTCCGGTCCGAATGGAGTGAGCCGCCAGCGCGCCGACCGCCTCCATCGGCGGAACTGGTCCGAACTTCATGAGCCCCGTCTCCTGTCCTGGCGCAACGTGGCGACGATCTCGGCGAGGATCGACAGCGCGATCTCGGCCGGCGAGACTGCACCAATATCGAGGCCGATCGGCGCGTGAATCCGGGAGATCTCCTCTGCCGAAAAGCCCTCGGAAGTCAGCCGTTCCGTGCGCCGGGCATGCGTCTTTCGTGATCCGAGCGCACCGATATAGAAGCATTCGGCGCGAAGCGCCGCGATGAGCGCAGGATCGTCGATCTTCGGATCATGGGTGAGCGCGACGAGCGCGGTGTAGCGGTCAAGCCCGATGCGCGGGATCACGGCGTCGGGCCACTCGGCGAGCAGCGGCACATCTGGAAAGCGCTCGGGTGTCGCAAAGGCCGTGCGCGGGTCGATGATCGTGACATCGAGCTCGAGGCCGCGCGCTATCGGGGCAAGCGCCTGGCTGATGTGGACGGCCCCGATCACCACGACCCGAACCGGCGGCACCTGGACGGTCAGAAACAGATCGTCCGAACCGACCTGAACCATGCCGCTGCGGCCGCGGCGGAGATGGTCATGGAGAATGTCGGCGATCGGATCGTCATCGACCTCTGCCTCGCGGACGAGCCGCTGCCGGCCCGAGACGATATCCGTTACGAGGACGACGGCCCGGCGAGCGTCCCGCTCGGCGTTGAGTGCGGAAAGATAAGCGAGATCCATGACGTCGGCCGAGCCTGCAGCTTCCCTCGAAATTCCGCGTCAGTCGACGCGCTCGACATAAACCCTGATGCGGCCGCCGCAGGAAAGGCCGACTCTCCAGGCCGTCTCGTCCGCGACCCCGAACTCCAGAGTTCTCGGCTTCCCATCCTGGATGACGTCCGCCGCTTCCGTGATGACGGCGCCCTCGACGCAGCCCCCGGAGACGGAGCCCAGAAAGTTGCCTTCCTCGTCGATGACGAGGTGGCTGCCGACCGGCCTCGGAGCGGAGCCCCAGGTCTCGACGACCGTGGCCAGCGCCACTCCCTTCCCGGCCCTCCTCCAGGCTTCAGCCTCTCGCAGGATGTCGGTTTCCGTGCTGAGCATGGTCGTCTTCCATTGTCATGGCGCCTACCCGGTACCGTAGTCCGCTGCTGCGCCCTGGCAAGGTCGGGCCGTCTCGCCCGTCACGCCGCCCGGTTAAAGCGGCGAGGATCGAAGATGCGCCCCTCGCCCGTCAGGACGCTGCAGAGATCCTCCATGGCCGCAAGATTGTGGATCGGACGGAAGTCGTGGACATGCGGCAGCATCGCCCGAATTCCCGAAGCCCGGGCTTCGAAAGCATCGTAGCGCAGGAGCGGGTTCAGCCAGATCAGGCGTCGGCACGAGCGCTTGAGGCGATCCATCTCGAATGTCAGGGCAGGTCCAACATGGCGCTCGAGGCCGTCCGTAAAGAGGAGCACGATCGCGCCCTGCCCGAGCACACGGCGTGACCAGAGCCTGTTGAACGCGTGCAGGGCTTCCGCGATCCGTGTTCCGCCTTCCCAGTCCTGGACGCGTGCCGAGGCCCGAGCAAGGGCTTCGTCCGGATCGCGAGCAGCCAGGTCCCGGGTGATGTTCGTCAGCCGGGTTGCAAAGACGAAGGAATGGACCCGGCGGGTTTCCGCCACGGCATGGAGGAAGTGCAGGAACAGCCGGGAGTAATCCGCCATCGAACCGGAGACATCGACCAGCGCCACAATGGGCGGGTGCCGTGTGGCCGGAGCGCGAAAGGCGAGGTCGATGGTGGCCCCGCCCGTACGGAGCGAGCGCCGCAAGGTCCGCCGCACATCGATCCGGGCACCCCGGCGATCCGGTCGGAACCGGCGCGTGGCGACTGTGTCGTCCGGCAGCACCAGTTCCTGAATGAGCCGCCTCGCCTTGGCGATTTCCGCGGCGGACATCTGCGCGAAATCCTTGCGTTTCAGAATCTCCCGATCCGAGACGGTGAGACGCGCCGTGAATTCCTGCTCGAGTTCTGGCGCCGTCTCGGCCTTGGGTGGCGAGAACGCTTCGGTCACCCGGGTAGCGCCCGGTTTCGGAGCAGGATCGTTCTTCATGTCTCCGGGAGCGACCGGCGACATCTGGGCGATCAGCTTCTCGATCAGGGCCCGCCGGCGCCAGAAGATGCGGAACGCCTGATCGAACACGGAATGGTGCTCGCGGCGCTTCACGAACACAGCATGGAGAGTCCAGTAGAAATCCTCGCGCGTTCCGATCCCGGCTGCCTCCACGGCCTCGATGGCATCGAGCACGGCGCCGGGCCCGACCGGCAGTCCGGCCGCCCGCAAGGTGCGGGCGAAATAGGCGATATTGTCTGCAAGGCGGCCGGTGCCAGTGGACTCGTGCCCGGTCATCACTCTGCAGCCCGCAACTCGCTCCGGACCCGGTCCAGCATCTCCTTGGCCCGTGTCCCCTGCATCCTCTGGATGTCGTCCTGGTATTTCAGGAGAACGCCGAGCGTGTCGGAAACGAGGGCCGGGTCGAGGGCAACCGCGTCGAGCTCGACGAGGGCCGAGGCCCAATCGAGCGTCTCGGCGACGCCCGGGACCTTGAAGAGTTCCTCCCGGCGGAGCGCCTGAACGAAGCCGACGATCTCCCGGGAGAGACGGGCCGAAGCATCGGGAACGCGAGTCTTGAGGATCTTGAGCTCGCGCGACGCATCCGGAAAATCGACCCAGTGGTAGAGGCAGCGGCGCTTCAGCGCGTCGTGAATTTCACGGGTCCGGTTCGAGGTGATGACGACGATCGGAGGATGCTCCGCCCGGACGGTGCCGAGCTCCGGAATCGTGACCTGAAAATCGGAGAGCACCTCGAGGAGAAAGGCCTCGAAGGCTTCGTCGGTGCGGTCCAGCTCGTCGATCAGCAGGACCGGAGGACCTTCCGGCGCCGGCTCCAGCGAGCGCAGGAGCGGCCGGCGCACGAGGTAGCGCTCGGAGAAGAGATCCGCTTCGAGAGCGTTCCGGTCGACGCCTCCACCCGCTTCGGCGAGGCGGATCGCCATCATCTGGCCGGCATAGTTCCACTCGTAGACCGCCCCCGCTACGTCGAGCCCTTCGTAGCATTGCAGGCGGATCAGCTCTCGTCCGAGCGACCTCGCGAGAACCTTGGCGATCTCTGTCTTGCCGACGCCGGCCTCACCCTCGAGGAAGAGCGGCCGTTTCAGCTTGAGCGCGAGAAACAGGACGGTGGCGAGGGCCCGGTCGGCGACATAATCGGCGCCGCCGAGCAACGTGAGCGTCTCGTCGATGGAGAGCGGGAGAGGTTTCAAAACGGCCTCGCGGTCGGCGTACAAACGCATGCAATCTGGTGACTGTCAGCCCTGGCCACCATACTGCAAGGCGGTTGCAGCATAACGCGGACCCCGGGGCTCGCGTTCGCCCGACCATGAGCATCTTCGGGCTGCGAGCCGCGCGAGCCCGCAGGTCCCGTGCGGATCCTCTACCCGATCAGCGGTTCGCCGCGGCCTGAACGGCCCGCCGGGCCATCACGCCGATGAGGTGGGCGCGATAGGTCGCGTCTGCATGGATATCGCTGTTCAGGCCGTCAGGCGGAACCGTGATCCCCTCGAGCGACTTCGGCGAGAAGCGCTTGGCAAGCGCCTCCTCCATGGCCGGAACCCGGAAGACGCCATCGGAGCCAGCTCCGGTGACCGCGACCCTGATCTCCCCTGCCCGCTTGGCCACGAACACGCCCACCAGCGCGTAACGGGAGGCCGGATTCCGGAACTTGGCATAGGCTGCTTTCGACGGAATCGGGAAAACCACTTTCGTGATGATTTCCCCTTCCTCGAGCGCCGTGGAAAAGATCCCGGTGAAGAACTCGTCTGCGGGAATCTTGCGCTGATTGGTGATGATCGTCGCGCCGAGCGCGAGACAGGCCGCAGGATAATCCGCCGCCGGATCATTGTTGGCTATGGAACCTCCGACCGTTCCGCGATGACGGACATGCGGATCGCCGATCATTTCGGCCATCTCCGCGAGCGCCGGGATCGCCTCTCGCACGTCCGCGGAATTCGCGACGTCCGCGTGGCGCGTCATTGCCCCGATCGTGATCGAGCGCGCCGCACGCTCGATCCCCTTCAGTTCAGGGATTTGCGAGAGATCGATGAGGCTCCCGGGCGCGGCAAGACGCTGCTTCATGGTCGGAAGCAGCGTGTGCCCTCCTGCGATGATCTTCGCGTCCTCGGATTTCGTCAGAAGCGACGCCGCTTGCCGCAAGCTCGTCGGGCGATGGTATTCGAAGGCGTACATTCTGCGGTTCCCTTCCGGCTCCGGACCGGGTCGAAGCTCCAGAGCCACATCGTCATGGAATCAAGGGTCGGGCGGATCATCGCCGCCCGACAGGGAATGGTTACTCGGCTGCCATGGGCAACGTGGCCTTCTGGGCGGCGCGCCAGACGTTCTGCGGAGTGGCCGGCATCTGGAGGTCCTCATGTCCGAGGGCGTCGGTGATCGCATTGATCACGGCCGGCGGCGCAGCGATCGCACCGGCCTCACCGCAGCCCTTTATGCCGAGCGGGTTGGACGGGCATGGTGTCACGGTCATGCCAACCTCGAAGGAAGGAAGATCGACCGCGCGCGGCATGCAATAGTCCATATAGCTCGCCGTCACGAGCTGACCGGACCCGTCGTAGACGGCGCCTTCGAGGAGTGCCTGGCCGATACCCTGGGCGATTCCGCCATGCACCTGGCCCTCGACGATCATGGGGTTGATGACGACCCCGAAATCGTCGACGGCAACCCAGCGATCGATCGTCGACACTCCGGTCTCCGGATCGACCTCCACTTCGCAGATGTGGACGCCCGCCGGGAAGGTGAAGTTCGTCGGATCGTAGAAGGCGCCCTCCTTGAGGCCGGGCTCAAGATCCTGTCCGGCGAATTTGTGCGCGATATAGGCCTGCAGCGCGACCTCCCCGAACGCCAGCGAGCGATCGGTCCCTGCTACGGAGAACCGCCCATCCCGGAACTCGATATCGCCCTCGCCGGCTTCGAGCACGTATGCGGCAACCTTCTTGCCCTTTGCGATCACCTTGTCGATTGCCTTGGCGATCGCGGACATCCCCACGGCGCCGGACCGGGAGCCGTATGTGCCCATCCCGAACTGCACCTTGTCGGTGTCGCCATGGACGATCGTGACCTGATCGATCGAGATCCCGAGCCGATCGGACACGAGCTGCGCGAAGGTCGTCTCATGACCCTGGCCATGGCTGTGCGAGCCGGTGAGCACCTCCACAGATCCGGTCGGATTCACGCGCACTTCGGCGGATTCCCAGAGGCCCACGCCCGCGCCGAGGGCCCCTACTGCCTGTGACGGCGCGATCCCGCAGGCCTCGATATAGCTCGAGAACCCGATGCCACGGAGCTTACCGTTGCGCGCGCTCTCCCGTTTGCGCTTCCCGAGGTTCTTGTAATCAGCAATCTCGAGCGCCTTGTTCAGGGACGCCTGATAGTCGCCGATGTCGTAAGCCATGATCACCGGCGTCTGATGCGGGAACCGGGTGATGTAGTTGCGCTTCCGGAACTTGGCGGGATCCATCTGCAGCTCGCGGGCTGCTTTCTCCATGATCCGCTCGAGCACGAAGGTCGCTTCCGGCCGGCCCGCGCCGCGATAGGCATCGACGGGCGCCGTGTTCGTGTAGACGGCATCGACCTCGCAGTAGATTGCCGGAATGTCGTATTGGCCGGAGAGCAGCGGCGCATAGAGATAAGTCGGAACGGACGACGAGAAGGTCGAAAGATAAGCGCCCAGATTGGCGATTGTCGAAACCCTCAACCCGATGCATTTGCCGCTCTCGTCCAGCGCGAGCTCGGCATGAGTGACGTGATCGCGGCCATGCGCGTCGGAGAGGAAAGCCTCGGTCCGGTCTGCGGTCCATTTCACGGGACGCTTCACCTTCTTCGCGGCCCAGACGCAGACCGTCTCCTCCGCATAGATGAAGATCTTGGAGCCGAAGCCCCCGCCCACGTCCGGCGCGACGACGCGGAGCTTGTGCTCGGGCGCAATCCCGATGAAGGCGGACAGCACGAGTCGCGCGACATGCGGGTTCTGGCTCGTCGTATACAGCGTATAGCTGTCCGTGCCTGCATCGTATTCACCGATTGCGGCGCGAGGCTCGATCGCGTTCGGCACGAGCCTGTTGTTGACGAGATCGAGCTTCGTGACGTGCTTGGCCTGCTCGAAGGCCTGATCGACGGCCGACTTGTCACCCAGGTGCCAGCGAAAGACGGTGTTGTCGGGCGCGGCTTCGTGGACCTGCGCCTCCGCCTTCTGGGCCGTCGCGGGATCCACGACGGCGGGCAGCGGATCGTAATCGACGACGATCGCTTCGGCCGCATCCCTCGCCTGCGCCAGGGTCTCCGCTACAACGACCGCCACGTGGTCACCGACATACCGCACTTTGCCCTGCGCGAGCGCCGGGTGCGGCCCTGCCTTCATGGGCGACCCGTCTTTCGAGTGAATCATCCAACCGCAGATCAGGCCGCCCACCTTGTCCGCGGCCAGATCGTCACCCGTGAAGATCCCGAGCACGCCCGGCATGGTCCGTGCTGCGGACGTGTCGATCCCGGCAATCCGCGCATGCGCGTGGGGTGATCGAACGAAATAGGCATAAGCCTGACCCGACCTGTTTAGGTCATCGACGTAGCGCCCCTGACCGGTGATGAAGCGATGGTCCTCTTTCCGGCGCACCGGTGCGCCAATCCCTGCCTCGGTCATGCGAAGTCCTCCTGGGCTGCCTCTCGCGGGCGTTGTCCTCGAAATGCAAGAACCCGCGCCTGGGGCGCGGGTCCGATCATTCGGCTGCCTGCTGAAGCGGCGCCTGCGCCATGGCCTGAGCCCCGGCGGCAATCGACTTCACGATGTTGTGGTAGCCCGTGCATCTGCAAAGATTGCCTTCGAGCTCGGCGCGGATAGTCGCCTCGTCGAGGTCCTTGCCCTTGCGCCTGACGATGTCGACGGCCGACATGATCATGCCGGGCGTGCAGAAACCACACTGCAGGCCATGGTTCTCGCGGAACGCTGCCTGCATGGGATGCAGTTCTCCGTCCGTGGCGAGCCCTTCGATGGTCGTGACCGAACTCCCTTGCGCCTGAACCGCGAGGACCGTGCAGGATTTCACGGCCTCGCCGTCGAGATGGACGACGCAGGCGCCGCATTGGCTCGTGTCGCAGCCGACATGGGTGCCCGTGAGGCGAAGATTCTCGCGCAGGAACGTGACGAGAAGAGTGCGCGGTTCGATATCAGCGGTGACGGGTTGACCGTTCACCGTCATCGAAACGGTGGTCATGAGTTCTCCTCCTCCTGGTCAGCCTGAATGCCGACCTTATTGCCGGAGCCCGGGACGGGCATGTCATTCGTGAGACGGAGCACGCGGGCTCAACGCGTCGAAAAGGAATGTGAACCGGCCTGAATTGGCGGTCAAGGACCGTCATCTCGCGAATTGACCGCCGAAAGCGCGGATTCAGGCGGCATTTTCGGCCGGAGCGAGGAGCTTGGCAAAATTGCCGAAGAACTGGTCGGCATACTTTTTCGCGACGCCGTTGATGAGGCGCCCGCCCAGTTGCGCGATCTTGCCGCCAACCTGCGCCTCGACATCGTAACTCAACTGCGTTCCGCCCTCCGCCTCGGCGAGGCGCACCTTCGCGCCACCTTTCGCGAATCCGGCCACACCCCCCTGCCCTTCGCCGGTAATCGTGTAGCCGTTCGGCGCGTCTATGTCGGAGAGTATGACATTGCCCTTGAAGGTCGCCTTGACAGGTCCCACCGCCAGCTTCGCGACTGCGGCGAACTCAGTGTCGCTCACCTTCTCGAGTTCCTGGCAGCCCGGGATGCAGGCTTTCAGGACTTCGGGATCGTTCAGCGCAGCCCAGACCCGCGCCCGTTCCGCCGGCAGCGTTACCTCGCCTTGCATCGTCATGGCCATGTCGAATCTCCGTTCTGCTGCCCTTCGTGAGAGGGCATCACTCTAACGGCCCGGCACCAAAGTGCCAGTCGGCTGACGGAGGGAAGCGCGAGCCAGAGACGCGGAGCCGACTCGCCAGGCGATTCGTCGGGCTTCCGATTCGGCCATGCCCCGACAGCCAGCCTGGAGCCACGGGTCTTTCGGTGCCGAAGCGCTTTCTCTAAAGAGCGTGGTAGGAGCGATTGCTGTAGACCAGCGCCGGCGCCGCCTGCCCGAGTCGAATGGCGACGATCTCGCCGATGATCACGAAATGCGTCGCGACGAGGCGGGAATCCATCAGGCGGCAATCGAAGGCGACGAGGCCGGTAGTGAGGACAGGACACCCGGTTTCGAGGGTGTCCCAGGAGCCCACCGAAAAACGATCTCGCCCCTCCAGCCCGGCGCGCCCGGCAAAGATGTCTGCGATGGCCTGATCCCCGGCCGAAAGTGTGTTGACGCTGAAGGCGTGATTTGCCTGCACGGATCGCGCCGAGCGCCCGGCCGCATTGATGCAGACGAGGAGAGAGGCGGGCTGATCCGTCACTGGCGCCACCGCAGTCGCGGTGAAGCCTGCCCGACCGGCCTGCCCATCGGTTGCTACGATGTGCACGGCTCCGGCCACCCGGCTCATGCCTTCGCGGAACAGATGGGGATCAAGCGCCCCGCGCAGGTCCGGCGGGGTCGTGGTGGGTCTCTCAGGCATCAAGATCTCGCGCTGCGCATTCCGGACACGGCGCAGACGGGCCCGAGATAAGTGCTACCCGCGCCGAAGGGAAGCCCATGGGCCGCCGGCAGGGTCGTTGTGGTTCCTTAGTCCTTTTGCTAGAACCCGCCACCTTTCGACCCTTTGGCCTCGATGTTACAAGGAGGCTGAGGTCGGACCACAATCATAATTCCCCTCCAGAGGGGGCTTAGGGCGGATATGGAAGTTTTTGTTCAACAGCTCATCAATGGGCTGACCCTCGGCTCAATCTATGGGCTGATCGCCATCGGATACACGATGGTCTACGGCATCATCGGCATGGTGAACTTCGCTCACGGCGACGTGTTCATGCTGAGCGCCTTCATCGCTCTGATCACTTTCCTTATCCTCACCACCCTGCTCGGGATAGGGTCCGTTGCGCTGGCGCTCCTGATCGTTCTCCTGGTCTCGATGGCCTTCACCTCCCTGTGGGGCTGGACGTTGGAGCGGCTCGCCTACCGGCCCTTGCGGGGCTCTTTCCGGCTGGCGCCCCTGATCTCGGCCATCGGCGTCTCGATCTTTCTCGCCAACTTCGTCCAGGTCGCCCAGGGCGCTCGCAACAAGCCGACTCCCCCGATGGTCCAGGACGTCATCGTGCTCTGGGAAGGTGCGAGCGGTTATGCCGTGGCGCTCTCCTACAAGCAGATCGTGATCATGTTCGCGACCGCGCTGCTTCTCGGAATCTTCTGGTACATCGTCCAGAACACCTCTCTCGGGCGAGCGCAACGCGCCTGCGAGCAGGACCGGAGGATGGCGGCCCTCTTGGGAATAGACGTGGACCGCACGATCTCGCTGACTTTCGTAATCGGCGCCGCACTCGCAGCAGTCGCAGGCACGATGTATCTCCTCTATTACGGGGTCGTGAGCTTCGCGGACGGGTTCGTTCCTGGGATCAAGGCCTTCACGGCCGCCGTGCTCGGCGGCATCGGATCCCTGCCTGGCGCCGTGCTGGGCGGTCTCATCATCGGACTGATCGAGACGCTCTGGTCGGCCTATTTCTCCATCGAATACAAGGATGTCGCTGCGTTCTCGATCCTTGCGATCGTCCTGATCTTCATGCCCTCGGGCATCTTGGGTCGACCGGAAGTCGAGAAGGTCTAGGACGAGCAAGCCATGACGGCATCGACCACCTCAACGACCATCGCGGCGTCGGCCACCGCCGTGGTGCGGCCCACCTTCGATCTCGCAGCAGCCGTCAAGCATGCCGCGCTGACAGCTCTCCTGACCCTCGGGCTCTCGTTTCCGATCATCGCTTATCGGACGGACCAGAGCGGCGCCGATCTCTTTCTGACGCCGCGCTGGGGCCTCGTCGCCCTGTTTTGCGCCATCGCTTTCGCAGGCCGTCTGGCCATAGAGGCTTTCCACGCGACCCGAGAAGCGAGGGGCGCCTCCGGACCATCGCGGGTCGCCAGCAGCCTCGGCCGGTTTCTCTCGACTGCCGGCGTGCCGATCTTCCTGGGTATTGCGCTCACCTTTCCCGTGATCGTCTATTTCGTCCAGGGCGGCCTGAGCGAGTCACGCTACTGGGTGGATCTCGGCATCCTGATCCTCACCTATGTGATGCTCGGCTGGGGCCTGAACATCGTGGTCGGCCTCGCTGGCCTTCTCGACCTCGGATATGTGGCCTTCTATGCAGTCGGCGCCTATTCGTATGCGCTGCTGTCGACCACGTTTGGCCTCTCCTTCTGGATCTGCCTGCCGCTGGCGGGAACGCTTGCTGCCTTCTGGGGCGTCCTGTTGGGATTTCCGGTCCTGCGTCTGCGTGGCGACTATCTCGCCATCGTGACGCTCGCCTTCGGCGAGATCGTCCGGCTCGTGCTGATCAATTGGGTCGCTCTGACCAATGGTGGTGCCGGCATCTCGTCGATCCCGCGCGTCAGCTTCTTCGGGATTCCCTTCAACTCGAGCGATAACGGCTTCGCGGCGACATTCGGGCTGACATTCGATGCGATGCACCGCATCATCTTCCTGTACTACCTGATCCTCGCGCTCGCCCTCATCACGAATTTCGTGACGATGCGGCTGCGTCGGCTCCCCGTCGGACGGGCCTGGGAGGCACTTCGCGAAGACGAGATCGCCTGCCGCTCGCTTGGCATCAACACGACGAACACGAAGCTGACCGCATTTGCCATGGGCGCGATGTTCGGCGGCTTTGCCGGCGCGTTCTTCTCGGTACGTCAGGGCTTCGTGTCACCGGAGAGCTTCAACTTCCTCGAATCCGCGATCATTCTCGCGATCGTCGTCCTCGGGGGAATGGGTTCGCAGATCGGCGTTGCGATCGGTGCGGTGGTCCTCGTCGGCGGACCCGAGATCCTGCGCAATTTGGACTTCCTGAAGGCGGTCTTCGGTGCAGGCTTCGATCCCAACGAATACCGGTTGCTGCTCTTCGGTCTCGGCATGGTCGCCATGATGGTGTGGCGGCCACGAGGCCTCGTAGCCAACCGCCAGCCTTCTGTCGTGCTGAAGGAGCGCAAGGCGATTTCCGGATCCCTCGTGAAGGAGGGACACGGTTGATGCGCTGGGACAACGATCCGGTGCTGGATGTCCAACACCTCACCATGCGCTTCGGTGGCTTGGTCGCTGTCAACGATCTTTCGTTCCGGGTCGGCCGCGGCGACATCACGGCGCTCATCGGACCGAACGGCGCCGGCAAGACGACGGTGTTCAATTGCATCACCGGCTTCTATAAGCCGACGGAAGGCATGCTCTCACTGCGAACCGCATCGGGCGATCAGTTCTTCCTCGAGCGCCTGCCAGGTCACAGCATCAACTGGCGCGCGAAGGTCGCCCGGACATTCCAGAACATTCGCTTGTTCTCGGGGATGACCGTACTCGAGAACCTCCTCGTCGCGCAGCACAACCCGCTGATGCTCGCGTCGGGTTTCACCGTGCTCGGCATTCTCGGCGTGGGCGGATACCGTACGGCCGAGCGCCGGGCGATCGAGCGAGCCATGGCGTGGCTCGAAAGGATTAATCTCATCGGCCGAGCCGACGATCCTGCCGGCGATCTGCCCTATGGTGATCAGCGCCGGCTCGAGATCGCCCGGGCGATGTGCACCGAACCGACGCTCCTGTGCCTCGACGAGCCGGCAGCGGGCCTCAATCCGCGCGAGAGTCATCAATTGAACGAGTTGCTGCTGTCGATCCGCAAAGACGACAATACGTCGGTCCTCCTGATCGAGCACGACATGTCGGTTGTGATGGGGATCTCGGACCATGTGGTCGTCCTCGATTACGGCACGAAGATCTCTGATGGCACGCCGACCGAGGTGAAGGACGACGCCCGCGTCATCGCCGCCTATCTCGGTGTCGAGGACGACGAAGTTTCCGAAGTCGAGGCGGAGGTCGGTGCATGAGCACGGGTGCGCCAATCGCTCGTTCCGCAGCGCTGCCACCCTCACCCGCCGCCCTTCGGGCGTCGACCTCTTCCCTCGAGGGAGAGGTGAAGAGGCGGCCGCTCGCACATCACCTCGCCCCTTGTGGGAGCGTCCGAGTGGGGAGGGAAACGCCACGTTATGTACGGGTACATCCATGAGCGTCGCCGACACCAATGTTCTGGCCGACCAAGCCAGCCGGACGGCACGCCCGCCGCTGCTTACGATCCGCGGGGTCAAGACCTATTACGGTAATATCGTTGCCCTGAAAGGCGTTGATCTCGACATCTACGAAGGGGAGATCGTGACGATCATCGGCGCCAACGGCGCCGGCAAGTCGACATTGATGATGACGATCTTCGGCAACCCCCGCGCGCGCGAGGGAACGATCACATTTGCGGGACGCGACATCACACGTGTCCCCACCCATGAAATTGCGCGCATGTCGATCGCGCAATCTCCCGAAGGGCGGCGCATCTTCCCGCGCATGAGCGTCTTCGAAAATCTCCAGATGGGTGCCTCGATCAACAATGCGGCGCATTTCGACGAGGATCTCGAACGGGTCTGCACGATCTTTCCGCGTCTGAAGGAGAGGCTCCATCAGCGCGGAGGCACCCTCTCCGGCGGTGAGCAGCAGATGCTCGCGATCGCTCGCGCGCTGATGAGCCGTCCCCGGCTCCTCCTTCTCGACGAGCCCTCCCTCGGACTCGCGCCCCTCGTCGTGAAACAGATCTTCGACGTGATCCGAGAATTGAACAAGCGTGACGGGATGACGGTGTTCCTCGTCGAGCAGAATGCCTATCATGCCTTGAAGCTTGCGCATCGCGGCTACGTGATGGTGACCGGGACGATCACGTTGTCCGGAACCGGACAAGAGCTGCTGAGCAATCCGCAGGTACGGGCAGCCTACCTCGAAGGAGGGCGGCACTAATGCAGGGCATACTCTACGAAGAGCCGTCGATCTGGCTCTTCCTCCTCGTCACCGTGACGATGGGTGGCTGGGCGGCTTGGATGACCGGCCGGGCCATGGCGGTGACATGGCGACCCTATGGCGTTCTCATCGCGTATCTCCTGATTCTCGCTGCGGCAGTGCGCTTCATCCACTTCGCCCTCTTCGACGGCACTCTCCTCTCGCTCCATTATTATGTGATCGATGCGATCGTGGTGCTGCTGATCGGATCTCTCGGATACCGGTACACGCGCGCGCGGCAGATGACGACACAGTATCGCTGGCTTTACGAACGAACCGGCCTCTTCAGCTGGCGAGCCAAAGGCGCCGAGAGTGCGTCTCGATAATTCTGAATCCGGCGTGACTTATGCGCAGAATGCGGCATGATGACGCTCGGACGGCGGCCACGACCGCCGAACCAGCCCTTTCGGGCCTCAAGAACCACCAGAGGAGTAGCCTAATGAAGAAAATGCTGTTGACCGGCGTCGCGCTCGGTCTCGGCCTTGCGTTCTCGAGCATGGCTCAGGCGCAGATCAAGATCGGCGTCGCGGGCCCGATCACCGGACCGAATGCCGCTTTCGGAGCGCAAATGAAGAACGGCGCCGAACAGGCCGTGGAGGACATCAATGCCGCCGGTGGCATCAATGGCCAGAAGCTGGAATTGGTGATCGGCGACGACGTCTCGGATCCGAAGCAGGGCGTTTCCGTCGCGAACAAGTTCGCGGCCGAGGGCGTGAAGATGGTGGTTGGCCACTTCAACTCTGGTGTCTCGATCCCCGCTTCGGAGGTCTACGAAGAGGCGGGCATGATCCAGATCTCCCCGGCCTCCACGAACCCCCGGTTCACCGACCGTGGCCTGTGGAACACCTTCCGCACCTGCGGTCGCGACGACCAGCAGGGCGCAGTTGCGGGCGCCTATCTCGCGAACAAATTCAAGGGCAAGAAGGTCGCGGTGATCCACGACAAGACACCCTATGGGAAGGGCTTGGCCGACGAGACCCAGAAGGCGATGAACGCGAAGGGTCTGAAGGAGGTGCTGTACGAGGGCATCAATCCGGGTGAGAAAGACTATTCGGCGCTCGTGTCCAAGCTGAAGCAGGCGAATGTCGACGTCGTCTATTTCGGCGGACTCCACACGGAAGCCGGTCTGATCATTCGCCAGATGCGCGACCAGGGCCTGCAAGCGCCGCTCATGTCCGGTGACGGCATCGTCTCGGCAGAGTTCGTCTCGATCGCCGGTCCCGGTGCCGACGGAACGCTCATGACCTTCGCGCCCGATCCGCGAAAGAACCCGGCCGCCAAGGACGCCGTGGCGAAGTTCAAGGCCAAGAACTACGAGCCGGAAGCCTACACCCTCTACAGCTACGCTGCGGTGCAGATCCTCGTCGATGCGGCGAAGCAGGCGGGGGGCGTGAACCCGAAGAAGATGTCGGAGATCATTCGGGAAGGTAAGCCCTACAAGACCGTGCTCGGCGAACTCTCCTTCGACAAGAAGGGCGATATCACGCGTCCGGACTACGTCATGTATACGTGGAAGAAGGGTCCCGACGGCAAGATCGATTACGCAGGAAACGAGGTCGCCGACTGACGGCTTTGCCTCGAACCATCGCGAAGAGCCCGCCCCTTCCGGGGCGGGTTTTTTTGTCGTCCGAACGAAGCCGGATCGGCGGCAGTGCCGGCGCCTCGCCGGGCCACGATGCGCAGCAGTAGCTATCCGAGGCGAGCGAGCGCCGGGAACGTCTCGAGCAGCCAGAAGCTGGCATCGGTGATCCAGCCGGCGAGGAAGCCGAATCCGGTCACAACCAGCAGCACTCCCATCGTCCGTTCGATGAGGGCGAACCGTGCTCGCATCCCGGACATCAGAGCAGCAAGCGGGCGCATCGCGAAGGCGGCGAGCACGAACGGGATTCCGAGCCCCGCCGAATAGACCCCGAGGAGCAGCGCTCCACGGCCGACGCTCGTCTCGGATCCGGCAACAGCGAGGATGGCCGCGAGGATCGGCCCGATACAGGGCGTCCACCCGAACGCGAAGGCGAGCCCCATCACATAGGCTCCCCAGGCCCCCGCCGGACGCCCGACCTGCAGGCGTGCCTCTCGATAGAGCATGCCGATCCGGAAGACGCCCAGAAAATGCAGGCCCATGATGATGATGGCGACCCCGGCAGCCGTGCTCAGGAGCATCAGATGCTGCCGGATGACCTGTCCGATCACCGAGGCGGTCGCACCGAGGATGACGAACACGGTCGTGAAGCCCGCAACGAAGAGGAGCGCGGCCCTTACCGCCCGCTGCCGCACCTGCCGGTCGCCACCCTCATGCAACTCGGCAACGGTCGTTCCAGCGAGAAAGGAGAGATAGGGCGGGACGAGAGGCAATACGCAGGGGCTCAGAAAGCTGATCAAACCACCGAGCGCCGCTGCAGGGAGAGATACGTCGAGCATCCCCTCTCATAAGTCCGAAGGAACTCCTCAGGAAGGCGCTTAAGGTCTCATCTTCATCTTGTGATCATCGGCCGCATAGGCTTCCATCCGCGCATGGAACCGCTCCGCAACCTGATCACCGACATTCCCGGCCTGCGAATTGGCAATGCCGACGATCCTTCCCTGGCCTCGGGCGTCACAGTGGCCCTGTTCGACGACGTGGCCGTCGCCGCGTGTTCAGTCCTCGGCGGCGCGCCGGGAACGCGCGAAACCGATGCCCTGGAACCGGATCGGCTCGTTCCCGGCGCGCACGCCATCGTGCTGTCAGGCGGTTCGGCATTCGGCCTCGACGCGGCGAGCGGGGTCCAGGCCTATCTGCGGGAACAGGGCATCGGTTTCCCGGTAGGCGCCGTACGCGTGCCGATCGTGGCACAGGCAGTTGCGTTCGATCTCCTCAATGGGGGGGACAAGAATTGGGGCCGCTACCCACCCTACCGTGAGCTCGGATACGAGGCGGCCGCGAGGGCCGCCCGGGATTTCGCGCTCGGCAACGCCGGCGGCGGCGCCGGTGTCACGACGGTCAACCTCAAAGGCGGGCTGGGCTCTGCCAGCGCGAGGACGAGCGCCGGCTACACGGTCGGCGCGCTCGTCGTCGTGAACAGCATCGCCTCGGCCGTGGTCGGGCAAGGCCCCCATTTCTGGGCCGGGGCTCTGGAAGAGGATGCCGAATTCGGGGGCCTCGGTCTCCCGGCCCGCGTAGCGCCGGAACAGCGCAGGCTGACCTGGAAGGCGGGCCCGCAGCCCGCAACCACGATTGCCCTCGTCGCGACCGATGCGGCACTCCACAAGGGACAGGCGAAGCGCCTTGCAGTTGCCGCCCATGGCGGTCTCGCCAAAGGCCTGCGCTTCGCTCACGCCCTCCAGGACGGTGATACGGTCTTTGCTGCCGCGACCGGCCTTCGCCCTCTTGGGTCGGAGGCCGACCTCGTCGAGATTGCGGCGGTGGCAGGCGACTGCCTGGCACGGGCGATCGCCCGTGGCGTGTACGAAGCGACGCGCCTGCCGTTCCCAGGTGCGATACCCGCCTGGCGAGATCTCTACGGGTGATGCGGGCTCACGGTGCGCGGCTCAGAACCGGTCGAGGCGATACGGCCGCGGATCGACGATGGTTCGTTCGCCGGTGATCATCTCGGCGAGCAGCCGTCCGGTCACCGGTCCGAGCGTCAGCCCGTGATGGGCGTGTCCGATGCCGAACCAGAGATTCTTGTGGCGCGGTGCCGGGCCGATGATCGGCATCATATCGGGCGTGCATGGCCGCACGCCCATCCAGGGCTCCGGATCGAGCCGCTCTCCGAGCGGAAAGAGGCTGCGGGCCACCGGCTCGGCCCGCGCGAGCTGCACCGGGGTCTTCGGATCATCCCGATTGGCGAATTCGGCGCCCGTCGTCAGGCGGATGCCGCGGCTCATGGGCGCCAGGAAGTAGCCACGCTCGAAATCGAGGGTCGGGTGATTCAGGACCGCGTGGCCCTCGGGGCGATAATGCATGTGATACCCGCGCTTGACGGCAAGCGGCAGGTGATAGCCGAGGGGCTTCGACACGATATCCGCCCAGGCGCCCAGCGCCACGACGGCTGTTCCGGCCTCGACGACGCCGTGCTCCGTCCGAACGCGCCACCCGGGTGAAGCCTCCTCGAGCGTGCGCGCGTCACCCATCGCAACCTGCCCGCCCAGCCGCTCGAACAGACCGACATAAGCCATCGTCAGGGCATGCGGGTCGGAAACGGAAGCCGGGTCCGTCCAGTGCAATCCACCGACGAGCGAAGCCGTGATGTATGGCTCCATCTCCGCAATGCGCTTCGGGTCCAGGACCTCGAAGTTGACTCCGAAGTCACGGTTGACTTCTTCGGCGTCCTTCACCTCCGCTCGCATAATGGCCTCGGAGCGGAAGACCTTGATCCAGCCCTTGTGGCGGATCAGGGCCGTTGCGTCCGCCTCTTCGGCGAGAACCATGTGCTCGGTCAGGCAATGCTCGATCAGGGGAGCGTAGAGGCGCGCGATGGCTTCGTGCTGGTTCGGGCGCGAATGCATCCAGTATCGGAAGAGGAACGGGGCGAGACGCGGCAGCGCCGAGAGATGGTAATGCGCATCGATCGTGTGGTTCAGAGCGTAGCGAAGCAAAGCTCCGAAATCGTGCGGAAATCCGTAAGGGTAGACGCCTTCGCGCTGGATCAGGCCGGCATTCCCGAACGATGTCTCCTCGCCGGGGGCTCGGCGGTCGATGAGCAGCGTGGACCGTCCCCGCTTCTGCAGATGCAACGCAATCGAGGTCCCGACGATTCCGGCCCCGAGCACCACCACGTCCACTTTCATAACCTGATCCGCCCTTCCTGAGCTTGCCTCGGGCCGCGCGGAATGTGAGGGTCGCGGCGCCCGAGTCAACAACAGACGTTCATTCTATCCCGTTATCGCTGAAAACCATTTCGGATCCTCATGCGGCTGCTCCTCGATGGGCTGGCCCTGGTCGGCCGCTACGGCACCCAGGGCTTCGCCGTCAGCATCTTCCTCGGGCTCGCGCTTCCGCAATTCGCTTCTGCGGCGCGCCCCCTCCTGGGATTCACGATCTTCATGTTCGTGATGATCACCTTCGCGCGCGTGGACACGACGGCCTTGCGCGCCCTGCTGCGGCGTCCACGCGCCATCGCCTCGGCGAATGCCTGGCTCATCGTAGCCCCGGCCGTGCTGGCCCTCGCCGTGATCGCGCTCCTCGGCCGCTCATGGCTCGATCCGGGACTCGTGCTCGGCCTGGCGGTGCTCGCGGCTGCCCCGCCGATCATGTCTGCTCCCGCGGTCGCGATGATGCTCGGCCTCGAGCCTACGCTCATGATGGTCTCGGTTCTGCTGACGACAGCTCTCGCGCCTGTGATCTCCCCGCTCCTCGCCGAGTTCGTTGCAGGAGGCGCAGTTCCGCTGGACATCACGATCCTCCTTCGGCGCCTGCTCCTCCTGATCGGCGGCGCGGTGCTGGCAGCAATGCTGCTGCGCCGCGTTCTCGGAGAGGCACGCATCCGGACCTACCGGGCCCAGTTCGATGGTTTCGGCGTCCTGATGTATTTTCTGTTCGCTGTGGCGGCGATGGACGGCGTCCTCGCGGCAGCCATCGCCAACCCGCTCCGCGCCATCGGCTATCTCGCGGTGGCGTTCGGACTTGCGGCCACGGGCTTCGTGAGCGCGTTTCTCGTGCTGCGCTGGCTCGAACCGGCCGAACGGTTCGTCCTGGGCTATGGGACCGCCCAGCGCAACATGGGTCTCCTCATCGCCGCGCTCGGGGCGGACACGCCCGATACCACCTTTCTCTTCTTCGCGCTCGCCCAGTTCCCGATCTACCTGATGCCCCAGATCGTTAAGCCGATCGCGCGACGCCTGACCGCGGTTGCCGCTCAGGATCCCCCATGCTACCGCGCGGCCCCATGACACGGCCCCTGCTGATCGCTCCGTCCATCCTCTCGGCAAATTTCGCGAAGCTCGGTGAGGAGGTTCGTGCGGTAGACGAGGCTGGCGGCGACTGGATCCATATCGACGTGATGGACGGTCACTTCGTGCCGAACATCACGCTCGGCCCCGACATCGTCCGCGCGATCCGCCCGTGTTCGCAGAAGACATTCGACGTCCACCTCATGATCGCGCCGGCGGATCCCTATCTCGAGGCGTTCGCGAAGGCGGGAGCCGACATCATCAGCGTCCACGCCGAGGCCGGTCCCCATCTCCATCGGTCCCTGCAGACGATCAGGGCGCTCGGCAAGCGTTCAGGAGTGGTCCTCAATCCGGGAACGCCCGCGAGCGCAGTCGAGCCGGTCGCGGATCTCGTGGATCTCGTGCTCTGCATGACGGTGAATCCCGGTTTCGGCGGCCAGTCCTTCATCGCGCCGGTCTGCGACAAGGTCCGGACCATTCGGGAAATTCTCGGAGACCGAGACGTGGACATCGAAGTCGACGGCGGCATCACGCCCGAGACCGCGCCGCTGGCCGCCTCGGCCGGTGCGAACGTCCTCGTCGCCGGATCGGCCGTCTTCCGCGGGCCATCCTACGAGGACAACATCGCGGCGATCCGGACCGCTGCCCAGCAATCGATCGGCCGCGCCTGAGACCGGTTCGACACGAGCAGCGGACCTTCCCGATGAACCATGCTCCCCCGAGCCTTCCAGTGGACCAGATCGCCGAGGACTTCCTGTCCGCACTGGAGGAGCACAGGCAGGTCCCTTCTCTATCGGCGCGGTTCTCAGGTTTCGATCTGGATACTGCATACGAGGTGACAGCCTCCATCCGGCGCCGGCGCGAAGCACGCGGCGAACGCGTCATCGGACGCAAGATCGGCTTCACGAACCGCACGATCTGGCCGGAATACGACGTCTATGCCCCGATCTGGGGCTACGTGTACGACACCACCGTTCGCGATCTGGCCGAATGTGTAGGCCTTTGCAAAGCCGGGGCCTTCGTCGAGCCGCGGATCGAGCCCGAGATCGTGTTCGAGCTTCGCGCCGCGCCTCGGGCCGGAATGGACGAACGGGAATTGCTGTCCTGCATCGAGTGGGTGGCGCATGGCTTCGAGATCGTCCAGTCCCTGTTTGCAGATTGGAAGTTCTCCGCGCCCGATACCGTCGCTGCTTTCGGGCTGCACGGTGCCTGCCTGATTGGCCCCCGTCGTTTCATCTCCGAGGATGAGCGCGACTCCTGGTTCGGCGCGCTGCCGGCTTTCGAAATCGATCTGTTGCGCAACGGCGCCGCCGTTGATCATGGACTCGCCGCGAATGTCCTCAACGGCCCCCTTTCGGCCCTTCGCCACCTCGTGGAACGCCTGGCCGGGGATCCGCACAATCCGCCACTGCATGCAGGTGAGATCGTCTCGACCGGGACATTGACCCGGGCCTTTCCGATCGAGGCCGGCCAGATCTGGCAGACCGAGATTACTGGCCTGCCCCTCGACGGGATTTCGCTGCGCCTCGACTGAGGACCAGGCCTGCAATAGAGCGGTGCGAAAGTGCTGTTCGTGTCGCAAGCGCATCGTGCAGAAAAGTGCGTTCACTTTTCCGCACGATGCGCCGCTAGAGAACCGAAGCATCGGCCCCGAAAGTCGAAGCCACTTTTGGGGCCGATGCTAAAAGGCGCCAGCTCGTTATTTCCCAAGCTGCCAGTTCGAGATGAACTCGGTCGGGTAGATGAGCTGGATGATGTTGAGCAGAAGATTGTCGCGAATGATGTAGCCGGTGACGACTTCCATGGAGACCGCGAGGGTCACGATGACCCATACCGGCAGCACGCGCGCCAAAGCGAAACCCAGCACCATCGAAAGCGTATCGAATACGGAGTTGATCATGCTGTCGCCGGCATAACCCTGCGCCAACCCGGATTGGCGATACCGGTCGATGATCAAGGGCGTGTTTTCCAGGAGTTCCCAGCTCACCTCGAGCCCGATCGCAAGCACAAGCCGCAAGCCGATCGACATCGGCGCATTCCGGGTGAGCCACCAAAGGGCGAAATAGAACCCGAAGCCGTGAATGATGTGCGAGGGAGTGTACCAGTCCGTGAGATGCTGCGAATTCTCCGGACTCGAAACGACGCCGTGCCAGATCTTGATGTATCCGCACGCGCAGACCGGCGGCTGCCCCATGGCGAGGAGCACGAGCGCCTGCAGGATAACGAGCCCGGCGCCGATCAGGACATAAGTCCTGAAGGAGATGGTTTCGGACCATCTCACTGCCGAAGACGGGCGCCGTTGCAGCATTTACCTGCCCCGCTGACGATCGAGAGTTGGGAGTATGGCGCCTGCGCGCAGCCACTCGATCCTCACGGCGGTTCGTTGGTCCCGCATCATGAGGTCGACACGACCCAAGAGGCCAAGTACCCGGCCGAGCTTGAACGGGCTATGCGGAAATGGGGAATGTGTGAGTGCAACGTTGATGCGGGATCTGCAGAGGATTTCGTTCCAATCTGAGCAGTTCCGCTTGGCATGACGCCAGCTGATGCGATGTCGGGAGGGGGTCAAGTCGAAGCCTTGCCTCACTGTGCGGCTTACAGAGACCGCTCCCGACACGCCGTCCGTGATATTCCGCTACGCCGATACCCGGCCGATTGCGGCGGCGATGCTCGCGGCGCGCTCCTTGGGTGGTATCATGGCTACCTCCGCGCAAATGGGAGTAGAAGCTCTGTCGCTGCCGCGCTTGACGCTGGCAGCTCCGACAGGTTTTGCCCTTTCGGCAGGAGTGTCAACCCCTGAAGGGCGCTCGAAATGGCGCATATCGATACGGATCGGCGCATCTGTCATTCGCCCGCCGCTGAGGTTGCTTGCCTTCATTACGCCTATGGAATAGCGAAACGGCACATCACCGAAATTCGATGCTGGCTGCGATCGTTACGCGCCGGATCCGATATCCGCAGCGGTCTCGTCGATCGTTGCAAGCGACCAGGAGGTTCCGTTGATCCCCCGCTACAGCCGTCCGGAAATGGTCGCGATCTGGTCTCCGGAGACCAAGTTTCGAATCTGGTTCGAGATCGAAGCGCATGCCACGACGGCTCTGGCCGAGCTCGGCTATGTGCCGCGTGAGGCCGCGGCGAAGGTCTGGGAGCTGGGCGCCAAGGCAGAATTCGACGTCGAGCGCATCGACGCGATCGAACGCGAAGTGAAGCACGACGTCATCGCCTTCCTGACGCATCTGGCCGAGATCGTCGGTCCGGAGGCGCGCTTCGTGCATCAGGGCATGACTTCATCCGACGTGCTCGATACCTGCCTCAACGTCCAGCTGACTCGTGCCGCGGATCTCCTGCTTCAGGATCTCGATAATCTGCTGGCAGCTCTGAAGCGTCGCGCTTTCGAGCACAAGATGACGCCCACGATCGGCCGTTCGCATGGGATTCATGCAGAGCCGACGACGTTCGGGCTGAAGCTCGCGCAGGCCTATGCGGAATTCGAACGCGCCAAGCTCAGGCTCATCGCGGCGCAGCGGGAGGTTGCCACCTGCGCCATCTCGGGGGCCGTGGGAACCTTCGCGAATATCGATCCACGGGTGGAGGAATACGTCGCGGAGCAGATGGGCCTCTCGGTCGAGCCGGTCTCGACGCAGGTCATTCCGCGTGATCGCCATGCCATGTTCTTCGCCACGCTCGGAGTGATCGCCTCATCGATCGAGCGGCTGGCGACGGAGATCCGCCACCTCCAGCGGAGCGAGGTTCTCGAAGCAGAAGAGTATTTCTCGGAAGGTCAGAAGGGCTCCTCCGCGATGCCCCACAAGCGCAACCCCGTGCTGACGGAGAACCTCACAGGCCTCTCACGAATGGTGCGTGCCTATGTCGTGCCTGCCCTCGAGAACGTAGCCCTCTGGCATGAGCGGGACATTTCCCACTCCTCCGTCGAGCGGATGATCGGGCCCGATGCAACAGTTACCCTGGATTTCGCTCTTGCGCGCCTGACCGGCGTCATCGACCGGCTCCTGGTCTATCCGGAAAACATGCAGCGCAACCTGGATCGGCTCGGCGGCCTCGTTCACTCCCAGCGTGTGCTGCTCGCCCTCACTCAGGAGGGCGTATCTCGGGAAGACGCCTATCGGCTTGTGCAGCGCAATGCGATGCCGGTCTGGCGGGGTGAAGGCGAGTTTCTGGACCTCCTGAAGAAGGATCCGGAGGTGTCATCCAAGCTGTCCAACGAGGAATTGGAGGCCTGTTTCGACCTCGCCTACCATTTCAAGCATGTCGACACGATATTCAGGCGGGTGTTCGGCGCCGCGCAGTGAAATCGACTCCGGCGTCGGGCTCTCTCCCCGACGCGTCCCCTGAGAGACGACCGGCGCTCCATCCGACCGGTATCCGCCGAGACCGGGGCTGAACGATCATCTCGTGACGAGAGGAAGGTTCGGCTACGGCCCGGTTCTCGATTCCTTCTGGGGCCCCTTATGCGAACTTCCGATTGCGACATCCTCATCATCCCGGGCTTTGAAGGTTCCGGGCCAGACCATTGGCAGAGCCGCTGGGAGCGGCAGCTCTCGACGGCGCGACGCGTCGAGCAGGATAGCTGGGACGTACCGGATCGCGCCGCGTGGACGCACCGGATCGTCGAGGCCGTCGAGGCCGCACAGCGACCGGTTATCCTCGTCGCGCACTCTCTCGGCGTGGTTGCCGTGGCGCATGCCGCCCCGCTGCTCCCGGCTGGACGCGTGCGCGGCGCCTTCCTGGTTGGCCTCCCCGATGTGGAGCGCGCGGACTTCCCGTCTGTGATCGATCGCGCCTTCGCACCACTGCCGCGTGGACCTCTGCCTTTCCCCGCAGTGCTCGTCACCAGCCGCACCGATCCCTACTGCGACATTGAGACGGCGTCGGCTGTCGCTCACGACTGGGGCGCGGTTCCGGTCGATGCAGGTGACTCCGGACATATCGATACCGAGAGCGGCCACGGTCCCTGGCCTGAAGGCCTCATGCGGTTCGCCGGATTCCTGAAGCGGCTCTGATCGAGCTGAGGCCTTCCCGGTCGAACCGCACTCCGGCGACATGACGAAAATGTCATCTCTCCTCCACCCTGAGGTGAACTCCGATCGGCGAAGCTCGGCAATGCGAACTCTCGCGAAGGAGATTGGCATGACGATGATGAAAGCCCTGGCTCTGACATCCCTGCTCGCGTTGGGCGGCACCACTGCATGGGCCCAGGCTCAGGCGCCGGCAAGCCCGCCCGCTGCAGGCACGACGGAGCAGGCTGCGCCTCGGGAGAGAGGCCGGGCGCCTCTCAGCCGAGCCGACGTCAACGCCCTGACGGATGCTCGAATTGCCGGCATCCAGGCCGGGCTGAAGCTCAACTCGGAGCAGCAGCGGCTGTGGGGGCCGGTCGAGCAAGCCCTCCGCACTGCGGCGGCCGACCGGGCCGAGCGCATGGAGACGCGCCGTGAGCGCCGGGGTGAGCCCAGGCCCGATCTGATGCAGCGGCTCGAGCGCCGGGCCGAGATGTCCTCCAAGCGCGCGGAACACGCCACCGCTCTGGCAACTGCGATGAAGCCCCTGTGGGCCTCACTCGACGACAACCAGAAGCGGCTCCTCCCGATCCTCATGCGCCAGGATCGCATGATGGGTGGCCATGGACGCCAAATGCGCCATGCCATGCATCACGGAGGATGGCGGGACGCTATGCACGATCGCATGCGCGGCCCGGATGGTAACCGCAGCCCGCAGCAGGATCAGCCGCAGCGGCCCTGATCCATCGGGAGCCATGTGACTGCAGCGTCGTACCGGTTTCCGGTCGGAAACCGGTACACCTCCTTCGCTCGTTTGGTGGTTAATTCGCCGGGGCGTGAAGGAACTCGATCAGAATGTCTTTGCGCCATTCACCATGACCATCACGGCGTAGAGCGACGTCGTTCCGCACATGAAGAGACGATTTCGCTTCGGACCACCGAAGCAGACGTTGGCAACCACTTCGGGCGCGTGAATCTTGCCGAGGAGCGTGCCGTCCGGATCGTAGACATGGACTCCGTCGCTGGCCGAGGCCCAGATCCGACCGTCATCGTCGCACCTGAGGCCGTCGAAGAGCCCGGCCGTGCATTCCGCGAAAACACGGCCATCCGTGAGATTCCCGTCCTCGTCGACATCGAAGACCCGGATGTGGCGTGGTCCGTTCCTGACGTGCGTCGCTCCGGTATCCGCCACATACAGGCAGCGTTCGTCCGGTGAGAATGTCAGCCCATTCGGGCGAACGAAATCATCGGCGGCAATCCGCAATACCTCCGAATGGGGGTCGATCCGGTAGAGATGACAGGCTCCGATCTCGCTCGGTGCCTTGTGCCCTTCGTAATCGGAGTCGATCCCGTAGGCCGGATCCGTGAACCAGACGGACCGGTCCGAGCGAACCACCACGTCGTTCGGACTGTTGAGGCGTTTTCCGTCGAAATGATCGGCGAGCACGGTGATGCTGCCGTCATGCTCGGTTCGCGTCACGCGGCGCCCGCCATGCTCGCACGTGACGAGCCGTCCCTCCCGGTCGACCGTATTGCCGTTCGAGTAATTGGCCGGGTAGCGGAACACGCCGACCGCGCCGGTCGTCTCGTCGAACCGCAGCATCCGATCGTTCGGGATGTCGCTCCAGACGAGGAAGCGCCCGGCCGGGAAGTAGGCCGGCCCTTCCGCCCACCGGCACCCTTCATAGAGTTTCTCGAGCCGCGCATTGGGACTGACGAGGCGCGCGAAACGCTCGTCGCAGATTTCATAGATTTCAGCCGACATGCCGCCCTTTCCTCCCCGACACCGCTCTACGATCGCTCCCGATGACTGTTGTCATCGTGAGTCCGGATTGCCTCGCCTGCGGTTCGCAACGCCGCAGTGGAAGCGGAGTCTACTTCCGTTTCCGGTGGTGCTCCTCGCGCTCTCATGCCCTCCTCGTCATTGCGAACGCAGTGAAGCAATCTACCCGTCGATGGATGGTTCGCGTCGCCCGCGGCTTGCAATGACGGAAGTGCGACGGGAGGGGCTACGCATCACGGCCGCGGCCCACCATGACGAGGAGGGTGCTATGACAATGGGTAGTATGCACCCATGAAAAAGGCCCCGGCAATGCCGAGGCCTGGAGTGTGTCTCGTGACACCGCAAATGGTGCGGATCAGCGAGAATAGAACTCGATCACGAGGTTCGGCTCCATCTGCACGGCATACGGAACCTCGGAGAGTGAGGGAACGCGGTTGAGCTTCGCGGTCATCTTGGTGTGGTCCACCTCGATGTAGTCCGGAACATCCCTCTCGGCGAGCTGCGTGGAGACGACGACCAACTCGAGCTGCTTCGAGGCATCCTTCACCTCGATCACATCTCCGGGCTTCACGAGGAAGCTCGGAATGTTCACGCGCCGGCCGTTCACCTTCACGTGCCCGTGGTTCACGAACTGCCGCGCCGCAAACGGAGTCGGCACGAACTTCGCGCGATACACGATGGCATCGAGACGGCGCTCGAGCAGGCCAATGAGGTTCTCGCCCGAGTCGCCCTTCTGGCGGATCGCCTCCGCGTAGTACCGGCGGAACTGCTTCTCGGTGATGTTCGCGTAGTAGCCCTTGAGCTTCTGCTTGGCCCGGAGCTGCGTGCCAAAGTCCGACAGCTTGCCCTTGCGGCGCTGTCCATGCTGACCCGGCCCATACTCACGGCGATTGACGGGGCTCTTCGGGCGGCCCCAGATATTCTGGCCCATGCGGCGGTCAAGCTTGTGCTTGGCCTGAATGCGCTTCGACATCGCGGTTCCTCTGTGTTGTCGAACGGCTTTTCGAGGAACGCGCCCTCCTCTGCCCTTTCGGGCCGACAGGCCGGCCGGAGCCGGGCCACGGGTGCGTAAAATATCAGCGCGGCCCTTGGAGGGGCCGCGCGGACCGGGGTTGCTACCTCCGGCCGTTACGAATGTCAATGTGATGTTCGCGTTCGTTCGCGAGGCTCAGCTCTGATGGAGCGGCATCGGCTCGATCGTGATCCGCGGCAATCCCCGTTCGGCAAGAGCCCACCGCAGGGAATCCGACAGCCCGGCGCCGCCGGTAAAGACGGCCCAGGCGGCCTGCTCGTCGGCCCGCTGCCTGGGGATCGGAGGTCCGAGGAGCTGGGTCATTCGCCGGGCGACGGCCGGAGCCGGGTCGAGGAATGTCACGGGCCACGGCGCGATCCGGGTGAACCGCTCCAGCAGCAGCGGATAATGCGTACAGGCCAGTGCAACCACGTCGGTCCGTGCGCCATCTCGGCTCACGAAGCAGGGGGCGATCTCGGCTGCAATGTCGCCGTCCGGTACAGGACAGCCCGCGAGTTCCGCCTCGGCGAAACCGGCGAGGCGCCTCGATCCGACGAGCGTCACGCTGCAATCGCCTCCATAGGTGGCGATCAGGTCCCGCGTGTAGTCCCGTGCGACGGTCCCCGGGGTCGCCAGCACGGAGATGAGCTTCGACCGGGACAGCGCGGCGGCAGGCTTGATCGCCGGGACCGTCCCGACGAACGGGATCGAGAATCGCGCTCTCAGCGCCGGGAGACAAAGGGTCGATGCGGTGTTGCAGGCGACGACGACGAGGTCCGGCGAGACGAGATCGATGAGCCGGGCGATGACCGAGACGACACGGGAAATGAGCGCATCCTCGCTCAGGCGTCCGTACGGAAAGCCTGCGTCATCCGCGGCATAGACGAATTGCGCATCCGGGCGCGCCTTGACGGCCTCACTGAAGACCGTGAGGCCACCGAATCCTGAATCGAAGACGAGGATGGTTGGCGCAGGGGCCGGCATGACGGCAGCCCTATAGATTGTCCCTGCAAGGAGATCGATCCGCATGCTCTGCCCCGGCCCTGTCATGCCGTGTCAGGATGGCGGATCACGATGAAAAATCGGTTATGGATCAGCCAGTGAGCCGGCCCGGGGCGGGTCGCCCCGTCAGTTGATCCGCCGCCGGGGACTGGCCTGTGCCTTCTCGGGCTCGCCTTCCCCTTTCGGCATTTCCGCGGACAGCCGCTTCATGGGCCAGCCGTCGCTCCAATTACCCATGTCGACCAGATAGGGATCGCTGCGGAGCGAGGCTGCGTCGCGGCCTGCGAAGGCCGCTTCCAACGCCAGATCGAATGTCTTCCAATAGGCAAGATAGTCGAGCGTATCGGTCTTGTTCGCTCCGAGCTGGCCCGTGAGCACGGTCTGCTCTCCCGTGAGAGCCATGTCGGCCGTCCACTTCCAGCGCGACGCCTTATCCTTCGGGTCACGGGGTGGATCGGGCGGCAGCTTGATCCCGGCCGCATCATAGGCCGGCATCGGGGAACCCGGCGAGGCGAGCGTCGCGCTCGTCACCGGAAATCCGTGGCTGTCGGACAATGCCCGCATGAACAGCTTCCGGTTGACCGGCACGCCTGTGGTCTCCCGCAGGATGCGGCGGCTCGCCCGATCGGTCGGAAGATGATCACGGTCGCCGCTCATCGTGATCAGGAGCGTGTCCGGATCCAGCTTGCCGAGATCCTCGAGCAGGATGCCCCGCGATTTGGCGTCGGAGGCGATGCCGCCGGGCATGAGAGCGAAGACGAGCTTCGGCGTCGGGAGCCCATCTTCCGCGGCCTCAATCGCGAGGTTGAGCCCGATAGCGGCTCCAGCGAGGTGGCCGACGACTGCAACCCTCCCCGGATCCGGGTGCGCTTCCTTGTCGTCCTTCAGAGCCTCGAGTGCCTCGCGCACCAGTGTTGCGGCCATTGCGGTCGCATCAGCCGGCCGGGTGCGGTTCACCTCCTGAAAGCGCGGGAAGAGGACGAGATTTCCCCTACGCGCGAGGTGCTCGATCCATCCGCCATAATACTGAGGGTTCGCGGCCCCCCATGAATGCAGGAAGATGATAACGGGCCGGGCCTTGCTCGCCTCGCCGGCGGCATGAAAGACGAAAGTGGCGGCGCTCGCGCTCCCGACGGCTCGCTTGACGACGGTCTCATTCGGGTAATCGGCGCCTCCGGGCCCTTTCTCGGGCTGCCCGGGCGGCGTTGCGGCGAAGGCCGGCGCAAGGAGGGACGTGGTCAGCAGAGCTGCCAGGAGGGCACGACGCATGATCGAACTCGCTCGGAGGGGCGCCGTCCGGCGCCAAGCTGGACCAAACCATAGCCGAATTAAGTCTTCCTCCCATGCGCACTTTCGCACAGGGCCCGGACGACGCCCCGCAACGTACGGACATCCTGCTCCGAGAGATCTCGCCGGTGGAAGATGTCCCGCATGTTGCGGATCATGATGGCGCGCTTGTCGGCAGGGAAGTAGCCGATCGCATCGAGTTGCCCTTCGAGATAGTCGAGGAAGGACAAGACCGCTTCCCGGGTCGCCCCGGACGACCGCATATCCTCCCCGAAGGGGATCGAGGCACCTGACTGGCGGGACCATTCGTAGCCGACCAGCAGCACGGATTGCGCGAGGTTCAAGGACGGGAATTCGGGATCGACCGGAAAGGTGATGATCGCATCGGCAAGGGACACCTCGTCATTGTCGAGCCCGGCGCGCTCCCGCCCGAAGAGTATGCCGACCCGCTCCCCGGCCCGGAGACGGGCGGCCGCCTGCGACAGGCCCGCCTCCGGCCCATGGACCCGCTTCATCTGATCGCGCTCGCGGGCGGTCGTCGCGAGGACGAAGTGGAGATCGGCGATGGCTTCTCGAAGGGTCGGGAAGAGCTTCGCATTTTCCAGGATGTGCGAGGCACCGGACGCAGCCGAATGCGCCCCCTTTTTGGGCCACCCATTCCGGGGCGAGACGAGCCGCAGTTCCGACAGGCCGAAATTGGCCATTGCGCGGGCCGCCATCCCGATATTCTCGGCGAGCTGCGGCTCGACGAGGACGATGGCGGGCGTGGGGCGGGGTGACGAGGTCATTCGGGCGCTTTGTCACGAAAGCAGGACCTGCCGCAATGACGATCTCGGGAGGCTATCCGGGCAATCCGACGAAGGGGCCTCTGCCTGCGACAGGCTGGCTTCCCCCACCGCCGAAGCCGCGCTATAGCCGCGGCCAAGCCCTCAGCCGTTCGGCGGGGCGCACCAGACCCTCCAGCGCAAGGTGAGCTCATGGCGAAGATTAAGGTCGCCAATCCGGTCGTCGAACTCGACGGCGACGAGATGACCCGGATTATCTGGCACTTCATCAAGGACAAGCTGATCCACCCGTATCTCGATGTGGATCTCAAATACTACGATCTCAGCATCGAGAACCGGGACGCTACGAACGACCAGGTCACGGTCGACGCCGCGGAGGCGATCAAGCGCTACGGCGTCGGCGTGAAATGTGCGACGATCACGGCCGACGAGGCTCGCGTCAAGGAATTCAATCTCAAGGAGATGTGGAAGTCGCCGAACGGCACGATCCGCAACATCCTCGGCGGCGTGATTTTCCGCGAACCGATCATCTGCCGGAACGTGCCGCGCCTCGTGCCGGGCTGGACCCAGCCGATCGTGATCGGGCGTCATGCCTTCGGAGACCAGTATCGCGCCACCGATTTCAAGGTGCCCGGCAAGGGCCGCCTGACGATCAAGTTCGAGGGCGAGGACGGCACGGTCATCGAGAAGGAAGTGTTCAAGTTTCCGGACGCCGGCGTCGCGCTGGCGATGTACAACCTGGACGATTCCATTCGGGATTTCGCCCGCGCCTCGCTGAACTACGGCCTGATGCGGAAATATCCCGTCTATCTCTCGACCAAGAACACAATCCTCAAGATTTATGACGGACGCTTCAAGGATATCTTCCAGGAGGTCTACGACAACGAGTTCAAGTCGAAGTTCGACGCGGCCGGCATCACCTACGAGCACCGGCTGATCGACGACATGGTCGCCTCTGCCCTGAAGTGGTCGGGCGGATATGTCTGGGCCTGCAAGAACTATGACGGCGACGTACAATCCGACACGGTGGCGCAGGGCTTCGGATCCCTCGGGCTGATGACCTCCGTCCTCATGACTCCCGACGGCCGGACCGTCGAGGCGGAAGCGGCGCACGGCACGGTGACCCGTCACTATCGGGAGCACCAGAAGGGCAAGGAGACGTCGACCAATTCGATCGCGTCGATCTTCGCCTGGACACGCGGCCTCGCGCATCGGGCCAAGCTCGACGATAATGCGGAACTCGCGCGGTTCGCGACGACGCTCGAGAAGGTCTGCGTCGACACCGTCGAGCAGGGCTTCATGACGAAGGATCTCGCCCTCCTCGTCGGAGCCGATCAGAAGTGGCTGTCGACGACCGGCTTCCTCGACAAGATCGACGAGAACCTCAAGAAGGCGATGGCCGCCTAGCGCATCGTGCGGAAAAGTGGGGCCACTTTTCCGCGTCGAATGATGCGCCGCTCAAGGACCGAAGCATTCGTGCCGGGCCCCGTGCCCGGCACACCTTGCCGAGATCTCTGGACCGGTCCCCCGCGCCGTGGCGCTTCCTCCAATTGCGCCGGCGCATTCCCGCGCGTCGATGGTCGATGAATGCATCCGTCGCGGGCGCCCCTCGGCACCGCCCCCACATACCGCCCCCTGGAATCCCCTGCCATTTTGGCGGTCCTGGGAATTTTGTCGATAAAATCGTTTACACTCCCCAGAAAACATTTATTTTCGATCCTACCGTCGGATCAAAGATGCGGGAGCCACCGCCGACCGACGTCGGGAAACGCAACCGAGGAGTGGGCGATGTCTTTCTTCAGGAACATTGTGGGAATGGCCGCGGGCGCCGTCATCGCGTCTGCCGGCTTCGCGGCGCCGACGGCTGCACAGGCACAGAAGGTGCAGGTTGCGCTCGGGGACACGATTTCCGTCGAGACCCTGGCCTACCTCGTCGCGCTCGAGCGCGCGAAGGAACGTGGGGTCGATTACAACCTGACGTCGTTCGCCAAAGAGGAGCTCGCGATCCAGGCAGTCGTGAACGGCCAGGCGGATCTCGGGATCGGGACGCCGTATTCGGTCGCGCAGAAGTCGAAGGCACCGCTGCGCGGGCTGTTCCAGGTGACGCGGCTCGTCTTCTTTGCCGTCGCCGACAAGTCCTACAAGACCTGGAAGGATCTCGACGGACAAACGATGACGTTCCATGCGCGCGGGACGGGTACCGAGGCGATCGGGAACATCATTGCTGAAAAGAACGGGATCAAGTTCGGGCAGCGGAATTACGTCCCGGGCTCCGAGAACCGCGTCGTCGCGATGCTGAACGGGCAGATTAAGGCGACGATCGTCGATCTTCCCAACAAGAATCTCCTGCTCTCGAAGGCGCCGGATCGCTTCCATGTCCTCCCGGGCATCGACGAGAAGGCGAGCGACGAGATCCTGTTCACGCGCACGGACTGGCTCGAGAAGAACACCGAGAAGGCCGACATCATCGTCGAGGAATTCGCGAAATTCTGGCAGGAAATGGCCCGCAATCCGAGTGTCGTCGAGGAAGAGCGCGCCAAGCGTGGCCTCCTCAAGGATCTCCCGAAGGAGCTCCTCAGCGACGTCGCCAATTACTACAAGGAAGCGGTTGAGAACGGGGTGTTCGACAAGGCCGGCGGCAGCCCGGAAGCCGTGAAAGCCGATTTCACGTTCTACACGCAGGCTGGCCAGATGACCGGCGATCCGAAGGATCTCAAGGTCGAAGACTTCTGGAACTTCGGCCCCCTCGATCGCGCTCATAAGAAGCTCGGGAGCTGAGCCAGGATCGAGCGCCGCCCTGGGGGCCCGAGGGCCCCCGATTTCTTTCTGCGCGAAGAGAGGTGACGCCCATGTCGCAATCTGTGGAAGGCCTGCGTCCGGTTTCGATCGAGTCGTCAAGCCCCGACGCGTCCGGTGCCATGAAGAGGCTGGCGCAGCATTCCATGGTTCTTCGCGTGCTCTCCTTCGCGATTGTGCTCGCAGCCTGGGAATATGCGGGCCGGCTCCCCATCAGCCCGTCCTTTCCGACGTTCCTCGAATCGCTGTCCGCATTCGTCGGCATGCTGCTCGACGGCAGCCTGATCACTGCTTTCGGCATCACCCTCGTTCCGCTCGTGATCGGGATCGTGCTTTCGGCCGCGGTGGGTGTCGCGGTTGGCGTGGCGATGGGCCTGAACGAACGGATCGAGTGGTTCGGCGTGCCGGTCTTCATCGTCATGCAGGCCGCGCCTCTGGCAGCGCTCGTCCCGCTCCTGGTGCTGGCCTACGGCATCGGCATCATGACCAAAGTTTTCGTGGTCTGCATCATGGCGCTCCCGGTCATCGTGCTGAACTCGTTCAAGGCAGTCCGGCACACACCCAATTCGCTGATCGAGATGGGCGAGAGCTTCATGGCCACGCGCCGGCAGCTCATCTTCAAGATCATCCTCCCGTCGGCGACTCCGGTGATCTTCGCGGGCCTCCGCCTTGGTCTCGCTGCCGGCTTCGTCGGTGCGATCCTGGCCGAGCTCCTCGTCACGCCGACCGGCGTCGGTGACATCATCACCTACAACCAATCGATTGCCGATTACCCGAAGATGTATGCGGCGATCGCGGCAGTCATCCTCGTATCGGTGCTCTTCATCGAGTTCCTCGGCTGGAGCGAGCAGCGATTCCTGCGGCCTGAGAAGCGAGCATCACGATGAGAAGTGCAGCCCTGCAGCAAATGCCATCCCCTGCGCAGACGGCCGGTGCCGCATCACCGATCGTGGAAGTCCGGGGGGTCTCCAAGATCTATCCGGGCGGAGTCGAAGCGCTCAACAATATCAGCCTGTCCTTTCCCGAAGGCGAGTTGACGTCGCTCCTCGGCCCCTCCGGTTGCGGGAAGACGACGCTCCTCAAGATCATTGCCGGACTCCTCCCTCCGACCAGCGGCGATGTCCTCATCCGCGGCCGCAAAGTCACGGGGCCGGGGCCGGAGCGGTCCTTCGTGTTCCAGGACTTTGCCCTGATGCCCTGGGCCACCGTGATCCGGAATGCTGCCTTCGGGTTGGAGCTTCGCGGTGTTCCGCGTTCCGAGCGTGAGGCGCGCGCCGAGAAATACCTCGCCGATGTCGGTCTGAAGGGCTTCGAGCAGAAATTTCCGCATCAATTGTCCGGGGGCATGCGCCAGCGGGTCGGGCTTGCGCGGGCGCTCGCCGTGAATGCCGACATCGTCATGATGGACGAGCCCTTCTCGGCCGTCGACGAGCAGACCCGCCGTCAATTCCAGGAGGATCTCCTCCGGCTCGTGGCGCAGGAGCGCAAGACGTTCCTGTTCGTCACGCACAGCATCGAAGAGGCGGTCTATGTCTCCAACCGGATCGTGCTCTTGTCACGCCGGCCGAGCCGCGTCTCCGAGATCATCGACGTCGAGCTGCCGCGCGAGACCGGTCCGGATCAGATCCGGCGCCACCCGATCTACCTCGATACGGTCGAGCGCATCTGGCAGACGCTCAAGCATTACCTGGATTGAGACCTTGCCATGACGATTTTCGGTCTTCGCATTCCCGCGATGGCATCGCTGATCCTCTGGGCCGTGCTCTGGGAGATCGTCGGTCGGCTCGAGCTGACGATCCTCATCCCGCCCCTGTCGACGGCACTCGAGAAGCTGTTCGAGATCGCGGCAAACGAGTCCTTCTGGGACGCACTCGGGATCACGATGCGGACGTTTCTCGTGGGCAGCGGCATCGCGATCATGGTTGGCGTTCCGGTCGGAATTCTGATGGGGCGCTCGGCCATTCTCGATGGAATGCTTCTCCCCTGGGTGAACACGTTCATCTCGGCGCCGCTGTCTGCGGTCGTCCCCGTCATCATGGCGCTCTTCGGCTTCGGTGAGAC
Source organism: Microvirga massiliensis (assembly GCF_001006805.1). Taxonomy (GTDB): domain Bacteria; phylum Pseudomonadota; class Alphaproteobacteria; order Rhizobiales; family Beijerinckiaceae; genus Microvirga; species Microvirga massiliensis. The sequence continues at coordinate 128,212 of NZ_LN811365.1, read as the reverse complement.
CACGATCATTCTGACCGTCGTGCTCTTCGCGATCTGGATCATCATCCTGGATGCACGGGCCGGAACTCATGCGATCTCCTCATCGCTCGTGGAAATGGCGCGCGTGTACGGGGCGTCGCCGTGGCAGGCTTTCACGAAGATCTACATCTGGTCGGCTCTCCCCGAGATCCTCACCGGAATCCGGCTCGGCCTGCTCCGAGCCGTCAAGGGCGTCATCATCGGGCAGCTTCTCGTATCGGTCGTGGGATTTGGCCGTTTGTTCGAGATCTACTCGTCGAATTTCCTGATGTCCCACATGTGGGCGCTGCTGATCGTATTGTTCGGCCTCGCCTTCGTGATCGACACGATGTTCGGTTACATCGAGCGGAAGGTCGAGTATTTCGCCGCCTCCAGACACTAGCAGAGAAGAAGGACGCTACCGTGGGTTACGTGATCTCCCCTCCTCCCGTGCCGTCATTGCGGGTCGTCGGATCCGACGATGAATTCCCGGTGCGGCGGATCTACTGCATCGGTCGCAACTATGCCGAACACGCGATCGAGATGGGCCACGATCCCACCAAGGAGCCTCCGTTCTTCTTTCAGAAGAACCCTGACAATCTCCTTCCCGAAGGCCAGGACTTTCCCTATCCGCCGAAGACCGAGGACGTTCATTTCGAGATCGAGCTCGTCGTCGCGCTCAAGAGCGGCGGAACGAACATCCCTGTCGAAAACGCGATGGATCACGTCTTTGGCTATGCCGTCGGTCTGGACATGACACGGCGCGATCTGCAGGGCGAAGCCAAGAAGCTGGGGCGTCCCTGGGAGATCGGCAAGGCCTTCGAGCATTCGGCCCCATGCGGACCGATCGTGCCCGCAGAGAAGACCGGACACCTGACGGAGGGCTCGGTCACGCTCGAAGTAAATGGGCAACTGAAGCAGAAGGGTGATCTCAACCAGATGATCTGGAAGATCCCCGAGATGATCTCCTACCTCTCCGATTATTTCAGGCTCGCTCCGGGCGACCTGATCATGTCCGGCACCCCCGCAGGCGTCGGCGCCGTCAAGCGCGGCGACACTCTGCTGGGTAAGGTGGAAGGTGTCGGAGAGCTGAAGGTGAAGGTGGCTTAAGCCTTCGCGCGTGTCTCACCGTCGTTGCGAACGCAGTGAAGTAATCCCAAAGCGCATCCGTCGACGGGTAGATTGCTTCGCCTGCGGCTCGCAAGGACGAAGTGCGGTGGGATGGGTTGTGCGTACGGCCTGCGGCGCGCAATGACAGCAGTGGGTTCGCGGCAGGCTGACGACGCCAGACCACAATGACGGCAGTGGGTCCGGCGCTACTCCGGTTCCGGCATTGCTCCTCACGCCCTCAGACCCTCTTCGTCATTGCGAACGAAGTGAAGCAATCTACCCGCCGACGGAGGTGCTCCCGGTTTGCTTAGCCTCCGGCTCGCAATGACGAAGTGGATCCGTGTCACGCGGGCCGGCTGCGGAACTCTTCCTCGATAATCGCCTGCGTCCTCCGGTAATGCGCATCGAGAAGCGAGACGGCGCGGTCGATGTCGCCGTCGATCGTGGCTTCCATGATTCCCCTGTGTTCGTCCGGCCCTTGCCGCTGCGGAAAAACGCGTGCGGCTGCGAGCTTCCGGTAGCGGTCTGCCTGATCGCGCAACTCGTCGCAGAAAGTGAGGAGTTGCGATGATCCGCAATTTGCAATTAGCGCGTGGTGGAACGCGCGGTGGCGCTCCTCCCATTCCGGATTGATCGTATAGGCAGCCGTGTCGAGCGAGCGTTTGGTTCGTGACAGACGGTGGAACGCAAGAACGAGATTCTCTTCCCACGGCGCGTTTCGGTGGATGATCGACTCCCGCAGGGCGATCGCTTCGACCCAGCACCGCGTCTTCACGAGTTCGTCGAGTTGCTCGAGGCTGACCGCAGCGACGTAGAACCCGCGCTGGTCTCGCCTTTCCACGAGGCCATCCTGCGACAGGCGGTTGAGGGCTTCCCGGACCGGGCTCGCCCCTGTCCCGTAGCGCTCGCACACGAACTCGATCCGCAACTTCAAGGCCGGTGCGAGACCGCCCGACAGGATGTCGTCGCGAATGCGATCGTAAACGGTGGTCGCCGTCGTGGCGCGGATATTGTGCTCGTTCATCGACAGGCCCTTCCGGCGGGCAGCATTGCGCAAAACAGGACGTGTATCCAAGCAAAAAATCGATAAAACTCCACTATCGGCTCGTAAAGATAATTTCTTGCCCGGAGACCACTTCAGGAAGCCGCCTTCGAGGGATCTCGCGTGACCCCATAGTCGTTATTGCCGTCCGGTGGCTCGGGGGCCGGGAGGTGGCCATCACCCGAAATTTTCGTAGCCTTGTATGGGAGTCGAACTGCAGAGGTATCGTTCCGGCAGGAGATGACAGGATGAGTGCGCTCTTCACCCCGTATCGGGTTGGCTCTCTCGAATTGCGCAATCGCATCGTGATTGCGCCCATGTGCCAATATTCGGCCGATGAGGGACGCGCCACCGACTGGCACGTCATCCACCTCGGAAATCTGGCGCTGTCCGGAGCGGCGCTTCTGATGATCGAAGCAACGGCCGTCCTGCCCGAAGGGCGCATCAGCCCGGACGATCTCGGCCTATGGTCCGACGAGACCGAGGAAGCCCTGGGGCGCGTCCTCGAGATCGTGAGGTGCTACTCGGACATGCCGCTCGGGATCCAACTCGCCCATGCCGGCCGCAAGGCGTCGACGCATGCCCCCTGGAAGGGGCGTGGACAGATCCGGCCCGACGAGGACCGCGGCTGGCAGACGGTGGCCCCGTCCGCGATTCCTTTCGCGGAGGGCGAGAATCCCCCGGTCGCTCTCGACCAAGATGGGCTCGCCAAGGTGCGCGACGCCTTCGCGGACGCCGCAAGGCGCTCGGCGCGGCTCGGACTGGATGCGGTTCAACTCCATGCAGCGCACGGCTACCTGCTGCACCAGTTCCTGTCGCCTCTGGCCAACAGGCGCGACGACGAATACGGCGGCAGCCTCGAAAACCGCACGCGCTTTCCCCTGGAGGTCTACGACGCGGTCCGCCAAGCCTTTCCGGCCGAGAAGCCCGTCAGCATGCGCGTTTCGGGAACCGACTGGGCCGAAGGAGGCTGGGACATCGATCAGACCATCGCCTTCGCGAAGGCGTTGGAGGCGCGAGGCTGCAGCGCGATCCATGTCTCGAGCGGCGGGATGACGCCTGCACAGCAGATCCCGGTCGGTCCGAGCTATCAGGTGCCGCTCGCCCGCGCCGTCAAGTCCGCAACCAGCATGCCGATCATCACGGTCGGTCTCATCACCAGCTACGACCAGGCCGAAGCGATCGTCGGGACCGGCGACGCCGATCTGGTCGCCCTCGCGCGTGCCATCATCTACGACCCGCACTGGCCCTGGCATGCTGCCGCGCATCTCGGCGGAACCGTGCGTGCCCCGAAGCAATATCTTCGCTCGCAGCCCGGCCGTCATCCTCATCTGTTCGACGACTGAGGGCGGCCGGAAGTCGTCCGAAGCGGCGTGAGCTATGCCGCTGTGAGGGCCGCCTCGACGGCCGCGAGGGCCGCCTCCGCTTGGGCGCCGTTCGGTCCTCCGGCCTGGGCCATGTCGCGGCGCCCGCCGCCGCCCTTGCCACCGAGCACCTCGGCACCGGCCCTCACGAGAGACACCGCATCGACGCGATTGGTCAGATCGTCCGTGACGCCGACGACGATCCCGGCCTTTCCGTCCTCGGCAACGCCGACGATCGCGACGACGCCCGATCCGAGGCGCTTCTTGCCGTCGTCCGCGAGGCTCTTGAGATCCCGCATTTCCACGCCCGAGACGGCGCGCGCCATCAGCTTGATGCCGGAGACATCCTTGACCCCGCCCGCGTCTCCGCTGCCGCCACCCATCGCGAGCTTCCGGCGGGCGTCCTGGAGATCGCGCTCGAGGCGGCGCTTCTCCTCGATCAGGGCGGAAAGCCGATCGGAAGCCTCTTCGACGGGCGTCTTCAGCAGGCCGGCGAGATTCAGGAGGTGCCTGCTCTCGCTCGTGAGGTGGTGACGGGCCGTGTCGCCGGTCATCGCCTCGATGCGGCGCACGCCCGATGCGACGGCACTCTCGGACACGAGCCTGATCAGGCCGATATCACCGGTCCGCTGGACATGGGTCCCGCCGCAGAGCTCGACCGAGAACGGGCGATTGCCGCTGCCTCGTCCCATCGAGACGACGCGAACCTCGTCTCCGTATTTCTCCCCGAACAGAGCCCTCGCCCCGGACTCGATGGCGGCATCGACGGCCATGAGCTTCGTCACCACCGGCTCGTTCTCGAGCAAGACCCGGTTCGCAATATCCTCGACTTCGGCCGCCTCGGTTTCGCTCAATGGCTTCGGATGGCTGAAGTCGAAGCGCAGGCGATCCGGCGCAACGAGCGAGCCTTTCTGCGCCACGTGATCGCCAAGGACCTGCCGGAGGGCTTCGTGTAGGAGATGGGTCGCCGAATGGTTGGCACGGATGGCTGACCGGCGTGCGTGATCCACGGCCAGCTCGAGCGACTGGCCCGTCCGGAGCCTCCCGCTTTCGACCACGACCTGGTGCGCGAAGAGATCACCGAGTTTCTTCTCGGTATCGGTGACGCGGACCTTCGTCCCCTCTCCAGTCATATTCCCGGAGTCCCCAACCTGCCCGCCGGATTCGGCGTAGAACGGCGTCTGGTTGAGGATGGCAATTCCCGTTTCTCCCTCCTCGAGGGCTTCGACCTCCTGCCCGTTCCTCACGAGCGCGAGCACGACGCCTTCGGCATTCTCCGTCTCATAGCCGAGGAACTCGGTGGCCCCGAGGCGCTCGCGGAGGCTGTACCAGACCGCCTCCGTGGCGGCCTCGCCGGATCCCGCCCATGCGGCGCGAGCCTTCTCCCGCTGGAGTTCCATCGCCGCATTGAAGCCCTCAACATCGACCGAGACGCCTCGCGCCTTCAGGGCATCTTGCGTCAGATCGAGGGGGAAACCGTAGGTATCGTAGAGCGTGAAGGCGACGTCGCCCGGGAGTTGGTCGCCTGCGGAGAGCTGCGCGCTCGAGTCGTCGAGGATCGACAGCCCTCGCTCGAGTGTCTTGCGGAAGCGCGTCTCCTCGAGCTTGAGGGTCTCGGTGATCAGCGGTTCGGCCCGAATGAGCTCGGGATAGGCTTGTCCCATCTCGCGAACGAGCGACGGGACGAGGCGATACATGAGCGGCTCGCGCGCGCCCAGGAGCTGGGCGTGGCGCATTGCCCGCCGCATGATCCGGCGCAGGACGTAGCCCCGCCCCTCGTTGGACGGCAGCACGCCATCGGCCACCAGGAAGGACGATGCCCGCAGATGATCGGCGATGACCCGGTGCGACGCCTGTCCGTCGGCGCGAACGCCGGTGAGATCCTCGATCGCGTGGATCAGGGCGCGGAACAGATCGATCTGATAGTTGTCATGGGTGCCCTGCAGGACGGCGGCGATGCGCTCGAGCCCCATTCCCGTATCGATCGATGGCCTCGGGAGCTGGACCCGCTCGCCGGGCGCGAGCTGGTCGAACTGCATGAAGACGAGGTTCCAGATCTCGATGAACCGGTCGCCGTCCTGATCCGGAGAGCCGGGAGGGCCGCCGGGAATATGCTCGCCGTGATCGTAGAAGATCTCGGAGCAGGGACCGCATGGGCCCGTATCGCCCATCTGCCAGAAATTGTCGGAGGTCGGGATCCTGAGAATCCGCGACTCCGGAAGCCCTGCGATCCGCCGCCATAGACCTGACGCCTCGTCGTCTTCAGCGAAGACGGTCACCAGCAGACGGTCCTCAGGGAGCCCGAATTCGCGCGTCACGAGATTCCAGGCCAGCTCGATCGCCCGATCCTTGAAGTAATCTCCGAACGAGAAATTGCCGAGCATCTCGAAGAAGGTGTGATGCCGGGCGGTGTAGCCGACATTATCGAGATCGTTGTGCTTCCCGCCGGCGCGAACGCATTTCTGGGACGTAACGGCACGACTGTAAGGGCGCCTCTCAACACCCGTGAAGACGTTCTTGAACTGGACCATCCCTGCGTTGGTGAACATCAGGGTGGGGTCGTTGCGCGGCACGAGCGGGCTCGAGGCCACGACTTCGTGGCCGTTCTTGTCGAAGTAATCGAGAAAGGTCTGCCGGATCTGGTTGACGCCGCTCATGACGCGCTTGGCCTACTCTGGGGTCCTCGGACCCGATAACAATGATCACGGCGCTTCTAGTCAGACGGCCGTGCCGTGTCGAGGCGAAAGCCGGAAAAGCGAAGGCCGCTGCGGGGCCCCGCAGCGGCCTTCCGAAACTCTGGTCGGGGCGCGTGCCTCAGGCGACGCCCTCATCCAGGTCTTCGTCCGTCGGAGTCGCGTCCTCGAGAATGCGGTCGGCGAGGAGACCGGCATTCTGACGGATCGAGCTCTCGATCTTCGCGGCAAGTTCGGGGTTGTCGCGCAGGAACTGCTTGGCGTTCTCGCGACCTTGTCCGAGGCGCTGGCTGTCATAGGAGAACCAGGAACCGGATTTCTCGACGATGCCGGCCTTGACCCCGAGATCGATGAGTTCGCCCATCTTCGACACGCCTTCGCCGAACATGATGTCGAATTCGACTTGCTTGAAGGGCGGAGCCACCTTGTTCTTCACGACCTTGACGCGAACGGAGTTGCCGATCGGATCGTCGCGGTCCTTCAGCGTGGAGACACGACGAATATCGAGCCGCACCGAGGCATAGAACTTCAGGGCGTTGCCGCCCGTCGTCGTTTCCGGCGAGCCATACATCACGCCGATCTTCATCCGGATCTGGTTGATGAAGATCACCATGGTGTTCGAGCGAGAGATTGAGCCTGTCAGCTTGCGCAGGGCTTGGCTCATCAGGCGAGCCTGCAGGCCGGGCTGAACCTCGCCCATCTCGCCGTCGAGCTCCGCCTTCGGGGTCAGGGCAGCGACGGAATCGATGACCAGCACGTCGATGGCGCCCGACCGCACCAGCGTATCCGCGATCTCGAGGGCCTGTTCGCCAGTGTCGGGCTGCGAGATCAGGAGATCGTCCAGATTGATCCCGAGCTTGCGGGCATAGACGGGATCGAGCGCATGCTCGGCATCGACGAAGCCGCAGACGCCGCCCTTCTTCTGGGCTTCTGCAATGGTGTGCAGCGCCAGGGTCGTCTTGCCCGAGGATTCAGGCCCGTAGATCTCGATGATGCGACCGCGTGGCAGGCCACCGACACCGAGCGCAATATCCAGGCCCAGAGATCCGGTGGAGATCGTCTCGATCTCGATGGGTTTCTGGGACTTGCCGAGCCGCATGATGGAGCCCTTGCCGAAGGCCCTCTCGATCTGAGAGAGCGCCGCGTCGAGAGCTTTCGACTTGTCTTTATCCATTGAAGAGCTTTCCACCAGTCGCAGGGAGGACTGTGACATGACCGGGTGTCCTTATGGCACGGGGAGCTTGTGAGTCTCAACGAGGGCGCCGAGGGACCATTTGTATTCGTTTTGTTCTCATTTGCAAGGGCCCGAGCCGGGCCAGGACGACATTATCACCAGCCATTGCGGGACTTCCTGCCGCAGGCGTAAGAGACTGAAAACGCCACTGATTTTCGATCCGCAAGATGCCGATTCCGGCACAATTCCCGCTCCTGCTGGATCATCAATCCGCCAGGGTCGTTTTCAGCTCTCCATGACCTGTTTCACGACCTCGACCAGCTGGCGTAGGCTGAACGGCTTGGCGAGGAAATTGAAATCCTCGCCTTCCGGCAGGTTCTTCCGGAAGGCGTCCTCGGCATAGCCGGACACGAAGATCACCTTCAGGTCCGGGTGCCGCTTGCGCAATTCGCCCAGGAGGGTCGGGCCGTCCATCTCGGGCATGACCACGTCGGAGACGACGAGGTCCACCGGTGTCCCCCGCTCGGCGATGATCTGCAGCGCCTCGACGCCGGACGCGGCCTCGAGGACGGTATAGCCGCGCGCGGAGAGCGCGCGTGCATTCACGGCCCGCACGGGGTCCTCGTCCTCGACCAGAAGGATCGTGCCCTGCCCTGTCAGGTCGGCCGCGGGCTTGCGCTCGGCATCGGCCGTCTCCGGAGCCGCCTCGACCTCCTCCGGCACATGGCGCGGAAGATAGATGCTGAAGGTCGTTCCCTCACCCGGCGTCGAGTCGACGTCGATGAAGCCGCCGGACTGCTTGATGATCCCGAACACCGTCGAGAGTCCGAGTCCCGTGCCTTTCCCGACCTCCTTCGTGGTGAAGAACGGCTCGAAGATCTTTTCGACGACCTCGGGAGGCATCCCGGTCCCGGTATCCGAGACTTCGACGAGCACGTAATCGGCCGGCGGCATCCCGGTGACCTGGAGGCGGGCCGCTTCGGCGGCGGTGACATTTGCCGTGCGCACGTTCAGCTTGCCGCCTTCCGGCATCGCGTCCCGGGCGTTCACCGCCAGGTTCATGACCACCTGCTCGAACTGGTTCACGTCCGCCTTCACGAACCAGAGGTCGCGCGCATGGTTGAAGGTCAGCTCGACGCGCTCTCCGAGCAGGCGGCGGAGCAGGATGTGCAGGTCGCTGAGCCGGTCGTTCAGGTTCAGCACCTCCGGCATCAGGGTCTGGCGCCGGGAGAACGCGAGGAGCTGGCGGACGAGACCCGCCGCCCGGTTCGCGTTCTGCTTGATCTGCATGATGTCCTGGAAGGACGGATCCGTCGGCCGATGGTTGGCGAGCAGAAGATCGCAATAACCGATAATGGCTTGGAGGACGTTGTTGAAGTCGTGCGCAACGCCGCCCGCGAGCTGGCCGACGGCGTTCATCTTCTGGGCCTGGGCGAGCTGCTCCTGGACCGTCCGGAGGTCGGTGGTGTCGAGCGCGTAGACGATCGCCCTCTCGTCGGCCTCATCGGCCGCGCTGACCGGGGCCACCCAGATGCGCACCGAGCGGCCTTCCTCGCCGCGCAGGTGAAGCTCGAGGGGCGGGATATCGCTCGGGCTCTCGGCCGCTGCCCGCAGGACGGCTTCGAACTGGGGCGCCTCTTCCTGCCGGAAGGCCTGCTGGAGCGATGTGCCTTCGCCCTCGCCGGCCCGAACGGAAGCCCCGAACAGCTGGCTGAAGGATGCGTTCGACTGCAGGATGCGCCCTGAGCCGTCCACCGTGGCAATCGCAATCGGGGTGTTGTTGAAGAAGCGGGCGAAGCGGACCTCGGCGGCACGCTGCTTCTCGTCGACGTCGAGGCCCGGTGAGCGGTTGAGGACCAGGGTCCGCGACGGACCGGGTCGTCCGTCCTGGCCGAAAGCGACGCGGTGGTAGAGGCGGACCGGCAGAAGCTGGCCGTTGCGCCGGCGGAGATCGAGATCGAAGGGCTCCGTCCGCACGCTCCCGGACTCGCCGGAGAACGACGTCATGAGATCGACGACGTTGCGGGGAAGGACGTCGGAGAGCGTCAGCCCGCCCGAGCCGACCTGAGCGAGATCGTAATCGAGCCAGGACGCGAGGGTCGCGTTGAGGTAGACGATCGAGCCGTCCGGATCGACCGAAAGGAAGCCGGCAGGAGCGTGGTCGAGATAGTCGATCGCGTGCTGGAGCTCCTGGAAGACGTTCTCCTGCCGCTCGCGCTCATGCGTGACGTCGGCGACGATCCACATCGCGACGGTGCGCTGCCCGGGCCGCACCAGCGGGCGGACGCGCACGCGGTACCAGCCGAACTCGTGGATCCCATCGAGAGACGGCGAAAGGCGGATCTCCTCCGCCGCGTTGCGGTGCTCTCTCGCGGCCTGTGCGAGGCGATAGATCGCTTCGGAAACCTCGGGCGCCCCCGTGAAAAGCCGCTCGACGGTGCGGACTTCGCCGGCTTTCGAGCCTGCCAGGGCGAGATAGGTCTCGTTCGCGTAGATGATCCGCCCATCGTCGTCGACGACGACCAGCCCCTCCGCTGCCGTGTCGGCGATCAGCTTGGTCGTATCGTTCCGGGCGACCTGACCCGCGAACTGGACGACGCCGATCGCTGCTGCAAGCAGGAAGAAGATCCCGGCCATGGCGAAGAAGGCCAGCAGCCCGAGGATCAACGGCGTCGCCTGGCCGCGGCCAAGAAGCTGGATTCCGACGACGGCGCCGACCAGAACGCCGATCACGAGCAGCACCAGGCCGATATGACCGGGGCGTTCGGACCGGTCGATCGCCGCGCCTGAGGTGTTGCTCTCTTGAGCCATGGAAAAAGCGGAGCCTCTCGGGGCCTCGGGGGCCGAAACAGTCCCTTGCGGATCAAGACTCATCCGGCAGCCGGAATCCACCTGTCGGAATTGCCCCATTAGCGTTAAGCCGGACGGCGCCGGAGCCGCAAGATCGCTCCGATGACTTCGGCAACGGCCTTGTAGTGCTCCACGGGAATCTCGTCGTCGATTCGTACGGTCGCATGGAGGGCGCGGGCCAGCGGCGGGTTCTCGACAACCGCAATCCGGAGTTCGGCGGCAACCTCCCGGATGCGGAGCGCCAGATCGTCCACTCCCTTGGCGACACAGACCGGAGCCGCCATCCCGCGCTCGTAGCGCAGGGCGACGGCATAGTGGGTCGGGTTCGTGATGACCACGGTTGCGGTCGGCACGGCAGCCATCATGCGCCGCTTCACCCGGGCGCTCCGGATCTGCTTGAGCTTGGCCTTGATCTCCGGATTGCCCTCGGTCTCCTTGTATTCCTCCTTCAGCTCCCGCTTCGTCATCCGCTGGCGCCTGAGCCAGTTGAGCCGCTGATAGATCGCGTCTCCGATCGCGAGAAAGGCGAAGATCACGCAGACGCCGCTCAGGAGCTTCAAGGTCAGAGCCAGGAGTTCCGGTAGAAGACCCGCGGGTTCGGTCCGGATGAGGCTCTCGAGCCGATGCCACTCCCCCCAGATGACGAGCGCAGCAACGCTGCCGACCGTCGTAATCTTCAGGAGCCCCTTGAGGAATTGGACGAGGGCCTCGCGACCGAAGATGCGCTTCAGGCCCGACATCGGGGAAACGCGGCTGAACTGCGGCTTCAGAGGATGCATCGTCCAAAGCGGACGATGCTGTAGGGCGCCGCCCATCAGTCCCGCAACCGACAGGGCGGCTGCGGGAAGGAGCAGTGCTGCGAAGGCGACCATCAACGCATTCCGGGCCACTGCGAGCAGGCCTGCGCCATCCTGCGGGACGAGGTGCGCGTTCATGAGATAGCCGCGCAGGTCGAGAGCGAGATTGCGTGACAGGGATGGCGAGAGAAGCATGACGCCGAGGGTGAAGGCCGCCAGAACGAAGAGCGTGTTGATCTCCACGCTCTTGGCGACGTCGCCGCGCTTGATCGCCTCGTCGAGCTTACGCTGCGTCGGCTCTTCCGTGCGATCGTCCTGCTCGGTGTTCTCGGCCATGATCGGCTACCGGATCACGAACTGGTTAACGTCTCGAGTAGTATTCTCCATGGGCGGCCACTGGCTCACGATCCGGTTAACGTCTCGCGAAGTGCGCTCGTCCATGAGTGGTTACCGGCTCACAAACTGATTCAAAAATGCTCCGAGTTCGGTAACGAAGACGTTCATCATCACTCCGAGGGAAGCGAGCAGGATGAGCATTCCGACCAGAATGGTCGCGGGCATCGCCAGGAAGAACACCTGAAGCGACGGCATCAATCGCGAGAGGACGCCGAGCCCGACATTGAAGAGAATTGCAAAGACGATGAACGGCGCGCTGATCTGCACCGCGAGCGAAAATCCGAGAGCCGCAGCGCGAACCGCGAGGTTCGCCGCATCTCCCGTCACCAGCGTCCCGGCGGGCGGGAGAAGCGCATAGGAATCGCGGATCGCCGCGATCGCAACGTGGTGGAGGTCCGCCGCGAAGATGACGGCGATCCCGAGGAGCGTCAGGAGATTGCCGATCGCTGCCTGCTGGCCACCCATCGCAGGATCGACGGACATCGCGAAGGAAAGCCCGAGCTGCTGCGCGATGATGGTTCCGGCCGTCTGCAGGGCGCCAACCACCATTCGCAGAGCGAGGCCGATAAGGAGACCGACGGCTATCTCGCCGATGAGAACTCCGACTATCGCGGCCGCATCCCCGGCCGCGGGCAGGAACGTGCGCACGAGCGGGAAAAGAACGAGCGAGAGCAGGAGGGCGAAGCCGAGCCGCGCCCGGGGCGCGATGAGCTGCTCCCCGAGTCCCGGCATCAGCATGACGAGCGTCCCGACCCGCGCGAAGGTCAGCATGAAGGCAGTGGGGAGTTCGGCGATCGGAAAGGTCACGGGCGGTAACGGCAGCAGGAATGCGCGCGCGCTCCCTTGATCCTGGACGGCACCCGTTTCTCAACCACCGGTGACGATCCGGGCGGCGATGCGGGCCATATAGCCCGCCATGGCGTCCCCGATGAACGGCAGCATCAGCAGCATCGCCACGAAGACTGCCAGGATCTTGGGCACATAGATCAGGGTCTGCTCCTGGATCTGCGTAAGCGCCTGAAGGAGCGAGACCGAGAATCCGATGACGAGCGCGACGAGCATCAGGGGACCGGCCACCTTGAAGAAGGTGAAGATACCGTCTCGGGCGATTTCGATGACGGCCAGCCCGCCCATGTCCGATGTCCTTGCTTTTAGGGATGATGTGTCGGGGCGGCGGAACCGAGGGCGAGCGCCCTCGGATCATCGATCTTCTATGGCGGCAGGCCGATCGCCGTCAGATCGGCATCCGCATGATATCCTCGTAGGCCGCGATCACCCGGTCGCGGACGGCGACGAGGGTTTCGAGCGCGGCTTCGCTCTCGGCCACCGCAGTCACGACGTCGACGACATCCGCACGGCCACCTGCGGCGGCGAGCGCCTGCGCCTCGGCCGCCTTCCCGGCTTCTGCGACGCTTCCGACGGCACCGCTCAGAAGCGCGCCGAAGGACTGTCCCTCGGTGGCAGCGGCACCATCGGGGCGCCGGACCCCGGAGGCAAGATTCTGGCCCGCGGCATAAGCCGCAGCCGCAAACGAATTCGTCGGCATGATCGTCTCCTTGGAAATTCCCTGATTGGCGGCGTAGGTCGCAGCCGCGATCGAAGTGGGGGTCATGGCAATTCTCGTCAGGCGCGGAGGATCTCGATGGTGCGCGAGATCATGCGCCGAGTCGCGGTGATGAGATTGAGGTTTGCCTCATAGCTTCGCTGGGCCTCCCGCATGTCCATGGCCTCGATCATGGGATTGATGTTGGGGAGCTTGACCTGTCCGCTCGCATCCGCGGCAGGGTGCCCGGGCTCGTGCCGAGTCCGGAACGGACTGGTATCCGGGCGCGTCCGGCCAAGCGCGACCGTGCTGGCCTCCAACTCGCGGTCGAAGTGGCGCTGAAAGGTCACGACCTTGCGGCGATAGGGATCCGCGCCGGGCCGCTCCGCCGTGGAATCTGCGTTCGCGATATTCTCGGCGACGACGCGCATGCGGCCCGATTGGGCGCGCAGGCCGGATGCGGCGATCGAGATCGTCTTCAGAAAATCCATGACCCACCTCTCTATCGGCCGCGGCCGGCTGCGATACGCAGCATCTGCAGGCTCTTCTGGTAGAGTGACGTTGCAAGCTGGAAGTCGGCCTGGTTCTGGGAAGCCTTGAGCATTTCCTCTTCAAGGCTGACCGCGTTGCCGCTCGGCCGGGTCTCGAATCGACCTGCGGGAATTTCGCTTTCGCCCGGCCGGCTGGCCTCACCCGCCAGATGGGCCGAGGCGGTGCGGACGATGGGAAGGTTTCCGCCGCTCGGCTGCCCTCGAGCCGTGAAGCGAAGCTCGGCCAGATCGCGTGGGGCAAATCCGGGCGTGTCCGAATTCGAGACGTTTTCGGCCAGCACTTTCTGCCGGGCCTGGTGCCAATGCATCCGCGTCTTCAGCATGGCGATCAATGGAAGATTGGATACAGTCACGGCTCAAATCCCTGCCCCGGCACGGCAGGTTTTGCCGGGTACATGGTTAATGTCTGGTTAAGTCGACGAAATTCCTCATGACTTCCATATTGACGATGAGTTAAGCGCATTGCGTCCGGTAGGAGTTGCCGTGCTACAACTCCGCCGGCTCCGCCCTGACGGCAACCCGGGATGGCTTGCCACCCCCTCACATTCGGTCTCGAGAGTTCAACGTGTTGTCCCGATTCGGAATCGAAGCCTCGCAGGCTGCCTGGTACGTCATCGCCTTCGCGATCATCCTCGTGCTCCTCGCCCTGATGGGGTGGCTCATGCGGAAATACGGCGGAGGTCGATTGATGCTGCCAGGACAGGATCGCGGCCGCGCCCGCCAGCCGCGGCTCGGCGTCGTCGACATCTATGACCTGGACCGCCAGCGTCAGCTGATCCTCCTGCGACGCGACAACGTCGAGCATCTCCTGCTGATCGGCGGCCCGAACGACCTCGTCGTCGAGACGAACATTATCAGGGCGGCCGGCGCCCGGCTTCCATCCGCCCCCGGCGAGGCCTCCGTCGAGCGCCTCGAGCCCTCCTTCGAGCGGCCTCCGGAAGCTCCGAGCCGCCCGCAGGTCGAACAGGCCGTTCGCCCGGCTCTCGAGAATCAGCCGGCCGGCCATCTCGGCGCCGCTCTCGATCAGGTGCCGACACCCGAGAAAGCTCCCGTTCCTGTCGTCAACGCTCCCGAGCCAACAGTACCGCCCCGGCGCGAGCCGGTGCTCAAGCCCGACCAGATCGTCGCAGGTCCGGCATCAGTGACGCCGCTGCGTCCCGCCGCCAACCGGCGAAATGAAGCTCCTCCGCCGAGTGTCGAGCCTGGGTTGCGCCCGGCCGTTCCTCCGGCGCCGGCTCCCGAGCCTGTGGCAGCCCCCCCTCAGCGGCCTCCCGTGCAGCCGGTACTTCGGGCCACCAACCTCCCGCAGGACCGCATGGGCGGCACCCCCGGCCGGGCGCCTCGAGAGGGCGGGCCTTCCGGCCCGCGGCCGCCGAGCCCGGCAGTCGACGAGCCGAGCCCCACGCCTCCGGCGCGCCCGGTTCGCGGCCCCGACGCCGCGATTCTGTCCGATATGGCACGTCAGCTCGAGGAGGCCCTCAGGCGGCCGACGCGGCCCGCAGGCGGGGAGGCTCAGCCCCGCCCGCCCGAACCTGACCGGGGACCGGTCCGCGACGATTTGCGCGAGCCTGCTCCGAGCGCCCCGGCCGGTCGCGCCGATGCGGCACCACCCGCGGGGCGTGTATCTCCACCGCCGGTCAGGACTCCGCCAGCCCCTGACCAGAGCGCTGGCCCTGCGCCTTCTCCGGGAGTGCCGGCACCGGGCCCGGTTTCAGCGGCTCCGCCTCCGCCGGACCGAGCGGGCCCACGACCCACGCGACAGGAAGCGGGACCCGCGCAGGGTCCGGTTCTGTCGCCTCGCCCGCAACCGCCTGCCGCGGCGCCGGCTCCTTCCGGACCTCACCGTCCGGCGCCTGCGGGATCGCCGGGATTCGTGATGCCTGCCCGGCCCGCGGAACCCGCCAAGCCTGCCCCGGAGGCTCAAGCACCGGTAGTCCCAGCTGAAGGCAAGGCTGCGCCCGCATCCGAACGTGCTCGGGTGGAGGAGCCGGAGGCTCCGAGCACCGTCGGCTCGAAGGATACCGGCGAGACGCATGGTCCTTCGAAACCCGAGTCCGGTCCGGCCGCCACGCCGCCCGAGAAACCGGCACCGGATCCGGTCGCCGCAGCGATGGCCTCGAAGCCGAGCGCACCGCCTCCTCCGGCGCCGGCCTCCGCGCCCTCCCCGCGCTCCGCGAGCGATCCATTCTCGGTCGAAGAGATCGAGGCGGAGTTCGCGCGACTGCTGGGGCGGACCGACGGCAACAAGCCCTGACGGGCGTTTCCCTCTGCGGCTCTCGCCCCCAACATCTGGCCCAAAAGTAGAATCCGCTTTTGGGCCAGATGCTTTGGTCCTTGAGCAGCGCATCGTGCGGAAAAGTGGACCCACTTTTCCGCACGATGCGCTCAGCCTGTCCGGCCCGAGGTGGGGGCCGTCTTTTACCGCCGCCCCGGCCGTGCAGGGAAATGCCGTATCTGTCCAGGAGAAGCGAGCCGGTGTGAAGGGTGTCGAGCCCGAGAGGATCGAGGTCGCGCGCTTTCGAAACACCACCTACATCTTCGTCGGCCTGGAGCGGGCCAGCCTGATCGCCGTCTATCGGAATCGTGGCTCGGGCAAGGCGCCCGAATTTCGTCCGCTGGCAAAGCGGGGGGAATTCCGAAGGCAATCGGCGGCATGCGATGGTTGAGGGGCCCGGTGGCGATAGATCCCCCTGCGCAGGAGATCACGCGCATCTTGCAGATATCTGTGGCGGTCGTCCTTTCCTCGGCCTAACCTGCAGTGAGCAAGCCGGATCGGGAGGGAGCCGGCATTCTCGATACGACGAAACTCCTGGCCAATGCCCTGGGCGAGAACCTCTCGCTCACCTACCGGCGTGCCTTCGGGAGCCGCGAGCCGCGCTATGCCGAAGTGATCGACGAGGCCGCCCGCCTCACCATTGAGCGGATCGGCGGGAGCGACGCCCTATACCACGACGCCCACCACACGGCTCTCGTGACGCTGGTCGCCCAGGACATTCTCCGCGGCCGGCTGATCAGCCATGCGGTCTCGCCCGAAGATTGGCTCCACACCATCATCGCGGCACTCTATCATGACATCGGCTACGTTCGTGGGATCTGCGATGGCGACGGCTATGGTCGCTTCGTGAGCGATGCTGATGGCAGCACCGTGACGCTTCCTCGAGGTGCATCGGATGCCGCCCTTGCGCCGCATCATATCGAACGGTCCAAGATCGCCGTACGCGAACGCTTCGGAACCCACGCTTTCGTGGATGCGGAGAGGGTCTCCCGCCTGATCGAGCTCACGCGCTTTCCGGTCCCGCAGGACAATGACCACGCCGAGACCGACACGGAAGCCGGCCTGATGCGGGCCGCGGATCTGATCGGCCAGCTGGGTGACCCGCTCTATCCGCGCAAGCTCAATGCGCTGTTTCACGAGTTCGCGGAGATCGGCGTGAACGAGCGCCTTGGATACGAGAGTCCGGCTGACCTTGCCGAGCGCTATCCTGCATTCTTCTGGTCCAGAGTCGAACCGTTCATCGCGGACGCCATCCACTCTCTCGATCTGACGGTAGAGGGGCGCCAATGGGTCGCCAACCTGTACGCCCACGTCTTCGCCATTGAGCACGATCGACGCCGGATGGGCCCTCATCTCGGTGAGCAGCACGCCATTCGTTAGAGCCCTTCCGCGGTCTTCTGGGCCGGCGTCTATCTGTCCGGGATGGCGCGTCGGCAGCGAAACCAGCCGGGTCGATATCGAGGCATGACGGTAAACCAGGCATCTCCGGTCGCGCTGCAAATTCGCTCGCGCCCTTAGGCCGATGCCCCTCGCCTGCCGGATGGAAGGATTCGCGCATGCCGGGCCGTTGGCTCTTTGGCAGGTCCATCGCCTCCCGGAGGTGTCTAGCCAGCGTCGGCGGGAGCACCGGCGGGGCCACGAAGGCCGTCCTGGCTGGCAGGTCGCCGGGCTGGGGCACCGTCTTGCCCGAGATGACCAGCACGCCGACCTCGGGCCAGCCCTACCGGACGAGCCGGGCAAACTCGAAGCCGTCGAGGGAACCCGGCATGTCCACGTGCGTGAGAGCGACATCGATGTCGGGGCGAGCCTGCAGCGATGTCATTGGGCCCGAAATGCAGGGCGATGGCTGCTAGCGCGACGCGATCTTCTGTCTGGCCTCGCGAATCTCGGACCGCTCCGTGTCGGCATCTTTGGTCAGCCGAACCAATGCTGCGTAGTATTCGGTAGCCTTCTGGCTGTCGCCGGAGGCTTCGGCCGCCTTGGCCGCGCCGTAGTAGCCGCGCAGGCGTTCACGCGCGTTCTTCATCGAGGCTTGATACTCCTTGAGCGCCTCGCCGGGTTGGCCTTGCTCCATGAGCATATCGCCCAGAAGCTCCCTCATCGGGTACAGCCGGTTCTCCATGGCGACGTGCTTTTCGCTCGAGTCTTCGAGATCCGCGGCGGTGCGCATCAGCGTCAGGGCATCGTCCTTGTTCCCTTGGGCCTGCGCCAGCCAGGCTTGGGCGGCGTTGGCCTGGATCTCGACCTGACCCGCCCAGTAGGCCTGACCGGCCTTTTCCAGGTCAGCCCGGATCTCGTCCAGCTTATGAAGGTCGGCCTCGGCCGCGGCAGGCTCGCCGCTCCGGGCTGCGCCCAGGGCACGCGCGAAATGCGTGATGGCCTCCGCGGGCAGGATTCCGCTGCCGAGCGGCGTGAGCTGCGCCGCCCCGCGCCAATCCTGACGTTCCAGCATGTAGCGCGCCGGCACGGCCGCCTGCGCGGTCGCGCCTGCCAGCCTGGCGCCAATCAACTTTTTGATCGCCGCACTCTCGTCAATGAGCGCCCTTGCCTTCGCGTCCTGGCCGAGTTGCAGGTGGGCGTATTCCATGAAGTCGTACGCGTGCGGGACGCCGGACATCGTTCCGTCCAGGTTCACCTTCTTGGCGTATTCCGCCGCCACCTCGTTCGAGCGCAGGTTCGACTTGATCGACTCGTTCCACATGCCCACCATCGAGTAGATGTGCGACGGCATGTGCTGGGCGTGCGGCGCAGCCGGCGCAATCTGCGCGTATTTGTCGGCTGCAGCGACGCCGCGATCTGCGAGCGGCGGGAAGTCGTAACTGTGGATCAGGTAGTGCGTCACGCCCGGGTGGTCCGGGTGAGCCTTGTCGATGGGCTCCAGGATTTCAATGGACTTTACGAGGTTGTCCATCGACTTGTGATCGAAGGTCTCATTCAGGGCGAGGGCATAGAAGATCTTCGCCTCGACATCGTCGGGATATTTGCGGGCGAGTTCCTCCATCGCCTTCTCGTAGTTCTTGGCGCGCGTGTCCTGGTCGACCTTGTCGTAGTCCTTGTAGTATTCTTCCATGGCCGCGAGCCAATCGCGCTCACGTTCGGTTTTCGCGCCGATCGCCTTGCCCTTCTGGACCGCGTCGAGGCCGCGTTTCAGGGTCGCTGCATCGAATGGGCCGACCAACGGGTTGGGGCGCTGACTGATCGCGATACCCCAATATGCGATGGCGCAGTCCGGATCCGTCTCCGGAATGGCGCCGAACGCTTTGACGGTTTCGGGGAAGAAGAACGAGTGCAGCATCGCCAGGGCACGCTCGAACTGCTTTTGCGCCTCCGGCGTGCATGACGTTTGGAATTCGACCTGCCCGAGCCCATCGGTTCGGGACGCTGAGTGGTGGTCCGACTGTGCGAGAGCCGCATTACCCATCGCGGCCGCTGCGGATAAAGCGACAGCGGTTCCGAATGCTTTGCTGAGCATCGACGCCTCCATGCAATCTTCGCCTCGAGATCGGCATTGCGGCGTTTCGACTGAACTTGCCACGTCGCACGTGTGCGCTTTGAGCGATGCGGGTCAGAGACGAGGCGTCGAGAGCGTGCTCCTTGCGGCAGGGCTTGTCAAACCGCTCGTTTTCCGAGGTCACAGGCCTGTTGTGGTCCCCCTCACGCTCGCAGGCGCCTGGAGGAGGCCTCTGATGATGCTCGTTCCCGCCCTGCTGCTGTCGATTGCTCACACGTGAGCCGGAGCCGCACGGGCTCGAGGCTCGGCGTCGCCAATCGCGTGCCCTACCCGCAATCAGATTTTCCCGGCCAACCGGACGATCGAACCCAACCGGCTAGGGACATCTGCGGGGCCGCCAATTTCGGCAGGATTGATATCGACTGGTGGAAGCGCAGTCCGACTCTGCCGCTCCGCAGCAGGGCGGGCGAGCCGGTTCGGCGCCATATGGCATCATTCCACGGGTTGCGGGTGGAGTATCGGGAACGGTGCCCGAGGTCCCGCCGGGCAGATGACGGGCGCCAGCCGGGTTGCGCGTTCGAACCCTTTCGCGACGTAAGCGAACATGCATCAAGGTCGCAGCCCCCACGCGCGCCACTTCGAATGCAGCTCCCTCGCATTCGCATGACGTTGGGGCAGTGCTTGCGCCCTGCCGAGACGCGCCGCACGGTCCCGCCGAATGTCTCGGGGGCGAATCAGGACTATGGCTGCACTCGACCACGCTGCGCGAGGTCCAGGGCTTCGACGCATGCTCGCGCTGGCCGGAGCGGCATGGCTTCTGGCCGCCGGCGGCGCATCGGCCCAAAGCCTGACGCTCGATCTCGGACCGTCGGGCGGGATTTCAGAACGCGCCCTGCAGCTCGTCGCGCTGGTGACGGTCCTGGCGCTCGCCCCCTCGATTCTCGTGATGGTCACGTCCTTCACGCGGATCGTGGTCGTCCTTTCGCTACTCCGATCGGCGATCGGAACTCAGACCGCTCCACCGAACGGCGTTGTCGTCAGCCTCGCGCTGTTCCTGACGGCCTTCGTCATGGCGCCGACTCTGCGGGAGGCCTATTCGAATGGCGTTCAGCCCCTGGTGGCCGGCACGATTCAGCCCGCCGAGGCTTTCGAGCGCACGGCAGCTCCGCTGCGCACCTTCATGCTCCAGCACGTGCGCGAGAAGGATCTCGCCCTGTTCATCGACCTTGCTCGTGGCGAGCAGCCGCAGGGTCCGGAACAGGTCGAGCTCCACGTCCTCATCCCCGCCTTCATGATTTCGGAGCTCCGGCGCGCGTTCGAGATCGGCTTTCTTCTCTTCGTTCCCTTCCTGATCATCGATCTCGTGGTCGCGTCGATCCTCATGTCAGTTGGCATGATGATGCTGCCGCCCGTGACGGTGTCGCTTCCCTTCAAGCTGATCTTCTTCGTGCTCGTCGACGGCTGGAGTCTTGTGGCCGGCTCCCTCGTGCAGAGCTACGGGACCTGATCGCCGCAAGTCGCTTCGAGAACGTCAGCTCGCTTCGGACCCGTCCCGAACCTGCGCCTGCGCCCCGTTGCCGGCCTCGGGCAGGGACGGGCGCCGGGGCCGGTCGGGCGTCGCCGCCTCGGGAAAGCGTTTGCGATACTCCGCCAGAAAATCGCCGAGCGTGTCGGCGCTCGTCACGCGGCGGGCCAGATCGCGAAAGGCCCGCGTGGCCCCGACATCCGGCTGCGACAGAAATGCGAAGGTCCCGGCATCGGCGCTGTCGGCCATCTTGGCCGAGAACTTGGCGCGCAAGCGGTCGAGACCAAGGGCATCATCGGCCAGCGAGAAGGCAATCGCTGCCCGCATCACGTCGACGCGATTCTGTTCGGACAGCGGCTCGGTCTCCTGCCAGCGTGTCCCGAGGATCCGCTCGTGTGCCTCTCCGGCCTCCCGCCACCGGCGGCCACTCCACAGAATGTCGGCGCGCAGGCGTTCGACTTCTGGACCGCTTTCGCCTTCGACCACCTCCAGCGCGAGGTCGGTCCGGGAGAGATCGGAGAGAGCCCGCGCCTCGAGGAGCAGGCGCGCCTTGTTGATCGAGGCCGGCAGCTCCGGCAGCCGCGTGCGGTGCAGGGCCTGCAGGGCCAAGGTCGGTTTCCCGTCCATCAGACGGATCGAGGCGAGACGCGCAGCCACCGTGGCTCTCGCGGCGCCGACGAGGCGGTTGTCCACCTGATGCTGGAGCAGGCTCGCCGCCTGTTCGAGCAGATCGAGCTCCACGAGCCGATCCGCGAGCCTGCGCACGATCTCATCGCCGCGCCGGCCGATCGGCGTGAACTCCTTGAAGTCGAAATAAAGGGCCAGCGCATCGACCTGCGAGAGACTCTCTCCCTTCCCGGTCAGGAACAGGTCCTCGAAGAGGCGCGCCGTATCTTCGTGCAGGCTGCGCGTGATCTCGTGATCGGTGAACATGCGGTTGGCGCGCCGTGCCGTCACGAACGCCTCGCGCCAGCGCCCTGCCTCTGCATAGAGGCGGCCGAGACGGCCGAGCGTGGCGACCTCCACCTCGCCGCGACGCCAGATCATCGCGAGGGTCTCGAGTTTTGCAATCGCCTCGTTAGGGTCCATCGTGCCGAGCCGCAGCGCGACTTCGACCCAGGCGAGGGTCGCTTCGGCAGCGACCGGCCGCTTGCCCGTTTCGGCAAGGTGGCGAAACACGTCGACCGCGACATCGCCGCGGCCGAGCGCTTCGTCGAGGCGCGCGCGGGCCAGCATCACTTCCTCGCGCAGGCCGGTTCCTGCCGCCAGGGGCTGCAATGTCGAGAGGATGCCCTCGGCATAGGGCAGGTCCCGCATCTCGAGAGCAGCATTCGCGACCTGCAGGCGCAACTCGGCCTGCAGGACATTCGGATAGCTCTCGATGACGGCCATCGCCCTGCGAAAGCCCGCGAGCGCCTGCGGCCAGCGGCGTTCCTTTTCGTCGACCGCGGCCCGCCATAGAATGCCTTCGGGATCCTCCGCGATGGGCGGCGCAGTCAGATATTTCCGTGCGTCACCGGAATGACCTTTTCCGAGGGCCGCAATCCCGCTCAGGATCAGGAGGGCGCGGTCCTCCGCGAGCTTCGGGTCCTCGCGAGAAGCGTAGTCCAGGACGCCGGCTGCTTCGTGGTTGAGGCGGTTCGCGAGCAGCACGCGCGCGAGCTCCAGCCGTGCGGCCCCGCGCAATGACGGCGGCGCCTCCGCGGCTGCGCGCATGAGCGCGAACGCGCGAACGCGCGCCGAGCCACGCTGTGCGTCCTGCCACCAGTCGCGCCGGATGACCGGCTCGACGGGCGCATTCGCCTGGTCGATGCGACTCGGCTCATGCAGGGGCATCGAGACCGTGAGGCCGCGCCCGCGCGTGATCGTCACGCCATCGAGGCCGGATTGCACGATCACGTCATCGGCGGCAGCCGCAACCGCCACGCCATGAAGGCTGGAGAGCAAGGAAAATTCGACGAATCGCTGGATTCGCGGAATGCCGTGTGGCGCGCCATAGGCCGTGACCACCGCGATCTTCTCGCCGCTAACCGGGTCGTCCAGCCAGTAGACGCCCGAACTATCCGCCAGCGGCACGGTGACAACTGTCCGGCCATCCTCGTCGACGTTCCGCTGCATCCCGAGGGGCTGCGACGGTACCGTGTGCCCGCTGCCCAAGGAGAGCACCCATTCGCTCTCCTGCGGCGAGAGGCGAGCAACCCGTGGACCGGCCAACGGAATGCGGACGACCGCGAACGCTCCCTCCCGGGTGATTTCGAGTGCTCGCGCGAACCGGGCCGCCTCGGCGGGAAGCGCCGGCGGCGCAATCGGCTCGTCCGTATGGAATACGAGCGTCAGCTGTCCCGCATGCTCGAAGGCCGCAGCAGCAACGCGACCCAGGAACGGAAAACGGACATTCATCCCGCTCGCAGTGGCCGTGATGGCCGGTTGCACGACGCGCTGCGCCGAAGTGGCTGCCTTGGGCGGAGCAGGCTGCGGCGGCGCGGGCTGCGCGGGCGCCGCCGTGGGGAGTGCGGGTCCTGGAGACGGAACAGCTGCTTGCTGCGCCTTGTCCTCGGTCGCCGCCTTCCCGGCCTCTGCTTTCGGAGGCTGAGGTGCGGCCAGCGCTGAAGCGGAGGCGGTTTCCGCGATGTCGAGGACGAAACTCTCGTCTTCCCGGAAGCTGCGGACTTCGCGCGCGGAATCAACGGTGAACTGCAGAACGAGGGCTCCGTCGCCCTCCTCGACCGTCAGATTCTGCACGATCGTGGCGAGTTGCCCCGCGAGTTGCGTGCGATCGAATGTCAGCGGGGCATCGAAGAGGACGATTACCTCCGAGCCGCTCCTGTCGAACCGGACCGGCACGATTTCCGGAGGCTCGAACACGATCCGCGTCAGGGTCGGCAGGCGGGCGACGCTGGCCTTGAGAGCCTTGGCGGGTTCAGTCCGACGACGCAGGTCTTCAGCCCTGATCTTCGCCTCTGCCTCGCGAGCCCGACGCGCCAGCTCCGCGACGACGTCCGGCGGCAATCCGGGCGGCAGTCCCGTCCAGTTCTCGGGCAGGAGATCGATAAAGGTCTTCTCACCCGCTTCCAGCACGTTGACCCGGTAGGTACCGGCCAGCGCCACGCGCAGCCCCGTACGATCGGGGTCATGGCGAACGGTTGCCACGTAGTCGGGCATCTCGACCGGAAGGCGCTCCTGCCGGATCGTCGTCGGCTCCCCGAACGACACAACGAGGACGCCGTTCGACGCGCGTGCCGTAACCTTGATCGCCCGGTCGAATTCGAGTGCGATGCGGCCGAACCGATTCATCTCCGCACCGCGGACGCGCACGTCGCCTGCAAGGGCACTGCTTGTCGACGCGACGAGCGAGATCGCGCCGAAGGCGAGTGCAAGCGCAGTTGTTTGCAGAAGTGAGTTCGTCCGATCAGCCACGCGAGACCTCGTTGGGCCGCCTGGGCCCGGCGGCCACGATCCCGATCCTTCTCACGGCGGAGCTAATGGCCGCTTAACATTCGAAGCCGCCAGCCGATTCCGCCTCGTCGGACGTTTTCGATCTTGACGTTGCTCTATGGCTTTGGAGCTTCGAAGGCCGGAAGTTCGTTCGCCGGCAGTGCAGCGGCCGTCGGGGTCACCACTTCGGTGCGCTCGCGGCCGCGCGTCGCAAGGGCGATCGTGAGCTTTTCGGCTGCCTCCGTCGACATCACGGCCAGGATCTCCGACATCTTCCGCGGGTTCATCCGCAGCACCACCGGCACTAGCACGTCATGCGGAAGACGATCGAAGACGCGCGCGGCTTCTTTGGGCTTCATCGCCTCGTACATCGTCACGAGATTGCGAAGCGAGCCGTCCTCCGTATCACCACGTTTCGTAGCCTGCGCTTCCGCCTTCGCCTCAATCTGTTTGAGCTCGTTGATGCGGCTTTCGAGCTTGCGCTCGGCATTCTCGAGAAGTCGCTCGCGCATCTCGAGATCCTTGCCCTTCTCGCGCCACTCCTCGCGCCGCTGGCCAAGCCGCTCCAGCAATGCCCGTTCCGCGCTCGAGACCGGCGCAGCCGGGGGCGCGACGCGCAACTCGCCGCTTGAGGACTTCGCTTCCGGCGCTGTCCCCTCGTCGACATTCCCGGTCGTCTTCGGATCGGGCCGCGGCGTCGGGTTCGTCAGAGCGTAAGTCAGCGCGTGTGCGAAGCCGGGCGCATTCTGAGGATTAGTGCGGCCGGCATCGGATGCCTGCGTGTGTCCTGCAAGCCCGATCACTTTGACGAGAAGGAGAGCACCGGCGCCGATCGCAACGGCATCGGTGAGGCGAAACCGCGGGATCACGTCGTGATTTCCCTAATTGGAGAGCGCAGCGTTTCCCTCCTCACCACCGCGCTTCGCGCGCGACCTCTCCCTCCGGGGGAGAGGCGAAGCAGCGGCGGTGCGCACATCACCTCTCCCTTGAC
>NZ_LN811365.1:86659-102366 GCF_001006805.1 Microvirga massiliensis | reverse complement strand
GTGGACGGGAGAGGTCGGCTGCGAAAGCAGCCGGGTGAGGGTGGCGGCACCGACTTTGGGCATCACGCCGCCTCCGCGAGCCGCTGCGCAGCGCGCTGGGCGAGCGCATGAGCGGCGGCAACGGTTGCACTGAGACGGTCGGATGCCGGCGGCTCGACCGGCGCGGGCTCCGGCGCCTTCGGCGCTGCGCGCGTCTCGAGCGACCTCGTCGATTCCACGATTTTCGTGATCCGGCTGACGACGCCCTCCCCGGCCTCGACCTGCGCGGACAGATCCGCCGCATAGCGCTCGGCCGTGAGCAGGCGATCGGCGAGCGTGCGATCGCATTCTGACAATGTCGTGCGCAGCCCCGCGATCGCGCGCTCCGCGGTTTCAGTGGCAATCATCAGTTCGCTAATCGTACGGCGCATCGCGTCCTCGTCGCTCTTCAGCCTCGCGATGCGTTGGCTCAAGCGGAGGGACGTCACGATCGTTGCCGCGAGGAGGATCGCGACGAGGCTATCTGCAATGATCGAAAAAAACGGGCTCATCGTATTCAGGCATCTTTCCTGCTCAGGCCGGCCTCGAAGGCTGCGAGCGTGGTGCGGGATTGGCGCAGAGGTCTGGTGATCTGGATCGCGATCTTGTCGTCGATCCGGCCTGTCCTCCCCTGGGTCAGCGTCCAGTCTCCGCAACGGAGCGTGACGAGATCGTTCGGGCGGGCGTTCAACATCAGCGTGTCGCCGACCTTGAGCGACAGCACCTGACGCAAAGGCATGCGCATTTCCTGCAGCACCGCCTCGACGGCGACATCCGCCTGCCAGATTTCGGTTGCGAGCGGAGCTTCCCAGAGGCGGTCCCGCCCGAGCTTCTCGCCCATGAAGCTCTGCAGCAGCAACTCGCGGATCGGCTCGATCATCGCGTAGGGCAGAAGAATCTGCAGGATTCCGCCCCGCCCTTCCATGTCGAGGCGCAACGTGACGAGGATGGCCGCATTCGCGGGCCGCATGATGGTGGCGAAGCGCGGGTTCGTTTCCATCCGGTCGACGACGAACTTCACCGGCGAGAGCGGCTGGAACGAGAGCGCCGCGTCGCCAAGGACGATCTCGACCATGCGCTTGATGAGCTGCGTCTCGATCGCCGTGAAAGGGCGGCCGTCGAGCCGCGCCGCCGTTCCGCCTCTCCGACCGCCGAGCAGGAGATCAAGAGCCGAATAGGCGAGGCCCGTCTCGACCGTGACGAGGCCCGAATTGTCCCAGCCCTCCGCCTTGAAGACGGCGAGCTGCACCGGAAGCGGCACGGAGTTCAAGTAATCGCCGAACCGGACGGAGGCGATGCCGTCGAGGGTGACCTCGACGTTGTCCTGGAAGAAGTTGCGCAGGCTCGTCGAGAGCAGCCGGACCATCCTGTCGAAGATGATCTCGAGCATCGGCAGGCGCTCATACGAGATGACGCCCGAGTCGACGAGAGCGCGGATTCCTCCTGCTCCGGAGGCCGATAGCTCATGAAGCGAAAAGCCGACGAGCTGATCGATCTCGTCCTGGTTGAGGATGCGATCCGCGCCGGCAAGATCGGGGGCATCCTCATCGATGCCCTCGTCGATCATGTTCGCCCACTCGGCCGCCATGCTGCTGACCGAAGAGGTGGCGCCCTGCTCGGCGAGAGCAGCCCCCCACTCGTCGGCCAGCTCGGAATTGGCATCTGCACGCCCATTCTGCTCCGCAAGCGCGGCGCCCCAGGCGTCGTCACCGGTTGCAGCGCCCGCCGATTGTTCGGCGAGCGCCTGCGCCCATGCGTCGTCCAGCGTCTTATCGTTCTGATCGGACATTTGCCTGTCTGCCTATTGGAGCACGACGTCCTTGAAGAGGACTGCGTCGACCTTTGCGGGATGAACGGCCATGTTCACGCGGCGCAGCAGCTCTTCGCGCAGACGATAGACGCCGGAGGAGCCCTCGAGGTCGTTCGCGCGCAACTCGCGAACGAAGACCTGGAACGTATCCTCGATTCTCGGCAGAAGCGGCTGGATGTCTTTGATGGACTCTTGGTCGTTGACCTCCAGCGTCACGCGAAACTTGAGATAACGCTGCGGCGCGTTCGGCTCAGGAGCGAGATTGATCGTCATTTCGCGGATATCGAGGAATGCTGTCGGCTTCGCCCTCGCGGCAGCGTCCTCCTGCCGGGAAGAGCCGTTCAGAAAGAAGTATCCGCCTCCCGCCGCAGCAAGGATCACGACGAGACCGGCTGCCCCAAGCAGCAATTTGTGCGCGCCCTTCTTCGGTTCCGGAGCGGCCGCAGAAGCGTCCGCCTCACCCGCAATCTCTTTCTTGGGCTTCTTCGCCATTATCGTTCCCGATCAGGAGGAGTGATCGAGGCGGATCTTTCGTGGAAGACGGTTAATGCCCCGTTAAGGCGGCAATTTCTGCCGGGTCGATCCTGCCCACCGGATCTCCGCGCCCGTCTCTGACCATGTCGCCTCTCATGGTTAACGCATTGTTCCCGATGAGGGTTTTCGCTCCATGCCGCGTTGGCACGGTCCATGCGGAGAGAGCCTTGCCGGATCCGCGCTGGGGAGCGTCGGGGACCGGCGGGGAATCAGCAGGAGCGGTTCATGGAAAACGCGCTTCTCATCGGGCTATCGCGCCAGACCGCGCTGGCCCGTGAGCTCGACGTTATCGCGAACAACGTGGCGAATGTCACGACCAACGGATTCAAGGCGCGTGATGCGCGCTTTCGCGAATACCTGATGCCGGTGGCTCAGGCGAACGCGTTTCCCTTGCCCGATCGGCGGCTCTCCTACGTGATCGATGCGGATACGCCGCTCGACATGTCGGCCGGCGCGATCGAGCCGACCGGGAATCCGTTGCACGCTGCTATCCGCGGCGATGCCTTCTTCGCCGTGCAGACGCCGGCAGGAGAGCGCTACACACGCAATGGAGCCTTCGAGATCGACAACGAGGGCCGCCTCGTCACGAGCGACGGCCATCTCGTCCTCGGGCAGAGCGGCCCGATCACCATCGGACCGGAGGAAACCGGTGTCTCGATCGCGCCCGATGGCGCTCTCCTGACGAGCCAGGGCGAGCGCGGCCGCATCCGGCTCGTTCGATTCGAGCAGCCGCAGGCGCTCGAGAATGTCGGCGCCAATCTTTTCACGAGCAGCGGGCCGCCTCAAGTCGCCACGGCGGCGCGCGTCGAAGGGGGCGCGCTCGAGCGATCGAACGTCAAGGCCGTGCTCGAGATGAGCCGCCTCATGGACGTCAACCGCGCCTATACGAGCCTCTCCTCGATGCTCAGCCGCATGGATGAATTGCAGCGCCAGGCGATCTCCCGCCTGGCCGATACCAACGCCTGACGATCGGAACAGAACGATGCGTGCCCTGCATACTGCCGCAACCGGCATGATGGCCCAGGAACTCAATGTCCAGGTCATTTCGAACAACATCGCGAACCTGCGCACGACCGGCTACAAGCGCCAGCAGGCGCATTTCCAGGATCTCCTCTACGAGACCTTCCGGCGCTCCGGCAGCGCGACGTCGGATCAGAACACGCAAGTGCCGGCGGGAATCGAGATTGGCTCCGGCGTCAAGACGGCGGCGACCGCACGCGTCATGACTCAAGGGAATCTCACCGCGACCGAGAAGGAATACGACGTCGCGATCCGCGGCGACGGGCTCTTCCGCATTCGTCTGCCGGACGGGCGCACCGCCTATACCCGTGACGGCTCCTTCGATCTCGATGCGCAGGGACAGATCGTGACCCGCGACGGGTATCTTCTGGATCCCGGCATCACGGTTCCCCAGAACGCGTCCAAGGTCAGCATCGGGGCGAACGGCACGGTCGAGGTGACCGTTCCCGGTCAGGTCGAGCCGCAGGAGCTCGGCCAGATCCAGCTCGCCCGCTTCATCAACAAGACCGGCCTCGAATCGATCGGCGACAACCTGTTCCTCGAGACGCCCGCTTCCGGGCCGGCGATCGACGGCAATCCGGGCACGGAGGGATTCGGCACGCTCCAGCAGACCTATCTCGAAGAGGCCAACGTGAACGCCGTCACTGAGATCTCGTCGCTGATCTCCGCACAGCGCGCCTACGAGATGAACGCGCGGATCATCACCGCGGCGGATCAGATGCTCTCCTCGACGACCCAGATGTTCCGCGGCTGAGGAGGCGCTTGATGAAACGTCACCTCTCGTTCGCCCACGGCAGCATCCCGTGCGTCACCCGCTGCATGCTGCTGCGCGCCGGCTTCGTGCTGGCCGTGTTCTCCTGCCTGCTCCTGCCGGCTGCGGCAGCGGGTCCGTTCGCCCTGCGCGGCGACGTGTCGGTCTCGTTGGACGTCGTGACGCTCGGCGACCTCGTCGACGGCCTCCCTGCCGCTGAGGCGGCACGTCCGGTCTTCAGGGCCCCGGCGCTCGGCGAAACCGGGACGATCCAGGTTCCCCGCATTCTCGAGGCTGCGCAGGCGGCCGGACTGTCCCGCATCGAATCGGCCGGGCGGGACCAGGTGACCGTCACCCGCGCCGCCCGGCGCGTCCCGCAGGACGAGATCGAGAAGGTGGTGCGACGCGCGCTCGAGGAAAACCTTGACCTCGATCTCCGGTCGATTGCCATCGTCTTCGAGGGCGCACCGTCGCTGATCCTGCCGCCCGACCTAACAGCACCATTGGCCGTCGAGGAGCTCAGGCACGACCACCGGACCCGCCGCCTTTCCGCGCTCGTCTCCGCCGGGGGAAAGCCCGGAGACCGCCCGGCATCGCTCCGCGTGGCCGGAGCCCTCGTTGAGATCGTGGAGGTCGCGGTCCTCAACCGCAGCCTCCGGCGCGGTGAGACCGTCGAAGCAGGCGACATCTCGGTCGAGCGTCGGCCGCGTGGCTCGGTTCCGGCCGATGCCCAGGAGGATGCAACGCAGCTCATCGGACGGGAGGCGCGCCGGGCACTCAGTGCCGGCTCCCTGGTGCGGCAGGGAGACCTGATCCGGCCGGAGCTCGTCGCGCGCGGCGATCTCGTGACCATCGTCTACCAGGGCCCGGGCCTCATGCTCACCTTGCGGGGCCGGGCCACGCAGAGCGGCGCCCTCGGCGACACGATCTCGGTCGTAAATCAGCAATCCAAGAAGGTCCTGCAGGTGAGCGTGAGCGGCCCGGGCACGGTGTCCGTCGCCCCGGCGGCGCCGACAGCCCTGGCATCCGCGGCCGGTTATCCGTGAAGAGGTTCACCCCCATGATCCGCCAATCCCGCCTTTCGAGGCTTCTCCTCGTCGCGCTCGCGGCCGCACCGCTCGGCGCCTGCGGCGCGGCGGACCGGCTCGCACAGGTCGGCAAGGCCCCTGCTCTCTCCGCCATCGAGGACCCGACGGCCCAGCCCGGCTACCGGCCGGTGCGCCTGCCGATGCCCGATCCGGAACCCGTTGCCTATTCGTCGAACTCCCTCTGGCGCAAGGGCTCCCGGGCCTTCTTCAAGGACCAGCGCGCCGCCCGGATTGGCGACATCATGACGGTGCGGGTCCGGGTGACCGACCGTGCCCAGCTCGACAACCAGACCCAGCGCTCCCGCAAGAACGACGAGCACTTCGGCACCGAGAACCTGTTCGGGTTCGAGACCCAGTACGGAAAGCTCCTGCCCGACGACGCGCGCGCCGAGGCCCTTCTCAATGCCGAGTCGAAATCGAACAGCCACGGCGCAGGCTCGGTTCGCCGCTCCGAGCAGCTCGCGACGAATGTCGCCGCCGTGGTCACCCAGGTTCTCCCGAACGGCAACCTGGTGATCGAGGGCAAGCAGGAGATCCGGGTGAACTTCGAGGTGCGGGAACTGATCGTGGCCGGTGTCGTGCGCCCCGAGGACATCGAGGCCGACAACACGATCGACTCGACGAAGATCGCCCAGGCGCGGATCGCCTATGGCGGCCGCGGCCAGATCACGGATGTGCAGCAGCCGCGCTACGGGCAGCAGGTCATGGACATCGTGCTGCCGTTCTGACCGGGATCGAAACCGTCGCGGATGGTTCCCCGAGCGGCCGGCACGCTCCCCATTGGGCCGGCCGTTCGAAAGCGGCTCCGGTGCTCCTGGCCGGAGCCGCACTTTTTTCAGCAGATACAAAAAGAGCCCCGAAAGGGCCCGCAAATTTCAGTCGTCTCGATAAACGCGCTCGTTGCGCTCGTGCCGTTCTTGCGCCTCCAGCGAGAGGGTCGCAATCGGCCGAGCCTCGAGGCGTTTGAGCGAGATCGGCTCGCCCGTCTCCTCGCAATATCCGTAGCTTCCTTCGTCGATCCGGGAGAGTGCCGAATCGATCTTCGCGATCAGCTTGCGCTGACGGTCCCGCGCCCGGAGCTCGATGGCCCGGTCCGTTTCGGACGAGGCGCGATCGGCCAGGTCGGGATGGTTCTCGTTCTCGTTCTGCAACGTGGCAAGGGTATCCTGTGCCTCGCGGAGGATCTCTCCCTTCCAGTGAATGAGCTTGCGGCGGAAATACTCCCGCTGACGCTCGTTCATGAAGGCTTCTTCCTCCGTCGGCCGGTAACCCTCGTCGATCATGATCTTCATCATGTAGGCCGTTATTCCCTCGGGCATTTCCTCCGACAGGCGGTCCCGGCTGCCGGCTACTCATTGGTTTCGTTCTGGCGTCCGAACGAGGCACCTTGAAAAGGCCCCGCCCGGGCCGCGAGGACCTTTGGGGCCCCTATATCCTGACGTGACGCCTCCGACAACGCGTTTCAGGTTCATCGAATTGTCTAATTTACCAATGAACCGATCAGGCTCAGTACTCCCGTAGGCGGATGCCGGCGCCCTTGAATGGTGGGCGAATCAGGGTACGGAGCCGCCTGCGCACCCGGTCAAACATCCCGGCCCGCGTGTCATGCGGCTGGGTTGGGGCGGCCCGGGCGAACGGGTGCGCAAAGCGGCTCAGAACTGGAAGTAGATGAATTCGTAGTTCGTCTCGTCCCCGAGCTTGAAGAGGATGAGGACGAAAGCAACCGCAAAGAGAGCCGCGATCCAGGGGCGCGGACGGATGCGGTGCACGAGCTCCCAAGCCGTCGGCCCGGCCAGGGAGATCAGGGCCGCGATGGCGATCATCCGCCACTTGAAGGCGTCACCCTCGGGCCCGAGGCCGAGGAGGCCGGCATAGACCCGCAGCGCCGCGTCGAACGATGTCGCGCGGAACAGCACCCACGTCATGATGACGAACAGGAAGGTGCAGCCCCAGCCAACCAGCGGCGGCATCCATAGCTTCGCCCGCCGCCAGAGCAGGCCCGCGGCGAGTCCGAGCCCATGGGCAAGCCCCCAGGCCACGAAGGTCAGCCCAGCCCCGTGCCAGAGGCCGCCCAGCGTCATCGTCGCCAGAAGAGCACCTACCTGGACCGCGAGACCGTGCCGGTTGCCGCCGAGCGGAATGTAGAGATAGTCGCGCAGGAACCGCGATAGGGTCATGTGCCAGCGGCGCCAGAAATCCTGCAGGGACGTCGCGCGATACGGAACCTGAAAGTTCTGCGGCAGGACCACGCCGAACAGGAGCGCGATCCCGAGGGCCATGTCGGTGTAGCCCGAGAAATCGAAGTAGATCTGGAAGGTGAAGCCGAGCGTCGCCTGCCAGGCAGCCCCCGCCGCGACGGGCGCCCCCTGGGCCGCGGCATCAAAGACCGGGTTCACGTAGCCCGCGAGTTCGTCCCCGATCGCGACCTTCTTCACGAGCCCGATCACGAGGAGCATGAGCCCTCGTGCGAACCGCTCGT
The DNA here is from genome assembly GCF_001006805.1 of Microvirga massiliensis. Taxonomy (GTDB): domain Bacteria; phylum Pseudomonadota; class Alphaproteobacteria; order Rhizobiales; family Beijerinckiaceae; genus Microvirga; species Microvirga massiliensis. The sequence continues at coordinate 94,666 of NZ_LN811365.1, read as the reverse complement.
AGCGGTCCCGCTGCAGCCAGGGCCGCTCGTCGAGCTGGTGCATGATCTCGCTCCAGCGCACGAGCGGGCCGGCGAGAACCTGCGGGAAGAAGGCGATGTAGAGCCCGTAGCGCACGAGATTGTAGCGCGGCGCTTTCCCCGCCCGCAGATCCGTGAGGTACATGATGTGATGGAACGTGAAGAACGAGATCCCGAGCGGAAGCGCGAGCTCCGGCCGCGGCAGGGACAGGCCCGGAGCCAGGTTGAGGAGGTCCGCGAAGAAGCCGGCATATTTGAACAGGCCGAGCACCGCGAGATTGGCGGCGATCGCAGCCGTGATGAGAACCGCGCGATGCGAGCGGCGGAATAGCTCGGCAATCAGCCAGTTGAGCAGGATCGAGGATGCGAGGAGCGGCAGGAACCGCCAGTCCCAGTAGCCGTAGAAGACGAAGGAGAGCGCGAGCAGCAGGGGCAGGCGCCATTCCGGCCGGTAGCGCACCACGAGAGCGTGGAGGGCAAGCGCGGCCGGCAGGAAGGCCAGGAGAAAGATGAAAGAGTTGAACAGCATCGCGATGGCACGGGGCAGCCGCTTCGAACCGGGCCGCCCGGCGCTGACGGGTCGAGGCCGGGCCGGCTCAGCACCGGTTCAAGCGCCGCCGGAGGGCCGGCGCTGAAAGCTCTCGCTGATCAGCGCCACCCCGGTGGGTGGGGCGCTCATGCGGGAAGGCCCCGGCCTCGTCAAGCGCGGCGGCGCTCGAGCTTGGCGAGCTCGACCTGGGCCCGCAACTCGATCTGCGCGAGAACCTCGTCCAGACCTTCGTCGCCGCTCGCCTCGCGGGCGGTCGCGAGCTGCCGCGCGAGGCCGTGCAGGCTCGCGGCATCGACACGGCCCGCGAGCAGTCCGGCCTTCAGCTTGTCGAGACGATCGAGGAGGTCGTGACCGCGGCGCAGCGACAGCCGCCGTCGGTCTCCGGCCTCGTCGGACTGGAGGGCGAGCAGCGCGCCGATCGAAGCGAGCGATGCGGCCGCCTGGACGTTGACCGGCGTCTGCGCGGTAGCGGCGCGGCCGAGCGTGAACCGCGCAGACGCCGACGCACGGGTGGACGACGCAGCGGGAAGGCTCGGGGAATATCTCGGATCGACACGCATCATGGCTCTACGGGACGACGATCGTTCGTCGTGGTTAAGGCGGGGTAAACCTGCGGCAGTTTCTGCCGGGTGAGCCCGGCGAGCTTTGCCGGTCGGGCGCTTTGCGCCGGGCTGTGATGTGCCTGAATTATCAGCTTTTTCAGTGGGTTGGCATATCCTCGTCCTGCTGGCACGCGTCTCGCACGGAGACCTCCGGAAAGGACGGTTTCATGCAAGTGTTCCGGAAATCCCTGCGGACCCTGGTGGCGATCGGATTGGCTGTCTCGGCTGGCCTCCTGCCGGCCGGGCCCGCTGCCGCGCTCTCGCGGATCAAGGATCTCGCCAATGTCGAGGGCGTGCGCCAGAACCAGCTCGTCGGATACGGACTCGTCGTCGGCCTCAATGGCACGGGCGACACGCTCAACAACACGCCGTTCACGAAGCAGTCCCTGCAGGCGATGCTCGAGCGCCTCGGCGTCAATATCCGCGGAGCGAACCTGCGCACCGCGAACGTCGCGGCCGTGATGGTGACGGCCAACCTGCCGGCCTTCTCGACCCAGGGCACCCGCCTCGACGTCACCGTCTCGGCGCTCGGCGATGCCAAGTCGCTGCAAGGCGGCACGCTGCTCGTCACGCCGCTCATGGGCGCAGATGGCGAGGTCTATGCGGTGGCCCAGGGCTCCGTGGCGATCGCCGGCTTCCAGGCCGAAGGTGCCGCCGCGAGCATCACGCGCGGCGTGCCGACGGTCGGCCGCATTGCGAATGGCGCGCTCATCGAGCGCGAGGTCGAGTTCAAGCTCAACGCGCAGAAGCATCTGCGCCTCTCGCTTCGCAATCCCGATCTCACGACGGCGCGCCGGATCGCGGCCGCGATCAACGACTACATGGGCGCCGACACGGCCGAGCCGACGGACCCCTCGACGGTCGCGATCCTCATCCCCCCGAAATATCGCGGCAACATGATCCAGCTCCTCACCGAGGTGGAGCAGTTGCGCGTCGAGCCGGACCAGACCGCCCGCATCGTGATCGACGAGCGCTCTGGCATCATCGTGATGGGCAAGGACGTACGCGTGTCGACCGTCGCCGTCGCCCAGGGCAACCTGACCGTGACGATCTCGGAGCAGCCGCAGGTCAGCCAGCCGAGCCCGCTCTCGAACGGGGTCACCACCGTCGTGCCGCGCACGGGCGTGAGGGTCGATGCCGGAGAGGCCAACAAGCTCGCCCTCGTCCGCCAGGGCGTCAGCCTGCGCGAGCTGGTCGACGGCTTGAATGCGCTCGGGATCGGCCCGCGCGACCTCATCGCAATCCTGCAGGCCATCAAGGCCTCCGGTGCGCTGCAGGCCGACATCGAGGTGATGTGATGACCTCCCCTGCCCTTCTCTCGATCCAATCGGCCGCACAGACCGCCGGCGCGAAGCCACTCTCCGGCCTGGAGGCCAAGGCACGCAGGACCGCCGAGGATTTCGAGACGATGTTCCTCGAGCTGACCCTCGACCAGGTCTTCTCGTCTGGAGGCCAGGAAGGACCGCTCGGCGAGAACGGCACGGGCGGTGGCGTCTATCGGTCGATGCTCGTGAAGGAATATGCCGGCCTCGTCGTGCGCAGCGGCGGAGTCGGGATCGGCGATCAGGTCTATCGGGAAATTCTGCGCATGCAGGAGAATCGCCAATGAGCGCCGCTCAGAAAATCTCAGTCACCGATCGCGACGGCGCGGCGCACCTCGTCGAGGATGTCCTTGCCGCGATGGAAGACCTGAAGGCGGTGCTCGAAGCCGAAACCGGGCTGGTCCGGGTCGGACGCTTCCGCGACGGGCTCAGCCAGGACGGCCGCAAGAGCGAGCTCTCTGCCGCTTATCTTCGGGGTCTCGAAGCCATCAAGGCGAATGCCGTCGCGATCGCACGACTTGTTCCGGATCTCGTTCCCGCATTCCGGGACGCGCATGCCGACCTCCACCGCGTCGTCGAGATGAACCAGACGGTACTCGCCACGGCACGCGCCGTGTCGGAAAGCGTCATGAAGGGCATCGCGGAGGAACTCGACCGGCACACGAAGCCGACGATCTACGCACCCGCGGGAGCCGCACCGCGCCGCCAGGGACAGGCGCGCAGTGAGCCGCTGGTGATGTCGAAGCAGTTATGAAGACCGGGGCGACGAGCAGAATCGTGTTGATTCGACTCGTTCGGCAAGGCGCCGGTTAACTCTTTCTTTAAACCCGGGATTCACGCGCCCGGCGTAATCTCTGACAGGCAGCCAGAAGGCTATTCAGTCAGGGCCCTCCGCCATGGACAGCGGCAGCATCTCCAAACCGTTTTCCGCCGCAGTGCTGAACGCACCGCAACGGATCGAACCTCTCGCGAGCGTCGGGGCCGTCAAGACGGAGCTTCCTCCGGAAGAATCCGTGCAGCAGGTCGCCGAGACCGCGGCCGTGCAGCTTACGCCGTCCGAAGGCGCTATGCGTCACGCGAGGCTTGAGCAGGCTCTCCAGCGCACGATCGAGAAGCGTCTCGTGGACGACCCGCGCTCGCGCGAGCCCGTGCAGCAGAGCGTCGATGCGGAGACCGGACGCGTCGTGCGGCAGGTGCCAGATGAAGCGCTGCTGCGCATTCGGGCTTACGTGCAGGAGATGAGTGAGACTGCAGGCGGGCGTGGACCGCATACGCATAAGCGCGCGTGAGAGCGTTCGTGTTGTCAGAAGACTTTCTGCTTACTCGTTAACGTCGGCGCTGCCACCCTCACCCGCCGCCCTACGGGCGTCGACCTCTCCCACCAAGGGAGAGGCGAAGCGGCGGCAGCCCGCACGTCACCTCTCCCCTTGTGGGAGAGGTCGGCTGCGCAGAAGCCGGGTGAGGGGTGAACCACTGCGCCCTCCATACGAGCATACACAATCGCTGCGCACGAGACTTCACCTTTCATTCACCACATTGCCAACACCGAAGCAATTCCCTCTGCATCCGCAGTCCGCTTCACCGCTTGTTAGCACGTAACCAGCCAATCTCCCCCTGCTCCGGACAGGAAGTCTGGAGTGTCCAGAAGGACTTCATACCAGAAAGGTATCTCTTATGAGCTCGATCACGCTCTCGGCTGGCGTTCGCCAGAACCTCGCCTCGCTGCAGGCCACCTCCGCACTGCAGTCCCTAACCCAGAACCGTCTCGCGACCGGCAAGAAGGTCAACTCCGCTCTCGACAATCCGACCAGCTTCTTCACGGCCTCCGGTCTCAGCAACCGGGCCGGTGACCTCAGCAAGCTGCTTGACACCATGGGTCAGGCAGTCAAGACGCTCGAGGCGGCTGACAAGGGAATCAAGGCGATCTCGAAGCTGGTCGAGAACGCGCAGTCCCTCGCTAACCAGGCAAAGGCTACGACCGAGGCCAAGGAAGCTCAGGCCGTTGGTGCTGCGGTTTCCGCCAGCGTAACGGGCAATGTTGACTTGTCCAGCTTTACCTCAACCGCCGGTACCTTGACTGTCACGGTTGATGGGGTTGACCGGAACATCAGTATTACCGCGGGTCAGGACGGAACTACGACCGCACAACAAATCGATACGGCTTTGAATGCCTACGGTGTTGATGCTACGCTCGACGGAAACAATCTGAAACTCACCGCACAAGCCGCGGGTGCGTCGAAGACCATTGCCGTGAAAGCTGGAGGCTTGTCAACTGCTCTGTTCGGCACGACGACCGACGTTGCCGGCAAGGATGAAGTGACCGTAGCGCAGGACGCCGTCTCCCCAGACGCCTCTCGCTCAAAGCTGGCGACAGACTTTGCAGAAATCCGCAAGCAGATCGACCAGCTGGTTAAGGACTCCGGCTATAACGGTATTAACCTTCTCGCCGGCGACGGACTGAAGGTCACCTTCAACGAGAAGGGTGACAGCGAACTCAATATCACCGGCAAGCCGTCTGACACTTCGGCGAGTGGCCTCAATATCCGCGCTGCTAGCAATAGCTGGGCGACCAACACGGACGTTCAGGCGGCACTCGATGATCTTAAGGCCGCGACCGATACGCTCCGCAGTTCGGCAGCGTCGTTCGGTGCCAGCCTGTCGATTGTACAGAACCGTCAGGACTTCACCCGCGGGATGATCGACACTCTTAACAACGGCGCTGACGAACTAACCAATGCCGACATGAACCAGGAAGCTGCGAACCTGCTGGCGCTTAATACCCGCGCTCAGCTGGCGAACTCGGCTCTCGCGATGGCGGCACAACAGGAACAGGGCATTCTCCGCCTCTTCTGATAGAGGATTGATCAGACTCAATCCAGAAGGATCCCACAGAAGGGCCCCGCAAGGGGCTCTTTTTTATGCGTCCCTTCCCGCCGTTAAACCTTCATTAGGGTTAATCCGCCACTCTCCCCTCCGGAACGTGGCAGAGTCCACGCAGTGAAGGAATGCGCAATGGCCGATATCGCCCTCTCGCAAGGCGTCCGTCAGAACCTCCTCGCGATGCAGAAGACGGTCGACCTAATGGCTCGAACCCAGAATCGCCTCGCCACTGGCAAAAAGGTCAATTCGGCACTCGATAACCCGACCAGCTACTTCGTCTCCGCTGGACTCGAAAACCGTGCGAACGATCTTTCACGCCTCCTGGATAGCATGGGGCTGGGGATCAAGACCCTCGAGGCAGCTGATAACGGCATCAAGGCGCTCAAGAAGTTGATCGAGACGGCGCAGGCCACCGCGCGGCAAGCACTTCAGGCAGCCTCGAGCACGCCCAGGCTGAACAGCGTCAAGACCGCAATCGTTCCTGGAACTCTGCTCACCGCGGCCGAAGGCGGCGCTTTCGAAGCCGGTAATACAATTTCGATCACACTCGACAGCACTACGCCAGCGCCGATGGCAATCCCGTTCCCCGTCACTGCAACATCGACAGTCGAGGAGCTCGCCGACAAGATCAACGCCGACCTAGGCCTAAATCCAGCTAACAAAGCTCCTCGGGTCCACGCAACCGTCGAGAATGGTCGCCTCGTTATCGAATCTCTCACTGGCGACCAAATTACGTTGACAGCGGCGGACGGCACCGGAACCACCACTGGAAAGGCTGCGGCTGGCGCAGCCAATCTTTTTGGGCCGACCACGCCGGCTGGTACCTATGTGATCGCCGGAGCGATAAACTCGATCCGGCAGTCTCTCGCCGAGCAGTTCGAGGGCCTCAAGGCTCAAATGGACCAGCTCGTCAAGGACACTGGCTACAACGGTGTGAATCTTCTAAATGGCGACACCCTGAAGGTCCTGTTCAACGAGAATAACACGACTTTCATCGATATTGCAGGCGTCGTCTTCAACTCGCTTGGTCTTGGTCTCTCCCCTCTACTCAATGGTGACTCTGCGGACACTCCTTATGACTGGCAGTCCGACACAGAGATCAAGGAAGCTCTTTCCAAGCTTGATACAGCTTTGAACCGGGTTCGCTCCCAGGCTTCGAATTTTGGATCAAACCTTATCGTTCTCCAGACGCGCCAGGATTTCACGAAACAATCGATCGCAACACTGAACGGTGGTTCTGACCTTCTTGTCCTCGCAGACACGAGCGAGGAAGGTGCGAACCTGCTTGCACTGCAGACCCGCCAGCAGCTCTCTACTCAGGCGCTCTCGTTGGCTGCACAGACCGATCAGGCAGTGCTGCGTCTCTTCGGTTAAGACCGTGGCGAGGCGCACCTGCATCGAATACCCAGTCCAAGGAGTGGACCCATGGCGCTTAAAGTTGAACTGAAGCCGGATGAGCGGATCATCATCGGCAACGCGGTGATCCGGAACGGCGATCACCGCACGCGTTTCTTCATCGAGGGCGACGCCCCGATTCTGCGTGAGAAGGATATCCTGACCGCCGGCACAGCGGAAACGCCGGCGCAGAAGATCTATCTTGCGGTGCAGCTCATGTATCTCAAGAATGATCTCTCGTCCCACAACGAGATCTATTTTCCGCTCGTGCGCGATTTTCTAGCGGCCGCGCCCAGCGCCATGCCGCTTGTCGCGGATATCAATAACCGCATTTTAAGCGGCGACCTCTATAAGGCTCTGCGCGTGGCAAAAAAGCTGATCGCCTACGAACAGGACCTGATCTCAAATGCACTACGCGGCTAGCGCGTATTCCAGGACCGCTCAGACGGGCCAGACACCCCGCGAACTCGAAGCCTCCATCCTGATGAAATCGGCCTCCCGGCTGCAGGGCATCCGGGACGACTGGGCGAACCGCTCCGGCGAGCTCGACGAGGCACTCACCTACAACCGCAAGCTCTGGACGGTGCTCGTCAGCTCCGTCACGCGGCCGGAGAACCCTCTCCCCACTCCGATTAAGCAGAACATGGTCAATCTCGGCCTGTTCATTTTCAATCATACGCTGTCCCTGATGGCGTCGCCGGCGCCGGAGCGGATCGGGATTCTCGTGTCGATCAATCGCGAACTGGCAGCAGGATTGCGCGGAATGGGCGTGCCGGAGGAATCGGCGGCGGCCTGAGCCTCTTGCTCGTCCCGGATGGTGCGCACGATTGTATATGTCGGCGCAGCCACCCCCACCCGCCGCCCTTCGGGCATCGATCTCTCCCATCGAGAGAGAGGCGAACCGGCGCGGCCTGCACATCAACTCGCCCCTCGTGGAGAGGTCGCCCCGAAGGGGCGAGTGAGGGTTGAACCACCGCGCTTTCCTGGTCGAGCACCTCAAAATGAAGGGTGGACGCCGATCTCCTGCTCGTCCGTGTCCTCGGCCAGCTCGCGGGCGAACAGCCGCCGCTCCTCCTCGAAGCTCTTCAGGGCGAGCACGTCCTTCACGAGAACTCGCCTGTGGGTGCCAACCTGCCGGAAGGGAAGCCGGCCCGTGTCCATGCGGTGGTAGACCCAGGGACGAGAGATCCCGAGAACCTTCGCGGCCTGCTCCGGGGACAACGATGCGATGCCGCTTCCA
>NZ_LN811365.1:0-85735 GCF_001006805.1 Microvirga massiliensis | reverse complement strand
TCACGCCAGGACGCTGCTGCTCGCGGGTCAGCACGAATGCGACTGGGACCAGCTCGCCACGCTCGACCGCTACGAGCGCCGCGCCCTCTCCCGCCGCAAAAAGGCGATCCGCCTCCTCGACGAGGTCCAGAATTCCACTTCCGAAACCGATCTCTCGATTTGGCAGAACGAACCCAAAACTAATGCGGGCACTGCGCCGTCTTCACCTCTCCCCCGGAGGGAGAGGTCGGACGCGCAGCGTCCGGGTGAGGAGGGCAGCGCCAATCTTTCGAGCACTGCGAACACAACCCGCTCAGATCGACCAGTCCAATCCCAGTTTCTCCGCATCGGTACCTTCGTGCCGCATCGCCCGCGCAAAGCGGCGCAGGCGGCCTTCGGTCATGCGGGGGAAATCCAGGCGGGTGCTTGCATTTGCGGCGTTAGCGCTGCCCCCCTCACCCGCCCCTTCGGGGCGACTTCTCCCTCCGGGGGAGAGGCGAAGCAGCGGCGCGCACATCACCTCTCCCTCGACGGGAGAGGTCGGCTGCGCAGCAGCCGGGTGAGGGTGGCAGCGCCGACGCCTCAAGCAAAGGTGGCAGCTCTGCCCTCACCTATCTTGCACGTTGTGCAGCACTTACAGGTAATTCACCAGCGTCAGCCGCGACAGGATCGATGTCGTCTCGTAGCTCGCCTGAAGGCGGGTCTGAAGCGACATGATGGCGACGGCCGTCTCTTCGTCACTCACCTGCTCGACATTCTCCAGAACGTCCAACATGAGTGCTTTCGTGGAGAGATGCCGTTCCTTCGCAGACTTCATCGTGTTCGCGGCAGTTGCGAGCTCGGCTGCAATGTCGCTGATCTTCGGATTCGACGGCTTGTCAGAAAGGCGATCGAACACCTTTTCGGTCAGTGCTTTGTAGCGCAGCGCATCAGCGGGGGTGTCCTTGAAGGTGTCGGCGGCGAGAGCACCCCATTGGGCGAGAAGGTGGCGGATCCCGTCTTCGTTGGCTCGCGCACCTGTCCCCACGACCTGCGTGTGGTCCGTGCGCACCGGCGCAGTGGCTCGGGCAGCGATGGTTGGGTCAGAATCACCTTCGTACCAGATCACAATGCCGGCCGGCGGAGGCGTGGGAGTACCGTCTGGCATCAGGTCGGGTGCAAAGAAGAACTCCTCCGCAGCCGCGACCGCAGCATACGCGCCGAGCACTACGTCGGCCTTTTCGGCTATCGCCGTCGAAAGCTCCTCCACTATCTTTCCAAGAGTTTCGGTGATGGAGCTACCGATCTGGAACATCCCCCTGCTGCCCTCTGGCGGCGGGAGCGCACTAGCCTTCAGCGTGACTACGTGAGGCACATCATCAGGATCTAATAGAGTGATCTTGATTGTGTCGCCGTCTCTTAGTTGGTCGGTGAGGGTTATCGTTGCAGAGCCAGGAGTTGATGTTGGCGGTCCACCGGTAAAGCTTGCCGACATTGACCCGCTGGTGGCCTGAACATTCGCAACACGAAACCCGGATGGAGGATCAGATACCTCGCCGCTGAGCGTCAGCGAATTCGACGTTGGAGACAGGGACAACCGGCCGAGGCGGAGACCGTCGGGCCCGGGCGCCCCGAGTTCTGCGTCTTTGCGCTCCTGGATCATCTGACGGAGTCCAGCTCGGGTCCCATCGCCATCCATGATGAGGTCGTAGCTGACGACTGGATTCTTATCGACCGCACGTCCGCTGAAGAGGCGCCGTCCGGCCATGTCGGCGTTCAGGAGATCGATTGCCTCCTTGAGCCGAGCCTCGGCATTCTTCTGCGTGAAGGTGCGCCCGTCGCCCAGAAGCTCGAACTGCGTGAGCATGATGTCGGATTTCGTCTCGTTGCCGAGCTTCGCGAGCTGCTCCAGGTTCTGGACCATCATCTTCACGCGCAGATCGGCCGTGCCGATGGTGCTCATGAACCCTTCGATCGCGGACAGCTTTCCGCGGGCATCGAGACTCGCGCGCCGGTCGATGCCGAGCCCGCCATAGGTGTCGGAGCGCATCCCCGTCACCATCCGGCGCTGCAACTCCGTCAGATCGCGCCGCGCCCGAACGAGGGCTTCCGCCGGGCTGCGGCCATAGGCTCCGAGACCATAGGTCGAAAGGGTCATGGCAGGTCCTTACATTCGCATGAGCAGATCGAGCATCTCGCGCACGGCGCTCATCACGCGGGCGTTGGCGCCATAGGCCGTCTGAAGCTGCACGAGATGCGCCATTTCCTGGTCGATGTTCACGGAGCCCGTTTCCGAGAAGCGGCTCTCGATGGCTGCAAGCGCGACGCTCTGGCCGCTGTGCAGCCGGGCAGCCGCCTCGGCGGAGGCGCCCTGAGCTTCGATGATGCGCCGCGCGAAATCGGCGACCGTTGTCGTGGAGGGCGCGTCGCCGTTCAGGCCACTCAGTGGCGAAAAAGAACGAACGTTCCGGGTCAGGCTGTCGAGGAGAAGTTGCGGCCTGACCGTGTCGCCTTGGGGCGTGGATGCGTCGAACACCACGAGGTGTTGCTTATCGGCGATCAGCTCCGGGTTCACTGCGAGGCGCTGGGCAAGCCCCGTCAGGTGCGAGGAGCCTTCGAACGAGCCCGTGAACAGTCCACCGTAGCCCGAATCCACGAAGAGAGGGAGGTGAGCAGAGCCGCCCGTGAGCAATGTTTCGGTTACGACGCCGGACACTGCTTTGATAGTTGAAGCAATATCGTCGATCCGGAGCTCTGATCCGCCGTCATGAGCGAGTGAAACACCCGGGATTCCCAATTTCGTGTTTACCTCGCCGACAGCAGCGACAAACCCAACGCTGAGGTCGAAATGAATAACTCGCGTATTCGGTCCGCCGAACTCAGCCTTGTCGATTGTCAGTGCAGCACCGTTGGTCGCGAGGAGCACGACCCGCTGTGCAGTGCCGGTACCGTCCGTGTAGTCGATCGTCAGCGTGTTGCCGGGCTGCCAACCAGTGAGGTCGATCACGCCGTTTTCTGGCTTAACGGGCCGATCCGACATCGCCCGTGACAGACCAGCCGCCAGCTCGTCGAGCTGGCGCTGCGCCTGAACAAGGATGTCGTCCCGCATCTCGAGCGCCGCCGCGATCTCCCCGGACCGGATCATCTGGTTGGCGACAACATCCATCGTAGCGCCATTCGGTGACGTCGCGAAGATGGTGCCGACGCCCCGTGCCTTCGGATCCGTGGAATAGAGCGATTGGGGCGAAAGCGCCGCACGCGCGTCGAACGACAGGGTCACGGGTGCGATGCCGTTGAACAGCGTCAGGCCACCGGCCGTCATCAGGCTGACCGAGCCGTTTCCGTTCTGGACCGTGTGGATGTCCATATACTGGGACAGTTCGTCGATCATGCGATCGCGCTCGTCGAGGAGCGCCGGGTCCCGCGTGGTCTGATCGCCTACGATCCGGGTGTTGAGATCAGCGATCCCCCTCAGGAGTTCGTTGGCCCGGTCGACGGCCAGATCGATCCGCGCCTCGGCTTGGCTTCTGAGAGCCTGGATGTTTTCCGAAATCTGCCCGATCCGTGTTGCCAGCGTGCCGGCAGCATCGAGCACCGAGGAGCGGACGGAGTCGTTGCCGGGATCCGAGAGCAGTGCCTGGAGCGCTTTCGTAAAGTCGTTGAAGCTCGTGTCCAGCGCGCCGGCGTCACCCGGTGTTCCGAACATCTTGTCGACTTGGGACGTGTATTGCGCGAGGAAGCCCGTGTAGGCCGCCCCCGCAGTCTCGAGCCGAAGCTGCCGTTGCGCCACAATGTCGAGCAGGCGCTCCACCTCGCCCGATCGGACGCCGATCGTCCGGTCTCCGGCCACCTGCTGGATCGGAGACATGACCCGCCGGTTGTAGCCAACCGAATTTGCGTTCGCGACGTTCGTGGCGACGAGGTCGATGCTGGCCTGTGTCGTGCGCAGGCCGGACATCGCCGTGCTCAGGGAGGTGAGAAGACCCATATCACTGCCCTCCAGCGTTCAGCCTCAGCGCACCATGTTGATGATTTCAGTCATCATCTGCTGCGAGGTGGAAACGACGCGCGTGTTCGCAGAATAGGCCTGCTGGGTTACGATCATCTTAGAAAACTCTTCCGCGATGTCGGTGTTCGAGCCTTCCACATGCCCGCCGATCAGGGTCGAGCCGTTCAGGCCGACGATCGGCAGACCGGATTCGAGGGTGCGCTCGTAGACCCCGCTGTCGAGGCGCCGCAGGGCGTTGTCGGCGTTGAACTGGACGATCGGGATCTCGGCAACGGGCACGACGCGGCCGTTCGTATAGCTGCCGGCGATGCGGCCGTCGCTGAGGATCTGGATCGCGTCGAGAACGCCGGAGGGATAGCCGTCCTGCTCGAGGGTTCCGGCCTGAACGAGTCCGCTCGACGTGGCGTATTGGGTAAGGCCGGTATTGCCGAAGTTGAGGGTTACGTTTCCGACGGGAACGCCGTCGACAGTGAGGCCCGAGATTGTCGTCGAGAGGGGTGGCTTCATCGCACCTGAGCCGTCGAACTCTACTTGACCAATGCGAGTCCACATTGTCTGCCCGGTCGTCGCCGCACTGTTAGAGAGATAGAACAGCTCCCAGGTTTCTGCTCCGGCTGCATTGCTCGTTTTGGCCCATTGGAGTTGCACGTTCACGGGCGTCCCAACGGAATTGTAGGCAGTGACTGATCCGCCGGAGATCGACTTACTCGTGAACGCCGCATTATTTTCGGCGGCAATGTCGGCGCCCGCGAGTCCCGTAAGGAGATAAGAATCCGGATCCGTCGGATCCGCAGATGGCACTGCTGGGCGCGTCGGAAGATTGACGCCATAGTTGATTGTCGTGGTCGCGCGTGCCGGGATCGGATCGCTCGAAATCCGGATCACACTGTTTGCATTGCCGGTGATCGCTCCCGTCCGAGGATCGATGCTCGAGCCCCGCAGGTAGAAGCCTGCACCATTGACGAGATAGCCGTCCTTATCGAGATGGAAGTCACCGCGGCGCGTATAGAGATCGACACCGCCGAAGATCGGCTGGTTGTTGGCGTAGCCGGCCTGCTCCTGGACGACGAAGAATCCCTCGCCATTGATGGCGGCATTCGTCGAAATACCGGTAGGCTGGAGGTCGCCCTGCAGAGTATTCGTAAGGCGAGAAAAGGCAGTAACGGAACCAGCGATCTCACGCCCGGCCGAGAGTTCCGGGACCAGATCCACGAAGCGCGTGTCGACACGCTTGAAGCCCGTCGTCTGCGAGTTGGCGATGTTTCCGGAAATGTTCTCGAGTGCGTAGGACTGCGCCCGCAAGCCCGAAACCGCGGTCGTCATCGCTCCGAAGATACCCATTACTCAACCCTCCCCGATCCGCCCTCATGATTTGGCGGATCACGTCACGGAGAGTTGAGCGCAAGGCTCGTGCCAAGCGTAAGATGTTGATGTTTCAGGAGTAGTGCGGAAAGTGAGCTGTGAGTACCAGGCGAAACACGCCACATAGTCGGCAAAATCTGCCGACACTTGCTTGCGAAGTTGGCGCTGCCACCCTCACTCAACGCGTAGCATCATCCTTCGCACGCGCAAGCAGTTCTCCCGCAACCTCACCGATCTTCGGCGCAGGCTCGCGGATGAACGGCAGCGGGCGGCAGACGGCCAACGCTGCAAGACCAAACCGAGCAGTCATCAGGCCGTTCAACACCCCCTCCCCGAGCTTCGCGGAAACGCGGGCTGCGAGTCCGAGGCCGAGGACTTGCTGCAGCAGCGAGTCCCCGACCGCGACCCCACCCGTCACCGCGAGATGGTCGAGTGCTGACCGCGCCAGCCGGAGGAAGCCGACAAAGCCGGGCCGCCCGCCATAGATCCGCGCGAGCGTTCGCAGGAGCTTCGTCGCGGCGTAGATCACGAAGGCGACATCGATGATCGCGCGCGGGCTCACGGCCGTGACGAGCGAGACCTGTTTCGCGGCCGCTGCGATCGCGCGTTTCGCCTGCTCGTCGAGCGGTGCGAGGTAGATGTGCTCCGCCAGCGCGAGCCGGTCATCCGGTTCGAGGATCTCGTCCTCGTGCACGGGCGTCATCGCCCGTGTCGTGCTCCTCCGGGCATAGAGGGTTGCAATCTGGGATGCGACGCGCTTTGCGGCCGTATGATCGCGCACGCCGATCGCCTCGACCGCGGCAGTGCGGAGCTTCTCGATTCTCTCTTCGCGCAGCACCCCGAGAAACTCGCGACCGACGAGCGCTAGGAGCGCAATCGCCGCGAGCGCCGCCAGCGCGATCGCGATCCAGCCGAGCGCCGGCGCGGTCGCGAGAAGATCGAAGATCAGCCGGTTGATCGCGAGCCCGAGCGCGAGGAGCACCAGGCCCGAGACGGCGCTGAACAGGAGCGTGCCCCAGGGCGCACGCCGCCGCTCCGAGACCGGCACGACGGCGGCTTCGGCCTGCTCGATCGCATCCATCGGCTCGTCCTCGAGGATCACCGAGCCACGGGTGATAGCCGGATCGTCGAGGCGGACGGCGCGTGGAGGGCGGCTCATGCGAGATGATCTCCGATCAGGAACTCGAGGGCGCGGTCGAGCCGGATATGCGGCAATCTCCCGACGCGCCCCGCCGCATCGACGGTGACCGCGGGTGGACGGAAGCGGGGGAAGCGCAGGGACCCCGGCGGGACCTCGCCCGCGAAGACCGCTTCCGCGCTCTCCGGCAACTCGCCCGGAAATATGGCGGCCTCCGTGTTTCCGTCGAAGACCTCGTCGCCGACGCGCTCCCCGGCTTCGGGCGTGCCCGCGATCGCCCGCAACTGGGTGAGCCCGTCGCGAATGACGGTCTCGCGCGTGGCGCGCACGGAGGCGATCGCAATGGTGCCCACCCGCGCGCCCTGGCTCTCCGTCCGGGCGACGGCCCGGGCGACGAGCTGGCGCAGCAGGAGCTCGAGGCGCTCGTGCTGCATGTGATGGACATGATCCGCCTTCGTGGCCGCGAAGAGCACGCGGTCGGCGCGCGGCGAGAAGATGCGGGACAGGAAATTGTTGCGCCCGGTGCGGAACGCGAGCAGCACGCTGTCGAGAGCCTCCTCGAGTTCGGCGAGCGCCGCCGGTCCGGCGTCCACCGCTGCCAGCACGTCGACGAGCACGATCTGCCGGTCGATGCGCTGGAAATGCTCACGGAAGAAGGGCCGCACGACGTGCGTCTTGTAGGCCTCGAACCGCCGCTGCATGAGCGCCGCGAGGGTCTTCGGCTTGGTCGTACGGTCCCTCGGCAGGGCAAGGGGCGCGAAGGTCAGGGCCGGCGAGCCCGCGAGATCGCCGGGCATCAGGAACCGGCCGGGCGGCGTCGTGGCGACGGCCTCGGGACCGGCCCGCAAAGCTGCGAGGTATTCCTTGAAGCTCTCGCTGAGCCCTCGGACGACGCCCTCGTCGGCCGCCGCAAGGGGGTCTGCGTCCGCGAGCTTCGCGTGCCAGGCCGAGGCCATCGCGAGCCGGTCGGGACGGCGGCTGCGCTCCAGGGTCTTCGCTGACCAGGTCGGGAAATCGGTTTCGAGAAGCGCGAGGTCGAGGAGCC
This sequence comes from Microvirga massiliensis, assembly GCF_001006805.1. Lineage (GTDB taxonomy): Bacteria > Pseudomonadota > Alphaproteobacteria > Rhizobiales > Beijerinckiaceae > Microvirga > Microvirga massiliensis. The sequence goes on along the minus strand of NZ_LN811365.1, from coordinate 78,223 downwards.
ACTCCCCGGGATAATCCACGATGTCGAGCGCCAAGGTGGAAGGGCCGGTGCGCCAGCCTGCCTTTCGCTCGTAGTCGATGAGGAGACGGAGTTCGCTGATCCGGTTCGTCGATTCCGGCCAGCGCCGCTCCTCCAGAAGGGCGGCGAGATGGTCCTCGATCGGGAACCGCGGAACGTCGTCGTCCGGTTGAGGCGCAAGATTCACGCGCCGAAGTCGTCCCTCGGCCGAAGCCCGCAGGGCCGGCAGAGAGGTGCCCCGCGTCAGGTGATGGACGAGCGCGGTGGCAAAGACAGTCTTCCCCGACCGGGCAAGGCCCGTGATCCCGACCCGCACCGAGGGCTGCACGAGTTGCCCGGAAGCGTCCCGGACGGCCTGCGCGGCTGCGTCGACGCCGGATACCAATGCATTGAAGAGAGACAAGGGAGGCCGAGGTCCTCGAAGTCGCAGGGTTTTCCCGTGAGATGCAACCGGCTCGCGGCGGAGAACCGGTGCGAGGCCAGGGCGGGAGCCGCTTTCAGCAGCGTGGAAACGGCTTCCGCGAAGGTGGGGCCCGGAGCGAGGCTCCGCAAGGCTCGGCCATTCAGTCGTCCGCGTCGGCGCCGAGGGATTTCGGGGTCACGAAGCGATCGAGCCGTCCCGTGCGCGGGGCGATCTCGGACCAGCTCTCCCGATCGAAATCGATCACCGCGAGACCCGCAGTGGGGAACTTCTCGGTCAGCCGCGCAAAGGCATAACGGTCTCCGTAGCCGACGAGGAGCTTGGCGAGTTCCTCGAATCCGGGATTGTGTCCGACGAGGAGAAGAGTCCGGACACTCGACGGCGTCTCCCGCACCACGGCGAGGAGCCGGCTTGCCGGCGCCTCGTAGATCCGGGCGTCAAAGCGGATCTCGGTGGTATCGACGGACGGCTCGACGAGTTCCCAGGTCTCCCGCGTCCGCCGTGACGCCGAGACGATCACGAGGTCCGGCAGCAGCCCTTCTTCGGCGAGATACCGGCCCATTCGGGGCGAGGCTTCCCGCCCTCGCGCGGCGAGCGGCCGATCGATGTCGGCGACACCGGCGGGCCGGGCGGATTTGGCGTGGCGCAGGAGCATCAGGCGAAGCACGGAGACCCCCTCGGTTCAGCGGCTCTCACGCCGGGACATGAATGCGATCTTCTCCAGCAGGCTCACGTCCTGCTCGTTCTTGAGAAGCGCGCCATGCAGCGGCGGGATGAGCTTGCGGGTGTCGCGCTCGTGCAGGATTTCGGGCCCGATATCCTCGGAGAGAAGGAGCTTCAGCCAGTCTAGGAGCTCGGACGTCGACGGCTTCTTCTTGAGCCCCTGGACTTCGCGGACCTCGAAAAAGATCCGCAGCGCCTCCTCGACAAGCCGCCGCTTGATTCCTGGATAATGCACCTCGACGATCCGGGCCATCGTCTCGGCGTCCGGAAATCGGATGTAGTGGAAGAAACAGCGGCGCAGGAATGCGTCCGGGAGTTCCTTCTCGTTGTTGGAGGTGATGACGAGAATGGGTCGCTGCCGTGCGCGGACCACCTCCCCGGTCTCGTAGACGTGGAACTCCATCCGGTCGAGCTCGAGAAGGAGGTCGTTCGGGAACTCGATGTCGGCCTTGTCGATCTCGTCGATCAGGAGAACGGGGCGGGTCGGCGAGACGAAGGCTTCCCAGAGCTTGCCGTGCCGGATGTAGTTCCGGATATCCGAGACCCGGGGATCGCCGAGCTGGCTGTCACGCAGACGCGACACCGCATCATATTCATAGAGGCCCTGCTGGGCCTTCGTCGTGGATTTCACGTGCCAGGTCAGCAGCGGGGCATCGAGGGCGCGGGCGATCTCCTCGGCAAGAACCGTCTTCCCCGTTCCCGGCTCTCCCTTCACCAGCAGGGGACGCTCGAGAACGATCGCGGCGTTTACGGCAACCTTGAGGTCCTCGGTCGCGACATAGCTCTCGGTGCCCGTAAATCTCTTCATGCTGTGTTCCGTATCGGTTTTCGTTGATCTCGATCGCTTCGGGCCGAGGTACTCCCGTACGGGGCCGCTGTGCTAGAGGCCTCCGGTGACGACCTGCGTCGATTCCACGTTGGACGGGTTTTCGCTCCGCCGATGCAGGCGAGAACCCGGGAAGGATGAAAGAGAGCTATGGCACAAGAACGCTACCACAAGGATAGCCTCGGGAACCGGAAGCTGCATCCCGAGACCCTCATGCTCGGCTACGGCTACGATCCTGCCCTCTCAGAAGGGGCCGTGAAGCCCCCCGTGTTTCTCACCTCCACCTTCGTGTTCAACAGCGCCGAGCACGGGAAGGAATTCTTCGACTACGTCGCGGGCCGTCGCGAGCCGCCAAAAGGGACACCTGCCGGCCTCGTCTATTCCCGGTTCAACCATCCCAATTCCGAGATCGTCGAGGATCGGCTCGCAGTGTTCGAGGACGCGGAGGCCGCGCTCCTCTTTTCCTCGGGCATGTCGGCCATCGCGACGACGATCCTCGCCTTCGCGCGCCCGGGTGACGCGATTCTCCACAGCCAACCCCTTTATGGCGGCACCGAGACCCTGCTGGCGAAAACGCTGAAAGAGCTAGGCGTGCACGCCGTGGGCTTCGCCGACGGGATCGACGAAGCATCGGTGAGAGCCGCCGCCTCCGAGGCAGCGGCCAAGGGCCGCGTCTCCATCATCATGATCGAGACCCCTTCGAACCCGCTGAACACCCTGGTCGATATCGCGCTGATGCGGCGGATCGCGGACGAGATCGCCGCGCAGCAGGGGCAGGTCCCGGTGATCGTCTGCGACAACACGCTGCTCGGCCCGCTCTATCAGAAGCCGCTGCTGCACGGGGCCGATATCTCGATCTACTCCCTCACCAAATATGTGGGCGGGCACTCCGACCTGATTGCCGGCGCGGCACTCGGGAGCCGTGAGCGGATGAAGACGGTGCGCCTCCTGCGCTCGGCGATCGGAACGCAACTCGATCCGCATTCATGCTGGATGCTGGGACGGTCTCTCGAGACGCTCACGTTGCGCATGGCGGCGGCCAACCGGAATGCCGAGATCGTCGCCAAATTCCTCTCGGAGCACCCGAAGGTCACGAAGGTGCACCATCTCGCCTGGCTCCCGGAAGGATCCCCCGAGCGCCGGGTCTACGAAGCGCAGAGCAGCGCCCCGGGCTCGACCTTCTCCTTCGACGTCGCCGGAGGCGAGGCGGAAGCGTTCCGCGTGCTCAACGCCCTGCAGATCTTCAAGCTCGCGGTCAGTCTCGGCGGAACCGAGTCGCTCACCTGCCATCCGGCCTCGACGACCCATTCAGGTGTTCCCAAGGAGGTTCGGGACCGGCTCGGCGTCTCGGATGCCACCATCCGGGTCTCGATCGGGATCGAGCATCCCGACGATCTCGTGGCCGATCTCGCGCAAGCACTGTCGACCTTGTCCTGACGGGGCCCGTCCCTGCCCTGACGCTCGTCTCGTGCAGGGACGGCGCTTTCCTGACCGGGATCGCCTGATATGGTACGGAGGTCGGATCGCATTCGGATCCCGGGTTCTGCATACCTCTCCGGCAGGCCCGGGCGATCTTCCGTATCGAAAGAGGCGCGCACGTTCCGGGCCCGCGCCTCTTCGCCTCTTCCGCCTGGGGAGCGGTCGCGTGCATCGGTGCGCGGGTGAGGGCTCGACCGCTGCGCTCGGTTGGCTGAAGCGCGTGTGATCGATGGCCGCCCCATTCGAGGCAGGAAACTACAAGGAGCTGGTCCTCTTCCTGGCAACCGCCGGGATCATCGTCCCGATCTTTCATCGCCTGCGCATCAGCCCGGTCCTGGGCTTCCTGGCCGCCGGCGCCACCCTCGGTCCCTTCGGTCTCGGCCGGCTCACAGATACGTTCCCGTGGCTCTCGCGGTTCACGATCTCCAACAGCGAAGAAGCCGCCCACCTCGCCGAGTTCGGCGTCGTCTTCCTGCTCTTCGCAATCGGACTCGAGCTCTCCTTCGAGCGCCTGCGGGTCCTCCGGAAGCTGGTGTTCGGTCTCGGGCCGATGCAGGTCGCCTGCTGCGCGGCCGCTCTTGGCGTGGTGACCTATCTCGTTACGGCCGATCTTTCCGCCTCGACCGTCATTGGCCTTTCACTCGCCCTCTCGTCCACGGCCATCGTGATGCCGGTCCTTGCAGCCCAGAAACGGCTCAGCGCGCCGGCAGGACGCGCGAGCTTCGCGGTGCTGCTCTTCCAAGATCTCGCCGTCGCCCCGATCCTCTTCGCCATTGCAGCTCTCGGACAAGGTCCCTCGAGCGCTCCGGTCGGATCCTTCGTCACCGCTCTCCTGCAGGCGACCATCGCCCTTGCCCTTATCCTCGGCATCGGACGCCTCGCCCTTCGCCCGCTGTTCCAGCTCGTGGCGGCGACCCATTCTCCCGAGCTTTTCATGGCCGCCTGCCTTCTCGTCGTCCTGGGGACAAGCCTCGTGGCGGGCGTCAGCGGCCTCTCGATGGCGCTCGGGGCCTTCATTGCCGGGCTTCTCCTGGCCGAGACCGAGTACCGGCGCGCGATCATGGCCGCGATCGAGCCCTTCCAGGGCCTGCTCCTCGGCGTGTTTTTCGTCACCGTCGGGATGAATCTCGATCCGCTGCGTCTTCTCGAAGCGCCACTCGCGCTCCTCTCGGCGGCTTTCGGGCTGGTCGTGCTCAAGGCGACGATCGTCTTCGGGCTCGGACGACTGTTCGGGTTGACGCCCGCCGTCGCCGCGGAAACCGGTCTCCTCCTCGGAGGCGGCGGCGAGTTCGCTTTCGTCACCCTCGCGATGGCGCTGACCGTCGGAATTGGCGATTCGTCGCTTATCCAGTCCGTCCTCCTCGTGACGATTCTGACGATGGTGGCCACACCCGGCCTTTCGAGAGTGGGACGCGTGCTGGGCGGCGCCCTCGACCGTCCGAGCAGGCAAGGGCCGCCTCCGGAACCTCCTCCTGCCGACGAAGCGAACCACGTGATCATCGCCGGCTATGGGCGCGTCGGGCAGATGGTCGGCGAAATGCTGGAACGGCATGGAATTCCGTTCATTGCGATCGATACCAATCCGGAGGTAGTCGCTGCCTGGCGCCGGAAGGGCAGGCCCGTCTTCTACGGGGACAGCGCCCGCCCGGATTTCCTCCACGCCTGCGGCGTCGATCGCGCGCGTGGCCTCGTCATCACCCTGGATGCGCCGAGCGTCATCGAATCGCTCGTCAGCACCGTGCGCAGGGAGCACCGCGACGTGAAGATCGTCGCGCGGGCTCGCGACGCGCGCCACGCATCGCGCCTCTACGAACTCGGCGTCGATGATGCCGTGCCCGAAACCATCGAAGCATCCCTGCAGCTCAGCGAGGCCGTGCTGGTGGATATCGGCGTCCCTGTCGGCCTCGTAATTGCTTCGATCCACCAGCGCAGGGACGAGGTCCGCGATGTCCTGAGGGGAAGCGAGGACGGCTCGAAACAAATCGAGCCGGCACCCTTCCGCAGCCGTCGCGGCGCCGGCAAGTCCCGACCGACCGCTTGACGCCCGCCCTCTCCTGTCGACATTGCGGGCGATGTTCTTTCAATTCTTCACCGAGCTGCGCGCGGCCAAAGTCCCGGTCTCCCTGCGGGAATACCTCAACCTGTTCGAGGCCCTCGATCATGATCTCGCGGGCAAGTCCGTCGAGCAGTTCTACTACCTGTCGCGAGCCTGCCTCGTGAAGGACGAGCGCAATCTCGACCGCTTCGATCAGGTTTTCGGGCGCGTCTTCAAAGGCGTGGAGAGCCTCGCGGGAGCCCTCGAAGCATCCGAGATCCCGGAGGAATGGCTGCGCAAGCTCGCCGAGCGCTATCTCACGGACGAGGAGAAGAAGCAGCTGGAAGCGCTCGGCTGGGACAAGCTCTTCGAGACCCTGAAGGAGCGCCTGAAGGAGCAGAAGGGCCGGCACCAGGGCGGCAGCAAGTGGATCGGCACCGCCGGAACCTCGCCCTTCGGCGCGTACGGCTACAATCCGGAAGGCATCCGCATCGGGCAGGACGGCAACCGCAACTTCCGGGCCGTCAAGGTCTGGGATCGCCGCGAGTTCAAGGATTTCGACGATAGCGTCGAACTCGGGGTCCGCAACATGCGGATCGCGCTGCGGCGACTGCGCCGTTTCGCGCGCACGGGCGCAGCCGAGGAGCTGGATCTCGACAACACGATCCGCGAAACGGCGGAGAAAGGCTATCTCGACGTCAAGCTGCGCCCAGAGCGCCGCAACGCCGTCAAGGTTTTGCTCTTCCTCGACGTCGGCGGCTCGATGGACTGGCACATCGAGGCGGCCGAAGAGCTGTTCTCGGCAGCCCGTCTCGAGTTCAAGCACTTCGCCCACTTCTACTTTCATAATTGCCCCTACGAGCGGCTGTGGACCGAGAACCGCCGCCGCTTCGAGGAGACCATGCCGACCATCGACGTGCTTCGAACCTATCCTTCCGATTATCGCGCCGTCTTCGTCGGCGACGCATCCATGTCCCCCTACGAGATCGTGATGCCTGGCGGCTCGGTCGAGCATTGGAACGAGGAGCCCGGCCAAGTCTGGCTGGAGCGCCTGCTAGGCCAGTTCCCCCACGCCGTTTGGCTCAACCCGGTGCCCCAGAACCGCTGGGGCTACACCCAATCGATCAGCCTGATCCGGCAGATCTTCCGGGACCGAATGCATCCTCTGACGCTCGAAGGCATCGATCAGGCCATGCGGGAGCTGGTGCGGTGAGCAAATTCGAAACCGTGCGCTACCAGCAGAATCCCAAGCCGACGAGTGGGCCGGTCATGTTCGAGCTTCGGGACGACAAGTTGCTCGTGGACAACGGACGGAGCGTCCGTGAAGCACGGCTCGATGCCGTGGAGCAGATCCGCCTCACCTACGATCCGAAAAGCTTCACCCACCCGGCCTACCGGACGACGATCCGATTCAAGGACGGACGATTGGTCCGGATCTCCTCCTTGAGTTGGCGGAGTCTCGTCGAGGCGGAGCGCCTCGATGGCCCCTACCGACGCCTCGTGAGCGCCCTGACCGAGCGCGCCGGCCAACTGAGCCCGGGCGCTCGCTTTCTCGCCGGACAGCCGACGGTGGCTTGGCTTGCAGTCGTCGCTCTCAGCGCCGCCTCACTCGTCGCGATCGCCGTCTTCATCTGGCGGGCACTCGTGGCGGACGCGCACGCGGCCGCCCTGATGGCCTGTCTCCTTGCCGCCGTCGGGCTATGGCAGCTCGTGCCGATGATCCGGCTCAACAGGCCACGCCTCTTCCCACCCTCCACACCACCTGCCGATCTCCTTCCGTGATGGGAGAAGATCAGCAGTGGGACCGGGGAACCCGGCGGGGCCTCGAAACCGGTTCCACGGACCCGCGCCGCACCGGGATTCCTTATTTGCGGATCACCAGGACGGAGCAACGGGCATGCCTGACGATCGTCGCGGCATTGGAGCCCAGAAGATAGGTGGACATCTTGGGCCGGTGCGAGCCGACGACGATCAGGTCGGCCGCCGTCTTGTCGGCCTCCTCGAGGACCTCCGCGTAGACGCCGCCCAGCCTCACGACTGACGAGACGCGGCCTTCCGGAAGTGCCACTCCGGCCGCGATATCGGCAAGCTTTTCCTCCGCATCCCGCTGCTGCTCCGCATCGAAGTCCGGCGGCACGAATTCCATGTAGGTGACGGGGATCAGCGATCGCACGTAGATGAGGCGCACCGTGCCGGAAGACTGGTGCGCCAGAGAAACCGCCGTTTCGATTGCCTGGGTCGACATTTCCGGTTCGGCAATGTCGACGGGAACGAGAATGGTCTTGAACATCGCGCATGTCTCCCTTGCACGCCTGGATCATTGCCATCCTGCTCCGGACGCGCGATGACCTGGATCAAAGCGTGGCCTGAGCAGACGGAGCGCGTTCCGTCGATCCTATCCTGCCTCGACGGATTGCGCTCCGTCCATGGCTCCAGTCCGTGTGGAAAGGCTGGGCGGCGAACGATGGCGCGCCGCGTGCAAGGGTCCAAGGCTACAAGATGACGATCCCCCCACAGACCCGAGCCGCACTGGCAGCGTCCCCGACGGCCTTTCTGGTCGCCATCTCCTTCACCAACTGGCTGGGCTTTGCGGGATGGCAGGCCTTGTTCAACAATTTCGCCAAGGAGGCTGCGGGCTTCACGGGCTGGGAGATCGGCATCCTGCAGTCGGTCCGCGAGATCCCGGGCTTCCTCGCCTTCACGGCTGTGATCTGGTTCATGCTGATGCGTGAGCAACTGGTCGCCTATGTGAGTCTGGCCCTCCTTGCATTCGGTATCGCGATCACGGGCGGCTTCCCGAGCTTCTGGGGTCTGCTGATCACCACATTCGTGATGTCGGCCGGATTCCACTATTTCGAAACTGCCCACCAGGCTCTCTCGCTGCAATTGCTGCCGAAGAGCCAGGCGCCCCGCGTGCTCGGCCGGATCGCCAGCACTGCGGCGGCGGCACAGCTTGTCGCCTATGGCCTGATCGCCGTCGTCTTCTGGCTCTGGCAGCCGAGCTATGGGACGCTCTACCTCGGATTCGGCATCGTCACCCTGGCACTTGCCGGGGCGGCGGCACTGTTCTTTCGGAGCTTCAGAGGGTCCGTTCCGCAGCACAAGGGCATCGTCCTGCGGCGGCGCTATTGGCTGTACTACGTGCTGACGTTCCTCTCCGGAGCGCGGCGGCAGCTCTTCATGGCCTTCGGAGGATGGCTGCTCGTGGAGCGGTTCGGCTACACCCTGGCCGACTTCTCGATGTTGCTCTTCGCGTATTGCGCGATCAACCTGTTCGCGGGTCCACTCTTCGGCAGGCTCATTCAGGCCATCGGCGAACGGGCAACCATCATCCTCGAGAATCTGTCCCTCGTCGGCGTCTTTATCGGGTATTCCACCACGGCGAGCGGGCTCGTCGCCGGCCTCCTCTTCGTCGTCGATGGCGTGTTCTTCACGCTGATCATCGCCCAGCGCACTTACTTCCAGAAGATCTCCGACCCTGCAGACATCGCACCGACTGCGAGCGTCGCATTCACCATCAACCACATCGCAGCCGTGGTGATTCCGGTCGTGTTCGGCAAGCTATGGATCGAGGATCCGACTTTGGTCTTCATGATCGGGGCCATGATCGCTACGGCCTCGCTCGGCCTCGCCTTCCTGGTTCCGAGGCATCCTGAACCCGGACAGGAAACGATCCTCAGGCCGGTCGGCAGGCCCGTCCCTGCGGAATGATTCACCCGCCCGGCACGAGCCCGCGGGTCAGTGTCGCGACCTTCAGCCCTGTCTGGTCGGAGTGTGGACCACGAGGCCGTCGAGTTCGGGACGCACGCGAATCTGGCAGGACAGCCGGGATGTCGAGCGCACATCGAAAGCGAAATCGAGCATGTCCTCTTCCATGGGCTGAGGCTCTCCGACGACCGATGTCCACTCTTCCGCCACATAGACGTGACACGTGGCGCAGGCGCAGGCACCGCCGCACTCCGCTTCGATCCCCGGGATTCCGTTTCGAATTGCGTTCTCCATGACCGTGGAACCCACCTCCGCCTCGACCGTGCGGGAGGTGCCCTCGGCATCGATGAACGTGATCTTGACCATCCTTGACCTCGATTGTGCGCCGGTCACTTAAGCGAAGCGCGACCGGAAAGCGAGGCCCTCGGGTCCCGTAATGGTCCCGAGTGAGATTCACGAGGCGTGACTTATGGTTACCAAGACGTTAACGACGTTCTCAGGAGCCTGGGGACGTCGGGTTTTCACGACTGACCCCGGTCGCTAAACTCTCTTGGTAAATAGCGCGAAACTATTGTCGACCGTGCCGGGAGGCGGCCCGGCGGCAGCGATCGGCGTTCCGACCGACCTCGGTGGAGCGTCGCCGCGCTGCATGTTGCGTCATTGAGGGCGGACCATGGCAGTTGAACAGAAGAGACTGAAAGACCCGACGGAGGCCGCCCTGTCGGCGATCGAGCAGGCCTTGAATCTCAAGCCCGATGTCCAGCCTCCAGCCGAGGCGGAGAGCGAGTCCCCGGAAAAGTCGGATCCTCGTCTTCCGGACGTCGACGACCATGATTTCACGATGACGGAGCGCAAGCCGGAAACACCGGGCGCGGAGCGCGACGACGCCCGCGAGCGTGAGGCGCCTCCCCGTCCCTCGATCGTGTCGCCGGATAGGGCTGCCGTTGCCAACGATGATCGCCAGAGCGTCGGCCTGATGCTCCAGGCCCTTCAGACCCGGCCGTCGCGCACCCCCTACGTTCTCGCCGTCCTCGGATCGCTCCTGTGGCTCGCTGCGGCGATGTATCTCTCCTACTCGCGCGGCCTCACGAGCCCCGAGGCGCTCCTCGGCTCGTTCTCGCTGCCGTTGCTGGCGGCCGGAGCCTTTGCGGTGCTCGGGCCGGTCGTCCTGTTCTTCATCGCGGCGATGCTCGCTGCCAGGGCTCGGGAGATGCATCTCGTGGCCCGTGCGGTCGGCGAGGTGGCGGTCCGGCTCGCGGAGCCCGAATCTTTCTCGACCGATGCCGTCCTGTCCGTCTCGCAGGCAGTCCGCCGCGAGGTTGCCGCTGTCGGGGACGGAGTCGAGCGTGCGCTTGCACGCGCGGGAGAACTGGAAGCACTCGTTCGGAGCGAAATCTCGACGCTCGAGCGCGCCTATTCGGACAACGAGATCCGGATCCGGACGCTCGTGGACGAGCTGGTCTCTCAGCGCGAAGGCATCGTGTCGAATGCGGAGCGGGTGCGCGCCGCGATCGCCGGCGCGCATCAGACGATCACCCAGGACATCGAAGAGGCCGCGCAGCGGGCTGTCACGGCGGTGAACGATGCCGGCGAGCGCGTGAGCGGAATGCTCAACCAGCGAGGCGAGGAGATCACGCAGGCCCTCGACCGGACCGGCAACCGGGTCGTCGGGGAGATGGCCTCCCGCGGCAACGAACTCGTCGAGCGACTGACCGGGACGAGCGCCGAGATCCAGACGGGCCTCAGCGACGTCGGCACGCACATCACGACCACCCTCGAAGGAAAGGTGCAGGATATCACCGGCGCCTTCGAGCGGACGGGCGGGCTCCTGACGCGACATCTCCAAGAGGGAGCCGGCCAGGTCACCCGTACCTTGGCCGAGACCGGCCGCGGGATGATCGACGCTCTCGCGCAACAGGGCGGCGAGGTTCGCTCGGCGCTCGAGCAGACCGTGGCAAATCTCGAGGAAAGCTTTACGAGCCGCGGCGCAGAAATCACCGAGAAACTCGCTGCAACCGGCGGCGTGATCGCCGACGACATTTCGGCCCGCACCGCCGAGCTTCGCGATGGAATCGCCGCAGCCGGACGGACCGTCGGCGACGAGCTGACAGCGCGCAGCAACGCCCTGCGCGACGAGCTGGCCAGGACCGGCACGAGCCTCACGGATGAAATCGTCAGCCGCGGAGAGCGGTTGCGGGAGGAACTCGCCTCCACTGGAGGCTCCATCGTCGAGGAGATCACGACCAGGGTCGACGCCGTGCGCGAAGGCCTCGCGGCAACCGGGCTCGCCCTCGTGGAGGAGATCACGACTCGCGTGGGGACCGTTCGCGAGGAATTCGCCACGACCGGATCGGACCTCCTGGACGAGATCACCACGCGCGGCACGCGCGTCCGGGAAGAGCTTGCATCGGTCGGAACCTCCCTCGTCGAAGAGATCACGACCCGCGGGGGATCAGTCCGCGACGAGATCGCCGCCACCGGATCGGGCCTCGTCGAGGAGATCACCGGGCGAGCCGGATCGATCCGCGACGAGATCGCGGCGGCAGGATCCGTGCTGACGGCCGAGATCACATCCCGTGGCACGCAGCTTCGGGAGCAGTTCGAATCGACGGGAACAACCCTAGTCGAGGAAATCGTCACGCGCGGCGGACGCCTGCGTGAGGAGATGGAATCGACGGGCACCGCGCTTGTCGAGGAAATCACGACGCGCGGAGGACGCGTGCGCGAAGAGCTCGCCACGACCGGAACGTCTCTCATCAACGAGATCGTCCGCAGTGGCGGGTCGGTCCGCGAGGAGCTCGCATCGACCGGAACCGCTCTCACGCAGGAAATCGTGGAGCGCGGCACCCGCATTCGCGAAGAGTTCGTGCATGCGAATACGTCTCTGCTCGAGGAGTTGTCGCTGCGTGGAGGCGATCTCCGCGACTCGATTACCGAATCGGGCCAGACGCTCGTCTCTGCTCTGCAGCAGCAGGGAGCGGAGGTTCGCGAGGGAATTGCGAATACCGGCAGCACGCTCGTCTCCCAGCTGACCGAGAGCGGCAGCGCCGCTCGCGATCAGATTGCCGGCGCGGCCACCGATCTCGCAGACGAGATCGTCAGACGCGCCGAGCAGGCGCGGAAGGATCTGACCGCCGCCGCAACGGATCTCGCGGACGAGATCGCAACGCGCAGCGTCACTCTCCGCGAGCAGCTCGCGGCGACTGGTACCGAGGTCGTGGACGAGATCGTCGTGCGGAGCAGCGAGTTCCGGGAGCGCCTCGCCACGATCGGCTCGGACGTGGCGGAGACGATCGTCCTGCGGGGCAACGAAGTCCGCGAGACCTTCGAGAACACGATGCGCCTGGCCGACGAGGTCATCGGCGACAAGATCGAGAATCTGTCGACCCGCCTCGAGTCCGCAAGCAAGGCCGTGACCATCCAGGGCCGCGCTCTCGAGGAGAGCCTGGCCGCGACCGGCGAGCGGATCACCGGTGCCATCGACAACCGCGTCGAGGAATTCCGGGCCTCCTTCGAACAGCACGGCCAGGAATTCGCCGAGGCTCTCGCCCGCAACGCCGTCGAAGCTCACACCCGGCTTGCCGGAACTGGCAAGGAGATCGTGCTCGCGATCGCCACGCAAGGCGCTCGCGTGAATGAGGCGCTCAACCAGACGGGCACCGCTCTCGCGGGGACTGTGACCGAACGCGGCAGGGAGTTCGAGACCGTTCTCGGTGAGCGCCTCACCGCTCTCGGAAGCATCATCGATCGCGGCGGCACCATCGCCGACCGGCTGTCGTCGGATGTCATGACGCTCAGCGATACCATCAATGGTCGTTTCAGTGAGATGGATCGGCTCATCACGGTCCATGGTCGAGCGCTCGCCGACACGCTCTCGGAGAAGACTCGGGACGCGAGCACCATCATCGAGACCCAGATGGGTGCGCTCGAAGAACAGGCTACGCGCCGCAGTTCCGAGATCGCCACGAGTTTCGAGACTCTCGTCACCCGCGTCGACCAGACCCTTGCGGGAAGGGCGACGGCTCTGAACGAAGCTCTCGTGATCCGGACCGGCGAGATGGCGCGCGTGCTTGCCGAAGGTGGCCGCGAGGTTGCGGATGCCTTCCAGGTGCGTGCGGATGAGATCGCCGAGGCCATGGCCGCGCGGACCGGCAGCCTAGCCGAGACTCTCTCTGCGAAAGCCGAGGAAATCGACAGGATCCTGGGCAATCGCAGCGACCTGATCAGTGCGACCTTCGATGAACGGGTCCGTGCGATCGACGAGCTGTTCGCGGGGCGGGCCGCCGAGATCACGACGGAGCTGGGAAGCAGGGCCGAGCAGATCACGGCCGTGCTCGGAACCGAGATCGAGTCGATCCATCGTACTCTCGACTCACGCGCCGGAGATATCAGCGCCGCTCTCGGCTCACAGGTGGATGAGATCACCCGAACGGTCGGCTCTCGCGTGGAAGAAATCACGAGAGTGCTCGGCTCGCACGCCGACTCCGTCGACCGGACGCTCGGCTCGCGTGTCGAGGAGATCACCTCGGTGTTCGGCAGGCAGCTCGATGCCATCAACCGCACGCTCGGCTTGCGCGCCGAGGAAATCGGTGAGGTGCTGGGATCGCAGGTGGATTCGATCAATCGCACCCTCGTATCCCGCGTGGAGGAAATGACCGGCGTCCTCGGATCCCAGACGGATTCGATCAATCGCACGCTCGGCTCCCGGGTCGAGGAGATCGCGCAGGTCCTCGGGTCACAGGCGGATTCGATCAACAGGACGCTCAGCTCCCGTGCCGAAGAGATCGCGACGACCCTGGACGAGCATGTCAATCTCCTCGAGGAGCGGGTGGTATCCCGTCTCGACGGCGCGACGGGGAAACTCGACGAGAAAGGACGCGCAGTTTTCGGAGCGCTCGGTGCCCGTATCGCCGAAATCGCCAATCTCTTCGAGACGAGCGGCGGCTCGCTGCTGACACAGCTCGACGAGCAGAGAGCGAGGATCGGGAATCTCTTCGACGCGAACGGTAGATCCCTTCTCTCGGAACTCGACGAGCGCGCATCCCAGATCGCTTACGAGCTCCGCTCCGTCGGAGAGACCACGGTCCGCGCGCTCGACGAGACGAGCGATCGCGTCGCCGAAACCTTCGAAGCACGGAGCGGAACCGCCCTTCAGGCTCTGGAGCGGCAGACCGGTGCGCTTCTGTCCATGCTGGACCAGCGTACGTCGGACGTCGCGACGGCACTGCGCGAGCGGACTGCGGAAGTCACCTCGGTCTATGCGGAATCGACGGAGGCCATGCGTGCAGCGCTCGACGAGACCAGCGGCCGCGTCGTCCAGACCATCGAGTCACGGAGCGGAACGGCCCTTCATGCGCTCGAGCGGCAGTCCGGTGCGCTCCTGTCCGCGCTCGACCAGCGAACATCCGATCTCACGTCGGCTCTTCGGGAGCGTATCGCCGAGGTCACGTCGATCTACGCCCAGTCGGCCGAAGCGATGCGAACCGCTCTCGACGAGACCAGCGATCGTGTCGTCGGGACAATCGAGGAGCGGAGCGGCAGTGCGCTCGAGGTTCTGGAGCGGCAATCCGGTGCCCTTCTGTCGGCACTCGACCAGCGGACGTCGAATCTGACGTCATCGCTCCGCGAGCGCACCGCGGAAGTCACGGCTGCCTACGCGCAATCGACCGAAGCCCTGCGGTCCGCAATCGACGAGGGGGCGACGCGAGCCGTCACCGTGCTGTCGGGCACCAATGAGCGTGTGCGTCAGGAGATGTCCGGCGTTCTCGAACGGTTGCACGACACCAGCCGTCTTCTGCAGCAAGTCGTCACCAGCGCTAGCGGGAATCTCGGTGCGGTCGAAGGCGAGCTGGGCACTCGAATCCAGCAGGTTCAGTCGCTCATCAGCGAGATCTCCGCCCAGTCGGCTCAGGCCTCCGGGCAGGTGGCGGATCAGGTCGAGGCCCTGCGCGCGGTCTCGACAGGGGCGCTCCGCCAAGCCTCCGAACTGGCCCAAACCCTCGATGAGAGAGGCCGTGCCCTGCGCGAAGGCACGCGTGAACAGGTGCAGACGCTCGTCGAGACGACCTCTGCTCTCGAGCAGGTCGAACAGCGGATGTCGGCAGCCCTCCGGGATCGTCAGGAGTCCCTCAACGAGCTCGTCGGACGCGTCGAACAGCGTGCACGGGATCTGGATGGCGTCACCCGAGCATTCACGAATCTCGTCGAAGGCGCTCTGCAGAATTCCGAAGCCAAGGCCCGCCAGATCGGATCCGTGCTGGCCAATGCCGCGGAAGCGACGAGCCATGCGATCGGCGAGCAGTTCGAGCAGATTCGCACCACGACGAGCAGCGAGGGCGAGCGTCTCACTGCAACTCTTCGCACCTCGTACGAGCAGGCTGCGGCTGAGATGCAGGAGTCCCTCCTCAATGCGTCGACCCGGTTCAGCGAGACCCTGGGAGAGCTGAGGACCATGACCTCCCAGATCCATGAGGAGCTCGAGACGACTCGCGGCGAACTCCGTCGGGGAGTCATGGAACTGCCACAGGAGACGCAGGAAGCAGCTGCAAACATGCGCCGTGTCGTGGCGGACCAGATCAATGCGCTCAACGAGCTCGCAGCCCTGGTCTCCCGCTCGAACCGAGCCGTGGATGTTGCTCCGGCCGTGCAGCCTCGCCGCGTGAACGAGAGCCCCGTAGTCTCGGCTGTCGAGACCCGGCAGGCGCCGGCGCGCCTCTCCGGCGAGAGCACGGTCACCGCCCGCTTCGCGCCTGAGCAGCAGGCCCCTGCGCCGGTCCCGGCACCGCAGCGGCCCGCTGCAGCTCCCGAGCCGCAACGTCGCCACGAGGCCGCTCCTCCGCGCGAGGCGACGGCAGGCGCGCGCGGCGGCGGCTGGCTCTCCGACCTCCTGACGCGGGCCTCACGCGAGGAAGGCGAAGAGGAATCGCGGCCGGCTCCGCGCAGCGACCGGTCCCGGGTCAACAGCCTGGAATCGCTCGACTCGATCTCCGTCGATATCGCGCGGATGATCGATCACGACGCTGCCGTCGAGCTGTGGGATCGCTACAAGCGAGGCGAGCGGAACGTCTTCACCCGGCGCCTCTACACACTGCAGGGCCAGCAGACCTTCGACGAGGTCCGGCGGAAATACCGCCGCGATCCAGAGTTCAAGCAGACAGTCGATCGCTACGTCGAGGAGTTCGAGCGGCTGCTCGCCGAGGTGTCGCGCGACGATCGGGACTCGATGCTCGCGAAGACCTATCTCACCTCCGAGACCGGTAAGGTCTACACCATGCTCGCGCATGCGAGCGGACGGTTCGACTGAGGCGGATTATGACCAGCGCCCGTTTTCAAAGTGCGGAAACGGGCGCCGGGTCGGATTGAAGAGTGTTGCTGAGCCCGGCGTTGTCGCGAGTCGCAGGCTGCGCACAGTCCATTGTGACAGCCCGTCATCGTGAATGGGGTGCACATTCAGGAGCCCGGCCATCGACGGGTAGATTGCTTCGCCTCCGGCTCGCAATGACGGGTGTGGTTCAGGCGTCACCTCGCTTCCGGCCCTGCACCTCCCGCCCTCACACTCTCTGCGTCATTGCGAACAAGTGAAGCAATCTACCCGTCGACGGATGGTTCGCGTCGCCCGCGGTTCGGAACGACTGAGCACTCCCCCCGTCTCGTGACGAATGAATCGGACGAGATGAGCGCCCTCAGGTTTCCGGTGCGTCGCGGCTCGGGATCGAAGTGGTGCTGACCCAGCGGACGATGTTGAGCATCACGGTGGAGAGTGCTTCGTCGAGCGCCCTCGCTGCATGAGGCGCGTCGATGGCCGCGACCGGTACGCGGGCCCGGAACAATCGGCCATTCAGGATCCGGCCGGTTCGATCGCTAACCAATTTTGCGGAAAGCTCGACGAAGGCTTCGCCCGCGGGGGTCTCGATCTGGAAAGCGCGGATTTCCGAGATGAGTTGCGCATCCGCCACAGCGCCGCTGCTCGGCCGTGCGACTGCTCTCAATCGCGAGGCGTTCTCGAAGGTGTAAATCAACCGCGCCTGCACGAGCGCCGGCAACTCGTCGGCCCATTGTCCGTTTCCGAGCGACGAGATAGTCCCGGCCGCGTCTTTCACGACGATCTGCCGCCCGGCGAACACGGCGATCGCCGCGGGCGGCTGAACGAGAATTTGGCTGGCGTTGGAGTGTCTTGCGGCGGCTACCGGCGCCGTCAGGTCGTACGTTGTCGGGGCCGGAGTCGAAGAGCATGCGGACAGCATGATCACCGCGCCCAACAAGCCGAATCGGAGGGGCCTGCCCCTTCGGCAAGAACGAGGCAGGAGATGCACGAGCCCTGAACGCATGCGTGTTACTTTATCGTCGACCGTTATATTCCGGGATGGACGGACGGCCGCCAAAGATCAATTGCTGTGGATTGCGCTCCAAGCCCTTCACGGCACGGCTGATATCATTCAGCGTGCGGCGCCCTTCCACTGCGAGCGCTTCGACCTCGCGCAGGCCAGAATTGGTGAATCGGTTCACGCCGGTGGAAATGTCCGCAGTCCGCTTGTCGAGGTTGTCGGCAAGCTGCCGGATGGACCGAGCCGCCTCCCGGATTTCGACGAAAGTACTGCTTCCCTCCTTCTCTCCCGTGCCGAGGAAGCCCTCCGCCGCTTGCAGGACGTTGTCGACGCGGTCGGCGGACTTGTTCAGTTTCTCGGCGATGGAGCGGGCATCGGCGATCGTCTTTTCGACATCGTCTGACGAGCGGCCGAGCGTTGCCGCGAACCGATCGATATTGTCGACCGTGCGTCCGACCTTCTCACTATCGACCGATCGGGCAAGATTGCCGATATCTGCAAGCGCCTGATCGAGTTTCGGCGCGGTCTCGTTCAGCCGGGCGACCAGGCTCCCTGCGTCCCGGAACGTATCGGTGAGGACCTGCCGGTTCTCTCCCAAGGCCTGGGTGAAGGTATCGACGTTCTCTACGATCCGTGCCACGCGTTCCCGATCGACGGACTTGACGAGTCCGTCGACCTCGGCGGTAAGCGAATCGAGCTTGTCGCCGAGCGGCCCGATCCGGTCGGCCGCCTCGCGGGTCACACGGTCGATATTGTCAACCGTCCGCGCGACCTTGGCCGAATCCACGGCACGAATGATCGCATTGATGTCGGAGACCGTGGAATCGAGCTTCGGCGCGGTTTCGTTCAGGCGAGCCACAAGTGACGCCGCGTCATTCATCGTCCTCGTAAGGGTTTCGCCGTTGCGATTCAGGTTGTCCGTGAATCCCTCGACATTCTCGACGATCCGGGCCACCTGCTGCCGGTCGACAGCCTTGACGAGCTCGTTGACATCCGTGGCCAGCGTCTCGAGCTTCTCGGCGAGAGGGCCGATTCGCTCCGCAGCCTGCCCGACCTGCTCGAGAAAGCGATCGATGCCCGGTGCATTGTCGCTGAGGGCCTCCGAAAAGCGCTCTGCATTCTGAATCGTCCGCGCTACGGCCGCTTCGTTGTCCGCCACGACCCGCCCTACCCGTTCGAGGACGTCATCGGCGCGGCGCGCGATGTTGCGCGCACTTTCGAGCAGATCCTGGAAGTCGGAGCGGTCCGCAAAGATCGTTGGCAAGGGCTGGCCGGGCCCGGCGACCAGCGGCGGTGCAGTCGGCTCGCCGCCCGACAGTCCGATTTGGGCCACGCCCGTCAGGCCCTGGTATTCGAGGCGGGCCCGCGTATCCGTCCGGATCGGCGTGTTCGGGTCCACCCCGACGATCGAGACCACCCGGCGGGGATCCTCGGGCAGAAGGCTGATGTCGAGGACCTCGCCAACGCGGATGCCGTTGAAGAGGACGACCGAGCCCTTCGTCAGCCCCGCAACCGAGCCGGCGAAGACGATCCTGATCTCCTGGCGCCCCTGCCCCCGGTCACCGCCGGAGAACCAGTAGACGAAACCGAAGCCGGCCGCGATCACCGCAAGGGTGAAGAGGCCGATCAATGCGTAGTTCGCCCGAGTTTCCATATTGTCCTATCCGGGGTCGGCCAGTACCGCGCGGGCCCGCTTGCCATGGAAATAGGCCCGCAGCCAGGGATGGTCGGACGCCAGCAGCGTCTCGATAGTTCCGGATGCCAGAATCCGGCCCTCCCCAAGCGCTGCGATGCGGTCGCAGACCGAGTGAAGGCTGTCGAGGTCATGGGTTACCATGAACACGGTGAGCCCCAAAGTCCGCTGGAGTGTCGCAATCAGTTCGTCGAAATCGCCCGCTCCGATCGGGTCGAGTCCAGAAGTCGGCTCGTCCAGGAACACGATTTCCGGATCCAGGGCGAGGGCCCGGGCGAGGGCCGCCCGCTTGATCATGCCCCCCGACAGCTCGGACGGAAACTTGTCGGCAGCATCCGAGTTCAGACCGACCATCTCGATTTTCAGCATCGCGAGCTCGTCGAGCAAGCGGCTCGAGAGAGAGAGATACTCCCGCATCGGCACCTGGATGTTCTGCTTCACAGTGAGAGCCGAGAAGAGAGCTCCCTGCTGGAACAGAACGCCCCATCGCTTTTCCACGGCGCGCCGCTCCGAAGCGGAGAGCGCGTCGAGATCCTCTCCGAAGACCTCGATCGTGCCATGACGCTTCGGAACGAGGCCGAGGATCGCGCGGGTCAGCACGGATTTGCCGGTCCCGGAGGCGCCGACGAAGCCCAGGATCTCGCCCCGGTACACGTCGAGGTCGAGCCCCTTCATGATCGTGCGCTCGCCGAAGCCGACCTCGAGGTCGCGCACGCGGATCACGGTCTCGCGGTCCGAGGGAGAGGAGTGGCGGGGTTGCTCCGGCATGTTCAGTAGCGGATCGCCGCGAAAAACATCGCAAAGAGGCCATCGAGCACGATGACCATGAAGATCGCCTTCACGACGGATGACGTAACGTGACGTCCGAGAGATTCGGCGGAGCCCTGGACGGCAAGGCCTTCGATGCTGGCAATGACGCCGATCACAAGCGCCATGAAGGGCGCCTTGATCATGCCTACGAAGAAGGTGTTGAGGGCGATCGCTCCGCGGAGCCGCGAGAGGAAGACGTCGATACTGACGTCTCCATAGATCCATGCCGTGATCGCTCCACCGGTCAGGGCGGCAATCGACGAAAGAAACGTGAGAAGGGGTAGTCCGATCACCAGCGCGAGGATGCGTGGAATGATCAGGACCTCCATGGGATCGAGCCCCATGACCCTGAGGGCGTCGATCTCCTCGCGCATTTTCATCGAACCGATTTCCGCCGTGAAGGCGGAGCCGGAGCGGCCTGCCACCATGATCGACGTCAGGAGAACGGCGAGCTCGCGCAGGATCAGGATTCCGGTCAGGTCCACCACGAAGGGCGTCGCCCCGAATCTCTGCAGCTGGAAGATGCCCTGCTGGGCGATGATGCAGCCGACGAGGAACGAGATCAGGACGATGATCGGGACGCCGCGATAGGCAACCTGCTCGAGCTGGTTGACGAGAGCCGTGCCACGAAATCTCTTCAGGTGCGTGACGACCCGTAGCAGCGCCGCGACGAACTCACCCAGGAAGGCAATCCATCCCACGAGATCCCGGCCGGCATCGGCAATGGTCTTGCCGACATCGACCAGGAAATCGACGAACCGGGAACTCGGGCGGACCGATCGCGCCTCGACGTCGTGAAGGGCCACCTCGTTCAGCAACACCTGCTGGTCGTGGCTCACATTCGCGAAATCCGCCGACCGGCCGTTTAGTCCGAGGTCATGCCGGGTCCGGTCCAGGACCAATGCCCCGAGCGTATCCAGCCGCTCGATTTGCCGGAGGTCGAGTATCAAACGGTGGCCGTCGGCGGCTCCGACGATTTCGGCCGCGAGGTCTTCAATGGTGGCCGAATACTGGGCCGTCCAGCGACCGAACAAAGTCGCTCTGACTTCGTCACCGATACGCTCGATCCTGGCCTGCGGCTCGTGAGCCAGGGTATCCTGCGGCACCGTCCCCTCGACGCTTGAAGAATCGCTTGGTGATAGCGTGCTGACGCGGCAGAAGTCGAGCCACTGCCGGAGTGTTCCATGACCCGCCGCCTGACTACCCATATCGAGAGCTTCCCGATTGCTGGCCGATTTACGATCGCCCGAGGGTCGCGCACAGAGGCGATGGTCGTCACGGCGGTCATCGAAGAGGACGGCGCGGCCGGTCGGGGAGAATGCGTTCCCTACCCTCGTTACGGAGAAAGCGTCGAAGGCGTTGCGGCGGCAATTGACGCTTTGCGCGATGACATTGCGAGCGGTCTCAGCCGGGAGGCCCTCCAGCAGAAACTGTCTCCCGGAGCGGCCCGGAACGCGCTCGATTGCGCCTTGTGGGATCTCGATGCCAAGCGTTCCGGCATCAGGGCCCATGTGACCGCCGGCGTGGATCGGCTGAGGCCCGTGACCACGGCCTATACGATCAGTCTCGATGCACCGGAAGCCATGGCGGAGGCTGCAGCTCGGGCCGCCCACCGCCCCATCCTGAAGGTGAAGTTCGGCGCGCCGGGTGGCGACCTCGACCGGATCCGCGCCGTTCGGGCCGCGGCACCGGATTCCACTCTCATCGCGGATGCCAACGAGGGATGGACGGAAGACAACCTCCAGGAGCATCTCGATGCCTGCGCCGAGGCGGGCTTCGCTCTCATCGAACAGCCCCTCCCCGCAGCGAACGACGCGGCGCTCAGAGCGGTTCGACGCAGCGTGCCGGTCTGCGCGGATGAAAGCGTTCACGCGAGAGACGGATTGGACCGCCTCGTGGGGCTCTATGACGCAATCAACATCAAGCTCGACAAGACCGGTGGCCTCACGGAGGCGCTTGTCCTGGCGGATGCAGCCGAAGAGCGCGGCCTCGGGCTGATGATCGGATGCATGGTCGGAACGTCGCTCGCCATGGCTCCGGCCCTGATTCTTGCGCCTCGTGCCCGTTTCGTCGACCTCGACGGACCGCTCCTGCTCGCGCGCGACCGCGAGCCGGGGCTCCGCTACGATGACAGCGTCGTGTTTCCACCCGCGCCCGAACTCTGGGGGTGATCTCCGGCAAATTGCGCCTCATTCCTTGAGCCTTGGCGCTCGGCCTCGAAGCGTCGGGACGCAATGAACGCAAGAAGGAACCCGGCAAGGCTCAGCGGTGACATGGCGGCGAAGAGATACGGGCCGAGAATTTCGTAGAGCGGGCCGCTCGCGAGAGTCGCTCCCGCGAATGCGAGAGCGCTGGCCGACCCGAGAATGCCCTGTGCGCGACCACGACCGTGATCGGGCGCCAGGGCCGCAAGCGCTGCTATGGCGCCGAGATGTGTCGCCGCAAAGGTCAGTCCGTGCAGCGCCTGGACGAGAAAGGTCCCCACCAGCCCTGGTTCGAAACTCAAGCCCAGGAACCGGACCACGCCCGCGAGACCGCCGAGCATCAGGAGATCGAGCCCGGTACCGCGGCCGACGGCCTTCCCGAGCCAAGCGAAGGTAGCGATCTCTGCGATGACTCCGGTGGCCCAGAGGATTCCGATGATCTGGTCCGGGAAGCCGACGGAACGCCAGTAGATGCTCCCGAACGTATAGATGCCTGCATGGCTGGCCTGGATCAGTGCGGCGGCACCGATCACCAGCCAGAGAATTCTCGGCAGTGATACCTTCGCCGGAGTTCGAGCGCCGGCTGAAACAGGCGCGACAGTGGAGGCCGGAACGGCCCAAAGGGTCGCTGCAAGCGCCAAGAGGGGCATCGCGGCGAGGCACCAGGGAATGATGCCTGCTCCGAACCGGTCGACGAGGATTCCGGCCAGGATGCTCGTCAGGAGGAAGGCAACGGATCCGGCGCTGCGGATCCTCCCGTAATGAAGCCGATCGTTGGTCCGCACTGCCAGCATCGTCACGAGATCGTTGGCGGGAATGACAGGGGCGTGTGCGACTGCGAGGAGCGCCACGGCCACGGCGATCGAAAGCTCGTGGTCGAGAATCGCGAGCAACGGATAGCCGACCGCCTGTGCGGCGTGGCTCGCAAGCAACAATCGCCGAGATCCCACGGAGTGATCCGCCAGGGCGAGAAGTGGCGCTGTCGCGAGAATTCGGACGATGATCGTGATCGCGAGGACGATGGAGATCATGGCCGGGCTGAGCGCCTTGCTGGCCAGCCAGACGGGGAGAAACGGCAGATGGATGCCGACGCCGAGGAAAGTTGCGGCATGGAGAGCGGACAGGCTGACGCCATCCCAGGAGGGAGCCGGTTTCATGGAAGGAGAGAGGCCGTCGTACTCGGATCGGTGCTCATGAATGCGTCCTACGGGAAGTCCATCGGGCTGGGTAGAACCCGTCCGGAGCCACCGGAACAGGCTTGTATCTTGCTGCGTGTTCCCGACACTGAGAGCGCGGCTCGAGCACGGCTCCAGCCAGTTTGGCAGGAGAGCACATGACGGAAGGCCGATCCCTGGCCTCGACGAGCATGACGGATTACGAGGCGATCGAGGCGGCCGTCATGGAGACGGAGCGCGGCCGCTGGTTCCTGCGCGAATACGCGAGGCGCAATCGGAATGCCGATACGGAGGTGCTCCTCAAGGCCATCACGCATCTCGAGCAGGTAATCCTCGGCCAGGGGCTGGCCCATGATCGTGATCGCCTGAAGGCCACGCTGCGCGAGATGGCCCGCGAGATCGCACTCACCCGGGAGGAGGCGGGAGAACTCCGGAAGCTCGAGACGTGGTTCGCGAAGGTGTCCGATTCCGAGCCTCTCTTCGACGTGGTGCGCGTTTCGAAGGACGCCGCCCTAATGGGCCGTCGTGCCGCCGCTGATATCCGGGAAGCCGCGACCGCACTCCAGAGCAGTACCCCGGATAAGGATCTGCTCCGCGGAATCGAACGCAGCAGCGCGGAAGTCGAGACGGCCTTCGATCAGGCCGAAGCCGGAACGCGGACAGTGGAACGGATAGTCAGCACGCTGCGACTCCTGGAAACGCGCATTCAGGAGATGCTGTCGCCGGAGAAAGCCCGCGATCCTGCGCGTATGCCGCCGAGGCTCGACGCCACATCGGCAGACACCAAGAGCGCCTCGACTGCAGACAAGCACGAGGCAAAGGCCCAGGATGATTCGCCTCGGCAGCCTCACGTGTCCGGGATAGCTCCCGGAGGAAGCAAGAGCAGCCTTGCCGGAGCTATTCAAGTGGAGCAACAGGACTCTCGAAAGCCTCCGGATGTGGCGCAGAACCGGGACGCGGCCCGCGACGCCGGAGATATCGAGGCTGTCGAAAGGGCGGCTGCTGGGATTCCGGAGGGGGCGTCCCGGACTCCCTCGAAGGAACCGACTGTTCGAAGCCCGATACCGCAGCCGCTTGAGGCCGTGTCGTCGAGGGAGGTCATAGAGCCCCGGCGCAATCCAATGCCGGAACACAAGATGTCCGCCTCACCCCTACGCCTTGGGAATGTTCCCTCACCAAGTGTGGAGCCGGCGCCACCTCTCCAGCCGAGACCCGCCTTCAGGCGTGAGGTCTTCGCGGAGATCGATCGCCTCTCCACGAGGGAGAGGCTGCGGCTCTTTACCTGATCGTGGCTGGACCGCTCTGCGGCGCATGCACTCCTGCCGCCTCGTGAGCGATCTTGATATTCGCAAAGAACTGGCGGGCACTCTCTCGCCAGGTGAAGGTTTCCGCAAAGGCGCGGCACCTTTCCTTCGGAATTGCCAATGCACCAAGGGCAGCTTCCCGGAGATCCGGTGAGAGAATCCCGCAACCGGACGAGCCAATGACATCGGTGGGGCCCGCAACGGGAAAAGCGGCGATGGGAAGCCCGGATGCGAGCCCCTCGAGTAGCACGATTCCGAACGTATCGGTAAGGCTCGGAAAGACGAAGACGTCGGCCGAAGCGTAGATTTCCGCGAGAACCTCTCCGGAACGGGCCCCGAGGAAGCAGGCTTGCGGGAACTGCGCCTCGAGCCGTGGGCGCGCAGGCCCATTACCGACGACGACCTTGGTCCCGGGCAGGTCGAGGGCAAGAAAGGCCTCCAGATTCTTTTCGACGGCGAGCCGACCAACGAAAAGAAAAATCGGCCCCGGGAGGTCCAGGACTT
Organism: Microvirga massiliensis; assembly: GCF_001006805.1. Taxonomy (GTDB): domain Bacteria; phylum Pseudomonadota; class Alphaproteobacteria; order Rhizobiales; family Beijerinckiaceae; genus Microvirga; species Microvirga massiliensis. The sequence goes on along the minus strand of NZ_LN811365.1, from coordinate 52,999 downwards.
TCTCCTTGCGGGGCCTGAACAGGTTCGTGTCGACACCTCTCGGCCAGAGCCTGATGTTCCGGAAACCGCGTTCGTGCAATTCGCGCTCGAGCGACACGGTGCTGACTAGAGTTGCCTGGCCTGCATTGTGGAAGCGGCGGAGGAACGCGTAGATCCAGCTCTCCGGGATCGGTGCCCTCATGCGCACATATTCGGGGAATCGGGTGTGATAGCTCGTCGTAAAGCTCCGTCCCTGCCCCAGGCACGCGCGGCGAGCCGCAAATCCGATCGGGCCCTCCGTCGCGATATGCACATGCTCCGGCTGTATTCTCTCGAATTCGCGGATAACCATTGCGCGCGAAATGAGCGAAAGGCGGATTTCGCGATAGGTCGGTAATGCAAAGGACCGGAAGCGCTCCGGCGTCAGAAAAACCACCTCGACTCCGAAATGGCGTGATTCTTCTGCCATGTGTTCGAGCGAGCGCACGACGCCGTTGACCTGCGGATGCCAGGCATCGGTTGCGATCAGCAGCCGCATTAGGCCACCATCCTCGGTTTCGTCGACTCCAGCTCGACCGTGTGATCGGCCGGCTTGACGCGCCCTGCCTGGGCCCATTGCACGAGTTCGAGAGTGCCGCCGTAATGCTCGACGACGGCCGTGCAGGATTCGACCCAGTCGCCCGTATTGACATAGAGGACGCCGGACATGTCGCGCAAAGCCGCATGATGGATATGGCCGCAGATGACCCCGTCTGCATCGTGCCGCCGGGCCTCCGTCGAGAGAAACTCTTCGAAGCGGCCTATGAAATTCACAGCGTTCTTCACCTTCAACTTGGCCCAGGCGGAAAGCGACCAATAAGAAAAGCCGAGTCGCCGTCGCGCCGCGTTGAGATAGGTGTTGAGAAACAGCGCGAACGTGTAGGCACCGTCGCCGAGCAGTGCGAGCCACCTAGCATGGCGAACGACGATGTCGAATTCATCCCCATGGATGACGAGAAATCTCCTTCCGTCTGCAGCCTCGTGGATCACACGATCGCAGATCTCGATCCCTCCGAAATTCGAGCCGAGGTAATCGCGAAGAAACTCGTCATGATTTCCAGGGACATACACCAGTCGAGCGCCCTTGCGGACCTTGCGAAGGAGCTTCTGAACGACGTCGTTGTGCTCCTGGGGCCAGTACCAGCCGGAACGGAGGCGCCATCCGTCGATGATGTCGCCGACGAGATAGATGTTGTCCGCATCGTACGTTCTCAGGAAGTCGAGAAGCTCACGGGCCTGACATCCCCTCGTGCCGAGATGGATGTCCGACAGAAACAGGGTGCGAACCCGGACGGTATCATCCTTGGACATGCGAGCTCCCCGCGGATATCTCGAACACGTCTCAACCGGATTCCCGTATCACTTTGATGACGTTGGGATTGCGAGCCCCTCCGGGAGCCGGCACAGGGTGGCGCCATGCGTGCCGTGCACTCCGTCCGGGCGCACACCGATCTTCACCGCAACGCTCTTCCATGGTTCTTTGGGCCTCCTCCTGCCTGCTCCTGCCGTGAAACCTCTGCTCGGGATCTCCCTCAAAGTCCTTTCCGCACTCGCGTTCACGATGATGTCGGCTGGGCTCAAGCTCGTCAGCGATCGCTACCCGACGGGTGAGCTCGTGTTCTTCCGCTCGTTCTGCGCGCTGATTCCGCTCCTCGCCTGGCTTGGATGGCAGGGTGATCTGATCAACTCGGTCCGGACCCGAAACCTGCGCGGGCACATCCTGCGCGGGATCATCGGCAGCACCGGGATGTTCGCCGGTTTCATGGCGCTCTCCTATCTGCCCCTGCACGACGCGATCGCGATCGGCTATGCCGCCCCCCTGATCACGGTCGCGCTGGCGGCCCTGATCCTGAAGGAGGTCGTCCGGGCCTACCGATGGACCGCGGTGCTGATCGGGCTGGTGGGAGTCCTGATCATGTTGTCGCCCCATCTGACGACCTCCGCCAAGCAGGGCTTCGGCAGCGGACCGGCCCTCGGGGCCGCCTTCGCGGTACTGGGTGCGTTCTGCTCGGCCGGAGCGACGATCCAGGTGCGACGGCTCATCCGTGAGGAAAAGACGGGCGCCGTCGTCCTCTACTTCTCGCTCTTGAGCGCTGCGCTCGGGCTGGCCACGATCGTCCTCGGCTGGAACTGGCCCACTGCGACGGACCTCGCTCTCCTGGTGCTGATCGGAATTCTCGGCGGCATCGGGCAGATCCTCATGACCCAGAGCTACCGCTTCGCGGACACGTCGATCATCGCTCCCTTCGAATACACGACGATGATCTGGGCCCTGGTGCTCGGCTGGTTCCTGTTCGGGGATCTCCCCACCCCCACCGTGACCCTGGGGGGCGTCATTGTCGCGGCAGCGGGCCTCTTCGTCCTCTGGCGCGAGCGCCAGCTCGGCCTCGAACGGGCCAAGGAGGTCGAGACCACCTCGCAGCGCCCCGCGGGCGGCTGAGGCTCGCTCTGCGGGCCTCCTTGCAAAGACGTCGCACCCGATATACCTCCGCCTCATCTCCATGGGGTGCCCTTCCGGGCTGAGAGGCCGAACCGGCCAACCCATCGAACCTGAACCGGATCATACCGGCGGAGGGATGGATGTCTTATGGAACCGCGCCAGGGCTCGGCGCTCCACTTCCGGCTCTTGCCGGAAACCTGCTGACCGAGCTGCGGCAGTCACCCCGACGTATCCATGTCATCACGAATGCCGCAGCGCAGGCCCTTACCGCAAACCTGCTCCTTGCGGTCGGTGCCATCCCCTCGCTGACCGTTTCGCCCGAAGAAGCTCCGGCCTTCACGGCCCGATCGGCAGGCCTGGTGATTAATCTCGGCACGCTCGATTCCGAGCGGCGCGCCTCCATCCCATGGTCGATCGCAACAGCCCGGCAGCAGCATCTGCCCTGGGTCCTCGACCCCGTCTTCGTTGAATCCTCTCCGCAACGGCTGGAACTCGCCCGGCTCTGCCTAGCCGGGACCCCAGCAGTGCTTCGGTGCAACGCCGCCGAGTTCTCGGCGCTAGCAGTGACGGAGGCCAGCCCCGAGGCGGCCCGGGCCTTCGCGCAGGATCACGGAACCGTCGTGGCGATGACGGGCCCGACCGATCTTGTGACGGACGGCGCCAGGGCGATCAGGATCGCGAACGGCGATGTCCTCATGACGCGGGTCACCGCCATTGGCTGCGCGGGCACTGCCCTGATCGCGGCCTTCGCGGCTCTCCACCCCGACGCTTTCGAAGCCGCAGCAGCGGCACTCCTCACGGTCGGGATCGCCGGCGAGATCGCCGCGGCCAAAGCGGACGGACCCGGCACCTTTCAAGCTGCTGTCCTGGACGCTCTCTACAATGTCAGGCCGCCCGACATCCTCGAGCGTGCGAGACTGGCTTGAATGCCGCATGATGCGTTCATTCGACATCGTTGAGAATGCGAGGCTGACATGAATGCCGTCGATCTGCGGCTGTACGGAATTATCGACCCTGTCTGGACGGGCGGGCGCCCGGCCGTCGACCTCGCACGCGCTGCCGTGGCCGGAGGCTGCACGCTGATCCAGTACCGCGACAAGAGCGACGATGTCCGAAGAATGGTCGACAGCGCCCGCGCCCTGAAATCGGCTTTGGCCGAAACAGGCGTTCCGCTGCTCATCAACGATCGCGTGGACGTTGCCATTGCATCCGGAGCCGACGGTGTGCATCTCGGGCAGACCGACATGCATCCGGCCGATGCGCGACGGCTGCTCGGACCATCCGCGATCATCGGTCTCACGGTGAAGACAGCCGCCCAGGCCGACGAAACGTTCCGGCTGCCCGTGGACTACACCTGCATCGGCGGCGTCTTCTCAACGGGCAGCAAGGTCAACGAAGATCCACCGGTCGGTCTGGAGGGATTCTCTCGGATCGCATTCAGGGCTCGCCTCGCCAGCGGAGCACCGGTCGGCGCAATCGCCGGTATCACGGCCGACAATGCCGGCTCCGTGATCGCAGCCGGTGCGGATGGCGTCGCGGTCATCTCCGCGATCTTCATGGTCGATGACGTTACCGCAGAAACACGTCGCCTGCGCGCGATCATCGACAAGGCTCTCGAACAACGAAGACAAGCGCAATGACGGCAATTGCAGTGACGATCGCCGGATCGGATTCCGGCGGCGGCGCAGGCATTCAAGCTGACCTCAAAACCTTCTCGGCCCTGAACGTCTACGGCGCGACTGTCATCACGGCTCTGACGGCGCAGAACACCAGAGGTGTCCAGGGCATCCTGGATGTTCCACCCGAATTCATCGCCCAGCAGATGGACAGCGTGTTCTCGGACCTGTCCGTGGGCGCGGTGAAGATCGGAATGCTCTCGCAGCCGGCGGTGATCGAGACGGTGGCGGCCGGTCTCGACCGGCACCAGATGTCGAATGTCGTTCTCGATCCCGTCATGGTCGCCGCGAGCGGAGATCGCCTGCTGGCCCCGGAGGCGATCGACACGCTCCGACGCATCCTGATTCCCAAAGCGCTCCTCGTCACGCCGAACCTCCCGGAAGCGGCAGCGCTTCTCGACGAGCCGATCGCCCGGGACGAAACCGAGATGCGCCGTCAGGGAGAGCTCATTCTGGCTCTCGGCGCCCGGGCCGTGCTTGTCAAGGGCGGCCATGCGGACGGAGCCGAGAGCGTGGACATTCTCGTTTCGGCCTCCGGCGTGCAGCGCTTTCCTGCGCCGCGCATCGACACGCGCAACACGCACGGGACGGGCTGCACGCTGTCCTCGGCGATCGCTGCGGGTCTCGCGAAGGGCATGGGCCTGGGCGACGCGGTCGCCGCCGCGAAGGCCTATATCAGCGAGGCCATCCGGGCCTCCCACAGTCTCGAGATCGGACAGGGGCATGGCCCCGTGCATCACTTCCATGCTTGGTGGTCGTAAGCTTTCCCGCAGGACGGCCCTCGGCCTCGGCGGGGCCGCGCTCGTGATGCCATCGATTGCGAGGGCCCAGACCCTCCAGTGGCGGCTCGTGACGTCATGGCCCAAGGGGCGCATCGGGCCGGGCGTTTCCGCACAGCGCATCGTCGACCGCATCAACCTGATGAGCGGCGGCAGGCTGCAGGTCAACCTCTTCGGCGCAGGCGAAATCGTGCCTCCGTTCGCGGTGCTCGACGCGGTGTCGACTGGTACCGTCGAGGCCGGCCACACGGCAGCTCTCTACTGGCAGGGGAAGATCCCGGCGGCTCCCCTGTTCACGTCGGCGCCGTTCGGCCTCGGCCCGATCGAGCATCAGGCCTGGATCGAGCTACGTGACGGGCAGGACCTCTGGGACGAGCTCTACCGGCCTCATGGCGTCCGGGCCTTCATGGCGGGAAATACCGGCCCCTCCATGGGCGGCTGGTTCAAGCGCCGGCTGACGGGCGTTGAGGACCTCCGCGGGCTCCGCATTCGCGTGCAGGGGCTTGGGGCGGAAGTCTATCAGCGGCTCGGTGCGGTCCCGATGAGCGTCTCGGCGGGCGACCTCCTCCCTGCTTTCGAGAAAGGGGCAGTCGATGCCGTCGAGTTCCTCGCCCCCGCGCCCGACCTCGAAACCGGCCTGCAGAAATACGGGCCGTTCTACTATGCTCCCGGCTTCAACAAACCGAACGGGGCGAGTGAATTCCTGATCGGCCTCAAAATTTGGGAGGAACTCCCGGAGGATCTCAAGACTATCGTGAAGGAGGCCTGCCGGGCGGAGCATACGCTGGGGCTGGCTGATGCCTCGGAGCGCAATGCCGCAGCGCTGACCGAAATCCTCGGCAAATATCCGGTGACCCTGGAGGCCTTCCCGCGCAGCATTCTCGAGGAGGCCCGCCGCGCCTCGGAGGACCTCCTCCGGGATATCGGGGCAAGCTCTCCTCTCGCCGATCGCATCGTCCGGAGTTACGCAAGGGCACAGGCAGAACTGCACGGCTGGTCGGCCCTGGCCGCCGATATGGCCCGGTCGATCGCACGCAGTTGATCGCTTGACCCCTTCCCTCCGATCGCCGAAAACCGTTTCTCGGAACAAACGAAAGTTCGTTTCAGCGGAAGCAGGCGAAACATGGGCGTCGAAGGCAAGGAGCGGCATCGGGAACTCGAGGCGGGAGCACAGATCGTCTCCGGCCAGCTCGGAAAGACGATCCAGCGTCTCCGGAAGGCCTACAACCTGTCGCTCTCCGAGCTGGCCGAGCAGTCCGGCGTTGCGAAATCGATCATCAGCCAAATCGAGCGGAACGAGACCAACCCCACTCTCGCGACGATCTGGCGGCTGTCGCAGGCCCTCGACGTCTCAATCGAGCGGGTTCTCGCCACGAGCGAGGAGGAGCCGTTCATCCAGAAATCTTCCCGCGCCGATACCCCGATTCTCGTCTCGGACGACGGGCGGATGCGCCTGGCGATCATCGGTTGGATCAAGACGGTCGAGTGGCTCCAGTGGTACGACGTGCAGTCGGAGCCCGGCGGCGTCCTCGAATCGGACGGTCACCAGCGCGGCTCGGTCGAGTGCCTCTCGGTGACTGAAGGTGAGTTCGAGGTCGAAGTCGGCGGCGTCGTCCAGCACGCCAAAGCCGGCGAGACGCTTCGCTATCGCTGCGATCGTCCCCACACGGTGCGATGCATCGGTTCGGCACCCGGCAGGGCCACGATGGTGTGCATCCTCAAAGCCGCAGTAATGGATTGAGCAGTCTTTCCGATTGCATCGCTGCGAAGGAAATTCATGCCGTTTCCGGCAGTGCTCTTCCTTCTCTCACGCCCTCACCGTCATTACGAGCGGAGCGAAGCAATCCAGCAGCGCGCCAGTTGACGGGTAGATTGCTTCGCCTGCGGCTCGCAAGGACGAAGAGGCGGCGGAAGGGACTGTGCCTTGGCGTCTGCAGCTCGCCATGACGATGCGCGGCGAGACGCCATCATGAGCTGGCTCGTGCGACCCCGATTGGTGAACGGCCCGTTCGACGACCCCGGACTCTATCTCGATTTTCGTTTTGGCCGCCGGGCGATCCTCTTCGACCTGGGAGACCTGACTCCCCTCTCCTCGCGCGAATTGATGCGCGTGAGCCATGTGTTCGTATCCCACACCCACATGGATCATATTGCGGGTTTCGATCGTCTCCTGCGCGTCTGCCTTCATCGTACCGAGCCTCTGACGCTCGTGGGACCGTCAGGATTTATCGATCAGGTGGAGCATCGGATCCGCAGTTTCACCTGGAACCTTCTCGACGAGCATTCCATCGACTTCCGCCTCCATGTTATGGAGTTCGAAAGCGAGCGTCTCGTCCGGGCCGCGGAATTCCATGCGCGCGATGCCTTCGTCCGGCGCAATGGTGTGCCGCCAGACTACCTGCCAGGAACAGTGCTGGTGGAAGAGAACATGCGGATCGAAGCCGTTGCCCTGGACCACGGCATTCCGTCACTCGCATTCGCCTTGCGCGAGGAGCTGAAGGTGAATGTCCTGCGTGGTGCGCTCGACGAAATGGGCCTCGCGACGGGGCCGTGGCTCGGCGGGGCAAAGCGTGCAGCGCGCCGGGGCGAACCGGACGACAGTCTGATCGATGTCGGCAGAGACCACACGGTTCCTCTCGGCGAGCTCCGCAGGAGAGCGTTCCGGATCGGCCCTGGCCAGATCGTGGCCTATGTCACCGATGCGGCATCCCACGCCGAGAATCACCGGAAGATCGTCCGGCTCGCCGAGAAGGCTGATCAGCTGTTCATCGAGGCGATGTTCCTGGAGAAAGACAGAGCCCTGGCGACGGCGACGCGCCATCTGACGGCGCGAGACGCAGGCGCTCTTGCGCGCGCGGCGCATGTGAAACATTTCACCGTCTTTCATCACTCCGCACGCTACCTGCCCGACCCGTCGTCGATCGGGCGTGAGGTACGGGACGGCTTCGAGGCGATACCGGCCTGATCAGGTTCTCCCGGTCGGCTCGGGTTCTGCGCATCACTCCGAATTCGTGGCTGCGGGCGGGCGTCCCTCGCGCGGAGGCAGCGTCAGAAGGTACTCGCCCATCGCCGTGCGATCGGATTCCGGAAGGGCTGCGGTGTTCCGCACGACCGCGCGCATCAGGCCGCCGACATCGACGAAGTTCGGGGTATCGCCCGTCTTCAGCAGAACCTCGAAGTCTTCGAGCGTCCAACCTCCCGTCCCAGTCGGATGAGGCGTGATGTTCGGCACCCAGTCCTTTCCGTCCGGCTCCCGCGCTCCCGCAAACCGCCGCTCGGAAATGATCGCCCCCAAAGCGTTCCGTGGACTATGGCACTCCGCACAATGTCCCGGCCCCTCTACGAGATAGGCTCCGCGATTCCACGGTTCGTCACGGTTCGGGTCCGGCCTGAAAACGTTGCCATCGAGAAATGCCAGTTTCCAGAGGCCGAGGCCGCGGCGGATGTTGTATGGAAAGGAGAGTTCGTGATCCCGCACACGGCCTTCGACCGGCGTGAGGCTCTTCAGATAGGCAAAGAGATCCGCGATATCCGTTGTCCTCATGCGCTGATAGGACGTGTATGGAAAAGACGGATATAGATGCTTCCCGTCGGGCGCCGTCCCCTCACGCATCGCTCTTACGAAATCCGTGACGCTCCATCCACCGATGCCGTCGCGAGGATGGGGCGAGATGTTCGGCACATGGAAAGTGCCGAATGGCGACTTCAAGGCCAATCCGCCACCGAGCCTCGTGCGATCATCCTGGTCGGGCGTCGCGTGACAGGAGGAACATCCTCCCGCGTTGAAGAGAAGGCGTCCGTTCTCGAGATTCGCGACATGGTCGCCTGCAACACTCTGCTCTCCGCGCACGAGCCGATAAAGGGCCGGTTCGGTCAGCAGGTAGAAGACGGCTGCCCCAGCGATGACCAGTCCCAAAAGCGCCAGGAGAATTGAGCGTAAACGGTTCATATCTCTCGGGAAGAGGCGGAAGGCTACAGGCAGGCGACTGATCTACCTCTCGGGAGCCGGCCGGGCCCGACGCACGGGAGTGACGATCGGCCCGGCGGCAATGGACAGGCGTGTGCGCCTTTTCGAGGCTGTCAGCTCGGTTTCCGGAACTTTTCGTGGCAGCCGCCGCAGTTCTTCATGACCTTCGGAAACTCGGCCTTGAAACTCTCCTCGTCCTTCACGGTCGCGAGGGCCGTCTGAGCATCGGCGGCGAGCTTCGCGAAGCGTGCCTCGAAATCCGACTTGTTCTCCCAGACTGTGGGCAGCGCGTCCGTCTTGCCGGACTTCGAGTTCTCCGGAAACATTGTCGGAAGCACTTTCGCGTGTTCCGAGTAGGTCCGAAGCGCCGTCTGTACCTGTCCGAGATCGAAGGGAGCCTGCCCTCGAAGGGCAGCGGTCACCGGCCGTGCCTTGGCGCTGAGATCCTTCATGAGGCTCTGACGCTGCTCGATCACATTCCCCTCTGCAACCACCGACGTGACGCCCAAAGCCAGTGCGCCCACTACCAACACCGCACGAATCATGAACCTTGCTCTCCCTCTGGACTGACGATTGCGAAACTGGACCGGCAGCAGAGCTTTCTCGCGCAGGCAAACCGAATTTCAAACCTACGGCGAAGGTTTGTGCGGACACATTCCGGTGAACGGATCCAGCTTTCGCACCGGGCCGGCTGGGAAAGGACCCATCCTGCAGGATGGCCGGTTCGAGAGGCGGAATAACGCCCGAGCCGCTCACTCCGCCGGATGCAGTGCCAGCAAGAGCTCGCAGCGCACGGCTTCGCGAGCCCTCACCATTCGACGACCTCTCCGGCCCCAATCCAATCCTTGAAGCCGCCCTTGTAATGTTCGCGGACGTCCCGGCCCGCGGCTTGAGCGAGAAGTGCAGCACGCTCCGAGCGGATACCGGCAGCACAAGAGAGAATGACACGGCCTTCCGGCAGGGCATGCGGATCGAACTCCGAGAGGGGCATGTTCACGGAGCCCGGAATGTGGCCGGCCGCGAATTCGGCGGGCTCGCGAACATCGATGATCGTACCGTTCCCGGAGGCGAGGGCAGCTTTCACATCGTTTCGATCGAGATCGACTACTGGTGCTGGCATGAGTTCCTCACTCGGTCGCGGCAGCGGTACTAGGCAGGGACGGCAGTCTGTCGTTGAGGCGCAGGCGGGCGATGTGTGCGATTTCGGCGAGCGCGGTGGCGAATTCCTGCTCGGGCTCGTGCGCGAGGCGCGCCTCGAAGGCGGCCAGGATCTCCTCCTTGGCGCGCCCCCGCACGGCCAGGATGAACGGAAACCCGAACCGCTCGCGATAACGCGCGTTGAGCGCGAGAAAGCGGTCGCGTTCCGCCTCATCGAGATCGGCCAGGCCCGCCCCGCTCTGCTCGGCCCGCGAATCCGCCGTCAGCTCCCGCAGTTCCAGCCGCCCCGCGAGATCCGGATGCGCGCGGATGAGTTCGAGCTTCTGCGCGCGGGTCGCTCCCGCGAGCGCCGCGACCAGCGCGGCGTGCAGGCCCTCGGCCGAGTCCTGCGCCGCCGTCAGCCCCGCGGCATGCACCCGCTCGGCGAGCCAGGGCGAGTGCTCGAACACGTCCCCGAAGAGCTCCCCGAACAGCGCCCGGCTCATGGTGCTGGGCTTGAGCCCCGCGGGCGGGTGTTCGCGGAGCCAGTGCCGGGCGATGTCGATCCGCCGCGCCACCCAGACCCGCTCGTGCGCGAGCACGTAATCGAGAAAGCGCGCCAGCGCCGCCGCCCGCCCGGGCCGGCCGACGAGCCGGCCATGCAGGCCCACCGACAGCAGCTTGGGGGCGCGCTCGCCCTCGGCATAGAGGAGATCGAACGAGTCCTTGAGATAGCCGAAGAACTGGTCGCCTGAGTTGAAGCCCTGCGGGGTCGCAAAGCGCATGTCGTTGGCATCCAACGTGTAGGGCACGATCAGCTGCGGCCCAGTGGGCCCACCGACCCAGTAGGGCAGCTCGTCGGCATAGGAATCGGCTGAGTAGAGAAAGCCGCCCTCCTCCTGGACGAGCCGCAGCGTGTGCTCGGAGGTGCGCCCGAGATAGAAGCCGCGCGGCCGCTCGCCCGTGACCTCGGTGTGGAGGCGGATCGCCTCGTGGAGATGGGCGCGCTCCTCGTCGGACGAGAAGTCCTTGTAGTCGATCCATTTCAGGCCGTGGCTGGCGATCTCCCAGCCGGCTTCCTGCATGGCCGCCACGGCGTGCGGGTTGCGCTGGAGCGCACTCGCGACGCCAAAGACCGTGACGGGCAGCGAGCGCTCCGTGAACAGCCGCCACAGCCGCCAGAAGCCGACGCGGGAGCCGTATTCGTAGAGCGACTCCATGTTCATGTGACGCTGGCCCGGCCAGGGCTGGGCGCCGACGATCTCGGACAGGAAGGCCTCGGAGGCGCGGTCGCCGTGCAGGATGCTGTTCTCCCCGCCCTCCTCGTAGTTGAGCACGAACTGGACGCAGAGCCGGGCGTCGCCGGGCCAGCGGGGATGCGGGGGCGTGCGGCCATAGCCCACGAGGTCGCGCGGATAGGAATGCGGCATGTCAGGGGATCAGGGTTGGAGCGGGCTGGTGAGGGTGGAGGCGGGCCGGCATCTCAGCTGCCCCGGTAGGTGGAATAGCTCCAGGGCGAGACCAGGAGCGGAACATGGTAGTGGCCGTCGGGCTCCGCGAGGCCGACGCGCAGCGGCACCAGATCGAGGAAGGGCGGGTCCGCCGTCGCGGTGGCACGGGCGCGAAAGTAATCCCCGACGTGGAACACGAGCTCGTAGGTGCCGGCCCGGAACGCCTCACCCGCCAGCAGCGGCGCCTCGGTGCGCCCGTCGGCATTGGTCGTGGCGGTCAGGAGCGGCTCGCGCTGCGCGCCCTCGAGCCGGAACAGCTCGATGCGCACGCCCGCAGCGGGTCTGCCCGACGCCGTGTCGAGAACATGTGTAGAGAGACGCCCCATCAAGGTCTCCGAAAGGGAGCCGGAATGAACTCGCCGTTACGTCATCCGTCAAGGCCGACGCGGAAGCTCGAGCCTACCCCTCTTCACCGACGAGCCTCCCCGATATCGGCGACGTCGACCTGGGTGGTCATGGTCCGGCCGTTGCGCTCGATAGTGAGTTCGACAGGCTTCCCAATATCGGCCTTCTCGAGAGCGGCGGTCAGATCGGAGAGGCGGCTCACCTCCTTTCCGTTCACGCCGACGATGATGTCGCCGAGCGCGCCGGTGCGTGGGTCGATCCCGCGCAGGCCGGCTCGTTCGGCGGGCGAGCCCGGTACGACTCGCACCACGATGACGCCTTTAATGCCGAGTTGCGCCGCCGCAGCCTCCTCGCCCGCGATGATCCCGATGCCGGGTGTCGGGACGCGTCCGTTCCGGATGAGTTGGGGAACGACGCGGTTGACGACATCGACCGGGATCGCGAACCCGATTCCGGCGAATGCTCCGGAGGGGGAGAAGATCGCCGTGTTGACCCCGATCAGGCGGCCTGCCGAATCGAGGAGCGGCCCGCCGGAGTTCCCTGGATTGATGGCCGCGTCCGTCTGGATCACATCTGCGATCTCTCGCCCCTCGCTGGTGGGCAGGCGGCGCTGCAGGGCGCTGATGATGCCGGTGGTCAGCGTCTGGTCGAGCCCGAAGGGATTCCCGATCGCAAAGGTCTCCTGTCCGACCTTGAGATCCGCGGAGGTGCCGATCGGAACTGGCGGTGGAGGTTCCCGCATTCTCCCGAGACGCAGGACCGCGAGATCGTAGTTCGGCGCGGTTCCGACGATCTCCGCAGGGACGACCTCTCCGGATGCAAACCGCACGGTGACGGGACTCGCGCCCTCGATGACGTGATTGTTCGTGACGACATGCCCGGCTTCGTCCCAGAGGAATCCCGTACCTGATTGCACGCCCCCTCCCCCTTCACCACCAAACGGTTGGAGCAAACGCCGCGGGTCGGGACGTGCAAAGACGTGGACGACGGAGGGAGAGATTCGCTCGAATATTCCAATCGTCGTCTGTTCGATGGGTGCGAGGTCACCGCGCGCGGTGATCGCTCGGGGCTGCTCCTGCGAATAGAGCCAGCGCGCCACGTAAGGCTCGGCCACGAAGGCGGTGAGGAGGATCAGAACAATGACGAGAGCGATGTTCGTGAAGCGGTAGCGCACCGCGGGCTCCAGGGTTGTCGACGGGTCACCCTCGTCAACGCCCGATATAGAGCTTGGTTGGGCCAGGGTGATATCTTCTTCGCACAGATCGACTGCCTCGAGTTGTCGACGCCTGGGACGGCTCTGTTGAACCGGATGTAAAAACCGTGTACCGGCCGCCCGCGATAGACAGCTTCCGCCCCCTTTCCCGCCAGCCTCACGGCGTCCAGACTGAGAGCATGCTCGACCCCCAGATCTCGGAATGGATCGGCCAGATTCTGCGGTGGACCCATGTCGTTACCGCAATCGCCTGGATCGGCTCCTCATTCTATTTTATCCATCTCGACCTGAGCTTGCGGAGGCGTGAGGGCCTGCCCGAGGGGGTCGGCGGCGAGGCCTGGCAGGTCCACGGCGGCGGCTTCTACAACATGCGCAAATACCTCATTGCGCCGCCGGAACTCCCGCGAGAGCTCACCTGGTTCAAGTGGGAAAGCTACAGCACCTGGTTGACGGGATTTTTCCTGCTCGTCTGGGTCTACTATCTGCAGGCGGAGCTGTACTCGATCGACCACGAGACCATGGATCTGCTTCCCTGGCAAGTGGCCGCCATCGGGATCTCCGGACTCACCGGCGCGTGGCTGATCTATGAGGGCCTGTGCCGCTCGCCGCTCGGCAATCGGGATGCCACGCTTTCGGGGGCTGTGTTCATTCTGATCCTTGCGGCCGCATGGGGCTTCATGCAGGTCCTGTCGCCGCGGGCGGCCTTTCTCCACACCGGAGCGATGATCGCCACCTGGATGTCTGCCAGCGTGTTCGTCGTCATCATTCCGAACCAGCGGAAGGTCGTCGCGGATCTGATCGCGGGCCGGCAGCCCGATCCGAAGCTCGGAAAGGAAGCAAAGCAGCGGTCGACACACAACAACTATCTGACGCTTCCCGTCGTCTTCCTGATGCTGTCGAACCATTACCCGCTTGCGTGGTCATCCCGCTACTCGGTCGCCATTGTCGGGCTGATCGTCGTTGCGGGTGCGGTCATCCGCCATTTCTTCAACAGCAGGCATGCCCACAAGGGCTCCCCTTGGTGGACATGGGCCGTAGCCGCGGCCTGTATCGTTGCTGCGATCTATCTTTCCATAATCGGGCGGCCGACAGTCGCCCTCGCCTCGAACACTGCGCCCGTTCCGGCGGCGATGCTGCCGACCGAGGAGGCTCTTCTGGCTGTCCAATCCCGATGCTCGATGTGCCATGCGGCAGAACCCGTCTGGCCGGGTATCGCAACTGCGCCGAAAGGCGTCAGGCTAGATACATCCGAGGAAATCGCCCGTCGCGCCGAATCCATCCGGATCCAGAGCGTGCTGACCCACGCCATGCCACCCGGGAACCTGACCGGGATGACGCTCGAGGAGCGCCGCGCCGTAGCGGATTGGCTGGCTGCTCGCGATCGTATCCGGCACACATTCTGAGATAACCGGCTCCGCACGGAGACGGAGCGTCCCCCGCGGGTAGGATGCAGCAGCACAGTCACACAGATTTCCCAAAGGAGAAGTGCCCAATGCCAGAACTCAGCCTCGAAGCGGCCCAGACGATCCTGACCGCGACCCTCAAGGCAGGGCGCGAGAAGTCGTTCAAGCCCTTGGCCGTAGCAGTCTACGATTCCCGCGGGGCGCTGCGCGGTCTCCTCGCCGAGGATGGCACCAGTCTCAAGCGGTCGCAGATCGCGATGGCCAAGGCCTATGGCGCTCTGGCGCTCGGTGTCGGCTCCCGGGCTCTCCACAAGATGGCGATCGATCGCCCCTACTTCGTCGCAAGCGTGAGCCACGTGGTCGGCGGTGAACTCGTCCCGGTCCCCGGCGGCGTTCTCATCAAGGATGCCCAGGGAACGCTCCTCGGCGCCGTCGGCGTGTCGGGTGACACGTCCGACAACGACGAGATCGCCGCGGCTGCGGGGATTGAGGCCGCCGGCCTAGTCTTCGACAGCGGCGCCTGACCCCTCGGACGGGACTTACGTATAGGCCATCGACGCAACGGGTATTGGTGGCGAGCAAGGTGCGGACCGTTCCCCACGCGGGGACGAGTCCGGCCGCTCCAGGATCACGTCGGGCGCCCACTGGACATTGGGGCGTTTCCTGAAGACAAAGGGTCAAGGCCCGCCGGAGCGGGTCGGAGCCGTTCACTAGCTTGGGAATAGTGGATTAATAGAGGACGCCTTTCATGTCGTCTTGGTTGAAACGGACGGCTTTTGCCGTCTTGGCGACAGTTGCTCTCATGGGTGCCGCGACCGCAGAGGTCGTGTACAACCGCGGCAACGATGCCGAGCCGGAAACGCTCGATGCCCATAAGACCTCCACCGTCGGGGAGGGACACATCTTACGGGACCTCTACGAAGGTCTCGTGATTCAC
Source organism: Microvirga massiliensis (assembly GCF_001006805.1). Taxonomy (GTDB): domain Bacteria; phylum Pseudomonadota; class Alphaproteobacteria; order Rhizobiales; family Beijerinckiaceae; genus Microvirga; species Microvirga massiliensis. Next base: position 37,573 of record NZ_LN811365.1, on the reverse strand, counting down.
AACGCCAAGGGCGAGGTGGTCCCGGGGGTGGCTGAAAAGTGGGAGATGTCGGACGACGGGAAGCTTTACCGCTTCACCCTGCGCGCCAATGCGAAATGGTCGAACGGCGACCCTGTCAAAGCCTCGGACTTTGTCTTCGCGTATCGCCGGATCATGTCGCCGGAAACCGGCGCCAAATATGCGAACATCCTCTATCCGATCCTCAACGCCGAGAAGATCAACAAGGGTCAGGCCAAACCCGAGGAGCTCGGCGTGACGGCCGTCGACGACCACACGCTCGAGATCCGTCTGGAACGCCCGACCCCATATTTCATTCAATTGCTGACGCACCAGACGGGACTGCCCCTTCATCCACCGAGCGTCGAAAAATTCGGCAAGGATTACGTCAAGCCGGGGAACCTCGTCTCGAACGGCGCCTACATGCTCGCCGAGTTCGTTCCCAACTCGCACATCAAGGTCGTCAAGAACCCCTACTTTCACGACGCGAAGAACGTCCAGATCGACGTCGTGATGTTCTATCCGGTCTCGGATCTCGCCGCCGCCACGCGACGCTTCCAGGCGGGCGAGCTTCACTCGACGCCGGATATTCCGGCCGATCAGATGAAGTCGCTCAAGGACCGCTTCGGCAGCCAGGTGGTCCTCGGGCCGTATCTCGGCGTCTGGGCATTGCCGGTCAACACGTCGAAGCCGCCGTTCAACGACGTCCGCGTGCGCAAGGCGCTCTCCATGGTCATCGACCGCGAGGACATCGCGGAGCGGATCTGGAGCGAGACGATGCAGCCGGCCTATTCCTTCGTGCCTCCCGGCATCGGAAACTACGGCACACCGGCGATCGCCGAATACAAGGACATGGCGCCGATCGAGCGTGAGGATCGGGCGAAGGAACTCCTCAAGGAGGCCGGCTTCGGGCCAGGCGGCAAGCAGCTGAAGGTCGAGCTGCGCTACAACACGCTCGACAACAACCGGAACACGGTGGTTGCGATTGCCGACATGTGGAAACGCATCGGTGTCGAGACGTCGTTCATCAACACGGATGCGAAGACTCACTTCGCATATCTGCGCGATGGCGGCGACTTCGACATCGCGCGCTATGGCTGGATCGGCGACTACTCGGATCCGCAGAACTTCCTGTTCCTGCTCGAGAGCGACAACAAGGGCTTCAACTACGGGAAGTGGAAGAACGAGGAATACGACGCCCTCATGAAGCAGGCCGCCAACGAGACAGACCTGAAGAAGCGCGCGGACATCCTCCTGAAGGCCGAGCAGATCTTCATGCGCGAGGAGCCCTGGATCCCGGTTCTGCACTACGGGACCAAGAATCTCATCTCGCCGAAGTTGATTGGCTTCCATCAGAACCTGCGCGGCGTCTATCCATCGCGGTTCCTCCAGATCAAGGAGTAAACTGTTTCCGAGCGGGCGCCTCTGCGCCCGCTCCCTTTTGCGACCGGTCCTCCCCGATCGCGAGCATCAGAGGAGCGACGGAAGGCGCGTGCTCTCCTTCATTCTTCGCCGACTCCTGTCAGCCGTGCCGACGCTCTTTGCGATCGTTACGATCTCCTTTTTTTTGATCCGTCTCGCCCCCGGCGGCCCCTTCGATCTCGAGCGTCCGCTCGAGGCGAAGGTGATGGAGAACCTGAACCGGATCTACAAGCTCGATCGCTCGCTCTTCGAGCAATATCTCCTCTATCTCGGCTCGATTTTGCGTGGGGATTTCGGTCCCTCGTTCATCATGCGCGACTTCTCCGTCGGGGAACTGCTCGCACAGGGCTTGCCGGTCTCCATGACGATCGGTTCGCTGGCGCTCGGACTCGCCATTCCCATCGGCGGCGCACTGGGATCGATCGCGGCTTTCCGCCAGAACAGCGTGGTCGATTATGCGGTAACCGGCCTCGGCACCTTTGGCCTGACGATTCCGACCTTCGTGGTCGCGCCGGTGCTGCAGATCATTCTCGGCCTTTCCCTCGCCTGGCTCCCGGTGGCAGGCTGGAACGGCGGCGCCCCGCAGAATCTCGTCATGCCAGTTCTCGTCCTTGCATTGCCGCAGATCGCTGTCATTGCCAGGATGACGCGCGCCGCCATGATCGAGACGCTCCGCTCGAATCATATCCGCACCTTGCGCTCCCTGGGGCTCCCGACCTCGGTAATCCTGCGCCACGCGCTCCGCGGCGCCGCTCTTCCGGTCGTCTCCTATCTCGGTCCGGCGGCTGCGGCGCTCCTGACGGGATCCATCGTGGTCGAGACGATCTTCGGATTGCCTGGGATCGGCCGATACTTCTCGGAGGCTGCTCTCAACCGCGACTATACCCTCGTGATGGGGACGGTCGTCGTCGTCGCGGTCTTCATCCTGGTGTTCAACCTTGTGGTCGACATCCTTTACGCGCTGCTCGACCCGCGCGTCCGCTTCGACTGACGCTGCCATGGCCGAAGGGTTCGCGCTCCACACGACCGATGTCGAAGCCACACTGGGACGATCGCTCTGGGCTGATGCGCGTGCGCGGCTCTTCCGAAACAAGGCGGCCGTCGCGAGCATGGTCGCGCTCCTGCTCATCACGATCGCCTGCATCGTCGGCCCCGAAATCACCGGCCACCGCTTCGACCAAGTCTACACTGATTACAGTCGAACTCCTGCGAGCCTGACCGCCTATCCGAGGGACGAGGATATCGCACCTGCCATCGAGCGGATCGGCTCGCGGGTTCGCGGCCGCCCGGAATCGATCTCGATCTCCGGCGATCTCGTCCGCGTGGTTCTGGTAGGTCAACGGCCGATCGACGAGCGGGGCCTCGCCTATTTCGACCGATCTGACCTATTCGGTCCGGCGCGCGTGGTCGAAAGGGCCGACGAGGGCCGGCGCCTAACCGTCGAGGTGCCGATCGAGCGCAACTACTTCTTCTTCGGAACGGACACCAACGGGCGCGATCTCCTGACCCGTACGCTCTTCGCGGGCCGGATCTCGCTCTCGATCGGGCTCCTGGCGACCCTCGTGGCGCTCGTGATCGGCGTCGTGTACGGCGCGACCTCGGGTTATCTCGGGGGCCGCGTCGACATGGTGATGATGAGGATCGTCGACATCCTCTATTCGCTGCCCTTCATCTTCTTCGTGATCATGCTGGTCGTCTTCTTCGGCCGGAACTTCATCCTGATGTTCCTGGCCGTCGGCGCCGTCGAGTGGCTCGACATGGCCCGGATCGTGCGCGGGCAGACGCTCTCGATCAAGCGGCAGGAATACGTGCAGGCCGCCGAAGCCCTGGGGGTCGAGACGCGAGGCATCATCCGTCGGCACGTCATCCCGAACACCCTCGGGCCGGTGGTCGTCTTCATGACTCTCCTGGTCCCGAAGGTGATCCTCCTCGAGAGCTTCCTGTCCTTCCTGGGGCTCGGCGTTCAGGAGCCGTGGTCGAGCTGGGGCGTGCTCATTGCGGACGGCGCGAAGAACATCCAGGGCGCGACCTTCATGCTGATCTACCCATCGCTATTCCTCGTCGTGACCCTGCTGGCCTTGAACTTCATCGGCGATGGCCTCCGGGACGCCCTCGATCCGAGAGACCGATGACGGCAATGGGATCCGACCAGACGGCGATCGAAGCCGAGCCGATCCTGTCGGTACGGGGTCTTCACGTTCGCTTTCGCACCGGCGACGGCGTGCTTCATGCGGTCAAGGGCGTGGACTTCGACGTGCGCTCCGGCGAAACGATCGCGATCGTCGGCGAGTCCGGTTCCGGAAAAAGTCAGACGGTGATGTCCGTCATGGGCCTCCTTGCCTCGAACGGCTGGGCGGAAGGATCGGTCCGGTATCGTGGCGAGGAACTCATCGGCCTGCCGGCAAATCGCCTGAACCGGTATCGCGGCTCGAAGCTGACGATGATCTTCCAGGAACCGATGACGTCGCTCGATCCGCTCTACCGGATCGGCGATCAGCTCGCGCTGCCGCTCATCACCCATGGCGGTCTCGGCCGAAGGGATGCCCGCGAGCGCGCGATCGAATTGCTGGATCTGGTGCGGATTGCCGATCCCCGGCGCCGTATCGATTCCTATCCGCACGAGCTCTCCGGCGGGCAGCGCCAGCGCGTGATGATGGCAATGGCCCTGGCCAACAGGCCTGACGTGCTGGTTGCCGACGAGCCGACCACGGCGCTCGACGTGACCGTACAGGCGCGCATCCTCGAACTGCTCGCCGACCTGCAGAAGCGCCTCGACATGGCGATCGTGTTCATCACCCACGACCTCGGCGTCGTTCGGCGCATCGCGGATCGGACCTACGTGATGCGCGGCGGCACGGTCGTGGAACATGGCAAGACGGAAGCTTTGTTTGCAACCCCGCAGCATGCCTATACGCGCATGCTGATCAATGCGGAGCCGAGCGGAACGAAAGAGCAGTCACCGACCAACAGCCCCGTCGTGCTCGATGCGCGCAACATCGAGGTCACGTTCGATCTCTCCTCGGGGCTTTTCGGCCGGCACCATCACATCCTGAGGGCGGTCGACGGTGTCGATCTCCACGTAAGGGCCGGCGAGACGATCGGAGTCGTCGGCGAATCCGGCTCGGGGAAATCCACCCTCGGCCGCGCGATCCTGCGGTTGCAGCCTGCCTCGGGCCTCATACGCTTCGAGGATCGGAACCTGATGCCGCTCAGCCGAAGTGACATGCGACCGCTTCGGCGAAAGCTTCAGATCGTCTTTCAGGACCCGTTCGGCTCTCTGTCGCCCCGCATGACCGCCGGCGAGATCGTCACCGAGGGATTGCTCGTTCACGAGCCGGGAATCTCGCGTCGCGAACGGGATCGGCGGGCTGCGAAAGCTTTCGAGGAAGTCCGGCTCGACCCCGCTTGGCGCAATCGCTTTCCGCATGAATTCTCCGGCGGGCAAAGGCAGCGTATCGCGATTGCACGCACGATGATCCTTCACCCGAAGCTCGTGGTGCTCGACGAGCCGACCTCGGCGCTCGACCGCTCCGTCCAGAAGGAGATCGTCGTTCTCCTGCGCGATCTCCAGCAAGCGCACGGACTCGCCTACGTGTTCATCAGCCACGACCTCGCCGTCGTGCGTGCGCTCTCGGACGAGATCCTCGTGATGAAGAGCGGCAAGATCGTCGAACGAGGGCCGGTCGACCAGATCTTCGACAGCCCGAGGGAAGACTACACTCGCGCGCTGATTGCCGCGGCATTTCTGAATGAGAATCGGTCGGGCCGTGAGGCGGTCCCGTCCTGATCAACGGTACGGGTTCGACACTGTTTCGTCATGCGGGCTGCAGGCGCAGCAATCCATTCTGATGCGATGGTCTGGATTGCTTCACTTCGTTCGCAATGACGAAGAGGGTATGAGGGCGGGAGGTGCAGGGCCGGAACCGGAGTAGCACCGGACCCGCCCAGTCCTTGCGCGCCGCAGGCGCGATGCACCGCCGCTTCCGCCGCACTTCGTCCTTGCGAGGAGGCGTGATGCACTGCCCGTCCCGCCGCACCTCCGTCCTTGCGAGCCGCAGGCGAAGCAATCTACCCGCCGACGGATGCGCCGCTGAATGATTTCACTCCGCTCGCTGTCACGAGTCACATAATCACTCATCCCACCAGATACATTCCAATGCTCAGACCAGATTCGCATTCTGGGCTGCGCTGTGCCGTTCCCGGCCGGCTATCTGGTCCGGTGATAGAGAATGTCCACTCGCTGGTTTGTCCTGCAGCGCCCTCAGGGCATTGAGAATGACGGCGATGTCGATAGCCTCCTGGATCAATGCTCCTTGCACCGGGGTGATGTGGCCGAAGGCGGCGGCGATCATCCCAAGAACCGAGAGGCCGATGCCGCCGTAGACGCTCTCCAGAGCGATCCGGCGTGAGCGGCGGGCGATCTCGAGCCCAGGCAGGACGGCATTCAGCCGGTCGACGAGGAGAACGACATCGGCGGCCTCCGCCGAGGCCGCGGCACCGCGCGAGCCCATCGCAACGCCGAGATCGGCTGCGGCCAAGGCGGGAGCATCGTTCACGCCGTCACCGATCATCATGACCGGCCCGTTTTTCCTCTCGGAGAGGATGGTCGTGACCTTCTGATCCGGCGTCAGGTCTGCCCGGACCGCGTCGAAGGGAAGACCTCTTGTCACCTCCCTTGCGACATCCTGCCGGTCGCCGGTTGCGAGCACGATGCGCTCCACGCCGAACGTCCGCAGCCGGGCCAGGAAAGTCTCGGTGCCCGCCCGAAGCTCGTCCGCGAGAACGAGCACTCCCGCCAGCCTTCCCTCGATTGCTACCGCAACCATGACGGATCCCGGCGTTCCCGCAGCGATCCCGAGCGACGTTTCCGAAATACCGAGCTTGCCGCTCACGAAGCTCAGGCCGCCGACGATCACGTGATAGCCCTGCACCCGCCCCTCGACCCCTTCGCCAGGGGTCTCCGCCACATCTGACGGTGTGGCGAGCGTCATGCCCCTCGCGCGAGCTCCAGCGACGATGGTCTGGGCAATCGTGTGATGCGAAGCCTGCTCGAGAGACGCGGCGATCATGAGAAGCTCGTCCGGCTCGATACCGGGTGCGACTTCGGTGGAAACCAGACGAGGCCTGCCATCCGTCAGGGTTCCGGTCTTGTCTAGAACGACTGCGCGTATGCCGGACATGACCTCGAGCGCCTTGCCACCCTTGATCAGGATGCCGTGTCGCGCGGCCCTGGAGAGCCCCGAGACGAGGGCTACCGGGACGGCCAGGATGAGCGGGCACGGGGTCGCTACGACGAGCACGGCAACGGCCCGGATTGGATCTCCCGTGAGAAACCAGGCCGCGGAGGCAATGGCGACCGTGACGACGAGAAAGCCCATGGCGTAGCGGTCGGCGAGGCGGGCCATCGGCGCCCTGGAGCGTTGCGCCTGCTCGACGAGCCGGATAATGCCCGCGAAAGTGCTGTCCGAGGCGCGGCGGGAGGCCGTCAGGTCGAAGGCATCGCCGGCATTCGCTGACCCGCTCATGACGGCCTCACCGGCCCGATGCTGGACCGGCAGCGCCTCGCCGGTCAAAGCGGATTCGTCGAGGACCGCAACTCTGGACGCGACCGTGCCGTCGACCGGAACGACGTCTCCGCGTCGGATGAGCAGGCGATCACCTGCGTCGATCGCGTCCAGCGCAATTTCTTCCAGGCCGTCGTCGCGGTGCCGCATCGCCGTCCGGGGAACCCGTGACAGAAGAGCGGTCATCTCCCGACGCGCACGCCCCTCGGCGAAACTCTCCAGGTACTGGCCGCCCGAATACATCAGAGCGACCACGACGGCCGCGAGCTCCTCGCCGAATATGAGCGCTGCCGTCATCGACAGTGCAGCGACGACGTCCAGCCCGAAGTCGCCCCGCCTCAGGCTCGTAACGATCTCCGCAAGCAGGACGAGCAGCACCGGGATCGTTGCCGCGACCCAGATTGCCGGAGCCAATCCGCCATAGCCGAGGAGGCGAGCCAGGAATCCTGCAAGAAGTCCAAGGGCGGGAATGCCGACGAGGACGGGGCGCACGCGCTGTTGCAGGTCTTGAAGGAGCATGATCGCCTCGACGGAAGCCATCGGTGATGGACTTGGGCACCGGACGCGGCTGGGGGCAACGAGCCGTGCGGTGAGGGTCGACTCTATCGGCTTGGCCGGGATGTTCGACCCCTGAGCCCCTCGAAGGCTCTATACGAAGGGCGATTCGATACCTTCGGCCGCAAGCGTTTCCTGGACGGCGGGACGCTCGAGGACCCGTTCCGCGAGCGCCATCAGCCCTGCACGGCTGCGCGGCGGAACTTCCATGGAACGCCCCCATCGGATCAGCATGAACAGGAACAGATCCGCGGCGGAGAAGCGCTCACCCAAAAGCCAGGGCCCTTCGCCCAGTTGCGCCTCGATCCGCGCGAACATGGCCTGAAGGCGGATTTCGGCGGCCGCCTTCACGCTCGGCGCTGCGGCTTCGTCGCTGACATGCTCGTGGGGATAGAACCAGGCCCGGAACTCGGCCTGAGGCGTGTTCGTGAGATGAACCATCCACTTGTAGAACTGGGCTCGGTCGGACGAGCCGAAAGGCGGTGCAAGGCCGGCATCCGGGTACTTGTCCGCGAGATGCAGTGCGATCGCCGCGGTCTCGAACAGGACGAGACTTCCGTCGACGAGCGTCGGGATGAGCCCACCCGGATTGAGCTGGAGATATTCGGCCGATTTTTGCTCGTTCCGAGTGCGATCGACGAGGCGCAGTTCGAAAGGCCTGCCGATCTCACGCAGCATGAAATGGGGCAGAAGGCTCGCATTGCCGGGGTAGTAATGGAGAATCATGACGCCTGACCGGACAGCCCTTTCAGGGCGGGAGGCCGATATAGCCTCCCGGCTCGGCCCCGTCCTCCTCGATCGAGGCGAGCCAGCCCTGTCCGTCAGGCGGCGCGGAGGAGCGACTGGATCTTTTCTGCCAGATCGTTGGCGCGATACGGCTTGTAGAGCAGGTCCACGTCGTCGACCGTCGAATCGCCTTCGACATATCCGGTCGTGAGCAGCACGCGCACGGACGGCCTCTCCTGCCTGACGAGCCGAGCGAGGTCGATACCGGTCATGTCTCCCGGCATTCGCACGTCGCTCAGCACGAGCAGGATCTCGCCGTCGCGTTGCAGCAGGCGCGCTGCATCATCCCCGGTTTCGGCCTCCTGCACCTGGAATCCGAGCGACTTGAGGGTCGAGACGGCAACCTGGCGGACGGCCGGGTCGTCTTCGACCACGAGGACCTTGCGCCCCTGGCCGAACGGCTCCGCAACGTCTGCGACAGGCTCCATGGCGCGATCCACCTCACCCACCGCCCGTGGAAGGATAAGGCGGATCGTGGTGCCCTGTCCCGGCGCGCTCTCGAGCTCGACGCGGCCGCCAGATTGCTGAATGAAACCATAGACCATCGAGAGCCCGAGGCCTGTTCCCTTTCCGCTCTCCTTCGTGGTGAAGAATGGTTCGAAGACGCGCTGCTTTACCTCCGGCGACATGCCCTCCCCGGTATCCGTGACGGAGATCATCACGCATTCTCCGCCCGGATCCTCGGCCTCGGGAAACACCTTGTTCTCCAGCCTGATCTGCAGGTCGCCGCCCTCGGTCATGGCGTCCCGCGCATTGACGGCGAGGTTGATCAGCCCTGCTTCGAGCTGGACGCGATCAACCCGGACGGGCCACAGGTCGTCGCTCGATTCCAGCTGGACCCTGATCCGTTCCCCGAGAGTCCGCTGCATCAATTCGAGCAATCCCGGCATGAGTGCCTTCAGGTCGAGCACGGTGGCTTGCAGGGGCTGGCGGCGCGAGAAGGCGAGCAGCCGGTGAGTGAGATCCGCACAGCGCTGGGCGCCGTCCATGGCGAGTCGTGTCCGCCGAAGAGCCTTCTCGTTACCCTCGATGCTCCTCTGGAGAAGATCGAGATTCCCGATCACCACGCTCAGCATGTTGTTGAAGTCGTGTGCGATTCCGCCCGTCAACCGACCCACGGCTTCTAACTTGCTCGCATGCAGAAGCTTCTGTTCGAGTTGCTTCCGCTCGCTGACATCGAACCAGAGGCCGAAATACTCGCGTGGCCTGCCGCTCTCGTCGCGGATCAGGACCGTCTGATCGAGGAAGTGGCGGTCGACGTCATCTGCGCAGCGCCATCGATACTCGATCGCCAGCGAGTCGTCCTGTTCGGCCGAGGCGAGCTGGCCGAGAACCCGCTCCCGATCATCCGGATGCAGTCGTGACTCCCAAAAGCTCTCGTCCTCGAAGAACGCTGCAGGAGAAAAGCCGGTGATGTCCTTGATCTTCGGGTTCGTGAACCGAAGCTTGCGCCGATCGTTGCCGAGACCTGCCGTGTAAAGGGCGACTGGCAGAGATCGCAGGACGATGGACTGGTGTTCCTCGCGCCGACGGAGATCCTGCTCAGCCCGGAGTTTTTCGCTGCGCACCCGCAGGTTCTCCATGAGAAGGCGCCGTTCCTCCTCACCCTGCCGGCGAATTTCCTCGGTCTTGCGAAACAGGTCGACGAAGACGTTGACCTTCGACTTCAGGATGATCGGCTCGATCGGCTTGAAGACGTAATCGACCGCACCCGCCGTATACCCACGGAAGACGTGCAGATCCTCCTTGTTATAGGCGGTGAGAAAGATGATCGGCACGCGTGAGGTCTTCGGCCGTCCCCGGATCAGGGTGGCAACCTCGTAGCCATCCATGCTCGGTAGCTGCACATCGAGAAGGATGACTGCGAAATCGTCGCGCAGGACACAGCGCAGGGCCGCCTCACCGGACTGGGCCGTGACGATCTCGAGCCCCGGCGCACGGAGCATCTCCTCCACTGCGAGCAGGTTTTTCGGATCATCATCGACGATGAGGATTTTGGCCGTAACGAGCCCAAGCGGAGGAACCAGGGGTCGCGGCAGAGCAGGATCGACCGAACCGCCCTGCCACTCCGTCAGATCGGTCATATCCGCAACTCATCCTCCGCGGACCCGTTCGCCGCAATCGCGGATCGGCTTGCTCCAAGCTGGACCCGCAGCACGGCCAGAAGTTGATCGATATCGACCGGCTTGGAGACATAGTCGGATGCCCCCGCTTCGAGGCACTTCTCACGATCACCCTTCATGGCCTTGGCGGTCACGGCGATAAGCGGCAGATCCTCGTGGCGCGGGATGCCCCGGATCGCTCTCATGGTTTCGTAGCCGTCCATCTCCGGCATCATGATATCGACGAGCACGGCGTCGATGTCAGGCGTCCTCTCGAGCGTCTCGATGCCGTCCCGTCCATTCTCCGCAAAGACGGTTTTCATTCCGTGCTGCTCGAGAGCGCTGGTGAGCGAGAAGATGTTTCTCACATCATCGTCGATGATCAGAATGGTACGTCCCTCAAGCGAGGAGGTGTCGTGCCGGGGAACGATGATCTGCTGGCTCTGCGGAATCTCCGCAAGTGCCCGGTGCAGAAACAGAGCGGTCTCCTCGAGCAGGCGCTCGGAGGATCCGTCCCCTTTCACGATGATCGTCGACGCCATCCGCTCGAGCGTGCGCTCCTGGATCTTCGAGAGTTCCAGGCCAGTATAGACGATGATCGGGATCTCCTCCCCACCCTGCACCTTGCGCATCCGCTCGATCAGCTCGATGCCGGGCATGTCGGGCAACCCGAGATCGATGATGGCGCAGTCGAACCGGCGCGCATTAAGGGCCTCGAGCGCCTGCTCCGCCGTTTCAACGCCCGTCACCGAGACGCCTCCGTCACCGAGCAACTCCGCGATGCTCATGCGCTGATTGGGATCATCCTCCACGAGGAGGAGATCCTTGATGGGACGATAGATGAAGTCCTTCGTCCGTGACAGGGCTGCCAGCAGTGCGTCCCGGTCGACTGGCTTCTCCAGGAAGCCGAAGGCTCCGGCTCGGAGACCGCGCTTGCGCTGGTCATCGACGGAGATGACATGGATCGGAATATGCCGGGTGCGCGGGTCGTGCTTGAACAGGTCCAGCAGAGCCCAGCCATCCATGTCGGGCAGGCCGAGATCGAGGGTGATCGCGTCGGGCTTGTACCTGTTCGCCAGGGCCAGGGCCGCGGCGCCATCGGTCGCGATCAGCCCCTTGAAGCCCTGCTCCCGCGCGATCTCCAACAGGACCGACGCGAACATGGCGTCGTCCTCAATGACCAGAACGACATGGTCACCCGGCGAGATCGCATGCCGATCGTCCGCTGATGCCGAGAGAGCCTTCGGGGCATCGGGACGGGCCAGTGAAATCGGCCCATCGATCGTCCGGCCATGGCTTTCGACCTGTGTCGCCGGCGGCTGGACCGGCAGGTAGAGCGAGAACGTAGAGCCGCGGCCGGGTGCGCTCGAGACCACGAGCTCTCCGCCCAAGAGGCGCGCGATCTCGCGGCTGATCGCCAGCCCGAGCCCCGTGCCGCCATATTTGCGGCTCGTCGTGCCGTCGGCTTGCTGGAAAGCCTCGAAGATGATGCGCTGCTTGTCCTCGGGAATTCCGATCCCGGTATCGATCACCGAGAAAGCCAGCCATTCCGTGCCTGCGCGCAGCGGCGATCCTTCGGCGGTTCCGATCTTGAGGGTGACCCCGCCCTTCTCCGTGAACTTGAAGGCGTTGGACAGAAGATTGCGCAGCACCTGCTGCAGGCGCTTCGAATCCGTCCTGACTGTTCCGGGAAGGCTTGGATCGATCTCGATATGGAAGTCGAGATGCTGCTCCTCCGCCACCTGCCGGAACGTGCGATCCATATGCGAGGTAAGCTCTCCGAGGGACACGGTGGAGACCTCGAGAGAGACGGTGCCCGACTCGATCTTCGAAAGGTCGAGGATGTCGTTGATGAGAGCGAGGAGATCGGATCCGGCTGCGTGAATCGTCTTGGCGAAGTCGCGCTGCTTCTCCGTAAGATTCCCGTCGGGATTCTCCGACAGGAGCTTGGAGAGGATCAGCAGGGAGTTGAGCGGCGTCCGGAGTTCGTGGCTCATGTTGGCCAGGAACTGTGACTTGTAGCGCGAAGTGAGAGAGAGCTGCTCCGCCTTCTCCTCGAGAGCGGTCTTCGCGATGGAAACCTCGCGATTCTTTTCCTCGACCTCCTGCTTCTGCAGCTCGAGCAGCCCGGCCTTGTCCTCCAGCTCCTCGTTCGTGCGCTGGAGCTTCTCCTGCTGCTGCCGCAGGAGTTCCTCCGACTCGCGCAGGCTTGCAGCCTGCTGCTCGAGCCGGTCGTTCGTCTTCTTGAGCTCCTCCTGCTGGCTCTGTAGCTCCGTGGTCAGGAGTTGCGACTGCCTCAGGAGTCCTTCTGTCCGCATGTTGACGGCAATCGTGTTGAGCACGATCCCGATCGACTCGGTCAGCTGGTCCAGGAAGGATTGGTGCGTGTCCGAGAAGCGGCTGAAGGATGCAAGCTCGATGACGGCCTTCACCTCCTGCTCGAAGAGCACCGGTAGGACGATGATATTGAGCGGCGGGGCTTCCCCGAGAGCCGAGCTGATCGTGATATAGTCCGGCGGGACATTCGTCAGAAGGATGCGCTTTTTCTCATACGCAACTTGGCCGACGAGACCTTCGCGAAGCCGGAAGCGGTTGGAGAGGTTCTTGCGCTCGGTAAAGGCGTAAGATGCCACGAGTTCGAGCGCGGGCTCCCCGGCATCGTTGTTCACGCTGTAGAATACGCCCCGTTGCGCATTCACCAGAGGTGCGATTTCGGACAGGATTAGGTTCGAGACCGTCACGAGATCGCGTTCGCCTTGCAGCATCCGCGTGAACCTGGCGAGATTGGTCTTCAGCCAGTCCTGCTCCGCGTTCTTCTGCGTCGTATCACGCAGATTGCGGATCATCTCGTTGATGTTGTCTTTCAGGGCTGCAAGCTCGCCGAGCGCTTCTGCCGTGATCGAGCGGGTCAGATCGCCCCGGGTCACGGCCGTCGCCACTTCGGCGATTGCACGAACCTGATTGGTCAGGTTGGCGGCAAGCTGGTTCACGTTGTCGGTCAGATCCCGCCAGATCCCGTAGACGCCTTCCACGCGCGCCTGGCCGCCGAGCTTGCCTTCCGTGCCGACTTCCTTCGCGACGCGTGTGACCTCGGAGGCAAACGAGTTGAGCTGGTCCACCATCGTGTTGATGGTGTTCTTGAGCTCAAGCATCTCGCCTTTGACGTCCACGGTGATCTTCTTCGAGAGATCCCCGCTGGCGACCGACGTCGTGACCTCGGCGATGTTGCGAACCTGACCCGTCAGGTTCGCCGCCATCATGTTCACGTTGTCCGTGAGGTCCTTCCAGGTGCCGCCCACGCCTTTGACCTGGGCCTGCCCGCCGAGCTTCCCTTCCGTGCCGACCTCACGCGCGACCCGCGTAACCTCGGACGCAAAGGAATTGAGCTGATCGACCATCGTGTTGATGGTCGACTTCAATTCCAGCATCTCGCCCTTCACGTCCACGGTGATCTTCTTTGAGAGATCTCCGTTCGCGACGGCAGTCGTCACATCGGCGATGTTGCGAACCTGGCCGGTCAGATTGGCGGCCATCATGTTCACGTTGTCGGTCAGGTCCTTCCACGTTCCGCCGACGCCCGTCACCTGGGCCTGCCCGCCGAGCTTTCCCTCCGTGCCGACCTCGCGGGCAACGCGGGTCACCTCGGAGGCAAACGAGTTCAGCTGGTCCACCATCGTGTTGATGGTCGATTTCAGCTCCAGCATCTCGCCCTCGACGAGAACGGTGATCTTCTTGGAAAGATCACCTTGGGCAACGGCCGTCACCACCTCGGCGATCCCACGGACCTGCCCGGTCAGATTGGCGGCCATGAGGTTCACGTTGTCGGTGAGGCCTTTCCAGGTGCCGCCGACGCCTTTGACCTGAGCCTGCCCACCGAGCTTGCCCTCCGATCCCACCTCCTTGGCGACGCGGGTCACCTCTGAGGCGAAGGAGTTGAGCTGGTCCACCATCGTATTGATGGTATTCTTGAGTTCGAGGAGTTCTCCCCGAACGTCGACGGTGATCTTCTTCGAGAGATCACCATTCGCGACGGCCGTCGTCACCTCCGCGATGTTGCGAACCTGGCCGGTCAGGTTCGCCGCCATCATGTTCACGTTGTCGGTCAGGCCTTTCCAGACGCCGCCGACACCCGTCACCTGGGCTTGGCCTCCGAGCTTGCCCTCCGTGCCGACCTCGCGCGCGACACGCGTCACCTCTGAGGCGAAGGAGTTGAGCTGGTCCACCATCGTATTGATGGTATTCTTGAGTTCGAGGAGTTCTCCCCGAACGTCGACGGTGATCTTCTTCGAGAGATCGCCGTTTGCTACGGCCGTTGTCACCTCGGCGATGTTGCGCACCTGACCTGTCAGGTTCGCCGCCATCATGTTCACGTTGTCGGTGAGGTCCTTCCACGTTCCCCCGACGCCTGTCACCTGGGCTTGGCCTCCGAGCTTGCCCTCCGTGCCGACCTCGCGCGCGACACGCGTCACCTCGGACGCGAAGGAGTTGAGCTGGTCCACCATCGTGTTGATGGTGTCCTTCAGCTCCCGCATCTCGCCCTTCACGTCGACGGTGATCTTCTTCGAGAGATCGCCATTCGCGACGGCCGTCGTCACTTCGGCGATATTGCGCACCTGACCCGTCAGGTTCGCCGCCATCATGTTCACGTTGTCAGTAAGATCTCGCCAGAGGCCCGCCGCACCGGGCACGCGCGCCTGTCCGCCGAGCTTGCCCTCGATTCCCACCTCGCGCGCCACGTTCACGACCTGATCGGCGAAGGTCGCGAGGGTATCGATCATGCCGTTCATGGTCTCGCCCAGGGCGGCAATCTCGCCTTTTGCCTCGACCGTCAGCTTGCGTGTCAGGTTCCCTTCTGCGACGCCGGTCACGACCTCGGCGATTCCGCGCACTTGGCTCGTCAGATTGGCGGCCATCATGTTCACGTTGTCGGTGAGGTCCTTCCACGTTCCCCCGACGCCTGTCACCTGGGCTTGGCCTCCGAGCTTGCCCTCCGTGCCGACCTCGCGCGCGACACGCGTCACCTCGGACGCGAAGGAGTTGAGCTGGTCCACCATCGTGTTGATGGTGTCCTTCAGCTCCCGCATCTCGCCCTTCACGTCGACGGTGATCTTCTTCGAGAGATCGCCATTCGCGACGGCCGTCGTCACTTCGGCGATATTGCGCACCTGACCCGTCAGATTGGCGGCCATCATGTTCACGTTGTCGGTGAGGTCCTTCCAGGTACCGGCAACGCCTTTGACCTGGGCCTGACCGCCCAGCTTTCCCTCGATGCCGACTTCCTTCGCGACCCGGCTGACCTCGCTCGCGAACGAGCCGAGCTGACCGACCATTGTGTTCACGACCTTGCCGATCCGAAGGAATTCCCCGCGCAGTGGGCGCCCTTCGATCTCGAGCTGCATGGCTTGGCCGAGATCGCCCTTGGCCACGGCCCCGATCACGCGGGCGACTTCGGTAGTCGGCTGAACGAGATCCGTGACCAGCGAATTGACGGAATCGACACATTCGCTCCAGCAGCCGCGTGCCTGGGGAAGCTTGCAGCGCTCACCGATCTGTCCATCCTTGCCGACCGACTTCGCCACGCGATCCAGCTCGCGGGCCAGGCCTGCATTCAACTCGACGACGTCGTTGAAGGCTTCGGCGATTTCGCCGTCGATTCCCGTCAGATCCAGCGGAAGGCGGACCGAGAAGTCGCCCTTTCGGAACGCGCGCAAGGCCTTGAGAAGCAGCTTCTGTTCCAGCTGCGGCCCAGCCGATTCAATCTGTGGCATTTGGTCCCCCATCCGCACTCGCCGGACCTCGGCGGCCGGCTCCCCTACGCACGCGTCGGACCAGCCCCATTCTTGAGGGTCATGGAGACACGACGGCGTAGGGCAACGTGCCTCCTACGCCGGAGTTCCCAGGGCGAGCAAACTTTTTGTCATTTCTGCGGCGCCGCGGGCGCCCATTGGCCCGCCGCCGAGCGGCTCCGGAAGTGGATTACCGCTCAGGAGAGTGCGCGGATCGAAGCCAGAAGCTGGTCAGTGACATCGAGGCCGGCTTCCTGTGCCTTCCTGCGCAGCTCCAGTCGGCGGCTTCCGGGGAGGCGGGCTCCCGCCTGACCCTCGATCGCCTCGGCGAGCATTGCGCAACGCGCCAAGGCCTCCTCGCCGCCGAGCCCGACAGGGTCGAACGCGAGAAGGAGTTGCCCGGTCCCTGGCGGGTCTCCCTTGTCGTCCAGGAACGACGATGCCTCAGAGGCGAAGCGTGCCCCCGTAAGCCCGGCTGCCAGAAGCTCGACCATGAGCGCCAGAGCAGTGCCCTTTGCATCCCCGAGCGGGACCATCGTTCCCCCGAGCGCCTCGTCCGGATCGGTCGTCGACCGACCGGCGGCGTCGAGTGCCCAGCCTTCCGGGATGCTCTCACCCCGCTGTTTCGCGGCCAGGATGTTGCCCCTCGCCACCTTGGAGAGCGAGAGATCGATGACGATCGGCGCGCGGCGGGGGAGCGGACAGGCGAACGCGATCGGGTTCGTCCCAAATATGCCGACCGAACCGCCCCACGGGGCCATGGCGGCAGGCGTGTTCGCGAAGAGGAGCCCAACGAGCCCCCGATCCGCGAGTTGCTCGACCGGGTGGCCGGCGGCTCCACAATGATGGGAGCGCCGGATCGGCGCGGCAGCGAGCCCCTGCTCCCGTGCCACATCGGGAAGCACGGACAGGGCCAGATCGAGGGCCGGGAAAGCGAAGCCGTAACCGGCATCGATGGCCACGATCGCGGGGCGCGGTCGGTCGAATGTCGGTGTTGCGAAACCGTCGATCTTGCCGACCCGCGCCTGCGCGGCATAGGTCGCCACCCGCGACAACCCATGCCCTTTGAGTCCGTCCGCCTCGGCGGCGACGAGCGCGCGCGCAACGCTGCGCGCGTTCTTATCGCTGGTTCGGCAGCGGACGAGAGCGTCGAAGACGAGCGATTCCGCTTCGGGGATCGTGACGACAGGCATCGAGATCAGACTCCGCTGAGGTGCTTGCGAACCGCTTCGACGGTGACCCACGAGACGCGCACGTTCGATTCCTCGGTGACGCCAGCGATGTGTGGCGTCAGCACGAGATTGGGGCACTCTGCGAAAACGGCTCCTCGATCGGCATCGACCGGTTCGGCAGCGAAGACGTCGAGTGCCGCGCCTCCCAGCCTGCCATTGCGGAGCGCGCCAGCGAGGGCGGCTTCGTCGACGACGCCTCCCCGCGCCGCATTGATGAGAATGGCGTTGTTGCGCATCCGCGCGATGGCTGCAGCGTCGATTAGATTTCGTGTTTCCGGCGTCAGTGGAACATGAAGCGAGACGACGTCACTTTCGCTCAAGAGCGCGTCGAGTGGCCGGGCTTCGACTGAGCCCCAAGGCTGCGACCAGGCAGAGCTGCCGGCGGGCACATAGGGATCAAAGGCCGTGACGCGCATCCCGAGAGCGGCAGCGCGCTTGCCAGTCTCCCGAGCGATGGAGCCGAATCCCACAAGACCGAGACGCTTTCCCATGATCTCGCGGCCGATCAGGGCATTGCGCGGCCAGCGGCCTGCAATCACTTCTAGGGTCGATGCATAGGCGCCGCGCAGCAGGAGCATTGCGGTTGCGATCACGTATTCGGCGACCGAGACGTCGTTCGCGCCGGTCGCCGGGAAAACCGCGATGTCCCGGGCGCTGCATGCGTCGACATCGATATTGTCGAGCCCGACTCCCAGGCGCCCGATCGCACTCAAGCGTGGTGCGGCTGCCAGGAGCGGGGCACGGACCTGCGTACGATTGCGAACGATCAGGGCGCGAGCCTGACCGACGGCGCCGGCGAGCCTGTCGGAATCGTCGACGAGCTTCGGATCATAGAGAACGTCGAACCCCGCGAGGCCTTCACGAATAGCCTCCTCGTCCATGAATTCGCTGATGACGATGTCCGCCATGACCACCCTCAGAAATGTACGGCCGGTCCGGCCGCATCGATGGATATGTTCGGCACGGCCATGTTCTTCAGAACATGGCCGCCAGTCCGGCCGTGACGATTGTCAGGATGACGATCGTCGTTCCGGTGAACACCGCAATATGACGCCAGCCGATCCGGAACAGGGATGCGAGTGAAGTTCCGAGTCCCAGCGCGGCGATGGCGATCAGCAGGCCCCAGGTCGAGGCCTCTCCGATGATCGCTTTCAGGGGCTGATAGATGGGCACCAGAGCGGGAACGAGCGGCACTGCGCTGTTCACGAGGCAAAGCGCCAGGAACGCCAGCGCGAAGCCCGGCACGGGGACTTTCGCCTCTCCGGCCTCGCCACTCGCCCGCATGAACCACCAACCGACGGCGAGGACGACGGGAAGGAGGAGGAAGACGCGAAAGAGCTTCACGACGACTGCGGTATTGCCGACCGGCTCCGAGACGGCATAACCCGCGCCCACGACCTGCGCCATGTCGTGGATCGTGGCGCCGAGGAGAATCCCGGTGGCCTCGGTGTTGAGCCCGAGAGCAATGCAGAGAGGCGGGTAGAGAATCATCACGAGCGTCGAGACGGCATTCGCTGCCACGACGGTGAACGTCACGTCCGCGCCTTTCTGAGGATAGTTCGGAACGACAGTCGCCGTAGCGAGTGTTGCCGAAGCTCCGCAGACGGCAGTCGCTGCGCCTGCCAGAGTGCCATAGCCGTCGGTCACCTTCAGGAAGCGCGCGAGATAGACGCCGGCGACCAGCGTGCAGCCCATGGCGACGATGACGAGAAGCGCCGTTCCGACCCCGAGTTCCACGATGTCGCTCAGCGCAATCCGCACTCCGAGAAGGGCAATGGCGAAGCGCAGCAGTCTCTTTACGCACCAGCCCAGCCCCGGCTCGAAAACAGGCCGTATGGCAACGCGGTGCAAAGCGATGCCGATCACCAGAGCGATGACGATCGTGGGCAGCCGGTACGACGCACCGAGTGACCGGAACAGGGCGGCGATGACCGGCTCGGCCAGAGCCGCCGCTACGGCAACGCCCGACGCGAGGAGAATGCCCGGCGCAAATCGCCGCAAGACAGGGGCGACACGGCCGGCGGAAGCGGAAGTCGATGGGGCAGGAAAGAGCATCCGGACAGCGCTCGCAGGTTCCGCGATGAACTCGAAAGGCATACGGGCGGCTCGACGAGGTGTCGAGCCGCCCGCGGATGTCGATACGTCGCGCGTCAGGCGCTCCGATAGAGCTTCGTCATGACGAATTCGCGATGGCCCAGAGACTCGGCGGCCGTGAGGCGGCCGTTGGCAGTGCGCACGACCATCTCGATCAGCGCGTCACCAGCCTGCGGAATCGTCATGTCCCGACGAAGCACACCCGAGACGTCAAGGTCGATGTGCTCGGACATCGTCCGCACCGTCCGCGGATTGCCGCTGATCTTGATGACCGGAACGATCGGGTTGCCGATCACGTTGCCCTGCCCCGTCGGGAACGTGTGGACGACATAGCCGGCCGCCGCCATAAGGGTGACGCACTCGGCGGCCGCCGACGAGGTGTCCATATAGTAAAGGCCGGGTCCTTTCGCGGGTGCTTCCGCGGGCTCGAGTGCGTCGATGTAGCGGCACTCGCGGCCGATCTTCTCGAGATTTCCGAGCGCCTTCTCCTCGATGGTCGTAAGCCCGCCCGCGATGTTGCCCTTGGTGGGCTGCGAGTCGGAGAGATCATTGGTCTTGTGGGCCTCGATCACGTCGTCCTGATAGGACTTCCACATCTTGTACCACTTCTCGCCAATCTCCGGAGAGGCTGCACGTTCCTTGCAGAGATGCTCTGCGCCCGTGATCTCCGAAGTCTCGCCGAAGCAGCCATAGATGCCCTGCGGGATCAGCTTGTCGTACATGTTGCCGACTGTCGGGCAGGACGACAGGCCCGTCGTCGTGTCCGACTCGCCGCACTTCGTCGATACCCACAGATCCGAGATGTCGCATTCCTCACGCTGCAGCTCGGACGCCCATTGCAGATAGTCCTTGGCGACGCGCGAGGCCTTCGCGATCGTCATGAGATCGCCGGTGCCCTCGATGCCGAAGCCCGTGACCGGCTTTCCGGTCTTGGCGATGCCCTCGACAACGCGCTGCGTCCAGCTTTCCTCGATGCCGATCACCACCACCGCGGCCACGTTCGGATTGGAGCCGGTGCCGATGAGCGTGCGGAAATGCAGCTCCAGGTCCTCACCGAACTGAAGGCGCCCATAGGCGTGCGGCAGCGCGAGAGTTCCTTTGATGTTGTTGGCGACCGCTTCACATGCGGCGTTCGAGAGGTCGTCGAGTGGCAGGATCACGACATGATTGCGCACACCCACGCGGCCGTTCTCACGGCGCCAACCCCAGAACTTCAGATTCGAGTTTCCGTTTGCCTGAGCCATCGGGCTCTCCATCAAGATGTTGGTCCCCCCGGGGCTTCCAGGCGGGAAACCGAGGGTATCGGATCGTTTGCAGCACCGAATTCCGGCAGGAGATCCTGCCCTCGCGGGCTCACCAGCGCTTAGTCTTCACGTTGTGGACGTGGACATGCTCGCCCTTCGCGATATCGGCGATGGCCTTTCCGATGTCCTGGCCGTATTTCCAGACCGTATCCCCGGCCTTGATGTCCGTGAGCGCGATCTTGTGTCCGATCGGCACGTCCATCTTCGACGTGAGATTGAACGCGGAATTGTCGTGGGTCACAACGCACAGCATGTCCGTGCCTGCCTTCAGGCCCTCCACCACGACGACCCCAACCGTGTCCTTCTTCTCGTGCACCAGAAGATGCGGGGCTCCCATTTGTGCAGTCTCCTTCGGCGTCCTCCAACGAGGCCCTGGGTTGTTGATGTGCAAGTCTTGTATAAGATATAAGATGCTCTGGTCAACGCCGATCAGAGCGGCGCCCGCGCAAGAGGAGAGCGGTCTTGGACGATACCCCCGGCTACAGGCCCCTGTACCGGCAGGTCCGCGACATTCTCGTGAAGCGGATCGCAACCGGAGTCTGGCAGGCTGGTCAGATCCTGCCCAGCGAGGGCGACATCGCGGCCGACCTCGGCGTCAGCCAGGGCACCGTCCGCAAGGCCCTCGACGAAATGACAGCCGAGAACCTCGTCACGAGACGCCAGGGCCGAGGAACGTTCGTGGCGCGGCATGACGACGCCCGGATCCTGTTCCAGTTCTTCAAACTGCTGCCGGATACGGGTGAAAGACGCTTCCCGGAGAGCCGTGTCCTGAGCGTCCATCTGGGGCCCGAGAGCGAAGCCGCTCGCATCTTGGACCTCGCTGAGACCGAATCGGTGATCCGAATCGAGCGCGTTCGGTCACTCGACGAACAGCCGTGCATTTTCGAACACATCTATCTTCCGGAGAGCCTGTTCCGGGGGTTGGATCAGCGCGATTTGCCGAACAATCTCTATCAACTCTATAGCGTGGGATACGGGGTGACGATCGCGCGCGCGACCGAGCGCCTGAAAGCCGTGGCAGCGCAGAAGCGCGAGGCGAAAGCGCTCGGTGGAGCGCCAGGCGACCCATTCCTGAGGATCGACCGGACGGCCTATGCGCTCGACAGCCGCCCGGTGGAATGGCGCATCTCCCTATGCCGCACGGAGAGCGTCCATTATCTGTCGGACCTGCGGTAATCGGAACCTGCTGAGCGCAAGCAGAATCAGCACAAGGGAGTCATTCATGAAACGCCTCATCGCCGGTATGGCATCGGCCGTCCTGGCCGCAGCCCTCACGGCAGGATCTGCGTTCGCGCAGTCATATCCCAACCGCACGATCACGATGATCGTGCCGTTCGCGGCAGGCGGACCGAGCGACGCCATCGCGCGCCTCGTGGCGCAGTCCATGTCCACGACGCTGAAGCAGCAGGTCGTGATCGAGAACGTGGCCGGGGCCGGTGGGACGACGGGCGCATCCCGGCTCACGCGCGCAGAGCCGGACGGATACACGCTTCTCATCCACCACGTCGCCCTGGCTGCGGGTGCCTCGCTCTACAAGTCGCTCCCATATGACACACTGGGCGATATCGAAGCGGTCGGTCTCGTGAACTACGGACCGATGGTCGTCACGACGAAGAAGGACTACCCGGCTGCCGATGCCAAGGCGCTGTTCGCCAAGCTGAAGGCCGACGGGCCGAAGACGACCGCCGCCCATGCCGGCGTCGGCTCGAATTCGCATCTCTGCAACATGCTGCTTCAGCAGACGCTCGATACGAAGTTCACCGAGGCGGCCTATCGCGGGACCGGTCCCGCCATGAACGATCTCATGGCAGGCCAGGTCGATCTTCTCTGTGACCAGTCGACGACGGCGGTTCCGCAGATCCAGGGCAATACGATCAAGGCCTTCGCCGTCACGTCAGCCAACCGTCTCTCGGTACTCCCGGACGTGCCAGCGATGCACGAAGCCGGCTTCCCGAATTTCGAGTTCGTGATCTGGCATGGGCTCTACGCGCCGAAGGGAACTCCGAAGGAGGCGATCGAGACGCTCAACAAGGCGTTGCAAGTTGCTCTCAACGATGAGAACGTGAAGGCGCGTTTTGCGGATGTCGGGACGCAAACCTTCCCCAAAGGCGAGCGCTCGCCTCAGGCGCATCGCGCACGATTCGAGAAGGAAGTCGCGACCTGGCGCGACGTGGTCGCAAAGGCCGGAGTCAGCATCGGGAACTGACGAAAGGATCGCGCTGCGCACAGGTGAGCGCAGCGCGACTTCACTCCCGTCACGGGAGGGTGATGAGTGGCCTACCGCGCCTCATTTGTTGAGTGCAGAATTGTGCTATGCTTGCAGGCATGGCGCTGCGATCCTCACCCTCCCCTTCGCGGCGACCTCTCCCCTTAAGGAAGAGGTGAATAGGCGGCCCTCACACAGCACCTTGCCCCTTGTAGGAGAGGTCACCCCAATTTGGCAGAACGAACCCAAATGTACCTTCGCTTCGCCCGTAACGGGGGGGCGCCCCAAAGGGGCGCGTGAGGGGTGAACCGCGACGCTCTCCATGTAAAAACGACGGCGCATATGTGATATCAATCGTCAGGCATCGCCTTGCCGCTTCGCCGACCGAAGGGCTGATGCCGGCGAGGGAACGCCGTCCATGGATCATGCCGAGATCACCGCGTGGATCGTCGAACAGGGTCTCACGGGGGCAGGCATTCGGGATCTCCTCGATGGCTTCGCGCAGCGCGTCATTGCGGCCGGCGTCCCGCTGCTTCGGGCCTATATCGCGCTGCCCACAGTCAATCCGAATTTTCGAGTTGCCAATCACACCTGGACTCGCAGTGCCGGCGCCGCTGTCGAATGGATCCTCCACGAGGAAGAGCCGGGCACCTTCGACAGATCGCCATTCGCCTACATGCTTGCAAATGGACTCCGGTGTTCGCGCTGGCGTGACGATGCTCTGAAATCAGCCAGCTTTCCCGCATTCGCAACGCTCAAGACGCAAGGCGCAACGGACTACATCGCCCACCTGGTGCGCTTCGAGAGGGCACAAGCCCCGGCTTTGACCGGAGCCGCACTCTCTTTCGCAACCGATCAAGCCGGCGGCTTCCGGACCGAGCATGTCGCGCTTCTCGCTTCCCTCGTCCCACCGCTGAGCCTCGCCGCCTATCGCATCGCTCTCCTCGACCTGACGATCAGTGTGCTCGATGCATATGTCGGGCCTCATGCGGGCCGCCATGTGCTCGGCGGCGAGATGCGCCGCGGCTCCGGCCAGACCATCGAGACGGTTCTGCTCGTCGCCGATCTTCGGGGCTTCACCCCGCTGGCCGACATCGCGAAAAGCGGCGAACTCATTCAACGTCTCGGGGAGCACCTCGAAGCCATGGCGGGCCCGATCGAAGCGCATAGCGGTGAGATCCTGAACTTTCTTGGTGACGGCCTGCTCGCCATCGTTCCGATCGGCGCCGACATGACGCTCGAACGGGCGGCGGCATCGGCTGTCGAGGCTGCTCGTGCAGCTCTCGCGGCCAACTCGAAAGTCAACGAGCTGCACTCGGGCGAGCAGAGCCTCGCGCTCGACGTAGCGCTCCACTACGGAACCGTGTTCTACGGCAATATCGGATCTCGGACGCGCCTCGATTTCACGGTCATCGGACCTGCGGTCAACGAGGCAAGCCGCATGGAGGCGCTCTGCACGTCTCTTGGAGAATCACTCCTCCTGTCGGAGCCCATTGCCAAAGCCTGCGGTTGGCCGGTCAGAAGCCTCGGACGCCACCACCTGCGCGGCGTCGAGGACGAGCGTGAGTTGTTCGGGATCGCCGAAGACTTCAACACGTCCGAGATGGGCTGAGCACGCCTGCTTGCGGCCTGTACTCGCTCCTTCAGAGAAAGCGATACTCGGTGACCTGCCGGTAGACCGAATCGGGGTGCAGGGTGGTGTCCGGAAAGTGAGGACGGTTTGGGCTATCCGGGAAATGCTGTGTCTCGAGGCAGAGGCCGCAGTTCCGGCCGTAGCGCGCACCATCGAGACCCGGCACCGGCACGTTCGTCATGAGCGCATCATAGACCTGGAGACCGGGCTGCGTCGTCCAGACCTCGAGCGCGAGACCTCCACGAGGAGCCGCCAATCTGCCTGCAAAGGCCATCGGACGGTTCGCGATACCCGACGGTTCGATCCGGTCCCGCGCAAGGACGAAGTTGATGTCATAATGAACGAGGCGGCCGCCTGCCTCTCGGCGCACCGGACGAGACTCCCGGAAGTCGTACGGCGTCCCGGCGACGGATGAGATCTCTCCGGTCGGGATCAGATCCGCATCGACCGGCGTGTAGAAATCCGCTGCGATCTCGAGCATGTGGTCGAGGATATCGGCGCTGCCATCGAGATTGAAATAGGAGTGGTGACACAGATTGACCGGCGTTGGCTTGTCGGTGGTCGCAGAAAGCTCGATTCGAAGCGTGTTGCCGAGCAGCCGGTAAATGCAGGTGGTCACGAGCGTACCCGGGAAACCGCAATCTCCGTCGGGTGATACATGGACGAGCGCCGCCGATGCCTCGTCCCAGGCGGCAAGCTGCCAGACTCCCTTGCTGAGGCCACGTTCCCCTCCATGAAGCGTATGGCGTCCGCACTCGTTGAGCGAAAGCTGGTGGACGGTGCCGTCCAGTACGAAGCGCCCGCCGGCAATACGATTGGCGTAACGTCCCGCGATGGCGCCGAAATACGGCGAGTAGGCGACATAGTCCTCGAGCGCGGTGAGGCCGGTCACGACCCGCTGGAGACCATGGGCCGCCGGTATTTTGAGATCGCGTACGATCGCGCCATAGGTGATGATCGACGCCTCGGCCCCCGATGCCGATCGCAGCACCACCTCCTCGACACCCCTGCCCTGGATTTCTCCGAAGTCTCGCTTCATCGCTTTCCTCTCAGGCCTCCGCCGCGCCTTCTCGCGTCGTCCCGCATTGCCGACAGATTCGGACCCACATGACAGGGAACTGCTTCGTTCCGATAGGGTTGCGGAAGATGGGAGGATTACGAATGGATATTGCGCATCTCGTGGAGCAGGTCCGGGTGACGCCTGGCCAGCCTGCTCGCTTGGCGGATCGTGATCCGCGGGCCAAGCTGGGTCTGCCCGATGAGGACGCCACGAAGGCCGAGACGGCCGAAATCGCCCGGGGGATCGATGTCCTGCAGGATCGCCTTTATGCCGAAGGTCGCCGGGCCTTGCTCGTGATCCTGCAGGGCACTGACACCTCGGGAAAGGATGGCACGATCCGGGCCGTGTTCAATGAGACCGGTCCGCTGGGCGTTACCGCAACACCCTTCCGGCGGCCGACCGAGGACGATCTTGCGCATGACTATCTCCGCCGCGCGCACATCGCGGCCCCTCGACTCGGCACGATCGGCATCTTCAACCGCTCCCATTACGAGGACGTTCTGGTCGTCAAAGTCCGTAATCTCGTGCCCGCGGAGGAAATTGAGCGGCGCTACGCTCAGATCAACGATTTCGAGCGGATGCTGACGGAGAACGGCACCCGGATCCTCAAATTCATGCTGCACATCTCGAAGGAGCGGCAGGCAGAACGCCTTCGCGACCGGCTCGAGGACCCCACCAAATATTGGAAGTTCGATCCGGGCGACCTCGAGGACCGGGCGCGTTGGGACGAGTTCATGGCCGCATACGAGGCCGCGGTGACCCGATGCTCGACGGCGTATGCGCCCTGGCACGTCGTGCCAGCCGATCGCAAATGGGTCCGAAACGCCGTTGTCGCGCGGGTCGTACGCGCCACGCTCAAGGAGATGGACCCGCAATACCCGGCCCCCTCCTGGGCTCCGGGAACCTACACGATCACATGAGGCTCGAGGGGCTGGAGCGTGCGCAGCCCCCGTGGCACGCCAACCTCAGTCCTCGGTCGGCTTGAAGCGCATCGCGACGCCGTTCATGCAGTAGCGCAACCCGGTGGGTGGCGGGCCGTCATTGAAGACGTGGCCCAGATGCCCGCCGCAGCGTGCGCAATGCACCTCGGTCCGGACCATGAAGAACGAGCGATCCGTGCTGGTCTCCACGGCCCCTTCGAGCGGGCGCCAGAAGCTCGGCCAGCCCGTCCCGCTGTCGAATTTCTGCTCCGAACTGTAGAGAGGTGCCTCGCAGGCCGCGCAATGGAACGTGCCCGTGCGCTTCTCGCGGTCGAGTGGACTTGTTCCGGCGCGCTCGGTCCCGTGCTCGCGCAGGACGCGGTACTGCTCCCGGGTAAGGCGACGGCGCCACTCCTCTTCGCTGTGTTCCACCTCGAAGGTCTTGTCGTGCCGTGCCGATGTCGAGCCGAACAGGCCCATATTCTCTCTCCTGCCGATGATGTGAGCGTTCGGGAGCCATAAACACCCGGACCGCTATATAGGGTGCCGTGCCGCCGGCCGCGGAGAAGAAAGGTCTCAGGGGTATGCGGGGCCGGGATCAGGGATCGTCGAACGGCAGCCCGACATAATTCTCGGCGAGTGTCGCCCCGCCGACCCGGGACGAGGTGACGTAGTCGAGCTCGGCGAGTTGCCGCCGATGATCGAAGGGCGTGTGCTCGGGGAAGTGGTGAAGCATCGAGGTCATCCACCACGAAAACCGCTGGACCTTCCAGATCCGCCGGAGGCACGTGGCGGAGTACGCCTCGAGCCGATCGGTCCGGCCGGTCTCGTAAAAGGATTGGAGCGCCCTGGCCAGGACCCGGACGTCTGCGATCGCAAGGTTCATCCCCTTGGCGCCCGTAGGCGGCACGATATGCGCCGCATCTCCTGCGAGAAAGAGCCGACCGTACTGCATCGGCTCGGTCACGAAGGAGCGCATTGCCGTGATGCCCTTCTGAAGAACAGGGCCCTCCGTGAGTTGCCACCCGGTGCCTCCGCCGAGCCGAATCTGCAGTTCCTCCCAGATC
The DNA here is from genome assembly GCF_001006805.1 of Microvirga massiliensis. GTDB lineage: Bacteria > Pseudomonadota > Alphaproteobacteria > Rhizobiales > Beijerinckiaceae > Microvirga > Microvirga massiliensis. Next base: position 9,845 of record NZ_LN811365.1, on the reverse strand, counting down.
CTGTCGTCTGGCCAGTTCGCCAGATCCTCGTGCGGATCGACCTGGACATACAACCGGCTGATCGTGGGCGACCGCATGGACAGAAGAGCGAACCCACGCTCGTGTTGCGCATAGATGAGCTCCTCGGATGCCGGAGCAGCCCGAGCCAGGATACCGAGCCATGCGAAGGGATAGACACGCTCGAAGCTCGTCAGTGCCCCCTCGGGGATCGAGGACCGGCAGATTCCATGGGACCCGTCGCAACCAGCGATGTAGTCGCAGAACAGCTCATGCCGCTCTCCACCCGCGGTGAAGCGGATGACCGGGTGCTGACCCTCGAATCCGTCGGCCCGGACGTCCTCGGCCTCGAAGATGATCGTGCCCCCGGCCCCGATCCGGGCAGCCACCAGGTCCTTCACGACCTCATGCTGGCTGTAGACCGTCACGGCTTGGCCGTCGGCGAGATCGGAAAAGTCGATCCGCCGCTTCTCCCCTCCGAACCTCAGGTTGATGCCGTGATGCAGGAGGCCCTCTAGCTTCATCCGCTCTCCGATGCCGGTCTCGACCAGGAGATCTCGAACGCCCTGCTCCAGGACTCCCGCGCGGATCCGCTCCTCGACGTAGCGGCGGGACTTGGCCTCCACGATGACGGCCTCGATTCCGGTAAGATGAAGCAGGTGGGCCAGGAAGAGACCAGCGGGACCAGCGCCGACGATGCCGACCTGAGTGCGCATCTTTCCCATAATGGCTGCCCTGACCGCCTGCGACGCAGGTTTCTCCTTACTCTCCAGAGTAATCTTGGCTTGGCAGATCCACCATCGGCCGAACAGCCGATCACCACCATTCCTTAACCTGCCCGCCTGCTCCCGGGCGGAGCCGTTTCAGGACGGGGCGCAGGTTCCGATTCAGGCGGGAAAGTGCCGGCCGTCGAAGCTTGGCCACGATGGATGGCGCTCTCGACCGAGCGAGACCATATCGGGGTCCCTGCTGCCGCGGCAATTGCTATCCGGCTTTGCCTTGTAAAAGTCACTCTCTAGGCGTATGTGGGCAACTTCGTCATTTGGCCAGACGATCGGGCCGTTACGCCTGCGCAAGGCGCGGGCGCGCGTTCGGACTTCTTCCCAATCACCGACGAGCCGAATTGCGGGCCATCCGGTCACAGGTGCGATTCGGCTGCGCCACTGGCCAGGCCGCATCGGGAATTTCCCTTTCCGGCCTGCCGCTTACATCTGAAACAGATAGGATCGATCACGTGCAGGTTCTTGTCCGCGACAACAACGTTGACCAAGCTCTCCGGGTTCTGAAGAAGAAGATGCAGCGCGAGGGCATCTTCCGCGAAATGAAGCAGCGCAAGGCTTTTGAGAAGCCCTCCGAGCGCAAGACCCGCGAGAAGGCGGAAGCCGTTCGTCGTGCCCGCAAGGCCGCCCGTAAGCAGGCGCAGCGCGAGGGTCTCCTTCCGGCTCCGAAGCGTGCTGTGAGGTCTCCCCGCGCGATGGCTGCCCGTCCTGCCGCACCGCGGCCCTGATCGGCCGGACACCGTGCGGCGCGCCAGTCCGCTGCAGCGCATCACGTCGAAGACCCATGAGGCAGCGGCGGCGGAGTGCCGCCCTGATCCTCTCGTCAACGCCGCGAACCCAGGGAATGCCCTGAAGGCTCGGCCTACGCTCCAGGCCCGGTGCTGTCGCGAACGATAATTTCCGTCGGCAGCCGGATTCGGCTCGGGACCGTTTCGCCCCTCAGCAGCTTGATCAGCACCTCCGCCCCTGCCCGGCCGAGTTCCCGGCGCGGCTGGTGAACCGTCGTCAGGGCCGGATCGACAATCGCCGCGAACTCGATGTCATCGAACCCGGCGACCGAGACATCCTGCGGCACGCGGATTCCGGCTGAAGTCAGGGCGCGCATCAGCCCGATCGCCATCTCGTCATTCGAGCAGAACACGGTCGAGGGCCGCCGCTTCCGCTCGACAATGCAATGGCCTGCTCGGATCCCTGCTTCGAGGGTGTAGTCGCCGGGCCAGACGAGATCCCGATCGAAGGAAAGGCCTGCCTCCCGGAGCCCGTCGCAGTAGCCGCGGAAGCGTTCATGCTCGAGCACATTGCCGGAGGGACCGCAGAGATAGGCTATGCTCCGGTGGCCCAGCGAGGCCAGATAGAGCGTCATGGCCCGTGCGGCAGCCCGGTTCTCGACCTCGATCTGAGGGATTTCCGCGCCCGGAATGGCCTCGCACAAGGCGACGAGCGGCACCGGTGCTTTGCGCCGTGACTTTATGCTCTCACTCTGTGAGCCAAGCAGATGGCCATTCAGGAGGAGCACACCGTCGACCTGCCCGGCTGCCGCGAAGGCGGCGAACCGGGCCTCCTTCTCCGGTGATCCATCGAGATCGCCGATGATCATCCCGTAGCCGGCCGCGAACAGCGTCTCCTCGATTCCGCGAAGGATCTTGGAGAAGAAGACATTTTCGAGGGCTGGCAGCACGACGAGGACCATTCTCGATTTCTGCGAACGCAGGCTCCGGGCAGCCGGATTCGGAACGTAACCCGCCTTCGCAATCGCATCGAGCACTCGGGTTCGCGTTTCCGGCGAGACGCGCTCCGGACTTGCCAGGGCACGGCTGACGGTCGCCGTCGAAACGCCGGCGAGGCGCGCGACGTCCTGTATCCGCGCGGCCCGGCCGGGCGGAAGCCCTCTCTTCGACGACCTTGCTGCGCTGCGCTCGGCCATCGGTACCCTCACCCTCTCCCGAAGCAGTCCCGCGATCGGATTTGACACGGATTCGCATTAGGGTATCGTCGATGTAATCGATTACACAAGCTCTGAAGAGCACGGCCCACAAGAGGCCCTTGAACCGGAGGAAACAGTCGATGACCACTGCTCCATCCAGCTAGCCGCACCGGTTCCCGTTGTCTCTTCCGTGCTCCTGCCAGTCGCGGGAGCTGCCCCGGCACCCATAACCCGCGCAAGCGATGGCCCCTCTTCTTCGTGCAGAACTTGTGTCGAAGTCGTTTGGCCCCGTCGAGGTGCTGAGCGATGTCTCGCTCGAGCTGAATGCGGGAGAAATCCACGCGGTCATCGGCGAGAACGGTGCCGGCAAATCCACCTTGATGCGTATCCTGGCGGGGCATCTCTCCCCGAGTCGCGGGTCGCTGTATTTGAAGGGCAAACAGGTTGCCTTTCCGGGCCCGGTCGAAGCGGAGAGACAAGGCATCGTTCTCGTTCATCAGGAGATTCTGCTCGCCGATGATCTCACGGTTGCGGAGAATCTCTTTCTCGGACGTGAGCTCGGACGCTTCGGCCTCGTCGACGATCGCGCCATGCGGGCTCGTGCCATATCTGCGCTCGACGAACTCGGTGCCCACGTTGCTCCCGAGACGGAGGTGCGCAGGCTCTCGATCGCCGACCGCCAATTCGTTCAGATCGCGCGCGCCCTCCTGGTACCGCATGAGATCGTCGTCTTCGACGAGCCGACGGCGGTACTGACTCCGATCGAGGCAGAGAGTCTCTTCGCCGTGATCCGGCACCTGCAGCAACAGGGCGTCGCAGTCCTCTACATCTCGCATCGCCTCAACGAGGTGAAGGCGATCGCCGACCGCGTCACGGTGCTTCGCGACGGGCGCCTCGTCGCGACCCGCGACATCGACGGTCTCGAGCCGCTCGAAATGGCGCGCCTGATGGTCGGCCGCGACATGTCGCGACTGTATCCTCCGCTGCCGCACTGCGCATCCAGCGACGTGGTCCTGAAGGTCGACCATCTCACGGTGCCGGGCCATGTCGAGGATGCCTCCTTCTCGCTACGCCGCGGCGAAATCCTTGGCTTCGGCGGGCTCGTGGGAGCCGGCAGAACGGAACTCTTCGAAGGACTCTTCGGGTTGCGTCCGGCATTCGGCACCATCATCCTGAACGACAGGCCTGTCCGCTTTCGTCATGCGCGCGAGGCTATGGCCGCAGGGCTGGTCTATCTGTCCGAAGACAGAAAGGGCAAAGGCCTGCTCCTGAAGCAGAATCTTCGTATGAATCTGACCCTGGCCGCGCTGGAGCGATATCTCCAGGGGCCCTTCATCGACCGCGCCGCAGAGGACCGCGCCCTCGACACGGCGATCCGCGACTTCGATATCAGGGCTCGCAGACGCGATCTCCTCGCAGGCCAGCTCTCCGGAGGCAATCAACAGAAGCTTCTCCTCGCCAAGATGATGCTAGTCGAGCCACGCATCGTCGTGATCGATGAGCCGACCCGCGGAGTCGACATCGGCACCAAGGAGCAGATCTACCGATTCGTTGTGTCTCTTGTGGAAGGGGGCCACGCCGTCATCGTCATCTCCTCGGAGATGCAAGAGCTGATCGGACTCTGCCATCGTGTCCTCGTCATGCGTGGGGGCCGCATTGTGGGTGAGGTCGGCCAGGATGATCTCACGGAGGACGCCATCGTCTTCCTCGCGACAGGTGTTCATGAAGAGAGGGCGGCCGAAATAGCCGCAGGCCAGGCATGAGCGACACCGCCGTTCGATCTGACAGCCCGGCGCGCCGCCTGAACATCGACATGCGGACGCTCTCTCCGTTCATCGCGCTCGCCGCGCTGATCATCGCGGGTGCGCTGGTCAACCCGGATTTCCTCACCGCGTCCAATCTCCTCAATGTCGTCACGCGCTCCGCTTTCATTGCGATCATCGCCGTCGGCGCGACCTTCGTGATTGCCGGAGGCGGTCTCGACCTGTCGGTGGGCTCGATGGCCGGCTTCGTAGCTGGCGTCATGATCCTCGTGCTGAACGCCCTCGGAACGGCTGAGGCCAGCACCTTGGCCCTCGGCATCCTCGCAGCCCTTGCGCTCGGCGCCGCCTGCGGTCTCGCGAACGGGCTCATCGTGACCTATGGCCGGATCGAGCCGTTCATCGTGACTCTCGGGACGATGGGGATCTTCCGAGCGCTGCTGATCTTCCTGGCTGCCGGCGGCACGATCACGATCCGCAATCTCGAGCTGCGGGAGATCTATCGGCCGATTTATTTCGGCAATCTCTTCGGCGTTCCGATCCCGATCATCGTGTTTCTCGCCGTTGCAGCCGCCGGTGCCCTCATCCTCTACAAGACAGCCTTCGGCCGGCACGTCGTCGCGCTCGGGTCAAACGAAGAGGTTGCGCGCTATTCCGGCGTCCCACTCAATCGGGTCCGCACGCTGACCTACGTCATCCAGGGTCTCTGCGTGGGCATCGCCGTTCTCGTCTATGTACCGCGTCTCGGCTCCGCGACCCCGACCACCGGCCTCCTCTGGGAGCTGCAGGCCATCACCGCCGTCGTGATCGGCGGCACGGCACTCCGGGGCGGCGTCGGACGGGTCTGGGGCACCGTCGTCGGCGCGATCATTCTCGAACTCGTCGCGAACATCATGGTGCTCTCGAATCTCGTTTCCGAGTTTCTCGTCGGCGCCGTGCAGGGCGCCATCATCATCATCGCGATGCTCGTCCAGCGAGGTCTGCAACGCGGACGGTAACCGGGCGAAGCCCGCCGGTGGGAAACAGGGCTCACAGGGACCAGGAGGAAGAACACATGAGAGGAACGCCACTGAAACTCGTGCTTTCCGCTGCTGTCGGACTCGGCCTCGTAACCGGTGCGATGGCGCAGCAGAAATCCGTGACGATCGGCGTCTCCATACCGGCCGCAACGCATGGCTGGACCGGAGGCGTGGTCTACCACGCGCAGGAGACCGCGAAGCTCCTCGAGAAGGGATATCCCGGGCTTAAGGTCGTCGTAAAGACCTCGCCGGACGGAGCCTCTCAGGCGAACGCTCTGGATGATCTCAGCGCTCAGAAGATCGACGCCCTCGTCGTGCTGCCCTTCAACTCCGACGAGCTCACGGGTCCCGTGCGCGAGGTGAAGCGCCGCGGAACATTCGTCACGGTCGTCGATCGCGGCCTGAAGGATGCGTCCATTCAGGATATTTATGTTGCAGGCAACAATCCGGAATTTGGGCGCGTCGCCGGAAAGTACTTCGTCGATACTCTCAAGCAGGGCAATGTCGTGGTGTTCCGCGGCATTCCGACGGTCATCGACGAGGAGCGGGTCTCGAATTTCGAGAAGGCCCTCGAGGGCTCCGGCGTCAAGGTGATCGACAAGCAATATGCGAACTGGAACCGTGACGACGCCTTCCGGGTCATGCAGGATTTCCTCGCCAAGCACCCGAAGATCGACGCGGTGTGGGCCTCTGACGACGACATGGCCCTTGGGGTTCTGGAGGCCATTCGCCAGGCCAAGCGCGACGACATCAAGTTCGTGCTCGGGGGCGCCGGCATGAAGGAGATGGTCAAGCGGGTGATGGACGGGGACAAGCTGATCCCGGCCGACGTGTCCTATCCGCCGGCCATGATCTCGACGGCGATGGGAGTCACCGCCGCGCATTTCTACGCGAACGCTCCGATGCGCGGCACCTACGTCCTCAACGCCGAGCTCATCACGAAAGAGAACGCGAAGGAGCATTATCACCCCAACTCGCCGTTCTGACATTTTCAGCGCGTCGGTGGGTGGCATTTGCACCGCCCACCGCATTCAGTCGCCTCACGACGGGTACAGGTCATGTGGTGTCTCTCCTTCTTACCGCTGCCATGACGAGACAGCAGTCGAACGGCAAGGCACGATCGCTGCGATATGAGGCCATACTCCGCCAAGGGAGCAGATCATGAAGACGATGAAGGGCCCTGCCCTGTTCCTCGCCCAGTTCGCCGGTGATGCACCACCCTTCAACTCGCTCGACGCGATAGCCGGTTGGGCAGCCTCTCTCGGGTATGAGGGCGTCCAGATCCCGACCTGGGATGCGCGCCTTTTCGATCTCGCAAAAGCCGCAACGTCCGACGCGTATTGCGACGAGGTGCGCGGCATTCTGGGTGAGCATGGTCTCGCGATCACCGAGCTCTCGACGCATCTTCAGGGCCAGCTCATTGCCGTGCACCCGGCCTTCGATGAGGCCTTCGACGGTTTCGCCGTACCGGAAGTCCGTGGGCGTCCACAGGCACGTACCGAATGGGCGATCGATCAGATGCGCCTGGCTGCAGCGGCCTCGAGGCGGCTCGGCTTGTCAGCGCATGTCACCTTCTCGGGCGCCCTCGCCTGGCCCTTCATGTATCCGTGGCCGCAACGTCCCGCAGGCCTGATCGAGACGGCCTTCACCGAGCTCGCTCGCCGCTGGAAAGCGATCCTGGACGTTTTCGACGAGGTGGGCTGCGACGTCGCCTACGAAATTCATCCGGGTGAGGACCTGCACGACGGAGCCTCGTTCGAGCGCTTCGTCGATGCGGTCGGCGGGCATCGCCGGGCCTGCATCAATTACGACCCGAGCCACTTCCTGCTGCAGCAGCTCGATTACGTGGAGTTCATCGACCTCTACCACGAACGCATCAAGGCTTTTCACGTCAAGGATGCCGAGTTCAATCCGACAGGGCGCGTGGGTGTCTATGGCGGCTACGAGAGCTGGATCGATCGCGCCGGCCGATTCCGTTCTCTCGGAGATGGGCAGGTCGATTTCTCGGCGATCTTTTCGAAGCTCGCTCAGTACAATTATGACTCCTGGGCCGTGCTCGAATGGGAGTGCTGCCTCAAGCACCCAGAGGATGGGGCGCGAGAGGGTGCGGAATTCATCCGCAATCACATCATTCGCGTGACCGAGAAGGCGTTTGACGATTTCGCGGCCGGGGGAACGGACGAGGCTGCCAACCGTCGAATGCTGGGGCTTGGTAGCGCTGCGCAGGGGGAGTAGGCCCATGACGATCTCGGGAACGAGCAGCCAATCGCTGAATCGCCGCCTCCGTCTCGGCATGGTCGGGGGTGGGCGCGGCGCCTTCATCGGTGCCGTTCATCGGATCGCGGCACGGTTGGACGACCGTTGGGAGCTCGTCGCCGGCGCCCTGTCGTCGGATCCCGGGCGGGCTCGAGAGTCCGGCGCGGATCTCCTGCTTCCGCCGGATCGGATCTATGGCGACTTCCTCGAAATGGCTCGCGGGGAGAAGCACCGGGACGACCGCATCGACGCAGTGGCGATCGTCACCCCGAACCACGCTCATGCACCGGCCGCGCGGGCATTCCTCGATGCCGGCATCCACGTGATCTGCGACAAGCCCCTGACGACCTCACGCGACGAGGCTGAACAGCTCGCCAAGCTCGCGGATCAGAGCGGGCTGATCTTCGCGGTCACACATAATTATACGGGCTATCCCCTCGTTCGGCAGGCGCGCGAGATGGTGCTGGCCGGAGAGCTCGGGCAGATCCGGGTCGTCCAAGTCGAGTATGTGCAGGATTGGCTCGCGACCCGCCTGGAGGAGACCGGACAGAAACAAGCGGAATGGCGGACGGACCCGTCACGCGCCGGCCCGGCCGGCTCGATCGGCGATATCGGCACCCACGCCTTCAACCTCGCCGAGTTCGTCTCGGTCCAAGAGGTTGAGGACCTTGCGGCGGAGCTCCACACCTTCGTCGAGGGGCGGCCGCTCGACGACAATGCTCACGTGCTGCTGCGTTTCGCCTCTGGAGCCCGGGGCATGCTCTGGTGCAGCCAGGTGGCGGTCGGGCGGGAGAACGGACTGAGAATCCGGATTTACGGCGAGAAGGGCGGCCTCGAATGGCACCAGGAGAATCCGAACGTCCTCCGCTTCGCTCCGCTTGGTGAGCCCCCTCGGCTGATCACCCGTAACGGCCCAGGCTCCGGCGCTGCATCGCGCTCAGCATCGCGTATTCCGGCCGGGCACCCCGAGGGTTACCTGGAGGGCTTCGCCCAGCTCTACTCGGATATCGCCGAACAGATCATGGCGAGAATGGAAGGGCGGGAGCCCTATCCCCTCTCTCTCCAGGTTCCGACCGTCGAGCAGGGCATTCGAGGCGTCCGGTTCATCGAGGCGGCGGTTCGTTCTTCGAAAGAAGGGGCGGCGTGGACGCCCATCTGAGCCAAGGGCGGTCAGGAGCGTCGTCGGGCGGTGTGCTTTTTCAACCACGCCGGAACTCGGGGTTCCTCCCGAACCGGCGATAGGGGCTCCGCGAAGGGAACTGCCGAGCCTCCGTGACGTTGCTCGTCCTCTCGGCAACCTCTCGTGGAGTTGATGATGGTACTTCGTGCGTCGATCATTGCCGCGGCCCTCAGCCTCGGCCTGACAGGTGCCGCCTCGGCAGCCTCTGTCCCGCGAGGCGCTCAGCATGGCCTGATCGAGGTGGATGGGCTGAAGCTCGCCTACGCCACAAAGAAGAAGCATCACCGTCACCACGGCTGGTCGCACGGGCGGCACTATGGCTGGCACTATGGACGCCATCCCCGCTCGAGATATTACGTGACACGCAATAGGCGGCACGCCCCACGCTATTACGGCTACGCTCCGCGCCACTACGGGCACCCCGTCTACTATGGCCGGCGCCCCTACTACGCTACGCCCCGCTATTATCCCTATCCCCGCCAGCCCGGCGTTACCGTCAGGTTCGGTTACTGAAGGCGCGGGCTTCGAAGCGCCTCGCCCTGGTTCTCGGGGCGGGGCCGAGCCCGGCAAAATACCTCTTGCATTGCGGCGCGGATCGACTATGTCTCGAGCACACAGGCGCCGCCGCGAAAGCGAGCGGCGCTTTGCTTCTCAGAAAATACAACCGCAGGACCCAGGCCTCGGCCCGGGTTTTTTCGCGTCTGGGAAGATCAGGCTGGGAGATCTCAGAAGTTCCAGCCGCCGACATGAGCCGGAAGCACCGAGCGATCGGGCGCCTTCCAGGGCTCCTCTGACGACATCGGACCGTTGCAGCCTTCGGGCTGCACGAACGGAAAGCAGCACGGAAGCATCAGTTTCCGTGAACCGCATTTCTTTGCCTCTGCTTCAGGAGAGCTGATGAGAACTTGGCTCAACTGAAAAAATTTCCCT
>NZ_LN811364.1:222643-244884 GCF_001006805.1 Microvirga massiliensis | reverse complement strand
ACCCGGTGCAGACCTTCACATCATCTGCAAGGATCGGATCTGATGTGATTCCCGGGGGTGCCCACAGACGAGCGCGCTCGGCTCCACGCCAACGACACCGATCGTCTTGGGCGCGTCACCAAAAGGAGCATCTTCATCGCGGTTCAGCGCCGGCTCGGCCCCGCCGAAAGGAAGCTCGATGCAAAGCTCGCACACCCCACCGGAGACGCAATACGCCAAGAGCGGCGACGTCCACTTGGCCAATTTTGAGTCCCGTGCTCGCGCATGCATCGTTCGATGGGATCACCGAACGAGATATGACGCGTATTCTGCAGCTATCTTGGCGACTGAGCGCCTGACTGCACGATCATGGGTGTCGAATGGGCGCAAACAGGCTGTCTCTCATTCCGCTGCGAGGCTATCCCTCACTCCGCTGCGCGGCGCGTCTTCCATGCCGGTTTTACGGCGCGAGCTGAGCTCGCGCAGCTTCTGGAAGACCACATAGAGCATCGGGATCACGAAGATGCCGAAGAGCGCGGCCGCGATCATGCCGCCGAACACCGGAGTGCCGACGGCACGCCGGCTGAGCGCTCCGGCACCTTCGGCGATCACCAGCGGGAGGAGACCGAAGATGAAGGCGAGACTCGTCATCATCACCGGCCGGAAGCGCAAGCGCGCGCCAGCGATCGCCGCGTCGCTGATGCTTACGCCCTGGAGCCGCTGCTGGAGTGCGAATTCGACGATCAGAATTCCGTTCTTGGCGGCAAGCGCCACCAGCACCACGAGCCCGATCTGTGCGTAGACGTCGAAGGCAAGGCCGGACAGCTTCACCGCCCCGATGGCGCCGAGCACGCCGACGCTGACCGACAAAAGGACCGGAATCGGGACGTTCCAGCTCTCGTAGAGCGCGACCAGGAACAAATAGGCGAAGAGCACGGCAAGGCCGAGCACGACGCCGGTCTGGCCGCTCGCCGTCTTTTCCTGCAGCGCGGTCCCGGTCCATTCGAAACCGTAGCCGGGCGGCAGGGTCGCGGCCGAGATCCGTTCCATCGCCGCGAGCGCCTGGCCCGAGCTGTAACCTGGCTTGGGCGCGCCGTTGATGATCGTGGCACGGAAGCCGTTGTAGCGCACGACCGCCTGCGGTCCTTGCACGAGCCGCGCCTGGGCCAGGGCACGGATCGGCACCATGGTCCCGGCGGCATTGCGGACATAGACCCGGTAGATGTCGTCGATCTCGTTGCGGAATCCGGCCTCGGACTCGACATTGACCTGCCACGTGCGTCCGAAGAGATTGAAGTCGTTGACGTAAAATCCGCCCAGTGACGCCTGCAGCGCATTGAAGATGCTGCTGATGGGAATGCCCAGCACCTGTGCCTTGTCGCGATCGATGTCGAGGTAGACCTGCGGCGTATCGGCCGCGAAGGTGCTGAAGACGCCGGCAAGCTCAGGTTGCTGGTTGGCCGCAACGAGAAGTCCACGCATGACGGCCGCGAGGTCCGTGGGGCTCTGGCCCTGCAGCGCCTGGAGCGCGTATTGAAAGCCGCCGGTATTGCCGAGCCCGAGAATGGGCGGCAGGTTGAACGGGAAGACGACGGCGCCCTGGACGGCGGCGAGCTGCGGGCGCAGGTGGGCGATGACCGCACCGACGCTCTGGGCCGGATCGGTGCGGTCCTCATACGGTTTCATGCGGATTACGAAGAAGGCGCTGTTCGACGAGGCCACGTAGTCGATAAAATTCAGGCCCACCACCGACAGGACGCCTGCGACTCCCGGGGTCGGTCGGATGATGTCTTCCACTTGAGCAACCAGCTTCTCGGTGCGCTCGCTGGACGCGCCCTCGGGCAGCCGCATGGCGGCGAAGATCGCGCCCTGATCCTCCGACGGCAGGAAGCCTTGCGGAGTCACCCGGAACAGACCGAGCGACGCCGCGGCGACGCCGGCTACGACAATCAGGCTCACGATGGCGACGCGGACCAGGCGACGCACCACCGCGACGTAGCCGTCGCGCGCGTGATCGATCGCGCCGAGCACGTATCGCATGGGCCCGCGATGCGGCCCGGTGTGCTTCAAGAGGACCGAGCACAGGGCCGGGCTCAACGTCAGAGCGTTGACCGCCGAGATGATCATCGCGATCGAGACCGCGACGGCAAACTGGCGGAAGAGCTGGCCGCTGATGCCGGGGATGAACGCCACCGGAATGAAGACCGACAGGAGCACGAGGGTGATGGCGATGATCGGCCCGGTGATCTCCGCCATGGCCTTCTTGGTGGCGTCAGGGATCGAGAGACTCGGTTCCTCTTCGATCACCCGCTCGACGTTCTCGGTGACCACGATCGCATCGTCGACCACGATGCCGATGGCGAGCACCAGGGCAAGGAGCGATACGGTATTGGCCGAGTAGCCAATGAGGAGCATGACCGCGAAGGTGCCGATGATCGAGACCGGCACCGCGACCAGCGGGATCACCATCGTCCGCAGCTTGCCGAGGAACAGGAACACCACGAGCGCCACCAACAGGAAGGCGATGATCAGGGTGCGAATGACCTCGTTCACGGTTGCGGTGACGAAGGTGGTCGCATCCCAGAACAGATCGCTGCGGACATCGTCCGGGAAGCGCTGAGCCAAGCCGTCCATCACCTCCCGCACGCGCCGCGCCACTTCGACCGCATTGGCACCAGGCGTCTGATAGATGCCGATCGCCGCGGATGGCGCGCCGTTGAAGCGGGTGTGGCGGTCCTGCGTCTTGGCGCCGAGATCGGTACGGGCCACGTCCTTGACGCGGACGAGCGAGCCATCGGGGTTCGCCCGCAAGATAATGTTCTCGAACTCCTCGGTCCGGGTCAGCCGCCCCTTGGTCTTGATCGTGAGCTGCAGTTGCTGGTTGCCCGGTGCGGGCGCGGCGCCGATGCGGCCCACTGCGGCCTGCAGGTTCTGGGCCTGGATCGCGGCGATCACATCGGCCGGTGTCAGGTTGAAGGCCGTCAGGCGGTCGGGATCGAGCCACAGGCGCAGCGAATAATCGAGAGGACCGAAGAGGCTCGCCTGGCCGACGCCGGGGATGCGTGCCAGCGGATCGATGATGTTGATGGTGGCATAGTTGTTGAGAAACAGCGCATCATGCGTGCCCCGCGGCGCCGAGAGGGTAATGACCTGCAAAAGCGCCGCCGATTTCTTGCGGATGACCAACCCCTGACGTTGGACTTCCTGCGGCAGGAGCGGCGTTGCGAGCTGGGCCCGGTTCTGGACATTCACCGTATTGATGTCGGGATCGGTGCCGAGCGCGAAGGTGACAGTCAGCGCGTAACTGCCATCGGCTCCGCTCGTCGACTGATAATAGAGGGCGTTGTCGACGCCATTGATCTGCTGCTCGATCGGCTGAGCGACGGTCGTTTCCACGACTTCCGCATCGGCACCGGGATAGAGGGTCGTGAGCGAGACCTGCGGCGGCACGATGTCGGGAAACTGGGCGACCGGGATCGCCCTCATGGCGATTAGGCCCGCCAAGGTGATGACGATCGAGATCACGAAGGCGAGACGGGGCCGGTCGATGAAGATGTTCGAGATCATTTGTTCGTGGCCTCCGGCGCCAGCACATTCGCCTGCACGACCTGCCCGGGCTGGACCTTCTGGATCCCATCCACGATGACGTTATCGCCTTCCTGGAGGCCCGCCGTGACGACCACATCGGCATCGCGGTTCGGACCGGTCTTGATCCGCCGCTGCTGCACCTTGTGCTGATCATCGACCACCAAGGCGTAATAGCCGGTCTGGTCAAACTGCAGGGCCGCCTGCGGAATGACCAAGCGCGGCTCCTCCTGGCGCCGGCGGATCTCCGCGGCCACGAACTGGCCGTCGATCAACTGTCCGTCGGGATTCGGAATCGTCGCGCGCATGATGAGTGTGTCGGTCTGCTGATCGACTTGCGGGTCGGTCAGGTCCCAGACGCCGCGCTGCGGGTATTCGGCGCCGCTCGACAGGCGGACACGGATCTCGATCTTGGCGAGGCCGCCACCTTCCTCACGGCGCGCCTCGCGGATGAGCTCGAGGTCGCGCACGCTCACCGGAAAGAGCACATAGATCGGGTTCTGGCTCACGATCGTCGCCAGCACGCCGCTCGCCGGATTGACGAGGTTCCCGATCGTGTAGGCGGTGCGGCCGATCCGGCCGTCGATCGGCGACCTGATCTCGGTATAACCGAGATTTACCTCGGCCTGCGTCAGCGCTGCCTTCATCTGCAGGACATTGGCCTTGGCGCTGTCGAGATCGGCCTTGCTCTGATCGACGGTGGACTGAGGGGTGTATTGCCGCTGGGAAAGAGAAAGCTGCCGGTCGTATTGAAGTTGGGCGTTGGTCACCACGGCCTCGGCCGAGGCGAGGTTTGCTTTCGCCTGATCGAGCTGCGCTTGGAACTGGACCTTCTCGACTTGGTAGAGGAGGTCGCCGGTCCTGACGGTCTGTCCCTCCCGGAATGCGACCTCTTCGAGGAAGCCCTCGACACGGGCGCGCAGATCGACCCTGCTCACGGCCTTGATGTGCCCGACGAACTGGAAGGCCTGGTTCACCCCGCGCATCTCCGCGGGCCGAACCCCAACCGCGGGCTGCGGTGCCGGATCCGCTGCTTGCTGCGGAGGGTTGCACGCTGCCGGCAGCAGAAGACCGAGAAGAATGGCCTGCCTCCAGCAAGGAGGCTTGCAACGATACGGAACCATCGTACCTCCTCCGACCCACCATCATCCTGGACGAAAGCAGCGAGACTCGGGATAACGGTGGGTCGCTCCGCTCACTCCGGATGCAGGGCCTCTCGCAAGGCATCGGTTGTCTGTCGGATTGCACTTCGGACCGCGGGCGTGCCCGCCAGGGCATTCAGCAGCACGAAGTCATGGATGGTGCCGTTGTAGCGGACCGAGGTGACCCGCACGCCGGCCTGGGACAGCTTGCGGGCATAGGCCTCGCCTTCGTCTCGCAGCACATCGTTCTCATCAACGATGACAAGCGCATCGGGCAAACCGGAAAGCTGTTCGAGCGCGGCGTTGAGCGGCGCGGCGGTGATCGCCTTGCGCGCGTCGGGATCGGGCAGATAGGCGTCCCAGAACCACTGCATCGCCTTGCGGGTCAGCCAGGGACCGTCGGCGAAGCGCTGATAGGATCCGGTTTCGAAGTTCGCGTCGGTCACAGGATACAGCAGCACCTGGAAGGCAATCTTCGGCCCGCCGCGCTGCTTGGCCATCAGCGTCACGGCTGCAGCCATGTTGCCGCCGACACTGTCGCCGAGCACCACCAGACGCGAGGGGGCGAGGTTCAGATCATCGCCGTGGTCGGCCACGTACTGCGTGGCGGCATAAGCTTGCTCGATGGCAGTTGGGTAGCGAGCCTCCGGTGATCGGTCGTAATCGACGAACACCACGGCGGCGTTCGCGCCGACGGCAATCTCCCGTGCCATGCGGTCATGGGTATCCTTGTCGCCCAAAATCCATCCCCCACCGTGGAAATGCATCACCACGGGCAGGGCACCGCCGGCATCCGGTGGGCGGATGATGCGGATGCGCACCGATCCGGTCGGGCCGACCGGGAAGATTGTGTCCTCAATCACGGCGTCCAGCTTTGCCACGGGCTGGGCCTGCGCCCTTGCCAGCACATCGCGGGCGTCCGCCGGGCTGAGGGTGTAGAGCGGCGGATCGCCGGCAGCCGTCAGGGCATCGATGAAGCTCTGGGTTGTCGGCTCAAGCACCGGGCCCGCGGATGCACCATCCGTAACTGCGCCAGAAGTGGTGGAGGTCGACATGGCCATGATCCTCTTCTCCGGGCAGGACGCCCGGGGCGGATCTCCCCGCCCGGGCCGTCACTTGCATTGGCAGGAACGTACGCGAACTTGCGGCCGTGAATGACGACCGCTCGGCTGAGGGCTGCGCCGCGAGAACGAGACCAAAGTGGCGCCGTCGCGTACCGCCCTAGGGATACCTCCTGCTGCATGCAGTGGGAGCGGCCCGTCTCCGCTTCGAGGCAGAACGTGAGATGTAACGCAAGGGAGGTTGGCCGTGGCTCACATTGTCGGGAAGACGGCTCATTTGGTGCCCTCTTGCGCGGCAACGTCGATCGGCATCTTGCGCAGGCGTTTTCCCGTGGCCGCGAAAACCGCGTTGGCAACCGCGGGGACGATCGCCGAAGTTCCGGCTTCGCCCATGCCGCCCGGTGGCTCGGAACTTGGAACGATGTGCACCTCCACGGCCGGCGCCTCGTTCATGCGCAGGATTGGATAGGTGTCGAAGTTGCTTTGCTCGACACGTCCGTCCTTGACGGTGATCTCGCCATGGAGCGCCGCCGTGATGCCGAACATGACCGCGCTCTGGATCTGCGCCCGCACGGTATCGGGATTGACGACGGTGCCACAATCGACCGCGCAGACGACGCGCCGGACGCGAACCACGCCGTCCTTTGCTACCTCGACTTCCGCGACGTGCGCCATGTAGGTGGCGAAGACGTGTTGAAGGGAGACGCCGCGGCCGACCCGTTCCGGTAGCGGCTGTTCCCAATCGGCTTTTTGCGCTGCAAGCTCAAGCACGGCTCTGGCGCGCGGCGTCTTGCCGAGAAGAGCCAGCCGGTAGGCGACCGGATCCTGCTTCGCGGCTGCCGCCAGTTCGTCCATGAAGCTTTCGGTCACGAACACGTTATGCGACGGTCCGACGCTGCGCCAGAAGGCCGTTGGAATGCCGGGGGGCTCCACCCGCACATACTCGACGTGCAGGTTCGGGAGATCGTAGACGAGATCGATGGCGCCTTCGATGGTGTCGGGGTCGAGCCCGTTGTTGAACGTCGGAGGGGCCCATCGCGCCAGGACCGAGGAGCCCGCGAAGCGGTTGCTCCAGGCGACCGGCATGCCCTTCTCATCGAGGCCGGCGGAGATCCGGTCGAGCCAATACGGCCGATACATGTCGTGCTGGATATCTTCCTCGCGCGTCCACACGACCTTGACGGGACCGTCGACGTGCTGCGCGATCTGAATGGCGCGTACGACATAATCGGCCTCGAGCCGCCGCCCGAACCCGCCGCCGATCAGATAATTGTGGACCACCACCTTGTCCAGCGGCAGGCCCGCGGCTTTCGCGGCCGCCGCCTGGACCCGCGCGATGGCCTGCGTGCCGACCCAGACCTCGCAGCCGTCCGGGCGGACATGAGCCGTGCAGTTCACCGGCTCCATGGTCGCGTGCGCGAGGAACGGAACCTGGTAGATCGCCTCGATTCTGGTGACGGCGCTCGCCATGGCTTGGTCGACATTGCCGATCTTCTGCGCCACCGCTCCCGGATTGAGCGTCGCGGTTTCGAGCTCGGCCACGATCTCACGCGTGGTGAGCCCGGCATGCGGACCGTCGTCCCATTCGATTACCAGGGCTGCCAGCCCCTTCTTCGCCGCCCCCATATGGTCGGCCACGACGGCGACGGCATCGTCGAGCCGCACGATCTGGCGCACGCCCTTCACCGCCATGGCGGCTGTATCGTCTACGCCCCTTACCCGACCGCCGAAGACAGGCGATTGCGCCAGCGTCGCGATCTTCACGCCCGGCGGCCGAACGTCGATGCCGTAGACGGCCGTTCCGTTGACCTTCGCCGGCGTGTCCAGCCGCTTGGCCGGGGTGCCGATGAGCCTGAACTCCTCCGATCTCTTGAGCACGACGCTTTCGGGCACCGGCAGGCGCGCCGCGTCGGGAGCCAGTTCGCCATAGGTGAACCTTCTGCCGGTTGCCGGGTGAAGGACTTCGCCGCTCTGGGCGCGGCAGGACGCCGGGTCGATGTTCCAGCGTTGGGCTGCCGCGGCGACCAGCATGGTCCTGGCCGTCGCCCCGGCGTGGCGCAGGGGCTGCCACGCCGCGCGGATCGCATTCGAGTTGCCGGTGGCCTGGATCCCGCCCAGCAGCGGGTTGCCGTAGAGCCTTTCGTTCGGAGGCGCATGTTCCAGCCGCACCTGCGACAGGTCGGCCTCCAGCTCTTCGGCGATCAGCATTGGGATCGCGGTGTAGGTGCCCTGGCCCATCTCGACAGAGGGCATGGTCAGGACAATTCGTCCGTCGCTGTCGATACGGATGAAGGCGTTCGGCACGAAGGCGTCGGCCCCGGACGCCACGGCGTCACCATAGCCGAACGGCAGGCTGAGGCTCAGCATCAGGCCTCCGCCCGCAGCCGCTCCGGCCTGCAGGAACTGCCGCCGGGAGAGGACCGATCGGCTCGCGCCGGTGACCGGGGAAGAGAGGGACTCGCGGATCATATCAACCTCCCTGTCAGCTCGCCTGCGCGGCCTCTTTGATCGCTTCGCGGATGCGCACATAGGTCCCGCAGCGGCAGATGTTGCCGGACATCGCGTCGTCGATGTCGACATCGGTCGGATGCGGGTTGCTCGCCAGGAGTGCCGCAGCCGACATGATCTGGCCCGACTGACAGTAGCCGCATTGAACGACCTCCCGGTCGAGCCAGGCCTTCTGGATTCTCGCGCCCGCCGCTGTCATGCCGATGGCCTCGATGGTCGTGATTTCGGAATCACCGAGGCTGTCGATCGGGGTGACGCAGGATCGGGTGGCGACGCCGTCGACATGCACCGTGCAGGCGCCGCACAGCGCCATGCCGCAGCCGAACTTGGTACCTGTCATGCCGAGCACGTCGCGCAACACCCAGAGCAGCGGCGTATCGCCGTCGGCATCGATCGCGTGGGCATTCCCATTGATCTTGATCACGAAGGCCATGATGTCCTCTCAGACCAGGTTAATGGCAACTTTGATGTTGCCGCGTGTTGCTTTGGAGTACGGGCAGATTTTGTTTGCTTCGTTGACCAGCGCGTGAGCGGTATCGCGGTCGATACCCGGGAGGCTGATGTTGAGCCGAGTGCTGAGGAAGTAGTCGTCGTCATCCGCGACGTTCAGATCGACTTCGGCGTCGATCGCCATCTCGGCCGGCAAAGCGATCTTTCTCTTGCAGGCCACAAAGGCAATCGCACTTTCGAAGGAGGCCGACCAGCCAGCAGCTAGCAGTTGCTCCGGGTTGGCGCCAATCCGCGCCGAGCCGAGGCTCGAGAGCCTGATGTCCAGACGCCCGTCAGAGCTGCGCGAGGCGCCACAATCCCGACCACCGGTGGTGTGGGTTTTCCCGGTATGCAGGACCTTTGCGATGTGGCTCATGGTGGGTTCCCAAATTGCCTTCCCGCTGTTCCTCGACCCCTCGTGGCAGGTCCGAACGCTTGCGAACGAGCCTGTTGTCGCTCTGCGGGCTAAATCTCTGCTACGTCCACGACAGCCTGAGCGAATGCCTGCGGCGCTTCTTGCGGTAGGTTGTGCCCTATGCCTCCCGTAACGTTGCGGTGCTCGTATGGCCCGGAAAACTTTTTCGCGTAGGCCGCGGGCTCCGGATGTGGCGCGCCGTTGGCGTCGCCTTCCAGGGTGATGGTCGGGACGGTGATGACAGGAAATTCAGCGAGCCGCTTCTCCAGCGCGTCATACTTCGGCTCGCCTTGAGCCAAGCCCAGCCGCCAGCGGTAGTTATGGATCACGATGCTGACGTGATCCGGATTGTCGAAGGCGGCCGCGCTGCGGTCGAACGTGGCGTCGTCGAAGGCCCATTTCGGCGAAGCCAATTGCCAGATGAGTCTGGAAAAATCATGCCGGTATTTGTCGTAGCCGGCGCGGCCGCGGTCGGTGGCGAAATAGAACTGGTACCACCATTGCAGCTCCGCCTGTGGCGGCAGCGGCATGCTGCCGGCTTCCTGGCTGCCGATCAGATAGCCGCTGACCGAGACCATGGCCTTGCAACGCTCCGGCCAGAGCGCCGCGATGATGTTGGCCGTCCGCGCGCCCCAATCATAGCCCGCGAGCGTCGCCTTCTCGATCTTGAGAGCGTCCATCAAGGCCACGATGTCGACGGCGAGCGCCGACGGCTGACCGTTCCGGAGCGTGTCGCTCGAGAGAAAGCGCGTGGTGCCGTAACCGCGCAGATACGGTACGATCACACGGTAGCCCGCCGAGGCCAGCAACGGCGCGACATCGACATAGCTGTGAATGTCGTAGGGCCAGCCGTGCAGAAGAAGAACGGCAGGGCCGTCGACAGGGCCGGCTTCGGCATACCCGACATTCAGGACGCCGGCATCGACCTGCTTGAGCGAGGCAAACGTGGTGTCCCTGGCGGGGTTGGTCGATAGAACACTCGTCGGCCTTGCCGAGCCGGATTGTGCCGCCGCAGGATTGGAAACGCCGAACTGGGCGACTGCGACTGTCATGACCGCTCCGCCAAGAAAGCGGCGGCGATGCCGGTTGGTTCCTTGCGAGATCGTGTTCACTTGGACTCTCCTTCGCTGGATGGTCACGTACGGGATCAGCCGAACGTGAACGCAAAGGCCTCCACGCCTGAACCAAGAAACTCGATTTCGAACTGTCGACCGACGATGGGTTGCGGTTGTCGGATCAGCTGGTACAGCCGCTGCTCGGTCACCGTGCCATCGCCTTGTTCGTCAACGTCAATTCCGTGAGCCGCGCCTGGCGGCTGTCCATCGATCAGCACGCGAAATCTCACGGACGCTCCCGGCGCTGCCGGGCCCATGACGAGATGGAGATCGCGGGCATGGAAACGGTACGCGATGCCGCCATTGGGCCTGTTCAGCACCGCGGCTTGGTTCTTCACGGTCCAATCGCCAGAGAGCGCCCAATCATTCAGCCGCAACCGCGCGGGCAGTTGATACGTGCGAGGCTCATCCAAGACTGCCCCGCCGGGCGATGCAAAGTTCTGGCTGCGCTCATACCCGACATAGTTTTCCGCAGACTTCAGGTCGCCCCAATCGGCGGCCACCTCGATACCACGGGCGTCGACCGATACGGGCTGACGGTCGATCCCGCCCATTCCCGCCTCGGCCAGCAATTCTTGAATGATCATTTCCGACTGTTCGAATGAGCCCTCGCCGAAATAATGATGTTGAAAACGCCCCTGCGCAACGACGAAGTACAAGGCTGGCCAATACTGGTTCTCAAATGCTCGCCATATAACATGCTCGTTGTCGACCGCGATCGGGTAATCGATCTGCATGTCTTTCACGGTCCAGCGAACGTTGTTTAGGTCTTTCTCAAATGTAAACTCTGGCGCGTGGACGCCAATAACCACTAGCCATTGATCTCTGTATTTTTCGGCCCACGCGCGCACATAGGGAAGCGTGCGCCGCCAGTTGATGCAGGTGTACGTCCAGAAATCGATGAGTGCGACTTTTCCGCGTAGGGCCGACGGTCTCAGAGGCGGCGAATTGAGCCACTCGTTCGCGCGCTCAAGAAAAGCGAGTTCGGATTGACCGGCAGGTTGACCAGTGGAAAAGCCATGAAGGAACGGGGCCCGCACTCCTGGGGATGTAGTCGGCTGCGCCACGTTCATCTCCCCTCCATAGCCCGCCATCGGGGCGCCGATTGCGAGTACCGCGGCTGCCAAGAGCTTGTTCTTTGTCATTGATGAACTGCCCTCGTGGATTGCCATGTATGTTGCCGCGCGTGCACGGGAGTCGCACAACGCGCACGTCCAAAGCTTCAGTGCAATTTGCGCAGTGGTTGAAACCCGCGCGAACCTCCTCTGAAATTCGCCAAAGCTGGCGATCATTGAGATGGGCGAGCAAACGATCGAGACGTACCTAGCCTTGTGTGCACAAGCCGCAGCGCAGTCGTCCCTAGACCCTCTCATTCGTCGATGGAGGCTTCGGCTTTGCGATCAGCTTCGCGAACTTCGGTGAAGGCTGCGGCTCTTGCGATCAGGTCCTCCCTCTTGGGGTACGTAACCCACTCGGTTCAGGAGCGACGTCGGCAAAGCTGTCGATTGAAAGCGGCTCGTCGGGAGCCCAGGTCCAACGCAGAGACGTTGATTGAGAGCAGACGATAGGCCTCGGCTGCCGGCCTAGCAAGCGGCGCCGTTGCGGGCGTGCCCCTATAATCGTCGGTCGTGAGGTATATTCAAAACTTTGCGATGATGATCGCTCAGCCCCAGTGGCAGTCATGCCGTCCGGACGGGATGCTTCCGCGAACAGGCGATGATGCCCATGGGCGGATGTCAAGGTTGCGCCCGCGAAGCGCTTCAGGCGGGGGCCCCTCAGCATGCTGGCCGCGGGCAGAGATGACGGTTCCGTTGAGCAAGGCGAGCCGTCTCGGCAGAGCTGCGTCGCCGAATGTCGGGAATTGGCACCTTCCGCATCCGCCTGGTTTCCGCTCAGTCCGCCGATGCGGCCGCCAGCGCAGGGCAGGAAAGCGCCGAGTTCGACCCATAGCTGCCTGATCATCTCGATCAGCCCCCGGCTGAGATGTGAGCCCTCTGCGCCACGCCCCGGCCGAAGGAAATGTTCTCACCGGGCAGCTCGTAGATCAGGACGTTCAAGTCATCGGGCGAGATGCCCGTGGCGACGACCACGCGCTCGTTCAATTCCTTGAGAAGCATCAGGCGGGTCTCTTTCGGTCGTCCCACGATGAAGGTCAGCTCCAGCAGGATGAAGTCCTCACTATAGGTCAGCCCGAGGAAAGAGGGCGTATGCACAAAGCGGTTCCGGGGCAGGACATGGATGATGCGGTAGTAATCTTCAGGCGGAACTTTCAGCGCCGCTTCGAGTGCCGCTTGGATCGCCTCTCCTAGCTTGGCAAGCCGCTCCTCATCGTACCGGCCCTCATGAACATGGATCTTTGCCGTGGGCATGAACTGTCTCCTTCAGAACCCCGCCATTGTGCAGGCGGGAGCTACGCTGGTCTGTCATGCTGCCTCCGCTCCTGGCGCAACGCGGACGCCTCGCCTACTTCGGCTAGCGGGCCGGAGCACTCGCAGTTGAAACGATGGTGCTCCGTTGCATTCCATCACGCCATGTCAGGATCAGTGAGGCCGCGATCAGGCACAGGCCGCCTGCAGCGAAGAAAGCAGGAAGGTAGGTGTCGAGCGTGGTTCGCGAGAAGCCGCTGCCGAAGGCTGCCGCCGCGGCCCCGAGCTGGTGGCCGGCGAAGATCCACCCGAAAACCAGGTTTGCGCGCTCGCGCCCGAACTTCGTTGCCGTTAATTTGACAGTCGGCGGAACCGTGGCGATCCAGTCGAGGCCATAGAAGATCGCAAAAAGCGACAGGCCATAGAACGAGAACTCCGTGAAGGGCAGATAGAGAAGCGAGAGGCCCCTCAGGCCGTAGTACCAGAAGAGAAGCCAGCGGTTGTCAAAGCGGTCGGACAGCCAGCCCGATCCTACGGTCCCGATGAAGTCGAACACCCCCATGACGGCGAGGACGGACGCCGCTCCCACTGCGGCCAGGCCATAATCGGCGCACAGGGGAATGAAGTGCGTCTGGATGAGGCCATTGGTGCTCGCGCCGCAAATGAAGAAGGTTCCGAACAGAATCCAGAACTCGCGCGTCCTGGCTGCCTCCCTCAAGGCGACAAGAGGCGAAATCAAAACCAGGGAGGCTGACGGCGCGGTTGCGCCCGTCGTCTCGCCATAAGCCGACAAGCCGAGCTCAGAGGGCCGGTCGCGCATGATCATGAAGACGAGAAGCGCCGCGAGGCCCAGAAGGATACAGACCAGCGCGACGGCGGGTCGCCATCCGAGGCGCTCCGTGAGGCTGGCGAGCAAGGGCAAGAAGAGGAGCTGTCCCGTCGCCGAGCTCGCCGTGAGAAGACCGATCACCAATCCGCGGCGGTCCGAGAACCAGCGTGTCGCCACCGTCGCACCGAGCACAAGAGCGGTCAGGCCCGTGCCAAACCCGATCACGACTCCCCAGAGGAGGATCAGCTGCCAGATCCGGGTCATGGCCAAGGAGAGGACAAGCCCTCCCGCAATGAGCGACAAAGCGGCGAGCGTGATCCGGCGCACGCCGTAGCGGTTCAAGAGCGCCGCAGCGAACGGGCCGATGAGCCCGAAGAGAAGGAGCCGAATGGCTAGAGCAGCGGAGATCTCGGCCGTCTCCCACCCGAATTCCTGGTGCAGCGGCAAGATGAGGACGCCGGGGGCGCCCACGGCGCCGGCCGTGACGAGCATGGTCAGGAAGGTCACGGCGACGACGGCCCAGCCGTAGTGGATGTTCCGGCGCGCGAGGAAAGCGGCAACGTGGGACGAGATCATCTGGCGACTTCTTGCGGCCTGATGGAGATGAGTGGCTCCTGCGCCGAAGACCAGGAACCGAGAACAACTGCAGCGCCATTCACAAGGCCCACGACTGCAAGGCCAAGGCCCAGGGCCAGGTAGACCCCGTCCGTCCCGCCGCCCCAGTGCAGGGCGAGCCAGCCGCCGCCGACCGAAACCGCAATCCGTAGGAGACCGGCCATCAGGGGCCAGATCACGCGGGCGGCACCCTGCGCCGCGAAATAGAGCGCCATGCCGGTGCCGAAGAAGCCGTAGAAGGGTCCCACGATCTGCAGGTAGCGGGAGCCAGTTGCGATGAGCGCTGGGTCGCTGCTGAAGAGGGCCAGCCACGTCTCCGGGCGAAGCGCTGCGGCAAGTCCGATGGTCCCTGTGGTCAGCCCCGCCACCGCGGCGCCGATCCAGGCAGCCCGGAGCGCTCGGTCACGCTTGCCGGCTCCCATGCAGGTTCCGACCATGACGCCCAGGGGCGCTCCCAGTCCGAAGGTCAGCGGCACGAGAAGGTACTCCAGCCGCGCGCCGGTTCCGTAGCCGGCGACCGCAGCCGGGCCAAAGACGCCGATGAAGGAGGTCGCGGAGCCGATCGTGATGTTCGTCGTTGCGCTGACGACCGACGACAGCCCGCCGACCTTCAGGATGCCGACGAGGACGGTCACCGACAGGGCAGGTGGGCTTAACGGCGGCTTGGCGACGCTGCGGCCCGACCACAGGTGATGGGCAAATACGAGCGTGCCCACACCGTAATAGGCCACGACTGCAACGCCGCCCCCGGCAATCCCGAGGGGCGAGAACGGCCCGAGACCGAAGATGAGCGCGGGCGAGAGGGGTACGAGCACGATCGCACCCGCGCACATCACAACAGCGGGAAGCAGCATGTTCCCGGCGCCGCGGATGGCAGCCGCGAGGGAGTTGAACAGCCAGATGAAAATCGCGCCTGCGAAGATCGTGTTGGAATACGTGAGGGCGGCGGAGAGCGAGCCTTCCCGACCGCCCATTCCGGCATAGAGAGCCCCACCAGCGGCCAGGAACACGCCGCACGTGACGACGCCGAGGGCGCACGCGATGAAGACCGCCTGCCAGATCAAAATCCCGGCGAGATCCCGGCGCCCGCTGCCGATGGCGCGCGCCACGGCAGAAAGAATCCCACCGCCCATCGCGCCAGCCGAGATCATCTGGATCAACATCAGGGGCGGAAAGACCAGCGCCATCCCGGCGAGTGCATCGGTGCCGAGAGCCGCCACGAAATACGTCTCGATGAGGCCGATTGAAGCCTGGACGAACATGACCAGCATGTTCGGCAAAGCGAGCCGGAGCAGGGTTGGTCCGATTGGGCCTTCGAGAAGCCGCCGCGTGCGCTGATCCATCAGGCCCCCTGACGCGCAAGGCGCAAGGCGGCTTCCTGGCCGGCCTGCAGAATCGCCTCAGCGGCAGCTTTGTCCGTCGTCACGCGTGCAAGCTGCAACGTGCCGAGCATCAGGCCGAAGATCGCATAGGCGGTCTGTCGGGCCTTCTCCTCAGGCAGGGATGATGGCAGCTCGGAGGCGATGATGGCGACCAGATCGCTCGCCGCCCGGGCCATGACCTCGCGCGTCTTCGGCTTATTGCGCGCGACCTCCGGCGCAAGGGCCGCGACGGAGCAGCCTGCCTCCGGCCGGTCCCGGTGCGCCGTGCGCAGGTACCGGCGCACGATCGCCTCAAGGCCGTTTTCGCCGCGCTCGCGTGCGGCCTTCACCTCGGCGAGCCAAGTGTCGCGGCTGCGCGCATGCGCGTCGGCGAGCGCTTCGCGCACGAGGTCATCCTTCGACCCGAAGTGGGCGTAGAAACCCCCATGGGTAAGGCCGGCATCGGCCATCAGTCCGGCGACGCCCGTTCCTTCAATTCCGTCTCTGCGAAACCGTCGCGATGCGACCTCGACGACGCGCCGCCGTGTCTCTTCCTTGCGCCCCTTTTCGTACCTCATGCGCCGCCTCCACTCGAAACTGTCCCTTTACATGACGCTTATCATATAATATGTCAACCATCATCCTATGGAGGTGCAAATGTCGTATCCTGATCCGGTCGTAATCGTTTCGGCCGCCCGTTCACCGCTCGGCCGGTTCCAGGGCGGGCTGTCAGGTGTCGCCGCGCCAGAGCTCGGCAGCCATGTGATCCGCGCCGCGCTCGATCGCGCGGAGCTGGCGGTGGAACGGGTCGATGAAGTGCTGATGGGCTGCGTTCTGCCCGCTGGACAGGGCCAGGCACTGAGGTGAACTTGCCCGGGATGGGGAGGGGCACGAAGATGCCGCCCCCTGGGCTCGATGATGCTGGGAGCAGGCCACGGCCCGACGCCGTCCTGGATGCGATCACCCGGGGCGACGACCACACGGCTCCGGCGCTTGGCCCGTAACCCCATCCAGCGGCACTCCGGTGCAGGAGATCTGCCGCGTTGGAGGAACGCTTGACGGGACGGGATCTGGTCGAACGCTGGTCCTCCGGCTGGCGGGACGCCCTGGCGGCGGCTGTAGGTGCCGGGGCATCTTGGTGGCTCGCCCAGCAGCTCTTGGGCCATCCTCACCCGGTCTTTGCCGCAGTGGCGGCGATCGTCTGCCTGTCTCCTGGTCTCCCCAGTCGGAGGCGCCAGGCCGTCAACATGGTGCTGGGCGTTGTCACGGGCATCGTGGTCGGCGAACTCCTGCTCCAGGGGCCGGTGTTCGCTGCGCCGCTGCAGATTGCCCTCATCACATTCCTGGCCATCATGGCCGCCGTGACGTTCGGGCCGGCTCCCGTCATATCCATTCAGGCCGCCGTCTCGGCACTCCTCGTGCTGGCACTCGGACCGACCGTGGCCGGCCCGACGCGCCTTGCCGACGTGGCGGTGGGGGCCGCCGTGGGCCTCGCGTTCAGCCAGGTGCTGTTGACCCCCGATCCCGTGCGCCTGATCGACGGCGCCGCGCGCCGGTTCCTCCATCGGCTGGCCCAGGGCCTCGCTGACGATGCGCAGGCCCTCGCCGGGCGGGACCGGCAGAAGGCGCACAGCGCCCTCGACCGATTCCTGGCCGCTCACGACAGCCTCGATGCCCTCGAGGCCGGGATCACCAAGGCGAGAAGCATCAGCCGCTGGTCGGTCCGGGGACGGCTCGCCGCAAGGGACGTCGCCGAGCTTGCCGCACGGCACGAACGCCGTGCGATCGGCCTCTATGCATCGACGCTGCTGTTCGGCGAAGCTGTGGCGAATGCGCTTCGCGGGACAGACGAGCCGCCGTCGTGGCTGGGAGAGCGCGTCGCCGACGTGGCAAGCCTCTGCGAGGCGCTGGCGGGCGGGCAGGAGGCCTGTGAGGCGCCGCCCGAGACCGTCGCGGAAGACGCGGTTCCCCCGCCCTGGCGCGCATGCATCGCACGTCTCCACGCCGTCGAGGAACGGCTGCGGGAGCTGCGCCAGACGGCGGGAGGTCCCTCGTCACCGGCGGCCGGCTGAGTCGCTTCCGGGGCCGTGTCGTCGCGCAACGATGCTGGGACGATCGCCGGGATCAAACACCACCAGGGTCTCCCACGTTGCATTCCCGCCGCGGCAGGAGCCCGGAGGTCACTGGCTACCCGAACGCCGCTCAACCGACAGGCTCGAATTACACCTTCAGGTCGTTCATCAGGCGATCTCCAAATCCGTTGGCTGTGGAAACGGTCCGAAGAACGTGGAAAGGAAGACGTTCATAGGGCGTTGCTCCATGACCGAAGTTGACCGAGCCTGTGTCAAAACGTTGACCGGTCGTTCCTTGAAGGAATTTTATGTCTCCCGAGCTTGGATAGCCCGGGGAATCCCCGTGCAGAGGCGCGGGTAAGTATAAATAGTTCGTCGGAACTGAGATTGTTTGGGTTTTCACACAGGCTTGACCCAAGGCAGACCTCTGCGTCATCAGCGGACCGAGGCGGAGTTCAACTTCGAGGCTGATTAACATCCAATAAAGTTGTCTTAGGACGATCCGCGCGAACGAGCGTTGAGCTCGAGGTATGACCTGACGAGATCATGCCATTCTCCGGAGTAGACGACTTTCCTCGGCAACTTGCGCATCAGTGGTCTGCGCATCGGTGGATAGAGCGATCCGCGTGGACCTCGAAATGCAAGATTGTCGCTCAACGATTGCATGATAGCATCAATCCCACCCTCCATGATGATGCGCTTACGCCAGAACGAAACGAGTGGTGAAGGATCGGAACCCAGGAGATCAACCATACGAGATGCGATCAGGCGATAGAAGCCGATCCGGTGCTCAACCGAAAAGTTTGTTAGCACGCGCGTTTTCCCGGCGTCCGCCATGCCTGGCAGTTCAAGCAGACGCGAGGCTAGCGACTGGTTAGATCCCTTGGCGAACTCCAAGCGGCCAATATCCTCGATGCACTGCGCCACCCATGCCGTCTCGGCATCAAGCGGCTGGGTACGGGCCCGCCGCAAATCCAGGCCACATGCGACACAACAATGCTGCGGCTTTAGCTCTGTCTGGTCGAAGGACGCAATGCCCCGCTGGCAACGAGGGCAACGATCCAGCAATCGGCAGCCGTGCTGGCGACAATGAACGTGGATGGCGAACCTCCATCGGCGCCGAAAGTAAGGCGTCTTACCTACAGCGAGGCATTTCGGGCAAAACTGGAGCCATGTTGACTTTTCTTGAGAGACATCATGGCGCAACGGCAGCAACAATCGCTTCCAAAATTTGTCCTGGACGGTCATCCTCACGAGGGTGTCTGGCGCCACACCCGAATAATGCGCGAACAAGCGAAGAGCCCAGTTGGGGAAATCAACATCGAGCCGGGGCGACCACATCCCGGTCCCGAAATTGAGTGCATCAGCGAAGCGTCGTGGCGGCAGCCCGTGTGCGAAGGCGACGCGGTGAATCCAGCTGGAAAGCAATTCCCCGGCTCGCGGAGAAACTTGGACAGGCCACCGGTCGCCCTGGACTGCGCGGTAGCGTGGCTGGACCTCGATGCTGATCGGTGCGGACTGTCCCATTCTGCCTACAGCAAAGCTTGCCTCTCGGGCGCGTTGCGTCGTCCGGAGAGTGGCACGTATTCTAGGGCCCTCAGCGTGCTCAGGGTGATTTTTTCACTTCCGTCGTTGATGGCGCGAATGGCGGCCCTACCGACAATGCCGACAATCTCACCGATCAATGCTTCCGAGTCGGAATAGATCTGTCGGGCAATGAGTTCATCGGACAGGTTTGACGCTTTGGCGAGGGGGATGACTGCTTCCAGACTATCGAGGAGTGCCAAGTACTCCTCGTCATATTGCCAACGCGGCACCGCACATAGCTCAAACCGGCTTCCCATGTCTTCGCTGTCGTTCACGTAATCGTAAACAGTGACGTCACCGACAAGTACGGGCGAAATGTCGTATTCTCTTCCAAGTCGTCGCAAATACGCGAAGACGGACTTCGTATCACGGAGTCGACCACGCAAGGCATTGTTAAAGTCGTCGAAGATCAATACGCGAGGCGAGAGTTCGCTGAACAGCTGATGTAGCTGCCCATCCAGAGCGTTGAGGCTCCGACCGCCTGTGGAAGGAGCGTGCAGCGCGCGGATGATGCTCGTGTAGAAGTGGAACAGTCCTACACCTTCATGCGTCTGGACAACCCACACCCTCTGTTTCCGCGCCGTCTTGAGATGCTGAAGTGCGAACCGTTCAGCAATCATGGTCTTGCCATTCGCAAACGGACCCACCAACATGAGGCCCTTCGTGCGGAATGATGGCGGTCGCGACAGTAGACCGTCCAACGTTCGGTGCGCCGCGAGCGCTGCACCGTAGCCGATCCATAGAGGTGATAGAATGTAGTAGATTCGCTCCTTCGGTGTTCTTGCGAGGTAGGGGCGAACATGGTCCAGGAGGTGATCCGTCATTGGACCTTACCATTCTTCGATGATCAAACGGCGTTTCTCACGGATCGGATGAGCGCCGGGTGGCGCAGGCGGCGGCACCATCTCTTCGTAAGGTTTCTTTGGCTTCGCGGCATGCGCGTTCCGGGCGGACGCACGAGACGCCGCCTTCCTCTGCCGCGCGTTCTGAGCAATTTCCTCCCTCTCGCGGCGAGGTTTTGCCTGTTCGACACTGCTGCGTTGGTTCTGCGCGCGCTTGACAGCCTGCGTCTCCCGGAATTCCCACAGCGTGACCCTGGAACTTTCACCGTCTCGTCGTGGGATCGCAAGATACTCCTGAGTATGCGGATGCCGGACATAAATGTGACTGATGTCGCGGGGATCATATTTGACGTGCAGTTTCCCGAGGCGGTCGCGTTCCGGCACCAGGGGTCCAAGCGAGTGGGGTTCATAGTACTCGAGCCCAAACAGCCGGATGCCTTGGGGAAACAGACTACGGCCTTCGCGAGGTCCAGGCAGGAATGTCAACAGCACCTGCTTGGGATCGTCGTTGAAGCGCGGAAGTGATGCGGCATGGCACTTCCATTCGGTGAGCGGAACTTTGAGGGTTTTCCGGTTTTCGTTGGTGTTGTGCTCGACAATGGCGAGAGCGACGCATTTTTCGAGTTCGGCAAACGTAAGACAGGCCAGCTCCTCTGAAGGGTAGCGGTCCCTGTCGGCGACGGACCGGCCGGTCGTCCCAGGAAAGGTCCGAGTGGCTGTGTTCAGCTTTCCGAGCAGCCGTTCCACAACGCCTCCGGTGTGCACGCAGCCGCGGTTGCGGTACTTGATCTTGATCTGGTACTCGTCACAGCCCTGCTCGAATGCGACGGACTGGAACTCCTTTGCGCTGTCGACGTGGAGTATCTTCGGACGGCCGTAGGTCGGCCAGGGATGGTGATCGAGGCCGTGCTCTTTCAGCCAATCGTCCTTGGGACAAAGTGAGTGAGCGAGGCACAAGGCCACGGACAACCGACTGGGCTTCTCCAGGGTCAGACAGAAGCCCAGGATGCAACGCGTGGCGACGTCGACGTTGATCGTGAGGTAGGGGCGACCGACAAACTCGCCGAACTCGTCGCTGACTTCAAGAAACTTGATGTCTTTTTGAGTGTGGTCCATCTGGCAAACGGCCAGGGGATGCGGGGCATGGATGTAGCCTGGGCGCGGTTTCAAGCGGCGGAGATGCTGCTCATTCGCGGTCCGTTTCTTGGCGATCTCTTCTGCGGTGAAGAGTAGGGGAATTCGGGCCGCGACGGTATTGTAGCTTGGGCGGCGTGCTCCGACCTGCTCGCAGCGGGCGCGTATTTCTTCCACAACCGGGGCCAGTGGTGTCCCCTCGAGAACGAGCCACAGCTCGCGAAGCGTGAGTTCGATGATCGTCTCGACTTGTTGCTCACGCCGCTTTCTCGGGTTCTTGGCCCGCGGCAAAAGCGCGGACACGACACGCTCCTGCTCAAAGCGCGCAAGCAAGGTGTAGACCTGCCGAGTCGTAAGATTCAGTTCCCGTGCGGCGCGAGCGATCGCAGTCCCGCGACGCTCCCTGCTGGCGAGCACATGCTCAAGCACCCGCGCATACCACTTGGCCTGCTGCCAAGCCTTCTCGCTGGCGCGGGCGGGCTCCATGTCGTGACCTCCAGACGCGAGCCGCGGCAGAACGTGACCGTAATTGAAGTCATGAGCTGAAAAAACGGCAAAAATTGAAGTGATGAACTGAAAAAGTCGGCCGAGTAGACGCCTAACCCATTGCTGGAACTACTGGAATCGCCAGATGGGGGTTTGAAGTCAGGAACTGAAAGCCACAGCGCTGGCCCGTGGCCGTGCCGCTTCTCGCCGCCGTAGCGCTTCAGACGGAGTTCCGGCTCGGGCCGCAGGGGCGCCGCGTGCGGCCCGCCGATCCCGCCTGGCCGCATCTCTGCTGCGCGGGCTACGCCCAGGTCGCGGCCCAGGCCAGCGATCTGGCAGGCGAGCTCAGCCGGCGCGCCGCGGCCCTGCAGGCGGTCGCGCCACGGCTGCGCGCCAAGGGTGCCGCCGCGGTCGTGCAGGCGCTCCTGGAGAACGATGCCGTGGCGGCCTCGTCACGCTTGGCCGGCATGTCGGATCGTGGCCTGCGCCGCCTGTTCGAGCGGCTCGTCGCGCTCGGGGCCGCACGCGAACTGACCGGTCGCCCGAGCTTTCGGCTGTATGGCCTTTGAGCCGATGAGCCGCCGCAAGCCCGAACCGCTCGATCGCGATCTCGCCGACCTGCCGCCGGCGGCGCGCTGGCGGGAATGGATGGGTC
>NZ_LN811364.1:212872-222617 GCF_001006805.1 Microvirga massiliensis | reverse complement strand
CCCGGGGCGCCGTATACCTATGTCACGACGGACCAGTTCCTGGCCCGCTGGGGCTTCGCGAGCCTGCGCGATCTGCCCGATCTCGAGCAGCTCGAGGCGGCCGGGCTTCTGGACCGGGCCCAGCTGTCGGGCGCGCTGGACGCCGAGATCGGGGCGGTGATGCCCGCCGGGGCGGAAGACGGCGATGAGCCCGACTTTGGGGATTGAACCCGGCCGCTGGATCAGTGCCGACAATGACCACGCTTTCTCGTCTTCTAACTGGAACCGGATGGGAGACTCGTGCTCCCGGCGAGCGACATTGGGCTGTAATGTTCTCGGGTTTCTTCATGGTGAGCCCCGCCCGGCCTGGGACCGAGCGGGGTTGGCTGTTGGGAGACAACAGGCCGGGAAGGAGATCGGCCCGAGCTCAAATTATTCTGATCGGGTTAAACGTCCATTGACGTTGCGGCAGCCACGATACCCCTGTCGGTGGGTTCTGCCACCGAGACTCTAATGGTGAACGTCGCAATGTTCTGAACATGAGTAGCTGTAAGGGGCTGCTACGGCGTGTGTTTCTGGCCCATAGTACAACACGACACCAATGTTTTGGTCTCCACAGGACCAAAGATCTAAATTCCGGTTTCGACGAACTTTGCGCGGATGCAACGAGAGATTTGGCTGAGCCTCGCCACGGTGAAAGAAGTCGAGACTGAGTGGCTCGTCGGATGCGATAGTGGAGCGAGATCCAGACCGAGCCTCGCGTGAGTTCGCTCGAAGCCTGTTAGAACCTGAACGAGCTATGACGGAATGGTTGCAGACGACGGTCTGCTTGCCCGCTTCGCCCACGAGTTCAATGCAGAACCCGCGAGCTTCGAGGATGCCGTGCCCCACCGGCACGTCATGATCACGCGAGTCCCGAACCTGCTTCGTCAGACCGCCGTCGGGACCGTTAGCGGCTTGGCCCGCCGCCATCGGCCGCTGGAGTAGGGAAGCCGTAGAGACGTGCCGGATTGTCGACCAGCACGGCTTGCAGCCGTGCGTCGTCGGGACACCATGCAAGCATCGCGTTCAGGAGTTCGCCTGTCGCGGGCATGTCGTGCAACAGGCCCACATGCGGCCAGTCGCTGCCCCAGACAAGCCGCTCGGGCACGATCTCGAAGAGGCGTCGTGCGATCGGGGCAACGGACGCCCATCCGGGATCGGATGCGAGCCGGTAGAAGCCGGAGACCTTGACCCAAGCTTCGTGATGTTCCGCCAGGCTCGTTAGAGCCCGGAACCCTGGCCCATCTATACCGAGTTCAGAGGGGAAGTGGCCAAGATGATCGATCACGACCGGCACGGGGAGAGCCAAGAGCCGCGCCACGAGGCCAGGCAGATCACGCAGGTCGATGAGGAGTTGCGCATGCCAACCGAAAGGAGCGGTCGCGGTCGCAGTCCGCTCCAGGGCCTCAAGGCCGGGCCCTCCCTTGAACAGGAGGTTGATTCGGAAGCCGCGTACCCCCGCCGCGTGCAGGGTCCGCACCTGTTCGGAACTGATGCCGGAGTCTACTACCGCGACGCCGCGCAGCCGATCGGGATGGCTCGCCAGGGCCTCCAGCAGCAGGGCATTGTCTGTTCCATAGATGCTGGGCTGGACCAGGACGCCCCGATCCATCCCCGTCGCATCGAGCATGGCGAGATAGGCATCGAGACGGCTCTCCGGCGGGGTGTAGCTGCGCTCCTCCACGAGGGGAAAGCGCGTATGCGGGCCGATCACGTGCGCGTGGCAGTCGCAGGCTCCTCTTGGCAGGGCGTGGGCGGGCGATAACACGATCGGGCGAGGCGGAAGGCAATTCGGGGCTCGGGTCATCGCTTGGTCGACGGGACAGTGCGGGCATTGAGGTTCGCGAGGCCGGATCCTCGCACCGATGTTAGCTGACGGTAGTTGGCCGGCGGGGCAGTGCCCTGAGGGGAATACGCGAGGAGCGCGACATGACAATACGGGACGTTTCGTTTTACAGCGATGGGCTGAAGCTCGATGGTTTGCTGCACGTAAGCGCTGAAGGCCGAAAGGCTCCGGTGCTTGTCGTCTGCTCGGGGCTGCACGGGTTGAAGGAATGGGTCCCGACCAAGTGGGCACCCGCTGCGCTCGCGGCGGGCTTTCACGTCTTCGCGTTCGATTACCGCGGCTTCGGGACGAGCGAGGGCCAGCGTGGTCGCATCCTGCCGGAGGAAGAGGTGCGCGACGCCATCCACGCGCTCGATTCCCTCAAGGGGCTCGATGAGGTCGATCCCGAGCGAATTGCCATGCTCGGCTGGGGCCTTGGGGCGGGTGTCGCGATCTGCGCGGCAGTCCGTGATCCCGATGTCGCGGCCGTGTGCAGCGCCAATGGCGCGGGGGATTATGGTCGCACGGTACGGGACGCGACGGAGTATCCGCGCCTCCTGCACTGGTGGGACCGCTTGCGCAAGGACCGGCTGGACCGAGCCCGCACCGGCATTTCACAGAAGGTGGACTACAGGGCCATCACCAATCCCGGCGCAGACGCCGGCTTCGATCTCCACCCACAATTCCAGAAGGATATCCGCTCGCTCGGCCAGGAGCCAATCCCGGAATTCACCTTGGAGAGCTGCGAAGCCTATGCCGCGTTCCGCCCGGAGGAGGTGGTCGCACGCCAGGCTCCGCGGCCCTTTCTGATCGTACACGGCGAGAGGAACCATTACATGCCCGTGTCCGAGGCGCATCGGCTCTACGAAGCGGCCGGGCCGGGCCGGGAACTTCGCATCTACCCGGGACAGGCTCACCTCGAGATGATCAGCCCGGACAATCCGGCCTCCGCCGATTTCATGCGGGAGACTGTCGGCTGGCTTTTCGAGGCGGTGACTCGCTCTCGGAAGGAAAGCTCATGGTCTCGGTAAAGCAGTTCTGGTCGTGGATGGGCCAGCGGGCCATCAGCGCCACCGTCGTCGCCGTGGATGGCCGTAACGGCCCGGCGGGCTTTCTTGGCCTGTCGGCCACGCATGTGAGCGCCGATCCGCCGCTCATATCCGTCTCTGTGAGCCGGTCCACGTCCGCGTTGGCAGAGATCCTGGCGCGCGGGCGCTTCGCCGTGAGCTTCCTGCCGGAGGGCGGCCAAGATCTTGTGCCGATCTTTGGGGGCTCGGCGAGTGTCACAGGAGCTGACCGGTTCCGTCCGGGTGAATGGACCACCTTGACCACGGGATGCCCGGTGCACGCCCAAGCGACTGGGGCGCTCGACTGCATGCTGGAGCGGGAGATCGACCTCGGCCACGTCCTCCTCCTAATCGGTCGCGTCGTGGATGGAGCGGCTCGGGAGGATTCACAGCCCCTGATCCTTTTCAGGGGCGTAATGTATCGGTCGGGCTCAGTCGACTGAGACGCGGCCCTCCGCCACTGCGCAGCGTGCTCACGCTCCGCGCGGCTGTGGGAGCCGGTCGAGGATTCCCTTCTCCGCCGTGCCAGCAGAGAGGCCGAACACGTCCTGCGCCCGCTCCCGAAGGAAGCGTTGGACGAGGCCGTGAAAGCATCCAAGCTTGTCAATCGGGATTTCATTGGGCGCGAGGAGGGCCAGGCCGGACGGGAGCGGTTGGGCGACGTCGACGATATCTCCGAGGCAGATCACGTGAAGTCGGACGCCCTTGTCGTTGGCCATAACGAAATAGGCGGAACTCAGGAGCACCTCGATGCCGAGCACCCGCAGGCGATCGACGAAGCTCATCGCGTCTTCGCCCCCTCCGACGAGTGTGTCGGCGGGGAGTAGAGACAGGCCTCCTCCCGACCGGATGAAGATCAGGAATACGTTGCGGCGCAGGTGCATGCCTTAGCGCTCGATCGGTGTTCTTCGTCTTGATCATCTCGCGCTGGACGGCAAATTCCTGCGTAATGTAGGCGTATCAGCAGCCTCGCTCTGAGGAGTCAAACGTTGATCAGGGTGGCTCCAAAGGGCCGCCACGTCGTCCAGGATTACAAAGGCTCGCGACCATGGATGATGCGGGTCTCCCGATCCCGGGTGCCTGCTGTGAGGAGAGAGGGGAAGACCATGACGTCGTATACCAGACGCTTCTTCATAACGGCCGCGGCTGTGATCGGCTTCTCGACGCTGGCAGCGCTCCCGGTCGATGCGCAGGCTGCGTCGGTCGTGGAGGCCGCCCGAAACGCCCTCCCGGATCCGCTCAAATCTTCCAGTACTCTCAAGGTCGCGACCTCCCTGCAATGGCCGCCCTTCGCCTACATGGACGAGAAGGGAGAAATGGAGGGAATCGACATCAGGCTCGTCAGGCTCCTGGGCGAGAAACTCGGCCTCAAGGTCGAGATCGAGGACGTGAAGTTCCCCTCGATCGTGCCGGGCGTCTCGAACGGCCGCTATGACGTTGGTGTCAATCAGATCGGCATCACGCCGGAGCGCGCCAAGGTGGCGGACTTCGTGCCTTACCTCATCTCAGGCTTTAGCCTCCTCGTTCGCAAGGGCACGACCGGGATCGACGTCTACAACCTGTGCGGGCGTACCCTCGCCCTTACTCAGGGCAGCGGGCAGATTCCTGTCGCCGAGAAGCTTTCCGCTCAGTGCGTGCAGGA
This sequence comes from Microvirga massiliensis, assembly GCF_001006805.1. Lineage (GTDB taxonomy): Bacteria > Pseudomonadota > Alphaproteobacteria > Rhizobiales > Beijerinckiaceae > Microvirga > Microvirga massiliensis. Next base: position 218,062 of record NZ_LN811364.1, on the reverse strand, counting down.
GGGCAAGAAGGAGATCTCCTTTCTCTTCTTCCCGAACAGCGCGGATACCTATCTCGCCCTCTCGAACGGCCGCGGAGATGGCTTCCTCGTGGGTAAGCCCGCCGGTGTCTACATTGCCAAAAGCAATCCCAAGCTGGAGATGACGACGAGCGTCCTCAAGGATTCTCAGACGATCGCCGGCATCGTCATCGCCAAGGGAAACACGGCGTTGCAGAAAGCGCTGATGGTCGCCCTTGAGGATGCTGTCGCCGACGGGAGCTACCACAAGATCCTTGAGGAGTTCGGTGTGCCCGATGCAGCCCTCACCGTCGAGCAGATCCACGAGTACGCAAAGCAGTGACTGCATCGAGCGCGCCCTGTGGTGCACCCAAAGGCAACTTCGTTATGCGCCGGCGATATCCTGCCACCATGAAACCAGGAGCGGCAGGATGAGCGCGGCTCCCGTAAAGGAGATGGATTACGCCAGGGATATGGCCGCGGCTCCTGAGATCCTCCCGGCGCCGCGGATGGGGCGCTGGTTCGGCGTCGCGCTGGTCGCTTTGGTCGTCGCCTGGATCGGCTACCAGATCCTCGTCAATCCCGGGTTTCAGTGGCCGGTCGTCGGCCGCTACATGCTCCACCCAGCAGTCCTGTCCGGCATCCTCATGACGCTCCAATTGACCGTGCTGGTCATGCTGATCGGCACCGTCCTGGGGATCGTGCTGGCCATCATGCGTCTGTCGGGCGATCCCCTCCTGTCCTTCTGCTCTCAGGCATTCGTCTGGTTCTTCCGCGGCACGCCGGTCCTGGTCCAACTCGTCTTCTGGTATAATCTCGCCTCGCTCTTCCCGGAGATCTCGCTGGGCGTGCCGTTCGGGGGGCCGAAGTTCTACGAGGTCTCCTCGACGGTCGCGATCTCCTCCTTCACGGCCGCTCTCCTGGGTTTGGGCCTTGCCGAGGCTGCCTACATGGCAGAGATCGTCAGGGGCGGCCTGCTGTCGGTGGACCCCGGCCAACGAGAAGCGTCGAAGGCCTTGGGGCACACGCCATGGCAGACCTTCTGGGTCGTGGTCCTGCCGCAGGCCATGAAGGCGATCGTTCCGCCCACGGGCAACCAAGTCATCGGCATGCTCAAATTCACCTCGCTCGCCAGCGTGGTGGCATTGCAAGAGTTGATGCATTCCGTCGAAAGCATCTATTCACGGACCTTCGAGACCATCCCGCTGCTGATCGTCGCTGCGCTCTGGTACCTCATCATGGTGAGCCTTCTGTCCGTCGTGCAGTTCTTCATCGAGCGGTATTATTCCAAGGGCTGGACTGACCGCGTCGGGCCTATGGGCTGACGGTCCTTTCCTGCGCAGAGAGGCGAGAGCAGCCATGCTCCTATCGAGATCCGGCCCGCTCATGGTGCGTGTCGTCGACGTCTGGAAATACCGGGGCGACAACCTGGTGCTGAAGGGGGTCGATCTCGCGGCCGAACAAGGTCAGGTCGTGTGTCTGCTCGGCCCCTCAGGGGCAGGGAAAAGTACCCTTCTGCGCTGTATCAATGCTCTGGAGGCCGCTGACCGGGGACTCATCTCTGTCGACGGCGTCACGATCGGCTCGAAGAAGCGCGGAGATGCCTATTACCGCATGACCGAGCGCGAGGTGAGCCGCCAGCGCGCCGACATCGGCATGGTGTTCCAGAACTTCAACCTGTTCCCGCATATGTCCGTCATGGACAACATCACTGATGCGCCCATCCGGGTGCGGGGCGAGAAGCCCTCTGTCGCCCGCGAGCGGGCGCGGGATCTGCTGGACCGCGTTGGGCTCTCCGAGAAGGCGGACAGCTTTCCCCGCCATCTCTCCGGAGGTCAGCAGCAGCGGATCGCCATTGCCCGCGCCCTGGCCATGAACCCGAAGCTCATGCTGTTCGACGAGCCGACCTCCGCGCTCGACCCGCATCTCGTGGGCGAAGTGCTGGAGGTCATCAAGAGCCTCGCGGCCACGGGAATGACCATGATCATCGTCACGCACGAGGTCCAGTTTGCGCGCGAAATAGGCGACGTCGCTGCCGTGATGAGCGACGGTGTCATCGCGGAGTGCGGTCCGGCAAAGGAGGTGCTCAACCGACCCACGGACCCGCGGGCGCGTGCGTTCCTTGCCCGGGCCTTGCGTGACCCGGATTGAGCCCGTGCCACTCACTCGAGAAGATTGGCTCATGGTCGTTGATCTGCAGCCCGCATTCTCCCATCCAGGCAGTGCCTGGTACACGCCGGCGGTGGCGCAAGCCGCACAGCGCATCGCTGCCCTGGTACCCCTCTTCGGCGAACGGGTCGTGTTCACCCGTTTCGTGCCGCCAGCGCGGCCCGAGGGGAGTTGGAGCCGGTACTACGACAAGTGGTCCTTCGCATGTGACCCTACAGCGGACTGGCTCTGGGAGGTGGATGATCCCTGGAAGGGCCGATTAAGCGTCGCGAGCCACACCTTCTCGAAATGGGCGGCGGCACGCCATCTGTTCGGCCCGGAGGTCAATGTGGTCTTGTGTGGTGTGTCTACGGATTGTTGCGTTCTCGCGACTGCGCTCGCCGCCATAGACGAGGGGGCTCACGTGCGTGTGGTCGCCGACGCATGCGCAGCCAAATCGCCACGCATCCACGAGGATTCTCTCTCGCTGATGGCGCTCCGCGCGCCTCTGATCACGATCGTCGACAGCGACGAAGAGAAGCGCAGGCATTGTCAGTCCGAACAGGGGACGTCATGACGAGAACCGACCGCATGCACCTTGGCATGATCGTGCTGGGGGCCGGCAACCACGTGGCAGGTTGGCGGATGCCCGGCGCCGAGTTCGGCTCGGAGAATTTGCCGCTCCTCCAGCGCATTGCCGCGACGGCCGAGCGCGGCAAGTTCGACTTCATCTTCTTCGCGGACGCGGTGAACACCGGGATCGACGCTCATCCCGGCATGATGGTGCGGCTGGAGCCGCTAACCCTCCTCGCAGCTCTGGCCGTGACCACCTCGAAGCTCGGCCTGGTCGCCACCGTCTCCACGACCTATTCCGAGCCCTACAACGTAGCCCGCGCCCTCGCTTCCATCGATCACATCAGCGGCGGGCGCGCGGGATGGAACGTCGTCACGGGATCGAGCCCGGATGCCGCCGCCAACTTCAGCCGTGACAAGCACCCGCCTCATGCCGAGCGCTATGCCATGGCGGCCGAATACGTGACGGTCGTCAAAGGACTGTGGGATAGCTGGGAGGAGGGCGCTATCATCGGCGACAAGGCCAGCGGCACCTTCGTGGATCCCACGAAGGTGCACGTGCTCAACCACGCCGGGCCGTATTACCGCGTCAAGGGGCCCCTCAACATCACCCGCCCGCCGCAGGGCTATCCCGTTATCGTACAGGCTGGCGCCTCGGATACGGGGCGGGACTTCGCCGCGGCCACCGCTGAGGTCGTGTTCACAGCACAGCAATCGCTCGACGAGGCGCTGGCTTTCGCCCGGGATTTACGCTCACGAGCCCGATCGGTTGGACGGCCAGAGGACACGATCAGGATTCTCCCCGGCGTCTGTCCCATTGTTGGGCGCACGATGGCCGACGCAAAGGCGAAGATCGCAGAACTCGCGCGCCTGATCGATCCCGTGGCTGCCCTCAAGGTCCTCTCCGACCGGCTCGGCCAGGATCTGTCCTCCTATCCGCTCGACGGCCCCGTCCCGGAGTTCCCGCCCTCGGGCATGATGCAGGGGCATGCCACCGTCTTGCAGTCGATTGCGCGCCGAAACCGCATGACCCTGCGCGAGCTGCGAGATTACGCTGCTGTGGGAGCCGGCCACCGCCTAGTGTTCGGGACTCCTGAAGATATCGCGGATGACCTGCAGCACTGGTTTGAGTCCGGGGCAGCCGACGGCTTCCTCATCATCCCACCCTATTTTCCAGGTCCCGCCGACGAGTTCATGGACGAGGTTGTTCCCGTCCTGGTCCGGCGCGGCCTGTTCAGGGCGGAATACGAAGGCTCCACGCTGCGCGAGCATCTGGGTTTGGCTCGTCCGTCCCATCCGCGTGGCCGGGCTTGAGGCGAAACCGTCTGGACCACCACATGCGTTTCACAGGAAAAGGCTCCATGAACCCCGCGCGCCGAATGCATCTCGGTCTTCTCGCGACCACACGGGCGTGGTGGCGGTGAACGGCCTCATCCACCTCATTGGAGGACGGTCGACACCTTCCACACGAACTCAAACCTGCATCACAGCTATGACCCGCGCACGGATCGATGGACCTTCGGTGCACCCATCCCGACGGCGCGCTTAGGGCACGGGACCGTGTGGTAGCGGGACCGGATCTTTGTCATGAGCGGGGAGGGCACCCACCGGGTCTAGGGACAGAACGAGGCTTACTGATCCGGCAAACGACAGCCGGGAGGCCTACGCGCCCATGCTCACGCCGCGGCACGGCATGGGCGCGGTTGTGATTGACGATGCCGTCTATGTTGCCGGAGGCGGTCCTCAGATGGGAGGAGGGGTGAAGAGCGCCATCGAAGAGGCGTCCTCTCTCGCTTGAGCGTCCTCATTCCAGACCTGCCCTGGCTCCGGTGCCTTTCCGAACCAAGCCATAGAGGCTCCGATCAGGCGGCCTTCCGGCGTGGGCGCCGCTTAGGGTTGAGGCTCTCCTTCAGGGCCTTGGCGGCCTCGAACTTGAGCACCTTGCGGGCTGGGATCTTCACGGTCTCGCCGGTTTGGGGATTGCGCCCCGTGCGGGCCCCACGCTCGACCACCTTGAACCGACCAAAGCCGAAGAGCGCGACCTCTTCGCCGGAGTTGGCGGCCTCCATGATCTTCTCGAACACGCGATCGACCAGATCGCGGGCATAGGTTTTCGTCAGCTCGAACTCTTCGGCCAGGGACTCGATCAGGTCATTCTTGTTCATGAGATGCCCCATAGGATGGAAGGGTGGTTCACACACTGGGATTTTGGTCTGCCCGGATGGTCAGGCGGTCAGGTTCCTGCGGCGATGCAGACCTTCCGACAGCGCGGCCAAACGCCCCGGCATCATTCAGCTCGAATGGTTGAGGAACGGTCTAGACGATGCTGCTGCCCAATGGGTGCAGACCAGGCAGTAACTTCTCTCAGAGGCGAGCGGGCCCATGTGCAACGTGCTCTCTGATTAGATCACGACAGGAGATCTGCCGCCAGTCAAGGCCAGGAATGGAGCCGTTCCTGTCTACGTTGGGTCT
>NZ_LN811364.1:197689-212244 GCF_001006805.1 Microvirga massiliensis | reverse complement strand
TAAGGGGCGCGAAAGAACCACAGCGCTTCGTGCTGATCAGTCCACTTCAGCAGCGGTGGGCAAGTGACCTGATGCAGAGGGCAATCGCAAATAGTTCGATGGCGTACGGTTGTTTTGCCCGTTCTCCCGTGAGCACGCCGCCTGACGGGCACGCCGGGTGTCCAGTCGAAACGGAGGCACTTCAGGAGGTGCACCTTGCCTGCAGTGGAGGGTCATCCGCATGCCGCACAAATGTAATTCCGTGCCGCCCGAAGTGCTCGTGACGCTTGCTTCAATGCGAGCCTGCTCGGCACACTCCATCAGGGCTCGTGCACGAAAATGAGCGGTCTGGCGCCGCTTGGACCTGGAAATGGATCGTCCTGCCCCAGAGGGTGATCTCTACAGCCACTGGACTGAGTAAAGCTCTGGCGCTCGCCAGGAGCATGAGCTTTCCTCCCTCCAAGGCCGCTCAGGGATGAGAAACCTCACGCAACCCCGACAATCACGATGATTCGGCCGGAGCCGCCGCAATCGGGGCAGAGCTTCTGGCCCAGCTGCCCAGCTCCGTTGCAGGACGGGCAGATATCCTCTCCGGTCTGCCTGGTGCCGGGTGCGTCTTCGTCGCCCGGGTTCTTTGGATCCGTATCTGCCATGGAGTGCCTCTTTATTCCGTGCCGGGACTCCGGTTCTCCTACAGCCTCCAATCAGATTATCGTGCTCCACTGCATCGGCCAGGAGCGCAGTGACAAGAGCGCAGTTCTTTGCTCGTAGAAGCAAGCGAAATCAACGAGGCCTTCGAAGGGCTGCACGAGCGTTGGACTAACCGCAAGGTATCCCTAAATGCCATGCATTTCTCCGAAGATGTGCGCCAGTCTGTTCTCAACCAAGGTGAGGACCGTTCCTTCCACGTCCGATGGGAATGTTTGGATCCGTCGCGAACTTGGCCAAATATCAGAACGGATACGGATAAGGTGGCACAGCGCATCCGCATCCGTCTGGGTCCGAGCAAACCTCGAGGCCGCCAGGATCCCGCCAGGTTCATGTTGAAAGCGCCTCGTCGGCGGAAACCGAGGCAAGCCCGAGGGCCTGCCCGACTGCCTCGTGGGTAATCCGCCCGGAATAAACGTTGAGGCCTCTTCTGAGATGAACATCGTCTTGGAGCGCGCGTTTCCAACCCTTGTCGGCGAGCTGAAGGACGAAGGGCAAGGTCGCATTGTTCAAAGCAAAGCTCGACGTCCGGGCAACCGCGCCTGGCATATTCGTTACGCAGTAGTGAATGACATCCCCTTCGACGTAGATCGGTTCCGAATGCGTCGTCGGTCGCGAGGTCTCAAAGCATCCCCCCTGGTCGATCGAGATATCGACGAGCACCGATCCGGGCCTCATCCGATGCACCATGTCGCGACTGACCAGTTTGGGTGCCGCCGCGCCCGGGATCAGCACGGCGCCGATGACGAGATCGGCCGGCAGCACTTCCTTCTCGATGTTGTCGACGGTTGAGAAGAGCGTGTGGAGCTGGGACCCGAACTGCAGATCGAGTTCGTAGAGGCGGGAGAGAGACTTGTCGATCACGGTGACCCAAGCCTCGACCCCCATCGCCATCCGCGCCGCGTTTGTGCCCGCAACCCCGCCACCGAGGATGACGACCTTCGCAGCGGGCACGCCCGGCACACCGCCAAGGAGTATGCCCCTGCCACCCTGCTCCTTTTCCAAGTAATGCGCGCCCACCTGCACCGCCATTCGCCCGGCGACTTCGCTCATCGGCGCCAACAGCGGAAGGCCGCCGCGTCCATCCGTTACAGTCTCATAAGCGATGCAGATCACTCCCGATTCCAGAAGGCCTTCCGCTTGGGCCTTATCTGCAGCGAGATGGAGATAGGCGAACACCACTTGGCCCTCGCGCAGCAGAGCGATCTCTTGAGGCTGGGGCTCCTTCACCTTCACGATGAGGTCTGCGCGTGCGAACAGCTCCTGTGCAGAGGAGACAACGTGCGCACCTGCTGCACGATAAGCCTCGTCGGAAATGTCTATGCCCGCTCCCGCTGCGCTCTCGACGGTGACGTCGTGGCCGCGATGGATCAATTCGCGGACTGACCCGGGCACCAAGCCGACCCGGTACTCGTGCGTTTTTACTTCCTTGGGAACCCCGATCTGCATGGGTCGTCTCTCGAGCAAGGTGATCGACATTATACTCCAGCTTCAATCTTTCTTGCGAACCGTTCAGTCCAGACCAGAACGATGAAGCTAACCCAATGTGCGGGTTTTTCTTTGTCTCCGAGATCCACAAGTATCCTGGAGCCGTGCTTGGCCTTCATGCCTGCCCGTTGCTGCGAGAGCCTGCCATGGATCGCGAGAGACTCATAACAGCGGGGTGCTGCGCCAAGAACGCGGAATTTCAGGCGACTTAGCGCGCCGGCTGTGGACTTTCGTGTCTCGAAAGCGGCTCACTGTGCAGGTCTTGTCTGGAGTGTCCGGCGGTGTTCTCGGACAGAGAGTCGAGCATTTCCACTGCGTCTCGAGAACCAGTTCTGAGACTGGTTCGTAAATTCCTGAGATACCGGTTTGTCCCCAACAGGCCGCTGCTTGCGAAATGATCTACACGCACCAAGACCACATAGACCAGCGATGAGGAGCCGGCCCAGGAGAGTGCGTGTGCGTCACGGGTGCTGAGGCAATTTAAGATGACGCTTCAGTTCATGTTGGTCGCGCCACCCGCCCAGGGGTGCTCCCCTCTTGCATCGACCCGGGTTCACGATTACAACTCCGTCTTAGCACTCTCGGCGTCGAGTGCTAGGCTTGACTTCGCAGCGGAGACCTCGGCGCGAGCGTGCCCAGCATTTCCAATCTGGAGGCCAGCATGAAGTTTCGTCCCTTGCACGACCGTGTCGTGGTTCGGCGTCTCGAGAGTGAGGAGAAGACCAAGGGCGGGATCATCATCCCGGACACCGCGAAGGAGAAGCCCCAGGAGGGTGAGATCGTGGCGGTCGGGCCTGGCGCACGCGACGAGACCGGCAAGGTTCAGCCGCTCGACGTCAAGGCCGGGGATCGCGTCCTGTTCGGCAAGTGGTCGGGCACCGAGGTCAAGATCGACGGCGAAGACCTCCTGATCATGAAAGAGTCCGACATCATGGGCGTGATCGAAGGGGCCGCTGCTTCCAAGAAGGCCGCGTAAGGCCTTCATCGTCCAAAGACAGTTTCAACACTGAAGAGGAGGTAACGCTTATGGCCGCCAAGGAAGTCAAGTTCTCCGGGAGTGCCCGTGAGAAGATGCTGCGCGGCGTGGACATTCTCGCCGATGCCGTGAAGGTCACGCTGGGGCCGAAGGGCCGCAATGTCGTGCTCGAGAAGAGCTTCGGGGCGCCCCGCGTCACCAAGGACGGTGTGACGGTCGCCAAGGAGATCGAACTCGCCGACAAGTTCGAGAACATGGGCGCCCAGATGGTCCGCGAGGTCGCGAGCAAGACCAGCACGGTCGCGGGTGACGGCACGACCACCGCGACGGTGCTCGCCCAGGCGATCGTGCGCGAGGGCGCCAAGGCGGTCGCGGCCGGCATGAACCCCATGGACCTCAAGCGCGGTGTAGATCTGGCCGTGGAGGCGGTCGTGGCGGATCTGAAGGGCCGCGCCAAGAAGGTCTCGACCAACGACGAAATCGCCCAGGTCGGCACCATCTCGGCCAATGGAGATGCCGAGATCGGCGGGATGCTTGCCGAGGCGATGCAGAAGGTCGGCAACGAGGGCGTGATCACGGTCGAGGAGGCCAAGACCGCAGCAACTGAGCTCGATGTGGTCGAGGGCATGCAGTTCGATCGCGGCTATCTCTCGCCCTACTTCATCACCAATGCCGAGAAGATGGTCGCCGAGCTCGAGGATCCTTACATCCTCATCCACGAGAAGAAGCTCTCCTCTCTGCAGGCGCTGCTGCCGATCCTCGAAGCTGTCGTTCAGAGCGGTAAACCGCTCCTCATCATTGCCGAGGACATCGAGGGCGAGGCGCTCGCGACGCTGGTGGTCAACAAGCTGCGCGGCGGGCTCAAGGTCGCGGCCGTCAAGGCGCCGGGCTTTGGCGACCGCCGCAAGGCGATGCTCGAGGACATTGCCGTTCTCACCGCTGGCCAAACGATCTCCGAAGACCTCGGGATCAAGCTCGAGAACGTCACCCTCGACATGCTCGGGCGGGCCAAACGCATCCGTGTCGAGAAGGAGAACACCACGATCATCGACGGGGCTGGCGACAAGCAGGCCATCGAGGCTCGTGTCGGCCAGATCAAGGCGCAGATCGAGGAGACGACCTCGGATTACGACCGCGAGAAGCTCCAGGAGCGGCTCGCCAAGCTCGCCGGCGGCGTCGCGGTTATCCGGGTCGGCGGCTCGACCGAGGTCGAGGTCAAAGAGAAAAAGGATCGCGTCGAGGATGCCATGCACGCCACCAAGGCGGCAGTGGAAGAAGGCATCGTGCCGGGCGGCGGCGTCGCGCTGCTGCGCGCCAAGGCAGCGGTCCAGAAACTCGCCGCCGACAACCCGGACGTGCAAGCCGGCATCAACATCGTCGTGCGGGCGCTCGAAGCTCCCGTCCGCCAGATTGCCGAGAATTCGGGCGTCGAGGGCTCGATCGTGGTCGGCAAGATCAGCGACAATCAATCCCAGAGCTACGGCTTCAATGCCCAGACCGAGGAGTATGTCGACATGCTCCAGGCCGGCATTGTCGATCCCGCGAAGGTCGTCCGCGCAGCCTTGCAGGACGCCGCGTCGGTGGCCGGTCTGCTGATCACCACCGAGGCCATGGTCGCCGAGGCGCCCAAGAAAGAATCGGCGCCTCCGATGCCGGGCGGCGGCATGGGCGGCATGGACTTCTGAGCCCAGCTCACCGCAGCAAAGACCTGGAAGGGCTGCCGTAAGGCGGCCCTTTCTCATTGCGGAAGAGGCCACCCGCGCCCTGTAGCGGCAACGCGCCGGGCGCTAGCCCAACTTGCTTAGTTCGGGGCCGTTTTTTGTGATTTCCCAGGAAGCGGCGTGAGTCGGATCAAGGGGTTAGGTCGGGCGCGTGGCTGATTTGGGCATGTAATGCCGATCTTGGGTATTTTCTTTTGCTGCGGAGCTGGTTGTGATGGCGCATGTACCTGCGCCCCACGATCCGCAAGAAGGAGGGGAAGGTCCACCGCTACTGGCGACTGTACCGAGTGTGCGCGTCGGTTGGCGTGTCATTCAGCAGACGGTGGCGCAGCTTGGCGAACTCGACGAGCACGGTCATATCGAGGCACGGGCGCTGGCTCGCCGGGTGATCGGCGCGCCCGAGCAAGCGCGGCTGTTCGATGATGGCAGCGAACATCTGACGATGCCGGTGCGCCTGAAGGGCATTCGCGTTGAGCGCTCGCGTCAGTTCGGTGCTGTGTATCTGGTGCTTGCGTTGTGGCGTGGGACGGGCCTCGAGGAGCTGCGCGAGCGGCTGCTTGCGGCGGGCAAGGAGCGCGTCGCCTGGCGAGGATGGCGGGCGTGCTGGTTGCGGCGCGGCTCCGCGAGCCATCGAGCGAGTTGCACATTGCCGAGGATTGGTACTGACGCACGGCGCTCTGCAGTCCATTGCAACTCGGGATAAGGAGGTCAACGAGGATCGCCTTTACCGCGCCCTCGATCATCTGCCTGTGCACAAGGCAGCGATCGAGGCTCATCTGGCGCAGCGGTGCGTCGCAGATCGTCTGAAATGGCGTTCGCCACTTCAGCGCCTTGAGGTGCTTGTCGAAGGTGTAGGCGTGCACGTGGGCCGAGAGGCTCTCGAGGGTCTGCCACCTCGAGGGCTTTGCACAGAATCGGATTGATGATTCTGTGCTGGCGGGAGCGGGGAGCTGTGTGATGGTGGATCGTGTGGTGGGCCAGCTGAGCCTGGCGGATGGGCTGGCGCACGCGACCCCGACGGTGCTCGACCAGATCGCGCGGGTGATCGACTGGGCGCCGATCCGGGCGCTGCTCGGCACGCGCAGCGGTCCGGGCTCGGGCAACACCAGCTATCCGGCCGAACCCTTGCTGCGCTGCCTGCTCCTGGGCGTGTGGCACCGGCTGAGCGATCCGGCGCTCGAGGAGCAACTGCGTGATTGTCTGTCGTTCCGGCGCTTTGCCGGCTTCAGCCTCACCGACCGCACGCCCGATCATTCGACGCTGTGGCGGTTCCGGGCCGAGTTGAGCCGCGACGGCCTGATCACGCGGGTGTTCGACGAGATCACCCGCCAGTTCGAGATCAAGGGCCTGATCCTCAAACACGGCACGCTGGTCGATGCGACCTTCCTGCCGGCCCGCGCCCGGCCACCCGCGAAGCCGAAGCAGGCTGCCGAGACGCCGGCCTCCGAGACGAGCCAGTCCAAGGCCAAGAAGCGCAAGGTACAATCGGGTGCTGAGACCAAACAGGTTCAGCCACCGCCTGCGGCCGATCAAACGAGCCAGATCCAGGGCGAGACACAGGAGATCGCAGCGGCTGCGGCAGGAGCCCCGGCGACGGATGGAGCCGAGACGAAGCCGCGGGTGGCCGACCCGGATGCCCGCTGGGGCAAGAAGGGCGGCAAGAGCGTGTTCGGCTACAAGCTGCATCTCGGGGTCGATCAGACCCACACCCTGATCCGGCGGATCGTCACCACCGATGCCTCGGTTCCCGACACCGGGCCGGCCGATGTGCTGATCAGTGGGGACGAGCGGGCGGTCTATGGCGATCAGGCCTATTACAGCCATGCCCGGCATGCCCGTCTGCAGGCGGCCGGCATCAAGGATCGCCTGATGCGCCGGCCCAACAAGCATCATTCCGAACTGCCGCCGCGCCAGAAGCGCCGCAACCGGCTGATCGCCAAGGTCCGGGCGGCGGTCGAGCGGCCGTTTGCGGTCCTGAAGGAGCGCTATGGCATGCGGCGCCTGCGCTTCTTCAGCGGCGCCGCGAACGCCACGCAGTGCGTGCTGGCGTGCTGCGGCTACAACCTGCGGCGCGCCGCCGGCGTGCTCTTCCCGACGGAGAGACCGGCATGAGGGCCCCGAGAGCCGCACCACTGATGGCGCCGCCGATGCGTGCGGCGCCAACACGCGCGCTGAAGGCCGCGACGCGGGGCTGCGCAACGCGGCCCTGGGCCTGCCGGATCGGCGATCGACGCCGAACCGGTCGTCAAAAAACGCCCCATCAACCAACCACACCCGACTGCACCCGCCGTGCAAAGCCCTCACCTCGGCAGAGACCGATGTACTGTGCTGGGGACACTGTTGGGACCGAAGTTCCAACCGGAGAAACATATCCAGCTCTGTAATGGCTTACATGGTGCTACCGGCAGTGAGAGGCTTCCGTCTGGCGAGAGAACGTCAGTTTGGGGTCAGATCCCGAGATCCACTATCCACGCTATGCGCAAATTCCGCGCGGAAGCCCTTCGGCATCGGCGAGAGGAAAGGCGCGCTTCCAGAGTTCGCCGGCGTCAACAACACGCCAGGATGGTTACCGGCGCTCGTACAGCAGACGAGTACGGATGGTGCCCTCGATGGCGCGGATCTCATCGAGAACAGCCCGGCTCTCCTCGGGATGCCCCTCGGTTTCGATCACGACATAGCCGATCTCACCGTCCGTCTGCAGGAATTGCGCCGTGATGTTCAGCGCATGCCGGGAGAAGACCTCATTGAGGCGACCCAGCATACCGAGGACGTTGCGATGAACATGCATGTAGCGGGTGCCGGTCGGGCGCGGCGGCAGCTGCACCTGGGGGAAGTTGACCGCGCCCGCCGTGGAGCCGACATCCGAGTAGTCGATCAGCTTCTTGGCAACTTCTGCCCCGATCCGCTCCTGCGCCTCCACGGTGGAACCCCCGATGTGAGGCGTCAGGATGATGTTCTCGAGACCCTGAAGAGGGGAACGGAACGGCTCCTTGTTGGAGGCGGGCTCGACCGGAAAGACATCGACCGCCGCTCCTCGAAGATAACCGGCCCGGAGCGCCGCCGCGAGCGCCTCGAGATCCACGACCGTGCCCCGGCTGTTGTTGATCAGATACGCGCCCTTCTTCATGGCCGCGATCTCGGCGGCCCCGATCATCCCGTGCGTCGCCGACGTCTCGGGAACGTGCAGGCTCACGACATCGCTCTGGGCGAGAAGAGCCTGCAAGCTGTCGGCAGGTTCGGTGTTGCCGTGGCGGAGCTTGTCGGTCTGATCGTAGAAGATCACCCGCATCCCCATGGCTTCAGCGAGATTGGAGAGCTGCGAGCCAATGTTGCCATAGCCCACGATCCCGAGCGTCTTGCCGCGCACCTCGTGGCTGTTCTCCGCCGACTTGTCCCAGCGGCCGCCATGGGCGGCGCTGGAGCGCGGGACGACCCGCCGCAACAGCATGATGATCTCGCCGATCACGAGCTCGGCGACGCTGCGGGTGTTCGAGAAGGGAGCGTTGAAGACCGGAATGCCGATCTGCCGCGCTGCTCCGATGTCCACCTGATTGGTGCCGACGCTGAAGCAGCCGACAGCAATGAGCCGGTCCGCATGAGCAAGGAGATCGCGGGTCAGCTGGGTGCGCGAGCGGATGCCCAGGAGGTGCACGCCCCGCAAGGCCTCTTTGAGGTCGGCCGCATTGAGAGCGGACGGTAGGGCGGTGAGATTCGTGTAGCCGGCCGATCGCACCACCTCCACGGCGCTCGGGTTCACGCCCTCGAGGAGCAGCACGCGGATTCGACCCTTGGGGAGCGATAGGTCTGTCATGCAAACGCTGGCTGAGAGATCTCCACGTGCAGTGTCTAACCCACCCCGCAGCGTTCTGCCAGGACGTGATGAGGTTAATCAGCGAAGCGCAGAACAGCACGGCTGCCTTGGTACGCTCCCTGGGCTGATTGCTCGCGTGTTAACAGTGGACCTGGGGACCTGCTTCTCTGAGGCAACACCGGTGGTCGAGGCAACGACCTGAAGCCCATCTATGACCATGCAGGACCCAGGCGGGTTCTCTGGTTTGAACGCGCCGGGTTCAACGCCGGACAGGGCAAATGTCAAACCAGTGGCAGAGTAATGCTGTGAGCTCTGAGTGTGGGCGCCCATGACTGAGATCTAGGCCATCTGCTTTGATGCGTTTGGAATGCTCATCGGAATCGCGGAAAAACGCCGGCCCTTTCGAACCCTGCTGCACGGTGAGACCAGGGCATCACAGCATAGGAGGTCCTCACGACCCGCTTGCTTTGCGAGCAGTGCCATTGAAGGTGAGGCATGGATTGGGTGATGCCGGACCGCGTGAACTCGAAAGGGAGCTGCAGGCCGAGTGCGCTGTGGGCCGGCTTGCGCCGGAGGGTATGCGGATCGGCATCTGCGCGAACCTGGTGCTCCCCTATGGACCACCCCTCCGGGCAGCCTTGCCGGACACCCCGGACGCTGGATTCTCTCTTACGAGGTGGGCCGCGCCAAACCGGATCCGGCAATCTTCCGCCTCGTCTGCGCTCGCCTGGGACTGTAGTCTGCGGGATCCTTTTCGTTGGCGATACTCCGTCTGCCGATGTTCAGGGACCTCGCACAATCAGGATGCCCGCCATGCTGATCTCGGAATTCGAGAGGCTATGGCCTTGTCACGATCACCTGCGGCACTCAGTGCAGTAGCGACAGGGTAGGGGCATGCAGCCCATCTGCTATTCCGTTATCGCTCCCCGCCTGAGAGCATCCGACACGCCGTTTGCTTTATCAACGTTTCACGTTGAGCTACCGGGATGGAGCATCCTCTGCTGCAGTCGCGCACGACAAACCGGGGAGACGAGAACAGCTGACTCTTAATCAGCGGGTCCAAGGTTCGAGTCCTTGTACACCCACCAATGTTTTCAATGACTTAGATCCATGATTAGTCTAGTTCGGTAGCCCCAGGTTACATCTGAGGTTACGACTCTGGGTGTTAGAGATTGATCGTGTTTGTTGTAGTCCGGCCTAACCCACTGACTTTTAATCAGAGGGTCCTGGGTTCGAGTCCCAGCGCGCTCACCAATGACCTCAAAGGGTTGCCGGCATTCGCCCTTTGAGCTTCTCTCTCCCGTGCGCACCGCGTGCGCACCGATGAGGCGGCACGAGAGACAGAGCAGAGGAATCATAATCCTTGTGTCGGCGGTTCAAATCCGTCCTCCGCTACCATTTTTCCTGAGACAAATCAGGCGCTTAACGCGCAGGTGCCGCCCGCAATAGGCCGTAGGGCGTCTTGCGGCATCTGCGGCAGACCATTGCCCTTAAGTTACCTTATACACATGAGAATTTGAGGAACAGGAATCCTCTTCGGTGTGTGGGCTGACGCATGAATGACGCAAGGAAATTGCGCTGATAGTAGCTAAGCCTGCTCAGAATCGTGCCTAAGTTCCTAGAGCGCCGGCTAGACTAAATTGAAGCCAAGATTGCTTGCTGGAACGGGGCAAAGGTAGCGTTCACGCGATCATACTCGCTGTCGCGCAAGACCTGCCGACGGCGTTCTCCATAAGTCCGCACGTCTACGTCGGCAAAGGTGGTCGACCCGGCATCTTCCGTAGCCACAATCACCTGGGCCTTTGGAGGCGCATTCTCAAAAATGAACCGTAGCATTTGTGGCAGGTGAACCGAATCCTGTCCCTGTTGGTTCGGTGCGTCGATCACGATCGGGTAGAATCGTGAGGAGCTGAACTCTGCGGTCGTATGAAGGAATGCATAGTAGTATGCTAGGAGTGCACGAGGTCCCTCACTGCCTCTTGCAACCCTAACAGAGCTGATCTTCTGCTTGTCAGGGTTTTCAAGGCGAACATCTAACATATGCGCAAACTGTGCGAGCTTCGAGCGGAAGAATTTATTCACCTGCGCAGTATGTTTTTTGTCTAAGAAGCTGCTCATAACCTGCTTATGAGCGTCAATTTGAGAAGCTTTTTCGTAAGCTTGAGCATCCTTGGACTCTAAACTTCTACGCAGAATGCGGGCCGCCTCTGTTTTACCTTCGGCCACTAAAACATCGCGGAATGATACCGACTCCTTCCTGGCCTCAAGGATTGATTCCAACCTGCTCAGTGGGCGTTCGACTGATCGCAATTTATCTTTTTCACGAGATTCTTCTTCAGTGAGCCTACGGAGGCGCGCTGTAACTTGACTGAGTGCTTCTGTGAGCACTCCTTCGTCTGCAATGAGCGAAAAGCGATCGGCCAACGAATTTGTATACTCCTGGCCGCATGTCGGGCATTCGACTTCATCCGGGAGCGCACAAGCTGTTTCAAACTCGCCGCGCATTTCGACCAGGGTCCTCGTCAGTAACGTATGCTCCGAGCGTGCTAGATGGATCGCCTCGTGCAGATTTGTGATCTCGCGCCTGTATTCCAGTTGGGCGTCCCTTAGAGCGCTGGTTTCGGCGACGATGTCGGCAATTTCCTTTTTGAACTCTTCAATATCGTAAATGACACCAGCATTTTCGCTGATCTCTTTAACCTGGCCTATCGTCTCCCGGAGAGCCGCCCGGCTACTCTCAATTTCTGCAAGCTCAGCTCGAGCTTTTGTCATCTCTGCTTTAGCAGAATAGTATTCATCTGGCTTCAGCCCCGAGTGATATTCAGCAAGCGTTCTGGCGCTGTCGCTCAAGAAGAAATCGGTGAATGAGTGCCAAGGAGTCGTCCACCCGATGTCTTGATCAACATAAAAAGGAGCGAAAATGTATGCGGGCGGCGGAGTGATGGTCCTGCCCTGCTTATCGGTCATCTGGAGTTGGAAATCGAGAAAACCAGCAAGGTTAGGGCCGACCTCCTTGACGAGTCCCTGCCCACTGAAAAGCATCGATCCTTTCGCATCGAAGACAGCATACACTCCAAGTGTTTTCACGGCGGTGAATTGTGCGCCATCCAATTCGAATTGAAGGCAACTCGAAACGTTTGCAGACGTCCAGGATTGGTCAATTTTCTGCGGCGTTGCTCCGAAGGTATCGTATAGGCTCTTAACTATCGCGGACTTTCCGAAGCCGTTTCCTCCCTGGATTATTAGCCGTTGGGAGTTCAGCGGCACGATTAGGCCTCTCTTTTCCGTCGTGGACAAAAGGAAGAGATTTAGAAACTTGAGCCCGTGCATTTTTCTCCCCACGAAGCGCCTGTATCACCCGCCGCAATTGTGTAGTCTTGTTCGTAGTCACGACATCATATCCATCAGCTCGACGATGAGTGCGGCCTGAATGTCATAGCTTTCGCTGTCCGGCACCGAAATCTCGTCAGTGAGCACTAGCGCAGCCGCCGCCACAGTAACGCGACTTTCAGTTTCGATCATGGGCCAGTGGTTCTCAATAGCAGCTTTGATCTCCTCGCTGAGTTTCAGCGCCGTTGGAGACCCTGAGGATCTTCGAGACCAATATTCGATGCAGCGCTGACGAAGCCGTCCACTGGCTAACGCTCCATAGTCTTTGGCCGTCAGTTCAGCCTGCACAACGGGCCACCATTCTAAAACGGTGCGACTCCGGGCTCTGGCTCTGCTCAAGAGATCCGTTATGCCCTCCCGGCTGAGACCCTTTCGCGACGTCAGTTCGGACACACTGGAGCATACGCGTGTGTCGCCAGTCCTGTTGCACAGGTCTGCATGAAGGACGTCATAGAATGGTGCGGCGAGCACTCTGTCGTGAATGCCATTTTCATCTAGAAACTCGACGATCTCTCCTTTAAGGGTCTTCCGATAGCTCTCGAGGTCAAGTGGGATGCGCTCGAATGCGAGAACCTCTGCATGCTTTGCATGAAGGGGCGCCGCAAAATCCTGCTCGATCGCGGCTACCAACTTGCCGTGGTCGGCTGGGTCGAGATTGGAAAAAAGAACCAATCCGTTCTCCATTCCTGTTTTGGAGCCATCCGCCGTAACGGCAATCAGAGGTGCATTCGAAAGCACCGCAGCTTCCGAAACAGAGTCTCCAAATGTAGCTAGGTTATGGTAAAGCTTTCCAATAATCGACTTCGGTGGCTGCGCTTTGGTAGGTCGGCTCGCGAGATCGCCTACTTTCCAGAAACCATCCCCTTTGGTTTTGATTTGAAAGAAGGAGATGCTTTGTTGGCCAGGAGGACCTTTTACAATTACTAGGTCATCGAACTGATCGAATAACGCTAGGTAACTCTCACCGCTCCTATGGACATCTAGGACGCGAAGCATCGACGCGTGGATCTGAAATTCATAACGGCTGAAAGTTCGTCCGCCAGATTTCTCTCTCGCAGTCTTGCCGTCCAGTGGACTCTTATCGGTTGACATACTTACAGACCCCCACGCGGACCATGCGATGACCAGACCGGCTTTGCAAGCTTGAGACGCAGAGTCGGTCTAGGCGCACGTGGAAACCTGTCGGGTGAATTTCGCCAGCCCATCGGCACACATCCCTACGCGTTCGCTTCGGCAACTTGGAATACGTGTGCGAATCTTCCGTCTATATCCAAGGCTTAAGCTAACGCTACCGCCTGAGAGCTTGCGTCGGCGGCTTGAACGGCGAAGAGCTGAACGAGCGTGCCGCCGGAGTGCAACTCCAGCGGTTCTCAATCAGCGGGTTGCAATAGGTCCGCTGATCCTTCGAGGGATTCTGGCGAGAAGACCTCCTGCTCAAGTTGGCTCACAGCAGCTCTGTCTTGGTTCTGGTCGAGCCATTGATGGCCATATAAGTCGAACGTCATCTGAAGGCTCGTGTGTCCCAGGATGGCTTGGATTCGCTTTGGGGGCGGTCCTTGTTCATGAACAAGGAGGCGGCGACATGCCGCAGGTCATGAAAACGCAATCGGATAGTTCCGTCGGGGTTTGTCAGGCCGCTCTGTCGGACTATTGGCTCCCAGATGCGGTTCCAGATGTTCGCCGTCGATTCAACCTTGCCCTTGCCGTTTGGGAACATCAACCTCAAGTCGCTGCTCGGGCATTTTGGCTCCCACTCCTTCAATATCTGAACTAGCCGTGGGCCTATCGGCACAGTCCGACGCGAAGCTGCGGTCTTGGGAGAACCGATCCGCCCCCATGGATCAGCACGCCGCCGCACTTGGATCTGCGGAAACGGGTCGTGTAGGTTCACATCATCCCACGTGAGTGCCCTGAGTTCGCCCTGTCGGAGCCCTGTAAAGATGGCGCATGAGATCAGTGGGTAGGCTGCTTTGTGTGGGAAGCTCTTTGCATGCTTAATGATCAGAGCCAGCTCGGCCTTTGATGGAAAGTAGCGTGCTTCGTCGTGACGGCTGTTTTTGTCTGACCCGAACCTGCGCCGCGCTATTTTGAGCAACCATTCCCTTTCGAGCTGCATGGTTCAAAATCATCCAAAGCGTCGAGATGACCTTCTTAGTGGTCTTGAGAGACGCTTTTCTTTGGAGTCGCTCCTTAAATCCGTCAACCATTGGCGGCGTTAGCTTCGCAAGCGGCGTGCTCCCCAAAAGCGGGACAATATGATTTTCAAGGAGAGATACGTATTGCTTTATCGTGATTGGTTCGAGTTGGTTAAGTTGGCATGCCTTGACCCATTCAACGCCTGCGGCTCTTACGGTGAGGATTTCCGCTGCCGGCACGTGAACATTATTGACTAACTCTCCTTCGATCCGAAGGCGCTCCGCCTCAGCCTCCCGTCTGAATCGTGAGGTGGCTCGGTTTGTCGGAACAGCGTTTTCGGTTCGCT
>NZ_LN811364.1:163322-196516 GCF_001006805.1 Microvirga massiliensis | reverse complement strand
AGCGGTCGATCATCGCTTTGCGCTCGGCCACACTCCGGTTTTGGCGAGCGCGTGCTCTAAAAAATCGTTGGCCAGGGTCAACTCGCCGATCTTGGCATGCAGCGTCTTGACGTCGACCGGCGGGTTCGTCGATCCGGCCTTCTCTGATCCGAACACGCCAGCGGCTCCGTCAAGGAGCTGGGTCTTCCACTGGGTGATCTGGTTTGGATGCACGTCGAACTGCTGGGCTAGCTCCGCGAGGGTCTTCTCGCCTTTCACGGCGGCCAGGGCCACTTTGGCCTTGAAAGCCGGAGAGTGGTTGCGGCGGGGTCTCTTGCTCATCGTCTCTCCTGTTCGGCAGCCCTTCTGGCTGCTCTCAGGCAGAAACTCCACTTATCCCGCTGCCCAAATTTCCCGAGCCAGCTCTTCGGAACTGTTTCGACCGACGGACACCGGTGTGATCGACATATCGCAGAACCCAGGCACTCCTTTCGATCCCCTGAGATTTCCAGACGCGCTTTGCCACTTTCGTCATTGATGCACCTCATTTTGTTGAGGCCATCAGAATGCAACATATGGCAAGTATTGTAAAGACTCGTTTGCCTTACATCAACCAATCGCGAATGTAAGCGAAATAAACATCAAAGTATCAGTCGGATCTGCCTTGGATGTATCAGAGAGTAATTGGACGACTGACGCAACAGTGGCGCAAAAGTCAGTATCTGATCTGAGTCAATGTAGCTATCTTAGGCGTCATAATCCTTGTATCGGGGGTTCAAATCCCTCGTCCGCACTGGCGGAAGGAAACCGTCAAAGATCTCATGCCGTATGTCTACGAGTTGGCCGAGCCTCGTGCCCGAGCGCATGGAAGTCGATGAGTGGATCCCCGGCGATGCCCAGCGGCGCGTTGGTGAGATCGGCAATTTCATCGACGCTACGCTTGGAGAAGGCGCGTCCCGCCGTCGGGCCAAGGCCGTGACGGACAAAGCTGACATCGAGGCCCTGGTCGCATCTATCGCCGACAAGCTCCGCGAGCTCGCCGAGAGCCTCATGCCAGAGCGCATTGAACGGGGTGAGGGGCTGCCGCCTGACGCCAAGCATCGGATGGATGGGATCTGCTGCGATATCACCGTGGCCCTTGAGGAAACCACATCGCGCTATCCAGCCCTCTGATCCGCTACTGGGATGCACTGGACATCCGGCCAGGGCGGGAGGTCGGGCCTACTTACAGGCATTCTCCTCTTGGATGCACTGTACACCAAAGCACTTTGTCCCTTTAGGGCACTCCGTCACGCACTCTGTAAACGAGGCATACCACCGCTCTGGGAGCTTCCTGGCCTCATCTTTGCAGGGACAAAAGCCTCCCCGCTGCGTTGAATAGCATCCCTTAAGGGAATCGCATGGCGCATCGCAGATCTTCTTGCCGAAGCAAGTCGCACACTCACACTTAGTCGCGTTCGGGTTGTAGCACAAACTGTTGCACGAGCCGATTCGGTCAAACTCCCGCCAGCGCGCGTCATCACCCTTGCTTGACCCCTCTAAAGGTGCTGCGTGTTCGTCGGCGAATACGGTGTGCAGCAGTTCGTGAAACAGAATAGTCTCACGGCGACTAGGATCAGCCCAGCTATCGAGGTTGATCTTCAGCTCGATCGCACGCAAGGGGTCATCTGCGCTCGCTGTGTCAATTTGCGCTTGCCAGCCTGTGCTTCCCTTCGCACACCCAAGCGTGAAGTTACGCAAGGAGTTCTGTGCAAGTACAGCGGCTTCGGCAATGAAACCCAAGCTGTGAAGACAGCCACCACCGTTTCCGCCAGCGAAGGGCAACAGGTTCCGAACCTCGGTTTCCAGACCTGCCGGACATGGTATGCTCACCGGAGATGTCGCCTGAACCGCGACGACCCCATGCCCATTAAGGGTAGCGGGTGCTGGTTCGTTGTTTTCCACGACAGCAAGCCTATCGTATTCAGAAATGACTTGGAGGCTGCCCGCACCCTCTTCCAACTTCACGTGCACGGTGCCGTCACCCGGATACGTCTTCGTCCATCGCCGGACGGGCAACCGGGAGTTTGGATCGTACTCGGTTATCTCAATTGCCGTCCGGAGGGGACCAGCGATTGTAGACAGTGGGATTACGCGCTGGATTGTCGCTTGCCATTCGGCAAAACCATCCAGATTGCCATCGCGGGTGCCGGTCGAGACAATGAAGAAGAACGGCGGTGGCGGAAAGGGGGAATGTGGAGGCGTTGCTGAGACAACGTTGTGGTTCCACTCAGTTATCGTTTGGCCGCCATAGCTGATTAGTTCGCGGTTCGCCCACGCTCCCACTGGTGTACTGGTGGACCAGCGTCGGTAGCGCACACAGCCCCCTGGGCTGAGAGCGACGTCAGTCGCACCGCCAGCAAGCGCCGTGCGTGCTGCCTGAAGCGAGGCCGCCGTCGGGATGTCCTGACTGCAAGCCTGCGCGGCCGCCCGCCCGACGAGATACGGCGAGAGACGCCCTAGAAGACTGCCTGCAGCAATGCCCATCAACATTATTAGAGCCGTTCGACGGCGCATGCCGGTAGCCATCGAGCGGGCAAGGTCATCGAGGCGCCGTGGGTCCATGGCGGTTCTCCTTACCGGCACGCCAAGACTGCTTACCTCTCTCCGGATGTCGTCGACGAAGCCATTCAAGCGCCGGCGAGCATCGGTCTAACTCCAAGGCTGGCGCAAAGGCACCAAAGTCAAGAGCCAAACTTCAAAGGAGATAACGCCCAACAAAGATAGATTTCAATAACAATCGGCGCCATACTCTTGATTTGATTGCTGACTTGTCGATCTAAGGAGCGCCTGCATGCTAAGCTTCCTCGACAGTGCCCGCATCGCGCTTATCGTGATATTCTTAGTGGCTGGTCTGGGCAAACTCGTCGACAAGCAGGGCTTTCGTGAGGCGCTGATCGACTTCGGGATGCCCTCCGTGGTAGTAAAGCCGCTCGGCGCTTTTATTCCCCTCAGCGAGTTGAGCATTGCGGCAGCCTTGGCGCTCGAGTCGACTGCGTGGTGGGGAGCGCTTGGCGCGCTGATACTCCTCCTTGTCTTCTCTGCTGCCATCGGCACTAATCTCGCTCTTGGCCGCCAACCTGATTGCCACTGCTTTGGACAGATCCACACCGCCCCAGCGGGATGGCCTGCCCTAATCTTCAGCATGGGATTGGCCAGCCTCGCCATGTGGCTCGTCTGGCCTAGCTCGGGCTATGCGGGATCAAGCCTCGGGTCGTGGTTCGCTGCGCATATTGATGTCCCACTCGTGGCCCTTTTAGCGGCAGCGGCCATACTCTTTACGCTGAGCCTCTGTGCTTGGCTCGTGCTTCACTTGCTGCGTCAGAACGGCCGCCTGCTATTGCGCATTGAGGCACTCGAAGCACGCGTGAGCGGCACAACCTTCGCTCCGGCAGGACAGGCTGAGGCTCGGGATGCTCTACCGGTGGGAACCCCTGCCCCGGGGTTTCGCTTGCCCACGCTGGCAGGGGGAACCCTCGATCTTGAGGGGTTGCGCGCGCCGGGAACTCAGGTCCTCCTAACCTTTGTTGACCCAGGTTGCAGCACGTGCGGCGAACTGCTGTTTGACTTCATGGACCTGGAGCGCAGGCGCGACGCCTCACTGCCTCTCGCACTGATCAGTCGCGGGACGCCGGAGGCAAACCGCGCGAAATTTGGCGGCCTCGTACACGCGCCGATCCTGCTGCAGCAGGATCACGAGGTGCTTGATGCATACCGGTGTGGCGGAACACCTGCCGCTGTCCTGATTGACGCTGATGGTCGGATCGGTGCGCCTACGGCGCTTGGTCCGGTCGCGGTGAGAGCTTTACTGACTTCAGCCACCGCAACGTCTCCGGTAGAGCTCTCAGCTTAACCCAGTATCCCAGGAAGTGCTCCAGGTTCGTCAGGCCCCTTTCTAGCCTGCATTTCTCAAACGGGCATGTTTGAAGCGGGTTGAGGGCGCCGTGCGGAGCACGGCAGTCGGCTGGACGAACGGGCGCCATCACTGCCGGTGGCAGTGCGGTCTGCTCAGCGATGTCGGATCCTCTGGTGGTGGGCCGGGGTGTGATGGACCGCGCTCAGGCGGCGGCATGACGTAATCGGGCGTGCGCGAGCGCATACTCGTGCTGGTAGGGGCAGGCGAAGGCCATTGCGATCTTGATCCGCCGTACCGAGACGCGCACCAGAGCCCCGATCTTGAGCAACTTCAGCCGGATCGTGCCGCAACTCGCTTCAGCAAACTGGGTGTGCGCCAACCCGATGCGGCGCAGCGCGCACAGCAGCACGTAGGCCATGGACGCCAACCACAGCCGCAACTGGTTGGCCCGCAGCGTCGCCGCCGAGGTGCGGTCGGCAAACAGGACTCCTTGCGCCTCTTTGATGCGGTTCTCCATGTCGCCGCGCGCGCAGTAGATCGCTTCATAGAGGAACTGGGCGGCGGCTTCGGCTCGCCAGAGCGGGGTCACGACGAAGCGCGGGTTGGCCTTGCCTTCCGTCCACTCGGCCTTGGCGATCACCCGCCGCCGGCGCGACCAGCTCTCCAGAGTGGACCAGCGGAAGTCCTTGTAGCGGCGGGCGGCCTGGCCCGTTTGCCCTGCTTCCTCTTCGGCTTGCAGAAGTTCGACCGTGATCTCCTCGACCAGGCGCGGATTGCGGGCCAGCCCGAACACATAATCGAGCCGGTTCTGTTCGCACCAAGCCATCAGGGCCTCGCGGGCGAAGCCCGAGTCAGCTCTGAGCAGGATGCGCACGCGCGGCCAGCGGGCGCGGATCTGGCGCACGATCCGCTCGACCTCCTCGAGCGCGCCGGCACTCCCATCGATGTTGGCCGGCCGCAGCTTGGCACAGAGCAGATGGCGCCCGCAGAAGATGTACAGCGGCAGATAGCAGTAGGTGTCGTAATAGCCGTGAAAGAAGCGGCCCTCCTGGTGGCCGTGCAGGGGATCGTCGGTGGCATCCAGATCGAGGATAATCTGCTTCGGCGCCGTGCGATGCGCCTCCAGGAACAGGGTCACGAACAGCCGCTCGATCTGGGCCGCATCGTAGCTGATCTTGTAATAGCGCGTTGGCACCGCGCGACTGAGCTCGAGGCGGTTGAGCGTGCTCTTGCCCGCCAGCGGCGCGCAGTCTGATCGGTGGGCCGTCAGCTTGCCGGCGAGCACCGCCAAGACTGGATCGTGCCGCAGCTCATCCTGGTCGATGAGGTCCTCATATCCCAAGCAGATGCCAAACGCGCGCTGACCGATCAGGGTCGTCACCTTATGCTCGACGAGCTGTGGGCAGCGCGCGTCCCGGAAGCAGGCGGCAAAGCGTCCGATGAGATGGATGACCCGATCGGTGGCGCCCACGAGCAGCGCCCCGGAATCCGAGGTGATCGCGCCGCCGTCGAAGGCCGCCACAACCGGGTGTCCCTCGACGGGTGCAAAACCAAACAGGTCTGAGCTACACTTTGTCGGCATCGGGGAACTCCTCTGGTCTGGCCTAAAGTGTTGCTGCATAACAACTTTGACTCACTCAGAGCCCCGATGCACGCCTCCGGTTTGAGAAATCCGGGCTAGGGACGTAATCACAACCCGTGCTTTGCTTGCGGCACCGAGTTACCGTGATCCACAGCAGATTAGGCAATTCGAGGTGACCAACGTTGTGTCGACAATGAAAGCACGGGCCACAATGATGCAGGCAGCAATGAGGCTACGTCTTGCGAGCATTATTGGGACTGTGATTCCGCCAGTGGCGACTAGGACGCCGACGAAAATGCGGAGAATCAGCCTCCCTGGATCAGCCCTCGTCGGGGTTGGAGCGCACCTGCAAGGCACCTGCTCCTTGAGCTAGGAGCAGCCGTGAACGGGTTCCTCCCGACCTAGCCGAGCGGCGTTGCACAGCGGCGTCAGGGCTGCCGCCGAGCAGCTCGAGCGGGTCCAGGCGATCCTCGCTGCGACCACTTGGCCAACGGCCGAAGACTATGACGCCGCGTGATGCCAATCTCATGGATGCGGGCGGCGGATGCGCACCTCAAAGCCGAGTTCCGCGACGTGGGCCTCGTCGCCCTCGACGGCGAGGAGATCATCGAGCGACGCGGCGCGCATCGAAGCCGACGCTGAGCACCGCGAAGGACTCGTCACCGAGGGCTTTGCGGGCTTGCTTCACGGCCTGCGCGAGATGCTCGGTCGTGGTGGGGCAGACCGAGCTGCAGCTCGTGTAGATCAGGCTGATGACGAGCGGGTGTCCGCGGTAGTCTACGAGCGTGAAGGTGCGCCCGGTGGAAACCGTAAGCGTGTGCGCGTCGAGCGTGCGTCCGAGCGCGGCTTCACTGCGTTCGAGGACTGTCTGCGGATCGAGGCGTGGGGCAGCGGGGCCGGCGCCGGATTGCGCAAAGGCGCTGGAGCAGGCGAGGAATGCCGCCAGCGCAAAAGCGCAGAGTTGCGCTGTGCTTGCAAAGTTGGCGCTGCCATCCTCACCCGGATGCTTTCGCAGCCGACCTCTCCCGTCGAGGGAGAGGTGAAGGCACATTTGGGTTCGTTCTGCCAAATTGGAGCGGGTGAGGGGGGAAGCACTGCGCTTCATGATGATAGTGCCTTCCTCCCCTCACCGGAAGAGCCACAGCTCGGACAGATACTTCCAGTTCACGAAATAGTAGAGCACGAAGGACACGAAGAAGGTCGTGACCAGGATGATCGTGCCGGGCAGCTTCACGGTCATGTGGCTGCCGTATTGCGAGACTTCGCGCGCCGCCGAGTGCAGCGGGAAGGTGAGCTGGTGGCCGAGCGTGGTCTTCTTGCCGAACAGCACCGTTCCGACAGTGATCAGCACGAAGAGGATCCCGCCGAGCGCTGCGATCACCGCGCTGATGCCGTTGAGCCCCATCATCAGGAAGGCGCCCGAGGAGTGCTGGAACGAGAGCGCCGCATCCGCGAAGCTGATGTCCCAGTGCCGGCGCGCCACGCCGAGCGTGCCTGCGCCCATCATGAAGAGCGAGATGCCCGCGGCGCCGATGCCGAACAGATAAGGCTGCACCTTCGCGAGCTTCGGCCAGATCACCTCTCGCTCGAAGATCAGCGGCAGCACGAGTTAGGTCACCGCCATGAAGGCGAGCGTCGTGCCGACGACGAGCGCGCCGATCAGGTACCAGATCGCGACATGCGCCGAGACGTTGATCTGCTGCGAGGAATGCCCCATCCCCCACCAGACGATCTTGTACATCAGCGGATCGATGTTGCTGATCCAGCTCATCGACCAGAGCATCGTCGGGATCAGGATGATCGCGCCCGAGGCGATGGTGAACACGGCGATGATCGCCGCCGTCAGCGCCCCGAAGGTGACGAGCGGGATCGAGCCCTTGTAGGTCTGCTCGCTCTTCGCGATGACGAGGGTCGCGAAGAACACGCCGACGCCGATCAGCGCGCCGACCGCGAACAGGATGATGCCGAGATAGAAGTGCGGCTTCGCCATCATCGGCGGATAGGAGGTGAACATCACCGTCGATTCGCCCTGCAGGACGGCGACGTTGGTGATGAGCGCGCCGAGCACCATCAGGACGAAGCCCGCCCAGGCCCAGCGCGGCCCGGCGAGGCGCGAATTGAGGAGGATCGCCGAGGCGAAATACAGAACCGCGATCTCGAAGAAGATGATCCAGAACAGGAGGACGTTGGCGCCGTGCGCGGTGAGCACGAGATAGAAGGTCTCGGCCGAGAGGAGATGCACGGCGGGCCAGCGCGTCAGCGCGACGAGGAGGCCCATGAGGCCGCCGGTCGCCAGGAAGACGACCGCCGCGACGGCGTTCGCCTTGATGAGCTGCTGGGCCGCGATGTCGACCTTCAGGCCGGTATAGCGGCAGACCCGGTAATCCGCGGTGCGGACGGCGGGAGGAGCGGAGGTGATGCCGATCGTCATCTCACTGGGCCTCCATCCTGGCCGCCGTGCGCTTCGCGGTGACGATGATCCGGCCGGTCATCGTGTGGTGGCCGACCCCGCAGAACTCGTTGCAGATGATCCCGAACTCGCCGGCTTCCGTCGGCGTGAGCGTGAGGACGTGCTCGAATCCCGGATGGACCTGGATGTTGATGTTGGTGGGCTGCAGCGAGAACCCGTGCTGCCAATCGACCGAGGACAGGTGCACGCGGTAGCTCTGCCCCTTCTCGAGCTCGAGGATCGGCCACCATTGCCAGAGCCGCCCGAGCAGGTAGACGTCCGCGCCGGCCGGGGGCCGCACGACCGGGACGCCTTCCTCCTCCCGCACCTGGTATTTCGCCGCGAAGGCATCGACCTTCTCGCCATAGGCCGTCGGCGCGATGCGGTAAGTCTCGTTCGAGAGGTTCTGCTGCCCGATGAAGTGCCAGGCGATCATGAAGAAGAACATGAACAGGCCCCACAGGAAGGCCACGCCGATCCAGATCAGCTCGACCCGCTCGATCGGCTCGTTCCACCAGATGCGCTGTTGCGGAGGCGTGATGGCCATGGCGTTTCTCCCCTGCGATCCGTCATTGCGCCAGGGGGATGGAGGCAACCTCCATCACGCCCCAGACGATGTAGAGAACCGTCGGGATGGCGACGCCCAGGAACAGCAGCAGGAACGGATCGTCGAGGACCCGCTGCATGAAGGGGACGGGTTCGGTTTCTTCGGCCTGCGGAGCTGCGGGTTCGATACCGGTCGGCGTCATGGGCGGCCTCGCGCACTCGTCGGATCGCAGCAGCATCCCGCAGGTGGCGACAGAGGGCCTTGATTTTGGATAAGTGCGCGTGCGCCGTTCGGGATTAGGCTCCAAATTGGAGGTCCGGCGGCGCATGCAGCGTGTCAGGAAGATGGTGGGAGGGATTGCGCCCGCGCAGGCCGCGCGGCTTGCGGCGGTGGGTCTTCTCGCCCTAGCCGTGGGCGCCTATGCCGCCTCCCAACCTGCGCCCGCCCCGAGCAAGGTGATCGACCGCGAGCCCCTGATGCTCCTCTATGTCGGCGCTGAGGACTGCGCCCCCTGCCGCGCTTGGCGGCGCGATGATCGCAACGCCTTCCTCGCCACCCTCGATCCATCGCGCGTCACCTACCGCGAGGTGATCGCCGCTAAGGTGGCAGCGGCCTTCGACGACGTGACCTGGCCGGGGGACTTGCGGATGCGGCTCGCCGACGCGCGCAAAATCGGCGGCGTGCCCCTGTGGATCGTGGTGCGGGATGACCGTGTCGTGATGAGCGTGGGGAGATTATCGCAGTGGCGGGAGCGGGTATTGCCGGTCGTGCGTGGGGAGGAGAGGCGCAGCTGATTTGGGTAGGATGTCCACTGCATCGGCAGGCTCTTGAGGTTGTCCCACATGAGACCCACCCTCACTCACATTAGTGTGCCGCCTGGTCCAAGGCTGCCCCTCGTGATAGTTCAGGTCGATCACATCGGACCCCGTTCCAGGAATATCACTCTGAGGGACAGCCACCCGCTAGGCCCCACCCTGAGCCGGAAAGCCTATTACGATACTTAGATCAATCAACTCGATGCATAAGCCCACAGGTCAACGATGAGATTCGCCCCCGGAACGAACGCACTCGCATCCACCTGGATCGCCGAGAACGGCAGCCCGACATCGCCGATTGCATTCCGCCATTCGCGATAGACGCTTGGCAAGCAAATCAGTTCTGCCTGGAAATGTAGAGCGCGGACGACCTTGTCGAGACTACTTCCCGCTGCGTTAAGAATGATATCGGCCTTGCTGAGAATATCAGCCATCTGCGCCTGCGAAGCATCATAGAAATAGGGCGCGCTGTGCGGTATTTGGGCTGACGGTACAACGCCCGCTTCGTCAATGGCCATGAGGCCCGCGACGAATACAAGATTATCGAAAACGCGAGCCTGAATCATCCCCGGACACAGGAGCTCGACCGAGCACCGCACATCGCGGATTCGAGAGCGAGCACTATTGTGAGTCGCTACGATATTTACTTCGAGCCGAGCGTCCTGGGTCCCGAAGGCCGGATGACGGACTGGAACAATCGTCGTTGGAGGAACACTCTCACCGAAGGCCTGTGTCCATACCTGCAGGAAGCCCGGCAGGTCCTCTGCCCGACTTAGATAGACTTGGGCTTTCAGAATCGTATCGAGGCTACCGCCCGCCGCTTCGAGCGCCGGGATCAGGCGGTGCTGAATAAGGTAATCGGTTTCAAGCTTGATCCGCGTACCCCGCCAGAGCTGACCTTGGAGTACTTGGGCTTGCGGGGCGATGTCACCGCTTGAGTCGCGCGCGAGTTGCCCGGCCACGAAGATGAGATCGCCAACCGCAACACAAGGTGCATACTCCGAGCCCTTCGGAGCAGTAATGTTCGGCGGCCGCACCGGTTCGACGGTCAGTCCGCAGTCGAGCGCCGGCGCCATGACCTGAATATCCATAGAGCAATCTGTGCAGAGCAGGCCGTCCACAATGATAGACGTGCTCGGCGCCACCTTGCCCTTTAGTGCTTCTTTTCGGGCAACATGGTACGGATCAACGAACTTCCAATGTGGATAATATTGATCGATCCGAGCTATGTGGCCAAGCGAACCTCCTGCCTCGCTCAGCAGGCATTCTACCCTCTCAAAAATGAACTGCGCCTCGCGCTGAGCTTTAGGCGGGCTACTCAGCGGCCGCCCGACGCGCGCGACATCTGCCCGAAGTATGCCCTTCTCATCGGTCGCACGAAGACCAGTCCCGAAAATCCAGTCCCCGGCACGTACGACAGGAGTATGCACGATATCTCCCGATCCGTACCTAACCGTACCATACCTCTTCAACGACATGTCTTCATTTCCATTATGTGATTGGATCAAGAGAGATTCGCATCGGGGACGGTGGCGTCCGATGTCTTGCGGCGAGTCTGGATTTCCTTCTTAATCGAGTAAATCAACACAGCTGCCGCAACCGCGAACAATCCTGCGCAGATCGGTCTCATTAGGAAGATTTCCGACGTGCTTTCGGGCAGCATCAACGCGGCTCTGAGGTTACGCTCCAAGATCGGTCCGAGAACTATGCCCATAGCGAAGGCAATCACCGGGTAGCCTTGCCGATCCATAATATAGCCAATGAAGCCGAACACAATCGTGATCCAGAAGTAGTATATATGCCCCTCGCTAATGGCCGGTCCGGTGATGGAAAGCACGAGAATCGCCGGAACAAGATAGCGCTTGTCGATCTCGGTCACGCGAGCAAACAGAGACGCACACTGGACACCGAGAACCAAGATGACCAAATTCGCGAGAATCATCGTCATAAAGATGACGTGAACCAAGGTCACCTCTTCGCGGAATAGCGCCGGCCCGGGAATAAGGCCGTGAACGAGCATTGCACCTAGCAGCATGAGCGTATTGGTGTCACCAGGAATGCCCAGCGTCATCATAGGGATCAAGCATCCGCCCGTAACAGCGTTGTTGGCAGCCTCGCTAGCCGCTACGCCCTCCGGGCTACCTTGGCCAAACGTTTCCGGCTTCTTGCTGACACGCTTCTCCTCACCATAAGCGATGAGTGAGGCGACCATCGCTCCGGTGCCCGGCAGGATACCGACACCCGTACCGATCACGCTTGAGCGAATGATTGTACGCCAAAGCGCCACGAGATCTCGCATCGCACCGCTATAGGTCAATCTGAGACGCTGAAGTGGTGACAGGGCCCCATCCTGCGGTCCAATTAGTCGAAATGCTTCGGCTACACAGAACAGCCCGATTGTTGCTGGAACCTCAGGGACCCCGATCATTAACTCCTGCACGCCGAATGTGTAGCGCGGGAACGGCGTCACTGGATCGATACCGATCGCGGTTACAAGGAGCCCTGCGCAGGTCGCCAGAAAGCCCTTCAGTACCGAAGAAGACGTCATCGACAGGACAACGACAAGAGCGAACACGCATAGTGCAAAGTATTCAGGCGCCGCAAACGCAGTCGCTACCGGCGCAAGCTGCAAAGATAGGAAAATGAGGAATACGCAACTGATGAGACCGCCGGCAACCGATGCAATTAAGGAGATACTGAGCGCACGCGCGCCTTCTCCTTTACGCATCATGCGATAGCCGTCGATCGCCGTTACAGCGGCCGTTGGCGTTCCTGGGAGGTTCATCATGACCGCGGGAATCGCGCCGCCATACATGGATCCACAGTAAATGCCGAGCAGCAGGATAAAGGCGTCGTACTTTGTCAGGCCGAACGTGAACGGGATAAGAAGACCGATCGCGATAGTCGATGTAAGTCCGGGAATTGCCCCGACGAGAATGCCTGCGGCGACGCCGGAGATCAGGAATATAACGCTAATCGGCGAAAGTAGGATTCCTACTGCCTCGACGAAGAATTCCATGACAGGCCGACTCCTAGCTGAACAGAATTCCGCTCGGGAGAATAGCGCCGAGCACTTTAGAGTAGGCAACGTAAATGCCTACGGTAGAGAGTGCAGATATTATTATCGATTTTGAGGTGCCAATACCCGAAATGCGCAGCCCTATTGCCATGAATATGAACAGGTACGCGTTGAATCCTAAGTAGTTGACGCCTATCGGGAGAATAAGAACGAGCAGAAAGATAGCGATTTCACTTGATCGTTCTCTCCAGCGGAACTCGGATCGAACTCCAGCACGCGCAATCGCGGGAGCGCGCTGCAGGAATGCTTGAACCAAGAGAGCCATTCCACCGATCACTGCGCCCGCCGCCACAATTCGGGGAAACAGCGCTGGTCCACCCGGGTCTGCCATAAGATGTGGAAACGAGAAGGACTGCACAAAGAAGACTGCACCGAAGGTTACGGCGACAAGAGGTATAACGTATTGCATGGACGCGCCTCGTGCTGGTCCGGACGTGGCTCTACATTCTGCCGCGGTCTCCGGACGCAGCTAGATTCCTATTTGCCGGTGGCGTTCAGGATTGACAGTACCTCGGCGATGCCGGCCTGCATACGCACTAAGGACTCGCGAAGTTCAGCACCGGTTCTAGTGTATAGAATGAGGCCGAGCTTATTCAGCTCCTGCTCGAATGCAGGTATCGTCCAAACCTTCTCTGTTGCCTTGCGAAGCGCCTCTTTCGCTTCAGTCGGAAGCCCTGCGGGACCGCCGATTCCGTAGGCTTGATCCCAGACCACGCTGAAGCCTGATTCCTTGAAGGTCGGTACCGCCGGAAGATCAGACGCGCGCTCCTCGCCGAAATAGCCGAGAGCTCGCACCTTACCCTCCTGTATATAGGGCAGAGCTGGCCTGATATAGCTGCTCACCGCATCAATATGGCCGCCGAGTATGGCGGCGTTCATCTGCGGCGATCCCGCATGAGCAATTGCACGCAACTCGATGCCAGCCTGCTTGCTCCAAAGAACAACCGGCTGGTGATGGACACCGCCGATGTCGGATACACCAATCGTGCGCTTTCCTGGATTGTTCTTGGCATCCCCAATGAAATCCTGAAGCGTTTTCCAAGGACTGTCTGCGCGCACGAGTATAATCGGCGATTGAACGGCAAATCCCGCGATTATGTCGAAGTCATCGATTTCAATTGGAGCTAGCTTCATCGGGGCGAACTTCGGAAGATCACCCTGAATCGTTACAAGATTATATCCATCCGGCTTGGCAGCCTTTGCAGTGGAGTAGCCTATGCTAGCGCCGCCACCGACTACGTTCTTCACAACGATTGTCTGACCAAGCTCTTTCTCTAAGTACCGCGTGAACGTGCGCGTGGCTGTGTCGGCGCCACCACCTGCCGGCCACATGACCGTCCACTCGATGCTCTTCGAAGGGTAAGACCTAGCATTAGCAGCGAAGAGACCGCCGCCCCCCACGAGCGAAGAAAGTGCCCCAGCGCCAACCCCCCCCAGAAACACTCGCCTGCTTTTACTCACCATTTCTGCACCTCCCTACCTGCATGGCCGAAGCACGATCCAGACCCGTGCCATTGCGGCCAATTTGAGCGCCATGGTTTACCAAGGCGGCGATATGTTGACCATTTGCTCAAGACGCTGTCAACGTCGCTTACCTGAGCAAGTACACTTTTCCATGTTCATCTGCGGGAGAGGCGCTCCACCGGCAATTTTGCATCGATTTGATGGTAAGGCTTGCCTATGGTTAGACAAAATTGGCGCAAAAATGGTTATATGCGTCGAGAAAACCAAGACAGCCAGCAGAAAGACAGAGAGCCGATGGTGACCTTTGCGATCGTCGCGCCCCTTATATTATTTTCCTGTTTCATTTCCGGGATGTTCGGAGTTGCTGGCGGCCTTATTTTGATGGGCGGGTTGCTCTACGTGATGCCGGTTCCAGAGGCAATGTTAGTCCACGGCGTCGCCCAACTCACGTCTAATGCTGCGCGCGTCATCATCTGGCGCAAACACCTGCTACCGACGTCCACGCTCCTCTTCTTCTGGGGCTGCCTGCTATGCGCCGTTCCGTTCGTGTTCGTGCGTTATGTCCCGTCAGAGGGCATTGTGTTTCTTTTCCTGGGTGCCGGCGCTCTAGCGATGCAAGCGGCGCCCCCTCGCTTAGTCCCAAGTATCCTGCACCCGTCAGCCGCCTTTGCGTGTGGTGTCATTGCGACCGCACTGCAGCTAACTTCCGGAGTCAGTGGCACGTTTGTAGACTTGTTCTTTCTACGCTCACGGATGGACCGCCGCAGCATTGTGGCTACCAAAGCCGCGATGCAGAGCATTCTTCACTTCTTGAAGATTATTTACTTCGGGGCATTGGCGTGGGCGGCAGCCGGCGAGATAGATTTTGTTCTTATTGCTATAACTCCGATCATCGCAGTCATTGGAACACACTTCGGCGGAATCGTCTTAGCACGCTTGACCGACGACAGCTTCTTCGAGTGGACGAACAAGATTCTGGTTGCCCTTGCCTGCTACTACCTTTTCAGAGGATTCGTCTGGTATATGTGACGATGTCTAGACGTTGCTGGGGCCAGGCAGATACCTGGCCCCGCGAATATGTTAGGCACCGCGGTAGTCAGGCGCGGGCTGCGTAAGGAAGCTGTGCAGAATATGATAAACCAGCATATAGTTCTTCTGCTGGAATGAGGCATGCGAAATGCCGGGCATGATCACAAACTGCTTATCAGCATTCGGTAGTTTCTCGAAAAATGCAAGCAGATCTTCGAGGCTGGCGATGCCGTCATACTCGCCACGCATGATGATCGTGGGCGCCGAAATTGCAGTGGGATCATTGACCGGCAGATGACTGCACATGTCGATGTAAGTACCGTTCGGCATGGAATCGTCGAGCGAGAGAATGGCATCGGCAAAGGCATCGACGACGCGCTCTTCAGCAGTGCCAGGGTGATCGCGATTAAAGATTGAGTGCAC
Organism: Microvirga massiliensis; assembly: GCF_001006805.1. Classification (GTDB taxonomy): domain Bacteria; phylum Pseudomonadota; class Alphaproteobacteria; order Rhizobiales; family Beijerinckiaceae; genus Microvirga; species Microvirga massiliensis. The sequence goes on along the minus strand of NZ_LN811364.1, from coordinate 181,254 downwards.
AAAAGCGTGGTCAATCGGTCGGCGCTCTCCCGATCGAAAATTAGGCAGCTTCCTTCGCCGGTCGGCCAGAGTGGGACTGCCATTCCCTGTCCATACGTAGGCATCCAGCGCAAGTCGAGCGACACGGTCCGGATATCGCTCTGCGAACAATGCGGCTTTCAGGGCGCCCGACGAGATGCCGTAGATATACACGCGTTGGTCGCCACCGTTCTCCAGCAGGAAATCGGAGACTGCCTTTATATCCTCGGCACCGTCGGAAATGCTGGCATCGAAACCCTTGGGTTTGGCGGAGCGGCCATAGCCACGCGCATCAAAGCACCACGTGTCGAATCCATGCGCGGCGAACCAGTCCATGGCCGATGAGTTTGTGCGACCCTCAACATATAGATCGAAGGTTGGTTGCGAGGCCATTGAGGAACCGTGCACGAACAACAATGTACCCCTTTTGACGACATCTCGCGGTGCCCGCTTTTCCCACATGAAAAGCCGTTCGCCACCACTAGTTGTCCAATGCTCACGCCCTTCGATCGGTTGAATACTTTGCTCAGCCATTATCTTTCTCCTTTTGTGATCGACGTGACTGACTGCTTTACGTGAAACGTGATTTTTGAGAGACGTTATTCGTAGGCGCGTGGTTAGCCAAACGGGTTTGCAAGGACTCCGATTCCGTCGGCCGCTACGGTGACAACATCGCCCTTTTTCAGAAACTTCGGAGGTCTGAAGCCGATTCCGACACCTTCGGGCGTGCCGGTGGCGATTAGGTCACCCGCTTCGAGCGTCGCGCCCGCAGAAATCGTCTCGATCAGCCCCGGAATATCGAAGATTAAATCACGCGTATTGGCGTCTTGACGAAGCTCGTCATTCACCCAGGTCTTGACCTGCACGTTCTCTGGATCGATTTCATCGGCGGTTACGATCCAGGGCCCCATGGGACAGAAGGTATCCAGGCTCTTGCCCAGGTACCATTGCTTGTGATTCTTTTGACGGTCGCGGGCCGTGACGTCGTTGATAATTGTATAGCCCCAGATATGTTTGAGTGCATCGGCTCGTAGTATGTTGCGGCCGCTCTTTCCGATTACAATTGTGAGTTCAACTTCGTAGTCGACTTCGCTGGTAACGCCGGGATGCAGTTCGATAGTTACTCCCGGGCCAATCACGCTTTGCGGTCTCTTAGTGAAAACCGCGGGGTACTCGTCGATTTCAGCACCCTTCTTTGCGTTTGCCTCATAGCCGCTCTGCGCAAATTCCTTTGCGTGGGCACGGTAGTTTTTTCCTACGCAGATGATGTTGTTCCGAGGCCTCGGGATCGGAGCAAGCAGGCGTACACCGTCGAGTGGAATTGGGTCAAAGTTGTTACCGATCGAGCTCTTCAGATCGTCGTAGCATGAGATCAGTGAAAGCATATCGGGGACCGGAACGGGCAAAATCCGATTCTCTAGCTCTTGAACGAGACCGACTCGTACCTCACCTCTGTATTCGTAGGTCGCAAATTTCATTCCGTGATCCTTTTTTGGTTGACCAATTTGCGACCAATCTTGACCATTTCGGATCTGCCGAGTCAACCCCGGAGACAAGGGAGCCACTGTAGGTGACGAGTACGAGCAGAATTGACAATCCAGTCAGATTGGCTAACCATTAGCGGTTAAGGGAGAACTTTCGAAATGGCATCGAAGGCCGCGCAGAAGCCTACTGCGGCTGTTCATGAGTTCATCGATCGGGCAATTTCGTCCGGCGCATATAAGGCTGGCTCGAAGCTTCCGACCGAACGTGCGCTAGCCGAAGCTCTGCGAGTTCCCCGTAGCGCGGTTCGCGATGCGCTTTCCGTTTTCGAAGCCCAGAAGCGTGTAGTACGTGTGATCGGGAGCGGCACTTATGTCGCCGCGCCTGGTCATGCATCTATGCCTCAAGGCGACGATGTTCTGCGAGATATTAGCCCTGCTGAGGTTATGGCTGCCCGCCTAGTTCTAGAGCCACGCATTGTTCTGCTGGTAGTCACCAATGCTACCGCTGCCGACTTTGCGCGTATGGAGGAGTGCAACCGTGAGGCCGAGCGTGCAGAGACCGCCGAGGAGTTCGAGCGGTGGGACGCGGCACTGCACAAGGTCATCGCCGACGCCAGTCATAACAGACTCATTGTAGATCTATATGATAGAATTACCGCCGCGCGTGATTGTGCGGAATGGGGTGACCTTAAACATCGAAGCATGACGCCGGAGCGGCGTGCGAAGTATCAATCAGAACATCTGGAGATTGTTGCTGCACTGCGTGCACGCGATGCGGTACGTGCGGAAGCAGCTCTCACCCGACATGTCTACAGCGTACGTGATAACCACTTCAGTGGCATACCATCTCTGGCGACGGGAAACTCACTCGAATAACTCCAGCCCTCCATGTGGCGGGGGAGCCGTTCGCTGCGCTGCTCAAGCGCCTTATCGAACTCGCTCCTTTCGGCAGTCTCGCTCTTGGGTAGTTCGCAGATCCTGCTGATCCACCCCCATTGAGCTGGTCCACCCTGAAGTATGTCTTGAGGCAGACAGGAGGACCGAAATGCCCAAGAAGCGTCACAAGCCGGAAGAGATCGTCGCCAAGTTGCGCCAGGTCGATGTGATGGTCTCACAGGGCCAATCCGTCGCCGATGCGGTGCGCGCCATCGGCGTGACGGAAGTGACCTATTATCGCTGGCGCCAGGAGTTCGGCGGGCTGAAGTCGGATCAGGTCAAGCGCCTGAAGGATCTCGAGGCGGAGAATGCCCGGCTGCGGCGCGCGGTGGCCGATCTGACGCTGGACAAGCTGATCCTGAAGGAGGCCGCCTCGGGAAACTTCTGAGCCCCGCCCGTCGCCGTGCCTGCATTGATCATGTGCGATCCCAACTGAAGCTGTCTGAACGGCGGGTCTGCCGGGCGCTTGGACAGCATCGCTCGACGCAAAGACATGTTCCGCGCGGGCGAGACGATGAGGAGCGGCTCACCGCCGACATCATCGCACTCGCCCGCCAGTATGGTCGTTATGGCTACCGCAAGATCGCAGAACTCCTGCGCTCGACAGCCGGATGGGTCGTGAACGACAAGCGGGTCGAACGGATCTGGCGACGGGAGGGGCTGAAAGTGCCCGAGAAGCAACCGAAGAAAGGTCGGCTCTGGCTTGCCGACGGATCCTGCATCCGGCTGCGAGCGGAAAGGCCTAACCATGTCTGGAGCTACGATTTTGTGGAGGATCGCACCCATGACGGGAGGAAGTACCGGATGTTGAACGTGATCGACGAGTTCACGCACGAGTGCCTGGCCATCAGGGTTCAGAGGCAGCTCAAGGCGGTTGATGTGATCGATGTTCTGTCGGATCTGTTCATCCTGCGCGGCGTGCCCGAGCACATTCGATCAGACAATGGTCCGGAGTTCGTCGCGAAGATCGTCCAGGACTGGATCACCGCCGTTGGGACGAAGACGGCGTATATCGCGCCAGGCAGCCCGTGGGAGAACGGGTTCATCGAGAGCTTCAATGCCCGGCTTCGGGACGAGCTGCTCGACGGCGAAATCTTCTACTCACTCAAGGAGGCGCAGATCGTGATCGAAAGCTGGCGCCGTCATGACAACACCCTGAGGCCCCACGGATCCCTCGGGTACAAGCCGCCGGCCCCGGAGGTCTTCGTGCCCGCCCTGTCCGCGCGGGCGGCTCAGCAACCCCAACCAGCACCGCCGCCCGCGCTGGCGTTGCGGCCATCACTCCACTAACCTTCCAACCGGACCACTCTACGGGGGCGGGTCAGAGAAGATCTCGCCCTTCAGCAATTCGTCCCGGAGCTGACCTCCGTCACGCCGATTGAGCGGATCGCTTCGGCAACTGTCCGACCCTGTGCCGTCAGAACATCCACCTGCCGCAACTTGGCGACAATCTCTTCTGCCGTGTGTCTCTTCTTGCTCATCTGTCCGTCTTCCATTCGGCCCAAAGCCATACATCAGGGAGGACCACTTCTCAGAGGACAGACCAGGAGAAATGACCCCAAGGCGCATCTTAGCGGTGCGGCCTGCGCCAGTAGCGTGTCCAAGCCCCACCGATCGGCAGATCACCCTCCCATAAGCCTTCCAGCACACCTTGCCGATCCGTTGATCCGATCCAAGCGTAGAGCAAGAGATTATTCGTCAAATGCTCTTCGTCCGGGCAACGCCACGGCCACGGACGTAACTGATCTTCGATGTCGAACTGAGCCCGGCAGTTGTGAGCATCGGCCCAGACGACGCCCGAATAAGCGGCACCGGCTTGAAGATCGAGCCGCGCGTGTAGCCGTCACCCGAGCGGTTGGCCTGGCGGTCCTGGAGGCCGTGCTCGAGATCGAGAGGAAACGGCTCGAGGACCTGCGGCAGGAACGGGACTGATGGGCGGCGCAGGTCGAGCGGCTCACCATGCCGGCGCGGACCAAGCGCAGCTGGTGGCCGTTCTCCCGGAAAGCCGGATAGAGTCAAGGGCCAGGAACGTTGGTGCCCGCGCGGAATGCCGTCAGAAGCAGCCCGGGCTGACGCTACTGTCACCGACGTGGCGCCGCCCGCGCCACGCGCGACGCCGGTGCATTGCGCGTGGCAGAATTACGGGGGCGGGGCTTCGTAAGACCACCAAGAGCCGCCGTTCCCAGGCACTGCCACATCAATGCGCATGTACCACTCGATTTGCCCAAGCGTAGTCATTGTCTTCTTATCTTTGATGAAAAATCGAAAGCCGAAGTAATCCGCACCGCCCTTTGCATCGCCATAATAGAGCGAACCCCAACTCTCTGGCGCGTCGTGAAAGCCAGGTGCATCCTTAAAAGTGGCTCCATTGCCAAACCAATTTTTTTCGCCAAATCCCGCGCTCCCGAACTTAGCTCCATCCCACCACAAATTCTCGCCGGGAGGGGCATCTTTGGTCCAGTCCGAGAACACATCATTTTGGCTGGGATTTTTTCCAAACCGGAGGCTGCCCTTCTTCTCTTGTCCGACAACGCAATCACTCCACGAGCTCCCTTCCGCGAGCTCAATTTCATACGTGACTGGCAACTGGATTGTAGAGGTTCTGTATTTCCACCAGGGCCAGCTGATCTCCCACTTTGACCACTTCGCCGTGATGCTCTTGACCGTAACGCCCAAGTCCAGCCCTCCGCGAGGCGACGAGCGTCTCTCGCCGCGAGAATGGGGGAAGTTAGATTGGGGTGGAGGAAGTGTAGCGTCGGTGCGGATACGCACGTGACGGTTGAGGTGGCGGCCAGCCGCCCGGGTGCGTAGCGCATGACCTATTCACTTCCGCCTCGGTCAAAGATTGGCGGCGATGTTGCCGGTTCTTCCGCCGAGGTGGCTCCAGCCGATCATCAGGCCGGCCGCAGTGCATCGGCTCCGTGTTGGAGCGCCGGGAATACATGACCGGCGATCAGAGAAGGAAGTCGCTGGCCGTGAGGGTAGAATTGCCGTCGGCGCGCGGCTGCGCCCGCTCCATTCCGGCGGTGTTCTCGCCGGCCCTGCGTTGATTGTGAAGACCCACCTTGGTGACAACCTCATGGTGCACAAGGCTCTACAGATAGCGGAACCAGGCGACGTCATTGTCGTCGATGCCGGAGGGGATCTGACCAACGCCATCATCGGCAAACTCATTCTCACACACGCTGAGAAGATTGGCCTGGCGGGGATCGTGATCAACGGCGCGGAACACGATTACGGCGCGATTCGGGCCAACCGGTTCCCGCTCTTCGCGGCCGGCGTGACGCACCGTGGCCCCTACAAGGACGGACTGAGCGAAATCAACGTCCCAATCGCCATTGATGGGATAGTCGTTGAACCCGGCGACCTGATCCTCGGCGATGACGATGGCCTGCTCTGCGTCCCCTTTGGCGACACCGCGACGATCCATGCGGATGCCAAGGCAAAGCAGGAGGCCGCCGATATGCTCTACGCACGCGCCCGAGCGACTCAGGCCCATCTCACGAACTCACGACGGTGATGTGATCTTCGCCGCCGAGTTCAGGTAGTGAGAGACACATTTCCAGTTTAGCGATAAGCGTCATTCCTCCTAATCAATCTGCGATACAGGAAGGCAACATCAAGACAGTGCCGAGACAACCCTTGAGTCATCTTCGTGGCTGGTCATCAGCTGAGTTATCTATCCTACTAGCGGTGGCGTTAAGTTGAGAGATACACTGCGCATTTTGCTGTCCGACTGTGCCACCATCCGGAGTTGCGCGGTGGTGCAACGAGACACGGCTGAAGGCTCTCAAGACAATCCCGAGACACCCCGCAGACAGCGATAAGCAGCACCGGAATTGGTCTGCCCTGGTTATGCGTGGCAGTCGACGCAGTAGCCTGTTGGGGGAGCCAAGCTCTTTAGCTTCCATGAGCGCGCCATCAACCACTTTGGCGATATCACACCTGCTGTCGGACTCCTCTAGGTTTGGAGATGAATGACTTGCTAGTCCGGCTCACCCGGAAGTTTGGAGCAGTTGAATGTGATAGCCTTGCGGCCTCCACTTTCGCCTCGAGGATCTTCGTATAGTGTCGTCCTGCCTGGATGGTGCGTGCATGAATGTAGTGGGCATCGGTTGTCCCAAACCGTTGGTGCCCGAGCAGATCTTTTGACCCGAGCACAGCCTCGGGGCACTCCACACTCCAGAAGGTTGCCGCAGCCGATCGGAAGAGGTGCAGCCAGACCGGCTTTCCGAATGCAGCCCGCGTGCGCCGGCAGATCGCATCGTAGATTGCACCGCCATTCATTGGGCAGCCCTTGGCTGAGGCCCAGACACCCTGGTGCGATTGGCTGCGGTAGATCACAGGGCGGTATCGCCGGAGATACTGGTCGATCCGCTTACCAATCTTCGAAGGCACAGGATACTCGAGAGGACGCCCGCCCTTTGTCTCGGCCTCGGAGAGGACGATCGTCCACGCGGTGCCTGATCGCACCAGAGTGCGTTCGAGCGTGAGAGCCGCAAAGTTGCTGCGGCGGACTGGATCGGCCGCGAGCAGCGCAATCATGAGTCCGTCACGATACGTGATCGCATCTTTGGTTCGCACCTTCTTCGGCTCGGGCGCGGCCTCAGCAGCCTCGTCCATGAGATCGAACCCGAGCTGATAGAGCTCATCGCTCATCCGCAGGTTTGCCGCTTTGGAGCGTGGTTGTGCAGCAGCATCGATCCGCTTTGCAATCGTGTGCAGCCAGCTCCAGTCGACCTCTGGGGCCAATCGCAAAAGCACCTGTCGCACCCGGAAGAGGATCGCAGCGCCGGACTTTGCTGTGTTGGTCTCCGCGAGCGCTCGGCAAAACGCCTCGATCCGCTCGCGAGTGACGCGCTCCCCCGGCGGGAGATCGAGGAGGGTGGGGTCAGTTGCCGTGAGATACCCGAGCCAGCGCCCATAGCCGTCGATCAGGGTCTTGCGCGTTCGGGGCTTCAGGTGGCTTGCCGAGGCGGGCTCATCGAACAGATCGGCCGGCCGCGTCGCCTCCTCCCAGCGCATTCGGTCGACCTCTGGCCAATCCTCGAGCCGGAGAGAAACGCGCTGACGGGTATTTGGACGGCGGATGGGTGTTGGCCACATCCAGGGTTGCTCAGTCATCAAGGCCTCCCTGGCTTGTTGTGGGAGACACGGCCACCCTGTGGTGGCTGCTTCATGGAGCGACCTTTCCGACAGAGGGGTAGGCTTGCCTGGGCACGGGCGATGGCGGCCTCGAGGAGCTTCGCATGGTGGCGGGCCGCGCGCCGTGTGTTCAGCTCGGCGTAGAACGCCATCGCGGTCTTGAGGTTCGTGTGCCCGAGGTGTTGCGAGACGAGCGGGTAAGCTCCAGGGTCTTCGTCGAGGATCACCTTCGCGGCCAGATGCCGGAACTGGTGCGCGGTCATCTTGAAGCCCATGTGGCGCCGGATCGTGCGCTCGATCAGCCACGACAGCGTTCTCTCCTCTTTCGCCGCGTGGCGCCCGTTGTCGAAGATCAGCTTGGTGCCAAGGGGCTGGAGGAAGGCCCGGTCATACATCCGCAGCATTCGCGTCACGGCTGCGGGCAGCATGACCGAGTAGGGCTGCCGGTTCTTGGTCCGGTGTGCCGGGATCTCGAGCCTGCTCTCCTGGTCTTCCTGAGCCGGCAGGAACACGGTGGCATCGAGTTCGAGGGCGGCGAGATTGGCGATCCGCAGCGGGACATAGAGCAGAAGGGCGATCGCAAGGGCCACCTGATACTGCGCCAGTGTGGTCAGAGAGGCGGCAGACCGGTTGAGCCTGCTGAGGATCGCCGCCGGGAGACTGTAGAGGCGGGGGAGGGCGTCCGGGTCGTCGAAGTGCCGCAAAAGCACTTTGTTCTTCTCCGTGAGCCCCGCCCGGATCTTCGGGAGCTTCGACTGAAGCCGCTTGATCTCGGCCAGAGTCGCGGGATCGACCTTCATCCACTCCCGCGCGATGCTCACGAGTGTCTTGGCGAGCCCTTCGTTGGAGGCATTCGCGACATTGCCGGCCCATTGATGCCGGTGGCGCAGAACTGCGCGGACCGCGTCCGGCGTCACAAGGGCCGCGAGCGAGGTGATCGCCTCGGGCGGCGTGCCTGTTGCCACGAGGGCGGTGACGATCGTCTGGATCTGCTGGCGTCGAAGGTTCAGTGTGCTCGCGGCCAGAGGCTTCGCGCGTGCATCTGCCGCGAAGAGATCCCGACCGGAGGCCCAGGTGAGGTGAGCCTCGAGGTCTGCCAGAAAGCTCGCGGGCAGGGTGGCGAGATCGATCCTCTGGGAGGGAGCCCGCCGGCTTTTCACGACGAGTTCGGTGAGGTTGCGGTCGGGCTGCGCCTCGACAATCCGGTTCCAGAGTGTCGCGGTATCGCGAATGAGGGTGGGTGCCTTGCGGGCATACAGGCTCGCGCGAAGAGCCTCGGAGTATGCCTCAAGTGCAGCAAGGTCGACCTGCGCGGGCGTGATCCCGTTCAGGCTCCAGAACCGGACCGCCCGGCTGAGGCCATTGCGGATGCGCTTGTCGGGAACCGTTCGGAGGAGCTCTTCCCATGCGAGCAGGAGAGGGATCCGGCCGGTCCTGAGAACACGGCACAGGCCACTCGCCTCGACGGCTGTGAGCAAGCTGGAGCGCATGTTCGCGCGGGTCTTTAACGAGAGCGTCGCGAGGGCTGGACTGGCAGCCTCGAGTTCCGCGCCGAGCGATGCCGGGTCGGCCGGAATGGCCGACGCAGGCTTCTGAACCAGTTCAGAGAAGCGCTTGATCGCCGAGTGGCAGTCCCGTTTGCGCGTGGCAGAAAGGGAGGTGGTAGGGATGCGATCTGCGACGTCGGCCAGAGTTGGCACGTCAGGCGAGGCGAAGGGGTTCTGGTAGGTTTTGGCGGGTACGGGAGCGTTCATGGTGAGGCTTGGATGGGGTTCGGGAAGGTCCGCACTGGTCTCGGGAAGACAGGAGCGGACAGGAGGCGACATTCGGGAAGGCTACCATGCAAAAACTGGAACGTTTTCAGGGAGTGAGTCTTCCCGATACCGCGCAAGTGACTGCCGGGACACGACAATCCACGACACCTTTCACGGGTCACCGGATGCGCCGGCGGGCGAGGAAAACCTCGGCGTCCTCCTCTGCAATGCGAATAGACCGGCCAATTCGGTGGGCCCGCAGATCACCAGAAGCGATCACACGGTCGATGGTTCTTTCGGAGCAACCCCAGCGCTCCGCAAGCTCATGTCTGGTGAGCATGCGCATTGCGCGAGAGACGCATCGGCTGTTGGGCTTCGACTCGTCGGAGGGCCTGCAGGCCGTCTTATTCATTGCGCTGCCTCCCGGCTGGCAGCGGCAAGGGCACGCTCGCGCTCCCAAATATCGATTAAGTACTCAGCGAAGTACTTCCGACCATTGATCTCGATTGCCTTCGGGAAGTTCAAGCGTGGGTCGCGCTCCCATCGCCAGAGCGTCATGTTCGAAATGCCGTAGCGTTGCCTGACCCCGCGGCGGGACAGATAGCGTTCGATCTTGCTCATATCGTCACCCGTGTTCGTCACAAGTGACCACTTGAATAAACACGCTATCGCATGCTGTCGTTGGACAAGTGCCTCCGACGGATTGTCCAATCGATCCTGCTTGACAGCGACGATCCAGCTGATCCTGATGACGAGGAGACCAGCAGAAAGAACTGATTTTGACCTCTACTAACCCCGATGAGTAACGGCGGAGTAGTTACCGTTGGGATGTCCTCAGAAATGTGCCAGGCGAAACTCTCTCAGCCGACTGGCCTAACGTCACACCGTGCCAGCAGTCGGGCGGTCCTGTGTATCGACTGCATGCTCAGACTGCGATGGATGGAAATCACCCGACGAGCTTCTGCCCGTCTTAAAGCTCACACAGTCAAAAGGGCGCGAACGACGAGCCGCTCGCTTAGCGGCATTCACGTTTTGAGTCTACGGCGCGTGGAACAGATCATGGTGGACTGCGGATGACGTCGCAATAAGGCATATCTTATAGTGCGGTGATCTCTCAGAGTCCCCTCACGCCTCCTTTCATTTTAGTCTCTCTGCCCGAGCAATGCGCTCAACCTGGTTTGGAACGAGGTCGATCCTTTCATCCTGCTACTGATCGTCACGGAAGCCCTGTGACGGAGAGGACTGCGTGGTGAAAGAAGCTGGTGATCATCTCGGGTTGGCTCTGCAGGCGGACGAACTCGCGGCGCGCCAGACGATGCAGGTCGGCGACGGACTGGGGCAGAGCGTTCTCCAGGGCCCGCTTGACGAGCGCATTGCACTGCTCCTCGGGATTGAGCTCCGGGGCATAGGCCGGCAGGTAGGCCACCGCATAGTCTTGCGCGTGTGAAGCCACGAAGGCGCTTGTCGCCTGCGAGCGGCGCGCGTTGAGCCAGTCCCAGACCACCAGCAGCGGCGTGCCGATCCGGCGGTGGAAATAGCGCAGGGTCGAGATTACGGCGTCGCTCGAGAGGCTGGCGCGGAAGTGGCGAGCGTAAAGCCGCCCATCCGGCGTGACCACCACCACACTCGAGACCGCCCGCCGCTGGCTCACGCGCCGGAGCACCGGGGTCAGGCCGCGCCGCGCCCAAGTCGTGCCCGGCCGGATCCGGAAGCTGTGGCCGGTCTCGTCCCAGAGGAGCAGAGTCCGGTGCTCCCGCCGCGCCTTCTTTTCAAAGCAACCCAGTCCCGCTTGGGCCAGACCGCGATCACGAGTTCGTCGCGTTCCTGGGCCCTTGTGGCGGGACGCTGCACCGAGAGGCCATGCGCCTTGAGGGGCCGCTCCAGGTAGCGCGGATGATAACGCACTCCGAACTCGCGCTTAATCAGGGCCGCAATGCGCTTCAGGGTCCAGCGCTCGCTGGCAAAACCGGCCGCCACCGCGCCGCGGTCCAGGAGCCGCCCCAGCCGGGCCCAGGCCTTCTCATCGAGCCGCGGCGTTCGTCCCGGGATGGGCTGGACCTTCAGGCCGCGCCGGCCCTGCTGGACCAGCGGCAGACACTGGCGCGGCTGACCCCCAGCTGCCGGGCGATCTCGGGTTGCGAGAGCCGTCCTGGCCGCAACAGCCGCGCGGCCGCCAGGCGACGCTCCTCCATCTGCTCCGGCTCAACTGCGAGAGTCGCCAAACGTTGCCACCCATCGCGCTCACCTCACGAGGATTGACATCGCCCGATGTTACACCGCTTTCGTAAAGATCATTAATACCACTCGTCATCATGGAAGCGAGCCACCGGATCGTCGCCACGCCACGTAGCTGTCTGGTAATTGATCTGGCCAGTTGTCTTCTACGCGAGACATGATCCGGGAACCCACGCTGATCAGCGTTTCGCCAGCCTCCACGTATGTCCTGTAAATCCGCTCTACGTCCTTGCAAACTGCCTCGAAGCTGTGGCCGGAAATGCGCTGTTTGACAACGCATTCAGCGCAAGCCATTCGCAAGCTCATGCCTCTCCGAATTGCGGACTGCACCATGAAGAATATACGGTCCTTGAGTTGTTGGAACTCAGGAGGAGGTAAGACGTTTGTTGCTGGATCGCGGCGCCAATTTCCGTCCTCATCGATCAATCCATACTCAGCAACAGCACGGACAGTGTCCATAAAACGCTCGTCCTTAGTAAGTTCATGAAGGAAACCAAGCTCTTTGAGGAATTCAGAGCTAGTCGTGTGGTGCTGGATTCGAGGATGAAGCACGCTTGGTCCCCTCAGCCCGCTGCACTCCCATTGTCGCTTCAAAGCTGCAAAGCATCCTCCATCCCTTTTTCTGGTTGTCATTTTCTAGCTCTGGAGATGAACTTCAGGCATAGCGGCAATCAGTCGTGCTGGGCGGGAAGGTATTTGTTCTTGTTGGGCCAACCCTTGTGCAAACTGTAGCGCCATACTGTCGCTAGCGTGATTGTCGCACACTAGTCGTGTAACGTAGTCTGCCCAGTGGTTCAGGGCATTTCTACGCTCGTTCAGGTAAATCGCTCGATTGTACACGCCCGCTACGCCGCGCTTTGCTGGACCGCTAATATGATTTACCACTGCCTCGACCACGTGCGGAGGCACGCTGAGGCGCTCGTTCATTGTTGTTACCATTGTTCGACGCAGGTCGTGCAGCGTCCATGGTAAGAGAGAAGCCAGATGTTCGTCGGATCGGAGTTGCGCGATTCGGAGATCGAGTTGGCGTTTGGCCTTGCTGAACCCCGAAACCGCGGTTTTGCTCGTTGTCGAGAACACTAGAGGTCCGGTGCGCGGCAGCATCTGTAGAATGGTCCGCACAGCAGGTGCAAGTGGAACGAGATGCGACTGAGCATTTTTCGTGCGCTCCGGAGGAAGATGCCAGACAGCCTCGCTCGTATTGAGGCTCCGCAACTCATCCCAGCGCATGCCAGCGACCTCACTCCGACGCTGGCCGGTAAGTAGCAGAACTTTGAACAGTCCTCCGAACAACCCTGGGTAGCCGTTAAGTGTGCACCACAACCAAGCAAGCTCCTCTGGTGTGAGTACCCGCTCTCGGGATTTACCGGACGACAGCGCGCGGACTTTCGCGGTCGGGCTTACCGTGATTAGATCCTGCTCGAGCGACCAGTTGAAAAACTTGCCGAGGTAGGCCAGAGCGCGGTTTGCGGCGGCCGGCGAACCGCGCTCCTCGATCCGATGTAACAGGTCCACCACGTCATCTTTGCTAATCGAGCTAATTGGGCGGTCACGCCATGCAGCAGTGTCTGAGCCCTGCAGGATGCGGCGATACTCCCGAGCGGTGTTGGGCCGCAGTTCCCGTTCGACATAGCGCTCCATGAAAAGAGCGGCGGTTCCCCGAAAGGTGGTCTGTTGCTCTTTGGCCTTGCGCCGCCGCTCTTCAGCCTCAAGACGGCGGGGGTCGCCCCCAGCTTTCGCGTTCTCGATTACCTGCCGCGCCTTTTCGCGAGCCTCAGCAAGCGATAGGGCAGGGTAGCGTCCTAGAGTGAGGCGTGTGAGCTTCCCGTTGATCCGTGTCATCACGAACCAAGCCTTTGCGCCGGAGTATGATACTCGGAGTCCGAATGCGGGCAGGTGAGCATCGTAGTACTCGACTTGTCCCTTGGCGGGTGGCTGGAAGCGGTCAACAGCCGCTGCGGTGAGGCGGAGTTTTGGCATGGTCTCAGGTTACGCTCAGGTTACGAAAGGAGCCCGTTATAGGCTGATATCGTATGGGCGAGACTGAGAGCCGGAAATCACAAAAAGCCTGTGATCCACAAGGGAATGGCAGCGAACACTGATAGGAATCGGTCAGGCGCGTTATTCTTGCGTCGCTTACTCTTAATCAGCGGGTCCAAGGTTCGAGTCTTTGTACACCCACCATGAAATCAAAGAGTTAGTGCCGATCGCGGATGCGGTCCGGAACTCCAGGCAGCCAATAGGTAGCAACTGTTGCGGTGCTCCGGTTTCGGGTCCAGCCAACCGCTATTGTGTTCGTGTGTCTTTGGTCCACACGCGGTGGCTGACATGAATTCAGCATCCGCAGGTGGTTCGGAAGCGGACCTTCGGGTGCGCCCTGCAAGAGCCTATTATGACCCACAGCCGATCATCCAAGCACTTCATGGCAGACAGGCAGCCGACGCCATACCACGCTCAATTTGAGCCTCTTGCTCGAGTAGCCTTTTAATCCAGTAACTGTAGTGCACGCGCAGCACTCTGACCCTGAGCCAAGCTCACCGATTGCGCATGAGCTTCGACAAAGCGTGCGCGAGAGTCTGCGGGTCGAACGGCTTCACCCACCAGGACACATGCTGATACTGAGCGGGCAACGAGGCCGGGCTGTAGCCAGTCGCGAACAGGAACGGCACCCCCTGCGCGGTCAAAACATCCGCGACAGGAAAGACGGCTTCGTTCTCCAAATTGATGTCGAGCACCGCTAGGTCGATCTTGGCCCCCGTGGCCAGAAGGGCCAACGCCTCGTCGCGGGTCGGCACCGGGCCGATTACCTCGGCCCCGAGCTCGGCCACGGCCTGGGCGAGATCGTCGGCAAGGAAGGATTCATCCTCGACGATGAGAACGCGGCATCCCGTCAGGCCCTGCTGGGGAAGGGCGCCTACCATGAGGGACCCCTCCTTGCCCGATGGGCGTCTGTCAGATGGAGGTCGACGAGCCAGCGCACCAAGAGCATAGCACAAAGTGCGTCTGTTTGGATCGCGGCGCGTTAGTCTATCAGGTCCACATCGTGGGGGCCGCCATGGCCAACCCTCTCATCTGCAAATTGGAGCAGTTCAGAAGGCTCTCAGCCGAGGACAAACGTATACTGGAGCAGATTACAGCAGAGCGCATCCGGGTGCTCAGGCCTCGCGAAGATATCATTCGCGAGGGCGACGAGCCCACCCAGATCAACGTGATCCTCTCGGGCTGGGCTTGCCGCTACAAGGAACTCGAGGACGGGCGGCGCTCCATCATGGCCTTTCTGGTCCCGGGCGACCTATACGACCAGAACATCTTCATCCTGCGCGAGATGGACCATTCGGTTGGCACCCTCACGGCGGTGCGGATGGCCGAGATCCCGCAGCCCGTATTCGAGGATCTCACGCTCAACCATCTTTGTATCGCCCAAGCACTGTGGTGGGGGACCCTGGTCGATGCATCGATCGAGCGCGAATGGGCGGTGAACCTGGGCCAACGCACCGCTTTCGAACGACTGGGTCACCTCCTGTGCGAGCTGTTCCTGCGCTTGAGAGGCGTCGGCCTGACAAACGGCGATAGCTGCGAATTGTCGGTCACCCAGGCTGATTTGGGCGAGGCGATCGGGCTCTCGACGGTGCATGTCAACCGCATGCTCCGGGACCTGAGGGCCGCCGATCTCATCGTGCTCAAGGGCAAAGCTCTGACAATCCCGGATCTGGAGGCGCTGATGAGGGCGTCCCTGTTCAAGCCCAACTACCTGCATCTCAGCGAGGCTGGGAGAGCTTTGGACAGTGCGGCGGCGCCCCTCCGGGCAACGGATGACCTATTCGGCGGCCCGCAACCATAGGGCGAGACACCTCTCTTCTTCGAGGGCCTGCTCGCCAATAAGGAGGTCAGCATGACCACCGCTGACGACCCAAATGGCCTTGCGGAAGCAGTCGATGATGTCCTCGTTACGGCGGAACTGGCCCGCCGGCCGTCCCGGCCGCCGGACCACGCGGCCGAGGCCAAGGCGCTGGCGGCCCTGGCACAGGAGACGGCCATCAACCCGGGCGGCGTATTCCAGAAGTGCGCCGAGCTCGCGATGGAACTGTGCCATGCAGACTCCGCCGGCATCAGCCTTCTCGAACCCGGCGGGGAGAACGGCCTGTTTCGCTGGCAGGCGATTGTCGGCGGACTCGCGGGCTATCTCGGCGGGACCGTCCCGCGGGAGGCCAACCTCTGCGGAGTGGTCATCGCCCGTGACAGCATGCTCCTGTTCCGGGAAGCAGCCCGGTTCTTCCCAGGATTGCGAGACGCGGAGCCACGCATCTTCGAGAGCTTAGTGGCCCCTTGGCACGTGAAGGGAGAGGCCGTCGGCGCGCTCTGGGCCATCCAGCACACGCCCGACGGGCGGTTCGATGCGGAAGATGCCCGCCTGCTGCAAAGCCTCGCCCGCTTTGCCGCGGCGGCCCAC
This sequence comes from Microvirga massiliensis, assembly GCF_001006805.1. Classification (GTDB taxonomy): domain Bacteria; phylum Pseudomonadota; class Alphaproteobacteria; order Rhizobiales; family Beijerinckiaceae; genus Microvirga; species Microvirga massiliensis. The sequence goes on along the minus strand of NZ_LN811364.1, from coordinate 165,232 downwards.
CAGATGACCACTGCGCTGCATGAGGCCAAGACCGGGCGCGAGGCGCTGGAGCAGCGGGTTCAGGAACGCACCCGTGCGCTCGCCGATGCTCACGAAAGCGTGCAGAAAAGCGAGGCGCGCCTGCGGGCGGCACTGGAGATCGAAACGGTCGGCGTCATCTACCTCGACCTGGAGGGCCGGATCATCGATGCGAACAACGCGTTCCTGGCGATGGGTGGCTATAGCCGCGCGGACCTGGAGGCGGGGCGTCTCACTTGGCAGGAGCTCACCCCGCCGGAATGGATGGAGGCTTCCGAGAAGGCCGTTGCGGAGCTGAAAACGACCGGCCAGACCACGCCGTACGAGAAGGAGTATCTGCGCAAGGATGGCTCGCGCTGGTGCGGGCTGTTCGCGGCGAAGTTGCTGCCGGATGGCACCATCTTCGAGTTCGTGCTCGACATCACCGCCCGCAAGCAGGTCGAACAGGCGCTCGCGGCCGAGCTCAAGGCGATGACACGGCTGCACGACGTGAGCCGGCAAGTGGTCGACGGGGCCGGACTCCAGGTGGTGCTCGATGCAATCCTGGACGCCACAATCGAACTGCACGGGGCCGACTTCGGCAACATCCAGCTCTATGACGAGAAGACCCGGACGCTGCGCCTGGCCGTCCAGCGCGGCTTCCAGGAGCCGTTTCTCGACCGCTTTGCCGAAGTCAGCTCCGAGGAGGGCTCGGCCTGCGGCATGGCGCTGGCCCGCCAGGAGCGGGTGATGATCGAGGATGTCGAGCAGGAGCCCGCTTATGCTGCCAGTCTGACGGCGGCCCGCGAGGCTGGCTACCGGGCCGTCCAGTCGACGCCGCTGTTCACGCCCGCCGGCACACCGCTGGGGATGCTCTCGACCCATTTCCGCCAGCCACACCGCTTGTCAGAACGCGAACTCAGGTTCACCGACATCTATGCCCGCCAGGCAAGTGATGCGATCGCCGCACAGTTGCTGACGCAGTCGCTGCGGGAGAGCGAAGGGCGGGCCAAGCTGCTTCTGGCCGAATTGCAGCATCGAGTGCGCAACACGCTGTCCGTGATCCGCTCCATCATCCGGCGCACGGCACAGACGAGCAAGTCCGTGGAGGACTACGCCATGCACCTCGACGGGCGCATCAACGCGTTCGCCCGCGTGCAAACCGCGGTGGCCCGCGATCCCGGTGCGGGCCTGGATCTCACCCAGCTTGTGGCCGACGAGCTTCTCGCGTGCGCGGCGCACGAGGGCGAGCAGGTGCGGATGGTCGGTCCCTCGGTGCGGTTGCAGCCCAAGGCTGCCGAGACCTTCGGGCTCGCGGTTCACGAGCTGGCGACGAACGCCCTGAAGTACGGCTCCCTTTCGCGACCGCACGGGCGCATCCGGATCACTTGGCAGGTCCAGAACGGCGGAGAAGCGCCCCGGCTCGTCTTCGAGTGGAAAGAGAGTGGTATGGGAGAGCCGGTAGCCAAGCAAAGACAGCAGGGCTTCGGCGCATATCTTCTGGAGCGAACCCTCACCTATGAGCTGAAGGCCAAGACCGTGCAGGCGTTTGAGCCAGACGGCCTTCACTGCACGATCGAGCTGCCACTGACCAAGCGAATCAGCATGGACAACTTTGCCAGCACGCCCCAGCAAGACTGAGGTGAAGGTTTGCAATTGGCACGAAGCTGAAGTTGGTCGAACTTCCGCATTTAAGCGGTAAGGTGACCTTTATTCCCTCCGCTCGAAGTCACAGTTTGACCCACTGCGGACCATCCCGTGGCCGGAGCATATGCCTGGACGGAGCGCGAAATGCCAATGGTGCCGGATTCCATCACGTGCCGTTCCGCGGAAGGCTACCGAGCTTACTTGCAGCCGCATCGAGCGGATGCTCCGCCGCTTGCCGGACTTACAGCCACAGTGCGACCCTTAAC
>NZ_LN811364.1:152984-162564 GCF_001006805.1 Microvirga massiliensis | reverse complement strand
TTAAAGGTCACCTGAATACCCGAGCGCCTTAATTAAGGCCTCAGTCTAGGTTATTTGAAGAGACTGCCCCCTCCGGTATTCGGGTGAACAAGAGGGAGGTTATGGTCATGTCGAACGCAGGCTCGGGCCCTGCCGATCCGTTGGTCCTTGCAGGTGGTGCCTATTCCCAAAACCCCGAGGCGGCTAACGGCAGAGTGGCGGACGGGAGTTTTGCAAGACAGTATGCATCCGCCAGATCGGTCCTCGTCGGCCTGATCGGATCGGGCATTCAGGCCTCCCGCACGCCGGCCATGCATGAGCGCGAAGGAGCCGAGCAGGGCCTGCGCTATATTTACAAACTGATCAATCTCGACGTACTTCACCTCGGCCTTGATGCCCTGCCTGAACTTGTCACGGCTGCCCGGCGGATGGGGTTTGCCGGCCTCAACATCACCCATCCTTGCAAGCAGGCAGTCATCCCCCTTTTGGACGAGCTGACACCGGACGCCCAGGCACTCGGCGCCGTGAATACTGTGGTCTTCCAGGAAGGACGCAGCATCGGTCACAACACGGATTGGTGGGGCTTTGCCGAAAGCTTCAAACGTGAACTCGCGGACGTCAATCGCGACCGCGTCGTGCAGTTCGGGGCGGGCGGTGCAGGCGCTGCCGTAGCCCATGCGCTACTGCAGCTCGGCGTGCAGAATCTCATCATCGTCGACACAGATCCTGCTCGCGCAGAGTGGCTGGCTGGTGCGCTCCGTAGCCGTTTCGGGGCTGACAGAACGGCGGCACTGGCCGGCACTCTGGACGAAGCTGTCGCCAAGGCCCGAGGAGTCGTCAACACGACGCCAGTCGGAATGGCCAAGTATCCAGGCATGGCGTTGCCGGCGAGCCTGCTGCGGCAGGATCTCTGGGTCGCCGATATCATCTACTTTCCCCTTGAGACGGAACTGCTCCGGGAGGCAAAGGCCTTGGGTTGCCGCACCATGGGCGGCGGTGGCATGGCCGTCTTTCAGGCTGTCGGAGCCTTCCGTCTCTTTACGGGAATTGAGCCTAACGTTGAGCGGATGATGCAACATTTTCGATCGATGTGACGCGACCACGCTGACAACAACTACACAGACGCCAGCCTGAGGAAGCGCCGATGAACATGACAGCGGAAGGCTGCCTACTCGACACGTTCAGGCCTCGGAGCGGACATGATGCGTGCCGGCGGTTTCTGGCCGCCAGCGCCGTCACTGAAATTCATCAGATTTTTGGACGATAGAGGGGACGCCGGCCGTGCAGACCGCCATCGCGACTGTTTCCTTGAGCGGCACTCTGGAGGAAAAGCTCCAGGCCATTGCGGCCGCCCAGTTCAAAGGCGTCGAGATCTTCGAGAACGACCTTCTGTCCTTTAACGGCACCCCTGCGGACGTGCACCGGATGATTGTCGATCTCGGCCTTGAGACGATCACGTTCCAGCCGTTCCGCGATTTCGAGGGCATGCCGGAGCCGCAGAGGACCAAGGTGTTCGACCGGGCCGAACGCAAGTTTGACCTGATGCAGGAACTGGGATGCGACCTCCTGCTCGTCTGCAGCAATGTCTCGCCGCATTCCCTCGGCGGTATCGACCGGGCGGCTGCTGATTTTCACGAGCTTGGCGAGCGCGCGGCCCAGCGAGGCATCCGAGCAGGTTTTGAGGCCTTGGCCTGGGGGCGCCACATCAACGATTATCGCGACGCCTGGGAAGTGGTGCGCCGCGCGAACCATCCCTCCATAGGACTGGTGCTGGACTCCTTCCACGTACTGGTGCGTGAAACTCCACTGGATGCAATCCGGTCGATCCCGAAGGACAGAATCGTCCTGGTCCAGATTGCCGACGCCCCTCTGCTCGACATGGACTATCTCTCTTGGAGTCGTCACTACCGCTGCTTCCCGGGGCAGGGGGAACTTGCTGTCGACGCATTCATGGAGGCCCTCCAGGCCACCGGCTTCGACGACCTCCTGTCGCTCGAGATCTTCAACGACCGCTTCCGCGCGGGCTCGGCCCGCGGGGTCGCAGTCGATGGCCAGCGCTCACTGCTGTTCATGCTCGATCAGCTCCAGCGGCGCACGCAGGTTCCGGTCTCGGGGCTGCCCGATCTTCCTGCCCGAGCCGCATGCCACGGCATCGAGTTCGTCGAATTCGCCATGGACGAGCGCAGTGCGAAAGCCTTCGAGCAGACCCTGAGCGGCCTCGGCTTTGCCAGGGCCGGCATTCATCGCTCGAAGGAGGTCACGCGCTGGCGTCAGGGCGACATCAACATCGTGGTGAACTGTGACAAGGAGGGCTTTGCTCATTCCTTCAACATCACCCACGGTCCCTCGGTCTGTGCAATGACCCTGCGGGTCGATGATGCTCCCGCCACAATCGAGCGTGCCGTCAAGCTCTTGGATCAGCCTTTCAGGCAGGCGGTGGGGCCAGGCGAGCTGGATATCCCGGCCGTCCGCGGTCTGGGTGGAAGCCTGATCTATTTTGTCGATCACAAGAGCGGCCTCGACCGTCTCTGGGATGCCGATTTCGAGCCGGTCACCGAGGGCGGCGATTTCACCAGTGTTGGGCTCACGGCCTACGATCACTTGTCGCAATCCATGCATTACGAGGAGATGTTGACGTGGCTTCTCTTCTACGTGGCGCTGCTCGACGTACAGAAGACACCGGTGCAGAATGTGATCGATCCAGGGGGTGTCGTTCAGAGTCAGGTGGTGGAGACTGACGATGGAGCGTTCCGCCTCGCCCTCAATGCCTCGCAGAGCCGTCATACGCAGTCGTCGCGCTTTCTGACCGAAATGTTTGGTTCGGGCATGCAACACATCGCACTGGCAACGTCTGATATTTTCGCCACCGTCGATGGCCTGAAGACGAACGGCGTCGAGATTCTGCCGATTCCCGAGAATTACTACGAGGACCTAGAAGCACGCACGGATCTCGCGGAGGAGGAGATCGAACGTCTGCGGGCCAGCAACATTCTCTACGATCGGGACGGCGCGGCCGAGTTCTTCCAGGTCTATACGAAGACGCTGGAAAACGGTTTCTTCTTCGAAATCGTGGAGCGTCGCGGCTATCAGGGTTTCGGAGTCGTTAATGCTCAAATCCGTCTCGCCGCACAGACGCGCCTAGCGCCTCGCCCAACGATACCGAGGCTTTGACATTCAGGAGCATTCCTATGCCCGTCGAATCCGATCGCAGCGGTATAAGAAGGTCCGCTCAGGAGGACCTGCTCCATCCGGAGAGCGAGTTCATCCAGCGCGACCGCAGCCTTCACCCGCCGGCCTTAACCCCCACCTACAAGACGAGCGTCTTGCGCTCGCCCCGCATCCCGCTCTGGTCTCTGCAGAACTCCCTGTCCGAGGTGACCGGCCCTGTCTTCACCCCAGAGGATATCGGTCCCCTCGATAATGACCTAATCTTGAACTACGCCAAGGACGGCGAGCCCATCGGCGAGCGTATTATCGTTCACGGGCATGTGCTCGACGAGAATGGCCGGGGCGTGCCGGACACCCTGGTCGAGTTCTGGCAGGCCAACGCAGCTGGTCGCTATCGCCATGTCAATGATCGCTATCTGGCGCCCATCGATCCCAATTTCGGCGGGTGCGGACGCACCCTGACCAATGCCGAAGGGTATTACGCCTTCCGCACAATAAAGCCCGGAGCCTACCCGTTCCGCAACTTCGTCAACAGCTGGCGGCCCGCCCATATTCATTTTTCAATCTTCGGGTCCGGATGCGTCCAGCGCCTGATCACCCAGATGTATTTCGAGGGCGATCCGCTACTGCGTCACGACGTGATTGCCGGAACTATTCCCGACCCTGAGGCGGTTAAGCGTCTGGTCGCGCCGCTCGACTTGGATGCGGCCGTGCCGCTCGATTGCCTTGCCTATCGCTTCAACATCGTCCTCCGGGGGCGTCGGTCCACTCTGTTCGAGAACAAGCTGCAGGGGAACTAGAGCCATGATCCCGTCGCTGCCTCACCTCAAAGAGAGCCCGTCCCAGACGGCCGGCCCCTATGTCCATATCGGCCTGATTCCGCACCAGGCCGGCTTCGACATCTTCGAGAAGAGCTTCAGCAATGTCCTCGCCGGTCCCGACACAAAAGGCGAGCGCATCTGCATCGAAGGCAGCATCTTCGATGGCACGGGCGCGCCCACGCGCGACGTGCTGGTGGAGATCTGGCAAGCCAATGCGGCAGGCCGCTACAACCATCCCGCCGACCGGCAGGAGAACAAGCCTCTCGATCCCACGTTTCGGGGCTGGGGCCGGACCGGCACCAATTTCGAGACCGGCCTCTACACCTTCGAGACGATCAAGCCGGGTTCCGTCATTGGTCGTAAGGGGCACCGGCCGATGGCTCCACACGTGAACGTCTGGCTGGCCGCGCGCGGCATCAACATCGGGCTCAGCACGCGCCTGTATTTCTCCGACGAGGCGGAGGCAAATGCCCGCGATCCGGTGCTCAACATCATCGAACCCCGTGAGCGGCGGGACACATTGATCGCCCGGCGAGAGATCCGCGGCGGGGTGGTGGTCTACGTCTTTGACATCCGCCTCCAGGGCGAGCGCGAGACCGTGTTCTTCGATGTCTGATCACCAATCCAGGACTCTTGTGATGAACCCTGTTGTCATTGCCGTTGCGATCACCGGTTCCGTTCCGCGCAAGAAGGACAATCCGGCCGTTCCGATCCTGCCGCCGGAGCAGGTCGAGAGCACGCGCGACGCCTTCGAGGCGGGCGCCACGCTCGTGCACATCCATGTCCGCAACGACGACGAGTCCTCCTCGTCCGATCCCGAGCGCTTCCGCCAGGTACAGGAGGGGGTGCGCCGACTCTGCCCTGGCATGATCATCCAGTTCTCCACTGGCGGACGCGGACGTGACCCGTCCCAACGCAGCAGCGCACTGTCTCTGCGGCCCGACATGGCCTCGCTCTCCACCGGCTCGGTGAACTTCCCGACCATCGTGTACGAGAATCACACCACCCTGGTGCAGGATATGGCCGGCAAGATGCAGGAATTTGGCGTCCGGCCCGAGATCGAGATCTTCGACCTATCGCATCTGCACGGGGCGCGGCGTCTCGCCGACAAGGGCCTGCTCGACGAACGCCCGCACATACAGTTCGTCATGGGGGTGCAGAACGCCCTGCCGGCGGAGGAGCGGCTGCTCGATCTCCTGCTTAACGAGGCCAAGCACCTGTTCCCGGCCTGCACCTGGACGGCGGCGGGCATCGGCCGGCATCAGGCGCAGGTGATGGAATGGGCCTTGGCGCGTGGGGCCGATGCGGTCCGCACCGGACTGGAGGACAATATCCGGGTCACGAAGGAGCGGCTAGCGACATCTAATGCCGAGTTGGTCTCGCTGGCGACAGACGCCGTGCGCCGCCACGGCCGCCGTGTTGCGACACCTGAAGAGGCACGCAGGCTACTGGGGCTCAACTTGGCGGGCTGAGAGGCCCTCGTCGTTTTTTCACTCGTGGAACCCGATCTATGCCCCTGACCCAAGTGAAGGGCGTCGAGCTGTTCTACGAGCTTTCCGATCCGACCAGTGCGACGGTGGTGGCCTTCTCGAACTCGCTCGGCACCACCATGGCCATGTGGGACGGACTTCTTCGGGCGTTGCGTCGACGCTTATGCGGTCTGCTGCAGCACCTTCGGCCGCTTGGATCCGTGAGGGATTGTTGCAACTCCATCGATTGAGCATGACTTCCAATCTGCACGTCAAAGCGTAACGAGATCCCTGAAGGATGTCTCCGTGAGCCGTATTGTCTATGTCCTGAACGGTCCCAACCTAAAACTCTTGGGAAAGCGCCAGCCGGCCATTTACGGCCATGAGACCCTCGCGGATGTGGAGGCAGACTGCCGACGCGTCGGCCGGGAACTCGATCTCGAAATCGAGTTTCGTCAAAGCAATGCCGAGCATTGATTGGATCCAAGAGGCCAGGGAGCGGGCTAGCGGCATCGTCATCAACCCGGCGGCGTTCACGCACACATCCGTTGCCATCCTTGATGCACTGAACACCTGTGAGTTCCCGATCATCGAGGTGCATATCTCCAATGTGCACAGGCGCGAGCCCTTCCGGCACCATTCCTACGTTTCTCTGGTAGCGTCCGGCGTGATCGCTGGTTTCGGCACACAGGGTTATGGGCTTGCGCTTCAGCGCATTGCGCGTCTGATCCGGGACGCCACGACATAGCCCCCAAGCGGGGAGAGACCGCGTCCCCTAGATGCCTGCCTTGTGCATGCCCGCTTCGGATGTCTTGCCCAGTCCCGCGTCCCTGATCGACTGCTCCCGCAGTCGCTCGTACTCTTCTTTGGGAACAGGAACCGCGCCCGGGCGGCCGAGGTCCCTTAGGTGAACCCTGTACGTCTCGCGGGCACTCATGGCCGCAAGCGCCGCCACAACGGTTATTGCAAAGGTGATGCCTCCGACCGTGAGCGGGATGTTGGCCGAACCCGGAGGCGCTACGGCTGCGAAGAGTGCCGGGAGCAGGGCCGTGATGGTCGTTCCGACATTCTGGGATACGGCCATGGCGGATACACGGGTGCGGGTCGGAAAGAGTTCAGGATAGAAGCTCGGGAAAACAGCGTTGTAGCCCTGGTAGACGACGCCCCACATGAGCAGCGACATCACGATCGCCAGCGGCACGTTCCTGATGCTGATGGCATACAGGTAGGCGAACGAGAGCAGCCCAGTGGCGAGCGCTCCTCCGATGATCAGAGGCCTGCGGCCGATCTTGTCCGAGAGGTTGCCGACGAATGGAATGATGAGGACGGCCAGAATGTTGCCCAGAACCGGGATCCAGAGATAGACGTCCTTATGAAACCCGATGCCGTAGGCCGGCTGCACCGCGTAGGCTGCGCCGAAGATCGCTGTCACGACTGCGATCACGTTCATCAGGGCCATGCAGATGACCCGCAGCATGTCCTGCCAGTTCTCTTTGAATGCCTGAATGATCGGCGCCCTCGGGATCTCGCCGTGCTCTCCCTCTTCGGCAAAGGCAGGCGTTTCGTCGACCTCGCGACGGATGATGTAGCCTGCGATGATCACGATGAAGCTGAGAAGGAAGGGAATCCGCCAGCCCCATGAGTTGAACGCCTCGTCCGGCATGTAGGCTGCGAGCGGCAGGAAGACCGCCGCAGCGAGGATCTGCCCCGCCTGCACGCCCTGCAAGGTGAAGCTGGCATAGAAGCCGCGCCGGCCGAACGGAGCATGCTCGAGGATCATTGAACTGGCACCGGAGATTTCACCGGCGACCGCGAAGCCTTGGATCAGGCGGAGGATGACAAGAAGTGTCGGAGCGAGAACGCCCACCTGCTGGTACGTCGGCAGGAGCCCGACAGCCATCGTCGAGAGCCCCATCAGAAACATGCATAGGATCAGCACGTTCTTGCGGCCGTGAGTATCGCCCCAGTGCCCCAGTACGAAAGCTCCAATGGGGCGGGCCACGTAGCCGACCCCGTAGGTCGCCAGCGATGCCACGATGGCAACCGTGGGATTGTTTGACGTGAAGAAGATCTGCGGGAAGACCAGCGACGCTGCCGTGGCGTAGATGAAGAAGTCATAATATTCAAGCGCCGAGCCGATCCAGCCGCTGGCTGCTGCCTTTTTTGATTGGCGCACGACATGCGAGGGATGCGCGAGGTCCGGCGCGCGGTCCGAAATCTCTGCCATTGGGGTACCCTCCGATGCTGTGATGAGCGAATGGAGTCACGAAGGCAGGTCAGTGCTTGAGCGTATTGCAATTTTGCTATGCCGTCCACTTAAGCCTCGTCCAATGGGCTCTCGCTGTCGGCGAATACAATCCCCCTCTACAGATCGTTGAGCGTTGGTCAGTCGGGATCTGAATCTTACTGGTTATGCCGCTTCGCGTGAGCCGACGTAAGCTGTGCCATAACGCGGCGTCTCCGACGAATTGCGCCTACGGCGCACAATCATGTGCCTCTCACGGGGGTTTCCAAAGGTGAACCTATCCAACGGCGCGGCGCCCTCGCATCGGGACATCATCAGCGCAGCGAAAAGGTACAGGTGTTTGCTATACAATAAATGCAACCTCGATCTTCAAACGCTCGATATTGTATTGTGGGATAAATACAATATCTGTCTGGTCAGATGTAACGGGAAATGAACAGTGCCTACAAGCTTACCAAAGATTAAGAAGTTTAGATGTCAAGGCGAGTATGGTGATATGCTTATCGCTCGAGGTCAAATAGAAATAGTAAACATTGTGCTCGATCGGCTGGTCCGAATGTTTCCGTTTGCGCGCATCATTCTGACGTAATATTCAATAAATTTACGTCATCACAACAGAATCCCAAGAGGCGCGACAGCGAAGGATCATGAGAAAAGCTGCCAGCCGTTGGGTTTACCGGAGGGTAAGCTCCCAACGGTTCTCCAACAGGCGCTCGTGACGGCTTGTCGAAGTGCATGCTAGGACGACCTAATAGCAGGGCGGATACGGATAGTAGCCGCAGCGCGGAGGATAAGGATAGGGATTGTATCCGTACGAATACGCGGGCGGCGGAGGATAGTAGTAGGGCGAAGCGGCAGCGGCTCCCGCAGCCGCGGCGGCAGCACCGAGGAAGGCTGCGCCAGCATACCAGGCACCGCGTCCATGCCATCCCCAGTGATCGATGAACAACGCCGCGGGTCCGGTTGCCGCGCCCAGATTGCCTTCGAGGATTGCAACATCGAAGATCAGGTTGCTGCCCTCGGTCTTGGCGGATTTCAGAGTAACGACCGCGTCACTCACATTCGAGCCGCCGCCCAGCACCGAGACGGTGGCATTCGGCGGATCCTTGGCGAAGCTGCCGTTCCCGGCCCACTCGCTGACGAGGTCGGCGGTCGTCACATGACCGGCTGCTCTGACGGGCCGGTCCGCGAACACAATGGCGTTCGAAGAAACGCCCGTGAGGGTCAATTGATTGCCCTCGAGCCTCGCGCCATCAGCGTTGATGACCGCCAGGGACGGAATGGTGCCAGTCTCAGACCGGGAGGGCTGGCCGATGGTCTTCGCGAGCGGAACATGCGGCCTGTGCGTGGCCTCCTGGGCGCTGGCCTGTGGACCCAGGGCTCCGTTGATCCCGCAGGTCAGACCGGCGATCAGGATGAAACGAGCAAGATTGACGGGAATCATCGTGTTTCCTCCCTGTTTTCGGGACACTACCTCACGGCCGAACTCGAAAGCGCACACGGTCTTGGCGACGTCATGAGGCCCAGCATACTCCCAGGCGCAGTCGATCAGAAACGCCGGAACAAGTCGTAGGGGCGAACGGATGAGCCTCCCCGCTCGTACTCTGTTGGCCGGCACCGATAGCGGCGTAGTGCGGCAGGAGTAGGACCGAGGACCCGGGGCATCGGGACGAGCGTCGGTGGGCCTTCCCTGGCATCCTGCCTGACGAACGAGGCTACCAGCATTGTCTTTGCTGATCCACGCAGTGATGCAAGCGTCACGAAAGCTTGCTGTTGTATCAGGGCCAGAAGACGCGGGCATCCGCGTCGGGAAGCTAATTGCCGCGTCGGGAAGCTAACAGGCTGCGGAAAAACCCGCGCTGCATCTTTTGCGTGCGGCTTGTTCGTGATTTCCTGGT
>NZ_LN811364.1:149303-151950 GCF_001006805.1 Microvirga massiliensis | reverse complement strand
CTAATTGCGAACTAAGCTTTGCTGACCCTCATGGATATTTTCAAGTTCCTGCCGCAGAAGCCGCTGCCTCATTACCGAGGGAACGGCTTTAGCGTTCCAAAGGGAATGCTTCGCGGCGTGATGATTTTCGGCGCGCTTGCACTCGCTGCGACTTCCGCTCAAGAACAGGTCCCGAACCTCAACGAGCTGATCCCAGAGGGCGACGGTGCCATCAGCGGTCGCATCATCCAACTCGTTGCCCTGCTCATTGTCCTGGAAGCTCTCGCCCCGGTAGTCACGAATCTCGCGAGCTCGGACGACGCCTGGGTGCGGCTCAAATCTGCACTCATCATGGCCAATACCGATGGAGCGAATGACGAACTTGCCGGCGGGATCCATCCGGATATCCTCGCCTACTTGCGCACCGTGTCGCTGGCGCAGATCCAGGGCCCGGTCTCCTTCACTTGCGAGAGGATTTGAACGAGCGCGTGCAGATCCGCAGCAAGGGTGCGGTTAAGGAACTCGTGATTCAAGCTCTGATTGTTAAGTAGATCTGTGAGGGCAATGGTCCCCTCAGGAATATCTCCGAAGTTGTTGAGATCGTTCATCCGCCCTTGCGGTTATCCGGGCGAGAGTTCCGCAAACCGAGGCAAAGACATTCCGTGGAACGGTGGCCGGCGAGAAAGCGCTTATGTTGGACCAGCGTCTGAGTGACGACGGAGAGCGGACCCTCAGACGCTCCCTTTCTAAATCGCAGGCTGACCGAGGCCGTTCTCTAATTCCGGGGCTGAGGTCAATTTCTCCGTGCACCTCCTTGCCGGGTCCAGGGTTCTCTCCGCGGTAAGGTCAGGCCTTCCGCATGATGGCGTCAGATGACGCTGGCAGATCAATGTGTGAAGCGCGCTTTGCCCGTGAGGGCGTCGCACAGCCTGGGGCGATCTCACCAACGCCAACGTCCCGGCAGGGATAGTGCTTCCCGCTAGTTGGCGGGAATCCGGTTCGGCTTCATGCAGCTTGCTGGGGAGCCTCCTGTGATGACCAGCGAAAATCCGTGCCATCCATCCACATCCGGTGCAGAACAACGGCGAGCTTGCGCGCAACCGCGACCTTGGCTTTGCGCAGTCCGCTGCGCTTGGCCAGCCTGAGCCCCCAGGCTTTGAGCGCCGACCACTTGGCCACCCGGGTGAGGAGCACGTTGGCAGCCTCGTAGAGATAGCTTCGCAGCATCGTGTCGCCGCATTTCGAGATCCGGCCCGTCCAGTCGGTCTCGCCGGAGGCGTAGCCTCGGGCCGTCAGCCCTGCATAGGCTCCGACACTTCTTGATCGCTTGAAGCGGGTGGGGTCATTGATCGTCGCCAGGAAGCACAGCGCCGTGATGGCGCCGATACCTGGGACGGTCATGAACTGCCGCACATGAGCACTCCGGCGCGCCAGGCGCAGCACCTTGCCATCAAGGTCCGCGATCTGCTGGTCGACGGCTTCACGCGCCCTGAGGAGCGGCAAGGCTGCGGCGGCGAGGTCCGGCCGGTTCTCGAGCAGTTCGGCCGCACGCCTGGCAAACACGTTCATCTTGGCCCGGCCGATCACCAGACCGAGGTTCTTCAGGAGCCCGCGGATCTGGTTCTCCAGATCGCGCTTGAGCTTGACCAGCAACGCGCGGCTGGCGAGGAGGGCCTTGATGGCATGACTGCCGCGGTCTTTGACGTGCACCTGCTTGTACCATCCACATTGCATGATGCGGGCAATCCCGGCGGCGTCGTTGCGGTCGTTCTTGTTGATCTGCATCTTCAACGCCGCCTTGGCGTGCCGGGCATCGATGCAGATGGCCGGCAGTCCCAGCTCCGTTAGCTCGCTCCACAGCCACGTCGCTGTTGCTCCCGTCTCAAGCCCCACCCGGGCCACATGCGGCGCATGGGATTGAATGAAGCTCGCGATGGCCTCTGGGTCGGATGGCACCATACCTTCACGCACGATCTTGCCCGTTTGATCGACAATGCAGATCGCCGTCAGCTTCAGCGAGACGTCCAGTCCGACATAGTGCTCCATGGCTACCCTCCATCATGGTTAGGGCCCAAATGTGGGCCTCATCGATCCTTGGAGAGCTGATTCTCACAGCCAGGTTATGGCGCGGTCTCCGGAATTACCCCATGTGTGAAAACGCGATCGCTTGACGGGCTTTGGAAAGGTTGATGCGCGCGGGCTGTTCGAACGCGGGCTCTGGCTAGAGTTCGATCAGGCCACGATCGCTGTCAACAGCGGCTTGACGCCGAAGATCTTGATCATGCGCTTCAGATTGTAGGCCAGCACCTGCAAGCTCATCTCGGTTCTGACTTTCGCCAGGGTCTTGGTCAGGAAATGGGTGCTGCCCATCCAGGCCTTGATCGTCCCGAATGGATGCTCGACGGTCTGCCGGCGGATGGTCATGGCTTCCGGCATGCGCTCAAGCCGCGCCCGCATCCGGTCGAGCACGTCCTCATGCTCCCAGCGCTTCACCCGCTTGATCTTGTTGGGCGTGCATTGGGGCTTGAGTGCGCAGGTCGGACAGGCCGTCAGGTTGCGGTAATGATCGATCGTGTCCCGACGGTCTGAGCGCACCTTGCCCTTGGTCAGGCGTTGGCCCGCCGGGCAGGTGTAGCGGTCATGCTCAGCCTCGTAGATGAAGTCCGCG
>NZ_LN811364.1:108712-147421 GCF_001006805.1 Microvirga massiliensis | reverse complement strand
CGACCGTGAAGTTCTTGTCCCGGTTGTTGACCGCCTTGAACTTGGAGCCGTCGACGGCGACAACCGCCTGGGTGAACAGATTGAACTGACGACACAGCACGACGAACTGGGCACAGGCCGCGCGGATCGCCGGTCCGTTGTCGCGACGAAAGTCCGCGATCGTCTTGAAGTCCGGCCTCAACTGCCCCGTCAGCCACATCAGCGAAAGTCCGCGATCGTCTTGAAGTCCGGCCTCAACTGCCCCGTCAGCCACATCAGTTCGATATTGCGTTGGCTCTCGCGTTCCAGCCGCCGGCTCGACGGGATGCGGTTGAGGTAGCCATAGAGATAAAGCTTCAGAAGCGTTGCGGGATGATAGGCAGGCCGTCCCGTTGCCGCTGGCACCATTCCGGCAAACCCCATGGCGACCAAATCGAGTTCGTCGATGAAGACCTCGATGACGCGGACAGGATTGTCCTCAGTAATGTAGTCATCCAAACAATCGGGAAGCAGTGTCGCTTGCCGGCGATCCTCGCCCTCGACGAAACGCTTCATCCCGACCTCCGCTGATCGCGAATCACTCTACCAAATCAGCCCGTTTCCACATAGCCTCGGTGGGAGGCGGCCATTCGCCAAGGCGCGAGTTCGCGGTCGTGAGAACTCCCGAGCGGCGGGATCTGACCCGCAAATTCACCTGATTGCCGGGATGCGTCGCGGCATGAGGAACGCCAGGACAGCGGCGACGATCAGGAGCGCTGGGACGTCGCCCAAGAGGTGTTCGCGGTGTTCGGGGTACACGATCGATTGCGCGGTCATGATTCCACCGTGCACAACGCTCGACCAAACGGTGAACCAGATCAGGCTCCGATTTGCGAGCGGGTCTCGCGACGCATAGAGGAGAAAGACTCCCAGCGTCGCATAGATCCCGACAATCATTTGCAGATACATGGACTGTCTAGTGTGATGCCATGCCCACCCTGCCGGCCATACAATCGTGAGCGGGTAGAACCCCACGAGACATACGAAGCCGAATACGATTAGCGCAACACGCAAGAACTTGACGCGACTTTCGGTATTCATAAGGCTCTCCCCTGCTTGCCGCCGCTCCAGGCGAGGGAATTTCCAAGCCGCGTGCCGCGGCGCCCAGGCGAGCCGTGACGCCAGTCAGAACGCTGCATCCGCCGCGAAGCCGCCCATCAACAACGTCTGGAGCGCCGACTTTACCATCCCGGCGCCGCTCAGGCAGCCTTCACCCAGGCTCGAAGTCGGTGCAATGGCGGTTGATCGCCGAACTCGACGGTAGGCGGCCGGTATCTCCGCTGAGGGTCGACATCAGAAGAGCCATGGAGCAAGCCTAGATGGCGGCTCTTGGCACCAAGCTAACCTTGGTCGAACTTCCACTTTAAGGTCGAGAGCAGTCATTCATGTGAGCCTCTGCGCCGTTCCCAAAAAGCCCGGGTGAGCGGGCCTGCTCAGGGAGAGGTCAGGCGATAACGGTGGTCACGGTATGACGCGCCGGCTAGCCCTCAAGAAGGTCTCGCCACGATCGGTCACGAACACGAAGGCCTGCCCTTCAACGACCCTGCGCTCAAGGAAATCACGGTCGAGCGCCTCCTCCCAGACGGTGAGCCTGGGACACGATGTGCGCCAAGCCTCCATCACCTCCCTGTAGCTGCGCGGCTCCTTGGCGAGCCACTCGACGAGATCGCGCACCAGAGGATCCAGCTCGTCTGACATGATCCCTCCACGAGAGGCAGGATACGGCGAGGCAATGGGGTCACTTGCGGCTCGCGTGACCGAACCGGCCGTGTTCCACAACCCAAGCGATCTCGGATCGGGAGAGACCCATGTCCTTCAGCAGATAGTCGGGCCACTTGAGGAGCTCACGGCGGGCGCGGCGCAGGGCGGCACGGCGTCTTGCGTCTGCGAGCAGGGCAATGAAGTGAGCGGCCAGCTGCTTCACTCCGATGCCGCTCGCAGGGGCATCGCTGCCGACGAAGGGGATGCACTCTACGGCATGGCTCAAACTGGACATGATCGTGCTCCCGGTGTTGCGCAGCCATTTGCAACGGCTACTCCGATCGCGAGAATACCTTGCCGGAGAGTCTCGGCATTTTCCGTGATCTGCCTCACGCAAGGCGGGCGAGGAGAGGGACCCGCGGGTGGTGATCGCAAAGCGAAAATCAGCGTTCGATCACGAAGACCACCGGACGAACACGCGACCCTCAATTCGCTCGTCCCGACGATCAGGGCGTTCTGACCGACAGCACGCGGCACCAACAAATCCACCTTCTGACCTGAAAGCAACGTGGCGATAAAGCGGACGGGGCGCGATCTCGCCGGACGCAACCGTCGCGACTACCTGATGACCGTCCTTCTCGATCGTGTAGTAGGCGGTGTCCACCACGTCCCGACACTGATATTCAGGCTGGCCAGCGGCGTGGGTTCGGAGGCTTACGCCGAACCCGCAACACACACCGGCGAAAGGCCGCAAGAAGCGTTGCCGTGGCACGCATATGACTCTTCCACCGCGCTGGTAACGACATCGTCGTGCGAGCGGTGCCACGACGTCGGGCGGCGCTACGATAGCGCCCAGCACGAAGCCGACGGAGAGTGGCATAGCGAGCAGCCAATAGGCGGCTGCGGCCACCGTGGTGGTAGTGAAGATCACGCAGCCGAACACCAACAAGGTGATCGGACGCAGATTGAAGCGGAATTGACGCCAGCTCATCGCGACGCCCGCCGAATAGATCAGCGGCGGCAAGATCCCGAGAAGGACCAGGTCGGGCGCCAACTCAATGCGCGGCAGGCTCGGGATGAGGGCAAGCCCCGTTCCGGCGATGACGAGAAGAATGGAGGGAGCTGTGTTGAGCCGGCTTTGTTGCATTAACCTGAAGAGGGCATAACGAACCCAGTCGACCGGGTCACTCAGGCCGCAACACCGAAGAGCTGATTCACAAGACGGATTCGCCTGCCGCTCCAAGTTGCCGCTGGGTGCAGTGACCCCGGCGGATCATGCGCATGACTTCAAAGCCCCTGATCGTCGCATGGGCTGTTTGCAGCCTCGCCAGTTCAGGAGGACGGTGGAGCGTTCGTGCATCGGCCCCTTGCGATCATTGGCATTCCTCGTTGCCGGCGGCCCCTGCCGCGCCGCAAACGCGTGGAACCAGGTTCAAGCTTCAACATTGCTGAAGTGCAGTCAGTGCTTGGCTATGCGCGGTCCATGCCCAGAGCAGCAGGCGAGCGACACCGTAGGCGTCAGGGAAAAGCGATGTAAAACGGACCCAACAACCGAGCGGTCGGGCCGCGACCTCATCGCTCGTCGATGGCCGAAAGGATGACAGCCCGCATTATGGCTCCTTGGCTGCGCATGGTGACGCCGGTCACGTCCGCACACCCCCACGTCCTCCAGCGCAGTCGGATGGCGCTCGCCAGGAGTGCAAATCGGATTGCCCTGGTCTGGGCGCTCCGAGGGACGATCGCAACGGCCTTGCCCCTGTTGGTTCTGCCCATCTTTGGGGTTGGACTTGCATCTCACTTCATCACCATCGGGGCCCTCAACACCTCTATGGTGGATGTCGGCGGCTCTTACCGAAATCGCCTCACCGCCATGGCACTCAACATGGTGCTCTCGCCCTGCTCCCTCTTCCTTGGGACGCAGGCTCGCGCAACATGGTGGCTTGCGACCCTCTTGATGCTCTGCATCGCGTTCGGTTCGGGACTCGCCCGAGCGTTCGGACCAAGCGCCACCCCCCTCGGTCTCTTTGTTGGGATCGCGTTTCTGATCGGGACCCATGTCCCCGCTGGGCAGACAGCTCCCGTTCAAGCAGCCGCGCTGTATTGCGCCGGGGCCATGTGGACGATCGCGGTCACGCTCATTTTATGGCGTCTGCGGCCGTTCAAGCGCCTCGAGCAGGAAGTCGCCGCTGTCTGGGAATCGACCGCGGGTCTCATCTCAGCAATGCGCGCGCTTGAGGCCAAACGCGTCACTGTCGTGAAACGACGGCGCCTCGAGCGACTCCTCGCCAAGCGCCACCATGAATTGCGCGAAACCGTCGAGGCAGCCCGGAACTCGCTTGGGAGTCTGCGGGCCGAGATCTCTGGACCCGGTACCACCACGGCGCAGCTGATGATCCTGGTGCGAGCCGGCTCACGAGTGGCACAGGCCTCTGTCGCGCTCGCTGAGATGCACCTGCATAAGTCCCAACATGATCGGCCAAGTACAGAGCGCCGCCTGCTCCAGGCCATTGCTTCTGAATGGGAGCAGGCCTGCCGCGCGATCGCGACATCACTGCTTAAGGGCCGGTTGCAGGTATCGCTCGACCCGATGCGGAGCACGTTGAAGAACCTCACATCCCTGCTGGGCGGGACGCATCCTGACATGATGGCATTCGCCCAAGCGGTCCGCAATCTCGAGACGGCGGAAGAAGCGGCGAACACCCTTTTCGGCTCCGAGCATCACGCGACGGGGGTTCTCCTTCCGCCGCTAACCAGGACAACTCCGCCCGGAAAAGCCCTCGCCGCGTTGCGCGCTCAGCTTGGTTGGCAGTCCGCAATCTTTCGCCATGCCCTACGGGTCGCCGTGGCAAGCGCGTCGGCAACCGCGATCATGATCAAGCTCCAGCTGCCTCATGGGCTCTGGCTCCCGATGACCACCTTGGTTGTGCTGCAGCCCGAGTTCGGCGGGACCCTCACGCGTGCCCTTCAGCGCACGGCCGGAACGATCGCGGGAGCGATCATCGCTGGGCTTTTACTCGCGACACTTCATGGCGATCCAGCCTTAAAGCTCGTCCTGATCGGCCTCCTCGCGATGGCCTTTTTCGTGCAACGCCGCCAGCACGGGCTCGGGGTGGCATTCTTGACCCCGCTTGTGGTGCTTCTGCTCGCGGCGGGCAGCGGAGACCCCTGGGCGGACACCCTGGAGCGCATCATCGACACCGCGGTCGGTGCCGCGATCGGGTTGGCAGCAGGTTATCTGTTGTGGCCTCAGTGGGAACGCGAGCGCGTTCCCGATCAGATGGCACGGGCGATCCGCGCCAATCGGACCTATTTGTCGGGGGTGTTCGGCGCGCTTAGCAGCTCGGCAGCAGCGCCCGCGAGCCTTGGAGAGCTTCGCCGGCAGGCTGAGATCGCGGCTGGCAATGCAGAGGCTGCCTTTCAAAGACTTCTGGCGGAGCCACGCGTGCAGCGTGGGCGGATCACCCCAGCCTTTGCGGTAATCACCTATATCCAGCGGCTTGAAAGACATCTGATCGCACTCGCGGGGCAGATTGGCGCTGTGGCGCTCCCCGCAAAAGACGTACTGGCCCTATCGCGTCGGCTCGAAATTGCGCTGGAGGACGTTGCAGCCGCGGTTGCCCAGAGCTGCTCTCCCCCTCCCTGTCCGGCGTTCGATCAGCCTCTCGGCCGTTTGCGTGAGGCGCTGGCTCGCGAAGAGACGGAGAGCGGAGGCACCGTGGCGTTTCTGCTCGGGCGCGTCGTGACTGATGCGACCAGCCTCCATGTCGCGGCCACTTCGAAATAAGGCGCCGTTTGAGATTGGCTCTCGTTGTGCGTTGCACTGGCGATAGCTCTCGCGCAGGGCCTGGGTGACGTGCTCCCACGTGCCGTCCTCGCGCCATTGAGCATAATGGTAGAAGACGGCGTACCGCGGCGGGTACTCATGCGGCAGCATCCGCCACTGGGCTCCAGTGCGCAGCAGAGAGAAGATTGCGTCGATGATCCGCCGTAACGGATAGATCTGCCGCCACCCGGCTGGGTGGCTGCGGCGGATCAGCGGTTCAAGCAGCGCCCATTCCGCATCACTCAGATCGCTGGCGTAGAGACAGGCATCCAGGGCCGGGGCTCCCAACGGGAAAAACAGCCCACATTCGCAGCAGCGGCCCAAACCCGAGGGTCAGCCTGAATCCATCTCTCTCATCGAGCAACAAAATTGCTCACCAGCCTCTAAGTCCAGAATACTTCACGTACTTCACGTAAGCTGATCATCCAGGGGATCATGACATGTCCGAAGCGATCCGTCGCAAACTCGCGCTGGCCTTTATCCTGCTCGCTCTCGCTTGGCCACAAGCTAGCACAATGGCTCAAGCGACTAGGGTGACCGGTCCTGGCGACGTTCAGGTCAGGGCTGCGCAACACTCAAACCCGTCTGAGTCGGCCCAGATCGCTCCCAAGGGACACGTCGTGGCGTTCGGGATGTCCGACGTATTGGAGGTGTTCCACAAAGAGGCTACCCACGGGGCGGCTATCCTCGCGCGTCACTACGGACGCGGCGGTCAGGTATCGGTTCGAACCAATAAACCCGGCGCGCCCCGCGCGACGATCACGAGTCTTCGAGCCGCTCTTCTTAAAGTCGCCCAGCAGATGGACCGTGAACGCGACGTTCTCTTCGTCTTTCTGACGTCGCACGGATCCGAGGACGGCGTCGCTGTTACCACGGGCGGCAAGACCGTGGCGCTCTCGCCGCGACACCTCCAGCGCCTGCTTCGCAAAACAGGGGTTCGCAACAAGGTAGTGATTGTCTCGGCCTGCTACTCTGGAATCTTCGCGGATGCTCTGGCGGACCGGCGTACCCTCGTCATCACGGCTGCCGACGCGACGCATCCTTCGTTTGGGTGCGAGCCGGGTGTTGCCTGGACCTGGTTCGGCGAGGCGCTTTTTGTGAAAGGCATCCCGAACGCCGCGACGCTTCAGCAGGCGTTCGCGCGCACGCGCGCCGAGGTGCGCCGCCGGGAGATCCAGCTCTGCCGGGTCGAGAAGGAATGCTACGAGCCGTCCAACCCGCAACTCCGTGGTGGCGAGGAGGTCCTGCCACTTTTGCGCGTGCTGCGCTGAGGCTAAGTGGTTCATCCGGGAAGTCACGCCGCTGTCGGGAGCAGGGCGATTCCCGGATGAACCACTTAGAGGCGGCTGCAGCACTATCGCTGTGAGGAGTCCCTTGGTTTTCTGAACGCGATCGAGGCGGCTCTGCCCTTCGGGTGGATCGTGCCCGCGATCCTGGAACCAAACCCGTTTCCGACGGGATGTGGCGCCGAACTGCAGTTCAGGAGAGGTCGTGGAGCGCACGCCCGCTCGGTGGTGCAACCGTGAAATCGGAGAACAAGACGTCCAGGCCAGCCCGCTCCGGAGTGCAACACATGGGTCCAACCCAGGAGCGCTCGGCCACCGGAAACGGACAGAGCCGCATCAATGGCCAGCGTTGGCCGTCTGCCGAGGCCTGGAGCCGCAGGACCCCACGCTCAACCGTCACCCTGATCCAGAAATCAGACGCGTCGCCCCGGAACGGTCCGGTGGCCCAGTCGGACTGTCCGGTGGTGAGAACGCTGCCCAGCAGGGCCTCACCGTCCGCCAGTTCGATCCCTGCCTTGAGCCAAGTTGTCTCGTCGATCCGCACCATGATCCCGGCTTGATCGTAGAGGGCCTCGTATTGCGCTCGGACGCGGAGCGAGGCGGTGAACCCGCCATGGACTTCGCGCGCGAAGAAGTGCCCGCTGTCGCGAATGAAGCCGTAATGCGTCTCCCGCCAGAAGTCGGTTGCCTGGTTGGTCGTGACCATGAGGCCATCGGGTAACAAAGCCCAGCGGTCGGGCTCATTCAACCAATGACAATGCTCGAACATCAGCGTCTCACTCCTGACCTCATCCCATCGCCGTGGTCTCAGGGCCGCCTTCAGCTCGTGGTCGCGGTGCAGCGATGCCAGGTCTGGTAGGTCTCGCCTGAACCGCCGACCCGGACGTCGACTCGGGTTTCGCTGCGGAGGATCATCGAGACGGGTTGGCCGCCGCCCGCCTCATTCGACGGAGCGGTGTATTGGAACGAGTGGCGGGTATAATCACCCTGAAGCGTCGTCCCGCCCGGGGTAACGATGGTCGGCCCGTGGATCGACATGTGGCGACCATCGTCGTGGCACCAGTCGCCGTCAATTGCGTCCGCACGGGCAGGCGAAGCGAGCGCCAGCACCGTGATGGTCGCAAGGCTGGACGGCAGCCCGCGCGATCTCAGCGCACTGGATCGCCAGGTCACTGGCGTCGTCTGCAAGGTGGATCCCTTGGACATGCCGCCTCCCGTGTGCGAGCCGTCACTATGGAAGTGTTCGCACCGCGTTGCGATGCCTCGCCAGCTTCGCGAACGAATCGGGTGCGTCGCAAATTGGCCATAGTCAGCCACAACGAGCGTTTTCGAATGGCGTCCGGGTTCGTCGTAGCGGTCGCCTAGAAAATTCCAGCCCACGTGTGTCTCGCCGGAGCCGCTCAAGGGGTTGGCGCGACGGCACCGGGGCAACATGTTCAAGCGTATCATTCTTGCGGGCAGCCTTGCCGCTGCTCTGACGGCCTGCAGTGCGGGCAGCAGTCACTTCACGGACGGCGGGCCCAACAAACGCTTGGCTCCGATTCCGCCGGCCACGATGGCACTGATGGCCAAGAGGGGCGTCACGCCGAGCGACCCGATCCTGGTCCGGATCTACAAGAAGGAATCCGAGCTCGAGCTCTACAAGCTTGGGCGCGACGGTCGCTATGCGCTGCTGAAGACCTATCCGATCTGCCGCTGGTCGGGCCAACTCGGGCCGAAGCAGAAGCAAGGCGACCGCCAGGCCCCAGAGGGCTTCTACACGGTCAGCCCGGGCCAGATGAACCCGAACTCCAATTACTATCTCTCGTTCGATCTCGGATATCCGAACGCTTTTGACCGCTCCTATGGGCGATCTGGTTCGCACCTCATGGTTCACGGCTCGTGCTCGTCCATGGGATGCTATGCGATGACCGATGAAGCAATTTCGGAGGTTTATGCCCTAGCGCGCGAGGCTTTCGCGGGTGGCCAGCGCGGCTTCTAGGACCAGGCGCTGCCGTTCCGGATGACGCCCGAGAACCTTGCGAAGCACCGCGCCGACCCGAATATCGCCTTCTGGCGCAACCTCAAGGAGGGCACCGACATCCTCGATGTTGCCGGCCTCGAGCCTCGGGTGGGCGTGTCCGGCCGGCGCTATGCGTTCAGCGCCGATGACCCGTCGGTCGCCCAGGCCGTGGCCGCGAAGCTGGCCAAGGATGAGCAGAAGATCGCCAGCCTGATCGGGCGGGGCACGAAGGCCATCCGGCTCGTCTATGACGATGGAGGCTCACATCCGTCGTTCCGGAACGCGGTCGTGGCGGGCCGGCCAGGTCTGGGCGAAGTGAGCCGGCCGGGCGCGTTGGCGCTGGGGCCACGGGAAATCGTGGTCCCCGAAACAGCCGGGCCGGCGCTCGCCTTCACATCCTCGGGATCGCAAGCCGCAGGTTCGAGCCGTCCTGCGTTGGCCGGCAAGCCGCCTTTCTCTCAACGGCTATTCGGCAATCTCTTTGGCGGAGCCGCGGCAGGGCAGCTGTGATTCGAAGCCCTGAGGCCGGGGGAGTTCGGCTCGTAATCAGCCCAAGCAGAATGATGGTGGCCTAGAGAAGGCGTAGCGCCGCGCCTGACATGTCCTCGCGATCCAGGCGGATACGCTCAACATCCCCACAGCCATATCAGTGAGGCCGCGATGTAGATGCCGCTGCATCCCGCGAAGTTTCACCCGCGGACCAGTGCGTCCAAGTCTGTGAGCAAGCGGGGCAAGCGCAAGCCGCCAGGAGGAAGCGACGAGACTCGAGTTCCCACTAGTGCATCCCATGATGGCGGGTGGGGTCGTCAAGAATCGTTATTGACACATTAACGGAGGTCGTGGATCATGGATCCATGATATTTGATCCAAGATCCACCAGCGCACTCCGATTTCAAACTGCCGAGGAGCACGTCTACTCGCACCTTCGCAGCCTTATCCTGACTGGCGAGCTCTCAGGCGGCGAAAAGCTGAATCAGGACGAGTTGGCCGCCAAGCTGGCTGTCAGCAGGATGCCAATCAGGCAGGCAATCCGGCGGCTCGAGAGCGAAGGCCTCGTCGTGAACCGGCCCAACCGAGGCGCGGTGGTTACGGTATTGGGCCCAGACGCTATACTAGAGCTATTCGAGATGCGGAGCGTCCTCGAGGGCCTAGCTTTGAGGCTTGCGGCCACTCGCATTACTCAACAGCATCTAGGTTCAATTGAAGAATCTGTTCAGGCGCTCGAGTCCGCAAAGCTCGATGCAGCTCGATGGATCCAACTTCACGATGATCTTCACGAATATCTGTGCGCCCTTTCCGGCCGCCCGAAACTCGCTGCTCACACCGCGCACCTACGGGGGGCGGTTGCTCCGTATATTCGCCTGTACCTTAGTACTCATCCGAGCGCAGAGATGTCGGGCTTCGAGCATCACGAATTGCTGGAAGTGCTACGCAAAGGAGAGCCATCTCAATGCGAGGCAGCCATGCGCGAGCACATCATGTCTGCTGCAGCTGGAGTTGTTGAGTTCGTAAGAGCAAACGGGGACCAGCCGCAAGGCTCTCGTCGCGCGACCGACGAGATGCAGTATGGTCCGGAAGACGAGCGGACGAACGAACCGCAACCGGGGCGCCGAAGCGCGCGGGCGAAAACGAGCGCTGCTTAGGGAAAGCAAGCCCCGAACGAGATAAACAGTGCGCTCTCGGAGAATCAACCGGAGCGCAAGCGGAGGAGCAGGGCATGTCACCATCTACGTCTACGAAGACACTGGCTATGGCTCAGCGTTTGATCAACCGCCGGGCTGTGTTGTGCGTGGTTGCCGGACTGGGAGCATTCGCCTCTTCGGTGAGTTTCGCGGCTGACAGTGTTACTGTTTTTCTCGGAACGACGCCCGACTACGCGAACCTCTACGTCGCCAGGGACAAGGGGTTCTTCGAGAAGGAAGGCATCAAACTTGACGTCCGGCTCTTCCCTTCGGGTTCGGCCGCCACTGATGGCTTCCGAAGCGGAAAGGTTGAGTTCGTCGCCTCCGGCGAGATCCCTGCGATGAGACTTTGCGAAGTGATGAATGCAAAGATCGTCGCTCCGACGGGATACGACGGATTCTCTCCAGTCTTAATGGTGAAGAGCGAAATTAAATCGGTTGAGGATCTTCGCGGCAAGACCTTAGGGACGCGCATCGGCTCATCAGGAGAGTTCTTCGCCGATCTGCTGCAAAAGAAATTCGATCTGCCGCCGGGCACCTTTAAGCTGACCAATATGGAGCCGGCTGACATGGTCGCTGCCCTCGACCGGGGCGATATCGACGGATTCCTATGGTTCTCGCCCTTTGAAGAGCGTTCCGCTACGATCTCTGGATCGAAGGTGCGACTCCTCCTGCGCGGCGGAGAGGTGGGCTACACGAATGAGGTGACGCTGGTCGCCCGAGGTGATCTTATCGCCGAAAATCCCGATCTAGTGAAGCGCTTCATGAAGGCTCTTGTGCAAGGGAGCGACTACGCCCAAGCCAACCGCGACGAAACCGTCAATATCGTTGCTGCAGCGCTAAAGCTTGACAAGAAAGCCGCGGAAGTGACCAAGCAAATGCACTTCCCGATCCGCTTCGACGCTCGCACGTATGAGCGCTACGGACAGGCTGCGGAGTTCATGCTAGCGAAAAAAATGCTCCCAAAGCCGCTCGACTTTAAAACCTGCTTCTGGACGGACGGTGTGGCGTCCGCCGACCCCACACGCGTCGAGACGCGCTAACGTCCAATACGGCCACCGTTCTGCTCCCAACGGAGGCGTGCGTGCTACAGTCACCCCCCGGTCTACTCATCCGCGACCTTCGCCAGGGATTTCAGACGCGCTTCGGCTGGACTGAGGTGCTGACGGATATCGATCTTCACATCCACGAAGGCGAATTCTTCTGCCTTGTTGGCCCGAGCGGCTGCGGAAAAAGCACGCTCCTGAACCTCATTGCAGGCTTTCTCCCGCCGACCTCCGGAGTCGTGCAACTCGACGGTGAGGTGTTAAAAAGGCCGGGTAACAATCGAGTCGTAGTGTTTCAGGACGTCCACAATTCGTTGTTCCCTTGGATGAGTGTTCGCGACAACGTGGAGTTCGGCCTGAAGATGCTGAGGCTGACCGCCGTAGAGCGTTCAAGGCGCGTTGATGAGCTCCTCGATCTCGTGCGTCTGCGGGAGCATGACACGAAGTTCCCCGACGAGCTCTCGGGAGGAATGAAGCAACGCGTGCAAATTGCTCGTGCACTGGCCATCAAGCCGAAAATTCTGCTGATGGACGAGCCGTTCGGATCGCTGGATGCACAGACCCGTCAATCCATGCAGACGGAGTTGCTGCGCATTTGGCAGCAAGCGAAAACCACTGTGGTCTTCATTACTCACGACATCATGGAGTCGGTCGTTTTGGCTGATCGAATCGGGGTCATGAACCGCGGGCCCGGATCCCGCATAATCGAGATCCTTAACGCCGATCTTCCGCGACCGCGGACCATTAAAGATGAGCGCTTTCGATCACTGGTTTCCAAAATCGAGGGCTTACTCGGATTGGAGAATGGCCATGGCTGAGGCACTGATCGTCAGGCGCGCCGGTCCACGGATCAGGTTAGCGCTATCCCCGACTCGCGCGCGTTCAGTTGCCATCTACATCAGCTCGATTATCTTCGGGTTTGTACTTTGGGATCTGTGCTCACTTCTATTCTTTAACCAGTACCTTTTGCCACGGCCGCTCACTGTCATGCAGTCCGGCTGGGAGACCCTGCTATCCGGAGAACTGCTCGAATCAGTCGCTGTTAGCCTCTCGCGCATCCTGCTTGGCTTTGCCATTGGCTGTTTGGCCGGAATCACATGCGGTCTGGTTATGGGTAGCTTCCGTCCAATAGGGGAGTTCCTCGATCCACTTGTCGAGCTCGTGCGGCCAATCTCTCCCGTCGCCATGATACCAATTGCGATCATCTGGTTCGGGATCGACGAAGGCTCAAAGTATTTCATTATCGCCTATGGTGTGTTTTTCACGACGGTAATCAACACCATAGCAGGCGTGCGGAATACGCCGCTGGTGAGGACACGCGCCGCGCAGTCGTTGGGGGCCGGGACATGGGATCTGTTTTACAGGATCACTTTGCCATCGGCCATGCCATTCATCTCCACAGGCATGAGGGTTGCGCTAGGCGGTGCTTTCATGAGCGTCATTGCCGCTGAGATGATCGCTGCCAATTCCGGCATAGGATATTTCATCATGCAGGCAAGACTGCTGGTGCAGACTGACAGAATCTTCATTGGTCTGATGGCGCTCGGTGTATGCGGATTTCTGGCGGACATCATCTACCGAAGGCTCGCGGCGTTGTTCCTAGGGCGGTATCTGCGCC
This sequence comes from Microvirga massiliensis, assembly GCF_001006805.1. GTDB lineage: Bacteria > Pseudomonadota > Alphaproteobacteria > Rhizobiales > Beijerinckiaceae > Microvirga > Microvirga massiliensis. The sequence goes on along the minus strand of NZ_LN811364.1, from coordinate 134,245 downwards.
TCAGTGCGTAACCAACTTGAAGGCAAGAGGACAGTGGTGATGCAAACGGCTGAAGCGTTCAAGATCGGCGTTGATATCGGGGGCACCTTTACCGACATCACAGTAATCGAAAGAAACGGACGAGCAACCACACACAAAACACCGTCCACTCCTCACGCTCCGGCGGAATCTGTCCTGAGAGGGATTCGAGAAGCCCTCGAGCTCGCGGAACTTGATCCTGCAGGTTGTCGCAGTTTCGTCCACGGTTCCACCGTAGGGGTGAACACGATAATTCAGCGGCTCGGTGCCAAAGTCGGTGTTCTCGTCACCAAGGGCTTTGAGGACGTACTCGAGCTCGGGCGCGCCAAAATGCCTGATCCGTTCAGCCTTACAACCATGCGGTCGATTCCGCTGAGCCGGCGGGATTGGGTCCGCGGCGTCGTCGAGAGGATGGATTCGCGTGGACAGCCGCTCGTCGAGCTCGATCGAGTATCGCTCTTAGACAATGCACGGGAGCTTGTAAATAAAGGCGCTGACGCGCTGGCCGTGACATTTCTCAACTCGTACCGCAATTCCCGCCACGAAGAGATCGCGCGCGAGCTCATTCTGGCCGAGTTCCCGGAAATGGACGTGGCAATTTCTACGGACATCTGGCCGCAGATTCGAGAGTATGAGCGAGCTACCGTAGTTGTAATGAACAGCTACATTGCGCCGAAGGTGAAGGGCTACCTGAGACACCTTGTCAGAGCACAGGCCTCGGAGGGCCTTGAATGCCCGCTTTACATGACGAGTTCAAACGGTGGGATCGTGCCGATTGGTCATGCGCAAGAAAGACCCATTGGGACACTTTTGTCCGGGCCGGCTTCGGGAATTGTCGCAACGCTGCAACTGATGAAAGCGTCCGGTCTCGATCGCGTCATAACAATGGACATTGGCGGAACGAGCGCGGATCTGTGTGTGCTCGAGGGGCAGGACGTCCCATATGCGTGGGATCAGGAGGTGGCGGGACTACCCATCACACTTCCCAGTGTAGACATTTCATCGATTGGGGCGGGCGGCGGCTCGATCGCCTTCGCTGATAACCTCGGCCTGCTCAAGGTGGGGCCCCAAAGTGCCGGCGCGGAGCCAGGTCCTGTGGCGTATGGGAGGGGTGGGACACAACCCACGTTAACTGACGCTTACCTGGTGAGTGGGTTTATTGATGGAGACAACTTCTTAGGTGGGCGGCTAAAGCTAGACTTATTGAGTGCCCGCAAGTCGCTGGAGGCCTTGGCAAATAAACTGAATCTTGGATTGAGCGAGACCGTTCAGGGTGTAGTCCAGGTCGCTACCTCGAACCTCGCAGCCGAGTGTACCCGGCTCGCTGCTAAGAAGGGAATCGATCCTCGGGAGTACACGCTTGTGGCATTCGGTGGCGCCGGAGCTACACATGGTTGTTTGCTCGCAGACGAAATTGGAGTCCAGCGTATAGCAATCCCGTACTCGCCAGGCACATTCTGTGCCAACGGCTCGACGGCAGCAGATTTCCGACTCGATTATCTTAAGACGGTATATTTGCCTGTTTCAAGGTTGAAGCAGGCGGAGGTGGACGCATGGTTTGACGAAGTCGATGCGAGTGGCCGGGCTACGTTGGCCGAAGCCAGTTCCGACATCGAGAAGATCGTTACCTTACGTTCGGCCGGCGTGAGATATCTCGGACAGGGCTACGAGGTGACTGTGCCCTTCGCTCATATCGACGAGCTGCCTGGGCGCTTCCGCGAGGAATACGCTAAGCTTTACGGGGCAAGGAGCGATGACTCACCGTTAGAGGTGATCAGCATTCGTGCCACCGTAGTCGGTCTGACCCGCAAGGCCCCTCTCGCGTGGGCTGGTGATGCCAGCTCTCCGGCCCGCAAGGGGGCGCGGAAAATAGCGCTGGGCGATAAGGAGTATGATTGCCCGGTTTTCATGCGATCCGCCATGGCACCCGGATGGGAGCACGCAGGTCCTTTCATTGTCGATCAGCCCGATACGACTTGCGTTGTCACTCCAGGGTGGAGGGGAACAGTCGACGCGATCGGCACTCTGCACTTGACCAAGGAGCACTAAATGCAGCCCTCGAACCCGATTGAGCTCGCTATCTTCAATAATCTCCTTGGGGCGATTGCGGAAGAAATGTGTGCTGTTGTCGAGCGCACCGCCTATACAACATTCGTCAAGGAAACACACGATTTCGGGGCAGGAATCGCAAGTCCGGACGGTGTCTTCTTCGCTTATCCGCGAAAGTCTGGCGTCACCTCATTCCTCGGGCTCGACCTGGGCGACGCGATCAGACAGATTGATGATTGGCAGCCTGGAGATATTGCGTTTACGAACGATCCGTATTCGACCGGCGCGCTGGTTACTCACCTGCCAGACTTGACACTCCTCGCGCCAATTTTTGCAGAAGAGAGGCTTATTGGCTTCTGCTGGGCGTTCATCCACTCGTCCGACATCGGAGGTCGCGTGCCAGGAAGCATCGCTCCTTCAAGTGATGAGGTCTATCAGGAGGGATTACGGGTCCCCTTGATGAAGCTTTACCGCGCCGGAGTCCTGAATACCGAGCTGCGCGACATCATTCGCACCAATGTGCGCATCCCTTATCAGGTCTGGGGAGACCTGCAAGCTCTGATCTCAAGCTTTCACGTAGCCAGCAGCCGCTTGGTTGCCCTGTTCAAAAAATACGGCGTTCAACGGAGCCTCGATCTCGTAAGAGAATCGTTCGACTATGCGGAAGCTAAAGCACGGGCGGTGATCGAGCATATTCCGGATGGAACCTATCGCTTCGTGGATTATCTCGAAGACGACCTTGTCTCGGAAATCCCGGTTCGTATCGAGCTTGCAATTGCGGTCGAAGGGAGCAACATCCACTTGGACTTCACGGGCACTGACCCGCAAGTTCTAGCGGCTTTCAATGTGATGACCGCAGGTAAGCCGCATGCGTGGCTAACCATCGGCTTGATTCACCATTTCCTCAGCGAAGATCCGACCATACCGGCTAATGGCGCTGTTATAAGACCGATACGCGTAACCGCCCCGGAAGGCACCCTCGTCAACCCGGTACTGCCGGCCTCTCTCGGTGCCCGCATCACCGCCGCAGTCAAGGTGCTTGAAATCACAATGGGAGCACTTGCCCAAGCGATTCCCGGGAGTGTTCCAGCGGCTGGATCTGGCCAGGGAATGATAGGCGTCATTTCGATGCCCGACCTGATCAAGGGGGGGCGCAAAGTGAACGTGTTCCAAGTTCTCATCGGTGGGTCCGGAGGGCGACCAACATGCGATGGGTTCGACGCGACGGACTATAGCTTCGCGTTCTTGCGAAACACTCCCGCGGAGACCATCGAGGCCGAGATGGATCTCCTCGTCCACGAGTATCGCTACGTCCCAGATTCTGGCGGACCGGGGACACATCGCGGCGGGCTTGGAGTGGGGATTACGATTGAGGCTCTCGTGCCGAATACCATCGTAACCATGCGGGGAATGGAACGAACGCGTTTTGCCCCCTGGGGAGTTCATGGGGGTAAGCACGGGGGGCGAACGCAACCGGCCATTCTCAACCGGGGCACCAATCGGGAGCGATCCATACCGAAGTTGGATATCCTGGTTCTCAACCGGGGTGACGTGCTTGAGCTAGCAAGCTCTGGCGGCGGCGGATACGGTGACCCCTGCAACCGGGACCCGAAGCGTGTCCTAGAAGATGTCCTCAATGGATTTGTGACCTCCGACGCCGCTTCGGAGATTTACGGCGTCGTTCTCCGGGATTTGGAAGTGGACGCCGAACGCACTGCCAGGCGGCGTGAAGCCATAAAGGCGGCCCGACCGAAGTCGAACGGCGTCTATGATTACGGCCCCGAACGCGAAATGCACGATAAGATTTGGAGCCCAGCGAGCCGCGGCGCCCTCGTGAAAATTCTTCAATCGCTGCCAATTCCTGCCCGGTCATACGCAAAGACGACCATCATGAGAAAGGCCCTGTCGCTGCGATCCGATCGATCACTGGCCTCAATTACAGACGCAGAAATCAACGAAAGTTGGATCTTGGCGCGAACTGAGCTTGGTCTAGACATAGCCTAAGCGCGGAGCACCCGGCCGATGGCGTCGTTGCGACATTCAGCCGAAACAGGAACTTAGGACGCAAAATTTCAGGGAACGCAAAATTTCAGGGAACGAGGGACTCAAATGGCAGGTATTCTTCTGGAAGGCGAGAATGTCACGATTGAACAGCGCGCTGCACACGCTCGTGCCCTTTCTGCCGAAAAGGCCGAGGTGTCTCGCCGGCGAGCGAGCGAACTGAGAGCTCGAGTCGGGAAACACAAGCTTGAGCAGGCTCTCCGTATCCCGGGCGACGTGATTGCCGACGAGGAAATCGCGGCCGGAGGCTACTACACGGCGACGCTCGGCTCGTCTGAGCACCTAAGGATTATCGACCTCGAGGGCCAGCAGGCGGTCGACTTCCTGTGCTATGACGCCAGCGACTACGAGAACCGGTATAATGCAGCCAACACGATCAAGATGAACCGCTCCATATATGTCGGCAAGGGATTCAAATTGTACTCCGATCGTGCCGACGTTTTGATGACCGTGTCGGAGGACACCGTCGGCTCCCACGATACGATTGGGGGCTGCTGCAGCAGCGAAACGAACTATCTTCGCTATGGAATCGAGAATACCCCGAGCTGCCGCAATAATTTCATTGCGGCTTTGGCCGAACACGGAATGGGGTCCAGAGATATCCCAGCCAACCTGAACTTCTTTATGTATGTTCCAGTAGGGCCGGACGGCGCTACAGAAATCGTGGAAGGCCGTTCGGAGCCGGGCGATTTCGTCGAGCTTGTGGCTGAAAGGGATGTGCTCATCGCAATTTCAAATTGCCCACAGGTCTTCAATCCGTGCAACGGCTGGAACCCAACCCCGATCCGGGTGATCCATTGGAGGAACCACTCATAAGTCTGGGCGCGAGTATATGGTCGCAACATGGGCAAACTGTTGGAAGGTGTGATAATGGCTGCGGAGATCACCATTTATAACCCATCTGAGCTTGGCGTACCCCTCGGGCAATATACGCATGTCAGTCGCGTGAAAGCCTCGGAGTTTCTGTTTATCTCCGGGATGCTGGCGGCAAATCGCGATGGTAACATTGTTGGCGAAGGTGATTTCGACCGGCAGGCTCAGCAAGTTTTCCAGAACATAGAGGCAGCGCTTCAATCAGCAGGCGCATCCTGGCAGCATGTCGTGCAGTTCACAACGTATCTCGTGCACTCGCAAGACATTCCAAAATTCATGGCGTTTCGTCTTCGCGAGTTTCCACGCATGTTTCGGAACGGGGTCTATCCTCCGAACACTCTGCTCATGGTCGACCGGCTTGTGAAGGAGCCATTTCTGGTCGAGGTACAGACGGTCGCCGCCATCTGAGTACCGGCGGCCGGGCAACACGGTCGCTAGCAGTTGCGCCTGGCGCAGAAGCGGGCGTTATTCTAGGGAGGTCTTCAATGGATATCGGGTTGCGTGCCGAACGGGAGGAAATTGCGGCTCCAGGCCTTCCAGCTCCGCTTAGCCACTACACGGACGCCGTCAGATTTCAGGATCTGCTCTTTGTCTCAGGACTTACTGCGCACGATGAACACGGTAAGCTCATAGGGGAGGGCGATGCGGTCGAGCAGACGCGTCAAATTCTAATAAATCTAAAGAAGGTGCTTACAGTCGCAGGGGGCGACTTCTCTGACGTTTTGAAAGTGACGGTCTTTCTGACGGACATCAACGATAGGGCAATAATAGATCCTGTTCGCAAGGAATATTTCGGCTCTGCCAAGCCGGCCAGCACTCTCGTAGAGGTCAGTCGCCTCGCACTTCCCGGAATGAAAGTGGAGATCGAAGCGGTCGTCGGCTTGCCCAGTGGCACTTGAGACTAGCAGCGTGCAATGTCGCCGCCGTAGAGAGGCGCTTCGTGATACGGTACGTTTCCTCTTGCCTAGGTAGTCTTGCGGAAGAGGACGTGACGAGCGTGTCACCATGACGAGGTGAGGCAAATCGTGCTCACGAGACCAGGACTATAACGCGGTGCGCCGCGGCCTCACCTACGCACACTTGTTTCTTGCTGTGGCTGCGCTCTTGTGGGGAGCTAACAGCGTCGCGAGCAAACTCGCCGTTGGTGAAGTTTCGCCGATGGTTATCACCACGTTGAGGTGGGTTATTGCATGCAGTATTCTCGCGCTTATTGCGAGACCTCAGCTTCGGGAAGACTGGCCCGTTCTAAAACCGCACTGGCGGTCGCTGGCGTTGATGGGTGCAGTCGGTATTACGGTTTTCAACGCGCTGTTTTTCATTGCAGGCCACTACACGAGTGCTATTAACCTCGGCATTGCTCAAGGCTGGATCTCGGTTCTGGTGTTCGTGGGCGCTTATGTTGTTTACGGCTCTCCCCTTGGGAGGATTCAGCTCTTTGGCATCCTGATAGCACTCCTAGGGCTCGTTCTTGTTGCGTGCCAGGGTGAGCCATCGAGGCTGCTGCACCTCGAGGTAAACGTCGGTGATCTCATGATGTTAGTGGGCTGTGCTGCGTCCGCTGGCTACACCCTCGCACTACACGCGCGCCCTAAGGTTTCGAGTATTGGGTTCTTTACAGTGATGGCCTTCGTGGCGGCCTTAACGTCGTTGCCGTTGCTGGCGATTGAGCTAGCGGTCGGCGTGCTGCAATGGCCGACCCGAACTGGTTGGTTGATCCTAGTCTTCATTGCACTCGGACCCTCGCTTCTGTCCCAGATTTTTTTCGTCCGTGGGGTCGCGGAGATCGGACCGGGGCGGGCAGGGATGTTTGTGAACCTTGTGCCCGTGTTTGGATCGATTATGGCCGTTGTCGTCATTGGTGAGCGCTTTGCCGTTCATCAAGTCATTGCGCTGATCATGGTGGCTGGCGGGATATTGATCGCCGAGTGCGCAGTGCCGGATAAAGGTAGGTAGACCGGAATTGCCCAAACGCTGCTTCACGATGCAGAAGCGGCCGAGCGGCCACTATTCGGGTTTACTATACTGGCTGGTAGCGGAGCGTCGTTAGGAGACCGGGTGCGTTGGGCGACCGAGGAATACGCCTAGCGCTTCGAGCGGCCATGCGGCCCGGTCTTTCGATGAGGAAACTCCTGATGCTGGCCTTTCATCCGGAAGCCCGCACGACTCCGGCGGTGCGCCGCGAGATCGCCTGCTCGCGCGAGCCTACCGGCCTCTTGGCCCAGCGCTTTGGTGTGAGCACCGAGACGATTCGCAAATTTCGCAAGCGCGGGTTCGCGGACTGTCAGGACCGCTCGAGCCGTCCGCACAAGTTGCCCTGGAAAGCCACCGAGGAAGAGTGGGCGATCGTCTGTGCGCTGCGCCGCGCCACCGGCTTTCCGCTCGATGATTTGACCTTCGTGATCACGCACTTCCTGCCGCATCTCAATCGGTATGCGGTCTACCGCATCCTAAAGGCCGAAGCCTTGGGGCGCCGGCCGTCAACCCGCCAGACCAAACGCGAGAGCGGCACTTTAAAGGACTATGGTCGGGCGTCGAACCCGCGCTGGCCCGGCAGATTGCCGGGCAAATGACGGCCAAGGACGCATTCGCCGCCCATTTGCGGGACGAGCTCGGGCTTTCCGAGCACGTGGCCGCCCGCCCGATCGAGGCGGCGCTGACCTCTGCAGTGACGTTCTCCGCGGGTGCAGCCCTCCCGCTTCTGACCGCGGTCGCGGCGCCCGCGGAATGGACCGCAACGGCGGTTTCTGGAGGGGCGCTCGCGGGCCTTGCGATCCTGGGGACCCTCGGAGCCAAGGTTGGCGGTGCATCCGTGCTCAAGCCGACCGTGCGGGTCACGTTCTCGGGCGCGGTCGCCATGGCCGCCACCGCTGTCATCGGCTCTCTCCTCGGACGCGCGGAAGGTTGTCCGAGCCCTCGGAGCGGAATGTGCCAATCGCTGAGAGCCATAGGCTATCTGCGCCAGCCTGATGAGGGGAGGGCTCGATGCGGCGGTCGCTCCTTTAACCGACGGTGATCCCGCGGATCAGGGAGCCGCTTTCAGCAGATCCTGATCGACCTCATTGGAGGCCATCGCGTCCGCAACCGGCGCGGTCTCCCCTTCCTCCGCTAGTCCCTCGTCTGCAGCCTCTGTTCGTTCGACCGGGAACCACATCCCGGATTCAGACTGGAGCAAGCTATCCCGCCGAAGATTGCTTAGCGTCCCTGCCAGCGTGCTCTGCTTCTGATCAGGGAACATGTCGCGGATCTGAGGCGTGGCAAGGCGTTCACGGGCCGGCCCGTCCGCGCTTACCTGCGCCGGCGCCGCATCGGCGCGGTGATCCCCACAACCGCGCAGCAGCGCCGCTGCTCTGGCTTCGATCCTCAGGCCTATCGGGCGCGCAACCGCGTCGAGCGACTGTTCAATCGCCTCAAACAGTTCCGCCGCATTGCCACGCGATACAAAAAGCGCGCCGCCAACTACCTCGCCATGCACATCGCGACCATCACCCTCTGGCTATAGCCCTTTGCAGGCACGCCCTAATGGTCACAGAGTCTGGCAGAGGTTGTAATCAAGCCTTTAGACTGTATACCGTGTCTTTTCTGACCCGCTCGCAAGAGAGGTGTGCTCGAAGGGCGTGGGACGCAGCTGGGCGAGAGGGAATCACAGATGATTACGCGCATTGGTCTTTATGACGGGCTTCTTCACGAAGTAGTCGAATATAACGGTGTTCTCTATTTCGGCGGCGTCGTAGCCGAGGATCTGTCCCTTGACATGGCGGGTCAGACGGAGGATGTGCTCCGGCAAGTGGACAACCTATTGTCGCTTCATGGCTCGTCGCGCGATCGAATCCTTTCTGTCCAAATCTATGTTTCCGATCTTGCGCTCAAGCCTGCCTTGAATGACGTCTGGAGGAACTTCTTCTCGTTAGAGCACCTTCCTGCCCGTGCAACGATTGGTGTCAGTGCGCTCGGCCCGGGTGTACTTCTCGAGATGGTGCTGACGGCAGCAACTGGTCGAGAAACCCGGTAGCCACATACTGAGCTGAGGCTAATGCAGTCAGTGATTGGCGCTATGTCAGCGGTTTACTGACCTTCTCATGTCGAGGGCTAGTCCTGCGTTCGAGCCGTCTACGGAAGTGATGCTGGATCGGAGACCATCCATCAGGGATAGCTCTGCCGCTCGTGGAGGACACGCAGGATGACCGTGCGTTCCTGCTTCACCCGGTAGATCACCACGAAGGGGGCGGGGCGGCGAGAACTCCCGCGTGCCGGAGATTGGCCGGGACGGCCAATCTCCGGGAACTCTCCCAGCCTGTTTATCGTCGGACGGACCCGACGACCTGATCGCGTGCGGCCGCTGGATTGTCCTTCGCGGCGATGCTGGCGTGGTGAGCAAGGTTCTGAAGCGCAGGGCGGGTATAGGTGGTCCTCATCGGCGCTCGATCGCTGTGGCGATGGCCACCTCCACGGCCTCAAAGGCTTCATCGCTGTCGATGAACTCGCCACGATCGGCCTCTGCAACCCTGGCTGCGACCTCGGCGCCGAACCAAGCATCGTATTCTGCTGCTTCGCGTCTGTCGGCGGGTCGAGGCCATTGCCCGCTAGAGAGCACCATACTGTAACACCTCGGCCCAGCCGCCGAGCCGGCCGAATACAGTCGCGCCGCTGATTGCCTCGACCTCGACCAGATTCTGCACCGCGCGAGATTCGATCATCTCGGGAATTTGCTCGGAATGGGTCACAACAACAGCGTTTATTCAAACGGGTTGTTCGCAATCGTTGAATGATCGCGCTTCAAAGACAAGTCCGGATGTACCGCGGTGTTCCATTTCGCTGGTGCACCAAGCGATGCTGCTTCGCGTGGATTTAGCGAAGCCACCGATAAGTAGCCTGCGACCACTCCAGCGGTGCCAAGCGGCGCTTGCTAATGCACGGACTCGTCCCTACTTGAGCCCGACCCATTGGTCCGGGCCCCTCTGGCGAGCACAGCCGGTGCTCTCGCGATGTCGGACCCTGGCCAGCAGGCCCGCACTCAGCCCGTGAAGGCGCTCGCAACCAGCGCTGGGCTGATCCGGCTCATCATGATGGTCAGCCAGCGCCCGGTCGGCACGCCGTGATGATAGGGCAGAAACTGCCGCAGAAAGGCCAGATGCTGCTCGCCCCGGCCCACGATCGCGTCATAGTCGTCACAATCCGCGATCGTTCCGCACACCGTCAGGAGCAGCAGTTCGGCCAGCGGACGCGCCACGCGATGCAGTTCGCGCGGCTCCTCGATCGGGGGCAGATAATCGAGCAACACCGAAAGCTGCGACTTGGCGCGGGTCGATCCATTACCCGCAGCGACCAAAGATGTTTACTTTATGTCCCGGCTCATGGGAGAGCCGCGCCTTTCCAAAATCGACCTTTGGCTCGGGAATCTTGACTTTTTCCGGAACTCGCCTCGTTGGGATCAATACTAGCGAAAGGAATTTCTTTAAGTAGAAACTCAGCTGCACTATGAATCTCCAACTTTAACTCTGCGCATGCTGATTCCACATCTTTGGCCCTCAGGGCAGCAAGAATCTTCGGATGTCTCGTAATAGTCCCATACCGTGCAAGTAGAGCCCACCTCGCTTCCCAGAACAGAGGACTACGGCGGAGCCACACGTTTTCGATGAAACTGAGCAGCATGGGCGATTCGGATGCTTGATAAATCGTGAACAAGAATTCTCGATCGTTTCGCAATAACTCCTCTGGGTCACCTCGCTCACGCGCAGCGTTCTGTCTGTCAATACTGTCACTCAACAATTTCAGACATTTCGGACGTAGATTTGGGGCTGCAAATTGGACCGCGAGAGGCTCCAATTGAAGGCGGATCGCCGTAAGGTGACGGAAAGCCGTCTTTGACAATCTCGGTATTACTGCAGTTCCGGAGGGCAGAACGTCGAGAGCCTTCTCGCTGGCCAAGCGGAGCAGGGCCGTACGCACGGGCATCATCCCCATGTCGAGTGCTGCCGCCACCCTCCGTATAGATAGACGCTCGCCGGGCAGGAACGCGCCAGCCATCAATGCTCGGCGAAGTCTTCGATACGCCTGCTCGTCATTCGAGGGCGCCGTATCTCCGTCAGAATCTATCATCCCGCTCGAAACTCCGAGGTCAGTCCTGTGGGGCCGAAAGCTAGAGACCGAATCCAATCCAGCGATCTCTCTCCAAGGCAAGGCATCTGGATACAGAAAGCGGCTTTTAGCGACAGCTCTCTCCCCTGATGCAAGCCGGCGACCACGAGGGAGAGTCGCTTCCAATTTCGAAATACGAGCCCACTTGGTGACGCCGACAGTCAGCTTTGGGGAGCCAGGTTGAGCCTGGGCGCCAGACGACTGGCTCCGTCAGCCATAAAGCCCGGGCCGGGTTAAGCATTGAGAAGATCACAACAAAATCCTCTAGGAAACGGTGCTGACTTGTCGGCGTTTGCATCCCCGTCCGCCGATTCGCCCGCGGTTTTGCCCCTTACATTCTGTCCAGCGAACGCCAAACCGGTACTAACAGGTTTGTGCCGGTGAGCGCCTACACATAGAGGACGTCGCTCGGGTTCTCGCCCAATAAAACATCGTTCACGTCTCTGTCCCCTAGACCGACGAGCGCTGGCCGCGACCTTGGTAATCTGCCTTTCCGCACAATCATATTGCAATGTTTTGTGATCACATTATGGTGCGGAGAAGGATCCAAAGCTCGCGCTAATCGGAGTGCTTCTACATGGAAAATTCGCAGCTTTCAAATTCTCTCACAAGCCTCCGAGAGGCAATCAAGGAGGCGCATGATGTTTATGCCAGGAAGAGACCAAAAAGCGCAGAGTTAAGCACCAAAGCGCGGCAAGTCATGCCAGGTGGCAATACGCGAACCCTGCTAAGTTATCGCCCCTTCCCCACTGCCATGGCGCGCGGAGAGGGCTGCAGATTGCAAGACATCGACGGCAACGACTATCTTGATCTATGTGGCGAATATTCAGCGGGTCTGTTTGGCCATAGTGAGAGGACAATTCATGACGCGATTCGAGGCGCGCTTTCGAATGGCGTAAGTTTGGCCGCTGTAGGCGCGGCGGAAGAGGCACTTGCTCGCGGGATCTGCTCCCGTTTTTCTTCCATAGACAGGATCCGCTTCACAAACAGTGGCACAGAGGCCAACATCATGGCCCTGACCGCTGCCCGCGCGTACACACAACGCTCGAAAGTGCTGGTGTTTCGTGGGGCTTACCACGGCGGAGTTCTGAGCTTTCCAGTTTCTGGGCCAACAACTTCAGTCCCATTCCCCTTTCTTTTCGGCGACTACAACGATGTTGAAGGCACGCTTGCAACAATCCGCGATTCTGGATCCGACATAGCTGCTGTTATTGTTGAGCCAATGCTAGGCGCTGGCGGATGTATTCCGGGGTCTCCCGAATTTATCAAGGCTATTCGGCAGGCGACAGTCGAAACCGGATCTCTCCTCATTCTTGATGAAGTGATGACTTCCCGCATGTCTACAGGCGGCATGCAGAGGCGCCTTGGGATAAGCCCCGATATGACCACTCTTGGAAAATACCTGGGTGGAGGAATGAGTTTTGGCGCCTTCGGTGGCCGTAGGGAGATCATGGAGCTTTTCGCAGAAAGTATTCCCCATGCGGGGACGTTCAACAATAACGTCCTCAGTATGGCCGCTGGGACGGCGGCCTTGGAAGTTTTTGGAGATCAAGCGGCCAACGACCTCTTCCATCAGGGTGAAAGCCTACGAAACAGGTTGAATACTGCATGCTGCGGCACCGGGCTGATGTTTACGGGCTTAGGATCCCTCATAACCCCGCATTTCCGCCCGGGGCCGATCGACCGACCGTACAGAGCGCATGAACGCGAAGACCTCCTCCGGGAGCTGTTCTTCTTTGATATGCTGGATGCCGGAATTTATACCGCGCGGCGCGGCATGATAGCTCTGAGTCTCCCGGTCAGCCAATCGGATCTCGATTTTTATTTGTCTTCCGTTGTGGAATTTACGAAGAAGCGAGCTGGGATCATACAGCAAAGCGGTTTCGAGTAGACCCAGCCTCGAGATAGGCGGCAATGTCTGCTTTCTGCGGGAGTGCGACAAGTTAGATTCCGTAATCAACCGGGCACGGTAGCCTCGGCAATCGCGCCCAGTTGATGGGTGAGGCCGCCCATCGAAGAGCGGTCGCATGAGATACCATGGAGTCCCACTTCGTCGCGGACGACGTTTCGTTTGAGCAGCATCATCTGCATTGTGGACTAGCATGGGCATGTTGTCCGCGAGCTACTGGAGGATACAAAGCCAGAGGCGCTCGCGATGGCACGCCAGGAAATGGACGGCGCCTTTAACCGAGCCGGTTTGGAGGCAGGCGCTTTGTCTTGCCGGCTGTATGCAGGACTTACAGGAGCCGGTCTGCCTGTCTCACGCATCGGGATGCTGCGCCTTTGGGCTGCGGCCAAGACCATGCCGGTCAAGTCCGATTGCACCGATGCCCGTGCGAAAACGCAGGTAATCCCGACCGTCTGGTTCCGACACGTGCTCGTGAAATCGACGTTTTCCCAAGGGCTGCGGGCTCTGCTCACCGCACAGATGCTTCTGATCGGCAAGTCAGATTATATTGTGGCATCCGCAGGTTATTGCCGGGGTCTGGTCTGCAAGTCGGGCAGGTGGGCAAGCGCAGCTTCTCCAATCGCGTCCGAGAGCTTGCCAAACGTCTCCCGCATGGCCTTGTCATGGCTGCGGCACATCGAGAATCGGTCTGTTGGAGAGTGATGATGGTGCCAAGGGTGGCCCGTGAAGGCCTTGATCTTCTGCTTGATGGTCGACGATTGCGGCCTTCAACCGGTCGTGAGCGGCCGAAGCCCACTTTGGACTGGCGCCTCGCCTACATCAATTGGGTCAGGGGAACCGGATAAGCTGCATTCGCAGTCGCTCGACCTCAAGCTGCTTCGGCTAATCCTCCGGTGTCCAGAGGACCTGCGCCGGATCGGCCACAAAATGCTTCACCGATTTGGGCAGCACGTTCTCGTGGACCTCCATGTCCTGACCCAATGCTGCCTCTCGACCAATGATCAAGCGAGCGCCTCGACCTTGAACTCACGCCCGACCTTCCGTCGTCAGATAGGCAACCTCGGGCATAACAAACTACCCAATCTCGGTGCCAACGAAACCGATTGCTGTCCTAATAGAACAAACCGATCAAACTCTGCACGACTGACAGACACAAGATGAGGTCCGGATTGGTAGAGGGTCTTCGCCGTTCGCGGAGCCAGCACGAGGCCGAAACTCTTGCAAAGACGCGCGCCCTTTCGGTTCGGCAGACTGTCACAGTGGCACTGCGATCAGATTATTGGTGTCGGTCGTGGTGCGCCGGGCGTCTTGGAGCGATTATGCACACCCCAATTCCGCGACGAGGGTTGTGGGGATGGTGTAGTCGATGGGATCGCCGAGCCAGCCATCGGCGCGGCGTTGCCAATAGGCGCTATGGATCCTGGCAGTGAATGGCCCTGGGCCGTTGCGGATGGCCTTGGCGTCCACCGAGGTCACGGGCAGGACGCCGCCCGCTGTGGTCGTCAGGAAGATTTCGTCCGCATTCAACAAAGTCTCAATCGGCACGTCGGTCTCCTCGACGGGGATACCGAGATCACGGCAGATCTCCATGACTGTGCGGCGCGTCATGCCATCGAGCATGCCGGAGCTGGGCGTGAGCAGCTTGTCGCCCTTCCTGATGAAGATGTTGAAGCCCGGTCCTTCGAGGATGTTGCCGTTGGCATCCGACAGCACGACGGTTTCAGCGCCGGCGTCATAGGCTTCGAGCAGGCCCATTTCGAAGTCGAGCCAATGATAGTGCTTCACCATGGGATCGACCGAGGCCGCAGGCACACGATGGCGTCGGCTGACATGCAGGTGCAGGCCGCGCTCCTGTACCTCGGGCGTCGCGATCCAGACGTAAGGAATGCAAAACGCTTGGAAACGGTTGCTGCACAGGCGAATGTCGCGGCTGCCGATCGGCGGCCGACCGCGCGTCATGATGATTTGGACATACGCGTTGTCATAGCCGGCGGTGGCGATGAGCACATGGATGATGCGGCGGATCTCTTCCCGGCTCAGCGGTGAGGTCATGCGCAGCCGGTCGAGCGAGCGCCAGAAGCGGTCGAGATGGTCATCGAGCCTGAACAGGATCCCGTCCCAGGCCGAAATCGTTTCCTGACAGGCGTCGGAACGCAAAAACCCCCAATCGAGTAGCGGCAGCGTCGCCTCAGCGACCGGCACGATCTTCCCGTCGGTCCAGGCGGTGCCGGCGGCAAAGCGCGCCGCGACCGGCTCACGGCGTTTTCCGCGCGACGGCTCGGGCCACGATAAGAACGGAGCATCCGCCATATGTCGACTCCATAAGAACGGGTTTGAACTGATCATCGCAGCGCCAAGTCAGACGATTCCTGACCTGTCAGGTTGCGTCCGGGCTGGGGCCATGGCAGCCAGCGTCGCCGACCGTGATCCGAGCTGTTCGATCACCGACCCGGCCGCCTGCAACAGATTTTCGACATCATTCGGCAGCGGCGCCGTAGGGAACATTGAGGCCGCCGAAGCGCCTGATGCGGATATTGGCCTGTTCGGCATGGCCGACGAAGCCTTCCATTATGCACAGTCGCGAGCAGTGTTTGCCGATCATTGCTGAGGCCTCGTCGGTCTCCACGCGCTGATAGGTGCAGGTCTTCAGGAACTTGCCAACCCAGAGGCCGCCGGTGTAGCGGGCAGCCTTTTTCGTCGGCAGCGTGTGGTTGGTGCCGATCACTTTGTCGCCATACGCCACGGTCGTGCGCGCGCCGAGGAATAGAGAGCCGTAGTTCTTCAGGCGCTCGAGGAAGAAGCCCGGATCGGCAGTCATCACCTGCACGTGCTCCGACGCGATCCGGTCCGCCTCATGCACCATTTCGTCGTCGTCCTCGCAGAGGATCACCTCGCCATAGTCGTCCCAGGCTTTTCGGGCAATCTCGCGGGTTGGCAGGATCTGCAGAAGCCGCTCGATCTCGCGGATCGTGTCGCGCGCCAGTTTTTCCGATGTGGTCAGCAGGACGGCCGGCGAATTGACGCCGTGCTCGGCCTGTCCCAGCAGGTCGGTGGCGCACATCTCACCGTCCACCGTGTCGTCGGCGATCACCATGGTCTCGGTCGGCCCGGCAAACAGGTCGATGCCGACGCGCCCGAACAGCAGGCGCTTGGCTTCCGCGACATAGGCATTGCCCGGGCCGGCGAGCATATCAACCGGCTTGATCGTTTCGGTACCGAACGCCATCGCCGCGATCGCCTGGACGCCGCCAAGGCAGTAGATTTCGTCAGCACCCGCGAGATACTGGGCCGCCACTATCAGGGGAGCGAGTTCGCCCTGGAACGGCGGCGCGCAGGTGATCACACGGTCGCAGCCAGCGACCTTGGCGGTGAGCACCGACATATGGGCGGAGGCCAGCAGCGGATACTTCCCGCCCGGCACATAGCAGCCAACATTCGCGATGGGGATGTTCTTGTGGCCGAGGATCACTCCCGGCAATGTTTCGATCTCGATGTCCTTCACGGCGGCCCGCTGCGCCCGCGCGAAGTTGCGGACCTGCTCCTGGGCGAACTCAATGTCCTCGCGCTGCTGTTTGGTGAGGCTCTCGACGCAGCGGCGGACCTCCGCCTCGCTCAGCCGATAGGAGTTGCGGTCGAGCCCGTCGAACTTGTTGGCAAGCTCACGCACCGCACGATCGCCCCCGGCCTCCACCTGCGCGAGAAGCTCTTCGACCGTCCTCGTGAGCGCGGCATCTTGTGTCGAGTCTTCGCCCCTCAGCGCCGCTTTCAACCGCCTTGCCATGGTTCCAATTCCCTGTTTCTAACTGCTCAACCCCAGCGGCGCCACGATCATGAGGACGGTCATAAGCCCGTAGACGAGGGCCTCATCGGAGAAATCTCGAGGCGGCAAAAGGCTCGGGGTCGATCGTAGGCTTCTCGCCGCAGATGAGTTCGGCCAGCAGCTGACCACTCGCAGGTGCTGCCGTCAGACCGGAGTGGCCATGTCCGAAACAACCAAAGAGGTTCGGCTGCCCTGGGATCGGTCCGATGACTGGCAACCCATCGGGCGTAGATGGCCGGTGTCCCATCCAGTACACCTCCTCGTCGAAGGTCAGTGCGGGGAACAGGCGCTTGGCCTGGGTGACGAGAATCTTCGCCCGCTTGAGCGTGGGCGGGGCCTCGAGGCCGGCGATCTCGACCGTACCTGAGACGCGCAGACCTTCGGACATGGAGTTGAGCCCGAAGTAACGCGTCTTGTTCAGAATCGGCATGTTCAACCGGATCGACGGATTGCGCAGCATCACATGGTAGCCGCGCTCCGACTCCAGCGGGATCTTCACATCCAGAGTCGACAAGAGGCGCGCCGACCATGCCCCGGCCGCCAGGATGACCAAGTCCCCGTGATGGTTGTTCAGGTTAGTCATTAAGCTCCAGCGACCGCGATCATCACGCCAGAGCTTGACGACGCGCTCCCGGACCAGGACACCACCCTCCTGCTGGAACCTCTCGGAAAGCGCGTTCACAAGCCCTTTCGGATCGACAGTATGGCCATTCCCGGGGATGAACAGGCCATGCGAGATATCGCGGGAAATCCCCGGGAAATACTGGCGTATCTGATCCACCCCTAGAATCTCGGACTCGATGCCGAGATGGCTGCGGACCTCGTCCTCCAGGCTGCGTGTCGGCGGCTCGTTCAAGCCCTCCCAGAGATAGATCTGGCCGTCGCGGCGCGTCAGGCGGTCCATGGCGCTGCCACCGATGTTGTCGCGCCAGCCTTCGAGGGTCGATCTGTGCAGGGTCCGGAGCGCCTGCGAAGCATGGAATACCTGCGCCCGGGTGCCGGCCTTGAGATACTGCCACAGCCAAGGCAAAGCTCGCGGCAAATAGCGCGCCTTAACGGTCAGCGGCCCGAGCGGATCGGCCAGCCAACCTGGAACTTTCCAGATCATTCCCGGCCGATAGGTCGGGATCGCGGTGTTGGCACCCAGCATTCCCGAATTGCCATAGGACGCGCCGGAGCCGGGTTCGCTCTCCTCGATGACCGTGACCGATAAGCCGCGCCGCAGCAATTGGACCGCAGCGCTCAATCCGACCACGCCCGCGCCGATGACATAGACTTGGCGCGGATCCGATGATGATCTAGGCGAATTCATTTGAGTTCCTCACGCGCTGCGCTGACGCGACAGGCGCTCCGCAGCAATCACGAAAATTGTAACCAGGACCAGCAGCACGACCGAGACGGCCGCCAATGTCGGGCTGACCTTAAGCAGCGCATCGTCCCACATTTGCTTCGGCAGCGTCCCGAACAGACCACCAGTTACGAACAGGGCGATGGTGAGTTCGTCGAACGAGGTGACGAAGGCGAACAGGTAGGCTGCGATCAGTCCGTTCCGGATGAGTGGCAGTGTGATCCGACGCAGCGTTGCGACGCGCGATGCGCCCATGGTCGTGGCAGCCTGCTCGAGGCGCCAATCATGATGTTTCAGCACCGCCATCACGGTGATCGTGACGTAAGGCACTGACAGAACGGCGTGACCAACGACCAAGCCGATGGTGGTCCCAATCAAGCCCAGTTGCGCGAAGAAGTAGAACAGCCCAACGGCGGTCACGATCCGCGGCACAATCAGCGGCGCGAGAATGAGGGCAAGGATCGCGGACTTGCCACGCAAGTCGAAACGCGTGAGTGCGAAGGCCGCTGGCGTGCCGATGAGAACGGCGAGAAATGCCGACAGGCCGGCAACGATGAACGAGCGCGTCGCCGCACCCAACCATTGCGGCGATTCAACAATCTCGGCATACCACCGCGTAGAGAACAGGCTCGGCGGCCACTCGATGAAGGCGCTGGTCGAGAAGGACACGGGGATGAGGAACAGCGCCGGGCCGGCGAGGAAGACAAGAACCAGCATGCGCGTGGTCCAACCCAGCGATGCAGGCGCCCGGCGAAACCCGACTTTGCCGAGCCAGACTGCCACGGTGTCCGAGGCGCGTCCGGCCGCGGTGAGCACGACTTTTGTGTATTGCGTGGAAGGGCTGGCGGCGCCGGCGCGCGATGTCTCGCCGCCCGCCAGCGTCGACATCCCGACTAGGCGATCATAGACGAGGAAGATCACGATTGTCGCGGCGATCAGAAGCGCAGAGAGTGCCCCGCCGAAACCCCAGTTCATCATCTCCTGGATTTGCTGGATGATGAGTTGGCCGACCATGGTCTCCCTGGGCGAGCCGAGCAGGGCCGGCGTGATGAAGAAACCGAGCGCCGAGATGAAAACGAGGAGCCCTGCCGCAGCGACACCCGCAAAAGATAGCGGGAAATAAACCCGCCAGAAGATCGATCCGCCTCGGGCACCCATCACGGATGCGGCCCGTTCGAGATCGCGGCTGATTTTCTCGAGGACCGGGACGAGCGTCAGGATCGCCAGCGGCATGAGGGCATGCACCATGCCGACCAGGACGCCCGCGAGATTGTAGATCAGATCGAGAGGAGCGCCGGTGAGGCCGAGGCGCTGAAGGACGTCGTTAATGACGCCGTTGCGTCCAAGCAGCACGATCCAGGCGAAGGTGCGCACGAGGAAACTCGTCCAGAACGGCAGCAGGACCCATAGCATCAGCCTGGCCCGGCTGCGTGGTTCGGCGCGGGCTATCGCGTAAGCCACCGGATAGCCGGCGACGAGCGATACCACCGTGGTCCAAAACG
The DNA here is from genome assembly GCF_001006805.1 of Microvirga massiliensis. Classification (GTDB taxonomy): domain Bacteria; phylum Pseudomonadota; class Alphaproteobacteria; order Rhizobiales; family Beijerinckiaceae; genus Microvirga; species Microvirga massiliensis. Next base: position 114,530 of record NZ_LN811364.1, on the reverse strand, counting down.
CAATCTGCAGCGTCGTCCAGAGAATCGAGACGTAGACCGGAGACCCTAACAGCCGCCCATACTGAAGGAAGCTGATGTGCCCGGCTGAGTCGAGGAAGCTCAGCGCAAGGAGCTTGACGACCGGATAGACGAAGAAGATGCCCAGCAGGAGAGCGGTCGGCAGCAGGAGCGCCCAGCCACGCAAGTCGATGAATCGCATCCCGTTCGAGCCGGCGCGGCTGTGCGAGGATAAATTCAAACCGATGGTCATGCGGGTCCGCCTCTAGACCGCGTGCTGCGGCAGCACGATGCCGGCATCGGCGTCCCAGCCGATGCGCACACCTTCGCCCTCGCGCAGGTGGCAATCACTGGACGTGAGGAGAAGCGCGACGAGGTTGCCGCCGCCGGCTGGCTCGATCGAAATCCGCGTCAGCGCGCCGAGCATAACCGTTTCGCGAACGACGCCGGTGAGCTCATTGTCTGCCTTTTGGCCGTCCTCCATCAGCTTGAGACGCTCCGGACGCACCGCCAGAAGGGCGCCGCCGTGGCTCGGGCTGCTGTCGACCGTCCGTCCAACGAGGTTGGCCCCCGCTGACGTGGCGACCGATCTCAGCTCACCGATGGTCGGACCGACCGTGATCGGCAGCAGATTCGATTCACCAATGAAATTGGCTGCAAACGGCGTCCGCGGCCTGAAATAGAGATCGCTCGGCGTCCCGATCTGCTCGACGCGGGCATTGTTCATCAGGCAAATGCGGTCAGAGAGACCCATCGCCTCGTCTTGGTCATGAGTGACGTAGAGAACCGTGATACCGAGTTCGCGGTGCAGCCGGCGAATCTCGTTCTGCATATGCTCTCGGAGCTTCTTGTCGAGCGCACCAAGAGGCTCGTCCATCAGGATGATGGACGGACGGTACACCATCGCTCGGGCCAGAGCCACGCGCTGCTGTTGCCCGCCGGAGAGCCGTGCCGGCAGCCGATCCGCGAGATGCCCGAGTTGGACGAGATCGAGTGTCTCCCGCACCCGCTGCTCGATCTCACGCTTGGGAAGCTTCCGCATCTCCAAGGGAAACGCGACATTCTCGGCAACGGTCAGATGTGGAAACAATGCATAGCTCTGGAACACCATTCCGATGTCGCGGTCACGACTCGGCGCGTTCGTGGCCTCCCGCCCGTCGATCATGACCTCTCCCGAAGTCGGTATGATCAGCCCGGCAACGATCATCAAGAGCGTAGTCTTGCCGGAGCCCGAAGGCCCCAGCAACGTCAGGAACTCACCCTCGGCCAAATCGAAGGTCGCGCCTTCCAGTGCGCTAATCTGGCCGTATTGCTTGCCGACGTTACGGACAGACAGCTTGACTAACTTATCGACCATCTCCTCACCCGAGGAGCCAAGCGTTGAAGCGTTCCTGAACCGCATCCAGCGCGCCGGACCAATACTGCGTATTGACCTGGATCGCCGTCTTCATGTTTTCGGGCGATGTCGGCAATGCCTTGGCGCGCTCGGCATCAATGAACTTGTAGGCGTCCGGATGTACCGGGCCGTAGGACAGATGTTTGGTGAAGGCGGCCTGGCGCTCAGGGTCACGCGTGAATGCGATGAACTCGCGCACGAGATCGGCTTTGGGGCCGCCCTTGATCACGCAGAAGCCTTCTGTATTGAGAAGTCCCTGATTGAAGACGATCTTCGCCGGTGCTCCCTCGTCGATTGCAGCCTGGGCGCGCGCGTTCCAAGTCGGGCACAGATCCACCTCTCGCGTCTTCAACATCTGTGATGTCTGCGCGCCGCCGGTCCACCAAACCTGCACGTCCTTCTTAAGCCGGTCGAGACTCTTGAAGGCGCGATCCAGGTCGAGAGGATAGAGCTTATCAGCTGGCACACCGTCAGCCAGCAGCGCCTGTTCGAGTGTCTCTTGCGGCGACTTGCGCAGCGCGCGACGGCCCGGAAATTCGTTCACGTTCCAAAAATCGGCCCAGGATTCGGGGGCGGCTTTTCCACTGAATGCATCGGTCCGATATGTGAACACCGTCTGCAGCGCCAGAACAGGCATGAAGCTTGGCTTGACGAAGCGCTTCGGAATTCCGCCGGGGTCGGCCTTATGCTCTTCGAGCAGGCCGCCGGACTTGGAGCCCATGAGCACGTCGTGCACCATTTGGTTCACGAGCGCACCATCCCAGACGTAGTTCTTCGTCTCGACAATGCTCCGGATGTAGGCAACTGGATCATGCTGCCCAACGATCCCGACGACCTCAATGCCGGTCGCCTTTTTGAACGGCTCGTAGAATGCAAGTGTGAAGCCCGGCGTGTAGGGGCCGCCGGGATCGCGGACGACGATACGCCGCCCTTCCTGCGCCTTCAGTCCCCAGACCGCAGGCGCACAAATCGTGGCGCCCGCAGCGCCGGCGATGCGAAGGAAGTTGCGGCGCGACACGGTGCCATTCTGGTCAAACTTCATCATTTTCCTCCCTTGGGCTCATATGTTCTTTCTATCGTTGACATGTCAGATCTGACATGTCAATCGACGGCATCAACTACCGGAGTGATTACATGTCGATCCAGAGAAGCGGCACCAACAAGCGCCTGAGCAAACTCGTCGTCCATCGCGGCATTGCCTATTTGGCGGGACAGGTCGCCGATAACCTGGAAGCCGACATCTCGGTCCAGACGCGCGAAACGCTTGCCAAGATCGACACCCTGCTGGCTGAGGCCGGCACTGATAAGACGCGCATTCTGTCGGCCCAGATCTGGCTCGCGTCGATGGAAGACGCGCCGAAGATGAATGCCGTATGGGAGGCTTGGATGCCCGAAGGTAGCGCCCCGGCGCGTGCCACGGTCGGGGCGCCGCTCGCGACGGCACGTCATCTCGTCGAGATCAAGGTCGTCGCAGCGATCGATTGATCGCGCAGGCGCCTGCCCTCGTCACCTCGCGGCGGACATGCGAGCCATTGCCCGCCGCGTCCGCCGGCCGGTGATTAGTTCGGGAGCAGCCGCGAAGGCGGCGATTACCGCGTCCCGGCTGCGCTTGATCCCGTCCAGCGTTGTCCTGTAGGCCTCGTCCCGGTTGCCGCTGGAAATCGCCTCGATCATCGGCCCGTGGCCGCGCGACCAATCATCCGACAGCTCGCGCTCGCTGGCGCTCAGGTAGAGCACTCGCAGCGATTCGTCGTGGAGCCTCTCAACCGTCCGCGCTAGGCGCGGGCTGCCGCAAGCGCGGGCGATAGCAACGTGGAAGTCCCTGTTCGCTAGCAGAAAGCGGCGCTTCGCGAGCATGTCGGTGACGCGATACCGGATTGCGCAAGCCTTGTTGAGCCGATTGAGCTTCGATTCGGAGATCTTGCCGGCCGCGCGTGCCGCCGATTCCGGCTCAACGATTTCGCGCATCGCGAAGATGTCGAACACGTCTTCCATCGTCATCGGTGCCACGATGTGGCCGCTACGCGGAATACTCTTAACCCACCCGTCCTGACCGAGGCGCGAGAGGGCGTGGCGCACGGGGGCTTTCCCGACCTCGTAGCGTGCCGCGAGATAGCCTTCAGAGAGCTCTGCCCCGGGCGGCAACTCGCAAGAGATGATCGCCAGCTTCAAAGCCTCGTAGAGATGGTCATTAAGATGACCTTCCGCCGTATCTTGCAATGTCGGATCTCACAGTTCCACGGCCGACAGCAAAGACTGACATGTCAGACGGAATTCTAAAATAGTCAAATGGCACCATGTTGTGAAGCCTTGATGCCATGGCCTGATAGCAATTTCGGCGCGCCATTCAGCGATGCTTCCCGTCCTTCCAAACGAGAATGCAGGAAATATCGCTGAGGACCTGCAAGGCGTCAGAGAACGAGCTCGTCCTCGCGGGAGAATACCATCGCTGCCCCAAGCCCGTTCGCCAAGGCGGCCAGAAGATGCACGCTGGCGTTACCATCGTGCCCGGCTAGGCGAGCCGAGTATTCTCCCGGGTGTCCAGCGCTTGGCCACATACCACGAGCAGCGGGAGACTCTCATGCGGTTCAAGAACTTGTTCACCGACCATCCTGCGTCCGTGGGGAATCCTATGTCGAACATATGGGTGTTGCCCTGAGCTTTGCTGGCCCTCTGCTTGGGGCCGGGCTGGCGGCGCTGGTTCACCCCGTCCTGCCCTTCCTGTGCGTGACCACCGCGAGCCGCACCGTGAAACGGCTCCATGCCCGCATGATGAACCGCAGACTTCAGGCCGATCCACCCAAGGTGACCTGCTGGCCTGGGATCCTGGCATCTGATCCGGTCCGCACATGCCAAGGCCATCAGACCGGACCCGGGAGTGTGCACCCAAATGTGCCCGGAGACCTCCCGAAACCATCCATGATTATATTCAGTGGCTGTTTCGAGGGCGCCAGCTCGGATACGCGGGTCAGCGTCCTGCCGTTGCGACCGGCGAGGCCACGGCGCAGAGCGAGGCTCAAGCCGGGCCTTCATCCTCCTCGCGCTTCGCATGCCGCCCGATCTGGTGTCGGGACAGCACCGCAGAGACAGTTAAGCAGGCACCGTGAGATAGGCTTCAATTAGCTCGGCGAAATCACCGAACGTCAATTCATCCGGCTCCTGGCCGCGATCTTCACAGATTGCTGCCAACTGAGACTGAAAGACTGCAAATTCCTCCGCAATCTTCCGCCCCGCCGGGCTCTTGCAACCTGTTCGCTTCAAGGAAACAGTCGGATGTCGACAATCGAGGACAACAAGCGCATCGCCTGCAGATGGTTCGAACTCGTTACCCAGGGCAACGTCGAGGAGCTGTGCGCGATGACGGCACCAACCTGGACGATGCACGGAGGACCTCCGTCGCTGCCGGTCGGCCCGGACGGGATCCGGGCCCTGTTCGCCAGCTTCGGGCGGATTGATCAAACCTAGTCGATCAAGGACGTGATCGGCGAAGGCGATAAGGTGGCCGTGCGCGCGTGGAATAGCTGCCTCCAGGAGAGTTTCTTCGGCATACCCAGCCATGGCCGCCGCCAGGAGTTCTCCGCGACCTTCATCTTTCGGATCGTGGGCGGACTGGTTCACGAGACCTGGCGCAACGCCGACGATCTCGGACGGGTGCTCCAGCTCGGGGCGCGGATTGAGCTAGCAGGGGCCACTCCGTAACCCGTTTTGGCTACCTTGCCCCGGCCCCACCGAGCCCGTCGACTTTGTGTGAACGCGCGCGACGGCGACACCGAACGCCTTCAGCGAGCGTGGGGCAATGAGCCTAGTGTACTGGGACAGCAAGTGTTTATCCTGACGCCGGCGAACGCAGTCCGGCCACCTTGTTGAGCCTCTTCTCGATCTGTTTCCAAGAGGGCTTGCCTGCCTCCTTGAGGGAGACGACATAGGCTTCGCAGAGGTCGGCCACCGTGCCGGGGCGGGTGTCGCTCACATCTTAATGCCGCGACCCTTTTGGATTGCATCGGCGTAGTCGCGCTTGAACACCTCCCGCGCGCCGGCGAGCGTCATGGATGAGTAGTCGCCGATCTTGGCCTTGATCCGCTTCCTGTCCCGCGATCAACCATCGCCTTTCCCTTCCGCTCGTGCCGGCGACCGTCTTGGGGATGGCGCTGGGCCCGGGCGGGTTCGGCAACGGGTGGCGCGCCGCCAGGCGCTGGGGGGCACCGGCCCTCGTCGGGGAGGCGTTGTCGCTCGCCGCAGTCCTCCTGTGGTTTGTCTGGCTGGCGCTTTACGCGCTGAAATGTCGGGCGGACGAATTTGCGGGCCACCTCCAGATCACTCGCCTTCGTCTAAGGTTCGAACCCGTTCACCGTATTTCAGGCTATGACTCCTGAAGAAAGCGGCGGGCCTGACAGTGCCTCTTGAGCACTTGAAGGGGCTAAAGCG
>NZ_LN811364.1:99544-108404 GCF_001006805.1 Microvirga massiliensis | reverse complement strand
TGGCGTGCTCACCATCGAGGGCCGCATTGATTTCCAGAAGTATGAAGGTCTACAGCCCGTCTATGGCGAGTACAATGTCGGGCCGTATCGGCGGAACTTCCGGATATCCAGCCAGATCGATCAGAACAAGATCACGGCTGAGATGCGGGACGGCGTCATTACGCTGACTCTGCCGAAAGCCGAAGCGGCAAAGCCACGACGGATCGCAGTGGTATAGGGGCAGTCGGCGTGCAATGGGTAGCCTGCCCGAGGGCAGGCTACGGCTTCTCACGCAACCCTCGGGGTAGGACCTTATTCGTTATGGACCCGCAACGGCTCAAATCGTGGCACTTCCTGTCAGACGTCTCGTAGGTTTTAGGCTCAGAGCGAGGCGGCAATGCACGCTAGATTGTGGGAGGGGCTCAAAACCCTGGTGGCGGCGTGGCGCTTTCCGTACCGCCGTCTCGCCAGCACGGCGCAACGACTGCGGACATTGAAAACGAGAACGGCTGACTCTTAATCAGCGGGTCCAAGGTTCGAGTCCTTGTACACCCACCAATCGAATCAAAGACTTAGAACAAAACCGCTGTCGATCAACGAGTGTCTAGGGACCACCAAGGCACCACCTCGACGGTGTCGTTGCGGGCGACCGGCCATGGCTAATTGCGTGCCATGGACGGGCATGTCGCTCTCCCTCATGCGCCTCCACTCTGCGGGAAGACCTATCTACGCCTCTCAGCTGCCTACGACACTTCCCGCCGGTCGGCTGAATCATTGTCCGTCATGCTGCAGGGTCCGCTCTGGCTTTGGACCGGTGCACGCCCCAGCCTCATCCTAACCTGTCGGACATGGTGTAGAAGGCGCCATCAGCTTCACCTCAAAACTATCCTAACTCGAAGATTAATCCGACATTTAGCCGGCGGCACCAGCGCAGCGCGAGCCCGTAGCGCCTGAAAATGACAGGATAGGGGAGCAGCTTGGTTTCCGGAGCCGGGAGGCGCCGCTGCGGCGACGCAAGAAGCGCATGGGATCGGACGAGCCGATCGATCAGATCAACATCCGCGCTTCGGTGAGTGATCTCGACCGCTTCGTGAAGTGGTGCGAGCGCAACCGCTACTCATACCGCGAGGGCTTTGGAGAACTCGTGAAGCTGATCGATCGAGCCTGACATAGAAAAAGCCCTCGCGAGGAGCCACCGCGAGGGCAAGAGCTGGGCCCTGCTGAAGATCAAGGAAGGCAGGGCTGAAGGCGACAATGGCGACAGCCCGGCAGGGTTCCGATGGGTCCGATGGCCCAGGAGCAAGGAGGCCGACGGCAGCTAAAAGAACCTCACCCGGCATGAAGCGACCGAGCGGGGTCAGGTGTTGCGCACGTAATACTGCATACTGCGGAGGGCATTCACTTGCCGCCCCGCCCTAGAGCCACAACGGCTAGGGTCAGATCCCGATGGAATCTGTCTCCCGCTCGCTATAGCCTACTGGCTGGTGTCGAGGTTGGGGGTTCAACAGCGCACGGCAACGCCTCGGCGAGGTGAGGCCATGAGACGGCGAGACTTTCTTTCGCTCCTTGGCGGAACACCAGCCTTGTGGTCAGCCACTGCACTCTCGCTCCTTGGCGGAACAGCAGCCTTGTGGTCAGCCACAGCACGGGCGCAGCAGCCAAGGATACCGGTGATCGGCTTTCTGACCATGCGCGCGCCGGGAGAAGACCTATATCTTCTGGCTGGCTTTCGCCAAGGTCTGAAAGAGGCCGGCTTCGTCGAGGGCCAGAACGTTGTGATCGAGTTCCGCTTCGCGGAACATCAAACCGACCGGCTGCCGGCCTTGGCTGCGGAACTCGTTCAGCGTCAGGTGGATGTAATCACCGCGAATGGCCCGGGAGCACGCGCAGCCTGGACGGCGACCCGAACCATTCCCATCGTCTTCGTGGCAGGATTTGACCCGGTTGAAGCCGGGCTTGTTGCAAGTCTGAGCAGGCCAGGAGGCAACGCAACAGGCGTCAGCGTTTTTGATGTCAGGCTCGGGCGAAAGCGGCTTGAGTTGATGCTAGAACTCTTCCCTGCGGAGACGGCATTTGCCGTGCTCGTCAATCAGACTGATCCGGCTCGCGCGAAAGAGATATTGCGGGATTTGGAAACGGCGGCCCGCGACCTGAAGGTTGAACTGCACGTTCTCAATGCCGGCACGGATCGCGAGCTGGAGGCGGCCTTCGCCAAAGCGGTCGAACTCAAGGCGCCCGGTTTGGTGATTAGTGGCGATTCTTTCTACACCAGTCGTAGCAAGCAACTTGCTGCACTTGCGCTTCGTCACAGGCTGCCCGCGGTCTTCGGGTGGCGGGAGTTTGCCGTTGCGGGCGGGTTGATGACGTATGGGACCAATCTGACCAATGGATTCCGCCAAGTCGGCGTCTACATTGGCCGAATCCTCAAGGGCGAAAACCCTGCTGACCTCCCCGTGCTGCAGCCGACCGAGATTGAGTTCATTATCAATCTCAAGACCGCGAGAGCGTTCGGCCTGGAGATCCCGCCCACGCTCCTGGTCCACGCCGACGAGCTGATCGAGTGAGAGCGGCAAATGGTTTGCCTCGTGGCTTGCGTAACAACTCTAAACGGTCCACAGAACCCGCGGCTTCCCCCGAAGCACGTCGAGCGGATGGTCCAGGCGTCGGAGAAGCTGATGCCCAAGACACCATGGGAGCTGTCGCCCGACGAGCTGCGCGGCATTTGGGATGCCGATCTCGCCACCTGGTTCGAGACGAGCTGGCGGAACCGCCGCTGGTTTTCTCAGACCCGGTCGTAATCCTCCGGTGCCGGCCAGCGCGCCTCCAGTTCGCCAGCCACCAGCCTGTTGACTGGGTCGGCAGCGTCGTATTGCCGGAAAGCGCGATCGGCCGCATAGCGCGCCGCTTCGAGGTCTCGCTTGAGCGCTGCGCGCCCCTGATCCCGCCGCAGCCGGTTGGCATCGTTGACGTCCTCGTATCCGGCCAGCCGCCCGAACACGGATTGGCGAACCTGGGCGGTCAGAGGGTGACGGCTATGCTGGCCCGTTCTGGTATCGGCGAGAACCTCTTCGCAAGCTCTGTCAGGCCGAGTACATGGTCGAGGTACCGAAAGGTCGGACCTTGCCGGTCTCGGAGTCGCAGACATGGGCAAAGACCTTTAGGTCGAGCTGGTGCACGGTTTCGAGCGTCACGCACTGGAGCTGGTCGCATGTCTCGCGCACGGCTTCCACCGGGCGCAACTCGCCCTCGAGGTCTTTCGAGAGCTCTGAGAGGCAGACGACGCGATCAATGGGTGGACAGCAGTTCATGGCACCGCTCCTCCAGCATTTCCCGGGGCCGGTGTCTCCATTCACGGGTGCCGGTAAATCAGTGTACTCTCCATAAACGGGGCCATATATGAAGCAGATCACACGTGATTTGATAGCGTTAAACGCGATCATTTGGCCGCGTAGCTCAACTGGACAGAGCATCAGCCTTCGAAGCTGAGGGTTGCAGGTTCGAGCCCTGCCGCGGCCGCCAGCCACAGTTTCGGGGCTTGTCGCAAAGTTTTGGTGTTCACGGCTTGTTAGGCATGCCGGCTGACTTTGCGGCCTCCGAACCGGAGGTGGCCCATGATCCTGAACGCCCTTGTCGAGCGGCTCAAGCATCGGTCCAAGGGCGATTTCAAGGGCCGGCATTTCGAGGCATCGCTGATCCTGCAGGCCGTCTCCTGGTATTTGCGCTACCCGCTCAGCTACCGCGACATCAAGGAGCTGTTCCTGGAGCGCGGCCTGGAGGTCGACCACTCCACCCTCAACCGCTGGGCGCTGGCCTATGCTCCGCTGATCGAGCGCCGGCTGCGGGCCTTCCGCGAACCGCACTGCGGGTCGGTGCGCATTGATGAAACCTACATCCGCATTCGCGGCCAGTGGCGCTACCTGTAGGGGCCATCGACAAGCACGGCACGCCTGTTGACTTCCTGCTCACCGCGAAGCGCGATCTGGAGGCGGCCAAGCGCTTCTTCCGCAAGATGCAGCAGGAGGAGCCGCTGCTGTCCCCCGACCGGATCGGCACCAATGGAGCGGGTCCCTATCCACCGGCCATCGCGGCAGCCCGGAAAGACGGGCTCCTGCCTCACACGCCGCTCCACCATGTGACCAAGCACCTGCAGCAAGGGATCGAGATCGACCATTTCCGGGTCAAAAAAACATGCCGCGGATCGGCGGCTTTCAATCCTTCGGCACGGCGCGGCGCACCATTCAGGGCTTCGAGGCCATGCTGTAGCTGCGCAAGGGGTTCGGCTTTGCGGGCGCTTGGACGGTGCGCGAGCAGAACCGACTGCTCGCGCTCTGTTTCGGACTTCCGCAGGTTAACAAAGCCTGAAAAGAGGACTGCTACGGCTCATCCTGCGGCCGACGCCAGAGTTTGCGACAGGCCCGGCATACTATGGTCTGAGGCGGTTGGCCTTGGTGTAGTCGGCGAGGGTGCGGTCGAGATCGCCCTTGGAGGAGTAGGCATTGCCGCGGTTGTGGTAGGCGAGAGTGTATTCGGGATTGAGGCGGATGGCCTCGGAGAGGTCAGTGATGGCGCGGTCGAGATCGCCCTTGGCGGAGTAGGCGTTGCCGCGGTTGTGGTAGGCGAGAGCGTCTTGGGGATTGAGGCGGATGGCCTCGGAGAGGTCAGTGATGGCGCGATCGAGATCTCCCTTCTTCCAGTAGGCATAGGCGCGGTAGTAGTAGGCGTCGGCACCCTGGGGATTGAGGCGGATGGCCTCGGAGTAATTGGTGATGGCGCGGTCGAAGTCACCTTGACGGGCTGCTTCCTGGGCCCAGCGGAGCTGTTCCTGGCGAATCTGCTTCTGCCACGTGAGATAAATACCTGTCACCAGAGCCAGAGACACGAGAGCAGCTGCAGCCCAGCCCAAACACCGCCGAGCCGTTGTGCTGAGAAAAGCCTGACGTCCTGCTGTAGCTGTATGGGACTGGTCTTGATCGCTGATCATGGTGGACTGCCCGGAGGCGGTGAGCGCAGGCGCGATCCTTGCCTCGTGCGACGCGGCCACCTGCGGTCGAGACCCGTAGGTCGAGGGGAGCCACTATCTTCCCGCTCCAGTAGCGTGACCGAAGCGGACGTGATTTCCGGACGGGACAATTTGGTCTCGGGCAATCGCCGTCTTGGAAATTTCCTTCGAGAGTAAGACTCAAAGGTTCGACGTCGTAAAGCCTTGTGTGCCGGATGGGATCATAGAGCAGGCCTCCGCTCCCAGGTCGGAACTTTTTTCTGGGCGTTTATGACAAGTCAGCTCCGGGACCGGTCCGTCTCCCGCGCCACCAACATAGCTGTAGCTGGCGGTCTGAGCCCGCTCAATGTCGACAATTGAAAACGTCATCATGTCGGCCTAGGGACCGTCGATGAGGGGATCGTGGCACTAAAGCTCGAAAGGACCTCCTGAAGGCGGCATGGGTAAGACACTACACACGGAGGTTCATGCCGGACCTGAGTGTATATCCTTCCAGCAAGCAGACGAATTCCTGGTCTTGCAACGTGCGGACAGGGTCACGATGCAGGATCTGCAGCAGGCCGTCCAAGGCTTAAAGTCACCCCTTTTTGTAACCCTGCTAAACAGCTTTACAGGTGCCCCTGCCCAGCCTGCAGCTTTACGGCTTAACAGGAGGGCGCGATGGCGGTGTGGGGCTACGTCCGGGTCTCGACGGACCGGCAGGCGGAAGAAGGCGAGAGCCTGGGCGCGCAGCGCCGCACGGTCGAGGGCTATGCCATGATGCACGGCCTCACCCTCGACCAGGTGTTCATAGAGCGCGGCGTGTCGGGATCGAAGCCGATCAGCGAGCGTCCGAAAGGCGCGAGGCTGCTCGCGCGCGTGAAGCCCGGCGACGTGATCATCACCCCGAAGCTCGATCGCATGTTCCGCTCGGCGCTCGATGCGCTCGACGTGCTCGCAAAGCTGAAAGAGCGCGACGTGGCGCTGCACATGATCGATCTCGGCGGCGACGTCACGGCCAACGGCATCTCCAAGCTCGTGTTCACGATCCTCTCCGCCGTCGCGGAGGCCGAGCGCGACCGGATCCGGGAACGCATCGCGGAGGTGAGGCGCGATCAGAAGACCCGCGGCCGGTTTCTCGGCGGCACGGTGCCGTTCGGCTACCGGCTCGATGAGAAGGACGAGCTCGTCCCGCACGAGGAGCAGCAGGAGGCCATTCGGGAAGCGGTGGCGATGAAGGCCGAGGGCGCATCGCTCCGGGTGATTGCGGACGCTCTCCAGGCGAAGGGGCACTCGATCTCACACGTCGCGGTGAGCCGGGTGCTCCGGGACCATGCAGCTTGAACGGGGCACTCCCTCGGTAAGGGAGAGATCCTGGCCCTAGGTGCGGATTCCCAGCCCCATCGTCCCGCCCCGAAGGAGACGGCGCGCGAGATTTCCCTGCCCGCGCGGTGCCACTCCATGAAGCGGGTTTCTTAACCGCTCTCCCTATCCCCTGAGATTCGCTCTGCCGTTTCGCCCATCATCCTGATCCAGGCATTGAGCTGCCGCCGAAGGACAGGGTCGGTTGAGGGCAGAGCCAGAGCGAGACTCGTGAGGAGAGCAGTGATGATGGAGGTGTTTCCACGCACGCCATTCATAGAGCGAAAGGGGGATGCTGCGCTATGAACACCGCCTCAAGGTTCCTCCCACAGTAACATGGCGCGCTATGGGCAACCCTCCGCAAGACTTAACTTGGTTCGAGTTCGAGCCGGATGACCGAACAAAGCCAAATGAGATCCGTTTTCGCGTGTCGTCACCGAGAGACAACGCGCGCTATATAGACAGGATCGTCACAGCCGTTGGTTTTGGCATCTATCTTGGCGGGTATAACGTCTATTGTGAAGGTATAGAGCTGCCGATCTTTGTGCCGGAGCACATGGTCGACTTCACTCTTGGCGTCGTCAGTGAGGCTTCCAACGACATCTTCGACAGCCTTGATGCAGCTAAAGCAGCTGCCATTGGAGGCAGTAACGTGAAGCCGGCAGTTGCTTATTTCTGGGGCGCTGGCGGCGCGGTAGTGGCTCCGACCATCATATGTCCAGCGACCACACCACAAATTATTGCCACGATGAGAGACGCAAGGAGTGCCTTGGTTGCTTGCGTTGAGGAGCAACTCACGGCAGTCGCTCTATCAATTGTTGGTGGCATGATTATTAAGGCAGTCATTTCCCGGATTGTAGGTGTCCGGCGTGGTGCCAAGGAGCCGGGCTCAGCTCCGTCCAAAATTCCAAAGATTCGGGCCAAGAACGATCAGATAAATGTTGGTGGTGCCCTAGAGAAAGGGAGCGAGCAATTCACAAACTTAAATCCGGTGAATCCTTTGAGTGGAGGAGCAACAAAAGGCATTCCAAACCATATCAAAGGTTCATTTGAAGAGATTGGTGAAATATTTGAACCGGGAACAGTCAAATGTATCATCTCGAACCGTCTACGTTTTGGAGATGTCAAAGATTGGAACGCTGCGGCGCAAGGTAGTTTCAAGGTTATGCGCTCCGGTGGACGCATCGGGGCCGGCCATCCTGCTTCAGGATTAAACGTTTGGGCGACTGCAGACGAAGTTCCTGTGCTTCTGAAGGCATTCCAACAGGCGGGTTTCAGGGACGTGAAGAACGTTGGCACGTCAGCCGGCCCTGGTGTTGTGATCCAAGCGATTAAGCCATGACAGTCGATAGTTTGACGTGTGATCACGGGTTGGCGAAGCCTGTTCATTTCCCGACGAGGTCGAGGGCAGTTGCTACGCGTTCGAAGCACCTGGCCAGCCGACGCTCTACGGGGTCGGGACCTGGGCCGAGGCGCAGCGCTATGCGGTCCGGCTTGAGCTCGGCTACGAGGCCCGCCGGCTCTACCATGACGAGGTCGAGGAACTGGATCTCGCCGAGCGCGACGACGTGATTGGGCTGTGGAGCATCCTCAAGTCCACATAATCACCCCACATGCTTGCGCTGGAGTGGCCATGCAGCCTGGGCGCTATCTGCAAGGCAACTCGACCTACCCGGATACAGCAGATTACGAGAGTCTATTGGCTTCTCTGGGTTTACTCGGCGCGGATAGACGGCACATCAACTCGCTGGCGGCTAGCAAACTCTATAGTCCGCGTGAGCCGCGCCTCATTCGTTGTGCCGCTCAAAGGTGACCTCTCGCTCTTAGCGCTCCGTATGCCGAAGGTGTGACTTGAGGTCAGAACCATCGCTTTTGCGAGTTTTGCAGGTTCCTCGACTGCCGCTTCTTTCAATCTCATCGCGACGAATCCGAGCGGGCGGTTTGGTAAGGATCAGCATCTCGAAAATACTTGCACGCAGCTTACCGTCAAAACCTCCAAAAGCTGCACGAGGTAGGTGCACCGGCTTCAGCTTTGCCCACATCCGCGCTGGTGGGTTGAAGAGGCTCCTATGTGGGCCGACTTAGTGCTCTAGGTAGTCGGCCCTGAACAACCCACAACTTGTTGCGGCTAAAGGATTCTTGGTCTTCGCGAAGCATTGTAAAATGCCGGTTCCTGGGGAGTGACCCACTCAAAACCGGTGTTTTGGCATGGGACCCAAGCCGACGCTGCCGAGCTCCGGCGATCTCTATCGCAGCCGTCTCGATCAGATCCTCGATCAGCGCCATGAGCTCTTTCGCCTGGCCAGTCTGATCGACTGGGACAGGTTCGATCACGAGTTTGGCCGCTTCTATCGGCCGCTTGGACGGCCCGCCAAGCCCACCCGGCTGATGGTCGGGCTGTCCTATCTCCAGCATACCTTCAACCTGTCCGATGAGGCGGTGGTGCAGCGCTGGACAGAAAACCCGTATTGGCAGTGGTTCTGCGGCTGCGAGTACTTCCAGCATCAGTTGCCCTGTGATCCGAGCTCGCTGACCCGCTAG
>NZ_LN811364.1:83605-98897 GCF_001006805.1 Microvirga massiliensis | reverse complement strand
ACCCCTGGAATCCAATCGCCGCCCGATCAAACGGCATTGTTCAGGGCCGACTACTTATACCGGGCCCTCGACAAACACGGCACGCTGGTCGACTTCCTGCTCACCGCCACGCGCGATCTCGAGGCGGCCAAGCGCTTCTTCCGCGAGGCGCTACAAGACCAGCCGCTGCTCTCCCCTGACCGGATCGGGACGGACGCGGCTGGGCCCTATCCGCCCGCCATCGCGGCGACCCGGAAGGCCGGCCTTCTCGCACGAGCGCCGCTCCACTACGTCACCAAGCACCTGCAGCAGGGCATCGAGAGCGACCACTTCCGGCTGAAGAAGAACATGGCCAGGACCGGCGGCTTCCGGTCGTTCAGCACGGCGCGGCGCACCATCCAGGGCTTCGGGGCCATGCTATGGCTGCGCAAGGGCTTCGGCTTTGCGGGCGCCTGAACGGTGCGCGAGCAGAACCGGCTGCTCGCGCTCTGCTTCGGACTTCCAGAGGTTAACAAAGCCTGAAAACCGGGGTCGGATCACCTCCTCGTGCGACCCACGTCAGAGTTTGCGACAGGCCCGCTTCAAGGCGGTGATGGGAGAAACACCAATTCTACTCCGCTTCACCACCACACCGCGACAGCCGGCTCTGAACTTAGGCTCGAGCATGACGATCTTTGCAGAGGAGGCGAAAGCAGAGGAGATTGAGTGAAGTTAGCGTAGGCCAAGACCACGTGGAGCTAAACCCGAGCTGCTGCATCTCCGAGGCAAGCCGTGCGGACTCATCACCACTTGCAGCCGCACCGATCAACAGCAGACGTCCGCTCTGGGTAGGATACTGCGGAGCTCACGTAGGAGCACACGGCCTCCGCCTTGCCCCAGACTGGCGCTGTCGGGCGCGATCAGCATCGGCCTCCTCCCATGCACCGGGGTCGATTTTACGGGGCTTTGCGGAATGTATCGCAGCTCTTGATCGAGCCACTCTCAACCCCCGTTTTGAACCAGCGCACCCGCTGTTCAGGGGAGCCAACGGCCAGATTGCCTCGATGTGGTAGATCTGGTGCCGAAGACGGGTTCGGGCTGAGAGCCTTCATGGCCCCTAGGCCATGCTCAAGAGCGGCATGCGGCAGGGTCTTCAAATTCGGAAGTGCCTCTGAGGCCCACACCCCTGCCAGACAATCGGCCATGAGCTCGACCCGGAGAGACAGTGCACTGCGCTCTGCTGCCTGAAGTTCCTGTTGGCGCTCCTGAACCCTGGGCAGGATCCCCAACTGGTTCTCGACATGAAGGCCGGCTGACCGGGCAACGACGTACATCAGAGCAAATTCACGCCAGACGTGTTCTAACGGATTAAACATTGACGGACTGATATAGATCGTCCGGTCGTGAGAGCAGTACAACGGCCCTGCAGCGGCTTGAACGAGCCCGCAGGACGAGCGTGTTGCTTCGGAGAACAGGACCAGTTTGGGTGGCTCATATTGACGATTTGCCTGAGCGGGTAAAACCCGGTGCCAAACATCTTCTGTGCTGCCGAGGAACCGAGCGGCAAGGTTGCCGAATTCGTCCTGCGGCGGGGGCGAGGGCGTTTGCGGAGGCTCAGGGCTCGGATAGGTTTGAGCAGCGGCACATGTTGAGAGGAGTGTCGCAGTAAGCAGTATCCCGATGAGCGACCAGAGCTGCCTCATGGCCGGAGTCCCTTGCGCCTGGGCAGGATAACCCACCTTCAGGTTGCAGTAGAGTGAGCGCCGACACACGGGCCTCCTCGGCACTCGGGCGGAACCACAATGGCCCCGCTTGGGGAGGCTGTCATCCTGGCCTGGTGCCCGCCCGCGCGGAGAAGGTCCTAGCCGACATTGCCTGGCCGGCACCGGAGGATTACGACCGGGTCTGAGAAAACCAGCGGCGGTTCCGCCAGCTCGTCTCGAACCAGGTGGCGAGATCGGCATCCCAAATGCCGCGCAGCTCGTCCGGCGACAGCTCCCATGGTGTCTTGGGCATCAGCTTCTCCGACGCCTGGACCATCCGCTCGACGTGCTTCGGGGGAAGCCGCGGGTTCTGGGGATCGATTGGCTGATCGTCCATGGCCTCGAGGAGCTTCTTCATCCGCAGCGGGCGTGGCTCGCGCCGCTGCCGGATGGGATCCTTCTTGGGCCGCTCCTTGAGGCGCACGATGTCGCTGACGAAGCGCGCATAGGCGACTGGATTCTGCTGGCGCAGCGCCACGAGGACCTCCTCGCCATGGGCGGCTACATCGCGGGCGACGATCTCGAGCACGGTCTGGCCCAGCCGGTCGCGAGCGTTGAGGAGATTGCCCTTCAAGCTGCGGGGGCGAGGCTTTGGACATGGCCTGGAATCCATTCTCGCGGCCGCTGAGGCCGGTTCGTGAGCTGAAGGGTAGTCAGTGGCCCCGAGCCGCTGGCGGGCGCCAGTGACTCTCCTAGAGGTCGCCTGTGCTGATCCCGTGCCGCGCGGTCGGGATCGGCGGTCGGGACCTGATGCATCGGATGGTCGGGGCGAGCCGTGCAGCATTGCTTGGGCTTGGACCGGCGTGATCCTGTGGGCGCGGTTGAAGAGGTCGGCATCGACCGGGAATGGCGGCCAGACGTAGCCGACCACGCCGCGCTCGACGAGCACCGTGATGCGGTCGACCGGGTGCGTGACAGCCGCGCATCTCGGTAATTTCTTCAGGATGTCGGGAACATCCACGGGTAGCTCCTTTTGCGGGTTGATCATCGTCTCAGACGCTCTGGTGCTCCGACGGGTGTGATCGGGTCATCCCGGAGCGCCGATACGCGTCAGCGGCCTCCGCAACGCCGTCGGGCAGGAGCCAGTCGTCGACCGGAAAGCGGCCGGGCGGTAGGCGAACCTTGGTGACGTGGTCGATGCGGGGCGGCAGGCCTTCGCGGTCCCAGTAGATCCAGGAGTGTGTCCGCACGATGTAGCCGCGCCCCCGTAGCAGATAAGGCCAGATGAGCGTGCCTCGGTTCCGAGGTGCGCGCTACGCTGAGCGACGGTATTGATCTCAGTGTGCGTTGAAGGACCTCCTGCCTTGAGCCGCACTCCAGGTGAAGCACTCGGTCGTCTCAGATACGCGAACGCCAATAGAGTATCTTCTATAGACGTATGCGTATCTGAGAGCTGGGGTGGCGAGCTCACCCGGATGCGGGCTGCTGACTTCAACGAGCACGCCGGGACCGTTGGCGTGCGCCAGAGCAAGTCCGGCAAGGCGCGCGATATCGTTCTCACCGACCAAGCTCGTGCCCTCTTCCGTGACTGAACCGAAGGGCTTGCGCCGAGTGCTCTCATCTTCACCCACGAGGATGGCAGACCTTGGAAGGCCTCTGAACAGGCAAGGTCCATGCTCGCCGCCTCTAGGGGGCTGCGATTGAGCCGGCAGCCACGCTCCACATTCTGCGCCACACACATGCCTCGACACTCGCATTATGAAGTGTTCCGATGAGCGTCATCGCGGCTCAACTTGGTCATGCAGCCACACGCGTGACTGAGCGGCACTACGCGCACCTCACCCCTGATTTATGTGGCTTAGACGATCAGAGCCAATTTTCCGGAACTCGGTTGAGGATCCGGCTAGCCGGACGAATTGGCAGACTGAATTGTTGACGAAAAGCCAACTTCAGCGCGGTGGCTGGCGGAGCCGATCGGGATTGCGCAGCCAACCATTGCACACCTCTCGTGCAGCGGTTTGTAGCATAGTGATCAGTGCAGACATCTGGTGTTTTAGAGACCCAGGTAGCAGGTCGCGGGACAGAGACGGCCCGCCAATGCCGCCACGCAGCATATAGAAGACACGTTCAGGAGTTCCCGCATGGGCCAGAAGCGCGGACGTCCATGCCCAGATGGAAACGGCAGAAGAGGCTCGATGCGAGCCCATTCGGCGTCAGTCAGATCTGCTTCGTAACGCAACCCAGCGGCGGCTAAAGTGCCGCCGAGTGGCTGAGATCCACATCGCAGTTCCAGAAGGCTGCGACAACCCGTCGGAATCACGTCAGCCCCAGCTACTCAAACCCTTTCGGACGGACTGTGAGTGGGATCGTCAACTGCTGAGAAACTTCGGGTGAGCGTGGGCTGGGTCAAGCGCTTCCACTGTCTGAAAGAGCGCTCGCCAAGCCCCTGCTCTTACCACTGGTAGCGCAGGCCTGCCTTCACGCCCCCGCCGACCAGGTCGTCGCCCAGACGCAACTCGGCTCTGACAAATCCCGAGACGCCGCTGCGGAGATTGAACGCATTTACCGAGGGCGAGAGCTCAACATAAGTCTTTGCCGAGTCGTTCGCGAGGGGCAGCGCGATAGGACCGCTGGTGAAGGTAGCGGCCGCGTCATCGCTGAAATTGTGCCATAGGTTCACGAGCAGGCTCGGCTCGATGCGAAGGTCCCCCGTCGTGAAGACGGTGCCCACCCGCGCGCCGACCCTGCCGAGGAAGGCATCCGCGTCATCGAGGCCGACCGCAATTCCCCCGATCGGGAAGGCGCGGTCGAAGTCGGTGTGAACGTAGTCGGCGCCAATCACGGGCTCAACGTAGAAGGCGTCCGTGACCTGGAACTTGTAGCCCGTGCTGAACACCACACCGTAGTTGCGGGCGTCGATCGACTGACGTGCGACCAGGGGCTCGAAATCCACGTTCAGGAAGTCGGCCTTCAGCATCAGGTCGACGAAGAGCGGACCGCGGAGATAGGACCCATACACACCGATTGTGGGACCATCGATGTCAGCCGAGGTCGGGGAGTTCTTGAAATCGACCGTGGATCCGAGATACCCAGCCAAGGCTCCGACGATGAAGCCGTCGTCCGGTGAAGTCAGACCGCTGTAGACGCCATCGAGGCCGACCTGGAAGCCAAAGGTGCTCTGGCGGAAGTCCGTGCCGAAACTGAAGGCGCGCCCCCCGAACGTTCCGTTGACATTGCCGTCCTGCTCCAGCACATCCCCGAAAGCGCGAGCCCACACGGCCGGCCGGAGAGACGGCGTCATCGGGGGCGCGGGCGGTGCTGTATGCACGACACCCTTGTCCTTGGACACCAGAGCCGTGAATGCGGCATCCGGCACGGACGATGACAGGCCGGCGAAGATCGGCACGCCCGCTCGGCTGCGCTCGAGCTGCGCGCGTAGATCTGTGATGCGCTCCTGATAAGTGGCGGTGGAGGCCTGGAATACATTCTGGACGGCCGTACCGATTGCAGGCAGCTGGGCCGCCGCCGCCGTCGGGGAGGTCGTGAGAAAGAACGTCTGGCCGACCTGGGTGACGTCGAAAGTAAAGAAACCCGAGCCCAACGGGGCACCAACGAAGGTGCCCGGAGGGGCCGTGCCCGTGACCGTTACCACAGGGACTGGGGTAGTGATGAACGCTGTCTGGCCGGGTGTCACAGGATTGGCACTGACCGCAGTCACCCCGTTCGCGTTGCCGGTGATGGCCAGGATATCGGCGGACGGAGTCGGGCCGGCGGTGTTGACGTCAACAGCGAGCTTACTGCTGCCCAGGCCCGTGTAGTTGCCGCCCAGCGTGAGCGTATCTCCCGTGATCCCGTTGACCAGGGAAATGGTGCCGGCGTTGTTGAACTGACCCAGATTAACGAAAGAAACGGAGGTGGGGCCGCTGGCCGGGGCAACGGTTGGGGCAAGTGAGAGCAGGCCGAAATTGTTGAAGATGTCAGATGGGCCTGCGAACGAGCTGGCGCCTCTAGCCTCGAAGGTGCCACTGTTGTTGATCACGTTGCCAGGCGTCGACAGGTTCACGAAGCCGCGAATGATGCCGCCGGGCTGATTGTCGATGGTCGCAGGCACGATGCCCGAGGTCGTGATTGCCAAATCGTTCTGGGATGTGATGAGGCCCGAGTTGGTGATCGTCAGGCTTCCCAGGCCGGGCAGGACGGGCAGACCGGGGCCCGGCGGCAGCACTGCGGCGTCAATGGCTGCGGTTGCACCGAAGATTCTGCCCGTGTTGGTAATGGAGATCTGGCTCAGCGCAGAGCGGGCGATGACAGCCGCCGTGTTAGCATCGGAACCGAAGATATCGCCCGTGTTGGCGATAGTGATCTGGCCGAGCGGAGACGTAGCGATAATCGATGCCGCATCGGCAATGATCGCACCGTTATTGGTAATCGTGACGGCGTCGCCTAAAGAACCGTCGGCCGCGATGCCATTTCCGACAACGTCGATTGTGCCGTTGTTGGTCACCGTTATGGCGCCGCCCTCAAATGTCTGAACGTCGATGCCGTCGCCGCCAGCGGTGGTCGTAGGATTGGTGATCGTACCGTTGTTGGTGACCGTTATGGCGCCGGCATCTGTGGAAGCTGTGATGCCATTTCCCTCGGCGGTGATTGTCCCGTTGTTGGTCACATTTACGGTGCCGGACCCATTAGACGCCGCGATGCCTGTAGCCGTCCCTTCGGAGACGGGGCCGGTGGCGGTGATGGTGCCATCATTGGTCACATTTACGGCGCCGGACCTACTAAACGCCGCGATGCCGTCGTTCGCTGCAGTGATTGCGCCATTATTCGTGATTGTGATGTTATCGGCGCCAAACGCTTCGATTCCGTCAAATCCGGCATTGATCGCGCCCTGATTGGTGATGCCAATACTACCCCCTGTCAACGCATTTGCGACGATGCCGTCGGTTGCGCGGATAGAGCCGCGGTTGTCAATGCTGATCGCGCCGCCCCCGACTACGCGCGCAAACACGCCTTCGCCTTCAGTGCCGGTGATGTTTCCGACAGTGGTCACGCTGATCGTGCGACCCGTGAGCGACTCCGCTTCGATGATGACTGGAGGTTCGAGCGACTCCGCTATGATGCCGGTTGTACCTATCACGCTGGAGGCCGGCGAGACGACAATATTGCCGCCGTGTGATACAGCTTCGATGCCGACACCTGAGCCACCTTGCACCGGGCCCGTATTCGTCACGGTCACATTGCCGGTTCCGGCATTCGTGGCAGAAATGCCACCCACTGCACCCGTCACTGCCCCCGAACGGTCCACGAGCACGTTGCCAACGGCTCCAGCGTTTGTGGCTTGGGTCAGGATACCGAAACCACCAGCATTGGAGATGGACGCTCCTGTTCCGGTGACCGTGACGATATTGACGCCAGGTATGCCGACCCCATCGGCGGTAGCCTCGATTCCATTGCCGTTGGTGCCGGTGACCGTCCCCGAGCCGCCAACCGTCACTGCTCCCGTGCCGATGCTGCGATTGAATGCCCAAATGCCGGCTCCAAGCGAAAAAGAATTGGATTGCCGACTGCTCACAGCACCATTAGCAGTGACGAACACCGGAGCATTGCTCGAAGACGCGTCCTGAAATGCTTCGATACCAATAGCACTGTCACCGGCACCGGTTGTGAACACATCGATCTGGCCGTCTGTGTTAACCGATACGGGACCACCGTTCGAACTTACTCCAATGCCCACCATATGCGCCCCCGGGGGACTGGTGGCCGTGACGGTCGTGGCAGCGTCCCCGAAAAATGATGCAATGTTCCCATCCACTGATCTGACACTTACCGCGGGGAGTAGCTCGCCGGAAAAGTCCACTCTGACTGACCTCAGTTCTAGAAAGAGGTCCCCCTCTGCAGGAATAGTCGGTTCGGTAGGTGTGTTAACGCCAGTTGCTAGAAACACCCCGTTGGGTTCGGGATCATTGCTACATACAACGAGCGTGGACGGTTCGCCCGGGGGAGGAGCAATGGCTCCAAGCGTGCAGGCTGCAAGAGCAGGACTTGCGGGCGCCGCCAGGAAGAGTGCCAGCACACCACTCCCTAAAGTCGTCCCCTCAAGAAGACGGCGCCTCGCCAATTGCTTCATCGAGCACGCCGCGGCCTGCGCGTTGTCAGAAATCTTTCCGATATCCATTTGATAGAACTCCCCCTTGCTGCGGCTAATACCAAGTCTCGCCAAGCAGAACCCATGGTCCCGGCCATCCTTCGAGTGCCAACGTCGAGCTCATAGGTTCTGGCTAGCGGGAATTGGTATCAGTCATCGCGCAGCAACATATCCGGCAGTGACGTTACGTTAACTCCCCGATGACGCAAGGGCAGCCATTGCACAATAGTTAAGTCTGCTACGGCAGCTCAGATCTGTGATGTTAAGAAAGCGCTCGATCTCGAAAGCCTAAGCTTTCCAATGGGTTGTGTTCTATGCAAGACTGGCCAGGGTGTGCTCGCCGCAGCCGCCGCCTGGCGCTACCGACTTCAGTTGGCGACAAAGAACAAGGTCCTGTTGCACCCGCGCAACATGCTCGAACGCCCCCGAATCAGGGCAGGAAGTCACACCTCGGGTCCGAGTAGTGCCAGTCAGAGGCGCGAAGACCCCACATGGCGAGAGCCAAACGCGGTGAGGATCGGCCATTTACATGCGGTTCATCAGCCGCGCGGCCCCAATTTCTGCCGGCCCAAAGGTCCTGCTCGGCGCCGGAGCCGCCGGCGAGGGCTGCGGTGCGCGTACCACGGACTTCTCGCGCTGCTTCGCGGCAGAAGGCTTGTCGTAGGTCGGCAACTTTACCAGCGGGGACGGGCGGACCTCTTTGCTGGCCTTGTCACGCGGTTGCATCGTCCCACCGTCCGGGCGACCAGCGCGCCGACCAGGCGGCTGCAGACTGCGTGTAGGCGACTTGAGCTTTAACTCTGGGGGACAAGCGCGCCCCTCGTGCAAGCGGAGGAGGTCGAGGATCGTGCTGTCAGGCAGATCGCGATCGAGCGATACGGTGCGCGTCACGGGGGCAGGCGGCGGAGTCAATCCGGTGCTGCGGAAGAAGTTCTGCAGCGCGGTTTTCGATTTCTCGCCCCATATCGGTTCGAACTCGCCGGAATAGCACCCGAGGGCGCGCAGTCGTTCCTGCACCTCACGTGTCACTCCGAGGGCTGCCGCCAGACCGGCCGGGTTATCCGGCGTCGCGTCGTCGGGCCGCCGCGCCACAACGAGGCTCCCGTCATCCGTCGATGCTGGCGGATTGGTGGCCCGGTCCTCCGTCTCGGGACGGTCGAAGCTGTTGGGGGAGATAGGCGCGCCGGCTTCCAGCTTGTCCTGCGATACGACAGGCGCCTCCATGGCGGGTTCAGGGCCCAGGGAAGCTGTAGTCTCCCATGCAGCCGGCGATAGCTGATTGTTGCTGGGGGAAACCGGCCTAGGCTGCAGCATCGTGGCGAGCACTGGGCCCTCGGGCGGTAGTTTTACCTCCGGCGTCAGCAGAGCAGCTTTGACCTGCGATGCGATTTGGTTAAGCCCCTCGTTCCGGTCAGCCAAGCAGCCCACGCAGCTGAGCGGCTCGGCAGAAGCCTCCCGCTCGGCCTTTTGCCGCGCGGCCATCTCGGCGGCCTTGCGTTCGTCCTCGAGCCGGGCCAGCTCGCGCGCCTTCTGGTCAGCCTTCTGGCGTTCGGCCGCCTCGGCCACCAGACGCGCCTCCTCCTGCCGTTTGCGCTCCTGTTCGCGGGCGAGGCGCTCCTGCTCGGCCTTCAGCTGTTCCGCGATCTCGGCGACCCGGCGGGCTTCAAGCTGCTGGCGCTCCTGCTCGGCCTTGCGCGCCTCCTCCTGCCGTGCCGCCTCCCGCTCGGCCTTTTGCCGCGCGGCCATCTCGGCGGCCTTGCGTTCGTCCTCGAGCCGGGCCAGCTCGCGCGCCTTCTGGTCAGCCTTCTGGCGTTCGGCCGCCTCGGCCACCAGACGCGCCTCCTCCTGCCGTTTGCGCTCCTGTTCGCGGGCGAGGCGCTCCTGCTCGGCGATTTTCTGCGTGAGTTCCATAAAGTCGAGGCGAGCCCTGGCTGCATCCACCAGCTGACTCTTGGGAAAGCGGCTCATGAACCCGAGCAGTTCGCTACGGTCGGAGCTGTTGCGGATGCGTGCCCAGGCCTTCTCGTCCGTCTCGCCCGGATTAAGGTAGAACTCGCGGAAGTGCGACAGCGACAGCTCCGGGGTTTGCCGCCCCTGAGTTTGCGCGTTCACCCGCGCCGCCACTCGACGAAACAGCTCCCCGACCTCTACGCCCGGCTCTTCAATTTCTTGCAGGAGCGCGCCCGTGAAGGGGCTATTGCGCCCCACGCCGTCCATGGCCACGTCATTCGCCTGCGTCGCATAAGCGACGATCATGCCCCGGCCCCCAACCTTGGCCAGACCTTGAGAGCGAAAGCCGTCGCTCCCCTTGAGACGCGCCGCAAGCGGGTTGTCGCGGCAGGCGTCGAGGATGAGAATTTGCACGCCTCGGGCGCGGTTGAGCGCAACGACGACATCGTCGAGCTTCGTGGTCTCGTAATAAACGCTGACGTCGTCCTTCAGCTCCGCGTCCACCGGAACGAGAAAATTCTGCCCCTGGTATTGCAGGCCATGGCCGGCATAGAACACCAGCGCCGCATCTGCCTCTTGCACACTCCGGGCAAACTGGGCGAGGGCTTTTGCCATGCCGCGCTGGTCGAGATCGAGACCATCCACAACCTCGAAGCCGAGGCGCCTGAGGACAGCCGCCATGTCTTGCGCATCATTGCGCGGGTTGGGGAGAGCAGGGGCGTGCTTGTAGCTGGTGTTTCCGATGACCAGCGCGATGCGCTTCTCGGGAGATGCTGCAAAGCCCAAGCTTGCCGTCAACGCGACGACGCAGCCAAGAATTAGGCCAAGCAGCGCGTGCATTTAGCCCCTCGAATTAGGTCATTCTACTCCGGATTGCGTGACAAGCAAATCTGGGCGGGTTTGAATCGCAGAGCCGTTCAAAGTCGGACACTCGAACGGTTCGGTTGCTGGAGGTAGCGCATGCCGTCCATCGAACCCCCTGCGCAAGGGTCCATGCAGCGGATTCCCGCGGGAACACGCCTCAACGGCATCTACGAAGTCGAGCGGCTGGTAGCCGTCGGCGGCATGGGCGAGGTTTACCGCGCTACGGCCATCCAGACCGGCGACCCGGTCGCGATCAAGACGGTTCGTCCGGACCTTGCCGAGAACGAGACCGCGCTGGCCCTGTTCCGCAAGGAGGCCGCGGCGCTCCACAACCTTCAGCATGAGGCCATCGTCCGCTATTACGTGTTCACGATCGACCCAGATCTAGGCTGTCCCTACCTGGCCATGGAGTTCGTGGACGGACAGACGCTCTCGGACTGCCTGCGTCTGAGACCGCTTAATTTCGAGGCCGTCCAGGTGCTGCAGCAGCGCATCGCAGCTGGACTTCACGCGGCCCACGAGCTCGGAATCATCCATCGCGACGTGTCCCCTGACAATATCATCTTGCCCGGCGGCAACGTCGCCCGGGCAAAGATCATCGATTTCGGCATAGCCCGCACGACGCTCGTCGGCGAGACTACCGTGATCGGCTCAGGTTTTGCCGGCAAGTATAATTACGTCTCACCCGAGCAGCTCGGCCTGTTCGGCGGCGAGGTCACGCCGAAATCGGACATCTACAGTTTCGGGCTTGTCCTGGCAGGGGCAATCTCCAGCCGTCCGCTGGCGATGGGCGGTAGCCAAGCCGAGATCCTGGACAAGCGCCGCCGGCTGCCAGACCTGAGCACCATCGACGAACGCATGCGCCCGCTACTCGAGCGCATGCTTCAGCCGCGCCCGGCCGACCGTCCGGCAAGCATGACGGAGGTCGCCACCTGGCGTCCAGCAGCTCCTGCTGCGGCGGCAAGACCCGCGCCCATCATCCTAGGCGCGGCAACGGGAGCTGTCGCGCTTACGGTTGTGGCGATCCTGGTCGGTTCGCTGTTGGCCGACCGCGTACCCGAGCCGCCGAACCCGAGCGGTCAGAGCCCGCCTAATCTCAGCCCGCCCGGCAACACGAGCCCGGAGCCACTTGACCCGACGGTTCATCCGGTTCCGCCCGCGCCTCCGCCTCCATCGCCTGACCCGCCCAACCGGGCCGAAACGGTCAGGCACTACATCGATCAGTACAACGGCGGTGACTGCTTTCTGCTGAGGCCCATGCTTGTCAGCAGCGATACCGCGTCAATCGAAGCCTTTGGGACGTCTCGCGTTCCGTTCGAAGTCTTCAATGCTGACTTTCGGCAGAGGTGGGGATTTGAGGCGCAGATCAGCCTTCGTCTGGTCACCAATACGCAATGCCCAGCTGTCGAGTTTCTGAAGCGGGTTGATAACTTTAAAGAGCCGGCGCCGCGGCTCCAGATTGTCTCATACAACCTGCGCGGGTCCCAACCGCTCATCGGTAGGGTCGAGGGCCTAGGTGACCGCCATGTGGCGCTGTTGCTAGTCTCTGATGACGGCTATGTCGACGTCCTGCCGCCTGAAGCCACGAAGCGCAGTGGTGCAATCCTCACCTTCACTCAAGGGCTGCGGAAGGGCAGACACACCAGTAAAGCGATCTTGATTGCCATCGCCAGTTCGCAGCCGCTTGCGGCCGTTGCGGCGAGAAAATCCGTCCCCACCGGCGACCTGTTCACGAAGCTATTCGACGAGGTGACGCGGACCCGCCAAACCCTCGGTATTGATGCTGCATACTTCATCTTCGAGGGCTGACGCGGCGGCCCAGTCCTCGTTGTCTTGCCGGGCATGCTCCTCAAGCTTGACGTCAGTGCGCCACTCTACGCTGCTCCTGTCAAGCTCCTTACGCGACCTCTTTCCCAACACGCACAAATTCCAGGATGGACTCTGAGAAAAAGAGAGTTTGACGCGCGATATCTATGATAGACTGGCTACCCTGAGAAACACTAAGTTCGGCGCAAGCACGATGTCACGCACGATCTTGGGGGCGTGCACTGCTCTTGTTGTGCTCATTTGGGCATTGCCCGGCAGTGTTTTCGCCCAGCCAGCTTATACAGCCGATCAAGTTATTGGGGTCTTCGCGCCTCTGATTGAGCCTCGGACCCGAGGTATTGGGGCGGTCCCAGACCGAGGGGTTTGCGTTGGCACCGAGCCTGAGTGTCCATCCAAGCCCTTCGATCTTATCGTCCAGTTCGAATACGACTCGGCTGTCCTCTCGGAGCAAGCCAAGCGCAATCTTGATGAGTTCGCACAAGCGCTCAAGAGTTCCCAGCTTGTTCAGGCCACATTCTCAATTGATGGCCATACTGATGCGACGGGAAGCGAAACCTACAACATGGGTCTCTCGCTACGGCGAGCTGAGTCAGTCGTGCGATACCTGCAAACCCATGGGATTGAATCCCGCCGGCTGGCCGCCAAGGGGTTTGGTGAGTCGAAGCCGCTTCCAGGGAGGGATCCGTTCGAGGCAGCCAATCGGCGAGTAGAGGCCCGGCTTCTGCTGACTGATAGGCGCTCTTGATTTTGTGCTGCGGACTGGCCGTCCGTGAAGAACTCCGAGGGCCTAGAGGAGCCACGGCAATCGGCACTCGGCAAGGACTCGTTTCTGCAGGAATGCAGGGGATAGTGCCGCCCTTTCTGGCGTTTTGCTGCACGCCAAGGCCCGGCACGGCCATCTTTTTCACAGCCACACTCTGGCACCCTTGCTGGCCGAGTTGGAGCGGTTCACCCGCGTCGCGCCGCAGCGCATCCATGTCGACAAGGGCTATCGCGGCTACACCCATCCGCACCGTTTCCGGTCTGGATCGCGCTCTCGGCGTGACTTAAGTGATCAGCCGCGAGAGGGCGCCGCCGCGAGAAGATCGGCCGCGCCCTCTCGCGGCTCTTCCCGAACTTGGCCTTGAAAGATAAACCGATGAGACACCGCATTCGGTAGCGCGTCAGCGCATGCGCTCCAGCATGCGGGTCGCCTCGACCTCGACCCAGGTATATGTCCGAAGTTGCCTGACTCGGATCTCGGGGCGGGCCGAGTATGCCGCCGAATGGAGCCCCTGGCGAGACGAGACGGCCGGCTGAGCAATGGGAGCGGTTCCCTTGGTCCCGCTCTCACTGAATGAATGCGCCGAAGCGGGAAGCGAAGCGACCACGAGGGCGAAAAGGACTGCAGCTACGGACACGGCCACGGTTGTATTGGGACAGTTCATAGGGGTGATTTTCCTCCACAATATAAGTTGAGGTGTACATCGCGGGCACCACTCGCAATACCCTGCAAGTTGCCCTTGAAGGAGCGGAGAGAATACGATTGAATTGGGATGTCCACAATGTGCGGTGGCGCTCAGCTCGCCACGGAGTGCTGCAGGAACGTAAGCTGTTCCATGGCTCACGGAAAGCCGGCACGGCCGCCCCCACGGTGACTTCCGTGTAAGTTACCAGTCCATATTCCATTTGCCGCCGAGTGGTGCACTCGGCTTGCCACCCTCAGTCGAATGACCCACGATGGTGCCGTGCGGCACTGATCGACATGTTTTTCTGGCCGCTCCTGATATGTTGAAGTAGAGGTCGAGCGGGTTGGTCCGGCGATGACCCAGCTTATCGCCACCTCCCGCGAGGCGCGTTCCACGCTCTTTGCAAGACCTTTGCGTTTCGGCCTTGTGCCCAGGCTGCGTTTGTAAGCTCAAGCCTGAGACATGAATCTCAACCGATTCCTCTGCGTTGACCTGAGCAAGTCCTGCTAACAGGAGCGGATCAGATGTCGGTGCGCAGAGGTCTCTGGCAGCCGGGACAGAGTGGAAACCCGAAGGGCCGTCCCTCGATCAAGGGCGAGGTCGAGACGCTCGCGCGCACTTACACGGTGGAGGCGCTTGAGACCCTTGCCGACCTCATGCGGAACAGCTCGTCTGACAATATCCGTGCTGCTGTTGCGAATGCGCTTCTGAACCGCGGGTGGGGCCTGCCGCGGCAGGCCATCGGCGGCTCTCTTGCCGTGCATCCCGCTGAGATAAAGGCCGTCGAGGAGATGTCGCTCGCGGAGCTCAACGAGGAGATCGCAGGCTCAGGGTGCAGTTCCGACTCGAACACATCGACGAGCCTCAAGACGATTGCTGATCGAGATCACATTTCTCGCCTTCTACCATCGGACCCGTCGAGTAACGGAAGCAACTCCGCCGGATCAAGCGCATTTAACGAGCGCGGCCTCCTCGTCCCTGGGCTCAACGCCCACCAGCCGAATGGTGCACGCATACCGATCCGTGGGGTCAACCGGAGGCGCCAGCGGGAAGCCCTCCGTCCTCTCAGATGGTCAAACGCCAATAGAGTATCTTCTATAGACGTTTGAGCATCTGAGAGCCGGCATGGTGAAGTCGCCCGAAAGCGGGCTGCTGACTTCAATGAGCACACTGGAACCCCCAGGGGCGATCGCCCCCACCTGCCGAACCGCTCGCGGCCTCCTCTGCGGCTCCAGACGCAAACTCGCTCACCAACAGGTTTAGAGCATCGGACTGGAAATTAGACTCCTGGGCTTCTGGGCGGGCCGGAGCTGTGATTCCCTTGCTTGAACGGGAGGTGGATCATGGTTCACAGCTATTCCCTCGATCTTCGCGTGCGGGTTGCGGGCTTTGTCGAG
>NZ_LN811364.1:77713-82548 GCF_001006805.1 Microvirga massiliensis | reverse complement strand
CTAGGCGTCAGCCGAGGTGACTTCTCATGATGCAGCGAGTGGGTCGGCCAAGCGCATTTGAAGACGCCCGCGGGCCACGAGGACTTTCTCCGCGATCGAGTTAAGGCTGGTCATGATTGCAACCAACTCGTCATCCTGCTGCAGTAGTTGACCCAACGCAAGCTTGCCTCGGACCTCGGCCAAAGCACCGATCTGGGCCATCATCTCCTCCCGAAGCCGCGACACGGATCCCTCGCCGCCTGAAGCGTCCTCGCGGTATGCGCTCACCAGCGTGATCGCGGCAGAGATGAACGCAATCGCGGCTGACGCGAACGCGGCTTCGACCTTAATCGGAATTGCGGCGATCACGCCGGACGTACCTAGAAGCGTGACTATCGCCGACGTAAGGCGCATGCGCGCTAGCGCCGCGGCCCGCTTACGGACGACAACGAGCACTTCGTCCAGTGAGGCGGTCACTCCCGCGAGGACGGCCTCTACCGCGGCACGACCAAGCTCGGCGCGCTGGACGGACACATCAGCGACATCACCTGTGGCACCCGAACCGAGCTTGCGGCGTCCGCGGATCTCCTCGTCGAAATTGGGAAAGGCTCTCGCGAGGCGATTGGCTGCCGCAGGCTGGGCAATTCGTAGCGCGTCGAAGGCGGCATACCAAGGACCCGCGGGCACTGGGTCAGGCGAATCGCCGGACAACGACATTCTCAACTCCCCGTTCGAGCCACTTCATGAGCCGTGCCGGCCACTCCAAAAGAACGCTGGATGCCATCGCAGACGCATAAATTAGCTGGAATGGCCAGCGTAGCAGCGCCACGAGGTGGACCGAACTGACAATGCCGATGCCAATCCCGGTCGGAATCATGAACTTGCCGCTTGTCAGATTGCTTTCGAACCGGTCGAAGTCGAACAGGTCCGGGACACCCTCCCAGCCGATCAGATGCAGGATGTAGCTGACGGCGCAACTGGTCAAAGCCGCCAAGAAAATGAGCGGCGCGCCTGCGGTGAGATACGTAGTCCCGAGTGAGAGGTTGATTCCAATCCCCTTTCTTGCAGACAGGCGGCGCAGGCGCATGTGCATAAACGCTGGCAGAAGCAGCATCACTAGGCCGGAGGGCATGCACGCGACGAAGAGGCCTCCACCGATGCCAAGAAGTCCGATGCGGGATAAGATGAGGGCCACCAGCATCAACGGACCCAGAGTCGCGTAGATAGGTATAGCGACGCCTTCAATAGGGCTTGTCGGGTCATCCAATTCGAGGATTGTCGCGCGCCATTCCTTCAGCATGTGCCAGGCGCGTCGCGGTCCTATGCCGAAAAGGATCACTAAAACCCAGCCGGAGAGAGGCAGGAAAATCAGCGCCGCAGTCACTATTAGGAAGCCTTGGGCAATGGTGCTACCTAAGGTTTGGGGCGCACTAAGGGCGCTCGCTCCCGTACCGGTCTCAGTGCCACTCACGTAGGGCAGCGTCATCCGGGCGAAGACGCTTCCGTAATTCCACTTTGCGTTGGCACTACGAGAAGCGGCCTCGTCGATGAGGAGGAACCCACCCCGGTGATCGTCCTGGATCAGCATGGGGCCAGTCTTGTTTGCGAGAGTCTCAATAAGTGAGAGGGCGCTTTTCTCAGGGTCGACAGCGCTCAGGGCGACGACCACATCTTCGGCCGCGATGTCCACGAGTGGGCCCGTGCGAGTCGACACGCAGGCGACGCGGCAGCCGAGCAACAGAACCTCCGACTGTGCCTCCTTGGCTTGGGTATAGATCTCGTCAATTGGGATCCTATACTCCTCTTTGCCGGTTAGCGAGCGCACAACGAAGTCGGGCTCCTCGACGTGGCCGACGATGACAAGGAGCTTCTCGCGGGCGCCGCCGATGAGTTTGATAGCGTCCTCGCGGCTGGCTGGCGGCCTCGCTCCAAATGTGCCATTCCCGAAGCTCTTCGCGCCGACGGCATCCTGCCGCGATATGAGGGGCACGACCTGCATGCGAGAGATCAGCGAACCAGCGGATAGACGCTGAAGGCCGGCCCTCTTACCGAACACCTCTGCCGTCATGGCAACATTGGCGCTCGAGGACACGACCAGAGCCTCCTTGCCGCTGACGTCCAGAGCGCGCAGAGGCCAAGCCCGCCCATCCGCAAAAACGCTGATCTCAACGCCTGGATGCTTCACGAGGAGGCGCAGATCGTCCAAGTGCGTGGCCAGCAACTTCTCGGGAATGAGGATGTAATGGCCGACGAAGGCAGCGAGCGCCAAGCCATCCAGCTCCTGTCCTTGGCGATTGGCTCGAGCCAACACGGCGCCATCCTTGCCGACCAGCTTGATCGCGTCTTCACCGGCTACATCGAGCATCGAAAACTTTGAAGATTTCCCGGCAGCGCGTGCGAACTCCGATGCCTTCGCGGCAAAGGAAGCCGCCTTGCTCGCCGCGTGCTCGGCGCTGTTGACCGCCGCATGCTCGACTCCACGAAGAAGCCACGACGTGATATCCGCAGCGGCCGGTCGGACGGCCCATAGGAGGAGGAAGGCGCTCACCCAGACCGCACTGAGAGTGATCCTGACCAAGGCGGCTGCAGAAGAGACTCCGGTGATCTTGTTTTGGCCGCCAATGTCACCGCCGATCGAGCCAACGTTCCTCGAGATGTTGACGCCACTGCCTCGACCTCGGCCTGTCTCGTCCTCCATATCTGCCTCCAAATGCTCGGATCGCAGCGTGGCGGTGCTGTCCAGCGTAACCAGTCCGGGATGCATCAGATAGCCTCGGCGTATTGCCCTGATCACTGACAAAGAGAAGGAGCGACCGCTGGTGCTGGCAGTGTCCTAGCGCACAAGATCGTCCGTGATCTCGCGGAGCATCAGCTCTTTCCCCATTGTCCATCCTCTTGATGTGGACTTCCGGAAATATTGCTTGAACCAATCCAAGCTGGACCGTTACATGTCGAGCAACGGGGATATTACTGGACATGTAACGAATGGCTCAGGGCAAGTTCATCGCCTACTACCGGGTTGCAACCGACCGGCAGGGCCGCAGCGGCCTCGGCCTGGAGCCCAGCAGGAGGCGGTGCGGCCCTACCTCAACGGCGGCGCCTGGCAGCTCGTGGACGAGGTCAAGAGTGACAAGCGCAACGATCGGCCGAAGCTGGCGGAGGCCCTGAAACACTGTCGCCTGCATAGCGCGACCCTGATTATCGCGAAGCTCGATCGCCTCGCCTGCAACGTCGCCTTCCTGTCGAACCTGGTGGAGAGCGGTGTTGATTTCGTTGCCGTCCATTTCCGCAGGCGAACCGGCTGACGGTGCACATCCTCGCAGCTGTGGCGGAACACGAGGCGGCGATGATCTCACAGCGGACCAAGGCGGCTCTGGCGGCGAGGGCGCGCCAAGAAGCTCGGGGGCGACCGAGGGAACATTGCGGCCGTCAGAGGCCTCGGCAACCGAGCTAGTGCTGTCGTGCGAAGGCAGAAGGCAGGCAAGCAAGCGGGCGATCTCGCGCCGGTTATCCGGAGCATCCAGGCCGACGGCGCCTCTCTGCGGCAGGGGGCCGCCGAGTTGACGCGGCGGGGGATTACTGCGGCCCGGGGGGCGGTGGTCTGCGGTTCAGGTGAAGCGGGTTTTAGAGCGGGAGACGTAGGTGGTGTGCTCGGCGGACAACAGCTGTTGTTGATGCTGCCGTCCGGCATTCTTCGGGATCGCGCGGGACACGTCAGATCGTCCGAGAGCAGCCGCCCATAAGAGCGCCAGTCGGGCCGCGCTCAATCCCCGAAGTCGAAGGCCCTGGCAAGGCTCTCCACGGCGCCGTAGCGGGCACTCGGCAATGGGGCGAGGCGGTGTCTCTCGCTAATCAGCCTCAGGATCGAAGTCGTCTCATATTGCGTATGGTCGATCGTGCCTTTCTCGGCAAAGGGTGAGACCACAATGGCCGGAACCCGCGAGCCCGGCCCAAAGAAGTCGGCCCGCCCTCCTGCAGACCCGGACTGCGGGGGCGCCACGTGATCGAATGCGCCGCCGTTCTCGTCATAGGTGATGATCACTGCGTAGGAGGTCTTCATCGGGCTCTCGTCCATCAGCTGGATGATGCGCCCGACTTCTTCATCGGCCGCCACCAGGTTGGCATATCCCGGGTGCTGATTGAGTACGCCAACTGGCTTGTAGAAGGCCACCGGCGGCAGGGATGCTGACCTGATGTCGGCTTCAAGCTGTACCGCATCCCTGAGATGCTTGGTGCGTTCGTTCCGTCCGGTCTCGGTCGTCGGGTTGAAGCGGGCAAAATAGGCGAATGGCTGGTGGTGCCACTGGAATGCGCGATCCGTCAGCTGCTTCTCCTCATCTGCGGTGCGGTTCGGCTTGATCGCCAGGTTCCAGCCTCCGGAATACCAGGCCCACTCGACTCCCTTGTCGGACAGCCTGTCGCCGATGGTCGGGGTCGTCTGGGCGGGCAGCAAATCGCCGCCCTGGCGACCGTTGTTGAGGAAGATCGACTGAGTGGTGTTGACCGCGTAGTCCCCGTCGCCAACTGCCGTCACCTTGCGCTCGCTCACGACTGCGCCCGACTCGTCGATCTGCGAACGCAGCCCCTTTGGAGGATCGGGCCATACCGGTGCACAGGCGCAGACCAGCCACATGTGGTTGAAGAACGATCCGCCCAGCGCGCCCATGAAGAAATTGTCGAGCAGCGTATAGCGCTGCGCCAGTTTCCACAGATTGGTGTCTTTCATCGCGGCGGCGCTGTAATAGCCCATCGTCAGGCCCTTGGCGTCCGAAAACAGAGCGAACCAGTCGTTCTTGCCACCATGGATCTGGGTGCGATGCGTGTAGAAGGCATGGATCAGGTCGCGGGTGTGTGTC
>NZ_LN811364.1:63638-77243 GCF_001006805.1 Microvirga massiliensis | reverse complement strand
GGGTCGCCAATCCGTG
Organism: Microvirga massiliensis; assembly: GCF_001006805.1. Classification (GTDB taxonomy): domain Bacteria; phylum Pseudomonadota; class Alphaproteobacteria; order Rhizobiales; family Beijerinckiaceae; genus Microvirga; species Microvirga massiliensis. Next base: position 77,227 of record NZ_LN811364.1, on the reverse strand, counting down.
GGAAGGCTGAGGTCGGTCTGGTCCGCAGGACGTCAGGCTACTGCCTCAGAGTTGCCCGCTGCCTTTGAAGGGCCCGCACCGACCGTAACTGCGATGCGGGCTTCTATGCGCTTTAGGTTACGCGTGATGTCGAGCCGGAAGGCGCTTACCTCACCCGTTTGGATTGCCGGTCCGCATATGGCCGAAATGGCATTGGGTGCTGGATCCGCTCTCAAGCGCCGAGCAGGTAGCTCACCTTTGACATGGAGCTGGCCCGGCCAGCTAGGCTGACCTGAAACGGGTTGAGATGCGCGTTCCACCGAGTCAGCCATCTCGCCGGCAGGCGTGCGCTCGTCGGCTAAGTGTAACGGCCGCGGCGATTATGTTCGAGACTGCGCAATGTCAGGTCCTGGCTCATTGCAGACGCTGGAGGTGCATCCGGGGGTAACTGCTATCGAGCTCCAAGCCGACGTCCCATGTGAATTTCGGGTCATGCTCCAAATTGCCGCCACTTCCCTCGAGAGCCCATTGTGGGCTCTTTGCAAGTCCTTGCGTGCTTGCCTCCTCGACAAGCGGTCCATGGTGCTCAGCGCTCGTATCGTGAATCCCCCGACCGCTCCTCTGCGTTGACCTGAGGCAATCCTGCTAACAGGAGGGTATCAGATGTCGGCGCGTAGAGGCCTCTGGCAACCCGGTCAGAGTGGCAATCCCAAGGGGCGGCCTTCGATCAAGGGGGAGGTCGAGACGCTCGCGCGCACTTACACCGCCGAGGCGCTCGAGACCCTAGCCGACCTGATGCGGAACAGCGCGTCGGACAATGTGCGCGCCGCTGCCGCGAATGCTCTCCTGAACCGCGGATGGGGCCTGCCGCGGCAGGCCATCGACGGGTCTCTCGCGCTGAAACCTCCTGAGCTAAAGCCGGTCGAGCAGATGTCGCTCGCGGAGATCAGTGCCGAACTCGCAATGCTCAAAGGGCAACGCCGACTTCCTGCATCGGAAACTGTATATGAAGCGGAGGGAGAGTGACCGGACCGCGCGATGTCGCGTCTATCGGTTGATGGGATGCCGTTCCCAGCCGCTCCTGTTGCATTCTAGGCCGACTGCTTGGCCAGTCGCTGGGGTTCCCACTGGTTGATGCATAAGGCTCTCCTTGGGCCTCAGCGTCGTCCACCGTAGGGCAGCCGGCAGTGGCGTTGGTGTTTTCGCACGTTTGCGCACCTTCAAAACCCTCGAAAGTAATCTTGCACCTCTCGGACGCGATGTGATCATCGCACCCGGATTCCTCTAGAAGTAGCTTTTGAGAGTTTTGAAGGTTCCTTCCATGGCCATGTAAGGAGTGCGAGACGCTCTTTTGGATGACGCTTGCGTGGTTCCAAGCCGAGACAGCAGCAACTGACGCGTCGAGGCTTCCCACTGTCTCGGACCAGGGAGCCAGTCCCGTCGCACCTCTAAAACCTCGAAAGTGACTTCTGGCGGTTTTGAAGGTTCGTGCGACACGCAAACGTTTGACGCGCCGACCCGTCACCGCAGCGTGAGTGGGTTGATGTGGTAGATCACCTTGGGTCGGCCGCCTGTCTTCAACTCCTCATCACTCAACCAATCGAGATCAACCAGCAGGTTCAGCCCTGCCTGCACCTGTTTGTGGTCCGAAAGATTCGACCAGTCGCGCTGATAGATGTCCCGGGCGGTAAACCCGTCGGTGAGATCGCCCTTGCGAATACGGTCGAGGATTGCCTTGGCAGGCGCAACGTCGTTGTGCAATCCAGCCGCATAAGCGCGACGGGCATGACTCTCGAGGTAATCAGCGAATTTGAGCGCGCGGCTTGTCGCGGTCTGACTTACAGGCCCGGCGCCGAAGTCTGCCAGGTGGTTGATCAGAGCCAAACCGGGGACCAGCTTCCGGTATTTCGACAGGTGGCTCTCCAGGGCTGGATGAAGGTCACCTGCTCGCAATCTGTGCTCCAGGGCTTCACGCCAGGCGGTGAACTCCTCCAGGGCGGGTTGATCAAAGCGGAGAAAGTAGCCGCGTCCGTAAGGGTCGGGTTCGGCTGAGGTGCCCAGCAAGCTCAAGGCACTCAGGCGCTCGAATGTGGTGTTGGCAATCTGACGAGCGTCATAATCCGGAGTGCGATCAACATTCCTCCATTCGCTCGGCTGATCCGGCCAGACCATGAGCCCGAACCTTTGGATGAGACCATCATCGCCTGCGCCACCCTGGCGAGCGCGACCTATATACTCGGCGAGCCGACCAGGCTGAGTTGACCCTAGCATCGAGATGCATACCCCCTCGATATGGAGGTGCCCTCGGATAATGCGGTCGAACGTGTAACCGTCCGTACCATTCCACCCCGTCAGGAAAAATCCTCGAGCGGCGGCATATTCCTCTCGGTCGAGTGTCCTCAGGAGAGCAACCATCTCGTCCCGGAAGGCCAAGACGCCGTTCGGGTTGTTAGCCAGGATGTCACCAAGCGCCTCATAGGTGCAGTCGCTTGCGATGAACCGACGCGCTTGAGGCTCTTCGGGTTCCTCTCCCGGCAGCAGGTCTGACAAATCAGCGTTAGGCGAGCCTTTGAGCTTCTGCTGTGCGGCGGATTTCGCCGCTTTTTGGCGAAGCCGATACTCTGCGAGACTCTTCTTGTAAGCGCTGAGTGCAGCCTGATTCTCCTCCCGCGCCTTGGCCTCCAAGCGCCTGAGCGGCGCGAGGGCCTCATTCATGGCCGGCGACTTCATCACCCCTGGTCTTCCAACGATGAGCCCCCACTCATTGGCGATCACCGTCCAATCGGTGTGAGCTTGCGGGCGGATACCTACCTGCCGGCCAATGACGGAGCCGAGACCCGCGACGGCAGACACACCAACAAAATCTGGCGGGCACTGCATCCTCTCGGGATCGAAAGCTGCTACTGGCAGAAGGTCGGACGCCAGTGGTTTCGGCTCGCTCCATGACCGGCTTGACGCTGGTGCTCGGACAGGCGATGGCTGGGTAATGGGCTGTGCCGAAGCAACCCGTGCGGCGATGTCCAAGCCGTCGGGTGCTGGATCAGTCGACGTCCCCCCGTGCAGCAAACCGGCGGAGCGCTCGGTGTGCGTCGAGCATTCACTTCCGATTGGTGGGCACGCCTTACAAATATCAATCAACCTCGTGTGATCTCCACCTGCATCAATCCACTCGGTCACGTCCTTCTTTTTCTCTCCCTGCAAGCTTGGAAGATCCACAATTCGAATCTCACGCGCGATGCCGGAGAGGTTCCGAGCAACGTCATGGGCGTGTGACATGCCCTTTGTGTCGTTGTCCGGTAGGATGAAGATATTCTTTTCTTGGAGCCACTTGTTGAGATCGGGTGTCCATTTCCCCGCTCCCTCGGAGTTCGTTGTGGCCACAAAGCCTAGACGCGTGAGGGTATCGGCGTCTTTCTCACCCTCCACGATGAATACGGTGTCGTGAACCGCTGCCAGGAGTTCGGGCAAGCGATAGGGGAGCTTCGGCCCTTTCGGTTTTCCTCTTGCCCATCCAGCTCCGGTCCAATGAGATTGCCAGAAGTCTTTTCGGTCGGTGCGTTGGATGCGAAGATACGGCGTGCCATCACTCTGCTTGTAGAGATATTCGGCAACAACCTTTGGCCGTGGGCCTGGGATAGCTGGTCTCAGAGGTGGCACACTGGGGTGTGCCAAGCCCAATTCTCTCTCGGTATCAGTTAGCGGCGCAAAAGCCGCTTCAAGGACAGACTGGTCTTTCATTGCCCATCCCCGATTCCGAGCATCCCTACGAGCCGGCTGGCGGCTTCTGCCTGGGACAGATTGAAGAGGTAAGCAGCCAGGCTCACGGGGTCGCCGCCAGTATCGCCGGTGGCGAAGTCGGCCCATCGGCCTGAGCGAAGGTTGATGCGAAAGCTCCCCGGGCGGCGATCGACGCGGGTTGGATTGCGTGCGGTCCACTCCTGACCGAGCGCTCTGCCGTCTGGGAGCCAGCGTCCCAGCAGATAGGGCAGGGCCTCCAGAGCAGCCCTGTTCACCCGGTTGAAATCAATATGGCGCGCGCTCCGGCGGCCTCTGCTGGGCGGCCGCATCCCGCGGCTCGCGCAGGCAGGCTCCGTCCGCCGACTGGTGGCGACGGGTGCTTGCGTTGGCGTCATACCTAGCGGCTCTCGCTCGTGTTGCGCACGCGGCGCTCGTAGAGCCAGGTCAGCAGGTCGCGTCGCAGATAGCGGACGTATTTGCCGTCCTTGATGAAGGGTGGGCCGCCACCGCGGCAGCGGCGCGTCGCAAGAGCTGCTTTGGAGAGGCCGGTGAGGCGCGACGCTTCAACATCGTCGACAGCGGCATCGAGCCATCCAGGATGCTGTTCGGCCAGATCATCCAGGGACGGAATCGCAGAAGTCAGCATGGGCGGAACTCATACGCATTACAGACACACGTGCGCATTGCACGGACACTCAACGCAATCGGAGGCAAGAAGATCCACAAAAAGTAAGTGTTGCCAAAGTGGCAACGATGGGCACCCCAGTATTTGTTGCCAAAGTTGGCAACAGTTACTTTCGTTGACATTGGAAGGCTATGTGCTCGCCGCTCCCAAGAGCCTGCCGGTGGCAACCTAAGGGCTTCGATGCGATCCGCTGCAGGTCAGCACACCGGATAGGAATCCGAGCCGAACAAGCACCATGGACCGCTGCAGTCTCATGCCGCCGGCGGGAAGAGGACTACGCCCACTCGCTGAACGGGGGGCTATGCCGCGCGGGTCGTGAAAGCCTTGCCCACACGACTGGTTGCCTCCCGGAGCGGATCGTCGAGGAGGTGTGTATAGCGCTGGGTGGTGTTGGCCTGGGTATGGCCGAGGAGGGCGCCGATGATCGGGAGCGAGAGCCCGTCACTGGCCAGGATCGAGGCATAGGTGTGGCGCAGGTCATGCAACCGCACGCCGGGCAGGTCGGCCAGGCCCCGGATCTTCTCCCAGGCCTTCTTGATGTCGGTCATGTGCCCGGACGAACCGCCCTTGGCCGGGAAGACATAGCCCGACGGGTGCTCGCCCTCTGCTTGGATCTCGAGCAAGAGTTCAACAGCCACCGGCGAGAGCGGCACCCGGTGAATCCGCTTCTGCTTCGTGTGGCTCGAGGGCTTGGTCCAGGTGCCAGTCTCGAGGTTGAACTGCTCCCAGCGGGCGGAGAGCACCTCGCCCCGGCGTGCACCCGTCAGCGCCAGCAGGCGGATCGCCGCTACCGACCGGCGCGCGATGCTCTTCTGGGCGGCCTGACCGACGTAGGCCTCGGCAGCGTCGTTGAAGCGCTGGATCTCCGCCTGGCTGAGATAGCGCTCACGCCGGTTCTCGTGATTGCGCTGGACGCCATCCACCGGGTTCGAGGTGATCCATCCCCAACCGATCGCGAGATTGAGCATCTTGGAAAGCAGGGCGAGCTTCCGGTTCGCGGCAATGGGGGTGCTGCGCTGGCTGTCCCGGAAGGTCTCGATGTCCCGTCGGGTGATCTCGGCGACGCGCCGCGACCCGAGGGCAGGGCGGATGTCCCGCTCGATCATCCGCCTGTCCTCGCCTCCCGATCGCTTCAGGTGGGCGTGGCTCGCAAGATAGGCATCAACCAGGGCATTGATGGTGGGAGCCTTGGTCCTGTCCTCGCGATCCTGGGCGGGATTGCCGCCGAGCGCGATCCGGGCCTTCCAGATCTTGGCGATCTGTCGGGCCTCGTCGGCCGTAATGTCCCCATGGCGGCCCAGGGTTGGCTTGCGGATCGGCGCCGTCCTCCCGTGGCCGACGCGATACTTGAGGATGTAAGCCTTGGCCCCCGTAGGCGTCACGCGGATCCCGAAGCCGGCGATCTCATCGTCCCAGACAATCTGCTCGCGGTCACTGGGCTTCAAGCTGTCGACGAGACGCTTCGTGATGCGGGGCATGTGGGATAGGCTCTTGGGACCACGGAGGGACCACCATGGTGCAAGAACCTGCAATGCTTCGCAAGCGACCAGAGCTCAAGATGACGCAAAATCAGAAGCTTATGTTGCACATGATTGCGGAGGATGGCTGGACCGCCGGACTCTTAATCAGCGGGTCCAAGGTTCGAGTCCTTGTACACCCACCAATGATCTCAAAGACTTAGCGCCTTGTTCGAGTTGCTGCTCAAAGCTCCAGGTAGCCAATAGGTAGCAACCGCTTCGGTGTCGGGTCCAGTAGACCACCATTGTGTTCGTGGTACCCGGTGCGTACCCGGCAGCTGGCATAAATTCAGCTTCCGCAGATGGTCCAGAAGCAGACCTCCAAGGTAGGCTCTGCAAGAGCTTATTATGACCCGGTGCAGACATTCAGGCGCGCCGCTGTGTTGCGTATCGGTGGCAGTGCCAGCTCTGCGAGATGCGCCTTTGCTGGTCTTCAGACTGGCCGGGCGCTAACCTTCTCAAGGATGACTTACCCGGTCAGGCGAGGATCTACTGCCTGAATGTCCAGGGTGCTCCCAAAGGGAGGTCGAGATGTTGTCACGACGGCACTTTTGCTGCGCCGGAGTCCTGGCCGGCACTTGCGGTGACCCTCGGCCGGGCCTGGGCCGCCGATGAATGCGCGGTGCAGACGCGCGAGCGGCAAGCCGCCCTGAGCCCCGACACCGCCCTGCAAGAGCTCAAGGTCGGCAACGAGCGGTTCCTGTCCCAGAACATGCGCAGCTGCGACCTCCTCGGTCAGGTCAGGGCGACGGCAGGTGGGCAGTTTCCCTTCGCGTTGGTCATCGGCTGCATGGATTCCCGGGTGCCCCCGGAGCTGGTCTTCGATCAGCGCATCGGCGACATCTTCAGCGCGCGCCTAGCCGGCAACGTCGCCGAGGACGACGTTGTCGGCAGTGCCGAGTTCGCGACCAAGCTGGCCGGGGCGAAGCTCATCGTGGTACTGGGCCACAGCGAGTGCGGCGCGGTCAAGGGCGCCATCGATGGCGCGGAGCTCGGAAAGCTCACCCACCTGCTCCAGCGCATCAAGCCGGCAGTCGAGGCCAACCGGAACGCTCCGGGCGAGCACACCTCGACGAACAAGGACTTCGTGCAGCGAGTTGCGACCACGAACGTCAGGTTGGCAGCCCAGAGTCTTCAGAACGAGAGCCAGGTTCTTCGCGATCTGGTTGCGCGGAATGAGCTCAAGATCGTCGCAGCCATGCATGACATTGCCAGCGGGCGCATCACATTCCTGGAATGAGGGTGGCCCGGCAGCGCCAGGACGATCATTCGCCGGACAGGAGCCGGGTTACCTTGGCTGGTTTCCCGGCCCTTTCCGGGACATCTGGATGAACCCCGGAGCGCTTCGTCTCAATGAGGCGCAAGGCTCCCGCAATGAGCAAGATGGCGACCGGCTTCACCAGCATGTCCCAGGAGACCGGTGTCGCGAGCTCGACCACGTCGGTCACGAAGTCGACAACCAGATAGACCAGGATCACCTCGATCAGGGTGATCTTGATTTCGGCGATCCCGTCCACCCGCATCCATTTGGGCAGCCTGGCCCGGGCTCCCTCGGGGAGGTCGACGGCAAAGCCGAACGTGATCGCGTAGGCGAAAACAACCAGCACGAGCCCGAACAGGAACGCGTCGGTGGCTTGCATGACCAGCGCCACAACCGACAGACCGCCTATCTTCTCGGTCAGCGGGGCAAAGCCAAAGGCATGGGCGAGTTTCGCGCCGCCCACCCCGAACATGAGAACTGCTCCGACCGCCGCCCCGAGGGCGGCGACAAGCGTGATCCATCGCAGCGACAGGACAAGGTGAATCATCCGACCACACGGCTCCGCATTGGGCCGCCGCCATGCTGACGCGTCATCTCAACCTACCGATCATAGGCCCGGAATGTAAGCTGGGATCAAGGTGCCGGCTTTGGCGAGTTGCTCCTGGGGTCTGTCTTGATCTGCGTTCAGGATTGCCCTGTTCAGTTCATTCGAGGCCGCACATCCCTCGGACTTCTGTCGGTGCAGGTTACCCTCGCGCCGTCGGTGGGCAGGCGGGCCTCTCCCGCGTTTGACGGCGTGATGGCTTGGCAGCGCTCGCGGCGTGGGCGCGCGAGACGGACGCCGCAGGCGATGAGGCCTCATGCGAGCAGGCGCTCTCGGCTGACGGGTGCTGCACCGACCTAGTCATCTCTTCAGTAAAGGTCAGGAACTGGCACTGAGCAGAAGTAAACCGAATGTCAGGACTTGCAGGGTGGACCTTTCCACGGCAGCGCTTAAGGGCCGTGCCTGAGACCCGGAACGGACCTTCATGAGGTCCGTTCCGGGTCAGGCAGTTGCGGGCGATCCCACCTTGGTCGGGCATCAGCACGACTTCTGCTGAGGAAAAAACGGACGCTCCTAGGGCGGGAAAGGGAACGGCCGAAGTGCGCAAGAGAAAGGGGTAGCTAGTGGTCTGATGGATTCAAATGGTTCCCGGGTAAGCAGGAGCGATCGATGCTCGCGATGAGAGCAGCGATGGAGATCAATGTCGCCACTGCGGGCCGACGCTGTGTGGAGGGAGATCGCGCACGATCGCGATGCTACGCTCAGTTCGAACGTCATACCATCATGCACGGCGGCAAAGTGATGGCCACAAACAATGCTCATTCCCAAGCGTGACAAAACTCGTCACGCAAACACTTCGTCCAACCAATCATAAACCACTGCATTCGACAGCGGTAAGTTGCCGAGTTGGCAGTGGCTGTCCGCCCCTTCGGCCGCCGTGAAGACGCGCTGCGTCACAGATCCACTCACGCCGCGGCTAAAGCTCTCGAACAGATTCATGGCGAGCGAACCCTCACCCTCACCCACCAGGGCAAGGCTCGGACAATGGATGTTCTGAAGAGCATCTCCAATCCGAAACTCGCGCAGACGCTCAAGCCATGCCGCAAGGCTGTCTGCCCCAAAGCGGCGGAGGCCGGCCTTGAGGCTGAGCTTCATGCCGGGCGGCATCTCTTGATCGGGAATACGATCGATCTCCTCCAGGCTCACAGGTGGCGGGTTCGCCGCTATCCCGGCACCAACAAAGCCGACTTCGTAGGCGTACAGGTCCGGGATCGGCGAGTTTGCCACAAGCGCCTTGATGCGAGCATCATGCGCGGCCGTGCGAGGTGCAAAATAGCCGCCCAAGCTGATCCCATAGAGTGCAAGCCGCTGCGGATCGACCTCAGTCCGCGACAGAGCATAGTCGATCATGGCCCCGACCGGCGCCTCGTAATCGGGCCGAAACACCACATCGGGGTGGAAGCGGAGAAAGCCTGTCTGCCCCGGACCTTCAGCCATCAACACGTTCCAGCCACGCTCCAGGGCCGCTTGGCCTGTCTGGAAATACAGCTCCTCGCCCGTTCCATCAAAACCGGTCAGAACGATGACTGTCTTGCGTGGCCGAGCTTCGGCTCCAGTGGACTGCATGAAGTAGCCGGGCAGCCACACGCGCTCGAAGGGGATTTGCAGGACCTCCACCTTCCAGGACATGAGCTTGGCGGCTTCCAGGAAGGTGTCGCGTGACGCCAATCCATGCGCTCGCGAGGTGTCGGTGACCGGATCGTCGTAGTACTCCGCCGCGCGGTAGTACATGCTGGCGCGCTGAAAGTGGTCGCGCGCGCTCACGGGATGCTTCTGCAGCACCGAGCGCGCGACCGAGCGCGTCCGATCCCCCAGAGCCACAAAGGCCGGAGGCCAAGTCCGCGGGTCGTCGTCCCTGATGTCCCGGACGGCTGCAAAGATCTCCCCAACGGCTCCGCCCATGGAGTTTGCGGCGCCGAGGCTGCGGAGCAGCTGGAAGTCCATCTCGGGATCAGCGAAGCCTCGGACCCGAGTTGCGGAACGGGCGACGCGATCCTGGTTCGCTGGATCCGACATGGCGTCTCCTGGAGCAGCACCTGCGATGCCGGCACGTGCCAGCATGAACATGAGACCCGTTGAGACGAGCGCATCGCGCCGCGTCCGTACCTCCCACATGACTGGCCTCCAAGAGCTGGCCGAACCATTCAAGCCGGTAGCCAAGACAGCACCGTGAGATTCGGGTCGGGCTATGGAGCTTCGGCTCTTGTTTCTGCAGGAACACGGCATCAGACTAGCCCTGAATACCTGCCCTGTGAATTGGAATACCTGCCCTGTGAATTGGAATACCTGCCCTGTGAATTGGGGGACGCAACCATGGTCCAGGGGTGGAGCGCAAGGTTGGTGGCAGTACCGTGTCTGACGGTTCTCACTCTGTTGCTTGTCTCCGTGGCGGCAGCCTTTGCGAGTGGGCCGGCCGATGTCGTCCTCCACAACGGCAAGATCTACACAGCCGATCAGTCGCGGTCGGTTCGCCAAGCGATCGCCTTCACGGGTAACACGATCGTCGCCGTGGGCACTGACGCCGAAGTCGCCCCACTGATCGGACCTCGGACGGTGGTCATCGACCTGATGGGTAAGCTGGTGCTTCCAGGGCTGATCGACAATCATATCCACCCGATCATCGGTGCGGTGAACGGGTCAAAATGCAGCCTCGCCCGCATCGAGGCGACCGTCGAGGCAATCCGTCCGGTGATCCAGGCCTGCATCCAGAAACAGCCCGGTGGGCCGAACGACTGGATCGACGTCGTGCAGCTCGATAATTACGGTTTCTCAGCCACCGCAGCCGATCTCGACGCGATCGAAGCGGGGCGGCCGCTTGCCCTCGAGGGCAACGACGGCCACACCGCATGGATCAACAGCCGGGGCCTCGCGATCGTTGGCGCCACCGCGGCAACGCCGGACCCGCCGGGCGGCAAGATCACCCGGGACGCCTCTGGTGCACCGACCGGTGCCTTCTCCGACACCGCTACGTTCCTCGTCGAGGAGAAGATCCCCGCACCGTCGCTTAAGGATCAGGCGGCGCTGACGGCGGCGGTGCTGCGCGGGATGTCGGCCTACGGCATCACCACCCTGATGGACGCCTCCGTCAGGCCCGCAGAGGCGGCGGTGTGGCGCAAGATCTATGAGGACGGCAACCGCCTGATGCGCGTTCGCACCGCGATTTACGTCAGGGATCCTGACGACGACAGCGATGCGGCGGTTGCGACGCTCGTTGCGGCCAGCAAGGCAGGCGATATCGATCCGGACTTTCTGCGGGCCGGCATCGTCAAGGTTCTCGCCGACGGCGTCATGGAAGCCCCGACGCAGACTGCGGCACTGCTCGAGCCCTATTTCGACGCGGAAGGGCGACCGACCGACAAGCTCGGCGACCTCAACTTCGACCCGAAGCGGTTCGCCCGGCTGGTCACGAAGCTCGACGCAGCGGGTCTTGCGGTGCACATCCACGCCATTGGCGATCGAGCGGTGCGGGCCAGCCTCGATGCCGTCGCGGCCGCGCGCAAGGCCAACGGCAATGCCGGTCCCCGGCATCAGATCGCACATCTGCAACTCGTCGATCCCGCCGACTTCCCGCGCTTTGCAGAGCTCGGCGTGATTGCTGACATGCAGCTCGAATGGGCCAAGCGCGAAGCCGCGACCGAGGGGCCGATCGAGCCTTATCTTGGTGCCGACCGCTACCGCTATCTCTATCCGGCCGGGAGTCTGCACGCGGCGGGTGCGGTCATCGCTGGCGGCAGTGATTGGGACGTCTCCACTTACGATCCGTTCCGGGCTATGGAGACCGCCGTCACCCGGGTTGGAGAGAACTCCAGCCGCCCACCGCTCAACATTGAGGAACGCATTCCGCTCACGACGGCGATCGATGCCTACACCATCAATGCGGCCATCGCGCTGGGCCAGGAGGGGACGATCGGCAGCCTTGAAGTCGGGAAGCGCCGATCTTGTCGTCCTCGACCGTGACATCCTGACAGTTGATCCTACGACGATCAGCGACACCGTGGTGCTGGCTATGCGGCTTGATGGACGCCTCGTCCACGAGGCATCACCGCCGGCCCCAGGCAAGGAAACCATTGCCGACTCCAGCGGAACACGCGATGACTGTCCGTGCTCACGTCACTACGGCCGCTTCCCGCTCGCGACGCCGGTGCTTGGCACAGCGGTGACGCCGCCGTGATCAGCGATGGGCACCGGCACGGCTGCGCTTGTTTCCCGTGTCTGATGGCGGCGAGCATGCGCTCGGGATCGGCGGTCGAAGCGAATGAACTCCTGGTGCCGATGGCGCTGTATGCAGCGGCCTAAGACTGTCCCCTCCAACACGTCGAGCGCGGCAAACAGCGTCGTCGTGCCATGGCGTTCGTAGTCGTAGGTCATGGTCGCGGGCGGTCCGGCTTCATCGGCAATCCCGGCTGGGTGCGCTCCAGCGCTTGGATCTGGCTCTTCTCATCCACCGAAAGGACGACGGCGTGGGCGGGCGGATCGACATAGAAGCCCGACCACGTCCTTCAGCTCTCGGCGAGTTGCGGTCGCGGGAGAGTTTGAAGGTGCGAATGCGGTCGAATGCGGTACAGCTCCAGGCCGTGTGCATCCCAGATGCGCTGCACTGAGCGCAAGCTCACGCCGGACGCTCTGGCCGTCATCTGCCCCGTCCAGGGCGTGGCCTCGCCGGGAGGCTCACACAGGGTCAGGTCCAGCACACGCCGGACCATCTCGTCAGGAAGCCTTGGCTTGCCGGGCGGACGGGTTTTGTCGCGCAGGAGTCCTTCCACCCCATGGTGCATGAAGCGCTCCTGCCAGCGCCACTCGCTGGGCTTGGACAGGCCCGAGCGGCGCATGACCTCCACGGTCCCGCACCCATCGGCGGTGGCCTGGATCACCTTGGCTCGGGCGGCATGCTTCTGCGTCGAATTGCGCTTGCAAGCGATCGCCTCCAAGCGACGGCGGTCTTCAGGCGTGATGGTGAATTGGATTCCTGCTCTCATCCCAAAAGCACGGACCGCCACGGCCCATGCAGGAATCCTGCGAATGCGTCAGACCACTAGGTTTCGCGCTGATGTCCCAATCGCCGGCAGGGCCCCTGAGGCCCGTGACCAGCACGACGGTTGGCGATCCGCTGCCGCGGCATTCCAGATACATCTTTCGATCGCCGCCGATGTCGACAAGGCCGGAGAAGTCAGGAGATGCCGCGGCCACCACCAGCGGGGCTGAATTGGCAGGGCTGCACGTGGCGCTTGCTTGACGGCTTCAGCCTGTCTGCTCAAGCATTCGGCATTGCGGACAGTGAACTGTTTCGGAGCTTGCTCGATGGTGGCTCTGCGGGATCTGTTTCTCGGGTGTTCAATAGCCGTGACCAGCGGGGCGCAGGCTGCCGATCTGCCAGTGAAAGGCGCGGAGCCGGTCGAGTATATTCGTGGCTGCTCGGCCTATGGGCCCGGCTTCGTCTACGTCCCGGGCGCTGACAGCTGCCTGCAAATCGACGGCCACGTTCGCGCCGACTACCTTTATGTCGAGCCGTTCACCCGCGCTCAGGACGCGATCGGCTATCGTGCCCGCGGCCGCTTGAACGTGGATTACCGTACCATGACGGAGTACGGCCTGCTGCGCATGTATCTTCGCTACGAAATCGATCGCGACACGGGTGTGTTCGCCGGTGACGGGCAGGTCAGCAACAACGCGCAGGTCGACCAGGCCTTCATCCAGTTCGTCGGCCTCACCGCCGGTCGTGTCGTTTCGTCCTTCTCGGATCCGGACCTGCCGACGACGCACTTCGGCACCCTGCGCTTCGACGACGCGCCGAACGTGAACCTGTTT
>NZ_LN811364.1:59635-62710 GCF_001006805.1 Microvirga massiliensis | reverse complement strand
TCGGCGCAGAGGTTCTTTACGCGAGAATCGACCCGCGTGGCCGCGTCGCGGTTCCGATCACGAACTTCGCCGGCGATGCCTCAGGCTTCTTCAAGCCAACTGGTTCCGACGACATCTGGGAAGCCCGTTTGCGTGTCCAGCGCGACTTCTGAGCTGTTTAATCCCGCTCTCTGATCCTGTCGCGATCTGCCATTGCTCCAACGCCCGAGTCCCGCAGAACAGGCTCAGAGAATTTGGGCAGCGAGACGAGTGAAATTTCCTTCTGATCGCAGTGATGCCGGGTGCCTTCGCACTGGCCGGACCGGTCGCGGCCGGACCCTACGAATACCTCCTGTTCCGCGGCGGCGTGATGCCCGGGACGGAGAATGATTGGGTCCTGCACAGCTCCGCGGGTCCAATTCCCCCTGAACCACCCACTCCGACACCGCCCAGCCCGGCCCCGCCTGCACTGTCGGTGCCATTCTTCCGGCCCGAGGTGGTGAAGGTCTCGGACGAGCGCTCGCTCATCGGCAGGCGCACTTGCCCGACAATGTCTCGGGCCCAGCCTACGCCGGCCCGCACCAACAGGCTCGCACCGTCCTGTGCGATCTCCAGGACCTTGGCGCGTCCTGTTTCCATGGCCTCGCCCACCAGGCGACACGCTTCGGTCAGGACCTCGTCGAGCTCCTCCGACTGGAGCGCGAAGCCGCCGAAGTCGGCCAGCACCTTCTGCCGCCGGAGGAGGATGTCCAGCTCGTTCTCCATGAGCCACCGTGCTCCATGCCGCGGATCAACGCTGTCGGCAGGGGAATGATGCACGGCGGTGGCTGACTTGATCTGAGAAAGATGCAGGGGCTGTTATGAAGGTGCTTAGTCCAGTGGCCATGCACTTGAAAGGACCACTCCGGGCACTGAGCAGAAGTAAACCGAATGTCAGGACTGGCAGGGTGAGGGGACCTTTCCACGGCAGCGCTCAAGGGCCGTGCCTCACCCAGAGCGGACAAACCGTCCGATCAAGAGGAAGCGGCCGTTTGAAAGTTCCAGCCACGGATCGTCGGTGTGCCATGACCTCACGGAGGCCGTGAGCAAGAGCCCCGCCGGCCCAGGCCGCGGAGGCTTCATCATGTCCGTCACGCGGCGGCGTTCGTCAAAGAGCCGGCGAATACAACGGAGCAGAAATGATGAAGGAGCCCGACGAGTTCATTGCAAAAGGCAGGCTGGATGCGATCACCGACGGCGTCTTTGCCTTTGCGATGACGCTCCTGGTCGTCAATCTCGACCTGCCAGAAGGCTTCAATCCGACGACCAGCGGCGAGTTGCTCGCCGCTCTCGCCCGGCTCGCCGACACGTTCATCGCGTACATTGTTACTTTTCTCATGCTTGCCCTTTTCTGGCTCGAGCGGGCGCACACGAAGGAGGAGCCGGAGACGGCCAGCGGCGCTTACGCCTGGACAGTGCTCCTGCACCTGTTCTTCGTCACCTTGCTGCCCTTTTCAATGATCGTCGCCGGCCGCTACGAGCTCGTTCCCGCGATCTGGATCTACGGCGGCAACTTGATCCTCCTGGCCTTGACCGCGATAGCGACCACGCTCGTGATCGAGAGGGACACCGGCCACCGGCTGGTCGCAAGCGGCCGCGTCGAGTTCAGCCTGCTGATCACTTCCGCCTTGCTCTCCATGGCGATCGGTGTCTTCGCCCCCGACAGCGCCATGTACGCATACTTCCTCAACTTTGCCGGGCCGCTCGTCCGTCGCTGGGCAATCGCGACGAGCTGAGCGAATGACCGCTCCTGCCATAGGGCCGACCTGCAGGCCTGCGCTGAAGAGGTCCGCTTATGAGCCCGACCGCAGATGCGTGGAGGCTCGGTGGACAGCTGGTTTTGGCACCTGCCGGCCATTTGTCTTGTAACATCCCGCTGGTGAAAAGGTGCGCCGGTCCTCTATGCGCTCGCTCTGACGGTGCCGCGTTCGCAGCCCGCTACCGTCTTCCATCGCCACGAGCAGCGTTTTGGGACCTCGCCCATCGCCTGGAGATCAGATTATGAATGACAGCGCGGCTTCTTCGGGCGATTTCGCGCCTGCACCCTCGCTGCGGGCGCTGCTGATCGGTCTCGGCGGGCGCTATCGGCTCAAGCTCGCGCTGACATATACGCTGAGCGTGACGGAGAACGGCCTCAACGTCCTCTACCCGTTCCTGACTGGCATTGCCATTGATGGCGTCCTGTCGGGAGCTTGGATTGGCGTGGCTCCGCTGTTGGTCACCTGGAGCGTCCATCTCGCCGTGGGATTGTTCCGGCACGTTTACGACACGCGGGTTTTCACCCTGGTATACGCAGACCTCGCGACCAATCTCGTTGAGCGGCAGAGGGCTCAGGGCACGAATGCCGCCCATCTCGCCGCACGTGTGGCGCTGTCGCGCGAAGTGGTCGACTTCCTTGAGGTAGACGTGCCGGCTGTTGCGGCTTCCGTCGTGCATTTTGTCGGAGCCGTCGCGATGCTGTGCGTTCTGAGCCGATGGGTGGGTGTGCTCGCGATCTCGGCGTTGGGGCCGATCGCCCTGTTCACATTCTGCTTCGGCCGCGCCAGCCTGCGTCTAAACGCGGCCCTGAACGATCGGCTGGAGCGTGAGGTCGAGCTTGTCGGACGCGGATCCGCCGCTGTGATACGCCGTCATTTCGAGCATCGGCTCCGGTTCTGGCGCGTGCGCATCTCGGATGCCGAAGCCAAAGTCTGGGGAGGGATCGAGATCATCCAAATTGGCCTGACGCTGGCCACGTTGGCGTTGCTGGCGCGCGCAGGAACCGGCACGACGGCGGGCGCGATTTTTGCGGTGCTTGCCTACGTGTGGACCTACGGCGAGAGCGTCAATGATCTGCCCACCATCGTTCAGAAGCTATCGCGTCTCAAGGACATCGCCGCTAGGCTTGGCTAAGCGAGCTGGATGATCCGGCAGGTCATCTAGGGAACATAACGGATCGGAGCGCCTAGTTCGGAGGGCTCTTCCGCTGACCACAAGGAGCGGCTTCATCGAGAGGGCACGTCTTTCTTCAGGAAGACATCTAGGCACATGAGGTGCGGTCCAACTTATTTCCGCATC
>NZ_LN811364.1:43485-57379 GCF_001006805.1 Microvirga massiliensis | reverse complement strand
GTCCTCGAAGCTCGCCGTGTCGGGCGATCGGCCGAGGAAGGCGGCGAAGTCCTTGATGGTGTGGATGTAGCCTTGTTGGGTCTTCGGCGCTAACTTGCGGATCGCCATGTCTTCGATCATGCGGCGCCGCAACGGGCTCATGGCTTCGTCGGTCATGGGGATGCTCCTGTCTTGAGTGAGGGTTTGCCAACTCCTCATCTTCAAGACAGGACGCCCCGCCTCGCTAGCGTATTGGCCGTGTCGGTCGCCGCAGCAAGCTACCGCGAGAGCGGTTTAGTCCTTTGGCACGAGGCGGACCTAAGAGCTTGGTCGGCTTCGATGGTCAGACCTGACGCTCATTGAGTGGTCGGAATTTCATCGTTTGACCCTGAACGGACCAAGGCCGCGCTTCCGGGCCTGATCTGGTGTAGGATGGCAGAGCCTCAAACGCCTCCCGGAGGGTTGCGCCATGAGCGCTCCCCGCATCGAACGCAGGCTCGCCGCCGTGCTCGCGGCCGATGTGGTCGGATACTCGCGCCTGATGGAGCAGGACGAGCGCGGCACCTTCGACCGCCTCAAGGCCCACCGGAAGGAAACGATCGAGCCGCTCGTTGCGCAGTATCACGGCCGGACGGTCAAGCTCACAGGCGACGGTGCACTCTGCGAGTTCCACAGCGTCGTCGAGGCAGTCACCTTCGCGCTCCAGGTCCAGCAGGCCATCGCCGAACGGGAAGCGGCGGTGACGGAGGAAAAGCGGATCCGCTTCCGGATCGGGATCAACCTCGGCGACGTGATCTGTGAGGACGGCGACCTCTATGGCGACGGCGTGAACGTCGCGGCCCGGCTCGAGAGCTTGGCAGACCCTGGTGGCGTGTGCGTCTCTGGCACCGCCTACGATCACCTCGGTGGTAAGCTCAACTGCTCCTTCGAGTTTCTCGGCGAGCGCACGGTCAAGAATATCGCGCGGCCGGTGCGGGTCTACCGGGCAATCCTCGGTGACGCACCGGCAGTCGCGGCTTCCCTGGCGATCCCCGACCGGCCCTCGATTGCGGTGCTGCCGTTCGACAACATGTGCGCCGATCCGGAGCAGGAGTTCTTCGGCGACGGGATCACCGAGGACATCACGACCGCCCTGTCCAAGTTCCGGGGCTTCTTCGTGATCGCCCGGAACACGATGTTCACCTACAAGGGGAAACGGGTGGACGTGCGTGCTGTCGGCCGCGAACTCGGGGTCCGGTATATCCTGGAGGGCAGCGTCCGCCGGGCGGCCGACCACGTCCGGGTGACGGCCCAACTCGTGGAGGCGGCGACGGGCCAGCATCTCTGGGCCGACCGCTATGACGGGCGCATCGACGACATCTTCGCCATCCAAGACGAGATCACGGCAAGCGTGGTCGGCCGCATCGGGTCCGAGGTCCTGGCCGCAGAGCATGCCCGGGCAAGCCGCAAGCCGCCGCAGAGCCTGGATGCATGGGAGTGCGTGGTGCGCGCCCTGTTCCTGTGTTCGCAGCTCTCGAACGAGTGCAGCCGGAACGCGCTCCGCCTGCTCGAGTGGGCAATCGGCCTCGATCCCGCCTACGCGCAGGCGCTCGGTCTCAAGGCCTGGATCACCATGTGGCGGGCGCTCCAGGGCTGGGATGACATGGGCCAGGCGCTGACCCTAGCGAACACTTCGATGCGGCGCGCCCTGACCGCCGACGAGGACGAGCCTTGGGCCTACCTCGCGCAGGCGATGACGGGCTACGCAACCCGCGACAATGCTCTCGCGATGACGGCCCTGACCCGGGCGGTGGAGATCAACCCCAGCTTCGCCTTCGCACATGGCCAGCTCGGCATCGCGCACGCCTTCGGGGGGCGGTCCGAAGAGGCCATACGCTGCATAGACCATGCCCTGCGGTTGAGCCCGCGCGAGGCATTCCTCGGGGATTACTACTTCTTTTACGCCGCCGCTTATTTCCAGGGAGGCCATTACGATCTTGGGCTGCGCTACGCGCGGGAGGCCCACCGCCTGCGGCCCGGGCACGTCTACCCGCTGCTGATCGGCGTTGCCTGCGCGGGATATCTGGGGGGATGCCGAGGCGGCCGCGAACCTGCTGGGGGACCTGAAGGCGATTGCCCCTGACATCTCGCTGTCGTCGATCGAGACGACATCCGGGTTCATCCGCGCGGAGGACCGCGCGCGGCACATCGAGGGTGTTGCACGCGCTGGTCTAACCTAACTCCTCTCGCCGCATCCTCTCCGAACTGCTGCCAACGTCGATTATCCCTCCCTGTGGCCGTGGAGAGTGCGCAGGAAGGCCTTGGAGGACGCCGCAGCGGAGTTGGAAATGGCGGAAGTCGTGCACCTCGAGCCGCGGCGCCGAACCCGCGTAGCGGAGGGGGACTCCGGACCGCCCTCCGCTCCAGCCATTCCTGCCACCGTCGCCGACATCATGACCCGCGAAGTGGTCTCGGTGTTGCCGGACACCCCCATTCATGAGGTCGCGAACATGCTGCTCGAGAAGCGCATTCGCGCCGTGCCGGTCACCGATTCCAAAGGGCACCTGTTAGGAGTGGTGAGCGAGGCCGACCTGATACGCCGGGTCGAACTCGGCACCGATGAGGATGGATCCTGGTGGCGCAAGGTTTTCCGGGATGCCAGCACAGCGGCTGTGGACTATGTCAGGTCGCACGGTCGGCGCGCCCGCCACGTGATGACCGCCCGCCCGGTTACCACCACCGCCGACACACCATTGCACGAATTCGCGCGAGCTCTCGGGAAACGGCGTCTTCGATGGCTGCCGGTTATCGCGGGCGACCACGTCGTCGGGGTTGTCAGCCGCAGCGACCTCGTCAGGGCCCTGGCACGCCTGAGCGCACCCGGGATGGCGGGACCGCGGTCGGACGAGGCCATCCGCAAGGACCTCGAAGCGCGCATCAGGCGGATTCCGTGGGGACTCAGATTCATTGATGTCACCGTGCACGAGGGAGACGTGAACCTCTCGGGTCCCGTGCGCTCGGCGGCGGAGCGGGCGGCACTGCACGTCGTGGCGGAGAACACATCAGGGGTCCGAGGCGTGGAAGACCAACTGTTCACCCAGCCGCTCGCCACGGCATGACGGGCATGGACCGTGCCGGGAAGGGCCTCCAGTCCCGCCCCAGCAATCTGCGTAGCGGAGATCCGCCTCCACCCTGGTCGGACGAATGCTTCTGTCCCGCGATGGCGTCCGATCGCATCGTCAGGCGCGCCGCCATCCAGGAGTTTCGGGGAGCCTGCTCGAAACTTGGCCGCCCTCCTTTTGGTTTCTGATGCGTAACCGGCTACACACCCATCCCCTGTGTGAATGGCCATCCTCGCCGGACGGCCATAAGGAGCGTTTGTTTCATGGGTACCGGTGCGAAGGACTCAACCACGCAGAAGTTCGCCGTCGGCGAGGCAGTCGTCTATCCCGGCCGGGGAGTCGGTCGCATCAGTTCGATCGAGGAGCAGGAGGCAGCGGGCTTCAAGCTCGAGGTCTACGTGATCTCCTTTGAGCGTGAGAATGCCGTCGTGAAGATCCCGACGGCGCGCGCGGCCAAGCAGGGGCTGCGAAAGGTCTCGGATGCCGAGGCCATCGAAGAGGCGTTCGAGATCCTGACCGGGCGTGCACGCAAGTCGCGCCAGATGTGGTCCCGCCGGGCAGTGGAACTCGGGGGCAGGATCAATTCGGGGGACATCATCCAGGTAGCCGAGGTGATCCGCGATCTCCATCGGAGCGAGGGGGAGGCCGAGGCATCCTTCAGCGAGCGCGGCCTCTACGACAGCGCCATCGCCTTACTTGTGCAGGAGGTGTCGGCTTCGAGGCACATCACCGAGACCGAGGCCATGAAGCTCATCCAGCAGAGCCTGGGGAAGGCACCCCGCCGGGGTGCGAAAGCAAAGGACGAAGACGGCGAAGCCGGCGACGACCTCTCCAAGGTCGCATGAGCATGACATCGGTGACGCGGGAGGCCTTCACTACGACGGGCTTCCCGCCTCGCCGTTGGTCCCGATCCCGGGTCTGGGGACGGTCATCGTGCACCTTTCGGCCAGGATCCGAATACATGCGCAGACCCCCTTGGGGCTAGGCTGTTCGTCGCACCATGGACTGATTTACGACTGCGCCAGCCGTATGGGTGCGGAGGGCGAGACGGTTACGCCTGCGGGATTTCCTCTGCACGCATGACAGGGTGTGCGGGAGCCTGACCACGCGACCAACACTGGGTCGGGATTTGCACCCGGCACGCGAACATCACTGCCGAGCGTGCCGAATGGGGATCTGAAGCGCGTCCGCTCCGTCGATGGATGCGAGGCAACCCGATGCAATGACGAGGTAAGGTTCGTAGAGGGCATGTGCGACGACCTTGTCGTCCATGAGGATCGGCACCATCGGACCAAGCCCCATGCTCCAGCTTCCGGCCAGATACTTCGGATCGCTCACCGTCAAGGACGTGACTGCATGGGTTTCGTCGATCTGAATGGCGTTTACCGGACCTTTCCGGATCGGCAGTCCTGCCGACAGGCGGAGGGTATCATCCGCGGCATCCGGCGGATCCATGCGGTCGAGGGCGGTCTCGGCCACGAGAGCGGCCAGGGAGCGATACGGACGGATGGCATTGTGGAGCACGGCGACGACAGCGCCTTGGTCGACCGAACCCAGTACGGCCTGACCGCGATCCGGGAACCTGGCCACGTATGCGGTATCTTCCGCGAAGACCTCGCCATCCAGCGACAATGCGATGATTCCGGCATCGCTTGTCGGGTTCTCCCGGACAACGCGCTCCACGGCCTCGGCGGGCGTCATGCCCTGACCCATCAGCCCAAGGACCTCCTCGTTCAGGGCGATGCCGGCGGCTCCGACCGTATTGGGAAGCCGGTGGCCGGTCACGAGCCCGATCCGCGCATCGGCCGGCGTGAACTGCGACAGCGGAGAAGGCCGGTCCGGGCCGCTCGACATCAGCGCAGCGTAGCGTGCGCGTGCAATGTGCGCGGGCACCGCGTCACCCTCGAACAGGCCGCGCGTGCCACCCCGCTGGGTTTCGCCCCGGTGCAGTTTTCCGTCCTCCCCGATCACGACCAGGCTGACGAATCCGCCGATCGCGCCGTGGCCGACGAGCTCCGCGGTACGTAGGGCGTCGAACACGGCCTGTCCGGCATTAGGTCCAAAGGCGGCGATGCCGATCGTCATGAGGCTATCCAGTGATCAGGGGAGACCGCCCGAAGCGGCCCGGACGGCGCGTCGGGCGGACAGGTGAGGCGCGGTCGTCCGCGTCCGAGCGGGTCGGGAACCGGGGCCGCAGACAGCAACGAACGGGTATAGGGATGCAGGGGATGATCCAGGACATCCGCCGCCTGCCCGACCTCGACGATCCGCCCCGCGCGCATCACGGCCACGCGGTGGGCGACCCTGCGAACGACCGAAAGGTCATGCGTGATGAACAGGAGCGCGAGCGCCTGTTCGCGCTGCAAGCCGGCCAGCAGGTCCAGGATCTGCGCCTGCACGGAGACGTCCAGCGCCGAGGTCGGCTCGTCGGCGACGATCACGGCCGGATCGACCGCGAGCGTGCGCGCGATGGCGATGCGCTGCCGTTGCCCTCCGGAGAACTCGTGGGGCAGGCGCGTCGCGGCGTTCGCCGGCAGGCCGACCCGGTCGAGGAGGGATGCGACCCGGCGACGGATCTCGCGTGCCTCGAGGCCACCCTTGACCTTCAGGGGCTCGGCGAGGGTGCGCTCGATTGTGAAGCGGGGGTCGAGTGAGGCGTACGGGTCCTGGAAGACGAACTGAATCCTTGATCGGGCGGTGCGCAGGCGGGTCCCCCGGGCCGCGGTGATGTCCTCGCCCTCAACCAGGACCCGGCCGCTGTCGGGTTCCGTCAGCCGCACCGCGATGCGGCCGAGCGTGGACTTGCCGGAGCCGCTCTCGCCGACGAGGGCCACCGTCTGCGCGCGATCGACCTCGAGCGTGACATCGTCGAGGGCCATCGTGGCGGATGCCGACCGCAGCCACCCGCCGCCGTGGAACGTCTTGGAGATGCCCGACAGGCTGAGGATCGGTGCCTGCGACAGGTCCCGGGCCGAGGGTCGGGACGGTCCGGGACCGTCGATCCGAGGCACGGCTGCCAGGAGCGCCTGAGTATAGGACTCGGCCGGTGCCCGGAAGAGCGCCGTGACGGCATTCGTCTCGACGATCCGGCCATGCCGCATCACCACCACCCGATCGGCCATCTCGGCCACGACACCCATGTCGTGCGTGATCAGGAGGAGGCTGGTCCCGGCCTCCCGCGTCACGGTCCGCATCAGGTCGAGGATCTGGGCCTGGACCGTGACGTCCAGCGCCGTCGTGGGTTCGTCGGCAATGAGCAGCCGGGGTTCCAGAGCCATCACCGCAGCGATCATGACCCGCTGACGCATCCCGCCGGAGAACTCGTGCGGGTACTGCTCCAGCCGTGCGACTGCATTCGCAATCCCGACGTGCTCGAGTATTGCGATGGCACGCCTCCGGGCGGCGGTGCCGTCGAGTCCGCGATGGACCTCCAGTGCCTCCGTCATTTGCCGACCGATCGACAGCACCGGATTGAGGGAGGTCATCGGCTCCTGGAAGATCATCCCGATGCGGTTTCCGCGCAGGTGCCGCCGGGCCTCGTCATCGAGCGTAAGGATGTTCCGCCCCTCGAAGGAGATGGGGCCGCCCGTGATGCGGGCGGCCCCTTGCGGGAGCAGTCCCACGATCGAGAGGGCGGTCACGCTCTTGCCGGACCCGCTCTCGCCGACCAGGGCGACCGTCTCGCCCGCGCCCACCTCGAAGGAGACGTCCGACACGACGGTGCGCGGCTCACGGTGCCCGAAGGCCACGGACAGGGAGGACACGCTCAGCAGGGGCGGGGGCATCATCGCTCCCTCCCGTGAGGGTCCAGGGCCTCGCGGATGGCATCCCCGAGAAGGTTGAAGGCCAGGACGACCAGGGCGATGGCAAGGCCCGGGTAGAGCATCAGCCATGGAGCGCGGTTGAAGAAGTCACGCCCGGCGGACAGCATCGCTCCCCATTCCGGGGCCGGCGGCTGCGCCCCCAACCCGAGAAAGCTCAACCCCGCGGCCGCCAGGATCGCCGACGACAGGCCGAGCGTCGCGACGACCACCATGGTCGGCATCACGTTGGGCAGGAGATGCAGCAGGATGAGGCGGATCGGTCCCGCGCCCGCCACCACCGACCCCTCGAAGTAGGGTTTCGAGACCTCCACGAGCGCGGTCGCATACGCTGTCCGGGCATAGTAGGGGATGCCTGCGATGCCGACGGCGATCATCGCGTTCTCGAGGCTCGGCCCCAGCACCGCCACGCAGGCGAGGGCGATCAGGGTTTCCGTGAACGAGAACAGGACATCCGACAGCCGCATCAGGATCGTCTCGAGCAGCCCGCGGGCGTAGGCCGCCACGAGTCCCAGCGCCAGGCCCACCGTCAGGGAGATGCCGACCGCGATGGCTCCGATCTGGAGGGTGAGCCGCGCCCCGTGGACGATGCGGGAGAACATGTCGCGGCCGAACTCGTCCGTTCCGGCGAGATGCCTCAGGGACGGCTCGACGAGCCTGCGGCCCGCTCCCATCCTGGTCGGGGAGAACGGCGCGATCTGATCGGCGAACAAGGCGGTGACGATGAGGAGCGCGACAACCGCGAGTCCGATGACGCCTCCCGGGGACGAGACGAGCCGTCGCCAGAAGCCCTTCCTCGCCTTGCCGGGCCTGTCGGATTCAGCCACCAGCACCGAAGGGCTTTCGACGGCCACGCTCAACTCCTCCGGATGCGCGGATCGGCGAACGCGTAGGCCACGTCCAGCAGGATCGAGACGACCACCACCACGGTCGCGAAGACCAGGATGAATCCCTGGATCATGGGATAGTCGCGCTGGAAGATGGCCTCGATCGCAAGCCGTCCGACGCCGTTCCAGGCGAAGATGTTCTCGACGACGATGGCGCCGCCCATCATGGCGGCGAACTGCATCCCCATCATCGTGATCACCGGGATCAGGCCGGCCCTCAGCACATGCCGTTCGAGGACGACGGCCTTCGGCAGGCCCTTCGAGTGGGCGGTCCGGACGAAGTCCTGACTCATGACATCGATCATCGCCGAGCGTGTCATGCGGGCCACGATGGCCGCGTTCGACAGGCCGAGGGTGAGGGCCGGGAGAATGAGGTTGAGCGCTCCGGTCCCGGCGACGGGGAGCCATTGGAATTCGACCGCGAAGAGGAACAGCAGGATCAGGCCGAGCCAGAAATGCGGGATCGAGACCCCGGCGATCGCCAGCGCCATGAGACCGGTGTCGAGGGCGCTTCCCCGCTTGTAGGCCGCCAGGAAGCCGAGCGGCACGCCGATCAGCACGGCGAGGATCATGGCCGTAAGGGCCAGGACGAGTGTGTTGGGCAGGCGCTGGAGGATCAGGTCGAGAACGGGTTGCTGCCCCCTGACCGTCGTTCCAAGGTCACCGTGCAGGAGGCGGCCGATGAAGCGGACGTACTGCTCCGGGATGGGGCGGTCCAGGCCGAGCGAGCGGCGGATCTCCTCCAGTTGCTCGGGCGTCGTGCCCTGGCTTTGCGCATACATGATCTGCACGGGATCGCCGGGCACGAGGTGGATCAGCAGCGTGACGGCGACCGTCGTCACGAACACCGTGAGCAGTCCCATCGCGATGCGCCTGCGGATGAACTTCCACACGGACCGGTCCCGTCGCTTCCCTTGACGAATGCCGCGCGGGCGGAGGGATTCCTTCCGCCCGCGGAAGGGATCCTAGAACTTCACGTCGTTGAAGATCGGATACACGAACGGCGCCACCTTGAAGCCCTTCACCTCGGGGCGGACGGCGAACACCCACTCCCAGCCCGGCGTGTAGAGCGGGACGTGGATCGCGTTCTCGAGAAGGTAAGCCATCACGTTCTGGACCGCCGCCTTGCGTTCGGCCTCGTTCGTGAGGACCCGGGTCTTCTCCAGCATCGCGTCGAGCTCAGGCGAGGTGAAGCCGCGATACGCACCGGGAGAGTGCCAGAGGGCGTAGAGGATGTCGGGATCGAACCAGGACCAGGTCATCATGTCCATGCTGCCGATGCCCGTCGGCTTCTCGTTCTCCTGGCGCACGCGGGCGTTCATCGTGCCGATGTCCATGATCTCGATCCGCGCCTTGATCCCGACCTCGGCGAGCTGGTTCTGGAACACCTCGGCGAGCTTGTCGCGCTTGCCGCCCGTCCAGGCGATCAGCGTCACTTCGAGGGGCTTGTTCGGCCCGTAGCCGAGTTCGGCCAGCAGGGCCTTCGCCTTCGCGGGATCGTACGGCTGCCCGTGGGCGGCGCAGAACTCCTGATCGTTGCCGAACACGCCTCGCGAGATCGGGCATTTCTCGGGGATCGAGAGGTCGCCGTAAACGAGATCGATGGCGGCGGCGGCATCGGTCGCGTGGGCCACGGCCCGACGCGCACGGACGTCATTGAAGGGCGGGCGATGCACCGCGAACTCCCAGAACACGTTCTGGCCCGTGTTCTCGGCGATCACGATGCCGAGCTCGCCCGACTTCCTGAGCGCCGGCACGTCGTCCAGGGGCGGCTCGGCGATGTGGATCGCGCCGGTCTTCAGTCCGGCGAGGCGGGCCTGCGGCTCGGGCACGGTGGGGATGACGAGGCCGTCCATATACGGCGCACCCTTGTTCTCCGCCAGCTTGCCGAAGTTCCTGTAGGACGGGTTCCTGGCCAGCACGATCCTGTCGCCCTTGGTCCAGGACGTCAGCTTCCAGGGTCCCGAGCCGATCGCGGTCGTCGTCCCGAAGCCTTGGGCGTTCTTGTTGGAGTCGCAGATGATCGACGAGAAGCTGTCGGCCAGGAACGGGATGAGCGCGACGAACGGCGTGTCGAGCTTGAGCTTCACCGTCAGGGGGTCGACGACCTCGGCGGAGGTGATGGGTCCCCAGCTTGCCTTCGTGACGCTCGGGTTCGCGGCGTCGAGAGCACGGTCGACGGTGTACTTGACGTCCTCGGCATTCAGGGGCGTGCCGTCATGGCAGACGACGCCGTCCTGAAGCGTGAAGGTGTATTCCCGGCCGTCCGCACTCAATGTCCACGACTTGGCGATGTGAGGGACGGGTTTGCCGTCCTTGTCGGTCGCGAGCAGCGTGTCGTAGATCAGGCTCCACACCTGGAGCGACAGGGTGCTGGTCGCCCTGTGGGGATCGAGGGTGTCGATGTCGCCATAGCGCGCCCAGACGATGTCCTTGGCCGAGGCGGCACCGGCCGCGAGTCCCAGGCCGATGACCGTGAGCATCGTGGATCGCAGGAAGCGGAGCATGGTTCGCGTCATGGATGGTCTCCTGGAACGACCCGGGCGGGTGCCTGAGGCAGGCGGGGACGTTTCCGCCGAACGCGATCGGGCGGACCCCGCAGGGCACGCAACTCCGCTCCGGAGAGAACTCTGGCTCGAAAGGCTTCAGTTGGATGGTCGGGAACGGGCTTGTCGGCCCATCGAGCAGCAGAGTGCTGCGCGGCCAGGGGCGAGTCAATGAAATTTCAGAAGTGACTGTTTTATTTTCAGGATTGCATGTTTTGGGAGTCGCTCCGCGCGGCAAACGGTTCAGGCCTGAGGGCTTCCGGGTCAGATGTCCCCCGTCAGGACCTCGCCCCAGTCCTGGTGGATCTGGTCGATGAACTGAAGGCGCTCGATGGCCGACTGTCCGATCTTCAGGGCGAGTGCCGAGCACAGGTAGGTAAGGAGGGACACCGGCGCGACCACGCTGTCGAACACGCCCGACCCCTTGGTCCTGCACCGGAGCGTCACCTTGGCGACGTCAGGTCCCGCCTTTGCTGCCTGGTCGGTCACCAGCAGGACCTGCGCGCCGACCTGCGTGGCCGATCGCATGATCGAGCGCAGGCTGCGGGTCCGGCGGCCGATCCCGAGGGCCAGCATGGAGTCGGTGGATCGGATGGATGCGAACTCCTCCGGAATGGAAAACCCACCGATCGGCACCATGCGGATGTCCGGCTTGACCCGGATGAGGAGCGCCCGGGCGAAATGCGCCAAGGGGTAGTTGTCGCCGAAGCCCACGACCCAGAGCTTCTCGGCCCGGGCCATGGTCTGCACGGCCAGGGCGATCTCATCCGAGCGCAACTGCTCCACGGAACGCACGAGGTTCTGGACGTCATTGGCCAGATGGTCGCCGATCTCGGCCCTGTTCGTGCTGAAGCGACCGATCCTCTGGGTCTCGGGCGAAGGTCCTGGCTCAGGCTTGCGGGCTTCCCTCTGGGCGGTCTTGAAGCTGGGATAGCCCATGTGCCGGAAGAAGCGGGCGGTCGTCGCTTTCGAGACCTGGGCGCGCTCGGAGATGTCGGAGGCCGAGTAAAGGACCACCGCATCGCCGTTGGCGAGCAGCACATCGGCCAGCCGGCGCTCGCTCCGCGTCAGGTCGTCATAGGCAGCCAGGATGCGCTCGGACAGCGGCGGGGCATCAGGTGGGCTGGGCACGGCGGAAAATTTTCAGGATTGAAACGTTTGGCATCATACGGTGCTAAGGTTCCCGCGCAAGTCTGTCAGACGATCATGGAGCGTCGCGCGCCCCCGTGCCCAGCAACCCGTTAAGCAGAGGATGCGCGATACTTGCGGACTGAAGAATGCGGTGGTCATTCACGGGTGGACGTAGAGACCTCTCCCGGCCACGGTCCGAAGGCGGAGCAACTCCAGCAGGCTGCCACGAGGGCTTTGGGAGTCCCCACTATGCCATTGAGGTCACCTTCCGTTCGCGGAACTGTCGACCTGTTCGGCCAAAAGCCCCGAAAGCATGTCCCTGACCTTGGGGTCCACGTCGAGTTCCTCGAACACAGCCTGCATCTCCTCGAGGAACACCGAGCCGTCTTCGCTGCATGGCAGCTCGGATTCCTGCCGGAGGAGGTTCACGAAGCTGCTCTCCGGACGATCGCTGATCGGCTGGGGTTCAGCCACGTCGATCCGTCTGCCCGTATGGTTGAAGATGTCCGGAACGTGCTCGATGACGTGACGGCGGAGCCCGAAGGGAAGAGCACGCGACAGGTGCTCGTCGATGGCATCCTCGCGGCTCGGGACGAGGGAGAAGACGCTCGGGATGTGCGCCTCCAGGTCGATCGACATGCGGGCGATGTTCCCGGGATTGAAGAACCAGGTCGGCCCGACCCGTACTGGCGGGCGCGTATCATGGACATGCCCCTAGAGGCGGGAGAAGGTGCGCGCGTAGCCGAGGGCCGGGGCGAACACCCACAGGCTCGAGGTGACGCCGTTCCGGCCGTCCCCGACGGTCGGGTGGCCGTGCATGGTGCCCGTCAGGCAGTGCTCGAGGGACGTGGCGAGGCTCCAGTCCTCGAGCAGCGGCGCCCCGGCGAGCGTGCGCCGTCCGGGATGCTCGCCGCGGCGGATGCGCTCGAGGTCCTGCGCGAGGTCACGCAGGCGCTCGATTCTGTCGTCGAGCTCGGAAACGGGGCGGCGGTCGCGGATCGTGATCATCATGGCGTGCTCCATCGCGTCCGGTCCCGAGGATTCGGGGACCGGCGATCAGTCGTGGTGATCGGGGAGGGGCGGTTCAGCCGCGGAAGCGGGCGACCCTCGTGTCGGGGCCGATGCGGGCCTCGTCGAGCTCGATCTCGAGGAAGCGGCGCAGCGCCAGGGCGGCGATCACGCCTATCGCGTCACGCGCCTCGCGCACCGCCTGCATGCAGGCCGCGAGCGGCAGCGGGCCATGCTCGTCCAGAAGCGCCAGCAGCCGCACGCGGTCGCCGAGCGAGACCCGGTACGACGCGTAGCGCAGCAGGTCGCGGGCGTTCTCGAGCCGGAAGCCGTCGCGGACGTCGATCTCGTGAAGGACCTCGTACCGAGGGCCGAGTTCCTGCGCCGCGGCGGGCATCCAGCCGGGCAGGGGAGGTGAACCCGAGGCCGGCACCGCATCGAGCAGCGTGACGCCCGTCGCGCGGGTCACCGCGAAATCGGGAACGTGCCGCCCGTCACGATGGTGCAGGACGCGAGGCAGGCACGTCCACGACACCACGGCGGGATCGATGTCGAGCAGGCAGCCAACGTCGCGGGCAACCTGCGTCCGGAACAGCGGGCGTCCGACGCATCGGACGGTGCCACGGGGCGGCAAGGCGAGGCCGGAGGCCTCCTCCCGGATGCGGGCCAGGAGGTCTGGATCGTCATCCGAGCAGACGACTACTTGCGAGGTGATGGGCATGGATACGCTCGTCCCGAGGCGGACGGCACCGTCCGCGTGAACCGATCAGGGGCGGGGGTTCTGAGGGTATCAGCGTATGTACGGGGAACGCGCGACGCCGGGGCGCGGAAGGCGCTGTCCGAGGCCAAGGATAGGTGAGGGCGCGTTCAACATGGTGTCGAACAAATGGAGAACGTCACTTTAATTGTCAAGCTGTTTTTTACGCTGCCGTTCCGATCGAGGCGATGGCATCCCGTGGGCATCATCGCTCCGGCGCGGTGGAAACACCCGATGGGGACAGGAGCCAGAAGCTGACGATCATCGCCACAAGGGTCACGAGACTCGGCACCAGCTTCGTGAACCCCAGCGACTGCTTCATGGTGAAGGCCCACAGGACCTCCAGGAGCCCCGCAACGACCCATCGTTAAAATCCCTCTCACTTCGGGCTAAGCCGTCCTGGCGGGCTTGCCCTCAATGGCAGATCGACGCCGACCCAGAAGGCGCGTGGTCTGTCACGGTCCCGTGGAAGAGCGGGAACAGGGCCGGACTCCCGACGCGGCCCTGTCCGCCGCGCTAACCGTTCGTCCGTCGCCGGGAAGCGTGCTCTTCGGCCCGTCGGATGCTTTCGGTGCCGGAATGCGCGGCGAGCCCATCCTTGAACTCGGCCATGGCGGAGCTTGCTGCTTCGCGGATCACGTCCGCGACCGCATCAAGCGCGGGG
>NZ_LN811364.1:39531-42464 GCF_001006805.1 Microvirga massiliensis | reverse complement strand
AACCGAACCCAATTCAGGGCACGCCGGGCTCCCTGTTTCCCCATGCCGCTCCCCACGAGGTCCAGTTCATAGACGGCGTGCCCTGCCGGACCGTATACGACAGCTCGACCAAGGCCCGTGTGCCGGTCGCCTGCGCGGACACGGGTATCACCGGCAGCATTGACGGAACCGTCAGGTAACAGGTCGGGAAGGCGGAACTCGCGCTCTCAGTCTTCGGAGCGCGGGCTTCGCTTCCCTGAACCGTTGCACTTCGTGCTCCCGGCGGCGCTCAGAATTGAATTCCGCCGTACGACGGAACCCAACCACGGAGCCCATGCATGATGCTCGACTGGAATGACTACCGGAAACAGGTTCTCGTCAGGATCGGCGAGGTGGGAAAGCTCAGTCCCGACACACTTCGTGGCTATCAGGAACTGAGTAATGCAGGCGCGAAGACCGGTGCCCTCGTGCCAAGACGCGTGAGTTGATCGCGCTGGCTGTCGCCGTGACGCGGCAGTGCGATGGCTGCGTCACCGTACACACCGATGCCGCCGTGCGGCATGGCGCGAGCCGCGAGGAAATCGCCGAAGCACTTGGCGTCGCCGTTGCCGTCAATGCAGGAGCGGCGCTGGTCTATTCGGCGCGAGTCCTGGACGCCTACACGAGCAGAACGGCAGGCAGTTGAAGGCCTGCCTTGGTCTACCGCATGATGTCTATGCTCCTGGCTGAGCGGGAATTCGTGCAACCGGCCACGACGGGAGACTTCAATGAGCAGGTTCATCGGCATCGTGTTTCACGACGAGGGAGCGGCGAGCGAGGCATCGGGTGTGCTCAAGGAACTCCAGGCGGAAGGGAGCCTCAAGCTGGCCGGCACGGCTGTCGTCAACAAGGATCCCGAGGGAACACTCGTTGCCAAGCGGGTGGTCGAAGGAGGGCCGCTCGGAACGCTGGTCGGCGCCCTGATCGGCGGGCTCGCCGGCCTCATGGGCGGACCGACCGGGGCTGCCATCGGAGCCGCCGGCGGGGCGCTGGTCGGGCGAGCGGCCGATCAGATCAATCTGGGCGAGCGGGTGACGTTTGCCGAACGGATCTCGCGCGCAATGCGCCCGGGCAGCACCGCCGTCCTGGCTGAGGTCACCGAATACTCCGAAACCTCTCTCGACACGCGGATGAAGGCCCTCGGCGGGGTCGTCGTGCGCGAGTAGCGGATCGTCCCGAGCGGTCCGGCTCGACGCGCCTTGCATCCGCCCAGCCAGGCGCCTTCAAGCGGCGCTTCTTCTGTCACACCGTCCGCGGCCGGGTAGGCGCGCCAGGTCAGGCGGGCCGCCTTCGTCAATCGGCTGGTGAGGTCGAGAATCTGGAGGTTCGGAAACTCCACAAAGCCGATGAGACACGTCATGTCTGGAAGGGAGGGTCACTGTCGTTTGCGACATGATCCCTGATCCGGCATGCTGTCGGTGTCGATCCAGGATGTTTGGCCATGAGCCAGCCGACCACCATCGTCTTCCCGATCTATCCGCGCGTCACCCATCTCGATTTCACCGGCCCGCATCAGTTCTTTGCGCGGCTGCCGGATGCGACGGTGATTGTCGCGTCCGTTGGCGGCAGGCCGGTCGAGGCCGATGGCATCACCTTTGCCGGACTCGCCGGGCTGGAGGACATCGAGCGCTGCGACGTCGTCTGCGTCCCGGGCGGCCGCGGCTGCACCGATGCGATGCACGATGAGACCTTTATGGCCTCGATCCGGCGCCTCGGCGCCGGCGCGCGCTACATCACCTCGGTCTGCACGGGATCGCTGATCCTTGGTGCGGCGGGATTTCTCGTCGGCAGGCGCGCCGCCTGCCATTGGGCCTGGCGCGACATGCTGGTGCCCTTCGGCGCCATCCCCGATCCCGGCCGGGTGGTTCGCGACTGCAATGTCATCACCGGTGGCGGCGTCACCGCCGGCATCGATTTCGCGCTGACGCTGGCCGCGGAACTCGCCGGCCCGGCGGTGGCGCATGCGATCCAACTCAGTCTCGAATATGCGCCCGCCCCGCCATTCAACGCCGGCAGGCCGGACACGGCGCCGCCGGAGATCCTGGAGCGGGTCAATGCCGCCAACGCTGCGGCCATGCCGGCGAGGCATGCGGCAGTGGAGCGCGCGGCGGCGCGACTGAAGAGAGTGGCGGCGGGTGCCGCATAGCAAGGTCAACTTGCGCCACGGCAGCTTTCATCGCGAGCCCCAACAGCTATTCCGCGTGTCGCGGCCGCGCACCAGGCGATGCAGGCCTAGGGTGACGTCCTCAGTACTCGTCTTCCCCTTCTTCGTAATCCCGGCGTAGATCCCGGCCGCGCAGGATCAGGGCTTCGCGCCCGCGGGCGTCAGCCAGACGCCAGCCGCCGCAAGCATCGCCTCAATGCCGGTGCGCAGCGTGGGGTTGATGACGGGCGCGAACTCAGGCGAGTGGTTCGACGGAAGCTTGTTCAGGCTGCCGGTCCTCTCCGCTTCGGCATATTTTTGCGGGTCGGTGCCTCCGACGGCCCAGTACACCGAGGGCACGTCCCCCCAGGCGCGAGGAATGACGGAAAAGTCTTCGCTGGCCGAGGCAGGACCAGTGGGCCCCACCCGCTCCGCTCCCAGGCGCTGTCGCAGGGCTTCCTCGACCTTTCGGGTCGCATCTTCGTCGTTGACGGTCAGGGGGAATTCACCAGGCAGTGTGGTGATCTCGGGCGGCTTCGGAGCGCCTGACGTTGTCGCTTCGCCATTGACGATGCGCCGGATCGACGAGAGTACTTGCTCACGCACCCGATCGTTGAACGTTCGAATGTTGAGCTGGAGCACGGCCTCGTTCGGGATGATGTTCGCACTCGACCCGGCTTGTAGGGATCCGACCGAGACCACAGCGTTGTCCGTCATGGCGATCTCGCGCGAAACCACGGTCTGGAGCCGCATCACCGCCGCCGCCGCCATT
>NZ_LN811364.1:37564-38649 GCF_001006805.1 Microvirga massiliensis | reverse complement strand
GCGCAGACGACGCCCGAGGCGGCGCTCTCGGAAGAGTGGTTGAGCCGCACCGACCAGACGCTCGCATTCTACCGCGGGGTCCGGGACGCGTTCGCGCCCGGCCGGCCGTTCTGGAACACCGAGACGGCGGATGCGGCCTGCGGCGGCAACCCTTGGGCGAATACCTTCCTCGACACCTTCCGGTATCTCGACCAGCTCGGTCGGCTGGCCCGGCAGGAGGTGAAGGTTGTGGCCCACAACACGCTGGTGGCGAGCGATTACGGCCTCCTGGACGACCGGACACTGGAGCCGAAGCCGAACTACTGGGGCGCGCTGCTGTGGCGTCGGCTGATGGGCACGAGCGTGCTCGATCCGGGGATCCCGATCCGGGAGGGCCTGCACGTCTATGCGCACTGCCTGCGCGGAACACCCGGCGGAGTTGCGCTGCTCGTGATCAACAACAGCCGCACGCAACCGACATCGATCACGCTACCGGTCGGGGCGGAGCGCTACACGCTCGCTGCGCCGCAGCTCGACGCACGGAAGGTGCAGTTGAACGGACAGGATCTCAGGCTTGGCGCAAATGACGACCTTCCTGTTCTTCAGGGCCGGCGCATTCCGTCCGGTCCCGTCGAGCTCGCGCCCGAAAGCATCACCTTCCTGGCGATGGCGGATGCTGGCAACGGGAGCTGCCGGTAGCGCGATCGCCCGTGCCATGGCGCGCGCTCAAACAGGCTCTGAAGCGCAACACCAAGGCAGCCCTCGTCTTGCGGAGTCGGTTTGGTCTCGCCCCAACGTCGCTCCGACCAATGGCCTCGACCCGATGCAATTGCGATGAAATACCCCCCGCCACCGCTGACGATCGAAAGAACCAGGGACGACGCACCCGCGAAGTCGCTGCCACAATACATCTGGTTCATGAGTGGTCGGCATCAAATCGGGCTGTGCGGGATTGCGCTCCTGATCGCGGCGCTCAGCACGATCCCGCTCGAGCTTCAGCGGCAGATCGTCAATCGCGGCATCAGCGGCGCGGATGTTCGCGTCCTTCTTACGCTGGGCGGCGTCTATCTCGTCGTCATCCTTGGACAGAGCGCACTCAAGTTCAG
>NZ_LN811364.1:22440-37263 GCF_001006805.1 Microvirga massiliensis | reverse complement strand
CCCCGCTACAGGGTGATCCCGCGAACCTTGCGCGGCTCCTGTAACAGAGCCGCCATCAGGAATCCTGCTCCTGATGCCGACATGTAACCGAATTGAGCAGTTCCAGGGAATGCCCATCATCGGCGATGCCGACTGCGACGCGCAAGCCGTGCGCTCTTGCACGAGCGGATCGAGTGCTCACCTTGGCATCCCTACTCCCCAGGGGTGAGTGGCTTGAGCGGATCGAGGACGACGTGATCGGACGGAGTCGTGATGGTTTGGATGTCGTCCAGAGGCTGCTTGATCGTATGTTGTAAAAGGCGCTTTCACGAAACAGCAATTGGGTCTTGGCTCAATAGCGTCCGGGGTAGCCACATGGCGCAGCATTCGCCCTGTAGGGCGCCGCGCCTTGCAAAAACCCGCTGTTCGCCTCGCGGATCATGGCCGCCGCATCGTCATACAGGAACGGCAGAAAGGCGAAGCGCCGGCCTGCGGTCACCCGCGACACGGCATGGAGCAGCGGACACGAGAAGACAATCGCAGTCCCGGGTGGAGCCTTGTAGCTGCGGGGCCCGTATTCAGGGAAGCTGATCTCGCCGCCTTCGAACTCTGCATTGAGGTTGATCGATACCGCGAATCGGCGATGAGCCGTGCCCTTCGTGGTGTTGTCCCGGTGCGGGCGAAAGTGCCCGCCATCCTCGGCCGCATAGCAAGAGACGATGTAACGCTCCATCCGGGTCGGCTTGAAGAAGTGGACCTTCTCGATCTCCGGATTGACGCGGCGGAGGACGCGCTGCTGGATCTCCCTTTTGAGCGCTTCGTCGTCGATCGTGTAATCCTTGCGCTTCTTGTGTCCTGGGTCATGAACGGCAATGGTCTTGCCGTCGACCTCGCGCATGAAGCCCGACTCCTCCCCGCCATGCTGCTCATAGAGGCTGACCAGGTGTCGGCACAGATCGGGCTCGAAGACGTTCGGGATGACCAGGATCGGAGCCGGAATTTCGATCCCGGCATAGCGTTCGACCGGCGGGAGATCGCGGAGATAGGAGAAGACCTCATCGCGTTCGCCGCCATCCGCCCTGAACGGAAAGACGGCTCTCACGCGCAGACTCGGATCGAGCACCATCCACATCCGGCGCACTGGCATCCGACTACCCTCGAGGGGCGCGTCGGGCGGAAGAGCCCCATAAAGGCGTCCTATCTTGCCATCGAAATCCCAGAACTGACGGATGCCCGGCAGCATCTCGCGGGCCCGGCCCTGCACCTCGTCGGCGGCATCCATGCTGACCCCGAAGCATGAAATCCAGGTATCATCGAACAGGTCGCGATGGGCCCAGATCGCCTTCAAGGCGGCATCACCGACCTCATCCCCTGCCGAGCCGTAGAAGCAGAGCAAGATGTAGCGACCGGCTGCCGTATCGAACGCATAATTCGGATTGCTGGTGCAGCGCTGACGGAACCATGGCGCCGGGTCACCGGGGGCAAGTTTCGGGTAAGGACGGTTTGATGCTTGGCTCATGACACTCCCCAGCGAGACCGGCTGATCTAAGCACAGGGGAGGGCGGTCCGCGACTGCTTGCGAAGGGTGTCCGGTCCTACCGGCCGACCAAGACGATACTTGTCCCGCTCTGAGCATCTCCCCCGAAGCGCATGACAGGAATGCTCCGACCCGAGCTGCCGATGAATGCGGCTGCGACGCAACCTGCGACTGGACACAAACACCCTCACACGTGCATCCCGAAAGCTCGACCATTCGCTTCCATGAGGTGAACCTCCCATGCCGAATGCCGCCGAACGCGACCTGCTCCGGTGCCTCAAGCCGGGCTTGCGCATCCTGGACCACGGGGCCTTGAACGCCGAGGCGACGCCCGATCTGCTGGACAAGCCGCTGACGCCCATCCCGGCTTTCTTCGTCCGCAACAACGGCCTCCTCCCGGAGCTTCCCGTCACCGCCGAGCAGTGGACGCTCACCGTCGACGGCGAAGTGGATGTACCCCACCGCTGGTCGATCGAGGCGCTCCGGAGTGAGTTCGAGACCGTCTCCGTCACCGCCGTGCTCGAGTGCGCGGGCAACGGACGCTCTGGGTTCGTGCCCCCGACCGAGGGATTGCCCTGGACGGTCGGAGCCGTGGGATGCGCCCGCTGGACCGGGGTGCGGCTCCGCGATCTCCTCCGCGCCTGCGGCGTCCGGCAGAGCGCCGTCTACACGGGCCATCACAGCCCGGATGTGCAGGTCGACGGCTCGGGTCGCCCGGCCCTCTCACGCGGGCTGCCGATCGCGAAGGCGCTCGCGCCGGAGACCCTGGTGGCCTTCGCGATGAACGGTGAGCCGCTCCCGCTGCTCCATGGCGGTCCCTTGCGCATCGTGGCTCCGGGCTATCCCGGTTCGGCCTGGCAGAAGTGGCTGTCCGGCCTCACGGTGCGCGAGCGCGAGCACGACGGCACGAAGATGACGGGCACCGACTATCGCCTGCCGGTGCGGCCCCTTGCGCCCGGCGAGCCCGTCGATCCTGCGGACTTCGCCGTCATCACGGACATGCCGGTGAAGTCCTTGATCACCTTTCCGCGCAACGGCTTCACCGTTCCGGTGGGGGCGTCGGTCGCGGTGCGCGGCTTTGCCTGGAGCGGGCAGACGCCGGTGGCGTCACTCGACCTCTCCGCCGACGGGGGCTCGACGTGGTGCCGGGCCGAACTCGAGCCGGAGCGGGAGCCGTTCGCGTGGCGGCGTTTCCAAGGCATTCTGGTGTTCGAGCGGGAGGGACCCGCGGTCGTGATCGCGCGGGCGCGGGACGCGGCGGGTCGCACTCAGCCTCTCGACAGCGCCGCGTGGAACCCCGGCGGCTATTGCAACAACGGGGTCCACCGCGTGACCGGGACCGTGCAGGGGCTGCGGGAACAGGCTTGAGCGCGATCCGTTGAAGGCCCGTGGCTGCATGGAGGATGCGGATGCTCGGGGGCGACCTCGCCTTCTTTGTTACGCTCGGCTTTGTCGCCCAACTTGTCGATGGCGCACTCGGCATGGCCTATGGCCTGATCGCGACCTCGGTGCTCCTGGCCTCGGGCGCCCCGCCGGCGGCCGCCAGCGCCAGCGTCCATGCCGCCGAGATGGTGACGACCGGGCTCGCCGGAACCTCACACATCTGGCACCGGAACGTGGACTGGCGCATGGTCCGCCGCCTGGCCCCCGCCGGGGTGATCGGCGGCATCATCGGGGCCTACGTCCTCACCGAGTTGCCCGAGGAGCCCGTGAGAGTGTTCGTCACGGTCTACCTGCTCGGCATGGCCTTCCTGCTCGTCCGTCGCCTCGTGAACGGGCAGGTCGAGCGCAAGCGCGCCGTCCGCGTC
The DNA here is from genome assembly GCF_001006805.1 of Microvirga massiliensis. GTDB lineage: Bacteria > Pseudomonadota > Alphaproteobacteria > Rhizobiales > Beijerinckiaceae > Microvirga > Microvirga massiliensis. The sequence continues at coordinate 33,939 of NZ_LN811364.1, read as the reverse complement.
GTCCCGGTGGGGCTCGGCGGCGGCTTTCTCGATGCGATCGGCGGCGGCGGATGGGGACCCATCGTCAATTCGACCCTGATCGCGCAGGGTGAATCGCCGCGCCACAGCATCGGCTCGGCGAGCGTGTGCGAGTTCTTCGTCACCACCGCGATCTCGGCCACGTTCATCATGACGCTCGATCTCGCGACCTATGGCCGGATCGTGCTCGGGCTGATCCTCGGCGGGGCCTTGGCGGCCCCCTTCGCGGGATGGTTCAGCCGCGTGCTGCCGCAGCGGGTCCTGGTGAGCCTCGTGGCCCTGGTGGTGACCGGCCTCGGGGTCTACAACTTCACCCGGCTCGGCGGCTGACCCGCTCCCGCAGGGAGGAGCGCGCGGAACGATCTCGCGCACCCACCCATCCCGATCGGGAACGGATTACACGACTTTCCCTTTCGTCCTGGTGGTATGTCCGCTCCCGGATGTCGCGAGCCGCATATGATCCGGAGCGGACCTGAGGTCACCGACAAGCTCGGCGGCGGGCCACCGATGCCGCGAAAAAGCCGGGCATGTTCTTTTCGAAGAACGGCCGCCGGAGCGAGAAAAACCATCCTTCCCCATGTGGGCCGTGGAAAAGATCCTGTTTAGGAAAGCCGTGCCTCATAGGGGCCGCTCCTGCACGAGGTGGTGCGATCGCATCATTCTGTTGTCGTGCTAGCAACGGGAAGAAACGCCGAAAGACGAGAGCGATCAATTCCGAATCGATTCGTCGTCCGGCGCGCAGGATGGATCACCAATTCCTTCCCGGAGATCGATTTACCGTTTTGGAGCCGCGGCGGAATACCTTTCTGCTCGATCCCATCCGTTCTATAAAAAGAACATTCTCGTTGACATCGCAGCCCCGGGCGGGGCACGTTGATCGGGCTTACGGAGGCACGGCCCTCCGCGGTCGCGGTGATTTGAACGAAGCAGCTTGCGCCGCGTCACCAAACGCTAAAGCGCCACGGAGCGTCCTCGAGCGCCTCGTGGTTCAGACCAGGAGCTTTCGATGACGCTTTCCGTAATGCGGCAATTCCCTTCGAGCGGCTTCGGCCCCCGTAGCAACGTTCGCATCGCACGCGGCTCCTGCCGCGCCTGATCCCGTCTTCCCCGTTCGATTCCCCTGAACACCGCCGGTCGCGAGACCGGCGACGGAAACCTCGTGTCCGATCCGCCCCGGTCGGCCGATGGCCCTTCGTCACCCCGGAGTAACTCATGACCAGTCTTCGAGTCGTCGGCTTCAGCGGCAGCACGCGGCGACCTTCACGCACCCGCACGCTCGTCGAGGCGATCGCGAAGCAGGTCGCGCGACGTCGCGCGATCCGGCTGGAACTCTACGATCTCACCGATGCCGGGCCCGACCTGGGGGCCTTCACGCGTGATGCGCTGCGTCCCGGCGCCGCCTCCATCGTGCGTGCGCTCGAGACGGCAGACGCGCTCATCGTCGGCACGCCCGTCTACAAGGGCTCGTACACGGGCCTCTTCAAGCACCTGTTCGACTTCGTGGACCCGGCCGCGCTCGCGGGAACTCCCGTCATCCTGTCGGCGACGGGCGGCGGCACGCGCCACTCGCTGATCACCGAGCATCAGTTGCGTCCGCTGTTCGGCTTCTTCGAGGCCCTGTCGATGCCGACCTCCGTCTACGCATCCGACGGGGACTTCAGGGACGGCGCGATCACCGCGCCGGCCCTCCTGAAACGGATCGACCAGGCCGCGGCGGAACTGGCCGCGTTTGCCGAGCCATCCCGGTCCGCCCACCCGGTCGGGCGGGTTGCCTGATCCCTTCTGCATGGAGACCGTGATGACAACGACCCGCAATCCGCTCACTGCCGGACCCAATCCCCCGGCAACCCGCAGCTTGGTGGCCGGTGGCCTGCGTGCCGCTCGTCGCGCCGCGATGGCAATCGCATTGCTCGCCCTGGGCCTCGGCCAAGCATTTGCGCAGAACGGCACGCTGCCAACCGAGATCCCGAAGGACACGAGGCTCGTCGTGGCGGATCAGAACGAGGCGTTGCAGACGCTGATGACCGCGTCCGGCGAACACGCGAAGCTGACCGCGACCGTCACCTACGCCAATTTCCTCGGCGGCCCGGCCATCCTCGAGGCGTTCCGGGCCGGCGCGCTGGATCTCGCGACGGTCGGCAACACGCCGCCCATCCAGGCGCATGCGGCCGGGGAGAGGATCCCGATCGTCGCCGCGCGGACATCGTCCGAGCCCGACTACAGCCTTGCGGTCCGGCCCGGGCTGACGGTGACGAGACTGGAGGATCTTCGCGGAAAGCGCATCGCCTATGCGGAGGGCACCGGACGCCAGCCCTTCGTGCTCAACGCCTTGAAGCTGGCCGGCCTGACCAGGAGGGACGTGAAACTCGTTCCGCTGCGGGCTGCGGACTTCCCGGACGCGATCCGGAGCGGGCAGGTCGATGTCGCGGCCCTCAACGAGCCGCACTTCTCGCGCTATCTCGCGGACTTTGCCGGTGCCGGTGCCCTGCCGCAGTCCGAGAACCGGCGCCTGCCGCGGAGCCTGACCTATCTCTACGCGAGCGGGCAGGCCCTTGCGGATCCCGCGAAGGCCGCCGCCATCCGCGAATTCGTCGGGCGCTGGATCGCCGCCAACAAGTGGGCCAAGGCGAATCCGGACGAGTGGGTGAGGGCGTACTACGTGGAGCGCCAGAACCTCAAGGAGGCCGACGGCCGCGCGATCGTCGACGCCGAGGGAGCGATCGCCTTCCCGACGCTCGAGAGCCTCGTTCCGCAGCAGCAGGTGCTCATCGACCTCATTCACGGGGCCGGCGATCTCCCGAAGCGGCTGGATGCCCGCGAGGAGTTCGACCTGCGCTTCGATGACGTCATCGCGGCAAACGCCGACTGATTTTCAGCCATCCCGAGTGCTTCCGTGACCTACGACATCAAGACACGCGCCATTGCGCTTGCCGCGCCCGTCGCGGCTTCCCTCCCGGAGCGGGCCGGACCGCCTGCACGCGCCGGTTCGGCCCCGCGCCGGCAAAGCCGGTCCCTGGCGCCGAAGCGGCTCCCGCGGGGCGGTATCCTGGTGGGTCCCCTCGTCCTGGTCCTGGTCTGGGAACTCGCCTCGGCGGCAGGCGGGCTCTCCCCGAAGCTGCTGGCCGCACCCTCGACGGCCGTCCTGACCGGACTCGACCTGCTGGCGAACGGCACCCTGGCCGACCACTTCCTGGCCTCCGCCCAGCGGGCCTATCTCGGTCTCGCGATCGGGGTCGTGACCGGCCTCGTGCTGGCCCTGGTGTCCGGCCTCAGCCGCGCGGGCGAGGCCTCGATCGACGGCATCGTGCAGATCAAGCGCGCGATCCCCACGCTGGCCCTGATCCCGCTCGCAATCCTGTGGCTCGGGATCGGAGAGGCCATGAAGGTGGCCCTCATCGCGACGAGCGTCCTGGTGCCCGTCTACATCAACACCCACGCCGCCTTGCGGAGCATCGACATCCGCTTCGTCGAGCTCGCCCGGACGGTCGGGCTGACATGGGCGGAGTTTCTCCGCCGCGTCGCCCTTCCGGGAGCCCTGCCGGGATTCTTCACCGGCCTGCGGCTCGCCGTGACGACCTGCTGGACGGCCCTGGTGGTGCTCGAGCAGATCAACACGACGGAGGGCATCGGCTACCTCATGAACCGGGCCCGCGACTACGGCCAGACGGACGTGATCGTGGTGGGGCTTGCGATCTACGCCGTGCTCGGCCTGGCGTCGGACCTGGCGGTCCGGCTCGGCGAGCGGAGGGCGCTCGCCTACCGGAAGGTGCTCGGGTCATGACGGTGCGTGCCCTCGAGCCATCCTTCGCGCCCGTCCGCCGCGGTTCGATGGTCCGCGTCACCAACCTGACCCGCCTCTTCTCGGGACGACCGGTCCTGAACGACATTTCGCTGACCATCGCGCCGGGAGAGTTCGTGGCGCTCATCGGCAGGAGCGGATCCGGCAAGAGCACGCTTCTCCGGGCGCTCGCGCATCTCGACGATGGTGTCGAGGGCGCGGGCCGGATCGAGGTCCCGGACAACCGGTCGGTGCTGTTCCAGGACTCGCGGCTGCTGCCCTGGGAAACGGTCGTCCGGAACGTCACGCTCGGATTGCGCGCGGAAGACGCCGAGTCGCGCGCTGCCCGGACCCTCGCGGATGTCGGGCTCTCGGGCCGCGAGGATGCCTGGCCCAACGTCCTGTCCGGCGGGGAGCAGCAGCGAGTGGCGCTCGCGCGCTCCCTCGTCCGGGAGCCGGAACTCCTTCTGGCGGACGAGCCTTTCGGCGCCCTCGACGCCCTGACCCGCATCAGGATGCACCGCCTTCTGCTCGAGCTGGTCGAGGTCCACCGCCCCACCGTGCTGCTGGTCACCCACGACGTCGACGAGGCCCTCAAGCTCGCCGACCGCGTCCTGGTCATGGACGAGGGCCGGATCGTTCTCGACCGCGTCGCCGGCTTGCCGCGCCCCCGGTCGAAGTCCGACGCCCGCTACGGGGCCCTGCGGGATCTCCTGCTCGGCGCATTGGGCGTCGTCGACCGGGTCTAGTCACACTTCACGGAGGAAGAATCCATGACGCGCAAGCTCCACCTGAACCTGTTCGTGCACGGGCGGGGACACCACGAGACGGCCTGGCGCCACGACGGCGCGACGCCGTTGGCCCTGACGGACATCTCCTACTACCAGCAATTGGCGAAGATGGCGGAAGCTGCCTTGCTCGACTCCGTCTTCTTCGCCGACGCGCTCGCGCTCGGCGAGGAGATCGGGCATGTCGCGAAGGGCGGGCTCGAGCCGGTCACGACGCTGGCGGCCCTGGCGACCGTCACCGAGCGGATCGGCCTGATCGCCACCGCCTCCACGACCTACACGGAACCCTACAATCTCGCCCGCCAGTTCGCGTCGCTGGATCACATCAGCGGTGGGCGGATCGGCTGGAACATCGTGACGTCCTGGGTGCAGGGCGCGGGCCCGAATTTCGGCTACGACCAGCAGATCGAGCACGCGGAGCGTTACGCGCGCGCCTTCGAGTTCCTCGAGGTGGTGACGAAGCTTTGGGACAGTTGGGCCGACGATGCCGTCCTGGACGATCGCGTGTCGGGCCGCTACGCCGACCCCGAGCGCATCCGCCGGATCGATCACGCCGGTCGCCACTACAAGGTGGCCGGGCCCCTGAACCTGCCGCGCTCGCCGCAGGGACGGCCCGTCTTCGTCCAGGCGGGTTCATCGACCACGGGCAGGCGGTTCGCGGCCCAGTATGCCGAGGCGATCTTCACGGCCCATCTCGAGAAGGAGACCGCGATCGCTTTCTACGAGGACATCAAGACCCATGCCGCGGCCCTTGGGAGGCGTCCCGGGCAGATCATCATCCTGCCCGGCCTCAGTCCGGTGATCGGCTCGACCGAGGAGGAGGCGCATCGGATCTGGCGGGACCTGAACGAGCTGTCCGATCCGAAGGTCGGGCTCGCGCGCCTGTCGAACCGTTTCGGCGGTCATGACTTCTCCCATCTCGATCTCGACAGGAGGCTGTCGGTCGACGACTTTCCCGATCCGGTCCGCGTCCAGGCGGCCCAGAGCCGGGCCCAGGTGATCACCTCGCTCGTCGCGCGCGAGCGTCCGACGCTGCGCCAGCTCCTGCACAGCCTGGCCGGGGCGCGGGGGCATTTCACGGTGGCCGGCACGCCGGAGCGGATCGCCGACATCGTCGAGGACTGGTTCAGGTCGGGCGCCGCCGACGGCTTCAACATCATGCCGCCGATCCTGCCGTCCCAGTTCACGGTATTCACCGAGCAGGTTGTTCCCGTTCTCCGGAAGCGTGGATTGTTCAGGACGGAGTACGAGGGCAGCACGCTCCGCGAGCGCTATGGGCTGGAGAGGCCGGCGAGCCAGTTCTTCCCCGGGCCTCGGCGGGCCGGCGCACGCGGCTCCGTTTCACCGCGGGGACCCGCGAACGAGGACGCGTCGGCCAGGAAATCGCCGGTCACCGAAGCCGTGTAAGTCCGACCTGCCGGGCAGTCGTGTCGTTCATCCTTGCATGCCAGCGTGACCACCTGATCCGGAGCTGGATCGCCTCCCGTGCCGGAGGCCCGAGCGGGGATTCCTGTGGCCAATCGGGTCCGAGCAGCCCAATGCCGCCACCCGCGAGTCCGCGCCGATCGGCGAGGAGATGGCTCCAAGGACTCGGTCGCGCGACGCGGTCCCCTTGGAACGGGGCCGGAGCCAAGCTGGCGATCGTCGTCAACCCGCACGCCCGTCGGTTCGGCTGACATTCGCGGATGACCCGGCGGCGATCGACCGCCCGCCCTGGCAAGGGTGAAAGCTCGATCGGATCCGCTTCCCCGCATCCGGCAATGTGCCGGCAGGATTGCTGCGTTCACGGCAAACGGTGCGGGGTGTAGCAGCGGTGCTTCCGTGAGGCGCCGTGACGCGAACAGGCTGGCACGTTCACGCGACCGCCCCTTCGAACGCCCGGATCATCACTTCATCTTGGTCGGTGACCTGAACGAACCTGGCACTCCGCCTCGTGGAAGGAGCCGATGCCGGCGTGCCATCCGCGGCGAGCGCAAGCTCTCTCAACGTGCGTGCGGGGCGGCCCCGACGGCCCTGAGCAGGAAGCGTGCGAGCGCATCGAGGAGAAACCCGAGCAGGCCGATCAACAACACCGTCGCCATGAGCTCCGAATAGGCCAGCCGGTCGCGCGTATCGAGGATGAAGTAGCCCAGCCCCGCCGACACGCCCAGCATCTCGCAGGGCACCAGCACGATCCACACGATCCCGATCGCCAGACGAATTCCCGTGAGAACATAGCTCAGCACACCGGGGATCACGACGCGGCACAGGGTTTCCCATCGCGTCGCCGCCAGACTGCGGGCCAACTGAAGCCAACTCGGGTCGAGCTGGCGCACACCGGCCGCCGTATTGAGCAGGATGGGCCAGACCGCCGCGAAGGCCAGCAGGAAGTAGATCGGCTTGTCACCGACGCCGAAAACCATCACCGCGATCGGCATCCACGAGAGCGGCGAAATCATTCGCAGGAACTGGAACGCCGGCGTTGTCGAAGCCTCGAGCAGGCTGAGGCTGCCGACCGCGAGTCCTATGGGGACCCCGATCAGCAAGGCAAACGCCAGGCCGACAAGGATGCGCCTCAGGCTCACGAAGGCATGGGTCGTCAGATCGGAGCCCGTGAGGAGGTCCACAAGGCTCGACATGGCGCTCGCGGGGGAGAAGCGACGGACGAATCCAGTCGGCTCGGCGAGCAGATCGGTACCAACCCACCACAGGAAGAAGACAACGGCCAACCCGCCCACGCCGAGCAGGGCTCGCAACACGGGCGGGTTCCCGCGACGCCGACGGCCAGGATCCCTCGCGGCGGGAGCACCGCCATTCCGACCGAGGTCGGGAGCGGCGCCATCGCGATGACCGTTGATCAGGAACGGCGCGTTCACGCCGAAACGACTTCCGTTCGGGAGAAGCTCTCCGGCAGGCCAAAGGCCGACAGGCCGCCAGCCGCCGCGATCGCCGCCTTCACGAAGCGGTCGTCGACCAGCTCCCGAGCCGCCGCGGCCGGGTCGAGCGAGGCGAGGAAGCTGCGATCCCCTTCGGTCAGCGTGTCCTTGAGGCGGCGGACCAGCTCCTCGGTGTAGCTCGGGTATGGATAGGGATGGAAATCGATCCGGCGCTCCTTCCAGTCGGGATTGCGGATGGCTCCCGAGGAGACGTACCCGGCAATGTCGCTGTCCGGAGGAGCGAGCACCTTCTCGAGCACGGCCGTGCTGTGGGGGGTGTACTTGTTGACACCATCCTTCGAGAGCAGCGCGGCGGTCTCAGCCCTGTTCCCGCGGGTCCAGAGCTGCGCCTTGATCATGGCGTTGACGACCTTCTGCGACCATTCGGGGCGCTGCTGGAGATCCCGCTCATGCATGAAGACGACGCAGCAGGCGTGATCCTTCCAGACGTCGCCGGTGAAGCGCAGGACCTTGCCGATGCCGAGCGTCTCGGCCGCCGCATTGAAGGGCTCGGCGACGATGAAGCCGGAGATCTGCTGCGAGGCCAGCGCCGGCACCATGTCGGCGGGTGCCATGATGACGAGATTGACCTCGCTGGCGGCGGCCGTTCCGGTGCGCTTCGTCACCGGCGACAAGCCGTTCTCGCGCAGCAGCATCTGGAGGACGACATTGTGGATCGAGTGCCAGAACGGAATGGCGACCGTCTTGCCGCCAAGATCCTTCACGTCGTTGATCCCGGGAGCCACGGTGAGGGCCGAACCACCCGTGTGGTTCCAGGCGACAACCTTCGCCGGCGCCTTGCTCCCAAACCGGGCCCAGACCGTCATCGGGGAGAGGAGATGGACGACGTTGACCTGTCCGGAGATGAAAGCCTCCATCACCTGGGCCCAGCTCCGCAGCAGGACCGGCTTCTCGGCCTTGATTCCCTCAGCCTCGAAGAATCCCTTGCCATGGGCGACGAGCAGGGGCGTGGCGTCCGTGATCGGCAGATAGCCAATCCGGACCGGTGCATCCGGCTCCTGGGCCTGAGCCTCGTAGGCCCGGAGCAGCGGCAGCGCGCCGGCGGCCGTGAACAGGGCAGACAACTTGACGATGTCCCGGCGTGAGAAGACGTCGATCGGCATGATGGGTCTCGTGGGTCAGTGTCGGCGAACCGCCTGGCGGAGCGTGGTCAGGATCTCGATCCGCACGGCACCCAGCTCGGCAATGTAGTCCTCCCGCGGCTTGGGGAGATCGATCCGCCACTGGCCGATCTCCCGCGCCGGGGTGCCGCCGAGCAGAATGATGCGGTCGGACAGGAGCAGGGCCTCGTCGATGTCATGCGTGATGATCACCGTTGCGGCTTGGAAGTCGGCCACGACCTTCAGAAGCAGGCCCTGCATCTCGCCGCGCGTGACCTCGTCCAGGGCACCGAACGGCTCGTCGAGCAGCAGCACCCGCGGCTTGCGGGCAAGGCAACGTGCGATGGCCGTTCGCTGCGCCATGCCGCCCGAGAGCGCGGCCGGATGCAGCTTTCGGGCGTGGGACAGGCCGACCTCGGCAATCGCCGCATCGACCCGCGCCTGCCGGTCCTCGCGCGGGAGCGGCGGTTGGCGCTTGAAGTCGAGGCCGAAGGCCACGTTCCTTTCCAGCGTCAGCCAGGGCAGAAGGCTCGGATTCTGGAACGCGATCGCGACGCGGGGGTGGACCTCGCGCAGCGGCATCTGCTCCAGCCGCACGGATCCCCCGCTTGGAGCCTGAAGTCCGGCCAGAACCCGCAGGAGGCTCGTCTTGCCGACCCCGCTTGGTCCGAGCACGGAGACGACCTCGCCGGGTGCCAGGGCGAAGTCGAAGTCCGCCAGGACGGGCGAGTGCGACCCTGGATAGCGGAGTGTCAGACCCTGCGCCTCGAGGACAGGAGCGGGCCGTGTCATGCCGCGTTCCGTTCTTGCGCTGCGAGAGCGGTCTTGAGTTGCACCAGGCTCGGCGTGATGACCGGCAGAAAGGCCGCCTCCCGCCAGCGCCGGGCAAAGGCGCGCCCTGGCACCGCGAGATAGGCGCGCCCGCCCGAGGCCTGAAGTTCGAGCGCCACTGCCTCGGCCGCGATCTCCGCCAGCGCGATGCGGATCTGGAACAGCGGCGCAGCATTGCGCTGGAAGGCCGCCGCCCTGAGGCCTCGGTCGAGTTGCCGTTCCTGCTCCGCGAGCGTCCGGGTCAGGGCCGCGATGGGCTCCTTCAGGACACTGCGTCCTGCACCCACGGATGCCGTTGCCTCGTCGAGCGAGCGGCGCGCCAGGCCGATGGACATGCCGCACTGCAACCCGAGAAAGGCCGGCCGGACCTCCGGCAGCCACTCGTGGGCGTCGGGATGGATCACCCGGTCGGGCCCGATCGGGGCGCCGGAAATGCCAATGGCGGCCGTGCTCGTCGAGCGCATCGCCATCAGGTCGAGATCGGCCGAGCGGGTAACGCCCTCGTCATCATGCGACAGCGACGCGATGAAGGTACTGCCGTCAGCATGGGCGACGGCGGCCGCGACGTGGAAGCCTTCGACGCGCAGGTTGGTCACCCACGGCATCTTGCCGTCAAGGATGAAGCCGCTGCTCTCACCGTGCGCGGGAGGCTTCGCGGTGATCTGGAGTCCCTCGAGGCCTGCCAGGAACTTCATGGCATTCGACAGGCCCGTCGCACCGGCCACACGACCCTCCAGGAGATCCGGCAGGAGGCGGTTGCGCAGCGCGCCATTGGGACTCTGCAACAGGTACTCGATGTAGGTCCTCTGGCTCCAGAGCACGAAGCCGGCGGCGAGGGAATGCGCGGAAACCGCCGCAACGCTCGTAACGGCATCGGCGACGTCACCACCGGAGCCGCCAAGATCCAAAGGCACGCCAACCCGTGGGAGGCCCGCGGCAGCGAGCGCCGGCAGCACCGCCGAGGGATCCTGCGCGCCTGTGTCGAGCCCGTCGGCGGCCTCCTCGAGCCACGTCACCAAACGTGGCTCGAGAGGTTCCAGCCGATCGCTGTCGCCGTGGAGGTTCATTCGGCAGCCACGGCCTGGGGACCGTCCCAGCGGTAGGGCTCCAACTGCGGATTGAGCGGCGGCTTGCCGAGGTTGTTGGCGAAATTGCAGAGTGTCGCAAGGCTGACGCCCAGGACGACTTCGAGAGCGGCCCCGTCATCGAAGCCGGCGCTGCGGAAGCCTTCCAGTTCCTCGTCGGTGACCTGGCCGCGGCCGGCGATCACGGCCTTCGTGAACTGCGCAACCGCATTCAGGCGGGGATCCGCGACGGACGCGAGGGACCGCAGCGCCTCGACCGTGTCCTCCGTCAGGCCCGCCTTCTTGTAGGCGATTGCCGTGTGGCCGGCGACACAGAAACCGCAGCCATGGGTGGCCGCCGCGGTGATCTGCACGGCTTCCCGCTCGGGCAAGGTCAGCGAGCTGCGGGCGTTGATGCCTGAGACCGTCAGGTAGGTTTCCAACGCCACAGGCGCATTAGCCAGCACGCGCAGAAGGTTCGGCAGATAGCCGTTGTTCTTCTCGGCATTGGTCAAGGCCGCCTTGGCGTCGTTCGGCGCATCCTCGATCGTGCGAAGTTGTAAGCGGGACATGCGGGATTCCTATGTTTCTCGCGGTGCGGGCGACCGTGGCGGATCTCGCCGCCTCCCGGGTGCCGCGGTGACAACCGTCGGCTCTCCAGCAAGAGATGTTCGTTATAGCAAACGATGTCAACACACGTTGTTCAGGGTGGCATCAGGAGCTGATACCTTTTCCCGGAAGGGATGGATTATTCTTCAAGGCCTTGGAGATTGTTGTTGCTTAGCGCATGGGACTCAGGAGAGTAAATTTCTCACTGGGGTTGTTCTGAGAAAAGAACATTTCTAATCGGGATCCGGTCGTCTGTGCGGTCGGAGGCTGTTGCTGAGCTACCTGTCTTCTAATAGAGGCGCCTCCGGCCAGCATGTATGTAGATTCTTGAGCGGCCTGTGATGGAGCTGAGTGGCGACCGCGAATGTCGCCTGC
>NZ_LN811364.1:18886-21216 GCF_001006805.1 Microvirga massiliensis | reverse complement strand
GGCGCATCGTCGAGGAAAGGGCGCTGATCTCGGCCTCGGGCAAGCGCATCCCGGCTAAGGTGGACACATTCTGCATCCACGGCGACGAGCCGACGGCCGTCCCGCTCATGATCGCGGTTCGGGCGGCGCTGAAGGACGCCGGGATCTCGGTTGTCCCGCTTCCGGAGCTCCTGTCGTAACGGACCGCATCCATCCGGCTCCCATGACGGCATCCAGAGGCGGATGCCGCTAGCCAGACAGTATGCCGGCGGGCATGTGCGACCCAAGAACAAGGCCGAAGATCGCGTTGACCGGCGCATGAAGGCGAACCGCAGCCCCGACCGCCTCTGTGCTCTAGCGATCCGGCAGCGCGGCATGTTTGGCCGGACCTTCACCCGCATCATCCGCGAGGAGGATAGCGATGCCGTCTGGGCAGCCGTCCGGGACAACGTCTCCCGGGACGCGAAGGTCTTCGCCGACGAGCACGCCAGCTACAACGACCTCATCGGCCTGAACCGCATGGCGCGCGTGAACCACTCCAAGGTCTATTCCTCCGAGAATGGCATCAACACGAACTTCGTCGAGAGCTTTTTCAGCCGCATTCAGCGCGCCTATGTTGGGATTCACCACCGCTTCTCGACAAAGTATCTCGACAGGTACGTCGCGGACCTCGCCTGGCGCGAGGACACGCGGCGGACGAGCAACGGGTGGTTGACCCGTTCCATACTTGCACAAGCCCTCCGCCGGCCGACGTCACGCTACATATGCGGCTACTGGCAAGGCAACAAGCCGCCGGATCTGATCTGGGAAGGAGATCCAGCGGCGGTCCCTCGCTAGGCTGCGATTTCCCAGAGGTGCTTCCGGCCGCCGACGGTGCCTGCCTGACGCACGCAGCTGCGCTTCATCAGGGAATTTCAAGGCCGCCGCCATGTGTTACGAATAGCGACAAGGATGGATCGTTCGCCGCCACGCCACACCGCGCGGCGATACGGCAAGTGGAGTCGGCCGTCGCCAAGGGTTGGCCGGCTTCGCGCAGCACCTCGAGGATCGCCTCGCTCTGTTGAAGGCAGCCGGTGCTATAATTACGCCAAGCGCAATTGAGGCAATCACTGCGTGACTTTGCTGATGCTCGCCATTTGCGGTAGCGGAGTGGCTGACCTGTGATCCCTAAAGGTGTCGTCCTCAGACGTTGACGAGGGTATTCGCCTGTTCCTGAAGACGGCGACAGGCTTCGACAAAATGAAGCACGCGCTTGGCGGGCGCGTTCCGCTCCCATGCGACGAGCGTCTCGATCTGCGCACCGCAGTCTTCGATCTCGCGCATGACGACGTGGTCCGGCTTGAACCGCCGCAACCCTTCAGGATAGAGCGTGACACCGAGACCGGCGGCAACAAGACCCATGATCGCAGTCGTGTTCGATGCCTCATAGGCGATCCTGGGTCTCAGGGCGCGTGACCCGAAGATCCGGTCCACTAAATGTTTGGTCCCAGGCTTTAGTGGTGCAATCCTATCCCCGGAATGGAGGGATGCACTATGGGCCAAGTTCTCCACGGGAGCGCCACCACGACAGAGGCAACCCGTCGCGCAATCCAAAATAGTCAAGCGAGCTTGAGGGATCTTGCGAAGCGCTACGGGATCAATCCGAAGACCGTGGCCAAGTGGAAGAAGCGGGCACGCACCGCGGATCTCCCAACCGGACCGAGAGCCCCGCATTCAACGGTGCTCTCGGCTGAGGAAGAGGCGATCCTTGTGACCTTCCGCAAATACACCCTGCTGCCGCTGGATGACTGCCTCTATGCGCTCCAGCCCACCATCCCGCATCTGACCCGCTCGAGCCTGCATCGCTGCTTGCAGCGCCATGGCATCTCTCGCTTGCCAGAAGTCACCGGCGACATGCCCAGCAAGCGCAAGTTCAAGGCTTACCCGATCGGCTATTTTCACATCGATATCGCGGAGGTGCGCACCGAAGAGGGCAAGCTCTACCTGTTCGTTGCCATCGATCGCACGAGCAAGTTCACCTATGTGGAACTGCACGAGAAGGCCACGACGAAGGTTGCCGGCAACTTCCTGCGCGCCCTCGTCGGGGCTGTGCCCTACAAGGTCCATACGGTTCTCACTGACAACGGCATCCACTTCACGACACCAGGCAACACAGCGTCCGCCGCCCCGCTCATCAAGGCGGCCATGGAACGCGGAGAGATCTTCCGGGCACACGCCTTCGAGTACGCCTGCGCGCAGAACGGCATCGATCATCGCCTGACTAAACCCATGCACCCATGGACGACTGATGTGATTGACAAGAGCTTTTTGCGCGGATCTGGGGTATCCTTGCGTGGCGCACGGGTGACCGC
>NZ_LN811364.1:4700-18234 GCF_001006805.1 Microvirga massiliensis | reverse complement strand
AAGGGGCGGCCATGTAACGAGCTCGGGCTCTCAGCCCAACGTCGATCGGCGGCCTGCCCGCACCTTCGTGCTCCCGGTGCCCCACGTCCCGGATGGGCTCACCATAACATCGCTTTCCGAAGAAGGCAGATGGACGCAAAAGGCACCACAAGCATCATGCCGGATAACGGGCAAGTCGAGAGGATGAACCGCACCCTCAAGGACGCGACCGTCAAGCGCTACCACTACGAGAGCCATGACCAGCTCCGGCAGCATCTCGCCGACTTTGTCAGCGCCTACAACTTCGCCCGCCGGCTCAAGACCCTAAAGGGCCTCACACCCTATGAGGCCATCTGCAAAACCTGGACAAAAGAGCCCCAGCGCTTCATCCTCAATCCCATCCACCAAATGCCGGGACTAAACATCTAACATTCCAACCGGACCACTCAACGGGGGCGGGTCACTGCCCAGAGTTGGTGAGGTCGGCCAGAGCTGGACCTCTGGTGCAGGCGATCGGTAGAAGGATGAGTACGGCCGCTTGGTGTTGTCGTGACCCTTCCAGCTCTCGATCGGAATCTCCGCTTCGCGCAGGCTGTAGAAGATCCCCCGGTCGAGGACTTCGTCGTGGAGCTTGGAGTTGAAGCTCTCGCGGTAATCGTTCTCCCAGGGGCTTGCCTTCTCGATATAGATCGTTCACCTCCCGGCCGTCGAAATGCACGCCATAGGCCTCGCGCTGTGAGATATCGCAGCCAACGCGGCTATCAGTGCGTTTCAGCCGTTCGCGCAGGACCTGTGCTGGACGCCCGCGATCTTCGACTTAGAGGGACTCCGATCGCCCATTCATTCACGACCATCGACACTCTCGATATAGAGTCTGCTTCCAAGTTTCATTCTGGCCGACTCATACCTACCCACCAAAATTCTGACCTCAGGGACAGAGTCGCGACCCTGTCCGCTGCCAATCCTGCGGATCAGAACGTCTTCACTTGGGTATCAGACCGCTTCTGGCTCACGTGCCACCAATTGCAGGAAATTCCGCGTCCGCTCCTGTTTTGGATCGTTGAGGACCTCGTCGGGTGTGCCCTCCTCCACGATTCGGCCCTCTGCCATGAAGATAACTCGATCAGCTACTTCGCGCGCAAACCGGACCTCGTGCGTTACGATGATCATGGTCATCCCGGATTCAGCTAAACGCCGGATTACTGAAAGAACCTCTGAAACCAGCTCCGGATCGAGGGCCGACGTAGGCTCGTCGAACAGCATGAGTTTTGGCGATATCGCAAGCGCGCGCGCTATAGCAACCCGCTGCTGCTGGCCGCCCGACAATCGGTGTGGCAGATGATCCGCGTGGCGGGTTAGCCCGACCTTCGCCAAGAGTTGCCAGCCGAGTGCACGAGCCTCCGCGGCGGGAACACCGTACACCCGCGTCGGCGCTTCCGTAATGTTTTCGAGAGCGGTGAAGTGATCGAAGAGGTTGAAATGTTGGAAAACCATCCCGATCCGCGCTTCCGCGCGTGCCTTTGCAAGATCGCGCGATGGCTTCGGATAGTCGCCAACGCTGTCGTAGCCAACCCAGCGGCCGTCAACTCTAATTTCACCTCTGTCGATCGACTCAATATGATTGATGAGTCGTAGCAGGGTACTCTTCCCAGAGCCACTCGGACCCATTATGGCAACGACTTCACCACGACGTACCGAAAGATCAACGCCGCGCAGAACTTCGAGGCTGCCATAGGATTTGTGAACTTCCCGACACACGACAAACGGTTCACTCGTGCTCGCCGCTTCGGTGGCGCAGGGGATCAGCTGCTCCCAGCTCTGTTCTATGATCCCGAAGGGGGACTCCTTTGGCCTGCCGTAAGTGGGATTAGCCGAACCTGCCGCGTTGCCTGTCTCACCAGAAAGGGCGCCATGGCTACCAAGGAAAGTGCCGAGTAGCCGGCGAGAGGCCGTGCTCTGCTGAGGCCGCTCCAGGCTAAAGCGGCGCTCCAGCCATGTCTGCCCTGCCGAGATAACGCTGGTTAGAACCAGATAGATCACTGCGGCTGCAGCGAATACCTTAAAGAACTCGAAGTTTTGTCCGACAATTTGCTGCGCCCGGAAAGTCAATTCGTTCACAAAGATAACCGACGCGATGGAAGTCAGCTTTAGCATTGTCACTGCATCGTTTGCAATCGCTGGCAGAATGGCCCGGAGAGCCTGGGGCATTACAATCCGCCGAAGTGTTAGCAGAGGACCCATGCCGAGCGATGCGGCTGCGATCCTCTGGTTTCGATTAACTGAGAGAATGCCGCCGCGAATGATCTCACCGCTGAACGCAGCCTCGTTCAATGCAAATGCAATGACCGCTGTTGTGAAGGTATCGAGCCTGATACCGATCAGTGGCAAGGCGTCATAGATGAAAACGAGCTGAAGCAGAATCGGCGTCCCGCGCACAAACCAAATGTAAAGCCAGGCAGCGCCGGAGACCCACACGATTGACGACAGTCGCATCAACGCCAGCAACAGCCCTAGAAGAAGACCAAGTGCCATCGCCAGGACGGTGATCTCTACCGCTAGGATCGCGCCTTCGATCAAGAACCAGGAAGTAAGATAGCGGTAGAATTCGGCTAGCCAGGGAAGCATCTCTTCTCCTAACACCCGAGTGGGTCGGATGTGGCCCAGCGGCTGTCCGAAAGCGCTGGGGCTTCAGTCCGTCGACTACTCACGCCGTTCCGGTCATATGGCTCGGAGCGAGCACATCACTACTCGCGCAGGATCTCAGCAGGTCTCTGCAGCGATGGTTCCATGCCGTACTTCTCGTAAAGCTTTCTCTGCGTGCCGTTGGTCTGAGCGACGCGTAGCCCATCGTAGATGGCATTGACCAGATCCTTCCTGCCCTTTGGAACCGCAGCGGCTTGGACCAGGTCGGTCAGGTGCGCAAACGCGAACGTCACCTCACTGGAGCGCTCCTGCATAAGGCCGTAGGCGAGACCAAGATCGATAAAAAAGATGTCGACCCGACGGTTGAGAAGCTGGCGCATGGCGGCGGCGTTGTCGGGTCCGACCTGAATCTCGATCCCGGGTTTACCCGCCGTCCTGCAGGCTTCGTCCTGCTTTCTAAGCGTGGCCTCCTCGACAGTACCAAGCAGTGTGACGGCACTGAGCCCACAGAGATCTCCGATCGACTTAACGTTCTTTGGATTTCCCGGTTGAGCCAGCGCCCCGATCCCTGCTTGCATATACACGATAAAGTCGAGCTTCTTAGCACGCTCGGGCAGGTAGTAGAGAGCATCCCACATGACATCGATCTGGCCCGCCATTACAGCCGGGACTAGGCCGGACCAGCCACCGAGGAAGAACTCGTATTTGGCTCCGGCGCAGTCGAAGACGGCGCGAGCCAAGTCCGCATCGAACCCGATAATGTTATTGAAGTTGGTCGGGTCTCGGAAGATAAAGGGTCGGGTCTGTGGATCACCGCCGATGCGCAGGGTCTTGCCTGCAAGATCCGGATATTTCTCGGCTATTCTTTCGGGTTCACATTTCAGTTCTTGAGCCCGCACTGACGTAACTCCTGCGCCAGAGAAGGCCGCCAGCATCAATCCGAGCGCCATCGCAGCCAATCGCAAGGTCATCATTCCGTTCCTCCCGCGGTAATTGATCTCTGTCTCGAGGATCAAATCTGATTCTGTCCTCCGTCTCCCTCCTTCCGTGCCAAGTTGCCCGCCTGACCACGGAGGCGGGAGGTCCCATCAAAGTCGACCGAGCCGTCAGACCTAAAGGTGACGGTATAGACCTGCTCCGCCTTTTCACAGCTGATCCAACCTTCACGGACGTCGCGGTCGACGAGTGCCGGGTGGCGGTCACGCGGGTCGCCGTAGCCGCCGCCTCCAGCGGTGCAAGAGATGACCGACTCACCATCGGCCAGGACGTATTGTGCGCTGATATCTGGCACGTCTTGCAGTGAGCCGTCGCGGGTGCGCACCCAATGCCTAGCGGGTGCCGCCGAATGCCCGCCGCGCGCTCCCTTCGCAGGATTCAGGGTACCGTCACTTACATAGCCGATCTCCATGTCGCAGCGAACGGGACCGAATTCTATCTGAAAGCCCGGTGCGCCGCGATATTTTCCGGCACCTTCGCTGTCGGTGATCAGCCGCCTCTCGGTGATACGGATGGGGTGATGGATTTCGTCGACCTCGATGCTATCGAGGAATGGCATGCCTGCATTGCCCATCGTGAGCATCGTCAGCCAGCCGTCCGAAACGGGCGTTCCCGGTCCGCCTCCTCCCCCGAGGATGACCTCATTGCAGAACGGAGCGTCACCAAAGCGGGGGTCCCTGCCAGAGATCACCGCGCCCGCGGCGGGAATTGCGGCACCCCCATCGGCCATACCGATCCCGCCGCCAATCTCGGCGAGGGCCCGTTGCACCGCACAGGTAACCCGGTCGCCCAGGTTCGTGGTTGCAACCGAGCAACTGGTCGGATGGCGCGGGATCCCTACAACGCAGCCCTCACGAATCAGAATCTCGACGCGTCTGAAACTCCCGGCGTTCGGCGGAACAACATTGCCGACGGTGTTGAATACCCCCACCATGGCTGCCGTAAGCGCGCAGGCCTGCGAGAGGTTCAGCCCGCATGGATAGCAGTCTGGATTATCACACATATCGATGGTGATGTGGGCCTCACTGCTATCTACCGTCACGGTGGCTTGAATTGTAATTCCTTCAGGCGGTGTTCCCGGCACGGGATCGTGTGTCGCGAAAGCCGTGGCTATGCCACTTGGCATGCCTCGGATTGCCTGTACCATGAGCGTCTCGCTGTAGTCGAACAGCTCCTCAGTGTATTCGGCTAGTGCATCCCAGCCGAGCTCGGCGCCCATCTCCATCATCGCGCGCTCGCCAACGCGTGCTGCTCCGAGGGTTGCGAGATAGTCGCCCCGCCACTGCTCAGGGACTCGAATACGCATCTCGCACATACGGATCACGTCGTGAATGTCCCGGTATCCCTCCTGGATCTTTACGGCCGGAAAGATCAGGGCGCCTTCCTGATAAACGTCGCGGGCGGCACCCATGTAGGTCGTGGGCAGCGAGTTACCACAGTCTGCTTGGTGGGCTTTGGCAATTACCGTGAAGCGGTGCCGGCCGGTGTCATCAATGACCGGCACCAAGATCGCATGGTCCGCGGCATGTGAATTGCCGTGGTAGGGCGAGTTATGCAGAAACGCGTCACCGCGCTTCAGTGTGGGATGGAATTCTTGTACTGCGCGCGACATCAGATCGGCACCACGCAGGACGTGAATCGGATAGCACTCGGCCGCCGTGACGAGCTCGTGGTCGGCTGTCACGATGCAGCAGGAGAAGTCGCGCGCCATGTTCAGGACACCGGAACGGCCCGTTCTGAGGAGCGTGTTTGCCATCTTGCGGACGACGCTCTCGAAGCGCTTGTTGAAAATAGCCAAGCGCACTCCATCGATGACGTGCTGCTGTTCTCGGCTAACTCTGGCAGGCATCAATCAGACTCCAGGTCTGGCATGATATAGGCGGTTCATTTGGATCATCGGGCGATACTTCGCCCTGTTGCAGACAACCGCTTGATATAGCTCTTTTGCTGCTGAACACGCCGCCGCTCCGTCGCACTCCTATCGAGGCAACCGGAAGTATCAATTAGTACTCCGTAGACGCTGGCGGCCCGTTCGTTGCTGATCCAGCCCTCGCGAACGTCGGTCTCAACCCGTTCAGGATCGCGATCCAGAGGCGTACCAAATCCTCCGCCACCTGCGGTCAGCGACACAATCAACTCGCCGGGCTCGAGTGTTACTTGGGCGCTAATACCTAGCGGTTTAAGGTCGCCGCATATTGCTCGCTTGAACTGTTGTGCTGGCTCGGCCGCAAGGCCGCCCCTTACTCCACGCGCCGGATTAATAGTGCCGTCGCTGACATAACCGACTTGGATGCTGCAGTTCACCGGCCCGAAGGCGACCTGTAGCCCCGGCGCGCCGCGATATTTTCCGGCACCTTCGCTGTCGGTGATCAGCCGCCTCTCGGTGATACGGATGGGGTGATGGATTTCGTCGACCTCGATGCTATCGAGGAATGGCATGCCTGCATTGCCCATCGTGAGCATCGTCAGCCAGCCGTCCGAAACGGGCGTTCCCGGTCCGCCTCCTCCCCCGAGGATGACCTCATTGCAGAAGGGCGCTCCGCCGGCGCGCGGATCGTGACCGGAGATCACGCCTGCAGCGGGTGGGATAGCGGGACCGCCGTCGGCCATGCCTATTTGTTCGTCAATTTCCACCAAAGCGCGCTGCACCGCACAGGTAACCCGGTCGCCCAGGTTCGTGGTTGCAACTGAGCAACTGGTCGGATGGCGCGGGATCCCTACAACGCAGCCATCACGAAGATGTACGCGGATACGGCGGTAACTCCCTGCATTCGGTGGTACAGTGTGATCAATGCTGTTGAAGATGCCGACCATAGCAGCTGACAGAGCGCAGGCCTGCGACAGGTTGAGCCCGCAAGGATGGTTGTCGGGGTTGTTGCGAAGATCGACATCAATCATCGCCTCCTCACTGTCCACCTCAACGATGGCCGTAATAGTAATACCCTCCGGCGGACTCCCCGGCACTGGATCATGGGTCGCTGTTGCGCTCGCCCGGCCACTGCGGCAGTTGCGGATTGCAGCAATCATCTTCTGCTCACTATAGTCGAACCATTCGCCCGTGTGTGCGCGCAGTACATCCCAGCCGATCTCCACGCCTAGTTTCAGCATCTCGCGTTCGCCGACACGGGCCGCCCCCAATGTAGCGAGGTAGTCGCCACGCCACTGTTCGGGAACGCGTATGCGCATCTCACAAATGCGGATGATGTCCTCAATGTCATGATAGCTCTCTTGCACCTTCACAGCCGGAAAGATCAGAGCGCCTTCCTGATAAACGTCGCGGGCGGCACCCATGTAGGTGGTGGGCAGTGAGTTACCGCAATCTGCTTGGTGGGCTTTCACAAGGACGGTGAATCGGTGGATACCATCGTCGCTGATAACTGGCACCAGGATCGTATGGTCCGCGGCATGTGAATTGCCGTGATAGGGTGAGTTATGCAGAAACGCGTCACCGCGCTTCAGTGTGGGATGGAAACGCTTCATCGTCTGTGACATGAGGTCAGGCCCACGCAGGACGTGAATCGGATAGCACTCGGCCGCCGTGACGAGCTCGTGGTCGGCTGTCACGATGCAGCAGGAGAAGTCGCGGGCTGTGTTCAGGACACCAGAACGGCCCGTTCTGAGAAGCGTGTTTGCCATCTTGCGGACAACGCTCTCGAAGCGCTTGTTGAGAATAGCTAAGCGCACTCCGTCAAGTGTCCGCTCGTTTGGCGCGGGTGCCAACCCAGCAGCCTCACGCATCTGCCTTGCTCCGTTTACTTCCAGCGCGGCTGCCGGCCGGAGCACTCGGGCGAATCCAAAGACTGCCGCTCGCCATCCGCTCAACCGAAGCGCCGGGATCTACTACGACGGTTGTGAAGCTTGACTCGACGATGCACGGGCCGTGCACGACATGCCCGACGGGCATGGTCTCAAGGATCTCGACCATTGCTGTAACCATACCTCGGTCGGGAAACCAGGCACGGCGCTGACGTGCTTTAGCATGGACCTGCCGGTCCGACACGAGGACAATCTCACTCGCTCTTGGCAAGCGACAGGTGACCTTGGCGCGCCATGTCACAATCTCGATCTCCGAACCCGGATCACTGAACGCGAAGAGTTCTTCATGCGCGGCATGGAGCCGGGCAACTAGATGTTCCACGTCCTCTGAAGATGAGAAGCGCGAACTGCCGATCGGAACTTCGACCTCCCAGATCTGGTGCGGATAACGAGCTTCCGCGAAGTATTCTATGGAGTGCTCCAGCGTGCCGGTCCCAGGCCCGTTTATGAAGGCCACGCAGCGCCCCTCGAGCTCCTCGAGCGTGCTATTAACACTGTCGAACTCGAAGTCCGCGCTGGTCGTAAAGTAGGTGGCACTGTATTCCGTGCTAAGATCTGACATGAGAGCGCTCGCGGCGCTCAACGTAGCACCTACGGCCGGGATCACCACGCCAGGACAACCAAGACGTCGGGCGATCCGGACGGCATTAAGTCCGCCTGCACCGCCGCCGCCGATCAGCACAGCTGTAGACGGATCGATACCCTGGTTAATCGTCACGTCCTCAATCGCATGGATCATGCTCTCAGTGGAAAGGCTAAGAATTGCGCTTGCCGCCTCATGCAGGTCGAGGCCGAGCGGAGCGCCAACGTGTGCTTCGATCGCGCGAATTGCCGCCTCGACATCAAGGCCAATTGCGCCGCCCAAGAAGTAGTCGGGATCGATGTAGCCTAGCACAAGTGCCGCGTCGGTGACTGTTGGATACTCTCCACCCCGGCCGTAACAGGCAGGTCCAGGGGTTGAGCCGGCGCTACGCGGCCCAACATGCAGCATACCGCCCTGATCAACCCAGGCGATGCTACCGCCTCCCGCCCCGATGCTTCTGACGTCCACTGAGGGAAAGCCCGTCATGTGGCCTCGAAACGGCTCACCAAGCCAGGTCTCCCGGGTCCAAGGTATGCTGCCGCGCCGTACAAGGCTCACGTCGTAGCTGGTCCCCCCGGTGTCGGCGACGATTGCAGTATCGGAGTTTCCATCCAGCACCGCATAAAAGCGACCGGCAACAGGTGCCATAGAGGGTCCGGACTTCACCGAGTGGATCGGTGCCTCAGCGAGATGAGCTGCGTCCACCACACTGCCCAGCGATGTAACCGTGAGGAGGCGGCCCCGGAAGCCAGCTTGCATCAGCCTTGATTGCAGCGAGCCGAGGTACGTCCCCATCAGTGGCTTCAGGGATGCGTCGATGCAGGTCGAGGACGCGCGCCGGTATTCCCTGATTGAAGGATTGAGCTTGTGCGAGAGTGTATACGGAATACCAGGCAACTCCCGGTCAAGAAGCTCGCCGAGACGGCGCTCGTGCACCGGATTGACGATCGACCAGAGTAAGCAGACGCCGATTGCTTGTATCTCCTGTTTCTTCAACCGCTCGATCACGGCCAGGACTGCGGTCTCGTCGAGTGGCTTCACGATCTCGCCTTCCGACCCGATACGCTCGGGGATCTCGAACGTCAGGCTGCGTGGAACGTAGGGATTGGGGTACGGAACGGTGTAGTTGAATGGCTCCTTGCGACCGCCTTCGCGGAGCAGGAGGATGTCAGGGTGCCCCTCAGTGGTAAGAAAGGCCGTGCGAGCGGTGTCACCGGTGAGAATCGCGTTTGTCGCTCGCGTAGTCGCATGGACGAATATCTCACAGGCCCCAAGCAGCTGCTCGACCGATGTCGAACAGTCGCTCGCGGCCACATTCAGCACGTCGAGGACACCGATCACCGGATCCTCGGGCGTGGTCAAAGCCTTGTACATCCTGAGCTGGCCATCTTCTTCCATCACAAGGTCGGTGAAGGTACCGCCAACATCCGTCGAAAGTCGCATTCCATTCCCCTTTTGGCACCTAACACCCATGTCTTATCCAGCCGCTTGCTGAAGAGCGGCTTCCACAAAGCTGCGACGCCTGTCGTGTGCCGCAGGTCTGTACTCATGCACGCTAGATACTCGAGGCGGCTCATCGCAATGGTACTTTCGGGCATGATTGGGTGTGGCGGCCTACCCGCGTCAGCTCGCCACGACCTGGCCGGCAGGGCGACCATGGGATGGATAGTGGCATGACCTCACCGCTCCTCTCGGATGCACTCGCCTCACTAGAGGCTTTGGAGACGCAAATTCGCGAGATGACATCGCTGGCCTGGGCAGGTCGAGATAGCGGCACTGAGGGCTGTGTGGACGCGCGGCGCCGAGCTAGTTCACAGAATATAAAGGAGATGGAAGCTCGCCTGCTGTCTGCAGCTACTGCGCTCCGTTCGCAGTTGGACGCGGCGGAGGTGGACCAGCTCCGCTTGGCAGCAGAGTTAGAGGCAGCCCAACACTCGCGGCAGGAGACGGCTGAGTTGCTCGCCGCCGCCGCCCATGATCTGCTGCAGCCCTTGAGCTCAGCCCGCATCTTCCTAGCAACGCTGGCAAGACAGCGGCTCCGGGCGCCAAACCGATTTCTGGTCGATCGCACTGACGGTGCACTCTCATCAGCGGAGGCCTTGCTCACTGGCTTACTAGAAATCTCAAGCCTTGAGGCAGGCGGCCTTACATCCGAGGTGACTAGCTTTCCAGTCAGCAGCCTTTTGTTCACGCTCCGCGACGAATTCGAGCCGCTTGCCATCCGCAAGGGCGTTTCGCTCCGAGTTGTGTATTGCACTAAGCGCGTTCAGAGCGATGCACACCTCCTTCGCAGGATCATCCAGAACCTCTTAGCGAACTCGATCCGCTACACCGAGGCTGGAAAGGTGCTCCTTGGATGCCGCCTGATGGCAGACGCTGTGCGCATCGAAGTCTGGGATACGGGTCCCGGCATCCCGCCAGAGAAGTTCGACCGAATTTTTGAGGCCTTCGAGCGCCTACGGGGGCCCTCCGAAAATGCCGACAGTGTTGGTTTGGGGCTCGCAATTGTGCGTCGACTCACTCGGCTTCTCGGCCATCCGCTTATGCTTCGGTCGGAGGTTGGTCGCGGATCGATGTTCGGCGTGACGGTGCCATATGGGCGGGCGATGCCGGCTCTGCGGCCGGACGACATTGTCCCGCCACCACGATCATGGAGCCTGGGCGGAAGGCTCATCCTGGTAGTGGAGGATGACCTGCGCGTCGCAGAGGCCATGAGTGGCCTCCTAAAGAGCTGGGGCTGCCAGGTTGCTGCTGCCGCCTCCGGGACCGAGGCTCTCGACCGAATAACCGGAGGCCTTCACCCCGACCTAGTGCTTGCCGACTTCCACCTTGGAGGGGTCGAAACGGGCTTGGAGGTGATTGACCGCATCAGGGTCATGCACAGCAGAGCGATTCCGGCTCTCCTCGTTACAGCTGATGCAGGCGCGGCAATTCGGCGTGAGGCGCGAAAGCGAGGCTGTCAGGTGCTTCGAAAGCCTCTCAAGGCGGCGGAGATCCATGCCGCAATCGGCCGGCTTATCGCGGTTTCCACTTCAAAGAATTTTTAGTCGATGATCCCGAGTTCCTCGAGCCGGTGGGCGGCAAGCGCCGCCTGGGTGCGGGTGTTAACGCCAAATTTCTGCAGAATAGCAGTAATGTGCGCCTTCACGGTACGCTCGGCGATCCCGAGATCGTGGGCGATCTGCTTGTTAAGCTGTCCCTTGCCCAGAAGCCGAAGGACCCGTCGCTGCTGGGCTGTTAATGCCTCAAACTCGCTAATTATAGCGTCATCACGACTCTCACCGCCGGACGTCCCTGTTAGATCCCGGAACTCAGCCGGGAAGCAAGTCTCTCCAAGAAGTACCCGCGCAACCGCCTCTGTGATTTGCTCCGTCGGGCTGGATTTGGCGACGAAGCCCATCGCGCCAAGCCGGATCACCTCCATGATGATGCTGCGGCTCGACAAAGCCGAGAGGACCAAGAGCGGCACTTGTGGGCAGTTCTCTCGTATCATGGACAGACCGGTATAGATTCCGGATTCCGGCATCTTCAGGTCGAGCAATATCAGGTCTAGTGAGGAGTTCTCGGCCAGTAGCTTTCGGGCACGCTCGAGAGTATCGGCATGCAGAAGGTCGGCAT
Organism: Microvirga massiliensis; assembly: GCF_001006805.1. GTDB lineage: Bacteria > Pseudomonadota > Alphaproteobacteria > Rhizobiales > Beijerinckiaceae > Microvirga > Microvirga massiliensis. The sequence continues at coordinate 6,599 of NZ_LN811364.1, read as the reverse complement.
GGAAGGAAGTAGCAATCGCGGCCGTCAGAGCCTCACGGAAGAGAGGGTGATCTTCGATTATCAGGATTCTTGGCATGAAGCGTCCAGTCGCCAGATGGCCCGGGACCCACAATAGCCGACTGGCGCGGCCCTGCCGAGCCATTCGTGCGGCCCTCAGATCGGCGCGAATTGTGCTCTGGAGACCCGGTCTCGGCACGTTTATAACACCCTTGTCCGTTCACTACGCGACGGGCCCTCAGGATGAACCCTGTAAGGTCCTCAACTTTATTCCTCTCGGTACTCTGACCGGGGTGACAGTGCACGGCCTTGTATTAGCAGTGCCTGGACCTGTGGAGAGGGCCAGCGCCATCTTGGTATGCCATAGAGTCGTCGACGAAGTTGCCGGCGATGCGTGCGGAAGATGTCGCCGATGCGCTGATCGAAGACCAGCTCCGGGGCACCCGGGAATCCATGCAGCCGATGACCAGCAGGGTTAGCGAAACGGATGGCTCTGAGTCTTGGGTGACCTGCTGCAGACAATGGTGCCAGGTTCTCCGTTAACCCGACCCGCTGGCCGATCGGCAGAACCAACCCGTCAGGCGCTCGCCATCGCCCCTCTACTACTTTAGGGGTAGCTTAGCGGCATTCCGTAGCGTAATCTTTAATTCGTGCCATTGAGCGAGTTCGAACTGCGGCTCGTTCGATGGTGGGCTGGGAAATTGCAGATGACTTTTTATCCCCGTCGGGGCCGGCACGCGCCCTCGGCCTCGATGATCTAGGCCTCGCGTCCGAGGCTTACGAGATCGCCCTAGCGGAAGCCGGCAAGCCCATTCCCGATCCCTTCCGCGAGCTTCTGGCACGGTTCATCATTGAGCGCGCGCTCGAATGTGCGCGTAATGCAGACCGCCTGCGGGCGGATGCGCTGGAATATGTGACCAGGTTTGCGGAAGAGCGGTCAAAGGCCCAAGCGCATCACGACGGCACTCCTGCTCCACACCTCCTGCACACGCAGCCGGGCAGGCATGGTGATCCATCAAGCCTACTGTGGAGTCGTCACAATCGAGTAAGCCGGCTTTTGCAAGTACACTCTCAGCCACGGCAACACCACTTCATTGCGGTAAACACTCCCTTTGTCGTGGTGAGGCCCCCGGCCGTGACATCGCCACGGCTGGGGCCGTTACCCATGTGCGGCAGCGCCCGTTCGGCATCACCGGCGACTGGCACGGGTTCCTGTTCCGGGTGCTTGCTCGGCCGCAGGGCAATCATGCGTTCCCACCGCCAGAACCGGGGCGGAGATGCGCCGCTCCTGATGAGAACGGCTGGCTGGCAGTCACAGCGGAACCCCGGATGTCAGTTGTCCGTTCTGCTGGTGGACTTCCATTCGGTGGTGAGAGATCGGCGGGCTTGGCGGCCCGCTTCAGGAAGAAGGAAGCCCCGTTCGGTTGTGGAGCCCGGGCGGGGCTTTCTGCATCCCGGGCCACCTCGACGCTTTCTGCCGAACCCCCAGACAGGCACGGCAGGCATAACGGGCACCCGCCGATAGACGAACCCGCTGGCGTAGCGGATCGCGTCGCGGCTGACCTCGATTGCCTTCGACCCGCCCGGCAACCGTCAGCCGCCGCAATACTCGACGCGCGCAACGCCGACCGTCGGGTTTGGCTGAGCACCGAACGAGGGTCTGTTGCCACGAGGGCCGTTACGCAACGCTGGCCCGAGCCAAGTTGTCCGGATCGGATTGAGAGTCGGTTGACGCTGTGGCACAGCGCCTTTGCCGAATGCACGACGGTGATGATTGGCTGTGAACTTCACGGCGTCCAGGACCGCAGCCGCTCCAAAAGAGACCCCGCCAAGCACGCGTTACCGGGCGGGGTAGGAACATCAGAGGAACAGGCCGGAACAACAACGGACAACAACCGGCCG
>NZ_LN811364.1:0-3776 GCF_001006805.1 Microvirga massiliensis | reverse complement strand
TCTAAGCTCAAATTGCGCCGATCGGGTTAAGGATCGGTTGACGGTACGGAACATCATAAAGTTCCAGGCAGCTTTCCGATCGAACTCGGCCAGACAGCTGTAATACCTTGGCTTTATTCGGCGAACGTTTGGGCGAATAGCTCATCGGTAATACCCAGCTTACGCTGCGCAACGTGCCGCCTAAGTCACTGGCAAACGGTGACCGCCTCGAGGGTGGCTGGGAGTCTGAGCGATGCTCCGCACCTCTCTCGTTGCGTTCGCGGCCTCCTTCATCTTCTTCTTCGCTGGGTTGAGCGGGATGTTCACGGCGCTGAGCTGGACGCCAGATGCTGCGGCTTTCCTCGTGGTCCAGATCTTCGCGGTTGAATTCGCCCAGTCGAACGCCCCAATGATCCTGCTGGTCGGTGTTGCTGCAGCGGTGCGGCTTGCCTGGATAGCCCACAAGGATTGGAGCCGGCGTGAGATCGACCGACGGAGATCATCCATGGCTCCTGAGGGCGGGCAGGGCACCCCAAAAGAAGTCGCCCAGCATCGCCCATAGGCACCGTTGCGGCCCGGCCAAGGTTCTGGAAGTAATCACTCCGCTGGGGGAAATCATGCAAGGTCGGTTGGCTGTTTTGATGCTCGTAGGGGTGCAGGGTGCAGCACTTGCACAAGCAGAACCCCTGGTCCGCAAGACAGGCGAGACGGGCGCTCAATTGGAAAGGCGCGTCGAAGAACAGAAGCAGGGACAAGGACTCGAAGAGCTCAGACGGGAATACGAAGAACTGAGAAAACGAGCTGCAATCCCGGCGCAGCAAATGCCTCCGCTTGAGCCAAAGAACGTCGGAGCGCCGATCTGGTTCTACAATCCTCGACCATTGACCGCAAAAGAAATAGCGGTGATTGATCCTGTCGTCCGGTCAGCCCTCAAAGAGCCAAAGTCAGCCCGCTTTCGCTGGCTCGACTACAACGGTTATGGATATTATTGCGGCGAGATAAACGCCAGGAACTCCGACGGCGGCTCTGCCGGTCCTCAATTATTCACCGTCAAGGTGAAGCTTAATCCAAGCGGATTCATAGTAGGCGCGATCTATCCGGATATTATCACACCCTCCGGGTCTGGAGATCTTCTCTATAGTGCCCTCTCCGACACATGCCTTATCTCCACGCGAAGCGGGCCGGCAAATGGGAGTTTGAAATGGGACATCCCGATGAAGGCTCGCTCGTAGAAACGCTTTTTGCGCATGGTCCGTCCTGAAGGCGGCTTGCCGAGAATCTGTTCGGTCCGCGAACGCTCGATGCGAAGAAGACCCTTTTGGCTGAGCACCGAACGAGGATCTGTTGCCACGAGGGCCGATCCGCAACGCTGGCCCGAGTTCAAATTATTCTGATCGGGTTAAGCATCCATTGACGTTGCGGCAGCCACGATATCCCGGTCGGTGGGTTCTGCCACCGAGACTCTGACGCCCAAACGGGGCAGGGCAGGAGGCAAGCCTCATGAGCGCCGTCGACCGCAACGCTGCTCGCGATGCCGCCAACCTCGCCGCGCTCTGCCGCCGGCTCGACCGGCGCAAGCAGAATGGCTCCCTGGACGGTATCAGCGCCGAGGAAGGCTTTCGGCTGCTCGTCGAAGGGGCTCGTGCGGCTGGACAACTCAAACAGCTGGCCCGCGCGACCGCCCGGCTCTATGCCCCGGCCGGCCGCCGTATCGCCGACCACCTGCGCCAGACTCAGCCGTGACAATCTCGTGGAGGCGCTCGGCGGACGTGTAGCCCGACGGTCGCTTCGCTGACACCAGCTTCGTCGCCGACGAAGGCGACGAGATCATCGGGCGCGTCTCCCGGATCCGGACTCGATCTGCGCTCCGACCGCGAGTTGCGCCGCTTCCATAGCCGCTCCCGCACGAAGCCGGCAGAGCTGACGAGATGGCACAAAGCCCGAAGCAGCCAATGGTCGGTAGCTCCAACTCGACATGCGCCGTGCCTTTACATCAGTGGCCAGCCACTACCGGCGCCAAGGCGAGCGGGTCAAGAATGTATCCCAGCTCGGTGTTCGGGGCCTCAGCGCTGATGCTCGGACGGACGTTTAGGAAGAAGCAGTAACGCCTCGTAAGCGATGTAGGCCGCGAGGTGAGCCGCCATTCCCTGCACGTCGTGTGGAGGACTCACTGTGTTTATATCGACCGCCACGATTTCGAGCCCGGCGAGGCCGCGCAGCAGGGATAGTCCCTCCCGGGCGGTGAAGCCTCCCCATGTCGGAGTGCACACACCGGGCGCGACGGAGGGGTCGAACGAGTCCATATCCCACGAGAGATAGACGGGCCGCCCTCGCAAGACCTCATGGAGCTCCGCAAGAACGTCCGCCTCGCCGCGACGCATGTAGTCCCGCATGGATATGATGTTGTATCCCAGCGAGCGGGTATGATCGAGAACGCCCTTGCGGAAGGTCGGGCCGCGAACGCCGACGTGATAGGACGCCATCGGCGAAATCCGCTGCTCCAAGGCGGCATGCGTGAACTGGCTCGCCGCATCATAGGGGTGGTCCTCGTTCACAGGATGGCAATCAGTATGGCTGTCGACGTGAACCAATGCGAGGTCTGGCCAACGCCGCGCAGCCGCACGCACGAGCGGCACGGAAATTGACCCGTCGCCTCCGAACCCGACCAGCGTGGCTCCTGTGCTAATGATGCGCCAGGCAGCTTCCTCGATTTTCTCGAATGCCTCGGTGATGCGGCTTGGGACGAGAGCGACATCGCCGCAATCTACAAGTCCCAGACGCTCTCGAATGTCGTAGTCCGCCACCTCCGACTCGAACCAGCGGACCAGCTGCGACTGCTCGCGGATGGATGCAGGTCCCTGCCTTGATCCGATGCGGAAAGCATGGGTGCCGCAGTCGAAAGGCACACCGAGTATGGCTGCTTTGGCACCTGACAGATCGAGTGTGCGCGGAACATTCATAAAGCTCGGCGGCTTTGTGAACAGGGCGGCATCCGACAATGCAGCGGTATTAGCCATTAAGACCTCGTGGCGACGGATTGCTGAGGAAATCAAAGGCGACGAGCGCGTGAACGCACGCAACGGCGACGAGTTCATCGATCAGCACGTTCTCGTCGGGACCGCCCATGTTGAACGGCGTGCAGCCAAACACGACCGAGGGAACGCCCGCCATCCGGTATAGCCGCGCATCAGAGGCGCCGATGCGCATGTTGGTGGCAGGCGCGCGCCCAAGAACCTCCGCCGCGACATTGACTGTCCGCGTGACGATCTCGTGGACGGGGTCCGTGTAAAGCGGCTCGTAGGCCTGCAGGACCCGCCAGGTGACTCCTTGCATAGGTGCGAGTTCCGTTCCCAGCGCGGTCTTCACCTCCTCGAGCGTGATGCCGACCGGGAGGCGCACATCCGCCCGTGCCCTGGCGAATGTAGGAACCAGGTTGGGCGATACGCCGCCCTCGATTGTCCCGATGTTCACCGTGATGCGTCGGAGCACCTCTTCCTCGCCGGCTCCGGAAAGAGGCTCGGATACGCTCCTTGCGGAGCGAATAGCGTCGCTCACCTCCGGCGGGATTCGCACAGGCAGGCGCTCCAGGGACTTGAGAGCGTCGAGCGCGCCGCGCAGGCGATCAATAGCATTGATCCCCTTGTGGACATGCGCGCCATGAGCGGGCGCTCCCTCCGCCTCTATCTCGAGCCAGAGAAGCCCCTTCTCGCCGAATCTTACGACCATTGGCGATCCCACATCGCCGCAGATCATGGCGTCGCCGTGCGCCTCCGGAACGTTGTCGAGGAGCCACTGCG
>NZ_LN811363.1:282752-288443 GCF_001006805.1 Microvirga massiliensis | reverse complement strand
GCCTAGGTCGGGCAGGCCCCCGCTAATGCCACCAGAGTTGGTTACACTCGGGATATAAGGGCAGCGCCTCGGCCTAAGGCCGAGGCGCCCGGCTCTGCAGAGAAGGTGTCTCCGCAGTTGAAATTTAGATCAGAGAATGAAATCACCTGAGGTAAGCATATGCGAGCCAATCAGCTTGATCTGGAAGTCAGCAACCTTGTCGCCGTTGATATCTCCATAGATGCTTGTGGTCCCATCCGTAGCATGTGCATAGCGTAGCTGACCAGCCTTGCCCGTGAAGGCACTGGTACCCAGGAAGGAAAATGCCTGATTGCCGCTTGCTCCCGTATTGGTGTCGATGGCAGAAAGATCGATCCGATCCGTACCTCTGACGAAATCGCCGATTTCATCCGCCTTCGTTCCGACTATGCTTTCGCTCCAGGTGGTGAACCGGAACGCGTCCGCGCCTGCATTGCCGAACAACCTGTCAGTTCCCGGCCCGCCGATCAGCACGTCATTACCGGCACCCCCGTTCAGCACATCGTTGCCCGACCCGCCAGCCAGCGTGTCGTTGCCGGCTAGACCATTGAGCGTCTCATTGCCCCCGAAGCCGCGGACCGAATCGCTGCCGCTCGTTCCTGTCACCGACAGTACGGAGCCACTGCCGAGGCCCGACAACTTCGCGTCAGGATGCGTCGAAACCTTGGTACCGCTCAGGTCGAGGTGCGCTCCGGGCTTCCACAGATCGAAGACACGACTGGCTGGATCGGAATCGATGATCTGTCCCCCGATCACGGATACTTTTGCGTCTGTCGTCAACTGGATGTGAGTCTGTGGCGCTCCCTCCTTTTTGAAGTGCGGGTTCAAGCTGACACTGTCCTCCATCGTGATGGAGTCGCTCCAGAACTTGTAATTGCGAGTATTATCCTCTGCAAAGGCTCGGACCAGGACGGTGTTGCTGGACTTCAAGTCGTAACCGGCATCAGTGTTGCCGGACGCAACCGTGTCCTCGAAACGAACGTTGTAGACACCACTCTCCGTGGTGAAGCCATCTCCGTTCCAGAATGTCCTCGGTCCGCCCGTCCCATAGTTGTTCTTCATCGTCACTTGCCGAAGAACCACGTCGTGGACCGTGCCATCGAGCACAACTCCGTTGACATAGAGGCCACCGTCTTGCCGCTGGCTGTCACCAAACACGTCTTCCAGCAGCACATTGTGCGTGTCGTATTGGAGGCGGATGGCCCCGGCGCCCGAGTAACCGTGAATGTTGACATCGCGCACCGTCAGCCCGTCGATAGTGGCCGACGTTGCGGTGCCGGAATGGTAATTCTCGATAAACCGTTTAACGTTCGATGCGGTGACGTGTTCGATTGTGAGATCGCTGATGTCTGCCCCCACGCGAAAGGCACCATTGCCGATGTTCTTGAACGACAGGTTCTCGAACTGCAGGTGGTCGGCTCCGTCCAGCAGACGGAAGGCTTCACGGCCCTCGCTCAAGCCCGGCTGCCAGTTCTCGGCGCGTGTTCCGATGAACTCCGCGCTTCGTGCCGCACCGTTAACGTCAACCCCGCGAATCGTGACGGGGGCATCGGCGGTGCCACCATCCCTAATGAACACCTCGCGGCTCAGCTTGTAGGCGCCTTGGTCAGCGCGCAGCAAGACCTCGCCGCCCGGTCCAGCCGCATCAATAAGCTTTGAGAGACTCGAGAGCGTGGCAGCATTGGCCCAAGATGAGCCATCTTTAGTTCCAGAACCGGTAGGAGAAATATAATAAAGTGCCAATAGACGCTCCTTGAGAGTTGTATTGACGTAATAAAAGTATCTTCTCGACCGCTTGCGCATTGGCTTGGACAGTCTGGCAGTTTAAAAGAACGACAATGCGGCTATAAAATGTCAGAAGAATTCGATAAATGTTACAATCGGTAAGTTTAAAGAAATTATCGCTCTGTGCTATGGCTGCTGCATAGCAGCAGCTAGATATTGTCATATTAACGCAAGGGGAGCGGTAGTATCATATTCTAAATTCGACGCCGGAATTTGCTGCCGAATTTCTATTAGGTCAGGCCGGGGTGCACGAGGAGAATGTAGAGTCTAGTCCGGAATTCATATGCGACGTGGCATTATCGCGTAAGAAGCGTCACGCGGGGTAGCTGCGGGCCCTGATGTAAGGGGAGCTTCCGGGTTCATCCAGAACCGGCGCTTTCGCCTGATCCAGACAAAGGAACGCTCAACGGCCCAGCGGTACGGGTCCGCGTTCTTTGGGCTCTTTGACTATCGTAGTTATTGCGGCAGGGCAGTTGCGATCTTCTATCTGTGCCATTGATGATAGGATGAATAGGTCTGGGTCACAGATTCGGGAGACTCGCATGGTGCCGATCACATCCAAGGCGGTCCTTGTTGCCGTAGCCACCAACGTCCCAGGGTTGCAAAACATCACGACGCGATGGACCGGAGGTGGAGGCACCAGTTCGGCGAGATACTGCTACTCGGTCTGGCTGCGACATCTGTCGACGCTGCACCAAAGCGGCCTTCCCACGAGATTCGGCACTATCGTCGAGATCGGCCCCGGCGATACCCTTGGATTGGGTATCGCAGCACTTCTCTCCTGTGCGGATCGATATATTGCGCTCGATTCGGTCCGGTATGCACAGGTGGACCGGAATCTCGCCGTATTCGACGAGCTTGTGGACCTCTTCAAAGATCGTACCGCCATACCGGATGACGCCGAGTTCCCAGTCGTGAACCCCCGTCTGTCTTCCTACGCCTTTCCCACAGACGTACTTCCCACGGACCACTTGAGTCGAATGCTTGACCCGAAACGCCAAGCAGCAATCCGGGATACTCTCCATGATACTATAAAGGATACCGGCCACTCGTCCGCTTCCACCGGTCTTCTGTCCTACGTCGCTCCTTTCGAAAAGGACTCGATCGAAGATCAGGTCGCGGATCTCGTCATCTCGCAAGCTGTCCTACAGCTTGTCACTGATCTTCCTGGCATCTATCGTGAGATGGACCGGTGGCTGAAGCCGGATGGTATCGTATCGCATCAAATCGACTTCAAGTCATATGGCATCACCAAAGAGTGGAACGGTCATTGGGCTTGCTCTGACTGGCTGTGGCAAGCACTTACAAACAAGCGCAGGGGACAACCCAATCGTGAGCCGCATTCGGCGCACCTAAGCATTCTCACGTCGCTGGGATACGACATCGCATGTGACCAACGATTGGTAAGCGCATCGCACCTTTCTCGCTCACAACTCGCCCCGCGGTTCGCTCACTTATCTGATACTGATTTGACAACCAGCGGGGCCTTAATTCAGGCCCAGAAGCCAGGATAGCTTAGTACCTGATGCAATGAGGTGTCCTGGCGGTTGTGGGAACCCTCGGGAGAGGAAAGCATGTCCAAAAAACTGTAGTTGAAAGCGCGTTGTTTGGAAGCCTTCTAGTACTACTGCGTCACAAGGGTGAATGGCGATTGGGTGGGCTCTGGTTACGCAGGGCGCAGCACGGACATCGCTCAAGTGTTCGCGCGAGAGCAATACCCAGACAGCGGCGCAGCGTCGTGATCGAGTCCGGCATGTGCCACTCGGGCCGGAGCGGTGGTGCCGCGGGGTCGATAACCCTCGGGTAGACGAGGCGCCTGGCGCTTTCTGGTGCGAGCCGGTCCCGAGGGGGGAATCCGCACCCGCTCGGCGATCAGGAAGCCGTGGGCCGCGATGCACAAGCTGGCGTGGTGATGGAATCCGCGCCAGCCGCGGCCCTCGTAATGCCCGAGCCCGAGTTCCTGCTTGAGTTCCTGGTAGTCGCACTCGATCCGCCAGCGCAACATCGTGAGATCGACGAGAGCCCCAAAGGCGATCTCTTCCGGCAGCGTCGAGAGCCAATACTTGGTTGGCTTCTCCTCGCCGTGCGGCCACTCGATCAACGGCCATTCCTCCGGGCGTGGCTCCGTCAGGGCCTCATCACGATGCGCCGGGCGCACGCGCCGGCGGGCGAAGCGCGAGCTCAGCACCTCGTTCGTGCCCGTGCGCCAAGTGATCTCGGTCCACGCCTCTGGCGGCAGGCCGCGCGCGAGCGTCTTGACCGAGACCGGTCGGTGCTCGGCATCGCGGCGGATCAGCTTCGGCGGTCGCCCCCGGCCCGACCACGTCTTCGGCGGCTGCGGTGCCGCGCCGTGTGCCCGGACCGTAGTGTTTGCTTGAATTCCAGCGACATAGCTCAGACCCAAGGTGCTGACGCCGGTGCGCAATTGCGTGTCGTTGCCATAGCCGGCATCCATCAGCACGATCCCGCGCGGATCTGGTCGAGCGCGATCTCGGGCTTAGTCTGGAAGAGGATTTCCTCCGGCACGCCCGCTTTCTGGCGCCGCGCCGGATCGTCGGCCCAGTCCTGCGGCAGATACAGGCGATATGGACTTGCTTCGGGCAAGTGGAGAGCACTGCTATAGCGCAGGAGGATCTCCATGCCCCACACACGCTTTACGAAAGAGTTTCGGGATGAGGCTGTGCGGCTTGCGTTGACGAGCGGCCGCAGCCGGCGTGAGATTGCCGCGGATCTCGGGATCGGCTTGTCGACCCTACGGCACTGGATTGACCACCGCCGCGAGCGCGAGATCGACGCCCCCTGAGGAGCACCAGGACGACCGGGCGGCCGAGTTAAAGCGGCCGCGGCGCGAGAACGAAATCCTGCGCCAGGAGCGGGAGATCCTGAAGCGGGCTACAGCTTTTTTCGCCAAGGAGGGAAGTCGATGGGGTTCGCCCTCATCGATGCGGCGAAAGAGGACTTCCCCGTCCAGCGCCTGTGCAAGGTTTTAGGTGTCAGTCCAAGCAGCTCCTTCGTCTGGCGAAGCCGCCCAGCGAGTTGCCACCAACGGGAGGATCTGGCTCTGCTGGCTCATATCCGCTCGGCTTTCGCGCGCTCGCACGGCACCTACGGTAGCCCTCGCATGACCCGCGAACTGCGGGACGACGGCTTGAATGTCGGCCGGCGCCGGACCGCCCGGCTGATGCGCGAGAATGGCCTCAAAGCCCGGCAGACGCGCCGGTTCAAGTGCACCACCGACAGCCATCATGCCTGTCCGGTCGCGCCCAATCTCCTCGAGCAGAACTTCTCGGCCGAGCGCCCGAACCAGAAGTGGGCCGCAGATCTCTCATACGTGTGGACGCGCGAGGGCTGGCTGTATCTGGGCCAACATCCTCCACCCAGCGTCCGGCAACCTTAAGGGCGTCTTACAGTTATTACAGATAAGAGCCCCGGAGGCGCGCAGGCAACTGCAACGACAATCTCGGTTCCCGATCGGGAACGCGATACGGCAGCCAAGGCTGCGGCGACGCTTCGGGAGATGGCCGGGGCCGGTGGTGAACTCCTCCTTCAGGACAGGACCGGCAAACGGGTCGAGGTGCCCCTGACCGCTTCCCTCCTCGCGGCGATCGGAGACGTCCTCGCGCGCATCGGCGAGAGTGAGGATGTTCTCATCGTCGACAAGGAGGCCGAGCTGTCTCCGGAGCAGGCCGCGAAGGTTCTCGGGATCTCCCGCCCCTTGGTCTACCACCACATGGACACGGGCCGGCTTCCCTTCCGGCAGGTCGGCACCCACAGGCGCGTTCTCGTGAACGATGTGCTCGCCCTGAAGCGCTTCGAGGAGGAGCGGCGGCTTTTTTCCCGCGAGCTGGCCGAGGACACCGACGACCAGGACCTCAGCTTCCGTGCGCT
>NZ_LN811363.1:279425-282726 GCF_001006805.1 Microvirga massiliensis | reverse complement strand
GCTCGAAGCACCCGTGCGCCGTCTCGAGCTCTCCGAGATCAATGCCCAGTTCGATCAGAGCGCGCTCAAGCCAATCCCGATCGCGCTTGCCGAGCGTAGGACTGGTGCGTAGGTGTGTGAGGCAGTCGAGTGCGCGGGCGATGTTGCGCTCGAGCCGGCGGATCTTCTCCTGCAGATCCAGGTTGGCGAGTGCGGCATCAAGGGGAATATAGAGGCCGGTGGGAGAGAGCGGTTCCATCAGACTTCCACGCGATCACCGGGGAATGATCTCACCCGACAGCTTCCTCTTCCAAGGACTAGTTTTTCCAAACGGCAGTGGTCTCTTGGATGTGCAGGCACCAATGTGCCGGATCTTCTGGCGTTTGGCCTGCGCGGTTTGCCGATGATCATTCCGGGTCTTGACCAAGGCACAGGCCTCATGCGCCGGTCCCATGTTCGCAAGATCATCCTCGCCTCCGAGTTCAAGAGCGCGAATGTGCTCGACAATCCAACGCTCCCGCACACCATCAATCCTGCGCTCGCACAGGACGCATGTGCCGCCTGTCTTCTCCCACACCTGGAGCCTCCGGCGCGGCGTGAGTTTCCGGCGAGCCGTCGTGCCCACATCCTCAATCTCCGAGAACGGCATGAGGGCCCTCCATCACAGATCAAGTGAAGAAGAGGGGCCGTCACTGTCTTGGGCTCGACAGCGGCTCTCATGGAGCAATCCAGCAATCCGGCGGAACAGGCGCTCACATTCCTTTCGCAGGATTTCACAGGAGACGATCAGCCTTTCGAGTTCCCTCTCTCGGTTCTGATCGATGGGAGTAAGGCGCACCTGTACGCCAAGGGAGGCGACAGTGGGCGTGCCCGCGCGATCTGCGGTGTGTGAGGATCGGCCTTTTGCGTCTAAGCCGCGTCCACGGGGTGCTCCTGTCATCGGACTTGCTCCTGAAATGATCCAGGGAGAACAGCGCTTCAGAACGGGCACCACTGATTTCCGACAAGTGCAAACGCTGCAGCGTAAACGAGGGATCACCATGCGAGGTGCTTTGGCTTTCGGGAGGGGAGGCCTGTGCACTCCTGGGTGTGCAACAGACCTTCAAGAGCACAGGTGAATGGACCACACGAATGTTAACTGCTGGGCAGGGTGTTCTCCTGTAGCAAAAGCCTCGCAAAGTAGAAGACGAAGCTGCTTGATGGTGTGTCCTGACATATTGTTGTATCCCAACGCCGACCCTGCATTAGAGATACAGCAACCTTTGTTTTCTGTCAAGAAAGCTGCAGCTGAGATACAGGTTATAGTTGATAAGAAACGCTGATGATCATGCGCCTCACACCACGCCTTTGCAGGGCTGCCAGAGCACTCGTAGGCTTCGAGCAAACAGATCTCGCGTCTGCATCTGGCGTTTCGAAGTCAACGATCGGAGCATTCGAGATTAAGGATGAGGGAGCACGGCTGACGACGATGAATAACCGCGCCCTCATTGAGGCCTTCGAACGTGCTGGTCTCCAGTTCATCCCGGAGAATGGGGGTGGGCCCGGCGTCCGCTTGCGCGACCCTACCGGCGGCCGCCACAGCAGGGCTCTACAAGCGGATCACCCTCGCGTTGAAGACAGTGAATGACGCAAGCGCCGAATAGGCGCGCTCTACGGTGAGAAGTCCCGAGTGTTCCGCTCTGGACTACCGTGTCATAGGGAGTGTTCGCGCGGCGTGCCCTAAATAAAAAGGGGGCCGAAAGCCCCCTCTCGTGCCCGTCGTATCGCACGACGCTTTAGAGGTTTACCGCCAGTTCAACCTTCTCGAACGGCACGACGGGGCGGATCTTGCCACGCTCGCCTCGCTCCAGGGTGACAAGACCATAGCGTTCCATCGTCTTGAGAGTGCGCGACAGGCTCGGCACCTTCCGGCCTGTCATACTCGACAGATCCTGAAGGGACGCTGGCTTCTGGTTCCTGATCCGCTCGAGCAGCTCCCTGTTCTTGCTGGAGAGGATTTTCCCGAAGGTCTCGGGAGACGGCATCCAAACCTTCGGATCATCCGGCTTCGGCTTCAGCTCGCCGCGGGCAATCGCCAGCGTGCGGGCCCTCATTTCCGATACCGATGCGATTCCGATCCGAAGGGTGGGAGCCGGCCTCTTTCCAGCACGGGCGGGACGGGCAGCAACTTCTCTGGCCTTACTGGCGAGGTCTGCTTTTCTGACCTTGGTGACGAGGTCTCCGCGTCGCCTCTCAGCCATGGTAAACACCTCTCTCATCGAGGACGCTGTAAACTTGCTTCCAGAAATCTTCGAGCAGCGTCGCAGCGTCGGTGTGATCGGAGGGACGCACCGATCGAAACCGGTGCTTGTGATCCCAGGTCTTGCGAGTCCTACCGGCTGGGCTGCGCCAGTTGGGCAGATGAGCATTGTCGAAGCCGACAAGGCGACTGTCGTTCGGATTGCCCGAGTCCGGGCCGTGCATCGTCAGCGAGTAGTCGAGGCCGTGGAGCTTTTCGCGGAAGGCGGAACTCGCCTGACCTCGAACTTGACCCAATAGCGACCGTTGGCGTCGAGGATCATGGTCACCCCATGCAGGTCGAGAAGGGTTTCCAAGACCTGGTCACGCTTCGACATATAGGATCGTTAACAGCACCTGTTAAAAGTTGGAAGAGTTTCCGGCAGTGTTCTCGCCCTAAAGCCCACTGCCCTTCTCGGGTTGCGTTGGTCCCTCAGCCAGGGTCGCGCGCTTCAGGGCGACCAGGTCGAGTTCGCCATGGACGACGGAAAAATGCTGCCCCTCGCGGCTCTGGCGCAACGGCTCCTGCAGGGACGCGACGCAAGCCCAGTGGTGCTCCCTGCTCTCCTCCGGCTCAGGCTCCCGATGAGCGCGCGGATGCGGGTGTTTTGGGCGCACATCAGAAGTCAGCCACCACCAGGCATTCCGCCGTCACGCCCATCACGTAAAAACTGTCGGTGTCATGCATGCGCTCAGAAATTACGTGGCGCTGCTCGGGAAAGGCATCACAGCAGAATGCGATGCAACTTTTTTGTTCACGATGCGTTCTAAACGGAGAATGGGCACGGCTCTGCCGCGTCCGCCACATCGGTAGCCCTGTGCATTGAGCGGTGAGTTGCGTTCACTAACTGACGAAGATGTGTGTTGCGTAATGTCCAGCCAGTCGTCCTCCGCTCCCCTCCCGCCGCCTCGCGATAACTCCCGCCCCGCCTCCGATCTCCGCGTCTTTCCCCGCGACCTCGGCTCCCTCTTTGCCCAGCGCCTGCTCATCCAGGGCGAAAGTGAGGACGAGTATGACGATCTTCTGTCCGGGGTCACGCGCGGC
>NZ_LN811363.1:245555-279399 GCF_001006805.1 Microvirga massiliensis | reverse complement strand
GCTTGGTCAGGTGGAGCGCATGGATCGGATGATCGCCAGCGCCGATGCCCGCCGGCACAAGGTGCTCGCGAAGATCGAGCGCCGTCGCGATGCTGTTGCGCGCCGGCTGCGCACCGCCTGCGAAGACATCATCGACGTGCCCTGACGGGCCCACCGCCTGGATCCACCACCATTTCGCGATGCCGTCGTCCCAGAAAATCACCGCCAACCAGCACAATGCGCGGCGCAGCACGGGCCCGCGCACGGAGGCCGGCAAAGCCCAGTCCCGGCGCAATGCCGTCAAGCACGGTCTGGCGATCCCCTCGGCAGCCCGTCCCGAACTTGCGCCGGACATCGCCCAATTGGCACAGGCCCTGGCCGGAGAAGCGGCTGATGATCTTGTTGTCAGGCAGGCCGCACTGCACGTCGCGGAGGCAGCACTGGATGTCCTGCGCGCCCGTCACGCCAAGACGCTCCTGCTCGAGGGCCTGGCGCAAGAGTTAGGGGTCGAGCCAACGCTTCCGCCGGAAGATGCGCTGCCAATAGCATTCTTGCGCGTCCAAGACCCAGGCTTCGTTGACCCAGGAGCCATTCTGAACGAAGCCGTGGAGCAGTGGCTCGATGCCCTCGCGAAGGTTCCGCCATTATCGAAAACCAAGGCATCTAAGACCCGCCCTCCGCTATCGAAGGCCGGCCGTCAGCTCAAGAGAACGGTAAAGGGAACTGTGAAGCAGTGGAACGATGCTCTCACTCAGGCTCAGGCCTTACACAAGACCAGCGTTCAGCAGGCGAGACAGCGCGGACGGGACTGGGACCAGCTCGCCAAGCTTGACCGTTATGAGCGGCGGGCCCTGTCGCGCCGCAACAAAGCCCTGCGCATCTTGGACGAGGTCCAGGCCACTCGCGACCGTTCCGCACCTGGAATCGACACTCCAAATTGGCAGAACGAACCCAATGGTGAAGAGCCATAGGTGAGCTCACCAGAGATCGCGACGGCCCGTGATCATCGTGATCTCACGACTGAACCCGCTCTCACGTCACAGCGGGCCACGGCTGACGCGCACGCAGCGCTGCGATGACGCGACAGCCCCACCCCCACAACAACCGTGCCCGCCTCTATCAACCCCGGATGCAGGATCCAGCGTTGCACCGGAGCCGCCCTTTCTTCGGTTGCTTTTGCGGCACTTTGAGCCCCTCCCGCTGCCAGACCCGCTTCTTGCTCACCCGCCAGCTGGCTTCTCGCAGGAGAGCGGTGATACGCCGGTAGCCATAACGGCCGTACTGAAGAGCAAGCGCGATGATGTCGGCGCTCAGGGCCGCCTCATCCTCGGGTGTTGTCGGGATCTTGCTCTGGGTGGACCGGCGCTGGCCGCGAACCCGGCAGACCCGTCTCTCGGACAGGCCCAGTTCAGCCCTCACATGATCCACGCAGGCGCGACGGCGGGCGGGGCTTAGAAGTTTCCCTTCGCAGCCTCTTTCAGGATCATCTTTTCGAGGGTGAGATCAGACACGACCCGGCGCAACTTGGCGTTCTCCGCTTCCAGCGCCTTTAGGCACTTGACCTGATCTTCAACAAGCGATCATCTGACTGATTGGGCAATCCGGGATCTCGCGTGTACATTCGCGCCATCTTGGTTGGCGCTACCGCCCGGTGCGTGACCGACGCACATCCCGACGCAATGCTCGGAAGCCTCCGTCCCAGGTCTCCGCACCCACATAATCGGAACCCGGCATCCGTGGATCAGGGAACGAATGGACGGCAGGAAGAACGCGCCGGACGAACAACTCCTTGGTCGTGGAGGCCCCCGCCCCCTTCCTCTGCAAATGCCTCGACCAAGCTGCCCAAAGGCTCTCTCCCCATCGCACATTCGGGCTTGTCGACACTCCGTCCCGATGCTTTCTTCTGCGGGATCCGCCTCGGAACGACGAGGGGACCTGGAGGAGACCTATGAAACGCCGTGATTTCTTGACGGCCGCAGGAGCGGCGGTCGCAACAGGGGCAGTCGCCAAGCCAGCCATCGCGCAATCCATGCCGGATCTCCGCTGGCGGCTGTCTTCGACCTTTCCGAAGTCGCTCGACACGCTGTATGGCGCCAGCGAGGCCTTCTCGAAATACGTCTCGGAGGCAACCGACGGCAGGTTCCAGATCCAGCCTTTCGCAGCGGGAGAGATCGTCGGCACCTTCCAGGCCTTCGACGCCGTCAGCAACGGCACCGTCGAGATGATCCACGGACCCGGGTATTACTACGTCGGCAAGGATCCGACCTTCGCGGTCTTTGCCGACATCCCCTTCGGCCTGAACGCCCGCCAGAAAACCGCATGGCTCAGCCAGGCGGGCGGCAATGAGCTCGTCAACGAGTTCCTCGGCAAGTTTAATGTCCACGCCATCCCCGGAGGCAACACGGGCACGCAGATGGGCGGCTGGTTCCGCAAGGAAATCAAGAGCACGGCCGACCTGCAGGGCCTGAAATTCCGCATCGCGGGCATTGCCGGGCAGGTGATGGCCAAACTCGGCGTCGTGCCGCAGCAGATTGCCGGCGGCGACATCTATCCGGCGCTCGAGCGCGGGACAATCGACGCTGCGGAGTGGGTCGGGCCCTACGACGACGAGAAGCTCGGCTTCGCCAAGGTCGCGCCCTTCTACTACTATCCAGGCTTCTGGGAGGGCGGGCCGACGGTCCACTTCTGGTTCGCGAAGGGCAAATGGGAAGAGCTGCCCAAACACTACAAAGGCATCGTCGAGGACGCAGCCGCCCGTGCCGGCATGGACATGCTCGCTAAATACGATGCCCGCAATCCGGCCGCCCTGCGGCGCCTGGTCGGCAACGGTGCCCAGCTTCGGCCCTTCCCTCATGACGTCATGGAAGCGGCCCTGAAAGTGTCGAACGAGCTCTATGACGAGATTTCGGCCAAGAACCCTGATTTCAAGAAGATGTACACGAGCCTGCGCGACTTCCGGAACGAGGAATATCTCTGGTTCCAGGTCGCGGAATATACCTTCGACAACTTCATGATCCGGTCTCGCGCCCGCGGATAGGGCGCGCCTGATGTGTGAACCACCCTACCCGCCTCTGGCGGGTGGGGCTCTCGCAGGTGCATCGTTACAGGTTTATCGGCGCCGGCCTGCTGCATCGTCCTGCGGGCGGGATCGCCAAGGCCCAGTGGTTGCCCTGCCCGCCGATGCATAGCAGAACTTCGACGCGCCCAAGGAGAATCCTTTGGCCTATCGGCACATGATCGGCGCCCACACTTGGCTGTTCTCCGATCTGCGCGACCTGATGGCCAAGGCGACGCCGATCCGCTCGGGGGACATGCTGGCGGGAATTGCGGCGGGATCCGCCGAGGAGAATGTTGCGGCGCGAATGTGCCTGGCTGACATCCCCTTGCAGACTTTTCTGGCGGAATCGCTGATCCCCTACGAGGCCGACGAGGTCACGCGCCTGATCCTCGATACGCACGATCGGCGCGCCTTCGCACCAGTCTCCCATCACACCGTCGGCAGCTTCCGGGATTGGCTCCTGTCGGACCAAGCCGACAGTGCCACTCTCGCCGCGATCGCACCTGGCATCACGCCCGAAATGGCGGCTGCAGTCTCCAAGATCATGCGCAACCAGGATCTGATTCTCACTGCACGCAAGTGCCGCGTGACGACGCGCTTCAACAACACGATTGGACTGCCCGGCACGCTGGCGGTGCGGTTGCAGCCAAACCATCCCACCGACGATCCGGCCGGCATTACGGCCTCGATCCTGGACGGGCTGCTCTATGGTTGCGGCGATGCCGTCATCGGCATCAACCCGGCGTCGGATTCGATCGGCGTCATCACCGATCTGCTGAAGCTGCTCGACGAGATCATCCGGCGTTTCGACATCCCCACGCAGGGCTGCGTCCTCACGCATGTCACGACTTCGCTCCAGGTCATGGAGCGTGGCGCGCCCGTCGATCTCGTCTTTCAGTCGATCGCAGGCACCGAGGCGGCAAACGCTTCTTTCGGCGTGACGCTCGCACTCCTGCAGGAGGCCCGTGCGGCGGCAAGGTCCCTGCGGCGCGGCGCCATCGGCGACAACGTCATGTATTTCGAGACCGGTCAAGGCTCGGCGCTTTCGGCTAACGCCCATCACGGCGTCGACCAGCAGACGCTCGAAGTCCGGGCCTATGCCGTAGCGCGGCACTTCGATCCGCTGCTCGTCAACACGGTCGTAGGCTTCATCGGGCCGGAATATCTCTACGACGGCAAGCAGATTATCCGGGCCGGCCTGGAGGACCATTTCTGCGGCAAGCTGATGGGCGTGCCGCTCGGATGCGACGTCTGTTACACGAACCACGCCGAAGCCGATCAGGACGACATGGACACGCTCCTGACCCTGCTCGGAACGGCCGGCGTGACCTACGTGATGGGTGTGCCGGGCGCCGATGACGTGATGCTGAACTACCAATCGACCTCGTTCCACGATCAGCTCTATCTGCGCGAGGTCCTCGGGCTGAAACGGTCGCCGGAGTTCGAGGCTTGGCTTCAGCGCATGGGCATCACCGGGCCTGACGGGCGTCTTCGGCCGCCGCTGCCGTCGCATCCCCTGCTCGAAGCGTCCCGGGAACTCGCCGGATGAGCCGGGCTCTCGACCAATCTGACACGACAGCGTCCGCCTCGTTCGAGCCCGAGCCATGGGCCAACCTCAAGGCGCTCACGCCTGCCCGGATTGCTCTTGGCCGAACCGGTGCGAGCCTCCCGACCCGTGAGGTCCTGCGCTTTGCGATGGCTCATGCGCAGGCGCGCGATGCCGTCCATACATCCTTCGATGTCGACGAACTCCAGAGGCGAGTAGCCGGTCTCGGCCTCTCGACTCTTCGGGTTGCCTCCGCGGCGCCCTCGCGCGCTATCTATCTGCGCCGCCCGGATCTGGGCCGGCGCCTGTCGGCGGAGAGCCGGACGGTTCTGGAGGCGGCGCGCGGCAGCCTCGTCGACCTCGCGATCGTGGTGGCCGACGGCCTGTCGGCGACCGCGATCCACGCCCAGGCCCTGCCAATGCTCGAGGCCTTCACGCCCCGGATCAGGCAGGCGGGATGGTCGGCGGCACCCGTGGTGCTGGCCGCTCAGGCGCGGGTCGCGCTCGCCGATGAAATCGGGGCTCTGCTGAACGCACGCGCCGTCGTCGTGCTGATCGGCGAGCGTCCGGGACTCTCCTCGCCGGATAGCCTCGGCGTCTACCTGACTTACGCACCAAAGGTCGGCTGCACCGACGCGCAGCGCAACTGCATTTCGAACATACGGCCCGGCGGGCTTGCATTCGATGAAGCCGCTTTCAAGCTCGCATGGCTTCTCGAGCAAGCGTTCGCACGACAGTTATCCGGCGTCGCTTTGAAGGACGAGAGCGACTTCGCCCTGCCAGGAGCGAGCGAGTCGTCAAGGATCTCATCCACCTGAGCCCGCCGACGCCGAGAGTAAATCCGGCCTGATTGCGCGCGTGCAGGGGCGTTTCCCGCGGCTTGGTTGCTGCTCGCTGTTGACAGGATGGGAACTCCCCATCTCGGCTTGAGTTTGCGTAAGGCTCTCCGATCAATGATCGGCGCGCATCCAGGGCATCTGCCATGAGCCGCTCGGCGCCTCGGCGCCGGCACTTGCAGGAGAGGTCACATGCTGAAATGGGCGCTGATTTTTCTCGTGATTTCCCTTATTGCGGGCGCGCTCGGATTTTCAGGCGTCGCGGCAGGAGCGGCTCAAATCGCGAAAATCCTGTTCGGGGTCTTCCTGGTGATCTTCATCGTCCTGCTCGTGCTGGGGCTGCTTGCCGGAGAAGCGCTCTTCTGAGGCGGCCCCAACGACTGCCACCACCCCGCGGACGGTTACTTCAGCACCGCACAAGCGACCCGTGCCCCCGAATTGCCCAAGGGCTGGCTCGTATGGTCGTCCTCCTGGGCATGAATGACGAGGGCCGAGCCATCGCCCTCCACGAGACCCGTCTGGCCGAGCATCCTCACGGCATGCGAGGACATCTCTGCATTCGCTGAGCCGTCCGGATTCGCATAAATATTGGGGAGGTCACCCTCCTGTGGCCCGGCGGGGTGCAGGAGGCCGTGGCTCTTCACGACGTGGTCGACGATTCCTCGCGCCCGCATGAACTCGCCGATATCCGAGCAGTCGCCCGTCATATGAAAATGCACGCCGTGCCAGCCGGGCGCGAGGCCGCCGGGCTCGACGGTGATGCGCACGATCGTGGCATTGGCGCTGCCCCGCAGAACGACAGTTCCGATCGGCTTGCCGTGAGCGCCGATGAGCTGTGCCTGACGGGTTTCGATTCCCGGAACCTGCGCCAAGCACTGGCCGGCCAGAACAATCGATCCGAGCAATACGCCTGCCTTTTTCACGAACCACCTCCCGCCTGCTCGGGCGAACCTCGACCACGGGTCCGCTCCGGTTGCCCCTGTGTTCGACGACATCATGGCACGGGAACAAGCGGTTCAGCACCTCGACGGCTGGATCTCACGGAGGAGATCGTCGGGCCTCGTCGCCGTGGAGGCTGAGGTCAGACAGGCAGGGCCTTCGCAGGCATGACCTGCCGCAGCGCGTCGACGAGGGCGGCCGGCCGGATGGGCTTGTGCAGGAAAGATGTGCCGGGCGGAAGGTCGCCGGGCCCCGGCAAGGTCTTCCCGGAGATGACGAGAACGCCGACCTCGGGCCAGCCCTGTCGGACGAGCCGGGCGAACTCGAACCCGTCGATGGAGCCCGGCATATCCACGTCGGTCAGGACCGCATTGATCTCGGGCCTGGATTTCAGGATGTCGAAGGCCTCGTCTGCGTCCTGTGCCTCGACCACCCAGAACTGGGCGTCGCGCAGGATGTCGACCTGCAGCACGCGTACGAGCGGCTCGTCCTCGACGAGGAGGACGACGGGATGGGTCAGGATTTCGCCACGCGGTTTCATCCGGTGCGAAACGGCGGCGTCCGGACAAGGTTCCCATCCACCTGCACACGCTCTCAGCGAGCCGCATGTGCCGAATTGCCGATCTCGGCTGTGCTCTCCCGAGATCGGATCGGCCATCGGAGCGGGCATAGGCATGCCGATGTGTGGGCCAAGGCGCACAGTCGGGCGAGCTTTACCCCCGAGGCCGTGGCCGGCTACCCTCCGCTGATGGCCGTCAGAATGAACACGTCTGCGCCCGGCTCCAGGCGTGTCTCGAGAGTGGCGCGCCTGCCGTCGATGAAGACGTTCATGTGACGCCGGATGGCCGGCGTCGAGTCACAGATGCGGTCGCGCATCCCCGGCCAGCGGGTGTCCAGTGCATCGATCATCTCGTCGACGGTCGTGGCCGAGAGTTCCACGCTCCGCTCGGCGTCCGGAAACAAGGCCGCGAGGAGAGGAGCGAGCCGGACCAGGACCGGACGCGTCTGCGGAAACGACTCGCTCAGCATGACGGAGTCCTCGTTTCGGGGTCCCTATGCATTAACGACAAATGTTTCCACGGACGAGATCAGCGGCAGGTGCTGCGCGATGCAGGTCCAGCTGTTGCCCTCGTCCGCGCTGGCGTAGAGAGTGCCCGAAGTCGTGCCGAAATAGACACCCGCCGGATCCAGCGGGTCGGTCGCCATTGCTTGCCGCAACACGCCGAAGAATGCGTTCTCCTGCGGCAGGCCATTGCTCTGTGCGACCCAGCTTCGGCCGCCATTCGCTGTGTGCCAGACCGCAGCCCTGCCCTCCGGAACGAAGCGGCCGGCGATATCGCCGTTCAGCGGCAGGAGGTAGAGCCGTTCGGGATCCCGCGGATGAACGGCTGCCGGGAAACCGAAGCTCGATGGCAGACCGGCCTCGATGCTCTCCCAGTGCCGCCCGCCGTCATCGCTGCGATACATGCCGCAGTGGTTCTGCTGATAGAGCCGGTTGGGCATCCCGGGCGCCATGACGAGGCAGTGCACGCATTGCCCATGCTCGGGGTATTTGTGCCCCTCGGGGAGGAAATCGGCCCGCGTCCCGCGGTTGCGCGCTTCCCAGGTCTCGCCGCCATCTGCCGTATAAAAAACTCCGGCGGCCGAGATCCCGACCCAGATCTGCTGGTCCTTCTGCGGGTGAAGAACGAGCGAATGCAGGATGAGCCCGCCGCCACCCGGGTTCCACTCCGGCCGCGACGGGTGATCCTGCAATCCGGCGACATGCGTCCACGACAGTCCATCATCGTCGCTACGGAACAGGCCGGCCGGCTCGACGCCAGCATAGAGCCGGCCATTGCCCGGCGCGAGGCTCCAGACCGACTTGATCGGCTGCTCCCCCGCCGCATAGGCGAGTCCCTCGCTCGAATGCGTCCAGGTCATACCCAGATCGGTCGATTTCCAGATGGCCGGGCCGAACCATTCGTTGCCACCGGCTCCATAGATCGAGCCGGTCGCCGGATCGGCGATCACGTGGTTCATGGGCCATGTCTCGCAGAATGGGCCACGCAACTTCCACGAGCGCCGGTCGACATCGCTTTCCAGGATGAAGGCACCCTTTTTCGTTCCGAGGAGAAGCAGAACTCTTTTCGTCATCGTCGCCCCAACCTTTCAGCAGATAAGCCCATCCACGATATGGCGGCCGTCAGGCCGCCACGACAATCATCCACCCGGCTCCGAAGCGGTCTGCGACCATGCCGAAGCGCGGGGAGAAGAAGGTCTTGCCGAGCGGCATCTGGACCTGCCCGCCATCGGCCAACGCCGCGAATACGCGATCGGCCTCCGCCTCGTTCGCAACCGTGAGCGACAGAGAGACGCCCTGGAAACTCGGCGTCCCCATGCAGCGTCCGTCGGAGACCATGACGTTCGTGTCGCCGATGCGCAGGGATGCATGCATGATCTTGTCCTCCGATCCGGGGGCAATCATGCCGGGCGGCGGTGGATCCGGCGCATCTCTGAAGCGCATGAGCATCGTCACCTCCGCACCGAGGGTGCGCCGGTAGAATTCAATGGCCTCCTCGCAGCGTCCATCGAAGAACAGGTAGGGTTCTATGCGCATGATGTTTCCTCCGTTGAAGCGCGCTCGCTGAAATCCACGTCGTTGGCCTCCGTCTATCGCGACAATGTCCGGCACGAGAGGATCGGAAATGGGCAACACAGCCTCCTCGTCTGGCTCAGCTCACATCAAGGACGCGCGACGGGCCCCTTGGCCGACACGTGGCATCCGAATTTTTCGATACCGCGCGCCGGCGTAGGTCACATGATGGGTAACCAACCGCGATGGCGCTACCGAGCCCTGGCATCGCGGTGCGGAACGGGACCAGTACCTGATCTGGGAGCGCATCAGGGCGATGCCGGCGTCTGGAGTCGAAAAGCCTTAGCGAAGACTCGACCTGAACCGTTAATTATGAGTTAGTGCTCACCGCCTAATACAAGGTAAATAACTAAGTCCAATCTGCCACAAGCAGCAAGCGGACCAACAGGCTGTTGTATTCCAAGCAGCCCAATCATCGCCGTTTCACCATCCATTACTGCCCCTTCTGTTATCCATGTTGCCCCGGTAGCCGAGCCCGGGAGCATGTGACTGGGCGCGGTCTGGAGGGCCGCGGTCAGGACGCCGCGAGTTCGAGTCGGGCTCCAAGCATTGCGAGAGGCGACGGAGGCTCGTCTCCTTGTGTCCGGACGTTGGACAAGATCCACTCGAGGTGGCGCCGGAGGTTCAAGCCATACATCGGTTGGGTCATAATGACGAACTAATCCGCAAGTTAGAGACTTCTTTAGCGCGAAGGATGTGATAGATTTGCAGCCTGCCAGGCCAAACAGCTGGCCAACATCAAAAGAATTCGTCTCCAGAACATCGAACGAACATTCGCGGCTTCAAGCTGCGAGAGGAGGCCCCGATGAGGCGAGCAATCAGTCGGTCCATACTGGCACTTGCAGCAATCCTGGCAGTCGCAGGAGCAAACCGCGCCCCGGCAGCAGAGGGACTCAAGAGCTATCAGTCCGGCACCAAGGAGTTCTGGAATAATCCGCCGCCCGACTGGTTCCTAGGTGATGAGACCGAGGAACAGAAGGGCCTGACGCCGCCGGCGGGACCGCCTACCGGCGCTTCCGATGCCGAACTCGCTGACCTCGTCAAGAAAATCAAACTGCCGCCGGGCTTCAAGATCGAGGTCTACGCGAGCGGCGTGCTCGCTGCGCGTCAGATGGCGTGGGGCAACAATGGCACCCTGTTCGTCGGGTCGTTCGATCTCGGTAATGTTTACGCTATCCGCGATGAAGGCGGCAAGAGAACGGTCAAGACCGTGGTCAAGGGTCTGAGGATGCCGACGGGTATCGCCGTCCTCGATGGCGAGCTCTATGTCATCGATATCGATAAGCTTATCAAATACGAGAATGCGGAAGCCAATTTGGATAATCTCGGCGAGGGCAAGGTCGTCTATGACGACATGCCCCCGTACGTAGCGCACGGTTGGAAGTATCTGGTCGCAGACAAGGACGGCTGGTTCTACGTGCCCTTCGGTCCTCCGTTCAACATCGGGATCCCACCCACCAGTGTCTCACAAATTCGCCGCATCGATCCAAAAACCGGCAACGCCGAGATCGTCGCGCTTGGCGTCCGGAACAGCGTCGGCGGCGACATTGATCCACGAACCGGTAAATACTGGTTCACCGAAAATGCCCGTGACTGGCTCGGCGATGACAGTCCCAGTGACAAGCTGAATATGATATCGCGACTAGGCGAACATTTCGGTTATCCCTATTGCCACCAAGGCAACATTCCGGATCCGAAATTCGCCATGGGGCACCAATGTTCTGAATTTACACCGCCGGTGCTGAACCTTGGTGACCACGTCGCTCCGCTCGGCATGAAGTTCTACACTGGCGACCAATTTCCACCCGAATACAAGAACAGCATTCTGATCGCCGAACACGGGTCCTGGAACCGTCACAAGTATCAAGGTGGCCGGATTGTGCGAGTGACGGCCGATCCTGATGGCAAGAACGCCAAGGAGGAAGTGTTCGCCTCTGGTTGGATCGACGGCGACCAGAGCTATCTCGGTCGACCCGACGATATCGTTCTGGCCAGAGATGGGTCCATCCTCGTCTCCGACGATTGGGCCGGAGCAATTTATCGCATCAGCTATAGCAAGTGACACGCCATTGATCTGCGGCCGCTTTCTAAAGCGGCCGCAGCGCTCTCTATCAGATTTCTTTCATCTGGATTGCCTAGATGGGTTATCGCTCGTTCGCGCTTGTTGCTCCGCTCGCCCTGGCCATCGGCTTTGCGAGTTCGGCGCCCGAAGCTGCTGACCTCAGTGCTGGGAAAGAAAAGGCCGACCTGTGTACGAATTGCCATGGCGAAGTCGGAATATCGCAGATCCAGGAAACGCCTTCGCTGGCCGGTCAGCCAGACCTTTTTGTTCAATGGCAGCTGATTTTCTTCCGGAGCGGAACACGGAAGAACGAGGCAATGCAACCGATCGCCGAGCAACTCACCAATGAGGACATCCGTAATCTTGGCGCATACTTCTCATCGCTGTCTCCCCCTCGACCCGCGGAGCCTGACGATCAGCCGGCACTGACCGAGGCGGGGGCAAGGATCGCGGCAGCCCGCCGCTGTGCATCATGCCACACCGACACGTTCGTGGGTACAAAAGCGACTGCGCGCATCGCTAGCCAACGTGAGGAGTATCTCGTCAAAGCGCTGCGTGACTACAAGTCAGGTGTTCGATCGGGGGGCGGAATGGCCGCCATGGCTGATGTCGCATACTCACTCAGCGATGATGAGATCACCGCGCTGGCACACTACCTGGCGCGCCTTTAGAAGCTCGTATAAGTCCGTCGCGGATAAGGCATGGTCAGACAAGTAGATCCAGAAGTTTGCACATGAACTTGAGGGCCACTGCCCTGCCCCACCGCGATTGCGCGATAACGTCCTAACTTCGGTTCGGAACCCATCGTTGCCGAACCCTCCCCTTCCCCTGGATAGAGTGCCAGATGGGCAGCGGCATAACAGGATTGCTGCAATTCCATAGATCGGCAGGATGTCCGGCATTGCGTACTCCTCAGGCCGAGGTCATGTTGCTGTTGCCAACCGCGCATGGCCTCGTTTAGCATTGAGTACGGTGACGAGTTAGCCGCCGCTCCCGTTCGATATCCATTGGATTCCGATGGGTTGGACGCCGGATATCATTGGCTATGCCACTGGGACCCGGACTGGGAATACCGCGGCGGCATGGGATTGCGGAGAGGGTCTATGCTGCTTCGGATCGACCCTGCGATCAACGCCGACCTCCTGTACGTGCTGCGGTCCATGGGGCATGGCGACGAGCTCGTGGTCTGCGACACCAACTTCCCGGCGGCTTCGGTCGCAAGACAGACGGTATATGGGCAGCTCTTGCGGATGGAGAACGTCACGGCTGCACGGGCCATACGTGCGGTCCTCTCTCTCATGCCGCTCGACAGCTTCGTCGAGCATGCGGTCGAGCGCATGGAGGTCGTCGGGAACCCTGCCGATCTGCCGCCCGTTCAGCAGGAGGTTCAGGCTGAGATCGACGAGGCGGCGCGCCGCGACGCAGGACGCGACACCTGGCCGATGGGCTCGATCGAACGCTTTGCCTTCTACGCGCGGGCCAAGAAGGCCTACGCGGTTCTGGTCACGGGGGAGCGACGCTTCTACGGATGTTTCATCCTCAAGAAGGGCGTAATCCCACCGGAATAACCCATTACAGTTTCAAGCCGGTTCCCTCTCAGCCCGGTACGGCGCATGAGCAGCAGCAGAAAAGGAGTCGTAATCCTCGGGATCTACGTGGCCGATCTTGCCTTCCGGGCAGGCCGCCTGCCCCGTATGGGAGAAACGCTGCTCGGATCGGGGTTCGCGTTGGGGCCTGGAGGCAAGGGCTCCAACCAAGCTGTCGCGGCGGCGAGAGCCGGAACCGCAATTCCTGTTACCTTCATCACCAAAATCGGTCGCGACGCCTTCGCCGATATCGGGCTCGCGACCTGGAAGTCCGACGGCATCACCACGGATTATGTCGTCCAGATGGAGAGCGAGCCGACCGGTGCAGCCTTCATCTTCGTCTCGACGGAGACGGGCGACAACGCCATCATCGTCAATGGCGGCGCGGCCGGCACGATCACCATTGAAGATGTCGAGGACGCGGCGACTGCGATCCGATCGGCGGCGGTCTTCATGACGCAATTCGAGCAGCCGATCGATGCTGCCCGGCGGGGCCTCGAGATCGCGCGGCAAGCCGGCGTGACCACCATTCTCAATCCGGCACCTGCGGCATCCGCCGATGACGGACTCTACGGCCTTTGCGATTACGTCACGCCAAACGAGAGTGAGGCATCGACGATCACGGGCCTGCCCGTCGATACCCTCGAACAGGCCCGAGCAGCCGGCGACGACCTCCTGCGGCGCGGCGCGGGTGTCGCGCTGATCACCCTCGGCGAGCGGGGAGCCCTGTACCACAGCGGCCGGGAATCCATCCTCGTTCCCGCATTTCCGGTCGAGACGGTCGTCGAGACCACGGGAGCGGGAGACGCGTTCAACGGCGGCTTCGCAGCCGCATTGGCGGAAGGCATGAAGCCGCTCGAGGCGGCACGCTTCGCCTGCGCGGCTGCGGCCCTTTCGGTCGGCAAGGCGGGAACAGCTCCCTCGATGCCTAGACGCGCGGAGATCGATCGGCTGATGAAGGCGCACCCGTGAGGGACCTCGGCCCCGCCCAGATCATGGCGAGAGGTCTACATGTCTGAAAACTTCCGCAGGGTATTCGGCGCGACGAAGCCGGTGATAGGCATGGTTCATTTCGGGGCGCTACCCGGATCTCCGCTCTTCGATGGGGAGGCGGGTCTCGAAGGGCTGATCGAAGGCATCTCCAAGGATCTACGCGCCCTGCAGGCGGCGGGCTTCGACGCGGTGATGTTCGGGAACGAGAACGATCGCCCTTACGAGCTCAGGGTCGACCCTGCATCCACCGCCACTATGGCCTATGCGATCGGCTGCGTCCGTCATGAAATCACCGTGCCGTTCGGCGTCAATGTACTGTGGGATCCGATCAGCTCCATAGCGCTGGCCACGGCCACCGGAGCATCCTTCGTCCGTGAGATCATGACCGGCACCTATGCCTCCGACATGGGCACGTGGACGCCCAATGCCGGCGCTACGATGCGCTATCGCGATCGCCTCGGCCGCCGTGACCTTGCGCTGCTTTACAACATCTCGGCCGAGTTCGCATGGTCGCTGGACCA
The DNA here is from genome assembly GCF_001006805.1 of Microvirga massiliensis. Lineage (GTDB taxonomy): Bacteria > Pseudomonadota > Alphaproteobacteria > Rhizobiales > Beijerinckiaceae > Microvirga > Microvirga massiliensis. The sequence continues at coordinate 265,244 of NZ_LN811363.1, read as the reverse complement.
GCGCAGCCTCCCGGATCGCGCCCGGAGCGCCGTCTTCTCCTCGATCCCGGACGCGATCCTGGTTTCCGGAACCATCACAGGAGAGGCCGCCGCGCTCGCCGATCTTGAGGCCGTGAAGAAGGTTCTTCCAGATATGCCGGTGCTCGCCAATACCGGCGTCAAGCACGAAACGGTCGCCGATGTGCTAAGGATCTGCGACGGCTGCATCGTAGGCTCGTCGCTGAAGGTCGACGGGAATACCTGGAACGCCGTCGACCCGCAGCGTGCGGCCGAGTTCATGCGTCTGGCCCGCGCCGCGCGCGGAGGCTGACGATGACCGCACCCACTCATCGGAGCCCAACAGCAAGAGATCGTCTGCGTACACTTCTCCGCGACCTGATGATAATTCCGGGCCTGAGCGGCTACGAGGATCGCGTTCGCCGGCACATCGCCAGAGAGCTGACGGGGCTCGGGATCGCCTCTCGTTCCGACCGCCTTGGCAACCTGATCGCAACGCTCGAAGGAGACGCAACGGCACCCAGTGTCATGCTGTTCGCCCACATAGACCAGCTTGGCCTCGTGGTAAGGAAGATCGAGGCCGATGGCCTCGTCCGGGTCGAACGCCTCGGCGGGCTACCCGAGAAGGCGCTCCCGGCGCAGGCTGTCCTTTTCTGTGTGGGTGAAGGGCGCGACGTGCCGGGCATCATCGCCAACAAGAGCCATCACGCCACGTCGCCGGACGAGAAGTACCGCGTCCTGCCCTATCCGGAGCTCTATGTCGATGCAGGCTTCGGCAGTGCCGCAGAGGCGCTGGCTGCCGGCATCGATATCGGAACGCCGATCGTCTATGCCCCGAAGGTGATCGAGCTCGCCGGTAACCGCATCGCGGGCACCTCGGTCGACGACCGCGCCGGCTGCGCCGTCATTGTCGAAGTCGCACGGCAGCTGCAGAAAGCGCCCCAACATCCGACTGTCCACCTCGTGTTCTCGGTGCAGGAGGAGTTCAATCTTCGCGGCGCGCTCACGGCGGCGCAGACCCTGTCGCCCGACATCGCGATCCAGCTCGACATCATTCTTGCGACCGACACGCCCGATATGGCCGCGCGCGGCGATGTCCGCCTCGGCGGCGGGCCCGCCATGGGTCTCTACAGCTTCCATGGCCGCGGCACCCTGAACGGTACGATCCCGCATCCGGCGCTTGTCAATCTCTTCACCGATACCGCCCGTGAGGAAGGCCTCGCGCTCCAGCGCAGCGCGCATATCGGTGCCCTCACCGATTCCTCCTACGTCCAGCTCGTCAACGCCGGAGTCGCTTCCATCGATCTCGGCTATCCGACGCGCTACACGCACTCTTCACTCGAGGTCTGCGATCTTGCCGATTTGGAAGGGCTGACACAGCTCCTTGCGGCAGGCCTTACCAGAATCGACGGCACCTTCAGCCTCGATCGTGACGACCCCATGCGATGAAACACTATCTCGGCATCGATATCGGCACCTTCGAGTCGAAAGGCGTGCTCGTCGATGCCGACGGTGAGATCGTCGCGTCCACCGCGCAGCCCCACAAAATGATCGTGCCGCAGCCCGGCTGGGCCGAGCATCGCGCCCGTGAGGATTGGTGGGACGACTTCACCTTCCTCAGCCGCAAGCTCCTCGCGGAAAGCGGCGTGGCCCCCACAGCCATTGCCGCCATCGGCGCCAGCGCGATCGGCCCCTGCATGCTTCCGGTCGATGCCGATGGCGAGCCGCTGACGAACGCCGTGCTCTATGGTGTGGACACGCGTGCGGCCATGGAGATCGCCGAACTGACCGAGTGGATCGGCGAGGCAATTCTGCTGGATCGCTGCGGCAATGCCCTGACGTCGCAGTCGATCGGGCCCAAGATCCTCTGGCTGAAGCGCAACCGGCCGGAGATCTTTGCGAAGGCCCACCGGATCCTGACCTCGACGTCCTATCTGGTCTATCGGCTGACCGGCGCCTTCGTGATCGACCACTATACGGCGGCGAATTTCAGCCCGTTCTATCAGATCGAGGAGAAGACCTGGAGCGATGCGCTCGCCGACGACATCATCGGCCTTGATCGGCTGCCCGACCTTGCCTGGACGACCGATATCGCCGGCGTGGTGACTGCCCGGGCCGCAGAGGAGACGGGGCTTGCGCCCGGCACGCCGGTTATCGCCGGGACGGTCGATGCCGCTGCCGAAGCGCTGAGCGTCGGCGTTCTGTCCAGCGGCGACATGATGATCATGTATGGCTCGACCATTTTCATCATCATGATCACGGAGGCGCGCGTCCGAGATCCGCGCCTATGGTACGCCCCTTGGCTGTTCCCGCATCAGCATGCGGCTATGGCGGGCCTCGCCACCAGCGGCACGCTGATCCACTGGTTCCGCGACCAGTTCGCCCGCGATCTCGACCCGTCTACTTCCATGCAAGTGCTCGCCGCCGAGGCGGAGCAATCGCCCCCGGGCGCGAAGGGGCTGGTCGTACTGCCATATTTCTCCGGCGAGCGGACGCCGATCCACGACGCCAAGGCCAAGGGCGTGATCTTCGGTCTCGACCTTACTCATTCCCGCGGCGATATCTATCGCGCAATGCTCGAAGGCATTGCGTGCGGCACCAACCACATCATCGACACCTATGCGGAGGCCGGCCAGGAACCGAGCGCGATCCTCGCCGTCGGCGGCGGCACGAAGAACCGCGTCTGGGCACAGGCGACGTCGGACATTTCGGGCAGAACTCAAATCGTACGCGCAAAAACCGTCGGTGCCTCCTATGGCGACGCTTTTCTCGCCGCGCTCGCGGTCGGCGATGTTGGACCGGACAGCATCCTGCAGTGGAATCCAGTCGTGTCTGACTTCGTTGCCGATGCGGCGAATGCCGAGGTCTATCGGCGCCAATACGGCATCTTCAGGGAACTCTACCCGAAAACGCGCGATCTGATGGAGCGCTTGGGTGGCCATCCGTGAAGCGACATGTACTGATCCTGAGCGCGGTGCAGGATCAGGCAAGGTGCACTGTCGCACCCACACCGTCCTTGCGAGCCGGAGGCGAAGCAATCTACCCGTCGACGGATGCGCTCCTGGATCGCTTCACTCCGCTCGCAATGACGTGAGGACACGAGAATGCGAATGGCAAAGACAACCGCGAATCTTTACTTTACGGAACCCGCCGTTAGGCCTTTGACGATGTAGCGTTCCAGGAAAATACCGATCATGACGAGCGGAGCAATCGCCGCGGTGGACAGAGCGGCCATGCTCCACCAGTTGATTCCCTGCGAACCGGTTTGGCTCGCCACCATGACGGGCAGGGTTTTCGCATCCGTGCTCGTCAGCAGGGCTGCGAAGAAATACTCGTTCCAGCAGAGCACGACCGAGAGAATGAACGCAGCAACCATTCCGGGAAGCGCGATCGGCAGCACAACGCGGAAGAACGCTCCCCACGTCGTACAACCATCGACGAGCGCGGCCTGCTCGAGCTCGATCGGGATCGTGTCGAACTGGTCGCGCATGATCCAGATCACGATCGGCAGCACCATCAGCGTATAGAGGAGGATCAGCCCAACGCGCGTGTCTAGCAGCGCGAGTTCCTTGTAGAGAACCAGGAGCGGCATGGCGAGCACGACGGGCGGCAGGATCAGTTGCGACAGGAAGAAGAACGAGATGTCCTTGTTGCGCCATGGCCCCCATTTGTAGTCGAAGCGGCTGAGTCCGTATGCGGCGAGGGACCCGATCACGATCGCCAGCGTGGATGCGCTGAGGGATACCAGGACGCTGTTCCCGAACCGCTTCAGGAACTCCTCGCGAGCCGTCGAGGTGTTTCCGATCACATCCGGCGACAATCCGAGTGAGCGCCACCCCCTCCAGTCGGGCTGGAAATCGATCCAGGGAATGAGATGGCCCTGCGTGACGTTGACTGCGGTCTTGAAGGACGTCGTCACCGTCCAATAGATCGGAAACAGAGAGATGAAAGCCCACAGGATCAACGTGCCGTAAATCAGCACGCGACTGATGATGACCCGTGCGCGCAGCGTCGCATCATCGGCACGGCCTCGCTCCTCCGCCTCACGATATGTCCGCACGCGGGCAGTTCCCTTCGTCACCATCGATCATCAGACCTTCCGCATCCAGCGGCTGACCATGTTCAGCAGCAGCATCACAAAGATGATGATGAGGATCAGGTAGAATTCCGCCAGCATCGTTCCGTATCCGACATTCGACCGGTCGCGATACTCGCGGAAGATGAAGCTCGACACGGTGTCGGTCGCGCCGCCCGGTCCTCCTGCCGTCACATTGATCACGATATCCGCCAGCTTCAGCTGGAAGATGATGCGAATGACAATCGCCGTCACGCTCACGGGCAGCATCAAGGGGAAAGTGATGTTCCAGAAGGACTGCCAGGGTGTAGCGCCGTCGACCTTTGCGGCCTCCAGGAGTTCCTTGGGAAGCGCCTGCAGCCCAGCGAGCAGCAGGATCATGACGAACGGAATCCAGACCCAGGAATCCATCATGACAATGCTCAATCGCGCGATCCAGGGCGTCGTGAAGAAGGCCGGACTGTCCCACCCAAGATGGCGGGCCAGCGTGGCGGCCGGGCCGAAGCGATATTCCATGAGCGATTTACCGATCATCCAGCTCACGGCAACCGGGCTCAGCATGAAGGGCAGCAGGAAGGCCACGCGAAAGAACTTGCGTGCCCTGATGTCAGCATTGAGCAGCAGGGCGAGGCCGAACCCGATCGCATACTGCACGAACACGGCCAGCACGTAGAAGATCATGTTGCCGAGCGCGTTCCAGAAGAAGGAATCGTTGACCAGGGCGTACAGGTTTTCGAGACCGTTGAACCGTCGGCCCGCAAACGAGCTCAGGTTCCAATCCGTGAACGCGATGTAGAGCCCGAATACGGTCGGGAAGATCACCATGAGGATCGTGAACAGGAGCGCCGGTAGCAGAAACAGTGCCCGGTAGCCAGCTTCGCCCCGGATAATCACCTGTCCGGCTCCCAGCGCGGCGGCCCAGACGAGAAAGGCATAGAGAACGGGACGCCAATTCTCGAAGCCCCAGGAGAGCGTTCCCGTCTCGTAGAGGATCTGGACCAGGACGATGGCCACCAGCCCGAGCGAGGCGAGCTGAATGAGCCAACGTCCTGCATTCTTCCGGCCGGGAGTGACAACTTCGGACGCGACCACGTACTGGCCGCCTGCTAGCGAAGAGACATTCTCCATCGAAGTTGCACGTCGTCGCTCATTGAGGACAAAAGCGGCTGGCAGCCTATCGAGCGCCACCAGCCGATGCGATATTAGTCAGGACCGCAGGCCCGGGATCATAGCCCAAGGGATGCCCTGTAGAGTCTGATCTGGTTCTCGCGGCCGATCTGATCCGTGAGCTTTTCCCACGCTGCCGCGATGGCGTCAGCGCCCTCCTTCACCTTGACCTTCCCGGCGAAGATCCTGGCCAGCTCGTCCTCGGCTATGCTGTAGTACTGGAAGATACCCGGGATGCGCGGCTCGATGGCGGCATTCGGGTGATTGTAGGAGTTGGATTCGGAGTTCAGGTACGAGGTGATGAACGCCTCATCATAGCCCGCGGCAACCCATTCCGGGATATTGAAATGGCTCTGCCTGTAGGGCTGGAAGCCCGACGGATAGGCTGCCATCCAGAGCGAGAGGTCCTTGCCGCCGAGATGCGCGGCCGCACTCCAGGCTGCCTTCTTCTTCGCGGGATCGCTGTCGACCCGGGCCATGACGTACACGCCCCATCCAAGATAGGCCATGTTCGGGGCGAAGTTCGGGCCACTCGGCAGCTTCTCCCAGGTGCCTGTCTTGGCGCTGTAGACATCGTCCGAGCCGGGGAGGATATCGAATGCGATAACGTCACCGACGACCGATGCATCGTTCGTCTTCGCGTTCGATCCGATATCGCCCCACCAGACGAGCATCGAGCCCGTTCCGCCCAGGAATTGCTGGAAGCCCGTGGTGTTCGGATCGGCATTAAGCTGGTCCGCAGGCTCAAAGGGCAGCGCATCGACTACGTCTTGGATGGCCCGGACCCAGGCCGGGTTGTTGATGCGCGGCTTCATGGTGTCGATATCGAACAGCCAAGCCTTGTCGTCCGGATGCTTCGCATAGGCCGTGGCGCGGCTGCCGAGGAAGTAGAAGGCGAACCCGCCCCAGGGCTTCGTCGGATCTAGATAGCCGTAGGTATCCTTTCCGCCGACCTTCTTGCCCTTCAGGAACTTGGTGACCGCCTGGACCTGCTGCCAAGTCCTCGGCACGCCCCAGTCACTCTTGTTGCCCTCTGCCTTCCAGGCCTCGGCGAGCTTCCGGTCGGAGAAGACATCGGTACGATAGTTGAAGGTATGACAATCGCCGTCGATAGTGACGCGATAAGTCTTGCCATTCCATGTTCCGACCGGTGGCTTCAGGTAATTGACGTAATCGTCCATTTCGATCTGCTGCTTGACCCAGTCGGGCATCTCCGACGCGAGCCCCTTGCCGCAGACATCCCCTTCAAAGGGCGCTCCCATCTCGAGAATATCGAAATCGACGGTGCCCGTCGCGATCGCCTGCTGGAGGCGCGGGTTGTAATCGGCCTGGGCGAGATCGATCCAGGTGATCCGGGCGCCCGTGTAGGCCTCCCAGGGTTTCAGGAAGCCGCGGAACAGGAAGTTATGAAGGTTCTGGTTGTTGAGCCCCATGAACTTGAGTTCAACGCCCCTGAATTCGCCTTGGGTCACACTCCTCTTGCTCGCCCCGAGGCACAATTCGCCGACCTTCTGCCAGTCCTCATCGGTGGGAGAGCCTTTACCAACGCCTGGGATCTGCAGGATCTGCTTCCGCAGATCGCTCTGCGCCCCCGCCGACTGCGGGAACGAGCCGATCGCCCCTGTCGCCCCCAAGGCTGAAACGGCGGCTGCTCCCTTGAGAAGGTGGCGGCGATTCATCTGCAGCTGGATAAGCCTGTCGTAGCGCTCGATTCTCACGATCGCGCCCTCCCTGAAAGGCCCCCTTCCGGTGCCTTGCACCGCCCGAAGTGCGGGGTGGGGTGGACGGACGACACGACGTGATCTTCCGAGGGCTCATCACCTTCGATAGACCTACTCGTGCAACTCCGCTCTCACTGGCGCACTTCCGACAGGCACAAAGGTTTTGAGGCGAGTATGCAACGGCTCTGAAGGTTGTCAATCAATCCGGGTTGGGCCCAGAATCCGGGAGCGATTGGCAGGCTTTGCCGGGCTCGACCATAGGACTGACCGGCCGCATGGACCGATCCAACTGCAGTATGGGCGCGGACCAAGATCCAGGAAGCAACACAAGAGGAACCTATGTCCGAGCAACCGAGCATCCTCGTCTGTTTCGGCGATTCCAACACTCACGGGTCCGCCCCGATGAGAAATTTCGATGACATCCGCCGCTTCGGCCTGAATGAGCGCTGGACGGGTCTTCTAGCGGCGGATCTCGGACCCGGCTGGCGCGTATACGAGGAGGGGCTGCCCGGGCGGACAACGGTCCATCCGGACCCGATCGAGGGGGCTCACATGTCGGGCCTCGCCGCTCTTCCCATCGTCATCGGCAGTCATTCGCCCATCGACGCCATGATTATCATGATCGGGACGAACGATTTGAAGGCGCGCTTTTCGGTCGGGGCGAGTGATATCGCAGCTGGAGTCGAGTGCCTCGTTCGCTCCATTCGAACCCTCTGCGATGCCCCGGGGCGAACGGTGCCTCGCATCCTCGTCGTCGCTCCTCCACCTATTCTCGAGATCGGCTGCCTCGGAGATATTTTTACAGGTGGACGCACCAAGTCCGAGGCGCTTGGACCGATATTTCGGCGCATGACTGAAAGGCTGCAGGTGGAATTCATCGATGCGGCAGATCATATCCGATCCAGCGAGATCGACGGCATTCACTTCAACCTCGATCAGCACCGGGTCCTCGCTGGTGTGATTGGCGATGCCATGAGAAACCTGGTCAAACACTGAGTCAGCAGGGTGCCGCGCATGAGACAGATGCTCCACGAGCAGAAGCTGGTACTCAAAGACGTCTTGGGCAATCGGAATTGTGAGCGACCTGCGCCGCTTTTCACTGTCTGTCGCTCGCGTCCGCTCCGATTGTTTCACTTTGCTCGAGTATAAGGTTGTCGCGCAGATCGGGTATGAAGGCAGCGCCGCATTCGTCGATAAGGCGAGCAGGACGATCCAAAGCAGCAACCCCGCACCGACATCGGATCGCACTTGCGGTTCCGCGACCTTAATCGTTCAGCGGGAAAACAGGCCATTCCCGGGGCTCGATTGCTGACAAGCCATAACAGACGCGTATCATCGAGACCCACTCTTGGGAATCGCGCGACGATCCCTTCGTTGGACAACATTATAGGACGATCACCCCAGGCGGGCTGCATGCGCGACAGCATCGGTGCGTCCGACGTGTCGAGCTTGTCGAGCAGCGACCCGACATGGAACTTGGCCGTGTGCACGGAAATACTCAAGCGGCGGGAAATATCCTTGTTGGGGGCCCCTTCTGCCAGGAGACCCAACACCTCCAGCTCTCGCGAAGTGAGCGAGGCGGCCTCATCGGGGTGGGTCGTGTCAGCGGCGGGGGTTGTCACCACGGCGTCAACCATCTTCCCATCGCCCACGAGTTGCACGCCCGCCAGCATCGCCGCAAGCCTCGGATCGGCAATGCCGAGCGAAAGGCGGATTAGTTCAGAGACTAAGGATTCACTCAACGGGGTGACCGCTCTGCGGTCATGCGGCTGATCTCTCGGGCTTCTCCCGCCCGGCGCAAACCAAGCATGACCGTCTGCCGATGGGCTCCCGGGGTGATCTGCCAGCCATTGCAGTGTCACCTCACCGGTATGGTGGCGTGGCGCCTTGCCAGACCAGACCCTGATGCGGGCAAGTGACGACAGACGACAGCAGGGACTCGGCGTGCGCCTTCACCCCTTCGACAGGCCCGTTCTGCTCAGCAAAAAGATCGGTCCAATCATGCTGTTGGCAGCACTCGGCCTTGCCGTCCCCACCCTGCCGCATGCCTTGGCCCAGAGCCTTCCGGCGCCGGCGCAAGCCGTCGGTCCCCAGCCTGCCGGACCGGCATCCGCCACCTCCCCCTTCCTGTCGGCTGAGCCGGCAGAAACCTTTCGAATGACACGGATCATCGGCGCTACGGTCCTCGGCTCGACCGGGGAGCTGCTCGGCGTGGTCGACGACCTCCTGTTCGACGGCAATGGTCAGGTTCAGACGGCCGTGATCGGCCTCGCCGGATTTCTTGAGCTCGGAGAGAAGGACGTCGCGATGCCTTTTCGCAGCTTGTCCGTCGTCGGTCCTCTCCCTGCCGGGCAACCCATGTCTGAACCGTTTCGGGATGGCAAATACGGCGGCAGCAGCCCGCAACAGGTGATGATCGCGGCAACGGTCCAGGATCTGGCAGCCGCGCCCCCGTACAAGGCCGGGGCGGGCAGAGCGCTGTCGGTGCGCCATCCACGGGTTCCGGCGTACCGGAAGTGGTCACCAAGGAACCGAAGTCCAGCACCCAATCCGGCGGCCCAGGCTGAACCACCGCTTTTCCGGGAGGGCTCCATGAGCGATCAGAACCTCAATCGCAGACAGCTCCTCGCCGGAGCAGCCGTGTCAGTCGCGACCGGGCACGCAACGGCTCCGGCCGAGGCCCGAACGATCAAGGGTGAGATGCCCTGGGCGCCGGCGGTAGCCGATGCGCCGGCTGCGTTCGTGCCCGGCTCATACCAGTTCTTCACGCCGGACGAAGCGACTTTCATCGAGGCCGTCGTCTCTCGCCTGATCCCGGCCGATGATCTCGGCCCCGGCGCGAAGGAGGTCGGCGTTCCGACGTTCCTCGATCGTCAGCTTGCCGGCCCCTACGGCCAGGCCGAGCGCTGGTACATGCTGGGGCCATGGCGGGCCGGAACCGATATGCAGGGCTACCAGTCACGGCTCACGCCGGCCCAGCTCTACCGCTTCGCGATCAAGGCGATCGAAGGCGTCGTGCGCGATCAGAACCAAGGCCGGTTCTTCGCCCAGCTCCCGCCCGAGGAGCAGGACCGCTTCCTGGAGGCCCTAGAAAAGGTCGATGTCGAGCTGCAGGGCGTGAGCGCCAAGGTCTTCTTCGACATGCTCCTGCAGAACACCGTCGAGGGCTTTTTCGCCGACCCGATCTACGGCGGCAACCGCAACATGGCCGCCTGGAAGATGATCGGCTTCCCGGGCGCCCGCTATGACTACCGCGACTTCGTCGGCAAGCACGGTGAGCGATATCCGCTTCCGCCGGTGAGCCTGCAGGGTCGCCCCCAATGGAACCCGAACGGCTGAAGGAGGTGGTCGATGGCGAGCAAGCTTCCAGAAGTGGACGTGGTGCTGGTCGGCTTCGGTTGGACGGCGGCGATCCTGGGGCAGGAACTCACCGATGCCGGCCTGCAGGTCGTCGCGATCGAGCGCGGGGGATGGCGCGACACGCCAACCGATTTCGCTGTCACCTTCATCCAGGATGAGCTCCGCTACTATTATCGCCACGAGCTGTTCGAAGTAGCTGCGCGCGAGACCCTGACTTTCCGCAGCACGGCGAGCGAAACCGCATTGCCGATGCGGCATCTCGGATCGTTTCTGCCGGCGACAGAGTCGGCGGGGCCGGTATCCATTGGAACGGCCAGACCTGACGGCTTCCTGCCGAGTGACTTCATCGCCAGGAGCCACAATGAGCAGCGCTATGGTCCGCTGCCGGATGACATGACCATCCAGGATTGGGGCGTCACCTATGACGAGCTCGAACCCTACTACGATCGGTTCGAATATCTCTGCGGCATTTCCGGCAAGGCGGGAAACCTGAATGGCACGCGTCAGTCCGGAGGCAATCCATTCGAGGGCCCACGCCGGCGCGAATACCCGAATCCGCCGATGGACATGACCTATGCGCCGGTGCTGTTCGCCAAGGCGGCTCAGAGCCTCGGGTATCGACCGTTCCCCTGCCCGTCCGCCAACATGTCACGGGCCTATACCAACCCGCTCGGCGTACAGCTCGGGCCCTGCACCTATTGCGCGGCTTCTGCGAGAAATACGCGTGCGGCAACTATTCCAAGGCCAGCCCGCAGACGACCATCCTGCCGGTGCTGATGCGCAAGGATAATTTCGAGCTTCGCACCGAGTGCGAGGTCCTGAAAGTCAATCTCGACAGCAGCGGCCGGCAGGCGACCGGCGTCACCTATGTCGATGCTCAGGGACAGGAATGGGAACAGCCGGCGCAACTCGTGATCCTCTGCGCCTTCGCCCTGCACAACGTCCGCCTCCTGCTCCTGTCCGAAATCGGCCAGCCCTATGATCCGGACACACAAACCGGCACCGTCGGAAAGAACTACGCATATCAGATTGTGAGCGCAGTCGATGTCTTCTTCGACGATGTGCTCACGAACACCTTCATCGGAGCGGGCTCGCTCGGGATGGGCATCGACGAGTTCAATGGTGACAACTTCGATCACACCGGTCTCGGTTTCATCGGCGGCGGCTACATCGCCCTGTGGACGACAAATGGGCGCCCCATCGAGACGCACCCTACGCCCGAGGGCACGCCGAAATGGGGCTCGAAATGGAAGAGGGCTGTCGTCGAGAATTACCTCAAGCAATGCGCGATCAGCACGCACGGTGCCGTCATGAGCCATCGCGGCAACTACCTCGACCTCGATCCGAGCTATCGCGACGTGCACGGACAACCGCTGATGCGCCTAACGTTCGACTACACGGACAATGAACACAGGATGTCCGATTACCTGACGGATCGCGCCGCCGATATCGGACGGGCCATGAAGCCACGCGAGATCAAGGTGTCACGCCGCGAAGGGCATTACTCGACCGTTCCATATCAGACCACGCACAACACGGGCGGCGCAATCATGGGCGCCGACCCGAAATCGAGCGTGGTCAATCGTTACCTGCAGAGCTGGGACGTCCCGAATCTGTTCGTCATGGGGGCCTGCGCCTTCCCGCAGAACCCCGGCTACAATCCGACCGGCACTGTCGGCGCCCTCACCTACTGGGCCGCGGACGCGATCAGGAACCAATATCTGAAACGCCCGGGCCCGCTCGTTCAGGCTTGAGGAGGCATCGTTGGATCGCCGGCTGCATACCCTCGCCCTAGCCGGGCTGTTCAGTACTCTCCCGGTGATCGGGATCGGCCTTGCGGAGACCGACTTCAATCAGATCCAGCGAGGCAAGTACCTCGTCTCCGCCGGGGATTGCTTCGGCTGCCATACCGATCCGAACGGCAAGCCGTTCGCCGGTGGGCGCCCGCTCCAGACGCCCTTCGGAACGATCTACTCGGCGAACATCACGCCCGACCGCGAGATTGGGATTGGGGCTTGGTCCGACGAGGATTTCTATCGCGCCTTGCACGAGGGGGTTTCGGCCGATGGTTCTCGCCTCTACCCGGCCTTTCCCTATCCCTATTACACGCATGTCACGCGTGAGGACGTGCAGGCGATCCGGGCCTACCTGCAGACGATCGAGCCTGCCGCCAACACCCCGCCGCGTAACAAGCTCCCCTTCCCGCTGAGCGAGCGCGCGCTGATGCGACCGTGGAACTGGATGTTCTTCGATGACGATAATCTCAGGCCCGACCCGCAGAAATCCGCAGCCTGGAATCGCGGCGCCTATCTCGTCGAGGGCCTGGGCCATTGCGGGGCCTGTCATACGCCGAAGAACATTCTCGGCGCCGATAAGGAGAGCGATGCGTTGCAGGGAGCGAGTCTTCAGAACTGGTTCGCTCCGAGCCTCGGCTCCGACCTCCGCGAGGGCCTTCATTCCTGGACCGAAGACGACGTCGTCGAGTATCTGCAGACCGGCCGCAATCGCCGCAGCAACGCCTCCGGCCCGATGGCTGAGGTGGTCGAATATTCGACCTCCCACCTGACTTCCGAGGATCTGCGTGCCATCGCGACCTATCTCAAGGACTTGCCCCATCAGAATGCGGCCGAAGCGAACCGCCAGAGCAACCAGCCTTCAATCGATGTCAAGGTCGCCCATGCAGGTGAGGCGATCTTCCTCGACCAATGCTCGGCCTGTCACCGGTCCAATGGCGAGGGTATCCCGACATTCTTCCCGCCCCTGCGCGGCAATGCCAACGTCCAGCAGCAGGATCCCACGACCGTGGTCCGGGTCATCCTCGGTGGAACGCGCTCGGTGCCGACCTCGGCCCGCCCGACGCCGCTGTCGATGCCGGCCTTCGGGTGGAAGCTGACGGACGATCAAATCGCAGCCGTTGCAACCTATGTCCGCAACCATTGGGGAAACGCAGCACCAGCCGTTTCATCCGATCAGGTCGCGGACCTCCGGAAGGCCGTGCACGCGAATGCGCAGTAACCGTTGGTGAGTTGAAACGTGTTGACTCTGCATGCGGAGCGGAGCAACGCAGAGTCGACTGTCGCACTCTCTCCGTTGTCGTGATGATCCATGTCGTCATCTCGAGTCGAAGTCGAAGCAATCCATCCTGAGACGGCGGCCTGGATTGCTTCACTTCGTTCGTAATGACGAAGAGGGTCTGAGGGCGGGAGATGCAGAGCCGGAAACGGGAGTAGTCGCCGGACCCATTCCGCCATTGCGAGCTGAAGCCGAAGCAATCTACCCTTCGACCGATGCGCCACTGGATTGCTTCGCTCTGCTCGCAATGACGGAAAGGGCAGGAAGAATCGGCGTTCTAGGCACGGAAAAGTTCAGCCGCGGGATGCCGATAGCCCTTACTTCTGCGTGCTTGGATTCGTGGAATTCATGCTGCCACTGGATCCAGAGCTTCCCGTATTTCCCATGCTCCCGGTGCTCCCAGTCGTATGGACGGCTTCCATAGCGGTGAAACCGTGCGGACCGATCGTCATTACGACAGGATTTCCATCCTTCGTCTTCGCCTGGACGAGGAACGCTTCCGCGGCCACGGTGACATCCGTGAATCCGGCATTCTGCAGATCCTGCTTGAGCTTCTGGGCTGTGAGCATGTTGCCCGTCTGGCTGGCGAACGAGTTCTGCTGTTGAGCTTCTGGCGCTTTGGGAGCTGGGGTTGTAGATGATTGGGCAAAGGCCGGCCCAGTTATCAGAAGGCCGAGTGTAGCAGCGGTCAGATATGCTTTCATCGATATCTCCTGAGATGATTGCAGTGATAAGTTGCCCCACTGGTTCAATCAGGCCTGCCCGGGCGAGTTCCGCACTCATCCTTGCGTGGAGCGCGAAGTTCGTCCGTTAGCAGACAGATGAGGGCAGCATGCCGGTTCGTCGCAGCGCGATCATCATCTCGCAATTCTGCAATTTTCTTAGGGTGACGTGCTACTCGCTCGGTCTTCGACAAATCCGCGGCTGGAGTCATGATCCGCTTGGCCAGTTCTGCCCTGAGTGCGGAAAATCCAGCGTGGAGAGCTGCCACGTCGGCAGTGCCTACGGTTCCGCCCGATGGTGACGTAGCGTTGCCCTCGACGAAGAGCAAGGCGAGGCTCGCTGTGAACACGGCAAAGCCATAGAGCGCCAGGAGGAAGCAGAGGATGCGCCCCTCGACGCTCTTCTGCCATAACTCACTGCTCCTAATGGTTAGAAGCATGCCCGTCCACCACAAGGCGTCCGGATAGCTCGTGAACCCGCCCTCGATTTTCGAAGCCGGCTCGAAGGCGAGCATCCCGCCAACCCTGAGGAGGGCAACGGCGACGGTCAGCCCGACGATATAGATCAGGCCGCGACACCTAAGGCTCGCTCGAAGAGCGTTCATGCCCTGGTTGGCGATGTTATCAGATGAGCCGAGCCGTTTTGGACGGCATGGCCAAACACCGAGCCTCGGGGGATTATTGCGGCTGTGCGGGCTCGAAACTGACTTCAGACATGTTCCTATCGCCTTGGTGAAACGCGCACGAGCTTCGGTCAATGGTGCACCTTGCCGCGTTCGAGCCGGGCGACATAAGACTGCGAGGTGTGCATTCTCTCGGTGAGTTGCGCCTGTGACAGGCTCGCACGGGCGCGGGCTGCAATCAGCGCCTCGGTAAGTTGAAATTCGTCCTGAGCGATTCAGAGGCTATCCGGTAAACAGAGTCTTTGCTCCACTTGCGGTGCAGATCGTCAATCAGAGTCAGGTTTCCAACTCCTACGGCGCCGAAGCGCAGTTCGATCATCACGTAGTAGCGTGGACGCTTCTGCCATCTCGATCGAGAAGGTAGCACGTAAGCGGATACGGGAGCGTTTGATCAAAGGAGCGGGGAAATGGGTTTCGAGACTATCCCGCCGAGGCTCTGTGATGATTCAAGTCTCTGGAACCAAAAATGCCTCGGCAGGTTGTCCGAAGCCTTGAAGATGGTGGGTATACAAGGGCTCGAACCTTGGGCCCGCTGATTAAGGGACGGCTGTTGGTCGTTTCCTGGCGATTGACGACGATAGCTGGTAGCTGACAAGTCCCTGCAATAGCTCACTTACCTGTGGGCTACTCGTTCCCATCCATGTCTCGCGTTGCAAATTTCTGGCTACCTATACATGCCCCAAGTAGCCACCGCGAGCCCGCCCTTATGCCGGCCTGCAAACTCACCAAGCGCATCATCGATGCCCTCCCCTGCCCGGCTGATCGGGATGCAACCTGGTGGGATGAGGACCTCAAGGGTTTCGGGCTGAAGATCACCCCGGCTGGTCGCAAGGTCTTCCTCGTGTAATACCGCCGAGCAGGTGATCGCCGCGATCCACGGAAGTATACAGTTCGCAGTAGATAGCATCGGTAACCGGTCTGGCCGTTCAGGTATTCGCGGCCCAACTCAACGCCCGAAGCTTGGCTCAGTTTCTGGACCATCTCTCGACCTTGGCTCATATGGATTGAGCTCGAGCAGGCGCTGACCGATGACCCGCGCCTCGGCACTATCGCCACGCGCAACCAGGACCGCCATCATGGCTTGGTTTGCGCGCACGCTATCAGGCCTGATCTCGATAGCGCGCCGAGCCATCGCGAAAGACCGATCCAACGGCGCCGGGCGTGGGTTGCGCCCGGCGAGATGCTCATCGAGGTAGATCATGGCCAAGGCCGCGAGGGTGGTCGCGGCATCCGGATTGGCGGCGACAACCGCTTCGAGGCAATCACGCGCCCGCGCGTGAGCCGCCTCGGAAGGCGCTCTCCAGTAGTCGTGCGCCATCAGGAGGCAGAGTGTTCGCGCGTCGCTGCGGCTGCGCCGCCGCAGGTCCGCCGCCACCGCGCCGTAAGGCTGTGCCACGGCCGCTCCAATTCGCCGCGCAAGATTGGTTTCGACGAATTGAATGTCGCGGGGGCCTTCGAATGTCCGCGTCCAGATGACCTCGCCACTCGGCCGGTGCGTAAGCTTGGCGGTCACATCCCCTACCCTGCCTCCGACCGTAAGCGACAGAAGATAGCCGCTTTCGCTCCAAGGTTGGGGCCCAGTCGCGAGATCGACGACATCGATCTCTTCGAAATGAACCAGAACATCGATGAGCGTGCTGCGCAGAGCTCCTAGCGCCATGGCTGCCGCCCCGGTGCCCTCGATGGCGCCGACGGCCACGATGGGTCGGGTCTGGCGCGGCACTGTACTTGCCACCACACCCTCCTGACGCAGAGAGACCGCGACCAAGCCCGCCCCAGCCAATAGAGCAGCCAGAACGGCAAAACCGAGCACGATCGCCACCGCCCCGAGCCGGCCTGGGAGTGTCAGGAACCGTCTCGCCGTCTGCCCCGCCTTGGCCATCAAAGCCAGCCGGGCTGTTTCCGTCTGACGGGCTGGTATCGACCAGCTCTCGGTTCTACGAGCCCTCTCTTCAGGAAGCACCGTCGGCAGCGCTACGATTGTCGGTGCGCTCGCCTCCTCGGCCCGCTCGAATCGCGGAACATAGCTGCCTCGCGGGATCCGGATTCTGACCGGATCGCCCTTGCCGCTCCCCGCATAGTAGAGATCCAGGGCGCGCCGAAGCCGTCCGGCCTCGACGCGAACGATGGGATCGGTTTGCGGATCAAAGTCCGGCGGGCGCCCGAGGGCGCGGGTCGCGATCGTGTAGCCCTTGATCTCCTGCGCCTCACCCGCCAGCGACCGCTCGACCACGAAGGTCAGAAAGCTGACGAGCTGCGGCGTGTTGCGAAACGCTTCGCTCAGCGTAACCCGCTGCAGCGCAGACCGGATCTCGGTGGGTGACGGATGCTCGGGCGCCAATGCAGGGTTCCAGGAGGGCAACGCAGATCCAGAAGGTCAGCGGTCGGACAGGGCCGCAGGCTCGGCGCCACTTCCTTGGCGGGCGTGCTGCTTGAGATCGTCTCTCCGTGCAGGCCCGCTACGCACAGGGACATTCGGGCGGAGCGACCTTGCCCAGGCGCAAGATCACGGCGATGAAGGCCTCCACCGCTCGGCTGGCGTCTCGGAGGTTTTGGCAGCCGACTCTGTCAATGATCCGTCCGGTGATGCTCTCGCAGAGCTCGACCTGGAGCGGGTAAGCCTTGAGTAAGCCCATGGCGGGCGATAGCTCGCTCAGGCGTAGGTCATAGGCACCGAAGCTCGCAATTGATGCCTGTTTTGATCCGTCCACCCGCTCTGGGAACAGAGGCAGACGGGCATAGGCCTGGATCAGGAGGCGCTGTGGATGGTCGGGTGGGAAATCCTGTGCGTTGAGGCCGAGGTCTTCGCGTGCGGTCATGCGGGCGCCTCGCCGCTCACGGCGGCAAGCTCCAATGGTGCTTGCGGAAACGGATCCGCCCGCCTGGTGACCGGCACTTGGGGGCTAGCCTTCCAGGCGGGCGGCGGGGTCGGGCAATGGCGTGGAACTTACCCCATGCACCGGCCGGCAGCTTGTTAGCGGAGACAGGCCACGCTCGTCTTGCTATCGTCGGCCAAAGGCTTGTCGCGCCTGACCCGCCGCGAGGTATGAGCTCATGCGCCACTATTCGACGCCCATGCCTCCGCGTGCCGGAGGTGCGATGACCCGCTTGGCCGCGGCGCGTCTTCGTCACCTCGGGCATGATCCTGTCCCTGTGCTGCGGAAAGCCGGCCTGTCCCTGGAAGAGAGCGACAACCCAGAGGCTCGCCTCGACGTAGGGTGCCAGATCGCCCTGCTCGGCCTAGCGGCTGAGATGCTCAAGGATGACGTGCTCGGGTTCCATCTCGCGGAAGCGGCCGACTTACGAGAGGCCGGACTGCTCTACTTCGTGCTTGCCTCGTCCACCACGTTCCGGGAGGCGCTTGAGCGCGCCGAGCGGTACAGCACCATCGCGAATGAGGCGATCACGCTGCGCTGCCTGCGTGGACGCGAGGTCGGGATCGACCTCGATTATGTTGGGGTGCCGAGGCACGCCGACCGACATCAGATCGAATTCGTGGCGACAGTGCTGGTGCGGATGGCACGGCAGACAACCGGGACGGCCCTTCGTCCGATCCGTGTCGCCTTCGTCCATCCGCGTTGCACCGCATCTCAGCACATCGAAGCTTTCTTCGCCTGCCCGATTGCCTTTGGATCCGCGTGCGATGTAATTGCATTCGCGCCGGAGGCCTCCGAGTTCCCACTGACCGGGGCCGATCCATACCTGAACAATCTCCTTGTAGGCTACTGCGAAGAGGCCCTTGCCCATCGCAGCCGCCCGGTGCAGGCCTTGAGGACGAGGGTGGAGAACGCCACGACGCCACTCCTGCCGCATGGCAAGGCTCGCGCTGGCGAAGTGGCCCGCAAAGTTGGACTGAGCCAGCGCACCCTGGCCCGACGCTTGGCCGCCGAGGGTCTGACCTTCGCTCGTATTCTCAATGAGCTCAGGGCGGACTTGGCGCAGCATTACCTCCAGGATTCGAGCCTTTCCGTGTCAGAGGTCGCCTGGCTGCTGGGCTTCCAAGAAGTCAGCGCCTTCACCCATGCCTGCAAACGCTGGACCGGGCGAACACCGTCGCAGGTGCGTTCCCAGGAGACGCGAGACCTGTACCAACGCGAGTTACACCGATCATCAATGACGCGATGACAAGCCGCGCGAACGCTGCTCAAGATGCTTATCGCTAAATGCCCGCAGTGACCCCTGACTGATTCAAAAGCGACGGGTGGCTCTCACCCATATAGGAGTGCATCTGAACGCTTGAGCCCAAGGCTCGCTGCAGTGATGGTCGGTGTGCAACTTTTACTGGGCCAAGCGGCGGACACTCACGGGAGGGGAAAATCCCGAGTTCTCATGCGAGCTCCTTCAATCACGAGAACGTGCGTGCCGGTCGTCACCCAATCGAAGAGATCCATCATAACGGCGTTGAGGCGGATGCAGCCCAGTGAGAGATCGGAAACGATGGTCCGGGGTTCGATCGCGCCGTAAATCTGCAGAGCAGGTCGCGCCTGTACGGTAGGCCTTGAGGGGATTATCCCGAAACGGTGCAGAATGCGGTATCACTGGGCCAGTCGACCACCGGCGGAAGATCAAGTGCCCAGGACCAAGATACCGTAGATTGTGAACGGCAAGCTATGGGTGGGCTACGACAGTCGGTAAGCTGCCGCATCAGCTGACTCAAGTCAGAAGGCAGAGACCGGGCGCGACATAGTTTAGGTTTTAGGTGATGAAATCAGCAGGTGATGAAATCCCTCAGGGGACAATGACACGAAATAACCAAGGTCTCTTGCCTTCAGGAGCCTTAGAAACGGCCTAGGACAGGAAGGCGGAAGGCAGAAACTCTATCACCACTCCTCGAAATTGGATCGCTGGCAGTGAGACGAGCCTCGTCCCCCTCTACCCTAAGAGTCTGGCTC
>NZ_LN811363.1:243905-244927 GCF_001006805.1 Microvirga massiliensis | reverse complement strand
TTTCCAGTCAGGCTCTAAGATATCCCTTCACGGCCAAGGAGTGGACGATCCGGGTAACCGGCTGGTCCGCGACCCACCACGAGTAGTTGTCCTGGCGGTTACTGCGCCAGATCCTCACTGCGGGACCGTGTATCCGCAACGTGGACAGGACACGCTTCTCGGCGGCCGTAAGGGTGCGGCGTGGCCTCATGGAGTTCTCCCAGCACTGGGCGAGTAAGGCTCGATAGTCGTAAGGCGTGACCAGCGGCTCCGAGAACTCGACCCCGCCGGCCAACGTAGACAAACAGTCTAAGGGGCTCTCTTCCGGAGCCTTCTTCGAGTCGGTTCGTGCCTTCCCGCCCCTAACGAACGGCCATATAGCTATTGGACCAGCCGGGTTCTTGTTGGCTTTAGCCAATCTCTTGTCGTTCGCTGACATTGCCGCCCGCGATCGAACAGCGGCGAAGCCACCGTCAATGGGCCATCAACGGGCTCGGGGTCGGTGCAGCACCGTCATTCCTCGTTTCGAATGTCACAATCGAGCGCACACGGCACGGCGCTGCTTTGTCGAAGGATGGGCTGGGCGAACATTGCATAAGTCGCTCGCCCGCGAAGGTCTGCTTCCGGACTATCTGTGAAGCTGAATTCATGTCAGCCGCCGCGTGCGGATCGAAGACACACGAACGCAATAGCGATCGAGCAGGCTCGAAACCGGAGCACCGCGACGGTTGCTACCTATCGGCTAACTGGGAATTCAGAGCGGTGGCCGACGGTAGTGCAAGTCATTGAGATGATTGGTGGGTGTACAAGGACTCGAACCTTGGACCCGCTGATTAAGAGTCAACGCCAACGCCATAACTCGGGGCAATAGAGTCTAACACTACTTTGGCACTTTGCTGAGGGAGCCAAGGGTGAAGCGGGCTCGGCAGACCGGACATCGCAGATGCATGAGCTGCGCGAGCTGATCGAGCAGTTGGGATCGGATGGCCGGCAGGCTGGGTTGCGGGGGCGGTCCGCGTCGCTTTCTTTTTTCCCCGCTGGCC
>NZ_LN811363.1:176146-242732 GCF_001006805.1 Microvirga massiliensis | reverse complement strand
GGAGAAGTCGGCAGCGCTCGCCCGGTTCCCCAAACCTGCCAAAGTAGTGCTAACGCCACAACGTCATAAACAGCAATCTTGTCAACGGCTTGTTGCCTTTTGAGCGTTCCTGTTATTAACCTGCCCTCCCATCCGCTACCACCCTCCCTGCGTTACCCCTGTTACCCTGAGGCCGGAACGCTGGAGCGTGCGCGCGGATGCAATCCGAAGGACAGTGGTGGCCCGCGCGCTCAATCAGAAGATCATCGAGAACCTCAAGCCCGATCCCGCCAAGCGGCTCGAGATCCCGGACGGTGCCTTGGTCGGGCTCTACCTCGTCGTGCAGCCGAGCGGCGCCAAGAGTTGGGCCGTGCGCTACCGAGCCGACGGCAAGCCCCGCAAGCTGACGCTCGCGCCCTACCCCCGTATGGGTTTGGCCGAGGCCCGTAAGGCCGCCAGCGAAGCCCTGCGGATCGTCTCGGAAGGCGGCGACCCGGCCAGCGACCGAGTCACGGTCGCGAAACTCAAGGGACTGGAGCGCGCGCCCGCGAGCCACCGCTTCGAGCAGGTGCTCGAGCGCTTCCTCGCGGCTCAGGAGCGCAAGGGCCGCCGCTCCACGGCCGAGATGCGGCGCATCCTCGAGCACGACGCTCTACCCCGCTGGCGCGACAGGCCGATCGCGGAGATCACGGGAGCCGACGTGGTCGAAGCCCTCGAGGCGATCGTCGCCCGCTGCGCGCCGGTCGCGGCCGGTCGCTTCCAGGCCTGGTGCTCGAAGCTGTTCTCCTATGCGGTCGCGAACCATCTGCGGCCCAACAACCCGGCCAAGGGCACCGAGAGCCCGGTCTCGGCCCGCGACATCCAGCGCGACCGCAAGCTCTCGGATCACGAACTCGCGCTCGTCTAGCAGTGTGCTGAGCAACTCGGAGCGCCGTTCGGACCGGCCGTGCAGCTGCTCGCCCTCACGGGCCAGCGCCGCAGCGAAGTCTTTAAGGCGACCTGGGACGCGATCAACCTCGAGACCGCCACCTGGGTGATCCGGTCCGCCCGCTCGAAGAACGGAATGGAGCACCTCGTGCCGCTGTCCGAGCCCGCGCTGGAGATCCTGCAGGGTGTGCCGCGGATCAAGGGCTCGCCGTATCTCTTCACCACCACGGGCACCTCACCCGCGAGCGGCATCAGCAAGGCCAAGGCGCGACTCGATCAGCTCATCACCGCCGCCAATGGCGGGAAGGCCATTCCGCCTTGGCAGCTGCACGATCTGCGGCGGACCTTCGTGTCCGGCTGCACGCGACTGCGGATCCCGTCGGAGGTCACCGAGCGGGCGATCAACCACGTCTCGGAGAGCTTCGGGAGTGTGCGGGGCGTCTACAACGTCCATGCCTCCGAGGAGGAGCGCCGGAGTGCCATGGCGGCCTGGGCCCGGCACGTGATGTCGATCACGACCGAGATACCCACGAACGTGATTGCAATGACGCGCTGACGGCCATCAAGTTCGAGAAGTGCTACTTAGGAACGGTCTTCACCGCGGACAGGTGGACGCGTGAGCACGCAAACATCTAGGGGACCACGGGTCTGACGACGTGGCAGATTTACCACCTCAGCCCGGAAAGGATCGTGGTCGAACAACCACTTTTTGAGACGATGACGTTGTGGTAGAAATACCACCTCACAGATCAAGCGGCTCGTGGTTGAATCGCCACATAAACACGCGCCGGATGTGGTGGAAACGCCACACGCCAAGGTGGCGCAATTACCACCCTTACATCGATAAGTATACCATCAACAGTAAGGTTATCAGGAGAAGACGTCTCACTAACAGACTCCATGTGCAGTCTACGCTCGCGTTCAAAGCCCAGCGCGGTCTACGTGGCAACCGCAATCGTCCAGCGCCACATTGCCGGCAGCAAACTTGTGAGCAGGGGCCCACACCGGTGGGAAGGAGGCACGCCACCGCGCCTGTGAGTCAGCCTGACAAGGCGGTAAATCATGTCATCAATGCGTCGGGGAGAGAACTGCCAACCAGCACTCTACTGCGCGCGTCGCTTCCGGGCGAGAGCAATATTGCTGCGACCCAAACCAGCGTGACGAACGAGCGTATATCAAACTTCTCGTTGGTGCGCCCCGCTTCAGCCTGAGGAAGGGGCTGATTCAAGTGGTCGTCGCAACACTCTGGGTCAACCTCGGTCACGGAATGGACCCAAGAAACGTCCGCTTCTCCACGTGGCAAGGCGACCGACCCTCGAGCAGCGGTCACGGCCGTATGCGTGCTCCGCACCGGTGTGATGGGCCAGCCGCTGCGGCAGCGCCCGCCCATCCCGATCGGCCGTCACGGCATGCCCCGTTCAGTAGCAAGGCGGATACGGGTAGTAGCCGCACTGGCCGTAGCCGTAATAGTAGGGATACGTCGCGGCCGCTCCCACGGCGGCGCCAACGGCCGCACCCGTCGCTCCGGCGTACCAAGCGCCATGATAAACAGGGGCATGCCAGTAATTTCCGCGCCAGACGGAAACATCTCCGACGCGATCGTAGCCGAAGCGGTCGCCATCGAAGCGAGCAGCGCCGCCGAAGCGATCATAACCAGCACCGAAGCGGTCAAAGCCTCCTCCGGCGCGATCGAAGCCGCCGCCAAAGCTGCCTTGGAACCCGCCGAAGCCTCCACCGAATCCGCCGAAATGATCGATGAACAGGGCCGCGGGTCCGCTCGATCCGGCCAGACTCCCTTCCAACACCGCAACGTCGAAGGTCAGGTTGCCGCCTTCGAGCTTCGGCGCTCTCAACGTCACCACGGCATCGCTGACCTTCGAGCTATCGCCTCCCAGGACGGACACGGTAGCGTTGGGCGGGTCCTTTGCGAAGTTGTCCTTGCCCTCGTCCCATTGCATGATGAATTGCTCGGTCATGACGTGACCCGCCGCTCGCACGGGACGGTCGGCGAACACGATCGAATTCGCCGACACGCCGATCAAGGTCAGCTTGCCGCCCTCCAGTTTCGCGCCCGCAGCGTTGAGGATGGCGAGCGACGGGACCGGACCCGTGGGCGTGACCCGACCAATGGTTTTCGCAAGGGGCATGTGCGGCTTGCCATCCGCATCCTGCGCGAGCACCCCGCTGACGGCCGCGCACGCGCCGCCGGTCACCACAACAAGACACGCGAATTGCTTGGTGAACATGACGAAAGCTCCCTTCTGCGTCTCCGACTTTTGGTGACGTCCCCCGCACGACGAGGACTTCGCCCATACGAATGAGTGACATGGCGGGCGATCAGCCACGAGCGCACGGGATCAGCACTTTTCGAACGTGGAGATGATTTTCCAGCCTCGTTTCATGTTGACCAGAATCCATCGATCCAACGCCGCGGTGGCGAGCGCCTTGTCGAGCCGATCGACTTTCGACTCCCGGTCGTAGGCATATGCGCGCACCGCATCGGTGTGATGGACCACGATGCTCAGGCGGCCTCCGCCCGACTCGGTCGTCCATTGCAGTATCTCGAGATCGCCGTGCTCCTCGATAGGTCGGCCAGTACCTGCCGCCGACGCTCTCCCGCCAAGGACAGCCCTCGCTAAGGGCGCGATCTTTCACCATGGGCCCCACGGTCCAAAGTCGAAGGTGTTCTGATTCATGAGTGCCGTCATCTGCCGCTCGTCGGCCAGTCGCTTCTCGAAGACCATGGCCCGATAATTCGACCAAGCCTCCTGATTGCCGAAGTAGACGCACTGGCAAATCGAGGGATCCGCGTAAACGTAGACTACGTTCGTGCCCGACGTTTGCTGCACGAACTTGTGCGGCGGAAGCTTCCGCATGGCCGCGACCCGCTGGGGCGTATTGGCCGGTTGCAACGTGAAGCCAGCAGCCGCAAGAAGGTCTTCCTTGTTCTGGACCGACTGCTGGGCAGTCTGGCACGCCGACACGGCTACGACGGCGCCAAGCGCCACGATGGGGACCAGTCTGATCATGAGCTCTTCTCCTCTCGCTGTGATCGATCTGGCATCGGGGCCGAAGGCTCCGGCCCGCGCGTGCCGTGATTTGAAAGGTGACAGGGGGTTAGTCGAACGAAGGTCTGTGCCCTCAGTGGCTGCTCTTTCCGGAATGGTCATTGCTCGAATGTGAAGATGCGCTTCCAATCGTTCTTCATGCTGATCACCGTCCATCCCTTCTTCTTCGCCTCGTCATAGAGCTCGGGCGTGAAGGTGCCGACCCTGCTGGCGGGCAGGCCCGCGGCCGGGCCGTACGCGTATTCGCGCGCAGCGTCGTCGTGCAGGACCAGCATCTTCAGCCGGGCACCGGCACCGGCCGCGGTCCACTCGAGCATCTGGCGGTCACCAACCGAATTGCCGAACGCTGCGTTCGGCCGGCGTCCGATCATCAGGTGAATCCCTTCGGGCTTGCCGGCGTTGTCATTGTTGAGCAGCAGCTTCGGTTCTTTGGTCAGGAACGGCTTGCCGTCCTTGGCATAGCCGAACTTCGTTCCGCCCGCGGTGCCGACCACCTGCTCGGGCGGGATGCCGTAGACCTGTTGGGCATAGACCCGCACGAAGTCCTGGCCGCCGCCGGTCACGATGTAGATCTTGTAGCCATTGTCGCGCAGATAGCGCAGCACTTCGAGCATGGGCTGATAGACGAGCTCGGTGTAGGGGCGCTTCCAACGTGGGTCCCGGGCGGTTTCGAGCCATTTCCGCGCCTCGGCGTTGAACTCCTCCACCGACATGCCGGTCAGCGTCGCGGCGAGAATCTTTTCGAGGTCTCGTATCGGGAGCTTCACCATCGCCTCCCGATTGCCCGAGAGCACAGTCTTGAAGGGCTCGACGTTTCTGAGCTCGGGCTTCTTCGCCACCACCGCCGGAACGCGTTCCAGGCAGTAGATCACCTGGGTGTACATGGGATGCTCCACCCAGAGCGTGCCATCCTGGTCGAACACCGCGATGCGGTCCTCAGGAGCGACATGGCTCGGGCTCGACTGGTCGATGGTCGCACGCACGAAATCGAGGATCGCCTGCTTCGCCGCCCCGTCGTTCCACGATGGCAATGGGCCACCCTCGGGCGTCGTCTGCGCTCGAGCGGAGCCGGTCAGAAGCAGCTCCGACCAAGCCGGGAGCAGCGCCCCTATCGCTAGGAGGACGCGGCGATTGATGCCGGAGGAAGGAACGATCGGCTTCATGCTCCTCTCCATCGTGATCCGCGATGACGCGGCTAATTGCTGGACGGCGGGTTCCTGAGCTTCTCCATGGCCTGTTCGACCGAGAAGCTGCCGGGTCTCTGGCGTGGCGGGAACTGCTGGAAGCTTGCGAGGTGCTGGCCCACGATCGCCTGCGCCGGGACGAGCACGAAGGCGTGCTCGATGAACCATCGCACGTAGTCGCCTGACTCGTGCTGGGCTCGCTCGAACGGGTCGGAGCGCAAGTTGAACAGCATCGGCACGCGAAGCTGAATCATCGGTTGTGCCCAGACATCGAGGCCATGCGCCTGCTGTTCCATGAAGACCGCCTTCCACTGCTCGTAACGAAGGCCGGCAAGGTTGCCGTCGTCGGTCCAGTAGAAGAATTCGCGGCGCTTGTTCGGGCCCTTGTGGCCCAGCAGGTCACGCTGGTCATAGCCGTCGAGGTGAACCCGGAAGGTCTTGCCGGCCGCATCATAGCCTTCCAGGAGCTTGTTCTTGATGTCCGGCTCGCCGGCCGCCGCTACCAGCGTGGTCGTCCAGTCCTCGGCGGAGAAGATGTCGTTGATTTCGGTGCGCGGCGGCACCAGGCCGGGCCAGCGCACGATCGCCGGGACGCGATAACCGCCTTCCCATTTGGTGTTCTTCTCGCCGCGGAACGGCGTCGCACCGCCGTCAGGCCAGGAGAAGACCTCGGCGCCATTGTCGGTGGTGTAGATGACGATGGTGTTATTGGCGATGCCCAGGTCATCGAGCTTCTTCAAGAGCTGTCCGACCTGGCCGTCGTGCTCCACCATCCCGTCCGGATAGATGCCGAGACCAGTTTTACCCTGCGATTCCGGCTCGAGATGGGTCCAGATGTGCATTCGGGTCGAATTGAACCAGATAAAGAATGGCTTCCGGTCCTGCACAGAGCGGTCGATGAAGTCCGTTGTGGCCTTCAGGAATTCCTCGTCGATCGTCTCCATGCGCTTCTTGGTGAGCGGGCCGGTGTCCTCGCACTTCTGCTTGCCCCATGGGCCGAAGCGGGGATCGCTACCCGGCGTGTCGGTGGTCGTGGCGACGCACTTCAGGACACCGCGCGGGCCGAACTGCGCTCGGAAATCCGGGTTTTTCGGATAATCCGGATGCTCGGGCTCTTCCTCGGCGTTCAAGTGATAAAGATTGCCGAAGAACTCGTCGAAGCCGTGCACGGTTGGCAGGAACTCGTTGCGGTCGCCGAGATGGTTCTTGCCGAATTGTGCGGTCGTGTAGCCCTGCGGCTTGAGCAGTTCGGCGATCGTCGGGTCCTTTTCCGATAGCCCCTCCTTGGCCGCCGGCAGGCCGACTTTCAGCAACCCGGTGCGCAACGGGCTCTGCCCGGTGATGAACGCGGCGCGGCCGGCGGTGCAGGATTGTTGGCCGTAGTAGTCGGTGAAGATGGCGCCTTCGTTCGCGATGCGGTCGATGTTGGGTGTGCGATAGCCCATCATACCGCGGTTGTAGGCGCTGATGTTCCAGTAGCCGATGTCATCGCCCATGATCACGAGGATGTTCGGTCTTGCGGGCGGAGCAGGCTGTTGTGCGAACGACGGTGGACTGGACATGAGCCCGAGCCAGGCTGCCGTCAGCGCAACGGCACCGAGATGCTTCTGTGGTTGCATGGCGTCACCGATGAGTTGAAACTTGTCGCGTGAAGCGGGCTCTCAGGAATGCTGCCTGGACATGGGCCGGCTGCTCACTCCACAGCTTGCCGCCGACGTCCGTCTGGATCCTTCCCAAACGCCGGGGCCATGTGACCCCGGCGCCAGCGATCGGGGCCGGATGATCGCCCCTCGGCCGTTCGCGGTTACTGGACGTTCACCCGGAAGCTGAGCACGGATGTGCCGGGTTTCTCGTCGATGCTCCGCCCCTTCGCGGTGACCGCGAAGCTGTCGGGACCGTGATAGCCCCGGGCGGGCTGATAGGTCAGGGTGTCCTTGTCGATCATCTTCACGGTGCCGTGCTTGGGACGCTGGCTGATCTTCGAACTGGAGAGCGTACCTCCGGGACGGATGTCGTACGTGCATCCTTGCCCCGCCTGGACGTTGAAGACCGCGTTCATGTCGGTTCCCATGATGGGCGCCGGATTGCCTTCGACGACGCACAGGCTCTGGGCCAGTGCCGGGCCGGCGGACAGAAGCGCCATCGGAAGCGCAATGATCGGGAACGAAAGCCTCATGACGATCTCCTCTCGATAAGTCTCTGGGATCGATGTCAGCCCCCATTCTGGCCTCTGCGGGCCTTGTGATCGGCGGGCAGCCGGTCGGGAGATGCCCGCCATGTCACGTCTCACGACGGGCGAGCGGCCGAGTGTGCGCGTGGCTGGCGTTCGCCTTCCTGACCCGCTCCCGAATCCCGGCGAGATTGTCTGTCTGGAGAACCTGAAGCGACGGGAACTTCTCGTATGACAGCAGGTGCTCCAGCCAGAGTTGCTGGCTGATCGGCAGCATGTTCCAGTCGCTCTGGAACGCGGTCGCCGGAGCTTCCAAGGCGTCGCCGGTGCTCATCACTGTCTTCCGGCCGATGCCGACTGCCTGTTCGTGCGCGACAACGGCTGGCGACATGAGGGGCGCTCCCGATCACCAAGGATCGTCGAGTCTCGCCGGTCTCAGCTTCAGCCGCTATTGGGGTTTGCCCGCAAAATCGCGGCGGCAAACCCTGATTTCTTGTCGGATCTGCGGGTGGCTCGCTGCGACCGACTCAGCGTTCTAAAGTTACCATCGAGCGTCCGGCCGACCGGAGCCGCCAATCCCCGCCGGTGAGCGGGGCAGGATTCTGCTTGATTGATCGTGGGCGCGCTGAGGATGTTGAGGGATTCCTATGGATGAAAGCGGCATCATCGAGCACCGCAAGATAGCCCTGGACAACTCGGCGCACGGCTTTGCGCGGCATCCCGGCTGCTCCAAGTGTAATCTTTGCGAGCGAGCTTTCGCGAACAGCATGAAATAGATTAGGTGTCGTGTACTACCAGCCTTGCTAGCGTAACTCTCCCATCAGTAATGTAATGATTAACGTGTTCCGTCGGCAAGCGTTCACCAGCTTGATATACTTGCACCGTCTCGATCGTTCGAGCTTTTTTCAGCTCATCGATGATATAGTCGCGCTCGAAATTCGTATCCGAATCGGTGGCATGGGTGATCTGAAATGTGAGTTCAGTAAAGGACAATCCTGTATCCCTCGTGCCGGCTCCGACCCAGAGAACGGGTTCATTGTCCGGCGGACGGTCGGTGTTGAGCCAGAAGCTTCCCGCTCCCCAGGTTTCCTCGGCGCGCACAAGGCTCAAAGCCCAGAATCGGATGTGATGACGCTTCCGAGGACTGTTTCCGATGGGATTCTGGAAACCGATGTCCTGACCGCGTCCAAACAGATAGAACGTGCTGAACGGGGCCGTTGGGTATGGTGAGTTGGACACGAATGCTCGGACCATGTCCCAGGAACTAGCTAAGCTCAGCGGATCCGCCTCTGACCAGCCGAGAACTGCAAAGGCTGCGCGAAGCTGTGGGAGCGTGCCGACGAGCGCAACATTGACAGGATCGCCCGGCAGCCCGTCGCCCGTTGTCGTGAAGCTAGGCACACGTTTTCGATGGAGTATTCTGAGGCCCATGCGAACGGCCCACGGGAGGAGAACATAGGCCGCAATCCCGTACGTGAGGCCTAAAGCCAGGATCAACGGCAGCCTGCGCTCGGTGTCTTCAAAGACTACAAAGACGATCAGCCAGATCGTGAAAATACCCAACCCCAAGATCAGCATGCGTTGCAAGAAGCGTTTCAGCAATCTCACGGTTTAAGCTCCGCCACAGTCGATGTTACGGACGCGTTGGTCGGCTGGATCCAGACACTTGCCTCAACTGCCCGATGAGCCGCGTGAGAGCGAAATCACCGGGCCTCAGGATTTGACGCCCGGCTGGCTTCCGGAGACGTATTCTTTCGCCAACCATATATGTGCTGGTCTATTCTGTCTTCGCTAGCTTCGGCGCCTTCTACAAGTTGCTCCGGGATGATCATCCAGGGGCGCTGTTGGCCATCAGCAGATCGGCAAGTGCTGGATCCCACTCAGTAGTCCAAAGTGAACATTAGGGCACGCGCCATCCTTGGGACAGTGCGTGTTGTATTTCAATCAGCGTTCATTTGGAGCGGGAACGGAAGTGAGCCTCTTCGGCTTGTTCGTCGTCAAGGAGGCGATGACGAACAAGCCGAAGAGGCTCACCAGTGGATTCCTCGATATCACAAATGGCGCCAAGACGAGCCAATTTGTGGTAATCTTGAATGAGGGCAGCGTGACCCTAATGCCGCCCCAGGCTCCGCCCGGTTTGACGAGGACGCGTTTGCGATCCTCGGTGATCATCCGGGCCGGGAATTGCTGGTCTTCCGATGGAGAGGCCGATGACCACCAGACTGGCCTTGCACGTTATCCTGGTCTCGATAGCGGCGTTGGTGGCTGCGAGTATTGGGTCGGTCGATGCCGCAACCTTCAACTGCCCGGATGCCACGGCTTCGGATGCGCCGAGAACGGCCCCCGCCTTGCGTGCCTTGTATTCGGGCGCAACTGACATCACCGCGAGCGATCGTCTCGGTGAACTCATGACCGACCTCCGCAACAGCGGCATGAAACCGGCCCTTATCGTCGATCACCTGATCGGCGCCTATTGCCCGCTGGTCGCAGCCGACAGCACCCTCTCGGACAAACAGAAGGCCGACCGGCTCCGGCAGTTTGCGCGACAGGTGACAGGGCTGGCTTATGTGCCTTCCGATGCGGACGAGGTGGAGGTCCTCGTCACGGTTCCCTTGACGCCGACCCTGCTGGGGCAGGTCGACCAGGCGGCGGGCCGGGCGGGCTTGTCGCGCGAGGCATGGCTCGAGCAGGCGATCAAACGACAGCTGACTGGGCCATGACGGGATAAGGACGATGCATTGCTGCCTTGCGGCAGGATTAACGATCCCTCCTTAACGGGTGCTCCGGTTCCAAGCGAGAGTACGAAAAGCCCGGTCGGCTGCTTTCCGGACGAAATCATCCATTGAAAGGAGTTCGCGGAGGAGACGAGTTCAGCTTCGGAGGGCACTTTCGTGGAGCAGCATCAGGTAAACTGGCTGGTGCTCAGAGCCGGGATCCGACGCGACTCGGTCGCGCGAAGCGACAGCGCCACGACCAGGGTGACGAATTGGCTTGGCCAGAACGACGGACACACAGTCATTCCGGATGAAGTCGGAATTGGCGTGTCCGATCTCGAGGAGGTTCGCGCTGA
The DNA here is from genome assembly GCF_001006805.1 of Microvirga massiliensis. Taxonomy (GTDB): domain Bacteria; phylum Pseudomonadota; class Alphaproteobacteria; order Rhizobiales; family Beijerinckiaceae; genus Microvirga; species Microvirga massiliensis. The sequence goes on along the minus strand of NZ_LN811363.1, from coordinate 232,334 downwards.
GGCCATCCAGGCCCTTCGCGAATTCCGCCGGGAGTGCTCGGAAGCGGACGCTGACTGGAGGGGCTGGCGGATAGAGGTCACGGATGCCGCGGGCGATATCGCCTTCATCATCGACCTTGGAAGCGTCCAAGAGGGAGACTGAAAAGGCACCGCCATTCGGACCGGCGAGACAGTCGGCGTCACGGAACCGGGACGGCGCGATAGTAGAGCCCGCTGCCGCCGTAGTAGGGCCGAAACCACGTTGGCCCGCATCGGTAGTAGTTGAGCGCCGCGACGGGCGTCAGCACGCAGCCGGCCGGCAGGATGGCGATGTCGGTGCCGATCGGATAGGCAGCTGCCGCGGCGCCGATGGCGGCTCCGGCCGCGAGGCCGCCAAGCCCAGCCGCCACCGCTCCGCCAGGCCAAGCGTAGGGCACGGCGCGATGCCACACGCCGCAGCCATAGCAGCCGACGCCGTGCCAGCCGACCGCCCCGGCCCCGTGCCAGCCTACGGCACCCACCCCGTGCCATCCGACCGCTCCGAACCGGTCGAACCCGCCCGCCCGAAAGCCGCCGAAGCCCCGCGCTGCAAACCAGGCGGAGGCAGGCACCGGCGTCGCGAGGGCCGCGGCCGCTGCAACGAGGAGAACGGACTTGAGGCGGGGCATGGTAAACCTCCTACGGTCTCGATCCATTACTGGGCGCGAACTCGATGCGCTGGGCTTTGCCCGCCCAATCGACACGGAACTCGTTCGGGTGGAAGGTGCGATCGAGCTGCCATGCGCTGAACTCGGTCTCGTAATGCGGCGCGTTCGGAGCCCTCGGGAAGGTGACGATCATCTTGCGCGGCAGCCTGTCCTCGGCGCCAATCCATAGCTGCGCGCGGATGTCGTCCCCCGCGAGGACGACGATGTCCGTCGTCACGTCGCCCACGAGTTTCGACTGACCGGCAAGGTAGGCGGTCTTGATCCCGTCGAGGATCGTCTTCGCGGGATCCGGCAGGATCACATCGGTGAATGGGAAGTAGAGTCCCCCCTTGTCATAGGCGGCCTTGAGGGCTGCATCGATGGCGCCCGGCGCGGCGGCGGCGGCAAGGAGCCGAAGGCCTGGCGTATAGGCGACAATTTCCTGCCCCGTCGCGTAAAACGCGGAGGGTGGTCCATCGCCGAGCGAGATCACGCGCAGCTTGTCGGGCCGCTGCATGCTGACGGCGGCGGCGCTCGTGAAATAAACCCTCGTGTCGTTCGGCCCTGGCACCTCATAGGTACTGCGCGACTCGAACTGCAGCGTCTTCGCTTGCGCGAGCTTCGCACCCATTGCCTTCACGAGCTCGAGCGCCTGCGCCTCGAGCGGCGGTGGCGCCTGCTGCGCCAATACGGGATAGGCCAGGACCGCAGAGCAGATGGCTGCCGTCGCAATGGCCGTGAGTATCGTTCTCCTCATCCTGCCATCTCCTTGTGTCTGCGGCGCGCTTTCTCCATTCCCGGGTCAAAAGTCGCTATCGTCTGGCCCATCCTTACAGCGATAGCCGATGAAGCATTGTGGATTGTCTGCACTCGGGACCCATGCCGGTGCGGGGTACTGATCGACGAGGCAATAGGCTCCGTCCTTGACGTATCGCGCATAGGTCATCGCGCTCGTGTTGAGCACCGCTGCACCTTGCGCGTTGATGAGCGCCCGATCTTCCGCGCAGGTTCGTGCGGTAGTCAATGGTCCCACCTGAGCGAATGCGCAGGAGCCTATCGAGAGGAACACAAAAGCGATCGCGATCTGCTTCATGGCGCCGCCCCTGTCCTAAGTCGCCGACGCTGGCGACAATTGAATATTCTAATGAAAATTAGTCCAAATGGTGGTCGCGACTTAAGTTTTGGTCATGGTTTTTCAAAAACTGTCGAAATTACACCACCTCTGAACGCTCCCTCACCTTCCGGATGGAGGTATTCCGGCATCGCGGAACTGCGTCGAAGAGAGCGCATGTTTCCAACAGCCGATGCCAATTCCGGCACAGCGCCCCAGCCGCGAGACGTCGCTCCCGAGCACCAGCCCGATCTGGCCCAACCCGACCTCGGCGATGAGCCGCTGGAAGGCAGGCCTGCCGAGCACCGAGGCGGCCGGGCGCCCGAGGTTATCGTCGATGGCGAGGAACTGCTCATGCCGTTACCCAACTGGCGGGCGCGATCAGCGAGTGCGTACTGCAGGCGCACCGATTCCCGGTTCTGCTCGACTTGGCGCACCGTTGATTGACGGACTTGGACGCCTCCTGATGAATGTGGCGGCTGCGCGATGCAAGCACGGGGACACGTCTGCAGCCGTCAGAACGGCTGCCAGTCGCTGAGATCGCCGATGTTGTCCGGATCGAGACCGCCGCCGAACTCCAGGCGGTTCATGTCATAGACGATGTTCTGCATGCCCCTGACGCTCTGGAATGCGCTCTCGCCTCCGACATGCACGCAGCCGCACGCTGCCGGATCGGCATAGAGATAGGTTGCTTTCCCGTTTGTGGTCTGCCGCACGAACGTGTTCGCCGGCAGGCTGTTGAGCACTGCGACCTGCTCCGGCGTGCTGGCGCGTTTGGCCACGAAGCCGGCCTTCGTGAGCATGCCGTTCGGGGTACCTTTGAGGACTGGAGTGCCGACTGACAGGCAGCGAGAGCAGCGGCGACGAGCGCCAGAGTGAACGATGTTTTCATCCATCTCACCTTTCGTTACCTACGCTTGAGGCCAGTATTTTGCGAGGAGCGATGCCGCTTGCGCCCGGCTGATTGCGAGCACAAGCGGACTGCAAGTCGGAAAGTTGATGGGCTAAGCGCAAGACTGCCGCCGGGGCGGGTTCGCGGACCAGCCGAGACAACGGAGCGAACCGTCCCGTAAACTTCTGAAAAAGCCAGGAAGCAGCATTGCCCTAACTTTACGCACGCTGCATGCAGGAAGGGAACTGACTGACCTGCAATGTCGGTTCAGGCCGTTCTCACGTTACAGGCGCTGACCTCCGTCAAGGAGTCCGGCGGAGTCGGTGGGGCATCGAAGCAGGCATTCCAACTGCCATCTGAATGCAGGTGAGAACGTCCACGAAGCTTGGGGAACCTCCAACGCTTGTATCGCGAACGCATTCTTCACGCAGCCCGGCATTGAAGCTCGCCCACTGACGCTCCAGCTGATTGCGCGCCTCGGTCTCGTCCCGGACGCAGTTCTGATAGGTATCCGTTTCGCTCGGCAGGAGGCGCGGTGCAGCCCGACATATCGCTTCTATATCGAACCCAGGGAATTCGTCCGCCGCAGCAGCCGTGCCGGCGAAGACTAGCATGACCATTCCCACGATCCGGAACATGCTTGCCTCCCTGCTTGACCTTCAATCCTGTCACATGACCGATAGATCACTCTCCTCGACGACATCTGTCAAACGAAGATCCCGCCAAGTGCCTGGGTGCCGAGTTCTATCTACCTATTGCGCTACCTTAGCGATCATTGGCTGGGAGCCCGAAACAACTGTTGGAAGAATAGCGCGCCAAGTCTCCAAAGTCGAGCCATTATCTTGACGGCCGACTGATCAGGTGCTCTTTTCGATCAATCTTCTCACTACTGCCTCCCCAACAGGAGTAAAGCGCTTTCCATTCTCCGAATGCCAGAACGGTTTGCGCGAGTTGTCGAGGCGTAGGATCACAAGATATTTCTAGCGACGCATCCCGGCATCTCCGATCGGCCAGCGTGGGCAGGGGCATCGTTACGAGGGTTGCAGAGACCCTACGAGGTTGACTTACTCAGAAATGGAGATTGCTCGCCACTCTGCCGTGCCGGTGCAAGATCACAAAGGTGGCGACCATCCCTTCGACCCTGAGGCCCCGGACGATTGCGCTTCGATGCTCGATACTTGGGCCGAGGTCATTACCAACGAGAGTGAGGGGAAAGCCGAGGCGGCATAGGGCGGCGCGCGTGACGCTCTCAGATGGGAGGTAAATCAAGGGGCTTATGAAAATAGGCAATCCGCTGAGGTTGTTTGGAGCACCCCGGATCAGTTATGCTCGACAGCACCAACGCGCTGCGATCCAAGACTTAGGAGGCTGACATGACAGGCCAAGGTCAAAGCGGTAGCGTCAACATCGGAGCCCCTTTTGCAGCCGCACTGGACGATATATTTCGCCCATTGACCGAGGCGATCACGGCTGCGCCGACCGAGGTTCGCCCCCAGGCAGAAGCGAAGCTGGCGGCGCTGAAACAGGAAGCCACCAAGGGCGAAGCTGCCGACGACAGCACGGTTGCCAATCACGTGGACGGCCTTGCGGCACTTGTGCCAGGAGCCGTGGGCGCCGTGGTCAGCGTGTTTGCAACCCCACTCCTCGGGGGGATCGCCGGCCCAGCCACTCAGGCAGTGCTCGACAAGCTGCAGGGCAAGTAGGTACAGCGGAGCACCCGGAGCACGCGCCATGTGTCCGTCCCGAGTGCCCATCGACCCAAGCGGCGGCGGCGTCCAATATTCGCTTGGTATGATCCATGGATTGGCGCGTTTTGGGACCAGACGCTTTTGCTTGAAGCGGCCGCCGAAATCGAGCACCTACGCGCCGCTACCGTTGGAACTGGAATTGGGATCCTGCCAGACGGCTTCGTGCTCGCTCCGAAATAGCCAACGCCCGAGATGATCGGCGCCTTCTGGCGATACAAGAGCGGCCATCACTTCCACGATGAACCGCCGCCATCCGACACAAGCGACTATGGGGCTTACCGCGCCATGATCCAAGCTGCGCTCGAAATTGGGACTGGAGTTGGGACTGGAGCGCTCCCCTCCGAATACGACTTTACCCGTGGCCTAATAAATCAGCCGCAAAATCTCGGATAGACAGCGGGCGTGTCCGCCATGCACAAACAAATAGACCCGCGCCCACGTCTGAGGTGGGCCGGGCCAATTCGCACGAGGCCATCGCCCACGTCTGCATAACCTAAGCAGGATTCTTCCGGTTGTCCCACAGCCTGTGAGGTCGCTTGGCTCCGGGAAAGCGGTGACATTCGTGGGACAGGGAGAGGGCCGGCCCATTGCTTGCCGACTCGGTATTGGCTGCTTGCTCCGCTTCAAGCACCCTTGCCCCGTGTGGCGAGTCCGGCCGTATGGAAGGGAGGCCATGATGAACTCTCTCAACCCATCGGCGGACTCCTGCTGATCCTCTACCATTCGACGCGTAGCCAGATTTGCAGCGCCACCATGACCGGCCAATCACCCTCGCACCTAAACGCGCCAACCAAGCTATTCTGGGGTCTGAGAGATACGTGGTCGAAGGTGACATGATGAGCACTCCGCACCCTCATTCAATCATCCATCGTCAGGCGCTTGATTTCTGGGTTGCACGTGGCGCCGTCCTCATGGTCGTTGTTCTTCAGCTTCTCGTCATCAACGACCTCTCCTTCGGGCCACGCTGGCTCGCTCCGACGATCGAGCTCGCTATGTTGGCGCCTCTAGCCGCTGGCACGGCGTGGACCCAAGTGCAGGTGCCGGCCGCAACAACCGACCACCACTGGCAGATCATCGAACGCCACCGCCTGCTGATCCGGCGCGTTGCGCTTCTTCTGACAGCGGTCATGAGCGTCATGAACTGCGGGGCGCTGATTGACCTTGTGCGAGCCCTGGTGCATGGCCTCTCGGCCAACGGCACGACCTTGCTGATCGATGCGCTGAACATCTGGGTGACGAACGTCATCATCTTCGCGTTGTGGTTCTGGAACATCGACCGGGGAGGACCGCCGAGAATCGGGTTCGCAAAAACCGATATCGCCGACTTCCTTTTCCCGCAAATGACCCTTAGTACCCGTGGGGCCGCGAATTGGGTGCCGGGTTTTGTCGACTACCTGTTCCTGTCGTTCACCAACGCGACGGCATTCTCCCCGACAGACACGATGCCACTGACGGGGCGGGCAAAGATTCTGATGATGGTCGAGGCAATCGTGTCCTTGCTGACCGTCGCTCTGGTCGCTGCGAGGGCAGTGAACATCCTTACCTGATGCCGTTGTGAAGCCAATGACGGGCCGACATTGACGGCCTTCAGAGCGCAGACACCACTTGTCGAGGCAGAATCCGACATGACTGCGGCCACCGCGCTCAAGTAGCGGCGCATTGCAGAAAACTCGACGTACGGAACGAAGCCTTCGAATTGTGTCGAATGCAGTGACGCAACTGTTCCGATATCAGGCTTTCAGCGTGCTGCTATAACTCCGTATTCTTGAAGGGCTTCCACCACACCGTGGAAGATGAGCGCCCCGCCCATGGTGGCCACGAAGAACCCGACGATGCGGGTAACCGCGTCGATCCCCATGGGACCAATTCGCCCGACGACATTCTCGGCATAGGCCAAGCATAGATAAGTCACGAGCATGGCTGCGAGAGTGGCGCAGGCGATAGCGAGAAAGGAGGCAAGTTCAAGCCCAGAGCTTTTCACGAGCGAGGTCATGCCAAGCATTGTCGCGATTGCCCCGGGGCCGCACATAGGCGGCATGGCGAGCGGGACAAAGGCGATGTCACCTTTTTGTCCATTCCTATTGACCGTATTTGGCGATCCATCTGCGGATGAACCCGAAAATAGCTCAAATCCGATGCGCAACAGGATGATCCCACCGACGATGCGAACCATGCTGAGAGAAACGCCGAATATTTTCAATATGAGCGTTCCGAAGACGAGAAAGAAGAACAAGAGCAATATGGCATAAAAACATGAACAACGCGCAACGTGCCGGTGTTGATCGGCATCTTCACCTTCGAGTAATTTAATAAATACAGGCAAAACCTCAAGTGGGTTGATGATCGCAAGCAACGTCGAAAACGTGCTGACGAATAACGTCAATACCTGTCGCATGACGGCTCCTGCACAAATCTAATCATCTTGCTCATGTTGTCGATCATCCAGGGGTGCCGTTGACCATCAGCGGATCGGCGAGTGCTGGATCCCGCTTAGTCGTCCACATGAACCTTAGGGCATGCGCGATCTTCGGAACAGTGCGTGCGGTATTTCAATCAGTGTTCATTCGGGGCGGGAACAGAAGTGAGCCTCTTCGGCGTTTCCCGCGTTGAGGTGACGACGCCTGAGCCGCGGCACGCCGATTGTGAGATTGATGACAGGTGAGGAGCACTTGCTCCTTCGCGAAGTCGTTACGGTACCCGAGTCGAGTTGCAGCACATTGAGCACGCTCCCCGCTTGCAGATTGGTGGCTCCCGCCCGGTTTGATGATGCGTTTGGCGTAAACAAGACCTGTACGTTTACCGCCGTCAGAACGGCTGCCAGTCGCTGAGATCGCCGATGTTGTCCGGATCGAGACCGCCGCCGAACTCCAGGCGGTTCATGTCATAGACGATGTTCTGCATGCCCCTGACGCTCTGGAATGCGCTCTCGCCTCCGACATGGACGCAGCCGCACGCTGCCGGATCGGCATAGAGATAGGTTGCTTTCCCGTTTGTGGTCTGCCGCACGAACGTGTTCGCCGGCAGGCTGTTGAGCACCGCGACCTGCTCCGGCGTGCTGGCGCGTTTGGCCACGAAGCCGGCCTTCGTGAGCGTGCCGTTCGGGGCGCCGCTTGCCGTCCCCACGGTCGACTGGCACCCCGCCAGAGCGATCGCAATGAGTGCCACAGCAACCGCGCCAACAAGCGCCATAGCCGCCAAGGATGCCTTCATCCGCTTCACCCTTTCATCAGCTTTGCCCAGATCCGAGGAGCATTGGCGGCTTGCCGCCCGCATCCTGCAGGAGCCCCTTGCGATCGGCAGAGCACGTGCCATCGGTGACCAGGACAGGAGGGGACGGTCGCTCAGCAGTCCGAGCAGATGCCGCGCAGGACCTCGCGGTCGATCACCCGGTCCTGCTCCTCCATCTGCCGGTCGGCGATGGCATCGTCCGTCGAGAACTCGTTCCGGGGTTGCGTCACCGCCTCCCGCTCGAGGGTGCTTTCCGACGGGATCGTGATCTCGCCGCCGTGCAGCGCCAGCCCGGGATCCTGAACCTGCGCCCGGCCCGGCACGGCAAGCATCAGGCCCCCGAGGGCGACGAGCAAAACGACACGGGTCATTGTTGATCCTCCTGCTTGCGAACCGCCCGCGACATGGGAAGCCCATCGGACGTTCACGGGCACGGTCCCCGGCAACGGCTTGCGACACGAGGGGCGGTCCGATCACCACCGGTCGTCGAGTCTCGCCGGTTTCCGTCTCGGCCGCTATTGGGGTTTGCCCGCAGAATGGCGGCGGCAAACCCTGATTTCCTGTCGGATCTGCCGGATCGCAACGCTTGCTCCTAGGCACTGCGGGCGCCAGCTCGGTCCGGGCTCGCTGCGGCTTCGCCAGGACCGGCGGGATCAAAGGTTCGATATGCCCGAACACGGTCCTGTTCCGGGCATCAGCGCCCGGTTTTCAGTAGAAGCAGGAACGCCGTCGGGGCACCGCTCGGCACCCGGTGCGGATGCCCTTCTCGACCTGGCAATCGATCCGGGTTCACCGCCTTTCTCCGGACGCGCCGGGTCATCCTTCGCGGAACGCGTGGCCGTAGCCTGCAAGCATCCCTCCCGCGTGGCCCGTGGAGTGACGTCGCACCCATACCGATATCCTGAAACCTGCGGATCAAGGCTCTCTTTGACCGGTCGGGACAGAAGCTCGATCGTTTGGAACAACCACCGTCCGCTGCTGCCCCGGCTTGGCGTGCTTGTCGGCAATGGGGGTGGTGAAATCGGCTGCGGACGATGCTAGCGCGGCGTCCGAGCCAACCAAGGACTTGCGCATCGCGAATCGCAGGATCACGCCCAGCGACGCCGCGAGCGGGATCGCGAGCAACAGGCCAAGGAAGCCGAACAGATATCCGAAGGCGAACAGCGCAAACATCAGCCAGACCGGATTGAGCTTGACGCGAGCCCCGATGATGCGCGGCGACAGGACATAATCGGCAAGGGTTTCGCCCATCAAGAAAATGCCGGCCACGATGCCCAGGAGCGTCCAGTCCGGCCAGAACTGGGCCGTCGCAACGCACATCGCGATGACGACGCCGACCCCTGCGCCAAGATACGGCACGAAGCTGATCAGGCCTGCCGTGATGCCGATCAGGATGGCGTGGTTGAGACCGATCACCTTGAGGGCCACGGCATAGAAGACGGCAAGGATCAAGCAGATCACGATCTGCCCGCGCACGAAGCCGGCGACCGTGTCGTGGATCTCACGCCCGAGAGCCCGGACATCCTCGCGAGACCCAGCCGGCAACCAGCCGTCGATCGTTGCGATCATCCGCTCCCAATCCGCCAGAAGATAGATGCTGACGATCGGGACCACCACCAGCAGCGAGAGCAGAGAGATCAGGGCCTCTCCGCTCGACCAGAGTGAGCGAACGGCGTCTTCGAGCCAAGCGCCGCCCATCGTTGTCGCGATCCTGCCGGAGGACTCCCCGATGTGGAGATTCTCGCCCATGATCCTGTGCAGCCAGGGTCGGCTCGTGTCGCTGATGAGAGACTGCATGCGCGCGACGTAGCGTGGGAACTGGTCGATGAAGAAGTTCAGCTCGCCGACGATAGCCGGAAGCATCACAACCACAATGGTCACGAAACCGACGACCAGCAGTAGGACCAGGGTCAAAGCGGCGAGCGAGCGATTGATCCCGATCCGCTCCAGTCCATCTACCGCCGGAACCAGCAGATAGGCGAGCGCCATCCCGATTGCGAATGGCAGCAGGATTGGGCGCAGCAGTATCAATGCCAGCAGCGCAATGACGGAGATCGTGATCCAAAAAATGGTCGGGCGTGCAACCCTCATCGGTAACCTCCCAATCCGCTCGGCCCTTGCTCCCCGATCGCATCGGCCAGGCTGGAACCGTCCCGACGGTATTCCGTTGAGAGGGCGCTCCGGATCTGTTGCGTCAGCGTCGCCTCGTTGCTCCGCAGTTCCGGACGCGCACAATGGGGAAATGCATAGATATCCCATCGCAGGTCCGGGCAACGCTGTGCGTCGCCGCCTTGGCGCTGTTGCCTTTCATACGCGACAGTAACTGGAGCCTATCTCGAGCGCACGCCCAAGCGGCCGATACGACCTGCGTCGATCCTCATCCTACACCCGTTCCGTCGTGAGCATCGCTTGGTACTTCGACAACGAGAGACTTGGGCATGCGAGCGTGGCGATCGTCGGCGAGCGGGCCACGGCTTGGTTCTACGGCTCTCCCCGGTTTCTGGTCACCGCGGCGCATTTCGCAAATGAACTTCCCGCCCAGGGCTGGCACGAGGTGGAGTTGCGCCAGGCTATCACGGACGGGGCGCCGGACGTGACAGTCAGGGCACAAGCTCGCATCGTCTACCAGGGCAATTTCGCCGAGCGCGATGGGAGAAGGACCGTATCGAGAACCCGGCATGCGGAGGATCTGGCGATCTTTGAATTGCGGGATCCGTTCCCGGGTGCCCAGGCACTCGAGATCGGGCCGGAGCCACCCTCGCAGGACGAGATCGTCCTCGACCTGGGCTATCCCGGAGGACGGCGGCATGCCGCCCGTGGTGACGTGCCCAGGATTGAGGATCCTACCGGCAAGTATGCCGGTCTCATGCTTTTCGAAGTTCAAGGGTCCAACCGCCTCCTGCTCAAGGAGGGCGCCTCGGGAGCGCCCGTGCTCGACTGCCGGCACGGCCGGGTGACGGCCGTGCTCAATGGGCTCCTGACGGGACTACCCCTCCCGTTCCTACCGCCGGAGCAGTCGGTGGTCCCGACCCCTTGGGGCGCCCCAACCAATATTGAGGTCCATCGCGAACCCAAGGCTCTGAACACGAGGGCGGCGGGCCAGCTGCCCGCCGCCATTTTGTGGCATCAGCCGTCGATCGCCGCCGGCCGCATTCCTCTTCCACACCGTCCTGGCGACGGCGGAGTCCTCGAAGGGGCGCCTGCCTCACGTGCCGCCAGGGCATGCACCCTAGTCGCCCGCGTGATTCATGTTGGCCTTCTTGACCTGCTCCAGAATCCCGCTGAGGTTGTAGCTCTCCGGTGCCTGCAGCGGCGGGAACTTCTCGTACGTGAGCAGGTGCTCCAGCCACAACTGCTGGCCGATCGGCAGCATGTTCCAGTCGTATTGGAACGAAGTCGCCGGAGCGCCCAACGCGCCGCCCAGGCTCATGGCCGATTTCTGGTCGATGCCGACCGCCTGCTCGAACGGATCGCGCTTGATGTTCTGGACGAGCGTGAAGTGGAACGGGACGAGCGGCATGATCCAGCCGGCCGGCCCGGGCTGCGACATGGTGTAGTACATCTTCCAGTTCTTGTAGCGCACGGCGGACGGCGTCGCCCCTGAGAAATAGAAGAAGTGGTCGCGCGCCGATTTTGCAGACTTGCCCTCAAGCAAGTCGCGCTGGTCGAAGCCGTCGAGCGTCGTCTTGACGATGCCGGGATACTGTCCGGCCTCGATCTGCTGTTTCAGCCCGTCGCCCTTGGGGCCCCCGGCGATGTCGACCAGCGTCGGCACCCAGTCGAGGGCGGCGAAGAGCTGATTGTATACCGTACCGGGCTTGATGACCCCCGGCCAGCGGATGACCATCGGGGCGCGGTAGCCGCCTTCCCAAGCCTCGCCCTTCTGGCCCTTGAACGGGGTGACGCCGCCATCCGGGAAGCTGATCGCCTCGGCGCCGTTGTCGGTCGTGAACACCACGATGGTGTTGTCGGCCTGACCCATGTCGTCGAGCTTCTTGAGCACATCACCGATGTTGTCATCGAGCTGCTTCATGCCGGCTTCGTTGACGCCCCAGTCCTTGCCGCCGCGCTCGCCCACCATGGCCTGGTACTTGGGCGACAGCACGGTCACGACGTGCATGCGGGCCGGGTTGTACCAGACGAAGAACGGCTTGTTAGTCTTTTTGGGGTCATTGCGGTCGAGGAAGTCGATGACGTTGGCCGAGATTTCCTCGTCCACCGTCTCCGAGCGCTCCAGCGTCAGTGGGCCCTCGTCACTGCACATCTGGTTTCGCTCGGTGCCGTCGGAGGACTTGCAGGACAGGATATTCCGCGGAGGTGTGAGACAGACCGTGGTCCTTGGATCCACGGCACCCGCCACCTCCGGAATGCCGGGAATGGGGGTATTGCGGCATGGAGGCGCGACGGTCTGCTGCGTCGCGGTCTTGTTGATGTCCGGGAAGCTTACCTGCTGCATCGCGTCGAGGTGGTAGAGGTAGCCCCAGTATTCCTGGAAGCCGTGCGCGGTCGGCAGAGCGGCGGTGTGATCGCCGAGATGGTTCTTGCCGAACTCGCCAGTGTTGTAGCCGAGATCGAGCAGGAACTTGGCGAGCGCCGGGGTACCGGGTTGGAGATAAGACGGGCTGCCCGGGAGTTGCGGCGGGATCATACCAGTGCGCAACGGATACATGCCGGTGAAGAAGGCATTGCGCCCCGAGGTGCAGCTCTGCATGGCAACGTAGTCCGTGAACATCGCGCCTTGCTGCGCGATGCGGTCGATGTTGGGCGTCTCGCCGACCATCAGACCGCGATGGTAGATGCTCGGCTGCATCCAGCCGATGTCATCGCCCATGATGAACAGGATGTTGGGTCTCTGCTGCTGTGGGGCCTGGGCGATGGCCGGAACAGACATCGCCGCCGAGACCAGGGCCGTGGCCCCGACCATTGCAGCCTTGGCGCGCCTGCAAAGGCGGGGCCTCCCGCCCACGGGCTGTGGGAACGCACGATCATGGGTCATGGGGTGCTCCTCTCCCTGGAAATGCAGCGGAAGCCGACATGGCTCATGGAGCTGTCAACCGGCTGCGGGTGGCGCGCCGCCGGTCGATAGCGGCGGCAGTAGCTCGGGGCGCACAGATGCGAGCCCCCTTTCAGCACCTTGCGGGGAATCCTCGTGTCAGGCTGGCAGGGGTCGTAGCTGTTCCCCTCGCGTGCTCCACGCGGATTCTCGGGAATGCAGCAGGCCTTCGGCGCGCCGGCCGGATGCTTGGGGGCGTACCAGTCCGACGTCCATTCCCAGACATTGCCGATCATGTCGTAGAGGCCATAGCCATTGGGCGGATATGTCATGACCGGCGAGGTCCGCTCGTAGCCGTCCAGTTTCGAGTTCTGGAACGGGAACGCCCCCTGCCAGGTGTTGGCCATGTGCCGCCCGTCCGGGGTGAACTCGTCGCCCCACGCGAACTCCGCTTGATCGAGCCCACCGCGGGCCGCGAACTCCCACTCGGCCTCGGTCGGCAGGTCCTTGCCGGCCCAGGCGGCGTAGGCCTCGGCATCCGGATACGCGACATGCACGACGGGATGATCGTCCAGCCCCTTAACCGACGAACCCGGACCAGAGGGCCGGCGCCAGTTCGCCCCGAAAATATACGCCCACCACTGTCCCCAATCGCGCAGATCCACCGGATAATTCGGCGGGCTGAAGACGAGCGAGCCGGGCTTGAGCAGATGCGGCAGAGCCCGTGGATAATCCTTCGGGTCAGGCTGCCTTTCGGCGACGGTGACGTGCCCGGTGGCGCGCACGAAGGCGCGGAACTGGCGGTTGGTGACCGGCGTCGCATCCATCCAGAAGCCGTCGACGGTGACGCGATGGACCGGCGCCTCCTCGGGATAGTGCCGGTCCGAGCCCATCCGGAATGTGCCGCCCGGGATCCAGAGCATCTGCGGGTCCGTGGGCGTCCGCCGGGCATCCGCCGGCAGGATTCCGGCAACGGCTGGCGACATGAGGGGCGCTCCCGATCACCAAGGATCGTCGAGTCTCGCCGGTCTCCGCCTCGGCCGCCATTGGGGTTTGCCCGCAAAATCGCGGCGGCAAACCCTGATTCTGCGACTGATGGGCCGCTGCCGCGATGCCTGCTTCCGGGCACTGGCTCGCTCGAGGATCGCTCCGGTGGCGCCGCCGGGCGGCACCGACATTCCGCCTGCTCGACAGCATCCCGGTCCAGGGTCTAACATGAGTTAAGCCATCGGGAGGGGGGCTTCCGAGGCCGGCGCATCCAGCCGGTATCCAGGCCTGAGGTGGCCGCATGGCTGACAGTGCCGGTCAGCGGGTCCCGGTTCGAGGTGACCCGCTCCGCCTCAGGCGGCGCGTCGCCCTGCCCTTCGCGGGAGTGGTCCTGGCCGCGTGCATCGTCGCGGCGGCACTGCTGCTCTCCAATGCCCGGAACGAACGCCAAGCCATCCGCGATCGTGCCTTGAGCACGGCATTCACCCTCTCCTTCGGCTTCGACCAGGAGGTGGCCGCCGGCAATGCCCTGCTACGGGGCCTGTCCTCATCGCCTGCCCTAAAGTCCAGCGACGTAAAGGCCTTCTACGATCAGCTCAAGGCGACGCCGATCCCTGATGGGTCCTGGTTGATCCTTCAGGATCTGGACGGGCAGGTCGTCAATACGCTCCGGCCCTTCGGCGCGCCGCTCCCCCGGCACAGGGACTTCCCGACCTATCCGGACGCCCTAAACCGGGTTCGCGAGCGCGGCTGGACGGTGTCGGGCCGCATGGCGAGCCTCGTGAAGCCCGGAACGACGGTCATCGCGCTCAGCCTCAGAATCAACCATGACGATGGCACGATGAAGGGCTTCCTCACCACCGTGCTCTCGCAGGACCGCCTCGGCACCATCCTAAGAAGCCAGAAGGTCCCTGAAGGATGGATGAAGGGACTCTACGATCGCAGGCTCCAGCCGATCGTTACTACAAGGGGAGCGGAGACGTCGTCGCACATTCCGATGCCGGGCACCCTTGCGGCACGCCTCACCGCCGGCAACCCGAACGAGATGGTCGAGGGATCGATCGGGGGTGTCGACGAGCGCGGGGTTCCGGTCCGGGTCGCGTACCGGAGTTCCGGGGCGACGAACTGGACGAGCGTAGTCGCGGTACCGCTCGCCCTCGTCAATGCGCCTGTCACGGGCGTCCTGCGGCAGATGGCATGGCCGGCGGCCTTCCTCCTCCTCGCCGGCGGGCTCGCGGCCCTGTTCATGACTCGCCAGGTCGAGCGGCCCCTGAGGACGCTGGCGTACCTGGTGACCCAGGCCAGAGGCGAGGTCACCCAACTCTCGGAGCAACTGCTCGCCTTGCAGGAGGAGGAACGCCAGCGCATCGCGCGGGAATTGCACGACTCCACCGCCCAGAGCCTCGTCGCGGCCAATCTCGGGCTGGCGCGCCTCGAAAGGGAGGTCCAGCAGGGCCCGGCTGCCCGCAAGACATTCGCCCAGATCGAGGCCCTGCTCGACCGGGCCCTCCAGGAGCTTCGCGTCTTCACCTACCTGCTCCACCCGCCGAACCTCGCCGAGGATGGGCTGAAGGCAACGCTGGAGGAGTTCATCGACGGGTTTGCGGGACGCACGGGGCTGCGGGCCCGGATCCGGATTTCCGACCGGGTCGACGACACTCCGCCGGAGGTCCAGCGCGCCATGCTCCGGGTGGTGCAGGAGGCGCTGGCCAATGTGCATCGCCATGCCGGGGCCGCGGAAGTGTCGGTCGGGGCGAAGCTGGCCGGCGGGCGATTGGTCGTGCGGGTCCGCGACGACGGCCGGGGCCTCGAGAGGCCTGCGGGCCACGGTTCCGGCGAACGGACCCGGATGGGCGTCGGCATCCCCGGCATGCGCGCCCGGTTGCGGCAGTTCGATGGCGATCTGCGGATCAGGTCCGGTCCCCGGGGCACGTTCCTGCTGGCCCATGTCCCGCTGCCGGACGCGGCAAGGCGAGCAGCCTCAATCTCGCTTGCGGCCTGATGTTCCCGGGCGTCCGAGATGATTTTCAGGGTTTGACGCGGCCACTTTCAGGGTTTCGCGCCGGTTCGCCGGACAGGCACCTGCTGTATCCTGCCGGAGGCCGAGGCCAGGCCGGCGCCGATGCGCGCGCCTGCACCCGAAGGGGCCCGCGATGACCCGCATCCTGATCGCCGACGATCACGACGTAGTCCGGTCCGGGGTGCGGGCGATCCTGGAGGGCCAGGCAGGCTGGGAGGTGGTCGGGGAAGCGGAGGACGGCAAGGCCGCCATTGACCTGGCGCTGGCGACCCGTCCGGATGTCGTGGTGCTCGACTATGCCCTGCCGCTCGTGAACGGGATCGAGGCGACCCGCCAGATCCGCACCCGCGTGCCCGGCGCCGAGGTGCTGATCTTCACGATGCACGACACCGCGACCCTGGTGCGCGAAGTCCTGGAGGCCGGCGCGCGAGGCTTCCTGCTGAAATCCGACGCCAAGCGGTTCCTGGTGGCGGCGGTCGAGAGCCTGGCCGACCACAAACCGTTCTTCACCAGCAAGGTCTCGGAGGCGCTCCTCGAGAGCTTCCTGGCGCAGGGCTCCGGGGCGACGGCGTCGCTGCTGACCTCCCGCGAGACGGCGGTGGTGCAGCTCATCGCCGAGGGGCACACCAACAAGAGGATCGCGGAAGTCCTCAGCCTCAGCCTGAAGACCGTCGAGACCCATCGCGCCACCGCGATGCGCAAGCTCAACCTCGACACGACCGCCGCCCTGATCCGCTACGCGATCCGCAACAAGCTCGTGGAAGGCGATTGCTGAGGATTGCGGACTTCAAACCTGCCTCATGCGCATGACAGGAGGATCGCGGGGATGCAGGCGACGTCACCATGGCGGTCGCGGCATCCAAGCCGATTGTCTGTCATTTTCGGCAGGCCATCCCGTCGGCGGCTCATTGGGCCTCGGCGGCTGGCGCCAACCCCGCGCACGGATCCCGTAGGACCTTCATCGGCACAGGAACCCTCGTCACTCTGGGGGCGCCTGCGAGCCTCCTGCTGACCACACCCGTAGGTCGATCTCGCGCGGGTCTCACCGTGAGACCGGATCGACACATCCTCCTGAGAGTGGACCGGTCGTTGCGCATGGGCGCGATCCTTCGGAAGGACGCGGATTCCTCGTCGACCGCCAGGGCAGTCGGAGGCCCGGGAGAACGACCCAGTGTCCCAAGGGCAACACTGGGCGTCCGGCTGACCGGAGCCGCCAATCCCTGTCTGGTGAGTGGGGCGGGAATCTGCTTGATTGATCGTGGGCACACTGGGGACGTCGGGGGACCCCTATGGATGAGAGGCGAGCGATCTGCGGGCTGTCGGCGCTGCGGTTGGCCGTTGTCGTCCTGGGATCGTTGGCCGGCATGGCGGCCCTCGCACAGGCGGAACGACAGGCTGAACGGGGGCAAGACGTGGGCGATCTCGCCAAGGCGGCGCAGAACCCGATCGCCGACATGATCAGCCTGCCCTTCCAGAACAACTTCAATTTCAACGTCGGCCCGCACAAGCAGCTACAGAATATCCTGAACATCCAGCCTGTTGTTCCGATCTCGCTCAACCAGGACTGGAACCTGATCACCCGCTGGATCGCGCCGGTGATTGCGCAGCCGCCCTTGACGATCACGGGCGACCGCGAGTTCGGCCTCGGCGACATCAATCCGAGCTTCTTCTTCTCGCCAAAGCAGCCGACGCACGGCATCATTTGGGGCGTCGGCCCGACCTTCGTGTTTCCGACCGGAACCAACAAGACGCTCACGCAGGGCAAGTACTCGATGGGGCCGACTTTCGTGGCGCTCACGATCCAAGGCCCGTGGGTAGTCGGTGCCCTCGTCAACAACGTCTGGTCCTTCACGGGCAAGAGCAATCGCCCCGACGTCAATCAGATGTTGTTGCAGCCGTTCGTGAACTACAACTTCCCGGGCGGCTGGTATCTGACGTCGTCGCCAATCATCACCGCAAACTGGGAAGGTGGTCATGGTGATCGCTGAACCGTTCCGGTTGGCGGCGGCTTCGGGCGGGTGATCAAGATCGGTCGCCAGCCCGTGAACATGCAACTCGCTGCCTACTACAACGTCGCGACGCCGACCGGCGGCGCCGACTGACAGCTCAGGGCCCAGGTGCAGTTCCTGTTCCCGAAGTAAGCCAACGATGGAAAATGGAACGATGCACGCAGTCGTACACCGGTTTTTTCGCGCTGTCTTGGCACCGCTCGCACTCGTGCTCGGAACCGCGGGAGCCGCGCTGGCCGCGGACCTGGCACCTGCTCCGGAGGCAACGCCGGTCGTGGCCCCGTCCGGGTGGACCTTTCGCTTCGTCCCCTACGCCTGGCTCCCCGCGCTGAACGGCACCGAGACGATCCGGGGACGCAGTGCCAAGGTCAATGCGAGCTTCATCGACATCGTCGAGAAGAGCGATTCAATCGTGGCCCTGATGGGTGACTTCGAGGCGCGCTACGGCCGGTTCGCACTCTACGGCGATGCGGTCTGGATGAAGCTCGGCGTCGATCGCAGCAACATCCGGAGCCGGACACCAGCGCCGGGGATATCCACTACCGTCGCACGGGGCCTCAACCTCGACATCGAGATAGCCATCATCGAGTTCGGGGCGTCCTACGAGGTCGCGCGCTCCGGGCCGCTGGCCTTGGATGTCCGTGGCGGTGGACGCTATTGGTACCAGAACGCGGATCTTTCGTTCGATGTCGCCTTCACGGCCGACATCGGCGACCTGGAGATCGTCGGGGCGCGGGCCATTGCCGCCTCCGGCTCGGTCGACTGGCTCGACCCGGTGATCGGCGCCCAGTTGCGCTACGCCGTGGCTCCGGGCCACGAGCTGTTCCTGCGCGGCGACATCGGCGGCTTCGGGGTTGGGAGCAACTTTTCCTGGCAAGCCACCGGCGGTTACGGCTTTGACCTCGGGACGTATCGGGGCGTCAGCTTCTCGGGCGTCATCGGCTACCGCGCGCTCTCCGTCGACTACACGCAGGGCGAGGGCCGGCGGCGCTACGAGTTCGACATGCTGGTGCACGGCCCGATCCTCGGGCTCAGCATGCGGTTCTGATGCGTGGCGAGCCGATTGACGGGTCATACGCACGACGACGTGGCGCTGGCCGATCAGGATCGTCCTCGAGAGGACGATCCTTGCACCTCTCGGAGACCTGATCCGAGAAAGGGAACAGCATTTGGCCTCAACGGATCACGCGCATGACCCGCCGGGATTGGGGATCCATCACGACGATCTTCTGGTCGGGCGAGATGAAGTAGCTGTAGCGGGTACTTGATTGCAGGCCGCGGATCGAGACGCTCTCCATGTTCCCCGTGTCGATCCAGTCCGGCACCTCGCTCCCGCGCCTGAGTTTGATACCACTGGGCTGCACATAACGTGGCCCGATGCTGTGAAGATCGTCGGCCGGCACCATCAGCCATCCATTCTGGGTATAGCCCATGGGTGTCACGCCAGGCGGGAGCGCGGCCGGGTTCACGGCATAGCCGAGAGATGGGATGCCGCCCGGAGGTGTGGCCGGGCTGACGCGTAATGTCAGCGGCTGCGCGATGGCCATGGACGAGAATATGACGACAGGTGCCGCAGCCAGAGCTGTCAGCCATTTCGAGGAGTTTGTCTGAATGCGCATCTGACTCTCCTTGCTGTCACGAAACGGGATGTACGATCCTTTCCCGCATCCCGTGTCAGTATGGGCAGAAGAGTGCGCAGTGCTTGATCGAGTGAGACATTCGCTTGACCTTTTCGGCCAACTGGTCGCCACAATAGCCACAACAGAAAAACGACAGGTTCCGCAGCCTGCCTACATGCCGAGCCCGAATATCGGGTAATTCTCCAAGCCCCTGTGTGCTTCGACCAGGAGATCGATGCCCTCATCTTCCGGTGCGCTGGCTCGAGCACTGCATCGCAGGCTCAGATCCGATCCTCTGCCGGGTGTTCGAGGGCTGCATCTGGGAGCGCAAGGCCGCCCTGGAGAAAGACTTGAAGGAGAGCCTGCGCCGCGTGCTGCGCGCCGAGATCCCGGCGACCCGGTACTCGGCCACATCGGCTGCGGGCCGCTTTGCCGTGCAGCCCCGGCTACCGAGTCGGCGTCTGCACGCCGATGGCGCAGGCTTCCAGAGCCTTGTCGCCGAGGCTCGCTGCGAGATCGCACGCCAGTTGCGGGCCCAGACCAAGATCTCTCTCAGCCTGGTCGCGGCCGTGCTGAAATACTCGGAGCCGAGCGCCTTCACGCGCTGGTCCGAACAGCCTCCCTCCGCATGGAGAGCAAGCCATGTCCGGACCAGCGCGTGAAGGTCGAGACCGGGCACCGGTTGCGACGGCGCCGTTGATGGTCGGACGCATTATGCGACGGTGATATCAGGGAAGGTCAAGCGATTGTCCACTTCGGTCAAGCACGTCCATACCATGAGGCTATCATGGCGAATGCATTGCCGCGTCCGGGATCGGCAGTGCCGGCGCGCCCGGACTCTCACGGAGGCAAGACAATGCAGTCTCAGAGCTCAAAGCACGTCCGACCGGGGTGGGCTGCCCTACCTCCCATGATGTTCATGGCCTTAGCGGCCCTTGTGCCGACATCCGTTCGCGCCGGGCCGTGCTCGGCCGAGATCGACCGTCTTCAGGCCGCGGTCGACGCCCGGATCGACACCACCGCCGGCACCGGACGAATGACGCGTGAAAGCACGGCGGCGATGGAGCACCATCAGCCGACGCCAGGCTCCATCGCCCAGGCTGAGGAAATCCTTGGGGAAGGTTCGGACTACGAGCAGATTCTTGCAGCTCTGACGCAGGCGCGGCAGGCCGATCAGGCCGGCGATGCGACCTCCTGCGAGCGGGCTCTCGGAACGGCCCGCAGCGCGCTGGGCCGCTAGCACGGACGCCTCTCGATCCTCTTCCTCGGTCCGGGGCCTCTGAATTTACCCCGTTCGGAGGCCGCCGGACGGAGTGTCTCTTGGCCTTGGGCCTGACGCGGTCACTGCGCTGCCGAAGCAAGCACTGGCTCCCCTTGCGGGGTTCACGTGATGAAAACACGTCATCGACACGCGATCCTGGTTCCCTCATGGCTCCGCAAGGGCCTGATCGTCGCCGCTGCCCTTCTCGGAGCCTATGCTCTGTTGGCCTATGTGGCGCTGCCCTCGGTGTGGACCCACTACGAGCACCAGCGCGGCCTTCAAGGCCGGCCCATGGTGACGCACACGGAGCAGGGCATTCCAGGAGATCCGCTCAACGTCGGCCTTGTCGGATCGAAGGAGGATGTCGTGCGCGCCATGCATGCGGCAGGCTGGTATCCGGCTGATCCGATCACGCTGCGGAGCAGTCTTGAAATCGTCGACAGCGTGCTTCTCGATCGGCCCTATCGCGATGCGCCGGTGAGTCCCCTCTTCTACCAGGGCCGGCGCGAGGACCTCGCCTACGAGAGGCCCGTCGGCTCGAGCGCCGACCAGCGTCATCATGTGCGCTTCTGGAGAGTGCTGGAGAGTGGTCAGGAGGGCCGGCCCGTCTGGCTCGGATCGGTGACGTTCGATCGCGGTGTTGGTGTGAGCCGGTACACCGGTCAGGTCACTCATCACATCGCGCCGGACATCGATGCCGAACGCGACGGCTTGATCAACGACCTTGTCCAGGCCGGGATGGTGGCGACGCGCTATCAGGTGTCCGGGATTGGCCCGACATTGAACGGCCGAAACGGCGAGGACGATCCCTACTTCACTGATGGTGAGATCTGGATGGCCGTTCTCGTGGTGGCGGGAGATAAGCGCACGCAGCCCCCGGCCGTGCTGGTTAGTCCCCCGCTCGTCAGGGCAAAGAACGGCGTCTGGAACATCGTGATGGGGACCTGGAGGAACGCTTCGAAATGACTGTCGTGAACACGATTGTCCGAAAATGTTCAGCGGCAGTCTTCGGAGGTCGAGCAGGTCCGTAGCGATCGGATAGGATTCACTTCAGGAGGCCTCTCGATTCCGCAACTCCTGACTGAGATCTTCATGAACTCAGCCCAGTCAGGCTCGTCCCGACCGGGCGCTTTTGCGATCCTGCGGTCAACAAGGAGGACGGCGAATGCCTGCCGCAACCATCCATTGCAAGTGCCAACGGAACGGAGGGGAAGCGGTGCGTCTCCCCCCTGTTCTCCCTGGCACAAAAATAATCGGAATGGACGGGTTTGCCTTGCAACGAGTTCGCCCAAACTATCCATAAGAAAGCTGATCGGCTGCCAAGGAGCGTGAGTTGAGACAGCCGACGCCACAAAGAAACCTGCAACGGGGGTTCCCGCGAGAGTCTTCTCGAACTGTGGAGGACTGGCAATGCGTTCCCCATTCGTCATCCGTGCGACTGCTGCTGTTATATCCCTTGCCATCCCGCTGCATGCGGAGGCCCAGCCCCGCAAGCGCCAAGCACTGGGGCAGGGCGGCCCGATGGTCTTGCGAGTAACACCACGCAGTTTTCTGGACCCGGGCACGGTTGTCCCGGTCGGCTCGCTCGATCGGACGACGAGCGGCTACGGTCAGGCGCAATCCTATCTGCTGATGCCCCCCTACGATCCGACGCGCGCCAAATTCGGGCTTTATCTCCTGCCTAGCCCGATTTTGAACGGGCCCTATGTGGGAGCGACTAATCCTTTCGGTCCGGTCGACTACGTCGCTCCGCGCGGCTTGGCGCGGTAAGCGAACCCAAAGGTCAGCTGAAAGTCAGGCGCGTTTCGACAGCTTGCTCGGAGCAAGTATGACGCAGGCCGCAAGGTAATAAAGAGGCCCGGCGCTTGGCCGGGCCTTGTGTTTGTGGATGCGATGCTCAGAACTTGAAGTTGAGCTTCGCGCGCACGACGCCGAACTCGTTGTCGTTGTTGTTGTCGAATGCCGGTGCGACGACCGCAACGGGCGCCCTGCCGGGGGTCGAGAACGTCCCGACAAAGCCATTGTTGAAGTTGTTATTGTCGCTATCGATGTTGATCCACAGGCCCTCGACCCCGAAGGTGACCGCCGAGGAGCCGAACCAGTTCACGGGCAGGGCCCACTCGACACCGCCGCCGACCACCCAGCCGGTGTTGTCCTCGGTGTAGGCGAGACCGCCGGTGGCGTAGATCAGGACCCGATCGATCGCGACGCCCAGGCGCGCCCGCACCGAGCCCCACCACTCCGGAGCGTTGCTATTAAAGACGCCGGGCACGAAGACGTCTCAGCCGGCAACAAAGCCGGGCGCCGGCACGAAGACGGCGTTGATGTTCTGGTCCGTATCGGCCCACTGGATGTCGGCCTCGGCACCGATCACGAATGACCCGATCTGGTAGTTGTAGCCGATCTGGCCGCCGCCGGTGAAACCGCCGTCGTCGTTGTTCGAGAGCGAGAGAGTGCCGCCGACGAAGCCGCGCCATCCCTGGACGAATGGGCAAGTCGAGAGAATGAACCCCACGCTCAAGGACGCCACCGTCAGGCGCTACTACTACGACATTTACGACCAACTGCGCGGCCACCTCGGTGACTTCCTGAGGGCCTATAACTTCGCCCGTCGGCTCAAGACCCTGAAGGGCCTCACCCCCTACGAATACATCTGCAAGATCTGGACATCCGAGCCGCAACGCTTCAGGCTCGACCCGATCCACCAAATGCCGGGACTAAACATCCGGCGACGAAGCCCCGCCGGGTGCATGCAAGCGCATCGTGCATGTGTCTCTCCTTCATTCTCAGCATTGGGGCTTGATCAGCGCACTGATCTCCTCGGGCGCCGCGAAGATCACGGAGGCGCGGTCGCCCATCATCCCGGCCCCGACGAGGGCCGGGGCGCCCTTCTCCGGTCCCTCCGGCCCCGAGTCCGTCTTGAAGCGCAGGTTGCGCTCCCAGAACTCCTGCGTCCTCCCGTCGGCGGTGGTGACCCGGTAGGTGTCGCCGCAATGGCCGATCGCCTGCACGCGATCCTCCGGGGCGAGCGTCCTCAGGTTGGGCACGGAGCCGCCGCCCATCATCTCGCCCGTTGCACCGCCGGGCGCGCTCCGGTCTGCCTGACCCGTGGCGGGAATCGTTCCCAGATAGGCGATGAGGTCCGCGCGCGCCTACGCATCCTTGATCCCTGGAAAGGTCATTCGGTTGCCCGGGATGTAATTCGCTGGATCCCGGAGCCACGGATCGAGGGTTTCCTCGGTCCAGGTCACATCGGACCCCTTCAGGGCCGGCGAATAGCGGTGGAAGCTCGCGAGCAAGCCCGCCTTGCGGCCCCAGATCCCGGCAAGGCTCGGCCCCGTCATGTTGCGGTCGGGCTCCAGGGAGTGGCAGGCCGCGCAGGCCCGGTAGAGCTGGGCGCCGCGGTCGGGATCGCCCTGCGCGGCTGCTGGAGCCGCGAGGACGGCGAGCGCGGAGACCGCAAGAGCCAGCCGGATCATGGCGGGCCTCAGCGGAAGAAGACGTATTTGACCAGGGCGGCGATCAGCAGAATCACCACGAGCAGGGCGACGATCCCGAACAGCCCCATGCCCCACATCATCCCGCCTCCCATCATGTCGTGCATCATGACTGTTCCTCCCGAGTCGAACAGATGCGGCCTGCCGCGCGACGGCATCACGCGACGGCATCCGGCCCTGCGGCCGGCATCGAACTCAGGCTTGCGGAGGTCGCGGAGGTGGCCCTTGGGCCAGGCTGTCCGGCAGGGCGTCGTTCCCCGGGATGAGGACGTGCGTGACGGCGATCTGGACCAGCATGGCACTCGCCGCGGCGATGCACTGCAAGGTCTTCGCCAGGCAGACGGACAGGAGTGGGCACGCCCTCAGGCAGTCCGGCGTCACGGGCCGCTCCGGTGGGCAGCAGTCCATGTCCCCGGCCATCGCCATGCCGTCGCCCGCCGCCATGGCGGCCATGGGCGAACTCATCCCCCCGGCCGATGCGGGCGCGGTGAACGGGGCGAGCACGAGTCCCAGGACCGCAAGGACCGGGAGCAGGCGCTGGATGGCGAGCCAGAACCTCACCTGGAGACAGTCCCACATCGGCAGCGGGCTGGAAAGGAGCATGCCATCACGAGCGCGTGCCCGGCGGGGCCGGGCCTCCGGCCATCATTCGTCGGTCGACAGAAACAAGCTGAACCCCGGCATCAACAGAGGGCGGAGATGAACAGGAATCATTCACACGCATCTTGGTGTTAAGCTCTTGCAGTTGAAGCGGACAGCCGCATCGGTCATCTTGTTGCGATGATCTAGCAATTATCGGCCGGCAACGTCGTTCCACTTCAAGTTTAGGTTTGGACCACGGCTATAAACCTCTTATTCTCTTATTATTGAGAGGGCTGAATCAGTAACTTATCCCATCTGCTCCACCCGCGAGCGGAGGAAGCCCGCAGTCCCGCCAAGGACTACCCAGAAGACAAGGCTGACTACGAACACCATGACCACGAAGTCATGCGCCAAAGCTTCGGGAACTGGCGTTTCGAAGCTATCCGGCTTCGGCGCACCGACGAGATGCGGCGCAACGATGAGTGCGACGGCGAGGATTGCGAGCGGCAAGGATTTCTTGAAGACGAGCAAGGCCAGCCCGATACCCGTCGCAACCGCGGTCGCAATCCACCAGGCCTGACGCTGGTCGAGTTCAGCTGCCGGCATGGCCGGCAACTCGGGAGGAAGCCCGACGCCGGGTGCCAAGGTAAACACGGCAAAACCTGCCAGCCCCCAGAATATCCCCTGACGCCACCCGATCATCCCGCCCGCAATCTCGGACGCTGCCACGAGCAAGAGCGCAAAACCAATGGCCGTCACTATGTTGGCAAGTGCGGTGTAGGCCGAGCGCTCGAACCCATTCTCCGGCGTCCAGCCTTCGTCATGGTCGTGAAGTTGAGAAGTTGCCGCCACATTTGGCGCAGCGGCATGATTGTGAGTCGATTCGGCAGATTCGAACGTTTCGGCCTTCAGGATCAGAGGAACGGTGCCGGCGTACTGCATGACGGTCATCGCAAGGCCAGCGACGAGTCCTGCCAGTGCGGCGATGAATACGATGTTCCGAAAGACCGCCATCGCCCTCGCCCTCAGTGGCAGGGGAAGGCAAGAGAATGGCGCACGTCGTGCGACGCGTTATGAATGGCCTCGATATGCGAGAAGCCAGCGAATCCGACAACGAACAGGCCGAGAAATGCGGCGAGACCGATCTGGGTCAGGCGAGAAGCCGAGGCGACGGATGTTTGGATCGGGAGCGTCTGCTGAGTGTTCATCTTCCATCCTTTGTCCTCCACCCGAGGACTTTGCGAGGTACTTCCGATGCCGGCAGGTCTCCTGGCTCACGGATCAGCGTGTTTCCTCTTGCCTTCCCGGAGAATCCCAGTGGCGCGTCGAGGAACACTCTCCGCCTACAGTTGCGGGGGCAGCCGCGGCATTGGGCGAAAGTCGCCCGCACCGCATTCCCTTTTTCTTCCCCGAGAGGGGATCCGACCTCTCAGCTATAACCCTATTTCATTGAATCACAAATGCAAAGCTGGCGAGTTCTCGACCTGATTTCTTGGCCAGTCCGGTCTTCATGATGCGTCGGGAGGCAAGCTCATGGCCCGCCGGATGTCCCGGCTCGTCAGATGGAAGTTCTCCCCGTCAAGGACTCGACCTCTTCGGATTTTGGCTTGCGCCGCCCGCTCGAAGGCATCCAGATTCGCCCAGAAGAATTTCTCACAGCTCTCTCGGGATGCCTCGCTGTCATGGAAGCGAAACGCGAGCCGGTGGACGAAGCAGCCACCCTGGTAACCTTTCGGCCTGAACACCAGTGCGTCGAGATCCTGCCGCCAGATCATGTCATCGAATGCATTGAGGCACATGCCGTTCAATACATCACCATGCACATTTCGGATCATTCTTCGGCTTTTCCATCCTTCAAGAGGTAAATGTCCATGATCCAACCCTTTTCATCTCGCATCCGTTTTCGGACAGTCTCGATCCGGTTGGCGACCTCCGCGACTCTTCCTGCGATCAGCGTCTCGTCAGGCATTCCGACATAGGCACCCCAATAGATGTAGGGATCCGCGGCTGGCGCGGACCGGAAGCTGTTCTCCGCATCAAGCATGACGACGGTATTCTCAGAAAGCCCAGTGCGGCCCTGGGTCAAGTTCCGACCGGTTGTGATGTGAACGGCCTCGCCGATTCCGTTCAACGGAATGCGGTGGGCTGCCGCCAAGGCTTGGATACTGCTGATGCCGGGAATCACCTCATAGTCGAACTCCACAGTGCCCCGCGCGAGGACATGCTGGAGGATTCTGATCGTGCTGTCATATATGGTCGGATCGCCCCATACGAGGAAGGCGCCGCGTTCGTCCGACCCGAGTTCGTCGCGGATCACGCTTTCGACAGCAGCTGCCCTCGCTCGATGCCACTCATCGACCGCGAGTTTATAGTCCGCCGATTGTCTATTGCGCTCTGGATCGCGGACACGGACAATCCGATAGTCTGGATTCTCGATGAAGCGACGGCATATCTCTTCACGAGCAACAGCCAGCTCGCTAGCGGCCGGCCCCTTGTCGATGAGAAAGAAAACATCGACGTCGTTCAGAGCCTTAATCGCCTGAACAGTCATGTGGTCGGGATTTCCCGACCCTAGGCCGATCACATAGAGCTTCCTCATTGATTGCTCTCAAGGCTGGCCTGAACCGGTTCGGCGGCGATAGAGACCTGAGAACAATTAGGACAAGTTCCAGGTCAAGAGCAAGGATGAGGTGAGCTACCCTCACCGCTGCCACACCAGCGCATTGAGATCCCCGTCACGCAGCCGTCGAACACCCGGGATGAGCTTCAGGCTACCAGAGAAGTATAGCGAATCGCGCTGCGCCCAGTTTTGGACCGAACCGAGGCAACCCGATCGCGGTGGAGACTACGCCGGCAGTTCCTTGTGAGAGCTTCTGGCTCGAGCGTCGGTCGGTTGCTCGCCATCGTTAGGAGGCGACCAGTTCCTGATCGCTTCGTCGAGGCGTGACCAGGCCCACCCGGGCCCGGGCAACCCGAATCTCAAAAGCCTAGGATTGCTTTGGAAGCGTCTGACCCAGATGCCATGTCGGCCGAGGTAGGAGAACAGCTCTGGTCCATCGTCCGTTTCAACAAGACGGTATAACGTCGTGCCTCCGAGTGCCCCCTCGGCTACGCGCAGCAGCATCGCGTCCAGCCGTCGAGCATCCTCAACCCGCGCTTGAGCGGCAGCAACGCGCCATTCACGATCCCGCAATGCGCGCCGTCCCAACTCGATCGCGGGACCAGACACAGCCCAGGGACCGAGAGCTGCGCGAATTCTGGACGCTATGGCTTTCGGTGCAATAGCAAATCCGAGCCGCAAGCCCGCGAGTCCGAAAGTCTTGCCGAAGGAGCGAAGGATGATCGTATTCGGCGGTTGGTGCGCAACCAGCGTCGCATCGTCATCAAAATCCGCAAAGGCCTCGTCAACAACGAGCCATCCGCTGCACCGGTGAAAGTGCTCGGCCAGTTCCAGAAGTGTCTGCCGCGCGATAAAGCGTCCATCCGGGTTGTTGGGATTCACGACCACGAGAACATCGCTTCCAGCTGCATCAGTCAGCGAAGTAACCTCTACGACTTCGTGCCCCGCTCTGCGCCAAGAGACGGCATGCTCCGCATAGGTTGGGCCTAGCACGGCAACCCTCGAGCGAGATCGCAGGAGCGGTAAAAGGCTGATCAAAACCTGGGTGCCAGGAGCTGCCACCACGGCTGCCGTGTCACTTGTCCCGTAAGCTTCAGCGGCCGCAGCCTCCAGATCAGCATGTGCACCGGGCGGTGGAAGGCGCTCCAGAAGATGGGATGGCAGTGCGGGTAAGGGATAAGGTATTGGGTTGATGCCGGTCGACAGATCTATCCAGGGTTTCGGAGCGTCAGGAAAAAGCCGTTGAGCCTCATCGAGATCACCCCCGTGCCAGATTTGCTTCTCGCTCATTCGACTCCAGTGCTCCCGCCCGACACTCTCGTGCTTGTGACTCTTGTCCTCCTAGTAGAGGCTGCACTCGGCTACTCCGACAAGGTGTACACATGGATCGGCCATCCCGTCAGTTGGATAGGGCGGCTGATCTCGGTTCTCGACAGACTCCTGAACCGGGAGACGTGGTCTGCAAGATGGCGACGGGCTGCCGGCATTCTCGCCCTGGGACTGCTCCTAGGGCTCACAGGACTTGCGACTGTCGCTGTGGGAGACCTGCTTCTCGCCCTGGGGCCAATCGGATTGGTAGGTTTCACCCTCGTCACAAGCAGCCTTCTCGCCCAGCGCAGTCTCCATGAGCACGTTGCGGCGGTAGCGGCGAGCCTGCGGGAGCGGGGGCTCGACGGAGGTCGGGCGGCCGTATCGATGATCGTCGGGCGCAATCCTCAAAGCCTTGATGATGCCGGCGTCTGCCGCGCCGCGATCGAGAGCCTCGCTGAAAACTTCTCCGACGGAGTCGTGGCTCCGTCCCTCTGGCTCGCGGTGAGCGGGCCCGCTGGCGGAGCCTTATACAAGGCTGTGAACACCGCCGACAGCATGATCGGACACCGCACGCCTCGACACGAGGCATTTGGCTGGGCCTCGGCCCGCTTGGATGATCTGATAAATCTTCCCGCCTCCCGGCTCTCGGCCGCGCTCATTATTGCCGCGGCTGCACTGCACGAAGGCGCCTCTCCCCGCAATGCGCTGCGAGCCTTGAAACGAGACGCTTCGCATCATCGCTCCCCGAATGCGGGCTGGCCCGAGGCCGCTATGGCCGGTGCACTCGGACTGAAGCTCGCCGGGCCCCGAGTCTATGGAGAGGTTCGCATAGAGGATCGCTGGATGGGTGACGGACGCACGAACGCGACGCCGGCCGACATCGATCGAGCTCTTGCCCTCTATCGGACCGCCTGCGCGCTCCTGCTTTTGCTCGTCGCAGGTCTTGCCGGTCTCGCCTGGCTCATCGTGCGCTGATCGCGAGGAGTTGGTCACAGTCGATATGGGCGCCGAGGTGGTCGGCCAGTCGGTCCAGGATCTCGTCCACGAGAGCCTGGTAGTCGAGCCCGCTGTTCGGCGCACCGAGCATCTCGAGCCACCGCATGCGCTGGCGGTCATCTGCAAAAAGACCATGCACATAGGTTCCAGCAATGCGCCCGTCGGCGGACACCGCACCGTCGGTCCGTCCCCCGCAAAGCTGTGCAAAGGGGCGCTCGGTCGCGCCCGCCCCATCCGTCACCCCAATGTGCATTTCATAACCGCAGAACGGGGTACCGTCGGGCATCGTGGTGCCCGTGACATGCCTGAGCTGCTTTTCAGGCATCAGCGTAGTCGCCACGTCGAGCAGCCCCAAGCCCTGCACTGCGCGCCCGGGTGGCCCCTCGATGCCGTGCGGATCCTCGATCAAACGTCCCAGCATCTGATAGCCCCCACACAGCCCGAGCACGCGTCCGCCCCGGCGGTAATGGGCCGCAAGATCGATGTCCCAACCCTGCTCCCGAAAGAAGTGCAAGTCTTCGATGGTGCTCTTGGAGCCAGGCAGGATAACGAGCGCCGCTGACGCGGGGATCGGCATGCTCGGTTCGATCAGGGCAACAGTGACGCCAGGCTCGTCACGGAGTGGATCGAGGTCATCGAAATTGGCGATCCGCGGTGTCACCGGAACGGCAATCAGAACGCCTTTATCACGTCTCTCCACCGCTTCGTCACGCGGTCCATCACGCCTCAGTCCGAGACCATCCTCTGCCGGCAGACGCGCGGCATCGGAAAAGTGGGGCACAAGGCCCAGCGCCGGCCAGCCGGTCCGCTCCGCGATGAAGCGCATCCCGTCCTCGAACAGCGTCGGGTCGCCGCGGAAGCGGTTCACGATGAATCCGCGAATCATCGCGGCGTCGGTCTCGTCGAGCACCGCCCTGGTGCCCACAAGGCTAGCAATGACTCCACCGCGATCGATGTCGCCAACCAGCACGACGGGAACGCCCGCGGCATGAGCGAAACCCATATTGGCAATGTCGCCGGCCCGGAGATTAGCCTCAGAGGCCGAACCGGCCCCTTCGACGAGGATGAGATCAGCTTCTCGCGAAAGCCGGCCAAAGCTGTCGAGGACCGCCTCGAGCAATCGCGGCTTCCAGAGTTGATACTCGCGAGCCCGAGCCGTGCCGATCATGCGGCCCTGCACGACGACTTGGGCGCCGACCTCACTCTGGGGCTTCAGCAGCACTGGATTCATGTGGACACTCGGCGGAATGCCGGCGGCCCGTGCCTGGAGGGCCTGTGCCCGCCCGATCTCGCCACCATCCGCCGTGACGGCAGCGTTGTTCGACATGTTCTGCGGTTTGAACGGACGCACCCTGAGGCCGCGCCGCGCGAAGAATCGGCATAGGCCCGCCACGAGGAGCGACTTGCCGACATTCGAGCCGGTCCCTTGGACCATGAGGGCCCGCATCAGAACTCGATGCCTTCCTGAGCCTTCACGCCAGCCGCGAAGTGGTGCTTGACGAGGGTCATCTCGGTCACGAGGTCGGCGGTCTCGATGAGATCAGGTTTGGCGTTGCGGCCTGTCACGATGACATGGAGATCCGGCCGCCGCTCCCGCAGGACGGCGACCACCTCGGCGAGCTGGAGGTAATCGTAGCGCAGCGCGATGTTGAGCTCGTCCAGGATGAGCAGGCGAATGTCCTCACGGTCCATGAGCTCCTTTGCCTTGCTCCAGGCGCGCCCGGCCGCCGCGACGTCGCGGGCCCGGTCCTGGGTTTCCCAAGTGAACCCCTCCCCCATGGTGTGCCACTCGATTTGATCGGCAAAGCGCTCCAGGGCGAGCCGCTCACCGGTCTCCCAGACTCCCTTGACGAACTGCACCACGCCGACCCTGAACCCTCTGCCGAGCGCTCGCAGCATCAACCCGAAGGCGGCCGTGGACTTGCCTTTGCCCGGCCCCGTGTGAACGACGAGAAGCCCCTTCTCGAGGGTCTTGGAGGCAACCTCCCGGTCCTGGACCTCCTTGCGCTTGATCATCTTGGCACGGTGGCGTGCCGCATCGTCCGTGGTCATCTCGTCCTACTTCACCGTCATAGAGAGGCCGGCCACCATGAACAGCACCCGGTCCGCTTGTGCCGCGAGCCTTTGGTGCAGGACGCCGACATGATCCCGGAAGCGCCGCGCGAGAGCATTGTCGGGCACGATTCCAAGGCCGACCTCGTTCGATACCAGTACGAGCGGCCTTGGTGCCCCGCCGCAGGTCTCGACGAGTTCACGGATTGCGGCGTCAACGTCGCGCCCGGCGAGCATCACGTTGGTGAGCCAGAGCGTCAGGCAGTCGACGAGTACCGGCGCGCCGGCGGGCGCATCCCGGATTGCTCCCGCCAGATCGAATGGCTCATCTCGCGTGATCCAGCCGTCCGGGCGCCGGCTGCGGTGAGCCGCGATTCGCTCACGCATCTCGTCATCGGACGGCTGGGCCGTCGCAAGGTAGATCCAGGGAGCCGCCCAAGTCTGGACCAGCGCCTCCGCGTGGCGGCTCTTACCCGAACGTGCGCCTCCCAGCACGAGCGTCAGGCGGTTGCCGGCCAGCGGGTCGGCGCGAGAACCGAGATCGGCTTGAATCGTCATCGAGGTGGTATAGCGGTCAACCGCTCCTCCCGTCACGCTCCTTCAAGGTCCACCTCACCCACGGCGGAATCGCCTCAGTCCTGGCCGCTCGCTTTCGGCCTCGGACGGTGATCGCGCCTCAAGACATAGAACTGAGCTGGACCCGGTTGCAGCGCGGCCGTGCGAGCGCTATCGTCCGGCCGACGGTGCCCTGGAAACAGGGTGAAAAGGGAATGCGGTGTGAAACCGCGGCTGCCCCCGCAACTGTAAGCGGAGAGTCCTTTCTTGGTGAGCCACTGGGTTGTCCCGGGAAGGCATGAGCAAGGACATCGACCCGTGAGCCAGGAGACCTGCCGTCGCCTTCTGCTTCTGTCGGACCTGCCGGACGGGGTGTACCGGTAACGACTCCTCGAGCGATGACCCTCGTTCGATCCGTCCGTGGAAGCTCATCCGGTCCTCGCGGCCGCCCGACGGAGAGAACGATGCCCACGCCTGCCCTGTCGAAGACCGCTCGTCCCGTCGTCCTGGCCCTCACCCGCGCCTTTCGCCTCCCGCATGGCCGCTTCTAGCCGGCCTCTGACCTCTCGTCGTTTCGCCCCCGGCCCTCGCCTGACAAAGGCAATCTGATACCATGACCACCGCCCCGGAGATTTGCCTCCACGTTTGCGTGACCTGCCGCCCGCCCGGCGGGCCAGAGGAGAAGGAGCTTAGACCTGGTGCGATGCTCCACCAAGCGCTCGCGGCCGCAATCGCTCGGGACGGAGCGCCCTCCATCCGCCTGGAGCCGGTCGAGTGTCTCTCGGTCTGCAAACGACCGTGCACCGTGGCCATCTCGGCTCCCGGACGTTGGACATACATCTACGGCGATCTCGATCCTAAGACATCGGTCGATACAATCATCGAAGGGCTACGACGCTACGCCGCGACCGCCGATGGCCTTGTGCCCTGGCGCGAGCGACCGGAGATCTTCCGGAAAGGTGTTGTGGCTCGCATTCCACCAACCAAGACAAGCAACGCCGCTTGAGGAAAACGGCGCGGAAACAGGAATCTCTACGATGAGCAGCTTCGCGAAAACGCCTTGTACGATCGTCACCGGCTTTTTGGGCGCCGGAAAGACGACGCTCGTGCGCCATCTTCTCGAGAACGCACGCGGCCGCCGGCTCGCGGTGCTCGTCAACGAGTTCGGTGATCTCGGCTTCGACGGCTCTTTCATCGAAGGCTGCGGCATCGAGGGTTGTACGCAGGACGATATCGTGGAACTACCGAACGGATGTCTGTGCTGCACCGTGGCGGATGATTTCGTTCCCGCACTCAACAAGCTCCTGAACCGACCGAAGCCACCCGAACACATTCTGATCGAAACGTCAGGGTTGGCTCTCCCGAAACCCCTGGTCAACGCCTTCAACTGGCCTGACATTCGCTCCCGGGTGACGGTGGATGGCGTGATCGCGGTTGTCGACGGCCCCGCCGTCGCATCGGGTGCTTTCGCCGAGGATCCGGCGGCGCTTGCAAACCAGCGCACGCTCGACGTGTCCGTGAACCACGACAACCCGCTCGAGGAGGTGTTCGAGGACCAACTCCTCTGCGCAGACCTCATCCTTCTGAACAAAACCGATCAGATGGACGAGACAGACCGATCGCGCGTCCGCTCTGAAGTTCGGGGGCACCTGCCACGGGCGGTCAAGGTCATCGAGACCGCGCATGGCAGCGTGGATCCGGCCGTTATCCTGGGTCTCGGCGCCGCGGCCGAGTCCAATCTCGAAGCCCGCCCGTCGCATCACGAGAGTGCAGACGACCATGATCACGACGATTTCGAGAGTTTTGCCATCCCGGTTGGCCACGTGGACAATCCGGAGGCCCTGGAAATCCGGGTGAAGCGTGCGGCCGAGGCTGCCGGCGTCCTGCGCATCAAGGGCTTTGCGCCTGTCCGGGGCAAGCCAATGCGGCTCGTCGTCCAGGGGGTAGGACGGCGCGTGGCACATCATTTCGACCGGGCGTGGAGGCCGGACGAGGCACGGGACGGACGCATGGTCGTGATCGGCCTCAAGGGATTCGACCGCGACGCCGTAGAGGCGGCCCTCCGCGGGTAACATGCACCTCCTGCCGGTCACGACGATCTCCCTCGATGAGGGTGGCGAGGCGGTCGATCTCCGTCAGCCCCCGGGAGATATCGTGGTGCTCTCCTTCGCGGATAGCGATCTGTCCGCCCTGGCGGCAGCCCAGGGTCGGAGTTCACCTAGTGCTCCCACGCTGCGCCTCGCCTCCCTCCGCCGATTGCGCCATCCGCTCTCGGTCGACCTCTACGTGGAGGCGACCGCAGCAAAGGCGCATTTCGTGCTCGCGCGCTGTCTCGGCGGTCTTGATTACTGGCGATATGGCCTCGAACGCCTGAAGGCGGCGTGCAGCGCGCGTGGCGTGAAGCTCGCGGTTCTTCCAGGCGACGACCGCCCGGACCTACGCCTCGCCGACTATGCAACC
Source organism: Microvirga massiliensis (assembly GCF_001006805.1). GTDB lineage: Bacteria > Pseudomonadota > Alphaproteobacteria > Rhizobiales > Beijerinckiaceae > Microvirga > Microvirga massiliensis. The sequence continues at coordinate 197,728 of NZ_LN811363.1, read as the reverse complement.
GTCGATGCCGCTCTTTGCGATGAACTCGAAGCCTATTTTCGAGCGGGCGGCGTCGAAAACCTGGCTCGGCTCCTTGGCCGCATCGCGGCCGAGATCGGGCGTTCAGCCGGCCCCTTCGAGCCACCCCGTCCCGTGCCTCGTGCGTTCGCTTGGACGCTGGCGCACGGCCCCGAAGATCCAGAAACTGTTATCGCCCGGTTGTCCCCGGCGCGGCCCCTCGCCTGCCTTCTGGTCTATCGCTCTGCCGTACTCGCCGGCGATACGGCTGCTGTGGTGTCGCTCGCCCATGCTCTTGCGGAGCGCGGTCTCGATGTGCTTGTCCTTGCCGTCTCCAGTCTGAAGGACCCGGAGTCCTTGATGGTGGTGCAACGGGCAGTCCGTGCTCGTCGCCCGAGTGTCATTGTGACCACAACCGCGTTTGCTGCTCGAGACGATGCAACCTTCGTTCTCGATGATGCGAACTGTCCGATTCTCCAGGTTATCCCGAGCGGCAGCACCCGAGAGGCCTGGGCCGCATCCGCACGCGGGCTGTCTGCTGTGGACATGGCGATGCAAGTGGCCCTCCCTGAATTCGATGGCCGGATCGGGTCAGGCGCGATCTCGTTCAAATCGGAAGCCGACCCGGATCCCGCGCTTGCCTTCGCCCGCCGGGTACAGGAGCCGGATCACGCTGGCATTGCCTTCGTTGCGGATCAAGCGGTCGCATGGGTTCAACTCGCCAGGAAGCCTCGTGGGGAAAGACGTCTCGCGCTCGTCCTGTCTGACTACCCGGCTCGCGGTGGGCGAGCGGGCTTCGCCGTAGGTCTCGACACTCCGGCGAGCACCTGCGGCATCCTCGATGTGCTGGTTCAGGCCGGTTACGATGCGGCCCGGGATTTCACCCCGCGCGATCTCATGCTTCGCCTCATCAATGGCGAGCCGGTTTTGAAGATCCCGATCGCAACCTACAAAACGTGGCTCGCCTCTCTTCCCGCGGAACGACAGGCCCAACTCGACGCTGTGTGGGGCAGCCCTGAGGCTGATCCGGCCATCCGCGACGGCGCCTTCCAGTTCCGGGCTCTGCGCGCCGGCCATGTTCTCGTGGCCTTGCAGCCCGATCGGGGCCATGGCGGGGATCGAAAGAGCCGGTATCACGATCCGGACCTGCCCCCGTCCCACGCATATCTTGCATTCTACTTCGGATTGCGGTGCCTCGAGCAGATCGACGCCCTGCTGCATCTCGGCACACATGGCACCGCCGAGTGGCTGCCCGGCAAAGCAGTGGCCCTGTCCCCCGATTGCTGGCCTCGCCTGGCGATAGGGCCGATACCGGTGATCTATCCATTCATCGTCGACGACCCGGGCGAAGCCGCACCTGCCAAGCGCCGGATCGGCGCGTTGACTGTGGGCCATCTCCCACCCCCGGTCGCGCAGGCGAGACTGCATGGCGAGGCGGCCGCCCTGCGCGACTTGGTCGAGGAATTCTCCTCGGCTCAGACACTCGATCCTCGCCGCGCCGACCTGGTCGCTTCTGAAATCCTGGAGCGCGCGCGTGTGAGCGGCCTCGCAGCGATTTGCGGAGTCGAAAATGTAACTTCGATGGATGAAGCCCTCACCCGACTGGACGCCCATCTGTGCGATCTCGGCACGGTCACGATTCGGGATGGACTGCATGTATTCGGGCAGGCCCCCGAAGGCTTCGAGGCCTGTGCGGTGGGCGAGCGGCAAGGCCTGCTAAATGCGCTCGACGGTCGGTTCGTACCACCGGGACCCGCGGGGTCGCCGTGGCGCGGTCGCGCCGACGTCCTGCCGACTGGCCGCAATCTCACGACCCTTGATCCACGTGCTATTCCGAGCCGTGCCGCAACTGCGCTCGGCTGGAAGGCCGCCACCGAAGTGGTGCGACGCCATCTGCAGGACGAGGGTGATTGGCCGCGTCGGATCGTAATGGATCTATGGGCCTCGCCTACGCTCCGGTCCGGCGGTGAGGACATGGCGCATGGGCTGGCCCTTATGGGCGTTCGTCCGACCTGGGACCATGCTTCGACCCGCGTGACCGGTTTCGAGATCGTGGCCCAGCCGCTCCTGGAATGGCCGCGTGTGGACGTGACATTTCGCGTGTCGGGCGCGTTCCGTGACACATTCCCGGATCAGATCGCGCTGCTCGATCGGGCCGTGAAAGCCGTGGCGACCCTGAGCGAGGACATGGAATGGAATGAACTCGCGGCTGCACGCCGTCGGGGCGAGCCTCTGGCGCGCGTCTTCGGGGCGGCCCCGGGCGCATATGGTGCCGGCGTAGCAGACCGTGCGCTGGATGGAATTTGGACGACCCGGGAGGATCTCGGCCGCACCTATCTGGCGAACACGTCGCACTCCTTCGGGCCCGAGGGTGCGCCTTCCGAAGACGGGACCTTTCAAGATCGGGTCGCCAGAGCCGAAGCCTTCGTGCATGTCACCGACGTGGCCGAACGGGATATCCTGGATGGCGATGCCGTGGCCGATGCGATGGGTGGTTTCGCAGCCGCAGCCGCGGGACTCGGAAATCGACCTGCTCTCTACAGTCTCGATACGAGCTGCCCCGAGACACCAAAAGCCCGTAGTCTGCAGGAAGATGTCGATCGGCTCGTTCGTGGACGGTTGACCAATCCGCGTTGGATTGCTGCGCAACTGCGTCACGGCTGGCGAGGCGCAGCTGAAATCGCGCAAAGCGTCGACGCTCTTTGCGCCTTCGTAGCGACTACGGATGCGGTCGGACCGGTGACCCTCGACCTCGTCTTCGCGGCTCTGATTGCAGACGAGACCGTGCACAATGAACTGCATGCGGCGAACGATGCGGCCGCTCAGGCCATCTGCGACCGACTGGCCGAGATTCACCGAAGGGGCTTGTGGGAGAGTCGCCTCAACTCGATTACCGCTTTTCTCGAGCGGCCCGGTGGTCAGCAGGAGCCGCCGAATGACCAGTGAGACTGCCGTCCATCATCGCCGAGGCTGGTGCCCCGGCGTCCGCCGCCCGATGGCCACGGGTGACGGGCTGCTCGCCCGCATCTACCCGCTTGGTGGCGTGCTGAGCGCCGCGCAGACTCGCCTCCTGGCGCAAGCGGCGCGGACACACGGCAACGGGCTGCTCGACGTGACGGCCCGCGGCAACCTGCAGATCCGCGGTCTGCGGGAGGAAACCTACCCGATCTTTCTCGCCAGTCTCGAAACGGCCGGGCTCGTCGAACCGGCGGGCGACGGACCGTTCCGGCTCACCGTCGTATCCCCTGTTGCCGGGACAGACCCTGCTGACCTCGTCGACACCCGTGCCCTGGCAAACTCCATCGAAGCTGCTGCTGCCGCCCTGCCAGACCTCCCGCCAAAGATCTGTGTTGCCGTCGATGGTGGCGGATGCATACCGCTCGACGAGGTCGGAGCAGACATCAGTCTGCGTGCCGTCCGGTCATTCGGAGAAATTGGACTTGCCCTCGGACTTGCGCACGGGAGCACGATTCGCTGGATCGGTACGACATCCCCGGACCGCACGCCTGAAGCCGTACTCGCCCTTCTGAGACGCTTCGCCGAGATGAGACGGTCGGGAAAAACGAATGTTCGGCGTTTTCGAGATCTCGCAACCGAGCTGGTCGTCAATTTGGGCAGCGTCGTGGGTCTCGCTCCCGTGATGCCGCCGATGTGCCGAAGAGCAGCACCTCGCGCAGGGATCATCCCTCTGGTCGAGGGCCAGGCAGCCCTCTTAGGTGCGCTGCCTTTCGGACGATGCCATGCAGCCCAGATTGATACAGTCGCCGATTGGGCGGAGCGTTTCGGACGTGGCGAGGTTCGCGTGTCCTTTACGCGCGGATTCCTGATTCCAGGTCTGGCGCCAGAACAAGTTCGCGCGCTCGCAGAGGAAGCGCGCGGCGCTGGTTTCATCCTTGACCCGGCCGATCCCCGCTTGTCCGTGCTCGCGTGCCCGGGGCGTCCTGCCTGTGCAAGCGCCTTCACGCGAGTGCAGGCGGACGCTGCGCAGATTGCTGAATCCGCACGCAAGCTCCTTGCGGCAGGTATGACTGTTCACGTATCTGGCTGCACGAAGGGATGCGCCCATCCTCGAGCAGCCGCGCTGACCTTGGTCGGCAGCAGTGATGGCCTCTACCGCACGATCATTGGCGGCTCCGCACAAGATCCGGCGCTCTCCTCGTTGCCTCTCAGTGAAATCATAAGGCGTCTTCGTGATCTTCCAGAGTCCGGCATCCTTGCCGATGCATTCCACGAGCCCCTCTGATGCGTGAAGCACCCGCTTATGTCCGCGATGGCGCAGAGATTTACCGTCGCTCGTTTGCGATCATTCGTGCTGAAGCCGATCTGTCGCGTTTTGCTGGTGCGGCGGAGCGGGTTGTCGTCCGCATGATCCACGCCTGCGGCATGACGGACCTGCCAGCCGACGTCGAACTCTCACCTGACTTTGCGCATGCTGCAGAAACAGCATTGCAGCGTGGGGTATCGATCCTGTGCGACGCCAAGATGGTTGCAAACGGCGTGACTCGAAGCCGCCTGCCAGCTGGCAACGAGGTCGTCTGCACCCTCGATGATCCACGCGTTCCTGTGCTGGCGAAGTCGATGGATACTACCCGTTCGGCCGCGGCCCTGGAGCTGTGGCGCGAGCGCCTGGGCGGCTCCGTCGTCGTTATCGGTAATGCCCCGACAGCTCTCTTCCGTTTGCTCGAGATGCTGAACGAGGGCGTGCCGAAACCGGCGGCCGTGATTGGTATTCCCGTCGGCTTCATCGGTGCAGCGGAATCCAAAGTTGCCCTCGCGCGGAACGGGCGCCTGCCCTTCCTCGTAGTGCACGGGCGGCGGGGCGGAAGTGCCATGGCAGCAGCTGCCGTCAACGCACTCGCGAGCGCGGCGGAGTAAGGCGAGGATGAGCGAAAGTGTCCGCCTATTCGGCGTTGGTCTCGGCCCGGGCAACCCGGATTACATGACGGTTCGTGCTCGTACCGTGCTCGAGACGGCAGACCGGCTCGTCCACTTCTGCAAGCATGGACGGCGCGGCAATGCTCGGACCATTGCCGACGCAGTGGTTGGAGCAGACCCGGATCGGGAGATCGCGCTCATCTATCCCGTCACGACAGAAATCCCGGCAGAACATCCTGACTACGTCTCGGCCATCGGCACCTTCTATGAGGTTTCAACAGAGCGCCTGCTCGTCGAGATCGAATCTGGCAGCACCGTTGCGGTTCTCTGCGAGGGAGACCCGTTTTTCTACGGCTCCTTCATGCATCTGTGGCGGCGCCTCAAGGACCGTGTCCCGATCGAAGTTATCCCGGCCGTTACCGGAATGTCTGGCGCCTGGACTCGTGCGGGAATGCCGATCACATGGGGGGATGACGTGCTTACCGTCGTACCTGGCACTCTGTGCCAGGACGAGTTGGTGCGGCGCCTATCAGGCACTGACGCCGCTGTGGTGATGAAGCTTGGTCGCAATCTGGGGAAAGTGCGCGCGGCGCTCATCGCGACCGGCCTTCTGGAGCGAGCTGTCTATGTGGAGCGCGCCACGATGACGACTGAGCGGATTGTCCCCTTCGCCGCGCTGCCGGACGGCGAGGAAGCCCCGTATTTTTCCCTGATCATTGTACCGGGCCAGGGAAGGCGCCTGTGATGAACCAAGGACGACTCACGGTTGTCGGCCTCGGGCCAGGCGATCCTCGTTGGCTGACCCCTGCCACTGCGGAGGCGCTCTCTGCGGCAACCGATCTTGTAGGCTATGGACCATATCTGGCGCGCGCGCCCGAAGTTCCGGACCAGCGCCGGCATGCCTCCGATAACCGGGTAGAAGTCGAGCGAGCACGCCTGGCGTTGGAACTTGCGGCACAGGGACGGCGCGTGGCTGTGGTATCGGGTGGAGATCCTGGCGTCTTCGCCATGGCGGCGGCGGTATTCGAGGCGCTCGAGACGGGTGATCCGGCCTGGCGCAAGCTCGAGGTCCGTGTCGAGCCCGGTGTGACTGCCATGCTCGCTGCGGCGGCCCGCGTCGGTGCACCGCTCGGCGGCGACTTCTGCGCCCTATCGCTGTCGGACAACCTGAAACCCTGGGATGTGATTGAAGCGCGTCTGCGTGCGGCGCTCGGTGCTGACTTCGTGTTGGCGCTCTACAACCCGATCTCATCAACCCGCCCTTGGCAGCTTCGCACTGCGCTGACAATTGCTGCCAAGATCCGCGGTCCGAACACACCCACCATCTTCGCGCGTGCCGTGGGGCGGCCCGACGAGCGCATCGCAGTCCTGGACCTTGCCGACGCAGACCCGTCCACCGCCGATATGGCGACCCTCGTCATCATTGGCGCAAGCACGACCCGGCGCATCGAGCGGGAAGCCGGACATGCACCTTACATTTACACGCCGCGCTTCTACGGAGCGGGCCGATGAAGCCGCTCGAGCCAGCGGACGGCCGCCTCCGCGGTCTCCGCTTCTTCGACTCCCACAGGCTTCTGCGGGCGAGCCACCACGATCACAGGAAGCCCCAAGGCCCGCGCTGCCGTTATCTTCGGGTAGGTCGCCGTCCCACCGGAATTCTTCGTCACAATCACGTCTATGGCTTCGCGCTCCATGAGCGCACGCTCCGTGTCCTCGATGAATGGCGCGCGGGCGCGAATCGCAATGACATGTGGCGCATCAAGGGCATCGCCGATCGGCTCGATGCTTCGCACCACATAGGTATGCTGCTGGGCGGCCGAAAAGGGATTCAGTTCGAGGCGACCGATGGTCAGAAAGACGCGCCGGGGCGCCTCTCCCAGAGCCTGAACGGCCTCGATCATCGATGGGACTTCGATCCAGCGGTCACCGGCGGTCGCAACCCATGGAGGACGCCGCAGGGCAAGGAGTCGGACGCCAATGCGGTCGCAGGCTTCTGCCGCATTGTGAGACATTCGAGCGGCAAACGGGTGCGTTGCATCGACGACTGCAGCAATCCTCTTCTCCATCAAGAAATGGACGAGCCCGTCGATGCTGCCGAAGCCGCCGATCCTGGTCGGGATAGGGGCGGGTCGCGGATCGCTCGTTCGGCCGGCGAGCGACAGCAGCGGGCTAAGGTCGGAGCGCCCCGCGAGACATGCGGCAAAAGCGGAAGCCTCGGTCGTGCCGCCCAGAATGAGGATGCGCATGAGCGCTTTGTCCCTGAAACCTGAGCGAGTGTCGAGTGGGGCTCCGAGACGACCGTGGCTCACCATTGTGGGCATCGGCGAGGATGGCCGGATGGGTCTTTCGCCCGCAGCACTCGCAGCTCTCGACACGGCTGAGTTCGTCGCCGGAGGGACACGCCACCTCGCGCTTGCGGGGCCGCTCGCTGCACAGAAATTCCCTTGGCCGAGCCCGATCGCAGCAGGCTACGAAGCTATCCTCGCGCGCCGGGGCCAGCCAACCTGCATCCTGGCGACTGGTGATCCCTTCCACTACGGCGTTGGAGCGGAACTCGCCCGGTTCATCTCCGCTGACGAGATCGTCTGCCTGCCACATCCGTCGGCCTTCAGCCTTGCAGCCGCACGTCTGGGCTGGTCGCTTCCCGAGTGCGACTGCATCAGCCTGCACGGCCGGTCCCTGGAGCGGATCATCCCCCAATTGCAGAGGGGCACCCGGATCTTGGCCCTCTCCTGGGATGGATCGACACCGAACCGGGTTGCAGCGTTGTTGCGGCAGCGAGGCTTCGGGTCCTCGATCATCACCGTGCTCGAGGCGATGGGCGGTCCGCACGAGCGCACCCGCCGCGCTGTGGCGAATACCTTCGAGCTGGCCGATATCAATCCCCTGAACACCATCGGAATCGAAGTCGAAGCATCACCAGGGACCAAGGTCGTCTCCCTGGCTCCCGGCCTTGACGATGGCTGGTTCGAAAATGACGGTCAGCTCACCAAGGCGGAGATGCGCGCCCTGACGGTCTCAGTCCTCGAGCCCCATGCAGGTGAGCTCATGTGGGATGTTGGTGCGGGAGCAGGCTCGGTCGGAATCGAGTGGTGTCTGCGACATCCGACAAATCGCTGCCTCGCCATCGAGGAGCGGGCAGACCGCGCAGAGCGAGCGCGTCGCAATGCGCGTCATCTCGGAGCGATCCATGTCGATGTCATCATAGGCCGAGCGCCGAGCGCGCTTGCCGGTCTGCACGTGCCCGACGCCGTCTTCATCGGCGGCGGTGCATCTGACGAGGGCGTCTTCGAAGCCTGCTGGAGGGCGCTCAAACGAGGGGGCCGCCTCGTTGTCAATGCCGTGACGATCGAAACCGAAATGCGGTTGGCGGAACTTCATTCCCGTTACGGCGGTGCGATGCGACGGATCTCGCTGTCGCGCTTGGAGCGGGTCGGCGGCATGCATGGCTGGCGGACGGCGATGCCCGTGACGCAATGGGTCGTGACAAAGCCATGATCGTCGCTGGCGTCGGTTTCCGCAGCAGCGTCGATGCGGACGAAATCGTAGCGCTCGTGGAGCGCGCCCTTTTGCAGGCTGCCCTTCAATGCGAAGCGCTCGACCGGCTCGCCACGATTGAGCCGCTCGCGGCCATGCCGCCTTTTGTCGAGGCCGCGCGCCGCTTGTCCACAGCACCAGTAGGTGTCGAAAGAGCGGCACTCGAGGGCGCAGCCCATGCGGTACAAACCATCTCGGCGCGGGCTCTGGCTGCCCACGGGGTCGGGTCTGTAGCGGAAGCCGCAGCGCTTGGAGCCGTTGGGTCTGGTGCGGTACTCGTTCTCAAGCGCATCACGTCAGCCGCGGCGACCTGCGCGCTTGCTCGCGACACCACCACGGCCGAGGAAGCACATTCATGACTGTCCATTTCATCGGCGCTGGCCCGGGCGCTGCCGATCTCATTACGGTGCGGGGCCGCTCCCTCATCGAGCGTTGCCCCGTCTGTCTCTACGCGGGCTCGATCATCCCGCGTGAAATTCTCGACTGGTGCCCACCAGGTGCACGGCTCATCGACACCGCGCCACTCGATCTCGAAGCCATTACGTCCGAATATCTGCGAGCATACGAGCGGGCTGAGGACGTTGCACGGCTCCACTCCGGTGACCTCTCAATCTGGAGTGCGCTCGGCGAGCAAATCCGGCGCCTCGATCACCATGGGATTCCCTACACGATCACGCCCGGTGTGCCCGCCTTCGCGGCTGCCGCCGCTGCCCTGGGAAAGGAGCTCACCATCCCCGAGGTCGCGCAGTCTGTCGTTCTTACCCGCACCTCCGGTCGCGCCTCGGCCATGCCGGAGACAGAGCGCCTCGCCGCCTTCGCGGCCACACGAGCAACCCTGGCGATTCATCTCTCGATCCATGTCATCGAGCGGGTCGTAGAGGAGCTGCTGCCGGCTTATGGCGCCGATTGCCCGGCAGCCGTGGTCTGGCGCGCCTCCTGGCCTGACGAAAGGATACTGAAATCCACTTTGGGCTCCATCGCTCCGCTCGTCCGGTCCGCGAATCTGGAACGCACTGCGCTGATCCTCGTCGGTTGGGCCCTTGATGCTTCTGACTTCCGGGAGAGCGCCCTCTACTCGACAGGGTACGACCGGCGCTTCAGGCCCAGCCCAGAGAGAGCTTCAAATGAGCCCGGCAAGCTCAGGTGACACGATGGAACGGCACCCGCCCGGCCAAGTCGCAGGCTCCGATAGTCCAGCCGCAGTGCAGGCCGCTGGTCGGGTTCGGGCCGTCCATAAACTGACACATGAATGCCCTGCGGGTGCAGGCCATTCGCAGGGGTGAGAATGACCGCTCTGTCACACCTCTCGCCACCTTTTGCATCGGGTACGGCTTGGCTGGTTGGAGCCGGTCCCGGTGATCCGGGTCTCTTGACCGTGCACGCAATCAATGCGCTCGCAGCGGCAGATGTCGTCATCTACGATGCTCTTGTCGATCGCCGGGTGCTTTCACTGGCCCGGGACGGCGCTGTCCTGGAACATGCAGGCAAGCGCGGCGGCCAGCGCTCGGCCGTCCAGCGGGATATCAGCGAGCGATTGATCCAGCTCGCCCGCGAGGGGTTTCGCGTCCTACGTCTCAAGGGGGGTGATCCCTTCGTCTTCGGGCGCGGCGGCGAGGAGGCGCTCGCGCTCGCCCAGGCCGGCATTCCGTTCCGCATCATCCCGGGCGTGTCGAGCGGGCTCGCAGCACTCGCGATTCACGGCGTCCCGGCCACGATACGGTCTACCAATCATGCGGTTATTCTCGCGACCGGCCATTGCGCCGCCGACGCATCCATGGACTGGGCGTCACTCGCTCGCACAGGCGCGCCGATCGTCCTCTATATGGCTGTTGCTAACCTGCCGGCTATTGTCGACGCTCTCATGCAGGGCGGACTTGCAGGTTTCACCCCGACGCTCGTGGTGCATGCAGCGACCACGTGCGAGGAGAGCGTGATCGAGGCTCCTCTTGAATGTCTGCCATCACTAGCGGATGGAGGAGTGATCCGCTCTCCTGCGGTGATTGCGGTTGGGGCCGTCGCAGCGTTCCGCGCCGCAATCGCAAACCACCTATTGGCCTCAGGAATTGAGGCGGCGCAATGACCCGCCCCCCCGGGCTCCTCGTTGCCGCGCCGCGCTCCGGCTCGGGCAAGACGACCGTCGTGCTCGGCATTCAGCGGGCTCTCGTGCGACGGGGCTTGCGCGTCCGCGGCATCAAGTGCGGCCCAGACTACATTGACCCTGCCTTCCACGCTGCGGCAACCGGACTTGCGAGCTTCAATCTCGACAGCTTTGCTATGAGAGAAGGTCTTTTGGCTGCGATCGCCGGCTATGCAGGAGCGGGGGCTGATCTAGTCGTGGCCGAAGGGTCTATGGGCCTGTTTGATGGAGTCCGGCAGGAGCCTGGCCGCACGGGCGCGAGTGCGGACATTTCCGCCATGCTCGGCTGGCCGGTTGTCCTGGTCCTCGACGTATCGGGGCACGCCCAGTCCGCGGCTGCCGTGGCGCTTGGTTGTGCGCGGTACGACACGCGGATCGAGATTAGCGGTGTGGTGTTGAACAAGGTGGGAAGTGAGCGCCATCTCCAGCTTGTCAAGGATGGCATGGGTCGGGTCGGCCTGCCCATACTCGGCGCCTTGATGCGCGATGCAGATCTCATGCTGCCGGAGCGCCATCTCGGCCTGGTACAGGCTGGAGAGACGGTAGAACTCGAGAGCCGCTTGGACCACCTCGCACATACGGTCGAACGTTCCATTGATCTCGACCGACTCGTCGCTCTGGCCCGTCCTACACGGGCCGTAGCACTTGACGCAGCCCAAATGTTGCCGCCGCCCGGACAACGTATCGCCCTGGCGTTTGATCAGGCCTTTTCGTTCACGTATTCGCACTTGCTGGCAGGGTGGCGGGCCGCAGGCGCGGAGATCAAGACCTTCTCGCCTCTCGCCGACGAGCCCCCGCCCCCTGACTGCAACACCTGCTGGCTGCCAGGTGGCTACCCGGAACTTCATGCCGGCCGGATTGCGGGGGCACGTCGTTTCCTGAGCGGGATTCGTTCCTTCGCCGAGAGCCACCCGATCCATGGGGAATGCGGCGGCTACATGGTTCTTGGGAGAACACTCGAAGACAGTGAAGGCGTCGTGCACCCGATGGCAGGACTTCTGCCGGTCGACACCAGCTTCGCCAAGCGCAAGCTCCACCTCGGCTACCGAATATCGCAACTACTCCACGATAGCCCGCTGGGCCTCGCCGGCCAGTGTCATGTTGGGCACGAATTCCACTACGCTTCCATAACAGGGAGCGACAAAGCAAAGGATTGGGCGCTCGCCACAATCACGGATGCTGCAGGCAAAGATCTTGGGATTGCCGGTCATCGGTGCGGCTTTGTGACAGGGAGTTTCTTCCATGTGATAGCTCGCGTGTGACGCACGCCTTACGGAAGACCGCTTCGGATAGGAAGGTTCATCGATGAACTACCCAGTTCCTTATAATGTCCGGTGTCCTCGTTGCGGAGCAGCACGAGGAGCCCAGTGCGTAACCAGGGCCGGGAAAGAGCGTGACCCGCATGAACGCCGTCTCGCCAAGGCCGGAATTGCCCCGGAAGAAAGGCGTTCCCGAAGCAGCAGTATCGAATCCAGTGGGCACCGGACGGAATAATTAAATTGATGCTTCAATCTGCGCTCGGCAGACGCCGCATCGTGAATTCGATGGTGCCGCCCTCGAGCACGCACCAGCTTTCGACCTCGGTCGTGTAGGCGGCTTTGGGATAGCATCCGAACCACTTGCGGGCCTTCGATTCGAATGTTGAATTTGGTGCAGATCGTGGGTCGGGAGCAATGCCGCGCCGTCTTCACCGTTTGGTCGCCGCGATGGCATAGCAGTGCTGGGTTGCCCGCTCCAGGCCTTTGAGACGCGGCATGTGCTTCGCTTGCTCGCGGTGAATGCGATTAAGATTACGATCCACGGTGGCCTCGGCGAAGCCAGCCTCACGCACAAATTCACGACCTCGCCTGCTCGTGCTCCCTTGGAGAAGTAGACCTGCCGCAGGATCCGTTCGTGGGTCTCGCGCATGACATGGGGAGTATGGGATGCCGGAGACGCTCGTCCGGTAAGCCGCTCGAACCTCCGAATCATCCGTCTCACAAGCGTGTACGAGACGAAGTCGCCATCGACGATGAGAACCGTGCCGCCGGGCTTGAGCAAGTGAACCGCGCCGATTTTTCCGGAGGCTGATTGGCTTGGATTTTAGGCGACCATCGGCATGACCTCAAGCTGAGCGTAGTAGGCCGCTTCTGCCTCGGCGGGCGGGATGTTGCCGAGGGGCTTGAGCAGGCGCCGGTGTTGGAACCAATCGACCTATTCAAGAGTGGCGAACTCGACGGCCTCGCAGGAGGGCGGATTCAAGCGGTCGTCGGTGATTGCGGACGTTCGGCCAACTTCAGCAACGTGCCAATAGAATAATTTCCGCTCTACAGCCATCCCAAGCGCCAAAGCCTCGACGGTTTAGTTGAAATTCGCGGAAGGCGTATGAAGGCGTGTCATCAAATCTGAGCTTCGATTGCCGCCTTGTCGATAACCGACCAGACCCTTTTGATCCTGCCTGCCTTGAACTCGTAGAAGACGTTCTCTGAAAACGACACGGTGCGGCCGTTGACAGGTAGATCGAGGAAGCTGCCCTTCGGCGAGCAATCGAACTTGAGGCGGGCCGCGATGACGGGGGGCTCGCAAACCACCAGTTCGGCTTCAAACCGGAGATCGGGTATCTGCAGGAAATCCTTCTCGAGCATTGCCCGATACCCTGCTACGCCAAACGGGCGGTCGTTATGGCTCACCTCGTCATCCACGAACTCACCGAGGCGGGACCAGTCCTGTGCGTTGAGACAGTCAAGGTATGCCCGATAGATCGACCGGAGGTCGGCGCTGGTCATGTCTTCCTCTCGTGTCATGTGAGCTGTAACTTCCGAAAAGCGTTCATGGAACGGGCAATGAAGCCTGCCGCTCACGCCCGAGCGGCAGCCGTTCCATGCCTGGAATGAACTCAACGACCTCGAACCCAGCCTTTTCCAGCGCCCGCCGGAAGGCGGTCGCCTCGGTCCGCCTCCCAGGAGCCCTGCTGCCTCGATCACTGGCGCCTCCGTTGCCACTCCCCTAACCTGCGGGATTGGGAGGACGCCAATCGGATCATGGAATGAGGCGGCGCGACTTCCTTGGCATCCTCGCCTCCGGAGTGCTGGCTGACCCGGTCACTGCCGGGGCGCGCAAGTCTTCCCATTGGGATGTCACGGACCATTCCAGTCAGCGCCCGCTCCGGATTGGTCGCCGCGGCGAGCGCGGCTTCGGCCATCGCGCCTTCGACGAAGGAGGGGTGGACCGAGTTGCAACGGTCCGGCGGCGTTTGGCGAGCGCTATGAAGGGCGACTGACTTGGTCAGGAGCCTGACGGCCCCGTTGGAGGCGTTGTAGGCCGTGAGATTGGCGCCGCCGACGATGCGGGACACGGATGAGATGTTCACGATCGACGCCGTCTGGCTCCGGCCGAGCAACTCCCAGGCGCAATGGCAGCCGAGAAAGACGCTGTCCGCGTTCACGCTCATCACCCGATGCCAATCCGCGAGCGACGTATCCTCGACCGAGCCGATATGCAGGATGCCGGCGTTGTTGACCAGACCGTCGAGGCGCCCAAAGCGTTGGCCTAGGGCCGCGATCACATTCCGCCAGTCCTCTTCGCGCGTCACGTCGTGCGACTGGTCGATGTTCCGGCCGATGTTGCCGCGCAGGTCGGTGCGGAAGACCGTCCCTCCAGCGCGCTCCACTTTTTCGGCGATGGCGCGGCCAAGCGTGCCGGCGGCCCCGTCACCAGAACGACCTGGCCATTGAGCCGGGTCATCGACGTCGTCCTCGCTGCGCGGGACCGACGTCAGGTTCACGCGATATCCGCGAAGTCGCCATGGCGACCCTTTCCGGAGGAGAAGCGCGCAGCGCCGTCGGCGCCTTCCTGTGATGGGCCTCCAGCCCATTTGCCCATTCGCGCTTGAGCGCTTCACGCATCTGGAGGCCGTAAGTTTCATAGACGTTGGCGCGATCGGCCCGCACCGCTGCCTGCGGGAAGCGAGCGATCTCATGCGCCATCGCCTCAGCCGCCTCCCGTGCCTGGCCTTTGCGCACGACCTTCTCGCATAGCCCAATCCGATAGGCTTCCTCGGCCGGCACTTTCCGGCCTGTCAGAATGATTTCCATGGCGCGTCCCTGGCCGACGAGCCGCGGCAGCCGCACAGTGCCGCCATCCAGAAGCGGGATTTCCCAGCGTCGGCAATAGACGCCGAAATAGGCGTCCTCGGCCATCACGCGGATGTCGCACCAGAGCGCGAGTTCCATGCCGCCGGCCACCGCCGGCCCCTCGACGGCGGCGATCACCGGCTTCGAGAGTTCCAGCCGGGAGGGACCCAGCGGGCCGCGCGGCGCCGACGCCGCGCCAGGCGGAAACGCCAGCCCCGCGACGATTTCCTTCTGGAAGCGCTGCCGATCGGCGAGACCTGCTGCGTATTTAAGGTCCCAGCCGGCGCAGAACGCGCCGCCGGCTCCCCAGAAGACGGCGACTCTGGCGTCAGGGTCGGCATCGAACGCCAGGAAGGCTTGCGTCAGCGCATCCGCGGTTTCCGGATCGCCGGCATTGCGCGCGTTCGGCCGGTCGTTGATGACCGTGGCCACCGGCCCGTTCTTCTCGACATAGACGCTCATGGAGACCCTCCTATGGATCGGGATTCAGGGGCCAGCTTTTTTGCAGTCGTATTGTCGAAGTGGTGTTTGGCAAGCGAAAGTTCCGCAGTGGGCCAGGAAGAGACGTTCCGGTTCTACCATCAGGAAGGTGCTAGATCGTGACCTCATACACGGCGCCACAATGCGGGCAGGTATGGGTTTCGCCGGGATCGGTTTATCGAAATTTGCGGACTATCTTCACACGCGTGTGTGAGGCTGATAGGGGACGCCTTCCCGCAGGAGGTATTCTCCGAGGGGGCCAGCTTAGTCATTCAGCGGAGAGGCTGCTCTTGGATCTCTCAACCGGAGACACTTGCATGAGCAAACTCACAGCACTGATTGGCTTCATCTTCCTGGCTGCGTCGTCTGCATGGGCACAGACTCCTCGCGCTGGCTCTCCCCAGCCAGCGATGCCGGAGCAACCGGCGGCATCATGGATTACTGGCGGATCATCCTGCTGGTGGTCATTATCGCGGCTGCCATCTGGTATTTCACTCGCAGTCGCCGGGTGTAGGTAGGCCAATCATTCAGCGTAATAGCGGGAGCAGTAGGCCTCTTCCACCTCGCCTGAACTTGCGTTCGTAATCGCAGCCCCAGCGATTAGCCGCTCCCGGCACGCATCTTCACGGCGTGGTCCGCCAAGGTTTTGCCGAGCGACCAAACAGAGCCGGGCACTCGGTGACTGTCTGCAATAACCGTGTCGAACGAGTGCTCGATCCACTCGCAATCCTGGTCTGAGATCGTGAGCGGCGGCAGAAGCTTCACGACATGGCTCGCGTGCCCTGCGACTTGCGATACAATCTTATGTTCCTTGAACAGGGGCACAGTGATAAGCTGGCAGAACAAACCCTTGTTCATGGATTCGAGCATGCTCCAGGCCGCCTTCAGCTTCAGCGAGCGGGGCGGACCGAATTCGATGCCGATCATTAGCCCCTTGCCCCGGACGGTTTTCACGAATTCGTAGCGCTCAGCCATGCTTTCGAAGGCCCACATCAGTCGCTGCCCGCGTACCGCTGCGTTCTCGATCAGGCGCTCGGTTTCCAGCGCATGAAGTGTGGCAAGCCCAGCTGCCATGGCGAGATCGTTCTTCGAGAAAGTGGATCCGTGGACAACGGCCCGATCCATCCGGTCGAAGATCTTCTGGAAAATCCACTTGCGGCACAGCACCGCGCCAACTGGCACGTGCCCTCCAGCAAGCGCCTTCGCGAGGAGCACCATGTCTGGCTCCACGCTCCAATGCTCCACCGCGAGAAAGCGCCCGGTCCGCCCGAGGCCGGTCTGAATCTCGTCGGCGACAAAAAGGGTGCCGTGACGGCGGCAGAGGTCGGCTGCGGCTTGGAGGTAGCCATCCGAGGGCATGTTCACGCCCTTGCCTTGGATCGGCTCGGCAATGAACGCTGCGACTTGACGCGAGGCCAGCGCGCGTTCCAAGGCCTCAAGATCATTGAAGGGGACTTCGGTGCAATCAGGCAGGAGGGGACCGAAACCTTTTCGGAACATGTCGTCGCCTGTGAGCGACAAGCCGCCGTAAGTAAGCCCATGAAAGGCGTGGCTGCAGTATAAGATGCCCGGGCGACCTGTGGCGCCCCGGGCGAACTTGATCGCCGCCTCCACGGCCTCGGCCCCTGAATTCGCGAAGAATGCCTTGTCGAGATGGGGTACCCTGCGCAGGAGGCGCTCGGCAAGAATCCCCGCAAGGGGTGGAACGTCCATCTGGACGAGGTTCGGCAGTTCGCCATCGAGAACGGACTTTAGTGCGTCGCTCACACCCGGATGGTTCCGCCCAAGAGCAAATACGCCCCAGCCGCTCAGGAGATCGAGGTAACGAACACCCTCTCGATCCCAGAGGTAAGGCCCCTGCCCCCGTTTGAAGCCGACATCGTAGCCGATCACCCTGAGGACACGCACCATTTGCTCGTTCAAGTAGCGCGTGTGCAGGGTATAGCGGTCCGCCTCGTGCTCGGCGAAGAGTGACGCGATATCAAGGCTCATGGAGGTCTCCAACGGGCGGCTAAGACGTTATCTCGCCTGAGCGAAGTTGTCCCGGCCCGAAGGCAAGGCCCCTGAGGGCTCGGCCGTGCGAGCGACGGGGCACGCGGAGCTGTCTTCTTGGCGTCTGGAGACCTTCTGTTCCTGTGCGCTATCTTGAGAAACGAAATGGGCCGTACGGCCTGCGAGAGGACGCGGACAGATGGTGCGACCGCGCGGGGTCACGTCACGAGCTTTTCGCGCTACCGCGCTCCTGGCAGCAGTCCATTGGGCAGGCCTGCGCGCAGCGGTCGCGCAGTCTTTCGAAGTACCTCCGATCCCGACCGTAACGGTAGTGGTTCCATCGCCTGCCTGCTTCAACGACGTTGTGCCGTTCACGGGATTCACCGTCGCTCAGGAGGAAGTTCTCGTTATCCCGGAAACTGAGGGTGCACGCATCTCCGAGGTGCTCATCGAGGAGGGGGCACGGGTCGCGGCCGGCCAAGCGCTTGCGCGCCTGACAAGTCTCGCACCCGCTCAGCCAGGGACCACAGCTTCAACGACTTTCGACGTCGTCGCTCCGGTAAGCGGGGTTGTCATTGCCCGGGAGGCCCGCATCGGAGCCCTCGCCTCGCCTCAATCGCCGGCCCCCCTGTTCCGCCTCGCCCGCGATGGGGCCATGGAAGTTGTGGCGGGGCTCCCGGCAGCCCGGCTCACGAATCTCCGGCCTGGGCAGGCAGCTCGCGTGCAGATCCCCGGCAGCGGAGAGACGGTGGGCCGCGTGCGCCTCGTTGCGCCGAAGATCGACCGACAGACTAGGCTTGGCCAAGTGCGGATCTCGATCCAATCCAGTCCGCGGCTGCGATTCGGCGCCACCGTGGCAGGAGTCATCGATGCGGGCCGGAGCTGCGGGCCCTCTATTCCCGTATCTGCGCTGCAGATCGAGGGCGAGCGCACCCTCGTCCAGCGCGTGCGCGACGGGCGAGTCGAGAGCACGCCTGTTCAGCTCGGAATCGTTCAAGGCGCACTGGCCGAGATTCGGGAAGGGTTGAACGCAGGGGACCTGGTCGTAGCTCGCGCTGCGGTATTCCTGAGCGCTGGCGACGTCGTGCGCACCCTGCCGGAGCAGACGCGGCCATGAGGCTCAACATCTCCGCCGCCTCGATCCGCCGGCCTATTCCTGCAGTCGTCTTGTTCCTGATCCTGGTGACACTCGGGCTGATGAGTTTTCGCAACCTGCCCGTGACCCGGCTCCCGAGCGTCGACATCCCTGTCGTCTCGGTAATAGTTTCGCAATTCGGCGCAGCCCCGTCTGAGATCGAGACTCAGGTCACAAAGCCGGTGGAAAACGTTGTGGCGGGCATCGCGGGCGTGCGCCACCTCACGTCTTCTATCACGGAGGGGCTCTCCACCACGATCATTGAATTCCGTCTCGAGATGGATCCGACGGCGGCCGCCAACCAAGTCAAGGACGCGGTCGGCCGCCTGCGGGCGGACCTACCGCAGATCGTGCAGGAGCCTGTAGTTCAGACGATCGAGATCGCCGGTTTGCCCATCGTGACCTACGAGGTCACAGCGGTTTCAAAGTCTCCGGAGCAAATCTCGTGGTTCATCGATGACACCGTCAGGCGCGCCCTCCTGGGACTGCGGGGCGTCGCTGCGATCGAGCGGGTTGGGGGCTTCGAGCGCGAGATCGGGATTTCCCTCGACCTGCTCCGGCTTACCGAGGTTGGGCTGACGGTGAACGACGTGAACCGGCAACTGCGCGCCGCCAACGTGGACATGGCGGGCGGGCGGGCACCGTCCTCGGGCCGGGACGAGGTGATCCGAACTCTGGCGAGCGTCCACACCATCGAGGCTCTCGCCGCGATGCCCATTGCGCTTCCGACCGGTGGAACGGTGCGCCTTGACGACCTCGGGACCGTCCGCGACGGTGTCGCCGATCCGAGCAACTTCGCACTGCTCGACGGGAGTCCCATCGTGGGGTTCTCCGTTTCGCGAACTCGGGGCGCCAGCGATGTAGACGTGGCGCAAGACGTGGCGGCGCAGGTTGCGATCCTCACGACCGCCCACCCGGATTTTCAGATCAGGCTGATCGATTCCCCGGTGGCATATACAACGGGGAACTATCAAGCGACCCTGAGCGCCCTGTTGGAAGGGGCGGTTCTCGCTGTGATCGTGGTCTTCATCTTCTTGCGGGACCTGAGGGCAACCGTGATCGCGGCGCTCGCGCTGCCCCTCTCGATTATCCCGACTTTCTGGGCCATGGACACCATGGGCTTCTCCCTCAACTTGGTGACCCTGCTTGCGATCACGCTCTCTACCGGGATCTTGGTCGACGATGCCATTGTCGAGACCGAGAACATTATCCGACATATCCGTATGGGCCGATCAGCCTACGAGGCCTCCATGGAGGCGGCAGACGAGATCGGACTAGCGGTGATCGCCATCACGGCGACGATCGTAGCGATATTCGTACCTTCGAGCTTTATGAGTGGGGTGGCCGGCCAGTTCTTCAGGCAGTTCGGCGTCACGATCGCGGCAGCCGTGTTCTTCTCGCTCTTGGTCGCGCGTCTCATCACTCCGATGATGGCAGCCTACTATCTGCGCTCTGCCCCGGAGCACACTGACAGCGAGGGGCGCCTGCTGCGGGCGTATACGCGTCTCATCGCCTGGTCAGTGCGCCACAGCATCCTCACGGTCGTCGTAGGGCTCGCGATCTTCACCGCCTCGATCGCGAGCGCGCTACTTCTTCCCACCTCGTTCCTGCCTCCTGAAGACACGAGCCGCTCCCTTCTGGTAGTGGAGTTGCCTCCCGGGTCGAGCCTCGAAGATACCCACGCGACCTCGGACGCGATCACCCGACGGCTAAGGAAGATCGCGGAGGTGAGCTCGGTTCTTGTTCGGGGCGGGCAGGTGCCGAACGGAGCGCCGGAAGTCCGGCGCGCCACGATCATCGTCAATTACGAGGCTCGGTCCTCGCGCAAAAGGCCGCAGCGCGAGCTGGAGCGACAGATCGGGCGGGAACTCGCGGAGGTGCCCGATATCCGCTTCTACTTTCTCGACGCCAATGGATTGCGCCCCGTGACCCTCATCGTGACTGGCGAGGACGGAGCGCAGGTCTCGGCCACCGCCGTTGAACTCGCAGCGCAGATGCGGCGGTTGTCGATGATCTCCAACGTTGTCTCCACGGCGGCCCTCAACCGACCCGAAATTCGAATTCGTCCGAGACCCAACGACGCCATGGCGTTGGGCGTCCCGGCCGCAGTTCTCGCCGAGGCGGTCCGGGTTGCGACACTTGGTGATGTTGGGCCGAACCTGCCCCGGTTCGATGCCGGTGACCGGCTTGTTCCAATTCGAGTGCGCTTGGACCCCGCCGCGCTGCCCGACCGACCTTTCCTGGAGATCATCGGCCTTCCAACCCCTCAGGGTGGCACCGTCCTCCCTCTGGGCGCAGTCGCCGACGTGGAGCTCGGTCAAGGTCAGGCGAGCATCGAGCGCTCCGACCGCACCCGGAGCGTTACGATTGAAGCTGACTTGGTTGGCACAACAGCCCTCGGGGACGCCATAGAGGCCGCCTTAGCGCTCCCGGCCGCACGCAACCCGGCTCCCGGAATCAGCGTAAGAGAGGCTGGGGACGCGGAGACGATGAACGAGCTCTTCGACGGGTTCGCCATTGCGGCGCAGGCCGGCCTCCTCCTCGTATATGGCGTCCTCGTCCTCCTCTTCGCCAGCTTCCTGCACCCCATCACCATTCTGGTCTCTCTGCCGCTCTCCATTGGCGGGGCGATGCTCGGGCTCCTCGTTGCAGGCCAGCCCATCAGCATGCCCGTGGCAATCGGGATCCTGATGCTACTCGGCATCGTGGCCAAGAACGCCATCATGTTGGTGGATTTCGGTCTCGAGGCGACAGCGCGAGGGCTATCGGCGCGAGAAGCGATCGTGGATGCGGGCCGTAAGCGCGCTAGACCGGTCATTATGACCACGGTTGCCATGATCGCTGGCATGATTCCCTCAGCGCTCGCCTTCGGGGCAGGCGGCGAGGCCCGAGCACCCATTGCAATCGCCGTCATCGGCGGTCTGACCGTGTCGACGCTTCTGTCTCTGCTCTTCGTCCCAGCGTTCTTCGTGGTTATGGACCGTGTGGCCAGCACGGCGCGCGGCCGCAGCCCAAGCGGGCGCGCAGCCCTGTCGGACGGCCCGCCCTCTTAACGCTCGCCATGAGATGTCCCCCGAACTGAGAAAGCTTCCTCGCCGGTCGCGATTGGCTGTGTGTCTGCGACAGGTCAGCCATTCACGGCCTTGCCACACGTGCCCGAGTGACCGAAGTAGTCAATTGTGATCCGTGGGGCTACAAGTCCGCTTTTGGATGTTCAGGGAGAGAAATGCGAGGCTCGACGCGGGGCCCCGCGTGCCGCTCAGGCCTCAGCACGCTAAACCAATTTGCTGAACTTGACGCACTCAACTGCGAACCGA
>NZ_LN811363.1:152304-175388 GCF_001006805.1 Microvirga massiliensis | reverse complement strand
ATGGCTTGCTTGAGGTAAGGCATCGCGCGCTGCCTGCAGAATCCGAGTTCGGTCAGGTCCTGAGTTCCCCGCGCTGCGCTCCTTGTCTGCTTCGACATCGTAATCTGCGATTAGGCGACTTCCGAAACATGTCATCATGTTTGGCCAGTCGTGCGTCGCAAGATGGAGCGTCAAAGCGGCGAACGTGAGAGCTGCATCACCGCATTCGGCGCCTTAAGCGGAGCAGTTGCGCCCTCGGCCAGCATATGTGTCCGCGCGCATCCGGGGCTGACTACCGGGAAGACGTCCGGCGAAAGTGGCACTGAGCCTTGTAGTTGCGCCGGGCAGATTGTTGATCCATCTCTCCAATTCATTTCGCAGACTTCGGCGGAAACGCTGCTGATTTGATACCTACGTCGCCTCCTGACCTTCCAGCTTCGCGGAGGTTGTCATTCGCTTGTGCACCCGACCGCTATCGGCGATGGCCGAGTCAAGGCAGGCTCATCGCTTGGGCGATTGTAGCATCGTTTTGCTACACGTGCCGAGATCCTTCGGTGCCCGGCGCCAGTCCATCCACTGGCCCAGGAACTTCAATCCCACGTAGCCAGTAATCCTCAGGATCTCAGGCGACGTACGCCGGATTTCCAAGTCGTAAGTCTTGCCGCTATCTGGATTGTAGACCCGCCCTTGACCCCAGGATCCATCGTCCTGAGGCTTGAGCCCGCTGATGATTGTAAGGCCGCAGATCGGACGCGAGCGCAAGCTAGGATCGGGATTGCGACGGTCCGTCGGGACTTGTCCGTCGTCGCCGACCGGGTCCCTCATCCAGGCGACACGACCGCAGCGCTGTTCGCCGCATGACTTGATCTCGATCGCCGCCTCATTACCGTCGGTGAGCCAAACACCAGTGATATCCTCCAGCACGATCGCATGACTTGGTGCAGTTCCAGTTCCGGCGGCAACCAATGCCCCGAGAGTGCCGATCAGCCGTCTTGCGAATAGGTGCGGACTGTCCGCACGGCTGGCTGCAGAATTCCGGCGATCGAGCGCGGAAGCAATCATGCCGTTTGCTCCGATGGCGTGTGCCGCCCGTGCTTTGGATCTGGCGAGAAGCGACGCTGCCCGGTACTGCGAGCCAGGTCTGTCGAGTATCGGACCGACACCGCTTCACTCACACACTCGCCAGACGGGCTGATCGGCCACATGATCAACTATGGGCCACTCAGACGAGTTCCCGACAGCCACACAATCCCATCGCTGGATGAAACTTCCTGCTCATACAGGCGAGCGGGCTTCACTTCGCACGGGGGCGCTGCAGAAAGACTTGCCAGAACATACGATTTCAGATCACGTTGAATGAGGTTTGCTGTGCCCTCCGGCTAGCGCGGGTTGAGACCTTGTCCGTTCCGACACCTCTCCTCGACACGATCCGCACCCCGAAGGACCTGCGCAACTTGCCCGAAAGCCAGCTTGGGCAAGTCGTCGACGAGCTTCGCACCGAGACGATCAGCGCGGTCTCGGTTACCGGCGGACATCTCGGCGCCGGGCTCGGCGTGGTCGAGCTGACGGTGGCGCTGCATTACGTGTTCGACACTCCCGAGGATCGCCTGGTCTGGGATGTCGGCCATCAGGCCTATCCGCACAAGATCCTCACCGGCCGCCGCGACCGCATCCGGACGCTGCGCCAGGGTGGCGGCCTGTCGGGCTTCACGAAGCGCGCCGAGAGCGAATACGACCCCTTCGGCGCGGCGCATTCCTCGACCTCGATCTCGGCCGGCCTCGGCATGGCCGTCGCGCGGGACCTCGATGGCCGGTCGAACAACGTCATCGCCGTCATCGGCGACGGCGCCATGTCGGCCGGAATGGCCTACGAGGCGATGAATGACGCAGGTGCCAGGCATTCGCGCCTCATCGTGATTCTCAACGACAATGACATGTCGATCGCGCCGCCGGTGGGCGCGATGTCGTCTTATCTCGCGCGGCTCGTCTCGGGCGGCACTTATCGGGGCCTGCGCGAGGCCGCAAAGCAGCTTGCCAAGAAGCTGCCAGAATTTTTCTACGAGAAGGCGGCGCGGGCAGAGGAGTTCGCCCGCGGGTTCTGGACCGGCGGCACGCTCTTCGAGGAACTCGGGTTCTACTATGTTGGCCCAATCGACGGGCACAACCTCGATCACCTTTTGCCGATCCTCAGGAACGTACGGGACTCCGATACTGGCCCGGTGCTCGTCCATGTGGTGACGCAGAAGGGCAAGGGTTATGCCCCCGCCGAAGCCTCGGCCGATAAGTATCACGGCGTCGTCACCTTCGACGTCGTGACGGGCGCCCAAGCGAAGCCCAAGACGAACGCGCCGAGCTACACCAAGGTCTTCGGCGAGAGCCTGATCAAGGAGGCGCGGAAGGACAGCAGGATCGTCGCCATCACAGCGGCCATGCCGTCGGGGACGGGCATCGATCTCTTCGGCAAGGAATTCCCGGCACGGACCTTCGATGTCGGCATCGCCGAGCAGCACGCCGTCACCTTCGCGGCCGGCATGGCGACGGAGGGTTACAAGCCGTTCTGCGCGATCTACTCCACCTTCCTGCAGCGGGCCTATGATCAGGTCGTGCACGACGTAGCAATCCAGAAGCTCCCGGTGCGCTTCACCCTTGACCGGGCAGGCCTCGTGGGCGCCGACGGGCCGACTCATGCGGGCTCGTTCGACATCACCTATCTCGGCTGCCTGCCCGGCATGGTCGTGATGGCCGCCGCCGATGAAGCCGAGCTCGTGCACATGGTGGCGACGGCGGCCGCCTACGACGAGGGCCCGATCGCCTTCCGGTATCCTCGCGGCGAGGGCGTCGGAATCGACCTGCCGGAACGTGGTGTGCCCCTTGCCATCGGGCGGGGTCGGGTTCTGCGCGAAGGCACGCGGATCGCGATCCTGTCGCTCGGGGCGCGCCTTGCTGAGTGCCTCCAGGCCGTGGAGGAACTCGAGAGCCGCGGCCTTTCGACGACGGTCGCCGACGCGCGCTTCGCCAAGCCGCTCGATGAGGAGCTGGTACTTCGGCTCTCGCGCGAGCACGAAGTGCTGATCACAATCGAGGAGGGCTCGGTCGGCGGATTCGGATCCTACGTGCTGCAGCTGCTCACCGAACGCTGCGCGCTCGATCGCGGCAGCTTGAAGGTTCGGACGATGGTGCTGCCCGACATTTTCATCGACCACGACAAGCCGGAGCGCATGTACGCACGGGCGCACCTCGACGCGGCCGGCATCGTCACCAAGGTCTTCGAGGTCCTCGGCCGGGAAACGAGGCTCGGCCACTCTACCAAGCGGCGCGCGAAGAGCTAGGGCCGTGGACCTACAGCTCATTCCGGTGGTATTTGAATGGATTTAAGGGCCTCGACGCTCTTGCATGCACCGATGTGCTATCATCCAGGCGGCGAAAATTCAGCTCGCGCGCCCACCTGCCGCAAGGCGGAGTCACTCTCGTCCAGGGCGCCCTACGTGACCGCGCCGCGATGGCTGCGGCCCTCCCTGCACAGGGCCCGACACCAGTCTCAACCTCGTCCATGTCGACGACGTCGCGATCGGCCACGCCGCGGCCCTCTTCCGCGGCCGGATTGGCGAACGCTATATCGTCGGCGGGCAGAACATCTCCCTTTCGATAATGCTTGCAGAAATCGCTGCTTTGATGGGCCGTCCTCCGCCCAAGTCAAAGCTGCCGCGCGCCCTGATCTACCCCACCATTGGGGCAGAGGCAGTGGCGAAGGGCACTGGCTGGACGCCATTCGCGGCGCCCGATGGCCTTCGCATGGCCCGCCACCACAGGTTCTTCGCCAAAGCCAAGGCATGGCACGAGTCCGGCTGTCAGGCGAGGCCTTATCGGGAGGGACCGCAGATCCCGTCGTGTGGTTCCGTGCGGCCGACTACCTGCCGTGAGCGCCGCTCTCGTGGCCGGTAGCATCTCGCTTGCTGTCTGGCTCTACTTGCTGATCTGCCGGGGTCATTTCTGGCTCTGTGCCGAGCAGGACGATAATCTCGCTCCGAACTGCGAGCTTGCGGGGCGCTGGCCGAGTGTCATTGCGGTGGTGCCGGCACGCAATGAGGCCGATGGGATCGAGCAGAGCATCCACTCTCTGCTGCAACAACGTTATCCGGCGCGATTCACAATTCTTCTCGTCGATGATCAGAGCACTGACTGCACGGCCGCAAGGGCCGAGGCGGTCGCCTCCCACGCGGGGGGCGGCGATCGCCTAACCGTGATCCGCGGCACCGATCTGCCGCCGGCCTGGACTGGCAAGGTATGGGCAATGCAGCAGGGCCTCGCGTATGCGGGCCTGCAAGCCGACCCCCCGGATTTCGTTCTCTTCACCGACGCAGACATCGTTCATGCACCTGACGTCCTCAAGCGGCTCGTAGCTGCAGCCTGCGCGCGTGAGGCCGTCCTCATCTCCCTAATGGCAAAGCTTCGCTGCGAGAGTCTCGCAGAGCGGATCTCCATCCCGGCATTCGTCTTCTTCTTCCAGAAGCTCTTTCCGTTCGCATGGGTCAACG
Organism: Microvirga massiliensis; assembly: GCF_001006805.1. Lineage (GTDB taxonomy): Bacteria > Pseudomonadota > Alphaproteobacteria > Rhizobiales > Beijerinckiaceae > Microvirga > Microvirga massiliensis. Next base: position 170,874 of record NZ_LN811363.1, on the reverse strand, counting down.
ACCCAGCCCGGCGGACAGCCGCAGCTGCGGGTGGCTGCATGCTGGTGCGGCGGGACCCGCTGTTGCGTGCCGGAGGGCTGGCGGCGATCCGCGATGCCCTGATCGATGACTGCGCGCTCGCCATGCTCATGAAAGGCCAAGGCCCGATCTGGCTTGGCCTGACCGAGAAAATTCGCAGCCACCGTGCGTATCCGGCGCTAGGCGATATCCGCCGCATGGTCGCTCGTTCGGCCTATGCCCAACTGCGTTACTCACCGTTGCGTCTAGCCGCCACGCTAGCCGCAATGGCGCTGGTCTATCTGACGCCTCCGTTAACCGCCCTTTGCACAGTCGGCGCAGCGCGGTGGGTCGGTGTTGCGGCCTGGGCGCTCATGGCATTTGCGTTCCAGCCGACCCTGCGGCTTTATGCTTTGAGGCCCATCTGGTCACTGGCGCTGCCTTTGATCGCCGGCATGTACATGGTGTTCACGACGGACTCGGCTCTCCAGCACTGGCGAGGCCGGGGCGGAGCATGGAAGGGTCGATTTCAGGCGGCCGAATCGCGAGGCGCGCACAACCGATGATCACGGCGTCGGAAGCTTGCTCAGGCAAGTCGCACCGCGACGAGAACTTTCCCGTTGCCTCGCGACTCCTTCAACCGAGCCATCGCCCTCCCATCCTCGCCTTCTACCGTTTTGTCCGTGCGGCCGATGACGTCGCCGATCATCCGACCTTGCCGTCAGACGAGAAGCTCGCACTCCTCGACTATCTCGAGCACGCGCTGACGGGACGAGGTCCCACCGCTCCGGAAGCTGAGCCGCTGCGCAGGTGGCTGGTCGAGCGGGACCTTCCGGTGCGTCATGCTCTCGACCTGCTCCAAGCGTTTCGTCTTGACGTTCGCAAGACCCGCTATGCGGACTGGCCCGATCTGATGAGCTATTGTGCCCTGTCGGCGATGCCGGTTGGCCGCTTCGTGCTTGACGTGCATGGCGAACCGCCTTGCACATGGCCAGCCTCGGACGCGCTTTGCGCCGCCTTGCAGGTGATCAACCATCTGCGGGATTGCGGCAAAGATTACCGCACTCTCGATCGCGTTTATGTGCCGGCCGACTTCCTCGCAACCTACGGGATCAGCGTCGAGGCGCTCTGCGCCACAAGGGCGTGCCCTCAGCTGCGTGCCTGCATTGCCGATCTCGCTGATCGGGCGGCGCAACTCCTCGACGAGAGCGCACCCCTCCCGGGTCTCATCGCGGACATGCGACTCGGCCTCGAGGTGGCGGCGATCCGGCGTCTGGCCGCCACTCTCCTCGTTCGTTTGCGCCGGCGCGATCCGTTGAGCGAGCCAGTTCAACTCGGCAGGGCCGGATTTGCGTTCACGGCCATGCTTGGCGTGACAAGAGGCCTCGTCGAACGCATAGTCCGACGGGGCTGCGCGCGACTCCTGTCGGGAAGGCAGGCATCATGACCGCCGCAAACAATGCCGGAACGCAGCAGCCTACGGGCAGCTCGTTCTACACGGCGATGCGGGTCCTGCCGCGGCCCCGGCGCAAGGCCATGTACGCGCTCTATGCGTTCTGCCGCGCCGTCGATGACGTCGCAGACAGCATCGGCCCGCCGGACGAGCGAATGCGGGAACTCGAGAACTGGCGCATCGAGATCGAGCATCTCTTTGCGGGGCGGCCGTCCGAGCGGCTATCGACCCTGGCTCTGCCGATCCGCTGCTTCGGGCTGCAGCAGCAGGATTTTCTCGCTGTTATCGAGGGGATGGAAATGGACGTAGCGGGGCGTCTCAGAGCACCGGATTGGGCAACGCTCGAGCTGTACTGCGACCGGGTGGCGAGTGCCGTCGGGAGGCTGTCTGCACGGATCTTCGGGCTCGAATCCGAACACGCCGATGCGCTGGCCAATCATCTTGGCCGAGCCCTGCAGCTCACCAACATACTGCGCGACCTCGATGAGGATGCAGTCCTTGGCCGCCTGTATCTTCCCCGGGAAGCGCTTGTCGAGGCGGGCATCACTGAGGATGCTCCCGAAGTCGTCCTCGTTCACCCGCGGATCGGCGAGGTATGCACCAGCGTGGTGAAGCGAGCGGCTGGCCATTTCGGCGAGGCGGACAGAATTATGCTGGCATGCCCTCGCGCTCTGGTGCGCGCCCCTCGGCTGATGGCAGCTGCATATGGTACCCTCCTTGAGGAATTGGTGACGCGTGGATGGGATCCCCCGCGCGAGCCTGTCCATGTAGGCCGGCTACGTCTTTTTGCGGCGATTCTACGCTACGGCGTGATCTAATGGCGACCACGGTGCATATCGTCGGCGCCGGCCTTGCCGGCCTTAGCGCGGCGGTGCGCCTGGCCGAGGCTGGACGGCAGGTCGCGGTCTACGACGCGGCCAAGATCGCCGGCGGACGCTGCCGGTCCTATCTCGACACAGCTCTCGGTATCACGATCGACAATGGCAACCACCTGCTCCTGTCCGGCAATTGGGCTGCGCTCGATTTTCTCGCCCGCATCGGATCGCCCGTCGGGCTGAGCGGGCCCGACGCGGCTAACTTTCCATTCGCCGATCTCGCCACCGGCCGTCGCTGGACTCTGCGGCTCAACAATGGTCGGTTGCCCTGGTGGATTCTAGACGCACGACGTCGCGTCCCGGGCAGCCGGGCATGGAATTACTTTGCACCGATCAGGATCCTGCGCGCCCCGTCTTCAACAACCGTCGGCGAAGCAATGGTCTGCGCCGGGCCTTTGTACGAGCGCCTTTGGCGGCCAGTGCTTTTGGCGGCTCTCAACACCGAGCCGAGCGAAGCTGCCGCGGGACTGGCCGCGCAGATCTTGCGTGAGACGCTGGTCGCAGGGGGACACGCTTGTCGGCCGCTGATCGCCATGGCGGGGCTTTCCGCGACCTTCGTCGAACCGGCCCTTCGGTTCCTCGTGTCGAAGGGCGCTTCATTTCATTTCGGCTGGCGGCTGCGCGCCATTGGCTTAGCGGAGGATCGGCCCAAGGAGCTCGATTTCGGGAACGTGCGGATCGCGATCGGGCCTCAAGATGCAGTCGTGCTGGCAGTCCCGGCTTGGGTCGCGCCCGATCTCATCCCGGGCCTGCAGGCACCGGCTAGCTCCCGCGCCATTGTGAATGCCCATTTCCGGGTCGAGCCACCGCCGGACGTGCCGCCGGTCCTCGGGATCATTCACGGCCTCACCGAGTGGCACTTCGCCTATCCGAACCGTTTCTCGGTCACCATTAGCAATGCCGACCGCCTCCTCGACGAGCCGCGGCGGGCCCTCGCGAGAGCCATCTGGCGCGAGGTTTCGATTCTCACGGGGCTCCCCTATGATCTTCCGCCCTGGCAGATTGTGAAGGAGCGACGCGCAACTTTTGCGGCGACTCCAATCGAGGCCTCCAAACGCCCGACCGCGCGAACCCGCTTCCGCGATCTCGTGCTCGCCGGGGACTGGACAGCCACCGGTCTGCCCGCCACCATCGAAGGCGCGGTCCGATCGGGGTATGCGGCTGCATCTGCATTGTCCGGGGCGTCTGCTGCAAAGCAGCTGCAAGCGGAAGCGGCCAAACAGGGTTTCGGTCTTGCACATGGACAACATCCGTTGCGATCGCCCCGATCAACTGTCCGATCTCCTTGACGCGCGGATCGATGCAGCGACCGGTGCTCTGCTCGATTCGGCCCGAACTGACGGCCATTGGTGCTTCGAGCTTGAGGCGGACGCGACCATCCCAGCCGAGTTCATCCTCTTGCAGCACTATCTCGGCGAGGCAGATCCCACGCTCGAGGCGAAGATCGCGGCTTATCTTCGCCGTATTCAGAGGAGCGATGGGGGCTGGCCCCTGTTCCAGGATGGCTCCTTCGATTTGAGCGCCAGCGTGAAGGCTTATTTCGCCCTGAAGATTATCGGCGAGGCGCCCGATGCGCTGCCGATGCGACGGGCTCGCGAGCTGATCCTGACCCATGGAGGAGCGGCGAAAAGCAACGTCTTCACACGTACCTTACTCGCGCTCTACGACGAGATCCCCTGGCATGCCGTCCCTATCATGCCCGTAGAAATCATGCTCCTGCCGAGCTGGTTTCCGTTCCATCTCTCGAAGATCTCATACTGGGCCCGCACGGTTCTCGTGCCGCTCATGGTCCTGCAGGCCCTGAAACCGCGCGCCCGTAATCCACGTGGCATCGGTATCGGGGAACTCTTCACGATCCCACCGGAGCAGCAACGCGATTGGCCGAAGGGGCCACACCAGAAATGGCCGTGGGCACAGGTCTTCGCGGGCATCGACGCCATCCTGCGCGTGGTTGAGCCCTTCTTTCCGAAAGGCTTACGTCAGCGCGCCATCGCGGCGGCAGTCGCCTTCGTCGCTGAGCGCGCTAATGGATGCGACGGGCTCGGCGCCATCTTCCCAGCTATGGCCAATGCCGTCATGATGTATGACGCTCTCGGCTACAAGCGCGACCACTGTCAGGTCGCCATGGCTCGCACAGCGATCGACGGCTTGCTCGTCGTGCGAGGGGACGAGGCCTATTGCCAGCCATGCCTCTCGCCCGTCTGGGATACGGCGCTTGCCTGCCACACCTTGCTCGAGGTCGGCAGCGAGAAAGCACTGGCGCAGGCGCGCCAGGCTCTCGCTTGGCTGATACCGCGCCAGGTTCTCGGTGTCGCGGGCGACTGGTGGACGAAGCGTCCGGGTGTGCCGCCCGGAGGCTGGGCCTTTCAGTATAACAATCCGCACTATCCCGATCTCGACGATACCGCGGTGGTGATCATGGCCATGCATCGGGCCCAGGCGTGCCTTGGCCGGATGGAGGCGACGGATTTCAACAAGCCGATAGCGCGCGGTCGCGCGTGGGTCGAAGGCCTCCAGAGCCACAATGGCGGCTGGGGCGCCTTCGACGTGGACAATACCGCCGAGTACCTCAATCATATTCCGTTCGCGGACCACGGTGCCCTGCTCGATCCTCCCACCGCCGACGTGACGGCGCGCTGCATTTCCATGCTTGCCCAACTTGGCGAGCGACCGGGATCGAGCCCCGCGCTGGCGCGCGGGCTTGCGTATCTCTTGGCAGAGCAAGAAAACGACGGCAGCTGGTTTGGCCGCTGGGGCATGAATTACATCTACGGCACCTGGTCAGCGCTCTGCGCGCTCAACGTGGTGAGAGTCGATCCGCACTCGCAGGCGATGCGCCGCGCAGTGAGGTGGCTTCTCCAGATCCAGAACACAGATGGGGGCTGGGGCGAGGACGGAGACAGCTACCGCCTCGACTACCGGGGTTACGAGCCAGCCCCGAGCACGGCATCGCAGAGCGCCTGGGCTCTCCTCGGCCTGATGGCGGCTGGCGAGATCGACCATCCCGCCGTGATGCGCGGAATCGGATACCTGATGCGCACACAAGGGCCAGATGGGTTCTGGCCCGAAGAACGGTTCACCGCAACTGGCTTCCCGCGGGTTTTTTACCTACGCTATCACGGCTATCCCAAATACTTCCCGCTCTGGGCGCTCGTGCGCTACCGCAACATCAAGCGCGGCAACGGCACAGTTAGGCTGGGCATGTAACGCCAATAGCAGTTATCGTCGACCGGCCCTCCCGTTCAGCTACTGCTGAGACCGGCTGCTCGCAATCGGAAAGGAAAAAGTCTCAGGCTGCCCGCATGAGTTCCGATCGCCCGCTCCCTGTTCTCGTCGCCACCGGGCTTGCACGCGAAGCGCGTCTGGCGGCCGGATCTGACATTGTCACGGTCTGCGCCGGTAGTTCGCCGACGCGGCTGCGGATAGCGCTCGGCGACCACGCGCCTTCCTGTCGCGCAGTAGTCAGCTTCGGAATTGCCGGCGGGCTCGACCCGGCTCTCGCACCAGGCGATGTCGTAGTAGCGACCGGCATTGCTGCTGCGGATGGCCACTGGCCGGCGCACCCGGCCTTTATTCGCGCTTGGGTTCGATGCCTCTCGAAGGGCCGCCATCGCATGATCTTAGCCGGAATCGCGGCTGGGGAAGCTCTTTTGATGTCCCCTGCTGAGAAGGCTGCTCTGCATTCTGCAACGGGAGCCGCGGTAGTCGATTTGGAATCGCATGTCGCTGCCGCGTTCGCCGCCGCACACGGGCTACCATTCGCGGCGATCCGGGCCGTTTGCGATCCAGCCCATAGAGTGCTGCCGCCACTTGCTCGAGAGGCTTTGCGTCCCGACGGACGTGTGGATTTCGCAAGCCTGCTGCGCCAAGTCGTGCGGCAGCCCACGCAACTTACCGCGCTGCCGTGCCTGGCGAGCGATGCATCGGCAGCCTTCGCGAGCTTACGGCATTGTCGCTCGCTTCTCGGACCCGGCTTGGGACTGACCGGCCTCGGCGAGCCTTTCAGCGACGTTGCGTGAGAACACGAACTGCGCCGGCCGTTGCCCGTCGAGCGGGATCTCGGGCGCCATTGGCCCATCCGTTCGTACGCCCCTGAGGGCGACCAGAGCGGCCTTCCACGGGCGGCGGATCGTCTCCGTAACTGCGGATGCCTCATACCCGGAATGGACCATGCAATCGGCGCATTTCTCGTAATTGCCGGTGCCGTAGGAGTCCCAGTCGGTCTCCCCCATCAGCTCCTGATAAGTCTTGGCGTAACCCTCGCCCAGAAGATAGCAGGGGCGCTGCCAGCCCAGCACGGTGCGGGTGGGGTTGCCCCAGGGGGTGCACTGATAGCTTTGATTACCGGCCAAAAAGTCGAGGAAGAGCCGCGACTGGTTGAACGCCCAGCGCTTCCCCCCCCTACCAAGCCGGAAGATGCCGCGGAACAGGTCCTTGGTCGCCTTCCGATTGAGGAAATGCTGCTGGTCTGGCGCTCGCTCGTAGGCATAGCCGGGCGAGACGGTAATACCGTCGACCCCGATCTTCGTCACTGTATCGAAGAAGAAAGCGACCTGCTCGGCGTCGGCTCCCTTAAAGAGGGTACAATTGACTGTGACGCGGAACCCCCTGGCCTTGGCCTGGGTAATGGCGGCGACCACACGATCGTAGACGCCCGCCTGGCAGACCGAGCGATCGTGCATCTCGCGATCGCCATCGAGGTGAATCGACCATGTGAGGCGGGGATTTGGACGGTACTGGTCCAACTTCTTCCCGAGCAGCAGCGCATTGGTGCAGACGATGACGAACTTGCGCCGCGCCATGACAGCTTCGACGATCTTCGGCAGTTCCTTGTGCAGGAGTGGCTCACCGCCTGCGATAGCGACGACAGGCGCGCCACACTCGTCGACGGCCGCGAGGCAATCCTCAACCGAAAGCCGCTTGTTCAGGATCGTGTCCGGGTAATCGATCTTGCCGCAGCCCGCGCAGGCCAGATTGCAGCGGAACAGCGGCTCGAGCATGAGCACCAGCGGATAACGTTTTCGGCCTGCGAGCTCCTGGCGGAGGATGTAGCTGCCGATCGAGATAACCTGGCGAACAGGAATGCCCACGGGCAGCTCCTTGCTTGGACGTGCGGCTGCGGCTTCCGCGTCGCGGCGATGCCTTAAACGCTTGCGAGTTCCGCCGGCAGGCGGAAATTGATGTGCTCCTCAACGCCCGGGAGGACTGAAACCTCAATCGGACCCATGCGGCGGAGGACTTCGATAACGCGTTCGACGAGCGCCTCGGGCGCTGAAGCGCCGGCCGTCACGCCGACGACCTTGGCTCCACACAGCCATGCCGGGTCAATGTCAGTGCCGTCTGCGACCAGGTAACTCGACACGCCGGCCTCCACGCCAATCTCGCGCAGACGGTTAGAATTGGAGCTGTTACGTGCGCCGACCACAAGGACGAGATCGGCGATACGGCAAAGCTCACGCATCGCCATCTGTCGATTCTGCGTGGCATAGCAGATGTCCCGCGTCTCGGGACCGATCACGTCGGAGAAACGGCGCATCAGCGCCGCGATGATCGAACGGGTATCGTCGACGCTCAGGGTCGTCTGTGTCACGTAGGCAATGGGAGTGTCAGTCGGAACGTCGAGCATCTCGATATCCGCCTCAGTCTGCACGAGATGAGCGGCCAGACCATCGATCTGTCCGAGAGTCCCCTCGACCTCAGGATGTCCAGCATGGCCGATGAGCACGAGCGTGCGGCCTTGCGCAACATAGCGTCGGCTTTGATTGTGGACTTTGGTCACCAACGGACAGGTTGCGTCGAGCGTTGGAAGACGACGGGCTTGCGCTTCCGCGACTACGGCGCGGGACACGCCGTGCGCGCTGAAGATCACGACGGCCCCGTCGGGAACCTCATCGAGGTTTTCGACAAAACGAGCGCCCTTCCGCTCCAAGCTCTCGACGACGTAGCGGTTATGGACGATCTCGTGACGAACGTAGATGGGAGCACCATACTTCACGAGTGCCCGCTCTACGATGTCTATGGCGCGGACTACGCCAGCGCAAAAACCGCGGGGTTGTGCGAGGACAACCTTCATGTCCCCTGTCCTCTAACGCTAAGGCCTCTGATCGGTCCCCACCAGTCCGTCCACTATGGTAAAGCCTCAACTTGCTCACGGTGTATAGTCAAGCAGGCGCCCAAAGTTCACTTGACCCAAGCAATCAGGGCTTTAGAGACTATATAGAATCGGGGCCAGATCTGATAAATGGGCCACAGAATGCCATTATAGCATGTTCGCAGCCCTGTGGGAATTCGGCGCCGCTTTGACGGCTGAGCGAGGGAGAGAGCCATGAAGCTACTCGCTGTCCATCCGAGTGGCCTCATGTACACCAGGATCTTCCTGAGGCTTGAGCCTCTGGGACTGGAGCTCGTGGCTGCCGCGGCACGCGCGAATGGGCACGATGTGAGGCTGATCGACCTGCAGGTCGAGAGCCATTCCGACTACTTCCGCTTGATACGGGATTGGCGGCCCGGCGCCGTCGCCTTTTCCTGCAACTACCTGGCGAATGTTCCGGAAATCGTTGATCTCGCCAAGGCCACCAAGGCGGAGCTACCAAACTGCTTCGTCGTGGTTGGCGGGCACAGCGCGTCATTCACGGCCCACGAAATCCTCGAACATGCGCAAGGCGCGGTTGACTGCGTTCTCAGGGGCGAAGGCGAAGCCAGTATTGGGGAGTTGCTCGAGGCCGCAGCAGACGACCGCGCGGCCGTCGCAACGGTGCCTGGGGCCGTTGTAATAGACGGAGAGGGTCCGCCACCGCGCTTCGTCGCTCATCTCGATGATGCACGTGCCGCGCGGGATCTCCTGCGCCATCGCCGCAAATATTTCATCGGTGTTCTGGAGCCCTGCGCCTCAGTCGAGTTCACGCGCGGCTGTCCATGGGACTGCACGTTCTGTAGCGCATGGACCTTCTACGGCCGCAGCTACCGGGCCATGAGCCCCGACCGGGTAGTCGAGGAACTTTCCGCGATCCGGGAGCCCGGCATCTTCATCGTTGATGACGTTGCCTTCGTGCAGGCCAAGCATGGCTTCGAGATCGGAGAGCGACTCGCCAGCAAGGGCATCAAGAAGGAATATTATCTTGAAACGCGCGGTGACGTATTGCTGCGCAATAAGGAAGTGTTCAAATTCTGGACAGGTCTCGGCCTCACGTATTTGTTTATCGGACTTGAGGCGATCGATGAGGAAGGGCTGAAGCACTATCGCAAGCGCACCAGCCTGATCAAGAATTTCGAGGCGCTCGAGTTCGCGCGCTCGCTTGGAATCACAGTCGCGATCAATCTGATTGCCGAGCCCGACTGGGACCGCGACCGTTTCGAGGTTGTCCGTCGCTGGTGCCTGGAGGTTCCCGAGATTGTGAATATTAGTGTAAGCACGCCCTATCCTGGGACCGAGACTTGGCGCACGGAGGCGCGAAGCCTGCAGACCCGCGACTACCGGCTCTTCGACATCCAGCATGCGGTACTTCCCCCTCGCGGAGTTTTACGCCGAGTTGGTGAAAACGCAACGCATCCTGAACCAAAAGCATCTCGGCTGGAAAACCCTGGCACAGACGGCAGGAATAACGGTCCGGCACCTTCTGCAGGGGCAGACAAACTTCCTGCGTATGCTGCTCAAATTCAACAGTGTCTTCGATCCAGTTCTGCAACTGGCCGACCATGAGCGTCCAGTTCGCTACGAGATCGCGCTGCCGCCGGTCCAGCAGGAGCGGGCCGATCCCAGGATGCTCTACATTCACCGACCGCGGGGACGTCAGGGACGCAGCGCGCTCGACGACCATACCGAGCGCTTTGTGGACGAAACCCGCACGGGAACCGCTCCGTCCTGACCTTATTGCCACACCAGCGATAACAGACTGTCTTTGGCTGTAACTTGGCCAGCTCCCATGGAGTTGGTCCGCTGTCAATGTTAGTGCATGATTGGTTTTGGCGCTACGGCTGGAGCGGCCGGCGGCGCTGGTTGGGGTTGCGCCGCCGGCCATAGCACTGCCTCTGGTGCGGGTGGTTTATAGCCCAGCGATGAATGTGGGCGGGCGGAATAGAGATGGCCCGGTGAATTTGGACAGTGGGTTGAGTGGAGTTTCTGCCTGAGAGCAGCCAGAATGGCTGCCGAACAGGAGAGACGATGAGCAAGCGACCCCGCCGCAACCACTCGCCGGCCTTCAAGGCGAAGGTGGCCTTGGCTGCCATCCGCGGTGACAAGACGCTGGTCGAGCTGGCGCAGCAGTTCGATGTGTATCCCAATCAGATCACCGCGTGGAAGAGCCAGCTCTTGGACGGTGCCGCCGACGGGTTCGGCGGCGAGCGATCTGAGCCGAGTATGCCGGCGGTCGACGTGAAGACGCTGCATGCCAAGATCGGCGAGCTGACGCTCTAGAACGATTTTTTATCAGGCGCGCTCGACAAGGCCGGACTGTTGTCGAGCGCCAAGCGATGATCGACCGGACGCATGCCTTGCCGATATCCGCCCGGGCCAAGCTCTTGGGCATCAGCCGCGGCAGCGTCTCCTATCAGTCGTGTGCAACCTCGGACGCCGATCTGGCAATCATGCGGCGCATCGACGAACTGCATTTGACATATCCGTTTGCCGGCAGCCGTATGCTGCGTGATCTGCTTGCCAGCGAAGGCATCCAGGTCGGCCGGCTGCATATCGCGACCTTGATGAAGAAGATGGGGATCGAAGCGCTCTATCGCGGGCCGCGCACCACCAAGCCGGCACCGGGGCACAAGGTCTATCCCTATCTGCTGCGCGATCTTGAGGTCATCAGGCCCGATCAGGTCTGGGCCATGGATCTGACCTACATCCCCATGGCACGTGGCTTTGTTGATCTCGCGGCTGTTGTCGATTGGTACAGCCGACGCGTGCTCAGCTGGCGGCTGTCGATCACCATGGAAGCGGCGTTCCGCGTCGAGGCACTGGATGAGGCACTCGCCCGGTACGGAAAGCCCGAGATCGTCAACACTGACCAGGGCAGCCAGTTCACCAGTGCTGCCGTCACTGACGTTCTGATCCAGAGCGAGATCGCCATCAGCATGGACGGCAGAGGCGCTTGGCGCGACAACATCTTCGTCGAGCGGCTATGGCGGACGGTCAAGTATGAGAAGGTTTATCTGCATGCCTACGGCAGCGGCGCCGATGCACGGTCCTCGCTCAGCCAATATCTGAGCTTCTACAATACCCGCAGATCTCACGCGAGCCTTGACCGGCGAGCACCCGATCAGGCCTACTTCACCCAGCCGCGCCGCGCCGCGGCATGAACCCGGCAGACGCTCCACTTAGCCAGCGCGTTTAGCTGTTCAGACAAACCGAGCCACCTCAGTCCGATCACGATCTGGGCCTCCTTGAGCGTGTAGAAGATCTCGCCATTGAGAAGCTCATCCCGGAGCTGACCTCCGTCACGCCGATCGAGCGGATCGCCTCTGCAAATGTCTGGCCCTGTGCCGTCAGCACATCCACCTGCCGCAGCTTCGCGACGATCTCTCCGGCCGTGTGTCGTCTCTTGCTCATTCTCTCGTCCTCCATCCGGCTCAAAAGCCATACATCAGGGAGGACCACTTCTCAGGGGGCAGACCAGGCTTCTGCCTTCGTGGGCGCCCGGTCGCGCAGGGCCGCCTTCAGGCCCGGCTGCACCGACTTCGGCGCCGTGTTGAGCACGTTGGCGCTCTTGTGCACATCGCAGCGCTGATGATGGGTGCCCGGGAAGAGCTCGTCGAGCGCCTTCCAGAAGCCGAGCGCCCCATCACCCACGGCAATGTGAGGCGCAATCGACAGCCCCCGCCGTTTGATCTCGACGAGCAGTTCGCGCCAGCTCTGCGCGCTCTCGCGCACGCCGGTCTGGAAGCCGACCAGTTCCTTCTTACCCTCCGGCGTGGCGCCGATCAGCACCAGCATGCATTCGGCATGCCCCTCCGTGCGAGCCTGGAGATAGACGCCGTCGGCCCAGACATAGACATACCGTCGCGCTGAGAGATCGCGCGCCTGCCAGCGCTCGTACTCGGCCTGCCATTCGCCAGTTAGCCGGGAGATCACCGAGGGCGAGAGATTGGGAGCCTCCTTGCCGAGCAGAGCCGAGAGCGCCTCCTGGAAATCGCCGGTCGAGACGCCGCGCAGGTAGAGGAGCGGCAGCAGTGCATCCAGGCTCTTCGTCCGGCGCGCCCATTTCGGCAGAAGGGCGAGGTGAAGCGGATCCGATCCGCATCGCTGGTGGCGCCGCGCTCGCGGATCTTGACCCGGCTGACGGCCACCGGGCCGATCCCGGTCTGGATCGTGCGTTCAGGCCCGTGGCCATGCCGCACCAGACGCTCGTGTCCATCCGGCAGCTTCAGGGCGCGCATGCTGGCGAGATAGGCCTCGACTTCGAGCTCGATGGCCTGCGCGAGCAGCTGGCGCGCACCGGTGCGCAGGATTTCGGTCAGGGAATCGTCGATTGCATCGGGCTGACGAAAGCGGAAGACGTTGGTAGGTTCGCTCATGGCGCATCGCTCTCCTCGAGAGATTCTGGCAGGCTCGACACCCGCCTCGATACGCCGCCCTCCTCACACCGTCATCACCCACATTCCGCCATAGCTCTCAATCACCCTGGTCCAATTCCACCCAGTCAGGTCAGGAGAAGGCGCGAGGACTAACTCCACGTTTAAGCAAGATCGGAAAGATTTAGCGCCAATAAAAGATTTAGCGCCAATAGAAGCCATAACCTGGAGAGAAACCAGGGATTCCAAATGGCGCGAGGTTCAGCCCGCCATAGAGCCCCATGAACATCTCTTGCCAGGGATCACGACGCGCAACGCCCTCATCTCCCCCAACTGAAAGTGGGGTGCCGCCAACACCCAAGTCACCAGTGATACCAACCACGCCCGAAACCCCTTGCAGGTATTCAGTAAAGGCTTTCTGTTGAGCGCCGACCATATCAAGGTACGAGCGGTACTGCTCTTCTGCAAGCTTTCGTGCCGCGGCTTGGGCGCGGTCGGACCCGGTACGCCGAGCGTCAACTAGAGACCGCGCAATCTCAGCTTGATGCTCAGATGTGACATCTGTCATATCTTCTGCAGCCAGCGCAGCTTCTCGACGTAGGACCTCTCCAATGATCCGGCCGAGTTCACTAGCGTACTCGGCATAGCTTGACGCTAAACGTGCGCGATGCTCCATAGCTGAGGTCTGTAGCTGTCTACGCCACCGTACCTCACTCCGTTGCAGAGTATCGGCCGGAGACTCCCCTCCTGCGTTTCCACCAGCTTGAGGGTTGCTGGATGTCTCATTGTCGGAGACCATTGTATACTCCCTCGCCGGGTCGTTTGGTCCGAGCAGTCGGCATAATTCTGCCAAAACCCGCCTTTCCGGGCAATGCTTCAAGTGAGCATAAATTCGGTCATCAGGGGAGGTTCGTGTGCATCGCCACACCGCGCTTATTCTTTGCGATACTCGGTCGGTAAACGATCTCGCCAAGTTGACGGTCGGAGCAGGATTCCGAGTTTTGGCTGCTCCCTGGAGGAGATGTAGTCTAAAGAACGGAGCGGTTGTTGTTGAAACGCCTGAAGTTTACTTTAACGGAGAGAGTTGCTTGGTTGAGGCTACGGTGCATCTTCGGCCTGCCTTCATCTTTGCACCAACCCTTGGCCCGAATATTTGCGCACATGGCGTCCAGCTGGCGACTGGGTCTGGTGCTTACTGGGGTCACATAACCAGCTCGTCGAGGAAATCCCCACCCCCAGACGATTCAGCCCGCAGGTCGAACCTGCCGCCAGCTCCTCTCGCATTCAGCATTGCCGAGAGTAGATCCTGTTCGCCCGGTCTCCAGCTGGTATCAGAGATACTTCTTGGCAGCGCGGCCGAAGCAACTATTGATCGCAGGACTGTCATGGACGCGTTCCATTCCGCGGCGGCAAGATACCGAGCTGACAACCTTGCCGGCTGTCAAGATGTTCTTGCACATGTGGCACTTGGAGTGTGTGGCACGGGCGAATACAAAATTTTTGATTCGTTTCTCCTCCAAGCGAATGCACGGTGTCCGAACTGGCATAGCACCGCCCAAGCTTGGCTCCTGATCGCCCATCAACGGGCGAGCGATACCGAGGCCGTTTCCGTCCCATCTCGGACGACAGCGGTAGGCAAGACCGAAGACCCATCGCTACGGCCCCTCCTCCCACAACTTTTCGATACCCCGATCTCGATCGAAACCGAGTTCATCCCAGATGCAAAGCTTGTCTATCTCGATCCTCGGTTAGCTCCAACGAAAGCGGAGGATTCCTCAGCCGAAATCATTCAGGCCCTGTGTCGACGACGCTGCACGACGAATACGGCTAGCACCTCGCTGGAGCCTCGGCTTGTAGAGGTTGGTGTTGGTCGCGCTTGCCTTGTTGACGAGGTCAAGCTCGGTGGAGAGACCACATACTATGACTATACCGTTTTAGGTATTGGTTTAACACCCTTCAGTGAGGGTGGGTACGTTGAGATTGGTCGAAAGATTGACGGAAAGGCCTCGCTCGTGCGGGCTTTGCACCGCAAGGCGGCAGCCGAACGGCTCGAGCAACACGGTTGCAGGGCTGGCCTCGTTACTGCAATCTTTCAGCTAGAAGACGATGGCATCGAGATGCCGGATGGAGCGACGTCACCCGCAGCACTGATAGCCCGAGCCTTTCGATGTGCCTTTCGCGTGAAGCAGCTTGACCCGCTAATTTGTTGCATGCATAGTATTCAGCATACGCCTCTCGTATTCGATTACATCGAACGCAAGGCTAAAGCCATGAAATTCGGTTGCGATCTGAATGCGAGCCGAACGTTGTTTGATGACGAGGCGCTAGCAGTAGCACTTGAACAGCAAATGCCGTCGCAAGAGGCTCTCCGAGAGCTCTTAAGTCACTCCGGTAGCTACGAGACACACGACTGGACCTCTCTCATTGTGAGAGCTCGCCAGCAGGCGATCGACGATTATGCGCCGCTCCTTGTGGACCTCGCAAAAAGCCGCCTTTCCGCGGAGACACAGGCATCTTCGGGCACAATTTCAGATATTGAATACATAGAATGGTTTGCAGGCATTGTAGGCTCACAACTTGCAACATGGCGAGACTTGCGATTCCTTCATGATTACCACCATCCCGGTGTGAGCCGCTGGCAGCCAGGGCATTTATATACGCTAGGGGAGAATAACGTCACATTGCTTGCTGAATTCCCTGATCTTGATACCGGCGTCTTCATCGACGAGGACCCGGCCTACCTGAACTTACATCTCCAACTCGGGAGGGATGACATCAGAGTTCTGCAGAACCACTACCACTTGTTCCATCGACGCGACGTCTTAGCAGCCAGAACTGTTGTCCGAACACTTACCCAGGTTCTCTTTCGAGGTGACGACAAGATGGCTCAACACACGGCCAAACGCTTCGATCAAAGCTATGCAAGTGCGTAGAGATGAATCCACGCATAATTCGGCCGCTCTAGATCCAGGATCGCTCCTGCACAGTATCGGTGCTCCGGATCTGCCGCTGGCACGTGCACTTATGTGTGAACGACTGCGAAGACATCGGATCAACGAGGACGTAATTTGCGCTTTTGCTCTAGTCCCCCGGCATGCATTCGCGCCGCTTCACAGGTGGCGAGTGGCTTACCTTGATCTTAGCCTCTGGGCTGGCGGGGCGTGGCTGATTGCGCCAAGTACTGTCGCCCGCATGGTTACTGCGATCAATCGAGAACCGGGTCAGCGTATCCTGGAGCTAGGTACTGGGACCGGCTTTCAAACAGCTCTCCTTGCTGCACTACACACGCATGTAGCGAGTGTAGATGTATCGCCGGGATGCGTTTACCTCGCAGCGGAGCGACTTAAAAGGTTGGGAGCCTCGCACGTCACAACTGCTGTCGCGAGTCGATTGCTTAGCGGTGTTACTGACTCCTTTGACGTAGTCCTGTCAAATGTAGCAACGGCGTGCCCTGTGAAACTCTTTGGGAACCACGTCCGTGCGGGTGGCGTGCTGGTAGCGCCGACAATAATGGCTGACTCTTCACAACGCCTCATAAAATACGCCAAGGCTTCCAACGAGATTAGCGATGCGGTTGACCTCGGCCCGTGCTGCATGCCGCAAGCCGGGGATTGGTTATAGGAACCCACCATGGGGCAGCTTCCTCCGAACAGCAAGTCGGACTTGGGTAGACAGAATCCTTGCCTGCCTTCCGGCAACTGCATAGGGGCCGGGCATGACATTTATCGTGAAATCGCATGCCTGAGCGAAGATGTTACGCGCTCGCCTGCGGCCTTCACCGGGCTGATTACGCAATCTCCATACGTTGTGAGCGGAAAGGTAGGGAAACTCTATGCTCAACGATATCGTACTATAAAGGCGTGGCAGCAAGGGTGCTTGGAGTTACTCTCCGCGAGCATCTCGGGCACAACCTCTCCCGTCGTGGCTCAAAGCTTTCTTGATCACCTGCCGCACCACTTCGGATGGCTACATCATCAAAGCCAACGGGAGGTATGTGTCCACACTCCTATTTTCTTTCGAACCGATCAAACCTGCAACGGCAGGATTGTGGAGGTACAATGCCCTGGTTCTCTTTGGGGCGTCCATGAGATCCTAATGGAGTACTACTCCAGTCAGGGCAACACTGCGGTACAGTCAGCGACCAGTTTGTCGAAAAATTTCGTGGACGCGCTCCGCCGGCACTGCATATCTGAGCCTATTGTTCATCATCTACTTGACAATTCATCTCATCCGGCTGGGGAGCGTTTCTTTATTCAACGAGTGCGGTCTTCAGTGCGCTATTTCGGCTTTGACCCGGATATATCTCCGCGAGAGTGCAATTTCGTGCGCGCTCATGACTTCTGGAGTTTGCTAACTGAAAATTTCGCATCTGAGCGTCTTGCCCAGCTTGTTGAAGGGAAGTCGGTCTATGATCTTCCGCCAGTGGCAGTTTTTGATCAAAAGCTTGCGCTGGCATTGCCGTTTTGGGACGAGACGCGAGCTCACTTCCCGGACGACGTGCGGCTCCTTTTTCCGTATACGACCATGGTTACCCCGGCCGGAGTTCGATTAAGCGGGGGGGAGTGGGCAACAATCGAACAGTTCGCGGCAATGCCGCGCAAAGCGCGGGACTACTTTCTGAAGTACGCTGGATCGGACGTTTCCCGGAACTGGGGGAGTCGGGCCGTGTTCCATCTGGGCAAACTCTCAGGTAAGGCGTGCGAGGCGTATCTTTACGAGGCGCTTAAGAGATATTCAGCCGGTGAGCGCTGGATTATCCAGGAGCAAGTACCGAGCAGCGAACGGGTGACATTTATTAATAGACGCGGCGTTCCTGAAACGACGATGGCACATTCAAAGCACAGTGTTTTTTACGGCCCGACAGGACCACTAGGAGTGCTAGTGATGTTTGAGCGTTTTTATAAGGTGCATGGGAGCTCTGAGACCATCACATCCGTGGGGGTGCCGGATAAGAGCGGGGTCGCGTATGATCCGGAGAATAGATCCAGACTATCTTAGAGCAACAGCGCAGACACCGGCTGTACGAGCGTTGAAGACGCGAGGCCATGAGCTATTGCAGATCCAAGCTGGCGATACAGTTGTTGACGTGGGGTGCGGACCAGGGATTGATACGATTGAACTGGCAAGGCTTGTCGGTCCCGGAGGAGCAGTCGTGGGCATCGATGGCGACTTACATATGATAGAGCAAGCAAACCGACTTGCCACGGCTGCAGGCGTCGGCGCGATCGCCCGTCATGTAGTCGGTAACGCGACTTATATTAATCTTGGAAGCGAGAGTGCGGATGCCGTATATTGCGAGCGCGTTCTGCAACACGTGACGTGGCCCGGAACCTACGAGGTTGGTCGTGAGATCCAGCGTATCCTGAAATCAGGAGGGAGACTCGTAATCATCGATACAGACTGGGCTTCGTTGTCGGTAGCCTCGCCGGATCCCTGGCTAGAAAGACGAATAGTTGCCGAACACGTACTTGGGTTCGCGAATCCATTCTCTGGTCGTCAGTTGCCTGCTCTTCTAGCGAACTTGGCGGTATCGAACAGAATATTCGAGACCTACAACCTTCCACTGTCATTCGATGCAGTGGAATTTCTGCTAAGACCTGCTATACAGCGTGGTATTGCCGCAGGCCGGATAAGCACGGCTGAGGGTGCACAATGGTGGCATGGGCTTGGAGTGGGACGAGACTACGGTTTGTTCTTCGCGCATGTATCTATGGTTTTGGCAGCGGCTCGCAAGATCTG
>NZ_LN811363.1:143685-151270 GCF_001006805.1 Microvirga massiliensis | reverse complement strand
TCTCGTTGAGCGCTTCCACAAGACCATGCTCGACGAGTCCTCCCGCGTGGCGTTCCGGCGGAAGATCTCCTGCAGCATCGCCGCGCTCCAGGCTGACCTTTGCCTGGATAGAGAGCTCTAGAGCGGATTCGATTTACACGGGTTCATAGCCGCAATTCATGAGGTAGTTCTGGCATTCGCCGGGTTGGAATGCATCGAGCAAGTCTGCGATCGTCTTCCAGAGGGCTTCCTTGGTGCGTACCGCCGCTTTGCGCAAGAGCGCCTTGAGCTTCGCGAAGGCCTGCTCGATGGTATTGTCATGACGGCTCTCGATGGCTGGTTCCTGTTGGGGCGTCGACGCGATTGACGAGCCAGATGCGTTGCGTGCCGACCTGCGCCAAGCGCCCCGTGAGGCGGCCTCGCCGCAGCCAGCCGTAGACCGTTTGTCGATGGGCTCCGAGGCGATCGGCCAATTCTTGCAGCGTCATCGCATCGGTATGCTGGCGTGGCACGTGGCCAGACCAGATTGGACGCTGCGTGCCGAGGCCGCGACGCTGGAGCAGGCGACGGATCATGGGGGCATTGAAGACCGGCTTCTTAGGCGGTCGCCAGCCCTCGGCATTGAGACGGTCCGCAATGCGCTGCGCCGTGGCGCCCTGCGCCCGCATCTCCGCGATCCGGGCGAGCAGGGCGTCAAAATGCTCCAACTGCTCGAACCGGCGAACCGGGCGGATCAACGCGTGCCGCGTCACGACGCCTCCGGCCCAGTAACAGGCAAGCTCCGCGCGCTCGCTCGCCCCGTGCACCAGGATCACGACACGCTCGAGCATCGTGCGCGCAATCGTCTGGCGATCGCGCGCCGTCGTTGACGCGGCGTTCCACAGGGCCGGAATGTCTTCGGCGAGCTGCCGCACCGCAGCCTTTTCCGCGTCCGTCAACCGCGCGGGCTCGCGTTGCAGGACCCATCGATGCTCGTCGCGGAGCGCCTGCTCGGCCGCGAGGGCCACCTCCCAATCGCGCTCCAGGGTACGGGCGACGAGACGGTTCTGCGGATCGACCGCCTCGTAGCGGCGGCGCGCCAGCGCCGTCTCGTACTCCGCCCGTTCGAGCCGCTGCTTCCACTGCCCGTGCAACTGCTGGCGCTCGAGTTCGAGATCCTCGGCAACCTGGAGGCTGACCTCGAGGGCAGACGGCGAGAGCGCATCGAGCATCAAGGCGCTGACGCGCTCGTCCACCGGACGGGCGCTGATCGACTGGCAGCGGGGGGCGCCAAAGGTGGTGGCCATCTGGTTGCACGCATAGCGTGCCTCGCGGCCGTCGTCGTTGTAGGTCGTGAACATGCGCCGGCCGCACAGCCCACACGCCACGAGGCCGCCGAGCAGCGCTGCGCCGCCCCGGGGAATGCCAGTATGTCGCGTGCGGTTCGCGGCCATCTGCTCCTGGTTCCGCAGGAAGGTGTCCCAGTCAATGTAGGCTGGATATACGCCTTGCTGCAGCACCATCCACTGCTGCGGATCGCGCAGGAAGCGGCGCCCGCTGTGCGGCTTGCCGGGCAGCTGCAAGCGGCCATCGTGATGACGCCGTCCGTAGACATAGGCCCCGGCATAAGCCGGGTGGCGGAGCATGTCGGAGAGGGTCGCCCGATTGGGCCGGTTCCAACAGACGTCGCCCTTGTTGGGGCCGCTGCGGAGGCGGTCGGGAAGCTGAATGGCGTGGTCGACGAGATAGCGCAAAATCCCGCTGATCGAGCGCCGCCGCGCGAAGACCGCGAAGACCAGGCGGATGATCTGTTGGACGCCTTCATCCGGATCCAGGGCGACCTCGCCGGACGGCTTCAGGACGTAGCCACGCGGCAATCCCAAAACCAACTCGCCCCGACATGCTTTGGCGCGCCGCCCCTCGTGCATGCGGGCCTTGAGGATGTGCAGTTCCGCCTCGCTCATCGTGCCCTTGAGGCCCAACAACAGACGATCGTTGTAGGTGCTGGGGTCGTAGATGCCATCTGCATCGCCGATCAGGGTGTCGAAGAGCGCGCACATCTCCAGAAGCTGGTGCCAGTCGCGGCAGGAGCGGGCCAGGCGCGACACCTCGATGCCGAGCACCAGCCCGACATGGCCGAGCCCGACCTCGGCGACGAGGCGCTGGAAGCCGCGGCGGTCCACGGTCGAGGCGCCGGAGCGCCCGAGATCATCGTCGATGACGACGATCTGCTCGCGGCGCCACCCGAGATGGCGGGCGCGATCCGCCAGTCCATACTGGAGCCGTGTCGACTCGCGGTTCTGCTCAACCTGGCGCAGGGTCGATTGGCGGACATAGATCACCGCCAGACGATCGCAATGACGCGCCCGGATCTTCTCCGGTATCGTCGGGTTGAGGGCGCCCAGATCCACGCTCATGACCCGCCTCCCGAGCGGCGGACAGATGCTGCCGGACCAGGCTGCCGACCAGCACCACGAGACGCCGACGGCGCTCGCTGGGCAGGTCCTGCCACCGCAGTTGTCTCGGCTTCAGACTCATCGCGCCTCGCCCGCCACCGGGCCAGAGACAGCAGCGCCGGATGGCCCACACGCGGTGTCAACAGAACCTCTCCTTCAGAGGTTCCAAAGCTGCACGGTCTCGATTGGGTTCAAATCTGGTGAGTACGGCGGCAGGTAAAGGACGCTGGCGCCGGCCGCCCGGATCGCCTCGGTGATGCCCGCCACCTTGTGGGCCGAGAGATTGTCCATGACTACCACATCGCCGGGTGCGAGGCAGGGACAGAGCATCTGCGCGATATAGGCCCGGAACATCTCACCCGTCATCGCCCCGTCCAGCACGAGTGGGGCGATCAGTCCATTCGAGCGCAGGCCCGCCACGAAGGTCGTGGTCTGCCAATGGCCCCAGGGTGTCGCGCTCACCAGACGCTCGCCGCGTGGGCAGCGCCCGTAGCGGCGCGTCAGGTTGGTCGTGGTGCCGGTCTCGTCGAGAAACACGAAGCAGCTCGTCCATATAGCGCTGCCAGGCCCGCCAGCGCCGGCGCTCGCGCGCGACATCGGGGCGGTCCTGCTCGGCCGCGTGCAGCGTCTTTTTTTGCGCGTCAGCCTCATGCGCTTCAGCATGTCGTGAATGGTCGAGAGCGCCGAGACCAGAATCCCGCGGGACCGCAACTCGGCTTGGATCTCCGCCAGCGTGATCTCCGGCTTTGCCTCCACGAGCGATCGAAGCAGATCCTGGTGCGGCTCCAGGATGGGCCGACGATGCCCGCCGATCCGGGCCGGCGCCGACGAGCCGGTCTCGCGCACGCGGCGCAGCAGCTTCACGGCGGCCGAGGGACTGACCTCAGAGCGGACTGCCGCCTGCCGGATCGAACTGCCCCCCTCCACCGCCCGCACGATCCGTTCGCGCAGGTCCTGAGACAACGGTGCCGTCATGGTGAGCCTCGCTGCTCACGCCCCCGGCACCGCGGAATCACAACTAATGATTCCGTGCAACCCCAAACCGCTCTAACGTGACGCGTCCATACCAGGGCCGCTGGGGCTCTGGTCAGACCCCGATGCAGACCTTCCGCGACATCATCGCGGTGGCCCAGGAAAAGGTCCTGCCAGCGGTGGCGTAGAGGAGGGGAAACGGCTGACACCCCAATCCGTCAGATCATGTCTGAACTTCTACACAGCCGGAGGACCAAAGCTTATCTGTCATGAGTATGAGTGGCACATAGCCCTGCTTTTGAGCAGCTTGCGCATGAGCTTCACGGCCGCAGCTTTGTCCCGCTTGGGCTGGACCAGTAGGTCCAGGACCTCGCCCTCCCTGTCGACAGCGCGCCACAGGTACATGTGCCGGCCCTAGATTGAGACTACCAACTCGTCCAGGTGCCAGGTGTCCGCGGGCCGGCGCCGCAGCCGGCGAAGGTTGCGGGCGTATGCTGGACCGAACTTCAGAACTCAGCGCTGGACAGTCTCGTAGGAGACGCCGAGCCCGCGCTCGGCCATGAGCTCCTCGACATCGCGATAGCTCAGCGTGAACCGCAGGTAGAGCCAGACGGCGTGCTGGATGACCTCGGGCAGGAAGTGATGACGGTTTCAATAGACGGGCTGCATGGCTCCAGGCTGCCGCCAATTTGTCACGGCAGGCCATTCCCGCCGTGCAGCCGCAGGTCATTTCGAAGTCTCGGCGGCGTTCTTGGCCCGGCTCGTGGCGGTCTATCGTGCCACCGGCAGCTTCGCACCTGACTCTCGACGTTTCCGTGACAGGACCTCCGGTGCACCGGCGCCCAATCCAGTCCATCGTCGCCGGAGGCCGCGGTTCGAATCTGAAAATCAAAGGTGCCACACGTTTCAATAAATCTTCAATTCTGAGATACTCAACTACACTGGCTGGTGGGCCCTGCTCCGAAGCGGAGGTTCTATCATGTTTGTGATTCGTCGGTGCATCCGCAAGGAAAAGGCCGCAGTCGAAGCATTGAGGCGCGCCTCTTATGGAGACGCCAATGAATTCTCGGTAGCTGACCCTGCTGCACTCGATTGGTGTTCGTCCGATGACCTCGGGGTGGTCCTCGGTGCTTGGCACGAAGAAGTGCTAGTAGCGACAATGAAGGGGCAGATCCTCGCGGACCCTGAGCATGCTCAGAGGGCCATGGAGTGCGAGTACGACGATGCTGCGACGAGCTACCCGGCCCTGCTGCTCGGCAAGGGCGCAACCATTAAAGCGAAGAGGGCACATGGGCACAATTCTGTAATACGAGCTTTGTTCATAGAAGCGGCAAGCGAGCTGTGCATCAAGACAATCCTAGGAATCGTTTTTGAAGACGCGCCACGCACTCGACTTCTCCAGAGCCTAGGTTATGAGCTTCTACCAACGACTAAGATTTGGTACACGGATTTGATCCCAAAATCACACACTCTTATTGCCCGCTTAGATCAGCGATTCTTCTCAGGTGCTATTACCAAGCTCAAGTCGAATTTTGATTCCACTGAATACACCGTTTGCATTGACGTAAGAGAGGATCTTGCGAATTCTCTCAAGGAAGCGGACAGAGTGCCTCTTATCTGATCAGAATACTTCCGTTTGCCAGGCAGATCTGTCGAGGGTGGTGGCAGGGTCGGACGTATGGTAGACTGCAGCGTAAGGTACCTACAGTGCGCACCAGAGTGCTGCACTGCCTGATGTCTATATTACGAGTAGTAGGCCAAGGCAGCGCGATCGGATTCAAGCAGGAGAATCCGCATGGAGCCAATTCGGGCAGCAGACCTGCTGGTAAAGCGACGGCTTCCAGATATGCCTGTAGCACGGTCACAAATGGTCGATCGGCTAGTACGAAACTACGGAATTGGTCCTCCGATAACGGACGCCATGCTAGCGATCCCGCGCCACGCGTTTGCACCACCGATGTTTTGGCGTCTTGGTTATGCTGAAATGGAGCTTTGGGCGCCAGGACAGTTTCTTGTTAAGCCGAGCGTTATTGCCCGGATTGCATCCGAACTGGTTGCTTGCTCCTGCCGCACGATCCTTGAGTATTCGGCGTGGACCGGATACGCTGCTTGCATCCTGTCATTTATAGGTGAGCGCATTGACACCGTTGATCATGATCCTTGGTTGCTCTGGCTCGCGTCGGATGCTTATCGCGAACTCGGTATCGGGAAAATTCACCAGAAAGCGAGCGATGGAATTCTAGGCTGGCCCGAGCGCGCTCCCTATGATGCTTTAATTTTCAGCGCTGCCATTCCGGCAATAAACCCGTTTCTTTTCGATCAGCTGGCTGACGGAGGAGTCATCATCGCACCAGTAGGTAGCTATTTCGGGCCCCAGAGGTTGACGCTCGCAGCAAAGCGTCGCGGGCACATCTCTTTTAGAGACATGGGATTGTGTGTGTATCCCCCGCTTATGGGAGTCTGGTCAGGCAATGTGTTCGGCTTTGTTCGAACTCCGCCCGGTCACCCTGTAGCTGAGCGCACGAATAACAAAAAACCTTCGGGAGCAGATGCAGCTGGAGCCGTACAGTCCGCCGGAATGAGGCCGACACAACAGGCTGGCATCAACACCGAAGGACAAGATTCCTCAGCGAAGCAAAGTTCGACCAAAGCCCGATCAAGGCGGAGGTGACGACCTGAAGCCGGCTACGAGAGCCGACAGTTTGCTTGGTGTACTCGCATGAAAGCCGGGTTAGAAAACGCCCTCTACTCAAACGCTAAAGTGCTGTTGAAACGAGGCGATGTGAACGCGATCGCACTTGGTTACCGTCGCAGGGGTGGTCGGCAAACTAGCGAACCCAGTATCAAAGTCTTCGTTCCCGTCAAGCTACCGCCAGAGCTCCTCAGTCCAGCACAACTTATCCCGCGCCAGTTGAACGGGGGCATTGAGACGGACGTCGAGGAAATGGATGTTCCCGCATCCCCTCCTCTGCTAGTGGACCCTCCTTCGGTCCCGAGAGCGACCGCGTTTGCTCTGGCTGGGCCAATTCGATCCCTGAGAATGGGAGAGAGTGGAGGCTATTATCTTTCATTTGCAGGATCGCTTGGTATCTGGGCCAAGACCAGCTCAGCGGAAAGGTCTTTCGGCCTCTTCGTGAGCTGTAATCATGTGTTGGCCGACTTCAATCGCGCCATACCCGGCGCTCCTGTGATCCAACCAGCGTTAGCTCAGGGAGGAGCTTACCCCCGCGACTACAAGGGCAATGTCCGTAACTTTGTACCGCTCTGGTTTGGGCCCACGTTGCACAACTTTGTGGATGCAGCAGCCGCTGTCGCGCTGACGCCGCAGCGCTGGAATGAGGTACACGGGATTGGGCTAGTCCGAGGGATTGGAAATAGCCATAGCCCGCTAGTTGGAAGGTCGGTGAGAAAGCATGGCGCCGGCAGTGGCCTGACTACAGGCCGAATTGTAGCCCAGCAAGCACTTGTTAAAGTGGATTACTGGGCAATCGGGCCCACAGGCCGCAATACGCTGTTTGTTAATCAGATCATTGCGGACTGTCCGTGTCAGTTCGGTGATTCTGGGAGCATACTCTTCGATGAGGACAATATTGCGATTGGATTGCTTTTCGCAGGGTCAGCGACACACAGCTTCTTCGCACCACTTGATATCGTCAGTCTGTTTCTCGGGATCTCGCTCCTCTAGCAGTCTCCTACGAAACCACAGCGACTCATACCAAGTCCCGGAGGGTGTGATACCAAGTCCTGGAAAGTGTGACTCGTTGGGTTTCGGAGGCGGTGTTGATCTGATTCAACATGACAAACGAGGAGGTTTGCCATGTCGGTTCCGGTGGCGTTGCGGACGGATTACGACGGGCGGCGCTACGCGCTCTAGCGCGCCAGAGCCAGGATGGCCCGCAGACCCGCCGCCTCTTGGCTCTGGCGGCGATCTACGACGGCGGCACACGCAGCGAACCAGCCCCGATCGGCGGGTCGGGCTGCAGACGGTGCGCGATTGGGTGTTGCGCTTCAACGCGCACGGACCGGCGGGGCTCGTGGACCGCAAGCCGCCCGGCCCGCCCGCGATCCTGAGCGATGCGCATCGCCAGCAGCTCGCCGCGCTGATCGAGGCGGGTCCGATCGCGGCCATGCACGGCGTGGTGCGCTGGCGTCTGATCGATCTCATCCAGTGGCTCTGGGAGGAACACCGGATCGCGATC
>NZ_LN811363.1:133979-141803 GCF_001006805.1 Microvirga massiliensis | reverse complement strand
AAGAAGCTGCTGCTAAACGAGCTTTGATCTCCCTCCTGCTACATTTACCCGCTCCGCTTGCTCCGACGCAAGTGAGGGCGGCCTGAGTGATCCAGGTGTTGAGATCCTCTCCGCTGCCTGAAGATGACACTGTCCAAGTTCGCACAGAATGTTTGAATTAACGCCGCCCTGGAGTATGGTTAGCATATGCGTCGAAAGCTTCTAATCATGGGGCTGCCCGGAGCGGGCAAAACTACATTGGCTAGGCAGCTGTCCGCGCGACTGAACGCGGTACATTTCAATGCAGATGAAATTAGAGAAAACATAAATAAGGATCTCGGTTTCTCAGATGAGGACCGTGTCGAGCAAGCACGTCGAATGGGCTGGTTGTGCGACAGGGTAGTAAAAACAGGATGTTTTGCTATAGCGGATTTCGTCTGTCCGACCGTGGAGGCCAGAGCAGCTTTCCTCAAAGAAGGCGACGCCTTTATTGTTTGGGTAGACGGAATTGCCAGAAGCCGATTCGAAGATACAAATCGCCTATTTACGCCTCCTGAGCGCTTTGACATCCGGGTGACGCCAGACGGCTCGCCGAAATACTGGGTGGAAGAAATTGCACGACAAGTCAGGCCCGTATTCGATCCCAGGAGGCCCACGGCTCTTATCCTTGGGCGGTATCAGCCGTTTCACGATGGACACAAGGCGTTGGTCGTGGAGGGTTTGCGGCGAGTAGGTCAGGCCTGCATCGCAGTGCGCGATACAGTAGGCATTGACGACAAAAATCCTTTTTCCTTTGAAGATGTGCGATCCAGAATAGAGCATGCATTGAGAGAATTCGAAGGTCAGTTCACAATTGTATCACTGCCGAACATCACAAATGTCTTCTATGGGCGAGACGTCGGATACCTTGTTGAAAGGATTGAATTGAGTGACGGGTTACAGGCTATTTCTGCGTCTGAGATGCGTCGCCTCCTGCAGGATCGGAGGTAAGAAACCATAGTTATGACTGAAGCCTCAAGTCACAAGCATAGTTGTGCATCCAGCGCTAATGAGACCTGTGCGCACTGATGTTAACAGTGGCATCTTGGTATTCGCCAATCGGAATGTTCAGACGGGGTATTCGGCTCGAACCCCATCCTCAATGGCAATGGCTGGGAGCACAGGGCCGGGAGCTAACGAAAGGGCGTTGTCATGTTAACTACCTTCATGACGATGCCGCGCTCGAGCAGCATCTCCTCGATCAGCCGTAGGCTCAACGGGAGCCTGGAATACAGCCGAACGGCATGGGCGATGATCTCGGGTGGGAAGCGGTTGACCTGACTAGGATTTTGAACCAGGCGCATTGAGAGGCTACTGTATGATTGCGGGTCTGGGGAGCTGCTGTGCGATAGCCTTCATAGTCATGGAGGCGGGCGGTCGATAGCCCAGAGCGGAATGGGGCCGCACGCGACTGTCGTGATCCCGCCAGCCGCCGATCACCACCTGCGCTTCCTTGAGGCTGGAGAAGATCTCCAGCTTCAGGCACTCATCCCTGAGCTCTGCTCCGAGATGCCGGCCTCCTTGCAGGCGAGCGCAATGCTTTTGCCCTGCGCGAGTTGCACCTCGATCTGGCGCAACTGCGCGATGATCTGCTCCGAACTAAACCCCTTTCGCGGCACGGATGGATCCTTCGTTCCAGGTCAAGTCTCTCAATCAACTTGGTCCAATTCCACCCAGTCCGGTCACGGTGATGCTTGTAGCTAATGGGCTTTGACGTACCAGTCCACCTACACGGCTCGCTGTCATGCCCGAATTAATGTGACGATGCCGCCCTCTGAACGCCAAGGAGGGTGAGGCGGTCAGAAGGCAAGGGCGTTTGACAGTTTATGTGAGCGTTCCGTATCCGGTAGGGCTGGGGCACTAACGGCCAAGCTCAAAAACCGGGCGTCTACCTCGACTATGAGATTTGCCTGGGCCAACCGAGTTACAGCTTCCATTGCCGCTTCGGCTGACAGGCCTAGCTCTTCGGCAGCAAACTTCATGATGTTCGGTGCTGACCGCTGCGCGTCGCAGAAGAGATAGAGCGCACGGTCGCTGCCGGTGAGGATGGTCAGCCGCTCTTCGGCAATCGTCCGGAAATCCCAAATCGCGAGGTGATCCCCGTGATCAACGTATACTAGACCCCGCCCACCTGACTCGGCATACCAGCGCCGCATAGCTTGTTCAGTCCCGTGAATGTACTGGTGCGGGTCTCGCTGGTCGCGGTAGTCGTGCTCAAAGTAGTAGGCTAGGCCATAGAGGTCGGACTCGGGAAGGTCATAGATGTATCTATAGCTGCGGTCCGGACGCACATTGCACAGCCCCAGGTCCGCCGCCGAGACGAAGTTGGGACTAAACCGGTCGAGCCGGATTCCGCCCATTCCCTGTGGTGGATCAAGATGGGTGATCTTATCAATGAGGGCCGACATGATCTTATACTCGTTCGGATCCTCTCCGGGGAAACCGTAGAGAAGATTCCAGTACACCTTCATGCCAACTTCCTTGCACCACTTTAACAGTTGGACATTCTGCAGTGCAGTCGTGCCTTTGCGCATGATTTTTAGGACGCTTGTGCTGAAACTCTCAATCCCTGGCTGAATCGATGTAATTCCAGCGGCGAAGAGTTCCTGAACCTGCACCTTGGTCAGGTTAGCCTTGGTCTCATAGAACAGACCGAGATTAAGATGCCGGCGATGCAACTCAGGCAGCAGATCGCGGAAATAGTGCATGTCGAGGATGTTGTCGACCATTTCGACATGAGCAGGCCGATAGCGCGCAACCTGAGCATCGAGTTCGGCGAGCACACGACTTGCTGATTTACAACGAAATGCCATTGCGGTACCATTGAGCCCACAGAACGTGCAGTGGTGCTTCTCGCCCCACCAGCAGCCCCGGGACGACTCCATCAGAATGCCTGATCCAGACAGCCCAAACATCTCTAGCTGCTCGAAGTAATCGTCGTAGTCGGGCATGGGAAGAGTGTCGAGATCGCGAACTCGTTGGGGAACTAACGAAGTCCATCGCGTCTGGGCATCACGGCGATAAATCACACCCGGGATATCGCTGGGATTCTCACCACTGTCCAGGGCCCGAATAAGGCGCGGAAAGCTGATATCAGCCTCACCGCTGCACACGTAGTCCACAAACGGAAAAAGCCGGTGGACGGCCACCCCCATCTGGTCCTCGCAGTTGGCCCCGCCGAAGACGATCAGCTTGTCTTGGTAACGCTGTTTGAGCCGCTGGGCCAGGGCAAGCGAGGAGACATGCTGGGTGAAGGTGGAAGTGAAGCCGATGACATCGTAAAGTTTCCAGACATCGTCGGCAAGGCATTCCTCGAGGAAGTCTTCAGCCATTGCCCTGGCCCGCTGGAGAACCGCCAATGGCGCCGCGTTGTCGACATAGCGTCCGAATCGCTCGTTAAACGCTGCAACGTACTCACGGTCAGCTTCGGGACGCGAACCAAAAAGCCCCGGTGCGAATACCCAATCACCGGAAAGGCTCTGCGTCGGAGTCCGATCAGCAATGTAGCTGAAGTCACTGTTTCCTAGACGCTGGGCCATGCGCAGGTTCAGATAAAGCACACAGCACTCGTAGCCGATTGCAGCCAGGTGAGATTTAAGTAGGCTTGGCCCGATGGCAGGCCGGACCGCAGCGAAAGGCATATTGACAAGAAGTACCTTCATGCGCGATTCCCAAGTAGCTTTGCAATCTGACCGGTCTTGTTGCCATGGTCGAAATCCAGTACGGCGTCGATAACGTCGTCTGTCGCGACGAGTCCCGGGAAGGTGTTCGGAGCGACGCCGTTCACTCGCACACCTAAATCCCATAGCTCACTGGCCAAGTGGTACGTGAGATGAATCAGCGCTGCTTTGGATGTTGCATAGAGTGCTTGACCGAGGTCGGGGTAAACGAACAATCCAGCACTGCTGGCGATGTTCACCACGTTGCGGCTGTTCCGGATGTTGCCATAGGGATCGGACAGCCAGCATCGCTTTGCCACCTCGATAGTCAGTCGAAGCGGCGCAAGCAGGTTGACGGCCAGCAGCTGATCGGCGCTGTCAACTGCTCCCGGCGTCAGCAGGGGTGACCAGTCACGGCGAGCTGCCGCGTTGACCAGCAGGTCGACCCGTCCGCATGTTTGAACGACTTCATCCACAATCCGAACCACTTCGTCCTGGCTTGCCAGGTTGGCGCGGATCGAAAAAACGGCGGTGTCATTCATGGCGATATCACGATCAGGTTCTAACGGATCAATAAAAAACTGGTCCTGTGTAGCAAAATCGACCGGCGAGTTGTTATGAACGGCGATGAACCAATAATCCGAGGAGCACCGCTCAATTAGGCTACGACCGAGCAGACCACTGGCTCCCGTGAGCAGACAAACCCGCTTCATAGCTGCCACCGTTCGATCTGGTCTTCTCCGTAACGCTCCACTGCTTCCTCAAAAGTGCGATGCACCCACATGATGATCGATGTCCGTGGACGGCGATTTGCCAGGAATGCGTGGAACGAGGTTGGAGTGCACTCAAACGCAACCAAGCTGTTGTTGAGCGGCGGACGGCGGGTAGTAAGAGATTCAGGGTTGCGGCCTGTGAACAATCCGGTTTCACCACCATCGCCGGGCTGCCAGCCTTCGTTCAGGAGGTAGTAGATGACGACCGCCCCGCGAATGGTTTCGATCTTCTCAGACGGTGCGAGAGACCCCGCGCCCGTCTTGAAGTCGCACACAGCTGGATCTGGAAGTCGGATCGAAGTGCGACCCGGTGGCGACACCGGAAACCAGACGGGATTGAAATCTGTGTGAATGAATCCGTTAGCGCCACCCGGGCGGTGGTGGTGAGCGCCGGCAAACACATAGGGCGTCCGTCCGACTGCGAAAAGATCACTCAATAGGTCTCGCCAGGGCGGCGACAAGAACACATTCAACGGGTGACCAAGTTCCTCCGTAATTCCTATTCCGTACGCGTCGTAACCGCGCATCCCCCGCGAAAAGCGTCCGGTCGCTGGAGTTTCGCTCAGGCCGCGGCTTAGTAGCTCCAATATCGCTTCGGCCAGTTCGCTGTAGAAGTCAGCGGTGAACACCTGATCGCTGGTTACGTGCGGAAAGGGCGTGGCGCGGTATAGCCATGGCCGGTCAACCAAAAGGGATGCAAGGTCAGTCATCCAACCCCACCAACTTCACCGCCTCAGCTGAGCAGTCAAGTGTGCGGAAAAAGAAGGTTTGGTAAAGGCGGCCCTCATGCAGGCGGCTACCCCAACCACCAGCTCCGCTGTGCGGGATATCGCCACGCACAAGTATAAGGCGATTGAAGATATTTCCTAATGAGTCGATCAACTGCCAGTTCTCAGCCGGGGTCATCCAGTCGAACTGTCGTTTTGGATCGATGCTGCGCCACATGTGCAAGCCGCCGCTCACCGGTGCGTCCGGGCTTAGGTAAATGATACCTGCCCAGCCATTCGGACCTACCCCGTTCCATTGGTCGGTCACGTGGTTATGTACCCCGTCGCCGAGGCGCTGACCGTTGTCTGGCTTGACGTGAAACGCGCAGTTCCAGAGGCAGGAGCTCACCTGGCCAGACGGGGGTAGAATTGGTTTCGACCATTCGTCGATAGGAAAGGGCGCATTCCAGTGTTCACGGTCGATCGTTTCCCCGGTCGCTTTCTCCAGGGCGCGAAGCAAGTTTGGTGACCTCTTTACGGGACAGTGATCACTTTGGTGGAAGCGAGTGGCCCACCATGTCGATTTCACGCGACCGGCGCGAACCTGCTCTTCATCTTCGTAAGGCGTATAGAATGACTGGCGCAGGGCGTAATCACGTATTGCAACAGGGTCAAGGTAGAAGTCGTCTACCACGATGATCGATCGTCGAGTGCTCATATGAGTTCTCCAGGATCTCGGCCGACTCCATCGCCATTCGCCAGCGTCGGTTCACCTCATCAGACTGTCGCTTCAGGCGCGGCTCGGGAATATCGCTCGCAGCAGTCGGGTCGCCGCCGAGGAACTCCACCACGCGCGCGATCTCCCCGCGATAATTTTGGTCGAGCTGTTCGTACTCGATGGTCAGAACTATGGACCTATTCACCGCGAAGTAACGTTCCCAACCGGCCTGCTGAGCTCCGATAGCCGATTCGAGCATGCTCACTCTGTGGTGATCAAACACTAGCGATCCGACGTCGGCTTCAGGCAGCGGGGCTCCGTCGAACCGGCACCATTCGTTGGTCTCCATTGCTCGGAAAAGCGACAGGGCTTGAGCTCGCCGGTCGTTGCGGACGATGTTGATGAACACAGTACCGGGGAACAGGGCATTGAGGACCGTGCTCGGTTCGCCAGTTACAAAGCAAGCTTTGGCCAGCTCCGATACATGTTCCCAGTGAATCTTCAGGCCATACACCCCATTCGCGGTTGTTCCGTAAGCGAGCGCACTCTGCAGATAAAGCTCGAAGGAACAGTCCGGCGCAAGCGACCAATAGCGCTTCCACATGGTAGTGAAAGCTGGAGCGAAGACCTCTGCCGGCCGACCGACGATCCCGGTTGCCTCGAGGCCTTCACACAACAGCGTGCTTCCTGAGCGCGGAGTAGATGCAACGACGTAAGTGACACGTTCCATCGTTAGGGCGGCTCCGGGCCTATTGGGGGCCGGTTAGGCCGGCGGGGTGGGACGCGATCCGTCAACGGAACGAGGCGCATTCGATCCGCCAACGCCTCGTCGGCCACTGGGCGGTGGACGGTCGGAGGAATGAACAGGGTGCCCAGCTGGGTGGACGGTAACAGCGCCGCGGCTAGCGCGCCAAGGGCGATTGGTTGGATCAACGGTTCGAGCAGGGGGTGCGGGGCAGAGGTGGCTAGTACAACTTCGTGGCTGGGAGGATAAAAAGCCAGCAGGTAGTCTTGCAAGAGACGCAGGCTCTCCAGCTTGCGTTCGCCCGGATGACTATATGGGTTGGCGACCATCGGCGCCTGCGTGATTATGCAGGCCACGTCGGGTTGCAAGGGCCGCCGTCGGACCAGAAGATCAGTTGCCTCATACAGTTGCAAGCCGTCAAAGCCAGGATCGACGCCGAGATCGCATAGTAGGGTATCAAGGAAAGATATGCCTGGTAGCACTTCGACCTTGAGATCGAGCACGATAGCCGCTCGTTGAATGAGCGTCGTCGGGTAGCAGAACATCGTCGGGTGACCGTAGGTCGCGAAGCAGACCGGCGCATGAGCGGTGGCCGCGGCGACAACCTCGGTGGCCATCCGACGGTAGGAAAGGACCCGATGTTTTCGCGCTTCGTCCGGCGTACTTAAGTCGACCACATCGGGACCAAGCGACTTGAGGTACTCCACCATGCCGGTCCCAGTATCGGCCACGAAGACCTGTGTGCAGCGACGGATCGTCTCCTCGACCTGACGGGTAAGTTGATGCAGGCCGGCGATTCCAAGCCCTACGATTGCGATGTCACACCGTAGACGCTCCTTGGCGGTCGTCCGAGATTGTTCATCAGCCGGTCGACGGCGACGCGTCTTAGCAGTCATCCGAGGTTCTCCATAAGCCGGTCGACGGCAGCCCGGCGTTCATCGTGATTCGTCGCGGCGCGTAACGCTTCGACGGCGGCGACAACTTGTGGGTCGCGCACAA
The DNA here is from genome assembly GCF_001006805.1 of Microvirga massiliensis. Taxonomy (GTDB): domain Bacteria; phylum Pseudomonadota; class Alphaproteobacteria; order Rhizobiales; family Beijerinckiaceae; genus Microvirga; species Microvirga massiliensis. Next base: position 134,184 of record NZ_LN811363.1, on the reverse strand, counting down.
ACTGTTCGAGCACGATGTCGTGCCGAAGCCCGGACATCCCGAGAAAGGTGATGGGCGTGCGGATGACGACCCCGGGCGAGGGCGGATCGCCTACGCCCGGCACTACACCCGTATGCGGCGTCGGGAAAATTCCCGGCGGTGGCGGTGGCGGCGGCGGCGGCGGTGGCGGCGGCCGTGGCGGTGGCGGCGGCGGTGGCGGTGGTGG
>NZ_LN811363.1:101211-133671 GCF_001006805.1 Microvirga massiliensis | reverse complement strand
GCGGTGGTGGCGGCGGCGGTGGTGGCGGCGGCGGCGGTGGCGGCGGCGGTGGCGGTGGCGGTGGCGCAGCTAGTCCCGGCGGTATACCTGGCGCCTGCGGAGATAACGAACCGCCCGATTCCAAGCCAGGCAGCAATTGACCTGCAATTAGCCGCCATCGCGCAGATGACTCGCCGGTCAGCGCCTCTCGTTCAGCGTCGCTCAGCGTGTACTCGCGCAACGTCTCCGTTGGATTGGCGAGGAGCGACAGATAGAAATCGTAATCGGTCTGTGCTCGTTGCAGTACGGCACGCAGATCGCTCATAGCAATCCCCGATGGTATGTATGATTAAGATTGACTTTAAATTCGAGCCCGTCAATACTTATTTCTCAATCTGCAATGCGAAGGATTAGCCGAGGTGTGGCCATGTCAACGCACTGGCGGTGGCCACCAGACGCGAACCGCGCATTGATCAATATCGTGCGCGCCGAGCGGGCAATGACGCGCAGCGATTACTGCCGGGCTCTTGCTTTGGCCATGAGTGCGCACCTTCAACTTCCGCAATACCCGTCTTGGACAATTGATGTACTTCGGCGTCGGTTGGCGACGATATTGCCGGAAATTGATTCGACGGCGATCGTGCGTGCAATGGATGATGTCGAAGGCTGGCTCACTCCAGCCGAAGCCGCGCTACTTGCGCGGGCGACCGCTCACGCCATCCGCGAAGGCAGCGGCCATGTGGTCGAGATCGGCAGCTTTTGCGGTCGTTCGACGGTGACCATGGCGTTGACGATAAAGAGTGTCGCATTGGACCAGGGATCTCGGCTCATTGCCATCGACCCGCATGAGGGATATTCCGATGCCAGCGGACGCGATACTTACGAGTTGCTGTCGCAGACGTTGTGCAAACACAACGTCGAGCACATCGTCGATATTATTCGAGCTCGAAGTACTGATGTCGCTCTAGATTTCCCGATCTGCATGATATTCATCGACGGACTGCACGACGCCAGCTCGGTATGCGCTGACCGTGACTACGTCATAGACCATATACGGACGGGCAGCCTGCTCGCTTTCCACGATTATCGGCCCGACTTCCCAGGCGTCGTGAAGGCGGTCCAGGACGTGCTGCTCGATGGCCACTTCGATTTAGTCGGATTCACCGGCTCACTGCTCGTAGTTTGCCGTCACTAAGCAAAGGGTGTTTTGTCATGTTGTCCACCGTCGGGTGTAATTGAGGTCAGCTCAGGCGCCGGATGGGCTCAAACGGCGATGTGAGCCATAACTTTGCGTTCCGCCATGGCGTTGAGGCGGTAAAGGTGGTCAGCAAGCGCAGTAGTGCACTCTCGTCCATCGCAGCGCTCCCATCCATCGTCGGCGTTGTGGCGGCCACATCGACGTCCTGATGGATAGCGGCATCCGGTCCGGCTAGGACGTCATCAAGGCTCTAGCTAGGCGCTGAGAGACTGCCCTTCGCGATTGGGCGCGGTCATGGCTGAATGTCCTCGCTAGACGTTGGCTAACCAGTCGGGCGCTGCCTGCCGCCTTACTCAGCAGCCCCATTATCTTCGCAGCTGCCGCGACTGTCTCTAGGCTTCTCACGACTCGGAACTCTGCCGGGTCATTGCCTTCTAGCCCTGCCACCCGACTCGGCAGCGGCTTACTTGCCCTTGCGGCGATGGCCGCGCGGGAGCCTTTTCGGCTAAGCGCCACTCGAGGTCGGAACGGCGAGAGCGCAGGTACGTGACCTTGCGACAACTGGTGAACCGACCGGATTGGTAGGGCCGATCGATTGGTCTCAGAACGATCCTGTCAAGGTCTAGTGTGCAGGCATGCCGGAGCTGTGCCGAACTCTCGACGCCAGCGACATGGCCAGAGAACAGTAGCGCATCAATCTCGCCGTCGAGCGCTCCGTGAGGCGCTGCTGCGAACAGGCTCACGGAGTTGACAACGGGAACGCCTGCCAGATGTGTGCTCGCCCAGTTGGACTGCTCTACACGCCCAATGGTGATGCTGTGGCGGTCTCTCCCTCTATAGCATCACCGACCGCTTCGACCAAGAGAGTGTCCAAATCCCTGTCGATCGGCTCAAGACCACTTATAATCATCTGAACGCGATCATACTCATCCTTCGGGTCAACTCCCTTTGTCACATGCGAGGCTGCACCCGCGTGAGCAGCCTCGCCCCGAAGACTTCCGAAATCGTTCAATGTCGCAAGCAAAGTCTCGTCGCACATTTCCTGCGTGAAGCCAATCGGCAACAACATTGATAGTAAATTCGCCTCTTTGACGCCGTGATTATCTTTTATCGCTCGATCGATAAACTCGGCTGTGGCCCGCTTTAGACGTTCCTGAATATCGATCAACTCTGGCCACGCTTTTTCTTTGTTCTTGTCTGGAGCACGAAGGCTTTGTGGCGGTTTCTGCATTTCCCGCCCCGAAAATGCTAGCAAGTACAGCGCAGGACGTGATACGTACCGTTTCCTCTTCCAAGCTTTCCAAGCCGACTGAGCAATTTCGGATGCTCGCTCTTCGAAGTACGTCTCCAGTTCGGCATGCGCGAGCACGCGAAAGGAAAGTGCACGAATTCGGACACCCACTTCGTCAGTGTAAAGGCCCGTAGGTTCGAATGGATCGGGCAATAGATGTTTGCGCAGTACCTCCGTACGCTCACGGAGGAGATTTAAACGCACGGAACCCATTTTTACTGCCAGAAGCCCGTAAACCGAATGCGCCCTTCGACCATCTCGGGGAGCCGAAATTGCAACCCCGTCGCCTCACGAAGCGCGGCACCCCAGATCGCAAGCCGCTCAAATGTGTGAGGAATGCCTGCTGTGTCGCTTTCCACAGCTTCCATGAACACTGGGTCCTGAACGACCCGACCGTATGCAGCTACTACATCGTCTGCTTTCTGTTCCATGGCTATGCGTATTTGATCGTCCGAACCATAAAAAACGAGCGCGTCGAAGATTGCTCTGTTGAAGGATCTTGATCCCGGTTTTCTTGCAAGTTTATCCTCTTCAAAGATCGCGATGAGCGAGCGCACGGCGGCTCCGAATTGACCAATCTGTTGCTTGATCGCGCCTTCACGCCGGGCCCATTCGGCGTTCAGTGTCTCGCAGGCCAAGTCTAAGAAGGACTTCATCCGCCCTGCATACGAATTCAAGAAGTTCCTGATTGCCAGGAAGCGCACCAAGAGCTCGACATCCCGCATTCGTGGATCTGGGGATGCGCGCGAAAGAAGGGTTTGCAGTTCTATCGAGTCGGCCGCCGCGTCGTCTACCAAGTTGGAAAACTCGCCAGGAACCATCGCTTGTCGAAGTTCCTGCGGCGAGAGTCGCACGCTCCCTGTGTTGAGGCGCAAGAACACGAGGTGAAGGAAATCGGTGCTCGGCCAATTTCGAATAACAACCGTTCGAATCGTGTGATTCAAGAATGCATCAAGATCGCCTCGAAGCGCAGGATCACTCTCAAGCTGAGTAAATTTCTTCCGCGTTAAATCCGGTCGCGCTTCAAGCCCTGACAGCCCGAAAGCATTGTTTTCCCCCTCAGCCTTACCAGTGAACTGAAGCAGCGATAGAAGACGTTGCTTGCCATCTAAGACAATGTAGCGGCCGCGCTGATTCTTTTTCTCAGCTAATACAATTGGTGGGATTGGGAGACCCAGAATAATCGATTCGATGAAGCGTCCTTTCCCCCTAACGCCCCAGGCATCTCGTCGCTGAAACCGTGGGCTCATGTCAATGTTGCCGCGTTCAAGCTGCGAGACCACAGTCTCCACCGTCCAATCGGTCGAGTACAGAACCGCCTGCGAAAAGCTCAGAACTTCGGCCTGGTCTAGCGAGGTGTCCTGCTCCTCGACAAACTCAGGACCGTTGGGGCTATCAACCATTACTCGCTCGCTATTGAGAATTCGTTTCGCTCGGCGGAGCAGCGATGGCCCGGCTATCACAGACGGCAAGGCTGGACAATTACGGGTGAGAATTTCGTTCAGGACGGAAAACTAACCTACCGTTTGAGCACCATGCTCCAACGGGCGCAGTCCGCATGGGGTCTTCGTTCGCGTCCATCGGGTCGAGGAAGGAAAATTCAGCGCCGCCGGCCGCGCCGGGCTTAGGCTCGCGCGTCGCTCAACCGGGCGGCAAGCCGTGGTCGGACTGCAGCATCAGGAGCGGCCTGTCTTGGGACGTGAACGCATCGAAGGGCTACGGCGCCCGAACGACGTTCAGTACGACTCCGGAGGAACTGGAAGCTACCGACTCGAAGGGGCAGAGAAAATGCGGCGCGAGCTGGCAAAGATGGCGAGCTACAGTATTCTGCGCGATGCAGCAATCAAGATCGTGCCCGAAGCAGCCTAGTCCAGGGCCACAGTGATCATGCTGGGTAGAGGCGGTGCAGTCTGGTTCGGGCCTGTGCAACCGTGAAGCGCCACTGCGCCATAGTTCTCACCTGATTGCGCTTGGTCTCCCAAGCGGCAATCTCCCTTTGGCTCAAGAAAGCCCGGGAAGGAGCTGCCGCGCCTGAGCTTCGGGATCCTGAGTTCGACCGTGCCGGCGCGCGTCTCCCAGTCGCGCTCGCGGTAACCGTTGCGCTGAACCAGCCGCTCGGGGCTCTTCTCGCCGTAGCCCGCGCCGGTAAGCGCGCTTACCTCCATCTCCATCAGCCGCTCGGCCGCAAAGCCGATCATCTCGCGCACGAGATCGGCGTCAGGAGCCTTTTCCACGAGCGCGCGAAGGCTCATCATCGCGTCGGTCATCGGTGCATCCTTCAGGTGGGTTGGCATCAGCAACCCGACCCAACCCGAAGATCAGCGATGGCCACCACAGCCCCGCCCGCGCGCCTCGATAGCGCTGTAGCGGGCGGGGCTGCTCCGCCGAGCTACACCATCACCCGGGACACGACCTACACAGCTCAGCTTCTGGTGTCAGCGGTGACGTTACTCCACGCCGCGGATCGACCGCCCCCGCATCCGTCGCCCCTCTCACGAAGTCAGCGACTGACTCACATTCGCAGCCAAGACGGAAGATTTTTAGAGGTATCTAGGTGCTTAGGGATGAACGTGCTGCTCCAGCCTGCAAATTCGGGCGTTGGAGCCGTGGAGGATTTAGGTTTCTGGATCGGCCCCTAGCCGTTCAAATCAGCTTTCTCCCCGAATTCTTCCCACCCAGGCTCGATTGCAGGCAGCGTCTAGGGCTAAATGACTGAAACCACTGGCGCTCCCTAGGGGACTCGAACCCCTGTTTTCGCCGTGAGAGACCAACGGAACCCTGAGAGCACCCCGACCGAACGTGGCTTGCCCGGAACACGCAGCTTCTCATATCCCCGTCGGGAGATATGGGAAGCGTTGGTCACATTGGCCAAACTAAGTGCTTGATTTTGATAGTGCCGCCGCCCCAGCTCGAATGAGGGCCCCAGATCCACAATGTGTGGCCTCTGGCGGTGAGTTAGCACGCCGGCTGAGGTGGGCAGTATCAAAGTCGATCAGCGCATACCACCCGGAATCGTAACCTCAGGCGTAACCTGAGATCGTACGCCTGCTCTGCCTGAACGAGCTATGTCATTGAAATCATTGGTGGGTGTACAAGGACTCGAACCTTGGACCCGCTGATTAAGAGTCAGCTGCTCTACCAACTGAGCTATACACCCATCGCCGACGAGCGCGGCGGCCTCGCGGTTTGACCACCGGAGAGGCGGTGCGTGTAACAAAGCTCGCCTCTCGTGTCTACCCCATCGATGCCTCGCACCCCGAGAATTGCTACGCTGCCGGTCGTTTGTGGTCCCGGTGGTAGCTCCCGTCGCCTCGGGCGAGGACAACGTCATCGGCAAGGAGCTGGCCGGGCTCGAGATCATCCAGGCCCTCCAGCCGCTTCCAGATCGGAATGAGCTTATCGAGATCAAGGGTGGGCCAGGCTTCCGTCCCGTCGAGGACAAAATACGTCTCTTGGAAATCGTCAATCCGGTAGAGGGTGCGCATCACCCGGGCGAGATCGAAGCGGACGCGGTTCGGCGAGGGGCTCTCGAGGGCGAATACCGTCTCGGACGGCGAGGAAGCGATACCGGCTCCGACGATCCGCAGCCCCTGCTGGGTCTGCGCCAAGCCGAATTCCACGGTGTACCAGTAGAGCCGCGCCAGCCGCTTCAGGGCACCGTGCTCGGCGGCTTGGAGGCCGGCCTTGCCATAGGCCTGGAGGTAATCGGCGTAGACGGGCTGCATGATCAGCGGCACGTGCCCGAACACGTCATGAAAGACGTCCGGTTCCTCGATATAGTCGAGTTGCTCCGGCTTCCGGATCCAGAAACCGGCCGGGAATTTCCGGTCTGCCAGGAGGCGGAAGAAGGCGAGATCGGGAATGAGCCCAGGGACTGCGACAACCTCCCACCCGGTCGCCACCTTCAGGCGATCGTTCAGCACGCGGAAATCCGGGATGCCCGTTTCGCCGATCCCAAGCGCATCAAGCCCTTCGAGGAAAGCGCCCGCGATGCGGCCCTGCAGGATCTCGCGCTGGCGCCGGGCGAGGGTTCGCCACGTGGCGTGGTCCTGCTCGGTGTAGCTGTCGAAGCCCTGATCCCTAAGATAGTCGCGCGGATCGTCGCTGCCAGTCGCGGTGTTCATGGCGTCCCTCCGGATCCCCGCCATATCAACACCGCAGAACTGTCATGGTTCGCTTGACGCGAACCAGTCCATGCGGGCGTTATGCTGTGCCTGCAATCGCGGCACCGCCCCCCTCACCCGCCCCTTCGAGGCGGCCTTCCTCACAAGGGCGAGGTGAGAATGGCGCACTCGCAGATCCCTTTTGGGTTCGTTCTGCCAAATTGGAGCGACCTCTCCCACAAGGGTTGAGGCGAGGAGCGAGCGGCCGCGTTTTCCCCTCTCCCCCGAAGGGCTTGGTCGGGGGAGAGGTGAGATGCTCTACTCCGCTGCGTGCTGCGCGTGCAAGCTCGCGCCGCGCGCCAGGAGCTTGTTGAGGGCGCCGAGATAGGCCTGTGCCGATGCGACCAGCGTGTCGGGATCGGCGCCGCGCCCGGTGACGCTACGGCCGCCTGAGGAGAGTCGCACAGACACCTCGGCTTGCGCGTCGGTGCCCTCCGTGACGGCATGGACCTGATACAGCTCGAGCTCCGCCTCATGGGGCACGAGGGCCTTGATCGCATTGAAGGTCGCATCGACCGGACCGTTGCCTTCGGCCTCCTCGGTCACGGGCCGTCCGCCGTCGATCTGAAGCTTCATCGTCGCGCGTTGCGGGCCTCGGGTGCCGGCGACGACCGTCAGCGATACCAGCTTGACGCGGTCATGGGCCGTGGCGAGGTTCTGGTCGACGAGCGCCTCGATATCCTCGTCGTAGACATGCTTCTTGCGGTCGGCGAGATCCTTGAAGCGCTGGAATGCATCCAGGAACTGGTTGTCCGAGAGCTTGTAACCGAGTTCCTCCAGCTTGTGCCGGAAGGCATTGCGGCCGGAATGCTTGCCCATGACGAGAGCAGTCTTCGTCACACCAACGGACTCGGGCGTCATAATCTCGTAGGTCTGGGTGTGCTTAAGCATCCCGTCCTGATGAATGCCGCTCTCGTGCGCGAAAGCGTTCCGGCCGACGATCGCCTTGTTGTACTGCACCGGGAAGGAGGTCGCGTTCGCGACGACCTTCGAGGCGCGGGTCAGCATCGTGGTGTTGATGCCCGTCGTGTAGGGAAACGCGTCGGCCCGGGTGCGGATCGCCATCACGATCTCCTCGAGCGCCGCGTTGCCGGCCCGCTCGCCGATCCCATTGATCGTGCACTCGACCTGGCGTGCGCCGCCACGAACTCCGGCGAGCGAGTTCGCCACCGCCATGCCGAGATCGTTGTGACAATGCACGGAGAAGATCGCGCGATCGGAATTCGGCACGCGTTCACGCACCATCTGGAACAGCGCGAAATACTCGTCCGGCGTGGTATAGCCGACGGTGTCCGGAATATTGATCGTCGTCGCGCCAGCCTTGATCGCCGCCTCGACGCAGCGGCAAAGGAAATCGTGCTCCGTGCGCGTGCCGTCCTCGGCGGACCATTCCACATCCTCGACGTGGTTGCGGGCGCGCGTCACGGACGACGTGACGATCTCCAGAACCCTCTCGGGGTCCATCTGGAGCTTGTACTTCATGTGCACCGGAGAGGTGGAGATGAAGGTGTGAATACGGGGACGGGCCGCCAGGCGAACCGCCTCGGCTGCCCGGTCGATATCCTGCGGCGCGGTGCGGGCGAGGCCTGCGACCGTCGCGTTCTTCACGCGCTGCGCGATTTCGGCGACAGCCTCGAAATCACCGTTCGAGGCGATCGGAAAACCGGCCTCGATGATGTCGACACCCATGGCATCGAGGAGCTCGGCGACCTCGATCTTCTCCTCGAGCGTCATGGTCGCGCCCGGGCATTGCTCGCCGTCGCGCAGCGTGGTGTCGAAGATCAGTACGCGGTCGTTGTCGGATATAGATGAGCTGGCAGACATGACTTTATCCTTCTCGATCGGGCGCAGCACGCTGATGGGGCTCTCCCGGGGCTGGTCGTTGGCAGCAAACCCCTGAGAGCCCAGGCAGCAAAGCCCAGCCGACCCTCAGGGGCAACTAAGGAGAAGGAGATCGAGGGCACGCGCATGCGACGTCGCCAGCAGGCGACCGTCGGGCAATGCGCGTTGGGAGCCGATGAACATCGCGGCTCAAACCCCCTCGGAGCCGGATGCGCAGCATCGGGCCGTCTCACGTGTCTACCTGTGGGCCTGCCTCCTGGCAAGAGTTTTGGTCCGGTCGTTCGCGTCACACGAGCTTGATCGGATGAAGCTCGGCCGCTAGGCCCGGCTGGTTTCGAATCCATGACGAGTCTCGCATGCATGTCCGACCGAACATGATCCTCGCCGCGGGCCTCGTCGGGGCGCTGGCCTCCGCCTGCGCGCCGGCCTCCCCGCTACCCGCAGCATCGTCCGCTCCAACCGGGGTCACACCGTCCAATTTCCGCCTGCCCGAAGGGGCCGGCTGCACTGGCGAGATCGCGCGCTACCGGGCCGTCATGGCAAACGATCTCGCGACTGGCCACGTTAACCGCTCGGTCCATGATCGCGTGGCCAGGGAGATCGAGCGAGCCGAAGAAACCTGCGCGGCAGGGCAGGATTCCGAGGCGGTTCGCATGATCTCAGCCACGAAGTCCCGCTACGGCTATCGCTGAAGCGCCGCTTCTCTGGCTCTCCGGCCCGGAGCGGCCTCAGGCAAAGGCGTGGCGGAAAAAGGCCTGAAGGAAGCGAGGCATTTTGCGCGTGTCGACGTCGTCCAGGCTGCGCACCACCTGCGCGTTGCTGAGTTCCGGATTGCGCTGCCGGGCAATGGCAGCGCGAATGCGCTCGGCCACGTCCTCGGCCGGCTCGTCAAACAGGATTGGCCGCAGGAAGGCGATCGCTGGCCATTGCCGTACGACGATCCAGTGATCCGCCACCCGATAGCTCTCGGGCGGCAGGTCCGTCTCCTCCTTGAGCTCGCGCAGCACGCTTCCGGCGAGATCGACCCTGTCGTCCTCCGTGACATCCGAAAGATCCGGGGTTCCCGACGGGAAATAGATCCGCCCGGCATTCGCAGTGTGATCGCCCATCACGCCGCAGACATAGGCTCCGTCCGAGCCCTGAAGCGCACCCATCGCGAATCCGTTGCCGACCGTCCGGTCCGGATAATCGAGGTCGCGCCAGGCCAGAAAGCGGCTGAAGTCCGTCGGAAAATACCGGGCCGTCGCCTCGTCGCCTGCGAGTTCGAAAGCTGACAGGAGCAGGACGCGGCCGTCGAAGAGTTGCGGCCTCTCGCGTTTGAGCTCCTGCCAGTGAGAGGCGACGGTGGCAGCGTTCTCCTGCGCCCATCGCCAGGTTCTCGGCTCGCAAGTCGCCGCAATGCGACCGGCGCGCACGATCTGGACGTCATGGTTCATGGCGGTCCCCGGCCAGACCGTCAGGCCTCGATCTCACCACGGCTGACGATCACGGCTTGGCCTCCGATCTCCGCGGAGGCGAGCGCCCCGTTCTCGATCACGAGCTGAAGCACAATCTCGCTCGGGCGCCCCATCTCTACGCCCTGCTCGATGACGATGTCGTGCTCGCCGTTTCCGAGGGGCTCGCACTGCATCAGAGCCCCAGCGAAAGCCGCAACCGCGGAGCCCGTCGCCGGGTCTTCGGCAATGCCGAACGAAGGCGCGAACATCCGCGCGCGGAACCGACGCTTCTCGCCCACGGCACGGGTGTAGACATAGGCGGACGGATGGTCGCTCTCGCCGAAGGCGCGCTCGAATGTGTCCCCTGCCGGCCGGGCGCGAGCGAGACATTCTGGAGACGCGACCGGCACCAGATCAAATGCGACCCCAGCCGAGTGCCGGCTCGGCACGTGACGCTCGAAGCCGATCTCGTTTGGCTCGAGCCCGAGCGCCTTCGCACAATCCTCGGCGGCTCGCCCTTCGCCCCACAGGCTCGGCAACCGCGGCAGGCGGAATCGCGCGTGGCCGCGTCGGGCATCGTCCACTTCGACGACGCAGGGCACGACACCGATCGCTTCTTTCAGGCCGAAGGCCGCCGCTCCGGGGGCGCCGTCGCTGTCGATAATCCCGAGGAGAACTGCCGTGCCGACGGTGGGATGTCCCGCAAACGGCAACTCCCGTTGAGGCGTGAAGATGCGGATGTCCGCCCGCTGGCGCGCCTCCGGATCCGGTCTCACGAAAACGGTTTCCGACAGATTGAATTCACGCGCGATGGCCTGCATCCGCTTGGGAGTGAGCCCCTCGGCATCGAGCACGACGGCCAGCGGGTTTCCCGTGAACGGCGTCGTCGTGAAGACATCGAGGGTCACGAACCGGCGTGGCATGGGAGGGGCTCCTGCAAGAGTGGTCAATTTGGCGGGATCGTCAGCTCGATGACGAGCGGGCAGTGATCGCTCGCCTTTGGACGATCCCAGCCGATGCGCGGGTAGCGGTCGGCCCGCGTCGAAAGAGTGGCGATCGAGCGGTCGGGCGCAGAGGGGTCGAGCGGCACACGATAGGGCAGCCCGCGGCGGATGAGCGTGATGTCCGGCTCCGGATTGGCCTTCGCCAAGGCCGGTGACAGGAGCAGGTAATCGAGTTGCAAATGCTCCTCTGCGAGCCGCGATGCTTCGGCCGACCATGCGCGATGGAAATATGTCCACCGTTCCACCGGCGGCAGTGCCTCGACGGGATTCACGCCGCAATCCTCGAGCAGAGGATCGATGCTCGACGGCATCGTCGGTTCGACTTTCGCGTCCGGCAGTATCTTCTCGCGGTAATCGTTGAGGTCGCCGGCGATCACCCAGGATGCATCCCGCCAGTCCGGACCGAAGCGGCGCTCGATCAAGGTGCGGATCGCGAGGGACTCGGCGCGTCGGATCGGCATTGTCCCGAGGCGCCCATCCTCCTGCCAGAACGACATCGACTTCAGATGCGTGATGAAGAGCGTGATCGCGCGATCCGGAAAGCCAATCTCGACCTCGAGGCAGTCGCGGTTGAAGACGCGATCCTGCGGCGTGATCCCGAACGCGGCCAGGGAATCGTCGAAGACATCGAGTTCCGCGAAGGTCTTCTCGTGATGCGACTCCGTGCGAATGGCAGCCTCCGGAACGAGGTCGCCGCGGACCACGCACGCCACGTCGATGCCCCGCCGGTCATTGCCGTTCACGAGCCGGAAATGGCCGTAACGCTGATCGGAAAGGCGATGCACGTAATTGGCGAAGAAAGCCTGCAGGACTCCGAGATTGTCGACCTCCTGAAGCGCCCAGATATCAGCATTCGCCTCGCTGATCGCGAGCGCCGTCATCTGCCGCTTGTCGTCCTCTAGGGCGATGGCGATCGAGTGTTCCGCGTGGGCGCGACCCTCCTGGTTCGGAAAGTCGAACAGGGACAAGGCCGGCGCGGTGTCGGGCCTCTCCTTCGGACCGTAGCGGTTCCGGGAAATGAGGTTCTCGACGTTGAACGTGCCGATCCGGACCTGCATTGCCTCACACGTCCTCGACGGGAAAGTGTTGCGTGGGCGCCACGAACTCGTCCTGGGCCTCCACCGTCAGGATCTCGCGGGAGCCCGCGTCGGCGGTGCGCTTCAAGAGGCCGTAGGTGGATGCCGCGGCCTCGCCGAGCGCCAAGGCCGCCGATCGGCTGCGCGCGTAATGCACGAAGAACAGTGCCGAGATCGCATCACCGGCCCCGTTCACATGAAGAGAGAGGCGCGGCGTTCTCACCCGCCAGAACCGTCCCGCTTCACCTGCGAGGAGATCGATCGCATCGGGCGGGGTCTCGTGAGTCGAGAGCGAGGTCACGAGCACGACATCGGGCCCGAGCGTCTGCACGGTACTCACGGCCGCCTTGGCGGATTCAAGCGTCGTGACCTCCATTCCGGAAAGATACTCGATCTCGAACTGATTGGGCGTGATGATGTCCGCAGCCGGGACGGCCTTCTCCCGCATGAACTCGGGAATGCCGGGCCGCACGAACACGCCGCGCCCGACATCGCCGATGACCGGATCACAGCAATACAGGGCCTTTGGGTTGGCGCCCCGGACGCGCGCCACCGCACCGAGAATGGCCGTACCGATATCGGCTGACCCCATATAGCCCGAAAGAACCCCGTCGCACCGGGACAGAACCTCGCGCTCCGCGATGCCGTCGACGAGGTCCTCGATCGACGGCCCGTCGAAGACGCGCCCCTTCCAGGCTCCGTAGCCGGTATGGTTCGAGAATTGGACCGTATGGATCGGCCAGACCTCCACGCCGAGCCGCTGCATCGGAAAGACAGCCGATGCGTTCCCGACATGGCCATAGGCGACGTGCGACTGGATCGAGAGGATGTTCATGGATTCGCCCCGCTCCCCTGGCGGGTTAAAGCAAGCGCAGGCGCTCATCAATTCAGCCGTTCCGGCTCCTGTTCCACGACAGTTTCCAAGAGTGGGCAGGAATCCACGGCGCAAGCCTTGGCCGTGCCCGAAGCCGGCATACTCTGTTCCGGCTCACCGACGCTCGCCGGCAGCGAACACTTGCCTCCCTGGTGAACGGAACCGCTCCGGCTCGGGCCCGTTCACACCCATTCCCTGCTGAAGGAGGCTTCGATGGGCAAAGGCAAGATGAACGGCGATAACTCGGCCGAGAGCAAGGGCCATCCCGGGGATACACCTCGTGGATCGGGCGGCACCACGAAGAAGCGGCTCGACCCCGGATACCAGGACAACAACAAGGCCGCGAATACGAAATCGAACCGTCAATAACGAAAAGGCCCCGCTCTCTGCTCGAGAGCGGGGCCTTTATCCGGGGCTCAGTTCCTGGACTTGTCGACCAGGGCCTTCGCCGTGATCCAGGGCATCATTCCGCGCAGGCGCTCGCCCACATCCTCGATCGGATGCGCCGCCATCCGGGCGCGCGTCGCCTTGAAGGATGTCTGATTCACCTTGTTCTCGAGCATCCAGTCGCGGGTGAACTTGCCGGACTGAATGTCGGCGAGGACGCGCTTCATCTCCGCCTTGGTCTCGTCGGTGATGATGCGCGGGCCCGTGACATACTCGCCGTACTCGGCCGTGTTGGAGATCGAGTAGTTCATGTTCGCGATGCCGCCCTCGTAGATGAGGTCGACGATCAGCTTCACCTCGTGGAGGCACTCGAAATAGGCCATCTCCGGGGCATAACCTGCCTCGACGAGGGTCTCGAAGCCAGCCTTGATGAGTTCGACGAGGCCGCCACAGAGCACCGTCTGCTCACCGAAGAGGTCGGTCTCGCACTCCTCCTTGAAGGTCGTTTCGATGATGCCGGCCCGTCCGCCGCCAATGGCCGAGGCGTAGGACAGCCCGAGATCGTGCGCATTGCCGGACGCGTCCTGGGCGATCGCGACGAGGCAGGGAACGCCACCGCCGCGGGCGTATTCCGAGCGCACGGTGTGGCCGGGGCCCTTCGGGGCGACCATGAGCACGTCGAGGTCCGCGCGGGGCTCGATCAGGTTGAAGTGAACGTTCAGCCCGTGGGCGAACATCAGGGCGGCACCCTGTTTCATGTTCGCATGGAGGTGATCGCGGTAGATGTCGGCCTGCAGCTCGTCGGGCGTCAGCATCATGACGATATCGGCCCAGGCAGCCGCCTCGGCGACTTCCATGACCCGGATATTCTCTTTCTCGGCCTTCGCGGCGGAGGGCGAATTCTTGCGGAGAGCAACGACGACGTCCTTCACCCCGGAATCGCGCAGATTGAGGGTGTGGGCGTGGCCCTGGCTGCCGTAGCCGACAATGGCTACCTTCTTGCCCTTGATCAGGTTGATGTCGGCGTCGCGATCATAATAGACGCGCATGGCGTTTGGTCCTCATTCAATGGGGCGCAGGGCCCCTGCCCCGGATTTGCATTGCGACGCCCGTTCCGGCTGACGCAACATTCTGGTTTGCCGCGGCCGCTTGTAGCGATGAAAGCTGCTCTGGCAAGCCGTAACAGGATCGAATTGCGCCGGATCGGCACTTCAGTTCACGAGGGAAAGGCAAAGCATGACCGATGTTGCTACCGCCCAGGATGTCGTTGCGTTCTGGCGTGCTGCGGGGCCGGACCGCTGGTTCGAGAAGGACGAGGCCTTCGACGAAGCCTGCCGGGAGCGCTTTCTCCCGACCTACGAGGCAGCGGCCCGCGGCGACCTGCCGGAATGGGAGACGACCCCGGAGGGCTCGCTTGCCACCGTGCTCCTCCTCGACCAGTTCCCGCGCAACATGTTCCGCGGCACGCGCCGAGTCTACGCCACGGACCCCACGGCGGTGCTCGCCGCAGAGCGGGCGATCGAGAAAGGCCACGATCGCGAGGTCGACCCGTCGCTGCGGCGGTTCTTCTATCTTCCGTTCATGCACGCGGAAGACCTCGCCCATCAGGAGCGATCCGTCACTCTCAACCGCGAGCTCGGGGACCCGGACACCCTGCGCTGGGCGGAGCATCACCGCGACATCATCGCCCGTTTCGGCCGCTTTCCCCATCGCAATGCCCTCCAGGGGCGTGAATCGACGCCAGAAGAGGCCGCGTTCCTGGCCGATGGCGGCTTCAAGGGCTGATCCGGCGGACCTGCTGGATCAGATCGCCTCTGCGCCGCGCGCGATAGCGGCGATGCCCGTCCGCGATACCTCCGCGAGCCCGACGCCGGTCATCAGCTTGATGAAGCGCTCGATCTCGTCCGTCGTGCCGGTCAGCTCGAAGATGAAGGATGTGAGCGTCGCATCTACCGTGCGCGCTCCGAAAGCCAGGGCCAGCCGCATTGCCTCGACGCGGTGGTCGCCCTTGCCGACGACCTTCACGAGGCAGAGCTCGCGTTCGACGGCGTCTCCGTACTGGGTCAGGTCGACCACGCGATGTACCGGAATGAGCCGCTCGAGCTGACTCTTGATCTGCTCGATCACCGCATTCGTCCCAGTCGTCACGATGGTGATGCGCGAAATGTGAGACTCGTGCTCGGTCTCCGTAACGGTCAGGCTCTCGATATTGTAGCCGCGCCCGGAAAACAGGCCAGCGATCCGCGCCAGAACACCCGGCTCGTTATCGACGATCACTGCCAGGGTGTGACGGTTTACCGGCTCGATACGGGTGGGGTCCGGGTAATGCGTGCTCATCAGCGTCATCGATCCATTCTCTCGATTTCTAGTCTCATGCGGCGCGGCGATAAACCTCGACCGGCTCCTCATCCACTTCGTCCTGGGCCAGCACCCAAGGTTCCCGGAGCGCCGCCTCGCGCCAAGCTTGGAACGACGAGAGCGCCAGGATCGCGTCGACATAGCCTCGCGTCACCGGATCGACGGCAATCCCGTAGGTCTCGAGCCGTGTCACGAGCGGTGCGAACATCGCGTCGGCACCAGTGAAGGCGCCGAACAGGAAAGGCCCGCTCTGGCCAAAGCGATGCCGCATCCCGTTCACGATCTCGGAGAACCGCGCGACGTCGCGATCCACGTCCTCACCGCGATCACGGCTTGCAAAGCGTTTGCCGAGATTCATCGGGCAGGCGGAACGAAGTCCCTGAAACCCGGCATGCATCTCCGCCGCCACGGAACGAGCCATGGCACGCGCTTCCCGATTGCTCGGCCAGACCGGGATATCGAAACGCTCGCTGGCGTATTCGATGATCGCGATCGACTCCCAAACCGCCGTCTCACCATCGACGAGAACCGGAACGCGCCCGGCCGGCGAATGGTGCAGAATGGCAGCCTTGGTGTCCGGCTGATCGAGCGGGATCAGGATCTCATCGAACGGTACGGCAAGCTCCCTGAGGAGAAGCCATGGCCGGAGCGACCAGGACGAATACAGCTTGTTGCCGATGACGAGCGTGGGCATGACGATCTTTCCGTGCGTGGGACGCTCGCAGTTCAGCGTGCCTCTTGCGCGACCGCAAACGACAAGCCGTGAAGCGACCCATCAGCGCCGGGAATGGGCGGAGCGATAGCTCCGCTCACCGGCTCAAACGAGCATGCGACCCTCGGCGTCGATCACCGAGCCGATGTCCTGTTGCCCGGTCTCGCCCAGATAGTCGTTCAGGAGCATTTCATTATGCGCCTTGCCCGATGGGATCATCGGGAAGCAGTTCTCTTCCTTGTCGACCACGCAGTCGAAGATGACCGGGCGATCGACCGAGAGCATCTCGCGGATGGCATCGTCGAGTGAATTCGGGTCGCTGCAGCGAATTCCGACGCCGCCATAGGCCTCCGCAAGCTTCACGAAATCGGGCAAGCTCGCGGAATAGCTTTCCGAATAGCGGCCGCCATGGAGCAGTTCCTGCCACTGGCGCACCATGCCCATATACTCGTTGTTCAGAATGAAGATCTTGACGGGCAGTCGATACTGCACGGCCGTCGACATCTCCTGCATGTTCATTAGAATCGAGGCCTCGCCGGCGATGTCGACGACGAGAGCGCCGGGATGCGCGAGCTGCGCGCCGATGGCGGCCGGTAGGCCGTAACCCATCGTGCCGAGGCCGCCGCTCGTCATCCAGCGGTTCGGCTCCTCGAAGCGATAGTACTGCGCCGCCCACATCTGGTGCTGGCCGACTTCGGTCGTGACGTAGGTCTCACGATCCTTGGTGAGCTCGTACAGGCGCTGGATGGCGTATTGCGGCTTGATGGTGTCCTTCGACGGGCGATAGGCGAGACAGTTGCGACGCCGCCAGCCCTCGATCTTGCCCCACCAGTCCTTGAGGTCGGGCCGTTCGACCTTTGCAGCCTCCTGCTTCCAGAGGCGCAGCATGTCTTCGAGCACGTGTTCGCAATCGCCAATGATCGGGATATCGACCTTGACGTTCTTGTTGATCGAGGACGGATCGACGTCGACATGGATCCGCTTCGAGTAGGGCGAGAAGGCATCGAGCCGGCCCGTGATCCGATCGTCGAAGCGTGCGCCGATATTGATCAGGACGTCGCAGCCATGCATCGCGAGATTGGCCTCGTAGGTGCCGTGCATGCCGAGCATCCCGAGGAATTGCGGATCGGAGCCCGGATAGGCGCCAAGTCCCATCAGCGTCGAAGTGATCGGGAACCCCGTGAGGCGCACGAATTCGCGAAGGAGGGCCGAAGCGCGTGGACCCGAATTGATGACGCCGCCGCCGGTATAGAAGACGGGGCGCTTCGCCGAGGCCATCAGCGCCACCGCGGCGCGAATTGCCTCCGGGTTGCCCTTCAGGGCCGGACGGTAGGTCTTGTGCTGGTTGTTCGTCGGGCGGGCATAGGCCCCGCTCTTGAACTGGACATCCTTCGGAAGATCGATGACGACCGGCCCGGGGCGCCCGCTCGAAGCCACGTAGAAGGCCTCGTGGAGGATCCGCGGCAGATCCTCAATCGATTTGACGAGGTAGTTGTGCTTCGTGCAGTGCCGGGTGATGCCGACCGTATCGCATTCCTGGAATGCATCGGAGCCGATGAGATGTGTCGGCACTTGGCCGGTGATGCACACGACCGGGATCGAGTCCATCATGGCATCAGTCAGGCCCGTCACGGCATTCGTCGCCCCGGGTCCCGAGGTCACGAGCACCACGCCGACCTTACCCGAGGAGCGAGCGTAGCCCTCCGCGGCGTGGACGGCGCCCTGCTCATGGCGAACCAGCACGTGCTTGACGGTGTCCTGATGAAAAAGGGCATCGTAGATCGGCAGCACTGCGCCCCCCGGATAGCCGAAGATGTATTCGACGCCCTGATCCTGCAGGGCGCGGATCACCATTTCGGCACCGGTCATCGTCTCGCTCATATCGCTCGCTCCAGCTTCCAGTTCGTCGCTCACGTCTCCGGCCAATAAAAAAGGCCCCGGAGGGGGCCTCATGCGCCATCTTCGGACCTGCAGGATTATCCCTGCTCCGTCGACGGCGCCAATCGTACGAGAATAAGCGTGCGCGACACGGCACTTCCCATGTTCAAAAGTTGCGCGGCAAGCTATCGGACGCGACGAAATCGGTCAAGCGCCGTTTCCGTAAATTTCGCGTGACGAATTCAGAATCGTCTCCTCCGCAAGCTCGGGTACAACAGGGAGGAACTCGGGAAGCTGATGGCGGAAGAACGTGACCTGCCGCTTCGCATATTGCCGAGTCTCCGCCTGGGCACGGGCAATCGCCTCTTCAAGTGAGGAGGTCCCGGCGAGAGCCTCCCTGAGCCGTGGAACGCCATGCGCGCGCATGACCGGAAGCAGCGGATCGAGGCGACGAGCATCGAGCCGGGCCACCTCCTCAAGGGCGCCAGCATCGATCATGGAGCGGAACCGGCTGTCGATGCGCTCCCGCAAGGCGGCGCGATCCGGCGTGAGGAAGACCTTGATTGCCGGCATGCCCGCGAGCGGCCCCGCCATTCGCTCGCCGTGGAACGTCGCCAACGCTCGCCCCGTCGCTTCGAGAACCTCGAGCGCCCGTAGGATGCGCAGGCGATCGGTCGGCCGCACCGCGGCAGCAGCACCGGCGTCACGCTCCGCGAGCCAGCGATGCAGATCTGCCGTCTCGACCCCTTCGGCCTCGTTCCGGATGCGGCGGCGAAGCTCCTCCGGGACCGCCGGCACTGGAGACAGCCCCCCGAGAAGTGCCTTGAAATAAAGCCCCGTGCCCCCGACGAAGATCGGCACCCTGCCGGATTCGAGATCAGTGAGCACGGCCGCGGCGTCTTCGAGGTAGCGCGCAACGGAATAGTTGATGGCGCCGTCCACATGGCCATAGAGCCGGTGCGGAACGCGCGCCTCCTCCTCGGGCGAGGGGCGTGCGGTGATGATGTGCAGGTCGTGATAGACCTGCATGGAATCGGTGTTCACAATGATACCACCCATCCTCTCGGCAAGGGTGAGCGCAAGCGCCGACTTGCCGGAGGCGGTCGGCCCTGCGATGAGGATGGCGCGACCTGGTCCGACCCAATCCACTTTTCCCTGAACGATGCCGATCTCCACCTCCTCGCTCGTCGCGACGCTCGTCGCGCATCCCGACCGTCCCGGCGTCACCGACACAGTGATCGATGAGACAGCTCAGGCGCTGGGACATGAGACACGCCCGGCTGTTCTTGCAAGAGGGATTGCGGTCGACCTCGTGTTTGAGGCCAGCGAAGATCCTGCAGTGATCCAGGATCGTCTCCGACATGCGCTCGCGCCGGCGCCGGTCGATGTCGTCGTCCAGCCGCTCGCCGGCAGGAAGAAGAAGCTTTTCCTCGCCGACATGGACTCCACGATGATCGAGCAGGAATGCATCGACGAGCTCGCCGATTTCGTCGGTCTCAAGGGCGAGGTCGCTACGATCACGGAACGCGCAATGCGAGGCGAGATCGCCTTCGAGCCGGCGCTGCGCGAGCGCGTCGCCCTGCTGAAGGGCCTCCCGCTCAAGGTCGTCGACGACATCATCGAGCAGCGGATCACCCTGACATCCGGCGGGCGGGCGCTCGTTCGGACGATGCGGGCGAATGGCGCCTATACCTGCCTGGTCTCCGGGGGCTTCACGGTTTTCACGGGACCGATCAGCGGCATGGTCGGATTCGACGAGCATCGCTCGAACAGGCTGATCGTCGAGAACGAGCACCTGGCCGGCAGGGTCGAGGAGCCGATCCTCGGCCGCGAGGCCAAGCTCTCCACGCTTCACGAACTTCGCGAGCGGCTTCGTCTCTCACCAACCGAAAGCCTCGCAGTCGGTGACGGAGCGAATGATCTCGCCATGCTCTCGGAGGCGGGGCTGGGTGTTGCCTTTCACGCGAAGCCGGCGGTTGCCGCCGCGGCTCATGCCAGGCTCGATCATGCCGACCTGACCGCCCTGCTCTATGTACAGGGATACAGGGCCGAAGATTTCGTGCTCGATGGCTGAGGGGAAGAGCCGCCCTTGGGGACGCGAGGTCGGTGATTGACCCACGAACGGGCTTTGCCCACATTGGGCCCACTTGCCGCTGGGAGACTGGGTGCTCGCGCATTCCGGTCCTGAGGGATTGATAGAACTCATTATTGCGCTGCTGCTGATTCTCCTGAACGGGCTCTTCGCTCTCTCGGAACTCGCGGTGGTGTCGGCCCGTCGGCCGCGGCTTCGCATGATGGCGGAGCAGGGCCGAAGCGGAGCACAGGCCGCCCTCCATCTCGCGGAGGAGCCCGGACGATTCCTCTCGACTGTGCAGATCGGGATCACCCTGGTCGGGATTCTGGCCGGCGCTTTTTCCGGTGCAGCGCTCAGCCAACGGTTCGACGCCATTCTCGAGGGTTGGGGCGTTTCGACCAGAGTCGCGGAGCCGCTCGCCTATACGATCGTGATCGGAAGCATCACCTATCTGTCGGTGATCATCGGCGAACTCGTCCCGAAGCATCTGGCTCTCAGGAACCCGGAAGGCATCGCCTGCGCGGTCGCGCCCATGATGACCATCGTGTCGCGCGTCGCGTCGCCGGCGGTCCTGTTCCTCGATGCCTCGACAAAGGCGATTTTCAAGCTCGTGGGAGGCAAGACAGAGCCCGAGAGCCAGGTGACCGACGAGGAGATCCGCAGCCTGGTCGCGGAGGCCGAAACCGCAGGCGTGATCGAGCCCGAGGAGAAGCGGATGATCGCCGGCGTGATGCGCCTGGCGGATCGCCCCGTGCGAGGGCTCATGACGCCCCGCACCGATGTCGACCTGATCGATCTCAGCGATGACGAGGACACGATTCGTGCGGCTCTCGTCTCGACCATCCACTCCCGTGTTCCCGTTGTCGATGGGGATGACGACAACATCATCGGCGTGGTCCAGGTGCGCGCCGTGCTCGCCGACCTCGTCGACGGAAAGCCTCTGAACGTCAGGGCCCATCTCCGGAACGCACCGGTCGTCCCCGACACCCTCGATGCGCTCGACGTCCTCACCTATCTGCGCGAGGCGGAGATCCCGATGGCTCTCGTCCATGACGAGTACGGGCATTTCGAAGGGATCGTCACGCCGGTCGATGGCCTCCTGGCGATCACCGGTGAATTCACGAGCCGTGAAGAGGAAGAGCCGCCTATCGTGGAGCGCGAAGACGGATCCTGGCTCGTGTCCGGCTGGATGCAGGCAGACGAGGTGGCGGATATGATCGGCCTGACCCTGCCGGCTGGCCGGCGCGATTATCAGACCGTGGCGGGCTTCGTGCTCTCGCGTCTGAGGCACATCCCGACGATCGGAGAATTCGTCGAGGCGCTCGGCTGGCGCTTCGAGGTAGTGGACATCGACGGCCGGCGTATCGACAAGGTGCTGATCGCGAAGGTGAGTTCGGCTGATGCCGCGGAGCTGCACCGGCGCGCCAGCCTTCGCGCAGCAGGCTCATAGGTAGCCTCCCAAAGGAAGCCTTCATGATCGCCAAGAACCGCGGAGCCTCATCGCGATAGAAAACGGGCCGGCATCAGCCGGCCCGTTTTCGTTGAGACGAAGACTACGATGCGATCGGTTATTCGATCGAGACCGCCACGAAGCGGACCTCGCCCTGCGCATTCGCAACGAGAAGCAGCGCCGACTTGCGGCCGTCGCGCTTCAGGGCCTCGATGCGGCGGGTCACATCGGCCGGGCTTGAGACCGGCTCCTGGCCCACCTCGACCACGACGTCCCCGGGCTGGATGCGCTTGTCGGCAGCGACCGAGTTCGGGTCGACGCGGGTCACGACGACACCCTTGATGCTGTCCTTGATGCTGTAGCGCCGGCGAAGCTCGTCCGTCACGCTCGACAGGGTCAGGCCGAGGGCCTGATGCGTCACGCTCGGGCTGTCCGTCGGCGGCTGCTTCAGGGCAGCCTGCTGCTGGCGCTCACCGTCCTCAAGGCGGCCGAGCGTCACCTGACGGTTCATCTCCTGTCCCTTGCGGATTACGACCACGTCCACGGTTTTCCCGACGGGAGTGTTCGCGACGATCCGCGGCAGGTCGCGGGAATCCTTCACGTCGTGGTTATCGAATCGGACGATCACGTCGCCGACCTCGAGGCCAGCTGGCTTGGCAGGCCCCTTCTCGTCGACCCCGGCCACGAGCGCACCCCGGGCCGCCCCGAGGTTCAGAGCCTCGGCAGTAGGCTCGTCGACATTCTGGATTCGTACGCCCAGCCAACCGCGGCGGGTTTCACCGAACTCGCGAAGCTGCTCGATGACCGGAACTGCGGTCGAGGCCGGCACCGCGAATCCGATCCCGACGGAGCCGCCCGTCGGCGACAGGATCGCCGTGTTGATGCCGATGACCTCGCCATCCATGTTGAACAGCGGACCACCGGAATTACCCTTGTTGATGGAGGCGTCGGTCTGAATGTAGTTGTCGTACGGTCCGGAATCGATGTTGCGGCCACGAGCCGACACGATGCCCGCCGTGACGGACCCGCCGAGCCCGAACGGATTGCCGATCGCCATCACCCAATCGCCCGGGCGGAGGCGTTCGGAATCACCGAAGCGCACCGCGGTGAGCGGCTTTTCGGGCTTCACACGAAGCACTGCGAGATCGATCTTCGAATCCTTCCCGATGATCTCCGCCTTCAGGCGCGTGCCATCGGCGAAGATTACCTGGATATCGTTCGCATCCCCGATGACGTGGTTGTTGGTGACCACGATCCCGGAGGAATCGATGACGAAGCCTGAGCCGAGCGAGTTCGAACGCCTTGGCCGCAACGGGCTTTCGTTGTTGTCGTTGTTGCCGCCCCCGCCGCCGCGCCGATTGAAGAACTCCTCGAAGAGATCCTCGAACGGGGTGCCGGGCGGCAATTGCGGTAGGGTGCGGTTCCGGACTTCGACGGTGGTCGATGCCGAGATGTTCACCACAGCCGGAATGACCTCCTGGGCGAGGTCGGCGAAGGATTCCGGCGCCGACCGGGCGAGGACCGGCACGGGGACGAGGGCGACGAGGAAGGCAGCGATTGACAACCAGGACGCCCTGCGGCGCCCGTCCGCGGTCAGACTGCCCTGTGTCGGGACCGTCATGACTTCAGCCATCGATCATTTCTCCTGATGTTCCACATAGATCGGCTGCCCCGGACTGCATTCAAGCAACCGGGGAAATATGGCCGAAATCGCGCCGACAGTCAGCCGAATTGCCGAGCGATGAAGACCACGGCGACCCCCAGCACCGCGGAAACGAGACCGACGACCCGCATGCGATCGGAGGGGGTTTGCGCGGCCTCATACATGGCGCGGCGCATCCCGTCGGGAAACGCCGCGAATACGATTCCTTCGATTGCGAGGGCGAGCCCCAGCGCCGCGATGAGGTCCGCCATCAGCTCACTGAGCTGATGGCGGCGTCGGAGCGGATCCAGTCGTGGGCGGCGGCTCCGGCGCTGGAGCTGCTCCCGGTGCAGGAGACGCTCCGGGAGATACCGGCTCCGAGCCGGCCGGGTTGTTGCCGCGCCCATTCGGGTCGTTGAAATACCGGAAGAACTCGGACGTCGGGCTCAGGACGAGACGGGTCTCTCCAGGCGTCAAGCCGGCCTCGTAGGCCTGCATGGAGCGGTAGAACGAGAAGAACGCCGGGTCGCGGCCGAAGGCCTCTGCGAGGATGCGGTTCTTCTCGGCGTCTCCCTTACCGCGCAGCTCTTCAGACTGGCGATTGGCGTCTGCCTTGATCACCGTCGCCTCACGCTCGGCCCGGGCGCGGATCGTCTGCGCGAGTTGCTGACCGTTGGCGCGCAGATCAGCCGCCTCGCGCTCGCGTTCGGTCCGCATCCGCTGGTAGACGGCCTGGCTGTTGGCGTTGGGGAGGTCGACGCGCGTCAGTCGCACATCGATGACCTCGATGCCGAGGCTGCGCGCCTGTTCGTTCACGACGTCCTGGATCTCGTTCATGAGCCGGCTGCGATCGGTGCGGACGATGGCATCGCGGGACGCGCTCGCCAGCACGTTGCGCATGGCAGAGTTCGTAAAGCTGGCGAGCCGCTGGTTGGCCAGCGTGATGTTGTTCGCGGCCTGGAAGAAGCGCAAGGGATCGACGATCCGGTAACGCGTGAACGCGTCGACCTCGAGGTTCTGCCGATCCGCAGAGAGCAGCGTCTGTACCGGAAGATCGAGGTCGAGAACCCGCTTATCGAAATAGATCACGCTTTCGATGAGCGGCACCTTGAAATGGAGGCCAGGGTCCCGGACATCCGCGCGCACGGCGCCGAAACGCAGCACCATCGCGTATTGCGTCTGATGAACGACATAGATCGCGCTGAACAGTACGATTGCGGCGATCCCGAGAAGAACGAGGATGCCTGTTCGAAGGGCGGTGCTGTTCATCGCGTCGCTCCCGTCTGAGCCGGCGTCTGGTTCGCGTTACGGCTGGCGGCCGGGCGTTGCAATTCGTTGAGAGGCAGGAAGGGAACGACCCCACTGCCCTGTCCATTCTGATCGATGATGATCTTGTCCGTCCCGCCGATCACGCGCTCCATGGTCTCGAGAAAAATCCGCTCGCGAATCACGTCCGGAGCATGACGGTACTGTTCCCAAACTTGGTTGAAGCGTGCTGCCTGACCGGTCGCCTCCGCGATCGACTGCTCGCGATAGGCTTCCGCCTGCTGGACAGTCCGAGCTGCGTCACCACGGGCCTCGGGCACCACGCGGCTCGCGAATGTCTCGGCCTCGTTCTGGACCCTGACGGCATCCTGCTGCGCAGCATTGACGTCGAAGAAGGCCTGCCGGACGGGCTCTGGTGGCTGGGCGGCCTGGAGCTGAACGACGTTGACGAGGACGCCTGCCCCGTAGGAGTCGAGCGCCTCCTGCATGATCTGGCGGACTTCCTGGGTGATGCTCGATTGTTCTGTCGTCAGGATCGCTTGGATGTTGCGACGGCCGATCACCTCACGCATGGCGCTCTCGGCAACCGACTTGATCGTCCCCTGAGGGTTCTGAAGGTTGAACACGAAATCCTGGGCGCGGGCCGGGTTCACCTGCCAGACGGTATCGAAGTCGAGATCGACGATGTTCTCGTCCGCGGTGAGCATGAGGCTTTCCTCGAGCACGTCGCGGCCGCGGCCCTGTCCGGGAGCGGAGCGGTAGCCCACCTCGATGCGCTGCTGCGCCGTGACGTCCGGCTTCACCACCGAACCGATGGGAGCCGGCAGGTTATAGCGGAGCCCCTCCCCGCTCGTGCCCGTATAGGCGCCGAAGATGAGGTTGATGCCGACCTCGTTCGGCCGCACCGTGTAGAAGCCGGTGAGGAGCCATACGACAAGGATACCGAGGGCGAGGGCCACCAGCCCCTTGCCCCCGAAGGATCCGCCGCCCGGCATCAGATCCTTCAGCCGGTCCTGGCTCCTCCGGAGAATGTCCTCAAGGTCTGGAGGCGTCCCGCCCCCCTGCGGACCGGAACCCCATGGGCCGCGGCCTCCCGGGCCGCCGCGCTGACCCCATGGGCCGCCGCCACCGCCGCTCTGGTTACTCCAAGGCATCGATGCCTGTCCTCGCGTTCGCTGAATTCCGGCGGGGTGCCGGCTCCCTCTGATGGCGGTTTTGGGTGCTCGTCGTTCCGCCTGTCAAGGCTCGGACGTGGGCATCGGCGGAACATTCTTCAACGCCGTGCGGCCGGAAGCTGCACTTTAAATGCGCACGAAGTCCCGAAAGGTGAAGGCATGATCATCGTCCGGGCCAGCGAGGTGATGCGTCGCACGAACCTCGCGAAACTCTGCCCGATTCAGGGGTGGGAACACGACGTCTCCATCGGGCCTGGCATGGACCTCGGTCAGGTAGATGAGCTCCGCCTCGGGAAGCGCGAGCGCATAGATCTCGGCGCCCCCCACGACGGGGATCCAGGGCGCGCCGGCCAGCTCGGCGAGCCTCTCTGCGACGAGACGGGCCTCGCCCCACTCCGTGACCCGGTGGACTCCCGTGGCCGAGAATTCCGGATCTCTGGTCAGAACGATGGTCTCACGACCAGGCAGAGGCTTGCCGATCGATTCGAAGGTACGGCGCCCCATGATCATGGGCTTGCCCCAGGTCAGTTCCCGGAAGCGGCGCAGGTCGGCTTTTAGTCGCCACAGGAGACGGTTGTCCTTTCCGATCACGCCGTTCTCGGCGACTGCGGCGATGACGGCGAGCGGGATCATCGGCCCCCTCGCGCCAGATCGAGCAGCGCCTGCCCGGTCACCCGTTGGACGGTCCACCCGTCCATTGGGACGGCGCCGATCGCGCGATAGAATTGCAGAGCCGGCTCGTTCCAGTCGAGCACCCACCATTCGAGGCGGGCGAGATTCTCGTCCACGCATTTGCCGGCAAGGCACTGGAGGAGTGCCCGGCCGATACCCCTGCCGCGATAGTCCCGCCTCACGAAAAGGTCCTCAAGATAGATCCCGTGCCGTCCTCGGAAGGTCGAGAAATTGTAGAACCAGAGGGCAAATCCCGCAGGCTCTCCGGCCCACTCCGCGATCTCGGCGAAGACCCGGGGCTGCTCTGCGAAAAGAGCCTCTCTCAGACTCTCCTCGGTCGCATCGACCTCATGGGCCAAGCGCTCGTATTCGGCCAGCTCGCGTACGAGTTCCAGGACAAGGGTCGCGTCGGCCGGGCGTGCGGCTCGAAGTGAAAGGGACATCGGATCGGGATCAAGGAAATGCGGATCGCTCGTTACCAGCTTGGCCCGGTGCATTCCAGCGCAAGAGGCTTCGAATGGGCGGGCTCGGCCGGTCAGGCCCGATCCTCGTCCTCCTCGTCGCTCAGGCGGCGCGGGGAGGCCCATGCGGCGAGGACGTCATTGATGTCTTGCAGAACGAAGTGGCGGGCGCTCTCCGGATCGTAGCCCTCCTCGTCCAGGAGCATGTCGTATTCGGTGAGATTGTGCCGGATATAGGCGACCATCGACAGCCAGATCGCCGTCTCGGGGGCCGCCTTCCGGAGTCCGGGGCTCCCGAGCGCATGATCGATGATGCTCTCGGCCTCGTGTCCCGGAATGCGCGGGGCGAGGATCCGCAGAGCACCCTGGAGGGCCTCTTGTCTGTGCATGACCTATACGGCGACGGGCGCACGGATGGCCGGATGCGGATCGTAGTTCTCGATCACGATGTCCTCGTATTTGAAATCGAAGAGCGATCTGACGGCCGGATTCAGATGTAGCTGCGGCAATGCGCGCGGCTCCCGCGTCAGCTGCAAGCGCGCCTGATCTAGGTGGTTCATGTAGAGGTGCGCGTCGCCGAAGCTGTGCACGAAATCTCCCGGCTGAAACCCGGTCACCTGCGCCATCATGTGGGTGAGGAGTGCATAAGAGGCGATGTTGAAGGGCACTCCCAGGAACACGTCGGCCGAGCGCTGGTAGAACTGGCAGGACAGTCGCCCCTCCGCGACATAGAACTGGAAGAGGCAATGGCTTTCCCACATTCCCATAGATGCTACGGACAAACTTGCTGCGGGTGGTCTAGCCAAAGCTCGCGCTACCTTCTACGTAATAATGTAACCTAAGCAGGATTCTTCGGGTTGTCCTACAGCCTGTGAGGTCGCCTAGCTCCGGGGATGCGGTGACATTGGTGGGGGGCTGCGCAAACCTGCTTAGTGGCTCTACCCGCATGCCACTAATCTGAACCGTGACGCGAGCTCGGGTTGGAGATGGCTCAGGGTTTGAAATCGCCACGACCATTTGCCGCGGCAGTTGAGATACCCTGCCTGAGCGTCCTTGATCATCTTGCCAGCTCCGAGAACCGTCAAGCTTCGGCGTAGGGATTGCCAAGCTTCCAAATCTGGACCGCGTCCAGCTTGAGAGCCATGGTTTGGCGAGCTTGGATTGGTGGAGGGCCATCCCCTCTGAGGCGCTTTCCTCGGAGGTGATTGGTTTCATGTTACGAGTTGATTGCGCCCGCTGGGGTCAGATCCCGCACGATCTGCGGCGGCTGACGATGAGCCCCTCCCATGCACGCACCCGCGAGTGCGGGCTTGCTCCTGATGACATTGCTCACGAGAGTTGCGCCACAGGGCGGTACAGCGCGCCGAGCGCCACCCACTGACCGTAATGGAGTGGGTGCACGCCTAAACGCGCAGAGCCTGGACACCCTCGTCTATCGCCGCATCCGTGAGCGCCCTCTCTGCGTCCGGATTGCGGCCAGTCTCGGCGCGATCGTGCGCACGCCCAGCAGACCGCTGCCGCCCCGTCCGTAGAAGGTGCCGACCCAGCTTCCCACGTCACCCTCAAGCGCCTGTTCGGCTAGGTGCGCGAGCGCTTCGGCCGCAGCGTCTACCGTGAGATGATCCGTGCGGCCCTGCACCGCCTCGAGCTGTCGTGGAAGAAGGCTAGGAAGCTGCTCGGCCGGGCCACCCGGAGCGGCGGCAAGCCTTAGTCGCGCTGGGCATCCTCCAGCAAGCCCCGGAGGGTGCCCAGCATGATCGACACCTCTTTGTCTATCTCGGCGAGGTGCATCTCCATCAGGACACGGACTTCGGCTCTAGCTGGGCCAAGCGCGGCGAGCGTCTGTGGGTCGCCTCCAGCTCACCGGGGCTCTCCATCAGGGTCTCGTTCTACGGTCTCTATCTCTACAACGAGGGACAGACTCAGCTCTGGGCCTAAAGCGACCACATCATCGATGTGCTTTGTCGGCCGCCAGCAGATGCACGGGGCATGGTTGGATGAGTTATACACTGTTACATTAGTGCGCGAGGTCGGCTGCTCACCAGCAAGAGTCGCCTTCCGAGAAAGCTCCACCTGCCTCGAATCACGAGCATTCGAGTGCGAGCGCACGCGCATCACTAGGCCATCAATGCGGCAGCGTCCGGAACGTCGTTAGCAACTCATCGAGCTCGGCATCCAGTTTTGCCCTAGCAGTCGTTATCCCTGCCGGGTCTCCGTTTCGCACCGCCTGGATGAGCTTCTTCGCCGCAGCTAGTCCCCGCAAGCTCTGCTCCCCAAAGGCGAGGGATCTCCGAGCACTAAGCTCTCTTTCCTGGAGTTCATGGGCCCTCTGGGCAGAGGTCTGCCGCGCCCTGCGCTTCCGGGCCAAACGGAGATAATATTTGAGGCTTGCTAAATTGCTATGCCGCGCAAGTTCAGCCGCGCGGTTAAGAACCGTCGCAGTACTGTAATGGTACCCGGACCGTTCGATCTCGTCGTCGAGACATTCTTCAACGATGCGGCTGAGGAAACGGGCTCGGATCCTATGGAAGGTAGCCTTGACGCCGTCCGCCCGAAAAGCTGCCGACGCAACATTAGTAAAATACTCCTTGGACAGCGGCTTTCCGGTCGTATGCGAGATGAAGATCATACCGTGATCTTGCCAATCGGGATCGTCAATATTTTTAATAACATCAGTGCGCGCACCCTCTATGTAATCACGAATGTCTGCTAAGAATGTATGAGGAAGGTAGATTATTTCTATTTCTCCTCCCTTGCCTTTGATCTAAACGGGGTAACTCTTGTCGTCCTCACTAAGGTCATAGATCACGTTCCACTCGGGAATCTGATCTGCGCGAAGGCCAAGGAGCTCAAATCGGCGTCCGCCTGTGATCTCGGCACCGGTGAAGAGCAGTGTATTGCGCATGGCGATCGCAGGGTTCTTGACCTCGGAGAGGCGAACGTATGCTTGGTCCATCTCCTCGGCGGTCGGAACGTGTAGCCGTGGGCGCCCCTTCACCCGAAACAGAATGTCGCTTGTAATCTGATCAGCACTGCGGTCGTGCGGGCGCTTCTCGTTGGAAACGATACTAATCGCAATGGGCGGTGCCAACCCAGGGGACCATTCAGGAACCCCAATGATGTAGCTGAAGTGGCCGCGCGATTGTGCCCATAGGAAGAATCGGTAGATTACCCCCAGCTTCGCATTGCATGTCTTCTTCTTGCAGCCTCGCCTCGAGTGATCGCGGTTGCGCCATTTTCGCAGTATACGATCGGTTACATCCTCAAGCAACCAAGAATTTTCCTCAAGATACTCTACGAAGTTCCTGACGGTCTTGGCGTACTGCTCCAAAGTGCCTTCGCCGGTCTTGCCTCCCACCGCGAGGTGCCGGAACCAGTCCGACGCAGAGGCAATCGGTCGGCCCATACCATCGAACAGCACCGGTAGCCGAGCCTCTTTTCCCTCGGAGTTGCACGTGATCCATATCAGATTAGGACGGGATGGCCGTAATCTCACGGGTCAAGTTGCCCATCCTTGTCTAGGCCGCAGGGCTCGCAAGGGAAGGAATCATGCTCCCGTCCTCCCCCGACGACCCTGAGCCCCCGACGCTCGTACGCCAACAACTGGGCCCGCAAATGAGATATCTCCGTTAGCAGGTCATTGCTGCGCTTTTTCTCGCTTACCAGTCCCTTTCTAGCCTCGGCAGCATCCTCGCGCGCTTGGTGCCAGCCACTGGCAAGATGGGCTGTCATTGTTCGAAGTTGTGCGTTCTCCTCCTCCAATCTCTCAACCCGAGACTGGTCGGGCGAACCATTCAGATCTCGGATAAGTTGCTCGATTTTCCCTATTAGGCGTGTGTTATAGGTCGCCGAGCGCGACACCGTGCTGAAGCTGTTGCTGCTCAGCCGCATTGCTGAATCTTTCCACTGCGCGAACTGGCGCAACGATGGCGGTACGAAGGCCCCATCAGGTACGCCATGCATGCGGTACAGGCGCAGGAGCGCGGCCTTACGGAGCAAGTTTCGCCGCCCCCGATCGCGATTTGCGTTCCCACGTGGATGTCTGCCGGTCATGAGGTTCCCCACCCTACCGGGAAAGAGCTGATGAAAGAGAGGAGAACTGTCCGACGCTCCTCGTACGCGCCTCGTAGAATTTCGGGTATCCCGGGACGCGCAAGCAATGCTTCGGTTCGGGCGAGTTCTGATTGCCAGTGTTTCTGCCTCAGTTGATCAACCATATGATGGATGCAGCCTGCGCAGACCGTCTCGGTAGAGCCGGATGGATCGGGCCGCCCGTCGAGAGCAAGAGCAGCGCCTTTGCGTGCTCCCTGAAGACACTTTGCGCGGCGACGAGCTGGTTCGGTAGGACGGCAGCCGCATAGTCCCCACGGCGTGGCCCGAAGTTCGAGTTTGAGTTGATCGACAAGACGTTCACATTCGCGCTCGAGCTCACGATCGCCAACCACGCGGGTCCGCCTACGCAAGTCATCCATTAGACGCCGTAGTCGCTTGTCCAATCGACGCCCGAGCAGGCCCGTGGATTGGGCATCGCCATGCGCGATCGCCCTCACCTTCTGCATAGTGAAGTGCCGGCTCTCCTCGTGGATCATGCGTCCGAGTTCCGCATCATTGGCGTACAGTCGTGTCGTCTCAATATTGAAGTGGCAGAGAAACCACGACGCCGCTCCAAGGTCGCCGTCGTAGCGCCAGATGTAGATTATGACCCAGAGTCGCCGGAACTGATGTGCGGCGAACTTGAAATTCGTCCCGTTGGGCAAGGCTGGAACGCCCACATCCTGTGCAAAATCGTTAAGGTGCAAGCCGATGAGATACTCCTTCGGTTTGCCATCTCCCTCCCCAAAGCCGGGCACCTGGAAGAGCCCGTTCTGCTCTTCGGTCCTTACAGGCCGGCTCCAGCGTTCGAGCAGCTCCACCGCCTTAACGACGATCTCCGGGCAAGGGATAGCCACACTACGCCTGACGGTCTTCGAAATCTCCAGGACCAGAAACCAACCGTCTCCCCGGGAGCCTCTCACCGCGCCGGCCTTGACCTCGAGACCTTCCTTCTTTCGGCGCGCCAAGAGCGTGAGGATAATGATCGCGCATGCCGTCGGCAGATAGCCATCGATCAGTTTGCGTAGAGATAACTGGGCACCAGCCTCATCGACCTTAAAGCCGACCTGTCGTGCAAGAGGAATCCTATGAAGCTTCCGTAGAAGTTCGTGCTGCGCTTTCAGGTACCGCGCCCTTTCGCTCGGATTTTTGTACGTGGAGCCTCTTCTTTCCTTCAGCTTCATCCAAGCGTCCCGGACGTCGAGGATCATAG
This sequence comes from Microvirga massiliensis, assembly GCF_001006805.1. Taxonomy (GTDB): domain Bacteria; phylum Pseudomonadota; class Alphaproteobacteria; order Rhizobiales; family Beijerinckiaceae; genus Microvirga; species Microvirga massiliensis. Next base: position 101,428 of record NZ_LN811363.1, on the reverse strand, counting down.
GTCCTGACTCGACAACGAAGCGTGCGGCCGCAACTAAGAGGCAATCTCCTTGCCTCATCGGAATGGTCTTCGTTCGCCCGTCGGCACGTCCGAGCCCCGCGGTCGCCCCTTCGGTTCCATCCGGGAATGGATCGACGATGAGTTTGTCGCCTCGGATTCTCGATCGAAGGTCCCATAATAATCCAATCGAACGCGCTATTTTGTCGACGGATCCCTC
>NZ_LN811363.1:76200-100564 GCF_001006805.1 Microvirga massiliensis | reverse complement strand
TCTTAGTGATCCTCTCGGGCGGCGTCTTGCGTGGAGCCAACTTGAGGCGGTCCACGACTCCATGGCGCCGAAAGAACTCGTCAACGAGAGCCAGCGTCAGAGGATAGTCCCGGGATTTGCTGTCTACGTTCGCCTCATTGAGAAGTCGTGCGAACGGTGGCACCTGCTCGGGCCGCCGCTCATAACGTTCCAACACCCCAGAGACCCGGCGTGGAACGTCGAGACAGGTTTCAAGTCCGCAACTCCGTGCCTCGAGAAATTTTCTAATATCGTCAGCCCCAAGATAGCTGAATCTGTACAAGCCGTTGAGCAGCATCCAGCTCACGAAGCCGACAAGGTCGCGCGCGACCGCGTACTGCACTGCACCGTCGTCGGTCTTAGCGAGCGGACCCGTGCGCACTTCGAACACGATGCGCCTTATCGTGTCGCAGAGGTGCTCATTGACGCCGTCCGTAAGCGACGTTCCGTCCGGGAGGGGTACGTCGAGTCGAATTGACTCTTCGAGGTCGACCACCTCGATCGCGGGCGCCCAGTATGATCCCTTCAACCACGGTGCCGTGGTCGGCCCGTCCGCCGAACCGTCGACGCCGACAACGGATGTCCGAGTTCTCATGATCAACGACAATCCTAGAAGAGCGGAGCCAAACCGTAACCTGTGGAACTCCACTCCGCCGCGAGCTTTTGCCCAGCCGGGATGATGCATGCGTATGGGCTACGTCGGATCTTCTCCAGGATCACGATTGACAGCGCGAGATAGGGTAGCCAGACCCTGTTCCAGCGTTCCTCACGCTGCGCCTGCCATTCGTCCTGGTGGGCGAGGAGATGACGTTGGAGAAGAATGATATCGGCGACGTTCTCCACCGTAGCCAGGAACAGGATCATTCGGCAGTCGATGCAGTCTTCGATCCGTGTGCAAGTCTCGCCTGGCTTTGACCGTGGGTTGGCGCCGGCCCTTGGGTCACGGCAACTGAACCCAAGGCCGGTCCGGACGGCTTTCTCGTAGAGCTTTTCCGCCTGTTCAGGTTCGATCCCCAGTCCCTCAACGGCTCCTGGAATGTCATAGATGAGGAGGATTTGCATGCTTTCTTGAAACTCGCGAATCATCTTTAGATAGATGAGACGGGTGGGCCATTTCATCGTGTAGCCCTCAGTTACGCCGTCGCCGTCGTGATCAGCTATTGCACGTGCGGCGACGATGCTGCCCTCGAGGTTAAGGGTTGCATCGAGCAGGACCGAGGATCGGATATGGCTTGGTCGAAGCGGCACGTCGCGGAGTTCGGGGTGCGACCGCAGCAAGTACGTCATCCTTTGTCGGATGAAACTGCTCTTCGCCTTGGCCGGCGTGGGGAAAAAGCGGTGAATGAAGAGGGCCCCAGCCAGAGATGGATTCTGGCAGCGGAACGGCTCCGTCATGCACCGGAGTTTTCGAAGGGCTTGAACTGTTGAGATTGCCACCCCAGGATCGTCGATCGGGAGATCTTCCACAATCGGCTTGTAATTGGCCGTATTCTTTTGACCCACTATCTTGACGTGACCCGGCTCGTCCGTGGACTCCTCGAATTTGGGCGGCAAGCTCAGGGCCACGGCGATATTGGCTCCGGCGTCCACGAGATACATCAATGCGGCAGCGGCTACCGCGTCTTCATGCGCAGCGCTCCACGCCTTCACCCTGTCCCTTCCTCCCAACTGCCGCATGAGCTTCTGGAATGTCGACCGATCCCCGAAGGTTGTCTCGCTAGGGCAGAGTCCACCGCACTGGTCACGGACATATCGGGCGAAGTTGGCGCTGGCCTTTCGGAGATCTCCGGGGGGGAACGCGTCCCTGAACAGACGAAGCCGCTCGGGCTCGTTTGGCCGCAGAGCCCGATCGACGATTACGGAGACATCATCTCCTTCCGATGCGAGCACCTGTCCCTCATCAAAGATGGCGGACCAGCGCAGGAAAGCTTCCTCTGCGATCTTTCGCAGGATCCGGAGCCTTGATGCGTTCAGATTCTGGATAGCGCGAATGATATCGTCGATCGAAGTACAGTCGCGGATGCTCTGGTTGGAAAGTGTCTCAAGGAACGCCCCGGCGTCCTCCTCACCGGCCAGCATGTCGTTCCGCAGCACCTGCATGACGGAGTCAAGATTTCCATGCGCTCCGTTCGACACTACCTCAGCCATAGACTTTCGATGACTTGACGCGCGTCGATAGTTGCGGCGCATACGAGGACGGCTGATTCGCGGCAACAGACCGGCAGACGCTAAATGCTCTATGCAGCGGCAGAAAGCGTAAAGTTCCTGCCCGATCGAACTCTCAGCCAAGTGCTCTTGCCCTTTGAGGTACGAGGCCCAAGCGTGGACAGCGTCCTGCCAACCCTCCTTTGTCGGGACGCCCCGGCTCCGCGTGCCCTCCCAAAAGGGTCTCAAAGGTGGCGCTGTCTCCATCCATAGAAAGGCCCCCTGGAATACCCGATGATCTTCATCGCGTGTTCTCGCGCTGCGTTTCGCGTAATAACGGATCATCGAGGCAGCCATGCTCACCGCCGCGTCACGCCCGAACAGGCGTATCAGATACGCGAAGTCGCGCGGCTTGATCTCACCTGGGATTGGCAAGGCAAGAAAGTCAGACGAAACTTCACCTTCAGCCTCTGGCGGTGTTGCATTCATCAGACAATAGCCCCTGCCTGAGCGTTGCATTAAATCGTTCATGATCTGATGCGTCGCGTATCGGAAGTTGTCGCCTGAGACGACACTGAACGCGGGTTTGTGATGTCATGATCTTGAGATCGCTCCTGCTGCCACAGCCGTGTAGAACTCGCGGGCTACTCTAGGTTGCGAATGGCACTCTTGCCTGACGGGCCTCCTTACCTCTGAGGCTCAACCCTCTGCCATCCTGACTCATTTGTAAATTCGGTCTCATTGCAGGCCAGACCAAGAAAACGGCGCACGAAGGATGGCTTAGTAGAAGAACTCGGCGAATTCTCCCAAACCTAATCGGAACAATGTGTTACAATGCAACTTCCGGGGCGGCAGCAAATTGTTGACAAGGATTCGTCGGCAGCGAAGCAATTCTGAATTTGTAACAGTATAACGCTACTGGATGCTCAGATATCCACTGTTTCCACAGGGAACCTCATATGGTTAGTTGGCTCTGACCAGGCTCCGCCAAGATCCACGCTGGGGGATCGGAGGCGATAGCGATCCGTTCGCCCGGATGGCCACAAGGATCGTGGGATGGGTCGCGCGTTCGGACGTGGACGTTGCGTCGACGGATGTCTCGCCGCCGTTCTCCACTTATCCTTCTTAGAGGTACTCGTCGAACCACCAGCGATCGAAAGCCGTCCGGGATACCGCGTGAGGTCATCCGGCGTGAAATCCGCGGCGGTCTGAAAGATCAACTGCGGCTCGATCGTGCGGAGAAAGAAGTCGCCCTAGATGGCTCCGCAATGCCTGCATCCATTCGACAGATACGACGATCCAGCAGTATGACTGTAGTGTGGAATGACGAAAGCAATGCGGTTCCGCGCGAGCCCGGGACGGATCGCACCGAGCATCTTGCTCCGGAACGGCTCGTCCATTTCCCCTAGATTCATGAGGTCGAACGCCAAGTTATAGGCGCTTGGCTGCAATGCGCCTGTCCGCAACACCACCTTGGTGATCACGGTGGTGGGCCGCTTGCACCGATAGCACGTGTTCTCGCCACCCATTACGTCGATCTGGACCCGTCCGCCTTCGGTGAGCCCAAACCGAAAGCGGCCCTGTAGCTCGCCCTCGACGAACTCTCGAAGTGGCACGAGCTGCCCATAGTGGTCTGGATCCGCGAACTCGGACGTCATCATCCACGAGGTTCCGGAGATGTTCGGAGGAAGCCGGACGTCGAAGCCGTCCGCACCCCGCAAAATTCTGACCGCCGGAACCTCCTTGGAAATGGGAACCTCCCCGTTCCTCATGAGCCATAGGGTGCGCAGGCCGAAGCGTTCGTAGCGTCTGGTGCGCCGATCCGTCGCCTCCATAATTTGCAGCGACCACTGGACCTCAAAGGCAATGCCACGGGACAACCCGTCCTTAGGGCAGCATACATCGACGATGCAATCGCCGTCCCATCCCGGTAGCGGTCCTCCGTACGGGCTATCCATCCGCTCCTGATTGCCGCCTAGGCGATGATCGACTTTGCGAGGATATGCTCTGTGCTCTCAGGAGCGGATTAACAGACGCCACGATGCTTGTGCGCGAAGAACCGAGTCCCGAGCTTCAATGTTTTCAGTATGACCTTGGAGCCGCAGCAGGGAAGCCGCAGGTTTCCTTTGGCCTTGTTGCGCAGACGAAGGCATTCCCACGATGCGTTGTCATGCATGAACGCTAGTTGCTCGGTCTCGGTGTCCAGGCATCCCAACGGCATATCTGTCCTTGATCCCGACTGTATCTCCGCGCGTATCGTACGCTCACCTTTTGTGGCCCTGTGGATCAGGTCTGCTCACAGTGCCTAAAGATACCCGAAATCCTAGCTCCAGCGACAAATGACCAGTTCGACCATTCGACCTTTTCCTGGGCAGGGATCGCTCTCCTCGTAGCCGGGATGGGCTTCGCTCCACTGACGCGTTGGGTCCGGGCCGGAACGTAACCTACCGCGCCATTTTTACCGCGTTCCCAGGCGGCTCATAGATCAGCGCCAGCCTGCGGGAGCCGCATCTTGGGCATTTGTGGCGCTCGGCGAGCAGCGACAGCGGCATCGCGGCGCCGCGGATGCAGACGAGCGTCTGGAGGTCGAGCTCGCACCGGAAGGCGCATTCCCGGATGCGCCTCATGGCATCACGCGGTCCAAAGGAGCAGCGCATCCGCACGCGCCAGCCAAGCGTGAAGGCCTCTCCGATCGTCTCCACCGCCATGCGAACGAAAAGTGAACAGACGGGCTGCGTGTCAAGGCGGATTCCAGCGCCATTCCCGGAATTGGCAGAGGCCAGCGTCCCTGCAAGTCCCAGGCCTACCCCTTCCCTGCCGAGGGCAATCGGCTAGGCTATCCACCTGAGCCAATCCGAGGTCGCCGTGCCAGCCGTTACTGATCCTGACCCGCTCGCGCCCGCGCTGGCGCGGAACGTGGAGCACCGTGAGATGCTCTTGCACCGGGCCAACGGCGCCCTGTCGGCCGAGGAGTCTGCGCGGCGGCTCAGGATCACGCTTGAGGCCGTTGACGAGCAGCGGCGCGCACTCACCCTGCTCGCGGTTCGGGAGGGAAGCGAGTGGCGCTACCCCGCCTGCCAGTTCCGGGAGGGCGAAGTCGTCCCCGGACTGCCCGAGGTGGTGCGCGGCCTCGCCTCTGAGGGTCCGTGGTGCACGCTCGACTTCCTGCTGGCGCCCGACACCGTCCTCTCGAACCGGACGCCCTTGCAGGCCTTGCAGGACGGTGATCGCGACGCGGTGCTGCGCTTGGTCCGCGCGAGCCAGAGCGACGGCTTCGGGTGAGGCCGATGCCGGGAGCGTGCCACGGGATACGCTGCTTCTTGGGTCGTGCTCCGGTGCGGGGGACCCGGAAAGCCATGGAGCGGCTTCGGTCGCCCATCCTCGACGAAGCCAAACCCGCAGGCCCACGGCCTTAGGCAGGTGATCGGGTGTCCCCAACGGCATCGGCACTGTCGGCCCGAGGGCCTCAGTCGATCCGCACCGACGGGTTACAGGATTGATGATCATGCCAACACCGTCAGGCGACGCCTCGCGACGCGGCACGGACGGGGTTGAAACGGCCGCTTGACCTTCCCATCGTTGGAAGGACTACACCATCAGCCAACGCATCCGTTCAGGAGTTCCGAAATGGCTGAGAAGAAGCGGGCCTCCCAAGGCCCGACGGTCGAGATCCCCGTCGAGGGCATGACCTGCGCCTCCTGCGTGGGCCGGGTCGAGAAGGCGATCCGCGCCGTCGAGGGCGTTACCGCCGCCAACGTGAACCTCGCCACACAGCGCGCGACCGTGTCGTTCGGTTCGGCCGATGCAAACCCGCAGGCCGTGGCCGAGGCGATCCGAGGCGTCGGCTACGAACCCACACCCGCGACTGTCGAGCTCGCGATCTCTGGCATGACCTGCGCCTCCTGCGTGGGCCGGGTCGAGAAGGCCCTAAAGCGCGTGCCAGGTGTCGTCGATGCGACCGTCAACCTCGCGACCGAGCGCGCCACGGTGCACTTCTTCGGTGCCGCGGACGCGGTGGCCCGCCTGATTGCGGCCGTCGCGGACGCCGGCTACGAGGCCGAGGAGGTCCGGGCCGACGGCGACCGCACCGACCGGGAGCGCGCGGCCCGCGAGGCCGAGATCACGTCCCTGCGGCTCGCGCTGGTCGTCTCCGCCCTCCTCACCTTGCCGGTGTTCGCCCTCGAAATGGGCTCGCACTTCATCCCGGGCGTTCACGAGTGGGTCATGGACACGATCGGGCACCGGGAGAGCTGGTACCTCCAGTTCGCCCTGACGACGCTCGTCCTGTTTGGGCCCGGCCTGCGCTTCTTCCGCAAGGGCGTCCCGGCCCTGCTGCGCCTCGCCCCTGACATGAACTCGCTCGTCGCGCTCGGCACGGCGGCCGCCTACGGCTACTCGGTCGTGGCGACCTTCGCGCCCGGCCTCCTGCCCGCGGGCACGGCCAACGTCTACTACGAGGCGGCCGCGGTCATCGTGACGCTGATCCTGCTCGGGCGCTTCCTCGAGGCCAAGGCCAAGGGCCGGACCTCCGACGCAATCCGGCACCTGATGGGCCTATCGCCGAAGACCGCGCGCGTCGTCCGCGACGGCAATGTCGCCGAGATCCCACTCGCGGAGGTCCGGACGGGCGACCTTGTCCAGGTCCGCCCCGGCGAGAGGATCCCGGTCGACGGCGACGTCGTCGAGGGCGCGTCCTATGTCGACGAATCCATGATCACGGGCGAGCCCGTCCCGGTGCAGAAGGCGCAGGGCGCCTCCGTGGTCGGCGGCACCGTCAACCGGACCGGGAGCTTCACGTTCCAGGCCACGAAGGTCGGCGCCGACACGGTGCTGGCCGGATTCATCCGCATGGTCGAGCAGGCGCAAGGCGCGAAGCTGCCGATCCAGGCGCTCGTCGATCGGATCACCGCCTGGTTCGTGCCGGCCGTGATGGCGGCGGCCGCGCTCACCTTCCTGGTCTGGCTGGTGTTCGGCCCGGAGCCCGCCCTGAGCTTCGCGCTCGTGAATGCCGTCGCGGTCCTGATCATCGCCTGCCCGTGCGCTATGGGCCTCGCCACCCCGACCTCGATCATGGTCGGGACGGGCCGGGCGGCGGAGCTCGGCGTGCTGTTCCGGCAGGGCGAGGCCTTGCAAGGTCTCGGCGACGTCCGGGTGGTGGCGCTCGACAAGACCGGGACCCTGACCAAGGGCCACCCGGAGCTGACCGACCTGATCGCGGCCGAGGGCTTCAAGGACACCGAGGTCCTGGCCCTGGTCGCCGCCGTCGAGGCCCGGTCCGAGCACCCGATCGGCGAGGCGCTCGTCGAGGCGGCGAGGGTCCGCGGCCTCGACCTGGGCCCGGCCGAGGGCGTCGAGGCCGTGCCGGGCTTCGGCATTGCGGCCGTCGTCCAGGGCCGGAAGGTGGAGGTCGGGGCCGACCGCTACATGGCGCGGCTCGGCTACCCGGTCGGGGCGTTCACGGCGGCGGCCGCCCGCCTCGCCGGCGAGGGCAAGAGCCCGCTCTACGCCGCCGTCGACGGCCGGCTCGCCGCGGTGATCGCGGTCGCGGACCCGGTCAAGCCCACGACCCTGGCGGCCCTCGAGGCGCTCAGGGAGCGGGGCCTCAGGGTGGCGATGATCACGGGTGACAACCGCCGCACCGCGGAGGCCATCGCGCGCACGCTCGGCATCGACGAGGTGATCGCGGAGGTGCTGCCCGACGGCAAGGTGGAGGCGGTGCAGCGCCTGCGGGCCGGCCACCGCAAGGTCGCGTTCGTGGGCGATGGCATCAACGACGCCCCAGCACTCGCCGCGGCCGACGTCGGGATTGCCATCGGCACGGGCACCGATATCGCGGTCGAGAGCGCGGACGTGGTGCTGATGTCGGGCGACCTGCGCGGCGTCGCGAACGCGATCGGCCTGTCGCGGGCGACGCTCCGGAACATCCGGGAGAACCTGTTCTGGGCCTTCGCCTACAACGTGGTCCTGATCCCGGTCGCGGCGGGGCTGCTCTATCCGGTTAACGGCATGCTGCTGTCGCCGGTGATCGCGGCGGGCGCGATGGCGCTCTCGAGCGTCTTCGTCGTCGGCAACGCCCTGCGGCTACGCAGGTACGAGCCGCTGGTGAGGGTTGACCGGACGCCGGGCACGGAGCCGGTCGGTGCCGCTGGCGCGCCGCGCCTCGCCCCGGGAGAATGAGAACTGCCGCCCGCCTCCGGGCGCGCCGCCCTTTTCGTGAGGAGGATACGATGAACATCGGACAGGCCGCCGAGGCCTCCGGCGTCTCGGCCAAGATGATCCGCTACTACGAGTCGATCGGGCTCATCCCGAAGACCGTCCGCACGGAGGCCGGATACCGGGTCTATTCGGACGGCGACGTCCACACGCTGGGCTTCATCCGGCGGGCCCGCGACCTCGGCTTCTCGGTGGAGCAGATCGCCGAGCTGGTGGCCCTGTGGCGCGACCGCGGCCGCGCGAGTGCGGACGTGAAGCGGATCGCGCTCGAGCACGTCGACATCCTGGAGCGCAAGGCGCGGGAGTTGCAGGAGATGGCGGCGACGCTTAAGCATCTCGCGAGGCACTGCCACGGCGACGAGAGACCCGAGTGCCCGATCATCGAGGGCCTCGAGGCCGGTCGCGCCATCCGCCCGGCGGGCGCCCATCCGGTTCCGCAGTTCGGGGCCGCACGGGTGCAGTCGGCGCGGCGCGGCCCGGCCCGCAACGGGCGCGCCTCCCGCCCTGCGCAGTAGTCCGGCCAGGGTCGTGGAGCAGGATTGCCCACGAGCCTCAGGCAGAGCGTCCTGATGCGCGCCTTCGGCCGTCCGCAAGGTGTTCTGGGGCGGCTCGGGGGCGCCATCATGGCCCGCATGAACGAGCCGCTCGGGAACTGGGTTCTCGACCTGTTGGCGGTGCAACCCACCGATCACGTCCTCGAGATCGGCTTCGGTCCGGGAGTCATCGTCCGAAACGTGTCACGGCGAGCGCCCCAGGGGCATGTCGCGGGCGTCGATCCCTCGCCGGTGATGGTCGAACAGGCTCGCGCGCGATGTGCCTCCGCGATGCAGTCCGGTCGCGTGGACCTACGGCTCGGCTCGGCGGAGAGCCTGCCCTTCGCGGACAACCGCTTCGACAAGGCGCTGGCGATCAATTCCGTGCAGGTCTGGCAGGAGCCCAGCCGTAGGTCCACGCGGGAGATCCGACGTGTCCTGAAGCCCGGCGGCCTCGTGGCGCTGGGCTTCACATCCTACTCGGGACAGTCGAGAGACGGCCTGCTGGAGCACCTCTCAGGGATTGGCTTCACGGCACCGGAGATGAAGGAGACGGGGAACGGCTTCTGTGCCCTGGCGCGCAAGCCATGAGGAGTGCAGACGCCATCCTGGCGGGCGCTCATGACCGCGACGGTCCGACCGATAACTTCTGACACTCGGTGCCCGGCGAGCGAAGTGAGCCCACCTGATGCGGTTGCAGGGTCTGCCAGGTGCCCCCCGCGAGCTACCTCTGTGCCTCTAAAAGATTGCCCGCCAGGATACACCGGACGGGCAGTGTAGAAGTGGCCACTCCCACAACTCGGGAGGAGTGGGCATCCTGAACGTAGCGTAAGGTGCTCTGCCAGGTGCTGCCAAAAGGAACCCGCCAGGGTGAACCAGACCAGTCTCAGCGTCGTCAACGATCAAGGAGAGGGATAGGCTCCCTCGAAGCCCGTCCCACATCCTGACCGGGCGGCTGAGGGCCGCTCGACCGCACTCTCGGGAAAGCCGCAGACGAATTCGGGGTCGCCGAACCACGGCCTGACGTTGTAAACAGTGGCTCGAGCCAAGCGCCTTCAGGCGGGGATGTCATGGACGACCGAAAGACAATCGCCATCGTTGGTGCGACCGGTGCGCAAGGCGGCGGGCTCGTCCGGGCCATCCTGGACGAGCCGGGCAGCGGGTTCCACCCGCGCGCGCTGACCCGCGATCCCGACGCCCCGAAGGCACGGGAACTCGGCCGGCTCGGCGCGGAGGTGGTTGCGGCCGACCTCGATGATGCGGCGAGCCTGACGCGCGCCTTTCGCGGCGCGCACGGCGCCTACTGCGTCACCAACTTCTGGGAGCATTTCTCGCCCGAGCGGGAACTCTCCCAGGCCACGAACCTGGCCGAGGCCGCGCAGGAGGCAGGGCTCCAGCACGTCATCTGGTCCACGCTCGAGGATACCCGCCGCTGGGTGCCGCTGGAGGACCAGCGGATGCCGACCCTCCAGGGCCGCTACAAGGTCCCGCATTTCGACGCCAAGGGTGAGGCCGACCACCTGTTCACCGAGCGCGGCGTGCCGACCACGTTTCTGCTGACCTCCTTTTACTGGGACAACTTCATCGGCTTCGGCCTCGGCCCGAAGCGTGGGGCGGACGGCGTCCTGGCGCTCGTCCTGCCGATGGGCGACAAGAAGCTCCCGGGCATCGCCGCCGAGGATACCGGCCGATGTGCCTACGGCATCTTCAACGCCGGACCCGATCTTGCAGGACAGAGGATCGGCATCGCGGGCGGGCATCTGACCGGGGAGGAGATGGCGCAGGCCCTCGGACGAGCGCTCGGCGAGGAAGTGCGTTACACGGCGGTCTCACCCGAGACCTTCCGCGGCCTTGGCTTCCCAGGAGCCGACGACCTCGGCAACATGTTTCAGTTCAAGCGCGACTTCAATGACGACTATTGCCGTGTCCGCGATCTGGCGGGGGCGCGTCGGCTGAACCCGGCGCTCCAGGACTTCGAGACATGGCTCGCCCGCCACGGGAACCAGATCCCGAAGTCCTGAAGGCCTGTGTCAGGACCCCGGCGCCGATCACTTGACGAGCACCATCGCGTCGATCGCCGCGACATCCGATCGGCCGCTTGACCTTGCCATCGTTGGAAGCCGCAGCCTTCGAATCATCAACTTCGAAGGAGCGACGAGACATGTGCGGATGTTCAACCCATCGGTCGCAGGAAGCCGGGCGGACCGGGGTGCCGGAGGCCGGCGGCCTGACCCTGCGGGTCGAGGACATGACCTGCGGACACTGTGCCGGAACCATCAGGAAGGCGGTCGAGGCCGCCCTGCCCGGGACGCAGGTGGATCCGGACCCGGCCACGAGGCTGGTGACGGTCCGCGGCCCCGCGGATCTCCCGGCCGTCAGGGCCGCCATCGCGGCCGCGGGCTACACGCCCTCGGCGGCGTAGCGGGCCGGGCGGGCCTGTCCCGGAGGGCAGCATGCTCCCGGGACAGGCCCGCATCGACGCCGGACAGTTCGGCGGTCACCTTGTCGAGGCAGTCCGTTCGTGACACATGTCCGAACCTGACCTGAGGAGCGATTCCTTGCGGATGATGGGTCGCGTCATCGCCGTCCTGCTCGCGATCACCATGGCGATCTTCCCGATCTCCATGCCGCGGGCGGCCATGCCGGGCGGGCACCATCACGCCGCCGCCCTCGAGGGGGATCACGGGACGGCCGACGGCGTATCGGCGATGCACCACCACGTCTCCGATGATGGCGACTGCCGGGATCACTTCGGCGGATTGCACGACGGGTCAGGCGCGCCCTGTTGCGGCATGGGAGCCTGCCACGCCTTCGAGATGGCCGTCGCTCCGGATGTCTCCTCCCCCGTCACGGCGGCCGTCCCATTGGCGATCGTCGCGGACGGGCAGGTGGACGGCACCATTCCAGGTCGCCTCGACAGGCCTCCCCGAACCGTCTGAGCCAAGCGCGGGTCCTCCGGCCCGCACGGATCGGCATGCCTGCCCGGCTGGGCGGCGCGCCCGACGACCCGCTCAACCGACGACCGACCCTCCGCATGCAACGCCCGAGACAGGCCTGAACGCCCGGATTCCGGGTCCGTCCAGCACTCCCTGGTCCCGTGTGGCGCGGCGGTCCGCCCAAGACGGAAGCAATGCTCAAACCGATAAGTCTCGCCTGTCTGGCCCTGGGCCTTGGCGCCTGCATGCCCGCGGCGCCCCCGCACTACCTCTCTGCCCCTGCCGATTCCTCGATCCCTGGGCGGCCCCTGGCCTACGCCCCCGTCATGGCCGGCGTGCGCAACTACGATGCCGTCGAGCCGAAGGACTGGCGCGAGCTCAACCGGAGCGTGGGACCGCAGACGGCTCCCGAGCGCGGCGACAGCGATGACGCCGCCCGGCGGGGACGGTGATCCATGCGCACGGGAACCGACACCATGAACGAACAGGGCGGCACGGGCACCCGGCGCCTGTCACGCCTCGGGGGCGTGGCAGCCTCCCTGCTCCTGGCCGGCTGCCAGACGTTCTCCGCGGACGGCGGGCTCGGCCCGGCCCGGGCGGTCGCCTACGCGGAACTCGACAAGGACATCATCAAGGTCTCCTCGGAGGCCGACGCCGTCGCCACGCAACAGCGCGTCGACGCGCTCCTGAAGCGGCCGCTGACCCCGGACGGAGCGGTGCAGGTCGCGCTCCTCAAGAACCGGGGCCTGCAAGCGGCGTTCAACGAGCTCGGGGTCTCTGAGGCGGAGTTCATTGCGGCGACGCTGCCGCCCAATCCGACCGTCGTCCTGTCCCGCCTCGGCGGTGATCTTGAACTCGAGATCGAGCGCCAGATCCTGATCGGCCTGTTTGAGCTCGCGACCCTGCCCGCGCGGGCGGCGATCGCCGAGCAGCGCTTCCGGGCCGTCCAGTTCCGCACCGCCGAGGCGGTGCTGCGGCTCGCGGCCGAGACCCGGCGCCAGTACTACCGGGCCGTCGCGGCGAACCAACAGGTTGGCTTTCTCCAGCAGGCTCTTGCCACCGCGGAGACCGCCTCGGAACTCGCCAGGCAGCTCGGAGAGAGCGGAGCGCTCAATAAGCTGCAACAGGCCCGCGAGCACGCCTTCTACCAGGAGACCGCGGCCCAGCTCGCCCGGGCGCGCATCCAGCAGCAGGTCGAGCGCGAACGCCTGATCCGCCAGCTCGGGCTATGGGCGCGCGACGTCGACTTCCGTCTCCCCGGCAGCCTGCCCCCGCTGCCATCCCGGCTCGCCTCGGCCCGGGATATCGAGCGGCGTGCGCTCGAACGGCGCGTGGACTTGCAGGCGCTGCGCCACGACCTCGACGCCACGGCACGCCAGTTCGGACTGACCAACGCGACCCGGCTCGTCACCGACATCGAGCTTACCGGAACCTCATCCTACGACCGCCTGAAGTCGGTCTCCGTCGAGCACGGCGAGGTCACGATCGACAAGGAGAAGGTCAACCGGAAGGGTCTCGAGGTCGAGTTCACGATCCCGATCTTCGACTTCGGCGCAACGGCGACCCGTGGGGCCCAGGAAGCCTACATGGCGGCCGCGAACCGGCTCGCCGAGCGGGCCGTGAACGTGCGCTCCGAGGCGCAGGAAGCCTATCTGCGCTACCGGGGCAACCACGACCTGGCCCGCCATTACCAGGGCCGGGTGCTGCCCTTGCAGAAGACCATCCAGGACGAGGCGCTGCTCCACTACAGCGGCATGCTCGACGACGTGGCCGACCTCATCACCGACGCGCAGGCACGCATCCTCAGCAACATCGACGCCATCAACGCCCGCCGCGACTTCTGGATTGCCGCGACCGACCTCAAGGCCGCCCTCGTGGGCGGCGGCGCGGGCGGGGGCGAAGGCGGCGGAGAGGCAACCGTCGCGGCCGCGGCCGCGGGCGGCGGACACTGACCAGGGAGACACCGCAATGACCGACCTGTCGCGCAGAAACTTCCTCGGCGCCGGAGGCCTGGCGCTCGCCGGAGCCTCCATGATCAGCGGGCGTGTGCAGGCCGCGGGCCTGCCCGAGGCACCGACCATGACGGAAGCCACGATGCAGCCGCCGCTCCATCCGCAGAGCGGGCCGGACTACCAGCCGGTGGTGACGCTCAACGGCTGGACCCTGCCCTGGCGCCAGAACGGCGACTGGAAGGAGTTCCATCTCGTCGCCGAGCCCGTCGTGCGCGAGATGGCGCCCGGCATGAAGGCGCATCTGTGGGGCTACAACGGCCAGTCGCCCGGCCCGACGATCGAGGCCGTCGAGGGCGACAAGGTCCGGATCTTCGTGACCAACAGGCTGCCGGAGAACACGGCGGTGCACTGGCATGGGCAGTTGCTGCCCAACGGCATGGACGGGGTCGGCGGCCTCACGCAGCCGCACATCCTCCCGGGCAAGACCTTCGTCTACGAGTTCATCCTGCGGAAGTCCGGGACCTTCATGTACCACCCGCACTCCGACGAGATGGTCCAGATGGCGATGGGCATGATGGGCTTCTTCGTCGTCCATCCGCGCGATCCCGCCGAGCGCCGCGTCGACCGCGACTTCGTGTTCCTGCTCAACGCATTCGACATCGAGGCCATCATTTACTGCTTGACCGCTGGATCGAGCATCGTTCCGATCTAGCTGGTTCCTCGCGCCCTCAGCAGTGCTGAACCGTGAAGGATGACGATGCCGAACCTACATCAGCCAGGGCTCGTGGTGCGGCAGAAGTCGCCGCTGAATCTTGAGTCCCAGTTTGCTGTCCTGTCGGACTGGTTGACCCCCTGCGACCAGTTCTTTGTCCGAAGCCACTTCTCAGCCCCCGAGCTCAACGAAGCCGAGTGGAGGCTCCGTATCGAAGGAGCCGTCAAGACAGCTCTTCGGTTAAGGCTGGAGGAGTTGAAGGCCATGCCACCGACCACCTTGGCGGCGGTGATGGAATGTGCCGGGAATGGGCGCGTCTTCTACGAGCCGGCGAAGGAGGGGCTGCAATGGCAAAACGGGGCGGTGGGCAATGCGTCCTGGACTGGCGTGCGGCTGCGAGACGTCTTGGCGAAAGCCGGCGTGAAGGACGGTGCGGTCGAGGTGGTCATGATCGGGGCCGATCGAGGCGTTGTAGACAGCGGCAAGAAAACCGCCTCGCCCGGACCGGTCGCGTTTGCGCGCAGCATCCCTATGCGGAAAGCGATGTCGGACGACGTGCTGCTTGCATACGCCATGAACGACGAGCCCCTCGCGGTTCATCACGGCTATCCGCTTCGGGCTGTTGTGGGGGGCTGGTACGGGATGGCTTGGATCAAGTGGGTCCAAGAGATCCGCGTGGTCGAGCGACCGTTCCTGGGCTATTGGCAGGCCCGCGACTACTTCCGATGGGAGCGCACCTTCGGTGAGCCCGCGCTGGTTCCGCTTTCCGAGATGGAGATCAAGGCACAGATCGCCCGTCCCGTGCACGGTGCCAGCGTCCCGGTGGGCCGTCCATACCGGATCTTCGGCGCGGCGTGGAGCGGGGAAGCGCCGGTCAAGGAGGTTCAACTCGATACGACGGATGGCATGAAGTGGCGGCCCGCGACCTTGCTCGAACCCGAAACACGGTTTGGCTGGCGCCTGTGGGAGTATGAGTGGATCCCGCCACAACCCGGTCGGTATTACCTAAGATGTCGGGCTATCGACACGGCCGGGAATGTACAGCCTGACATGCAGCAACCGGACCGGGAGAGCTATGTCGCGAACTGGATCGTTCCGACCGAAGTCAGGGCGGTCGTCGCGGAAGATCTCGAACCAGAGTTCGTAATCTGACTTGGCGAGCTACGCGAGGTGCCAAGGTCCGCACAAACAGAAGTGAGCGAGCCCCCTGGCGTTGACGGCCATGGAAAAAGGGAAGCGCCATGACCAATGTAATCGTCGTCATCGGAGCCGGAGCGATTGGTCAGGCCATCGCGCGGCGGGTCAGCGCAGGCAAGAACATCCTGCTGGCTGACCTGCGCCAGCAAAACGCCAACGCGGCGGCAGAGGTCCTTAAAGATGCCGGGTTCGAGGTCAACACCGCGACCGTTGACGTGTCCTCACGCGAGTCTGTCCACGCGCTCGTTTAGATTGCTACAGCTCTCGGCGACGTTACCGGCGTGATCCATGCCGCAGGCGTGTCCCCTTCGCAGGCATCGCCGGCGATGATCCTCAAGGTTGATCTGTATGGCACCGCGCTCGTTCTTGAGGAGTTCGGCAAAGTCATCGCGCGCGGCGGCTCTTGCGTCGTCATCGCGTCGCAGTCCGGGCATCGGTTACCGGCGTTGACCGCCGAGCAAAACGCGGCTCTCGCAACGACACCTGCTGATGAGTTGCTCACCCTCCCGATGCTCCAGTCGGATCAGGTGAGAGACCCCCTTCGCGCCTACCAGATCTCCAAGCGCGGGAATTCGCTGCGGGTAATGGCCGAGGCGGTACGTGGGGCAAGCGCGGCGCGCGGGTTAATACGATCAGCCCCGGCATCATCTTTACCTCTCTCGCAAGGGACGAATTGAGCGGCCCTCGCGGCGAAGGATACCAACGCATGATCGAAGTGTCGGCGGCCGGACGCGGTGGCACCCCGGACGAAGTCGGAACCGTCGGCGCGCTGCTTATGGGCCCGGACGGTGGGTTCATCACCGGCAGCGACTTCCTCATGGACGGCGGGGTCACGGCTGCCTACTGGTACGGCGAACTCGCTCCGAAGTGACGGCGCGAATTCCCGATAAGCGGCGATTATGGAACGGGGCGCAGGAAGACGTCCTAGGCCCCTCCTGGGCTAAGCCCGACACTCCTCCAGCCGATGCCTTTGCATCCCGGCGCCATCGAAATTGGACCAGTCCAGCCATGTCTCATAGGCGATGCGGAGGGCCGGCCACTCCTTGTCGATGATCGAGAACCACGCCGTATCGCGGTTCTCGCCTTTGACGATGAGGTGCTGGCGGAAAACGCCTTCGGGCTGAAAGCCAAAGCGGATCGCAGCGCGCTTTGAGGTTCGTTGCGATTGTTGCGCTTCCACTCATAGCGGCGGTAGCCCAACTCATCGAAAACGTAATTCATGAACAGGAACTGCGCTTCGGTCGCGGCGGGCCTGCGCGAGATCAATGGTCCCCAGTAAATGTTGCCGATCTCGATCACGCCATTGACCGGGTCGATGCGCATCAAGGACTGGCGTCCCGCCACTTGACCGCTGACCTTGTCGATGACGGCGAAGAAAAGCGGGTCTGTGCTACGCTCGGCCTGTTCAACCCAAGCCAGGAAGTCCTCGCGGCCAGTCGGGGGATACTCGTAGAGCCAAGCGAACTTGGCGTTGGCGCCTGGGACTGCCGAGGCCGTAAAGAGGCCGTCCCGGTGCGCGGCGGCGCTGAGGGGTTCAAGCCTCGCATAACGCCCCTCAAGCACCACACGCTCAGGGTGCGGGCGGGGCTGCCAATTTCTAAGGTCCTCAGACAGGGTTCGTTTCCGCTCGGTTCAATCTGCTCCAAGCAGCCATACCAGCGGAGTATCACGAACATCGGTTTTCGCATGAATTTCCGATCCCCGGCCTGCAATCATCACTCTGCCCGATCCGCGGAGGGGTGGCAGTCGTTCAGACATCCGTGGTGAACCTGATCGTGCTTATCCCAAGGAACCCGGATACGATGATGGTGATGATGAAGGCTATCGTCTGAATCCACAGGAAGGCTGAAAGGCACTTCATCTGGATTGAAGCGCTCCCCGAGCTTTCCACTTCATAGCTGTCACCCTTCATTCGGGACAGTGGCCACATCACGAGCACGGAGCTTCCGATGCATATTGCGGCCGCTAGCATCCCCCAAATTCTCAGATATACGTAATACTCAGTCGTAAATTCCTGTATGTATACGAATATCGCCGACGCCAGTCCGGAAACGAATTTATTGTATTCCGATATGACCTTCAGGTTATACACTTCGGCCATGACTGCGTCTTCTGCCGTCATTTGCGCCACGGGCAGCCGCCCGGGAAGATCTCGCAGAAGATGTCGATGGCCCTGATCAGGTTGCTCTGTTTGGGCGTGGTCCTGGAGAGATCCACGAAACCGTTTACCGCCTGCATGGCATCGGTTTCGTGCAAGATCACATATCCTCGCTCCAATTTCTCGTGCCCGACCGCCAAATCACCCGGCCGGATTTGTTCCATGAGCGTCTTGTAGAAGAGGACCCGGTCTTCCGTCCGGAACTTGCTTAGCTTGGACAGTTCCAGGCTATCGAGAATCTTCGCCAGTGAACTGTGGCCGAACTCGCATTGGAAATCGCCCGCAACGCTCTCGAGTTCCTGGATGTAATAGCCGAACGGCATGGTTCCCCCTCCATGAGTTCATAAAGGCAATTCCACGGAGCGCGCGTGCCGACTTGCGTTCAGCGGCTTCTGTATGTCCGTCGGGAGATTACTTCAGGAGCTGCACGCCGAACAGGGCCTGATCGGCTTGCATCGGGTGTACGGCGAAGTGCTGATAGCAAGGTTATGGGGTGCCCCCTGTGTGCACCCCGGCTCACGATGGGCCGAATCTCGTTTGGCCGAGGCCTGGCTACGGCAAATGGATTAGGCGTCGCAACATCGAGGCTGTCCCTGCATTATGGCTGGGTTGGCTACTTGTCGGGACACTGCATTGACGCAATCCGGCAACAAGATTAGTCTTGAATAGTTGATTCCAATAGTGTTCCGGCCCGGCGAATTGACCTCGAATAGCCAGAAGCAAGTCAGCGAATTCTCCAGTCACAAGTACTAGAACGAATTCAAGGAGGGACCAACATGGCGGTCACTGCTCCTGAGACTAGCTTTACGCGTGATGTTTTCGGGCGGTACATCTGCAATACGTTCGACGAGGCAAGGGGAAGCGGCCCCTTTGATATCGTCATCATCGGCGGCGGCACGTTCGGCCTCGCGCTCGCGGAGAACGTCTTCTACCGCAGCAAGACCTTCGACAACCGATTGGGAACCGTGCCGGACGACAACAACCGCCCGCCGAACTTCCGGGTCCTGTTGCTCGAGGCGGGGCCGTTCCTGCTGAACGAGCACACGCAGGACATCGCCAATTTTCAACTCTTTCCGCCGGATCCGCCGCCAAAGCCTGGATGTCCGCTGCCCACCACGCGTCAGGCGCTCATCCAGTCCGGGCAGGACAGGGAGGCGTTCCTGGAGGCGTGGGGCCTGCCATGGAATTCCCAGGAGCCGTTCGGGGGGCTTGCCTACTGCCTCGGCGGCAGATCCCTGTACTGGGGCGGCTGGTCGCCGGAATCCCTCGACACCGAGATGCCGACCGTTCCAGGCGGATCGATCACGGCCCAGACGCTCTGGCCGACGACGGTCGTGGAGGACTTGCGGGCGCGCTTCTTCATCGAGGCCGCCGAGCAGACCGGCGTCACCGTGGCAAACGACTTCATCAACGGTGTCCTGCACGATCACTACCGCCAGGCGGTTTACAACCTGCACACCGGCGGCATTCCCAATGCGGTGCCGCTCAATGAGCTGCCGGATTATTCCCCGTTCGCGGATGCAGGCCTCCAGGCCCGGATCGCCGCGCCGCCCTATCCCGGCTTCGTGGACAGCCTGAAATTCGACGCGCCGCTCGCCGTGCAGATCGAAACCCGTCCCGGCTTCTTTCCGTTCAACAAGTTCAGCAGCATGCCGCTGGGGATCAGCGGCACGCGCGAGGCCTTCGCGGAAGCCGGAACGGACAACGCGCGCAAGCGGCTCATGGTCGTGCCGAACTGCCACGTCAAGCGCCTGACGACGAGGACCTACACCCTGGCGACCGGCGCGACCGTCGAGGAAGTCGTCGGCATCGACACCGGGAACGGCTTCCTGGATCTCAGCGGGCCCATCGGCGGCAATCCCAATCGCCGTCCGGT
This sequence comes from Microvirga massiliensis, assembly GCF_001006805.1. Classification (GTDB taxonomy): domain Bacteria; phylum Pseudomonadota; class Alphaproteobacteria; order Rhizobiales; family Beijerinckiaceae; genus Microvirga; species Microvirga massiliensis. The sequence continues at coordinate 80,824 of NZ_LN811363.1, read as the reverse complement.
GGTGGTGCTGGCGCTGGGTGCGATCGAGAGCGCGCGCATGGCCTCGAACAGCGTGGGCGGCAGCGTGCCGAACGCGAACCTGATGGGCCAGAACCTCATGGTGCACGTCCGCAGGAACGCCCGGATCACCGCGCCCATTCCGGCTGGCGTGGTCCTGAACTTCCAGGAGCTCTCGGTCCTGCTCGTCAGGTGCCGTACCGTGATCAACGGCACCCCCGTCCATTTCCATCTCCAGATCACCGCGTCCGCGGTTCCCGCCGGAGCGGGTGGCAATCGGTCGGATGCGCTGCTGTTCCAGAACGTGCCGGACATCGACCAGATCCAGGTCTTCAGGAACATGCCACCCGGTCGGGTGGACGTCACGATCCGTGCGGTCGGCGAAATGCTGCCGAAGCCGGCGAACAACACCGTTACGGTCCCCCTCAACCCTGCTGACCTGGACGAGTACCTGCCCCCGCGCCACGGTGAACATCGCGCAGGGCCCCGAGCAGGCACCGTTGCAGGCGGCGATGGACAACGTCATCGCCGCGCTCGCGGCCAACCTCTTCGGGGGCGCCGTCCAGGACGGCCTCGGTACGACCTTTCACGAGTCCGGGACCCTGCGGATGGGCAACGACTTGGCCGCGCCACGCTTGCCATTTCCCGTGCGCCAGGCGGATGGTGATCCCGAGAGGCAGAGATCATGCCGGACGGAGGAGGCCCATCATGTCCATCACACGCCGCGGTCTTGTCGGTGCAGTCACGGCCATCGCGCTGCTGTCCGGAAACATCACGCACGCGGCGGAAGGCACGGTCAAGCGCATCATGATCTATGGTGATTCCAACACCTGGGGCTACATCCCAGTCGAGAGTGGCACAACCACGCGCTACCCAGCGGATGTGCGCTGGCCGGGTGTCCTCCAGGCCGCCCTCGGCTCGGGATACGAGGTGATTGAAGAGGGCCTGAGCGCCCGCACGACCGACATCCCCGACCCGACACTGCCCCAGATCTCGGGGGCTGGCCTCGACGGGGCAGCCTACCTGTCACCCGCCATCGCGACGCATCTGCCGCTCGATCTGGTCGTGATCATGCTCGGCACCAACGACGTGAAGAAGATGTTCGACCGCTCGCCGCTGCGGATCGCACTTGGGGTCGGCAAGTTGATCGACATCGTGGCGCAGACCGGGAGTGGTGTCGGAACCTCCTATCCCGCCCCGAAGGTCCTGGTCCTCTGCCCGCCCCCGCTCGGGAAACTGGCACCGGAATCGCGGGCCGAGAGGTTCGCCGGCGGGGTCGAGAAGACGAAGGCGATGCCGGCCTATTACGAGGCGATCGCCAAGGCGGCCGGAGCCGAGTTCCTGGATGTCGGCAAGCTGACCACAACCGACGGTGTAGATGGCATCCACTTCACCGCAGAGGCCCACAAGGCGATTGGCACCGGGGTCGCCGAGAAGGTCAAGGCCATCCTGCCGTAAGCCGCTCACTCGCCGCCACCTCCACTGTCGGAACTGCTGGAGGACGGCTCACTGTCGGACCGCCGATCCAGCGTATATCAATCCATAAAATCAAAGGTACTCTGGATCACAGTCCGGCCTCGCACTGGGAGTAGAAAATTGCTCTCCAGTAGCATCATGCGTGACAGGCGACCCTCTCGGAGACTCGTCGCCATGCCCAAAACCCGCCAGGGCCTCAGCAAGAGGCTGCGCCCTCGCCGCCCCACCCTGCTGGCTTGGCTGGTGCTCGCATCGGGTCTGGTCTCTCTGTCAGTCTGGGGCGCCCTCCTGATCTATCTCGTCCAGGCTTTCCGATGATGTCGATGACGGGCTGATCGAAGTCTCTCACAAATAATCGAACACACGCCGAGGGCCCCACCGGAGCGGGTTATACTGCACAGGCGCGGCGTTCCCGAAACGGTCACGAATACGCTGCGAACGCTTCGAATCGCGTTCTATACTCAGGGCTTGTCGGAAATCGAGGCACTCCTCCCACATCTCGCGCGTCATGCCTTTCGCTGTATAGTCGGACCTCCTGCTCAGTGCTCGTTGGGCTCCAGAACACGGGAGGATGCCAATGCGCTTCAGCCTGTCTCTTGGGCGTCAACGCCGCCGACAAGCCGATCAAAGGCAGCGTGCCCTCTGCATGGGAGTCCTCGTCTGCCTTGCTGTGATCATCTCTGCTGCGTCGGCTGTTGCACAATCCGCAGCAAAACTCCCCCGAATTGGGCTGCTCGTCTGGGATACCTGCGAGATACACGGCCTGGTCCCCAGCCTCAGGGATCTGGGCCGCATCCCGGGTGAGAACATTACATTGGAATGCCGCTCTGCGGGGAAGCGGTATGAGGGCTTCACAACGGCAACGGCTGAACTCGTGAGACTTCCGGTTGATGTGATCGTCTCGGATCCGCAACCGGCAGGCCACATCGCGCGATCGGTGACCAAGACCGTTCCGATCGTCACCATCCTGAGCGGCGACCCGCTCGGTTCCGGACTTGTTCAGAGCCTCGCCAGGCCCGGCGGCAACCTGACGGGCGTGACCTATTATGCCACCGAGTTGACCGGCAAGCGTCTGGAGCTGCTGCGTGAGATGGTTCTGGGCATCTCATCCATCGGTGTGTTGGCGAACCCGGATGTCGCCTATCTTCCCTTCGAGGAGGACACGAAACGGATTGCCAAGCTGCTTGGCGTGGCACTCGTTATCCATCATGTTCGCGCGCCGGACGAGTTGGATGACGCCGTTCATCAGATGAAGGCCGAGGGGGCGCAGGCCGTCTTTGTGCTACCCGACGTGATGTTCGCGCATGAGGCGAAGCGCATAGCGGATCTGGCGCTGGCCGAGAAGCTGCCCGTGATGGCCTGGGGTAGCTGGTTCACTGAAGCAGGCGGTCTGATGGCCTATTCGGCAGACTACACGAGCCTCGTGCGCCGCCTTGCCGTCTACGTGGACAAGATCCTGACCGGTGCTCAACCGGGCAATCTTCCGATTGAACAGGCAGCTCGTTTCGAGCTGTCCCTCAATCTGCGCACGGCCCGCATCCTTGGCTTGACGATCCCGCCCGAACTCCTCATCCGTGCCGACAAGGTGATCGAGTGACGGGGCAGATCAGCTTGTGCGAAGCCCCTAACGGCAGCGTAATAGTCTCCGGCTCCATATACTCCCTTCTGCGGATTGTACCGCCGAACTCGCAACCACAGGCTACGTCGTTCAAGAGGGTAAGCCTTACACAGCGACTGCGATCAAGCGGATGATCGAGACGTGACGACGATCTGGGATCTCCGCCAAGCCGACCCCGATTCCTTGCGGTCCTAGCGCGAAAAGCAAAGAGTTGCGCTTGTCGGCGGACCGGGCCAGAGCACGGTTATCCTGGCCGACCCGCCGTTCGCGCATTTGGAAAGGAATGTGCCATGGCTAGACTTCCCATCTTGCTCGGGATGGCTCTCATGGTCAGCCCATTTGCCGCCCAGGGCGAGGACGTCTCGGACGCGCTGTCGGTCGAGTGGCAGGGCCAGAAGCCCTGCGAAAAGTTCTTCGAGGACGCCCAGATCCGTATCGCGCGCTGCACCTTCCCGCCCGGTGCGATGCACGTGCGCCACTCCCATCCAGGCTATCTCGCCTACGTGCTGAGCGGTGGCAAGGGGCAGTTCCAGGATGAGAAAGGCACGCGGCAGATCGAGATCCGCGCCGACACTTACACGAACAGCGCGCCCATCCCCTGGCACGAACTGACCAACGTCGGCGACACGACGCTGCGCTATATCGTCGTCGAGAGGAAATACGAGCCAGTGCCGGAGACCGAGAAGACCGCTACGAAATAGACTCGCGAAACGAAAGTAGCCCTGCCAGATGATCAAGCCAGCAGGGCCACTAACGAGGCTCGCGTGTCGGGCTCTGAAGCCTCAGGCCGCCTTTGCCAGAGCGACCGCCATCCCGCTCTCACAGAGGTGAAACGGGGCCGCAGTTTCTCGACTATGCTGCGAATGGCGCAGCCATCGACAGCTCATCGCTCACGCGAGGATGAGCAGCCTGAACTTTGGTTCTGCAAAGCGCCTTCTGCGAACGACGGCCCGCCACCGCCCCGCGTCTTTTGCTGGCAGGTGCTTCCAATCAGGCATTGAGCGACATCAGAGGTTCTGACCCAGGCAGGCTGAGTTTGTTCGCCTAGCGCACAGAATCTCGAATCCCGAACGTAGCGATCGTAGGTAGTCGGCCCTGAACAACCCACAACTTGTTGCGGCTAAAGGATTCTTGGTCTTCGCGAAGCATTGTAAAATGCCGGTTCCTGGGGAGTGACCCACTCAAAACCGATGTTTTGGCATGGGACCCAAGCCGACGCTGCCGAGCTCCGGCGATCTCTATCGCAGCCGTCTCGATCAGATCCTCGATCAGCGCCACGAGCTCTTTCGCCTGGCCAGTCTGATCGACTGGGACAGGTTCGATCACGAGTTTGGCCGCTTCTATCGGCCGCTTGGACGGCCCGCCAAGCCCACCCGGCTGATGGTCGGGCTGTCCTATCTCCAGCATACCTTCAACCTGTCCGATGAGGCGGTGGTGCAGCGCTGGACAGAAAACCCGTATTGGCAGTGGTTCTGCGGCTGCGAGTACTTCCAGCATCAGTTGCCCTGTGATCCGAGCTCGCTGACCCGCTGG
>NZ_LN811363.1:64573-75143 GCF_001006805.1 Microvirga massiliensis | reverse complement strand
CCCCCTGGAATCCAATCGCCGCCTGATCAAACGGCATTGTTCAGGGCCGACTAGGTAGTCGGTCCGGTGCGCAGCACGATCGCGCCTTGAGACGCCACGATTGCCGCTACTCGGGTGCAGGCCATGTCCTGGGTCGTCCGCCCGGTCTGCGCCATGGCACCTGTCACGACAGTCGTGACGATGAGGGCTGCCAGAAAGGGCTTCATGCTAGCGATGCTCGAGCTCGGTCGTGGCGACAGGTAACCGACCCAGTTCCCGCGAATTCCGCAAAAAGCCTTCCGCGCATGACCTCACGCCGCGTAGTCTTCCGGCTCTGGCCATGCGGTCTCCTGCATGATCGTCTCCGCGCGCTCGATCGCTTCCCGAGCCGCAGCAAGGCATGCACGCTGGCGGCAAGGGTCCGAGAACACCCCGAAGGGATTCACCCCGCTGCAAAAGCCGTTGAGGGCGTCAAAGGTCTTCAGGACCTCCTCCTGGACCCGCTCTGTCGCGGTCACGGCAGCAGCGATCATATAGGCTGATCCCATCTTGCTCTCCCTCCCCGGAGCCGATGGATCAGAATCAATAGTGGCAGACTTGGTCGATTGTTTGCAGGCATGCCCTCATCGCCTGTCATCTCCGGTTCTAAATCGAGATCCCGTGGCCGGGAGACCGCGCCTCCGCCTTGGTCGAGACATCCGCTCAAAGCGACGGGCTTCTGTTGGTTTAGGCTGGAGTAACGGGGCATTCTGCCTGCCTCCGCCAAAGAGGCTGGTCATTGGATCGGCCCTGGAGCATCGCCTCAGCGCACCATTTCGATCCACAGGACCAAGATGATTGCGACAAGGGCGACAAGGGCCAGGAAGTCTCCCTGATCCATCGCCACACGCCTATGGTCCTCCCCGGAAGACCTCGGAACCATGGGTTCATAAGAAAGGATCTTGGGTCGATCCGGCTGAATCGCAACTCCGACGCAGCGCTCGCACAAGGGCTGGAGCGCGAGGGGTGTTCGCGGGCTTTACCTGCGAGCCGCATGACTCCATGCGCGGGCTCCGCACGATGCCCGTCCTGTCTCTGCACGCGGAGGACCCTGCCAGCCGGCAGCTCCTCTCAGCCGATCTGAGGCGACTTCAATCAGAGAGTCGGGAACAGAGGACTAGGGCGGCTGACCGCTGTGGTAATGGCAGGCATGTGACGTCCTCCTCCACCTCGCGCAGAATTTGCACGGGGACGACTATCGTGGGTGAAGGCTGAAATTCGACCATGCAGGACACAACCTTGCATGGTCTGTCCTGCCTCGCGTGATTGTTGTCTCGGCAGCAAAGACGGGTCTACACCGCGTATCCAGCGACAGATCGCCTTCAGCCAAGTATTTCAGCTTCGGTCTGGTATGCGGCCTTGATGATCAGTCGATCACCTCGTTTGCCTGCGCGAGGAGGGTCGCCGGTATCGTGAGGCCGATGGCCCTTGCCGTCCTCAAGTTGATGAGGAACTCGAACCGGGTCGGCTGCCGGATCGGGATGATCCCAGGATCAACTCCGCTAAAGATCTGATCGATCTGGTCCGCTGTTCCGCGAAACGTCTCGTGCAGATCAATCGCATAGGCGAACAGGCCGCCGGCCTCGAAGAACTCGCGGAACGGATAGAGGGCCGGGATCCCCGCTTGGTTGGCGAGCGCCACAATGAGACGATGGTGTTGCCGAGCATACGGGCTATCGCTGATGATCAGCAGCTCGACCCCCTGATCCATCAACGTCTTCATGGCGTCTCGGAGTTCATTCTCGTCGCGAGGCTGGCTCAGAGATGCTCCGATCAGCGTGAGGCCGATTTCCCGCAACGACTCTCGCAGATACGCCCAGAATTGATCGGCCCCAGGACCGGTCGCGGGAGAGAAAGCGAGAAAGCCGACTCGTGCTGCGCCCGGGACCGCTTCCTTCAGGATGGTGGCACGCTTCACGATGAGAGATGGCCCAGCAGGCTCTGAGCCGACGCCGGTGATATTCCCGCCAGGACGAGCCTGGCTGGCCACGAGCCCGCTCCCGACCGGATCGGCAGTGAAACTCACAATCGGGATCCGATTGGTGGCCTGCTTGAACTCGCGCGTAAGAGGCGTCGACCACGTCAGGATCGCGTCAGGCGCGCTCCGCACGACCTCGCGCGCCATGCCGGCGAACTGTTCGATGCGCCCCTCGGCCGAATAGCGCTCGACGACGAGGTTTCGGCCTTCAACATGGCCGAGTGCGTGCATCCGCTCGAAGAAACCTCGCAGGTGCCCGGTTGTGGTGAGATTCTCGGTCGGCTCGACCGGAGAGGCGATCGCCAGTCGATGGACTTTCTTGGCTTGAGGGTAAGCAGGCTCTGGCTTCACCGCGACGGCAGCGCCGAGAAGCATGATGAAGTGCCGCCGCCTCATGCGATCATCTCGCCGGGCCAATGCGAACGGAACAGCATGATCGTATCGCGCCGACGTGACGTCCGCTATCGAAACGTTTGCCAGGATATGGGCACGCCGTCAGTCGGCCGTCGCGTCCTGTCGCTTTGTGTCACAACATGGCAGCCAAACGTTACTGCTCGAAGTGCTAGCGCAACTGCGCCAACGTGTGGGATGATTGGTGACCAGGCAGACCACCCGATCGGGAAACCGAGTAGCGGCACGTGCGAGATGTGCTGCCTGAGCCTCCGGAGAGGTTCGCTCAAAGCGACATCCCTCTCGCCCGAGACGATGCTCGGCAACAGGATAGCGCAGTCTGGGGCGGTCGGAGTATAATCACTGGGCTGCGGGGCGCATTGCGGCCACGCTGAGTGGTGCGTCGTGGCTTGCCCGACCTTGGGAGGCCGCCCATGGAAACCGTCACTCTTCCCCGCCGGGATTTTCTCGCTTACGGCAGTGCGGCCGTCGCTGGATGGACGGCTCTCCGCTCGTCCCTGGCGCACGCGTTCCCGTCCCGCCCGGGTGAGGAAGTCATCCCCTGGGCGGACCAGCCGCCGCCAATTCCCGATGCTGCCGCCAGCGATGTCCAGAACCTCGCCAGGTGGGAGGACCTGAATTCCTGGCTGACCCCGAACGAGCGCTTCTTCAGCATCTCGCACTACAACCGACCCGTGATCGACGCGGCGTCCTGGTCCTTGCAGATTGGCGGAGAGTCCGTCGCTCAGCCCCTCAAACTGACGCTCGAGGACATCAAGGCCCGGCCGCGCCGCGAGGTCGTGTTCACGCTCGAATGCTCCGGCAATCATGGCCACCCCTGGTTTACCGCCGCGGTCGGCAATGCCCGCTGGGCGGGCACGCCGCTGGCGCCGATCCTCGAGGAGGCGCAGGTGCGCGGGAGCGCCCGCGAGGTCGTGTTCTTTGGCACCGATGCCGGAGAGGAAGAGGTGCGAAACACCAAGGTGCGGCAGAACTTCGCCCGCAGCATGTCTCTCGACGATGCCATGAGCCACGACACCATCCTGGCTTACGAGATGAACGGGGCTCCCCTGCCCCAGCCCAATGGCTTTCCCCTCCGCTTGATCGCGCCCGGCTGGTACGGGATCGCCAACGTCAAATGGCTCGAGCGCATCGAGGTGCGCGACAGCCGGTTCATGGGCCGCTTCCAGGCCCGGGACTACGTGACCCTTCGCGAGGAGCAGCATGACGGCAAGGCGGTGAACATCGAAACTTCGGTGGGGAGAGCGCTGCTCAAATCGGCTCCCGCCAAGGTGACCCGGCAGGGTGATCACTACCGCATCGTCGGTGCGGCGTGGGGGGCGCCCATCGCCAGGGTCGAGGTGCAGATCGACGACGGGCCCTGGGTGCCGGCCACCATCGACCGCAGCGAGGAGGCCGACCATGCGTGGCGGATCTGGTCCCTCGATTGGGAGCGTCCGTCCCCGGGCGAGCACCGGATCACGTCGCGCGCGACGGACTTCCAGGGCCATGTCCAGCCGGCGATGAACGATCCCTGGATCGCCAACAAGCGCACCTACTGGGAGAGCAACGGGCAGGTGACGCGCAGCGTCCGGGTGAGTTGACGGAGGCACCCTTGCGGAGAGCCCAGGTGAAAGCGCAACGGCCTCGTTGAAAAGCCTGGGTTCACCTCAGCAGAGCTAACGTTTAGGCCGAACCTTATCGTTGCGCATTGGGAGGTGTTCGCGCGAGGAGGCTCCCAAGCCGGGGATCAGGTGCACCCGTGGTTCTCTCTCGCTGTAGAGGTTCGTTAAGGTGCCGTTGCGTCAGTTGATCCCGTCGAGGGAGCGTCTGACATGCTCGATGGCCTCGGCGCACAGGCGGCTTGGATCCCGTTGACCCCTGGAGACCTGATCGAGGATGAACCAGGCAATAGCTTGCAGCGGCAGGCGTGCCTTGAGCGTGGGATCGTTGTCGAGCATCAGCAGGGCGGCTTCCAGGGCAGTGGTCGCAGACCATACGCCCTCGGGATCCAGTCGTCCTGAGCGCGGGCCTGGCTCCGTCATCGCGAGCCCCTCCACGAGGATCGGGCCCGCGACCATGCAGGACAGCCAAGGGCCGATCCGGCTCCGCCAGGGGGAAGTTCAACCCCGGCTCGCCAGCCTGATCCCGATGGTGGCACCGGGATGAGCGAGCCGCAGCCGTGGTCATGACGCGACTGCCCTGACGGCACTGCATGGTATCGCGGCTCATCGGTTAGGTGATTAGGCCCCTTGTCTGAGCCGGATGGCCGAAGCCCGAGCCGAGATCGGCAGCCCGTGGCTTGGAAGTTGGCTCGACACTCGGCGACACTGCCCGGGAATACCACGAGGGTTCAAATCAGGCGCAGGAACTCCTGCTGTTCGAGACCTTGGCGGCTGCTCAGGAAAGCTCCGAGCTCGATATGTGCATATGCCTGCTAGAAGCGACATTGGGCTCGTGACGGATGAACACCGCGCCTGACGAGCCGAAGACGCTTATCCAGGAGAAGCAACAGCCCCGCCCTACGCCGCCACAGGATGAGCGGCTGGAAGGTGCCAGAAGACGACCGTCGAAGTGAGTGCCAGATTCACGGTTCGAGCCTTTCAGGGCTCATGAACTTAATTCGTCATCACCGTTAGCCTTCGACCCCGACCGCTTACCAACTGGTTCACGTATCCTACTGTGTTGAACCCAATTGCGCGAACTCTTCCAGCCCAGAGCTCGCGCGCTCCGAGAGAACTCCCAGCGGCGCGATGCCGTGGCCGATCGCGATCAGGCAGAACACAGGGAGTAGGATCGCGGCGTCCATTCGGACTTCCAGTTCCTGCAACTTCAGCGGGGAATGGACATTGAGAAGAAATCATGAGCGGAGACGCATGATGGCTTCAAGTTCTCGCCCCCTCGCTATCGTAACCGGCGCGTCCGCGGGTATTGGTTATGAGCTCGCACGGGTCTGTGCCGAAAACGGGTTCGATCTGCTGATCGCTGCCGATCAACCCAAAATCAGCGACGCGGCGCAAGAGTTTCGCCGGCTGGGAGCCAACGTCGACGCCATCGAGACGGATCTCGCGACGGTGGAAGGGGTCGACAAGCTCTGCGAGGCCGCGAGGGGCCGGTCCGTGGAAGCTCTTCTCGCCAACGCTGGCCATGGCCTCGGCAAAGCCTTTCTCGACCAGGACTTCGATCAGGTCCGGCACGTGATCGACACCAATGTGACCGGAACCATCTACCTGATCCAGAAGGTCGGCCGCGACATGCGCGCCCGAGGCACAGGGCGGATCCTGATCGTCGGCTCGGAGGCAGGCTTCGTCCCCGGAACCTTTCACGCGGTCTATAACGGCACGAAAGCGTTCATCGACTCCTTCTCCTTTGCCTTACGCGCCGAGCTGAAGGGATCAGGTGTGACGGTCACCTGCCTCATGCCGGGGCCCACCGAGACCGAGTTCTTCAAACGCGCCGACATGATGGACACCAAGGTCGGGCAGATGTCGAAGGACGATCCCGCCGACGTTGCTCGAGTGGGCTTCGAGGCCATGATGCGCGGCGATGGGGACGTGGTCGCCGGCTGGAAGAACAAGCTGAAGACGAGCATCGCTACCGTGACTCCGGCTGGGTTGTTGGCCGAGCAGCACCGCAAGTTGGCCGAACCCGGCTCTAGCAGGAGCAGCGGTTCGGGGTCTGCGATGCTTCCCTTCATGATCGGCGCGGCAGCCCTGACGATCGGCTGGATCGGCCTGCGGCGAGTTTCAGGACAGGAGGGATACCGGCGATGGCGTTCGGATGCTCGCACGAGGGCGTGAGTCTCGCCGACCGAGTTGTCCTCTCTCCTTCGCCGTGCTTGCGACGGGTGCCTCCTTGAGGAAGCTTTATCCGCGAGACCTTTGACACACGGACTTGCGCCGGCCGCGGCCGATACATGCGGCTACGCGGCAGTCCACGGGCATGTCTGCACAGGGTCAAAGTGCGAAGTAGGGCAGAGCCAACGAAGGTCCGCTCACCTCGCGATTGCGGAAGTTCGGCCAACTTCAGCTCTGTGCCAAGAAGCAGCGCCCGAACTATCCAGCCTAGCAATCATAAGGGTGCGTTCAGGGTCGACAATTTGGAGCCATCGCCTGGGTACGCCTGCTGGATTTGGACTCCAGTGTCGGTCGCGCGCGGATGGCTTTTGCGATATTCTATTCAGGAGAGAGCGGCCGGTTCCGGCCGACGCGCCCATCGGACGATGGAGGGGTGCCTTGACCGAGGTCCAGTTCCGTAGGCTCATGGGCGGGACGATCGCCCTTTCAACCGACATTCTAAGTACGCTACAGCTCCGCGGCAGCTTCTGCCTCCCCGACGAAGCTGGGTACGACGAGGCGCGGACGATCTGGAACGCCATGATCGACCGCAGGCCCGCCGCTGTCGTGCGCTGCCGCGGTGCAAGCGACGTAATGCGAGCGGTGCGCTTCGCGCGGGACAACTCTCTCCTCGTGGCGGTGCGCGGCGGTGGCCACAATATCGCCGGCAACGCGGTCTGCGAGGACGGGCTCCTGATCGATCTGTCGCCGATGCGCTCCGTCCGCATCGACCCGAAGAGTCGAACGGCGCGGGTTGAGCCCGGCGTGACACTCGGCGAGTTCGACAGAGAGGCGCAAGCCTTCGGTCTCGCGACGCCGCTCGGGATCAACTCGACGACGGGAGTCGCAGGGCTCACGCTCGGCGGCGGTTTCGGGTGGCTCAGCCGAAAACTCGGGTTCACGGTCGACAATCTCATCGCGGCCGACGTGGTTACCGCCGACGGTGCGCTCGTTCAGACGAGCGCGGTCGAGGAACCGGATCTCTTTTGGGCCATCCGCGGCGGTGGCGGCAACTTCGGCATTGTGACTTCGTTCGAGTTCAAACTGCACGCGGTCGGGCCCGACCTGGTATCGGGGCTCATCGTCCACCCGTTTGGGAACGCTCGGGACCTTCTCGCCGGCTATCGCGACGCAGCGGCGGCCGCCCCCGACGAGCTCACTGTCTGGGCGGTGCTGCGCAAAGCGCCGCCCTTGCCGTTCCTGCCGGCCGAGGTCCACGGAAAGGAGATCCTGGTCTTCGCCGTCTGCTATGCTGGCGAGCCGGCGAACGCGGATAAGGCGCTGGCGCCGCTTCGCGCTCTCGGTGAGCCGATCGCTGACGTGATCGGCGTCCAGCCCTATGTGGCCTGGCAAACGGCGTTCGATCCGCTGCTTACTCCGGGAGCGTTCAACTACTGGAAGTCGCATAATTTCACAGCTCTCAGCGACGGACTGCTCGATACGCTGGTCGCTTATGTCGGGACATTACCGACGGAAGAATGCGAGATCTTCATCGGCCAGGTCGGCGGCGCTAGTAACCGTATTGACGCTGCCGCGACCGCCTATCCGCACCGCGACGCCAATTTCGTGATGAACGTGCATACAAGGTGGCGGGAACGCGGGGACGAGCGGGCCGCGATCAAATGGGCTCGTGACTTTTTCGAGGCGACAGCGCCATACGCGACCGGCGGCGTCTACGTCAATTTCATGCCGGAGGACGAAACGGAGCGCGTGACGGGGGCGTATGGCAGCAACTACGCGCGGCTATCGGCTCTCAAGGCAAAATACGACCCGGGTAACCTGTTCCGGCTGAACCAGAACGTGTTGCCGAAAGCTTAGGAACGTGCGACCCGCATCCCCGAAACGCATGCGCGTCGGCGCTCCACCGCATACAGTCGGATGGCCGGATCGGGTCAACTCCCGCCGCCCGATTCCGCCTCCGAACGTCCGCTTCGGCGTCGTGAGCAATCATCCGCCGGACGACAGGAACGTGCCATTCGGAGACCTTCCGGGCCCACACCATCCCTCACGCTGAGCCGTCAATACGGTGAAGGTAAAGTTACGCGGAATGCTCTTTGTCGAACCCGAAGCAGCGGATGCGAGCAGAAGCCGTCTACCGCCGCTTTGCGAGGCGCTGCCGGATCCATTCCTGGGCTGCCTCCAGATCGGCGTAGGTCGGGTGATCCGGTCCTTCCAGGCGCCCGAACCCAGCTTCCAGGTACCAATGACCGGACAGCCCGTCATAGTGATCGCCGAGCCGGGTCAGAACCGCGACAAGCCGCAGCTCCTCGTCGAAGACCAGCATGCCCTCCTCGTCGCTACCATTGGCAACACGCACGGGCTGGAGGGTGAAGGTCATGCGGCTGCCCGCTCCTGCACCAGATGAAGGTAGGTCGGGTCGAAGTCGCCGGCCTGCTTCAACTTCTCCCAGTCAAGAACGCTCAGCCGTTCGCCTTTCAGCTCGATCAGGCCGTCGGCCCGCAGTTCCTGAACCACCCGGTTCACATGGACCGTCGAGGCGCCGAGCGCATCGGCGAACTCAACCTGGGTGATCGGCAGGGTGCAGGCATGGTCCTCGACAAGGCCCACCGCTCTCAGACGCACCAGCAGCTCGCACAGGACATGCGCCATCCGTGCGTAGGCTTCGCGCCGCCCGACATTGAGCAGCCACTCGCGGAAGACGGCTCCCTCCACGAGGGTTTCGCGCCAGAAGGCGGCGGCGATCCGGGGACAGCGCATGCAGAGATCCCACAGGGCCTCATGGGTGATGAAGCCGACGCTGCACGGGCTCAGGGTCGCGACGCTGATGTCGAGCACCTTCAGGTGCAGGCTCTGGATGTCGGGCATGTCCCCGGGGATGCCAAAGGCCACGATCTGGCGCCTGCCCTCTCCAGAGGCCTTGTAGGTGCAGGTGAAGCCGCTCAGGATCACAAAGGATCGGGAGGGGCGGTCGCCTTCGCGCACAATGTCCTGATCCTTCCTGATCACGGCCACCTGCATCGGGAGGGCGAGGAGCGCCTGCCGCTCCTCATCGGTCAGGGCGAGGATGCTCTCGAGCTTGCGGACGAGCGGGTTGTGATCGGGCGGGAAAGGTTCAGGCAATATCACGTCCCCTGTTGTGCAGGCGTCCGTATTGGCCATTGCTGATGATGAAACCACCATTACAGCCAGGTGTATGCCTGTCTTTGACCTGTGTTACTTTTTCGTTTTCTCTCAGCGGCTATTTCGGGAACAAGGGAGAGCCGCCGCGAACCCTTGCAAGCGACACACGTGTCCGCGACTCGCGCGAGATTGGCGTTTTGACGCGCTCTCAGCGATGGGCGAGTGCGTCCAGGATGAGCCGCCGCCGGACGTGCCACTGGTCGAGGATCAGCTCCAGTTGCCGCAGCAGATCCTGGGCCTCGATCACGTCATGGCCCTTCTCGATCATCCGCTCGATCCGGTCGAGTTGCGCGCATACCCGTAGATCGGCTTCGGCGGCAGTGGGGGCATCGACGGTGCTGGCCATCTTGGCACTAGAGCCTCGGATGGGAAATAGGATTCTTTAGCTTCTGGGCTGGGCCGACCTGTGATTCCCTCTCTGGGGTGGAGGTGGATCATGGGTCGAAGCTATTCTCTCGATCTGCGGGTGCGGGTCGTGGCGTTTGTCGAGGCGGGCCATTCCTGCCGGGCGGCGGCGCGGCACTTTGGGGTCAGCGACAGTTGTGCGATCAAGCTGATGCGGCATCGGGCGCAGTCCGGCTCCCCGGCTCCCGCCCAGCAGGGGCGACCACCCGGACGTGGCAAACTGGCTCCCTACGAGGCCTTTCTCGTGCAGACGGTGGAGAGGCAACCCGACATCACGATGCCGGACCTCGCCGCGAGGCTGTTGGCGGAGCATGGCGTGAGCGCCGCTCCCGCGCTTCCTGTGCCGCTACGGCTTCACATATAAAAAAACGCCTGCTGGCCACGGAATGCGCACGCGCCGACATTCGCGATGAGCGTCGCGTCTGGACGAGCCAGCGCCAGCCCCGCATGCGTGAGCAGCCGTATCGGTTTGTGTTCCTCGATGAGACGGGTGTGAACACCAAGATGGTGCGGTTGCACGGCCGCAGCCGCCGGGGCAAGCGCCTGCCCGCGTCAGCACCGTTCGGGCCCTGGAAGACGCACACCTTCATGGCCGGCCTGCGCTGCCATGAAGGTGTGTGCGCCGTGGGTGATCGATGGCCCGATCACCCGATTGGCCTTCGACCGCTACGTCGAGACGCAGCTCGCTCCGACGCTGGCGAAAGGCGATGTCGTGATCCTCGACAATCTCGCGGTCCACAAGAGCGCCAAGGCCGCCCAGCTCCTGAAGTCGAAGGGCGCCTGGTTCCTGTTCCTGCCACCC
>NZ_LN811363.1:51649-64103 GCF_001006805.1 Microvirga massiliensis | reverse complement strand
GGCACATCTGCGCAAGATCGGGGCCCGCACCTTCGAGGCGCTCTGGCGCGCCATCGGTGACATCTGTGATCTCTTCACCCCGCAGGAATGCTGGAATTACCTCAAAGCCGCTGGATATGCGTCCCTTTAAGGGTCCGAGGCTCTAGCCAGCAACGCCAGCCCGAGGGCACCGCGCTCGCGCGCCAGGAGCTCACGGCCACCTAGGGACGCAGCTCGACTTGGTGTCCGCTCAATGCCAGCAGCAGCGCTCGCTTCGCGAGCGTGATCTCTGTCGCGGTGCCGCATCCGCATTTCCGAGACGTCATCTCCAAAAGAAGACATCGGAAGGAGAATGTCCCGGCGGTGAGCCGGGACATTCGTTCATATCAGGCAGAGCCTCCAGCCGTCGGGCCGGCTGAGCCGCATGTCTCAACCCATCTTCTTCTGGATGTCATCGAGAAGCGCGATGTGCTCCTTGATCATTCCGCGGGCCAGCTTGGCGACGTTCATATGCTCCCGGTTCTGCGGGTTGCTGGCGAGGTAGCGCTCCTGGATTTGCAGCAGTTCGCGGTGGCCCTCGATCTGGCCCATCAGGTATTCGCGGTCGAATTCCGCGCCCGACGCTTGGTTGAGTTCTGCATCATCTCCTGGGCCTTGGCGTCCATCTGCGTCGCCATGCCGGCATGCGGCGCCGCAGCGTCCGACCGGCCCGATGCGGTCGACCCTGTAGCGGCGGTGGCGGCCGTCTCCATCATGCTGGTGAGCACTTCTGACAGGCTTGTCTGCTCGTCCACCTCGAACTGCGCGAACTGCTTCAGATCCGCATTGCGGGCCTTCTCGAGAGCGATCCTGGAGGTCTCGCGCGCGATCATGCCCGCCACAATGCTCTGCTGCATGTCGGCCTGGCTCAACTGAGCTCCGGAGCGCATCGCACCCGAGCCTCCGGACGAACCTGGCTGCATGGTCGAGGGTGCCCCACTCTGCTGGGCAAAGGCAGGGCCGGCAAAAACTGTTACAAGGCCCGCGAGTACAACTCGACGATCCATCTTGTGTCTCCTGCTCGAGGGAAGGAACGGTCAGGCTGCAACACGCCATAGCGCTCGACTCCGGGCCGCCGTTGGAGCGCGGACTGCTTCGGATTCACTTGGTTTCAGCTTGGCGGCCGAAGAGAGAAAATCTCTCGCGAGGGCAGGCGAACTAGGACGCGCCTGCCGTGCGCCGCTCACGCGATCTTCGATCATGGACGGCCGCACCGGCTCGGAACAAGGGCTTGGCATCGCTTCGACGCCGACCAGAGGTCGCGACCGAAACCAAGCCCTCAACCGTCCACGAAAACTGGGCAACCTCATCGCAGGTCATGGGCCTGTCCGTCGCAGCACGGAGGTCAGCGCGGCCGGCAATCCATCTCCCGCCGCGAATGCACCGGCCAGCGATGGCGCGAACTGCATGCTGAGCTGTTGGGCAAAGCTCGCCGACAGCTTGAGGGTGTAAAGGGCTGGAGCCAGGGCCAGGAAGGCAGGGCTGGCCATCAGGGGCAGGGTGTCTCCCACGGCGAGGCCAGGTCGATCCGGCGAGCTCCATCCTCCGCTCGTGCCGCCATTGCCGCGTTCCGGCTTAAACAGCGAGCCGTCGGTGGGCACTGCCGGTTTGTCCTGGAACAGGCTCTGCTGCGTGTAGGCGGCAATCGCGGCTTCCATCATGGCGGGCTGGGCCGCGTACTGCTCGCTCGCCATCCAGCCCGAGGCGCCGGCAAACACCTCGCGTTGCGGATAGCGGATCAGGTTGGCGAGAACGCTTGCGACCTGCTCCACCGGATGGACTGGATCCAACGGCTTGATCGCACGGCCGCTGTAATTTGCCGCCCGTTGCCACAGAGGGGTGTCGATGGACGCGGGCGACAGGACGCAAACATGAACATCAGGCAGGTGCAGGACCTCCTGGCGCAGGGCGAAGGAGAAGCCCCGGATTGCGAACTTGCTGGCCACGTAGGGGCTGTGGAACGGTGAAGGACAATTGCCGACCAGCGAGGCGTTGTTGATCAGGATGCCGGAGGCGCGCTCCAGGAAGTGGGGCAGGACGGCCCGGGCCCCGTGAACCATTCCCATCAGGTTGATCTGGAGGACACGCGCAAAGGTCTCCGGCGGGATGTCCTCGAAGCGCCCGAAGGCATCCATGCCGGCATTGTTGAACCACACATCGATCCGGCCGAAGGTCTCGATGGCCCGCTGAGCCAGCGCCTGGACCTGCGCCTCCTCGGCCACGTCGGTGGGTACGGTGATGACCTCTGCCCCCTTGGCGCGGCAGGCATCGGCCGTGTCTTCCAGTTCCTTCTTCCGGCGCGCCGCCAGTACAAGGCGAGCGCCCTGATCGGCCAGCGCCAGGGCGCTCGCCTTACCGATGCCGCTCGATGCGCCTGTGATGACGACGAGTTTCCCGTCGATCCGGTCTGTCATGATGCTGTCTTTCTAGGTTCCTGCTGTTGGTCCTGGGCGCGGCTGGGGAATGCAGGGCGCGTCCGGTGTGCCTGGGAAATTGCTGGCAAGTGTCTGTCAGGGGGTGGATGCAAGGTCGCCCTGAAACGCGGTTAGCGCCTCCCTGGCTTTGCTCTCGCCGGACTGCCAACGCATCCTGATGGTTTGTTCCGAGTAGTCGTAGAGCCAGTTGCCGGTCTCGGGCGCCGGATCCCCCGCAATCGTCACCAGCCTCATGTCCGGCCGATCCGCTTCCATCAGGGCAGCCGTGACCTCGGGCCTGTCCCGCAACTCTTCGGGGATGAGATCAACAACAGCACGAAGCTTGCTCCGGAGCCGGTTCTCGCGCCCATGCGCCTCCAGGAACCGGCGGGTCTGGGCCGCGAACAGGAGCTCCAGCCGCCGCGCGACGGCCTCGGCGAAGCTGGTGCACGACGGCCGCTGGGCTGAAAACAAGTCGATGGCGATGCAGAGGCGAGGGGCGTCGGCTTCACGCTGCACGATGTCGACGGGCAGATTCGACGACAGCCCGCCGTCGGCCAACAGGCGCCCGTCGATCTCCACCGGCTTGAAGTCCGGGACCAGGGCGCTGCTGGCCATGATGTGCTCCGGGCCGAGCCGATCCGTCCGGGTGTCGAACACGACCCCTTCTCCGGTCTCCAGATCGACCGCTGTCACCGTCAGCCGAACGGGACCCCTGTTGAGGAGGTCGAAGTCGACCAGGCTCTCCAACGTGCGGTGGAGCGGGGCAAGATCGTAAAGGCCGAGCTCGCTCATCTGGTTGGCAGCAATGCCGGTGTAGCTGGGCACGAACATCGCCAGATTGCCGAACGATGCCGTCTGGAATTGCCCGGCCAGACGCTGCATGGCCTGAGCCAGCCCATTTGGGGCGCTTCCTACTCCTGCGGGCCAGGTTGATCTCGACTAGAACTCCCACAGTGCCTCCCGACGCCGTTCGGGAGGATTGCCTGCAATAATCGCGCCGTTGACAGCACCGATGGATGTCCCGACCACCCAGTCGGGCCGGAGGCCCTGATCGTGCAGGGCCTGGTAGGCCCCGGCCTCGAACGACCCAAGCGCGTTGCCACCGGCAAGGACCAGCGCCATCCGCTGCACCAATGGCGTGGCACTCGTTCCGGCCTTGGCTCTGGACCGCTTCAACCGTGGAGTTCTCAAAGGCTCACTCCGCCCGAATGCACACGCCGGTGAATGCCAGCGTCGATGTGCTTCAGGAAAATGCAGAATTCCTCGGGCGATTAACTCAGGCCCGCTGTCTTCCGGCCATCAATGGCAACAAGCATCAACCCATCGGCACGCAGCGGGTTCGCTGTCGCTCAACAAGGCAGGACCCACGGGGGTTCCGCCCACTGATGAGCAGGAGGCCCGTCGCCCCGCCGATCCCGCGGTTCCTGCGCCTTCATCCTCCCAGGGTCTGATCCTGGTATTTGAACCAGATGAGTTCCCAGGCGGCACCCAGCAACAGCCAAGCCACACATGTGTTAAAGAGAAGCGGCGTGATTAGCCACGAAGCCCATGGGCAATAACATACGATAGATCGAGTGATCTTTATTTTATCAACCTCAGGTTCTTGCAGATCTTGCAGCACAAATACTCACCTCCATTTGACAGAGTGTCGCTTCTATTCCTTGTCAGGGCATCAAGCGACGGGAGACATCCTCCCGCCCTGCTGCGGAGCATGAATGTGTCTCGAGCCTCTGGAGCAGCTCTTCCATCCGGGTTGCGCGATAGCCTTCTCAGAGCCATCCCGCATCTTCGTGCCTTCGCGATCTCGCTGACCGGCAATGGCGATCAGGCCGATGACCTGGTCCAGGAGGCGATTGTCCGGGGCTTGGGCAACCTCGACAAGTTCGAGGCGGGCACCAACTTGCGGGCGTGGCTCTTCACGATCCTCCGCAATGAGTTCTACACCGCGATGCGCCGGAGAAGACGGGAGGTCGAGGACCCGGACGGCGTGATGGCCGGCATGCTCTCGACCCTCCCCGGACAGGATGAAAATCTCAATCTGCGGGACCTCGCGGTAGCTCTTGCGCGGCTCCCTCCCGAGCAGCGCGAGGCCATTCTCCTCGCGGGGGCACAGGGATTGCAATACGAGGAGATTGCCCGGATCTGCGGGATCAAGTTGGGCACCGTCAAGAGCCGGATCAACCGGGCCCGCGCCCGCCTTGCCGAGCTCCTTCACCTCCAGGACGAGGAGGACTTCGGGGCAGATCGTGTTGTGAGGGCCGTGCTCACGGTCGAGGGCACCAGGAGCGGACCAGACCCCGCACGGCACGTCGCGGTGGGGCCCTTCTGAAAGCGACATCAGCACGCACGAGCGACATCCACACGACTGCCCCTGTTGCAGCCCGAGGAGGCAATCACGAGTTTCGACTCGACCAGTGGCCGTCCGAGTTCCGGGACTCGGGCGGGCTTGCAGCGGTCCTTCTTGGGGATGGCTCACAATGCATCATGTAAATCGGCGGCCACGCTCGAACTTTCCGCTCCGCCAACGTTAATTCCGACAAGTAATGTCGGAGGGGCCTTCTATCGGCCAAGCCTTTTGAGCGGTCTGCACGACCAAGTTGCCGTTAATGAAACCGAGGCTCGACTGGAGTGGCGCCCTGCACGAGGAAGGCCCTCGACGATCGCTGTTGCAACTCAGGCTCTCACGAGCCGCAGGCTCGAAAAGGAATCACACGATGGCACAGAACATTCCAGGCACTCAACAGAACCCGCAGGGCGTCCCGCAGGAAGGCCATGGCGGATCCAATCAACGTGGTACCCAGCACAAGCAGGGCAAGGATGGAAACGGCGCCCAGAAGCGCAAGCAGGAGAAGAAGAGCTGAGCGCTGCAAGCCCTTGGCATTTCACCACTCGCGATGACCCGCGCTTCAGCGCGGGTCACTGAAGAGCAGCGCTCCGAGGGCAGTCCGGCCTCCTGCGAGAATGTGCGAATCGCCATGCCGCAGATCCGTTCCCCGGATCATCCTGTCACTTGTGCCTCGATCGCATGGCTCCGGGTGACGTCGGGTACTGCGGCGGGCCGGCGATGCGCCAGGTCGAAGGTATCGCCGGAGCTCAGCACGTGCAGGCGCACATCATACATCGAGAGCGCCCGCTCGGGCTTGGCTTCGGCGATGTTGGAATGCGTGACCCCGGCGCCATCGACAACGTAGATGCAGCCGCTGCCGATCACTTCGAAGCGGTCTCCGTCGAGAACGAGAGCAGTATCTTCGTCGATGCCGATCCCGAGCTCGCGGGGATTGTGGGCCACGGCACCGAGCAGACGGCCGAAACGTCCGCGCTCGGCGAAATGCTGGTCGATGATCGCGTCGCGGATGAAGCCGAGCCCGGGCGCCATATGGAGGTCGCCGATCTTGTGCGACTCGCCGCTGGTTCCTTTCACCAGCATGGTCTCGCTCATCACCGAGGCACCGGCCGACGTGCCGGCAATCACGCCCCCGCGGCCGTGGATCTCACGAATTCGCTGCTCAACCGGCGTATCGCCGATCTGGCTCGCGATGCGCAACTGATCGCCCCCTGAGAAGAAGACGCCGGCCGCCTCATCGAGGAGACGCAACTTCTCGGGATCGAGGGTCTCCGCACGGTCCTTGACGTAGAGCTCGACGAGGTCCGTGACGCCCAGATCCTCAAACGCCTTCTGGTAGACGTCGAAATATCCCTCCGGCTCATGTGATGCCACCGTGGCGAGAACGAGCCTACCACCGTCGAGATGGCGGGCGATCTCGCGCAGGATGATACGGTCCTCCTCCTTGTCCTCACCGCCGCCAATGACGATGAGGGGCCCCTTGGCATTCTGCCTCGTGCGTTCCGACATGATCGCGATCGGCCTCACTCGTGCTCATCCCCGGCAACTTCGAAAAGTTTATGGCGGGACGAGAGTGCCCCGGCTGTCGCCGGGGCCCATACATCACACATGACGCGCACCGGCCTCACGCAATTTTCCGCAAGGGTCCGGCCTGCTCTCCAGATCGCTCGACCTCGACATCGTAATGCGCGCGCGGATCGACGCGGAAATCGAGCACCTGCCGCCACATCGCGTCGACATCGGTCGGGGTGAGCACGACGAGATCGCCCGGGCGCGCCTGCCCGAGGCAAGCCTCTGCGGCCTCGTCCTCCTCCAGGATCCGGCGGACCCGCTCCTCCGGAAAGCCCGCCCCGAGTGCCCCCTCCGCGAGCAAAGCCACGATCTCGCCGGGCTTGCGTCCGCGTCGGGCCGGGTCCTCGCGGAAGATGATCTCGTCGAAATAGCGGGTCGCAAGCTCCCCCATCTCGCGCATGTCGTCATCGCGACGGTCGCCTGGGATATTGATCATGCCGATCACCCGCCGATGACGCGGCCGCATCTTCAGAATGAGATCGCCGAGCGCGCGCAGGCCCGCCGGATTGTGGGCATAATCCAGGATGACCCGGAAGCCGTGGCCGTCGAAGATATTGAGCCGGCCGGGGTTGTTCTCGAACGAAGTCGTGAAGGTCGACAGAGCGTTGCGGATGATGCCGAGGGGCACGCCCTGGGCGTAAGCCATCGCGATGGCTCCCAAGGCGTTCTGGATGTTGAAATCCGCGAGGCCGTCGAGGGTGGCCGGGATCTCGGACGCGCGCATCAGGTGCATCGTGTCGCCGTCATCGTGGATCACGATCTCGCCACCCGGCACGGGCCCGGGCTCGCGCACGACGGCGAGCCCGCCCCGCTCGATGTGCTCGCGCAGGAAGTCCAGCATTTCGGCTCCTCCCCAAAGCGAGAAGTAGGCGATCCGCCCGCCTGCATGCCGGCTCATGCCCACCGTGACCGGGTCGTCGGCGCTGAGGATGCTCGTACCGCTGCGATGCACGGCCTCGACCACGACCGATTTCGCCCAGGCGAGATCCTCAACCGTCTCGATCCCCTTCAGGCCGAGATGGTCGGGCTGGATGTTCGTGACCAGCCCGACATCGCACTCCGAGAAGCCGAGCCCCTCGCGGAGGATGCCGCCACGAGCGGTCTCGAGAACAGCCACTTCGACGGTGGGATCACGCAGGACGACGCGCGCGCTCCAGGGCCCGGAGGCATCCGCTTCAACCACTCGATCTCCATTCACGTAGACGCCTGTGGTCGACGTCAGACCAACCGTCAGGCCGCTCGCGCGCAGGATATGGCCGACCATGCGAGCGGTGGTGGATTTCCCGTTGGTGCCGGTGATCGCCAGGATCGGGATTCGGGAGGGTGCGCCACGCGGGAACAGCATGTCGAGAACCGGCCGCGCCACGTTGCGCGCCCGGCCCTGCGAGGGCTGAAGGTGCATGCGAAAGCCAGGGGCCGCGTTGACTTCGACGATGCCGCCACCGGTCTCGTGCACCGAGCGCGCGATGTCCGGAGTGATGAAGTCGATACCGGCGACGTCGAGGCCGATGGCGCGGGCGGCGCGCCGTGCGATCAGCGCGTTGTCGGGATGAATGTCGTCGGTGCGGTCAATGGCGGTGCCGCCGGTCGAGAGATTGGCGCTGTCGCACAGATACACGACCTGGCCCGTCGCCGGCACGCTCTCCGGCGTCAGGCCCGCCTTTGCGAGCACGCTCTTTGCATGATCGTCGAGCCTGATGCGGGTCATGATGGTCTCATGGCCCTCGCCCCGCCGGGGGTCCTGGTTCACCTCCTCGACAAGCGCCGTGATGCTGCGCTGGCCGTCCCCTACGACATGCGCGGGAACGCGTTCGGCAACCGCAACGACCTCGCCATCCACGACCAGGATGCGATGATCCCGTCCCTGGTAGCAGGCCTCCACGATCACGCGACCCCGGTGCCGAGCCGCCTCCTCGAAGCCCTGCCGCACCTCCTCGGGAGTGGAGAGACCGATGCTCACGCCGCGTCCATGGTTGCCGTCGAGAGGCTTGGTCACGACCGGATAGCCGATCCGCTCCGCCTCCTGCACGGCCTCCTGCGCGATCCGGACGACCGCGCCCCTGGGCACCGGCAGGCCTGCATCGGCGAGCAGCGCCTTCGTGAGATTCTTGTCGCCGGCCGCATCGGTCGCGATCGAGGGCGTGAGGCTCGTGATGCTGGCCCGGATGCGTCTCTGATGGCGACCGGTTCCCAGTTGCACGAGACTCTGGTCGTCGAGGCGCATGACGGGAATGCCCCGGCGCTCCGCTTCCTCGACGAGAGACAGCGTAGTCGGCCCGAGCGTTATACGGCGTTGCAGGCGCTTCAGCGCCTCGAGGGCAGACAGAAAATCGAACGCGCCCTGCATGACGGGCGTGCGCTCGTCGCCATAGACGCGGTCGAGCCCGCGGACGCCCTGCATGTGCTGAGGAAGCAGCGAGTCGACGAGCTGGAGGGCCAAGCGTCCGGCAAAGAGACCGACAGCCTCTTCGCGGTAGGCATACATGACATTATAGATTCCAGGTTGCCCCCTGACGGACCGCGTCTTGCCTCGCGTGACGCGTGCCCCGACCAGGGATTGCAATTCGATCGCGACATGCTCGGCGACGTGGCCCAGCCAGGTGCCGTCCTCGAGCCGCTGCACGAATCCTCCCGGGCGGTGATAGCAGCAGCCATGCGTGCGCAGACCGGGAAGCAGGTCCAGGAGTCGCTCGTTGAAATCCGGCAAGCGGTTCGAAGGCCATTCCTCGAGCGAGCCGAGATCGAGCTGAATCCGGATCATCGGAATCGAGCCGTAGACATGCGGCCCTCGATAGACGCCCCGCTCGATGACACGCATGGAGCGGACCATGGACTCGTGAATAGCCTCATCTGCGCCTGGACTCCGATCCTGCTCCCCGGCCTCGGCGGCATTTCCCACATTTCCCATAAGGACGGAGCTCATTCGTTGTTCGTCGTTCATGTTCCAGTAGCCCGTTACCAACACACGATCGGGCTCGCCGGTGCCGCCGCTGCCTGCGTTGCAGTCCCTCTGCCGAAAACGAGAAATTGGGACAGGTCGCGCCCGGCCACATAACACTGAAGGCCAGGCTCTTTGTTCCAGAAGAACACGGATATTTCCGATTTCTGGAGCCGATCCTAGCTTGTGTTATACTCTACCCGAGCTTGCGAAGCTTGCTGTCGCTCTGCATAACGGCGTTTCTTTCATTCGCCATTATTCATCCTTGGATACTCAAAGAATTTCTGGTCCAGATTCACATGTGTCAGTGAGCGACTTCGTTGCAAGGCGTAGAGTTCCGAGCGTGCGGCTTCGCACGTTCCTCCTCGAGCTGAGCCCTACCGATTCTCCTCGTCGGTAGGGCCTCTTCTTGCAACCGGCAATCACCTCTTCATTGATGAGAGTGGTTGGTTGCGCGGCAGCCGGGTCAGGGTGGTGGGCGACGTATGCAGCGACGCATCATTCGACCACGATGTCGGCGGGTACCTTCTCTCACCGGTCGATCTCGCCGAACACGATGTCGAGCGAGCCGAGAATCGACGACACATCCGCGAGCAGATGGCCGCGGCTCATGTAATCCATGGCCTGCAAGTGCGCGAAGCAGGGCGATCTGATCTTCACGCGATAAGGTTTGTTGGTGCCATCGGATACGAGATAGACACCGAACTCTCCCTTGGGGCTTTCGGTCGCCGCATAGACTTCCCCTGCCGGAACATGGAAGCCCTCGGTGAACAGCTTGAAATGCTGGATGAGCGCTTCCATGGAGCGCTTCATGTCCTTGCGCGAGGGTGGAACGATCTTGCCGTCCGGAGTCGAAACCGGGCCTTCGGTGTTGCGCAGTTTCTCGATGCACTGAAGCATGATGCGCACGCACTGGCGCATCTCCTCCATACGGATGACCTGCCGGTCGTAGTTGTCCCCGTTGCGCCCGACCGGAATGTCGAAATCGAGCTCCTCGTAGCACTCGTAGGGCTGCGCCTTGCGCAGGTCCCAGGGAGCGCCCGAACCCCGCAGCATCGGGCCGGAAAAGCCCCACCTCCAGCAATCGTCGAGTGACACGATTCCGATGTCGACGTTGCGCTGCTTGAAGATGCGATTGCCGATCACGAGGCCGTCGAGATCATCGAGCACCTGAGGGAATGTGTGGCACCAGGCTTCGATGTCGTTAATCAGATCGGGCGGAAGGTCCTGCCGCACGCCGCCAAAGCGAAAGTAGTTCGCATGCATGCGCGATCCGGAGGCGCGCTCATAGAAGACCATGAGCTTCTCGCGCTCTTCGAACCCCCAGAGGGGTGGCGTGAGCGCGCCGACGTCCATGGCCTGCGTCGTGACGTTCAGGAGATGCGACAGGATTCGGCTGAGCTCCAGGTAGAGAACGCGGATCAGTTGTCCGCGCTTGGGAACCTCGATCCCGAGGAGCCTCTCGCCGGCCATGCAATAGGCATGTTCCTGCGTCATCGGCGCCACGTAGTCGAGCCGGTCGAAATAGGGCAGCGATTGAAGGTAGGTCTTGTACTCGCAGAACTTCTCCGTGCCTCGATGGAGCAGTCCGATATGCGGGTCGATGCGCTCGACGACTTCACCATCGAGTTCAAGAACCAGTCGCAGAACGCCATGTGCGGCCGGGTGCTGAGGACCGAAATTGATCGTGAAGTTCCGAAGCTGGTGCTCAGCCATATTCGCTCCCTTCAGCGACAGGGGACATACTCGGAGGCGACGCAGGTGAACCAGCGCAGTCGAGATCCCGCGAATGATGGGTGAGCGCTGAAAGTCTTACCAGACAAGAGACATCAACACCACGGAGGCTGGGGGCATATGCAATCGGTGAAGCCGAACATGCCGATCATTGCGGCGAACTCGGCTTCTCCAGAGAGATGGGCAAAGCTCTGACAGCGGGAGTAAGCCACGCGTTAGCTGTAGGACTGCCGCTCCGCCATTGTCGTCGTATCAGGCACGGTACGCGTCATGAGAGCCACCCCGATTTCCATGATTCCGACGATCACGTGCGGCCACATCACCTGATCCGCGAACCCAAAGAGCCAGGGCGTTGCAAGCAGCAGCAGGCCTCCTGCGGCATCGATCGCGAGATGCGCCGGCAGCGGAATGAGACGGGTCAGCGACAGTTCGTAATCCATCCGGAGGCTGCCAAACGCCATCGGCACCCATTGGGCGGCACCTCCGTCGGCGAAGCCGAAGAGATACGGCGCCACGGGCAACAGAATTCCTGTCGCATAATCGAATGCCGTGGACGCTGGTCGGAATGAAATGCATGGCCAATCCTCACCTCTGGTACGCGCCAGAGGCGCGCCTCCTTAATGACCGGCCTCGGACAATGTTCCCGAGAAATTCTCAAGCACCGGCGTTTTCGCGGCAGCTCGATACCAATACTCTCCAGTGTAACTCATGTTAAAGTCTAGTGCAGTCGCCTCCCCATCTGTGCTCAACTTCGAACTTTCTGCATCATCAGTCGTTGGAAATGCCAGCCCTTGATAGCACTCCATCGAGCTACTCGCGATGCAGCAACCGCATTCTCAACGGTCCTCCCAGTTGGCTGTCGAATCTTCTGCGGGCGCAAGGGGAAATCAGTCCCCAAGAGAGGACCAGCGGACGGGCTGGACCCTTCCGGCGAGCGAGCCCGGTGCACTACCGTGGTGGCGCTGGGGCGTCACCTATCAGATCTATCCCTCGTCGTTCCAGGACACCGACGGTGATGGCAAGGGCGATCTCCCCGGCGTGCTGTCGCGGCTCGAGCATCTCTCCTGGCTTGACGTGTCTGCCGTCTGGCTTTCGCCAGTCTATCGTTCGCCCATGGAGGACTTCGGCTACGACATTGCCGATTTCACCGATGTCGACCCACTCTTCGGAACAGTCGATGATCTCGACAAGCTGACAGAGCGCCTGCACGCTCGCAGCATCAGACTCATCCTCGATTTCGTGCCGAACCACACGTCCGATCGACATCCCTGGTTTCAGGAGAGCCGCTCGTCTCGCGATAGTGCGAAACGCGACTGGTATATCTGGCGCGACCCCGGGCCGGACGGTGGCCCGCCGAACAACTGGCTGAGTCGCTTCGGCGGCAGTGCCTGGGAATGGGACGAGGCAACGGGCCAGTACTACTATCACGCA
>NZ_LN811363.1:46238-50721 GCF_001006805.1 Microvirga massiliensis | reverse complement strand
GTATCTCGACAGCCTTCCGTCCGGCGCCTGCCCGAACTGGCTCATCGGGAGCCATGACAAGCCGCGCATCGCGGACCGGATTGGACCTGATCAGGCGCGGATTGCCGCCATGCTCCTGCTCACCCTGCCCGGAATGGTGGCGATCTATGCCGGCGACGAGATCGGGATGCGCGATGTCGAGATCCCGCCGAGCGAGGCTCGCGACCCATTCGAGCGGCGGGTACCGGGTTATGGCCTCAACCGGGATCCGCATCGCGCGCCGATGCGGTGGAACACGAGGCCTCAGGCTGGCTTCACGACGGGCGAGCCATGGCTGCCGATCGGAGATGGCATCGAAAGATTGAATGTCGACACGCAACTTCGCGACCCGCATTCACTGCTCAATCTCTATCGCCGTCTGATTGCGCTGCGCCGTGCGGAGCCCGCGCTCCAGGCCGGCAGCTACGAGTTGCTGGGTCGTTTCGGTGAGGTGCTCGTCTTCCAGCGGCGCCTTGGGGACTGCGCATTCCTGGTCGCCCTCAATTTCGGCCAAGCTCCGGAGGCCGTGCCGGTGACGCATCACGGGACGGCACGTCTCTCCACCGGTCTCGACCGTTCGGATGAAACGATCGCGGGCACCCTGCCGCTATACCCCAACGAGGGCGTCATCGTGGAGTGTCGTCGGGACACGCAGTAGTGCGCCGGCATCGCGGCATGCTGTCATGAGCCCGGAAGGTGGCAGATCATTGAAACCACCCGTCACGCCGTTTTGGGGCCGGTGTCCACAGCAGCCGGCTTCTGCGGTGCGGTCCCGGTCTGGTCTGCGCCACCTTCGGGCGAGGCGGCGTCACGTTCGGCCAGTTCGCGCTCGGCTTCGAACCAATGATCCTCCGGATTCCCGGAGCGCCCCTGGCGCTCCCAGATCTCGTGGGCCCGCTCGCGAACCCTGTGCTCCCGATCGTCACCCATCATCGGCTCCCCCTCAGGATTATCCTCGCTATCCTTTTCCCCCGAGCGCAGGTTCACGAAAGGCCATAACCCCGGTCACGCAACGATTACCGGGGCGTGCCCTGCCGCGGACCAGCTCAGCGCTTCTGCTCGCCCGACTGCATGAGAACAAGATGCTGGCTCACGATCTCGGGCAAGTGCTGCTCGAGCCAGCTCGCCATCTCCTCTTCCTGCGCGAGGATCTGCTGCGCGACCTGTTCCACGCGAGCCTCGCCGGCCGCCCGCGCCATCACCATGAGCGCCGTGTAGGACGCGATCTCGAAGTGCTCGAAGGCGTAGCCCGCGAAGCTGTTCTTCAGCACCTCGTCGGAGGCGGCCGCATGCGTCATCATCTGCACGTTCTGCACGAGGCCCATGACGGTGTCCTTCAGCGTCGAGGGGCTCTCGCCGAGATCCTCGAGCGCCTGAGCGACCAGAGCCTGCTGCTGCCGGCTCTCTTTCAGGTGCTGGGCAATGCGTGCCTGGAGCTCAGGATAGTGCTCGAGCCGCTCGGAATTGCGCTCCAGCATCTCGATTGCCTGCTGCTCCAGGCCATGCGCGTTGCGCAGGCCCGAGATCATCATCTCGCGTGCGTCTTCGACCCGGAATGTGCCCGGCTGAGGTCCGGACATCCCGGTGCTGCTCGTCGATGTCTGCTGCATGGTTTCATCCTTTCGATGAGGAGGCCGTGCCCATGCATGGTATCGGCAGGCAGGCGCGGTGCCGGGCAGCCACGCAGCGGGTTCGCTCCATCATTCCACGAGAACCAGCCAACTAAGACAAACATAGGTTAAATTAAGGCAAAGAATTTCAGAAAAGTTAAGTTGAATAACCTATGTTAACTCGCCACGGTGTACTTGTCTCCGCCTCATGGTCATCTTGGAACCCGGACACTTACAATCCTGTTTACAACAAGTCGCCTCACCCGGGTCAAGGGTAACGAGCAATGGGAGCAATACTCCTGCCCCAGTGTGGAGAGTAACAATGTCCCAACACCCTGGAACACTGCTCTCGCCCGAGCTGCGTGACTGCCTCCTCAAGACGATCCCGCACCTGCGTGCCTTTGCGATCTCCTTGGCCGGCAATGCTGATCAGGCCGATGACCTGGTCCAGGAAGCGATTGTTCGTGGCTTGGGCAGCCTCCATAAGTTCGAAACGGGCACCAACTTCCCGGCTTGGCTCTTTGCCATCCTGCGCAATCAGTTCCACAGCGCGATGCGCCGGAAAAGACGGGAGGTCGAAGACCCAGAGGGCATGATGGCAGGCATGCTTGCCACCCTGCCTGAGCAGCATGGCAATCTTGAACTCGAAGACCTCAAGACGGCTCTTGCGCAGCTTTCCCTGGAGCAGCGCGAGGTCCTGCTCCTGATCGGAGCAGAAGGGTGGAGCTATGAAGAGACCGCGCAGATTTGCGGGGTCAAGATCGGCACCATCAAGAGCCGGGTGAACCGCGCCCGTGCCCGCCTCGCCAGCCTGCTCGAACTCCAGGATGAGGAGGATCTCGGACCGGATCGTGTTCTCAGGGCCGTGCTCTGTGTCGAAGAAACCAGAAGGAGCGACGCAGGACGAGCACCGTACGGCCTGACGGGGCAAACCAGCGACATCTACACGACCACACGTGGTGCAGTCTGAGGAAGCAGTCATGAGTTTCGATTTGACCGACGCTGAGACCACTTCGGGCCGCAGCGGTGTGGACCCGTGTTCGCCCAACGCCTGCATGATCGTGGAGGATCAGGCGTTGATAGGCCTCTCGCTGCAACTCTATCTGGCGGACATGGGCCTGGAGGCTTGCGAGCCGCTCCCGTCAGCAGCCGCGGCTCTGGAATGGCTCGTCATGAATACCCCGGCCATGGCCATTCTCGATTACGCGCTCAAGGATGGACCTTGCACCACTCTCATTCGCATCCTTGAAGAGCGTGCCATTCCGTTCGTGATCTACTCCGGGTACGAGCGCAGTGTCTCACCAGCAGAGCTTCAGCATGTGCCCTGGATCACCAAACCATGTGATCGGGAAGCCCTCCTGGCGGCGTTGATCCATGCTGCCCCGGCTCGTTCCGAGCGGCCCTCACGGGCGGCCTAACGTTCCGGCCATGACGAACGCGCCTTCAGGCCTGTGCGCGTTCAAGAGCATCGATCCCGAAGAGCCGGATGCGCGTGGCGCCATCTCGGCACTGGTTTATCTCCTCGTGCTGGGGCTTGGCATGTGATCGCCGGTGCACTGTCGGGGATTGGGGCGACTTACGTCTGGGTGAAGCA
This sequence comes from Microvirga massiliensis, assembly GCF_001006805.1. Taxonomy (GTDB): domain Bacteria; phylum Pseudomonadota; class Alphaproteobacteria; order Rhizobiales; family Beijerinckiaceae; genus Microvirga; species Microvirga massiliensis. The sequence continues at coordinate 47,499 of NZ_LN811363.1, read as the reverse complement.
ATCTTGACAATCCCCGCGATCAATCTGCTCACCATCAGCATGATGGGCCTTGCCACCTATCTCACCCACATCGGGGCCACCTTGCGCTGCGCAACCGCACCTTCAGCCCCAGCGCCAAGGGCGTCATGGAAGCCGCCCCGGGATGCGTCCTGATTGCGGTGACCACACCGCACTTGTCATCGAGCCGCCGGCTGATCTGATGGCCCTTGCCCGCCCTCACGGCCGTCGTAGCGACGCGTCTGCCGATGCTGACGACGATCGCGCTCGCTGTCGTGTCCGCGGGGCTGCTGCGTCACCTCACGGGCTAGGTCCGCAATGGGTCCAGGGTTTCCCGGATCCGTTCGCGGGCCAGCTTGAGCACCGACCGGGTCGCACATCGGAGATGGATCTCGTCGCGAGGAGAGCCCGGGTTGCTCAGTTCTGGGTCGAGGCCCCGAGGTGTGTCGGCATGCCTGTCCTCGATGATGTCCACCACGCAACTCCCGATCCGTGTTTGGGGCAGCGATCGCCAGGGCAGCAGGGTTTCCTCATCCCAGGCACGCCACCAACCCGAACCAGGTGGCCTCATCCCAGTAGGTGAGAGACCGGCTGAACGGCCATTCACCCTTCCCAAGCGCGAGTACGAGGCACAGCACTCCGGACAGCCCCGCCAGGTTGAAGAAGGAGCTCGGGTATCCGGCCACGATCTGGCAGGCTCCGATGATGAGAAATGTCACGAGCTTGAGGCCAAACCGAGCTGCGACAGGGGAGACATCGATCATGACGATTCCCTATGGCCGTCGAGGCTCTCATGATACCGCGTGCGCCAAATCGCGACTTATCCTGCGTGAGCCGGATCGCGAGATCATCGTCCATCCACACGCACCTGGGTCATCCGGCGACTGCGGTCGAGGACAAGTCACGGACTAGAGCCTGTTGATCACGCTTGTCGAGCGCGGCGTGCTCACGACGGAGAAGACGCCTGAGGCCGTCGAGGCGGTGATCTCGACCAAGCGCCGGATGCTCGAGGAGCAGGACGAGCCGCGCATCTCGGCAGCGGCTGCGGGGCTCGTCAGCCGGATCGCCAATACCCTCACGGCCATCAGGCATGAGCGCGAGGAGACCAGCGGCACGCCGTGAGAGCCGCTGGACAGGGGCACGGATCACCCGCTTTCGCGAATGTTGGCGTCCAGACCGTCACCCTCGCGCTCGAGGTGCAGGTAGTCGGCGTTGAAAGCTGCAACCCTCTGCAAGGCATTCAGGTCGAGAAGGGTGAGGCGCT
>NZ_LN811363.1:41851-43982 GCF_001006805.1 Microvirga massiliensis | reverse complement strand
GAGCTTGGGCTCGACCTACCCGATGTGGAGATTGCCTTCCTGGAGGCGGATCGGGCCGTCAGCGACGTCGCGCGGGAACTCCTCGCCGAAGGCCGGAACCCGAGAGGCTACGCCTTCGAGATCGTGAACGCCGCTGGGGACCTCGTTCTGGACCTGCCCTTCTCTGAGACGCTCGACCGCCTGACGGGTCGACGCGTCGCCGGCTTGCCCAGAACTGCAAGGATCGCCGTCGCGCGGGCCGAGCGGATGATGTGCCTCACCTCCGAGGTGGCCGAGCAGGCGAGGATCGCCGCGGAGAACCTCCGGCGGGCACAGGACCTGTTGAGGAGCCTCGGCCCAGGGGACCGCGCTCGCAGGTGATCCTGAGGAACTGCCCGGGTCTCACCCTCTGGCCGATCCGGGTTGCGACCGGTTCCGCCGGGATGCCTGTCCTCGTTCGCGAGATACTGCCCCAGGCGGCACTGGCGCAGTTCCCAGACGAGGATTGAGGCTGCTCCACAGCAGCCTGGGGCCGTAAACCTGCGTGAATGCCCGGCCGGGTGGTAGGGCGTATGATGGGCCATGCTCGGCAACACCGACCGAACCGCGGCCCGCGCGCGCTCGGAGTGCTGTCTGCACGAAAGGTGGTTTAGCCCCTGGCCTGATCAAGGCAGGGGCGGTCCTCCACTGGATCGCGATGCGGTTCGCTGCGGCTCTCTCGAATTGCACCCAATCCTTGCCGGGCAGGGAGGCGGAACGATGCCGGCTTTTGAGATGCTCTTCCTGAAATCCGTCACCAACGACGTCGGCCTGAACCGGGAGATCCGGCAGCGCGCCATTGAGGTTGAAGCCCAGGACGCCGCTCAGGCCATCCTGACCGGACAGCGCCTTTTCTGTTCCCTTGAACGCATTGCGGATTGGTCACTGCGGGCCGATCGCTTTGAGCTGGCGCTGAAAGGCTCGGCCCGGACTCCTCTCCGCTCTCTGTCCAATCCGGGTGAAAGCGCGAGGGCTGGCCTTTTACGTGGATCAGGCCCCTCTCGCCACCCGAGCCGACGCGGTTCGCTGCAAGGCTGAGCATCTGCGGGAGGAGGCTCGCACGCAGGCTTTGCGACTGACGCGGCCTCATGCCCCGGCGTAGTCCTCCGGCACCGGCCATGCGGTGTCGCACATGATCTGCTCCGCCCTCTCGATTGCCTCCCGGGCGGCGGCGAGAGCCACACGCGGGTGAAAACAGTCGGTGAACACGCCACAGGCGTTGATGTGGCTGGCAAAGCCCGTGAGGGCATTGAAGGCCTTCAGGACTTCCTCCTGCACTTGCTCTGTCGCGGTCACGGCAGCGGCAATCTTCTGGGGTGATCCCATCACGGCTCTCCTCTGCGTCCCATGCTGTCTCTGTCCGAAGCAGACCTGTCCCCCTGCGCCGGCTGCCCGATGCGGCTCTGCGGCTTCCCGGCCTATGCTGCGTCCGGCCGAAGGACCGTTCGGTCCTAGCTTCCTGGCCTAGCTTGCTGGATGCCGCTGGAACAGACGCCGTTACGGGCCATTCTCGTCGCCTTTCTGGTCGAGCATCGGTCCTCGATGATGCCGCTGGCGTTGAAGCCGGATACACCAGAAAGGCCCCGCTTGGGGCGGGGCCTCTGGTCGGCGCGGGAGCCGCTGGGCTCGGTCGAGGGTGATCAGGCCTGCCATGACGCGCCGAGTGATCAGTTGAAGATAAGGCTGCGATGGCCAGCCTGTCAGTGTCACGCCGCACAAAGAGAAAGCTGTTGGGCGGCTTCGGCCCAAAGTAGACGTTCGCGTCTCCACCTCCGGCCATTGCCAACATACTACGTGAGTTTGGCCCAGGTTCGGGATTCATCGTCGAGACGGAAGACTACGGCGGCACAATGGCTACTTCCCCTATCTCGGACGCCCTCCGGTCTCATGTTGATGGACCGCTTTGGGTCGAGGCCGTGTGAAAACGCGATCGCTTGACGGGCTTTGGAAAGGTTGATGTGCGTGAGCTGTTCGAACGCGGGCTCTGGCTATAGTTCGATCAGGCCACGATCGCGGTCAACAGCGGCTTAACGCCGAAGATCTTGATCATGCGCTTCAGGTTGTAGGCCAGCACCTGCAAGCTCATCTCGGTTCTGACCTTCGCCAGGGTTTT
>NZ_LN811363.1:38361-40830 GCF_001006805.1 Microvirga massiliensis | reverse complement strand
GGGTGTTGACGGCCTTGAACTTGCTCCCGTCGACGGCGACAACCGCCTGGGTGAACAGATTGAACTGACGACACAGCACGACGAACTGGGCACAGGCCGCGCGGATCGCCGGTCCGTTGTCGCGACGAAAGTCCGCGATCGTCTTGAAGTCCGGCATCAAGCGGCCGGTCAGCCACATCAGCTCGACATTGCGCTGGCTCTCGCGCTCCAGCCGCCGGCTGGACGGGATACGGTTGAGATAGCCGTAGAGATAGATCTTGAGCAGGACGGCTGGGTGATAGGCAGGCCGTCCGGTCACCGCCGGCACCATTCCGGCAAACCCCATGGCGACCAAATCGAGTTCGTCGATGAAGACCTCGATGACGCGGACAGGATTGTCCTTAGTAATGTAGTCGTCCAAACAATCGGGAAGCAGTGTCGCTTGCCGGCGATCCTCGCCCTCGACGAAACGCTTCGTCCCGACCTCCGCTGATCGCGATCCACTCTACCAAATCAACCCGTTTTCACACAGCCTCGGTCAACTTCGGTCACAGAACGCGCCAGAGGAACGACCGCTTTTCCACGTTCTTCGGACCATTTCCATTGCTGCGGATTTGGAGATCACCTGTGATCAAGACCAGCTTCAAATCCCTCGTTGTCATCCCCGCCTCACGAAATTTCCCGCCGCGTCGAAGAGGCTGAATTCCTTTCGGATCATTCCTTTACCAGGCAACTGGCGGTCTTTGCTGCCGCAGTTGCCCTCACGGCATCGCGGCGGACGGGCGCGGGCTCAGCTCGGTCTCGAGCACCATTTCGTAAGGTGACGTGTCGATGGCCGCCGGACCGACATAGGGGTGGCTGAGCGCCAGAATGAAGTAGAGCACGAGCCCGGTATAGGCCCCGTACACCCCCAGCATTGCGATGTGCAAAGGCGTCTCCGGGAAGACGAAGAAGAACAATACCGTAATGGCAAAGCCCGCCAGCGCCATCCACCAGAACAGGCCGGGGATGGCGCGGTGAAACAGCGACAGCCGGTCCCGCCTGTGTTCCTGAAGGGTGTCCATATCCGAGATCATCCGATCGCGGAGCGCTTGCTGCCGCGGGCTGTCGGCCGGCAGGTCCAGGATGGCGGCATCGAGATTGTTGTAGGCCTGCTTGGCGGCCGTGCTGCCGTCGGGGTGCAGGCTCACCTGCCATTCCGTCTGCAACACGGCTCTGACATAAGCTGCAAGCTGGTTGATCAGGGCGTCCTCCTCGGGCCCGTTCCACTGGTCGAGCCGCAGCGCCACGTGCTCGAGGGCCGTGACCTCCTTGGAGACCTGTTGCTGAAGGTCGGTATGGGTTGATTGCGCCTCCGCAAAGACGAGCGCCAGGATGAGGGCATGCACGGTTCCGACGCGGACCGCGACAGTCTCGGCCACCTCACGGGTCTTCGGGTTCAACTCCCTCGTCATGAACCAACGGACCGCCACGAGAGGCAGGACCGAGCACACGACCCCGGCCAGCACCGCCAGCCCACAGCCCAACCAGGTCGGCAACTCCAGAATGGCCGTCATCATGCCCCCGGGCAGTGGCCGCTCATCCGGAACGGGCGACCGGGACCAGATGCGTCTCCCAGGCAGTCGGATGATTCGCCCGGGTGCAAGGCGATCGTCAGCCTAGCACCTCGACTGCCGAGATGGAGCAACGCCGGATGAACCCTTCACCGGGAGTGCAGACACTACGGCGCTGAAGCATGGCACCGGACGCGCCAAACCCAAGAGTAAAATCCAGCTTTCTTCTTGGACTAAGCGGAGTTCTACTGGCTGTCACACGAATGATGTGGCCCTGTGCCTTCGTGAGCGCGGCGGCATTCGTGAGGTCGCCCACGCAATCCTGCTTAGCGCGCAGCATTCGGTCTTCTGTCGGATCGCGACCGGCTCGAGGGCAGATTGTCGTTCGCGACAGGGCTCGCGCGGCGAATGTCCGCCGCGGCACCACGATCGAGCACAAGCATCTTTCTCAACACGCCATTCGTCCAGCCGAAGCCGTCCTGGCCCGGATATTCGCCACCGCCGGCGGCGAGCGAGGGATCGACCACGTTGTATTTTTCCATGAGCTTGCCGGTGCTGCGATAGGCGCTCACGACCCTGCCGATCCAGCGCCGCGCGATCGTTTGAGCAATGGCTCTCCTGCCGTAATCGCTCAGACCCACGATCGCGATCCACTGCATAGGCGCCCAGCCGTTCGGCGCGTCCCATTGCTGACCCGACTGGATCGTCGTCGTCACGAGGCCGCCCGGCTTCAGGAGCCGGGCTCGCACGACCTCCGCGACACGATCTGCCTGAGCTCGGCTGGCGAGACCGAAAAACAGCGGAAAGAGACTCGCTGCGGTCACCCTCCCGGTCGGCCTGCCCTCGCGCCAAAGGTAATCGGTGTAGATGCCCTTGCCATCGTCCCACAGATAGCGCTGCACGGCGGCTTTGCGAAGGGCGGCACGGGCCCTGAATT
>NZ_LN811363.1:24399-37479 GCF_001006805.1 Microvirga massiliensis | reverse complement strand
CGCTCGCACGGAGCTCCAGCATGGCCGTTCGCATGAACGACTGTATTCGACTTCAATGCGGAAATCCGGACATCTTCAGCTTCGTGCCAGTGGCGGACGGGTGAACCTGCGGCGGGCAAAGGCTGGGAAGAAGCAGTCGGTATTGCAGAGGGCGCGCCTGGCAGCGACCAGGATATGATCAGGGCAGTGCAGACCAGTTCAATGGGGAGGGATCAATCGAAAGAAATCATTGCACCCTGGAACCTCAGCCGATTGGGGCGCGGTCTGGATCAAGCTACATTGTTTGTAGCAAGGAAGGTGTCTCATGTTGGGACGGGCTCCGGTCGCTGAGGTGGTGCTTCTTTTCTTCCTTGTCGTGGCGCACCCGGCTTCCGCCGAGGACTGGTGGGGAAGGAAGCTCGCGAACCAGCCGGAAAACTTCCTGTTCGGATACGGGTCTCTGATCAATACGGATTCCCGCAACGCGACGGCACCGAAACCCATTCATGCGATCCCGGTGCGGCTCTCGGCCTCCTTCGGCTTCGTGCGCGCCTGGGTGGACCGGTCCGCGACCGGGTTCACGGCACTGGGCCTCCGCAGGCCTGTCCCCGGCGAGAGCGCCATGACGGTCAACGGCGTGCTGTATCCGGTCGAGGGCGCCGACATGAGCCACTTCGACAGGCGGGAGACAGGCTATGCCCGCGTCGCTGTCCCGTTGGACGTCATAGAGGCTGTATCATGGCAGCAGGTTCCCGCGACGGGTAACGTCTGGGTCTATGTCCCGGTCGGCAGGGACGGCAAGATCGGCGAGGACCTGCCGGTCGCCTCAGCCAAGTATCCGCTGCTGCAATCCTACATCGACGTCGTCCTTGACGGGGCGCTGGAATACAGTCCGGACTTTGCCCAGGAACTGATCGAGACCACCCAGGACTGGAGTTCGTATTGGCTGAACGATCGTGAGTTGCCGCGCCGGCCCTGGGTCTTCGACAAGAACTTCGCCGTGGAGGATCAACTCCTCAAGGAGACGCAGCCGGCCGCCGACCATTTCGAAGAACGTCTTCTGCCCGAGGTATTTGCCGTCCGGCACGCTCAGTCGATCCAGCCTTGACCCAGTGGATGTCCGTTCAGAGCTCTCTGACTATGGCGATTCACAGACCCTCTTTGGTCAACGACTCCGAATCGGGATCGTTGGCCTTCTGGCTAGGCTGTCTCCTCACCTGTTCCGAGGTCGTCGTGTCGGCCGTTACCGATCCCGACCCGCTCGCACCCCTGCTGACGCGGAACGTGGGACACCGCGAGATACTCCTACGCCAAGCCGGCGGCGCCCTGTCGGCCGGGGCAGCCGGGCGGCTGCTGGGGATCACGCGTGCGGCCGTCGACGAGTGCTGGCGCACCGGCACCCTGCTCTGCGTCTGGGAAGGCGGCAACTGGCGCTATCCGGCCTGCCAGTTCCGAGAGGGCGAGGTAGTTCCCGGCCCGCATCGAGTGATACCCGCACGGAGCCTCCCCTGGCGGACGCAGCCTTGAAGTGCCATCGAGGCACCGAACCGATTCCGTTGGGCCAGATCGGTTGCTCGCGTGGACCACCGCGACCGGTTTTTCGGTCGGGCTCGGAACCAATCCCGCGCGATAGGGTTGAATCTGGTTTAGCTCGAGGGGGCGAGGGGATTCGTGGACATCGTGAAGCCGCTGGCGCGAGACGCCACCCGCCCCGAACCGTCTCTCGTCATCGACGACACCATCCTGGAATTCCTGCCGACGCCGGTCTGCGTTTGCTCCGCCGATGGCACCGTGGTCCGCTACAACCGCAAGGCGACGCAACTCTGGGGCTGCTCACCCCGCCCCGGCGACGCGAACGAGCGGTTCTGCGGCTCCCATCGGCTCTTCCGGCCCGACGGGCTACCTCTGCCGCACGCAGACTGCCCCATGGCCGAGGTTCTGCGGACCGGCATCCCGGCCCGGGACCTCGAGGTCATCATCGAGCAGCCCTGCGGCACTCGCCTCTGGGTCCTGGTCAACATCGAGCCGATCCGGAACGGGCGGGGTGAGGTCAGCGGGGGCATCAACTCCTTCCAGGACATCACGGCCCGCAAGGCGCTCGAGCTCCAACTCCGCCGGAGCCAGCAGGATCTGGAGGACTTCTTCGAGAACGGGGCGGTCGGCCTGCATCTCGTGGGCGCCGACGGCACGATCCTGCGGGCCAACAAGGCTGAACTCGCTCTCTTGGGCTACTCGGCCGAGGAATACGTCGGCCGCAAGATCTCCGAGTTCCACGTCGACCCGGAGGTGATCGCCGATATCCTGAAGCGTCTTCTCCGGGGCGAGCGGCTCGACCGGGTTCCCGCCCGGCTGCGGGCGAAGGATGGCTCGATCCGGCACGTCCTGATCACCTCGAGCGGGCATTTCCGGGACGGCAAGTTCAAGAACACGCGCTGCTTCACGGTGGACATCACCGGCCAGGCTCTTGCCGACGCGGCCCTGCACGAGAGCCGGCGGCGGTTGGCCGCGACCTACGAGGCCGTTCCGGTCGGCATTGCCGAGACCGACGGGAACGGGCGGTTCTTGCGGGTGAACCGCGCCTTCTCGGCGATCAGCGGCCTCTCGCCGGACGAACTCCGGGACCGCACCTTCCTCGATCTGACCCACCCGGACGATCGGGAGACCGACGCAAAGCGCTATGCGCGCCAGGCTCGCGGCGAGATCGAGCAGTATGCGATCCGGAAGCGCTACGTCCGCCCTGATGGCGGGGTGATCTTCGTGGACGTCCTCAGCTCCTCGGTCCGCGATGGCCAGGGCTGCTTCCGCTATGGTGTGCGCGTCGTGCAGGACGTGACCGAGCGGCAGCGCATGCAGGCCCTGCTGAGCGAAAGCGAGCGCCGCACGCGCAATCTCCTGGAGGCGCTGCCGGTGGCCGTCTACACGACGGACGCCGCGGGCCGCATCACGTACTACAACAAGGCCGCCGCGAACTTCGCGGGTCGCCGTCCCGCGCTGGGAGAGCAATGGTGTGTCACCTGGCGTCTTTACCGCCCGGATGGCTCGCCGCTGCCGCACGACCAATGCCCCATGGCCGTGGCACTGAAAGAGGATCGCCCCGTCTGGGGCATGGAGGCGGTGGCCGAGCGGCCCGACGGCACCCGCATCCCGTTCCTGCCCTACCCGACGCCGCTCCACGATGCCGCGGGCGCGCTGGTCGGGGCCGTGAACGTGCTCGTCGACATCAGCGAGCACAAGCGGGCCGAGGAGGCGGTGCAGCGGCTCGCCTCCATCGTCGAGTCCTCCCATGATGCCATCGTGAGCAAGGATCTCGATGGCATCATCAAGACCTGGAACAAAGGTGCCGAGCGGCTCTTCGGCTATACGGCCGCGGAAGTCATCGGGAAGCCGATCACCCTCCTGATCCCGCCGGAACGCCACGACGAGGAGTCCATGATCCTCGCGCGGATTCGTCGTGGTGAACGCCTCAGCCAGTACGAGACCGTGCGCGTGCGCAAGGACGGAACGTCGATCGACATTTCGCTGACGGTCTCCCCTGTCAGAGGCGCCGATGGCCGGATCATTGGGGCCTCGAAGATCGCCCGGGACATCACCGAGCGCAAGCGGGCCGAGATGCGCCGTCAGCTTCTCGTCAACGAGTTGAACCACCGGGTGAAGAACACGCTTGCCGTCGTGCAGTCGGTTGCCGCCCAGAGCTTCCGGGGCGAGACCGACGGGCACGCGTATGCGCGGTTCGAGGCGCGCCTGATGGCGCTCGCGCGCGCGCATGACATCCTCACGCGGGAGGATTGGGAGAGCGCCGATCTCCGAGACCTCGTGACGAGAACGGTTGCTCCTCATTGTGCGGACGCAAGTCGGTTCGAGCTCAACGGCGCTCCTCTTCGGATCTCCGCCTCCATGGCGCTCTCCCTCACCATGGCCCTGCATGAGCTGTGCACCAACGCTGCGAAGTATGGAGCCCTGTCGAATGCGACCGGCCGCGTGCACATCGGATGGCATGTGACCGATGGGAGTGGCGGCCGTCGGCTTCACCTGCGCTGGGCGGAGCGGGGCGGTCCTGCGGTCCTCCCGCCCCGGAGCAGGGGCTTCGGCTCGCGGCTCATCGAGCGGGGGCTTGCCCGCGAGCTCGATGCGGATGTCCGCCTGGACTACGCGCCGTCCGGTGTCATCTGCACGATCGGCGCGCCGCTGCGCTGAGCTCTGCCCGCTCCACTTTTTCGCTTCGCAATACTCGATCCGAGTGCGCCACCAGGATATCGTCTCCGCTCGGAAGGACTCCGGACGGACATTGATGCGTCGAACGATGCGCTCCACCTTCGCCGCGTCCGCTTCGGCGCGTTCCCGACGTGGGCTCTCCCGCAAACGCAAGCCTGCGTGCCAGAGACAGGCCGCCGCCCCGACAAGATCGTATTCCTCCAGAGTTTCCGCCGCGGGGCGAGCATTGCGAGCGCCGGCTCGCGTGTGAGGGTCTGCGCCCGAGCAAGAGGATGCGGTTGACGGCCTATTCCGGTCTTCGGGAGATCGTGCAGTTCGCACCAAACCTGCACGTTCACCTCACAAGGCTTCGTGACCCAGGAAAGTGCACCGCAATGCCCCAAGAGGAGACCGACTGTTTGGCTTGAGCGGGGTCACCGGAGGAGGAGAGGTCATGCCCACCATTGCTCTTGAGGTCGAGCTATTGATCCTCCGGGAGGTTCTGGTCGTCTTCCCGCCGGGTTTCGATGACCTGCCCATCGGCGATCATCTTGGACAACAACTTTGCAACCAGAGCTAAGTGGACCGGCTTCTCAAGGAATGGCATCTCTCGAAGCTCCAGCGGAATGGCCGCCAGATCATCCCAAGATGTATAGAATAGGAACGGGACTTCTCTGCGCTGAAGCTCATCCGCGAGATCGAAGGAAGTGCCGTCCCACAGCGCGATATCGAGAACGGCGGCATCGGGCCGGTTGCTTTCGATCCAGGTGCGGGCTTGCGAGACCCGGTTGAAGGGGCCGGCGACATCGAGTCCTAGCCGCGCGAGGGAGGCCACAAGGGGCAGGTTCGGCAGCAGCTCCCTCTGGAGCACCAGAACACGCGGCTGAGTGGACGGCTCGTCAATCGTGGCTGAGCCTTGATCCCCCGCATCCGACCTTTGTAGCGATCCAGGGCCGTCCCCTTCAGCCTTGGTGATCCCTGCCTCTGCCGTCTGTCGTTGTGCACGCAGGTGTTCGCGGAGGGCCTGGAGCCGGTGGCGGATGTGTTCACGAACCCGCTGGGCGCTCTCGGAACCAGATGTCTGACCGTCACTCTGCACAGGACCGCCCCCCAGCGACCGAACGAGCAAACGACTGGCAAATGCCACGCGAACGACAAGGCGTCTGTGAGGAACCTAACAGGTTGGCAAATTACTGGTATAAATTTATGCGCCTCAGCTTCCAGGAGGCCCGGTTCCAGCCGCCTCCGCCCAGCTTGGCTGCCAGTCGTGCCAAGGGGCGGGCAGAAGGTATGCAAGGGTGTGTCTCTGACACCGCAACACTTGCAGGCAGCCTCTTCGAGACCGGTGTTGTCGGCCATGCCCGACGGCGAGACAGAAATTGCCGTGGGTTACGTCGTGGCCCTGAAGTCGAGGCTTGCGGGGGCGGCCTCCGGCGGGTCAGCACTCTGGAACGCGCCCCTTCGAGCAGCCCCTTCGACATCAGGCAGTTCCCCTGGTCCCTACGGCCGCCCAGGAGGGTCCTCTGGCGGGAACCTGTCCTCGTGGACGGTGGCCACCGCATGTTCCAAGCCGTCCGTCACCTCCAGGCCGATCCAGTGTCCCGTGATGAGATGCTTCTGCCGCGAGCAGGCGAGAAAGTAGCTCCCGGGCTGCCGCGCGACGAAGTCGAGCCGCGCGGTCTCCTGGGGAAAGATGCCGTCCAGGGGGAGGATGAAGGCACCCCAGATCGCGTCCTCCTCCCGCAACCTCACGGGCATCTCGGACCCTGCGTGGGGTCGGGTCGTCATGATGCAAGCCCCTTCCCGTGCGCAGCGTCAGTTGGGCTGGCGCACCTGATCGAGGAAGAACTGCACCTCTCGGAAAAGCTGCATCCGGTTCTTCTCCAGCATGACGAGATGCGTCCCCTCGCCGATCTCGACGAACCGCTTATCCGACCCGCTCGGGAGCTTGTGGAAGAGGGCTTGCGCCTGCTCGGGCGGGGTCAGCCCATCCCACTCGGCGACAATGACCAGCGTCGGAACCTTGATCCTCGCGGGATCATAGTATGGCTTGCCGATGTCCCAGTAATCTCGGAAGTCCTGCCACACGCCCGCCGGGCTGCGCAGCACCGGCGGATTCTGTTTTGAACCCACGGGATCGGTGGCCAGAGCGACCGCCGACCATGCGTCAAACCCCGGCATCAGGTCGCTCTTCCGATCATCGGGGGCGCCGATCTGCAAGCGCTCCCGTTTGGGCGGGGCCGCAATGTAGGCTCCCGACGGGCGGCTCGCAGTTGCCGCAGGCGGCGCGGATTGCAGCCATACGGGCGCGTAAAGCACGAGCCGCTCGACCTTGTCGTTGTGATCGGCCGTGTAGGCGCCCACGATCACGGTCCCCCAGGACCAGCCCATGACAGTGAGCTTCGAGAGGCCCCGCCGCCGCAGGATGAAGTCGATGGCGGAGCCGACATCCTTCACCGCCACATCGGTGGTGGCGACCGGGGGATTGCTCGCGGCTGGCTGATCCATTTCCGGCGGACGCGTCGAGCGACCGTAGCCGCGCACATCCACCAGGTAAACGTCCCAGCCGTGCTGGGCGATGAAGTCCATCCAGGACAGGCCCGCGAGCGGGAAATCGAATGTCGCCTCCGAGGGCAGGGTCGCGCCGTGGACAAACAGCAGCGTTCTCTCCGGCGCAAATTGCGTCGTGTCCTCCGGCCGCTTGTTTCTGACGAAGAGCTGCGTGCCGGGGTCAGCCGCGATCATGAACTCCTCGGTTACGAGCTTCGGCGCCGCTCCGGCCGTGCCGACTGATGGGAACGCTGCCAGAGCTGTCAAAGCCGCGGCCGTCAGCGCCGCGATAAGGTGAGTGCGCAGCATCGATCGATTCCTCCGCCAAGTTGGCAAGCCCCCGATTTGCTGGTTCTGCATCGAGAACATCCTCGGTCGCCTGCGACGAGGGCGAAGGTCCGGGAAAGACGGACGAGTGCTATGCGGTCAGTGTTTGCCGACATGGCCAGTCCAATGCGCCTCAGCGCGGCGGCGGGAGTGCCAAATTGACGTTGACCGTCTTCGTCTCGGTGAAGCTGTCGAGCATGCCTTCGAGCGACATCTCGCGCCCAATCCCGCTTTCCTTGACACCGCCGTAAGACTGGCCGAGCACCTGGCCGCCGCCCTGGTTCACCTGGACCCAGCCCGCCTCGACTGCGTGCGCGGTGCGCAGCGCCTGGCCGATGTCGCGCGACCAGACATAGGCGGCCAGCCCATAGTGGCTCTCGTTCGCCATGCGGATCGCCTCGGCTTCGTCGCGCCAGGGGATCGCGACCAGCACCGGCCCGAAGATCTCCTCCCGGGCGAGCCGCCAGTCGTTCGACGCGTCGGCGAAGATCGTCGGGATCGCGAAATACCCCGTCGCGAGCGGACCTTCGCGCGGCGGCAATCCCCCGGTCACGAGGCGGGCGTCGGGCCGGCCGAGGCCTTCCTCGATGTAGCCGCAGACCTTCGTGAATTGGCGCTCGTTGATGATTGAGCCGATGTCGGTCGCCTCGTCGAGCGGGTCGCCGATCCTCAGAGCCTTCACCTTGGCGGCGAGCCTGTCGAGGAACGGCTCGAAGATGTCGGCGTGCAGGAACAGCCGCGATCCCGCCGTGCAGGACTGGCTCTGGCGCGTGAAGCGCATCGCGGCGATGATGCCCTCGACGACCCAGTCCTCGTCCGCGTCGGGAAAGACAATGGACGGGCTCTTGCCGCCGAGCTCGAGCGAGACAGGGACCACCCGATCGGCCGCCGCCCGCATGATCGCCTTGCCGACCGCGGTCGAGCCCGTGAAGCTCAGCTTGCGGATGCGGGGATGGGCGCTGAGCGGCCCGCCGCACTCCGCGCCGTAGCCCGTGAGGACGTTGACCACTCCCGGCGGGAGGTGCGCCTGACAGATCTCCGCGATCATGAGCACGGCGAGGGGGGCATCCTCGGCGGCCTTGAGCACGAGGGTGTTGCCGGCGCAGATCGCGGGGGCGATCTTGAGCGACGCGAGCTGGGCCGGGGCATTCCACGGCACGATCGCGCCGACGATGCCGATCGGCTCGCGGCGCGTGTAGCTGAGCATCGCTTCGCCGAGCGGGACGGTCTTGCCCTTCAACTCGCCCGCGAGGCCGCCGAAATAGCGGAACACATCGGCGACCCACCTGGCCTCGCCACGCGCCTGCGTGCGGAGCGCATTGCCGGTCTCGCTGGCGATGAGCCGCGCCAGCTCCTCCTCGCGGGCTTCCAGAGCCGCGGCGATGGCCAGGCACGCTCGCCCGCGGTCCCGCGCCGGAACCCGCGCCCAGGCCGGGAATGCGGCGCCGGCCGCCGCGACCGCGAGATCGACATCCGCGGCCCCACCGCGCGGCACCTCCCCGATCGGCTCCCTCCGGCCCGGGTTCTCGACCACGATCGTCTGGCCCGAGGTGGCGTCGCGCCACTCTCCGCCGATCAGCATCTGCCGTCTGAGATAGCCCGGCCCTGCCGAAACGTTTCCGCCGGAGCGCTCCGGGTGGCCGTCCAACAGCAGGTCTTCGCGATGAAGCGTAGTCATCGGAACAGCTCCGACGTTCTCGATCAGACGGCGAGGAGGTCAGCCTGCCCTCGATCATACGCCGCTTCCAGAGCCGCCGGAATGCGAGCACGTCATGCTCGGGGAGGTCATGGCGCGGGAGTTGGCCGAAGCAGGCGGGAGGTCGTCTGCACTGGATCTTGGTCGTGTAAGGTGGATCTCGCTGAGGGATGCCCGCAAGCAGCTCCACAGAATGGCCGAGCACTGCGAGGCGCTGGCAAAAGCCGAGGAGCGCGAGGCCCGCAAAGTCGCTCCCCTCCAGAGGCCCAAGCCAAAAGCCGAATCGGGATCGGACGCCTTGCTGGAGTCGAACGAACACTGAGGGATTGGGTTGCCCCGACTGGTCGAGGGCGATCCCTCGTCCCTTGGGAAGGGCTGGATTGCACAGGGAAGTGGAAGTTCGACCAACGTCGGCTTGGTGCCAATTCCGGACCTTCGCACTCGCTGTGCTGTCGCTGTGTGATCGCAGCGAACGCAAGTCATCCGGACTTCATGTGAGAAGCGGTGGGATGTATAGCCTCGCCGCGGAGTTCGAAGATCCGGATTGCGCTGCCGAAACCCCTCGGCTTGATTGTGTCGACAAGACGGAACAGGAACCGCTGTGCGACCCGCTGCTGGACGGCTTCGCTGACCAGGATATCGGTGCCGTACTCCTTGTTGAGAGGCTCCAGGCGTGCCGCAAGGTTCACGGTTGCGCCAAGAGCCGTATAGCTCATTCGGTCGGAAGACCCGATAATTCCCACGACGGCCTCACCGGTATGAAGCCCAAACCGGGTCTTGTATTCGGGCCACCCTTCCCGTTCGAAGGCCTCGTTGACTTCCAGATTGACGTCGCGGCAGGCCAGGACGGCGGCGCAGGCATGCGCCACGTGATCGGCATCCTCGGTCGGCGCGTTCCAGATTGCCATGATGGCATCGCCGACGAATTTGTCGACCGTACCGCCATGCGCCATGATCACTTCGGTCAGCGCAGCAAAGTAGCGTGACGTCTGCAACAGGACCTGCTCCGGATCGGCCTTCTCGGCGATGTTGGTGAACCCCTGGATGTCGGTGAACAGGATGGTGACGTCGCGACGTGAGCCCCCGAGGCGCGGAGCCATCCCGGTCTCGACGAGCTGCTGGACGAGACGCTTCGGAACGAAGCTGGAGAAGGTCCGGACGACCGCGCGCATGGTTGACACCGATCGCCCGAGGTCGTCGATCTCGCGGATGACAGAGCGCACACGGCCGGCGTCTTCCTGCATCTCGAAACGCTGAATCCTATCGGTCTCCACCGCGAGGGCCGTCATGGAGCGGGCCAGCATCGAGCCGATCCACCAGACGATGGGAAGAGCCGCGAGAACAAAGGCGAGCGCGAGCAGGAGCAGCCTGCGCCTCCCTGCCTCCACCTCCGAGAAGAACTCGTCCAGGGGCGCCATCACGGCGAGGCGCACATGGGCCGAGCCGGCGGTTGCGATCGAGCGGAAGGCTGCGACGTAGGTCCGGCCGTCCTTCGCCTCGAAAACCTGCTGGGCGTCGCCGCCCTGCTGCCAGCCTGCCAAAGGCTTCGCGATGTCGACCGATTCGATCTCGTCGAGGCGTGGCAGGTCCGCGGCGGCATCGGAGGGCCGCGCCCGGAGGAACTCGGACATGCGCGGATGGGCGATCACCCTCCCTTTGTCATCGAAGAGGAAGACCACGCCCGATTGCCCGAGCCTTTGCGCCTTGAGGAAGGCGTCCGTATCGGCGAGCAGGATGTCGCCGGCAACAATGCCTTGGCGTCCCTGCGTGAACGGCGCCCGGACCGTATATCCGGTCAAGCCAGCCAGCTTGAACAGGTATGGCTCGGTGATGGACCCGGCCTCGGGGTCGAAAGCGCCGCGATACCAAGGGCGCTCGCGTGGATCGTAATCCGCCTCCCGCTGCGCCTGGGCGACCACCTCGAGATCTGATGAGAGATAGTATGTATTCCGCACCCGCGACGGAACACCGGGTGGCCTGTCGATCACGGTCAGGCGGAACTCCGCGGCCGACGGGGCTTCGAGTTGTGCGCGAACAGCCGGTCCCGCCCGGTCCAAGGCATCGAGCTCGATGAAAGCGCCATCATCATAGCCAACATACAGGTTGTAAAGCTGGTCGTGCTCGCGCAGGAGCGCCGCCAGGGTCGCATAGAAAGGTGGATTGTCCGAGATCCCGCCGGAGACCACTGGCGGGAGCTGCTTTAGCGCTTCCAGCGCGCTCAGGACCGCCTTGAACTGCCCGTCCACGCGGTCGGCTGTATGCTCCGCGACACGGTCGATGAAGGTAACAGCGGCGGAGCGAGTGATTGCGCGGGCCCGGTCGAAACTCAGGACCACCAGCGCCAGGCCGACCGCCAAGACTACTGCGATGAACAACGCGGTGACAGAGAGCTGGTAGCCGATTCGAACCCGCATTGGCCCTCGTTTGGTATGCAACCGCTTGATCCCTCCTGTCCGAAGCCTCCCTGTCAGGTTCGCCACAGCATGCAGGTCAGAACCGCGCCCGCAACCAAGATAGGGCGATCGCCTTGGTGCGGCATCTGTGGAGGGCTGTTCATGGCCCCCGCCCGTGAGTGACGCCGTCGCTCAGTCCGGGGGACGTCGACAGACCTGTCGCTTAAAGAAGGCTCGTCGGGAGTCTAGGTCCGTGGATTTAGGTATCGCAGGGTACGCGCCGTAGCCGGGGCGGCACGTACCGACAGATCGGAATTCATGAGGTGCGAACCAATGCTTCACAGTTACGGATGGCGCAGCCATAGGCGCGGCCTGTGGGTCGAGTGCAAACGAGGCGGTGAACAGGTCGGTGGTGCTGCCAATAGCTGGAGTTGCCATACCGGTGCTGAGCGCCAGGTCCGTTTCGGATCCAAGTGCGATGTAGCGCCAATCAATCGAAGGTCTGCCCGCTGCTGGTTTCCGGAAGTCCGGTGAACTTCAGCTCCATGCCAGAAGCGGCCATAGGCTTGCAGTAAGCACACTATTCATCGCGTGCGCACCCGGCGTCGCGATACGGAACTTCAACGGCTGGCCTCATTGCGACATGAGTTTGCGCGCGAGCGTTACCGCCGCGGCATCGAGGGAATCTCCCCGCGCAGTCGGCATCAGGTTCCCGGCTTTGAGCATGAGCTCGGTCATGACGCGTCGGATCTGCTCGTCCGATTGAGCCACGCCCGCGGCGTCGAAGTCCTTGCGGATCTTGCTGAACACGTCGCTGCGCTCGGGATCGACCGTGCCCCGCGCAAGGGCATCCGAATAGGCCTCCGCGTCGCGGCCCGTGATTCCCAGCTTCTCGGCGGCCCACCTGCCGAGGAGCATGTTGCGGAGGATCGTCTTTTCCACATTGTCGACGCCGGTCATTCGGAATTCTCCGATTGCGGCAGCGGAATGCCCCTTCCGGTGAGCGGGCTCCGCGGCCCGAATGGTTCGGAATTCGGTAGCGAAAGCCACCGAGATGTCGGCACAGGTCGTGAAGACCCGGTCCCCCATCACTGCCTGCCGCAGGTGTTCCGATCTGAATGATTACAGGTGCAGTAGCCCGTTTGCAGGGGTAAGGGCGACTGCATAAGTCGAAACCTCTCGAGCACGGCGCTCGTCAAGCGGCCCTGTTCTTGAGTGCACCGATCATGACGGTCAAAATAGCGCCGCCGGCACCGCCGCTGACGAGGTTGGCGAGGACGCCCCCGACACTGAAATTGCCGCTCGCGATCGATGCCCCGATGGCTGGCATGGCAAGGGCTACAATCTGTCCAAGGACTCCGCCACCGACAGCGCCTGCGATAAGATTGCCGGCGGTGCCCAAATCAAACTGAGGAGATGCTTTCCCCGCCGCTCCACCTCCCACTGCGCCTGCGATCAGATTGATCAGAATCTGTTCCATTCGCGCCTCCCGATGAGCGCTCAACCTCTTGCCAGTTGAGTGACGGGCCGGGCCTTGGAGCATGCCAAGGGTGAGCCCTGGAGCTGAATTTCTCCCATCAAGCTCTTGCCTACACTGCGCCCGTCGATCGCTGTTAGCAAGCCACCTGGGAGGCAGTGTGGATCCCTGCCGATTTGCCCTGAGCGCTGCGGCCGGATCGGCAGCGGGGCAAGCTGACGGGGCCGGATGGCCGCACAGGATACGTGGTCTGTTGCGCCGGAGGTTCTCGCCAGGCCGATCCATGCAGTGTTCGGTTGCAAAAGCCGCCAGACTCGATCCAGCCTGTCAGGCAGTATCCGGCTCCACGTCCAGATTGGGCCACGTGAGGGTTGAAAGGAATTGAAACGGAAACGCGCCGAGTTGCCTGGTGAAGTCGAGGAACCGACGCGCAGGATGAAAACCATCAGGAAGCAGGTTTCCGCCTT
>NZ_LN811363.1:22084-24098 GCF_001006805.1 Microvirga massiliensis | reverse complement strand
GCCATCGATCCGGTAATCGCGATTATGACCCGACGCACGCAGGGCCTCTGCACCAAGGGCAGAGCGGAAGCGATCCAGGCAAGAGGCTGTTGGCCTGGGACGTTCCCGGGGCGGCGTCACGACAAGGCCCGATCGACGGCGCAGAGAATCGTTCGGACTCGATCGCGCGGTTGGCCGCAAGAAGTCTTGGCCTAGGTTATGCGATGGTTCGGTTCCCTCGCGGCCGAGCCGTTGTTGGTTGCCTTTCATCAGGCTCGTCAGCGTCCCTGGAGGGAACGACCGTGCCAAACCACAGCCGGCTAGAACCCCTCGGACAGGTCGATCTCGCCTTTTCTGACTGGCGGCCTCTGCGACACGTGGAGGATCCCCTCCACAAGGATCTGTCCGCCGTCGCGCGCGTCGGCGACAGTCTCTTTCTCGCCTGCGACGAGACCGCGAGCATCGAGCGGTTGCGGCGCATTGGGGACGGCCGGTTTGGCGAGCATCGGCATTTCGCCCTTGACGGGCTCGTCGACCTGCCGGCCGGCCCCGAAGGCGAGATGGACATCGAAGGCCTGTGCGCGGTGGATGGCTTTCTCTGGATCGTCGGATCGCATGCACTCAAGCGCAGCAAACCGAAGCGCGCGGAGAGCGATGCCGATGACGCCCTGCGGCGGATGGAGCAGGTCGACCGCGAGCCGAACCGCCACTTCCTGGGCCGGATCCCACTGATCGAGGAGGCGCCGGGCTTGTGGATGCCGACCCGCTCGGACGGTCGGCGCCAGGCCACCTGGGCCAGGTTCGGCAAGAGGAGTAGCGCCCTCACGGACTGGGTCGCCGGGGATCCGCATCTCGGCCCCTTCCTGACGATCCCGGCCAAGGAGAACGGGTTCGACGTCGAGGGTCTGGCAGTGCGGGGGGATCGGATCTGGCTCGGCCTGCGTGGCCCGGTGCTGCGAGGCCACGCGGTGGTGCTCGACCTCGAGATCACGGAGAAGACACCGGGCCAACTCAAGGCCCGCCGCACCGCGGGTGAGCGGCGCTACCGCAAGCACCTCCTCGACACGCGCGGCCTTGGCATCCGCGACATGTGCTTCGACGGCGACGACCTCCTTCTGTTGGTCGGGCCCACGATGTCCCTGGAAGGGCCGGCGTTCGTGCTGCGCTGGCGGGATGCGGTCCACGACGACGTCTCCGGCGTCATCGCCCCGGACCGCATCGAGACGGTCGTCGAGCTGCCGTATCGATTGCATGCCGATCACCCGGAGGGCATCGATCACTGGCCGGAGGCCGGCCCCGGCGCCCTGCTCGTCATCTATGACGCCCCGGCCCCGGAGCGCACGGACCCGGATGCCTTCACGGTGCGCGCCGACCTGATCGGCCCGCGCCGGCCGAAGGCCGGGTCACGGGCCAAGCGCGTGGCGGCGTTGGCGTCCTAGGATTCGGGCCGAAGCGCGTTACGCAGGACGGCCTTCGGCCCGTCAGGCGGTTTGCGTCCGGCCCGGGGCGCCGGGTCCGCTTGTCCGCACGACACGCTAGCAGCGACGGAGCCGCGGCTGACCAGACGCATCCATCAGCATGCGACCGTTCCGGTCGTACCTGTAGCAGTAACCGGGGGACGCCTGTGCGACCCGAGCGCCTGCGGTCGCACCCGTGGCGGCACCCGCGGTCGCACCCACAGCCGCGCCGCCGACGCCGCCGACCACCGCACCGACGGGACCGCCGATGAGCGCGCCCGTTGTGGCCCCTGCCGCGGTTCCCGTCGTCGGTGAACAGGCTGCAATGGCGACGCAAGCACACAGAGCGAGAGCAAGCTTGCACATCTGCCGCTCCTCTTCTGGATGCTGGTTTTCGGCCCCTCCGCGGGCCGTGATCGCCCGCGAAGCGTCTCTTGCTAACGTGGCAGGCCCGGTAGAGTTGCCGCAGCATCGGCCTCCGGTGGAGGCACACTTCAGGGCCTAGGGGTTCGGGGCGCTCACGCGCGCATCGGACGGAAAGCAGCGCCGTTCTTCGCGCCGAACAATGCTCCCGGGCC
>NZ_LN811363.1:11486-20860 GCF_001006805.1 Microvirga massiliensis | reverse complement strand
GGGACTCGTTGCGGTCATCTCGATCGAAGGGGCAATGAGCAGCAATGCGCCGACAATCGTGGCTGCCACGAACAGGGTGGCCAGGAACAACAGGCCGCTTCCCAAGAACACCGTCGCGAAGAAGCGATCTTCCTTCCGGCCGAGGCGGTCGCGCAGCACGCCGATGAACCACAGGAAGGCGATGCCCACAAAGGGAATGAGGTTCAGCGCCAACGCCACGCGCCCGGAGCCGCCGGCCAGCCAAGTGCCAGGGTCCAACGGATCGGCCGGCACTGCACTCCGGAAGACCCAGAAGATGATGACCAACAGGATCGAAAAGACGATCCCGGCAACGGCAGCCGCCCTCGGCGTCCTCAGATGCGAGTACATGGGGGTCTCTTCCTGAGGCATCGCCGACCTCCTCGCCGGAGCCCAGTTCCATGCACCCGATGGTACCGTCAGCGAAACCCGGGGGTGAAGGGGCATTGGTGCATGGGTCGTGCGGGTACAATCGGCAGCGAGCTTGCCTGGACCGGCGCCCTGCCTCCCATGGCTTGACCGGCTGCGCGCGTTCTCACGTCGGCTGCCATTGGGCATAATCGACGTCAGCCCAGGCGGGACAACAGGGCCAATACGCAAACGGGCGGATTAATGGAGCGCCGTTTCCGCCGGCGTGGTGGCCGGGATCAGGTAAAGGATTGCCGCGATGATGACGTAGAGCGCCAGCAGTTGCGCGCCCTTGAACCAGTTGGCCTGGCCCGTCGTGGTGACGGTCGCCCCGAGCAGCACCGCTCCGAACAACATCCACATCTCGGCCTGCGAGAACACCAACTGGAACTGCGGCTGCCCCATTGCCGGCGCGACCAGTATCAGGATGGGGGCCACGAACAATGCGATCTGCACGCAACTTCCCAGGGCGATGCCAATGCTGAGGTCGGGACGGTTGGCCCTTCCCATGGCGATCGCCGATCCGGACTCGGCCGCGCCGCCGACGAGCGCCAGCACGATCACCCCCATGAACACCTGCGACATGCCCAGCGAGTGCCCGGCCTGCTCGGCAGCGCCGACGAGGAGCTCGCTCATCCAGGCTGCACCGAGAGAGGCGACCAGCAAGGTCGCGATGCCCCACCCGAGGCTGGGGTGCTCCTCGGTCTCCTCCTCCGCCGGCGCGTTCAGTTCAGTGAAGGTCTCCGGGTGAGTTCTCAGGGAGTACAGCAGAAACAGCCCGTAGAGGCCCAGCAGGACGACCGCCACGACGAGGTCCAGGGTGGTGTGCAGGCCAAGGTGGGGCTCCGTCTCCAAGGCACGGTGGAACGCGCTCGGCAGCGCCAGGCTGATCCAGGCCAGCACCATGGTCGACGAGTAGGTCCGCACCGCATCCGGGTTGTATCTCTGGCTGTGGTGGCGCAGGCCGCCGAGCAGGAAGGAGAGGCCGAGGGCCACCAGCAGGTTGGCGAGCAGCGCGCCGACGATCGAGGCGCGCACCATCTCCAGCAGGCCGGCCCGCAGCGCGGACATGGCGATGATCAGTTCCGGCAGGTTGCCGAACGTCGCATTGAGGAGGCCCCCGACCGTGGCGCCCGTGTGGGCGGCGACCTGCTCGGTGCCCTGCACGATGAGCTTTGCGAACGGCACGATGGCCAGTGCGGCACAGAAGAAGATCAACCCCGCCGGAACGTCGCCACTGCGGTCGAGAAGGGCGACGACAGGCGCGAGGATCAGGAGCCACAGGAGGGAGGGTCTGAACAGGGACAGCGCGGCCACCGCGTGACCGCCGGGGTATGGCTTGTCGGCCATGAGCTCATCCCCTGGTTCCAGCAAGGGGCAGCGACTGGATCACCCTAGCTCGGTTTACGCGCAGTGCTTGATCAGCAGAGACAATCCATTGACAGTTTGGGCCACTCATACCTCAGGACAACCCCGATCCGCTCGGTGCCCGGACGGTGATGGAAGAAGTCCGGCAGAGCAATAAGCTCCCGATCACCGGTTGAAGAGACCAAGGTTTAAGGCGCTACGACGCCGGAAGCGGTCTGGCCCCAACTCGTCAACATGGGCCCCGAGAGTTTGTCATGTTTGCGGATCGACAACCGCCACGGTAGCCGACACTGCCAGGCCCGCCGTTCCCACGGCGGTGGCCGCGCCCGCGGTCCCTAACCCGCCCGGAGCACCCTGCTGGACCGAACGGGACGTTCCCTGGACCCTTTGCGTCCTCCGATCGGGCGCGGGAAGCGCGATGGGCTGAAGGCGGCTGCCGCTATCGGCTGATTTCGCAGAAAGCCGTTGACTTGCTGCATGTGAAGTTCCGAGCCGGCAAGCCAGCGTATCCTGCGGACCATGAGCAAATTCGAGGCCCATCGACACCAGACACATCTTCGGGTTCGCACGACGCAGTCGTTGCTCGAGCGGACCGGGAGGACGATCCAGCAGACGGAGCGCCTGATCGAGGAGAGCCGCAAGCTGCTCGCCCGTCCGGCCGGTCCCTTTCCCTCAAGAGCCGCGATCCCAGGTCCTGCCCGGCGCGGCATCGCGGTGGGCTCCTCCACTCCTCTCGTTTCCGGTGCGGTCCTGAACGAGGCGGATGAGGAACTCCGGTGCGCGGAGCTCGAGTATGGCGAGGCGCTTCTGGCCTTGAGCAGCATCTGGGAGCGGCTGGAGGTCAGCCTGACCGACGAGTTGTTCCGTGAGGAGAGAGCCGCGAAGGCGGCGTATGACCGTGCGGCGGCGCGACTTCGCGCGCTTGAGGTGCGATGGCTTGCCGTGCAGGCGGCCGCGGCGTCGGAAGAGGCCGCAATCCGCGCGGGACCAGCGCCCCGCGAGCGGTTACATTGATGCGGACAAGCCGTCCTCGCGGCCATCGGCCCGCCAGGCGGTTGGGGTTTGGCCCGACCAGCGCCGGAAGGCGCGCGTGAAGGCACTGGCCTCCGAATAGCCGAGCGCCGCCGCGATCTGGCCGAGCGGCACCTCGGTGTCCTCCAGGAGCTGGCGCGCGATCTCGAAGCGAACCTCGTTGGCGAGCGCCCGGTAGCCCATGCCGCTGTCCTTCAGGTGGCGGGTCAGGGTCCGGCGGTGCATCTTCAGCAGCTCGGCAATGGCCTCCGCCGAGCAGCGGTTGCGCGTCAGTCGCGTGCGCAGCAGCCGCCGGATGTGGTCCGCGAGCTCGGAGGCCGGCGGGGCTGTCAGGTGCTGGATGCGCTCCGCGAGCATCGCCCGTAGCACCGGATCGGCGCCGCTGACCCGGTGCTCCAGGTCGCGGGCCGGGAACACCAGGGCGGCAATCTCCTGATCGAAGCGCACCGGCGCCCGGAAACAGCGCCGGTAGGGCTCGCGATCGGCCGGGGCGACCCGCGGCAGCAGCACCTCGGTCGGGTTCCATTCGGGTCCGCACAGGGCCCGCAGGGCGTTGACCGCGACCGCGATGGAGCCGTCCGCGATCTGGTCGGTGCTCTCCACCTCGGGCTGGTAGATGGAGTAGCTGAACAGCGCCGTGTCGCCCGTGCCGGCCAGCCCCCAGACGGCACCCCGGTTCTGGATGCTGAGGTTCGCGACGAGGGCGCGCAAGGCGTCGCCGACCGTGACGGAGTGCAGCATCAGGCGCCCGACGAGGCCGAGCGACAGGATCGTGGCGCGCTGGCCGACCAGCAGCCCGAGATGCGGGCAGCGGGTGTGCGCGACGCCGAGCGTCAGCAGTCGCCCCAGGGCCGCGAACGGGATCACGTTGGCGCCATCGTCGAACAGGGCCGGATCGAGCCCGGCGGCGCGGATCACCGGATCGGGATCGAAGCCGAGCTCGTGCAGGACCGGAACGATCTCCTTGGCGACCCCGAGATGAATGGAGCCGGGCGGCAGCGAGCGGCCGGGTCCCGTCACAGCAACTGACGGCGACGGCGTGGTGTCCGGTTGACCGATGCTCGCGGAGAGAGGCCCGGCAGTGTCGTCCAACGTCATGGTCTCGCGATGTCCCGTGGATGATCGTGCTCCGGCACGATCAGCGTCATCGCGCACAAGGGCTTCCGTTCGGTCAAGTAAACATAAGTTGAGGCGCGATCTGGGCCAGTTTCCGGGATGGCTGGCCTTCTCTGCGCTGTTCCACCGGGACAGGCTGCCATTCCGAGGGTCGAGCCCAATGGGCTGTCACGTGCGACGGTGGTCCGGGCGGATGCAAGCCCGCGGATGCACTCGGCGGGGATGCTGATCCTACCGGCCCGATCAGACGTTTCCAAATTGGATGTCGGTCAGGTCCGGATCGGGTCAAACTATGAAATGCCGATCACTCAACGAAGGTCAGGTCTGACCGCCGAAGTCGACCAAGTGCTCCGTGCCAGGAGGGGCCGTTCGATGCTCGGCGGAAGTCTCATTTCGGAGTGCCGAGACTGACCGTCTCAAGTCGGAAGTGGAGCAGCGGATGCGAGGCCATGGACCGGCATGGACCTGCTGCCGTGGCTGCCCACCGGTAACATGACTATCGAACGGACCAGGAGTAATCTGGACATCGGCCGCCGGATCGCTCCGGCTCCCAACAGCGCACTGTCGCACGGGGGCGCTCACGAGGGAGGGTGACATGCGTCGCTTCCTGGTTCCTGCGGCCCTGGTCGGCGCCGTGATGGTTCTTCTGCCGGCGGACGCTGAGGCCCGGCGCGGTGGCGTGCACGTGCGTGCCGGCGGCGTGCATCGGGCGGCCGTGGTTCGGTCTGGCGGTGTCGGATACCGGAGAGCCGCCGTCGGTCGCGCGGGCTACTATCGCGGCGTCTACTATGGCCGCGGCTATTATCGCGGCGGCTACTATGGCCGTGGCTACTATCGTCCCGGGGTCGCGGCCGGCATTGCCGCGGGCACGCTGGCAGCCGGGGCCGCCGCAGCGGCGGCGCCGTACTATTACGGCTATGGATACGGCTACCCGGCCAGCTACGGCTACGGATACGGCTATCCGGCCGCCAATGCGTGTCTGCGCCAGCAACAGGTCTGGACCGGCTACAATTATCAATGGCAGTGGGTCCGCGTCTGCTGAGGAGCGTGCGCGAGACAGCGATGCCGTGGCGGGCTGGAGCGGATGATCCAGTCGGCTGCTAATGTCAGGAACGGGCCAGCGGTCACGGCGGGTGATCGCTGGGCGATCGCAAGCGACTTCTCGGATGAGCCGTCAGGACGGCCGTTCCCAGGTGCTCCTGCGCCTCTGGCGGATAACGGCATCCACGCCCGGAAGACGCGGTATTCGGAAGCAATACTTCTCGATCTCGCCGGACACGAACGTGTCGATCTCGCCGGACGCGACCGTGGTGGTCCGCTGCGACCCATGGGAACCGATGAGGACATGCACGGACTTGGCCACCGCGCGGCTCCGAGGGCCCTCGGTCATCACTGTCGTGAGGCGGCGCTCCCGGGCAACGCCGCCCCGCCGTAGCCTACCGACCGAACGATGCCTTCGCGGAAAATCTCCGTCCCGGTGCGGGTCGGTATCCAGCCCCGGGTGGCATCTGGTCGAGGGGATGGGATGGTTGCTCCGTCGCGCCCCTTTCGTTGCAAATCTTCGGCCGTGAGCGACATGGAATGCGCGGGTCGGAACGCCAAACGGCGCGGGTCGGAACGCCAAACGGCAAGAACGGTGGAACCTCGCTGATCGCCGAGCGGACTCGCGGAACGTCCCAGTCGGGTCGAGGCCGTGTAAAAACGCGTGGTCCCCAATCCAGCGGCGAAGAATAATCCGGACGGGTTGCGCTGCTGGGACGTTTGGAGCCGAACCAGCGCGGATTCCACCGATAATCGAAAAGTGTTTCGGGATCAGGTTGTAGTTTCGCGTTTTCACATAGCCTCGGTCAATGAGCGACATACAGAGGGGCGAATGAGGGTCCGCCTCCCCATCATTCTTGGATCTTCTACATAGCTAACGTGTTTGAAGCACGCCTTGTTCTGGGCTAACTCCAAAAACTTGTTGCCGTCCTTGCCTCGTCGAATTTCTGCGACCGTGGAAGAGGCCAAAATCTTCTTGGCTCAGTGACTTACCGAGCGGTTGGTGGTCTTTGCTACCGAGTGCCGAAAAGAAGCCGGGGTCGATCGGAAAGTGTACCTCGCACTGGACGATGCAATGAACTGGCGCTTGCATCCTCTGGGCATCAGGCCGCCTCAGTGCTCATCCGAGGCATGTCGTAGAGGAACGTCCAGTCAGCCGCACATCGGCCTTAATCGTTTATTTTACCTCTATTGAGCTTTGCGGACCGAAGTCTGCGTGTTTGGCCACGCCGTCCTTGTGAACCGTACGATAGCATTCAGAAGTCCACAAGGGACGACAGTGACGAGCGACATTGTACTTCCGTCTGCGGATGCCATCCTGCTGCGTACCTCATCACCGCAGCCCCCCAGCAAGACACTGCCTCCAGGCTACATCCATCTGGGCGTGTCCCAGGAAATCGTCCCGGTTCTGCGCGAGTTCGGCCATGATCCCGACCTGCTCATCCGCGCAGCCGGCCTCGATCCCTGCCTGTTCGCGGATGGCACGAACGTCGTTCCGATTGCCGCTCTGGCCCGGTTGTATACCCTGAGCGTGGCGCGCACGCGCTGTCCGCATCTCGGGCTGCTGGTCGGCGGTCGCGCCACCATCCTGTCGATGGACCTGGTCGGGCGCCTGATGCAGCACTCGGAGACCGTGGGTGCGGCCCTGGAGGGACTTGTGTCCAACCTGGGCGTCCACGACCGTGCCGTGGTGGCCTCACTGACGATCCGCGATGGCTTGGCCCTGCTCACGTTCGCGGTCCAGTCGCCACAGAACGAGAGTGCCGAGCAGATCGCCGATGCGGCCCTGGCCATTGCGGCCAATGCGCTGCGGACCCTGTGTGGTTCCGAATGGCGGCCGACCGAGGTGCTCGTGCCCCGCGTGACGCCAGCCGAAGCGGAACCCTATCGACGTCATTTCCGCGCGCCGATCCGGTTTAATCAGGAGAGCGCCACCCTCGTGTTCCCGGCCGGGGACCTGACGCGCAGGGTGGCGGGGGCCGATCCGCTGCTGCGGATGATGCTGGAGGAGCGCCTGCGGCAGTTGCGGGCCGACGCGGGGGCCGATTTCTCGGATGACATCCGGCGGCTGCTGCGCACGCGGCTGATGGGGGCCCGCTGCTCGGCGGAGGATTTGGCCGATCTGCTGGCGATGGGCCGCCGCACCCTGAGCCGCCGCCTCAAGGGCAGCGGGATGAGCTACCGGGCGCTCGCCAACGAGGTCCGCTTCGAGATCGCGCGCCAGCTCCTGGAGGACACCGAGGTGCCGCTTGGGCAGATCGCGGCGGCGCTGGGCTATTCGGAAGCGAGCGCCTTCACCCGCGCCTTCCGGCGCTGGTCGGGCCAGACGCCCACCGCCTGGCGGAGCCACAGCGACACGCAGGATGCGCTCTAGGCTTCTGTTCCGAGTTCACGCCCACTCCGGGTCCTTTATAAGGCGATCCTGTTCTCAGGCCGCGCCATCGTGTTTCCCTCGGCTGTTGCCACAACCCCGTTGTGGGGAAGCGACCGTCGCCCCGGCTTAAGCATCAAAAAGCCCAGAGAACGGCAGGCGAAGAACCAGCTCGCCGGAGACATTTTCGACCTCAATGGCATAGTCCCGCGGGTCCTGCCCCTGAGCTACGAACTCACCTCTGAGATCCCTGGCCGCGCGGACTGCTTCGGCGCGGGCGGTCTCCACGTCCGGGAAGTCGAGGCCAAGCTCGTCGCGGCTCCGATTGAGATGATCGAACCGGACGTGAAAGAAGAAACGAGGCATGGCCGCTCTCGCTTATGATGGGCTGGCGGCGCTCATCGGAGGGTCAGGACAACGCGGCTCGCCCAGTCTACTCCCGACCGGCACGCCTGTCGCGTTTTCGTGTCTTACTGAAACCTTTGATGCCCCTAACCTGCCGACGTGGTTCCTCTCAGGATCGGCGCCGCTGAAACCGCTCCCTCACCGGCCGCTTGAAGCTTTCTAGGATCGCAAACGGAAAATTGCCCCGCTCGTCCGAGCGCTTACCTGTTGCTCGGTGGTCGTTGCTCCCGAATGCAGAGCCGAACTTGTCCCAAAATGGCTGAAGACGGTCCCAAAGTATCAAGCACGCCGGCAGTGTGAACCATAGGCTGGCAAGCGTTCAGACGATCAGGAACCCTTCAGGAGACGTGAATGCGCAAGCAGACGATTGCCATGATGGCTGCCATGTTCATGGTCGGTGCCCCGGCGGCTTATGCACAAGGCGCGTCTGGTGCCGATGTCTCGCAAGAGAACGGAAAGCTGAACCCAACCGAGTTCAAGATCCTAACCGATATCCGGGTTGGCGTGATCAAGATCGCTTTGCAGCTCACGCCGGATCAGCAGAAACTCTGGCCGGCGGTCGAGGATGCCATCCGCGCCAGGGCAGAGGCACGCTATCGCCGGCTGGCCACGCTCCGGGACCGCACCGCCCAGGGGCGGGAGATCGATCCCGTGCAGCTCTATCGGGAGCGGGCCGACGCCTTGATGGAACGGGCGGCCGGACTCAAGAAGCTCGCCGATGCATGGCAGCCGCTCTACCAGAGCCTCACCCCCGACCAGAAGATGCGGCTGGGACTCGTCACGGCGCGTGCTCTCGAAGGACTGAGAGGGGCCCTGGAGGATCGTCGCATGGAGATGTACGACGAGGACGATTCCGACTTCTGACGCTCGTCCCTGGAGAGCGAGCACCGTACGCTTCGGCCTCCAAGGGGTTCCTCGCCCCGCGGCGGGCTGACCTTCCCGCAAGGGTCCGCTTTGATGTTTCGCAACGAGTGGCGCGACTGCTTCGGACGATAGACGTCCTGGGATGATGAGGACAAACGTGAAATCGGAGTCATGCAATGGGTCACATTGAATCCTGGCCCCGCGCTGGACTGGCGCTGGCTGCCTTCGTCGCTGTCGCCGCGACTGCTGAGCCCGCGAATGCGGTCGTCTATTGCAAGACGGTCGGCGTGCCGAAGGGCTGCGTCGCGCGTCCGGTTGCACCGGCGGCGCGTGCCGTCGTGACCCCGGGCATCGGCGCTCCGGGTGTTGGCGTGCGCCCTGGCACCCCCATGAACCGCGGCGGCCCGGTCAATCGCGTCGGCAGGCGCTGAGCGGCCCGGCATGCACGGTGCGCTTATGCCAGGCGCTTGAGCACGGCAGCATCAATTCGAAGTGAGGGCGGATCCAGGATCGCCGACAGTCGTCCACGACAGTGCGGCCTTCTCGGCACCGCGTGCAGGCTCCGTTCCGTTGCAGGATCGCTCCAACTCCACGGGATCCTTGCCTGTTCGGTTGGGATGATCCTGTTGCGCAACCCATGGGAGTGCATCCCATCGCAATTGCCCGTCGCGACGCACCGCATACGAGCGTCGCGACGGGCACCCTCAGGGCATCAATCCCGATCGACGCTCCTTCTCCTCCCAGGAGGTTT
>NZ_LN811363.1:4327-10834 GCF_001006805.1 Microvirga massiliensis | reverse complement strand
GGCCCGCGGCGAACCGGGAGCACGGTGATGGCCGGCACGCACCCAGTGAAGCCACCTCCCCCCGGCCGGATGGGAGCTACGACAGTGCCGCCTGCGGATGGGAGCCGTGCGGCAGGTGGACATGAGGCTCGAAGCGCAGGCACTCAGGACGCGACGTCGGCCGCCCGCAGGATCAGCCATGACGCAGAATGGTTGCACTGGATGCCCGGGCTCAGCACCCTCCTCCGGTATGAGACCGCATGGCTGGGCCACGACGTCGTGGCCGGTCTGGTGCTGGCGACCATGCTCGTCCCCGTCGGGATCGCCTATGCCGTGGCATCCGGCCTGCCGGGCATCTGCGGCCTCTACGCCACGATCATCCCGCTGTTGGTCTACGCGGTGTTCGGACCCAGCCGCATCCTCGTTCTCGGCCCGGACTCGGCCCTCGCGGCCGTCATCCTTGGCGTCGTGCTGCCGTTGTCCGGCAGGGATCCACAGCGCGCCGTCGCCCTGGGCGGAATGATGGCCCTCGTGTCGGGGGCGGTCCTGATCCTGGCCGGGCTGGCACGCCTGGGCTTCGTGACCGAACTTCTGTCCAAGCCGATCCGCTACGGCTACATGAACGGCATCGCCTTGACGGTCCTGATCAGCCAGCTCCCCAAGCTTTTCGGCTTCTCGGTCGAGTCCACGGGTCCGCTGCGGGACCTTTGGGCGATCGGCGGAGCGATCCTGGCCGGCAGGACGAACTGGGCTGCCTTCGCCGTCGGCACGGCCACGCTGGCGACGATCCTGGTGCTGCGGGGCAGTCGCGTGCCCGGCATCCTGATTGCCGTCGTCGGTGCCGCCGTCCTTGTCGGCACGTTCAACCTCGCGGAGCGCCACAACGTCTCGATCCTCGGCTCCCTTCCCCAGGGCCTGCCCGGTTTTGCGATTCCCTGGCTCGGGGTCGGCGACATCGTTCCCGTGCTGATCGGAGGCTGCGCCGTCGCCATGGTGTCGTTCGCCGACACCAGCGTGCTCTCCCGCGCCTACGCCGCACGGACCCGTACCACGGTCGATCCCAACCAGGAGATGGTGGGGCTCGGGGCCGCCAATCTCGCCACCGGGTTCTTTCAAGGCTTTCCGATCAGCAGCAGCAGCTCGCGCACGCCCGTGGCCGAAGCTGCCGGGGCGCGCACGCAACTGACCGGCATCGTCGGCGCACTCGCCATTGCCTTGCTGCTCCTGATGGCGCCCGACCTCCTGGGGAACCTGCCAACCGCCGCTCTCGCCGCGGTTGTGATCGCGTCTGCCATCGGACTGTTCGAGGTGGCCGACCTCAGGCGGATCCATCGCATCCAGCGCTGGGAATTCTGGCTGTCGATCACCTGCTTCGCCGGCGTGGCCGTGTTCGGCGCCATTCCGGGGATCGGCCTGGCGATCGTGATTGCGGTGATTGAGTTCCTGTGGGACGGCTGGCGTCCGTACTCCGCGGTCCTGGGACGTCCGGCCGGCATCGAGGGTTTCCATGATGTCACGCGCTACCCGGAGGCCCGCCGGATTCCCGGCCTGGTGCTCTTCCGCTGGGATGCGCCCCTGTTCTTCGCCAATGCTGAGCTGTTCCGCGAGCGCGTTCTCGCCGCGGTGTCGGAATCCCCGACATCGGTGCGGTGTGTCGTGGTCGCGGCGGCGCCGGTCACGAGCGTCGACGTGACCGCGGCCGATGCCTTGGTCGAGCTCGACGATGCCCTGCTGGCGCAAGGCATCGAGCTCCGGTTTGCCGAACTGAAGGATCCCGTCAAGGACAAGCTGAGGAGGTTCGGGCTGTTCGATCGGTTCGGCGAGACGCGGTTCTTTCTCACGATCGACGCGGCCGTGTCGCGTTACCACGGAGCGACATGAGGGGACTTGCCCATGCCTGTCGAGATCGAGCGCAAGTTCCTGGTGACGCACGATGGATGGCGCAAGCCGGAACCCGGCCAGCGATATCGGCAGGGCTACCTCTGCAAGGGTGAGGTCACCGTCAGGGTTCGGCGCGTCGGTCCCCGCGGCTTCCTCACCATCAAGGGAGGCGGCAACGGTCGCGTCCGGCCCGAATTCGAGTACGAGATCCCAGTCGTCGAGGCGGAGGAGCTGTTCAAGCTCTGCCACGGCCGATTGATCGAGAAGGTACGTCACGAAGTCTTGCACGCGGGCATGGTGTGGCATGTGGACGAGTTCGTGGGCGAGAACGCCGGCCTCATCCTCGCCGAGGTCGAGCTCAGTCATCCCGGGCAACCGGTGGTGCTGCCGGACTGGGTCGGCGAGGAGGTGACGTCGGACGGGCGTTACCGCAACTCACGCCTCGCCGATGCACCACAGGGAGACGGCCGAAGCCGGCTGCCCCGGGGCAACCGCCCTCCCCGGGCGGAGCGGAGCGGGAGCGCGCCCGCTTTCGCCGCTTTCACGCGCGTCTTGGCGAATGTTGTCGGGATCATGGCAAGGTTGACGGGACAGGACGGGGCGGGCGGCGCTCCTGCTCCGGGAAGGTGGAAGGACGCCCGGGAGGACGACGGTACCCCATGAAACGGAAGACGGACCCGAGGAACGAAACCAAGCTTCAGGAACTGAGGGCAAAGGCCCTTCGCCGCGGCGAGAAGATGGCCAACACGCTTCGCAAGCTGGCCGCCAAAGGTGACCCGAACGATGCTTCGGTCGGATCTCTCCTGAAGGAACTGGAGCAGGCATTACCGCGTCTGCGTCGGCTCTCGGGCCAGCAGGATGGCCGGCTGTCCAACCGAGACGCGAGACGAGTTGAAGGGGACTCTGGGAAAACCGGGGATGAGTCCCCATTCCCGCCGAAATCCAGCAGCCGAAGGGACAAACGGCAGTCGGCCTCCAACCCGGCGATCGCGGAGTAGTGGCGGACATCTCGCGGACGGCGTCCCACATTGGCAATGCGAGGTCTCGAGGCGGGTCCGAAGCCCCGATTCCGGTCGAGGTGGTTCCTGCGAACCTCCACCGGAGGGATTCACTGCCTCAGCCCTCGGGCAGGCGGCTGGCACGCCACGCCGATGGCCCCTGATCGGACCAGCGCAGGAAGGCGCGGCTGTAGGCCGTCGGCCCGGAGTCCCGCAAGATTGCTGTGATTCAGCCGAGCGCCATGCCGCTCCTCCCCAGCCGACCCGCACGCACTCCCAAACCGCACCGTATCGGCAATCCGGCGGAACGAGCAGTCCTCCAGGCGCCGGGACGAGTGCGGCGGTGCATCGCAAAGGGAGCGGCGATCGCGGCGCAACGGAAGTCCCCGAGCGGTTCGGCCCGAAGTGCATCCTTCCGGCGTTCATGGCGCGCCCCTCTGATCGCGGATTCGCATGGTCTGCCTCATCACCTCAAAGATGACCGCTGTCGACCAGCCGAACAGCAGCACGCCGTTCATGGCCGTTACCGGGCCAAGCAGGCGCCAACGCTCGACGGGCACGATGTCGCCGGAATGCCAGGCAATACAGGATCGCGTACTTCATGGCTCGACGTTACCAGGACGTCCTGACGGTGATGACCCGGATCCCGGAGCAAATCTGGTGGCCCCACGACTACGTGGTGGTCGCCTCAAGTTTGGCAGCTCTTGGCCGCCAGCAGGAGGCCGAGGCGGCGGTCCAGCGTGCACTCGCGCGCTATCCGCTGCGGGTGGTGGCCGAACGCTTCCTGGCTGCGCCGGACTGGGCGCCGCATGAACGAGAACCGGTGGCGGCTTTGATGAAGGCGGCCGGCTTCCCGATGTGCTCGCCGAACCAGGATCCGTCCGGCCATCCGGTCACGCCGCCCGAGCGGCGCCTGCCGGAGTGCACCGAAGCGAAGCTCTGAGCTCCGGCGCCGCGCGTTCGCGCGAAGTCACTCCGGCGAGCATCTCCCCCGCGGCGGCCGGCGCGCGAGGCCTTTGCGTTGGCTACACTGCCTTCCCCCAAGCCAGGAGCGATCCCATGAGCGGAGCCTGGACGACCTCGACGGGCCATGCGGTGAGCGACGCCCCGTGGCTGGACGCCCACTTCGCGTCGTCCCGGCCCGAGTATGAGGATGCGCTCCGCTTCGTCGGCATCGCCCCAGGCTGGACGGTGCTCGATGCGGGCTGTGGCTCGGGGGGTACGTCCCGCTGATTGGCGAATCCGTCGGACCGACGGGTCGGATCGCCGCGCTCGATCTGGCCCCCGAGAACATCGCCCGGGTCGAGCGCCTCGTCCGGGAGGGGCGCTGCGCCGCCCCCGTGGAATGTCGCGTCGGCAGCGTGCTCGACCTGCCCTTTGCGGCCGCAACGTTCGACGGCGTGTGGTGCGCCAACGTCGCCCAATACCTGACGGAAGCGGAGTTCACGCGCGCCATGGGCGAGTTGTGCCGCGTCACCAAACCCGGCGGCCTCGTCGCCGTGAAGGAGTTTGACGCAACGCTCCTGCAAATGCTGCCGCTCGACCCGGCGATCTTCGCCCGGCTGGCCGCGGCCCGGCGCGCGAAGGCGGCTGCCACCGGGTTGCTCGGCGCGTGGTGCGGACCGCTGCTAGGACCCTTCTTCCGCCGGGCCGGGCTGACGGACCTCGTGCGCAAGGGTTGGCTCATCGAACGCTGGGCGCCGCCGCCACGCCCGACCCGCCAGTTCGTCGCGATGGGCCTTCGCTTTCAGGCAGGGCTCGCGGCAGCACACGACGTCTCTCCAGCGGACCGCAAAGCCTTGCAGGCTGCCGCGGCAGACCCGGACCGCTTGCTTGACGATCCGGATTTCTGCCTGCGCGAGGCGTTCGTGGTTACACGCGGGCGTGTTCCGGCCTGACGGAGGGCGTGCGCGGCCTCGTCGACTCGGGTCAGCGGGTCACGCTCGACGCCCTGCTGGCGCCCGACACCGTCCTCGCGGGCCGGACGCGCGTGCAGGCCTTGCGGAATGGCGATCGTGACGCGGTGCTGCGCCTGGTCCGTGCGAGCCAGGGGGACGACTTCGGGTGAGGCCACCGCAACCCAAAGGACTCGATCGCGCTCCGGATTCCCCTGGTGGCGATCCCGAACCAGTCCTCGGCCCCGAAGGCCTTACAGGAGTTCGATGAGGCTGGGCGGATGAGGCCCTCGCCCTGCTGCGACCGCGTCGTGGGCGTCATGGAGGAGCCGGTGCACTTCACGCTGCTGACGCGCGATCGCTCCGAGGATCTGACGACCCGCTACAGCGAGCGCAAGGAGGCGGCTGAGCGGGAGGCCAGACATCCCGCAGCGCAGACCATGAGCCATGAGGTGAATGCGGCTGCCGAGTGGTTTGACGGGGGTCGGGTCGGCACTCACCGAGTGCACTTTGGCACCCGCCCGGACCGATCCGGCCCGACCTTGTGTGGCGATCCCGGTGGGCATCGCAACGAGCGCCGCGGTCGCAGCGCGGCACCGGAAGCGATTGGATCGTAACGCCCGCTCCAGGTAAAATTCTGATCACCGGAGATCCGCATGATCGAGGTAAGGCTCACGCGGGAGGCTGATCCTCTCGAGTTCGAGGTCGTGGTCCGGGAGGCGGACGGCGAAAGCCGCCATCACGTCACGATGTCACGCCAGCTTTGCGAGCGCCTGACGGCGGGCCGGCACGCGCCGGAGCGCTGCGTCGAGGCGGCCTTCCGCTTCCTGCTGGACCGGGAGCCGAAGGAATCGATCCTCGGCCGCTTCGATGTCGCGGTGATCCCGCGCTACTTTCCGGAGTTCGAGAGGGAACTGTCACGATACCTGCCACCCTCCTGAGGCCGCGGCTCGCCCGTACGCCTGCCTCACGGTCTCGACGAGCAGGGAGTGTCACGGGAGCTTGCGCCAGCCGTCGATCAGTCCCGGGAAGGTCTTCCATATGGAGAGCAGGTCCGCCGCGTCGGTGAGCTCGAGCGTCGTCCAGTCGGAATACGAGCCGAAGGCATATCGGCCCCGCGCAACGGTCTCGAGATGCCTCTCGACGTCCGCGAGTTGGCGCCGGCTGAGACCGCGTCGGAGGTACATGCGTGCGATCGCATCCTCCGGGGTGCTCAGCATGTTGCCCGGATCCTGCCGTGTGCAACGGTCGGTCACCGGCCGCGGCGGGGGCCGGACGGGCGAACGCCGGATGTGACCGTTGCCCAGGGCTGTTCCGCTCACCGCGTTGGATCCATCAATTGTATGGAAGCGGAGTTGAATGTAGTTCCCCGGCCCTGCCTTTGTAGGCCATTCCGGTCCCATGTGGCGCGGCGACCCCGGCCAACACCGTCCGACTGGCGACCCTGGTCTCGGTTCGACCACGCGGGACACACTGCCGCTCGCCCTGTTCGGACCCCAGGGTGATGCGTCGCTGATGGGCAAGCTCGTGATGCCCAGCTCCTCGCCCGGGCTCTGGTGCCCTCGCTCGGCGCGGTCCTGATCGAGTGGAATGGACCGACTGCGGCCCTCGCCTTTCTCACGGGACTTGCGCTGCTGAACATCGGCCTGGTTGCGGTTCTGTGGGCCATCTCACGGACAGTCATGGCGACGTTGTGGTGAGGTCGTGATGAGGTCGTCGCACGCGAGATCCCGCACCTCGGACCCGAGTGGGCT
>NZ_LN811363.1:0-3403 GCF_001006805.1 Microvirga massiliensis | reverse complement strand
TTAGGGCCGCGGCATTACGACGTCGTCATGGGAATACGGTGCCCGGACGCGGGACGTCCTCGGTCGGCAGCACTGTGTCGGCCGAGGAGGCCGCACGGCTCCTGGGGATCGCGCACGGGGCCGTCGACGAGCGGCGGCGCGCCGGCATCCTGCCCCCCATCCGGGAGGGCAGCGACTGGCGCTATCCCGCCTGCCAGTTTCCGGCAGGGTGAAGTCATCCCCGGTCTCACCGCCGCCATTCGCAACCTCGCCGAAGCGGATCCGTGAGCGACGCTCGACTTCCCGCTGGCGCCCGACACCGTCCTCGCGGGCCGGACGCCCGTGCAGTCCTTTCAGGAAGGTGATCGAGACGCGGTGCTGCGCCTGGTCCGTGCGAGCCAATGCAACGGCTTCAGGTGAG
Source organism: Microvirga massiliensis (assembly GCF_001006805.1). GTDB lineage: Bacteria > Pseudomonadota > Alphaproteobacteria > Rhizobiales > Beijerinckiaceae > Microvirga > Microvirga massiliensis. The sequence goes on along the minus strand of NZ_LN811363.1, from coordinate 3,003 downwards.
CAGGTCCCGCTCCCTCCGAGCCTGGGCGGGACCATGGAACCGCGGCTATGATCGAGCATTGGCAGGTTCGAAGGGGTAGAGTCCGGATGCGGAGCCCATCATGGCGATCGAGGACGACGCGCTGTTCCAACACGCCGAGACCGTTCTGGCCGAGACGGCGCGGCTCCGCGCGGCGCATGAGCGATTCCGGGAGCAGGTCGAGCGACGGCTCGAGCAGATGAGGCAGGTCGAGGCGGAACTCGATCCACTCCTGTCGCACCCGCCTGCCGAGATGAGAGCAATCTGGAGGCTCCACACCGGCGAGGCCTCGTGATCCGAAAAGCGCCCTAGCGGGCCTCCAGATCAGGCGGCTGCGCCCGCGCGATCGCGTCTGCGATGAGCTGCCGATGGACGCGCCAGGTCTCCATGGTCTGCTCGAAGTTGCGGAGCAGCTTGCGGGCTTCGGTGGTGTCGCGGCCCTGCGCGGTCTGGTCCTCGATCCGGAGGATCAGGTCGGTGATCCGCCGCTCGCCCTCGGCGAGGTGCCGATCGGCCCTGTCGAGATCCAGGCGCTCCTGGTGCAGGTCGGGCATGCGGCGCTCCTCAACCGTGCAGGCGGGAGCGCATGGGTCTCTCAGCCACCGGCGCGTACGGGTCGGATCGGCCAGTGATGGCAGCACTATGCGCCCGTTCGGACCTGAGCCCAAGTGCGGCAGTGTCGTTCGCTGGGCCGAAGAAGCCTGCGCCCCGCACCTGTCGGCTCAACTGCCCTGAGCGATCGGCTTCCCGCTCATCCCGTCGGACTTGCATTCGGCCCATTCCGTCGATAAGTCCCGACATATGGAATCGGAACACGTTATCCTCGCCCTCGCGGCGCTCGCGCAGCCGACCCGCCTCGAGACCTTCCGGCTCCTGGTGAGGCACGAGCCCGAAGGCCTCCCTGCGGGCGAGATCGCCCGGGGGCTCGCGGTCCCGCACAACACGATGTCCTCGCACCTGAACGTGCTCGCCCGGGCCGGGCTCGTGCGCTCCGAGCGCCGGAGCCGCTCGATCCTCTACCGCGCCGACCTCGGGCGCTTCCGCGAGGCCGTGACCTTCCTGCTCCGGGACTGCTGCGGCGGCCACCCGGAGGTCTGCGCGCCGCTCGTCGATGCGCTCTCATCCTGCTGCACTTCCAAGGAGACCGCCCATGGCTGATGCCGCCTACAACGTGCTCTTCCTCTGCACGGGCAACACCGCCCGCTCGATCCTCGCCGAGTCGATCCTGCGCAGGGACGGTGCGGGCCGCTTCAACGCATTCTCGGCGGGCAGCCAGCCCAAGGGGACGGTGAATCCGTTCGCGCTGAAGGTCCTCGAGGCCAACGGCTACCCGACGGATGGCTTCCGTTCGAAGAGTTGGGACGAGTTCGCCGAGCCCGGCGCGCCCGTGATGGATTTCGTGTTCACGGTCTGCGACGACGCCGCGGGCGAGCCCTGCCCGGTGTGGCCCGGCCATCCCGCGACCGCGCATTGGGGCATCGAGAATCCCGCCGCCGTCGAGGGCTCCGACATCGAGAAGGAGCGCGCCTTCGTCCAGGCCGGCAAATACCTCAGGAACCGGATCGCGGCCTTCCTGGCCCTGCCGATGGCGAGCCTCGACGAGATCGCCCTCACCCAGCGCCTCCGGGAGATCGGCCTGCTCGAGGGCACAACCTCCGGCACCGTCCCCCTCGACCACAGCTCGGCCTGAGGATTCAACATGTCCCTGTTCGAACGCTATCTCACCTTGTGGGTTGCCCTGTGCATCGTGGCCGGCATCGCGCTCGGCCACGTCTTCCCGGGCCTGTTCCTGGCGATCGGCGGCCTGGAGATCGCCAAGGTCAACCTGCCCGTCGCGGTCCTGATCTGGCTGATGGTCATCCCGATGCTGCTCAGGATCGACTTCGCCGCGCTCCGGCAGGTGAAGGAGCACTGGCGCGGCATCGGCGTGACGCTCTTCATCAACTGGGCCGTGAAGCCGTTCTCGATGGCGGCTCTGGGCTGGTTCTTCATTGGTCATGTGTTCCGGCCCTACCTGCCGGCCGACCAGATCAACTCCTACATCGCCGGCCTCATCATCCTGGCCGCCGCGCCCTGCACCGCGATGGTGTTCGTCTGGAGCAACCTCACGAAGGGCGAGCCGCACTTCACGCTGAGCCAGGTGGCCCTGAACGACACCATCATGGTGTTCGCCTTCGCGCCGATCGTCGGCCTGCTGCTCGGCCTGTCGGCGATCACCGTGCCCTGGGACACGCTCGTCCTCTCCGTCGTGCTCTACATCGTGATCCCCGTGATCGTGGCGCAGCTCCTCCGCCGTCGCCTGCTCGCGAATGGCGGCGAGGCGGCGCTCGCGGGCCTGTTGCGGACTTTGCAGCCGCTCTCGCTCGCAGCCCTGCTCGCGACGCTGGTCCTGCTGTTCGGCTTCCAGGGCGAGCAGATTCTCGCCCAGCCGCTCGTGATCGCGATGCTCGCCGTCCCGATCCTGATCCAGGTCTACTTCAATGCAGGCCTGGCCTATTACCTGAACCGCCTCACGGGCGAGCAGCACTGCGTCGCCGGCCCCTCGGCCCTGATCGGCGCCTCGAACTTCTTCGAGCTCGCGGTCGCCGCCGCGATCAGCCTGTTCGGGTTCAACTCCGGGGCGGCGCTCGCCACCGTGGTCGGGGTGCTGATCGAGGTGCCCGTGATGCTCTCGGTCGTGCGGATCGTGAACCGCAGCCAGGGCTGGTACGAGCGCGGCGCCGGCCGGCGGTCCTTGTCCGGACGGGAGGTCGTGGCCGGTGAGTGAGCTTCCGAACGTCGATCCCGATCTCCTCGGCCTGCCCGACCCGACCAGGCTGGAACCGAAGCGGATCTCGACCCACCCGCCGCGCATCCTGCCGCTCTACGGCTCGCTGCGGGAGCGCTCCTACAGCCGCCTCCTGGTGCTCGAGGCGGAGCGCCTGCTCCGGCATTTCGGAGCGGATATTCCGCACCCGCAGCGCGATCGCTCACGTGGGCACGACA
>NZ_LN811362.1:285562-300167 GCF_001006805.1 Microvirga massiliensis | reverse complement strand
CCGCCCGAAAGCAGCAGCTCCCACGGAAAACAAACCTTCTTTCCGACCGAGGTCGGGCGAAGAGGCCCGGCATTTCCGAGGAAGCGTCTGACACCGGACCGCGTCAGCGGCGGCGTCGATGGCGGGCTTATAGGCCGGGTCGCTCTCGGCTGTCAACTCGGCTCATGAAGTTTTTTTGACGGCGCTCGGGCGGGCCCGTTTTGGCCGGTATCCACCAGGAAAAGCGCCCCGTCGGAAGCGTGGCCTCACTCTCGACACAGATCCCCGAGAGGAGATTAGAAGAGCTTCGCCTATCCCAGCTCTCCGGTATCCGGAGTGCGGGCCGGGAGAAAAGATGATAAGGGCCCCTGGCACGACTCATGGGAGAGCCCGCGATCCGCATGCCAAAGAGAATGTCTCCATGAGAGAGTTGCGTCCTCAGAGCCGCCTTGTCCGCGGCGACGGAGCATCCTCCCCACGCGGCGCGCTGGTGCAGCTCGGCCAAGAGCCGCCCTTGAGTTCTAGCGGGGGCGCCGCCCGGGAGATCGACCGTCGCGATGTCAATCTGCGGTGGCTCTGCGCCTCGGTACTGACCGGGATCACCGGGGCCGCCCTGATCGGCGCATCGATCTACGTGGCGCTCGAGGGTGCAACCACGGATGCTCAGCCGCCTGAACGCGCAGTGGCCTCGCGCGTCAAGGTGACGACGGAGGAGCGCTCGCCGGCCACCGCCCGCAAGGGCGACCGCCTGAACCGTTCCGAGATGATCGCCTCCGCGAAGCAGGAGATGCGGGCGCCAGTCACCATCCGCACGGGAGAGCGCGAGGTCATCAAGGTTCGCCACTTCGTCCGGATCGCGACGAATCTCTCTCTGAACGTCGGGACTCATGCGACCGACATCCCTCCCTTCAACCCATGGCGGCTCTTCGCTCAGGAGAGCGGAGAGCGCGCAGCCCCGGAGCCGCCGCCCGAGCCGGCGGATGCCGATGTCTCGGTCGTCAAGCAGGACCTCACGCTGACCGCGGTAGATCCCAAGGCGCCCGCTCTCACGGACGAGGACGTTCTCGCGATTCTCGCCGAGGAGCAGCGGTTGATCGGAATTCCTGGACGCCGGTCCGAGATGGCGATCCCAGCGCAGCAGATGCTCTCCCGGACTCTCCGCCAGCCGGACGCCCTCGGTGACGCGCTGGGCTATGCACAACCCATGGATGCGCCCTTCACCTCGATCGAGGTCAGGGTCGTGCCTGAGAACGTCACCTCGCTTGAAAAGGCCGACAATCGTGGGTCCGAGCCTCTCTTCGACGAGCGCGACGTCACGCTCGGCAAGGGCGAGACCCTCGAGATGGCGCTGCGGGCCTATGGAGCGCCCCCTGATCGGATCCGCTCGATCACGACCGCTCTTAGCGCTCGGGTCAAGATTGCGACTATTCCGGAAGGCCAGCGCGTGCGCCTGCTGATCGCACCGGGCCCGCGCCTTGGAGATCCGCGCCAGATCATGCGCATCGTCCTGTATGGCGAGCGCGGGATCGAGGCGATAGCAGCCTCCAATGACCGCGGGGTCTTCGTATCGGTCAATCCACCGGCCGAGGATTTGCAGCAGCAGGTTGCCGCGGGAGACGAGGAGGAAGAGGGAGAAGGGAACGGGGGCGTTCGGCTCTACGAGAGCCTTTATGAGACCGTCGCAAAGAATGACCTCGACCAGGAGATGGTTGAGGAGCTGATCCGGATCTTCGGTTACGACATCGACTTCCAACGCCGTGTTGGGCCGGGCGATTCATTCGAAATCTTTCTTGGAGCAGACGACGAGGAGAGCGATCCCGAGATCCTCTATGCCTCTCTCACGCTTGGTGGAGAGGCCCGGCGCGTGTATCGCTTCCAGGGCGAGAGTGGCGCGGTCGACTATTTCGACGAGCTCGGCAGATCCCTGAAGAAATTCCTTCTCCGGAAACCCATCACCGAAGGCATCCTTCGGTCGGGCTTCGGCATGCGGCGGCACCCCATTCTCGGCTATGCCAAGATGCATACGGGCGTCGACTGGGCGAACCGGATCGGCACGCCGATCGTCGCGGCGGGTAACGGAACCGTCATCAAGGCGGAATGGGATTCGGGTTACGGACGCCGCATCGAGATCGAGCACGCCAATGGCTATGTGACCGCGTATTCGCACCAATCGCGCTTCGCAAAGGGAATCGCGCGTGGCGTGCGTGTCCGTCAGGGCCAGGTGATCGGGTATGTCGGAAATACCGGCCTCTCGACCGGACCGCACCTGCACTACGAGGTGATTGTCAACGGCCACCTGGTGGATCCGATGAAGATCCGCGTCCCGCGCGGCGAGGAGCTCGACGGACGGGCACTGGCGGAATTCAAGCGGCAGCGCGAGCAGGTCGATGACTTGCTCGAGCGGGTTGGACAGACGACGAGAATGGCTCAGCGCGCCGATCTGCGCTGACGGGATGCTCGCCTTCCTCCTGATCGTCCTGCCCTTTCCGACCCTGTCATAACCAGCCCTCTTGCTGCCAGATGGGGTTCATGGGCAAGGCCACCGGCGAGGACTTGCCGGATTTAGCGTTTGCTCTCGCTACTTGCCGGATCCTACGGAACTCCCGCCCTAACCGCAGAGCGGACCATCTCCGGCGTCCACCCCCGCGCTCTCAGGCTCTCCAAGGTTTCGGAGCCGCGGCTCTTCGCGAGCTTGCCGCCACCTGAATCCAGGATGAGTGCATGATGGTGATACCACGGTGTCGGAAGACGGAGCAGGGCCTGCAGCAGGACGTGCAGGTCTGTTGCAGCCTCGAGGTCCGTCCCACGAACGACATGCGTGACACCTTGAAGGGCGTCGTCCACCACAACGGCGAGATGATAGCTCGTCGGCGTATCCTTGCGCACAAGGACGACGTCGCCCCAACGGCTCGGTGTGCAGGGGACGCTCTCCTGACGGAAATCGGCATCGAAACGGCTGTAGCCGAGTTCCCGCGGGGCAACATCGAGTGCCCGATTCATCGCAAGTCGCCAGACGTGAGGCTCACCCGCAGCGATACGGCGCTCGGCCTCGCGCATCGGGAGGGATCGACAGGTGCCGGCGTAGAGCGGCGCTCCATCGGGATCCGTCGTCGCCCCGCCTTTCGCTGCGGCACACCGGGCGACATCCCGTCGGGAGCAGAAACATGGATAAAGGAGGTTGCGCTCTCGCAGCCTCTTCGCCGCGTCACGGTAATCCTCGAAATGATCCGATTGCCGCCGGACCGGCTCCTCCCAGGTGAAACCGAGCCAGGCGAGGTCTTCGACGATGCCCGCGACGAAAGCGGGACGGCAGCGCTCGAGATCGATATCCTCGATCCGCAACAGGAGGCGTCCGCCAGCACGGCGGGCGAATTCCTGGTTCAGGAGAGCGGACCGGGCATGGCCGAGATGGAGCCGCCCATTGGGGCTCGGCGCGAACCGGAAGATAGGCGGATCATGAGGTGTCATTCGTAAGATAGGTTTCGAGATATCGCCGGCCTGTCCGGGAGGAGAGGTATGGTCGGAGATCCGGTGGGTCGAGGAGCCTCGGCCCTGACCCGCCGGCCTCTCTTTACCGCGCCCCGATCACATGGCGGAACCGCCATTGGTGACCTCGCCCCGGAACGCTCGAACCATGCAGGCCATGACCTCATCCTCAAAGACCATCGGTCCTCCCGCCCGGCTGGCCACCCAAGCCGATCTCGAAACGGCCATTACCTTTCTCGTCGAGCGCGACGTGATGCTCGCCCCGCTTGCGGGAGACCGACCGGCGTTGCGCCGGCGACCAGATGGGTTTCCCGGCCTTGCGGCCATTATCGTCGCGCAGCAGGTCTCGACCGCAAGCGCGACTGCTATCCTGTCGCGCCTCATCGATCGCTTTCCGGTTCTGTCGCCAGAGACGATTCGTGCCGCGCCCGACACCCTGCTGCGCGAGGCCGGCCTCTCGGCCGCCAAGATCAGGACGATCCGAGCAACCGCAGAGGCCTGCCTGTCGGGGAGCCTTCCTCTCGACCGGCTCGGATCGCTGCCCTCCGAAGAAGCCGACGAGCTGTTGACCTCGGTGTCTGGGATCGGACCATGGACCGCGGAGGTTTACCGCCTCTTCTGCCTCGGCGATGCCGATGCGCTGCCGGCAGGCGATCTCGCTTTACAGGAGGCAGCTCGGTCCCTTTACGACCTCCCCAGTAGACCGGGCCGGTCAGATTTCACCGCACTCGCCGAACGGTGGCGGCCCCTGCGGGGCGCGGCCGCGCATCTCCTCTGGTCACATTACCGCCGTCTGAAGGGCCGGGCGGGAATTATCGCGAATCCCACCGACGAAAGGTCGCGGCAACGATCACGACGCAGGTAACCGTCCTCCCATGGCCTGCCTCCCCTCCCTGATCGTTCACGCATCGGCTTGACCGGGCGCGAAGGGCAGGGTTGAGCATCCCCGACCCATTCACCACCGGAGAATTTTCATCATGGCTTCGATCGACGGCCCGAGACTTGCCCCCCGCTCCGGTCGGGCACGTCAGCTGGTCGTGTTCCTGCATGGCTACGGTGCCGACGGGAACGACCTGATCGAAATTGGCCGGCAATGGCAGCCTTGGCTCCCTGACGCGGCCTTCGTGGCTCCCCATGCTCCGGAGGCGTGCGGGATGGCGCCCATGGGCCGGCAGTGGTTCCCGTTGACGTTCCGCGATCCGCACGAGCGCTGGCGTGGGGTCAACCATGCCGGCCCAAGCCTCGACGCCTTTCTCAGCACCGAACTCGAGCGACACGACCTTCCGGCTTCGAAGCTCGCTCTCGTGGGGTTCAGCCAGGGAACCATGATGGCCCTGCATGTCGCGCTTCGACGTCCGGCACCCGTAGCGGCGGTCCTGGGCTATTCGGGCATGCTCGTGGTCGAGGAGGGAAAAGGGCCGGAGAGCCTGAAGAGTCAGATCCGGTCAAAGCCCCCGATCCTGCTGGTGCACGGAGACCGGGACGACGTGATCCCGGTCGAAGCTCTCTTCATGACATCCGATGCCCTCGGCGTTGCAGAGATCCCCTGCCAATGGCACCTCTCGGCTGGAGTCGCGCACGGAATCGATGCCGAAGGACTTCGGCACGGGGGCCTTTTCCTCACACAATCCTTCGGGCTGCCCTATCCCGGATAGGGCAGCCCTGCCCTCTCGGTGGCAGGTCTGCCCGCGTGTCAGCTCGGATCAGGCGCCCTTGGCTGAAGCCCGTGCAGCCGCAAGCGCCTGGGCGGCACCGGTACGGAGGTAGGTGATGTCGCTTCCGATCGCGATCAGGTCGAAGCCCCGGCGGGCCAGAACCGCCGCACGCTCTCCCGTCGGCGCGTAGACCGCCGCGAAGCGGTTCGCGGCGCGGGCACGGGCCAGGACGTGGTCGAGTGCCTTCTCGACCTCCGGGCTCGCCGGGTCGACGACGCCACCGTTCGAGAGGGCGATCGAGAGGTCGGCAGGGCCGATGAACACGCCATCGACGCCGGGAGTGGCCAGGATGTCGTCGACGATCCCCAGGGCCTCCCGTGTCTCGATCATCGCCAGGGCGATCGAGAATCCGTTGGCCCGGGTGAAGTAATCGGTCGGCGACAGCCCACTGAGCGCCACCGCGGCATGAGGCCCCCAGCTTCGCTCTCCGAGGGGCGGGAATTTCGTGAATCTTCCGAAACGCCGGGCATCCTCGACGGTGTTGATCATCGGCGCGATGATCCCCGACACGCCGGAATCGAGGAGACGCGACGCCGTCGCGAAATCGCCGACCGGGATGCGCGCGAGGACGGGCTTTCCCGCGGCAACCACCAGCGGGATGGCACGGATGAGCGTCGCGAGATCGATCGCGCCGTGCTGCATGTCCAGCGTAATTGCGTCGAAAGGCTCCCGGGCGAGGAGCCCGGCAATCCCGGGCTCGAGAAGTCCGCACCACGCCGAAAAGGCCGGATTCCCTGCTCTCAGGCGATCACCAAGCTCCTGCACACTGGACATTGCTCCCTCCCCTTCTCGAAGCTATCGGCTAGCGGCCGGCCTTGATCTCGTCGACGGCGCGGATCATCAGCTCCTCGAGATTGCGCTCGAGCTCGCGCTCGCCGACGGGCTTCCCGGCGCCTTCGAGGTCGGTCCTGACCTTGCGAATGACGTCGGCGTCACCGGATTCCTCGAAATCCGCCAGGACGACGCTCTTGGCATAGCTTTCCGCATCGGCGCCCTCCTTGCCGAGCTGAGCGGCAGCCCAGAGCCCGAAGAGCCTGTTGCGGCGGGCCGTCGCCTTGAAGCGAAGCTCCTCGTCGAGAGCAAACTTCCGCTCGAAGGCGTCCTTACGTTCGTCGAAGGTAGTCATGAAACAGCGGGCTCCCTAAGCTCGAGCTTGATGCCCGCGATATAGACACCCGGCGACACCCCTACCAGATGGAACAGCTGCTTGAGCTCCGTTTTCCGTCTCCGACCCGGAGTGAACCATCGTCGGTGGAAAGCGAGGCCGGGCATTCTGAAGCTGCCTCTTTTTTCGCACTTGCCTCGAGCATATTTGACGCTGGCAAGGGTTTCCAGGCTGTCGTTGTGCTCCACGCGGTGATCGGGTAGGTTCTCGCCCGAGCCGGGCTGCCGGTCCTTGACCGCGCCCGCGCGAGCCGCGGATCTGACAATCCTACAAAAGGAGCCACGGCCCCCTATGGACTTCCTCAAACCACGGTACACTCCAATGAACCGCCGCCGTCGCATCTACGAGGGCAAGGCGAAGGTCCTCTATGAGGGACCTGAGCCGGGAACTCTCATCCAGCACTTCAAGGACGATGCGACCGCCTTCAATGCGAAAAAGCACGAGGTGATTGACGGCAAGGGTGTCCTGAACAACCGGATCTCCGAGTACATCTTCCAGAACCTCAACGACATCGGGGTTCCGACGCACTTCATCCGGCGGCTCAACATGCGCGAGCAGCTGATCCGTGAGGTCGAGATCATTCCGCTCGAGGTCGTGGTCCGGAACGTGGCTGCGGGTTCCCTGTCTCAGCGTCTCGGCCTCGAGGAAGGCACGCAACTCCCCCGCTCGATCATCGAATTCTATTACAAGAACGATGCCCTCGGAGATCCGATGGTGTCGGAAGAGCATATCACGGCCTTCGGCTGGGCGACCCCGCAGGAGATCGACGACATCATGGCGCTCGCCATCCGGGTCAACGATTTTCTCTCGGGACTCTTCCTCGGCGTTGGCATCCGTCTCATCGACTTCAAGATGGAGACCGGGCGCCTCTGGGAAGGCGACATGATGCGGATCGTCGTGGCGGACGAGATCTCCCCGGATTCCTGCCGGCTCTGGGACATGAAGTCCAAGGACAAGCTCGACAAGGACCGGTTCCGCCGGGATCTCGGCGGCCTGATCGAAGCCTATTCCGAGGTTGCGCGCAGGCTCGGGATTCTCGCCGAGAACGACAAGACAGCTGTCGGCGGCCCGCGCCTCGTGCAGTGACAGTCTGCGCCGGTCCAAGAGAACGATGCCCGGCCCCGCGCCGGGCTTCCTCGTTCTGGGGATTGCTCGCGGCGGCAGCCCTCTTCGCCGCGACCGGATGCAGCTATTTTCCGGAATCCGTCGCCGGCTTGCCGGAAACCCTTCAGACGCCGTGGATCAACCTCCCGCTCAGATCCTGGCTGGCCGAGGACCGTGCCATCCCCGAGGCCGTTGCTCTCTGCGCGCCGCCCGAGTGCCGGCCCGGGATGGTCGTCGGTGTCGTGCGGCTTAGAGGGGAAGATGCTGATGTTGCGGAGCGGCTCCTTCACGACCCTGCTCCACTGGCGGCCCGCCTCGCGACCCCGGCGCCTCCGCCGACGAAGGGGGCAAAGCCGCGGCAACGCTCCGTTTCCACGATCGTGCCGCTCCAGGAGGGAACTGCCAGAGGCTTCGGGATCGATATCGTGCGGGAGGATGGAAAGCGCCACGCTCATGGCGCGGCGCTCGCCCGCCGGGATGGCGCGGATCTCCGGATCGTGCTGGTCGTGGGCGAAGAGAAAAACGCCGTATTGAGCGCCGTGCGCCGCGCCGCTGCCGCCCACCTCCAGTCTTGAGAAAACCCGGATCTCTCCCGACGTCTCCCGGACCACAGGAACGCCGGTCTGTGCATCGTTGTCGCGGTGCGAGGTTTGCGCACCGATCGGGGCAGCGGGCGTTGGCCTTACCGGCAACATCCGGTATCGGTCCCTGACTACGATGCTGGCCAGCCGCTGGAGATATCGATCATGAAAGCCCGCGTGACCGTCACCCTCAAGAATGGCGTGCTCGATCCGCAGGGCAAGGCGATCGAGGGGGCCCTCGCCTCGCTCGGCGTTGACGGGATTTCGTCCGTGCGCCAGGGGAAGGTCTTCGACGTCGAACTCGATACGAGTGACCGCGCCGTTGCTGAGGAAGCGTTGCGCCAGGCCTGCGAGCGCCTCCTCGCCAACACGGTCGTCGAGAATTACCGGATCGAACTCCTTTGAGACGGCGTGCCGAGCGCCGAGGGAGCCCGCCATGAAAGCTGCCGTCATCGTCTTCCCGGGATCCAACCGCGACGCCGACGCCGTGCGCGCCCTCACCCGCGCTGGTGCCAAAGCCGAGCGCATCTGGCACGCAGATCCGGACCTGCCGGATCGCACCGATCTGGTCGTCCTCCCGGGCGGGTTTTCCTATGGCGACTATCTCCGGTGTGGGGCGATCGCCGGACGCGCGGTCATCATGGACGCGGTGCGCCGGCACGCGGAAGCGGGCGGCCTCGTGCTCGGGATCTGCAACGGCTTCCAGATTCTCTGCGAGGCCGGGCTCCTGCCCGGCATCCTCATGCGCAACGCGAACCTCCGCTTCATCTGCCATCGGCAGTTGCTGCGCGTCGAGCGCAACGACACCGCCTTCACGCGCCGCTACGCCGCGCGCCAGGTCATTGATGTCTGCGTCGCCCACGGCGAAGGAAACTATACGGCCGACGAAGAGACGCTGCGGCGGCTCGAGGGAGAGAACCTCGTCGCTTTCCGCTATTGCGACGCGACCGGCGCCCTCACCGACGATGCCAATCGCAATGGCTCGATGAATGCAATCGCGGGAATCTATTCCCCCGGTCTCAACGTGCTCGGGATGATGCCGCATCCCGAGAACCTGATCGAAGACCTCGTCGGCGGGACCGATGGCCTGCCTCTGTTCGAGAGCCTCGTCGAGTCCCTCGGTCGCGCGGCATAAGAGGACAAGATGATCCGCAGTTCGATCGAGATCACGCCGGAGCTCGTGAAGGAGCACGGGCTGAAACCCGACGAATACGAGCGCTTCGTCGCGCTCATCGGCCGCGAGCCCACCATTACTGAGCTCGGCATCGTCTCGGCGATGTGGAACGAGCATTGCTCGTACAAGTCCTCGCGCCTGCATCTGCGCACGCTGCCCACCAAGGCGCCCTGGGTCATTCAGGGGCCCGGCGAGAATGCCGGCGTGATCGATATCGGCGACGGGCTCGCCTGCGTCTTCAAGATGGAGAGCCACAACCATCCATCCTTCATCGAGCCCTATCAGGGCGCAGCGACGGGCGTCGGCGGCATCCTGCGCGACGTGTTCACGATGGGCGCCCGGCCGATCGCAGCACTCAATGCGCTCCGTTTCGGTGCGCCCGATCATCCGCGCACGCGACATCTCGTGAGCGGGGTCGTCGCAGGAATTGGCGGCTACGGGAACTCATTCGGCGTTCCGACGGTCGGGGGCTCGGTCGGCTTCCACCCCCGTTACAACGGCAACATCCTCGTGAACGCGATGGCCGTCGGTCTCGCGCGCAGCGACGAGATCTTCTACGCGGCAGCGACGGGGGTCGGAAATCCGATCGTCTATCTCGGCTCGAAGACCGGCCGCGACGGAATCCACGGCGCCACGATGGCGTCTGCGGAGTTCGATGAATCCTCGCAGGAGAAGCGCCCGACCGTTCAGGTCGGAGATCCCTTCGCCGAGAAGCTGCTCCTCGAAGCCTGCCTCGAGTTGATGGCGAGCGGCGCGGTCATCGCGATCCAGGACATGGGGGCAGCCGGCCTGACCTGCTCGGCGGTCGAGATGGGCGCGAAGGGCAATCTCGGCGTCGAGCTCGACCTCGATCGGGTGCCGTGCCGCGAGGAAGGCATGACGGCCTATGAGATGATGCTCTCGGAGAGCCAGGAGCGGATGCTCATGGTGCTGCGGCCGGGAATGGAGGCCGAGGCCGAGGCGATCTTCCGGAAATGGGGTCTCGACTTCGCGATCATCGGGCGCACGACCGACACCCTGCGCTTCGTCGTGAAGCATCACGGCGAGGTCATGGCGGACCTGCCGATCAAGGAACTCGGCGACGAGGCGCCCGTCTACGATCGTCCGCATCTCGCGAACACCTATCAGCCGGTCATCGCGCCGGAGAGCGTTCCGGCGCCGATCTCCAACGCGGAGGCCCTCCTTCGCCTCGTCGGATCACCGGAGCAGTGCTCGAAGCGGTGGGTCTATGAACAATACGACCACTTCATCCTCGGGAACACGATCGCGACGCCAGGCGGCGATGCCGCAATCGTGCGGGTTGAGGATGGCCCGAAAGGCCTTGCTCTGACGACCGACGTGACACCGCGCTATTGCGAGGCCGATCCTGTCGAAGGCGGCAAGCAGGCCGTTGCGGAGGCTTGGCGCAACATCACGGCTGTCGGCGGACGACCTCTCGCGATCACCGACAACCTGAATTTCGGCAGCCCGGAGCGGCCGGAAGTCATGGGTCAGTTCGTGGGCTGCATCCGCGGCATCGGCGAGGCCTGCCGCGCGCTCGATTTCCCGGTCGTCTCCGGGAACGTGTCCCTCTACAACGAGACGAACGGCGAGGGCATTCTGCCGACGCCGACGATCGGCGGCGTCGGCGTCGTGGACGACGTGACGGTGCGCGCCTCCGCGAGCGTGAAGCGGGAGGGCGACGCGCTCGTCCTGATCGGGCATACGGAGGGCTGGCTCGGCCAGTCGATCTACCTCGCCGAGATCTGCGGGCGCGAGGAGGGAGCGCCCCCGCCCGTCGACCTCACGGCTGAGCGCCGCAACGGTGATTTCGTGCGCCAGCTCATCCGATCGGGCCAGGTCGATTCCGTCCATGACTGCTCGGATGGGGGCCTCGGCCTCGCCGTGGCCGAGATGGCGATGGCCGGCGGGATCGGCGCAAGCCTGGCCGCCGCGCCCGAAGGATTGCCGCTCCACGCCTTCCTGTTCGGGGAGGATCAGGGTCGCTATCTCCTGGCGGTCGACGCCGATCAGGCGCCGGACATTCTCTACGAGGCGACGGCCCTCGGCATACCCGCCGCGATCATCGGCATGACGGGCGGAGATTCATTGATTCTGCCCGATGGTGAGGCCATATCAGTGCAGGATCTGAAGGCGGCCCACGAGGCGTGGCTGCCCCGTTTCATGGCCGGTTGAACAACGGTTGGGGGAGTCTCGTAATGGCGATGGATGCGCAGGAGATCGAGCGGCTCATCAAGGGCGCGCTGCCCGATGCGATGGTTGAGATCCGCGATCTTGCAGGCGACGGGGACCATTATGCGGCGACCGTCACCTCGGCGGCGTTCAGGGGAAAGTCGCGGGTACAACAGCACCAGATGGTCTATGCCGCCCTGCAGGGGCGGATGGGCGGCGCCCTCCATGCCCTTGCGCTGACGACGGTCGCCACCGACAATCAGGCATGAACGCGCTGCGCCTTGAACGTAGCGCAACAGGAGAGTTCCATGAGCGATGCTCACCAGGTGATCGATAACGAGGTCAAGTCCAACGACGTCGTGCTTTTCATGAAGGGCACGCCGCAATTCCCTATGTGCGGCTTTTCCGGGCAGGTCGTGCAGATCCTGAATTATCTCGGCGTCCCGTACAAAGGCGTGAACGTGCTCGAGGACGAGAACGTCCGCCAGGGGATCAAGGACTATTCGAACTGGCCGACGATCCCACAGCTCTACGTAAAGGGTGAGTTCGTCGGCGGCTGCGACATCACGCGCGAGATGTTCCAGGCTGGCGAGCTGCAGCAGCTCTTTGCCGACAAGGGCATCACGGTAAAGCAGTCGGCGTAACGCGCGCCTGCATCTATCGCGTACAGGAATCGCCCCGGCTCCGGCCGGGGCTTTTCTTTTTGCACCCCGTCGGGTGACGAGCCTGCTGCCTCACTTGGCGATGAGCCAGTCCTCGATCACGACTGCGTCGAGGCCGGTCGTATAGAACATCAGCAGAGCGTCTTCCGTGCTGTGCAGGATCGGCTTTCCCATGATGTTGAAGCTCGTGTTCAGCACGATCGGGACACCGGTCCGCCTCGCGAAGGCGCTGATGAGCGCATGGTAGCGAGGATTGCGATCCGCCGTGACGCATTGCAGCCTCCCAGTCCCGTCCTCGTGGACCACAGCCGGCACCCGGCCCTGCATATCCGCACGCCAGCGCAGCGTCCTGTCCATGTAGGGCGAGTCCTGCGCGTCCTCGAACCAGTCTGGCACATGCTCGGCGAGGATCGATGGGGCGAAGGGACGGAACGCCTCGCGATACTTCACCTTCGCGTTTAGGATCTCCTTCGCGTCTGCAGGGCGCGGATCCGCGAGGATCGAGCGATTCCCAAGCGCGCGAGGCCCGAACTCGGCTCTGCCCTGGACGAAACCGACGAGCTTGCCCTCGGCCAGGAGATCGGCGGCGGCATCGACAATTCCAGCCCCAAGATGCCGCAGGCGTGGTTCCCAAGCCGCCATGCGTTCGAGCGTCTCGGTCGAGATGCGTGACCCGAGATAGGGTGTGAGCGGCCCCGACTTTGGACGCCAATCCGGATCGTCTTCCGCAAAGGCGAGCCACGCGGCGCCGATCGCATTCCCGTCATCGGCGGGGGCGGACGGCACGTGGAGCGCCGTGAATGGGGAACGCGCCAGGATCTTTCCGTTATAGGAGGAGTTCAAGGCACAGCCCCCGCACAGCACGAGGTTTGGCGAGGGCGCGAGCGACGCCGCCTCCGCGAGGAGCACGTCCATCATCTCTTCGAAGACATCCTGGCCGCAACGCGCGAGATCCGCCCAACCCTCTTCGCAGGCATTCGCGGGTCGTCGCGCCAGAAGCTCGGAGGCCACCGATTGCACCGTCGCAGCATCGGAGAAGATCAGCCGGTTGCGCTCGACCCGGAAGAGACGCCGCAGCAGAGCGAGGAGTTCGGGATCACGGCAGCCATAGGGCGCAAGGCCCATGATCTTCCATTCTTCACCCTTTGTCTGGTCGAAGCCCGCGAGATCGGTGACGAGCCCGAAGAAGAAGCCGATCGACGCCCGGCCGACATGCCGCTTGATCTCGCCGATCCGGCCGTCCTGAAGGGCGAAGATCGCCGAGGCGCCTGTCTCGCCCATCCCGTCGACCACCAGGCAGGCTGCCTCACGGAACGGACTGCCCCATAGGCCGTACGCGGCATGTGAAAGGTGATGTCCGTAGCGTCGCAGATCCACGATGCGGACCCCGATTGCCGCGCGATCGAGGGCGAGGAGCGCTCCGTATCCGGCGCGCTGCTGGGCAAGGTGGAGATTCGCAACGAGGATGCGCTCGGTGCGTTCGGGAACGAGGGACGCATTGAGGCCCGGCGCAGTGCGCAGGAGAGTCCCGATAGTGAAGCTGCCGGCACGGGCGGTCTGATCCAGAAATCCGGTGAAGTCCGCACCCCAGCTCGTCGCGATGACGATCTCCGCCCCTTCCGGGATCCACTCTGCCAGAAGAGCTTCCATGCGCCCCGGCAGATCCGGCTCGCAGTTCGGCGCGCGTTTGTACTGCAAGGGGCGCTCCGCAGCTTCCGCGAAAAGCACCTGTCCGTCCGGCCCCACGATCGCAACGGCCGGATCATGGAATGTGGTTGCGAGCCCGATGTAGTAGCGCATGCCCCTCCCCAACGGATACGGAGGGGATTAGCAAGGCCTCGGTGACATGTCATGCGCGTTACGTTGGGCGAATTGCCCGCCGTCCATTGGTCGCATTCCCAAGCTGCGGATTTTCCTCGATCTTTTTGGCCGACAAGGATCGAGCTGCGCCAAGCAGCCAAAGCGGGGCTTTTCACCATGACAGAGACTGGGGGCAACGTTGTTGCGTTTCGGAAGCGCGGAACTCGAGGACCCACACGCCACCCGAAGGTGCTGATCGAGGCGGTTTATGCGGCCGGCTCGCTGCCCGTGGCCGCCGATGATGTCGGCACCAAGACCGCCGCGGTGATGCTGCAGGCGCTCGGCTTCCTCGTGCTCGAGGAGGTTCAGGCCGACGGCACACTGCGCCAGCTCCGCGGTGGAGAGGCGCGCCGAGCCTTTGACCGCCCCTGGCGTCTCTTGCGCCCCGGCTTCGACGGTGCACCCGGGTGTCCGGAGGCGATGGGCGCCTTCGCGCCAGCCTGAGACGCCAGGATCAACCCCGCTGGGGTCGGAAGCTGAGGGTGAAGGCTGCCCTCGCCTATCGAGAAGCTGACGGCTCACCTCCTCCTGATACCGTTCCCGCGTCGCGGGAACGAGAGACTGCCTCGAGGCGTGGGTCTAAGCGCGGGCGTAGATCTCGAACTGCCTAGCCAATTCCTCACCCTCGTAGCCTGCGCTCAGAAGGGTGGACAGCAGCAATCGTGCCTTCAGGCCTCCCAGCTCGCCGCCATTGATCAGGCCGCGAC
>NZ_LN811362.1:264962-285536 GCF_001006805.1 Microvirga massiliensis | reverse complement strand
GGTCGGGCGCCAGTTCTCGACATTGACGATGGTCCACACCGCAACGCGAGCCCCGCCGGGCAGCTTCAGCGGCCTGCGCTGGTTGATGGGCTCAAAGTCGAGCCGTCCGCGCAAGCTTGATCCGATTTCGCTGTTGCTCATGCTCGCCTCTATTCCGCTTCGCCGAGGAGCCGGAGGGCCGTCTGTCCGGCAATCCGGGCGCGCTCCGTGCTGGTCAAGCCGTGCGCATCCGCAAGGGTCTTCAACGGGTCTTCGTCCCCCATATCGAATGGCGCATCGGTGCCCAGGAACACCCTCTCGGCACCAACGAGCCGGGCCAGATAGGCCAGCGCCTGTGGTTCGAACACGACACTGTCGAAGTAGAACCGCCGCAGCAGATCGAGCGGCGACGTTACGGTATTCGCATGCGTCTCGCTGCGGACCTTGTGGCCGTGCACGAGTCGTCCGATCTGGTAGGGCGTGAAGCCCCCGCCATGAGCCAGGCCGATCTTCAGATCCGGCAACCGGTCCAGGGTACCGCTGAACATCAGATCAGCCACCATCAACGTGGTCTCGAGCGGATTGCCGATCAGGTTGGTCAGGTAATAATCCTCGAGCCCCGCCTTGTTTCCGATGTAGTAAGGGTGCGCCAGGATGAAGACGCCCAGCTCGGCAGCCCGCCGCAAAACCGGGGCGAAGCGTTCGTCCGTGAGCTTCACGCCTTCGATGCTGGTCCCGATCTCGACCGCGCGGAAACCATGCATCCCGACGATGCGCTCGAGTTCGGCGATGGCAGCGTCAGGATTTTGTATCGGCAGAATGCCCATGCCCCGCAGGCGCTCTGCGCGAGCGGACACCATTTCGGCAACGCCGTCGTTCACGAGACGCGTTACCTCGATGGCCAGATCCCGTTCGGCCCAATAGGTGAAGGTCGGCGGAGCCGGCGAGATGACCGAGATATCGATACCCTTCCGGTCCATGGCAGCGATCTTGGCATCGACACTGATGAATTCCGAAAACAACGGATAGGCGTAGCCTTGATCGTGCACCACCGTGCGGTCGCTCCCAGACCCCAGGACGCGCGCCTTCAGGCGTGCGGGCCCGTTCTCGACGGCCGCCACGAAGGACGGTGGAATGACGTGGCTGTGAAAGTCGATCTTCATTGAGGTTCTAGCTGTACCGCTTGGGTTGATCGTCGTCCGCATACCAGTCGAATACGGCGTCGGAGAGATTGACAATGATGTTCTGGATCTGGGTGTATTCCTCGTAAGCGACGAGCCCGTTCTCGCGCCCAATGCCGCTCATCTTGAAGCCGCCCCAGGGCGAGGCCGGATCGATCCTGTGATGATCGTTGATCCAGACGATTCCGCTCTGGAGCCGGTGTGCGACGCGATGAGCGCGCGCGACGTCACGCGTCCAGATGCTCGTTGCAAGCCCGAACTCCGTGCCGTTAGCAATCGCGATCGCCTCCTCCTCGGTGTCGAACGGCATGACACAGACGACGGGACCGAAGATTTCCTCCTGAGCGATGCGCATATCCGGCTTCACATCGGTGAAGATAGTGGGCAGCAGATAGTAGCCATCCGCAAATGCTACCTCTTCGGGGCGTGAGCCCCCGAAGGCAAGCGTCGCGCCCTCCTCCTGACCGATACGAATATAAGTTTCGACGAGATCGCGCTGCTTCTTCGATACCAACGGCCCCATTTGGGTGGCCTCGAGCTGGGGATCGCCAAGCCGGATCTCGCCGGTGCGCCGGATGAGTTCCGCCACGACCTCGTCGTGAATCGACCGGTGCACGAGAAGGCGTGCCCCCTGCACGCAGGTCTGGCCGGCCGCGATGAAGGATGCAAACAAGGTCGCCGCCACGGTGCGATCGATATCGTTATCGGGAAAGGCGATGACGGCGGCCTTGCCGCCGAGTTCGGCAGCGACCTTGACGAGGTTCCGGCCGGCAATGGACGCGACCGCCTTGCCCGTCTCGGTGCCGCCGGTGAGATCGATCTTGCGAACGCGCGGATGCGAGGACAAGGCGAGGCCGGCTGTTCCGCCGAAGCCCGGAACCACATTGTAGACCCCGTCAGGGACGCCTGCTTCCTTGAGGATTTCGCCGAGAAGAAGGGGCGTGACTGGCGCAAGCTCCGATGGCTTGACCACCATCGTGTTGCCCGAAGCAAGAGACGGCGCGACCTTCTTGGTGAGGATCAGAAGCGGGTGGTTCCAGGGCGTGACATGCCCAACCACGCCGAGCGGCACGCGCCGGGTGTAATTGAGATAGTTCCCCGCGAATGGAGGAACGGTGTCCTCATGGGTCCGTGCCACGGCGCCGAAATAGGCGAACCATTCCGGCAATCGTGCGAGCTGAGCCGCCATTTCGCGGCGCGGCCGGCCGATCTGGTCGACTTCCAAGGATACGAGGTCAGGCAGGCGCCGCCTTAGAACCTCGGCAGCGCAATGCATGATATCGGCGCGTTCGGCGCCCGTTAGTGCGGACCAGACCGGAAAGGCTCGCTCGGCGGCTATGATGGCGATCTCAATGTCCTCGGTCGCCCCTTCCGCGACCTCTGCAATCGTCGAACCATTCTTCGGATTCTCGATTTGGAACGTGCGGCCCGACACGGCGGGGCGGAAGGTGCCGTCGATGAACAGGCCCCATGGTCCGAGTGTCACTCCGATCCTCCTGTTGCTGCGACAGTCAGTGGACACCGAGGAAGCGCATCAGTGGACCCTGGTCCTTGCGAACCGCGTCGGCACTCGCCTCGTGAACGACCTTGCCGGTCTCGAGGACGTAGAGACGGTCGGCGACCGACAACGCGCTGTAGAGATTCTGCTCGACGAGCAGGATGGCGAGGCCGGTCCTGCCGAGATCGGAGATGATGGACTCAAGATGCTGCACCATCACGGGCGCCAGCCCTTCCGTCGGCTCGTCCATCAGGATGAGTTCCGGGTCGATCATCAGCGCACGGCCGACCGCGAGCATCTGGCGCTCTCCGCCCGAAAGCTGGTTGCCACGATGGTGCCGGCGCTCGGCGAGGCGCGGGAACATCTCGAAAACCCGCTCGACAGTCCAACCGTCTTTCGCACTGGCGGGCTTCAATATCGTGAGGTGCTCGGTTACGCTGAGAGACGGAAACAGCCTGCGCCCCTGAGGCACCAGCGCGATGCGACGCTTTGCGACTTCGTGGGGTGTCAGGTCGTGCAGTTCCTCGCCTTTCCAGTGCAAGGAACCTCCTCTGACCTGCGGCTGAGCCAACCGCATGATCGAGCGGATCAGGGTGGTCTTGCCCATGCCGTTGCGGCCGAGGAGCGCGACGACCTCGCTCGGCCTGACAGTCAGCGTCACGCCATGCAGCACATGTGCCTCGCCATAGAAGCTGTGAAGGTCCTTGACCTCAAGCATGATCGCGGGCCTTTCCGAGATAGACGTCCTGCACGCGCTGATCAGTGCTGATGCTGTCCGGCGATCCCTCGGCCAGCATCTGGCCGTTGTTCAGACAGGTGACGTAGTCCACGAGCTTCAGGACGAGCTCCATGTCGTGCTCGATGAGCACCATCGTCAGATTGCGCGGCAGAGAACGGATGATGTCGGATACGATTACGCGTTCGGCCGGCGACAGGCCCGCGGCCGGCTCGTCGAGCAGCAGGAGTCTCGGCTTGGTCACGAGAGCCATGGCCATTTCGAGCTGGCGCTGCTCGCCATAGGAGAGTTCATGCACCGCCGTGGAGCCGCGTTCGTGGAGCCTCGAAATCGAAAGCGCAGACGCCACGCGCTCTTCCTCGTCGGAGGTCAGGTGCATGGACCCGAAGAGCGAGAACTTGCCGCGGCCGGTACCGCGGAGGGCAAGCTGCATGTTCTCGGCCACGGTGAGTCGCGGGAACAGGTTGGTGATCTGAAACGTCCGGCTCATTCCCATCCGGGCGCGCACATGAGCAGGTTTTCGCGTGACGGTCGCGCCCTCGAAGACGATGCGTCCGGAGGTCGGCGGATTCACGCCGGTGATGGCATTGAACAGCGTGGTCTTTCCGGCGCCGTTCGGACCGATGATGGCGCGTCGTTCGCCCTCTTGTACCGAGATCGACACGTTATCGACGGCCCGCAGCGCTCCGAAGGCGACGACGACATTCTCCAACTCAAGCGCGGCTTCTGACACGTGTTCGGCTCTTTGCTGTCTCATTCGGAAGGCGCCGCCTCGGCTGGGCGGCGCCTCCGGGGAAGTTCAGTGCGGACCGCTCGCCTACTTCTTGATGCCCTGGTTGTCGCGCGAGAACGGCGGCGACTTCAGGTACTGTGCTGGATCGTAGGTCCAGAACTGCGAAACGGCGGAATAGGTCTCGATCGGCACGTTCCAGTACTTGCCGTCGGCGTTCTTCTGAACCTTGCGGATGTAGACGTCGTAGATCGGATTGCCGTAGTCATCGAAGCGCACCGGGCGGCCGAGCGGCGAGTTGGTGAGCTCGCTCTTCAGAACGGCATCGATGAAGGCATCACGGTTGGAGATATCGCCCTTGAGTTGCTCGATGACCTGGCCGACCCAGAGTGCGCCGGAATAGTGCGAGAAGCCATAGAGCGACGGCAGCTTTCCATACTTCGCAGAATAGGCTTTCACGAACTTCTGCGTTTCGGGATTGTCCGATCCCTCGGCAAAATGCGCCGACGATACGATGCCGTCACACTCCTCTCCCATCGTGCGGATCACAGACTGATCCGTGAAGTTCTGGGCCCCAAGGAGCGGAATTTGGCCTTTCAGGCCGAAGTTCGAATATTGCTGCATGAACCGCGTCGCGTCCGCGCCGAGTTCCATCGCAAAGATCGCGTCCACGTTCATGCTGCCGAGTTGGCCGATATAAGGGCTGAAATCGGCGGTGTTCAGCGGATTCCAGAGCTGCCCCACGATCTTGCCGCCCCCCTCCGTGAACACCTGAGCGAAGCCCGCGCACTGCTCGTGACCGAAGGTATAGTCCTGCGCGATCGTGGCAACGCGTTTGTAGCCCTGCTTGAGCGCCCAGTCGGCGAGCGGGCGCGGCATCTGGCTGGCGGTGTAGCCGGCGACGCGAATAACGTTCCTCACGCGGTCGCGCTGCGTGAGGTCGTCGGCGGCGATAACCGGAATGAAATACGGGACGCCGTTCCCCTTGACGTAGTTTGCGACGGCAAGACCCGTATTGGCGAGGAGGTTGCCGAACAGGAAGTCGACCTTCGATTGCTCCACGAGGCGGCGAGCTTTCTGGAGCGCCGTGTCCGGGTTTCCGGCATCGTCCTCGACGATCACCTCGACCGGGCGCCCGGCGATGGCCTTGCCGCGCTCCTCCCAGAACATGTTGAAGCCTTCGACGATTTCGCGCCCGCCGGCCGCCACGACGCCGCTGAGGGGGGCCATCAGACCGATCCGGATCGGCCCGGACTGCGCTCTCGCAACAA
Source organism: Microvirga massiliensis (assembly GCF_001006805.1). GTDB lineage: Bacteria > Pseudomonadota > Alphaproteobacteria > Rhizobiales > Beijerinckiaceae > Microvirga > Microvirga massiliensis. The sequence goes on along the minus strand of NZ_LN811362.1, from coordinate 280,141 downwards.
ACGGAGCCGCAACGGTGCCCGTCATCGAAGCTCCCAGGGCCAGTCCGGATGTCTTCAAGAATTGCCTGCGATCCATGTTTCCCTCTCTCTTTCTTTGTTAACGCTTGTTAAGGCTTCCGCTTTCGTGCTGGTCGGAAGAGCTTGCTCGCAGCGCCGAGGACGCCCTCGGGCGCGAAGATCATGGTACCGATGAACATGAACCCGAGAACCATGGGCCAGCGCGGCGTGAACTGGCTGACGAAGTTCTCGAGGAGGATGATGGCCGCAGCGCCGACGAAGCTTCCGAACAGCGTCCCGACGCCCCCGATGATCGCCATCAGCAGCCCCTCCACGGATTGTGATAGCTGCACGGTCGAAGGGCTGACGAAATCGTTGAACAGTGCGTAGAGCGCGCCCGCCACACCGGCGAAAACGCCCGTGATCGTGAACGCAATGAACATATGGACTGCGGTGCTGTAGCCGAGGCTGTTCATCCGGCTTTCGCTGTCGCGGATGCCGCGCAAGGTGAGCCCGAACGGCGACTGGACGAACCGCCAGACGACGGCGGTGAAGAGCAGAACCGTCGCGAGCGTCACATAGAAGAAGACGACGGGATCGGCGATGATGTCCGGGCGGCCGACGCCGCGGATCCCGTTCTCGCCACCGGTCACGCTCGTCCAGCGCAGGCAGACGCCCCAGACGATCATTCCGAGCGCCAGCGTCAGCAAGAGAAAGTAGACTCCACTGACCCGCACGGCGAGCAGGGCGAACACCGAGGCGATCGCGGTGGCCGCCAGGACTCCGAGCAACACGGCGACCCAGGGAGACCCACCCATGACCGAGGTCCAGTAGATCACCACATAGGTCGACACACCGAAAATGGCGCCGTGCCCGAGAGACGTGCGGCCGGCATAGCCTGCGAGCACGTCGATCGACATGGCGAGCAGCGCAAAAATGAGCACTTCGCTGGCGATGCTGGTCTGATAGCTGGACGCGAACAAAGGCAATGCGCCGAAGACGACGAGGATCACCGCGAGAGGTACGACCGGGAAGCGCGGAGAGACATGCCCGTTCGCCATTAGGCAGCCCTCCCGAACAGCCCGAGCGGCCGGAATGCGAGAATGGCCGCCATGGGACCGAAGATCACGAAATAGGCGAGTTCGGGGAACATGACTTGCCCAATGGTATTAAGCAGGCCGACGAGGAGCGCACCGACCGCAGCGCCGACGAGGCTTCCACGCCCGCCGATGATCACGACCGCGAGCGAGAACACGAGGATCTCGGCATCCGCCGTCGGATAGAGGGTCAGGAATGCACCGCCTACGGCTCCGCCCAGGCCGGCCAGCGAGGCGCCGAGCATGAAGGTGGCGAGAAACACCCGGCGAATGTTGATGCCCATCGCCTCGACCATCTCGGCATCGTCCACACCGGCGCGGATCAACGCTCCGAGGCGCGTGCGATTGAGCAGCAGCCAGAGCGCGATGAAGACGACGATGCCGAGCCCGAGCACGAACAGCCGGTACTTCGGATAGAACACCCCGGCGACCCGCACCGCTCCGCGGAACATTTCCGGGACGGGCATCGAGAATGTGTCGCCGCCCCATATGACGAGCGCGAGATCGTTGAGCACGAAGGCGACACCGAGGGTTAGGAGCACCTGTCGCAATTCGTACCCCTGCACGAAGCGCAGGAGTCCGACGTTGAGCACCACCCCCATCAGCGCCACGCAGAGCATGGAGGCCAGCGCGCCAAGCGCGAAATTGCCCGTCGCTCCGGCGACTGAAAAGCCGATATAGCCACCGAACAGATACAGCGCACCATGCGCGAGATTGACGATGCGCAGCAATCCGAAAATCAGCGTGAAGCCGGAGGCCACGATGAAGAGGAGCGCTGCGAAGGTCAGTCCATTGAGAAACTGAGCAAGGTTGAGGCTGGCCAAAGGTCAGTCCCCACGCAATGCATCGGGGCGCTGACTCAGGTACCAGTCATAGACCTGCTCGCCGGTCCAGAACACGACGTCCGGCCGGTGGCTGATCTTTTCCAGGATACGGCGGAAATGCTTGGCCCGGTGCGGTGCTCCCATGATGTAGGGATGCACCACCAGCGCCATCACGCGGGCCGAGTCGGCGCTGTCGTGATAGATCTGCTCGAACTGATCCATGGCGCGATCATGGTACTCCGTCGCCTTGTGGTGCTGGATCAGCATCATGGCGACGTCATTGCATTCCTGCGTATAGGGAATATTGACGATGGGCTTGGTGCGGGTCTTGAGCACGACCGGTTCGTCGTCGAGAACCCAATCGCAGACATAATCGAATCCCACTTCGACGAGGAGGTCGGGGGTTTCCCAGGTCTCGGTGAGCCCCGGACCGAGCCATCCGCGCGGAGCCTTTCCGGTAAAGGCCTTGATGGCATCCGCGGTCTTGCGAATGTCCTCCCGCTCGTCCGGGACCTTCTGCATGTTCTTCTGGCCGAAGCCATGGCCCATGAACTCCCAGCCGCGATCGAGCGCCGCGCGGGAAATCGGCTCGTAGGTGGAGACCGCCTTGCCGTTAATCGCCAGCACGGCCTTGATGCCATGATTGTCGAGCGCTTCGAGGAGCCGCCAGAACCCGACCCGGTTGCCATATTCGTGCCAGGCCCAGTTCGGGATGTCCGGCGAGGGCGAACCGCCAGCGGGCGGCGTCAACACCGTTCGCGGCATGGTTTCCTTCGGATCCCACTCCTCGATGTTGACGATGACCCAGACTACCATGCGGGCATTGCCCGGCAGCTTGAGCGGCGGGCGCTCGGTGATGGCCGAAAATGCAATCCGTTCGGTCGGCAACATGACCTACGCCTCTTCGGGGCCGATGGAGAACGAGAAGGGCAACAGGCCCTCGATGGAAGCGTTGATCCGGTCGCCGGGGACCACGGCCCCGACGCCGGCCGGCGTGCCGGTCAGGATGAGATCGCCGGGCTCCAGGCGATATTGCGTCGACAGATTGGCGATGATCTCGGGCGTGTTCCAGATCATTTGCCTGAGGTCGCCTTGCTGGCGCACCTCGCCATTGACCGAAAGGGAGATACCGCCTTCGAGACGATGGCCGACCAACGCTACCGTGTGCAGCGGGCCGCAGGGCGCCGAGTGGTCGAAGGACTTGCCGATTTCCCACGGCAGCCCCTTCTTGAAGGATTCGCGCTGACGATCCCGGCGGGTCAGATCAACGCCGATGCCATAGCCGAAAACGACGTCGAGGGCACTCGCAACGGGCACATTGCGAGCGGTCTTGCCGATGGCGACGACCAGTTCGACCTCGAACTGGAAATCCTCGGTTGCCGGTGGATAGGGCACGACCGCGCCCTCGGAGACGACGGCGTCTGACGGCTTCTGGAAGAAGAACGGCGGATCACGCTCGTCGCCCTCCTTCATTTCGCGGATATGCGCGACGTAGTTTCGGCCCACGCAATACACGCGACGGACGGGAAAGCGATCCTCGCCGCCGACGATGGCGAGCGTCGTGACGGATGGCGGAAAAACGAATGCCATCTCACCGACCTGCATCGAGGAGGCTGCGAAGCGTGATCCTGCACATCAATCTGCTCCTGTCGTTTGTCGGGACCCCGCATGCGGGCGATCCGGGGCTTGGAAGCGAGGCTATAGCCATTCCCGACGTAGTCAAGCTAAGATGTATACATTCCTCCCAAGGCGAACTGGGAATGGCCGACCTCCAGCTCCGACCGAGAGCTTGGCTCGCTGCAAAGCTCGGTTCCAAAACTTGCTGGAACGAAAACATCTTAGTTGGAGCGATTGCAAGGCAATGACGGTAGCGGGTGAACGGGAACCAAAATCCGGGACTGCGGCAGACCTCGAAGCCCCGACCCGAAGTGTATCCATTACAGAGTGGCTGAGATGCTCGATTCTTGCCGGACAGTTTCAATCGGGCGAGCGCCTCTATGAAGTCACGCTCTCGGAAACATTGCAGGTTTCGCGCACGCCGATACGGGCAGCGCTGCAGTCGCTCGCGGGCGAAGGATTGCTCGATCACATCCCCAATCGCGGCTACTATGTGCGCGGATTCTCCGTCGAAGAGATCGTCCAGGCCTACGAAATTCGAGCCGCTCTCGAGGGACTGGCCGCCAAGCGCGCAGCCTTGCTCGGCCTGGGTCCGGAGGAGCATGTCGCTATCAAGAAAGCGCTGAAGGACGGAGACGAGTTGCTGCAGAAGGGCGATCTATCCCCCACGGATCGGAGCACTTATGGCGAGATCAACGCCGCCTTCCACAGCGCCATCCACAATGCAGGCCAGTCGAGAATGTTGCGCGACATGCTGCGGATGTCACAGCAAGTTGCCCCCTCGTCACATCGCAACGTCATCGCGTTCGAACATCACGACGTGCGCCGCCGGCATGACGATCATCACCGCATTTACGAAACCATTCTCGAGCGCGATGCCGGGCGCGCAGAGCTTCTGATGCGGGATCACGTTGAGAGAGTGAAAGGCTCACTAATCCGTTCCCTTTCAGCGAGTACGACAGCGGCCGAGGCTATGAGCGCCGCACAGGCTCTGCGGGATTCCGAATAGGGCAGAGCCGGTCTCCCTCTATCGCGGGTTCATCTGCTGGCGTGCTTCGACGAGTTCGTCGGGTGGAAGCCCATGCGCCCCGCGAAACGGCTGGTCCAGCACGGCAACCATATAGACGACGAGGCCGATGAAGATCGTCAGCACGCCGCCCATGATGAAGTGGCTCATTCGCTTCAGATCGAACAGCCAAAGAACGAAGACGTTGAGGACCGCCCCGATCAGGACGACGTTCCAGATCACCGGCGGAATGCTCGTCCCGGCAGCCTGGATACGGGCGCGCCGACGCTCGACGAACTCGCCGAATGTCTGCAGTGTCTCGCGGTGGAGCACGTCTTCACCGGTTTCGCGGTTCGGCCTGAAGCTCACCAGCTGACGGTTGAGTTCGTCCACCAGCAGCCCCCCTGGTCCGGAAGCCCGGTTCCGATGCTGCTCACTCCAGCCGGAGCCAGTCTCCTCGTCGACATAGCGACGCAGGGTTTCTGCCAAGGATGTGCGGACCGGCTCAGGATATCCGCTGAACTCGCGATATAGCGCGATGAGGCTCGTGGCCTCCAGGCCGACCGTGTCCTGCGCCTTGTCGTAATTGGCGAAGACTGCAACCGAGAGCAGAGCCAGCAGGACACCATAATACAGTGAGAAGGTGCTCAGGAGCAGGCCGACGAGCGTGTTGGGCTCCCTTTCGCCCTGCAGCAGCCGCCCGAAGGTCGGCTGCAGATAGGCCGAGCCGATGAGCGTGACGACCAGGAAGCACCCGCACACGAATGCGGCGCCGAGCACGGGAGGAAGTTCGTGCAACCAGTCGATCACGACCTGGCCCGCTCTCTCGATGGTCCCCATCCCAGAATACACGACTGTGAGCGTTCTATAGCCAAGCACATTCTGTGTGCGGAGGCACACTGGTCAATCCCCGACAACCGGCTGCATAGCGCGCCCAGCACCACGGGGTATCTGAGGATTGGCAAGCCTCCGAAGCCTCTGTGTGCAACTCATGCGGGCCGGTTAAGGACCACACGCGACGTCACTCGATACCGCTCTGCGCGCCCGGACCGATTACAGCAAGGTTCACTCAGGGTGAGTCCCCTGATCCAGCCGGGACAAATGGCAGCGGGGCCTGCCGGGCTTGGATCAGCTCCGGCCGAGCGCCGCGCGCGTGAAGGCGAGCGCGTCCTGCCCACTCCAATCGGCCGGGCCTTTCAGAAGCGCGACCTCGCAGGCGTTCGGGTCAAGGATGAAGGACGTCGGCAGTCCGACGAGGTGCCCGGATTTCTGCAGGACCTGGAGGAGACGCCCGCTTGGATCGGCATAATAGGTGAGATCATCGATCTTGTGCTCGGCGAGCCACTGGCGCGGCTTGTCGAGTTGGCGGGTGTCGACGTTGATCGCGACCACCTCGAACTCGGGCCCTCCGAGTTCCTCCTGGAGGGTGTTCAGGGCCGGCATCTCCTCGCGGCAGGGCAGACACCAGGTTGCCCAAAGATTGACGAGCACCGTGCGTCCCTTGAAGCTCTCAAGGGTCAGAGGCTCGCCCGAGGGCCCCTGGAACTCGGCCGCGGGCGGCAGGGACGGCCGCGGGAACGTGATGGCGGCGACATCCCCTTTCGCGAGCGGCTTCAGTCTTTCGACCGTATTCTCAGCCGCACGACAGGCCGCGATATCCGCGCCGTTACCCGTTCCGTTGGGTAAAAGGGCCAGCGCGGCGCCAAGCACCACGACGAGGGCGGCTGCGGCCGGCAGCACGCGCCGCAGGGCGTAGGATCTCGTGATCATGAGTCAACAGGTGTGAGAGGCGCCGCGGCGCACATGAGGGACTGCAAAGGACTGAAGCTCGTCATCGTGACCCCGATGTGGCGAACTGTGCGAGTAACCTCAAGACCGTCCGGGAGCGTCAAGCTTTCGCGCCTTCCTCGCATCGCCGGCCCCGCTCCCTGATGTTCGCGCTTGGGCTCGGCAACCCTTGCCGTTATGGTGCGCGGCCTTCGGAGTCGTCGATGCCCTTACGTCTCTCTCTCACCCGCGGCGTCCTGGTCGCGGCCGGTCTCCTCCTTGCGCTTTCTGCCTGCGGCCGGCGCGGAGCCCTCGAGGCGCCGCCCGATCCTGCCGCAGCGAAGCAGGCGGAAGCAAGCCGCCCCGAGGGGCAGGGCACCCTCCCCTCGCCCGTAGGAACCCCACGCGAGAAGCCCCAACGCGGCTATGTGATCCCCAAAGAGCCGTTCATTCTGGATCCGCTCCTGTAGGGTCACCGATCGCGGTTCCGCGCATCCAACTGGCGGATCACTAGCTCGATTCCCGTCCTGGGCGCTTGCACAGGACACCGGCAAGGCGCATGCCCAATCTTCAAAAAGGCGCATCTCAACGGCCGCTCCATGCATCATTTTGCGTATCGTGACGGCGTCATGCACGCCGAGGACGTCGATCTCCGGGCACTCGCCTCAGAGGTCGGCACACCTTTCTATTGCTATTCGTCGGCGACCCTCGAGCGCCACTATCTGGTCTTCTCAGGCGCATTCTCGGGCCTCGACACCCTCGTCTGCTATGCCATGAAGGCGAATTCGAACCAGGCGGTGCTGCGTACGCTCGCCCGCCTCGGGGCGGGCATGGACATCGTCTCCGAAGGGGAGTTGCGACGCGCTTTGGCAGCAGGCGTTCCGGGCTCGCGCATCGTGTTCTCCGGCGTCGGCAAGACCCGGGAGGAGATGGCGGCCGCCCTCGATGCCGGCATCCTTTGCTTCAACGTCGAATCCGAACCGGAGCTTCTGGCATTGTCAGAGGTTGCCGTCTCGCGCGGACGCAAGGCGCCGATCTCGATCCGCGTGAATCCGGATGTCGACGCGCGCACCCACCGCAAGATTTCCACCGGAAAGTCGGAGAACAAGTTCGGAATCCCGCTCCGACGGGCCCGGGAGGTCTATGCGGAAGCGGCCCGGCTGCCCGGCATCGAGATCACGGGCGTCGATATGCATATCGGTAGCCAGATCACGGAACTCGGACCGTTCGACAATGCGACGATCCTGATCGCGGAGCTCGCCCGTGATCTCATGGCCGATGGTCATCGTCTCGATCACCTCGATCTCGGCGGCGGCCTCGGCGTTCCGTATCGCGAGGACGACGAACCGCCTCCTCACCCGGAGGCCTATGCGGAGTTGATCAAGCGCAGGACCGAGGGACTCGGCCTGAAGCTGATCTTCGAGGTCGGGCGGCTGATCTCGGGCAATGCCGGCATCCTGGTGACGCGCGTGATCTACGTGAAGCACGGCGACGGCAAGACCTTCGTCATCGTCGACGCTGCGATGAACGATCTCATCCGCCCCACCCTTTACGACGCTCACCACGACATCAAGCCGGTGGTCGCTCCGCCAGCCGGAAGCGCCCGGATCGTGGCCGATGTCGTCGGCCCGGTCTGCGAAACGGGCGACTACCTGGCGCTCGCCCGCAGGATGCCGAACGTGAAGCCTGGCGATCTTCTGGCCGTGATGACAGCCGGGGCCTACGGGGCCGTTCAGGCTTCGACCTACAACACGCGGTTGCTCGTCCCCGAGGTGATGGTCAAAGGTGCGCAGCACACGGTCATCCGCCCTCGACCCCGCTATGAGGACATGATCGCTCTCGATCGTATTCCGGCCTGGCTCCAGGACGAGGCGAAATAGGCCCATGTGAGCGGCATCCTGCCATCGCGAGCGGAGCAAAGCGATCCAGCGGCACTGCCGCTGTAAGGTTGGATGGCTTCGCCTGCGGCTGGCAAAGGCGGAAGAGGCAAGCAGGCGCGCGCCCGCGAGAAAGGCCCATCCATACCCACAGGGTAACGGCTGCGCCCGATTGACTGCTGGCCTGTGAGGCTTGCCGTGCTACTTTTGGCGGCCTGGGGCGTTTAGCGTGGACGATCCGCGCCAGCTGGAGACAGCGGCATGAGCGACAATCTGGGCGGCGGTCTGCCTCCGCCTCCCGCTTCGAACCGCAAAAGCGGGCAGACGACGTTCCAGAGCCGTCTCGAGCAGCTGGTCAGCCGCGCGAAATGGGCGCTCTGGTGGGAGCGCGCATGGCCGCTCCTTTGGGTCCCGATCACGATCCTGCTCGTCTTCCTGACGGTCTCCTGGCTCGGCATCTGGCTCGACGCGACACCCCTTTCGCGGACGGCCGGCCTCGCGCTCTTCACCGCCGCCTTTCTGATTTCACTCTGGTCTCTGGTACGCCTGCGGTTCCCGGAGCGCCCCTCGGCGCTCGATCGCCTGGACCGCGACACCGGCCTCCAACATGGCCCTGCCCGCGCCTTGGATGACACGCTGGCTCTCGGGGCCGCGGATCCCGGAAGCCGCGCCCTGTGGGAACTTCACCAGCGCCGAGCGCAAGCTACGGTCGAAAAGATGCGGGTGGCGCCGCCGCACCCCGACATGCCTCGCCGGGACCGTTTTGCCTTGCGGGCCGCGGGCATTCTGGCCGTCGTCGCGAGCGCCTTCGTCGCCGGCCCGGAAATCGGCACGAGACTTGCCGCCGCATTCGATTGGCGTGCGCCTCCGCCCGCTGGCCCGGCTTTCCGCGTCGATGGCTGGATCGACCCGCCGCTCTATACGCGCTCGCCCCCCCTCATGCTCGATCTTGCCGGAGGTGAGCAGCACCTCCGCGCCCCCGTGAAGTCGACCGTGGTCGTCCGGGTCGCCGGAGAAGGCAACGTGACGATCACGCCCGGCAAGGGGCTGACGCGTCTCCCAGGGCCGGAAGGCACGCGGACGGATCTGCAGGAGCAGCGCTTCACGCTGGACGATACGGCCGACCTCTCCGTCCGGACCGGTTTGACCGGCGGCGTCGGCCTGCGCATCGAGGCGATTCCGGACAGACCGCCCGAGGTGTCGTTCAGCGCCCCGCCGGAGGTCAACGCCCGAGGGACCTTCATGCTGATCTACAAGGGGCGTGACGATTACGGGATCACGGCCCTGGAAGGCTTGGTCGAGAAAGGTCAGGGTTTCACAGGGAAGCGGACGCTCGTCCCCGCCCCGAAGATGCCGCTCACTCTTCCGGGGGCCGCGGAAGAGACCGACACGCGCTCGCTGGTCGATCTCACGGATCATCCTTGGGCGGGAGCCCGCATCAGGCTGACCCTCGCCGCGAGAGACGAGGCCGGTCAGGAGGGCAGGAGCGAAGGCATCGAGTTCACGTTGCCCCAGCGCCCGTTCACGAAGCCCCTCGCCAAGGCGCTCGTCGAGCAGCGGCGCAATCTCGTTCTCGACCCGGACGATCGCAAGCGGGTCCAGGTTGCGCTGGATGCGCTGCTGATCGCTCCGGAGATCTACACAAAGGAATGGGGGGTCTTTCTGGGCCTGCGCACGGCGGCCGAGCGCCTGCGGCGCGCCAAGGCGGACGAAGAACTCATCGATGTCGCAGACTGGCTCTGGGCGATGGCGCTCCAGATCGAGGACGGCGATCTTTCCGAGGCGGAGCGGGAATTGCGGGCGGCCCAGGACAGGCTCCAGGAAGCCATCGATCGGAATGCCCCGAATGAGGAGATCAAGCGCCTCACAGACGAGCTGCGTCAGGCGATGGACAAGTTCCTGCGCGAATTCGCCGAACGGATGCAGCGTCAGCAACAGGAGGGGAATAACCAGAACCAGCAGCAGCCGGATCGGGTCATCACCCAGGACGATCTCAACAACATGCTGAACCGGCTGGAGGAGATGATGCGCCGCGGCGACGTTGCGGAGGCCCAGCGCCTTCTCGATCAGCTGCGGCAGATGCTCGAGAACCTCCAGAACGCGCAGCCGAACTCGCGCATGGCTGACCCGCTCTCCCGCGAGATGGACCAGGCCGCGAGGGAGCTCGAAAATCTCACGCGCGACCAGCAGGGCCTGCGCGACGAGACGTTCCGGGAGGGGCAGAATCGCCGGATGCAGCAGGGCGACCGCAACCGCCAACCGGGGCAGCGACAGCAGGGTCAGAGAGGCCAGCGCGGACAGCAAGGGCAACAAGGCCAGCAGGGCCAGCAGGGGCAAGGCGATGAGCAGGCTGAGAACGGCCAGGGCGATCAGCAGGGCGAGGGCCTCGGCGAGCGCCAGCAGGCTCTGCGCGAACGGTTGCAGGAGTTGCAGCGCCGGATGCAGGGTATGGGCATGCAGGGAGAGCAGGGGCTCTCCGATGCCGAGGAGGCCATGCGCGAGGCCGAGAATGCGATCGGTCAGGGCCAGGACGGACAGGCCGTCGATGCACAGGGCCGCGCGATCGAGGGCCTGCAACGCGGCATGCAGGGTATGGCGCAGCAGATGCAACAGATGATGGAAGGCGACGGGACCGAGCAGGCGGGCGACCAACCCGGCCGACCGGGTAACCCGCAAGGCCGCGGCCAGGCATCCCAGCGGGACAACGATCCGCTCGGCCGTCCGACGCGCAGCCGGGACTACTCGGACGGCCGCGTGAAGGTGCCGAGCGCGTCGGAATCCGCCAGTGAACGCGCCCGCCGCATTCTCGAAGAGATCAGGCGCAAGCTCGGAGACCCTACCCGCCCGCAGGAGGAGCTCGAATATTTCGAGCGCCTGCTTCGGCGGAACTGATCGCGCGAGGAGCCGGAACGGGGCGGCGAACGAGCCTGCCCCGGATGTTGTCCGCCCGATCGCCCTCCGGCTAGACCTGCGCCGGCCCTGACTCAGATGGAAAACGTATGGACACCCTCGTCGAAGCTCTCGTACCGATTGCGGTCACCGCCGTGGCGATCGTGCTCGTGCTCGGTCTTTTCAACATGCTGCGCGGTGGAAGTCCGGACAGATCGCAGAATCTCATGCGGTTGCGAGTGCTCCTCCAGTTCATCGCGATCATCATCATCATGGGCGTGATCTGGTGGCGGGCCGTATAGATAGATGATGGGGCCATCACGAGCCTGATCCCATCGACCATGACGCCCACTCGGTGACGCAACGGCATGCACGCGAATCCGGACTTGCTTTACCACCTGATCGAACTTTGCGGGCTACAGTCCTGTGAGTTCGCGGGCGCCATTTCTTGCAATGCCCAAGTTTTGGCACTTTTCAGGAGCCGTGATTTATAGGACAAGCTCACCGGCTGCTGCTTCGCAGCCGGTTGCTTCGGATCAGCAGTTGTCAGGTCGTTCCATGCGTGTGATGCCCGCCGTCGGTTTGAGCCTCCTCGTCATGGCTGGCTCTCTCTCAGGAGGCATGGCATCGGATCTGCAGCCGGACCTGTTCGGGCCTGTAGGCCAGCCCGCTCCACGGCCCGGGCTGCTCTCGGAATTCCGTCTGGGCGTCTCCGCGCAGGACCCTTGGGGGCCTGAGTCGAATTCCGCAAACCTGACGGGCGAGATCCTGTTCGCGAAACCGTTCACGACCGCGGACCTTTTCACCAGCTATTTCATTCCGCGCCCGCATATCGGCGGGAGCGTCAACTTTTCGGGCAATACGAGCTTCGCCTATGCGGGCTTGACCTGGACCATCGACATCACGCCGAGGGTCTTCATCGAGGGATCGTTCGGCGGGGCGATCCACAACGGCGAGACGAGTGCTTACACGGTACCGGTCGGGCGAGCGGCACTCGGATGCTCGCCGCTGTTCCGTGAATCGGGATCGATCGGCGTCAGGTTGTCGGCCAATTGGAGCCTGCTCGCGACCGTCGAGCACCTTTCGAATGCGGGCCTCTGCGATCAGAATCGCGGCCTGACGAATATCGGCGCACGAGTCGGCTATACCTTCTGAGGCTCTCGGGCGCGATTTGCGCCTCCGAGACAGCCTGGAGAACCCGACCCGACGGCGATAGTCTCACGAGCCGGCGAACATGATCGCTGCTACGGGCGGTGCGCCGGAAGGTTAAGGATGGTCGTTCTCAATCGCATCTACACCCGCACGGGTGACAAGGGCACCACCGCCCTCGCGACCGGCGAGCGCCGCCCGAAATACGACCTCCGAATCACGGCTTACGGAACGGTTGACGAAACGAATGCCTGCCTCGGGCTGGCCCGTCTCCATACGGCCGGCAGCGAATTCGACGCGATGCTCGGCCGCATCCAGAATGACCTGTTCGACCTCGGGGCCGATCTCGCGACGCCCGAGACCGGAAAGCCCCTCCCCTACGAGCCATTGCGCATCACGGAGGCACAGGTCGAGCGGCTCGAACGCGAGATCGATTCCCTGAACGAGCATCTCCAGCCGCTGCGCTCCTTCATCCTGCCGGGCGGATCGCCGGCAGCCGCAGCGCTTCACCTCGCGCGAACCGTCTGCCGGCGGGCTGAGCGCCTCGTCGTTGAACTCGCGGCCGACCCGCAGGAAAAGGTCTCACCGGCGGCCGTGAAGTTTCTCAACCGGCTTTCGGACTTCCTGTTCGTAGCAGCCCGATCGGCGAACGGTCAGGGCGCTCGGGACGTCCTATGGGTTCCAGGGCAGAATCGCTGAAGGCGGCCGACCGGTGTTTCTGCCTCTCCACGACGGCATCCCTCTCCAGCATCTGAAGACGCCGTTCGCCACCAGGCTGCTGATCGCCCTCTGTGTTGCCGCATATTTCCTCACCTTCTTCGGGCCGATCGGCGAAGATTGGGTAGTCGCCGGCTTCGGGCTGATCCCCTCCGTCCTGTTCGGGACGGAAGCGCTTCCCGAAGGACTGCCTTTCATCCCACCCCAACTGACGCTCGTGACGAGCATCTTCCTGCACGGATCCTTCATCCACCTCGCGGGCAACATGCTGTTCCTGTGGGTGTTCGGTGACAATGTCGAAGACGCGATGGGCCACGGGCGCTTCATCCTGTTCTTCATCCTGTGCGGCGCCGTCGCGGGGCTCGCCCATGCTTTGATCGATCCGGAATCCGGACGCCCGCTCATCGGCGCATCGGGTGCGGTATCGGGCGTGGTCGCGGCCTATCTCATTCTCTACCCCCGGGTCCGGGTCTGGGGGCTGTTTCTGAAGGGTATCCCGCTGCGCGTCCCGGCCTTCTGGGCGATTGGATTCTGGTTTCTCCTGCAACTCGGGGCGGCTCTGGTCGGCGGGGATGATGGCGTGGGCTGGTTCGCCCATCTCGGCGGGTTTCTCGCCGGCGCGATCCTGATCCCCGTGATGCGCCGTCGCTACGACCCCGTGCTGGCCCGAGTTGAGGCCCAAGCTCAACCCGGGGCTTAGGGAACCGAGGCGCGACGTCGCCGTCCGTGTTCGCACTCGGAATTGTCTGCGGTAACATGACCCCTACCCGCAAAATGCCGCGCTACGCGGGCCTCTCACCGGAGAGTCCGGCTCAACTCGGGTCAATGCGTTGACAAAGGCGCACTTCGGTGCGTTGACAACAGCGAGCCGGTCGCTAGGGTCCGCACCGCTCCACGCTTCCCTCCAGGCTCGGTGCGCCGGCGCTTCAAGCCGGGCTGTTGCTGGCCTTTGATCGAGGTGCTCATGAAGATTCTTGTGCCGGTCAAGCGAGTTGTCGACTACAACGTGAAGATCCGGGTCAAGCCGGACGGCTCCGGGGTCGAGCTCGCGAACGTCAAGATGTCGATGAACCCCTTCGACGAGATCGCCGTCGAAGAGGCGCTGCGCCTCAAGGAACAGGGCAAGGCCACGGAGATCGTCGCGGTCTCGATCGGGCCGCAGCAGGCCCAGGAGACGATCCGCACCGCGCTCGCCATGGGCGCCGACCGTGGCATCCTGGTCAAGACCGATCAGGCGGTCGAGCCGCTCGCGGTTGCCAAGATCCTCAAGGCGATCGTCGAGAAAGAGACCCCGCAGCTCGTGATCCTCGGCAAGCAGGCGATCGACGATGACGCGAACCAGACCGGCCAGATGCTCGCCGCGCTGCTCGGCTGGCCGCAGGGCACCTTTGCCTACAAGGTGTCGGTGGGTGACGGCACGGTCGACGTGACCCGCGAGGTCGATGGCGGCCTGCAGACGGTCGGCTTGAAGCTGCCCGCGATCGTGACCACGGACCTGCGCCTCAACGAGCCGCGCTACGCTTCGCTGCCCAACATCATGAAGGCCAAGAAGAAGCCGCTCGACGAGACCTCCCCCGAGGCGCTCGGGGTCGATGTCGCGCCGCGCCTCAAGGTACTCAACACCGTCGAGCCCGGCGGCCGCAAGGCGGGCGTCAAGGTCGCGTCAGTCGCCGAACTCGTGAACAAGCTGAAGGTCGAGGCCGGCGTGCTCTGAGCGCCCGCCCAGGTGAGAACCCCATGCCCACCCTGCTCCTTGCCGAACACACCAACTCCCAGCTGAAGGACGCCACCCACAAGGCGCTCTCGGCCGCCAAAGCCCTCGGGGCACCCGTCCACGTGCTCGTCGCCGGCGCGAATTGCGGGCCGGCTGCCGAAGCCGCCGCGAAGCTCGCGGGCGTCGAGAAGGTTCTCGTCGCCGACGCCCCGGCCTACGAGCACGGGCTCGCGGAGCCCTTGGCGGCGCTGATCGTCTCGCTCGCGGGCTCCTATGAGGCGCTCGTCGCGCCCGCGACCACGGCGGGCAAGAACGTGATGCCGCGCGTGGCGGCGCTCTTGGACGTCATGCAGGTCTCGGACATCACGAAGGTGGTCTCACCCGACACCTTCGAGCGGCCGATCTATGCCGGCAATGCGCTCCAGACCGTGCAGGCCACGGACGCCAAGAAGGTCCTCACGGTGCGCACCGCCGCTTTCCCGGCGGCGGGCGACGGGGGCTCGGCGCCGATCGAGCCGGTCGAGG
>NZ_LN811362.1:253221-264936 GCF_001006805.1 Microvirga massiliensis | reverse complement strand
CGCACAGGAACTCGACAAAGCCGGGCGATAGAGCCCCTGGGCGGAGAGCAACCATCAGCCTCGAGGTAGTTGGCGTATGACAAGGGACATCAAGACGGTCGGCGTGATCGGCGCCGGGCAGATGGGCAGCGGGATCGCGCATGTCTGCTCCCTGGCAGGCCTCGAGGTCTTCCTCAGCGATATCAACGAGGACCGCATCCACGCGGGACTGGCGACGATCAACGGCAACATGGCGCGGCAGGTCGCAAAGGAGGCCATCACGGACTCCGAGCGTCAGGCAGCGCTCGGTCGCATCCAGCCGGCCCTCTCCTCCGAGGACCTCGCCGACTGCGATCTCGTGATCGAAGCCGCGACCGAAAACGAGCAGGTCAAGCGCAAGATCTTCAAGGACGTATGCACCTCCCTGAAGCCCGACGCGATTCTCGCAACGAACACGTCGTCGATCTCGATCACGCGTCTGGCCGCCTCGACGGACCGTCCGGAGCACTTCATCGGGATTCACTTCATGAATCCCGTTCCGGTCATGCAGCTCGTGGAGCTGATCCGCGGCATTGCGACCGAGGACCAGACATTCGAGGCCGCCAAGGCCTTCATCGGCAAGCTCGGAAAGACAGCGACGGTTGCCGAGGACTTCCCCGCCTTCATCGTCAACCGCATCCTGCTCCCGATGATCAACGAGGCGATCTATACTCTCTACGAGGGTGTGGGGTCAGTCGAGGCGATCGACACCGCGATGCGGCTCGGGGCGAACCACCCGATGGGTCCCCTGCAGCTCGCGGACTTCATCGGGCTCGACACCTGCCTCTCGATCATGCAGGTGCTCCACGACGGCTTGGCCGACACGAAATATCGGCCCTGTCCATTGCTCGTGAAATATGTCGAAGCCGGCTGGCTCGGCCGCAAGGCCAAGCGCGGCTTCTACGACTATCGGGGCGAGAAGCCGGTCCCGACCCGCTGACCCGGTCCGACGGCAGCCGCGTCGGACCACGACGGTCCACAAGATCCCGTGACCGGTCGCAGACCGACCGGAACGAGAGCTTCACAAGCCTGTCATCGTTTTTGTAGACTGAGGAGGGGTGTTCGCTTCATCAGAGGAGGTGGAGTGACAGTTCACGTCCAACCCGCCGTCCGACCGGATGCCTGTCCGGCCCTCGTGCTCAATGCCGACTATCGGCCTCTGAGCTATTATCCCCTGTCGGTCTGGTGCTGGCAGGATGCCATCAAGGCGGTCTTCCTCGACCGGGTGAACATCGTCTCGGAATACGACAGGACGGTCCGAAGTCCGAGCTTCGAGATGCGCCTGCCTTCCGTGGTCTCGCTGAAGACCTACGTCAAACCGACCCGTCACCCGGCTTTCACCCGCTTCAACGTCTTCCTCCGCGATTGCTTCACCTGCCAATATTGCGGCGCCCGCGAGGATCTGACCTTCGACCACGTCATCCCCCGCTCCAAGGGGGGCCAGACCACCTGGACCAACTTGTGCAGAGCCAGGGCCATATTGTTGAAGCGTTTTCAATGCTTTACCAAACATATATATCGCCAAGCTCTGTATTCTAGTATCGTTAAACCGGCCACACTCCTGCGCCTCCACTATAGTCACGTTAGGGCAGGGGTATGAATCACATCCCCAATCTCACGACCCTCGTATTGAATGCTGATATGCAACCCCTGAGTTGGGGACCTCTTTCAGTCTGGCACTGGCAGGATGCTCTAGTCGCAGTTCTCCAGGACAGAGTGTCGCAGGTCTGCACATACGAACATGAGGTTCACTCAGTTAGTGAGTCGTTCAAAATCCCTTCGGTTGTTGCCTTAAAAAAGTACTACAAGCGAAAACGCGTCTCATTCACTAGATATCACGTGTTCCTTCGTGACGGATATCGCTGCCAGTACTGCGGCGACATGTTCGATACCAAGGAACTTACGTTCGATCACGTCACTCCACGCAGCAAGGGCGGCCTCACAAACTGGACAAACGTTGTAACTTCTTGCCAGAGAGACAATCTCCTCAAGGGTGATAAGTCGCTCAAACAGGCTGGTCTTCGATTGTTGCGCCAACCATTCGAGCCAACTCCGCACCAGCTAGACGAATGCGCAAGGCGGCTTCAGCACAAGGATGTCCTGCATGAATCATGGCTGGACTACCTGTACTGGGACAGCGCGCTCGACGAATAATAAGTTCGCCGTATTGGTGCCAGCTTGCCGCAGACGTGTGATCCCAGCTACGGAGGGAAGACCTGAATGAACGTCTGGTGCCGTTCTCGTTGCGTAGCTTCAGAAACGTGGAGGGGTGGCTCGCGCCACCCCTCCCGCAACATCCAAAGCTGGTCTTCCGATCATCTCTGGTCCTGGCAGAAGACCAATTATGCCACAGCTTAAGGCTAAGATCATCTAGTGAGAGTCAAACTGCTTTCAGCCAGTCCCATTTCTCGGTCTTCCGCTGCATGGAAGTGCCACCCACAAGCCGTATGATTTGCACCTGTTGTGCGCGATACTCCCATGCGCCCGGCACGGTAGGGCAATCGGCTCCTGCCCAGTAGCTTGCGACCCACATGTCGATCAATGGCTGATCCTGAACATCGTTGCTGATCAGCATCTTGATCCAGCCGGTACTTCCCCGTTCGAGGAGCCCGATGGGCTTCACCAAATAGATGTATGGTGCAACTCCAACAGGCTGACCTTGTAGGAAAATGCTGTTCCCTCGCGAGAGGCGGCCCTCTGGCCGCCCCTTCTCCAAGCAGCCTTCGACCTTGGCGGTCAACGGACTTGGGGATTGACCTGGACGCACGAGCGTACTTGGAGCGTGCTTGTTGTGGCTGCGCAAATAGAGCGATGGGGTCGCGATCTCGAAAAGTTTCATACATGTATTTAGTATCTTCCTTTCGACCTCTGGTTGGGAGATCATCTGTTGATGCCGAGTTTTGAACTGAACCAACCAGTTATTCTCGCCGAGGCTATCACCGAAGATGGTGTGACCTACCCGGCTGGCACGCGCGGCATCATAGTTGCGCTGGATGGCTCATCCGCCTCGGTCGAATTCACTGAGCCAGTGCCTAAAACGGTTCCAGTTCCCACTGCATCTCTCACTGGTACGTCGGCACGACGCTATGATCTTCTGACTGAACTTCCACAGTTCGAGCGAGATGATGGCCCACCTCAGGAGCGGGAATGGGAATAGACAGGATCACCACACCTTTGTGGCGAGAACCGCAAGCAGACGAGCCTTAGTGCGCCCACCGAGCCGAGAGCACCTCGGCCTGCTGTATGACCGTCTGGATCGCGGCGTCCTGAAGGTCTGGCGGGTACCCATACTTTCGCAAAATTCTCTTCACCAGAACTCGAAGCCTTGCTCGTGCGGACTCCCTGTGCATCCAGTCCACCGACAAATTGCTCTTAATGCTGACGAGAAGCTCATGAGCGATGACGCGTAGGTTCTGGTCGCCCATTACTTCCACGGCGCTCTCGTTCTCGGCCAAGGCATCGTAGAATGCGATCTCTTCAGGTGAGAGCCCTTGCTCCTCGCCTCTCTGGCGAGACGCACGAATTTCTCGTGCCAGCGCAATCAACTCCTGGAGTACCTCGGCAGTTGTGAGCGCATTCGAGTGGTAGCGGGCAATCGCGGCATCCAAGCGTTCGGAGAACGCACGGGTTTCAACGATGTTCGTACGGCTCCTAGCACGCACCTCACCCGCTATGAGCTTTCGGAGAGCTTCAAGCGCGAGGTTTGGACGATCCATCGCCTGGACCTCGGCTAGGAACTCATCAGACAAGATCGAGATATCGGGGGTCTTGATCCCAGCCACCCTGAGGATATCCACGATCTCGGTCGAGATGACGGAGCGGCTGACGATCTGCTGGACCACAAGGTCCCGGGCTATCGCCGACATCTCGCTTCCTGGGGTGGATTTCGTCAGCGCGGCTCGAATGGTCTGGAAGAAGCCAACTTCCTCTCGAACGGAACGTGCAAAATCGGTTGCAGAGGCGAGATTGAAGGCTTTGGTCAACATGACGACAGCATCGTCAAAGCGGCGATGCGCTTTCTTTTTGCCCTCCTCGGTTGTCTCTTGGGCGGCTGCCTTCTGCTGGAAGTCCAGCACCCATTCGATTGCCGATGCCATCATCTTCAGCCGCTCGATAGGCGTGCCTTGTAGTGCTGTCAGATAGTCGAAGCCATGGAACATCGCCCGTACGATCTCGTACTTTTCCCGGAGAACGGCTTCTGCCGCGCTCGGGTCCATTTCGACCTCTTTGCGGTCGCCCGGCGAATACTGACCGAGAGCGCTCTTCAGGCTTTGAGCAATTCCGATGTAATCGACAATTAGTCCTGCTGGTTTGTCTTTGAACACCCGGTTCACTCGGGCGATAGCCTGCATGAGGCCATGGCCTTGCATTGGCTTGTCGATATACATGGTGTGCATGCACGGAGCATCGAATCCCGTCAGCCACATATCTCGTACGATCACGAGTTTTAAGGGATCGAATGGAGCCTTTGCCCGCTTGGCAATGAGATCGCGCCGAGCCTTGTTGCCAATGTGAGGCTGCCAATCGGCAGGATCGGTCGCGGCTCCGGTCATTACGATCTTTACCGCACCTTGGGTATCATCTGAACTATGCCAATCAGGGCGGAGCTTCGTGATTGCGTTATAAAGTGCCACACAGATACGGCGGCTCATGCAAACAATCATACCTTTGCCACCAAGCGCAGCAGAGCGATCCTCAAAGTGGCGGACCAAGTCCTCTGAGATCATCTCCAGGCGTTTTTCGGAGCCAACCAAGGCTTCGATGGTGGCCCACTTGCGCTTGAGCCGCTCCTGCTCCTCCATTGCCTCATCTTCGGTCAACGCTTCGATCTCGGCGTCGATCCAAGGTTTCTCGTCCTCGTCGAGTTCAATCCGCGCCAATCGGCTCTCGTAGTAGATCGGAACGGTCGCGCCATCCTCGACGGCACGGCTGATATCGTACACGTCAATATAGTCGCCGAAGACGGCGCGGGTGTTCACGTCCTCTTTCTCGATGGGCGTCCCAGTGAAGCCAATGAACGAGGCGTTGGGCAGAGCGTCATGGAGGTACTTGGCAAAGCCATACGAAATTTGGCCACTCTTCGCGTCCACTCGTGCTCCAAAACCATACTGGCTCCGGTGGGCTTCGTCGGCGATAACGACGACGTTGCGCCGGTCCGTGAGCAGTGAGAAGGTCGTCTCGCCCTTCTCAGGGGCGAACTTTTGCATTGTGGTGAAGATCACACCGCCCGAAGCCACAGCGAGCTTCGCCTTCAGGTCGTCACGGCCGGTCGCCTGGACTGGCACCTGTCGAATGAGATCGGCACAGGATGCGAATGTCCCAAAAAGCTGGTCGTCAAGATCGTTACGATCCGTGATGACGACGAGGGTGGGATTCTGCATTGCTGCGTGCTTGACGATTTGACCGGCGTAGAAGGCCATGAGCAGGCTCTTACCTGAGCCCTGGGTGTGCCAGATCACGCCGATTTTTCGGTTGCCGCCTGTTCCGGATGCAAGAATGGTTTCCCGTACGGCCTTCTGGACAGCATGGAACTGATGATATCCCGCGAGTACCTTGGTGACCTCAGTGCCATACCGAAAAACGACGAAGTCCTTCAGGAGATCGAGAAATCGACGTTTCTCAAAGATGCCCTCGATAAGTGTTGGAAGCTCAGGGACGCCTTTGGAAGCGACCTTCCGACCATCGGTGGTACGCCAGGGCATAAATCGCTCGGCATCGGCTGTCAGAGAGCCAACGCGCGCGGTCAGACCGTCAGAGATCACCAGGACGGCATTCGTACGGAAGAGGCTTGGAATCTGTGCCTTGTAGGTCTGAAGCTGATTGTAGGCCCCAGTAAGGGTTGCATTGCCGTCACCGGGGTTCTTTAGCTCAATGACGGCGACAGGAAGTCCGTTCAGGAACACGACGACATCCGGTCGCCGGTTTGCGCCGCCCTCGATGACAGTAAACTGGTTTACGCACACCCAGTCGTTGTTTTCTGAATTATCAAAGTCGATCAGGCGAATGCTCCCGCCTCGGATGGTGCCATCAGAGCCGTAGAACTCGACGGGAACGCCTTCAGTCAGAAGTTTGTGGATGCGTTGGTTTTCGGTGACAAGGTTTGGCGTCTCTGTCTGGAAAACCTTACGGAGCGCATCGGCACGGGCCTCCTCGGGGATTAAAGGATTGAGGCGCTCAATGGCGGCAGTAAGCCTCCGTAGAAGAATGACATCGCCGTAGCTCTCGCGTTCGGACGCGGAGCCATCAGGGCCGATACTCGCATCGGATTCATGCGAGTATCCGAGTCCCTGAAACTGCGCAGTTAGGCTACCTTCAACCTCAGCTTCACTCAAGAATGGCATTTGACCGCCCTAAAGTAGATGACTGCCACGCCGACGGCCGTCATCGCTTTGATCATGCTGCCTCTACAATTTTCTCGGCATCCTTTACTCGGATTTCTCCGGACACGAGTTTGGGGACGAGTAGGTTCAACATTTTGGAGAGAGTTTCAGATTCGACGTTACTCGCACGTTGTCTTTCCCATAGCGGCGCAAGAGTTTCATCGAACCGGCGCTGTATTTCTGAAGGAGGGCAAAGTACCTCAATCCTATAAAAGTCCTCTCGACTTGTCGATGGAATGGCTGATCCGCTGTCCATCGAGTTTATGTCATACTCTGAAATAGAGTAGTAGGCCCAGCGCCGACTTATTTCTGACTTCGGCTTCAGATAAAATGCTGTGTCGATTACGTAAAACGGTTTATCCGAGAAGTGGACACCTCGGTAAGCACCCTTCCGTCCAATTATGACGCCAGCCTCCGGACAAAGCGCCTGATTGTGCCAACCAATAAGTCCGTTTGTGCCATACACTGGCACATCGCCTGAAGAGGCCTGATATCCGTCAAGTCGCTTGCCATACTCCAGCGATGCGATTTCTCGCCATGGCTTAGTTGACCAGCCGGTCGGACAATTCTCGTCGTTCAGGTGATCAGGGAACAGGGACCATAGCTCCGGTGAAAGATAAGGAGGTCGGCCTTCCCTCTTTGCGCGAATTGGGCCGAAATCGACGAACCAGTCCCTGAAAACTGCTTGTGCCATTGCCGCAAGCGTTTCGTTCATGCGACGGTTCAGATCAATTTTGTCATCAAGCGCCCCGAGGATGCTGGCAATCGCCTGTTGCTGCTGAAGCGGTGGGAGAAGAAAACTATAATCCTTGATTTGAGTGCCGCTGATATGCGGCACAGCCGTGCCCGTTTGAACAGAAAGGATGTAGTCGGTAAACGTTCTACTACCTATCACATATCTTAGGTAGGTCTGATCAAGGTCTTCCCGTGCCCGCAGGCGAGCGACACGCTGCACAAGAAGTGAAGGCGTATCCTCAGGTCTCACTATAGCGTATTTCAGACCAGCCTCGATCCATGGTCGATCCATAGCGATGACAATATCACCACTCTGAAGCCAATAGCGCTGATGCTGATGCGCCCATTCCGTTGGCCAGCGCTTAACTCCATTCCAACGCAGCGCGCCCTGAGCGATGTTGTCACCGCGCAGAAGGCGTGGGGCGCTTTGATCATCTGTGTAGGACTCACTGTTGAAGGGAAATCCAGTCAGAAGGTCAACGACATCGCCGAGCTTCACGAGCACGGGTTCAGAGTTCATTGCCAATCCTTGAAAGACTCGTCCGGATAAGTTCCTGTAATTGTTGAGCCTCGGCAAATTGCGCCTCTAATGTCTGGCGCAGTATTGCATATTGATCAACGAATGCTCCAACGGCTTCCTCTGTACCGGCAGTACCGACGTAACGTCCTGGTGTTAGCACGAAACGGTGCTTTTCTACTTCACTGAGAGTCGTCGCTTTCGCAAACCCCGCCACATCGGCGTATTCACCTGCTGTCCGCTCGCCTCGCCACGCGTGGTATGTTCGAGCTATTCTTGTAATGTCGTCGTCAGTTAGTTCCTTCCTCGTGCGGTCTACCATACGCCCAAGGTTTCGTCCGTCGATGAAAAGAACTTCCCCACGACGATCTCGCATGCCATCTCCGGGGTTCTTGTTACGAGCAAAGAACCAAAGGCAGGCTGGAATCTGGGTCGAGTAAAATAGCTGCCCCGGCAAGGCGACCATGCAGTCCACCAAATCAGCTTCCACAAGCTTGCGTCGGATTTCACCTTCGCCCGACTGGTTGGACGACATTGAGCCGTTAGCAAGGACGACGCCTGCTGTACCATTCGGGGCAAGGTGATGAACTATGTGCTGAAGCCACCCGAAGTTTGCATTACCTGGAGGAGGCGCTCCAAACCTCCAGCGCGGGTCATCTCGAAGCCGTTCGCCGCCCCAGTCGCTGTCGTTGAAAGGTGGATTGGCGAGGATGTAATCGAACTTGAGGTCCCGTAACTCGTCCTTGTGGAAGGAGCCTTCGTTATTCCAGCGGATGTCAGCGTCAATCCCGCGTACGGCTAAATTCATTTTGGCGAGCCGCCACGTCGTGTAGTTCGACTCCTGGCCATAGATTGCAATGTCGCCGAGCCGACCACCGTGATTCTCGATGAACTTCTCAGATTGCACGAACATACCGCCAGAGCCGCAGCATGGGTCGTAGACGCGTCCCTTGAACGGCTCCAGCATCTCGACGAGAGTCTTCACCACCGAGCGCGGCGTATAGAACTCTCCACCGCGCTTACCCTCAGCCCCGGCAAATTGACCAAGGAAGTACTCGTACACCCTTCCCAGCATATCGAGTGACTCGCTGGTCTCACTACCCATCGGGATGTTCGATAGGAGGTCGATTAGCTCGCCCAGCATTACTTTGTTGAGGGCGGGCCGAGCGTAATCCTTCGGCAGGACCCCTTTCAGAGACGGATTATCAGCCTCGATGGCTCGCATCGCGTCATCAATGAGGGTGCCGATAGTCGGTTGCTTCGCGTTCGCCTTGAGGTGCGCCCAGCGAGCGTCCTTCGGCACCCAGAAAATTTGCTCCGCAAGATATTCATCCTTGTCTTCGGCAGCCTCCGGGTCTTCGGCCAGCAACTTGGTATGCTTCGCCTCGAAGGCGTCTGAGATATATTTTAGGAAGACCAGACCTAGCACAACGTGCTTGTAGTCGGACGGCTCCATGTTGCCACGGAGCTTGTCGGCAGCCTTGAACATCTCGGCCTCGAAGCCGAGATTAGCACCGTTGCCGTTGGCTTTAGCCCTGTTTGCAGCGGCCCTGCCGTTCCCCGTTTGCTCGTCGATTGCCTTTTTTGGTCGGCCACGCCCAGCCATGCCTGCCCCCATTCCTTGATTCGATTCATGCCTAAACGCTACCTAAAAAGGAAGAGCAACGGCCCTCGCTTTCCAGTTGAATAGAGGATCACTATGCCTGGATCGGCTCTTCCAAGTACGCAATTACCCGTTGTGCCGTACGCAAAAGATCGTCGAAGGTAAGCGCCTCAATGCGATGGAGGTGGCCATTTAACGCCATAGGGCCTGCCGCTGCGCATTATCTCCGTCACGTCCAATTACAATCTTGGCGCGCGTCTTGGTTGTGTCTTCACCATCGTTTGCTTTGATAGAGTTCCTTTCACGGTCGAGCTTCTCCAGGTAATTCATCACCTGTCCGACAACTTTCGAGAGGTCGGCGCTTGGGTAGTAGGTGTCATGAGACGAGTCCCGGTTGAACAGCCTCGTGCCGTTCATTGGCGTCTTGATCTCAATTAGCTCGACATAACCATCGGTTGTTCGCCTCAAAACAAAATCTTGTATCTCGTCGCGAGTCCAGCGGCGACGATCAAGCTGCGAGCTATATCCGCTCCCGAACATCCAAGGATGGCGCGACAGTAGCCGCTGGAAATCGCCCTCTCGATCTGATGTAGCAATCAGCCTCTCCAACTCGGAAACTGCCTGCCTATAGATAGCCAGATTGATCGCGGCGGCGGCCCTCTCCATAAAGGCACCATCGCTCGCGGCTCTCTCAAGAACCTCTGCAAAGACACTGGGGTTTTCGGACGCCTGCTTCAGTAGGAGACTAAGAGCGTTTGCCCGTTCTGGGTCTGAAAAAGCCTGCAACTTGCGAGTGGCACTGGCGTTCGCCGCCTCTGCTCGTGCTAGGACAAAACTACCTGTTTCTGAAGGTAAAGCTCCGCTTCGAGCAGCGATGATGAAATCAGCCAGCGCCTGGGCCTCAGCGCCATCAAGTGATATCGAGCGCCTCTGGTCCAAATCGCATGTATTTTTGCGCAGGGCATACGTCTTGATTGTAAAAGCGTCGTGATGAAATTTCCCCGTGTGCTCATCCAAGACAACGTTATGCTTGGCAACTTTGCGAACTTTTGGCCCCTCTTTTAGAGTGATTGTTTTACTGTTTTCGAGATTTGGTCGCGTACTCTGGTCGTGCTTCCTTATATGAACCTTCATCCCCAAATCGCCTCCCCCCGAGAGGCTTCAATATACTCCGCTATCCTTTTGCGGCAAATTAGGGTTGCTTCCTAAGCAAAGCCGTAGGCTCCAGCCGAAGCGCAGCGGCCAAACGCTCGACGTTGTCGATGCTGATGTTCCGCTCGCCCCGCTCGACCGACCCGACATAGGTTCGATGCAGCCCCGCAAGATCAGCAAGGTGCTCCTGAGAGAATCCACGGGCCTCCCGCTCTCGACGGAGATTCGCGGCAAATAGCTTCCGGAGTGATATGCTGTTGCGTTCTCTTACCACGCGTGCAGCGTGGGTTATTGATGACCATGGATCGACAGACTATGAGTAGCTTTTCACCGTTCTTAGCCGGGAAACCATGGTACCATTCCTCACGCTCTCCGATTTTCGCGTACAGGCCGCGCGAGAAGCGCTGCGGCTGAGCATTGAGGAAGCGGCACGCCGGTCCGGGATAAGTGAGAAAACGATGCGGCGTATCGAGGCGGGCACTGCAACGAACCGCCTCACGGGCACCCTCGCAAAGCTCCAGAAACTCCCTGAGCAGGAGGGAGTGACACTCATCTTAGACGATGTAGGTCCTGAAGGGCCTGGGGTGAGATACCGCCCTCGTCGTCAAGTTGGCAGTCCCGAGACATGCAAGAACGAAGGCGGCCATGCAGTCATTTCGGTTTGACCATGCTGATTACGGAGCGTTGCGCTTCGGCATCTCGCTGCACATGCTGGACAGAAATGCTCCAGAGCTAAGGGTCTCTATCTGGGCAGAAGGTGTCAGTCGAACTCGTGAGAGATGGCGCAGCGACTTCATCAGGTGGTGTAGTCAACACGGATTGGAGCCCCGCATACCGGCAGGTGGTCGGCGGCGGCGGGACTCAAGTGAATTTGTCGTCCATCTCGTAAGTTGGGCTCATATCACCGAGTTCATGCTTCAATGGGTCGGGGTTGACCGGATGACCGACGCCGTCCATGGCGCTGACGGCATGAGAATGGTGATCGGTGAAGACGTACGGCGGCTTCAGCGGCAGATACAGCAAATAGCTGAACTTGTGATCGAGATGCGGAATGAGGCTCGTGTAGCGAGCGCACGCGTTCAAGCAGCGGCATCCGCCCTTCTGGCTCTACCTATTGGCGAGAGTGACAACAAGCTTCCCAAGTAGGACGAACGAGCGGCAAACAAGACGCGACATCAAGATGCGTCCTGAGCGGACCCGCACCGCGCACAGGGTCTGCGAACTTTGCTGGCCGCAAGGATGCCTTCCCCAACCGCGAAGTGCGCATCAGAGATGAGTTCGGTCACCTGAGGCGTCCCGTCGAGTACAGG
>NZ_LN811362.1:213624-252593 GCF_001006805.1 Microvirga massiliensis | reverse complement strand
ACGAGTACAGTCACAGGAGCTATTTTCGGAAGCAATTTCGGCAGCGGGAGCAACATGAGCTTGGGTTACTAAAAGCATCCCGACATGTTATTGGAAGGCACGACCGACGATAATACAAGTTTTCGTTTACGACAAATCGTTTGAATATTTACGTTGCACATTTTCGTAGATGTGATTTACTAGCCATTGTAAAAAGAGGACACCTATCAGTGATGCGAAGAGGCGAATTCATTACAGTGGATGATAGCGATGGATGTCAGCATCGCATCCGAATTCAAAGCATTCAGTGGCTCAGCGATACTGACCAGTGTCACGGCCAGATGCTGATCATTGCCGGTCGCACTGTTCACATTCCAGGACCAAT
Organism: Microvirga massiliensis; assembly: GCF_001006805.1. Classification (GTDB taxonomy): domain Bacteria; phylum Pseudomonadota; class Alphaproteobacteria; order Rhizobiales; family Beijerinckiaceae; genus Microvirga; species Microvirga massiliensis. Next base: position 252,229 of record NZ_LN811362.1, on the reverse strand, counting down.
GGACGAAGTTACGCTCCTCATAGAAGCATCCACAACGGGCAGTGCTGTTCAACGCGCCATCATGGGCAGCGGGAAGGCGAATCAACACACGAAGGCAACCCCAGATGTTGCTGAGAGCACTCCGAACGCCGGTGTAACAGAAAGCCGAAATCGACAGGCGGAGAGGACAGACAACCTCTCCTAACACCAGCAATCCAATGCGCCGCTACCACACCATTGCATGGGTGCCGGTGGAAATTCCCGCTGGCCGTACGATCCCGATAATCATCCTGGAGGATGGCTGTATTCTTTACGAGGCGTGGCGCTTCCTGAGTTGTCCCGCTAACCGCAGCAAGAGCAGCAGTTGGCATGAGAAGGCAGCGAGCTATCTTGGACTTTTGTACGATTATTTTCACGCAACCGAGTCCAGCCCGCTAACACCGAGCAGCGCAGATAGACTTCTCTCGAATTTCTTTTCCACACTGGACGCAGGTACGATCCAACCTGACGGATCGGACCCAACGGGCCTACGCTGGCGGCCAGCCTCAACTGCGGTCCGAAGCCATACTCGGACCATCGTTCGCGAATTCTGCAAGTACTGTGACGATCTGCTGGGTGATGAGAACGTACTCAGGCGAGGTCGATTTGCCCGAAGCTTGGAGCGCTCTCTTGCTCGCGAGCAGCGACCAGAACACAGCAAACTTTATCATCTCTGTTTGCGCCGTCCATCAATTGCACCAGACCGTGCCGCTAGAGCAATGAGGGCTCAGAAATCCAAGCGTGTCTCGGTTTTCCCGAGAGACCTATTGAAGCCACTGATCTTTGAAGGCTGCCGCCGTGCTCGTAGAGCAACCGACTTCGGCCACCCATTTCCGAACCAGTTCAACATTTGCTTGATGTTGAGCATCGTACTCCTAGCCGGATGCGGGATACGGAAGAGCGAGCTTTTCCACATCTTCGCGGACGACGTACGACTTGACGAAGTACGCCTCTATCACCCTGAGATGGGGCTTGCAGCCTGGAAAACGCAAGATGCCACGTTGCGTAGAGGATCGCGCCAGGAGTACCTAGCCGCAAAGTTCAATCTTCGCCCGCGTAGCCTGCTCCCAAAGGGACACGGAAATTTCAGCGGCTGGAAGAACTTGTTGCTTGATTATGGTTCACCAGAGAACTACGCCCGACTCTACTGGATATCAGATGGGCTCAAGAAGCTGTTCTACCGGCTTCATACTATTTACATCACGCACTTGCGACCTGTAGGGCTTTGCCACCCCTACTATTTCATTTGCCAGGATCACAAGAACTTCGGCGAACCCTGGACAATATCTGCATTTGATGACGCATTTGATGACGCTCTCTGCAAAATAAAGGAGAAGCGGAGCCGCGAGCGCGGAACCAATCCCCATGGACTCAGACACCTCTATGGACAGACGCTCACAGACTTGGGTGTCAGGCCAATCGTTATTCAGCACGCGATGCACCATCACAGCATTGAGTCTCAGATGGTTTACACCAGACCTTCTCCCGAGAAGATTACAAGAGCACTCAACGCCGTCGCCGGTTTTGAATCGGGCAAGCCGCCAGAGAGTCTTACGAACGAGTTTGAACCATATGACTGGGCCTGTGACCCATTGAAACTCTTCGCACCCTGGAACTTGGGAGCCCTTTGATGGATGCCTTGCACGTTATCAACGACGTACGCCCGTTTCCTGCGGGAGCACGAGCAAACCTGTCGTTATCATCGCTTGCGCTTACCGGTCCATCCCTAGACAGTTGGCGGGTATTCGCTCAATCCCTCGATGCAGACTTGGCCGGATATCAGAGCAGCCCTCTTAACTACAGGAAGGAGGTAAGGACTTACTTTCTTGCAGTGCAAGAGAATCTGCGTACTGCGAGCAGCAATGCGGATATTGGAGCGATCTTGAATGCGCTCGTCGAGGAAAGCGACCTCCGAGAGTGTCGTAATATCGAGATACGGCATCGTACGGGTTTGCGTTACCTGCTAGGGCGAGCAAGATACTCCGGACTGATCCTCTTCCCACTTGGGGCAATATCTACCTCCGCTGTTCCGTGGCTAAGGAAGGGTGCGGTCGGGGACCCCCCTGACGGAACTATCTATGGGCGTCTCCTGCCAGCTATAGCTGCTCTTGCCGAGAGCTATGACATCAATGAAAGAGACCAAGTCTTACTCCGCACCCTCTTCGGTCGCTTTGCTTTGGCTGTTGATGTGACTGACGTTTCTGACTTCGATGACACCTTTTATAACGCGTTCTGGCATTTTCTGGACGACAAACTACGCACGTCACTTTGTTCAGAAAAAAGCAGCCCGACTTGGTACTCTCGCGTACAAGGACTTTTCAATAAGATTTTCGAGTTCATGTATGTGATCGAGGCAGAGCGCGGCAGACCCATCTCCCCGGTTCCCAACTTCTCCTCGAAATATTGGCTTCGGGTAAAGCGCGCCAACGATGGGATTGGAGCACCGTCCTTCACATGGCTTGTGAAGGAGCGTCCGGACCTTAATGAGTGGGCGCAGAGTTTCTCATGGTACATTCAGTCCCAGCCACTCAAAAATCCCACGCATCTGGTTTCTGGATTGAAGAAATTCTGTAACTTCCTGATGTCTATGGATGCACCACCTACCTCGCCTGCGCTGGTTCAAAGGCATCACATTATACGGCGGAACGCCTCACAAAGGTTGACTTTCTACGAGTACCTTGGATCGAGTGGCGACTTTGAGAAGAAGATTGGATACGTTGCATTTACTCAGCTTCGGTCATTCTTTTCTCGTTGGCATGACGAGTTTGGGGACCACTCTCGAAGCTGGAGCAACCCAGTTTTAGAACACGATTTTGACCTTGCCTGGAAGCGCGGAAATCTCTCAGGAAAAACCAACAAGGAGGTATTGCCAGTACGGCTTATAAAATTAATGAAGGAGATCATCGTTGAAGATGATTACGCGTGGCCGAGAACGCTAGATAGCGATTATTGTACGGTCTACTCACCCAGCAACATCTACGAGCGTATCTGGTGCCCGGCCCGTGCCGTGGCTCTTCTCCTCCTTCTGACTATCCCCATCCGGACGATCCAGATGCGTCTGCTTGATTCAGGCGAGGGTGACGAATTCATCCCTCATCTCGCAACGAATGAGTTCATCCCTAATTCTAGCCCGATTTCTGAACCGGGAAGGCAAGAGGGCCTACTTAAACGAATTTATGATGGGACGACCCAGCGTTACTACACGGGCTTGCATATTACAACGAATAAGTCAGCCGCTCTAAGTTCCACCGAATTCGAGAGGCCGTATGACATCCCATGGCAATGTGATAGCTTGCTATCACACTTGGAATTTCTGTTGGACTGGCAACGCACGTACAATGCAGGGCCACGCAAATTGACCCGTCGCGATCTGTCGGACGTGAAGCTCAGGCCAAGTGAGGCGGCGAGGAATCTTCCGGGCTACTATTTCCTCTTCCGAGACCCGGCGAACAGGTCTGCGCCGAGAGATGAGCCTGTTCCCCACGGGCGCATGAGAAACTTTTTCCTGGCGGTCCTAGAGGAAGCGGAGCGGCGACTGAATGATGAAGGTGAAGGTGTTCAACTCGTCATCCGAACGAAACAAGGTTTGGTCTCGCCCTATTCCCTACATGGTCTCCGAGTTTCTGGCATTACTCACTTCGCCGAAGCGGGCGTACCAATTCAAGTCATCGCAGAGTTCGTAGCAGGTCACAGCACCCTGCTGATGTCTATTCATTATACGAAGTTCGGACCGAGCAAGATCACGGACATTCTCGATGAGGCCATGGACACGATAGAAGAGGGCTGGGAAGACGAATTAGTGACTGCTCTCAAGAACGGGAGCGCCGATTTTCTGTCGCGGACGGTTGCCAATGGCGATGATGGCTATCAACTGCTCAGAGACTCAACACCTGGAATTTGGTCCATCGGGATTGATGGAATATGCCCGACTGGGAGAGCGCTCTGCGATATAGGTGGAGAGCGCTTGTCATCTCACAATAATGCTTATTACGCACCAGTCCCGGGAGGGCCGAGAAACTGCGCACGATGCCGCTTCTTCATTACGGGGCCAGCATTCATCAACGGTCAGGTTGTCGCGTTTAACAATCTCGCATTTGCGATCTCAGAAAGGGCTAAAGACTTAGATCGCTTGAAGAGGAAAGTTGCAGAAGAGGTGACAAAGGGTACCGTAGGGAGGCGTCTTGAGCGATGGCGTACGCAGGTGGACGCATTAGAGATCGAGATCGACGAGATGCTAAAGACTTGGCAGGCTCGGTTCGCCTTGATCGAGAGGTCCCGTGCGCTTCTACACGCTTCAGAACGAGATGATAGTAATTCCCTGATCAGTCTCTCGAACCAGAGCGATCTTGAGCTTGTTCTTGAACACACCAGCGAGTTTGATCTTGTCGAGTTCGTAGCTCAGGCTTGCGAGGTATTCCCCGAGAAAGCCGAGCCATCTGCACCCCTGCGCAAAGGCAAAATTCTTGATCAGTTTCTCAAGCGGAACGGCTACGAGCCCTTTTTCTACGCCTTGCCGGACGAAGAGGCGCTCGCATCTGGCAATCGGCTCACACGGTTTCTTCAGGACAAGGTAGGAAGGGACCGGCTGCGCTCTTTGATGGATGGGCACACAACACTCAGATCACTAGGTTTGGATGCGGAATTTCAGAAACATTCGGGCTTGTTTGGGAATAAAGAGCGCCTTCTGATCCCAACTCAGAGTAGACCTAGAGCAAGCACTGAAACCGAGTAACCGACTGTGAGCCCGACTACTTCTGATCTGCTGGAGAGTGCAGAGTATCGACTTGCGCAGGCATTTCGCGATGAGTTGCTCGCCTTGACGACTGCGCGAGGTAGAGCAACCATCTCCCGACTTTGGGCTGCATGTGACGAGATGCTGAGGTCTGGAGAGACAATAACAGTCGCAGAGATCGGTCGGCGCTTAACGTCGAAGTATGGGGGACCAAAGGCTCAGAGTATCAGAGATCAGCCCTCCAGGCTTAAGCGGCTCGTTGACCTCTGTGCGGCTATCCAGCGGAAGAGCGAGGCCGAGCAACATCGAGTGAAGCTGGGCAGCATCGTACCTTTGATTACTGATAGTACGCTGCAAGCGCGAGTGCGGTGGCTGGAAGAGTCGAGTGCTAGAGATCGACAAGATGCGCTGGCCGCCAAAAGAGCTTTGCAGCGGCTCGCTCCAGTCCGGGACCTTACACCAGAGCAGTGTTACGGGCCGTTCCCACAAAATCCATCGTCCAGTTCAGGAGCATTGTCACCAAACCAAAGTACCCTATCGGAACCAGAGAAGCAGAGTATTCGAGACTTTCTGGACCCCACTTTTTTATACAACGAGGGCCTCAGGATTGACGAAGCTCTTGGTCTCCTCAATGACGAGACGGGCCGAATTGTTATGCCAGTTACGTTTGTTCGTGCGCTGCGTAAAATTTCCGGATCGTAGATGAGCAGCACTGGGCCACATTGCGTTTCAGACTTAACCTGAAGCTAGTCCTTGGAAATGGCCCGTCCGGCGTCTGTGATGAGGCGCAGACTAAGCCCTCCTCTATCGTTTGCGCTCGGTCATGCCTCATGGCCCCAAGGCGCGTGTACAGACGTATCCATCTCGACTTCAAAGTGCCGTCAGGGCAGAACCCATCTCAATTGGTGCGTCAAAATGTCTCTGGGGCAATGATCAACAGGTTAGTCACACCTTTCTGATCAAGACCCACAGGTTATTGGTCTCCCCCCAAGCCCCCCTCGCAAGGCAGGTCGAGCCAGCACCACCCTTTGTGCACTCCTGCAACTTTGTGGCACATGAGCAGCAGCAACTAACCTTTCAATATAGAAGATATAGGGGTATCTATGCCGGACTACCGAACTTCCCAACATAGTAGATGAGTGAGTTTTTTTGGTAGGTATCGCGGATTGTTAGACGGTCCGCTTAAGCTCCACAGAAACCAACGTCGTAGCCGCCTGCTCCCCCTGCAATCTCCGCAAGGGCGACCGCCTCCCCCGCGAGGTCCAGATGGTGCCCCGGCAGGCCCCCTTCGCGCCGACGCTGCACGATTTGCACGCCAACGGCCGGCATTTCCCGCCGAACTATCTCCACGAAAGCTGGCTCGACTATCTCTATTGGGACAGCGAGCTGGAGCCGTAGCGCAGATCGTCCAACCTCAGGCGGCCGAACGCTTCCGGTTCCCGGCGAGAGATGCACCGGCGAAGAGCACAGCTCCGAGCGAAATCACGACGTTCCAGCCGGCCAGCGACAGGCCGAGAAAGCGCCACGCCGCCTCCGTGCAGCTGACGACCCTGGTCCGCTCCAGCTGCTGCAGGAAATCATTCATCGAGCCCGTCGAGGCCGCACCACCTCCGCAATCGCTCGGCCCGAGCCAGAAGCCCCACTCCACGCCGGCATGGTAGATTCCGAGGCCGGCGCTTACCAGGAACACGATGACGAGAAGCCCAAGGGCGATCCGGCTCCATCGCGGGGGCGCCAGCGCAGCCGCGAGCCCCAGCGGGATCGCGAGATAATAGGGATTGCGCTGGAGAAGGCACAGCTTGCAGGGGGCGAGTCCGAGACCGTACTGGAACACGAAGGCACCGCCGATGGCTCCCGCCGCGGCGACGGCAATCGCAAGCCCGGTCTGCTGGAGGGTCAGGGGGAAGCGCATGGTGATCTGCTTCGGCGCAACGGAACAGCGACTTTCGCCAGGAGCAGAGGCCATAACGGGAAGCGGGCAAGTCGCCAAGGGACGGTATCGTCTCGCCTCTCACGAGGAGCCCTGACCGACCGACTGAAAATTCCGCGTGCCGTTTCGTTGACCGGCTTTCGCGGGCCATGATAGGTGCAGCTTATGCCCCTGTGGCGGAATTGGTAGACGCGCTCGACTCAAAATCGAGTTCCGCAAGGAGTGCTGGTTCGATCCCGGCCAGGGGCACCAATATCCGCAAGAAATTGTTATTTTTCAGCCGATGACGGCTCCCGCGAAGTTCACGGGCTACCCCCTGCGTCCAACGCGTGGGCAGTCGTGACTGCCGAATGTCGGCCTGTTCTGTCGAGCGGCTAGAGCACCCTTGTTGCTATGCGGAGAGCCTCGGGGTTGAGTGGTCCGAGGCATTCGGCCCACAAGACCGAATGTCGAAACGGCACAAAGAGTGCGCGAGGCGATCTCACCGAGTCGATCATCTGATACAATCCCTCCTGAGCGGATTTCATCCACGAAGCGTTCCATCCGACAGATCAGGTGATCAATGTTGGAAGCAAATCATGCCTGACTTACGTAATTTTGGGACAGCCTTCGCGACTCACTGGAACCAGCATGACACGGCTGCATTCGCCAATCTGCTCACGGGCGACGCGTAGATAGTGAACGTCGTCCGCATCTGATGGAAGAGCCGTGCCGACATCGAAGCTGCCTGTCGAGACGCTCACGATAACCGTTTCGCGACAGTCATCTGGCTGTCGGGGAGGCCTCGTCAGAGTGGTCGTCCCGGTCATTACGGTCCATGTTCCGTAGTGGCTCGGCGGTCGGCGAAACGCGGGCGGATTGCCTGACGATGAGCGTCGCGGAATCTTGCTGTTTCTGACCGTCCAGATACTGGATGGCTGGCGAATCCACACAGCCCAAAACGGAAATTGCCCTCGGTGTGGCGGGGCCACCCGCAACGATGGATCCGTCCGAAGCCAATTAGCGCGGTTTGGGACTTCGAAAGTTGCGTGCCGGCGACAGGTGCGAATGCTGTCGCCGCTGGGCCGCTACGGGCACTTTCGAGGGCCGGTCCTCAGTGTTGTCAGGCGAGCTCGATCCTGAGCCGAAAACCAACACCTCCTTGGGCGAATATCATTCATCCAGGGCGTCCTATCCAAAGCCGGCAGGGGGCCAGTTTTGGCCCGCGACATCAGCCGAAGAAAAACTGTCAGCGCAGATCGCTCTCTGTTGAAAGAACCGAAGGAGACGAACCAGTGTTGTGCCTTATTTCCTACCCATGTCGGGCGGCCGGCGACGGAGGTCGGGATGGTGAGCAGCTGGGGACTGAGATGGCGTGTGACGCGAACCGATTTGAGCGGGCGCATCCGCTACCGGGTCCAGCGCTTCACGAAGAAGATCGTCGTGCAGGTCGAGGTGAGGGTCTGGCTGGCCCACAAATCCAAGGAGAGCCTGACCAAATGCGAGATGTTCTGGCGGGATGCACGACCGGCAGACCTGATGAACCATGACGTGAGCAAGCTCCACGTCATTGCATCGGAGGTCTGACCGACAAATCCCACAGGTTCTGATCGGAATGGCCCGGAGCGCCTCACGGGATTGAACGAAGGCCGGCACCCGTCGTTGGACCGGATGAGCAGCGATGAGGTCGGGCGTGGCCCATTCCCATTCCGGCCCCGGTCATGCGGGGCACAGCCATTCACACGATATCAGCGACGAGCGCCGCCTGTTCTGGACCCTGCTCCTGACCGGCGGCTTCATGGTGGCCGAGGTGGCGGGGGGCCTCCTGTCAGGGTCTCTCGCCCTCATCGCGGATGCCGGGCACATGCTGACCGACACGGCCGCCCTGGCCCTGGCGTGGTTTGCAGCCCGGATCGCCCGCCGGCCAGCGAGCCCGCAGCGATCCTACGGCTATCATCGTTTTCAGGTCCTCGCGGCCTTCATCAACGGCGCCGCCCTAATAGGGGTCGCTGCCTGGATCGTGATCGAGGCCATCGCGCGGTTCTTCCGGCCCGTCGAGGTGCTCGGCAGCCTCATGCTCGCCGTCGCGGCCTCCGGCCTCGCGGTGAACGTCGTCGCCTTCCTGATCCTGAAGTCGGGCCATCGCGGCAATCTCAATATTCGGGGCGCCGTGCTCCACGTCCTCGGGGATCTCCTCGGCTCGGTCGCCGCGATCGTGGCGGCGGGGATCATCCTGCTGACGGGATGGATGCCGATCGATCCGATCCTCTCCGTTGTCGTGTCGCTTCTCATCGTGCGAAGCGCATGGGAGATCACACGAACATCCTGGCACGTCCTGATGGAGAGCACGCCGGACGAGTTCGACGTGGAGGCACTCAAGCACGAGCTGACCTCCGCGGTCCCGGGTGTCGTCGACATTCATCACATCCACCTCTGGGCGCTCACACCCGAGCGGCCCCTGATTACGTTGCACGCACGGATCGCGGACGACGCCGACCATGACGCGGCCCTGCAGGGCCTGCAGGCGATCCTGGCCGAGCGCTTCGGACTCGGCCACGCCACCATTCAGACGGAGCGCGGAGAATGTATCGAGACGAGGCGTTCTCGCATGGCCGGGGCACATGCACCTCACACGCACGGGCATGTCCACCCGTGAGCGGATCGCTAGCCGATGTACCGCTTGCCCTTGGCTTCAGTGCAATCAGAACCGCTCGCCGGCCGTGCCCTGAGACGCCGAGGCTTTGGCCTCCGCCCGCCGCCAGGGCCACCGTCCCTCGATCTCGACCTCCAGGGAGAAGCTGAGGAACGTGCGGATCAGGACGATGAGGCCGAGGATCGCGAGGTTTTCGAAGGAGGGCGTCACCGCGACCGTGCCGATGATGTCGGCCGCAACCAGAAGTTCCAGCCCGAGGAGGATGCCCCGTCCGAGATTGGCACGATAGCGGAGGAAGGCGGCCGGCCAGCCGACCGTCACGAGCCCGCCGTGGACGAACACGACGGTTGCGGCCGCTGCACCGATCACGATGATCGCGACCCCGGCAATCTCGATCCCGGTCGAGATCCACTCGAGAGCGGCATCGATCATCTCCCGGGGAGGTCCCGCCTCGGCCTGTCCCTGCGCGGAGAGATCGAGCGCAAAGGCAGACGCGCCGATCAGCGCGAACAAGGCGACGGCCGCGATGCGAAGCATGGTGCCTCCTCGAAGAGTCGGAGACACAACGGAACGCTGCGCGCGGAGTTCGATGTCCTTGCACGAGGAGTCTACGACAGCACCCGCGGGAAGCTGTGTTCCCGCGCCGGCCCACGATCACGCGGCCACAGCGATGGGCATCACTCGGGCTCGCCTCGGGACCACATGCTCTCGGCAACGATCCAGGCGAGCGGCACGACCAGCAGCAGTACGGGCCCGCTAGCGATCAGCTCGAGCGCCAAGGAGAGGACGTCCGTCCAGGTTTCCATCTGACTCAACCGTTGGAAGTGCAGGCACGCCCATACGGCAACGCAGCTTAATCCAGGCTGAACGGTCATTGCAGAATCCGAACGTCTCACACTCCACACGCAGGATAGGTGCCCAAGGGAGTCCGCGTTTGACCATTCCCCGAGAAGACGGCAACAGCGTCCCGATGCCTCCCTCCTCCAACCGCTCCCGTCAGATCGGGCTTCTTTTCGTTCTCATCACGGCGATCGGCTGGGGCCTGAATTGGCCGGTCATGAAGCTCGTCCTGCGCGACTGGCCTCCCCTCTTCGCACGGGGCGTTGCCGGCTCGTTCGCGGCCGCGGGGCTAGCCCTTGCCGCAATCGCCTCTCGGCAGTCCCTGGCTGTCCCGGCGAGAGCTCTCGTCCCGCTCTGCGCGGCAGCGGCGCTGAACGTCTTTGCCTGGATGGGTTTCTCGACCATGGCGATGGTGTGGCTCAGCGTCAGCGAGGGAGCGCTCCTCGTCTATACGATGCCGATCTGGGCCATGCTCCTTGCTTGGCCGATCCGTGGCGCGAGACCGAGCCTGCGCGGCATCGCAGCGCTGGTGCTCGGCATCTCGGGCCTGGCGGTGCTCTTCGGCGGGTCACACGTCCTGCTCGGATCCGATCGGTGGCCGGGCGCCGCGCTCGCCCTCGCGGCTGCGATCCTGTTCGCCCTTGGAACGGTGACCCTGCGTTCACCGTTGCCGCTGCCGCCGATCTCGCTCACGGCATGGCAAGTCGGCCTCGCCTGCTTTCCCATGATCATCCTGGGCCTGCTCTTCGAGGAGCCACGTTTCGAAGCGCTCACCCCGGCGGGCTTGGGGGCGATGACCTACATGACGGTCGTTCCGATGGGCATCTGCTATCTCAGTTGGTTCGCGGCTTTGCGGCGATTGCCGCCGACCACGGCCTCCATGGCGACGCTCCTGACGCCGGTCATCGGGGTCGTGGGCGCCGCGTTCGCCCTCGGTGAGCTGTTGGGCCTCAAGGAGGTCCTGGCTCTCGGGCTCACCCTGAGCGGCGTGGCAATTGCCCTTCGCCGCGAGTGACGACGAGAGCGCCGGTCCACCGGCTTTCGCGCGGTGAGTAGACCGGCCCGGGAGTAGAGCATTTCCCCCATTCGCCCTATTCTGGGCACCAAGTGCTTGAGTCTCGAACGTTCCAGGGGAATGCAATGAAAAAAGCGTCGGAATACCGGCAGCATGCCGCCGAATGCCGAGCCCTCGCTGCGCAGATGGAGCAGGGCGACCAGCGCGACCAACTCATGAAGATGGCGGAAACCTGGGAGAGTCTCGCGCAGGATCGGGAGCGTTTCAACCGCAAGCACCAGGACCAGCAGAACCGCTCAGCTGGCGGTCGGGATCCGGACACGCGCTGAAGCGCACCCGGTCATCCTGCACAGAGAGTTTTCCCGGAGAGCAAAGAGCACTTGAACCGCAAAGCGCCTGCTGGCGCTTTGCGGTTTTCGCCGAGAACGTGAGCGGTAATCGCAGTCAGCACTCGATCTTTTTCTTGGTCGTCGTGTCGCCGAATGCGTCCGTGCGCTGCTTCGTGGTCGTCTCGCAGCCGACGCTGCCCGTCGTCTCGACCTTCCGCTTCTCGATCACAACTGGATCATCCCGCTTCTCAATGACGGTGGTCGAGCCGGGATCGTGCTTATGGATCACCGTCGTGTCCTGCGCGAAGGCCACGGTCGCGAAGAGCGATGCGGCAGCAACAAGCACAAACTTCATGGTCGAATCTCCATTGCTTCGCTGCGGGAAACAATGCGGTGCCACGCTTGGGAGTTCCCACAGTGTCAGCAAGCACAGTTGCAAAAAAGCTTATCGGCGGCGCCGGAACGCTTGGCCGTTCGGCACGTTGTGTTGCCGATGAGCTTGGAGATAATCACCATGAGGAAAAGTCTTCTTACTATTACATGTCTCGCGGCATTCGCAATGCCGTTCGCGGCTTCTGCGCAATCGGAGGCCGGCGCGGCCGCGGGTGCCACGACGGGTGCGATCGGCGGCGCGGTCGTCGGCGGCCCGGTGGGAGCCGTGGTCGGCGGGGCGGCCGGCGCCATCATCGGCGGCCTTACGGCGGACCAATCCCGTCAGGTCAGGCAATATGTCATCCAGCAGGAGCGGCCCTCGGTACGGGTGCAGGAGCAGGTCGTCGTAGGGCAGCCGCTCCCGCGGACGGTAGAGCTCTATGAACTTCCTCCGGACGTCGGGGTTCAGACGGAATACCGCTATGGCGTCGTGAACAACCAACGCGTCATCGTCGAGCCGGGCACTCGGCGCGTCGTCGAGGTTATCAGGTAAGCTCCTGTCTGCGGCAGGTACGAAGAGCGGTCTCAGGGCCGCTCTTCCATTTTGCATGGCGATGAACGGCCGGGGCGGAACGCAGAGCTCCCGAGCGGGGCTCGTTGCGGTCGTGACACGTCCGTGCACCTCACTGGGTGTCGCTCACCAAGGCGATCAGGATCGAAGCCCGCTTGGCCCGACGATTACTTCAGAATTTTCCACCGTCGAAGACCGCCAAGCTATTCATCTACTATTCATCTTGAAAATCGGCGATCACTTCTCCGGCACTACTTTACTGCAGAGGAACGGCTGTCGACCGCTGCGCGTTGACTTCGGCCGGGCGGGAACCGTCCGGAGCAATGGAGGTATCCATGCGTATCGGTTTAGTCAGCACTGTCGCCGCAGCCGCGCTGTCTCTGAGCGTCGCTGGCGTCATGGCACAGTCGAGTTCCGGAACATCCGGCTCCTCCGGGTCGATGGGCTCCGGGTCCATGAGTTCGGGATCGGGTTCGGGTTCGATGGATTCCGGCCCGTCCGGGACATCCTCTCCGGGGGTCCGAACCCCGTCGGGCCAGAGTGGCATGTCCCAATCCGGCAGCTCGGCGGCCGCGCCGAGCGGATCCCAGAGCCAAGGCAGCTCCGCCCAGTCGAATGGCTCGGCGACCGCGCCGCGAAACTCGCAATCGGCCACCGGAACGATGAACCGCGGATCGACATCCGGAACGGCGGAACAGCGCCACTCCGGCACCAGCACGAGCACTCACGCTGATACGAAGACGACCGGCAGCACGTCTGCGCCCACCTTGACGACCCAGCAGCAGACCGAAATCCGTCAATCGATCACTAAGGTCGACGTCAAGCCGGTCACCAATGTGAGCTTCTCGGTCAGCACGGGCACCGTAGTCCCGGCAGACGTGCGTCTCCATGAGCTTCCCACAACGATCGTGAAGATCGTGCCGGCCTACCGAGGCTATCGTTTCATCGTGGTCGGAAACGACATCGTCATCATCCAGCCGAAGACACGCCGCATCGTCGAGGTCATCCACAACGCGGCGTAACGGCTTAAAGACATGATCGGCCTAGCATCCCGCGTTGCCGGTCATTCGATGAGGCGCGCTCATTCTCATGGGCGCGCTTCATTGCAGTGAGATGAGCAGATTGCTTCACTTCGTTCGCAATGACGGGGTGGGCGTGAAGACGCGAGGAGCACTGCCGGAAACGAGAGCAGGCGCTGGGTCCTCCTCCGTCTTTGCGAGCCGCAGGCGAAGCAATCTACCCGTCGACGGATGGATCACTTCGCCTGCGGCTAGCAGTGTCAGGGTGGATGACTTCAGACGAAACGGAAGTCGCCCGTCATTCTGCGGCGCCGCGATCCTGTGAGACGTTCACGAGGGGGTGGAACGCCGAGACGACCGACTCATAGACGTCGCGCTTGAACGGGATGATGAGCTCCGGGAGGCGCTCCATGCGCTCCCATCGCCACTCGTCGAATTCCGGCTTGTGGTGCCCGCCCCCGGGCTCCCGGATGTTGATCTCGCTCTCGTCGCCTTCGAACCGGAAGGCGAACCATTTCTGGCTCTGCCCGCGGTACCGCCCGCGCCAGGCCCGCCCGGCAACGACGGCGGGAAGATCGTAGCAATACCAGTCCGGCGCCTCCGCGAGGAGACGGACCGAGCGCACGCTCGTTTCCTCGTACAATTCCCGGAGCGCGGCATCGAGCGGCGCCTCACCGGGATCGATGCCGCCCTGCGGCATCTGCCAGGCATAGCCGTCGGCCACGTGCTCTCCGCCGGCCTCGGATTTGCGGCGGCCGACGAACACGAGATCGTCCTGGTTGAGCAGCATCACGCCGACACAAGCCCGGTAGGGAAGGCTCGTGAGCGAACGGGAGCGGGAGCGATTGCGCCCTTTCATCACTCGCCTGCCTCCTGCAGAGCACTGACCGGCACGAGCGCGACGCCCCGTTCGGCGAGGCCCTGGGACCAGCGCGCGAGGGCCTCGATGCTGCCGGGCGTCACCGAAGCGGTCCCGAGCGCAACGCCTTGCTCACCTGCGAGCTTCTCGAGCCGCGCGAGCTCCCCTTCCATCGCATCCGGCCGGGGGACGGCGTCGATGACGATATCGGCCCGCCGCGTCGCGGCTGCGCCCATGCGCCCGCTGCGCACGATCGAACGGCCGGAGCGGCCATCGTCCACGAAGGTCAGGCCGCGTGAGGCGATTTCCGTGAGCACGGGCGCGAGCGCCGCCTCGTCGACCGTGACCTTGGCCCCCATGAGGGTCACGAGGCCGGTATATCCCGCGAAGCGCCCGAGGACCCAATGCAGCCGCTCCAGGTTCTCGGCCGCGGAAGCCGCTACCGTGATCGTATGCGGCCCCGGATCACTGTCGGGATAATCGAAAGGTTCGAGCGGCAGCTCCAGCATCACCTCATGGCCGTCCTGACGGGCTCGCCCGACAAGGCGGTCGAGGTCGCTCGCATAGGGCGCGAAGGCGAACGTGATGTCGGGAGGCAGACGCGACATCGCCTCGAGGGTGACCGCCTCGCCGGTCCCGAGACCGGTGACGAGGACCGCGATCCGCGGCTGCGCCGGGGCGGCTGTAGCCGGACGGGCATAGACGAGGGCAGGCATAGCCCCGTCGGAGCCGATCCGCGGGAGCGGCCCGAAGCGGCTCCGCTCTACGAGGCGAGGATCGGGAGCCGGCGCCAGGGCTCCGTGAGCCGTGGCTGGCGTGGTAGCAGAGGGCGCCGGTGCTGGATCGGCCGCCACCGGCGGAGCGGGTTCCGCCCTCCGGATCACCGCGACGGCCGGCGGGCCGGACGGGGAACCGAGCTGCAATCCGAAGACCGCCAGGCCGACGCCGAGAACGAGGCCGGCCACCAGCAGCAGCACGGCGCGGCCGCCATATCCTGAATTCGTGCGTGGGGCAGGCCTGATCGATGGTTTCACGGGCTCGGGCATCGCATCCGGACGGGCGCCACCCCTCCAAAAAGGACGGAGGACGCCCGAATCATAGGGATTTCGGGCGCCATGTTGATGGCACGTGCTTCATCCGCCAACAAAGAGGAACGTTAAAAAATTTGGCCGCTGCAGACGGATCCGCAGCGGCGCTCCACACATCAGCTCGGCTTCAGAGCAGTCCGTCCCGGAGCGTGGCGTTCGCCACCCGCTCCGTGAGCCCTTCAGTTCTGGACCTTCGTGGGTGGCGCACTCGCGGCGTCCTTGCGCAGGCCATGCATGTATTCGACCGCCGCGATGAGTTGCTTGTCCTTGCTGCGATCCGGCGGAATGTAAGCGGAAGACCCGCCCTTCTCCTCCTTCTCGCCGCCATTGGTGAGATGCCCGCGCAGGCCGGCCTCGCCCTTGGTCTCGTCCTTGCCCTTCAGCTCGTCCGGGATGTCCTGCTGGACCTCGATGTCCGGATCGATGCCCTTGGCCTGGATGGAGCGCCCCGACGGGGTGTAGTAGCGGGCCGTGGTGAGCCGGACGGCGCCGTTGCCGCCGAGCGGGATGATCGTCTGGACCGAGCCCTTCCCGAAGGAGCGGGTGCCCATGACGGTCGCCCGCTTCTGGTCCTGCAGCGCACCGGCGACGATTTCCGAGGCCGAGGCCGAGCCGCCGTTGATCAGCACGATAACCGGCTTGCCCTTCGTGAGGTCACCGGCCTTCGCATTGAAGCGCTGCGTTTCGTCGGCGTTGCGGCTGCGGGTCGAGACGATCTCGCCGCGCTCCAGGAAGGCGTCCGAAACCATGATGGCCTGGTCGAGCAGGCCGCCCGGGTTGTTGCGGAGATCGACGATCCAGCCCTTCAGCTTGTCCGGGCCGATATCGTTCGTGAGCTTGTCGATCGCCGACCGGAGGTTGTCGTAGGTCTGCTCGTTGAACTGCGTCACGCGCAGATAACCGACGTCGTCGCCCTCGACCTGCGCGCGCACGGGCCGGATCCGGATCGTCTCGCGGGTGAGCTTCACCTCGATCGGATCCTTCTGGTCCTTGCGCTGGATCTTCAGGCGCACGGAGGAGTTCACCGGGCCGCGCATCTTCTCGACGGCCTGGTTGAGGTTGAGGCCCTGCACGGGCTCGTCATCGATGTAGGTGATGATGTCGTTGGCGAGGATGCCGGCGCGCGCCGCGGGCGTGTCGTCGATCGGCGTGACGACCTTCACGAGGCCTTCTTCCATCGTGACCTCGATGCCGAGGCCGCCGAACTCGCCGCGGGTCTGCACCTGCATGTCCCGGAAGCTCTTGGCGTCCAGGTAGCTCGAATGCGGATCGAGCGAGGTCAGCATCCCGTTGATGGCCGCCTCGATGAGCTTCGATTCCTCGGGGCGCTCCACATAGTCGGTGCGTACCTTCTCGAACACGTCGCCGAACAGCGAAAGCTGCCGGTACGTTTCCGCCGAAGCCGCGACCGCATTCGTGCTCGACAGGAGCGCGGTCTGCGACACCAGGGTCGCGGTACCTGCGCCGACGGCGGCGCCAATGAGAACGAGAGAGAATCTGCGCATTACCCGCGAACCTTTTCGCTGTGCGGTTTCGCCCACCAGGGCCCAGGATCAATCGAACCGCCGTCCTTACGGAACTCTACATAGAGAACGGGTTCAGTCGTTTCGAGAGCGCCAGCCGCCGGCGAGACCGGGGATGCCTGGCCCATCGTGGCGACAGGCTCCCCGGCAAGGACGAACTGGCCGACCTCGACGGCGATCCGTTCCATGCCTGCCAGAAGGAGATGATACCCACCGCCGGCGTTGATGATCAAGAGTCGTCCATAGGATCGGAACGGGCCGGCAAAGACCACCCAGCCATCGGTCGGAGATACCACGACGGATTTGGGCCGCGTAACGAATGAAACGCCGCGCGTCGTTCCGCCATAGCCATCGGAGGCGCCGAACTCGCGGACGACCTCGCCGCTGACGGGCTTCGGAAGGAGGCCGCGCGCCTCCACGAAGGGGATCTTCGGCGCCAAGCGCGCCGGATCCCGGAAGGCGGCCTGGGCGAAGCGCTCGCGGACCGCCGCGGCCTGGGCCTCGGCGGCCTTCCGGGCCTCCTCGGCAGCCTGCCGCGCAGCGGCGATCTCGTGCTCCATGCGGGTGATCAATTCCTTGAGAGAACCGGTCTGGCGGGCCAGCTCGGCCGCGCGCTCGCGCTCCGAACCCATGCTGCGCTCGATCTCCTGGAGCTGCTCCTGGCGCTCGTCCATCAGGCCCGTGAGGCGCTGCTGCTCCTCGAGCAGCCCGGCGATCTCCGTCCGCAGGGTGACGCGATCCGTGTTGATGGCCTCCTTGAGCCGCACGAGCTCGCCGAGATCGACCGCGAGCGTCTCGGTCTCGGCGCGCAGTTCGGGCAGGACGGCGCCGAGCAGGATCGAGGCGCGCACCGCCGCGAGCATGTCCTCGGGGCGAACGAGCACCGCCGGCGGCTGCTTCCGCCCCATGCGCTGCAGAGCCGCGAAGACTTCCGCGATGACTCCGCGCCGGCTCTCGAGAGAGCGGCGAATGGCGGTCTCGCTGGCGGACAGCGTCGTGAGGCGCTGCTCCAGGGCGCGGATGCGCTCCTCGGCCTCCTGGGCCCGCGCTGCGGCATCGATGAGAGCCTGGTTGAGGCGGGTCCGGTCGCCCCGGATGCCGGCCAGTTCCTTCTCCAGCCGGGCGCGGGCTTCCTCGTTGTTTGCGAGAGCCTCCTCGAGGGATTTCAGCTCCTGCTCGCGCCGCGCCTTCTCCTCCGCCGTGGCCTCGACGGAGGCCGGCGTTTCCGCCGGGGCGACCTGCGCCAGGGCAGGTCCCGCCAAGCCGGCGAGCACGAGGAGAACAGGCAGAGGACGCACGGCTTTCACGGAATTCTTCGGTCCCGGACGATGATTCGGACTCTCTCCGAGAAAGGTGAGCGTTCTATGATCGGCGGCGCTCGGCCGCTCACGAGGGATCCGACCCTGCCCGGTGATAAGGGTGCCCGGCCAGGATCGTGAGCGCCCGATAGAGCTGCTCGACGACCAGGACGCGGACGATCTGGTGCGGAAGGGTGAGCGCGCCGAAGGACAGGATGAGATCGGCCCGGTCCCGGACGCGCGGATCGAGGCCGTCGGGGCCGCCGATCACGCAGGCGAGCCCCGGACGGCCGGCATCGCGCCAGGCGGCGATCCGCTGCGCGAAGGTTTCACTCGAGATGGATCGGCCGCGCTCGTCGAAGGCGACGAGCGCGAAGGAGCCTGCCCGCGACAGAAGCTGATCGGCCTCCTCGCGACGTCTCTCCTCCTCGCGGCGCGCCCGGCTCTCGGCCCAATCCACGAGATCGGGCCCGGAGAACCCGAGACCGCGGCCGATCCCCTCGGCCCGTTGCCGGTAGCGCTCGACGAGCTCGCGCTCCGGGCCGCTCTTCAGACGGCCGACGGCAAGGACGGCAAGCCGCACGGCCGTGATCGGGTTTTAAGCCACGCGCTCGGCCGGACGGTCGGCGCCCCACATCTTCTCGAGGTTGTAGAAGCCACGCACCTCGGGACGGAAGATGTGGATCAGGACGTCGCCGCCATCGATCAGCACCCAGTCGCTGGCCGGCAGGCCCTCGACGCGCAAGCTCCCGAAGCCCTTGTCCTTGAGGACTTCGAGCACGCGCTCGGCGATCGCGCCCACGTGGCGGTGGGAACGGCCGGAGGTGACGATCATGGTATCAGCGATCGAGGTTTTGCCCACGAGATCGATTTCGACCGTATTCTCGGCCTTCATGTCCTCGAGGCACTGCAGGGCGATTGCCCGCATGTCCTCCCCGTCGGAAGCCCTCGCTCCGGAGGGAGGGAGAAGCGGATTCACGTCCACTTCCATCATGGAAAGTCGGTTCAGTTCCAGACCCTCAAAATCAGCGCATCACGTGCGCCGCACCGGTAAGATAGTATCGGGCGGCACCCCTTTTCAACACACGCAGCGGAAGGAAGTTCGCCGCGGGCCGGGCGATGGAGCGGGGCTCGGGGTTGCGGGTGTGCATATCCGGATATGGTAGCGCCGGCACCTCGCCCGCCCTTTCGGGGCGACCTCTTCCACAGGGGGCGAGGTTAAGACAAGTCACTGCAGACACATTACATTTGAGCCATTTGGGTTCGTTCTGCCAAAACGGGGCGACCTCTCTCGCAAAGAGCGCCCGAGGGCGGCAACGCCAAGCTATCATAAGGAAACTTCACAGTTTCAACAACAGGATAGCGCAGCGGTTCACCCCTCACCCGGACGCTTCGCGTCCGACCTCTCCCACAAGGGGAGAGGCGAGGCTTCACCTCTCCCTCGATGGGAGAGGTCGACGCCCGCAGGGCGGCGGGCGAGGGTGGCGGCGCCGCGTCGGGTGTCATGTGACATTCGCGCCGGCTCCCCCTTTGTCGAATTCACGGCCCGCCGCAGGGCCGTGGAGGAGAGCGTCGAGCGTGGGCCGTGGAGAAAGACCCAGGCGGGCGGCTCGCGGTCCGCCAGGGAGGCCGCCTCCTCTTCCGGGATTCTCGCCCGGGCGAAGCGCCGCGCCGTGCGGCCCTGCAGGGGGCGGAGCGTGAAGCCCGGGCGGTCGACGATGGCGATCGGCACGAGGGCGGCGATCCGGTCCCAACCTCGCCAGCGGTGAAAGCCGAGGAGATTGTCCGCTCCCATGATCCACACGAAGCGAACGGCGGGATAGCGCTCCCGCAGGATCGCGAGCGTGTCGACCGTGTAGCGGGAGCCGATCTCCTCCTCGACGGTCGTGATCCGGATGCGCGGATCGCGCGCGACCTGTCGCGCGGAGGCGACGCGCTGCGCCGTCGTCGCCAGCTCGCGGGTATCCTTGAGGGGATTTCCCGGCGTCACGAGCCACCAGACCCAGTCGAGCCGCAGGCGCTGCATCGCGAGGCGGCTCACATGCAGGTGGCCCGCATGGGCAGGGTTGAACGACCCGCCGTAGAGGCCGATCCGCAGGCCGGGAGCGAGCGGCGGCAGGTGCAGGGGCAGGCCGCTCGCGTTGCGGCGCAGCATCATGCGAAGCGCCAGCTGCGGCGCATCACGGCCGCGTCTGCCCGGCGCCGTGCACGCGATACTTGAACGAGGTGAGCTGCTCGACGCCGACGGGGCCGCGGGCATGCATCCGCCCGGTCGCGATGCCGATTTCGGCTCCGAACCCGAACTCGCCGCCATCGGCGAACTGGGTCGAAGCATTGTGGACCACGATCGCGGAATCGACCTCGGCGAGGAAACGTTCCGCCGCCGCCACGTCGTCGGTGACGATCGAATCCGTGTGGTGGGAGCCGTAGGTCTCGATATGCGCGATCGCGGCCTCGAGGCCGGGCACGACCCGGCAAGCGATGATGGCGTCGAGATATTCCGTGCGCCAATCCTCTTCGGTCGCCGGCGTAACCCGGGGATCGACCGCGAGGGTCGCGGCGTCGCCGCGCACGGCGCAGCCCGCATCGAGGAGCGCCCGCACGAGCGGCGCGACATGCGTATCGGCGCAGGCCTCGTCGACCAGGAGCGTCTCGGCCGCGCCACAGATGCCGGTGCGGCGCATCTTGGCGTTAAGGACGATCCGCTCCGCCATCGCGAGGTCGGCCTTCTCATGGACGAAGACGTGGCAGACGCCCTCGAGATGCGCGAAGACGGGCACCCGCGCCTCCTCCTGCACGCGCTCGACGAGGCTGCGACCGCCGCGCGGCACGATCACGTCGATGGCGCCGTCGAGCCCGCCGAGCATGGCACCGACGGCCGCCCGATCCCGTGTCGGCACGAGGCGCACGGCGGAGGCGGGCAGGCCGGCTTCGGCAAACCCCTCCCCCATGGCTTCGGCGATCGCGAGCGCGCTGCGGAAGCTCTCCGAACCGGTGCGCAGGATCGCGGCATTGCCGGCCTTCAGGCAGAGCGCGGCGGCATCGGCCGTCACGTTCGGACGGCTCTCAAAGATCACGCCGATCACGCCGAGCGGGGTCGCGACGCGCTCGATCACGAGGCCGTTCGGACGCTCGAAGATGGCGAGCACGCGGCCGACCGGGTCCGGGAGTTCCGCCACGGCCTCGACGGCCGCGGCGATCGCCTCGAGGCGTGCAGGATCGAGCACGAGGCGGTCGACGAAGGCGGCCGCCTGTCCACGGCCCTTCGCCTCGGCGACGTCCTGGGCATTCGCCGCGAGGATCTCCGCCGCGCGGGCGCGGATGCGGGCCGCCATGGCGCGCAGGGCCGCATTGCGGGTCTCGGCCGGAGCCAAGGCCACTGCCCGCGAAGCCGCCCGGGCCTCCCGGCCGATGCGGCCCATGAGGGTCACGATATCCTCGCCTTCGATCACCCTGACTGCGTCCATGCCAGTGCCCTTTTCATCGTTACGATATCATCCCGCCTGCCGCGCGGGAGAGTCGTCCATCTTTGTCGATTTCAGGCCGCTCCCTCGATGCGGGAAATCGGCCCCTCCCCGGCCTCCTCGTCCGGTGCGGAGCCCGTCAGCACCATGTCGTCCCGGTGCACCATCGCGGTACGACCGTGATAGCCGAGCAGGTTCTCGATCTCGCGGCTCGCGCGGCCGATGATCCGTGCGGCGTCTTCGGCATCGTAGGCGACGAGGCCACGAGCGAGCTCACCGCGGGCATCACGGATAACCACCGCATCGCCGCGCGCGAAGCTGCCTTCGATGCGCCGCACGCCCACGGGCAGCAGGCTGGCGCCCTTGCGGAGCGCGCGGGCCGCGCCGTCGTCGATCTGCAGCACGCCGCGCGGCTCGAGCGAGCCCGCGATCCAGGTCTTGCGGGCGGTGGCCGGGTTCGACGGCGTCTGGAACCAGGTGCAGCGCGCGCCCTCGGCGACGCGGCGCAGGGGATTCTTCACCCGACCGTCCGCGATAACCATGTGGGTTCCGCCGGCGGTCGCGATCTTCGCGGCCTCGATCTTCGTGCGCATGCCGCCGCGGGAGAGCTCGGAGGCCGCGCCTCCGGCCATGGCCTCGATCGCCGGCGTGATCCGCTCGACGACGGGCAGGTGCCGGGCCTGCGGATCCATCGCGGGCGGCGCCGTGTAGAGCCCGTCGACATCGGAGAACAGCACGAGAAGATCCGCGCCGATCATCGTGGCGACGCGGGCGGCGAGACGATCGTTGTCGCCGTAGCGGATCTCCGCCGTCGCGACGGTGTCGTTCTCGTTGATGACCGGAACGGACCGGAGCTCGAGCAGCTTCAGCGCCGTTGCCCGGGCATTGAGATAGCGCCGCCGCTCCTCCGTATCCGTGAAGGTCACGAGGATCTGCCCGGCCGTGATTCCCTGGTGGGCGAGCGCCTCGGACCAGTAGCGCGCGAGCGCGATCTGCCCGACGGCCGCAGCGGCTTGGCTCTCCTCGAGACGGAGTGCCCCCGGCGGCAGGCCCAGCACGGTGCGCCCGAGCGCGATGGCGCCCGAGGAGACGATGAGCACATCAGCGCCGCGGGCGTGCAGGTCGCCGATGTCCTCCGCGAGCGCCGAGAGCCAGGCGTGATTGAGGCGTCCGCGCGCCCGGTCGACGAGGAGGGCCGAGCCGACCTTCAGGACGATCTGCTTGAAGCTGCCGAGATCGGGCGTCATGGGCCGGGTTCCTCGATCCGTCCGGAACCGCTAGGAGCGGAAATCATGGATGCCACTCCGCAGCCGGGGCTTCGGCGGCCTCTTCCTCTTTCGCGGCGTCGAGCGCGGCGAGAAGCGCGTTGAGGACCTCCGGCACACCCTGGCCGGTGGCCGAGGACAGCACGATCGGGGTGCGCTTCACTGCGCGCTTCAGGCGCGCCCGCTGATCCTTGAGGGTGTCGGGATCGAGCGCATCGGCCTTCGAGAGCGCGACGATCTCGGGCTTCTCCGCGAGGCCATGGCCATAGGCCTCGAGCTCCTCGCGCACGGTCTTGTAGGCCTTGCCGGCATGCTCGCTCGTGCCCTCGACGAGGTGCAGCAGCACCCGGCAGCGCTCGATATGGGCGAGGAAACGGTCGCCCAGCCCGGCGCCCTCGTGCGCGCCCGCGATCAGGCCCGGGATGTCGGCGAGCACGAATTCGCGCCCATGCTGACGCACGACGCCGAGGCCCGGGTGCAGAGTGGTGAAGGGATAATCGGCAATTTTCGGCTTCGCGGCCGTGACCGTCGACAGGAAGGTCGACTTGCCGGCATTCGGCAGCCCGACGAGACCGACATCCGCGATCAGCTTCAGGCGCAGCCAGATCCAGCGCTCCTCGCCCTCCTGCCCGGGATTCGCGCGCCGCGGCGCGCGGTTCGTGGAGGTCGTGAAATGGGCGTTGCCGAAGCCGCCATTGCCGCCGCGGGCGAGGCGCACGCGCTGCCCGACCTGCGTCATGTCGGCGATCAGCGTCTCGCCGTCCTCCTCGAGGATCTCGGTGCCGACCGGAACCTTCAGCACGATGTCGTCGGCATTGGCGCCGGCGCGGTTCTTGCCCATGCCGTGCTCGCCCTTGCGGGCCTTGAAGTGCACCTGGTAGCGGTAGTCGATGAGGGTGTTGAGGCCCTGGACGCATTCGACCCAGACGTCGCCGCCGCGTCCGCCGTCGCCTCCGTCCGGCCCGCCGAACTCGATGAACTTCTCGCGTCGGAACGACACGCAGCCGGCGCCGCCATCGCCCGAGCGGATATAGATCTTCGTCTGGTCGAGGAATTTCATCCCGCCTCCTTTAGGACCCGTGACGCCGCGGAGCAACGCGGCCACCGGCGAGCCGGCGGGCTGCCCGGCGGAAAACGATCCGCCGGGCGTCTTTTCCCGCGTTTACGATGCCAGTTCCGCGAGCTCGGGCAACGGGGCGTCGACGTCGCGCACGAAGCCCGTATGACCCCAGCTCTTCAGGCTCTCCCACGCCCGGCGGTCGAGCCGGAAGTGATCGGCCGGATAGTAGCCGCCGCACGCGGCGAGCTCGATCAGCCCGGAACCCGTGAAGGCGAAGCCGCACTTCTCGAGCACGCGCCGGGAGGCCGGGTTGATCACCCGCGCCGAGGCGGTGAGCTCGGGCTCCGGCGTGTAGGCGAAGAACGCGTCGATGAGCGCCCGCGCCGCCTCCGTGGCGATGCCGTTGCCCCAATGGGGCGTGCCGAGCCAGTAGCCGAGGCGTGGCCCGCCATGCTCGGGGTCGGGCTCGATGCCGACCGCGCCGATCGCCGCGTTCGGGCGGCCCTTCGGCGTGATCACCAGGGTGAGTCCGTGGCCGTTCGCATTGTTCCGCCGCGTTTCGAAGACGAAGCAATCCGCATGCTCAGGCGTGTATGGATGCGGAATTCGGCCCGTCATCTCCGCGACCGCTTTCTCGCCGGCGAGACGTACGAGGGCTTGGACATCGGCCAGGCGTGGCCAGCGCAGCCACAGCCGGCGCGTTTCCAGGCGGAACACGTCGTCACGGGTGAGGTCGGGAAACATCGTTCAGCTCCGATCCAGACTTCGGCCCCCCTCGAGGGCCTTGGAAAAGCGAAGGGGAGGTGGTGTCCCACCTCCCCTTTTGGATCTGGAGCCTTGGCTGTTCTGATCAGCCCTGGAGCTCGGATCCGCCGGTTTGGTTGGACACCGGCGGGAGCTCCTTCGCGTCAGCTCTCGCCGTTTACTCTGCTGCCTCTTGGGCGGCTACGACCGATACAAAGGCGCGCCCAGCGCGCACGCCGAATCGGACTCGACCGTCGGTAAGGGCAAAGAGGGTATGGTCCTTGCCGATGCCGACGTTCACGCCCGGGTGAAATTTCGTCCCGCGCTGGCGCACGATGATGTTGCCGGCGAGCACACGCTCATCGCCGAATTTCTTGACGCCCAGACGACGGCCTTCGGAATCGCGCCCGTTGCGCGAGGAGCCGCCAGCTTTTTTGTGAGCCATTGCTCTACTCCTAATCTCTTCTGGTGAGCCGAACCGTTACGCGGTCTCGGCCGGCTGCTCCGGGGCAGCCTCGGTGCCTGCCGCCGCCTTGGGCTTGCCGGCCTGCCCACCAATGGCGGTAATGCGCACCACGGTGTAGTCCTGGCGATGCCCGCGCTTGCGGCGCGAATTCTGCCGGCGGCGCTTCTTGAAGGCGATGACCTTCTCGCCGCGCGTATGTTCCACGACCTCGCCGCTGACGGTGAGCCCGGACACGACCGGCGCGCCGATTTCGACGCCGTTGTCGTTCGAGACCATCAGCACCTGGTCGAAGGTGACCGTCGAGCCCGGCTCGCCTTCGAGCTTGGCGACGGTGATGACGTCATCGGCGGCGACGCGATACTGCTTGCCGCCGGTCTTGATCACTGCGAACATCTTCATCCTCGTGTTCATCCGGCTCTCCGCGAAAATCGCAGGGCCGGCTTTTTGGCAGTTCCGGCAAATGAAAACGCGGGACGAGCCCGCGCAGGATCGGCTCCCTACCGTGACGGTCCGATTTTGTCAAACCGGAAACGAGAATAATGGCCAGCTTGGCCGCGCGATGTGCGCTGTCGCACGGGAGCCGTGAACCTTCGATCTCGCCTCTCCGGGAACCTTTCTCGCCCCCGCGGCATGCACCCCGGCACCCGGGAGAGGGAGATGAGCCGGCCCATCAGGATTTTCGGAGAGCACGACCCCAGGACGATTCGCCAGCTCGACCGCTGCATGGAGACGGGCAGTGCCGTCCAGGGCGTGCTCTGTGCCGACGGGCATCTCGGCTACGCGCACCCGATCGGCGGCGTGGTGGCCTACGAGGAGCATATCTCGATCAGCGGGGTGGGCTTCGACATCGCCTGCGGGAACATGGCGGTGCGCCTCGATACGCCCGCGACAGCGGTCCGCCCGCAAGCCTCGAAGATCCTCGACGACATCACGCGCACGGTGAGCTTCGGCCTCGGACGGCGCAACAAGAAGCCCGTGGACGACCCGCTCTTCGACCGCCTGGACCTCTGGATGGAATCCGGCGCCAGCCACCTGCGCAAGATGGCCCAGGAGCAGCTCGGCACCGTCGGCGCCGGCAACCACTATGTCGACCTGTTCGACGACGAGGAGGGCTTCGTCTGGATTGGCGTGCATTTCGGCTCGCGCGGGCTCGGCCACAAGATCACGACCCAGCACCTCGAGAAGGTCGGCGCGAAGGACGGGATGGAGGTGGAGCCGGCCATCGTCCGCACCGACACCGAGCTCGGGCAGAGCTACCTCGCCGGGCTCGAGCTCGGCGGGCTCTATGCCTATGCGGGGCGGGAATGGGTGGTCGAGCAGGTGCGCCGGATCATCGGCGGGACGGTGACCGACAGCGTGCACAACCACCACAACTTCGCCTGGCGCGAGACGCACGGCGGACGCGACCTCTGGGTGGTCCGCAAGGGCGCAACCCCGGCCTTCCCGGGCCAGCGCGGCTTCGTGGGCGGCTCGATGGGAGACGACGCCGTGATCATCGAGGGCGTGGAGAGCCCGGTGGCGACCGAGAGCCTCTATTCCACGGTCCATGGCTCCGGGCGGGTCATCGGCCGGACGGAGGCGCGTGGGAAGCGCAACAAGCGGGGCGAGTGGATCCGCCCTCCGCGCTTCACGCGGGCCGAGATGGATGCCTGGCTCGCCCGCAAGGGCGTGCACCTGCGCGGCGGTGACGTGGACGAGAGCCCGATGGCCTACCGCCGGCTGGACGAGGTGCTGACGCACCACGCCGAGACCATCCGGGTGCAGCACCGGCTCAAGCCGTTCGCGGTGGCGATGGCCGGGCCCGACGAGCGCGACCCCTACAAGGATTGAGCGGTGTGGGCCTGGGCGGCTGGCGCCGCCCGGAGATCACGAAACGAGCGCGGAAAGCCGCTTCGGCGCGATGAGCCGGTAGCTGCGCCGTACAAGGGCCGCGACTTCGTCCCAGTTGGACCTATTGTCGAGCCGCACGCCGACCCAGCCCTTGTGGCCGAGGTAGGGTGGGATGAAGAACCGATCTGGATCGGCGCCAACCAGCACCATCTGGCTGCCCTCCGGGGCCTTGCACCAGACCGAGACTCTCCCACCGACGTGATTCTCGAGGGCGAAGATCTTCGCGCCGACGCGGTAAGTGGGCGCGCCCCAGGTCTCGACCTCGACGACGTGCGGGAGGGCGAGGCAGATCTCGCGCAGGCGGCGGCTGGATGGGTTGGGCATGGGAGCGAGCCTATCCGGGCCTGCCGGTGTCGGGGAGATCGAGATGCGGCTGGGCCTCCCCACCCAGAGGCAAAGCCGACTCCGTTTCGACGCAACCGGACGCTTGTGGAGGGCCAAGCTGCATGCTATGGCCCCCGCCTCAACCGCCGACCTCGGCATGCGGAGAGGTGGCAGAGTGGTTGAATGCACCGCACTCGAAATGCGGCATACGGGCAACCGTATCGGGAGTTCGAATCTCCCCCTCTCCGCCAATCAGCATTGATTTGGCTGGCTTTTCTAGCAGTTTCAGCGCCAGTCCCAATTCCAGTCCCAACTCTGCAGATTCGCTGCGATTAAATGTGGCAGGGCTTGAACTGCAGCCCGAAGCGCCCAGGAAGTTCGCACCTGCGGACTGCTGATATCTTCCCGCATGTGTCGTTCGAGCGATGAATATACCAATCACCAGTTCAGCGCCTGCGCGCACGACTCCGCGAATTCAGAGCTTTGAACTCCTTCTCCCATTGCGGACTGAAGTTGTCTCTCGATCGTCGCTGCCGGGGAGCGCGGTCATCGCTCCCGCGGTGATGGTGATACCTTAATCGGCCGGGCGGGGTGGCCGCCCGTCGGCGAGCCAACGGTCGGTGAAGCCGCTCAAGGCGCACGCGCCTTGACCCGAGACTGAAGGACAGAGACCAGCGCTGCGTCGTGCAAAGCCTCCGTGACGGCGGCAGGATCGGGGCTCCGGGGCTGCGATGTCGTGCTCCGACACACCATGACCAAAACCCTGGCCACCACCTCTGCCGATGAGATCCTGTCATCGTCGTCGGGGATGCTCTTCTGAACACACGCGGTCAGTTCTCGAAATCTGAACACACGCGGTCAGTTCTCGAAATCGCGCTCGGCTCTCCTCGGCGAGGGGCTGTGCCAGCACCGGAGATGCGGCCGTGACGAGGGCGGTGATGAGGAAGGGCTTCATATCGAACAATCCCTGTCATGCCCTCATGCAAGGAACGCTCTGAACCAGATCGCCAGCAGCATCTTCTTGAACGGCAGCTTGCGCCACGCGAAGGCCGTGCCGGAGGTGACGGTGAAGACCGCCTTGCACTCCTTGGCGGAGCACTTGAAGCGCTCCCGGGACATCGCGTAGCAGCGCAGGTTGCCGCATCGCGGGCAGGAAAGCTCACCGTCCGTCTCAGGCCAACGGGCCTGCCGGAACCACTTGTAGGCCGTCCTCTCCTGGATGTGGGAGAGTTCGGTGATGGTCAGGTCGCGCACCTCGGGCGACGGGAGGAAGTATTGCGCCACGGCTCAGTACCTCCCACGCGGTGAGGAAGGGCAGGCGCGGTATTTCCCAGCCCCCCAGCGGTCGGGATGGCGAACTCCATGGAAGTGACGGCGAGAGGCATGCTCGGGCTCCGGCGGCCGGAACTGGCCGTGATCAGGACAGCGCGGACAGCCGGGAAGCCGTCGGATCAGGTTAGCGCTGTCGTATAAGCCGATGCATGGCCGCGCTTGTGCCAGGGAGCTTGGCCGGAGCCGAACGAAAATTGGGAGCTTGGGTTACCCCGACGGTTTGACGGCGAGCCCTGGTCCCTTGAGAAGGGCTGGATTGCACCGAGAGGCGGAAGTTCGGCCTACTCCGCTCTGTGCCAGAAGAAGACGTTCATGCAACACCACGATGGATTGCGTCGAAGCCAAGGTCCGTCAGTTCGATTGTTGCCGCGTCGGGCGTGGTCACATATCCGAGATGGGTCAACTCGGACACAGCCACGGCGACAGCAGGATCCGTGCCGAAGTGCGCATCCAGTGTTGCCATTGTCATACGAGCCCCGGGTTTTCGGTGGGTCTCACGAAAGAACTCGAGGATCTCGCAGGCCGTCTCGCTGAGCGACCTTCTCGCCTCCATCGGATCAGCTCCTGCTATTCGGCCACGTGTAGGCGGAACCCGGGATCGTTCGGGCTGTCCTTCGATCCTAAACCGCTCATTGCCGCGTCAATCTCCTCCATGCTGTAAGCCATCAAGGGGGCCAGGTTCGTGATGTGATGGTCCCATTGCATTCGGCAGGAGATGTAAGCCTCGGCACCGGCCTGCCCGTCAGCCGTGATCTGGATCCCCGCCTGCTGAAGCCGAAGTAGGGCAGCACGGTAGCGTGCTCGCCAGCGGTCTCGGGTCTGCGGGTCCGGTTGGACCTCCCGGTCCGGTGCGCCATGGGGGAGAAAGGTGTTCTCCAAGCTGGTGACGAGCATCATCGACGCTTCCCACAGCTGCGCGACGGCTCCTGCCTCCTTCAGCCAGCGGTACTTCTGATCATCCAAGGCGTTCTTGATCAGGCTCACCGTGTCTAACGCGACCAGCGTGGAACGGGACACCGAGTGGTATGGGTCACTGAAGCGGAAATAGAACAGCACCGGGTAGAAGTGGTGTGCCTCCTTGGCTTGGGTCATCTCCACGCCGAGTTCCGACAGATTCGTGTAGCCGCCACTGAACTGGCCCTGAGGTCCGAGACGTGCCAGCAATTCGGCGGCATCGCCTGTGCACCCTGAGAGGAAATGAAGGTTCATGGCCAGCACGTTGCGCCGCTGAAGCGCTGTATAGACCTGCATCAGATAGGTCAGCGTCAGCGACATCACCGACATCCCGATCAGCGAGTTGAACAGGAAGAGCAGCCGTGTCGGGCTCGTGTGAGGGGTGAAGTCGCTCGCGCCGACGATGGCCATGCTGGTGCCGCCGGCATACATTGCGGTGACGAAGTCAGTGGGCGTCTCGCCGTTGGTGGCGCGGATGGACGTGCCGAGTTCCGGGTGCATGATCAAAGCTGCTCCGAGCGTCAGCCCGAGAGCCCAGACCCCAACCAGCAGCACGAGGCTGACCGGACCGCAGAAGGACAGAACGGTTCCTTGTCTAGGGCCAAAAACCTTTGAGGCCTTGACGACGGAGGCCCAGACCAGCCGCCCGACCCTGGACCCAATGAGGCTGGTGCCGATCCGAGCGTAGAGCACCGTCAGAAAGATATCGAGCAAAATGATCAGGATCAGCAGTATTCCAAGGCCCTGCTCCAGTCGCCCCATCATGGCTGCCTCCTGTCATCCCAACGGCTCCGTCAGGGTCGTTGGGACTGCCCGGCCGAGCCGGTCGCCTTCCCGTTCTGTCCAGGCTCGATGCGCCATAGCTGCGTCTCAAGGCGTGGGCCGGTCTCAGGCCTGAACCAGCTCATGTCCTGAATGCGGGAGCTGGTGACGTAGATGGTCCCGTCGGGTCCCTCCGAGAATGTATCGGGCCAGCGCAGCCGCTTGTCCTGGACGAGGGTGGTAATGCGATCCCCATCGCGGACCTTCACTGCATCCTGCTCAATCGCGCTCAGATAAAGCCGCCCCCGCCCGTCGATCCAAAGACCGTCCGTCGGCTCGGTTTCGGCGACACGCTCCACACGAGCTTCGAGGTCCTTCTCAGACAGACGTGGGTTCTCCAAGGCATCCGTCGTGATGCGATAGAGGGTCCGGCCGGTCAGGGCTTTCCAATAGAGCGTGCGCCCATCGGGAGAGAGCGCGATGCTGTCGGCGGCAAATTCGACCCCCCGCCCGTCGGGCCGGCGCAACTCCTGCCCATCGGTCTTCACCACCACATCCTTTTCCGGCTGGGTGCTCGCGTGGCCGTGAAGGACGCGTCGAGCCTTGCCGTTCTGTAGATCCACAACAACGAGAGCACCCTTGGCCCCAGCATCGGTCAGATAGGCATGCCGCCCATCCGGCGAAAACCGCACATCGTTCAGGTAGCTGCCTTGAGGCGCGACCGTCTCGTCAAAGCGAATCACCTGTGAAACTTTGTTCGCCTTCAGGTCGATCCTGACGAGCTTGGGCCCACCCTGAACAACGGGTGCTGTGGCTGGCGCGGCCGGATCGACGACCCAGAGATTGCCGTGCGCATCGGCCACGACGCTCTGGACGCACACGAAGTGATCCCCGGCTGACATCTGGTTCTTCTTGGCATTGCGCCAGGAATTCCACTCGTCATCCGGGTAAGGTTTGATCTGGCCGTCGCGCGTCACCTCGGCAACCGAGATCGGTGCATCCTCCGTCCACCGCGGGAAGTTGACGAAGATGCGCCCATCCTTCGAAACGGTCACTCCGGTCACCTGGTGTTCAAAGCTGGCGACCTGCTGCAGTTGCGCTGGACCTTGCGATGGTGCTGCACTCTGCTGTGCCATGGATGTGGTGGCCAGGAGCGTTCCGAAAAGCAGGGTCACCGGTGTGAGCCTGAGCATAGTCACCTCCATTGCGTGGCAATGATCGTGTGGGATGCGGCTGTCACTTCACAGCGTGAACGCCGCTCGAGCGCAGCCGTATCGTCGCTAGGTCAGTGAGGACGTGCCCTCTCTTGCGGAGCACGATCAGACACCGCCGCGAGGGCTGGTGCGGCCCGCATGTCCGGCGGCACCTGGAAGTCCTTGGCTGCGCCTCGCGCCGCCTGGACACCCTGCGGGAAGCCTGTCCGATCCCTGTAGGAGCGTAGCCGGCCACGGGGGCGGCTGTGGCGGGCCGTGACCCCCTGCGCGCCAATGATGTCGAGCAGCGTCACTCCCAGCACCGCCGCAAGAGCAATCCCGACATTGTCGCGCTTCGGATTGTCGTGCCGCATGGCCGTCATCAGAGTGGCGATGTCGAGTCCGTCTCCGGCGACGCGACTCCACAATCCGAGATGCTTGTCGGGGGAGAGCGAGACGATGCCATGCCCGAGTTCGCGGACGCCATACGCCCGCACAAGGCCTTCCTTGCCTTCCATGCCAAGCGCCCGGGTGAAGCGCTCCGGCGCGACCAGCTCCGCTATGCCCAGGCCGATGCTGAACCAACCCAACGCTTTGGCCAGACGGTCGGCCGCGCCCAGCGAGCTGGGGCCGGAGTGGAGGACTTTCGGGTCGCCTTTGGACCGGGCAATGTTCGAGATGTAATAAGCCATGTCTTCTCTCCCGGACCTTTCAGGGCTTCAGGACGACCTTGATGCAGCTGTCCTGCTTGTCGCGGAACACCTTGTACATCTCGGGCCCCTCATCGAGGCTCACGGTGTGGGTGATGACAAACGATGGGTCGATCTGCCCCTCCTCGATGCGACGCAGAAGGTCATCGGTCCAACGGTTGACGTGCGTCTGGCCCGTCCGGATGGTCAGCCCCTTGTTCATCACCTGACCCATCGGGATCTTATCGACCAACCCACCATAGACACCGGGGATCGAAATCACTCCGGCCGGGCGGCAGACATAGATCATCTCGCGCAGGACGTGCGGCCGGTCGCTTTCGGCTCCCAGCATCTGCTTGGCGCGGTCGTAGACCGTATCCGGCATGGAGGGCGAGACATGGGCTTCCAGGCCGATGGCATCGATGCACTTCTCCGGGCCCTCGCCGTCGGTGAGTTCGTTCAAACGCTCGACCACACTCTCTTCATCGAAGTTGATCGTGATGGCGCCGCCGGCTTCCGCCATTTCCAGGCGCTCGGGCAAATGATCGATGGCGATCACCTGCT
Organism: Microvirga massiliensis; assembly: GCF_001006805.1. Classification (GTDB taxonomy): domain Bacteria; phylum Pseudomonadota; class Alphaproteobacteria; order Rhizobiales; family Beijerinckiaceae; genus Microvirga; species Microvirga massiliensis. The sequence continues at coordinate 219,296 of NZ_LN811362.1, read as the reverse complement.
TGGCGCCGAGGAGGACGGCGCTGCGGATGGCCATCTGACCGACAGGACCGCAGCCCCAGATCGCCACCGTGTCCGTCGGCTGGATGTCGCACTGGACCGCGGCCTGCCAGCCAGTCGGGAAGATGTCACCGAGGAAGAGAACCTTCTCGTCCGGGATCCCATCCGGCACCTTGATGTGGGTCGCATCGGCAAAGGGAACGCGGAGATATTCGGCCTGTCCGCCAGGATAGCCGCCGGTCAGATGCGTGTAGCCGAACAAGCCCGCGGTCGCGTGGCCGAATACCTTGTCAGCGAGATCCTTCTTGCGGTTGCTCCGCTGGCACACTGAGAAGTTGCCGCGCTTGCACTGATCGCACTCGCCGCAGATAATCGTGAAGGGGACAACGACGCGATCTCCTTTCTTGAGCTTGCCCCTCGCTTCGGACCCGACCTCGACGACCTCTCCCATCATCTCGTGCCCCATGACATCGCCGGGCAGCATCGCCGGGATGAAGTTGTGGAACAGGTGCAGGTCCGAGCCGCAGATCGCACAACTGGTTACCTTGACGATGGCGTCGCGCGGCTGCTCGATCTCAGGGTCAGTGACGGTGTCGCAGCGGATATCTTCCTTGCCGTGCCAAACGAGGGCTCGCATGCCTTCCTCCTCCTCTTGTCCAACGAAGATACAGAGGCTTCCGCGTCCGGAACTCGTTACGGCACGGGGCAGGTCTCTGCGGGGATGGTCGTCAGGGCTCGTGGCCCCTAAACATCTGCGGTGCGGGAAAAGTGCTGCGGATGATCCCTGAGGGACATTCCGCTCCGTTTGATGCAGCGCGGCCCTCCCGCTTTCCCCACCTCTAGCGAGGACAGCAATTCGAGCGGGACATTCCTGACAGACGATCAGGTTTCGGGCGAGCCTGACCCCTGAGGCACCTTCGGCCCTGGGCTGGGCGACTGGAATCCCGCAGAGGTTGCGACCAGCACGGCTTGTGACAGGGTCTGTACGCCAAGCCGCTGCATAACGTGGGCCCGATGGGTCTCTACCGTCCGAGGGCTGAGGCCGATGTCCCGTCCAATTTCCTTGTTGGTCTTGCCGGCCAACAAGCCTGCCAGGACCTCGCGCTCCCGTTCCGACATCTCGGCAATCCGAAGCCGCGCCCGGCCTGCCTCCTGGTTCTGCTCATCCTCCCCACGGGTGCTGGCTGCGGCCGACGCCACTGCGGCCAGAAGCTGGTCCGAACCGTACGGGACCGGCAGGAAGTCCACGGCTCCAGCTTTCATCACCTGCACCCCAAAGGTCACGTCGCCTTTGGCGTCCCCCAGAACAATGACTGGCAGGCCGATGCGCCGGGCCTTGAGCTCCCTCGGAATGACCAGACCACCAGCGCCAGACCGGCAAATGTCGAGAACGACGCACCCGGCCGCGAGAGCCGGGGCCGCCTCCAGGAAGGCCTTGCCGGACGCGAAGGCTCTCACGTCATAGCCGGCGTCGCGCAGCCCTCGCGTTAGGATTTGACGCGAGGGCTCATCGGCATCGACCACATACACGAAGCGTCCGTCATGGCGGGTGATGTCCTGGGCAATGCCGCCGGCTCGGCGGATCTGGCCCCGCGCGTCGCGAATGGGGAAGAAGGTGTTGCGGATCCAGCGCACGCCCCGGTTCTGCCGGATGATGCGAAACTCCTCAGTGCAGCTGTCGCCCAGTCTGACGCGCTCAAGCGCGCCTCGCGCGCGTTCTCGATCATCCGGATGGAGGAAGCGGCTCCAGCGGCTGGAATCGCCGAGCACTTCCTCCCGCGGCTCGCCCCAAACGGTTTCGAAAGCGGGGCTCAGGTATTCGAGGTTCATCGTCTCGAAGTTCAGGATCCAAAGTGTATTGCTGGAGTTCTCGGCAAACTGCCGGAAGCGCTCCTCGCTCTCACGCAGGGCCGTCTCGGCGCGCTTGCGCTCCGTGATGTCCAAGGCGGCTCCAATGTACCCCACGGGCCGGCCATGCTCGAAGGTGGTCCGGCCATGGGTGGAGACCCAGCGCTCGACCCCATCCTCAATCCCGATGACGCGATAGTCGGTGTGATAGACACCATCACCCGTGGGATCGACACAATTGGCGAGAGTAGCTTCGACCTGAGCTCGGTCCTCGGGATGAATGCCAGACATCCATACATCCCAGGAGACGGGCGTATTCGCCGGCAGGCCCCACATGACCTTCAGGCGAGCATCCCAGTCGAGCGCACCGGTTGCCGAATCCCAAGTGTAGGGTGAGACATCGACGAGATCGATGGCGGCCTGGAGCCGCGCCTCGCTTCGGCGCAGGGCAGTCTCGGCTTGGACACGCTGGGTGGTCTCATAGACAGTGCACAGGATACCGCCGACCCCGCCGGTCTCATCCCGAATGGGGCTGTAGGAGAACGAGAACCATGTTGCCTCGGGATAGCCGCGCCGCATAAGCGTCAGTGGCAGGTCCTCGAAGTAGCTGGCCTCGCCGCGCATGGCCCGCTTGGTGATCGGACCGATGATGTCCCACACCTCCGACCAGACCTCGGGGAGCGGCCGCCCGAGGCCGTTGGGTTTGTCACCCATGATCGGAATGTAGGCGTCATTGTAGAAGCTCGTCAGTTCCGGCCCCCACGCCAGGTAGGTCGGGAAGGCGGAGCTCAGCATGATGCTCACTGCCGTGCGGAGCGACTGAGGCCAAGTCTCTGTTGGCCCAAGGGGCGTGGCAGCCCAGTCGTGGGTTCGCATGCATTCGCCCATGATGCCGCCGTCGGGAAATCCTTCCGGGCTGCTCATTCATTCGCCTGGAAAAACATCATGAGCATTTCTCGCGGGAGGCAACGATCTCGCGCTCCTTTGGGTTCAGGAGACGGCTGCGCATTTCGAGGCCAGCCATGATGCGCTCGATCGCGGCCGGGTCGGCCACCTCCGCGTCCCGCTGCATCAGGAGGCCGATCTGACGCTCCTCCCTCACCGCCTGCTGGACTGCCGCGATGGAGCGCTCAGCGGACGGGTACGACGAGAAGGCCATCCGGCGGAAGGGCGTTCGCCGAGCCGTCCGAACCAGGGCTTGTGCCGTCCTCGGCCGAGCGTGGGAGATCGTGTGAAACGATCACGACGGATGCTCCAAGGGCTTTGATGCGATCAGGGCGGTAGTTACCACCCGGAAGACGACTGAACCTGCATTGGCCGCTCTGTGATTTGCGGGTGGGCTGATAGAGGCCGGCCCATACTGTTTGGTTCGCAACCACGTACCTTCCCTCAGGAATCGACCGGTATGCGTTTAGGCCCTTGCAACCGTTACCTCCACGAATCGCGCCCAACGACGATAGCTTACGTCAGTAATCCGATCTCATCAGGTGGGACGCTGCTGAAGTCCCTCAACACCACTGAGGTGTGCCATGGCGGACCAACACGATGGACTCCCCCGACGGGTCCGCAACGATAGTCCGGCTCGCACTCAAGCAACGGGAGCCGCGCAGTCCTGGCCGGGCCAACGGCGACAGGATGCTCTCGGGGGCCGTTCTAGCCTTGGCATAGTTGGACTTGCCCTCGCGGCCGCTGCCGGCGTGGCCGCCATCGGTCTGATCGACGCCCAAATGCGCCATACCGGGAGCCGGACCAGGACAGGTCCGAACCGACGATCGGCTGCTGGCCACGAGCCGGAGGTCGAGCGCTCGATTACGATCGAGGACGTTCCCGCGGACGAACTTTACCGTCGCTGGCGCGATCCGGAAACCTTGAGGCGGATCATGGCGCCCTTTGCCGATGTCCAGCCCACGGGTGACGGGCAGACACGCTGGAGCGCCGGACCCAATCTTGGCTCCTGGGACATGCGCTTGGCCGATGACCAGCCGGGCGAGTTCATGCGCTGGGAGGCACAAGGCGCGGGCGCTCTGATCCGGGAAGCGTCCGTGCGCTTCCGCCCCGCTGCCGGCAACCGCGGCACAGTGGTGGTCCTGCGCGCCAGCCTCGATCCGCCCGGTGGCATGCTCGGCCGGATTGCCACCCAGATGCTGGGCAATACGGTACCGGCGGCGCTTGCGAGCAAGTCGCTGCACTACTTCAAGGCCCTCGTCCAGACCGGCGAAATCCCCACCACCGAGCGCCAGCCGGCGGCTCGGCCCGACCCTCGCTGACGAGGAGGCTTCTCATGCGTGCGCTCATCTGGAACGGCGTCAACGATCTACGTGTCGAGACCGTCAAGGATCCCGAGATCGTCAATCCGCATGACTGCATCCTGCGGGTCACCATGTCGACCACCTGCGGCTCGGACCTGCACTTCATCGACGGCTACATCCCGACTATGAAGGCCGGTGACGTGATCGGTCATGAGTTCATGGGCGTGGTCGAGGACGTCGGGCCTGAGGTGAAGAAGGTCAAGAAGGGGGATCGGGTCGTGGTGCCGTCCTTCATCACCTGCGGCCAGTGCTGGTACTGTAAGAACAAACTTTATTCACTGTGCGACAACACCCATCCCAAGCCCGAGCTGCAGGAGCCCATCTTTGGCTATCCGACAGCCGGCATCTACGGCTATACCCACGCGTTCGGCGGCTATGCCGGAGCGCACGCCCAGTATGTGCGCGTGCCGTTTGCCGACAACGATTGCTTCAAGGTGCCGGATGGTCTGCCAGACGAGCAGGTGCTGTTTCTCTCCGATGCTGCCCCGACCGGCTACATGGGGGCGGATTTCTGCAACATTCAGCCCGGCGACGTGGTGGCCGTGTGGGGCTGCGGCGGCGTCGGCCTGATGGCCCAGAGGAGCGCCTTCCTGATGGGGGCCGAGCGGGTGATTGGGATCGACCGCTTGCCTGAGCGGCTGCAGATGGCCCGCGAGCATGTCGGCTCCGAGACCATCAACTACGAGGAGGTCGACAGCGTCCTGGAGGTGCTCAAGGAAATGACAGGTGGCCGGGGCCCTGACGCTTGCATCGACGCGGTCGGCATGGAGGCGCACGGCACCGGTCTGCAATACGCCTACGATCGCGCCAAGCAGCTCATGTACATGCACACAGATCGCGGCCAAGCGCTACGCGAGGCAATCCTGGCCTGCCGCAAGGGGGGGACACTTTCGATCCTGGGCGTCTACGGCGTAATGGACAAGTTTCCAATTGGGGCGATCATGAATAAGGGCCTGACGGTGCGCACGGCCCAGCAGCATGGGCAGGCTTACATGGACCGCCTGCTCGACCATGCCCAGAAGGGAGAGCTGAACCCATCGTTCCTGGCGACGCATCGATTCTCGCTCGAAGATGCGCCGCATGGCTACGCCATGTTCAAGCACAAGGAGGACGGTTGCGTCCGCTCCGTGTTCATTCCCTAAAACCAGAGCGATCCCCATAACAATATTTAGGGCTCTGGAATTATCGGGGATACAGGATGCATGCTCCCGACCTTGTCATGTGCCCTGAGTACGCGATGGACGAACTTCCACTGAGCACCAGAGTTGAGCACAGCGGCATTGAGGCCCTTGTACACTATCGCTAAGTGCCACCTGGCTGACGTGGCATCAAGTCCTCAGGCTGTGTGGCCCGTTCGCCGCCCCAAGCAGAGATTGTGAATGTCCGCATGGAGTCAGCTCGATCCTAGGACGCCCGAACTGGAAGGACCGCTCACTTCGCAATTGCGGAAGTTCGACCAACTTCAGCTTCGTGCCAAATCCGGTCATTCGCGCCGGGAACTCCAGGCAATGGCATGCT
>NZ_LN811362.1:187527-212451 GCF_001006805.1 Microvirga massiliensis | reverse complement strand
ATCTATATTTCGGTCGATTTGGTTCCACGCAGGGAGCAAATATTTAGATGACGCCGGGCAATTCAGTATTGCGGCTTGTGGCATCACGCCACGCGCAATCTTCGCAATAGCTTGAAGTTGCTCAAACTTCAGATTTACTTATAGCAATCAGTGGGACAATACGGCGCAGCCATCGACTACATCAGCGTGCATTGTGTGATCGCGACAAGTCGGTCGGCTCCGCTCATAACCTTGCCTGACCGGGCCCCAGCTGTTGCCGGAAGTGGCCTCGTCCTCTACTCGCCTTAGCGGTTAATCTGGAGGCCAACGCTGCGTTCTCATCAGCGGCCGGTTGGCCGACACCCTCTATGCCTGGGTCGGTTGCCCGACCGACTGTCCTCCCGGTGGCAGGAGGAGACTGGGGAGGTCGGGGCTATTGCTGGGAGACCTCCTCACTGACGTCACGTGACGGCATGTAACGTTACGTGACATTACGCCTGTCATCGTGGTGCCGCCGTTCCGTTAGGAGGCCAGAGTCCTCTTGCGCAGGTCGACCTGCTGTTACTATCGCTGCCGTGGTCAGTGCGACCGGTCCCGGGTAGGTGGCCCAGAACTTCTCGAACACCGCGGCGATAGCGCCCTCGATGGCCGTGTTCTGCGTGGCCCTGGGGGACTTGGGCTCTTCGACCGGAGCCGCTTCGATCGGCAGCCCAACACCCCAGCCGGCAACGCCCCCCTCCCGAGACCGGACGGGTCGCCGATCCGTCGTCTGTCTCGAACGAAGTAAGAGACAGATCTACATCCGAAGGTAGTGGGGATGTAGTTTCTTTAGAGGGGTGTGGGGAGGCCTTTCTTTGCTCCTCATCGGCATAACGCGTTACGTCGTCGTTACGTAACTCGTTATGCGTGACGTCACGCGTTACGTCGCGTGTGACGTCCCCATTCCCCTCCTGCTTGGTAGCCTTCAGGCGCTCGCGATAGGCACGTGGCGCTCCCGCTGGCCCTGGCGGATCGGGTCGACTTCCTCGCCGGATGTAACGCGTGACGTAATGGACATCAGCCCCGTAAGGCGCAGTTGCTGTTCGGGGGACAGGCCGGTCGCGACGAGATCGGCTAGGATGTCGTGCGTCTCTCTCATGCGTTCCTCGCGAGTTCGGTGATGACGTTCGCCTCCATCGCGCAGAAGATCGTGGCTGTGTCCGCCAGCCCCCGACCGTTCTTGAGCACGATCAGCTCGATATTGTTCTGGCATTCGGCGAGGCGAACCAGTTTTCATCTCGTCGAGATCGCCGGCCCGGCCACGCGCATTTTGGCAGGAGTGCTCACAGACCATCAAGATCGCGGCGTCGCGTCCTGCTCGATGCTGCCGACTGTCAGACTGTCCGCTCTGCGAGAGGCGCCAGGGTGTAGTGCTCTGTCCTAACCGGTGTCAGTGCTGACTGGTGAGGCGTTGGTGCGAAGGGCAAAGGTCGACCAGCCCCGGCCTTAGCCAGGGTGGTGCCTGCCCTTCTACGTGCTGACCGGAGCCGGCGCCGTATGCTTTCGGGCCCGTCGGACGAAGCGTCCGCCGACGGATGCGCGTTGCTTACGAGCCTGACGTCAGCCCGTCCCCCCGCCTCGCGCTTTCGGCCTGCGGTGCCAGCATGGGGAGCCCCGTGGTTCTGGCGATGAGCCTTGGCTCAAGCCAGGGCCCACCGTTCACGAGGTCGATCACCCTAGCTAACCCATATAAACGCTGATGTTCGTGTTTTGTTCCAGTTTCGCTCTGTCGAAAATCTGTCGCTGTTTCGCATCAACATAGACGCATCGCTGATGCCGCTCGCTTGAGGAAGTTCCTATAGAGATGGGGTTACGAGGGCCCTACCTACGTGACCGTTGTGGATGAGCACAAAAGGGGCTTTAAGCGGACCATTGCCCGAGCTCGCCTTCGTCAGAGTTTGACTCGAAGAAAACATTTGTCTCCTCACGGTCAATGGCCGCCTGGCGCCCAATGCCAGTCGTTCACAGCCAACTCGAGCTTGTAAGAGATCACCCCCGGGACCTCGAGTTGTTTACAATCACTTGCAGCCAATGATTACGAGTATTTGAGCCAAAGCCACTCACGAACGATCATCTACATCCCTGAATGCGGGAGGCATCCTGATCGAAGCGTATTATTGATTAAAGTCATCCGTCGCCGCACCAAACTTTCCAACAGTTATCGCAATGCTCGAGCGTGAACTTTTGACACACGCCTCGCCATTGCGCACAATTGCCATGGTGCGTCTTCGCCGGTTCAGCGCTCCAGCGAACAATCTGATAACTATCCCTAGAATCGTGACCGCCTATTATTGCGCCGAAATGCCATCCCTTGTGACACAGACACGCAAGCAGCTGAACGAACTCGCTTCTCCCGACGAATTTGAAGCGCTCGTCACTGCCGTGCTGCGCGAAGCTGTTCCCGCTTATGCGCCTCTCCTTCACGTCGGCACGAACGCGAGCGGGAGAGCCGTTCGCTCTCCCGTCGACGGCATCAACATTCGCGTCCACCGCGGCAGCCGTCGCCTCCTGCTGGTTCAGCACACAATCACGGCGCGGAAAGGCCTGCGGCGCAAATGGCTCGACGACAAGGACGGTGACGTCAGCAAGGCCAAGGCGATCTTCGCCAAGGAAGTCGCGCGCGCGGCCGTCCGAGACGCGACGCTCGTGCTCACCAGCACGACTGACCCGGACCAGGAGCTGATCCGCGACGTTCATGCTGCAGCTGGCGACGGATTGATGGTCGATCTCTGGCCCGCGTCGCGGATCGCAGACTTCCTTGACCGGAACCCCGAAGGGCAATGGCTGCGCGAACAACAGTTCGGGACCGTAGCGGTCCGGCTTTCGACTTCGCAGGCCCGTGCGATTTCGCAGCAATCCCTGGACCATTATCTGCCGCTGGTCGCGCGCGGCGACATGGTCCCCCGTGTGCTCGACGCAGCGCTTGCCGAATTCGCCCGGGAGGGCCGAGGCGCGGGATTTATCATTGGCGAATCCGGTCTCGGCAAGAGCACAGCGCTTCGCCGCCTTGGCGACGAATGGCTCGCGCAAGGCGGAATCGCCCTGGTCCTTGCGCACGAGCTCATCGAGCAGGCAAGCACCATCGAGCAGGCGATCGCGCTAGGCTTGCGCCACTGGGCGCCAGCGCTCGACCTTGGATGCGGTCACGCAGCGCTCGCGCTCGCAACTCGCGAGCACCCCATCCTGCTCATCGTCGAGGACGTCAACCGCTCTACCAATCCTCGCCGGATCATCGAACGGCTTGTCGGCTGGTCAGTTATGGGCAAACCCGATGCGAAAGGCGGCGCGCCCGTGCGCCAATGGCGGCTGCTATGCCCTGTCTGGCGCGGCAATGCCGGTCTCTCGGACACGCAGTTGCACGATCGCGTGATCCGCAATTCGTTCATGGTTCACCGCTTCGAACGTTCCGAAGCGCTCGAGGCCATCAGGGCACGGGCGAGCAGCGCCGGCGTCGAGCTCACGGCCCTCCAGTGCAATGGCCTGGCGATGGCACTCGGCGACGATCCACTACTCATCGGGCTCAACCGCGACTGGTCAGCACCCAGCCCACAAGGTGCGATCCAGTCCTATGTGGCCACGAATATCGCCGAAGCTGCTGACGATAAGCTTCTCGCGGGCGACCTCCGGCACGCGCTCGACGAGCTTGCCGAGCACCTGGTCGAGGCGCAAACGATCTACCCCGAGTGGCGCCAGATTCGCCGCTGGCTCGCCGGGGAGAGTGATACGCTGGCGGCGATCCGCCGCCTGATCGACCAGGGACGGATCATCCATCTTGGCGCGAGCACCAGCGGTGAGCGGTTGGCGTATCGTCACGATCGTGTGCGTGATCACCTGCTGACACAGGCCATGACGCGGCTGATCGAGGGCGATCGCCTCACCGCGGAACTTTGGGCCGAACCCTTCTACGCCGAACTGATTGGAGGTGCGCTGGCGGCCCTCCCCGCAACCGCCATCAGCGAAGCTGCGACTAGCAATCCAGTCGCGCTGTTCGCCGCTCTGCCGGACGCGAGCCTCGACGAAGCACGCCGTCGCCAACTCATCGAAGCCGCCGAGGGGTGGATTGCGTCTCCTGGGTTCCAGGCCGAGGCAGTCGACCAGCAGCGGCACCATGCGATGCATTATCTTGCGCGCACCGATGGTGCGTTCGCCGCCGATCTTGCGAAGCGCTTCCCGTTCAGTTTCCAGCAGCTCGAAGCCTTGGTTCGCAATGGCAGTGCCCGCGCCGGCGCGGCGCTTTGCGCGAATTCGGAGCCAGGTATCAACGACCCCTGGCGCGATCGGATGATCGCGCACGCGCTCTCGTGCCATTCCAACTTCATCCCGGATCTCGCCGAGTTGATCCGCAATGGCGACCTTTCTCCCAAGCTGCTCGAAGGCGCGCTCAACCTCGCGGGAGAAATAGGCGACACCACGCTGTGCGATGCTCTCGCTGTGCGATGGGCGCGCGGTGACGGAAAGTCCTTGTCGACGGGATGGCTTTGGGCGGCGCTTCGATGCTGCACGCCCGTCGGCCACCCCTTGGCCGAGACGCTGTGCGATCTCTGGGCGGAATTGCCGACCAAACGAGCCTCTGACAAGCTCGACCGAAATCCGCGCTGGGATATCGCGGGCTATTCGCTTCCTTGGGCGTTCAGCCGCAAACCTGAACCCAGCGCGATCGCTTTCCTTCTCGCGCGCGCAATGCGCGACCGCAGGCTCAACCATGTCCTGAGCTCCATCCTGAGCAAGATCGATTCGCCGGAGGCGGTGCTCTACTCAGTGCAGCTAGGTGCCAAAATCTCCCGACGAGCGGAACGGAGGGGCGGCATCAACCTGTTCGCGAGGGACCTCGAACACACCTGGTCCCCTACACAGCACGGCCGCGCGCTGAGTGCGCAATCCCGTGCCGCGGTCGAACGGATCTGGCGCAATCGACGGATCAATCGGTTCGAACGCAGGATTTCGTTCCTAATCTGGCGTCAGACGCCGACTCGTGACGAGCTTGCCGGCCTTGCAGCGCTTGAGGCCGATCCTGTGCTGGCGGATGCAGCGCTCAGGACTCGGCTGGCAGCAGGGGATCAATCGGCTGTGCCGCTGCTCAAGCAACGCATCTGGAATACCGAGCGCGGACACTATTGGTGGTTCGACGCGCGGCGGGTAGGCCTTGTTGGCCTGCACGAGGACGTGCAGCGTTACTTGGCTGGGCGCCGTGTCGATCCGCCTGTCCCCGGCAGAGTCACCGACGCCGACTACATCCTCGCCGAGTTGCTCATGGATGCACGCAGTGAATTCGCCGTGCAGACGATCGTCGCGAATTGGGATCATCTCAAAACGAGCCCGTCGTTTGTCCAGGCGGCGCTTTATCTCGCCACCCCGGAAACGGTGACCCTCGCACGATCGGCGATCGCCAATAGCGGGACGCCGGAGAAGATGCTGGAGCATATTGATATGCATTGGGGCATACGGACCAACGGGCGCGCAGGGGTCACGGATCTTGCCCAGCTGCAGGCGCTCGAGCCCTATTATGTCCAGATGAGCGAGATGGCGATGGGCGACATTCGCATCACCAGCTTCTTCGATGCCGCGAACAGCCTGGGAGCACTAGCCTGGCGCAAAGAGCACCTCGATCCGCTGATCGCTAAGGCTCACCGCGGCTACTGCACATGGAACAAGCCGGCCTTGTTCGCCTCGCTCGACAGCGAAGTTGAGACCTATTCTAAAAATGGCCGACGCTGGTTCGGGATCAATCACTGGTTAAAACGAAGGGAAGAAGAGCTGTGGGAACGTAGCACACTTCTCGCCACCATTGGCGAATGGGCGCGCGCCCGTGCCAGCGCGCCTGCCCTGGCATTGCTATGCGATGCGCTTCTGTTCTTCGGCGAGCGCCGGGACCTCGTATTGCTCGATCCTCTTGCCCCTGCGTTGCGCGCGTCCTGTGCCGACATGATCGCCAATTGCGTATACGATGTCCGGCGACGGTCGTTGGCGATTGGATAGAGGCGCGAGCGGCGCCCGCGTTCAGCTTCGGGCGACCAAAGTTTTTTGAGTGCTTCGAATGGCTGGAAAACTATTTTGAGGTCGAATCTCTCCAGTAGCGGGCACGGCGAATAGCAGCTCCAACAGGTTCACGCGTGAAAGCTGTCAGTCCGTAAACGGCCAAATGCCGGCATCCCGCAGGCGCGGCGGAAATGCCCCCTACTGGCACAGAGCGAAGCCCGGTGTAGCTTCCGCTTTGGATTAGTTTTCAGCCTCTTGCCAGGAACGCGTGATCGAAGATCGACCCCGGCTCATGCCACGGCCTGATCGGCTTTCCTTGAGATCGCTACGATGTTCGATATTGCCTCATCGTTGTTGAGGAAGGTCGCCCACGCCTCCATGAGCCGGCGGCGTTTCTCCAGCGCGTCGCCGCGGCGGTAGGCGCGCTCAGTCTCGTCGCCGACGATGTGCGCCAAGGCGGCCTCCGCCACTTCGCGCGGAAACTCGGTGCATTCGCCGGCCCAGTCCCGAAATGACGACCGAAAGCCGTGGACCGTGCAATCCCCATGGCCGAGTCGGCGCAGCAGCATGTTCAGAGCCATATTCGACAGCGGACGCCCGGCTTTCCGGCCAGGGAAGATCAGATGATGCGGGTCGACCTCCCCATCCAGAGGTTTCAGTTCCTCCAAGAGCTCGGCAGCTCGGTCGACGAGCGGCACCCGGTGCTCTCGCCCGCTCTTCATGCGCTGCGCCGGCACGGTCCAGATCTTCGTCTTCAAGTCGAGTTCACCCCAGGTTGCCCCAAAGACTTCGCCCGAGCGCGCTGCCGTCAGGATCGTGAACTCGAGAGCTCGTGAAGAGATGTCCATTCGCTGCCGCAGAGTGGAGACGAGCGCCGGCACATCCTCATAGGGCATCGCGGCATGGTGCCCGCGTGTAAGCTTCTGACGGGGCGGTAGCAGCCGTTGGAGATGACCGCGCCACATCGCCGGGTTCTCGCCGCTCCGGTAGCCGCGGGCCTTTGCGGCATCCAGGACTCTTTCGATCCGACCTCGGAGACGGGAGGCCGTTTCCGGCTTTGTCCTCCAGATCGGCTGTAGGACTGCGAGCACATCTACGGTTGTGATCTCATTGACGGGCCGTGACCGCAGCGGCTTCGCATAGTCGCGTAGCGTCATCGTCCACTGCGCCCGGTGCTTCGCGTTTCGCCATGCGTCTTGCATGCTCTCGATGAGCTGGTCGGCAATCTCTCCGAAGGTCGGGATGCGCTTTTCCTCCCGCTTCACATCACGTTGCTTGATCGGATCCGCGCCCTCACGGACGGCGGCGCGGGCCTTCTCGGCACTGGCACGCGCCTCGGCGAGCGAGACCCCGCCCTTCCCGGCTCGGCCGAGCCCCATCTCCTTTCGCTTGCCGGCGACGATGTAGATGAAGACCCACTTCTTCCGACCGGTCTTGTCGATCACGAGGTAGAGCCCGTTTCCGTCGCTGTGGCGGCCAGGTTTCGTGATCACCTCGACGGTTCGAGCCGAGAGCTTGTGCATCGCACGGGACATTGGCGGGTCCTCATTCCAGTCCCAATACCAGTCCCAATTTGTAATCGAGATTGAGCTGATCCGCAATGGACAGGCTTGGACGACGGCAGACCAACTCCTCTGTGATTTCATGCGGATAGCTGGACTCTGGCGAAACGCACTGGACTATGCTGGACATTATGTTAGGCGGACCCCCTCTCCGCCATCCGCACCGCTCAAAGTCCGATCCGGCCTGAAATCGTTGCTCGATAAAGGTTTTGTTTGCCGCCCGCTGGTACACAAGGGTGGTACACAATGCCTCTCCGCATGGCGCGTCCCCAGAAGCATCCTAAGACCGGCGTCTATTGGTACCGCAAGCGCGTGCCGGAGAGCCTCGTCCCGCTCGTCGGGAAGCGAGAGGAAAAGGTCTCCCTCCGCACCAAGGACCCCGAAATCGCCCGGCAGCGATGGGCAGTCGTGGCCCAGCAGGTCCAGGAGCGTTGGGCCAATCTCCAACGGGGCGAGGTGAAGCTCACCAACGAGCAGGTGCATGCCCTGGCCGGCGAGATCTACCGCGCCGAGATCACAGCCCACCAAGCCGATCCCGGCGACGGGCGGCGCTGGTCCCAGGCCCTCGCCTTCGACGGCTTCGCGCAAACACTGCGCCGGCGTCGGATGCCACCCGACGGCCTGAAGCTCGTCACTGGCTGGTCGCGGATAGAGGCGATGGTCAGGAGCCGTTACGGCGACAGGGTCGAAGCACTGCTCGAGAAGACCGGGCTCCGGATTGGTCCGGCCGACCGGCGGCGGCTCGTCTTGGCGGCCAGCGACGCCATGCGAGACGCCCACGCGCGTCTGAAGCGGAACGCGGCAGGTGATTACTCTCCCGACCCGGCGGAACAGCGCTTCCCCGCCCTCACCCCGATCGGAGAAGCCCTGACCTTCGACGAGCTATGGTCCGGGTACACCGCGCAGAACCGGACGTCGACTTCGACAATCAAGCGCTGGGAACCTCTGCTGCGCCGGATGGTGGTGTTCGCGGGCGTCGAGGATATGCGTCAGATCACGACTGACCATCTGATCCGGTGGCGCGACCACCTTCTAGAGGGTGGCGAGATGGAACCTGTCACTATCCGGGACGCCTATATCGCCTCCGCGAGCGCTGTCTTCGGCTGGGCCTGCAGTCAAGGCAAGCTGAAGATCAATCCGGCCGTCGGCGTGAAGGTCACGGTCGCCAAGAAGGCGAAGGTTCGCCCAAAGGGTTTCACGGAAGAGGAGGCCGCGCTCATCCTCTCCGCGACGCATGCGAAGCCGAGCGAGTTGATGACCCGCGAGCATGCCGCCGCCCGCCGCTGGGTGCCTTGGCTCTGCGCCTACACCGGTGCGCGCGTCAACGAGATCACCAAGCTTCGGGGCAAGGACCTGTTTGAGTTCACCATGACCAGGACAGGGGACGGCGGCCGCCCCGTGGACGTGACCTGCTACGGCATCCGGATCACGCCGGAAGCAGGACGCGTGAAGACTAACCAATTCCGGGAGGTGCCACTGCACGATCATCTGGTCGAGCAAGGATTCGTCGAGTTTGTCAGGTCCTGCGGCCGGGGACCGCTTTTCTATTCTCACGACCGAGCCACGAAGACCAAGAGCGTCCCCACGTTTGTGCGGGTCGGGGAAAAGCTCGGTCGCTGGGTTCGAAGCCTCGGGGTCGACGATCCGAACATTGCCCCAAATCATGGATGGCGGCACCGTTTCAAGACCATCGGACGACTGTCTGGAATGGACTCGGCCAAGCTCGACGCAATTCAGGGACACGCCCAGCAGAACGAGGGTGGAGACTACGGCGAGTTCCCACCGAAGGCATTGAAGCCTGAGATTGACAAACATCCCAGGTATGATGTGAAGGCCGTCACCACGACGGATCGGCGTCGTTCAAGGCCCACGCTAGAGATAGATAGCGGACGTTAGCTGTCCGGATGCGAGACGTCCTTTCCACGATCAGCGCCCTCGAAACAGGTCTGATTTCTCAACCACGTAGCGAGCGTCGCATTGGAAGCTCGACGGATCTGCCACGGCCAGGAGCCCATCCGGTTCGAGCGGAACCTGGATCTGTTGCGACGAGCCCATCTCGACGTAGCCGTAGTGGTACGTGCTGTTGGTCCGCCCGCCCTGTGGAGTCGGATCGGAGATCCAGCGTTTCGCGCCCCCGGCATACTAGCACCGGAGCCATACGTCGTAGATTCGGGCATTGCTCCCGTTGTGAACGATAGCCGATACGTATTTCTGGCCATCGCCTAGAAAGGCGCGCTCTCCCGAGACCTGGACATTGTCGTTGAAGCTTGCGGCAACCTGGACCTGCGCTGCGACCTGCTTCCGATCCGGGGCCAACTCCTCGGTGGCAATCAGGATCGCAATCCCGGCCACGATCCAGATCGCGTGAGCCCAGAGCCATGGGATCACGACGAAGAGAATGAGAACAATGACGGCAACCGCAGTGAATACCCCAGCCATCTCGGTTTCTCCCCCTCGGCTCTCCGGAACGCGCCGACCAGAAATCTGACCGGCAACCTCTTGGGTGGGCTTAGAAAGCCAGTCGGGATCGCTCACGCGACATCGGCAGCCTCCCCAAGTTCTTCACCGAGGCCAGCCAGACCGTCTTCATCATCGTCGTGGTCAAAACCGAGATCGCCGCCGAACTCCCACACGCCGAGGAGGCGCAGAACCTCGCGGACGCGTGGACAGCCTTCTCCAGGGGAAAGCGCCGGGATGCCGCGCTCTTCGAGCTTCCGGCGGACGGTGGCTGCCAATGCTGCATCCGGACGCCGGTTCTTGAACGCATGGACATCGACTAACAGGAACTTCCCGTCTGTGGTTCGACGGCATTCCGCGATCGTGCCAGGGGCGTGACGCCACTCGATGTAGGCGTGCGCGCCAGCCGCGACGAGCGGGACCTTCTGGGATGCGCAATTGCGGTAGCGCCGCCCGAGAGTGTGCAGCGCAACGCCAGTGGTCACCACCAGGAAATCGGGATCGTCAGGGGGGATCGGCGGTTTCACCGGAGAGCGGTCCATTCGCGCCAGCCACCGGTTGAAGAACTTCTCAAGATCCGATTTCTCGCCCAAATTTTCGACGGACTGGCGGATTGCATCATCAGTCGCGGTTGAAACCGTCGCTCGAACCAGAGCGAGCGCCGCATTTGCATCGTCGGCCTGGGAGGCGCTGTAAACGTGCTTCAGGATGTTCTGGTGGACGAGAAGCGGATCGAGGCGATGCACGATCTTGATGTGTGCGGCGCTAATCGTGCCTGTCCACTGCATCAGAGCCCTGGCACGAAAGCGATGCTTGAGCCGAGTGAAAGTCTCATAGAGTGTCCGGTACGATTCCGGTTCTGGGAGAAGTGCATCACCGAGCCTGTGCAGACACCTACGAGGCCGTCCGGCACGTGACCGTATTCCGCGCGGATGATCTCCCGTGCGCGCATTGAGGCCATCAGCGCGCGAGCGATCTGTTCGCGCGGATCGAGATGAGAAAGGCAATCGGCAGAAGGACGGGGACGGAGCCGGGCGGCGAGGCTTTCGGGTCCGTCAAGGACCAGTTCGGCGAGGGCCGTGAGAATTGTCTGACGGCGGAGTGTCGAGGCGCAGACAAGGAAAGTGAGAAAGCCGGGAACTGCGGTGTCGAGATGGACGGCGGTTTCGAGGCTCCAGCCGTCGATGGAGCGCGGTTTGGAGGATTTCTTCGCAGTTGATGTCCCCAAAGGCGGCTCCGTCGTTGTTTCGGACGGTTCAAGATTCTCATGGAACTGGATTTTGGCAACCAATTTCTGGCTCGCAGACAGCAGAATTTGCCCAAGTCTTTGAAGGAGAATCGAATTCTCTGCCTACGCTGTGCGTGCCGTGCAGAAACGCGGACCGCGTTGAGGCCAGACCTCTACGGGCGATCTCGGGGCTTTGAGACGATCCCTGCGAGGTTCATCTCGCATGCATGAGGAAACAGAGCCGCTCCTTTGCGGCCCTCGATGTGACTGCTGAACCAGAGGCCGTCATGGGGCTCCCCGTTCAGCAGGTAGGCGAGCTTGGTCCGACGCCCTTGGATAGGGTTGGGGCACGTCGTGTCCCTCAAGGGTGAGGAGGTCGAAGGAGATCAGCCTTGCCTTCCGGCAGGCTGTCTCGGATCGAGGAGGTTAGAATTCCGGTGCGCCGTCCTCTGTGAAGCAGACGGCCTCTCGGTCGATCATGACGGAATCAGCCGGGAGCGCCCGGATCGCGTCCACGATGGCCGGGAACACGCTCGCCCAATCCTGCCCGTCACGGGACCACAGCCGAACCACGCTCCGGTAGCGCCGCGCCAGAATGCGCTAGCCATCCCACTTCAGTTCGTGAACCTATTCGGGGCCGGTCGGCACCTGACGGGCCAAGACCGGCTCACAGGGCGGGATAAAGCCCACGGGCAACTGCCTCGCGCTGGCAGAACGCACGCTACGCCACTGAACCACGCGGACTCGATTCTTTCGGGCCGGAATGGTTCCGGTTGGCAGATCAATCTCCCACAAGCTGCGCCCAAGCGGCAGGGGTGCTTGAGCCATGGCAACCCAATGCCTAAGCTTGCTTCGAGGAGAACCGGGGCTGGCAGAACATGAGCACCTATTCGGAGAAGACCGTTGCCAAACTGATCGCGTTCAGAAATTTCGCAGCGCAAATTGAGCACCACTCCCTATTTTGCTCGTCGCCATTTGGTGTTTTGATGGCCTAATCGGATTGCGAAGATTGGCGTGCCCCGAGCCATGGAGGCAACTGTCATGAGCGATGCAACTTCACAGACCGTCTATTTCTATAATCGTCATCCCATCTCATGCGAAATCATCCTTACGAAACTACGCGCAAGCCGTGGCCATCTCGACGGCTTACGTCCAGAAGAGCTATTTCCCCATGACCAAGATCATTATGGCGGCCTCGACGCTACCGATGAATTGGCGCGAGGAGCGCAGATTAGCAATGGATCGCGCGTAGCCGATTTCTGTGCGGGACTTGGCGGCACGGTGCGTTATCTGGCTCATAAATATGGAGCCGACGTGACTGGTATCGAATTGACGCCAGCGCGCGTCTCGGGCGCACAGGAGTTAACCAGACGCGTTGGCCTTCACGGCACTGCACGGATTGTCGAGGGCAACGTGATGGACGTGCCACTTCCCGACGCGAGCATCGATGCTGTCGTCAGCCAAGAAGCATTTTGCCACGTTCCTGATGTGAAGAGAGCGGCTGCTGAAGCTTTTCGTATTCTGAGGACGGACGGCCGATTGGCATTCACAGATTGGATAGCTAATCAGCCGCTTATCGATGCTGATGCGCAATTGATGTGGGAAGGAATGGCTATTCAGCCTCTTCGGTCAATCCCCGAATATCGCAGTCTTGTCGAAAGCGTCGGCTTTAGAGTGATTTCGACAAAGGATTTGACCAAAGAATGGGGACCAATTCTGAAGGAACGACTGGCAATGTATCAATTGCTGCGTGAAGAAGCCCGACAGGCTGGCACCCCAATGGGGCACGATGCATTCCACAAGTCCTACATCCGATTTGTTGACCTCATTCAAGAGCGCAAGCTGGGCGGCGTCAGGATCGTGGCTACGAAGTAGCAAGCGCCTGATTGAGGAACGCCGAGCGGTACCGGCGATGTTCGCCCGCGCCGACGAGGTGATCGAGTAGCGGCCCGTTTTGCTGCGGTGCCGAATAACGCGATTGGCCCTTCTTGGACCTCCCACAATGTCGGCTTTTGCGCCGCTATTGAGACACAAGCGGTAACCGGTCCCGCCATTATCGATTGGGCTCTACGGCTCTACAGACTGATCCGCAGCTTCGGCAGCGCGGTCAAACTCAGCTTCGAGCCACGCGTTCGTCCCGCGCAGCCCCGCGACGACCTCGCGAGCCCATGCGACGTATTCGAGCCGCCGCTTCACCGACCAGTCCGGTGACGGGCTCGCGGTGATCGCGCGCAGATTGCTCGTCTTATCGGCCAGCTTAATGAGCTTCGCCCGGTCGGACTTCTTCGCCGCGCTCTCGACCTGTTTCCGTTTCCGATCCACCTTCGGGATACTCTTGTCGTCCGTGACCTCCTCGACCGTGCGGGCGACCTCTTCGCCCCACTGCGTGGCAATCATGGCGCGGGGCACCTCCTGATCCTCGATGGCATCATGGAGGAGCGCCGCGATCACGAGTTCCGGGTCCCTGCCTTCAGTCGCTTCCGCCACAAGGCTTGCGACCTCCAGCAGGTGATTGATGTAGGGCTCTTGGGCAGCCCCCTTCCGGCGCTGGTGAACATGCCACCGCGCGGCGGCGTCGGCGGCTTTGAGGACGGCGATCCATTCCTTCATGTCGTTTCCTGTTCGGTTTGTCGGCGAGAGAAGGTGGCCAGACATTACTTCCCCGGGTACCGCTTTCCCAACTCTTCAAGATCAGCCCGCCCTTCGATCACCGCTGTGAAATCTCGCGCCAGGAACTCGATCACGTCCCGTAGCTCGACGTTCTCGATCCGCTCTTTCGGCAAGCATGATGGCCCGTGAAGCGCTCCGACGAAGAGTTCTTGGTATCTTTCAGATACTCCGCTCATCCACAGCACTCCCGAGAGGCATTGGCTCCTTTCTGGGCGATCACCATCACTGCCAAGCTTGCCAGGATCGCGCAAGTTGGCGAGAGGTCAAGCACATTGAGCCATTGAGTTGATGCTCGTTTGCCGGTGCTACTGATAGGGTCGAGCGGCTCATGCCTTCAGCAGCACGAAATGTTCGAACCGATCCTCGCCACTCTTCTTTAGGCGGTCTGCCGCGTTTCTGGCGACCCGTATAATCTGCCTCCGAATGTCCGGGCGGTCCGTCGGATTCATGGGGTCCAGCGTGGAACGTGCTCGTCATAAACTTCCGGCCCGGTCTCGAACTCTAGGCCGGTCAGATCTTCCTTAATCGTTCCAGATCCTCGATAGCCCAGCGATCTCTTTCCGGTCGCGTCCCGAGCCTTCATCGTCACACTCCAGCGGAATTGCACAGACCCGAGCGTGTCGGATGTTTCTCGCGTGACGATGATGTGCATTTTCGGAATGGTGTCGTTCTGACTCGTGTTGCCCCTCCATGGTGCCGATCTGTTCTGGGCCTGACGCTTACGAGTGGATCTGCCGGAAAGCTGCCCTGCTACTTTACCCGTGTTGATCCATTATCTGAGCGCAGACAGATTCCCGTAATGATCGCCTTCGAAGGCGAGTTCCCCGTTCGGACTCAGCCACGCGACAACCTCGTCCTCCTGCTTTGCGAACAGGAGGGCTCCAGATCGATCCGTCGGCGTCCCGTAATATTCTGTGAGGGCTTGCACGATCTCCGCCCTCCTATGGGGACCAGTTGCATGGACACGGTAGAACTGCTGGCGTCGCTTTCCATTTATCTGCGGCCCGATGTCGATTGCTCTCGACTTGAGATGCCGCTTCACTGCTGCGACATGCCGGTTATATCGCGCTGCCCACACGACCAGTAATTCCTCTTCCCACTCCGCTGCCTGCCAATCTCTGCGACAGGTGCAGGTTCCGTGTAAAGCTTCGACAGGCGAATTCGCGAATAATCAGCCGGACGCCACGCGGCGTTGAAGGATCTTCCACACTCCCGTTTCGTCCGTATCTTTTCAACGCTTGAGCACCATGTCCCCGCGCAAGCTTCGGACTGGATAGTCGATGTGATGATCCGTCCCGAGCATCCCATCTCGATCCTGGTCGCCAGTCCCGCTCCCGATTATCGGTGCGGGTAATTCTGACCTGTCCGCTATATCAAAAAATCTCAGGATTTTCGCGTCTAGGGCGTTCCGGAAGCTTTTGTTTTTTCATGCCCGGAAGTTCTTGGTGGAGCGTGCCGGGAACCATCAAGTCTTGGCATGGTCAGGGAGCCCGATCGGCACAGGTGAAGTTCGTGGCATCAGTCACATCACCGCTTCCGGTGTAGCTCGCCACCTTCGGGTATGCGCAGACAGGCCGTCGCCACAGGGTCTGGTTTCCGTCTCCACCAGTCTTCGTCGCGACCAGTTCGCTGGGAGCCTTGCCCTCCTCGACCCACTGCTCCAGGGCTGCCAGCGGGTCGATGCCGGTGTCCGCGATCCCAGGCCCGTCTGTCCCGATTCCGCAATGGTCCATTCCTGGCACCATAAACAGGCGGGCAAACTCCTGTGTCGCGCCCAGTCCGCCCGACTTCTTGGCCAGAGCCTCATAGAACTCCACCGTTGCCTGAGGCGTGACCAGGGCGTCACTCCAACCATGATAGACAAGCAGCTTTCCACCCGCCTGCCGAAAGGCACTGATGTCCCCCATCACCATGTCACCGGTCTCGGGATTGAAGGTCGCAGCATTGTAGACCCGCGACAGTGGGGCGGTGCGGGCCGGGTCCTTGTCAAAATCGAAATCCGTGACCTTGAACGTCGGCCCTGCGGAGGGTTCAAATGCCATGTAGCGGATGAAATCTTGCGCAAAGAGCGGCATCAGAGCGGGCGCATTGCCGAGGCCGGTCAGCCATCGCGGCCAGTGCATTTCTGACCCCATCGGAAGGCCGCCAGGGTAGAGTTGCTGGCCCTTGCTGTTGACCGGACCACGATACCATTTGTCCAGAGCGCCGACTTCCGCCTCCGTCAGGCAGTCCGGAGCATTCCCGGCCTTGCACTGGAGCGAGGCGGGCTTGAAATCGCACTGCCGAGGATCGGAGATCAGGCCGTCCTTGAGCCCGTCCTTCTCGTCACAAGCGGCATAAACGGCATCTTGGACCAGCTTGACCTTCGAGGATGCGAAAATCGGCTTCCCGTCTGGTCCCGTGTTGGCCTTCGTGGCCCAAGCGAAGAACGTCGCGACCAGTCCGGTATAGTCGAGGGCTGGAGCCCCGCTGATGATGCCGTCGAAGTCCTTCGGGTACCGGAGCGCTTCCATGGCAGCCATCCGTCCGCCGGTCGAGCAGCCCACGAAGTACGACTTCCTTTGTTCAGTGCCGTAGTAGGACTTGAGAAGGCTCTTGGTGATACGCGCGGTTTCCGTGACGGCGCGCTGGCCCCAATCCATTTGGGCAACGGGGTTGTTCATGGCCCATCGACCGTCGAGAACACTGGTGCCCCAATGACC
Organism: Microvirga massiliensis; assembly: GCF_001006805.1. Taxonomy (GTDB): domain Bacteria; phylum Pseudomonadota; class Alphaproteobacteria; order Rhizobiales; family Beijerinckiaceae; genus Microvirga; species Microvirga massiliensis. Next base: position 195,838 of record NZ_LN811362.1, on the reverse strand, counting down.
CGAGTCCATGGTTGAGACGGCATAGTTCCGCCGAAGGCCAAAGTTCATGGCGTTGGTGAAGCCGGGGCGGTCCGCATCGAGCGTGCCGCAAAAGCCGCCACATCCAGCCATGTAGAACTTGCCGTTCCAGGACTGGAGGGGCAGGCGTACCTCGAAGTTGATGGCAGGACGCACGAAGCCCAGCACGCGGCAGTAACCCGGAAGGTCACCGGTCGCTGGCACCTCGGTGGACGAGAGCAGGTTGGTATTCTCGATCTTCAGGTTCGCCAGACTGGCACAGTCTTGTGCCGCCCTGGCCGAGGGTACGGGAATGAAGACGGAGCACAGGACGGCTGGAATAACCAATGGCAGGGATCGCATCGAGTCGCCTCCCGGAGCAGGGTGTACGATGCTATGGGCCGACCCCGGCCTTGTCTATCGACCGCCAGTCGCTGCCCCACTTTCGCCGGGGCAGGACCTGTTAGATCCTGATTTGCAAATTCACGGCCGTAGTAGTTCCCGAGCACCAGCGCACTCTGATTCTACCGATCAGTTTCAGAGTTATCCGGATCTGCTCCGTTTCTTTTCGAGCCGCTCTCCCAGCCGAGAGATCAGGTCACATTCGCCTCTTCACGCAGGAACTTGCTTCTGCCTCTGACAAGTGACGCGCCCTCATTAATCGGAAGACCCAATAAGGCACTGGAGTTTCGATGTGCCAAATCGCACACCCGACGATTGCTCAGTCTACTTCAACTAAAGGTCTTACGAGACGGAACAACGGAATGAGTTATAATAACGATTGCCCGGACACTTTACCCGCAGGCGGCACGAGGCCACCATGAGTCGCAAATACTTGGGACCCGTGCAGGGTGGGTGTGAGAGACGGTACATCCCCTCTGACCCATACAACTTGAACGCTGCGGTCGCCCACACGACGGGACGCACCCAGTCAATGGCAGAAACCCTGCTCCACATCGCCTATATTAAATCGGCGAGCATGGTCCCACCCACAGCCCGCCTGTCATCCACGGGAGCACAGTTCCAAGATTTCCGAGGCGGCAATGGCTTCGTCATGGCTCACCGCGCCATCATGGCCATCAACCTCAATGGCCGAAACATCGCCACCGTTCCCAACCAGCCATCGCAAGCCCGCTTGCGTGAGATTCTGAAAGCCCCCCAAGCCCGCACCGATCCGCTCACTCCTGTGGCGAACTACGCCGACCGCTTGCTTGAGATCGCGGCGGAGAAGCCAGTCCTCGAATGCTACCAAAGAGTGTTCGATGCCCAAAAGCCGGGGAGGCCGGTGGAAATCAATTTAGTTGTAGACGAAACATACAAGATGATCGACATCCTGCACGGCTGCTATGATCAAGCGGCGGAGAAGCATTCATCCAACCTGAAGAAGCGGGGATTCGTCGAACACAAGATCACGGATGGTCCCATGCGGTTTGATACGTTCGGTCCTGCGACAGGCGATGTCAGTCGGATCATAGATGATCTCACGATCGATGGACCTCAAAGCCTTCTCGTCCAGGACCGGATGGAGCAGACAAAAATCGGGCTGTTCAAGGGAAATCCAACCGAGTTTGTGTATTTCCCGCCAGATTACCTCGGTGTCAGCCGCATTGTCTCTTCGACCTCGCCGCCTTCAACAGTGAATCGCGACAAGATTGAGGAAGCCTGTGAGGATCTCTCAGCAGCAAGCCAAGGTTCATCGACAAGCGTATCCAGTGGGCCACCTTCTGCACAACCGACAGGTGAGGCAGGCCAGTCCGGCTCGGGCGAGTCGTCGGGATGAGCTATGGACCAACCATTACTGTCGATCCTGGCGTTGGTCGATGAACTTCCGAGACCCTATGCCGATATCGGGGTTGTCTGTGGTCGGTGACCTTCAGGGGCACCGACACTGGGCCTGTTTGTGATCAATGGGCTTCAGGAATATCGCGCCGGAATCAGGGGCATCAGATCCACAACCGCTTTTTCAAGCTGCCCGCCATCGCCGGAGTGAACTGGACAAGGGCACCTCAGCGCACGGGCCAGAACTTCCGCAGTGATCGCACCATCAAATTCATCGATCGGCAGGACGGCACCACATTATGGGACAGCCGGATCTCATCGCTCACCCCAGAATTGATTTTCGGACGATCCAACACGGACGAGCAAAGCCGTCTTGCAACTGGGACAGCCACTACGGGCATGTTAGAAAAGCAATTCCTTGAGGGGCGATGCGTCGCATCACCCCTGCTGATGGCTGAACCACTTCGCTGGCGCTTCGTTCTTTCAGCCATCAGCGGTGGTCTGATCTCTCATTCCAGGATTATTCGGAATCATTCAGTTCTCGCCTCACATCCTAGATCGTCCTCTTTCTCCCCCTCCACATGCCAGCAGCATGCAGAAGGAGAGAGATGAGGTTGGTCACACCCTGAGTCGGTTGTTTAACCTTCCAGATCAGCCACGTGGCCATGTTATTGGCGGCTGGGGGTTGCCCGGTCCCAGCATGTAGCGGCTCATTCTCGGCTCATCCCGCCTAGTCGTGAGGGTTTGGGATGGTCGGCCATTGTGTGTTTGTGCGGCCCAATGATCTCGACGAGATCATAGCCGGGAACCAGAGCACTTTTTCCATTGACCGGTCTTGCCCCTCGGGCGGACGTTGTAGCCCAACGGTCAGCGATCCTTGTGATCGCCACTCATGCCCATGACCGACCTGGAAGATCACGGGCATGCGGAGAGGCATCAGATCGTCCGGACGCGCGTCTCCTCTTTATCGTAGTGCCTTTCGCGAGAAGCCTCGCTGAGCAGCCGTTTAGAGAGACACCGTCACTTGCAGTTTGTCCCAATTCCGTCTTGTCGGTCGCCCTACCTCATGATCACCGGTCTGCGGCTGACGCCATCACGCGCCCTCGCCTCGTCTGTTCTCCCGGCTCTCGTTGCGGGGCGGAGTGGCCCCCTGTAACTCCTGAGCGATATGGCACATCACAAAGCAAATTGTCGCCTCCGGATGTATAGTATTTATCTAATCATATGCAGATTCAGGATGTCGAAATTCAATTCGCGTGCCAGAACGAAAAAAATCCTGCGAGCAGGACAACGAGTTGCGGATGAACTGCTCGCCAAGGGTCACCTGAAAGCGCCGGAGGTCACGCGCCTCGTCCCGGCCGAAGTTCAACGAAACGCGTGGCGTAAGGTAATCAGGGGCGGCTGCGCCGAAAGCGTATGCCGCCTCGTGCGGGGAGAAGCTCGCGCTCGACGGGCCAATGCCAGCCCGCGATCCGGACGAACCCGCGAAGCTCCGGAACTCATGTGAGACGACGCAAATTGTGGAGAAAGCTTTAACCAAGAGGCGTCATCCAGGTGGGCATCCTGGTAACTGAACTTACTATCCGAGTGGCCGAAGAGGCGCGGGCGCAGAAGGCTGAGGTTCGGCCTAGCCGGGACGAAGTTCCTGCGGTGTGGGATTCGGACCCTAGCCGACGGATGACAAAATCCGACAATTCCTCCTCGACCCAAAGCTGGACCGAAGAGCCCGAGAAATCCTCCCCATGCGTCTTGTGTCTGCCATCGTCGTTGCCGTTACGTGCACGATTTCCAGTGCCGTTCTGGCGGGGCCGTTCTCGCTCAGCGATGACTCTCGCTGGATTGCCCTCGCGAGCAGGCAGAACCTCGACGAGGCCATTGGGGTCGCCCGCGCCTATAGGTGGCAGTTCCCCGCCATTCGCGTGATGCAGGCCACGAACGGCTGGTATGCCGTGGTCGCCGGTCCCGAACGCATTCCGAACGCCCGCGCGTTCAAGGACAATCTCCTTCGCACAGGTGGTGTGCCGAAGGATCTGCTTTTCTCCAAGGGTGACGCCTACGTCTCCGAGGTCTGGAAGCCCTCTCCGGTTGTGACGTTGGGCGAGGCGAAATTCGAGGGGAAAGGACCTGCAACCCTGCGCGTCGGCGATCTGTCGGTCTCCGTCACGAGCGTCCCCGAAAAGGATGGGTCGGGACGAATTCCCGTCGCCACGGGCTATCAGAGCGGCAAGCTCGCCTTCACGATTCGCCTCGACGAGAATTCGAGTTCTGAGGCCCACGCCCAGGTGACGGCCATCCGCCTGGCCCCGGTAGCCGTGAACCCCAGATCGTGTTCACGTCCCACTGGGGTGGCGCGCATTGCTGCACTATGACCAAAGTCGCGACCTCCATCGGCGGCACGTGGTGGGTCGTAACGGGCGCGACCCTCGACGGCGAAGGCTACGATTTCGAGGATATCGACGGGGATGGCAGTTACGAACTGGTCAGCGTGGACAACAGCTTCCTCTACGCTTTCGCTCCCTATGCGGGCTCGTGGGCTCCCCGTCAGGTATCGAGGCTGGTCGGTGAGGGAATCGTCGATGTGACGCGAGAGCCCCCCTTCCAAGCCTACAATCGGCAGCACCTCTACCGGATGGAGCATGTTGCGAGCCTCGAATCAGACTACTGGCGGTCGAACGGATTCCTGGCAGCATGGGTCGCGACCAAGGCGCTCGTGGGCGAGTTCGAAGACGCGTGGAACCGAATGCTGGCGCTCTACGACCGGTCCTCGGACTGGCCTCTGACCGAATGCACCGTCGCGCAGGTGACTGGCTCGTGCCCTGAGGGCAAGGAGCGGCCGATCACGTTTCCGGTCGCTCTGCGAAAGCACCTGGAGGAGCAGGGCTACATCCCGCGCAGCCCCGCGCCGCCTCGGGCGGAGAGCGTCGCTGCCATTCGACCCGCACCGCTTCCCCCGTCTACTCCGCCAAAGCAACCGAGCCGCTCCTCCTCGGGAACGGGATTCTTCGTGACCTCCGAGGGGCACATCGTGACCAACAGCCATGTGGTCGCCGGATGCTCGACGATCGAGGTTAAGTCACCGTCCGGGACAGCCGCCTCGGCTCGGCTCCTGGCCCAGGACTCAACCAACGATCTCGCCCTCCTGAAGGTGGAACAGACCGTGAGCAAGGCCGCGTCGCTCCGGCTCGGTGTCCGGTTGGGAGAGCCGATCGCGGCCTTTGGCTTCCCGTTCACGAGCGTGCTCGCAAGCTCGGGGAACTTCACTCTTGGGAACGTCACGGCGCTGGCCGGGATCGGGGACGACACTCGGTATCTTCAGATCTCGGCCCCAATTCAGCCCGGCAACAGCGGCGGCCCGCTGCTCGACGAGACCGGCGGCCTCGTGGGCGTCGTCACATCAAAACTCAATGCCCTAAAGACGGTCGCAGCAACAGGCGACTTGCCGCAAAACGTGAACTTCGCGATTAAGGCATCGGCACTGGCGACGTTCCTGGAAAGTAATCGCGTGAACTTCAGCACCGGCTCGGGCACGAACTTGACCCGCCTGTCAGCCCCTGATCTCGCCGAGCAAGCCACCTCGATCAGTGTGATGGTGCGATGCGAGTGACCACAAGGTGGAATATGAGGGAGCGCTGCATCGGTGCTCTGGTCTGCCTTACTTGCTGGGCCTCACTCGTAGGGGATGCTCAGGCGCAAGCCGTACCCAAGGTCGGGACATGCCCCTCAGGCTACCATTCGAGTGGGAGCGCCTGCATTCCGAACTCGCGGGAACGGGGTGCCCGTCCAGCCCTGATTAAAGTCGGCCCATGTCCATCAGGCTACCACTCCTCGGGCGACTATTGCGTTGCGTCGAGTGACCGAGCGAGGCGCGCCATTCCGAAGACCGGTGCCTGTCCGAGCGGATATCATTCGTCTGGCGCATATTGCCTCTCGAACTGAGATAGGCCACCACGGTGGCTGGCCCACATCATAGACCCAAACCGCCTTTCTCATTTTGAGAGGCAAAGTGTTGGGCGGCATCTGCACCGAAAGCTGTTGTGCCGCATGCTGATGCCGCGACAATCCTGCTGTGCAGCGCCTCGAAGCGGGTAGAGTACTCACCGCACCTGTCAAATTTCGGGACAGTAATCACGTTCGAGGAGATCGCCGGAACGTGCCCACAGGTCACTTCGGCGCTTGCGCCGCGACACGCATCGCACAGTTCGAGCGGCCTCTTCCCTAGCCACAGGCGCTGGAAATCGAGTCGCTACAAAAGCCGGGCCTTTCGTTTACCAGCGGCCGTAATAGCCTCGTCCACCCCAATAGCCACCGCCCCAGTACGGGCGCCCCCAATAAGCGCCCCGCCAGTATGGGCGTCCATAGTAGCCACCCCAATACGGGCGGTAGATCGGGCGCGCGACGTAAACGCGGCGATAGTAGGGATAGCCATAGCCGCCCCAGTAGGGGGGATAGTAGGCAGGCGCGGCATAGACGACCGGGGCCGGGTAGACCGGGTAACCGTAACCCCAGTAGGTGGCCTCAGCGTCCGTTGACGTTATGATGCCGCCAAGAAGAGTGGCTACCGCCAAGGTTGAGATCTTACGCATGGTAGAATCTCCAGAGAAGAGGATGCACCTCTTCTTGGCCATTAAGCTCCACCAAAGCTGAACAGATCCTGAGGAAATACTGCCACGGCTTCCTCGTGACCGGGCGAAGCATGCGATCCCAAAGACCGGCGCATGCCCGAGCGGCTACCATTCGTGCGGTGCGTATTGCCTCTCAAGCCGCTAGTGGTCGAAATCCGACGCTTGGTACCCGAACCGAAAGCCCGCTCTCGACCCCTGCACGGAGGCAAGACAATGCCAGGAAACATAGAGATCGGTGGCGGACGGCGCAGGAGCCGCTGGAAGATACCGGTCTGGGGCACCGCAGCGCTCCTGCTGCCCTTTCTCGCGATGCAGGTCACCGACGAGGTGGACTGGGATGTGGCCGATTTCGCTATTTTCGGCGCGATGCTGGTCGGTGCTGGCAGCATCTACGAACTAGCAGCGAGGATGACGGCCAATAGCGCCTACCGAGCCGCTGTCGGCGTTGCGCTCGCGGCAGCATTCATCCTCGTCTGGATGAACCTTGCTGTCGGCATCATTGGGGCTGAGGATAACCCCGCCAACTTGATGTATGGCGGAGTGCTCGCTGTCGGGATTATCGGTGCCGTCATCGCGCGCTTCCAGCCGCATGGAATGGCCCGCGCATTGGTCGCAACGGCGTTCGCTCAGGCGTTGGTCGCCGTGATCGCCCTGAGCGCCGGATTGGGCTCCTTGGGGGCGTCGTGGCCATGGAGTATCGTGATGCTGACCGGGATCTTCATTGCGTTGTGGCTTGGATCGGCTTGGCTGTTTCGGAAAGCGGCGCGGGAGCATACTCCTGTGGGCGCAGCGCCGTAGGTTGATCTGCAACATCCGCGTTCCACCCAAGGCGGCGGTTCAACACGGACACCAGATATTGGATTTTAACACGAGATAGGAAGTCTGGACCGTGATGCGTTCGAACCATCGAGCCGCCCTTGCCACAGCATGTGCGGTTCTCGCCATCTTCTTTCTCCCCGGCCCACCTCTCGTTTGAGCACGTGATGGCCTCGCATCCGTCACCGGCACAGCGAAAGTTCTTGACGGCGACACCCTCGACATCGGTGCAACCCGCGTCCGCCTCTTCGGGATTGATGCCCCCGAGGGGGCTCAGCGCTGCACCGACCAGCACGGCAAGGAATGGGCGTGTGGGCGATCCGCAACACGAGCCCTGGAGCGCTTGACCAAAGGTCAGGAGGTTACCTGTCGGGGAGACTCCCATGACGATTATGGCCGTCTCTTGGCGGTCTGCACGACTGGATCTGGGGAGATCAACAATGCGCTGGTCCGCCAAAGTCTGGCATGGGCGTTTGTGAAGTACAGCGACGCGTATCGCTCCTCGGAAGCTGAAGCGCGATCGTCCCGACGCGGCGTGTTTGCGGCGGAGAACCAGCCGCCGTGGGAGTTCCGGGCGAAAAGGTGGGAAAATGCCATCGAAAGCGTCGAGGCCGACAAGCAGCGCGACTGCCCAATCAAGGGGAACGTGTCCCGCTCCGGAGAGCGCATCTACCACATGCCCTGGCAGTCAACCTATGCCCGCGTGAAGATCGACGAGGAGAATGGCGAGCGCTGGTTCTGCACCGAGGGTGACGCTGAGCGAGCGGGCTGGCGGCGGGCACGATGAGCGTGATTTTCAGTCTTCAGCCTGCACGCGGGATAGCCTTGCTCGCCATCGTGGAAGGGATTTCGGTCCATTCGGCATTAGGAGCCTATGAGATCCTGATCAGGCAGAGCCCGACCGGTTTCAATCAGTAGTCTTCACGCTCGCCCCTCGATGTCGCCTGCCAGCCGTCCTTGTCGGTGACTTGGCTTCCGAGGCTTTGAGGCGGACCCGCAATCCGGACCCCTCTGGCTGATTGACCTCGAATGCGCCCGTATTTCGTACCAGATCGCTGAGCTTCCGATATCCGTAGGTGCGTGGATCAAAGTCCGTG
>NZ_LN811362.1:165826-186769 GCF_001006805.1 Microvirga massiliensis | reverse complement strand
ACCTGAAAAATCACCATAGATACGACGGACACTCGCCTCCCCGATCTTCGCGATCTCCTCGAAGAGGCGGCTCGCAATTTTGGCCGAAGCGTTATCAGCGTCGATGAGGACGGCAAGTCGGGCTGAGCGAGCCTCTATAGCCATTGAATCGGGTCTCTCCGAGTCGATTTCACGATAGGGAAAGCGCCTGCCTTCACGAGCAAGTGGGGGATGGTGCCGATCCTCCAGACCGGCTTACCGATGCCCCTGTTGCAGGAGAGGCTCAGGATCGAGCCCCCCTGCCTTGGCTGCGTCCAATCCTCAGTCTGTGGGCTGCGGCCCATCATAGCCCTCGATGACGACGATGTGCACGTCGGCTCGGCCTTTGCGAAGTTCCATCGCTCTGGAATACTCCGGGGAGCGGTAACATTCGAGAGCAGTGTCGAATTCTTTGAATTTGATCACCACGTTGCGGCTGCGAGCAATGCCCTCGACTGTCTCGGACCTCCCGCCTCGAACAAGGAAGCGCGCGCCATACTTGCGGAACGCCTCGGCATTGGCTGCGACGTAATCTTTATAGCCTTCTGGGTCACTCACATCGCCCGACACAATCCAGTAGCCCTTCGGCATACTCTGTCCCTCGTTCTGGACCACGCATGAGATTCCGCCTCAACATAACAGAACCGGTAGCAGTCGAAATACGCTTGGCCAGGATCTCATCGCCCAGAAGGACAATCCGGATAGAGCCCGCAACCGGATGCCTTCGCGAATCGAGCCGAGATGATCCAGTAGTTTCCGTGTAGCCTTGCCTGCGCTCTACACGTGAGCGGTAATCCTCTGCGACCCGTCGCGCCAAGCTTACTTCATAAACAACTGATCATCGGCAACTCTCGAATTTGCGCCAACCGTGATGCGATAAGGCAAGAGAGACTATGTACCCGTTGATTCAGCCAGTACGCCCTCCTGAGGGAGGCGGGCTGGTTAGGCCCTCGGTGGGGGTGCTGACGCTACCGGGGGCCGCCTTCTGCTTGCTGACCGGCTGTAGAGCCGCCGGTCGAAGCCACAATAGAGAGTATTGACCGTGGCAGTTCTAGTAGAAGCGATCTCCGTCATTTGGGCTGGAGGAGACGGGAGATCCTCTCTGCGATTGGATCAACGGCCTGCGCGACTGGTCCCGTTGGTATGAAACCATCAACCACACGGACACGGAACAACGGGAGCAGGAATTGACGGAGCGAGCCCCAGCGACGAAGTAGAAAGCCCTCCACCCTGGAAATGCTTGGTCACTGTGCCTACTGCGGCGATTTACAACCGAAGGGATGCTACTGTGTTCGAAAAGAGAGACAGCTACACGCCTGCGGAAGCCAAACGGGCGTATGATCATCTGGATCAGCTTGTCGCCAGGAAGACCCTGACTCCACGGCAGGCAGGGGCACACCGCAGGCACATTGCCAGCCGGGTTCGGGTCGCATTGAAGCCCTCCTACACGCCACAGGCCGCCAGGCGCGCCAAAACGGAGATCGAGAAGCTCACCGAAGCTGGAACGATCACGATGAAGTCGGCGGCGGCCTATCGGGCGCACATCACCAAACGCACCCAGGCAGCCTAACCTGTCGTCACCGACAAATCCGCCGCCTTACAAAGATTGGCTGCCCCCACTGATTGAAGCGCCGGGTGACCACGACACGGCAGCGCGGACCGGAATACGGCCTATAACCGTAGCGAGGTCCGTAGGGCCGACCATAGTACGGCCGATAAGGCGGCGGTCCATAAGGCTGACCATAGTGACGACCATAGGGGCCTTAGCCCCACTGCGCCTGGGCCGGGGCGGCTGTAGTTAGAGCGGCCCCGCCGAGCACAAGCGCCGCGAGGCCAGCGGGTAACAAGGCTTTCATCCGCACTGCGAGCTTCACCACCGTCGGTGTCTCCTTCGCAATCAAACAACGATCTTCGTCGTAGGCGTCACTCGCATACCCGGCTTGAACCATCCCTGAACGGCATCTTCAGTGCCCGTTGCTGTAACGTACAGGACGATGTCGGGAGGACGGTGTCCGCCAGCTTCCTGCTGGATGGCGAGTCCCCACGTAACAGGCGCAGGTCGAGTACAGCCTCCATACTCAGTTTTAGCCCAAGACACTCGGGAGTAGAGTTCGGGAGAATGGTCAGGGACGATGCCGATGAGTTCCGTTTCAGACAGCAGTTCACCATCTCGGCAACTCTCCAAATCCTTTCCGAGTTTCGGGTCTGACGCGTCCTGCAAATCCTGAGTACGCAGTGCCTCCAGAACTTTGGGTCGATGCTGCGCCATACAGGCACGGATCACCGCTTTCTGAAGGTTACCCTCTATATCCTGGAGCGTCGGAGATCAGACGGCGACCACCTTGCCGCAACTGATGAACTCCAGCAGCGAACCACCTGGATCAGGGAAGACGTATTGGGTGAAACGAACCTGCCCTCAACGTCTCTTCATCGACCTGCGACCGAGAAGATCCTGATCTCGTCGTCAACTCCCTTGATAGCCCGTACCCCTTGAGCGGCGAACGCGATGCTCGAACCGGCCGCAAGGTCGCGCACGGTGCTGGAGACGAGCACTTGTCCGCCTTCGGCGAGCGCCGCGATGCGGGCCGCGATGTGCACAGCGATCCCGCTGATGTCTCCATCCGACCGGACCTCGACCTCGCCCGTATGAACGCCAGCCCGGACCTTCAGGCCAAGGAGCGCCTCCGCTTTGTCCACAACGCTCATCGCGCAGCGAACCGCGCGGCCAGGACCGTCGAAGGTGGCCAGGAAGCCGTCGCCCAGCGTCTTGATCTCGCGCCCACGCAGATGACCGATCTCGCGGCGCACGATCTCATCGTGCTGGTCGAGCCGCGCCCGCCAGCACCGGTCGCCAAGTTCTGACGCCCGACGGGTCGAATCGACAATGTCGGTGAACAGAACGGTCGCGAGTACACGATCCGGCTCGATCTGGGCGCGGGAGCCAGTGAGGAATTCCTCCACCTCGTCAGCGACGCGGTCGGTGTCTCCCACCCAGAGCAGATGATCGGCACCGGGTAACTCCACATACTTCGCACCGGGAATGCTGGCGGCCAGAAACCGCCCCGCCTCGACATTCACCCGCGTATCCCCGACGCGATGCACGATGAGGGTCGGCACCCGTATCAAGGGGGCGACATGCCGGACATCGATCTCGTTGTTCATCCGCATAAGCGCGATGACCGCTGACGGGCTGGCCCCGAGCCGCTCGAAGCGCGCCCAGCCCTGCCGGGAGCGCTCGTCCAACGCCATGCTGGGCGCGAAGAAACGCAGGGTTTCCCCCGTGCCCCAGCTACGCTCGATCACCTCGATGAACGCCGTGAACTTGTCCGGCGGCAGGACCCAGGTTGGAAAATGCCCATACGCGCCATAGAGCACCAGAGCCTGGGTTCGCTCCGGGTGGGTTGCGGCAAAGAGCATGCTCATTGCCCCGCCTTCGGAGATGCCGAACAGGGCAGCCCTTTGGCTTCCGACCGCATCCATGACGGCGCGCACGTCATCCATGCGCTCCTCAAGGGTTGGAATGCTGCCAACCCGGTCGGAGAGGCCGGTCCCGCGCTTGTCGAACAGGATCAGGCGGCTGAAGGAAGCAAGGCGCGCGAGGAACTGTGCCCGGATCGGCTCTTCCCAGGCGAGGTCCAGGTTCGAGATGAAGCCCGGCACGAAGACGAGATCGAAGGGGCCGGTCCCCACCACCTGATAGGCGATGCGAACCTCACCGCTCCGGGCGTAACGGGTCTCGGGCAGCATAGCTTGGCCTGCCTGTCGCCAGCATAAGGTGCTCCCGTTCTGGCCGTTCGGGAAGAGCCCTCACGAGTGGCAGCCTCGGGCCGGGGCCTTCTCGCCACCTTCCATCGGCAGGAGGAGGGTGGTCACACTATGACGTACCGCCCCTCCGCCATTGCTGTGGCTCTGGATGAATGACGCCATATCGCTACCAAATCAGGTTAGTCAGGCTGCCCTAACCCACTGGAAACGAGTTTAATAGCGGTCAGGGGCACGATTTCGCGAGCGTTCGTGCCGCCTCGGCAACGGTTGTCCACCGGCAGCCAACGTGAGCCGACCCCAGGAACCAAACTCAGTTTCTAGCTGAGATGCTTGAGGCGGAAGTTCAGGGGATGGTCGGGACCGGTGTGGGTGGGCGTTATCATCGGAAGCAGACCACGATAGGCCCATAATCAAGTCTCGATCCGGAACGACACCGCGCCAGCCTGCGAGCCGCCTATTGAGCGAGATGCGTCATCGGTGATGATCAGCGAACGCTCCTTCGAGAGGCGGAGCACAACGGCTGGTCTGCATGGCCTCAAGCCAACACGACCTTGCAACACCGCCCCTGAGCAAAAGCCACGCTTGCCTGCCGCCCAGGAAGCTTTACATCGGGCAATCTTTGTGGCCCGCCCTTTTCTCCCGGCTTCATGATCTCAAAATCCCGTCTCGACGTGAGTCACACGTCAGAGCGAACCGCCTATACCGCCGCCCAGGCCAGCACCGGCCAGTCCCACAAAGCCAGTGAGGTCGTGCGGATGGCACTCCAATCCCTCTTGGCGGGGGATCAGCAGGCGTCAGTTCACCAGATGCTTTGGACCTGGAGCGAGCGCAATGCACGGTAACCCTTCTCCCGGCTCACTCCCCTTCCTCAGCGGCGGCGGTGACATGGGCGAACGGATGCGTGCCCACGACTGGAGTTCCTCACCCTTGGGTCATCCTTCGGGATGGCCGCAACCGCTTCGCACACTCATCGGCGTGGTGCTCGCGTCCTGCCAGCCCATGTTCATCGCCTGGGGACCCGAGCGCATCCTGCTCTACAACGACGGGTATGCGCCGATGCTCGGACAGCGCCATCCCGGCGCGCTCGGACAGCGCTTTAACGAGGTCTGGTTCGATATCCTGGACCAAGTTGGTCCGCTCGTGGATCGCGCCTATGCAGGCGAGCCCACGCAGATGGACGACATCATGTTCATCATGCATCGCAATGGGTTCCCCGAGGAGACACACTTCGCCTTTGCCTACACCCCTGTGCGCGACGAGTCGGGCACGGTAGCAGGCATGGTCTGCACCTGTAACGAAACCACAACAGCGGTCAGGGCTCGTGCCGCGCAGCGAGAGAGCGAAAGACGTTTTCAGAACCTCGCCGATCATGCGCCCGTGATGATCTGGGTCACTGAGCCGGATGGTACCTGCTCCTTCCTGTCCCGGTCCTGGTACGAGTTCACGGGCCAGACCCCAGAGACCGGTCTCGGATTTGGATGGCTGGAAGCCGTCCACCCGGGTGACCGAGGCTGGTCGGGTGAAGTGTTCCGGGCCGCCAACATCAAGCGCGAGCCATTCCGGCTGGACTACCGGCTGCGGCGTGCCGATGGCGTATACCGCTGGGTCATTGATGCCGCTGCGCCTCGCTTCAGCGAGGATGGCCGTTTCCTTGGCTATGTCGGTTCCGTCATCGACATCACCGACCGCAAGCACGCGGAGGAGCGCCTGCGCGAGAGCGAAGCGGAGTTCCGCACCGTCGCCAATGCGGCTCCGGCTCTTGTCTGGGTGGGGTTGGCAAGTGGTGAGATCATCTTCCTGAACGAGCGTTGGCACGAGTTCACAGGCCAGAGCGTAGAGGAAGCGCAAGGCTTCGGCTGGGTGAGCAGCATCCATCCGGATGATGCAAGGCGAATTCTTCCCTATTGGGAACGCTGCCGCGAGGGGGGCGAAATGTATGAGGGTGAAATCCGCTACCGCCGTCAGGATGGAGAGTATCGCTGGCATGCCTTCCGTGCCCTGCCGCGCGGCGGTTCGGACCAGAGTGTCGCGAAGTGGTTTGGCATCAGCGTCGATATTCACGAGCGCAAGCGCTGGGAGGAGCAGCAACGGCTTCTCATCAATGAGTTGAACCACCGGGTGAAGAACACGCTCGCGACCGTGCAGGCGATGGCGGCCCAGAGCTTTCGTGGCCTCGACGGGACAAACCTCCCGAAGGTCAAGGCTTTCGAGGAGCGCCTCTTTGCCCTGGCGCGTGCCCATGATGTGCTCACCCGTGAGAACTGGGAGGGAGCGGAGCTTTGTGAGGTGATCACCGAGGTGATCGAGCCTTACCTGCGCCAGAACGCCAAGTTCTTCGAAATCACAGGACCACGCCTCCGGCTTGATCCGAGAACGGCGCTTGCCATCGCGATGGCAATCTACGAACTCGCAACGAACGCTGCCAAGTATGGAGCGCTTTCTGTTCCAACGGGGTGTGTGACGATTACATAGACGGTTCGGACTGGTACTGCGCCACGTCTCGTGCTGTGCTGGCAGGAACGGGGTGGCCCTCCCGTAGAGCCTCCGACCCGGAAGGGCTTTGGCACGCGGCTGATCGAGCGAGGCTTGGCGCAGGACCTTAATGGCGACGTTCGCCTGAGCTACGAAACCGCCGGGGTGGTATGTAGTGTAGATGCGCCGTTGCCCGAGGTGAGTGACGGGCCTGAGGGGCCGCCCTTCTTCACCTCCTCAAACTAACTTTCTCGGCCCGAGCCGCTCTCCAGGCCAGTGTCCGTTGCCCCTTCTACCTGGAGAGTGACTGATCCCAAGCCCGAGACGGTCACAAGAACCTCATCACCCGGTGCCAGCCAGATCGTCTGAACAAGGCTTCCGGTCAGCACGATCTGGCCTGCTTGGAGCGCCCTCCCCCGGCCTGCCAGATGGTTCGCCAGCCATGCGAGCGCGGCGTACGGGTGCCCCATCACATCCGACCCGCGCCCTCGTCCCCGCTCGACGCCATTGATGAAGGTCTGCCCGACCACCTCCGACAACTCCGGGGCGGCCTCCGGGACCACAGGCGCTCCAAGGACGCAACCGGCTGCGAAAAAGTCGTCCGCGATGAGGGTCGGGGTATCCATCTGTCGCCAGTCAGCGTAGCGGTCGTCTACGATCTCGATGGCGGCCATGCAGGAGGCAACGGCCTGCGCCACGCTCTCCGCCATGAACGGTGCCTCCGATGCAGGAAGGTCTCGTCCGAGACGAACGGCGATCTCGCACTCGATCCCAACCCGGACATAGTCGTTGGTGGCCAGGGTGACGCCGCTCGGGTTGACGCGACCGGCAAAGACACCGCCCGCGCATGGATTGGCGATCCCGAGGTATTGCTGCATCACGGGCGTGGTGCAGCCGATCTTATGCCCGACCACCGGTCCCCAGGCTGGCGTGGCCAATTCGTGAACGGCCTCCTGGACGCGATATGCCTCGACCTCGGTGCTCGGTCTCACCACAGCCGGGAGTTGTCCGAGCGGCGCTCGGGAACGGCGAGCGGCGAAGATGGTGTGGGCTGCTTCCGAAATCCTCTCCATGGTTGCTGGTCCTTGTGAAGCACCTCTTGTCCTACGCTCCGCTCACCGGGCGGGCGGATCGGGCATATAGTGGCTCACGGGCTCCAGGCGACGAGTGCCGGTCATGAGCCGAGCCACCACTCACATTCTCCGGGCCGTCCTTGAGGACGATCCCACCGTCGCGCGCGACATCGAGATCGACAGCGAAAAGAGCCTAAGCGATCTCGCTAAGGGGATCGTGGAAGCCTTTGGCTTTGAGTTCGACCAGATCAGACCAAAGTGACAGGCATGATGACACCTAATCAAGTTCGACTCATTGCCTGGGTCGAGTTCGAGTTCATCCGCCGAACGCTGGCCGTCCGACGTGGCGGCGCACCGCTGCACTGGGTTGGCACGGATCACCGCATGTCCTTCTCTGAAATTCTGACCCAGGCCCAGGAGTTTGGGCTGGAGGAGACGAGCGATCATCTTCGTGAGTGGATCAACGGGCTACGAGACTGGTCCCGGTGGCACGAAGCGATCAACCGCATGGACACAGGACAACTGGAGCAGGAATTGACGGAGCGAGCCCTAATGACGAGGTAGAAAGCCCGCCACCCTGGAAAAGCTCGATCAGTGAACCTACAAGCGGCGATTTACAGCCGAAGGGATGCTCCTGTGTTTGAGAAGAAAGACAGCTACACGCCTGCGGAAGCCAAGCAGGCGTACGATCAACTGGATCAGCTTGTCGCCAAGAAGACGCTCACCCCGCGACAGGCAGGGGCACACCGCAGGCACATCGCCAACCGAGTTCGGGTCGCGTTGAAGCCCTCCTATACCGTGCAAGCCGCCAAGCGGGCCAAAATGGAAATCACGAAGCTCACCGAGGCCGGAACGATCACGATGAAGTCAGTGGCAGCCTATCGGGCGCACATCACCAAGCGCACCCAGGCGGCCTAACCGCTACCGAAAAGGAAGGTTGCAGAACCTGCATTTCTCGGTTGCACATCGCGGGGCATCGACGGCGGCGACAGAGCTATCGCCTGCGGTGTGGGCTGCGCGACCATCATAGTGAGTGATTTGCCGGTCCATTGCCTGCGAGCAAAACAAAACTGCCTTCGAGGAAGCAATGTTTAAGCTTCAAAGAGGGAACGTATTATTCCTGCATCACACCGGAACGAAGTGATTTCACCTGAGATGCTGGGCAAGGTACTTATTCATCTCCGACATGGTCACCTTGTTCCTCCCGCCGAACACGGCCTTGAGCTTGTTGTCGGCCATGATCTCACGCTTGTTCTGCGGGTTCTGAAGCCTGTGCTTCTTGATGTAATCCCAGACTTTGCTCACCGCCTCCGAGCGCGGCAGTGGCGCTGAGCCGACCACCGCAGCAAATTCAGCCGATGGCTGCAAGGATTTCATGAGGGCCGCGTTCGGGATATCTCCCTCACGATTCGTTCCTGTCGACGATAACCTCCAAACTCAGTTTTGGCCCGAGCCGCTCGGGGCGGGAGGACGGGCAAGGACGGTACCGGTGAGCCTCAGCCTCGGAGACAGGCAGCGGTTGGCTCATAGATCAAGTTCTCGACCTGGAATGACGCCACGCCAGCCTCGGGCTATCACGGGGGCGAGAAGTGCCGCCAGTGAGGATCAGCGAACGCTCCTTGGAGCCGATCACCCGTCAGACACTGGATCGGCTTAGCCTCCTCTGCTGTCAGGGAATGGAGGCGTTCTTTGCTCAAAATCCCCGATGGGCAGGCTATCGATCTCGTTTTCTCTATAGTGTCCTCGCGCAGGGGGCCGCGCTGCATTACCTGGACGGCAGGAATGGTGTGAAGGATTTCGACTGTTGGGCGTTCTATGCCTTCGACGAGCGGATCGGACCACTGCCGCCGCGCGGGAGACGCGGCAAACTTGATTTCGGATCGTCCGAGTTCGGGCGTCACCCGGATGACGAGGGGTTCCAAGGTCGGCGGGTGGATGTTCTCGCCCGTTCAATCCGCTCGAACACTGCTCGGGATGGTATCTTGGCGGTCCAGGAATATCTCCGCACGGACCGAAATGACACGCCGCGCCTCCTGGCGCAGAAAGCTGTTGTTGTTCTGGAGCCTGCCGAACGCCGGGGCGAGGTCATCTGGTATCCTACCGCAGCAGCTGATGCCACACGGTGTCTTTGACCATCTGGATTACTCGGTCATGATGGTAGTATTCTTGAGCCAGACCGACACTCTTGCGCTCTGACGTGAAGGAGATCCTGACTACCAGAATTCGCGACGCGAAGTTCCTAGAGGGATGCGGTCCTCGCCCCATGCCCATGATGAACCCTCCCGTCTCAGAGGTCGATTACCAAGCCATCCTCGGCCCGCTCGGCACCCTCGATCCTGACGCTCGTATCGAGCATCTCCGGGCTCATGTGCGTGAGAATGATCCGTTTCGCGCCAATCTCACCGAGGCGCGCCCGCAAGGCGGTCCAAGTCAGGTGGTAGGGCACCTGTCGCTCCACCGTGTATGCCTCCGTGATCAGGAGATCGGCCCCGCGTGCCGCAGGGATGATCGCGTCAACCGAGCCCGTATCGCCGGTGTAGCAGATCACGTGACCAGCGCTTTCCAGACGCAGGGCCAAAGAGGGTGCACCCGAGGGGTGGGGCACCTCGAACGGGGTGACAGTTACACCGTGGACAGACCTCGGCCTCTCCGGCGCAAGTTCGATAAGGTCAATAGAAAACCGGCGCTCAATCTGGGCCGAACCGGGAAACATGGCTTCCATCAGATTGTGGAGACGCTGTTGCGATCCCGTTGGCCCCACGATGGTGAGCGGGGTCGTGCGGCGGCTCACAAACTGGGCATCGAGAAGCAGAAACGGCAGCCCTCCAAAATGGTCGCCGTGGAGATGGGACAGGAACACCGTCTGGACCGCATTCGGGTCCACCCCGAAACGGCGGATCGCGATCAGCGCGGATGCGCCGCAATCGATGAGAAACTGCTGATCGCCAGTGCTCACGTGAAAGCAGGTATGGAGGCGTCCGCCCGAGCCGAAGGCATCACCACAGCCGAGAACTTGAACGCGCATCATGTCCCTCCCTCATCATCTTCTGTCGGAGGAAGATCCGCTCTGGCCAGTGTCGCAATCCGAAGCCCCTCTCCATTCTGCAATCCAGCCCCTCACACCGTCCAGGCACACGTCACCTCCCCTGCTGGCCGCCCCGATACTGGGTCGCAGCCCGCAGCGTGGGGAATTGGTCAGCATGGGCTGACCGAGTAGGCGGGACGGTCAGAAGCCGACAAGAACAGAACCGTCGGTTTTCGGTCTATTGTTCCAGGCAGACGAGAATGCGCCTATCCGGCGATCAGTGGAGCATAGAGGACGCCGAGCACGCCGAGAACAGCAAGGGTAGCACCGATGCTCGCTGGCAATGAGCCTTTTTTCAACCTCGTGACTCATGGCTCCCTCCTCGCACCGCGACCCACGATCTCAGACTTGAAGGGTCTATGGTGGTTGCATCGCGAAGCTTTCGGCCTCGCATCCCTGGCCATTGTACCGGTCCGCCACGCAGCGTCTGTGCTCACCAACACAGAAGACACTGCCCCGGCAAAGTAGTGAGAATCTGCTGAGTTCATACGCAGCGCCACTTCAGCGGAGCCCAGACGAGCAGCGCGAAGTCGGCAGCAAGGGCGACAGTAGGGTGAGCTTGCCGTTATGAACGGCCCTTCTATGTCAGACGTATCGTCGAGGAGGTCGTACCCTGGACCCACTGCTCGGGAAGTCGATCATTCCGTTTGATGAGATGCTGTGGCGGTTCGGGGTGGCCTCGGCCTTCGGGCTGCTGCTGGGCCTCGATCGCGAAATGCGGGGCATCTCTGCTGGCGTGCGGACCCACATGCTCGTGGCCCTCAGTTCGGCGATGACCATGCTGATCGCGCTCGAACTCTTCGAGGAGGTGTCCGCCCGAGGCGAGTCCGATCCGGACCCGACTCGTGCGATCCAGGGACTGGCCCAAGCCATTGGCTTTCTGTGCGCGGGCGTGATCTTCGTGGCGAGAGGCAGTGTCCATGGCCTCACAACAGCCGCCAGTCTCTGGATGACGAGTTCACTCGGCATGGCGGCGGGTGCGGGGATGTACCAGATCGCGGTCGCAGGACTGATCTTCGCGGTTCTCATCCTCTCCGTGGTGTGGCTTCTGACACGCTACATCCCCGGCAGCAGTTCGCAGAAGGACGACCAGTAGCTCAAGCACGTCGGTTGCCGGGCCGGGCATTCTGATCCAGCCCGTGCCGATGCTTACCAAATATGCCAAAAAGAAAGCGCCTCGTGGGCGCTTGCAAGGTCTTCAGCCCACGCAGAGGGGAATGCATGGGCCGAGCAGGCGGTATGAATTTAAAAGCCGCTCGATTACGAATTGTTCCGACACATCATAGGAAAAACTAAATACAAGCTCAATGTCGCGTGCTGCTTCCGCAGTGAGCTAATGTCCGCCACCGCGCGACGCCTGTCCGCCCTTACGTCCCGCATGCGATGCGAGATTCCGGTTCTGCGAGAAGGAACGCTTCTCGGATGGCACGCTCTTGCCGCCCTTGCTGGCAATCTCCCGCTGTTTGTCTGGAGTCATGGACGCAAAACCACGCTTCGACACGCCACTACCTGCTGTCATCTCTTAGCCTCCGTGGCACTTGGCTGCTCACGTGCGATTAACCTCACTCGAAACTGATCGTTCCCGGTGAGCCTTCATGAAATCACACAATGGAGTCACAGCAGAGCTTGGCTTTTCTGCCGTGGCTTACTGCCTCGACCCTGATAATGCTATGAATACTACGAGTGCTCCTCGAACGGCATCTTCCGGGAACTCAAGGCAGTGCTGGTTAGTTATCCTGTTGTAGGCTCTGGAGTGGTGCGAAGGTCCTCTCGGGCAGCGCAAGTCTCCCAGGACGCTTATGAGCGCTGATCAGGACCAGGGTCTACACGGCACGAGCGGGATGATCCGACTGGTGCTCGAAGCCCAGGGCGTTGACTCTGGGCTTTCGCTGTACGGCGTTGAATTTGGTCCTGGAACCCATCGCCGAATAGCCGATCTGAGTATTCCGAATTCCCGACCCAAAGACGATTTGCAATCCAGTGTTAACTGAGCAGGTCTACGAGTAGACCACGTAGCAAGGTTGCCCTACATGCCATCGCCTGCCCAATCGGGCGGTTTCACTTCCATAGGCTACTCCCACCATGCGTATGACACGCTCTCCGGCGCGGTCCTTCACGTTCGAGATCAAGCGCGCCAGCAGGCGCAAACCCGAAGCTCTCAGTCTTCGCGAGAATTCTTCCCTGGACGGCTCTTCCCTCGCGGATCAGGTCTTCGGAAAGCTTTCCGCGCAGCCGCGTGCTGCCCTGCCGCACAAAATCGAGGTTCCCGTCTCGGTTCGTTCGACGCCTGCGCTCAGCACCGACTCACCCGAGGCGTCGTGCACCAGCGAACCAGTGGCGGAGCGGTCTACGCGCCGCATTCTGCCTGACCTTCTGTCGGTCCCAGTAAACCCGGTCGAAGAGCGGGTGCAGCGTGAGGCCGAGGAGCGAGTTGCACGACGCAGGACATCACGGGTACGCAGAGCGAAAGAAGCCGAGCATTCCTCAGTCGCTGCCGCTCACGACAGTATGGCCCCTTCACTTGTAGCGACCATAGTAGGCGTGAGCACAGAGGCGGTGAACGCAGATAGCTCATCACCGGAAGCGATCATCACCGTGCCGCAGAAGGCCATCCAGCCTGTCCAACAGGTTGGGCCATCACGGAAGCGGAAGTGGAACGTCCTTTCAGCATTGACCAAGAAGGCTGAACGGAACGGAAGCCCCCTGCCCCGTCTTCCGGCAGGTCAGCGCTGGAAGCGCCGCTTACCTCGGGCATGCTGGTGAGGCTCGTAAGAAGCGGCTATCTCAAAGTTGCTTGGGGCATGAAATCTTCGTTAGGCGTCCTTGAAACCGCCTGCATGTTTCGGTAGCTGCCGGGCACTTCACGGTGCACTTCTACGGGCTGGCAGCGTCTGACCTGTCGTGAGAAGTTATCACATCACAGGATGACTACCGTGGCCGAACAAGCAGCCTCTCCTCGAAGCGTCATCAAGCTTACGGCTGATGTCAGCTCGGCCTTCGTGAGCAACAACTCTGTTTCACGGACTGATCTGCCTGGACTGATCGGCGGTGTGCATGTGGCCCTTCGAGACGGAAGCAATCCTAATCCCATACAAGAGCCCAAGCTCGATCCTGCGGTTCCCGTGAAGAAGTCGATCACTCTCGACTTCCTGATCAGCCTGGAGGACGGCAAGCCGTACAAATCACTGAAGCGTCACCTCACCCGACTGGGCCTGACACCCCAGCAGTATCGCGAGAAATGGAGCCTCCCGGCCAACTACCCTATGGTGGCTCCGAGCTACGCTGCCCAGCGCTCCGAACTCGCGAAGAGCAGCGGGCTCGGCCGGAAGCCCAAAGTCGCGGCGAAATCGGCTGCCCCTTCTCCGAAGATCACCGCTCCGGCTGCAAACCAGCCCAGGCGCAAGAAGGTTCGGTAAGCTTTCCGCTGTCCCTCAGCGCAAAGGCGACCCGGCCTCCTGAGGTCGTCCGCTCGGGACCGTCTATCTGGTCGCAGGAGCACCGGTAGCCCTGCCGTGACGCCTCACACGTTTTGGCCCGTCGTGGTCACGGCTTGGAGCAGCGGCACGCTTCCGCTTCGATGGAAACGGGATGCCAGCCGCAGGGGTCTCCACGGTTTCAGCCAGGATGTCGCGCACCGCCTGGAACCAATGACGGTCAGCACAACCCTGCACGCACCCATCGTGCAGCCAGAGATAGTAGGCGCGCTCGCTTACCCGCTGTTCGAAGATGCCATCCATGGCGGCCTCCGTCGCAAAGACAAACGGGGGCGGCGGCACATCCGCGCTCGCCCCCGCCGGAGTAGACCCTTTCAGAACCAGCCGTGTTCGCCACGAGCCGGTCCCACGAGGGTCCGAGACCATGGTTAACTCACGGTTAACGAGATCCTCATGACAGGATGACCTCAGACCTATTTCGGTGGGCGAGCCCAGGGGATGACATTCGACGTTGCAGGGTTGGATCGAAGACCGGCCGTCGTGACCTGTTGGATTGCGCTCATCAGAGCTTCGGGCTTGTATGGCTTGATGAGCAGCGTGAAGCCCTCCTGTGTGGCCCG
The DNA here is from genome assembly GCF_001006805.1 of Microvirga massiliensis. GTDB lineage: Bacteria > Pseudomonadota > Alphaproteobacteria > Rhizobiales > Beijerinckiaceae > Microvirga > Microvirga massiliensis. The sequence goes on along the minus strand of NZ_LN811362.1, from coordinate 172,302 downwards.
GTTGGCGGCCTCGCTGTACCCGGTCGCGAGCAGCACCGACAGAGGCAACCACCTTTCCCGGACCGTTCGGGCGAGGTCCAACCCATCCTGCTCACCCGGCACCACCAAATCCGAGAACACCAGATCGAAGCTCAAGCCCGCGCCGAGCATCCCGAGGGCCTCATCGGCACTTTCCGCATGGGTAACCGAATGCCCCTTCTCGCTGAGCAACGAAGTCGCGATCTCGGCAACCTGATGATTGTCCTCGACGAGCAGGATGCGCAGCGGACGGCTTTGGACTGCCACGCCCTCCGGCCTCGGCTGAGGTGGCCTTGCTGTAGTTTGTCCCCTCGGCAGGTACAACGTCACCGTAGTCCCCCGACCGACCTCGCTGCGGACATCCACGGTTCCGCCCGACTGCTGGGCAAACCCGTGGACCTGGGCAAGCCCGAGCCCAGTTCCATGCCCGACCTCTTTCGTCGTGAAGAACGGCTCAAAGACCTGCGACAAGGCATCCGGCGGAATGCCGGTGCCAGTGTCGCTCAGGCTGATCGCGACCGCCTCCCGCATTGGGCCTTGGCGCAGTACGGTGTTTTCGATCTTGACGCGAAACGTGCCTCCTTTGGGCATGGCGTCGCGGGCGTTCACGGCGATGTTGATGAGCGCGATCTGAAGCTGCGTCGGATCGACCTCAACCGGCCAGACCCCGTCCGCCAAGTCGAGGTCGAGCCGGATGTCGCCCCGCAGGGATTGCACAAGCATGTCATCCATCCCGGCGATCATGCCCTTCAGGTCCACGGCTTCGGGAAACAGTGTCTGACGACGGCTGAAGGCCAAGAGCTTGCCGGTGAGCTTCCGGGCCTGCTCGACCGCATGCAGGGCATTGTCGATCAGCCGGGGGCGGCGCTCGTCCTTGGCGCGCTTGAGCATGTCGAGATTGCCCATCACGACCGTCAGGAGATTGTTGAAGTCGTGTGCGATCCCCGCTGAGAGTTGGGCAATGGCCGCCATCTTCTGGGCCTCATGGGCTTCGGTTCGAGCCCGCTCCAGGGCCTCGTCAGCGGCCTTGCGGTCGCTAATGTCGCGCGTGATCTTGGCAAAGCCCACGAGGTGGCCCTGCTCGTTGCGGATCGCGTCAATGATCACATGCGCGAAGAAGCGGCTGCCGTTCTTGCGCACGCGCCAGCCCTCCTTCTCGTATCGTCCTTCGCGGGCCGCCGTGTCGAGCGCCAGACGGGGCAAACCGGCCGCACGGTCCTCGACGGTGTAGAAGGTCGAGAAGTGCTGGCCGACGATCTCGTCCTCGGTGTAGCCCTTGATCCGCTGCGCACCGCTGTTCCAGTTCGTCACGTTCCCTTCGGGATCGAGCATGTAGATGGCGTAGTCGGTCACGCCCTGGACCAGCAGGCGAAAGCGCTCCTCGCTCTGGCGCAGGGCTTCCTGGGCGTTCTTCCGCTCCGTGATGTCGCGGGTGATCTTCGCGAACCCGACGAGTTGACCTAGCTCGTTGCGGATCGCGTCGATGACGACATGTGCCCAGAAGTGGGTGCCATCCTTGCGAACCCGCCAGCCCTCGGCCTCGAAGCGTCCCTCGCGGGCGGCCGTCTCAAGGGCTCTCTGGGGCAGCGCGGTCCGCTGATCCTCGGCGGTGTAGAACCGGGAGAAGTGCTGACCGATGATTTCCGGTTCGGTGTAGCCCTTGAAGCGCTGTGCGCCAGGGTTCCAGAGCGCCACATGCCCGTTCGGATCGAGCATGTAGAGGGCGTAGTCGGTCACGCCCTGCACGAGAAGGCGGAAGCGTTCCTCGCTCTGCCGCAGCACCTGTTGGGTCTTCTTGCGCTCCGTGAGGTCTCGGGTGATCTTGGCAAAGCCGATGAGATGGCCCTGCTCGTCACGGATCGGGTCGATGACGACGTTGGCCCAGAAGCGCGAGCCGTCCTGGCGCACGCGCCAGCCCTCGGCCTCGAACCTGCCCTCGCGAGCGGCTGTCTCAAGCACCCGCGAGGGCAAGCCTGTCTGGCGATCCTCGGCGGTGTAGAAGCGGGAGAAGTGCTGGCCGACGATCTCGGCTTCGGTGTAGCCCTTGATGCGCTCGGCTCCAGGGTTCCAACTGGTCACGATGCCCGTGGGATCGAGCATGAAGACGGCGTAGTCCGTGATGGCATTGACGAGAAGCTGAAAGCGCTTCGCATCCTCCATCGGAGCCTGAGAACCAACCATTGAAACGGTCTTCCGATACGCCGGGACTGGCTAGAGGATGATTGGGGCAATGGCGTGAGCCAACTCCTGGCTCAGGCATGGCGTGCGGATGCGACCGGGGTCACGATACGCATCGTCTGTCGCGTGGCTCTGGAGCCATGCGCCTGGACAAGGGGCATTTGACCGGCCCGCAGGTAGTGCTGGGGCAACGCCTCGAAGCCCGCCATGTCGGGCGCGCGGACAGGCGGCCTGCCCGATCTAAACGTGCCACCCGTAGTAGTTGGACGCGCGTTGCAAGAAGGATGCAGATGGCGAACAAGGTGGCACTTGCCGCAACGGCCATTTCGATCATGATCTAGCCTTCCCCAAGGGCATCAGCCAGCAACAACGCCGCCCCGGCTCCCGAGTTGCCGGGCTTGAGGGTCGTTGTTGCCGCAGCCACAGCGGCCGGGTGCCTCGCCGGAAGGGCCTAAGGGCCTGTTCGGGGTCGAGAGAGCACGTGAGGGGCGTCGCGAGGTTCTTGGCCCCTGCCAATAGATCATCTGGCTGCTGTGGACCGGTATCCCCTCGGGCCATCACGAGCAGTCCCTGCTCCATGGCAGCAGCATGCCCCGGCTCTACTTTCATCTACGGGGCAGTGACTCAAACAGACAAGCGATCGAGGGATGCGCCATTCCACGCGGGCATCCCCTTTGTTGGCAGTTGCACATCTGAAAACATCCGCTACCGTGGGTAAATAGGGCAGAAAGAAGCCGAACTTGTGGCGGAACCCGTCACCCAGGAGGACAGCAGAATCGACGGTGGAAGGTGCAAGCAACGCCCATTTGTCGGCCACCGTGATCACGTCATGATTGTAGAAAGTGCTACTGCCATACTGATCTTATTGTTTGCTTGGAGCCTTTATTGTGGTGCGACTTTATTTTCATCTCGTGAGCGAACACGAGGCCATTTTGGACCCTGTTGGCCTTGAGGTTGCGGACGTGGACGAGGCTTACTCCGAAGCCCGAACAATGATCGAGGAGTTTAAGCGCGAGAGTCCGCTGCCGGAAGCAGAGCGCTACGGCTGGCGGCTGGAGGCTGGCACTCACACGGGAGCCGTCGTGTTCTCAATTCCCTTCGATCACGTCCACCACTGATCTAGTGGACCTTGCTTGCCGCCTTGGGCGCCGCATGGCCGTTTCCCAAATGCTGCATAGAACAACAATCCCCAGTTTGATCTTTTCGATTTCATGCATGCTCTGATTATCGAGGACGAGTTTCTCGTCGCCTTGAACATTGAGGATTCGCTTGAAGCTTTGGGCTTCACCTCGCGCGAGACCGTCGCGACCGAGGACAAGGCCGTTACGACCGCACGTCATCACCCGCCTGATCTCATCACGGCCGATGTACGACTCCTGAGGGGCAGCGGCATTGCGGCGGTGAAGCGGATTTTGCAGGAGCAGACCGTTCCCGTCGTGTTCATCACCGGGAACGTCGAGGTGGTGCGCCAGGAGATGCCGGAGGCGGTCGTGGTGAGCAAACCATTCGGGGAAGAGGCTTTACGGCGCGCGGTCGCCGTGGCGCGGGCGCGAGCCGCGTGAGAGCATCCGGACGATGCACTGCTTGGACGGGCTGACGCTGTGGCGGGATGACACCTCTCTGACCCGTATCATACCAGCCCCAAAGAGGGTGGAGAGGTCGCCGTCCATCAGTGGTTTTGTGTTGGCTCACGGGCCGGGCAAAGCGGCTTTCATGACGCGGTCGGCTCCGATGTCTTCCGGGTCCATAATCCCGAGCAGTTCCGCAAGGCGGCGGCGAGCGCGGTTCACGCGGCACTTGACGGTTCCAACGGCCGCGCCGCAGATGTGCGCCGCCTCCTCATAGCTGACCCCGCCTGCAATCAACAGGACAGCCTTGCGCTGCTCGACCGACAGCCTCATGAGAGCGGCCATGAGGTCCAAGAGATCAACATGCCCAGTTTGGTCGGGTGCCGTGGCGAGCCGCGCGGCATAGCGCCCATCTGGGTCCTCGACCTCGCGCCGTCTCTTGCGGGCGGTCGCAAAGAAGTGGTTGCGCAGGATCGTGAACAGCCATGCCTGCATGCTGGTGCCGGGCGTGAATTGGTCGAGATGGCTGAGCGCCTTCATGACCGCCTCCTGGACCAAGTCATCGGCCTGATCGCCATTGCCGGTGAGCGAGATCGCGAAGGCGCGAAGGTTCGGGATGGCTCTTAAGAGGTCTGCGTGAATGTCCTGAGCCAGGGGGATTGCTTTTGACCCAACGGCGACTCGCCCCGCAGGCAAAACTTCGATGAACATCAATGTGCCTCAAAGAGCGAACGCTTTCCGGCGTCAAATACCGTCGAATTCTAACACAGCAGACGCTTTGGCGACCGGTCTCAAAGAACACGAGTTCGCCAGTGCTTTCGGCGAGGGCGTTTACCGCTTCTGACTGGCATCTGGATCATGCGCCGACTCCACTCCGATCAGCGATGCCCCTCTTGGGTGCAGCACGGATGGAAGCAACCGGTCCCGAGTGCGCAGGCGGAGCAGGAGTTCGAACCGAACATCCCGGCCGACGCCCGACCATGTTGGTACGGAAATTCTCACGCATTTCGTTGGAACCGGCCTCTAACCCGCTCATCTGCTCAACTTACAGGCCACTGAAGGAGCTTCCGGAGCTTACAGGCCGTTACCAGTGAGAGACGTGCTCTCTTCCTCGACTTGAAAGCCGTTGTTGTCTCTCGGTATGCGGTGATGGATTGGTGAGGACAGCGACCCCGCTGGGATCGCAACCAGACGGGCCGAGCCTGTCAGATGGTTGAGCCTTGCCCTTCACGGAATCCGTGGCTCCTCAGCGATAAGTGACTGACGCCTGCGGCTCACCTGCGGTTGCGGTCTGCTGCCGCCGCTGCCGGGCAGGACAGGGACTGCAACCGCTCTGTAGAAGCGCTGGCAGGCGCGCTTCCACCCGCCCGAACGCCCGCAGCGGGCTGGAGTTCCAGCATTCAGCCCCCTCTTGTACGCCCCGAAACAATGGCAGCACGAGAGCGATCCAGATCACCTCCGGCCCGCCGTGATGACCGCCTGTTCCGGTAAGGTCACGGTGCAATGCCTTTGTGCCCCTTCGCGCGGGAACCTGCTCTCACTGATTCACGAGAAGTTCCCCTAATGCGATCTGGAAGGCCACGGCTCCGAAGGCGTCGGTGACTTCGATGCGCCAATCCCCTGATACAGCCGTGTGAGAGCACTCCTGTCGGAACTCGTGGACCGCTTTGAGGGCCTCCACACGGGCCTGCACAAGGTTGGCAAGTTCAATCCCGACCTCGTCGGGAAGGACTGACCTGACCCCCGGGATTTCCTCCGGTTGAGGGTAGAGTCCGGGACCTTGGAAGGACCGGACATGAAGCGATCACGGTTTTCAGAGGAGCAGATCATTGCGATCCTGCGCGAGCAGGAGGCGGGCGCGACGACGGCGGACGTCTGCCGCCGCCACGGGATCAGCGAGGCGACGTTCTACGCCTGGAAGGCGAAGTTCGGCGGCCTGAGTATGTCGGAGGCGCGCCGGCTCAAGGCGCTCGAGGACGAGAACGCGAAGCTCAAGCGCATGCTGGCTGACGCCATGCTCGACAATGTAGCCCTGAAGGATCTGCTCTCAAAAAAATGGTGACGCCCGCCGCCAAGCGAGAGGCTGTCGCTCATCTGCGCAGCGCGCACGGGATGAGCGAGCGGCGGGCGTGTGCCGTCCTGGTCGTGGACCGCAAGATCGTGCGGTATCGCAGCCGGAGACCCAATGATGCAGTGTTGCGGGCCAGAATGCGGGAATTGGCAGCCGAGCGCCGCCGCTTCGGCTATCGGCGCCTGCACGTGCTGCTGCGCCGGGAGGGGCTGGTCGTGAACCGCACGCGAACCCAGCGCCTCTATCGCGAAGAAGGGCTCATGCTGAGGCGCCGCCGCAGCCGCAAGCGAGCGATCGGCTCGCGCGTGCCGCTTCCGTCCCTGCCGGCTTTGCCCAAGACGCGTTGGTCCATTGACTTCGTGCACGATCAGATGGTTTGCGGCAGACGCTTCCGGATCCTGAACATCCTCGACGATGTCACCAAGGAGTGCCTCGCGGCCGCTGCGGACACCTCGATCCCGGGCCAACGCGTCGCGCGCGAGCTGACGGCGCTGATTCAGCACCGTGGCAAGCCCGCGATTATCATCTCGGACCACGGCCCCGAGTTCACCTCGAACGCAATGCTCGCCTGGATGCACGAGCACCAGGTCAGTTGGCACTTCATCGCGCCCGGCAAGCCGACGCAGAACGGCATCTGCGAG
>NZ_LN811362.1:155724-164792 GCF_001006805.1 Microvirga massiliensis | reverse complement strand
TCCCCATGGCGCGCGGGTTCGTCTATCTGGCGGCGGTGGTCGACTGGGTCAGCCGACGGATTCTGGCCTGGCGGCTGTCCATCACGCTGGAGGCGGCGTTCTGCATCGAGGCTCTCGAGGAGGCGCTGGCCCGCTATGGCCGGCCGGAGATCTTCAACACCGATCAAGGAAGCCAGTTCACCAGTCATGACTTTACCGGTGTTCTGCTCAAGAATGCGATCGTGATCAGCATGGATGGCAAGGGCGCCTGGCGGGACAATGTCTTTGTCGAGCGGCTCTGGCGATCCATCAAATACGAGGAGGTGCATCTGAAAGCCTACGACAGTGTCGCCGAGGCACGCGCCTCGATCAGCCGATATCTGGCATTTTACAATGGCCAGAGGCCTCATTCGAGCCTTGACCAGCGGACGCCCGATCAGGCCTACTTCAACCCGCTGCCGCAGCTCGCGGCGGCTTAACCCCGGCAGACGCTCCACTTAGCGAACCGAAAACGCTGTTCCGACAAACCGAGCCACCTCAATCGTCTTTACTCACGAGATGGAAGTAGTAGTGCGTCACCATGCTGTCCTCAACCTCCTGTCCGGGGTGGCCCTCGGGGGCGTCAGCCATTTCCCGCCGAGGGCCTGACCCGTCAGACTCACGTGGACAAGTCGTGACTGGTCAACGGCATCATTGGGCTACCCCATTGCCCTTGGCATCCGAATGGCTGCGCTGCCGAGGGGTGTGTGAAATCTGCGGTGGGCTCATGGCTCCGGCCTGAGAGCAATAACCTGCGGCTTCGCGAGGCGCTTGACGAGTTCAACGATGGTGTTCGGCAGGTACGGCTTGGTGATGAACGGGATGTGTTCGGGCCATTCCTCTGCCGGAGGCTGGGCTCGCCCCGAAGTGGCAATCACCCGGACTCCCGGCCAGCGCTTGTGAACCACACGGGCGAGATCACAGCCGTTCAGTGGCCCTGGCATCTCGACATCCGTGATCACCGCCTGAATGTCGGGGCGGGCTTGAAGGATCGTGAGGGCCTCCTCGGCATTCAGCGCTTCAAAGACTTTGAATCCCGCCTCGTCGAGGAAGTCTGCCGCAAAGTTGCGAAGCAGGGTCTCATCTTCCACGACCAGAACGGTCATGCGGGGCTCGGGCAAATCATTCATCAGGCAATAAACCAAAGCAGTAAGGCATCAACCGAGGACCCGAAGGAATGTTCCTCCTCGGTTTTCACGGAACCTTGGCTGTGCTGCGGCGGTGCCGTGCTGGTGCCCGCTCCCGCCCGGCCGGGCCTTACAAGAGCCTCGTGGCCGGAGCCACCGCGCGAGGCTATTTTCGTGGTCGATCCCTGATCAGGTGGCACGCCCACCCCGTCTGCACGACCAGCCTTTGAGTTCGCCAAGTGCCCACTCGTGATCGAGCCGGGACAGCACAGCGCGCACATTGTGCGGTGGCGGTCGTTGCAAGATGATCTCATACACATCCCGGAGATCGTTGCGGATCGCCCGCAGGAGTTCTGTGTCGGACTGAAGAGGGACTCCACCAGCAGGTCTACCGCCGCGCATCATCGGCGACCTCCGTTGCATTCCGTTGCTCAAGGTGAGTCCCGATTCGGGTCGCACTAGGGCAGTCCGGACCACAATTGTGTCCGTTTCTGCGGAAAACATCAGATCAGCTTGCCAGAGTTCTTCTGGCGGAATGCAGGGCCACGAACTTCCATTAAGAACCAGTGGCAGGGGCATTCGAGTTTCCCCGAATGGCGATGCGATGAGGAAACGGAGTGGGCGTAGTGCAACGGATTAGCCAGACTGCCTTCTGGCGAGATGGTTTGGTTAGGTCCCCGGTCGGGAGTGCTGACCCGCCGGAGGCCGCCTCCGCAAGCCTCGACTTCAGGGCCGCGCGGTAGCTCATAGCGAGTTGAGTCTCGTCGTCTCACACAACTAACAGCACCGGTCTCGAGGAGGCTGCCCGTGCGTGTGGCTGCATCAGCCGCGCAGCGCTGAACACCTTCTGTCGCTTCCCTTGGCATGACCAACAGCCAAGCCACGCGAAGGCGACCAGAACAGGGCAGCCCGGAGGCTTAATCGTATAACTTTAGACGAGTTCTTTGCCAATCTGTCGGGTTCCTTACAGACGGCTTGTAGCTCGCGTGGCATTTACCGATCGTTTACTCGTTCGGCCGCCGGGGGCGATCCTGTGCAGAGTGACGGTCAGGCATCCAATTCCGAGAGCACCGCGCGGGTTCGCGATCACGTCCGCACCCGGCTTCAGGCCCTGCGCGAATACCTCCATGCCAAGCGGCAATCCCCGCGATCGGGATCAGGGGCTGCGTCCATCAAGCCCGATCGAGAGAACGATAGTTCGGGCGGTGGCAGCCATGCCTAACCGCACACCTTCCCCTCTGGTGTCGTGCAGCAGTTTGCAATGCACCACGTCAGCCTTGCACGACCATCCCTTTGCAATCTGCGCCTCGCGAGGCGCAATCCTGGAGACATTGCGTGACGATCCTTTGGAAAGCGAGTGCGGGCAATTTCAGTGCACCCGCGAACGATGAAGTGTGCCCTCAGCCGCGCGTCCTGGTGCTCCAGCGAGACCTGATCCCCAACCTTGCTCTCCTGACCTCCCTCACGCGAGCCGGGCTGGAGATCATCGGCCCCTTCACCAAGGTCTCGCAAGCCCGCACCTGGATCGCGAGCAACCGCCCCGATGCCGCCGTTCTCGATGTTGCCTTGTGGGACGGCCTTGCCTTCGATCTCGCGGGCGTACTGATCCGCAGAGGCATCCCGCTCCTGTTCTACACCTCCTGGACCGACACCAGCCTCATTCCAGGTGAACTTCGCGCGATGCCGTTCCTGGAGAAGCCGGTGCATCTCGTCCTGGTCACGAAGCTGCTCACCAGGATGATCGCGGACGGACAGGTCTTTGAGGTTAAGGAAGGCACGGACTGGAGCAGCATCTTGGACCTGCCCCGCCGAAGGGCTGCGGGTCATCCACATTCCGGCCCCCACAGACCATCAGCGAACGATCCTGAAAACCTGCCAAACCCGCTCATCCCTGTCGCGGGAGAGTCGCGATGAGAGCCGTGTGGCCGAGCCCTGAGCCGCATCGTCCGATGTCGCACACTATTCCTGACCTGCCGTCCTCGGTACCTCTCTTGGGCTGGGTCTCCTCGCCGAAGCGACGCGATGTGCTTTCCGGGATTGCACGAAGTCCCTTGTTTCGTCGCATTGTGAGCCGAGAAATCCTGGCTTGGTGCGATCTCCACCATGCCCTGATGACCAGAACGAGCCATCAACCGCATCCTCTCGCGCGGGCGCAGGCCCTCGATACGTGGGCTGTGGCGCGTGAGCGCGCAATCGAAAAGCTCGTCCACGAGACAGAAGCTCTGGAGGAACATAATCTTACCAAGGACGCGGCCTATCTCGCCATCTCACGGTTGCGGGAGAGTGTGCGCCGGGAACGCGCTGAAGCCGCTGCGCTCCGAGCGACGTGGGACCGGTGCCGCAAGAGTGAGAGAACATGGGAGTGGTCCTGAGCTAAGTTCCCCAGCCGCATCACTGATCAGGCGACTCGTTCCCGAGTCGGCACGAAGGACCTTTCACTTTGCTGGTCGACCCCTCACGATCAAGTCGCAATAAGTCCGCGTGAGCATTGTAAGGTGGCGGTCGTTGCAGGATGCCCATCATGCGCCGCTGTGGTCCTGATCCGCTCGGCCACAAGCGCCTGCAAGCGCCAGAGATTACGGTCCCGAATACCGTGCTCCGCGAGGTGAGCGACCGTGTTGCAGAGATATTCGGCGCACGAGCCCCAGTGGCCGCACGCGCTCGCCAATACGTCTGCAATCACTTCCGGCTGCAACCTGCCGACATAAAAGCGAGACTGCCGGTTCATCACAAAGGCCAACGCACGTGCGGGTCCCTGCTCCGTGTTCACAGCAATCCAGCGCGGGATATTGTTGGGCGGCCTCACAGTCATCTCCCGTCGCACAAGCTTTCCAAGCTGCGTTTCCAGGTTTTCTGGCGCGAGCTTAAACAGCACTCCGTGGCACTGACCGCCTCGGTCAAGTGACATCATCAGTCCCGGCTGCTCCCTAGTGCCTCGGAACCGCTCGACCCGGAAGCAGAAGGAGCGATGCCACCCCTGCGCCGTTCCCTTGCGAGCTTCGATGTGCTCAATCTCAGGTTTCCAGATCAGGGAACCATAGGCAAAAAGCCATGTCTCCGGTCCATCTGGATGGGATGCGAGGAGGCCCTGCACGACAGCATCGTAGTCCTCATCCGTGTGGTAGGCGAGGTGCGGATCGGGACCAGGGTCCTCCAGCACGCGATGAACCTGCGCGACGAGGTCAGGTGTCAGCGCCATCGGCCCACTTGCTCTGGCTGATCTCAAGGCGCGGCCTCACATCCACCACGTGCACATTGGAGCATGCCCATTGCTGAGGACGACACCGATAACGGGCAGGTGACACAGTTTCATAGAAAGCCAGCAGTCTCAAGCGGCGTTCAATATGCGAGCGGCAGTTGCCTGCACCTGCTGACAGGTGTGATCGAAGAAGCGCGAGCGCGCTATCCTGCTGGGATGCGGGAAGCGTTATGGGGCCTGGACGTTGTTGACGGCGGTTCTGGATGCCTACGCTGGCGAGCCTATCTGCACTGTGTCACCTTGCCGCGAGAGCAATACGCAGCGGGTCCTGAAACCCTTCCGGCCAAGCCGCGTTAGCCAAGGTTGATCAGCAGGCTGGGGTGCCCCGGCTACCTGCCGGGGAAGATGATGTCGGATCACGAGCCTCACCTCACGCTCCTTGAGAGCGAATTCGAGCGCGTTCTCGATAACTACGCCCATGAAGCCTCCGGCGGGCAGAATTCCACCAGCGAAAATCGCAGTCATACCGAGGAACTGCTTCGGGAACGGGCACGTGATCGGCGGTTCCGCCAACTGCTCGATGCACTCCCGGCAGCGGTTTACACGACCGACGCCGCCGGGCGGATCACGTTCTACAATGAGGCTGCTGTCGAGTTATGGGGTTGCCGCCCGGAACTCGGGAAGAGCGAGTGGTGCGGATCGTGGAAGCTGTTCTGGCCTGACGGCACACCCCTGCCGCACAAAAACTGCCCAATGGCAGTCGCCCTCAAAGAGGATCGTGCAGTCCGGGGGGCTGAGGCCATAGCCGAGCGCCCGGACGGCACCCGCGTCCCCTTCATTCCCTATCCCACCCCGCTCCACGACGGCTCAGGCAAGCTGGTCGGGGCCGTCAACATGCTGGTGGATATCACCGACCGCAAGCGCGCCGAGGACCAGCAAGCTCTGCTCGTCCGCGAGTTGCACCACCGCGTCAAGAACATGCTCGCGACGGTTCAGGCTGTCATGGGCTCAACCGCTCGTGCTTCAACGACCATGGAGGAGTTCCAGCAGGCGTTCACGGGCCGGATCATGGCGCTCGCGCGAACCCATTCGAGCCTTGCCGAAGATCAATGGCAGGCGATCTCCACTCGAAATCTCCTGTGCAACGAACTCGATCCCTATGATGACGGCTCTGGTCGGGTTCAGCTTAACGGTCCCGCTGTAGACGTACCAGCCACGGTTGCGGTGCCCCTCAGCATGGCGGTTCATGAACTGACGACCAACGCCGCAAAGTATGGAGCCCTCTCCGTGCTCGGCGGGTCTATCTCGGTTTCCTGGACTCTGGCTGGAGAAGCCGATCGCCGGGAACTCGCCATAACATGGATCGAACGGGATGGCCCTGCGATCGAGCCGCCAACCCGGCATGGCTTTGGCTCGCAGCTTCTCGAACGGGTGCTGAAGAACCAGATCGGTGCTCGTGTGACCATCTTGTATAAATCAGAAGGATTGCGGGCTCGTATTGTTGTCCCGCTTCCATCGGAACGATCCCCGCCTACACCGCTGGACAGCATGGGTGCTGCTTGATGCCCGCGCGCATGGGGCCGGTTGAACGCCTGCTCTTCTGCAATACCGCAATCTGTCAGACGTGATGAGGTCAGTAGTAGTTGCTCGCCGGAATGGCAGGTCAGCCCATGCCTTATCGGCTCCGCCCGGCAGAGGCGACGCGTTCAAGCTCCGCCCGGCCATTCTTCAGGGCAGCCTGCTCAGAGGAGTGCGATCTATCCGATCTCTGGAGCAGCTTGCCATGCTCGCGGATGGTCCAGCGGAAATGCCCGGCTGGCCTGTCGCAGGGCTGAACGTTCAAGGTGTAGGGGAAGGCTTGTTCGTGGATCATGCCACCCCTATGACATGCCCGGTCCCTGGTTTCCACCCGGTCTCCCGCATAGCAGGTGACACATGCCTACATGATCCTCGCGTCGAATCTCGACGAGCCATTCAAGCCCGAGCCTAAGAGGCAAATGCCGCAATGCAGTCTTGCACGACAGGGTAGAGCCGATGGTTCAAGTATTATCCGAACAACAATGAGCGCTCTGGCGCGCCGAATTGGCCGTCAGGCGGTCTCGAAGGAGGAAAGGATGCCACGGTATCTGTTCCATCTCTACCGTGATGGTGCGAGGTTCCCCGATAGTAAGGGCCAGCAGTTGGACGATGCTGACCAAGCCTGGGAGACGGCGAAAGCCGCAGCGCTCGGGCTCATGAACGCTGAGGCGAATGGGACAGCGGTTTGGTCCGCGAGCCACTTCGAGGTGGCCAATGAACAGAACGAGGTGGTCTTTGAGTTCCCGTTCACAGAAGCCGTGAAGGTCAGGAGTCAGCCGAGTTGAGTCTCTCTGAAGCGTGTTGTCAGCGGGATTCTCGGCGTCCGCTGGTCGAGTGGTCCCCTCTCGTTCTGTGAAGCCGTTTCGGCAATTGCTGCCCTGGCGGAGGGCTTGGCGGTCGCATGACAAAGGACCGGTTCTGGCGGCTGTGCCCGCGATCAAGCAGAAGTCTGGAAGGCATCTGGATGACCCTCCGGGCTCGGAAGAGGCTATTGCAGTTTGCCAAAGTCAAACGCTGGCGCAGCGGTCATCTGCTCTCTTGTCAAGTCTGTGGTGAACTTTGCTTCGGGGCCAACCTTGATCTGAGTGACTGGAACGGCAACGAGCTTGTCACCCACACCGAGAAAGCCGCCAACGGATAGAATCACTGCGATTAGATTCGCTTGGTTGAGATCAACAAGTACGTCCTCGATCTGCCCAACAGAGATGTCGCCGTGGTAAACCTTGCTCCCGATCAACTTGCTCGCCCGAGCGCTACCCGCCAGGGCCGCTTGGTCAATACCTGCTGTCGGAGTCATGGGCTGTGGGCTGCTGGTCGGGCTTTCGCTTTGCGCCTGCTGTGCATGAGCCACAGAAATGGAGACCAGCATTGCGAATACAGCGCACGTCGGAGTTTACATCGCATCTACCTTCCTCATGGTCAGCCAAGGCGGAGGGCGACGTCTGCCGTTTGGTTGGCGCTCAGGGCATCTGTCCCGATCGTCGCCCAATGATGGAATAATAGCGGGCTCCCACACCGCTCACCAGTAAGCTAACCGTGGCGGTTTGCGTAGCGGTTCTTCTTCGCAAGGTTCTGTTGTCCTTCACGCGTCTTGGCCGGGGCGATCACCTGCTTGTAGCGCACCGTGTTCTTCTTCCAGGAAGGCCGTCCGCGAGCTTTCCCTGCCATGAGCTTTCTCCCTTTTGGTCGTCAGAATTTCGGGTTTGCGGGCTGATCAGCCCAGACGCCAGTTCAGAGAGCATTACCGCCCCTTACAGACCAGAGGTCAAGTGCGCCCGCATTCGCTGTTGCAGCGTATCGAGCTTGCGCACGTAGGGCTCACGTTCGCGGCTGTGGCGGCTTTCCCGCTCTGCCCGCAAGCGTGCCCGCTCGGCCTCCGCGTTCGGCCACTGCTCGATCCGCTCGCAATCTCGCTCGTAGCGGCATTCGATGTCCGCCAGGGCCGCCAATGTGGCCTGGAGTTCGTGAAGCAGATCATCGGAAGACCAGAAGGTCTTCTTGACCTGCGTTGTCAGGCGACGGGCAAGGGCATGGCTGCGCATCTTGGACCTCCTCAGTATTGATGGATTTGTCAGCGGTTCGGCGCGAGCCCGAGCACCGCCCTTCAATTTGGCAAGCGTTCTGTCGGGCTAAGCGCCGCCTTCAGACATCTCAATGATCCGGAGCACTTACCCAACTGGCTGAGCAGACTCCCTCCTGGCTACCACCAGTCTCCGGGTTTCGGCGATGGGGCGAGGCCCACTCCCGTGACGCGACTCCAAGGGTTCAAAGCCGCACACCCGCTCCCGTTCCAACGACCCAGTAACGAAAGCTCAGAAATCGTTTGTCTCTCAGGAACGTAGCCGCACCTGAACCGTTCACGGTGTAACTCTCAACGAGAGCGAGACCGGAGGAGACGCCGCATGGCGCGCAGCGCGGAGGACGACTGGCCGGAGAACCAGCGTGTTGCTCCCGATGCTTCACGGAGCAACGAGTTGCTGCATCGCGCTCGGATGGAAGCACAGTCTCAGGTTTTCGCTGGGCTGCGCGTCATGGATGCGGAGTTGATCGCGGAGCCTGTGCCAGATCGTCGGCTTGGACTCATCCAGGAGTTCGAGGCAACGAGAGCGTCACGGCATGGCCGTTGAAGTCTCTCTACGCGACGGACTCCTCGCGGCGCTTCCGAGCCTGCGCGCCTTTGCGATCTCGGTGACTAACGATTCCATCCGGGCTGACGATCTCGTCCAGGACACCATTCTGCGCGCCTGGGCGAACAGCCATCGTTTCCAGGCGGGCACCAATCTGCACGCATGGCTCTTCACGATCCTGCGCAACCTCTTCTAATCCGAATACCGGAAGCGCAAGAGGGAAGTCGAGGACGTGGACGGGTCCTATGCCGAGAGGCTGATGACGCTGCCTGACCAGCAGGGTCATCTCGACTTTGAGGACTTTCGGGTGGCGCTTGCGAGGCTGTTGGTGGATCACCGGGAGGCGCTGATTTTGGTCACTGCGCAGGGCATGTCCTACGAGGAAGCCGCTGAGGTTTGCGGGGTCGCGATTGGCACAGTCAAGAGCCGGGTCAATCGGGCTCGGCACCGGCTGGCAGAGTTGTTGGGCATTACCGACGATCCAGAACTCGGACCGGACAGCATCACGAGAGCGGCGCT
>NZ_LN811362.1:138277-153842 GCF_001006805.1 Microvirga massiliensis | reverse complement strand
TTAGCGAACCCCATCTTGAGGCGCTCTCATGAAGAAAGCCCGCAAGCTCTACAGCAGTCCTAACGGTGATACGTGGTAGCTGATCTGCGAGCCATCTGGCAGCGCTTTCGTCCGCCATGAAGCCAACATCGTCCTGGCGGGCATGTCGGGATCAGGGACTTCCTGAGCCAGGGACAAGGTCCGGAGCAGCAGGGCCTCCTGCGCCTGATCGGACCCTCGTGGACGAGCACCCGGTTCATTCGTGACGGACAGCCATGGCTCTCGCCGACAGCCGGAGGGTTCTCTCGGTCCAGAAACGCGGTGGTCATGCGAGCGTTCTATCCGACGTAGGCCAAGGCGTCATACGGCCCGCGACCATCCAGGATGTCTCCTGCGGGTAGAACCCGAAGGCTTCCAGGATTCTCTTTGCGAGATCGCTGAGGCTCTTTTCGCTGTAGGTCTCAATCTCGCGCAAAGTGCCTGGATCGTCCTCAAGGACGGCCCGGAGAATGTGAGTATTGACCGGGCTCATGACCGGCGCTCGCCGCCCGGAACCAATGGGCCATTATAGGCCCGATACTCCCGCACGATGAGCGGGGCTGGGCAAGTCCAACCGGGAGCATTGCTGCAATCCCGCAGCATTGCACGTCCAAGTCGAGCCGAGGCCACCGCAATCTTCGATCAGAGACGCCCCATCAGCAGCAGAATCAGAAGGATCACCACGATCACGCCAACGATCCCGCTCGGGCCATAGCCCCACGAGCTGCTGTAGCCCCACGTCGGAAGAACACCGAGCAGAGCCAGAATGAGGATGATGAGGAGAATGGTCCCGAGACTCATGCGCTGAACTCCCGTTACTGCCAAGGTTGCAGTGCGGACAATCAACTTGGCAGGTAGCGGTAAGTTCCAGAGCCTCAGACCATCGCATCAGGAACGGTGCGCAGTCCCTCGCGTTGGCTTGGCGGTTAGCCAAAGCTGGCCTGGAGTGCCCAACAGCATGCACGGAGGACTGACGATGCCCACCTCGGACAAAGCGCTTCCTGAAAACAGCAAGGAGAACCTCGACCGGAAGCTCGATCACGCCATCGAGGAGACATTCCCGACGAGCGATCCAGTCTCGGTCTCGATCACCAAGGGCGGTGCCATCGACTATGACCGCCAGGACGCCTCCTCGGCGGCACCGGGAAACTCGGTCGAAGATTGGAAAAACTCTGGCGAAGCCCTCCTCCGCCAAGCCGGAGACTCGGTTCGCCACACAGCGGACGGTGCCTCGGAACTTACCCGCGAAGCGTACCGCAAGGCGAGTGGCTACGCCCGTGCCGCACGTGAGCGCTATCCGGAGGCGGAGCGCTATTATCGACAGGGTTCCCAAGTCGTCCGCCAGCAGGCTTCCGAGAACCCATGGCTCACTCTGCTTGTCGGTATTGGGATCGGCTACGTGCTCACTCGAATGCTCGACCAAATCAGGTCTGAGAGGGACAAGCGCGTGCCAGACTACGCCCGGACAGAACGGGGCTACGCCCCTCATCGCCGAACAGGATAAGTTGCTGCTGACGTTTCAACACCGTTCGAGAGGAGGAAACCATGGCTCAGACCGATGTACCCGGCGTGATGGCGGGCAAGCCGCTGATCGAGAGTGATCGAGTCGAAGGCACGACCGTTTCCGATCTGGACGAGAACGAGATCGGCACGATCAAGCGGTTGATGATTGAGGAGAACAGCGGCCGAGTTGCCTATGCTGTGCTGTCGTTCGGCGGCTTCCTCGGCATGGGCGAGGAGGAGCACCACTTCCGCCTTTCTCGCAGAAGATGGCCTACACCAGAGAGCGGCCGCCCATCAAACTTCACGATATCGGAACACGACCGGATGCGCTGAAGAAAAAGCGTCGCAGGACTAAGAACAGAAGAAATTGTACTCGGCACAGCGCGGAAAGTCTTCGCTCACAATTAACGGTATCTTTTAGGCCATCTTGAGCGCATACTCCCTGAGGCCCGAGGAGACCATGATGTCCGGGAGATTTTAGGTGTGGTTGTCGCAGCAGGGTCAATCTCTCGCGATTGCCCTTCCGGCAGTACTCTTCTGCGGAACCCTCCTCCTCGGCTTCCTGTGATGAGCGCAGTGCTCCTGATGGCAGCTACCCTTGGACGGACCGCTCGTCCTGCGCGTGAAGTTCCCGGCGGACTACCGGGTCGCGCCGCACTCCAATTCCGTGGAAGAGATCGTGACCATCATCTCCGGTGAGGCGGCTCTCTACTACTTCACCATTGGAACCGGGAGCGGCGTCATCGCAGACCCGGAAGGCGTCGAGCACCCTGACCTTCAGGCCGTACGAGAAGAGGCGCTCGCTCAGGCCCGCACCATGGCTGCTGAAGGTAATCAGAAAGGTGAAGAGCGGCGAGGCTGGTGCTTCGAGATCATGGACAGAGCCAATCAGCACGTTCTGACGGTCGCTTTCTCAGAAGCGCCCCACAACAGCGCCCGGTTGAGCCGAACGAAATCCACCTGCCACAGCGCAGCTAGCGCGTAGGAAAGCGAGTCAGCCATGAGCAAGAGTCGCCTCAGCCCCACGCAGAAAATTGTGAACTCCGTCTGGAAAGCCGTGCGGATGTTGGAAGAGCATCCCGCACCGCCAGCAAAGGTCAAGCTCAATGGGCGGCGTGGCTATGGCGACCGCGACATTCCCGACCCGGACCGCAATTCTGACGAGAAGTGAGCCGCTGCACGGGGCCAGAGCACAGGAGCCCCAGCGAATCAGGACGTTAAACGTCTTCACGACACTTCCCGTTCTGCGGCGAACGCCATGACGCAGGATCAGACTCTGGCCTTTGCGGTGCTGGCCGGAATGATGGTTGTCGTCATCCGGGGACGCCTGCGCTACGATCTGGTCGCGGTTCTCGCGCTTCTGGCTTCTGTGATCACCGGATGTATCCAACACGTAGACACCTACTCAGGAAGACCTGCCAGTCTCAGTCCGGTCACGTAGCGGGCGAGGTCTTCAGCGTTGATGTATGGAGCTTGAGCCGCAAAGCGACTGATCGAGAAATCGGGATTGATCTTCAACAGTTCCGCCGCTGCCTGTCTCGCCTTTTCCAGATGGCCCAGTTGAGCATGGGTTGCTGCGATCAAGCGGTATGCAGGTCCTGGCTGTGCCATCTGCTGAAGGTAGTTCAGGGCCATGTCGTAGTCGCCCGAGAGGTAATAGCCTGCGGCCACATTCCAAAGATGCCAATCCGGTGGGTTGGGGTTCAGGCGCAAGGCCGTCTTCCCAATCTGAATGGCCTCTTCGAACTTTCCCAGATAGGTGAGCGTGTCACACAGGTCGGAAAGCAAGTCGGCGTGATTGGGGCAAAGTGTGCGCGCCTTCTCGTAGCTAGCGATTGCCTTGTCGGGATCGCGCTTCCAAAGATGAGCAAGCCCTAGCGCCCAATGACACTCGGCGTCATTCGGCTCCAACTCCGTCGCCTTGCTCGCAGCGTCCAAAGCACGCGCGAGGGTGGCGTCTCGATCGGAGGGCTCTCCCCACTTGAGCGTCCGAAGTTCAAACCATGCCAACCCGATATACCCGCGCGAGTATTCAGGGTCTGCCTCGATTGCGGAGCGGAACAGGGTTCTGGCGTGGGCACGCTGGCTCCGGTCGAAGTTCCGCTCCAGGCGGCGTCCTCGCAGGCAATAATCATAGGCAGTCAAGTTCGTGGGTGGCTTGGTCAGGGCGAGACGGCGCTCATGCTCCTCAAGCTTGATTCGCAATGCCGCCGGTATATTCCGGGCGAGTTCGTCCTGAACCGCGAACACGTCCTCCAACTCGACATCATACTTCTCGGCCCACAGGCTTTCCCCTGACGGACTCGTCAATTGGGTGTTCACACGGACACGATTCCCGGCGCGCCGTACGCTTCCCTCAAGAATGTAGGGTGCATCGCGATCCTGGACCGAGTGCTTAGCCTGCCTCTGGCCGGAGAGCGAATAGTTTGAGATGACCACCATGCCCGAAAAGCGCAGGAGAGACGCGATGATGTCTTCCCGGAGCCCCTCTGCGAAATAGAGGTGCTCATGATCGCCACTCAGGTTCACGAAGGGGAGTACCGCGACGAAAGGTTTCCCCGAGAGGAGACGGGCGCGGTCATGTGCCATGGGCTCACCTGCTGACGCGGCGCGCCACGCATAGGCCCTGATCGGCTCCTCGATGTTCTTTACCGCCTGAAGGCCAAGATCGGTGAAGGACAGGGATAACGCCTTGCGCACATAGTCGTGCGTCGCTCCGGATATGCAGATGCCCCCAGGCTCGGCGAGCCCCTGGAGGCGAGCCGCGATGTTCACCCCATCCCCCAGCAGATCGCTGGAGCGGATCATCACATCACCGACATGGACTCCGATGCGGAACTGGAGCCTCGGTGCGGTTGGGTCGGACGCCAGCCGATCTTGCACGGCCACGGCGCATTGGACGGCATCAACGGCACTCGGAAACTCGGCCAAGACACTATCGCCTGCTGTATTGGCAATCCGGCCGCCATGCTCCGTGATGAGACGGTCCATGATTTCGCGACAAGCAGTTAGGCTTCGGAGCGTCCCGACTTCGTCTTGTGCCATCAGGCGCGAGTAGCCTGCCACGTCGGCGGCGAAGATCGCCACCAGCCGTCGCTCAACCTTGTGCTCCTGCGGACCCATGGGGCCTCAGCGCATTGCTTGAGGCTCCATTGTGCTGCTGGTCCGAACAGGGGTCCAGTCGGTTCTGGAGGGGGTGGCAACGGGGAGAGCTTCGTGTGAGAGCGCTGAGGGGATCAGGCGGGGCGCGGCCAGTCGGGCGAAAGCGCCGGAGATGATGGCCTGGGACGGTCCATATCGGACAGGCGACCTGCCCACTCTCCTCACCCAGCTAACTTAGGTGTAGACTGATGATGCCGGTCGCCACGACAGGAGGTAAGCCATGAACAGGCTCTACACTCTCGCGTTGGTTGCGTTCTGCGTAGCTTCCGCAGCGCTTATCACATCAGCGTCGGCTCAGTTCCAGTTTCCAACCGAGGAAATCCCGAAGACCGAGCCGGAGTACATCGCCAAGGTAAAGACCGCCGCCCCCGCGTCCATCGTGAACAACGCGACGATCACCATGCCTCAGGCGGACGGCTCTTCTAAGACCCTACGAACCGGGTCGAACGGCTTCACGTGCTTTATCGGTGGAGACGGGTCGCCCGAATGCGATGACCAGAACGCCTTGGAATGGCGTCAGGCGCTGAGAGCAAAGCAGACCCCGCCCAACAAGATTGGCTTCATTTACATGCTGGCCGGGGATACGGGCACAAGCAACCATGACTCATCCCAACGGCACACGCATGAGCACTGGGTCCAGACCGGACCGCACGTGATGATTGTCGGCGGGGCAGCGCGCGAGATGCTGAGCCCCTATCCGCGTGACGTGGATGTCAAAGACCCGATGCAGCCCTTCGTGATGTTCCCCGGTAAGCCCAACGAGCACCTGATGATCCCGGTGCACGACAAGGAAGTGGCTACTCGGTAGGCGTGAACTTTGCCGTGCTTGGGACCGGCGGCACGGCGGCCTTCGCGCCGCAACACTCGGCAGCCTAAACCGTCCCCTGGGCGAGTGCACATCGGCGAACCATTAGGACCATTATGAGCCGACCTTGCCGCGCATCCGCATACTCGGAGGCGATCAGGCGGGCACGCAGCCGTAGAGGAACCCGGCCGCAGGCTTGAGGCGACGATGCCGCGCTACTTCTTCCATTTGCACTGCAACGACAAGGCAGTCCTGGACCCGTCTGGGACCGAACTTCGTGATCCTGATCAAGCCTGGGAAGCGGCACGAGTGACTGCGCTGGACCTGATGCAGACCAGACCGAACGCCGAGGTGAACTGGCTGACCTGCCACTTCGAGGTGGCTGATGAGGCGGGAGAGATCGTGTTCGAGCTTCCCTTTACGGAAGTGGTCGTGACAAAGTAGGGGTGTCTCGGCGCGTCGCAAATAACACCTCAATGCAGAGCAGTTGCTTTTTCGAAGCCCGACGATGACCCGGCAGGCCCACGCGGTTTGGTCCAAGGGCCTGCCGCTTAACCCGTCCACTGCTTGCGGTAGGAATTCTTGACCGCGATCTTGCCGTCTCGGAACGTGAACACGTCGCAACCCTGCACCTCGACGCGAGC
Source organism: Microvirga massiliensis (assembly GCF_001006805.1). GTDB lineage: Bacteria > Pseudomonadota > Alphaproteobacteria > Rhizobiales > Beijerinckiaceae > Microvirga > Microvirga massiliensis. The sequence goes on along the minus strand of NZ_LN811362.1, from coordinate 147,710 downwards.
ACCGTCAGGACCGGTGGCGGTGAAGACCCACTCGCTGACGCCACGATCCCCGGCGAGGAAGTGCTGCGGCCCGTCCCAGCGCGCATCCGGGAAGCTCGCGAAGACCTCCTCGACCCCGCGTCGGACCTCCTCTTGTCCGACATACCGCGTGCCTTTTACCTCTGGTCCACGACTGGCCTCGAAGACGCACTCAGGCGTCATCATCGAGAGGATCGCGTCCACGTCGTGCCTGTTCCAAGCCTCGGCAAAGGCGTCGAGGAACTCGGTCGTGACTTTAGCTGAGCCATCAGTTGGCATTGGTCCCCTCCGTATTCCTCCTGATCGGACACCCGAACCAGCGGCCGAGAGCGGCGAGACAAATACCTCAGAACACAAGCCTCATATCACCAATGCGCTGTTACGAGCCTACCGAACCAGAGCATCCGGCCAGACGCAAGAGACCGCGCGAGATCGCCTCGCTCCTGGAGACGGCGCTCCTCAGGCGCTGGTTCGCCACTCCGAGAACGTCCTGCCGCCATACAGATATTACGATGTAGCTTCCTATGCGGTGACGCGTTAGCTCCTTCCCAGCAGGAAGTGGACGCGCCCGGTCAGCCGTTGAAAATCGTGGCAAAGCTGGGCGCGCAGGTCGATCTCACCGTTTCTATTCTTAAGAAGTGAGGTGAAGCGCTCCTATTGGGACTTGCTCGGATCGTCTGCTGGATTGACGTACTTGATGGCGAAGGGACCTTCCGAGTCGATCTGCACCACGGTCTCCGTGCTGGTGAGGGTGTAATGGTTCATGTTGGCAGCCGGATCGTGAACGGACCCGCTTTTTCGGGGCCTCCGGACAGTACAGAGATTTGTGCCCCCTTGGTCAATACCGGTGGGGCTGGCATCCATTTCAGTTGGTCTGGACGCATGGCGTGACCAGTCATCTGGTCCTGAGCCAGCAGGCTGCCGGTCGCAGCGGTGAGAAAAGCGGTCGTGAGGATGAGCAGACGCATGATGAACCTCCCAACGTATTTGCAAACCTTTGGTGTGCAGCGAACTACAAGGCCGGGAGCGCCTACGACGGAGCCCTGCTTCACGGCTGCGGCTCCTGGAGCCGCTCCTGGTCTGCTGTCCGTGAAGGATTTCGCAGCGGTCATCGCGGTCAAAGTCAGAGGTGGTTCCATGCGCCCTCCCTCCGGTAGCTTGTCCCAAGCTTAGTTGACCCGCTGCACGGGGCAGCAAAGGAATGCTCCTCCTGTCGGGCAAGCCTGTCAACAATCAAGAAAGTGATGTTTGCAAGGACAAGCACGACATGGCTCATGGTAGAGCAAAAACCTTTACCTCGTGGTCAACACCCCGCAGTTCGGCTGGACGAGAGACCGGGGCGATGCCGCCTAAACCATTTCGTGATGAGATGCAGACGGCAACGTAGGTGTTGAAGGACCAGAGATTTCGATAGGCCGTGCAGCGGCGTTTCTGTCTGTGATCTCCCGCAGCATCCCGTAGAGCCAAGCGTACCGGCGCTTTGCATTCAGCCGACAAGTCGGTACGGTCTTTCCGATCGAGGATCGCAGCCACGACCTCACTGTGTCGAGAAGTGAAGACATCTTAGCCTTCACGCTTCTCACTCTTTGGTCCAGAGGGACTCACGCTCGATCATTGCCATGGGCCAAGTTCGGACTATCCACTCGCCACAGGCAGCCAAAGACGTGCATGGGTTGGCTAAAGCCTTTCAGGCTTTTCAAGCCGCAGTCCGTAAATCCATCCTCATCCCGGCATTCCTCTCGGACTCTCGCCGAAACCAAAATTTGATCGGGTTCGGCGGCACTGCACATCCGGGAGGCGCACTGGACTGTCGAGCCGAACAGATCGCAGCTGTCCTCCACAGGCTCACCACAGTCGAGCCCGATCCGAACATGCAGCGGCTCGGCATTTGCCCGGTTGTAGCGCTCGAAAGCGCTTTGGATGGCTCTGGCACATTCCACGGCTGCTAAGGTTGATTCAAACGACGCCATAATGCCATCCCCCAGGTGCTTGACCTCTCGCCCGTCATGCCGCGCCAGCGCCCGTCGCACCAAAGCATCATGCGCCCGTACAAGTTCGGTCGCGGCGACATCGCCAAGCCGAGCGGTCATCTCGGTTGATCCCACGATGTCGGTGAACATAATCGCCCGATGCGCAGGTTCTGGCGCGGCCCTTGCCGCTTGCGAGGGCTGTGGGTCGGCTATGCGGCCGAGAAACGCCTCAACAGCCGCGAGGGATACATCAATGATCTCACCGGCCACATGGCCGTGAGCGTCCCGATGCACCCGCTGCGCCGTCTCCTTGTCGGGGGCATCGACAAGGCAGAAGGTGGTCCCGCGATCCTCATCAAACCAGTAGGTCAGGAACTTCACCCCATATTGGTCTTGAATTGCCAAGTCCTTCAGGTGCGCCTCAGCCACTTCGGTAGCGTTCGTTCCCTTCATGTCATGGCGGTCGAGGAAGAGGGGCATGGACATTCTCCCGGTCGGCTGCTTGGTTAGGCTACAATACGGCGAGTCATCGCTCTCGTAACGGTTCGAAGCAGCGGGCCGCCCGCGCTCTGCTGAATGAAACCGCGATGGAGAGCTGCTCGCGACCTCACCCAGCCGAGATGAGTGAGTCCGTCCGATCAGAAGTTTGTAATGCAGCAACGTTATGGCGTCACAAGACGGTCTAGGCCGTGTTGATGAAGTGCCCCGCACTGAGCGCGCGTGATCAGGCCCGTGCGGGCCGCCCGTCACCCGTAAGGAAGAGGCGCAGGCCAAGCGCGACCATCACGAGGCCGGTGAAGCGCTCCTGCCAGACCAGGAAGCCGGGCCGCCGAGCGAACCCCCGATCGCTCCGGAGGTCAGCATCACCGAGCCCTGAACGAACCCAGTGGCCTTTTGGGTCGGTCCGAGCACCAGATTTCGGCCATAGAGAGGCTGCCACAGAGTCCTCTTGCCGCCGGTACGGCTACCACCTCCCCTGCGCGGACCCCATCTCTTCAGAGCCTAATGTGGTGCCCAGGATTGGAGCGCCGCATTCCTCGTGGCCCACCGAGTGCTGGGAAAGGAGGAGCACGATGCCAACTGAAACGGATGCGAAAGGTGTCGGGGAGACGCCGAACTCGGCTCTCAAAATATCCTTGCAGCCGTCGCCGGAACTCGCGGCGATCGTCGGCTCAGCACCACTGCCGCGTCCGGACGCCGTGAGCAGGGTATGGGACTACATCAAGAAGAACAGGCTTCAGAATCCGCAGAACAAGCGCGAGATCATGGCCGACAACAAGCTCAAGGCCGTGTTCGGCAGGAGGAACAAGGTGACCATGTCGGAGATGAACAAGTATCTTGCTCAACATCTCAGATGAGACACCGCAGCGGTCTCGCACGAAGTGGAGCCTCCCGGCTGACTGCCCGATGGTGGCCCCGCGCTCTACCGTGCGGCGTTCGGAAGGTGCATTGGCCTTGGTCGGAAGCTCAAGGTGGTAGCCTATGGGATGGAAGCCACGCATCGGGCTCATCGTCATGCTGCTGGGACTGCCCATCCCAGCGGCCACGCAAACTCGTTCCCAGTGCAAACCGGATGAGTATTACCGCGTCACGCAGAAGCAATGCGTTTCGAAGGCGCTTAACCCCCAGTTCTACAGGCCATCGCGCGAACCGACCGCGCGAGCAGCCGAGCCTTCACCTCGCCATGAACGAGTGATCGTCTGTGAGGATGAGGAATGCGTGCAGCGAACCGAGCAGCGCTGATCGGGGATACCATGAAGGACGGCTACATCGACTCCTGAAACGGGGCGGGATTGAGCGGGTCAGGGACCTCCTGAACACCAACGCGGCCAGCTAATTCGAGACGATCTCTCCGGCGAACCTCAGCGTGACCATCTGGGACTGCGTCAGACGCATAGTCGTCCGAACAAGCGCGTCGTGGGGCAATCATCACAGGAACGTCCGGGACCAAAAAGGCGTCGGTTCAAACAAGGCACCACGCCTATGCCGCTTGTCCTCAAGGCCCGCAGAGCGGATCAAGCGGTCGAAGGCACCAGAGCGATGTCAACCGACAAGGCGAGCGACCAGAACGACCACAACTGCTCCGATCGTCGCGGTGGCAATCCGGCTGGCGGTCTCGTTGCGAATCCCGAGATCAATGCCAAAGCGCTCCAGAAGAAAGCCGCCGACGAGCGATCCCGCAAGCCCCGTGATCACATATTGGAGAAGACCGGAGCCGCCGACCAGCCAACTTGCCAGCCAGCCTGCCACAACGCCGATCCCGGCCTGGACCGCCAGGGCTCGTTTGTCCAACGCGGTAAGGGCCTCCCGATCCACGCTGATGCGGATTGGCAGCCAAGCGCCGGTTGGCTCAGGGGCATTGGCTTTGCCCCTGCCTCGCGTGTGACCTGGGTTGCGCTTGGATGCTTTCGCCATGTCCTTGATATGGATGGCCGTGGAGAAACTATCCAGGATCAGCTTCGCGCTCTCAACCCGGAGCGCCTCGCATGTCTCGACGTGCTCACGGTTGGCGCGAGTCAGGTCCCTGGTCTCGCTCTCCTTGGGTCAGCAATGTCAGCTTTCAGTCCTCACGTTCGGCAAAGGCTATCCTCGCGTTTGGCTTGAACCTACCGCTCACGAATTAGCTTGCTCGGATGCACCCGGCACGGTGCGTTCAGCTTGCTCCTGTGCGAATCGCGTCTGCTCGGCCTCTTGCTCTGCGTCGCAAAAAGAACAAACATAGAACATAGAAATAGGTCAAGGGACGGCACGGCCTCCCGCCACTCACCTCGAACTTCCTGAGGACCGACCCTGAGGCCGACTCGGGAAGTCCGAGGAGGGTGAACGGGAGCAGAGGAGACCCACCTCGTCGGCCGTGCCGTGCAAGGAAAAGAAGGGGCCGGGAACTTCTCCTGGCTGACACCATGAACCAGATGTTCCGACCGCCCCAGGCGGATCAGAGACCTGTCCTGGAGACCCTCGTGGGCTCGGTCGAGCGCGTCACCTTCCACAATCCCGAAACCGGCTTTGCCGTCCTCAAGGTGCACACACGGGGCAAACGCGATCTGGTCCCGGTGGTGGGCCACACCCCTGCGGTTTCCGCAGGCGAGTGGATCACGGCCAGCGGGCTCTGGATCAGCGACCGCACACACGGGCTCCAGTTCAAGGCCGAGGTGCTCAAGACCACTCCGCCGACTGGGGCCGAGGGCATCGAGAAGTATCTCGCGTCCGGTCAGATGCGCGGCATCGGACCCGCCATGGCGAAGCGCATCGTGGCGGCTTTCGGCGAGGATACCTTCGAGATCATCGAGACCAACCCCGAGCGGCTCACGGAGGTGCCGGGGATCGGCCCCTGGCGGGCCTCGAAGATCGTTGCGGGCTGGGCCGAGCAGAAGGCGGTGCGGGCGATCATGATCTTCCTGCACGCTCATGGGGTCGGCACCGCACGCGCGGTGCGCATCTTCAAGACCTATGGCTATGAGGCCATCCAGGTCATGACCGAGGACCCGTATCGGCTGGCGCGGGACGTGCGCGGCATCGGCTTCAGGACGGCGGATGCCATCGCGGCCAAGCTCGGGATGGAGAAAACCGCCCCGCAGCGGCTACGAGCGGGCGTGTCCTTCGCGCTTCAGACGGCCACGGACGAGGGCCACTGTGCCCTGCCGATCGCGATGCTCACCACCTTGGCCCAGCGCCTGCTGGAGGTGGACGCCGGGTTGATCGAGACGGCGATCGCGGAAGAGCTACAGCGAGGCGAAGCCGTCCTTGCCGATAGCGTGGGCGGCGAGATCTGCGTTTTCCTCAAGGGTCTGCACGGAGCCGAGCGGGCGATCGCCGAGCGGCTCCTGACCCGAGCCGAGGGCACTCCGCCCTGGCCTGCGATTGATCTCGATAAGACTCTCCCGTGGGTGGAGGGCAAGACCGGCAAGACCCTCTCGCCCTCCCAGCGCGAGGCCGTGCGGCTCGTGCTCACCTCCAAGGTGTCGGTCATGAGCGGCGGCCCTGGCGTGGGGAAGACCAGCACGCTGGACACCATTCTGCGTATCCTGGTTGCGAAGGGCGTGCGCGTGCTGCTGGCCGCCCCGACGGGACGGGCCGCGAAGCGCATGACCGAGCAGACCGGACTGGAGGCGAAGACCATCCACCGGCTCCTGGAGATCGACCCCAAGCACGGCGGCATCTCGCGGAACGAGGAGAACCCGCTCGACTGCGACCTGCTGGTCGTGGACGAGACCTCGATGGTGGATGTCCCGCTCATGAACGCGCTCACCAGGGCTATCCCCGAAGATGCGGGTCTGCTGTTCGTCGGTGACGTGGACCAACTGCCCTCGGTCGGACCAGGGCAGGTGCTGGCCGATATCATTGCCTCGGACCGGGTGCCGGTGGCCCGCCTCACGGAGGTGTTCCGGCAGGCGGCCGAGAGCCGGATCGTGGTCAACGCCCACCGGATCAACACCGGCCAGATGCCGGAGCCAGCCCCGAAGGGCGAGGATAGCGACTTCTATGTTGTCGAGATCAGTGACCCTGACGAGGGTGTCTCCAAGCTCATCGAGGTCGTCACCAACCGCATTCCCCGCCGGTTCGGGCTCGATCCGTTGAAGGACATTCAGGTGCTCTGCCCGATGAACCGGGGCGTGCTCGGCGCGCGCAATCTCAATCATGAACTCCAGCGCGTGCTGAACCCGAACCCGCCCGCCTCTGTGGAGCGCTTCGGCTGGCGGTTCTCGCCCGGCGACCGGGTGATGGAGACGCAGAACGACTACGATCGCGAGGTCTTCAACGGCGATCTCGGAACCGTGTCCCGGATCGATGATGACGAAGGCGCGGTCATCGTGAACTTCGAGGGCCGCGAAGTGATCTATCCCTTTGGTGAACTCGACACCCTGGTGCCTGCCTTTGCGACCACGATCCACAAATCGCAGGGCTCCGAATATCCAGCCGTGGTGATCCCGGTCGTGACACAGCACTACCAGATGCTGGCCCGCAACCTCCTCTATACGGGTGTGACCCGAGGCAAGCGGCTCGTCGTGCTGGTCGGACAGAAGAAGGCGATCGGCATTGCCGTTCGTGGCGGGCAGATGAAGCCACGCTGGACCAAGCTCAAGGAGTGGCTTTCGAATGCCACTCCGATGAGAGCCGCGCTCGACTGCAAGGTCGAGGTCATGAGTGCATCACGGCATTTGCGCCGGGCCGGGTAGAGCCTTTTACACCTGTCGCCGGATTTATGCGGCGATCGCCTGAATACGATGTTGAAGAGCCGTGAGTTGCCGCACGGAGGGCTTACGCCGCTCCCGGTGCTGCTGCTGGAGGTTCTCTATGGCCCTCTGCTTCAGGACCCCATCGATGGCACTGTTCTGAATGACCTCAAGATCGCTCTCGTATGCAAGATCGATGTCGGCCAGGGCCGCCAGCAACGATTGCAACATTGGGGTGATCTCGGGCGTATACGGGCGCGCGTTGGCCCTGGAGGGCAGGCGTTCACTCTCGGTAGTCACAGCGTTTCCTCGTAAATGCCGCGTTTGCCGCCTCTCGAACGACTGCATCGCTGCTCTGCCGCCTCGCTGAGATGCGCTGGTGATCTGAAGCAATTTGCGGAGTTCAAGAATCTGCTAACAACCCTCGGGAGCAGCCGTTTACCGGCGACCCTGTACAGACCCGCCCCCGAGTTCGCGTCCGGGGCAGCCCATATCTAGGGACACCGGCAGTGTCTGTCGGAAACCCGACTCAAAAACAGGATTCTGTGTGGCAGGCGCTCCGCCTTCCCGAGCAGAGAAATCGTCGCTCCCGACCTTGTCCGGTAACCCAGTCAGCCCTGTGTGTAGGTTTTGGGCAGGAGGCGTTGGTAGTCGCGGCGGATGACGCCGTAGCACTCGCACGCGGTCTCTTCGAGACCGAAGCGGTCTGTCACGGAGATGACCCCTCTGGCCTGCCGGATCAGCCCTGCTCTCTGGAGCGTGCGCGTGATGAGGCTGACCGTGGAGCGTTGCATGCCGAGGAGTTCGGCCAGGAACTCGTGGGTTAAGGGCAGGTCGTCCTGGCCTGCGCCGTCGTGGGTGCTCAGAATCCAGCGGCAGCACCGGGCTTCGGCGTCGTGCACCGCATTGCAAGCCACCGTCCGAAGGACCTGCGAAAACAGCGCCTCGGAGTAGCGACGGAGCAGGTCTTTCAGGGCGGCGCTTGCGTCCGAGGCCGCCTGGAGCCGATCGACGGCAATTCGCGAGGCCGTGCCGGGAACATGCACGATGTAGCGCCCGAGGCTCTTGCAAGCGACCGAGGTGCTGACGAAGCCGAACACGCCCTCAGAACCAAACACGGCCATCTCGGCGGTCGCACCGTCCTCCATGACGGCCACCAGCGAGACTACCGCGTCATGGGGGAAGTAGGCATACCGGATCGGATCGCCGCCCTCATAGACGGTCCCGCCTTTCGGCAGGCGCACGATGTCGAGGTGCGGCTCAAGCCCGGCAAGGTCTTGCGGCCCCAAGGCCGCCAGGAGCCGGTTGGTTTGATGATCCGGCATCTTCAGAAGCGTGGTCACGACGATTACTGCCCGTCAGAGTACGGTTGCATGGCAAAACAGGACGGAGGGCCGCCCCAAGGCATCGAAGACGGGCGAAGACAGGCTCACTCTGCCGATGGACGGCAGGCGTTCCACCGTGCTCGGCATTGCATTCCATCAGCGTCAGCGATTGCGGGGTGTCGGTATTGTCGGACGGTCCTATGGCCGCCTTGATGTGAATCAAATTGTCGGAAAAATCGAGCGAAACTTAGACAGCCGGGATTAGCCATGAGGCTACACTTGAACGCCCTTGCTACTTGAGGTTGCCGCTGCTGTTCGCCTCATTCGGACATGCATTTGCCAAAGGATTACCACATATCGACAATTGTAACCTGTGCTCTGCTGTGCAATTTTGAGCCCGACCGGCGTAAATGCCTCTCCGACACGGTCCTTGGCGTGCTGTGTGATGCCTTGCAAGTCTTCCAATGAGGCGCTTGTGGGCAGATGCCATAGGACATCAACGCACCTTGAGGCGCAGTCGTGTTTTGCTCGTGGAGAGCAACGCGATGATCGGCCTCGATCTTGCCGATGAACTGGCCGAGCGGGGCTACGAGGTCGCGGGACCCTTCACCTGTGCCGAGGCGCTGGCGTGGATCAGGGGCAATACACCTGATCTGGCGGTTCTCGATGTAGCACTCCAGTTAGGTAGCTGCGTGCGTTTGGCGCGCGAACTCCAGGGCCGTGAGGTGCCGATCCTGGTCTTCTCGTCCTACTTGCAGCAGTGTGCCCTGCCGGAGTTCGGGTCTATTCCGTGGCTGTCCATGCCCGCTCCCATGGATCTGCTGCATTCCGCTCTTGTGGGGCTTTGCGCCGAGCATCCCGGAATATGCCTGCCAGCATCCCTTGCCGCATAACCGATAGAGCATAGGAGTCAAATCGCGACTACCTAGCCGTAGCTCATGCTCGG
>NZ_LN811362.1:112233-137969 GCF_001006805.1 Microvirga massiliensis | reverse complement strand
GCAGGTGGCAGCCGGCCTCACCTTTGATGCGATCTGCGCCGCGATCCGGCTGAACACGGCGCCGGCCTCCTGCGTCCGGCGGCTCGCGGCCGCGGCCCGAGCGCGCAGCGTGGCCGACCCCTCGCTCGCCGACGTGCCGCTGCTGCACGACTTGCACGGCTACGGCCCGGCGCTGGAGTGGGGGCTGGCGCTCGTCGACGATCTCGCGGCCTGGCGGCGCGGCGAGCTCGCGTTCACGGCCCTCGACCGCTGCGTGGTGCTCGCCAGCGAGCCCGGCCTCGGCAAGACAACCTTCGCCCGCAGCCTGGCGAAGACCGCCGGCCTGCCGCTGGTCGCGACGTCCATCGGTGACATGTTCGCCCAGTCGCCTGGCTTTCTCGACAGCATCATCAAGGAGCTCGCCGCCGCCCTGCGCCCGCCGCCCTGCGCCCGCCGGTGACGCCGGCCGTGATCTTCCTCGACGAGCTCGATGCAGTGCCGGACCGGCGCACCCTGTCGGACCGCGGCCGGGATTGGTGGACGCCGGTCGTCACCTTCCTCCTGACCGCCCTCGATGGCGCCGCCTCAGGGGCGACCGCGCAGCTCGTGATCGTGGGCGCCACGAACCACGCGGATCGGCTCGACCCGGCACTCGTCAGGCCCGGGCGGCTCAACAGGGTCATCCACATCCCTCGCCCGGATGCCGCGGCGCTGACCGGGATCCTGCGCCAGCACCTGGGCTCCGACCTCGCCGGGGAGGACCTTCGCCGCGCGGCGGAGCTCGCCGTCGGGGCCTCCGGGGCCGACGTGGCCGGCTGGGTCAAGGCGGGCCCGGCGGCGGGCCCGGCAGGCCGGCCGGCCCATGACGCTGCCGGATCTCCTCTGCGAGATCGCGCCGCCGGACGAGCGCTCGCCCGAGGCGCTGCGGCGCAGCGCCGTCCACGAGGCCGCGCATGCCTGCGTGGCGCGGCTCACCGGGGCTGCGGTCCGGCAGGTCTCGATCCTGATGGCAGAGGGCAGCGGCGGCCACACGGCCACGCATGCCCCGGACATGGTGCCGACCCGCCGCGGCCTGGAGAACCTCGTAATGACTGCCCTGGCGGGCCGGGCCGGCGAGGAGGCACTGTGCGGCGGCCCCAGCGCCGGGACCGAGAGCGACCTCGCATTCGCGACCTCACTGCTTGCCGCCATCCATGGCTCGCTTGGGCTCGGTGACAGCCTTCTGCATCGGGGATCCCGGGAGCAGGTGCATGCGCTTCTCGCCGTCGACCCCGCCCTGCGCCGGGCCGTGGAGGATGACCTTGGCCGGCTCTACGCCGGCACGCTCGCCCTGGTGCGCGAGCATCGCGGATTCGTCGAGGCCCTCGCCGGAGCCCTTGTCGCCGAGCGGCAGATCTCGGGCGAGCGGTTCGAGGCCCTGTTCCTGGCCCATGCCCGCGCGCGTCAGACGGTGGACCGCGCCCGTCCGCGGGGAGGCCGCCATGGTGGATGAGCGGACCCTCGCGGTCGCCCATCGCCTGGAGGCGATCCGGACGCGGCTCGGGGCGCGGGCCTTCCGGGACGCCGTCGGCCGGGCCCTGCACGGGATCGCGTCGGCGGCCCTGGCCGAGGCCGAGCGGCGGGCCTGGCGCCACGCCAAGCGCCCCGCCGGCTCCGAGACGGTCGTCCCGTTCCCGCTGCCGCGCGCTCGGAGAAGGCCCAGCATATCGCGACCGGGAGGGCCCGATGCCTGAGATGCGATCCCCCGGCCGGCCCGGAACGCCGCCCGATGCCCGGGGCAGCGGCACGGCAGGCCTCTCGCCCTGCCCTTCCGCGTCTCCGGGGCTCCTCGGTTGGGATCCACTCGAGACCGATCGCGCGGGCGAGGAGGTGAGCATGCTCGTCGCCAGCGCCCCCCGCACCGAACGCGCCCGAAGCGGCAGGTCCCGGCGCAAGCACCATGATCCGCAGGCTAGGGCTTGCTCTGAGCCTGACGGTTTCCGCGCCCTCACCTCTCACCCGTGGAGCAGCCCATGCCGCGCCATCACCCACAGCACACCGCGAGCGGCGTCCTGATCCTCCTGCCCGAGGGCGGCACCGGGCTCGCTGTCGCGGAAGCCTCCCTCGACCGGATCGGGTCCGACGGGCGCACCGGGCGTGAGCGGCAGGCGGCCCTGGAGGCGGATCTCGCACGCCTCCGGGCGGGTGTCCTGCCCAATGAGACGGAGTTGCAGGATGCCCCTGTCCTGCACGACTGGCGGCTCGTCATCCGCGCGGGCGAGCCCCTGCCCTCCCTCACCGGCATTCTGGCCGGCGCGCATCCGCATGCCACGCCGGGCCGACGGATCGTCACCTCCATGGTCGCAGCGCTCGACATCCAAAACCGGCACTGGGCGCGCACGGTGTCGCGATTCTATGTCCTGGGCCCGCCGGAGGGGATGAGGAAAAGCTAAATTTACTCAATGAGCAGATCCAGGCACAGCTCCCCTGCGGTCTTCCGCAGGATCGCGACTGGTCGCCGGCTAGAACGCACGCGCTGCTGGGAGTCGCGGCCGCCCTCAGCAAAGTGCGGCCGCTGCGCCCCGTCTTCGCGGATCCGCGCAACTCAGCGCGCTGTTGGGCCGGACCCGCTGGACGCCGCTCGGTGGAGCGCGATCGTCCTCGCACGACTTTGGCACTTTGAGCATCGAATCAATGGTGAAACGGGCCCGGCAGATTGGACATCGCACGTGTATGGCGTGCGCGAGCCGATCCAACTGCCTGGCTCGGATGGCTGGCAGGCTGGGTTGCGGGGGTGGTCCGCGTCGCGTTCTTTTTTCCCGCGGCTGTCGCCGGGCGGCTTGCAAGCGCCAATACTGCAGGAACAGGTATAAGTCACTCCAAAAGGCCAGCCTTGATAAGGCCCTGCAGGTACCGATCGGCCCCGGGTGACGGACGGTATAGCGATCTGACGCTCGATACGCGGTAGTCCGGATCCCGTGCCAGCAACTGCTCGATTCCGCACCGTGCCTCGTCCATGCGGCCGAGATGAGCAAGGCTGGAGATCAGGGGGCGGTAGCTCGCAGTCCAGTTCTCCTGCTCGTTAACGGCCCGCTGAGCCCATTCGATGCTCTCCTCGTACTTGCCGTCCATACACAGCGCTAGCGCAAGCCCGGACAGCATGGCCACCATCGTACGATCGAAGGGGCTGAGCCGCATCGCGCAATGGAAATGCGGGATGGCCTCGTGCGGACGTCCGGCCCAGCAACGGACCCACCCGCTCATTGTGTAGGCTGGGGCAGAGCTCGGATTGAGAACAAGTGCCCGATCGAGCAGGAACAGGGCCGTGTCGATGTCATGGGCAAGATAACCGATCGCCTGCGCCGACATCCAGAGGACAGTCGGATCTTCCCGTTCGCGCTCGATCGCCGCGCGGGCCGCTTTGATGCCCAAAGTTCCGTCCGTTGCGGGATCACGGCTCCAGCCCTGTGCGATGTAGTAGACGTAGCACCAGGCCTTCAGGGCATACGGCTGGGCATAGCCGGGGTCGTTCCTTGTGGTCTCCTCCAGCAATTGCAGCGCCTGTTCGACCTCTTCCCGGGTTCCTCCGTAAAAGCATGCGAGGGCCCGCAGGAACTGGTCGTAGGAGCTCAGCTTCTCCGGAGGCGTGCGCCTGACCCTCTCGATCTCGGCATATCGCAGGCGCGGTTCGACGGCGCCTGCGACGCTTTCCGTGATCCGGTCCTGGAGCTCGAAGATGTCCTCTACCGTGCCGTCATACCGGTCGGCCCAGATCTGCGTTCCCCTCTCCGCTTCGACTAGGCGGCCGGTGATGCGCATGCGGTCCCCAAATCGCCTGATGCTGCCATCGAGAAGGTAGCGGACGCCGAGCTCGGCTCCGACCACCTTGGGGCTGAGGGTCTGTCCCTTGTAGATGAAGGTGGAACCCCGCGCGCTGACGAAGAGCCACTTGAAGCGGCCGAGTGCGGTGAGGATGTCCTCGACGATGCCATCGGCCAGGTAGTCGGCGTCCTTGTCCTCGCTCATGTTCCGGAAGGGCAGGACGGCGATCGATGGCTTGTCGGGGAGCTTGAGGAGCGGAAAGGCCCGCGCGTCATAGGTCAGCGCCTGCCTGCCGGGGACCACTTCTCTCGCCACGTAGATATGGATCGGACGGGCGAGGTTCTTCAGGAACTGTTCGCCCCGGTCCTCGAAGCGTTTGGTCAAGCTGCCATGCAATTCGTCGAAGACCTTCGCGGATATGCAGATGCTTCCCGGTTCCGCAATCTGTTGCAGGCGGACGGCCACGTTGACGCCGTCGCCGTAGAGGTCGCCGTCGGGACCGCAGACGACGTCGCCCAGATTGATGCCGATCCTCAGGGAGAGATGCCTTGCGCCGAGTTTCGGGCTGACCCAGTCGGAAAGCCGACGCTGGACCTCAAATGCGCAGATCACGGCCTCAACGGGACTGCTGAACTCGACCAGCGCACCGTCGCCGGTGGTCTTGATCACGTTCCCCCAGTGATTGGCCACCACCGATGCCGCGACCTCGGTCATGAAGGCATGCATGGCCGCGAGGGTACCGACCTCGTCCTGTTCCATCATGCGCGTCGAGCCGACAACATCAGCGACGAGGATGGCGGTGAGGCGGCGCGCCAACCTTTCAGAAACGTTGGCTGGCGGTGCGGTCTGAGTTCCTACCATACGAGCACGACCTCGTACATGGACAAATAGAACCGGAGCTACCGCTGGATCGCGTCTGCGCTCGTGAAGTATCTATATCACGGCAAGGCAAGCTGCCCGACCGAAAAAACGTCACCCGAGACGGCAGCAATGGCCTGGCGGATGTCAGCCCACTTACAGATCACGCTGCGCAACGTACTTCTACTGTCTCTTCAGATACTCGATGATTGCCCTGCGCTCATCGGGCGAGAGTCCCTGGGGTGGATAGACGTGTCCGGTGTTGCGGTTCCCCGGGAGGCTCGTGTCGAAGCGGAAGAGATCAGGAGCCTCGTCGCTCACGAAGCCCAGTCGCTCGCGGTCCAACTCACGTGCCCCGGTCCAGAATACCTTCCGGCGCTCCTCCACTGGCGAGAGGAGTTCGTAGACCGTCGGCACAGAGCCGTTGTGGAGATAGGGACCCGTGGCCCATAACCCTGCGAGCGGACCGGCCTTCAAGTCCGTCAGGGACGCCGCTTCGTACGCCCCCGGCAGCCCGTCTGGCGTCTTCGGCGGGCGCAAGCGATAGCCGCTCATCTCGAGCTTCGTATCCCTGTCGATTTTCGCGTCGTCCATGGCCCGGTTGATCACCGCCGCGACCGTGTCGCGGAAATAGACTGCCGCCGGCACGATGGATTTCCCGCTCCCGGCGCTTGCGGTGGCTGCGTTCGTTTGAACCAGACGCTGCGCGAGGGACTCGGTGTAGAGCGGGTCCACACCCAACGACTTGTAGTTGACGCGTCCAATCTCAATGAACGTCTTCTTGAAAGCATTGGCGGCCGGATCGGTGCGACGGTACGGGGGCGCGTTGTGACATCCAGCGCAGTGCTGGCCGAACAGACGTTCGCCGGCGTCTGCGACTTCGGTCTGGATCCTTCCAAAGGCCTCCTCGTCCCATCGAGGCGGCCTGAGCTCGCTGACCCACCTCTCCATCGCATGCAACTCGTACAACCGTATGCTCGACGTGAACCAATCCTTCTGGTCGCCTTTCAACGTCGTGACACCGAAGACCCCGAGCACCTCGCCGCCGTTCCGGCCAATCGGGCTCGACGCAATCGGGTTCCACTGCACGAACTCCAGATCCGGTGTCAGCCAAAGCGGCGGATAGCTTGTCGGGGCCTCCACGGAACGCAGGTTGGCGGGGTCGCCCTGATCCCGAACCGAAAGCGAATTGATGATCTGGGACAGCGCATCCACCCGGCCGAAGCCGGACGCCAATACCGGGCGCCGCATTGCTGTCTCGCCTGCCATCCTGGTCTGGAACGCAGCAAGCTGCAGCCTGAGCTCCGCGGCACCGGTAACCGACGGTTGACCAAGGACACGGGCTGCAAAACGCTCGAACTTGGCAGGATCGAGGAGCGTCCTCGTGACGGCCGAGGACAGGTCGGCATAGAAGGAGTCGAAGTCGAGGTGGGCGGGGGCCCCGTCGACGCGAAAGAGCTTACCATCCACGGAAACATTCGACGTGTGACAGGCTGCGCACGTGAGTCCGAGATCGCCGCGTGACGACGGTCCGGCAGATGTGACGTGACCGAGCGCTACCTCGCCATAGGTCCGGCTGGGTTCACCTGTATCTATCGCGAATCCGATCGGAAGGGCGTCGGGATTCAGGGGATGGGCACTGTCGGCGGGAACGAAACCATAGCGCCTGAGGTTTTCAGTGTCCGCGAACATGCTCGGTTCGACCGGACGCTCTAGCGCCATGAACCAGGCATACGGGATCATGCGGGATCCCTGTGAGGTGAAATAGAACGCCTCCCGCGTCTCCTTGGACCATCCCTGATCGAGAAATCCTACCTCCGCGCCAGCCTGGAAGCACGGAGACGCAACTCCCATGACGCACAGAAGATACAGCGATCCAAGCTTCATGGTTTCCTCGCGTGAAAAGCAGGTTCAGACCTTCGTTAACGGCATACGCGCTCGCAAGAACTCAAGGACGACTTTGATAACTCAGAACCAGAGCGTGATCATCTCACGGAGGAAAGCCCCGAAAAGGTAGAAGCACGGCTCGCGCGCTTTTGTGAAACAAAATCTTCGAGTGCCTTATACCGCGAGGCTTGGCGGGTAGCGTTCCGTTCTCATCAAGCCAGCCTAATTCTTGAGAGTGAATGCGTCACCAAACTCGACTTAGCTGTCTCAGCGCCGCAGCGAATCCTGCATCTCTGTATTTTGGAATGGTAAGCGAGTCATCTTCATCTCTGGAACCGGACGACCTGGCCCTCTTGGACCTGATCGCTTGTATAGCTCACCCGGTGCACAGGCGTGCCGTCTAGACGCAGCAGTTCGACGACATCGCCGTCGTTGTTGAGCGGCATCCGGTGCTCGCGCAGCACGACCTCGCGCTCGGTCTCGGGCTCAACACTACCGTCCAGCCCGAATTCATTTCCAGCCTTGTCGCGCAGGCGCCGGCCCGCGAGATCAACGCCTTTGGCTCCATGAGCGGCCAGCAGGACCCCCTCGCGGCCCTCGTCCGGGCCCGGCGGGTTGGGCAGCAGGCCCACGATGCTGACCTCGGCTGGCGGCCCTTCGCTGTCCTCCGGCCTAAAGATGAAGTCGGCATAGACCGGCAGGTGATCGGAGGCGCGGGTTGCGTCCGTGCCGAGCGCCGCGATGTCGAGGTCGAACACGGCGGTGGAGTTCGCCACATGCCGCTCGCGCATCCGCACCGGGACAAGCAACTGGTCGAACATCTGATCGCCCGTGTGGGTATCGCGGCCGCGCTCGCGGTTGTTGAAGGCGCGCGCGCCCGGTTCGAGGGTCCGGACCCGCCCGCCCGCGACATCGGCCGAGGTGCGCCCGATCGTGACGTGACCCGCGGCGTAGAGCGGTTCGGTCAGGTTGATGAGAAATGATCCCGGCTCGTCCTCCTGCATGCCAGGCGCATTCGGGCCTCCGGTCTCGAGGATGTTGAGCGAGCGGTCATCGGGCGTGTCGTTGAAGTCACCGAGCAGGATGAAGTTCTTCTCGTCGAAGTCGCGCTCGAGCACCTGCACGAGGCGGGTGGCCGCGCCCTCGCGCCGCACATCCGTGGCTGCCCGCCCTCCGAGCCGGGACTTGGCATGGGTGACCAGGATCGTGAGCGTCTCAGCCTCGGAGGCAGCGACCTCGACCGAGAGCACGTCGCGGCGGTTCGGGAAAAAGGTCTCCTCAACCCCTGAGAACAGAAAATCCTCATCGTCGGCGTTCAGATCAGCCGGCCGCATCACGCGCAACGGGCGACGCACGGCCACAGCCAAGTCCTGCTCGTCCGGGCTCTCGTCAACGATGACGAGCGACCACTCGGCGGGCGGGAAGAGCGCTTCCAGAGCCGCGCGATCCTTGATCTCCTGCAGCCCGATGATGTCGGCCTCGAGCCACTCGATCACCTGCTTGAGCTTGTCGTGCCGGTCGTCCTCCACGGCCAGCGTGTCAGCATTGAGAAAGCGGATGTTGTAGGTCGCAATGCGCAAGGGCTCCTGCGCCTGCGCAATCCCAGCCAGCACGATCCAGAGCAGCAGTGGTAGGAGGACTGAGCTCGAGCGGTACGTGCGCATGGCGGGCTCCTCATCCGGCGAGGAATAGGCTAGATCGCGGCATTCGAGAGATACCCCTCAGTGCATCTGCCGCTCATCCGAGTACTGGGCAGCTCACTGCTCGGCAGATTACTTCGCGACACTGCTGATCTCGTGTGACGCACCTCACTTCACAGGAGCAGCCTCTTTCGGTGTACAGGGCCTATAGATGGAAGCGGATGGTCGAGTCCGTGGTAATTCGGTTCCTCTTGCGGTAGGCTACACCTGTCTCCTGGAGGGCCGGCGGCGGTATGGCCGGTAAGATCTTTATCAACTATCGCCGAGACGACTCAACCGGTACGGCTGGTCGGATGCACGATCGGCTGGCCGAGGCGTTCGGTCGGAAGAACCTTTTCATGGACGTCGACCACATCCCGGCTGGGGTCGATTTCGTCGAGTACCTGAGGGCGCAACTGGCCGCCTGCGATGTTTTCCTCGCTGTCATTGGTCCCAATTGGCTGCAGGCGAAGGATGACAGCGGCAATCTCCGGCTCCACGATCCGAACGATTTCGTGGCGATCGAAATCGCGGCGGCGCTCGCGCGCAACATCCGGGTCATCCCGGTCCTGATCGATGGCGCGCGCATGCCGGCCGCGAGCGAGCTTCCGGAGTCCCTGAAGCCACTCGTACGACGTCAGGCCGTCGAGTTGCGCCACACCCATTTCGGTCGCGACGCCGAGGCGTTGAACGACAAAATCCGCGAAGCACGCCGTGCTGAAACGCTTCTGCCGGGTCGGCGCCTTGCACTTCCAGCAGCGGCAGTTGCGTTGCTTCTGATCGGTGGGATCGGCCTCAGTCAATTCGGCATTCCCGTGGGGTGGGAACCATCCCCGGATGCACCACGGATGCGGAGGAGTGGCGCACAGCAGCCAAGTGCGACTGCCGGCTCAGAAGCCGGACGTCAATCCAATCAAGTCGAGCAGCAGCAGCAGACATCTCTCAAAGCGGGCGAGGTGCGGCGCCAGCCTGAAGCAGCTTCTGCCGGAGGTATATCTGACTGCCCTGACGACTACCGGGCTTTTGATGCAGACAGCCCGCCGTTGGCCTGCACCTGCTCGGCCGAGGCCACGCGGCGCGGGAATGTGTGGGGCATGGACGTCTATACGGGCGACTCGGAGGTATGCCGAGCGGCCTTGCACGCCGGGGTGATCGGCAAGGATGGCGGGCCGGTGACGATCATCTCAGAGCCGGGCCGCAAATCCTATCCCGGGGTGACGCGCAACGACGTGAAGTCGGGAAACTGGAGCGAGTTCAAGAACAGCTTCCGCTTCGCGGCAAATGCTACCGCGGGACCAAATCACAAAGCTGATTAGTCGAGCACTAGATTGAACGCCGCAATAGAGTCACTTGAGCAGTTTACATTCATACGTGTCAAAGACGCTCTTACATAAGACATTGTCATAAGCCTCTCCCATAGGATTTGTCGAGAACCGCACGTTCGCCTCTCGGCAGTGCGCTTCAGAAGCAACAAGGAAGTAGTCTATCGCTAGGGAATCACCCAGCCGACAGGAAAGCCCTATGGGCAGCAGCGACCAGTCGTTCGACGTCTTCTTCAGCTATCACTGGCGCGATCATGACCTAGTGGAGGCGGTGGCGCATAGGCTGACCGAGCGCGGCCTTCGCGTGTTTCTCGACCGCTGGTACCTCACCCCAGGACAGCCGTGGACGCAGGCTCTGGAGCGCACGCTTGCATCCTGCAGTTCGGTGGCCGTCTTCCTCGGCACCGAAGTCCTAGGGTCCTGGCAGCAGCGGGAGCGGGACCTGGCGCTCGACCGGCAGGGCCAAGAGCCTGGCTTTCCTGTCATCCCGGTGCTGTTGACGCGAGCCGATCCCGCACTTGGCTTCCTGAAGTTGAACACGTGGGTCGACCTGTCGGCGAACATCGCGGATGAAACTGCGCTGGACCTTCTTTGTGCAGCAATCCGCCGGCAGCCGCCTGGTCCCGCCGCTCTGCAGCAGATAGCCGCTGTCAGAGCGGCTATCTGCCCTTATCGCGGCCTGCGGCCGTTTCGCGAGGAGGACGCCGCCTTCTTCTGTGGCCGCGCGACGGTCACGGAGAAGCTGGTCGGTATGGTCGAGCGCACCTCCCTGGTGGCCGTCATCGGGGCGTCCGGCAGCGGCAAGTCGTCGGTAGTGCGCGCCGGCCTGATCCCGCGTCTGCGCCAGACGAAGGTCGGCCAGATCTGGGAAATCGCAACCCTGGTGCCGACAGATCGTCCGCTGCACAGCCTGGCTGCCGCTCTGATCCGGATCCTCGAACCGGAGATGACGCGCGTCGACCGCCTGGCCGAGATCAACAAGCTGGCGCGCCATCTTGCCGACGGCACCGTCGCATTACGCGACGTGGCGGCGGACCTGCTGAGGGCACAGCCCGGAACGGACCGCCTGCTGTTATTCGTGGACCAATGGGAGGAGCTCTACACCCTGGTGTCGGATGACCAGGCACGCCAGCGGTTCCTTGCCGAGATCCTTGATGTTTCGAGGCATGAGGCAGTCACAGTCGTCTTCACGCTGCGGGGTGATTTCTTCGGGCAGGCGCTTTCGGACCGGCCCCTCGCCGACCGCCTCCAGGATGGTCAGGTGAATCTCGGACCGATGACGCCAGTTGAGCTGAGACACTCGATCGTGGAACCCGCCGAGAAGGCGAACCTGCTGTTCGAGCACGGGTTGGTGGACCGGATCCTCGACGATGTCGGACAGGAACCCGGCAATC
Source organism: Microvirga massiliensis (assembly GCF_001006805.1). Lineage (GTDB taxonomy): Bacteria > Pseudomonadota > Alphaproteobacteria > Rhizobiales > Beijerinckiaceae > Microvirga > Microvirga massiliensis. The sequence goes on along the minus strand of NZ_LN811362.1, from coordinate 127,049 downwards.
TGCCGCTGCTCGAATTCGTGCTGGCCTCCTTATGGGAGCAGCGGCAAGGCATCACCCTGCTGCACGACGCTTACGAGCGCATGGGCGGCGTCCAGGGCGCCATCGCCGCCCGCGCCAATGCGGAGTTCGAGAAGCTCGACGCAGACCAGAAGGATGCCGCAAGACGCTATCTGGTCCAGATGGTGAGGCCGGGCGAGGCCACCGGCGACACCCGGCAGCGCGCCTTCCTTCCGAGCGAGAATGCGACCGCCCTGGCGGTGATCCGGCGCCTCGCCGATGCGCGCCTGGTGGTCACGGGACGGGACGCCGCGACCGGCGAGGAAACGGTCGAGGTGACGCATGAAGCCCTGATCCGCAATTGGACGCTTCTGCGCGGCTGGGTCGATGCGGACCGGGATTTCCTGCGCACCAAGGCGCGCATCGAAGCGGCGGCAGCGCTGTGGGAGAGAGAGAAACGCGATCCAAGCCGGCTGCTGCCCGCAGGCCGTCCCCTGGACGAGGGCCAGGCAATCCTGGCAAGCCGCCGCGCGGACCTCCGCCCCGGCATCGTCGCGTTTATCGAGGCCTCGACGGCAGCAGCCGCCCGGTCGCGTCGTCGCACCCTCTTGGGAAGAGCGGCGGCGCTCGCCGCGGTGCTGCTGGGAGTTGCCGGCAGCGGTCTTTATTGGGACCTCTACGTGCGCCAACACGAGGAATACTACAACTCGTTCGCAAAGAGATGGGGCGTGTTCGAAGGAGTGGGGCGCGTCAGCGCTGGCGATGCGGCGCATCGCAGTCGAACATTGCGCTTTGTCCGGAAGGGGCGCCTTGGTCCGGTCACACGTGTGGACGCGATCGACGGCAGCGGCGCCTGTGCGCGAACCGGCTTCCATGAGCCCTCGGCACCGTTCGCTGCCCGCGACAACTCCCCCCTTTGCAGCATTGCCTGGGAACGCGACACGCGAGAGCGGGTCAGCAGGCAGATCATGTTGGATGGGAAAGGCCAAGTTCTCGCGAGGCTCATCTACACGGACGCAGACGGACGCACGGCGGAGTTTCGCTCGGAACAGGGGCACCTCGTTCCGATGGGCGATGCCACCACCGTAACCTACGAGTCCGATGAGGATGGGCCAAACCGCGGGTTGGTCCGACGGGAACTTTGGAGCGACGCTTTCGGCCGGCCGAAGCTGTTCCTGATGCGCGCATTTGGATCGCGCGCCGAATACAACCCGCAAGGCCTGCCAACCCGCATTGTGTCGCTTGGGCAGGACGGCGCGCCAATGCGGAACAGTGAAGGCTTTGCCCAGGTACGCATCGCCTACAACGAAGCCGGCGGCCCGACCGAAGTCGTGCGGCTTGATGAGCGCGGCGATCCGGTTCGAAGCATCGCGCGTTGGACGAGGGCCTACGATGCGCACGGCAATGAGACTGAAGAAGCTTACTTCGACGGGGCCGGCAAGCCGACCCTCTCCAAGGACGGCTATGCCAAAGTGATCTTTGGGTATGACGCACGCGGGAAGGAGAAAGAGCGCGCGTACTTCGATGAAGCGGGAAGGCCGACCCGGAGCAAGGATGGCTATGCAAGGATCGTTCGCGCCTTCGACGCACGCGGGCAGTTGATCGAGGAAGCCTACTTCGACGAGTTGGGAAACCCAGCGCTCTCTAGGAACGCCTACGCAAAAGTCAGGAAGAATTACGATGTGTCCAGCAACCCGGTCGAGGAAGCTTACTTCGATCTGGCTGGAAAGCCGACCCTGTCCAAGGACGGCTATGCCCGAATGACCAAGCAGTTCGATACAGCCGGCCGTCCGATCGCAGGGGCTTACTTCGACGGGGCCGGCAAGCCGACACTCTCCAAGGACGGCTATGCCAAGATCACTTTGGCGTACGACGCGCGGGGCAAGGAGAAAGAGCGCGCGTACTTCGACGAAGCTGGGAACACGACCCGGAGCAAGGATGGTTACGCAAGGATCGCCCGGCGCCTTGATGCGAGTGGCCAACCCCTTGAGGACGACTATTTTGACGAGTTCGGAAAGCCGACTCTCTCCAAGGATGGCTACGCCAGAGTCACAAGAGATTACGACGCATCCGGCAACCTGATCGAGGAGACCTACTTTGATGAAGCGGGAAAGCCGACCCTCTCAAAGGACGGCTATGCCGAAGTCCAAAAGCAATTCGACGGAGCCGGCCGTCTGATCTCAGAGGCTTACTTCGACGGGGCCAGCAAGCCGACGCTCACCAAAGGAGGGTTCGCCAGTGTCGTGTTCGAAAATGACCTGCGCGGAAATATGATCAAAAGGAGCTATTACGACGAGAACAAAACGCCGGTTCGGTCGAAAGATAACTATGCCTCACTCACACGCATCTACGACGAGCGCGGCAACGTGGTCGAGGAGGCCTACTTTGACGAAGCGGGAAAGCCGTGTCGTGAAAGCGGCGGCTATGCGAAAATGGTGGCGGCCTACGATGCCCGCGGCAATAAGGTTCTACAGTCGGGTTTCGACGAACAGGGAGAGCCGACTAGGTCCAATGAAGGTGCGGCCGAGATCGCTCGGAAATACGATGGTTCGGGCAATGTCCTCGAGGAAGCCTACTTCGATGAGAAGCGAAACCCGACGCGGTTAAAATATGGGCATGCAAAGATAGTTAGAAGCTATGACGGCCGTGGCAGTATCGTTGAGGAAGCTTACTTTGATGAGGAAGGTAACCCAGCATATGATGAAGACGGGTACGCAAGGCTCACGCAGTCCTTCGATGCTCGCGGCAATGCGATCGACCACCGGTATTTCGACGAGAAAATGAGGCCTGTTCGATCCAAAGATGGATACGCGAGACGGACTTGGACTTATGACCAGCGCGACAACGTAACTGAGGAAGACTACTTCGACGAGAGCGGAAACTCGGTCAGGTCCAAGGACGGTTACGCCAAAATCGTCAGGGCCTATGATAGCCGCCGCAACAAAATCGAAGTGTCATATCTTGACGAACTTGGAAAGCCGACGCGATCCCGTGAGGGATATGCCACGCAAAAGGTGACCTACGACGCACGCGGCAATGCAATTTCGGCAACCTTTCTCGACGAAACCGGGAAGCCAACTCGAAACGCTGACGGTATTGTCGGCTGGACAGCGGCGTATGACGCCCGCGGCAATGTTGTCGAGGCCCGGGGCTTTGACGAACACGGCAAGCCGACGCGTGGAAATGACGGCTACGCCATGCTTACTAAGACCTATGACTCTCGCGACAACCTGATCCGGCAGGCCTACTTTGACGAGCAGGGAATCCCGGTCAGATCAAAGCGCGGTGATGCGATTACGAGCAAGCGTTATGATGCTCGAGGCAACGTGGTCGAAGAAGCGTATTTTGACGAAGACGGAAGCCCGACGCGATTACAGGACGGTTACGCCGTCATGACCAGAACCTACGACGCCCGCGGAAACCTCGTCCAGGAGGCCTACTTTGATGAGAGACGCAACGCCGTCAGGTCTAAGGACGGTTACGCCAGTGTGACCAAGCGTTACGATGCGCGCGGCGACGTCAACGAGGAAGCGTACTTTGACGAACAGGGCGATCTGACACGTCGGACAGACGGCTATGCCAGGATCATCAGAGCCTATGACACCCGCGGGAGGCTGATTGAACAGACATATCTCGACGAGTCAGGTATAACCGTAGGTACTGTCTCACCAGGCAAGTAGAGGCGGCTTTGGGCAGGAACGCAGCCGGCCTAAGAGGCTGGTGAACAATTTATTGCTCGGCTCAAGTGATTGATTCAGAGTAAGTTTTGTGCTGGTCCACCGCGGCGGATGCGGGCTGTTTCACCCCTAGGAGCCCGTGCCATGGATGCCAGTCCCTATGCCTGTGATCTCACGGATGCGGAATGGGCGCGGCTCGCGCCGCTGATCCCCGCAGCCATCCGGCTGGGCGGCACCAGACCTATCCCCTCCGACGCATCGTCGACATGATCTTTTACCTGCTGCGGACCGGGGCTCAATGGCGGATGCTACCACACGAGGATCCGCCCCGGTACACTGTCTTCTACCATGAGGCACCAGCAGGTGCTCAAGGGCGCCTCGCCCGATCAGGTGATCCGAACTCGCCCCGCTGCCAAGCCAGCCCTGGCTAAACAGCGCTACAAGCTGCCAGCCTCAGAGGCTTTGCCTCAGGCCCTGAAGGTCGTCGCTGCCGCCAAGGATGTCGCACATCCGGACAGCTAATCTGTTCGCCGCTTCTTTGAGGAGGAGACTTCCTTCCTAACAATGGTGTTCCTGCCCCGCGGGTCTCAATCGGGATGTCCTTGGTCATCGTCAAGTTTCACCAACGTTGGCATCAGGCAGGCGCTCAGGGCAATGTGAAGTCCTTCACACGCTGTCCAGAGCGGCCTAACGTAAAATAACATAGAGTAGATTAACTTCAGTCAGGCTATCAGCTTTCAATACTAGATAGTCCAAGGAACTTAAATTCGGTTCTGACTAAAGTTGTTCCTGGTTGCAAGCCATCGAGATCGTCAGTGCTCGGAGCGACAGTCACGGCTGGGGAGACTACGACTGAACCCTACGCGATGGTGCCAGCGAAGTATCCCAGGCGGGCTACGGCCCAGGCCGGAGGAGCCATGAGTAAGTCGAGGATCGAAGCGGGTCAGGAGCATGAGGACAACTCGCTGCCTGCTCCCTCTCTCTGCACTGAACATGTCCGATGCACCGATCTCCCGCCAGATTCCTGCTGCCCGTCGTGGTCGTCCTTGCACTGCCTGCCCCGGGCCCCCCGTCAAATCCCGGCTCGGCAAATGCAGGACCCAACATTCAGGAGGCGGTGATGCCCGAGAGGCATGCCATCGAGCTGCACTTCCGTGAGGGATTCGATGGGCAGGAGATCGAGGTCATGGTTAACGGGCAACCCGTCGCATCCTTCACAGCGAGGACGCGCATGCAGATCGGGCTCGCCCACATCGAGAAGCTCGAGATCGGCGAAGGCGACAGCGTCATCGTCCGGATCGGGAACACCGAGAGGACGGTGCCGGTCGCGAAGGGCGTCTCCCAGTACGCCATCGATCTTCGTGAGGGCGGTCTGACCATCGAGCCTGCGAGGGACAGGCTCCGGTACATGTAGCGCGTACGCGTGACCAGCGCCGCCCCGCCGGCATCCATCAGTGGTCCGGTGCTGGGGAGTAATCGCTTACCCGCGTCCTTACTCGTGCCTTTTCGGAGTCGTCCGCCGCATTGCGTTGTGCGGGGCACCCTTTCCGCGTGCCTCGTCCTGTCGCGCGGCTCCGGAGGGGGAACGCGGGCGAGCGAAGTGGCTCATTGGATCTACAGGAGAACTTCATGACCAAGCGCTCAAAGGAATCCCAAGGGACCGGTCCGGGACGGCCCGCCGAGATGAAACCAGCACAGGCGTCGAACCCGATCCCCGACCGGGAGCACCCGGGGTTCATCGACGGAATTGTCGAGGACTCGGTCGACCAGGCCGGGCTCCCCGCTCCGGACGACCCGATCCCCGTGCCCGAGATTCCCGACCTTCCCCTGCCGACCCCGTTCCCAGGACCATTCCCTCCGCTGCGCATCTGCGGACCCGTCAGCGGGCGCTACACCAACAACTTCCCGATCGTGGCCGGCCCGTCGCATCCGCCCGTGAACCCGGGATCGGTCGGGATACCCACCCTTCCGATCAAGATGTTCTTCATGACTGTCCGCGTCGACGTGGATCGCTGGTACCCGCAGCGGCGGATCTCCGTCGAGGCCTCGCGCCTGTTCCCCAGGACGCGTGGGCACGCCATCGCTGAGGTGACGTCGGACCAATGCATCGGCCTCTACCGTCGGCGGATCGAGGGCACCATCACGTACCGGGACGGCGACGCCTCCCTCATACCGGGCGTGCGGCTCGTGTTCGAGGCAAGGCGCACGACGAAGCCCTTCGGATACCAGGACTGGACACTCTCGCTCATCGAGGCCAGCGGCAAGGTCCACACGTACAAGCTCACCTACGTGTCGGAGTACTTCGACAGGGTGGAGTTCGAGATCGACGTGGTCGAGAACACGAACCATGTCGTGACCTCCTACGAAACCTCCACGCACCCCAACCGGCCCGCCGACCTGCCGGCGGAGGTCCTCGACTTGACGAAGACCTACGGACGCGCGGGCTTCGAGGTGTCCATGTCGCCCAACCAGTCGACCATTCCCCTTGCCGATGCCGGGGCCAATGGGACCTGGAGCGACGCCGAGATGCACAATGCGATGGTGACATACTGGTCGCACTTCTCGAACAACCCGAACTGGGCGATGTGGGTGCTGTTCGCCGCGCAGCATGACACCGGCAGCAGCCTCGGCGGGATCATGTTCGACGACATCGGGCCCAACCACCGCCAGGGGACGGCCATCTTCACGAACTCGTTCATCGTGGACGCGCCGGCGGGCGACCCGGCCCCGGCCGCATGGATCGAGAGGAACGTCTACTGGACGGCGGTGCACGAGATCGGCCACGCCTTCAACCTGGCGCACGCCTGGCAGAAGCACCTGGGCACTCCATGGATACCGCTCATGTCGGATTCCGAGTCGCGCAGCTTCATGAACTATCCTTACGGCGTAATGGGCGGCGAGCAGGCCTTCTTCTCCAACTTCGAGTTCCGGTTCTCGGACGACGAACTGGTCTTCATGCGCCATGCGCCCCGCCGCTTCGTGCAGATGGGCAACGAGGACTGGTTCGTGAACCACGGGTTCGAGAGTCCGCCGAGGATGCCCGGGGAGAGGTTCCGGCTGTCCCTGCGCACGAACCGCCCCAGCGACTCCTTCCGCTTCCTCGAACCCGTGAAGCTGGAGCTCAAGCTGGAGAACGTCTCGCGCACCGCGCAACTCGTGGACGAGGACATCATCGCCGACGCCGGGAACGTCGCGATGCTCGTGAAGCGCGAGGGCGGGGAGGTGAAGCGCCGGCGACCATTCGCGAAATACCACCGCGAACACCGCACGTGCTCGCTTGCGGCGGGCAAGACCCTGTACGCCTCACATCTCGTTGCCGCATCCTCGACGGGATGGCTCATCGATCAGCCCGGCTTCTACATGGTCCAGGCAGCCGTGGAGATCGGCGGCGAGATCGTCATGTCGGACCCACTTCGCATCTTCGTCGGCGCGCCGGCCAGCGCGGAGGAGGAGAAGCTGGCGCCCGACTACTTCTGCGAGGACGTCGCCCGGGTGCTGGCGTTCCGTGGTGCGCCCGAACTCGAGAGGGCGAACGATGTCCTGCGTGAGGTCACGGAGATGGCACCGAGCCATCCCGCCGCGATCCACGCCGCCGTTGCGCTGTCGGGCCCGATGCTGCGGAGTTTCAAGACGCTCAGGGAGCAGGCGGATGGGACACGGCTCGAGATTGCCTCGATGCCGCCGCGAGTGGACGAGGCCGCGGAACGGCAGGTCCCGGTGCTGCTCGGCAAGGCCGACAAGGCAGCGGAGACGATCGGCCACATCGACTACCGCAAGGTGACCGAGGACCTCGCCGAGGCACTCGCGGCTACGGGTGAAACTGAGAAGGCGGTCAATGTCCAGAAGTCCCTCGTCGAGACGCTTTCCAGCCGCGGCGTGCTCAAGTCGGTTGTGGATGCCTCCGAAAGGAAGCTCGCCGCGCTGATGGAGGGCACCCAGGTGGAGTATTCCAAGGTCGGGTGATCCTCGACGGCATCCGGACGGCCAGCATGATGGGGGAGAGGCGCTTCGCCTCTCCCTTCGCGCATCCGGGTCGGGCACGCAGTCCGGATCCGATCGGCATCCGAACCCCAAAGGACCCAGGCCACGAGCGGCCATGTCGAGCCGCGGGGCAACCCAACGGGGTCTCGCTTGTCAATGAGGGCCATTGCCTTCGACGGCAGGAACTGCACGTCGTCAAGGCTCCGCAGTCCGGCTCCCAAGCCGATCGCCTCGCCACGGGATGCATCAGGCAAGCCATTTTCCCTTCAGGGAGGCGGGCTCCTGTTCCGCATCGTGATCGGTCGTCTTCCATGATCACAAGGCCCACCAACGGCGGCCTCGGTCAGTCGCCCGATCCGTCCTCCCACGCGAACCGGGAGACGGGCGATGCCATCCATGAACCCGGTACATGCCCCTACCCCATTAGGGCGACGGGACGTACGCCCTTTTTGCGCTTCCTGGAGACCTGCCCGCCAATCACGATGACCGTGTTTCGATGAGGCATAGTCATGAAGCTTTTCACGATCGGCGACAGCATTTCGCAAGGTTTCATGTCCCTTGCCGCGGCCCGGACGGAGTTGTCCTACTCGACGTTGCTCGCAAGATGCCTGGGGCTGGCGCCGGGAACCGACGAATACTCCATTCCGATCTGGGGAGCAGGCGGCATCCCCCTCAACGTCGAGAACCTCCTCAGGAGCCTCCAGAGGCAGTACGGGAGCGACATCCGCGGCCCGATCGAGTGGCCGCTGGCCGTCGCCTCGGTCAACCGCTTCCTGGACGACGTCGAGGACCATTACGAGCGCGGGCCGGGAAACATCGCCCTTCCGCAGGCCGGCAGGCGCCAGTTCTACCCGAACGTCTCGGTCGCGGGCTTCACGGTCGCTGACGCCTGGACGGTCACGCCCCGCATGTGCGTCGAGCGCATTGCATGGGACGAACCGAAGGGCGGTGGCGATGGGTTCTTCGACCTGCCGAATTGCCGTTTCGAGCGGACAGCGCACGCGGTGCTCAATCCGTCACGCGACCCCCAGTTCAACGAGTTCAGCCAGTTGCGCTGGCTGGAGCACCATCACGTCGACGGGGACGGTGTCGAGAACCTCATCATCTGGCTCGGCGCCAACAACGCCCTCGGCACGATCGTCCGCATGGACGTGCGCAGGACGGCAGATGCCGGCAAGCCGCCGCTCGAGATGACCCTGGACGAGCGCAACGAGTACAACCTCTGGTCGCCGGAGCATTTCGCGGCGGAGTACGAGGTCCTGATGGACAAGGTCCACGGGATCCTCAGCAGGGGCAAGACCGACTGCAAGGTATTCATCGGAACCGTGCCCGCCGTCACCATCGCCCCGCTCGCCCGCGGGGTCGGCAACACGCGACAGACCGACGATCCCTTCGGGGTCCTGAAATCGGCCACATACTTCGACCGTTACACCTACTTTCTCTTCGACCAAGACTATGCCCGAAGGAGCGGGAACTCGATCACGTTCGAGGAAGCCGTCGAAATCGACACCACCATCGCGGGATACAACGCGACCATCAGCAAAATCGTCGACGACTACAACGCGAAGGCAAGGGACGAGGAGGCGAACGTCGAGTACTTCGTGGTCGATATCTGCAATCAGTTGCTGCGCCTCGCCTTCAAGCGGAACCAGGGCAACCCGCCCTACGAGCTGCCGCCCGAACTCATCGAGCTGAACAAGGAACTCAATCGCACGGTGAACACCGTCTACTACACCGTTGACCGCATGGCGAGGATGTCCGCGGGAGGAGTGTTCAGCCTGGATGGCGTGCATCCGACCGCCATCGGGCAAGGACTCCTAGCCCGCGAGTTCCTGGAGGTCTTCAACAAGGCCGGGGTCGGGACGACGAGGGATCTGGACCGGTACGGGATCGCGGCCAGCGACAGCCTCTACGCCAATCCGATCTCGCTCATGCCGGAACTCTACGACAACACGCGGCTGGCCGAGATGCTGCTGGATCTGCTGCGGTTGCCGTGACGCGCCTGTCGCCGCGTCCCGGAAGTCCGATCCTTTCACACCGATCACCGAACAGGTGCGCCTCATCTACCCGTGCGGGACGCCTCCTCCGATCTGTTGAAAAAATCCTCGCAGCAATCGGACGTATAGCGCGTCCATCGCCGACTGTCGCGGGATCTGTCGCAAATCCAGATTTGTGTTCCCCGTTGCGATTATGCGGCGAGCATCTCGAACTGCTCGACGAGAGATGGCTGCGGATTGCAGGCGTACTTCGCCTGCTGTTTGCGCATCATGTGCACCATCTCGATGCCGCCCAGGATGGCGCGAGCGCTGTTGATGGACTTGAACCCAAGCATGGGCCGTATCCGCCTTTTGATGGCATGATGATCCTGCTCAATTCGATTGTTCAAGTAGCGGCTCTGCCGGATCCGGGCCAGCACCAACTTTCGTCGTGTCCGACCTTCCAGTCGGTCTCTGGTATCGCAGGACAGGATCGCTTTGCGGTTGGTCTCGCTGCCATCGATCACGATCCGCTCAGGCCGGCCATGCCGCTTGAGGGCTCTGGCTAAGAAGCACTTGGCAGCCGCCAAGTTGCGCCGCTCGCTAAACCAGAATTCAATCGTGTCGCCATTGCTATCGATGGCCCGGTAGAGATACATCCATCGCGCTTGGACTTTGATATGCGTCTCATCCACATGCCATTTCCGGCTGACGGATCGCTTGCGTCGATTGAACCGCTCGAGCAGCTCGGGTGAGTAACGGACCACGTATTGACCGACCGTGGTGTGGTCGACGGAGATGCTTCGCTCGGCCATCATATCTTCGAGATTTCGGAGGCTCAGGCTATAAGCGAGGTACCACCGCACGCAGAGCAAAATTACCGGCCGATCGAATTGCCTACCCTTGAACATCTCGCGTCACCCTCTCTCGCCAGCACAGGCCATAGCCCCGCGACAGGAAAGGAAAAGTTGCGACAGAACGCGCGCGGGCTGTGCTCCGCCCTCGATCAGGTGAAGGTTGCCAGTAGCTGACTATCGCCGCCCCGGATGACGCCCGGGGCGGCGGCTTCAGGTTGGCGGAGCGGCAGGTGACCGACCACACAGACAGCCCGCAGGAAGGGTCATGGGCTGGCATCGGTGATCCCTGGCGGGATTGCCAGGCGTCATGCTGCGCCCGGCGGCGCAGCGTTGGTGTAGCTCTCCTGTTCCAACCGTGAGGGTCACGTCACATGCCAACAACTCCGGTCCCGATCACCATTCCGCAAGATACTTCCTTCACGTTCGACGTCCTCGGGCGATACGGCTGCAACACCCTTGAGGAGGCGCTCGACAGCGCGGTGCCGAGCCGCGGATTCACCGATGCCAGGCCCTTCGATCACATCGTGATCGGAGGAGGCAGCTTCGGATCGGTCCTTGCGACGAGGCTCTTCAACGTGGACGATGCGAACGCCCACCGGGTTCTCGTCCTCGAGGCCGGCCCGCTCGTGCTGCCTGAGCATGTCCAGAATCTGCTGCCGACCTTCTCCCCTCCCGGCAAAGACAATCCTGGAACCGTGTGGGGCCAACCTTGGGAATCCGATAGTCCCATGGGTTGGAACCAGAACTTTCCCGGGCTGGCCTACTGCGTGGGAGGGCGGTCGTGCTTCTGGGGTGGCTGGTCCCCGTACTTCATCGCCTCCGAGGTGACGGACCCGCCCTGGCCGACGGAGGTCGTGACGGACCTGACGACCCCGGTCCTGCCGGCTGCCAACCCGACCGAATCCTACCTCGACCAGGCCGCGCGGATTCTTGGCACCAACGTCACGAACGACTTCGTGTCCGGACCCCTGCACGAGGCCCTGCGGCAGCACCTGTTCGACGCCATCCAGGCCCGGCCGGCTGGCCCGGATGTCCTGACCGGCAACCGTGGCCAACTGGCGGCCACGGCGGACCTGGAGGCTCCACTGGCGGTCGCCTCCGCATCCGAACGCCCGGGCTTCTTCGGGTCCAACAAGTTCAGCAGCGTCCAACTGCTCCTACGCGCCTTGCGCGTCGCTCAGGGCGAGGCCGAGGCAGCCTCGCCCGGCGATCTCCGGCGGGCCAACGTCTTCGAGCGCCTGATGATCGTGGACAACTGCCACGTGACCCGCCTCGAGCGCAACGGGAACCGCATCTCGCGGCTCCTCCTCGGGTGTGCCGGAGAATCCTTTGCGCAGTCCACTGGCCCGTGCGGCTGATCCAGATGCGCGCCCGCACCTGGGACACGCTTGCCCGGTCCTGCGCCCGGCGCGTGCGGTGCTGGCCCGCGTTCCCCTCGGTCCCCGCCCTTCGCTCCCCCGGCTCCGCAGACCCGTGCGCGTCCTTGTTCGCCGGCTTCAGCGCTACTATGGCGGAGTCTGACGTCTCGCGGTCGTGCATCATCGGCTACGGCTCCTCGCCTTCCCGATGCGGACCAGACGGCCCTTGGGGCCTGTGGTCGAGCGCGAGACCTCCCAGGTTCCGACGCGATCCCTTTCTGCGTGATGTGGTCTGCGACCCCGACGGAGCGACGGCGCCTCGCCTGGCGGCACCGCACATGTTGCCTTCGACGTTGCTGACCGCCTCGGCCTCCGCGAGTTGCTGGCTTTCGCGGCTCAATCCCACACCCCACAGCATCGCTGTGTATGCTTCGCCGGCACCGTCACCAGCGCCAACGCAACACTCACTACCGGGCGGGGCTACCCCTTACCCGGGCCGGACTTCCACCGGTTGGATTGCGCCAGCTTGCCTGGCGCTCCAGGAATCACAGATGCACCCGCTTAGAGAAAACATGATTGTGACAGAACGCTAGCGTCCACGGGAGCTCACCCGTAAACAGTGAGGAGGTTGTCAACTCATTTGGCAGTACTGGGTTGGCTGGTCGCGAGCTGCCAGTCGACCGAAAAGTGGCTGTGGTTTCTAAGTCCTCTAGTTGCCGCGACCGACACTCGATTAGGCAAGAGTTGATGAGCGGTACACGCGGCGGTTATAATGGCGCCGGAATGCCCATGGCCTCTCAGACCTCCTTTGATGCCTTTATTTCGTACCGCCGCGCTGACGGTTATGCTGTTGCACGATGGCTCCGGCGGCAGTTGCAAGACTTTCGCGTTCCGGCGATCTTGAGACGGCCATACGGGCGAAAGCTCAGTGTCTATCTCGATACGGCCTTCGAGCGCGGCACCGCCGACTTCTACGAGGACAGCATCCGGCCTGCTTTGCTTGAATCGCGGTTTCTGATCGTCATTGCTACTCCTGCAGCCGTACGTCGCCCAGGGGTGGACTGGATGCAGCGTGAGATTAACGATTTCACCGCTGGACCGAACGGGCGCAATGTGCTGCTCGTGCGGGGATCGGGAGCATTCGCTGACCCGCTCCCAGGGGATCTGAGCAACAGGTTTCCTAATATGGAGATCATCGACCTCAGGGGCGCAGGAACACTTGCGGGCTTCAACCCAGTCCGAGCCGTTCATCTCTCCAAAGAGAAGCTGAAGCTCTTGGGCCCGCTGATCGGCATCTCGCCGTCGGAGATGCCGCTCTTGCATCAGGAGGAGGAGCACCGGCAGCAGGTCCGGTTCGGCACACTTACGGGCACCGCAGCCGGCGTGCTTGTCGCCATATCCGGGCTCGGCGTGCTCACGCTCCAGAGCCGCAACGCGGCTACGCGAGCTTTGGGAGACAGTCAGTTCGCCACCGGCAGTATGGTGCTGCTATCGACCGATTTGGGACGGAGTTCGGAGGCACTCGATCCCGGTGACGCCAGGTTACGTCGCCTTCTGATCAACCAAGGCTGCGATCTTCTCGATAAACTCTCTAGCAGTCTTGGGCAGGAGCCGCGGCTCGAGGAGGCAGTCACTTGCCGGCTTGAGCGCGCTCGGCAGCGAGAAGCGCTGAAGGAGGCGGCCGAGGCGAGACTCCAGTACGAAGAAGCCGTCCGACTCGCGGCGGACGCTTACGGACGTCTGCCCCGCGCGGGGCTGGCGGAGTTTCTGGCGAAAGCGGAAGGGGCGCGGGCCGATTACTTGTGGAGAACGGGCGACAGCACAGCCGAGAACGTTCTTGAACAGGCGAGGGTGAGCGCACGGCATTTGGCATCACAACACCCTGGTCGGGCAGCCCTCATCGAGGCCGAGGTGAGCGCTTGGGAACGGCTTGGCGATATTAAGGCGCGCAATGGCTCGCCGGCAGACGCTGCACGAGCGTTTGAGGCCGGAGGCAGCGCTCTCTCCTCGGATTCCTTGTCGGAAGCCGAGCAGGCATTAGCTGCGTCCTGGCGCGCGGCCCTCCTGCGTCAAGCAGGAGAGAAGTGGCGCCTAGCAGGTGATAGAAAGGCTGCCCTAGATCAGTTCAAACGGGCATTGGACACGTTGCGAAGCGCCACGCCAGTTGCACGGTCGGCGGAATTGCTTCAGGAAGAGGGCGTCATCCTCACAATGCTCATGGAGATTCAGGCGGAAAGGGGCGACCTCGATGCATCCCGGACCGCCAGCGTTGAGGCTCTCGCCGCGGCTCAGGCAGTGATGGATTCGGAAACTGCCTCCACGGATCTCAAGAGCCGTGCACAGGCTTTGGTCAGCGTCATCAAACGTGCGCACCCGCATGGACCCTGATCGCCGTGGGCTCGCGTTTCTCCTTGGCTCTTATCAGCGCCTTCGTCGTGACCGTCGCGCTTCTGTCGCTGGTCGGCATCGCGATCGGCCGCCTCACTTTCGGCGCGCCGCTTGAGCGCTTCCGGGCGGGCTCTTTCGAATTCGCGCTTGCACCTGGATGGTGGTGCGAGCGCGAAGGCACCGAGTATGTCTGTAATCCGCCGGGGCCGCCCCCCTATGCTTCAACCGTAATCATGGCGGTGAAGGAGAGAAGCGAGGACGACAGCCTCGAAGCCTACGAGCGGCACCTCCAGATTCTTTCTGCCTCCGACGGAGAGGCCACATCGGCAGGCACGCCGGCCGAGTACATCGCCCGTCGCATGCTGGGCAGCAGGGAATGGGTGGAGGCGCTTCGCGTCGGGTCCGAGCTCCCTCGTTACCACACCTACTACCTTGCTACTGTGACGTCGGCGCTAGGCATTCTCGTCACCATGTCTGTCCACCAGAACCATGTGGAGACCTACCGCGAACAGTTGATCACAACGATGAGCACCCTCAACACGTACCAGCAGTGATCACCTTATTCGATAGGAATGGCCATTG
>NZ_LN811362.1:109378-111586 GCF_001006805.1 Microvirga massiliensis | reverse complement strand
AGAGAGCTGGCCTGACGAATCTGCACAACGAGATAAGTGGAGTTTCTGCCTAAAGGCGGCCGGAAGGGCTGCCGAACAGGAGAGACGATGAGCAAAAGACCCCGCCGCAACCCCTCACCGGCGTTCAAGGCGAAGGTGGCTTTGGCTGCTATCCGAGGCGACAAGACGCTGGTCGAGTTAGCCCAGCAGTTCGATGTTCACCCCAATCAGATCACGGCGTGGAAGGGCCAGCTGCTCGATGGCGCTGCCGACGTGTTCGGCACCGACAAGGCGCAAGATACTACGCCTGCTGTCGACGTGAAGACGTTGCACGCCAAGATCGGCGAGCTGATGCTCGAGAATGATTTTTTGTCCTCTGCGCTCGGCAAGGCCAGACTGTTGCCGAGCGCAAAGCGATGATCGATCGGACACACGCCTTGCCGGTGTCCACGCAGGCCAGGCTCCTCGGCATCAGCCGCGGCAGCGTCTACTATCAGTCGCGGCCGACGTCCGCTGCCGATCTTGCTCTCATGCGGCGGATTGAAGAGTTGCATCTGGCTTATCCGTTTGCCGGCAGTCGTATGCTGCGCGATCTGCTCGCCCGCGAAAGCATCCGGGTCGGCCGGCTGCATGTCACGACCTTGATGAAGACGATGGGGATCGAGGCACTCTACCGGCGGCCGCGCACGACGAAGCCGGCGCTGGGGCACAAGGTCTATCCGTATCTGCTGCGCGATCTCGTCGTCGATCGGCCGAACCAAGTGTGGGCGATGGAACTGACCTTTATCCCAATGGCGCGCGGCTTTGTGTATCTCGTTGCCGTCGTCGACTGGTACAGCCGGCGCGTGCTCAGCTGGCGGCTGTCGATCACCCTGGAGGCCGCCTTCTGTGTCGAAGCCTTGGATGAGGCGCTTGCCAGGTCCGGAAAACCGGAGATCGTCAATACTGATCAAGGCAGCCAGTTCACCAGCGCGGCCTTCACCAAGGTGCTGATCCAGAACGGGATCGCCATCAGCATGGATGGCAGAGGCGCCTGGCGCGACAACATCTTCGTCGAGCGGCTGTGGCGGACGGTCAAGTACGAGGAGGTCTACCTGCACGCCTACGACAGCGTCGCCGACGCACGGACCTCGATTGCCTGTACCTGAGCTTCTACAATGCTCGGAGGCCGCACTCGAGCCTTGACCGCCCCCCCGATCAGGCCTACTTCAAAGAGCCGCGCCGCGCCGCGGCATGAACCCGCAGAGGCTCCACTTAACCAGCGCGTTTCGCTGTTCAGACAAACCGAGCCACCTCAGCTCCAGTCGAACTGGTAGGCCTCGCCCGGCGCAAAACTCAGGGGCACGAAGACGTCGGTGACGCGCAATTGCCGTGCCGATGACTACGCGCTCCTGAAAACGCGCAGTGTGTACCTATGCTTGGGCCCGCTCTCGGCAGCGCAACCAAGTATCCAACGAGCAGCCTTGAGGATGATACCGGGACTGTCCTGCCGCTGTGTTGATCCTGTCGTGGCGGAGGGCTGGTCGATGAGCGGGAATCACACTTATCGCTAGCGTGGAAATGCGCTTCTCGCTACCTGAGCGGCGCAGACGGTCGCATGACCATCGTGGAATCGTGAAGTGGATCGCAACACTCTCATGAGATTGCCCCGCCACCATTCGCGAGAGGGCGTCACGCGATAATCACGGTTTCCCTCCCCGGCGGAAGATCCCCGACGAAGACTCCGACATCGCGGAACCGGGCAACTCCCGGCCTGGCCGGATCGAGCAGCAGGCCGGGCGCGCCAAACCGGAAGAAGACCTCCGTCGCGGCAAAGGCCTCCGCGGTGCTGCCCTCCGCCAGCGGCTGCCGCGGGAAAAACAGGCCGCTCCGCGTCTCGAGACACTCGCCATCGCCCACATGGTCCGGTTCATCATTGCCGATCTGACGGAGCCAAGCTGCATCCCACATGAACTGGCAACGCTGGTTCCCCACACGGTTGTCCCCGTGCAGCCAATCCTTCTACAGGGCCAGCCCGAGTACGCGATGTCCGACGACCTGCACTGGCGGCATCACTGGGTTCTCCAGCCCCACTGCTACGACACTCTTGATCGCCTGCTTACCAATCTCGGGCAGTCGGTAATTGGTCCCGCCAAGGACAAGGCTGAGGAGCTTCGGAAAGGACTCAATGTTCGGGGTCTGCGAGAGACGAAGCCGGTGGTTCCGTAAAGCGCCTTCCGCGAACCTCAT
>NZ_LN811362.1:105507-108321 GCF_001006805.1 Microvirga massiliensis | reverse complement strand
ATCATGTGGTCCCGCACGCACGCGCCCACGCGTGGAACCCAAGCGGTTGCCGAACCCCGGGCGGCGGCGCACACTGGACAACAGCCCGCAACCCGGAGGTGCGCATGGCCAACGCGGAGCACGTCGCCCTACCGAAGCAGGGGGTGGATGCCTGGATCGCTGCTCTGCCGCTGCATGGCCTCGGACGAAGGCCAACTCCGATTACTGACGTGGCAAGAGAGCGGCTAACCTCCACGCGAACTTCACGTGCGGCAAACGAGCATTCGCACCGTAGACTTGGCGATGCTCTCGCGACCGTGACCCGGCGCGTCGCCAATGCTCGTCCGATCTCGACCACGGGATTTCCAGATCTCGGATCATGATGACTTCGGAAAAAGCCGGATCGGCAAGCCCCGTCACAGAGATTGACGTGTCGGATACTGTGAGACTGCGCCAGCGGGTGAGTCGCGCGGCGAAATCGCTGAAGGTCATCGGATTGCTTTCGGCAGTTACGCTGCTGTTCGACTTGTATGGTTATTTGGAGTTCTTGCCTGCGCTTTTGTGCGCCATGCTCCTGCCTGGGTCGGCAAACTTGGTCGCCCAGCGTTTGCGATCAGGGAGCGTCCGCGCCGCGGCTGCCGCTGCCGTATGGGGATTGTTGTGGCTCGGCTTTGTTTCATTCGACGCATTCCCGAAGGCATTCAAGAATGGTTTGGACACCTACAGTTTCCTTGGCTCTCTTATTTTTTGCGTGCCTCTTCTATTCCTCGCGCTGGGCCTGGTTGCGGTGATCCGCCATCGGTCGGCCATGGTAGCCGCCGGAGAGGCCGACCTTCGGGCGCATCCTTGGGAAGAAGGCCTCAGGGTGAAGGTTCGCCCGCGCTTCGTGAACGTGAATTTAGGTGCCGTGCTGTTTGTCCTTCTGTCTCCGTTGCCGCTTCTCTTTCTATGGCTGTCGCAGATCGCACAAGAGACCAAGCTTTTTTCCGACTCTGCGCGCTTAGCTGGATACATATTGGGTACATGGTCCATCATTTTCGGTTCTATTTACTGGGGAGTCAGAATCTATCGACGAGCAAGACGAAAAGCTTTGCTCCCGGGCAGCGCGCTCGCCAAGAAGGATCCGCGGCCGGTCGTGTTGTATCTCCGGTCCTTCAATGATGACAGTGCGCTTCGGATGTGGGCGAGGACCACGAACGGCCGGATTCTACCAGAGAGACTGGTGCGTGCTTCCTTTGAGGAGGTGGTGACGGACCACCTATGGGGTTATGGGCCTGTTCGAGCGATCGGTGATCCGAGGGCTAGGGACAAAACCGCACCCCTCGGCGCCGCCCGGGACTACACGATAGATTCGGACTGGCAGAACCAGGTGGTCGGGTTGATGCGGCAAGCTTGTATGATCGTTGCCGTCGCAGCTGAGTCCGACGGGCTCGCCTGGGAGATCGACGCTGTAGTGAAGCACGGCTTTCTGCCGAAGTTCGTGCTGCTCCTGCCCCCAGTAGACAGCCAAGAGCGAGAAGCGCGGTTGTGTTTTCTTGCGAACAGGATGGCAGGCCTGGATTTTCCTTTCCGTCTTGCACTTGAGCGCCTGCGGTCAGTTATTTTTCCGGAAGGCCGAGTGACTCTCATCTGTGGCGGAAAGCGTAACGACTGGACCTATGAGGCGTGCCTCGACCAGGCCGCCCTTGCAATCCTCGACGTGTCGCGGAACCGCCCAGCCATCTCGCCGTCGCCAATCGTACCAAGCGGTCAGCTCCTGAGGGAGCTCGCGCTGAACGCATTAACCTTTGCGCGTTCGTCCCTGGCGTTCCTGACGATCGGGACATTCATGTTTTTTGCCATGGCGGTCAATCAAATCCGTATGGAGAACTCCCATCCCTATGTTCATTCAGGCGAGGAACGAGATGAGTTCGTTGCCGAGACGATCAAGCGATGCAAGAAGACGAATTCGGAACTATCTGAGGATGTACTTGGAAACTACTGCGGTTGCTATGCAACCCGAATTGCCGACGTCCTGACCTATGCCGAGCTTGAAGCGCGACTCGATTTCAAGCCTGGCATCATGGCGGGCGTGAGGGATCTCGAAGTGAGCCTCAAGGAGAAGACCAAGATGGCTAGCGACGCCTGCTACAGCGAGGCGTTCGAGCGGTGAGGTTGTCAGTCCTTGAGGTCGGTTGCCACGACCCCTTGGGTCGAGATTGCCTGAGCTCGAGCTTGACCTTTCATGCAGCGTGACAGAGGGCGTAAGCGATGCCTTCGTGGAGGGGCGGAAGGGGTCTTGCGGGCTCGGCCAAATGCCGAGACGTGATCAAGCTCTGCTCAAGCCAGATTGGCATCGCACTACGGCGAGGTTTTCGGAGGAGGTCGGGTGCCTCCTGCAACAATAACCCCTCCTAAACTCGTTCCATAGTCGAGGCCTTCTGCGAACCGCGTGTGCTCTCGCACGCCCCCGCCGGCGCGCGGGGCCCCCGCGGCTGCCGGGCCCCGGGCCACGGCTCACACTGGCGAACCGGCTCCGAACCCGGAGGGCGCGCATGGCTGACGAGGAGCACCTCGCTCTGCTCAAGCAGGGGGTGGAGGCCTGGAACGCGTGGCAGCGCGCGAATCCCGGCATTACTCCGGACCTCCGCGAGGCAGACCTGCGCGGGGTGAACCTTGATGGAGCGAACCCTAGCAGAGCGGGCCAAGGCGATTCCGGTCCTGGACGAGGCGAACCTCTTCGGGGTGAACCTCAGCAGGGCGAGCCGCGGCAGCCAATATGCCGCCGAGGCCTATGCCCGGCAGCTGGCCTGTATCGACGCCAAGCCTTCGATGAGCCGCACGGGCTGCTGTTAC
>NZ_LN811362.1:102944-105037 GCF_001006805.1 Microvirga massiliensis | reverse complement strand
CCCCGATGGAGTCGTTCTTCCACTCCTTGAAAGTGGAACTGGTCCATCAGCGGAACTGGGCGACACGCGAAGAGGCGCGGCGCGACCTGTTCGGCTACATCGGGGGCTACTCCAATCGGCAGCGCATCCACCCGGCGCTCGGGTATCTCACCCCGAACAAGCCGAACGGAAAGCGAGTTAACCCCGTGTCCACGTCAACGGGGAAAGATCACCATGCGTCATGGCCTATTTTGCTCTCCATCGCTTTCTGGCGGGTCCGGCGTAGAATGTCAGGAGCAGCCAGGGACCAGGCTCATGCCCATCTCGCTCCTGTTCACGGGGCACATGATAGACAAGCCGGACCGCCCCGAGCCGCGCTTCCCCGCCTCGCTCGAAGAGGCCGCCCGTGTACGCATTACACGCGCCATCATTCCCTATGCGCCAGCCAAGGCAGGGTCAGGTGAGCCGGCGCTTGGTTTTGCCAGTTGCGCCAGGGGCGGCGACATCCTGTTTCACGAGCAGGGCCGGGCTCACGGCATCGATACGGTGATCGTGCTGCCATTCCCGCCGGAGGTGTTCGTCACTACCTCAGTCGAGGGAGTACCGGGGAGCGATTGGGCGTCTCGCTTCTGGGACCTCTGGAACACCACTCCGGAACCCCAGCGGGAGGTCATGGACCTGCCAGTCTCGGATGATGCGTATGGTGCCTGCAATGCGCGCCTCCTCAAGCAAGCCCGTCAGCATGGCAATGTGCATCTAATCGCCCTGTGGGACGGCAAGGCCGGTGACGGTCCGGGCGGGACCGCCGACCTCGTTGCCCGCGTCAGTGCCACGAACCAGCCCGACATTTTCTCGCCCGAGAGCCTCCAAACGGGCAGCTCACCTGCTGAGACGTGAAGGGGATTGAGCAATGCCGCGCCCGCTCTGCTTCATGATCATTGGACTTGTACCGCTTTAGATACTGCTGGCGAATGGGTCGGAGCCTTGGAGGCAGGGATTGGCGTTCTGGGTTTGAGGGGCAGCACCATCCCGGAGGTCCTCATGTCGCTCTGCCCGACCCTATGCCGAGATGTCCCGGCCGCAACGGCAGCCATCGCTCGTGCTGCGTTCCCGCAGGGCAACCCCTATCTGCGCCTGCGTGACCACCTTGGGACGATCTTCTCCGACGCCCAGTTCGCGCCTCTCTTCGCGCCTTGCGGGCAGCCAGCCGAATGCCCGTGGCGGCTGGCGCTGGTGAGCTTGCTTCAGTTTGCCGAGAGCCTCTCAGACCGGCGGGCGGCCGAGGCGGTCCGCAGCCGCATCGATTGGAAGTACCTGCTGGGACTGGAATTGACCGACCCTGGCTTCGATGCCTCTGTTCTAAGCGAATTCCGCAGTCGCCTGGTGGCAGGAGGCTTAGAAGAGCAGCTCCTCGATACACTTCTGGTCCTGTGCCGGGAGCATAAGCTGCTGAGCGCCCGCGGCCGCCAGCGTACTGACTCCACGCATGTGCTCGGAGCAGTCCGTTCCCTGAACCGTCTCGCCTGCGTGACCGAGACCATGCGGGCGGCCCTGAATGCTTTGGCCTCCGCCGCACCCGCCTGGTTGCGCGCTCATGCCAATCCCGTCTGGATCGAGCGGTATAGCAAGCCGGCTGACGACTATGATGTCCCGCAGGGCGAAGCGAAGCGGCGGGTCCACGCTGAACAGATCAGGCACGATGGCCATCAGTTGCTCGCGGCAATCACAGCCCCTGATGCACCAGCATGGTTGCGCGAGATCCCGGCTGTTGAGCTACTGCGGCAGGTCTGGGTCCAGAATTTCTATCTCACTGACCAGGCTCAGACCATAGAACCGAGGGCCGGCGCATCCTCTGAGGCCACTCCCCTGGTGCACTGGCGGACCGACCATGAGGGATTTCCACCCTCCCTGCTGATGGCCGGATCACCCTACGATCCAGAGGCGCATTATGCTAAGAAGGGGACGACAACCTGGATTGGCTACAAGGTTCATCTCACCGAGGCTTGTGACGAGAGCGGTCCGCACCTGATCACGCACGTGGAGACCACGCCGACGCCGGTCGTGGATCGCGAGGGCCTGTTGCAAACTCTGGCGTCGGCCGCAGGATGGGCCGC
>NZ_LN811362.1:90992-102016 GCF_001006805.1 Microvirga massiliensis | reverse complement strand
CCCCTTATAAGCGAGCCGCGAGAGCCACGCTGCTGCTCGAGCCGTGCCGATGCTGAGGCCCGAAGCAGCTGAAAAGCTTTCGAACGCGTCGTGTCTGTATCTCTCCTCTGGAAGTTCGACCAGCTTACTCATATTTTCTCCTCAAGTTCTCAGATCGATTAGCTGGAGCTGGCCTAGAGGGACGGCGTGTTAATCAGCTTCACTGTAACACGTGCCGAGCCTCGGTTATTATCGTAGAACCAATTATTGAAGTAAGGGGGAAAAACTGCGTCATTCACATAAAGGAAGAGTTCCCCCGAAGAACGCGCAACGATTTCGCTTTCGAATGTGATGTCAGCTGGCGATGCCCCTTTGCTGGCGTAAATCTCACGCTCTGGCAGTGACGGCTTCGAGTCGAGGGCGTAATCATCGGCGCCAATGTCTCCGATCCGCGCCATTGGTTTGAACCAAGGCTGTGTTAGGCGTCGCCGCAGCGGCACCGCCGCAGTCATCGGAATGGTCACGTCGTCCGGATGCACGCCGTTGGGACCGGCCGGAATTTTAAGCGTTTTGTCCATCCACCGATCCCCTCCAGGTATTGTAAAGTAGAGACGGTAGGTTCCACCTTTCACCAGCCTCAGGCCGGTTGGACTGCAAAGCGCCTTAGTTTGGAACTCGACTTGGGACGGACCGGACGCGACGTCCAACAGGGGCTCCCGACTAGCGATACAGATCGCGCCAGCGCTGTCCTGAATCGAGAATACGAGTCGGGTGACAAGGGCGAGCGCTCCATACCCGACTACGAGAAGGAAGGCCGCGGGCATAAGGGTGTGCGTAAGATGCCAGAACGCCTTTCGGTACCACTCTTTCGTCCTGAAACGTTGGATAGCGCGGTTAACCGCACCCGGCTCGGTCGGTGCTAGGGAGGTCCGCTCCGGCATGTTGGGGCTTGTGGCTGGGATTGAATACCAGATGGGACGCATGGCATCGCGGATGCGCCTTTCGCACCAGCTGCCGGACAGGAGACCAACTAGGATCAGCCCCCCAATTGCCAAGAGAACCACAGGGTGCGACGCGAAAGTGTCCGTCCAGGTAGCCGCGAAACCAGGCAACACGAAGGACAGGACGTTGATCCATTCCGATGTGAAGCAGAACGCCGACTCGCACGTCCCTTTTGGCAAGGGGGATTGATAAAGCGGGGCCAGAGCAAGTGCAACGGTGGCAAAGAGTGTCCCGAAATAGGCAAACCGTCGCCACCAAACCCAGTTGAAGACGTGTTCGCGTCTTACATCGTAGTCTGATTTTCGGCCAAGATTTGTCTTGAGGTACGTCTCGCCTGGCGTAATTTTTCCTCCGATCTCCGCCACGTCGAAGTCGGGTGGCAGCACGATTGGAGCGTAACCGTCCTGACCGACCTGGATGCGTCGAAGAACGCTCTCGTGAATTTTTATCCGATTGATCTTCACCTCGTCCGTATCGGTCAGGCGTTCGATTCGGCGCGGATTATACCGGTAGTAGCCGCCCAAGCCTCGACGGGAGTCATGGATCGGGCCATTCTCGTCGCTAAGCGCTCGGTAATCCTTCCAGATCTCGTCACAGAACCGCACGCCTGCCCTTTCTGCTCCGGCCATCATCCATTCGAGCGAAACGTAGCTCAAGCTGTCATCCGGGTACCCTCCACCCACATCGGAGTGGACGCCTGCGAACCAGACCTGTGATAGACGCT
The DNA here is from genome assembly GCF_001006805.1 of Microvirga massiliensis. Lineage (GTDB taxonomy): Bacteria > Pseudomonadota > Alphaproteobacteria > Rhizobiales > Beijerinckiaceae > Microvirga > Microvirga massiliensis. Next base: position 100,311 of record NZ_LN811362.1, on the reverse strand, counting down.
CATCCTGGATAGTCCCTGTCGACTTACCCTCGTTTGGCGCAGGGATGCCGGGCCGTTTTGGCGGATGCCCCTCATTCCACAACTGGGGATGAAATGTGTTGCGTTCGTCGTCCAGGGAGAGGGCGTGCATAGCCCGATTGACCCTCGGGCTCAGGTCCCGATCCGGCATCGACAGCGGCCAGATGTAATAATCGACGGCACGGGTGAGTTCGTCGATAGGAAGACCGTAGGCTGCCACAGTGTCCCAAATGCCGACGAATTCGACCTTGAGTTCCCCGTCGCCCACGAAATGTATGTTGTTGTTTTTATCATAAGTTCTGTAGGATTTGCGATCCAACCACTTGCTGAGCAATGCGCTCACATGATCCCGCAGCCAGCGGATAAAGACCACATGCGGTTGCGTCCGCCAGATGAATCGCTCTTTCCGAAATGCGCGATACGCATTGGCGACATCGCGCTTCAGGTCTGCCTCGCTCCCGGTATAGCGTACGATTCCCTGGTTCATGATTAGCCCGACCAGGACCCGTACCGTGAAGGCACCTCGGCTGAAGCCGAAGGCGTAAATTTTATCGCCTGGTCGGTAAGTTCGGCAGATAAAAGCGTAGAGATCGCGCACGTTGCGGGCTAGCCCCACACCGATCGCACCTCCCAGGACAGCTAATGGTTTGAATGACGAGGTTCCGACCCCATTGTCATAATAGGCGAACTGTCTTGGGTGTTGAGGGTCTTTAGGGTCGAAGAGGTCGACCGCTTTGTAGAGCCGCCACACGTTTGTCCTGAACAGCTTTCCCGAACTATTGCCTGTACCATCAGAAAAAACGAGAATGTTTCGATGCATTGCATCCACCTCGGGCCTTAAAGTATGTATATTACATTCATAGGCCAAATTTGTTGGTATCATGGGCTGAACGTTGGCTCATCCCTTTTCAGCTAGCGAGTCATGAGGTGCTCCACCGCGGCGGACGTTGTGACATCTCGCAAGTAGCGGGTGTTTTGCAGCCGTCCACGATTATTTCGACTCTCGCTAGGACGCTGAAACTGCAAGAAAAACACTGCCCCACCTGCCCGCTCTCGACAAGTAAGGACCGTTCCCGTGACAAAGCCGTTCAGAACTGCTCCTTTTAGCAACTTGCCGTGACAGAGCTCTACCGCTTATTTCGGCTTGGCGGCCATGATACCAAGTGTCTGGATCACTCTGTCGATTTTGGAAACGCCGCCCAGTGCACCGAAAGCCGTAATCAAAACAGTTGCAATTTGCCCGGCGGGTGTTGCCGCCCCTACGACGCCAACAGTCTTAAGGATTGCAAGCACCGCATAGGCCACCACGGCCAGTGCAGTCTTTTTCCCGGCCAGCGCTTCCCCACCGAGTACCCTGTCGATTGGTGAAAGTACCGGCGCTGTGACTACCGCTCCATCTGGCACAGAAACCGACTGCCTGCCCATCAGCGCACCAAGAAGGAGGCGCAGTACGTTGGCGGGCCCTTCTGGCGCACCCTCCAACGGAGGCCCATCATGTCCAGGCGCCTGTGCCTTCAGCGCACTGATAAGGGCCAGCAGGATGTCACGTGACTCCAGAGTGTCTCGCGCAGGAGCCTTCTGACCGGTCGCCAGCACCTGTAACGTGGCCTGGTCTGCCAAGCCGGTCGCCGGCAGGCGGCACGCAATCTGAAATGCCTTTACCGCGGCGGCTGTGTTGGGCCCAAAGTCACCGTCGATCTCACCGACCTGGAAGCCTTGACTTACAAGTGCAGCCTGCAACTGTCGTACGGCCTCGCCCTTCAATCCCATCCCGAGCACAGGCTCAACAGTTGAGTGCGAGACTGGCACTATGGCACCACCATCCAGCCGCACCAAAGAGTCGAGCCCCATCATCTGCTTTAAGATCGGCATCGTGCCGCACTGCTTGTCGACGGCTGCCGGATCGAAGTGGCCGTCAGACACGAATTTGCCGCGCGCGTAGTTGTTGGAGAACGACCAGAGGTACGGTGAGTTCATGCCACGGTTGCGGTAGCCAAAACCGTTGTATTTTTCAATCTCGAAGCACGCCCGCTCAATCGTCCATTTGCTGACCAGATGGAGCGAGTGCGGCGCCATGGTCAGTGCGTCGATCGCACTCTCTTCCCAGGAGGAAAATGGGCCGCGACCTCTCGGCACCAGATGCGTGATCTTGCCAGTGCCGATGATGCGCTCGCCATTGTGGAGAACGCCCGCAAAATTTGCGCTGGCTTCCCGCTGATGCAGCATCGCTATGATGAACCACGGCACCCGAGTAGCAGATTCAACTTGCTGGTAACGCGCCTTAGAACCGATCAGCCGGCTAGCGATCGCGTTGACCTCGGCAAGCCGCTCCGGGCGGATTGTCATCCGTTGCCAGCGATCGGCGTATTCGGCTCCCAGGTCCTCGAAACGGTGTGCCATGACTGAGCTTCTTGGTCCGTGCAGGAGGGACGTAGTACTCGTGCCTTGCTTACTTCGGCGATTTGGCGGCGATGATGCCGAGCATTTGCACCACCCGATCAATCTTGCCGAGAACACCGAGCCCGCCGAAAGAGGCGATCAACGTTGTGAGAATCTGACCAGTAGGGGTAGCAGTCGGGCCGGTAGCGGTACCAGCGACGTCGACGGACTGCAGGATGGCCAGAACGGCGTAAGCAAGGATCGCGAGGGGCGTTTTTTTTCCTGCCAGCGCCTCTCCACCAAGCAACTTGTCGATGGGGGATAACACCGGAGGCGCCGTCCCAGTCGGCGATTCAGGAGAAGGCGCAAGCGACTTGCCGGCGAGAGCACCAAGGACGACCTGCAAGAGCTGTGGGGTGTCGAGCCCTGTGCCGCTCTGCCCTGCCCCGCTGGTGACAGGCGGCGTTTGCTGCTTCGCCACAAAAGCTTCGAACAAGGCTCTGAGAATATCCTGCTGCATTGCCGCCCCTCCCCCTGTGCCATCCGCTCCAGGTCCCCGTGGCACAGGAGGAAGCAGCCCTTGTGGTACAGGCACAGGTACAGGCACGGGGTGGATTGGTTCCGACACGGCCAACCCTAGGGCCCGTAGGGTATGGTTGTCGGCAATGCCGGTAACGGGCAGGCCTTGCACGCTCTGAAAGCTGCTCACCGCTGCGGCCGTGCGGGGCCCGAACTCGCCATCGATGCTGCCGAGTTGAAAACCGCGGGCGGTGAGCGCATCCTGAAGCATGCGCACGCGTGGGCCGATGGCGCCCTCAGCCAGCACCTCCGTCGCGCGTGGTTCACGGGGCTCTGCCACGTCGGTGTCCGAAGTTGCAGCCGCTTCGAGCACGTGAGGCGGTGCACTGGCCGGATCGAGTGCAAGAATGTTGGGTAGCGTCGTGTTGGTAGGTAAGGGCGCGGTCTCGGTCGGCATCCGATAAGTGATCACACGGCTCTTGGGAAACCGCGCCGTTGTGACTGCGTTACCTTGATTTCCCCCCAAAACAAAGATGTGATCGTCATCATCGCGATCATAGAAAGCAACATGGCCCGTGTGGGCCGTGGGATCGCCACGTGTGAAGACGACGACGCAGCCGTGCTGCGGCTTACCCTTAAGATCCAGGCCAAAATTCTCATAGCTACGGGCGCCCAGGCTGCCCGAGCTGCGATAGCCCGAGAGCCGGAGGCAGGCTCCGACGAAAGCGGCGCACCATGGCGTCTCGTCGTCCTGAACCTTTGGATGCCCGGAAATCCGGAACATCTCAACGATCTTTGGGTTGTCGACGGCGCCGCGGACCTCGCTGATTCCTTTAAGAGAAGTCGCGACGATAAACCAGGGTGTAGACATGTGTCCCCCTACCTTTGCCGGCGCGCGAGGTTTCATCAGCTTACATCTATCATGTGTCCCGAGCCGCCTCATCCTCTGGGCACGAAAGAGAGGTGATCAGGTCTGCCATGACGCGCCGAGCCAATGTCTAATGATAATACAACAGCGACCTGCGTGTCGGTGTCCTATCGCACAAAGACAGGGAGTTACCGGATGCGCTCGCAACGCTCGATCCTGGGGCTGTCTGTGTGCAATCTGCCAAAGGAATGCTTAACCCGGCGAGGTGCAATCTGGGCCTAGGTCGGTATGACCCACCGGCTCTCCCCTACTCTCCCCGCTCGGTCGCTTCATGCCGGACGGATTTCTTTTTAGACCCGCAGACGGCCGGTCCGACCGTCTGCGGGCAATCCGCCAAGACGTGCTGCTCACACGACAGTTATCCCGCCTTACTGCCAAACCGGCAGATCCGAAATCATTGCGCAGGCTGCACGATCTCATAGGTGCAAGCGAACGCAGCCGCCGCAATCCTGTAGGTATCTCTGGCATCGCTTGCGTTGCGGACGATTGCATCTCCAGGGCGGGCGATCATCGGCTCTCCCCAGGGGGCCTCGAAGGTAAAGGTGTCATCCGCATCGCGAACGATGAAGTATCGCATCTCGACTCCGCGAGGGTGGTATGGGCGCCAGCCATCTGCGTCGGCGGGTCCTATCGGCCCCTCGTAGCGTTCCTTGAACTTCTCAGCGGTGACAAGGATCTCTTCATTTCCCGTCTCGGGGCAGCGGTTGCGCACGACCATGTCGCCCTCCCGAGCCGGAGGGCTCTGCGTCTCCTTTCCCTCGCCCGCGATGACCGTGACAACGACCTCACCGAGCCGAGCCGGCCGCACGTCCACGGGCTTGGTCTTGCGGGCAATTCCCACCCGTGCCTCGCGCTCCGCCTGAGCAAACAGTTCGGCAATATTGACGCGCTCTTCCGCCTCAGCCTGGCACAGACAGCAAGCCATCAGGATGGATCCGACGCACAGGCTCGTGCGCATGTCCGCCTCCGCTGCTCCAATGTATCTTCCATGAAGAACGTCAACGCGTTGCACAATACGAGGTGTTGTCTCGTGTCCGAGACGGGTAAACCACGCCGTGGTGGGCGGTATAGGCTGCGCCCGCTCTGCAACTCTTCTGGTCTGCGGTCGATTCTCTTCGCACAATCCGGGAGCCGTCGATGACATCCTGGCCAAGGTTCCGGCCGAAACCGACATCCCCTACAGCGGTGTGGTCTCGCTCCGATTCTCTGACAGAACCGACCGGAGCACCTAACGTTATTCTGAGGTTGGCACTGCAAGGGCTGCCTCAATCTCGCCGATCCAATCCGATCTGTCCTGACGGTTTTGGCGCGCCTCCCGGATGAGGCGCAGATTGCGGGCCGTGGTTTCCCGTTCCCATTCCTCACGAGCCAGCGCGAGCGCATCTCCCAAGGCCTGACCCGCCCGATCCTCGTCATTGGCCAGCACAGCGAGTTCGAGGCGCGTCGCATGATCCCAGTAGTCGGGTTTGCCGCTGGCGATCCGCCGCTCGACCGCGTAACTGACCACCGGCAACAACTGCTCACGCCTCGGATCGGGTGGGTCCTTCAGGTCCATCAGGGTGACGGCGTTCACGCCGGGGTAGGCGTCCCGCCAGTCCGTCTCGAAGCCGCGCAGATATGCGTCGATGGCCCTCTCGAGCAGGCCGCGGGCGAGAGGCCGGTTGCCAGCCTTGGCGGCCGCCTCCCAGCGGTCCTTGTAGACGCGCCCGAGTAGTCCATAGGTCTCGCTGCTCGGGCCTCGCTTCTGCAGCAGTTCGGTCAGGACCCGCTCGGCGTCCTCCCCGCGGCCGGCGCGGTTCAGCGCCAGCGCGAGTTGCTCCTGCACCATGACGGTTGCGGCAAGCGGTGGCGGCATGCGGGCCACGAGATCGATCATGGCCTGCCAGTCCTTGACGGCGCGATAGGACAGGAAAAGATCGATGGCGACCGCGGACTCCTGGGACGTGATGTCCTTGAGCTCCGTCTCGATGGCCCGGACCGCATCGGCACCTTGCCGCCGCGCGGCCGCCAAGCGTTCCTTCATGCGGTTGGAATAGGCCACGCGTTCCCGAAACACATCGGTCTTCAACCTCTGGATATCAGGGAAGCCCTCCACGAGCTGGAAGATCGGGCTGTCCGTGTCGGCATTGCGCGCCTCGAGGAGACGCCGCGTGACAGCGGGCATCACTGCCGTGGGCTCCGCGGGCTTGCCGTCTGCACTCAAGCGGTAGGGAATCGCGCGGAGGGGCGCGACATCGAACGGCAGCTGTGTACCGCCCTCGGCAAAGAGCAGAATTGTGCTCCAGGGGCGCACCGCATGGCGCACGCCGAGCTCATAGAACACATTCGCGTTCGCGGTCGTGAGGTCCGCAACCGCGAATTCGCACAGGATCAGCCGCTCAAACATCGGCTTGTGGATCACCCCGCCGGTCATCTCCTCGTCGGCTCGCAACGGCTCGAGGCCGGCCTGGTCGATTGCAGGGGCGATCAGCTCCTTATAGACGGCGTCGAAGTCGATCATCCCGCCACCGACGGACGGCTTCTGCCCAAATGGCATCAGCACGAAGCAAAGCGGGCGCTGGACGGCTAGATCGACGCTCCCGCTGGGGTTTTCGGGTGTGCTTGTGGTGTTTGTCATCGGCGGCCTTAATCGAAAGGGGTGAGACGTTTGCATGCGCTTGTCCTGACGCGATGGTGGCGCCCGGTAGGAAGGGCTTGGGTAGCCAGTGATTCAGCATGCCGATTACCAGGTGGGTCATCGCCCAATCTTAGCAGTGGCAGGCGCAGGAGGACACATGTTCGCCGAATATTACGAGGTGATGAGGGGGAAATTTCCCGGCGGGACTGGCTAGGCCTTGCTGGACCAACGCTCGACAACTTGACGGTACTATATGAGCAGTTATCCTACTATTTTGGTTGCGCCCGATGCTGTCGCGCCTCGGAGTGACGCCCAATGTTGTCGTTCCTGCCGCAATGGCTCCGTTTCTGGGAGCGACGGCCCATCCCGATCCAGGTTCCGCATCGGGCTACCGGCAGCGATGCAGCCTTCGTATTTCTGCACGGCTTTGGTGGCAACACCTCAACCACCTGGGGCAAGTTCCCCGATTTCCTCAAGAAGGACCCACGACTCAGGTCCTGGGACGTGTTCGGCCTAGGTTACCCCTCGACTCTGCGCATCGACATCCCCGGAATCTGGGCAGCCGATCCAAGTATTGACACGTTGGCGCTGAGCTTGCGTACGGCGCTCTCGCTTCCTCCGTTCGACCGCTGCCGGGCGATTGCGATCGCCGCACACAGCATGGGCGGTCTCGTGGTGCAACGCGCGCTGCTCGACGATCCGACGCTCGCGGACAAGGTCTCGCATCTGTTCCTGTTCGGGACGCCGAGCAACGGCCTGATCAAGGCGTGGTTCGGTAGGCTGTTCAAGCGGCAGTTCCGCGACATGCGCGCTGGCAGGCCGTTCATCACGAGGCTGCGCGAGGATTGGAACACTAGGTTCGGTGGTGGCACCAAATTCTTCTTCCGAGCAGTGGGCGGCAATCGAGACGAATTCGTCCCGATCGCGTCCTCGGTCGAGCCGTTCCCGGACGAAGTGCGTCGGTCCGTTACTGGCAACCACGTGGAGATCGTCAAGCCTGAGGCAGCGGATCACCCCAGCGTGTTGCTGGTCGTGCAGGGCCTAACCGGTGAAGGCGTGGCGCGAGACGTCATCGACAGCGCCCGACTTGCCGTCGAGCTCAAGCGATTTCGTGAAGCGGTTGATAGGCTTGAGGAGAATGCCGACAGGCTCGACCCCGATGCACTCGTCAGCCTCGCGCTCGCCTACGACGGATTGGGACAGGGCGCCAAGGCCCTCGCCGTGCTCGAGCAGCGGTACAAGGGGGGCATCAGCTCCACTGATGCGTTAGGCGTCCTCGGCGGAAGACTCAAGCGTCGCTGGCTTGTGGAGCGGAAGGCGGAGGATCTCGCGCGAGCGCGAGAACTCTACTCTGCAGGCCTCCGGCAGGCGGAAGAAGCTAAAGATTCCGCGCAAGCCTACTATCATGCGATCAATATCGCCTTCCTCGACCTCCTTGCCTCGTCGGCGAACTCCGCGCCGAACCCGAACGTCCGCGCGATGGCGGAGTGCGCGCTCGCACATTGCGCAACGGCCCCGGAGACCCATTGGCGGATTGCGACGGAGGCCGAGGCGGCGTTGATGCTGGGCAATCTCGACATGGCCTTGGAGCTGTACGGCCGTGCAATCGGGATGGCGGAGTCGCAGCGTGACGTCGAGTCAATGTACAGTCAGGCGGTGCGTGTCGCCGACCGCATGTTCGGCCGAAGGGCGGTCAAGCGCTTCGAGGAGCTCTCCGGGTTCCCGCGGCAATGACCCAGATGGTCTTCAACATCTCGACCGCTCTGCGGCGGTCCGCCGCCATTGTCGCCTTCAGCCCTGCGTTCCTTGATCTTCAGCAGGGCCTAGCTCTTGCCCTCGCGGTGGCTCCTCGCGAGGGCTTTTTCTATGTCAGGACCGATCGATCAGCTCACGAGTTCTCCGAAGCCCTCGCGGCATGAAGGAGCGATTACGCGCACCACTCTCCGAAGCGATCGAGATCACTCACCGAAGCGCGGATGTTGATCTGGTTGTCATTTCCCCTCCTCCGCCTCTTCAGCCGTCTCTCGCATCTTGCGTTATCGTCGGTTCATGCGAAGGCCGAGAGCGACATTCGGCGCGGTTTCGAGGGTTGAGGGTGGCATGCCTCCTGGCTGCCACTCACCGGAGCCGGGCTGGCGGGGTGATCCGAACCGGTAGCGCGGATCGAGGACGCTTCTCACTGCCTCCGGCGAGAGCGCAACCGGTGTCGCGGTCATGCGGATCCGCAGGGCCTCGAGATGCGCCTCGTGGAGATCCTCCTCGGTCTTTGGCGTGGGGCGGCGCTGGAAGGGGCGCGGCAACCGGCTCGCCGAAGTCACCCGCACCAGAGGTGTTTTAATTAAAACCCTATCCTTTACGGGTGACTTCAGAGTCGGCGTGCTCCGCACAGCATCTGTGGGGCGCGCCTGCGGCGCGGATTCCTGGGTTTTCGGGAAGAGGTCCGCAAACTCCATGCCAATCACGTAGACGTCGGCAGACCGGCGGAACGGGTTCTTGCGGCGCGGCGCCAGGGCCAGGACGATGAGCCCGATCTCGACGAGCGCCTTGGTGGCGGAGCGAATCTGGTTCTCGGTCAGGAGCGGCACCCGGCGCTCCTCATCCTCGATGACGACTACCTTCCGAAAGATCCTGGAGCGGCCGAGCGCCCGCCGGTCGAGCGGGAACTCCCGGAAGCCGTGCGGCCCATGCTGGCGCAGGATCCACAGCGCCAGGATCACACAGCGTTCGACGAAGTCGCGCCGGCGCGCAGAAAGCCGCTCGCGGATCATCGCCTCCGCGGTCTCGTAGATGTTGTCCATCATCTCCTCGGGTCTTGGACCCGCCGCGAGGAGGTGGACGCACATCAGACAAAGCTCGGG
>NZ_LN811362.1:79877-88736 GCF_001006805.1 Microvirga massiliensis | reverse complement strand
ACGGCCCATCCTGCGGCCGACGCCAGAGTTTGCGACAGGCCCTGTTCTGATATGCGATGTCAGCGATCTCGACCGGCAGTGTGGACACGACGTGAAAGTAGTCGACCGGCAAGAGATCGGCTGCGCGCGCGGCGAGCCACTCCCGTGCCGCCGCGCCCTGACATTTAGGGCAATACCGGTTGCGGCAGAAGTTGTAGGCGATGCGGCTGTGGCCGTAGTCCTCACAGGTCTCGACATAGCCACCGAGGGCTGCGGTGCGGCAGATCTCGATCGCCGCCATTGTCTTCACTTGGCCGAGGCTAAGCCGGCCGGTCTGGGCCGCGCGCCAGGCGGCGCCATGACGATGGAAGATGTCCGCGACCTACAGCGACGAGCGGCTCACCGCCGCCAGGTCAGACGTCCGGTTTCATCCCTTCTTCCGGCAGCAGCCTGATCCGGTCGAGCGGGCTCTTACCCGCCTCCCTCACACGGAGAGGAAATCACAGGTCGACTCAAACCAAAACCCGTTGAAACAGATTTCCAGTCCGACGCTCTAGAGACAGACGCTCATTGGCCGAAGCGGGGACGATGCCCCGACTCGCGCGCCGTGCGATTCGCTTATGGCTTAGCGGTTTGATCCTCCCGTCCGGCTGCGCGATTATCCCCTTGTTCGTTATCGCGCGCCTTCTGTCTTCTCCCGCCCCTTGCTCCGGAGCGTCGCGGGCCGGGTACGGCCGTTCGCGCCGGGGGGCCGGACAGCCGGGCCGTATGCTCGACATATAGGATGCCGTCGGCGCCGGCCATCATCTCCGGGCGGTGCGCCACGCTGATCCGAGTGATGTTCAGCTCCCGCAGGCTCTCGTTGATGTGCCGCTCGTTCTCCACGTCGAGGTGAGCGGTGCCTTCATCGAGGAAGAGGATCCTGGGCTGACGGTAGAGCGCGCGCGCGAGCAGCACCCGCTGCTTCTGGCCGCCGGAGAGCGAGCTTCCCATGTCGCCGATCAGGGTGTTGTAGGCCATGGGCAATGCCATGATCTCGTCGTGGATCTGGGCGATTTTCGCGCACTCGATCATCCGCTCATGATCAAATACCGCATCGAAAAAACAGATGTTGTCTGCCATGGAGCCAGACAGGAGCTGGTCCTCCTGCATCACGGCGGCAACCTGTTCGCGGTAGGCCCGCGGCCCGATTACCGAAAGAGGCGTTCCGTCGATCAGGACCTCGCCGCTCGTCGGCTCGAAGAGCCCCAGCATGATCTTGGCGAGCGTCGTCTTGCCGCCGCCCGAGGGACCCATGACGGTGATGAACTGGCCCGGCTCCACGGTCAGGTTCACATCCTCCAGGATCATGGGCTCGGTCTCCGCATACCGGAAGCATACGTTTCGCAGCTCGACCCGGCCCTCAATGGGGCGCGTGTAGGCAAGCGGCTGGTCCTGCCCGCGCTCTATCGGGGTGAGCGCGATGTCGGCGAGGCGCTCAAGATGAAGGCCGAGGATCCGGAACTCGAGCGCCTTCTCGACAAGGAGCACCGTCTTCTCCGTGAAGTGGCGCTTGTAACTCATGAACGCGAAGATCATCCCGACCGTGAGGGCATTGTCGAGGGCGAGCCGGGCCGCGAGGTAAATCACCACGATGTTCTCGAGCCCGAAGATCGTGTCGTTGATGGTCTTGAACGTCACCTTGGCCCGGCCGAGCCTCACGTTGGCGTTCACCACCTCCGCATAGCGGTTAAGCCACTGGCCCTCGCGCTCGTCCTCCCGGTTGAACAGCTTTAGGCTCTGGATCGCCCGGGCGGTCTCGATGAAGGTGGAGTTCTCCTGCGCCTTGCTCTGAATCGCGGCCTCGCTGCGCTCCCGGAGCAAGGGGAAGAGGGCGAGGCGCACGGCCGCGTAGAGCACCACGGCGATGAGGACGATGGTCGCGAGCAGCGGGCTGTAGATGAAGATCATCACCAGCGTCGCAATCGCCATCAGGCCGTCGATCACACCCGTGATCACCCCCTCGGCGAGGAGGTTGCGGATCGGCTCGATGGACCCGAACCGCGAGAGCACGTCGCCGATGTGACGCTTCTCGAAGAACGAGAGCGGCAGCCGGACCAGGTGGTGGAACAGGCGCACCCCGATCTGGAAATGCAGCGTGTTCTGGACAATCAGCACGATATGCGACCGGAGCGCCGTCGACACGACGGTGATCCCGGTCAGGAGCCCGAAGCCGAGGGCGAGCACGAGGAGGAGGTCGACGTCGCCCCGGGCGATCACCTCGTCGATGGTGAGCTGCATGTAGAAGGGGCTCGCGATCACCAGGATCTCGAGGACGATCGACAGGGCCACGATCTGCACCAGCGCGTGGGGTGCGCCGCGGACATGCACCCAGAACTCCCTGAGCGGGAGACGCGTCCGCTCGTCCCGGGCCTCGAAGGCTTCCGTTGGAGAAAGCTCGACCGCGACGCCCGTCAGGTGCTTCGAGGCTTCCTCCAGGCGGTAGTGCTTCTCCCCGGACGCCGGATCGTGGATCACCACTCCCTTACGCGTGACCGCCTTCAGGACCACGAAGTGGTTGAGGTCCCAGTGCACGATCGCGGGGAGCCGCAGCTGCGGCAGATGGCCGAGTTCGAAGCGCACCGCCCGGCAGGCGAGATACATCTGGCCTGCGAGCTGGATCAGGCCGCGCAGGGTCACGCCCTTGAGCGAGACCGAGAAGCGGCGGCGAAGCGCATTCAGGTCGGTCTTGTGCCCATGATAGGACGCCACCATGGCGAGGCAGGCGAGGCCGCACTCGGCAGCCTCGGTCTGCATCACCACCGGAAGCTGGCGGCGGCCCGTGAAGTTGAGGAGCGCGCTGCTCATGTCCGGGCGCTGAGGAGCGGGTCGAGCAGCCAGTTCATCAGCGAGCGCTTCTCCAGGATGATGTCGGCCTTGAGCATCATGCCCGGCTGGACCGGGACTTTCTGGCCGTAGGCATCGATATCGGGCCGCTCGAGAACAGCCGTAACCCGGTAGACGGGCTCCTTGAGCTGGATCGGCACCGCGACATCAGAGGCGGTCAGGACGGTCTGGGAGACCTGGATCGTGCGCCCGGCATAGGTGCCGAAGCTCTGGTAGGGGAATGCCTCGTATAGAATGCGGACCGGCTGCCCGATCCGCACGAAGCCGATGGCGCGGGTCGGCACGAAGAGCACGGCGTGGAGCTCCGCGTCCGGCGGCATGATCGCGAGCTGGAGGAATTTCGGGTCGGCGGTCTGCCCCAGGGTGGCATGGAGGGCGGACACCCGCCCGGTGGTCGGGGCGCGGATCACGTAGGCGCGGCGCCCGTTGACCTCGGCGATGCGCTGCTCGGTGCTGGCCAGCTCGTTGTGTAGGAGCTGGATCTTCTCTGCGATGACGACCGGCACCTGCTCGAGGGAGTAGCGGGTCTCGGCAAGTTGGCTCTGGCGGGCCGCGATCTGCTGGTGCAGAGCGGTGAGGTTCTGCTTCTGCTCGAGAAGGGCCTCCTGCCGGCGCTTGAGCTCGATATCCGACATGATGCCCTTAGCGCTGAGCTGGGTCGCCGGGGCAACGAGCGTCTCAGCGAGGCGGATCCGCTCGGTCTGGAGGGCGACCTGACTCTTGAGGTGGACGAGTTCCGTCCCGAGCCCGTGGATCGTGGCAGTGAGCCGCTGCTGCTCGGACTCGGTGCGCTGCTGCTCCGCGTCGATCTGGCGGCTCAGGAACTCGCGCTGCTGGTTCAGGGTCGCGAGCATCGTGGTATTCACGTCCTCGCCCGTCGCCGCGATCTGACCCGTGTCGATGGTGAGCAGCGGCTGCCCCTCCTCGACCTGCTGGCCTTCCTCGATATGCACGGCCCGGATCACGCCGAGCCGAGGCGCGAAGATACGCGCGGTGCCGGTGGCGGGAGTGAGATAGCCGGCGACGGTTTCCTTCCGGGAGTACTGCGCAAGGAAGAGGAAGACGAAGATGACCGCCACCAGCGCGACGGCCGACCATGCCAGGATCTTGGTTGAGAGCGGCAGCAGGAGGACCACCTCGCCCCACTGGCGGTGGCGCTGGTGGAACGCAATGGCTTCTTGACGAAACAATGATCGTTTGGCTGTCACCCGAACGTCCTTGGGCAACGCAGCTTCTATGGGCCGGTCACACTTTGCCCAGTCGCAGCTGTTGCGGTCCAATTTTTATGCTCGTCCATTTTGGCGCAGGCGCACCGGGCGCGGTCTTCCTAGGGCCAACGGTCCGCCCTCCCTAAAACCCCCGCCGCGCCTACGACGCCAACAGCCGCAAGATCCCGCCCATGACGCTCGCGAACAGGCGCACGCGTGGCGTCTGCCACATCCGGGATCAAGTGGCGACGTGGTTACCTGCGGGTCAGCACCCGCAGGTTCGATAGAAGCCTGCGAGGAAGGACATGACGGCCAGATCCGGATAACCCTGAAGAGGCCTCAGGTCTACGATCTCCCGCCCCCCGCCGACCGCATCCAGTTCGTGCGGCTCAAGATCTCGGATCGCGGCGGTCTCGCACCTATCCGGGTGCAGCAATTCCGTCGTGTTCGCCTCACTTACAGTAAGTGTCGTCATCGTGTCATGCTCCGTTCGAATACTCGTCAATCAGATGACTGGTTTCTATTTTAAACCTGTGATCGCGCGTTGCAGTGAAGGAGTTCACAGTTTGCTGGTTTTGGCATCGCCGCCGCGCGTTTCGATGGTGGATCAGCAGCCGCTACATTCAAACTGAGACACTACTGACCGTAGCCTATCTAGGTGTTCCGGTCGTGCAGCTGGCGACGTGGATAGCGGCATTTGGGGCTGATAGGCCGCGCATAAGTCCTTCGCGGGCGGATCAGATCGCTGGCGTGCTGTCGATGCGCCGGAGCACAGCGCAATGCACCTAACCTCATGTACGCTGTTCGGGTTCGGGCACCCCATATGAAGAACTTCATGTGTGCCGGATCACCGCGCGGCAAGCTGCTCGTAAATGTCGAGTGACGCTCGACTAACCAGACCAGAAGGGAACTGTTATGAATCCAAACAAAAATGAGCAAGGACTGTGCGAGCTGGTCCTGATGAAATTGACGAATGACACATCAACCCGGCTCTTGGTGGAGGACGAACTCGAGTTGGTCAGCGGCGGGAGAATTGCTCAGGCGGAAGGCTACGATAAATCCGTGGATCAGGAGGCTGCAGGCTTTGATCCAGCCGATCTCTTCGATCCCGATACCTGGAAGGGATCCGTCTAAGAGAGCAGTTGCCGGCTATAATCCACGGCAATTATAGGGTGATCAAGCCGCTGCTTGGCTTTGGTTAGACCGACCGAAAACGCTTCCCACGTTTTCGGTCGGCCGTTGCGGCTCATCCCCTCATCGATGCGCCACAAAGCCACTGGCACTTGTGCGGTCGAGATCAACGTCGGTGGTGGCCCCCAGAACCCTCGACGGGTGCCCTACACACTACAGTCAGCGGAATGACGAAGGAGCCGGCCAGCACTCGTGCTTCGTGCTTCCGTTGCAGCCGGCGGTGTTTGCGGCGCAATTAGCCGAACGCGAGGATCGACAATCCTCTCGCAGAGGTTAGCAAGACCCGTCGCGGGGCTTCTTTTGTGGCGCGTTGCCCAGCAGGTCGGGAGGTCACCCCACCACGCGATCCTACCTGAATCGACAGGCTTTGCTCCAAATCCGGCGTAGGCAAGGAGTATAGTCACATAGTCGCGCTTCTGTGAACCTTGCTCTCCAGCCGGCACCTAGCTCCCAGACCTGTGCTGGGCCGGGAGCGACCAGGCAAATGCCTTCTGCAACATAGCCCGCCAAAGATCCTCGGCTGATTGTGCAAATAGGGTCACGCCAACCGTCTGGTTGGCGTTCAGCCGGCATTCCTCAGATCGAGGGCCGACTGACGCGCTTTTAAGAGGGCGATAGCGCAGAAGGCCACCTCTGAACAGCATCAAAGGGCTGGTCTCTTGCCTGAACTGACCCCGACCGCCTGTCACACCTACCCGGCAGGGCTGTTTCCGCCCATAACGAGAGGCATTGGGCGTACCTCTCCCATAGGGCTCCACGGTGACCGTTTCCACTCTCAGGCCCGACATCGCACCACCGGCCTTGGTCGCAGTGCGTTGATCATCGCCAGGATACGCTCGAACAGATCACGCGAGACCGCTACTTCGGCCATCTGGAAAACCGTGTAGCGGGCATGCGCGATGACCTTCGCGCGGATCTTGACCACCTTCTCGCGCAGGGTCGTCAGAGACCAGCGCTCGATCTCGTCCGGCAGAACCAGAGTGCGAAAGAAATTGGCCAAGTTGTAAGCCAAAGCATGAAGCTGAAGACGCACCGCATTGGCCCGCATCGAGCGGCAGGACAGGCGCGTCCACTTCGCTGCATTCTTGCCCTCTCTGATCCACTGCTCCGCCGTGCCGCGCTGATTGTAGAAGGCCACCACACGCTCGGGCGGGCGTGCCAGATCGGTCACCAAGAACCCGACACGGGGATAGAGTTCGCCGGGATGCCACTTGACCTTGGCCACAACCCGGCGTGAGTGGCTCCAGGTCTGGGCCTGGTAGCGGAAGCTGGCATAGAAGCGGCGGACCTCGTGGGGTGGACGGCCTACCGGACGCCTGAGCAAAGGGCCGATGCGCCGCTGCAGCACCGGATTGGCGGGCAAGCGAATTGCGTAGGCGTAGCCCTCCACCTCCAGGAACTCGTAGACCTCGGGCGAGGCGAACGCCGCATCGGCCCGGAAGTAGCGCCGCTTCACCCGGTCCCGGTAGCGCGCAATCACGGGTTCGAGCACGTCACGCCAGCCCTCGGCGGAGTGGACATTACAGGGCCGCAAGGCACAGCATTCCAGGTCGCCGAATTGGTTGAACACGAACAGCGGGTGATAGCAGCTGCAGCCGAAGCGGCCGTTGTAGGCGCTGCCCTCCTGCTCGCCAAAGGTGGGGCTGACGCTGGAGTCCATGTCGAGAACGATCACCTGGACTGGATGACGGGCATGGATGCAGTCGATCCAGCGCCCGGATAGACCAGTCAATGCAAATAGGTTTCCCTCTTGGGTCAGCACCTCGGTCTCAAAGCGGCCCATCTGGCTGGCGGATGCTGCAGTCTGCGTCACCGCAAGACCGCCTACGACCCAGCATGCGTTCATCGTCGCATGCCCTCTCGCGGCGCCAACTGGTGTCGCGGTCTGTCCGATCGAGATTGCACACAAGAGCCGCTCTCCCCTTCCCTGTCCGGCGTTCGATTAGCCCCTCGGCCGTTTGCGTGAGGCGCTAGCTCGCGGAGAGACGGAGAGCGGAGGCATCGTGGTGTTTCTGCTCGGTCGCGTCGTGACTGACGCGACCGGACTCCATTTCGCGGTCACTTCGGAATAAGGCGCCGCGGGCGCTGTCACGGGCGCTTTATTGCATTATTCCGAAGAGGGCATAGCGAACCCCGCGCGACGCCTGATCTCTTCGCTGACAGTGTCGCCGCAGCGCCGGAAGCAGCTCGCCCTCACAAGCACCACGCGCGCACGCTCACGCGTGTTGCTGTCAGCCGCACTGCGCGCGTTTTCAGCCTCCACCCGATGCAGACGCTCTGACAGCCCGCCTTCGGGAGGTAATCCCAGAGGTTGCATCCCCCTGCGCAATTATGTTTTGCGGGGTCCAGCTTACTTGAAAACCACTGGGGCGCCGCTCATCGAGTGCCCGCCCGGCCACGGCCAATAGTCGAACGATCCCTCGCCTTGATACATTCCATCAACGTAGATGGACACCCCGCCAGCGACTGCATCGATTTCTTCAGCCTGTAACGGCACTAAAACGCCCACGATTGTCTCGGTTTTTTCGGCCAGCAACGGCACTGCAACGCTTTCATCTTTCTCAAGCAACATTGCAATTCTCCTTGTCCAGCAAAGCTCGCGTGTTGCGCGCGACTGCGGGTCCGATCGTCGTCCCCACGACACCAGCATGCCATAACCGCGTGGGACGGACGTGAGTCAGATCACATCTAGGCACCTCATTAGGAAAAATGAGCATGGGTCGAAAAGACAGCTACGTGGGTTTGCCCGCCCACAAGGGTAGCGTAACGAGGGGTGGTCTATACGGAGCCGCTCCCGTGCGGATCTTCAAGCGCCGTTGCTTTCCGGTCGAGATCATCCTGCTGTGCGTGCGCTGGTCCTGTAAGTACGGCATCAGCTACCGTGATCTCGCCGAGGTGATACACGAGCGCGGCGTCAACGCGGACTCCTCCACGACTGTCCGTCGTCAGAGATTTTGAGACAGAGGGTGGCCTGATTTAAGAGAGGCTCCGGCTCATCTGGGTTGCAGATTAGGCGGCTTGCATCTGGTGCTGCAGAACGACACGTCCATGGTGTTGGACAGCCGCCACGAGAGCACCGCCCGGCTGCCCAATCGATGATCGCCACCATATAGAGCAAGCCTCCTAACGTAATGATGTCGGCGGCCCAGAACTGATTGGGCCGGTCGATCTTGAGAATCCGCAGCAGATAAGGACGGACCCAGAGCAACGCCATCATACACGATCGGCGCGTGAGTGTTCGGAGTTCATCGCGCGCGCTGTCGTAAAGCTGCTCAAATGAGCATGATTTCGCCGACTCGGATTCTCAGTGTCAATCGGCGCGCAAAGCTGATCCTTGATCGGCGTCCAATCTTGGCTCTGACGCAGTTTTGGTGCAGTTGAGGACTGGATTAGTGCTGTTTTCCCAGAAGGAGGCAGCATCATGCACCGAAGCTTGCCGCCCTCGGCTCTGATCCCGCCCGGCCTGATCGTGGATCAGATCCAAGCTGATTCACAGCGCGTGACCATCACTGTGCATTCCAGTCACCGATCAGGGGTATGCCCTTCGTGCGGCACCATCTCCTGGCGTGTGCATAGCCATTATCTCCGGCGCGTG
>NZ_LN811362.1:75006-78856 GCF_001006805.1 Microvirga massiliensis | reverse complement strand
GGTTGCCGACCGCTGGCATCTAATGGAGAACGCGAGCCGCGCCTTTCTGGAGGCTGTCCGCAAGTCAATGCGCCAGATCCGCCAGATCATCGGATCGGCAACGATCAACCCGGAGCTCCTCACCTGTGCCGAACGCGTCCAGTCCGAGGGCTACTGGCGCCGTGAAGAGACCAACGCAACGGTGATGGCTCTCGGAGCAGAAAGCATCCCGATCAAGCAAATCGTCCGGCGAACAGGGCTGAGCCGCGGCACAGTACGACAGATCCTACGGGGTGGCCGGAGCGATGTCTTCCGTCAGCGGGAGAGCAGCCTTGAGACCTACTGGCCGCGGCTCGAGGCTCTCTGGACTGGCGAATGCCGCAATGGCGCCGAGTTCTGGCGGCGTCTGCGGGCCAGCGGCTTTCGCGGTTCGCTGCGCGTTGTGGGGGAATGGACGACCCGCCGCCGTCGGGCTGAACGGATCGGAGACGAGCAGCTTCAGCGCATTCCGTCAGCCAGAACCATCGCCCGGCTGATGAGTATGGGGCGAGACATGCTCACTAAGGCGGAAACCATGACCATCGCAGCCATCGAAAGCGGCGTACCAGCTCTCGTCGGGGCCCGCGACACAGTTGAGGAATTCCAGAACCTGATCCGGAGTGGCCGCGAGGCTGGCCTGACTTCATGGATTGCCCGAGCGCGTCAGAGCCTCGTGGCCTCGTTCGCCAATGGCATCGCCAAGGATGAGGCAGCCGTTCGTGCGGCGATCAGGCTGCCGTGGTCGAACGGGCAGACCGAAGGCCAGATCACGAAACTCAAGCTCGTGAAGCGCCAGATGTACGGCAGAGGCCATCTCGACCTCCTGCAAGCCAGAGTCGTTGGGACGGAATGACAGCTTACGACGACTGGTGCACCCAAACTGCGTCAGAGCCAAAATTGCACGCCTAAACACAATTAGGCGCTCTCGTGGCGTCGTTCGGCGGGCTGACGTGGTCGCGTACCGCGCCTTGCCCATTGCCGCACCAACCCGCTCTTCTGGCCGATCCGGGCTTCGTCTTGGAACCAGATCTCGATCGGCGTGGCGGCCGGCACCCCCGCCAAGTGCGCCTTCAGGGTGCGGGGAAAGTTTTTTGAACGCCTCGACGATCTTCGCATCCTGCGCCGGGTGACGCGGCCGCGCGCTCACATGCGAGAAGCCCAGCCTCTTCAGAAGGGTCGAGACATGGCGCTCGTGATAGGCGACGCCGAAGCGGTCCTCGATGACCTTCTTGAGATCGATGCGCCGCCAGCGCACGACGCCGTCGACGGCAGGATCGGGACCGGTCTCGACAACCTCTGCCAGCTCAGCGAGTTGCTCGGGTGAGAGCCTCGCCCGGGGCCGCTCGACCAGGAGAAGGCCGTCCGGCCCGGCCGCGTTGAAGCGATGAACCCAGTCGCGCAAGGCTGCCTGTCCATGCCGCCGATCCTGGCCGCCTCCGCTCGGCTCATGCCTGCGCGCACCGCCGCAAGCGACAAGAGCCGGCTGCTCTGCCGCGTGTCCTTCGACCTCCGCGCCAGCCGCCGAAGCTCCGCCGCCGAATAGTCTGCCCGCATCAGCACCGCCGATCCCATGCCCGAATCCTCCTTCGCCCAAGGAATCACGCTTACGAGCGAGGGGAATCGCCCAGAGAGTTAGATGCCAGCGCCCCTAGTATCAGCTCCTCGAGACCATCTCCCGTGACATCGCCAAGCAGCCCTACGAAACTGCCAAGGCCTTCTGGGAGCGGCGGGAGAAGACCTGAGGGGTAGCATATGCCGCAATCCGCGCCGCGCCTTTAACTAGCACGGCAACGAGATCCCGCCCATGCAACACTCGCGCCCCGATCTTCTCGCCTTCGCCCGCCGCTACGCGGACTTCATCGAGGATGCGGAGGAGATCGCGCGCTACTACCGCGCGGCGCAGAGGGGCACGCCCGCAGCGTTCCTCCAGACACACTGTGCCCTGGTCGAGTTCGTCGTCGCCAAGGTACAATATTTACGGACCGAAGTACCTCCGCATTCCTGCTGCAAGGTCGATCACATAATTGATCCGAGCACGCCGGTTCGCCTCACCACTCCAATGCTTAGGAGCCCGCACGTTGACCACTTGTTTAATCTCGGAAAGGAAAGCCTTCTTATTCGCTGCGGCATAACCGAGGCCGAAACCCGTGGCCAAACCACGATTGAAGGCTTTCGCTCCAATTACGTCCATCTGGGAGTCGACCACATTGGCCCAGATTACCTTCTTTATCCCGAAGTGATCTGCAACTTGTGAGGCGTTCCAGCCTAGAAGTGCACCGACAAAGCCTTGAGCAAATCCCGATGCTGCACTCTCGTTCGCGTGGACCTCGCGCGCTTCGTAATACCCTGCGCCAAGAGCCAGATACGACCCTACCCACGTTGCGGCTACTGAGGCCGCGCCTGCGACGAACCCAACTTGAGCTACAGCACCACCTGCCCCTGCAGCTGATGCCTCACCCATTGGAGTCATCACGGCGTCTACTGTACCGGTAACCACCCCGACTACGTCGGCAGTCTTGACTCCCCAGTGCGCACCGACGTCGCGCACCTTGACACCATTAGCCGCTAGATATTCACGAAGGCCAGACATCTGGACAATTTTCCCTGTTTGGCCGGGTCAGTTCCAGAACCCGGCGGGCATACGCTCCCCGCCGATCGCCACCGTACCATGCTGCCCCCCGAGCGCGCGTGAGAAAGGGCACAGCACCACTTGTAGAAAACGCAAGTTCGGGCGGGCAACCTACCGGAACCGGCGAACACCGAACCACGGCTCGCAAGCGATGCCGTCGGCGTCGAGATGCGGCGCGCGAAGCGGTCGAGCGCCGGAAAAGATCATGAACGAAACGCAGTGGCCGGCGCCGTAGGATTACGACGCCGTGTGAGGTCGGATCAAAAGCGCAAAGCACGCTCTTGATCAGGTCGTTGACTCTTAAGGATCTATCCGCGCCGCCGAAACTTGCCCTGTTCGGGCGAGTTACCGAACGCTTTCCGCCGCGAAAAGCGTCTTCCGCACGGGGAAATCTGGTCACTTTGTCCAGATTTCCCCGTGCGTCCGTTCAAGTGGGAAGATTTCCCTCTTGAACACCCCGCCCCTCCCGCGCGCGAGGCGGATTCCGAGAAGCGCCTTTACGGAAAGGTCAAATTGCGAGCATGGCGGGATGAGCGTAACCTAAGTGCTGCATCGACCTCTGTCGGGGGAGGATCACATGTTGGCACGCTTTGCCCAACTTGCTCCCGTTGCTCTCACGTTGAGCCTGTTTCCCGGAGCGGCACAGGCCGGCGAGCCCTTCGTTCCAAGCTGGATCAAGAATGACCCTGCCGCCAAGTCAGCAGCGGTGGAGATCATTGCAGATTGGAACGTGGTCGCTCGTTACGCCAAGGAAAACGTTCGAACCGACATCATGGACTTCAACGGCTACTGGGGCGGCAATCTCACACTGGCCGTGCCGACAGGCTGGTCGGTGAGGATCGAGTTCATCAATCATTCCAGTATGATCAAACACAGCCTCATGGTGACCAGGACCTACACCCAGTTAGAGATGCCCATAAAGTTGCGGGAGGAAGACGCCATATGGGGTGCTTACGTCGATCCAGGCGGCATCTGGCCCCAGCATGACGCGCAACTCAACTTTGTTGCAAAACAATCCGGGAGCTACTTCCTCGCCTGTCCGAGGGAGAACCATCTCAGAGATGGCCAGTGGATCGGCTTTGAGGTGAGGGACGGTCTTGAGCAGGCCATGGCAATCGTCCACGAGGACAAGTTCCCGCCGGAGGACCCTCCGGGACGGCTCTAGGGCATTTGGAATTGCGCAGGCGGGAAGAGCCTGCGTCT
>NZ_LN811362.1:71505-74124 GCF_001006805.1 Microvirga massiliensis | reverse complement strand
GCGTCATTCGCAGAATCCCCCTTTATGGAACCGCCAGCGCTGGCAATTGCCGTGCCGTCAGGAAGACCGAGTGAGTAGGTCTTCAGATCTTCATCTCGATGCGGATGCCGTGGAGGGTCTGATCGGAGCCGTTGAGCACACGGCCCGCCGGCTGGGGCGCCATGTGAACGACGAGACACCCCTTATCGTCCCAGGATTGAACGGCCTGCACCACGTCGCGATTGGGCGGCAGTTGAGTGCCGTCTGGCGCGAAGTCGTAGATCGGCGGCTTCACCGAGTCGAACACGAACACGGAAGGCCAGCGATGGTGATGGACGGGCTCCTCGTCGTTCGGTTCGAGGGTAACCTCGAGAACCCGGAGCCGGTCGTTCTCGAACAGGACCTTGTGGTGGGCAGGGGCGGCAATCACAGCGTCCAGTGCCGGATCCCAAGTCGATGGATCGAGACTCCTGTGGTCGTCTGCCATGGCGTTCTCCCGTGTGGGCTCCCAAAGCCGATGCTGCGCGGCGCAGTTCGCAAAAGGCGGTTTAGGCGGTTTATGGAACAACCGCTGCTCTCAGGCCACGTTGGCCTTCAACCCGTTCCAAGGTGCTTCACCAGACACATCGATCTGCTCGACCCCCATCTCGCCAGCACTGGGTCCGAGGATGGCAATGACCTTCGCGTCCTCGGCACTGGTGTTGAAGGTCGCGTGCACGACGCCGGCGGGCATGAAGACGCTGTCGCCGGGGCTCAAGGTCCGCTTCTCCTGCTCGATCCAGTGCTCGACCGTGCCGGACACCACATAGATGAGTTCTTCCTGGTCGGCGTGGTAGTGAAAGCTGTGCCCCTTGCCGGGGAGGAAGGTCCCTTCGATCACGGTGAGGTGCTTGGCACCGGTCGCGGCCGGATTGCTCAACCAGCCGAGCCGCGCAATCTCCAGCTCATCCCGCTTCACGTCATCCCTGAGTATGAACTTGCCGGGCATGGCCACCTCCGCTGACCCTCGACCCAGGGATCAGCATGCGCCCAGGTTTCCAGGAAGGGAATACGAATTTGCGCGTGGGAAAGGACACCGCGTTGTCGCAACCAAGTTGAAATGTCTCTTTTTGCGCAAAGTAGAACTGTCAGTCAGGCCGGGTGAGGTGGAGCCTGGGGCGGCGGTGTGCCGACCTTATCGGAGCGCTGCCGCCCCAGGCGATCGAGCTTCGGACGGATGGGGGCACCTGCGCCAAGCGATCCGCGCGGTCTTTCATCAGACCCAACTTCTGGCTCGAGCGGCGGGGCCCGACTCTATCCCCTGACGGGGCTGGTTGGGCGTCCTGCTGCTGCTTGATCCAGGCCAGCACCTCGCTCAGCCGCTTGTTCTCGACGATCGCCGCATGGCTGACCCGCTGCAGCTTGTCGAATACCGCATAGGCCAGGGGCAGCCCCTTCCAGCGGATCTCCAGCCGCCCGTCCGGAAAGTCGTAGATCTCAACCGCCTGTCCCACCAGCCGCGCGGTGATCTCCGTCGGGTGCAGCGTGAACTTCATCCGGTTGTAGTGCACCACAAGCTGCTGTGAGACGCGTCGCGTCGCCCGCCAGCACAGGATATAACCGAGATCGTTCCGATCCTTCAGCGGTCGATGCAGGTCCAGATCGTGGGCAGGCGAGCGGGCGAATTTGCTGTTGTAGGTTGCCATAAAGCCGGGCAGGAACGCATTGGCGGCCTCCAGATCGCTGATCCCGGCCAGCCGCAACTCCTTGATGCTGCCCACTCTGTAGAGAGAACGTCAGGCCGTGCGTGCCGACGCCGGTAACCTGGCAGGCACGTCCGAGGAGTTACCGCCGGCGGTTGGCAAAGCCGCAGCGAGCGAACTTGTTGACCTTTGAGGCTTCTTCTGATGCAGGAGTGGGTTCCTCAAGATCGCGCAGTCTTAGTGCCTTCCGCGCATGCTTGAGCTGATCGAACCGCGACGGGCGGATCGCGAGACCTCGTGCCAGACTGATGTGCAGGGAGTCGAACTGCGCCGCGTATTCCGATAACGTGCGACGTGCATCGACGGTAAGCCTGTCAGCCTTGAAGAGCAGCTGTGCCAGCGTGCAGTATACCCTCTGAGCCTCGGTCGACTGGAGTGGGAAGAGACACTGCGGAACGCCACGAGAGTTATGGCGGATTTTGGGTGACGAGGCCGATCAGGCGGCGCTGTGTGATTGCATCGGAATGATCTCGGCGCCGTCTTGGAATCTGGCACCGGCGATCACCTTCGGCAACTGGTTTTCGCCCATCAGCCGACGCCAGGTTTTGGAAGCCGCCGTCACGAGCTTGAACACCATCAAGCGCGCGGCCGTCGGCGACAACGAGCCCTTGGTGTGCACGGTCCGGTGCCGCACCGTCGCAAACACACTCTCGATCGGGTTCGTGGTTCGCAGATGGATCCAGTGCTCGGCAGGCCAGTCATAAAAGGCCAGCAGCGCCCGCTGATCTTTGCGGATACACGCCACGGCTTTCGGATAACGCGCTCCATAGGCTTCTGCGAACAGACCGACCGCAACCTCGGCCTGGGCGCGGGTGGGCGCGAGATAGATCTCCCGCAGGGCTGTCTTCATGTCCGGCTGTACGGACTTGGGAACTTTGTTGAGCACGTTGGTGGTCTT
>NZ_LN811362.1:60902-71204 GCF_001006805.1 Microvirga massiliensis | reverse complement strand
AAGAGCTCGTCGAGCGCCTTCCAGAAGCCGAGCGCCCCATCACCCACGGCAATGTGAGGCGCAATCGACAGCCCCCGCCGTTTGATCTCGACGAGCAGCTCGCGCCAGCTCTGAGCACTCTCGCGCACCCCGGCCTGGAAGCCGATCAGCTCCTTCTTGCCCTCCCGGGTGGTGCCGATCAGCACCAAGATGCACTCCGCATGATCCTCCATGTGGGCCTGCAGGTAGACACCATCGGCCCAGACATAGACATACCGCCGCGCCGAGAGATCCCGCGCCTGCCAACGCTCATACTCGACCTGCCATTCACCCGTGACCCTGCCAATGGCGGAGGGCGAGAGGTTCGGAGCCTCCTGGCCGAGCAGGGCTGAGAGCGCTTCCTGGAAGTCGCCGGTCGAGAGCCCGCGCAGATACAGGATCGGCAACAGGGCATCCAAGCTCTTCGTCCGCCGCGCCCATTTCGGCAGGATCGCCGAGGTGAAGCGGATCCGATCCTCCTCACCGGCGGCACCGCGGTCGCGGATCTTGACCCGGCGCACTTCCACTAGACCGATCCCGGTCTGGATCGTGCGCGCGGGTCCGTGTCCATGCCGCACCAGACGCTCGCGCCCATCTGGTAGTTTCAGGGCGCGCATGCTGGCGAGATAAGCCTCGGCCTCGCTCTCGATCGCCTGGGCCAAGAGCTTGCGGGCGCCAGCGCGCAGGATCTCCGTCAGAGGATCGTCAATTGCATCGGGCTGACGCAAGCGGACAATGTTGATAGGGTCGTTCATGGGGTATCGCTCTTCTCCAAGAGGCTCTGGCAGGCTCGACACCCGCCTCGATACGCCGCCATTCTCAAACCAGCATCACCCACTTTCCGCCATAGCTCCTGATTACGCTCTGCACTGAGCAGCGGCTTTTCTTCTGGCTCGCTACAGGACATTGCCTGCACGGTTGGGCTGTTGCGGCTGGCGGCGAGCCGGAGGCGGGCCTGGCGGAGCTGAACCAAGCAATGGCCGCGTACCGCGCGTCGGGCGCGGAGATTTTCCTGCCGTATCTGCTGTTGCTGAAGGCGGTGGCGCAACTCGAGAACAGTCAGACTGTCGAAGCCGCGCTCGAACTCGTGAAAGAAGCTCTCTTGATCGCGAACAGGACCGGAGAGCGCTGCTTCGAAGCCGAGCTGTATCGCCTCAGGGGCGAATGCCTGCTGTATCTGCCCTCCCAAAATCGAGCCGAGCCCGAAGCCTCGTTCGTCCGCGCTCTCGACGTCGCCCGCCGCCAAGCCGCCAAGTTATGGGAACTGCGTGCGGCCTCGAGCCTCGCTCGCCTGTGGCAGAACAGCGGCAAGTGCAACGAGGCCCGCGAGCTGCTGGCTCCGGTCTACGGCTGGTTCACGGAAGGCTTCGATACGGCGGACCTTAAGGATGCCAAGTCACTGCTCGATCAGCTGGGCTGATGCTGGGGCGATCCAGAACGCTGGTATCTTATGCGCAGGGTCCGGTCGTCGTACCCCTCCGCTTCTGGGAGGGCGTAGTCACGGGAGCTTCGGCAGCGGTGCAATTTGGCGTAAACTGGAGTCGCTCATGCCGCGGCCGTTCACGCGCCGCCAATGCTCCGCGGCTTCGCTCCGGAAAACGCGCAACATGCGACGGGAAATGAGGTGGCGTTGGAGATTGAACGTATTGTGGACGGCGGAGTGGGTCGAAAGGAAGCGCTGAACGGATCCAGCTGACTGGAAGCCCTGCATCTTTCGCTCGCGTCGTCGTATGACCTGGTGCGAGTTCTCGGCGCGGTTGTTCTTACGCAGGCTCTGTTCATGCTACGCGGACAGACCGAGCTCCCGTCGTGCGCATCCATAGGACGTCAGCTTGTCAGTCGCGAGCACGCGCAGAGCAGAGCCCTACCTCTTGAGCAACTTGCGCATGAGCTTCAAAGCAGAGGATTTGTCCTAGCGCGTCGGAACGAGCATGTCGAGGCTCTCGTCTTCGCGGTCAGCAGCGCGCCACAGATACATGCACCGGCCCTGGATTGAGATCACCATCCCGTCCAAGTGCCAGATAACCCTGGGCCGAGGCTGTAGTCATCGCAGGCTCCTAGCAGTGGCAGGACCGAACTTGAGCACCCACCGGCGAATGGCCTCGTATGAGATCTCAAGCCGTCGCTCGGCCAAGAGCTACTCGACATCCCGGTAGCTGAGAGTGAAGCAGAGATAAGGTTAGAAGACGCGCCGGATAATGTCTGGCGTGAACTGGTGACGGGGGTCGGAAACGGACTGCAACTCACCCTACCGCCAGGAAACCCAGGTCGTCAGCTTTCCCGCGACAGGGCCCTGGAGACTGCACCCTACATGATTGGTGTGTGATAACGGAAGATCTGCCGCAGCTGTGAATTGCATCACATAGAGGAAGACTCGTAGAGCTTAATCTCTAACCCGCGATAGATGACGCTTGGCGCCTACCGCAAAGCAGTGGAGATTTTCATGACGAAAAGAGCCGTTGTGGTAGGTATCAACGATTACACGGGCATTGATCCTTTTGGAGACTCGGATCTGCACTGCTGTGTGCCTGACGCTTGGTCCATCACGGATTTGCTTCCTTCCCTCGGCTTTGATCCGTCTGATATCGTTACACTGACGGATGCCGCCGCCACCCGAGATACCGTGCTGTTGGCCTTGGGCGACGTGATCAGAGCCAGCCAGCCTGGCGATGTCGCCTGCTTCTACTTTTCCGGCCATGGAACGGTTGAGCCGGCTGACCCTGATGACGCTACCTGCGAGCGCTTCTATGAGTCGATGTGCATGGCGACGCGCCCGTTCCTGACTGACCGGGACTTGGTCTTGATCGCGAACCAACTCGAGCCGTCCGTCGTCAACTTCACTGTGATTTCCGACTCATGTCACTCCGGAGGCCTCAGTGAGGAGGTCGACGCATTCGCCAAATACAAATCGCTGCAGATGGATAGTGATCTGACGGAGCGAGTCCAAACTTATATGAACACATGGATCCCGGCGGGTATCGCCGTCCCGGACAACTCCGATGCGTGCCGCAACAACGTGAGCAATGTCCAAGTCTCCGAAGGTGGTCATCTCTATTGCGAGGAGGATCCCAGTCAGATCTTTGTACCGCTCGCCAAGATGACGCTCATCTCCGGATGCCGTTTCTGGGAGCTCTCCTATGAGAGCGACGGTCATGGACTGTTGACCAAGTCTATCCTGGACACAGTGAACTCCAGTGGCTTCCAGATGAGTTATTCCGACTTCATGGCGAGCATCCAAGCTGGCGTAGCGACTGATTTCGAGAGTCTCCTCCCCTTTATCAAGCCGGAATACCCAAAGAGCCAGACGCCGCAGTTGCGCGGCCAGGCAAACCGAATGGACGAGAGCTTCCTAGAGGCTTGGCTCGAGTCCCAGTAATGCAACTGCCTCGATTCAACACGTGAACCGTCACAGTTCACACCTCTATCGGAGTGCCACTATGGACAACGAAGCCCTGATGCCTCTGGGCCCTCTCTTCGGACCCAACTTCATCACCGTCCAGGTAAACGACGAAACCGGTCGTCTATACCAGCTGCAGGTATATCCCGACGCGAATAATGCAAGGCTCAAGGGCGCGAGCATGCCCCGCCAGTATTACTTTGTGCCCCAGCGGGTATATCTTGCCAAGAAGCAGACAGCTCCTGCCGACTTCGATTTCGGAATGACGATCTTCAAAGGGCTGATGACCACTGAGACGACCTTGGGAATCACCGACGCTAACACAACTGGTGGCACAGCCGAAATTGGGGGATCCATCTGCACTTTTTCAACGACCTTCGCCATCCCGGACAGTGTCATCCAAAACGCGTTGCAGAAACTGAAAGCGCGCGAGTTCGACACCCGTCCCGCAGTGGTTCCATTCCTGGCGGCGCTGTTTCACATTGACAGCAATGAACCCGATCCGAATCTCGGTATCGTTACAATTGTCGAAAACGATGTTACGATTGAGATTCCCGATCTCGTTCCAGTTGGTACCGCAAAAATCCCGTTCTTCCTCAGTGCTCAGGGTGCGGGGAAAGGTAGCGTCGAGGCTTCCGGCATCAGCAGCTTTTTGGTGACCTGCAACACGATGGCGGCCGGCGCCATCGCGGGTGCCCTCAAGAACGGGAAATCACCCTTCACAGTTCACTACAATCTCAAGCAGCAATTCTATGTCAACGAGTGCCAGATCACCGTGAAGGTCGATGTCGACAAGATGTATGACCAGTTCTCCGCGGCGGTCTCTGCTGGTGGCTTCCTGGGCATCAACAATGCGAGCCTATCCTTCGCCTATGAGAAATGTGTCACGACTGGTGGCATCAAGACGATCATCACAATGAACAACGCCGTTCTAGGTGAGGACGATGAGCTCAAAAAGATGATCGACAAGCAGGTCGACGAGATGCGCGAACAGGCCTTCAATCTTGTCAAAACGGAAATCTTTGATTGGCATCCCACGGGAGATACCCCGGCGTCAACTGAGCGCGGCCTCTTTAGCAGGTTATTCGGCGGGTCTGCAGTGTCCCTTAAGGGCAATTTTCAGCGCCGCGGCGTCCACTTCGAGAATAACTTCGTCCTGAACGGCACCATCCCGATCATTGACCGCAAGTCCGGCACGCTGAACGACCTGGAGCCCGCTGTCAGGGCCGACCTGAACAAGTATCTGGCCGTCGTCGAGATTGATGAGTACTTCAAGAAGCTGCAAGTGGCTGCCCAGAATAATATCAATTGGGGGGAGAAACTTCCTGACGGAACGCAAATCGGTGATCCGGTTGAAAGCGCACAAATCGAGGTGGCCTACCCCGAATTCAGCCAGCCGACTAATGCCGCGGGACAAGCGCTTCCCCAATTCCGAGCCCAAGGGTTCCATTACACAGTCGGCACCAAGAACCCGGATCGACCGTCGGAGCTGGCGGTCTGGACCAGGGACACGCCGCGCGACATCATCAACATCGCGTTCCTGAAGCTCGACCGGTCGCTTCCAGACTGGGACCAGAACCAGGTGAGGATTCGTAAGACCATTGTCTTCGACTCGTCTGACCCGCGGGTGGAACTCGCCAACGGCGGATCGGTCTTCTCGGTCGAGCAGACGATCCATAACCACGCGCCGATCGTCACTCCCGATGAGGTTGGCTATACCTTTGTCCGGTTCGTTCTCGATCGGCCGCTGCCCAACGATGCACTGTCCGCGACGCTGACGTGCAAGTTCGGAGGCCGCACAGACACCTTCAATATCACCAAGGCCAACCAGAAGAATGTCATCTGGGAGGTCTTCTCGGATAAGTATGTCGGGGAGACCGAGTTCTCTTATGACCTCTTGGTCTCGGTGGTAGGACCTAATTTCACAGACGAGCCGATCAACTGGGGAACGCCCGAGCCGATCAAGGTGCCCCTGCCGACGGGGCGGCTGAAATACATCAACCCGTTCAAGCTCTCAATCCCACCCATTCCTGCTGAGAAGCGGGACCAGATCAACGACTACATCAAGAGCTTCCAAACAGCCTGATGGTCGTCGGGCCCCTACGGGGGCCTGTTCGACTTTGGAGTCAGAATTCTGTCGTTTCCCGCTCGCGGTCGGGGGCGGTGGCTCGCCCCATCGGGGGAGCCCATTCAGCGCAAAGGAGGCCTGCCTTATGCCCAACCCGTTGCAGAAGGCAATTTTCACGTCCTCAGCGTTTCGCTTGGCTGACGCCAATCCCATTCTGCGGTCTCAGGCCGCGGTCCTCGGGCAAGACGTCGTGCCTGACGCTCAGCGCCCGAGCCCGAGCCTGCCATTCGCCGATCTGCAGGAGGGGGATGTCTTCCAGGACAAGGACGACCCGAACAAGTCCTGGTACCTGCCGACCTTCACGCTAGCCGAGAATCCTGATCCCCTGTTTTCTTTCGCGGCTAGCCGGTCCGGAATCGATGCTCAGGGCAATCCATTCAACAGGGCCACTCTCCGGTTTGGTCTCAGCAAGAGCGTTCCAGTAGGGGTGGAGACCGGCAGGGCCTTGGCGCCCGGCAGGCAGTATCATGAAATCCCGCTGCGCGACCTTGCGGTGACTCTCACAGTACTCGCCAAAGACCCGCAGACCGGTACCGACACGCCGGTTGTTCTGCCCTGTGCTGTAACTCCGATAAACGAGACCACTTGGCAGGTCACCATCGACAATGTTCTCGGTGTCAATGTCCTGCTGCTCTACGATAACTTGGTCAATAGCGGCACGGCGATGCTGTCGCTGGCGGCCGCCTATGACGTCTGGCGCTCGCGTACAATTGGGCGGCCTCTGATCTTCTGGGCGCGTTGGCCGCACCGCGTCGCGGTGGAAGAACCGGTTCGGCGGCCTGTCCCGCTTGAAGCGGTGCAGCCTGTCCGGATGTCTAATCCGGCCACCTCGGAGCGGATGCTCCGGCTGAACACGGAACTGACACAGCCAGGGCTTGCTCGAATACGCGCGGAGTCAGTGGATAACGGAACGCAGATCGTGAGCGGCGCGCATGATACCCAGGTCCGAGTGGACGATCTGCGAGTCGCAGCGAGCGGCACTCAGCGGTTAGTAGTACGTCCGGATCTCGACAGGGACGTCATCGTCGCACGGGCCGATCGCCGCCTGCCGATCATGGAGGGTGTCCCGCGGCCAGGCGACCCTGGCCCGGTGCCGGTCATCGAGCAGGCGACCTTTCACTTCAGCGTTGGTGCCCAGCTGGGCCGAAAATTCGCGACCGACCTGTACCGGCTCAAGCTGACGATCGATCGTGGCGACGGCCCGCGGCCGATCGTCGACATCAGCGATCTCAATAGCTTCAACACGATTCAATCGGAATACATCGAACTGACGGCGCTGGGCGATATCAGTTCGAAATACCCATCCATCCGCCAGCTTTATCTAGGCGTTCTCAGCCGCACCATCGTTGTAATCCCCCAGCGCTACGTCATCGTGAGGGATCGCGGCAGCTGTGCCGCCGTGTGTCGGGCGCTAGTCGACAGCTCGCCCGGGCGGACCAGCAGCTGCAAGTTTCAATTTGAGTTTCTACTGGCACCAGACATCAGCCCCGTCGAATATCTACAGCTGAGCCAAGAGATTGCAGCTAATCCAGACCTCAAGGGCTGCACCCTAACGCCGCCCGACCTGATCGCCGAAACTCAGGCACCGGTACTGGGCTCGCCGTTCGTTACCTCGTTCCGCTACAGCAACGGTCCCACCTCTAACACCGTCGTTCTTTCCGTCGAAGTTCGGGATGATACCCAAGGATCGTTGGCAGTAGCCAACGCCAACCTGTTCATCCGACAACTACGGGCTGCCCACGAGCCG
Source organism: Microvirga massiliensis (assembly GCF_001006805.1). Classification (GTDB taxonomy): domain Bacteria; phylum Pseudomonadota; class Alphaproteobacteria; order Rhizobiales; family Beijerinckiaceae; genus Microvirga; species Microvirga massiliensis. The sequence goes on along the minus strand of NZ_LN811362.1, from coordinate 63,914 downwards.
TACCTCTCGGGGTCCTTTGACGTTAAGCTGGATCAGAGTCATTCCACCATCGATGCAACTGTTTTGCTCAGCTTCCGGGACACGATAGGCCTTGGGGCGCTCGAATTCAGGATCGATGAGGCGGCCCAAGCGATCCACCTTGTCAACGAATCTCCTTTCCCTCTCCGCTTGTCTCGATATGCCCTCGGGTTGGCGAGCGGCATCATCGTCCAGAATCTGTCGCGCGAACTCGCGAGCGGAGAGTCGACGCTCGTGCCGCTGCCGGCTGATCACGCGGGCATGGGCGTCCTGGTAGACTATGAGATTGCTATCGGCGATAGCATAGGAACCATTGAAGTCGCCCGCTATCTGGAATTCCAGAGCCAGGACGTCCAGAACGCGCAATATGTTCTGGGCATCAATGCCGCCGCCGTCAACTTTGAGGGGCGGGCGATCGAGTCCATCCAGGCGCAGATCTCGATTGCAAACCTCGCGCAAGTCACGGTGCCGGATCTATCACTCCACAAGTTGCGTAAGATGGATAGCACCAACGTTCTTGTACCGCTCCAGTACGCGATGACCCAGCTGAGCGCGACTGTGCTCTTCATGGTGAAGTTTGTTGACCCACAGCGAAGTCCGGTGAAATTCACGAAGACCTGCGACTTCATAGAAACCCCGATTCTGATCCTGCAGGATCGCGATCTTCCAGCCGGCTGAGAGCAGACAGATCGGATGGTCATTGTCGATGCATCATCTCGCCCCGTGGGAATTCATGCCGCATGAACACCTTGTTGGGCCATGTCACAGGGACGCTGAGCGTCTTGACTTTCCTAAGGTGAGGTAAGGGATGCAAGTCATCTCCTATGCCCGTCACCAGTTTCCGCCCGAGGCCATCCGGCAGGGGATCTGGCTGTACCCGCGCTTTACGCTGAGCTACCGGGATATTGAGGAACTTCTGGCCGAATGGGGGCTCGAGATCAGGTAGGAGACTATCCGGCGTTGGGTAATCAAGTTCGGACTGTTACTGCCAGTATCCTAATACTAGGTCCCGGAGGGTGAGACTCGTCGGGGTTTTCAGAGCGGCCTTGGTCTGATTCAACATGGCGAACGCGGAGGTTTGCCATGTCGGTTCCGGTGGTGCTGCGGATGGATTTCTATGGAGCGGCGCTGCGGTCTCTGGCGCGCCAGAGCCAGTGATCCACCCCCATTGAGCTGGTCCACCCTGAAGTATGTCTTGAGGCAGACAGGAGGACCGAAATGCCCAGGAAGCGTCACAAGCCGGAAGAGATCGTCGCCAAGTTGCGCCAGGTCGATGTGATGGTCTCACAGGGCCAATCCGTCGCCGATGCGGTTCGTGCTATCAGCGTCACCGAGGTGACCTATTATCTCTATGGACGGCTCTCCCGTTGCAAGCAGGATTGGCTTTGAGGGGCTTGGGTCAGTTGCAAACATCTATCCGGCGTCACCCGGCTGGGGCGCCCAAATGGGGAATCCGCTCGCGCACGCCTCTATAGCTGGCCGGCCTCGAAGGCCGCGATAATAGTCAGGCTCTTTACGCGCCGGTCCGACCTGTACCTCTCATTTGCCTCTCATGCTCGCAAGGCTGGCGATGTCCTCAGGCGGCAACGCGGTACGGCTCGCCCGTTCGCAGCACGGCCCAGATGATCCGCGCTGTCTTGTTGGCGACCGCAACCGTGGTGCGGTGGAAGCCGCGTCGCTCCCGAAGTTGGTTCACCCACTGGTTCGCCGGATCCGTCTTGCCAGGCGCGGTTCGCACCACGGCTCGGGCTCCGTGAACGATCATCGCCCTGAGCGGCTGGGAGCCTCTCTTGGAAATCCCCATCAGCACGCGTCGATCTCCACTTGAGTGCTGGCTGGGAACCAGCCCGAGCCAGGCGGCCAGGTGGCGGCCATTGCGGAACTCCGAGCCATCGCCGATAGCGGCTACCATCGCGGTCGCCGTCTTGGGCCCGACGCCTTTGATCCGGGCCATCCGCTGACAGGGCTCAGAGGTCTCGAACACGCGATCGATCTTCCGATCGAAAGAGCGGATCCGTCGATCGAGATCGCAGAACAGGTCATAGAGCTCACTGATGGCCTCGCGGGCCAGATCCGTCAGCTCGGGGTGCTGGCCTGTGAGGATCTCAGGGATCGCCCGCCGCGCCCGGGTGATGCTCACGCCGATGGCGATGCCGCGGTCGAGGAGCATGCCTCGGATCTGGCTGACCACGGCGGTGCGATGGTTCACCAGCCGCTGGCGGGCACGGTGGAGCGTCTGGATATCCTGCTGCTCGATCGTCTTCTTGGGCACGAACCGCATGTGCGGCTGGCGGGCGGCCGTGCAGATTGCCTCGGCGTCATTGCCGTCGTTCTTCTGGCGGCGCACGAAGGGCTTCACATATTGCGGGCTGATAATCTTGACCGCATGCCCATGCTCCTCGAAGCGCCGCTGCCAATAGAAGGCCCCGGTGCAGGCCTCGATCGCGATGGTGCACGGGGCCATTTGGGCGATGACCTGCATGAGGCTGTCGCGCATCACCCTGCGCTTGAGAACAACGGCTCCTGATCTGTCGACCCCATGAAGCTGGAACACGTTCTTTGCGATGTCGACGCCAAGTGTGTGGATGGTCATGGGATGTCCTCCTCGTCTTCAGCCCTGGTATCGTGCAGGGCGGGAGGGAGAGCCGTCCATCCCATTAGCTGGCGTCAGGAATACGGCGGCCTTCAGCTCGAACAGGCGAAACGGTTGAAGGAACTGGAGATGGAGAACGCCAGATTGCGTCGGGCCGTCTCGGATCTCACCCTGGAAAAGCTGATTCTCAAGGAGGCTGCCTCGGGAAACTGGTAAGCCCCGCCCGCCGCCGCGCCTGTGTGGATCACGTAATCGCCAAGTATGGCGTCTCGGAACGGCTGGCCTGCCGGGTTCTCGGCCAGGACCGCTCCACGCAGCGCAAGATCCCCACGTCTCCTGATGATGAAGCGGCCCTGACCGCCGACATCGTTGCGCTCGCCGTTTAGTATGGCCGCTATGGC
>NZ_LN811362.1:43764-59678 GCF_001006805.1 Microvirga massiliensis | reverse complement strand
GTGGCCGGCTGCGCAACCCCAACCAGCTCCGCCGGCCACCCCGGCCGTAGCGCCAAAACCAATCATGCACTAACGTTGACCCCGGACCACCTCATGGGGGCCGGCCATTCCTCGGCGGCACGGTGCCGTTCGACTACCGGCGCGATGACACGGGCGAGCTCGTTCCGCACGAGGGGCAGCAAGCGGCCATTCGCGAGGCGGTGGCGATGAAGGCTGAAGGCGCCTCGCTGCGAGTCACTGCGGATGCGCTCCAGGCGAAGGGGCACGCGATCTCACATGTTGCTGTGTCGCGCGTCCTTCGGTATCACCCCTCTGCTGCGTAGGATCCGAACATTTCGCTACGCAAAATCTGTCGGATGGCTTCTAGTACCCGGAATCACAGCTCCGCGAAACGCGGTTTGAGGTGCTTTTGATGCACCTCGGACTTGGACCAAGCGAAGGGACGAGCGGTTTCGTTGTAGTTGGCGATGAACGCATCAATGTGCCTGCGGAGTTCCGCCACGCTGGTGAAGCTGGCGCCGTGCAGCGACTGGCCGGCGAGGATTGAGAGCCAACATTCCACTTGATTGAGCCAGGAGGCGCCGGTCGGCCTGTAGTGGAAATGCACATTCTTGTGCCGGGCCAGCCAGCGGTCGCGCTTAGGCTTGTGGGTGTTGAGGTTGTCGAGAATGACGTGGATCTCGCGCCCAGGATGGGCCGCGACGATGCGGTTCATGAAGTCGAGGAACTCGACGCGCCGCCGCTTCTTGTGCGCGGCGACCACCTGGCCGGTGGCGACCTCGAAGGCGGCAAACAGCGTGCTCGTGCCATGGCGCTTGTAGTTGTGCGCATGGCCCGTAAGCGCCCGACCGTTGGGCAGCTTGAGATAGCCCTGGGCACGTTCGAGTGCCTGGATGTGCGGCTTCTCGTCGACCGCGAGCACCAGCGCCTGATCGGGCGGCGCGAGATAGAGCCCGACGATCTCGGCCGCTTTGGCGGCGAACGCGGGATCCTGGCTCGGGCACCACGACTTGCGCCCCGCCAGGTCGATCTTCTGGGCCCGCAGGAAGCGCCAGATATGCTGCACGTCAATGTCGCCGAGCGCCCGGGCGATCAGCGGGCCGGTCCAGCGGGCAAAGCCGACCGGCGGGGGATCATCGAGGACCGCCAGGATGCGCCGGTCGGTCGCGGCCGTGGATTTGGGCGTGGCCCCACGTGCACCGGTCTCGTCGAGACCAGCCCGTCGCTGCGCGGCATACCGGACGCGCCACTTGCTCGCGGTGCCGATCGTGCAGTGGACCGCCCGCGCAATCGCCCGCGTCGGCTGGCCGTCCGCCGCCAACAGCACGATCCGCGCGTTGGCGCAGCCGATGCTCGGTCTTCGTCGAGCGGGCCAGGCCTTCGAGCTCGGTCCGCTCCTCAGCCGTCAAAACAATCGGGGTCGCGTCAGCGATGCCGCTCATGCACCCTTGAATCACGACTCACGCTCCAGCAACAGTGGGTACTAGAGAGGACCGCATAATCCATAGGGACCAGTGCAGAACTGTGGACGTCCGTGCAACGCGTTGCACGGCACTGGAAGCTTTTCCTGCCCTGACGGAATGGTAGGAGACGCAGCCCTTTCTCCACTTGCGCCTCTGCGCGCAGGGAAGTCCCGAAAGGGGCTAAAACCAGAATATCAGCCTTGCAAGGTATCCTTCTACTGAGGATAGAAGAATTCTTTTCTACCATCCGGATATTCCAGAAACAGAACTGGTGGTATGCCCGGTGTACATGCAGTAGCGGGATCACAACCGATTTTCCAGCGAAAGGCGCGCTGAGGCCCGCTATTCGGTTTGATGATTAGACGATCGCCTCGTACGGAATAAACTCCCGTCTCCTCTTCGTCGCGCCCGGTTCCAAAGCGCTGGTAGGTATACGTGCCATCATTCGTGAACGCGTAGACAATATGAAGGTTTCCGTGCTGAACCTCCCATGCACCCACTGGTGTCATGCCTTGACCAGCTATTTGTGACGCAGAAACGATCATTGCTGCAATTGCGAAACCAGCCATGACAACTATAAATTTTGCAGTTGCCGGGATAATGATTTTCAACTGCGAAGTGTGCGGTTCTTTGTTAGCTTTATCCTCGCAGTTATTCGGATCAACTGTCATGACATCCTCCTAAGCTCTGAGTAGCGTTCCTCGTATTAGTCGGCCTCAATGGATCTTTGGGCACACTTTCGGGAAAGAATAACTCTATTCGGCATTGCTAACAGCCCCGAGGTCGCCCCTTTGCCTGGCGACAAGCAACGCACCAACAGTGACCTGCATATGTGAGGTGGATCACACGAAGATCAAACCACTGCAACCTAGAGTAGTAATATCTCGAATCATCATGAGGCGCGCATGGTGGCGAGATTGAATACTGCCAAGCCTAAGCAGGTATTAGGCGATCTCATGATCACATTGAACGAAGGCAAAGTAGTTCAGTAAGATGATTGCCCCTACGCTGTAAAATCACGGGCGGCACTCGGGAATGGGGCCGAGATCCAGACACACTCAAAGCGCTCGATGGATGGGTGTGCAGCAGTGCGGCCATGCATGCGGGAGGAGGTGCCCGTGAGCTTCATCTTTCTCAGCCATAGCAGTCAGGACGATGCTGCCGCCGGTGCCCTGCATGACTGGCTGCGGGAGGAGGGGCACGCGGCAGTCTTCCTCGACCATGATGCCGAGGCCGGTATCGTCGGTGGCGAGACATGGGAAGAGCGGCTCTACACGGAGCTACGGCGCTGTCGCGCATTGATCGCGCTCGTCAGCCCCGACTGGCTCGCCTCACCCTGGTGCGCCGCCGAGGCCGACCATGCCCAGGCTTTGCGCAAGCCCGTTCTCCCCATCCGGATCAAGCCGATCGATCCGACAGAGTATGCGGCCAAAGCTCCACCGGTCCTGCGCCGGGTCCAGAGCATCGACTGGGATCAGAGTGAGGAGGCGCGCGAGCGCCTGCGCCGGGGACTGCTCACGGCCGGGCTCGACCCGAAACACAGCTTCATCCTGCGCGTGGATCGAGCCCCCTATCCAGGCCTCGCGGCATTCCAGCGCGAGGATGCTGCGGTCTACTTCGGGCGCGAGCAGGAGATCACAGATCTGCTGGCGCTACTGCGGGAGTGCCGCGCCCCGAGCCGACCACGCCTTGTGCTCGTGCAGGGGGCCTCCGGCACCGGCAAGTCGTCGCTGCTGCGAGCCGGCGTGCTGCCACGGCTCGAGCGTGATCCCGAGAACTGGCTTGTGGTGCCGCCGTTCCGTCCGCTCCGAGATCCCTTCCAGAGCCTCACCGACGCCCTGGCAGCAGCGACAGGAGCACCGCTCGGGGAGCCGCCCCCGGCGAGCAGTCCCCCGAATCCTGCCAACCAGGCAGCGTGGGCCAAGTGGATCATCAACACGGCTGCAGAACTGCGCCGGCGCGCCGGCCGCCCCGAGGCCACAGTGCTGCTGTCGGTGGACCAGCTCGAGGAGGCGCTCGCTGGGTCGATTGGCGGGATGGGTGATGCATTCCTCTTGGCACTGCGTGAGGCGCTCACGGCGGCCGACCACCGCCTGCTCGTCGTGGCCACGCTGCGCGCCGACTTCACGGGCACGCTGCAGCGCCACGCTGCGCTGCGCGAGCCAGCCGCAGCGGGTAGCGAGATCCTGGCCACGCGTGCCTTGCAGCTCGGCCCGTTGCCGCGCGCTGCCTTCCACGCCGTCATTGAGGACCCTGCCGATCTTGTGGGCCTTGAGCTCGAGCCCGGGCTGACCTCGCGGATCGTGGACGAGGCCAGGACCGACGATGCATTGCCGCTGCTGGCTTTCGCACTGCGCGAGCTCTGGGACCGCTACGGCAAGAAGGACCTGAAGCTCACGAGTGCCGAATACGACAGCTTCGGTGGCCTCGAGGCGGCGGTCGGGAGCCGCGCCGAGCAGATCCTTGCGGTGGTCAAGTCCTCGGCTGAGGAACTCGAGGCATTTCGCACAACGCTGGTCTTCGGCATGACCGAGCTCTCGGCCGAGGGGCGGATCCTGCGCCGGCCACTCCCCTGGGCGAAGGTGCCGGAGGCGGCGCGGCGACTGGTCGAGGAGTTCGCGCGAGCTCGCCTGCTGGTGGTTGACGAGGCCACCGTCGAGGTGGTGCACGAGGCCCTGTTCCGCCGCTGGGAGCCTTTGAAGGGCTGGATCGAGGACGCAAAGGAGGATCTTGGCATTCAGCGCCGGGCCCGGGAGGCAGCTGAGGAATGGGACCGTGCCGGGCGGCCGCAAGGGAGCTTATGGCGTCCCCCGGACCTCGATCTGCTACGGCGCTATGCCGAGCGCAATGCAAGCACCCTGGATGCAGTGCAGGCGGCGTTTCTGGATGCCTCGAAGCGGCAAGAGCGCCTCGCCCGGTGGAGTAGGCGCGCTGCCGTCGGGCTAATCGTCTTACTGGCTATTGGGGCAGGCGTCTTCGGGTGGGAGAGCCAGAAGCAGGCGCGGCGGGCACTAGACGAGCTCGCTCAGCGGCTGGAGGCCGACACGGCCCGGCTGGCTCAGGCTGCTCGCAAGCAAGCCGATGAGGGTCACCCCGAGGTCGGCATCCAGCTTACCGTTGCAGCATTGGCTAGCCATGCCGAGGCAACCGCACCACCTCCCTCGCGGTGGCGCGCTGTAGACGCCCTTGCTTGGTCAATGTCGGCAGGGTCAATGTCGACAGGTCCTCTGCCCTTATCTGCCCTGCCGCACAAACACGTCATCTCTGCCAAGTTCAGCCCAGACGGGCGAAGGGTGCTCGCGGCGTCACTGGGGAGCGGCGCCCGGCTGTGGGATGCCAATACCGGGCGCGAGCTCTTCTCACTAGGGCATACAAGCGCGACGCCAACTGCTCACTTCAGCCCCGACGGGCAGAAGGTGCTCACGGACTCACGGGACGGTGGCACCCGGTTGTGGGATGCAGCCACCGGCGCTGAGCTGGCCGCCTTGCCCCAGCTCGAGGGCGAGTATTTCCGAGCCTTCAGCCCGGATGGGCGACGGCTGCTCACGGGTATAGAGAATGGCCCCGCCCGGGTTCGAGATGCCAGCGATGGCCGCGAGCTTCTCGTCTTGCAGGGCGAGCATCCGGTCTACTCTGCCGTGTTCAGCCCCGACGGGCAGAAGGTCGCCACGGGCTCGGAGGACGGCACGGCCCGGCTGTGGGATGCAGCCACCGGGCGTGAACTCCTCGTCCTGCGGGGGCACGAGAAGAAGGTCGCTGAAGTTGCCTTCAGCCCCGACGGGCAGAAGGTCGCCACGGGCTCGGAGGACGGCACGGCCCGGCTGTGGGATGCAGCCACCGGGCGTGAACTCCTCGTCCTGCGGGGGCACACCGAGCCGATCTTTAACATCACCTTCAGCCCCGATGGGCAGAAGGTGCTCACACTGTTCTCGGACCGGGACGGTGCGGCCCGGCTGTGGGATGCAGCCACCGGGCGTGAACTCCTCGTCCTGCAGCACCCGCGGCAGACCTTAGCCCCTGAGCTCGCCGGCTTACCCGCCGCGCAACATAAGGTTTGGTCTGCCGCCTTCAGTCCTGACGGGCGGAAGATCGTCACGACCTCTCCTGACAATACGGCTCGGCTGTGGGATGTGGCCACCGGGGCCGAGATCGCCATCCTACGGCATCCCCATTCGATTACCTCAGCTATGTTCAGCCCTGATGGGCAGAAAGTGCTCACGACCTCACAGATGATGATCGAGGATGGTCTCGTCACGGTATGGGATGTCGGGAGCGGGCGCGAGCTCCTCAAGCTCCAGCACGAGCAGGACGTCCAACGCACCGTCTTCAGTCCCGATGGGCAGACAATGCTTACACTCGCGGGCGGCACCGCCCGGCTGTGGGATGCCCACACTGGGCGCGAGTTTCTCGTTCTGCCGCATCCGCAGCCGATCTCGTTCGCGACCTTCAGCCGTGACGGGAAGAAGATCGTTACGACCTCTGCCGACAAGACAACTCGACTGTGGGACGCCAGCGGGCGTGAACTCCTTGTCCTGCAGCACGAGACGGAGGCGCAGCTCGCGACCCTGAGCCGCGACGGGCAGAAGATCGTCACAGCCTTGAAGGACGGCACCGCCCGGCTATGGGATGCCAACAGCGGACGCGAGCTCCTTGTCCTGCGGCACCCGCCGCCGGTCTTCCCCGACGAGCTCGAGCGTGCGTCTCCCCCCGGCTTGCGTGTCCTTTTCGAGCAATTCGGCCTATTGGGGCCCGACACTCTCATAAGCGCTGTTTTCAGCCCCGACGGGCAGAAGGTGCTCACGGTCTCCAAGGACCGCATAGGGGGCGACTTCACGCACGCCAAGCCTAGCTTCGAGCATGCGGTCCGGCTGTGGGATGCCGTCACGGGACGCGAACTCGTGGTCCTGCGGCATGAGGGGGGGATTTTCGGGGCTGAGTTCAGCCCCGACGGGCAGAAGGTCGCCACAGGCTCGCAGGACGGCTCGGCTCGGCTATGGGACGCTGCCACGGGTGCTGAGCTCGCCGTCCTGCGCGGGCACATGGGACCAGTTGGTTATCCTACTTTCAGCCGCGATGGGCAGAAGATCGCTACGGGTTCAGAGGACAGCACAGTCCGGCTGTGGGATGTCGCCACCGGCGCCGAGCTCGCCATCCTGCGCGGGCATGAAAGACCGATCACGAGTAGCGACTTCGATGCAGACGGGCAGCGGGTGCTCACGGCTTCGGAGGATGGTACGGCCCGGCTGTGGGATGCCGCCACGGGCGCCGAACTCGCCGTCCTGAGGCACGAAAAGGAGGTCGGCGTCGTCCGCTTCAGCCCCGACGGACAAAGAGCACTCACGAATTCCGGGAGCACCGCCCGGCTGTGGCAACTTCCAACTCACCGCTCCGTGGAAGACCTGGTCACCTACGCCAAGGGACTGGCTCTGCCTGGGTTAAATGAGGCGCAGTGCCGGGAGTTTGGGGTCGCGCCTAAGCTGTGCACCTGGCCACCTCCTTGATCAGCAGCCGAAAGTCGGCGGTGAAGGTTGACGGGCTCCGACGCAGGGCTGTGCGGGAGTTGGGACGCTGCCACCCGCCCCTGGCGCCTTGGCAGGCTGAGCTTCGTTGACCCATGTATTTGTTGCCACGCTGGCAACATTGGGCAGTATTTCCCCCGGCGAGCACGCCAAGCAACGGCCATGAAAACTTCATCACGTCACCAGCCTGAACGCTGTCGTCCTGAACAATCCACAGAGTTGCATTCAGACCGACGGTCACGACCTGTCTCATTATGTCATGGATGGTTAAGATTCGCTGAAAAGGGGGCAACCAGCACAAGCGTTGTGTATGAGAGTTTCAGTTGTTGGTATCGCTGCTCTCCCGCCGCGAAGCGGCCGCGCTCCTCACCGAGCGCTTCAGCATCCCGCGCTGTAGGCAAACCCTGGCGAATTGGGCCCATCAGGGCCAAAGCCCGCCGTGCCAAGAGCTCGTTGAAACTGGCCCTGAGACTAGCGATAGACCGGGCCTTGCACACCCACTGAGCGGTTGTCGTTACAGGGATCCACTGACAGAGTTGGCCTCCTGCGATGATGAGCATCCGTCACTGTGTCTGGATGCGAGACGTCCTTGGCTGCTGCGACGACCTTGAGGGCCTGGGGCAGAGCCTCTGGATTGGGCGGTTTATAGCGCACGTTGGCGAGGGCTGGCACTGCTGCGAGACGACTGCGCACGACCTGCTCGGGGGAGGTACCTTGGAGCACCCGTTAGCGGCGCAGGTTGTAGGCCTAGTTGAAGCCCGTGAGCAGGGTCTCGAGATCGCAATGGCTATAGATCGTGATACCCATCACTTCGCGCTGCGCCCGTCCGTTGAAGCGCTCCACGAGACCGTTGGTTCGCAGTGTGTAGGGTTTGGTCATCCGGTGCTGCATCTTCCACTTGCGGCAGGCAGCCTCGAAGCCATCAGCCGTGAAGCACGAGCCCCGGTCGGTGAGCACGTGCGTGATCTTGAAGGGGAAAGCCGCGATCGCCTCTTTGAGGAAGGCGATCGCGGCTGTCGGGGTCTCGTCATCCTTGACGCTCAAGTGCACCCAGCGCGAGCAGCGGTCGATGGCGACATAAAGATAGCGCTTGCGGCTCTCCCCGTCAGCCGTGCGCAGTTTCGGCAGGTGCTTGATGTCGAGGTGCACGAAGCCGAGATCGTAGTCCTTGAAGGTGCCACTCTTCCGCTTGGTCTGACTGTATCGAGCTTGGCTTCAAGGCGCGCAATGTGGCGGCCGAGCATGAGTGATGAATGCTCGCCATCGCAGAGGGCCGCCTCTCGTGGCTATGTCGTGATCGAAACCGAGGGCGCCTCGAGGAGAGCCGAGCTGTTCTCGCTGAGATCCGCGCCATCGAGGGCACCATCCATACTCGTCTGCTGTACGAGCGCCAGTAACCATCCTGGCGTGTTGTTGATGCCGACGAACTCCTGAAGCGCGCCTGTCATCTCGCAGATGCCGAGGGCCTTCCGAGCGGAATTTGCGCAAAGCGTAGATAGTTGATCCCAGGAACTGACCTCAAACTGACGTTCTCTCGCTAGGTGGATTCAAGCGGTCGTCGCAACACCCTGAAGGAGGAGGTTGCGACGACCGCTTGAATTCGCCCAACACCTCGCGATCCGCTATCCGCAGCGCCTGAGCGAGGCCGGCGTTGAGCCCTCGGTCGGCAGCGTCTGTGACTCTTACGACAAGGCCCTCATTGAAACCATCAATGGGCTGTTCAAGGCGGAAGTTATCCATCGTCGCAGGACGTGGCGCTCATTCGAGGCGGTGGAATACGCCACACTCGAATGGGTCGACTGGTTCAACACCCGCCGCCTGCTCGAGCCCATCGGCACTATCTGACCTGCTGAGGCCGAGTCCAACGACTATACTGCATTCCGGGCGGGCTATTAAGATCCATGGGCGGTCGCTCGGCTGATCGCGGGTCCCGCTCTCAGGAGCGCTTCGTGAGGCGTCTACAGCGATTTCGTCATCCCGATCAGGGTTCTTGCTTATCCGAAAGCGATGCCGGAGCACACATCTCAGGGCTGCCGACCAGCGCTCGGCATGGCGCTGGAATCCGGGAACAGGAGAACACAATGTCGATCAAGAGGAACTTGCTTGCTGCAGTCGCAGGGCTTGCCCTGGCGTCCCCCGTCGCGGCGGCCGACATCGTCGAAACGGCATCGTCGAACGGAAGTTTCACGACGCTCGTTGCTGCGGTCAAAGCAGCCGGTCTCGTGGACACCCTCAAAGGCCAGGGTCCGTTTACCGTCTTCGCCCCAACCGACGAAGCATTCAAGAAGCTGCCTCCTGGGACTGTCGAGAACCTTCTCAAGCCCGAAAACAGAGCTCAGTTGACCAGGATTCTCACATATCACGTCGTGCCCGGAAAAGTGATGGCCGGTGACGTGAAGGGCAAGAGGACGACGGCCACAACGGTCGAGGGGAGTGCCGTGGCAATCGACGCCAGCGGACAGGCCGTGAAGGTCGATAACGCGACGGTTCGTCAAGCGGACGTGACTGCATCGAACGGCGTGATCCATGTGATCGACACCGTGATCATGCCAAAGTCCTAAGATAGTGCATTGCCCTCATGCGAAGAGGCCCATCCTGCCTGGGCGGGCCTCTGTCATCACCACAGGCCGAGCGAGCGCGCCAATCGCTCTGCCGTGCCACGACCCACTTTCTATTGAAGTGCCAGCCCCGGAGTGTATGCGCGTATGCCTGGACGGGTTCTCATCTATGGCGGCACAGGCGGCATCGGCGCCGCGACCGCACGGCTGTTGCGGAAGCGTGGGTACAGCTTGCACCTTGTCGCCCGTGACGAGAGCCGGCTCGCCACATTGGCCCAGGAACTCGGCGCAGGCTATACAGCGGGCGATGTAGCCGGCGCGGACGTCTTCGCCCGTGCCGCGCAGGCGGCATCAGATGGCAGCGGTCTCGCCGGTCTCGTGTACGCCGTCGGCACCATCACCCTGAAGCCGCTTGGGCGCCTGACCGACGCCGACTTCGAGCAGGATTTTCGCATCAATGCTCTCGGGGCGGCCAAAGCCGTACAAGCGGCCCTCCCGGATCTCGAGGCAGGAGGCAACCCGTCGAGCGTCGTGCTGTTCTCGACTGTCGCGGTCGCGCAAGGCTTTGCCTCTCATGCCTCCATCTCGATGGCCAAAGGAGCAGTCGAGGGACTGACGGTTGCGCTTGCTGCTGAACTGGCCCCGAAAGTGCGGGTCAATGCGATTGCGCCGTCTCTCACGCGCACCCAACTGGCGCGTGAACTCGTGGGCCACGAGAGCATGGCGAGCAGTATTGCTCGAATGCATGCGCTTCCCCGTCTCGGGACGGCCGAAGACATCAGTGCTCTGGCGGCTTTTCTGGTTTCAGAGGCCTCCTGGATAACCGGCCAGATCATCGGCGTTGATGGCGGGCGCAGCACGCTGCGACCGAAAGGGTGAGATCAAGAGCAGAGCTATGGCACAAGGTAGAACGACGTGTGCCCGTGCTCCTAAACAGCAACATCTCTCGGGTCGAGCAATAATCGGCTTGGACTGGGACTTTGAATCGCCAGGAGTCTACGATGTCCATCCAGTCCGCGCGCATCAGCGTTCTCAACAATGTCGCGCCTCAACTCGGTGGTCGCTACATTCTCTATTGGATGCAGCAGTCGCAGCGTGCGCAGTTCAACCCAGCGCTCGAGATCGCGGTCGAGGAGGCCAACACACGAGGGCTGCCTGTTCTGGTCTGCTTCGGGCTGATGGACGGATACCCCGAGGCCAACGAGCGCCATTATGCGTTCATGCTGGAGGGCCTCGCTGAGGTCGAGCAAGATCTCCGGAAGCAAGGGATCGCGTTTGTGATCCGCCGTGGGCCGCCGGATTCCGTTGCACTTCAGCTCTCCAGCGAGGCTGCGCTCGTCGTCTGCGACCGGGGCTATCTCAAGCCGCAGAAGGCGAGGCGCATCGACTTGAGCCGTCAGGCCGCATGCCGCGTGCTCCAGGTGGAGGGTGACGTCGTCGTTCCGGTCGAGACCGCCTCGTCCAGGCACGAGGTCGGCGCCCGCACGCTTCGGCCCAAGCTGTATCGCGTCTGGGACGAGTACCTCGTCCCTCTCGGAGCGCGAGCGGTTCGCCGGATTGCGGCCAGCGTGCATGTCCAGAGCGAGGTAGACCTCTCCGACATCCGTGGTGTGCTCCACTCACTGAAGATCGACCACAATGTCGGCCCCGTGCACCGCTTCCGGGGCGGGACGTCGCCCGCCCGAGCGCGACTGAAGGCTTATCTCGACGGGCCCTTCGCGCACTACGCCAAGAACCGCGGCGTGCCCGAAGCCGGGGCCGCGTCGCACATGAGTCCCTACCTGCACTTCGGGCAGATCTCGCCCGTCGAGATCGCGCTTGCCGTTCGTGATGCCCAGGTGGGCGGTCACGAGAACAAGGCGGCCTATCTGGAAGAGCTGATTGTCCGGCGCGAGCTGGCCGTGAACCACGTGTTCTACGACGAGCGATATGACACCCTATGAGGCCGTGCCCGCATGGGCGCGCAAGACGCTCGACAGCCGGCGCGGCGACCCACGCCCATACCTCTCACGGGCGCGCAACTCGAGGCCGGTGAAACGCACGACCGCTACTGGAATGCGGCCATGAAGGAGATGCGCGCGACCGGCTACATGCATAACCACATGCGCATGTACTGGGGCAAGAAGATCCTGGAGTGGTTGCCCACGCCCGAGGAGGCCTTCGAGACGGTGCTGCGGCTCAACAACCGCTACTTTCTGGATGGGCGGGACGCAAACTCGTTCGCCAACGTGGCCTGGCTGTTCGGGCTGCACGACCGTCCTTGGGGCCCGCGGAACGTCTTCGGGAACGTACGCTCGATGGGCCAGAACTCGCTCAGGAAGTTCGATGCCGATGCCTATGTCCGAACCGTTGAGCGGCTTGCGAGAGCCGAGATCTGAGCCGCCGAGCGGACAAGGTACGTGCTCCTCTCGGGAAAGTGCGCCAGGCCGAGTTGCGGTTCCTGAAGGCAGGGTCAAGCACGTCTTCTCGCGCGTCTCGAGTCTCCGAACGGCATTCTCCTGTTCCTCACAAGCCATGCCCCGGCTGTGGCACCTGCTCCAAGGAGTGTGAGCGCTGTTGCAACCGGATGCATTTGCGCTTCAAGAAAGAGGCTCGTCCGGAGCCGCCCACCAGGGAGTGAGGATCGTTCTGCCCCGTCTTCTCGGGCGGTGTAGAGATTATCTCGTCTTTGAGAGCGGCCAGGGTTGCTGCTTTCCTGCAGAGCACGTCCCGTCGCCTCCATGATGGAGTCCGTCAGGCGGGGCGCCACCTGGCCCAGAGCAGAGACAGCCCAGCCACCAAAGCCCACCACGAGGTCGCGCCTGTGGTTCTCGCAGGCGTAGACCATCGCCTTCGCCACGAGCCGCGGATCGTATGACGGAGGCGGGTTCTTGGTCCCTTTTGCGTCGAGATAATTCCGGGCATGCTCCATGTAGGGTGTATCGATCGCTGACGGCTTGATCAGCGTCACCGACACAGGCGCGCCACTCTCCTCCAGCTCCATCCGGAGCACATCCGTGAAGGCCCTCACGGCATGCTTGGACGCCGAGTAGGGGCCTTGCAGGATCACGGCCCTGTCGCTGAGCACGCTGCCGGTGTTGATGATCTTGCCCCCGCGCTCGCGGAGGTGCTTTGCCGCAATCAGAGAGCCGTACACCACGCCCCAGTAGTTCGTGTCGAACAGACGCCGTTGATCCGCGAGCGGCACTTGCTCGCAGGTGCCATAGATCGCAACGCCGGCATTGTTGATCCAGGTATCGAAGCCGCCAAAGGTCTCTGTCGCGAGCTGTGCAACGCGCTCCAGATCCTCATTCCGGCCCACGTCGGCACAGATCGCCAGAGCCTGACCGCCCCGCGCCCGGCATTCCCGTGCGAGCGCGTCCAGCGCTTCCTCATTGCGAGAGACCAGCACCAGCGCAGCACCACGGTCTGCCAGCGCTCGCGCTGCCGCGAGGCCAATGCCGCTGGAGGCACCTGTGAGAACGATGGTTTGTTGCCCGACGGGCTTCAAACGAAAACTCATCTCCGCTCCTTTGCCACTCATTGCTCGTGCGTGCCATCGTCCCTTGCCGGCCACCTGATCTGCAACCGACCTCATTCACCTCAGTCAGTGCACTTGGCCCGCCCCAGTATTGGGTGAGATTGTCCCGGCAAGCGTGAACGGGATGCGCTGGTACAGACGCCCATGCTCATCCTCGATCTCGAATGCAAACACCTGGGCCGCATGCCGGGAGTCACGCAGGTCCGGCAGCAGTTCCCGCGCGCTCTCAACCGCACGAGTTCCTGCGGCTTGAAGCAAGGCACCCTCCTCCCCGTGATTATCCTCAACGCAGTCACTGCTCGATTGTATGTTGAAGAAGTAGCGCGTCATTCCTTGCTTCATCTGAACTGGAACACGAGCCGAGCCGGATCCCTCGCGTGGTGCGCTGCAACGGGCCGCAATTCGCGAAGTGTCGTGGGCAGAGGCCCGGCCGTTAGGAGCCGGACCTCTTGGGGAGTCTTGCTTAGTGCCGGGTGTCCGTCGCGAGCTGAGGATTCTCGGCGCGCCCTGATACGGCACCGAGAAGCGGCACGACCTGGTACAGCCCGGCAAGGCCCACCAGGACGTAGACGATCCGGGACAGCGCGGCCTGCGGGCCGCCGAACAGGGTCGCGACCAGGTCGAACTGGAACAGGCCCATGAGGCCCCAGTTCACCGCCCCGACGATAACCAGAACGAGCGTAGCTATATTGAACACTCTCATGACTTTATCCTTTGCCGATTGATGCAGTTCACCAACCCTTGAGCCGCGTGAGGGCGGTTCCGCAATTGGTGGCCGGTCGCTCGATCCAGGATCGGGAAAATCCTGATCGCCGCGACTGAATCGCTGTAGGTGCTTGCCGCCGGCAGAGTGGCGGACACATTCGCGTCATGTCCGAGACCAGGAACGAGGCTGGGAGTAGCGAATGGCGAGGGCCCGCAGCAACGGATCCGACCCGGGCCGCCAGAGCCGGCGCGGGTGTGTAAGCGCGTCGTCAGACCCGATGTTCGTTGCGAACAGTGTCGGGACGGAAGCGGTTGCCACGGAAGCACTGCTTCGTTCGACGCTCGATAGCTTATCCGCGCATGTGGCGGTGCTGGACGCCACTGGAACGATCATCGCGGTGAACCAGGCCTGGCGCTCGTTCGCGATCCAGTCGGGATACGTGGGCGAGGATGATGGGGTCGGAACGAACTACCTCGATGTGTGCGAGCGCGGGGCGCCCTTCTCGAGCGACGCGGCCGCCACCGCAAAGGCCCTGCGGGAGATCATCGCTGGGCGGCGCCGGGACTTCCGCATGGAGTATCCCTGCACCGGGCCGGACGGCCCGCGCTGGTTTCAGCTGCGGATCACGCGTCCGGACCAGCAGGAGATGCCGCGGATCGTCATCGCTCACGAAGACATCACGGAGGTCAAGCGGGTCCAGGAGGAGCTCGCGCACCTCACGGCCCGCCTGATGCAGCTGCAGGATGAGGAGCGCCGCTCCATCGCCCGCGAGCTCCACGACACCACGGCCCAGAACCTCCTCGCCGTGACGCTGAACGTCACCAGGCTCCGGGAGCGGCTGCGCACTGCCTCACCCGCAAGCGATCGCATCCTGACCGAGACCCTCGCCTTGGCCGAACAGAGCCTGCAGGAGGTGCGTACCCTGTCGTACCTGCTGCACCCTCCCCTGCTGGATGTCGTCGGCCTCGGGTCGGCCTTGCGGTGGCTGGGCGAAGGGTTTTCCGAGCGCAGTGGGATCGCGGTCGACACGGTTGTCGGCGAGGGAGTGGAGACCCTGTCTCGCGATGCTGCGACCGCGCTGTTCCGGGTTGCCCAGGAATGCCTTGCAAACGTGCACCGGCACGCGAGAAGCAGCTGGGCTCGGATCGCGCTCCACCGCCTGAGTGATGGCATTCGCCTGGAGGTGAGCGATGGCGGCTGTGGCTTCAATGCCCGGTCACTGAATACGGGCGTGGAGCCGGTGCACCAGACGGGTGTGGGCGTATCCGGCATGCGGGTTCGCCTCGAGCAGCTTCGCGGCAGTCTCCAGATCGACTCGGGGCCCGCGGGCACACGGGTCACGGCAACGGTCCCCCTGACCCAATGATGCTCCGAGAGCTCCGCGATGCTGCGCATTCTGTTGGCCGATGACCATGAGATCGTCCGGCGAGGGCTCAAGGAACTGCTCGAAGAGCAGGCGGGCTGGACGGTGTGCGCCGAGGCTGCGAACGGCCGGGAAGCTGTCGAGCGTGCGATCCAGAGCCGTCCCCAGGTGGCGGTTCTCGATTTCTCGATGCCGGAGTTGAACGGGCTGGAGGCGACGCGCCGCATCCGGCAAGCGGCCCCCGAAACCGAGGTCCTGATCTTCACGATGCACGAGAGCGAGGAGCTGATCCGGGAGGTTCTGGCAGCGGGTGCCCGGGGTTACGTGCTGAAATCCGATGCAACCCGCCAGCTCATTCCCGCGGTCGAGAGCGTGTCGCGCCACATGCCCTACTTTTCGGGCCGGGTCTCTGCCGTTGTTCTGGACGGCTTTCTGAAGGGACGGTCGACGCAGCCGGTTGCACTCGGGGCAGAACGTCTGACCTCGCGCGAGCGCGAGATCATGCAGCTTCTCGCCGAGGGGAACAGCAACAAGGCGATCGCGTCGCGTCTGGATCTCAGCGTCAAGACGGTGGAGACGCATCGCGCCGCGATCATGCGCAAGCTCGAGCTGAACTCCCTCGCCGAGATCGTCCGGTTTGCGGTTCGCAATCACATCATTCAGCCATAGATTGCGTCCGCCGTCAGCACTCATGAGACAGCCTGGGTGAATTGAAGGCGAGAGAGTTTCTGGTTCATCGTAGCCCTTGAGGACGCGACGATGAGACAGAAGCCAGGGCCGGCCGA
>NZ_LN811362.1:5651-43112 GCF_001006805.1 Microvirga massiliensis | reverse complement strand
TCTCATCCTTCCGGGGCTGATCGGGGCCGGGAAGGAGCAGGATCAGGGCACGACCATGGACCGGCTGGTGCAGACGGTGCTCTCACCCTACATGGATCGCGAGCGCATCATCCTCAACGGCCCTGCTGTGTCCGTCAATGAGAGTGCCGTGACGAGCCTTGCCTTGATCCTGCACGAGACTGCCACGAACGCTGCGAAATACGGGGCGCTGTCGGCTCCCGAGGGCTGCATCCACGTCGATTGGACAAAGAGGGATGCCGATCTCTACCTCAAGTGGCAGGAGAGCGGCGGGCCAAGCATTGCTGATCCACCGAGTGCCCATGGATTTGGGACCACTCTCGTGGAGCGGAGCGTCACGGGCCAGCTTCAGGGAAGTGTCGAGTATGACTGGCGGCCCGAAGGTCTCACCGTGCACGTCGTGGTGCCGTTGGAACGTCTTAGTTCGTGACCAATCGTCAGCGCAGCGCCACGTGGTCGTTCGGGCCGAAACCGTCTGAATGTAACCGGCGAGCTTGCAGCAATTGAGCGCGCTCTGATGGAACATGGCGTTTGGAGCCGCCTGCCGACGACTTTGAGAAACGGCTGGTCATGGCTCGGATCGTGGAGCGGATTCCCAAGCTATAAAAGTCACCCGAAGGCGGCTCTCCCGGCTCGCGTCAGAATCGCAGTCAGCGTGCCTCGTCCCGCTCAGTATCTACGCTGAACCTCCTTTGGATGGCTCCGATGCTCATGCTGCAACGTTGCGACGCCACGGAGCCGATCACAATCGGACGGCGGCATCTGCAAAAATTCTATCCTCCTCTCTACTTCAGACGTGAGAAAGGACACCGGCAGCGGGTATAGACTTGTGCTTTCTTTAGCCCTCGTAGCTGTCCATGTAACGTTTGACAACGGCTCAGTGTGCGCTACGTGCGATGAGCCCCATGCACGGGGAGGTACCGTATTGGTATCGGGATAGGTTCAATGTTGCCCCACGATCAGACGACCTCCTGTAGAGATATCGAGCGGATTCGCGAGCACGTCCGCAAGATGCTTCAGACCCTTAGTGAGCACCAGCAATCTAAGCGGCAAACAGAAGCATCGCGCTCAGTGAAGAGGGTCATCAAGGCTGATTGAGAAGACGATAGTTCCGGCAGCGTCAGCCACGTCCAGTCGCCAGCCTTTCCAGTTTGCGGCTGTCGAAGGGCTCTTGCTTCGTACCTCCTCGATAGCTCTCATGGCCTCCCTGCGCGCCGTCGCGAGGTCGGCGACTTCAAGCCCTTTTTCGCCGCGAATGATCTCGTGCCGATCCACCAAGTGAAAGTAGTAGCGCGCCACAAATGACCTCCCGAGCTTAGTCCGATACGACTCGCACGAGCAAAGGGGGAGCTAAGTCTGCTGTTCTAAAGCTTTGGCGCAGGGTTGGTATCTTTGGAGCAAATATTCAGCCGCCTGCACGGCAAACTTTGTGAACACGGATGTGTTTATGCCCGACCTCTTCAGAGGCCGCACAGAAGAAGTCTCGATAAGGAGCTATTCAACAACGAGAGGATGGTATTCTCTCGACCGTCAGACGCTCCCGCAACTGCGCAATTCGTGTGCATCGAGAGGTTTAGTCGGAACCGCCTCCCATTTTGGCGTAAGTAGCAGCGAGAAGATTACGTCCGAAGATGGAGCCTATCGCGTCCACCGCGTCTCCAATAGTTTACACCGCCAATTTCGCTGGTATCGTGGACGCCATGAGGGGGCAGACGGCAAATGCTATCGTGATCGATGGGGAGACAGTCTGCCTCCGAGCAGACGCCATCCCGATTTCCATGCCCCGCAATACTGCCTGCCGGATGTCACCAGCAAACTTGGGGTAAACGGCGCTTCCAACGCTGGCCCGCAGGAAGAAGGGACACGGCTCTTCCGTTACGTTCAGCCCGCCTGAAGACTGCAAGGAGGGCCTTCCTCTTCCGCTTCCGTGATGTCGCAACCAGCTTGACGGGCTGCGGTGATGCGGCGACCGGTGCCTGCAACTGATCGGCACCATTCATCGGCTCTGTGACCGCGCTCCATGTGGCTGTGCTGACGGCGGGTGTCGTGTCCTTGCGAGTGGTCGCGGCTGACGAACGCTTCGCGCCTTTCGTGGTGCGGCTCGCTCGTGCGGCCCTGCGCCGTTCGGCCTGTTCGTCTGCCTCACGCTGCACCCGCTCTGCGATTGGATTTACAGGAGCCGACAAGAGGTCAGGCAGAACACGCCGAGCAGACTTCTCTGCCGACGACCCGGTTGTGCCGAACACTTCCGGCGGTTGCGAAGCAGGAGTTGTTGAACGAACTGAGGCCAGAATTTCGACCTTGTTCGCCTGCGGGGCGCGGGGTCGCACTGAGAGCTTGCCGAAGACTTGATCGGCCAGAGGGGAGCTTTCAGGCAATGAAGCTCTGCTGACGGGCGCGACCTCGGGTGTGCGCCGGTTAGCGCGCTTGATCTCGAACGTGAACGACCGCGCAGCATGGCGTGTCATACGCATGGTGAGAGCAACCTGTCGGAGAGAAACCGCCCGGACGGGCAGGCGATGGCCTGTAGGAAAACCGAGCTGATTCGTCTATCCATATGTCTGTTCGGTTAACACCAGTTCAAAGCCGACCATCAGTTCAGTTGATGGCGTGGCACAGGTCCCAACGCCGCGAGTGCTTGCTCATTGGCCAAGGCGGCTCGCAGAGCGAACCACCGTGCCTCTGAACTCGCAAGGCGCTTCGCCGCCCACTCATAAGCCGTACGCGCAGCCTCTTCCTCTTGGAAGAATGCCTCAATGGGGCCGAACTTCCGCTGCTCAAACGCACGATCAACCACCTCGTCCAACCTCTCGCGGCAGACCGCAAGGGAAAGGGCGGCTTCCGCGAACTTACGTCGGGCGCGGTCGAGGTCGCTTCGAGCCTCAGCGAGGGCTGGTAGGCACACAAGGGAGGTCGGGTCCCCATGATCATTCACCCAATCATAAGAGTGGGAAACGCAACGCGTATCGACATGCGGGTTACGAGAAAGATTACCGACCAGCCGCAAGATTTCGCTGGCCTGAAGTGAGCGGAGCCAAATCGTCACCGCTTGGTGGCGTGCAGGCTCTCGCTTTCCGCCTCTTCGAGCTTCGCGACAAGCTCCCGCAGACGATCCGGCAATGGCTCGCGCTCAGCCTCAGCATAAACCTGTCTGAGGCTGCTTCCGAGTAAATCAAGGGCCTGACGCTGCCCCAAACCATTGGGGCGAGATTGACCGGCTGCACAAGGCAGCGGTTGCAGAGTGACCCGTGACGAATCGCGAATCGACCGCCACCACTGAAAGCAGCCAACAGAAAGTTGCTTCAGGCTGTCAGCAAAGACGAGCGCGGGGCGGCAGAGCGGCCACACAGCCGTTTGAAAAGACACAAACTCGACGATAGCTGAGGAAACGCCATGCTTGCCAGGATGGAACACGTGCCCTCCAGGGCTGAAGCGCGCGTGTACGCCCCTGAGGTCACGCCGCTGTTGCAGTCCCTCCTCACGGCTCTGGCCGACTTCGACTTTGCGTACGAGAGTAACCTTGAGGTGGTGCAGAATAGCGCGATCGACGAGGCTCCGAAGCAGCAAGTCGTGGAGAATCTCCGGCAACAACACTGCGAACGACGCGAGCCTTATTCGGCAAATCACAATCCTGCAACGCTGTGTCCCGCGGCGACGAGCTCAGGTTAATGGCGGTTCGCGATTGACGGCGGGGTGTGGTTGGCTCGGATCTCCGGCGTGATTCGGAACCCCCATGGAAGCCCTCAGCGAGACGCCGCGTCGGCGCAGCCTGCTCGAGCACTTCAGCGCCGTGCCGGATCCGCTCCAGTCCTGGCGGGTTGCCCACCCTTTGCCCGAGGTGCTGCTACTCGTGGTGTGCGCCACGCTCGCCTCCAACGACGACTATGACGACATCGTCGACTGGGGCGAGGCGCATCTTGAGTTCCTGCGCGGCTTCAGCGCCTTCCATTTCGGCATTCCCTGCGCGGACTGGCTGCGCACGCTGATGAACCGCATCGACCCGCAGCTGTTTTCGGTCTGCTTCATGAGCTGGGTCCGGGACTGGTGGCCCAAGACCCCCGAGTTGATCGCCCTTGATGGCAAGACCTCATGGTGCAGCCATGATCGCAAAGCCGGGAGCAAGGCCCTGCATCTCGTCTCGGCCTTTGGCCAAGAAGCCTGCGCGGAGAAGTCAAACGAGACCACCGCCATCCCGGCGCTGCTCGCGCGGCTTTCCGCCTCCGGCAGCCTCACGGGCGCTCTGGTCAGCATCGACGCGATCGCCTGCAACCCAGAGATCGCGCAGGCCATTGTGGACGGTGGAGCGGCCTATCTCCTGGCCGTCAAGTAGAACCAGCCCACCCTCCATGGCGAGATCGCGGCGTTCTTCGACACCGCCCTCCCGGAGGAGATCGAGACGGCGGTGGAGATCGACAAGGATCATGGCCGCATCGAGACCCGCCGCTGCGTGGTTGCGCGCCAGATCGACTGGCTCGAAGGCCCACGCCGCTTCTCGGGTGAGTACCGCTTTCCCAAGCTTGCGGCGGTCGTGATGGTCGAGGCCCGGATCCAGGGGCGCGACCGCTGCACCTTCGAGCAGCGCTTCTACATCACCTCGAGCCCGCTCGCGGCGGCGCGTTGTGCGACCGCCGTACGGTCACATTGGAGAATCGAGAACAGCCTCCATTGGGTCCTGGATGTGAACTTTCACGAGGACCTGTCGCGCCTGCGCAAGGGGCACGGCGCCCAGAACATGGCGATCGTGCGCCACTTCGCTCTCAACCTCGTGCGGCGCGCCAGCGACAAACGAAGCCACAAGCGACGCCGCAAATGCGCCGGATGGGACCCGCGCTACCTCGCGCAACTCCTCAGCCTCCCACCCCATTAACCCGGACTCGTTGCCGTGCACTGTGTCCAGCCGATGGTCGCGTAATTCGAGAAGCCAAGCGCATGGGCCGCAACTCGCCCCTGCCCGGCTCAGAGCAGCGCGATCGCCTGCTTGGTCCTCCGTTGCTCCCTTCGTCCTTAGCTCGACTTTGGCCATTTCTGACGGACTGCATTGGGAGCGTGTGAGGCGGCGAAGTGCGTCGTGCAGTAGGCTGGGGTGTTTCCGCCGAGAGACGCCGCCATGCCATGCCTGCCGGCCCGCTTCGCCGCCATCATTTTAACCTTCGCGCCGCTCTTCCTCCAGCGCAGTTGGCGACATGCCGAGGTGTTGCTCCTCGGCGCGATCCTGGCTCCTGGCAAGCGCACGGTCACCAGCATCTTGCGGATCACCGGCCTCGGTCGGGAGCGCCACTTCGTGAACTACCATCGCGTGCTCAGCCGTGCCCGCTGGAGCGAACGGGATGGCGCCCGCCGGCTGCTGGGTCTGCTGCTCGAGGCCTTTGTGCCCAGCGGTCCGGTGATCCTCGGCATCGACGACACCATCGAGCGCCGGCGCGGCAAGCGCATCACCGCCAAAGGCATCTACCGCGATCCGGTGCGCGCGTCCGAGGCTCACTTCGTCAAGGCCTCAGGTCTGCGCTGGATCAGCCTCATGCTGCTGGCCCCGATCCCGTGGGCCGCCCGGACCTGGGCGCTGCCGTTCCTGACCGCCTTGGCGCCCTCCGAACGGTATTGCCGCGCACCAGAAGCACCACAAGACGCTGATCGACTGGGCGCGCCAGATGGTCCTGCAGGTGCGCCGTTGGCTCCCTGAGCGCGAGTTGGTGCTGGTCGCCGACATGGGCTTTGCCGCCCTGGAGTTGCTCGCCGCGTTGTCGCGCGAGAGCGTGATCGGCATCACCCGGCTGCGCCTGGATGCCGCCCTCTATGAACCGGCACCACCACTTCCTCCTGGAACGAAGGGCCGTCCATGCACCAACGCGCCCCGCCTGCCGAACCTCAGCGCGGTGTTGGTAAAGACGACCACGGACTGGCAAGAGGTCGCGGTGCCGGGCTGGTATGGGGAAGGCGATCGTGTGGTCGAGGTCTGCTCCGCGACGGCTGTGTGGTGGCATAGCGGGAAGCCCGTGGTGCCGATCCGCTGGGTGCTGCTGCGCGATCCGAAGACCCGGTTCTCGCCTCAGGTCCTGCTCTGCACCGATCCCGCACACGATCCCCTGCAGATCATCCGCTGGTTCATCCTGCGCTGGCAGATCGAGGTCACCTTCCAGGAGGCTCGTGCGCATCTCGGTGTCGAGACGCAGCGGCAATGGTCGGATCGCGCGATCGCCCGCACCACGCCGTGCCGGCTCGCGCTGTTCTCGATCGTGACCCTGCTGGCCGCGCGACTCGATGGGCGCACCCGTCGCGCTGTCCTGACGGACAGCTGGTACCGCAAGTCTCATCCGACGTTCGCCGATGCGCTCGCCACGGTTCGGCGCCACATCTGGCTGGAAACGGGTTTGCTCACCTCGCGGCGCTCGCGCGAAATGCAAAAATCACCACCCGCCCTCCAACGCTTCTTGGCACACGCTCTCTGCTACGCAGCCTGAGTGGCCAAAGTCGAGCTAAGAAGGGGACGACAACCTGGATTGGCTACAAGGTTCATCTCACCGAGGCTTGTGACGAGAGCGGTCCGCACCTGATCACGCACGTGGAGACCACGCCGACGCCGGTCGTGGATCGCGATGCCCTCAACACCATTCATGATGGGCTCAAGGCCAAGGGTCTGCTTCCCGGTACTCACCTCGTCGATGCTGGTTATGTCGCGGCCGATCAACTCGTCGCCAGTCGCCGGAACTATGGCGTCACGCTACTCGGGCCGCCTCCTCAGAATTATCAGTGGCAGACTCAATCAGGTGAGGCCTTCACCTTGCAGGACTTCATCTTCGATTGGGATCGGCAAGTCGCGATCTGCCCGGCTGGGCACGAGAGCAGGAGCTGGCGTCCCGATTATTGACAGAGACGGACGGCCTTCAAGGTGCGCTTCTCGACCACCCACTGTCGCCCTGTCCGTTGAAGGCACAGTGTACCCGGAGCGACCGGCGCCTTCTGACGCTGCGCCCTCAGGAGGAGCACGAGACACTGGAAGCCGCGCGCGAGCGTGAGGCACAGCCGACCTTCAAGCAGAACTATCAACAGCGCGCCGGGATCGAGGGAACGATCTCGGCCGGGGTCCGGGCTCTGCATCTGCGGCGCTCGCGCTACATCAGACTGGCAAAGACGCACCTGCAACACGTGCTGACGGCGGCCGCCATGAACCTTATTCGGCTTGGTGCTTGGTTCGCTGGCACACCATTTGCGCGAACGCGTCAATCTGCATTCACCAAGCTCATGATGGCTCCCACCCCAGCGTGATGAATTCGCCAGCAGTATCTAAAGCGGTGCAAGTCCATGAATCGCCTTCTACAACCACCAGCGTCGTCATCAGGCGCTCAGCTATCGAACCCGATGCCAGTGTGGCACGACGGAGTCACCGACCCGCTCGGCGCAATGGCTGTGGACCTGATGCTGCGCTTGAACAACGCGGCCGCGTTGTCCACAGGCCCACAGCAGAAGCAGCAGACACCGGTTAAGAGAGGAACACGGAGCGGGCGAGATTCCCATCAAGCCGTGGCATCCCTGGACGAACGGGCAAGTCGAGCGCCTGAACCGCACCCTCAAGGACGCAACGGTCAGGCGCTACTACTATGACACTCACGACCAATTGCGCGGCCATCTCGGCGACTTCCTGACCGCCTACAATTTTGCCCTTCGGCTCAAGACCCTGCGGGGCCTCACCCCCTACGAATACATCTGCAAAATCTGGACCTCCGAGCCTCAGCGCTTCAGGCTCGACCCGCTCCATCAAATGCCGGGACTAAACATATATGAGATATTCCAAGCCTAGGGCATTACACTGCTAGGTTCCCAAAGATGGCCTAACGATTCGCGGGTAGATTTACGGGCTCTCCGCGCTTTGCTTGCATCCAATGCGCCACCTGACCACGTCTTTGGAGCCGCAACTTGCTGAGAATGTTATGCACATGGCACTTCGCTGTAGCCACCTCGATGTTCAATCGACGGGCAATATCTTTGTTGCTTGAGCCTGCGCCGAGAAGCGGAAGTATTTCAACTTCACGAACAGTCAGTTGAGCGTCTCCGCAATCGCCATAATGTCCTGCCATTGAGGGTAGTCCCGAAATATGCCGGATCAGGCCGCCAGCGATCGCCGGGGCGCAGATCTGCTCGCCGCGGATCACTCCCTTGACGGTATTCAACACCTGAGCAAGGGTCGCGTGGCGCGGGACGTAGCCCGCAGCTCCAAGCTTGGCCCATTCGATAATAGTTTCAGTCTCTTCTTCGATTGCCAAAACAATCAACTGCCGAGAATGGACAGCGCGCGCTATCTTTTTGGCAAGGGCTTGCGCGCCGGGAAAGACCGCATCGAGTAGAACTACGCCCGAGCAATCCGCCGCAAGTGCTTCTTCGGCCGTCGCGCTACCCTTAACACTCGAAAAGTCTGGGTCGGAGCGGAACGCAGCAAGCAGCCCTTCTCGCACGAAGCAGACATCAGAAAGAATGAAAACGGAATACGTGGCGACAGCAGGGCAAGCGGCCTCTCGCGCTCGGCGGGAGCGAATGCACAGATCCCTATCCGAACTCGCACTCGCGTGGCGCCGAAGCGATTGCATCGACATCGTTCGTCCCATTAGAGTACACTATCATAGCTCCTTCACAGCGGCTAAACAATATCCGAGGAGAGAGCCGCAAATTTATGAAATTCTCGCTTGATGCGCCGGACACAGTCACCGCGTTCAAGTCGATGTAGCTGGTGGCTGCGCTCGATACTGTCCATTTCTTAGGTGGACGAGGAATAAGCACCACAGCGAGCACGCCCTACGGCCGCGCGACAGGAAGTCGCAGCTGTGATGCCGGCCTTGCGATTATTCGTTCTCGCTTGCCTAAACCTAGAAGCGACTCCTGAACAATCCGCGGACTTCCTCAAGATGAGCTGCATTGCATATCATGCTGCCCAGCACTTTGCCGCAGAATAAACTACGTGTTCTGGCAAGTACCCGATAAATCCATGGTCCTTTCCGCTAAGAAATCGAAACGCCGATGCTGAGAGCTGTACCTGAAGCTTCAGTTCGGCCCACCATTCAAACCAGAATTTGCACTGGGGATGAGTCCCGCTACCTGTGCGTTGATCGAAAATGACAGTCCGATCTGACATCAAGCTGTGAAATAAATGAAGTCGGTGAAGTGGACCCGTGCGGCGGGACCAGAGGGGCCGTGTGCTTGGTCAGGCGATGATCGATGCGGTTCTGCGCACAGGCGAGTTCGCAGGCGTGGGCCCGGAAGATCTCCCCGCGTTCCATGACCTCCTTGATGAGCGGAGCGGCGGACGCTGTGTTGCTGGGGTGGTGAAGTGGGTGCCGTTGTCGGTGAGCCCCGTGTGCACTTTGTACGGCACAGCCGCGATCAGGGTGCGCAGAAAGTCCGCAGCGATGTGGCGCGTGGCTTTCTCATGCAACCGGGCAAAGGCGAATTGGCTCGTGCGGTCGATGCCAAAGAACCGGTAGAGCTTGCCTTGTTCGGTATGCACCTCGGCGATGTCGACGTGGAAGTATCCAATTGGGTCAGCCTTGAACTTCTCCTTCGCGGGCTCGGCGCCGGTCACCTCCGGCAAGCGGCTGATGCCATGGCGCTGCAGGCAGCGGTGCAGGGACGAGCGGGTCAGCTGCGGAATGGTGGGCTGGAGAGCGTCGAGGCAATCGTCCAGTGGCAGCAGGGTGTACTTGCGGAAGGCCACGATGATCGCCTCTTCCGGGACCGAGAGCACCGTTGAATGCGGGGCTCTCGGTCCCGTCGGGCGATCCGCGGTGCTCTCCCGCTTCTTCCACTTGGCGACGGTTTTCGGGCTGATGCCGGAGTGCTTCGCCAGAGACCTCAGGCTCGCTTGACTATGGTGGATCGCCCGACGCACTGCCTCTGTCGTTATGGCGCTGCCATGGAGAACCTGGCCCATAGCGCATCCTTCCAGTCAGGCGCCAAGAATGCACCACCAAACCCTGAGATCAAACAAGTAGCTATCTGCTCTAAGTCTCGTTCAAATCTCTCTCAACCGTTTCTCCGACCTTTGGTGGATTTTATCGGCACGCGCCTCACCGTAGGGTAAGCCAGCGGGGGCGCGTGTCGCAATGCCGAGCGATTTGGATCCGGTCGTGACCTCCTTACGCGTCGCTTTCGTCACAATGCCGAAATTGTACGCTGACATCATGTGGGCGAGTCTTGCTCGGTGTGCCGCCATCGACGTCATCGGAATTATCGAGGACCGCGAGAGCCTTGAAGCCGACCTTCGACATCTAGCCCCGGATGTAATCTTTCTCGGTCTCGATCGCGAAGAAAGCGATGTGGTCGCGCGTGCGGCATTGTGGATCTGCCCAAAATCCCAGGTCATCGGCCTGACCGCCGACGGGCGGCACGCCACGCTGCATTTCCTCTGGCCGCAATGCGTCTCACTCGAAGAAGCCGACCCGAACCTGATCGCCTCCGCGATTCTAGATCGTTGGCTACATCCAGCGGACTAGGGTGGTCGAGCGAGGTCTCAACCGTTCGCTATACATCCAGATCTCTGCCATTCGAACGATAGTCATGGCCCTTGTCTGCCGGCACCCTGATACCCGTCATTGGCTGACCGCATCACCATCAGATGACCGTCCGAATCCAGTCGAATCGCAAGACGAAAGCGCCGGGCGCGAAAAAAGCATCCGTCCAGGCGTGCCCAGCCAGCATGCCGGACTTTGCTGCTTTGAGGGATAATTTGCTCGCTCTCGTGCAACGGGGCGTTGCCCGGGCAGTGATGCGCTACGGTGAGCCTGACAATGATCCGTTCCGCGGACTACATATTTCGCCTGAGGAGTTTTGTCGCCTGTTGTCGACTTCGGTCGACACGATGCGGCTCGGCATTCAGCGTGGTGTCGATGATGGTCCACCGTCGCTGCGTCTCGACTGGTTGTGTCGCCGCTACAATCTCACCGCATTCGACCGCGACGTGCTGCTGGTCGCGGCCGGTCCAGATATCGATCTGCGCTACGAGCGGATCTACGCCTATCTCAACGACGATGTCGGCCGCCGTCACGCCACCATCGATCTCGTGCTGGAGCTTCTGTGTGAGACCACAGTCGAGAAGCATATCGGCCGCTCTCGGCTCTCGCCCGAGATGCCGCTCCTCGCCAACCAGCTGATCCGCATCACCGATGGGTCTGACGTGGGTTTCGCCGCGGCGGACGCCCGGATCGTGCGCGTCGACGAGCAGGTCCTCGCCTGGCTAACTGGTGTCGGCGGCCTCGACACGCGTCTCGCTAAGATCGCCCGCTGCGCCACGCCGCGGCGGAGCATCGACGCCGATATGCCTCCGGCGATCCGCGCGACGTTCAACGCCACGCTGGCGCAGATCGCCGAAGCGAAGACGTGGAGCCCGCTTCTGCTACTCATGGAAGGTGAGGATCCGGACACGCAAGCGAACGCGGCCGAGGCCTTCGCAGCTGCCGGCGGGCTCCGCGTGCTACGGGTCGCTCTTGACGCCCTGTCGGGTGACGGAGTCGCGGAGCTGTTGGCGCGCGAAGCGTTCTTCAAGGATGCACTTCTCTCTGTGGATGCGCACGGCGCGCCGACCGAAGCAGTCGCGGCGAAACTGCGCACGCTCTCCGCCGCGCTCGAAACGTCACCTTGCGTCGTTGCATTGGCGTGCCGCCAGTCGACCGGTGTGCTCGGAGATTTTCATCATCCGGTCGTACCACTACGCTTCGGCGCGGAGGATATCGATGTACGCTGTGTGCGGTGGCGGGCGGCGCTCGCGGCGCACGACGCATCGGCAGACGCGAAGGCAATCGAGCGTGTGGCGCAAAGGATCGCACTGCCGTCCCGCGGCATTGCAGCGGCGGCAGCGACGGCAGTGTGGGCGGCCCGTGCCGAAATGGCAAATGGCCGCGTCAAGGTCAGCGCGACCGACTTGCAGGACGCGGCGCGCCGGTTCGCGCGGCGCGATCTCTCGGCGCTCGCGCAGACGATCGTGCCGGTCGCGACTTGGGATCAACTCGTTTCCTCGGCCGACGCCGTTGCGCAGCTACGTGAGTTCTGCGCCCGCGTTGACTGTAACAATCGCCTGCTCGACCAGTGGGGACTCGGCCGGCGCATCAGCTACGGCACCGGGATCAGCGCCCTGTTCTTCGGCCCGTCTGGCACCGGCAAGACCATGGCGGCCGAGATCATCGCCGGCGAGCTTGGGCTAGATCTTCTCAAGATCGATCTCTCCGGCGTTGTCAGCAAATACATCGGCGAGACCGAGAAGAACCTGGAGAAGATCTTCGTCGCGGCGCGCGGGACGCCGAGCATCCTGTTCTTCGACGAAGCTGACGCCCTGTTCGGCAAGCGCTCGGAGGTGCGCGACTCACACGACCGCTACGCCAATGTCGAGATCAGCTACCTGCTGCAGCGCATGGAGGCGTTCGAAGGCGTCACCATCCTGGCGACGAACATTCACCAGAACCTCGACGAGGCGTTCGTGCGCCGGCTCACCTTTGCGGTGCATTTCCCGTTCCCGGACGCCGAGCAGCGCCGCGCCATCTGGCGCGGGATCTTTCCGCCCGAAGTGCCGCTCGACGCCGATGTCGACCTCGGAGTGCTGGCGCGGCGTTTCCCGATCTGCGGCGGCGCGATCAAAAACGCCGCGTTGGCGGCAGCGGCGCTCGCGACCAGCGAAAGGACGCGCCTCGGCATGCGGCACCTGCTGCATGCGGTGCGCCGCGAATACCAGAAGATGGGCAAGTCGCTAACACCGGCCGAGCTCCTCGGCACGGTCGAGGCGGCCCGGACCGCGGGGGAGTGAGCATGCGACCCGGCCCCGCACGCACACCGCAGCAACGCGTCGCACCGGTGCGCGCCAGCCGACGGTCCATTGGACCCGCCGCGGGGACGCTTCCGCGCGGGAGTGCGCCGAAGGCGAGTGTGCAGGCGCTGCAGCAGACGAGCGGCAACGCGGCGGTCAGTCGAATATTGAGCGGCGGACGGCCGCTCGAGCCGGACGTGCGCGCCGACATGGAGCAGCGCTTCAGGGAGAATTTCTCCGCCGTGCGCGTGCACACCGGGCCGGCGGCTGGTCGCGCTGCCGATGCGCTCGACGCCGAAGCGTTCACGCACGGACGCAATGTCGCTTTCGGGCCGCAGCGCTACGCACCGCGGACCCGCACGGGCCGAGAGCTCCTCGCGCACGAGCTGGCGCATGTCATCCAACAATCGCGCGGCGGTACGCGACAAGCCGAGAGCTCCTTGCTCGAAACCGGCGCGGATCGTGCCGCCACGGCCGTTGCCGCATTCGGCACCGCGCCGGTTGCGGTTGCGGGCGCGAGCGCGGTCGGTATCGCGCGTAAGTCCAAGACGGTGCCGAAGAAGCCGGAAGTCGGCACGGTCGCCGAAGCCAACAAGATGTGGGGCGACCTCGGCAAGGAGATGAAATCCGTAAACCCCGCGAAGGCTCCGCAGCGCCGGAATGCCCCAAAAGCAAGCCGCATCGGTCGCGGCGGCAATTCGGCGAATCCGCTCGCCATGCCGAAGGAAGGTGTCGACATGCCGTGGGTCGGCGAGCTCAGGTCGGTGCCGCAGAAGCCTGGCGGCAAGGCGCGCAGCAAGAGTTCGGAGCTCGGTTACCGTCGCGACCATAAGGCCTTCTGGCGTGAATACGCCAAGAAGTGGGGCGGCCATCTGAGCAAAGCCAATCAGGCGCTCATCGCCAAAGGAAAAGCCCCGAAGGTCGATGCTCACTGGATCAAGTCGCACCCGGGGCACAGCCGCTACCGGAATCAAATCCTCATCCATCATCATGTCGGCCAGGGCAGCCGGGCCGTCGCGCTCCCGGTCACGGTGCATCGGATTCATACGCTGCTGCACGGCAAGTCCGCCGAGATAAAGCCGGGCGAAAAAATACCGCCGCACAGCCCCGCAGATCTCCGCCGTACGAGCGAGGCCCGGCGTCAGAAGGCCGTGCGCGAAAAAGCGATACCCAAGGGCACGCGGCGGCCTGCGGGAGATCCGGCATCGCAACTCGCCGCGGTTCCGCGTGAGCAACGCAAGCCCGTATCCGGCAAGGAGAGCGCCGACGTGGCGGCGGAAGCGAAGCGGATCAGGCAACGTGACCGCAAGGCGCGCGCCAGGACGACGAAAGCAGTTGCCTCGAAGACGCCGACCGCTACTGGTCCACTGTCCGCCACGATGAAGGCGAGCAGCAAGAAGTCGCAGCTGGGTGGCATGAAAGACGCCGCCACCAAGATGCCCGAGACGCCCGCCGCGACCGCGACGCCGCCAAACGCGGCGCCGACACCCGCGCGTGCGAAGCGAAAGCGCCCGGCAGGCGCGCGGCGCAAGCCCAGCAAGAAGGCCTCGACGAAGGCGAGAAATCCGAAGGCGCGCGGCAAGCCGTCACTCAAGGCAAAGGGAAAGATCCGCGCCAAAATCAAATCCAAGGTGCCGCGCATGAAGATGCGTGGCCGTGGCGGCAAGTATGTCGGGGCCGCCGTCGCTGTGCTGGGCCTGCTGACGACGGCGGGTTCGGCCTACGCCAGCACGAAGCCGTCCGAGACGACGGCCGGTGGTGCACCGCCGACGAGCGCTACCGGTCCGGGGAGCGCCGCCACAGCGCCGGCCGGCCCCGGCTCGGCGCCCGATCCGGCCGCGCTCGCCGACGTGGCCGAAGCCTTGGACGCCGAGTCCGGCGCGGATGCCGCCGACGTGGGGACCGACGATGTCGCCCCGGATGATGCCGCCGCCGACGCAGCGGATACCGAGGGGGGAGAGCCGGGCGATGTGGATGAAGCGCCGGCTGCCGCCGATGCCGAGGCGCCTCCCTCGAAGCTATCGATCGCCGGCGACCTCATGAGCGCGACCGGCGCCCTCACCACCTCGCTGCCGCTCAAGGGCAAAGCCGCGAAGGTCGGAGGCGGCGTCGGCGCCGCGCTCCAGGTCGCGGGCCTCGCCGCGAAGCTGAAGGACATGCATGCCAAGGGTGCGTCCAAGACCGAGATGGCGGAAGCCGCCTGGGGTGCAGCTGCGCAGGGCGCCGCCGCGCATGTGATCCCGACCGGCCCGGTCGGCATGGCGGTCAACATCGCCAATGCCGGCGCGCAGGCGCTCGGCGCGCCGCAGGGCGCACAGGATTCGCTCGCGATCGCGTCGGACCTGGTGCCGTCCAACATGGCGGCGCAGTCTATCGGCGCGACCGGTCCCATGCTGGCGCACGCCGCGACAGGCAACTGGAAGGATTTCGATCGCGGCGCCGACAACATCCTGGCCGGGCAGGCGGGACCCGCGCTGCAGGGCTACTTCGGCGTCGTCACGCTCGGTGTCGATGCGCTCTCCGGCAAGGACATGTGGAGAAGCCTCAACCAGGTCACTGCCAAAGGAAAGGGATCGGTCGCCGACCGTGTTGGTTCCTACCTCGGTGACGAGACCTACAAGTTCATCAACCGTGATCTGCCGGAGGCGGCCGAGTTCGCCAGCAAGGACATCGCACGCGTGAAGAAACGCATGAGCGACGCGAAGTCGGCGGTTACGCAGCGTGCCGGCGCGATGGTGGATGCCGCCAAGGGCGCCGCCGAAGGCACGATCGCGCCAGTCAAAGAAAAGACCACGGCGATCGTCAACTCCGTCAAGCGCGGCGTCGAGCAGAAGGTCGACGCCGTCGCCCAAAGCGTGGCGCAGAAAGCGCAGTCCGCCGAAAAGAAGATCGATGAAGTCAAGAAAGCCGCATCGGAGCGAATCGACGACGTGAAGGCGACCGTCACCGACACGATCGATGCAGCTGCCGCCAAGGCCTCGAATGTCAAGGAGGGCGTCCAGGAAGGGATCGCGGAAGCCCGCAACGCGGTCACCGAGAAGGCCGCTCCGATTCGCAACAAGATCAACGCGCTGCTCGATAAACCCTGGTTCTGAACACGATGTTCGATGCGCTCAACACGATGCTGAAGGATCTGATGCAGTCGCGGGTCCCAGCGCTCGCCGGTGCGACCAGCGTCGGCTTCGAGCCACCGGG
Source organism: Microvirga massiliensis (assembly GCF_001006805.1). Taxonomy (GTDB): domain Bacteria; phylum Pseudomonadota; class Alphaproteobacteria; order Rhizobiales; family Beijerinckiaceae; genus Microvirga; species Microvirga massiliensis. The sequence goes on along the minus strand of NZ_LN811362.1, from coordinate 27,121 downwards.
CGAGGATTGGAAACGGGCACTCAGCAACGAGACGCGCCTCAACCTCTATCTCTACGACATCCATGAGAACCGCAAGCTGCGCACCAACGAGCGCGAGCGCGTGCGCCTTGGCAGCATGTTCACGGAGCGGCCGGCGCCGCCGCGCATCAACTGCACCTACATGGCGACGGTCTGGAGCGGCATGACGTTCAACCTGCCGGCCGCGGAGCCGACTCGCGCCGAGCATATGGTGATGAGCCGCGTGCTCACCGTGCTGCTCGCCCGCTCTGCGCTCAGTCCAACCGAGATCTATTCGGGCGTCCCAATTCCGTCTGGCAACGACATCAACGCAATTCCTGCTGCGCTGCGCGGTGAGGCCCTCCCGCTCGAAGTCGTCATGCCGGATGCCCTGAAGGAAGCGATGGAATTCTGGAGCTCCATGAAGGCGCCCTTGCGTCCGGCCCTTCACATCACCATCACGGTTCCGTTCTTCCCCGACCTTCCGGCGCGCGAGTCCCCGGCGATCACCACGCTCACGACGCAGCACCGGATGGCGGGCGTTGTGCAAGCAGCCGAACGCCTCATCACCATCGCCGGCGAAGTGCAAGTCGCCGACGCCTCGTCGGTGTTCGGTGCCTGGGTGCAGTTGCGCGGGCTCGCGCCGGCCGACGTTTCCGGCATCGAGCGCCTCGCTGTGACCGATACGAACGGCCGTTACGTATTCGACGCGCTGCCGGCGGGCCGCTACCGGCTGCGGGCTGTCTCTGCCGGCGTCGGCGATGTCCAGCGCGAAATCGACGTGCCGAGCGACAGCGGCGAATACGACCTCCAATTCCCTTGAGTTCGAGCGGAAAGGACAGCGACCATGGCCGTGCAAGTCTCCTATCCGGGCGTCTACATCGAGGAATTCACGCCGGCCGCACCCATTGAAGGTGTGGGGACCTCGACGGCGGCCTTCATCGGCATTGCGGCGAGCGGTGAGATCGGCTTGCCCGTGAAGCTGACCTCATTCGACAGGTTCAAGCAGATCTACGGCGAGCTTCCGGTCTCCGGCTACTATCTCTGGTACGCCGTCAAGGGATTCTTCGAGAACGGCGGCCAAGTTTGCTACGTGGTGCGCGTCAGCAACGCGAAGTACGCCACCGCCGGCGCTCAGGATGGCAGCAACACGCTGGTCTTCAACATCTTAGCCCGCAATGCCGGCGAGCTTGAATACAACGTCGCAATCGCGTCGGACAGTGCCGTCACCGCTGCCGAGCCCGCCGTCGCGTCCGGCACAGTCAAGACCATTACTGGCCGGGCCGTCGATCTGACCAACGCCGGCGAGGCAGCGGGCTTCGCGCCCGGTGATATCGTCTCGATCGTCAGCGGCCCGAGCGCCGCCGCAGTGCTCTCGGTGTCAGGGTCAACGCTGCGCCTGTCCGAAGACGTGCCGGCTGCCGCCCTGAACAAGGCCATCACCATCGCACCGCTCGGCGTAGGCACGAAGACGATGCGCATCGACCCGGCAACGTACCCGTTGCCCGACGGCGCGCTCGCTGCCGGCACCGTCCTGCAATTCACCAAGGGGAGCGATAAGGACGCCCAGATTGTGGACTCTGCGGATGCGCATCCGCAGACAAAGACTTATAGGGTGCGGCTGCGCACCGGATTGACGAAGACGTTCCCCGCGAGCAATGCCACGAAAATTGCGTCGCTCGAATTCAAGTTGACTGTTACGGTCGGCGGAACGCCGGTCGTCTACGATAAGCTCGCACTCGATCCGGCGCATCCGCGTTACTACGTGGATGCCATCAATAGAACCGGCGGGCCCGTCACTGTCGCGCCGCTGCTGCCGCCGCCCGCAACGAGGCTGCCGGACGCGGTTCCGGCCAAGACCTCGGCGGCCAAGATCGGCGGGGGTGATGATGAAGATCTGCCGAACATCGACAACACGCATTTTGCCGACGCGCTCAACGCGCTCCGCAACATCGACGACGTCAACATGGTGGCGGTGCCAGATGCGGTTCGGCTGAAGGACGACAAGTTTACTGCCGTCCAGCAGGACGTGATCGGTCACTGCCTTCTAATGGGTGACCGTGTCGCGGTTCTCGATACCAAAGCCGGACTGGACGCAAATGGTGCCGAGGCGGTGGCGCCATCGCTGGAGAACACGCGTGGCTTCGCAGCGCTCTACTATCCATGGTTGCGGACCATGCCGGCGACCGCGGGCCCGCCAATCCTCGTTCCTCCCTCCGGCCATATCTGCGGCATCTATGCGCGCTCCGATACGACGCGCGGCGTCCACAAGGCGCCCGCCAACGAAATCGTCGGCGGCGCGATCGGCACCGAGATCGTCTTGGGCGACATTGATCACGGACAGCTCAACCGCAAGGGCGTCAACGTGATCCGCGTCTTCCAGGGCGGCGGCCGGCCGGTGGTTTACGGGGCGCGCACCACATCGAGCGACACCAACTGGCGATACGTCAACATCCGCCGGCTTTTCCTCTACCTTGAGGAGTCTATTCAGGAAGGCATCCGCTGGGCGGTATTCGAGCCGAACGAGCCCGGCCTGTGGGCAAAGCTTAGGCGCTCTATCTCGGACTTCCTCACCCGGGCATGGCGTGACGGCGCGCTGTTCGGCGCAACCCCTAAGGAAGCGTTCTATGTCCGCATTGACGAGGTGCTCAATCCGGACGCCGATCGCGCGCTCGGACGGCTGACGATCGAGATCGGCATCCGGCCCTCCTACCCGGCGGAGTTCATCATCGTCCGCATCGGAATCTGGCAAGCGGGCTCGGAAGTCAGCGAAGGTTAAGGAGGCCGATATGGCGCAGACCGGAAAACGCGTCGATCCGTTCGTCAACTTCAACTTCCTGGTGGTGATTGACGGGATCTCGCGGGCCGCCTTCCACGAGGTATCGGGCTTCGATTCGTCGATCGACGTGATCGAACACCGGGAGGGCGGCAAGCTCACCGTGCAGAAGCTGCCGGGCCTCGCGAAGTTCGGCAACATCACGTTGAAGTGGGGCATCACCAGCGACCGGCAACTCTACGAGTGGCACCGCGCCGCCGTCGACGGGAACCTGCAGCGCAAGAACGGCGCGATCGTCTGTCTCGACCGGCAGGGAAACACGGTCGCGACCTGGAACTTCTCCGATGCGTGGCCGTCGAAATATGACGCGCCGGACTTCAATGCTGAAGGCAACGACGTAGCGATCGAGACGCTCGAACTAGTTCACGAAGGCCTGGAACGGGAGCAATGAGCCATGTTCCGCACCGAGTATGAATTCACGCTGCCGCGCGGCTACGTCGATGCCGACGGTCAGCTTCACCGCGATGGGCTGATGGGCCTGTCGACCGCGGCTGACGAGATCCTGCCGCTGCGCGATCCGCGCGTGCAGAAGAATCCTGCCTACTTGGTGGTCATTCTGCTGTCGCGGGTCATCACCCGGCTCGGCCAGCTCAAGGGCGACGAGATCACGCCCGGCGTGATCGAGAAAATGTATGCCGCCGATGTCGCCTATCTGCAGGACTTCTACAACGAGATCAATCAGGTCGATGCCGCGGACGTGCCGGTCACGTGCCCGCACTGCCAACACGCGTTCAATGTGGAGCGGCCATCGTTGGGGGGATCCTAAGCTACCCCCTCCAGCGGCTGCACGAGGAGGTAGCTTTCGTGGCGTACCACTTCAACTGGTCCCACGACGACATCGCGGCCATGACCCACGCTGACAGGCGCAACTGGGTGCGCCAGATCAGCGGCATCAACGAGCGGATCAACGGTCAATGAGACAGACAGGCGAGATCACGATGACGGTGCGGCGCGTGGCGCGCGACATTCGCTTGCTCAAACGCTCTGGGCTTCGTCGCCCCATCGTTCGGGTATGTCTGCGTCCCCTTCTGACGCGTTCGTTTGGAGCCGCGCCCGGCGGCCTACGCCCGATACATCCGGCGGATTTCACGTTTTTGCGCACCCTGCAGCCCGTGACGGTCTCGATGCACACGCGAGGCGGCAGCGGTGCGCCCTGTTACGAAACACGCCTTTCACTCTCAGTCGCCGGCAACTTCGCCGCGCAGGAGATCGAAGCAGTGCCCGCACGGATCTGTGAAGCCTGTCCGCGACCCGTCACCATGCTGTTCGTCGATAATATGACGCAGCCGGGCGCCGGCACGATCGCGGCCGCGCAACCGCTATTGCCGCGACTCGTGCAGGTCGCGGTGCGACCACCGACCACCTCCGCGGCGGCGACGCGACAGGATGGCCCGATGTCCCACGTGCTGGCTCGCGCTGCGGGGCCGCCATCAGTGGCGATGACGGTGCGCCGCGCCTCGCTTGCGACGGAACCGGCTCCTAAGTCAGTCGAGCCGCGGCGCATCGAGCCGCCCGCGCCGGATCCGCGCGCAATCCGCGCCATGGCGCTCGCACCCGACGTGATCCGCGCCGTCAGTGACCAGGTCGTGACCGCGATTGACCGGCGCATGCTGGCGCGTCGTGAGCAGTTCGGAAGGAATTGAGCCATGCCGTCGCTCGAGAAGGCCACGATCACCAACACCGTGTCGGGCGAGCGGATTGAGGTTCTTCTCAATCCGGAGGAGTATACCGTCAACCGCGACGTCAGCTACGCGCAAACTGCCGTTCCGGGCCTGAGCGCCCCTATCATCCAGTTCGTCAACGGCAACGCCGAGACGCTGGAGATGGAGTTGTTCCTCGACACCTACGAGTCGCATCGATCCGGCAGCCGTGTTCTCAATCAGCGTGGCGATGACGTGCGGGGCTTGGTGAACCGGGTGACCAGCCTCATGCGCATTGCGCCGCAGACCCACGCGCCGCCGGTGCTGCTGTTCACCTGGGGCTCGCTGTCGTTCACCTGCGTGCTGTCGCGGGCGTCGCAGCGCTATATCATGTTCCTAGCGGATGGCCGCCCGGTGCGGGCGCGGCTGCAGGTGACTTTCACGGAATTCCGCAACGTCGATCTCGAAGCCAAGGAAATCAAGCGCCAGACTGCCGACTACACGAAGCGTCACATTGTGCGCGATGGCGAGACGTTGTCGGGGATCGCGGCCGCGGTCTACGGCGATCCCGCCAAATGGCGGCCGATCGCGATCCGCAATCGCATCGATGTTCCGCGACAACTGCGTGTCGGCACGGCGCTGGCGATTCCGCCACTGCCGTTCCGCGATCCACAGACGGGGGTGCTGCATGCCTGATGGCGTCCCTCCTTATTATGTGCCCCGATATCACTTGGAGCTCGGCGGCACAGCGATCCCGGCGACGCTGCAGGCATCGATCGCGTCAATCCGGCACGACACCGGGCTCGAAGGCTCCGACCGGGTCGAGCTCACAGTTGTGAACGAGAACCTGCGCTGGCTTGATCATCCGCTGTTCAATCTCGATCGCAGCCTGACGCTGTCGTTCGGCTATATGCCGGACCGCGCGATGCAGGTGTTTGACGGCATCATCGTCAGCAAGACCGCTGAGTTCCCGGCAGCTGGCGCCCCGATGATCACGGTCGCCGCGCAGGACCGTAAGCAGCGGGCAGGCGAGGGGACGAAGTCGCGCTGGTTCGGTATCCCGATCCCGACCGTCGGCAATTTCCCGCTGCCAGACGCGCTCGTCGCCGTAATCGCGAGCGCCGAGAACGGCCTAATGCCGATGATGGATCCGGTCGGCGCCGGGATCTCACTCCTTCTCAGCACCGCCGACATCCTAGGGGCGCTCGGCGATCCGGATGTCGCCCAGCAGGCGATCCGCAAGCAGATCGGAGAGTCCGATCTGGACATGCTGGAACGTCTCGCGGTGGAGAACGGCTGGGAGTTGGTGATCGATCACGACGGACCGTTCGCCGGTTTCGCGCTCCACTTCATGTCGCCCCTCGACCGGCTGTCCACCGAAGTGGAGCTCGCATACGGCCGCACGCTCATCGAGTTCACCCCGCACCACAGCAAGGTGGGACTGATTCTCGCCGTCACGGTGACCGTGTGGGTGGCGCCAATCAAGGCGAGCTTCGCGTTCACAATCGGCTGGGACTGGGACCGGATGGCGTTCACGGTCGACGTGCGACCGGCGCTGATGCCGGCGCGTGGCGGCCCGACCGCTTACAAGATCGACGAGCCGGTGACACTCTCCACTGCGCCGCGGCGTGTGATCTCCGAGCTCATTCCGCGCCTCAACAAACGCCTGACCGGGGCGGGCCGCGCTATCGGCGATCCACACATCCGCGCCGGCGCTGTCATCAAGCTGCTCGGTCTCGGCAGCGAGTTCGGTGGACTCTATCGCGTCACCTCGGCCACACACACGATCGATTCAGCTGGATATCTGACCCGCTTCGAAGCCCGCAAGGAGATCTGGTTCGGCTCGATACCGGCACCCGAGCAGGGGGCGGTCCCGATCCGTCTCAGCGGTCCCGTCAACGTGTGAGAGCGCGCCATGCCCGACGAAACGTTCCTCAATGCCGGCGTCGCCAAGCGCAAGGAGCCGCACCGTATCAGCAGCGTGGCGGTCGCGACGGTCATCAACAACATCGATGTTTCCGGACTCGGCCGCGTGCAGATTGAGCTGCCGTGGCTTCCGGGCGCGCAAGCCTGGGCGCGGGTCGCCACCATGTCGGCCGGAATGGCGCGCGGCACCTGGTTTATTCCGCAGATTGGCGACGAGGTGCTGGTCGCGTTCCATCACGGCGACGTGGCGGAGCCATTCGTGATCGGTTGCCTGTGGAACACGCTCGACCGCCCGCCGGCGCTCTTGCCGACCGACGCGGTCTCGAAGCGCATCATCCGCTCGCCGCTCGGGCACGAGATCGAATTCGACGAGCTGCTGCAGTCGATCACCATTACATCGACCACCAAGCAGAAGGTAAAACTCTCGCCCGAGAAGGTGGAGGTCACCGCCGGGCTTGGCGCCGCGTCGATTGAGGTGACGACGCTCGGCACCGTCTCCATCCGCGCGCTCACCTCGCTCACTATCGAGGCGCCGAGCATCACCATCTCGGCGACTGGTGTGCTGAACCTGCAGGGCACCGGCACGGTGTCCATTAATGGAGCTCTCGTGAGGATCAATTGAGGATCACGTCATGCCGCCCGCCGCACGCGTGCTCGATCCGACCAATCACCCGGGTCTCATCGCCGGTCCGGGCGTTCCCACCGTGCTGATCGGCGGCATGCCAGCAGCCGTCGCCGGCGACAACCACGTGTGCACCATGCCGCCTCTCGCTGGGCCCCATCCGCCGAGCCCAATGGCGCCGGGGAATCCCGCGGTGCTAATCGGCGGGCGACCGGCTCTGCGACTCGGCGACCTCAGCGGCTGCGGCGCCGTGATCGTGGCCGGCGCGCCGACCGTGCTGATCGGGTGATGCCATGACCGACACGCGCCAGAACGACGACAAGGCCTTTCTAGGTGTAGGCATGTCTTTTCCGATCAGCGTCGCGACCGATGGCGAAATTGCGAGCGTGGCGCATGAGGAGGATATCCGTCAGGCGCTGCGCATGATTCTCGAGACCAATCCGGGTGAGCGCCTGATGCGTCCCGATTTCGGTGCCGGCCTGCGTGCGCTCGCATTCGAGCCGCTCAACGCCACAACCGTTGCGCTCGCGCGCCACCGCGTCGAGACCGCGATCGTGCAGTGGGAACCGCGTGTTGATTCCGTTAGCGTCGACGTTACCACCGATCCGCCGCTCGGGCGCATGATGATCGATATCCGCTATCGGATCCGCGCCCTCAACACGTTCTACAATCTCGTCTACCCGTTCTACCTGATCGAGGGTGACCGCGCATGAGCATGCAGGACGCCCCCATTCTCGACCCGCGGTCCGCCGAGGAAATTCTGGCGGCGCTCGATGCGCGGCGCGGCGGCTACGTTCCGGAGCTGAAGCCTGGCTCCCAGGGTATCGCGCGCGCCCTGATGGAGATCGACGCAAGGCTGGTCAATCTTGTGGCGGGTCGCGTCAACCGCACACCGGGCCGCGCCAAGCTGGCGTTTCTCGATTTGCTCGGCGTCGGTCTCATTCCGTCGGCGCCAGCCCGCGCACCAGTTGCGTTCAAGCCGCTGCCGGAAGCCGGCGACACCCGGGTCGGAGCCGGCGTTCGCCTGGGTGCACAAGTTCCGGGCTCACCCGATCCTATCTTCTTCGAGACGGAAGAACCCGTCGCGGTCGCAGCCGCGCGGCTCATCCAAGTGACGTCGGTCTGGCCCGCTGGCGACGTCATCACCGACCATTCGCTCGACCTCGCGGGCGGCCGGCCTTTCACGCTGTTTGCCAGCGGTAAGCCGGTGGAGCACGCGCTGTATCTGGCGCACGAGGGCTTCTTCACGTTCGCGGGCGGCGCGAGCGTTGAACTCGAATTCACACTCGCGACACCAAGCAGCAAGCCGCTTGCGCTTTTGTGGGAATTCTGGGACGGACAGGCTTGGCGCCAGTTCGCGGATTTCGATCGGGCCGCGACGTTGCGCAGCATCGACGGCACCGCCGGCATGACGCGCTCTGGCATCGTCGTCCTGCGGGTTTCGTGCGGGGAATCCGAAAAGACCCGCGTGGGCGGATGCGAAGCGCATTGGGTGCGCGTGCGCACCGCGAAGCCGCTGCCGCCAGACCCCGAAAGCGCCCTTCCACAGGTGCAGCGCATTCGTGTCCGCGCGGCCGCCAATCGCGCCAGCGTGCGCACCGATAACGCATTCGCCGACGCGAGCCGGCTCGATCTCACCCAGACATTTCATCCGTTCGGACTGCAACCGCGCCCGGGCAATGCGTTCTATCTCGGCTGCCGCGACCTGATGACGAAGCCGAAGTCGATCGCAACCGTCACCCTCGCGGTCGAGGTTCCGTCGACCGGCAGCGGTGGCACAGCGCTCGTTCCAACTATCGCGTGGGAGTACTGGAACGGACGAGCATGGACAGCGCTAAGCGTGCTTGGTGAAGCGTACAAGTTTCAGTCTGGCGGCAACGTCGAATTTACGGTGCCGGACGACGCGGCGGAGACGAGTGTCAACGGTGTCAAGGCGCCGTGGCTACGCGCCCGCATCGTCTCCGGCGGGTATGGCGTCGTGCGTTCGCTCACCTGGAAGGATCCAGGGGGCACCACCAACACGATTAGCGTGACCCAGACGGTGGCGCCCGCCGTCAAGACCATCACGATCTCCTACCGCTGGCGCTCCGGCTTCGAGTATCCGGAGCAATGCCTGACCGACAATGATTTTCAGGTCGCCGACCGCACACTCCCGGCCCGAACCCCAGGCACGCCCTTCCCGCCATTCAATCCGGTCAGCGACACGCTCCCCACGCTCTATCTGGGTTTCGACAAGCCGCTGCCGAACGACATAGTCGGCCTGTTCTTCGACCTCGAACGAAGCGTCGAAGCGCCGCAACCTTTGGTCTGGGAAGCGTGGACCGGCGAGTCGTGGCGCGAGCTGACGGTGGAGGACGACACCAATCATCTCTCGAAGCCCGGGACCGTTCGCTTCATCCCGCCGCAAGTGCTGGCGCGTCCGCGCGCGGAGATGCGCCGCGGCGAGGGCAAGGTCATTGGGCTGCGCGATCCGCTCGCCGCCGCCCTGTTCGCGCCCGGCGATCTCGTCGACCTCAAGTACGGGGATGTGGCAGAAACCGCGACCGTGGCGGCGACCCGCGATGGGGCGGTCGAGACCACGACGCCGCTCAAGGAGATCTATCCGGGCGGCACCCTGACGCGCGCGGCGCTCCCGCGCTTCGGCATGCCGCTGGACTGGGTGCGCGTTCGCCCGAAACAGCAGGGGGCGCCCCGACGTCTGACCGTGCTGCGCATAGCCCTCAATGTAACCTGGGCGGTGCAAACCTTCACCATCACCAACGAGACGCTCGGCTCGGGCAACGGCCAGCCTGGGCAGGCACTGTTCTTCGTGCAACGGCCGGTGCTCGAGGATGAACGCATCGAGGTGCGCGAACTCGACGGACCTCGGGCGGCGGTCGAGTTTTCGATGCTGCGCGACGAGCTGCTGGCAGGAGGCTTCACTGACGACGACATCCGCACCGAGCTCAACGTGCAGACGGGGTGCATCAGGGAGGTCTGGGTTCGCTGGCGCGCCAAGCCGAGCCTTCTATTCTCCGGCCCGACGGACCGCGACTACGTCATCGAGCGCAGCATGGGCCGGATCGTATTCGGCGATGATCGCTTCGGCCGCATGCTGACGGTCGGAGCCAATAACGTCTGCGCGCGGCAATACCGCACCGGCGGCGGCATCACCGGAAACGTGCCGGCGCACGCCATCAATCAGCTTCTCGCCGGCGCTCCACTGGTGCAGTCGGTGAATAATCCGATTGCCGCGACCGGCGGTGCCGACGGCGAAACTCTGGACTCGGTGAACCGCTACGGGTCGGCGGTGCTGCGCCATCGCTATCGCGCGCTGAGCACGGCGGATTTCGAGCAATTGGCGCGCCGCGCGTCTCCAGCGGTGGCGGCGGCGCGGGTCGCGGCCGCTACGCAGCCGAACGGCCGCCCGGAGCCTGGCTGGGTCACCGTCATCGTGGTGCCGTACAGCGATGATGCGCAGCCGGTGCCGAGCGAAGGCTTAATGCGCAACGTGCGGCAGTATATTGCCGCGCGCGCCCCCGCCTCGCTCCATCCGGACCGCATCTCCATCATTCAACCTACCTATTTCACGGTCGACGTGGCGACAAGAGTCCGGCCGCGCCATCCGGGCAGTGCCGGCCCGGTACGTGCGCTCGCGCTTGATGCCATCCGGGCATTCCTGCATCCGGTGCACGGAGGTCCGCGCGGGGAGGGTTGGCGCTTTGGCGAGGACGTGTGCCTCGCCGATCTGGCGCTCGCACTGGTGAGCGCACCGAGCATCGAAAGCGTGCAGACGCTCGACATCCTGGTGCGTGGCGTTCCGATCGGCGACCGGTTGGACGTGCCGGCGAACCAGCTCGTCGCAGCTGGCACCGTCATCGTCGACGTCACGAGTGGGGAATAGGCATGCCGCTTCCGCTGCCAGATCTCGATGACCGCCGATGGCTCGACCTCACCGAGGAAGCCCGCGCGCTGATTCCGCGCCACGCCCCGCAATGGACGAACCACAACATCGCCAATGCCGGCATCATCCTGATGGAGATGCGCGCTTGGCTCGCGGAGCAGACGATCTACCGGGCCGGACAGACGACTGATCGGCATCGGCAAAAGTTCCTGCACCTCGTCGGTCACGATCCTGAGGCACCACGGCCCGCGTGGGCTACCCTGAGCCTGTCTGTTGCTTCCACCGCGAAGCCGCTCCCCGTGCCGGCCGGTGTGGTGTTCGAGGCGCTCGTCGGCGACGGAACCGTGCCGTTCGCGACCCGCGACGCCGTCACCGTGCATCCGTTCGAAGTGGCCGTGGTGCAGACGGGCCAGCAGGCGGATACCGGGCTGTTTCGCGATCATACCCGCGATTGGCGCGGTGGCTTCCCGGTGGCGGCGTTCGGGGAGAATCCCGAGATCGGCTCGGCCTTCTATGTCGGCTTTGAGGCGCTCCCGGCCGGTGCGGAGTTCACCCTCGGCCTGCAATGGCAGTGGCCACCGGATTCACGCGCCGAACGCGAAGCACTCATCGCCGAAGCCGTGCGCGCCCGGCGCGCCTGCCGAGCTGTAAAGCCGGCGATCCAGTGTCCGGGCGTTGTGGCGCCGCCTGATCTGCCGGAGCCGCTGCCGCCACATCATTCGGTGAGGCTCATCTGGGAGGTTTTCACCGGCGCGTGGACGCCCCTTCGGGTCGCCGATGGAACGACGCCGCTCAACGCCGGCGAGGTCTGCGACGACACGCGCGCGTTCACGCTTGACGGCATCGTGCGCTTCAATCTTCCGCCAACTATCCAGAAAGTGGCTTTCGGCGCGGTCGCGACGCCGTTGTTCTATCTGCGCTGCCGGATCGTCGAGGGCGCGTTCGACGCGGCGCCGCAGCTCGTTGGCCTGATGACGAACGCCGTGGTAGCGGAGCAATCCGTTTCTGCCACGCAAGCGCTCGCGCTGCCGCCCGGCACCAGGGTTTCCGGCGCCCTGCCGATGCCGGGCGCGACGACCGGTGTCCGCATTGGCCGCGGTCCGGACGGGGCGATCAATGCCGTCACGTTCGCGGCGCCCGGACCCAGCGCGCCGACTTCGCAGCTGTTCGCTTACACGGCGCCTACGGCGACGCAACCCGGCAGCATGACGCTCGACATTGTGCTGGTCGGACGCGGCGACGGCAGGCCAGTGCAACGCTTCACTGTTCCTGACGTGCCGATCGCGGAAGACACGCTGCGCGTCTTCACGCAGTTTGGCAGTGCGTGGCAAAGCTGGCGTGTGCGTCGCGATCTCGATGCATCAACGCGGGACGATTTCGACGTTGCCGTCGACATGATGCGCAGCGATCTCACCTTCGGGGACGGCGAGAACGGGCGCGTCTGCCCGGACGGCGCCGACGTCTTCGTCGCCTGTCGTCGCACACTCGGATTGCCCGGCAATGTCGCAGCTTCTACGATCACTCGGCTCGCGCCGCGCGTCGAGAACGCCGTCGCGCTCGGTGGCACGTCGGCAGTCACCGCGCGTAATCCGCGTGCCGCCGTCGGCGGCCACGCCGGCGAAACCATCGCCGAGGCTACCGCGCGCGCCCTCAATGTGCTCTACGCGCACGAGCGGCTGACGGATTTCGTGCAGGATCGCGGCGCACTGTCACTTGACGGCCAGGATCTCAAGGCGGCACGGCAACTCGCTGCGCCCACCAACGGCGTCGACCTGATCGACCTTGAACGGCTAGCGCTTGGCGTGCCGGGAACGCGCGTGGCGCGCGTGCGCGCCTACGCGGACCTGCATCCCGACTACGCCTGCCTATCCGCTCCGGGCTCCGTGACCATCGTCATCATTCCTTATCTGCCACGCATGCGGCCGGAGCCGAGCCCGCGCCTCCTTCGCACGGTGCGCCGTTATCTGGAACAGCGCCGTATGGTCACCACGTGGCTGCACATCACCGGACCGACCTACGTGGTGGTGGCGGTGCGCGCCAGGATTGTCGTGGAGGCGGGCTTCCGCGCCGCCGACATTGTCCGACGCGTCGAGGACGCGTTGTCCGCCTATTTCGATCCGCTGACCGGCGGTACCAACCGAAACGGCTGGCCGTTCGGTCGCGACGTCTACCGTGCCGAAATCCTGGCGCTCGTGCGCCGTCAGCGCGGCGTCGCGCAGATCAGCGAGCTCGCATTGATCGCTGAGGGCAACGAGCCGTCCTGCGGCAACGTTTCGGTCTGCGCGACGTCACTCGTCGCACCGGGCCAGCATGCGATCGAGGTGGTGCCGTCATGAGCGACATCCTGGACCATTCCTTCAACCGGGTTCTGTGGCGCGACGGCGACCGACTGACCGCCGCTGACCTGCAGGCCGAGGTGGAGCGCGATCAGGTTCTGCGGAGCCTGCACGTCGCGCGCCTGCACGGCACCTGGGGTATCGCGCTCGGTCTTGATGTGCGCGCGGTCGAGGCAGGACTTGGCGGCGCCAAGCAGGTCGCCGTCGGGGCCGGCTATGCGATCGACCAGCAGGGCAGGGATCTCATTCTGCCGACCGGAATGGTGCTCGATATCCCAGTCACGCCGCAGTCGACGATCTTCGTTCTCTGCGCCGCCGCGGTGACGACGGAGGCGTTGTCGACGGCAACGGATGCGCCCATGATGGAGGGGCTCGATCCGCGCATCGAGCGTGCCGCCTTCGTCTGGCGCACGGCACACGACGCCCCGTTCGCCAACGAGGTGCCGCTCACCGCGCTGCGTGCCACGAACGGCGCGTCAACGGGCGCGCTCGATCCCAGCGTGCGTCGCTTGGCGCAGCGAGCAGCGCGCCCCTACATCGCGACCAGCATGACAGATCTCGGCGCCACGGACTGGCAACTCTCGCGCGATGCGCCGTCGGCGTCGATCCAAGAAATGATCGCACGCGTCGACACGACGGATGCGGGCTTCTCAATGCTGCCTGTCTACGCCGCCAGGATCATGATGTTGAAGGTCCAGCCGTCGACGTCCGGAATGCTGGCGGGGGCGCCGCCGGACCCCACGCTCGTTGTGACTCCGGAAGACCTTATGGCGCTCGAGTACGGCTACATCGTGCAGACTGATCGGACCTTCTTCGAGTATCGGGTTCCCATTACCGACATCTCGACGTTGGAGTTTGCCCGGAAGGGTTGGGCGATCGGTTGGGAGGGCATCGAGCCGCTGCCCGATTGTGGTCCGAAGTGGAGCGCACTGCACTTCTTCACGCTGGCTGGGCTGCGCCTGTCGATGCTGCGTTTCTCGACTCCCGCTTCAGGAGTTCACCTATGAGCGCCGGCACCGATATTCCCGAGATCGAGCGGATTGTGTTCTTCGATGGTCAGGTCCTGCAGCGCCGCGATCTCGCCGAGCTGCAGCGGACGCATCGAGAGCTGCGCTGGCTGCACAATCGGAGCCTGCACGCCTGGGGCATCGGCTCCGGCCTGCTCGTCGCGGGCGCGCGCGGCGACAGCGTGGTCACGGTCGAGCCCGGGTACGGCATCGATTGCCTGGGCCGCGAGATCATCCTGACGACGCCACGCGTCCTCACGGTGCCGTCGAATCCCGGCGTTAACGGTGACGCGATCTATCACCTAATCGCTCAATGGCAGAGCGACGATCAGCAGACCGTGGTGGAGGTGCGTGACGGAAGCTGCACGGCGGGCGGTGCCGTACGCCTCACCGAGGAGCCGCTCCTTTCGTGGCAGCGGCCGGGCGCGATCCTCGAAGGCCATGGTCTCGTGCTCGCAGAAATCCGCGTCCGCAATTGCCAGCTCAATGCGCTCGTGTCGCTCGCGGTGCGGCGCTCGGCCCGCGCATCCGAGCAGCCTTACGTGTTCGCGGGCGAGACGGCGGCGGGGGGCACCACTTGGGATCCATGGCGGAACCAGGCCGACGGCAACATGATCGGCGTTATCACCGTGGTCGATACATCAGCGGCGCGTTTTCGCGCCGTGCCGCGCTACATCGTGGAAGTGATAGGACCGCGCTTCTTCACCTCCGGCGGCAGACAGGGTCTTGCGCTGGGCATTACAGTGTTGCACGAGCCGCGTCCCGATCGCATCCAGGTCGGAGTTCAGTGGTGGCCTTCGCCGTCGCATCAGGTTCTGGTTGATCCCATTGCTGCGCCAGGGCTCATCGGCCAGACGCTGCGCTGGCGCGTCGCCTGGATGGGGATCGAGGCATGACGGCGCTCGTAACCCTCTCCGGGTATCTTCACGCCAACGCTGGCGGCGCGTGGCCGCTCGGCACGATGGAATGCGTGGCGGTGACGGCCGATGGCGCCATCACGCTCGCGGTCGCCGCGATGATTGACGGCAAGCCGGTCTATGAACGCGTCGGCCTGGCGATCATCGGCCCGCTCACGACGGCTCTGCCGGAGACGCCGTGGTTCAAGATCGAAGCCACGAAGCTCGATCAACCGGCCTCGACCCGGACGCAGATCTTCTACGCCACCGATGCAACCGCACCGGCCGCGAGTCTTGCGGCGGCTCAGCCGTTCAGCGACAACTGGCAAGCGCTGCCGCTCGATCAGACGGAAGGCGTGGTCCGGCTTCCGTCTGCGCAAAAGCTCTGGATTGGGCTCCTCCTGCGCAGCACCGGCGAGGACACGCCGCGCTTCGACCAGATCTGCGTTACCTATGGCCGCGACACCTCGCTGGCGTATCTGCCGGAGATCTTCCGGCGCGATCCCGCCGCGCAGGAATTCCTCGAACGTTTCCTCGCGCTCGGCGACAGGGAGTATCAGGTGCAGGAACGCCTGCTCGATCGTTTGCCTATGCTGTTCGATGCGGCGAGCACGCCGGCTGGGGGAGAACCGGCGTGGCTCGATTGGCTCTCCGGCTGGCTCGCGGCGGAACCGTCGCCCGTGTGGACGGCGGGCGAGCAGCGCGCGTTCCTCGCCGAAGCGTTCACGCTGTACGGCCTGCGCGGGACCATCGAGGGTCTGCGGCGGATGATCAAACTCTACGCGGGCGTCGAAGCGCGCATTGTCGAAGCCGGGATCGGCTATGCGCCGTGGTCACTCGGCCGCGTCTCGCGGCTCGGCTTCGACACGCGGCTCGCCAACGCGGTGCCGGAAGGCGCGGTGGTCGGCTCGACCGCGACGCTCGGCCAATCTACGATCGGCGACTGGATCCCATTCGGCGCGCCGATGTTCGAGCAGCGCGCACACCGCTTCTGCGTCGAGATCTGGTGCGCGGAGCTGTCCAAGCCCGGCGCACGCGAGCGCGTTCGCGCCACCGTGGAACGTGAGAAGCCGGCCCACACCGTGTTTGAGATCCGCGTGATCGAGCCCTCCATGCGGATTGGAATCCAATCGCAGATCGGTATCGACGCGATCGTCGCCGAGGCACCGGCCGTCGCCGTCCTGCCGGCCGTACTCGGTACGGCAACGGTCGCGGCGAAACCACAAGACTGTCCGGAGACATGACCATGCCGACACCCGCCAGCATCGCGCCGACCGTCTTCGAACGGAACAACTTCTACTACGGCAAACTGATGGACGTGGATCAGTTCTGGAAGGACGCGATTTACGCGAACGGCAAACGCTGGATGCTCAACCGCGTGATGTTGGCCTCCGGTACGGCAGGAGGCCTCGACGTCGTCGGCGATATGACGAATCCGGGCTTCGGGTTCATTCGGCCGGGCCTCGCCATCGATCCGGTAGGACGCGAGCTGGTGCTGGCGGAAGACACGCTGGTCGATCTCGCCCAGCCGACCGACGATCTCGGCGTTCCAACCGGCGCACGCCTGACCACCGGCGTCACTGAGATCGCGCTCGTATACGCCGAGCGCCTCGTCGATGCACAGCCGATTCTGGTTCCCGATTGCGACGGTTCAGGGCAATGCGCGGCCGGCACCGTGCGGGAGGACGTGATTGTCGTTGTGCGATCGGTGACACAGCCCGCACCCGTGCCTGCCGGCTGCACCTTGCCGGGCCTGACGTGGTCCGACCCCGTGCAGCTCCACGCGCAGCTTTCGCAATGGGTCCGCACCGCGCTGCCCGATCACGTGGCCGATGTCGCGGTGCCGCTCGCGCGCTACGACGTGGCGCAGAACACCATCAACAACTCCATCCGTCCGCTCGCGCTCGGCAGCATGCGGATGTTCGAGCTGCTGCAATGCCTGAGCGGCCAGCTCGTCGCGCCGACCGCTATGCGGTTCCTCGAATATCGCGGCGGCGACGGACAGGAGGGCGATGCCGGCAGGACGCTCCCGACGGCGCTCGAGGTGCGTCTCATCGACGGCCTGGGACAGCCGGTTGCCGGCGAGACCGTGCAGTTCGTGCCGGACAGCGGCGGACGCAGCACCCCGAAGCAGGTCGAGACCGACGACGACGGCCTCGCCAAGGGGAAATGGAAACTGGGCTCGGCCGTCGGCACCCAGCACATGGTGGCGAGCGTTACTGGAGCCACTACTACGGTCACGTTCACGGCGACAGCGAATTGAAGGCTGCTTGATCGGAGGGCAACACATGTCGAACCGGACGTTGATGAGGGAATGCGGTTCCTCGGATCTCGCCGGACTTGAACGGGTCGCGTTTTTCCCCGGCCAGCTGCTCACTGCCGTCGACCTGACAGCGGAACAGGATCACGTGCGGGAGAAGCTGCGCCGGCATAATCGCTTCCTGCACGGGTGGGGCGTGGTCTGCGGGTTGACGATCGTGGCCGATCCGACCGACGAGCAGCCCTGGCGCTTGCGCATCCAGCCCGGCTATGCGCTCGACCAAGCGGGCGACGAGATCTTCGTCGGTGAATCCGTCCACATGGATCTGGCGAAATGCAGCGCGGGGGCAGCAACCGATCCGTGCGAGCCACGGCTCCTGCGGCCCGGGAGCGGCGGCACGGGCACGATCATCCTCCTCGCTATCAAGTATGCTGAGTGCAAGGCGCGCCCTGTGCGGGCGATGCCGGCGGGCTGCGGCTGCAGCGATGAGACCTGCGAGTTTTCTCGCATCCGCGATTCCTTCTCCATCGAATGCCTGTCGGATTTGCCGGCCTCGCACGCGGTGATGCCGCATCGGACCTTGTGCGACATCTTGGAGCAGAAATTGCCGGTTCCGTGCCCGCCGGTGCCGCCTGATCTCTTTGTCGTAATCGGGCGGATCAAACTGCCGCCCGCGCCGGCGACCAAGATCACAGACGACCAAATCGACAACATGACGGATCGCCGCATCGTGTTCAGCGCGGCCATGCTACAGGAGCAGTTGATCGCGTGCTGCTGCGGCGATGCCACTACCCGTAGCGTGAGCGCAGACCTCGCCATCGACAAGAGGCTGTCGCGCAACGGCCGTACGGTGACGTGCGACATCGCCGTTACCAACAATGGGCCGAGCCGGGCCGAGAACGTCGTGGTGACCGATACGCTCGGCGGTGTCACCGTCGCGCAGGTGGGTGGCTTCGAGCCGGATCAGAGCTGGACGAGGCGGAATCCGTCGGCGCCGCTGGTCGCAGCGCTTGGCGCAATGGAGCCGGGCCAAGTGGTACGGTTGCGCTTCCAGGCTATTATGCGCGAGCGTGGCGTGTTGACGAATCGGGCGCGCGTGACCAGCGACACCGTCGACCCCGATACTCACAACAATGAGGTCGTCCGCTCGCTCGATCTCGGCTCCGCTGAGCCCGTGCGCTCCGACCTGGGCGTCAAGCTCGATTTCGAGCGGCGGGAAGGTCTCGCGCGCATCGCGGTCCGTGTCCACAACGGCGGCCCGAACGCGGTGACTGGTGCACTCCTCAAGCTCGTTATCAAGTCTGATCCGCTGCCGATCACGGTGGTCACTGAGGGCGCGAGGGCGCCAACGGGTCCTTGGACTAGCCCGTTCCCGAGGCAACGGATGCAGACTTGTCAGCTCGATGCAGTGCTAGGCGCGATAGCGGTCAACCAGGACGAGGTCCTCACTGTGGTCATCGAGAAAGCTGCCAGGGACAATGCCGTCGTCCGGGTGGAGGCGCATGTGGAGCCGCCGTCCGGCGCGACCGATCCGAATCCCGGCAACAATACGGACCAGCAATCGTTCGATTTGTGAGGCCGGAGTCATGTCCCTTCGCCGAATGATGTTCAGCACGGCGCTGCTGCAGGAGCAGGTGATCGCCTGCTGTTGCGGCGTGCGGCCCGGCTCAACTGCGGATCTCGCCGTCGACAACACGCTGTCGTTGGAGCGCGGGGTAGTGACCTGCGCCTTCACGGTGATCAATAAGGGACCCGCGAAGGCCGAGAACGTAGTGCTTACCGTCACGCTCGACGGCGTCCCGGTCGGGCGACTGACCCGGTTCGAACCGGATGGGAGCTGGAAGCAACGCGATCCTTCGCGGCCGCTCATCGCCGAACTCGGCAGCATGCAGACCGACCAGACGGCCCGGTTGCGCTTCTTGCTCTTTCCGCACGGCAGCGGACTGCTTACCGCCAAGGCGAGCCTGGAAAGCAATACCGTCGATCTCGATCACTCGAACAATGAGGCCGTGCGTTCGATCGGCATTGCGGCACAGATGCTGCGCGCCGATCTCTGGGCTTCGGTCACGACCGGCGTCTTAGCTGCCGATCGAGCGCGGATCGACGTCACTGCCGGCAGTTGGGGCCCGGCGACAGTCTTCGGCGCGAGACTGAGGCTTGAGATTGGAAGTTTAGGCTCGGAAATTGTGAGATTCCGAGTAATCTTTGTGAACCCACAATTGGGCCCCCCGCCGTCAGGTCTCGTCGCACGGTGTAACCTCAACGGGACATTAGACATGCTGGAAAGCGGCACGAGTCGTGTGCTGTCTGCGGAAATCAGACGAGCGAGCGGAGGCAGGAACTTGGGCGTCACTGCGAAGATCGCCCCACCAACGGGAATCACCGACCCTACGCCTGAGAACAACAACGAGTCGACGGAGCTCGAATTCTAGCCTGATCGTAGTGAGCGCCATGGCAGATACAAAACACTGTGCATGCGGACCTCCCGGCGCTATGCCGCGCGTCGACTGGCAACCGCACTCGCCTCTATCGGCGCATGCGCTCGCGACCGATCAGGCGTGGCGCCATCAATTGATGCGACGGCACAACCGCTTCTTGCACGGCGCCGGAGTCGTGTGCGGGCTGCACGTGGTTCCGGCCGCCGAGACCGGGCGGCCGTGGGCAGTCCGCATCTGCCCGGGCTACGGGCTTGGGCCGCACGGCAACGAGGTCTCGCTGTGCTGCTCGGTCGTCGTCAATATAGCCGAATGGTTATGGTCGCGTGATCCACCTGATGCGGCACGCGCAATTGTGGCGCTCCAACCGGCCAGAACGTCAGACAGTATGTGTTCGCAGCATTGCGATCTGTGGAGCCACGCGCCGGTGCAACGGAAAGCCGCCTCTACGCGAGCGCTAGCAGTTGCCAGGATCCTGTGGGAGACATCTGGGACGGAGCGGGAGGCCGCGTTGGCAGTGGATATTTGTCGTGACCTGCCGCCATGCGTCCGGTGCCCGGACGATCCGTCACTGGCGCTAGCATATGTGAAGATGCCGCACGATCGGTCGACGCCGATCACCGAAACCGATATCACGGCCGTCAGCTCGGGAGTTTCCTGAGATTTGACATTCGACTGCGCAATTTGTCGTCTCAATGAAGGCCAAAAAACTTGTAAATTTGCTTTGTATGCAGGCAGACTGGCGTGACCGTGATTACTTAATGCTCCGACTCAGATCGTCGCGTTCCCCCGCGGATAAAGAGGCGTCGGATCCGGGGCCGCTTGAGGAGCTTACGTGTCCAGATGCGAGACGTCCTTGGCTGCGACGACCTTGAGGGCCTGGGGCAGAGCCTCTGGATTGGGCGGCTTATAGCGCCGATTGGCCAGGGCTGGCGTAGCCTGTAGGCGACTTCGCACGGCCTTCTCGGGCGAGGTGCCCTGGAGCACGCACTGGCGTCTCCTGTTGTAGGCCTGATTGAAGCCCGTGAGCAGGATCTCGACGTCACGATGGCTGGAGATCGTGATCCCGAGCACCTCGCGCTGCACGCGTCCGTTGAAGCGCTCCACGAGACCGTTATCCGGCATGATGCCTGCGGTGCCTGTCTCGTCCGGCTGTTCTCCTGGGAGGACAGCGTTATGGTGAGCCCATCCGGGACGCGGGGCCCTTGAGGATGCGATAGACCGCATCGCGGTTCAGATGCGGCAGGAAATGCGCAACCACAAAGGTCAGATCATCGAGGGGAAAGCCAGTGGCCTGCCGCAGGGCACAGACGATCGCCCGCTCCTCGCCGCTGGCCTTCCAGGGCAGCTTGTGGGGGCGGCTCGAGCGATCCTGGCATTCCTGAACGCCTCGTTTGCGCCATTTGCGGATCATCTCGGTGCTGACCCCAAACCGTCGGGCCAGCACGCCGGTGGGCTCGCGTGAGCGGGCAATCTCGATCCGGACGGCCGGGGTGGTGCGCGCTTGGGGATGAATGGCCAGCATCAGATCCTCCCTCGCGCCCGCAGCGGTAGTCTCATTCCGTCAAAGCGCCAGGCATATTCCTCAATCGCCCAACGCACCCGGTCCCAACAACGTCTCGCCACCAAACA
>NZ_LN811362.1:0-4727 GCF_001006805.1 Microvirga massiliensis | reverse complement strand
ATCAACCATGACCTAACCGAATCAAGAACCCGCGCGGGCCGTCGAACACCCGCACGGGTTCGACAGCGATGTCCTTCCGTTCTACTCGGTCTTGGCGGTAGTGACTGGGCGTGTGTGTCATGGCCCAACCGGGTGGGCAAGGCGGGATTATGGGCGTCCAAAGGCAGTCCATGTGGAGGCGGTCGCACCGACAAGTCGGTCCGCAGCGCCATCGCGCACCTCCGCCGAAGCGATCGCAAAGTGACGCTGCATCGCCTGGCAATGCTAATCGACTGATACGGCGGCCTTCAGCTTGGCGTAGATGTCGGCCAGCGCCTTGTTCTGTTCGCCCTCGGACAGGAGATCCAGCGGCGAGTTGGCCGGAATCGCGCCCTGGATTTTCGCAAACGGCGTGCCGTCGAGGGACGTCGTCGTGCTCACCGCGATCCAGAAGATCAGGCATCCGCGGTTCTTCGCGGCGTCCAGCAGGGCCGGAAGTTCGGTATTCTTGATGAATGGCGAGCTGATGAAATTCTGCGTCACCAGGAACACGGCGACCCGGGCGGATTCGAGCGCCTTGCGGATATCGCTCAGCCAGTCCGAGCCGGGCTGGATACTGCTGTCATCCCAGACACTGATCAGCTCCTTCTCCTCGAGCGGGCGCAAGAACAGCTTGAGCTTGTCTAGCCATTTGGCGTCCTTGTGGCTGTAGCTGATGAAGACGGGCTTGGTCGCCGGCACCCGTGGCGCCACGAAATGCTGCAGATAGAGCACACGGCGATCCGGATCGACTTCGTAGGTGATCTGCAGCGGCGGCAACGGATGCGAATAGAGCCGGATGCTCCCGTCGCGACTGATGGCGCGGACCCGGCCCGGAAAAGCGTCGGGATCGGCCGCCAGCGTGTCCAGCACGTCGAATAGTGCTACCATCGTGCCCGGCGGCAGCTCCTTTCGGCTGGCCTTCGCGGTTTCGGAGTATTGGATCGCGTATGGTTCACCCATGCCCGGTATCCGTCTGCCCGCCCTGCTGTGCGCCGGCGCCTGCCCGGGTCACTGCGGCGACGCGGATGCTGCGGGACGCCTCGTCGAGCACGCACTCGATCTCGATGTGCCCGCTGCTGGTCCTGGCCCGAAACATCGCGCCGTCGCGCCTGAAAACCGTCCCTGCCTGGGGTTCGCTGGTCGCGCCGGCCGTGCTGATCTGTGCCACCAAGTCCTCGAGGTCGATCCGGTCTGCGAGATCGAGCTTCGCCCGCTGCTCGGCGGCGTTCTGGTCGAACGCGACGGCGTAGCCGGTCGGTCGTGACGCCACGCTCTGCAGGACGGCATCCTTGCGCTCCTGCGCGATCTGCGCGGTTTCGATCCGCGCCGCCTGCGCCAGGAGGTCGGACGGAACCGCGACCGGCCTTCCTTCGCCGGCACGCTCTTGCACGCGGAGCAGAGCCGTGCGCAGCTTATCGGCGCTCGCCGCAAGCTCGATCCGCTCGCGTTGGTTTCGCAAATAGCGGGCGGCGAAAAGCACCATGGCGAGCATTCCGCAGAACAGCACGATGACGGGGTCGATCTCCGATTTCCGGATGATCGCGCCGGTGACCGCAACGAGCGCGGAAAGCGCACCGATCGCGATAATCAATCCGCTGCGGATCCGGCTGATCCAGCGGCTGCGCCGACTCTCTTTCCAAAGCGATTTGGACAATGCGTCGAGACCGAGCTGCTTCAGCCTTCCCCTTTCTCCTGAAGCCCGGAGGAACAGGGGAATGTTCAACACCAGCGCGATGATCCCGACTGCAACCGCTAGGCTGAAAACGAACGCCATAACGGCGATGAGGATGAATCCGGGATCGTCGTCTGTAGCGACGGCAGTGATACCGAATAGTACTATCATCGCGAGGAAACTCACGATCGCGACGTCGACGCTGACCATCAGCGCTCTATAGGAAACTCTTTCGAACCGGCTCAGCCGAAATGCCTGTCCAGCGCGCGCCAGCGCTTCAATGCCGGCCTGCAGCCTGATCGGATCAACTTCGACAGTTTGCCTAGTCATATCTCGCAATGAGCGCTGGTAAAAAGTCTCAAGATCAGCACGGCCCTGGAGGTGATGGTGTCGATGACACCGCGGATCCTCTCATTGTAGAGCAGGAGGTAGATGAACTGCACAGCCTCGATGTTGTCGATGGTGATCTCGGGCTCGTCCTTGCGAGTGATGACCAAGTTCTGCTGCTCGACTCTCTCCAGTTTCAATCCCCGGGCGGATATGCCGTAGATGCGCCAGCCGGTGAGATCAGCACCCGTAAGATTCGTTTCGACCAAACTGGCAGCCTGAAGGTCCGCCCCGCTGAGGTTCGCCTCGCGGAGGCTCGTCCCGAAGAGGTTCGCCCCGCGGAGGTTCGCACTGATGAGTTCGCTTCGTGGAGGCCAGGATGGATGATGTCGGGGTTCTCGCGGCGCCATGCGTTCCAGGCCCCCAAGCCCTGCTCGATCTGGGCGAGGTGTTCCTCATTCGCCATGCATGCCCTCCGGGTCGTGGGCCTGTTCGCGAGTGTGAGCCGCGGCCCGGGGTTCGGCAAGCGCGCGGGCTCCGCGCGCATGCGAGTGCGTGCGTGAGCACACGCGGTTCGCAGAAGCGGCAATTACGGAACGCGATTGGAAGTGATCGTAAAGTCTTCCCGTGCTCTTTGAGCCGCCCGCGTCGCGAATGCAGTTCGGCCGCGTCTCCAGGGTGCCTGGGTAACTGTCACGGTGATCCTCATCGGTTCCCGGGCGAACCTCATCGACTTCCCTCCTTGGCGAAAAAGCTGTAGCCCGCTTCAGGATCTCCCGCTCCTGGCGCAGGATTTCGTTCTCGCGCCGCAGCCGCTTTAACTCGGCCGCCCGGTCGTCCTGGTGCTCCTCAGGGGGCGTCGATCTCGCGCTCGCGGCGGTGGTCAATCCAGTGCCGTAGGGTCGACAAGCCGATCCCGAGATCCGCGGCAATCTCACGCCGGCTGCGGCCGCTCGTCAACGCAAGCCGCACAGCCTCATCCCGAAACTCTTTCGTAAAGCGTGTGTGGGGCATGGAGATCCTCCTGCGCTATAGCAGTGCTCTCCACTTGCCCGATACTACTGGCGAATTCGCTGATCGCGCCACGCGTGCCCGCGCAGCGGCGGCCGAGGTCACCGATGGAACGCCCAAGCGGCTTCAGCAGGCCAGTCTGCACCGTGAACGATCAAGCAACTTGGAATTCGCCAGCAGTATCGAAACGGGGGCAACTTTACTTCCGCGTTCTCGACTTCGACGCCCCCACCGCCGTCCAGTGGGAGCGGGGCCGGATCAAAGCGATCGAGTGAGCGGGCGTTGCCCATCCGTTAACCATGGTTCCAGTCTGCCGCCCGGACGGGATTGCCGGGGCGGGTTTCCTGGTCCATGTTGTGCGGGCCGGGCCCACACGGTCCGGGGGTTGGGTTCGTGTAGCCGTCAAAGGCGGCTACCGGCGCGGTTGCCGCCGCGCCAGCAGCCTGGCCATCCGATCCACCTGCTAGCACAGGGAATCCACGATGGTTGTCTCCATCTACGGCGCCGATGCGCCTGCGCGCAACTGCGATGGTGGCGCGCGCCCCGCTGACCCCACCCACATCCGCCGGCTGACGGCCGGCACGCGCGCCCTGCTCCCGCGTGCCGATCTCGTCCGGCACCCCGGCCTCGCGTCCGACGCCCAGGTCCGGATCCTCACTGTCGTGGACGAGGGGGACGGCGAGGCGACGCTGGGCGGCATCGCGGGAGCGCTGCCCGACCACCCCTGGCCGATCTCCGCCGTCCTGGCGCTCGTCGACGTGGGCCTGCTTGCCCTCGACCTGCAGGCGCCCTTCGACGCCGATCTGCGCGTCCGCCGGGCTGACCGCCGGGCCTGACCTCCCGGACCACGCCGGCCCTCCGGACGCAATCCGTCCCGCGGAGCCGCGCGCCCTCACCTTCCCTCAGATTTGCGCCGCGCCCTGACCGCGCCGGCCATCCCCGGAGCTCGTCCATGACCTTGCCCCTCACGGCCCCGCTGCCCCTGCCCACGCCCCTCGACCTCCCCGGCATTCAGGTCGAGATGATGCCGGGCGGAGCCATCTTATGGCACCGGATCATCGAGGTGAGAGCGGTGCGCGTCGCGTGGCGCTCCCTCTCCCTCGCCCTGCAGCACCCGCTTCTGCGGCAGGCCTCCGTCTATGTGCTGGCCGGGCTCGCGCCGGTGCAGGAGGCGGAGGACGATGCGCCGGTCCTGACGCTCCACTTCTATACCGGCGAGGTCGGCCGGCCGCCGCGCCGCCTGCCTGACCACCGGCGCAGTCCCGCGATGGCCTTCGTCGAGACCATGTACCTCCTCACCTCCCGAAGCTTCAACAAGGCGGATGTGATCTACCTCCAGGAGCGGGTCGCGGCGCTCGTGCGGGCCTCCGGGCAGGGCATCGTCGTGCAGGGCTGCGCGCCGGTCTCGCAGCCGATCATGCAGTGCGATGCCGAGGCGCTCGATCTCGGGCTCGGCTTCGGCCTCACCTTGCTCCAGGCCGCGGGCTGCCCCTGGGTCGAACTCTAGGTCTTCGCGGCCGCCCCTCGACCCGGCAGGCGCGTGGGGGGAGCGTCATCCTGCTCGCCGCGACACACCCGAGACCACCGCTCCGGCGCTGCTGCGGCCGGAACGCCCAAACCTCCATGTCGAGACGAGGCCTGATCCGGCGCGGCAGCGCGCCGTGGCGGCCTCCCCATGAGGCTGCCATGAGCATCC
>NZ_LN811361.1:290403-316906 GCF_001006805.1 Microvirga massiliensis | reverse complement strand
AGGATTCCGAGAAGGCGCAGTATGGAATGCGCCCCGCAGCGCCTCAATGTGCCGGTAGGCTCCCGCCTTCGGGGGCGATCCTCCGATCCTGGTCACGCACGAGCCAGTAGACAGCGCCTAGCGCCAGCACGGCAGCAGCGAGACCGACGATGGTGAGCGGCTCGGTCTTGCTGGCGTCGAGGATGATGAACTTGCGCGCGAGTGCCAAGAGCGCGATCAGCACGACCGTGCGGACCTGAATGATGCTCTCTTTGCGCTCCAGCACGCCGAGAATGGAGTGGTTAAACTCCATGGCGATCAGCACGGTGAAGATCATCCCGAAGACCCCCTGGAACACGGAATACTCGGCCGGGTCGAGAAGCCCAAACAGCAGGAGCATGAAAATCCGGAAGGCTAGATTGATCACAGCCGCAATGATCACCAAGCCGATGAGCGCCGTCAGCAACAGCGTGACGACCTGCTCGAACCGCTCGTAGATGCTCAGGGCCGGCCAAGCCTCGCGCGTCTCACGCAGCGCCCCATCTACCGTGGATCGCCCTCGGTGGAGACGGCTGCTGTGGATCGTGGCTCCTGACTCTGCATTCAGATCATCGTCAGCGGTCATCAGATCAGATCCGATTGAGTAGAGACGCCGCCGGGACAGGATGCGCCCGAACCCCCGACGCCGCAAGGCCACCTTCCCGCACGCGAAAGTCGGCCTCCGATTTCGCAGAAGGGGCGATTATGGAACGCGTTCTGAAGTGTTCAAAGCGTATTCGCGGCCCGTTATGGAACGTCGCCGCAACTATGCAGTCAAACTGGCCCCAAAAGGGTCTTGCGCGCGTGATTACTTCACTCTTCTGGCCGGACGGCTCCAGCCGGGCAGGCCCATGAGGGAGGCTGCAATGGACGGATCTCCTCTGAGCAGCGAGTTCTGGTCCTGGGTCTGGGAGACGCACCGCGCAAACCCCCAAGTTTTTGCTCCCTTAGCGACTCTCATTGCAGCTCTGATAGCCTTTGTTGCAGCGAGCGCCGCAGCGTGGGCTGCTCTGAGACAAGCTAAAATAGCTAGGCAACGCCATGAGGCACAGACTGATGCCGACCGACAGCGGCGCATCACCGAGAGTTTCACCAAGGCCGTCGAGCAACTCGGCAGCGACAAGCTCGAGGTTCGCCTCGGTGGCATCTACACGCTCGAGCGTATCTCTCGGGAGAGCGAACCGGACTACTGGCCGATCATAGAAACTTTGACTGCGTTTGTCCGGGAACGTGCGCGCTGGAAAGACGAAGACACAACTCCCTCCCAAACCGTCGCACGTCTCTATGAGCAAGAGGCCTCTCAGCAACCCAACCCAAGCCCGCCAACGGATATCGCGGCGATCCTGACCGTAATTAAGCGTCGCGAGGACCGAAGTCGTGAGCGCGAACGGTCCGAGAACTGGAGGATGGACCTCAGATCCACCGACTTGAGGAGAGCCGACCTCCGCGGGGCGCATCTGCAAGGAGCTAACCTCATCGAAGCGCATTTGGAAGGAGCCAACCTCGCCGGAGCGCATCTGCAAGGAGCCGAGCTCTCAGACACCTATCTGCAAGGAGCCGAGCTCCACGAAGCGCATTTGGAAATGGCCAGCCTCGTGAAAGCGCATCTGGAAGGAGCCAGGCTCACCAGAGCGCATTTGGAAGGAGCCAGCCTCTGGGATGCGCATCTAGAAGGGGCTAGACTCTATCTTGCGCATCTGAAGAGAGTTCAACTCACCGAAGCGCACTTGGAAGGAGCTAACCTCGTCAAAGTGCATCTGGAAGAAGCCGACCTCAGAGAAGCGCATCTGGAAGGAGCCGACCTCGAGGGAACCACGGGTCTTACACAAGACCAGCTTGATGCGGCTCATGGCAACGCGGAAACCAAACTCCCCAAGGGACTGACTCGGCCGGCTCGCTGGTCGCAATGACGGCAGATCGTCAGATGCAAGTGATGACGGCGACGGTGGCATTGTGCGGCAGTGAAGCTACGCGCTCGTCGGGCGCCGATCCCACCTTCCGTTGTCGGAGGGGCCGCCCCGCACGGAGGAGGTCGTGGCCGACACCGCCTGGCCGGCACCGGAGGATTACGACCGGGTCTGAGAAAACAAGCGGCGGTTCCGCCAGCTCGTCTCGAACCAGGTGGCGAGATCGGCATCCCAGATGCCGCGCAGCTCGTCCGGCGGCAGCTCCCATGGTGTCTTGGGCATCAGCTTCTCCGACGCCTTGACCATCCGCTCGACGTGCTTCGGGGGAAGCCGCGGGTTCTGCGGATCGATCGGCTGATCGTCCATCGCCTCGAGGAGCTTCTTCATCCGCAGTGGGCGTGGCTCACGCCGCTGCCGGGTGGGATCCTTCTTGGGTCGCTCCTTGAGCCGCACGATGTCGCTGACGAACCGCGCATAGGCGACCGGGTTCTGCTGGCGCAGTGCCACGAGGACCTCCTCGCCATGGGCGGCCACGTCGCGCGCCACGATCTCAAGGACGGTCTGGCCCAGCCGGTCGCGAGCGTTGAGGAGATTGCCCTTCAGGCTACGTGGGGGCGAGGCTTTGGACATGGCCTGAAATCCATTCTCGCGGCCGCTGAGGCCGGTTCGTGAGCTGAAGGGTGTCAGAGCCCCAAGGTGCCCGACAGGTGTCAGCGACTCTCTCAGAGACCGCCTGTGCTAATCCCGCGCCATGCAGTCGGGGGCGGCTGGCAGCTGATGCATCGGGTGATCGGGGTCGGCGGCCGGAACGTAGAAGCCAAACATCGAGCCGTGCAGCATCGCCGCGGCTTGGGCCGGGGTGACGCCGTGGAGCCGGTTGAAGGCCTCGCGGTCGATCGGGTGCGGCGGCCGGATGTAGCCCATGACACCGCGCTCGATCAGAACCGTAATGCGCTCGACGGGGTGCGAGACAGCGGCGTAATTCGGAAGTTTCCCGAGATTGTGGATCAGCCTGTCGTCCACTGAGGTTCCTCTCGCGGAGTGTGGGAAAGCCAGATTGTCATCTTAGTGTCTGACTGAAAACGGCGCATGGAGGCATCCAATCCCGACCTGATAGAGCGGAGCCGGCTCGAAGTCGCCCGATCCAAGCCCTCTCACGTCGCTGGAATCCCAACCGCCCAGAGAGGCGGTGAGTTTTGAGTCAGACTCTTAAACGTTTTGGTGCTCCGATGCTTGTGACCTGTTAGCCCTGGAGGGCCGACGGGCGTCAGCGGCCTCCGCAACGCCGTCGGGCAAGAGCCAGCCATCGACCGGAAAGCGGCCAGGTGGCAGCCGCACTTTGGTGACGTGGTCGATGCGCGGTGGCAGGCCTTCGCTGCGGTCCCAGTAGATCCAGGAATGATACCTGCGCACGACGTAGCCACGCCCTCGCAGCAGGTTAGGCCAGAGGTGCATCGACTCCGTCGAGAACATCCAGTGCGCCTCGCGGGTGAGCTGCCCATGCAGCCTCCCGCTGCCGTCGCAGCGGACCCTGGGGTTGAGGAGCGAACCGCCGGCGCAGGCCTCGGCCGCCTGTCGGACGATCGGGATCGCGAGTGCGACTGAGCGGAAGGTTGTGCCCTCGAAGCGGCACGGGCCGACCGAGAGGTGGATTGCCTGGAGCAAGAGCCTCAGGCCTTCAGGGTTGGGCAGCACCGGGTTCAGGGCAGGGTTCGGCAGCATGGGGTTCTCCGGCGCGCGGGCGCAGAGCGCGCGAGAAAGAAGCTCATCGTCCAAATCTCCAGATCGGGACGACCCATCGTGGAACGGGCACCCGATAGAAGGTCGCCCCGTTCTCGTAGCGGATCATCGACCCACTGACCGAAGCCGCACCGGTTCCAGCGGAGAGGATCAGCGCGCCACAGCAGTCCACGCGCGCTGCGCCGACCTCGGGGTGGACTCCGAATAGCTCGGTGGCCGTCCACTTGCTCGCCTCGGCCTCGGCGCTGAAGCGATCCAGGAAGGCGAGGCAGTTGGTCAGGATTTCTGGCCAGCGTTTACGTCTCAGGTTGGGGCATGGCTCGCGCAAGGGCGATAGCTTCAGGAGCTCTGCGAGCCATTCGGAAGTGTAGCTGCCTGTTGTAGCGGGCCGTAGCCACGGCGTAGCAACCCCTCTGTTTGGTTCTAACCCACTGAGGAGATTGAAAATTTTTCTAGTTGTAGCGACTGTAGCAGATGTAGCAAGGGAGCTCTCATAGCATTCTTGAGGCAAGCCATGGTCCGCCCCTTCTGAATACATAATACAATTTTTCTCTCTCCTCTCCACGAGCAGCAACGGCGATGCGGGCGTAACCGGCCCATTGCTACAGTCGCTACGGTTGCTACCCTTTCCGTAAGTGGCTGGCTCTGCATCGCTTTCACCGTTCCGGACGGTTGCTGCAGCACTGCTACAGCCCGCTACATTTGCATGAGCCCGCATTTCCGCGAGGGCGCCGCGTGCATCGAAAAAGGGCACCGGTTGCGCCTTCATGGCCGGATGATCCTGTAGCACTCACGGTAATTCTGCCCGTCGATCTCGTCCTCGCCGACGGGCTCCAAGACTCCTTGGGCTATCAGGGTAGCCACCCTGGCTCGCGTGATCTCGGCGCTATCGCGCAAGTCATTCGGGCCGCGTTGCTGGATTATGCGCGGGCTAATCAACTCGCCCTTCCAGACGCCCGTGAGCCAGACCGCAAGCTTCTTGACCGCATCCGCCTCGTCGTCGAGGCCCTGCTTTTGGCCTACGATGCGTAGCGCCTCTTGCAGATAGAAGTTACCGATCGCGATGGCGGAGGCCATGATCCCGCCTGAGATCTCCACTGCCTCTGGGTCCTCAAGGAGGGCGAGGATGCCTGCGATGCGGGCGATGTTCTCGCCCATCTTGAGCGCCGTAGCCTGTATCGGCCGCCAAGGTCCGTCGGCGCCGGATCCGTTTTCCAAGACCTGTGCGGCCTGCCTCCACAGCTCCCAGGCCTCGCCGCTGAAGTGGAGGTCGGGTGGGTCGAGGACGTTCTGTGACCCCTCCTGCAGAAGGAGAGGGGCCTGGAGTAGCTGCCGCATAGCACGCTCGAACTCCAGCAGGCGGGGATCGTTGCCGGCCCCGCTCTCGCGAATGATCCGCATCCCGATCCGGCTCTCAGGCATAGTGATCAAGAAGCGGCCGACGAACCCCTGTCTGAGTGCGAGCTCATCCTTGAGAAGCTTTCCGGCAACGAAGGGCTGAACGGACAGGCTGATCGAAAGGCGGCGGCCGCGGAGACTGACCGCCTCGCCCGCCCGCACGCGTTCCGTCTCGCCGCTGTCCCAAAGCACGCTGAGGCCTGTGATGGTCCGCATCCTGGCTTCGTCGGACATCCCGTGGCCACCCAGGAATTGGCCGCCCTCAGATGAGAACAGGCCGACGCTCGGTTGCCCGTATTCAAGCTGCTTCTGTAGCCCCTCGAATGTGGGTTCCCGATAGCGCAGGAACGGCAGGATGGGCGTCCTGGGTTCGCAGAGGTTCGCCAGCTTGTCTGCCTTTGTCGCTTGGTCGAAGTCCTTGTGTGTCTCGATCCGGCGGACTTCTGCGTCATAGGCCCGCTTCTCGGCCTTGTAGCGCTTGAGCTCGGCATCATAGTGGACTTGGAGGAGTTCCTCCCGAATAGCCACAGCGCGTAGGGAGATGCTGTCACCGGAGGTCTTGCGCTCGCCGCTCAAGGCCAGGGCAAGCAGGAACAGCGAAAGGGGAACACTTCTCCCGAGGGCCGGAATGCGCACGTTCCGGTGCGCTTGCGCTGCGAGCGACGAGGCGCCCAGGACACAGTGACCACTGAGCGCGCGCGGTATCTGGACGTGCTCCTCAATCGCCTCGACGGCGCCGCGCATAACGGTGGGTAGCGCATCGATCGGGAATTCGGCCGCAGGTAGATCCTCCGTCTCGAGGTCGAGGCGGTCCCGGATGGTAGGAAGCAGCAGCTTGTCATAGGGGACGAGGCGGGTGCTGCGGTCGCTTCGCCGATCCGCAGGCGCCTGTGGACTGGAGGGGTTGCTCCCTCCTGATGCAGGGCTCTTCCCCTTGCGATGTGGCCTGTCCTGGCGATCTGGATTCCGACGGCGGGCCTCTACCTCGCGCATGTCGTAGGGGGTCTTCTTCCCGGCCGCGAGTCCGCTGCGAATAGTGTCGCGCGCCTGCGGCCAGCCATCGTCCTCAGTAAGGCCGCACTGCTCGGCAGCCGCCTCCAGCGTTTGAAAGATTTCGGCCTCGGTCAGAAGACCGATCGGCACGAGCTTCCCTAACTTGAGGGCAGCCGTGTTCAGGGTGTCGTTGCGCTTCCCAACCGGAGCTTCGGCGACTCCTTTGGCTTCCCCCTTGAGACGAGCAGCGGCCCATCGACGATCCAAGTCGGGGTTGCTGCCGCCGGCTGCGGCGGGGCGAGGCTCGGGCAGGCCATCGGGTGCCTCGGGAGCCTCATTGATCTCCATGGCCACCTTGACGGCCGGTGTGGCGAACCGCTCGAAGATCTCTGCAAGCAAAGCCTCGATCTGATTCTCAGTGACGGCCCTCAGCTCACTGCGAGGCGTGTCGAGGGGCGAGACACCGAGCCACTCGAGCGGAGCGCCGGTCTCATGGGTGCCGTAAGCGACGAACTGCTGACCCCGGCCTAGGACTTCGACCTTGTCGACGCGCCGAGGCTTTTCGCCCGGAGCGGGTGGGGACTTCCCGTCGAGTTCGACAGCACGCTTCCCCGGTTCGCCCTCTGCCGCCCGGTAGAGCAGGAGTGAGCGGCCGGAGTTCGAGCGTGTGCGGATTGGAGCCGGTCCGAGGCGGGCCACGATCAAAGCTCTGATGGCCTCCGCGTCCTGCTCGTCCACATCGATATCAATGGCCCGCAAGCCACGGCTGTTGATGCCGGTGTTGGGCGCATCCGGGTGCCACTTCGGCATGCCGGTCGCGTTCTGCCACTTGTTGCCAAACGGCTTTTTGCCGCCCTTACTCGGACCGTAGACGGCGACGGGCTGATAGCCGTTGTCGAGGAGAGCCGCGCGCAGCTCCTCGATCTGGCCGTGGGTGGAATGCGCTTTCATGCACCCCTCCTGCCGTCGAAGGCCACCTGCCGGTCGAAAGCCCAAGGGGCGTAGGTCAGCACGGCGGCCACCGCGGCCTTGGAGAAGGCCCGGCGCACTTGGTCGTTGTCCCAGGTAATGACCAGGACATACTGAATCTTGCCGCGGTCGTCTGTGACGAGGCGGCGCTCGCGATCGAGCTGCGCCTTTCCTGGCAGCTCGACCCAACGACTGCCGTGGCTCTCGTGCACAGTGCAGCCGATGAGCTTCAGCCGGGCCGACCGATAATGGAGATCAGCGAAGCCTCGGAGTGATCCCGAGACGTGCGGTTTGAAGGTCAGACAGGTGATTTCGGCCATTGGGGCATCCAGTTGCCGGAGCCCCGCGACAAGCCGCCTGCGACGTGGTAAACGTCAGTCCGTTATCGCTTCGACTGATCCTTACCGCCTCGGGGCTGCTTGCCTCGGGGCGGTTTTCATTTGCGCCTGGTTAGGCGCAGCTCGTTGATGTGAACGATCTGCCCGCTCGTCTGGCTCGCAGTCTGGGCAGAGCGGTGGGCAGGCTCTCGGGCCTGCATCGCCAGCCAGATGTCGAGATCGCCCTGGCAGTAACGGACAGTGCTACCGTAATCGATGTATCGCGGCCCTGTCCCCTGCCGGCGCCAGCGCGACAGAGTTTCGGGGGAAACCCCGAGGTAGCGTGCCGCCAGCTTCTGGTTCAGCCGCTGCCTGGGCGGGAAGTCATACTCGACGAGATTCACGGGCCTCTCCGGTTTCGCCGGGGAGCAGTCGAGCACGATCGATGGTGGGATAAATCGGGGCGTAAACCCGTCGCGACCGCCCGGTCTGGTTCTAGGCCGCGAGCGACTCGGAGGCAGCCTTCGTAGAGCGCCTTCAGTCGATCCAGCCGCCCTTGCGGATCGAGCCTCTGGCAGCAGGCGAGTTCGGCACGGCACTCATCGAGCGTCCACCAGTGCTCGCCATCCCTTGGAGCCCCGCCGGCACCTTTACGGCCAAATCGGTCACGCCAGTCATCGAGCACATTCACCGGGTCCTTGCCGTCCGTCCGCTGCGACAGACCAAAGTCCCGAACGACGTTTCTCTTGGCGACCGCCGACGGCTCGCCGAGTGCCTCGCGGATTTCCACCGCGACGACGGCATTGGCCCTGGCCTCCCAGCGGCGGGTTAAGTCCTGCCGTCGTCCCGGAGGCAGCGCAGCCGGTCGCAGCATTGGGTCTTGGAGTCCTCGGTCGAGGTCCTCCAGCGCACCAGTGAGCAGCCTCAGCGGACCGAGCTCGCGCGCAGGGATGCCGCTCAGGCGAAAGAGGCTGAAGGCCGCCATGAGCTGCAGGCCGGCGGCACGTCGCATCTCTTCCGACGTGCCGCTTGGCAGCACGTTGCTTAATGCTAGCTGCTGCCTGATCTCATGCGT
Organism: Microvirga massiliensis; assembly: GCF_001006805.1. Classification (GTDB taxonomy): domain Bacteria; phylum Pseudomonadota; class Alphaproteobacteria; order Rhizobiales; family Beijerinckiaceae; genus Microvirga; species Microvirga massiliensis. The sequence continues at coordinate 308,489 of NZ_LN811361.1, read as the reverse complement.
CCGGGAGAGGCGCTCGCTGACGAGTGCAGCCACGTCGCTGTGGGGGAGATGCTTCGACATTGCACCCCTCAGACTGCGCGGGATTCGAGAGCGTCGACGAGATCGCCGACGCGCCACCCGAGCTTTCGTTCGCTCAGTCTGATCGGGGAGGGGACTTGTTTCGCGCGATACAGACGCCGCCAGCTGGGCAGGCTCACACCCCAGAAAGCCGCTGCCTCTGCCGAGTTTAGGATACGGTGACGCGTAACGTCCGCCGGCAGATGTTCGAGATTCTTCGACATGGTCACTCCGTCGCCGCGAGTTCAGGGACGATAAAAGCGGCGCACGGGTGAAGGTGGCTGATCGGGATGCGTTTGGGAAAACGGTAGAAACTTAGATTTCCGCTCGCGAATTACCCTTAAGGGTATGGCTTTGGACCTTGCCCAGCGGCTTACCCTTAAGGGTATGACTTATAGTGTTGCCGTGTGGTTTACCCTCATGCCTCGGACGTTGTCTCAGTGGGAATCTTGATCCACGGATCATCCTTCGCCATCGTCCAAAGCTTACGGAGACCCTCGTCGCCGTACGGCTCTCCGTTATCTTTGATCGCACCAACAGCCTCTGCCACACTGCGCAAGAAGCGAAGGCCGGGGCCACCACGTTTCTTCGCCCCAGAGTTGTTCGAGATCCCGAAATCTCGATCGAAATAGTGCTGGTAAAGAGCCGGCAGGACATCTCCAATGATAATACGGTTCCATTGAGCCCGAGAGCTGCCTGGGCGCATGGGAGCATCGGTGTTCTTGCCATAACGTTCCAAGCTCTCGAGCAATGTTTTCATTTCACCCGGTAGGCGCTCAATGCCGCGCTGCTGCAACTGCTCGAACTGACCTCTTTGCTCAAGTGCTTCGCCAAGCGCCACTAACGATGCAGCATACTGGCGAGCGGTCCTTAGCTCATCGGGGTGCGCCAAATTCAGGGATGGAAGCCTGCCTTTTTCAAGAGCCATGACGTATGCGCCCTTCCTGACTGCTCTGGAGAGGGGAGCCTCTGGATTGGAGAGCACATCTAGCTTCCGACGGAGCAACCGAATGAGTTTTCTAACTTCTGCAACTGCCTCCTGCTCGGCCTTCCACTCCTCATGACGATTGCGCGAGGCATCCAGCACCGAGAGCAAAGATTTGATCCCTGCAAGATGCTGAGCAATCTCAATCTCCGGCCTTCTCGGTGCGAGGCCAGTGGCTTTGAGGATGCCTCTCACATCATCAACTGGCAGCGGTGGACATAAGAAGTCGGAGAAGAGACGTGCCGCCCAATTCACTATGAACTGCTGCTTCATCTCGTCGTCAGTCATTGCGGCCGCCTTCGGGTGCGTTACCTGAAAGAAGGCCGGCCACATGCGCGGCCCAGGCATTGAGCGCCTCGCGCTTCTCCTTGGCGTAGGTCGCCCGGTTATAGATGCCGGCCACACCGCTCTTGTGGCCCGAGATGTGGTTCAGGATGGCCTCAACGACGTGGGGGAGGGTGCCCAGATCAGCCATGCGGGTGGCAACCGTCCGCCGGAGGTCGTGAAGCCGCCAAGGCCGGACCTTCACACCGGCTGCCGCAACGCGCTTGTCGAGGGCGGCCTTTGCCTTGCTCCAGCCCTGAAACCCGCCTTCACCCGATCCGAACAGCAGCTCGCGCCCCTCCCGTCTTGGAGCGGAGTTTAGGATCGCGACGGCAGTGGCACTCAGCGGCACGTCATGCGGGAGGCCATTCTTCGTCCGCTCCTTCGGGATCGACCAGAGCGCTACCTTTTGATCGGCAAGGTCGAGTTCCCCGACTGTCATGGCAGCGACCTCTTCCCGTCGCTGAGCAGTCAGGATCAGGAGGCGGACGATGTGGCCGTAGTCGTCGTCCTGGCAGGCCTGCCAGATCGCCTTGAGCTCCGCGTCCGTGATGACGTGATCCCGCTTCACCTCCTCGGTGGCCTTGTTGGTCCCGATCGTGGGGTTCACCTCCACGAGGCCCTCGCCCATAGCCCAGGAGAACATGGCGGAGAGCGACGCGCGGGCCCGGTTCGAGGCAAACCGTCCGTTCTCCTTCGCAATCTCCGCGAGCCGGGCGGCGACGGTCGCGCGCAGGACCTTATGGATCGGCAGCTCATGCAGAGGTGCCCAGTGGCGGGTCAGGTGCCGCTCGACCTCTTCGTAGCTGCGGGGCTTCAGGTTCGGCTTAGCCCGTTCCTCAAGATAGCGCTTGCTGACGGCCCCGAGCGTCACGGCCGCCCGGGCTCTGCCCTCTGCCTTCTCGGTCTGCGGATCGCCCCCGAGCTGCACCTTCGCGAGGGCAGCCTTGGCAGCCTGCCGGGCTCGGTCTGGGTCCAGGGCTTCGACGGTGCCGACGGTGACCCGCCGCTGCTTCGAGCCGACCCGGTATTGGACGATCCAGACCCGCTTGCCGCCGGCTCGCAGCCGAACGCCGAAGCCCGGCAGGTCGTCATCGAAGACGATGTGATCAGACTTGCCTGCCGGAAGCGAGAGCTTCGCGAGCGTTTGTTTGGTGAGCCTCACTTGACCCTCTTGGGAAGCGTATGGGAAGCAATTTCCCGATCTCAGGTGATCGCTCCAGATCACTTTCGACTGAGGGTATGGGCCATTCGTGAGGGGAAATCAATTGCTCCTGATGCTTCCCGATCACTTATGGGTAGATTGAACTTCGGACTACGAATCTGGGGGTCAGAGGTTCGAATCCTTTCGGGCGCGCCATTTTTTCCAAGTTGATCAAAAGCATAGCAAAAGGTGATCCGAAGCTTATGGCTGTCGGGACTATGAGCATGTCTTATCACGTCTTTGGCTGACCCCCAGACTGACCCAGACTGGCAAGTAGGACAAAATCAGAACTGCCCGAGAACATCGGGAAATCTTCCTCATCTCAATCTGGGAGTTGCGAAACGAGCTACGCACGTGGTGGTTGTCGCCGAGTCGCACGCCACGCGCAGGCTGATTCGGCCGGCCTGAGGACGCCTTGATGAGGTTGGAGTTGCAGCCTGGTCCTGCAGACCACGTCACTGTCACTTCAGAGTTGAGGTCGACATAGGCTGCGCTTCATGGGGCAGGCTCGGTTAGTGCCATGGCTAAACCGATGCCGATCGCCAGCAAACGGACGGTCTACGCGGCAGGGTTGCGCAGATGCCGGCAACGGTGAAGCCGGTTAGCGAGGCGCATCTGCTGTGCTCGTTATCGCGTTGCTCGAGGTCCATCGCTAGGCGAATTAGCGCCACTCTGCGCCGATTCACAATCGATCACGCTATATCGCCAGGGAGTTACCCAGCGCGGCGGTTCCGATGTCAGTCGGCCTATAACCCGTTGGCGTTCCAGATTCAGAAGAGTCAATCGCTCGGGTCTACTACAAGCAAGACGAACTCAACGGCGATATCATCCAGCCTTTCGGCTGGCATCTACACCCGCGATGACACTCCTTGCCATCAACTCATCCCGCTTGAGATATTTCTCGATGATGGATGTCACGGTCTTTACGCTGTGACCCGTGATGGACGAGATCATTTCCGCCGAGAAATTGAGTCGCGCAAATCTGGTGATGGCGGTTCCGCGCAAATCATGAAAATGCCGGTCCTCGATCCCGCAGGCTGAAACCGCCGCCCGGAAGCGCCGCGAGAAGTTGTGTCGCTCCCAAGGATAGCCCGTCGGGGTGGTCAGGATCGTGACTCCGACGCGCTCCATGCCATCAAGCCGCCTTTTGAGACGTTCTGTGCAAGGGATAGCGACCCCTCGCGGAGCTTGCCCTTTGCGGCGCTTGCCGATCGTCGTGCGGAGGATCTCGCCGTCGTAGGCACTCCAGGGAAGCCTAAGGACGTCAGAGATGCGCAGGGCCGTCTCGGACGCGATCTCCACGCCGGTGCCGATCATGGGGTCTGTAGCGGCAAGCAAGACCTCGATCTGTTCGTCGGAGAAGATCTTGCCCGAGCGATCGCCCACGTAGAGGCGCTCGAAGCCGATGATCTGGTTGACCCGAACAGTGGGAATCTCGCTGTTTCCACTCGCCCACGAGAGAAGGGCGGACAACACTGACATGCGATTGTCCGCCTCGCGTGGGCCGGACAGTTCACCGATCAGTTCGTGCCAGTTGGAGATCTCGTCGAAGGATCTGGGGTCGTTCAGGGCTTCAAGTGGCACATCACCAATCTGCTCGCTGATCCGGTTCAGCATGCGCCGGTACTCGGCCTGCGTGCTCGCGGCCCGCTCCTTCTTGAAGGACCCGCTCGTTTGCCAAAGCTGGCAAAGGAACCGGAGGTTGGGTCCAAGCGAGCCCAGGCTGGCCAGATCAGGCTTGTGCGGCTCGATCAACTCGGGCGCCTTCTTGTCGGGACTGCTCTTCAGCTCAGCCTTTGATTGAGCAACGGCCGTCTGATGATCAACATACGCTCTGAGATACTCGATCTGCTGTGCCGCAAGCGGTTTCCATGCTTCGTAGGCCAAGCTGGCGGCTGATTGCGGCCCGGACGAAGCTGAGGTCTGCGAATTTGTGCCGCCCACCAAAGCGACTGCCGTCTTTTCCCTGATCCCCGACAATTGGTCGAGATCGGCGTCAAGTGCGGGCCGATCGAAGCGGGCGAACGGTAGGGTGGGGGGACTGATCTTCCCGTCTTGGATTGCCGCATCAAGCTCTGCGGTCGTCAGGCCGAGGTATGCCGCAGCCGCCGCGAGCGTAAGCCCGCGGGGCGTAAGGCCCGTTGGTAAAGCCGCATAGATGTCGATATCGGCACTCATGAGAGCGGGTGACGGTTCTCCGAGCCCCATTGTCTTCGGACCTAAGCAAGGAACCAGAGCCGGAGGCCGAACCCGGTCTGCCGTGGAGCCCGGACCGGAGGTAAGCCGGGGCTCAGCGCACCTCATGGCAAGAAGGCGCAAGAGACAGGCGTATCTCTAAGAAGGGGAGCCGAAGAGCAGACGGGCCTGATGGCGTCCACGGTGAACGAAGCGCCGTGCCTTGGTTAGATCGCGGTGCCTTCTCGCGAAGACAGCTCATCGACGTGATCGCGTCGCGAGCTTGGATTGATACTGTCACGATCTTGCCTGGGAGTCCCTGTGCTCGCCGCCACCAGGGCGAGTACCTCTGCCCCCGAGAGAACGCGCCGCTCGAGAAGCCTGTCGGCGAGCGCCAGGATCACAGCGCGGTTTGCTTCGACGAGCGCCAAGGCCTTCCCCATCAGCCGCTGCAGGTCGGCTTCAACGAGCGCCGCCAGGCGGGGATCGCGCGCCAGCAGGTCCTTCGTGGTCTCGGGTCCGGTCCGGTGGAGGAGCGTCGCCCCGAGCCCGAAGGAGGCATGAACCGCGCAGGCCAGGCGCGTCGCCTCGCGCAGGTCCGACACCGCCCCGCTGGTCGCTCCGGACCCGAGCAGGATGTCGCCGGCGCGCCCGGCCAGCAGGGCCGTGATCTGCGCCTCGAGACCGGCCCGGGCCGGGGTCGGATCGTGCAGCTCCACCGTCGTCTCCCCGGCGGCCGACCCGCGCATCCGGATCGACACGGTCGCGACACTCAGCCCGAGCCGCAGCGCCGCCACCCCATGCGCCGCCTCGTGAAGCGCGGTCGCCCGCAGCAGCGCCACCGGGCGCGGGTCGGCCGGAGCAATCTCGGCGAGAGATCCTCCAGGGTCAGCGCGCGCGCCGCCGCGCGGGCGCGCCGCCGTGCCGCCCGGATCCAGCCAACCGCCACAGCCCCGGTCGCGCCGGCCCCGAGCCGGGCCGCCGCCGTGAGGTCGACCCCGGTGAGATCGTCCCCGAGATGCTGGCGCAGGATGCCCCTCAGGCTGGCCTCGTCCGGCGGCTCGATCTCGAACTGGCGGTCGAAGCGGCCGGGCCGCAAGAGCGCGGCATCGATCCGCTCGAGGTGATTGGTGGCCGCGAGCAGGATCACGCCGGACCGCGCCGCCCGGACCTGGTCGATCTTCAGCAGGTTGTTGGTGATCACGGGCAGCCACCAATCGGCGCCGCGCGCGGAGAGCGTCGCCCGATTGGGCAGCGCGTCGAGCTCGTCGAGAAAGCCGATGCACGGCGCCGCGGCGAGCAGCTGGTCGTAGAAGCCGTTCGCCTGCTTGATGACCGAGTCGAGATGCCCCGGCGAGTTGGCGAACCACTCGGCCACCGAGGTCACGATGAGCGGCAGCCGCGCGCCTTGGGCGATGGCCCGCGCGAGGCTCGTCTTGCCGGTTCCCGGAACCCCGAAGAACACCGCGCTCTCGAGCGCGTCCGCGGTGATCTCGCCGCGGCGCACGCGCGCGACCTCCTCCACGAGGGCCAGCGCCCAATCCTTGGCCGCGCCATAACCCTGCAGATCCTCGAGCGCGGGCGTGTCGTCGCGCCCGCGAACCACGGTGCGGCTGCGGGCCGCGCGCCGCAGGCGCGCGACGTAGTCCTGCGGGCGCGCGCCCGGCCGCAGCGCCGCCGCGGGGTCGGTCAGATCGAGCCCGGCCGCAGCGCCGCCGCGAGGTCGGTCAGGTCGAGCCCGGCGAGATCCTCGGGTGTGAGATCCTTCGGCCGGCGGCCGGCGCACCAGGTTGCTATCGCCTGCGCGATCAGCGCGGGCGAGGCCGGCGGAACGGCAAGGAACCGATCGGCCGCCGTGCGCAGAACGCTCGGGAGGAGCAGATCGGGCGCCGGCGAGATGCCGACCACAGGGTTACCGCCGGCGATCGCCGCGGCGGCCTCCTGCTCGTCGCCAGGGCTGCCGGATCGGCGCCGCTCGCCGGTGGCGGTGACGATGTGGACTGTCTCGTGGGCGATCGCCCGCACGGCCCGGGCGAGCGGCCCGCACCAGGCGGCGGTCGGCGCCTGCAGGATGACAACCAGGGAGTGCCGCTCGCGCAGCCGGCGCCGGTCGGCCGGGCGCAGCACCCGTTGGAGCGCCAGCCCGGCGATGAGCGCCAGGGGCGAGCCCTGATGGGCAGCCCGCTTCGGGGCAGGCATTGAGGCCGCGGGCTGCGCCGCGTCGGGGTCGACCGGAAGGTCGTCGTCGGAACAGTCGTCAATCAGATCGGTCATGGCCATGGGAAGCCTACAGGAGAACGGGATGGGGAAGGGGTGCCGGCCGGGCCGGCGCGTGCCGCTGCGGCTAGGGGCCGGCCGGGCCCCGGCCGCGGGGCGGAAAGAGGAGGATGCTGGCCCCCGGCCCGGCGGCCTCGGCGCCGCCGTCGAGCCGCATCCAGGTGGCGCCCGCGTTCACGCCGAAGACCAGCCGGTGGACCGCGGTGCGGCCCTGGCACCCGACCGGGTGGGTGAGCCGCCACAGCCGCGCATCGGTGGTGGGGACCAGCACCCCCCAGGCGACCAGTTCCTCGCGCATGACCCGCGTGGTGTCGCTCGTGCTCTTCGGCACGTGCCGGCGAACCAGGCTGTCGGGCTGCACGACCCAGTCGCTTGCTCCCACGAGGACCGTGGCCGTGACCGGGCCGCGGCGCACACGCCAGTGCTCGACCGGCTCGCCGGGGGCGAACGTGGTGCACGCCTCCTGCAGGTAGAGCGGCGCCAACAGGCCCGGCGCCAGGTAGGGGACATGCGGGCTCAGCCAGGCGAATGCAGTGGCGGCAAAGGTCCTGAGCCGGGCATAGCCCTCATGCCCGAGCGACCGGCCGAAGGCGTCGTCGTGATTGGCACAATCGGCAATGCCGGTGCCCTCGACCTGCATCCAGAGCATCTGCTCGAGGGCGGCGGCCTGCGCCTCCGAGAGGGCCGGGCCGGCGGCGGTGATCGCGATGATCCGGCTCGGCACGGTAATCGCGAGCGCTTGCCGGAAGCCGCGCAGGCCCTGGCTCACGCCGCGGCCGCTGCCGCCGGCATAAACGCGCGGCGGCTTGCCGGGGGGCTTCACCTCGATGAGGTAGGCGCCGGGGCCGAGCCCGAGCACGATGATGCGCCGGAGGCAGTCTTCTCCGGTCGCGAGGGCGATGCAGGGCAGGCCCGGCTCGCCCTCGAGGAGGAGGACGCCGGACGAATGGGCAGTCGCGGTGGAACGGGGCAGGGACATGACGAGGCTCCTGAGGCGCGCGGGCGGCCCGGCGCTCGGCAGCTGCGGGGCAGCCGGGCCTGGAAACGAGGGGGGAATCAGGGCGCGAGGGCTGGCCTAGACGCGCCAGATCCGCAGGTGCTCGTCGAAGGGCGCGCGCAGCTCTTCCATGAGCCAGCCGGCCTCGATCAGGACCAGGATCGCCGCGACCGGACGCGGGTGGTCGGGAATGGCGGCGATCAGATCCCCGAGGGTCGTGCCGGCCTCCTCATCCACGGCCCTGAGCAGCGTCACCTGCACGTCGGGCGTGATCAGGGGATGGCGCGGCCGCGCCCAGATTCGACGTTAAGGGCAGGTGCCGAAACCGCCGCGAAGTTGAATTGAAACTCTTTCGGTTGCGGGTGTACTCGCGGTCTCAAGACTCCATTCCGAACAGGGCGTCGCGAACTGATCTGAGATGGGCCCGCATAGCGGCTGCTGCTTCATCTGCATCGCGGCGGCGGACTGCCTCCAGGATCCCACGATGCTCGGCCGCATACATGCGGCGGGCCTCCTGATCGACCGTAGCGCGTCGCAGGGCGCCCCATTCAGATTGCGCCCGGGCCTTGGCCAATCCGTCCATGACGGAGAGTAGGATCGGATTTTGCGTTGCCTCGGCGAGCGCATGATGAAAGGCAGCGTCCCAGAGCCCCCAATCGGGATCACTCCCAGCCTCAAGGTTCTTGCGAACGCAATTGTCGATTGATGCCAGGTCCCGGGTTGAGGCGTTAAGGGCGGCGGCTGCCGCGATCGCCGGCTCGAGCGCCAGGCGGGCCTCCATGATCTGCAAGGGACTTGCCAACTCCCAGGCCTCAATAGAACGGGTCGGCAGCGGGCGCGCCCCGAGGAAGGTTCCCCGCCCCACACCGCGCCACACACGGCCCTCCACCTCCATGCGAGCGAGCGACCGCCGCAGATTCCGGCGGCTGATGCCGAGGATTGCAGCCAGCTCGCGCTCCGGCGGTAACCGGTCGCCGTCCGTGAGTCCGCTCGTTTCAACGAAGTGCTGGAGCGGGTCGGGGTCGTTCGGATGCTGTATCGGGTCGCGAACCATTGCTGGATTGGTCCCACACTCGGATGATCTAGAATGGACTCCATCGCAAAGCTATAGGCGCGGCTTAGAAAATCAGAGGCGCAGTTCATTGACACCATTGCTGGATTGGTTCCATATCGCACTGGATGACGGGATGCCAGCCCGGAGCCAGTGCACCGGGCCTCATTCACGGGAGGCGAAGATGGATAGAAGGACCCTTCTCAAGCTGATGGGTGTCGCCCCGGCCGGAGTGCTGGCGCCCACCTTTGGGATGAGCGCTCTCGCGCAAGCCAAGCCCGAGCAAATCACGGTCATGACCTGGGGTGGGTTGTGGGGCGATGCGCTCCAGAAGGGCGTCGGCGAGCTCTTCACGCAAGAGACCGGCGTACGCGTGGTGCAGGACCGCGGGTCGAGCCCGGTCCAACGCATCACAAAACTGAAGGTGTCTTTGGACAATCAGGTGTTCGATCTCGTCCAGCTGCACGATGGCCTGTTCCCGCTAGCCGAGAGCCAGGGCGTGCTCGAGAAAATCGATCCCAATTCGCCGCGCCTGTCGAACCTCAGTGAGATCTACCCGCAATTCAAGCATGATTATTGGATTGCGCAGATCTACTCGGCCATCGGCATTGCCTATAATTCCGAGCAAGTGAAGAACGCGCCTCGGTCATTCGCTGACCTGTGGCGGCCGGAATTCCGGGGCCGGATCGTGCTGCCCGAGGTTTCGCACTCGATCGGCACCTACATCATTCCGATTGGCGCTCTTGCCGCCGGCAAGTCGCCGAAGGACGACGAGGCCGGCTTCGAGATGTTCAAGAAGATGGTCGAGCTCGAGCCGATCTTCGCCAAGGACACGGATACGATCATGAACGCCTTCGCGACCGGCGAGGCACTAGTCGGCCTACTCTACAAGTCGCAGACCATGACGGTTCAGCGTCGCAACCCGGCCGTTCAATGGGTGTTCCCGGAAGAAGGTGCCATCGCAATCTCCTGGGGGACCGGCATCGCCAAGAACACACCGAACCGCGACTTCGCTGAGCGCTTCTTGAATCTCACGCTCGATCCACGTGGCCAGATCGAGATGACAAAGGCGTTCAATTATCCGGGCACTAACCGCAAGACACTCGATCTGCTGCCGCCCGACGAGCGCAAGCAGATCGAATTCACGGACGCGCAGCGTGAGCGCCTGATCGACCTCGACCACCAGTTCATGAGCGATCAGCGAACCGCCTGGGTCGACCGTTGGAATCGGGCCGTCGCCGGGCGCTGAGCGCGCACTTTCGGACGGAGCTGGCTTTGGGCGATCGCATCCTGCTGCCGTGGCGTGATAACGGCGACCGGTATCTCGTGGCCGTCGTTGCGAACAGGCTGGCGGCGCAAGGTTTGGGCGTTCGCGTCCGCACAGGCAGCGACGCCCGGTCGAATGCGGGCGACTACCTTCTTCCAGACGCGGACCAGGCACGTCACCTTCTTCACCGTCTCGGTCTGCAATGTCGCCCCGCGGGGAGCGACGCTGCTGGTGCGGATTTGGCTGTGGCATTCCCGCGTATCGCGATCGTTGCCGGGCATGGATCGGCCTATCCCTACTATGCCTACTATGCCCATTGTCTGGCCGCTTTGGGTTACACCTTCGACGTGGTCGACGGCCCGGAGCTCGCAGCAGGCTCCCTCGACGATGTCGACCTATTGGTCCTTCCAGGCGGCTTTGCCATCTGGGGTCTCGACCGCTGTGAGGCCGTGAGTGGTGCCGACCAAGCGGTTCGCCACTTCCTCGCGAAGGGTGGTGCCGCAATCGGCTCCTGTGGGGGAGCATACTATCTCTCGCAGGGCCGCCCCGGCTGGCTCGGACTCGCACCCGCAAGTCCCCGGTACACCCACGAATATCTGCGCAGCGGCGCCGGGATCGTGTCGGTAACGCTCGAGCCTGGCCCGATCGCGATCGGCTGCGCCCCCACCGTGGAGGTGCCCTATTACCATGGGCCCATCTACGAGGCGGTACGTGCGCCAGCTGAGACTGCCGGGCGCTTCCGTTCGCTCTCCATGCCGGCACACATGCCGATCAATAATCCGCTTGATCCGGACCGGTTCGACTCCGAGCTGGCCGGGAAGCCGGCGATCCTCACGGTTCAGTCGAATGATGGCCGTGCGGTGCTGTTCTCGCCACATCCCGAGATGGGCGACCTCGTTCGAAAATACGTGTCCATTGGCAGCTATATCGCGCGCTATCTTCCGATCCGTGGCCTAAAGACTATGGAAGAGACGCTCGACTTCTATGAGCCGAACGACGCGCCAGCCTTCCGCCTTGTCCTGAATGCAATCCAGCATCTCTGCACGGGCGCGAGGGCCGGCGTCGAACCCCTGAACAGTGCCGATCGGAGCACGAACGAGCGGGACGTTGTTCTGGATCTCGCGATTCGGCGACTGGGCGAGATCCGAACCGGGGGCCATCCTCTCGAGCCGCTCCTGATGCGCGAGGTCCGTCGGCTCGAGGATCTCGCGCGCAGCCTTCACGAAGCTTCACCAGTGCTCACCACCCGCGGTGCGCTTCGGGTTCTGAGCGATGCCGTCTCAGCTCTCTCGTCTGATGCTTGGGGCGAGAGGGACGTGATTCAGCAGCTCCTTGATCTGGAGCTGCCCCTTCGGTTCATCGAAGTCAGCGCACGGTGCGCGCAGGTTGACGCAGTTGTTCAAGAATCTCGGGTCAGTGCATGACAGGATCTGACATCGACGTACGTTTCGAGAACGTCGAAAAGCGCTACAATGAGGTTGTTGCCGTCAGGGACCTGACCCTCGACATTCCGAGGGGCACGTTCTTTGGGCTGCTTGGCCCTTCCGGCTGCGGCAAGACCACGACCTTGCGCATGATCGCAGGGTTCGAGCAACCGACCCAGGGCGACGTTTTCATCCGCGGGGAGCGGGTCACCGGGCGTGCCCCCTACAAGCGCAACTTCGGCATGGTGTTTCAGAACTATGCCTTGTTCCCGCACATGACAGTGGCCGAGAACGTCGCTTTCGGTCTCAAGATGCGACGCATCGATCGGGCCGAGCGTGAGACGCGCGTGCGCGAGGCCATCGATACCGTGAAGCTCTCAGGCTTCGCGGATCGCTACCCAAAGCAGCTCTCCGGCGGCCAGCAGCAGCGTGTGGCGCTTGCCCGCGCCATCGTCATCCGGCCCGCGGTGCTGCTTCTCGACGAGCCGCTCGGCGCCCTCGACAAGTTGCTGCGCGAGGAGATGCAGGTCGAGCTGCGCGATCTGCAAAAGAGTCTTGGCATCACCACCGTGTTCGTCACCCACGACCAGGAAGAGGCGCTGACCATGTCCGACCAGGTCGCGGTCATGCGCGCCGGCCTCATCGAGCAGATCGGGCCGCCGCTCGAGATCTATGAGCGACCGAAGACCGAGTTCGTTGCCGGCTTTCTGGGTGCAAGCAATTTCCTCGACGGAACTGTGGTCGGGTCTGAAGGAAACCAGGCCATCGTCGATATTGGCGGAGCCGCGATCCCGGTGCGGGACAATGTCATAAGCCGTGGTCAGCGCGTGCGTCTGGCCGTACGCCCCGAAAAGGTAGCATTGACGCTCGACGAAAAAGCCGGAGGCATTCCTGCCACGGTCCGAGAGGTGATCTATCGCGGATCGAGCACCCACATTCATCTCGATCGGAACGGGCAAGGCTTCTTGGCCTTTCTGCAGAACGATGAAAGCCGCACCTGGTCGCCGCGACCGGGCATGCAGGTGCAGTGCCATTGGGCGCCGCAGAGCGTCGTGGTTCTGGGGGCATCCTGATGCGAGCCCGGCTGTCCCGAGGAAGATCCCTGCTCTGGGCTCTGCTCCTGCCACCCCTGCTGGTGGTGCTGGCGCTCTTCGTCGCTCCCCTGCTGTTTCTCTTCTACGTCAGCTTCATGTCGCCCTCGCAGAGCGAGCTATTCGCGCACGTGGCGACGCTCCAGAATTATGTCGAGGTCTTGAGCGACGAGTTTTATCTGCTGATCATCCAGCGCACCCTGCTGGCCGGCGCGGCGATCCTCGCTGCCTGCCTTCTCCTCGGATACCCGGTAGCCATGGTCGTTGCCCGCATGAGCCCGCGGTGGCGGCTCATGATGCTGATGGTTCTGCTCTTCCCGCTCATGGTCAGCAACGTGGTGCGAGCCTATGGCTGGCTCACCATTCTCGGCCGTGAAGGTGTGATCAACGCTGCGCTCATGCAGCTCGGATGGATTCCGTTTCCCCTGCGAATGCTGAACACCTTCGAGGCCGTTGTGCTGGGGCTTCTCACCATCCTCTTGCCCTACATGATCATCTCGATCGCAAATTCGCTGGCGCAGATCGACAAGTCCTATGAAGAGGCCGCGCAATCACTTGGTGCTGGTCCGATCCGGACCTTTCTTCATGTCACCTGGCCACTGTCGAGCCCCGGCGTCGCGGCGGGCCTCGCGTTGGTGTTCTTCCTGACGCTGAGCGCTTATGTGACGATCACGCTCCTGGGTGGACCGCGCTACAAGCTGCTCGTCAGCCTCGTCTATGATTCGGTCACGACGCTGCAGTGGCCGCGCGCAGCCGCTTTATCCTTCGTTCTCCTGGCCATTGCGCTTGCTGTCGGTGCTGCCATCCAGGCAGCGCTGCGGCCACAGCGCGTTCAGGGGCGGGGCGCATGAGACCGTCCGACTTTGTGCTCTACACGGTCACGGCAATCGTCCTGGTCCTGATCCTGGGACCACTCGCAATCGTGGTCCTCACCTCGTTCTCGGCGTCGGACTACTTCCAGTTTCCGCCACCTGGCCTGTCGCTCCGGTGGTTTCAGGAGTTCTTCAGTCTCCCGAACATGCGCGGGGCTTTCATCCTGAGCCTCGAGCTGGCGCTCGGCGCTTCCACGGCCGCTATTATCCTTGGCGTCCTCGCTGCCCTGTTTGTCGCGCGTCAGCGCGGCCAGGCCAGCGGCCTGCTCCAGTCGCTGTTCATGGCGCCGCTGGTCTTCCCGACCATCATTCTCGGGCTCGCTCTGCTCCTGTGCTACCGCATCGTCGGGATGCCTCTGCTGCCAGGGCTCGTGTTGGCGCACATTCTCGTCGGGCTGCCTTATTGTTTCCGGGCGACGCTCGCCAGCCTGCAGAACTTCGACCCGACGCTCGAGGAGGCCGGGCAAAGCCTCGGCGCTTCACCTCTGCAGACCTTCTTCCGCATCACCCTTCCGTTGATCTGGCCCGGTGTGTTGTCCGGGTGGCTGTTCGCGTTCATCGTGTCATTTGGTGAATTGAACACCGCTCTGTTTCTGACAGGCCCGGGTGTGACGACTCTCCCGATCGAGATCTTCAGCTATCTTCAGTTCGAGGGCAGTCAGCTCGTCATCGCAGCCGCCTCGACCCTCCAGGTCGGCATGATTCTGCTCGTCGTCCTGGTGATGGAGCGGGCCGTCGGGCTCGCGCGCATCGTGCGGTCGTGACTTCCTTTAGAGGTTCTCATGCAGTCGTTCACCACGCGCCCGGAGCTGATCGGCTCCTTTGGAATGGTCACTTCGACCCACTGGCTGGCGAGCGCCGCCGGGATGGCAACGCTCGAGAAGGGCGGGAATGCCTTCGATGCCGCTGCCGCGGCCGGCTTCGTCCTGCAGATTGTCGAGCCGCATCTCAATGGCCCTGGTGGTGAGGTCCCGATCATCCTCCAGGCGGCAGGCGACGAACGGGTTCGCGTCATCTGTGGCCAGGGCGTCGCTCCCGCAGGATTGACCATCGACCACATCCTCTCGCTCGGGCTCGAAGCGGTCCCGGGCACAGGCTTGCTGCCGGCTGTTGTGCCTGGCGCCTTCGGGGCCTGGATGCTGATGCTGCGAGACCATGGCCAGCTACCGCTCGCCGATGTGCTGGAATACGCAATCGGCTATGCGGAGAACGGATTCCCGGCTCTTCCGCGCATGTGTGCCTCGATCCTGGCAGCCGAGGAGTTCTTCCGAACCGAGTGGCCTTCCTCGGCGGAAGCATGGCTCAAGAATAGTCGCACGCCGGTTCCCAATGCGCGTTTTGTAAGCCCTCAAATCGCTGCCACGTACCGGCGGATCCTGAGGGAGGCCCAGTCTGCAGGCTCAGATCGCGTCCGCCAGATCGAGCGCGCTCGAGCCTGCTTCTACGAAGGCTTTGTTGCCGAAGCGGTCGACCGCTTCTTCCGCACGGAACCCGTGATGGACACTTCGGGACGGCCTCACCGCGGCGTGCTGGCGGGAGATGATCTTGCCGTCTGGCAGGCAACTTACGAGGACCCGGTTTCCTACGACTACGCGGGCTATCGCGTGCACAAGACGGGTCCGTGGGGGCAGGGGCCGGTATTCCTGCAGCAGCTCGCCCTGCTGAAGGGTTTTGATCTGGCTGCCATGGACCCGGTCGGCCCGGACTTCGTGCATACGGTCGTGGAATGCGCGAAGCTCGCCTTCGCGGACCGAGAGATCTTCTACGGTGATCCGAACTTCACTGAGGTGCCACTCGAAACCCTCCTGAGTGACGCTTATGCGGACGAGCGACGCTGCCTTGTTGATCCGCGTTGCGCCTCGAGGGAACTGAGGCCGGGTGAGCTCGACGGCCGCGAAGAGCGCCTGCAATTCGTCCTGGCGAATGCCGGACGTGGCGGCGAGGGCGGGGTTGGATCGGGAGAGCCGACCTTCGCAGTGCTGCCAGAAATGCGCGGCGACACGGTTCATCTGGACGTAGTCGACCGCTGGGGCAACATGGTCTCGGCCACGCCCTCGGGGGGATGGCTTCAGGCGTCACCCACGATCCCGGAACTCGGCTTCTGCATCACGACGCGCGGTCAGATGTTCTGGCTCGATCCTGCGCTGCCATCCAGCCTTGCCCCGGGTAAGCGGCCAAGGACGACGCTGACACCGACGCTGGTGACGCGAGACGGCAAAGCGATCATGGCTTTCGGAACGCCCGGGGGTGACCAGCAGGATCAGTGGTCGGTGCAGCTCTTCCTGCGCCATGTGCATCACGGGATGAATCTGCAGGCAGCGATCGACGCGCCGATGTTCCAGACCTCGCATTTTCCGTCTTCGTTCTACCCTCGGGCTATGAGGCCCGCGCATCTTGCGCTCGAGGGTCGCTTCGGCGCTGAATCCATCGCTGACCTGCAGCGGCGCGGGCACGATGTTGAGATCAGGGGAGATTGGGACCTCGGCCGCCTCTGCGCCGTTCGAGCAAAGGATGGCCTTCTTCGCGCCGCCGCGACGCCACGGCTGATGCAGGCATATGCCGTCGGTCGCTAGCTCGGCATACATCTCGATTGAGAACTCCGACAGTTGAGATGGCGTGTGAGCTCTTGCTTGCGGCGAGCGGATACCGTCATCCAGCATGCGCACGGAACAAGACCGTTTGCTGTCACAGCCCGATGCGGTCGAGCCAGTGATTCCAGCGCATCACGGCATCGAGCGCTGCCGATTCTGTAAAACGCGTGGCGCATGGACTCGGCGGCAAGTCGCCGAACATCCTCCTGCCGGACGCGGACTTTCCCCGCTCGGTGGAACTTGGGATCGCCCGCTGCTTCGGCAACAGCGGTCAGTCCTGCAGCGCTGCTACGCGAATGCTCGTCCCCCTCGAGCGGCAGGACGAGGTAGCCGATCTCGCCGCCAAGGCCGCAGCCGCCTACAAGGTCGACTCACCGAGCGACGACGGGACAATGCTCGGGCCGCTCGTCAGCCAAGCACAGTTCGGCAAGGTGCAGCGCCTGATCCGGATGGGTATCGACGAGGGCGCGCACCTGGTGTGCGGCGGACTTGGTCGTCCCGAAGGCCTGAACCGCGGATTCTACGCAAGACCAACCGTCTTTGCGGATGTGCAGCCGGACATGACGGTCGCACAGGAGGAGATCTTCGGGCCCGCCCTCGTCATCATGCCATATGAGCGCGAGGAAGACGCGATCCGCATCGCCAACGACACACCCTATGGCCTCTCGGCTTACGTTCAGAGCGGAGATCTTGCACGGGCGCAGCGTGTCGCTCGACGCATCCGTGCCGGAAATGTTCACATCAATTATCCCCCGCTTGATCGTGGCGCTCCCTTCGGGGGCTACAAGCGCTCGGGAAACGGGCGCGAGTGGGGGGAATGGGGATTATCGGAGTTCCTGGAAATAAAAGCGGTCATGGGATTCTTCCCGGCTGGGGCATCATAGATCGGTATCAACGCGTCCGCATTCCAGAACACTCCCGGGAGCGGTTTCAGGCCTTGCTCGGCGTGCGATCACCCTCGCCATGCTGCAGTCGAGACCTGGGGGCTGGTATAGGAGGCTTTGGGTTTGGTTGCGACGTGCAGGCCCAGGAGGCCGGTCAGCTCGTAGCACGATTCAGGTGGATGCTATCCAGGGTCCATCCAAGCGGCTAAGGAATTCATCCGGCTAGCGGGCGCAGATAATCGGTCTCGGTCACAATCTGGCGCGCAACGTGTATCACTGCGCCGGTAGCAATGCTGGTGTCAGCCGCACGACAGCCTGCGTACAATCGCGGCGACTCCATCTCGGGGCGTGCGGCCAAGGCGTGGAGAGTCCCGCTCCGAATCTGCCCCTCAATCATCTTCTGTGGTAGGTAGGCAGCGGCGACCCCGTCTGAAACGAGCTGGCTGATCACACTGACACTTGTGCAGAGATCTACCCGGATAGGCTCTACTCCGTCGTACCGAAACCAGTTCATAACCTGCCGGTACATGGCGGAGGGATGTGGTGTGGTGATGATGGGCACCGTTCGCAAATCGGCAGGGCGAACTGCAGGTCCCAAGCCGAGGGCAGGATTGGCGGCCCAGGTAGCGTTTTGTGTCCCGAGAGGGATTAGCCGAAGACGTGGGTCGTGACTTGGATTGATTAAAAAGGCCAGGTCGAGCCGTCCGTCGACGAGCCCGGGCTCAAGATCGGAGCTTGTGGCGACCACGAGCTCGAGGCGCAGGGCCGGATATTCCCGTGCAAGCCGCCGAACCAAGTTCGGTAGGCAGACTAGGGCGAAGGTCTCTGCCAGCCCGATGCGGACGAGCCCCTCTACCTCCCCACTGACGAGCCGCTCGCGGATGCTT
>NZ_LN811361.1:285078-289475 GCF_001006805.1 Microvirga massiliensis | reverse complement strand
TTGCCACCTCACTCAGAATGGTGGTGGCGTGGCCGAGCAGAGCCTCGCCCTCGTGTGTTAGTCGCATCCCGCTACTGCGCTCGAAGAGCACCGTGCGGGTCTCGTCCTCGAGATCCCGCAGTCGCAATGAGATGGTCGGCTGGGCGAGGTTAAGTTGACGCGCGGCCTCTTTGACCGAACCGAGTCTGGCGATCCAGACGAAGGCTTCGAGATGGGCGAGAGTGATCCTCATGATTTGGATTTTAAATGGCAGCCCTCAGGAAATCCAAATTGGATTGCCGGTGGAAATATCCCATCATTGCTCGGTCTGCGCCACAGCCAGTGCGGCCTGACGGCGAAGGGGAGATAGATGAACAGGATCTCTATGGGGCTTGCGGTCGCGTTCTCGGTCTTAGCTGCCGCCACACACGCGCAGCAGCTTCCGACAACCAGCCTGAAGGTGCTCGGCGGCAATCAGACTCAGAACATGTTCCGCTACATTGAGAAGCCCTTCTTCACCAAGGAATTGGGCGAAAAGTCGAACGGCGCGATCACAACCACCTTTGGCTCGCTCGAGGAACTGGGCATCAAGGGCCCGGAGGTGCTGCGCCTGCTCCGTCTCGGCGTGTTCGACATCGCTGAGGGGACGCTGAGCTATATGGCGGGTGAGGACCCGCGCTTCGATGGGCTCGACCTTCCAGGCGTCACCCTCGACATCGACACGCAGCGCAAGGCGGCGGACGCCTTCCGGCCGGTGCTGGAAAAGGCCATGGCGGAAAAGTTCAATGCCAAGCTCCTGACCACGAGCCCAATCGCGCTGCAGGTTTTTTACTGCAAAGGCGACATCGCTGGCCTCGAGTCCCTGAAAGGCAAGAAGGTCCGAACCTTCAATCCAGTGATGGCTGATCTGGTCGAGGCCGCAGGCGGCTCGACCGTGAACCTCGCATTCGCCGAGGTGGTGCCCGCCATGCAGCGCGGGGTTGCCGACTGCGCGATCACCGGAACCTCGGCCGGCAACACGGCGCGCAGGTGGGAGGTGAGCGACCGGCTCTATACGCTGCCCATGGGCTGGTCGATGATCTTTCTCGCGGCCAACATGAACAGCTGGCAGAAGCTCGACCCCAAGGTCCGCGACTTTCTCCAGAAGGAGTTCACCGAGCTCGAGAATCGGCAGTGGGCTCAGGCCAAGGCCGACGTCCAGGACGGCATCAACTGCAACACCGGGAAGCAGCCCTGTAAGGATGGTATTCTCGCCAGTCCCGCCATGACCCTGGTGACGCCGAGCGAGGCGGACCGTGCCACGGCCCAGAAGATCCTGCGCGAGCGAGTGCTCGCCAACTGGGCCAAGCGCTGTGGCGATACCTGCGCCAAGGAATGGAGCGACACGGTCGGCAAGGTTGCCGGCGTCGAAGCCAAGCCGCACTGACGTCGGCCGCTCGATGATTGGCCTTGAGCGCATCGTCGCGGCCGTCTCGCTCTGGATGGCGCGAGCCGGCGGGCTGCTTCTGCTGCTCGCCTCTGCTCTGATCTCCTTCGAGATCCTGGCACGTAAGTTCTTTGCGTTGCCCTTCAGCGTTGGCAATGAGCTGTCCGGCTATGCGCTTGCGATAGGGGCCAGCTGGTCCTTCGCCTACGCCCTGCTCCACCGCGCCCATGTCCGCGTGGACGTGCTGCGCGGGCTCTTCCCGCCGCTCGGCCGGACCATTCTCGACGTGCTTGCACTGATCTCGCTGGGTGCACTGGCGCTCGTGCTCTGCTGGCCGGCCTGGGGTACCGTGGAGACCTCACTGCAGCTCGGGGCGCGGGAAAACACTCCGCTCGGCACGCCTCTGATCGTGCCGCAGGGCCTCTGGCTCGCCGGGCTCCTCTGGTTTGCCTTCGTCTGCCTTGAGCAATGCGTGCTCGTGCTGATGGCCCTGCTGCGCGGGGACAACCAGACGGTGGAGCGTCTTTCGGCACCCGTTGCGGCAGAGGCGACGGAAGTGGAGGAGGCCGTCGCGAAGGCCGAGACGCGTCTGCAGGGAGTGCTTTGAGCAATGGTCCCGACCTCCCTCGGCCTGCTTCTCCTGTTCCTGGGCCTCAGCCTACCGGTCGCCGCAGCCCTGATGCTGCTCGCGATGGTGCTCGGGCAGCTCTACACTGCTCTGCCGCTCCACCTCGCCATGGGCGAAATTGTCTGGGCGGCCTCCAGCAACTTCATCCTGGTCAGCGTGCCGCTCTTCATCCTGCTCGGTGAGATCCTGTTGCGCTCCGGAATGGCAGACCGCCTCTATCAATCGATGAGCCAGTGGCTGTCCTGGCTGCCCGGCGGGTTGATGCACGCCAATATCGGTGCCTGCATGGCCTTTGCGGCGACCTCCGGCTCGAGCGTCGCCACGGCGGCAACGATCGGCACGGTCGCCACTCCCCTCATCAAGCGCTACGGCTATGGCGAGCGGCTCTTCCTTGGCTCGATCGCCGCCGGTGGCACGCTTGGCATCCTGATCCCGCCCTCAATTAATCTGATCATTTACGGGTGGCTGACCAATACCTCGGTTCCTCAGCTTTACCTCGCCGGCTTCTTGCCCGGCATCGCGCTCGGCCTCATTTTTATAGCCACCATCCTCATCTGCTGCCTCCTGCGGCCGGCACTCGGGGGCGAGAGCGTGCACGCGACTTGGGGCGAGCGGCTCACGGGCCTCGTCGGGGTAGTGCCGCCGCTGATTATTTTTCTTGTCGTGATTGGCAGCATCTATGCCGGCTGGGCGACGCCGACGGAGTCCGCCGCTCTCGGCGTGATGATCGCGCTCGCGCTCGCGGCTTTCAACCGACGTCTCACGATGCAGATGTTGTTTGAGGCCCTCGATGGGACCATGCGAACGACGGGAATGATCATGCTGATCGTCGCCGCGGCCTGGTTCCTGAATTTCGTGCTGTCGGCCATCGGCCTCGTCAACGCACTGAACGCCTTCATTACGGGACTCGGTCTCAGTCCGACTGGTACGCTCGCGGCTGTGGTTCTCTTCTACCTTGTGCTCGGCTGCTTCATGGAGCCGCTGCCAATGATGATCGTCACGGTTCCGGTGATCACACCGGTGATCGTCTCGGCGGGCTACGATCCCATCTGGTTCGGCATCATGGTCGTACTGCTCTGCGAGACCGCGATGATCACCCCTCCCGTAGGCGTGAACCTTTTTGTCGTTCAGGGCGTGCGCGGCCGCGGCTCGATCAACGATGTCATCATGGGCGTGCTGCCCTTCATCATCAGCTTGTTCCTGATGATCGTGCTGATCATCGCCGTTCCTGGCCTGGTGATGCTGCTGCCGCGCCTTCTCGGCTGAGTCTTCCCTTCAACTGCTACATAGAGGACGCATCGTGCTATCCATTCGCACTGTTGAACTCCGCGGCAAGCGCATTGAGATCACTGATGCCAAGCGCGCAGCTATCCTGGAGGAGATGCCCGAGATCGCTTGGATTCAGGACGAGGTCCTCCGCACCGGTGTAACCGATGCCTGGGTGGCTGCGATCCACTCCAGCAGCCTGAAGCGGATCGGCGACATGAAGCCGTCCGGCAACTATGATCCCAAGCCGATGAAATCCGCCAGCCAGGCCGATCACATGCGCTCGGTCACCCGGCTCGCCGTGAAGATCGCCGAGGAGATGACCAGCCTCTTCCCGGCCATGAAGGTCAACCGCGACCTGCTGATCGCGGGCTGTCTGTGCCATGACATCGGCAAGGTCTGGGAATTCGACCCCGAGAACGTCAGGCGCTGGCGGGCCGAACCGCGCAAGACAGGCAAGCCGTCGCTGCGCCATCCTGGCTACGGAATTCATATCTGTCTAACGATGGGCCTACCCGAGGAGGTGGCCCACATGGCCGCCGCCCATTCGGGAGAGGGCGAGTTGCTAATCCGTAGTCTCGAGAACACCATCCTGCACTGGGCCGACTACACCTTCTGGATGGTCGTTGATGCAGGCGGCCAGCTTGATGATGAGGACGCCTGGCTGGAGGGCGAGCTTGCGGCGCGCAGCGGACGCCCAGCTCCGTGAGGCCGCTGCGAACTACCCAATCATGGACGCAAGTCTCGCGGCGACGCAGAGTGCACTGGCAAGCTCAAGGCTGGGCTCGGAGCCGCTGCCGCGATAGAAGGGATCATAGAGCCGACCTTTGAGCAGGGGGCATCCGCGCGCTTGGAGATCCTGGGCGAGTTCCTGCCCCTTGTGCCCACGCAGGCCTCGCGCCGGCTGTTCGATCTATACGCCGGGTGCGCGCGGCGCGCTGAGCTGTCCGTTGGGGAGGAGTTCACCGGGGGCTGCGCCGATTCCGGCTTTGCCGCTGCCATGGGAGTGCCGACGCTGTGCGCAGCCGGTCTCTGCGGCGGCAAGACCCAGAGTCCGGACGAGTATCTGGAGCTCGGCACGATCGTCCCACGTGCCCA
>NZ_LN811361.1:278488-282822 GCF_001006805.1 Microvirga massiliensis | reverse complement strand
CTCGACCCCGTTGACCTGTTGCTCGAGCGGGGTCGCGACGGTGGCCGCAACGGTCTGGGCGTCCGCGCCGGGGTAGCTCGCCCGCACGACGATCGTCGGTGGAGCGATCTCCGGATACTGCGCGACCGGGAGCGTCGTATAGGCGATTCCGCCGAGCAAAACCAGCACGATCGAGAGAACCGTCGCGAAGATCGGCCGGTCCACGAAGAAGTGAGCAAACCGCATCGGGTGCTCCGTCAGTCGTCCGAATTGCGGACCATCGCTTCACGGATGGGAGGGAGCGTCGACATCTGGGGAGTGACCTTGATGCCGGGGCGAATGCGCGCGAGGCCATTGATCACGACCGTCTCGTCGCCCTTCAACCCCGATCGAATCACCCGGTAGCCATCGATGCGCGGCCCGAGACGGACCGACCGCGTCGCTACGCTGTTGTCCTCGCCGACGACGAAGACGATCCGGCGGTCCTGGTCGCTGCCGACCGATTCGTCGGGAACGAGCACTCCCTGGTAGGGATCCGAGCCGCTGACGCTGACGCGGCCGAACAGGCCTGGCGTGAGGAAAAGGTCCTTGTTCTCGAAGACGGCGCGCGCCCGGATCGTGCCGCTTGCCGCGTCGAGGCGGTTGTCGACGAAATCGAGTCGACCCGTCCTGTGCGCCTCGCGCTCATCGGTCATCGTCAACTGGACTTGATTGGGAACAGCCTGCGTCGAAGTTCTCGTCCCGCCTGCCATCTGGCGCGAGTAGGCAAGGTATGAGCGCTCGTCGACGTCGAAGTAGAAGTGGATGGGATCGAGCGAGACGATGTTGGTGAGGATCGTCTGGTTGGCATTGACGAGATTGCCTGCGGAGACGAGCTTGCGCGAGATCCGGCCCGCCAGCGGCGCCCTGATCTCGGTGAACTCGAGATCCAGGCGGGCGTTGCGAAGCGCTGCCTGTGCCCTGTCCAGCTCGGCCCGTGCCGTCAGGTAATTCGACCGGCGCTGATCGAGAAGCTGCTCGGCGATGTTGTTGGATCGGCGCAGGGACTCGGCCCTCTCCAGGTCGTTCGACGCGAACTCGACCCGGACCTGCGCCGAAGCGACCGTGGCCTCGGCCTGCTCGAGCGCAGCCTGATAGGGTCGCGGGTCGATCGTGAAGAGCGGGTCGCCCTCCTTGACCAGTGCTCCGTCGGTGAAGAGAACCTTTTCGAGATAGCCGGAGACGCGGGCGCGGATCTCGACCTCGTCGATCGCCTCGAAGCGGCCGATGAAATCGTCCCGTTCGATGATATCCTTTACGACCGGCTTGGCGACGGTGACCGTCGGTGGCGCAGGAGCTTGGGCGAAGGAAGGTATCGGGAGAAGCAGGACGGCAAGGACGGTGGCCGAGGCGATCCTGGAGCAGATCATGGCATCCTCCGTGGTGTTGCAATGGCCGCCGTTATGAATCCTCCCCGTAGGCTGCCGAGGAGGGCCGCGGCTGCACGCCCGCCCATGCCGGCACTGTGCTCGATGAAGGTGGCAGTCTGACGACCACAGCCTGGTTCGAAGACCCAGAACGGATAAGCCAGCAGGGTAGCCAGCGCTGTGAAGACAACCAGGATTCCCGCTCCGTCACGTGCGATAGTACGTGCCACAATACCGTTGGAGCGCGGGCGAGCCGATCGCTTGCAGCCGCATGTGCAAGGTCGCGTCTCCTGTCGCTTGGTCAGCAGCAGCACTCGTTCGATCCTTCATCGAGAATGGTTTCTTCAATGGCGGCCACGACGCTTTTCCACGGGAGCGAACCTGCTGGCGTCCGTCCGGATGCCGGGCCCGCCGAACGACATGAGTGCGCCTGCTGCTCTCCCCAACCCCCACGGACTGCGCCGCGAGAACGAGAACGCAACTGTATTCGACAAAGTGTGGCATTACGAGGGATGGCCTGATGGCGGGCGATCGGCCACGGCCAAAACGGCGTGGAGCGTCGCCACCACCTGTGCACCTTGGCCGACTGCCGCGGCGACGCGCTTGATCGAACCCGAGCGCACGTCACCAATTGCGAACACGCCGCGCACGCTCGTCTCCAACGGCCGGCTTGCGCCGTTCGTCTCGCTGCCGGTCAACACGAAGCCCCTTCGGTCGAGCGCCACGCCACGCACGACCTCGGGCAGGCCGCGCAAGACCTCACCGTCTTGGAGTTGGCAGGCGGGATAACGCCAGTCGTCTCCTTTCCGGATGGCGAGCATGGTGCCGGCGTGCCGCCGCTCGTCGATGGCCTCGCGCGTGATCCCGAGCAGCCGCGCGGCCGCTTCGATGGGCAGGGTGCCGTCGCCCGGCGCAGGAGCGCCTCTCGGTGCTCTGCATTCCGGACCAGCACGGGCGCGAACAATTGTCTCGAGCGAACATGCCGAAAGTGGTCAAGAGGACCGTCATGGCTCTCGACCTGGGATGTGCCGTAATGCCGAGCGGCGCATTTACCGGTCGTCGCGGCCATTCCGGTGGCGACCATTTGGCGGAGCTCATTTGGCCCGGGGTCATTTTGCGGGTGGCTCTTTGGCGGCTTTCGCCGGGCGGCATGGCGCTCATTGCGCTGCGTTCCACCGCCGTCTTATCGCCGTCTTCGTGGTTGCATCGTGACCACTTCGCCTGCCTCACCGCTTTCGCCACGCGCGCCAGGGTGGGTGCTACCAGATGGAACGGATTCACACGCGCATCGGCTGAGCCGACGCTCTCGACCAAGGGACGAGCATTAGAGGAGAAACAGCGTGCGTTCGATCCCCGTTGGAGCCAAGGGCACCTTCACGCTCGTGATCGGGCCTCAACATCTCGCCAACCGGTTCAAGGATGCGGTATTGCCGCCGGTTCTTGCGACGCCCGTAATGATCCTGATCATGGAAAACGCGGCGCTGAACGCCATTCGCGATTTCCTTGAACCGGGGGAGAGCGCCGTTGGCACTGAAGTCAGCGTACGTCACCTCGCGGCAACGCCAGTCGGTCATCAGGTGCATGCCGAAGCGGAGGTCACACAGGTCAACGGTCGCCGCGTCGCGTTCAGCGTCGTCGCGAGAGACGAGGTCGAGGAGATCGGACGCGGCACGCACGAACGCATGGTCGTCGATCTCAGCCGCCTTGGCCAAAGCCTCGTGACCAAGCGTCGGTCGTAGCCAAAGTAAGCCAGCCCGTAGGAACGAACCGGCATTCGGTAGCAAACACCACCAGATCTCCGTGACCTGATCGGGTAAGGTCTGCTGGCCAATTGTGCAGGGTAGCCTTGCACAATTCGAGGCGAGTGGAGCGTGAAATGGCGGGTGTCGTTGATGCGCTGCTGAGGAGGCGTGGAGAGCTGAGTGAACGGTGCCAGGCGTTGATGCTGGAGATCGCGCAGTTTGACAAGGATGTCGCCGCCGTCGATCACGTGCTGAGGCTGCTGGACCCAAGCGTCGTGCCAGCCACGCCGCGCCGCAGGAGATTGCCGTCCATCGACGACACGTTCGCAGGTGAGAACCTGACGGCGAGGGTTCTCATGAACCTCAAGGCGGCCCAGGAAGCCATCAGCACAGCAGCGTGTGCCTCGGCCATTGCGCAGGACAAGGGCATCGCCGAGGGCGATCCCGCCATCAGGCGATAGCCCTTGGGTTCCAGATCCGGACGGGTGCGACGAAGGAGACCTCCGTTCCCGGCGCCTTCGCATGCGGCGACGCAGCCCATGTGCCACACTCGGTCTCTCTTGCCGTGGGTGATGGCGCGTGGGCCGGGGTGCAGGTACATCGCTCCCTCGTCTTCTGAGTGCTCCCGCGCCTTGCGGACGGAAAGTGAGGATCTGCCGCATAGCGCCCGCAGTGAATGTCGGCTTACCTCCTCGACACCAGGACCGGATCTCCGGTTAAAGTGCACTTCGTCCGCATCCACCATGCAGATGGGGTTCAATCGCTCGTCACCCTCAATCCCGGGCCAAATTTACATGACTGTTTGCATGGGTCGCGGCCATGCTCCTTGGTTCGACTAAGCATTGCCAATCTTAAAAATCGGGCACGGAAAAGCCTAGGTTCGGCCCGGACCGAAATTCATGGCAAGGGCAATGAAATTCATGGCAAGGGCAATGGGAGGACAGGCGGGGTGCAAAACGATTAGCGCTCCCCCGTGAGTAGGTGTAGATTGGGCTGCCACGCCGCTTAGAGCCGGTCCGAGTTGTTCATGAGCTTTGACAAAGCCTTGCGATCCTGCGGGTCATGAGGCGGATCATGGCAAGCTGCACAAAGGCCAGTTGAGTGCGGGTGAGGTTCTCCACGTCCTTGGCGAGCCGACGGCAGCGGCCCAACCAGCCAAAGGTTCGCTCAACGATCCACCGCTTCGGTAACACCATGCTGGTACAGC
>NZ_LN811361.1:276014-277467 GCF_001006805.1 Microvirga massiliensis | reverse complement strand
TCTTACGCGTGGCAGGGGCACCAGGAGGCCATACAGCCTGGAGGTTGCCATGAAGACCCTGCTGCTTTCGACAAGTCTCGTGTTGCTGGTCGGCGGTGCCGTGGCGGAGGAGACAAGACACACGAATGTCATCACGCCCGATGCCATGAAGTGGACGGAAAACCCGGCCTTTCCCAAGGGCATTCTGGTCGCCACACTGGTCGGCGATCCCACGAAGGCTGGCGAGACCGTCGTCCAGCGCATCAAGTTCCCGCCCAACTTCATGATACCGCCCCACACCCATCCCTTCTCGGAAGTCGTGACCGTCATCAGCGGCAACATCGGGACGAACAGTGGCGAGAAGCCCGAGAAGGCAGGCGGCCTGCTACAGCCGGGATCGATGTGGGTGTATTCGGCCAAGCACGCCCATTATTCCTGGACCGGCGATGGCGAGGCGATCCTTCAGGTCCAGTACACCGGCCCAGGAGGCATCGAATACGTCAATCCGGCCGACGATCCGCGCAAAGTTCGGTAACGCACCGCCTGCCTTGGTCGCCCACCACTGGGGAGTAGAGAGGTTCTTCGTCTAGTAACCAGAATCATTGATCCGCGAAACGCGGGAGGGGTAGCTGTAAGCCGCGCCCTGAAAGGCGTTGAAGGATTCAGGACGTGACTCCGAGTCCAGTGATTGTGGGTACTAGATCAGCCGCAATCGGCGGCTGTGAAAGGATCCGGAGGCCGCAGTCGCCTCCGCCAGAGCGTTCCTCTATGCCGCCTTCGTTATGCTCCTCGTCCGTCGGCGGGAGCTGTCAGGAATTTTGGACCGGACTCTCAGAGCCTATAGGAAGGCCGGAGTGCAGCATTACTACTCCTGGGATGGTAGGAGTCCCTTGGCCTTCCCTGACTGCTGGCGAGTCTCCTAGAGGCCCCAGTGTCGATCCCAGGGCCAAGCCTCGTGGCTCCCAGTGTGGACACCGTGGTGGGCAGGGGCTGGGCCTGGGTCTGTTGCTGTCGCGGGACGAGGTCACCCTGTGTTGAATATAGGGTTCGAGTAGGGCTGGCCCTTGGCCCAACGCTGTGGAGTTCTCAAGGCTCTGCGGAGTCCGTGGAGCGGCATTGTTCGTTCTCGGGTAGTCGAAAAGATTGAAGCCCTTTTTGGATCAGTCACGTACCGAACGATTGGTGGACTTTGCTACCGAATGCCGTGAATCCCATTGTCTCCTGGGCATGGCGTCCGGACGGGCAGGGCAACCCGAGCGATCCGCGGGCAAGGGCGCCTCTTCGTGGCGCCTGCTGCCTGACTTCGGGTTCGCCCCGGCGCAAATCCTTCCGGCGACTCTCGCCCAGGAAAGGATCCACACCCGCTGAAAGAAATCCCGAACGCAAATGGGCGGCCCGATCGGGCCGCCCATTTGCGTTGATGGCGGGTTCGCGCGCCTGCCGGACCTGTGCCAGGAGCCTCAGAGTCTGGCTC
>NZ_LN811361.1:215591-275132 GCF_001006805.1 Microvirga massiliensis | reverse complement strand
TTTTCAGTCAGGCTCTGAGAGAACCGCCCGCACGGCCCGAGAGTCAGGCTTCTCTGCAATCGGAGTCACTTTCCCCCCCGGTTTGAGTCAGACTTTGGCACCCGGGCACAACCACCCACACTCACACATCCAGATTTGCCACTGACAGCGCGTTCTCCTGGATGAACTCACGGCGCGGCTCGACCACATCACCCATCACGTGGAGCAGCAGCGTAATGATCGTGATCCGACAATCGAACGACCTTGCTGAACATTCGACCATCCCTCGACCGCCAGCTATTGATCTACCGTGACAACGACAAACCAAGAGGCATCGTGCGGGAATCTGTTCGAACCTGACTGATCGGATCACCTTATCCCCACGCCGCTTTAGCGTGCCCGCGCGTTAGGGTGGCGCGAAACAAGCTGCGCATACACGATTCAGGATCTGATGCAGGTGATTCCAGGCTCGAGCAAAACGATTCAAACCCGCGGGCAAACGATTCAGGTGCTCACGGCGTGAGGTCGGCATGCCGTCCAGACTTCAGTCAGGTTGTCCGCAACCTGCGACGCTTTGAGATGAGTTGCGTGCAGACGATTCAGGACTTGAGATTCCCGATTCAAAGCCAAAGACCGGCGTTGCGGATTCCGAGATCTGCATTGCAGACATCGAGAGCCGCGTTGCAACGGCAAACGCGATGAGGCACCCGGGAGCGAGAGGAGGGGGCGGCTCGATCAGGTTGGTGCCACGGCAACGGGCTGGAAACGCTCGGAGCGGTAGAGGCCGCATGAACTGCTGCGAGGCCAGACCAAGATCTCGATAGGCAGCCAAGGGGAGGACCGCATGCGCCAGCGCCGAGTCGATCGTCTGAAAGAGCAGGCTGCCTATCAGAGAGCCTACCGGGCCCGGCTCAAGGCCGAGCGCATTCCCACCCGGGACGACGTCGCCCGGGTCGTGCTCCACTGGGCCCTGATCGAGGCCCTCAAGCCCGGTCAGGAGGACAACCTGCGCAAGCTCCGGCGGGTGATCCTCGCCCGGCTGACGCAGCAGGGCTTCGACAGGGCCGCTGCCCGGCGTCGTATCGATGCCCTCCTCGACCGCTACGAGGACGGCTGGGACTTCCAGCGCAAGCCGCATCTCCTCGGGGATGACGCCGAGAGTTGACGGCGTGAACTCGTCCCTGAAGCTACTCTCCCCGTAACTCCTGCAAACGGCGTTGCCGAATGAATCGGGGTTTGGGGAGTTGAGCCCTCGGTTCCGCAGGCTGACGTGCAAGAACCTGTCCCTGCGATGTAGTGTGGGGTTGGTCGACGGTTCCGCCCGGGCGAGGCGAACGCGACCGGCCTTGGACTCCCGTCAAGCGAGCACGGTCGCGAGGGCGTTTCCTCATCAATCACTTCCCGCCGATGCTTCCGAACCTGTCACCGTCTCTGCGAACGGCGCCCTATCGTGCGGACACCCGCTGCCAGACGATCGAAATCGAGGCCCTTGAACACCGAGAAGTCGATCTCCTTCGGGAGCGGCATGTTGGCGATCTCACGGGCCTGCTTCTCGCTCAGGGCCCGGAAGCCGTAGATCTCGTGCTCGTCCACTAGCTCGTGGCCGACCTGGAGGCGGCGTGACCGGGCGTCCACCTTCGTGTCTCGCATCTCCTCGATGTTCGTGCCCCGCAGCGAATGGAACACCTCGCGCCCCTTCGCCTGCGCACCGGCCCTCCTGAGCAGTCGGTTCATGTAGCTCGACGCCGACTTCGAGGGATCGCTCAGCCTCGCGAGCTCCGTGAAGATGAAGCCGTCCTGCCGCGCGGCCCAGTCCACGAACCCGATTCCGACCAGCAGCCGATGCAGGACGAAGAACGTGGTGCTGGCGTCGGTCTTGTATGGCACCCGGAACCATTTCTTGTTCCTGAGTACGATGCCGCTCGTCTGGGCCACCCAGACGCCGCGGTACTTCTGTCGGAAGTCCTCGCCCTGGAGCGAAGCAAGTAAGGCAAGCCGCCGCCCGGTCAGGTAGGCGAGCAGGGGCAGGATCGCCTCGTCGAGAAGACCGGACCCGGCTCCCAGGCGGAACGCCTTCGAGATCAGATCCGTGCCGAGGGGTTCACGGGGCGCCGACGGCGCCGCGGTCTCGGGCCAGAGAATCCTGACGCCGGCGAACGGGTCGCGGTACTCGAAGTCCGCCATCTTGTAGCGCATCATCGTCTTGACGTTCGAGACGTATCCGTCCTTCAGCGCCTTCAGCTTCAGCGGCTGGAGGTGGAGGTCCCGGTTCGCGTCGATCAACTCCCGCGGCGTTAATGCGGCCATCCCGCTGCGCTTCGTCACGTTGGCGGGCCAGAACCTCATGAGGTTCACGAAGGCCTGAAGATCGGAGCCGTTGTAGGTGTCGACGGGATGATCGCCGATCAGGTCGATGAAGACGTCGCGGCGCATGCGGGCCGATCTCACGTCCGTATCATCCTCACCCTTCTGGGCCGCCCGATCGCGCAGGTACTCCTCGGAGACCACGCTGAACAGTGGCTTGGTCGAGGCTGGCCGCGGCACGGAGCGGCGATCGAGTTCGTAAGCGGGCACGCCGGCATCGAAGGCCTTGGCGCGACCCAGGGACCCGACGGTGATCCGCCTCGGCTCGGGCGAGGACGGCGGGGCTGGGGCGTGCGCCCGAATCGGCGTCGGGTGCGCGGTTGCCACGAGGGCGGGAGCCTCCATCGGGGACTGCGGCGCCGCCGGCTGAACCGGGAATGCGTCGGGAGGCGAGGGGACGGAACCTGATAGGTCACCGATGTAGCGCGCGCGCAGCACGTCGGCATTGTCCGCCACCAGCGGATTGGCCTTCGGACCTTTCGCGGTCTCGCGGTTGATCGCGACGAGCCCCTTGAAGGCTGCGAGCGATCGCGCCTGCTCGGCACTCGGGGGGATGTCGTTCTTCAGGAAGCCGACATGGGCTCTCAGGAAGCCCTTCACCTCCGCGATGACCAGCGCGGGGTCCTCGCCCGGGAAGACCGGATCGGTTGCGGTTGGCTCCTCGTCGTTCCCGTTCTCCAAGCGGCGGATCCTCAGCATCTCGAAGGCGATCCAGGCAAGGGCCGCCAAGGTGTCGGCCCGCCGCCGGGCCTCGCGGGCGGCGAGCGCGCCAAGGCTCAGGCGCAGGGGCGGCAGGCGGCCGCCCGGATCGAGCGTCCTCGGGATGCGTAGTTGGAAGAGATAAAGGCCGCCTGAACGGACGAGATAGGGGCCGCGTCGCGATACGCGACGCGATACGATCGACGATACGCCCACGTGTACACCTCAGTGCAAGGGTGCACTGGACGTAGAAGGCCCTCCTGGAGTCCGGGCGCCTGGAATTGGCGAAGAATTGCACTCTCGAAAGCGTCCTTCTCAGAGGGAAAGGCGAACTTGATCATGTGCAGGAAAGACACTGCCGCCAGATGGCGGGGTGGAAAGCTGAAGATAGGTCGATTGAGAACAGGTCAAGAACAACTGTGAGCGAGTTTGTGACGCCTCTAGAGGGAGAATAGTGGCTGATCTCATCTAAATAGAATCCATTCTAGCCGGCAGCTGGGGAGAACATAGACCTTCAACTTGCGCCATTAACTTGCCTTATTCAGCCGAGACAAGCCGCAAACCCCGGCCGGCGGGGTATTACGCAAAGTAAACGTGGTCTACTGATAGAGGATTGCTGAATTGGGCAATACAATTACTTTAACTAAAGATTATGGTCAAGAAGCCTACAAGGCATCTGGACTTGCTGATGGCACGGTAATCGATGCCACGGCAGCATCGTGGATCATCGACAACTCGATCCTGGATGGCGACGGCGCCAACGCCTACCCGTTCCGGGTCTACAACTCGCCCAACGTCACGATCGAGGGCGGCGTGATGCACGGCGAAGTCTCCCTGACCGAGGATTGGGAGACTCTCTATTACCCGAAAGAGGGTAACGGCAATTCGGTCGCTATTCGCGTCGAGTCCTCGCCCAACGCCATCATTCAGGACTGGAAGATCGACCGTGCGTTTGACGGAATCCGCATCGCGGAGGGGACGACGGACTTCCTGATTCAGAACATGTGGGTCACCGACGTGCGTGACGACGTGATCGAGAACGATCCCGCGATGGGCGGCACGATCCGCAATTCTCTGTTCGACGGCGTGTTCGCCGGCATCAGCACGGACGGCGATGTAGACGGCAGCATGAACACCATCAAGTTGGATGGCGTGCTCATGCGGATGGAGTCCTACCTCTACAGCCGCGCCGGTGAGGGTGCGGTCACACACGCATCGCCCTTCAAGACCGACTCGGGCAACCCCGATTTTACACCCTCGTTCGAAATCAGGAATACGGTCATCGCGATCGAGAACCCCGAGCATGAGAGTTTCGGCCGGTTGCAGATCGCATGGGACAACGTCACCGCATCTGAGAATAACGTCTACCTGAACCTGTCCGACAAGCCCCTTCCGTCCAATTACCCAATGCCGCCGAAGGGCTTCACCATCCTGCAGGGCCAGGCTGCGCGGGACTACTGGGAGGACGCCAAGGCCGAGTGGATCGCCAGCCACGGTGATGAGGCATCCCTGCCATCACTGCCGGAGGCAGAACAGCCGCTACCGCCGGAGGAAACGCCTGTGCCGCCTCCCCCTTCGGAGGAAGAACTCCCGCCGCCACCGTCAGTGGAGCAGCCGACTTTCAAGGGTGAGAAGCACACCGGGAAGAGCGCCGCCGAAACGATCATCGGCAATTCGCTCAACAACGTCATCGACGGTGGTGATGGCAATGACGTCATCAAGGGGGCAGCCGGGAACGACGTCATTCGTGGCAATGAGGGAACCGACAGTCTCTGGGGCGGTTCCGGCAATGATACGTTTCTGTTCAAGCGCCTCAGCGACTCAAACGACGACTACGGCTTCGACACCATCATGGACTTCGAACAAGGACATGATGTCATCGACCTGTCGATGATCGACGCCAGCCGTCAGTCGAGCGGCGATCAGGCATTCTCGCTGGCCGCAGGTCCGACTACGACGCCTGGCAAGATCTGGTTCAAGTATGATCAGGCCTCGAACCTGACCACCGTGTCCGCCAATGTGGATAAGGACACGGACGTCGAGATGATGTTCCACATCAAGGGTCAGGTTGCCCTGACAGCATCCGACTTCCTGCTCTAATCAGGATCACGAAGCGTTGCGCGCTGACCATGAGACGGATGCTCTGCGCCGTTCACTCAAGGTCAGCGCGCTCCGCACCGGTCACTACTGGTCGTGCTTTGCTTTCCGTTCTCCATGCCGTGCGATCTTGCTGCTCATATGCATCCGTTCGCGTGAATCAGGATGCCCGAGTTTTCCGCCACCTTGAGGCTCGCCGCGGGCCGTGCAGCCACTGCGCACCATCCAATAGGCGACGCAGCACCTCGTGATAGGAGGCTTGCATTACAGGGTCAGGGCAATGACATGCGAGACCGTCACGTGGGCGGGCAGATCGAGCTGCCGCGAGCCGGCCGTGCCAGTCGCCGCCCGGGCGACGTAAACCCGGCCCACCGGGAAGGTCTTCGCGATCACCCCCCAAGCCGATGTGATCGGTGATCCGGCTGCCGCCGGGAAGGGTTCGACACCGTGCGCACCGTCGCTCTGTCGCGTGCTTCGGGCCACGGAGCAGGCGCGCAAACCATTGAAAAGACGTGTTATCTGAGCCGAATTGCCTTCAGCTTCACTTCTTCCAGTCGGCTTCGGAGGATAGGCCTGTGTTGCGCCATTCTCCTGGGTGCGGGGCTCTCGCCGCCCTCAATATCAAACCGTCCAAGATGGATCCACGGCGGGTGATCACCTGCAGCCGATAATAGGGAACCATACCTGATCGGGCCGTCGGAAAGTCAAAATTCGAGGCCTCAGCGAGACTGAGAGAAATACCGCCTATGCCTTTCAAGGGATTCCCCGGCGTCGCCATAACCGTAGTAGGCGTGCTCCTTTAGGTCGGCCTGGGCAATCACAGCGCCGATTCTACCCGTGTCGTCAGTGTCCGAGATACCGACTTCGCG
This sequence comes from Microvirga massiliensis, assembly GCF_001006805.1. Taxonomy (GTDB): domain Bacteria; phylum Pseudomonadota; class Alphaproteobacteria; order Rhizobiales; family Beijerinckiaceae; genus Microvirga; species Microvirga massiliensis. The sequence continues at coordinate 269,124 of NZ_LN811361.1, read as the reverse complement.
CAGCAAGCTGAGAGCATTCTGCGCAACTTCCGGTCTGGTGCTTCCCCACTTCGTCACGAGAATCACTCTGTCCACCATTGATGCAAGGAGACGTGCCTCCGTCACCAACTGGAGCGCTGGGCTGTCGATCACGACGCAATCATAGTCTTCGCGTATCTGATTCAGAAGCCATGAAACTCGGCCATTTGCAAAAAGCGGGAGAGGATCACTTTGGGCCCGAGGCGCCGGCAAGCACTCGATGCCCGGTACCGGTGCTCTGCAGATGGCCTCGGCGAGGGAGCAGTTACCAAGGAGAACATCGGAAACTCCTTTTTGGGCTTCGATGTTGAGCTCGTTCAGAACGCGCGGACGTCGCAAGTCCAGATCGACCAGGAGCACACGCCGCCCAAGGACCGCTGCATAGGTCGCAATGCTTACGGCCAGTGTTGTTTTTCCTTCTTCCGGTAAGCTGGAGCTGACCAGAATCAGCTTGGGTGAAGCCTTCGGGTTTGCAAGCTGCAATAGACTGGCGACCAGCGATCGGATTGCTTCCGAATATGGAGCGGTCGGATGCGAAAGGAGATACTCGTGCCGTAGCGATCCAATTTCCAGGTCGAGCCTTGGTACGATTCCAATGCATGGTATTCCGAGCGTCCGAGCGATATCATCCTCGCTGCGGAGCCCACGGTCGAGACGATCACGCGCCACAGCGAGCAGGCCAGCTCCGACAAAGAATAGAACAAATGCGGGAGCAATGAATTTGAGTGGATGGGGCGAGCTAGGCTCGTCCGGCGGCCACGCCCGCGAGAGCACGCGGACATCCGGCGGGGCTTCATCCTGTATGCCGAGTTCTTCGCGCCGTCTCAGTGCGCCGTCGAAGACTTGCTGCACCGCGGCCGCCTCACGCTCGAGTTCGCGCATTCGCACTGCAGCTTCCGCCATCTCACGACTTGCCTTCTGCACGGCGACAAGGCGTTCCTGAATCGAGCGCGCCCTTTCCTCCGTAGAGAGTGCCTCTTTTTCTAAGAGGTTTGTTGCGCGACTGACTTCCTGGCCGAACTTCTTCCGGATTTCTGGCATGCCACTGCTGTTCAGCTGCGTTCTGAGGCTATCCTCATGAGATCCTGGATCGAACTCCGCCTCCGGTTCAAGAAACTCTGGATGCTCTCGGAAGAAATCCGCTAACGCTGGTACATCAATGATTTTGATGAGTTCCGCCATTTCTGGCGTGCCAAGTGTAATCTTTCGCAAGGCGCTCAGTCGAACCCGCAAGCCAGACAAATCCGAATTCGCAGTAGTAAGCTGCCGGTCAAGATCTGTAATCTGTTGGTTGAGCATATCGGCGCGAGTGCCGCCGATGAAGCCGTGTTCAGCCCGGTAGCTCTGTACCGCAGCGTCCGCACGTGCTACCGCGGCCCTAAGCTCCGGAATCTTGCTGTCGAGTGAGGCAAGCGCCGTGCTCACTTGCTCCTTCTTCCGCGCAGCTTGGCTCTCGACATAGAGTTCAACAACCCGATTCGCGATGGCAGCAGCGTCCGAAGCAGTCGTCGAGGTGAAGCTGACCCGGATGACTGCTGAGCGTCGCTCCTGATATACCGATAGGTGCTCCTCAAACGCGTCAATCTCCGCTGCTGACACCTCATCAATATCCGCTGCAGACACCTGATCAGGATCCACGGATGTTGCCTGATCAGAATCTGAAGAGGCCGCCTGATCGGAATCCGCGGATGTGGTATCACTGGATTTAGTATCGGGCAGGTGTTCCGACGAAGCGAGTGCCACCGCGACTGGATCTGACACCCGGGTCCACAGCTCGTCGAGCCAGCCGCTGAGGGTTGATCCTAACTGGCCTGTCTCGGACACCAGTTCCCCCTCCTCTAAGAGATTCTTGGTCACCGATTGTAGAAATCCGCGTGACATGAGCATCGTCACATGCGTCCCGACGACTCCTTCATCTACATGGAAGCTGTCCGCTGCCGATCCGGCCCGCGCAGCTTCAATTATGAGCTGAGCCTTGGCGGTATATTGGGTGGGGAGGGCGATCGCAGCAACACTGACGATCGCCGATCCCAATATTGCCACCGTAAGGATGAATCTCCATTGTCGAAGCAGGATCCTAACTAGCTGCTCGAAATGAAGCTCAGCAGATTGATGCCCGGTCATGGTACTGCCTTCCGCATGGGATCAGCGAGGCTGCACACGGTGCCTCGCCAGATCCTATTCTCCAGGCAAAGGTCAACGTTCACTATCCTGCCTCCCAACACGGATTCAGGGAAAAGGACGCGGTATACCCACTGATTTCCCGACGATGCTTCAGTAGAACCTTGCTCGACAGATACTTTCCATCCTCGAGGGTGCTCGATGAAACCAGTTCCCGCCAACGGACGGTTCGCACCATTGTTGAGCGACGGCTGGCAGCTTACCATCGTCAGTGCCTTCGCGTGTCGCAATCCGAGTCTCCTAGAGCACTTCTCCTAACCTGTGAGCAGCAATAGGAGTGGCTAAGATCCCTCAATTCTGCGAAGCAAGGAGCGCTAAGATGGTTCCTTCTATACACGCCTGTAGCTCCTTCGTAGCGCAACTTTTCGGTTGGTCACATCGCCGGCGGCAAAACACAGAGCTATTCCGAACCAGAAGATTGGATGGCGTACGATAAGGTGAAATAGACCAAAGACGACAAGGCTGAAGAGCAGGGTTGCCAACGCAGTCTGTCCTGCCCTCCCGGCTGCGAAGAAACCAGCAGCCACGAGCCAGAAGAACAACGCCACAATGAGAGCTCCTCCTTGAGTGAAGAGGTCGAGAACGGTGTTATGCGCCTCAAAATTCGGTGGAGGTTGTCGCTTAAATTTACCGCTGATGATATGTGCTCCGGGGCCTAGTCCAAGCATCGCAGCGTCCATGCCGCGCGAAAACGCCTCGTTCCATAGCCTGAGTCTGTCTTCCCCTTGGTCGTTATCCTCATACATGTTCTCGACAAACCTCTCCGCAGATGTCGCCGCGGACGAAGCAAATGGAATTGCGGCGATAGGGAGTAGCGGCAGAGCTAATAGTACAAGCCAGGCTGCCGCGGTCCGGAGAGGCAAATCCGGCCGGGGCAAACGCAGCCAACTCCAAAGCTTGAGGCCAGCAAACAGAGGGCCGGCGGTCAAAAGGAAAAGGGTGAAAGCATCGCTCTTCGTTAAGAAACCCACAGAAATGGGAAGAGGTATGAGCGCTAAAGCGATAATCCTTTCGGCCGTACTATCCGTGGACTCTACCAGATAGAGCGGCACGACGACCAGAGCAGCACTGATGAGAGCAAGCGCGTTCGAGTTCTCTGACCAGCCGCGCAACCGGTCCCACTCGTAAGGATCGGTTCCGGCGATGTCGATCACCCCCCAAGCCTCCGCGAGCTGAGCTGCGAGGCACAGGGCACCGAATAGGACGAGCATCCAAGCACTCTGGCGCAAACGGCGGGCCGCGTCAGGTTGGCCAACGCCTATGCAACTGATCGCCGCTAAGAGAAGGTAAGCGACAACGTCGTGTTGCGCCGAAACAGGGTCACGGATCTTCTCGATTGCAAGCCCCACTACTGCGCCGAGACTCTGTGCAAATGCAAAGATTACCCAGAACATCATCATTCGGGCAAGAGCCGGCGTAATGCGTGGGCCGAGGCGAGTAGTTTCGTCGGCAAGCCCGATCCCGATCCATAGTGCAAGGCAAATCTCTCCGGGCCCTACGGGCAAGTTTGCCGGTCGGAACTGGGTCGCAGGAGACAACAGCACTCCCAGCGCAAGCAGCGCGCTCGAAATTGTCTGTGTGCCCGGGGGCCAGCTAGTCACGGTACAATCCTAGATCATGAAAGTGTACGTTGCGGGCGCCATATCGCGCCATGCCCCATCGAGAGCGGGATGTGAGCGAAAAGCCCCGCTATGATCACTGGCACATCCATGATTCATGGTTGTTGAAGGTGGGTCTCAGGCGCTGATCCTCGATAAGGTCGTATAACGGGACAGAGCTGAAATCGCGCACGAGAGCAGTAAACCGCGACTCGCAGCGGCTCAGATTTACATGTTGACGAAATGCATTGGAGTTCTTGATGCCGTGTATCCGCGGCTGGTCCGGATCAATCTCCCACGGATGCGTGTAGAAGACATACGGAGACCCGGAGCGTAGGATTACACGGATGCCTTGTCGCCAGAGCGCGTAGGGAATGAGCCGAAAGTATCCGCCACCCCCCCAGGGGATGCCACGCTTGCCGAGCCGGACACAAGAGATGCAGACTTCATACAAGCCGCACGGGAGCAGTACGACCGGCTTGCCGGCCTCAACTCCGTCGAGCCGGCCATACCGATCGTGGGCGAGCGTTGGGAAAACGGAGGAGTCGTACGTGAAGCCCGCCTCCCGGAGGATCGGTATCGCCCATTCCGTAATCGAGAAGCACGGCGCACGGTAACCATGGATCTGCCGCCCCGTCAGGTCTTCAAGGTGCTGTTTAGATCGGAGGATATCGGCCCGGAACTCGCTGGGCGAGAGTGAGTAGATGAGATCATGTCCGTATCCGTGCGATGCTACCTCATGGCCGGCCGCTGCAATCGCGCGCACGAGTCGCGGACATTGTTCGGCAACCCAACCAAGCACGAAGAATGTTGCTCGAGAATCTCTCGCATCCAGAATTTCCAGCATCCGCATTGTGTTGCGCTCAACACGAAACTCGCAAGATGCCCATTCGTCACGAGAGATCGCGGACTTCAGATTTTCCGTATGGAACCAATCCTCCACGTCGATGGAAAGCGCTGCTCGCGTGGCTCGTGAAGAGACTGTGCTTGCGCTTAGCATCATTCGTCATCCTACGGCATGCAGCCAACGCCGCTGCGGAGTCCGTGCATGTCCGCTGCCTGAGGGCTGCGGAGTGGCTCGCCTAAGCACGTTGGTCGTGGACGATGAAAGCCATGCTGCGGAAAGGCTCTGCGACATGGCCCTGCGGAGGTGGGCCGGCACGTCCGCAGTCGCGAGCTGAGGCTCCGGAGCCAGGATCCGATCTCTATGCCCAGTGAAAGCCCCTGCTTGCATTGCTGGGCTATCGGTTCGTGCCTCGCTCCCATGACCGGCAGCAACCCGTAATTTTCTCGTGTCAAGAGAAACCTTTTCCATTAATGGCGAGCAGCGTCTCATCAACATGCAGTCATGTAAAGGCGGCAACATATCGCCATGTAGAGGCGGCGCGCTCTACTAATACCTGCTAGGTACCCCGAGAGATGCTTCCGATCATTGTGATTAGGCCGGAATGGACACTTCTTATGTTCATGCGAAAAGCTTACTCCGCGCCGACCAGTGTCGATGCAATGGTCAAGTCATTGGCAGCGGCGGGAACAGACAATCCGGAGGCGCATTATATGGGGATCGCGATGGAGAAATCTGGTGCCGAAGTCGCAGGAACACCGTGCCACGCCTATCAATCGCGGTACAAAGTCAAATTCGTAACTCGCGAATCTATCCCCAATATACAATGCGCCCGACGCGTGTTCAGGCTCTTAGGCTCTCCAAGGTGGTAGCCCTTTAGTAGCAGTAGCGCCGCATGTTTCGTTCTCGCCGGCGCGAGTTGCAGGGCGTAGGAATGGATTCGTTGGTAACAATCGCTGGCGGATTGCAATTCAAGGCCCGCCGGTAGCAAGATGGAAGCATCGGGTTCAACCCGGTCGACAAACAAGCTGCACCAGGTGCCATGATAGATAACCGCACGTATGCTCGTGCCTGCGCTGGCTCGAAAAAGGGAGCGTTGGCTGGTCTTGTCCTCCTCTGCGCGACGGCGACCTCGAATGCGGATTACCGATTGCACGCCGGCGACGTGATCGAGATTACAGTGGCGGCGATCCCAGACTTGCGACAGCGGGTTACGGTCCAGCTCGATGGGACAATTTCATTTCCGCTGCTCGGTAATTTCGCGGTAGCGGGTATGCGTCCATCAGAGGCCCGTGCAAAGATCCAAGCGATCCTTGGTTCGAAAACCTTCAGGCAGAGAACGGCTGATGGGAGAGAGAGTGTAATCGCGATCGCACCCGACGAAGTAACGGCAATGGTCGTCGAGTACAAGCCAATCTACCTCAAGGGAGATGTATTCAAACCGGGGGAGCAGACTTATCGGCCTCTGATCACGGTGCGCCAGGCCGTAGCACTGGCAGGTGGATACGGCACGCCTTTCGCCGAGACAAACGGTCCCGTTGTGGATCAAGTAAGTCAGCGAACCGAATACACTTCACTTTGGACGGATTTTGCGAAAGTACAGCTACGAATATCGCGCATCAAGGCCGAACTTGCGGACAAGAATACGCTGGATCAAAAAGAATTCGAGGCAGTTCCCTTGCCGGCGCCGACACTTTCGCGGTTCACCAGCACTGAGGCAGAGTATCTCAGGAATCGTCAGGCTGACTATGAACGAGAGAAGGCGTCTTTTCAGCGAGCCATCAAACTGGCCGACGATCAGATAGCAGTACTGTCAGAGCAACAAACCAAGGAAGAACAGGGATTGCAGGCAGATATCGAAGAGCTGCAGAAGACACTCGATCTTTATGGAAAAGGTGCTCTGCCCAGTCCTCGCGTGACCGATGCTCGCCGGGCGGTACTGCTTTCCTCCACACGGAAGCTCGAAACAGCTGTGCAACTCATGCAGCTCAAGCGTCAGCGGGGTGATACAGTACGACAGCTGGAGAAGCTCGATGACCAGCGCCGCATGAGCCTCTTGAAGGATTTGCAGGATGCAAATGTCGAACTGGCTCAAATTCAAGCTAAGCTCCAGGGTGTTGCGGAGAAGCTCGAGCGCGCTGCTTTGGTCGGGGCGGAGGCGATCCGCAGGGGTGAAACCAAGCCCGAACTCGTCGTTTTTCGGAAGCAGAACGATAGCAGGAGTCGTATAGTCGTAGATGAGGACACCGAGCTCGAACCCGGGGATGTCGTCGAGGTTACCCTGCGGAACGAGATCGTTGCCAACATGTCGACACAGTGATGGGCAGGTGCGGTATGGCAGGGAACGACCAGCGTACCTTGCGCGACAACGTGTTTTGAGAGTTGGGTTTGCCGCTCGCGGCCACGCTCGATAGGTAATTCAGCCCGATCTGGTTCGCGCAGGCTCCGCGTCGTGGCAGGTCGTTCGAGCATTCAAAGTCGAATTCTCGCGCGGCCCGGTGACGCTGGACTTGGGATGGAATTGCACTTTCAAGTCATGCAAACGCTGGAGGTACCTCATCATAGGTATAGACGGCCAGCTTTTACGTGATCGTGCCGGAGTTTATTCTATAGGAAGTGGACGTCCCGTGCCTCGAATACCCGTGACATGTAGAGAGACCGTCCGAATACAAGGAGGGCTACAATGGCTCACAAAATCGGTACGGATGCGGGCGAAGATCTCATAGGCACCGATTCCGACGATTGGCTCGAGGGGCTAGGCGGAAAAGACCGGCTCTACGGGAAGGGAGGCAATGACCTGCTCTATGGCGGCGACGGCAATGACCAGCTCCTTGGCGGTGCCGGCCGAGATACGATGTTTGGCGGCGCAGGCGACGACACATATCAAGTCGATCATTCCGGTGATATTGTCAGCGAGACTTCGACCTCGGGGGTCGATGATGGCGGGATCGACTTGGTGCAAAGCTCGATCTCGTATAGTTTGGGTATCTTCATCGAAAAGCTGCAGCTCACCGGCACTGATGCGATTGACGGTGCCGGCAACGGTCTCGGAAACGATCTTCGCGGAAACGATGTAGCTAATGTTCTGAGCGGTTATGCAGGTATAGATACCCTTTCAGGTGGAGGTGGCGACGATACCCTGATCGGCGGTTCTGGGAAGGATTATCTCACGGGCGGAGCCGGTTCGGACCTATTTCTGTTCGGAGCAGCTAATGCGACGAGTGTAGACAAGGTACAGGATTTTTCGACTGGGGACCGATTGGGAGTCTATGCTCCCGACTATAATCTGGCTGAGGGACACGGTCTGGTTGGAGGTGCCCTTGATCCGAGTTACTTCACCTCAGGCGCAGCAGCCACAGCAGTCGGCCACGGACAGTTCGTGTTCGACTCTTCGAAGGCAACTCTCCTTTGGGACCCAGACGGCCTCAACGGCGCAGCAGCAATTCCCATTACGACATTCACGAGCGGTACGGTTGTAACGGCGGGGGACATCAAGGTCATCACGACGCTCCCTTCCGTCTCGATCACTGCCTCTCCGCCCGGCACACAGTCAGAAGACGCCGGCTCTGCGTTCTTCACACTCAAGCTTTCCGAGCCTGCGCGTGAGGATGTTATCCTGACCTACAGCACGTTCGAGCAGACTGCTACGAGTGGGCAAGACTTCGTCGGCATCTCATCGCAGCAGGTCATCGTGCCGGCTGGCGGTACGACTGCGGTTGTCAAGGTTGACCTGCTGAACGATGACTTAGCCGAGAGCCAGGAATCCTTTGGCGTGCGGATTAATTCGGCGGAGACAGCAAGCCATCAGGCCTTGTCCATTACAACTGCCACGGCCTCTGGCAGCATTGTCGATGAAGGCCCGAGGGTAGTCGCTGAACATGATCTTGCCGCAGTAGGAATTCCGGATCCCTCCGGAATTGCGTATAATCCTGCGACAGATACATTGTTTGTCTCGGATGCCGAAATTGAGGAATATCTCAGCCCGACAAACCTGTTTGCACTTAGCAGAGACGGTACGCTGAAGAAGACCTATAGTGTGACTTCGATTACGAATGAGCCTTGCGGTCTTGCTTTCGATTCTAAAACCGGAAAGATGTTCTTCTCTGACGACGACAAGTTCAAGGTCATCTGTGTTGATCCATCGAATCCCACGGTTGCGCTTTCAAGTTTCCTGACCAAGCCGCTTGGGGGGGACGATCCGGAAGATATTGCAATCAATCCTGCGAATGGTCACTTGTTTATCGTCAATGGGCTGTCACGCTCGATCGTGGAAACCGACGAAACGGGTTCGCAAGTCTTCAGAACAATTACCCTTCCGGCCGTGATATCGGACCCGGAAGCACTCGCCTATGATCCGCAGAATGACGTTTTCTATGTTGGCGGGGGGTTCAGTGCTAACATATGGCGCGTCGGTCGAGACGGGACGATCCTGGAGACCATGGATCTGCTCAGCCTTTATCGACATCCGACGTACAACACGCGGGTAGGTGTCAAGGATCTTGAACTCGCGCCAAGTACTGATGGATCGGGTGAAGTACACCTCTATGCTCTTGATTTCGGAGCAGACAGAACCGCCGATGGGCGTATGTTCGAGATCGATCTGGGAGACACGTCGCACTCCGGCTGGATGTTGAGCTAGTGTCCTCTGTCGAGGGACTGTGTATCATGGTCCAACACTGCAACCGCGCTCTCGGCACTTGAACGGCTGACTTGGTTGCTGAGTTCGACTGATGCGGCGAGCTCGGAATCATTTTTTGCTCTAAATGATGCATGGCCGATGCAGACTTCAATAAAAAAGTGGTACGCGAACGTTTCGGAAACGAGATGGCCAGAACAATTGCAGGTTATGCGCGTCATTGGCCTCTGGCAGTGACAGATGCACGACAACTAACTTCGTTCTCTGTGAATGCTGACCGCCGGAGGGCTGCAACTGCCGGTACAACGTTCACGAAGTCATCGGCTTTGGTAAGCAGCTGGCTATGTTTCGCGGCATTCCTGGCATTTGCCCCGGTCTACGGGGCACCAGCTGTTGACGGGCTGGCGTCGGCCGAGGTGATAGCGACTCCACCTATACCCCGCCCCGAATACCTCCAGACCGTAACGGATCCTGTCTTCGGGACGAGTTTCACCCGCATTACTGATCCGGGCCGTCAACTTGCGCCGGGTGTCATCTGTCGCCCAGCCTTTTGTAGGCACCGCTATTTCAGCACGCAGGCGTGGAATGCGGATCAGAGTTTATTGGTGATCGCCAATGGATGCTATGGTCTCTGCTTCCTGGACGGTCAGACGTACAGGCCCATCTTTCATCGTCTTATCGCCAACGAAGACTGCAAATGGCACCCGGTCGATCCCGGTCTCATGATCTGTGTGAGTCCAAAGCAGATCTTTCTGTGGGCGCCACGCGACAATGTCAGGACTGTCATCTATGCGCCCGATGACTACCAGAATCTCCAGTTCGGCCCCTGGAAGGGTAATTCGTCGGACGATGGGAATCGGCTGGTTGTGCGTGCCGTGAATCGTGCAGGTGCGCTGGTCGCTTTCGCCTACGACATCTCGACGAGAGGAAAGTTTCCTGACATCGACTTGGATCAGCTGCCTGGCAAAAACAGGTCGTGCGGTATCTCGCCTTCGGGCCGTTTTACGGCCTGCTTCCAAAAGACTGATGACGGGATCGAGGATGCATTCCTCTTCACCGTTGACGGGGTGCAAATCCAGCATTGGCCGGAGCATCACCGGCCGGGCCATGGTGACATGGTATTGGACGCTGATGGCAACGATGTCTATGTCGGGATCAGTAAGGACGAGCCTGACAAATGGCACGTAATCAAGCGAAGGATAGTGGACGGCAAAGTGACCGATCTTGCACCGGCCGGCTATAGTGCCGATGCGTCAGTCCGTAATATCAGGCGACCGGGCTGGGTATTCGTGAGTTATGGGGGCGCTTTCTCGAAGGTCATCCACGATGCGACCAAAGAACCGTTTTACCAGGAGGTGGTTGCACTCCGTATAGACGGGAGCGGTGAAGTACGACGTATCGCACAGACCCGTAATGCAAGGAGCGACTATTACAGCGAGACGCACGCATCGCCGTCGCCGGATGGGTCACAGGTAATCTGGTCGAGCAATTGGGGCGATGCAGGTGGTCCCGTCGCGGATTATGTCTCGCGCCTGACTTGGCCCGAAGCGCATCATCGGGCTTCGACCGAGTAGGGGCTAGACCCGTGGACCTTTAGCATGCGAACGCTCCGGACGGCTCCGTTCGGCTTGGTTGTGCATACACGTTGCCGGAAGGCAGCGTTCGGGGTTGGACCCCGCTGGAGCGGCGGGACTACCCGGCCATCGTCGTGGCGGCCGGGCGGGCGCGTGGCCTCCCGGTCAGGGTTGACTTAACCGGCCGGCGCGCGGTCGGCGGACACGGCCGCAGCGACACGCCTCGGAGCCGCACGCGCGTGGTTTGGGTCTTCGACGGGCGCGCCGGGCTGAGCCTGATCACGGCGGGGAGCCATCGCGGCGCGGTGCGCTGGAAGATTCACGATGGCGCGGTGAAGGTAGCGCCTGATCCGTCACGCCGAGCGCAAGGTGTTCCTGATCCTGGACCGGCTGCGGGTATACCCGGCGGCCCGGGTGCGCGCTTGGCTCGCCGCGCACGAGGCGGAGATCGATGTTTTTTACCTGCCCGCCGACGCACGGGAATTGAACCCGGACGAGGGTCCGAATGCCGACATCAAGCAGGCCGTTATCCGCAAGGTGCCTCCGCGGTAAGCCGCAGCTCGAACGGGCGACCGTCAGCCTCATGCGCCGGCTGTTCCAATTGGCCGCGTGCGTCCGAATCGGCTTCCACCACAAGCCCGTCCGGTACGCCGCATGAGCCGATGTAATGAGAGCCGGATCAATAGGTTCGCTCTCCGCCATCGCTGGCCCCAGGCTCCTGTTGGGGGCGTGTCACAAGGATCGCTCCCAGGCTGATCCCAAGGATCACGCCTAAGGCACTGGCGGAGGCATCGAGCTCCGTTGGATGGCGTCCAGGTGAGAAAGACTGCATAGCCTCGAGAACCCCACCATAGGCGATAAGCAGGGCTGCGATCCGATACCTCATGTCCGGGTAGCTCAGCGCAAACAGTATGGCCGTGCCGAGATAGGCCACCACATGCTCCAGCAAGCCTGGCGCAGGTGTTCTGATCTGGAAATCGCCGGGAACGAGCGCCAAGAAAGCGAGCAGCGCAACACAGAACCAGGCAGCTATACGGAGGGCCATTCGATGCGAGCGCGTCATTGATCGCAATTCATGCGTGTTTAACTGGCAGCGCTCGGCTGTCAGAGCAATCGGGCTCCAGTCTGACCTAGGCTGCTAACCTTCTGGTCACTCCAGCGTGGGGATCACATGGACGCTGCCGTTCTGTGCCCCTCGCGACGTGGCACGAGGATCCGGAGTGGTCGCGATGCTCCTGAGATGCTGGATGCCTTCCTGTGGAGATGACTGGGCATCGGCATCACGGCCAAAGTCATGATCTCGCGCCCAGATTGCTGCCTCAGTGCGATTACGGGCGTGAATTTTGCGAAGTATGGCTTTCACGTGCACTTTCACCGTCGATTCGGTAATCCCGAAGTGCCGCGCGATAACCTTGTTGGCTTGGCCCAGGCTCAGGCATTTCAGCACTTCAACCTCTCTGGAGGAAAGCGTGCTCGGTGTTGCATGTAGCCCAAGCTTGTCCGGTGCTGCAAAGAAGTTGCTGCAAAGCAGGTCCCGCGCTTCAGCCGGGAGAACGCATTCACCCAGCAGAACAAGATCGACTGATTTTACAAGCGCCTCACAACTAATAAAATTCATTATATACGCATCTGAACCTGCTCGAAGTGCCTCGGTGAGCTGGCATTTGTTGTAGCTGCTTGACAGGGTAATGATCTTTGAAGTGGGAAAGCGATTGCGAATTGTACCAACTGCCTCGCCGATGGACTGCGCTTGTTGCTCCGGATCGAGCAGGAATGCTTCCGGAGCTTCCCTGATCCTGTCAAGTTGAGTTACATCACGCAATGATATAGTATTGTAGTATCCTGCTTCAGCGAAGATCCTGGAAAGGCCTTCCCGAAAAATTGGATTGGCCTCCACAATGATCAGGGTGCTCCCTTCTGGCATGGTGCTTCTCCGGAACGTTCTGCCTAGTATGGCAGTTCGACTCGCTAATTGTTTGCGATCTGAAATCACCCCCCCATGACCATGAGGTTAAATTAACTTCTGTTAACAGTAAAGTGCGTTGTTGGGGATTGCTGAGCAAACAGGGCGGTCAAATGCGAGTGCATAATGACGCAGTATTCGTAAAATACGTATAGGTTGTTAGCTGTTCCCCTTGACAAGCTTGGCCATAGAAATAGCTCGGTGAAAACCAAGGCTGGAAGCGACAGAGACGCAAGTGAATGCGCCAACCCATGCCTTCATCTATCTGGTGCAACTTCGCTCCTCTAAACTGTTTAGCGTCGAGGGGAAGGCCGACTGAGCGCATGGGCGATGAGCGGTGTGCCGTGTACGCCTTTCCGCCATGAGGAACTCTGTGCGGAAGCCGATTGGAAAAGTGCACCAATACGCTTTTGCCTCTGACTGAGCTAAGCGTCTCTCACTGGTCAAAAGCTATGTCTCCCTTCTACGGGCAACGTCCCTTCATTCTGTTTACTGTGCTGTAGCCGCACCCGGCAGCCGCTACATCAACTCTCCGTGAGCAAAGCCCGTTGCTGGGGACGTTCATGATGAGTGAGCGAATCGTAGCAGCCGACTGAAGGCTTGGGATCAGAGGCGGGATCCTCTCGGCGGCAAGAGAAATGTTCTGGAGATCCGCACGGCAAGGTCCAACCCGCCCTGCCACGTGTAACCATCTGCACTGCTCAGACGGTGAAGGCCCCAGATCAGGTTGCCGACCATTCGAACAGGAGCGCCCACCAAGTGGTCGGTGCTAGCGACCAAGCGGCTCTCGTGCCGAAGCTTTGCCATAGTATCGCCCCTAAGCTCCGAAGGGATTGAGGGTACGCCGAAAAGGTCTTGCAGAGCGGTCATTTGGACCTCGAGCGCACGGCGTCCTACGCGATCTGACATGATTCCGCCGATCTTGAACCAATCGACGCCCTGAGCCGTTGCCGAAAGCTCAAAGAGATCGTGCAAGTGGCGCAGGTCCATTCGGCAGCGCCAGTAGTCACCCTCCTTGATCATATCGTGCACGATCAAATGGAGCGCTCGGCAGGTGGGTGAAGGCAGGTGGGTAGTTGCGTCATCCCGTGCGACGAGTTGCGATAAGGTCGTCAGATCTTGTGAGAGATAGCGCTTTGTGAGAGGGCCGGGTCGGTCTCGCAGTTCGAGGAGACCGACATCTTGCGGACGTCCCATTCCACGCGTATTTGCCGAACTACGATAGCCTAGCTCCTCAAGAGCCACCTTCGCATCATCCATTTCCGAAGGTTGAACGCCCAGATCGAGGTCTCTCATCATCCGCGCGCCGAGGTTATCATCCGATGCGCAGAAGATGTGACCGGCCCCCTTGAGCAAGACAGGGATTATGTCCCGTCCGTTCAGAGTGCTCACGGCTTCGATCAACTGTGCGCGAAGACGGAGATTGCGCTCGAGATTCCGCTCATGGAAAAATGCAAGGTAATCCCGGACTTCGGAAGGTGTCTCATCGAGGCGAGAACTGCGGGCCAGCGCAAGGAAGAGCGCAGGACAAAGCCAGCTCCGGTTTGCGACTCCAATGACACTTGGCCAGAGGCTTTCAGGTGGCGATCGGCCTTGCAATCCTACCGCAAGGAGCCGGATGGATAGGCCAGGACGCCATATTGGCACGCGACGCGCTCAGTGCCTGACGATCGAGATAACCGTCATCGGCGGGCCCGCAAAATTGCTAGTTTCTCGGACCGCGAGGCCCCGTATGGATATGGTTCTTATCTCCGTATCCGTTACCGGGTTTGGTGCCCGATGCCGCGATGGCATCGGAGGTCAGCGACGTGGATAGCAGCACTGTGACGGCCGGGGGAACCGTAGCAGCAAATTTACCGCACTTCTTCAGGAATTCACGACGGTCATCCTCGTCGGACAGAGATTGGTCGTCGGCTGTCATGGGGGAACGTTTCATTGAATTCGTCCTACGGGTTCCGGAGAAGCAGACCCACTGGGGAAACGGTGGTGTTCTCATGATCCAGTGTCGGCTTCAGTGAACTTGTTTCTGTCCAGGGGCACGAACAGCTAAGCCTGATCGTCCGAAGCAATAACAATAGACCCATTTAGGCCCGGAGGAGAGGGGCCTCACAAGTATTACCTCGACGAGCTAATGGGTGTAATCCTACTGGGTTAAGCCTCTCGTTACTGCACGAGGCCAGCGTAATCGAGAGGCTCGGCGCCTACTATGGTAGGACGATCCTCACTGTACGGCGCCCCGCATCAGAATGTGAGTGTCGCTGGCTTGGGAGTGCTGCCCGAACTGTTGCCGGATCCGCCAGCACGGACTTGCTGACCGGCCGGCACTCCGCGATTGGTTTGTCACCACGATCAGATAGGTCACTGGTGACCTATTCCGTCAATCTCACAGCACAGTGGGATAGCCGAAGCGTTCCTCACTGGATCTGCTGATCGCCAAGCATCCGTTGATTTACGGGCGTTTAGCAATTGCGAGTGGCAACTGGTCGCAAATCATCGATGCTGATCAAGCCTGGTTATGACAGCACATACTGAACCACGTCACCAGTTCTTCCGTTCATGCAGAGCAATGACAAAGTTTGTCAGGGGATCCCACGCACAATCAGCGGCCCAATTAGCTGCGTCAGACCGATTGGCAAGCGTTGCCATATTTGTATCATGCGGTCGTACTTGGGATTATCTGGTCGAACATCGTCAACGGATCCTGTGCGCAAGTGATACTGCCACATAGCCTGCTCTGGCTTGGCACCCCACTGTTTCTTGAATACGTAGGTTCCGCTCTGAGGCGTCGACCGACCGAAGTCGAAGATTGTTTGGCCTCGTTGGATTGCGCGTTGCAGCAGATGCCAATACATCAGCGAATTCGCATTCGTGTTGTTGTACTCGCGCAGTGAGCTGGCACTGGGGACCTCAGTGATGCCCCAGCCGTGTAATAGAAGGGCGCCAGCTACCGCCTTGTCTCGAGTGCGGACTACACAAAGTTCCGCGTGATCCGGGAATCGCCGGAGAACCTCAGCAAACAGCGAGCGCCCGTAGGTAGGGGTCCCTAAGTCGCGCATGTTCCGGCTAAATACATTGTGAAACGCCGGCAGCAATTCCTCCCTCCCCCATGTGACTGTCAGGCCGGCCTTCTGCCCTTGGCGCACGTGATTGCGTACCTTTGAAGGCACCTGCTCCCAGAGCATTTCAGCTGTCTCTGGCAGGGAGAGCCGCATATGCACCTTCACGCTTGCCAGACGATTGAGAGCTGGGTGTTCAACAGCCTTACCGCTGTGTCGCAGTTCAAGGTAGCGGACTCCGAGTTGCGCAGCCAGTTCAACAGCGCGATCGATCAGCAGGTTGGCAGCGGCTTCATCGTCGGCAAAAACGCCTCCATAGTTCAGATACGGAAGGCTCACCAGGAACCGGCCAAAGAGAAGGCTCCGAACATAGGCCAGGGGCAAATACCCACAGAGGCTACCCTCCCTATCAGCCTCCACCACATATGGCTGGTGACCGAGGCTTCTTGCCAGCACCTCCAACCAAGCCGGATGCCGGCTGAGTGGGACATGGTTTCCCCGTACCGTGTACATTTCGAGACGAGGCAAGCGGGCTTCTAGCTGGTGTAAACCGTATATGCTTGTCCGGATGGTTTGACTGCGCCGCAGGCGGCCCTCGGACCGCGCGGCGAGCGACCCTTCGAAAGCAATCTCGCTCCTGGTATGATCGTCGAGCATTTTTGACGCACCTGTAAACGTGGGCAACCGGTAGGAGCTGGAATAAGAGCCAGATATAGACGCAGGCTCTCAGAAGGTGAACATGACGCCACATCCCTCGATCGAAGCCCGCCATCGGGCAAGAATGCGCCAGCATGGCTGCCAGCGGTGAAGCGCCTCGAGGGTTGTCGCACCACCCCAAGGCGAGCATGCTCCGCCGACTTTAACGCGGGTCAGCTCTTTACCAGCTCCTGATATAAAGCTGCATAGCGGGACACTGTGATCTCAAGGTTGAACTCCTTCTTGACGAACTCTGCCGCACGAGCGCCCATAACTGCCGCTGCATCCAGGTTGCGAAGCATCTCCAAGATTTTCTCAGCCAACATTCCGGGTGCATGCGGTGGGACGAGAACGCCATTCCAGCCGTCTTTGACGACGTCGCTGCAACCTGGCATTCTCGTCGTTACAATTGGGCGAGCCGCCGCTGCAGCTTCGAGGAGCACGCGGGGTACTCCCTCCGGATACTCGCTTGGAAACGCAAACACATCGGCAATGCCCAGCAATGCCGGTACGTCCGACCGTCGACCGATTGCCATCACGTATGGCTTGTGGTCATCAAGCTCTGCCTGTGTCACTGCGAACCGACCTTCGCTCTCGCGCGGTCCTACAAGGAGAAAGCGCACATCAGGCCGACGCTTGTGTACCAGGGCGGCTGCTTCAAGAAGCGTCGGAATTCCCTTTTGGCGCGTCATGCGGGTGACGGTCATGACGACGTCGCAGTCACCCAGACCTAGCGAGTTTCGAAGCTCGGTCGGCGAAGGACCGGCCGCCGCCAATTGCTCGAACTTCTCAATGTCGATGCCAGAGCCCGGAATAATTAGATTGCGGCCTGCGCCGAGCATCCGTCGCTTCGTGAAGAAGGTCAAATCTTCATGATTCTGAAACACTGTGGCGGTCGTCGAGCGTGATGCGGCCCGTTGGAGAGCTTCGTATATTGGACGCAAACTGAGAGCCAGCGGAGAGTGCAGGCAGTAAAGTAAGCCAATTCCATTGATTGTGCTGACGATGCGCACATCCGGGATACCCCTCGCCGACAGGGGAGCCAATACATAGGGCTTTGTATCGAAGCATTGAACAATGGAAGGTCGCAGGTTGGCAATCAGCTTCGCCATCGCCCTGAATGCGCCCCAGTCGGCCAATGGACTGAAGAAGCGGCCGAAGTGGAGGTGATGGTATTCCAGCCCAACTTTTGCGAATGGCGCATGGTCACCGGTACCGGCAGCGCTCACACGGAAACCCCTGTCGCGCAGTGCGAGCAAGAATGGTATTCGGAGAGAATGATCGTCCCCTCCAATGCAGAGCAGGTGCGGTGTCAAGAATATACCTCCCTCAGTATACCCCGGCAGCTCGATAGTGTGGACAGTTCGCCGATGATCGGTCACTGTGACTTAGTGTAGTGAGGGACGTTCCGGGGTGTATGACCCGCATGGCAAAGTATAGATTGGCAAATTCTTGTGCGGACAAGCGGGAGCGGCATTCTGAAAAGCCGCTCCCGCATTTTGTGTGCAGCCGCTTCTAGCTGCCTGATGCAGACCGTAATCAAGAAAGTTCCGCAGAGCAGTGTCGGGCTTCATCTACCGAGCACTATTACCATATCAAACGAGGAGATGTTCATTCCCGAGGTATTACCGACATGGGAGTACGATGTGCCTTCTGACCCGATGACGCATAGCGCGGCCGCCTGCATTCAAGCCGGAATGACGCGATATGGGCGAGAAGTCACGATCCGCTGTCAGACCCGGGAGACTACGCATTCTGGTATAGAACGTTTTAGGGCCACTACCACCAAATAGGTTTTTCTCCTGTCAAGCAATCGGGTAGTCTAGGACTTCTTCATCTGCAAACTGGGTGATTCAACAAAGTTGCGTATGCTTTCCTGTGGGAGCGCTCGCTGTAGACCTTTGTTGACCTCTACAGGGAGTGGGGCTGCGCGCCCTTGTTGCAGACGTTCGTCCCGCAGCATAGCATATGAAACGCAAGAATTGCATGCCAGAAGCAGCGTTGACGTACGGGAGCAGGGAGTAGATACATGGCGAGAACTATAGTCGCAAGAAGATCTCCTCGCGAGAATTCTAGGAGTGCAATGCTCGGCGCCTCGGCGAGCAGTGATACTAAAGCGTCAGTTGCGACATCAGGAATTATCAGTACTCAGTACACGAGCACGTTTTGCACTTTCCGTCCGCCCATCGCTGGATGCCAGAGGTCTCCCATGGCGCGGTTTTACTTTCATCTAGTGGGGGCGCACGATGTGATCCCGGACAAAGATGGCCTGGAGGTCGGGAGTTTGGCCGAGACGTTGGCCGAGGTGTTGAAGGCTATCGAGGAACTCCGTAGGGATAACCCGTCGACTTCAACAGAGTGGAGAGGATGGCGGCTCGATGTCGCCGACCAATCAGGAGCGGTAGCATTTTCGATCAATCTCGATCGCTTCTTACAATAAGCCTGTCAGTTCGAGTGAGGCTTCATGTGCACCTTGAATGCATGTGGGCCCTGAATGCTGCGAGCTTCGAGACTTTTACGGACCTGGATCGATATCATTATCGTTGTGAATAATAGCCTCGGTTCGTAAATCTGGTCCGTTTCATGCGTTGGAAGAAGAATGGGCTAGCGGCGCATTATCCGTGCTCGTACCCGAGGCGCCGGCCCGCGTGAACATTCGCCACGTTAAGCGTTCAACGACCTGCAATCCGTCTTCAAAAAGGACGCCTTGGCGCTGGATGCCCTATAGCATTGGACCCAGATATGGATTCCGCTTTTGGGTCCGATGCTTTGGTTCTTTAGCAGCGCATCATGCGGAAAAGTGGGTCCACTTTTCCGCATGATGCGCTAGTACCAGCTGCCCTCCCGCCAGCCGTTGTGACGGCGGGCTTGGCCTGTCGTGCAACTGCCCAGGCGCAATGCAATCGTTGAGAATATCTGGAATTATAGGTGACCCCAGACGATCTTCTTTGCGTTTCGTTCGACAATATCGACAGGCTCGTCCGCGCTGAGTTCGACCACGCGCGTCGAAGGCGGGAACTTCAGGCGATGCACCGTGCTAACGCGCCGATATAGCTCTTCGAGGTCCATCTCGGGCCGACGCGCCTGGGCGACTACCGGCGTGACTGAGAGCTTGATCACCAGATCGGGAGGATCCAGCGCCGCTTCAGCATACGGACGCTTTTCCCAGGCCGCCAGTGACCTGCAGATTGACCACGGGTGATCGAGCCAATGTGCGAGGAGCGGGCCGTCATTGAAGCCGGGGAATTCGTCTTGTGGGAAGCGGTCGCAGACAATGATCATGCCACGATTGCGGGCCCGGGTAATCCGTCGGAGCTTTCCGAGCTTTTCGCAACTGAGCGCAAGTGCCCACGGCACGAGTGCTGCGGCACGAATCCTGGTCCAGAGATCCCCTTGGCCGGATGCGGAAATGACGCGGTCGCCCTCGGCGCGGCTGTGCGCCGGCTGCCTTGGGCCGAATAGGGGACGCAAGAGGCGATGAGCTATCCTCATTGGCAATCGATAGATAGCACTCGGACCGTCGCCGCTGCCCAAGTAGATCGGAACGACATCAAGCTTGACGCCAAGCCAAGCCACGAGTGTTCGGGCAAGTGTCGACTTGCCCGATCCATCTGACCCGAGGAGGACGATAACTGTTCCGCCACGAGGTGAAATGCGCCGGAGCGGAGTCGCGCGATGCAGATAGCGCCGGTTGATCGCATCGGCAACACAGTGAAATTCTCGTAACCAGGCACGGAGCCAAGCTTCCTGACGGCCATATGTCCGGTGCCGTCGCAGCGCCGGGCGGATTGTCGCCGCGAAATTGGCCATAGGCATTAAGTCTAACGGCGTCGCGAGAGCCTGGCGAAGCGGCTCTACAGAGGCATCGCCCAGGAGACTGCGAGCGGTCTCCTGGGCAGTTCGGTCGTCTACTTGGCGTCGCAGCCAAGCGAGTTCTTGGCTGAAATCGCCTGCTGCCTCTCGGCTATAGCTCCGTGACCAAGCGCGGAGGTGATCGCGCCCGCGGATCTTGAAGGCAGCACGGACGAGGAGCAGCACCAACTCGAGCGCCGGGTCGGCGGTATAGATTCCGAACTCAGGGTCAAATCGCCTAGTTGCGAGCAGTCGAGCCTCCCATGGCAGACGATAGCCCTTTAAGTATCGCTCCCCGAGCGTGAGTTGGTAATGGAGGTGGAGATGGACGAGCCGCCCGCTGGAAGGATCGAGCGCAAGATAATCCTCTATGGCTGGATAGGCCCGGAGCGGCGGGGCAATGAAGCGCTTAAAGCCACATTCGGCCAAAACACGCTGCAGGTCCTCGCTGCGGTGTCGATCGATTAAGATGTCCAGGTCTGTAAGTCCGTTGACAGCAGCTTCCAGATGCTCGTTGCTCTTCCAGTGGCAGTAGGTAATGCCTGCCTCATGCAGTCCCGTGAAGAGAGCTCTCACCACACTGAGACCCTGCGGAGCAGTGGGAAGCTCCCCGAGCTGCTGTTTCATCTGGAGCACGGCCTGCCTCCCGTATTCTAGAGCCGCTGAACTCGCTGAGGTACGAAGGTGAACAACATTCGCAGTAGTGACCGGGCGTCTTGTCCCAGGAAAAGCGGCGGGAGAGTCCAACACAGCGCCAGGCCCGCCCCGCTTACAAAGAAGGCAACCTCTATCAGCAGTCCGAACGGCGCTACTTGAAGCGACCGTAACCACCCTACAAGCACCCACGTTAGAACGCCGAGCGTCAGAGAGAGCGCAATCCCTGGCAAGTGTGCCGCACCGAAATCGGACCAACTCATTCCCGTCAAACGAAGACTGAGCTCCGTCATCAGGACAAAGTTGAGGGTAATCGCAGCAAGCACCCCGATTGCTACTCCTCCCAGTCCCCAATGCTGGCCAACGAATGCACCGCCAATGACAGCAAGCGCGAATATGGCTTGCCGCCATGCTCGTCGGTAGACTGCCCCCGTCGCCCGAGCCACCGAGTCGCTCAGCTTGTAACTTGCACGGAACAACATCCCCAGGGTGAGAACTTGGAACGGAATCACGGCACCCACCCATGCCGGCCCAAGAAGAACGAGCACGAGTTCCGGGGCAACTATTGCCAGAACGACGCTGGTCGGAAGAATCACCAGAGTGCAGATTGCAGTGCCGCTGCGATAGGCACGAGCCAGTCGAGCAGGCTCGAGCTGCACCAGCGCCATCGTTGGAAACAGTACGCGATCGAGAACCTGACCCACGAGCACCGCCGGTGCGGTCATGAGTTGATGCGAGTGAGCATACAATCCCAGTAACTGAGGGCCCAGGCAGCGCCCAACCACCAGATTATCGCCTTGCCCTGCCAAGTAGTTGCCGATGCGAGCCAGCGTAAAGCCGCCCCCGAAATAGAGGAGTTCGCGGATTGTCTGCCCTTCGAGCAGTAACCGTTTTGGGTGAGCTAGCGCCGCCAGCAACCAAATCATTCGGACGAAGTGTTGAATCAGATACGCACCTACCAGGGCCCAGATCCCGAACCCGAACCAAGCCAGTACCGGACCAACTGCGATGAAACCGGCAGCAAACGCGCCTGAATCAACGCCTGCAAGCCAGCGAAATCGGAGCTGCCGCTGAGCCAATGCCTCCGCAACAGCTGAGCAGCCCTGGCAAGCAAACACCAGGCAGGCCAGCCGAAGAACCTTGATCATCTCGGGAATGGCGAAGAAGCGCGCGATAGCAGGGGCTCCCACCCAAACCGTGGTTACCAGTCCAAGACTAAAAAGCAGTGACAAAGTAAAGCCGACTCGAAGATGACGCTCTTCCAGGACCGGCCGCTGGACGAGGGCTGGACCGACGCCAAGCTGCGAAAAAATTGTGCTGAACCCAATTACGACTAATACCGCAGAAAACACGCCAAACTCGCTCGGTGAGAGCAGCCGCGCCATTACAACGAGCGCGACAAGTTGCAGGACGGCCTGGGCTCCCATAGCCAACGATGTCCAAAGGACGCCCGCCACTGCCCGCTCTGTCAGCCCATGATTTGCTGTCACATGCGCCCCCAGCTGCATCGCCCTGTCGAAGGAGCCACTGTCGTCCCTCTCACTTCTGCTCTGCCGGTCACGTCACTCGACCTCGTGCCGGTCGATCGGCGAACCGAGTGGGGCTATCTTGCGCTGCCGGATTACCGCGAGCCGCGCACGACGACTCGGCCCGCAATCGTGTGTCCGATTCGGCTCTTCGGTCGTTCAGCATGGAAGCAATGAGTGTCGCAATGCGCTCGGCACCCCAAGCCCTCTCTTCGGGGCTGTCATTGGTGACCTCGATGGCCGAAATTCCATGAGTGCTAAGGGTCCGAACGACGGCCCTGAAATGCGCCTCTGCGCGCCGCAGAGGCTCATCGTCCATGCCGAGAACGCGCTCCAACCGGCTTACCTGAGGAACTCGTTGAGCCAGACGAAGTCTGATGGTCTGAGGATTAGCGCAAACATGGACCACCAAGTCTGGCCCGATTACCTCATCCATACTCTTGTCGAGCAGGCTCAACCACCTCTCCCGACGCGCCGCAAAGCCAATTGACCAGAGGGCCTGAGCAATACCCTGGTCCAGTAGGACAGTCCTGGGAACGGACCGGCTGTGTGCGGCAAGGGATGCGATGTAGATCCAATTGAGAGCTGATCTCGCGAAGTCAGAAAACGTCGCCTGCCGCGTAGCGAATATCCCGGTACCGAAGACGAGTGTCTTTCTCGGATTCGCACTGGCATATTGCAATATGCGAGCGGCCTTCAAGGCCGCTCGCACCGGTCTGCGGTGTCCATGGTCGACATCATAGGTAATCTCGTCAACGGCCACGCCGCGACGCAGAAGCATCTCCGCGACATGGCGAGACATGCTCGACTTGCCGGCACCAGGCAAACCAAAGAACTCCACCAGCAATATTCTCTCCTGCCAATCAGTTCAGAGCGTGGTGCTCGGGCTGCATGCCCAGGGATACGCCAGGGCCGGTTGTGTTTCTCGGGCTTGGCTATTTGCTTTGCCTAACGAGGTTTCACCATCAATTCCGATCAGATCAGAGGTCTTTCGCCTCTCTGTTTCTGATCTCTGCCGCCCCAAACCCAGCGCAGTCACACGAAACCGGAGACGTATCCTTACATAGTGGCATAATGTCCAGAAAAGCGGAATGCATTCACGCGAGATCACGCGTGCTTGCAGGCAAGACTTGAACCACCGTCCCGGATGGAAACCGCTAGAACGGTTGCACTCGCGCATTCAGCTGTAAAGGTGGCACCATACATCTACCACCTCGTGGGTACCACAAGAACGATAGATGCTTCTTCAGTTTTGGTCACACTCACACTTTTTTCCGTCCACGAGACGTCCTAAGCCCGCTAGCGTGTCAGGTGAGTTGGCTAATCTCTTCGTTTGGAGGGAGGTCCGGATTCGGCGAGACAGGGTGCAGGAGAGTCGCATAGATTAGCGACTCGATGGATAAGTTAGGTCAGCCGGAGGCTGTGACTACTACAGAAAACTCGTGCCTTGATAGCTATGCGACGCCATGTCATCCAAGAAAAATTGGGTTTTTGCCTAGCGTATGCCGATCACGACCCGAAACTACGTACAACTGAGAGTATAGTTGCCTATTAATCGCTTGCCAACACTGTGTTGGGAATGGAGAGAGTTAATGAAAGCTATCATTCAATCCGGCGGCAAGGGCACGCGTCTGAGACCTTACACCATGGTGCTGCCTAAGCCGTTAATGCCCGTCGGATCCAAGCCCGTTCTCGAGCTCTTGCTGAACTGGCTCCGGCGAAACGACACGCGGGAAGTTTACATCACAACAGGGTATTTAGGGCATCTCATAAGGAGCTTCTGCGGGGACGGCCGACAGTGGGATATGGTAATTCACTACACGGAAGAGCCGGAACCATTAGGAACGATCGGGCCGCTTAGCCTGTTGCGTGACAAGTTGGACAGCACGTTCCTCGTCGTGAATGGCGATGTCCTGACCGACCTTAGCCTGAGCGCGTTCGCCCAGTGCCATCGCCGACACGGCGGGCCGCTAACCGTGGCCACTTCCAACAGGTCAACGAAGATGGACTTCGGCCTTCTAGAGGAATCTGGAGGGCGGATCACTCAGTTCAAGGAGAAGCCGATTCTCACTCACGCCGTCAGTATGGGCGCATATTGTATGGAGCCAGAGGTGCTTCAATACATCCCGCGAAGCGTCCCGTTCGGATTCGATGATCTTATCCTGTGCATGCTCGGGAGAGGAGTTCCTGTGCACGCGTTCAAGCACAACGGACTCTGGCTGGATATAGGTCGCGTCGAGGACTTCCAGCGCGCGCAAGAGCTCGCCTGGGACGACCAACCGCCCGCATTCGAGGTGGTGGCAGCCGCTTAGCGCCCCTCGCAGAACTGAGCGAGCGCAGTCTGGGAGTCGCTTCTTATGGAATCGCGGGGCCCGGAGTGCTCTCAGAGGAATCGTTCCATGTTGCTGGTGTCTGAACCAATCCTCGGCGACGAGGAAAAGGCCGCTCTTTCGGACGTTGTAGAGTGCGGCTGGATCACGATGGGCGAGCGAGTCAGAGCTTTTGAGCAAGCCTTTGCAAGGCATCATGGCACCAGCGACGCGGTCGCGGTCAATTCTTGCACCGCCGCGTTGCACCTGGCTCTCGAAGGATTGGGCGTCGGACCTGGAGACGAAGTCCTGGTGCCGTCTCTGACATTTGTTGCAACTGCCAATTCGGTCCTTTACGCGGGTGCCACACCGGTCTTCATCGATATCGAGTCTCTTGAAATTCCTCTCATGTCCATCGCCGATGCGGACGCGAAGTGCACGACGAAGACGAAGGCCATCATAATCATGCACTATGCAGGCTATTTGGCTGACCGTCACACCTGGCGCGATTTCGCGAGGAGCCGAGGCTTAGTGCTGATCGAAGATGCCGCGCATGCTGCAGGTGTCTATGGTGCAGGTACATTCGGCGACGCCGCAGCATTCAGTTTCTATGGCAACAAGAATATGACGACGGCGGAAGGGGGCGTCGTCCTTGCTGCAGATGATGCGGTGCTTGCCCGCATCAGGCAAATGCGGGGCCATGGAATGACGAGCGGTACGCGAGAGCGACTCTCTAGCCGCTCGCCCACATATGATGTGACGATGCTCGGATACAATTACCGGCTCGACGAGTTGAGGGCAGCCATCGGTCTGGTGCAGCTAAAAAATCTCGAATGGTGGAACAGCAGGCGGCAGGAACTGACCAGGCGCTACCATCGACGACTGAGCGAAGATTGCCCGAATGTTCTAGTACCTTTCCAAGTTCCGCGCGACGCAGCCTACCACATCATGCCGGTCATCCTCCCGTCCAGTGCCGACCGGGCACAGATTATGGGCAAGCTGCGCGATGCGGAAATTCAAACGACGATCCACTATCCCCCAGTTCACAGCCTTTCATTTTATCGGGACCGCTGTTCGTCTCCACGACTGTCGCAGACGGAGGAGTTCGCGCGGCGGGAGTTAACGCTTCCCCTTCATCCCAAAATGGAGGCTTGGCATGTCGATCGGGTGGCTGCGGAGCTGGCGCGGGCACTGGCAGGGTAGCTAAGCAGATGTCCGATAGGAGGGAACAATGATCAGCGGCGAAGCAGGCAGGGCATCTGAAAGCCAAATCCGCTATGGTTCTATTCCGGGCGGACGAGCCCTCGACCTGATAGTAGCTATTGTCGGACTGATCCTCCTTTGTCCAGTTATGATGCTGGTCGTCTTGGCAATATGGGTTGAGAGTGGTTGGCCGGTTTTCTTCTCTCAGGAACGCTTGGCGCAAGGTGGAAGGAGCTTCCGTATCCACAAGTTTCGTAAATTTCATAGAGACAGCGGCACCAATGGTCCGCCTCTGACCACAAAGGACGATTCCAGGCTGACACAGGTCGGCAAGTTTATCGATAGAGCAAAGCTCAATGAGCTGCCGCAACTCTGGAACGTGCTCAAAGGTGATATGTCGATTGTCGGACCCCGTCCTGAGACATTGGACTTCGCGGATTGCTTCAAGGGAACATATCGGCGTGTGCTTGATTACAAGCCTGGTATCATCGGGCCGAGCCAGGTGTTCTTTCGGAATGAAGTTTCCTTCTTTCCAGAAGATGCCGATCCGTCTCAATATTATCGGGAGGTCTTATTTCCGCTAAAGGCTCGGATAGATATGGCCTATTTCAGTGAACGAACTGTCTTGTCAGATATCGGCTGGATCGTGTGTGGTGCGATGGCCGTATTTGGTTGGCGCCTGCTGTCGCCCGACGTCTTGTGCCACGCTCCTGAGGCCTCGAGCCTCCGACGCGGAACTCTGTAGGGGTACATTGTGCGTATACACGTTGCGCGGATTGCAGCAACTGTTTCGATTCAATTCCGTGCAAGCAGTCTCTTGTAAACGAGTGCTTGTAATGTGCCTTTGATTACCTGATGCCTGATTGCAGGACAGCAAAGTGAGATCCCTTGCCGCTGATTGGAGATTTCAGATGCGGTGATGGGTCTGTTCTTGGACGTTACAATCCTATCCGAATCCTGGATGTCCGGTACTAGTTACGAAAGTTGCATCCATAATCTCGTAGCAAGTCAGGAAATGGGTGTCTCCATGGACGACCAGCAATGGAATCCCAAATGCGATTATACCGGCCAGAATATCCTCGTTACAGGCGCGGATGGTTTCATTGGCTCCCATTTGACTGAGGCGCTCGTTGCGCGCGGCGCAAACGTCACAGCTCTTTGCCTCTATAATTCGTTCGATAGTTTCGGATGGCTAGACGATCTTCCTTTGCGCACGCGAAGCCAGGTGCATGCGGTCCGCGGCGATGTGCGAGACTCTTCATTTCTGCGACGTGTCGTGCGGAGACAGGACATTGTATTTCATCTTGCAGCGTTGATCGCCATACCGCACTCCTATGTGGCGGCACAGTCATATGTGGACACAAATGTCATTGGGACGCTCAATCTCCTGGAGGCAGCTCGAGATTACCAAGTCCCGCGGATCATCCATACGTCGACCAGCGAGGTCTATGGCAGCGCCATTACGGTCCCGATCACAGAGGATCATCCCCTTCAAGGACAATCGCCGTACTCGGCTTCGAAGATCGGGGCGGATATGATGGCGGAGGCTTTTGCACGCTCGTTCGAATTGCCCGTGGTGATTCTGCGTCCGTTCAATACGTTCGGTCCTCGCCAGAGTGAGCGAGCGGTTATACCAGGAGCTCTTCGGCAGATCCTTGATCCTGAAGCGGAGAGCATACAGATCGGTGATACAACGCCGGTTCGGGACTTCACCTTCGTGCAAGATACCGCAGCAGCGTTTCTCGCCGTCGGTGCGGCCCCTCAAGTCGAGTACGGACGTCCATACAACGCCGGAAGTGGTCAGTCCGTGACTATCGCGGAGATGATTGAACTCCTGTTCGAAATCACGGGTTGCAGAAAGCCGTTGCAGCAGGATTCGGAGCGGGTGCGTCCGGAAAAGTCGGAGGTTCGCGCCCTCTTGGCTGACAGTAGCCGACTGAGGACTGACACGGGATGGCGACCTACTGTGAGTTTGCAGGAGGGTCTAGCTCGAACTGTCGCGTGGTGGCGAGACCGGCTCTTGGAAGGCCGTGTCCGGCGCGACCGTGCTTTCGTCAGTTGAGCCGATCCGATCTGGAGTCAATGATCGTTAGTGTGAGCATGTATGCAGGACGAGGCGGTTGTCCGAAGTGCTATTGTACTACAACGTCGCGCGATTGCTAATGACCGGCCACTGTCACAGAGGCGTGCGCTCCAGCGTCTGCTAGCTCGGTGGTCTCTAATCGTGGCCTCGGTTATCTAGCCCCTGATTTCTAGGCATCCGTGATATCCCTCTTGGTGCCGTGATCCAGCTAATGTGGCGGATCAGGCAGATATGAGGAGCTGTCCTTAACGATCAGGAGGCGTTCGGGGCGCGTCTCCGGGAACGAGAGGGACATGGTTCAGGGGTGACAGTGCCGGAACATGTTCGCCATTTTCCTCGCCTGATTGCCGGCCATCCGAGGAGGCGATGTGGGAAAGCTAGATTTGGCTGTTTTTTTGCCTCATTCATTCTGTGTTAAGGCAATCGGGCCGTCGCGAATCATTGTCCGGAAGTTCGATGGAGTCCGATGCCTTGCACCAGGATGCGCTCTCGATTCACGTACCAATCACGAGGTCTCTCGAGAGGCTACTCAATCGCGCTGCAATGGATCGCAGCCAGACGGTCGAGGAGCTGACTAAAAGGATCTTGTGCGACTGGCTCCTGAGGGAGGGCGGATTTGCGCCGGAGAGTCGTGCAGCCGAAAGGAACAGGCAATCACCGAGGCCCTCAGTTGGGGGCGGTTAGGCGGGGATATCTCCCGAAGTACGTGGCGTAGATAGGCCACCTGTATGAGGCGTACTGGTTTGCGCCAGCTTTTGTCAGCACGCGTCGGCGAACTCCTCACTGAACGCACAATCTGAAATTGCGCGAATCAGGTTCGCACGCCGGAACATCGGAAAATGTCTAATCGGCTTTTCTCTAGCAATGTTCCTGTGTCTTTTCAGATACAGCCATCGGCTTGAAAATCGGCCAGTCTGCCTTGACCCGCACAAGGGGACGGGGAGGGGGCGCCAACGCAGCTGACCGGCTCGGAAGAGGCCGGTGGAGGGTGGGCTATGCCGCTCATCATTCTCGATCCTCGCACAGGAGTGCGGGTCGCTCTGACAGCCTCCATCAAACAGGCCAGCGAACAGCGCGCCCGGCGCTGGGTTCTTCGCGAACTCGATCGGCTGGCTGATCAGCAAATCCAGCCGACTAAGCGCTCGTCGTAGCCTATCGTCCGGTTCCAGGGCCTCTTGCATGGAATAGCATCGGGCACATCCGGGATTACGCTGGACATGCCCGCTCGGCGACGGTGACATTCCGGGCGACCGGCTGAATGGCCGTCCCAAGGCTCCTGAGGTCGCTGCGCAGTGTGGCGCGGTCTGGCCTGCCCAGGCGCCGATGGTGTTGTCCTCCCGGAGCATCTGTCGACAGCAGAATCCGCTGTCCTGCACTGATGAGCAGAGCAGGGCGAGTAGCGGTGCGCCGACAGCCGCATTCGGTTGCCTGTGAGGCCGGTCGGCCGGATAGACCCGGTCACCAACGGCCTCGACAGCCAATGGCCTGGACTGGGTGGGCTCGCCGGCAAATAGCTCACGTGTCGGCTTCGCTGCCCAGAGGGCATGACGCTCGACATGCTCTCGTCTGCGGCCGTAACGCCCTTGACCATCTGTCGTGTTCGCGCTTTGTTCGTGTTGCCAATAAGATTGGGAGAGGCCACAGGACGATGATTCGCACGGAGTCGGGTACTGCCGGAACCGGCAAGCCAGTGCAGCGGGGAACGGACGCAGAGCGAAAGCTCGCGAAGGCCGAGGCAAAGATCCGGAAGCTGGAGGACAAGCTGGACGACCAGCAGCAGCAGATGCGTGGTTTGCTGTCCCAAGCCAACAACCTGGAGAGCCTCATGGCCGAACGTGTGGAACTGCAGGCCGAAATCCGAGATCTGAAAGCCGAGATCCGGGAAGTGACCCGCGCGAACCGCGAGCAGGCGAAAAAGAATGAGGCGCTCCAGGCTGAAATCGCGCGGTTGAAGGTAGAGGCGAATGCGAGGAAGCTCGCAGCGTAAAGGCCGGAGCGGCGCTGCGACGACGGACGGAACGGAATGATGCAGGCCGTGGATATGCCGGGAGCAGGGAGGGGCGGAGCCTCCGGTTCCCGCGTCTCCCGCATCCATCGCCCGAGAGCCATGATTGAGCCCGTGGAACTCATGAGGGAGCAAGTCTCGACCGGCCTCTCGAGTCCGTCCGGACCTCCTCCGTCCTGCAGCCATGGTGAGGGCATTGCCATGAATGTCCCGACGGACCTTCCTCCATCGAACGCCCACCGCATCTGGCGCCTGATGAATTCCCTGATCGAGGCTCATCCCGAATGGGCCGATCCCGCCGCCTTCGAGGCGGCACGCGCGAAGATGATCCGTCTGGGACTCCAGGCCGGCTTCAGCCTCGACGACCTCTTCGCCATCGACGATCCGAAAACGATCCTGAGCCTATGGAAGGCCGCCGAGGCGGTCGAGAACGATCTATGGGAGTGAGGCGTCGGTCCGGCACGGAGGACGTATTTCCGTCCAACTGCGGCCGACACAGGCCGGCTCAGCGGTCCGAGCCTGTCCCTGCCTCGACGAGCCACTCCCTGAGCCTCGTCCAGCGCGGCTTCATCTGGCCGCCGCGCACGGCGATTCCGAGCGCCTTCTTCTGCCCGATGATCACCACGAGACGCTTGCCGCGGGTCACCGCCGTGTAGACGAGATTGCGGGCGAGCATCGTGTAGTGCTGCGTCGTCACCGGGATCACCACCGCCGGATATTCCGACCCCTGTGACTTGTGGATCGTGGTCGCGAAGGCGGGCAGCAGCGTGTCGAGCTCGCCAAACGGATAGGCGACCTCCCGGCCCTCGAAATTCACGAGGAGGGCGCCTTCGTCCTCGTCGATCCGGGACACGGTCCCGAGATCGCCGTTGAAGACCTCCCGATCGTAGTCGTTCTGCGTCTCCATCACCCGGTCGCCGGGCGAGAACCGCCAGCCGAAGCGCTCCACAGAGGCGGGCGGGTTCGGGTTCAGCACGCGCTGGAGTTCGTGATTGAGATTGCGTGCGCCGAGCACGCCGCGATTCATCGGGCAGAGAACCTGAATGTCCTTCAGCGGATCGAGGCCGAAGCGGCGGGGAATGCGCTCGCGCACCATCTCGATCAGCTTCGCGACGCCGTCCTCGGGATCGCGGATCTCCACGATGTGGAAATCGCTCTCTTCGCCTCTGAGGGCGGGCTCCGGCATCTGGCCGGTGTTGATCCGGTGGGCGTTCACCACGATCCGGCTCTCGGCAGCCTGCCGGAACACCTCCGTGAGCCGCGCCACCGGAATGGACCCCGAGCCGATCAGGTCGGCCAGCACCTGCCCTGGTCCGACCGAGGGTAGCTGGTCCACGTCACCGACGAACAGCAGACCCGCTTCTTCAGGGACCGCCCTGGTGAGCGCATTCATGAGTGGCACGTCTACCATCGAGGTCTCGTCCACGACGAGGAGGTCGCAATCGAGCGGGTTCTCCTCACTGCGCGAAAAGCCGCCATGCTTCGGGTCGATCTCGAGGAGCCGGTGGATGGTCTTCGCCTCGAGCCCCGTCTGCTCGGTCATGCGCTTGGCGGCCCGTCCCGTTGGGGCGGTCAGCAGCACGCGCACGCCCTTCGCGACCAGGATGCGCAGGATTGCATCGAGAAGGGTCGTCTTGCCGACACCGGGACCGCCGGTCACCACGGCCATCTTGGACGACAGCACCAGCTTCAGCGCCTCTCGCTGCGAGGCGGCGAGCGTCTTGCCCGTCCGTCCCTCGATCCAGGGCACGGCCTTGTGGAGGTCGATGGCGGGCCAGGGAGGCGCTCCCTGAGCGCGCGTGACGAGCCGGTCCGCAATGGCCTGCTCGGCAGTGTAGAGGCCCTTGAGGAAGATGCAGGCCTCACCCCTGATGGTATTCACGACAACGTCGCCGCCTCGCAACTCCTCCGTGATCGCGTCACGGATCAGCGCCGTATCGACCTCGAGGAGGCGCTCCGCGAGGCGACAGAGATCCTCGAGCGGCAGCCCGCAATGGCCCTCGTCCGTGGCGGTCTGGAGCGCGAAGGAGATCCCGGCCCGGATGCGCTGCGGAGCCGTCTTCTCCATGCCGAGCCTGGCGGCAATCGCATCCGCGGTGCGAAAACCGATGCCTCGCACGTCCCGGGCGAGCCGGTAGGGATCCTCGGTCATGACCCGGATCGCATCGTGCCCGTAGGTCCTGAAGATCCGCACCGCGCGCGCGGTCCCGACTCCGTGCGCGTGCAGGAAGATCATGATCTCGCGCACGGCCGTCTGCTCGGCCCAGCCCTCGACGATGCGGGTTGCGCGCAAGGGGCCGATTCCGGGAACCTCCGTGAGGCGTTCGGGATGGGCCTCGATGATCGTGAAGGTGTCCTCGCCGAACGCATTCACGATTCGCTTCGCCATGGCAGGCCCGATGCCGCGCATCTGGCCCGATGCAAGATAGCGCTCGATGCCCTCAACGCCCGTGGGCGGGGTGGTCTTGAGCACATCGGCCTTGAACTGCAGGCCGTGAACCCGGTCCGCCACCCAGGCCCCGCTCGCGGTGATCCATTCACCGGGCCCGATCGCAGGCGTATGGCCCACCACAGCCACGAGATCCCGCCGGCCGCGGACCTGGACCTTCAGGACGCAGAAGCCGCTCTCCTCGTTGTGAAAGGTGACGCGCTCCACCGTGCCCGCCAGGGCCTCGATCGGGGCGCTCCCGTCGACCTGCCTCGGCCGCATCATCTGGTTCATCGGACCTGTCCAGGCGAACGGCCTGGGCCTCTGGAATCAAGGTTGGTGACGGATGGCAATAATCCAGCCATTTGCGCCTCAAAACTATGTTCTCTTTTTGTTCCAGAAATCGTCATCGGGTGCGGCAGATCCGCCGTGCGTCCTGGTCGCTGGCAGATGAGGCGGGTCGTAGCTTCGCAATTGACATCGATCGAGGCTGCGCAACCTCGTTCCCGAACTCGCTCTCGAGTCTTGGGTGAATTCCGGGGCAGGGCCTTCGCATTCGTCGTGCCCTCATCTCCGCGACGCAGAAGGTCCATGCGCACATCCTTCAATTCCAGAAGCCTGGTGCTGGTCGGCGGCGGTCATGCCCATGTGCATGTCCTGAAGAGCTTCGGGATGCGGGCGGAGCCGGGCGTGAAGGTCACCCTCGTCACGCGCGATGTGGAGACCCCGTATTCCGGCATGCTGCCCGGCCTCATCGCAGGCCATTACGAGCATGACGAGTGCCACATCGACCTGTGGCGGCTTGCCATCGCGACAGGGGCGCGCCTCATCCATGCGGAAGCAATTGGCCTCGATCTGGAGCGTCGTGTTCTGGAGCTGAGGGGCCGTCCGGCTCTGCCCTACGACGTCCTCTCGCTCGACATTGGCTCGACGCCGCGGATGCAGGCGCCCGGTGCGGATCGTCATGCCGTGCCCGTCAAGCCGATCGATCACTTCCTCCAGTCCTGGCAGCAGCTCGTCGCACAAGTCGAGCGAACCGCGGAGGTGCCGCGGATCGTGGTCGTCGGCGGCGGTGCCGGCGGTGTCGAAGCAACGCTCGCGATCCATGCGCGACTCCGGGCCGCGCTTGGCCAAGGCGCGCGCGCAATCCCCCTTTCGCTGGTCACGCGTGGTGCCCTGCTCGAACACTTCAACACGCGTGCGCGCTCGATCCTCACGGCAGAACTCCTGAAGCGGCGCATCGCCGTTTTCGATAATGCGGAGGTCGAACGCGTCGAAGCGGGAATTCTGTGGTGCCGTGACGGCCGGAGCATCGCATTCGACGAGGTATTCTGGGTCACGGGCGCCGGCGCGGCGCAGTGGCTCGGCAAGACCAGCCTCGCTCTCGACTCCGACGGCTTCATCGCCGTCGCACCGAGTCTCCGCTCCTGCAACCAGGAGCGCGTCTTCGCGGCCGGAGACGTCGCCTCAGCCCTGGCCCACCCGCGCGAGAAGGCGGGCGTTTACGCCGTACGCCAGGGACCGCCTCTGGCCGATAACCTGCGGCGCATGCTCCGCGGCGAGCCCTTGCAGCCGTTCGTGCCCCAGAAGAGAGCGCTTGCCCTGATCGGCACCGGAGATCGCGAGGCCGTCGCCGTGTGGGGCCCGCTTGCTCTGAAGGGCCGATGGCTCTGGACCCTGAAGGAGAGCATCGATCGCCGCTGGATGCGTCGGTACCAGCATCTCTCACCCATGCCGGACCGCCCGGAGGGCGAGGCTGCGGAGACCATGCGTTGCGGCGGCTGCGGCGCGAAGGTGTCTTCGGCCGTGCTCGCGCGCGTGCTGCAGCGCCTGAGGTCCGAGGGTGCCGACCTCATCGACCTAGACGATGCGGCCATCCTTCCGTCGCCGGCAGGAGAAACACTGCTCCAGACCGTCGACCATTTCCGCGCCTTCGTGGACGACCCGTTCCGGTTCGGCCGGATCGCTGCCAATCACGCTCTGGGTGACATCTACGCAATGGGGGGACGGCCCGCGACGGCGCTCGCAATCGCCGGCGTACCGCCCGGCGCGCCCGACATCGTCGAGGATCAGCTCTACCAGATGCTCGCCGGCGCGCTTGCGGTCTTTGCGCGATCGGGAGTTCGCCTCGTCGGCGGCCATAGCGCCGAGGCTGCCGAGATTTCCTTAGGCTTCGCGATCACGGGATCCGTCCGCGAAAGTCAGATTCTGCGCAAGCGCGGTCTCGCGCCGGGCGACCGGCTCGTCCTCACCAAGCCGATCGGAACGGGCGCGATCCTCGCAGGCCTCGGACAGGGGCGGGCCAGGGCTTCATGGATCGAGGAAGCGCTGGCCACGA
The DNA here is from genome assembly GCF_001006805.1 of Microvirga massiliensis. GTDB lineage: Bacteria > Pseudomonadota > Alphaproteobacteria > Rhizobiales > Beijerinckiaceae > Microvirga > Microvirga massiliensis. The sequence goes on along the minus strand of NZ_LN811361.1, from coordinate 234,160 downwards.
TGGAGGTTTCATCGGCCCGCGCCGCACACTGCCTCCTGGATCATGGGGCGCATGCCTGCACGGATGTGACCGGATTCGGTCTTCTGGGACATCTTCTGGAGATGCTGAACGCGTCGAAGATGAGCGCTGTCCTGGAGGTCGCAAGCATACCGGAGCTGCCCGGCGCGCGTGAACTGATCACGTCAGGAATCGTCAGCACGCTCCATGCGGAGAATGCACGATGCCGGGACGCCATCGTGACGAAGGCCGGCCATCCAGGAACCGAGTTGCTGTTCGATCCGCAGACGGCCGGTGGTCTCCTCGCAGGTATTCCGGCGGCACGCGCGCAGTCCTGTATCGCCGCGCTGCGCCAATCCGGTTATCCGCATGCATCGGTCATCGGTTCCGTAAAGGATGCAGTCACTGGCCGGGTTGAGGTGGAACTCCTCTGAACCGTGGCGGATCCGCGACATAGGGCTTGGTCATACTGGTTCTGAAGATGGTGCAGATCAGGCAAGGTCTACTGTCGGACCGGCTGTGTCGTTGCGGGCCGCAGTCATCCAGCTTGTTGCGGATTCACTTCGTCCTTGCGAGCCGCAGGCGAAGCAATCTACCCGTCGACAGAGGCGCTCCTGGATCGCTTCGCTCCGCTCGCGATGACGAAGAGGGCATGTGTACTGGATGAGCACTGCCGGAACCGGAGTAGCGCCGGACCCACTTCCGTCATTGCGAACGAAGTGAAGCAATCCAGTGAGTGCTCTATCCTGCCAAGCGAGTCACTATCCTCGGCAAAACATACTCGCGAGTCAGTGGCGCGAGCACGAGCCCCGCTGCGTCGTCCGGATCGATCCACACGAGCTCCTCGATTTCGGCCTGCGGACTCGTCACGCCACTGACTCTGACCTTGTAGACAGCGGCTCGAACCCGCCGACCAGCCTCGTTCGCAGCAGAGGCCTCGAAGGTCCCGAGGTGCACGGCCGAGGAAGGCTCCAGGCGGCAACCGAGCTCCTCTCGCAACTCGCGAGCGAGCGCAGTCAGGTTGTCCTCGCCTCCATCCCGCTTGCCGCCCGGCTGCATGAAAGCAAGCGTCCCGCGCTTCCGCACCAGGAGCACACGGCCCTCCTGGTCCTGAATCACGGCGGCAACGATCTCGATCATCGACTCCGGCTCTTCTCACATTCGGAGATGAACCGAAAAGCCCGATCAAGGCCGATTTGCAATGATTTTCCTCATGGCGGAGACGGATGGGAGCCGAACCCGCGTTGGACAGTCTAGTGTGAGGTCGAAGGCGGCCAGCCGAATAGCGGATCCTCTGAAGGCATGGCTATTGCAGGAGCCGCAGAAGTATCGTGGGATACGTTCACGCGAGTGGACGGAGGACAAGCCGATGCCTGAGATGTCGCGCCATGACGCTTGGCAGGCAGGAGACAGCTACGACTTGTATATGGGGCGATGGAGCCGTCGGATTGCGCCTCGCTTCCTTGATTGGCTTGATGCCTCGGGTGACTTGGACTGGCTAGAGGTTGGCTGCGGGACCGGCGCACTGTCCGCCGCCATCCTTGCGCAATGCGCGCCGAAGAGCCTGATCGCCATAGACCAGTCCGAGGGCTTCCTCACAAAGGCACGCGCGAACGTGCCGGACGCTCGGGCGGAGTTTCGGGTGGGGGATGCACAAGCCCTGCCTGTGGAGGAGGCCAGCCGGGACGTGATCGTATCTGCGCTGGTTCTCAATTTCGTGCCTGACCGGCAGAGGGCGCTCGCCGAGATGAAACGGGCCGCCCGAGGCGGCGCACAGATTGGGTTCTACGTGTGGGATTATCCGGGTGGCGGGATGGAGTTCATGCGCACCTTCTGGACGGTTGCGACGAGTCTCGATCCCAGGGCTCGGGACCTCACGGAAGACAGGCGTTTTCCGTTTTGCACACAAGAGGGGTTGACCAATCTGGCAAAGGTTGCCGGTCTTGCATCGGTGGATAGCACTTCCATCGAAGTCGAGACCGTGTTCACGGGCTTCGACGACTTCTGGCACCCGTTCACCTTGGGTACAGGGCCAGCGCCGGGCTACTGCATGAGCCTCGATCTCGAGGCGCGGGAGCGCCTGAGGGCAAAACTGCACGACAGTCTTCCCCGAGAGGAAGATGGGTCGATCCGGCTGAAGGCGAGGGCATGGGCGATCAGGGCCGAAGTCGCGTGACAGTGCATGCCGCAGTGAGATTTGCACCTGGTCTGGCGGGACGATGTCACGAATACCGGTGGGCATTCTCTGACTGGAAAGGAGATGTGTCAGCGGGCTGTATGGCCGCTTTAGTCTCGTGGCGCAGGCTCGAGGTTGCATCGACAACCCGTCGGTGTCCTTCCCTCGAAGGAGGAGCATGATGTCGCCGCGCGAAGTCGTGGAACGCTGGGTCGAGAGGTTCAACGCCGTCGACGCGGACGGCTTGGCGGACCTCTACCACCCGGATGCCGTGAACCATCAGGTGACGCAGGATCCGGTCGAAGGTCGCGAGGCGATCCGGGCCATGTTCTCGGGGGAGTTTGCGAGAGCTGACATGACCTGCATCGTGGAAGCCATCCACGAAGCGGGCGACACTGTCGCGCTGGAGTGGCGCGATCCGCTGGGACTTCGCGGCTGCGGGTTCTTCACCGTGCGCGACGGACGCATCGCCTTCCAGCGTGGTTACTGGGACAAGCTCTCGTTCCTCAAGATGCACGGCTTGCCCATCGAGTAACGGTCCGTCCGCCGAGTCCCGTCACCCATCGCACTATGGAGAAACTCGGTGGAGGGCGACCCGTATCCTCGGGCACGAAAGCGGGCACAAAACCACCGGTTTCGACAGGCACGTCGGACACTCAGGTTGGCCTAAGCCCTGATGTGGCGGAGACGGATGGGAATCGAACCCACCACCCGCTTTTGGCGGGCCACTGGTTTTGAAGACCAGGAGGGCCACCAGACCCCGATCGCCTCCGGTATCGTTATGGGGCGGCCGCCGGCGTGGGTCCATGGGCGCGATGTCGAGAGTCGGACTCGGCCCCCTTCTCGATGACGATACGCTGATCTCCGATCCGGCGGGTGAATCCGACGCGGTCGAGATGCTCGAGCAGAGGGATGGAGTATTTGCGGGAGATCCCGAGGAGCGCGCCTGCCTCCCCCGCGAGAAAGGGCTGCTCGTGAGGCCATCGCCGCGCGAGGGATGTCCGCGCCGCAGCCATCGCATCTCGGTGGAACAGAAGAACTCTTCGCTGAACCCTATCGACGGCTCGGATCAGAACTTCGGCCCGAACGAGATGCGCCACGATCGTCGCATTTTCGCCACCCTGTCCGACGATTTCGGCCTCGCTCGGTGCATTCAACCTAGCGCGCCGGCAGAGGTCCTCGATCGCGGCGAGGCGGGGCGAGATCTGGTCCTGCGGGCGAAAATCGGCGTGCCAATAGAGGCCTTTCTCGACAACGAGGATCCCGGTCTCGACCAATCGCCCGAGAAGCGCTTTGGCGAGGTCGGCATCCAACCCGCTCGGCAGGAAGGCCAGCATTCTCTCCCGCGGAAGGCCATATTCCAGGGGCTGGACCCGATGATGTTCGGCCACCTGCCGTGCGACGCGATCGAGAAGGTCGGACCAGACATGCGGGTCGATGACACGAAGGGCGCCTTCGGGCTGGGCCCCGAGCTCATGGAGGCGTCGCCGAAGGCGGCTCTCGTCGACGCCGAACGACCAGGCGAGCTCGCCGACGGCGCACCCGCGCAGACCCGCTTCGCGCAAGCGGCCGAGCAGCGCCTCTCCGGGTCGACCGGCCGCCATAGCCTTCAGGGATTCGAGCGACATGGCGTCGAAACGGCGTCGGCGGCGCGATGCCGGATCGAGAATCCGTCCTCCTGCGACTGTGCGGCTCGGCGAGCCTGCGCGAAGGATGAACGGCTCCCGCACCGGTGCGACGACATCCTCGTCACACCGAAACTGGCACAGACCGGTTTCGCCGGGACGCAAGGTATCGTGCTCGAGGAGCCGGATCCTGACCGCCGCATCGGTGGTTCCGATCAGAAGGCGCACCTGATCACCATTCGCGAGCCCGCGTGGATCTCCCGCGCAGACGGTTACGGACGCATCGAGCCATCGATTGCTTACGACGATGCCGGGTGTGACGAGCGTGTGTCCTGGCCTGAGGTCACCGACCGAGACATCGCGCAGCCCGACCGCTGTCCGTCGCCCCGGCACGGCGCTTTCGACGAACCGGCCGTGAATCTGAAGAGTCCGGATTCGCGCGCGGCGACCACTCGGCCAGACCTCGATCCAATCGCCCTTGGAGATCATGCCCCGCCGAAGAGTACCGGTGACCACCGTCCCGAATCCGGCAACGGAAAACACGCGATCCACGGGAAGATAGGCAAACCCGTCGTCGCGGGATTCGGGCGCGGATGCGGCGAGATCGCTCAGGCAGCGTGCAACGTCTTGAATGCCTGCACCCGTCACTACGGATATCGGGATGATGGGCGACTCTTCGATCCCGAACTCGTCCGCCAGAGCTCTGAGCTGGATGCGGCGTGACTCGCACTCGCCGGTCTCCACCCGATCGCACATGGTCAATGCCATGACTCCGCGCCGGATGCCGAGAAAACGTGCAATCTCGAGATGCTCCACTGTCTGCGGCTTGATGCCTTCGATGGCGGAGACGGCGACAAGGACCGCCTTTACGCCCGTGGCGCCGGAAATCATTGCACGGATGAATCGCTCGTGCCCGGGAAGGTCAATCAGATCGATTTCTCCGCCGGGCGTTCGGAGAAGTGCGAAGCCCGGGACAATGGAGACGCCGCGAGCTTTCTCTTCCGCAAGGCGATCCGTCTCGATTCCCGTGAGAGCACGCACGAGAGCCGTCTTGCCATGATCGACATGACCAATGACGCCGACCGAGATCGATTTCATCCCGGGTTCGTCTCCTGCGTCAGGAGAGTGCGGAGGGCAGGCAATTGCGCGATGAAAGTTTCCTCGTCGGCGAGGCAGCGCATGTCGAGAACGACCGACCGTTTCTCGCTGCGCCCGATCACGGGAGTCGGGAGTTGCCGCAGAGCCCGTGCGAGACGTTGCACTGAGAGGCCGGGAGCGGTGCGCGACCGGACGGGTGACAACCGGAGTCCCGCACTAGGAAGGAGGTCCGTCGGAAAAGCCCCGCTGCCGATCTGGCTGCAGCAGGTGATCGCGGCCGCCGTCGCCAAGCCATCGAGAGCCCGCGCGACGTCAGGAAGGATCCTCGCGGTGAGTGCCGCGATATCCCGCTCCGGGCATGTCAAAAGGGCCAGAGCCGGCAATGTCTCGCTCAGCCGCTCGGGATAGGCGAAAAGCGGGAGCACGGCTCCGAGAGCCGCAATCGTCATCTTGTCGCAACGGAGGGCCCGCTTCAGTGGATTACGTTTCAGCAGTGCCACGAGGTCGCGCCGGCCGACGATCAGCCCCGCCTGTGGTCCGCCGAGCAGCTTGTCCCCGCTGAACGTCACGAGGTCCGCGCCCGCAGCGACCGCCTCCCTCGGCGTACGCTCGTGCGGCAGTCCGAACCGCTCGAGATCAATGAGGCTGCCGCTTCCGAGATCTACCACGAAGGGCAGGCCGCGAAGCCGGCAGATCCCGGCGATCGCGTCGTCACTCGCCAAGGCCGTGAAGCCTTCGATGCGGTAATTGCTGGGGTGAACGCGCATGGCGAGGCCCGTGCGAGGGCTCAAAGCAGCCTCGTAGTCCTGAGCGTGTGTCCGGTTGGTGGTGCCGACTTCGCGGAGCTTTGCACCGGCCTGGCGCATGATGTCGGGAATCCGGAAGGATCCGCCGATCTCGACGAGCTCTCCGCGCGAGACCACGACCTCCTTGCCACGCGCCAGGGTGCTGAGGACGAGAAGCACCGCTGCGGCATTGTTGTTGACGAGTGTCGCGGCTTCGGCTCCCGTAAGGCGGCACAGCCACTCCTCCACATGCGCGTCGCGGTCCCCGCGCGCGCCGCCCTCGAGATCGAATTCGAGGTTGCAGGCCCCGAGAGCCACGCGCGCGACCGCGTCCGTAGCCGCCCGCGGCAACGGTGCCCGGCCTAGATTCGTATGCAGGACGGTGCCCGTGAGATTGAAGACAGGCCTCAACTGCGGTTCGCATTCGGCCATCAGCCGATGCTCCGCCGCCGCGAGCAGCCCATGAGCTTCCGCCGGCTCCGCAGCACCTTCGCGGAACCCGACACGCCACTCCTCCACGACCGAGCGCAGAGCGGAACGCACTGCATTTCGCCCGAAGCTTTCGATGAGGCCCCGCCTTGCAGCCGCTTGGAGGAGGCGCTCGATCGACGGGACCGGCGAGGAACGAGGCTGCGCATCGGCGGACATCGCCGGATAATTTGGTCCCGTGCCGCCGCGGTCAAGGACATAGCCCCGAGCGCCTTGCCTTCACTGTCCGCCGGCAGCAGCGAGCCGGCAACGACTTCGCCAGAAGCTTTTTTCACTCCTCGGCCTTGCCGATGGGATCACTCGGCGGGATCCGGCGTGAGTGTCACACGCGTCGTCATGGTAGGGTTGGCGCGAAACACGGTGTGAGATCTCCTCGATCGCTCGAGGCAGCAATCGCGTCGGGCGAAATCGTGACGTTCTCCCCACGGCAAGCCGGTTCATGATAGGATCGAACTTGGAGTGGGTCGGGACGGAAACTCGCGACGCGAGGAGACCGCAGCATGAGTGAGACGAGCACCCTCTTTGCCGTTTTGCGCCAAGCGGCTGACCCGCAGGTGGCGGGCCGTATCGAAGCCCTCGTGGCGCATGGTTCGGATCGAGATCTCAACCGCATCAACGCCCTCGCATTCGCTGCTGCCCATGGGCTCGACGAGGAGAAGACGGTCGCGGCGTTCCTGCATGCCGCCCGGATCGGAGCGTTCGAGATGGCCTGGAATGTTTTGTGTCCAGGTTGCGGCGGCGTGCTCGATTCTGCAGTTACACTCAAGTCTGTCGACAAGTGCACATACAATTGTGCTCTCTGCGCTGCTGGCTACGAGCCCACTCTCGACGAGATGGTCGACGTGACGTTCACGGTCAGCCCACGCGTACGCCGCATCGCGGCCCATGATCCGGATCGTCTGCCTCCATTCGAATACTACCGCCAGATATTCTGGAGTTCGGGTGTCGATCTGCCGGATGATCTCGAACAGCGAATGGAGAAGATCATTCTCGAGATGGTCGAACTCGAGCCCGGTGAGAGGGCATTCCTTTCGCTTCACCTTCCGGCGGAATTCGTCATCATCTTCGATGCCGTCACGCATTCGACCCAGTTCATTGACGTGAAAGGCGAGCCGACGACCGAGCGCCGGAACCTGTCCATGGTCATCGGCCGAGGTCACTCGTTGAACGAGACCCTCACCTTGCAGCCCGGTCCGCTCAGGCTCGCCCTCGAGAACCATACCGATGCTCGGGTTCTGCCCAACGTGTGCATAGCCGGGGACGAACTCCACGACATTCTCGGCCGCCGCCGTCCTTTCCTGACGGCGAAGCGGCTTCTCACGAACCAGACCTTCCGGGACGTCTACCGGACCGATACGCTGGACATCGACCAGCGGCTCAAGATCACCAGCCTGACATTCCTGTTCACGGACCTGAGAGGATCGACACATCTCTACGAACGGGTCGGAGACCTCGCGGCCTTCGATCTCGTGCGAGCGCATTTTCGGGTGCTGCAAGAGATCGTGGCGAGTGAAGCGGGAGCGATCGTGAAGACCATCGGGGATGCCGTGATGGCGACGTTCCCGACACCGGACCGGGCTGTTGCCGCGGCCCTGAGGATGCGCGAGGCGATGCGCCGGCTCAACGCTGAACGCGGACGCGAGGACCTGCTCTTGAAGATCGGAATCCATGAGGGGCCATGCCTTGCCGTGACGCTGAATGACCGCCAGGACTATTTCGGGCAGACGGTGAATATCGCCTCGCGCGTGCAGGATCTTGCGGATGCCCAGGCTATCCTTGCAACGGGATCGGTTATTGGCGACCGAGACGCCTCGACCATTCTCACGAGCAGCGGCATCTCACCGGTTCCACGGCCAGCCGAACTGCGGGGTATCGAGCAAGACATCCGAGTTTACGCTCTGCCTTGAGGCACTCGTCGGCGACCCGCAGGCACAGTGGAGGCGTGCTCGCTGTCCATTCCTGCTTCTCGGGCGACTGGCCTCCGTTCGATATTCCAATGCAGCATAACACTCGGCTGTATGGCTCGCGTCGACTCAGGCTGGCATGTCTCCAGCACGGGTCAGCCAAGTGTACGAGGTTCTTGGTGAGCAAACGAGCCGTGGAAAAAGATGGCGACGAACATTCCCGATTGGGCGGAGGTGCACACCATAGTCTTCGACGGAATCAATGTCATCTCAGTATTCACATTGTGCAGAGAACTATTAGCATAAATCCTTAAGAAACCGGTCGGAATTGTCGATTTTGGGAAGCCAATAGGAATTGCGTGCGTTTGAGGCGGGCAGGTCTCCAGCCTTTTCTGCCTGCCAAACACCTCTTGCGCTCCGCCCATATTCTTGTAAGTGGGGAGCTATAATTTGAGCAAGCCGTCTGTTGTGCGTTTTCTGCTTTGCCGCTAGCGCCGGTAGGTTTGTGCGCGTGTTCATTGCCAGGACCGGACGGGGCCATGGCCCCGTCCGGTTCGTTGGTTGGATGAGATCGAATTGCCGAACGCCGATTGTCATTGCGAGTAGCCGTTCATGTTCTGGAACAGCCGGGTTATCCGGATCACCGTGGGCCTCCTGCTCCTCGCCTGCGGCATCATTGCGATCCTCCCGACTCTGACGGGCTATACGAGCCTGGACGGCACGGTGAATGCGCGCTTCGCAGTGCTCTCCGCACCGGTCGAGGGCACTATCCTGCGGACAGCGCCGAAGGTTGGCACCGCCCTGACGGCGGGATCCCATCTCGTCACCATCCGGAACGAGCGGGTGAACCGCGCTGTCGCAGCCTCTCTCGAGGCGGAACTGGAGACCGTGAGGAAACGGATTTCCGCCTATGACCTCCAGCGCCAGCAACTCGGCCGCCTGCGCAACGAACTGGCCGATCGGCTGAAGGAATACCAGACGGCAACCCTGGCCAGTCTCGAACAGGAAATCGCGACGGTTCGCCAGCGCATCGCCATCAACGAGGCTCAACGGGTCGCAGCGGATGCCGAACTTCAGCGGCGGCAGACGCTCGGCGCCACGGGCGTGGTGGCTGGAAGCCAGGTTGAGCAGGCGCGGGCAGCCCAGGCTACCTCGGAGGGCGAAGGGCGGGTTGCCCGCAACCAGATGGTTCGCCTCGAAAGCCAGTTGGACGCGGTCAAGCGGGGCACCTATATCGGCGACGGGCGCAACGATGTCCCTTACTCGCGCCAGCGCATGGACGAAGTCACGATCCAGTTGGCGGAGATCGATGTTCGTCTGAAGGAAAACGAGGCGCGCGAGGAGCAACTCGAAAAGCAGCTGGCCGAGGAGCAGGACCGCATCAGGCGAACGGAACGCGCCGAGATCGAGATGCCATTCGAGGGCGTGGTCTGGCGCAACGGCGTCGTAGGCGGGAACCATGTCGTCGTGGGCCAGGAGATCACCCGGATCCTGGATTGCCGGGATCTCTTCGTGGACATTCTCGTCTCGGAAGCCGACTACGACGAGATTGAGCCCGGGCGCGAGGCCGAGGTCAGGCTGTATGGGGGCGGCGACGTGATCAAGGGGTACGTCGTCTCCGTTCGCGGCAACGCTGCCGTGGTGGATGAGACGACCCTTGCCGCAACGCTGCCGGCCGGACGGGGCAGGAACGCCCGGATCCGGGTTTCCCTGCCGGAGTCCGGCCTGGAGAAAGATTTCGAAAATTTCTGCCAGGTTGGCCGGAGCGCCCAGGTGCGCTTCGCGACCCGCACTGCCCCACTGAAACGGTGGATCAGGTCGCTTTGGTTCAGTATTTCCTAGCCCTCGCTCCGACCTTCCTGGTCGCGGCCTATTTCCTGATCTTTGCCCTGAACTGGTCGAGGCACCGGACCTGGACGAGGGCCATCACCTGCGCCGTCGTCTTGGCGGTCGCCTCGCGCTACCTGATCTGGCGCTTCACCGAAACGGTCCGCCCGATGGAGGTCGAGCAAGGCTTCGCCTTCTATTGGGTTTGGTTTCTGTTCCTGGTCGAAGTTCTGGCCTTCTCGGAACTTGCCCTTTTCCTCGTCGCGATGAGTCGATACGCCGACCGTAGCAAGGAGGCAGATCGTCTGGAGACGGAATTCTTCCAACGGCCCGACGATGCGTTGCCGACGGTCGACGTGTTCATCCCAACCTATGACGAGCCCCTCGACGTGCTGGAACGGACGATCGTCGGAGCCCTCGCACTGGACTATCCGAAGGGGAAGTTGAAGGTCTACGTTCTCGACGATCAACGCCGGGATTGGTTGCGATCCTTCTGCGAGCAGAAAGGGGCGATCCATGTCGTTCGCGGGAACAACGCCCATGCCAAGGCGGGCAATCTGAACAATGGATTGAAGGTCTCGTCAGGCAAGTTCATCGCGATCTTCGACGCCGATTTCGTGCCCTATCGCAACTTCCTGCGCCGCACGCTTCCCTTCTTCACCGATCCTTCCATCGGGATCGTGCAAACGCCACAGCACTTCTTCAACAAGGATCCAGTCCAGTCCAACCTCTCATTGGAGCGCGTTTGGCCCGACGAGCAGCGCCTGTTCTTCGATGAGATGGCTGCCAGCCGTGATGCCTGGGACGTGAGCTTCTGCTGCGGGTCGTGCTCGGTGTCGCGTCGTATCGCCGTCGAGGCGATCGGGGGCTTTCCGACCGAAAGCATCACCGAGGATCTGCTGACGACGCTTTCGATGCTCAACAAAGGCTACAAGACTCGTTACCTCAACGAGCGCCTCTCGATGGGCTTGGCCGCCGAGAGCCTGAAGGGCTATTTCGTGCAGCGCGAGCGCTGGTGCCAGGGCGGGATCCAGACGCTGTATCTGCACAATGGGCCTTTGCGGGGTCCCGGCCTTACGCTGTTCCAGCGGATCATGTTCCTTCCGCTGTCCTGGCTCGTGCAGTACTTCGTCAGGCTCGCGATCCTGATCGTGCCGGCCGTCTACCTGTGGACGGGCGCCCCACCCCTGTACTTCACGAGCGTCGAGGACATCGTCTCGTATCAGGCCCCGGTCCTGGTTACCTACTTCCTGCTGATGGTCTGGCTCACGCCGACCCGCTACCTGCCCATGGTTTCGAGTGCGGTCGGCGCGTTTTCGACCTTTCGGATGCTGCCCGTCGTCATTTCGAGCGTGATCAAGCCGTTCGGAAAGCCGTTCAGGGTGACGCCGAAAGGAAGCGGCAGCAGGAGGACTCGGTTCGACGCCTATACCTTCGCTTGCATCGCGACCTTGATCGCCGTCACCGCGCTTGGCCTCATCATCAGCATCGTGCCGGAATGGTCGCGAATCGGTGAGGGCGAGTTCTCGGTGATCTCCGGCTATTGGGCGGGCGTGAATATCGTGGTGCTGGTGATCGCATCGCTGATCTGCTTCGAGCGGCCAAGACCGCTGCTCGACAGCTTTCTGGCTGAGGAACCGGGACTCCTAACGGTAGGCGGCCGGATCCTCGAGGGGCGCATCGTGAGCATTTCGCTCGATGGTGCCCTTATGGAAATCTTCAAAGGAACGACGGCCCTGCGTCCGGGACAGGTCATCCTTCGGGTCGAGGGCGTCGAGTCTTTCACGGCTCGTATTGCAGAGATCGTCCATGACGACCGGACCGACGTGCTCCGGGTGAGGCTGTCCTACGATCTGCAAGCCAGTCCGCGAGACCAGATGATCGTCAAGCTCTATACGGGCGGCTACTCTCAGGACATTCGAGAGATCGACAAATCGGCCATCGTGAGCGGCCTGTGGAGCCGCGCATTTGGCGCAGACACAGCCGATTACGGGCCTCGGCCATCTGGCTCGCAAAGCGGGTAATGTGAGGAATATCGATCGCGCGTGAGTTTTTGCTTCACGCTCTCCTCACGCCGCACTGTCATTGCGAGGGGGAGCGATCCAGGAGCACATCCGTCGAAGGGTAGATTGCTTCGCCTGCGGCTCGCAAGGACGGAGGTGCGGCGGGACGGACTGTGCCTCGGCGCCTGCGGCTCGCCATGACGGCAGTGGGTCCGGCGTCTACTTCCGTTTCCGGGCCCTGCTCTTCCCGCTCTCACGCCCTCACCGTCATTGCGAACGCAGTGAAGCAATCTACCCATCGACGGCTGGTTCGCCTCGCCCGCGGCTCGAAATGACGGGGAGGCGGTGGAAAGGGCTGTGCGCACCGTCTGCGGCTCGCAATGGCGGGAATGGGTCCTCGCGATCATGGAGAGGATGCGACAGTGGGCATTGCCTGATCCGGCGCCACTCTCAGCATCTGTCCGTCTTGCTTCTCGGACGAGACTATAATCCTCTCCGCGCAGACTGCCGCATCCCATATCCGCCAAACGAAGAGCGCCCCATGGGGGTGCTCTCGAAGCTATCAGAAATTGAAGTGGAAACGTCAGGCCGCTTGGCGGATGTGATCGGCTTTATCGGCCTGATTGCCAATTTTCCGAGCCGCTTCATCCGCGACCTCGATCGAACGCTCGGCAATCCGGCGGCTTCCATCGATCATTTGGCGCCAGTTGTCGCGAATCAGGTCGCTTTGGGCGGCCACGAGGTCCGGCATTGACCGGCAGCGTGCCAGTTGCGTCATCCCTTCGATGTTCATCCGGAGCCTGTCCTGCGAAGCGTCAGCCATTCGCGCGACACATCTTGGAGGCCGCGGGCCAGCACGGTGCCGGTCTCCGCAAGAGCCTCGAGGTTGTCGCTCGCCTTGCGAGCCAGTGCCTCGTTGTTCTGGCCCGTGAGGCCGAATGCGCGCGTGAGCTGGTCGGTAATGCGCCGCATTCCGTCGAATCCCATGCTGATGGCGTCCTGCGTCTCGTTCGTTGCCGCACGGGTCTCGTCGCGAACGGCCTCGACCACTTCGTTGATCGTATCGCTCGTATTCGTTCGATGATTCGCGACGTCCTGCTCCTCAAATATTTCAGATCCAGGCGGCACCGGCTGCGCCCCTCAAATATTCGAACGTTCCGGCCCAAAGATCCGCCAGGGTATACGCAACGCGACAAGTCATACCGTCCGCATTCAGCACAATCTGTGCGGATTCCGACAGAGCGGCGCAGGTCCAACTAAGACATCAGAGCAGAGCTTTCTGACAGGAGGACGACCGATCATGGCTGTCCCGCGCCTTTGACGGGCTTCGTCCCGAACGGCCTGCAGCTGGATCGAAGCCCCGCTCCGCTGCGGTGCCGAGCACCACGACGGGCCCTGACCAGCCGCAGGGCGGCCGGCGCAATCCACAGCCCGAGGGGCGCATTGCCTCGCTTCCCAAACGTTTCTAGTCTCACTGCAACGGGCCGACAGTGCCCGATTCCGAACTCGATGGGAGGACGCGGCGTGAGATTGTACCCGATCGAAGATCTCAAGGTGGCCGGATGCGGATGAGGCCTCCGGGAGCCGAGATTCGGCGCCTGCCGGTCTGGCGCTGGCCGGATGGTCTCTCGGGCACGCTGACCTTTCTGGCGCCGCTCGTCGCCCTCGTCGTGATCTGGCAGGCCGTCGTCACGCTCTTCGACGTGCATTCGGGCATCTTTCCCGGTGTTCCGGCGGTATTCCGGGCAGGGATCGAAGCCATCCGGGATGGGTCGCTGCCGATGCACGTGGCGGCCAGCTTCGCGCGGGTCCTCGTCGGCACGGGGCTGGCGCTCCTGTTCGCCGTTCCGCTCGGTATCGCCATGGGCGTGAGCCCGATCGTCTCGGAACTGCTGACGCCCGTCTTCCGCTTCTTCTCGGTGCTCGCCGGGATCGCCTGGATCCCGATCGCGACGCTCTGGTTCGGCTACGGCTTCGGGGCGATCACCTTCGTGATCTTCAACGCCGTCTTCTTCATCGTGGCCTACAACACGCTGCTCGGCGTCTCGACCATCCCGAAGCCCCTGCGCCATGCGGCCGCCTCGCTCGGAGCCGGGCGCTGGTCGATGCTCACGGAGGTGCTGCTTCCGGGGGCGCTGCCCAACATCGTCACCGGCATCCGCACGGGGCTCGGCTTTGCCTGGCGCGGGCTCATCGCGGCCGAGATGATCGCGACCGATGTCGGGCTCGGCTACATGCTGTTCCTCGCCCGCGACTTCTATCGCACTGAGGTGATCATCCTTGGCATGGTCGTGGTCGGCACTCTCTGGCTCCTGCTCGACCGCCTGGTCCTCGCGCCATGGGAGCGGGCGACGATCGAGCGCTGGGGCATGGTGCGCGCCGCATGACCGCCGCCCTGTCCGCCTGGAGCTTTTACATGCGCTGGACGGCGCGCTGGCCCGCCATTCGGGCGCTCGTCCCGTTCATCCCGATCCTCGCCCTGTGGGCTCTGGTCGCCGAGGCGGAGATCTTTCCCCGGGTGTTCTTCCCCGGGCCCGCCGACGTCGTCCAATCCTTCCTGTCTCTGACCTACAAGGGCATCCTGCCGTCCTATCTCGAGGACAGCCTCGTTCGGCTCGTCGTCGGAGCGCTTGCCGGGATGGCGATCGGCATTCCGCTGGGCATCCTCGTCGGATTGAGTTCGCGCGCACATGCGGTGCTGTGGCCGGTGCTGCTCTTCTTCCAGGCCATCGGCGATATCGCCTGGCTGCCGATCCTGCTCATCTGGTTCGGCTTCGGCCTGACCACGATGACCTTCATCATCGTCTACACGGTACTCTTTCCGGTGGTGCTGAACACTGTGCTCGGCGTCCGCTCGGTGCCGGTCGACATGTATCGCGCCGCGCAATGCCTCGGCGCCTCGCGTGTCCGCATCCTTTCGGAGGTGGTGCTGCCGGGAGCGCTGCCGAACATCATCACGGGGCTGCGCAACGGCCTCGGCTATGGCTGGCGCGCACTGATCGCCGCCGAGATGATCGTCGGCACGAGTGGCATCGGCTTCATGATGTTCGATGCGCGCCGTGCCGGATCGGTGGTCGAGATCCTGCTCGGCATGATCGTGCTCGGCCTGCTCTGGTATGTCGTGGATGCCTGGATTCTCGCGCCGATCGAGCGCGCGACCGGAGAGCGCTGGGGGCTCGTGACGCGGTGAGAAACCTGACGCTTCGCCATCTCGAGAAAATCTATTTCGACACCTACCGCGGATCCAAGGTGCATGCCGTGCGGGATGTCTCGCTCGAAGTCGAGCAGGGCGATTTCGTCTGCATCGTGGGCCCGTCCGGCTGCGGCAAGAGCACGATCCTCAACATGGTCGCGGGCTTCCTGCCGCCGTCGGGCGGAGAGATTCTCGTTGGTGAGCGTGCGGTGAGCGGGCCGGGCCCGGATCGCGGCGTCGTCTTCCAGTCCTTCGCGCTCTTCCCCTGGAAGACCGTGCTCGAGAACGTCGCCTTCGGGCCCAAGATGCGGGGCATCGGCAAGGCCGAGCGAGAGGAGATCGCCCGCGAATACCTGGCACTCACCGGCCTCGCTCACGCAGCCGATCGGTATCCGAACGAACTCTCGGGCGGCATGCAGCAACGGGTCGGCGTCGCGCGGGCGCTCGCCAACAACCCGGATATCCTCCTGATGGACGAGCCCTTCGCGAGCGTCGACGCGCAGACGCGCATGACGCTGCAGGAGGAGCTGACGCGCATCTGGCAGGAGCGGCGGCCCACGATCATCTTCATCACGCATGATGTCGGCGAAGCCGTCTTCCTGGCCAATCGGGTCATCGTCCTCTCCAAAGGGCGAATTCTGGACGACGTGGAGATCAACTTGCCGCGTCCGCGCATCTGGGACGACCTCGTCGAGAGTGATGCCTTCAAGATGCTGTCGGGGCAGGTTCTCCACCTGGTGCGCTCCGCATGAGCCTCGTCCGGGCAGCGTTGACCTCGACGAAAGGACGCTTGTTGCTCGGCCTGGTCGCTGTCTATCTCGGCTGGCAGGCCTGGCTGACCGCTGCCGCGGGCGGCAAGGTCGCGGGCGATTTTCCGGACAGGCGACGGGTGAACGTCGTCGTGAGCCTGCCTTTCACGCCCGAACGCTTCCACGTCCTGTTTTTTCAGGCCTATGGTCGCGTCTCCGGTACAACGGACCACGCCGTGGAGATCCGCGGTGTTCAGAAGCAAGATCTGCGCGCCATCGCACGACCGTACTGGGTGAGGCGCGTGGAGCCTTTGCCACAAGGAGGATGACGCCCATGATACGCCTGCTCAGTCTGCTCTGTATGCTGATCGCCGCGCCGGCCCTGGCGCAGGACCTGACGACGGTCAAAGCCGGCATGGTAACCGGTGTCGACCAGATCGGCCTGCCCATCGCGCTCGAGCGCGGATTCTTCGAGAAGCACGGTCTCGATGTCGAGATCGCGCGTCCCTACGCCACCGGCGTCGATGCTCTCAACGCGCTCCAGGCCGGCGAATCCGAGATCGTGCAGGTCGGTGTGCCGATGATCGGCGCCGTCTTGCGCGGCATGGATCTCGTCGCGCTCGGAAACTACAGCGGGAATGCTACGAAGCTCGGATCGGACGCCACCATGGCGCTGATCGCGCGCGACGATTCCGGCATCAGGAAAGGCGACCTCGCGTCCCTGAAGGGCAAGCGTATCGCCGCATCTTTCGGCACGATCAATCATCTTTACATCCTCGCCTTGCTCGAGAAGGCCGGGCTGACGCCGCAGGATGTCACGCTCGTCAACACGCCTCCGCCGGACATGACGGTGGCGCTCCTGGCGAAGGGCATCGACGCCTTCTCGGCTTGGGATCCCTGGCCGATCGTGGCGCTGAAGGACGTGCCAGGCGCCATCGAGGTGATCCGCGGCGGTGACGTGATCTCCTATCTCGGCTTCAACGTCGCGACGCGTCCCTGGGTCGAGAAGAACGGCGAGACGATCGAGAAATTCCTGGCCGCTCTTTCCGAGGCCGACAAGTGGATGCGGGCCAATCCCAAGCAGGCCGCCCAGATCGCGACCCGTTGGATTCCGGGCCTGAAGCCGGACATTGCCGAAGCCGCCATGGAGTTCAACATCCAGCAGGCGGACCGGCGCCTCTCGGCGAACAACTACAGGGCGCTCTGGAGCGCGCAGGATCGCCTGCACCGTCTCGGATTCCTGAAAGCGACCTTCGACGTGAACAAGCATATCGAGCCGAAGCACATCGTGCGCGTGATGGAGAAGCACCCGGACCTGTTCTCGGATCTGCCGGCGATCCCGCAGGACGTCATGATCGGCAAGGACTTCGTCTTCAAGCCGTGAGGCTCATTCGGGCGGCGGATGGTGTCCGCCGCCCGAATTGCGGCTAAGCCATGGCACTTCCAACCACGTGATCTGCCGTTGCCTTGGCGCTGGCGTATGGTTCCCGGCGCACTATCTACGTGACATCGCCCACCCAAACCCGGCGCAGAACGCGGAGGATCAGGCCTCGATGTCCGAGCGGCGAACGAGAACATCAACGCTGAACCTCAGACTCGATCACGAAGTGTTCCGTGCAGTGGAAAGGGCGGCGCATGATGACCGATGCCCGGTCACGTCCTTCGTGGAAAGGCTGCTGGCGGACCACCTTCATGCAAAAGGCTATCTCCGGCGGCCGGGCGACGAGGGACTCCGCCCGGAGGAACTCACGAGCGAGAACGACGGGTAGCTGGCTTGTTCAGCTGATTGTTGTCCGCTCAAGCCATTGTGAGCCGCAGGCACGATGCACTGCCCTTCCCGCTGCACTCCCGTCCTTGCGAGCCGCAGGCGAAGCAATCTACCCGTCGCCGGGTGCGCTCCTGGATCGCTTCGCTACACTCGCAGTGACAGCAATGCGCTGTATCTGACTGTGTCTCGGTGCCTGCGTCTTATAATGACGAAAGGCTTGAGGGCGCCTCGGGCTCTCGGGTGAGTGCGGTAGATCACGCAATAATCGCGCTGCGTGCGTCAGGATTGTTCGGGACTCTGCTCTGGGATGCGGTGGGTTGATGAGTGCACTCTTCAAGGCGATCGAGAACCGGGACGATTATGTGTTCATGAGCGGCTTCCACCATTGGGTTCCGGGCGCGGTCGCCTACGAGAGGATGAAAGCGTTGTTTCCCGGTGGGTACAAGCTCCATCTCTCCGCCGATCAGATGGAGGCGGAGCGAGTTGCAGAGGCAGTGCTACCGCTCCTGCGCGACCTTAACGTCTACCACAAGATCATCCCTGGCCCCGAGCGTTATGCCCAGATGAATACCGGGCGGCAGCGGGGAAAGTTCATCACCATCTATTCCGGCCCGGCTCTGGAAACCTTCACGAGGGTCGTCAACATGCTCGACCCGTTCCTGAGCCAGCGGCGCTTCCTGCCAGGGCCGCGCCCGCTCGTGCGACTCGCTGCCGAGCCGACCGAGGAGACACGGATCGGCAGAAGCGGAATGCTTACCTATCTCACCTTGAGAGATTTTTCGGAATGACGGGCAGGAAGGCTCGTCGCGAGGAGTTCGCTGAGCGCCTATAGCATCGGACCCAAGAGTGGATTCCACTTTTGAGGCTAATCCGATGCTTTGGTCCTTGAGTGGCGCATCGTTCGACGCGGACAAGTCGACTCACTTTTCCGCTCGATGCGCTAGTCACGTGAATC
>NZ_LN811361.1:173058-215290 GCF_001006805.1 Microvirga massiliensis | reverse complement strand
TAGATGGCGCTCACGCTGACCGACTGGGCCGGGCGGGAGAAACGCTCGGCGAGATGCCACTGGAGCTCGCGGAGAGAGCTGTAGGCATAGGTCCGGTCGATCAGGTGGCTGATCTCGGCCTGCTTTCCTTCTCCATCGGCCCAGATTCGGTGGACCTGGAATTTCGGAGGGTCGTTCCTCAGAGAGGGAAGACGCTTTGCCGTAAATTTGAATTGCATGCTCTTGTTCTTGCTTGTTGGCGTTCGATTAAAAGGGAATGAACCGGATTGCATCCGCTGATAACGCGCATCAAAGACAGAGTGATGACGCTACAGCGGCACCCTGAGCCATGTGACATCGCTCAGGGCAAACAATGACTGCGTCTGGAGGGAGGCCGCATGTCCCGACATCGAGGCAAGCCTCTGTGGCAGAAGAAAGGCTCGCTCGGTGCGGGAATGAGCGCGCGCCAAATGCAGGCGCAGTTCAAGCCTGGCACTGGACAAATGGGACTTCAGCCTGGCCGTTTCAAGAGCCGATCCATTCCGTCCTTGCGAGTGGAATTCAGCTGCGCGGGTCCAATCCGGATCGCTTCGCCTGCGGCTCGCAATGCCGATGATGGGCGATATCGTCGTGCGCGGACCTAGACGGAATTCACATCGTGAGATCGACCTGAATCGCGTAGGCCTGAGCGCGATAGATGATGGCAGTAGCCCGCAGCTGGCGCGCTCTTATCCAGAATGGTTTTGCGAGGACCGCAAGATCGAAGCGCTCAAGCGCACGCGCGCAATCTGCTGCGTGATCTGCACGCCGTTCTTCCCGGCGAGCGGTCATCCACAGGGCGTGCATGCAGGCCGCCAGCACTCCGGTTTTCTGATAGGAAGTACTCACAGAACGAATGGTAGCAAGACCTGTCGGGTGGTGGCCAGCGATTTCGGTACGGGCTCAGCATGTCGTGATGTCCTGCCCTGAAAGACCCTCTTGAACAATCGTCCGGCCATCCATATACCATCCAGGTGGATGGTGAGCATGATTGAAAATGGCGAGCGATTCTCGACCGAGAGGGCCGGATTCCGAGAAGATCACGATCAATCTCGGATATGTGGACCTGGGACACATCGACCTTCTGGTTTCGGAAGGGTTCTACGCGAATCGGACGGATTTCATCCGGACGGCGATCCGAAACCAGCTCGATCGCCACTCCGACGCCGCGCGGAACTCCGTCAAGCGAAAGAGCCTGGATATCGGCCTGAGGCACTTCCGCCGTGAGGATCTCGAAGACGCTCGGGCCTCCGGAACGCAGCTCCAGATCCGGGTCCTCGGGCTTGCAAGCATCGCATCCGACGTAACGCCGGAACTCGCAGCGGCGGCGATCGCCTCGGTTGAAGTCCTCGGCGCGCTCCACGCCAGTCCCGAGGTGAAGGCGGCGCTCGCTGGCCGGATCCGCTGACGGGGTCGGATCGAGACTACCGACACCCTGACGATTGCGGCGTCCCGCAGCCCTGCAAGGAAACATTTCACATGAAATTCGGACTTCCACCCGAGATGAAGGAGGCTCTCCGCCTGACCCGAGGCGGGAGGCTCGCCGAAGCGACGACCGTGCTTCAACGGCTGATCGGCCGCGACGATGCACGCCACGGGCAGGTCGAGACGCCGGAGGTCGACGATCCTCGTGCGAACAACCCCGGATCGATGGCCGGCAGAGGATCTGCCTCGTTCCCGCCGCAGCCTCCCGGAGGCGGAGCGGACTGGCGCCATGTCCTGCCGAAAGGGTTATTCGAACCTGGAAAGTCCGCACCGTCGGTTCATGATCACGCGAATCTGGTCCCTCCGGGAGGTCGGTTTCTAAAGGAGACCTACAGGGATCATAACGGCACCCGTGAATATCGCCTGTATATCCCGAGTTCCTATACAGGACAGCCGATCCCGCTCGTCGTGATGCTGCACGGCTGCACGCAGAATGCCGAGGATTTTGCGATCGGCACCCGGATGAACAGGATTGCCGAGGAGCAGTCTGTCCTCGTCGCATACCCGGTTCAAAGTCCGGCTGCGAACAGCTCCAAGTGCTGGAACTGGTTCAAGGCGAGTGAGCAGCGGAGGGGCTCCGGCGAGCCCGCCTTGATCGCGGGGATGGTGCAAAGGATCATGCGCGACTACGCGGTGGATTCCGATCGCATCTACGCAGCCGGCCTGTCGGCAGGCGGGGCTGCTGCCGCCGTTCTCGGCGCCACCTATCCTGATCTCTTTGCGGCGATTTGCGTGCATTCGGGGCTTCCGTGCGGTGCGGCAAGCGACGTCACGTCCGCATTCGCCGTGATGCGGAATGGCAGCGCGGATGGTAGAGCGCAGCGACCTCTTACGCTGGAGGCGGACTCGCGCGTGCCGACCATCGTCTTTCACGGTGATCGCGACAAGACCGTGCATCCCCGCAACGGCGCACAGATCATCGCGCAGTCACGGCTCACGGGATCCAAACTCAGGATCGGGACGCAGCGGGGCAGGGTGGATGGAGGGCATGCCTACACCCGATCCACGCATCAGGACGATCAGGGACGCATTTTGCTGGAGGAGTGGGTCGTGCATGGTGGCTCGCATGCATGGTTCGGGGGAGACGCGGCGGGCTCTTACACCGATGCTCGCGGTCCGGATGCATCGCGCGAGATGATGCGCTTTTTCCTGGAGCATCGCCGCCCGGCATCGCGAGCCTGATCGTGTACGCACTCTTTGCGGATCCATGGCCGCAGGCCTTTCCGTTTCCCGTGGATGCCCACCCGCAATGCCTTGCACGCGGCTGCCGCTTCGATAGAGCGACTATCCTGGACCTGCGTGGAGGCACGCCTCCTTGAGAAGATCGATTGCGCTTGATCTGATCCGAGAGTGCCGGGTGATCAACGGCCTGTGGTCATGGACATGAGGCTCGCGACGAAGCGAGCGCAGGAAGCATCGGCCGGCGCGAGATTGCTGGACGTGCTCGCACGGTTCACTTTCAACGGGGCGCCGACCGTGTGTCTGCGAGAGGGCGATCTCGATTACTTCGTGAACGAGTTCTGGACCGCCGGTCAGCGTCAGGCCCATTCTCTTCATGAGGTGAGCTATCGCGCCTGTTTCAAGCCTCAGCTTCCCGAGTTCTTCATCTCACGACTGACCGGGCCCGGCGCCAGCGTCTACGATCCGTTCTCGGGACGCGGTACGACGGCCCTGCAGGCTGCCTTGATGGGGCGCCGGCCTCTCGCGAACGACGTCAATCCGCTGAGCGGGCTGATTCTGCGGCCGCGGCTTGCCCCGCCGGAAGTCGAGTCCGTGCGCGAGCGCCTGCAGGCCATCGCCCTCAATGGCGCGGAAATCGAAGCGGAGCACGAGCCGCTCCTGGCCTTCTATCACCGGGAGACGTTGCACCACATTCTCGCCTTGCGGTCGTATCTCCTCGGCCAGGAAGCGAGTGGCGCCACTGACCGGATCGACGAGTGGATCAGGATGGTGGCAATCAACCGCCTGACCGGACATTCGTCCGGTTTCCTCTCCGTCTACACGCTCCCGCCGAACCAGGCCGTCTCGCCGGGTGCCCAACGCCGGATCAATGCAGCGCGCTGCCAGACGCCGCCTTTCCGCGACCTGCGAGCGATCATCCTGAAGAAGACCCGGGCTCTCCTGGCCGATGGAGGGCCGCCTGCGCATCCCGGGCCACTCGTCGTGACGGGCCCGGCCCACAGGACACCGGCAGTCCCGGACTGCGCTGTCGATCTGCTCGTGACCTCCCCGCCCTTCCTCGACATCGTCGATTACGCCTCCGACAATTGGCTGCGCTGCTGGTTTGCCGGGATCGATGCGAACTCCGTACGGATCGACCGGCACCGTGAGATCCGTGCATGGGAAGGGTTCGTGAGGCTCTCGTTCCTGGAATTCGCCCGCGTAATGCGTCCGGGCGGCATCGTGGCCTTCGAGGTCGGCGAGGTCCGGGGTGGAAGGGTCCTCCTCGAGAGGCATGTGGCTAGCGCTATCGAGGGGCTGCCATTTCGCACTCTCGGAGTTATGCTGAACCGGCAGGAGTTCACAAAAACGGCAAATTGCTGGGGTGTCACCAATAATCGAGGGGGAACCAACAGCAACCGTATCGTGATCGCCGAGCGATCGCCTTGCGCATGAAAGAAGAGGATCCAGTCGATTGTGCGACGCTGCTGCCGGGCGCCCGGCGGCTTCTTTGTTCCGGTGCACGCTATTGTCGTTGCGTCATGTGGGTTGACCTAGCGTCAGCGGTAACAGGGCGCATGGCATTTTGCGTGAAAGCGCCCCATTTCGTCGATTTTTGAACCCATTGGACACGCGGCAGTGGTCCACCCGAGAGGGGGCAGATGTTCGACGTAGACGAGAAAACCGTTTCTCTCAGAGAATATGAGCGCGCGGGCGTGGGGAAGACCTCGCGAGACGGCGGTCGTCCGCAGGCTGCTTCGGCCGATGCCGCCTCTCTGCGCAAGGAAATCCTTTCGCGGCTGGCATACGATGTCGGAAAACGGCCCGAGCAGGCCGCTGACCAGGACTGGTTCACCGCCACAGCGCTGGCCGTGCGCGATTACGTCGTGGATGCCTGGAATCGTTCGGCTGATCGGACAGCAAGTGATAAGCGCGTCTGTTATCTGTCGCTCGAGTTCCTGATCGGACGCCTCCTCGGCGAAGCGATCGGAAATCTCGGGCTGGCCGAGCCGCTCCGGCAGGCGCTCGCCGACCTCGGAGTCGATTTCTCCGCAGTGGTCGCGAGCGAGCCCGATGCGGCCCTCGGCAATGGCGGCCTCGGCCGCTTGGCGGCCTGCTTCATGGAAAGCATGGCGACGACGGGGGTAGTGGCCACCGGCTATGGCATCCGCTACGATTACGGGCTGTTCCGTCAGTCCTTCCTAGATGGCCGCCAGCAGGAGGCTCCGGACAATTGGCTGGCGCGCGGCAACCCTTGGGAATTCCCCAGGGCCGACGTGACCTACCGGATCGGCTTCGGGGGCGGGGTCACGATGATGCCCGAGCAGGCCGGCGTGATCCGCCATGTCTGGGAACCCTCCGAGACGGTTCTGGCCGTCGCCCACGATACGCCGGTCGTCGGCTGGCGAGGGCGGCAGGTGAACTTTCTGCGCCTCTGGGCGGCACGCGCTACCGATCCTCTTCAACTCGCGGCCTTCAATGCCGGCGATCATGTTGGGGCCCAGGCGGACCAGGCCCGTGCGGAGGCAATCTCGCGTGTGCTCTACCCAGGCGACGCGACTCCGCAGGGACAGGAACTCCGCCTGCGGCAGGAGTATTTCTTCACCTCCGCCTCGCTCCAGGATCTGCTTCGGACGCATCTCGAGCGATACGGCGATCTGGCGTCACTGCCGGAACATGCCGCCGTTCAGATGAACGATACCCATCCTGCCATAGCCGTCGCCGAGCTGATGCGCCTCCTCGTCGATGTGCACGAGTTCCATTGGGGGGATGCGTGGCGCATCACCACGCAGACGCTCAACTACACGAACCATACCCTGCTCCCCGAGGCTCTCGAGACCTGGCCGGTCGAGCTTATGGAGCGGCTCCTGCCGCGCCACTTGCAGATCATCTATCTGATCAACTGGCTCCACCTCGGAATGCAGCAGGAGCAGGGCAGGTTGAACGCGGAGAACGTCGCATCGTTCTCGCTGATCGACGAAACCAATGGCCGTCGCGTGCGCATGGGCCATCTGGCTTTCCTGGGCTCAAACCGTGTGAATGGCGTCTCGGCTCTCCACACCGAGCTGATGCGGCAGACCGTGTTCAAGGATCTGCATGGCCTCTACCCCGACAGGATCGTCAACAAGACGAACGGTATCACGGTGCGGCGGTGGCTGCATCAGGCGAATCCCGGTCTTATGGCGCTCCTGGCCGAGGCAATCGGCCCACTTGTGCTCGACGATATCGATCGCCTGCGCGATCTCGAGCCGCTCGCAGACGATTCGGCATTCCAGCAGCGCTTCGCGGCCGAGCGCCGGCGCAACAAGGTTGCGCTCGCGCGGATCATCGAAGAGCGCGTGGGGATCAGCGTCGATCCCGCAGCGCTCTTCGACAGCCAAGTGAAGCGCATCCACGAATACAAGCGGCAGCTCCTGAACGTCCTCGAGACGATCGCGCTCTACCAGGCGATCCGGGAGGAGCCGGACGCGGACTGGGTGCCCCGGGTCAAAATTCTCGGCGGCAAGGCCGCTCCGGGCTACGAGCGCGCCAAGCTGATCATCAAGCTCGCGCACGATGTCGCGCAAGAGATCAATGCCGATCTGGTCATTGCCGGGCGCCTGAAGGTTGCGTTCCTGCCCAACTACAATGTCAGTCTCGCCGAGGCGATCATGCCCGGGAGCGACCTGTCCGAGCAGATTTCAACGGCTGGCCTGGAGGCATCCGGAACCGGCAACATGAAATTCGCCCTGAACGGCGCCCTGACGATCGGGACACTTGACGGCGCCAATATCGAGATCATGGAGCAGATCGGCGCCGACAATATCGCCATCTTCGGCCTGACCGCCGAAGAGGTGGCGGCGCGGCGGCGCATCGGCCTCGATGCCACGGCGGATATCGCCGCCTCGCGGCGGCTGTCGGACGTCCTCTCGGCACTCGCAGCGGGCGCGTTCTCGCCCGATGACGTCACGCGCTACCGCGGGCTCGTGGAAGCCCTCACGTTTCACGATCCCTACATGGTGGCTGCCGATTTCGAGGCCTATTGGTGCGCGCAACGCTCCGTGGACGAGCTCTGGCGGAATCCGGAAGCCTGGTGGCGCAAGAGCATCCTCAGCACGGCGAGAATGGGGTGGTTCTCGTCCGATCGGACGATTCGAGAATACGCAAAAGAGATATGGCGTACTCCTGGGGCCTGATCTCCGCGCCTGCAGCGCCCAACCACAGGAGGAGCCCCGGAACCTTTCGGAGGGTCGGGTGTTTGCGGCTCTGACCATTCCGAGGGCGCGGGGGTCAGCGGCGTTGCGCCCAGGCTTGCAGAGACATGATCCAGATTGCGGACGCGCGGGTCCACCCTGAGCCTTCTGCGCCCGTTGAGCCTCACCCGCCACTGGTCACGTCTGCGACTTCGCCTCCGGTCTCCCCAACGACCTCGTCAGAAGACAAGCGGTATCGACATGCCGCTGTGACGGGCCAAGGGGCATCGGCCGCGTCGAACGGACCGTCGATCCTTTACGTGACGTCCGAGATTGCCGACTTCGTCAAAGCGGGCGGACTTGGGGAAGTCTCGGCGGCGCTGCCGCGCGCGCTTCGGGCCAGATACGACGTGCGCATCCTCGTGCCGGGTTACCGACAGGTGCTCGCCGGAGCCGATGCGATCGAGCGGATCGGCAGCTTGCCGGGCTCCTTCGGGATACCCGCCTGTGATCTCGGCCGTACCCGAACGCGCGACGGACTCACGATCTATATTATTCTCTGCCCGGAACTCTACGATCGGGAGGGGAGCCCTTATGGTGACGCGTCCGGTATCGACTGGATGGACAACGATCTGCGGTTCGCGCGTCTCGGCCTAGCCGCCGCCGACATTGCCCAGGGCCTTGGTGATGCCGGCTGGCGGCCCGATCTGCTGCACCTGAACGATTGGCAGAGCAGCCTTGCGGCGGCCTATCTGGCTTGGCGCGGCGAGAGCATCCCCAGCATTCTCACGATCCACAACCTCGCCTATCAAGGCCTCTTCCAGCGCGACCGGATGCCTTGGCTCGGCATCCCGGACGATGCTTTCCAGATCGACGGAGTGGAGTTCTACGGCAAGCTGTCCTTCCTGAAAGCCGGAATCTTCTACGCCTCGCACGTCACGACGGTCAGCGCGACCTACGCCCGCGAGATTACGACACCACAATTCGGCTGCGGCCTGCACGGCCTGCTTCAGACGCGGGCCGATGAAGGGCGGCTCACGGGAATCCTGAACGGAATCGACGAGAGCTGGGATCCGAGCAAAGATCCTTCTCTCGCACACCCCTTCTCGTCAGACGATTGGTGCGGGAAGCGCGCCAATGCGGACGAGGTGCGGAGGGCCTTCGGCCTCGAGGTGTCACGAGGGCCGCTCTTCGCAGTTGTCTCGCGGCTCGTGCATCAGAAGGGCGTCGATCTGGCGATTGCCGCAACCGAATCGATCCTGTCCGAGGGCGGGCAGGTCGTCGTGACCGGGCGGGGAGAGGCGCGCTTCGAGCGTGCGCTGGAAGCACTCGCACAACGGCATCCCGGCTCGGTCGGGGTCCGGATCGGGTTCGACGACGCGGAGGCGCGGCGCATTTACGCCGGGAGCGATTTCCTCCTCATGCCATCGCGATTCGAACCCTGTGGGCTCAGCCAGATGTATGCTCAGAGATTTGGCTCTCTTCCGATCGCGCATCGAACCGGCGGCCTCGTGGACACGATCGAAGATGGCATCACGGGTTTCCTATTCGGCGAGCCGTCGCTGAAGGACTTCATCCGCGCAATCAGGCGAGGTATGGTGGCGTTCCGTTCTGCGACCCAACTCGCCTCCATGCGAAGAGCTGCCATGGAGCGGCCGCAGGGCTGGACAGAGGCCAGGAACCAGTACGCCGACGTCTACCACCGCGCGCGGCGTGTGGTGGCGACTGCCTGAAGCGATCCGGCGTCTGTCTCATCGGCCCTTTCCGCCGCACTTCCGTCCTTACGAGCCGCAGGCGAAGCAATCTACCCTTCGACCGAGGCGCTCCTGGTTGCTTCGCTGCGTTCGCAATGACGAAGAGGGCGTGAAGGCGCGAGGAGCACTGCGGGAGACGGAAGTAGACGACGAACTCACTTCCATCATTGCGAACCGTGGGCAAAGCAAACCAGACTGGCCCCGCGTACCTGGATCTTTTTGCTCCGGTCACCACGACGGAATTCAGCGACGCATCGGCATCGATCCTCCTTCGAACGGTCGAGGCCCCGATCGGGCTCGACCGAGCGTGAGATGTGCGTTCGAGTGATCCCCGCCGAAGGACGACGTTGCGGCAACTAGAAATTCGACAACAAATCCATCATGATGTCCCCCAAAATGAAAGAACGCATAGGGGGTTCACATGCTGACCAGGAGCGAGTTGCCGGAAAACCCGGTCACCCTCGTCCTCCAGGACGCGGACGGCCACCAGAACATTATCACGACGGAACGGGTCCGCGGCGGCAAGGTCCGCATGACGTGCACCTGTGAACAAGGAAAGTTGCTCGGCTGGTGCGACCACAGGATGCAACTCCTCTGCCTGCGCTACGATGGCGTCGTGGAGTCCGATGACGATACGGAGTTTCATTTCGAAGATATCGTCATCGGTACGCAGCTCGCCGATTCTGCAGACGAGGTGGAGGTCGCGCTGACGGATTTTCGGGCAGCGCTCGAGGCCCTTCACTTCGAGCGGGCACTTGCTCTAAACGAAGTCGGACTCCGCTCCCTGGCAGACCGCGCCAGAGATCTAGCAGATGCGACGACGCATCTCGACGTTGCTCTCGCGCGATTCCGCAAGCACCTCGCAGCAGGATTCGCCTGAGACCTGCAGGTTGCGGCATCGCGCGCAAGGCGAGGGCTATTAGAGCCACGGACGGCAATATGGACGCAGTCAGGGGGATCTGCATCGATTCCGAAACCTACCGGCCGCTGATGCATTGAGCCATCGACGTCCTTACCGGACGCAGGTCGCGCGGCCGGTTCCAGGAGCGAGAGGAGATGCTGTGGTTGCCACATCCGACGCAGGTCCTCTGAGGCCGCTCCATCCTCTTCACGCAATTCTCCTCGCCTTTCCATTTCCTCTGTTCCTCGGTGCGCTGGTCAGCGATCTCGCCTACTGGGCGAGCTTCCATGTGCAATGGGCCAATTTCTCGTCCTGGCTCATCGCCGGCGGGCTGCTTGTTGGCGCCCTTGCCCTGCTTTGGGCGCTGGTCAACCTGTTTCGCAGGGGAGCGGCAAAGGGGCGGCCGGCCCTCTATTTTGTCGTGCTGCTCGCAATGTGGGTGCTCGGCTTCGTCAATGCCCTCGTCCACGCGAAGGATGCATGGGCGACCATGCCGGCGGGCCTCTATCTATCGGCATTTGTAGCGCTCCTGGCGCTCGTTGCAGCCTGGATCGGGTATTCCGGATTCCGTGCCGGAGAAGTGGAATGATGCGCTCGTTCCTTTTGATCGGCGCCCTGGCGATCACCCTGTCTGCCTGCGGCAACGACCCCGAACTGGCACAATATGGCGCCAACCCGGATCTACCCACACCACAGCGCGGCCTGTTGCCTGCCATGAAGATCCCGAGGCCGGCAAATTGGGGTAATGATCTCCCGAAGGTGCCGCAGGGATACAGGATCCAACCCATCGCCACGGATCTCAGGATCCCGCGCCAGACGCTGGTTCTTCCCAATGGCGACATTCTGGTTGCGGAGGGATCGGGCGGCAACGCGCCTGCGTTGCGACCGAAGGATTTCATCGCGAACTACATCAAGAGTTTGGGCAAGACCTCCGTGAAGGGTGGCGACCGGCTGACGCTGCTGCGCGATGCGGATGGCGACGGCACCTACAAAGCACAAGGCGTCTTCGCCGACGATCTCAACGCGCCCTATGGTCTCGCGCTGGTCAACGGCGCCATTTACGTCGCCAACCAGGATTCGCTGGTGCGCTTCGACTATCGTGACGGCCAGACCGAGGCGAGCGGGCCGCCGACGAAGGTCTCGGAGCTGCCGGCGGCGATCAATCATCACTGGACAAAGGCGATGACCGCCAGCCCCGATGGCCGCTTTCTCTATGTCGGCATCGGCTCCAACAGCAACATCACCGAGCGGGGGATGGACGTCGAGGTCGACCGAGCCATGGTATGGCAGATCGATGCGCAGACGGGAGCGCACAAGCCTTACGCAACCGGTCTCCGCAACCCCACTGCTCTCGCCATTCAGCCGGGAACGGACCAGCTCTGGGCAGTTGTGAACGAACGGGACGAAATTGGGCCCAATCTTGTTCCGGATTACCTGACTGCCGTGCGTGAGGGCGGCTTTTACGGGTGGCCCTACAGCTATTGGGGTCAGAACGTCGACCCACGCGCACAACCGCAGGATCCGCAGAAGGTCGCCTCGGCCATACGCCCGGACTATAGTCTAGGATCGCATGTGGCAGCGCTTGGCCTGACCTTCTCGACCTCGGCAATGGGCGCAGATTTCGGTGAGGGGGTGTTTGTCGGCGAGCACGGCAGTTGGAACCGCAGCGTGCCGGTCGGTTACAAGGTAGTCTTCGTGCCGTTCCGCGACGGCCGGCCCGCCGGCGATCCGATCGATTTCGTTTCCGGCTTCCTGGATGACAACGGCAACACGCGCGGGCGGCCGGTCGGAGTGACGGTGGATCCGCGTGGCGCCTTGATTGTCGCCGACGACCTGTCGAACACGGTCTGGAGAGTTACGAAGGACTAAGCAGCGACCGACTGGTTGGCACAACGGATGGTGGTTTCGTCCGGCAGTAAGGCTTTTGACAGCGCGATGGATGGCGTGCTCGAGATCTTCCGTTCCCGGAAGATCTGGTGCGCCAAGCGGTGGCGCTCGAGGTCGCGCCAGCGCTCTTCTCGTCGACGACGAGCACGAACGGCTTGCGCACGATAACGGCAACCCGCTTCGAGGAGTGCACGATGAAGACAGAGCATCAGAAGATGCTGGCCGGAGAGCTGTACGACCCGATGGATCCCGAGCTGGTTGCGGCGCGGGAGCATGCACGAGATCTCTGCCAGGCGCTGAACGCCACACGCGAAGCCGAGCAGGAGGAGCGGCGACGAATCCTATGTGAATTGTTTGGCGCGGGTGGGGACTCGGTGTGGATGCAGCCACCCTTCTTCTGCGACTACGGCTCGAATATCGAGCTGGGCGAGCGGGTGTTCTTCAACTTCAACTGCGTTGTGCTGGACGTCTGCCAAGTGAGCATCGGCAGCTTCACTCTCTTTGGTCCGGCCGTGCAGGTCTACACGCCCATGCACCCGTTCAACGCCGAACTGCGCCGACGAGAGGAGTTCGGTAAGCCGGTGGAGATCGGATCGGACGTGTGGGTAGGCGGCGGGGCGATCATTCTGCCCGGTGTGCGGATCGGATCGCGGGCCGTGATCGGGGCCGGGAGCGTGGTGACGCGGGACATTCCGGAGGGCGTGTTTGCCGCAGGCAACCCATGCCGCGTGATCCGCGAGATCACCGAATAAGCGGCGGCGTCTCGGAACGCCGTGTTCCGGCTACTCCATCAGGACATGCCTGTCCTTGCGAGGTGGAGGCGAGGCGAACCATCCGTGGGCGGGTAGATTGCTTCACTTCGTTCGCAATGACGACGAGGGCGTAAGAGCGCGAGGTGCGGGGCCGGAACCGGAGTAGCGCCGGACCCACTGCCGTCATGGCGAGCCGCAGGCGCCGAGGCACAGTCCGTCCCGCCGCACCTCCGTCCTTGCGAGCCACCGCAGTCATCCAGCCCGTCACGGATCCACACCCGTCCTTGCGAGCCGGAGGCGAAGCAATCTACCCGTCGACGAATGCGCTCCTGGATTGCGTCGCCCCACTCGCGATGACGAATGGAACTGCAGGGTGTGCTGCGCCTGCCGCTTGCGATGGCGGCAGCGGGACCGGGTATCCGTTGCCTGATCTGACGCCGCCTTAAGGACCAGACACACGCCACGGATGCCTCAAGCCTCGTATACGAGGATGAGTGTCGCGAGGGGCGGGAGTGTCAGGCAGACCGAGCATGGCAGGCCGTGACTCGGGGCGGCTTCGGACTGAACGCCTCCCCGATTGCCGACATTGCTGCCGGCGTAATGGCTCGCGTCGGTGTTCAGCGCTTCACGATAGAAGCCGGGGCGCGGCACGCCGATGCGATAACCTTCCCGTGGGACCGGGGTGAAGTTCGACACCACGATCGCAATCTCCGACTCGTCGTCCCCATGTCGCGAGAAGGCGAGAACGCTGTTCTCTGCGTCATCGGCGACAAGCCAGCGGAAGCCACTCGCTTCCGAGTCGCGAGCGTGAAGAGCAGGATACGTGGCGTAGAGCCGGTTGAGATCGCGGATGAGATTCTGCACACCGCGATGGAATGGGCTCTCGAGCAGGTGCCAGTCGAGGCTGGTATCATGATTCCACTCGCGCTCCTGCGCGATCTCGCCGCCCATGAACAGGAGCTTCTTGCCCGGGTGGCCCCACATGAAACCGAAATAGGCGCGCAAATTGGCGAAGCGTTGCCACTGATCGCCGGGCATCTTGCCGAGGAGCGAGCCTTTTCCGTGGACGACCTCGTCATGACTCAGCGGCAGGATGAAGTTTTCCGTGAAGGCATAGAGAAGGCCGAAGGTCAGATCATGGTGGTGGTAGCGGCGGTGGATCGGCTCCTTGCTGATGTACCGCAGGGTGTCGTGCATCCAGCCCATGTTCCACTTGAAGCCGAAGCCCAACCCGCCCGTATAGGTCGGGTGTGAGACTCCGGGCCATGCCGTCGATTCCTCGGCGATCGTCATCGAGCCTGGGGCGACGCCATAAGTCGTCTCGTTGAGGCGTCGCAGAAAGTCGATCGCCTCGAGATTCTCGTTGCCTCCGTAGCGGTTCGGAACCCATTCCCCAGGCTGCCGCGAGTAATCGA
Organism: Microvirga massiliensis; assembly: GCF_001006805.1. Taxonomy (GTDB): domain Bacteria; phylum Pseudomonadota; class Alphaproteobacteria; order Rhizobiales; family Beijerinckiaceae; genus Microvirga; species Microvirga massiliensis. The sequence goes on along the minus strand of NZ_LN811361.1, from coordinate 201,745 downwards.
GATAGAGCATCGATGCGACGGCGTCGACGCGCAAGCCGTCGAGGTGGTAGCGCTCGAGCCAGAATCGCGCATTCGAGACCAGGAACGCGGCAACCTCGGAGCGCCCATAATTGTAGATGTAGGTTCCCCAGTCGTGGTGATAGCCCTGGCGCGGATCGGCGTGCTCGTAGAGATGCGTGCCGTCGAACGAGCCTAGGCCATGCGGATCATTCGGGAAATGAGCGGGCACCCAGTCGAGAATGATGCCGATTCCGGCCTCATGTGCGGCTTCCACGAAGTAGGCGAAGTCTTCCGGACTTCCGAAGCGGCTCGTCGGCGCAAAGAGCGAGACGGGCTGATACCCCCAGGAGCCGTCGAACGGAAATTCCGTAATCGGCAGGAGCTCGATGTGCGTGAAGCCGAGATCCCGCACATACGGGATCAGTCGCGCCGCGAGCTCACGATAAGTCAGGTAGCGATCGCCTTCTTCCGGAACGCGCGCCCAGGAACCGAGATGGCACTCGTAGATCGCGATCGGACTCTTGCGCGGATCCCGTGTGCCGCGATTCGTCATCCATTTCTCGTCGCGCCAGCCGGGCTCCGGTAGGCCGTGAAGTACCGATGCCGTCGCAGGAGGACGCTCGGCCGCGAAGGCGACCGGGTCTGCACGCTGCGGCAGGAGGTGGCCATGCGCTCCTGCAATCTCGAATTTGTAACGAAGGCCGGGATTGAGCTCGGGCAGAAACAACTCCCAGATGCCCGCGCTGTGGCGCAGGCGCATCGGATACACGCGACCGTCCCAATTATTGAAATCTCCGACGACGCTGACCCGCCGTGCATTCGGGGCCCACACTGTGAAGAGGAATCCCTCGACCTCTCCGACGCGCCTCCGGTGCGCTCCGAGAAGGCGGTAATGGGCATCGCTGCCGACGTCCCGGATTTTTCCGAGATCCTCCTCGGCGAGGATCCTGCCGAAGGAATACGGGTCCCAGCGGATGACTTCGCCGTGCGGGGTTTCGATCCGGAGCCGGTAATAGGGCCGTTCCGCGGAGTCGAGTCGTGCAATGAAGAATCCGGCATCGTGCCGACGTTCGGCCTGCGCGAGCATACGCGATCGATCATGGGCCTCGATCGTGACCGAGCGCGCCGTAGGGAGGAAGGTGCGGATCTCCCATTTCCCGGGCCCCACCTCATGCGGTCCGAGGAGGGCGAAAGGATCCGGGTGCCTGGCTTCCAGCAGCGCAGCGACGGCCGAATTCGTCACGGCTGGTTCCCACGCTGCTTCACGCGTAGGATCTTGCCTTGCAGCGTGAGCGGTTCCGGATCGCTGGGTCATGACGCGCTCCGTTCCTGATCGAGAATGGAGAGAACACCCTGAATGGGGATATCGATCCAGTCCGGCCGATGGCCGGCTTCGTAATTGATCTCGTAGAGAGCCTTGCCGAGAAGATGCAGATCGAGGAGGTTCCAGCGCGAGCGTTCGTCCGCTGTCCAGATGGGCGTGCCCTCGGCAACTTCGCGATAGGACTCGAGAAAAGCCGTCCTCGAGAGCTGGTGGGCCGCGCGGGCAATCTCATAGAGACGATCCGTTTCGCGAGATGCGAAATGAAGATCCACGTCGCGCGCCGCGGTTTCTGCGACATAGGCAAACGATCGCAGCATACCTGCCACATCGCGCAGCGGTGAACCCTTGGCACGCCGCTCCTCGACGGGGCGCGACGGCTCGCCCTCAAAATCCACGATCATGACGTCATTCTGGACGATCAGAACCTGGCCGAGGTGATAGTCACCATGGATTCGAGTCTTCACAGCCCCGTCCGGCGCCTCGACGCACCGGTCGATAAGGCTCCAGCATTCCTCGCGACGCTCGAGGAGAGCTTCCATTGCCTCTCGTGCTGGCCCCTCCGCTTGCCGCGCGAGGCGAGCAACGGCCGCAAAGGCTCTCTCGCCCTGGCGGCGGGCATCGTTCGCGGCCGCGCGCACATCGTCCATCGTCATGGGTTCGAGAGAGAAGGCGGGGTCGTTCGTGGGCGTCGCGAAGGCGAGATGGAGTTCGGCAGTCCGGCGGCCAAGGGTCCGCACCGTCTGGAGGAGACTTGCCAGGGCGTCCTCGACCTGGATCGTTTCCTGCGCTGGGATGAGCGCGATCGTGTCGAGTTCCCGCTTGAGCTGATCGAGGAGCCAGCTCCACGCGTCGCCCTGGTTGCGCAGAAAACGCTGAACGATTGCGAGGGCTGTCGGAGAGCCGTCCGGAGCGATGTATTCGACGGTCCCGAGAAGAGGGGGCGTGTTTGCAAACCCGGCAACCTCCGTCAGGAAACGGGCAACTTCCACCTCCGGATGCGGGCCGCTCTGCAACCGGCGGTAGAGTTTGAGCAGCATATGCTCGCCAACGGCAATCGACGTGTTGCTCTGTTCTGCGGAGAGACGCTTGACCTCGCCCGGGCCGACGTCGGCGTATTCGGCCAGTGTTGCGGCCGGCTTGAAGGAAATCTGCCCGCCTGCGCGCGTCGGGATGGTGCTGGAGCTGCGGATCGCCTCGATGACCGAAAGGGCAAAATCCGCCGAGGATCCAGCACTGTACAGCAATCCGATGCGCGGCCCTCGGCGGACCCGCGCAACGGCGTAGGGTAGCAGGTCGTCCGGCTCGCCGCGCTCCTCGATCGCAAGCGGGATCGAATAAACCTGATGCTCGCCATTCGGCAGTTCGACGCGGACGAGCGGCAGCAGAAATCCATTCGCGCCGACACGGTTCGGCAGCGCCGCCTCATCGAGCACTGCGGTTCGCTTAGGCACCGCTCCGCCGCCTCCGAACCAACGCTGCGTTGCGATGAAACGCGGCGCCATCGTTGTCTCGAAGGCGGTCTTCTCCCGGCCATGCAGAATGGTCTCGAATCCACCGGTCATCACCAGGGTAAAGAGTTCCGGCGAGGTCTGCTGCGCCGGCACTGTCTTCTCGGCGGCCGCAGCAGTGAGATTGAACCAATAGAAGCCGTAAGCCGGCAGAGTCAGGAGATATGGAAGTTCACCAATGCGTGGGAAGGTCGTCCCACCTGTCATCTCCACAGGGATCTGCCCCTTGTGATCGGACAGATCGAGTTCCACGGCCTGGGGTGAACGCGAGAGATTGGCGACGCAGAGGATGCACTCTTCCTCGTTGCCCCTGATATAGGCAAAGACCTTGCGATTCGATGGATACAGAAAGCGCAGGCTGCCGCGGCCGAAGACCTTGTGACTGCGCCTGATCGCGATCATGCGCTTGGTCCAGTTCAGGAGGCTGCCGGCGTTCCTCAGCTGAGCCTCGACATTGACCGAGTCGAAGCCATAGATTGCGTCCTGGATGGCGGGCAGGAAGAGCCTCGCGGGGTCGGCCCTGCTAAAACCACCATTGCGGTCCGGCGACCACTGCATCGGGGTTCGGACGCCGTCCCTGTCTCCAAGGTAGATGTTGTCGCCCATTCCGATCTCGTCGCCGTAGTACAGAACGGGCGTGCCCGGCATCGAAAGCAGCAGCGAGTTCAGCAGCTCGATCTTGCGGCGATCATTGTCGAGGAGCGGCGCAAGTCGTCTCCGGATCCCGAGATTGATCCGCGCCCGGCGATCGGTCGCGTAGAAGGACCAGAGATAATCGCGTTCCTTGTCGGTCACCATCTCGAGCGTGAGCTCGTCATGGTTGCGCAGGAAGATCGCCCACTGGCATCCTTCCGGGATCTCCGGCGTCTGCCGCATGATGTCGGTGATCGGATGACGGTCCTCCTGCGCGATGGCCATATACATGCGCGGCATGAGGGGGAAGTGAAACGCCATGTGGCATTCGTCGCCGTTTCCGAAATAGGGCGCGGTCTCCTCGGGCCACTGGTTGGCTTCAGCAAGTAGCATGCGATCCGGATAGCCAGTATCGAGGGCTGCACGGATCTTCTTGATGACCTCGTGCGTTTCCGGCAGGTTCTCGCAATTCGTCCCTTCGCGTTCGATCAGATACGGAATGGCGTCGAGACGAAGGCCGTCCACGCCCATGTCGAGCCAGTAGCGCATCACGTCGAGCACGGCTTCGAGCACGCGAGGATGGTCGAAGTTGAGGTCCGGCTGATGCGAGTAGAACCTGTGCCAGTAGTAGGCGTGCGCCACCGGATCCCAGGACCAGTTCGACGTTTCCGTGTCGAGGAAGATGATCCGTGTATCCTTATAGCGCTGGTCGGTATCCGACCACACATAGAAATTGCGCGCTGCCGAACCCGGCTTGGCCTGCCGCGCGCGCTGGAACCAGGGATGCTGATCCGAGGTGTGATTGATGACGAGCTCGGTAACGACGCGCAGGCCGCGATCATGCGCCTCCCGCACGAACCGGCGGAAATCGCGCATCGTCCCGTAGGAGGGGTTGATTCCCCGGTAATCGGAGATGTCGTAACCGTCGTCTCGCAGCGGCGAGGGATAGAACGGCATGACCCAGATCGCCGAGACGCCGAGATCCTTGACGTAGTCCAGCTTGCGCGTGAGTCCCTCGAAGTCCCCGACTCCGTCATCGTTCGAGTCGAAGAACGATTTGACGTGCACCTGGTAGATGATGGCGTCGCGGTACCACTGTGTATCGTTGCGGTCGATCATCGTCTCAAATCGCGCTGTTGTTCCGACGGCTTGCGGCGAACGTCATATCGCGTTGCGCTTCCGCGGCCGGGCTGGTGTCGGTCATCATTGCAAGTTACGTCCCGTTTCCGGGCGGGATCAGGCGCCAGATCACGACGGGACGCTGCTCGGGGTCCAGCGCGATGCGGTGGGTCTTACCACGGAGCGTGAGGCGCCCGCCCGCCAAAAGGTCCTCCGCATCGATCGAGCCGTGGTCGGGAAGGCCGAATTCCCAAAGCGGCACCTCGTATGTGCATTCCTGGCGGTTATGAGGATCGAGGTTGACGAGGGCGAGGATGCAATTGTCTTTCTCCTTCGTCATGCGCGCATAGGCGAGGATCTGGTCGTTCCAGGCATTGAGGAAGAGGATATTGCGGAAGTCCCAGAGGGCAGGATTCTCGCGGCGGATCCTGTTCAGTCGGCGGATGTGATCCGCGATGTTTCCGGGGCGGTCGTAATCCCACGCCTTCAACTCGTATTTCTCGGAGTCGAGATACTCCTCCTTGCCGGGGATCGGCGTGCCTTCGCACAGCTCGAAGCCGTTGTAGATGCCATAGACGCTGGATAACGTGGCCGCGAGCGTGCCGCGCACCACGAAGCCTGCCCGCCCGCTCGTCTGGAGATAGCGCGGATTGATGTCCGGCGTATTGGCGAAGAAATTGGGGCGGTAATATTCACTCATGGGCGAGTGGGCGAGCTCGGTCATGTATTCCATGAGCTCGTGCTTGGTGTTCCGCCACGTGAAGTAGGTATAGGATTGCTGGAATCCGATCTTCGCCAGCTTCCTCATCATCTTCGGGCGCGTGAACGCCTCGGCGAGGAAGATCACGTCGGGGTGCCGGCTGTTGACGTCCGCGATCATCCATTCCCAGAACGGGATCGGTTTCGTGTGCGGATTGTCGACCCGAAAAATCTTGACCCCCTGTGATACCCAGAACAGCACGACGTCGCGCAATTCGATCCAGAGGGACGGCAAGGAGTCGCCATAGAAGTGGACGTTGACGATGTCCTCGTATTTCTTGGGCGGATTCTCGGCGAACTTGATCGTTCCGTCGGGGCGCCAGTCGAACCATTCCGGATGCTCCTTGATCCAGGGGTGATCCGGCGAGCACTGGATGGCAAAATCGAGCGCGATCTCGAGGCCATATTCATGGGCCGCGGCGACGAGGCGCTGGAAGTCGGCGATCGTTCCGAGCTCGGGATGAACGGCTTGGTGTCCACCCGCCTCAGAGCCGATCGCGTAGACACTGCCCGGATCTCCCGGCTTTGGCGTGAGGGTATTGTTGCGGCCCTTGCGGTTCGTTTGCCCGATCGGGTGGATCGGCGTGAAGTAGAGGACGTCGAAGCCGAGATCCTTGATCAAAGGCAGGCGGGCAATGACGTCATCGAAAGTACCGTGCCGGTTCGGGTCCCCGGATTGCGAGCGCGGGAAGATCTCGTACCAGGCCGAGAACCGGGCAGCCAGGCGATCAGCCACGACCTCGCGGGACTCGCTCCGAGAAAGATTCTGCCGCTCCGCGTTGCGATCGATGAGCTCGAAATTCGCCTCGTCGAGCATGAGGGCGAGTTGCTCCTCCGAGCCCTCCGGCTTGCTTCGCAACTGGTCGAGAAGCGCGGCAAGCGCCTTCGCGTCGGGTCCTTGCGCCAGGGATGCCGCTTCCTCAATGATCCGGACCCCCTCGATCGTCTCGAGGCGGACATTCTGGCCGGCAGCCCGCTTCTTGGTGATCTCGTCGAACCAGGATCCGAACGGGTCCCGCCAAGCCTCGATCACATACTGGTAGCGAGTGTTGCGCTCGAGTGGAAAGGAGCCGCTCCACCGGTCGTTGTCGACGAAATGCATTGGTGCGCTGCGCCACTCGAGCTCTCCGACACCGCGATAGGCGACAGCCGCATCGATCTTATCGTGCCCGTCCGAGAAGATATCGGCCCATACCTCGAGAGTCTCGCCGACCACCCGCTTGACGGCTGCGCGGCCGTTGTCGATCTCGGGCCAGATATTCTCGATCACGACTCTCCCGGCGCCATCCGGCTGGCGAGGGCGGGACCGTGGTTTTGCCGGAACTGCGCGCCTGGCCAGGAAAATGCGCACATCGTGCGGCTCGAGCGTCACGGGCGAGCCCGAAGCGAATTCGAGCGGGGTACGATCGGGTGTCCGATCCTCGAATGCTCCGAACAGGCCGCCCGTCCGGCTGATCAGATGTGCGGGCTCGATCTCCAGAACGGAGGACGTCGGATTAGCAAGCACGAGGGTCGCCGATTGGGCTCCTTCCACATGGCCTGAATCGAGACGCAGCAGGGCCACGAGACGAGAATCCTGCGCGGTGAGCGCCCATTGTGCGCCCTCACGGTTGAGGGGCACGAGTTCCGCACGCCGCGCATTGACGGCGCCGATGAAATCGGAGATGTCGGTCCCGGTCATCTCCCGGTCGCCCGGCGTCGTGTTCACCACATGCAAAGAGCGTCGGTAACCCCATTCGTAGCCGATCGGCATGAGAACGCCGCTCGAGAAGAACGCGGCCAGCGCATAGCGCGCCTTCAAGGCGTCTGCGATTGCGTCCGGATCATCGCTCAGGGCCGCCGCAGCGCGCGGCATATCGTGGTTCTCCGGAAACGCGATTGACGGCGCGATCGTGCGTAACTGCTCGTATTGAGCGAGCGCCCACGGCTTGTGGAGGTCCCACCACGCGAAGCTGTTGAACAGGAAATCGAAGCCCGCGCCGGCCGTCGCCTTTGCTTCGTCGAGTGTGCAGCCCAATGTTTCGGCAACGAAGCTGCACTCCGGATCCCGCTTCTTGGCGGCCGAAATCAAGCCACGCCAAATCCGTGGCGGGACCTTGTAGGCAGCATCGCACCGAAATCCCTTGACGCCGAGTTGCTGCAGACGGCCGACATACCCGTCCCAATAGGCGAGCAACTCGTCGGATACAGACGGATTCTCGAGGTCGAGTTCCGCAAGATCCTCCCAGACCGTGCGGATCGTCGGATCGTCGGGATCCACGGCGAACGGGCTGAGCAACCGCCCCGAGCTGTCGCGCAGGTACAGATCTGGACGGTCGCGCGCGAGATCCGCGTCCTGGGAAGTATGATTGATGACGAGATCCGTCATCACCTTGAGGCGTTGGGACGATGCGGCTTCGACAAAGCGCCGGATCTGCGACTCGTCGTCCTCCTCGCCCGGATCCCGGAAACGCTGATCGAGGCGAAATGGGTTCTTGATCGCGTACAGACTCTGCGAGGCTCCAGTCTCGTGGAACGGATTGAGGTATACCCAGTCGAAATTCATCCGCGCGATGCGCGGGAGTTCCGCAATCCATGCTGAGACCGAGCCGACGAGCAGCGGAAACAGGTTGTAGATGCGCGGTCCTGGCTCGTTCCGTGCGGGCTCGACCTGCTGGGCCGCAATCGCCCTCGTCTCCAGCTTGTTCATGTCATCGCCCTCAGAACTGAAAACGGAAGCTTCGAGAAGAGTTCCGTCACTGCAATGCCGTTCCCGTGAATCTCGTGATGGTCGCCGGTTATGATATCGCGCCATTGCTCTTTCGGAAGAGGCAGGCTGGTCTGCGCGAATATAGGAGCGACGGAAGCAGCCTCCTCCGCAATGGCGCCGACGAGGCGCGGAACCGTCACGGCAAGCTGCTCGTCGCCGCAAGTCCTGACGAATGAAAGGACATTCCGCGCCCTGGGGCCCTGAGCCCTGATGGGGCGGTAGTCGCCGTTTGCATAGAGCGCGGGAGATTCCGCTCGATCCGCGAGGAGCGCTGTCAGGGTGGACTGCTTGATTCGCGCGTCCGGCCAGGATGCAAAAAGGTCACCGGGTGCTCCCGAGGATCCCAGGCTTCGTATGCGTGCCTCGTAGTCGACGGGCCGCCTGTTGTCGGGATCCACGAAGGACAGGTCCCAGAACTCCGTGCCCTGATAAAGATCGGGCACGCCCGGCAACGTGCACTTCAGGATGGATCGCGAGAGGCTGGCCAGCATACCCGCGAAAGCTAGGCGGCGTGCCAGCGGTTTGAATGCGACCAGGAATTTCGCCCCGGGATGCAGAAGCCCGCGCACGAGGCGGAGGCTTGCCGTCTCGTAACCCTCGTCCTGGTGAACCCAGCTGGTGTGGCGCTTTGATTCTCGCAGTGCCTTGATGATGAATTCCTCGACGCGCTCGCGAAAGGCCGCAATCGCATCGTCACGGGTGTCGTCTCCAAGAAGCTCGACCGGCCAGGCGCCGAGGATCGCCTGCAGGAGGAGATACTGGTCGTTCGCGTCCGGCACATCGTCGCCGTCACTTGAAAGCAGAGGGTGAGCGATCTGCTTCCAGCGCTCGATAGCCTCATCCCACGCGTCCGGCATCTCGGACAGCGCATTGAGGCGCGTCCTCGCATCTTCGCCCCGCTTTGTGTCGTGCGTCGAGGTTGCGATCATCGCATGCGGCCAAGCCGTCTCTCGCTCGAGGTTGAAGCGGTGGAATTCGTCGAGCCTGACGCCGAAATGGTCCGGGTGGCCGCCGACTTCGTTCAGGGAGAGCAGACGCACGTAGCGGTAGAACAGCGTGTCCTCGAGGCTCTTGGCCATGACGGGACCGGTCAGTTGCTGAAAGCGCCGGCGGAATTCGTCTATGAGCTCTGGTTTCGTGATGCGGGCCTCGCTCTCCAGGTTTCCGAGGACGGCCGTCATGATGAAATCGTGCACCGTGCGGTCCGGAAGGCTGCTCGTCCGTTTCGCCGCAGCAACGGTCTCCTCGATCAGCATCCGGTCCTCGGGCGCCGGCTCCGCGTCCGTCAGGTAGCTTCGATAGACCGGGAAACGAGCAATAATCTCGACGAGTGCGCGCCGGATCGCCAGTTGCGTGTAATCGCGCGTGCGTCGATCGGCATCGGCGAGGCGTTTCAGGTCGGAGACGAGCACTTCGAGCTCGCTGGCGAAGCTCGCTTCGAGAAGCTCGGCCTTGGTGTGATGCAGCAGCGCGCTGTAGCTTTCGTCGAGTCCGGTAAAGCCGCGATAGATCTGATCGAAGCGTTCGGCCGCGGTAGCGTCGACGAAAACACCGTCGAGAACGTTCAAGGCCTCGTAGCCCGTCGTTCCCGCGATGGGCCAATTCCGGAGGCTTTCGCCCGGGCCGAGGATCTTCTCCACGACGATGTAGAAGCCCGGACCGACCTCGCTCTGCAGAGCACGAACGTAGCCCTCTGGATCGGCCAGACCATCGATATGGTCGATTCGCAACCCCTGGACCCGTCCTTCGCGCACCAGCCGGAAGATCAGCTCGTGGGAGCGGACGAAGATGTCTGGATCCTCGATGCGAATGCCGGCAAGGGAATTGATATCGAAGAAGCGGCGATAGTTGATGTCGCTTGCGGCAACACGCCAATAGGCCAGCCGGTAGGATTGCGCCTCCAGGATCCGGTGCAAAGTCCCGAAGCTTTCGGGATGTCCGACGGCTCCGTTCACGAGGGAAAGGGCCCGCTCGATGCCTTGGCGGACGGCCGGCGAACTGCGGGCGGCCTCCGCGATCCGCTCCTTCAAGGCCGCGCATTCCAGCGGGAAGGCAGCCCGCCGCTCTGCCGAGGCCTCCTCGTCCATGGCGCGCAACCGTTCGCTGATCGCCATGAGTTCCGAACGGGCGCTGCCCACGTCGTCGGCCATCGCCGCGAGGGCTCGGTCGAGCACGATCGGGTAGCTCAGGGGGCAGATCGGAAAGCGGTGCTCCCAATGCCAGACGCTGAAGCTCCCTTCATCCGGGTCGAACGTGAGACGGAGTTCCCCCTCTTCGAGGGCCTCGCCATAGCGGTCGCCGAGGAACGGGACGATCAGATTGTGGTTCGCCCCGAGGCGCTCCCAGTCGATATCGAACGCATCGCCGTGGGGCGAGAGCTCGCCCCATTCGAGGACGGAGAGCCACCAGGCATTGTCGGAGCCCCCGATGCCCATGTGATTCGGGACAATGTCGAGAACGAGCCCGAGCCCATGCTCCCGGAGGCGATCGGTCAGGCGCCGGAATCCTTCCTCTCCCCCGAGCTCCGGGTTGATCAGGCTGTGGTCGACGATGTCGTAGCCGTGCTGCGATCCGGGTCGCGCGGCCTGGATAGGAGAGGCATAGAGATGGCTGATCCCGAGGCGGGCGAGATACGGCACGATTCGTGCCGCATCGTCGAAAGTGAACTGCTCGTGGAACTGCAGACGATAGGTTGCCCGCGGGGGCGGTGACGCCAGCGCACCCGGTCGGGGAGCTTCTCCGCGGCCCTCGGATGCGAGAGCAGCGGCGAGCTTGGCGAGTTCGGCGCCCGGCGCCAGGATGGATTCGAGATCCGCCCCAAGCTTGCGCTGCCAGTTCGGGTATTTCTCATCGAGGCCGGGCAGGTTCGCTTGGTTGAGCTCGCCCGCCGCATCCTCCCATTGCATCCCGACGAGCACCGAAGGCGTTCGTGTGAGATACCGCATCATGGCCTCGAGAGGAGGCTCATCCGATCGATCAGGCGGAGGTGTCAGTCCCTCCGCGGCGAGAGCTGCCCGGAAATGGTCGAGATCACTGCTCCGGCCGGCACGCTCCGCTTCTGCCCGAGCTTGGTCATAGGTCCCGAGGGTCTGCCGCAGATCGATATCGAGGCCTCTCCACCAGCCCTTGAAGGTCGGGAGATCGTGGGTCGTGAACACGGCGAGCGCAGACCGCGGATAGTCTCGCGGCCGCTTGAAGCGACCGTCTTCCTCGCGCTCGAACCAGAGAACGCGATAGCTCAGGACGCCCGAGGCCATGATGGCTTCAGAAAAGCCCTCGGGGGCCGTCCCGAGATCCTCCGCGATCACGAGGCTTCGCGCGCGGTGGCTTTCCACGCGCAGGACAGCCAGCATCGCTTCGAACGGGTAGGCGACATAAGCGCCCTCCGTGGCCGGCGCATCTGAGGGGATGACGAACAGCCGCTGCAGCTGGAAGGCATGGTCGATACGGATAGCGCCGGCATGGCGCATGTTTGCCGCCACGAGCGCGCGGAACGCGGCGAGCCCCTGCGCTTCGAGCGTCAGAGGGTTCAGAGGCGGCAGGCCCCATTTCTGGCCGAATGGGCCGAACGGATCCGGCGGTGCTCCCGCCGAAAGGCTCGGCGCGAAGCGGTCGGGATGCGACCAGATCTCCGATCCGCCGGCATCCGCCCCAACAGCGAGATCGCGGTAGAGGCCGATCTCCATCCCTGCTGCGCGCGCTCGTTCCGCCACGTCGCCGAGTTGCCGGTCGGCGAGCCACTGGAGCCAGCTGTGAAACGCGACGCGCTCGGCATGCGTCTCGCGGAACGCGCGCACCTCCGGCGCGTCGGCCCGCTTGAAGTCGTCCGGCCAGTCTCCGACCCACCATCGGCCTTCCTGGCGAAAATGCTCGGACAGAGCTTCGAAGGTTGCATGGGACCGGAGCGCTTCGCCTCCGCGCCTGCGGAATGCAGTGAAGTCCGGATCCATGCCGGTCTTCTGGAAGAAGGCCCAGAGCGCATCGAGAAGGCGGCGCTTGAGTTCCCAGACGCCGGCATGATCGACGAGCGGCGTTTCACGAAGCGCGGCGAGCCTGTCTTTCCAGTCGGAGTCGTTCAGGAGGTCGGCGCCGCCGCTCTCGAGGAATCCGTCGACCGTGGTCGGATCGATGAACAGCGTTTCGAGGAACAGGCGCGAGGAGGGCGAGTAGGGCGAGATCTTGCTGCGATCCGCGGCGAAGAGCGCATGGACCGGGCTGAGCCCGAGGAAGGAAGCCCCGAGGGCTGCAGTACCGGCAGCCGCTTCGGCGACGTCACTGTAATCGCCGATTCCGAGGTCGTGCGAGGAGCGCAGGGAATAGACCTGGGCAGTCGTCCCCCAGAGGCGTGCGCCCTCACGGAAGGTCGCGGGCTCCCAGCAACGGCGCGGGGCGGCAATCAGGGTGGTTTCCCCACTGAGCCCGCCGACATTGATCCGCAAGCGGTGATAGCCGGCGGGCAGCGCGGAGATCTGAACCACCGGGCCCTGTTCCGTGGCCTGCAGGATCGACCGGCCCTCACGGTTGGTGCCGCTCTCCTCGGTGATGCGCCAAGTCGCGGCGTCCCCCTGCGCTCCGCGCACCGGGATGCGGGCAGGCCGATGGGCCAGGATCGGCGTGACGGGGGCAACCAGTCCGTGCTTCGTTTCTTCGAGCCGGGCGAGCGTGCGCCGGGCAGCCTCGGGAGAGCCGACCTCGAGCCCGAACCCGGCGAGGATTGCTGCCTGTGTGGACAGGGAAGTCTCGACGGTCCGCCCCGCCAGATCGCGATAATCTGCTGCTATGCCGACGAGCGCGGCTGCGCGGCGGATCAGATCGCTGTGCTCATTCATCCCGCAGTCCCTTTGGCGAACAGCCCGGCCCAGGATGGCAGCGAGACGCTCTCGTCGCGCACGATACCCGGGCTCTGCCAGATCAGATGGAGGCTCTCGTCAAGCTGAACTTCGGCCCCTGCATCGCTGAAATTCGCGAGCAGGCGGAGTGTTCCTCCATCGAACTGCCAGACGACGTCGAGCACACCCGGTTCCGGCTCCCGATAGGCCGCTCCGCGGAAGCGGGTCAGCGTCAGAGGCACGATCTCGCGCTGCCGTATCGCGAGGAGGGTGCGGGTCTCGGCGAGGGCACCGGCATGAGGCTCCAGCGTGGCCTCGGACCAGTCGAGGCATGACTGGCGAAGGCTGTCCTCTCGTGTGGGGTCGGGAATCTCCCGGACTTCGCCGTGCTCGCCGAACGACCTGAAGGCCGCGAATTCCCGCCGTCGTCCTTCTCGTACCGCTTTGGCGAGGGGCTCGTCGTCGGAGAAATCGACGAAGAAGAGGAACGGTGTCGAGGAGGCCCATTCCTCGCCCATGAAGATGAGCGGAATCTGCGGTGCAAGGAGCAAGCCCGCTCTTGCCAGGGAAAGACGCTCGGGCGGGGTCAGTGACGTGAGCCGATCTCCGTAGGCGCGGTTGCCGATCTGATCGTGGTTCTGGAGAAACGAAATGAAGGCCGATGGCGGGAGATGCTTCGAGGGCTCACCGCGAGGCTCGCCCTGCCGATGGGCGGAGCCCTCTCCCTGGTATACGAAACCTTCGGCGAGGGCGCGGCCGAGGCGCTCGAGGAGACGAACCGCATAATCGACGTAATAGCCATCCGACTCGCCGGTCAGGAGCGTGTGCCAGCAATGGTGCAGGTCGTCGTTCCATTGCGCGGTATAGAGCTTCGGACGGTGATCGCGCCCACGCTCGAGCCAGCGCGCTTCATTCGCATCGTTCTCGAGCACGAGGTGGATCTCGCGATCCGGAAAGGCATTTCGCGCCCGTGTTGCAATCTCTCCGAGAATGTGGGTTTCGCTGTCGTCCAGAATGGCATGGACTGCATCGAGGCGCAGACCGTCGATGTGGTATTCCTCAAGCCAGTACAGCGCATTATGCACGAAGAAGTCGCGGACGGTGCGCCCATTGGTGCCATCGAAATTGATGCCCGCACCCCAAGGCGTCTGGTGGCGATCCGTGAAGAACTTCTCCGCGTAAGCGTGAAGGTAGTTTCCGGACGGTCCGAAATGATTGTAGACGACGTCGAGGAAGACCATCATGCCGATCACATGCGCGCGGTCGATGAGGCGCTTGAGGTCGTCGGGCGCGCCGTAGGCGGCATCCGGCGCAAAGGGAAGTACGCCGTCGTAACCCCATCCGCGGCGCCCCGGGAAATCGGCGATCGGCATGAACTCGATAGCCGTGATCCCGGTTTCCTTCAGCGCATCGAGCTTGCCCGTCAGCGCTGCGAAGGTTCCTTCCCGGGTGACGGTTCCGACATGGAGCTCGTAGAGAACCGTCTCCTCCCACGGGCGGCCCTTCCAGCCCGCATCGGACCAGTCGTAGGCACGAGGGTCGATGACCTGGCTCAGGCCGTGGACGTCGTCCGGTTGCCAGCGTGATGCCGGATCCGGCACGACGAGCTTGCCATCGATTCGGAATCCATAGCGGCTGCCGGCACGCGCGCTCGGCGCGACGAACTCACGCCAGCCGCCCTGCGCCTCGGGCATGGGTATTTCTGCACCGTCGAGAAGGAGCGAGACGTCCTGGGCGGTCGGGGCCCAGAGGGCGAAGCGAGTGCCGCCGGCCGTCATCTCTGCTCCGAAGGGCATTGCATGAGCACGCCGCATAGGCCTCTCCATCAGAGCGATATTGCTTCAGGCGGGATTGCTGGTGGGCGGAAGTCTCTGTCTCTGAATAGGTGTTTCAAAAAACCGGGCCGGTCACTCCGGGCCTTACTCTAGCCGCCATGCTGGAACAGGACGAGATGACGAGGCTCGAGCGGGAACGATCCACCGGGTTTCAGAATCTCGGGAGCGTCCCGGACGAGTCCTTGGGACAACGCCGTATCGAAGATCTGGACCCATGAACCGTTCGGAAATTCCTTCGAGAGGTGAAACTCGATCGGATCCGGCGCGGCATTCAGGAGAAGCAGAAAGCGCTGCCCATCTGCCGCATCGTTCCCGAGCTGCATGCCGATGGTGCGCCGGAGACCGTCGTTCCAGTCCTCGATTGTCATCTCGCGTCCTTCGGGTGCGAGCCAATAGACGTCCCTGAGCCCGTTTCTCGGAACGATGGCGCCGGTCAGGAAGGCGCGCCGCCGGAAGGCATCGAAGCGACGACGGAGAGTGATCAGCGATCGCGTGAAGGAAAGCAGGTCGGGATCGAGTTCGGCCGTTTCCTCCCAGTCGAGCCAGCTGGTCTCGTTGTCCTGTGCATAGGCGTTGTTGTTGCCGTCCTGCGTTCGCGAAAGCTCGTCACCCATGAGAAGCATGGGAACCCCCTGCGACAGGAACAGTGTTGCAAGCAGGTTGCGCTTCTGGCGCGCCCTCAGTTCGAGAATCTCCGGGTCGTCCGTGGGCCCCTCTACGCCGCAGTTCCAGGAGAGATTGTGCGGATGGCCATCCTGGTTGTCTTCGCCATTGGCTTCGTTATGCCGTTCGTTGTAGCTGACGAGGTCCTGAAGCGTGAAGCCGTCGTGCGAGCACACGAAGTTGATCGAGGCCCAGGGATGGCGTCCCGATGGCTCGAAGATCTCCCGTGATCCGGTCATGACCTGGGTCAGCCTCGGAAGCTGGCCGGGATCATTGCGCCAGAAGGACCGGACCGTGTCGCGGAACTGATCATTCCACTCGCTCCACCCGGGCGGAAACCCGCCCACGCGGTAACCGCCTTCGCCGACATCCCAGGGTTCGGCGATGAGCTTCACGCGGCCGAGCACCGGATCCTGGCCGATGGCGCGCAGGACGCCTGCGCGCTCCGAGAAGCCGTAGGGCTCGCGGGCGAGGCTCGTCGCGAGATCGAAACGGAAGCCGTCGATGTGATAGTTCTCGACCCAATGCCGGAGCGAGTCGAGCACCATCTGCAGGACACGCGGGTGATCGAGATTCAGGGTGTTGCCGGTGCCTGTCGCATCCCAGTAGAAGCGCGGATTTTCCGGAGAGAGCTTGTAGTAGCTCGCGTTATCGATGCCCCGGAACGACAGCGTCGGGCCGAGTTGGTTTCCCTCGGCCGTGTGGTTGTAGACGACGTCGAGAATAACCTCGATTCCCGCGTCGTGCAGCGCGCGTATCGCGCTCTTGAATCCGATGACGCCGGCCTCTCCGAGATAGCGCGGCTCCGGCGCGAAGTAGGCGAGCGTGGAATATCCCCAGTAGTTCCGGAGACCTTTCTCGACGAGAAACCGGTCATCCGAGAAGGCGTGGATCGGCAGCAGTTCGATGCTCGTGATGCCGAGCTTCACGAGATGCTCGACGATCGCCGGATGCGCAAGCGCGGCAAAGGTTCCGCGGATCTGATCCGGAATGCCCTCGTGCAGGGCCGTCAGCCCCTTCACGTGGGCCTCGTAGATCACGGTATCAATCCACGGGGTTCGCGGGGGGCGGTCATCGCCCCAGTGATAGGCCGGGTCCTCGACGATGCATTTCGGCATCATCGGTGCACTGTCGCGACGATCGATCGTGAGGTCGCCGCGGTGAGCCCCCGGGCGGTAGCCGAACAGGGCGTCATGCCAGCGGATTCGCCCCTGCAGGAGGCGTGCATAGGGATCGATCAGGAGCTTGTGCGGGTTGAACCGATGGCCAAGACGCGGCTCATAAGGGCCATGGACACGGTAGCCATAGAGCTGGCCCGGGAGGATGCCGTGAACATAGCCGTGCCATATCTGATCCGTGCATCGGGGCAGGGTGATCCGTGCAATCTCGCGCCGGCCCGACGGATCAAACAGGCATAGCTCGACACGCTCGGCGTGCCGGGAGAACAAGGCAAAATTCACGCCCTTACCGTCCCATGCCGCACCAAGCGGCAGGGGGGCGCCATCATCGAGGCGATACATGTTCAGCCCGGCATGGGTGCCGTGCGGGCGCGCGAGGACGACTTGCGTCGACCGGGCTCGACAGGACCGGCGGCGGGCGCTCCGGCGACCAGATCACTGGCCAGAGCGTTCAGAAAATTGCGACACCAGTCGTCGACGCCGTTGGCCTGCAGCCGTGCCATCATGGCGCTCCAGCGATCCCTCCGTTCCTGGAGCGACATGTTCAGCGCTCGTGCGATCGCGGCCGCCGTCCCTTCGGTGTCATACGGGTTCACGAGAATCGCTTCTTCGAGCTCGTACGCGGCGCCCGCGAAGCGCGACAGGATGAGCACCCCGGGATCGTTGCCGTCCTGAGCGGCGACGTATTCCTTCGCGACGAGGTTCATGCCATCGCGCAGCGGCGTGACGAGGCCGACGCGCGCCATGCGATAGAGGCCCGCGAGCGCCCTGTGTCCGACGGACCGGTTGACATAGCGGATCGGAGTCCAATCGACCTCGCCGAGATTGCCGTTCGTCCAGCCGGCGTGCTCGGCAATCTCATGCTGCATGCGTTTATATTCGGGCACCTCGGAGCGAGATTTCGGAGTGACCTGCAGATAGGTCACGCGATTGCGAAAGCCGGGATTCGAGCGGATGAAGCACGAGAAGGCCTCGATCCGTTCCCGGATTCCTTTCGAATAGTCGAGGCGATCGACGCCGATGATGAGCGCCCGATCGCCCATGCTCGAGCGCATCCGGCGCACCAGTGGATTCTGCTGTGCCGCTCGGGCAGTTTCCGAGAATGCGGCGTGATCGATGCCGACGGGAAAGACGCCGATCTGGAAGCGGTGATCGCCGACCTTGTAACTTCCGCCCTCGATCGGTTGGCCGATCTTCTCGCGGATGAGGCAGCCGCGGAAATTGTCTGCGTCCTGCGGCGTATGAAATCCGACGACATCGTAGGACGCGAGCCCTTGAAGAAGATCACAGTAAGCTGGGAGGGCACTCGCGATGTCCGACGGAGGCCAGGGGATGTGAAGGAAGAATCCCATCCGGTTGCGGAATCCCAGCGCCCGGAGTTCGGCGGCGAGCGGGATGAAATGATAATCGTGAATCCAGATCACGTCGTCCGGCCGCAGCAGCGGCGCCAGCGCCTGCGCGAAGGCGCGATTGACGCGAAAATATCCCTCCGTGTGATTGCGATCGATCTGCATGAGATCGAGCCGATAGTGGCAGATCGGCCAGAGGGCACGGTTCGCGAAGCCGCCGTAATAGAGATCGAAATCGCGCTTCGGCAGATCCATGACCGCGAAGGTGATATTCCCGGACTGCACGATCTCCGGCGGGTCGGGCGCGCGGTCCACGGTCTTGCCGGACCACCCGAACCACAATCCGCCATGGCTCCTCAGTGCGCCCTCGAGGGCGACCGCGAGGCCACCTGCGCTTGCAGTCCCGTCTTTCGTCGAGGGAACACGATTTGACACGACGACCAGCCGTGGGCCTGACTTGGACCCGGACCTGGCATGCCTTTCGGGCTCCTCCGGCGTGCCGTTGAACAGTTGCTTTACAGACGGCGACCCACCTGACTCGACTGGCAGGATAGAGGGACGATCCGCCGTTACCACTGATACCTCACGATCACTGACCATCGGATGGAACCCTCGACGAGAGGGGTGAAGGCAGAACACTCCAGTGGAGGAGTCTGTTCCGGCAGCCAGCCTCCGAAAGCGATGGGGCCGGAGAGGGGCTTGGACTCATATGGGCGGCTCCGGTGCTGTTGCTCGATGTTTCAGGGATCCGCTTTGCGTGAGACCTATAGACAAAAGAGCCAAGCTTCAAGGAAAGTCGTCGATCGCAGATGCACTCTCTGTGCATCGTGGCGGCGAGATGATCCGGATGCAGGCCGGCAGACTGCGCCCGCTTTTCCCGATGATGGGTGATTGACAGGAATCAGGAACCGATTCAGTTCTTCTCTCCGATCGAGCGAAGACCTTGCGCATCCGGACCCGCGTCGTCTGGCGCAAGCCGGATGGTGAATTTTCATGACTGATGACTTCGAACAATTGATCCGCGAGCGGGCCTATCAGCTCTGGGAGCAGGAGGGCCGTGTCGATGGCCGCGCCGAAGAGCACTGGCATACGGCACGCCGGGAACTCGCGGCTCGCCCGGAAGCGCAGCCCGTCGTAGATTCCGTTTCGCCAGCCGAGCCGGCTGCTTCGGAACCGGCTGCAAAGCGGCCGCGCCGCCGCGCCAGTCCTCAGGCTGCCGTCGCGGCGGAAGCGATCGCACCGAAGGCGCCGCGTCGGCGCCGACCCTCAACCCCGACACTGCAATAGCCGCGCGATGGACCGGGGCCGTGTGGCTTGCGGCTGGCCCAGGCCTTGACCGCAACGCATTCGGCACTCTCCGGATCAGGCTTGGCCGTCAATCCCTCCGAGAGGCAAACGAGCCGTATCGCGTTGCCGCGAACGCGCGAAAGCGCTGCTCGAAGAGCAGCGACTTCCGCTTCCGAGAGTTCCGGAACCGGTTACTGCCGGTAATGCTGAATGCGTGTGGTGCGCAGACCTGCGAGGCCGTGCTGGTCGATCGAGAGCTGCCAGCTGAGGAATTCCTCGGTCGTCAGCGTGTAGCGCTGACAGGCCTCCTCGAGGCTCAGGAGACCACCGCGAACAGCGGCCACTACTTCGGCCTTGCGGCGGATCACCCATCGCCGTGTGTTGGACGGGGGAAGATCCGCAATCGTCAGAGGGCTACCGTCAGGCCCGATGACATATTTTGCCCTCGGGCGATGAGGCTCGGTCATGATACGCTCACACAAACTCAGACTGACCTAGTCGTCCGTGACGTTAGGCCACGCTTCTTGAGTTTCCGTAAACGCCGACGCGTGCGCCCGATGTCGTTCCAAGACACTCGGTGATCGGCCGGAGAGGCTGGTTACTGCGTTCTATTCGCTTGCTCCCGCAATCGTCTTGACGTTCGAAAGCGGTACACTCACGCCGCCGAGCGAAAGTATGGGTTCTTCACCCGTCATGTCGACGCTGTCGACACGGCCCGAGATTTCCGTCTTGATGCCGATCGTCTGGCCCGTCGCATCGCGGCCCGTCACCGTGATCGTATAGCGTCCGGGCGGTGCGGACTGACCCGTCGAAGTGCGTCCGTTCCAGACATAGCTTTGCGCTCCCGCATTGAAGCTCTTCGTCTCGTTCGCGACCACATTGCCTTCGAGATCACGGATTGTGATCGCTGCCGAGGCTGCGCGTGGAAGGGTCAGGCGCCACTCGGCGCGACTGTTCTTCAACTCGCTCGTAGCGCCATCTGCCGTGATCTGCATGCCGACGAAACCCGCTGCCGTCGAGACGATCGAGGAGCGCGAGCTCGCGAGCAGGGCGTTCAGGGTTTCGTTCGACTTGATCTGCTGCTCGACGCTCGCGAATTGCACGAGCTGCTGTGTGAATTGATTGGTGTCGAGCGGCTCGAGGGGATTCTGGTTCTGCAACTGCGTCGTCAGGAGAAGAAGGAACGCGTCGAAATTCTGCGCGATCGTCTGCCGGTCCACAGTCTGTGTCCCGGTTGTGCCGGCGGCCCCGGCCGCTCCGATCCCCGCTGCCATGAAGGCCTCCCTTACACCCGAACGTCGATGCCATTGCGCCAGTGCAATGGCCGCGAAGCGGCTGCCGCCGCATTTTGGCTTTCAGCGTGCTGATCCGTTCCTTCGCGATCCGGCGTGGCTACGCTGTCGTCTCTGCGCCCGTCACGGGCTCCGCGCCCTTCGGGATCGCCGGCCTGGTCACGCAGGGTCAAATCGATCCCGCCTTCGGACGGCTTCAACCCGGCCTGTTCGAATGCCCGCTCCAAAGTGCGCGCATCGCGCTGGAGCAGGGCCAGTGTTTCGACCCGATCGACTGTGAGGTGGGCCTTCACCTCGCCATCGCCGCCAATTTCCAGCTGCACGTCGATCCGGCCCAACTCGGCCGGATCGAGACGGATCTCGAACCGGTTCAGGCCGGCCAAGCTCTTCAGGCCGATTTCGATCGGCACGGCTCCGAGCGGCATGGGCGGTGTGACGGGATGCGGCTTCTCGATGGCAGGAGCGGCATGGGGAGAGGCCCGTGTCGAGTCCGCTGCGGCACCAGGTGAACTCGTAGCGAGGAGCGCCGTCTGGATTCCGCGATCCTGCGCGGCGTCGGCGGCCTGCGTAAGGGCTTGGGAAGACAGGCCCTCCGGACGCGCGCCGCTATGCGACGGGCCGGAGCCTGGTTCGGGAGAGGGCTCGGTCGGGGGCCCCATGGGGTGTGAGCTCGTTCCACCAGAGTCCGGTTTGCTGCGCGCAGGCCCTTCGCCGGCGGCTCCGAGAGCAGCCTGGAGGCTGGTCTCGGTTTCCGGCAAGGCCGCCTCTGAAGAGGAGCCCGCCTGCACGTGCGGCGAGGCCGCTGGCGCCGGCCCGGTCGTCACGAGGCTTCTGGCTTCCACCTCCGGCGTCGGCACGGCCTGCTGCCCTTCGGGATGGCTCTCCGTCTCGGCCTGCTCCGTGATTTCGAGAGCGGTTGGGCCGGCTTCATCCACTTCCAGCTCGGCGAACTCGCTCGCGCGACTATTCGCCTCTTCGGACGCTGTCTCGATCGCGGGCGTGGCTTCGGGAGCGGCCTTTGCGACGCTCTCTTCGGCCTCTTCGGGGCACTTCGCGACCTTATCGCATGTCTCATTCCCGCTCTCGCGGAGCGGGTGGCCATCACGGGAGGGCTCGGCACGGCCGGCGCGTGGCACCGCATCGGACGGGCGGGCACTGTCGCGAGGCTTGTCCGGGCGCTGTCCACGGGTGGGCTCCCGCCTCTCGGTGCGCTCGGTCGAGCGAGACTCTGCCCGAGCCTGGCCAAAGGAGGAGGCTTCCGGCCTTGCCGGCAATGCCCGGCGAGCACCAGGCGCTTCCGGACGGTGCTCGGGGATCAGGAAGGGCTCCCGTGTTTTCGGAGCCGCGGCGCGCGATCGCGGCGTCGTCATCACCGGATCGAGCGGCAGGTTCGGGGAGGTCGTGGTCTGGCGCATGGCCCAACTTCTGGAGCAAGTCTTCGCTCACCAGGGGCAAGGGACGGGCCAAGGCCGGCATTGCGACTAAGACATTGATTTCTAATAAGAAGGTCGTGAGTGCTGTTCCCAGGCCAAATACCCTGACTCGGCAGGATCGGCCCGGCGCGGCAGATTTTGCCCGGTGTTGCCCTGGAACCCGAAGGGCCGGATCGCTATAGAAAGGCTGTTCAAAGCCTGCCAGGCGCCGCCTTGAACGGCGTTCCCGGACGGAGCCATGCTCAACTCGTTGGATCTCCCCTCCGATCCTGCCCAGACGCGCGTCGTCGTCGCGATGTCCGGCGGTGTCGATTCATCCGTCGTTGCCGCCCTGCTGAAGCGGGAGGGCTATGACGTCGTCGGAATTACCCTGCAGCTCTACGATCACGGGGCGGCGCTTCACCGAAAGGGTGCCTGCTGCGCCGGCCAGGACATCCATGATGCCCGCCGCGTCGCGGAGACGATCGGCATTCCGCACTACGTCCTCGACTATGAGTCCCGCTTCCGCGAGGAGGTGATGGACCGCTTCGCGGACAGCTACCTCTCGGGCGAGACGCCGATCCCCTGCGTGGAATGCAACCGCGCCATCAAGTTCCGGGATCTCCTCGCTACGGCACGGGACCTCGGGGCTGCGGCTCTTGCAACCGGGCATTACGTGGCGAGCCGTGCGCTCCCGGACGGCCGGCGCGCCCTCTACCGGGCAGCCGATCCCGAGCGCGACCAGAGCTATTTCCTCTATGCCACGACGGCGGAGCAGCTCGAACTCCTGCGCTTTCCTCTGGGCGAGCGCGGGAAGGACGAAACACGCGCCCTGGCGCGCGAGCTCGGGCTTGGCGTGGCGGACAAGGCCGACAGCCAGGATATCTGCTTCGTGTCGCAGGGCCGCTACGGCGACGTCATCGCGAAGCTTCGCCCGGGCGCCATCAGGCCCGGCGAGATCGTCCATGCGGATGGGCGGCTCCTAGGCCATCACGAGGGAATCATCCATTACACGGTCGGCCAGCGGCGGGGGCTCAAGCTGTCGATCGGAGGGCCGCTCTACGTGCTGCGGCTCGATGCCGAGAACGCGCGCGTGGTCGTCGGCCCCCGCGAGGCTCTCCAGACCCGCACCATTCGGCTCGCCGATGTGAACTGGCTGGGCGACACGCCCCTGGACGCCATCCGCACGGATGGCCTCGAGGTTGCCGTGCGGGTGCGTTCCACACGCGCACCTCGCCTGGCGCTGCTGCGTATGGGGCCTGACGGCGCGCAGGTCGAACTGCTCGACCCGGAGGACGGTGTCTCGCCGGGGCAGGCCTGCGTGATCTATGACAGCGATGCGCCGCGTGCGCGAGTTCTCGGCGGCGGAACGATCGCCCGGGCCGAGGCCATGGCGACGCCGGCGGCAGCAGCCTGAGACACATTCACCATGCAAGGATCGGGGATGACGGACGCAGCATCGACGACGGCGCTGATGCGCAAGGCCTATGCACGCTGGGCGCCGGTTTACGATGTTGTCTACGATAAGCTGACCGAGCCGGCAGCCCGGGCGGCCGTGGCCGCCGCGATGGCCTGCGGGCCGAAGGTGCTCGAGGCCGGGGTCGGAACGGGCCTGTCGCTCGGCTACTATCCTGCCTATGCGGAGGTCACGGGTGTCGACCTCTCGGAGGACATGCTCCGGCGCGCCCAGGAGAAGGTGAAGCTGCGGGGATTCTCGCACGTGAAGAGCCTGCAGGTGATGGATGTCACCAAGCTGCGTTTCCCGGACCAGACCTTCGATGCCGTGACGGCGCAGTTCCTCATCACGCTCGTGCCCGACCCCGAGGCGGCCCTCACGGAATTCGCAAGGGTGCTGCGTCCCGGGGGCGAAATCGTGCTCGCGAACCATTTCGGCCAGGAGCGGGGTCCGCTCGCGAAGATCGAGGAGATCTCCGCACCGCTCGTCGCCAAGATCGGCTGGAGCTCGGATTTCAAGGCGTCTCGCATCGAAGCCTGGGCGGCGCGCCACGGCGGCATGCAGGTGGTCGAGTTGAGGTCCCTGTTCCCGGCGGGCTTCTTCAAGCTCATGCGAGTCCGCAAGGTGACGTGATCCGGGCGGATGGGCCGGTCCGGGCGGGGGAACCAATGGCGCGACGCGCTAAGTTCTCGTCGCTCCCTTCCTTGACACCGCAGAGCCCTCTTCCCTATATCGCTCGCATCTGACACCGGGCGCCCGCAGGCGCCCTGGCCCTGGGGCGGAGTAGCTCAGTTGGTCAGAGCAGAGGAATCATAATCCTTGTGTCGGCGGTTCAAATCCGTCCTCCGCTACCATCGTTCCCCAACCTACGTTTTGAACCCCCAACCTGTTGGGATAACGACTACTACGGGTCTCCGCTACTGGTGGAGCGAGCACTGGATTCACATCTTCCCGGTCGTATCCGGACCTTTGACGGATATGCAGTTGCCGCACCGCAACAAACTTGCCAACAGACACTTGGACCCCCGCTGCTTCGTGGCTGGGATGTGGGCACGCTCCTCCTTCCGCAACTGGGTGGCGTAGAACGTGTCCTCATCGACGATCTTCAGGACACCGCCATCGAGCACGGAACCGACGGCTGCGGGGTGGATCGCGATATGAACGCCGACGGCGACCTGGAGGTCATCGTGGTCTTCGCCAGCGTCACTGATACTTGCACTTCAAACTCGCGCTTCCACGGGGATCAAGGCGGCCCGGAGGATCATCCTCCGGGCCATTTTTCACTCGGTTGCGGTCTTCTGTACGGCTCTCGACTACCCTGCGAGCGTCGGCAGTCGTAACCTCAATAAGTTGCCCGACCACCCGATAGATCGAAAACTGCGCCCGTGTTGAACGAGCACGCCTCTGAGCACAGCCACAGGACGAGGTCGGCCACCTCGTTGACGGTGCCCAGGCGCTTCATCGGGCTTTTCGCGATCATGGCTTCTACCATTTCACGGGCCATCTGCTCCAGGATGTCGGTCTTGATCGCGGCTGGAGCAACGCTGTTCACGCGGATGCTCGTGTCGGCCAATTCCTTGGCGAGCGACTTCGTAAAGGCGATCACGCCTGCTTTGGCGGCGGAGTAGGCCGAGAGGTTCGAAGTGCCTTCCTTGCCCGCGAGTGAGGCGATGTTGACGATCCGGCCCCAGCCCGAGCGCCGCATGACCGGCACGACCTGACGCGAGACCTCGAAGACGCCGGTAAGGTTCACATCGATCACGCGCCGCCATTGTACAGGGTCGAACTCCTCGACCGAAGCTGAGCCGCCCGTAAAGCCCGCATTGTTCACCAGGATGTCGATCCTGGAGGTCTCGGCGAGCATGCTCCCGATGGCACGCGCGATCTGGTCGGCATTCGTGACATCGACCGGGGCGAAACCCACACCGTCGAGGTCCTGGGGCGGGGCGATATCCCAGACCCAAGTCTGTGCGCCAGAGCCTGTCAGTTGCTCCGCAATGGCTCGGCCAATTCCTTTCGAGCCGCCCGTGACGACCGCTGTCCGACCCGACAGATTATATGAGACTGGCATGAGTCCATCCGAAATGGCGGACATGCACTATAGCTGGCAGAGGGAGAGCGTCGCCACTGCTCTTGAGTCTTCATTTCGGCGATGAAGGTGGGAACTCGTGCCGCTGGCAACGATTCCCTTAAGGGACCAGGGCGGGGGTTGCAGCATGGAAGCCCATGATTTTTGCGCACGCGCGACGGTTTTGCTGGTAGAGCATGAGCCTGTGATCCGCACGCGCGTGGCCGTCTTCTTGGGCGAGGCAGGCTTCGAAGTCGTCGAGGCGGAGAGCCCGGAGGCGGTGTGGAGCATCCTTGAGGCTCGGCCCGATGTGCGGGTCATGGTGGCCGATCTCGACGTAGCTGAGGGAACGGACGCCCTGGAGCTTGCGCGAAGCGTCCATCTCAGATGGCCCTCAATCGGGCTGGTAATAACCTCGGGCCGGGTTCGGCATCTGCGCCCCGCGGACGTGCCCGGCAACGGCAGCTTTCTCCCGCGCCCCCTTCCGGCAGACATCCTGCTGCACGAGGTCAGAATGGCTGCCCAGCAGCGCGCGGCCTGACAATTGGCCTGCCCGGGCATGCTTGGCCCGAACTATTATCGTTTCACTTCTCCCGCGACCGTCCACGCCCGCCGGATCACCTTCCATGCGTGCAGAGGTACGTGAAAATGGGTTGACAGGCGCACGCACCAATGCATCCGGGTAAGACGTGCCGTATCACGGCTGTCCGATCTCGCCCGGAAGCCAGCGTCGCCCTGCCTCGTGCAGGTCCTCGAAGGCGGCCTCGAACATGGGTGCGGCAAGCGTCGCTTCAATGTGCAGCACTGCCTCCCCGGTATTGCGAAAGCCGTGCTGGTAGCCTGCCGGAACGATCACGGACTGCCCGGCCGTTATTGAGGCTCGTTCCTTGCCGACCCAGACCTCAGCGTGACCTGCAAGTACGGTCAGCACCTCTTCCACGGCATGCAGATGGGTAGGTGCCCCACAGCCGGGATCGCACCATTGCTCGAAGACGCATAACTGTGCAGAGCCAGTCAGGACGGAAACCCGCATGCGTGTGAGCACACCCAGTCGCCACTCCTCCCGCTCCTGTCGCGCATGTTCGACGACCCGCATCATGTCCTCGCTCGATTACTATCCTAGCCGCCCGCCCGTTCAGAAAGCACGTGTCATGGTGAACTCCACGACCTCGCCGAGACCGAACTAAAACAGCGACAACCGATCCAATCTAGCTGGATGTCTGCACCAACGAGTTATCCGATCATCCCGCTTTCCTCTTCATGATCCGGCGCAGCACTTTCATCCACTCGGGCTTGAACACCCCTCCCAGAAGTCGATCGGCAAGCCAGTCGATCTCGCCTTTCAGTATGAGGCTGGTCTCCCTAGCCTCTCTCCGGCAGCCTCGACAGTCCGGTCCTGCGCCATTCCCACAATGATTGGACGAAGTGTGCGTCGATGATCGGGTAGGTGTCATCCCAGTTAAAGAATTATCCCTCGTTCTCCGCCCAGTTAGTCGCGCCAGAAAGCTTCTGGACATATCCATTGACGTTCAACGCGCCCACGGGCACCGGACCTTCAGCATTAGCCCTAGCTACGGTCTCGCGATCTCACGTATTGCGATAATCAGCTGTACTGCGCAGGCGATCGCCATCACTCTCATCCGATCTCGGTGAAATCCTCGATCCTCTCGGACACCTATTGTACCTGCTCAAAAGCCATTGGTGGAATTAATGACCGTGGGAACTGCTGACCGAATTACGCATCTACTTCTGGCGGAGGTCGGGCCTTTCGATCCGTATCGGCAGAACGAATAAACGGACAATCTGGCTCAAAGGGGGGCTGTCCCGCACTCTTAACACCGTCCGCTTGGGTTGTCGTGAGCCGACCTCCGGCGGTGTGATAGCCGCTCAACGAGTGAGACAGATATGTCCGCGATACGTGACAAGGCACGATAAATCCTGAATGCGGCTTTGCCGGGAGACAAGATCATCACGTCTAATGGTTCAACTGCCGACAAATATACCGAGATGACTGGTCTCACCCATAAGCGACTGATCGACAACTGGGCTTCTGGCGGCATCATGACGGGCTGCAACGGCTTCACCGGCTGGTACGGCACGAAACTGGGTTCAAAGAAATATCTGGGTGATTTTGATCTGAAGAAAATCGTCAGGGACGCAGGCAAGGAAAACGCCTGGATCAAGTCAACCAAGGATAACCGACCGCGATACGGTGATATTCTCCGACATGCCTCATTTCATGTCGATGTCGCACTCGATTTTGACGGTAATGTTTTTATCCGCGCTGCCGGAGGCCAAGGCGGCAAGGCAATGGGTTGCGACATCATCAAGCGCGTTCGGGGGAGGGGCAGCTACAACCCCGGCGCGCTGGAGAGTTGGATCGACATCGACCTCTACTTCGGTGATGACGACCGACCGGCACTGGTGCCCGACTGGAATTGGCTTATCGGTTGGTAGGAGGTCAAGGCCAGAGGCGAGATCTATTACTACTATTTTCCTTCTGGAATTGTTCAATACACGACAGGTCCAGCATTGTTGAACAGTGCCCGAACCTTGGAAACGAGGAAACTGGGAAATTCGGCATTGATCAATACCGGAATATCGTGATTACGTAGAATATCCCGGACTACCCGCGAGAAGCCCACTTGCCTGCCGTCCCCCAAACGTCGCTGCGGCTGCTGACCGGGATGCTACCCGATTATCCGACTGCATTGCCCTTCCCGGCTACCAAGATTGGACGGTAGTCGCGGAAACCTCGCGGCGATGCCCCCTGCGAGGAAGGAGCGTGAAGCGGTAAGAGCCATGGCTTGTCGTCCTCCACGAGCCCTTCCATGAATGGAAGTTTGAACACGATGTTTCTAGCGTCACCAGTCGCTTTGAAGTGGCAGATCTCGGGAACCGTGGTCTCCGAGTGAATTTCCTGGCACCGAGCCGATCTGAACTTAAAAGTGCAAGAGCCCGCGCGAGAGTTGCTCGAAAACCCAATATCTCGTGGTTTTGCTCAGGCCATCGCTCCTAAATGTTAGAGCCCGTCCCGAAAGGGGTTGAGTGGCCGTGGTTGACGTGATTCCGAGGGGTTGTCTAAGCCTTTTCTGGAACTGCAATGTGGACCCCGACCACTCGGCGGCAATATAGCCGCGATGGGTTGCGTTACGAAACGGATCTGACCGATGCCGAATGGGTTCTCATCGAGCCTCTTCTGCCACTTCCGTCCGAGCATGGACGC
>NZ_LN811361.1:170522-171834 GCF_001006805.1 Microvirga massiliensis | reverse complement strand
AGGGAGTAGGTCTATTCTTAAGCGGGCTCTTACCGGGAGTTCGAGGTACTGCATTCCGCCAGAATAACACTGTCAAGCAGGTCTGATGCTGTCCGCAAAGAAAGGCCACAATTGTGATCCGGGCTGCCCTAATGAGACCCGAATTAGGACCCACCTTCCACAAGGGAATGCGAGGGAGGTCTCCGACGATGTCAGGCGGAAGACTTGCTGGTCGAGCCCCCATTCAATCCGATACAGAACTCCTGCGTGCGATCCGTAACGATCTCCGGGACGTGTATGAGGTCATCCTGCAACGGCCGCCACCTCACAACGTTCGCGCGGTGATCTCCCGGCTCGATTACGAATGGGCACTTGACGAAATCAAGGGCCGGTCGTGCAGATTAGGCGGGCGTGTTACCTGATCAGGAACCGACACAGAAAGGAGCCCCGCCCGGTATGAGGCGACTGGGCGGGGAAGCAGAGTCACTGCCCGCCGAGGCAGGCCGTTAAAGCTGCTAAGTGTTTCGCCCTCCAAGACGCATATGGATGTGGTACTTATCTCCAAGTTAGTTACCAGGCTTGTAGCTGCCACCAGACCGGGAACTGCTCGATCCGGCAATCGCATCGGAGGTCAGCGGGGTCGACAGGAGCAGGGTGATGGTCGGAGGGGCTGTGGCAGCAAATTTCCCCCCTCCTCGGGAACTCCCGACGATCATCCTCGCCGGATGACACTTGATCCTGTGCGGGCAGTCGATTCGCGTCCCATCGAGACTCTCCTTGAGGTGCGAATGATCCGTCTCATTCACATCAGATGACGGTAGTCGGTTCCAGAGTAGAAGCTGAGAGCCTCCAAAAGAGTACTCCAAAGGAGTAGTCGGGAGTAAAGAACTTCCTACGGACTGGCCCCGTCGGGCGCTGTGAAGGCAGTCATTTTGAGGACTGTCCAATAGAGCAAGCTGTATGCATAGTCGAGCCGGGAGACCGCAGGCGGAATTCCGTAGCCAATGTTTAGGCTGAAATTCCACTGCCAATATTTAAGCTGAGAAGAACAATTTGAGGAAGCCTGTTTGCTTTCTGTAACAGAAAGCATCTTCATTCGCGTTCAACTCGTGCTGAGAGGGATGGGAAAATGGAAAAATCAGTGGCTGAATATAAGAAAAGATTTAAGAGGCCAGAATTCGAGCTTATAGCAATTGCTGACAATACAGAGGAGATGGCAAAGTCTTTCGATGATATCCAGATTTTGCTATCTGACATTAGAGAATTGCTGGTCGAGATTAGGGATAAATTGAAGGATGCTTGAGCCATCCGAGAAATAAATGGGCCTCCTAGA
>NZ_LN811361.1:67247-169870 GCF_001006805.1 Microvirga massiliensis | reverse complement strand
AGTCCATAACAGCCTCTAGACTGGTGCACATGCTGATATTGGCTGGGTTCTGCGAGGCTTGTCTTGACGCTAGCTGCTAACATCCAAGGCGATATCCTGAGGGCCATCCCACACCATCGCGGCTTTGCGATCTCGATCACGGGCATTTTCGACGATTTGATTCAGAAGGCTATCGTGCGGGCGCCCACCAATCTCGACCAGTTCACGCCCGGCACAAGCATGCAAGAATAGCTGTTCACGCGCATGCGCAACCACTACTCGATTTACTGAAAGAGGCGACGGCAGATCCAAGACCCGGACGGACTCTTCACCGGAAGACTCGCCAGGCACAGTACCAAAGTGACTGCCTCGACTTGGACGATCTGACGTCGCCGAGGGCATTTCTGATTTGACGATACACCGCCGGAGCCTGCGTCGCACGATCTGACTCAGATACGTGCAAGGAGGATTGGGCAGGGGTCCTGTTCAGGCAGGCTCCAACATGATTGTAGTTGCTCTTTTTGCGGAGATCATGTGCTCTCAATGTGACAGACATTGGATCTTCCGTCGTTCAATATTCCTGCCCTAGTGTGATTGTTATATTCCTTGGACGAAAGGGCATCGCTCACCCTCCAGGACAGTTTCCTTAAATCAGTGGCTGAAACCATGCCCTGGCGCAGGAAGGAGGAACGAACAACGATGCGGCCCAGGCGCGCCGTTACAGACCTTCAATGGGTAAACGAAAGGTCTCCTCGTCCAGATCGTCTCGATTCGAGGCGCTCAGAAAGGGCCACACTGGAAAACAAGATCGGCACTTCATCCAGACCGACAGGAAAATCCCAGAGAGGGCGAGTGCGTTCTGCTACGGGGACGCTCCGTCGAGAAGCGTCCGCAGGTTGGGAACAGTCCAGCAACCGGTGCTCTCCTCCGCCTCCACGGCTTCGTGCGCCGGGTGATCTCATACGGAACGTGGGCGGACTGCGCTCTCGCCGCAATCACCGGAAGTACATCCGAGCGCAATGAATTGCCCACCATCAGGAACTCGTCCGGGTCGACGCTATGCCGCGCCAGAAGCTACTCATGGGTAGCATGACCCTTTTCGAAGACAATCCCGACGTGCTCAAACAACTGAGCCAGACCGGAGCGCGCAATCCTGCTCTCCTGATCGAACAGGTCTCCCTTGGAAATCAGCCATAGCTCGTGATCACGGGCGCGAAGCGCCTCCAGAACCTCCCGTGCCCCCACAAAGACCTCGACCGCGTGCTCCCTCGTAGTGCGGCCGAAGGCGAGGATCGTCTGGAATTCCTCGGCAGGAATGCACTGGTCCGTCACCTCGATCGCGGTCTCGGCCATCGAGAGCACGAAGCCTTTGATACCGTAGCCATAGAGACGGCCAGATTGCGCAGCTCGGTTTCGAACTTGCGTTCTACCAAAGCGGCCGTACGGCTGCGCAAGGTGCCGGAGCATTCTCATGGGTGCTGAGTCCGCAAATACCTTCTGAGGGACGCAACGCCTGTCGTGATCCCGACGAAGCGGCAATCCGCCTCTGATCGGATCATATGCGGTGGTGTTTCCCCACGTATTCAGGCCGCCTTCTCCACAGCAGTCTCTCCCTCGTCGGCCAGGGGCGCATTCACATCGCAGATGACCCCGGCGGGATCATAGATGATCCGGACCTCGCCCCTTAATTCCTGGGCCAGGCTGCGCTCGATCAGGCGCGAGCCAAAGCCCATTCGGGTCGGCGGCGAAACCACAGGGCCACCACGCTCTTGCCAGCGGAAGGTGAGGTACGGCGGATCATCGGAATTCATCGTCCACGTGACCGCAATCCGTCCTGTGGGCACCGAGAGAGCGCCGTATTTGGCAGCATTGGTCGCCAACTCGTGCAGCGCCAGGGATAGTGCCAGCGCCACCTTCGGGGTCAGGCGCACGTGCGGTCCGTCGATCTCGAAACACTCGCGGCGGTAGTGCGCGAGCGCCTCGACTACGACCTCCGAGAGTTCGGCGCTGTCCCAGTTCTCGCGCGTGAGCAGGTCATGGGCCTTGGATAGAGCGAGCAGGCGGGCCTCGAAAGCGATCCGCGCCGCGTCGTCCCCGTGGCCGCTTCTGAAGGTCTGTTGCGCGATGGCCTGGACCGTCGCGAGAACATTCTTCACCCGGTGGTTCAATTCGTGCATCAGAACGCGTTGCAGGCGCTCGGCCCGCCTGCGCTCGGTGATGTCGATCACCATCGCGACGACTTGCTGCACCCGGCCAGCCGCATCGCGGATCGGAGCAACGGAGTTGTTCACCCACACGAGCGAACCATCTTTGCGCACATAGCGCTTCTCGATCACGAAGCTGGTACCGGCTTCGATCATCTGCTGGAAAAGGATAGCATTGTTGGGCAAATCTTCGGGATGGGTGATATCCTGCATCCGCATCCCCAGAAGTTCAGCCTCGGTGTAGCCGACAATGTCGCAATAGCGCCGGTTGACCAGCAGGAAGCATCCAGTCGTATCGACCTGGGCGATTCCGCCCGTGGTCTGCTCGAACAGAGCGCGCAACTTCTCCTCGCTCCCGCGGAGTGCATCCTCGGCCTGCTTGCGTTCCGTGATGTCGATGACAGAGCCAACGTAGCCAAGAAACGTGCCATCCGCACCGAAACGAGGTGCGGCGGCGTCAATCGCCCACCGGTACTCGCCATCAGCCCGACGCAGGCGGTATTCGAGCCGGAACGCCTCGCGCTTGGTGTTCGCGGCGAGAAACACTTCGTCCGACCAGACGCGATCATCGGGATGCACGGCATCGAGCCAGCCGAAGCCGAGACCGGTTTCGAGCGTTTGGCCGGTGAACTCGTACCAGGAGCGGGACAGGTTGGTGCAGGACGCATCCGGTTCCGTGACCCACACCATCACGGGCGCGTTGTCGGCGAGTTTGCGAAAACGTGCCTCGCTCTTACGCAGCGCTACCTCGGCCAGCTTGCGCGCGGTGATGTCCACCACGGCACCGGGAAACCGCAGCGGCTTGCCCTCTTTATCATAGAGGCACTCGCCGCGTGCTTCGACCCAGCGAACTGTTCCGTCCCGTTGCAGGAGACGGTATTCCTGAGCGTATCTCTCGCCGGTCGCAATCGTATGATTGATCGCCTTGGCGATGCGATCCCGGTCGTCAGGAAAGATGCCCGCGAGGTAGTCGGAGAGTGGCGCACCTTCTTCTGCTTTGGCCGGATCGACCGAAAACATCGCCGCGAACCGTGGGTCGGAGTAGAAAGTATCTGACTGGATATGCCAGTCGAAAGTGCCGACCATGCCGGACGCATTCAGGGCATAGGACAGGCGCTCCTGGGATTTCGCCAGGGCGCGTTGCGCTAGGATGCGCTCCGTCGTCTCGCTGACGATGCAGAGGACGCCCGCTACCGTGCCCCCCTCATCGCGGACCGCAGAGTAGGAGATGTCGAAGTAAACGTCCTCAGGGTAGCCGTAGCGCTCGAGGTAGAAGTGGCGATCCTTGGCAAAGACCGTCTTGCCCATGCGAAGCACGCTCTGGAGCAGGGATTCCAAGTCGTCCCACAGTTCCGCCCAGTTCTCCTGCGCCGGGCGTCCAAGTGCCCTTGGATGCTTGTCGCCCATGGTCAGGGCATAGGCATCGTTGTAGAGGGCAGCGAACTCCGGCCCCCAGAACAGCACGATCTGCGCTTGCGCGGGCAGCATGAGGCTGACGGCGGTCTTAAGGCACTGCGGCCACCCAGAGAGCGGCCCTAAGCTGGTTTTCGACCAATCGAGCGCGCCAATGAGCGCGCCCATTTCGCCGCCGCCCTTGAGGAAATCAGGCCGGAGCGGAGGTGATTTGCTATCCATGGCGCCTGGCCGGGTCCTGCCGGTCCTGACCGCGTTCCATACGGCCCTCCCGCTCCTCCAGTAGACGAAGCGCAGCCCGCACGACCTCGCTGGCGCTGCGGTAGCGGCCCAAGGCGACTTTGGCGGCTACGAACGCGGCCAGTTCGGGCGCCAGGGACGCCGATAGGAAGGATTTGGCGGGCATGTCCGAAAGGTAGAAAAGCTTGGCACCCGCAACATAGGTGGGCGGCATGACTCCGGCAATAATCTATGGTGGACCTGAGCTGGGTACGCCTCAAACCCTTTCCTCGAAGATGCGCAGTGCTTCTCAAGCAGATTATCAAGATCCAGAAGAACGCACGCTGCAAGCGCCGGGATCGTTAGCCTCCGGCCTGCCTTGGCCGTGGGACGGTTCTTCAAAAACCTAACCGGCTTTTTTGCGCCCACTCTTCTTCGCAGCCGGAGCGGTGATCTTCGAAGAAGAGATAGCCAATTTCGCCGCTACTCCGGGCCTCTGGCCGAGCCCGCTGCTCTTCGCGAGTTCGGAGCGCCGCGCAGCGTAACTAGGAGCCACCATGGGATAGTTCGCCGGGAGGCTCCACTTCTCGCGATACTGCTGAGGCGTCAGACCCAGCCGAGTGAGATGTCGCTTCAACGACTTGTAGGGCCTGCCGTCCTCCAGGCTGATCAGGAAATCGAGGGTGATTGACTTCTTCACCGGCACGGCAGGTGCGGGCTTGGGTTCTTGTGCGGGATTAGGGTTGCTTCCATTCTGGAGGGCCGCATGCACACCACTGATCAGCCCAGGCAGATCGGTCTTTGAAATCGAATTATTGCTGACGAAGGCCGAAATGATATCAGCCGTAAGCTCGATGGCACTTCGAGAGGAGCCTGCCTGATCGGCCACAGTAGCCATCCTGTAATGTGATAACTTCTCACGACAGGTCGGACACTGCCGACCGATAGATGTTTAACGTGAAGTGCCCGGCAGCTAACGAAACATGCCGGCTGTTTCAAGGACATCTGATGGAGATTTTTTGCATCAAACAACTCTCCGTCAGGGGCTCCTTCCTACAAATCTCACCAGAATGTCTTTGACAAACGGCCCTTCCAGGGCTGCCCTGTCTTCCGGAGTGGCAGGGGGCTTCGCTTACGTTCAGCCTTCTTGGGCTCTGCGGCACCGTAACGACTGCTTCCGGTGAGGAATCCTCTACGTTCTCCGCCTCTGGGATCGCGCCTGCTATGATCGCTACAAGGGAAAGCGCCACGTGGTCGTGAGCGGCGGAGGGTGAGGAATGCTCGACTACCTTCGTCCTGCGTGCCCGTGATGCACTGCGCCGGACAACTCGCTCCTTCGCTTCACTCTGAATCCGTTCTTCGACCGGGTTTACAGAGCCGACGGGAGGTCAGGCAGAATACGCCGGGCCGTCATACAAGCCACTTGTGCGGCGCGGCATCACGCGACAATGGCTATCACCTACACGGGACGGGACAACCGAGACGCGCGGCCAAAATTTGCCCAAACAGCAGGCGAGATGCACGGTTTCTGAATACTTTGCATGCTTCGAAAGCATTTCCGGCAAGTTCCATGCGTGAGGAGCATGCGGCCCTGCAAGCGTGGTTCTTGCTGCATTGCGGCATCGCGAACACTCTATAACCAACGACATCAGACGAGTTGGAAGTACTCAGGGGCGTTCTCATTCGCCAGGAGTGCATCATGCCAGCGTCAGCCGTTCATCCGCGCACAGCGCATTTCGAGATGCGCGGAGCCAACCGCCCGGACTTCATGAAATTGTTCTCGGGCCTCATCGTCTTCATCAGAGTGCTGCCCGAGGTATTCATCGAAGCCAGGGAAATGATGCGCGAGGCTGAGCGTCGCTACCCGTTTGTCAGCTTCGATTCCTGAGAGCCGAGTACCACGTCTCGTTCTCCCACAGGGGAGGGAGCATCTTCTGCCACTTCGTGCACCCTCCCAGCCCTTGCGCGACGAGCAGGTTGAGATCGGATCGCCGCAACGTGAAGCGCTTTACCACCGGGAAGGACAATGGATCATGAGAAAGATCGTCGTACTGACTGCTGCATATGCATTCGCTGTCGGATTCGGGCTCGTCTTGGTCCCACCAAGGGCAGGTGCCACAGAGGTCAAGACCGTGGCTGGCGCAAGCATCTCGCTGGGAGATGTTTCAGGGTCGGCCTACTACACCGTCGAGCAGGACGGATACAGATTGGTGGCGACGCTTGCATCGGGCGTGGACTCCACACCTGTTCGCCTGACCACGACACTTCTGTCGGGTCAGAGAGTTACGATGTCGGTGCCACGTGGCGTCGGCGAGCCCGAGATGAGAATCGAGTTCAATCGTGTTGAGGATCGCTTGTTCGTGAATGACACGACCAAACTTCCCGAGCTTGCGAATTGATGGAGAGGAGTCAAACGCTCCGAGATGTTGCTCTTGAGATGTAAGAGGGGATCGTAGTTAGCCGATGCAGACGCTGCAAGGCATATTCCTCAATCGCACGTGAGAGCAAAGCCTCATTCACCCTCCTCTTGGAGAATGAGTTAAGCTCAGGGCTCCTCTGACGTAGTGCAACAAGCGTTCGATTTTGCTGAAGCGGAGTGCAGATTTCTAGCTTATCTACGAGCACGCCATCTCGATCATCATGCCGATGAAATCAATCCCGCTGCCGGGGGACGATGGAGTACAGCCTACTCCGTGCATACGTCAGACGCCACCCGGAGCGCGGCGGCTTCGGCGCGCTCCCGGCGCGCACTCTCCTGCAATCGTGAGACTGCGTGCCGGAGAGAGACCGCCTCTTCGGCAAGATCGCATTTCTCCAGGGCGTCTGCCTCACTGGCGAGCTTTGCAATCGCGCGCTCGCGCCCCGCAGCCCAGGTGTCGAGGGCCTGCGCCCGAGCGAGCGGATAGGGCTGGTGACTTGCTGCGGACATCGGAACATCATGCAGGTCGCACCTAGCCTGGAAGCTTCGCCTTACAATGCGGCGAAACAAGGAACGGCGTGCGATCTCGGAAAGCTCATCGCCTCCTGAGGGAACTCGTCCGTCAAGGACACTGGGGCAGACCGGAAGCATCTTGCGGCTCGCTGGTGATACCATCCTGCCATTCAGGGGACGGGCATCATCCTCCCATATGGACGGCATCGACAAAGTGCATTGCTGGAAGGCGTGGTGTTACCTCTACACGTCCGCTGCCTGAGCTACGCGGCCATCGGCTGGATGCGGTGTTGCAAGGCCGCGATCTGCCGAAGGTAAGGCTTGCGCCGTTCCCAGTGCTGCTGCTGGAGCTTCTCCACGGCCCTCTGCTTGAGGTCCTCATCGATTGCACTGGTCTGAATGACCTCAAGGTCACTCTCATAGGCAAAGTCGATGTCGGCGAGCGTCGATAGCAACGCTTGCAGCAGCGGTGTGATCTCGGGCGTATACACGCGCGCCGCCACTCTGGAGGGCAGGCGTTCACTCTCGGTGGGCATGGCGTTTCCTCGTGCATATCAGATTTGGGCATCTCCCCGAGTGGGAGAGCGCTGGCGCTCACCAGAATGAGCTTTGCCGTTTCACTCAGAACAACGCACTCGCGGGCACAATGCCGCAAGCAAGTGGGGCGGCATCACTGCCCCTCGGGCTTGCCATCGGTTCTGATGTGAACTAGTTTGTGCGCTGCAACAGGGCGATTGGCGTCGCCCGGTTGTGCCCTTCTTGGGCGTTTCCTCCCTAAACTTCGGGCCGCTCATCAGGGCGGCCTTTTTTCTGGCCGTGCATTGCACAGGCATGCCGGACGGCTCACCTACCGGCAGCACTCCAGGTTGTCTGTCGGGAACCCGACACGGCGGCAGAATTAATTCTGACCAGGACTTGCCTCGCGTCTGCTTCGAAGCCCAGTGCGAAATTGCGCGATCCGGTACTCACCTTTGGCGGCCCGGTCATCCGAACAGGCGGCAGCGGCAGCCGGTGACGGAACAAACCCTCGGCGGCCGCCAAATGGAAAGGCTGGCGCTTGGAGACGACGCCTGCTGGTTCTCCATGGAACGGCGTCTTGAGTGACTTCGCACCACGCCTGAGAGGCAAGCGCGTCTTCTCTCAAATCCTACGCTGCGTGTTTCAGGGCGCGGCTAACGCCGCCGTCACGGCTTGCCTGTGGAGGGCTGCAAGCTGGCGGACGTAAGGGGCACGTGAGACTTGATGGCGCTGCTGAAGCGTCCTGATGACTTCCTGCTTGATAGCATCAGGAACCCCGCTCTCCGTCACGGTCTCCAAGTCTACCTCGTAGGCATGATCCAAGTCCGCCAGAGCGGCCAGGGTCGTTTGCAGCCGGGGTAGGATCGCGGGCGAATAGGTGCTGGCAGAGAGGACCTCCCGGTCCGGGGCACTGTTCTTGGAACAAACGCTCATCTCGCCTCTCCTGAGACATGGTCTTTCAGGATAAGCAAGCCCCGTGCCACACCTCAGAGTGCTGGTCCGTGGACTATTTGGTGTTCGCGGGTTCGCGCAATCGCCTGTTCAGGACCAGCAATCAGATGTTGAGCCTAGAGGCTCGCTGGCCTGACAGGCTCGGCCCCGTGCGGTTGCGATCCCGGTGCGGTCGATCGTTCTCGTCCGTTCCGCGCTTCGGGCTACGTCTGAACAAAGCTTGGCCCCACTGTCGTCGCATCCGGCACCGACCTTCTGCGCGCCGAATCATGCAGCACAGGAGACGACATGCAGGCGAACACGGATGCCTTGCGGATCATGATCGTTGAAGACGAGGCTGTGATCGGCCTTGTTCTCGCTGATGCTCTGAAGGACGAGGGGCATCGGATCATCGGCCCCTTTGCGAGCCAGCACGAGGCCCTCGGGAGTCTGGACTATGCCCGGCCGGACGTGGCTATTCTCGACCTGACCCTCCAGGATGGGCTCTGCTTCGGCTTAACCTGCGAGTTACGCGCCAGACACCTGCCATTTTTGGTGTATTCCGGCCATGACCGGAAGCGGATGAGCACAGATAACCTCGATGACGTGCCCTGGATCGAGAAACCGGGCCGGTTGGACGAGATCACGGCCACCCTCGATACTCTGGCGCGTCCAGACCGCGCGGGAGCGCGTCAGAGCTACTGAACCATCTCGCAGCCAAGCTGTTATTCCAGTCTCTCTCGCTGGGTTCTCGCCTGTCGGACGCGGTGCACTCACCAAGCGCCGTCGTGACCGTGATCTCAGCAGGGCGGCGACCCCGGCGAGAATTCTCTGCGCATCGAATGGCTGGGGCTGAGGCTGCGTAGCGCACAGCGTGCGTTGTAGTCGACCTAAGATTGCCGGGGCTCCGAGCACGACAAAGGAAAGCGCCCTTGTGGGGCGCTCTCGCATTCTCACACTGTATGGACGCAATCCGTCAGGCTGCTCTGCGCGTGCGATCAGCGGCCTGTTTCGTCTCACTGCCGATCTTCTCGGCAGCCTCGTTCATGATCTCGATCGAGCACTGGGCCGCCCAGCGGCTCACGTCGATCATGTAGTGCCAATTGTTGCGGAGCAGATCGCTTTGAACTGCGACGAGGTCCGGAATCGACCGACAGCGAGCCAGTTGCGTCAGTCCCTCAATGTTCTTCTGAAGCCCGTGCTGCGAGAGTCTCAGCCATTCACGCGAGACATCCTGGATGCCACGCGTCAGCACAGTGCTGGTTTCGGCGAGCGCGCCGAGGTTCTCGCTCGCCTGATGGACTGCTTCGTTATTCTGACCAGCGACGCCAAGAGCCTGTGTGACCTGCTCGGTCACGCGCCGCACACCATCCAGCCCAACCACAGTTGCATCCTGCGCTGCGCTTGCCGCTGCATCCACTGCCTCGCGGCCAGCATCGGCGGATTCCTTGGCTGCCTCGCTTGCGTTCTTTCGGGTGTCTGCCATGTCTCGCTCCTTGTAAAAGAATTTCTGATCTCGAACAGTGCGGGTGTGCCGCGCGCCATACGATCCAGCTCGATCTGGAATGCACGCCAGGACACCCACGAGGTGATAGCGATTACCTGTTGAACTTCACATGGTCTGTCGGGAACCCGACACTGTGGTAGGACCAGTTTGATGATTGGACACTGTTCGAGTCAGTACCGTGACGCCTTTGCGTCATATCAGTGTTGCTGTGGGTCCCTTGTCATTCCTTGGGAAAGCGCTGACAATGGCAATGCCGTAGGACTGATCTACATAGCCTTGGAGGATGTCCCAGGCGATCTATAAGCGCGGTGGCTGCCGCTTTATCTGTCTCGTGAAGCATGCTTCACCGTAAGCCATGAGGCCCGATCGGGCATTTACTAAGGATGACCACCTGCCATGAGGACCTCTCCGCCGATCAGTGTAATCGATGGCGTAGTATCGGCCATGCCTGCGCCTGCTCTTCTTCACTCGCCAAGGCGGCTCGCATGGAAACCCACCGCTCTTCTGACCTTGCGAGGTGTTTCATGGCCCGCTCACATACCTTGCGTGCAGCCTCCTCCTCTCGAAACAGGGTTTCGATGGGACCAAACTTGCGCTGCGCAAAGGCGTGATCAACAACACAATCCAGCTTCTCGCGACAGATCGTGAGGGCAAGTTTGGCTTCCGCAACCGCACGGCGGGCACGGTCGAGGTCTCGTTGCACCTCGACGAAGGCGGACAGGAACACCAATACGGTCACGCTCTCGTGCCCCTTCATGATTGGAGGATTGGAATGCAAGAGTGAATGCAAGAAAGCTGCTTTGATGAGCAGAGGATTTTATTCACCTATGTTCGAAAAAGCCAGTTCATCATCGCCTGCGTGCAGGCTCTCTGCTTTTCGCTTTCGACCTTTCGATTCGAGTGTGTCAGACCAGCAGAGCTGCCATTGCAACCACGAGAGCGACTGCTGCAATACCGGTCGTTCTCCATCCACTTGTATGCGACATTGGATGAGCTTCAGGCCGCTCCCACTTCCTCTGTAGCGCTTCGGATTCGGCTATGCGGCGGCGGCAGCGTTCGATGTAGTAGTCACAGTCGATCGTCCCATCAGGACGGAGATGAAGCGTCTCGATGTAGTCGTGATCATCAGGGCGAAGTTGCAGCGTATCCTTGTAATCAGAGTTGGGCCCCTCACCGGAGCGAGATTGGGGTGTCTCCATAACACTCTCCCTGCACCTTGCACGCGCCATTTGATGTGCGACGATAGTGGCTGCGCCGGAAGCGGCATAACTTACGTTAACCTGTAGCCGTCAAGGGCAGATCCATCGTGGAGGTAATTGGACGCTAGCGCATCCCCCATATGGGGCAAATAAGGATCTGATGCGTTCAGGGCTTTGCCATACGTTCCATACCGATATTGCATCAGTCCCTACGTATAACGCCGGATCTTTTGCGATCCGGGATCAACTCGCAGCTGAGATTACGAGCACCCCTTGTCGGCTGGCCCGAGCCGTTGCCGCTGAGCCAAGTTCGGGTTCTTCTTCATTGCTCGTCGAGAAGTCGATGTGCGGCGGTCTCCCACCACATCTCAACGGGCTTAGGTTGGTATTGGACAGTAAAAGCCGTTCGGGCTCGTCTTCCGCATCGTAAAATTCCGATAAAAGCCCGCCTCTATATCCGGAGTCCAATCGGAACAAACAAGGTCCGTCGAAGTTCTATATGATCCGCGTACCCCATTTAGGGGATGCCGAGATGCTTGGCAGTGACATCTTGTACGCAGGTCCATCAACACACCGAAGCCTTTCATGGACAAGAAGCTCAGTGCCACGCCCGCACCAAGCCTGCTCGTCCGCATTCTGTTTCATATTTTCGAAGCAATGAAATGCGGCGGCATTCTCCTGGATGCCGACAAGCGGGTTCTGCATCGAAGCCCAAGGGCTGAGCGGGTATTCGGCGAGTGCGTTTCTATCAAGAACGGTCGTTTGTGCGCGCATAATCGCACGTGTGATGCGCTCTTTCAGACAATGCTCGATCAGCACCTGAAATACGGCGGCACTCACAAGCAATGGCGGCGACGGGGCCTGGGGCTGATCCGGCCGGACAAACGGCCTCTCATTGCTTACGTCGTTCCGGTGGATCCGGATGCACGAGCCGAGATCGACGGGGCCGCGCTCGTCCTGATTCTGGTGGACCCAGAGGATTGCGTCGAGGCGTCCGATGCCATTCTTCAGCAGGTTTTCGAGATGACCAAGGCTGAGGCGCGCATTGCAAACCGGCTGCTCTGCGGGAGCAGCTTGCAAGAGATTGCAAATGACACGGGAGTGTCGGTCAGCACCGTACGTGCCCAGATGAAGGCTCTCTTCGCCAAGACCGGCACGCACCGGCAGGCAGAACTCGTCGCGCTCCTGACACGCTTGGCTGTTGTCTCCGAGAGCGAATGAAATCAAAGCAGCGCGATAGTTCTGCTAAACTTTAGTGCTGATTTCTCGTTTCCGGGCGATACCAAGTGCCGGAAATAGGTATTCCAGCTCAACTTCCCCCAAATGAGAGAAGAATTGGCTGCTTCCTTGCCCGTAATCTCAAATTGCTTCGTGCGCGCATTCAGTGCGGTGAGGAGGACTTACCATGTCATCTGATACAGTCGGCGCATCGATTCTGGCCTTAGGTATCTGGGTCATCGTCTCCGTTGCCATTTTCGTCGGCGGGTCGGGTGAGCCACAAAATTAACTCTGGGTCGCCAGTGCCTCCGAGATGATTCCGAGTCACCCGGACTTGGTTCGAGCGGCGCCTCGGAGTGTAGTCGCACTGGAGGACACCGGCCCAGCAAAAGCCATGCTCGGCTTCTGATCGAAGCGCACTCGTGTGCTGCACTTCTGCCGGATGAGGCTTCCACGCAACTCGTAAGCCCAGCTTCCGTCAAAGCGAGAAACAAGCAGCGCTCATTCAGATCTCGTGAGAAAGACAACAGCGTTTTGGCTCTCCTGCTAACAGGAGAGCCTGCTTATCTGCACGCACCTGCTTTCGAGGGTGCTGTCTATACAGCGATGCGGTGTTCTAGCGTGCCGCTGGAGGCGATCTCATCATGCGCAGACTCCCATTCATTCTTCCACGCTGATGATGGTAACGGGTGCATGTTGGGCGATGATGCAGATTGATTCAATGAGGCCTGAGATTGCTGTGCAATCTGATTCAGTCTTCAGCATCGGCGATATCGCCGTTCCGAGCGATTTGCCGATTGCAGAAGTGGCTGATGCATCTTGACAGGAGCATGGCGGCCCGTGTGATTGGCCTTCATCATGGAGGACAAGTTCCGCGGCTGTCCTTTCTCGCAACGTCCATGCATACTCCTCGTCATTCCGAACGAAGTGAAGCGATCCTGCAGCGCACCAGTCGACGGGTAGATTGCTTCGCCTGCGGCTCGCAAGGACGGAATTGCGGTGGGACGGGCAAGCCGCGACCCGGGCGTCGCAGCTCGTTGCACCATCCGTGGTGAGGCAACTCGCGAGTCCACGCCAGGGATTTGAATTGCCAGCGGAAAGCGGCAATAAGCCGGGAAGGAGCATTGCCGTATACCCGAGAGACGAATGCCGTTTCCTGCCGGGCTGACCCAGGGCGCCGTGTTCATTGGCAAGGCCGTCTCTCTCTGGGAAGGCAGGCCGGCGAGTGCAATCGGTAAGGGGCGCACCGATGGAGAGCACTGGTTGACGAAGATGGGACTTCGCGGTGACGAGCAGGCCGACCGGTCGGTTCATGGCGGTCCTGAAAAGGCATTACATCACTACGCAGCCGAGCATTACGAGTTTTGGAAGCGGCAGATGCCCGAGCTTTCGGACAAGTTAGCGCCGGGGGCTTCGGCGAGAACGTCTCCATCCTGGACATCACGGAAGACGACGTCTGCGTCGGTGACGTCATCCGGATCGGCGAGGCGCTCGTTCAGGTGACGCAGGGGCGCCTGCCCTGCTGGAAGCTGTCCACTCACGTCGGACGGGAAGACATGGCAGCGCGCTTTCAGAAATCCGGGCGGACCGGCTGGTATTATCGGGTTCTCCGGGAGGGCTTGGTCCGGGCGGGCGATCCGGTCATCCTCATGGAGCGCCCGCAACCTGGCTGGCCACTCTCGATAGTGATCGCCGCCCGTTTCGATCCGCGGCTGGATCCGGCCCTTGCGAGGAGATTATCGCAAATCGCGGAACTCTCCCTATCCTGGCGCAGCGGCTTCGCGCGCAAGTCGGATCCGGACTATGTCGAGGATACGTCGCTGCGCTTGGCCGGCCGATAAATCAGTCCGCCCAACGGACATGGAAGCTCCACACCATAGGATGGTCCCCGGCCAATCCGGGCGAGGCTCGATCTCGATGCCCATGAATCGGGCTCGTTGCTATGTCGACGCCTATTCCGGCGCCACCGCCGGTCGCGCGGGTGAACCTTGAGCGACGAGGAAGAAGGCCAGCGAGCACAGGAAGATCACAGCACCGAAACTCGCGGCGGCAACCAACACGAGGCCGAAGCCGCTCGACCCGTGGAGGAGCGCGATCAAGGGCACTGCGAGACCGCTGGTCGTGAATCCCAGGAAATAACGCACGCCATAGGCCTTCGCCCTGTATCGAGCCGGGACGTAGCGTGCGACCATGGCGTCATTCACGACGACCTGACCGTAGATCGCCGCCATCGCGAGTACCAGGCCGAGCAGCATCGGCACACCGATCGTGAGGGCCGCGAGGCCGAGCCCGAGGGGCTGGAGCACCGACAGGGCGGCGAAGATCGTCGGCAGCGTGAAGCGGTCGACCAGGCGTCCCATGAGCAGTTGCGTGAGCGCGCCGAAGACGAACATGGCCGTGGCAAGCGAACCGGTCAGGACGAGGGGCAGGGCGGCGCCCGCACGTTCGTCGATGATCTTTGGGAGAGCGATCGTCGTGATGTTGAAGGTCATTCCACCCGCCACAATCGCGACCGCGAACAGCAGCAGGAGAATGACGGGACGGGCGAC
The DNA here is from genome assembly GCF_001006805.1 of Microvirga massiliensis. Classification (GTDB taxonomy): domain Bacteria; phylum Pseudomonadota; class Alphaproteobacteria; order Rhizobiales; family Beijerinckiaceae; genus Microvirga; species Microvirga massiliensis. The sequence continues at coordinate 155,201 of NZ_LN811361.1, read as the reverse complement.
CGGGATGGCACTCGTAGCATTGCCCGATTGGCCTTCCCGATCGCCTTCGTGGGGCACGAGCAGAAGGAAAGCGGCCCCGACGGCAAGGCAGACGAGACCTGGAGCGACGAATGCGGCGCGCCATCCAAGGCTCGCGGACAGAAGGGCCGTCATGCCCGAGGCTGTGGCTGCGCCGAGATTTCCCCACACTCCGTTGATCCCGAGCTCTCGTCCGAGCCGCCGTGCATGCGTCACGAGCATCGCGGTGCCGATCGGATGATAGATCGCCGAGAACAGGCCCAGCACGAGAAGCCAGATCGCAAAGGCCGCGGGTGAACTCGCCGTCGCGAGCCCGAGGCAGGCGATTCCGCAGCCGCCAAAGAAAGTGGCCAGGAGATTGCGGCGTCCGAGGCGATCCGCAAACCAACCCATCGGCAGTGAGAACAGGCCGAAGGCCACGAACGCTCCCGTCGAAAGGCCAATCAGGGTGGCGTAGGACAGTCCCGTTTCCGCCGTGATCGCGATCACGGCCGTCGGATAGATCAGCAGCACGAAGTGGTCGAGCGCGTGTGCGATGTTGATGAAGGCGACCGTGCGGCGGGAGAGGCGGTCAGGCGACATTCGGGGCGTCCTCGCGGGGTTCCTGAGCCTATCATAGGCCGCGGCCGCGGGCCTCACGCAACTCTCGACCGACCGAATGTTGCAGCGCAGCAATAAGACCCTATATAAGGCCAAGGGAGGGGACGCCTGCATCACTGAGCCACAGCTTCGGAGGTGAACCATGGCTTCCCGACTCCTTTCCCGCGCTGCCTCTCGTCACGATGCCGATGTCCAGCGAGAGTGCCCAGCGCATGCGGCCCAATCCGTCTCTGTCTTCCGCCGGATCTTCACCGCGCTCGCAAGGGCTCACCGCCAGACGATAAGGTTCGCGATTGCTCGTCACAGGCAATCTGACACGCAGGTGAACACTGAATTCGAGCACCGGCTGTCCTGGCGGTTCGGAGTTCCGGTACGGTGAGCGCTCCCAGCGCTTCACCGAGCTGTCGCAGCTGGTCTATCGAGAGCCGGACGGGCCGTCCCGCCCGGCTCTCGCGCGAACCGCTCCATCAGTCCATCTGATCAGGCGCTCTCCAGAAGACGTGGCTTTTTCCTGTTGACCCAGTTCGTTGCCTGGTCATAGGCAAACGCAAGCTGCAAGCAACTGAACTCGGCCTGATTGCGCCCGACGATCTGCATTCCCATCGGTAGCCCTTGATCGTTGAATCCAACCGGCACGCTCAAAGCGGGGCAGCCGGACAGAGTGACAGGAGCCACGACCTCCATCCATCGATGATAAGTATCCATCTGGCGACCGTTCACTTGGTTGGGCCAGTGGGTCTTGGCGTCAAAGGGGAAGACCTGCGCCGTGGGGAGTACGAAATACTCATATCTGTCGAGGAACTGACGGACCGCTTGATACCAGGCGGAACGCACGGCTGACGCAGCGAAAACCTCCCGGGCGGTCAACTTTCGGCCGTTCTCGATTTCCCAAATTGCCTCGGGTTTCAGCTGCGCCCGCTTCACTGGATCATCATACAGGTCTCCAAGCCCGTTGCTGGTGTGCCACCAGCGAATGGTCACGAAGCTTTGCCAGACCTGATCCATCGGAAAATCCGGGATCGCTTCGTCCACCGAGCATCCGACTTGTTCAAGCGCCTTCAGGCCGCTCCTGCAAAGGTCTAGGACGCCCGGCTCGAAAGGCAAGTAGCCCTTGAAATCTCCGACCCAGGCAACTCGAACCCCCTTGAAGTCGCGCTTGAGCGGATTCGTGAATTGTTGCGGATCTTGGCGAATGGAGAGCGGCACACGTGGGTCGTATCCAGCCTGAACCGACAGCAGCATTGCCAGATCGGGCACGGTCCGGGCCATCGGGCCTTTCACACTCCACGACGGCAGGAATACATCTTTCCCTTCGCTGGGAACCCGGCCATAGGCCGGGCGGAAACCGAAGACGTTGTTGAACGCAGCAGGATTTCGGAGCGAGCCCATGTAGTCGCTGCCGTCTGCGACAGGCTGCATTCGCAAGGCCAGAGCCGCTGCGGCGCCACCGCTGCTGCCCCCAGCGGTTCTCGACGGATCGTAAGCATTCAATGTTGTGCCGTAGACTTGGTTGTAGCTCTGCGATCCGAGCCCGAACTCGGGGACGTTGGTCTTTCCGATCACGATGCAGCCCGCGCGCCGCATACGCTCGACGATGATCGAGTCGACTTGCGGGACAAAGCCCTTGAAGAGTGGAGACCCCTGAGTGCTGACAACGCCCTTGGTCGGTTCGAGATCCTTGATTGCTTGGGGAAAGCCATGCAGCCAGCCTTGATACTCGCCTCGACTGATTTGATTGTCCCGTTCTTGAGCCTGCCGCAGCAGGTCTTGACGATCCTGCAGTGCCACGATCGCATTCACCTTCGGATTGATGCGATCAATGTGATCGAGATAGGCGGACATGACTTCGACGCAAGAAACCTGCCTGGTTCTGATCGCGTCCGAAAGTGTTGCTCCATCCATATTCACGATATCATTGGGGGTCCAAGCATATGCCATGTTTGTTGATCTCACATTATCCAGGACCAGTGTCGCGGCTGCTACCGCCCCCAATTTCAGAACCGAGCGCCGATTGGGAGAGAGATTGCTCGTGGGGCAGTCGTCGCTGCTGCTCCTCGAGTTCAATTCGGACGTCGTCATTTGTTTCCTCCATTCCGAATGATGATCTCATCCGACTATGTCATGAGCTCACTCCTGGACGAGGAGTGAGTACTACTCCGCCCTCCACGGTTTCCCGCCCACCGCAATAGGATCTGCGTAAAGCTGCCGTATTGCTCAAGATGCGCCGCCAGCCGTGAAAACGCCTGCATACTGGTCACGCAGGTCCTTCTTCTGAACTTTTCCCATGGCGTTACGCGGCAGGTCATTGGTGATGAAAACCCGCTTGGGCTGCTTGTATTTGGCGAGCTCGTTTGCGAGCGTGGTCTGAACGCCTTTTTCATCGAGATGTGCACCTGGTTTAGGCGCAATCACAGCAACCACACCCTCACCGAAGTCGGGATGCGGAGCGCCGACTACCGCGCATTCGGCCACGCCGGGAATCGCCTCGATTACGGCCTCGACCTCGGCCGGATACACATTGAAGCCGCCAGAGATGATCAGATCCTTGGCTCGCCCGACGATGTAGATGTAACCCCGCTCATCGACGCGGCCGAGATCTCCAGAGATGAAGAAGCCGTCTTCCCGGAACTCTTCCTTGGTCTTCTCGGGCATCTGCCAGTAGCCCTTGAACACGTTCGGACCGCGGATCTCGATTACGCCGACCTCGCCCTGCGGCAGAGCCCGGCCGGTCTGCAGGTCTGCGATGCGGATCTCGACGCCGGGCAGCGGGAGCCCGACGCTCCCGGGGATCCGCTCCCCGCCATAGGGGTTCGAGGTGTTCATGTTGGTTTCGGTCATCCCGTAGCGCTCGAGGATGGCGTGCCCGGTGCGCTCCTGGAATTCCTTGTGGGTCTCGGCGGAGAGGGGCGCCGAGCCCGAGACGAACAGGCGCATACGGGCGGCGAGGTCGCGCGTGAAATCCTCCCGCGCGAGAAGGCGCGTGTAGAAGGTCGGCACGCCCATCATGACCGTCGCCTGCGGCAGAAGCCGGATGATCTCGTTCGCGTTGAAGCCCGGAAGAAAGATCAGCGTGCTGCCAGTCATCAGGGTGATGTTGGTCGCGACGAAGAGGCCGTGCGTGTGAAAGATCGGCAGCGCGTGCAGAAGCCGATCCTCGGGCGTGAAGCGCCACGTGTCCCGGAGGACCTCGGCGTTTGACGCGAGATTGCCGTGGCTCAGCATCGCGCCTTTCGAGCGGCCCGTCGTGCCGGACGTGTAGAGAATGGCGGCGAGGTCATCGCCTGTGCGCACAACATCTTCGAATTCGGGCGCTTCTGCCCGGGCTGCCTCCATCAAGCTGCCGTCTCCGTTCGATCCGAGCGTCTCGACCCGCGGCACCCCGACCTCGGTGGCCAGTGCTTTCATCTCCGCTTCGACCTCGGGCCGGCAGACGAACACGGTCGGCTCGGCGTCGCCGAGAAAATAGCGGATCTCGCCAGCCGTGTAGGCGGAGTTCAGGGGCAGGTAGACCGCGCCTGCCCGCAAGGCGGCCAAATACACGAGCAGCGCCTCGGCGCTCTTCTCCACTTGCGCGGCGACCCGGTCACCGGGCTTGACGCCGAGTCTCTTGAGCGCATTCGCGAGCTGCCCGGAGAGAGCTGTCAGGTCTGCATAGGTGACCACGGAGCCGTTGGGTCTTTCCAAGAACACCTTCGAGAGATCGGCCGGAAAGCGGCCGCGGAAGATGGCGAAGAGGTTCTCAGACATGACGCGCCTCCTTGGCGGCGTTGGATGTGAGGTCGCGGATTTGACGCTGAATGGCGTGCGCGGCGGCGACCATGCCTTGGTTCGCATAGGCCTCGTGATTGGCCTCGATAGTGTTCAGGTCGTACAGATAGTTGACCATCAGGCCGGCGGCTTCGCGCACGCCTTTGGCCGAGGTGTCTCCGAGCCAATTCAGGCGTTCCAGCCGCGCGCCGTTGCCGAGGTGAAAGCGGGCGACCGGATCGAGCGGCTGGCCGCTCTTTGTTTTTGCCCTCAGGTAATAGGCTGCAGCAAGACTCATCAGGAGTGGCCAGAGCTGTTCCGCGACCGTGGTATCGCGGTGCCAGTCGGGATTCTCGAGAAGCGCCAGGGGTGCGGTGTCGAGACCTTCGAGGCCGAATTCCGTGGGATCCTCCGCGATACGCTCGAGCCAGCGGCCGAAGCCTGGGGCCGGTGAGAGGGTGACGAAGGTCTTGAGTGACGGCAGGTCGCGAGAAAGGTCCTCGACCACCTGCTTGATGAGGAAATTGCCGAACGAGATGCCGCGAAGGCCCGGCTGGCAGTTGCTGATCGAGTAGAAGACCGCCGTGGTCGCTTGTTCTGCGGCGAGCACCTTTCGGCCGTCGGCCAGAATCTCCTGGATCGAGGATGGAATGTCCTTTGTCAGCGCCACCTCGACAAAGATCAGAGGCTCGTCGAAGAGAGATGGGTGAAAGAAGGCGTAGCACCGGCGGTCGGGAGGCTGGACTCGGCGGCGCAGATCATCCCAGTCCTGAATCGTGTGGACGGCCTCGTAGCGGATGATCCGCTCGAGAATGTCGGCCGGCGACGACCAGGTGATGCGCCGCATCATCAGGAAGCCCCGATTGAACCAGGAATAGAGGAGGTGAACGAGATCGTCGTCGACGCTGGCGAGATCGGCGTCGTTCCCGCCATGCTCAAGAAGGTCTTGCCGCATGGTGACCAAGGCGCCCGTGCCACCAGGTGCCAGGTTCAGACGGCGGAACAGCTCCTGACGCGGTGGCTCGACGGCACGAAGCAGGCGTTGGAGATTTTTGGGGGTCGGGGTCTTGTCGTAATCGCTCCAGGCATCGCGGAGGCGTTGCTGATCGGGGCCGAAGTCACGGGCGAGCAGGCGGAAGAACGCGATCCGCTCCTCGACTGGAAGGCTCGCGTAGAAATCGAGCACCTGGCGAGCCAGCGCAACGCCGGAGGCCTCGCCGCGTCCTGACAGGAGTGAGCGCGAGAGGGTCTCGATGGTCTCGACGGGTTTCGCGGAGCCCGTGCGTCTGATCCTGTCGCTCACCGGCCGAGTGGCCGGGTGGTCGAGGAGGTAACGGCCGCGTTCGGCGATGCTACCCAGCATATCCTGGAAGAAGCTCGTGCTCATCTGTGGACCTCAGGCCTGCTTGTGGTGAACGCTCGCGTTGGACGGAGGCTGCGGCCAGGGCGGCTCCCGGGGCCGCCCTGGAGTGGCGTGGCCCGGCTAGATCACGATGAGCAGGAGCCAGACGATGATCGGCGCCACCACCGTGACCAGGGCGCCGTAGCCCATGAGTTTGCGGAAGAACGCATCTCGGTCGACACCCTTCGCGGTGGCCAGCACGATAGCGCCGTTCGTCGAGAAGGGGCTGACATCGACGATGGTCGAAGAGACCGCCATCGCACCAATGAAGCCAACCGCGTCGACGCCGGTGCCCGCCTGCAGGAATGGCACGGCCAGCGGGATGAGCGAGCCCAATACGGCCGTGGAGGAGGCGAATGCCGAGACCACTGCTCCAATGAAGCAGAGAAGCAGGGCCGCCAGCAGCGGTGAGGTGAGACCCGCGACACTGTCACCGACGAAAGAGATCGTGCCCATCTTCTCCAGGACGACCACGTAGGTGCTGACTCCGGTGATCAGCATGATCTCGGGCCAGCTTACCTGGCCGATGGCGCGCTTCTGCAGGTTCGGTGCGATGAGCGACAGGGCAAGGCCGATCGTGATAGCGACGAAGCCGATGTCGAGATTGAAGGCCAGCACCAGCACCGCCAGGGCGATCAGCCCAATCAGGGTGAGGATCTGATAGGCTTGGGATCCGCCGACCTGTTCCTTCTCGGGATGATCTTCAACGATCGGATCGCCACGGTGCTCCTCGAGCATCATCTCTTCAGTAAGCGCCTCCGCCTCCGAATCCCCGAAGGCCTGCGGCCCGCGCTGCGGAACGGCCACTTCCACGTGCGGGACGGTCACACCATTGATGACACCGGCCCTCGCGGCGAGCAGCTTGCGCCCACCCATCAGGAAGAACAGGAGCACCGACACCGCAAGGTTGACGCCGAGGCTTGCGAAGAACGTGTATAGCTCGTTGACCGGAAGCCCGGCCTTCGCGACGATCGTGTTGGTGATGCCACCGTAGATGCTGATAGGCGAGAATCCACCACCCTGCGCGCCGTGGATGACCAGCAGGCCCATCAACAGGGGATTGATGCCGTACTTGCTCGCAAAGCCGAGGGCAATCGGGGCGATGATCGCGACGGCGGCCGGGCTGACCGCGCCGACGGCGGTCAGCGCCCCGGTGATGCCGAACATGATCCAGGGGATCGCCGCGATCCGGCCGCGCACCGCCCTGACGGCAAGCCGAACCAGCCAGTCGATCGTGCCGTTGTTCTGCGCGATGGCGAACAGATAGGTGATGCCGACGAGGGTAAGAAACAGGCTTCCCGGGAAGCCGGCGATGATGTCTTTCGTTTGCATGCCGGCCGCGAGAGTGCCGACCAGGAAGGCGCTGACAAAGGCGAGCACGCCCATGTTCACCGGCCAGATGGTGGCAACCACGAACATGGCGCAAAGCGCATAAATGGAGATCAATTGAGGCGTCACGAGCCGTTTCCTCCGATCGTCGGCCTCGTCGCGGACCGAAGCGCAGCCTCGGCGGGGATGACGTTCAGGCCCGAAATTCCCTCATGTTGTGCTCCGAATAGACCATATCGCATCCTTGGTCAAGGATTTCGTATACAAAAACCGCATGTAAGTATTAGGTAACGGTGTTACATGATGCGGCAGACGGATCGGAGGATACGGTGTATAATGCTGGAAACTTGACCGGAGGGTGGGATGCGTCGTGCCGAAGGCCTAAGAGATCAACTCGAGCAGGACATTGTGACCGGGCACTTCAAACCGGGTGAACGCCTCGATGAACAGAGCCTAGCCAGCCGGTTCGGGGTCTCGCGCACACCCGTCCGCGAGGCACTCATGCAACTTGCGTCGACGGGTATGGTCGAGTTACAGCCGCGCCGTGGCGCATTCGTGGCGAGCCTCGGGTTCAAGGAAATTATTGAGCGCTTCGAGACCATGGCGGCGCTGGAAGGCATGTGCGGCGCTTTGGCCGCGCGCAGGATTACGGATGAGCAGCGCAGTAAGCTTGTCGAGGCTCACGAGGCATGTGTCGCAGAAGCCAAGGATGGCGCCTCGGACAGCTACTACTACGCCAACGAGCGTTTCCACCAAGTTATTTACGAGGCCTGTCACAACGCCTATCTGGCTGAACAGGCCCGGCAACTTCATACTCGCCTGAAACCTTATCGCCGGCTTCAGCTACGCGCCCGCCATCGCGTCTCCAACTCGTTGGCCGAACACCAGAAGATCGTTGAGGCCATTCTCGCCGGGGATTCCACAAAGGCGGAGCAGCGCCTGCGGGACCATATCCTGATTCAGGGCCAGCGACTGAACGACTTCATATCCAGCTTTGGTTCGGCGAAGGTCGCATAACCATCTGAATACAACTGGTCCATGTGTGGAAGGGGTTTGCAATACTCTCAGTTCCGGCAAGCCCGCTCCTAAGAGGCCGGGCATCAAAGCGACGACGCATACCGGATGGGATGGCCGTCGTAATCCCATCCAATAGTCTTCATGCGTCGTTGACCGGGCTCTGCATGCCGAGCGAAGCACCGCGGCCAAGGACGGCGCCGGGTAGTCGCCGGCGCCGTCCTTGGCCAGCAGAGGCTCGGGTTAGGTCCTCGGCCAGAGGACGCCTTGATGTCCGCGCGGCATGTTGCCGACACCCTTGTTCACGAACTTCTGGACCCGTTTACCTTCATAAGTGTCGGTCGTGTAGAGATTGCCCTTGGAGTCACTTGCGATGCTGTGGACGCCGTAGAACTGTCCGGGTTGGCGGCCGCCTTCCCCGAACGAGGCCAACTCCTCCAGCGTCTCCCGGGAAATCACGCGTACTTTCTCGTTCTGGCCGTCCGCCATGAAGATATAGCGCTGCTCAGGGTCCTTTGAGAACGCGATATCCCACACGGCGCCCGCGGCCAGCGTATCCTTCGCGTAGAAGGCTTCCTTCACGAACTTGCCATCTGCGTTGAAGAGCTGGAGGCGATTGTTCACGCGGTCGCAGACATAGACAAGACCGTCGTTGGCACGCTCGACGCAGTGCACCGGATTGCGGAACTGCTGTGCCGGCGGAGCCTTGGGATCGTACGGTCCGAGGTCCGTATCGTCTGGCTTGTTGCCGTAGGCGCCCCAGTAGCGCTTCATCTTGCCTGTTTCCGCGTCGAGGACCGCAACGCGCTTGTTGAGATAACCGTCGGCCAGATATGCCTCGTTGGTCTTCGGATCGACCCAGATCTTGGCGACGCGCCCAAAGTTCTCAGGGTCGTTGCTTCCGGCATTCTTGCCGGCTCCCCCGACCTGCATCAGGAACTTACCATCCTTGGTGAACTTGAGGATGTGGGCATCCTTCTCGCCGTTGCCGCCGATCCAGACATTGCCCTTGTGATCGATATGGATCCCGTGGTTTGACTGAGGCCACTCATAGCCCTCGCCAGGACCGCCCCAGGCTCTCACCAGATTCCCTTCCTGGTCGAATACCAGCACCGGAGGTGCACCACGGCAGCATTCGGCAATCGGCGGATTCAATTCTGCGCCCTTCTCGTTGTTGTGGAGTGTCGATGAGCTGCGATGGATGATCCAGATATTGTCCTGCTCGTCGGCCCAGACCCCGATGACCGAACCAAGTAGCCATTTGTTCGGCAACGGCTTGGGCCAAAACGGATCGACCTCGAACCTGGGCGCCTGGATCTCCGTGCCCTGGGCCTCGGCCTTGTCCTGTAATACCGCTTGACCCACACCCAGGGCAGCGATGCTCGCTGCCAACGCCATACCGTAGAGGAATTTGCCGCGTCCTTGGAGCGTAATCATGAATCCACCCATGTTGTCCGGCAGCTATTGGCAATCCGCGAGAGCAGCAGGCCGGCGACTGAAGTCACGCGTGGAACGCCACTGGACTTCTCTAAAGTATGTGCGCAACAATCCCGTTTGTCAGTACAAAAAGAATCTGTCGGGGTGGCTTGCCGCCGCGCCGCCTGCTCGGGAGGATCGCTTGTGAGGTTGGGCGAAGGGCTCACTATCCTGCGCAAGGCAGCAGGGGGCATGGCCATGTTTCTGGGCTTCTTGTTCGCCGTCAGCGCTACTGCCCATGACATCCCTGCCGATGTAAGGATCAACGCCTTCTTGAGGCCGACCGGCCAAGCACTCGAACTACTGATTCGGGTGCCGTTGCTCGCCATGCAGGACACGGACTTTCCCACCCGTGGTCCTGGCTATCTCGATGTTTCGCGCGCCGACGAGGCTCTGCGCAACGCGGCGAAAATCTGGCTGATAGGCAACTTCGATCTCTACGAGAACGGCCCCCGACTTGCCCCGCCGAAAATCGTGCACGCGCGCGTGTCGCTCCCGTCTGACAGATCGTTCACGTCCTACGAGCAGGCACGAAGCCACGTAGCGGGGCCCCCGCTTTCGGATGACCTGGATCTCTATTGGAACCAGCAGATGCTCGACGTGCTGCTCCAATACCAGATCGGATCCGACCGCTCGGCATTTGCAATCCATCCCCGAGTGGACCGGTTCGGGCAGAAAGTGTCAACGGCGCTCCGGTTCCTGCCGCCGGAAGGCGGTGCGCGGGCATTCGAGTTTCACGGCGACCCGGGCTTAGTATACCTCGACCCGCGCTGGTATCAGGCGGCACTCAACTTTACCGCCTCGGGTTTCTTGCACATTCTCGGAGGCATTGACCATCTCCTTTTCCTGTTTTGCCTGGTCATCCCGTTCCGGCAGCTGAAACCACTTGCGATCATTGTAACGTCCTTCACGGTAGCGCATTCGATCTCGTTGATCGCGTCCGCGTTCAACTTCGTGCCGGATGCGCTGTGGTTTCCACCGCTCATCGAAACACTGATAGCCGTCACGATCGTCTACATGGCCTTGGAGAACATCATCGGCAGCAACACTCAGCGGCGGTGGATCGTCACTTTCGCCTTCGGGATTGTGCATGGCTTCGGGTTCTCATTCCTGCTGCGCGAGTCTCTTCAGTTCGCCGGTGATCACCTCCTGACTTCACTGCTCGCGTTCAATCTCGGCATCGAGATCGGCCAACTCATGCTGCTCGTCATGCTGGTTCCGGCGCTGGGGTTGCTCTTCCGGCATGCACTTCCCGAGCGGCTCGGCATCATCATCCTGTCAGCGCTTGTGGCTCACACCGGCTGGCATTGGATGGTCGAGCGCGGAGAGCAATTGATGCAGTTTCCATTTCCGAGTCTCGATGCGGCATTTCTCGCGGGCGCGATGCGCGGCCTCATGGCGGTACTGATTCTCGCAGCCGGGGTCTCGGTAGCAAATGGAGTCATGAGACGCTGGTTGCATGGCGAGAAGAGCTTTGCAGGGAGGTGAGGTGTCTTTCGGTGGAGCTGATTCAGGTTGCCGAACCTTGTGCGCCCGCGCATCCCTCACAGGTCAATGTGATCAGAAGGCGGGATATGCGCATGTACTCTCGAAAGCATGAGTGTCATTGTTTCGGGGGCACTCGTGTTCCACGATCAATCTCGCACGAACTCCCGCAGACCTGAACCATCACGCGATGCGCGGCGTGCTCGCTGGCGCGGTGGCAGCCCATCAGATCGTGCCACACGACCATAAATGTACAACCGGCCAGGGCGTCGCCTCTCAAGCCAGGCCGCACCACCGAAGGATCAGGCGCCGATAGATCTCGACCGCCTGCTCGATGTGGTCGATCCGGCAGTACTCGTCCGTCTGGTGGGCCATCGTGGGCTCGCCTGGCCCCAGAATTACCGTCGGTGGCCCATCGTAGGCTGGCGTCAGGACCGAGGCGTCCGTAAAGTAAGCGGCCGTGCGGATCCCGGTCCGCTCGGCGGTGACCGCCGCTACCGTGTTCAGCACGCTTTCGAACCACGGGTCTCGCGGATCCGTCCAAACGGGTCCGAGGTCGACGAGCGGCTCGAGTTCGACGTCATCACCCAGGTAGCCGGCAATCCCGTGGCGGAGGCGATCATGATCGAGGCCCGGCACGGTCCGGATATCGATGCCGATCTCAGCCCGGTCCGGGACCGAGTTGATGTTGAGGCCGCCGTGGACCGACCCGACGTTGAGCGTGGGCTTGCCGAGATGCGGGTGGGGCTCGAGGTTGAAGCCGAAGTCCTCGAGCCGCGAGACGGCGCGCGCGGCCTTGTAGACGGCGTTGACGCCCAGTTCGGGCATCGAGCCGTGCGCGGTGACGCCGCGCGTCACCGCCTTGAGCCACAGGGCACCCTTGTGGCCGGCCAGGGGAGCATTCGCCGTCGGCTCGGCGACGACGAGGGCGCCGGCCCGGCCCAGAACGTCATCCCGGGCCAAGGCTGCCGCGCCGTCGCACCCGGTCTCCTCGCCGCCGGTAATGACGAGCGCGACCCCCGGGGTGCCGGTCAGGCGCTCTGCAAGGCTGGAGGCTGCCACGACGAAAGCCGCGACGCCGGCCTTCATGTCGCTCGACCCTCGCCCGTAGAGGCGGCCCTCCGCGATCTCGCCGGCAAACGGGTCGAACCGCCAGGGAGCCGCCCCGAGGGGAACCGTGTCGAGGTGGCCGGTGAAGCACAGGGGCAGCCTGTCCCCGTTCCCGCCCACCGTTGCGACGAGGTTGGTGCGCCGGTCTCCAAAGGCGTGGAGACGGACACTCAATCCGGCACCCTCGAGACTGCGGGCAAGGTGTTCTGCACAGGCCTGCTCGTGGCCCGGCGGGTTGATCGTCTCGAACGCAAGCAGTTCCCGGGTCAGCGCGACGGCATCCAATGGGGTGGTCATTATTTCCTCATGCAAGACGGGCCACGATGGTGCGGAAGGGCAGCCTGACCCGGCATCACAGGGTCAAGCGTAGCCCGGCTGGGCGGCGGGCCTCAACCGGTATCCCTGCCGGGATCGCCTTCGAAGCGCCCTCGGCAGAATGGGGTCTGCAGTGAGGTGCTCGGAGCTGCTCTCTGCGGTCACCTCGCGCTCTCTGCTTCGGAGGCCCCCGAAGAATGGGTTGTGGGCCGACACGGACGTTGCCCCTCACCGGATCGCCATCTCGTTTGACAGCACAACCGACCCCTGATCTCATGCGCCGCGAAACGGGACGCATCATGCATGCTGTCCCCAAACAAGAGTGCCGTGCGCCCGGCGCCGGCCCAAAAGGGAGGATGGAAGCCATGGATCTGACACGACGTGATGTGCTGGCTGGAGTAGGCGCTGCCGCGGCCTCCTTCGCATTGCCGGGCGGCTCCGCTCTTGCGCAATCGAAGAAAAGCGTGCTCCGGGTGGTTCCGCATGCCAATCTGCAGATCCTCGACCCGATCTTCACGACGCAGTACATCACCCGCAATTACGGCTATCTGGTCTATGACACGCTGTTCGCGCTGGACGAGAACTTCCAGCCGCAACCCCAGATGGTCGACACGTTCGAAGTCAGTCCCGATCGCCTGCGCTATGTCTTCAAGCTGCGCGACGGTCTGGCTTGGCATGACGATACGCCCGTCACGGCTGAGGACTGCGTTGCCTCACTGATCCGCTGGAGCAAGCGCGACCCCATGGGGCAGCGCCTGTTCAAGGTCGTCGACAAGCTCGAGGCGCAGGACGCCAAGACTTTCGTGATGACGCTCAAGCAGCCATATGGCTTGGTGCTCGACACGATCGGCAAGATCTCGTCGAACGTACCGTTCATGATGCCGAAGCGCGTCGCCGAGACACCGGCCGACCAGCAGATTCAGGAGGCGATCGGTTCCGGTCCCTTCATGTTCAGGAAGGATGAGTGGAGGCCCGGCAATCTCGCGGTCTGGGTGAAGAGTCCCACCTACAAGCCGCGTAGCGAGCCCGTCTCTTCCGCGGCGGGCGGCAAGATCGCCAAGGTGGATCGCGTCGAGTGGCACGTGATGGATACCAACACGGCCATGAACGCGCTCCTCGCCGGCGAAATCGATTTCTGGGAGCAGGTGACCCCCGATCTCGTGCCGATCGTGCAGCAGGCTCCCGGGGTTAAGGTCGAGAATCTGGATCCCGTCGGCAACATGGGGTGGGGGCGGTTCAATCATCTGGTCGCTCCGTCGAGCAACCCTCTCATCCGCCGTGCTGCCATGAAGGCCGTTAACCAGGAGGATTATCTCCGCACTGCGATCGGAAACCCTGAACTCTACAGGGTCAACAAGTCGATCTTCCCTGTCGGCACGCCATATCACACCGATGCCGGCGCGGAGATGGTCACGCAGAATCTGAATGACGCGAAGGCGCTTCTGCAGGAGGCCGGCTACAAGGGCGAGGAGTTTGCCATCCTGCACCCAACGGATCATCCCGTGCTGAACCCCTTCACGCTGGTGACGGCTGAAAGTTTGCGCCGCGTCGGGTTCAACGTGAAACTCGTCGCCATGGACTGGGCGACCCTGGGATCGCGCCGCACGTCGCGCGAGCCGGTCTCGAACGGCGGCTGGAACATGTTCCATACTTGGTGGATCGGCGGCGACGTGATCAATCCGCTCACGGGTGTTGGTTTCGCAGCGGTCGGCGAGCAGGGCTGGCCGGGCTGGCACAAGGACGAGCAGATCGAGAAGCTGCGCGGCGATTTCGCGAGCGCGGCCACGTCCGAAGAAGCCAAGAAAGTGGCTGCGGAATTCCAGCGCCGCACCTACGAGATCGGCTCATACATCAACTGCGGCCAGTATTTCGTGCCTGTCGGATACAGGGACAATGTCAAGGGCATGATCCGCTCGCCCGTCCAGTTCTTCTGGAACATGGAAGTGGCCTAGGCGCGTGGGACCTTGCTAGCCCGTTGCCCCGGCGCTATCCGGGGCAGCGGGCAGAATGACGTCCGGAATGCAATTCCGGTTCAGGCTCGCGACGGTCGGAACCAGATCGAAACGGCATGCTTCTTCTCATCCTTCGCCGTGTGTTGGCGACCATTCCCGTCATGGCCGTGGTCGCCATCGTCGTCTTCCTGATGCTGCGCCTGACGCCCGGCGATCCCGCGGCTGTGCTGGCGGGCGACAATGCAACTCTCGAGCAGATCGAGCGCATTCGGACCAATCTCGGCCTCGACCGCCCGATCTACGAGCAGTTCGCAACCTGGATCCTTCGGCTCGCGAGCGGGGATCTCGGCACGTCGATCTTCACACAGCTGCCGGTGACGACCCTCATCGGTCAGCGCGTCGAACCGACCCTGATGCTCACCCTGTCGACGGTCACGTTCTCCGTGCTGATCGCGGTGCCGCTCGGTGTGCTCGCGGCCTGGAAGGCGGGCTCCTGGGTCGATAGGCTCATCATGGTCGTCGCGGTCGTCACCTTCTCGTTCCCCGTGTTCGTGCTGGGGTATCTGCTCATCTACCAGTTCGGCCTCAATTTGCGCTGGCTTCCAACGCAGGGCTACCGCAGCCCCTTCGAGGACTTCTGGAGCTTCGTGCAGCACATGACCTTGCCGACGGTGGCGCTCTCCTCGATCTATATCGCCCTCATCACCCGCATCACCCGGGCGAGCGTGCTCGAGACCCTGAGCGAGGACTACATCCGGACGGCGCGCGCGAAGGGCCAGACCGAATCCAAAGTGCTGTTCCGTCACGCGCTGAAGAACGCGGCCGTGCCGATCGTCACGATCATTGGGATCGGAATCGCCCTGGTGATCGGCGGCGTCGTCGTGACGGAGACAGTGTTCAATCTGCCGGGCCTCGGACGTCTGGTGGTCGACGCGATCCTGCGCCGCGATTATCCCATCATCCAGGGGCTCATCCTCGTCTTCTCGTTCGTCTATATTCTGATCAACCTTCTCATCGACATCGCCTACACGTTGCTCGATCCGAGGATCCGCTATTGAGCACGCGAACGGAGCCTGTCGTTGCGAAGCCGATCCCGGAAGCGGTTTCGCCCTGGCGGCGGATTGCAGGGGGGCTGCATCCACTGGCAGCCGCCGCTGCCCTGGTCCTGATGCTGATCGTGCTCGTCGCGATCCTGTCGCCCTTCATGGGGACCACGGATCCTCGGGCGCTGGCTCCGATGCAGCGCCTGAAGCCGCCCTCCGAACTCTACTGGCTCGGCACCGACCAGTTCGGTCGCGATGTCTGGAGCCGCATCGTCTATGGAGCGCGTGTCTCCCTGACGGTCGGTCTCGCCGTCGCATTCGCGAGCGTGCTGATCGGAACGTTGATCGGAGTCGGGGCCGGCTACGTCCGATGGCTCGACGGAACCGTGATGCGCGTGATGGACGGGCTGATGTCGATTCCCGGCATTCTTCTGGCGATTGCTCTCGTCTCGCTGTCGGGCGCAAGCATGCTCACGGTCATCATTGCGATTTCCGTGCCCGAGATCCCGCGCGTCGTGAGACTCGTGCGCTCGATCGTGCTGTCGGTGCGCGAGGAGCCCTATGTGGAGGCCGCCATTTCCGTCGGCACACCGCTGCCGCTCCTGCTGTGGCGGCACGTCCTGCCGAACTGCGTGCCGCCGTTGATCGTGCAGGCCACCTACATTGCGGCTTCTGCCATGCTGACGGAGGCGATCCTCTCCTTCCTGGGCGCCGGCACGCCGCCTGAAATCCCATCGTGGGGCAACATGATGGCCGAGGGCCGCACCTTCTTCCCGATTGCACCCTGGATCGTGCTGCTGCCGGGCGTCGCCCTTGCACTCACGATCCTCTGCGTCAACGTGCTCGGTGATGCTCTCCGCGACCGGCTTGATCCCAAGGTCGCGAAGCGCATGGGAGGAACGCAGTGACCTTGCTCCAAGCGGCGCCGGCTCCTCACCAACAAGAGCCCGGCCAAGCCAACGCCGTGCTCGACATTCGCGGACTGACGGTTCGCCTGCCGCGCAATGCCGACCGGCCCCATGCCGTCGAGAACGTCTCGCTGAAGGTGGAGCCGGGCGAACTGGTCTGCATCGTCGGCGAGTCCGGCTCCGGCAAGTCGGTCACGGCGTACACGGTGATGGGGTTGCTGCCGAAGGGCGATCTCACGCCGGGCGCCGGCCAGGTTCTGCTCGAGGGCGAGGACGTGCTCAAGGCGAGCGCAGCCCGCCTGCGCGAATTGCGCGGCACACGGATGGCGATGATCTTCCAGGAGCCGATGACGGCCCTGAACCCGGTCCTCACCGTCGGTGACCAGATCGACGAGGTCCTGCGCATCCACACAAGCTTCGGACGAGCCGAGCGCCGTGCCAAAGCAGTGGATATCATGGCGGCCATCCGCCTGCCGGAACCTGAGCGCCTTTACGACGCCTATCCGCACCAGCTCTCCGGCGGCCAGCGGCAGCGCATCATGATCGCGACCGCCATGGTGCTCGACCCGCACCTGCTCATTGCTGATGAGCCGACCACCGCCCTTGACGTCACCACGCAGGCGCAGATCCTTGCGCTGATCAAGGACCTGCAGCAGCGGCGCGGCACGGGCGTGCTCTTCATCACGCACGACTTCGGCGTCGTTGCCGAGATCGCCGATCGGGTCGCCGTCATGCAGCACGGTCGCATCGTCGAAGAGGGGCCGGCTGCCGAGGTGCTGCGACGGCCTCAGGACGCCTATACCAGGATGCTCATCGCCGCCGTGCCGAGCCTCACCCCCACACCGCGCAAGCCCGCCACGGGTCCGGTCGCGCTCGAGGCGGTCGGGCTGACGAAGACCTACGG
The DNA here is from genome assembly GCF_001006805.1 of Microvirga massiliensis. Taxonomy (GTDB): domain Bacteria; phylum Pseudomonadota; class Alphaproteobacteria; order Rhizobiales; family Beijerinckiaceae; genus Microvirga; species Microvirga massiliensis. The sequence continues at coordinate 137,898 of NZ_LN811361.1, read as the reverse complement.
CCGGGCTGGTCCTTTCCGGAAGGGCCGTGTCGTGCGCGCAGCAGAGAACGTCAACTTGCGCGTGCGCCGGGGCGAGACGCTTGGCATCGTCGGCGAATCCGGGTCAGGAAAGACCACCGTCGCACGGTGCATTGCGCGTCTCATGGAACCGAGTGCCGGCGCGATCCGCCTCGGAGAAGCGGACATCGCCGGATTGTCCGAAACCCGGCTGCGCCCGCACCGTCGTCGCGTGCAGATCGTGTTTCAGGATCCCTACCGCTCGCTCAATCCCCGCCGTACCGTCGGCGCTTCGATCATCGAGGGGCCGGTCAATTTCGGCCTCCGCCACGAGGAAGCGCTCGGCCGGGCGCGCTCATTGATGTCTCTCGTGGGCCTTTCACCGGATGTGCTCGACCGCTATCCGCACCAGTTTTCGGGCGGGCAGCGCCAGCGGATCGCGATCGCCCGTGCGCTGGCCATGGAGCCGGAGATCCTGATTGCCGACGAGGCCGTTTCCGCCCTGGATGTCTCGGTGCAGGCGCAGGTTCTCGAACTGCTCGAGGACATCAAGCAGCGCTTCGATCTCGCAATGCTCTTCATCACGCATGATCTGAGGGTCGCGGCGAAGATCTGCGACCGCATCACGGTGATGGAGCGCGGGATCGTGGTCGAAGAAGGCGCCACCGCCGAGGTTTTCGCGGCCCCGAAGCACGCCTATACACGTGCGCTCCTCCAGGCGGCGCCGGGCCACGGATTTGCATTCGGCGAAGTTGCTGGATGAGGTCGCGAGGCAGGTTGCATTGCCTGGATCGGACAGCGCACGAACTGGCGTGAGGGAGCAAAGGGGCAAGATCGGATGATCCGAAACCATGGACGGAAACCTCTCCGCATCGGCGTCGGCGGCTTCCTGCACGAGACGAATACCTTTGCGCCCAGCACGGCGAGCTTCAGGGCTTTCGAGGAGGGAGGTGGCTGGCCGGGTCTCTGCCGGGGTGATGAGCTGATCACGCAAACCCGTGGCGTGAATGTCGGCATTGCTGGCTTCGTAGAGGATGCGGAGGCGAGAGGCTGGATCCTTGTCCCCACTTTGTGGTGCGCGGCGAGCCCTTCCGGCCTAGTCGAGCGTGATGCATTCGAAACCATCGCCGGTGAAATCGTCGATGGTCTGACGCGAGCCGCTCCCCTCGACGGGATTTATCTCGACCTCCATGGGGCCATGGTGACGGAACACCTGCACGACGGGGAGGGCGAACTCCTTCATCGGGTGCGACGAGCGGTCGGGCCCGGGATCCCCATCGTCGCGAGCCTGGATCTTCACGCGAACGTCACACCGAGGATGGTGGAGGAGGCGGATATGCTGATCGCATTCCGCACCTATCCCCACGTCGATATGGCAGAGACCGGGCGGCGGGCAGCATCGGCCCTTGCAGAGATGATCGAGTCGGGCGGGCGTCCCGCGAAGGCGTTCCGGCAAATCCCGTTCCTCATCCCGATCGTCTGGCAAAGAACGGAGGCCGAACCCTGCAGGGAGATCTATGCCGAGCTGGCGAGAATGGAGGCGAGTGGGGTTTCGAGCCTCAGCTTCGCACCGGGGTTCCCGGCCGCCGATTTCCCGGATTGTCGCCCATCGGTTCTCACTTACGCCGTGCAGCAGGAAGAGGCCGAAGCTGCAGCCGATGAACTGGCCGGACTGGTCGCCGCACGGGAGTCCCTTTTCAACGGGAAGCTCCTCGAGCCCGATACGGCTGTTCACATTGCCCGCGAGCGAGGCACCTCCGGCCGGCCGATCATCCTTGCAGATGCGCAGGACAATCCCGGTGCCGGGAGCAATTCCGATACGACTGGAATGCTGCGCGCGCTCCTGCGCGTCGGCGTCGACCGAGCCGCGATCGGGCTGTTCGTGGATCCTGATGCCGCCAAGGCAGCCCATCGATCCGGGATCGGTTCGACGCTTCGGATCGCACTCGGTGGACGGTCCGGTATCCCGGATGACGCACCGCTTGAGGCGGATTACTTCGTCGAGCAACTCTCGGATGGGCGATTCAGGACATGTGGTCCCTATTATGGCCATGGCCTGATGGATCTCGGCCCGTGCGCCTGTTTGCGCCTGGGAGGCATCCGGATCGTGGTATCGTCGCGCAAGGCGCAGATGGCCGATCAGGCCATGTTCCGCTTCATCGGTATCGAACCGCGCGACCAGGCGATCTTGGTGGTCAAGAGCTCGGTCCATTTCCGTGCCGACTTCGAGCCGATTGCAAGCGAGATCCTGATCTGCACGGCGCCAGGCTCGATGCCGATGGATCCCAGCCTGCTTCCGTGGACCAGTCTCGCGGAGGGAGTTCGGCTTCGTCCGAATGGGCCGTCCTTCTCGAGATCCGAACACGGCAAAATTGAGGGATCGTGAGTTTCTTACGGCTTGCCGTGGCGCGAGCGACAGACTTGTCTTCAGCGCACCAGACGCGACACGCATGATCAATTCGCGTCCGATCGGGCTGATCTCCGGCGGCAACTGACCCGCTACCGTTGCATGGGCTCGGCGCGCACCCACCGCCCGTAAGGCCTGTCATATCTGATCCCAGTCACGAGCTCGGGCCCTGAAGAGACATGAATCCGGTTGGCAAGGCGTCTGCTTCCGGTAAGTTCGTTCCGGAACAGCCTAACGAAGAGGGGTGCGTGTCATGGCTGGTTGGGAGAGGATAACCCGGCGATTTGCCGTATTGGGCTTCGCGGCGCTCGCGGCACTTGCCGTCGCAGGAACGCCGTCCTGGGCACAGAAGAAGCCCATCAAGGTCGCCGGCATCTATACGGTGCCGGTCGAGCAGCAATGGGTGAGCCGGATCCATAAGGCGCTGAAGGCTGCCGAGGGGCGTGGTGACGTCACGTATCAGTATTCGGAAAACGTCGCCAACACCGACTACGAGCGCGTCATGCGCGAATATGCCGAGAAGGGGACGGATCTCGTCATCGGCGAAGTCTTCGGCGTCGAGCGCGCCGCTCGCAAAGTGGCGCAGGACTATCCGAAAGTTGCCTTCCTGATGGGGTCCTCGGGCAAACCACAGGAGCCGAACTTCTCGGTCTTCGATAATTACATTCAGGAGCCCTCGTACCTCACCGGCTTGGTGGCGGGTAAGCTCACCAAGTCGAACACGATTGGCATGGTCGGCGGCTATCCGATCCCCGAAGTCAACCGGCTGATGCATGCCTTCATGGACGGCGCCAAGTCGGTCAATCCGAATGTCAAGTTCCTCGTGACCTTCATCGGCTCCTGGTACGACCCGCCCAAGGCCAAGGAAGCTGCCTTCGCGATGATCGACAAGGGTGCGGACGTCCTCTACGCCGAACGCTTCGGCGTCTCCGACGCCGCCAAGGAGCGTGGCATCAAAGCTATCGGCAACGTCATCGATACCGCAGGCGAATATCCCGGCACCGTCGTGGCGAGTGCCCTCTGGCACATGGAGCCGACCGTCGACCGCGCCATCGAGGCGGTCAGCAAGGGCCAGTTCAAGGCCGAGGATTACGGCAAATTCAGCCATATGGGAGTCGGCGGCTCTTCGCTCGCGCCGCTCGACCCGAAGCTCGTACCGCAGGATGTGATCGATCAGGTCAAGGCCAAGGAAAAGGACATTCGGGAGGGCAAGTTCACCGTGAAGGTGGACGACAGCGAACCGAAATCGACCATGTAGGCCTGTACTCCTCGGCCTTACTTCGAGCAGGTCGCAGGTCGGAGCGATCCGGTGCGGCTTGCTGCCGTGCCGGGTGAAGTCATCCCCATTCTTCGCAAAGGATAGGGGTAGGCTCTGCTCCCAAGAGGCGCTACCGATCCCTCCATGCTGCAGACCGCCGGTCCCGCTCCTGTCGTCTTGCGCCTCGAGGGCATCACCCGGCGTTTCGGCGCCCTCGTTGCTAATGATGCCATCGATCTCGAACTCCGGCGCGGTGAGGTCTTGGCCCTGCTCGGGGAGAACGGAGCGGGCAAGACGACGCTGATGAGCATCCTCTTCGGCCATTACGTCGCCGACGAGGGGCGCATCCTGGTGGATCGCGACGGTACACTGGTGCCGCTGCCGCCCGGCTCTCCCCATGCCGCGCTCGAGATGGGCATCGGCATGGTTCATCAGCACTTCACCCTCGCCGACAATCTCTCCGTCCTCGACAACATCATGCTCGGGACGGAGTCCCTCTGGCAGCCCTGGCGTGGGAAACGCACCGCGCGGACTCGTCTTGGCGAGTTGATGCGCGACGCGGGGCTCACCGTCGATCTTGAGGCCTTGGTGGGCCGCCTCTCGGTTGGGGAGCGGCAGCGGGTCGAGATCCTCAAGGCACTCTATCGCGGTGCGCGGATTCTCATCCTCGACGAACCGACAGCGGTGCTCACCCCGCAGGAGAGCGAGGCGCTCTTCGCAACGCTGCGGCGTCTGGCGAAGAGCGGCCTCGCCATCGTGTTGATCTCCCACAAGTTGAATGAAGTGCTGGGGCTTGCCGACCGCATCGCTGTGCTGCGCGGCGGCCGCAAGGTCGCCGATTTGCCGCGCGCGAACACCAACGGTCATATGCTCGCGGAACTGATGGTCGGCCGCGCCGTGCCAGAGCAGGTCCGGACGGCGCAGGAGCCAGGTAAAGTGCTGCTTGCGCTGAACGATGTCGAGGCCCGTGATCCGCGCGGCCGCCAGAGTATCCACGACGTTACGCTCGCGGTGAGGGCCGGCGAAATCGTGGGCATCGCCGGAGTCTCGGGAAACGGGCAGGGCGCTCTGGCCGCTCTCCTGTCCGGCCTCGTTGCCCCGAACCGCGGCGAAGTGCGGATTGCCGGTAATGCGGTCCAGCGCTTCGCGCCGAGGGCGTTGCTCGCTCGCGGCGTCGGCCGCATCCCAGAGGATAGGCACCACGACGGTATCGTCGGGGCCATGCGGGTCTGGGAGAATATCGCGCTCGAGGACCTTCGGGAGCCGGCCTGGCAGCGGGCGGGATTCCTGCGCACGGGAGCGCTGCGTCGGCGCGCCGAGGATACCATCACGGCCTATGACGTGCGCTGTCCCGGTCCCGAGGCGGAGGCGCGGCTTCTCTCCGGCGGCAACATCCAGAAGCTCATTCTTGCCCGGGTCCTGGAGCGCGCACCGCAGGTGATCCTCGCGAGCCAGCCGAGCCGCGGCCTCGATCTCGGCGCCGTTGCCGCCGTCCACCAGCGGCTTCTCGCTGCACGGGCCCGGGGTGCGGCTATCTTGCTGATCTCGGAGGATCTCGACGAATTGCTGGCGCTGTCCGACCGGATCGCAGCCCTCTACCGGGGAACTCTCACGCCGGCTTGGCCGACCGCCCGCATCACCATCCGCGAACTCGGCCTCGCCATGGCGGGCGAGCGCAGCGGCTTGCAAGAGGCCATGGCATGATCCGGCTCGAGCTGCGTGGCGATGCCTCTCTCACACTCCGTATCGGTGCTCCTGTTCTCGCAGGAGCGCTGGCGCTGGCGCTCGCCGCGATCCCACTCGCCTTTTCGGGCGCACCGCTCGGACGTGCCTACGGGCTTCTCTTCGAGGGAGCGCTCGGCTCACGCTTCGCACTCACCGAGACGCTCGCCCGCTGTACGCCGCTGATCCTGACCGGCCTCGCGGTCTGTGTCGCGTTCCGTGCGCGGCTCTACAACATCGGGGCGGAAGGGCAACTCTATGCCGGCGCTCTGGCAGCCGTGGCGCTGGGCTCCGGTGCAGTCTCGGCCCCGCCCTTCGTGCTCATCCCGCTCGTCGTGATCGCCGGAATGGTGGCCGGCGCGCTACTGATGCTCGGCCCGACATGGCTCAAAGTGCGTTTCGGCGTCGACGAAGTCGTCACGACGCTCCTCCTCAACTTCATCGTCCTGCTCTTCGTCTCGATGATGCTCGAGGGGCCCATGAAGGACCCGCTGGGGCTCGGCTGGCCGCAATCGGAGCCGATTGTCCCCGAGGCTGCACTGCCGCCGCTCCTGCCGCGCGCCCGCGTGCATGCCGGATTGCTCATCGCGCTCGCGGCCGTCGTGCTCGTCCAGGTTCTCATGACGCGCACGATCTGGGGCTTCGAGATTCGCGCTGTCGGCGCCAATTCGTCGGCGGCCCGTTTTGCGGGCATGTCGGTCACTGGAACACTGGTCAGGGTCGGGCTCTTGTCGGGAGCTCTCGCAGGGCTTGCCGGTGTAGGTGAGGTCGCCGGCCTCAAGGGCTATCTCACCCAGGACCTGTCGCCCGGCTACGGCTATGCCGGCATCGTGGTCGCGATGCTGGCATCCCTGAACCCGATCGGGGTCATCGCAGCGGCGTTCTTCGTCGCAGCGGTTTTCGTCGGCGCCGACTCGATGAGTCGCGCGATCGCAGTTTCAAGCTACATCGCCAACCTGATTGTCGCGATGGCCCTGCTCGCCGTTCTGCTCGGCGGCCTGTTCGTGCGCTACCGCATTCGCTTCGCCGCCCGGAGCGCCGGACATGCTTGAGGCGCTCGAAATCCTGACGACGGCGACCTTCTGGGCCGCGGCTCTGCGCATCGCGACGCCCTACATTCTCGGCACGCTCGGAGAGCTCGTCTGCGAGCGCGCAGGCGTGCTCAATCTTGGCATCGAGGGTATCTTCACGGCCGGCGCCATGAGCGGCTGGATGGCCGTCTATTTCGGCGCGGATCTGTGGACCGGCGTTCTCGTCGCGGCGCTGGTCGGGGCAGCGTTCGGCCTGCTCCATGCCCTTTTCACCGTTCCGCTCGGGCTGTCGCAGCACGTCACCGGCCTCGGTATCACGTTGCTGGCGACGAGCGCGTCCTATTTCACCTATCGAATCGTCCTTCCCGACGTCTCGACGCCGCCGCGGATCGAGCCCTTCGCGCCGATGAACGTGCCTGGATTGTCGGACCTGCCTTTGATCGGCCCCGCGATCTTCCAGCAGACGCCGCTGACCTATCTTGCAATCGCCTTGATCGTCGTAGTGGCCTATGTCCTCGCCCGCACGCCGCTTGGCCTTACGATCCGGGCTGTCGGCGAAAACCCGGCCGCGGCGGAGGCGCAGGGACTCGACGTCTATACTCTGCGCATCGGCGCGGTGATGGCGGGCTCCGCACTGATGGCGATCGGCGGCGCCTTCCTGACGCTGTCGGCCTTCAACGCCTTCTTCTTCGAGATGGTGGCGGGGCGCGGCTGGATCTGTATCGCGCTGGTCGTCTTCGCGTCATGGAATCCCTGGAAGGCGCTTCTTGGTGCCTTGCTCTTTGGCGCCTTCGATGCCTTCCAGGTGCGCCTGCAGCAGATCGCCGGCGCCGTCGTGCCCTATCAGGCGTTCCTCATGCTGCCCTATGCGCTCTCGATCGCCGCGCTCGTGGTGATGTCGCGGCGGGCGGCCTACCCCAACGCCCTCATGATCCCATACGTGAAGGGACAACGCTGAAGGCCATTCATGCCGCTCGATCTTCTCATCCGTTACGCCAACCTGCCCGATGGGCGCACGAACCAGGACATCGCTGTCAAAGACGGGCGCATCGTAGAGGTGCGCCCTGCGATCGAGGCCGAAGCCGTACGCGAGATCGAGGCCAGGAACCGGCTCGTCTCGCCGCCCTTCGTCGACACCCATTTCCACATGGATGCGACCCTGTCCCTCGGCATTCCGCGCCTCAATGAGTCCGGCACGCTCCTCGAGGGCATCGCTTTGTGGGGAGAGCTGAAGCCGCTCCTGATCGTCGAGGCCGTCGTCGAGCGGGCGCTGCGATACTGCGATCTCGCCGTCGCACAGGGGCTGCTTGCCATCCGCACCCATGTCGATGTCTGTGACGACCGCCTGACCGGCGTCGAGGCGCTGCTGGACGTGCGCGAGAGGATGAAACCTTATCTCGATCTCCAACTCGTCGCATTTCCGCAGGACGGCTATTATCGCTCGCCCAGCGCGGCCGAGAATCTGAAGCGCGCGCTGGACATGGGCGTCGACGTCGTCGGCGGCATTCCGCATTTCGAGCGGACCATGCAGGACGGTGCCGCCTCGGTGCGGGCGCTGTGCGAGATCGCGGCGGAGCGAGGCCTGCGTGTCGACATGCATTGCGACGAAACCGACGATCCGCTCTCGCGCCATATCGAGACGCTGGCCTATGAGACGCATCGCCTCGGCCTGCAGGGCAGGGTGGTGGGCTCGCATCTCACCTCCATGCATTCCATGGACAATCACTATGTCTCAAAGCTTCTGCCATTGATCGCGGAGGCAGGCGTCCATGCCGTTGCGAATCCCGTCATCAACATCGTCATTCAGGGACGACACGACACCTATCCGAAACGGCGCGGCCTCACGCGCGTGGCCGAGATGCGCAGCCACGGGGTCAACGTCGCCTTTGGCCAGGACTGCGTCATGGATCCCTGGTACTCGCTCGGCAACGCCGACATGCTCGAAGTCGCGCATATGGGATTGCATGTCGGCCAGCTCACCAGCCGCGAGGCAATGCGCTTCTGCTTCGACGCCGTCACGGCCAATCCCGCGCGGGCCATGGGCCTTGAAGGATACGGCCTGGAGCCCGGCTGCCATGCCGATCTCGTCGTGCTCCAGGCCGAAGATCCCATCGAGGCGATCCGGTTGAAGGCGACGCGCCTATTCGTCGTCCGCCGCGGCCAGATCATCGCCGAGACACCTGCCCGCCGCACCGCGCTGTCGCTCCCGGAGCGGCCCGGTGCGGTCGATGCTGCTAATTATGCGCCTCGTGCGGTGCAGTAGGCACTCTCTCAAAGAGATATGACGGTATGGGTGACCAGAACTCGCAGCGCTTTGATCGCGCGTGAGTTTTTCTGTACGCTCTCTATACGCCCTCTTCGTCCTTGCGAGCCACAGGCGAAGCAATCTACCCCTTGATGGGTGCGCTGCTGGATTGATTCGCTCCGCTCGCAATGACGATGAGGCAGAAGTGGATCCGTGTCAGGCTCGATGACCGCAGCACGCAATGACAACCAGAGGCGCGAAGGGGCATAACGCGGCTTCGCGCCTGAGCCTCATCCCAGCAGTCAGTTGCAATGAGGCTCCGTCGCGACGGGCGGCATGCGTTGCGCCCAAGGGCGCGCCTGCTCGATCTGCGCCGCGAACGACAGCAATGTCGTTTCATCTCCGAACCGGGCCACTGCCTGCACGCCGACTGGCAGACCATCAGAAGTCCAGTGCAAGGGCAGGCTGGCCGCCGGCTGACCCGTGATGTTCCAGATCGGCGTGAACGGGATGAATCGGAAGGCGCGGTCGGCTGCCTGCCGCAGGAGCGGGCCGTAGCGCAAGTAGCGACCGATCCCGAGGCGGGCCACAAGCGCCTGCAGCGCTGCCTCGAGTCCCTGCGGATGTAGCTCACCGTGTCGCACTGGTGGCGCAGCCAGCGTCGGCGTCAGCAAGAGGTCGCAGGTCTCGAAGAAGACGGCGATCTGGCGGCTTGCCCGGTGCAGCCGCTCGAGGGCAACCGAGAGTTCCGCAGCCGAGAAGGCCCGCCCCAGCTCACGGCAGAGCCACGTGCTTTCCTCGACATCGGCGCGTCGGGCCCTCACGCCGGTGATCTCTTCCGCAAAGGCGAATTCCTGGCCTACCGCGGCCAGGAACGCGATCAGAAACCAGTTGAAATATCCCTCCGGTATATGCGGCGCAGACTCCTCGACATGATGGCCAAGTTCCGCACAGAATCGCGCTGCATTCTCCACGGCGGTTGCGCACTCCGGACTCACCGCTGCGCCGTTCGGAGCCACCGCACTGAATGCGATCCGGAGCCGGCCGGGCGGTGTGATGGCCGCCTCGGCGAAAGGCCGCTCGGGCGGGGCAATCCCGTAAGGAGCTCCTAGGTCCGGTCCCGCAATGGCATCGAGCAGGCGAGCGCTGTCGCGGACACTGCGGGTAACGGCATGGCCGATCGAGGCGCCGTGCCAGCTCTCACCCAGAAAGGGGCCGTCGGGAGTCCGCCCCCGGGTGGGCTTCAGCCCGAAAAGGCCGCAACAGGACGCCGGGATGCGGATCGATCCACCCCCGTCCGTGGCATGCGCCATCGGCACGGATCGAGCTGCTACGTGCGCGGATGATCCGCCCGGGGAGCCGCCAGTGGTGCGATCGAGAGCCCAGGGGTTATTCGCCCGGCCGAAATGCCGGGGCTCGGTCACTGGCATCAGCGCCAGCTCGGGCACCTTCGTGGTCCCGAGGATGATCAGGCCCGCGGTCTTGAGGCGGCGGACCATCTCGCTGTCCTGCGGCGGCACCCAGCCGCGCCAGATGCGGCTGCCGTTGTGATACGGGATGCCGACCGCAAAATGCATGTTGTCCTTGAGCAGGAACGGCACGCCTGCAAAAGGCCCATCCGGAATCGGCTCCCGTGCGGCCGCCCGCGCCTGGTCGAGCGTCCACTCGGCCATCCCGGCGAGTTCCGGTTCGAGGCGCTCCAGCCGGGCAATGGCGACTTCGACCAGTTCGGCAGGCGTGACTGCCCGAGTGCGCACCAGATCGGCGAGAGCCGTGGCGTCGAGCGTCGAATAGTCCTCGGCAAGGCTCATCGCTCGCCCTCTGTTGGTCGCCGACAGATAACAAAAACAGGATGCCGAGCGTATTTACTAACCCCCTGCCGTTCCCGACAGTCGCTCTTCCCATCCATGTCGTGTGCCGCCTCGTAGTACCGCAAAAAAGGTAGGGACGGGCGTTTGACATAATGTCAAGCTGACCCATGTCAGACGAGATGTTGACGCTGTATGAGTGATCCCGGATGCTGAATGGGAGTCCGTCAATTTCTGCCGCTGTTCCTCGCCGAGGTTTGGGCCAGGATTCGCGCATCCCTGTACAATTCCGCTCCCCAGCCAATACGATCTTGATTGACGGTGGTGGTCCGGAACCCGCTCAAGCAGCTGAAGCCGTCGTACGTCTCACAACAGAAGGTTTCAGAGTTACATGCTTGCTCAACAACGAGGTTGATCCCCGGCAATGGGATGCATTCGCACAGATTAGTGGAGCATCCTATCTGTCGGCCCACCGGCAGCTCAGGGCTTGGGCAATAAAGCACTGGCGCGATTACGATCTAAACCTGTTCGAAATCTATGTCGACAAAGGCGGCACCCGACGAAAAATTGGTCAGTGCGCAGTCGCAGTGGGTCTACATAAGCGGCTGTTCCTCGACCGGCTTCAACTCCTGAAGGATGACTCTATCCACTGGCGTCAAGCTATGTCGGCTCTACTGCAGGAACTTGGGCCAGGGCATTACGAGTATGGCTGGCGATGGAGCTTAGAGCCACCGCGGGAACAGGACTTCGCTAGGATCAAGGGCGTTGTTGTCGAGCGCATCCAACCCTTGTTCGTTCACGCAGTCGACTTCGGGCAGTGGCCCACGTGGGAGAGTTATCTAAAAAGCGTTAGCCTCAACTGCAGAAGGAACGCCCGGAGAGCAGCAGCTGACCTTCCAGATCTATCACTCGAGGTGCGACAAGGCAGAAGGGGCCTGCTGCCGTGTCTAGCGCTCCTGCGTCTTCGTTCAGCCATGTGCCGGAGAAAATTCCTTCCGTTCAATGGATGGAGATCCGCAATAAGCTATCTCGGCATGGTCATTCGATGTCCCGAGTCGACAATCACCGCCGTTGTTTCAGCGGGAGGTCGATCGTTGGCAGCTCTCATTGAAGTCGAGTTCGGAAGTAACACTTATTTCCTCGATGGCGCCTCAAGGCAGGAAAATTCAGGTGCAGCCTGGTACCTACAACTCGCGATGTTACGCAGAGCCTACGAGCGCGATCCCGCTTCGGGGAAATTCGTCATGGGATATGTCGACTACGCGACACATACAGAGGAGCGAGGCGGAGGCCTGTTGCGATCTCGCAGGGCACTCCGCGTGACTGAATACCCTACGAGTCTCATCTCTCTTACCTATCAGTTTCCAGCAACCCGTCCTCAGGACGCAATATTGGATTGTCTCTCGCACAGCAACGATGCCAGCAATAGCCGAGAATAGCTTCCGAGAGCGGTGCTCTCCGAGCGAGAATGTCCTCCCGATCCTTGGCTCAGCGACTGGGTCACTGTCGTTCGATGTTGTGGAGAGGGAGAAAGACCTTCACGCACTCGAGGTCGGCTGGAACTCGATAGTCCTGCAGCAGAAGAGCAAGCTCTCGGAACAGAGCTTTGCAAGAGCACTGGCAGCGTGGGAGACGGTCTGCCGGCCGGAGGGGCGCAAGCTCTTCATCATCGTCGGACGAGTTCGTGAGAGGGTCGTTCTGATTTTGCCGCTCTCAGTCCAGGCGCTCGGCCCAATGCGAATAGCGCGGGGCCTGGGGCCAGAATTCTACGAATACTGTGACATGCTGGTAAGCCCAGAGGTAGGACATGAGGCATGGGTCGCAGACGCATGGGAACTTGCGGCTTCGCAGTTCGACATCCTCCGGTTTCCCGCCATTCGTACAACGGCTCATCTGTGGCGGCATGTGGAGAAAGCCCGAGCGGCTCGATGGGATCTGATATCTGTGCCTTATGTGAATTGCCGTGAGTGGACGAATTGGGACGATTATCTTCGGTCGCGTTCATCAGGCTTCCGACAGGATCACAGGAGATCTATCAAGAGGCTCGAAAAGGAGGGGCATCTGCAGCGGGTCGTTGTGGACGAGAGCCGCCGCTTGTCCGAATCTCTGAATTGGATAATCGACCGGAAACTCGCTTGGCTCGCTTGCAGCGGGAAAGAAACTGCAACCCTCGCCTCAAAGAGAGAGTTCTATTTGGCTCACTGCCGCATGAGACTCGATGCGGGAGAACTTGTTCTTATTGAACTGCTGGTGAACGATCAGCGAGTCGCGGCTCAGTTCGGATTCTGCACAGGAGGGCGCCTCGATTGCGAAATGATCGCCTGGGATGATGCCTGGAAAGAATTCGGGCCTGGGAGAGTGCTGGCCGTCGAGACCATTCGCTGGGCGTTCGAGAATTCGTGCGAAATCGTCGAACTCGGAGTATTCGGTAGCGAATTCAAATCCCGGTTTACCGATGAGGCTGCTGCTGCAGGATTTCACGTCTTTGTCGCATCCGGGCTTGGTGGGCGCATCCTGCTGGAAGGACGAGAGCTCACACGAGTCCTGAAGGGTAGCTTCGATCGAGCAACGGCAAATCTCTGGAAGACTTGTCTGAAATCCTTTGCTTGCCTCGAGAGGGCTCGAGTGGATGGCTGGTCCAGGGTTGCTGTGAATAAGACGTCAGCAGGAGATGCTTCGTGAAGGTTGCATGTGTTGGGGCAGGACCGGCCAGCCTGTACCTTGCCATTTTGCTGAAGCGCAACGATCCGCAAAATGAGGTCACGATCTTCGAGCAGAACCGCTCGGGCGTAGCCGACGGGTGGGGTGTCGTATTTTGGGATGATCTCGTCAGGGAACTGCACGAGAATGATCCTGAGACTGCCGCGGCGATTGTCGATCAATCATACCGCTGGGTCGATCAGTTGCTCGATATCGCGGGCCAGCCGAAGGTTCGCGTCCGATCAACCGGCTTCAGCATCCGCCGCCATAGTCTCCTGAACATTCTCGTCGCACGGGCGGTGGAACTCGGAGTGAAGGTTCAGTTCGAGCGCGAGATTGTGGATTCTAGAGAGTTGCACGACGTGGATTTGATCGTCGCGGCGGATGGGGCCGGCAGCCGATTGCGGCGACTCCATGCAGATCGGTACAAGACGACAATCTCGATCGGACGCAACAAATACGTGTGGCTCGGAGCGACAAAGGTTTTCGATTCGTTCAACTTCGGCTTCGCAAAGACCAAGGCTGGGTGGATCTGGTTTCATGCCTATGGCTGCGATGGAGAGACGAGCACCTTTATCGTCGAGTGTTCGCCGGAAACGTGGTCTGGTCTCGGCTTCGACACATTAGGCATGCAGGATAGTCTTTCCCTGCTGGAGAAAATCTTCACCCAACAGCTGAGCGGCGGCCGATTGATCAGTCGAAGCTCCGAGGCGTCTAGCCTACCCTGGCTCAACTTTCGGACAGTCAGAAACCAGACCTGGTATGCGCATAACGTCGTGCTCGTCGGAGATGCCGCACACACGACACATTTCTCTATCGGATCGGGCACGCGTCTAGCGATGCAGGACGCCATGGCTCTGGCCTCTCACCTGCGAAACTCGGCCGACGTCGCAATAGGGCTCGAGGCATATCAAAGAGATCGACGGCACGCCTTGTCGCTCCCGCAGAGAGAGGCGTATTTCAGTGCTCGGTGGTTCGAGAATGTCGACCGTTATATCGGTTTCGAAGCCGCGCATTTCTTCGCGTTGATGCAGAGCCGCCGCTCGCCATGGCTCGCCCGCATGCCACCGCTCGTCTATCATCGACTCAGCAAGGCGACCTCGGCACCTCGCAAGTTGCTGCGCCAAGTGCGTCGATCCAAAACTCTCCTGCAGTACTATAGAGGGGAGGAGACTCACGTAGGAGGCCGAGAGTATCCTTGATGCCTTCAACAGGCGAGCTTTCAAGACCGGCTAGGCTTCTCCGCGCTGCCAACTCGTCAGCTCGCGGATCTCTTCGCGAACACGTCGAGGCTCGCCGCGAAGGTGTCGGATGAGGCCGAGGCGATGAATTGGTCGGTGTCCAGCGCCAGGGCCGTGCCGCTCGCCTTCACCATGGTGGCGAGGGCTCGTTTCGCCATGCGCAGCGGCGCGACCGGCTGCTCTGATACCTCGGATGCGAAACTCAGGGCGGCGTTGCAGGCCTCGCCGTCTTCCACTGCGCGTTCGACCAGGCCGGCCTGCCGTGCCTGCGTGGCATCGAGCCGCTCACCCGCGAGCACGAGCCGCCGCGCAGCCTGAATGCCGATGGCGGCCGCGAGATGCGCGAGAGACCCCCACCCCATGCTGAGCCCGACGCCGACCTCGGGCGCGCCGAAGATCGCTCCCCGGCCGGCAACCCGGAAATCGGCTGCCGCTGCAAGCGCGAGGCCACCGCCGAGACACGGCCCCTCGATCGCCGCGACGGTCACAGGTGCGAGATTGGCCACCGCATCCAGAAGCCGCCGTCCGGTGTCGGCGAGCGCGCGGCGCCCGTCCAGGCCGCCTTCCGCCATTCTTCGCGTCTCGTCCGATCGAAGATCGAGGCCGGCGCTGAACGCATCCGGTCGTCCGGTCACGATGATGGCACCCATCTGGGCGTCGTCATCGAAGAGGCGGCACGCCGTGATGAGATCCCGCATGAGAGGAACCGAAAGCGGATTTACACGGGCAGTGGCCGTAAACCGAATGAGCGCGATCCGGCCGCGGCGCTCGACCGTGACTCCGCCCGAGCTTCCGATACTGACTGTGCTGTCGCTCATATCCGTCCTCCCCGACTGATCTCCACTGTTGCCAGTGAAATCTCAAACAGACGCTTCGTCCAGACATAGACGTGCGGCATGCCCGGATGGGACACGATGTGGAACCAGTGAACGCGCTGACTTGCTCGTAATCGTGGAGGTCTTCGGCGCCACGGCCTCCATGCCGGTCCGACACTCGGCTTCGTCTCGGGCTGTTCATGAAAAGAGCCTCGCGACCGGGAGGTTGGGCACGAGGCTCTGTGGCGCTTGGTCGGGCAAGAAGCAAGCACCATGGCGGCAACTCCGAAACACGCCGAAGGTTCCGTGGGATAGCATAGGCCATGCCGCTTCCTCGGCTGCGCTCTGCTCGGTGTGATTTCATTAACTACAATTCGAGTCGAAATTGCCTGAATTCGCTCGTGCAGCGTTTCCCCACCGTGACACGGAGCGGGCAGTTCCATGACCATCCTCGATCCGAAAACCGGCCAGACCATCACGATCGACACGTCATCCAAGCCACGGCGCTGATCTGTGCCTCGGGTGCAATTGCCCGTTCCATGTGGCTTCGAACTGTCGTTCGGAGTGCTGCCCATCGATTCCAAGGAGAATGACCGATGCGATACGCTATCGCTGGACTGATATGTTTCGCATGCTCGTCACTTGCCACGCACGCTTACGCCCAAGTCCGGCCGGAAGTAGAGGCCTGCCGGGTATCGGGCCTTGCAGCACTGAAGGAGGAATCACCCTCGATTGAGAATTTGACTTTCGATATCGACGGCCTCTCGATTGCCAAGGCCGATACGAAGGTCGAGGATACCCCGATCAAGATGGTGATCATGGGCGAGGCCAATCTTCAGCGCGTCAAGAACGCCAAGCCCAACCGGTTCGTCTGCCTCATTGGCGAGAAGGGCAAGGTTGTCCTGACATTCTTTACCGAACGATAGACACCGGGATCGATCGGGTTTCATACGAAGTCGAGATCTTCGCTGCAAAGCAGGCCTCGCACCGTGTTGCCGGGGCCTGCCGACCCGCAACAAACCGATATCACTTCGCGACCAAACCGGCCTGGAGCCGCAACAATGCCGACTGGCGGCGCCGCGATGCGGCCGGGTCGGCATAGCGGGGATCGCCGTTCAGAAGATCGAGGTGGTCCGCCAGCCGGTTGCGCTCAAGCCAGGCCAAGGCCGCCTCGAGTTCGACCAGGGACATCTCGGCTCGTCCCTTGTTGCCGAAGACGCGCTTCAGAACCGCGTTATAGCGATGGTAGAGGCCTTGGCCGGCTCGCGGCACCTGCAGCCCTGCCTCGTCCTCCACGGCCTGCGCTGCGATCGCTGCCCGGATCTGCGCCCGCAATCGTCGCTCGGTCGCGGATGGAGGTTCCGCCGCATCCGACGGCGCAGTGGTCTCGTGCTCCGGACGGGCCCGCGCGAATGCGGAGCCAGGATTCAGCGTGGCGTAACGCAGCCCCAGAGCGTTGCTCTCCAGCGGCGTGATCCCGCGTCCCTCGCCCTCATCCCGGTGCTCCGCCAGGTACTGGGCAAGCCAGAGCGGCATCTCCGCCCGTCCCTTGCGCTTATGGCTCCACACGAGCGTGCCCTGCTCGGTTTCGATGCTCAGGCGAAACCGTGCAAACAGAGGATCGTCCGGGTGGAACACCAGGGCGCTCTGGCTCTCATAGGCGCCTGCATGCGGATCCACGCGGGTGGCCCGGGCAATCATCTGCTCCAGCCATGGGCGGCTACGGATATGAGTGAGCGCCGCCACCACAGCGACCTCCGGCGCATCGAGCCCTTCGTAGGCCATTGCGACCGTAACGAGGATCGCGGGGTCCGCCGCAAGCCGGAATGCCGCCAGCGCCTCGGGCGCGTCACGCGCGTCGGAGGTCGCGAGCCGGACATCGCGCTCGCCCTGCAGGCGCGGCATCCAGCTCCGCAACGTCTCGCAGTAGCGCCGGGCGTTACGCTGGTCGGGAGCGACGACGAGCAGCTTGCCGAGACCCTGTGCCGTTTCACCCGGCGCCAGACCCCGTTCCAATCGGCGCCGGGTGCGAAGGTCGCGCGTCGCCCGGAACGCCTCTTGGAGCAGTTCGCGGGCAAAGCCCGTGCGGAGCGCCGTGAACAGGGCAGGGCGGGTCGTCTTCGTGGGAAAAGGCCCGGCCAGGCGGTGAGGTCCGAGGCGGACCTGTTCGGTGGCCGTCAGGCCGCCCTGCAGCCAGCTTGCCTCGCCGTCGAGTGCGCCGAAGGTGACGGGCAGAACGGCTCGCTCGGCCATCGCTTGCGCGCGGGAATAGCCGATAATCGCCCAGCCGGGCGCATCGAGATCCACCTCGCAAGCGCCGGACGCAGGGTTTGTCCGATAGGGGAGCCACAGGATGTGCTGCCCGTCGGCGCGTTCGAGCGTGCCGGACAGGAGCAGGCGCAAGGAGGCAGCCTTGAGGAGCGGGAGCAGGGCGCGGCTCCAGGACGAAGCATCATCGCCAGCGGGGCCGCCCGAGCCGGTATCCGTCGGCGGCACTCTCTCGTGTTCCGCGAGAGCCGGCAGGTGGTGGACTTCGTCGACCACGAGCAGGGTGCGGTGGCGGCGGATCGCTTCGAGGTGCAACTGGGGCGCGGCGGCGATCGCCTGATAGGTCGTGATGTAGCCCGCCAGTCCTCGACTCGGGTCCGGCTCGTTATCAGCGGCGCGCACGGACAGGCCGTGGCCCAATGCGGCACGCCAGGACGGATCGGCGAAGGCCTCCTCGGCTTGGAGGCGGAGGCTGTCCCGCGGCACGACCCAGCAGATGCGCTCGATATGGCGAGCTTCGATCAGGCGCGCGGCGGCGATCACGGGAAGGAGCGACTTGCCCCCACCCGGCGTCACGGCAGCGAGAAGATCGGTGACACCCGTGGCCTCGCCCGTCGCGATCGCGGCGACGAGATTCGCAAGGGCGCGCTGGTGCGTGCGCAAAGGCCTCCGGTGGGACATCGGCCGATCCGGGCATCCTTGGGCAAATCACCCGCAGCATGCGGTATTCGGAACGAAGTGTGAACCTCGGCGACCGGGTCACTTCGGACAGGAGATGCGCGTGGGGGACCGTCTGCCCGTGATGGCCCGCGACAGCAGGAAACGAGATTGCATTCCTTCGCGGGACGTGTGCCAATGAGCGTTGGGGGCTCCCATCTCGCAAGGACGGGAGGACACTCGTGAGAACCTATTACGTTTTCCGATCCGGCAGTTCGCCTGATCTGCGCGGGTTCGCCGACGCCGCTTCGGGTGAGAAGCTGCCAGCGGACGATGGGCCCTGGACGCTGGAACGGACGATCTCCCCGGACGAGGAATGGACCCTGGGCATCAGCCGGGCGGTCGTGGCAGCCGGCATCCTGGAGAACGGCTTCTACCTCTGGGGGCCGGTCAATCGCCCGGCCGCACCGAAACCCATCATCGAAAGCGACCGTGTCGAGGGGACGGCGGTGTACGATCCGGAGGGAAACCAGATCGGCAACATCAAGCGCCTCCTGATCGAGAAGGTCAGCGGCCGCGTGATCTACGTGGATGTCACGTTCGGTGGCTTTCTCGGGATCGGAGTCCATCACCATACAATCCCATGGGAGAAGCTCGCCTATGACCGGGAGTTCGGTGGCTATCGCACCGATATCACGGAAGAGCAGCTCAAACGGGCTCCGAGCTTCTATGGAGACAACCAGATCTGGCCTGATCGCACCCGAGAGCAAGCGGTGAAGGATTACTGGAACGCCCTGCCAAGGATGTAGTTGCCTGACGGGCTGTCACTCTCGAGCGGAAGGCATCGCAAAGGCCAAGAAGCTTCGGGACGCGTGCGTTATCGTGGAACTTGCAGCCCCACTCGCTCTTATGGGCAGAGGATTTCCAGCGATCGGTGATATATGTCGCCCAGTCAGCCTCCTATCGTCGAATGGCCTGCAGAATTCAATCACCTGATCAAAGGAATGCAGGTCGCGCACGGCAAGGACGATCACAGATATTGTCGCATCGACGTCGACGTGGATCGTGAACTGCTGCTCCATCTCAATGAATTCGAAGCACACGCCCGCCATCGCCGGGTCCGGCTCAGGCCCGCAGAGGATCCCGAGTGCCTAGTCGGTGAGATGAACCCGCTCGTCGGCCTCGGCGCAGCATCCGATCCGGACCGGCACGTCGGGAAGGTGCGCATCAGCTTCCACGATCTTCAGAAAGACGATTGCGTGTCCCATTAGGTCGAGTGAGCCGGTTGGATCGGAGGATCGCCTTACTCTGGTGAGCCGGGCTCCTGGTGGCGATCCATGCAACACATGGCAGGAGCGCTGCGTCGTGCACTGTCAAGAGCGGCGTCGGTCGTGCCTTCGAGAATTTTGCAGTGCTCCGGACAGCGTCTTGATCGGACACCACGCCCACCACCGACGTAGAGCCTCAAGACCTTTGCGCATCGGTAGGCAACCTGAGCGTGAGTGTTACCGGCACTGCAAGGACACACAGAGCTGCCATCGCGAGGAATCCCTCGGGTCCAAGCCTGCCGTAGAGGGGGCCGGACGCGAGAGTCAGGAGAACCGAGGACAGGCCGGCACCGAGCGTGCCGTAGACCGTGAGGGCCGTTGCCGCGAGGCCGCTCGGCACGATCTCGCTCAAGAGCCGCATGCAGGCGAGGTGCAGGAACGCGAAGGTGAGGCCGTGCAGCGGCTGGATCAGCATCAGGGCCGGCACCCATGCGGTCTGGGACATGACGATCCAACGCAATGCCCCGGCTCCCGCGCAAAGGGCGGCTGCGTGCGCTGGCCCGATCCGGTCCAGCAGCCTCGGGCCGATGAGAAAGAAAATCACGACCTCGGCTGCCACCGACTCAGACCAGAGCAGGCTGATCAGTTCGGGGCCGATGCCAGCTTCCCTCCAGCGGATGACCGCGAAGCCGTCGTGCATCGCGTGGCTGCCGAAGACGAGCGCGGCGACGATGATCACTCGGCGATAAAGAGGGATTGCGAGCAGCCGCCATAGGCCGTGTGTGCTCTCGGCAGGATCGCTCGGAGACGAGGCCTCCTGGCCAGCCGGTAAGCTCTGCTCCGGCACGCGGAATGCGAACAGGCAAGCGACCGCGAACAGGGCCGCTTGGAGCACCAGAATCGACGTCAGGCCGAATTGCCCAATCACCTGCCCGGAGACGAGCGAGCCGAGGATGAATGCCGCCGAGCCGGCACCGCGGACCCAACCATAGTCGAAGGCACGGCGTCCGGTCGCATCGCGCTGTTCCGATGCGCCGAGCGCCAGAGCGTCGGCCACGGGCGCCAGCGGAGCCAGCGCGATCGCCGAGACGAGGCCAGTCAAGAGGAGCGGCCAGAAGCCCCGTGCGGTTAGATAGCCGAGGGCGACGAGCGCCGCCCCCGCGAGGCTGAGCGCGAGGATGGTGCGGCTGGCATCGAGCCTGTCCGCGACCTGCCCGGCCACCGGCGCCGCCACGAGGCGGACCGCCGTGCCCGCCGCGAGCACCACTCCGATCGCCTCGGGCTCGAGCCCGCGGGCGCTCAGAAAGGACGGAAAGAAAGGCGAGTTAACCCCGAACCCGCCATACAGGAAGGCGAACAGGAGGATGAACCTCGCCAGAGACCTATCGAGGAGAGGGCGCATCGGCCGATATCCAGGGCCGGAACTTGATCGCCTCCGGCGCAACTTCCCAACGCACGGAGCCGGACGGGCGATCCGTACCGCTGGCCCTCTCACCTCGACGGTGCCACGACACCGGCTGCCCCGGCGCCTGCCATGTCCAGCCGGGTTCCGGCCCGTCGTGGTCAGTGATCTCGGGCGACTTGCGGCCGGGATCGCGAGCCCCGGACGGATTGAGCTTTGCGTGGAAACTGATCTCTGCGTGCCGTGGCTGGGCTTCCGAGCGACGGCGGTCGCGACGCTTACGCCGGAAAGCGTTATTTCGGGCGAATGACGACCGACCTCACCATCGTCCTGTCGCTGCTTGGCGCTGCCGTCCTGATGTTCACTCTCAACCGACCGCGCATGGACGCTGTCGCGCTGATGATGATGGTCGCACTGCAGCTCACCGGTGTGATCACTGTCGACGAGGCACTGGCCGGCCTCAGCGATTCCAATATCGTGCTGATCGCGGTTCTGTTCGTGATCGGCGACAGTCTCGTGCGGCCGGGTATCGCCCAGCGGCTGGGCGACCGCTTGGCCTCTCGCGCCGGGCGCAACGAGGCTTGGCTGATCGTCCTCCTGATGGTCATGGTCGCCGGCATCGGCTCGGTGACGAGCTCGACCGGCGTCGTCGCCATTTTCATTCCGATCGTCTTGTGAGTTGCACGAAAGACCGGGATTGCCCCGGGTCCTCCTATGATGCCGCTCAGCGTCGCGGGATTGCTGAGCGGAATGATGACTCTGATCGGGACGGCCCCGAATCTCGTCGCGCACGGCGAACTCGTTCGGCGCGGGTACCAGGGCTTTTCGTTCTTCAGCTTCACGCCGCTCGGGATTCCTCTGCTGGTTCTGGCGATCGGCTACGTGCTGATGGCGCGTCCCTGGCTTGCGAGGGCGAGCGTCGCGCCTGCGGCGGCGGGAAGGCAGCCGTGACTCGGACAATGGATTGAGGAATACGCACCGGCGAGGCGGGTCGTTCCGAATGACCTGGCGGCCTTGATCGGCTGCCTTCTCATAGGCCTCTTCTGCTGCGTCGACCTGGAGAGCGCATACCATTCGATCCACTGGCCGACAATCGTGTCGATTGTTGGAATGCTGCCGTTCGCGGCAGCATTGCAGAAAAGCGGTGGTGTCGATCTCGCTGCTCATGCGCTCGTTGGCGTCATTGGTGACGTGAGCCCGCGCATCGCGCTTGCCGGAATCTTTGCGGTAACCGCACTGCTCGGACTATTCATCTCGAACACCGCGACCGCCGTGCTCATGGCTCCGATTGCCCTGACGGTCGGAGAGACGATGGGCGCCTCGCCCCGCCCCTTCGCGATGACAGTCGCGCTCGCCGCTTCCGCAGCCTTCATGATACCGGTTTCGTCGCCGGTGAGCACTCTCGTCACGGGTCCCGGCAACTATACGTTTTTCGATTTCGCCCGCATCGGGGTGCCCTTCACGCTCGTCGCGCTGGTCGTGACCGTCACTCTGGTGCCGTGGATTCTGCCGCCGGAGCGACCCGTGCCCTCCAGGCCTCCCTGGAGCCGCTCGCAGCAGGTTCGCCTCGATCGAGTGCGCGAACAGCGGAAAGGGGAACGTGGCCTCCCACTACCGCGCGGCCGAGAGAATACGGCACAGTGGGAGACGCTCGTAAATGTCGCGATAGGACTTCACGTGCAGGCCGTCTGCCATGGCACCAGGCTTTGCGAGGCCGAATCCTTCGGCATGACGCAAGTCCTTGTATGGGTCCTGGTAGATGCAGCTTTCGAAGCGAGCGCAGACGCCGGCCAGAGTCGTGGAGTAGGACTCTATTGCGTCCACGTTGAAGTAGCGAGCCAATTGCTTATCGATCGGGGGGATTGCTGTCGCAACGACGAGATCCGCTTTGCCTTCGAGCGTGTTCAGAATGCGCTCGATATTTGCCTTATAGGATTCTGGATCGGGCTTTCTCTTGCGCAGGAGGTCGTTCGTTCCGATTGTCAGAACCGCAAGTGCGGCCTTGCGCGGGAAGGTTAGCCGTTCGAGGGCATTCGCATAGACCTTGCTATTCGTGCCGCTCAGACCTGCATTGACGGTGTCCCGCCCACAGAGGGTGCTGGGCTCGCGATACAGGTCGACATGGCTATCTCCTACAAAGAGGATGAATCCCGGAGTCGTGTCCCGCATCTTGGCGTTGATGACCGGGATCCGCTGGCGTGCATAGGTCTCCGCATTGAAATCGTCTTTGGTCATGTAAGCGCCAATCGACCACCCGATCCCTCCGGCCATTACAATGAGCCCGCAGACCATAAGAATGACATGCAACCGCGCGCGATAGTGGCCTGCGCCCAGCGCGGATCTTCCCCGAGAGCGAGGGATAGTCATACCTGATCCTTGCTGATCCAGCAGTCACAATTCTGCCAAATTACGAGTGGTTGGAGGCAAAGTCTTGGACCAGCGGCGCCATTCCCTTACGTAAAATTAATGGGAACTCAGCTACGCAGGAGCCGCCCGTTGACGGTTGCTCCAGGTCCGTCTTCCGGCGGCACCTGCCATAGCCCGACTTGGGTCCATGCAACAACGTAAATGTTTGTACTCATGCGCCTCCAGACCATCCGCACCAGAGGTCGTGCTTGGGTTGCCTTGGGAAGCCCGGACGACTCCGTCCGCTATCCAATGGTAGCGCCGCGACCGATCATGCTCTAACAACCGAATCGGACCACCTCGTGGGGGCCGGCCACGCATAGCCTCAGAAGTGCGCGCCCTCTTGGCGCGGAAGGGGTTTTGCGCGCCGTCCGATGATGCTCAACGGCGATGCTCTTCAACTCATTCGTCTTCCTGTTCGCCTTTTTGCCGGCCGCGCTCCTGATCCACTGGCTCGTGGAGCGCTTCAAGCCGGAATGGCGCCTGCCCGTCCTCTTGGCTCTGTCGCTGCTCTTCTACAGCTACTGGGACTGGCGCTTCGCGCCGCTTCTGGTGGGATCCATCGTGGTGAACTGGCTGATCGCCCAAGCTTTCACCCGTTCGGGACGGGATGTCCTGATCCCACTCGCCATCGCGGTGAACCTCCTCGTCCTCGGGTTCTTCAAGTATTTCAACTTCTTCGCCGATTTCGTGGATGTGATCCCCGGCATTCGGGCGCCCCACTTCGACATCGCGCTTCCGCTCGGGATCTCGTTCTTCACGTTCCACCACATCATGTATCTCACGGACCTTAGGGCCGGCAAAGCGCCGCGCTACGACCTCGTCCGCTACGGGCTCTACATCGCCTTCTTCCCGCAGGTTCTCGCCGGCCCGCTCGTGCGCTGGAGCGAGATCATGCACCAGTTCGACGAGCGGCCCTATCAGCGCCGTGACGCAGAGGAGCGCTTCTCGCGCGGCCTGATGCTGTTGGTCATTGGGCTCGCCAAGAAGGTTTTCCTGGGCGACCAACTCGCGGAATACACCAACCCGATCTTCGCCGCAGCGGCGGCCGGCCAGGCGCTCGACATGGGCGAGGCGCTGCAGGGAGCGCTCGGATTCACGTTCCAGGTCTATTTCGATTTCTCGGGCTACACCGACATGGCCCTGGGGCTCGGGCTCCTGTTCGGCATCGTGCTGCCCCAGAATTTCGACGTTCCCTACCGGGCTACGTCACTGGCGGACCTGTGGCGGCGCTGGCACATGACCCTGTCGCGCTTCCTGCGGGACTATCTCTACATCCCGCTCGGCGGCAGCCGGCGCGGCCTTGCGGTCCAGCTCGGCGCGCTCCTGGCAACCATGACGCTGGGTGGCCTCTGGCACGGTGCGGGATGGAACTTTCTGGTCTGGGGGGCGCTCCAAGGCATCGGCCTAATTATCATCGTGCTCTGGCGCAAGGCCGGTCTATCCATGCCGAGCCTGCTCGGCTGGTTCCTGACCTTCACGTTCTTCGCCCTGACCCTGGTGATTTTCAGAGCCGAAACCTTGGCGGTGGCGGGCAATTTCTACAGAGCGCTGTTGGGGTTTGGGGCGGACGGCTTCACGATGAAGTGGCGGGCCTTGGCGGTCGGCGCGGCCATCGCGATGATCGGCCCGACTGCCTGGACCTTCGTCCATACGTTGCCGCCGCGCCGCTGGATCGCGGCTCTCTTTGCGATTCTATTCCTGGTCGTGCTGTTCAAGATCGGCGATGATGCGAATTACGAGTTCATCTACTTCCAGTTCTGAGGCGGCAGAGAATCCCGCGCGGGTGCAATGGCTGCGCTTCGCCGTCACGCTCGTTGGCGTGACGCTCGCCCTTTTGGCCGCCGTAGTCGGAGTCGCTTATGCGGTCGATCCTTATGATACCGGCCGCTCGACCTTGTTCGAGAAGCCGGGCGTCAGGCCGCAAGGACCGCGCACCGCCAATCCGAGCCGGGGGCGGGACCCGGCCTTCAATGCCGCGATCACCGGGAATTCACGCATCCAGATCATTTCACCCGAGCGCCTGAAAGCGACCACCGGAGTTGACTTCGTTCAGCTGGCGGTTCCCGGCTCCGGGCCGAAGGAGCACTTGGCACTCATCGACTGGTTCCTGCGGCACCGCACAGAGACGCCCAAGGCGCTCGTCGTGAGCATCGACGACATGTGGTGCACGTCCAATCCGGATCTGCCGAACGACAAGCCCTTCCCGTTCTGGCTCTACAGCGCAGATCCCATGGAATACGCTCGCGGCCTGCTCCGCTATGATATCCTGGAGGAACTGCCGCGCCGCCTCGCCTATATCTTCCAGGGCGATCCCGAGCGCGCGCGCCCGGACGGCTACTGGGACTACGAGCCCGACTATATCCGCCTGGGCTACACGAATGACCCAGCCCTCCGGAAACGCCTGGAGGAGACACCCCATTCCGATGCTCAGCTCCTGGACCGGGATCCCCAGGAGGGACAGAGGCGATTCCCCGCGCTCGATCGACTGAAGAAAGTCGCGGCGTCGCTGCCGGAGGAGACGGCCCTGATCCTGGTGATGCCGCCGAGCTACAAGAACCGCCTGCTTCCCGGAGCCGAGCAGGCCTTCGTCGATCGCGCCTGCAAGGCAGCCATCTCGACGGTCGCGCAGGCCCACGCTCGGTCGGCCGTGGTCGATTGGCGCGTCGACAGGTCAGAGAACCGCAATCCGGAGTTCTTTTTCGACACCGTCCATTACCGGCAACCGGTCGCGCAGGCGATGGAGGTGGATATCGCCGACGCGATCCGTCATGTTGCCTCGTTTTAAAGCGAGGTAAACCGTTTAGAACCTGCGAGCTTCCGGGTTTTCTGAACCTATCTTCGTAGGTCGTCTATCTCGGCACCAGCACGGCGGCACCGCGCAATCGGCCCTCGCGCAGATCTGCAAGAGCCTCGTTCGCTCGAGCCAGATCATACTCGACGGTCTCGGTATGAAGGTTTGCCGTCGATGCGAACGCAAAGAAATCGACGGCATCGGCCCGGGTGAGATTGGCGACGGAGACGACCTGCCGCTCCTCCCAGAGGAGGCGATAGGGGAACGAGGGAATGTCGCTCATGTGGATGCCGCCGCAGACGACACGACCGCCCTTGCGCACGGCCTTAAGAGCCGCCGGAACCAGGGAACCGACCGGCGCGAAGATGATGGCCGCATCGAGCGGCTCCGGTGGCATCTGCTCGGAATCACCGGCCCAGGCGGCTCCGAGCTCGCGGGCGAAGGTTTGCGCCGTCTCGTCACCGCGTCGCGTGAAGGCAAAGACCCGCCGTCCCTGCCTGACGCAGACCTGCGCAATGATGTGGGCGGCTGCGCCGAAACCGTAGAGGCCGATCGTACGCGAACAGTCGCCTGCCGCCACCAGCGAACGCCAGCCGATGAGGCCCGCACACAGCAGGGGCGCTGCGGAGGCGGGATCATCGAAGGCCCCCAGCTTGATCGAAAAGGCCGCATTCGCGACAGCGTGGGTCGCGAAGCCGCCGTCGCGCGTATACCCCGTGAAGACTGGCGCGTTGCACAGGTTCTCCCGCTCCTCGACGCAATAAGTGCAGCACCCGCAAGTCCCGCCCAGCCAAGGGACGCCCACGCGCTCACCCAAGGTGAAACCCGTCACGCCGGGGCCGATCTGGTCGACCCGTCCGACGATCTCGTGGCCCGGAACGAGGGGCAGTTTCGGATGTTGGAGGTCCCGGTCGATGATATGCAGATCGGTACGGCATACCGCACAGGCTTCGACCTGCAGACGGATCTCGCCCGGCCCCGGCAGGGGCAGGCTTCGTTCCTCGGGAACAAGCTCCGTTCCAGGCGCGTGCAGAACCATCGCTCGCATCAGGCCAGATGTCCCGTGTGATGCGGAACAGGCCGGATGTTCTGGTTCAAGCGGAATACGTTGTCGGGGTCGTACTGACCCTTGATCTCTGCAAGCCGGCGGTAATTCAGCCCATATATCTTCTCGACGCGTTCGGTCTCGTCATCCGGCATGAAGTTGACATACGCGCTGCCGGTGGCAAACGGCTCAGTCGCACCGAACAGATGCCTTGCCCACGCGGTGCAATGGCTGTCATCCTTTCTGTCACGCCAGCGGGCATGGACATTCATGACAAAGTGGGACCGTCGCTGCGGAAACGCGGTCGCATCGGGCGCCACGTGACTCATCGCGCCACCGACATGTGCGATGAACACCTCGGCCTCATCGCTGGGCAGTGTGTGCACTGCGTCGACAATCGCCTCGATCGCGCCATCGGGTAACCCATCGAGATCGTGGCTCTTCCAGTAGTTGCGTGCTCCCGGCGAGAGGAGCGGATCGAAGGCTCCTTGCCAATCCACAAATCGGTGTGGTCCCACGACGTCGGCAATCGGCTTGCCAAGCGAGCGAAGCTCCTGTGTCACCCTCGCGCCTTCGGCTGGATCCCCAAGATAGCACATCGCAAGGATCAGAACCTCGCGTCCATGCCAGTCCGTAGGCAGGAATGGTAGCGGAGGTGCCCGGCGCATCACGGCCCAGCAGGTCAGTTCCTCGGGCGCATTGTCGACCGCGGCTCGATATTGCTTCAGAAGCTTGGCCGCATCCTCGAACGGATGCACCACGAGTCCCGACAGAACCTCCGGGCCGACTGGGTGCAGGTTGAACTCGAAGCCGGTGACAATGCCAAAGTTGCCGCCGCCGCCCCGGATCGCCCAGAACAAATCTTCGTTTTCCTCGGCGGACGCGCGCACGAGCTTCCCTTCGGCAGTGATCACGTCCGCGGAGACAAGACTGTCGATGGTCAACCCGAACTTGCGGGTGATCCAGCCGAAACCGCCGCCAAGCGTCAGGCCGGCGATCCCGGTCGTCGAGTTGATGCCGGTCGGCACCGCGAGCCCGAAAGCCTGAGTTTCTCGGTCGAGATCAGCCAGTGTTGCTCCGGGTTCAACCCAGGCCTTTTTGGCGACAGGATCGACCCGGACTCCCATCATGCCCGATAGATCGATCATCAAGCCGCCCTCGCAAACGGCATTGCCTGCAATGTTGTGCCCGCCGCTCCGAACCGCCAGTAACAGCTGGTGCTGGCGTGCGAAAGCGATGGCTTGCACCACGTCTGCCGAACCTGCGCAACGGACGATGAGCGCAGGCGAGCGGTCGACCATCCCGTTCCAGATCCGGCGTGCGTCGTCATACCCGGGATCGCCTTTCTGCATGATCTTACCGCCAACCTTACTCGTGAGTTCGAGCAAGACTTCCGGCGAGATCGGGGCTTCTTGCCCATGTAATGTCATGATCGATAACGTGCTCATGATCGGTTCCTCGAACCTATGCAGGTGGTCCGCTACTTCCGACCGGTCGCCGTTGGTGAGTTGTCGTGGCGGCTCGACCCTGGCCGGGACGCTTCGCGCAATCCTGCCGATCGGACGCACAAAGATCTCACACCTGCTCGCAAGGGTTCCAGTTCAGAATCTGAAGTGAGCCCGATATAGATACTGAACTGCTGTCTGGTGCCGAGGGCGTGAACTGGGCATGCGCGCTGGACAGGCCAAGGACAAAAGCTGCCGCGACGAGGGAGAAATTCCGATGAACCTCACCCTCTTCCGACCACGCGTTGGCGCTACTCCTACGTATCACTCCCACTTGACGCTTGGCTCGATCATATTCTCCGAGCCGGTCAAGAGGTGTCTCCCTTCCCGGGGTCAAGGCCGGGAGGGGGACGAACTTGGAGGAAGATGGATCTTTTCCTTGGGACCGGCATCAACTCCTCCTCGACAGCCGCCGCGGTAGGCGCGAACGCCGCACGAACTGCGAAAGAGGCAGCATTAGCCGACCCGCACGATCAAATCTCCGGACCCGCCCCGCCCCGTCTTCTGCCGGAAAACTCATTTCGGTACACTGCAGGACCGACTGCTCGAGCCGCGCTGATGAGGCCGCCGAACCCGGCACTCTCGGCGTATTCAGCATTCCTCGATCTGGCCGGGAGACTCTCCGGCACGCATTTCGCCTGCACGCCCCTTGATGGGGGCAATTGGATAGGCTTTGCTGTTGGAGCCGGCGTGTCTGGGGCACTGCCTTCGGAGGCGCTCATGGCGCCATCAGGGAGGTGGGAATGCTCGAGGAGTTCAAAAAATTTGCGATGCGCGGCAATGTCGTCGACCTCGCTGTCGGCGTCATCATTGGCGCGGCTTTCGGCGCCATCGTCACGTCGCTCGTGAACGACATCATCATGCCGATTGTCGGCGCCATCACGGGCGGACTCGACTTCTCCAATTATTATCTGCCCCTCTCGTCGAGCATCCAGGAGGGCGCCGCCTATGTCGATGCGAAAAAGCAGGGGGCGGTCGTAGGCTATGGGCAGTTCATCACCGTCGCTCTCAATTTCCTGATCGTCGCCTGGGTGTTGTTCCTCGTGATCCGGGGCATGAACAGACTCCAGCGCAAGGAGGATGAGAAGGTCGATGTGCCCAAGGCGCCGGAAATTCCCGCCGACGTGAAGCTTCTGGCCGAGATCAGGGATCTGCTCGCATCCGGCCAAGCTGCCCCGCAGCGTTGACGGCGGTTCTGGCCGGGCGCGGACCACGAGGCTTCGAGCCGCTCGAAAGCCTTCGGGGTCCCCGGCAAGCGTGCTTCTGCCCCGTCAGTCCTCACTTACGGACCCGACATGCTCGCAGGCTACGGCCGTGCTGCAGCACGGCGGGGATCGCGCTGATCGTATGTGCGGGACGAAGGGCCGCATATGGCCAAGCCAGGTGGACTTGGCGTTTGCCTCGGAAGCCATCACATTAGCCTCAGGGTAGACGAAACCAGGAGCGGAGCCCTGCGTTTCGAGTCTACCAGGACCGAGAGCAGGAGGATCATCGCATGAAATTGAGCAGCGTTGACCGGACTATCACCGTCGAGAGTGCGACAGTGGATCTCGGGGAGATTCTTCCGGAATACGTGAGAAAGAACGTCCTTCAAGTTGCGGGAAAATACTTTGGTCGGCTCAATGCAGGCACCGTTTATTTCAAGAAGGAAGGGATCACCTATTACTGCACGGTCAATATGCAGATGGGCGCGCTCCGCATGATGAGCGGCGAGGCGAAGAACAAGGACATTTATGCAGCCTTCAACTCGGCCCTGAACAAGGTTGCCAAGCAGTTGCGCCGCGCCAAACGCGCGCTGCGCGACAACAAGGCCGAGCGGACCGACAAGGATGTGGTGCTGCGCGAGGGGCTGCGTCCCAGCCGCAGAGCGGAAGACGAGGCTGGGGCCCTGAGCATCTGAGCGATGCCGACTTCGACCGCGATCCGGCTCCATTGACACCCGATCGGCCTGATCTCTGCCAGGCAGCAGAGTAAGAGGCTTAAGACGGAGAGCCGCCTTGAACCCGCGGCCATAGCCGCGGTGAGATGCTGAGCTTATTCTTGATTGCGGAGGCCATGATGTCCGGCAACTTTTCCTCCTATCTTCAGGAGGTCGCGCGACATCTTCCTGCCCATGCCAGAAGGCTCGTCACGGGAGACCTGAACCTCACGGTGCTCGCCTGGTTTACGGAGGGCGTTGCCTCGAAGGAGGCGGCACGACGGATCAGACGGGCACTGGAGGAGTGAGATTCACTCAGCTCGCGTAGTGCATCGATTCCATTCGCCTCGGGTGTGCCCCGGCAAGTAGAGATCTGGACGAACTGCGCCGCAGCCGGATTCGACCTGGCAGGCGTGAGAGCCTTGGCGAGAGGCGGAGAGCGGCTGGAGATTGAAGCGGCATGAGTCACGTCGTTCTCCTCGGCGATTCTATCTTCGACAATGCTGCTTACGTCCCAGGTCAGCCCGACGTGGTGAGGCAAGTCCGGGCAATGCTTCCGCCCGGCTGGCGAGCCACCCTCTGTGCTGTCGATGGGGCGACGGCTCGGGACGTCGCGTCTCAACTGCGGAACATCCCGTCGGAGGCGACCCATCTCGTCGTGAGTGCAGGCGGCAACGATGCTCTCCAGCAAAGCGATGTTCTTCGGCAGGCAGCCCGCTCCGTGGCGGACGTCCTGAACCGGCTGGCCGATATTCGTGACCGGTTCGCCCGCGATTACGACGCGATGCTGGACGCGGTGATCCGGTTTCGGCTCCCGACGACCCTCTGCACCATTTATGATGCTCGATTTCCGGATCCGCAGGAGCAGCGCCTCGTCGTGACCGGACTCGCCATCTTCAATGACGTGATCACCCGCGCAGCCTTTGCGCGTCGGCTCCCTCTGATCGATCTTCGCCTGATCTGCTCCGAACCAGACGACTATGCCAATCCGATCGAGCCGTCCGCAAAGGGAGGAGAGAAGATTGCGACAACCATATCGGAAATCGTCGCAGGGAATCGGTCGCAAGCGTCGCCCGTGTTCACAAGCGTCCGCGATCCGCACGTCCAGTTCGGCTCCTCACCTGCATGAGCGGTACGAAACGGCTTGCATGACTGAGCGGAATTCCCGCGACATCCGCGTCCGGCGGAGATCTCGAGGATTCCGTCCGCGCTGATCCTGTCTGCCGAAGGAGCGCGCTTGTCGTCAGATTCGATTTCTGGACCGCATGAAATACCAGATCGCGGCCGCGACGATGATGACGAGCAGAATGATCCACCACCAATTCGCGGTGGTGCCCGTCGTTCCGCCCGGCGCCGGGGAAGCGGGTGTGGTGGTCTGCGCAAGCGCCGATGATACGACCAGAAAGGTGAGGGCGATCCAGGAAATGTGGCGCATATTCCCTCCTTGAGTGATGCCGGATGCCATGACCCTGCCAGCTGTCAGACCGGCACATGCTGCGCTTGGGCCAATTTTACCCCGCCCGTGTCGCCTCTCCCGAAAGCGGCCGATGCGGGGGAGCGCGTTCAGAGGAATCCGAGAAGCAGTGCTCCGCAAAAGAGGACTGCCAGCAGAGCAACGGAAATTGACTGGCCCTGCTCCAACACGTGAAGTCTCAAGCGATCGAACATGGCGGTGCCCTCCGCTTTTCGAATCATGCGCTCAAAACACGCTGAAGGAAAGGACTTCCGCCGGTCGAAGGTACTCGTACCTTGGGCTTAGAGGGGAATACGGCCCCGTGGTCCGGGATGGATCGAACAAGAAGCACAGGATTGGGCCGAGAAAGCCCATCAAGAGGCTGCAACGGCGACCGGAAGCACGACCCGATGCGCAATCCCGGTATCTTCAGCCTTGTCGGACAGGCAGTTGGCCCGGTGGCGTGGCTGGTACGGAATCAGAATTCAAGCCCGAGGCCAGCGATGCTCATGCTCGGCGCTCCAGGCAGCGAACCTCGGCCGGCACATACAAGAACCGGTCCTTATCCCGCCTGCCGTCGCAAATGCTTCCAATATGGACCTTCTTTCCTGCCGTGTCTCGGCTACGACAGGTCAGGACCAGTCCGGCGTCGGCCGAATACGGTCCTGCAGGAGCGCCAGTTGACGATCATATGGCTCGCGCCGCTCGCGATGCCTCGCGCGCAACTTCTCGAGCACGAGGGCCTTCACACGCGAGTCGCTGGTGCTGCTTTCAAGACGCTCCCGCTCCTGTTCGAAATCGAACTCGATGTCAGCCAGCGTGCGGAGCAGCGATTGCATGACCGGCTGGAGATCGGGGCAATAGGTACGTGGTGACGCAACATCATTCTCAATCTGCTGCTTTGCATTAGCCATGTACGACGCCATTCCGTTAGGTAATATCGTGACGGATATACGAGCGAATCGTTCTTCGTCTGTTGGGAACCCGACAGAGCGGGTACAAGGCTGGAACTCCGCTCTGGCCCGTTTCCGAGCGAGGGTAGCGGTGAGGTGGGGCTCAGATGTGAAGAGGGTGGCCCAGAGCCCCGAAGGCGGCCTCGAGCAGGCCTTCGCTCTGGGTCGGATGGGCATGAATCGTGCCGGCGATATCTTCGAGGCGCGCCCGCATCTCGAGGGCCAGGGCGAAGCCGGCCGACAGTTCCGAGATGCCCGCACCGACAGCCTGGATCCCGAGGAGAAGGTGATTGTCCGCCCTCGCGACGACGCGGACGAAGCCAGCTTCCCGCCCCAGGGTCATCGCGCGCCCGTTGGCCTGAAAGGGAAACAGACCCGTCTTGATGTCGATCCCGGAAGCCTTCGCTTCTCCGGGTGAGAGGCCGACTGCGACGATCTCGGGATCGGTGAAGCACACGGCCGGGATGCAGATTCTGTCCCAGACCCGGTTCTGGCCCGCGACGATCTCGGCCACCATCTCGCCTTGCGCCATCGCCCGATGCGCCAGCATCGGCTCACCCGTCACGTCTCCGATCGCATAGACGCCGCGCATCGAGGTGCGGCACCTGTCGTCGATGCGAATGAACCGTCCGTTCATGTCGAGATCAATCGCATCGAGCCCCCAGCCGTCGGTGACCGGCCTGCGTCCGACGGTCACGAGAATCCTGTCGGCGGTGCGCGTCTCTTGCCGTCCGTCCGCCATCTCGATCGTTAGCACGTCGCCTTTGAGCCCTTTCGCCCTGCAGCCGGTCAGCACCTCGATCCCGATCTCGTCCAGGCGTTTTGCGACAGGCCGCGTCAGCTCCGCATCGTATTGAGGGAGAATGCGTGCCTCGGCTTCTATGACGGTCACCGCCGCTCCCAGCTTGGCGAAGGCCGTCCCGAGCTCGAGGCCGATATAACCTCCACCCACCACGACGAGCCTGCCCGGTACCTGAGCCAAGGAGAGCGCTTCGGTCGACGAGATCACCGGGCCTCCGAAGGGCAGGGACGGCAGCTCGACCGATTCGGATCCGGTGGCGATGACGATCTGCTCGGCTCGGATCACCTGCAGCCCCGTCTCCGTTTCGACCTCGACGGTCTTGCCGTCGCGAAAGCGCGCCCAACCCGCGACCATCTTCACGCGCGCTTTCTTCAGGAGGCCCGACACCCCGCCGGTGAGCCGCCCGACCATTCTATTCTTCCAGGCTATGGTTTTCGCGAAATCGAGCTCGGGCCGGCCAACGGAAATGCCGAGCGGGCTCTCGCGGGCCGCGCTGCGCGCCATCATCTCGAATTCGTCGGCAGCGTGGATCAGGGCCTTGGACGGGATGCAGCCGACATTCAGGCAGGTTCCACCCGGCTTCTTCGCCTCGACGATGACGGTGTCGATTCCGAGCTGGCCCGCCCGGATGGCGCAGATATAGCCGCCAGGTCCCGCACCGATCACCAGGAGCTTGCAGGAGATCTCTTTCATCCGATCAAATGCCTCCGTGGACCCGAGCCGTCATTGCAGAATGCGCGGGGCCATTCACCTGTCCCACCGGACTCATTCATCCATGAAGATCAGTGCCGGGGTTTCCAGCAGCGACTTGATGCGCTGCACGAAAACGGCGGCATCCCAGCCATCCACGACGCGGTGATCGAAGCTCGAGGACAGGTTCATCATCCGGCGCGGAACGAAGGACGAGCCATCCCAGACCGGGCGCACCATGATCTTGTTGACGCCGACGATCGCGACCTCGGGATGATTGATGATCGGCGTCGACACGACGCCGCCCATCGCGCCCAGCGAGGTGATCGTGATGGTCGAGCCCGTCAGCTCCTCGCGGGCCGCGCTTCCCGCCCTTGCAGCTTGCGCTAGGCGGTTCAGCTCCGTTGCGCAGCCCCAGATATCGAGCGCCTCCGTATGCTTTACCACCGGCACCGTCAGGCCCGCAGGCGTCTGCGTCGCGATGCCGATGTGGACGCCTGCGTGCTGATGCAGGACACCTGCTTCATCGTCGTAAAGAGCGTTGACGTTGGGCTGCTCGGCAATCGCGCGGACCATGGCGCGCATCAGGAAGGGCAGAAACGTCAATTTCGGTCGGCTCTCGCGCTTCTGCTGGTTGAGCGTCGTGCGAAGCTCCTCGAGCGCGGTGACATCGATCTCCTCGACATAGGTGATGTGAGGAATGCGCGATTTCGCGAGCGACATCTTTTCGGCGATCCTGCGGCGCAGGCCGACGACTTTGACGTCTTCCACGAAAGTCTTCGTCTGCAGGCCGGGCGCTCTTGCAGGCGCAGGTCCATGAGCCAGGAATGCATCGAGATCCTCATGGGTGATGCGGCCCGCCGGTCCCGTGCCGGGAATCTGGCGCAGGTCCAATCCCGCCTCTCTTGCCCTCAGGCGAACCGCCGGTGATGCCAGAGGCTTCTCGCCCTCTGGACGAGGAGCGTTGCGGAGGAGCTGCCGTGACGATGCAGCCCGCGCAGGCCTCTCCGTTGCGGCCGCCGCGGCCGGTCGGGGCGGCGTGTCCTCTCTGCGCGAGGGGGGCTGCGCTGCCGGCTCGCCGCTCGGTGCACGAGATTCAGGAGCGGCCGCAGCCGGGGGCTTCGGCTCGCGCTTTGGAGGCGCAGCGACGGCCGAGTGATCGCCGACGGTCTTGAGGCGGACGAGCTCGGAGCCGACAGGCACCATGTCGCCGACTTCCGCACCCAGCCAGAGAACCTCGCCCTCGACGGGCGATGGAATCTCGACGGTCGCCTTGTCGGTCATTACGGCAGCCAGGATCGTATCCTCTCGAACGAGGTCGCCGGTCTTGACATGCCACTCCACGAGTTCGGCTTCCGCGACACCCTCACCGATATCTGGCAGTTTGACGACGTGCTCCGTCATTTCACTGCTCCATGGTTTCGAGCAGCGCACGGCCGACGCGGCTCGGACCCGGGAAGTAATCCCATTCCTGAGCGTGCGGGTACGGCGTGTCCCAACCTGCCACGCGCGCGATCGGAGCCTCCAGATGATAGAAGCATGTTTCCTGAACGAGGGCGCAAAGCTCGGCGCCGAAACCCGATGTGAGCGTTGCCTCGTGAACGACGACGCACCGGCCGGTCTTCCGCACCGATGCGACGATCGCCTCCATGTCGAGAGGCACGAGCGTGCGAAGATCGATGATTTCGGCATCGATGCCGGTTTCGGTTGCAGCCGCCTCCGCGACATAGACCATCGTGCCGTAGGTCAGGACCGTCACGGCGGTCCCGTTGCGCCGGATCACGGCCTCGCCGAGCGGTACCGTGTAGTGGCCATCCGGGACCTCTCCCAGCTCATGCTTGGCCCATGACGTGACGGGACGCTCGGGATAGCCTTCAAAGGGGCCGTTGTAGAGCCGTTTCGGCTCGAGGAAGATCACCGGGTCGGGATCCTGGATCGCGGCAATCAGCAGGCCCTTTGCATCGCTCGGGTTGGATGGCACGACGGTCTTGAGACCACAGACATGGGTGAAGAGAGCTTCGGGACTCTGGCTGTGGGTTTGCCCGCCGAAGATGCCGCCGCCGGTCGGCATCCTGACGACGATCGGACAGGTGAACTGGCCGTTGGAGCGGTAGCGGAGTCTCGCCGCCTCTGACACGATCTGGTCATAGGCCGGATACATGTAATCCGCGAACTGGATCTCGATGCACGGGCGAAGTCCGTAAGCCGCCATCCCGATCGCGGCGCCGACGATGCCGGATTCGCTGATCGGCGCATCGAAGCAGCGGTTTTTGCCATATTTCGCCTGCAAGCCCTGGGTGGCGCGAAAGACGCCGCCGAAATAGCCGACGTCCTCACCGAACACGACGACGTCGTCGTCGCGGCCCATCATGATGTCCATGGCATCGCGGATGGCTTCGATCATGGTCTTGCGGGGCATCTTCAGACTCCCGCCAGCTGCCGCTGCCGTCGCAGATGGGGCGGCATCTCCTCATAGACGCCCTCGAACATGTCCCGCGCCGAAGGCTTTCCGCCGGCATGAAGCGTACCGTAGCGCTCGGCCTCCTTCTGGGCAGTGATGACCGCGTCTAGAATTTCCGCCTCGGCCTGCTTGTGGCGCGCCTCCGACCAGGCCCCGCGAACAATGAGATGGTTCTTGAGCCGGATCACGGGATCTCCGAGCGGCCATGCGTCGGATTCGGTCTTCGGGCGGTAGGCGGACGGGTCGTCGGACGTGGAATGCGCGCCGACCCGGTAAGTGACATATTCGATCAGGGTGGGACCGAGATTGCGGCGCGCTCGCTCGATCGCCCATTTTGCGACCGCATAGACGGCCAGATAATCGTTGCCATCGACTCTCAGCGCCGGAATTCCGAAACCGAGACCGCGGGCCGCAAAAGTGCCGGAGCCGCCGCGCGCAATGCCCTGGAAGGTCGAAATCGCCCATTGATTGTTGACGATGTTGAGCACGACCGGCGCATTGTAGGTGGACGCGAAGACGAGGGCCGCGTGGAAATCCGACTCCGCCGTCGATCCGTCGCCGATCCAGGCGGCCGCGATCCGCGTGTCGTTCTTGATTGCGGAGGCCATCGCCCAGCCGACCGCCTGGATGTACTGCGTCGCGAGATTGCCGGAGACCGAGAAGAATCCGTAATCCCTGGCCGAATAGAGAACCGGAAGCTGTCGCCCCTTCAGCGGATCCCGCTCGTTGGAGTAGATCTGGCACATCATGTCGACCAGCGGGTAGCCACCGGCGATCAGCAGGCCCGCCTGGCGGTAGGTCGGGAAATTCATATCCCCGGGCGAGAGCGCTTTTCGGAAGGCGCAGCTGACGGCCTCCTCGCCCATATGTTGCATGTAGAAAGAGGTCTTGCCCTGCCGCTGTGCGGTTTGCATGCGCGAGTCGAACGCGCGCAGCGTCATCATGTGGCGCAGACCCTCGAGCAACTCTTCGTCGCTCAGGAGGCCAGCCCAGGGGCCGACCGCCTCGCCGTTCCGATTGAGGACGCGGATGATCGAAAAGGCGAGGCCGCGGATCGATTCCGGGTCGGCGTCCACGGGCGGGCGCTCGACGGATCCCGCTTTCGGAATCGGGACATCCGAGAAATCGGGATTGTCGCCCGGCCGGACCGCCGGCTCGGGCACATGAAGGCTCAGGGGGGCGTAGTCATTCATCGCGTTTCCACTCCACGCGTGCCCGGTCAAGACTGCGGGGCATCATGGCGACGTGCCGGTCCGGGCCAGTGGCTCGCGTCGAATACGATACGGGAGACGCGAGCATGATGAGTACTGGTGCGGCACGGGCCGTTTGCCAGTCCAACGGATGGTGGATGGGGTGCAAAGACAATAGCGGAAAGGGTCCGGCACCACTCCGTTTCCGGCAGTGGTCTCCTGTCCTCATGCCACCCCGTCATTGTAAATGAAGTGGAGCAATCCAGGAGCGCATCCGTCGAGGGGTAGATTGCTTCGCCTGCGGCTCGCAAAGACGGAGGTGCGGCGGAAGCGGCAGTGCATCACGCCTCCGCTCGCAATGGCGGCAGTCGGTCCGGCAAGACTCCATCCGCAGCTGTGCTCCTCGTGCCCGCGGTCCTCTCCGTTATTGCGAATGAAGTGGAGCAATCTGGCCCACTGGCTCGAAAGCGGTATCCTTACACCACGCTTGCGGCAGGACCGCTTGGCCTCACGCGGCGAGCGCTGACGATTTCGCGTCTGCGTCGGGCTGCGTGCGCTTCTCGATCATTCCGAGCGCACCGCTTCGAGCGGCGCGCATCCATCCCCTATAGAGGCCCGATGCTTCCTTGGAAAAACGAGCACGCTGCTTGAGGGCGCTGAAGGAATCGTTCGGGTGGCAGGCATCGTAGGCCTCGCGCACCTGCGCCTCGAAGTCGAGTTCCGCCAGATCGGCTTTGTCTTCAGCAATCGCCACGTTGCGATGATACGACATCGGGACTTCTCCAGGACCTTTCGTCCAGCATAGTGCGCGATGGCCTGCCGTTTGTTGCGCTGCCGCAAGTTGAATTCCGAAGGCCATGCTTCGGGCATGGACAATCCCGGGATGCACCTGCCGCTCCGTGGGAACATGGGCTCCAACGATCGTCCGTCTTCTTGATCCGAAGCAACGAGCGTGCGTCAGCATCGGCGGTAAAAGGAGCCAGATCCAAGGCGCCGACGGCGAGCAGGGCTTGTCAGAAAGAGGAGAGCCATCATGCCTGCGATCGAGATTCACGACGATGGCATTCAGATCGATGCCCGGATGCTCGGCGAGGGGCTAGGGCTCGAGCCGGACACGATCCCCGACCTGCTCCGCCAAGGTGCCATCACGAGCCGTTGCGAGCGCGGAAGCGATGATGACGAAGGGCGCTATCGAATGTCGTTTTTCTACCAGGGCCGCCGCTTCCGAGTCGTGATCGATGATACCGGGCGTATTCTCCAACGCTCCACGATCGACTTTGGCGGCCAGGACTTGCCGGGTGCGCTGCGCAAGCCGGGCTCGTGACCAGCTCGGTCGAGTTCCGGCGCCAGTGGGCTTCATGACCCACGCACCGTTATGCTCCGGGTCCGCCGGCGTCAGAGAACGGATCGAGGCGAGTCCGGGAGGTGGAGTTCGGCCAGTAGCCCGCCAAGTTCCGAGCGTCCCAGGGATAGCGATCCCCCGCAGGTCTCGACGAGATCGCTCACGATCGCGAGGCCGAGACCGCTCCCCGGCTGGCTTTCATCGAGACGCTGTCCACGCGCCAGAGCCGCCGCAGCCTCAGAGCCGGGAATGCCCGGGCCATCATCCTCGACGCTCAGCACGAGATTGGTGTCGGTCCACCACCCCGTGATTCGGATCTTCCGCACGGCCCACTTGACCGCGTTCTCGGCAAGGTTTCCGAGCATCTCTGCAAGATCCTGCGCATCGACCCGAGTGCTGATGCCTTCGGGGACGATCACGTCCCAGTCGAGGTCGTGTCCGCGCGGGGTCCGCCGCAGGACGCCGACCACCTGGTCGACAACTGGCCGCAGCGGATGGGAGGCTCGCGGATGGATCCGCGCGCCGGCCCGCGCTCGCGCGAGCTCGCGTTCGACGTGGCGCCGCATGCCGTCGGTCACGGCAGCGATCTCGTCCGCGATTTGCTCTTCGCCTCGCGCCCGGAGCTCCGCCGCATCGGAGGTCAGAACGGTCAGCGGCGTCTTGAGTCCATGAGCCAGATCCGCCGCTCTCGCCCGGGCTCGCTCGAGGGCCTTCTCCTGAGCATCGAGAAGGTGGTCGACCTCGGCTGCAAGCGGATGAACTTCGTCGGGGAAATTCGTTCCGAGCCGGGTCGCCCGTCCCGCGCGTACTGCGGCGAGCCGGCGCCGGACCGTATCGAGTGGCCTCAGCCCGACGGTAACCTGCACCCAGGCGGCCGCGACCAGAATCGCTGCGAGGAGCGCCAGGGAAGGCACGAGGTCGAGCGCAAAATCCCGTCCGGCGGCATGGATCTCCGAACGGTCGATGGCGACGGCGGCTCTGATCCTCCTATCTCCGAGCCGCTCGGGCAGTTGGACCTCACGCTCCACGACGAGCAACGAGGATTTGGCGGGGCCGGGAATCACATGCTCGTGGACTTCCCCATCCAGCAGCGTGTCCGCCGGGAGAGCCAGCGTTTCATCCCACAGAGAGCGCGAGCGTAGGACGGGTCCGTCGGGCTCGGCCGCAACCTGCCAGTAGAGGCCGCTCAAGGGCTCGAGAAAACGCGGCTCGGCGGGTTCGCTGACGACCTGGAGGGCCCCGTCCTGGGTACGGTCGATTCCACTCACGATCTGGTCCAGATAGATCTGGAGCTCGGACGTCATTCGCCGTTCGACATGGCGCTCGAACAGGAGCAGGAGCCCAATTCCTGCGATCACGAGGGCCAGGACGATTGAGCTGGCCGCCGCGGCGAGGAGCCGACGCTTGAGCGAGCCTCGCCTCATGGGGCTACAGGGTTCGGGACGATGTAGCCGAAGCCGCGGCGTGTTTCGACGAGGTCGACCCCGATCTTCTTGCGGAGGCGTCCCATCAGGACCTCGACCGCATTCGGCTCGCGGTCGTGGTCATGGGCGTAGAGATGTTCCATCAACTCGCCGGACGGAACGACCCGCCCGGCATGGTGCATCAGGTAATGAAGGCATCTGTATTCGAGTGGGGAAAGGGCGACCGGTGTGTCGTCGATCGTGACCCGCATCCGACGAGTGTCCAGGGCGACCGGGCCGATCGTCAGGACTGGCGTCGCCCGCCCGGCGGCGCGGCGCAGCAGGGCGCGCATGCGGGCCAGAAGTTCCTCCATCGCGAAGGGCTTCGTCAGGTAGTCGTCCGCTCCGGCGTCGATGCCCTCAACACGCTCCGCCCAGGCGCCACGCGCCGTCAGGATCAGGACCGGGAAATCCCGGCCG
This sequence comes from Microvirga massiliensis, assembly GCF_001006805.1. Taxonomy (GTDB): domain Bacteria; phylum Pseudomonadota; class Alphaproteobacteria; order Rhizobiales; family Beijerinckiaceae; genus Microvirga; species Microvirga massiliensis. The sequence goes on along the minus strand of NZ_LN811361.1, from coordinate 96,637 downwards.
CCGGCCCGCCACTTCTTGAGAACCGTAAGCCCATCCATTCTGGGCAACCCGAGATCGAGAACCGCAAGGTCGTAGTCCTCCGTATCGCCATGGAACCAGGCCTCCTCACCGTCGTCCACGTGGTCCACGGCGTAGCCGGCAGCTTCGAGGACCGTCTGCACCTTGCCGGCAATTCTGGCTTCGTCCTCGACCAGTAGGATGCGCATCAATCCTCCTCCCGCTTCAGGATTTGGGCGGACGCGGCATCCACGTAGACCTCGGCGAGGCGCCCTCCGGCCCCGATCACTTTGAACTCATAGACCCAGCGACCCCGCTTGCGCTCGAAGGACACCCCGACGACCTCGCCCCCGAGATCAGGGCGCACCCGTGCGAGAATGTCGGAGAGCGGAAGCGCCTCGCCGCTCTCGACTGCGCGACGCGCCCGATCGTGGTCGCGATCCTGATCCGCCAGGAGAGCAGACGGGAGCAACGTGGCCATTCCGCAGAGACTCAGGCCGATCAGGTGGCGGCGGGTGAGACAGAACATGGCGTCATCATGGTTTCTCGAGGCTGACAAGTCGCTGACATGGATCAACACCGGGGTGAAAGCTGCCGCAAGCTAAAGTCTGTCCATCGATCGGACATGGTGTTCCGATCGCATGGAGGGAACCGAGATGCGTAAACTCATGACCCTGACCGCTGTCGCGGCGGCCATCGGACTGGGCGGCTTTGCCGTAGCAAGCGAGAATGACGTGCGTTGTGGAACAAGCTCGGACCGCGGAGTTGTTGGGTCGAGCGTGATCACCAAAAGCCTGGAAGACCTCGGCTATCGGATTCAGCGGATGAAGACGGATCACGGCTGCTATGAGATCCGGGCCCTGAACGATAGCGGCTATCCCATCGAGGTTACTTATGCGCCAGCGACCGGAGAGCTGATCAGCGCACAACTTCGATAAGGCCAGCCCGGACATGTAGCGCCAGACTGCGACCTACCGGCAACGTCATTCCTGCATCAACGTGTTTTCGTTCGACAGAGGAGATTCGAACATGTTCAGGAGAAAGAGACTCGTTCCGTATCTGGTGATGCTCGGGATGATCGCCGGAAGTTCCGGAGCAGCGCTTGCTGCAACGGGTCATGACCACGCGGCCGGCAGTGCTCCAGTCGCCGAGATGGTGCTGAACAACGGGCAGAAATGGCAGACCGATGACGCATTACGGAAAGGCATGACCGAAATTCGCTCGGTGGTTGCTGATGCACTGCACCCGATCCATGAGGGCCGGTTCGCGGCTGCCGATTTCGGCACGCTGGCCGATAAGGTGCAGGAGCACACCGATTTCATCGTCGCGAACTGCAAGCTGCCGGCCGATGCGGATCTTCAACTTCATTTTGCCATCGCGCAGATCCTCGATGGCGTCACGGCGATGAAGGAGGAAGCAGGGCAGGACCAGGGCGTCGTTCACGTGATCCAAGCGCTCAACGCATATGGCGAGCACTTCGACCATCCTGGTTGGGTACCGCTATCGCATTGAATGAAGCGAACGGACGCGAAATTACGGTAACGCTGAAGCGAGTCCTCGCACCGTGCCCTGTCGAAAATGAGGGCCGAGGCCGCAAAGAATGACCTGGTGTCTCCAAAAGCATGCGGGCTCCCCGAGTTATCGGCGGAGCCCGCTACGACCTGTTGGTCGAACGTCAAAAATCAGTTAATCCGGAGTTAATCCGGCCAAGATAGAGAACTATGATCGTCGAAATCTTCTGACCACCTCCATCCGCATTGAGAGGTATTCGTTCTGCCCTGTGGCCAGCATATCGTCGGTGGAGTCATTGTCGTAGCCTCCATCCCTGTAGATGTCATTTAATGTTGCAACGATGGGTGCCCGCGTCAAGAGGCCGGTCACTGAAAAATCTGAACAGCCAAGGCGTCGCTTGGTGAAAGTGCCCAAGCTCTTGCTCATTTTCTTCGCTGTCTGCGCATCGGTGTGTGCTGCTATAACATCTCGATCGCGATCTTGCCGAAATGCTCTCCTGCGGCCATGCGCGCGAAGGCAGCTGATACCTCGTCGAACGCAAAGCGCTTCTCGTCCAGAACCGGGCGCAACTGTACCGCTGCACAGGCTCGCAGCATGGCCATGAAGTCCGCACGCGAGCCCAAGGTAACACCTTGCATTCGTATCTGGCGCATGACCACGAGCGGTAATGGCACGGCCGATGCCGCCGCGCCTGTAACCACTCCGATCATCGCAATCGTACCGCCGACGCGTACAGCCCGGATCGATTGCGCCAGCGTCGTGGCTCCGCCGATCTCGATGACGAGATCGGCTCCTCGCCCATTGGTCAGATCCTTCACAGCGCGCGACCAATCGGGCTCGGCCCGATAGTTGATCAGATGATCGGCGCCGAGCTCCTTACCTTTCGCAAGTTTCGCGTCCGATGAGGATGTGAGAATGACGGTGGCGCCTGCGAGTTTTGCAAATTGCAGGGCAAACAGCGCCACTCCCCCTGTGCCCTGGACGACAACGGCATCACCGGGAGCGACGCCACCGAGCTTGACGATTGCGCTCCATGCAGTGACGCCCGCGCAGGGCAGGGCTGCCGCCTCGGCGTCGGTCAGGTAGTCCGGCACGCGCAGCAGGCCGTCCTCTGGGAAGACTCCGTACTCGGACAGCACACCGTTGAGATGAGCGCCGAGGCCGGTCCCGAGCTTTTCGCGATCGGGTTCGCCTTCGAGCCAACCTTGGAAGAAGATGGGAGTAACCCGATCACCCGAGCGCCATCGCGCTACTCCCTTTCCGGTTGCCTGGACGACGCCCGCGCCGTCGGAGACCGGAATCAGCGGCAAGCGAAGCTTCGGATTGTATGTTCCCTCGACGACCAGCAGGTCGCGGTAATTGAGGGTCGCGGCGCTCATCCGGACGAGCACCTCTCCCGCCTTCGGCTGTGGCATTGGTCTCTCGACAAGGCGGAGATGGTCCAGGCCGAACTGGCCGCTGATTTCGAAGGCGCGCAAGAGTGATGTCCTCGTATTGCGAGTACGGTTTCACTCCAAATTATGGCCGCAAAAACGGATTGCACTACAGGGTACGATTCCCGGCGTAGAGTTGCCGCATTCGCTCGCGCGTCCTCTGACGAGCGCGGTGTTATGCTGTGCTTGCCGCGTAGGCGCTGTCACCCTCATTCGCTCCATCGGGGCGCCCCCCGTAAGGGGCGAGGCGAAGGTAGATTTGGGTTCGTTCTGCCAAATTGGGGCGACCTCTCCCACAAGGGGCGCGGGTGAGGGGGACACTCTGCGCTATCCGAATCACATCAGTGTACGCCGCTCATCGCCTTCCGCTTACATGCGGAAACGTCGTTCACTCCGTAAACTGGAAACACGGGAAGTCCGGCGCAGAGATATTATGAGCGAAGTACTTCGACTTCGCCACAGGCACGCTCCTTCCGATCGCACATGACCGGTTCGCGATCCAGGCGTGAGAGCAATGCGCGAACGTTGTTCGGGGGCGGACGCTGCAGGATAACGTCATAAACGATGTGGAGATCGTCGCGGATGGCGCGAAGAAGCTCTGCATCCGACTGGAGCGGAGCCCGATCGACAAGTCTGCCATCCCTCGCCATCGCTGGTCTCCATGCTTCCGCTGCGTCAGGCGGATAAGAACGGCGCGATTCGGGTCAAAATGGGGCGATGGTAAACGAGTTGTGAATTGTAAGGATAAAATGCCGAATTCGGCTCGTGCTCACCACGCCGCTCTTCGTCGATGCGAATCAATCTGTCGTGGGGTGAGAACAGTGTTCGGACACCTGCCGATTCGAGATGCGTGCGCGGCGCTCACTTCGCCGAATGGTTTCGCATCGGTTTCAGGCACTCGGCCCACCGCGCGAGTTCGTTGAGCATCGCGATGGCCGCATCGGACTGGATGTCGTTCGGCTTGAACGCGCCACCCTCAATGTACTGCGAGACCATCGAAACCACCACGGATTCTATAATCGGCACCACCTTCAGCGTCGTCAGCGTGAGCTTTTCGACCTGCACCGCGCGCATGCCTCCGGACATGCCGCCGTAGCTCACGAAGCCTGCCGGTTTGTAATTCCACTCGAGATAGACGTAATTCAAGACGTTGAGCAGCGACGGCGGAGGGCCATGATTGTATTCCGGCGTCACAAAGACGAATGCATCCGCCGCATTCACGCTCGCGGCCCAGCGCTTTGTGTGCTCGTGCTGATATTGCTGCAGCCGAGGATGTTTGGGTTCGTCGAAGAGAGGCAGGTTGAACTCGGCCAAATCGACTAAGGCTACATCGAATTGATCATGTTCGATCGCGACCTCATGGAACCAGTGCGCAACGGTTGGGCCAACTCGCCCCGGACGGGTGCTGCAAATGACAACGTGAAGCTTGCTGCGCAACGTGGACTCCTTTGCGTGGTCATGCTGTCCGTTGGAACGATGGGAATGGATCTCGGGTTCCGCTCCCTCCCGAGCCTGGCTCTCGCCGAGAGACGCACGGACCGTCAGGCCCAGGATGGCCCTCTATCGGGGCATAGCGATATGATCGAGCACGCTTATCGGCGCCGGGTCACGCCTGCAGGATTCGGGAGAGAAACATGCCCAAGCTGGAACGAGTGCTCGAAACCGTTCTCTACGTCGCCGATCTCGAGAGGGCCGCTGCCTTTTACGACACCATCCTTGGGCTGCGCTGCATCCACGCCGATCACCGCATGCGCGCGTTCGATGTCGGCGGCAACGGCGTTCTCCTCCTTTTTCCCCAAGGCCAGTCTCTCGAGCCCATTGAGACACCGGGTGGTTCGATCCCGCCTCACGACGGCCAAGGGCCGATGCACGTCGCCTTTTCGATTCGGGCGGACGAGCTGGAAGAATGGCAGCAGCATCTCACCCGTGCCGGGGTCGACCTCGAAGGGCGCACCCAATGGCCGCGGGGCGGAGTCAGCGTCTATTTCCGTGATCCCGACGGGCATCTGCTCGAGATCGCCACGCCGGGACTATGGGCAGGTTACTGAGGCCTCGTGTGCCGCTGGTAATGGACCTCGTTCGCGCTTGCTCGGGTCACGGCTGGTCGACGAGGCGTCTGATCTCGAAGAGCGCGCCCAGGATAAAGACTGTGAACACGACAATCATGACGGTCGGCGTGACGAGGTCGATTCCCGATATTGCGCCGAGAGCAGCGAGCACGAGAAATGCCGGCACGAGGGTGATGGCAAGCAGGATGGCAAGGTCGCGGTTCACAAGTGATTCCTCTGAGGGAGAGCCACCGGCATATTGCCGAAAGTGAATCCGGCTGGCCACCTGATTTGGCACGTGCGCCGCAAGTTGTCGCCCCGGGGCTGCCGGGCGGCGGTCAATCGTCGCGCCTTGCAAGGGAGCCGTGCTTCTGCAACTCGGCCAGGGTGCGCCCCGGACGCGGCTTATACCGTGGCAGCGACCATCCGCGATAGAGGGCTGCGCCTCGTAGCGAGAATCCGGCCGTCAGGCCGGCTCCGATCGCAATCTCGCGTGGAAGGCCGGCTCCGATGGCGGCGGTGAACACTACGGCGCCGAGAAGTGCGGCGGTGACATAGACCTCCCGGCTGAGCACGACGGGGCTCTCGGCGCCCAGGACGTCCCGGATCACGCCCCCGAACGTTCCCGTGATCACACCCATGGTCACCGCGACGACCGGGTTTGCCCCGCTCTCGAGCGCTTTTTCGGCCCCGACCACGGCGAAGAGGGCAAGGCCAACGGCATCGAACCAGAGTAGGAGCCTGTAGCGCGAACCCGGAATGTGAGCCGTGAAGAAGACGATGCAGGACACGACCACGCAGGTCACGAGATAGGCCGGCTCCTGAACCCAGAAGACCGGGAGGCGCCCGAGTAGCAGGTCCCGCACTGTGCCGCCACCGATCCCCGTCGCGGTCCCGAGTAGGGCGAAACCGACAATGTCCATTTGCTTGCGGGACGCGACCAGTGCCCCCGAGACCGCAAAGACGACGATCCCGAACCAGTCGAGCACCGTGACGGCAGTCTGAAAGTACATTGGACCGTCTGAAGAGTGGAGCATGAACGCGAAAGGGAAGGGGCGGGATAGGGCGAGTGTCGCGATGTCCGTCGCCCTCTGCGCCAAACGGTCTGGAAAGGGAAGGGGGCGGCTCGAACCGGATTGGCACAGTGCGGCTTGGCCGGGATGCATCGTCGGCCCCTTATCGCTGCCATCTGCTCTCTTGGCGAAAAGCCGTGTGCGCCTGCTTAGAAGGCTTGCCCTATTATAGGCGTGCTTATATTAGTTGTGCATATGATAGACCGCGACATGAATGATCCTGACCGTAATCTTGGCTTTGTCCTGCACGACACCGCCCGTCTTCTAAGGAAGCGTTTTGAGCAGAAGGCCCGCGGTCTCGGGCTGACGCGATCGCAATGGCAGGTCCTCGCACACCTTGCCCGCCACGAGGGCATCCACCAGGGAGCCTTGGCGGAAATTCTCGAGGTCGAACCGATCACCCTGGTTCGGATCCTGGACCGTCTTCAGGCTTCCGGGTTGATCGAGAGGCGGCATCACGCAACCGACAGGCGTGTTCGACTGCTCTACCTCACCGAGCAGGCCCACCCGCTCCTCGAGAGAATTCGGGCGATCGGCGCCGAAACGCGGAGCGAGGCTCTAGCAGGCGTTCCGGATGCGGATCGCGAGCGGCTCACCGAAATTCTCCTGATGATGCGCGCGAATCTCTCCACATCCGCGACTCAGGTCGAAGAGGCTGTGGCGCATGGCTGAACTCAGGATAGTGCGCCCGGTCGATGCGGGAACGGGCGAAGCTGGGGCCGATTCCGGTCTGGCACTACAGCCCGAGGAAGCGAGGTCTCCGGGACCTGCCGCCCCCATAGCAAGCAGGCAATCCCGATCTTCCGGGAAGCTTGGCAAGCGTCTCGGACAGTTCCTGATTGCTACAACGATCCTTGCCGGATGTGGGGCCTTGGCTGGGGACTGGATCGTCGCCCGCTGGAGCCACGTCTACGTCAATGACTCGCGTATTGCGGGGAACATCGTGACCGTCAGCAGCCAATCCGTAGGCACCGTGACGGCGCTGCCGATCCTGGCGGGGGATACGGTCCGGAAAGGCGACAGCCTTGCAGCGATCGACCGCCGGGCAGCCGAATTGAAACTCCAGGAGATCGATGCGGAAATCGGGCGGATCGATGCCGACCAGGAGCGCCTGAGGGCGCAACAGGCGATGGTGCGCAGCCAGACGCAAAGCCGTCTCGACGCGGCTCGCTCGCGCGTGGCGAGTGCCGAAGCCGGACTCCGCGCTCGTGAAGCCGACCTCGAGCAGGCGCGCAGTGAGAGCGAGCGCGCGAATTCGCTCCATCACCGTCAAATCGTCTCCGAGCAGCGCTTCGACGAAATCCGGACGAGCCTCGTGAGTGCCGAACAGGCCGTTCTCCAGGCGCGGGCAGGCGTCGAATCGGCCAAAGCCGATTTGCGAGTCGTCGAAGCGGATCTCGCGCAGGTCGATCTGCTCGAGCGGCAAATCGAGGTTCTGAACGCACAGCGCTCTGCCCAGATCTCGCGCCGCGAGCAGCAGCGGATCGATCTCGAAGAACGCAAGGTCTCCGCTTCATTCGACGGCGTGATCGATGCCGTTTTCGTGGATGTAGGTGAATACGTTACGCCCGGCACGCGTCTCTTCATGTACCACGACCCGCACAATGTCTGGGTGGATGCGAACGTGAAGGAAACGGACTTCGCCAGGATCAAAGCCGGGGCGAGGGCAGTGGTCACGGTCGATGCCTATCCCGGGCATGAGTTCAAAGGCGAAGTCGTGCGGCTGGGACAGGCTGCGACGAGCCAGTTCGCCCTGTTGCCGAGCCCGAATCCGAGCGGGAACTTCACCAAGGTGGCACAGCGTCTTCCGGTGCGGATTTCGGTCGAGCAACAGGACGATCTGCTCCGGCCCGGAATGATGGTCGAAGTCACCATCGATGCAATCGACTGAGGATCTCTTCGCCCGATTCGGCTCCGTCTACCGCTGGTGGGCTACCGGGACCGCGATGGTTGCTGCCATCGCGGTTGCACTTTCCACGACGATCGTGAACGTCGCGCTGCCCGATGTCATGGGCGCGTTCGGGATCGATCAGGCGAAAGCGCAGTGGCTGTCGACGGCGTTCCTTGCCGCCATGACGGCAACCATGCTGGTGGCTGCCTGGGCGGATCGCGCCTTCGGCCAGCGCGCGACCATCGTCGGCGCGCTGGGTCTCTTTGCGGCCGCCTCCATCCTGGGTGGCCTGGCGCCGGACGAGAACACGCTGATCCTCGCCCGTATCCTCCAAGGGGCGGCGGCCGGCATCATCCAGCCGCTGACCATGACAATCGTCTTCCAGGTGTTCCCACCGGAGAAGCGCGGTTCCGCCATGGGCATCTTCGGGATCGGCGTCGTCCTGGCCCCAGCGCTCGGCCCCTATGTCGGCGGCGTCCTGATGGACAGTTTCAGCTGGCGTTTCGTGTTCTATCTCGGCGTGCCCTTCGGACTGATCGGGATGGCGCTCGGCTGCATGTTTCTGCAGACCCGTCAGGAAACCGGCCCCCGTCCGAACTTCGACTGGATCGGGTTCAGCCTTTTGTCGCTTTTCCTGGTTGTCGTTCTCAGCACGCTCTCGAACGGGCAGAAGCAGGGATGGGCGTCCGATCTGATTCTCCTCGGCGGGATCCTTGGCCTGATCTTGGCTCTTGCCTTCGTGTGGTGGCAATGGCGAAACCCGAAGCCGCTGCTCGACATGCGGCTCTTCATGAACGGCGCATTTGCGGCGGCTTCTGTCGTAAGCTTTGTCCTGGGTGCAGGCCTGTTCGGGTCGACGTTCCTGGTTCCCCAATTCGTGCAGACGATCCAGGGCTACACGCCGACATTGGCTGGGTTGCTGCTGATGCCGGCGGGCTTCGCGCTCGTCGTCGTTTTCCCGATCGCAGGGCGCCTCAGCGACAGGATCTCGAGCGGAATCCTGATCGGAGTCGGCCTCGCGATCTTTGCCTGGTCCTCATATCTGAGCGCCAATGTCGATATCAACACGACGTTCTGGATGCTGGCCTGGTGGACCGCTCTGAGCCGCGTCGGCCTGGGGCTCGTGTTTCCGGCTCTGAGCGCGGGGTCGCTCGGCGTTCTGCCTCGGGCTCTGATCTCCCAAGGGTCCGGGGCGATGAATTTCATGCGCCAACTCGGAGGCGCGTTCGGCGTAAACCTTCTGACGGTCGTATTGGAACAGCGCTCGCTGTTCCATGCCGACGTGTTGACGGCGACGCAGACGCCCGACAATCCCGCGGCACTCTCGCTGATCGCTCAGGTCGGTGGCCTCATGGGCCAGCTTGGTCTCCCGTCATGGCAGCAGGCGCCCGCTGCGATCTGGTTTCTGGGGCAGGCCATCTATGCGCAGGCAAGCACGACGGCGTACCAGGACGGGTTCCTGATCACGGCCGTCGTGTTCGCCATCGCCCTCGCGCCGACCTTGCTGCTGGAGCGAGCCTTGCGACATCGGGTGGGGACCTGAACGGTACCGCGGACCTGCGGAACAGGAGTTTTGGCTTGCCAAGCCCCAGCACCAGCAAGATGGAGTGTTTCCGTTGATCCGCTTTTCAGAAGCCGCGCTGGACGACTTGCGTGTGCTCGACGTCGGGAGGTGCCTCAAAGCAGTGGCCGACTAGGCTGCGCCAACTCTGGAAGTCTGCCGAACCACGGAAGTCGACAGTATGATTCTCCAGGGTTTCCCAGCGGACGAAGAGACGATACCGGTTCGGCCTTTCGATCGAGCGCTGAAGTTCCATTCCCGCGCAACCTTTCGCACGCTGAAAGAGTGGGACGGCCTTGGCTACGCCGGCCTCGAACTCGGCTTCCATGCCGCTTTTCACGTCGATTTGAGCAATTTCCAGTATCATTCGGCCTTTCCTTCACGATTGATCGCTTCGGTCCAGTTGAGCAGAGCCCCCCTGAGAGGGCCGACTCACGTCGCTTCTTACAGCGACGGCAGGGCAATGGCACCTACCGGGTCCGGCTGCCTTCGCGGATCCAATGTCGGCGAGAGATGTCATTGCCGAATTTCGACCGGCTGCTGCAGGATAACCTGCGTCTGACACCAGGCGGCATGAAGATAGCAAGCCGACTGCTCCGCCATTGTTCGCGACCACGCGCGACCGCCCTACCTCCGTCCGAGAGAGGATGCCGCCATAAACTGCGTCCCGGAGTGCAATGTGGGGCGACACGAGCGGCGCTCGCGTGTATGGTTATTTGTGTGCAGATCGCGGTTCGCGTTGCCAGCCGCCATGCCGGCACCGTGACGGGGGGTAGCTATTCCGAACCCTTCCTGGGAGGCATTCTCATGGCAAACTTTCATGTAATTGCCGGTGCGCACGAGACGATAACCCGACCGAGAGTAAGAACGATCGACACGGATGACCTCTGGGATGCTCTCGCCAGAGGATTCGAGGACTTCAAGGCCAAGCCATCTCATCTGGTCTTCCTGGGTATGCTCTACCCGATCGCTGGACTTTGCCTGGCCGCCCTGACGTTCAGCGAAGAATCGATGCACCTGGTGTTCCCGCTGGTCTCCGGCTTCGCCCTGATCGGTCCCTTCGCGGCGATCGGACTCTATGAGATCAGCCGACGGCGTGAACTCGGTTTGGATACGTCCTGGCAACATGCGTTCGACATTCTGCGTGCGCCCTCGATTCCCTCGATTTTCGCACTGGGCCTCCTGCTGATGGCCATCTTCGCCGCCTGGATCGGCGCAGCGGAGATGCTCTACAGTTGGCTCTATGGCAATTATGCGCCGCAATCCTACCCAGCTTTTCTCGGTGAGGTGCTCACGACACCGCGCGGTTGGGCACTGATCATCTTGGGGCACATCGTGGGGCTGGTCTTCGCAGTCGTTGTCCTCGCCATCAGCGTCGTTTCATTCCCGCTGTTGCTCGACCGCGACGTGGGCGCCGGTATTGCCGTCGAGACCTCCGTCAAGGCGGTGATGGAGAATCCGAAGACCATGGCCATCTGGGGCTTGATCGTCGCCGGATTGCTGATCATCGGAAGCGTGCCGTTCCTCGCCGGTTTGGCCGTCGTCGTACCCGTGCTGGGGCACGCCACGTGGCATCTCTACCGAAAGGTCGTCGAGCGCGATGTCGATCAGGAACTGGCGGCGACTGAATAGATTCGCCGATCCAGTTTCGCGCGTATGCCAACCGGGACATGATCCCGGCTGAGCTTTTTGGGGGCGAGTTGCGGCGCTGCGCTGGTCGAGGATTGAACAAGAGGCCGCAGCGATCAGGCCAGGAGTCCTATTGCGGCCTGCTCTCGTGAGCCACGGACGGCGGTGTGCCACTCATTCCGTCGAGGGGTAGATTGCTTCACTTCGTTCGCAATGACGAAGAGGGTCTGAGAGCGGGCGGCGCAGCGCCGGAACCGGAGTAGCGCCGGACCCACTGCCGTCCTTGCGCGCGCAGGCGTGATGCACTGCCCTTTCCGCCACCTCCCCGTCATTGCGAGCCGGAGGCGAAGCAATCTACCCGTCGACGGATACGCTCCTGGATCGCTTCGCCGCGCTCGCCATGACGATGAAAGCCTGCGGCGACCGAAATGCGTCCTACGCCCCGTTCGCGAAGAAGATCATCCGCGACAGGAGGGTGTAGTCGGATTCGAGCACCATGATCGCGACGAAGACCAGGATCGCGAGAGGCGGGATCAGGATCGCATAGACGAGCGTCAGGCGCTCCCAGGCCATGTGCATGAACACGGCCACGATCAAGCCGGCCTTGAGGACCATGAACAGGACGATCAGCGACCACCTGAGGTAGCCGTGCAGGTGGAAGTAGTCGACCAGATACGACATCGTGCTGAGCACGAACAGCCAGGCCCAGACCACCAGATACAGCTTGATCGGATGCTGCTGTCCTTCGGCATGAGCCGCTGCGTGATGGATTTGAGGTGCTGCGTGATGAGCGGTCGCGTGAGCCATAGCCTTCCCCTCACCAGAGATAGAAGAAAGCGAAGATGAACACCCAGACGAGATCGACGAAGTGCCAATAGAGCCCCATGATCTCGACGATCTCGTATTGCCCCTTCCGGCTGGTGAAGAAACCTTTCCTCCCGGTGTCGAAGTCACCCCGCAAGACCTTGCGGGCAATCACGAGAAGGAAGATCACGCCGATCGTGACATGCGTGCCGTGGAAGCCGGTGATCATGAAGAAGGTCGCCCCGAACTGTGCTGCTCCCCACGGGTTTCCCCAGGGGCGGACCCCTTCGGAGATGAGCTTGGTCCATTCGAAGGCCTGCATGCCGACGAAAGTTGCGCCCAGAGCTGCCGTCATCAGCATCAGAGTGGCGGTCTTCTTTCGATCGCGGCGGTATCCGAAATTGACGGCCATCGCCATCGTCCCGCTGCTGGTGATCAGGACGAAGGTCATGATTGCGATGAGGAGGAGCGGCAGCTGCATATGGCCGATCTCAAGGGCGAAGACCACGCTCGTGTTCGGCCATGGCACGGTCGTCGACATACGCGCGGTCATGTACGAGAGCAGGAAGCAGCCGAAGATGAAGGTGTCGCTCAGCAGGAAGATCCACATCATGGCCTTTCCCCAGGACACATCCTTGAAGGCCCGCTGATCCGACGCCCAGTCCGTAGCAAAGCTCCGCCAGCGCGTGCGGTTGACGGGAGCGTTCGCGGTGGTTCTCAGAGCCGCCTCTGCCATCGCTTCAATCCTCTCCTCGAGCGCAATCGTTTCCGCCGATCCTGGCCACGACCGCGTCCTCTCTGCCGAGTTGTCCATCTCGATGATGCTCTACGTCAGCAAACCTCGGCAAATGGCGACGAAATCGCTGGCCCACCCCGTCAGCAAGGCGAGCAGGACGAGCCAAACCAGCAGCAGGAAATGCCAGTAGATGGCGCACAACTCGACGCTCAGGCCAACCTCGCCCGGATCGGAAACACGCCGGACCTTGTCGGCGGTTATCCCCAGGGCAACGAGGCCGCCCAGGACATGCACGGCGTGTGCCCCGGTGATCAGGTAGAAGAATGAATTGCCTGGATTGGTGCTCAGGAAGTACCCCGCACTCTCCAATTGCCGCCATGCGATCACCTGCCCGATCAAAAAGACCAGTGTGCCGATGCTCGCGACGGCGAGGCCGGCCCGCAGACCGGTGCTCTCCTCGTTTCGTGTGGACCATTTCGCCCATTCCAACGCGCTGCTGCTCAGGATCAGGACGCCCGTGTTGAACCACAGGATCGGCGGCGCCGGCGGTGACCACCAATCCGCCAATTGCATCCGCATCGAATAGGCGCTGATGAACAGGGCGAACAACGTCCCCGCGACAGCAATGAAGACTCCGAGCCCGATCTTCGCTGTCGGTATGGGCGACAGGGTTTCGGGAGGCAATTCGCCGCTCGGGGTCGTCTCGAGCCAGGGCTTGGAGAAGAGCCCCTGCCGCAACAACCACCAAGCCGCAATCACACCGAGACAAGCGAGGAACAGCAGGGTTGTCCTCACGTCACGACGCCCCTGCGCGGTTCCGACGGATTGGGCTGGTTCTGGGGTATGAAATCTTCTGGGGCTCCAGGGACGCTGTAGTCGTAGGCCCAGCGATAGACGACCGGCAGCTCTGCGCCCCAGTTGCCATGTACGGGCGGAGTCTGTGGGGTCTGCCACTCGAGCGTGGTCGCCCGCCACGGATTGCCGCCGGCTTTCTCGCCATGCCGCAGGCTCCAGATCAGGTTGAACACGAAGAGAAGCTGGGTGGCTCCCACGACGAGGGCTGCCACGGTGATGAAGGCATTCAACGTGTCGGCGGAGGGGGGTACGAAGCTCGCGCCGACCTCATGGTAGCGGCGCGGCATGCCGAGCAGCCCCAGATAATGCATCGGGAAGAAGATCGCATAGGCTCCGAGGAACGTGACCCAGAAATGGATCCTGCCCAGCGTCTCGTCGAGCATGCGTCCCGTCACTTTCGGATACCAATGATAGATCGCTCCGAAGATGACGAGGATCGGCGCCACGCCCATGACCATATGGAAATGGGCGACGACGAACATCGTGTCGGAGAGGGGAACGTCGACGACCACGTTGCCGAGGAAGAGGCCCGTGAGGCCGCCGTTCAGGAAGGTGACGATGAACGCCAGCGCGAACAGCATCGGGAGCGTCAGGTGGATGTCACCCCGCCACAACGTGAGCACCCAATTGTAGACCTTGAGAGCGGTCGGAACGGCGATGACGAGAGTCGTAGTAGCGAAGAAGAAGCCGAAATACGGGTTCATGCCGCTGACATACATGTGATGCGCCCAGACCACGAAGCTTAGGGCGCCGATCGCCACGATGGCCCACACCATCATGCGGTAGCCAAAGATATTGCGGCGCGCATGCGTGCTGATCAGATCGGATACGATGCCGAATGCAGGAAGAGCGACGATGTAGACTTCGGGATGTCCGAAGAACCAGAACAGGTGCTGGAACAGGAGCGGCGAGCCGCCGCCGTATTGCAGTTGCTGACCCAGATCGAGTAGCGCCGGCATGAAGAAGCTGGTGCCGAGAACCTTGTCGAACAGCATCATCACGGCTCCGACGAAGAGCGCCGGAAAGGCGAGGAGAGCCATGACGGTGGCGGTGAAGATTCCCCAAACGGTCAGGGGCATCCGCATCAGCGTCATGCCCCGCGCCCGACCCTGCAGGACCGTCACGACGTAGTTCAAGCCGCCCATTGTGAAGCCGATGACGAACAGGATGAGTGATGCGAGCATCAGAATGATGCCGATATCCTGTCCCGGCGTGCCCGAGAGAAGGGCCTGAGGCGGATAGAGCGTCCATCCTGCACCGGTCGGGCCGCTCACCGTGAAGAAGCTGGCGACCAGGACCAGCACCGCGAGCAGATAGATCCAGTAGCTCAGCATGTTGGCATAGGGGAACACCATGTCCCGGGCGCCGACCATCAACGGGATGAGATAATTTCCGAAGCCACCGAGGAAGAGAGCCGTGAGCAGATACACGACCATGATCATGCCGTGCATGGTCACGAACTGATAGTAAGCGCTCGCATCGATGAAGGTGAGGGCGCCCGGAAACGCGATCTGGATCCGGATCAGCCATGACAGGACGAGCGCCACCAGTCCGATCGACATGGCGGTAGCTGAGTACTGGATCGCGATGACCTTGGCGTCCTGGCTGAAGACGTATTTGGTCAGCCAGCTATGCGGGTGATAAAGCTCGACGTCCTCGACTTCGGCAGGCGGGATGAAGCCGGTCGGACCAAGCGTGGCATCGGACATACGAATGCTCTCCTCGCTTTTCCGGGTGAGGGGACGGGCACGAGCCTCGGCGCATGACCTCACCCGGTCTCCGGGATGGGATGACGGATGAGCCTCACCGGCTCCCACCTCCCGTTCCGGAATCGTTTCCCCGGCTCGCGACCGGCAGATTCACGCTCTGCTCCGCCGATGCCCGCTTCGTGGGGCTCGACAGTTGGGCAAATGTCCGTTGCTGCGCGAGCCAAGCTTGATATTCGGCCTCGGGCTCAACCACGACCGTGCCACGCATGTGAGGGTGACCGACGCCGCACAACTCGGCGCAGAGAACCTCGAAGGTCCCGTTCCTCGTCGGCGTGAACCAGAAATAAGTGACGGCGCCCGGGATCATGTCCATCTTCGCCCGGAACTCCGGCACATAGAAATCGTGCAGAACGTCGATGGACCGGAGCAGAACCTTCACGGGTTTTCCGATCGGGAGATGCAGTTCGCCACCTTCCACGATCACGTCGTCCTGTCCGTTCGGGTCCTTGGGATTGAGGCCAAGCGGATTGTCGGAGCTGACGAGGCGCGTGTCGGAGGTGCCGAGGCGGCCGTCGCTGCCGGGCAGGCGATAGGCCCATTGCCATTGCTGGCCGACGATCTCGACCTCGGACGCATCGGCTGGAACCGTGATGAACTGCTTCCAGACCAGGAGCCCGGGCGCCAGCATGGCCGCAACGCCGACGCCCGTGACGATGGACAGCCAGAGTTCGAGCTTTCCGCTCTCGGGCTCGTAAGTGGCGCGCCGCCCCTCCTGGTGGCGAAAACGCCAGACGCAGAAGGCCAGGAACAAGACGACCGTGAGGAAGACGGCGCCCGTGATCCAGAACGTGATGACGAGCGTGTTGTCGATGTAGTGCCAATTGGACGCGATTGGCGTCCACCACCAAGGGCTTAGGACATGGAACAAAACGGAGCCGATTGCGACGAGCGCTAATATGATCGCTACGGCCATTGCGCGTTCAACTTTCCCTGTAGAGACGGGCTATGATCGATACGCAACTACATCACGGAACATTGTCTCCCGTGCGTATACTGCCCGTCATGCTGTGAAACCGATCGCGCATCCGGCGTGCATAGTCCCCAGAACTCTCAAGGGAAGCTGCCGGCAAGCTCGCGGATTGTCCGGGCCGGATCGGGCCGGCTACGGTCCACCGCTGCTGAGGGGTACGACGCGCCGACGCGAAACCAATGGAGCTGGGCTTGGCCGCAGAAAGGACCGGGCGGAAACCGCCTGCACCCGGATCAATGGCTGATTTCGCTCTCGCCATCATCGTGGTCCCCGCGCCGCTCGCATCACGGGGAGCGGCCGCCAAGGCGACAAACTCGCTCCGACTACCATGCCCTGGATGGTCGGTGCAAACTTGTTACAAACCAATGATCGTGCAGTGCTGCCTAGTTGTCAATCGATGCAGAACTTGCCTGAACTGTCGGTATCAGGGGTGAGAACGGGTGCTTACATTACGGCAGCTGCCAGCAGCACCATGGCGCCGAGGCCCACGAGAGCGAAGCCGGGCCAGTTCGCGCTCAGCTCGAAGCCCCGGGTCTGGTGCTTGGGCTCCAGCGTGGAACCCGGGCTGCCCGCTCGTCCCGGATCGCTCAGGCTTGCTCCCGAGATTGCCCGGGCGGCCATGAGGACGATTCCGGAGATGACGAGGAGTGTGCCGAGTGTGATCAACCACATGCTCGCCTGCATCTGACCCTCCTCCCCAGGCCGGGTAATCGGCTCCGATGCAATTGAGACATCACTGGCCGCGCGGGTCAAATGTCGCGCCTGTCCGCCATCAGGCCCACAGTCCTGGCAGGACGTTCACGCAGGCGGAAACAGGGCCACCAGGGGATCGACGACCCGGAGTAGAGGATCGCCCCGCGAGGGTCATCGGCCGGCCCACTAACGTGCGGTCTGGTGCGGATCGGATGGATCCGTCTCGGACTCCACGTCACCTCTCTCTTGAAGCCAGAGCATCGTAAGCCACGACAGGAGAGCCCAGACAGAGCCCAGCGCCCAGCCCGCGATGACGTCCGTCGGCCAATGGACTCCAAGATAGACGCGGCTTGCTCCGACGAGGAGGGTCAGGAGTCCGGCAACGACCAGAAGATAGATCTTCACCGAGGTCTGCGCCTGGGTGCGCGCCAGGAGCGCTCCGAGGGTGAGATACACGACCGCGGACATCATCGCATGCCCGCTCGGAAAGCTCTGCGTGTAGACGGCAGCCTCGTGCGGCACGAGTTCCGGCCGTGGACGTGCGAATCCCCATTTGAGCAGGCTGCTCAACACGACACCGCTCACGACCGAGACCAGGATCATGGCCGCTGCGTGGCTCTTGCGGGTCATGAGAAGAAAGCCGGCCACGGCGACCGTCAGCATCGCGAGAACTCCGGTCCCTCCGAGCGCCGTGAAGTCGCGCATCATCTCTTCGAGCCAGACGGGGCCGATCGGATCCGAGAGATCGCCAGAACTCCGAAGTGCCAGGAGGACAGCCTCATCGAAGGCCCGCGTGTCGCCCTCGACGACCTCACCGGCAATCCGGGTGAACAGGAGGAGCGCAGCTCCTGCAACCCCGAGCGGAACCACGATCCGTCGCTCGAGGCGACCAGCGTGAGCGAGCAGGATTCGAAGGCCGGGCACGCGCCCGAGCAGTGTGCGCCCCCGTTGCAGGTAGGTTTCCATCGGCCGGAGGATGGCCCTTGGCGGCAGCGCGTCAAGTCCGACCCGTAGATCCTCACCGGCGGGAACATCACCCTTCGGTCATGCCCGTTGGGATCCGTGCTCCTCCGCCAGCGAAAGAATCACCCCTTTGTGGCGCCTGCCGTCAGGCCGGCAATGTAGTAATCCATCAGAAAAGCGTAGATGATGAGAGGAGGCGCAGCTCCGAGGAGTGCGCCCGCCATGATCTGCCCCCAGTTGAAAACATCGGCCTTGATGAGTGTCGTCGCGATGCCGACGCTCAGCACGAGTTGGTCCTGTGACGTTGTAAAGGCGAGCGGATACAGGAATTGCGCCCATGCGACCGTGAAGGCGAAGATCGTCGCCGCGATGATGCCCGGCATCGCAACCGGCATGAAAATCTTCGTCAGCATCTGCGTCCAGCTGGCGCCATCGATCAGCGCCGCCTCGTCGAGTTCCTTCGGGATCGACGCGAAATAGCCGATCATAATCCAGGTGCAGAACGGCACTGTGAGAGTCGGGTAGAGCAGAAGCAGCACGTACCACCGATTGATGAGCTCGATCCCGGTCCAGTCGCGTAGGGTCGCGAACATCTTGAACAGCGGAATGAACAGCAGCGTCTCCGGAATGAGGTAGGTGAGGAATATTCCGGTCGCCAGAACGCCAGATCCCCAGAACTTCATTCGCGAGAGGGCGAATGCCGCCGGGATGCTGATCAGCATCGTGATGAGGACCGTCAGCACCGAGACGATCACCGAGTTCTTGAAGAACGTCAGGAAGAGCGGCGACGTGAGGAGCTCGATGAAGTTCGCGAATGTAGGCTCGTAAACCCACCAGGGATTGGTGGCCGCTGATATTTCCGTGCTCGTCTTGAGCGCGGTGATCAGCATGTAGAGCGGAGGAAGAAGCGCAAAGCCCGCAAAGATGCACAGGAAGAAATAGGCCCATCGCAGAGCCCATTTGCGATTGCTTCCCGGTGGGCTGGTCTCGGTCGCAGCGACGGCATTGCCAGAAGATGCCAGGGTTCCTGCGGTCACTGCATCCTCTCCCCGCGCTTGTTGACGTCCCGCAGGATGATGATGGCTGCGACGGTCAGGATTGGCACCATGAACAGGGAGACGCTCGCGCCGAGCGGGATGTCGCCGCTTTCGATTCCGACCTGGAACGCCCATGTCGCGAAGACGTGCGTGCGGTCGATCGGGCCGCCGGCGGTGAGGATGCGAACGATGTCGAAATTCGCAAAGGTGACGATCAACGAGAACAAGGTCGTGATCGCGATGATGTTCCGCATCATCGGCAGAGTGATGTACCAGAGCTTCTGGAACCAGCTGGCGCCGTCGAGCGTCGCGACCTCGTAGAGCTCCGCGGGGACCGACTTCAGTGCGGCAAGATACATGATCATGAAGAAGGGCGAGCCGATCCAGATATTGACCAGAATGACCGAGAACCGCGCCCAAAGCGCCTCTCCGGTCCATGGAATCGGGCTGCCGCCGAGATGGACGATGATCCAGTTGAAGGCCGAATAGGAGGGGTCGAACAACCAGAGCCAAGCCAGCGTGGACAGCGCGGGCGGGATGACCCATGGCACGAGCAGCATGCCGCGCCACTTGCGCTGCCCCTTCGTGGGAATCGCGTGGACGAGATGCGCCACTGCGAACCCGATCAGTGCTTTGAAAAAGACGGCCGTGATCGCGAAGATGCAGGACTGCTTCACGACCATCCAGAACGTTTCACGGGTGAACAGGAACGTGAAGTTGGACAGGCCCACGAAGCGGTCCATCCGCTTGCTGAGCATCGCGAGATATATCGAGTACAGGGCAGGATAGATGACGAGAACCGTGACCAGGATGATCAACGGCAGGGTGAACAAGAACGCTACCGTCGACTTCTGCCCGAAAAACCCGCGGACTCGCGAGGGCGACCGGGCCTCTCTGAGTACGGGGGCGTCGTCTCGAACGGCAATTTGCGACATGGACGACCTTGGCGATTTGGCCGCGACTCCGGGGGCAATTGCCCCTGGTTTTGGCATCACGGGTTGCCCATCTCTCCGGACGGGCAACCCACCGGCGATCAGCCGCGGAGGAAGCCTTCCACCTCGCTGTCCGCCCAGGCCAGGGTCTTTTCGAGAGGCTCTCCCTCGAGATTTCTGGCTACCATCTTGGTCATGATGGCCTGATTGTAAATCTGGGTCGCGATGGACGGCGGGGCTGGCGCGGCTGCGATCGAGAGCGTCTGGTGGTTGTAGGGATTCGGGTAGTGGTAAAGAGTGCCCTTCGGGGGTTCCGCCTCCGCCCAGGTCTTGAGCGTCGTGAGCTTGTCATAGGCCGGCAGGTCGTAACCGCCGCTCACCTCGACCATCTTCGCAATAGCATCGGGCTGGGAGAGCGCCAGCAGAAGGCTCTTCGCCGCCGATTTGTTCTTCGAGAAGTTCCAGATGCCCCAGAAATAGGGCAGGTAGGGTGCGTAGCGGCCCTTCGGGCCGGCCGGCATTCCGTGCGTCCAGCACTGCTTGGCAATGTCCGGCGCATCGCGCTTCGCGACGGCCCAGGCACTCGGCGGATTGCAGATCAGGGCGCCGCGACCCGAGACCAGCCACTTGTTGTTGGAGGCATCGTCCCAGGCCGGGGCGTCCGGCGGCAGGAACTGGGCAAGCTTCCGGAAATATTCCATGGCCTGCCGGACCTCGTCTGACTTGACGTTCAACTGCCCGTCCTCGGTGACCAGCTTGGCCCCGAAGGCGTGGAAGATCGCGCCGGCCGTGTCGACCGAGTCCGTCGTCTGGCCGAGCCCGATGCCGAATGGTACGCCCGCCTTGTGGCAGGCTTCCGCAGCCTTGAGAAACGTGTCCAGATTCCAGTTCTCGGCCTTGGGCTCGCTGCCGGCCGGGTACATGGCCTGCACGTCGATCCCGGCATGCTGCTTCATCAGGTCGATTCGGGAGCAAGGCCCCTTGATCTGGCTGCCGACCGTCGCAGGCACGGCGAGCCACTTGTCCTTGGCTTTACCGAGGTAGTCGATCGTTCCGTTGACGTTGCCGTTCTGCTTGATGACCTCCGTCATGACGTCATTGACGGGCTCGAGAAGGTCCGCGAACTCGTGGGGCCACCAGACCTGGTGCGCGAAGATGTCATGCCCTGACTTTGCCTGGGCCTCGGCGGCAACCGTCAGCCGGTTCTTGTTTCCCTGTGACGTGATGAAATCCATCTTGAGGTCGACTTTTTCCTTGTCGGCCCAAGCCCGCGCGATCTCCTCGGTGGCTTTGTTCGCTCCGGGGACCCAGTGGTCCCAGAATGCGACCGACAAGGATCCGGCCGCATGCGCGCTGCGCACGAAGGGGGCTGCGATCAGTGTGGCCGAGGCGGCGGTCGTCTGAACGAAGCGCCGGCGGGTCAGCGTGGTCTCGCTCATGATTTTTCCTCCCGTATTGTGTCGCCAACCTTCCGGTTGCCAAGCTGGCGGTCGCCCAATGCTGATGTCTACCAGTAGAGCTTCGGCTTCTCGGGTGGAGCCGTGGAGTGCATCCTGCGCCCTTTTCAGGAATCCGACAATCCGGAAGCTGAACCAGCCTCGTGTGGTCCTCAGCCCGGGATCGAGGCCCCGGAGCGAAGTATTGCCTCTTCCTGCCCGTCCGGTCTGGCTCGTCCGGGGCTGCACAGTCCCCGAGCTTTCGATGAAACGGTCGGTTTGCCGGTCCGGTGCGACCTGGTGATCGTCGTCCGGCTGGGGCTAGAGCGAGGTGCAGCTTTCGGAGCGCGGAGCCGAAACCGGCACGCCCGTGTGCGGCTGCGAGGCCCCGCCACCGAGGCCCCAGACTCGTATCACGACCGAAGATGGCCACGACCCTCGATCGAGGCCGCAGGTAGGATCACCGTCTCGGCTCGCGGCACTGCCGCTTGCGCCTCTTGCCCGCATCGATGCCGGGCGGCTACCGTGGCGGCTGGGCCCGTCAGGAAAGCCCACGCGGCTCGGCAGCCGCTCTGATGGGATCCATCGCAGAGTTTGAGGATGTTCGAGAGGGAATGAGCCGCTTGAGCGCTGCACTGACCGCTCCTGCCGTTGCACGCAATCGTGAGCCGATCCTGGCCGTCTTGCGCAATGTCCTCCCCACACGCGGAAAGGTTCTGGAGATCGCAAGCGGCACCGGTGAACACGCCGTCCATTTCGCGTGCGCGCTCCCGGGCCTGACCTGGCAACCCTCCGATCGAGACCCGCAGGCGCTCCGGAGCATCGGCGCTCACCGGGATCAGCGCCAACTCCCGAATATCCTGGAGCCCGTGGAACTCGATGTGACGGCCTCGATCTGGCCCGTCGGTCTTGCGGATGCAGTCGTTGCGATCAACATGATCCACATTGCCCCGTGGCAGGCAACCGAGGGTCTCATACGGGGCGCAGCGCGAATTCTTCCGCAGGGCTGCCCGCTTTTTCTCTATGGGCCTTTCAAGGAGGGCGGAGAGCATACGGCTCCGAGTAATGCGGCGTTCGATGCCGATCTGCGGTCTCGCAATCCGGATTGGGGCGTTCGCGATCTCGGCGATGTTTGCGAACTGGCGTCGGCACACGGGTTTGATGTCATTGAGCGTATTCCCATGCCGGCCAACAACTTGAGCGTCGTGTTCCGGAAGCGTGGCGATGTCCGGTTAGGAGACGCGAAGGAGGATTGATGGCGAGCTTCCTGTCGCGAGTGCGGCAATGGCTTATGGGACGCAGATTGATGCGGAACCGGAATCTCACTGAGGTCGAATATGAGGCCGTGTCTCTGATCGCGTACGAGGGAAGAGCGGCTTGCGACCGGGCGCGGGAACAGGCGGAGTATTGCCGCCGCTGTGGAAGCGAATCCGGAGCCAAGTTTTGGAGCGATGTTGCGCTGGAGGTCGCCCGGCGGACAGGCGCCGCCGGGGCCCGCAAGGCGCGCCAGCCTCCGGGCTGAGCAAGCGGCCGTTCGGCCGAACAGATTGGATAGATGATAGCAGGGTGTCTGGCATCCGCGCCGATCCCCCGCCCGAGTGGTTATCCATGCCGGGTGCGATGGCCTCGCGGCGTTAGAATCATCAAGCGCTCTAAGGGTTAAGGGGAACCAGCCGCGCTTCCCGTTGTTACCTCCCGTGACTATTGAGGAGGTTGGCCCATGAGCGTGGGGTACGAGGATCGGAACGTGAACCGGCGCACGGATCCTGCCGGCAATGAAACGGCGGACTGGGACGATCTCAAGAGCGACGTCGGTGATATCGCCGGGGTTGCAATCGAGCGTGGCAGGCACTTCCTGGACACAGCGCGCCATCAGGCGACCGATTACGTCGACCGCCGGAAGGGCGACATGGCTCAGTCCGTGGCCGATCTGGCGGGCTCTCTGCGCGAATCGACGTCGTCGTTCGATGACCGGCCCAACATCAAGGCCTTCGTGGACAGCGCCGCCGAAGGTCTCGAGCAACTGGCCGACAGCATCCGTCAACGCAGCTTTCCCGAGATCTACAGCGAGGTCGAAGACGTCATGAGGCGGCGCCCAGTGGCCGTGGCCGCGGTGAGCGTCGCGCTGGGATTCCTGGCAGCGCGTTTCATCAAGGCCTCGTCAGAGGGCAGGAATGCCGAAATGATGGCGGCCGAGCGCCGGCACCAAGCTTCGGAGCGCATGCGGCGGGGTGCTTCGCAGCCCTCCACACGAGGCGCTTGAGGAGTGCGCCATGGACAACACAACGCGCGAAAGCGGACCAGCGAGCATTCAGACCCTGTTCGGAGAGGCTCTGCGTGAGACCAGCGATCTCGCCCAGAAGGAGTTCACTCTCTTCCGGACGGAAATGACTCAAAACGTCCGCCTCGTCTTCGTGGGGCTCGCATTGCTCGTGGCCGCTGCCGTGTTTGCGATCGCGGCGGTCATGTTGCTGACCGAGGCACTGGTCGAGTGGCTCGCCGTTCTCCTGAACTCCGAGGCGCTCGCTGCTCTGATCGTCGGCGGCGTCATGGCTGTCATCGCGATCGGACTCGGCCTCTACGGTCGAAGCAGGATGTCGTCGTTTAGCCTGACCCCGCGGCATACCGTCGACTCGATCAAGCGGGACAGTGAAGTTCTATCCGAAAGGGTTTCGGGATGAACGACGACATCACTCATCTCGAGCACGACATCGCGAGAACTCGTGCCCGTCTCGACCAGACGATCGACAGGCTGCAGGATCGCCTGTCCGTTTCCGGTATCGTCGATGATCTTCTCGGCCAGACGAGACGCCGCTACGGGTCCGCATTCGATTCTGCGCTTGGCGCCCTCCGTCGCAATCCGGTCCCGGTCATGCTCGTCGCCGTTGGTGTCGGCTGGCTCATTCACCGCATGACGCGGGAGCCGAGAATCTCCAGAACACATGCCGTCTACAGCGATGGACGCGACGCCGCCGCGCCGAATGTGGCGGTGCCTGTGACCGTCACCGGCGTCGAACCGCTCGACGAGCCGCCGCTTCCCGGGGCTGTCGAGAGCCATCCCATGCCGGATCACCTTGACCTCCGGCGAACCCCCAGTCCGCGCCTCTGAGCGCACCAGATCAGGAGAGTGAGCAATGGCGGACGATAAGGACAAAAAAGACAATAATACTTCGGGTCCCGGCCGGGCGTCCGGAAGCGGCTCGGATACGGTCTCTGCAGCGAAGATTTCCGCCGGCACCTCGGTCGGAAGCGTCGGCCAGTCGCCGATGCCGCAATCTACGGCTAGCGACAAGTCCTCTATGGGAGCGAGCGGGGGATCCTCAGCGGGATCATCTCATACGACCGGAGCGGGTTCGGGATCGTCCGCGGGATCTCAGCCGAGTTCGTCCGGGACGGGGACCGGCTCTCAGGCCTCTACGGCGCGCTCGGCGACCCCCGGTGCCCAGACGACGGGAACCGGTGCCGGGACCTCAGGCTCGTCCAGCACGGCCGGCGGGATGGGATCTCGCATGGGAAGCAGTGGCTCGTCCGGAACATCCGGGACGTCTGCTCAGAGCAGCACGCTCGCCTCGCATACGAGCCAACCGATGGGCGGCGGCGCAGGTGCGACCGGGGCAGGGCAGCCCAATCTCGGACCTGAGCATCAGCGCCACATCGCCCAGCCGCAGGCAGGGCAGGGCAGTATGCAGGGTCAGCATGGTTCCTCGGGATCCCAGGCCGGAATGGATCGGCAGTCCGGCGGCCAGAGTGCTGCGGAACAGGCCAAGCAGGCCGCCAGCCAGGCAGGAGAGGCGGTGCGAGAGACAGCGGATCAGGTTTCGAAATTCGCACGCGAAACCTATGAACAGGCCTCATCCTGGGCATCGGACACGATGTCGGGAGGCTCAGGCCGCTCCGGTCGCTCCCGCTATGCCGGCTCAGGCTCACGGCAAAGCCTCGACCGCGTGCAGTCCTATGCTGCACAGAACCCGGTCGTGGTGGGGCTGGTCGGTCTCGCTGCGGGTCTCCTGATCGGTTCGCTTCTGCCCAGGACCCGGCGTGAAGACGAGATGTTCGGCGAGTGGGCGGACGAAGTCCGCGATCAG
The DNA here is from genome assembly GCF_001006805.1 of Microvirga massiliensis. Classification (GTDB taxonomy): domain Bacteria; phylum Pseudomonadota; class Alphaproteobacteria; order Rhizobiales; family Beijerinckiaceae; genus Microvirga; species Microvirga massiliensis. Next base: position 71,213 of record NZ_LN811361.1, on the reverse strand, counting down.
GGTCTTCGATATGCCCATGAAATGGGGCAGCGTGGACGAGAATACGTCGAAGAGGCCTTTACCGGCGAGGACCCGCGCTCCGGCAAGCGCGAAAGCGAGTCCCGCCCGGGCGCAGGAACCCACTGACACCTGAAGGCGAATGATGGTTCGATATGGGCGCCGGGTAAATCGGCGCCCATATGCGTTTGTGGACCCTCGTAACCGAGCTGGATTTCTGCCCCAGGGCATGTCCTGCGGCAAGTGCCGGAAAGACGATGGCGACGGGCGGGAGGCTGCGCGTACATCCGGCGTCAGCATTCCACCATCGTGACCACCACCTGCATGCCATGGCATTGGAGAGTGTTGGCGAGAACGCGGGTCCTCGCCATTCGATCTACACGGCATTTCTTCACAGTTCGTAAACCATGAAGCTAATTCGAAGGCTTTGACTCGAAGTGTCGAGATCGCGCGGCGGAACTCCGGTTCTGCCGTTTCGTTCCACTTCCGTTCGTGATGGCCTGGAATTCAATGAGGCCGCGGCACCGGCAGAGTTGGAGTACCTGGATTGCGTATTCTCATCCTGGAGGACGAGCCTCTCATTGCCCTGGACTTGCAGTCGATTGTCGAAGACGATGGCCACGAGGTGGTCGGCATCGTGTCATCTCTCTCCGCGGCAAACACCTATCTGGCGCACGCGCCGGACTCTATCGACTTTGCGCTCCTCGACATCGACGTGCTCGATGGCAAGAGCTTCCCCTTCGCGTCGCTTCTGGACGAGAGGGCGATCCCGTTCGTCTTCGTCTCAGGCTCCCGGCCGAGCGATCTCCCGCCGGCCTTCGGCAAGGTTCCGTTCGTGACCAAGCCATTCCAGGAGATAGCGATCAGACGCTGTCTTACGGAGCCGTTGCATGCGCAACGGTACTGATCTGGTCTTTGCCGCACCGGGGCTGATTCGGATTTTGCCGACCGCGTACCCGACATTGCCTCGGCTGGCACATAGCGCATCCAACGACGCGCCACTCAAGGGCCGAAGCATCGGGTTGAAGAGGCGATGAGCACGTCACCACGCATCGGCTTCTGCTGCAAGTTCGTGCCGTCCGATGGCGATGCTGCCGTTGCACGTGCCATGAACGCCAGAGCGGTCACGATGGCATTTCTCTCGCGACAGAGCCCTGCCGTTGCCTTCGACAAGCTATCGTCCGTCGTCGATCACAATCTGCAGGCAGTCAATCTGCAGATCGGGCATGTCGCAAAGCGCCCGCCGATGGAGCGGATGCTCCGACTGACGAGTGATATCCTGCCGGGCTACACGCACCCGTCATGCCAGAAGTTCTACCGCGATACCGATCTCCGAAGCCTCATCGAGAGCGGGCTCGGAGCAGCCGGCAAATGCGCCAGGGATAACGGGATCCGCCTGAGCTTCCACCCTGGCCAATTCTGCGTCATCGCTTCAGAAAGCCAGAGCGCGTTGCGGAACGGGGTCGCCGAGTTCGAGTACCACGCAGATCTCATGACTCTTCTGGGCTACGGGACCGGCTGGCATCCGGATGGCGCGCACATCAACATTCATGCGGGAGCCCGCGCCGTAGGGGTCGAGGGTTTCCGCGCTGGCCTCAAGCGGCTTTCGGAGACGGCACGCAACCTGATCACTGTCGAGAATGATGAGGCGAGCTATGGTCTCGATGCTCTCCTCGCCCTCGCAGATGACCTCCCGATCGTGCTCGACCTGCACCACCATTGGATTGCGAGCGGCGGCGAATACGTCGAGCCAGATGATCCGCGTGTCATGCGGACCATGGAATCATGGCGAGGGGTGCGCCCGGTCAGTCACGTCAGTGTCTCAAGGGAGGATCTGCTCGAAGGGCATGATCCACTCGACCGGCCTGACTTCCGGGCCTTGGTCGCTGCTGGCATCAAACCGCGGGATCTTCGCGCCCATTCCGACCTCATGTGGAACAAAGCGTTAAACGAGCTTGTCGCTGCGCACCTGATCTGGACGGACTTCGAGATCGAAGCCAAGCTCAAGAACTTGGCGTCCGAGGGGCTGGTGCAGCAGCTTGGCCGTTTCAGCGGCTGAGGCGGAGAATGTCAGGCGGCCAGCTTTGCCGCTCTTTGGTCCAGTTTCGCGAGGCGCGCGAGGAGGTAATCGACCTCGGCGCGGGCCGTCGGGCTCAACATCCCTGCCGGCTTGCGCTGGGCATCGGAGGCGATGATCCCCCGTCGCATGAGCACGTATTTGCGAACGGCAAGCCCGATGCCTTGCTGCTGCTCGTAGCGGATCAAGGGCAGGTGGGCATCGAAAAGGTCATGGGCCGCGTCCCGCCGGCCGGCCCGGGCGAGCCGCACGACCTCGACGAGCATGTCCGGGAAGGCATAGCCCGTCATGGCGCCATCTGCGCCGCGCTCCATCTCGAAGTCGAGGAACAGGGCGCCATTGCCGGTCAGGATCGAGATCGGACGCATCGATCCATCCGCCTGGAACCGGCGGAGGGCCGAAATCTTCTCGAGGCCCGGCCAGTCCTCGTGCTTCAGCATGACACAGGATGGGTGGTCCTGAACGATGCGCCGGATCACCTGCGGGGTCATGACGACGCTCAGGAGGAGGGGATAATCCTGGAGGACGAAGGGGATATCCTCGCCGATCGCTTCCACGGCCTGGGAGAAGTAGCCGACGATCTGATCGTCCGTCCGAAGATGAGAGGGCGGGGCGATCATGACTCCGGCGGCACCGGCCTCCATGGCGGATCGGGCCAGCGACCGCATCGCGGCAAAGCCCGGGGATGAGACACCGACGATCACCGGCATCGAGCCGGCCCGCCGGATCACCCGGCTCGCCACGGCCAGAGCCTCGGGGGCGTCCAGTTTCGGCGCCTCGCCCATGATGCCGAGCACGGTGATGCCCGTCGCCCCGGCCTCGCGGAAGAAGTCGGTCATCCGATCGGTCGAGGCATCGTCGATCCGGCCGTCCGAGTGGAAAGGGGTCGGGGCGATCACGAAAACGCCCTGGGCAGCGGAGTCGAGCATGTTTGCCTCCTAGGTCATCCTGGGGATAGAGGAGGAGAGCCGTGCGGGGCAAGTCGCGAGACGGGCTTCCTCGGATCTGCCGACGTTTTTCAGTGAGGAACCTCTCGTGAGGGCTCCTGTTCACTTGACGGCGGTGATAGGCCAAGCCTCGTATGGCGCGTAGTGCGTCACCTACTGGGAGATTTTCGATGCCCACGAAGACCGGCAGCAAGACGAGTGCCAAGTCCACAGAGAAGAAGGCCGGCGGCAAGCCGAACGCGCTGCAGGTGCCATTGCAGCCCTCCAAGGAACTCGCGGCAGTCGTCGGTTCGGATCCGATTCCGCGCGGCGAAGTCGTCAGCAAGATGTGGGATTACATCAAGAAGAACAATCTCCAGAATCCGGAGAACAAGCGCGAGATCCTCGCCGACGACAAGCTCGAGCCGATCTTCGGAAAAAAGAAGGTCACCATGTTCGAGATGAACAAGCACCTCGCCGCCCACCTCAAGTGAGCCGGGTTCGGGTGATCTGCGGCCGCTTCCGGTCGCGATCGACCCGCTTGCCCGGACCGGGAGTCGCGAAGCGGAGCTGCTTGCATCCTCGCAAGCGGCCCTCTTCGGCCCTCGGTAACGGCCCTATTGGGCCTATCTCCCCTTGCTCAAGGCGAGGATTGTGAGATGGGTCTCCTGATCGATGGCGAATGGCACGACACGTGGTACGATACCGGCAGCACGGGCGGGCGCTTCGTTCGCAAGGAATCCGCGTTCCGGAACTGGGTCACGGCCGACGGGAGGCCGGGACCGACCGGTGAGGGCGGCTTTCGGGCAGAGCCGGGCCGCTACCTCCTTTACGTCTCTCTGGCTTGCCCCTGGGCACACCGCACCCTGATCTTCCGCGCCCTCAAGGGGCTCGAGAGGATGATCGACATCAGTGTCGTCCACTGGCTGATGCAATCGGAGGGTTGGACTTTCGCGCCCGGACTAG
>NZ_LN811361.1:0-66323 GCF_001006805.1 Microvirga massiliensis | reverse complement strand
GGGGTCATTCCGGATCCGATCATGGGGGCCCGCCGCCTCCATGAGATCTACACCGCAGCGGTCCCGCACTACACCGGCCGGGTAACGGTCCCGGTGCTCTGGGACAAGCAGCGGCGGACGATCGTGAACAACGAGTCATCCGAGATCATCCGGATGCTCAACTCCGCCTTCGACGGCGTCGGGGCGCTCCCCGGCAACTACTACCCCGAGCCGCTCCGCGACGAGATCGACGCGCTGAACACGCGGATCTACGAGACAGTCAACAACGGTGTCTACAGGGCCGGCTTCGCGACCACCCAGGAGGCCTACGAGGAAGCGATCGGCCCTCTCTTCTCGACCTTGGACTTGCTCGAAGAGAGGCTCGAGCAGCAACGGTTTCTCTGCGGCGAGATGCTCACCGAGGCCGACTGGCGGCTCTTCACGACGTTGATTCGCTTCGACCCGGTCTATGTCGGGCATTTCAAGTGCAACCTGCGCCGGATTGCGGACTATCCGAACCTGTCCCGCTTTCTCGTCGCGCTCCTCGGCATGCCGGGTGTCGCGAAGACCGTCGACCTCGGCCATATAAAGCGGCACTACTACGAGAGCCACCTCACCATCAATCCGACGGGGATCGTGCCAGTCGGGCCGGTGCTCGACCCTGCCATCCGCGCACTGCTCGGAGGCTGATTTCTGTGGTTTCCCGGTGACGCAGCCATCAAAAGCGGCAATAGGTGTCCCGCGAAGGAAGCAACCTCATGACGGCTCCCTTTCACGCACGGAGTTCCCATGTCCCGAATCGTTTTCCTGAATGGCTCCTTCCTCCCCGCCGAACAGGCGCGAATCCCGGTGATGGACCGGGGATTCCTGTTCGGGGACGGCGTTTACGAGGGAATGGGCGTGCTGGGTGGCCGGCTCATCGACAACGAGGCGCATCTGGTGCGCCTGGAGCGGTCCCTCGGTGAGGTTCGGATCGCGAATCCGTATAGCCGTGCGGAATGGACGAGCCTTGAGGAGGAGCTGGTCCGGCGCAACGGGCTGGCCGAAGGATTCCTCTACCTGCAGGTGACCCGTGGGGTCGCGGAGCGGGACTTCCTGTTTCCGAAGAGCACCGAGCCCACGGTTCTCATGTTCACCCAGGCGAAATCCATCGTTCATTCTCCGGCGGCAGAGACCGGGATCAGCGTCATCAGCGTGCCGGACCTTCGCTGGAAACGTCGCGATATCAAGTCCCTATCCCTGCTGGCTCAGGTTCTCGCCAAGCAGGCGGCCGTCGAGGCGGGGGCTCAGGAGGCGTGGCTGGTGGAGGACGGCTTCGTCACAGAAGGTGGCTCCTCGAGTGCCTTCATCATCACGAAGGCCGGCAGCATCGTCGTGCGGCCGCTCTCGCACGCCATCCTCCCCGGCATCACCCGGCAATCGACGCTCGCCTTGGCCCAGGAAACAGGGCTGACGATCGAGGAGCGCCTCTTCACGCTGGAGGAAGCCCATGACGCGGCCGAAGCGTTCCTGACGAGCGCTTCGAACTTCGTTCTACCGATCGTTTCGATCGACGGACGGCCCGTCGGGAACGGCAAACCCGGCCCGCTGACCCGCCGGCTGCGCGAGCTCTATCTCGGCATGGCGGGCGCATCGGCAGAAGCCGCCTGAAGAGTCGCTCCTCCGGGGCAACCCGGGAGCGGCCGGAACCGCTCCCCACCCCGTCCGTTCCTTGTCAGGAGGAATGGATATGATGAATCCCTTGCGGTATCTCGTTGCCGGCTGCATGGCGGCCGGCTTGGCCGGGAGCGCCCTGGCGCAGGATCTGCCGCCTCAGCAGCAGGCCCCGAACATGCCGGGCCCGCGGGCAACCATACCCGAGAAGGTCGACCCGCCCCTGCGGGACCCGTCATCGACCGGGACTACGGGCTCGAGCGGGACGCTGAGCGACAAGTTGGAGCAAAGCGAAGGCGTGATTCGGCCGCCTTCCGATATCGCTCCTGATATGACGGTCCCGGCTCCGGTTCCGAACCCCGGAACGACGCCCGTCATTCCGCCTCCCGGAAGCCCAGGCGGCACACAGAGCGTGCAGCCGAAATAGCAGAGCGGCCCCCGAGTGCGCCACGCCGCAGCCGGCTCTCGCCGAGCCGGCTGCGTGAAGCGAGTGCCGAACTGGCTCAGACCGAGCGGACCGCTCCGCCGTCGACGCGGATCATGCTGCCGGTCACATAGCTCGCCCGCTCGGACGCGAGGAAGCACACCATGTCGGCGAATTCTTCGACCCGTCCATAGCGGGCAGCCGGAATGGAGGCGCGAGCCGCTTCAGCGATCTCCTCGATGGTCTTGCCCTGCGCCTTGGCGTTCGCGGCATCGAGCTCACCGGTCCGGTCGGTCTCGATCCGGCCCGGGAGGACCATGTTGACCGTGATCCCTTGGCTGGCCACTTCGGTCGCGAGGGTCTTGGACCAGCCGACGATCGATGACCGCAATGTGTTGGACATGGCCAGGTTCGGAATCGGCTGGATGACTCCGGACGAGGCGACCGTCACGATCCGGCCCCATCCGCGCTCGCGCATTCCGTCCAGGACGAGACCGGCGATCCTGAACACCGGCAGCACCATCGCTTCGAATTGAGGAACCCATTCCTCAGGCTTGACGCCGAGCGCCATTCGGGCAGGCGGTCCACCCGTGTTGGCGACGAGGATGTCGACGCCGCCCAGAACCCGAACCGCCTCTTGATAAATGGCTTCGACGTCACGGGTGAGATCGGCCACGAATGCGTGCGCCCGTCCCGGTCCCTTGGCGCTGATCTCTGCCGCCGCGGCATTCAGGCGATCGGCGGAGCGAGCGGTCATGAGGACGTTCGCGCCCTCGGTTGCGAGAGCGCTGGCCACACCGCGGCCAAGGCCACGGCTGGATGAAAGGACAAGAGCACGCTTGCCGGTCAGGCCTAAGTCCATGGGAAACTCCAAGAGTTGGGTGATTGTGCCGTTGAGCCGGCCCAAACTGACGATTCAGGCTCTACTATTCCAGTGTCCCGACGCAAGTCGGGGCGCCCCCTTCATCCGGCCCGGCATGCGGTCTGGCGTGGCGGTGGAGCAGCGAGCACCCAGGACTTGCTGGGAAGGAATCCGCTATCGGGCAGCGTTTCGCCGGCCTTTCATGCGTTTCGTAGAATTGTTCGCAGAATTGGCGGACGAGTTGGCCTGCATGATCGTGTCGGCGAGCTCCGAGATTCGCCGGCGCAGGTCTTCGTTCTCGGCCGCGATCCTGGCATTTGAAGCGTCCGGGTTTCGAGCCGCCTCGAGTTCCCGGCTCAGCCTTGCGCCATCTTCGCGGGCGGTCGCCAGTGCACTTTCGAGCGAGGCCTTCTCGGCTTCGAGCTTTTCGACGAGAGATCGGATCTCGCTTCGATCCTCCTTCAGGGCCTGTGGCTCTTCGAGATTCGCTGCCGTCCGGGCTTCCCGATCAGTCTCGAATGCGGGAGACTTCCCCTCACGAGCGGAGTGAGAGCTCTCGGTATCGTTGACCCGAGATGCGTCCTCCACGCTCCTGGCGTCGCGTTCGCCTTCCAGCTCGCGGATCCTGGCTTCCAGCTCGATGACACGCTCCTGCTCGGCGAGAAGATTGCCTGCCAGATCGGTGAGGCGCTGCCGCTCTTCCGCCAGCTCGGCATCCCGCTCCCGAAGGGAACGCTCCAGATCTTCTGCGCGCTGGAACTGAGTGGCGAGACGCGTTTCGACGTCTGAAATCGTGATCCGCTTGGCATCGAGATCGTTCAGCACATCGTTCCAGCGTGCCGTCAGATCCTGGTATTCGGCCTCGAGCTTTGAAAACCGGTCCTGGCCGGTGCCGAGCTCGGCGCGCATTTCCGCCACCGTCGTGCCCGTGCGTTCGAACTCGTCGCGGGTCGCGCTCAGCTCCGTGAGCGTGCGCCGGTGCGCCTCCTCGAGGGCCGCGAGCGTGTCCCTTGCACCGGACAGGGAGGTTCTGGTCGAATCGAGCTCGGCCACGGATTCGGCGAGGCTCTTTCCCGTCTCGGCGAGATCCTGCTCCAGATCGGAGATCGTCCGGTCGCGCTCCGCGAGCTGCGTCTCGAGGGATTCGATCCGCATGGCCCGGCGGCCAAGCTCCTCCAGGGATTGGTGCTTGACGGCGAGCGCGTCCTCCGCCCGGCGCTCCAGCTTGCGTTGAAGAACGGCGAACTCTGCGCGCAGGTGATCCTTCTCCGCAGTAAGCTCCGAGATCGACATCGGGAAAAGGGCTTCGGCCCTGCGGCGGGCGAGGCGCTCCGCCCGCGCATTCACGGCCGGGATGATCAGGAGCGAAATCAGGGTTGCCGCCAGGAACCCCAGCGCGAAGACCATGACGGATTCGATCACGCGGGAACGGACTCCTGGCTGAGCGAGAGAAAGCGGCTGCACCCTGCCATGCTCCGGCGACGCTTTCCAGAGCGGTCGCGGGTGGGCTTCCGCCCGGCAGGGGCCGCACCATTCGCCATGATCCCGGCCCCATGGCAAGAGGCGAGCCGAAGGTTTGTCACTTCCTCGGCTGCTTGCTTTGGCGGCGTGGCGCGCCGGAAACATCGCCAGCCGGCAATGCAGCTCACGCCGGACCGGTTGGGGGCAGGAACCGGAGGAGGGAGCCGCCGGCCGATGTCAGAGGAACGCTATCCGGCGGATCCGGTGCAGGACATGGATGGCCGGGAGAAATCGCCTGCTCGGGCCGCTGGGGTGCTCGAGAGCGCTCCTGATCCGCATAGCTTCCCGGCAGACAGGCATGTGAGCAGAAGGAACTGCTCGTCAGAAGGGATTCCAAGTCGGCTCGGGGGTGAATTTCAGGTAGCCGAGGTTGACACCGAGGCGCCAGCCCAGACCCGACCGGATCGGGACGACCACCATTTCGTCGGAGCCGACCGCAGTTACGCCGAATCCACCGATCAGATAGGCCGAACCGTCGATCCCAGGGAAGCGCCGGAAGAGGGCGTTCACGGAAGGCATGTTGTAGACGAGCATCATCGTCCGGGCGCCGTCACCTCCAACATCGAAGCCCAGGGAGGGGCCCTGCCAGAAGATGCGCCGCTGTCCGGCATTGCGCGTGAAGAGATTGCCCTCGCCGTAACGCAGCCCGCCGAAGAAGGCACCGGATGCCTCCTGCCCCAGAATGTAGCCGTTCGGCTCACCCCAGCGACGGACGGCCTCCTGGACCGCGAGCGCGAGACCGCGGGAAATTCCGCCGAAGAACTGGTGGCCCGAATTCACCAGCTCTTCCGGGTTGAAGGTGTTCGGATCGCCGGGACTCGTGGTCTGCGCGGAATAAGCGCCGACCGCTGCGGCTGGAACGGTGCCAAAGCCCGTCAGCAGCGCGAGAGCGAGGGCACCGGCAAGATTTTTCACGAGACTCATGAGCGACCTCCTCTGCTTCGAGACAGGAGCATCCAGATGCCATGCTCCGCATCGAAGCCATCGACCGAATCTTCACACGTTCTGCGGAAGATCGTGTCCTGTGATCGACGAGCGTTCGGGGCTCGAAACATCTTCTAGGTTTATCAAGATTAACAATGACTTTACGAACCGCGACGATTGCGCTGCTCGTCGTCCTCTTGCCGTCTCTTGCAGCCGCGCAAGCCGGCAGCCGGTCGGTCCCACGGCTCCCAGAGCCGGCGGGTCTCGCCGAGGTATTTCAGCGTGACGAACTCACCGGGCTCGCGCTCTCGGGACTCGATCCGGTCACGTTCTTTCTCCCGGACGGACCCAAGCCGGGGCAGACGGAACTGCAGGTCGTCTGGGCGGGCGTCGCATGGCGCTTCGCGAGCGAAGCCAACAAGGCCGCTTTCGTCGCATCTCCCGATGCCTACGCCCCCCGGATCGGCGGATACGATGCCTTGGCGGCAAGCCAGAAGCGGATCGTCAACGCGTCCCCGGCGTTTCACGTCGTCCGCGATGGTCGTCTTTATCTGTTCCGATCGGAGGATAGCCGGGCACGCTTCCTCAGCGATGCGACGATCCCGGCCCGTAGCGAGGAGGCGTGGCTCGGTCTTCGCGCGGAACTGGTCCAGCGATAGCAACCTGTCGTCACATCGCGCGTTTGAGCCGCTTGCCTCGAGCGAGCGGAGGCGCCGAGCGGAAGCTTGCCGCACAACAGCCTTCAGGTGTCAGGCGCTCGCCGTTGCAGGAAGCAATACGCGCTGCGCAAGTCTGGTATCTCCAACCGCAGCGAAGGGGCCGTTTCTGTAGCCGCGGCTCTGATGCCCATACGTCATTGGCGTGCCGCCGGGGCCGATCACCCGCCCTCCTGCACGCGTCAGGATGTGGTCGCCCGCTGCCGTATCCCACTCCATCGTCGGCCCGCAGCGGATATAGACATCCGCCTCACCAGCGGCGATCAGGCCGAACTTCACCGCGGAGGAGGCGGTGCGGCGTGTCCGGATCGAGAGCGCATCCAGCAAGGCATCCGTCGTCGCATCGCCGTGACGGCGGCTGACGAGCGCGACGAGTTCTCCCTCGACGGCGATTCGTGACTGCAGCGGACGCCACGCGATCTCGTCGGCGGCGCTATCGGAAATCTCGCCCTCGGAGGCATGATCGCCTGCGATCCAGATCCGTTTCAGGGCAGGGGCAGCAATGACTCCCGCAATGGGGCGACCCTCTTTCACGAGCGCGATGTTGACGCTGTATTCGCCCGTGCCCCGAATGTAATCGCCGGTGCCGTCGAGAGGATCGACGAGAAAGAAATACTCCTCCGGGGCAACGGCATTCGCGGTCTCTTCCGCAACGATCGGCACGCCGGGAAAGGTGTCGCCCAGACGCGCGATGATCAGTTTTTCAGCTGCGAGATCGGCCCCCGTCGTCGGGGTGCCGTCTTCCTTGATGCGGTGATCCTTGATGGAGTGCTCCATCCTTTGGAGCAGCAATCCGGCTTCGATGGCGATCGCAGAGAGCTTCAGCGCGATTGGGTCGGGTTGAGGATCACGGAGCGGCATGCCGTTTTGTGCCCTTTTGCCGCTGTGGTGTCGATCCCCGGCCCGGCTTTTCAAAGTGCGCGATGCCGGTTATCCGGGATTCGTCCCGCTCCGCCTGCGGGCTGCCGGGAGGTCATGGCAGTCTTCGGGCTCCGGGACAGGGCGGCCGGGGGGCGGCCGCGTCGGAAGCTCAACCGGAGTCGTCATGGCCCAAATCACGCTCGATTCGCTCGACCTTGCCGCCTTGCTGTGCTCCCGGGTGTGTCACGACGTCATCTCCCCGGTCGGAGCGATCGTGAATGGGCTCGAGGTCCTCGAAGACGAGTCCGATGCGACGATGCGCGACTTCGCGCTCGACTTGATCCGCAAGAGCGCGAAGCAGGCTTCGGCACGCCTGCAGTTCGCACGACTGGCCTTCGGTGCGGCCGGCTCCGCGGGGGCCGTGATCGATCTCGGCGATGCCGAGCAGGTAGCCCGCGGTCTCTTTCAGGACGAGAAGGTGACGTTCTCGTGGTCCGGACCTCGCGAGCTGATGCCGAAGAACAAGGTGAAGCTGCTCCTGAACCTGATCGTCACCGCGATCAACGCGGTCCCACGTGGGGGCTCCATCGCGGTGACCGTGACGGGAAATGGGGAGGATTGCCGCTTCGTGCTGCAGGCCAAAGGGATCAACGCGCGCATCCCGCCACACGCTCAGGCCTTGCTCGCCGGATCACCCGAGAATGGCGTCGTCGACGCCCACGGAATCCAGACTTTCTATGCAGGCCTCGTGGCGCGAGCGGCGGAGATGAGCGTGTCGCTCACGATTGCCGGCGACGAGGTGACGATCGAAGCCGCTCCGGTGATCTGAGCCGCCGCAGCGCGAGGCCTCGCCGCGCCATGGGCAAGGGGAGGCCGGATCTCAATCAATTGGAAAGACCAAGCAGCCATACTCGCCGGGTATTGCGTACCGGGCTGAGTGGCCGATGGATGATTTGTTGCGCGAGTTTCTGACGGAGACCGGGGAACACCTGGATACCGTCGATGTCGAGCTCGTGCGCTTTGAGCAGGATCCGAACAACGAGTCGATCCTGCGCAACATCTTTCGGCTCGTCCATACCATCAAGGGCACATGCGGCTTCCTCGGCCTGTCGAGGCTCGAGGCTCTGGCCCATGCCGCCGAGACGCTGATGGGCAAGTTCCGTGACGGCATGCCGGTCACGAGCGATGCCGTCACACTCATCCTCGCAACCCTCGACAGGGTGAAGGAGATCCTGGCCGAGCTCGAGCGCAAGGGGGTCGAGCCGGAAGGTTCGGATCCCGATCTCATCACGGCGCTGGAGGAAATGGCCGACCAGGAGCCGGGGCCGGTCACGGAAGATAGTGCTGCAGCCGCGGAGCCGATGCCCGTCCAGAGTCTCGAGCGACCGCTCGAGCCGCGCGAGGTTTCTCTCGACGAACTCGAGCGCGCCTTTCGCGAGGCGCCTGGTCCGGACGATATCGCTGCTGCAGAGCCCGAACTCCCGATTGCGGCGCGGCCAAATTCGGACCCGAAGCCGGATATTGCCGATCACCCCGAGAGCGTGGATCAGACTCAGGGAAAGAATCAGACCATCCGCGTGACCGTCGGCACGCTCGAGCATCTGATGACGATGGTCTCGGAACTGGTGCTGACGCGCAATCAGCTCCTCGAAATCGCGAGGCGCGTCGACGATCCTGCCTACAAGGCGCCTCTGCAGCGTCTCTCGCATGTCACGGCCGAACTGCAGGAAGGCGTCATGAAGACACGGATGCAGCCGATCGGAAGTGCCTGGCAGAAGCTGCCGCGCATCGTGCGAGACCTCTCCGGAGAATTGTCGAAAAAGCTCGAGCTCGTCCTGCAAGGAGGCGATACCGAGCTCGACCGGCAGGTACTCGATATCATCAAGGACCCGCTCACGCACATGATCCGCAACTCGGCGGATCATGGCATCGAGACGCCCCAGGAGCGGAAGGCCGCCGGCAAGCCCGAGCACGGCACGATCAGGCTCAATGCCTATCACGAAGGCGGCACCATCACGATCGAGATCGCCGATGACGGACGGGGTCTCGATCATCGCGCCATCCGGCGCAAAGCCATCGAGCGAGGCCTCGCTCCGAAGGCCGAAATCGAGCGCATGAGCGATGCGCAGGTCGCCAGGTTCATTTTTCACCCGGGCTTCTCGACCGCGACGGCCGTGACATCGGTGAGCGGGCGCGGCGTCGGCATGGACGTCGTCAAGACGAATATCGAACTCATCGGAGGCACGATCGAGATCCGCTCCGAGCAGGGGCGGGGTACGACCTTCACGATCAAGATCCCGCTGACGCTGGCGATCGTCGCGGCGCTGATCGTCTCGGTGCAGAATCAGCGCTTCGCGATCCCGCAAGTTGCAGTCCTCGAACTCGTCCGGGTATCGCCGGGCTCGGACAACGCGATCGAGCGCGTCAACGGAACGCCGATCCTACGGCTGCGCGACCGGTTGCTGCCGATCGTGCCACTCTCGGCGGTTCTGGGCTTGGCGGCAGAGCAGGAAGACGAAGGTTACGTCGTTGCGACCCAGGTCGGCGGACAGCGCTTCGGAATTCTCGTCGATACCGTCTTCCACACGGAGGAAATCGTCGTAAAGCCGATGAATTCCAAGCTGCGTCACATCCCCCTGTTCTCGGGGAACACGATTCTGGGCGACGGCGCAGTCGTTCTGATCATCGACCCCAATGGCATCGCCCGCAAGGTCGGATCGGACAGCTCGGACCGTGAGTTCCGAGCCGATGATGCTCTGGACGAGCCGGTCGAGCAAAGCGGCGAGACCGAAACGCTCCTCGTGTTCCGCGGCACCGGCTCCGCCTTGAAGGCGATCCCGCTCTCGCTCGTGAGCCGGCTGGAGGAAGTCGACGCGACGGCGGTCGAGTGGCTGGGGGAGCGTCCTTACCTTCAGTACCGCGGTCGATTGATGCCGCTCGTGCCGGCCGACGAGAATCTCGCCGTCAAGCGCGAAGGCATGCAGGCGATTATCGTGTTTGCGGATGGCGAACGCTCGATGGGCCTCACCGTCGAAGAGATCGTCGACATCGTAGACGACAGCCTCGATATCGAACTCGTCGCCGGCAGGCCCGATCTCGTGGGCTCCTCGGTAGTCCGCGGCAGGGCGACGGAAATCGTGAATCTCGCGCATTTTCTGCCCTTGGCTCATGACGACTGGATGAGGCCATCTTCGCGCGCGGCCGCATCGGCGCGCTCCGTGCTCCTCGTCGACGACTCGGATTTCTTTCGGGACATGCTCGTGCCGGTGCTCAAGGCATCGGGCTACCGGGTGCATCCCGCTTCCTCTGCCGACCATGCTCTTCAATTGATCTCACGGGGCCTTCAGCCGGATGTCCTCGTGACGGATCTCGACATGCCGGAGCGCGATGGATTCCATCTCGTCGAATCCCTGCGTGCCGATCCCAGGTTTTCCGATCTCCCGGTGATCGCGCTCGCATCCGGCGTGAGCCGGGACACCGTTCAGCACGGCCATAAGCTGAACGTCACGGAGTTCGTCGCAAAGTTCGATCGTTCCGGGCTTCTATCGGCACTGGCCGCGGCGCAGGATGCGTTTGGAGAGTCGGCATGATTATCGACGCCGGCGCCGCCACCCTCACCCGAACGCTTCGCGTCCGACTCCTCCCGTCAAGGGAGAGGTTGTGCGTCACCTCTCCCCCAGAGGGAGAGGTCGCCCCGAAGGGACGGGTGAGGGGGGAACCCCTGCGCTCGCCTCGTAAGTCGCAGGAGAGCGCATGACCTCCATCCCCGCCAACACGAACCTGCCTCGGGATTCGCACGCTCTCGATAATGTCGAGGATTTCGTGACCGTCCTCGTCGCCGGTCAACTATTCGGCCTGCCAATCGGACGGGTTCACGAGGTGTTCATCGCGAGCACCCTCACGGATGTTCCGCTGGCTCCGCACGAGATCGTCGGTCTTCTGAACTTGCGCGGGCGGATCGTGACCGCCGTGTGTCTCCGCAGACGCCTCGGCCTTCCTGATGCGGAGACACAGCGCGGGATGGCCGTCGGTCTTGAACTGGGCGGCGAATCGTACGGGCTGCTGATCGACGATGTCGGCGAGGTCATGAGACTTTCGTGCGACAGCATGGAAGCCGTTCCGGTCCATCTCGACGCACATTGGTCGCGCCTTGCTCGCGGAGTCTTCCGGCTCGATCGGCAGCTCTTGATCATTCTCGATGTGGATGCCGTGCTGGCTCTCGACGACACGTCGAGGGCTGCATGATGTCCCGCTTCTGGAGTATGCAACGTGAAGCATTGTCTCGTTGTTGATGACAGCGCGGTGATCCGCAAGGTGGCGCGCCGCATCCTCGAAGGACTCGAGTTTCGAATTTCCGAGGCCGAGGATGGCGAGAAGGCGCTGGACGTTTGCCGCGAAGGCATGCCGGACGCCATCCTGCTGGATTGGAACATGCCGGTGATGGACGGCTACGAGTTTCTCAAGCACCTGCGCGTCATGCCGGGTGGCTCGGAACCGAAGGTTCTCTTCTGCACGACCGAGAATGATGTCGGGCATATCGCCCGCGCCCTCCATGCAGGCGCGGACGAATACATCATGAAGCCCTTCGACAGGGACATCGTCGCTGCGAAGTTCCATGAGGTCGGCCTCGCCTGACAGACTGCGCTTGCGGTCGCGCCGGCCGCGCTCGTACCGGTATCGCCGAGATGTTCTCATCGACCGCTCTCAAGCCCGAGCCGTTATCCCGCTCCACCAGGGTCATGGTGGTCGACGACAGCGCCATCGTGCGTGGGCTCGTCTCTCGCTGGCTGAGCGAGGCCGATGGATTCGATGTCGTCGCGACTGCGGCGAGCGGCCGGCTGGCGCTCCAAGCGCTCGAGAGTACGAAGCCCGACATCGTGCTCCTCGATCTCGAGATGCCCGATATCGATGGCATGACTGCCTTGCCGAAACTCTTGGCCCGGCGCCCTGGAGTAAAGGTCGTTGTCGTCTCGTCGCTTACGAAACGGAATGCACAAGCGTCGTTGAAATGTCTCTCGCTCGGAGCCGTCGATTATCTTCCCAAGCCCGAAGGGAGGCGGCAGGCTTCAGCGAGCGGATTTCGTGACGAGCTCATCGAAAAGTTGCGTGCACTCGGCGCTCCCAAGACGTCCATGCGGTCCGAAGGTTATTCGCCCTCTGCGGCGCGGCTCGCATTGGCCGGCACTGCGATCCCCCAATGCCTGCTCGTCGGTGCGTCGACCGGCGGACCGCGGGCCGTCGAGGAGGTACTCCGAGGGCTCGGTCCTGCAATCCGCAAGCTGCCGGTCCTACTCGTCCAGCACATGCCGTCCACCTTCACTGCGGCGTTCGCGGAGCATCTCGGAACGCGGCTCGGCATACAGGCTCGCGAGCCGCAGGACGGCGAGACCCTTGCTCCGGGCACCGTTTACGTCGCCCCCGGCGGACGCCACATGGGCCTGCGTTCCGGATCCGAGATCCGGATCGAGAATGGACCACCAGTGAGTTTCTGCAAGCCGGCGGTCGACGTGCTGTTCAGGGACGCTGCAGCCTTTCTCGGCCCATCCGCGATCGCCATCGTTCTGACGGGCATGGGATCCGATGGAACGGAGGGGGCGAGGGCGCTCGTGCGCGCGGGCGCGAGCGTCATCGTCCAGGACGAGGCGACCAGCACCATCTGGGGCATGCCCGGCAGCATCGTGCGCGCGGGCCTCGCGCGGGGCGTGCTACCGCTGTCGGCCATTGGCCCCGCTCTAAGAGACCATATTACGGGCTCACTGCCATGACGGAACCGGAGTTCGACTTTCTTCGCGCCTTTCTGAAGGCGCGCTCCGGCCTCGCCTTGACGCCGGACAAGCAGTATCTCGCGGAGAGCCGCCTCGAGCCGGTGCGTCGGCACTTCGGCCTCGAGAGCCTCGCTGCGCTCGTCGCTGCGCTTCGCGCCGGCCGCGATCCCGATCTCGAGATCTCGGTGCTCGAGGCGATGACCATCAACGAGACCTTCTTCTTCCGCGACAAGATCCCGTTCGATCTTTTCAAGGAGGTTCTCCTGCCTCGCTACATGAAAGCGAGGGCTGCTTCGAAAAGACTCCGAATCTGGTGTGCCGCCGCCTCCACGGGGCAGGAGCCGTACTCGCTTGCCATGCTCCTCGATGAGGCGAGACCCAGCCTGGCCGGGTGGCGGATCGAGATTCTGGCAACCGATCTTTCGAAAGCCGTGATCGACCGTGCGAAGGCCGGCCTCTACACGCAATTCGAAGTGCAGCGCGGTCTGCCGATCCAGCTCCTGCTGAAGCACTTCACGCAGGTCGGAGATCAATGGCAGATTTCGCCGAAGATCCGCGAGATGGTGAGTTTCCGAACCGCCAATCTCATCCGGGATTTCACGCCGTTCGGCTTCTTCGACATCATCTATTGCCGCAACGTGCTGATCTATTTCGATACCGCAACGAAGTCCGCCGTGCTGCAACGCCTCGCAGCGGCCCTCGCGCCGGACGGCGCACTCGTGCTGGGAGCGGCCGAGACGGTGCTCGGCCTCACGGAAGCGCTCGTCCCCGAACCCGACCATCGCGGCCTTTATGCTCGCGCCGACGCACCGGGCCTTCCGCCAGTCCGTGTCGCGGGCGCCCGGCATCCCGCGTTCTGCGCAACGCCGGACTTGCTGCGCGCCTCGACCTGATCGGGTAGAGCGAGAGACGCGGGCGTGATGCTCTGCGATTCCCGGTGCCACATCTTCGTTGCGAGGGAAGCGAAGCAATCCTGCGGCGCACTCGTCGACGGGTAGATTGCTTCGCCTCCGGCTCGCAAGGACGAGGAGGGCATGGGAGTGGGACGAGAACTTCCGGAAACTGAGTGCGCCGGATCCACTTCCGTCATTCCGAACGAAGTGAAGCAATCCAGGAATTGTGGCGCCAACGCCTCAATCGCTTGGCTGCACTCGCCGCAACGGCGAAATCACACTCCTCAAACGAAAAGACCCGGCTGGTCAGCCGGGCCTTGGTGCATGAAGCGAAGCGTCTCTCGGTCAGATCGCGATGCGCTCGTCGCCATCGGTCGGTTCGCGGAGCACATAGCCACGGCCCCACACCGTCTCGATGTAGTTCTTCCCCTGGGACGCGTTGGAGAGCTTCTTGCGCAGCTTGCAGATGAAGACGTCGATGATCTTCAGCTCCGGCTCGTCCATGCCGCCATAAAGATGGTTGAGGAACATCTCCTTGGTGAGCGTCGTGCCCTTCCGGAGGGAGAGCAACTCGAGCATCTGGTATTCCTTGCCCGTGAGATGCACGCGCGAGCCGGCGACTTCGACCGTCTTGGTGTCAAGATTCACGACGAGATCGCCGGTCGTGATCACCGATTGCGCATGCCCCTTCGAGCGACGCACGATGGCGTGGATGCGCGCGACGAGCTCATCCTTGTGGAAAGGTTTCGTGAGATAGTCGTCCGCGCCGAATCCGAGCCCTTTGACCTTGTCCTCGGTGCCCGCGAGGCCCGACAGAATCAGGATCGGGGTCTTCACCTTCGCGACCCGGAGCGTGCGAAGCACCTCGTAGCCGGACATGTCCGGCAGATTGAGGTCGAGAAGGATGATATCGTAATCGTAGAGCTTCCCGAGGTCGATGCCCTCTTCACCAAGGTCGGTGGTGTAAACGTTGAAATTCTCGGATTTAAGCATCAGCTCAATGCTTTGAGCTATGGCGCTGTCGTCCTCGATCAGAAGTACGCGCATTGTCGATCCCCAGCCCTAGCCCCTCAGCGTGCGAGCGGCGAAACCCGCCCATCCCCCCTCGCGAGGGCAGATGTCCGCTTTGATCCGATTCGCAACCCTAGTATCGAATGGTTAACAAACCCTGATTCGTACGCGCAAGCGTCGCACGCCGAGGGCTCCCAGTATTGTTTCGATCTGAAGTCGATCAGCGGGTTACGGATCGTCATCGGCTCACATTGCGCCACGCCGAAAGTCGAGGCGTCCAGGAGACATCCCGACGAGGGAGCGACGCGTGGCCTGGTCGTTCCCCTGGCCTCATTGTTAAGGAGGCCGGTAAACGAAAGGTTTACGTGAAGCCATGGTGAACGATCGAGCGGGTGGTCTTCGCGACGCGCTCTCGGCGATCGAGGAGATCGATGAGCTGGAGATTTGGGGACGGGTCGCCGCCGTGCGCGGCCTGCTCATCGAAATAGCCGGCCCGGTGAGCGCGATGAGCGTGGGCGGAGCCGTCGAGATCGCGATCGACCGCGGCACGGTGCTCGCGGAAGTAATCGGTTTCGCGGGTGAACGTGCGCTCGCGATGCCGTTCGGGTCGCTCGAAGGTGTTCGCCGCGGTTGCGCGGCTCGGGTGCGCTCGGCCGCGAGCGGCGTGCGTCCGTGCGAGGCGTGGCTCGGGCGCGTCGTGGATGCGCTCGGCCGCCCGGTCGACGGCAAGGGGCCGCTGCCGCAGGGGCCGACTCTCTATCCGTTCCGGCGCGATCCGCCGCCGGCGCATTCCCGTCAGCGGGTCGGCGGGCCGCTCGATCTCGGCGTTCGCGCCATCAACACGTTTCTGACCACCTGCCGTGGCCAGAGAATGGGGATCTTCGCCGGATCCGGTGTGGGCAAGTCAGTGCTCCTGTCGATGCTCGCCCGCCACACGTCCGCCGATATCGCCGTGATCGGCCTCGTCGGAGAGCGGGGGCGCGAGGTGCAGGAATTCCTGCAGGACGACCTCGGCGAGGAGGGGCTCGCCCGTTCGGTCGTCGTCGTTGCGACCTCCGACGAGCCGGCGCTCATGCGGCGGAATGCGGCCTATCTGACGCTCGCCCTATCCGAGTTCTTCCGCGATGCCGGCGCCTCGGTCCTGACCATGATGGATTCCGTGACGCGCTTCGCGATGGCGCAGCGCGACATCGGGCTGGCCGTGGGCGAACCTCCGACCGCCAAAGGCTATACGCCGACGGTCTTCAGCGAGCTCCCGCGTCTGCTCGAGCGAGCCGGTCCCGGAACCTGGGAGGGAACGGTGACCGGAATCTTCACGGTGCTCGTCGAGGGCGACGACCATAACGAACCGGTTGCCGACGCGGTCCGCGGAATCCTCGACGGCCACATCGTGATGGAGCGCGCAATCGCCGAGCGCGGGCGTTACCCAGCCATCAATATCCTGAAATCGGTGTCCCGCACGATGCCGCGGTCCTGCGATCCCGCCCATTGGCCGACGGTCGTCCGGGCCCGGCAGGTGCTCGCAACCTATGCGGATATGGAAGAGCTCATTCGGCTCGGCGCCTATCGCGCCGGCTCGTCGGCCGAAGTCGATGAGGCGATCCGGCTTTTCCCGGCCCTCGATGCCTTCCTGGCGCAGAGTAAGGAAGAGTCAACCTCCATCGGCGAAGGTTACGCCCGCCTGACGAACATTCTGAGCAATTCATCGGGCGTCTGAACCTTCGTGGAGTAGGAAACGATGAAGCCGAGGGACACGCTTCTGCGTCTGAAACGATTTCAGGTCGACGAGAGGCGTCGCAGAGTCGCTCAGATCGAGATGATGATCGCCGAGTTCGACCGCATGGCGGAGGATCTGGACCGGGAGATCGCGGTCGAGGAGCAGAAGGCCGGGATCTCGGACCCGGCACACTTCGCATATCCCACCTATGCGCGCGCCGCCGGGCAGCGCCGGGACAATCTCCGCCAGTCGGCGGTCAACCTGCAGTCTCAGCTCGAGGACGCGAAGGCGGAACTCGGCGAGGCCTTCGAGGAACTCAAGAAGATCGAAATCCTCGATGATCGTGAGCGCGCCGGCGAGCGCGCGCTCGACAACGCCCGTGATCAGGCGGCCATGGACCAGATCGGCGTGTCACGGTCGCTGCGCGCTTCCGCGTAGGACCGGGAGTCTCGGGCCGAGCCATTCGCGCTCCGGGGAGTTCCCGGAGCGCACAGAGAAGCATAGCGGGTTCGATCCGTTTCCTGGCGGATCACCGATCAAGGATCCACCCTGTTTCCCGGAAGGAAGATCGGCACCTGCGGGGCCGCACTCCGGGAGAGGAAACCTTTCAGCCTCGGGTCATCCGCAACCTCGATCGCCTGCCGGTATGGAACGAAGCCGGAGCGCCTGTAGAAGGACAGCGCCGCCGGATGATCCAGCGAACAGGTATGGACAAAGAAGCGGGAAATCTTCCGTCGAAAGGCCCGGCGGATTGCCTCGTTCATCAGGAACCGGCCGGCTCCGCTCCCGATCCTCTCCGGGACGAGCCCGAAGAAGGAAAGCTCGCACTCGTCCGGCTTTCGGAAGTCGAGCTCGAGCAGCCCGAAATCCTGCGCATCGTCCACGAGCGCGAGGGCCTCGACGTCCGGGTTGCCGATGATCTCGCGCAATGTCCGCTCGGGCATGAGAGCCCGGCTGAACCAGAGCCACGGCTCGCCGACCCGCCGGAACAGGGCCCGATAGCGATCGAGGTCGCCGGAAAGACCCTGCAGCCGCCATTCCGCCGGCCGGGCGAGCTGTCTGAGACGCGGCCGCTCCTTCATCTCGAGATACGTCACGATGGATGCGACCTTCCCGGGAGGGAGGTCGGTGTAGCCATTCAAGTTGAGCGAGGGCACTCGAACCTCGACCGTGTGGCGGGACTCGGCATCAGGTCTGCCCGAGAGGCGGGCGGGGTGCAACCGATCGACTCAGGAGAGGAGCCGGCTCCTTGCCCTAGTGCCAGCCGGCTGGAACCTCTTTCGCAAAGACGGCCAGCGAAGCTTGCGAGGCAAGCCCTTTTTCGGCACATCAGGGAGCCTTGGGAGGAGCCAGACCGCTTTTGATGAAGAACGTGCGTGAGTTCATTTGGCCGCTGATCGGGCTGACTGCGGTCGTCGTGTCGGGCTGGCTTCTCTTTCGGGAACTTCGGGGCTTGTCGCTCGACGCCGTGTGGGCAAGCCTGACTGCCATACCGGCGCATCGCTATGCCCTGGCGGGCCTCTCGACCTTCGTGGCCTATGCGGCGCTCGCCTGGTACGATCGGATCGCTCTGCTGCATCTCGGCGTCCGCCACATCTCGTGGCTCTACGTCTCTGTGTGCTCCTTCACGACCTACGCGCTCGCACACAATGTCGGGGCTTCGGTCTTCTCGGGTGCGCTCGTCCGGTACCGTGCCTACAGCGCCAAAGGATTGAGCGCGCCGCAAATCGCCGTGCTCGTCGCTCTGTGCTCCCTGACCTTCGGGCTCGGGACGATCCTTCTCGGCGGCGTCGTCCTGACGATCGACCCGACGCTTCTCGAACGCCTTGAGGGGCTCCTGCCCGAGGCGCTCACGACGCCAGCGACGGCGCGCGGCATCGGCCTTCTGCTGCTCGCCATCGTCGCTCTCTATATGCTCGGCTCGATTCTCCACCTGCGCCCGCTGGTGATCCGGAAGTTCAAGCTCGAGTATCCCCGACCCGCCGTCATGGTCCGCCAGATGATCGCGGCTCCCCTCGAACTCCTGGGAGCGGCGGGGATCATCTACTTCGCTCTGCCGGCGCCGCTGGAACCGAGTTTCGTGGTGGTGCTCGCCGTGTTCCTGGCCTCGTTCTCCGCGGCCCTCGTGTCGCACGCACCTGGTGGGCTTGGCGTATTCGAGCTCGTCTTCCTGACCGCGATGCCGGACATCCCGAAGGCGGATGTGCTGGCTGCGCTGATCATCTTCCGGGTCTTCTACCTGCTCATCCCCTTCGCTCTCTCGATCGCGGTCGTTCTGCTCTTCGAGCGCGCAAGGCTCGCACAGGCCTGGAAGAACCGCGGGATCGGTCAGCCTCCGACCCCACTCGTCTGAGCCAGCCCGATGCGCGTCTGGTGGCGGCGACTCCGGCTCGGACTCCCGACTGTCACCGGCCTGAGCCCCGGCGGCTTCTTCATTCCCTATCGCTATGCGGCGGGAACGCGAGCGCAGGATTATCCGGCCCTAAGGCCGCTCTTCGAAGCCGCCGGCCCGGCCTTCTCCGATACCCTGGCCGCAATCGAAGAGGTAGCACCGGATCTTCTGAGGATCGCAGAGGAGGGCGGTCCGGCTCGGTTCGACCAGGACTGGTTCCCCCGCCTCGATGCCGCGGCCGCCTACGCCATCGTTCGTCGCCACAAACCGGCTCGCATCGTCGAGATCGGGTCCGGGCATTCGACCCGCTTTCTGGCTCGGGCCGTCGCCGATGGCGGTCTGGAAACGATCATTACCTGCATCGATCCGGCGCCCCGGGCCGCCATCGCCGGACTGGGAGTGCGGCACATCCCGGCTCTCCTTCGGGACGCCGGGAAAACCGTGTTCGCGGATCTCGCACCCGGCGACATATTGTTCGTCGATTCGAGCCACGTGGCCATGGCGGGCACTGATGTCGACCGTCTGTTCCTCGACGTGGTGCCGCGCCTTCCGGCCGGGATATTCCTGCATGTTCACGACATCACCCTGCCGGATGCCTATCCCGAGGCCTGGGCTTGGCGCGGCTATAACGAGCAACTCCTCGTCGGCGCACTGATGCAGGGCGGCGCTTTCACGCCTGTTTTCGCGAGTCACTTCGTTAAGTCGGCATATCCGCTGCCGGAGGTGGTGCGGCGGCTGCCGCTGCAGCCAAGCGACTTCGAGACGAGTCTATGGCTGCGCAAGGTGGCCGCACCGATCTCGCATCAGGCTTGAGATCTGCCCGACAATGCTCTTCCGGCACTCATGCCACCCCGTCATTGCGAACGAAGTGAAGCAATCCAGGGGCGCATCCGTCGACGGGTAGATTGCTTCGCTTCCGGCTCGCAAGGACGGAAGCGCGGCGGCTGGGGCAGTGCATTGCCTTCGACTTCAAATGCTCCCAACCGTCCGGAGCCGCACGCGGGGATGAACCTCGGCCTGCGAGATGACCGGCGTTTCGCGGCGGAAGCGCTCGACAATCGAGCGCACGAAAGGTCGGGTCTGGACCGAGGTCACGAGCACGGGCATCTCGCCCATCCGGGCGGCTTCCTCGAAACGCTCGCGCACGAGAGCGACGAACTCATGCAGCTTCGAAGGCTGCATCGCGAGGTGCCGCTCTTCTCCCTGGCCGACGATGGAGTCGAGGAACGCGGATTCCCAATGCGGCGAGAGCGTCACGATCGGCAACTGCCCACCTAGCCCGGCATGCTGCGCACAAATCTGACGGGCGAGGCGAACCCGGACATGCTCCACGATATCGCGCGCGTTCTTGAGAGCCCCTGACGCTTCGGCGATCCCTTCGATAATCGTGCCGAGATCCCGGATGGAGACACGCTCGGCGAGCAGGAGCTGAAGGACACGCTGGATTCCCGTGGTCGAGATCTGCGCCGGAACGATCTCCTTGATGAGGTCCGCGTGCTCCTTGGGGAGTTCCTTGATGAGCTTCTGCACTTCGACATGCGAGAGGAGATCCGGCATGTTGCCCTTGATGATCTCCGTGAGATGCGTCGAGAGCACGGTCGCGGCATCGACGACGGTGTAGCCGCGCAACTGCGCCTCGTCGCGCAGGCCGGCATCGATCCAGGTCGCCGGCAGGCCGAAGGTCGGCTCGAGCACATGGTGGCCAGGCAGTTGCACCTGTCCGCCCATCGGATCCATCGCCATGAATTGCCCGGGATAGATCTGGCCGATACCGGCTTCGATCTCCTTGACCCGGATGACATAGCTGTTCGACTCGAGCTGGACATTGTCGAGGATGCGCACAGACGGCATCACGAAGCCCATTTCCACCGCGAGCTGTCGGCGGAGCGCCTTGATCTGCTCCGTGACGCGGTCGTTTCCGTCGGAACCGTTCATCAACGCCAGGATGCCGTATCCGATCTCCACCTTGAGATCGTCGATCCGCAGCACGTCGCTGATCGGCTCCTCCCGCAAACCTGCCGCTTCCGCAGAGGCCGTATCCGACGACCCTTGCGCAGAAGCGGCCGCTGCGCGCGCCTCGCGATCGAACCGGCGCGCCAGAAAGGCGGCCCCGGCGGCTAGACCCAGAAATGGCAGCATCGGAATTCCTGGCAGGAGCGCGATCAGCAGCATGACCGCAGCCGACATGCCGAGCGCCTTCGGATAATGGGAGAACTGCCGTCCGAGCGCCTTGTCGGCGGAGCCGCGGACACCGGCCTTGGAGACGAGCAGACCGGCTGCCGTCGAGACGATCAAAGCCGGGACCTGCGAGACGAGACCGTCGCCGACCGTCAGCAGCGTGTAGGTTTTCGCAGCATCGGCGAAGCCCATCGATTGCTGCGCCATCCCGATGATGATGCCGCCGATAATGTTGATGAAGGTGATCAGGAGGGCGGCGATCGCATCTCCACGCACGAATTTCGAGGCCCCGTCCATGGCGCCGAAGAAGGATGATTCGTCCTCGAGCTCCTTACGCCTCTTGCGGGCTTCCTTCTCGTCGATCAGCCCGGCGGAGAGATCGGCGTCGATCGCCATCTGCTTGCCCGGCATGGCATCCAGGGTGAACCGGGCCGCAACCTCAGCGATGCGCCCGGATCCTTTCGTGATCACGACGAAGTTCACGATGATCAGGATCGCGAAGACGATCACCCCGATCACGAAATTGCCGCCCATGACGAAATGGCCGAACGCTTCGATCACATGGCCGGCCGCTGCGGTGCCTTCGTGGCCATGTCCGAGGATCAGCCGGGTCGACGCCATGTTCAGCGCCAGCCGCAGCATCGTCGCGATCAGAAGAATGGTCGGGAAGACCGTGAATTCGAGTGGGTTTTCAATCGACAGTGCCGTCATCAGGATCAGCACCGAGACGATGATCGAAACCGCCAGGAGCAGATCGAGCAGCATCGCCGGGAGCGGGAAGACGAGCACCACCAGGATGCTCATCACGGCGATCGCAAGGAGAAGATCGGTGCGGCCCGCGAAGGAAGCGAGCGACTTCATCGGGCTCTTCGCAAGACCCGTGGATTCGCCTGCCGCCAGACCCGGCGCGGTTGCCGCCAACTCGCTCATGATACCTGGAGGCCCCCACCTGCCTGTCTTACTGGGCAACTTTTGCCCGGGTCATGGTTAGCGGGTAGTTAATGCGCAGCGCTCGTTGCTCGCTCGATCACAGATCGCGACGAGAACCCACTTCGTCATTGCGAGCCGCAGACAATGCCATCCGGCCTGTCCACCGCAGCACCGCTGGACTGCTTCACGTCGTTCGCAATGACGTCAGAGTAATGGTCTGGTCTGTCACTAAATCGTCTGCCTTAGCGTAACGATCGGCCCGCCTGCCGCAGCGGCATCCTCCGGATCATGAGTCACGAGCAGGACCGGAATCGATCGCTCCCGCGAGCGCTCGAAGACGAAGCGACGGATTTCCTGGCGAAGTGCGACGTCGAGCCTGTTGAACGGCTCGTCGAGGAGCAGGGCGCGGGGCTCGGCGAGCAATGTGCGGAGCAGCGCGACCCGTGCTCGCTGGCCGCCGGACAAAGTGGCCGGATCGCGCTTCCGAAAACCTTCGAGGCCTGCTTGCGCAAGAGCCCGCTCGATGATCTGCCGGCGCTCCTGACGCGATCCGGCACTTGCCGGCAGTCCGAAGGCGAGGTTCTGTCCGACGGAGAGATGCGGAAACAGGAGGTCGTCTTGGAAGAGAATGCCGATTCGACGTCGCTCCGCAGCAAGCCCCGTGATGTCCTGCTCACCGATCGCGACCCGCCCGAAGCCGTTGAAGGGAGCCGCGAGAAAGCCGCTCAGGTAGGAGAGCAACGTGGACTTCCCGGATCCGCTCGGCCCCATGACCGTCGTGATCTCGCCCGGGGCGACAGTGAACGAGAGCGGTGCAAAGAGCCGGCGATCTCCGAGGACGATCGTCACCTCTGTGAGCGCGAGTGGCTCGCTCATCGCAGCAGCCGCCTGTTTCTGAATGCGGTGAGCGGAACGACGATCGCAAGCCCATAGACGACCAGAGGCAGCAGCGCCTGCAGGAGCGATACGGCCGAGACGATCCGGCGGTCTACCCCGGCGGACAGCGTGACGGCTTCTGTCGTCAGGGTCGCGACACGGCCAGCCCCGGCGAAGAGTGTCGGCAGATAGAGTGCGACGCTGACCGAGAAGCCGATCGCGAAGGCGACGAGGATCGGCTTCAGGAGAATCGGAAGCACCACCCGGCGAAGTCTTGCGGCCGGCGTGGCGCCGAGACTCGCCGCGATTTGCGCGAAGCGCGGATTGAGCGCGCGATAGGGATCCGCGAGCGAGAGGAAGACATAGGGCAGCACGAAGAGAAGGTGGCTCCAGATCACGGCGGCCAGCGTGGCGTCCCATCCGAGGCGCAGGATCGCGATCTGAGCGCCGAACAGGAACGCCACCTGCGGCACGAGGAGCGGAAAATAAAGGAGCCAGAGGATGCCTGCGCGCGGCGTGATGCCCCGTCGGCGCTCGTTCTCGAGGCAGGCGATCGAGAGCGCCATCGCGATGAGCGTCGCACAGAGAGCAATGAAAGCCGTCCTGCCGGCGAGCGCCAGCATATCGGCCCTGCCGGTCCAGATCGCGAGCGTCCACGATTCGGGCAGATCCTCCGGGAAAGTCCAGGTTCGCGCCACGGACCAGACGCCGAGCACAGCGAGACTCCACAGGCTCACGATGATGGACAGAGTGCCGATCGAGGACGCCGCCAGGAGAAATGCGGCTGCGCTGCTCCGACGATGGCCGGTTTCGCAACGCCGCCGCACGAGCCTGCCGGCAGCCGCTTCACCGGCACGCCACGCGATAATCGAGAGCACCACGATGACGAGCTGCAGAACGGCAGCTGCGCAAGCCGGCAGATAACGATCGAGGCTCTGATCGAGGAACCATCGGGTCGCGAGGACTGGGAGCGGTGGCGGTTGGCTCGGCGCCAGGATCAGGCCAACCTCGACGACGGAGAGGGTGAAAGCGAGCACCGCATAGACCGGGAGGCGGATCTGCCGATAGAGGAGCGGAAGCACGAGCAGGATCCATGACGCCGCGAAGGAATATCCCAAGGACCGGCCGGTCGAAATCAGCGCAGCGACCGGCACCTGGCGGGAGGACGCCACGATCATGAGGACGAGGTAGGGAATTTCCTTCAGCGCCAGCCCGGCCAGGAATGACAGCCCGTACGGATCGCGGAGGAGCAGGAGGTCCGGAGGTCGTGTCCAGCCCGTCAGTTCGGGAGAGATGAGGCGCGCGATCCAGCCGCTCGGGGCAATCAGGAACGCGAAGCCGATGGCAATCGCGACATGTGGCGTCGCCAAGAGCGGAGAGATTGCAGCCTCGAGCCGCACCCAGACGGGTTTGCGGACCATCAGGGCGACAAGTCCGATCGCGCAGGCGAGAGAGACCATCGTCGCGCCGAGCCCGACCAGGATGGTGAGCGCGATCGAGTGCATCACACCCGGCGTTCCGAAGAGATCGCGCCAGGGTTGCAGCGAGACGTCGTGATGCCCGAGCGGCGGAAAATAGCCGAAGGCCGGGAGAACCGTGCCGGCGAGCCCCGTCAGCAGCGGCGTGAGAAAGAGGGCGAGCGTGACGCCTGGCGCAAGGCGCAGCACCGGGTCAGCGCGCGGTACGCTTCTGCCATTCCGCGACGAGCCGTGTCGCCCAGCTCGGATGCGGCTCGAGAAGCGGCTGGCCGAGCGCCCCGGGCGGCGGCATGCCGGGCTGCCGCGTCGTCTCGAACAGAGCCTGCTCGGCTGCAGGCAACCGCGCGACATCGAGCACTGTCAGCAGCCCGATCACGCGCGGATCCTGGGCACGGGCCTGAGCCTCAGGCTCGAGCAGGAAGTTCGCCACGATCATCGCGCCCTCCTTATGCGACGCATTATAGGGGATCGCGACGAAGCTGGTGTTCCCAATGCTGCCGCCCGCAAGCGTAAGAACCCGAGCTGTTTCGGGCAGGAGGCCGTTCGCGATGCCGAGGGCAGCCTCGGCGGGATTGAACGAGATCATGAGGTCGATCTCGCCGTCTGCGAGAAGCTGCCGCATCGCGGGGCCGTTTTCGGGAAAGTCGCGACCGCTTCGCCAGAGATGAGGCCGGAGTTCCTCGTACCACGCGAACAGTCGCTCCGCCGCCGGTACGAACAATTCGTCGGTTGCTTCATGCTGCAGGACGGACGGGTCGGGCACGAGTTCGTAGAGAGCCTGCTTGAGAAAAGTCGCACCGAGGAAATTCGAGGCGACCGGATGAGTCAGGCGGCCCGGATGGGCTTTCGCCCAGGCGAGCATAGCCGCGGCGGAGCGCGGGAGGCTTGCCGGGTCGGAGCGCGCACTGTCATAGACATACACGACTTGCGCCATCAGCCAGGGGGATGCCATGCCGTCGACGGGCAGCGTGAAGTCCACCACGGTCGAGGGTTTGCCGACCTTATCCACGAGAGCGAAATTCGGCAGAGCGGGTGTGATCGGGCCGAAGAGAAGGTCGTGCTGCTTCATGGAGGCGAGGTTCGGGCCATTGATCCAGATGAGATCGATGGTGCCGTTCGTGTCGCGCCCCGCCGCGCGTTCGGCGACGACACGAGTCACGGCTTCCGCGGTATCGGCCAGTTTCACATGGCGGACCGATACGCCGTAACGCTGCTCGATTTCGGCGGCCACCCAGGCGATGTAGGCGTTGTTGCGGTCATCCCCACCCCAGGCATTCCAG
Organism: Microvirga massiliensis; assembly: GCF_001006805.1. Taxonomy (GTDB): domain Bacteria; phylum Pseudomonadota; class Alphaproteobacteria; order Rhizobiales; family Beijerinckiaceae; genus Microvirga; species Microvirga massiliensis. The sequence goes on along the minus strand of NZ_LN811361.1, from coordinate 40,863 downwards.
TAGACAATCTGCCCTCGTGCCTCTCTCAGGATCTCGTCCCACGGGCGAGGCTGCTGGGCCAGCGCCCCGCCGGACAAGGTCAGCAACGCGAGTGCGACAGCGATGAGGCGCATCGTGCGAAATCTCCGGATGCAGGATACGGTGTATCCGATACTGCGGGTATTTCTCACGACAGCATACGCATCTCCCGAGCGGGATAAGAGATGCTTCCCTGCCGGGAGAGGGCCTTCCTGAATGTCAGGCAGAGCTGTCCGGCTGCGGCGCGGCCTCGGTATCCTTTGCACGGGCATAGGTCGCGAGCCAGATCGTCACCGTGGTGCCGCGGCCGACCTCGCTGTCGATGCGCAAGGCTCCGCCGCAATGCTCGGCAAAGCCCCTCGCCATGGCGAGACCGAGTCCGGTGCCCTTTCCGGGCGGCTTGGTCGTGAAGAACGCCTCGCCGACGCGGGCGAGGATGTCAGGGTCCATGCCGGTCCCATGATCGCTGACAGCGACCCGGATGAAATGACCGGGTTCGAGTCCGGGCGCGTGACTGGGCCCTGCCACGGCGATGATCTCCTCGCGGGCGCTGATCGTGATGAGGCCGCCGTCCGGCATGGCGTCGCGGGCGTTCACGACGAGATTGACGATGACGGTCTCGAACTCGGCGCGATCTCCTTTCGCGGGAGGCAAGCGGTCGGGCATATCGAGGGCAATGCGGAGCCCCGCCCCGAGTGTATGGCCGAGGAGGCCCGTCACGGAATCAAGCGCTTCGCGGATATCGACGAGATCCGTTCGTGCATCCTCGCGCCGTGCAAAGTGCAGCATTCGTTTGGTCAGGCGGCCGCCGCGTTCGGCCGCCGCATCGATGAGCTCGACGATCCGCCGGACTTCCTGAGCGTCATCGCCCCGCTTGGAGATGGCGCGCGTGCCCGCCATCACGGCCATGACGACATTGTTGAAGTCGTGAGCCACGCCCCCGACGATCTGCCCGAGCGCATCGATCCGCTGTGCATGGCGGAGCCGGGTTTCCGCATCGGCGCGCCGTTCGGCCTCTAGCCGCGCTGCGGCCAATGCGGCGCGCTCGCGCCGGACGGATTGCTGTGCGAGATGCGTGAGGAGCATCAGAAGAAGGGCTGCCGTCAGGCAGGCGAGGCCGGACATTGCGAGCTGCCGCATCCAGGCCCGCTGCAGCACGGCAGGGTCGAGACCATAGACCACCAGGACCGGATGCGAGCCGACCTGTCGAGAGGCATAGTAGCGGCGGTCCGGAGCCAACGGGAGGACGCCGGACGTGAACGCGCGGCCGGTGCTCATGACCTCGTCGAAAATCGGACTGTAGATCTGTCGCCGGTACTCCTCGATGTCATCCGGCCGCGGCGAGCGCGCGAGAAGCTTTCCATCGGCCCGAACGAGGGCGACGATATCGTTCGGGGTTTCGACCACGGATTTATAGAAGTCCTCGAAGTAGCTCGGCCTGAACATCGAGATGATCAGGTTCCGGCCGTTCGATGCGCGTCGGCTGATCGGAAACAGCGCCGTATTCGCCACCTGCGAAATCTCGACCTCGCCGATATAGGTGCCCCGATGATCGCCGCGCAGGGCACGGACATAATCCCGGTCCGCGACGCTGCTGCCGATGCGCAGCGGAATATCGGCGCTCGTCATCACGACTCGGTTGTCGCTGCTGATGATCGCGACTCCGTTGGACGGGTGCGTCTCGGCGACGACCTGCTTCAGCAACTCCTGCAGGTCGTCCGATTCGGCAATGTCTGCATCGGTGAGGTTCCGGATGCGCAGGTTCACGGCCTCGATGATGGCCTCCTGCGTCTCGATGGAGCGCAAAGCATGCTCGTGCAGCATGTCGACGGTCCGCTCCAATCGGTTCCGCGTCTCCCGGATGATGTCGCTCCAGCTCCAGATCGCCGCGGCTGCGAAGATGAGGACAGGCACGATCACTGCCGCGGCCCAGAGGAGACGGAATCCCCCAGCGGAATCCGGCCAGGAGGCGGCCTGCGACTCCCGGGTTGGTTGGGCCGGTGCTTGGGCCAGGCGTGCGGCTGCTTGGTTCACAGTCCGCAGACCTAACGCCAGGCTTACCCTGCGGCAAGCACGTTCGTGTCGCGCCCGCTATTGCGGCGCCCGGAGCCGTTTCTCGGAGTAGGGACGGTCCTTCAGGCAGCCGAGCGACCCTGGCCGGGCCCCGGCACCACGATCCCGGACAGATTGTATTCGTTCAGCTTGTTCCGGAGCGTGCGAATCGAAATTCCGAGGATCCGGGCGGCATGGGTCCGGTTCCCGAGGCAATGATCGAGGGTGTCGAGGATCAGGTCGCGCTCCACATCGGCGACGGTCCGTCCGACGAGCCCTCGCGTCACCGCCTCGGCGGCCTGAACGGCGCGCGCGGCCGGATCGGAGGAGCTCGTTCCGAGCGCTTCTCCTTCGGGTGTCATGATGGCGTCGGGCGTAATTTCGGAGCCGCTCGCCAGCAGCACCGCACGGTGCATCGTGTTCTCGAGTTCCCGCACGTTGCCGCGCCAGGGGCTATGGAGAATAAGGTCTCGGCTCTCGGCCGAAAGAGGACGATCCGGCAGGCCGTTCGCGTCCGCGTAGCGTTTCAGGAAGTGGCGCGCGAGCTCGAGCACGTCGGCTGGCCGCTCGCGGAGCGCCGGCAGGCGCAGATGCACGACGTTGAGACGGTAGAGGAGATCCTCCCGGAACGTGCCCTTTCGGACCTCGTCGCCGAGATTCCTGTTGGAGGTGGCGATCACCCGGATATCGACTCTGACGGGCTGCGAGCCACCGACCCGGTCGATCGTCCGTTCCTGCAAGGCGCGCAGCAGCTTTGCCTGCAGGCGCACATCCATCTCGGAGATCTCGTCGAGGAGGAGCGTGCCCCCATTGGCTTCCTCGAACTTGCCGATCCGACGGGCCACCGCGCCCGTGAAGGCCCCTTTCTCGTGACCGAACAGCTCGCTCTCGAGAAGATTATCTGGGATCGCGGCGCAGTTCACCGACACGAAGGCTTTCCCCTTGCGGCCGGAGCGCCCATGGATATAGCGCGCCACGACCTCCTTGCCGGTCCCGCTTTCGCCGGTGATCAGGACCGAGGCCTCGGATCGCGCGACCTGTTCGGCGAGGCGCACGACGCGCTCCATGGCCGGATCGCGCCAGACGAAGGCCCGATTGTCCGATGTGACCGCCTCGATGATCGCAGCGATCAGATCCGGATCCGGCGGAAGGGGAATGTATTCCCGTGCGCCGGCCTGAATGGCCGCCACTGCAGCGCGCGCATCCGTCCCGGTGCCGCAGGCGACGACCGGCGTGCGCATGCGTTCGAGAGCCAGAGCGTCGACGAGCTCGGCGATCGGCTGCGCCACGTCGGCCATGATGAGATCCGCGCCCCGGCTGCGCAGGACCACGAGCCCCTGCTCGACGGTATCCGACTGCACGACCGCTGCGCCTCTCTGCATCGCGATCTTCGAGGCGGCAATCAATTCACCGTTCAGCCGGCCGATGATGAGTAGACGCATCTTCGTCTCCTTTTCCGGTTATCCGCTCGGGCCTCGGTTATGCGAAGGGCCTTCTGATCGATCCGCCGCCGCGGACAGGGATTCATTCGGGCCGGGCAGTTCCGTAGCCTGGATGAGTGCGCCCGGCCCGCCATGCTAATGGTCGCTCTTGATGATCTCCGTCATCGTGACGCCGAGTCGGTCTTCGACGAGAACGACTTCGCCACGCGCGACGAGCCGGTTGCTCACCAGGATGTCGATGGCTTCGCCTACCTTGCGATCCAGTTCGAGGAGGGAGCCCGGCTTGATCGCGAGGAGATCGCCGACGGGCATGACCGTGTTGCCGAGGACCGCCGTGACGGTCACGGGCACGTCGAAGACCTGTTCGAGGTCGGCAGCCGTCTTCGGGCTGATCGCTGCTTCCCTCAAGCCCGCAAAAGTGACGTCCTGCTCCTGGAGGTTGGGCAGTGGGAGATCGGTTTCGGTCGCCATAGAGAATATGTCCTTGGTTCAAAGGGGGCGATGCAATGCGCGCCCGAGCATCTCGGCAGCAGCGGCTTCGATGCGCGAACGATCGCGCGCCACGCCGCCATCAGCCCATTCGAGGCGCACATCTCCGGCGGGGATATCCGGATCGCCGAGCGTGACGATCTTGCCGTCGAAGCCGCGCTCGCGTGCGAGGCGGCGGAGGAGCTCGTCGACACGCTCGACGAGCGACGGCTCGACACGCGCGACGAGATGGGGAACGCCGCGCAGATGCTGCAGGCATTGGTGCGCAGCGGCCTCGATTGCCGCGAGCGGCTCGCGCGCGAGCGCATCTCCGGCGAGCTTGCGGGCGAGCGCGAGGGCAAACTCGATGGCGAGGCTCTCGGTCTCGGAGTGGCGGCTGTCGAGCGACGCCATGATCGCGCCGATACCGGTCGCGAGCGACTCGAGCGCGGCAGCGACGCGGAGCTCGGCTTCCGTTTCGACGTGCTGCCGGCCTTCGGCAAGCCCGCGCATGTAGCCGCGCGCCTCCGCCTCGGCGATGGCCTCCTCGTGGCGCGTGTCGGGTTTCGGCTCGGGAGGACGCTGGCGGAAATCGTTGCCGAACAGGAAGGGCTTCACATTGATCGTCAATAGACGAGCTCCTCCTCGGCGCGGTTCTTCGAGATGAGGATCTCGCCGCGGTCGGCGAGCTCCTTCGCGAGCTGAACCATCTTGATCTGCGCGTCGTCGGCATCCTTCAGGCGGATCGGGCCCATGGAGGCCATTTCGTCCTGGAGGTTCTTCGAAGCCCGGCTCGACATGTTGGAGAAGAAGAAGGCGCGGATCGGCTCGGGGGCGCCCTTGAGCGCACGCGCGAGCGTATCGCGATCCACCTGCCGCATCAGGGTCTGGATGCTGCCCGGATCGAGCTTCGCGAGATCCTCGAAGGTGAACATCAGCGCACGGATCTTCTTCGCATCCTCCCGGTTGATCTGATCGAGCGCGGAGAGGAACCGGCTCTCCGTGTGCCGGTCGAGCGCATTGAAGACTTCCGCCATGCTCTTGTGCGCATCCCGGCGGGACGTCTGCGCAACCGTCGTGACGAACTCGCTCCTGAGGGTTTCCTCGATATGCTCGAGGGCTTCCTTCTGGACCTTTTCGAGCCGCAGCATGCGGTTGACGACATCGACCGCGAACTCGTCGGGAAGAATCGAGAGGACGCGGGCCGCGTGATCGGGCCGGACGCGCGACAGTATCACGGCGACCGTCTGCGGATATTCGTTGCGCAGGTAATTGGCGAGAACCTCGGGATCGATATGCGCGAGCCGCTGCCACATGCTGCGGCTGGCGGAACCCCGGATCTCGTCCATGAGGCTTTCCACCTGCTTCGGCGGCAGGAGCTGCCCGAGAAGTTGCGCCGCACGATCGAAGGTGCCGACGACGGCTCCTCCCGCCGAGAGAGTGCCAACGAAATCGACGATGAGCTGCTCGACCGTTTCCGCATCGATGGTGCCGAGCTGCACCATGGCATGCGTGACCACCCGGATCTCATCCTCTTCCAGGGATTGCCAGATCGGGCGCCCGAACTCGGCGCCGAGGGCGAGCAGGATGATCGAGGCGCGTTGCGGGCCGGTGAGTTCGTAAAGAGGGATCGACATGATCTCAGGTCCGGTCGTTGATCCACTGGCGCAGCACCGCCACACTCTCGGCCGGGTTGGCCTGGACGAGCTCTCCGATCTTCTCGATTGATTGCTGCTGGATCTCGCCGTTCACGCGCGCGAGCTCGAGCATCCTCATGGCCGGATTGTCTCGGCTTGGCTCGGGTGCCGGGGCGTCGCCCGCGGCGGCAATCGCCGCGGGCGTCGTGGGCAGGAGCTTGCGCGAGACTTCCGGGCCGATGACCTGCTTCACGAGAGGGCGAACCACCATGAGCAGGACCATCAATGTCAGGAGGGCGATGACGGCAATTTCGATATAGGTGAAGATGTCTTCCTTCGTGGGGTTGAGCAGGCTCGTGACGAGGGATTCGTCTGCGAACTCGGTCTCCTGCGGAGCGTCCGCGAACTGGAGATTGACGACTTCGACCTGGTCGCCCCGATTCTGGTCGTAGCCGATCGCCGTCCGTACGAGCGTCGCGATCCGATCGAGATCCTCCTGAGAGCGGGGTTGGTAGGAGAGCTCGCCGTTCGCGCCGCGGCTATAGGCGCCATCGACGAGGACCGCGACCGAGAGGCGCTTCAGGCGGCCGCCTTCGAGGACCTCGGTGCGCATGGTGCGCGAGATCTCGTAATTGACCGTCTCCTCGGTCTTCGCGGAGGTGTCTCGCGCTGCGTTTGCGCCGCCTTGAGATGTCGCCCCGGGGAGCTCGTTGCCGACGCTGACGGTTCCGTCATTGGCGGCACTCGTCTGGCTCTCCTCGCGGGTCTGCGTCGAGCGGACGACGCGGCTCTCCGGGTCGTAGGTCTCGGATCTGCTCTCGATGCGGTTGTGATCGAACTCGGCGGCAACCTGAACCCGCGTACGGCCGGAGCCGACGATTCCGGCAACGATCTCCTCGATCTGCCGCTTGAGGCGGCGCTCGAGTCCCGCCTGTTTCTCGTCGATGGCCACCGCAGCCTGGGTGACGTCACCCTGTGCCCCATCGGCCAGAAGGCGCCCCTGCTCGTCGACGATCGAGATGCGATCCGGACGCAAGCCCTCGACGGCAGAGGCCACGAGATGGCGGACGGCGCGGATCTGGGCGCTTTCGAGCTCGCCGCGTAGGCGCAGCACGATGGAGGCGCGTGGCGGCTCCCGATCGCGCTCGAAGAGCCGGCGCTCCGGAATCGCAAGGTGTACCCGCGCATTCTGGACGCGGCCGATGGAGCGGATCGTCCGGGCGAGCTCGCCCTCCAAGGCACGCAGGTGATTGATGTTCTGGACGAAGCTCGTGGAGGAGAAGGCATCGCCCTTGTCGAAGATCTCGTAGCCGACGCCGCCTCCGGCCGGGACTCCCTTGGCGGCAAATTCCATCCGCAGGCGTGCGAGGTCGTTCTTCGGGGCGAGGATCGTCTGGCCGTCGGCGCGCGTCTCGTACGGGACCCCACGCGATTCGAGATCACGGATGATCGCGCCCGCATCCTGCAGGCTGAGCTCGGTGTAGAGCACGCCCATCGCGGGCTGCGACACCCGCAGGATCACGAAGGCGAAGAACGCCACCAGCGCGAGCACGACGCCGCCCATGGCGGCCATCCGCGCCGGACCAAGCTTCTGTGCAAATTCCAAAGCTGCGTTCACGACCCCAGCACCCGACACGCTTCGAACACCCGGCAAGATTTGCCCGGTTCATGGTTAGCGGGTGGTTAACGGCGGGGTGGTGGGCGTCGGATTGCGGGGAATATGCGTGAACTGGATTGGGAGGTGTCGGCGCGGTTACCCCTCACCTGCCTCTTCGGGGCGACCTCTCCCACCAGGGGCGAAGTGAAGGTATGTCACTGCAGGCACATCACATTTGGGTTCGTTCTGCCAAATTGGAGCGACCGCTCTCACAAGCGGTGAGGTGAGGCGAAGGGTGAGGTGGCAGCGCTGATATTCTATTGATTCTATGACACCGCCAACGTCAGTGGAAGTTGCGTGACTTCACCTTGATTCCCGCACCGAGCTGTGGGTCGGGAATCAAAATGCCCGATGCCTCGCGGCCCGGATCGCCTGCTTCCGACTCACTGGAAAGTGTGACGCGTGAGGCGGGTTCGCGCGCCGCCGGCGCGCCGCTGTACTTTGCCTGGTCGCCTCGCCCATGGGACAGCGGAAAGCGTTCGTCCCGGGTGCCCACTTCGCGCAGGAGGCCGGAGAGATCGTCGAGGTGCTCTGCAACGACGTGAATGACATCACCCTCCCTTTGGACACGGCCCCGGCAGGCGACCATGCCAGCCGACAGGATGATCTGGCGCTGACGTTCGAACAGGGATGGCCAGATGATGAGATTGGCGATGTCGGTCTCGTCCTCGATCGTTACGAACAATACGCCGCTCGCCGAACCGGGCTTCTGACGGACGAGGACGAGACCGGCGACGATGAGGCGCTGCCCGTCGCGAGCCGTCCGCAAGGTGCGGGATTCCACGATTCCTCTCGTGGCGAGATCCGCCCTGAGGAAGGAGACCGGATGCTGTCTGAGAGTGAGGCCGGTCGAACGATAATCCTCGACGACTTCGCCACCCGCCGTCATCGGCACGAGAGCAACGGGAGGCTCGATCGTCTCCGGGCGCAGAGCGCCGTCCCGCTCATCCGCCGCTGCGAAGAGGGGAAGCGGCGCATTGCTCAGGCCCCGGATGATCCAGAGGGCTTCGCGGCGGGTAAGCCCCAAAGAGCCAAAGCCGTCGGCTTCGGCGAGCCGTTCGAGCGCAGCGACGGGGACTCCCGCGCGCCGCCAGAGATCCTCGATCGAGAGGAAAGGATGTTCGCCGCGGGCGCCGACGATCTGTGCTCCATCCGCATTCGCGAGCCCCTTCGTCATGCGCAGACCGAGGCGCACGGCGGAGCGTTTCTCCCGATGGGGCTCGAGCGTACAATCCCAGCGGGAATGATTGACGTCCACGGGCCTGATCTCGACACCATGCTGTCGAGCGTCGCGCACGAGTTGAGCCGGAGCGTAGAATCCCATGGGCTGGCTGTTCAGGATCGCGCAGCAGAACACGTCGGGATGGTGGCACTTCATCCACGACGAGGCATAGGCGATCTTGGCGAAGCTCGCCGCATGACTCTCCGGGAAGCCATAGGAGCCGAACCCTTCGAGCTGCTTGAAGGTGCGCTCCGCGAAATCCCGGCTGTAATTGTTCGCGACCATGCCGGCTATGAGCTTGTCGCGGAAGCGTGAGACGCTGCCCGTGAACTTGAAGGTCGCCATCGAGCGCCGCAGCTGATCGGCTTCGGAGGGTGTGAAGCCGGCCGCCACGATCGCGACTTTCATGGCCTGTTCCTGGAACAGCGGAACGCCGAGGGTCTTCTGCAGGACGTTCTTCAATTCGGGTGTGGGATAGATAACATCCTCCTTGCCCTCACGGCGTCGAAGATAGGGATGCACCATGTCGCCCTGGATCGGCCCAGGCCGCACGATCGCCACCTGGATCACGAGATCATAGAATTCTCTCGGCTTCATGCGTGGCAGCATCGACATCTGGGCGCGGCTCTCGATCTGGAACACGCCAACCGTATCGGCCCGCTGGATCATCGTGTACGTCGCGCGATCCCCCGAGGGAATACTGGCAAGATCGTAGCTCACCTGCTTGTGCGTGCGCAGAAGATCGAAGGCGCGACGCATGCAGCCGAGCATCCCGAGGCCAAGCACATCCACCTTCATGAATTTGAGGGTTTCGATATCGTCCTTGTCCCACTCGATGACTTGCCGGTTTTCCATAGCGGCGGGCTCAATCGGCACGAGTTCGTCGAGACGATCCTGAGTGAGCACGAAGCCGCCCGGATGCTGCGAGAGATGACGCGGCGTGCCGATGAGTTCGCGGGCGAGAGCCAGCGTGAGACGCAGGCGACGATCATCGGGGTTGAGGTTGAGATCCTTCAGCTCGCGCTCGCCCACGCCCTCCGTGCTCCATCCCCAGACGAGTCCGGCGAGAGCCGCGGTGACATCCTCAGGAACGCCGAGCACCTTGCCGACCTCGCGGACGGCACCGCGCGCCCGGTAGCAAATCACAGTGGCTGTCAGCGCAGCGCGATGACGGCCATAGGTCTCGTAGATCCACTGGATCACTTCCTCGCGGCGCTCGTGCTCGAAATCGACATCGATATCGGGCGGTTCGTTGCGCTCGCTCGACACGAAGCGTTCGAAGAGGAGTCCCGATTGAACGGGATCAATGGAGGTGATGCCAAGGACATAGCAGACAGCCGAATTGGCGGCGCTGCCCCGGCCCTGGCACAGGATTTCCCGGCTGCGCGCGAACTGCACGATGGAATGCACCGTCAGAAAGTAAGGAGCATAGCCTAGCTCCTCGATCAGGGTGAGTTCGTACCGCAACTGTGCTGCGACCTTGTCGGGCAGGCCTTTCGGATAGCGCTCCCGGGCACCTGCCAGCGTCAAACGTTCGAGAGTTTCCTGGGCGCTTTCTCCGGGCGTGGAGACTTCATGGGGATATTGGTACTGCAACTCGTCGAGGGAAAAGGTGCAGCGAGAGGCGAGCTCGGCCGATCGAGCCACCGCTTCGGGATGATGCTCGAAGAGGCGCGCCATCTCCACGGGATCTTTCAGGAACCGATCTGCGTGCCGCTCCAGCCGGAATCCCGCTTCGTCGAGCGTGCAGCCGAGACGGATGCAGGTCACGACATCCTGCAGGATGCGGCGATCCGGATGATGATAGAGCACGTCGCCCATGGCGATCGTCGGTATGCACCGGCTCCGTGCGAGGTCGGTGAGTTTATGCAGGCGCACATGTTCGTTCGGTGCGAAACGGCGGATGAGCGCGAGATAGGCGCGATTACCGAACAGGTTACGAACCCGGCCGAGATCCGTTGCGAGCGTCTCGCTCGGCTCATCGCCGAGCACGACACCGATGAGTCCGTCGGACCATTCCGCGAGATCCGACCAGACGAGGTGGCATTCGCCCTTACGGATCTTTCGATCCTGCAGGCGTGCCTCGCCGGCACGCAGCTTGCCCCGGCTCAGAAGCCGGCACAGGCGCGAATAAGCGGGCCGGTCGGTCGGATAGAGGAGAAGGGAAGGACCATCCCGCAGATCGATTCTGCAGCCGGTCACGAGACGGGTTCCCGTTTCCTTCGCGGCTTCGTGAGCGCGCACGATCCCGGCGAGCGAATGCCGGTCCGTGATCCCGAGCGCAGGCAATCCGAGCCTCTTCGCTTGCTCGAAGATCTCGCGCGGACTCGATGCGCCGCGAAGGAAGGAGAAATGAGTCGTGACCTGCAGTTCCGCGTACATCGTCACGCGGCTTCATTCTGGAGCGTCGCGCTGCCACCCTCACCCGCACTGCTCTCAACCTCTCCCCAAGCGGGAGAGGTCGCGAGCGCAGCGCGCGGGTGAGGGGTGACAGCGCCGACACTCACGCGGACAGTCCATGCAGCCACCAGCGTCCGCCATCAGCAGCGGGTGCGTCGCGGAAGAGCCAGAAGCGTGCGCCGGTTTCGGTCTCGATGCGGTAGTAATCACGCATCGCGGCCATCTCCCGGTCTCTGATCCACCATTCGCCGAGCACCCGTTCCGGCCCGTCGGCCTGCCTGACGCGGTGACGGACGCGTCGCCACACGAAGGAAACCGGCGGGTGATCGGGCACGAGGGCCATCGCGGCCACGGGTTCGGGCGGATCGAGAAGCCTGCTCGGCCGGGGAAGCCGGGCAGGCCAGGTCACGCCGGTCGGCGGCGCGAGGGCAGGAATGCGTTTCACGGAGCGTTCGGGAATGCGGCTCTCAATGGAGGCCAGTCGGTAGACTCGGCTCTGCCCGAGGCGGGCGCCAAGCCGATCGACGAGGCGGCCGAGGCCCGCGCCATCCTCGACCCCGACCTGCCGTTCTTCCAGGGGCTCGGTCCGGCTCGCCACGAGAACAGCCTCGTCGATGCCGAAGCCGGGATCGACCGTCCCGAGTTGCTCATCGAAGAGGCGGGCGAGGTGCGGCGCATCCCGTGTCGCGCGCGCCGTGCCGACCCGTAGGGCCGCATCCCGGCGATCGGTGCGGCGCAGGATCAGATCGAGCCGCCGGATGCCGAGCGAACGCTTTTCGAGCTTGCGGCAGAGTTTCGTAGCGAGCCGGGCCGTCATCCGCTCGAGATCTTCGAGACGGCCGATCGGCTCTGCGAAGGCGAGCCGCTGCGATAGTGTCTCCTCCGGGATGATCGGGCTGATGGGCTCGAACACATGTCCGAAAGCCTGATCGAGCCGGAGCGCCGCCGCATGGCCGAAGCGACGCACCATCGGGGCGCGCGGCATGGCGGCGAGCTGGCCGATACGATCGATTCCCAGCCTGCGGAGAGCTTCGAGGATCTTCGGTTCGAGCCGCAATGCCTCGACGGGCAAGGCGGCAACCGCCTCGACGAGTCCCCCCGGAGAGACGACACGAATCTCTCCGTAGCGTGCCACGGCCCAGGCAGCGCCCGGCGCATCGGCAACGGTGGCCGATGCCGTGATGCCGTTGCGGGCAAGCCGTCCGATGAGATCCTCGATCAGAAGGGCCTCGCCGCCGAAGAGATGGGCTGCGCCGGCGATATCGATCCAGATTCCGTCGGGAGGATCGGGAGCAACGAGCGGCGCATAGCGCAGGCACCAGGTCGCCAGCCGGGTGAGGGCGGTTGCGTCCTCCTCGGGCGTGGCCTCGACGATGTGCAGGCTGGGCACCATTGCCTGCGCGTGGGCGACCGTGAGACCGGGCCGCAACCCCAGGCAGCGGGCCGTGGCATCCACCGATGCCAGGATCCGGCGCGAGCCCTCCTGCACGACCGTGACGAAGGGCTCATCCCGCGGCGGCCCGCCTTTTCTTCGACGCAGACGGTCGGTCGGCCACGAGGGCAGGAAGAGCGAGACGACCCGTCTCATCGCAGGCCTCCAGGATCCAGGAACGGGGCTCTGCGCCCCTGCAACGTGTGAGATCGACTTGCCAGCGGGCCCGCCCGAGGCCGGGGGCAGGCGGAGGATCGGAAGGAGAGGGGGAGATGCGCCAGCGCGTGAAGGCGGCTGTCGGCAAGGCCGTCAGCTCTTTCTCTGCGACGGTCCACCATCGTCGCAGCACGAGGGCCATGACTCCTCTGTCCTCGGCTGCGAGCTGGAGGCGCCGCGATGCGGTAAGGCCGAAGCGGGTTACCTCGCCCACGACGGCGGCAAGCCCGGATTCGCGCAGGCCCTCCTCCATGGCAGGCAGCACGTCGCGATCATGGCCGCTTTCTGCAAAGATCACCCGATCGGGATGGAGCCCTGCCGCTGCCAGACCCGGGGCAAACAGATCCCGGCGAGAGAGGCACCAGAGCACGGGGCCTTCCAAGCGGGCGACAATCCCGGCCAGGAACAAGGTGGCGGAACCCGCGAATTCCGCCGCGGGACTTGCTTCCACGACCTCGTGGAGGGCCGAGAGAGGGAGGCCGCCCGAAAGATGCCGGTCGACCGCCGGAATCCCGAAGGGCAGGGCACCCTTGCGGGGCCGCTCACGGGGATTCAAGCGCTTGCGGATTTCGGCAAGCGCGATGCGTTGCCCGGCACGGATCATGCCCAGCCCATCCGTTCCGATCGAGAGTGTTGTTCCTATTTTGTTCTCATGCCGGGGCGAGTCAATGTGTCGCGAATCAACCACAGGTTATCCCCAGGCTGTCCACAGAGCGGCGTGATCTGAAATCCTGAGATTCGACCGGACAGCGGCGGCTCGCCGGCCTCCGCTATTTCATGAGCACGACCTGTGCGTCTCCCGTCCGGGACAGGACATTCACGGTCACGTCGTCCCCACCATAACGATGCAGGCGCAGGTCGATGCAGGATGTCCCGAGCCTGACGCCTCGCAGAACCACTTCGTCGAGGAAATTCGGCAGCACCGGGTTCAGGAAGCGGACTTCGCCCGATGTGACCGCCAAGTCGAGTCCCAGGCAGGCAGCGAGAAAGCCGAACGGGGCGGCGGCTGCCCAGGCCTGAGGAGAGCAGGCCACGGGATAGGCCGTCGGCCCGCGGCGGCGGCGGCGCAGGAAACCGCAATACAGCTCCGGGAGGCGCCGGTGCTCCTGGTAGGTCGCCGCATCGAACACGCTCTCGAACACCCGCGCCGCGTCGACTTTCCGTCCGTAACGCGCCAGCCCCAACGCAATCAGCGCGTTGTCGTGAGGCCAGATCGATCCGTTGTGATAGGACATCGGGTTGTAGCGAGGCTCGCCCTTCGCCAGCGTGCGGATGCCCCAGCCGCTGAACGACTCCTGATGCATGAGAGTCTGCGCAACCCTTTGTGCGCGATCTGGCGCGGCGATGCCCGTGAAGAGCGCATGGCCGGCATTGGAGGTGCGAACCCGGCAAGCTTTCTTGTCGCCGTCGAGAGCGAGGGCATAGGTGCCGATCTCTTCACACCAGAAGGCAGCTTCGAAGCGGCGGCGGAGTGTCTCGGCCTCCCGCTCGAGGCGGGTTGCCGTGTCCGTCTCACCGAGGGCGATCGCGAGCTGGGCCGCGGCTCTCTTAGCGGCGAAGACATAACCCTGCACTTCGACGAGAGCGATCGGGCCTTCCGCCCCCGTGCCGTCGGCGTGGAAGATGGAATCGTAGCTGTCCTTCCAGCCCTGGTTGGCGAGCCCCTGCTCCGTCTCGCGGTGGTACTCGACGAAACCGTCCTTGTCGGAATCCCCATACTCGTCACACCAGCGCAGAGCTGCCTGAATGTTCGGCCAGATCGCTTCGATCGTCGCGCGATCGCCCGTCCGCTCGAAATACTGTCCGGCCAGCATCACGAAGAGCGGTGTGGCATCGACCGTGCCGTAGTATTTCCGGAACGGAACTTCTCCGGTCGCAGCCATCTCGCCGAGGCGTCGCTCGTGCAGGATCTTGCCGGGCTGGGCATCCGCCTTTGGATCCACCGTCGTGGCCTGTGTGGCCGCGAGATATTTCAGAACCCCCTTGGCAACTGACGGATCGACCCACAGGAGCAGCATCGCCGTGATGATCCCATCGCGGCCGAACACGGTGGAGTACCAAGGGATGCCGGCATAGGGGTATGGCCCGTATTCCGTATTCGTGATCAGCATGTAGAGGTCGGAGGTCGAGCGGCACACCACCTCGTTGAACAGAGTGTTCGAGCTTTGCACGGTCGCGATGTCGGCCGTGCTGGCCCGCAACGCTCGCCGGATGTCGCGATAAGCCATCAGGAAAGGCGGAGCCGACGGCATGATCGCGCCGGCTCCGCATGTCACCGTCACGATGATTGATGTCCTTTCGTCCGGCTCGAGCTCGATATCGAAAACGGCGCGGTGTTCCTCGAGGCGCTTGGGACTTGGCTCGAACCGCAGCTCCGTCCGGCGGACGACGTCGTCGAGCCCCTCGTAGCGAAAGATCACACGGTCGTTTCCGAGTACCTTGACGGTTCGCGGTCCCTGCCTGGCGCGCTCCGTCCCGCGCACTTCGAAGAGATCGCGGAAATCGGCATCGAAGCGCAGATCGATCCGGAACCGGTGCCGGCGGCTGTCATAGTTGCGTAAGCCAATCCGTTCATAGGCAGCGCCCTGCCAGAGAAACTTGGTGCGCTCGAGCGCAATCACATCCCGTGGAGTCACGCTCTCGTCATCCAACCAGATGTCTGGGTTCGTAAGGTCGACCGTGAGTGCCGCATTGTCATCTTGGATGACGGAACTCAGGAAGAGCGGGCGCTTGCGATCGAACCGCAACTCGAACCGGGAGAGGTGTCGCGTATCGCGGTAGAAAAGGCCCTCTGGGCTATCCGGGACGATGCCGAGGTCCCCATAGGCATCGAGCACGGCGAAGCTGTCTCCCGACTTCAGCGTGCGCAGAGGCCGCCCGACGAGCGAGGTCTGGGCCTCGATGTAGAACTCGGGCAACTCCTCGGAAGGGCTGCTCTCGATGGTCCCTGGGAATAACTTGACGGATGCCTCGCTCATGTCCTGCTCCCCTCGTCGGTGTCAGCCAAAGCCGGTCACGGGAGCCCGCCCGGAACCGGCCTGGTTGCCGGCATGAGCGGCGCAATGTGGTGATCTAAGGGCAGCCCTGCCCCGACCAACCTGTCTTCCGCATTCCGGCCATCGCCTGTCGGTCGGCTCGAGCGCAGGCACCCGGCACGACGGGGCCTCACCCGCTCCGGTCTTTCCGGGCGCCCATCCCTGACCCACCCCAGGTCACGGCTTCGGCCAGCGCCAGCCCGACACGCGCCTCACTCGGCTGCGACCAGCCGGAGCCTTTGCGACGAAATGTTGCGAGCCAGCAGAGCCTCATAGGCCGAGACGTAGTCGGCCGCCATTCGCGTTGCCGTAAAGCGCCGCTCGAAGGCGCGACGGACGAGTTCGCGCGGCAGTGCCGATACCCGTTTCACGGCAGCGACGGCATCCTCCATGGATTCGACGATGGCGCCGGACACGCCATCCTCGATCACTTCCGGAACCGACCCGTTGCGCCAGGCAATCACAGGTGTGCCGGCTGCCATGGCTTCGATCATGACGAGCCCGAAAGGTTCCGGCCAGTCGATCGGGAAGAGAAGGGCGCACGCGTTTCCGAGGAACGCGCATTTCTGGCTCTCATCGATCTCCCCGATGAACTCGATAAGAGGGTGATCGAGCAGCGGGCGGATTTCTTCGTTGAAATAGCCCTGATCGGCCTTGTCGACCTTGGCAGCGATCTTGAGCGGCATGCCGGCGCGCTTGGCGATTTCGATCGCCCGGTCCGGGCGCTTCTCCACCGAAATCCGGCCAAGGAAAGCGAGGTATTCGCCGCCCCCGGCCTGGAAGGAGCAACAATCCGGTCCGAGCCCATGATGCACCGTGGCAAGCCAGTTGCTCTGAGGCGGCATGGGGGCCCGCTGACTGTCGGAGATCGAGATCAGCGGCATATAGCCGAAGGCCTCGTAAGCGGGATGAAAGTCGGGCAAGTCAAGGCGGCCATGCAGGGTCGTGACGCATTTATGAGCCAAGTCCTGGAACAGCGGATATTGCAACAGGTCGATATGGAAATGGATGATATCGAACTCGCCGGCGCGGCGACGGACCCGATCGAGCATCACGAGATGGCTCGCCGTGTGATCGCGCTGGCCGGCAAGGCGCAGCCCCTGCGGCGAACAGGCCACGAGGTTGGCTGTCGTTTCCGAATCCCCGCTGGCGAAGAGCGTCACCGTATGGCCCTGCCGAACGAGTTCCTCCGTAAGCCACGAAACGACACGCTCCGTACCCCCATAAAGCTTGGGCGGGACTGCTTCAGCCAAAGGAGCAACCTGCGCGATACGCATCATCATCTCCAGAAATGAGAAGAGCAGCTCGAGAATCAGCGCAGACGTTAGGTGCGGCGCTGTCGAGCAAGACCTTTCATGAACTGCCGAAGATCGATCAGAGTTCCTGTGTGTTGCTTGGACGGAGTGCCACGGATCGGCTGGAGAGCCGGCGTGGAATCAGGGCTGTGCCCTCGGGCTGGGCGACTGCGGCCTGCGACTCGGTGAACTCGCCCGAGGCGTCCAATTCCTGCCCTGGTCCGGTTGCGACAGACGGCCAATCAGGGAGGCTGCGCTGGGGCTGCACGATCCCCAAGAGATCCCCAAGAGCTTGGCCAAGCCCGATCCGGCCAAGCTTTCGCCCGAACATTTTCGTCAATGTGTCGGGTTTCCGACAGACGTTGTAAGGGTTCAACCGATAGAGGTGCCCCATGGTCACGCGGCGCGGCAGCCCAGCACGACAATACGGTGGGAGATCTCCTCCGAGGACGCCATCCAGGCCGGATGAGACAAGAAGAAGCCTGCTGCGCTTCGGAGTGGCTCGAAGTTAAGGGAGAAAGACGCCTAGGACGAGCCGCAGCAGAGCGGTGGCATTTGCTCTGTTGTAGCGCTCAAGGTAATCCGTACTGGTCGAGATTACGAGCAAAAGGGGCGGCATTGCTGCCCCTTTTGCTGCTTCAGATTGCTGATCCCTTCATCTTCGGGAAAGTATCCATCGAGATGGAAGCGCCATCCGCCGGACGCCGCTCAATCACGCAGCTTTGATCGGTTCTTGCCGAGCTGACTCGCGCGGATCGATGGCGAGGCTCGCAAGGGCGACATCAATTCTCACCGAGTGGATTCCATGATCCAAGTATCTTTAAGGATGCTTGGATCGACCTCATCGATTCTGATCGATGAGGGGCGATGTGACATGTTGCGAGGGCTCCCAAAAGGCTGCTTGGCGGCATCAGCTCCCCGGGGCTGATCCGTTGCCCGCCAATTGCAAGTGCTGACGTAAGCCGACCGCTCCCGTGGAACCGGGCCTCGGCGCTGGCCAGTGCGCCGTTGGCAAAGCTCTCCAGGCGCGCAAATTTGGGCTAGACACGTATAGTAAGCAAACATACGATACGGATGCTAGTGCGCCTTGCTTGACGCGGGGTGCACGGCGCATGCTGCCAGACGACGCCTGAAACATTGGCGCGACTTGCGCAGCGAGCCGCCGCCTAGCGTCAACGATTTGGGAGGAAATCGATGGGCACTTACAGGATGAAGGCTGTACTCCTGGCCGCATTGTTCTGCGGCTTCGGGTGGATCGCGCAAACGAAAGCCGAGGCCGAAACCTATCCGCAGCGTCCGGTGACCCTGGTCGTGCCGTTTCCGGCCGGCAGCGCAACCGACGCGGTTGCGCGCAAGGTCGCCGAGGGTCTTCAGGCGGAACTCGGGCAGGGCTTCGTCGTCGAGAACAAGGCCGGTGCGGATGGGATCGTTGCGGCGCGTGCCGTCGCCTCTGCGCAGCCAGACGGCTACACGCTCTTCATCACCACCAACACCACCCATACGGCGAATCCGAGCATCTATCGCGAGCTCCCGTACAATCCGAAGACCGACTTCAGTCCGATCGGCGGCATCATCAAGATCTCCTACATTCTCGCGGCGCGACCGGATCTCCCGGCAGATGACTTCGCCGACTTCATCAGGCTCGCCAAGGAATCCAAGCAGCCCTTGTCGTATGGAAGCGGAAACACCGGCGGCCGGGCCTCCGGCGAAATGCTGAAGTCACGACTCGGGTTCGACATGGTGAACGTGCCCTATCGGGGTACGCCGCAGGCTCTCACGGATCTCATCGGAGGCAGGATCGATATTTTCTTTCCCGATCCCGCAAGCGCGCTCGGCATGATCGCCGAGCGGAAGTTCAAGGTCTTCGCGGTAACGGGTTCCAAGCGCGTCAAGACCTTGCCGAACGTGCCGACGGTCGCGGAACTCGGTGTCCCTGACTTCGACATCTCAGCCTGGGTCGCGGCTTTTGCGCCTGCCGGTACACCTGCGCCGATCGTCACGCGCCTGAACGAGGCGCTCAACAAGGTCCTGCACAAGCCCGAGATGATTGCGTTCATCGATCAAATCGGCTCCGATCCGTTCCCGACCAGCCCGAGCGAACTCGCGGCCTTCGTGGAGCAGGATGCAAAGCGTTGGGTCGAGATCGTCGAGGTCGCCAAGATCGAGCGCAAGTAGCGCCTGACCACGATTCGACGGACTGCTCCGGAGATGCTCCTCCGGAGCGATTCGGGTTTATTAAGGAGAGATGTTTTGCCAGGGCTGTTCTTCGACGAGCTCCATGTCGGCCAAGTCTTCCAGCATTCGATCCGCCGGACGATCACGGAAGCCGACAATGTCTGGTTCACGGCGCTTACTCACAACCCGGCGCTGTTGCATCTCGACGAGGAATATTGCCGCGAGAACACGGAATACGGGCAGCGGATCGTCAACAGCGCCTTCACGCTCGGGCTCATGGTCGGCATCTCGGTCGGCGATACCACCTTGGGAACGGCCATCGCGAATCTGGGCTGGGACGAGGTGCGCTTCCCGAAGCCGCTCTTCCACGGTGATACCATTCGCGTTGAAACCGAAGTCATCGAACTCCGGGAGAGCAGGTCGAGGCCCAATGCCGGAATCGTCACCTTCCTGCACCGTGCGTACAATCAGAAGGGCGAGCTCGTCGCCCATTGCAAGCGCTCCGGACTGCAGCTGAAAAAGACCGCGAAATGAACCTGCGCTCATTCCTCTTCGTGCCGGGCGACAGCGAGAAGAAGCTCGCAAAGGGAGCCACCGTCGGTGCCGATGCCCTGATCCTCGATCTCGAGGATGCAGTAGCGGCACCCCGCAAGCCGCTGGCGCGAGAAATGGTGCGCGAATACCTGAATGCTCATCCGAAGCAGCGTGCATCGCAATTGTGGGTTCGCATCAACCCTCTCGACGAAGGCGGCCTCGATGACCTGGCTGCCGTCGTCCGAGCCGCCCCCGACGGAATCGTCATTCCAAAGACTCATGGCCCCGCCGATGTCTTGAGATTGAGCCATTATCTCGACGTTCTGGAGAAGCGTGACGATGTCGCGTCGACGATCCGGATCCTGCCGGTGGCAACCGAAACGGCGCAGGCGCCGTTCAGGCTCGGCGACTACGCGAATTTCGACTTGCCACGTCTCGTCGGGCTGACCTGGGGCGCCGAGGATCTGAGCGCCGCCATCGGCGCCAGCACCAACCGGGGCGCCGATGGCGATTGGGCATTTACCTATAAGATGGTTCGCTCCGCCTGTCTCCTGGCTGCGAAGTCCATCGACGTCCAGGCTATCGAAACCCTCTACGCCGATTTTCGCGACAGCGACGGGCTACGCTCGTCGTGCGAGAGCGCGGCTCGGGAAGGCTTTACGGGTCGCATTGCGATCCATCCCGATCAGGTCGCCGTGATCAACGACGCCTTCATGCCATCGGCCTCTGATGTGGCCTATGCACGACGTGTGATTGCCGCCTTCGAGGTTGCATCGGGATCCGGCGCGGTCGGACTCGACGGGAAAATGCTCGACATGCCGCATTTCAAGCAGGCGCAGAAGGTGCTCGCTCTGAGTGAGGCCTATTCCCGGCGATAGCAGCACCACCGAGGCGAGGTTCCCGTGACAAAGGTCGTGATGCTCGACAGGCTCGTGAGCGAACTCGGGCCGGGACAGAGAATCTACCTGCCGGGGTCCGCCGGTGAGCCGATCGGGCTTGTCCGGGCTTTCCTGGAAGACGCCGAGCGGACACGCAATCTCGACCTGACCACGACCGCGATCCCGGGCATCAATCCGCTTTCGCTGGATCATCTCCACGACACCGCGCGCGTGACGGGGCTGTTCATGCAGCCTGCCTTCAAGGCGGCTCAAAGGTCGGGTCAGTTCAGGCATCTGCCCGTTCCGTATTCGGGCTTCACGCGCCATCTGCACGAGAGCCCCGTCTTCGATACCTGCATCGTTCACGTGTCGCCGCCCGATACGCGCGGACTTTGCTCACTCGGACCGGCGGTGGAATTCACGCCGATCGTTTTCGAGCGGGCTCGGCGGGTCGTCGCAATCGTCAATCCCCAACTTCCTGCAATCCCCGGCTCCGAAGCCATTGCCTTCGACCGCATAGATCTCGCAGCCGAGGTCGATGAACCGCTCCGGGATTATGATGCGGGGCGTTCAAATGAGGAATCGACCCGAATTGCATCCCGGATCGCCGGCTTCGTCGAGGATGGCGCAGCCCTGCAGGTGGGGCTCGGGAAGGTGCCGAACGCGCTGTTCTCTCTGCTGCATGACCGGCGAGGCTTGCGGCTGCATTCCGGCATGCTGTCCGACGGCGTCATCACGCTTTCGGCCACGGGTGCGCTCGACCCGAGCTTTCCGCCGACCTCCTGCGTCTGGGTGGGGACACATCGTCTCTATGAATGGCTCCGCGGCCGCAACGGCATCAACGTGCTCGACTGCAAGCGCACGCATGGCGCACGCTCTCTCGGTGCTCTCGACAAGTTCATCGCGGTGAACTCGGCCTTGAGCGTCGACCTCTTCGGTCAGTGCAATCTCGAGATCGCGGCCAGGGCGATGGTGAGCGGAGTGGGTGGCGCTCCTGACTTTGCACGGGCCGCGCGCCATTCGAAGGGCGGCGTCAGCATCATCGCCCTGCCGTCGTCATATGGCGGAGGCACGAAATCCCGCATCGTGCCCCGGTTCGGCGATGAAATGGTGTCCCTGGCGCGGACGGACGTTGACGTGATCTGCACGGAACACGGCGCAGCGGATCTCCGCGGAAAGTCCGCGCACGAGCGGGCCGAGGCCTTGATCGCGATCGCAGCGCCACAGCATCGCGCCGTGCTCGAAGCAGCATGGCGCGAGATGGCCAGCAGGATCTGAGAGGAGAGCGAAAGAACTCGAGAAGGTTGTGAAAATCCACCGCATTCTCGAGGCGTTACTGGAAGCACGAGCGATGCTGAAGACGAGAGACCCGGATCGCGCTAGGTTCTGAACGCAATCACCGATGAAGTAGCTCGTGTCACTTCTGAGAGCGGCGCCGGATCAGGCAGGATGCACTGCCGCCTCCGGCCCGTCCTTGTGAGCCGCAGGCGAAGTAATCCAGGAGCGCGTCCGTTCACGGGTAGATTGCTTCACTTCGCTCGCAATGACGAAGAGGGTCTGAGGGCGGGAGGTGCAGGGCCGGAACCGGAGTAGCGCCGGACCCACTGCCGTCATTGTGGTCTGGCGTCGTCAGGCCTGCCGCGCACCCACATCGGCATTGCGAGCCGCGGGCGAGTCGAACCATCTGTCGACGGGTAGATTGCTTCACTTCGTTCGCAATGACGCAGAGGGCAAGAGGGCCGGATGAGCACTGCCGGTTCCACCGCACTTCTGTCATTGCGAGCCGCAGGCGAAGCAATCTACCCGTCGACGGAGGCGCTCCTGGATCGCTTCGCCCCACTCGCGATGACGAGGAGGGCGCAAAGGACAACCACGGAATTTGTTGTCTGTGAGGAACGCTGATCAAAACTCACACGAGATCAGCGCATCTCGCATTTTTTACGAACCACGAACGCAAGTGCCGCGATCGGCGATCTACCGCCCGATATAGATGAGCTTCTTGCCGACATTCTTGCCGGCGTAAAGCGAAGCGATCGCGCCCGGGGCATGCTCGATTCCCTCCGAGATGTCCTCGTCCGAGACGATCTTTCCGTCGAGATACCATTCCGCGAGCCTATCCGCCGCCTGCTCGAAGCGATCTAGATAGTCGAACACGATGAAGCCGCTCCAGACGAGGCGGCGCGTGAGCACCTCCCGCTCGTTCCGGGGACCCGTCGGCACCGGATTCCAGCTTGCAGTAGAAGCCGTTCCGCATTGCACGATGCGCCCGCCACGCGCCATGTGCCGCAGGGCCGTATCGAGAATGGGCCCGCCGGTGTTGTCGAAATAGACGTCGATACCCTGCGGAGCTGCGTCGTTCAGGACGGCATTCAGATCCGCCGTCTTGTAGTTGAAGGCTTCGGCGTAACCGTAACGGGTGCGGCACCGTTCCACTTTGGCATCGTCACCTGTCAGGCCGATGGTGCGGCACCCGAGCAGCCGGCCGATCTGCCCGACGAAACCTCCGACCGCGCCTGCTGCCGTGGACACGAGAAGGGTTTCTCCGGATTGCGGACGCCCGAGCTCGGTGAGCGCCAGATAAGCGGTCAGGCCGTTGATCCCGAGAAGATTGGTGCAGACCTGAAGAGGCAGAGGTTTCCTGAGGCGCATCAGGATCTTCGACCGGTCCGCAACCGCGAAATCCTGCCAGTCGAAGAGCCCGTAGAGAAATTCCCCGACGCTGACCTCCGGATCCATCGAATCGACGACAATTCCGACCGTGAGGCCGCGCATGGGCCCTCCGATCGCTACCGGCTCCGAATAGTTAGCCTCTGCCGATGCCCAGCCCCGCTGGGCCGGATCGGCCGACAGGTAGATGTTCCGGATCAGGAAGGTGCCCGGGGTCGGGCTCGGCCTCGGGGCAGTCTCGATCGCGAAATCGTCGGGCTGCGGGATACCGAGCGGCCGCCTAGCGAGCAGGACCCGCCGGTTCTCGTCCGGAATTTGGAAGGCCGGAAGGTCAGTCGGTCGGTTGCTCGTGTTCATTCTCGCATCGTCCTCGCGAATGCCGGGCTCAGGATGCTTCTCTCGCTGCGCCGGATGCAAGCATGCCGTCGATCTCGCTGTCCGAAAGGCCGATCTCAGCGAGGATCTCGCGGGTGTTCTCTCCGAGCCGCGGCGGATGGCTGCGAATGTCCGGTTGGGTGAGACTCCACCGCGACGGCGGCCCGACCATTCTGATCCTCCCCTCGGACGGATGGTCCATATCCCGGATCAGCCCGACCGATTGGATGTGCGGATCATCGAGAAGCTGCTCGATATCGTAGGCCGGGACACACGGAATGTCGTTCTCGGTTAGAAGCCTCGTCCACTCCTCGGTGGTGCGAGCCTCGAGATGAGCCGCGAGATCGGCATAAACCCGGTCATAGTTGCGCGTGCGGGTCGCATGGTCGGAATAGAGTGGGTTCCGGTGGAACTCCTCCAATTGTCCAATGGCCCGGAAGAAGTTCTCCCATTGCTTGTCGGTATAGACGAGCACGCAGAGATACCCGTCCCTGGTCTTGTAGGGACGGCGATCGGGCGAGAGGAGCCGGTTGTAACCGGCTGGACCCGTCGGCGGATCGAAGCTCAGCCCACCGAAATGGTCGCCCAGGACGAATTGGGTCATCGTCTCGAACATCGGGACTTCGACGCTCTGGCCTTTTCCGGTCCGCTCCCGGCACAGGAGGGCCGCCAGGATCGCATGGGCGGCGTTGAGGCCGACGACGCGGTCGGCCATGTTGACGGGAACGAAGCGCGGTTCGCTGCGGCCCCCCTGCGAGAACAGGGACGGGATGGCCGAGATCCCCTGAATCAGATCGTCATAGGCAGGTTTGCCCGCATAGGGACCGTTCTCGCCATATCCGACGAGCGCCACATAGACGATCTCCTCGTTGACGGCGCGGACGTCCTCGTAGGAGAGACGAAGCCGCGCCATCGCAGCGGTGCGCACGTTGTGGATCAGCGCATCCGCATTTCTGCAGAGTTCCAGAAGGGCATTCCGGCCGGCCTCGGTCTTCACATCGAGGACGATGCTGCGCTTGTTGCGGTTCGCCTGCAGATAGATCGAGCCCATCTTGGGATTGCGCATCGCGCCCCCGAGCCGCATCAGATCGCCTTCGGGGCTTTCGACCTTGATCACGTCGGCTCCGTAATCGCCGAGCATCTGCGTTGCAAAGGGTCCCATCAGGACTGACGTCATGTCGATGATGCGCATCCCGGACAGCGGACCCGACGCGCGGTTCGATGTGTCACCTTCTGTTCCAGCCATGATCCTGCAGCACACTCGGGAGCGGATGGGAGCTCATATTCTTTTCGTAGAGAATGTCAGCGCAAGACCTTGGAGGGGTCTTCGCAGTAGGGCGGCGTATACATGACCAGCACCTTGAGAGGGCGATCACCCGTCACGACCAAGCGGTGCATCGTATCGGCCGGGAAGAAGCAGCAATCCCCTGGCCCGATCCGCGCGCTTTCGCCATTGATCTCGACTTCGGCCTCACCGTCGAGCACATAGCACACCTGTTCGATGCCGGGATGAGCATGACGGCTGGCGCCATCGCCGGGCTCGATGGTCCCGTGCAGAACTTCGATCTGGCGGGCGCCAACGGTCTCGGGACTGATCAGCCGCCGGTTGGTGGTCCCGGTGTGATTGGCAGGGTGATAGGCGGGCACATCCTGCAAGGACCGCACGTAGCGACGAGTCATCCTGGTCAACCTCCCTGTTCGAACGACATGGACCGGGCCGGCGCTCCATGACCCTCGTCCATTGACGAGCCTGTGTGCCCGGAAACTATGATCGGGCTTCAGTATGATTTCGGCAGATCGAGAACCTTCTCCGCGATGAAAGAGAGAATGAGCTGCTCGGTGATGGGGGCGATCCGCGTGACCGTTACTTCGCGAAGCAGCCGCTCGACATGATATTCCTTTGCGTAGCCGAAGCCGCCCAGCGTCATGACGGCCTGCAGACAGGAATCATAGCCCGCGCGGGCGCCCAGGAACTTGGCGCTGTTGGCCTCGGCCCCGCAGGGTCGCTTGTTGTCGTAGAGCCAGGCTGCTTTCATCGCCATGAGGTAGGCCGCTTCGAGAGCCATCCAGCGCTCTGCGAGCGGGTGCTGGATGCCCTGGTTCTTGCCGATCGGACGATCGAAGACGATACGCTCGCGGGCATATTGCGCGGCGCGGCGCAGCGCGTCCTGCCCGATGCCGATCGCCTCCATGGCGACGAGCACGCGCTCGGGATTCAGGCTGTGCAGGATATAGCCGAAGCCTTTGCCTTCCTCGCCGATGCGGTCTTCGTCCGGAATGAACAGCCCATCGATGAAGATCGCGTTCGAATCGACGGCCTTGCGGCCCATCTTGGGAATCTTCCGAACCTCGATCTTCGAGCGATCGAGATCGGTGTAGAAGATCGTGATCCCGTCCGTGGGACGCGAGACGTTCTCGAACCGGGTCGTCCGCGTCAGCAGCATGATCTTGTTCGCGACCTGCGCGGTCGACGTCCAGACCTTCTGGCCATGCACGACATAGCCGCCCGGCACCTTCTCGGCAAAAGTCTTGATCTTCGTCGTATCCAGGCCGGCATCGGGCTCGGTGAAGCCGAAGCAGCACTGATGCTTGCCTTCGATCAGCGACGGCACCCAGCGCGCCTTCTGATCGGGCGTTCCATGCACGACGATCGGATGGGGGCCGAACAGGTTGATGTGGACGGCCGACGCGGCGGCCATGCCGCCGCCATGACTTGCGACCTCGTGCATCATGATGGCCGCTTCGGTGACGCCGAGCCCAGCGCCTCCCAGGTCTTCTGGCATCGTGATTCCGAGCCAGCCGGCATCGGCCATTGCCCGGTGGAATTCACGGGGAAACTCGCCGTCATCGTCTCGCGCGAGCCAGTACTCGTCGTCGAAGCGGGACACAACCGCGCGCACTCCCTCGCGGATCGCGCGGTGGTCTTCCGATGCCGGATCCATGATGGCGCCGAGTGAATCCATCCCTGCTCTCGCATTGTCGGTCGCGAGCGCGCGAGCTGCATTCTGCTCGACCGAGGCCACGGGTTGATGCCTCGTCGATTAGCAGCTATCCTTATCGTATGCAAGCGCACTATTCGTGCCGGCGAGTAACCGGGCCCACCTTCATCGCCGGCCTCTGCAACAGGGATGGAGCGTCTTCGAGGTCTGACATGGCCGTACGCAATGCGGTAGACTGACGGCATGTCGGATAGAGTCTGGGCCGAGAGTGACGGAAGCGGAATGACGAAGACCCTTGCGAGGCGCCGAGAGAAGCCCGCCGAAGCCCGTCACGAGGTGAGAGAGCAGGGCACCCGCATCAATTTTCTCGTCCATGACGTCTCCCGGATGCGGAGCACCTTGTACGATCAGGAGGTGCGGCCGTTGGGGTTGACCCGATCCCAGTGGTGGGTGCTAGCCCAACTCTCCCGGCAGATGCCGGAAGGCATGCTGCAGACCGAACTCGCCAAGGTGCTCGAAGTCGGCAAGGTGACCCTCGGCGGATTGATCGACCGGCTCGAAGCCAGCGGCTTCGTCGAACGTCGGCCGGACCGCGACGATCGCCGGGCGAAGCGCGTCGTCGTCACGGACCAGGGCAGGGCCGTCCTCAAGGATATGGTCAAGGTTTCCAGTAGGCTCAACGCGTCCATCTTCGAGGGCTTGAGCCGCGAGGACATCGAAACGGCGGAACGCGTGCTGGCCGTCATGAAGGCGAACATCAAGGCGAAACTCAACGATACGGCCGCGGACGATCTCGGAGCACTTTAGGTTCTCGTGATTCCCATTTTGGGTGGGCCGGGTTCGGTCGGGCGCTGCCGGGCAAGATCCCGCCGCGGAAGTGCCTTCCGTCCACGAGAATGAGCCGGCTGCGCACCGTTCTCATGCAGGCCTGCCTCTCTCGCCAGCCACGCTCCGATCCGCTATCCCTTGTCCGGCAGCCGGTTGCGCCGCCGTCGCAAGCCGGCGACGGGCCTCGCTGCGGGATGCTCGACCGCTCTGCCAGGATATCCAGGAGAATGTCATGAATGTTCAGATGCGCCGCCCCCTCCCGAACGATCTCGCGGCCTTCTGGATGCCGTTCACGGCCAACCGGCAGTTCAAGAAGGCGCCGCGGATGCTCGTGGCCGCGGAGGGCATGCATTACGTCACGGACGACAACCGCCGCGTTCTCGACGGCACCGCGGGCCTGTGGTGCGTGAATGCGGGCCACGGCCGCCCGAAGATCACCGAGGCCGTCCAGCGCCAGGTCGCGGAACTCGACTACGCGCCCGCCTTCCAGATGAGCCATCCGAAGGCCTTCGAGTTCGCCCACCGGCTGTCCCAGATCACACCGGAAGGCATCGACCATGTATTCTTCACGAATTCGGGCTCGGAATCGGTCGACACGGCGCTCAAGATCGCGCTCGCCTATCATCGTGTTCGCGGCGAAGGATCCCGCATGCGCCTGATCGGGCGGGAACGCGGCTATCACGGCGTGAATTTCGGTGGCATCTCGGTCGGCGGCATCGTGGCGAACCGCAAGATGTTCGGCACGCTGCTCGGCGGCGTCGATCACATCCGCCACACCCATGATCCCGCCCGCAACACGTTCACCCGGGGCGAGCCGGAATACGGCGCGGAACTTGCGGACGATCTCGAGCGGCTCGTGGCACTGCACGATGCCTCGACGATCGCGGCAGTCATCGTCGAGCCGGTCGCCTGCTCGACCGGCGTGCTCGTCCCACCCAAGGGCTATCTGAAGAGGCTCCGCGAGATCTGCGACAGGCACGGCATCCTGCTCATCTTCGACGAGGTGATCACTGGGTTCGGCCGCCTCGGCCAGCCCTTCGCCGCAGATTATTTCGGCGTCACGCCGGATATCATCACGACCGCGAAGGGCATTACGAACGGCGTCATCCCGATGGGCGCGGTCTTCGTGAAGAGCGAGATCCATGATGCCTTCATGACGGGCCCCGAGCACCTGATCGAGTTCTTCCACGGCTACACCTATTCGGCGCACCCGGTGGCCTGCGCGGCAGGCCTCGCGACGCTCGATACCTATGACGACGAGGGGCTGCTGACGCGGGTGTCGGAACTCGCCTCTTACTGGGAAGACGCCATCCACTCCCTCAAGGGCGTCCGGCACGTCGTCGACACGCGCAATATCGGCCTCATCGGCGCCATCGAACTCGAGCCGATGCAAGGGGAACCGACGAAGCGCGCCTTCTCGGTCTTCCTCGAGTGCTTCGAGCGCGGCGTCCTGATCCGCACGACCGGCGACATCATCGCGCTCTCGCCGCCGCTGATCATCTCCAAGGAGCAGATCGACGAGCTCGTGGGCACTATCGCGGATGTTCTCAAGACTGCGGCATAGGACGATCGAACAGCACTCCGGGGCAGAAGGGGGAGCTTCGGCTCGAAGCTTCCGGCCGGGGTAAATGTGCTTTCACGCTACTCTGCCCTCGAAAGGGCGGGGCATCGATCAGGAGAAAAACGTGCAGAACCTCACCATCGATGCCCAGCGCCTCTGGGACAGCCTCATGGAGACCGCGCAGATCGGTGGCACGGCCAAGGGCGGGATCTGCCGCCTCACCCTGACCGATCTCGACCGGGAGGTCCGGGACTGGTTCCGGGCCCAGGTGGAGGCGCTCGGCTGTCAGGTGACGGTCGACGAGGTCGGAAACATGTTCGCTTACCGGCCAGGCCGCCGATCCGACGTGGTGCCGATCGCCATCGGCAGCCATCTCGATACCCAGCCCACAGGCGGCAAGTTCGACGGCGTGCTCGGCGTGCTCGCCGGGCTGGAAGCGCTGCGCACGCTCCATGATCTCGGCTACGAGACGAACGCGCCGCTCCTGCTGGTCAACTGGACGAACGAGGAGGGCTCCCGCTTCGCACCCGCGATGCTGGGGTCCGGCGTCTATGCGGGCGTGTTCGACCGCGCCTATGCGGACAGCCGCGAGGATCGGCAGGGCGTTCGCTTCGCCGACGCGCTCGAGGCCATCGGCTATCGGGGCGATGCACCGGCCGGATCGGTCCCGTTCGGCGCGATGTTCGAATTGCACATCGAGCAGGGCCCGATCCTCGAGGCCGAGGAGAAAATGATCGGCATCGTCACCGGCGTGCAGGGGATGCGCTGGTACGAGATTGAGCTGACCGGGAGCGAGTCGCATGCATCGACTCCCATGAATCTGCGTCGGAATGCGCTTCTCGGCGCCGCCCGGATCGTGGAGCGCGTCGATGCCATCGCGAAGCGGCATGCGCCTGCCGCTGTCGGGACGGTCGGCCTCATGGAGGTGAGCCCGAATTCCAGGAATGTCGTTCCGGGGCATGTCTTCCTGGCCGTCGATCTCCGGCACCCCGACGACTCCGTTCTGGAACGCATGGAGCGCGAATTTCACGAGGCGGTTCCGGCAATCGCCGGGGAGATCGGGCTCGAGCTCGTCACCCGCAAGGTCTGGGACTCGCCCGCCGTCCGCTTCGATCCCGAGTGCATTGCTTCCGTCAGGGCGGGCGTAGCGCGTGCGGGTTTTTCGACGCGGGACATCGTGTCGGGGGCGGGGCACGACGCGGCCTATATCGCCCGCGTCGTGCCGACGACCATGATCTTCGTGCCCTGTGCCGGCGGCCTCAGCCACAACGAGGCGGAAAGCACCACGTTCGACGAGTGCGCGGCGGGGGCGCAGGTTCTGCTGAATGCGGTTCTGGAATACGATCGGCGCTTCGCTGCCCCCTGACCGACCGTTCCCTCAAGCGAGCCCGGATATGTTGCCAGAACTGCGGATTTTGTATTTCGAGGATCTTTCCGTCGGCATGTCGGAAAAGCTCTCGAAGACCATCTCGTCAGCGGACGTGGTCGGATTTGCGGAAATCACCGGCGACCGGAACCCGATCCATCTTTCGGAGCATTTTGCGGCGAAGACGCCGTTCGGCACCAGAATTGCCCATGGCCTGTATACGGCCGGTCTGATCTCCGCGGTCCTCGGCACGCGGCTGCCCGGTCCGGGCGCCGTCTATGTGAGCCAGTCCCTGAATTTCCGCGCTCCGGTTCGGATCGGAGATACGGTCGATGTCGTGGTCGAAGTTGCTGAACTGACTCCAGAGCGCCGCCGCGCCCGCCTGGCTTGCACGTGTTCCGTGGCCGGCGAGGTTGTCCTCGACGGCGAGGCGGTCGTGAAAGTCCCCGCCCGGGAGAGCGCAGACCGCCTGCGCCTCGGTTGATCAGCTCGGCGATCGTCGCAGGCGGGCGAGGGCGGTGAAGACGGCCTCCGCCCCGATCAGGACGAGAAACAGCCGGACGATGTGGTGCGCCGCGACGAAGGCCACTTCGAGCTGCAGGGCGAGAGCGATCAGGCTCATCTCGGCCAAGCCGCCAGGGGAGTAGGCCAGGAGAAGCGCCGTGGTCTCGAACGGCGACAGCCGGTTGAGGACGACCGCGAACACCAGGGTAATCGCGAGCAGGATGACGGTCGTGCCGATCGACATCGCGAAGATGCGCCGAATCTCCCTGAACGCGGTGCCGGCGAAACTGCAGCCGATCGTCGTGCCGAGGACGAGCTGGGCGAGGTTGATGATCTCGTAAGGGGGCACGAAATCCGTCAACCCTGCGAGATGGGTGGCTGCGCTCGCCAGCATCGGGCCGAGCAGGAAGGCGGCGCGCAGGCGCAGGAGCCGGCCGAGAGCAACGCCGGCGATCGCGGTCCCGATCAGCCATGCGTGATTCGTCCAGGGGGCTTCGAGAACGGAGATGCCGATCCGGCTGCGCGCAATGGTGCCGGCGCCCGCGAGCGCCTGAACGAGAAACGGCAGCGTCATGACCACGAGGAGAACCCGCGCGGAATGCATCAGCGCGATGACCCGGGCATCTCCGCCTCGCTGCTCGCCGAGGATGACCATTTCCACGAGCCCGCCCGGCATCGCCGCGAAGTAGGCCGTCGTCACGTCGAGCCGGGCGACCTTGCGGAGAAACAGCACACAGGCCGCCCCGGCGACGATTACGAACAGCAGGAGGCCCAGCATGCTGATGGTCCAGCTTCCCAAATGGCCCAGGAGGGCCGGGGAGAAGCCGGAGCCGAGAAGCACTCCGATGATCGCGGTCATCGGCGGGCGGACGAGGCTCGGGGCTGCGATCGGCATACGAAACAGAGAGCCGATGGTGCAGACCGTCATGGAGCCCAGCATCCAGGGGAGCGGCAACCGCAGGGCGGAGAAGAGAAGGCCACCGAGCACGCCGAGGCCAAGGGCAAACGCGAACCGCCCATACGGGAAGCTCCGGAAAGGAGAGCCCCGGGACGGAGAGTTCTGTTGGCGGGAGGGATTCGAAGGAGACATCCGAGCCACGAGGAATGCCCTCCCGAACCGCCGCCGTCCAGAGAGATTTGCCGGGCTCAAGGGCGGGAGCCTGCCTGCCCGTGTGCCGAACCGACGACGCCGGCAGGCTTCTCCCCCGGGGCCTGGCTCGTCTGGGGGCCGGAGGGCCGAGGGCTCTCCCGTAGCGGTGCAGGAGGCGATCCATCCTACGCAGTCGCCCAGGTCCTGGATGCCCGGAGCGCCGCGAGCCCGAACGACGGCAGGATGGTACGGCGAAACATCGCCGTACCTTCGGTGGCGCGACCAGAGGTGGTTGGAGCGGCGCTGGTTCGGGAGTCCCGCGTACGTGCGACTCGCCATGGGAGTGTCCCGCATACGTCGTGGCGGGCCGTCATGGCGGGCTGCCACGACGAGCACGTTGCCCATCAATTCGGTGTCAAAGGGAAACTAAACACACGCCTCGGGCGTTAGTCGGCGAACCGGGAAGGACGAATGACTTTCACGCCACCCTAGTACAGCCGTTCTTCGACGCCAGACATGGCGACTTTCGCTGCTGGAGTGCGGTGTTCCGCGCTCGGATAGGGCCGTGACCTGAGTCATTTCCGGATTTGATGCTTTGAAGAGCAAGAACATTGGATATGTGCCGGCGCTAGATCATGTGCGCGCGTTGGCGGCTCTTCTGGTCGTTTTCCATCATGTTCATCAAAGAGTTGGGGCACGCCTGCTGTCCGGGTCCTCGAGCGAGAATTATTGGACCGAAGTCGCCTCTCCGTTCGACGCGTTCATCGTCGAGGGGCACACGGGCGTCGCGCTCTTCATGGTCCTGAGCGGATTCATCTTCACGCATATCGCGGGTGATCGCCATGTGAGGGCGGCGCCATTCCTGGTGAATCGCGTCCTCCGCATCTATCCGCTGATGATCTTCGTTTTCCTGCTCGGGACTCTGGCCAGGCCAGATCTTGCAAGTCCACTCGATCTTCCTCGCGTCCTCCTCATTCCGTTCACGCTGTGGCATCCGGTCGACCTATGGTTCGTGCCGAACATTTACCCGTTCACGACGCTGTTCTGGGCCATCGCCGTCGAATTCAAGTTTTATCTCCTGTTCCCCCTCCTGATAGGTCTCCTGCAGCGTGATGGAATCCGCGCCTTGGTGGTGATCATCGTCGCGATGGTGGCTTTGCGTATTCTCCTAGTCTACAACGGTGCCAATCCGAACGACATCGCCTACTGGACGATCTTCGGTCGCATGGACCAGTTCCTGATCGGGATGATCTGCGCGGCATTCTACCGTTCCTGGGATGGGCGGCACGCTTTGCCGATGTGCATCTTCGCACTCGCCCTCATGAGCCTGCTGTTGTTCGGCTACAACCAGGCAACAGCCCAGTCCTGGCCAGACGGCTGGAAGATTCTCTGGACGACCGCGGAGGGGGCTGGCTGGGGCCTGTTCATTGCCTCGTACCTTCACGTCGCGCCACGGCTGTCGAAGTTCCTTGCCCGTTTCCTGGCATGGGTCGGCGAGATCAGCTTCTCGATCTACCTGCTTCATCTCGTCGTGATCGCGCTGCTGCTCCAGGTCGGACCCTTCCCTTTGGGTTTCACACCCGGAGTCGACGCGTTCCTGAATGGATTCTTTTTCGTGTTGCCCCTGACGCTTCTCGCCGCAACAGTGACATTCCACGTGGTGGAGCAGCCATTCCTGCGTTACCGGGTCAGGTATCTTGAAGTGTACTCCTATCGTGCGATCACGGGATCAAGAGGTGAGGCTCCGATCGCGATGCAGGCCCATGCCGATCCGGAGCGCGGTTGATCGGCGGGGAGATCCGGCACGTATAGTGCACGGCTACGACGCCGATCATGATGCAGAAAATATAGCCTCTGATATCGGGGCAAATCATTCAAATGCCAAGCTTTATCAGTTATCTTGGCAATTAAGATTTCTTTTACTGCATGATGGACTCGAGATGCCGGCAGAGGAAACTCCGCCGTGTTTCGATCGTGTGCGTTCCGTTGAGCTAATCCTTAATGGCATGGCCGTGAGAGGTCTCGAGCCAACGAGCGTGAGCCAACTGCCTGCAACCGATGGCATGCGCCGGACGGCGTGGTTGCGACCCTGAGCATCAGGTTGGACCAGAGTCATGCCGGATGAGTACAAGGGAGGAGGTCTTCGCCTACTTTCAGGGCTGTGACAGGGAATCAGACCTGGAACCCAGCTTGGACGAAGGGCGGGATCTTTCCACGGTTGGAAGGCGTTCGCGCGTGAACAAAATGTCTGTTTGCTCTCCGGGAAGATCGCTGATGACCTGCACGGGTGTCAGCTGTTTCCGCCGCTTCAAATACCACTCCCTTTCGTATGGATTTTCGATAGAGTAAGCTGCGAACCCTGCAGCACGCATGTGATGGAACATACTGGGCCACTCCTCAGAAGGAGAAACCTCCACGATAAGGTGCACGGAATCTGGATAGAGGTCGAGGGTGTCCAGGAAACGGCGCATGACGGGAATCTCGGCTCCCTCGATATCCATTTTGATCAGATGGAGCCGCGATCGCTCCTCTTCTGTGAGGATTTGATCCAGCGGCAGTGCTTCAACCGTGGCTTCGAAATCGAGTCCCTTTGAAGCTAAGGTCGTTGTTTGTCCTCTATTGCTCGGTGGGCCGGCATACAGGTTAAGCAAACCTGGTTCGTCTGATACAGCCTTGTGTACCAGGCGAACGTTTCCCACATTATTTTCGCTAATGTTGGCCGCCAGGAGATCGAAGATCTTCGGAGAAGCTTCAATTGCAACAACCATTCCTTGAGGACCGACAAGTTTGGATGCCAATAAGGTGACATATCCGATATTGGCGCCAATATCAGCAACTGCATCGCCGGGAGACAGGATCTGCTCGATAAGCGCAGATATGTTGGGCTCCCATACGCCGAAATGGAAAACCATTTGCGGAATGCGATCGCGTAGATCGCAAAGCATCGTCGAGCCGAAGTATGTTGTGGCGCGACGCGGTCCTCCAACACTTCTTAGAATAGCATTATATGCCCGAAGGAACGACAGATTGCAGGCAGGGGCATGCTCGATACACCAGATGATGATCTTGTGCGCCCGTTCTGAGAATGTGTTCATGGATCTTTGCCTTGGCACAGTCTCGGATAGTGGAGTCCCAGCCGAGATCCGAGCACAGGGTCTGCGTACTACATGGATGACTCCGGCAGGTTTCAAGATGAACCGACTCTTCGAAAGACCGCCGTTCACCCTGCTAGGTGGTCGATGAAGATCCGGTGCCCATCCCGCGCCGACCGGCGTTTCCAATCATCCCGGATCTCAAACGAGCTCAGCATTTCTGCTTCTACTCGGATGCAGTCGACCAGAGGATGCTACGTATGCGCGATTTCGGGCGGCAGTGTGTTCTGCACTATGCTCCGCCTCTTGAGTATCCCGCTGCCGTCATTGGTCCGTATCCTCGGAGGAGATCGGCTGGGGAACTCTCGATGCTCATTGATACAGGAGCAGGAATTGCCGGACTGGAGAGTCCATAGGATAAAGCTCTTGCCTATTCCGGCTCATCTTCCGGTGCCGCCAAGGCTCAGTTTTGCATAAAGAATCCAATCCCGCGCGACAATTCGCGAGGCAGCACGCCGGTGTAGCTGGGATCACTCTTATGATGCCATGGTGCGTCGGACTGGGAGCTTGAAATACTCTGCCTGCTCAGTCCGCAGCTGGTCACACAGGCGGCCGGCTGGCAACTCGACATCGTCGTAGGTCAGGACATTATCTCTTGCGACATCGCGTTTCAGCCGACATCCTACCGCAACCCCAATGGGGAGAAGGTTGGCACGTGCCGTCTCATCTGCATTTTCTGCGAGGCCGTAGATCATATATTGTCCGAGCCCATCCAGGATCTCACCGGCCTTCAGATCCCGCTTCGCCGCGGTAATGACATCGACGCGTGGCGCCACGGGCGCGATCGCGGCGTCATCAAAGAGAACTGCGCGCGCGATCGTTGTCGGCACCTCGAAGTGGCAGAGGTGATAAGGCATATAGAACGTATAGAGCGGTCCCTCGCCGAGCTTGTACAAATTCAGATAGTGGCGCTGCTGTGGATGCTCGATAGTCCCGATGACGAACACACCGGGACCGGGAGCCGCGCCGACGACATAGTCGACAATTCCCGGGCCTTCGAGCAGGTCCTTGACCGGATAGCAGTCGGCAACCTCCTGAATAGGAGTTCCGGGAGCGACGGTCGGGCCATACATGCCGCGCCTGCCCACGCGCATGCCGGTCGCATTCGCCACGATCGCCTGCTCGAAGGAAATCTTCGTGCCGTCCGCGAACGAGGTCACCATACTGGGATTTTGTCCCCAACGACGCGCAAACTCGGCTTGGGTGGTCGGATTCCGATAAGGATCATGCAGACCTTTGATGTTCCCGCACAGGACGGGCCGGATACCGAGCCCCCTCACGAACCGGAAGAGGTTCATGATGACGCCGGGCTGATCGCCCTCGACATTCGTGAAGATCACGCCGGCGTCATCCGCTTTTACCCTCAGGATTGGGCCGACCGTGCCGTCCAGTTCCGGATTCATGAGGATAACGTGCTTGCGCGCCGCAATGGCCGCAAGGACGGGTGGGAGGGCGTCCTCGACCGCGCCCGTGACGTCGAGGAGCACGTCGATTCCATCGGCCTTGGCTACGAGAACGGGGTCGCTCGTGATCGCCGGCCGACCATCCCTCACCGCATCGTTCAGCGCCTGGAGATCGGAGCACTCTGCGACGTCTCTCTGTCCCGCCTCCTCATAGGCCGTCCTGGCTTTCGACAAGGTCCTGTTCGCGATGGCTGCGATCCGAATGCCCGGGGATGCTGTCGCGGCCTGGAGTGCGACACCTTTCGCCATGAAGCCGGCGCCGACCATGCCGACGCGGATCGGATTGCCCTCGACAGCTCTGCGCGCCAGCGCAGTGTCCACGATGATCATTTTGTTCGTCCTGAAATCTGGTCAAATCTCAAAGGCAAGTGGCGCGGTGGGCCGTCCACCGGAAGGGCGCCCTTCAGAGTTCTGAAGCCCCTTATGAAGAGGGCTGCAGCGTCCGGGCCGGCATGAAATCGGGCCAAGAGGCGTCCTTCTCGGAGATCACCGTCACTGGCCCCGGCCAGACGATCCCGATGCTTGGATCATCGAAGCGCAAGCCGCTTTCTGCACCGGGCGTGTAGGGGTAGGAAACCTGATAGGTGACGTGAGTTTCATCCTCGAGTGCCATGAGGCCGTGGGCGAAGCCCTCGGGAACGTAAAGGACGCGTCCGTTCTCGGCGGTCAGCTCGAAGCCCTCCCATTTCAGATATGTGGGAGAGCCCGGTCGAAGATCCACGATAACATCGTAGATGGCGCCGGCGACGCATCGAACCAACTTGACCTCCTCGTGAGGAGGTTTCTGGTAATGCATGCCGCGCAACGTGCCGGACCGCTTGTTATAGGAGTGGTTGGTCTGGACGAAATGATCGACGAGGCCGCGGGATGCGAGCTCGAGGCCGCACATCACACGGGCAAAGTATCCTCGTTCATCCTCGCGTCGCTCAATCTCCAGGAGATAGGCTCCGGGCAATGTCGTTTCGTGATAGATCACAGTGCACGCCTAGAAATGTCTGGTTGGGCTCGAGAGCTTTTCACTGAGGCGGGTCCGGGCCCGCTCAGATGCCGGATAGCTTCAGATCGGCTGGCGGCCTGTTGGTCGCATGCCGGGCTTCGCCGCCATGGGGTGCGGGAGACCTGACAATAGACCCTTCCCGTCGCCAGACGGCCCATCGCGGTGATCCCTCGTCCCACATTTTCTGAAGGACCTGCTTGTCGCGCAGGGTGTCCATCGCCTGCCAGAAGCCGGTATGGCGGTATGCCCTCAATTGGTCCTCTGCAGAGAGCCGCCTCAGAGGCTCCTGCTCGAAAATGGTGTCGTCGCCTTCGATGAAGTCCAGAACCTTCGGTTCGAGCACGAAAAATCCGCCGTTGATCCAGGCCCCGTCACCCTGTGGCTTCTCCGTGAAATCCGAAACTGTCGCGTCATTTGCGTGCAACGTGAAGGCGCCGAAGCGGCCCGGAGGCTGCACCGCGGTCAAGGTCGCAAGCCGGCCGTGCTCCCGGTGGAACCGGATTAGGGAAGTGATATCCACGTCGGAGACGCCGTCGCCGTATGTAAGGCAGAAGGTTTCCCGGCCGATGTGATGACGGACCCGGCTGACCCGCCCCCCGGTCATGGTGCTCTCGCCTGTATCGACCAGCGTCACGCGCCACGGCTCGGCGGGGGACCGGTGGATCTCCACCTGGTTCGTGCCGAGGTCGATCGTCACGTCCGAGTGCTGAATGTAAAAATCGTTGAAATAACGCTTGATCAGATGCCCCTTGTAGCCGCAGCAGATCACGAAGTCGGTCAGACCATGCGCGGCATAGAGCTTCATGATGTGCCAAAGGATCGGCTTGCCGCCGATCTCGACGAGGGGTTTCGGGAGAACCTGGGTCTCTTCGCTGATGCGTGTTCCAAAGCCACCGGCCAGAATCACGACCTTCATGCTGCCTCCTGCCCCAACCTTGACGGTTGCCGGGATTTAACGCTTTACGCTGCGAAAAGTAGGCAGGCTGAGCCGTATTCAAGGAGGATTCTCGATCGCGATGGATCCTCTAAGGCCATTAGGATCCATAGAGAGTGGCGATTTTGCCTCCCACAGGGCGCCTCTCGAAACGCTCATGCCTGGGGAGCTAGGACAGTCTAATTCTGTCTGGTGCGGAACGTTGTTGGGACCGGGTGCAGTAGGCCATTGGGGCATACGCATGACGCTTCGAGCAGCCGTGCCGCATTGTCCTCTCGGTAAGGGACGTCCTGAGGCTGGCCATCCGTCCGCAAGCCCACACCAGCTCGGTGGTGCGCCGCGAGATCGCCTGCTCGCCCGAGCCGACCGGTGTGTCGGCCCGGCGCGATGGTATGAGCGCCGAGGCGGCGCGTACATGGCGCCAGCGCAAAGCCAAAGACCGCCAGAACCACCCCAGCCGCCCGCACACACTGCCCCATCCGCGTGCCTTGCCCTGAAGGTCGTCGCAGCTGCCAAGGACATCTCGCATCCGGACAGCCCCTGTTTCAGCCAATGGCGTCCAGCCACTTCCTCCCCAAGCTCACTGGGAGTGCTAGCCGGCGAGCAAAGTGATCTTCATCTGTCGGGCCATCCTGGTCCCTATCGGCGGTGCGGCACTCAACTTAAGACCTTGGAAATCTACACTCTAACCAGGGCTTTTAGATGGGCCAAACTCTAATTGGACTATGGTGGGTTTTTGCTCCTCTCACGCGCAGGTTATGGCCGTTCCCCGGCATTCAAGCTCCGCGGCGAGCTGGTTGCCGTGTGCTTAGTGAGGGGAACTGAGGCTCTCACCATTAATGTCTGGCTTGGTAACAATGGCCGAGTGGCCCGTTCTCGAACGTCCCCCTTCGCCCAACTTCACCGAGACGAACTTGAAAACTCCTCTTCTGGACACAGATCTGACGGCAAATTGAAGGTCGGTGAGGCGGCATTCCTGAGGCCGTCTGATCCACCCCCGCTCACGTCACTACCGGACTTTATGGATAGAGTGTCTAAAGAGAAAAAGACGCGATCCGCGATGATGATCTCGCTCGATGCGGCAAGTGCGGTAGCGCTGCCCTTCGTACGCAACATCGCGCTGGCCCGTATTATCGCTCCGGATCAGTTCGGTCTCGCTATCACCT
The DNA here is from genome assembly GCF_001006805.1 of Microvirga massiliensis. Classification (GTDB taxonomy): domain Bacteria; phylum Pseudomonadota; class Alphaproteobacteria; order Rhizobiales; family Beijerinckiaceae; genus Microvirga; species Microvirga massiliensis. The sequence continues at coordinate 1,360 of NZ_LN811361.1, read as the reverse complement.
TGGCTCTAGCTGCGGGTGTCTCCGAACTCGTCACCGATATTGGCATCACGAACTCCGCGATGCGCCAGGGTAATAAGGATTCCCAAAATGCTCTGCCGACTCTTCACACGATAGTCTTGGTTCGCGCATGCCTCGTCGGGCTGATCCTCGCCGTAAGCGGCGTTCCCCTTGCACATCTATTCGGAGTACCAGAAGCGGCAGTAAGTTTTTCTGCACTTGGACTGGCAGCAGTCATCCGCGGATTCTCACACCTCGAACCTCAGCGGCTGTTGAGGGACTTCGTGTACACACCAAACACGGTCAGCAAGACTAGCGAACAGATAGTCTGGACCGCAGTGACAATCGGTACTGCCTTTGTGGTAAATGATTACCGGTGCATGCTGTTCGGGATCATTGCTGGAGCAGCCGCTAACATGATCCTGACTCGCTTTTACTCTCGAGAGCCATGGCGCCTTGGCTGGTCGCACGGGATTGCCCGCGAGGCCCTGGTCTTTGGGGCCCCTCTGATACCGAACGGGGTGGCGCTTGCATTTACGAGTATGGGCGACCGATTTCTCATCGGGTCCTTTCTCGGATTGACGCCGCTCGCCTACTACAGCGCATCTTCAACAGCTGGTTTCATGCCACGTGGTGTCATCCTTCGGATGCTCGGTATGGTCAACATGCCAATGTTTCTTCGCTACGGCCGTCACGGAGTCGTGTCCTCGCGGATTATCGATTATTGGGGGATAACTTTAAGCGCGGTTGCTGCTGCCTACAGTATTGCATTCTTATGCTTCGGACCTTGGGCGATCAGGGTCGTCTTTGGTGAGCAATATGCGCCGGACCAAACACTGATCACTTGTATCGCGCTGAGCGCTTACTTAAAGTATATGATTACGCTACCGCAGCCACTGGCGCTCGTTTTTGGTGAGACCAAGCTGATCCTCGCCTCGACGATCATCTCATCATTGGCTCTCGTTTGTGGTGCTGTGGCAGTAGTCTTTTACCAAAAACTATCTATGTTTGTATTTGGAGTGGCTGTTGGTGAACTTATTACTGTATTGTGGATTATATCAATAAGTATCAAAACGTATGGCTTCGCCCCAAGACTAACTTGGTGTGTAGCTTTATTCCCGGTTATGGTGCTTGGGCTCGCTCACGCTATGACGACAAACATTGCTATCAATGCGTTCGCCGTGAGGACGGAGATTTTCCTGTTTACTGCTTTGCTTCTTCTGGCCGGATATATCGGGGTATGGAAGGCTGCACGACTTCCGTGGATCACGGAGATCATGCACATCCTACGCGCAAACGGAAAAGCGTCATCGGTTCAGGCTTAAAGGTGGTTCCGTAATGAGTCAGCTGGTCCTCTGGTTGA
>NZ_LN811360.1:310136-325340 GCF_001006805.1 Microvirga massiliensis | reverse complement strand
GCGGAATGCAACAAAACGGCCCCTCAGAGGCGCCTGTCAGCGCAGCAGCCAGTATGCCACCAGAGCGAGCAGCCACGCGGCGACAAAGACGCCGGCACCCAGACCAACAGCGGAGAGGATGTCGAGCCAAAGAGGCCCGTTGTCAGGCTCTCTCCACTTCCACTCGGGCATCTCTTCAGGAATCCCAGAGGAGCCCACTTGCGACCGCCAGGATGTGGAATCGGAGAGATTTCCTTTCAAGTCATTGGTTTAGGCGATGCTGGCGTCGGTTGCCCCTTACCCGCGGAACCGTCCTTCCGGCAGTCCACCATGGCCCGCAGGCCAGCTTCGACTCCGGGTTGGGGAGAACGGCATGCGCCGGTTCGCGGAGCCGAACTTCGACTGTCTTCTTCCGCGACGACGGCACGAGCACGCCGACATGTTGGGCCGCAGAAAAAGCGCCCCGGGGAGGAGCGCTTCAAGGTCCCGGCCGTGCGGGGATTTCCCTGCGGGGATTTGAGAGTGGGCCGGGTACCGGAACAACGGGCCAACGGAGAGCCGGTTCCCGTGCCGGAAGAGGCTACGGTGTGCGCTCGTCCGTTCCGGTGCCGCTGACCTTGGTGCCGCGCTCGTCCTCGACCTCGACCTCAGTGCTCCGAACCGTGTCGGAGACGGTTTCGGTGCGCTCGCGTGACGAAAGCCGACAGGAGGCGCGATTGTCCAGGAATGCTTACGGAGAGGCACGGGTTGCGTTCCGCAAACTGGCCGAGTTGACCTGACCAGACAATCCAGATCAGTTCCGGTGGCCATTCTTGACTGACATTGCGCTTTTGCCGGCCTAACTACCTGGAGCAGCGCATCAGCCGCACGAGAGATCCCTGACGATTCCGATGCGATCAATCTCGATGTTCAGGCGCTTGGGGCTGAGTTCCGTCGTGTAGGCTCCCCCGGGCTCGATGATGCGCACTTCTTGGGCGCGAGCTGCTCGACGAGCTCGCTCGGCAAGATCCGGTGTGTACATCTCACCTATGGCGAACCGAGCACCACTTGCAGAACATTCGGTGTGACTTGAGGACTCGGATTCCGCGAGGGCTACAGAGGCACACAGGGCCAGGATAGCGGAGATGCAGGACCGGAAGCAGTGTGCCTGCCGTGCAAGTGTCATTGATGACATGGGGCATCCTATAGATTGTGAGCGGAAATTCGGCAGATCCGGTTGGGATTGAACGAGCGGTCGGCTGAGATACCCGCCAACCTGAACACCGGCTTGTCGGTCGAACGCATCACAACGGTCTGAGCCTTGTCACCACGCGGCGACTTTTCGGTGCTGCCGATGGATCGCTAACCTGCTGTTCATCCGCGATGCCGGCATCGCACCGAGCTCTTTGTGACGACGTTTTCAGCAACCCTGTCGAACGTGGAACCTGCGACTCTAATGTGCTCCATAACCACTGCCAACGTTCACGACCAGAACGGCTCCAGAGTGAATGTAGAGGCTCCGTTGAGGGGCCCACCCTGTCAAGCACCTTCCAAGATCCCCAGAAGCAGCCACTCATCTCCGGAACATGGACCTGAACTCTGACGCTGCTCGCCTTGATGGGACACATGAGACCCCACCATGAGAGTAACGAACATGCGTGTGACAATGTTGGCGGCGGTTGCTGCGGCAGCCCTTTCCATGAGCTTTGCGGCGGTGGCCCAGACGAGCGGTGCCGGAACCTCATTCAGCATATTCGTCCGACTCGAATTCAGGTGTTTGGCCTTCGGTCGGGCTCCGGTCCCGGGTCATGTCGCAAGCACCCTTTGTTCGCGCTCAGCACTGCCCGAAGCAGGCTGGCCTGCCGCCATTCACGTGGATGCTGCGTCTGGATTCACGACCTGCTTGGCAAGATCCGTGAGCTTCTCGTCCGTGCGCTTCTCCTCCTCGAGGATCGCGAGCAAGGTGCGAAGGTCCTCATCCAGTCCGAGTTGCTTTGCCCAGGTGGCAAGCGTGCCGTAGACGGCGATCTCGTAGTGTTCGACCCGCTGGGCGGAGGCGATCAAGCCGGCGTCGCGCAATTCGGCCTCCTCGACCATCTTGGCCCACTTTTCCGATTCACGCACGATCGCCTGCATGGATTGGTCGACGTGCTCGCGTGGCTCGGCCCCGTGCCGGCGCAGGATCTCGTCCAGGCGATCCCGTTGCGAGCGGGTCTCCTGAAGATGGCTCTGGATCGCCTGCTTGAGTTCGGAGTGACTCGCCGCGTCCGCCATCGTGGGCAGTGCATCCACGAGCTGCGCCTCGACCGAGCGAAGTTCCTGGAGCTCGGTCACATACATCTGCCGGAAATTGTTCACGTTCATGTCACGCTCTCCTTCTCCACGAGCCTGTCGTCGCCGTGATGGTCCGCTCCCACTTCCCCTACAGAATGGTTGGCGTGCTCCCACCACCTGTCCGACCGCCACTTCGTCCGGTAGTCCGGCCCGCCCCCATGAGAACACTCGCACGCTGCTGAATGCGGAGGTTGTTCTGGACATGCCGTACGCCGCTGATCCTCTCGACAAGGTCCTCGACGTAGTGCTTCACTGTCCGGCTCTTGCTGCTGCCGACGAGCGTCACCTCACCACCCTCGACAGCCACTTCGATTTCCGAGGCATCAATGTGCGGGTCCTCGGTCAGGCGCTCGCAGACATCCTCGCGGATGCGATCATCGGAACGCGTGTATCCTTTTGGACCGCGACCGCGATGATGACCAGCGCCTGTCACTGACTGATCGGTGTTGCCAGGATCATGCCTCGCGTGGCGACGACGATCACTCTCGCGGCCGGACACGGCGTGATCATGGATTTGCTCGTCGCTCGCTCTGTCCCTTCGAGCAACATCTGTCATGATGTCCTCCTCTTGTTCGAGTGCTGAGCCTCCACTGGCGGCTTGGTGATCGCCTGTTCATCGTACATCTCAAGTCGCCCGAGTGCATTCCAGAGAGATCCAACAGCTCCGGTGCGATCATCGGCACGGCCTTGTCCGCTTACGGACGCGATGGCCCGGAACGATCAGTCCGAAAGCACCTGATCGAAGCGCAGCAACGCAACGGCGCTTGCCAAAGCGAGCCCCGTCGCAAGAAGAACAAGCGCCACGCCCGGACAGCTCCGGCGGCTTGCGTGAGTTCGTCTCATCGGCTCGGAAGACGAACGCCGCCGGTCGCAACGTTGCCACCTTCCGCGCTGTACTGTTCAGTTTCGACACGCGTATCCAGTGCATCCGGGCTCTCATGCCAGATGGCGCGCACCTCCTCGGGCAGGGATTGCCGGACTTTCTCGATCTGTCCCTGGTTCACGTAACGCGAGAGCACCTGGAACACGGCCCGGGTCGCATCGCGCACATTCACCGGCCGCGTCATCGCGAGTTCCTCACCGATGCGCTCCAGGAACTCGTCGAGTGAGCGCAGCCGAATGGGCAGCTCGGACGGGCGGAACTGGTCGTAGTAAAGCCCACGGACCAGGATCGGCAACTGCGAGCCGAGATGCGCTGCAAGGTTGGCGGGAAGGCGATCGCGAGTAGCCCGCAGCACCGCGCCGAGCACATGCCAGGCAATTTGCCGGTCAGGGCCGATTGCCTCGTCTCGCATCAGCTCATCGAGCCACGTGTGCGTTGTCTGAAGCGTTTTGTCGAAGACGTCGAGACCTGTCGCGCTCATGATCGATCTCCTGCGCAGGTATCTTCGGGCCAAACTCGCAGGAGGCGCTCGTGTTCCTTTTCCAAGGTTCGAATGCAGCATTCCTAACCTACGTTAAATGTCGATTGTTCCTACGCTTTTTGAGCCGCAGCGGTTGCACGCGCGCTCTCATTTCCGCCGTTGCACAAAGGCTCTTTTCATCTTTCAACGGGGTCGAAGAGGCTGAATTCCGTTGGGATCAGTCACTTACCAGGCAACTGGTGATCTTTGCTACCGAATGCCGCTTTGCTCTCTCACGGTAAAGGCCTCGGACTACTCCCCGAGGCCCCGCCGTATCAGGCAACAGGTGCCTTGCCGCAGGAAGCTTGCCTTGCTGCTGTTCCTATTGACCAGGGCTCTCCTTGAGCTCGGGTGCGACTTGGCCGTAGTTCAGCACGGACACCAGGGTAACGCCTCCCACGACGTTGCCGAGGAGGGTTGGGAAGAAGAACCGGGTCAGGAAGTCCCCCCAGGTCGCTTGGCCGGTTTCAACGAGGTAGAGCACGTCCACTGATCCAGCGATGATGTGTGCAAAGCCCCCGAGCCCGACCACATAGGTGACGATGACGATGATGAAGGGCCGAGCCGTCTCGGCTGCCGGCAGGAGCCAGACCATGAGAGCAATGAGCCAGCCGGCGAAGATTGCCTTCAGCACCGTGTCCCAGAACGGCGCGCTTAGCGACTGCCGGCTGATCTCAGTGAAAGCCGCTTTCGTCTCGCTGTCGAAGACATTGGTGTGGGCAATGGCTGCGGCCACGAGCCAGGTAGCCAAGACATTGGCGAGGAGCACCACCGCCCAGAGCCGGAGAACCCGCAGGAGGGTCGAAGGATCCCGGTGATAGAGCAGCGGCAGGATCGGCGTGAGGGTGTTCTCGGTGAACAACTGCTGCCGTCCGAGCACGACGATCAGGAACCCGACCGTGTAGCCGAACTCGCTGACGAGTTCCCGCCAGGGCGCGCTTGGAAGACGGGCGTGCAGCAGACCTTCCGTGATCAGCGAGAAGCCCATCGACAGTCCGGCCGCAAGACCGGACAGGAGCAGTGCCCAGACCGTCCGCTCCAACTCGCTTTCGCCCTCTGCCCGGATTGTTTCGTGGATCAAGGCCGCGCTTGGTCGGCTCTGGATCTCAACCGCCTTCCGCTCCTCCCGCGTGAATTCCGGCACCTGCGATGCAGCGCTGAGACGGTTCCCCGGATCGGTCTGGTCGGCCGGAACGTTGGGTTGATGACGCATGGCGATAGCCTTCGTGGGCTGTCCAACAGGGGCCCAGCGTCAAGGCTTCGACAAGGATTGTGTTCCCGCAGGGGATTGGTCGCTACTACGAGCGTTTTGGTCAAGCATCAGCTGGTCTCATGTCGTGCGGCATCACCTCCATCCGGACGTGTGTTGCGTGAAGGCAAGGGGCTGTATTTGAGCGGTATGCCAGGAGCGACGCACCTTCAGGCGTCTGTCGCGGCCGCATACCTCAATGAACTCTCTGAGATCAGTGAACGTCTCCATCGGGTCAATCTCGGTCCTGGAGCGCCCGAGCTAGATGGTCCGCTCGCCCTGCAAGTGCGGAAATTCGGCCAACTTCAGCCTCGTGCCAATTGCAGACCTACAGCAACGGCAAGATCCACGAACGTCGCCCCTGGTCGCGCATGGCGGCGGTGTCATCCGCCGCCCGCCAGTCGTGGCCGAGAGGTTCCCTCAAGCGCGCTTCATCGCCCGGGCGGCCTCCTTCTCCAGGTCGAGGTAGACCTCCGGGCTCACGTCCACCGCCACGCCGAGGATCGTGCCGCCCTTGAAGGTCCCGGGCGTCTTGTATTCCTGGCTCACCGCGTCGCCGCTGTCGCGCCCGATGCACAGGCCGTCGCCCGACAGCGTGAACTTGCCGGACTGTGCCCGCATGTCCCCTTGTGCAACGGCCTGGCCGTTCACGTAGAGCGTGGTCTTGCCGAGCGACTCGCCCTTCGGGCCCGCCTTTTCGCGGATGAACTCCATGCCGAGCGTGTATTTGCCCGGCTTGAGTTCGCCGGAGACGAACGTCTGCTCCGGCTTGATGCCGAGGAAGTTGTAGACGTAGTGCAGCTTCCGGTCCTTGATGAAAAGGGAATGGCCGCCGAACCGCGAGCCATGGGCGAAGATCACGCCCGAGGCGTCGGGATCGGCGATCTCGACATCCGAGATGATCTTGTAGGAGCGGCCGCGGATGCTCACCGCGACACCCTCCGGAACGGCTGACGTTCCGGGATAGTAGACGTACCGCAGGCGCGGCTTCTCTTCGCTCGGCCGCTCCGAGCCCAGGATTTCCGCGGGACTGCGATCGTCCAGCGGCAGCACGAAGTTCTTGTCGGCCTCCTCGAACCACGTCTTGATCAGCGCCTGGAGCTTGTCCGGGTGCTGCTTGGCCAGGTCGGTCGATTCAGAGCGGTCGGCATCGACGTGAAAGAGCTCCCACTGGTCCTGCTCGAAGTTTCCATGGCCGTAGTAAGTTACGTGCAGGGCCGAGGCCTTCCAGCCGTCCTCCCAGATCCCGCGTGTTCCGAACATCGCATAGTACTGCCGTTTCTTCTGCGTCGGGGCGTCCTTCGAGTCGAAGGTGTAGCGCATCGAGACGCCTGAAAGCGGGTACTGCTCCACCCCGCGATAGACCTTCGGCATCTCGAGCCCGCAGACCTCGAGGATGGTCGGCACGATGTCGGTCGAGTGGTGGTACTGGTTGCGCACCTCGCCCCTGGCCTTGATGCCCTTGGGCCAGGAAATGACCAGCGGGCAACACGTGCCGCCGGCAAACTGGGAGTAGCGCTTGAACATCTGGAAGGGTGTCGAGAACGCCACCGCCCATCCGGTCGGGAAGTGGTTGTAGGTTTCTGGGCTGCCGAGGACGTCGAGGTACTTCATGTTCTCGGACAGCTCGTCGGGGTAGTTGTTGAAGAGCTTGTTCTCGTTCACCGATCCGCTCGGGCTGCCTTCTCCGGAAGTGCCATTGTCGGCGCAGTACAGGACAAGCGTGTTCTCGAGCTGACCGCTCTGCTCGAGGTAATCGATGATGCGGCCGACTTGCGCATCGGTGTACTCCGAGAAGCCGGCGAAGACTTCGGCCATGTGCGAGAACAACCTCTTCTCGTCCGCATTCAGCGAAGCCCAGGGCCGCACGGCATCATTGGGTTCGGCCACCTCCTTGGGCATCGGATTGATCGGCGTGAGCTTGGTATCCTGTGGCAGCAGTCCCTTGGCGATCATCCGCGGCAGCACCCATTCGCGATACGCCTCATAGCCGTCGTCGAACTTGCCCTTGTACTTCGCAATGTACTCCTTGGGTGCATGATGCGGCGCGTGGTTCGCGCCCGGGCAGAACCACATGAACCACGGCTTTGACGGATTGCTCGCCTTCTGGTCGCGGATCATCTGCAAGGCCTGGTCGGCCAGATCCTTTGAGAGGTGGTAGCCTTCTTCCGGCGCGTAGGGCTGTTCGATGAACCTGTTGTCCTCGACGAGATCGGGGTACCACTGATTGGTTTCGCCGCCGAGGAAGCCGTAATAGCGGTCGAAGCCTTTGTTCAGCGGCCACTGCGAGCGCGTGGCGCCGGGCGCGACATCGTTCTCGGGAACATTATGGTTCTTGCCGACCCAGAATGTGCTCCAGCCGGCGTCCTGGAGGACTTGGCCGATGGTCGCGCATTCATCGGGAATGCGGCCATTGGCGCCGGGGAAGCCTTGCGCGGTTTCGGTAATCGACGAACATCCATTGAGGTGGTGATTGCGGCCCGTGAGGAAGGTCGAGCGTGTCGGCGAGCACAGCGCGGTCGTGTGCCACTGCGAGTACATCAGACCGTTGTCGGCCAGCTTCTGGAGCGTCGGCATGTTGATGGCACCGCCGAACGGCGACCAGGCGGACAGTCCCGTGTCGTCGTAGAGGATGACCAGGATGTTGGGCGAGCCTTCCGGAGCGCGGGTTGGCGTGAACGGATCCCAGTCCGGCGTGGAATTGCGGATGTCGATGTCGATCTTGCCCTTGAAACCTTTCTTAGTGATTAGGGGATTGGTCGAAGTGGTTCCTCGAGCCGATGCGCCCTGTGCGGCTGCTGTAGGCACGGTGCCCGGACGCGAACCGGAAAAGGCTGCGGCCGCCCCGATGGCGGTGCTCCCGAGCAGGACGGTGCGGCGGCTGATCGCTGGTCGCTTGCCCATCGCGTTCTCCTCGTTAGGCTTCTCGGGCTGCTTCGCGATATTGGCGTCCGGGTCTTGATCGGAGTTGTCATGGCTCATGATCGTCTTCCTCCTGACGACAGGAGACTTGTTGCATCGCGTGACCGTGGTGGTTCGCGTTTCACTCCTGTCTGGTTGACTTCACCGCCCCCATGGGCGCACGCACGTCACATCTGTTGTGTCTCCCGCACCACGCACCGGAAGCCGATATGGCTGGTCGAGGTGTCGACGGGCTGCGCGTGACGCGCGGCGGGCCGATAGCGGCGGCAGTAGCTCGGGGCGCACAGATGCGAGCCGCCCTTCAGCACCTTGCGGGGGATTGGTGTCTCCGGCTGGCACGGATCGTAGCTGTCAGCCTCGCGTGCCCCACGCGGGTTCTCGGGGATGCAGCAGGCTTTCGCGGCATCGGCCGGGTGCCTGGGTGCGTAGAAGTCGCTCGTCCACTCCCAGGCATTGCCGATCATGTCGACGAGGCCGTAGCCGTTCGGCGGAAAGGCGCCGACCGGCGTCGTGCGCTTGTAGGCATGGGGCGAGAGGTTTTGGTGCGGGAACGCGCCGTGCCAGAAGTTCGCCATCTGGCGCCCGTCCGGCTCGAGCTCGTCGCCCCAGGCGAACTCGGCACCGTCCAGGCCACCGCGGGCCGCGAACTCCCACTCGGCTTCGGTCGGCAGGCTCTTGCCCGCCCAGGCCGCGTAGGCCTCGGCGTCGGCATAAGCGACGTGCACGACCGGGTGGTCGTCGAGGCCCTTGATCGAGGAGCCCGGCCCATAAGGCTTTCGCCAGGTCGCTCCGAACCGGAACGTCCACCACTGGCTCCAGTCCCGCAGGTCGACTGGGTGGTTCGGCGGGTTGAACACCAGCGAGCCCGCCCGGAGCATGTGCGGCAGCGCGCCGGGATAGTCCCGTGGGTCGGGTGCTTTCTCCGCGACGGTGACGTGGCCGGTTGCCTCCACGAAGCAGCGGAACTCGCGGTTGGTCACGGGCGCCCGGTCGATCCAGAAGCCGTCGACAGCGACGCGGTGGACCGGTGCCTCCTCGGGGTAGTGCCGGTCGGAGCCCATCCGGAAGGTGCCGCCGGGGATCCAAACCATGGCGGCTGGCCGTGCCTCTGTCGGCGCTCCGGCCGGGGCATCCGGCTTGCGGTCCAGCCACGCCATAGCGATGTTCTCACTCGGCTGGGGCTGGCGGCGTCACTCCCGTGACGAGCGCCGAGGGTTCTTCGCTGAGCCAGCGATAGAGGATGCCGCCGAGGGCTCCGCCGATCAGCGGGGCGACCCAGAACAGCCAGAGCTGCGCGAGCGCCCAGCCGCCCACGAACAGCGCCGGACCGGTGCTGCGGGCCGGGTTCACGGAGGTGTTGGTGATCGGGATGCCCACGAGGTGGATGAGGGTCAGTCCCAGCCCAATGGCGATCGGCGCAAAGCCCACCGGTGCCTTGCCGTGTGTCGCCCCCATGATGATGAACAGGAACATCATGGTGAGCACCACCTCGGCCAGGAAGCCGGAGAGCAGACTGTACTGGCCTGGCGAATGCGCGCCGTAGCCGTTGGCCGCAAAGCCCTTGGCGAGATCAAAGCCTGGCGCGCCGCGGGCGATCAGGTAGAGCACCGTCGCGGCGACGACTGCTCCGATCACCTGCGCGACGATGTAGGGCAGAATGTCCTGCTTCGGGAAGCGGCCGCCCGCCGCCAGTCCAACAGTGACGGCCGGGTTGAGATGGCAGCCCGAGATGTGGCCGATCGCATAGGCCATGGTCAGCACCGTGAGCCCAAAGGCCAGCGCGACCCCGAGCAGGCCAATGCCGACCTCCGGGAAGGCGGCGGCGATCACCGCGCTGCCGCAGCCCGCAAAAGTCAGCCAGAAGGTGCCGATCGCCTCGGCGGCGCATTTGTGAATGTTGTGGCTGTTGTGAAGGTCCATGGGCAGCTCCTTGCAATCGCCTGAGGCGACGGCTCGTGTTCAGGAGCGACGTCGACAAAGCTGTCGATCAAAGGCGGCTCGTCGGGAGCCCAGGTCCAACGCAGGACTTTAACTTATGTGAATAAGTTACACCTTCCCGGTTCGGCAAGAAAGTGGCGCTGATGCGGGTACAGCCAAGGCTGAGCGGAAGGTCTGTTCGGGGTCAGGTACTGAAATTCCGCTGTCTTCCTGGATGTCTGGTTAGGTGAGGATTGCTGCCCTCGGGCTTAGGTCACAGGTGCGCCAAAGCCGGGCCTTCACGGCCCTCAGGGCGCTAACGTTTGACCACGCCTGTCGTGAGATTTTGGGCTAGGCTGAACCTTGGTGCTCTGCCGAGGAACCGGTCGGGAGGAGCCCATGGACGTCGGCGCCTGGCTGCGTGACCTGGGGCTGGGGCAGTACGAACAAGCGTTCCGCGAGAACGACATCGATGCCGGGGTTCTCGTCAACCTCACGGCCGAGGATCTGATCGGGCTCGGCGTCAGCTCGATCGGGCATCGCCGCAAGCTGCTGGCCGCAATCGGCGCACTGCATGATGGAACGGCATCGGGGCATCCCCCTCTCACGGGCACTCAGCCGCCGGCAGCACCGGTGGCTTCGCCTCTGCCTGAGGCTGAGCGGCGGCAGGTGACGGTGCTGTTCGCCGACCTCGCCGGCTACACGAAGCTCGCAGACGAACTCGACGCCGAGGAGGTCCATGCCATGCTCGGGCGCTTCTTCGACCTTGTCGATGCAAGCATCGCTGATCATGGTGGGATCGTCGACAAGCACATCGGCGATTGCGTGATGGCGGTCTTCGGGGCTCCGGTGGCCTATGGCAATGACCCCGAGCGATGCGTCCGGGCTGCCCTCGACATCCGGCGTCGCATGCCCGTGCTCGCGGCCGAACTCGGCCATTCTCTTGACGTGCACATCGGCATTGCCAGCGGCGAGGTTGTGGCGAGCGGCACCGGCAGTGCGCACCACCTGGAATACACAGTCACTGGCGAGTCCGTGAACCTCGCCTCACGCCTGACGGACGAGGCAGCCGCAGGCGAGATCCTGATCTCGGACGCCGTCAACCGGGCGCTCACCGACCGGCTTGACTGCTCCGAGATCGGCGAGCTGGCCATCAAAGGGTTCGCAAAGCCGGTCACGGCTTGGCGACTGCGCTCATTGTCCGAGCCGGCCCGCTCAGGACGCCAAGCCTTTGTTGGGCGGTGCCGCGAACTGCGGAAGCTCGAAGCGGCGCTGATGCAGTGCCGTAACGCGGGGCGCGGCCGCGCCCTCTACATCCGCGGGGAGGCCGGCATCGGCAAGACCCGCTTGCTCGAGCAGTTCCAGGCGATCGCCGAGAAGGAGAACTTCGCCTGCCACACCGGACTGGTGCTCGACTTCGGAATGGGCTCCGGCCAGGACGGCATCCGCTCGCTCGTCCGCAGCCTGCTCGGCCTGTCAGGCGAGAGCAGCCGGGAAGAGATCGAGGCTGCGGCCGAGAAAACGCTCGAGGATGGCATGCTGCCTGATGAGCGGCGGGTGTACCTGAACGACCTCCTGAACGTGCCGCAGCCGACTGAGCTGCGTACGCTCTACGACGCGATGGACAACGCGGCCCGCGACCGCGGCAAGCAGGCGACTGTCGCCGAGCTGGTCCTCCGGGCGAGCGGCCATCGTCCCCGGCTGCTGGCGATCGAGGATCTGCACTGGGCTGACCGGACGACCCTCGATCATCTGGTAAACCTCGCCGAAACCGTTGCCAAGTGCCCCGCGCTTCTGGTCATGACCTCGCGCATCGAACGCGATCCGCCCCGTGAGGTCTGGCCCTCGACGGCTGCCGGTCAGCCGATCAGGAGAATCGATCTCGGCCCGCTCCAGCCGGGTGAAGCCGGCCGGCTCGCCGAGGCTTACATCGATGCGCTTGGCGAACTCGCCCAACGCTGCATCGAACGGGCGGCCGGCAATCCGCTGTTTCTGGAGCAACTGTTGCGACATGCCCAGGAGAGCGCCGAGGCTGGCGTCCCGGGGTCGATCCGGAGTTTGGTGCAGGCACGCTTGGACCGCCTCCCGTTGCCCGACAAGCACGCGCTGCAAGCCGCCTCGGTCCTCGGCCAGCGCTTCACCGTCGAGGCATTGGGAGCACTGCTCGAGCAGCCCGGGTGGGATTGTGCTGGCCTGGTGCGGCACTTCCTGGTGCGCCCGCAAGGCGATCACTTCCTCTTCGCTCACGCGCTGATCCAAGAGGGTGTCTACGACACGCTGCTCAAGAGCCGGCGCCGCGAGCTGCATCGGCGGGCGGCCGATTGGTTCAGGAGCCATGACCTGACGTTGTGCGCGCAGCATCTCGACCGGGCCGAGGACGGTGGTGCACCCCGGGCCTATCTGGAAGCAGCACACGCGCAGGCCGCGGAATATCGGAGCGAGCGGGCCCTGCATCTCGTCGAGCGTGGACTGGTTTTGGCGCGGGAGCGGGCCGATGTGAGCGCGCTGTCCCTGCTCCGGGGCGAGATCCTGCACGACCTCGGTTCAATTCCGGAATCGATTGCTGCCTTCGGGCAGGCCCTTGCGGTGGCCGATGTCGACATCGAGCGGTGTCGAGCCTGGCTTGGGCTCGCCGCCGGCTTGCGCGTGAGGGATCGTTTCGACGAGGCCTTTGCGATGCTCGACAAGGCCGCGGCCGCGGCTGCCGGCGCGGACCTCGCGGCGGAACGTGCCCGAATCCACCACCTCCGCGGCAATCTCTGCTTCCCGCTCGGCCGGCTCGACGAGTGCCTGGCGGAGCACAGCCGGGCGCTCGATTGGGCCCGACGGGCCCGTGCGCCGGAGCTGGAAGCGCGCGCGCTTGGCGGGTTGGGCGACGCCGAGTACGCGCGCGGCCGAATGGCCAGCGCCCATCGGCACTTCAGCCGTTGTGCGGAGCTGTCGCGTGCGTCCGGCGTCGGGCGCATCGAAGTGGCCAATCTCAGCATGGTGGCGCATACTCAGGTTTACCTCAACGAATTCTCCGGTGCGCTCGCGACCGTCCAGGCGGCGGTCGAACTGGCGGAGCGGGTCGGGCATCCTCGGGCGGAGATCATCGCCCACAACGCGGCGTGCAACGTGTTTCGCACGACCGGCGAGTTCGGACGCGCAAGGCCGCATGCCGAGCGCGCACTGGCGCTCGCCCGGCAGCTCGGCGCCAAGAGATTCGAGGCGGTCAGCCTCCACGATCTCGCCATGGTTGCTCACGCCGAGGCGAGCCGGGCGGAGGCGCTGGACCTGCTGCACCGCGCCTTGGCGATCAGTCGCGAGACCGGGCTCAGCTTCGTGGGTCCGTGGATCCTCGGCCATCTTGCGGTCACGACCGAGGATCCGAAGGAACGTCGCGCGGCGCTGACGGAAGGCGAGGAGGTCCTGCGCAAAGGCGCGGTGAGCCACAATCACTTGTGGTTCTTCCGGTATGCCATCGACGCCTCGCTGGGTGCTCGGGATTGGGACGGGGCGGAGCGCTACAGCGCGGCGCTCGAAGATTATACGCGGCCAGAACCGTTACCCTGGGCCAGCTTCTTCGTCCGCTATGGACGCGCCCTTGGTGCACATAGCCGAGGCCACCTCGGACAGGAGGCGACGCACAAGCTTGGCGACTTGGCGGACGCGGCCGAGCGCCTCCGTATTGGACCGGCGCTTGCGCGGCTTCAACGGGCTCTGGCCTCAGGCCGTCGACGCCCCGATCGGCACCAGTGACCAAGGGAGGAGGATCATGGCGGAGGTTCAGCGCATGGAAGGCGATGGAGGAAGCGTCCGCGTCGACTTGGGGGCTTTCGATGCACTCCGCGGCGCCATTCGCGGCCCACGAGCAATCGTGCGGTGCGCCGATGCAACCGATGTGATCCGCGCAGTCGAGTTCGCACGGGATCACGGCTTACTGCTTGCTGTGCGCGGCGGCGGCCATAACATTGCCGGCAATGCCGTCTGCGACGGCGGTTTGATGATTGACCTGTCCCTTATGCGTTCGATTCAGGTCGACCCCAATCAGCGGACCGCTCGCGTGGAGCCAGGCGTGACGCTCGGCGAGTTCGATCGGCAGGTTCAGGCGTTCGGTCTTGCCACGCCGCTCGGGATCAACTCTACGACCGGTGTGGCCGGGCTCACACTCGGCGGCGGCTTCGGTTGGCTCAGCCGCCGGTATGGGCTCACCATTGACAACCTGACCGCGGCCGACGTGGCCACGGCCGACGGCCACCTGATGCGCGCGAGTGCGAGCGAGCACCCCGACCTGTTTTGGGCCATTCGCGGCGGAGGCGGCAACTTCGGGGTGGTCACCTCGTTCGAGTTCCGCCTGCACCGCGTCGGTCCCGAGGTGCTCTCGGGTCTGATCGTCCATGCCGCGGCCGGCGCCCGGGAACTCCTTGAGACGTACCGGCGCTTCGTATCCGAGGCGCCCGCCGAACTGATGTGCATGGTCGTGCTGCGAAAGGCCCCGCCGCTGCCGTTCCTGCCCGCCGCCGTGCACGGGGCGGAAGTCTTGGTGTTCGCCGTCTGCTATGCCGGCAATGTCGAGGACGGCCGGCGTGCCCTGGAGCCACTGCGCCGCCAGGGCGAGCCGATCGCCAGAGTCGTCGGCCCGCAACCCTTCACCGCTTGGCAGGCCGCCTTCGACCCGCTTCTCACCCCCGGGGCCCGCAACTACTGGAAATCGCATTACTTCGCGGAACTCAGCGATGCCGCAATCGAGGTCATCCTGGCGTACGGGAGCAGGTTGCCCACGCCGGAGTGCGAGATCTTTCTCGTGCATCTCGGCGGCGCGATCAGCCGTGTCCCTGCGGGCGCGACGGCCTACCCGCACCGCGACGCCCAATTCGTGCTGAACGTGCACGCGCGTTGGCGCGAGCCCGAGCAGGATATCGCGTGCATGCAGTGGGCGCGAAGCTTCTTCGCAGCGGCCGCGCCGTACGCGACCGGCGGCGTCTATGTCAACTTCATGCCCGAAGACGAGACAGACCGGGTTTCGGGCGCATACGGTGGCAACCTCGATCGGCTCGCCGCACTCAAGGCGAAGTACGATCCAGACAACCTCTTCCGAATGAACCAGAATGTCTCGCCGGCGATCGCGCGAGGAGGGGTCGCGTAGAGCTCCGCGTTTGCGCGACCGCACCAGCCCCCGTCAACCGCAAGAAACGTGATCGAATGGGGACTGAATTCATCAGCGGAGGTCCGCTCCGGGTCCAGCCTGTGTGAAAACGCGTGGTCTCTAAGCTGGCGGAGAAGAATTATCCAAACGAGTTGCGCCGCCGGGACGTTTGGAGCCGAACCAGCGCGGATTCCACCCTTAATCGGAAAAATGTTTCGGGATCAGGTTGTAGTGTCGCGTTTTCACACGGCCTCGGTCAAAGCAGGAGATTGGCGAAATGAAAGAACGTCCTG
>NZ_LN811360.1:303762-310110 GCF_001006805.1 Microvirga massiliensis | reverse complement strand
AGGCTGCCCAGCAATTAAGTTGCGTGAGTTGCGCATTTTGCGGTGAGACGCCGAAGGACGATGCGGCTCATGGCGAGATATAGGAGCATTTCGCCGGTCTCGATCAGGCGCTCGTAATCTTTGGCCAGACGGCGGTTGCGACCAAGCCACGCGAAGGTCCTTTCCACGACCCAGCGCCGCGGGAGCACATGAAAGCCGGCCGGGATGTGCGGGGACTCCTGGCCCGGTCCGACCCAGAACCCACTGACGCCCGTCCACCAATGCTTCGGGATCGACAGCGTCCATCCGAGAGTTGCGGTGAGCCAGTCCTGCAGGCGGCGATAAGCGGTATCGGCCCACATCAGCTGAATCTGCGGGAAGTCGCCGGCCAGTCTGCGCAGCAGAAGTTCGGCACCATGCCGATCGTGGATGTCGGCCGGATGCACGCACACCTTCAGGATGTTGCCTTGCGTATCGACCAGCACATGGCGCTTGCGGCCCGAGATCTTCTTGCCGCCATCATACCCGCGGGGTCCGCCCATCTCGGTCGTTCTGGCCGATTGGCTGTCGATGATCGCCGCACTGGGTTCGCGGTTGCGGCCGACCTGCACGCGATGGCGCTCGCGCAGGGTTGTGTTGACACGCTCCCACATGCCGTCGTGTCGCCACCGCGCGTAGTGGTAGAAGACGGCCTTCCAAGGCGGGTACTCGCGCGGCAGCGGGCGCCACTGCGAGCCCGTTCGGAGCAGATAGAAGATCGCATCGACGACGCGGCGCAGCTCATAGGTCTGGCGCCGCCCCGCCGGATGGCTCCGAGGCAGCAGCGGCTCGAGCAGTGCCCACTCCGCGTCGCTCAAATCAGTCGCATACAGGGGCTCGTCCATGGCCAGACCCCGCCCAAGCCACACACGACAGCCCGCGCCCAGCCAAAAACCCTATGTGAATCACCAATATAGCACGCGAAACTTAATTGCTGGGCAGCCTCTAGCCTGGTGAGCTGCCCAGATTGGGGAAGAATGCTGAAGTTGGGTTTTCTGCCATCACGTAAGGCCAAATTTCATTGCGGGGGCTTCATTTCAGGAGCACTGCAATGCAAGACAATGCCGTCGACCATCCTCGCCGAACCACAGCACCTTGGAATCGGTGCAAGCTGATCGGGCCCAAACCGCCTCTCAAAACCAGAGAGATCTGGTCCATTCGGGTCAGGCTCCAAGTTGCGCAGCGCGTTCGCGACCTTGCCTTGTTCAACCTGGCACTCGACAGCAAGCTGCGCGCCTGTGACCTGGTCGCGCTCCGGGTCGGAGATGTGGCACTCAACGGGCGGGTGCGGTCTCGAGCCACTATCATGCAGCGGAAGACTGGCCAGCCCGTTCAGTTCGAGATTGCCGAGCAGACCCGCGAGGCTGTCGGACGCTGGCTGGAGAAGAAGGATTTGCACAAGGGCGAGCCCCTGTTTCCAAGCCGGATTGATCGGCGAAGGCCTATGACGACGCGCCAGTACGCTCGCCTGCTCGGATTCTGGCTCCACGCGATTGGCCTCGATCCCCTGGCCTACGGCACCCATTCCCTGCGGCGGACCAAGGCATCGATGATCTATCGGAGAACCGGCAATCTCCGAGCCGTCCAGCTTCTGCTCGGCCATACCAAGATCGAGAGCACAGTTCGGTATCTCGGCATCGACGTTGACGATGCCCTTCTGATTGCGGAGCAAGTTGAAATCTGAGTTCGGAGACGGCTCGCCGACGAGCCGCCTCCCCAAGCCTGCTGACTGCTACGGAGCAAAGTCCGGATTTGAGGCACAAGCCGCCATAAGACTAACGACAGCCGCGTGCCAGAAGCGGCCATAGGCTTGCAGTAAGCACGCCATTCCATTCATTGCGTGCGCACCCAGCGGCGCTATATGGAACATCAACGGCCGGCCTCATTGCGACATGAGTTTGCGCGCGAGCGTCACCGCCGCGGCATCGAGGGAATCTCCCTGCGCTGTCGGCATCAGGTTCCCGGCTTTGAGCATGAGCTCGGTCATGACGCGTCGGATCTGCTCGTCCGATTGAGCCACGCCCGCGGCATCGAAGTCCTTGCGGATCTTGCTGAACACGTCGCTGCGCTCGGGATCGACCGTGCCCCGCGCAAGGGCGTCCGAATAGGCCTCCGCGTCGCGGCCCGTGATCCCCAGCTTCTCGGCGGCCCACCTGCCGAGGAGCATGTTGCGCAGGATCGTCTTTCCCACATCGTCGACGCTGGTCATTCGAAGTTCTCCGATTGCCGGCCGCGGAATGCCCCTTCCGGTCAGCGGGCTCCGTTACCCGGATGGTTCGCAATCCGGTAGCAAAGGCCACCGAGATGTCGGCACAGGTCGTGAAGACCCGGTTCCCCACCACTACCATCGGCCGCAGGTGTTTCGATCTGGATGATTACAGGTGCAGTAGCCCGTTTGCGGAGGGTAAGGGCGAACGCACCGGTCGAAACCTCTTGAGCAGGGCGCTCCTCAAGCGACCCTGTTCTTAAGTGCACCGATGAGGACGGTCAAAATAGCGCCGCCGGCACCGCCGCTGACGAGGTTAGCGAGGACTCCCCCGACACTGAAATTGCCGCTCGCGAGAGATGCACCAATGGCTGGCATTGCAAGGGCTACAATCTGTCCAAGGACTCCGCCACCGACAGCACCTGCAATAAGATTGCCGGTGGTGCCCAGGTCAAATTGAGGAGATGCTTTCCCCGCCGCTCCACCTCCCACTGCGCCCGCAATCAGATTGATGAGAATCTGTTCCATTCGCGCCTCCCGTTGAGCGATCAAGGTCTTGCCAGTTGAGTAACGGGCCGGGCCTTGGAGCACGCCAAGGGCGAGCCCTGGGGCTGAATTTCTCCCATCAAGCTCCCGCCTACACTGCGCCCGTCGATCGCTGTTAGCAAGCCGCTTGGGTGGCGGTCTGGATCCCTGTCGATTTGTCCTGAGTGCTGCGGTCGGATCGGAAACAGAGCAAGCTGACGGGGCCGGATGGCCGCACAGCATATGTGGTCTGTTGCGCCGGAGGTTCTCGCTGGGTCGATCCATCCGGCGTTCAGTTGCAAAAGCCGCCAGACTTGATCCAGTCTGTCAGGTAGTATCTGGCTCCATTTCCAGAGTAGGCCGTGTGAGAGTTGAACGGAACTGAAACGGAAACGCGCCGAGTTGCTTGGTGAAGTCGAGGAACCGACGCACAGGATGGAAACCATCAGGAAGTAAGTTTCCGCCATCGATCAGGCGATTGCGATCCACAACCTGGCGCACGCACGGCCTCTGCTCCGAGGGCAGATCGGAACCGATCCAGGCAAGAGGATGGCATGGGACGTTCCCGGGGCGGCCTGACACGGCCCGATCGACGGCGGAGAGAACCGTTCGGGCTCGACTGCGCCCTTGGGGAGCAAACAGGTTTGGCCTAGTATCCGGAATCACAGATCCGCGAAACG
This sequence comes from Microvirga massiliensis, assembly GCF_001006805.1. Taxonomy (GTDB): domain Bacteria; phylum Pseudomonadota; class Alphaproteobacteria; order Rhizobiales; family Beijerinckiaceae; genus Microvirga; species Microvirga massiliensis. Next base: position 306,681 of record NZ_LN811360.1, on the reverse strand, counting down.
TGGTTTGAGGCGTTTTTGATGCACCTCGGACTTGGACCAAGCGAAGGGACGCGCGGTCTCGTTGTAGGCCGCGATGAATGCATTGATGTACCTGCGGAGTTCTTGCACGCTGGTGAAGCTAACGCCGTGCAGCGACTGGCCCGCGAGGATCGAGAACCAGCACTCGACCTGGTTGAGCCAGGAGGCGCGGGTCGGCGTGTAGTGGAAGTGCACGCTCTTGTGCCGGGCCAGCCAGCGGTCGCGCTTGGGCTTGTGGGTGTTGAGGTTGTCGAGGATGACGTGGATCTCGCGCCCGGGATGGGCCGCGACGATGCGGTTCATGAAGGCGAGGAACTCGCCGCGCCGCCGTCGCTTCTTGTGCGCGGCGATCACTTGGCCGGTGGCGACCTCGAAGGCGGCAAACAGCGTCGAGGTGCCGTTGCGCTTGTAGTCGTGGCTATGTCCGGTCAGCGCGCGGCCGTTCGGGAGCTTCAAGTAGCCCTGCGCCCGCTCCAGCGCCTGGATCGAGGGCTTTTCGTCGACACAGATGACGAGCGCGTTCTCGGGCGGGGCGAGATAGAGCCCGACCACATCGGCGGCCTTGGCGGCGAAGGCGGGATCGTTGCTCTCGCACCACGACTTGCGCCCCGCGAGGTCGATCTTGTGGGCGCGCAGGAAACGCCAGACATGCTGCACGTCCACATTGCCGAGCGCCCGAGCGATCAACGGACCGGTCCAGCGCGCTTGGCCTTTCGGTGGCGATCGGTCCAACAGCGCCAGGATGCGCGTGTCCGTCGCGGCCGTGTATTTGGGCGTAGCCCCGCGCGCGCCGGTCTCGTCGAGACCCGCCCGCCGCTGCTCGGCATAGCGGACGCGCCACTTGCTCGCGGTGCCGATCGTGCAGTGGACCGTTCGCGCAATCGCCCGCGTCGGCTGGCCGTCCGCCGCCATCAAGACGATCCGCGCCCGCTGGCGCAGCCGATGCTCCGTTTTCGTCGAGCGGGCCAAGCCTTCGAGCTCGATCCGCTCTTCAGGCGTCAAGCCAATCGGGGTCGCTTCAGGAATGCCGCTCATGCATCCTTGAAGCACGACTCACGCTTCAGCGACAGTGGGTACTAGGTTATGCGATGGTTCGGTTCCCTCGCGACCGAGCCGTTGTTGGTTGCCTTTCATCAGGCTCGTCAGCTCCACTGGAGGGAACGACCGTGCCAAACGACAGCCATGTAGAACTCCTCGGACAGGTCGATCTCGCCTTTTCCGATTGGCGGCCTCTGCGACACGTGGAGGACCCGCTCCACAAGGACCTGTCCGCCATCGCGCGCGTCGGCGACAGTCTCTTTCTCGCCTGCGACGAGATCGCGAGCGTCGAGCGGTTGCGGCGCATTGGGAACGGCCGGTTTGGCGAGCATCGGCATTTCGCTCTCGACGGGCTCGTCGACCTGCCGGCCGGCGCCGAAGGCGAGATGGACATCGAGGGCCTGTGCGCTGTGGACGGCTGTCTCTGGATCGTGGGATCGCATGCACTCAAGCGCAGCAAACCGAAGCGCGAGAAGAGCAATGCCGATGACGCCCTGCGTCGGATGGAGAAGGTCGACCGCGAACCGAACCGGCACTTCCTCGGCCGGATCCCACTCGTCGAGGAGGCGCCGGGCTTGTGGATGCCGACCGAAGCGGACGGCGGACGCCAGGCCGCCTGGGCCAAGTTCGACAAGCGGAATAGCGCTCTCACCCAGTGGGTCGCCGACGATCCGCATCTCGGCCCCTTTCTGACGATCCCGGCCAAGGAAAACGGGTTCGACGTCGAGGGTCTGGCAGTGCGCGGGGATCGGATCTGGCTCGGCCTGCGCGGCCCGGTGTTGCGGGGCCACGCGGTGGTGCTCGACCTCGAGATCGCCGAGAAGGAACCGGGCCGGCTCAGCGCCCGCCGTGTCGAGGGCGAACGCCGCTACCGCAAGCACCTGCTCGACACGCGCGGCCTCGGCATCCGCGACATGTGCTCCGACGGCGAAGACCTCCTTCTGTTGGTCGGGCCCACGATGTCCCTGGAAGGGCCGGCGTTCGTGCTGCGCTGGCGGGATGCGGTCCACGACGACGTCTCCGGCGTCATCGCCCCGGACCGCATCGAGACGGTCGTCGAGCTGCCGTATCGATTGCATGCCGATCACCCGGAGGGCATCGATCACTGGCCGGAGGCCGGGCCCGGCGTCCTGCTCGTCATCTATGACGCCCCGGCCCCGGAGCGCACGGACCCGGATGCCTTCACGGTGCGCGCCGACCTGATCGGCCCGCGCCGGCCGAAGGCCGGGTCACGGGCCAAGCGCGTGGCGGCGTTGGCGTCCTAGGATTCGGGCCGAAGCGCGTTACGCAGGACGGCCTTCGGCCCGTCAGGCGGCTTGCGTCCGGCCCGGGGCGCCGGGTCCGCTTGTCCGCACGACACGCTAGCAGCGACGGAGCCGCGGCTGACCAGACGCATCCATCAGCATGCGACCGTTCCGGTCGTACCTGTAGCAGTAACCGGGGGACGCCTGTGCGACCCGAGCGCCTGCGGACGCACCCGTTGTGGCACCTGCGGTCGCACCCACGGCCGCGCCGCCGACGCCGCCGACCACTGCGCCTACTGGACCTCCGACGAGAGCCCCTGTCGCGGCACCTGCCGCGGTTCCAGTCGTCGTCGGTGAACAGGCTGCCATGGCCACGCAAGCACACAGAACTAAAGCAAGCTTGTACATCTGCCGCTCCTCTTCTGGATGCTGGTTTTCGACGCCTCCGCGGGCTGTGATCGCCCGCAAAGCGTCTCTTGCTAACGTGGCAGGTCCGGTAGGGTTGCGGCAGCATCGGCCACCGGTGGAAGCACACTTCAGGGCCCAAGAGTTTGGGGTGCTCACGCCGCATCGGACGGAAAGCAGCGCCGTTCTTCGCGCCGAACAATGCTCCCGGGTT
>NZ_LN811360.1:286725-303736 GCF_001006805.1 Microvirga massiliensis | reverse complement strand
GGGGCCCATTCCGGTCATCTCGATCGAGGGGGCAATGAGCAGCAATGCGCCGACAATCGTGGCGGCCACGAACAGGGTGGCCAGGAACAACAGGCCACTTCCCAGGAACACCGTCGCGAAGAAGCGATCTTCCTTCCGGCCGAGGCGGTCGCGCAGCACGCCGATGAACCACAGGAAGGCGATGCCCGCAAAGGGAATGAGGTTCAGCGCCAGCGCCACGCGCCCGGAGCCGCCGGCCAGCCAAGTGCCAGGGTCCAACGGATCGGCCGGCACCGCACTCCGGAAGACCCAGAAGATGATGACCAACAGGATCGAAAAGACGATCCCGGCAACGGCAGCCGCCCTCGGCGTCCTCAGATGCGAGTACATGGGGGTCTCTTCCTGAGGCATCGCCGACCTCCTCGCCCGGGCGCAGTTCCGTGCACCCGATGGTACCGTCAGCGGAACCCGCGAGTGAAGGGCATTGGTGCATGGGCCGCGTAGATACAATCGGCAGCGAACTTGCCCGGACCGGCGCCCGGCCAAGTCACCGGCACCTTACCGGTTCGCGGGCCGGAACCGCCCGCCTCACCGGCCGACAGGTGGGAACGGACTTTGACCTGACGATCGAGTGGCCGAAACCTCTTTACGGCGACAGAACGGCCCAGATGAAGGTCACGAGCCTCGGCCCGGAGCGCTTCCGCATTGTGGTCACCGACCGCATCGGGGTGAATGGTCCTGTCCGAGCCACAACGGATCTGACTCTCCTTCGGCATCGCCGTCGCCGGCGGAGAGATGCACAGCTTTGTCGCCAGCGCCGCGGTGACGGAGTTCGACCCGCTGGCGTGTTTCGGACGCGGCCGCCCGTCCAGGTCGCGAGCATCCTACTTTGGCACTCTTGCGGATGCAGATCGCACCGCACCCTGATAGTCGCCGAGCAGCTTTGCGTCTTCGATTGATCCGTGATGGTGCATCTGCCGCCAGCGACCATCGATCAGTTCGAAAATTCGGGTCGTGCGAATGTTCAGATCCTTCACGGCGTCGCCGTCACGGTACGTGCCGCGCTCCCGCCCCACGGCCCAAAATGCATTACCAACCTGATGGATGGTGTAGTCCCAGAATTCGACGTGAACATCCGCCGGACTCTTGAACACTCCCTCATACATCTTGTGCGGCTCATCCGCCCCGCGCCGGATTCCGCCGAGCGGGTTATCAATCGCGACCTCATCGGAACGAGCGAAATTGTCATCCATCATCTTCAGATCGCGGGTATTGAACGCCCGGTAGAATTGGGCCAATGCCTGCTGAGGCTGGCTGAGGTCTCCGAGTTCCTCGTTGCCCGTGATGGGCTCCTGGATCGGTTTGACGCCTTGCGCTTGGGCCGCACCGCCAAAGCCCATAGGCGTCCATAACCACGCCGCATAGGCGGCCAAGCCGAACATTGCTGCCGTGGTCAGGCTTCTACGGGACAGCACCGCCGACATGGGTTCCTCCCTCGATGAGCCGCCTTGCGCTCACGGAATTTCCCGCGCGTTGCCTCAAGGTCAGAAGGTAGCATCCGGATGGGTGGAAGGCAAAAAGCGAAGCCCCGTCGACGACTTTCTCGCCGCTGATGGGGCTTCGCCGAGACATTGAACGAGGGCCGGCTTTCGCTGCCCCTCCTTACAGGATCGGGGGATCGACCAAGCCGTACTTGCTGTCGAGGTGCTCCAAGTACAGGTTGAGCGCCGTGATCTCCAGCACGTCCAGCTTGTCGTCCGACCAGTATCTCCTGCCCAAGGCGGGACTCTCGTCGTACAAGCGCTGGTCCTCGCCGAAGACGACGCCAGGCTGGTTGTCGACGTCGATCCAGACATGGTTGTTGTCGCCGTCCGGCGGCCGGGTGAACCCGACGTTCGTCGGGATGGGCTCGCGGTTAATCTGGTCCAGGAGGAAATCGAGGATCCTGAGTTCCGTCCTCGTCAGCGTGCCTTCCACGATCACCCCGGGATCGCCAGTCGCTCCGGGGTTATGCTCCGTCCAGGTCCCGTCGTTGCGCACCTCGAACGAGTGGGTCTGGGACCCGAGCGCACCGAACGGTAAGTCGAACCGCTGCACGCTCTGCCACTGAGGCGAACCGGACCCGGGTGCCGGGTCCGTACCAGTGCCAGGAGACACTGCCATGATGAACCTCCTTGTCTGTGGCCAAGGACTGGCCACTTCGCTGCCATCGCCCCTCAGCCAATTGCGCGATCAACGCTACGCCATTCCTTCACGAACCTGTGGCAATCCCGGAATGCGCCGGGAAATCACGGAGCTTGCGTGACGAGCCTGCCCCGCGGTTCCGTTCGCATCCGTGCAGGCACGGATGCGAACCGTCCTGCCAAGGCGAAATGCGGGCGAGACCTGGGGCCGCGTTCGGCATCATGGGGCTGGTCGAGACCCTGGACGGGTTCACGGGCCGGCACCGCTTCTCGCGCGAGGACATCGTCGCGAACGGCGTCGGTGCGCTCTTCGCGGTCGTCCGGAATTCCGTCCCGGGCTTCGCGAGAAGCTCGATTGGCGGATCATGTACACGCCCGCCAGCTTCGAGCGGCCCGGTATCACGTCGGAGAACGGCATTCTCCCGCCCTACGAGCGGCAGCGCTACATCATGGCCCTGAAGGGCAGCGGGTTTGAGACACTCCGCGACACGCCCCTGCGCTACGCAGAGCTGCACGCTGGTTTCGATGCGCGCGGCTTCGAGGAGAAGGAGCGTGAACTGGGCTACCCGATCGAACGGACATTCTATGTCGGGCTGGGCCTGAACCTGAACGAGATCCTGTTCGGAACCGGTCCCTACCCGAACTTCGCCGGGTACAAGGACACTCTCCCGGGTTGGGCGGTCCGGAAGACGTTCGAATACGTCCAGGTCCCGTACACCTCTGTGTATTCCGAGAACCGCTTCTCGACGGTGCGCCGCGTGGGCACGACGTTCGTGGATTAGGCCGGAAGCCTCGGCCGGCTGGTTCGGACGGCTCGACGTTCGCAGTCTCCGACTTCGGCCGAAAGCCCGCCCCTCGACACGCACGACCGAGTTCAGGTCGGACGCGGCCCTGCGCCGGAACAGGTTGTAACTGCGCACGAAGAAGTGCGTGAGTGACGCCGTCGGGACCTGATCCCGGCACATCGCGGGGGCGCGCGTGATCACGCTGGCTCTGACGCGCCCTGATCCATTTTCGACCAAAGCCGCATGCGCTGAGGGGAACGACGAGTGCCCCACACGGAGTCACTTCCGGGCCGACGCTGTCCAGCAGAATGGCTCTGGCAGCCGCTTCGCGCCTCATCCGGTTGCCCGGCCCGTTCGGACGGCAGCTCCCACCCAATTCGATCCGGTTATCGATCGCAGGACGGCCGCGGCGCTCGACCTCGTGGTTCCGCCTGGCCTCCTCGGCCGTGCCGACGAACTCATCGAGTGATCAGTGGAGTGCGGCGGCCATCAGAGCGTCGACCCGGTGCAGGATGCCAAAGCCCAGCACGCCGAAACAGGTCGGCGCACAGGCGAGTTGGCGACCAGGAACCCCGAGATCGCCAAATCTAATCCACTGGAACCGCCGGGGGCTGCCCTTTTTCGACGACCAGGAACACCAGCGCCTTGGTGGGAGCGCTCGTGCTCGGGTTGGTGCCGACATGCACGCGCTTGGCCGGGTTGAACATCGTCTCGCCCTGCTTCAGCGTGTGCGGCTCCTTTCCGTCCTCCTGGAGGGTCAGCGCGCCTTCCAGGATGTAAATGAACTCCGGGCCAGGATGAAAATGACGCGGAGCGACACTGCCGGCCGGAAAGTCCGCGATATACATCAGCCCCTCGCGGTTGCCGAGTTCGTCGAGCGCCACCCGTTGCAACTCGGTACGTTTCACGGTCGGCTTGTCCTGGGCGAGGGTTGTGTTGGTCGCGCCGATGATCCCCAAGGCGGCGACAGCGCCCATGAGCGCAGATGTCTTTCGCATGATGGTTCTCCCGAGGGCCTCGGGATGTGAGCGGATCCGGTGCGACGTCAGAGGAGCGGTCCGCGACCCGACGCCCATGCTCTCGCTGGCTCGCCGCGTCCAGCAATGCGGAATGGGGCGTTTGCGTGCGGTCCTGCGGCGAGGAAGGATCGTCTGCGCCACATCCCGACCATGCGAATTATACTCCGGTCGGCAGTGCGATGCATCTCGATTGCATGGGACTTCCTCGACAGGTCCCTCGGAACCCTGCCGAGGCGTCGACATCGGCCCTTCGGCCCTGCCTTTCCTTGAGGGTCAGCAGAACCCATCTCGTGCTCTCGGGGATATCCCGCAGGGGATCCTGTTCGGCCCGGATCGCGGTCATGAGCAGTGCTTGCCCGACCCACTCCTTGGGGGATGCTGCAACCGCGCCCTTGTCCGGGAGGCACTCGAATGAGGCGGCGAGAGTTCATCGCGGTTGTCGCGGCGATCTTTCCCGGCGCGCGGCTGCTGTGTCCGGCCCATGCTCAGACGAGCGCTATCAGGCGCATCGGCGTCGTCTACCAGGGCGGGCTTTACGAGGCGAGCATCGAGGGGCTGCGCGCGGGACTCAGGGCGGCCGGGCTTGAAGAGGGCCGGCACGTCGCTCTGCTCCTGCGCAACGCCAGAGGCGATCTGGCGCCGGCGGAAGCGGCGGCACGCGCCCTGGAGCGCGACGAGAAGGTCGATTTGCTCGTGGCGATCGGCACGAGCACGGCTCTCGCGGCCAAGCGGGCCACCACCGAGGTTCCGATCGTGTTCGCGGCCGGAGCCGACCCGGTCGCGGCCGGGCTCGTCGAGAGCATCGCGACGCCCGGCGGACGGCTGACCGGCTTTCACTTCCTGACCATCGATCTCACGGCGAAACGGCTCGAAATCCTGCGCGAGATCGTGCCGACGCTTCGCCGCATCGTCACCTTCTACGACCCGCGCACGCCGGGCGCCGTCTCGAGCATCGCGGCGCTCCGCGAGGCGGCCGGGACACTGGACATCGAGGTGGTGGCGCAACAGGTCGCCTCCCCCGAAGAACTCCGCGACCGTCTGCGCACCCTGAGCGCGGCCCAGGCCGAGGCGTTCTTTTTCGTCGCCGACTTCCTGGTCATCAACCACGCGCCGCTGGTGATCGAGACGGCCAACGCCCTGCGCCTGCCCACCATGGCGACCCAACTCGGTACCGTCAGGGAGGGCGCTCTTGCCGGTTACGGGCCCGACTGGCGGGAATACGGGCGCCGCCCGGCGCGCTATGTCGCCTGCATTCTCGCCGGTAGCCTGCCCCGCGATCTCCCTGTGGAGGCCATCAATCAGCCGGCGCTGGCGATCAACCTGAAGACCGCCAAGGCCATCGGTTTCGACATTCCGCCCTTGCTCCTCGCCCGCGCCGACGAGGTGATCGAGTAGGCCCGCGCGTGTGCGCGAGAACCCCGGCACCGGAATTCCGATCAGACGCTTTGCGGAGCCGGGACAAAGGTGCGTCTGAGCGTATGCGGAAAGCTCCGTCGGCACGTCAAGACGTGGGTCAGTAAGGAGTCAGTCTATGCGGCCGCTCTGCCCGGCCCGATTTGAACGTGAATATTGAAGAACACTTGGGAGTCGTTAGCGCCAGAGCTGTTGTGGAGACCTTGTTGCACAAGAGGCATCTGATCCCGAACAGCTAGAGTCGGCTGTGGGTCAGGAACCGAGATTCCCTGCATTTTCGGAACTTCTGCTTCGGCTCTGCTAGCTGCCCTCTGCCTTACGTCTCATATGTGCCAGATCCGACTCTTTATCGGCACGGCCGATCCGGAGGCTATCGTCGCGAGGGACCGCAGGAGTATTATGGGAGCGGCAGGCAGGCTGAGCGGAGTCGCGGTTACCGCGTCGGCAGGACTCAGCGGGCGGTCTGCCCGGAGGGAAGACAGCGATGGCAACGGCGCGGGTCGAGCGTCGCTTGGCAGCCATCCTGGCGGCGGACGTGGTCGGCTACAGCCGGCTCATGGAGCGCGACGAGCCCGGCACCTTCACCCGCCTCAAGCAGCTGCGGCATGAGCTGGTCGAGCCTATCCTCGCCCGTCATGGAGGTCGGTTCGTGGACCTCAAGGGCGACGGAGCTATCGTCGAGTTCGGTAGCGCGGTCGAGGCGGTCGAGGCTGCGGTCGAAATCCAGCGCGCGATGCTGGCGCAAGATGCGGAGCTACCGGAGGACTGGCGTATCCGCTACCGGATCGGCATCAACCTCGGCGACGTGATCGCGGACGGGGGAACGATCTACGGCGACGGCGTGAATGTGGCGGCGCGGATCGAGAGCTTGTGCGAGCCGGGCGGGGTCTGGCTCTCGCGCAGCATCTACAACCAGGTCCGGGGCAAGCTCGACTTGGCCTTCGCGCCCTCAGGGCTGCACCAGGTCAAGAACATCAGCGAGGCGGTCGAGACCTTCCGCGTCGCCCTCGACGGGGCAGGCCCAGGGCCGGCGCCGCCTCGGCCGGGCGTCCACGCCCCGCGCGTGTCGCGCTGGCTCACGCCCGCCATGGGCGCCCTGATGGTGGTTGCCCTGCTCGTGATCGGCGCCGCGATCATCGGCTGGCAGGTTTGGTGGAGTTCCGGTGAGATGACCGGGGCCAGCCTGGAAACACGTCGAGTCGCGGTGCTGCCGCTGGCCAACTTGAGCGACGAAGCGGCGGACGAGTATTTCTCCGACGGGATGATGGAGGAGCTGATCTCGCGTCTCTCCAGGATCAGCAAGCTCAGCGTGATCGCCCGCACCTCGGTCATGAAATACAAAGGCACCAAGCAGGACATTGCTGAGATCGGCCGCACCCTCCAGGTCGGCACGATTCTCGAAGGCAGCGTTCGCCGGGCCGGCGACCGGGTGCGGATCACCGCACAGCTGATTGATGTCGCGAGCCAGGCACATCTCTGGTCCGAGGACTACGATCGCACCCTCAAGGACGTGTTCGCAATTCAGAGCGATATCGCCAAACAGGTCGCCGAAGCCCTGCAGATTACGTTGCTGGCGAACGAGCAAGAAAAGATCAAGCAGCAACATACGATCGACCCGGTAGCGCATAATATGTCGTTGAAAGGAATGTATTTCTACAACCAGGGCGGCGTTGCGCTGAATGAGAGCAGGGCGTATTTCGAGCAGGCGATCGAGCGGGATCCGGGCTACGCGATGGCGTATGCTCGCTTGGCGGACCTCTACCTCAAGCTGCAATGGTTCATGCCCGTGGGAGAGGCCTACGCCAAGGCTAGGGCTGCAGCCGAAAAGGCCGTGGAGCTGGACGACCGGCTCGCTGAAGCACACAGCGCTTTGGCAACAGTGAAGGTCTTTGTCGATCGGGACTGGTCGGGAGCGGAGCAGGAATTCAAGAAAGCCATCGCTCTCAACCCCAGCTCCGCGCTAGCGCACGCCGAGTATGGCCATAAGCTCCTGTCGGCGGTCAAAGGACGATATGACGACGCACTTGCGGAGCTGAGGCGGGCGCAGGAACTCGATCCTCTTGCAGTCTATATCTCGATGGAAATTGCCTATGTGTATTACCACGCGCGGCAGTGGGACCAGGCCATAGCGCAGTTCCAAAGGACGATCGAATTGAGTTCGAAGTCGCCCTTTCCGCACCTCGGCTTAGGGCAGACCTACGCGAAATTGGGGCGATTCGATGAGGCAGTATCGGAGCTGGACAAGGCGCTAGCTCTGGGCGGGACATCGAACTACTTCAAAGGGACGCGCGGGTGGGGCTTGGGCCTGGCAGGGCGGACCGATGAGGCCCGGCAGGTGCTCCGCGAGTTGCAGGAAGCGGCAGCGCAAGAGAAAGTTGATCCGGTTACGTTCGCCTACATCTATTCCGGCTTGGGCGATCATGAGCGAGCGATCCTGTGGCTGCGAAAGGCCTACGAAGAGGGCTCGGCCGAAACGATCTTCCTCCGGACGCCCTCATGGGACAACATGCGCTCCGACCCGCATTTCATCGAGCTGATGCATGACGTCGGCCTTGCGACCGACTGAGCGGTCGGGTGACGCTCTGCCGGAAGTACAGGCTCATCGCCGTTCCCGGCTCCGGGTAGCTCGCTCCTGAATGTCCGATCCGGGTCAAACTGAGCCATTGGGCGTGGCCTTACGAAGGTCAGCTTACTCTGTGACTACGGAAGTTCGGCTTTCGTCTGCCTCGTGCCAGAAGCGGCCATCTAAACTGTTATCAAATGACGTTCGATTCGGCATTCGGCATCAAAGACCACCAGCCTATTTTGCACTCCTGGACGGCGATGCATCTACCGCGTCATTGGTTGAGGGCATCTGATTACAGTGATAGGGTTTCATGTGGATTCCGAAAAGATGAGCAGAAGGCTCGGGTGTTTCGGAGGGATCATCATGCCGTCTCTCACTAGAGCATGGGACTGGAATTAGGCTCCTGGGCTTCTGGGCGGGACGGAGCTGTGATTCACCTACTTGAACGGGAGGTGGATCATGGGGCACAACGTGGTTGATCTGGTGAACCGGCTTGAGGCCGAGACCCGCGCGGGTCGGCAGGGCCGGATGGCAGATTATCTCTCGCGCATGGACTTCATCGTCCTGGACGAACTCGGCTATCTGCCGTTTGCCCAGTCGGGTGGCCAGCTTCTGTTCCATCTGATCAGCCGGCTCTACGAGCAGACCTCCGCGATCGTCACGACCAACCTGGCTTTCGGTGAATGGCCGAGCGTCTTTGGCGACGCGAAGATGACCACGGCCTTGCTGGATCGGCTGACCCACCACTGTGAGATCGTCGAGACCGGCAACGAGAGCTGGCGCTTCAAGAACCGGATCTGATGGAGCCGCAAAAAGGCGTTACCTCATCTATGACGGCGGGGTCACAATTGGATGCTGATCGAGGGTTAAACTTCAACGCCGATTGACAGCAAATGAGCGGATTCGGCGGATTCCATCGCCGCCAGTCTCAGTCACCCGCCAGGTATGCGGTCATTATCCAGTTGCCGTCTCTCCGCTCGAACACGGCACGATACCCGGTGGGCAGGTATGCGAAGTCGCTGGCAATGAATGCCCGACGTCCATTTACGACGACCGGAACCCAGCCACCCTTCTCGTTGATGGATTCCTGCTGATCCGTCAGCATCGAGCTGAGGTGATCGAGGTCGACCGACATGATCTGGCAGGAGACGCGCGCCTTGATCGGTGCATCTCCAGCCGCTGCGGACCTGAGCGCGATATCATTGGCAAGGATAAAGACCTGTTCAAGGTAATTTGAACCCGGCGCGGGAGGCTTCACCTCCCTGAGGCCGGGGCACTCCCAACTTGTGTCGTTGCCAGCCTCGGTGCGCAGGCAGCCCACTGACAGCGCCTTGTCCAGACGGGGCCAGAAGGGCGAGGTGGGATCATCGAGTCCGAGATCTTCCAGACCAAGGGAATCCCCAAGATCGAGCCTGATGTCTGGGCTTGCGATGCTTCGAACGAGGGCGTCGTCGCGATCCGTGATTGCTCGACGGAGACGCTGGAGGAAGCCCTGGAATTCCGGCAACGGGGTGTCGGATGCCGAAAGTCCTGGGCATGGCCGCCGTGGTTCGAGGTCTTTGGAAGATAACTCACCTGCCGACGGGAGCATGAGCAAGAGCAGGGCGGACCCGAAGATCCGTCGTCGCGGGGTGTAGCGCCTAGGCATCAAGGACCCAGTGGAAGTGTGTCGTGTGGGCTGTTGCGTGCCGGATTACGTCCGTGGCCAGACGGCCGTCATCGAGGCGGACACCGTCGATCGCATTCCAGATGGCATCCGCGCGGGTTACGAACACCGTTCCGATACTCGAGCCATAGGTATCGTCGTTCAGGAGGTCGATCATTCTCGCGGCGGTTGCTGCATCCCGGGCATCATAGCCGGTGGACCATGCATCGACATGAGTTCCGTCATCGTGGGAGGCATGGGGCGCGAATCGTCCTCCATTCATGTTGCTGATGTCGCCCACGACAATCTGATCCTCGAAGTACTCAAGGATGCCGATTATGCTGGGCAGAGCCCAATCGTCGCCGCCCATGGCTTCATCCCGCCCCCGTAGCGGTTCGTTCCAGTGAAGTGGGTAAGGATGCCGACGGCACCGAAGTCCATGGTGGCTTCCTCGCCTGAAGAGGAGGTGGCCTTCACCCTGAGGCTCACTGTACCGTCGTTAAGCGCGGGAGCGAATGGGCCTGCGGCCACGCGCCAGGTGCCGCGTGTTGGATCGCTGTTTCGCTGCGCGCAGACTGCGGGGCGCCGAGCGAACAGGGCTTCCCCGGATCATCCGTGATGGCTCGTCGTCGGACGAGTCTCCTCAGGCCTTGTCGGGATGTTCGATCTCGGTGAAGAGGTCGCCCTGGGCGGCCTTTGATCCGGCACGGCCTCCACCCGGCCCTCGCAGCACCCATGCCGCTCCGACCGCCAACACCGAGCCGGCCAATGGGCCCGCCACGTAGACCCAGTAGCCGGTGAAGTCGGCGCCAACGAGATCAGGCCCAAACGTGCGCGCAGGGTTCATCGACGCACCGGAGATCGGACTTCCCCAGAGACCCGCGAGTGCGATGTAGGCGCCGACACCTATCGCCCCGAAGACGCCGATGCTCTGTGCTCCGGACGCGGTGCCGAGAATGACGCTGACGAGCCCGAGCGTCAAAACCCCCTCCATCAGGAACGCGCTACCCGCCGAATGGGATGCCGCCGGGTAGTTCGACCCGTAGGTCGCCGGGACGTTGATCACGGCGTGCAGAAACAACGCGGCGAGCGTGGCGCCGATCAACTGCGCGACGATGTACCCGGGCACGCGTCGCCACGGGAAGTCGCCGCGAAGCGAAAACGCTACGCTGACGGCGGGATTCAAGTGGGCGCCGGACACCTTGCCCATGAACAGGATGATCGCCATCACCATCAGCCCAGGGGCGACGACCGCCGCGGAACGGCTGACGGTGTTAGGAAATGCCTTCCCCATCATCCCCCCACCCGCGGCCACAAGGACAAGGAAGAACGTCCCCATCAACTCGGAGAACAGCCTGCGCCACTCCTGCTTCGGATCGGTGAAGTTCGCAAACGTCTCGACCAGTGACTGCTCGTACCCTTGGTGAGGATGCTGACCAGGGGCACCCATCACGATGACCTCTCCTTGTCAGCCGGGGCGCGCGCATTTGGCCATTCAATGAACGAACGGACCTGGGATTCGTATCATGATGCGACGCTGCGCAGCGTCCCACGCGCGGTCAACCATGACACAAAAAACATCCGACATAAATCGTCCTCACAGCGCAATCGAACCTGAAGGGATCGTCTGCCGGCTCGGGAAATTGACCGTCCAGGCACTCTGCACCGCTCCTGAACGCGGCCGGGAGATTCAGGCACCACGGCGCGGTGCTCGAGAGCTTCGGCGCGTATGGGCTGAACTTCTACGTCAAGGAGCAATTCTCGAACTTCGTCCTGAGGCTCGACTGGCGCGTCGCCCGGCGCGACGACAACTCCGGCGTCTTCATCCGCACGCCCGGCCCGGCCGTGGGGGCTGCGCTCGATGAGGCAGTGGCGAAGGGCCACGAGATCCAGATCGACGAGCGCGGCTTCGATGCCAATACGAACACCGAAGGCCATGCGCAGAAGCGGACTGGCGCGATCTACGACCTGCAAGCGCCCTCGTCCTTCCCGTCGGCTCCCGTCGGGGCCTGGAACAGTTACGAGATCCAGGCCAACGCTGGTGAGATCCGGGTCAAGCTGAACGGCCAGGGGGTGAACGTCTACAACAGCACCCGGCAGCAGTCCGGCTTCCTCGCCCTCCAGGCCTACCGACCGGGTTCGCGCGTGCAGTTCCGGAACATGCGCGTCCACAAGCTACCCTGAGGATGTGCGGGGCCGTCACGAGGCTGATATCCGAACCGCTCAGCGGTGCCGGGAGAAATCATGCTGCTGGGGCGGCGGTTGCGGACCGGGCATGCGCGACCGCCACCATCGCCGCGCCGCCGTAGTTCCGGTGGAAGCGCGTGACCAGCGGCCCTAACGGAACCACCGTGATCGAATAGGCGTCCTCGGCACCCGGCATCCTGGCCGTGCCGGCGTGGCTCGACAGCGGCCACGTGGGAATGCGGTGGATGACGGTCCGTCCGGCCGTTCCGTCCAGGGCTTGGTGACACCTCAGCCTTGGTCTGCGGGCTTTCTCCAGCGCGTGAGCGGCTCGCTCGGATGGCCTTGCCGGACAACGATCCGCTTGGCCCCGTACGCCGGGACGAAGCCCATCTCGTCGAGCGCCTCGCCGAATGTCCTGGCCTTCGTGGTCGGACGCGGTTCGTGCGTGGGACGAGGTTCGGATTTCCGCGCCAAGGTCATTCTCCCGGACCCCGGGCATCCTGCCCGTGCCGCGCCCTGCCCGCAACCGGGATGGGCGGGGCAACCCCTGACCTGATCCTGGGGGACCCCGCCCCGGAGCGGGAGCCGCATCGAGGACGTCGCCCGCACGACGGTCCAGGTCCGCGAATGTCGATTTCGCTCGTCGGACTCAAATCACGCACGGGGCCGTCGTCGAGCGGCGGCGCGCCGGCTCCCGCTCCCCATCCGGGAGGGCAGCGACTGGCGCTATCCCTCCCGCCAGTTCCAGCAGGGTGAAGTCGTCGCCGGTCTCATGGCCGCCATTCGCAACCTCACCGAAACGGATCCGTAGGTGGCGCTCGACTTCCTGCTGGCGCTCGACACCGTCCTCGCGGGCCGGATGCCGGTGCAGGCCATGCCTGCTGGGGATCGTGACGCGGGGCTGCGCCTGTTCCGCACGAGCCGGGGAGCGGCTTCGGGTGAGCAGGTCCCGCTCCCTCCGATCTTGGCGGGGCTATGGAACGTTGGTGATCACCCCGACACCCTTGCCGTGGACTTCGCTGGGCAACGGTCCGTTCCCGTCCTATTTTGCCGCGCAGGATTCCGCCGGGAGCGGCGAATCCCTTGCGGGCGGGAATGAACGGGATCACGGCTTCCAGGAGCGGCGGACGGAGCGGCATCGCGCTCCTGGCGGCCCTGTCGCTGTGGTTGCAGATCGTGCTGCCCGCCATCGGAACGACCGCCCTCGTGCTCCTGCGGGGTGACCACCACGGCCCCCACCATGCCGTCGCCCATGGCTCGGGTCACGACGACCCCTCCCCGGGACCTCCCGCCCAAGGGCACGATCATCTCCGCCTGTGCTGCATCATCGGGGGCGGCAAGCTCGGAACGGGCTTCGCGCCGCCGCCAGTGGCGCTCGCAACCCTGACCACGCCAGTCCGCCCCGTCGCCATCGTCTCCCACCCGGAGCGCCCGGCCGTCGGGCGTGTGGGCGGCCCCGTCCTGCCCGTCGGGGCCCGGGCTCCGCCGCGGTTCGCCTGATCGACACCACTCCGATCACTCGACCCAAAGGAATTCACCATGTCCTTGAACCGCATCGCCGGCTCACTTGGCGCGGCCGCTTTCGCCTGCCTGACCGCCACCTCGGCCCTCGCCCACATCACGCTCGAGACCCGGCAGGCGCCGATCAAGTCCACCTACAAGGCCGTCCTGCGCGTCGGGCACGGCTGCGAGGGCGCGCCGTCCCTGAAGATCCGCGTGCAGATCCCCGAGGGCGTCATCGCCGTGAAGCCGATGCCGAAGCCCGGCTGGACGCTCGAGACCGTCAGGGCTCCCTACAAGCAGCCGGCCGGCTACTACGGCGAGACCCTGACCGAGGGCGTGAAGGAGATTGCCTGGACCGGGAAGCTGCTCGACGAGCACTACGACGAGTTCGTGTTCCGGGCCTACCTGAGCGACACCCTGAAGCCCGCCACCATGCTCTACTTCCCGGCCGTGCAGGAATGCGAGGGCGGCAAGGCCGAGCGCTGGATCGAGATCCCGGCCGAGGGCAAGAGCATGGATGACTACAAGTATCCGGCGCCCGGCCTGAGGCTCCTGCCCGCCAAGGCCACCAACTGACGGTTGCGGGCGCCGTGGCGTCACGGCGCCCGTTCCTCCATGGCACGGCTCGTCGCGCTCCTACTGCTTGCTCTGGCGGCGCTCGCCCCGAGCGCCGCCTGGGCGCATGCGGCCCTCGTCCAGTCCGATCCGGCGGATGGGCAGGTGCTCGCGGCCGCGCCGACCATGGCCCATCTGCGTTTCAACGAGCCGGTTTCGCCCCTAGTCTTCCGCCTCTTCGATGCCTCCGGCCGGATCCATCGGGATCTCGGGGTCACCCGGCACGAGCGGATGATCATGGTGACGCTGCCCGCGGGACTCGGAACGGGCTCCCACGTGCTGAGTTGGCGCGTCACCTCGACGGACGGCCACCCGATCGGCGGCTCGCTCACCTTCTCGGTCGGACAGGCGAGCGCCGCGAGGTCCGCTCCTGCCGAAGATGTCGAGACGGGTCCGCGATGGCCCCTGTGGCTCTCCCGGCTCATCCTTTATTGCGGGCTGTTTCTTGGCGTGGGTGGGGCGTTCTTCCGGTCCTGGTTCACGCCCGGGGCCCAGGAACAGAGAAGCGTCATCCTCGTCCGCGCCCTCCTGATCGCCGGCCTGCTCGCGGCTCCGGTGTCGCTCGCCCTGCAAGGATTGGACGCACTCGGCAGCCCCCTGTCCGACATTGCCGTGGCACCCACTTGGCGCGCCGGTTTCGCCACCACCTTAGGGTACACGGTCATTGCCGCCGTCCTCTCGCTGGCAAGTGCCTTCGCCAGCCTCGTGCTTCGCGAGCAGCTCTGGCGGCGAGTCCTTTCCCTGGCCGCACTCGTCGGCGTTGGTATCGCCCTGTCGCTCAGCGGTCACGCGAGTTCGGCCCAGCCGCAATGGCTGACGCGCTCGGCCGTCCTGATCCACGGGGTGGCGGTTGCCTACTGGATCGGCGCCCTGCTTCCGCTTGCCCTGCTGCTGAGGGGCCGGAGCGGGAGCCTGCCTGAGGTCGTCAGGGCTTGGTCGACGGGAGCCGTCGCGGCCGTGACGGCGCTCGTGCTCACGGGAACGGCGCTCGCCTGGATCCAGGTGCAATCCCCCGGTGCCCTGGTCGGGACGGCCTATGGCCGGATTCTGTACGCCAAGCTCGCCCTGGTTGTGGCCCTGCTCGGGCTGGCTGCCATGAACCGCTTCCGCCTGACGCCGGCACTCGGGCAGGCGGACCGCCGGGCCGAGCGCCGGCTTTCCGCCTCGGCAGGCGCCGAGCTGGTGCTGGCCCTGGTCATCCTCGGCCTCGTCGGCCTCTGGCGGTTCACGCCGCCGCCTCGGGCACTCGAGACGCCGCCGGCATCCCGATCGGAGGCGGTCGTCGCCCACCTCCACACGCCGCAGGCGATGGCGGAGGTGACCCTGGTCTCGGGACACACGGGGCCGGCGCGGGCCCGCATCGTCCTCGTCGGCAGCTCCGGTCCCCTGGACCCGAAGGAGGTCACGCTCAGCCTCTCGAATGGCTCGGCGGGGGTCGAGGCGATCGCGCGCCCGGCCGCCAGGGTTGGTCCCGGAGAATGGGAGGTGCGCGACCTCGTCCTGCCCGTGCCGGGCCGCTGGGACGTGCGGGTCGAGGTCCTGGTCTCGGATTTCGAGAAGGCGGTCCTCGAGGGCGGGCTCGAGGTCAGGCCCTGAGCATCGAGTAGTCCGACAGGCCCGGGGGGTGCGTGATCGCCCGTCCGGCCCCGACCAATGGCTCGCGCGAACAAAGCCGTTGGACTCACGTTGTCGATGCGCCGCTTGCCCGGAACGCTGTCATGGCCTGGAAACGGATTACGCCGCACGCCCTCTTCGCGACCTGTCTCGCCGTTGCGCTCGCGCTCCCGACGGGCCAGGCGGCTGCCGAGACCGCGTCCCCGCCCGGCCTCCTGACCCTGTGCCTGGCCACCCTGCCGGAAACCCGGCCGCAGGATATCTGGACGGCCTGGAGCCTGTCGCCGGCGATCGTGTTGCCGCTGGTCCTAGTCAGCCTCCTCTACCTGCGCGGATTCCTGGCCGTGCGGGCCACGGGCGCCGCAAGCCGGACGGGCTCCCTGCGGGCGGGCCTCTTCGCGGCCGGGATCGCCTGCCTGATCGTGGCTCTCGTGTCGCCGGTGTGCCGGCTGGCCGCAATGCTGGCCTGGGCGCATATGATCCAGCACGTTCTGCTCGTGGTCGGAGCGCCCCTGCTCCTCGCCTGGGGCCGCCCGGGCCGTGAGCTGCTCGTCGGCCTTCCGGCCTTCGTTCGCGCCATGGCGGGGACCGCGAGGCAAGTTCCGGAGAAGCCTCCGCCGCAGCATGCCTACCTGTTCATCGCCTTCGTGCTCTACGGCGCGAACATCTGGCTCTGGCACATCCCGGCGCTCTACGAGGCCGCCCTGCTGACCGTCGGCCTGCACCTGCTCATGTATACGGCGTTGCTGATCGTGAGCCTGCTGTTCTGGCATGCGGTCCTGGAGACGTTCCGGACCCCCGGCGCGGCGAGCGGGACGGCGGCCCTGCTGCTCTTCTTCACCTTCCTGCACACCGGGTTCCTGGGAATCCTCCTCACCTTCTCGCCGAAGGTCTGGTATCCCCTGATCGCGCTGCGCGGCGCCGCCTGGGGCCTGCCGCCGCTCGATGACCAGAGGCTTGCCGGGCTGATTATGTGGATCCCGATGGGCAGCGTCTATTGCGTCGTGGCGCTCGCCCTCCTGGCCAGGCTCATCGCGGATTCCGGCCGCCTGTCCGGAGGGGAGTCGGTCCGAGCCGGGATGCTGTAAGTCGTCCCCGCTGCGGAGAGGGGGCACTCCCGGAGAGGCCGCGGAAAGCCGTCATTCCTCCGCGCGGCCGCCGGGGGTTCACTCCCGGAGCTGTCAGCAGCGGATCGTCCGCAAGGCGCGGGACATCGCCCGATCCCACTCCGGGGTCGATCCCCAGGCTTGTGCGGCGAATTGATCAGCGCCTTGCTTCGGCCTTCTTGGCCCGGCAAGCAGGCGCGATGCACGGCCTGTCTTCACGTGGCCGGGGGCAGCGTCACCATGACGGGATTCACGACTTGCCGTCTCGCGACCAAGACGGCCCTGGCGGTCCTCTCCATCCTTCTGACACCCGCCGCGTGGGCGCACCCGCACGTGGCCGTCATGGCCAGGGCCGAGGTGCTTTATGCCCCCGATGGCAGGGTCACCGGCGTGCGT
>NZ_LN811360.1:285107-286699 GCF_001006805.1 Microvirga massiliensis | reverse complement strand
CCGTTCATGAAGAGGAGGCGGGCTCCGGCGACCCTGTTCGCATCCGCGGGGGACGGCTGGAAGACGTGCGCATCGCCGTTCGGGCCCACGAGCGTCGAGACCTCGACCCGCTCACCGCCCACCTGCCGCACGAGGTCGGCGAGGATGCTGAAGGAGGCCACGGCCTTGACCTTCTCGGCGGCAAGGGCCGGCCATGCCGGCAAGGCGAGAATGCCAAGGGTGATCGCAAGGGCGGAACGTCTCGACAGCGGCATCACTCTCTCCAGAAAAATCAGCATCCGGCGGGCAACCCCACGTGCAGGTTCGACACGAAGGGCGTCAAGCGGAGGCGCGTTCGTGCGCCCCGACGTCCCGGGTGGCAACAAGGCATTGGCCATCCGGCCCGGCCGATGGCTCGCGCGACGAAAGCCGTCAGACCCATGATGTCGGTGAGCGGCTTGCTCCGGATGCTTTCAGGACTTCATCAATCACTCACCGAACGATTGGTGGTCTTTGCCACCGAATGTTGCACCAAAGTGGGAGCGCTGCGGAGGTCTATTCAGCCACGAGCACGCGCCGGCACTCGGCGGGGAGCTGCGCCATCGTCAGTGGCGGGCGTGGCTTGCCAGGCTTGGGGAAGAGCATTTCATGTGTGAACCACCGATTGAGTTCCGCCCCGCAGCCGTCTCCAGGTGGTGGCGGGTCCTGGCCCACGCAGCCCTCTTCACCACGCGGACAGGCGAGACGGATGTGGAAGTGATAGTTGTGCCCGAACATCGGGCGCACTTTCGTCAACCAGGAACGGTCGCCGACCGCCTCACGGCAGAGTGCGCGCTTGATGGCCGCATTGACGAAAATTCGCGTCACCTCCGGCTCCCGCGAGACGGCACGGATCAGGGCCGTATGCTGCGGCGTCCAGGCCTCCGGCTCGATGTCGAGGCGGTCAGGCCGAACCATGTCGGTCGCCGAAATCGTCTCGCGCTCCTCACGGGTGAGGCGGCGGTCGGGCATCGGCGTCAGCCAGATATCGGCATCGAGGCCGAGCTGGTGCGAGGCGTGGCCCGTGAGCATCGGCCCACCGCGCGGCTGAGCGATGTCCCCCACGAGAAG
Organism: Microvirga massiliensis; assembly: GCF_001006805.1. GTDB lineage: Bacteria > Pseudomonadota > Alphaproteobacteria > Rhizobiales > Beijerinckiaceae > Microvirga > Microvirga massiliensis. Next base: position 285,610 of record NZ_LN811360.1, on the reverse strand, counting down.
GCCTGGCCACCCGTTGATTTCCGGCACCTTCTTGCTCAGACGCTCCAGGAACGAGATCAGCTTCGGATGGCCCCAGTTGCGGTTCCGGGAAAGCCGCATGACCTGCCAGGTGGCGCCGTCGATCGGCAGCGCAAGGGCGCCGGCCATGCAGCCACGGGCGTAGCTGCCGATGGCTCGAGCGGCGAGAGGCGCAGGCTCCGTCTTCCGTCCGAACAACTCCTTTGCCGGCGTCGATGGGCTCTGCGGCTCGGCGAGTGGGGGCAGCGGTTTGGGATCGAGCGTGCCGGGATCCTGTGCGTGGACCGGTGCAGCCGCGACGAGTAGTCCTAGACCGAGCGCCCGAAGCAAGATCATGTTCTGCCGTTCCGCAAGCACCTGCTCTATCTGGACAGAGCAGGTGCCGTGCGGCGGAATTGCCCGATGCCACATACGATGGCAACGCGGCGTGAAGTCGTCAGAGCTGAGCAACCACTGCGGACTCGCACGCTTGTCCGGAAGCCTGG
>NZ_LN811360.1:277311-284479 GCF_001006805.1 Microvirga massiliensis | reverse complement strand
ACCGTTCATGAAGAGGAGCCGTGCCTCGGCGACCTTGCTGGCATCCGCGGGGGACGGTGCGAAGACATGCGCATCGCCGTTCGGCCCCACGAGCGTGGACACCTCGACCCGCTCACCGCCAACCTGCCGCACCAGGTCGGCGAGGATGCTGAAGGAGGCCACGGCCTTGACCTTCTCGGCGGCAAGGGCCGGCCATGCCGGCAAGGCGAGGATGCCAAGGTGATCGCAAGGGCGGAACGTCTCAATAGCTGCATCACTCTCTCCAGGAGATCGGCATCCGGCGGGCAACCCCACGTGCAGGTTCGACACGAAGGGTGTCAAGCGAAGGCGCATCCGCACGCGCCGACGTCTCGGGTGGCGGCAACGCATTGGCCATCCGGCCCGGCCGGTCGCGCGACGAAAGCCGCCAGCCCCATGATGTCGGTGAGCGGCTTGCTCCGAACGCGTTCAGGACTTCACGGTCTCGCACGCCACCCACGCTCCTCACGCCGTATGTTGGTGTCCATGCGCCTGCACCCGGCGCATGCGCGGGATACGGCGGGACGTAGCGTGGGCCTTGTGACACGATCGCGGCGCCTCACGGCCGCAGCGCGCCCTGGGTCTCGCCATAGGTCGCATAAACCGAGGGGTGATCAGCCAGACCGAGCGACTGAGTTCCATTGAAACGAAGATCGCGGCAAGATCCGTGCGGATAGCGGTCTGCGTGGGCCGGTGATCGAGTGACATGGGTCGCCCCCAGAGTGGTGGGTCAGCAACCTCACTCTGCCATCAAGCGGATCGCTATCCACCCCTCATAGGATCTCGGTCAAAGTGCGATGTAGCGCCGATCAATTGAATGTCTGCTCACTTCGCGATTTTGGAAGTTCGGTCAACTTCAGCTCCGTGCCATTAGGAGACGCTCGCGTTTGCCCGTTAGTGGCTCGCTGCGATCTCACGATTCAAGGCTTGGACTCAGTCTAAGGCAACTCTCGGCATCAGGCAGTTTCCACTTCACATCAGTTAATCTTCCCGAGGAGTTCCCTGACGGCCGCCTCCAACTCGAAAACAGGCTGGATGCCAGGCGGCAGCTCAAGCGATCGATCCTCCAGCCAAGCAATGGTATGGGCTCCAGCCGCAAGGGCAGCCTGCGCGCCCGTCGGACTATCTTCAATGGCAATACATTGCTGGGCTGGGATACCGAGCAGTATCGCCGCCCGCTCATAGGGTTCAGGGTCGGGCTTACCGCGCACAACATCATTGATCGACACTGAGATGAACCCGGGTTCTTCCAAGCCAAGTACCCGGATGTTCGCGTTCACCACTATCCGGTCGGAGTTTGAGACGAGAGCCTGACGGAAACCCGATTGCTCGAACATCCGCCAGGCTTCCAGGGCACCGGGCCTGACGGTGATCGCCGCCGCATGAGCCGTGTAGTAGCTGTATTTCAGACGGCGCCATTGGTCGAAGCTCATGGACAGACCGAAGGTCTGCCGGCACTTCTCGTACACGACCTTGGCGGTGCGGCCCACGATCTCATGATGAAACTCGTCGGGAACCTCCACGCCCTCTGTCGCCAGGGTGTGACGCAGGGCGCGAAAATGCATGGGTTCGCTCAGCAGCAGCGTCCCGTCGATGTCCCACAGCACAGCGCGGAACGGATGGGTCCATTGCCCGACCCCATCTGCCCGCTCGTTCGTCATAGGGTTTCGTTCCTTCGTCGGTTCGTAAGGTAGAACGTAGGCTACTGAGCGCACCGTAACTGCTCCAAATTCCGAATGCACACGGCCGCCTGAGCCTGCTCTCAGCATTCGATCAGCATGTACCGAAGGTACCGCCGGAGGCTTTGTCTGGTGCCAACCAGGGGATCCCGATCCAGGAACTTCGGACAATATGGTTCTTCGCGCGCCTGACCTGCTCAAGATCAGGCGCGCAATTGAGTAGATCCAGACCGCTTTATTTGCGCGGCAACAGGCGCTGGACTTCCCGGGATGCATCAGCGAGAGCCTCCTCAGGCGTCGCCTTCTGCTCCACCACACGCGAGAGATTATCCACGATCGTCTGGGTGACCTTCACGCCATTGGAGCCCGGAAAGGCATACCACGGGACCATCTTCGGCATCTGCTCAAGGCCAGCCTTGAAGAGCGGGTTCTTATGGTAGAACTCACCCAGATACTCGGAGGACTTCGCCGCGAGTTCGTTGTTGGGCACGTAGCCCGTCCCGGGCACGACGACGGATGCGCCATAAGGACCGGCGGCGAACTTGATGAACTTCCAGGCCGCCTCCTGCTTGGCGGGATCCTTGGTCAGCATGACGGCGGCATTGCCGCCCGTGGGCAGGCGCCCCGTCTCCGGCGAGAGCAGCGGGATCGCAGCCGTACGCAGATCGAACTTCTCGCCAACGTTGTTGATGACATTGCGCAATGCGCCTGTGGTCTGGAATGCGAAGCCGATCTTGCCTGCGACGAAGGCCTGCTCGCCGTTGCTCTTGGTGAGCACGGGCATCCCGCCTTCCTTGACCATGCGATCCAGGAGCCGGATGGCCGCAAGCCCCTCGGCGCCGTCGAAGGCAACCTTCTTCTCGTCAGGTGTCAGCATGGTCCCACCAGCGCCGAAAAGGAGTGCGCTGAACATCCAGTCGTCACCCTGCCAGCGGAAATCGATGCTCTGAACGCCATCTCCCAAAGTCTTGATCTTGGACGCGATCGCGATCACCTCGTCCCAGGTCTTCGGCGGAGCGTCGGGGTTGGCGCCGACGCGGCGGAAGAGATCCGCGTTGTAGTACATGATCGGATTCGAGGTCGCGAACGCCAGCCCGGCCTGCTGGTTGCCGAACTGGGCGAGCTTCAGGATGTTGTCGCTGAAGCCCTGCTCGGCCATGTTCCCGTCGCTCGCGACGAATGGCTTCAGGTCGACCGAGATCTCACGCTCCGCCACCACCCTGAGGCGATTGAGGCCGACGAAGGTTACATCCGGCATCTCCGCGGTACCCGCCTGGCGGAGAATCAGTTGCAGTCCCTCCTCGTAAGTGGGCGACGGGCTGACGAAGTTGATCTTGATCCCTGGGTTCTCCTCCATGAACCTCTTCGAGATCTTGTCCATCACGTCCTTGAAGAAGCCGGGCATCGGGTAGTGGACGTTGAGGGTCGTTTCGGCCAGCGCGCCGCTGGCGACCGAAGCGGCCAAGGCCACTCCGGCAAGCATCGTCTTGATCCTGGACACGTCTTGTCTCCTTGTGCGTGGTCAGAAGTTATCTGTTGTTGGGAGAGGCCTCAGCCCTTCAGCCCGGTGAGGGTGATGCCCTCGATGAAACGCCGCTGGGCGAGCAGGAAAGCTGCGAGCAGCGGCACCGTGACGACCACCGTAGCCGCCATGAGTGCCCCGTAATCGTCCCCGGCCTCAGCAGCGCGAAAAAAGATCAAGCCGAGCGGCGGCGGCGCCATCGCGGTCTCGGTCACCACGATCTGTGGCCAGAACAGATCGTTCCAATGCGCCACGACAGAGAAGATCGAGAACGCGGTGATGGCGGGCCAGGCGTTCGGGACGATGACCCGCAGAACAATGGCAAGCTCCGACATGCCGTCGAGGCGCGCCGCACTGATCAGGTCATCCGGCATCGCCCGGAAGAATTGCAGGAACAGGAAGATCGCAAAGACGGAGATCATGAACGGCGCCGCCAGCGCGAAGTAGGTGTTCAGCACCCCTGCCCCGCTCAGCGCCACGTAAATCGGCAGCGCGGTCGCATGGATCGGCACGAGGAGACCGAGCATGATCCCGGCGATCATCAGGCGGGCGCCCGGAAAGCGCAGCTTCGCGAGCGCATAGGCGCATGGCAAAGCCACCACCACCTGCACGACGAGGATGAGCGTGCAGACGATCGTGCCGTTCATCAGGAGTTGCAACATCGGCACGCGGGTAAAGGCCTTCGAGAAGTTCTCCACGACGGCCCAGTTCTCCGGGATCAGAGTCAGCGACGAGGAGAAGATCTCCTCGCGCGGCTTCAGGGCGGTGGACAGCATCCACACGTAGGGCGCGAGAAAAACCAGCGCACCGGCTGACAAGACCGCCAGGCGCAGGACGCGGGCGAGGTTCCAGGCTTGAGGTGTCATGTATAGTGAACCCGCCGATCGAGGGCGCGGTACTGGAGCACCATGAGGACCATGAGGATCGCCAGGAAGACGACCGTCATTGCGGACGCGTAGCCGACGCGCAGATACACGAACCCTTCCTGGTAGATCGTCCAGAGAAGCACCTCGGATGCCCGGTTGGGCCCACCCTGCGTGATCGTCGAGACGGTCTCGAATACCTTGACGGCGTTGATCACGCTGATGGTCACGACGAACAGGGTCGTAGGCGCGAGCATCGGCCAGGTGACGAGCCAGAACCTGTCCCAGGCCGTGGCGGCACGGTCCACCTCGGCCGCCGCGTACAGCTCCCGTGGGATCGCGGTAAGGCCCGCCAGGAACAACACCATGTTGAAGCCGACCGCCTGCCACACGCCGATGAAGGCAAGGCTCAGGAGGACGGTATCGCTGCTCCCGAGCCAGTTGGGCCCATCGATCCCAACGAGGCGCAGGAGAGCATTCACAGGGCCAATCGTCGGGTGCAGCAGGTACTGCCAGACGGTCGCCATCGCCACGAGCAGCGACACCACGGGCAGGAAGTAGATCGTGCGGAACAGCGCCCGCCCGCGCATCTCCGCCTCGATGAGGAGCGCTGCGCCAAGGCCAAGAAGTATCGACAGCGGGGTCACGACCAGGGTGTAGGTCAGCGTGTTCCCGAGCGAGATCAGGAACGTGCGGTCCTCGAGCAGTTCGAAGTAATTATCGAGGCCGACGAACCGGACGCCGTCGTAACCCAGCTCGAAGTCGGTAAGGCTCAATGCGACCACGCCGAGGGTCGGCAGCAGGATGAGCAGTGCCAGAAAAGCCACGGCTGGGCCGGCGAGGCGCCATCCGGCAAAGGCCTCGGAGCGTCGGGCGGCTGCCGCCGACTCGGATACGCCCGCCCGAACTCCCGCGGAGAGCGCAAGGCTAGCCATTGGCGACCATCCCCACGGGAGGCCAAACCGGCAGGCGCGAACCATCCGCCCCGAAGACCAGGACGTCCTCGGAGGCGACCGCGATCGCAACCGCCTGCCCCTGACCGAAAGCCGTCGCCTCGGCTGGCGTGAGTTTCGCCACCATTGACTCGCCGCCGGCAAGCTCGACGAACACAAGGGTTTCAGAGCCGAGGAACTCGATGCGCCGGACGGAGGCGCTCAAGCCCCCATGCCTGGGGCCAACCAGCTTCAGAGCCTCGGGCCGGATCCCGACGGTTACCGATGCCCCCGGCACTGCCTGGACGTCCTCGGCAAAAAGCCTGCCGCCAATGCGCACGCCGTGGGCTGCATCCACCTTGCCCGCGAGAAGGTTGATCTGCGGGCTGCCGATGAAGCGGGCAACCTCGATATGCGCTGGGTTACTGTAGATTCCCTCGGGCGTGTCGAACTGGAGAAGACGGCCGCCCATCATGACCGCAATGCGATCGGCCATGCTCAGGGCCTCCGCCTGATCATGGGTGACGTAGAGCGTGGTGACTCCCGCTCGCCGGTGCAACTCGACGATCTCCGCGCGGGTGTGGACCCGCAGGTTGGCGTCGAGGTTTGAGAGTGGCTCGTCCATCAGGAACGCGGCCGGATCGCGGACCAGCGCCCGCCCGAGGGCCACGCGCTGCCGTTGCCCGCCCGACATATGTCCTGGCTTGCGGTCCAGCAGGTGGTCGATCTTGAGGCTGCGGGCGGTCTCGAACACTCGCCTCTGGATGTCGGCGCGGATCTCGCGCTGGCCCGGGAGAAGGCTTCCAATCCAGGGCAGGCGTTGCCAAACCGTGAGATTGCGCATGGCCAAAGGCACTGCAATGTTCTGCCCCGCCGTCAGGTGCGGGTACAGGGCATACGACTGGAACACCATGGCGATGTCCCGCTCGGACGGACGCATAGCCGTCATGTCTCGCTCGCCCAGCCAGACGCTCCCGTGATCGGGGTAATCCAGCCCGGCAGCGATGCGCAGGAGCGTCGTCTTCCCGCAACCCGACGGACCGACCAGGGCGACGAACTCGCCCGGCTCGGCCTCGATGGTCACATCGTGCAGGATGTGATTGTCGCCGTAAGCCTTGGCGATCCCGCGAAGGGCCAGCCCGCTCATGACAGCGCCCCCTTCACGGGAGCCGGCGGGTAAACCTCATGGAGCACGTCGTCGAGGACGATGGGCCTCAGCGTGTCCAAAGGAACGATGCGGCTCTCGACCGTTGCGCCAAGGGTGTGCACGGCGGCACCGAGGAGCGCATCACCGTAGGGCATGTGCACCATCGGGCCCACGACAAATCCGGAGGATAGTCCCCACACGCAGCGGAAGGGGGCACGGTCAACGATCCGGGCCCGGTGCAGGTGACCGCTGGCAACGAGTTCCACCCCATTCGCGGCGAAGAGCGCAAGCAATTGCAGCCGCGGCTCGGGGCGCAGCCCCCAATATCCGCTTTCGCCCTCGTCCGGATCCTCGATGAAGAGCGGCTTGTGCTTGAACACAAGGACCCGTCGTCCTTCACGGGTGCGGAGGGTGTTCTCGAGCCACGCGAGTTGTTCGTCTTCCTCGGAAGATCCCGATCCGATGATCAGGCTGTTCAGCCCGATCAGCCGCCATTCGCCGAGATCGTGCGCCCAGCGATCCGGACCAATGATCCGACGCCAACGAGACAGGCGCTCTCCATCGATAGGCTGCCGTGTACCCGGCACGTCTCCAACGTCGTGGTTGCCCGGCACGCACAGCGTCGGATACTGGAGATCGCGCAACAGCTCGCGGCTGTGGACGAGGTCCTCCTCGAAGTCAGCACCATCGACCGTGAGGTCACCCGTGTGGACGACAAGGTCCGGCCCCAGCGAGTCGATCCACGCCACCAGAGGCTTCCAGTTCTCTTCGAACTGGGGCTTCAAAGAGCTCAAATGTGTGTCAGTGATCTGGATAATCTTCACATTTGCCTGCCATCGGCCAACAGCTTGGACTTGTATGGAGGCGGCTTAGGTGGCCTTCGTGACACCCGCCCTACGGATCAATGACGTTTGTGTGTCGGCGGAAGTGTCCTGCGTTTGCTGCGGCGAGCTTGCTCAATGAGGAAGTGGCTCGACTTGAGCCTCGGGCGCCCTACCGCGCACTGG
>NZ_LN811360.1:262598-276138 GCF_001006805.1 Microvirga massiliensis | reverse complement strand
AATCGCGATGTGGGTCGTGTCCTTGTTGGTCCCTGTCGAGTCACCTGTCGGGCCTGGCGCCTTGCCCGTGACGGTCGGGTTCGGGGCCGCTCCCGTGGGCGTCCCGCGGATCGGCTCGGCCTCCGGGGCCGGCTGATCCGGCTTGGAGGCATCCTGGATGTTGGCGGCCCAGTAGGTCCACTGCTTCACCTTGGCGTCGTAGGGCAGCGGATTGCCGGCGACGAACGCGCGCGAGGCGTGCTTCGGGTCGATCAGTTTGGCGCGCTCGGCCGCATACGTCTTCGACAGCAGCCCCTCTGCGGGCACCTGCACGAACTCCGGATCGCCATAGTAGGTGTCCCGATCCGCATAGGCGAGCTTCAGGGCCTCGACGAGGGTGTGGAGGTAATCGGCGCTGTTGTGCCCCATCGCCTTGAGATCGAAGGTCTCGAGGATGTTCAGGGTCTGCAACAGAACCGGTCCCTGGCTTCCGAAGGAGTGCTTGTAGACGTCGTAGCCGCGATAGTTGACGACCGCCGGCTCCTCGACCTTCGAGTAGAATTCCGCAAAGTCGGCGAGCTCGAACGGCGTCTGGTGCGCCTTGAGGAAGGCGACCATCTCCTGCGCGATGTCGCCCTTGTAGAAGCGATCGCGCGCCGCCCGGATGCCCGCGGCCCGACCCTGGCTCGCGGCGGCGCGCTCGGCCTCGACCATCCGCGTCAGCGTCCGCGCCAGGGTGGGCAGCTTGATCGTCTCGCCGGGCTTGTACATCGCCCTGTCGGCCTTCAGCCAGTAACGCTGGTTGTCGGGCCAGTTCTCGAAGAACTTCAGGTTGCCCTCGATCGCCTCCGCGGTTCGCGGGCGCAGCGGGAAGCCCTGCTCGGCGTATTCGATCGCCCGGCCGGCGACCTGCTCGAAGCTCATGGTGCCCCAGCGCTCGAGCACGGTCAGAGCGGCATCGAGCGCGCCGGGGATCACCGCCGGGTCGAGACCTTCGCCCGCGAGGCTCTTTCCCCGGGAGGTGTACCAGTCGATGGTGGCGCCGCGAGGCGCCCAGCCCTGGCCGACAATCGAGACCACCTTGCCGCTGGTGCGGGGATAGACGAGGACCAGCGCTTCCCCCCCGAGGCTGTAGAGATCCTGTTCGACGACGCCGCCGACCAGGAGCGCTGCCACCCCGGCATCGAAAGCACTGCCGCCCCGCGTGAGGATCTCGAACGCAGCGGCCGTGGTCAGGGGATGGCCCGCGGACACGCCGGCGTTCCGGCCCATCACCGGTGGCCGCTCGGCTCCGGTCGCGGGGCTCCCGAGCGAGAGCGCGGCCGCCAGCAGGGTGCAGGCCATGATCGTGCGCGAGCGCAGCAGCCCAACCATTCGTGCGGCGGAAGAAGTTCTGTCTTGGGTGATGTCTGACACGCACATGCGACCAGCTCCTTCTCCGCAAGGAAGCGAACCTTGGTCAGCGCTGCCAGTGTGTGCGCCCGACGGCCTCTCGCGGGCAGCAACACCCCTTACAGCCGTCCGACCCCGATCATCCCGCGCGTTTGCTCATGCCGCGAAGACCTGCGCGCGATCCATGGGAATCCGCGGCGGAGACAACCACGCAGCACTCCAGGAGTTCCGGAGCACCCCGTCGTCGCGCGTTCCTCCTACATACGTTGAGTTGCCTCACCCATAGGTGGTCGTACCTTCCTGAACGTCGGCGGTTCCGCTCCCAGCGCCGGAACGCGATGCACGAAGCCCGATCTGGCCTGATGGGATGCACCGAGCGCTGAACACAGCCAGCTCGATGACGCGAGAGTCCCTTGGTCCGCAAGGGGTCAGGCAGTGAAGTTCGAGGACTTTTCACAATGTCTGGTTAGCTGAGAATTGCTGCCCTCAGGCTTAGGTCCCGAGTGTGCCAATACGTGACATTCCCGTTCTCCGGCTGGAATTTCGCGTAAGCCGTTTATGAAATGCTCTTTCCGGCCCTCACCGCGTCCGGAATTGACGATACAAAGTGGATCAGTCGGAGGGTGGACGCATGCTGAAGCCATTCACATCCGAGCGCCTGGCGATCCGTCAATTGCGGATCGAGAATGCCTCCGAGCTGGCAAGGATCAGCGACACCCCAGCCGTGAGCCAGTGGATGGCCTTCATGGAGGGCGGCTTCCCCTTGGAGAAGGCGGAGGCCCTCATCGCCAGCCAGAACGACACCAAGGAATACTTCTTCGCGGTGCGGCTCCCCGCTGGAACGTTGATCGGCACCATGGGCATGATTGATCACCCGGATGGGTCCATCGAGGTCGGCTACTGGTTCGGGGTCGATTACCAAGGCAAGGGCTATGCGTCGGAGGCGCTCTGGGGAACGCTGGATCAGATTGCCGCTGACCCTGCGCTGGCTCGTCGTCCGATCTTTGCCGAATGTCGACCTGACAATGCTGCATCCATCCGGCTGCTGACCAAGACCGGCTTCTACGCAACAGGGCGTCCAGGCCCTCGGCCCAACCGGATCGAGTTTAGGATTCGATGAAGTCGCTCGCGTGCGCTTGAAAATTGTCCGCGCAATTTCGCAGAAGCGCGATTATGAGACCCAACTGACCCATGTCAGACCCCCAGGCGGATGATACCGGTTACGGCCTATTGTGATCTGGGGATGTCTTCAGTCGGGTATTAAAGTGCGTTGTGAGGCTGACGGCGGAGGACACTCCCATGTGGACAGGCTCACGCAGCGCACTCGCGGCGGTTCTCATGGCCTACGCCGGTTCCGTTCAGGCCGGAGCCGAGGACGAAGTGAAGGCACAGTTCAGCAAGTTCGTCGCAGCCCAGAACGCCCATGACCTGAAGGCCGTGGGCGACATGCTGCTCGATTCTTCTGAGTTCCTCTGGATCACCCGGGGTGCGCCGATCTGGGGCCGCGAGGCCGCTCTCAAGCGGTTCGAGGCGCTGTATCAGGGCACATGGTCGCTCGATTCCAAAACCGACGAACTCAAGGTAATCGAGCTCCAGCCAGGCGTGGCCCAGCTCTATGTCCCGATCACCTTCATGATCGCTCCGGCCGGCCAGACCGCCCAGCCCGCTCGCTTCCTCATGAACCAGACCCTGGTCAAGACGCCTCAGGGCTGGAAGATCTCGAGTGTTCTGCCGATTCCGGCGCCGATGCAGTGATCTGACGTGCCTCGTTTGCGAGGCACGCGGTTCGCAGAAGCCCGATTATAGAAACGAATAGTGTTTCTTTTGATCGTATTCGAAGGCTTTCATCGACGTTTGAGGCGGAGAGCCAGTACAGTGTCAGTCTATATGGCTTCATTGGCACGCTCGGTGTGAGCATGAATATTCAAGAACACTTGGGGAGCCACCGCTGCCAACCTCACTGCTAGGTTTGTATCGTACACGAGCCGTATGTCTGAGATCGACCAATGTCGCCTGTGGGTCAGGCAGTGAAGTTCGAGGACTTTTCGCAATGTCTGGTTAGCTGAGGATGGCTGCCCTCAGGCTTCGATCCCGAGTGTGCCACTAGCGGTCATTATTCACCTGAAGCAACTGCCAATGCTTGCTCGCATGCATTACAGGTGTCCGGTAGCCCAACACTCACTTACTACTCGCTGTCGTGGGCAGCCGCTAGATAGCTGATACGGAGGCGGCGTGCGCTGGCGCGGCCTACGATGCCCAGCAGAACCTCCCACAGCGAGGGCGCAGGAGGCTCACGTGGCCAGAGCGCCTCAGGCTTCGGCGTCGACCATCAGTGCGGGCGCCGATACGTCATAAAGGCTCCTGCTTCTTGGCGGTCCTGACGCCGAGCCGTTTGCACCTGTTCTTCAAGGTTACGAACCGCTTCGAGGCGCTCAAGGCGTGACTCGGCTGGCGCCACGCGCGTGAGTGCCTGCCGGGCTTTCGCGGCTGCCGTTGGCGGACCCTGAGTGGCCGACGCAGCCATATCTACGGGTGATGTCGGGGCTGGCTGACTGGGCGTTGGGGCGGCTGCCCGCTGAGCAGAGGCCGACACAGAGGTGGTCGGGCCCGAAGCGACGGTAATCGTCGTGGGGGCAACCTGTTTCAGGAAGTTATTGAGGTTCTCGCACCGCGCTGGGAGAAAATGCTTTTCCAAGGCTTCCGACAGCTCCCTCTTCTCGGTCACATGAGTGAAGCGGCCGGAGGTCGTTGCTGGCCATTTGACATTCGGTGCGATCTCCTGGCCAACCGAGAACTGGTGACAGCCCCCACAACTCACCGCCCCGGCTCGCGCCAGGATGTGCTGCGCCGTCAAGGTTGAGCCTTGTGGAAGCTTGAAGTTCTTCAGCTCTGTATCGATCCCAGCGGGTAGACCGGTGTTTTCCGCCCGCTTCAGGGGGTCGTCTCCCTCACCCTGCGAGACGCTCTCGAACGTGTTGAACCGATTGGAAAAGCGCGCTCCGACGCCGGCAAAGAGCTCAGTGGGAGTCGGTGTCTTGCCTTCCCGTTGGGCTTGGAGGTCCTGCTCTATCAGCTCGCGCACATGGACGCGAACAAAGTCGTCCTGGAAGTCGAACCGGAGGTCGCCGAAACCTTCCACCTCGTTGGCTGCGGCCGTGCCATACAGCGCCGGATGCGGGTTGGCCTTCACGGTATCGGGGACAAATACCGCGCTTCCGTCGGGGCTGACACTAACGCGCCACTCACGCAGCATCCATGGATTGTTGGCGACGTCACCACCCGTCACGAACAGATTGCCCCGAACCTGTCCGAATGGAAGCCCGAAATGCTGGTGATGAACGACCGGCTGGATGTCCGGCGTCCCATCGCCGTTCGTGTCGCCCTCGTAGTAGAATTTCTCGAGCGCGGTCCTGAGTTGCTGCCCGGTCTTGCCTTTGAGGCTGTCCCAGAACTGCGCAATCCCAAGGCAGCCCTCAGGTCGGTTCTGCGGGTCAGGATTGTCGACCGCGGCTTCGAAGATGAGGAGGAACCGATTGGTCGGCCCGACCGGGTCTCCCTTCGCGTAAACGATGCGATGCTCGCCACAATATTTGAAGTTCGCGGGGGCTAAGTCGAGGCGGTTGAACAGGCCAACCGGGCGCATCCCGTCTGCATCCTGCGGTGTGAGAAGCTTCAGAGGATCAAGAGCAGCTTCGTTGGGACGCAGCCTGGCCGGCATTGCGACTTTGCTGTCGGGGTTGACCCGGTCCGCCACGCGGAAGCTCCGGATCATGCTCGTCAGCAACGAGATCCGCTCGGCGGGCGTGTTGACCAGCTTCTTCTGAGCCTCGGTGGCAGCGGCGTCCTGAGGGTTCTCCTTGACCGCAGACGTGAGGATTGCGCCGAGCGTCCTCTCCAGCGAAAACGCATCATTCTGGAACACCTCCGGATCCGTGATGACCACGGTGCGCCGCAGATCCGCTCTGAGCTGGCCTGTGCGACTCTCGACAGCGCACTGCGCACTCTGCATCGCCTGCTGAGCTTCCGCAGCAACAGTGGTTAGAGCAAACGCCGAACTTAACATACTCTTGAGCAAAATATGTTGGGCCATGGCAATGCCTCCCTCGCCTGAAATGGCGGGTCAACACGATAGTTGCACAACCTTTTCTTGGGTCAACGACTACACCGGATGGATGCTTCAACCTTTTCAAAGATCAATGATTACTCCGGATGGATGCCCCAACACCCTCCAAACTGCCTACATGAACGTTGCACGCAGGCACCGACTTTCGGGCCGATAGATCTGGAGCGTCACGCGATGCTCGTCGGTGCGGATAGTTCCGATCGCCAGTAGAGACCGCTGCTCGCGACGTTGGCGTGCGCTCGGCGTCTGCCCAGGGATCTGTCTTTGGTCAGGTGCAAGGTCCGTTCCGGGTCACGCCAACAGTAGAGCGTAGACCATAGCCACCGAGCACGTCGATGACGAAGTCGATGACGCTCTGCGCACCATCGACCATGATGTAGGGCGACACCGTAGGGTGCCCAGCGGGCTGATGAAGAGACATGGAACCTCGCTGAGAACGTCCGGAGTTTGATGATCCCTTAGCACCGGTTCAGCAGGGCGGTGCCGTCACTCGGGCTCGACTGATTCCTTAGGTTGATGAGCGCCCTTTCCACAAGGCGAGTCATATCTCGCACTCCACGGAGCGCCTCGTCGACGATGCTCTTCGCGACGATCTGACGGATCGAATGGGCACTGAGCTGTTCGGCGTCCGCGGCGTCCAGGGAACTTAACGCACTCTCGAAGGCAGAGGCGAGAAGACGCGTCGTGTCCGGGTCAAAGGCCTTGTTGAGGCCAGACAAACCGTTGGGTGTCATGGGTCTCGTTTCTCTTGCGCAATTGGACGACCTGCCCTCACCGCACGACGTTTTTGTGAACGCGTCCAAATCGCGGCACATCGCGACGATCTGCGGGGAGAGGGTCGACTCGTTCTTGTTTCGTCAGGGGAGGTATGAGTGGGCCACGCCGGTTACAACCGGATCCAACCGTGAGCCATGTCGGTGCCACGGTGGCTTGAGGCCTATAAGCGAATGTCTCCGCACGTCGTGATGCCTTGCCGAATCGCCTTGCAACCGGGCGGGAGATATGGCCTCTTAGCGTGACAGAAAAAAGGCCGCCTGGGAGGCGGCCCGAAGTTTAGGGAGGAAACGCCCAAGAAGGGCAGTGACACGCGACGTCAATCGCGCGTCACGCGCTGGACATATGGTGCGTCGCACAAGAACGCAAGACGCATGTTTGCCACGGGTGTGGACCAGCCTGACCGCGGACACCGGAAAAACTGCCTGAATGGCAGTCACACTGAACTCGGCGAAGGCGAGATCGTCCATTCATGGCCGACCTGAGATTGTTCCATGAGGCCGGAACATAGGTCGTATGTGCTGATCGGTATCCCGCGATGGCGCGAACGCATTCACACTGACTTCAATACGCACGGGAAACGCCCGAGGGCATCGGTGTCTTTACAGGAGATCACCCATGCCGTTCGTCGCCCGTTTCGATGCGTTCTCACGCGCTTCTCCTCCTCGCGCTGTTCGGCCGCCACGGCGCAACCTCATCCTGAGGATCGTCGATGCGATTGCCGAGTCGAATCGGCGCAAGGCCGAGCAAGAGGTTGCTGGCTACATTGCTCGCAATGGCAGCCGGTTCACCGACCGGCTCGAAGTCGAGATCGCGCAGCGGTTCGGCAGCAACCGTTGAGAAGACGATAGATCTCTCCTTCGCACTTCGGCTGTCCATGATGGAATTTTGGTACGCGACCAAAACAAACCCGCCGTGAGGCGGGTTTGTGTTCACATTGGGCGCGACCGCATGCGGGCCTTGGCCAGATTGGCCACCGCGAGCACGAGCAGCATGACGAGACCCGCGAATGCGTCGGCGGGCATCGTAAACACAAGGAGAAAGGCTGGCGTCAGGACTGCGCCGAGAATGCAGCTGAAGACCTTTCCCACGTAGCCGCAGACCTTCTCGAGGATCGTCGCTCCTGGCATCTGCCAGTCGAAGGCGCCGTCGGCATCCGGCTCGATCACAATGGCGGCAAAGGCGAACACGAAGGCGATTGCGATCGCACCGAATAGGCCCGTGAAAGCGGAGATGCCGAAGAGAGGGTATCCGAAGCCGGCCCAGACGAAGGCGGCGACGATCGAGCCGAAGCTGGCGTGCATCAGGAGTGTTCCGGCGATGCTCAGTGCGCTCGGCCGGACAGCGGTCGGAGCCCGGTCCTCGGCAGAGAGGATGACGTGGCGACGCAGCGCAGCGAACTCGTGAACGCTCTCGAAAGCGATGTTGGCCATGGCCATTATTCCTTGACGCAAGACTGATGGGGCGAAGGCGAGTGCGGAGCGCTCACTGGCTGGCGAGCGCGTTGACCACGAGGACGCTGAGGAGCAGCAGCAGGGCGACGACGATGCCGCCGATCGAGGCGGCTCCGGAGATGAAGGCGATGCCGATCGATCCTGTGGCGACGAGGCCGGACGCCAGGATCACGAGGAGCGAAATCAGGCCCAGGGACTCTTGATGCCGACGGGCTTCGGCGGGGACGCGAAAAGCAATCGTGGGGCGGATCGACCGGGTGGGCATCTCTGTGTCCTTGTTTGGGATTTGGAAGCCGTCAGGGTTCGCTCACCTTCTGCCGGTGAAATCCTCTGAGGGACGGTCGAAGGACGGCGGGACACCCGTTCGGACCCGTGATTTGAGATGCTGCAGTTCCTGTCGTGGCCGAAGCGCTAGAATCCGACGCAGATGCTTGAGAGATCCTGGTCTGGGGTTTGGACGAATGGCCAAAGAAAAACCCGCCAGAGGCGGGTTAATCTCGGGACCGGGAGCTTAGTGCGCTGTCGAGGAGAAATTCGCGACCGTGCGGGTGCGCTCCTCGGTCCGTCCCATCTGGTAGGCCTTTTCCTTCTCCGCGAGGACGGTTCGCACGATGTCACCGATTGAGGCCACGGGAACGTCTTTCGGCAGGCGCAGGCAGAAGTGAGCACCACCGTAGTTCCGGACCACCTGCTCGCCCGTGTAGGGATCGCTGAGAACCCGCACGGTCATTGGTCATTGATCATGATTTCTGGCGCGCCGCGGACCATGTCGAGGAACGAGTCGAGGCCCGCATAATACGTCGGGCGCTGCGTAGAGGTCGTCTCGTTGCGGGAGGTCTCGAGGGCGGTGTTCATGGTCGCGCGTCCTTCTCGGGATTTGAAATCGATCTGGGATCGAACGATTATTTTTCTGAAATCCTCTCGCAGGCGGGTCTTTCTATTTTCCCGGGCACCGAAGCAGTCCCCCACCGGCGACCGGCACGTCTATGCGCCGCGCACCCGCTTCATCTCGGCGTCTCTGCTTCACCGCTTCGAGACTCGCGCGTGGTCAACCGTCCCCGCAGGTGAGAGCGCGGGATCACCTGTGCGGCAGGTCCGCGTCGACGTCGGAGCGCGCATGCGCGGCATGTGGCGATAGGACCGGCTCGAACTGGCCGGGCGGACTTTCCGGCGGATGCGCCGGATTATGGCGGGATCACGTGGGTTTCGTGAGCGCTTCGAGATAGGCCTCAGCGAGGATCCACTGGCTCTCAGTGAGGTTGTCCTGAGGCGCATGGACGTTTTTGATCGCGGCCCACATTGAGGCCCAGAGAACGGGGCGAGCCTCGCCGGGGATCAGCGCGGCGAATTCGGTCGGGGTGGCGCCATTGACGGCGTCATCCAGGCTCTTGAGCATATGCTCTGCCTTCGCACTTGTGCAGTCGTCCGTCACGTCGTCGAGGTCATGAACGGAGTGCATCAAGGAGGCGCGAACAATCTGCTGCTCAAGCAGGCTGAGGCTACCGATCCAGCTCGTATCGAAGGTCTGCGGGGCCGCGAGCATTGGTTTTCCGGAGATCTGTGAGGGCAGTGCACGGCCGATTTCGTGCACTTAGGGCGGGGCGACGGAGATCCCGATCCGATTTGCATTATCGGACCGAGCCAGAGATCACTGAGCCGAATCGCTGTCGCCGTGTTCGTCCCCTTCCCCTGCCCTTCTGGCCGCTATGGCCATATCGACCCCTTCGAGGCGCCGGCGCCAGTGGTAGGCGAGCTCCTCGCGAACCCGCGCCTCGAACTCGGCGAGTTCCTTGGAACCTTCAGCAAGGAGCTCGCCAACCGGAATGACCGTGAGCAGGCGCTCGATCGAGGCTTCCACGAAGGTTGGAACGGAGGGATTCAGATCGACCTCGGCGATGCTGAGGCCGCCCTCGATATTCGCCTCGCGGGCGTAGCGGCCAATGTCGTTGAGGAGCAACTCGAATCCGCCCTCCTCGACCCGCAGTCGGAACGCTCTCGCGAAGGCGCTGCGGCCGTCCTCGTCCATCGGAAAATTGACGAGCAGCTCGGAGAGGAGCCGTGAGGCTTCGCGCGTGGCGTGCGAGACGTAGAGCATGATCACCGTGATCGTGGGATTTTTCAGGAAGAGGTTCGCTCTCGCATTATAGCTGGCAGTGTGCATCCCATTTTTGGGGCCAGGACACAGGCGCAGCGCAAGTCCAAGAGCCCGGAGTGCATGATTGAGACACAAAGCCGAGATTTTCGCGGTTCCTCAAAAGAAAACCCCGACGCCACTGTGGGCTCCCGGGGTTTTCTCGTGCGGTCTGGTTTTTACTCTTGGCCGTAGAATTTAGCAGGGTTGCCGATCCGTTCGGGTTGTTCGGTGCCACACCGGAACGACTTTGCGTCGGCGATCTCGGCCGCCTTGGCGTTCGCGTTGGCGAGCCTGGCGTTCACATAGGCGATGTGGCAGGCACTGTCGCCGTCGATCTTGGTGACGACGAGAACCTGGTGGACCTGCGGCTTCGCTGACTGCCAGGCAGAGGACGCCCATGAGGGAGCGGGCCGATTACTCGTAGCGCGTCTCGGCAACTGCCCTATGTGGAGCCCTGAGCGAAAGGTACCGCGACAATGCCCGATACACCCTCCCCGTCCGAGCCGGAACCCCAGGTCCCGGCACCAACGCCGGAGCCGTCCATCCCTCCTGGTATTCCTGGCATCAGCGAGCCTTTGAACATTCCGCCTGCCGAGCCTCCGGGGATCAGCCCCGAGGGCGTTCCCGTGCCGTCTCCGACGGAAGTGCCCTCACCGGGAGAGGTCCCGCGCGAAATTTGAACCTGATGCCAACCCAACACGATCTGCCGAGCCGCAGTTGGCGCAGTCCCAGCCGCCGAAACACAACGACGTCGCGGCGATTGTCCAGCGGCTGGATGCGCGATGATGGAACATGCATTTCTGCCGGTGCGCAATCCTGTTTAGGTCCCGTACCCACCGAGAGGATGGCCATTGCGATACGTCCGTCTGAACCCGCGAAGGAGAGCCCTGCTGCTCGTAGCATTAGGCTTGGTGGGTTCAACCGCTCCGGTCGTGTCACAGGACAGTGGTCTGGCTGGGCGACTTGGCCTTGCAGAAGCCGAACGCGAGCCGACCGGGATCGCAAGTTGCGAGAGTCTCGAGGCCAGCTTGGCGGGGTTCCAGCCGCCGGAAAGACGCGTCGACCTATGGGTCAGCGGCCCGCTGACCCTGATCCAGACCGACGGCGTGCTCTGGTACCTCGTTGTCTGCTCGTCCCCGCGGATCAGGGTTATGTGCGTGACCTATTCCGATAACGGAATGAAGATCGGGGAGCGGGCAACGCTCCGGGGTGCCTACAGGGCGATAGACGACCGCCATGTGGTTCTCGACCCCTGCTTGGCATCGCATCCTGACTCATAGCGCGAAGCGGATACCGGACTAAAATCCTGCCCTGCGAAGGCGCGCTGGAATGATCAGGCAAGCTTCGCTCCGATGCTCACTCGGACCGCCGGCTCTCACGCTCTTTGCGCCGCAAGGCTAGGAGAAGTTCCATTTGCTCGGTAGGGATTGGCGTGTTGTCGGGCGGGAAGTAAACGGCGTGTAGTCGCCGGCCGATCATCGCGCGTGATTCACGGGTCAGGGACGGCGCGCTACCGCGGCATCTCTGATCGGGCATGCAACTCACCTCTTCATGCATTGCAGTGGCCCCGCAAAATTGGAGCGTTTGGTTAACGGAAAGTTAACGAGGGTCGTGCGCAGCAAGAGCTTTCAGCGGAGACAGCAAAACGCCACGCAATCGCCGCACTGTTGCCCTGGGATACGCACGCTCACCGATTCGTTTGCGTAGCGTATTGCTTCCGAAATTTATTTCCATGACCACTGTACGTCATCTCATCCGCCTTCAGGTTCGCATTGAAGGCATCGCGGAGACCGCGTCCGTGCGCGGCCAAGCCGGCGTGAGCCTCGACGAGACGCTCGCGGCTCTGGACCCGATGGGCCGCCGTCGTGTCGCGATGCTGCTCGAACTCGTCAAGGCCTTCTCGAGCGATCAAGATGAGCGGGCCGCCGCGGATCACATCCGGATGCGCGCCGCTCGTGCCTGGTACGGACCGTCTGTGAGCTTCTCGAAGAATCCAGTCGAAGATCGCCGGACCGATCCTGCGTAGGCTGCGGCTCGAGAAGGTTCCGAAGAGATTCCGGTCCGGCTTGAGCCGAGACCTGAGCAGTAAGTTACCGTCAGATCATCCTTTCCGATCTGTCGGGTTCCCTACAGACGGGGTAATGGTCGGTCAGTATTGGGGCATATGTGCCATGTTGCCTGGCGTTTAATCAGGGCCGTGATGAATGACTACGCAAGCAGCGCCATCACAGCTGCTTGAATCAGAGATAATCGTAGAGGAACAAACGATGGCGGATTCTCGGAAGAGCACGAAACAAGCAGCCAATGAGACCACTGAGGCGGGGCGTGAGGCCGTGAATACGGTAGCAGACGCTGCGCAGGAGGCTGCGGTAATAGGTCTGGACGGTGTGCGGCGCGTGACTGAACGGGTCACGCAGGCCCTGGGCGTGACCGGTCAGGAAAGCGAAGCGGTAACACGCCAGGCGAGCGAGAATCTCGGCGCCCTGACGGAGACCGGCACGGTGCTGGCGCGCGGCCTCCAGGAGGTGTCTCGCGAGTGGCTGACGCTGTCCCAGCATGGGCTCCAGAAGAACATCGAGGGGCTCACGCAGCTGGCGCGCTGCCGGACGCTGCAGGACCTCGTGGCGGTGCAAAGCGAACTGATGCGCAACAACTGGCACTACATGATCGATGTCAGCCGCCAGATCGCCGAGCGCTCGATCGAGATCGCCAACGAAGCCGCCCAGACGATCAACCCGGAGACGAAGCAGGCGAACGGCCGGGGCCGCAAAGCGGCCTGACTGACTACGCCTGCGATACGTTAGGATTCGAGAGCGCCCGAGAGGGCGCTCTCTTTCATGGAGAGACGGCGGTGACGGTCGAGGTGCACGAGCCACCGCGCATGGTGGGCCCCGCCCGGCCAGGAACCGGGCGGGGTTGGCTGTTGGAGACAGCAGGTCAGGGGAGGAATCCGACCCGAGCCCAGATTGGCCTGATCGTGTTAAGGAACAGTTGACGTAACGGAAGGTGCGATGATTTGGGTAGTCATGAAAGAGGCCCCGCTTGGGGCGGGGCCTCTGGTCGGCGCGGGAGCCACTAGGCTCGGTCGAGGGTGATCAGGCCTGCCGTGCCGCGCCGAACTCGAGAATCGAAGACGGGTTACGCGGCGAGTGAGATATTGACCTCGTTCTCCTCGAAAGGCGTGATGCCGCGCATGGCCCTCGCACGAACCTCTGGAGTTTCGTTGTCCGCCCGGCGCTTTAAGTCGTCCGCGCCTTTCCACTGCTCGCGATCGCCGTAAAGTCTCCGGATGACAGCGTGATCGCTGGGGTCGTGCATGTCGAAGACAGTTCTGTCCGCCAGCCCGGCGACATGCTTGACCCATCCATCTACGATGTAGCGACCATCCACGACCGCAAAATCATGACCCCCGACGTCCTGGGCGATTTCCGATGACGGATTGTCCTCTTCGAAGAAACCGCAGAATTCGACGCGGTTGCCGAGAAGACGACGGACATAGACCATCCAGTTTGTGCACTCGACGCTGCGTGAGCCATCGGGGAAGAGACATCCATCACGACCCGAGTCCTCGTCGGGGAAGTTCGTGACGTTTCCGAAATGAGCTTCGAGTCGGGCCTTGATCGGGTCCTCAATTGCCTGGGCATTCCCGATGTAAGTAACGGGGTTGTGCACGTTCATGAGCTA
>NZ_LN811360.1:236637-261840 GCF_001006805.1 Microvirga massiliensis | reverse complement strand
CATTCACGTGACTAGCTCCCCTT
This sequence comes from Microvirga massiliensis, assembly GCF_001006805.1. Classification (GTDB taxonomy): domain Bacteria; phylum Pseudomonadota; class Alphaproteobacteria; order Rhizobiales; family Beijerinckiaceae; genus Microvirga; species Microvirga massiliensis. The sequence continues at coordinate 261,817 of NZ_LN811360.1, read as the reverse complement.
GGCGCTTCACGCGCGATCGACCGGGCAGGTTGTTGGTCCGGCGTCTTGCTCTTTGAGTCACGGGACGGCGCCTTGCCGAGCCGGTCGTAAATCGCCATGCCAAGCATTGTGAGGACGAAGAGGCCGATCGAGGCGATCGCGTCAGCCGGGTATGGGAGCAGCCAAGTCAGAAACGTCAGGACGGCGACGTAAGCCGTGACCTGGACCAAGCGGCTCAGCGGCCATGCTGTCGGTTCCGGTTCGGGCGGTGGGGGAGCCGCGACAATCTTGATCTGGGGCATCGGTGATTCCTTCGGGATTTTCGGTGGTCTGCTCCGAGCCGGTGGCGCGGATGATCATGATTTTTGATGCGCGAAAATCCCGCCCCTTTGATTTCCGGATTTCTGATCCCGCACTTAGGCCGCGAGGGGCAGTTCGAATCGGGGCGGGGGCATCAGCAATTCGAGGATTCTTGTGCTGAGGTCGTGCGCGCGGTCTTCGACGAGCAAGGCGCTGTTGATCTCGTCGAGGATCTCGTCGGTGATCGCCGCAACGTTCAGGCAAAGCAGGTGGAGGTTTTCAACCGGCCAGCCCGCCCGCTTCCAGATCCGCCGCTTGGCCTCGAACGCCGGAGAGACGTCCTGGGCATCGCCATGTCTGGCGATCTGGACAAGCCGCGTGCCCGAGGGAAGGACCGTGATCTCGAAGAAAATGCCGAGCTTGTCGCGAACCGAGAGCATCTCGACGAGTTCGGGGCCCTGGTACAATTCCAGGCCGTCCGCAGTCCTGACGTATCGAGCCTTATGGAAGATCGAAATCATGTGGTGAGTGCCCCGCCCAAGATAGAAGACTTGTAGCGCGGGTGGCTTTCGCGAGGCTTGCAGCCGAGCCCCTTCGGCACGACCGGTCTTTCTTCTCGGGCAGGAGCGCGGCCGGAGGGCGTCGCCTTCGGGCGGGCTTAAGGCACCGCGTTCAGCGGATCCCGACGGCCGCTTCGACGGCGGCCGCTTTGAGGTTTTCCCAGAGCGTATTTTCGAGCGAGCGGAAATTCTCCGTCGCGATGCGGCCTCGCCGAAATTCGCTTTTCAGTCGGGAATGCTCCTGGCGCCTGTGCTGGGGAATTTCCCGCCAATGAATCGGGCAGATCCATTCCGCATAGCCCATGACGTTTTTTCGCGTCCGCCGGCAGTGCGGAACGCAGCAATGGATGCGGTCGCTCATGACGCGCCTTCTTGGCACATCCGAGCGGATCCAGATAGCGCCTGGCTTCAATAGCCGAGCTGTTCGCCGCGGTCCTGGACGTTATTCTCAGCCTCGCGAATGATTTTCTGGCACAGGCTGATCGCGTCAAGATCGTCGAGGGCCTCGGCCCTGATCCACGGACCATAAACATCGTGGTTGGCGAGGTCGTCCTGGACCTCCTGCCAGTCGCGGACCTGCTTGACGCGGCCCTCTGCATAGCGGACGGCCTTCGAGAATGTGTCGTCTGTGGACATGAGTCTCTTCCTGGTCGGGTTAGGTGGGCAGCACACCGGGTGGTGCAGAGTTCGCGCTTGGCGCGGCGCCGGACGAATCGGGTGTGCTTCTGGAACTGAAAGGCCCGCGTCACCGGACGAGGCGATCGATCATGTTCCTGATCGCGTCGAGCCGGCCGGCCTCGGACATGTTCGACGTTGCGGCCAGAGCCGCGATGGCCCGCAGGATCACCTTGAGCTCGTCGGCTTCGCTCCTGGGCTTGTCGACGAGACCGGCCGGAACAGGTCCTCTGAGCCGCGTCCAGTGGGTCGGTTGAGACAGTCCCTTGGCGAAGGGATCGTAGTCGCTGTCGAGCGTGCGCCAGTGACCGTCGACATATTTGCACACGAAGAATTCCCAGCCGACGTTTTCGGCGTAGAGCAGGAAGGCTTCATCGGTGTCGGTCGGTGCGGTCTCGATCGACTCCCAATTCTGGCCGAGCAGGAGAGCCGAGGTGGCGAGCACTTCGCCGAGATACAGGCGAGCGAACTCGTTGTAGGAGGCCTGCACCCTGGCACTCAACTCGGACGGCATGCCGCCTGACCGGCAGACCCGAAGGTAGGTTCCGAACGCATTGCCGATCGCTTTTCGCGTCTCAGCGACTTGCGGAACGGTGTCGAAGAGATCGCTCATCAGCAGGATCCTGGAGAGTACGGTGAGGGGCTTTGGCGCGATCGAGGCTCAGAAGGGCCGTCACGACTGAGGCAGAGGCCACGGGGCGCGTTGTGCGAGCAGCTCTCGCGTCCCCTTGTCGGTGCTCGGCAGCTTGACCCCGAAGATCGAGCCGAAAAGCGCTTTGCTTCTCTTGTTGGCAAGGCGCAGGTGATCCCCGAACTCGCCCGTATGGGCGGCGACCAGCAGCGCCTCGACCCAGTTCTTGTGGCTGGCGCACTTCGGCTGTCCCAGCAGGTCGGCGAAGCGCTGGGCAGCGGTCTCGAGGTCAAGGCCCGAATAGAAGGCCCGAGCCGCCGAGCACTTGTCGCTGTAGGCGGCGCCGGCAGTTTGGGCGTCCTTCTCCCGCTGCTCTGCCTTGCGAACGCGCCCGAACGCCGGGGTCTCGTCGTAGAGAGCACCGAGGGCATCGTCGAGGGTCACGCCGGGCCGTAGCTTTCCATGGCTCATCTGCGGCAGCGCGTGAGCGTTCCGCAGGAGAGGCTCCCGATCGACCGGAACGACGTAGTAGTTTTTCTTGCCCTTCGGCCGGAACAGACGGTTTCGATGGGCCGCAATGAACTCGTCGCGGCCCATTTTGCTGACGTCTGGAGTCGATGCGATATTGGCATCGCAAGCGGGCTGAACTGGTGCGGCGGCGAGATCGCTCATAGGGACCTTCTTGGGAATTTTGTGGATTGTCGGCTTTCTCGGAGGCCATCAGAGCTTCAGCTGATCGAAGAGCCCGATGATCCGTTGGGCTTGCGGCAGGATCTGCGGCCGCAGGCACTCGTTGAGCAGGACAGACGCTTTCGCATCCCACAGATCGCGCCGCTCGCCGGTGCTGAGATAGAACGGCCATGGCGCCTGGGTCTGCTGACGTCTCTCGATGAAGATGCGACAGACATCGAGGGCTTGCTCGAGCGTGAGGCGCATGCGCCAGCTGTTCGACCACGTGTCCGACACGCTGAGGGCATCCATTCCCGCATAGAGCGCCTCGATCTCGGGAAGTGTCAGTGCGCGGGCGTCGATGATGACGGGCAGCGGCCTGGATCTCTTGGCGTGCTCGGCGATCTCGGCGTCGAGATCCTCCTGTCGGGCCCAGAACATCTCTCCCGCGCCAGCATTACAGGCATCGATCCGGAGCACGAGAACGGGTTGAGGGCTGGCCTTCAAGCGGACGATCCGGAACGGGCCGTAGATCGTCCCGGCGAGGGAATCCCATCCGTATTTGCGCTCGAGGCCGGAATGACAGCCGCCGATATCGTCGGCCTGGCCGCGCTCACGTCCAGCGAGGCGGTGATCGGCGAGCAACGCACGAACCTTGGGCGCAGCTGTTTCCGGGGGAATCGTTCCGCCCAGAGCGGCGACGGCATCGGCGACTTTCTGAAAAGTTTTTCGGGTGGCGGAACGCGGATAGCGCGCCATGGAATCTCCGGAAATCATGAGGTCAGAGAAAAGCCGCCCGGTGGGGCGGCTGCGCCTTCAGTCGGCTTTTTCCGATCGGAGTGCCTCAAGATCCTTTTCGATCTCGTCGGCTTCCTGCTCGAGTTGGGCCGCCCGCTTCTCCAGCGCCGCGGCTTTGGCCTCGGCATCGTCGCGCAGCTTCTTGGCCTGGTTCCGGAGGTCCTTCGCCTCTCGCTCGGCGAGGTCCCGCTTCCGGCCGAGACGGACGGGATCGTTCGGACCGGAGATGCCGCAGGCCTGCGCTTGCTGCCAGCTGTAGCATTCGTCGCGCTGCCATGTGAGGCAATAGGAGCAGATGCCCATGTTCCGCTCTCTAGATGGTGGTCTGGGGCGCGACGACGCCGAGGGCTTCGCGCAGAATTGGCTTGATCTCGTCGGCCGCGCGGGCGTCTTCGGCTTCACCCCAGCCGTCACTCAACTGGCGGATGATCCGGTCGGCCAGAGTGTCGAGGCCCAGAGGATCTGGAGGGCCGGATGCGGGCGCTCCCGACCCCGAGGTCACGAACGAGCTGAGGGTGCGCCGGATGAGCGGCGCGATCTCGCCTACCGCGGTCTTCCCCTCGTCCTCACCCCAGCCGTCGCTGATGTGTTGGATGATTTCCGCGGCAAGGTTGGCAGGCACCATCTCCAGGTGCTCTTTTGCGCCATAGTGGACGGCTTCCTCGGCAACACCCTTCGCGATGTCCAGGATCCCGGTCAGCGTCGTAATGCGGTCTCGAAGCGTTTGGGCGCCGTCACAGCCGCCCTCAAGGGCCAAGCGATTGCGTCCGATCTGATACTCGACCTCCTTGATCACCGTTGCGATCGGATCGCGCATGGGGAGACTCCTTTTGAGCGGATCTTGTTCTGCGGACATGGCGGCACTCCTGGCGAGGCGGGATAGGGGTGTCGGATCAGTCGATCTCGAGAAACACCCGGGCTTCCGGATCGTCCAGAAGATCGCGCTGTGCGGCCAGCAGTTCGCCGAACTCGGTCTGGTAATTAGTCTCCCGGCCGAACTCATCGCCATTGATGATCTGTTTCTTGAGGTCGATCCTGGCGCCGGCGATCTTGCTGCGGTCGACCTGAACAGAGGTGATGAACTCGTCATTGCGGATGAACGCGAGCGCGTCGCTCAGATCGAGGCTCGAGAGGATGGATTCCGCGGATCCAGAGGTCACGGCAAAGGTGCGAGAGACGCCGGAAAAGGCAATACGGCCATTCGACTCGCGCCGGCGGATGACATTGAGTGCGTAATTGTAGGCCATTTCGATTTTCCTGGGATTTTGGGCCAAACTCGATTTTCAGCCTCGCTCAGGGTGAGCTCAGAGAATTGTCTCGGTTATGGAGCCGTTTTGTGAAGGTAGGCGACCGGGCATGACAAGCTGTGCAATAGCGGCTTGCGTGGATGGAGCGGCTCCGGAGAACAGAATTTTGGGAGTCGCTGGAGCTTCCTCAGTAGGGGCATTACCGTCGCCAAGGTGTTGCATTGGTGGGCATTGCTGCTCGCCATTTTGCTCGAGGATCGAGATTAACGTGGTCGATAGCTATCATCGATCCGATCCATTGGAACAAGAATGAGCGACAACCCATTTCCTGAGCGACGGCAGCTGAGTGCCTCTGGCCCGGGTGCCACATTACGGGAGACACCTATGATTTTTCGAACCACGGCGATTGCTGCGGCATCTGTATTTGCGCTCGCCAGTGCCGCCCAAGCGGATGGCCTGCGTCCGGTCGAGGCCCAGAGCATCAAGCTCGGCAAGGCATCCGGAGTTGCGTACTATACTGTCGAGCGCGACGGCTTTCGGGTTGTCGCCACCCTGGCCGAGGAGGACCAGGCGCCCATCCGTCTCGAGGCGGTGCTCGCCCCAGGGCAGAGCGTGATCCTCTCTACCCCCGGCGAAGCGAGTGCACGTGATGCGATCGAGGTCAGCCGCCAGGAGGATGGGGTGCTGGTCCGCAACACGACGGTAGCCAGCAACTGAGCCGGATTTATCGGTGCAAGTTGAGAACCGGCTAGCGGCGCAGAGTGGAATCCCACTCTCGCCCTGAACTATATTTCAATGACACAGTGCGTCGGCCGTATTGCGCGCCGTTCGGAACGAGACCTTCCATTGATTTCTCGAACCGGGGTCAGTTGCTCGCGGGTGCTGAGGGCGCAATCGCGAGCGGCCCGTTTATGTGATTTTGAGCAAATCTCCATTCGGTTCCAATATTTAGGCCCCAAAAATTGCCAGTGACCAAGCGAAAGAAATATCGGGAGTTTTGTCTCCAACTCCGCTCCTCAATTTCCTGAATTTGGGAATTAGTCTCACGGCGAGATGCTCTGTTCTTGCTCTGTTCTTGCGCGGAACACCGCTTTACGTTGTCCCTGCTCGCGGACTACCGCAACTACTTCACCTTCGAGATCATCATGACCGACCGGAACGGCGGCCGGACCACCATGTCGAGCCGGGCCGTCAAGGGCTCGGGCGGCGAGGCGCAGGCCCCCTTCTACGTAGCGATCGCGGCTTCGCTTGCCTCCGCCTACTTCCCGGGCCTGTCGCGTGGCCGTCCGAAGGGGATGGGCCTTGCGCTGTTCGACGAGGCCTTCAACAAGCTCGATGTTCCGAACACGCAGGCCCTGCTCACCTTCTTCAGCGACATGGGCCTCCAGCTCATGATCGCGGGTCCGGAGGACAAGCGCGCGACCTTCACGGAGGTGCTCGATACCATCATCCTCGTGAACAAGTCGCTCGACGGGAACTCGGTCTACGTGGATGCGGAGTTCCCCGGCTCGCTCGCCAAGCGGGAACTCGCCAAGATCAACCCCGATCACGTCGGCATCGAGGGATTCCGGCAGATCGCGGCGGAGTAGTCACACCGGTGTCGGGGAAGCGTGCGATTGCCCGCACTCGTGCCTTCCACGCTCGGTGGATGCTCTCTGACCGGGAAAACGAGCCTCATGCGGGCCGACGTGCGATGAAGTCGATCTCCACCAAAGCACCGACTGCCAGCCCGGTGACGCCGATGCAGGTTCTCGCGGGAAGCTTTCCCGGCGCGAAGTAGGCCTTGTAGATCTTGTTCATCGCTTCGAAGTCCCTTTCGAAATGCGTGAGGAAAACGCGCGCCGACACGACATTCTCGAGCGTCAGCCCGAGTCCCTTTAGAACGAGGATAAGGTTGTCCATCACGCGCCTTGTCTGGGCCTCCACGCCCTCGGGCAACGGCGCGTAATCGTCAGTCGGATCGGTCGGCATCTGCCCCGTCAGGAAGATCCAGCCATCGGTTTCGGTCGCGTGGCAGAAGGGTCCGACGGGGGTTGGCGCCTCTCCGACCATGTGAAACTTGGTGTCTGCCATCTTTGTCTCCTGTTGGATGAAACTTGAGGAAAGGGAGGAATTATCCGCAGGCGGTCACGCAACGAGTGAAGCACTCGCCTTCCGGGGCTTTTCGAGAAGGCCTGAGAGAAGAGACAGCGCGCTGTTCAACTGCGAAGCGTCGTTTGCAGCCGAAATGCACAGACGGACTGCACGAGACCGTGTCGCGGGCGAAACGGTGAAGAGGTCTCCAGGCGCGACGCCGACCCCAAGACGCTCTGCCTCCAATGAGAATTCCTGGGGCGTCCAGCCATTGGCCATTTCTAGCCAGACGTGGAACGACTGCGGGTGCCGCTGCATGTGGTGACCCTGGAGCAACAACTCCGCCGTCGACTGTCGTTGCTTCATCATCGCTCTTTGATCGGCGGCGATGCAGTGCAGGAATCCAGTTTCAATCATGCGAGCTGCGATCTCAGCCGTGAGCGGGGATGCCATCAGTGTCGTGGCGCGGATCGCCAGCCCCACCTTCTCGCGATACGACGCCGGGAACCGGAGAAAACCGATTCGTAAACCTGGTCCAATGCACTTCGAGAGGCTCGTCACGTAGAATGTGAGGTCGGGCGCTTGGCTGCAAAGGGGCCGGACGCGCGGCTCGAGCAGGAAACCGTAGACATCGTCCTCCACGATATGGATGCCGTAACGACGGCTGATCTTCGCAATGTCCTCGCGTCTCGCCTCCGACATGAGGGCTGTCGTCGGGTTGTGCAGGGTCGGTGTGCAGTAGAGGACCTTCGCGCCGCTCGTGCGGCAGGCATTTTCGAAGCTATCGGGCACCAGGCCCTCGCCATCGATGTCGATGGCGACCAGCTCCAGCCCCAGCATGGTGGCGACCGACTTCATCCCGAAATAGGTGAAGGCCTCCGTCATCACCCGTCCGCCCGGAGTCGTCAGCGCGGAGATTGCCAGCAGCAGGCCATGCTGGGCACCGGCGGTCACGGCGACCTCGCCGCCTGCGTCCGACAAGCCGTTGAAGTCGAGCCAGGCGCGTCCGGCTTCCCGGTGGTGAGCATGACCGAGGTCCACCTGGTGGGTCATCAGACTGGCGATGTCGCAGTCGCGGCTCAACTCCTCGATGGTTCGCGCTACTAGCGGACTCGTGGGCGCATTCAGCGGAAAGTTGTGCGACAGGTCGATGAAGCTGCCGGTGGATGGCGCCTCGGAAATTGAGGGAGGCGCATCACGCACGGTCTCCGCGACGAAGGTTCCTCGCCCGACCTCGCCGCTGATCAAGCCCCGGCGCCGCAATTCGGAGTAGGCCCGCGAGGCGGTCCCGACGTCGATGTCGAGCTGCCGGGCCAGTTCGCGGTGCGTCGGCAACTGGTCGCGGGCCGACAGTTTACCGGACCGGATCGCGTCCGAGATTACTTGGACGATCGCCCGGTAGCGGGGTCCAGGAACTTGTCTGATAAGATCAGCCCACATCGTGAAGGCGATTGAACACCGATTGACTTACTGATGGCAAGAGCTTTTCATGGCAATCCCCAGTTGGGGGTGACGCAAACACATTGCCTGAATTTTTATTCGGACAATGTTTATTTGGCAGGCTCGCGACGCGACTCTTTTTACTGTCGATACAACTTCAGGCGTCGATGCGTCGAAAGCCGCCCGAAACGAGGGATGGAAACAGATGTCGGAGCAATACGCAGTCGGATCGGAAGACTTCGCCCTGTCGAGGGTTCCCGATCACGCCAGGATGGGATGGTTCGATATCAGCCTCAACTACACGGGCTTCGTGATCATCCCGACCGGGCTCATGGTCGGCGTGATGGCCGCCATGCACTTCTCCTTCTGGCATGCATTCTGGGTTCTGGCGGGAGGGAGTGCCATCGTCGTCGTGAACGCCATCCTGATGGGTTACATCGGCTATCGCGAGCGGACGTCCTATGCGCTCACGACCCGTTTCGGCTTTGGCGATCAGGGAAGCCGCTTGCCCTCGGCACTGCTCATCATCACCTCGCAGGGCTGGTGGGTAATCCAATTGCTGCTGATCATGTCCTTCTTTCCGGATATCGCGTTCTGGAAGGCCGCGGCTCTCCTGATCGCCTTCGGGATCCTGACCACGGTGACGACGCGGACCGGACTTCAGAAGGGGATGACGTGGTTGAACCGCATAGCCATTCCGGCGCTGCTGGTGCTCTTCGCGATCTCGATCTACCGCGCGGTTGGGGTGGCCGGCGGCTGGGATGCGGTGGTAGCGGCACCACCGACCGCTCCCGGCGAGATGGGCACCATCGCGGCGATGGTCATGGTCGCGGCTCTCTGGATCAACGGCTCGACAGTGTTCCCTGACGTGGCCCGTTACGCGAAGAATCCGGCAAGCGTCATCGTGGGAGCCGCCAGCTCGTTCACCGTCGGGTTGTTCGGACTCGGAATGATGGGACTGATCTTCTACAAGAGCCTCGGCGTGGAGGATTTCGGTCCGGCCTTCGCGAAGATCGGATTGACCGCGTTCGCTTTCGTCGTCGTCTTCGCCCAGATCTGGACGACGAACCAGAACCAGATGTACTCGAGCAGTCTGGCCATGGCCAACGCCTTCCGGATGAAGCGGACGACGTGCGAGACCATCCTGCTCGTGATCTCCCTGATCATTACGGTCGCGCTGTCGGCATACCCGTTCCAGAGCGTCTTCACCGGGTTCCTGATCTTCCTCGGGCTGTTCCTGACGCCTGTTCCCGGAGTGGTGTTCGCAGAATACTACGTCCGTCAGCGCATGAATGTCCCGACGCGGCTCGAGGATCTGCCGACCGTTAACATGCTGGCTCTCGTGACCTACTTCGTGACGGTGGCGCTCAATATTCTCCTTTGGGCGACGGTTCCGGAAGGTGCCCCGATCGGCCTGATCACTCTTAACCCGCTGACGGCGTTTGCGATCCACCTCGCCGCCAGTGCCATCATTGGGAAGAGGCTGCCGGCATTTGCTATCAGCAAGTAACGCCTCGAATAAAGTGTGCGGGTCGCAAAGCGACCCGCTCTACGGCGGAGAAGTGACACCGGTGTCGGGGAAGCGTGTGATGGCGTGAGATCCCGCCCTCGGGGCGTGGTAGGCATTTTCCGATCTGGAACCGGACCTCATGCACGCACCGTCTCCGACGACCGTCACCACCCTCGCAGAACTCGAGACGCTCTACGGCGAGGTCGGCGAGGCCTCCCGGGTGAAGGAGACGGACCGGCTCATCCCCGAATACCGGGCCTGGATCGAGGCGGCCCCCTTCCTGGTGCTTGCGACGAGCGGACCGGAGGGCCTTGACTGCTCGCCGCGCGGCGACGTCCCGGGCTTCGTCCGGGTGGCGGACGACAGAACCCTGCTCATCCCGGACAGGCGCGGCAACAACCGGATCGACTCCCTGCGGAACATCGTGCGCGACCCGCGGGTCGCACTGTTGTTCCTGGTCCCTGGGATGGGCGAGACCCTGCGTGTCAACGGGCAGGCCGCGATCTCCGCGGTGCCCGACCTGCTGGACAGCTTCAGCATCGACGGCAAGCCACCGAAATCCGTGCTCGTGGTCCACGTGGGAGCCGTGTTCTTTCAGTGCTCGCGGGCCATCGTGCGCTCCGATCTGTGGAACCCGGAACGACACATGCCCCGCGGCTCGCTGCCGACCGCTGGGCAGATGCTGGCAGCCGCCAGCGGCAATCGCGTCGGCGGTGACGACTATGATCGCGCCCTGCCCGAGCGCGTGCGCGCGACCCTGTATTGAGATATCCCTGACGCGAGATCAGTTCATGCGTCGTGCCCAACTCGTATTCACGCGAGGCGGGCGCGCATCCGAGGTAATCGAGATCAGACGGAAAGCCGACACGATGGCGTGAGATCGTGCGCGGGGCAGTGTTCTCCGATCTGGAACCGAACCGCATACTTCGGCAAACGCCAGTGGCGCATGGAATTCTAGGCCGCTTCAGGAAGCATTACGGTTGCGACCAGTCGATCAACCAATGCATCGACCTCTGAATCGGCGCGAGCGAGTGACGCCTGAAGGCGCTCGTCGGCGAACTCGTCGTATTCGGATGCAATCGACTCAAAGGCAGTAATGCCGAGGTACCGGAATGCCGTCCGCACGCTCGACTCGACGTGGTTGAGATGGTGGATGCGTTCGTTCTCGTTGTAACCGTAATCCCCGCGCGAGCTCAGCACGACGAGACGCTTCCCGTGCTCAGTCAGGAGCGGCCAATACGGGTCGCCGGGGCGCGTGCGGTCGAAGCCGAAGGTGCGCCCAACCCGGACAATGTTGTCGATGTAGGCCTTGAACTGCGCCGGCGGGCCGAAATTGTACATCGGGATCCCGGCCACGATCACGTCCGCTTCGATCAGCTCGTCGACCAGGGCATCGCTTTCAGCCAGCACCTCGTGCATCCACGGCTCGCGCTGCTCCGGCTTCGTGAAGGCGGCATGGATCCATCGGCCCGTCACTGGCTGCGGCGGACTCTGCCCGACGTCTCGATAGATGATCCGGTCCCTCGGACGCGCCGCCGCCCAGCGTTCGACGAAGCGGGCCGTGAGCCGGCGTGTGTGCGAGCCGAACCGATCCTGGTCCGAGCGCCTCGGACGGGCGCTGGCATCGATATGAAGAAGGGTCGCCATGCTGTTTCTCCGATGAGTGGCCATCCCTCGCTCCGACCGCGGAATGACCGCTCAGGATGATCCATGCTCATCCGTCACGCGCTGCAATTCAGGGCTGAGGCAAAGGGCGTGAGGCGACTTTGACGTCCAGATTGTCGTGGGACAAATTCGAATTCCTCATTCGTCAGGTGAGCGTCGCTCAGCTATGAGGAGCTATGAGGAGACTGCCGCCGCTTGCCACCCTGCGCGCCTTCGAGGCCGCCGCCCGCCACCTGAGTTTCAAGCGCGCCGCCGACGAGCTCGCCGTGACGCCGACCGCGATCAGCCACCAGGTCCGGCTGCTCGAGGAAACCCTCGGGCAGAAACTGTTCGAGCGCCGGACCCGCCGCGTGATCCTAACAGCTGCCGGAGTCGCGCTGTATGCACCGCTGCGCGACGGCTTCGATGCCATCGCGGAAGCCGTCGAGCGCGTCCAGGCGGTCAAGGCTCCCGGCGCGGTGACCCTGACGGCCACGATGGCGTTCACGTCCAAGTGGCTCGTGCCGCGCGTCGCGGTGTTCCGTACCCGGTTTCCGGATATCAACCTGCGCCTGCTGGCGTCCGACGATGTCGTCGACCTTCGGGCCGGCGGCGCCGACATCGCGGTCCGCTATGGTGGTGGTGCCTATCCGGGCTGTCGATCGCAGTTCCTGTTCCAGGGATCATTCGCGCCGGTTTGCAGCCCGGGCCTGAACGTCCGCGATCCCACTGATCTCGACGACCATGCCCTCATTCACAGCGAGTGGCGGCATGTGGACGAGCACACGCCCGTCTGGCCGCGCTGGTATGCCGAGGCCGGTGTTCCCTATCGACGCACGGACAGCGCGATCGTCTTCAGCGACGAGACGCACGCGATCCAGGCGGCCGTGGCCGGACAGGGAATCGCCCTTGTGAGCCTGGCCCTCGTCGCCGGGGAACTCGCGACCGGAGTGCTGGTCGCTCCGTTCGGGCCGGCCCTCGAGGGCCATGGGTTCCATGTCGTGATCCCGGACAGCCGCGCGAAGGACGAAAATATCGAGGCCGTGCGCGACTGGCTGGTTGGTGAGGCAGCCGCCTCCGTCAGCCCGATGCCCGCCTGACGCCAATCGGTGCTCGTCCTGAGTGCGGAAGGGGCCACAAACCGCGCGGGATTTTTGTCAACGCAAAATAAGAACCAGCTGGAGGGCTGTGGGTGAACACGCTCCCCAGCTGAATCCGGCGTTGTGGGGGAAGAAATTCCCGGCCTGGTTGCGGCCGGCTACCGCTCGTCGGTTTTCGCCTTCACGCTGGCAATGGCCTCACGGATGGCAAGCCGAATAGCCGAAGCTCCGAAACCCTGGTCGGCCAAGTCGATCAACTCTTGCTGGCGTGCTTCCGAGACATAATCGTTGGGATCGATCGAATCCACGAGTTGGTCGATGCGGTCCATGTGTTCCGGGGCCGTCGGTCTCTGCTCCTTGGGTTTTCGCACAAGATAGGCTCGTCCGGGGCCGAGTCATTACCCAGGAGGCTGCATGGGCGGGGATCGCCAACTCTGGTTGGCACTGCCTTGAGGAGATTACGGTTTTCGCCCCTTGCCCTGGAACCTGCCCTCCCCTCAGAGATCGGAAAGCGGAGATATTTATTTTCGCGTCGGCGATTTTGTCGTCGCCGGCGCGGAGATCTCAGACCTCACCGTGCTCGCTTCAGATGAAGACGAAGTCGTCGTAGGTGAGTTGTGCTTTGCTAACCCCTGCGAAGGTGATCGTTCCACCGTCCGCGAGCTTCAGCACGGCATCGCCGTCGGCGTTGTCGAGGATGTTGCGGTAAAGCGTTGCGAAGTTTTTCACGCCTGCTGCCGCTTTCGAGAGCTGGATGACATCGCCGCTCGTCGGCTCGAAGTCGAGGATGATGTCGTGTCCCGAGCCACCCGTCCTGTAGCGGAAGATATCGGCTCCGGCGCCCCCGGCGAGAATGTCGTTGCCGCCTGCCCCCTCCAGGATATCGTTGCCCTCAAAGCCGAAGATGACGTCCGCCCCGGCTGTTCCGATGAGCGTGTCCTTGCCTGAGGTCCCTTTGAGGGTCGGCATGTATCCGGCGAGCGGGTCGAGCGCCCAGGCTTTGATGTAGTCGATCTTGAACTCGGCCGGGAAGGACGTGGTCCTATCGGGATCGCCACCCCAGCTGCCGCCGACGGCAAGGCCGGCCAACAGGTACATGGGCTCGTCCATCCCCTGCGGTGTCGCCATCGAGCCGACCTTCTGACCATCGAGGTAGAATGTGATGGTCTCAGGGGTCCAGAGCGCGCCGTAGGTGTGGAAATCCTGCGAGAGGTCGATCCCCGTCTGGATGCCGGTGGTCTCGAACTCGTGCGCTCCGTTCGTGCCGCTCCAGTGTGCCCCGACGTAGTAGGTGGTTGGATCCTTTCCGAGCAGTTCGAGCACATCGATCTCGGGCGGCCAGTTGCCGCTTTGCGGGAGGAGCCAGAAAGCCGGCCAGAGGCCTTGGCCGGAGGGCACTTGAGCGCGGATTTCGAAATAGCCGTAGGTCTGCGAGAATGTCCCGTAGGTGTTGATCATCCCCGACACGTAGGGCAGCCCATCCGTCAGGCCCGTGTCGGGTGAGGGGTTCGCCGTGATCGTGAGGATGCCATCGCCAGGCTCTGAAGGATCGGCGACGATCTTGAAAGGATCGAGGTTGGGATATTTCTTCACGACCGGCGTAGAGCGGTCGGCAAAGTATTGCTTCTCACCGTTGGTCGAGAGGCTGCGGCCACCCCACCAGTATTTCATTCCCCAACGAGACGTGTCGAGATAGTTGCCTGTGAACTCTTCCGAGAAGGTGAGAACATATCCGTCAAGGTTGAGCGTCGTACTGCTTAGGTCCGCCAATGGTGCCCCCTGCTTATTGCTGCTCTCCCGCTGTGAGGGAGCATGCGAGCAAACTCCAAGCATGAGTTCGTCAACGCGCCAACGTGGCGAAGAACCTCAGGATCCGGTTGGAGCTTTGGCTCTGCGACAGCCAAGCCGATCAGGGTGTGCCTGTAAAAATGCGTGACGCCACCGATTTTCAAATGCGCACTTCAGAGTCATTTTTTGAGCCGAAAAGCCCACAGTTATAGGCCCTATGATTTTTATAGCTTGACGGTGCCGGCGGTCATTTCTATGGCTTCGCTCGGATTCGGATTTATGATTCTCGGCCTGAATTTCAGGCTCTAGGCTCAGAGGTTCGTTTCTGCCCCTTGATTACCAAACTTAGCCCCACCCCTCAGTGACTGGAGGGTGGGGTTTTTCGGCCAGCGGCGCGCGACAGCTCTATTACGGTATCACCGTGATATAAGCAGTCACTAACTCGGCGAAATCACCGAACGTCAACTCGTCCGGCTCCAGTCCGCGATCATCACAGATTGTTCCCAGCTGCGACTCAAAGATCTCGAACTCATCCGCGATCTTCCTCCCGCCTGGGATTTTGGTGTCTCGACTTTGGGTGCGAAGCCAGGTGACAACCTGCTCGATACATTTTCTCGGGTCAGCGCCGTGTGCGTGAATGTCAGCGCCGGCGATATCGGAGATGAACCTCTGGTAGCGGTATTGCTCACGGTCGAGCACAAGGGCCCGCTTCGCCTTCTGATTCCTATTCCCATAGCGCTTGGCCCCGAGGAACAGGCCAAGCTCCAAGGGCATGTTGAATCGGGGCAACGGGGGATTCCCATCAACCTCTGTCCGGGAGATGTCGTGAATCCCGTACCGACACTTCTCGATGATTGCCTCGATCTTGGCTAACCGGTTCTCGGACGAGTCATCCTCTTCGAGCGCGCATCGTGGGCTGAACCCAGAGCGCAGCACGGTGAACACGATCCCCCAAAAGATGGGCTTGTAGGTGGAGTCGAACGGGCAGTTGATGAAAACATCCCGAGCCGAAGTCGGCGCAGTCATTGTTTGGTAGTCGAATTCAGCGCCAATCCTGTCTTACGAATGGTCTCGCGAATCTGTTGGGCCGTGAAGTGTGTGGGCTTTGCCTTGGCTCGAAGCACAGTTACGCCGTCGCTGGTCTTTCCAGCAACTCTGGAACGGCTCGCGCGGTCAGATTTGGCCGGCGATCTGGATTTCGTTGAGCGTTTCTTCGCCATGGTTCTCATATTGAGCCTAGCCTACTCCCGTCAAGCTCCCCTGCCCCCGTACAAATGGAAGCGCTATCCTATCTCGCGGACCATCTACCGACAAGCTTAGGTCCGCGGCTCCTGTCCCGAAACACAGGCTCGCCCGAGCAGCTCGCGATCGAGATCTATCACCCGGGCCCGCCTAGCGTCAGGGGGTCTTCACGAGGCCTGCTTCCGCAAGCCATGCGGCGAAGCGGTTCTCGATCTCGGCCTTGGCTGAGGTGGCGTCCTCGGCCCTGCCTCTCGAGTCGTCGATGTAGCGATGCTCCACATTGAACACGGGCACGATCTCCCACCGGACCCGGCCTTTGTCGAACTCCCGATAGGAGCCGATGAGGCGCGTGCCACACCGGGCTTCGATGACCTCGGGGAGTTCGATGCTCGAGGTCCAGATGAGAGTCGTCTGCAAGGGATGTCTCCGTCGTTGGAATCGCGATGAGTGTGCGCGGGCGATTCGGATCAGGCCGCGAGCACCTCGACGTCCGGCCCGCCCTTGGACAAGGCATACTCCGCGATCTCATAGAGCCGCGCGGTATCCATGTCGGAGACCTTGTCGAGACGCTTCTCGCAGGCGTCCCGCAGCGCTCGGGCCGAGACACCGGCCGGGTTGTCGGCGTCATAGCGGAAGCCGACATTGCGGAAGGCTTCGACCGCATGGCCGCCGGACCAAGTCACCTGCGGATCGGACACCTCGACGCCCGTGACCACGAGGGTCGGCGCGGCCTGGCGGTAGGAGACGTCGTCGTTCGTATAGACCGACACGAGAAGGTTGTTGCGGACCGCGAAGTCCAGATGGGCCGCGATTTTCGCCTGCAGTGCAGGATCCGCGCCCTTGGCGACCTCCGCGAGGGCATCCGGGTGGACGTCGGTCGCGACGTAACCGCATTGGAAGTCGTCCACGAAGACGATGCCGGCGCGATCGCGCGCGAGTTTGCTGATGCCGAGCACAAGAGCAATGGCCTCGTCGCGGGTGATCTCGAGTTCCCGGGAAGGCGCTCCGGCCTGGTCGAACGCGGAGGGGAGGACAGCGGAGATCGTGACGGACATCGCTCGTTTCCTTTTCGGGATTTTCCAATCGGGCGGGTGCAACCGAACGGGCTGATTTTCGGGAATAAGGTGTCTTCGTCTGGAGCACTCTCGTGCCGCGATCTGATTACTCGTCCTCACAGCAAGGGAGGCCCAGCGGGAGGTGTTCTGCAAATCCCTTGGTGCGCGATCGAAGAGGATTGCGGACTCGTTCGAGTTGTCGGCTAGTCGTGAGCCGGTGTTCGCGAAACTACGGCTCCGCTGAAACGAAAGCTCTTTTTCGGCATTCACTCCGTGAGCGCATGCGCCTGCCGCTTCACATGCCGGCGAGCGAGCATGCGGATCGTCATTGAACGAACCTTGGTGAGAATGATGAGCAGTTATGGACAACGGTCCGGGCTGTCGCTCGAGAGCTTTTGCCAGCGCGTGCAGCCTGCGATGATCGCCGACAGATTGAAGCAGAGCCTTCAGGATACCGTAGAGGCTCCGCTTCCCGAAAACCTGATTGCGCTCCTCAGGCGCCTCGAGGAGTCCCGCAGTTGAGCCTCTGATGCCCAGAGCAGTTATGGCTACCCCGACGGAGAAACGCCGGATCCTCTCTTGTGGGGGATGTCGAGCTGCTCGCGGAGGTTTGGCTTCTGACATCCTGGACCCCTCTGCGCTTGCTGCGCAGAGGACTGACCGCTAGAACAAACAAAGAACATAGTCCCCGTGCACGGAGGAGCTCTATTCTATCCGCTCTCCCGCAACCTTGACAGATCAGAGGCCCAGGCGGATCACCTGGACAGGTCCACATGAACCAGATGATGCGCCCCAGGCAGGTCGACAGCGGAACTCCCGTCGAGGTGCTGGCCGGCACGGTCGAGCGGGTCACCTTCCACAACCCCGAGAACGGCTTCTGTGTCCTGAAGGTGCAGGTCCGGGGCAAGCGGGACCTGGTGGCCGTGGTCGGGCACACCCCCACGATCGGCGCCGGGGAGTGGATCACCGGCAGCGGGATCTGGATCTCCGACCGGGTTCACGGCCTGCAGTTCAAGGCCGATGTCCTCAAGACGACCCCACCGACCGGGGCCGAGGGCATCGAGAAATATCTCGCCTCGGGACAGATGCGCGGCATCGGCCCGGCTATGGCGAAGCGCATCGTCGCCATGTTCGGCGAGGACACCTTCGAGATCATCGAGGCCAACCCGGAGCGGCTCACCGAGGTGCCGGGGATTGGCCCCTGGCGGGCCTCTCGCATCGTGTCGGGCTGGGCCGAGCAGAAGGCGGTGCGGGAGATCATGATCTTCCTGCATGCTCATGGGGTCGGCACCGCGCGGGCTGTTCGGATCTTCAAGACCTATGGCCACGAGGCCATTCAGGTCATGACCGAGGACCCGTATCGGCTCGCGCGGGACGTGCGCGGCATCGGCTTCCGGACGGCGGACGCGATCGCGGCCAAGCTCGGCATGGAGAAGACCGCGCCGCAACGACTGCGGGCCGGCGTGTCCTTCGCGCTTCAGACCGCAACCGATGAGGGCCACTGTGCCCTGCCGGTTGCCCTGCTGACCACTCTCGCCCAGCGCCTCCTGGAGGTGGACACCCAGCTGATCGAGGCGGCCATCGCGGAAGAACTGCAGCGCGGCGAAGCGGTCATCGCTGACACGATCGGCGACGAGAGGTGCATTTTCCTGAAGGGCCTGCACGGATCCGAGCGGGTGATTGCCGAGCGGCTTCTGATCCGAGCCGAGGGAGCGCCACCCTGGCCCGCCATCGAACTCGACAAAGCTCTGCCATGGGTGGAGAGCAAGATGGGCAAGGTGCTCTCGCCCTCACAACGCGAGGCTGTGCTGCTCGTGCTGACCTCCAAGGTCTCGGTCATGACCGGGGGTCCGGGTGTGGGCAAGACCAGCACCCTGGACACCGTCCTGCGCATCCTGGTCGCCAAAGGCGTGCGGGTCCTGCTCGCGGCTCCGACAGGTCGCGCTGCCAAGCGCATGACCGAGCAGACCGGAATCGAAGCCAAGACGATCCATCGCCTGCTGGAGATCGATCCGAAGCATGGTGGCTTCAGCCGCAATGAGGAGAACCCGCTCGATTGCGACCTGCTCGTCGTGGACGAGACCTCGATGGTCGATGTCCCGCTCATGAATGCCCTGCTCAAGGCCGCTCCCGAGCCTGCAGGGCTGCTGTTCGTGGGCGACGTGGACCAACTCCCGTCGGTTGGACCGGGGCAGGTCCTGGCGGACCTGATTGGCTCTGGACGCATTCCAGTGGCACGCCTGACGGAGGTGTTCCGGCAGGCGGCCGAGAGCCGGATCGTGGTCAACGCCCACCGGATCAACACCGGCCAGATGCCGGAGCCGACACAACGAGGTGAGGAAAGCGACTTCTATTTCGTCGAGATCCGCGATCCCGAGGACGGCGTCGCGAAGCTGATCGAGATGGTGCG
Source organism: Microvirga massiliensis (assembly GCF_001006805.1). Lineage (GTDB taxonomy): Bacteria > Pseudomonadota > Alphaproteobacteria > Rhizobiales > Beijerinckiaceae > Microvirga > Microvirga massiliensis. The sequence continues at coordinate 242,696 of NZ_LN811360.1, read as the reverse complement.
CGAGCGCATTCCCCGCCGCTTCGGCCTCGATCCGCTGAAGGACATTCAGGTTCTCTGCCCGATGAACCGCGGCGTGCTCGGCGCGCGCAATCTCAATCACGAGCTCCAGAATGTGCTCAACCCGAACCCGCCTGCGTTCGTCGAGCGCTTCGGCTGGCGGTTCTCGCCCGGTGACCGGGTAATGGAGACGCAGAACGATTACGATCGCGAGGTCTTCAATGGAGACCTCGGGATTGTTGATCGCATCGATGAGGACGAGGGTGCTGTTGTGGTGACCTTCGAGGGCCGGGAGGTCATCTATCCGTTCGGAGAACTCGATACTCTGGTGCCGGCCTTCGCGACCACGATCCACAAGTCACAAGGCTCCGAATATCCGGCGGTGGTGATCCCAGTCACCACCCAGCACTACACGATGCTCGCCCGCAATCTCGTCTACACGGCGGTGACCCGCGGCAAGCGTCTCGTGGTGATCGTCGGGCAGAAGAAGGCGCTCGGGATCGCCGTGCGCGGTGGCCAGATGAAGCCACGCTGGACCAAACTCCGGGAGTGGCTCGGCGGTGACGCATCGGCTCGCCGCAAGAGCGCAGCACCGGTTTCCAGCCTGGCTTGACCTCGTCACGCGGCCGCGAGGTTCACCGCTGAGCGTGTCTCCGCCGCCAGCGACGGATCTGAAGCAAACAGCTCCAGCGGTGACGCTACGATTTCGGCCAATGGCCTCTATGTGGCCTACGCCAGCGAGCGGGGAGAGGTTTAGCTCAGTGCAAATGGGTCGATCAGGCGACCGCGATTCCCTCGACCTCGATCTTCCAAGCCGGATTGGCGAGACCGCCAACGATCAGCGTGCTCGCAGGCTTGCGATCGCCGAGCACCTTGCTGCGCCCTTCGCGCGCAGCGGCGAGATCCCCATGGTTCGGCAGGATGGTGGAGATCTTGACGAGGTTGTCCAACGTCATGCCGGCCGCCTTGAGCTGCGCTTCGAGATTCTGCCAAGCGAGGCGGATTTGCTCATCGATGTCGTCGGGGATCGTGCCGTCCATCCTCTGGCCGACCTGGCCGCTGATATAGAGTGTGCGTGTGGCGCCAGATACTTCGATCGCCTGCGTGTAGGCGGCGGCGGGAAGAGGCGCATCAGGGGCATTGAGATCGCGGCGTTGCATCTTGCTCTCCTCTGGTTGTTTGGCTCCAAACTGGCGCCGTAAGCTACAACCCTACAACCTCCATAAACGGGCTTCTGCGGATTACGCAGCCTCAAGGACGAGACCAGCACACTGGAGCCGCATCGATCTCGTTGTCTCGATCGCTGCCAATCGGTTCTGATTTGCATGCGGCCGGATTGGGGGAGGGCAGGCTACACGCCCGCGTCATCGGTCCACGATGACGTCAAGCGGGGCAGGTAGAGTTCCGCGAGAGACACCTCCCCGACCCCTTTCAGACCAATAGCCCGAGCCGTGGCTTGCGAGAGATCAATGATCCTTCCGGCCTTGAACGGCCCGCGGTCATTGATCCGCACGACGACGGATTCGCCGGTTCTGACACAGGTGACCCGCACCAAGGTCCCAAAGGGGAGCGATCGATGCGCCGCCGTGAACGCGTTCTTATTGAACCTCTCTCCGCTGGCGGTCCGTCGGCCGTGATGGAACGAGCCGTACCAAGAGGCTTGTCCGCGCTCAACGCGCCCGGAGGTGGTCTGGAAATCCGGCACTGCAGCCGGAAGTGATGCAACGCCTCCGAACATCGTCAAAGCAAAGACCAACGTTTTGGCGAATATACTCCTCATATGACCCTGCAACGCGAAGGGTGATCGCGTCAGCTCAAGTCAGTATGTGAGAAATCGTTCCAGCGTGGCAGAAAACTACTGGATGATCAACTTGCTTTGAGCTAACTCTATAGCCACGCTAGCATGCGGTGCTGCGAGCTGGAACATCAAAGGTGCTTTTGCAGGCACGTTCTACTTAGCCGATGACGCGAAGGGCATCGCGGAGATCAGCGACGGCAAGCAGCACTGAATGGTCGCCGCAGCGAGGATCATTGGCGACAAAATCCGCGATCGTCAGTCCCGCATCCGAAAAGCGCCTCTCGTATTCGTCAATCGAGAGGCTTGCATGGTAGACGGCCTCACCTTCGACTGTACCGAGCACCTCACCTTCCGAGGGCCCTACGGTGACAAGTAGCGCACCGCCAGGGGCAACATGACGACAGAGACGCGGGATCACGAGCCGTTGCTCGTCGGCATCGAGATGGAAGAAGCTGTCCCAGGCGATAACCGCGCTGAAGGCCTGTCCGAGATCGAGGTGACGCATGTCGGCCTCGATCCACCGTGCATCCGGGAAGCGTCTTTGCGCAATGGCAAGCATTGGTGCAGCAAAATCAATCCCGCACACGTTGCGACCGCGTTCGATCAGATACCGAGCGATCGGCTCCCCGGATCCGCAGCCGACATCAAGGATGGTGTCGCCAGGACGTGTCACCGAAAGAAGGCGATCCAGCCATACCTTCTCAAACAGATCCCGCCCACGCTCGGCGTCCCAAGCGATAGCGTGCCTCTCATACACCTCACGTGTCCGGCACTTGACATCCTGCATGAGCGGCTTCCGGTCTGGATATTTCGACGCTCTCCTTTGGCATAGGAACAGGAAGAGAGCGAGCACCCAGGAAACGGGCAGGAATGCCGGCGGTGCATGGCAAATCATCCATGCATATGTTTCGCCCTGCGACCCAACAGGAGCGCAGACCCGCTGCCTAACCTTGGGCTGGGATCCGCCCGCATTCTGCGGGCTCAAGATCGTGGAAATAGACGTCGCTCAACTCGAGCGTAAGGCCTATGTTACCCTTGGCATCGGTCACCTGGATCCGCCAATTCTGACACCTGGCGGCTGAGGCAGCGTCCTCTTGGCGAAACTGCTGAATGGCCTCAAGAGCCTCCGCGCGGGCATCTTCGAGATCGAGAATGTCTATCCCAGTCCTGTCGCGAATAATTTCGTATCCATTCACGAGATGGAAGTAGTAGCGCGTCATGATGGAGGCCTCCGTTTCAGTGACCCCCGGCCCCTTGAGCGAGCGTCTATCACGCCCCGACATCCATCGAATCAATCAAGGATTCGCTTGGCGCATTGGTCATCGCGCGCCGTCTGCGGCCTGAAACAGAGCGGCCACTTACGAGCCCGGAAAGAGACCCCGCCCAGGGTGTTTGTGCCGGACGGGGTAGGTCAATCCAGGGAGGAACGGGTCGGAATGAAACCGGCCCGAACCCAAGGCTGCGCCGATATGGTTAACGATCGGTTAACAGCCTCGCGCCTCGTCCCGAAATAGAGTTGTTCCATACGCTTCGCGCTCGGAACTGCTCCCGAGTAGCGGCATTGCTCCTGTGGTGCGGCGAGTCACGGCGGGCCTGATCACCGTAGACCGGAGCCTAATGCCCAAAATCATTGAAACGCGGATCCGATCTATGCCTCACGCTCCAATGAAAGTGAGCGCTAGTGGGCCTTAAGGCCCTCTTCGCGAGCAGCGAGAAGCGCCCGGGCATAGGCCGGCGGCGCCCACCGGGCCGGATGAGCGCCGGCGAGCTCGGCGGCGCCGATCACGCCATAGACGAGGTCGTCGTCCCGGAAGTACTCAGGGACGCTGCGCGCCTGCTCGATCTGCTCCTGCTCGTAGGCGCAGAGTTCGTCACCCTGCACCGGCTCGTAGGAGAGATAGGTGTAGCGCACACCATGGCCGTCCTTTGGAAAGGCCTCGAACGACGCCTCGATGGCTGCCTCGAGTTCCCGACAGCTCGGGGCACCCTCGAAGGTCGCGACCTGCGCATAGATATCACCGTCGCGAACCCAGCGCGGGCAGTCATCGCTTCCTGCGTTCGAGACCTGGTCGAACTTTACGATGACCCGGATCAGGGACGGATCAAGAGCTCCCTCCGCGAGAGCAGCAGCATCGGCCATCCGGAACGGAAACGAAGTGATCATCGGCGTCCTCTCACGGGGTTTGGCAGCAAATCGGATTTGCCCTCCCCTGCCCCTCGATGGTGGTCGGGAAACCGAACCGCTGGTCTGGTCGTTGGATCATCCGCAGCCGTTCCGGGACTGGCGTGCCGGAATGAGTGCAATGATCCAGAGGATTGTTGACGCTCGCGCTTGCGAACACCACATGGCTCTGTCTATCCCGAGCGGCATTACCGCGAAGTCGTACGGAGTGATTGGCTACAGTGACGGCACAACGATCGGAGGGTCCGTTCCGCGTCGGACGGTCCAGAACCGGCCTAGGTTTGTTTGCGACCGACACCATCGCGAAAGGAGCTTTCATCATCGAGTATGTGGGCCCGCGGCTCTCGAACGAGGAGGCCGATGAGCGCCGGACTGCGCGCTATCTGTTCGAGGTCAACAGCCGGTGGACGATCGATGGCTCGCCCTACTGGAACACGGCGCGTTACCTGAATCATTCCTGCCGGCCCAATGCCGAGGCCTATGAGACGCGCGGCCGGATCCGGTTCCGGGCGAAGCAGCGCATCAAGGCCGGCGACGAGATCACGTTTCATTACGGCCGGGACTACTTTGAGAAGATCATCAGGCCCCTTGGCTGCAAGTGCCAGCGCTGCGGCTCTGTCGAGGCCTGATGAGTTGGGGCATCGGAGTTGGGAGGGACAGAACAGCTCAAGGAGATGGCTGAGCCAGTGCGACGAACCAGTTGAATTAGACCCACAACCGATAGTGGCCGCTCCTGGACACCTGAGCCCACGACTTGTTCGATAGTCTCAGCCGCTAGCACCAGAGGTCTCATCGACTGCGTGGGAACTGCATCCTGCTCCTTAATCGCTATCTCTTCACGGAGATAGAGATGGAGGTGAGCAAGATCTCAACGCGGCATGCTAGTCCTGGGCCACAGTGATCATGCGGGATAGAGGCGATGCAGTTTGATGCGGGCCTGTGCGGTTGTGAAGTGCCAGTGCGCCGTGGCTTTTGCTCTATTGCGCTCGGCCTCCCAGGCGGCGATCTCGCGTTGGAGCATCGTTCGGTCCTGAAGACGCCGGCCCAAGCATTGGCGGCTGAGGATGGCAAACTCCAGTTCCGCCATGTTGAGCCAGCTTCCATGCTTGGGCGTGTAATGGAAATCCAGCCGCTTCACGAGGCGGCGTGCCTCCGTGGGCGGAAAGGTCTGGTACAGAGCGGCCGGTGAGTGGGTGCTGAGATTGTCGAGCACCACCGCAATCCGCGCCGCCTTGGGGTAGGGCTCGTCCACGAGCGCTCGCATCTGCTCGGCAAAGTCCTTGTTCGTGCGCCGTGATGTCACCTCCACGTGGCGCCATCCGGCCAAGGGCTCGAAGCACAGGAACAGGTTGGCCGTGCCTTGGCGCCGGTACTCGTAATCTACCCGTGCGGGGCGGCCAGGCGCCACCGGTTGGGGAGCGCGCTTGTCAGCGAGTAATTGGAATGGCAGCTCGTCAAAGCAGACGACGGGCTGGTCAGTGAGGTAGGGCGCGGCATACAGGTCGAGCACATCCTCCATGCGCCAGACGAAGTCCGCTCCCACGGACGCGATGCACCGTTGTTTGCGCTGCCAAGGCTTCAATGCGTTTTTTTGAGCGCGCGGCGCACCGTCTCGTCGATGATCGTCTCCACCACCCCGAGCGCGACCAGGTGGTCGGCCAAAAGCTGCATGGTCCAGTGTCCGCGGCCTGACGGCGCATCGCTGCAGGCGAGTGCGACCAGGACAGCCTCCTGCTTGGGATCGAGCTTGGGCCGGCCGCCCGGGCGCGGTTTCTCGTGGAGAGCACCGGCGGCACGGCCCTCGCCAAAGCGCCGCCGCGTGCGCTCCACGGTGGCGGGATGAACATGTAGGCTAGCCGCGATCTCGGCATCGGTCTTGTGCTCATCGGCGGCGAGCAGAATGCGGGCGCGGGTGAGCGTGCGGGCTGAAGCAATGCCCTTATTGAGCAGGCCCAGCAGTTCGGTGCGCTCGCGGCGGGTGAGGTCGACAAGGTAGCGCTTGAGCATGGGAGGCCCTCCCTCGATCGGCTCAACCTACACCCGCCCGGCCGATCTAGCAGCTCCCCTGTGGCCCCGGACTAG
>NZ_LN811360.1:175384-235603 GCF_001006805.1 Microvirga massiliensis | reverse complement strand
GTCGCCGATGGGTTGCTGTTCCGTCGGCCCATGCAGCTCGATGAGCATTGCACGGAGTTTCCTGAGCTTCGGCGCTGAGGTCGCGAGCCGCCGCGTCGCTACGAGCGTCGCAAGGCAATCGAGGACGAAGAGTTGGCCGTAGCGACTGCGGTGCGGGATCTGGAAGTGGCGTTCGTGATCCGGAATATCGAGCGGTAAGAGGATAGAGGCAGTGGCCGCAAGCTCCGATTGCGGTCGCGTGACGGCGATAACGGTAGCACCGCCAGCCCGCGCGGCCTCCGCGCTGTCGATCAGGGACTGCGGGCGCCCAGTGACGGAAAAGATCAGGAGCACGTCCCGGCTGTCGCAGAGGCCCGCCGCCATGCGCTGGCGATAGGGATCGATCAGCGCTGTGGCACGCACGTCATAGCGGAACAATCGCGTCTCGGCCTCGGCAGCAATGTTCGCGGAACTGCCGCCAACGCCGAGGCAGAACACGCGATCGGCACCATCGATCGCCACAGAGGCCTGCTCAAGTGCAGCGGGGCTGCGCTGCGAGAAAGCGTGCGCGAGGGATTGGGCGGCCGCGTCGTACACCTTGGCCGCGACTGCCTCCCCTTCCTGTGGGGGTGCGTCGTCCTTGGAGAAAACGAACATGTTGGCGATGGCGATGTCCTGCGACAAACGCCGCTTGAAGTCCGGAAAGCCGCTACAGCCAAGCCGACGTGCGAAGCGCATGACCGTCGGCTCGCTCGTTCCGGCCCCGGCGGCGAGATCCTTAATTGCAAGCCGCGTCGCGGCATCGAGATCACTGAGGATGATCTCGGCAACGCGGCGTTCGGCTTTGCTGAACGTTGAAAGGCTATCCCGAATACGGTCGATAAGGCTGACAGGAACCCGCATAGTATGTCCACGAGGCGGCTTGAGGGGTGGTTGTGCTTGCGCCCTTCTCCATTTGCCTAAGGGGTTGTCAATTGTCCCGCTTCGGCCTGATAGGGCGCCCAGTGGTTCCAGGGCGTAATTTTACGACATCAACCCAACCCTAACCTACTGAAATGACTAATGCCAATGCCCGAAGGCCCGTGTTGAAGTGAATTTTCATAACGGGAACGGGTTGCAAAATTACATTCAGGTGATAGCGTTCCCCAAAAGCTCGAACAAGCGTGTCTGTTCGAGAACAAGGGAGAAACGCCATGCCGGATGTAACGCGGCGCCAATTCGCGATTGGAGCGGGCCTGCTCGGAGTCACAGGCGCGAGGCAGCTCAAGCTTCTGATCTCGCAAGCTGAAGCCCAAGGCCTAAAGCGCGTCACCCATGCGGTGTCCGCTGGTGACATCAGCTCGCTCGACCCAACCTTGGCTTGGGTCTCGGCCGAATCGCCGATTAATCCAGTCGTGATGGAGGGGCTCGTTTCGTATCCGCCGGGCACAGTCTCGACAGAATTCTTACCCGCACTCGCCGAAGGCTGGGAGATATCGGACGACGGCCGCACCTATACCTTCGCGCTCCGTAAAGGAGTGAAGTGGCAAGGCGATTTCGGCGAGTTCACCGCCGAAGATGTGAAGTTCTCACTCGACCGTTACCGCGATGCGAATGTCTCGCCTTGGGCCGGGAACTATGCCAACGTGGTAGATGTCACCGTCATCGACCCCCACAGAGTCCGAGTGACGCTGAAAGCGCCCGACCCATTCTTCCTCGCAAGCGTCGCGACCGACACCGAGTCCGTCGGCCTGATGGTCTCGAAGAAGGCTTTCGAGACGCGCGGCGCCGCTGCGATGCGCCTTAGCCCTGTTGGAACTGGTCCCTTCGCCTTCAAGGAGTACGTGCCGAAAGACCGCGTCGTCATGGTTCGGCACGATGCCTATTGGGATGGCCGACCGAAGCTCGATGAGGTCGTTGTCCGCTTCATGCCGAGCTCATCCGCGCGCGAACTCGCGATGCGCACAGGCGAGATAGACAGTATGCGCGCCGCTCTCGACGGCCAAGTGCTCGACCGCCTCACCAAACAGGGCTTTTTGATTGATAACAAGGGGCCCGAGATCAACTGGTGGCTTCATATCAACACCCGGCAGAAGCCTCTTGACGACATCCGCGTGCGCCAAGCGATCGGCCTTGCGATCAATGGCGACGAGTTTCGTGCCTTGCTCGGCGTTGTTGCAACGCCGGCAAAGGCCATGGTTGGCCAGTCCTACTTCGGTGCACTTTCCGCAGAGGAGTTCCCCGAGGCATTGCGCCGCCGCTACGACCCCGCCGCTGCCAAGAAGCTGCTCGCCGAGGCTGGCCTCGGCGATGGCCTCAAGCTCTCGATGATTATCAGCGAGCGAGACGATTACCGGCAGATGATGGTGCTGATGCAGGACCAGCTAAAACGGGTTGGCGTGACGGTTGATCTCAACCGTGTCGACCATGCCTTCTACCACAGCCAAATCGTCAAACACGTCAACCCGCTCGTCCTGTTTGGCGATATCACCTATCCGAATACAGAAATCCTGTTGACGCGCGCCTTCAGGACCGGAGCGACACGGAACTTCTCGGGCCTCTCGGACCCGACCTTTGATGCGCTCCTCGACAAGATCGCGACGAGCGGAAGCCTTGAGGAGCGACGCACGCTGCTGAAGCAGGCTCAACTCATGGTCGCCGAGAAGGCTGTTCTCGTGCCGACCGTGTTCACCGGTCAGCCGCTGGTGCGCAATAAGCGCGTCAAACTCGGTTACGAGCTCAAGTCGTCGCTGGCGCTCGAGTACCGGTACACCCACCTAGCCGATGTGCAGGGCTGAGGCGGATCCCTGATGTCCGGCGCCGGCCTATCCTTCGTTCTCGGCCGTGTAATTCGCGGTGTGGTTACCGTCTGGATCGCGGTCAGCGCGGTATTCTTCGCGCTGCGCACGATCCCGGGCGATGCCGCCGATGCGATGATGGGACAGCAGATGAGCGCGGAAGGCGTTGCGCTCATCCGCCGTCAGATGGGACTCGATCAGCCGCTGGTGACGCAGTATCTGACGTTCATCGGCGATCTCCTGCGCGGCGACCTCGGTCTGTCACTGGCGATTGGAAAGCCGGTCTCGGAATTGCTCTGGCAGGTAGCGCCGTTCACGGCAGTGGTCGTCCTCGGCGCGCTGCTGATCGGTGCGGGGATCGGGATCCCGCTCGGCTTGGCGGCGGCCAAGCGGCGCAACTCCGTCATCGATGCGATGGCGCGCACTCTCTCGCTCACCGGCCTGGTCATCCCCGGCTTCATCATCGGTATCCTGCTCATGATCCCATTCTCTGTATGGCTCGGCTGGTTTCCGGTTGTCGGGGGTGGTGAGGCGGGTGACATCTGGAGCCTTGTCTATTTCGGCACCCTACCGGCCCTGGCCGGTGGGCTCGGCATGGCCGCTTATCTCACGCGCCTCACCCGTGCGACTGCGCTCGACCTGATGCGGGAGGACTTCGTCCGCACAGCCCGCGCGAAGGGACTTTCAGAGACAACGGTGTTCTATCGGCACGTGTTGCGCAACGCGCTGGTGCCGATCGTCACCTTCGTGGGCCTCTATGCCGTGATCATGATTGGAGATTCGATCGCAATCGAGATTGTGTTTTCGCGTCCCGGATTCGGGCGCCTGATCATGGGCGGGATATCGCAGCGTGACTACACACTGCTGCAGTCGGTGCTCCTTGTTTACGTCCTCATCGCGCTTCTCGTGAATTTTGTGGTCGATCTTCTTTACACCTGGATTGATCCGCGCACGAAGCTCTCGGTGTGAGGTCGACGATGAGCGATATGCGCCTACCGACCACGACCCCCACGGTTTACCGCCCGTTTGAGGCTTTGCGCCCGGTTTTTGGCAATCCTCTAGCGATAGTTGGCGCAGTGGGCTGCTCAGTGCTGCTGCTCGTCGCAGTATTTGGGCCGCTAATTGCACCCTATGACCCGATCGAGCAAAGCATCCTCGCGCGCTTTGCGCCTTCATCCGCAGCACATTGGCTCGGGGCGGACGAGTATGGCCGCGATATGTTTTCGCGTATTCTCTATGCGAGCCGCGCCTCGCTGGTCATCTCGCTCTCCTCAGTCGCTGTCGGCCTGATTGTCGGTGTCGCCCTCGGAATTCTTGCTGCGTATCGGGGTGGAATTCTCGACGCGGTCCTGTCTGAGCTTGCCAGCCTGCTACTGTCGTTCCCGACGATTGTGATCGGGATCCTGGTGCTTGTCTCTCTCGGACCGGGCTCGGCGAACGTTATCGTTGCGCTCGCACTCTCATTCGTGCCGCGCTTTATCCGCCTTGCGCGGGCAGAGACCCTCGTGGTCATGCAGCGCAGCTTCATCGATGCATCCAAGACAATCGGCGCGAGCGATTTCAGGATCATGCTGCGCCACATCATGCCGAACGTGATCGGCACTGCGATCGTCAGCGGCGCACTCTGGACGGCGACCGCCCTCAGGGCGGAGGCGACCCTGAGTTTCCTCGGCCTCGGTGTTCCGCTGCCTTGGCCGAGCTGGGGCAACCTTGTTGCTGACGGTATGCCCAACATGTTCAGCAACCCTGAACTTGTTCTCTACCCATGCCTCGCCATCGTCTTTGCTGTGATTTCGTTCAACATACTCGGCGATGTGCTGCGGGACTACTTTGATCCGCATCTCGCCGGCCGGTGAAGGCGGATCCAGAAAAAGGAAGAATATCGATGCTTGACCGAAACTCCGCCGGCAACAATGAGCATTTGCCCGACTACATTGCGAAGTGCCTGAACGCTGATGAATTGCTGAAGCTCACCAGGGATGTTCTTTCCATTGAGTCGCACCGCGACGCGCCCGGCCACGAGACGCCAGTCGCGACCTACATTCGCGACGTCCTGAGAGCGGAGGGGATAGAGGCCGACCTGAAGGAGGTGAGCGACGGCCGATGCAACATCATCGCTGTCCTGCCGGGTACGAGCGGAGGTGGGAGCCTTATGTTCAACGGACATACCGACACAGTGCCGCCTGGCGAGATGCAGCATCCTTTCGATCCGCGTGTCGTGGGTGGCAAGCTGTTCGCGCGCGGCGCATGCGACATGAAGGCAGGCGTCGCCGCGCAGTTCTACGCACTGATTGCGCTGAAGCGGGCCGGCGTGCGGCTCGCGGGTGATCTTATCTTTGCGGGGGTGGTCGGTGAGGAGGACGGTACCAGTATAGGGTCTCTCGACGTCATCGCGAACGGCCCCGCGGCCGATATGGTCGTGGTCGCCGAGCCGAGTGACCTCGAGGTGATCGTTGCGCACAAAGGCTTCGATTACTACCGGATCGAGGTCGAGGGCATTCCGACCCATTCGAGTTGCCCGTCGCGCGGGGTGAGTGCCGTCTACAAGGCCGCCAAGATCATCACCGCCATCGAAGAAAAACTGGTGCCGCTCACCGATATGCGACCGCACCCGCTGCTCGGCTCGGCGTCACTCAATGTATCCGCCGTGATCGGCTATGCGCGTAATGAGGCAACGACCGCCCTGCGGCGCGCACCGGGCGATAAACCTCCGGGCGCCGTAGTGCCAGACACCTGCGCGATCTATCTCGACCGCCGCCGAATTCCGGGCGAGACGAGCGAAGGTATTATGGCAGACTTCGAGGGCTTACTGGACGAGCTGCGAGCGGCCGATCCGAAGCTCGACGCGAAGGTATACTTTACACCTGGGAGTGTTGACCTGCCCTCCCATCCGCCGCTCGACACCGATCCGACCCATGCGCTCGTTCAGGAATGCCTGCGTCTCGCCGCACGGGAAGCTGGCATCATGCCGGAACCGAAGGGGGTGCCGTTCTGGTCTGACGCGGCTCTCTTCAACGCGATGGCGGGAAAGCCCGCCATTGTCTTCGGTCCCGGCCATATCGGTGTCGCTCATTCCAACAATGAGTTCGTTCCAGTGCACGAGCTCATCAAGGCCGCGCGCGTAAACACGGCACTGGCTTTATCGCTGCTCGGCTGAGCCGGGTCTTCACCCACTGTCAACAGGGAACCATCACATGAAGCGTTTTATCGGTGACCCGCTACCCGTGCCGCTCACGCCCGCCGTGCAGGTCGGCAACATGCTGTTCCTCTCCGGCCAGGTGCCGACCCGACCGGACGGCTCAATCCCGGAAGGCATCGGGCCGCAGACGCAGCTCGTGCTCGAAAAGCTCAGCGCTCTCGCCGAGGAGGCGGGCTTTAGTCTGGGCGATGTCGTTAAGACGACCGTGTTTCTGCGGGACATGAAGGATTTCAGCGGGATGAATGAAGTCTACGGCAAGTTCTTTCCGAGCAATCCACCAGCGCGCTCGTGCGTGCGCGCAGAAGTCGCGATCGACGCGGACGTCGAGATTGAGGCGATCGCGATCAAAGGCGCGTGAAACGATTAAGTGGATAACGGACTTTCCCGAAGCACACGATGGTGGCGAGATGATGTACGAAGAAGTGCGTGAACTTTACCTGAGCAGGGGCTTTGGCGGGCGCGTCGGGTTCGGCATGAATCCAGCCGTGATTGTCATTGATATGGCCCGGTCCTGGCTCGACGAGTCCTCCCCGCTCGGCTCCCGGAACGCTGCAGGCGTCATCGAGCCGATCCTCACCGTACTAGCCGCGGCGCGCGGCTCCGCCGTGCCGGTCTTCTTCACCACGATGACCTTCGACCCGGCCGGAGCCGAGGCGGCCGGGCCGGTTGGGCGCAAGCTGCGGCATAGCTCAGACCAGCGTGCGCTCGATCGCAACAGTGGAATGCCCGACCTCGATCCACGCCTCGGACGGCGGGCAGACGAGATCCTCATCGAGAAGCAGCGTGCCTCCGCGTTCTGGGGGACGCCATTCGGGGCGTATCTGACGGCCCGCAGGATCGATACTCTGATTATCACCGGCTGCAGTACGAGCGGCTGTGTACGCGCCACGGCGGAGAGCGCCCACAATGCCGGTCTTCACACCATTATCGCGAAGGAGGCCGTGGCCGACCGGTCGTCACTCGCCCACGAATGCAACCTCATTGATATCGACATGCGCTATGGAGATGTTGTCCCGACGAAAGACGTCGTCGAATATCTTTACTCAAGAATGAACACGAGAAGCGTGGCGTAAGGCAACAAAAATCTTGAGCGTTCCTGGCGAACAACCGCCATCACGCTCAATGAGTGGAGTCCAATAAGATGTTCTGGGAAGATTTGACTTGGACCGAGATCGACGCGCTCGATCGGCGTACGCCAGTCGTCCTCAATGTAGCATCGATTGAGCAGCATGGGCCGCACCTGCCCGTCAACACGGATTCTGCGATCGGTCGCTATTTTGTCGGGGAGCTTGAGCGACGGCTCGGCCACCAAGTACTGGTCTTGCCGCAGGTGAAAGTCTGCTGCTCGGCGCACCACATGGATTTCCCGGGGACTCTGAGCGTCAGCCACGAGACGATGCTCGCTTATGTCACCGAAATCCTCGAGTGCGTTGTAGCACACGGTTTCAAGACCATCGTGCTGGTCAACAGTCACGGTGGCAATCAGGCGATCGGCCAAGTGATCCTCGAGAAATTTGGCGCCGCACATCGCGATTGCCGCATTGTGTTCCTCACGTGGTGGCGCATGGCGGCAGACGACCTCTCGAAGATCCAGGAATCTGGCTTCGGCGGCGTCGGGCATGCTTGCGAGTTCGAGACTTCGATCATGATGCATGGCGTGCCGAATTCCGTTCGGGAGGGCCTGATTGACGGCCAGAGTTACGTTCCGACCTACCACTGGGCTGATTCCGACATGATGACGGCCGGCCGCGCCGGGTTGTTCCGGACCGTCAAGGAGATGTCGAACGGCACAGGCGTGCTGGGCGATCCGTCGCTCGCGAGCCCCGGCAAAGGTGCCCGCATCACCGAGGCGGTAATCGGCCATCTCGCGACCATTGTTCAGGACCTGCGTGCAGACCCACCATTAGTGTCATCGGGAGTGGGTGATGTGACCTGAGCCGATCGTCCTCAAGGCTCATCGCTCTCAAGAAGGCAACAAGCAAGGAACAGCCGAGATGTGGTATCTTCCGCTTACGAGGAGAGGCATCGTATTTGCGATGCTTGCAGCGTCAGCGTTTGCGGCGCCGGCAATGGCCGATCCGCGTGTGCTCGTCATCGCGAACGATATCGGGGATACGATCTCGCTCGATCCGGGGCGCATGGCGACGTACACTCCAGCCCTGGCCCTGCACACTGCCTACGACACGCTCGTGACCATGGAGCCGGGCGACTACGTCACGATCAAGCCACTACTCGCAGAGAGCTTTGTCCGCACACCGGACCAAAAGGGATGGCGCTTCAAACTGCGCCCGGGTTTGAAGTTTGCGAGCGGCAATCCGATCACGGCCGACGATGTCGTGTTCTCCCTCAATCGCATGCTGAACCTCAAGGACCAGCCAAGCGGCTATTTCCGTACCGTGTCGCGGGTTGAGAAGGTCGACGACATGACCGTCGACATCTTCACGATCGACCCGGATGATCCGCTTCTGACGGTGCTATGCGCGCCGGCAGGCTCGATCCTCGACTCCAGGGTGGTCAAGGCCAACGGCGGTACCGATGCTGCCGACGCGAAGGAGACCGACAAGGCGACCCAGTGGCTCAACACGAAATCGGCCGGCAGTGGTGCCTATCAGATTGTGTCGTGGGAGCGGAACGGGTCCATTGTGCTGCAGCGTAATCCTCATTACTGGGGCGGCACGCCGGGCTACGAGCGGGTGGTGATCCGGCATATGGCCGAAAGCGGCGCGCAACTCCTCGCTATCCGGCGCGGCGATGCCGATGTCGCCTTCAACCTGACGCCTGAACAGATCAAATCGCTTGAAGGCGAGAAGGGTATCTCGATCGCTCGTACCGCCAGCCAAGATTGGACCTATATCGCCCTGACGAATAACCCGGAGGCCGCCCCGGCCTTCACCAAGAGGGAGGCTCGCCTCGCAGTCGCCTATGCCATCGACTATGACGGGATGCGCGACTCCCTCGTTGGCGGCGCCGCCACCCGCCCGGCCAGCTACATCTCGGTCGGCATTGGCGGCTCGACCGAGCAGCTGACGAAGGAGATCGGGTATCGACAGGATCTCGAGAAGTCAAAGGAGCTACTCGCAGCGGCAGGCTATCCGGACGGCTTTTCCTTCCCACTCTACTATCAGGCTGGCTCCTTCGGCGGCGTGCCCTACCAGCTCATGGCCCAAAAGATACAGGCCGACATCGCGCGTGTCGGCATCAAGGCCGAGCTGAAGCCAATGGATCCGGTCACGCTGCGGACCCTGTTCGTGAACGGCAAAACGGCGGCAGCTTTCGGCTATTGGAACCCGCCGGCGCCTGAGCCATTGTTGAACGCCGAGGCGGTCTTCAAGCGCGGCGCGACGCGTGTGAAATGGGATATCAAGCCCGAGATCGCCGATCTCGCCATTCGCGCATCGCGTTCGCAGGACCGCGAGCAGCAGGAGGCCCTCTATCGCAGATTTACTGAGGAGGTGCAGAAGGAAGGCCACTTCATCGTGCTTTTCCAGCCGTTCTACCAAGTGGCGATCAGGGACAGTGTAGAGGGTATCCAGCTCACTGGCGCCGGCTGGTTTGCCGAACTGGCCAGGGCAATCCCCGTGAAGTGATACGCTGCTGAATGCAGACCGGCGGGACAGGACACTTGGTCCCGCCGGCGACAGTGACGCAATCCTGCCTTCTGAGATAGCCGCAGACGATGTTGAAATACGTCATCTCTCGCCTGCTGATGGCCACCATTACGGCGCTTCTGGCGACCTTTGTTGTTTTCGCCATTGCGAACTTTGTGCCTGGTGATCCGGTTCTTGCTCAGCTTGGCGATATTGCCGCGTCGGATAAGGAATTCGTGGCCGCGTTCCGCGCGCGCTGGGGGCTCGATCTACCCTTCTGGCAACAGTATCTCGTTTTTCTCGGACGGCTGTTCCAAGGCGATCTCGGCATTTCGATCAGCAGCCAGCGCCCGGTGCTGGACGATATCGCCCAATACGGCCCCGCGACGCTTGAACTCGCGACGGTCGGTTTCCTGCTGGCGCTCCTGACCGGCATTCCGCTCGGTGTGCTTGCAGCGGTCAGGCGCAACACCTGGATCGACCACCTCGCCCGGTTCGTCTCGCTCCTTGGCGTATCCTCGCCCTCATTCTGGTTGGCCTTCGTTCTCCTCACTGTCTTCTACGGCGGGCTTCAGATTGCGCCTGGGCCAGGTCGGCTTGGCATTGCCGATCTTCCCCCGCCGACCGTGACCGGACTCTACCTGATCGACGCAGCGCTGGCCGGCGATTGGCAAACATGGCGCAGCGCCGCGGCTCATCTCGTGCTGCCCTCGATCGTGCTCGCCGCGGCGACTATGGGTCTTATCACCCGCACCACACGCGCCGCGATGCTGGATACCTTGGGGCAGGACTACGTCCGCGTTGCGCGTGCCAAGGGTGTCGACCGTCGCACCATCATTCTGCGTCACGCCTTCCCCAATGCCCTTATTCCTATCGTGACGCTGAGCGGCCTTGCTTATGCCCAGCTTCTCACCGGTGCGGTAATGGCTGAAACAATTTTCTCCTGGCCGGGGCTCGGCCGCTACACGTTTCGCAGCACGGTGACCCTCGACTTCCCCGCGATCATGGCCATGACGCTGCTCGTTGCTATTGTCTACCTGCTGATCAACCTCCTGATCGACCTCTCCTATCCGCTGCTCGATCCAAGAGTTACCCGGTCATGAGCACCCTCGCGGCGACAGTGATGGCCACGGGCGCCACGCGGCGGCGTGGACGACAGTACGCCCTCGCAGGGATCGGTGCAGCGGTGCTCGTGATCTGGCTTCTGGTGGCTCTGCTTGCACCGTGGCTCTCGCCCTACGATCCGACCCTTCCGGTAATGGAGACGCGACTTCTGCCGCCCTCGCTCGAGCATCCGCTCGGAACCGACCCCCTCGGCCGTGACGTCCTCTCGCGGGTGCTCGCTGGCGCGCGGATGACGCTTGCAGCAAGCTTCGGCGTAATCCTTCTTGGAGCGATTATCGGCACCATTGTTGGCAGCATCGCGGCCTATGCCGGCCGCTGGGTGGACGAGGCCCTGATGCGTCTCACGGATCTCGTGATGTGCTTTCCGCCGATCATCCTCGCCATGGCCATTGCTGCCGCGCTTGGAGTCGGCGTCATCAACACCGTCATCGCAATGGTGGTCGTTTGGTGGCCGAAATTCGCGCGCCTTGCGCGCAGCATTGTTCTCGTCCAGAGCCGACAGGACTACGTCGACGCCGCACGGGTTTCCGGCCTCGGGCCAACGCGCATCCTGCTGCGCCATGTTTTTCCGAATACGCTCGGCCCCCTGATCGTGCTGATGACTGTCGACCTCGGTAACGCGATCATTACATTCGCGAGCCTGTCCTTTCTTGGGCTGGGCGTGGTGCCACCGGCTCCGGAGTGGGGGGCGATGGTGGCCGAGGGGCGCGAGTACATAGAGCAATGGTGGATCGCGACCTTTCCGGGGCTCGCGATTCTCACTGTCGTGATCGCCTTTAACTTTGTTGGCGATGCCGTTCGGGACAGGCTTGATCCGCGCAGTCTCTCGCGGTGGTGACCGGCTTCGACCTCCAGAGAGATCAGATTGTCATGAGGGAGTGATGGTAACAATGTCGCAAACGATCGATATCGATGCCGGACTCATCGAAAAGTACATCATGGAGCTTGCGAAGTTCGGCGAGCACAGCGGAACTGGCGTCTGGCGCACCGTCTACTCCCCGGAATGGGTTGCAGCGACCCAGCAATATGCACGCTGGTGCGAGGACGCGGGCTTAACCGTCCACCACGACACGGTGGGTAATGTGTGGGGGCGGTTGAAAGGTCGTGAGCCAGGGCCATCCATCGTCTCTGGCTCACATATCGATACCCAGCGGCCCGGTGGGCGGTACGACGGAACGCTTGGCGCACTTGCCGGACTGATTGCCATTCGTGCTTTGAAGACGCAGTTCGGCATCCCACGCCGGACGCTCGAAGCGGTTGCGCTCTGTGAGGAAGAGGGAAGCCGCTTCCCGTCGGCTGGTTGGTGGGGCTCACGCGGGATTACCGGACGGATCGCTCCAGGCGATTCCGACAAGCTCGTCAGCCTCGACGGTACCGAGACCATGACTGACGCCATGCGCGCGGTCGGCCTTGATCCAGATGACGTTGCCGCTGCCCGGCGCAATGACATCGACAGCTTCGTCGAGCTGCATATCGAGCAAGGTCCCATCCTGGAGCAGGTCGACCTGCCGGTCGCGATCGTGTCGGGTATCACCGGCATCCGCCATTATGATGTCGAGCTGATCGGCCAGCAGAACCACGCTGGCGGTTTTCCCATGGACATGCGGCGCGATCCGATGGCGGGCTTCGCTGAGATCGCAAACTCCCTTGTTGACACGGCCCATCGCTGGGGCCGCCCCGCCGTCACGACGGTCGGGCGGGTCGAAGTTGAGCCAAACAGCGTCGCGGTGGTGCCCAAGCGCGTGCGCTTCACAGTGGATGCCCGCCATCCCGTGCAAGAATCGTATGAGCGACTGATGGCATCCCACGAGCGACTGATGCGGGAGGTCGCCGCGCGCCGCAATCTTGAGATCTCCTGGAAGGTGATGATTGATCAGCCAGCCTGCCCGAGCGATCCTGGCCTCTACGCAGTAGCGCAAGAAGCTGCCCGTGATCAGGGCGTGCCATTCATGACAATGGCAAGCGGCGCGGGCCACGACTCCCAGCAGATGGCCGCGATCGCAAAGGTCGTGATGATCTTTGTGCGCAGCAAGGACGGCCGCAGCCATACGCCCGAGGAGTTCTCGTCCATCAAAGATATCGTGGCGGGCATCCGCGTCCTTGCCGCCACGCTCCATAAGCTCGCCTACTGAGGGAAGGGGCGACGAGGATACCCAGATGACGATTATGGTTGCCTCAAAAACATCCGCGATTGCGGGCGCCTCGTCGCCAGTCCTCTCAGTCTCGGGCCTTCGCACGTCCTTCCGGAGTGGCGGCGAATGGCAGGAGGTGGTGAAGGGCGTCTCCTTTGATGTCCGCCCTGGCGAGACTGTTGCGCTGGTTGGGGAGTCGGGTTCCGGCAAGAGCGTGACTGCCCTCTCGATCATGCGACTCCTCGATGAGGGGCAGGCGCGACTCGGCGGGCGGGCAGAGCTCGTGGGCGTGGACCTTTTGAGCCTTCCCGAGCGGAACATGCAGAAGATCCGGGGTGGCGACATCGCGATGATCTTTCAGGAACCGATGACGAGCCTCAACCCGGTGCTGAAGATTGGCTTCCAGATCGGCGAGGCATTGATGCGCCACCGCGGCATGTCGCGCGCAGCCGCCGAAGCTGAGGCTCTACGGCTGCTCGAGCGCGTCCGCATCCCGGCGGCGCGCGAACGTCTCTCCGATTATCCTCACCGGCTCTCGGGCGGCATGCGCCAGCGCGTGATGATCGCGATGGCGCTCGCATGCAATCCAAAGCTCCTGATTGCGGACGAACCCACAACCGCACTCGACGTCACCATACAGGCGCAGATCCTCGAGCTCGTGAAGCTGTTGCAGGAAGAGGAGGGCATGGCCGTTCTCTTCATCACCCACGACATGGCCGTGGTCGCGGAGATCGCCGACCGCGTGGTGGTGATGTATCGAGGCGATGTCGTCGAAACCGGCCGGACGGAGGAACTCTTCGCAAGCGCGAGGCATCCCTATACCCGAGCTCTGATGGCATCGGTGCCGAGGCTCGGTGCAATGCGCGGCGAGCCGAGGCCGTTGCGCTTCCCGACCGTCGACCCCATGAGCGGCGAGACAACGCCCGCACGGCCGATCGGTGATACGGTGGCGGAGGCGGCCGGGCCGGTGCTCGAGGTAAAGAACCTTTCGACTCGTTTCGACATTCGGGCCGGTATGCTCCAGAAAGTTGTCGGCCGTGTCCACGCGGTGGAGAATGTCTCGTTCAGCATGCGTCCGGGTGAAACTCTGTCTCTCGTCGGCGAATCTGGCTGCGGCAAATCAACGACGGGCCGCTCGATCGTCCGTCTCGTTGATCCCGTGCAGGGATCAGTCCGGGTCGACGGTGTCGACGTACTGGCACTAACGGGCAGCGCGCTGCGCGAGAAGCGGCGCGCAATGCAGATGATCTTCCAGGATCCGATGGCGAGCCTCAACCCTCGCATGCGCGTGGGTGAGGCCATTGCCGAGCCGCTGGTCGTGAACGGTCTCTGCGGGCCCCGCGAGGCTAAGGAGAAGGTGGCTGATGTTTTGCGCCGAGTTGGCTTGCAGCCCGAGATGGGCAAGCGCTTCCCACACGAGTTCTCCGGCGGCCAGCGCCAACGCCTCTGCATCGCGCGCTCGCTCGTGCTCGATCCGAAGCTGATCATCGCTGATGAGGCTGTTTCCGCCCTTGACGTTTCGATCAAGGCGCAGGTGATCAACCTGATGCTCGACTTGCAGGAGAGCCTCAGCTTGTCCTACCTGTTCATCTCGCACGATATGGCTATCGTCGAGCGGGTCAGCCACCGCGTGGCGGTGATGTACCTTGGGGAAATCGTCGAAATCGGCCCGCGCGCCGAAGTGTTCGGCGACCCCCGGCACCCCTACACGAGGCAGCTGATGTCGGCCGTGCCAGTACCTGATCCACACCAGCGGCGCGTGCGTCGTGGCCTCTCGAACGATGAGATTCAGAGTCCGGTGCGCCCACCGGATTTCGTCCCGCCCGCCCGCATCTACCGGCAGGTCGGACCTGAGCATTTGGTTCAGGAATGGGAGTAGGCACGCTCCCTTAAGAATGAGCAGGACCAAGCGTTGGTCCCCAGATCGCGCGTTCCAGTGACGGAAATTAGGGTCACAAGGCGATCGTGTGCATCCGGCGGTTCCGCAGCGAGCTGCGCGCGGTGGTGAACCGGTAGCTGGTGTTCTAGTTTGGGGCGTAAAGAGCGGTCGCGCAATCGCGGGGCCGGCGTTAAGGGTGCGGAACTCAGTTTTGGTGCTGCGCGGTCAGGCCCATCCTCCTTAATACGCCAGTCCACGTCGAGTGGGCCGAGGACGACCTTCGTGGGATCTGCTCTCGCAGCTTCGATCTCTGACGCAGTCACTAGGAATTTCGTAAATTTACTGTCGGCGTCGACGAGGGTAGTTACAACAGCTCCGCCCGGCCCTAAGATTTCTGCCGGGTCGGCATGTATTTGGTAGCCAATACAATGCGCTCGCGCTTCAGGGTCGTGGTTCGACTCCGGGTCTCACTCAGTTGAACGAGGCAAATCGAGGTCCATCGAGGGTAAAACATCGACGAAATGGATATGCATAGCCTGAAGCTGGTGCATGACTGCATTGGACAGAGAGGAAACCAATATGCTGGCCTGCTGCACGCGAGCGTAATCCAGCAGTATGCCTTCTTGGAATCTTGGTGGGAACAAGGTTGTGAATGACTGCCCCTGCCAATTCACCCCATTCATTACCGTAGGTGGCGCGTGGTCTATGTGGTCGCCATCGCTATGAGCAAAAATTTTGTTACGCTTGGCGATTAGCTCTTCATGCAACGTCCGGGTAAACGGTGAAAGCCTAATGCCCATTTTCCTGTACGAGAGGCGAGGAAGTCCCCCTTGCGATTCCGAAAATGGCCTGCAGTATGACACGATCAACGTCGTTTCATAACAAGCAAATTTTCGAAGCCCCGCTAGTGGATAGCGCTCCTCAAAATCCACATCTTCTTCGATGAAAGTGATAGCGCTGCGCGCATGGGCCAAATCCCGCAGGGTAAGTATCAGGCGGTCAAACAACCCACGATCTTTTAGAACATCGTCTGGCAGGCGTCCGGGATCAGGTGGCTCGAAGGCCCGTACACCTCCAGAGCTCATCTTGCCGTCAATCTTCTCCAAGTAGAACCACTCGTCGGGGAACTCGAAGCGCTTTTTTAGGGATTCTTTGTATGCAGCTTCTAGTTTCCCTGGCACCTTCATTTCGTCGACCTCATTTACAATTGCGGAAAACGAACAGGCGATACGAGCCTTTGTGGTGTCGATCGTGATCGCGCTGCGGGCCTCGCGCCCATAGAGGCGCAGGATGCTCTCCTTGGGCCGGTCTCCTTCCCGCACTATGTCCTCGCCCCGATCAACGGTCCAGGTATGGGCGAGCGCACGCCCGTCGTGACGTCGAACTCAAGGTCGGCGTGGTGCATCCGGTGCAGTCGCCAGAGCGCCGGGACGGCGTGGAGCAGCACGTGCTGGCAGTAGATCACGAGGTCGCGCACCACGACGACGGCGGCGACCTCGAGCCACGGCGGCTACGGGCATGTGGACCTAGGCGGCCGGGATCGCGTTGATCGCGCTCTCCTCCGGGTTCGTAGCTCCTCAGGAGTGACTGCCCTGTCGAGGCACTGCGGAGCCTGCCCCTGGATCACATCGCCCGCGGTGCTCCTGTCTAGGCACCGATCATCCTTGGCTGCCCGACGTGAAGCGCCGTGCGATCGTCATCCGTGGCTGTCGCGCTCGCCTCCAGGGCCGGCACACTGGCGTGACGGAGCAAATCCGCCTTCACGGCCTCGAATTCCGGCAGCGCGTGCGCCGCAAGCCTACCCGGCTCGCCGATCATGCCACGCGGCACCCCGGGGATTGCCGCCCGTCGGAACGGCGGCTCCGCCGCAGGGACGACGGGTCGTCCGGTCCGTTCCGGTCGCCCGGGAGCCGTTCCGGACCTCCGTGACGGCGATTGCCGCGGCGGGGCCTCCGTCCGGCTCTGCCGGAGCAGGCGCTCTCCCTCCGCCGTCAGGGTGATCGTGCGGACCCTGCGGTTGTTGCGCCGGATGAGACCGACCGCCTCAAGCGATCCAAGAATTCTGGAGAGGTTGGCCTCACCAATACCGACGGCCGCGATGATGTCCCGGCGCAGGGCCGTGCCATCCTGACGCCGAAGCTCCTCGAGGATGGCGCGACAGTGCGGACGTTCGAGGATGTCGGCGGTGGGATGTGCCTCGCTCAGCCTGGTCCAGGCAGATGTCAGGTCCGAAAGCGCGAGCAACTGCTGGCCGAATACCGGACTGCTCAGACTCCTGGCTTGGGCGGAGGCCTGCCGGATAAGGTCAGTCCAATCCCTCAGCTCGGTCGTCTGCCGGGCGGTCAGGATCCGCAGCGTTGCCGCGCTCAGGGCCGCATAGGCCCGCGCGGGGAACACCTCGGGGGCGGTCTCGAGCAATTGCCGGAACACCGGGATGGCATCCCGTGGAGAGAGATCCGCGAGCGAAATGCGCTCCATTCCCTCTTCCAAGTCGATGCCGGACATGACATACCTCACGACTGACGTTTTACAACGATTTACATCACGCGGGGTTCCCCCGTCAAGGCTAGCCGGCGACGTCAGCCGTCCATGGTCGGTAGACATGCGTGTCGCTCACCCGGAGATCGAGATCCTCCCGGGGCAGCAGCACGTAGCCCAAGGGCTTGCCCCTCTCGTCCGGCGGGAGGAGGCGGTCCGGCTGCTGGACGACGAGACTGCGCGTTCGGTATCTCGACCGCATCAGGTCTGCCGTCCTGATGTGGCCCTGCATGGTCGAGCGCCAGCCGCAGGAAGGGACGAGCACGTAGTCGACATCTAGGTCCTCGAAGGGGCCGCCGCGCCCCTTCTCGCAGAAGTCGAGGCAGATCCCGAACGCGATCAGCGTTTCCTCTGTGACCAAGATGTTGATGGTATCGCCGGGCCGGATCCGTTCCTTGCGGAGCTCCGGATCGGTGAATGTGAGGATCTTCCGGTGACGCAGGATCTCATAACCGTATGCGTCGACGATTTTGGCCTCGTTCACGAAATCCGCCCCGTCCTCTTCATGCCAGGATCCGGCAACGACAAGGAGCGGGCGGGCCGGGTCAGCCGAGGGCGTTGACCAGCCGAGTCGATTGCCCAAGTGCGCCTTTAGGCTGGCGAGCGAGGCCGGCGTGATCGTGAGCTCAGGGAGGACGAGCGCCGCGCACCGCTCGTGATGCGCGGTCTCGAGGTGATCCCTGATCTGGCTATCCTGACCGTCGCATTCGACACCAGTGACCACGAAGTCCACGTCGTTTTCGTCGAGCTCGAAGCACAGGTCTGGGAACACCGCGCCCGCGAGCCTGAGGCCGACGGGCCACTCGCCGGCCATGTCCCGCCAGGTCAGCCGCACCTCCAACCCGTTCATGTGAGCCGGGAGGAGACGATGGGATTTCATCAGATCCCGGCGGACGAGCCGGATCCGGTCATCGACCGATCCCTCTTTGCGAGATGTGCGGTAGGCCCCTTGCCTGGGAATGAGGAGGAAGTCCCGATCGGTACCTGGGATGCGCCACTGTGAGTTGGGATCGTATGGCTGGTCAGGGCCGACCAGGTCGTGATGCACCTCGTCGAGGGCCTGGATCTGGGCGGCAATCCGCAGCAGCAGGTCCGCCGGATCGTCCGTTTGGACCATGGCGTGGTTGTCCGCGAGGATCCTGCCCCTTGCAGCCTCGCGCTTCCTCTCGAGGCGGGACATGCTGACCACGCTCCGGTTCCGCTTGGTGGCGAGCGGCAGGCAATCCATCAACTCCGCAAGCTCGACGAGCGAGGCGGCCATCCCGCGATGCCCGCGCCTTCCTGCAGCACCCATGCGCGCGATCACGCTCCGCGCGTGCTCGATCCACTGTTTCTCATTCATGTCGTCCATCTGCCCCGATCGTCTCCTCCCCCTTCAGGAAATCCCGACTACGTCGGTCAACACCGACGACTGGATCGCCCGGGACTGGTCCATATGTCTCCCCTAAGGGAGTTGCCCGATGGCGGGAACAGGAAGCGATCGGTATCGACGTGGATTGCGTGTCTTCGGCTGAACACACCGTCGACTCCGTTCATCCTTGCACGCGGGCATGACCTCCTCTTCCGGAGCCGCGGTAGCTTGGCAAGCATTCATGCCTCCACTTGATTGGCGAAATGGATGGTTCCTCGTCCGGCGGCTTGGGCTGTGAGTTGCGGATGAGGAGAACCGCTTCTCTGGGATTTTGGTAATTTGGCACCGGAATGCCGTTTGAGACCTGCGGCTGCATTCGGTGAGGCGTTAACCAGTCGTTAACCATCTGGGCGCAGCCTCATGGCCGGGTCGGTTCAACCGGCTCGTCTCCCTTGATCTTCCCCCGCCCGGCCACGTCGTGCTTGGTGGGGTCTCTTTTGAGGCTATTGCGATGACTCTGACATTGATCGTGTTGGGACTCGGGGCGCTGTATGCGCTACCCAACAGGAGAGGCATGCGGTTGCTGGGGAGGAGCCTGTTCCATCCGCAGTCTACGACGGCGGGCATGTAACTGCAGGACCGTCGCAATCTTCAGCACGCTGCCGAACAAGGTGCGGCTCGAGATCGACGCAATGGCCCGCGTGACCTTTGCGCAGATACAATCGAGAGACCCGGAGGACTGGAGCGGTTTGCCCGAGTACAAGACAATCCTCTTACGCCCTATCTCCACAGCCGCAGTAAAAGCACTTCTTGAGTCCCGCGAGATGGAAAGCTGCTGATGTCCGCCGCTGACGACGATGCGCCCGCATGGCTCCAGCAGCTCCAGGAAACCATGGATGAGCTGTCGCACGCGGAACAGGGCTACTTGCTGTTGAAGCTCATCGAAAAGATGCCCGCCTGGCTTGATAGAGTCGAGGCGAACACCAAGACCGGCGCCGAGAAGGAACACGTGCATATGGCCCGGCGACAGTTCGCCGAAATGCAGATCGAGATCTCCCGCCAACTTGCCGAGATGCACGAGGACGATGATCGCTCACTGAGTTGACGTGACGTCATCCCACGTCCATAAATCGCGCTTTCCGAGCCGACGTCCGTTTGCTTGTGCCGGACGGATTGGCTTGGGAGGCCCCCGCGTTATGGTCAATCCCCCCAAGCCCCTGGCGCGGGGGCCATTTGTTTTCGGATCCCGCCGACCGTAGTTCGATCGTTACCTTTGGCTGGGAATGCGTGTGAGCAGAAGTCCGCCATTATGCGGCAAAGCCTCATACGCAACCGACGGCGCATTGAGCTTCGCAGCGGCCGCGTAGCGCTTCAGGCCGGAAAAATAGACCTCGCGGGATCCGTCTTTGCGGGGCGCTGAGGATTTGTAGATCAACTTCGACTTCTGGCGCGTGGGGACGATAATCGTCTTGTCGCCATCGACGTACCAACGCCGGAAGTAGCCGATCCCCTCGAAGAGCTTGCAGAGCGGTCCCTGCCCCGGCAACCGGATGACCTGGCGATCGCTGCCGTCGGAGGTGTTGTAGCGCTTGGTCTCCAGAACCTCCGGCTTCAGAGCTTGCGGTTCAGGGGTTGCGGGCTGCTCGTGCGCTTCCGGGGCACGCTCAGCGGCCGGGCTCTCCCCAGCGAAGCTTGGGACCACTTGGAAGGACTCGATACGACGGCTCTTCCAGGTCTCCGCCTCGGCAAGCTTGAAGACGAACTTGCAGATGCCGGCGTTCTTCAGCGCGACGAGGGCCTCCATCACTATGTGCGGTTCCGCCTTGGCGCCCGGCAGCACAACCTGTTCGGGCTGGTCGGAGCCGTGCGGCACAATCGTGACCAGCCGGTAAGGCGGCCGATTCCGATATTCTTTGACCTCTCCGATCTCGACCACCGTGGCCGGAACCTCGGAAATCTGATGCTCAACTGGAGCCCGAGGCGCCCGTCTCGAAGACAATTCCTTCCGCCTGAAGGATTTCTGGGTTTGCGGGGCGGATATTTGTTGGTGCATGGGCGACCCGGCGATTCGAAAAAGAAATTCTGTTTACTGTGAGGCTCTATTTTATAGGCTCCGGCGCGGTTCGTCTGCATTTTTGGAACGGTCGCCAGTTTCTGGGACTCGAGGCTCAACGAAAATGGCGGCGTAAGCCCTGCCGGATTTGCGGCCGCAAACACCAATGGTGCCGCCGGATCTCGGCGGCTCTGGGATACACCGGTGTGTGGATTCAGGGGAAACCTGTTAATTCCGGGAGCGGATCTCTGGAGGGATTGGCTGACCGGCTCCGACTCGCCTGACGCACGTGTTGCTAAATCGGGGCCAGCTCGATCACGTTGGCGCGCCGCCGGCTGTTCCAGCCGTAGAAGACGACCTTGATGCGGTCCTTTCTCAGGACGGCATTGATTTCGTTTTTCTGGTATTTGAGCACCTGGCCGATGCCCTGGGCGTTCATTTGTGGATTATAGCGCCGGATGAGGTCCCGAGCGCTCACCGCCCCAGGCGCTCCGTGGTCACGCGCATACAGGGAAAGCGCTTCGCCGATCAGCCCAGTGTAGCGACCCATTCCTTTCCTCTTTCCTGTTTAAATCTTGTGGATAAATCGGCTTGTAATCAAATTCAGACTCGCGTCCAGCCCAGCTTGGGCGGGGCGGTGATTTTTAATGCCCGCGCGTGCTCGAAATGCAACTTCTGGCGAAATTCGCCGGCCTACGGGAATTTTGGCGGCCGAAATCTTGAAATCAGGCTTTCCCAGGCAAAATGCCTTGGGCTCCCAACCCCGTCCATAGCGCGATCGCGAATCGCGCGAGAGAACGGGACGCGGCCTCGATCGCCTGTTCGGGCGTGTCGTAGACCGTGTCGCTCTGAGCGGTTCCCGTGTACCAGGACCATTTGCGGATTTGCGCGGGTGCGCCCGGTTTCCAACTGTCATTGCGGACGTACTTGGCGAATACAAATGCTGATCCGACGACGCCCGTGTCCTTGATCATCAGGTGGTGGCCGTCCGCACCATTGGGTCTCTTAGGCCAGAGGCTGACGATGTGCCGGGTGAGTGCGTTTTCATCCATGGAGCGCTACTCGAACCGGCAGGGAACGGTCGTCTGCTCAACGATCTGTCTTGTGAGGTCGATCCCGCTCCCCTTGGGGTTGCCAAGATCGTCCGTCTCTTTGTGGTTCCACTGGATCTTCCACTCGAGCGCGTCGCCGCTCGTGCGGCCCTCGACGATGTCCATCACGTCGAAATCGAGATCGGGAAATTTGTAGTTTGGCTCCGCGCTGGTGAGACGCTCAACTGTGCGGCGCGGACTGAAGTAGGAAAGTTCCATAGAAAATTGTCCTCCCGGGATTTTGAGCCTGCGATGATCCCGAACAGGAGGGACAAACAAAAAAGCCGCCGGGGCGCGGCGGCTCTCAACGTAGAAGGGCTCGGCACTCTCAATCACTGAGCGTTCCGGGCACGATCCACCACGAAGTTGATGGCGAGAATACGGGCACGCGTTGCCCGACACGACCCACGATGATGCGGGGTGGTTCCCACGGACCGTCGTGGAAGTAAGCGACCATCATCCAACCACTCCCGTGTGCCTCCTGGCCTATTTGTGTCCTGACCCCGGCTCAGGTGGAAGCCTATTGCTCGGGTCGCGCATTCCTCAGAGCGTTGGCGATCTCCTGAAGGATGTCGGGCATTCGGCCCGGTGCACCACCCTTCGCGGCGTAATCCCTGAGCATGTAACGGGCCTGGTCGAGGGCGAGCGGAGCTCCGTCGATGATCGGGATCTGGGCCTCAAGCTCACGCACACGTGCTTTGGCGACAGCTGCTTCGGCAGCGGCTTCCTCGGCCTGCTTGATTGCAGCTTCTGCCTTCTGGTGCGGTGTCAGTCCGGAGCGCCGCTGCAGCGTCAATGTCATCGCACCAAGTTCGCGCTGCTGGACCTCCATCTCGGCGTAGTTTGAGGGAGCGCCGTCACGGCATCCCAGTACCTCGGCCAAATATTCGGCAATATACGAGACCGGGCTGCCCGTGAAATCGAACACGAAGCCGCCGTCATGTGGACCCGCGCGTAACAGGCGAACGTCATGGAAGCGTTCCTCCGCTAGAGCTCTGAGGCGCTGGCATTCTTGCTCAAGCCGCCGGGATTTCTTCCGCTCGGCGGCGAGCTGTCCCTCGAGGTCGAGCGCTTCGGTGCTCTCGCCCACGTTCGGGCGGGGATCGTGCGAAGAGTCTGAGTGCATGTCTATCCTGCTTGTTCGGCGATAGCCCGGCCGTCTTCGGTTAGAGTGACGCCACCCTGCGACCCGATATGGATCAGGCCGGCGTGGACGACGTTGAGAAATCCCCGCGCTGCGGGATTCGCTTTCTCACCGCGCAGAAGCAATTTTAGGATCTCGACTGAATGCGACTGCAGTCCCTGGTCGAAGGCTACCACGGCCTCATCACCTCGACGAGTTCTCCGATAGCCCTGTCCGGAAACTGCGATGTGGCCGGTCTTCGCAAGCTTGTTGAACATGGCCTTCTCGGGCCCGCTGGCATTCCGTGACGAACTCCCGGCGGCAGGCGCCTGACGCAGGTATCCGATTCTTCGGGCATCGAGGGTCATTGCTACAGAACCTGAGGGGTTGGCTGAGGCGTCAGAAATCGTCTTCGGATTCTGCGTCGGCATCGTCATCGGGTGTGTCGATAAAAACAGCACTGTCGGAGATGGTGGCTTGGGTATAGCCCAAACCCTCCAGGGCGGAATGGACCGAGTTAACGCAACCGTCTTCGCCACGTGAGGCCAAGCGCCGGTGATCTCGAAGACGGTGTTCTTGGGCAGGGCAAGGCTTTGGACGATGTCCTTGATGACGTCGATTTGGTCCGGATCCTCCCCGAGCCTGCGGATCGAGGCCCGGCCTTGAGCTTTGGCGCGGTCGAGAGCGCCTTCGATTGCGAGCCGAAGGCGGGGATAGAGTTCGAGCTCATCACAGAGCGATCCGCCAATGACGATAACGTGGTCGTTCCAACGCTCGACAAAGGCCGCGAGACATTCTCGCGCGGCGCGAGCGTCATATCTTCCAAGATTGAAGTCAGCCGAGCCGCAGGCCGACCACGACGAGAAAAGGCAGCGGGGCCGCGGAAGCGGCAGTGCTGCTGCTCATAGTGGGGCGCTTTCCGGGAAATCAGGGAGTTCGTCGCCGTTCCAAACGACAAAGGCCGGCTCGAAGCCGGCCCCTCATCCGTAAGTATGGTGCGATCTGGACGTCAGGCTGCGCTCTTGGCGCGCGTTTCGACTGCCGGCCTCAATCGCCGGGCGATGTATTTCTTGAGGAGATCGTCGAGGTGCCCGGCGAATCGGGTTCCCTCCAGGCCGTAGCCGCTCGCGGAAGGACGCGCACCGAGCCAGACCGGTGTGTCGCCGGGCAGCTCGAGGTCCTCCTGGATCAGGTGCAGGACCGGGTAGAGGGGAAGCGAAACCCCGATGTGCTCGAAGGACGGGCCACGGTAGGCAACGATGCCGCGGTGATCGACGAAACCGCGAACTAGTCGCTGCAAAACCGGATCTTCAGGGCCGGTGACGAATCCCGCAGCGGTGAGCCATTCGACCGAGGAGCGGTGATCATTCTCGGAGGCATAGACGATTCCTGACGGCGTGATGACGAACATCCGGCGCCGCCAGAAGAGGGGTTCGACCTTTTGGGACTTGTGCAGCTTAGGACGCTTCTTTGTGTCGCGAGCCATAGTGGGCAGTCCATTCCTGGGGATTTCAGCTGATGTTGCTGCATCAAGGATGCGACCTTTGGGACGCTTCGACTCTGCACGGGCTCCTGATCATCTCTGAGAATTATACTACGTCGCGCCTGCACCGGGCTATTTGTGAGTCTCGAGGCGCGTAACAGCGGTGCGGGTTCTGCACAGCAAATGCCGCCGCAACCGCCATGGGAGGCATTGGTGCGACGGATTGCGCGAGGCCTACAGAACCACGAGGAGGTGCCCAGAACGGGACTCTGCAGCATTGCTGATCGCGGAATCTGGCGGAGCCAGCTGCAGCGGCCACAACCTGGAACTTGTGTCCTGGGACCCGTACGAAAAAGAAGCCCTGCCCAGGGAAGGACCGGGCAGGGCTTCCATTCGGAGCCTGGTACGCAACGCGGCTCTCATTACGTTTAGTAAAGCGCTACGGTAAAGAAAGAATTTCCGCCGCTCAGAGCCTAGAAGGGCGGCTCACCCTGAAGGCTGGTGGTCGGGACCGGAGGTTTTTCGTGTGGGCATAAAAATACCCGCCGAGGCGGGTCGTGCTGGGCGAAGGACGGCTTTGAAGCCGTCCCGCCCCGAACCCGGTGTGGCTCACTCGCCCAGTAGGTAGGGATACCGGCGAAGGCTCTCGACCTCGAGCTGACGGGCTTCCGTCCAGATCGTGCGGATGAAGCGAAGTGCGCTGATGATAATCATGGTTTTTGTCCCCCTTTCTGTCTGATTTCTATATGGGAATTCATGTTGCAGCGCGGTAGATGCACTGCAACAAACATGCCATGCGTACTGGGCATGGAGCGTGCATTACCGCGCCGTCCGAAGGCCGTGCACGACGGAGGCGTGCCGAAGACCTCGCCGGAATGGCGCTGGGCACCGCCTTGTCCAAACTCGCGGTTGAGCATCGACAACGGGAGCCGCGCAGCGTGGCCCCGCTCTGCAAGCAAGCCTTCGAGTCGTCCGTGCGCCGCGCACAGCAGCGATCCGTTAACCCGCTGTGGGTAGGTTCCCGTGAGCCGCTCCCATTTCCAGGTGTTTCTCGGGCGAAAACCCGGCGTTGAGCCCCCACCGCGCCAGAGCGGCCAAGAGCGCGGGGTCGTCCTGCGCGGACCTGGCCCGAACCGGGGTCGGGGGAGTGATTACCAGGCGACGCCGTTCACGTTTCTCGCCCAAAAGGACCGCATTCGCTAGTTGATTCAGATTCTCTTCTTTTTCCTTAGGAGGAATCTGGAAAAACGTCTCTTTGGGAGACTTTGGTTTCCGAGCAAGGAATGCGAACCAAGCCTCGAACTGACCAGCGAACTTGTACTGGATTGGCTTGCGGTAGACGCCTGGGGTTCCGTCCGCGGCCGTGACCGACTGGTAAGCCGATCCGTCGACCTCGACGACCTCGATGAAGCCGACGGTGATCAGCGTCTTGATCGCGCCGCGGATCTGGGCCTCGGTGAGCCCGAGATCCTTGTTGTCCTTCAGGACGCGCCGGTCGATCGGGAAGGCCGCGATCCCGTAGGGACCCCGCTTGGTGTCGATGCGCCGCGGCCCGCTGTTCATCCGGCCCAGGAACACAGCGAGCTTGTGTGCGGCTTCCCGGTTCCGGAAGGAGAAAAGCCTCACCGTCAGGAGCTCGTTGGCGCTGCGGGGCAGCTTGTAGTTGCCGTTCCAGCGGGAAGGGATGAAGCGGCGGCGTGATCCCCGCGCGCGGGATCTCGTTCCCGGAACCGGTCTCCCGGCGGGTCTCAGAAGGGCCGACATGATGGTCTCCAGGGACGGAATTCGTCCTGGATTCGATCAACAATAACCCTCTCGAAAGGCTGTCAATTTCCGTTCTCGCGGACACTAGGTTTAGGTCGCGGATTCACTAGGTCTAAGTCGCGGAATCGCTAGGTCCGCGACGCGAGTCGCTAGGTATTGGTCGCGGCCGTTCCGAAGCGCGACTTAAACCTAGTGCCCGACTCGGAAAATCCACTAGGTTTAAGTCGCGGATGCCGGAAGCGCGACTTAAACCTAGTGAAACCCAGTCCCATCCCGGATTAGCTCATTGAAGTTGTTGAGCTTTTTGCCCAGGAGGGCCTCCGGAACTAGGTCTGACTCGCGCTTCGACACTAGGTTTAAGTCGCGCTCCACTCCTGAGCGGAAACCGGTGGACAGGTGCGAGCTTCGATGGAACGAAACGGCTCCGGTTGAGTCGTCAAGACCAAAAGGATTTCAGCCATGGCCTTGAATGCGCGAGATCGAGTCGCCGATTCGGATATCCGTGCCGCCGGATCAGTATGACCAGCGCGACTTAAACCTAGTGATGCGCGACTTAGACCTAGTGGGAGCGCGACTTAAACCCAGTGCCCCAGTCGAGAAAGTTGGGATTCAAAACCGTTTACCTCTTGCAAGCCTAAGCGATGTGATCCCAACCTTGCCGCAAGGAGCGTGCTCGCATGTCCAAGGTCGTTCAACTGAAGCCCCAGCCGAAGCCGTATGAGCCACCCGTTCAGTTCGATTTCTGGGAGATCGACGATCCGGACCGCAGGCTCACCAACACCATCGCTTTGTGGGACGTGGCCCCTCGCTCGGTCTTCCGGCATGCCGAGGATATCCGAATCGCCAGTGGAGACGGCAAATACCTGAAAACGATCGAGCGCACATTCACCCATGGCGGCAGCGTCTACATGGTGACTCTTACCCCGGCTCGTATCCGCAGAGAAGGAAAGGACACTGAGCAATATCCGGGTGAACGTGAGCAGCTTGTCGAGGAAGTGATCCGGCAAATCGCGGTGATGAAGAACCGACTCTCGATGGTCGCAGGCGACAAGGGCGAGGTTGGCGTCACCTTCTCGATCTATGAAGTTGATAGGGAACTGGAACGCACCGGTCACAAATTCAGCTTCTACGAGATCCAGGACGCCTTGACGGTCCTGCACAGATCCACGGTCGAAATCGTGCGGCTCGTCGAAGGCAAGGACGGGACAATCAAGGAACCCATGGTTTCAGGTTCAACCTTCCCGATGTACCGGTCCGGCGATCGTCGCAACGCCGAATCGGCCACGACCGTCGGGTTCAACTGGCTCGTCTCTCAGGCGCTCATGCACCTGGATTTTCGGCAAATGGATTACGAAGTCATCATGCGGCTAAAAAGCCCCATCGAGCGATGGCTGTATCGCCGTCTCAATCACGAGATGTTCTTCCAGCGGTCGCCGTCCATCGCGCATGTGATCCGAGCTTCGGAGATCATTGACGGTTGCGGGCTGACCGGATGGACTCGACTGCGCGATGTCCTCCGCCGTGTCACGCAGGCCGTGAACGCATTGAAGGGAGAAGGTGTCGTGGCCGATGTCGAGATCCGCGACATCATGCAGGGACGTTCGAAGGTCGATGTCGAATATACGATCATTGCTTCCGAGAGCCTCGCAAAACACATGACCGATGCCCAGCGGATCGCCTCCCGGAAGAAACAGGATTTCCGGGAGGTCACGGGCAGCGATCCGGTCGCGTTCATCCCGAATGACGCGGAGAAGCGCGCCCGGCTGCGCAGGATCAGGAACCAGCAGCTGGCCGGGGAGAAAGCGCTGAGCCTCCCCCTCGACGGAAACTAGATCACCAGCAGTATTTCGGGAGGCGACGCTTCCAGCGCTGTCCCGGCAGGAACCCATCCTTGTTCCGAACTGCGATCCATCTGGGGCGTGACCGGGTGCGCGAAACAACAGGGCCTGAAGGCTGCACGTGGGGGATTTCCACGGTCCCTGAGAGGCTAACGAGCTCGGGTTCTACGCTAGGCTCCAGCACAAGTTCCTGGCGAGCCGCGATCTGGTGATTGTCAAGCCGAGCAGACTCTATGGCGGCCAGGAGCGGCGGTATCTGATCCTGGGCCATTGCCAGCTGATTCTTCGCAGCCTTGGCCTTGCGGGTATCCGCGCGCTTAGCGTCCCCCTCGGTCAACGTGCGACCCCGATGATTGCTGCGTTCCTGATCGTTCTGCAGCTGCCGCTGGAGCTCGATCTCGGGCTGGATCACGCTGGGCAGGACACGGCGGGGACGAGAAGGCTCCTCTATCGGCGAACTCGGAGCTTCAGGAGACGGTGCATCCGCTGGGCTCGAGGACCCCGCGACCTGCTCGGCTTGCCCCTCAGATGCAGAGCTATCCTCCGCTCGTCCACCGAAGGCCCGTTCGGTGGCTCTCTTCGCCTGATCGTCTTCAATATCCGCCCGCACGTCGACGATGGGTAGATCGTCGGGCTCGCAATCAAAGGGGAAATCGAACTGCGTATCTGAAACACCCGCGGGGAATGCAGGGCGCGGATTGCGGGCGCGGCTCATCGTCTCGACCGTCAACGGCCTGAGTGCGCGAGGTGCCATGTCGTGCGGTGCCATATGTTTGGGTGAAAGTCGTCAGACTCTGTGGCCCAAAATTATGTGCGCTCTTCGAGCCTGTCTAGAATCAGAGAACTCCGTTTCCACCGATTTGAGAGATGACGCTGAGCGACTCTTTGCGGTGCGGAGAGTAGCAAGAAAAAAGGCGGCAACCCTGATGGGTGCCGCCTTCTGGTGAGCTCAAAGTTCGTCTGCTGCCCGTCGGCAGTAATCGTCTCGGGGCGCGGCCTGTCAGTGCGGGTTACGCCGCGTTCTGCGCGGCCAGGACAACCCGAGCGTCAGGCGAATCGACCGGGTCGAGCATCTCCGCGATCTTTAGGCCGGCGACCTTGCTCGGATGATCGGGCCAGGCGGTGTTGATGTAGGGCCGGACGGTGCCATCGTCGAAATGGCTCATCCAGACCTGGTCCCGCTCGCTCCAGCGAATCCGATTGCGCTCGCTGCTGGCCGGGTGGGTGCGCAGCGCCTGCTCGAGCGTCCTGGCAGCAATGATGGCGCCCGTGTAGTAGCGGTAGGCGCTGGTGGCGGGTCCGTTCGGGACGAGTTGGTAGACGTAGTGCCTCATGACGATTCCTTTTGAGCGCGGAGGATCGAGCCCGAGGGCTTTCCAGTCGGGGCGGAGGTGCGAGCCAATGCGACTCTGCGGCCCGAGCCAGTTGGAGCCTCTCGCTCGTGAGAGTTCGGAACGAGTGGCTGTTGGCCCCAGATGGGGTCGGCGCTGAGTTGTTCGCAGACAACTCTGGCCGGGCGGGTAACCGGACCCCTCTTTGGCCTTCCGACCGGGCCTCCAGGCAGGTGGTATTTCGCGCGCCCGGGCGACGCATCGGCCCGAAGGGCAGCGGCCGATCGAAGGTGGCCAGCCGATTCGCCTGCCGACGGCTTCGGGCCTTCGCCGGGGCCATGGCGGGCTGTGCCGCGGCTCCGGCGCGTTTTATGCCCGGCCCGCGGTTCACGCCGCCGCGGACATCGCGAAGTCGATTGCCCCGTCGCTGGCGAGTTGGACCGTGAAGCCGTCTCGCGAGGCCCGCACGATGTACTTCTTGAGGTCCACGAGGCCCTTCGCCTCTAGGATCCGGACGCGGAGGCCACGGAAGCAGATATTCCGCGTTCCATCGGCCAGGACCTTGCTGGACTCGAACTTCAGCTCGGATTGCTTTTCCGTCGAGGCGAAGAACAGCTGTCCGTCCGGCGACTCGCTGAATCGATAGAAGCCCTTGCCGGCGAACATGACGCCTGCATAGGTTTCGGCCGGGACATAGAGGCAGAAGGTGTCGGTCCCCTGGCTGTTGTAGCGCTTCCCGTAGGTGATGATGACCGGTTCCGAGGTCTGCTTGGGCGGCGTCGTGTTGTTGACGACGAGCGTCGGCTGGGTCGCCGGTCGGGCCGTGGAGATCTCGAAGGTCTCTACGGTCCGCAAGTTGCCTGGATGGCCAGTCAGGCGGAAGGTGAACTCGGAAGCGCCTTTCCCATGAGCCTCGAGAAATGCTGAGAGGATGCCTTTCTGCATGAGGCTGTTGTTTCTCATGATGACGATCTCCTCAATGTGGGAGCCGTCCTGACCGCGGGGCCGGACATGCTCGACAAGAAGGTGGCGCACCTTCTCGTTGTTCGCGTGGGCTGCGGGCTGAACTGGGCCGACGTGGACGATACGAACCGTCACCGTCTGGACGTTTGCGTGGAGGAACTTGTCGAAATCGAAGTCGACGCGCGAATGGTTTGCGTGCATGGTCTTGGTCCTGACTATTTGGTTTTTGGCGAAAATTCGGAGCTGCAATTCGGCGAGCGGGCTGCCGATCAGAAAAGCCCGGTCACCTTGGGTTATGTGGCAGCCGGTATTGCCTCAGAGATATCCGAGCCGGCGAAGATCGGCCTTGAGGTGCCTGCCGCTAACCGCCGCCGCGGCGGCAACGTAGGTCTTGCCATTGACGTCGGTGGCGATCGCGGCGTGAGACCAGAAAGCGCCGTCTCTCATTGCTTTCTCAACGAGCGGCACGAGTTTCGCGTCCTTGCCAGGCAGCCCGATGCCGCCGGTGTTCGGGCGATCGACTCCCCTCCAGACAGCAGAGATCAGGAAGCCACCGAGTTCGTGGTCTTCCTCGACGAGCACGTCTTCGAGCATGGCTGCGATGGCGGGATTCATCATTGGCAGCTCTCAATTCTGGCGACGGCGCTATTCTGCTTTGCATCGCGTTTCGCGAAGAACTCCTTGTCCTCGAGAGGTATTTCGCGGTGGCAATTGCCCTGGATGACCCGCGCTCCGGTATCATCGCCGTTGCCCTCGAGACTGGGTGTGGTCCACCAATACGGACCATAGAGAGCCATCGGCTCAGCCGTGATCATGCAAATCTTCCGGGTGGGATTTCCGGTGCTAGGATTGACACCTGGCGTGTGGTGGAGACGCACCGTGGCTTCGGCCAATTTCGGGACGTCGGCCGCCGGAACAATGTGCGTCTTGGCGTCCCCCGTGTCCTGGAAAATGAGCGTGACGAGCCGCAGTTCGCTGAGTCTGAGATCCTCGACTGTCGAGAGATCCTGCTGTGCGTCCATGATTGTCTGTCCTTAAAGGGATTTCGCAGCGGGGCTGCTTTCGCCTTCCGTTCGGACTCAACCTGTTTGCACTCGAGCCGATGGCGGGAATTGCGTGGTATTCCGGCTCGCCCAAGTGATCCCGTCGGCTGTGATGTGGAACATCGCGTCAGGCCAGGCGATTTGACCGCTCCGTCTCACGGATGGGCGCAGATCCTGGAGCGCGCGGCGTGCTGAAGCAGGTAGGGAATGGAATCGGGCAATTGGCTTATGCGGCGCACAAATCGGGTGTTTGAGCTATGGCAACGGCTCAATTGAGAGCCCGTCCCGAAAATGGTTGAGTGGTCGAGGCCGCTATGATTCCAGGAGGGTGCTGAAGCCTGACCTGGAACCGCGATGTGGACCCCGACCACTCGGCGGCAGTATAGCCGCGACGGGTTGCGATACGAAACCGATTTGACCGATGCCGAATGGGCGCTGATCGAACTGCTCCTGCCCGAGCCCCACGCCCGAGGACGTCCGCGCCGCTGGTCCGCTCGGGAGATCCTGAACGCGATCTTCTATGTGCTGCGCGGTGGCATTGCCTGGCGGCTCTTGCCTTCTGATCTGCCGCCCAAGAGCACGGTCTTCCGCTGGTTCAGCCTGTGGCGTGACACCGGTGTGTTCGAGACCATCAACCACCTGCTGGTCATGGCCGACCGGGAGCGGGTGGGACGGGAGGCCTCGCCCACAGCCGCCGTGCTCGACAGCCCAAGCGTGAGGACCACCGAGAGCGGCGGGCCGCGAGGCTATGATGCCTGCAAGAAGGTCAAAGGCCGCAAGCGCCAGGTGATGGTTGACACCGACGGGCGTGGTCTGATCCTGGAGCCCCAGCCGGCGGACGTGCAGGACCGGGATGGTGCCTGTGTGGTCCTGCACCTGTCGCGGCGCTCGTTCCCATTCATCGCCACAGCGTTCGCCGACAGCGGCTATGCCGGCGAGACCCCGGCCCAGGCCACCTCGATCCGCATCGAGATCGTCAGAAAGCCGCCCGACCAGGTGGGCTTTGCGGTGCATCCGCGCCGCTGGGTTGTTGAAAGATTCTTCGCGTGGATCAGTCGCAATCGCCGGCTCTGGAAGGATCCGGAGGCGACGCTCACTTCAGCCCGCGCCTTCCTTTATGCCGCTTCCGTCATGCTCCTCGTCCGCCGCTTGGGACGACACTCATGATTACGGGACGGACTCTGAGACGCGTAGTGGAGTAGAGAATTATGATCCCCGGTCTGTTTGCTGACTATGACAGGATTTATCGTGTTGCTCCCTCCCATACCGAGGGAATGCAAGTTCTTCTTGCTGAGATCGAAAGTGATTATCCGGACGAAGGAAAGCGCCGCGCGTTCATGAAGAACTTTGGATATTTCCATCCCGACTGGGGCGTGAGCGATGTAGTCGGCCTGGTCCGCTTGGACGTTTCGGAAGAAATCCGGGACGAGACCTATGAGCGACTTTGGGCGGCAGGTCGTGGAGTGGGCGTCACGGATCTGATCCTAACCTTCGCCAGGAAAGATCCGGCCGCTTACGAGGAGGAGGTACACCGGCTCGCGGCACTGCCCCAGTGGAACCTGTTGCCGCTTCCCGACAACACCCTGACGGTGGTGCGCAGCGTCGACTACGTCGGTACGGCGGCAGCATAGGCATTGCGGGACGATTCAGGGCTTCCATTCTGGCTTTGAGCCGAATGGAAGCCCTCGTCTTTTGTGAGATTGCCGATCTCTGGCGCTATGGCGGCGGGAAAGCGGCGTCGAGCGCCGGATTGCGGGCCCTGAGTTGCGGCGCATCGGTCTGCGCCTTGCGTAAGTTCCAAGCATTGCGATCGCCGTGAACATGGACCGCCAGGTGCCCGGCTAAGACGCTGGCGACGGCCAAGACGATATCGCCACGGTATTCGGGCGTTTGCGCCAGCCCCATGGCGCCGTTGCAATCCATGATCCCGAGGCCGGTCAACTCTCTCAGGAGTCTGACCCGCTCAGCAGGGGCGCGGAGGTCATGTGCTGTCTGCCTTGGTTCGAGCACGCTCTGGATCTCTCTCCAGACACAATCAGGGGACTTCATCCCGTCGACGGTCTTCAACACGCCTGATTCGGCGTAGAACTCCGAAAGTGGCGCGGTGAGTTCCCGGTATTCCCGCATTCGGGTCTCGAAGGCGACTGGATTGTCGTCGGACCTTGGTTGCTCTCCGCGCTCGATCGCGTCGGACGCTCGCTTCATGATTTGCTTGAGAAGAATATCGCGATCGACCTGGATTTCGACGACTGCATCAAGCGACATCTCATTCCGGGATAGAAAGGCATTGAATATGCGGGCTTGCACGAGAGTGCGCGGAAATCCGTCGAAGAGGAAACCGGCCTGTGTGTCGGGCTGCTTGATGCGATCGATGGCGATCTCACAGACCAACGCGTCTGGGGCAAGATTACCGGAGGCCGGATTGTAGATGCCCTGGTACTTGGCGGCCCGCAGCATGGCGCCGGTCGAAAGGTGCGGAATGCTCCAGTGCCGGGAAATACGCTCCGCTTGAGTTCCTTTTCCGGCCGCGGGCGGGCCAAGGAGGAGAAGTCTCATGACGTGTCCGTGCGTTTTCCGGTTGAGCGGCGGGGCGGGCGATCATGCCTGGGGTGGAGTCGATGTTTTGGCATGATCGCAGCAATTCAGGGCATCGGGATTTCTCGCTTCCGCTATCGGAAAAGCCGGGACCGAAGCCCCAGCCTCTCGAGAGATCCAGTGTTTTGAGTCGGGACTCCCTCTGCCGAGGGATGGGCTTGGGCGGCGGGCCGGCGATCTGGCCGCCCAGCCCTCACGCCGCCTGCAGGCGCGCCTTGCGGGCGTAGTAGCCGCGGATCGCGGCCAGCTGGGCGGGGCTCCGGACGGGCTTGTCACCAGCCGCGTCCTGGGATGCCGGAGCCTTCTTGGCCTTCGGCTGGCGGAGTGCCAGCAGCCCCTCTTCGCGCATTTTCTTGAACCAGAGGCCACGCGGCAGATACGGGGTGTCGTAGACCTTCTTCGCCGACGTGGGCTCGACTGCGACGGACTCGTCGGCGACAGCACTGATGTCGATCGTGAAGGTCTGCATGTCGTTCCAGTTGCCGCTGAGGGTGTC
Source organism: Microvirga massiliensis (assembly GCF_001006805.1). Classification (GTDB taxonomy): domain Bacteria; phylum Pseudomonadota; class Alphaproteobacteria; order Rhizobiales; family Beijerinckiaceae; genus Microvirga; species Microvirga massiliensis. The sequence continues at coordinate 201,256 of NZ_LN811360.1, read as the reverse complement.
GAGATATTCGAGTTCTACGGACGGGATGGTGAAGCGATCGAGAGCAATGCCAAATTGGTCGGCGCCGTTTACGGAGCTCTCGAGATCGATGAAGTCGAAGATCTCGGCGACGGAGTCGAGATTGAAGCGGATGAGCACCGGGCGCTCGTCGGTGAGAGCCGCCGTGACATCGTCCAGATGCCGGCCAATGTAGAGGCCGTCGTAGATGACGTTCTCGCCGCTTACATCAAGCTCGACGCAGACGCTCGAGAGGCCGTTGACGGAAATGTTCTGGGCCTCATCGCTGGTCGCGGTGAAGTAGACGTAGCCGACGTCATCCATGGTTATCGTCCTCTCGGGATTTCGAGTTTGTGTGTGATCATTGTGGGTTTGCCGATCGGTCAGACCGGCTCGCCGAGGGGGCGAGGTGAAGGGCCGGCTCTCGGCGGCCCTATCTCTCTGGGGGCTCTTACGCGGCCCGCCGGGGCTGCAGCTGGCCGAGCCGGCGCTTCATCGCGAACCAGGCCGCACGGGACATCTTCGGCGTCCAAGGGAGGTTCTTCTGCGCGCCGGCCTTCGGAGGAGACAACTCGTCCGGGGCGAGACGATAGAGCGCGAGAACCATCCAGGTCGGCTCACCCGACCCCGGGAGCCCGACTTCGACCTCCGCATAGTAGGGATCGATCACGAAGGGGCGCTGAGACACCGCGATCGCGTGGCCCGATTCAGTGCTGACGACCTCCTGGAGATCCTGGATCAGGGTGGGGCGGAAGCGGATCAGGAACTGGTGCTCGTCATCGCTGAGGCGGACAGCGGCCTTCCGAGCGGCTTCCGACGAGGTCCAGCCGGAGACCGTGTAGGCTTGGACCTCACGATCGTTCCGGTCGCGACGCTTTGCAGGTGCCGACTTGATGCCGATGCTCCGGCTCAGATCGAGAAGATCGGCTGCCGACATGTCCTGGTAGAGGTAGGCAGGTGCGTTGCTGGGGACCATCGGGGCGTCCTCCTGGGATTTTCAGGCGATTGAGGATCGCTCGTTCTCTCGTCCAGGGTCGTAGTGTTCTTCCGGAGTTCAGGCTGGCTTCTCGTGAAATCCCGCTTCGGCCCCGGAGGGCTGCTAGTGTAGGATTTCCCTGGAAGGCCTCAGCGAAGGGGTGCGCGATGGATCGGATCGTCGTTCCGGTGACGGGGTATAAGCTGGACCTCTATCCCGCTACGGCTGCTAGCGGTGGCCGACGCGGCGGCGCCTCGGCAGGCGACGTGAGCCTGCGTTCGCTTGAGCTTGGCCTTGCGCTGCCGTCGTTCTGGGCCCCCGACGAGATCACCGATGCATTCGCCGAGGCGAACCGCATTTGGATTCGCGAGGCCGAGATCGAGTTCTCGCCGGTCACCGTGACGCCCCGCTCCGAGGTCGTTCCGGCAGGCAGCAGCGACATGTGGGCTCACTTCATCAACCACCTGTCACCAAAGGGCCGGGGCGTCGGTGTCGGCTTCGTCTACGATCTTCCCGAGCAGGAGGGCGGCTGGGGTGGGGGGCGCGTCGCGGTGGTGGCCGGCGTCAAGGTCTGGTCCGGGATTGCCGGCTTCGCGGGCAACACTCTCGCGCACGAACTCGGGCATGTGCTGATCAACGACCCGAACCACAATTCCGCGGATGGTGATGCGAGCAACCTGATGTACGACCGGCGCAACCCGCGCGTCGCGAACGCCGGACTGTTGAACCCACGCCAAGTAACCGAGGCAAGGAAGCGTGCGCTGCTGCTGTGACGGCGAGTGCGGCTGCGACGACAATCGGGGTGCGAGCCGAAGAGAGGCTTGTCACCTCATATGGCTCATCTAGTGAGCCAGTGAGCTGAGATGATCGGTTCAGAGGATTTTGTGTCCTGACGCAGAGAAAAGCCTGCCATCGGCGGGCTTTCGGAGCACCTGCTCTCTCGCGACGGTTTCAGGATCTTCGGGCAGACTGGACGTCGCGGGTCGATGCATCGATCTGGACTCTCCAAAGCCCGCCCTCCGAGGCCCTGAGGATCTTGTCCCGAAAATCTGGGAAGCTCTCGGCGGTGGCGCGGATCGACTCGAAGAGATCTCCCGCCTGCTGGATCAGCGCCGTGAGCTGGTCGACCGTCAACACGCTCGCATCTTCGATATTCTCGACGGAGCGATACCAGCGAACGCGGATCTCGCCGAAGCTGAAGTTGTTCGCTTCGGGTTGGAGCGTGTCCTCGTCGAGTTCGTCGTGAACGTCCGAGCCCCTCAGGATCATCGTCGCGGATCCGCTCGCGTCGGTGAGGACAATGGTGTTGGCCGAGTCGCGGCCGATCGGAGACGTTCCGGCCCGGCGGAGATCCGTGCCGACGATGTCGCTGAACGTATCGAGGAGCATGCTGTCGATGTAGCGCAGGGCGGCAGTGATGCTCTGATGGGAGGCAATGGCCACGGGGTTCTCCTGACGGATGGCTGAGGGTGTTATGACCGATCGAGACCGGTCCTGTGGAGGCGGCCGAAGCCGGAACGACGCTCAGGCCCAGCGCCGGGCGAGCCCGCGGCGGACCAGATGCTCGCCGGCGTCGACGCGGCCCTGATCCGAGATGGCTCTGACCCGGGCCAGCGTCCGCCCGAAGCGATCCCGGCCGCCGGAGCTGACGATCTCGATGGTCTCGGCATACCAGATGAGGTCCTTGAGCGCCTTCTTGGCGTCCTCGCCCCTGCGGCCTTCCCACAGGCTTCGGAGGCCGCGGGTCTCGGGCGCGTCGATATTCGCGATGCGGATCCGCTCGGGGCGGAAGAAGCGCCGGCGCACTCCGATGGTATCGCCGTCGATCACGAAGACGTCCCGGGCCGAGACGGTGCGGGTCCGGAGCGCGTCGAAGACCTTCAGGACGAGGATGGCAAGGGCAATGCCGATTACGACCTGGGTCAGGCTCATCGCGGGTCCTCCTGGGGTTTTCCGATCTCGGGCTTTCGCCCTCCCCTGCTCGGTCCGACCTCCTTGTCCGAGACGAAATGTCTGCCCCTCCTGCGGGATTTTCGAATCCACGCAAAAGAAAACCCGCCAGGGGCGGGTTATCGGTAAGAGCAACTATCGCGGTGTCAGCGCCTCGGAGGCGACCGGCGCTTTACGCGCACGGGCACCATTTCCTGGCGTCGAGGAAAGAAGGCCTCGGAAAGGATCTGCGCAAGGGAGTCGGACAAAACTCCGAAAATCGTGCGAAACGTGCTGGCGGACAATTTCAAAAAGGAGCGCATATCTTCCCTCGCGACGAGACTCAAACATATGCATTCGATTTTGCGCCAGCAACGCTCAGAACTGCGGCCGATTCTCACCAGACCCGATAGGCCGTTGCTTCGGGACGCCGACTGTTGAGACGGTGCGCCGCGGCCACGAGCTTGCCTTCGAGGCGCAATTGCCGGTCGGCCATCTGGATCATGCGGGCGTTCGGCTCGGTTCCGGCCCGAGGATCGATCGCCTGCAGGCAGGCTTCGGCCTCTTCCGCGCTTCCGGTGAGGGCCGCCGCGATGATCAGCACGGCCGCAGGACTCCGGGAAACGCCCATGTGGCAGTGCACGAGGATTCTGGCCTCAGGCCCGGCTGCGCGCGCGAACTCGATGATCCGGGCGATATGGCCGCCCATCGGGGGCTCGATCCACGCGGGGCCCTGCCCTACACCCGTGGTCACGTCATGAAAATGCTGCACGAGGTGGTTCTCAGCCGGGATCTCGAGAACCGGAGCGTTCTCGCCGGGATCAAGGATGCTGAGAACATGGCTCGCCTGAAACGAGATCGCATCTCGAGCAACGCACTGCAGGGTCGACAAAGCAATCGCGGGCAGGCTCATCGTGTCCTCTGAGGGTTTGTGTAACGGGCTCAGTCCTGAACCTGGGTCAGGATCCCGAAGATGTTCTTCGAGGGCGTCCATCCGTTCATACGCCCGCGATTGTTCGAGATCTGGACCTGATCTGACCGGACGGCGGTCACGAGGTGAAGGTAGTGGGTTCCCCTCACCTTGCAGAGGACGATCGAACCTCTGGAGAGAAGGCGGTCGTTGAGCGGTTCGACGGTGCACAATTGACCACTCTGGATCAGCGGCACCATCGAGTGCCCCCGCGGGCGAAAGTTCACGGTCTCGCCCTGCAGGAGCTTGGTGATGTAGTCGGTCGCCCAGCTCATCGGACTTATGCCGGCCGGATGGCCGTCACGACGATATGACCGAGGTTCGGGGCCACCATGCCGGCGCACAGGACCCGATCCGTGGTGACGATCACCTCCTGATCAATGAGCGCAATGACGTCCAGGAGATTATCGATCTTGAGGGTTACGTCGTAGCCGACATCACCGCTATAGAGGACCGGAACGTCGTCTTCGATCTGCAGGACGCCCCGCATTTCGCCGGGGTGTTCCATCTCGATCATGTTTTTATAGATTTCTGCGTCCGGATTGATGTCCATCATGGCAAGTTCAATTCTGCTTTCGGGATTTGTTTAGCGACAGGAATTCCCCGATCTCGCACAAATCGATGTCGCAATCGGAAGGCTCTGCCTTGACCCATTTATAATAATCTCTTTGTGGATCATCGCTGCATTCGGCTGACGCGTAGCTCCAACAACGCGTATAATTGTGTTTTTGTAGTGTGCGACCCAGATCGCGACTGCTGACCTGTTCGTAGTAGATCGCCTGGATATAGTGATGAGACGCTGCGAACTCTTCAAGCCATGTCGCGAAATCGCGGTAGTATCCCTGACCTTGGAGATGATCCGCAACTTCTAGGTTTGCGATCACGATAGAGCGATACCACTTCTCGTCGATTGTAACGGGTTGGTTTCGGACATAGACACGCATCTCGGGGTCGTGCCTGGTGCCTTGCTTGATCCATTGTTTCTTCGTCTCGTACGGCGGTGGACCGTCGAAGTAACGGGTGATTCCAGACTGGATGATCGGGATGCGGCTCATGACGCGTCCTTGTTGCGCAGGCGGTGATGGCGCAGAGAAATTGCGCCGACGACGAGGGCATGCGTCAGCGGGATCGAGCCGCTACCAAGTTGGAACGTGTTCACCTTCCAGCCTTCCATGGCCTCGACGGATGTCCAGCCCTTGTCCTCGACGACGCGCAGCGTGGCGCCTGGGGCAATCATGTCCACGGCTTTCCAGGCCGATGCCTCGTCGCCATAGGCGAGGACATCGCGAAGCAGTGAAACGAGGTGAGGCCCGTCCAAGAGAGCCTGCCGATGTCTCGCGAGAACCTCCTCGACCTCGGTCTCCTCCACGATCCGCTTGCGGGCGACCGCCGACACCGGCTTTGGCATCCAGGGTTCGCCTTCGGGAACCGGCCGATCCTCGTATTGCTGTCTGTCGGTGACCGGGTCTGTTTTCCAAAGCTCGGAGAGAAGCCTCCGCAACTCGGTGCCGATCAAGGACGAGGCATCGACCTGAAGAACCTCGGGTCTCCGGAAATCCGGAGCGTTGTCGACGAGCTCAATCCGCGGCAGTGCGAGGAAGGCTTCGTATTCTGCGCTGTCTGGCGACGGTGCGCTGTCGACCACGACAGCCCGGCCGGTGTCCCGAGCCCGATATCTGGGGATCCCGTCCACCGTAAGCGCAACGCCGGTGCAGTCGGGTCCGAACCCGGCTCGCGCGAGCGCGCCCGGCAGATGATCCGCGACGAGACGGTCCGCGGCGACGGCCGCCTCTACGAAGACTGCGGTGACTTTCGACATCAGCCGACCTGTCTCTGAAGTTCGGGACGCACGAGGGCAAATTCAGCCTCTGCGACGAGCGTCGCATGGAAGTTGATTGCGGCGCCCAGGAGCGCCACTGCTTCCGAGGAGTGCTCCCGGGAGCGCGTCGACTGGCCCTCGTTGCAGTTTTCCGGACATTCATCGTCCAGGTTCACGTAATCGACGATGATCTTGCCTCCTTGGATGGCGACCGTGAACGTTGCATCAGGGCAGAGAGCCCTGGATACGCGGATTGCGGCATCGAAATCCCCCTCCTCGATGACCTTGGCGATATCCCGGGCAACCTGGCTGCCATAGCGGGCCGAAATATACCGGCGATGCTCCTTGAAAAACTCCAACCCCGGAAGGTCCCTGCCGGGTCGGGAAATCTGGGCGCCGAGAGTCTCGAGCGGACTATAGGAGAGAGGCTTCATCGATTTTGTCCTTTGGAATTATTCCGCCGCGTGCAGGTCATCGTCGCAACCCCCGAAATGAACAGCTCGCCCACATTGCTTGGCGATAGCCCCAGGAATGGCAATGTTTCAGTCGGATAGCCGATTATGGGCGCAATTCACAGGCCGATGCCGGGAAGGAATTCCTTAAAGAGTTGCCTCCATTTTTGAGATGTCCCCTTGAATTGTTTATTACTCTGGAACCGGTTCGATGCTGCGACAGATTTCAGTGCAACAGGTCCAACAGATCATCGCGATGTGCCATGAGCATGTCGCAAATCTGCCCGAGGACCCGGACTCCGCCGGAAGCGATCTCTGGAACAGCGACGTCGCGACCCTATCACCTGCAGCCAAGGCCGTGCGGGACTTCCATACCGTTCTGTCGTCTCAGATCGCTGACCTGAGCAAGGAAGCGCAGGTCGAGCTCCTCGCCTTGATGATGATCGGCCGCTACCCAGACGACTTCCGCTCGTTCGGGGATGCGGTGGCGGAGGCGCGGAGCGAGTTCGACCGGCATACGCCGGGGTATCTGGCCGACAAGCAACTGGTCTTGGCCAAGTATCTCGAAAGCGGGCTTCAGGTGATGCCGAGGAGATGATCTGAGTCGCGGAGTGCAGGCGCGGAGCGGCGCGAGGCCGAACTGGGGAGGATCCTGGATCAGCGGGTTACGTCTTCGGCAATGTCGAACTCGTCGAGCCGGTAATGCGTGGCGTCACCGATAATGACCAGACGGCGACTGTGCCCGTCTAGCCCTGTTTCGAAGCGCGGGGCATTCTTCCTGCAGAGGTCCAAATAGGCGCGGGTGAGAAGACCGCAGTCACCGATGCGCGACGGGCCGATGAGGCAAGCAAGCTTCCCCACGCGGCTCTCCAGCGGCAGCGCCGGCCACTCGGCCTCGAAGGTCTCGAGATCTTGTCCATCCCGATGCAGCCGATGGTGACTAAACAGATGACGGACACCGCCGAGGGAATCGACGATTCTCTTCACTGCGAGTTCAAGGCTCTCGCGGGTATAGCCCATGGTCGTATTCTCCTGGGGTTGTGAGTGCTCTCAGGTCCAAGCGGCTGATGCCACTGCGATTCCCAGAAGGTGTAGTTTGGCCAGCTTGAAATGCTCGATGGCCCGGTGATGCTGCGAGTTGCAGTCATGATCGACAGGGCGCCGACCCATCGACCATGAAGGTGTCGGGGCGCGATCAGGTCGCACGGAAGGGCTTGTGGACTCCGTTGGTGAAGTCAGCCTCGGCCGTGATCGTTTTTGAGACCGAGCGCCTGGCGATACAAGTCCACGACCAGCTCGAGCTCCTCGCGCTTCCGCCGCTGGGCCAGTGTCTCCATGGTCTCGGCCGCGACGATCTCGACGGCTTTCCGCGTGAAACCGAGCCGCTGCGCCTCCGCGAGGACGTTCCCGACGTCGGTGCCGATCGCCTGCAGCTCCTTTCGGAGGGCATCGGTGGGGCGCCCTTCCCTACGGTTCTCTTTGATGTGCCGGCTGACGGTTTCCCGTTCCCGATAAAGCACCACGAGGCGATCGACGAAGCTCCGGAGCAGATCAGCGGCCGTATCGTCTTTGGAAATCGTCGCTGGTGTCGCCTTGGTCATGGCTCCCGGGCACACCGGATCGCCTTGACCGGAGGGTGGCCGAGCCAGTCGCGAACTGCTTCGAGCGAGCTGAACTGATGTTCGATCTCGGTGAACGGTGCCGGTCGCTCCGGTGGCGGGAGATCGTTTAGGAGTTCAGCACTCCATTTCGAGGGGCTGTGGGGACCATGTCTTACGACACTGGCAATAATCTCGTCGTCCCGCATAACATCGTAGGCGCCCGGTGCGAGCTGGATCAGCTGGTAACTCATTCGTCCTCCGTCCGTCTCTCGAGTTGAGACGCCCTGTTCCTATAGAATTGTGGCGCTCGACCCACCACCCTATTTCCACCTTCGATGGATGTTCCCGCTCAGGCGGGATGGAGGAGGTACAACAATGCCTACATACGTGGTCGTAACCAGGCGTGAGGCTCAGGCGGGCTCGAAAACGGCCGAGGAGAATGTCCGAGAGGTTCCCGGCGTGCGGATCGTCAGCGGCAGCAATCCACAGCTCATCACGGTCGAGGCCTCCGAGGAAGCTGCGGCTGAGATCGAGCGCCGGTTTGGGAACCTTCTCCTCATAGAGCCGGAGATCCGCGCCGGCTCCTGACGTCCTGAAGGCACTAACTGTGAGCCTTGATGCTCGAAGGGCGGGCTCAATGCGATGCGGCCAAAATGACTGTCAGCAACACTAACAGTACCACGGCGATCCAAATTCCTGTCCCGGCTCCATGCCCATGTGGGCGGCGATTGTAAGTGTCCGCCAGAGCCTTAGCGGCACCCCAGCGCATGTCCCCAGAGACTCTACTGCCTGCGCCGTCGACGACATACCAGTGCCGCCGTCTGTCAAATACGACTCCATAAGGGCCGGACTTGGCAACCTTTCCCGGCTCGGGCGGCATGGTCCTTCTGAGCCGCTCTGCGATTTCTTCGGACTCAAGCTGATCAAAATAGCGTAGTACCTCGGCTCTGTTGTTGTAGTCAGCGCTCCACTCGGCCTCCTCGCGACTGCGATAGTAATCCACGCCGCCATGCCCGAGATTGTGTGGGCCGGTGCACCGCGTCGTCCATGGTGCATGTTTCTGCATGGCAGGGAGATCGCTGGGATTTTCCTCGACCACATAGAGCCGCCCCTCCCGGGCGAGCTCTGCTCGAAGCTTGCGTGCAGCTTCTCCGATGTAAACAAAATTCCCTTTGGTCATCAAAACTCTCTCCAGTAACTGCAACCTTCTCGACTACCAGTGCCGTTTCCACGCAATCTGGGTTGTGATCCAGCTTCGCTCGACCATTTTCGAAAACGGCTTTGCGGATTTTTATTTTCCGCGGTGTTTTCGCTGGGGCATCACAGCCTCGGTGTTAATTCAGCAGCGCGTGTATTGGACGCGCGCTATCTCGGGCCGCCGTGGCAGATGATGAAGAAAGTGGTAACACGTGCGGGCTCGAGACGAATATTAGAATCGTCACCGCAATCCACAGGGGTCGAAATCGCGCTCCGATTGACTCGGAACCTTCCGCGTTGTTCACGGTATGTTCTGGTGCCGTGTAGAGCGGAAGGCGGACGAGTGTGTGATGACGGAGTTGCCGATTACTGGATTGCTGGCCGGCATTCTTTGCTGAGCGTAGCCGATGCAAGCCAAGCCTCGTGCTGCGATCGAGGACCTGCGTCGCCAGATCGAACGTCTGGAGGGGAAATCCCGCCGGCGCAAGGCATTGCCGTTCGGCATCAGGGCTGTCGACGATCATCTGCCCGGTCGAGGACTGGCCCTGGGGGCAGTCCACGAGATCATTGAGGGAGGTCAGGCTTCCGAGTTTTCCGGGACTGCCACTCTGTTCACGGCCGGCATCGCGGCCCGGCTCAAGGGCCCGGTGCTGTGGTGCCTGACGCGGCGCGATCTCTTCGCGCCGGGTCTCCTGAATGCCGGGTTGCATCCGGATCGGGTTATCTTCGTCGAGACATCCCGCGAGCCTGATGTGCTTCCTCTCGTGGAGGAAGGCCTGCGCGAGAAGGGACTTGCGGCCGTCATCGGCGAGGTGACGCGCTTTGGCCTCACGGCGTCGCGGCGCCTTCAACTCGCGGCCGAGTCCTCCGGCGTTCCGGCTCTGGTGCTGCGGCGCTGGTGGACGGTCGCGGAGAAGGACCTCACCCAACTTCCGACGGCGGCGGCCACGCGATGGCGGATCGCGCCGGTCTCGTCGGAGGACATGCCGGCGCCGGGTCTCGGACGCGCGCGCTGGCAGATCGAACTCATGCGCTGTCGTGGCGCGGAACCGAAAACCTGGATCCTGGAGGCCTGCGATGCGCAGGGTCATCTCGCTGTACCTGCCGACCTGGCCAACCGACAGAATCCGACGCCGCTTCGGCGGTCCGCCGCCCGATAAACCGCTCGTCACGGTTGGCGTGAGTGGTGCGCGGCGCGTGATCGCGGCCGCGGATGCAACGGCACAGGGGCTTGGTCTTTATCCGGGAATGACGATCGCACAGGCTCAGGCGCTCGTCCCGAACCTGCACGTCCTGGACGCCACGCCAGAGGAGGATGCATCGGCGCTCCGGGAGCTTGCCCGATGGGCGATCGGCTTCTCGCCCGTTGTCGCCATAGATCCCCCGGACGGGATCTGGATCGACATCGCGGGCGTCGCGCATCTTTTCGGCAGCGAGGAAGGCCTGCTCAGGGATCTCGTGAAGCGACTGGCAAGACGCGGGGTGACGGCACGAGCGGCAGTCGCAGACGCACCGGGGGCTGCCTGGGCGGTGGCGCGCTACGGCAACACCTTGGTCGTGCCACCGGGCCGGACGGTCGATGCCGTGGCGACTCTCAGCGTGCAGGCACTGCGGCTCACCGCCGATGCACTAAACGCGATGAACAAGCTCGGGATCGAGCGGGTCGGACAGCTCGCGGCAATGCCACGGGCCCCGATGGTCCGCCGGTTCGGCAAGGACGTCGCTCTTCGTCTCGACCAGGCCATGGGGCACGTGTTCGAACCCATCAATCCGCTCATCCCGGACGAGACGGTCCTGGCATCACTCGCGTTTGCCGATCCGATCAGCCGGCCCGAGGATATCCGGGATGTCGTGCAGCGCCTCTCCAAGGATCTCTGCGCCGACCTCATGCGCCGTGGCGAGGGCGTACGCCGGCTGGATCTCGTCATCCGGAATGTCGATCAGAAAGGCGCGTCTCTGCGCGTCGGCACCGTCAAAGCCACGCGGGATCACAAGCATCTCGCGAGGCTGTTCGACGAACGCATCGAGACCATCGATCCGGGGTTCGGGATCGAGGAGATCGTCCTGATCGCCAGTCGGACAGAACCCCTGGCCGACGAGCAAACGGAGGTCCGTGACCTGGACGGCGGCGAGGACGGGGATGTCGACATGAGCCGCCTTGTCGATCGGCTCACCGCGCGCGTCGGTTCCAAGAGGGTCTATCGCCTGGCCCCGGTCGAGACGCTCGTGCCCGAGCGCATGGTCCGCAGGGTCCCTCCCTTGTCTCCGCCCGCGGTCTCGGGCTGGCCGAACAATCTCCCACGGCCGTCCCGGCTCTTGGAGCCGCCGGAGGCGATCGGGACGACGGCACTGCTGCCGGATCATCCGCCGGCGTTTTTCATCTGGCGGCACGTCCGCCACAAGGTCACGAAGGCCGACGGGCCCGAGCGCATCACGTCCGAGTGGTGGCTCGGTGATCAGCCGAAGATGGTCCGCGACTACTACCGGCTCGAGACCGCCAAGGGCGATCGGTTCTGGGTGTTCCGTGATGCGCCCGCTGCGGAAGGCGGCAGCTGGTGGGTGCACGGGATCTTCGCCTGAGGTCTACCTGCGCCGAGGCTTGCCCGCTTTCGGCAAGGATTGCTTCACGTCGAGAAAGCCCTTCCAGGGATCGCTCTCCAAGTGCCTGAGCCGCGCCGGAAGATTGTTGACGGTATACTGATTGCCGCTGCGCAGGCTCTCGAGTTCATCCCACCCGACGGGCGTTGAGACCGGGGCGCCGGGTCGGGCGCGTGTCGAATAGGCCGCGATTGCCGTGGCGCCGCGTCCGTTACGCAGATAATCGATGAAGATGCGGCCCGTGCGGGCGCGCTTGGCCATCGTGTCGGTGTAGCGATCGGGATGCGCTTTCGTCAGGGCAGCCGCTATATGGGCGGCGAAATCCTTGACCTCGTCCCATGAGGCTTTTGGTTGAATGGGCGCGACGACGTGTAGGCCCTTGCCTCCGGATGTCTTGACGAAAGTTTCCAGCCCGACACCAGCCAAGTGGTCGCGAACCGCAATCGCTCCCTGGACCACGGCAGTCCAATCAACGCCCTCCCCCGGATCGAGATCAAAAATGACGCGATCGGGCTTCTCCGGATTCTTCACGGTCGCGCCCCAGGGGTGGATTTCGAGCACACCGGCCTGAACCAGCGCGAGAAGTCCGGCGAGATCCTCAATTGCGATCACCGTGTCGTCGCCGATGCTCACACGGCGGACGACATCCTCATCGAGGCCTGCCCAGGCGTGTTTCTGGAAAAAGCATTCCTTCTGGGTTCCACCGGGACAGCGCAGGAGCGAGAGCGGCCGGCTGATGATGTGAGGCAGGATCCAGTCGGCGATCTCTGCATAGAACTCTGCGAGCCCGAGCTTCGTGATGCCCGCATCTTCCCAGAGGACACGGTCGGGATGGGTGAAATGAGCCGTCTCGAGCACATCAGGGCGTGCCGGTCCCGTGTCCTGCGGAACACGGGTTTCGCGGATGACCTCACGCGGATCCTTGTCCTCGCGCAGTCCCTGAAACGATGCCTGCCGGATCATGGCATCATGGGTCCAGCCGCGGAACTCGACTTCTGCGACGAGTTCCGGTTTGACCCACTGCACGCCACGTCGCGAGAGCGCCGGCAGTTTCTCAGCAAACGGGGACGCGGCGATCTTGATGCGGGACAAGGTCTTGAAGAGATCACCGGCGGTCTCGGCCGTGAGTCCGGTCCCAACGCGGCCCACATGTACGAGAGTACCGTTCTCGTAGAGGCCCATGACGAGGGATCCGACTGCCTTGGGGCTCGTGGATGACGGCACATAGCCGGCGATCACGAGTTCCTGCCGCAGGGTGCATTTGGATTTGACCCAATCCTTGCTGCGGCCGGAGACGTAGGGCCGGTCGATCCGTTTCGAGATGATCCCTTCGAGGCCCATGCGGCAGGCATGGGTGATCAGCGCCTTGCCGTCGCCAACGAGATGATCGCTGAAGCGAATGGGGCCGCCTTGCGGAAGATCGTCGAACAGAAGCCGCAGGGCCGCTTTGCGGTCGCTGAGAGCCGCCGACCTCAGATCCTCGCCATCGAGGTAGAGAAGATCGAACACGTAGTAGACGAATGTGTTGGTCTTGCCACTTTTGAGAGCCTGCTGGAGCGCCGAGAAGCTCGAGACGCCAGCATCGTCCTCGACGACGATCTCACCGTCGAGTAGGGCCGAGGGTATTTTCAATGACCTGAGAGCACTGGCGATCGGCCTGAATTTCGCCGTCCAGTCGAGACCCTTGCGGGTGAGCAGTTTCACATCGCCGCCGTCGATCCGCGCCTGCATGCGGTAGCCGTCGAATTTAATCTCGTGCAGCCACTTGCTGCCGCTGGGAGCAACCTCGACGAGTTCGGCAAGTTCTGGTTCGACGAAAACCGGGAGGAGGCCCTTGCGGGCGCCTTGCACCTTGCCGGGAGCACGGGCTTTCTTCGGACGGGACTTGGAGACCTTCGCGCGCTCGGCATGGTCAATCCGGACCTCGCCCTTGGCCGCGAGTTCCTCGATGGTCAGCCCGGATTTCACCGAGGTCGTCTCTTCTTCGAGAATATCGGGCTCATCCGGAGCCCGGGCCGCCTCGTCATCTGATTTGATCAGGAGCCATTGCTCCTGCTTCTGCCCCGGCTTGCCGGAGGTGCGAACGAGGTGCCACCGGCCCGACAGGCGTTCGCCCTCAAGCGTGAACGTCAGGCGGCCGCGAGCGTAATCGACATGCGGATCGCCCTCGGGAATCCAGCGCCCCTGATCCCAGACAATCATCGTGCCGCCGCCATACTGGCCGGCGGGGATCACGCCCTCGAAGTCCACGTATTTGAGCGGGTGGTCCTCGGTGTGAACGGCAAGCCGCTTTTCGCCAGGCACGAGACTGGGTCCCCGGGTGACGGCCCAACTCTTGAGAACGCCGTCCAATTCCAGCCGCAGATCGTAGTGAAGCCGGCGGGCATCGTGCTTCTGGACCACGAACCGGTTGCCTTTGGCCCGGGAGCGCTTGGGCTTGGGCTCGCCGGTGACTGAAAAATCGCGCTTGGCCTGATAGGCCGCGAGAGAATTCGCCCGCTTGGGCACTGCGGTCTTTTTGGCTCGCGTGGGTGCCGATCGGGATTTTCGTTTTGCCGGGGCCGCCATCAAGACCTCCTAAATGCCATACGCCGTCCGATTCCGATCAGCCCGTTTTCCGAGCCTTGGGCTTAGCGGCAGGAGGTTTTTTGGCGGCCTTGCTGCTCTTTTTCGCGGCCTTTTTCGCAGGGGCTGCTTTCGTGTTGGAATTGGCCGGCTCGGTGCCGGCGACGCTGCGCTTGAGCGCGTCCAGGAGGTTGACGACGTTCGACGGCTTTTCCGAGCCCTCGTCGACCTTGAAGGCCTTTCCGGCCTGCTTGGACTTGAGCAGTTCGGTGACGGCCTTTTCGTAGCGGTCATCGAATTGCTTCGGATCGAAGTGCGCCGCCTTGCTCTGGATGATGTGAGCGGCGAGTTCCTTCATCTCCTCCGGATAATCGACATCCTTGATGTCGTCGAAGACCTTGTCTTCGTCCTTGACCTCATCGGCCGAATGCAGGGTCGTGCCAATCAGACCCTCGTCGAGCGGCTCGAGCAGGATCATGCGCTCGCGTCGGCCCATGACGATGCGGGCAATACCCGCCATGCCCTTGTCGCGGATCGCGTCACGAATGACGCAAAACGCCTCGTTGGACACCTTGTCGGTCGGGGCAATGTAATAGGCCGTATCGAGGAACCGTTCGTCGACTTCCTCGCGCGGCACGAAATTCTCGATGTCGATCGTATGGGTGCTCTCGACCTTGAGGGCGTCGAGTTCCTCGTCTTCGACCTGGACGTAATGGCCCTTGCTGACCGGATAGCCTTTGACCTGGTCTTCGGGCTCGACGACCTCATGGGTCTCTGAGTCGATGAACTGGCGCTTCACGCGGTTTCCGGTCTTCCGGTTCAGGGTGTTGAACCGGATTTTCCCGCCGGAGGATGTCGTGGGATAGAGGCCGACAGCGCAGGACACGAGCGACAGCTTGATGTGACCCTTCCAGACGGTCCTCTCGGACATACGAAGACTCCTATTACGCACCACCTCGCGGCATTCCAGGCAACTCGAACCTGGCTGCCGCGCGAATCAGCAACGTCGCCCCGAAACGACTCGTTCCGGACTGTCCACAGGAATCTGATTCACACCGCCGCACGCGACGAATCGGCTAAATCTTTACCCTAAAACAGGAATTCAGGTCGGGTGCTGGGATTTTTTCGGCAGCCTAATTTTTGCCGGAATCCCGTGAACCGGAAATTCTTGAAGGTAGGGTCCGGTCGCCGTGGCATCGGCCTTCCGCGCCGCGGCATGTGAAAAATCGGGACAACCGGGCGATCCCTCGGGTCAAGAACTTGTTTGCGATGTTCGCGTTATGTTCTGGGTCAGATCCGACGCCGAGGAACGATCTGTCCTATGTACGCCGAGCTCCAGGTCACGACCCATTTTTCGTTCCTGCGCGGCGCATCAAGCCCGGCGGAACTCTTCGAGCAGGCAAAACTCCTCGGCATTACGGCACTCGGCATCACCGATCGTAACTCGCTCGCCGGCATCGTGCGTGCCTATGAGGCGTCCAGGGAAACCGGTGTGCGCCTGGTCGTCGGCTGTCGGCTTGATCTAACCGACGGCACTTCCCTCCTCGTTTACCCGACCGATCGGGCTGCTTATTCCCGGCTTTGTCGTCTCCTAAGCGTCGGCAAGAGCCGTGGCGGCAAAGGCAAATGCTTCCTGAGCTGGGACGATGTGGTCGCGTGGAACGAAGGGATGCTCGCCGTCCTGTTGGGCGATGAGGCCAACGATGATCTCAGGTCCAATTTGGAGCGTCTCAAGGCGACCTTCGGCAACCGGGCCTATATGGCGTTGATCCGGCGGTTCGCGCCCAACGAGCACCTGCGGCTTCACTTCATCGAGCAGGCTGCGCGAGCCGCGAAAGTCCCGACGGTCGCGATGGGAGATGTTCTCTATCATTTTCCCGATCGGCGCCGGCTGCAGGATGTGGTCTCGTGCATTCGTCAGGGATGCACAATCGACCAAGCGGGCTACAGGCTTGAGCGACACGCCGACCGCTTCCTCAAGGACCCGGCCGAGATGGCGCGGCTCTTCGAGCGGCACCCCGAAGCGTTCGGGCGCATTCAGGAGATCCTGGCCCGCTGCACGTTCTCGCTCGACGAGCTGCGCTATCAGTATCCCTCAGAGACCGAACCGGGTGAGACCGCTCACGACAAACTCGAGCGGCTGACCTGGGAGGGCGCGCACCGGCGCTATCCCGATGGCGTCCCGGATGTCGTCGCGGCGGCGCTGCGGCACGAGCTCCATCTCATCGAGCAGCTCGAATATGCACCCTACTTCCTGACGGTCCATGCGATCGTGCGTTTCGCCAAGAGCCGCGGAATCCTGTGTCAGGGCCGCGGTTCGGCTGCCAATTCCGCCGTATGCTTCGTGCTCGGCTTTACCTCGATCAATCCGACCGAGCACGATCTCCTGTTCGAGCGGTTCGTCTCGCAGGAGCGGCGCGAGCCCCCGGACATCGATGTCGATTTCGAGCACGAGCGGCGGGAAGAGGTGATCCAGTGGATCTATGACACCTATGGCCGCCACAGGTCCGCATTGACGGCGGTCGTTACCTGCTACCGCGCGCGCGGCGCCGTGCGTGAGGTCGGCAAGGTCATGGGCCTGCCCGAAGACATCACCTCGTCCCTGGCGGGCTTGGTCTGGGGTTGGGGCCGCGACGGGATCTCCGACAAGGAGGCCGCGGAACTGAACCTCAATCTCGAGGATTCGCGTCTCAGGATGACGCTCGACCTCGCCAGTGAGCTCATCGGTGCGCCGCGCCATCTTTCGCAGCACCCGGGCGGGTTTGTGCTGACCCAAGACCGGCTCGACGATCTCGTGCCGATCGAGCCCGCCGCGATGGAAAACCGGCAGGTCATCGAGTGGGACAAGAACGACATCGACACACTGAAATTCATGAAGGTCGATGTGCTCGGCCTCGGGATGCTCGGCTGCATGCGCCGCGCCTTCGACCTGCTGCGTGACCACAAAGGAGCCGATCTCGATCTCGCGACCGTGCCGACCGACGATCGGCCAACGTACCGGATGATCCAGAAGGCCGACACGGTCGGGGTCTTCCAGATCGAAAGCCGGGCCCAGATGGCGATGCTGCCGCGCATCAAGCCGGAGATCTTCTATGACCTGGTGATCCAGGTCGCGATCGTGCGGCCGGGCCCGATTCAGGGTGACATGGTCCACCCATATCTTCGCCGACGCGAGGGCAAGGAGCGGCCTCAGTTTCCGCGGCCCGAGCTGAGACGTGTGCTCGAGAAAACGCTCGGTGTGCCGCTGTTCCAGGAACAGGCCATGCGGGTGGCGATCGAGTGTGCCGGCTTTACGCCGTCGGAGGCCGATCAGCTCCGTCGGGCTATGGCGACCTTCAAGCATACGGCCGGCGTCTCGAAGTTCCGTGACAAGCTCATTCACGGGATGACGAGCCGCGGCTATGACCGGGAGTTCGCGGAGAGAACGTTCAATCAGCTCGAAGGCTTCGGGTCGTATGGCTTTCCGGAGAGTCACGCCGCGAGCTTCGCGAAGATTGCCTACGCGTCATCCTGGATGAAGTGTCATCATCCGGATGTGTTCTGCTGTGCGATCCTGAATTCCCAGCCGATGGGCTTTTATGCCCCGGCACAGCTCGTCCGGGATGCGAGAAACCATGGCGTCGAGGTGCGGCCGGTCGACGTGAACCACTCGCGATGGGACTGCACGCTCGAGGAGACGGGTCGGGCTGGCTGGTTTGCGGTTCGGCTCGGTCTGCGTCTGGTCAAAGGGCTCGCGAATGCCGACGGCGCGTTGCTCCCTCTCTCACGGGAGGACCGTCCCTTCTCGTCGATCGAGGATGTCTGGCGGCGAGCGGGCATACCTGTCACGGCCCTTGAACGACTGGCTGAGGCCGATGCATTCGGATCACTTGGGGTCAATCGGCGAGATGCACTCTGGACTATCCGCGGCCTGAGCAACGAAGTGCTGCCTCTGTTTGCGGCCGCGGACGCACGCGATCATCAGATCCGGCCCGAGGTCTATGAGCCTGCCGTCGCGCTGACGCCGATGACGGAGGGCCGGGAGGTGGTCGAGGACTATCTTTCGAAAGGGCTGACGCTCCGCGAGCATCCGGTGTCGTTCCTGCGCGAGGATCTGAGGCGGCGCGGAATCGCGACGTGTGCGGATCTCAAGCGCATCCGGGACGGACGTCGCATCACGATCGCCGGCCTGGTGCTGGTGCGCCAGAAGCCGAGTTCGGCCAACGGCGTCATGTTCATGACGGTCGAGGACGAGACCGACGTGGGCAACATCGTGGTGTGGTCTTCGCTTTTGGAGAAACAGCGGCGCCTCCTGCTGTCGGCCGGGATGCTCGCCTGCCGGGGGCGTCTTCAGCGCGAGGGCGAGGTCATCCACCTCATCGCGGAGCATGTGATGGATCTCTCCGACCCTCTGAGAAGCGTCGGCCGTCGGGATCAGCCGTTGAGGCTCCCGCACGGGCGTGGCGACGAGGCCCGGCAGGGAACGAAGGACGTTCTGCGCCAGGGCGCAAAAGAGACGGCGCCGCCGGGCCTGCTTGAGCAGCCAGCCGTCGCGGACGAACCGCATATCAGGGTCATGGCCCGGGATTTTCGGTAGTGCCCGCGCCAGAGCCTGTAGCCGGCAGAGCTCGCCTTCAGGCTGCCTGCCTACGGAATCATATTGCTCAGCTTGCGCCGATCCATTCCAAGGCGACCGGCCCATTCCTCCAGGGCAGAGGCATATAGGCGGGCCAAGATATGGGTTGAGTTCTCCGCGGCGCTTTTGAGCCGGGAAAGCTCGGTCAACGCGTTCACCAGGTCGAGGTTGCGGTCTGCCATTTTGGAGACTCCCCTTGTGGTTAACGGGCACTATGCGTCGAGACACCTTTGATTGCCAAGGGAAAAATCCATCGTCACCGAGACCGGTTCGCCTTTGGGTGCCGGCCATTGAGCGGGCCCCGCCGAGACCAACGATCCTGAAACGACGGATCGGAAGGGCTGAGAAGAAGCCATTCCGGCGGCTCATCTCGGATAGGCTCACGGCACCCGATGTGAGGTCGGCGAGGTCCTAATCCGGGCCTGCCTGCTTTTCGCGGGCCCGCTTTTCTCATTAATGGCTCATTAACCTATCGGGCGCAGCCTTCTCTCGTGCCTTGGTGGCACGGTCGTTGTCCCTGGATGGGTCGCGTAAGGTGGCCTAGCTGAAGCGCCAGCCGGAATGGGCGCTCTTCTTTGACAGTCCCGTCCTGTCACCACGGGCGGCTTGCTTGGCCAAATTGAACGAGACGGTCCGCGACATACAGACGGACGGTTTTACGGATGAGGGCCTTGACCATGCCCTCGTGTGCACAGTGAGCATCCAACGGTAGAGAGGGAATAATCATGCTTTTCCGCGTTCTAGCCGCCTCCAGCCTCCTGTTTGCGGCGAGCAATGCCATCGCCGCACCGACGAAGCTTAAGCCGGCCTCGGCCCTCGTCATCACGAATGCCCGTGAGGTGCCCGCGACCGATGTGGCCATAGATGCCAATGGGCAGACGGTGAGGATTGCGCAGCCGCTTGCCTCCAAGGCGAAGACCACTCTCAAGCTGCCAAAGATGTCAGGCTGTATAGTAGCCGTCTCCGCGACCTTTGAGGATCAGTCAGCCGCTGAACTCGGGGAGTTCGACGTGTGCCACGATAACTCCATTCGTCTCACCGACTGAAGGGTTCTGTTAGATACTATCAATCGAACGGCGCCATATCGGGACATCGGAAGCGACCCCATCGAACGACCAGCACCTTCTCTGGTTCGGTCGAGACCTAAGGTGCCTGAAGGTTCGTGCTTGAGCATTGCGGTGATCAGCATTGCTCAAGCACTTTGGCCTTGGCCGATGTGCTAGAGGCCCTTCAAAGCCACATCAGGAGAGGTGCTGACCGAAGTGCTTGTTCATCTCGAACATGCTCACCTTGTCCTTGCCTCCAAAGACGGCCTGAAGCTTTGCGTCTGCCAGGATCTCGCGCTTGTTCGCAGGATTCTGGAGATTGTTGGCCTTGATGTATTCCCAAACTTTGCTGACGACCTCAGTTCGGGGCAAGGGTGACGAACCGACAACTGCAGCCAGTTCATTCGACGGCTGTAGCGGCTTCGCTAAGGCCGAATTCGGATTCTTCTTTTGCTTACTAGTCTCTGCCATAGTGAAACTCCATTGTTGCGTTAGCCTGCTAGCTGCAAGAATAAGGTGGCGTGACCATGGCGAGAAAAGCCTTAACAGGTTCTTACTTTCACCATAGGTTACTCATGTAGGCATAAGGTCAGCCTACTGCAAATCGTAGAGGCCAGTTTGTTCAGATGGGCTTGTCGGGATTTTGGCTCGAAACCACAATGATGGGCGCTTCGCGCACATTTGTTTCGGTGACTACCCTGATGGAATGCTACACCTGACTGGTTTCAGGCCTCAGCGGTCGGCCGCCGAGCGCGACAATCTGGAAGTTCTCTGGCCGAAGCGTCAGGTAAGGTCGGATCGAGAAGGGACGGTGAAGGCATCGCCTGTTCACACGTTCACGAATTTGCCTGCGGACTTCCGCGACGCCGAGAAAAAAGCGGCCCGAAAGGCCGCTTTGATCGAAATGCCGGTGCCGGGTGCAATCAGAATTCGCGTGACGTCGCTAGACCTGTGCCGCTGAAGGGGCAACCCGCGAGAGCGGCGAACTCAGCAGGTACCGATCGGCCGAACGGAATGTCATCGTCGATATCGGTGAAGCGCGATCCGCCACCGCCCGCTGGCGTCGAGGACGGACGGCTGCCGAAGTCACCGCGCTGGATGTTGCCGCCGCTTTGCTCTTCCGCAAACTGATCGCCGCCGGCGTTGCCGCGGCTGTCGAGGATCGACAGTTCGCCGCGGAAGCGCTGCAGGATGACCTCGGTCGTATAGCGCTCCTGGCCGGACTGGTCCTGCCATTTCCTGGTCTGCAACTGACCCTCGACGTAAACCTTCGAGCCCTTCTTCAGATACTGCTCGGCAACGCGAGCGAGGTTCTCGTTGAAGATCACCACCGAGTGCCACTCGGTTCTTTCCTTGCGCTCGCCGGTCGCTTTGTCCTTCCAGCTCTCCGAGGTGGCAATGCGCAGGTTCACCACCGGCTCGCCGTTGTTGAGACGGCGCACTTCCGGGTCACGACCCAGGTTGCCGACGAGGATCACTTTGTTCACGCTGCCCGCCATGGGGGCCTACTCCATTCGCTTCACACATTTTTCGGAAAACAGGTAGGTGTTATCCGAAAATCCAATACGCTCACGGGCAGAAATTATCCGTTTTATTGGGCACGTGCAAATTTACGGTGATCAACTCAATTGAGGTGGGTTAATTTTGCCGGATATTCCGACCGCTTGTCAGGCAGGTAGACCTGGCTTCACGCCTCGCGGTCGGTGCCCACGCTCACGAGGGATCCGTCGCGAGCCTTCGCCTGGTTCGCGGCGGCCTCAGCGAGTTCCCGCGTCGTAAAGCGCTGCACGACGAGGCGTTGATAGCTTCCCGCGAGGAATGCCTCCGAAACGCCGAGCGGGCGATCGTCGGCGGATCCGCCGAAGAAGGGATCGCCCCGACCGAAGAATTCGGTGACCGCGAAGGCGTCCCGGCATTCCAAATAGGTGTGACCGTCCCAGGCAGAGCCCTGGAATGGTCGCGGACAGCCGGCAGGAGGATGAGACGAGAAAGCGGTCATGACAGAGATCCAGGAGCGGTGGCAGGGTTAGGCGGCGCGGCGATCGGCCCAGAGGGCGCTGTAACAATCGTCCAGGACACGAGCGGCGGCGTCCCAACGACGCCAGCCGTCGCGCCAGATCCGGCGGGATTCTTCGTTCCCCCAGTTGTGGCAGAGGCACTCATTGCCGCCGGTTGCCGGGTGAGCGGCCCTGGCGAGCGCGGTCGTACGGTGCATGAAGCGCTGGAAGAGCTTGTCGCGGCGCCGGTAGATCTCCGCCGCGGTGGCGCAGCGTTCCTGCCACGACAGGGTCTTTGGATCCTTCGACATTAATCGCGCGGGCAGATAGGGCTCCCAAAACAAAACGGGAGGGCTTTGGACCCTCCCTGAAAATCCGGGTAATATGATTATTGATCGCCGGAATCCGGATCATTCCGGGAATCGAGGAACTCGTAACGTGTGGCACCCGCTCTCCACGGGAAGTCCAACTGTCTTCGGCAGCTTGGGAAATTGTGCAACAGGTTGTTGCACTGTTCGGCGGTGTGTTGACGCAATATAGAAAAGGGGCAGCCAGGAGGCCGCCCCTTCAGCGTCGCAAGCATCGTGTCGATGATACTTTCGTGGGCTATACAAGTTCGCGGTAGATGTTTCGAAAGAGCTAGTCGCGATACTCCGACATGAACGCGCGATGTCGGAGCACATAGGTAAGCGGTATAGCGGGAATTACGCCATTTCTCGTTGGAAGGAGATTTTGGTCTGCTGGGATCTCGAAAGGATTCCCCCTTCCGAATATCACCTCATACTCATCCTTATGCCGATCCTTATGCCAAACGAGAACTGCCCATTTGGCGGTTCGTCGGATTTGCTTCGTTATTCCAGGGCACTCCATCCAGCCAAACTCCTTGAGGCGGACCTGGCTCTTGCCAGGAGCAAATCCGAACTCGTCAGAGCCGAAGAGCATGACCTGAGGGTCGCTATCGGTAGACGTGAGCGGGACCAGGAGCCTCTGCAGATACGACAGGAATGCCTCAAGGAGTGCGTCGGACTTCATGGGGTCTCCTCGACGGACGGCGACAGATGAACCGATGGCACGTTTTCATGACGGCATTGAGGTGTCAAACCTGTAACTGTCGCTTGAGGACCTCTGTTTTGAAAGCCCCTGCCCCGGATCATCGGCGCTCCGGTTGGGCAATTATCGGAGACCGGAATGCCGGAATTTCCATGGGCAAGTGTTCGAGGTCACGCGTCAGAGCCGAGATTCAACAACCCGCACCGCCTTGCGAATTTCGGGAGAGCATAGACGAAAGTGGGTTTTCCATCAGCCGCTAGCGGCCCCGGAAGAGCGCGCCGCACGTAATAGGGCGGCATCAGGTACTCGATCTTGTGTCCGGCAAACTCGAGAGCTCTGGCCTGGCCAGCAGCATCGAGCGTCAAGAACCGTGCGAACCCGGCCCGAAGTACTGCTCCTCGGTTCTTGGACAAACACTCGGCATCGCGGATTATCGCCGCTATGGCTTCGGCCCCAGAGATACGAGCGAGCATCGTCCAGTCCTCGGGATTTTCGAATTTCAGGGCTATGCTATGGCTATGCCGATCCGCGCGCCTTGGCCGAGTTTCAGGCCCGGTTTGCCTCGCGCCTACGGTGAATGGCGCGGAGTTGTTCCCACGTAAGCCCTCTGGCCGCGAGAGCCTTATCGAGTTCGCGGCTCATGAGATCGAGGAACGGTCTGCCCGAGGGCATCGGCTTGCCGGACAGGCGGTAGCCCAGGCGAAGCCAGGACCACTCGAGATATCCGAACTCGATCAGAGCGTCGCGGACGCCGAGGTCGTGGGCACTGCGAGCGGAGAAGTCGCCCTTCGCTAGAAACGCCTGAGCCTCATCGGCGAGGATGCCCATTTTGTGCAGGGCGCGGACCGTCCCAGCGGTTGCGCCACGCACTGCGCCGTTCTGGATTGCCTGTGCGAACACGCTCGGTCTCAGCGGCTGACCGCAGCCACGGCGAGTTGGTCAGCCCGCTCGTTGGCGGCATGACCATCATGGCCCCTCACCCAGTGCCACTGGATGCTCCTGTTGTGAGCCAGAGCCTCGAGGCGAAGCCAGAGGTCGATGTTCTGGACCTCCTTCTTCGCGGACGTGCGCCAGCCGTTCTTCTTCCAGCCGGAGAGCCACTCCGTCATGCCCTTCACGACGTACTGGGAATCGGCATAGACGAAGGTCTCCGCGTTCGCGGGAAGGCGCGACAGAAGCTCGATGGCGGCCTGAAGCTCCATGCGGTTGTTGGTCGTCGATCCCTCGCTGGAGCCGCTGATCTCGTGGAAGGAGCCATCGCTCTTGAGCACCACAACGCCCCAGCCGCCGGGTCCCGGATTGCCGGAGCAGGCGCCGTCGATGTAGGCGACCACGATGGGCCGGTCGCCATCCATCATCCTGATCGGCAAAACATCGTCAGTGACCGGCATGGGCGCGGCGATTGGGCCTAGCAGAACCCCGTCCGTATCGCGCTGGAAATCTCCGGTCTCTGGAAGGCCAATGACTTCGGCCGGATTGATGAGTCCCATATTCTCGACATCGGCGAGAATATCCTGGCAGAGATCAAGGAGCTTAGTACGTGCGCGGGCCTCGCCGTTGCTGAGATCGGCGCCAAGATGCTCATGGCAGTCGCGTAGATCGACGAGAGTATTCTGAAAGAGGCAATGCGCGCCGTTAGCCATGGATGTTCTTCCCGGGGTTTTGCGAAAATAATTCCGTCCAGCTTGGCTAACCGAAGATCGGTTCCACTCCTCGGGCACAATTATTCCGATACGGTTTAATGCGGGCGCGCGAAGCACCGCGAGGTTCGGCCAAAGCCGCTTGGCGAGCAGATCCAATCAGCGCGGCCGAGGTAGACGGCAGGTCTGTCCGGAGACAGCATCGCTTCTTTCTGAATTTCAGCAGGAGAGCGGCTCGTGATCGAAGAGGTTTCCGAAATGTTGCGAGTGCGGGATTTTCGACTTCCTGCTTCGACTTCGGAATATGTAAGCGAGGAAAGAGCGAGGCCGATCAAGGCGGAACGCAAGAATATTCCGGGCATTGGTATAACGAACTTATCGGGAGCTGGATCAAAGGCAGCCAAAATAATTCGGTCGCACAAGAAATGATTGTATTTTCGCTGAATATCATGCCAACCAACGTCAGCCCGGAACTCTCGAAAATGCTAAATGGTGTTTTGCGGAAATCCGTTTCGAGATGCTCGAGGCAGCAGGCAGCAGGGGCTGGTGCCGGTCCCGATCAAGCTCTTGGTGAGGTCTGCAGCGCGAGCTCTCTTGTTCGGGGCACTCTATTGTGACCTGGCGGTCGGATCAGGAGGCCATGGCGCGGCGGGACGAATCTGGCGAGCGCCTCACGAACTCACAGGTTCGCAGGATTGGGTTTCCCGGGATCCTGAGCGATCAGGACGCAGAGCAACTCTCCATGCTCGTTCTTGAGCCCGCCCATGGGCATCCGAAGGTAATACGGCCTGCCATAGGCCGCGATCGCCGCCAGGGTGCGTTTCAGGAGGTCATCCCGCTCCTCGCGGCCCATCTGCATGAGGACCTCGAAGCCCTCGGTGACGAACGGGGCGTCGTCAGACGAGACAGCCCCGCGGATCTCATAAATGAGCTGATAGAGGTTGCAGGTTAGAGTGTCGGGATGGTCGGCCGGCCAGAGCGCGTCGTGCAGCGGCAGCGCCTGGAAATGCCTCAGGACATAGACGACGTGGGCGGGCTCGGCGTGCCGCAGCTGGCCGCGCGGCATGGACTCGATTTCGACGCCGTCGTTGAAGACAAGCACCACGAGGTGCATGACGCTGGTCAGGAGGACCTGCACCGTAGGCGTCAGGCGGTGGGGAAACTGGTCGATCGGCGCGATCGCGGCCGCGTAGCTCGTGAGGACATCGTGGCGCTCGACGATGCCCGACGGCAGGTTCGCCCGACTCAGGAAGTCCAGCAGGACGGGAATGGCGGGCTCCTTCTGGGCGAAGGGAATCCCGTCCTGGGGAGGATCCTGGCGAATGGCCCGCAGCCCACCGAGCGTGGTGGTGACCAGGTCATCCAGGTTCTGCCGAACGATCATAAAGCCCCTGCCGGTTCCGTCGCGAAGACCGACCCT
>NZ_LN811360.1:169562-173502 GCF_001006805.1 Microvirga massiliensis | reverse complement strand
TCTAAGCCAAAAGTGACCGTCTTGCGACGGGGCTTTGGAGTTAGGCGACGAAGGTTCGCGAAAACCTCTGTCTCAAAAATGGCTGGAGCTTCCATTCCGGCTCAAGTCCGGAATTTTTGCCGCGGCCAAAAAGAGTGTCCCGCAGTGAAGAACAATCGCTACGAGATTAGCGATTGTCCGTTGTGTTGCGGGAGAGCCCCGGAGGTTCAGAACCGCCAGGTGAGTTTCCCTTGAGCGCATGATCCTGCGCCCGCTCACCGATCTGGCCGCTGTATGTGACACCCAGGCTGATTGCGTCGGAGGCCTGCCAGTCGAGCCCCGCCTCAGCCACCAGCGCATCGCGATCCATCGGTACACCAGAGACCATGAAGGCTGATGGTCCGCCCGCAAAGGCAGAAGGGCTCGCTGCGCGACATCGCAGAGGCGTGTTCAAGGTGCCGTTGCAGAGGCGCGCCGCCGGGTCAACGGCCTGCCTGCACCACCCAGCAGCAGGGCCATCGATAAATCATGTTAAAAATTCCGCTGCTTGCGCGGATTTTGCAGAACGTTTCGGTTCACTCTGTCGATTCATGTTGAAAAGTCCGCGCTAAAAGCGGACAACGAGACATGGTTCATGACCAACGTTCAGCCCTGGCTGCCTATATCGCCAGTCTGCTTGCAGCGGGCCGTCAACAGGAGGCTGTCGCTGACCGTCGCCGCGGCCCGGAGGCCGAGCGTGGTTGTGGCGAGATTGTAGGTGCGACCGTGCTGGAACTACCTCTAAGCCGCCGGATACGCGTCCATTTAAGGATCCCGGGCTCTAGAATCCTCTGACTTCGTATTGATGCAGTATATACTAAATATAGTCTTGTCTAAAATCGCGACTCGCAAAAGGGTTAGGTGCCCGCAGCTTAGTCCAGAGGCGAGTCAGCGATGGAGAAGCAGTTCAACCGATCGTGGACACGGTTCCATGATGATCCGCGGACGGTCCTCCTGAACCAGGTTCCGGAGGTTGACTATCCGCGAGGCCTGGCCGATTTGATCGAACTGTGCCGGGACCGGTCACCGGAGGTGCGGCTCCGCGCGGCGGGCAGCCATTGGGCGCTGTCGGAAGCGGCGATCAGCGACCACAGCTTCATTGAGACTCACGACCCGCAGGATCTCGTACCGGCGATGGATCGGACCCTGCTGGACGTCGTGCCCGGATGCCTGCATCGGGACGTTCTGCAATCGATGGCATCGGAAGCCTGGCCCTCGCGATACGGCGCGCTGATCCATGTCGAGAGCGGCAAGCGCATCTACCAGCTCTATGCCGAACTGGATCAGACGGACCACGGGTTGAATCGCGCGACCCTGGCGGGCCGTCTGGGCCCGCATTTCGCCGGACCGTGGGGCCTCGAAACCCTGGGTAATTCCGGCGGCCAGACGATAGTGGGCGCCTTCTCCACCGGAACCCACGGCGGTGACTTCGACCGCGGGGCGGTTGCCGACCTGGTGGTGGCGGTTCACCTCGTTGCGGACGGGGGGCGGCACTACTGGATCGAGAGGGTCGACCACGAGCGCTACTATCCGCAGTTGACCGACGATGCGGCACTCAAGGCGCTCTATGGGGCGGACATCTACGGCGGACCGGGTAATTTCCACATCATCCGTGACAACCAGATCCTGAACGCGGTGGTGGTGTCGGTAGGGCGGTTCGGCGTGATCTATTCGGCGGTGCTGCGGGCTGTGCCGCAGTACTCGCTATGGGAGCGGCGCCGGATGCACTTGTGGCAGGACATCCGGACCCAGATTGCCGCCAGCTCGCCGGGCAATCCGGGCCTGTTCCAGGACACGATCATCCAGAAGCCCGATGCCCAACAGCGCTTTCTGCAAGTGGTGGTGTGCCTGACGCCGCACCTCAACTTCATGCGCAACCTCGCCGGGGTGACCAAGCGCTGGGAGATCCCCGTGGCGATGGGACCCGCGGGGCACGCAGAGCGCGTGGGTGACGGCGACGGCGGCCCGGACGACAGTCCCAACTTTACCAAGGCCGGCAAGTCGCATCCCTTCACGCCCAAGCCGGACCATCCGGAGCAGGCCGGCGATCCAACCATGTTGGAGAAGGCCTGCACGAGCGGCAGCTTCCTGAGCGGTCTGACCTCGGCCGTGATCGACGAGATCGAGGACTTCGTAGAAAGCAACGGGGCGGTGGTGGGCGCGGGCATAGGGGCGGTGGCGGCAGCGGGAGGTGTGGGCCTGCTGGGCTTGCTCGGCGCGCTGGCGCTGGTAGCGCTGGCGCTCAAGGAGCTGTTGGACGCGCTCGGAGCCGACGACCGGCTGGGCGAGACGATGGAGAAGATCAAAAACAAGCTCCTGGACCCGAACGAGCCCGATCCGGCCAAGCGGGCGGCAGGCCTCTTCGCCTGGCAATTGATCGCTTATGAGGTGTTCCAGTCGCTGCAGGGGGACCAGGACGCCGCCGCCCTAAGCTACGCAATCATGGAAGGCCATGACTATCTGGACGTCAGCTGCCAGCACAACGTGGCCTCGGTGGAGGTGTTCTTCGACGCCAACGACAGCCGGCTGATCGCCTTCATTGATGCGCTGATCGCCTTCGAGATCCAGCAGGAGATGCAGGGCAAGGCTTGCCTGGGCTACGCCTCTCTGCGGTTCACCGGCCCCACGCAGGCGCTGATCGGGCCCCAGCAGTGGGAGCGGACCTGCGCGGTGGAGGTCTCGGGCCTGAAGGATATGAGCGGCAGCGAGGAGATGGTCGAGTTCGCCACCAAGCTGGCGCTGAACCCGAACATGGGCGCGATCCTACATTGGGGACAGTACAACCCCTCTACCGCGCAGCAGGTAGAGATGCGGTTCGGGCCCAAGCTCACGGCCTGGCGCGCGGCCCTTGCCCAGTTCAATGGCGGTGGCGGCTTCTCGAGCGAGTTTAGCCGTCGCGCCGGGCTCGAGCCCTGAGGAGAGGAAAGATGGAGCCGATCTTGGTCTTCTACGGTCCGTGGACAATCGAGGTGACCAAGCTGGTCTTGGACTCACCCTTAGGCCCACCAGAGTTTCGGCTGGTTCTGTCGAGAGCCGGGGCGGCGGACGTGATGTACCAAAACCCTCCGGTCGGGACACAGATCGAAGCGGACGGACCGGAATGGGCTCTGAAGGTGGAAATCTCGTTCGACCTGCAACCGTTCCGCACGTTGGAACTCGCAAGGAATTTTGCGTTCGATCCTAACGCCGGCATGACGGCGACGGTGGAAGGCGGCTGGTTTAGTTTTCAAACCACGATCGCCTTGCGGCTGACAGCCCACGATCCCGAGCTGCGCGCTCACCCCGCCGTCCCCTATGATTTCACCATTCCGGAGCGCCCTCATCCTCACGGGGGGTAAGGGACGCCAGCGACGGCTTCCGACATGGACGGCATCTTGTCGGGAGTAAAGGCTCACGCAACGTGTGTGCGGGCACTCTGGCGGAATCGTTTGCCGAATTTCGGATCCTGCAGGAACCGGCTGAGAACCACTTCGTGGAGTCGCAGTGCTGGTGTGCCGCGAGGGCCCGGCCGGCCCTTGGCACGATTTGTGTGCCCCGAGGCCGTGCGCCCTACGGCGAATGGCACTCTGCTGGCTGGGTAGCTTCGGCCAGCAATTGATTTTCGATCTTGATTAATCGCATCGTTGAAAAGTTATTACCCCGGCTGGTTTTTGACCACATCAGCAGGCGCCACCATAAGAACGTTCGCTACTGCGTCCAGCAAGGGAATCGCGGCGAAGTGTTTTTGTGCACGCAATTTTGCGCGAGAGCCGTGAACGCGCTGGTCCAGCCAAGAACCGCGTTTGATGATTGGTCGGCTCAGGCTGCTATGGCCTGAACCACACATTCCGTTCCGCCCGGAATATCGACGGACTCGATCGAGGTTCGCTCCTGAGCGGGAATTATGGGTTAGAGTGCCGTGACTGGTAGCACCTGTCGCTTA
>NZ_LN811360.1:126179-169254 GCF_001006805.1 Microvirga massiliensis | reverse complement strand
CTAAGACCTGGATCCAGAAATCGTCGAGAGACTCGATGCCGATGTGCTCATGGAAGCAGTCGAGCGCAGCTGACGCCCGAAGGTTAGGGTCCAGGTCGGCATCGACTTCGACGAGATAAATATCAGCCACACCCTCGTCATCCGGATGGGATGGTGTGCCATCGACGCGGACATAGACCGGAATACCTTTGATCATGCGCAATTCTGCTTCGTCGGCCGGTTCCCTGGCAGACGCGAGCAGCCTTTCTTCGTTCGGGTTCTTCGAGGGGTTTGACTGCAAGTTTCGTTCGACCGGCAAATGGGAGAGTTTGCGCGGCCGTCCGATGGTTCACACACGCCTGCGGATTTTTCTGATTGCCCAATCAAAAAAGCGGGTCCCGAAGGACCCGCCTCGATCACGCCGCGTTCTGGGCGGCCTTGGCCCTGCGGGCCCGGGCGATGAAGAAGCCGCGGCGGCGGGCGGCCTTGCGGGCTGCCTCCTCGACAGCCGCCTTTGCCTCGGCCTCGGCCTTCTGGCGGGCGCGCATCGCGTAGATCTGCTTCATCGTGAGCTTGCGCTCCGGCGTCGCGTTCGTCTGATCCATGGGATTGAGCACCTTTGTCCTCAGGGGATTAGCGCTCTGGTGGTGAGCACCCTTCCCTTCTGGCCGGATCTCTCGAAGGGCGGACGGGTTGCAGCGGACGCCGTCCTCTCCGTCCGGGACCTCTTTCGGGCCTGTCGCAAACTCATGGCGTTTGCCGCTCGGCTGGGCGCTGTCAGGTCGGGCATAGCCCCCGCTCTTCCTCGAACAGGATCGTCTCAACCAGCCCTTCAGCCTAATGGTCATATGACCCTTGCGGATCAGTGGCTCCCCATGATCCAAGTTGGCGGTGGGGTGGTGACGGCAAGGGCTGGGGATGAGAGGGCCAAGTGAGCAAGTTGCGGGCACGCCGCGCCCGGAGCGGAGAAGCGGCCGGCGTTTGCGTGTCTCGCAGCGGGCCCAGATCGTATTGCCCCATGCCGTGATCGACTGCGAGGTCCGAGACCTGTCGACCCAAGGCGCGAAGATCGCGTTACGGCAGGAGGTCACTTTGCCCGAGACATTCCGGTTGTTTATCGCCGCACAATCCCTGCGCACCTATTCGGTGCGGCTGCGGTGGCACAAGGGAAACCAGATCGGCATCTCTTTTGAGATGGATGCGTAGCACCAGCGGCCGTGCCTGCATGCAGAGTGCGGGCTCTTGGCCGAAATCGGCCGGCATGTCGGCTGCGACGACCAAGCTCGCCTGCGGCGCGTAATCACGCGCCGGACATACGACCGGATCCGCGACGCCCAGCCCCTGCAGTTGCTACGACCTCGATAGCGCAACAAGACGTGCGCTCGGCTAGACTCACCGTGAATAACGGGCTGCGGTTATCGTCGGACCCGCATGCGGCACCGATCTGCTCCTCGGCGCAGGACGTAAACCTTTGCAGTTCTTGAAAACTTGGCGGTTCGATCCCATGTTGAAGATGCCATGTTCAGGTCGTCGCACAATATCCGCCTGACTGCCCGCGCCGCCCGCCTCAAATCAGGCGTGTAGTCCCGGGCGCATGACGCCTGTCTTGCGACCCGGGAACATCGCACAACTCAGTTCAACTTCGTAAGCGAACGGACGAGTTCTTCGCCCTGTGCTTGCGACACCCTGCAACCGAGCCGAGCACACCACGCTGGGGTGATGATGCTTGTCAAGAAAGGTGCCATGCGCGAAAACCACGACCTCCCGACGATCTCCTCGACCGACTACGCCCGCCTGGCCGGGATCGCGACGTCCGGAATGCGATACCGGCGGATTCCATCGACGGCGCGGCTCCTCTCCGGTGAACTCCGACGCGCGCGCGTCGTCCATGCGTCCGAACTCCCGGACGACGTCGTGTCGATGCATTCCACCGTCGAGTTCACGGACGGGATCACCGACCGGGTCCGGCGCGCCACCCTGGTCTATCCGGGCGAGGAGGATGGCGGCTCCGGCCGGATCTCGGTGCTGTCGCCCCTCGGGGCAGCGTTGATCGGCATGGCCGTGGGACAGTCGATGCGGTGGCACAGCGCCACCCATGGATGGCGCACGCTCCGCGTGATCCGCGTCGTCAGCGAAAAGGAAAGGAGGGAGCCGTCATGACAGGACTACGGTTCTTCGATCGCTTGCGCGTGCTGCTCGCAGCGCTTCTCCTCTTCGTGAGCGTGAGCGTGAGCGTCAGCCTCGGCATGCTCGCGACGATCCTCATCGCGGACGTCAGGATTTGGGCGCTCTTCTGCATCGCGGCGGTGGCGCTCGCCGCCTGGATGTCCCGGGAGTTGTATCGCCTGGGCGTGGATGATCCCGCGATCGGAGCGGGCCGATGAACGTCGTTGCCCGATCGTCGACGGGGACGCCGGGTCGCCCCGACGGGTTCGGCCTGCGTCCCGACCTCGAGGCATGGATCCGCGAAAGATACGAGCGAACCCGTCCGGACGACACGTTCGACGACCTGAGGCGGCGGGCAGCCTTCGATCGGCAGGATGCGGGGTTGCTGAGGGGCTGGATCCGAGCCGCGCGCGAAGCACTTCGCGATATGCCCTTTGAGGAAGCGTGATCAGGCCATTCGCGGCAGGAATTCCCGAGCCGTGTGCGACGCTGACCTCAGGATAGACGATCGCCAACTTGAGAAAGGAGAACGCGATGACGACGATGAACCCTTATTGGCACTGGAAGGACATCGGAAACGATGACCTGTACGGCCTGACGCCCGAAGAGATCACCGAGCTCCGGGCGCAAGCCATGCGGTGGACGTTCTGGATCGTCCTCGCGGCCGGCGTGGTCGCGGCTTTCTGGTGGAGCTAGGAAGCGGGCTCGAACGGGGCTCAAGCAACTAGGAAGAGTAGAATCACAAGCTATCGCGCGACTCTCTTGGCTGTCGCGATGTTCGTCGGCCTGTGTCTGGCCCTCGGCGTGCTGGGTGCGATGTTCATCGCCAACACCACGACCCTATCGATCTTTGGTGTGGCTGTCGTCGCCTTCGCGGCATGGGTCTCGAGAGAGACCTATCGCGACTGCCGGGCGGCGGGCCGCACATCAACAATGAGGATACCTGGGTGAGAATCATGATCCTGTCCATACTGACCGCCATCGTCCTGGCCCTTGCCGCGGCAAGCGTGCTGAGTTCGATGCAGCAGCCCGCTTACGAAGCATACGCCACGTCGTCGGTTCGCATCGGCGATCCTGGCGACAATCTCGTGGGGCGGCGCTGATCAGCATGGCCGCGGAACAGTCGATGGGGTGGCGCAGCGCTATCGGCGCGGAGCGAGGGTCCGGAGTGCTCAGTGTCGACAATCATCCAGAAAGGAGGATACAGTCATAAACGAGTTTCGATTACTGACGATGGACATCGAAGACGCACTTTTACTGCTCAAGGTCGCCACAGTGGGCCTTGCTGCGTCCTTGGTCCTGATGCTGGCGGACGGCAAGGTGCAAGTGGGCTACCGGGCCGCGACAACCGCCATGGCCAGCCTGTATGGCCCGTGATCTGCATCGGTGCCTTGCGAATACAGCGGCGTGCGACAGAAGATGTGATCGACGGGCTGGCGAGCCGGAATTGAGGCCCAACGATCATACGGCCGGGCCTCGCCTTGGGCGCCCATTCGCCCGCGGGGCCGCCATTCAGTCGATCTACGACAACCCCCTCGCTTGAAATCCAATCTGTCGCCAAGGCAGTGTGCTCGGGGACCTTGCATTCTACATTTTATAAAATATAGAATGCGGCGATGACCAGTTCACCCTCGGCACGGCCGTTCCGCACCAAACGGGAGTACGCTCTCGATACCCTCCAGGACGCTATCCGGTCCGGACGATACCAGCCCGGCCAACAACTGCGCCAATCCCAGCTTGCGCAGGAACTCGGCCTCGGGTCTACGCCGCTACGGGAGGCCGTGCTGGAACTCTTGGCTCGTGGGGTCCTCGTCCAGGAGAGCCATCACAGCGTGAGGGTCGCCGAGCTGGATCCTAGGCGCCTGCGCAATCTCTACCGAGTGCGAGCCCTTCTGGAGACGGAAGCTGCGCGTCTGGGTGTCGCGAAGATCAGCGACGAGGCGATCGCCTCCATGTCGACGCTGTTGGACCAGATGAAGCGGGCCAAGTGGGAAGGCGACATCCAAGCAGTGGCCCAGGCGGATTCCGCCTTCCATCGCACACTCTATGAGGCAGCAGACAACCCGATCCTGCTTGATTTGATCGATCAGGTTGGCCTCAGCTTCCCCGGCAACATCCTCTGGAACATCCCGGGTCGGATCGACAAGTCGCTCAAGGAGCACGCTGCGATCCTTAAAGCAGTATCGCAGCGCGACCCGACTGCCGCCGGATCGGCCATCGAGACCCATCTCCTGAGCGGTCTCGCGGCTCTCGAGAGCCACGTTGCGACCTACGAGAGCCGATCGTCGGGGAAGCCCAAATCGAAATCGACTTCCTGATTTCACAGACGCGGGTTCACCGCGCAATCCAGCAACGAGCCAGAGGACCCAAGAAATGCATTTTCGATCCGTCACAATGTGCGGCCGCTTTGCTACTTTGCTCGCGGGAGTGTCGCTACTGGCGGCAACTCTCGTGGTCGCTCCCGCCTTAGCTCAACAGGCGAGCCCGAGTGGCCGGCTGGCGAGCGTCAAAGCCAAGGGATCTGTTCGCTGTGGCGTCAATCCGGGCCTCGCGGGCTTCTCTTTTGCCGACAGCTCCGGGCAATGGCGTGGTCTCGATGTCGATGTTTGCCGGGCCGTAGCCGCCGCCGTGTTCGGCGATGCGACCAAGGTCCAGTATGTCCCATTGAGTGCCAAGGACCGGTTTACAGCGCTGCAGTCTGGCGAGATCGATCTGCTCGCGCGAAACGCGAGTTGGACGCTGAGCCGCAACACACAGCTCGGGATCAACTTTGTTGCGACGAACTTTTATGACGGGCAGGCCTTTATGGTGAAGAGCGCCTCGGGAGTGAAGTCGGTCAATGAGCTCAACGGCGCGTCGGTTTGTGTAATCCAGGGAACCTCGACTGAAAAAACACTGGCCGACTACTTCGGCAGCCGCGGCATGAAATACGAGACTATTGCGTTTGCTGACGCAAACGTTGTTGCCGAAGCATACCTGAAAGGTCGATGCGACGCCATGACGAGCGACCAGTCGCAGCTCACAGCTGTTCGGTCGCAATTCCCGGACCCCAAGGCCCATGTCATCCTGCCCGAGATCATAACGAAAGAGCCCCTGTCGCCAGCTGTGCGGAACGGCGATGACGAATGGGCAAATGTCGTGCGATGGAGCTTCGTCGCGATGGTCGAGGCCGAAGAGATCGGTCTCAACTCCGATAATGTTCGCCAGATGATGGCGAGCAGTAC
The DNA here is from genome assembly GCF_001006805.1 of Microvirga massiliensis. GTDB lineage: Bacteria > Pseudomonadota > Alphaproteobacteria > Rhizobiales > Beijerinckiaceae > Microvirga > Microvirga massiliensis. The sequence goes on along the minus strand of NZ_LN811360.1, from coordinate 163,885 downwards.
AGATCCCGCCATTCAGCGCTTTACGGGCAAGAGCGACAACTTCGGTTCCATGCTTGGTCTCGATAAGGAGTGGGCTGTCAATATCGTCGAGCAGGTCGGGAATTATGCCGAGAGCTATGATCGGAACGTCAAGCCGATTGGCCTCGAGCGAGGCGTCAACCGTCTTTGGAAGGATGGCGGCTATCTGATTACGCCGCCAATGCGGTGAGACCGCGGGGCTATACCTTTATTGGGCTGGGAAAGCAGTGGTCGGCGGAGCTGGCCGAAGGAGATACATCGTGAGCAATGAGCTGCGGTCCGCCGCGAAGGAATTCCTCGTCCGGTATGGAGGCGACGCGTTCCCCAACCTCTTCACGAGTGCCAAGGGGACGATCGTTCGTGACGACACTGGCCGGGAAGTCCTGGATTTCACATCCGGTCAGATGTGCGCGACCATTGGGCATAATCATCCCGCCATTGTCGAAGCGGTGAACCGGGCCGGCACGAAGGCCTTTCACATGTTTAGCGGGATGATCCCGGAGGTCGTCGCTGAACTTGCGCAGACGCTGGCAACGGACTGGATGCCGGAGGGGCTGACCAAGTCCTTGTTCGTCAATACGGGCTCGGAGAGCAATGAAGCCGCTCTCCGCATGGCCAAAATGTATACTGGCGGTTTCGAGGTTCTGGCAGTCGGGGGATCGTGGCACGGCATCACGGGCGGGGCGAGTTCCGTCTCGCTTGCAAGTGACCGAAAGGGCTACGGGGTGCCGACCCCAGGGGTCTTCGTCATTCCCGAGCCCAACGCTTACCGCCCCTACATCCCGGGTCTGAGCGAGGAAGAGGAGGCGCTCGCCTGCCTGGAGCTCGGCTTAAAGCTGTTCGACATGCAATCGACCGGGCGCGGTGCGGCCATCATCGTCGAGCCGGTTATCAGCGCGGGCGGAGTTCTGGTGCCGCCGAAGGCCTTCTATCAGGGATTGCGGAAGGCTGCCGATGAACGTGGCATGCTCCTGATCTTTGACGAGGCTCAGACGGCCTTCGGTCGAATCGGACACCGGACGGGGTCCGATTTTCATGAAGTCGTGCCGGATATCTTGACCGTCTCGAAGACGCTTGGCGGCGGCCTTCCACTCGCGGGTGTCGTGACGACGCCAAAGATCGAGGCGGACGTGTATGAGAAGCATTACACCTACTACACGAGCCACGTCTCCGATCCGCTGCTCGGCGAGGTTGGGCTTGCAGTCCTGCGGGTCATCGCTGAGGAGAGCTTGATCGAGCGGGCGCGGACAATGGGAGCTTACCTGCGCGAGGGCCTTCTGGGTCTCCAGCAGCGCTACGAGGCCATCGGTGACGTCCGTGGACAAGGCCTGCTCCTGGGGGTCGAACTCGTGGAGGACCGCGAATCCCGCAAGCCGGCGCACCAACTCGGTGCTCTGACAACCCAAAAGTGTTTCGAGCTCGGCCTCAGCATGAATATTCGGCGCAGGCCGGAGCGTGGATCAGTCTGGCGCATCGCGCCTCCGTTGACTGTGTCGCACGACGAGATCGACCGGGCGATCGCCATTCTCGATCGCGCTCTCCGGGAGAGCCTGGACGAGATGGCTCTCACAAAGGCTGCTTGATTCAGAACTTGTTTGATAGAGCTCACCACCTACGGGACAACGGCGTAGGTGGTGGGGCTCATGAAGCGGGATCCCTTAGTAGGTCGCTCGACCACCGGAGATGTCATAGACCGCTCCAGTCGAGAATGTCACTTTGTCCGAAACAAGCCACGCCACGAGCTCGGCGACCTCAGGTGATTGCCCCATACGCCCCATCGGGATCTTTCCTAAAGATCGAGCGCGGTTCGCCTCGGACATGTGAGAGACCATCTCGGTATCGATCAGTCCCGGAGCGATGGCGTTTATGATGACTCCAGTGGCCGCCATCTCTTTCCCCATCGACTTCGTCAGACCGATAACGCCTGCCTTGCTGGCGGAATACGTTCCCTGCATGGGGTTGCCTTCCTTGCCTGCGATGCTGGCGATGTTGGCAATACGGCCCCAGCCGCGAGCAGCCATGTGCCGTGCCGCAGCGCGACACATGTAGAAGGTGCCATTCAGGTTGACCTCGATCGTCCGATGCCATTCCGCATCCGACGTTTCGGTAACTGCTGAACTCGGCCCTGCGATCCCGGCGCTGTTCACGAGAATATCGACGCCCGATGTCGAGGCGAAGAATGTCTCCACGTCGGCGCTTTTGCTCACATCAAGCGTCACGTCTACGTTCCCGGCAATGTCTGAACGGATGACGCGAATGCCGTCCGCCGCGAGCCTCTCGGCAATTGCCAGCCCAAGGCCTTTGCCCGCACCAATAATAAGAGCCGTTCTCATTGCAGATTCCCTGCCATCCTGCCGGGTTGACGCCTGATATCCCTGCCTCTCGCCATCGACCGGAACGCTCTCTTCGGTGAGAAGGGCGGTCCCGGAAGGAACATAGCCGTGTGCCTTGTCGCCCCGTCCGAATGGCGCTGCGGTTCGGATCTGCAAGGAGCCGCGGTCAGACGGCTTCCTGCACGGTGCCGACGCTGCGTCCTATGTGGCAGTAGATGCCGCCGCCGATCATGCCGCCATCGACAACCAGATCGGTAGCCGTCATGAAACGGCTATCTGGTCCAAGGAGAAAGACAACCGCGCCCGCCACCTCGTCCGGATCGGCACCGCGTGCGAGGGGCGTCATCGACCGGTTCCCTTCAAAGAACGCCCGTGCCTGATCGAGATTGTAACCTCCGTTTGGCCGGTTGATCATCGGTGTGTCGATCAAGCCGGGACAGACGGTATTCACCCGGATCTTGCGTGCAGCCAGCTCGATGGCCGCAGCCTTTGTCAGTCCGCGCAGGCCCCATTTGCTGGCCGTGTAGGCGGCACTGAAATACCCGGTCAAACCGGCCGTCGACGACACGTTGACGATCGACCCGCCGTCCATCATCACCGAGGCGACCGCACGAATGCCGAGATACGCTCCCGTCAAATTGATGCTCAGCAGGTTTTCCCACTCGGGCAGAGCGGTTTCGGTGACCGTCTTGCGGAGCGTAACGCCAGCATTGTTGACCAGGCCGGCCAGCGGTGCACCGAAGGCTTGGACGCCATTCAGCGTCTCCGACCAGGTTTTCTCGTCCGCCACACTGCCCGAAACCATCCGTAGACGGTCACCCTTCGTGCGGTCGACCGCCCAGTCGGGGCTGTCCGGCGCCAGCGGATCGATGACGATGACGTTGGATCCAAGCGCCAGCAGCCGATTGACTTCCGCAGCGCCCTGCCCGCGTGCCCCGCCGGTGACGACGAAGGTTTTGTTGCCCCAGTAGTTTTCCGTCATGCCCGGACAATGCCTCCGTCGACGCTCAGGGTATGGCCTGTGATGTAGCTGCTTTCCTCGCGCGCCAGGAAGCGAACTGCTTCGGCGATTTCCGAAGGCTCACCCAGCCGGGCGAGTGGCGTGCGCCCCAGGAGTTGCGCCCTGTGCTCCTCATCCTGATGCATCCACGCGCTCATTGCCGTTTCGATGTATCCGGGGGCAATCGCATTCACCCGGATTTCGTATTGGCCCCATTCCACCGCCAGGCACGCGGTCAGATGAGCGATGGCAGCCTTCGCGGCGGCATAGGCGGCGCAATTCGGCCGTGCCTTGAGTCCGGCATAGCTCGACAGATTGATGATTGCCCCGCCGCGGCCGCTCTTGCGCATGATGCGGGCCGCATGCTGAGCCCCGAAAAAGGTCGCCGTCAGGTTGACCGAAAGCGTTTCGTTCCATTCGGCTTCGCTGATCTCGAGCGCTTCCTTGCGTTCCAGAAAGCCGGCATTGTTCACCCAGACGTCGATGGAGCTATGCCGGTCGGCGATGTCGTCTGCGATCCCGGCAAGTGCCGCCGTGTCCGTGATGTCGCACATACGGTAGTCGATATCCTCGTCGCTCTGCGTGGGCGGCACCCTGTCGATGGCGACGATCTTCATTCCATCGGCCTTCAGGCGGCGGCAAACGGCCGAACCGATTCCGCCGCTCGCGCCGGTAATCACGGCAACTCTTGTCTGTTCCATGAATAAATTCATTGTCTCGAGGTCAACGGATTGGATTGCCGGCTGCCCATTGGGCAGCCGGCGATTGTCATTCGCCGCGGATTTCGTTCAGCGGCACGCCCTTCGTTTCCCGGATCATCATCGCGGCGATGACCGCCAGAAGTCCGAGGAACATGATGTAGACCGAGAACACCCAGGACAGGCCGATGGAGCTGAGCCAGGTATTCAGATAGGGAGCGGTGCCGCCGAAGATCGCCACCGAGAGCGACGACAGGAAGCCGACGCCTAGGGCGCGCTGCTGGGTCGGAATCTGCTCGGCGATGAGCGCCGGATAGATGGAGGCGATCAGCGCCCAGATCGCGAGACCGATTCCCTGCGAGACGAACAGGGACCAGGGCTCGGAGGTCAGTATGGCGCTGACCGGGAACGGCGCGAGCATGATGCCGATGCCATAGAGGAAAACCATCGGCTTGCGGCCGAACCTGTCGGCCAGATGTCCGAAGAGCGGCAGCAGCAGCAAGGTGATGATCTGCGCGCACAGGCTGGCGGTGAAAGCTCCGTTTGCATCCATGCCATGAGCAGAAATCGCCATGCTCGGGGCAAAGGTCACCCACGTATAATAGGCGACGTTGGACGAGGACGAGAAGAAGACGACCTTGAGCAGGATCTGGAGCTTTTCCTGACCGGTCAGAGGCCTCGCATCCGCTTTGGACGCGGCTTTGTTGCTGTACACAGGCGATTCATGAGCCGCACGGCGCATGTAGAGTGCGAAGATACCCAGCAGCCCCCCGATGGCGAAGCCGATCCGCCAGCCGTAGGACATCATTTCCTCCGTCGAGAAGGCAGATGTCAGAATGATGCCGAGCATGGTGGCGGCCATGACGCCGAGCGTCACACTGACGAACACCGAGCTTGCCCATAGGCCGCGATGCTGGGGCGGCGAAATCTCCGCAACATAGGCATAGGAGACGCCGGACTCGCCGCCATGGGCCAGCCCCTGCAGGAGACGTGCGGTCAGAAGCAGGACCGATGCCCAGATGCCGATACTCTCGTAGCTTGGAATGAGGGCGATCATCAGGCTGGCGAGTGCCATGGTCAGCATCGTCAGGATGAGCGTGTTCTTGCGGCCGATCCGGTCGCCGAAGCGTCCGAAGACGATGCCGCCGATCGGCCGGGCGATGAAGCCCACCGCGAAGACGGCCAGCACCGACAGGAGTGCGGACGTCGAGTTGGTCTTGTCGAAGAAGTTCGCTGCCAGATAGACGGCGAACGTGCCGTAGAGCGTCCAGTCGAACCATTCGAGCAAATTGCCGACGGCCGCCGCTCGCAGTGAACGGATTGCTTTCTGCCGGTCCGTCACGGGCGTATCCAGCCCGACAACCCCGGTTATTGCGTGAGTGTTTGCCATGTGTTTGCTCCTAGTCCCTCCCGCGAGGCGACCTTCCGGGTCGGTTGGCCTGCCGCCGATCACAGGTGATTGCTGAACCAGTCCGCGGCCGCCGTGCTGGTCTGATCGAAATGGGTCGTGTAGACCGCGTAGTGCCCGCCCTTGACCAACAGCAATTGCTTCGGCTCCCGCGCCTGATTGAATGCATCGAGCTGCAGGTCGGTGGGTGTTTGACGATCGCTGTCCGCAACGATCATGAGCAGGGGCTTGGGTCCGATCCGGGAGATCCATTGTCCGGGTTCATATGTCCGCGCCAATTCGAGCGAACGGACCGTCACCTCGTTGCGCCATTCCGGGCAGCGCTCGGCCTGGCCCATCATGTAGTCGTAGGATTCGGCGCCCGGATAGGCCACGTTCGCCTCGCCTTCGAGGCCCACTTCCTTCATGGTGCGCGGCGGCTCGCCCCGTAGCCGACCCAGACGATCCTCGGCGAAGAAGTCGTGCAACGCCTTCAGATTGTTGGGATGGGTCTTGCGCAATCCGGACTGGTAGCCGCTGACCGTCGGCACCTGACTGACCACGCATCGCACACGCGCATCCGTCGCCGCGATGACCAGCACATGGCCGCCGCTATAGCTTGAGCCCCAGACTCCAATGCGGTTGGCATCGACCTCGTTGCGCGCACACAGGTAGGTGATCGCCGCCCGGTAATCCTCCTGCTGCCAGGCCGGGTCGATTTCCTGGCGTGGCAGGCCATCGCTCTTGCCGAGACGGCGGTAATCGAAGGTCAGGCAGGCTATACCCCGCGCGGCGATGGCCCGCGCATAGTCCTCGAGGTCCCCGCCGGCCACCATTCCCCAGCCGTGACCAAGAGCAACCGCTGGAAAAGGGGCGTTATGCTGCCCCTCGGGCAAATAAAATGTGCCCCGGATCGTTTGTTCGTAACATGGAAACGCTACGGGACTTTCCGTGATGTCCATGTCTACCTCTCGAATAAGCTACTTGACTTTACCGACAATGATTGCCTGCAATACCGATTGATCAATGTCAAAGTCGCGGCCGATCAATCGCGATTTCCGATGGATTGTGGAATGGATCTGCGAAAGCTTGAATGTTTTGTCGCTGTGGCCCGGATGCTCCATTTTGGACGGGCCGCGGAGTTCATCGGGGTGCGTCAGTCGGTCGTATCCGAGTCGGTCAAGGCCCTTGAGCAGGCACTTGGAGGAAAACTGCTCGAGCGGACCAGCCGGCGCGTGACTCTCACGCCGCTGGGAGAAACGTTTCTGGTGGATATCCAGCCATCAGTGATGGCCCTGAAGACAGCCATCGGCGATGCCCGTCGCCGGGCGCAGGGGCGGTCCATGGAGTTGACCATCGGGTATCTCGGAGGCGGCTTCTATGAACTGTCTTCCGGAATCGTGGCGGAGTTCCAACGCCGGCGCCCGGACGTGAAACTGCGTTTCCTTGAACTCAATTACCTGAATCAGGGCTCGGCCGTCGTCCATGGTCTGGCCGATGTTGCTGTCGTCCGTCTGCCCTTGCCGAATGCCGGGCTCGTCCGAGGTGCGATCCTCTTCCGTGATGCGCGCCTGCTCGTCGTGTCAGAGAACCACCGCCTGGCCGGACATGGTCTGGTCGATCCCGAGGAACTTCAGCACGAATGCATGGCGCAATTGCCGCCCGGCTACGTCTCCGATGGGTGGACGACATACCATTTTCCGACAACGACCCCGCAGGGCCGTCGGATCGCCGCGGGGCCGGAAATCACCACGGTGCGTGAAGGGCTTCTCGCCGTGGCGGCCGGCGATTGCGTCATGACGCTTTCAGCCCGCGCCCGTGACTACTTCACCCATCCTGGCATCGCCTTTGTCGAACTCGATCTGCCCCCGATCGAGAATGCGCTGGCCTGGCGCGCCGACGACAATCGCGCGGTCATACAAGATCTCGAACACGCCGCTCGGACGGTGGCGCACCGGATGGGGACGATGTCGACCTGAGTGGCTCGATGTCCGGGTAGCCTCTGATCCAGGGCCGGATGGAGTCGAGCATCACCCGAATGAGGACTGTGCACGTTGCCGACATCGGCTTGGTCGCCATTGTTGGGCTCGTCGGATGGTAGTATTTTGGAGCAACCCGATCCGCCTGTGCCAGCCAGAGAGTGCGTTGACTGCTGGCCATGTCATTGGCGCCGAGCCAAACGTCCCACATCACCGCGGATCAGGGTAACGCATATTCATGGAGGGACATCCGATGACTACGGTCCCTGAATGGCGGCTCGCCGGCGATTGGTTCGACATCTGCAGCTGCGATATTCCGTGCCCCTGCGAGTTTGCCCAAGCCCCGACGAACAACACCTGCCAAGGCTTGCTGGCGTGGCATGTCCGGCAGGGTCATTTCGGTGATGTCCGGCTCGATGATCTGAACCTGCTCGCCCTGGGTGCCTTCGAGGGCAACATATGGGCTGGCAACGCAACGGTCGCACTGGGCCTCTTTATCGACGAGAGAGCCGACGGGCAGCAGCGCGAGGCCCTGCAGAGGATTTTTGCTGGCGAAGCCGGCGGGTGGCCGGCCCAGTTTGCCGCTCTGGTTGGTGATTTTCGGGGGGTCGAATTCGTCCCTATTGCGTTTGAAGTCGCGGACGACCTCGCCTTCTGGCGGGCCGAGATCCCGGACCGGGTCGTTGGGCGGGCGGAAGCCCTGACCGGTCCAACGACGCCACCCGGCAAGCGCGTTCAGACGATCAATCCGCCGGGATCCGAGGTCGGGCCGGGGCAGGTCGCCACCTGGGGCCAGTCGGTCGACATCCGGACGGAGGGATTTGGCTTCCAATGGTCGGGTGAGAGCCGCTCCAGCAAGCACATCCCCTTTGACTGGGCCGGACCGGATCCCGTCTCTGCGTAAGAGGTGGGCCGTTGTCTGAGCCAACGTCGGACGACACCGATCACCTTGCAAGACCGCGCCTGACGTTCTCTCCGGCATCGGCGCGGTTCGGCCTCCTGTTGTCCCTCGGCGTCCTGACGGCAGGTGCCTGGGTGCTGACTCTGCACCAAGCCCTTGTCATGGCGGAACCCATGGGCATCGCGGTGTCCCGCGGCTCGACCATGGATGGCATGGGCGGGATGGCCATGGCAGCCGTTCCGGCAACCGGCTGGTCGCTGGCGGGAGCGGTTGCGTTTGTGGCGATGTGGACCGTGATGATGGCCGCGATGATGCTGCCCGCAATGACGCCCATGGTCCTGACCTTCGCCGCCGCTCAGGCGCGGCGGACGCGGACCATGGCGATTCCAACCTGGGTCTTCATTGCCGGATACTTGCTGGTCTGGCTGGCTGCGGGCCTGCTCGTTTATGTTCTTGTCCAGGCCGGCAGCACGATTGTCTCGAGCCTGACCAGCGCCGAACGGGAGCACTGGGCGCCCTTGGCCCTCGGAGCGGTTCTGACGGGCGCCGGTCTGTATCAGTTCACTTCCCTCAAGCGCACATGCCTGGCCCACTGCCGCTCGCCCCTGGCCTTCGTGGCCCTGCACTGGCGCGATGGTCGCGCCGGCGCTCTCCTGATGGGCGTTCGGCACGGCCTTTATTGCCTTGGCTGTTGCTGGGCCTTATTTGCCGTACTGGTTGCCACCGGCATCATGAGTGTGGCCTGGATGCTTCTCGTCACACTGGCAGTTGCCATCGAGAAGCTGCTGCCATTGGGGCGCCATGCTTCATGGGCTATAGGCGTGGCCTTGGTGGTCTTCGGATTGGCTGTTGCGAGCGGCGCCGTGCCGATGCCCTAGCTATGATCCTCATTGCGATGACGGCAAGTTCAACGGCTTCGTTGGCGGCTCATGGCGAGATCGATCCGGGTCTCGGTGGCGGCAGCCGACGTTTGTCCAAATTGCTGGATCCAGGAATTTTGGCGAGTGCCCACAAGAAGGCGGCCGAAGGGCCGCCGTTGAAGTGCCACGGGATCAGTTGATCCAGGAGCGGATTGCGTCGAGCTTTCGCCGAATAAGGTCGATCTCGCGGCGTTGTGCCCAAGCCGGATGAGCCGTAACACACGCCTGGACCAAGTGATTCATCGTCGGGATGACCTCTCGGACCGGGGCCCAAAGCTGATCGTCGACGAGTTGGAGGAGGCCGGCGCTCAACCGGGAGAGATCTTCAGCGATCAGGTAATGCTAATCACGACACGACTGGTGTTCCTCGTTATAGAGACGATGGATCAGGACGTGGACTTCCGAAGTGCGGTCTGACCCGCTTTTCGTGGACCACACCATGCAGATCCGATTTTCGGATGAGACATCCTGTGCGGGGAGAGAGGCGGACCGATGGATTATGGGCGATCGGTTCTCAACATTTCCCATCATCAAATCATTTGGTGACCGCACTAGCTAGCCTCGCGCGCAGCGAGCACTGTTCCGTTCTCGAGCTCGAGATTTACGATCTGGATGCTCTCGATGAACTCCTCGACATCCGTGTCGGTGAGCATTTGCTCGATGCGTTTGGCGACCCTCTCTTTCGTGATCGGGCCGGTGTGCAATCCGAGTGCGAGCACGAATCCGAGCTGGACATGCAGACGAACCCGGAGATCGTCCTGGGTGAACTTGTTCGCGGGCATTAATTTTTCCTTTGTCTCTCCCCACCGAGGCCTGGAATGGGGCTCCAGGCGACTGCCGAAGCGTGATTGGCCACGTGGGCAGCAATCCGCGGGGGTTACTCGTTGGCGCCTTATGTTATTCCTGTCGGCGAGCGCTTCAGTGGCTCGACGACGTCAGCGAGTTCATCATTTCTGCGCAGGATACCCCAGTCACAACGCTGGAACGTTTGACTGGGGAGGAATCTGCCGGCAAGCGTGGCTATTGACTTCTCCCGAAAATCCGCGGAAGAACAAACGCAGAACACATCTGCAGTGGCGCGATGGCATACGGCAAAGGCACCCGCACGAACGACGACAAGCGCATGATCCCGCTCGGGACGATGGCCGTCGATGCACGCTGGTTGCACTTGCGGTCAGAATGGATAGCTGCAGCCAACCTCATCGCAGAGCGGATCCGTCCCACTGTTCTCGAGGATCTGCCGAGCGGCAAGGCGCTCGATGCCGCGATGCTCGCCGCCCAAGCGGAGTTGAAAGGCCGCCTGAATTCGGTCTGGGCCGAGAAGGCTCGCATCACGGCAAAATCCGCCGTGATCGAGCGCCACAAGCGGGCCCGGGCCAATCTCTTCGGCCGGTTCCGGCACATCGACACGGTCGGGGATCGTCCCTGCGCGGACGGCACACGCCGCCTCGTCAATCTGCCCGAGGAATGGTCGCAGCGCCTGTCCGACACCGATGTCGCGGCTCTCAAGACCCTCGCGGAAGCCCTCGATTTTCAGGGCACCATGGCCTTTCTCCAGAAAGTGCAGGATGGCAGGGCCAACATCCCCTCGCTCCAGGCCGAGGCCCTGCGGGCGCTTGTCGCGACCGTGGAGCAGAAATTCCGCCATCCCTCCTGGCAGGAGAGCGATGACACCGTCGTTCAGCTCCATCTCGATTACCGCTGCGTTCCGGCCAGTGATGCGGGCACCAACAAGACGACCTGGCGTGCCCTGACGCAGCGTCTGACGGAGGCGGTGCCCGCGGTTCTGGTGGAGGGCAAGCCGGCGCGGGTGCCGGTCCTCGTCGCGGCTCCAGTGGCACGGCAGGCGCCCTTAGTCGTGCGCGCCGTGCTGCGCCGCGAGGGGCTCAGGCGCTTGCTCGGCGACAAGGATCCCACGGCCTTTGCGATCGGCTCGCTGTGCCTCGAGATCAGCAAGACACGCGTCGCGATCAAGGGCGTGGTGTCGAAGACCCCGCGGGTGAAGCCCCTGGCCGAGGTCACCCATCTCGTGGGCCGCGACTTCGGCTACCGCAACACCGTCGCGCTCGCGGTCGTGGCAAAGGACGGCACGATCGATCCGGGTCTGCTCACGGAGGCGAGAACCTGGGGCAAGCAACGCGCCAAACAGCATCTGAGCGACAACATCCACGCTGGCGCGCCTGTCGCGGCCACGGTGCTGGACGGGGCCGACTTCCTGAAGGCGATCGCCGGCCACTGCGAGCGGATCGATGCGCTGCGGTCCGAGATCGACCGCACCTACAATCGTATCCAGGCGCTGAAGGCGAACATCAACCGGCTTCTCGGCCATGCCGCGGATGCGCTCGTGGATCTCGAGCAGCAGACCTCCGACGCCAAGCTCGCGGCCTGGCTCAAGCGGCTGCGGCGGCTGCTCGCATATGTCGGCCGGCTGAAGGAGCAGCGTCGGCGCGCCTATCGGGCGATCGAGGGGATCAAGAAGAGCTGGTTCGGCTATGTCTCGAGCCAGGAACTGGAGCTGGCGCGCACGTGGAATGCCGCCGTAGTCCGCGAGGACCTGACGGTGGTTGCCGAGGAGAAGGAGAGCCCGACCTACAAGGGTCGGACCTTCAACAAGATGATCGCCCATGGCGCGAAGGGGCAGTATATCCGACGCGCTTCGGACAAATTGCGATGGAACGGGATTCCCGAGGTGGTGGTGCCGTCCTTCTGGACGAGTTGCACGGATGTGCGGTTTGGGGTCGTGGACACGCGGCAGCGGCGCGGCGCGGTCTTCACCGCACGGGCTGATGGCGCCTGCTGGGATGCGGATCTCCATGCGGCGCAGACCCTGGCGCTGTGGCCCGTGCTGCGCCCGAAGTCGGACCACCCGGTGGCGCTGGCCGCCTAGGAATCCTTTGTGACAAAAACAGACCGGCCGCGGAGGGTGCGTCCCCGAGCGACCGGGAAGCCCCGACCACAGCGCACCGCGTTGGGTCGGGGTGGTTCACCGCTGGCATTCTTCTGGGGTTCTTGGTCCCGAAGATGTTTTTAAGATTTTGGATGATGATCGCTGCAATGCCGATTGGGGATTACCGGCGCGGATCAGGCATCTCCGCCTAGCAAGCGAATGGAAGGTGAATGGATCAGTTCGTTGTGATTTCGGGCTGCTCAGGAGGCGGCAAGTCCACGTTGCTGGCTGAACTTCACAGACGCGGCCATTCCGTTGTGGAGGAGCCGGGCCGCCGGATCGTCAAGCAAGAGTTGCAGGAAGGCGGGGCGGCGCTTCCCTGGAAGAACGCAGGTGCCTTTGCGCGTCCTGCGATCGCCATGGCTCTGGAGGACCGGGCGTCAGCAGCTGCCCTAAGAGGTTGGGTGTTTTTCGACGGGGGCTTGGTCGATGCCGCCGCGGCCTTGGAGCACCTGATAGGTGAGCCGGCGCTGGCAGCCCTCGCCCGGTCGCATCGCTATCATCGGCGCGTGTTTCTGGCTCCGCCCTGGCGGGAAATTTATGCCAGCGACCCGGAGCGGCGGCACGGGCTCGAGGCCGCTGAGGCCGAGTATTCTCGCCTTCTCGAGGCATATCCCACGCTTGGCTACGAGACCGTGGTCTTGCCCAAGGTCAGCGTGTCGGACCGCGCGGATTTCATCGAAGCGGTTTTGGGGGAACCACCCTCCTCAGGCAGGTGAGAAGGACTGGCCAGCACCGGCGTTTCTCTCCGGAGCCTGCTGCGCCGCCTGCAAGTAGGCCTCCCGGTTCTTCTTGAACGCGGCAGCTTTCTCGAGGCTCTTCAGGATCCGCTTCTGGTTGGGCACGATCTGCTGCGCAAAGCGCGCCCGAAGCCGACCGATCGGAAATGAGACAGCGATCTCGGGCGCATTCGTCTCGATCCCGGAGCGAATGGTCTCGACCTGATCTCCATCGGCCGGCATCGTGCCGTCGGCACTGAGCAGGGCAATGAGTTCCCGAGCCATATCGGCGATCGCCCGGGTCAGTTCCCGCCCCGGCTTCGCGCTGGCGATCTCGCGGTATTCGAGCCGAGTCAGCGTGATGGCGATCATGCCATCCTCGGAGTCTGAATCCCGCAGCTCACTGAGTAACGTCCGGAAACTGGACTCGCGCGCGTGCGCTGCATCGTCATGGCGGGCAAAGCCGGCCTTCTGCCGGATCCAGGCGTCACTCGGGCCCTTCGGGCCGACCGCGACGATCGAGGAACTCATGAGGCCTTCGGCCAAACGCGGCTTCAGAGCCTCCTCCTTCTCGGCATCCTCGATCACGAAGAAGCCGATGTCGGTCGCCGCGACAATGTTGCGGACCTCGGGCAGGACGCTCGGATCATAGGTCGTGATCGAGAATGGTGCGGCCCGTCGGCCAAAGGCATGGGGTGCGATCTCCCCAAGGCGATGACGCAGGCGGCAATAGGCGGCGAGGAGTTCGCGCCGCTGGGGTGTCAGCTGATTGGGGCGGTCGAGAACGACCGAGCGGATCGTCGGCTGGAGGCCATGCGCTCCGGTGGCGCGCTCGATGAGGCGGGTCGCTCCCGCAGCGAGCATGGTGGCGAGAAGCGAAGCCCGGTTTTTCAGAAGGTCAATCCCTGCCGAGATCTGGGTTGCGCTCTCGGGCTCGGCGAACGGCTCCAGCCAGGGCTGGGCCTGAGGCTTCTCCTGCTGCAGGCTGCGCAGGAATCTCCGCTGCCGCTCGCTCGGCGGGGTGTTCTCATATTCATCGTCGTAGCGGATGCCGACGAAGGCTGCGTATTTGCGCGCGACGTCGAGGCTCTGGCACACGAAGGCCTGCTGGACGTTGAGGCGTTCGTCGTGGGTGGCGACCAGCCACCGCGGGAGATCCGGGAGAGCCTCGGGTCCGTAGAGGCCCGCCTGGTAGAGGTCGCAGAACAGCGCAAGCCGGCTCGAGAACCTGCGGGTCTCGGAATCGTAGCGCCGCATGCCGGCCGCCAGGAGCCCGGCCGCGAAGGGCTTCGGGACCGGCAATGTGTCCTCGTCGCCCCACGCCATCGTGGAATCGAGCGGATCATCGTATTGCTCGCTGTCGGACTCGCCGAGGCGCAGCCGGATCTCGCGTTGCCGCTGCTCGATCTGCGCGCGCAGGCTCGGGTCCTTGTCGAACCATGCCTCGAACTGCTCGCGGATGGGGGCTGCAAGCCCCCTCACCTGCCGCCGGGACCGCTCGGGGTCGTTCCGGCGCATGGCATCGATGTCGTTGAAGATCCGCAGGATCGAGTTCCCGACATCGACGAAGACCTGGTGGGTCTTGCCCGTCGGCCTGTGGGCCCGTTCGCCGCGGCCGCTGATCTGCTTGACGGGGCCGATCGACCGCTCCTGACAGGCCAGGATGTTGAGATCGGTCTGGGGGACGTCGGTGCCGACGCCAAGAGCGTTCACGTTGACGAGGATGTCGAACGCGCCGGCACGCGCCGCATCGAGGAGGTCATCCCGCTTGATCTTGCGTCCCGCAGGTTCGCCCTCGGCAAGGCCGGTCTCCTCGCTGTTGCGCCAGACCCGGATCTCGCCGGCGACCACGAAGGCGACTCTCGGGAAGTCTCCGGCCCTCTTGTGCCCTTTCGGCATGCGCTGCTCTGAAAGAGCCTGAGAGAGAGCCTTGGCGAACTCCACACTGTCGCAATGGATCATCGCCAGAACGGCTTTCACGGCGCGCTTGGCCCAGATCCTGACGAGAGCCGTGACGATCAGGTCCGCGATGGCCTGGTCGCCCTCGCTGGCGTCGGCCTTGAAGAAGCGGGAGAACGCTTGCTGGGAGGCCTGGTCGACGGACTTGTTCTCGGCCAAGAGCGCCAGGAACGCGCTCTCGATCAGACCAACGGCTTCCGCGCCGAGATGTGCTTCGAATTCCCCCGTGGCGAGATCGAATCGGGTCGGGACGGTCCGGCCGGTGGCCAGAACCTCGTCGTAGGTCGCGACGTCGATCAGGTCGTGCTCGATGCTGGCCCCGAAGGGATCGAGCGGGTCCTTGCCGTCCGTGCGGAACGGGGTTGCGGTCAGGACGATGCCGGAGCCGCCCGCACGGGCGATCCGCTCAAGGACGGCCGAGAGCTGCTCGGCGGCTGCCTTGTGGCCCTCGTCGATCAGCGCAACGCCGCCGCGGCGGCCGAACTCGTCAAGGCCGCGCAGGAATTCCTCGTCCTCGAGCTTGTTGACGAGCGACATGTTGGTCGCGGGGATGAGGTCGGCGTCGAGCGTATTGCGCGCCATCTCGCCGTCGCCGATGACCTCGGTCTTGGCGACATAGAAGGCCGTGCGGGCGTCGCGCAGGGCCGGGACGGCCTCGAACTGGGCGTAGTTCTGCCGGAGCAGCGACACGTCCGGGTGCAGGACGAGGATCGGTTTTCCGATCTCGACGGCGTCTTCGGCGCCAGCGGCCGCGAGCAGGCTTTTGCCGCTGCCCGTTGGGGCGAGAACGGCGCCGGATCGGCCGCGGCGGATCGCGTCCCGCAAGGACACCATGATGCGCGCCTGGTAGGGCTCGGCAACCTTGTCCCCGACGGTGCGGTGGTTTTCCGATTCCGAAATCATGCGAGTGGCGTCGATAGAAATCGGAACGGCGGACATAATATCGGCTTGGTCGCAATCAGGGGGCTGGCAATGGGTTGCCAAATTATGCCGGTGCATCACGTCCCGAACAAGCACTCCAGCCGGCTTTCGATGCGGGTCGCTTGAGGTCAAGAGGGAAAATTTGAATAATTCCGAAAAGGTTGGCCGCAATCGCGGTGAACTTTTTCGACCCGGCCCTGTTCACCGGAGTCTTGGCGTAGACGGAGAGGTCGCTCGGTGATCCGAATCGGCACGGCAGGATGGAGTATCCCGAAGGAGCATGCGTGCTTCTTCCCCGCCGAGGGATCTCATCTGGAGCGTTATGCTGGCGCCCTCAATGCCGTGGAGATCAACTCGTCATTTTACCGGCCTCATCGGCGCACGACCTATGAGCGGTGGGCCGCCTCGGTTCCGGAGGACTTCCGCTTCGCGGTGAAGATCCCGAAAGCGATCACGCACGAGGGACGCCTGCGAGATGTCGCGGATCGACTCGAGCAATTCCTGATGGAGGCCGGTGGCCTTGGTCCCAAACTCGGACCTCTTCTGGTCCAGTTGCCTCCGAGCTTGCGCTTCGAGACCGGGGTGGCTGACAGTTTCCTGGTCGAACTGCGTGACCGGTTTACGGGCGGCATCGCGTGTGAGCCCCGGCACGACTCCTGGTTCGTGCCTGCAGTCGAAGCGCTGTTGAAGGATCTCCGGATCGCGCGGGTCGCAGCGGACCCGGCGCCAGTGCCCACAGCGGGAGATCCCGGAGGCTGGCGCGGCTTGTCGTATTACCGTCTGCATGGATCACCGAGGATCTATTACTCGCCCTACGATGCGGGGCAGCGGGCGGAAGTTGCCGGGAAGCTGGCACGTGATGCCGTTGCGGGTATCGCGGCGTGGTGCATCTTCGACAACACCGCGGCGTTTGCGGCGGCCGGCGACGCGATCGCCACCAAAAGCCTGGTGCTGGCCCGGGATCGATGACGCTTCGTCAGTGTGCGAAATCGTCCTTCTGGTCGGAGGGAGCGTTCTCTTTGAGGACGCTCTCGATCGCGCGGGCGGCAGCGCGCATGCTCGGCCACGCCTCCCAGCCATCGATTTCCACCCGCTCGTCGCCCAGCCAGATGTCCCAAAAGCCCTGCCGGACCAGATTTATTCGATAGGGTCCAATTCTGTAGGCGCCCGCGTGAATTTTCTCGCGCTTCATGGCAGCCCCTCTGTTTGGCGTCGCTACCAAATAATCCGAAAATCAGGGCTTCTCAAATAAAGAGCGGAGCGCCTGGACGGCCTCGTCGAGCTCATTTGCCCGATTACTCATGGCGGAATCGTTCGGGTCGGCCTCCCGGATCGCTGCGAGCAGCATTTTTCCCATCTGTTCGGCCGGGAGCCCGAGGGCTTTTCCCAAAGTTGCGAACACGGCCGAGACTGCCTCGTTTCCGGTCTCGCGGGTATGGAGCGCCGCGAGATCCATCGCGCGCTTCTTGCTGAGCGCGCGGACAAGGGTGTTGTTGCGGTCGCGCAGCTCGATTTTCGGATATTTGTTGTGCCAGAGCACGATCGCCTCGAGGGCTCCGCTGCTCTGGCGGAACACGTGATAGGTCGGATCGCTCCGGGATTGGACCCACTCCTCCTCCGGGATTCCGGAGTAGGCAGTGATCAGCGACAGGGTGTTAATGCGATGCAGCATGGGAGTGTCACTTATCTCTGGGCCGTGATGTAACTCTCACGGGAAATCGTGTGAACCAAAAACGGCCACGCTCGTTATCCTCTCTGGTGCGGTCCTTTGGGAGAAGAGAATGAATTTTGCGGACGTTGCCAAAGCGATCACGATTCAAAGTTCCAATATCGATCTCGGCGACAATTTTCGGAACCATGCGCAGCAGAGTATTATCCGGGCGGCGCGCAAATATTTTGGGCACCTGAATATGGCGTCGGTGCACGTCAGTCGAGAGGGCCCTCTGTTCGACTGCACAGTGAACATCCAGATGGGCGCGGTGAAAACCATGAGCGCCGAATCTCAGGACAAGGACTGCTACCGGGCGTTCAGCGCCGCCTTGGAAAAGGTCGAGAAGCAACTCCGGCGGGCCAAACGAGAACTCCGCGAGGACAAGCCGGTCCGGACCGACAAGGACATGCTCCTGCGGGAGGGGCTGCGGGCCTCCCCATCCTGATCTTGTAGATCAAAGAAGCAGCCCTACATAGCATAGAACCCGATCACGCTCTGAGGCGTGACTGGAGGACGGCCACGAGCCGGGACGGTGACGCCGGAGGTACGCGCACCGTCTCGCTATCGTGGCCGTTGGTGTTTAGGGGCCTCTCTAGCGGCGGCAGGTCACTGGAAGTCCCGCGGTCGGGTTCCGGGCTGCCAGGCGCAGACCCGGGCTCTTGCGTTCACCCAGCATCCGCCTTGCCGGACGACCGAGCCCAGGTCGCTGCGGGCGCGGCTCGCGCGGGGCTGCTCGTTCCAGGTTGCGCGGGCCGTCCCATCGGCAGGGTCGATCTTCACGACAGCGACGTGGCGCATGGGCTTGAGGCTGTCCCGCATCTCGAAGCTGCCCCCGGGGCGCACCGCGATCGAGCACACGCCATTCATGAAAACCCGGCCATCGACTTCCAGGAAGCATTCGCCCGCGGCGA
Source organism: Microvirga massiliensis (assembly GCF_001006805.1). Classification (GTDB taxonomy): domain Bacteria; phylum Pseudomonadota; class Alphaproteobacteria; order Rhizobiales; family Beijerinckiaceae; genus Microvirga; species Microvirga massiliensis. The sequence continues at coordinate 145,481 of NZ_LN811360.1, read as the reverse complement.
AGGCCTGCGATGCGCTGAGGGTCAGAACCGTGACGAGGGCTGCTTTGCGGAGAGTCATGCTGGCCGGTTCCGGGTTGAGGGCGACGGTGAGAGGTTCGGCATTTGTATCAGGGATTGGGGAAGATCCATCACCTGAAGCAATCGCACCTCAGTCGATCATTACGGCATTTCGAAAGCCTGGGATTTTCTTGTCCCAGAAGTAGAGAACGGTCTCACCCTCGCCAATGAGCAGGATGCCGGAGGTTGTTAGATCGATGGTTGTTGGTTGGCGGCCATCGCACTCGTGAAATTCGCGAAGAGCATTGCCGCAGACGGGATCCCATCGTCCAGGCGGGGCAATGCCAAGGCCGTCTCGATCGCCAACCGCCCCGGGGTCGCCGGCGATGACATGGATGTGGCTATCAATGACGGCAATCAATCCGCGAACCTGATCCGTCGTGCGGATGGCGATCATGGCGCGATCGAGAATGCCGTCGCCGTTGAAGTCGCCCTCGATCACCGAGGGATCGATCGATGCCGGAGGAATGCCGGCGATCCGGACAGCCTCCTCGTCGGCCGTGAGCTCTCTCCAAGTCCCGAGGTCCGCAGCAGCGCTGGGCGTGCCCATCTGCCACAAGAGACCGATGCCGAGGGCGGTCCGAACGAGTTTGTTCACCTGAATATCTCTACGCGCAGGGGGCTGCCGTGCTGGGTCCGACGTCAGGCAGGCTCAACGCCGGGTCAAGATCCGCGACGGCATGAGATCAGGCGCAGCGTGGCCCGGCCCGCGAAAAAGATGCCGGCGCCGGCAGTAACGAAGACCGCCGTGGCCAGAACGGCAAAGGCCACCAACAGCCAGGTTCCATGCTCGAGCACGATGCCGAGCACGCGCAAAAAGGTTGTCAAAATGTCCATGGGATTTCCTTTGGAGTTCTGCTCATCCGGGTAAACCTCTGGTCTTGAGGACAAAACGACGCCGTAGCGTGGCTCTCGCGAGGCCCTGGGTCAGGCCGCTTGGCGCAGGTTCAGGAACTGGTCGATCTCGTTCCTGAGCTGGTCGGCCTGCATGGTGAGATTTCCGGCAGCATCAAGCACCTGGGATGCGGCGTCTCCGGTGGCGGTCGCGGCCTGACTGACCCCAACGACGCTGCGCGTGACCTCGCCGGTGCCGATCGCGGCCTCGGCAACATTGCGCGCGATCTCCTGCGAGGTCGTGGTCTGTTCCTCGACCGAAGTGGCGATCGAGGAGGAGATCAGATTGATCTCCTCGATGATGCCCCCGACACCCCGAATGGCATCGACGGCCCCTTGGGTGGCGGCCTGGATCGCGGCAACCTGGGAAGCGATCTCCTCAGTGGCCTTCGCGGTCTGGCTGGCGAGCGTTTTGACCTCGGTCGCGACCACCCCAAAACCCTTGCCGGCTTCACCCGCGCGGGCGGCCTCGATGGTGGCGTTCAGGGCGAGAAGATTGGTTTGCTTCGCGATCGCCTCGATGATCCGGACAACCTTCCCGATCCGGGTGGCGGCCTCGGACAGGCTGGCGACCGTGGTGTTGGCCAGCTCTGCCCGCTCGGTCGCGGTTCGCGTAATTTGAGACGAATGAGCGACCCGGGATCCCACTTCGGCGAGAGACTGCGCCAGTGCCTCGGCGGCTTCCGCGACGGCATGGACGCTCGTCGTGGCCTGTTCGGCCGCGGCCGCGACGGAGGTCGCGAGGGCGTTGCTCTCGGAGGCCGTCGCGGTCATTGCCTCGGCGCTCGCCCGCATCTGGATGGCGGCATGGGCAACACCGTCCATGACGGTGCTGACGTTGTTCTGGGCGAACTCCGCAAAGGCGCGAACCCGCGCCTCCATGACGTCCGTTGCGCGATTGAGGTTGGCGGCGGCATGGGCGAAGGCGCCCGGCAATCCGTGCGGGAGGACCTTGCGATAGTAGCGGCCCTGCGAGACGGCCTCCATGGATCCGCTGGCCTCGCGCACGAAGGCATCGGTGATGTCGAGCAAGTGATTGACGTTGCGTTCGAGCTCGCCGATGAGGCCCGGCTCTCGGGTGCCGATCACCCGGCTCTCGAGGTCGCCGCAGGCGCTTGCGTGACATACGTGGGCGACCACCGCCAGCGCTCTCTTGGCGCGCAGGAAAAAAATAGCCGGATCCGGCCAAGCAGGCCGCGGCCACGAGGTGAACTGGAAGGCTCGTGACACCCCCATAGAGACCAAAGCCAAGAGCGATGCCGTCAAGCACGATCGCCACGAGGGCGCCACACGCCAGGGCGCTGCCCTTACAGAGAGAAGACAAATTCGTCATAGGACGTGCCCTTCTGGCGCAGCAGGGAGGCGAGCATGGCGCCTGCGTTCGTCATTCCGTCCTTGCGGTTAGCGGGACGGTGCTCTTCCCTGAGGAGATCCCGATAGATCGGCGTGATGGCAGCGATCTGGGCGTCGCTGGGTTTGCGCCGATTGGAGTGGTAGCCGACGATCGTGCCGCTGGCGTCACGGGTGGCCGAAACATGGGCGAACACCCAGTAGTGGTCACCGTTTCGCGCCATGTTGAGGACATAGGCGAAAATCTCCTCGCCGGCCTGAATGGTGTCCCACAGCAGCTTGAAGACGCAGCGCGGCATGTCGGGGTGGCGAATGATGCTATGCGGCTGGCCGAGGAGCTCCGGGACGGAATAGCCGGAGACCCGGACGAACACATCATTCGCGTAGGTAATCCGGCCCTTGGGGTCGGTCTTCGAGACGATGATCTCGTCGGAACTGAAGGGGCTTTCGCGCCCTGTCGGGTGAACGCTTTTACGGGACATGAGCTAAAATGCGATGGTGGCGATCACGTCGCCTCACCATGCCGAATGGACCTCGAATTTTCGCGAGGCATTGACCGGGATCAAAAATAGGCGGAATTTCGTCGCGAGGCGATGAAATTCAATGCCGGTCCCTCAAAGCCGAATTCCGTGTTCGGCAATTACGGGCTGAGATCCGTCCTGAACCTGTCGAGCTTGGCCACGATAACCTGCGTGCCGGGCGCGTCGGAGAACCCCGGGTGGGCCTGGATCGCTGTCGAGAGTGCCAGGAAGCTTGCGGTGAAATCGTCCAGCAGGGCCTCGGCGTGAGGCTGACCGGCAACGTGTGACCGGAGCCGCAGGACACCGCTTTTGACTTTGGTGACCATCCCGGAGATGCAGCCTGAGAGCTTCTGGACCTCCTTCGCGAAGGCTTTCACGCTCAGGGTATCGCTCTTGCGGCCGATGGTCGTGGCGATCACGCTGCAGGTCGTGTAGCCACGCAGGGCGTCGACCCTCAATTCCTGCAGGATTTGCTCGGCCCCGCGGCCGGCCTGGGCATGGGCCGACATGAGGACGAGCAGGCAGGCGGTGACAAGCGCCTTCTTCATCGCTGGTGGTTGCACGGTCAAACCGTGCGGAAGATCGCGTGATCGACAGGTTGATTGATGGCGCGGATCAGGGTCTTGCCCTTGGCGAGCGCGATTTCCATTGCTGTCGCGGGATCGGATGACATGCCGACCACGACTGCAGGATCCTTCGGATGGATCTTCGTCCCGAAGACTTCCGTCAGCACGAGCCTGAAGCAGATCTTGCCTTGATGCGCCTCGACTCTGAGCAGGCGCAGTCCCGGCTCGTCGGCGAGCAAGCCCACGGCTCGGCGCAGGCGGGCGAAGTTCTCAGGAGTCATCGGAAACGACTTGGTCTTTCTCGAGTTCACGCCGCCGTCCCGATCGACATCTTCGCCACGGGACGTGCTCAGGCCTGCGCCCGAATCGCCCCAGGGCCTGATTTCGTGCGAGACCCGCCAGCTTGGCAATGGGATCGGTCGGTTTTCCCCGCAATTCGGGGCGGATGGAGGGTCAGATCGGAACCGATCTCGCCTCGGGTCTCATGCGGCCGTCCGTGGTCTGCCGCAGTCCGGGAGAATTGATCTGGTGTCACGCATCGGAGCCCTCGCGATATGGTTGGCGACCGCTTTGAGCACGATTTTGACCTTTTCGAGGTCGAGCCGATCGTCCTCGGTGCGAACGCGCCCTTCCATATCAATCCAAGCGCAATCGTCGCCCGCCGCGGCCTCGATGAGAGGAACCTGCTCGGCGATCGTCTGCGGGCCTAAGTGTCTGACTGAAAACGGCGCATGGAGGCATCCAATCCCGACCTGATAGAGCGGAGCCGGCTCGAAGTCGCCCGATCCAAGCCCTCTCACGTCGCTGGAATCCCAACCGCCCAGAGAGGCGGTGAGTTTTGAGTCAGACTCTAAGCCGCCGGCGAAACCGCAGGCCTTCCCCGGAATGGGCTTGGGCCAGCTTTCCGCAGCGATACCGAGCCCCCGGAGGAGTCGAACAGCACCTGGTGGTTGGGCGCCGTCAGATGGCGGTTGAGGTCACGGTTGGCGGAATTTTCCTGAATGATAACTGGCTTGCGAAACCCGCGGATTGCGGTGTCGATGACCTCGGGTGCCGGCAGCCATTTGGCACGGGCGTTGAGGTTGAGCTGGACCCGGCCGACGTTCTCGTGCCGAACGAACGAAATTGCGCTGGCGTGCGAATTACCGAAAATGACGTCCCGGACGGCGCGGCCGCAGACGTGGAGGGCCACCGGGCCCTCGAGTCGCTGGACCATGGTCATGAGGTTCTCAGGGCTCGGGAACCGATTTTCCTGCCCGGCGCGCGTTTCGGAGAAAAGCACACCAATTTCCAGGAACGGAAATTGCCGGAATAATTCGTTGACCTGCGGGATCAGCGCGACGTCGTCGAGGCCAGTGATGGTGCAGCGGGTGATGGGCATCGGAGATTTCATCGCGCTCCCTCGCTTTGTGAGGAGCGCGACTTCCTTTCGGGATTTTGTTTCGGACAGTAGCCGTTGCCCTCGGGAAAGCCCGACTCAGCTATTATTTTCTAACGATCGCGTTTGCCCTCTGCGGGAGCCGACATACCGCCTCGGACGAGGGCCTCAGGATCCTGTCTCGAAAGGATTGGGGACCTCTTGGGTCGGTTCCGTCGTCTCTTCGATCTCCTCCGGGAGATCCTTCTCGGCCTGGAGCGCTTTGACGATTTTGTTCACGAGCGTCTGGAGCGCCTTCGCGCGCTTCAGGCCAGCCTGATCCTTGGTGATTTCGAGATCGCCCGAGACCACGATTTTGTCGGAGCCGTTCTCGAAGGTGAGCCCTCCGATGTTCTGGGATTCCGTGTCGTTGGCGAAGGGTGTGAGGGATTTCATTGTGTGGTGGACCTTTCGTCGGGAACCGGGATGTCCCGGCAGCGGGGCCGGCCGCGATTGCTCGGCTCGGGAAGGCGCATCGCCCCGGCCCGGACGGCGGGGCTCAGCCCCGGAAAGGCATCGATCCCGGTGAGCGCGGTCAGCTCGTCGATCGACAGGAGTTTCCAATCTTTCGTGTTGACGTTGTCGACCACATAGGCTCCGGCCTGCTCCAGGCTTGGGACATAGACGGCCTTGAAGATTTGGGTCGGGACGAGCACCCTTCCCTTCAGGGATTGGAGGTTCTGGCCCCGGAAGGCGACACCGGTGACGACATAGGTCTCGCCGTAGCGCATCGTCAGCCCGGACACGGTGGTCTCGACCTGCTGCCAGAACCGGCGGTTGAGCGTCGGATCCTGGGGAACCATGTTGGCGAGCGAGAAGGACTCGTCCTGAGCGTCCTCGGTCGGCATGTCGGCGGCCGGCGCGAGGTGGCCGCGATCAAAGCCGCTGCGGACGTAGTCGGACAATTCAGCCCGCTCGTCCTTGGGCAGCCCGGTCTCGGCATGGAACTTGTTCACTCGGTCGATGCAGGCGGCTCGCCGCAGATCCTCGCGGGTCAGGTGTTCAGCGGTCCAGAGCGGCGTGCGGGTGACCCCGGAGTGCAGGACGGCGAAGAACGAGTAGCAGAGCACGCGGGTTTTTGCGGCCAGACGCTCGTTCGCGAGGGTCGGCGCTTGCCCCTGTGCGAAGAACTGGGGGCACTCGCCGCCGGTCTGAGCGGAAGCATCAGAGGCCGCTCCCAAGCAGGCGAGAGAGCCCAGAACAGCAAGAGCGGCTGCCCTGGTCAGCATCCCTGGAGTTCTCCGGACCGCGGTGGCTCTCATCGGAGCTTCGCCCAAACAGTGCTGAGAACCATGTAGGGCAGGTTCCACAGAGCCAGCAAGAGCCGTCCCGGCGGCGCCGATCCGGACCGGGATTGAATCGTGCGGAGGCCATAGCGCTCGAGATCCGGATCGATCCGGTTGCGTTTCAGGCGATATCGCGGACGAAGGGGATTTTCCTGCATCGTATTTCGCCGCTCCAAACCTTGCCGGTCCAGGCGACCGGAGACTACCACCATTTGGCGGGTGACATTTCTCCCATTTTCGGTTTGAAGACCCGAATCCAGGGATACCCAATTCGATGATCGTCGAACCGACACGCCGGGCTCAAGAGCTCATTTTCGAGCGAGAAAAAAGCCTTTTTCAGCAGATGGTGGAAGACCGCTTGGCGCTCGCCGAGCAGGCCCGCCAATGCGCCTCGCAGAAAGAGGGGCCCTCGGCACAGCAGGACCATGAGGCCTCGGATGATGAGATGCCCGTCATCCAGGACACGAAGCTGATCGGCCTTCATCTGGAGCAACTGGGTCTCTCGCTCGACGAGACCCGCAAGCAGGCCGAGCGGACCCTGAGGCGGCTCCAGCAGGTCATGGCCCGTGTGGAGAGAGGCCAAAGGGAAGCCTTGGCGGCGCTCCGGAGCAGCCTCGGCGAGCTGACGGGCCTCGAGGTGGTCGAGCCTCGCCCGGTAGTCAAGGCCGAACGCCAGGACATCCTGAGGAGCATGGCCCTGCAGCACGGGGCCGAACTGCCTCCGGAAGGATCGGTGTTCCGCCTCTATCGGGAGGAGGACACAACGAGTTTCTTCGTGCTCAGCGATGGACGGGTGCTGGCGCTCCAGGACGGCACGATTGGGTCGGCCGAAGACAAGGATGACCTGATTGCTCTCGTGAAGAGGGAGTTGCATGCCCAGGAGGCCGTCTTCACGCAGGGCATTGACGACCTGAAATCAACTCTGGACCAGGTGAAGCAGCGTTTCGCGAGTCAGCTGAATGCCGTCTCGACGACGCTGAAGATGCAGCGCGTCTGAGGACTGCTGACGGCCTGCTGAAAGGGAACGATGAACGGATCACGCGTGATCGCTGGTGGTCGAAGATCCGAGCGTCACGGTGAAAGCTCAGTAGCTGTAAGTCCGATAGCTGGCGGGAGCGTCGGCTCGCGGGTGCTCGGCAATCGCGTTGCCGACCCTGTTCACCCGGTGGAAGCCCGGTTCAAGGTAGGTTCGACCATCATCACCATCGACAACCGTCCAGACGAGAGCTGAATTGACGCCTTCGGGAAGTTTGTCCCACAGGATCAGACCATCTGCATCCGGGACATCAACAGTTCCGAATCTCTTTTCGAATTGTTCGAAAGTCCCGGGACGTTCGAGATTCTCGCCCTGAAGAGCGGCAACAGCAGTGGACGCTATCTCGATCGTGGTCGTCTTGGTGTGAGCCATCGTTTGTCCAATCACTATTCTGCAAAGTGGCAGATCGTCAGCAAAGGTGCCCTGCTCGAGACTGCCGCTTGAATGCTCAGGATCATGGGATCTGAGGCCGTGCCGGCTTCTTGTCCAACTCTGCCCGGACACGGGCCATCAGGTCGGGGTTCGCGGCGAGCACCTTGAGCACCTCTTGGGCATAGTCGGCACCAGCCTGAAGACGCGAGATGTTGGCGTGCGATGCGGCCGTAGCTGCGAGGCCGTTATCCGCGACATAGGACCCATAGTCCCAGAAAATGTCGTCATTGGCCTGGCTGAGGGCCACGATGGCATCCTCGGCATGCTCACGCGTGCCGGGCTGTCCGGAAAGGCCGAAACCGGTCGACAGGATTTCAGACAATTTCTCATGCGTATCGACGTCACTGAAGTCTTCATCGGTCAGAATTGGCATTGAGTGCTCCTTGGGATTTGCGGTGAAAACAGGCTTTTGTGCGAGCCAGTATCCGTTGAGGCCGGACTCGAATTTTCCATAATCGAGACTGATGGGCTTCATCCGAACCAAGACGACGATTCGAGTTCACCGTCGCCTTTTTCAGCGCAACCCAGAGGATCAAGGTGTCAGACGAAGAGGTTGAGGCGGTCGCCGCCGAGCTCGCGAAGGTTGGCGGCCCTTCCTGGTATCCGGGCCGCACCAAAGGCCCGATTTTGCGGGTGGTCAGCGAACGGTTCCGAGATCGGGCCCGGGTGGCGATCGCGGCGCTTGACCGCTTTCGGGCCAGCAAAGACCAGGCGGCTGCGTCCGGTGAGATGGATCGATCGGCCATGGAGCCCCTCGAGGACGATCCGGAGGGATGCCCGCCCGAACTCGGGTCCATCGTGGTCTATCGCCCTCCGGGAGAGCAGCGGGCGATTTCGTGCCGGGTCACGCAGGCCGAGGGAGGTCGGGTTTACCTCGTCCCGCTTCCGCAGCCGGATATCGGCTGGGTGTCGGTCGACACGCTCCAACTGGAGCGGATCCGCCTCGTCCAGTGATCCTCGTCGAAAGACCGAGCACGCCTATCGGTGGATGGTGCCCTCGGACCCACGGCAGGAGCAGTCCGTGCCCACGGCGCCGGCGCTCTCGAGCCGGCAGGTCCTGTCCGGGGTCATGCACATGGCCCCGACCCGGATCGTCAGGGGAGGAGCAGGCGGTGCCGATTGGGCCGTCACGGTGACCGGCGCCGGGCTCGCGGAAACCGGCGTCACGTCATAGGAGAACTGCGACTGCTGCAGCGGATAGTAGGGTCCGGCGTAGACATTCCGGACGATGTATCGGTCGCCAAATCCACGGTGACCGAACCGCCGACGGTTATCATGGTCAAAGCCGACTCTTGGATTGACGACGCGCGGACCAACGACCCGTGGCCCGACGACCCGGCGACCGAAGTCACGCCGCGGGGCCGTTGAGCTGCTGAAGTATTCCGGGCGGAAGTTTCCGGCGCGGTTCTCGAAATAGATGACGGGTCGGTTGACTCGACCTCTGACCTGATGGGCAGAGCGAATGCCCACTCCTGGTCCCGACTGAGCGTCAGCCGGTAGAGATGTCAAAGCCACAAACGCGGCGATCGCTGCGACGCCAAGACCCGAGTACCTCATGCCAACTCCCTTCTTCTGGCCGCCGGCAGTTCGTCGAGACGAGGTCACCAGAGACCGAATGGAACAGCTCTCTGACAAGGGATAATAGGCGCGGAGGCTTGTCTTGGTAGCCCGGTCTATGCCGGGGCACTGGCAATAACGGGCTAGAGCGCGTTGACTCGGTCGAGTGCCTCATCAAAATGAAGCAGGACTTACGTTCTCAGGCGAGACGCGCGATGGGCAAGGGTAGCGAGAAGCACCGCAGCACCGCGAAAAAGAACAAGCTCCGCAAGAAGGCGGCGAAGTGGATGGACGAGGGCAAGAAGCTTCGCGGGAAGCTCCTGAGATACGATCCTCGCCATAGGCCAGCAGCCTAGGAAAGCACTGCGGCCTTGCCACGCCTCAGGGCGCTGTCCCTCGACTCGTGTTCTCTCGGATGCTTCCCGGGAAAGGGCGGTCACTAAAAATCGTTACTGCGTAACGATCGCCGCTTACCGGGATTGATACCGGCGAATTCTACTTTCCTGAAGCTGCGTCCTTGAGGGCTTGCCGCTTTCGGTCGAAGAAAACCCGATCCCGAGCCATGGCATGCGCATTGCAGTGAGCGCGGTAGCCATCGGTCGAATACGATGCTTCATCGAGATCCCAGGTCGGGAGCCGTCCGTGCCGCATCGCATATTCGAGAATGAGCTCGGAGCCGAGGCCGCGGCCTCGGTGGATCCAGCCGATGGCGACATCGCAGCCGATATAGCCTCCGCAGGGTTTGCCGTCCGGTCCGATGAGGAGCACACCGGCTTCAACGTCGACGAAGCGGTAATCCGCATCGACGATTGAGGGCGTCCAGAGCGACTTCGGCGTGATCGCGACGGATGACCGATCGAACATGAGTTGATCGGCATAGATATTCTCGAATTCCTTCGAGAAGACGTCGTCTATATCGAGATCATCGTCGCGATCGGGACCGAGGAGAAACTCCTCCTCGGTCAATTCCGACGGATCAAAGGGCTCAATGACGGCTTGGGCTGTCATGGAGATATGGGCTCCGGGGAGAGTGACGGGGAACTCGCTGCCACGGGCTATGGCCGGGCAGCAGGCGGCAGGTTCTGGAGTTTGATCTGCAGGCCGATCAAGCAGCCTCGACGAGCCGAACCCGCGGGACCTGGGTTTCATCACCGCCCGCCGTCGTTACGGGAGTGGTCTGGTGATCGCTCATCGCTTGAGCCTGGAGCCTGACGAGCGCCGCGCTGAGGCGAGAGGCTTCCCAATACCGGGTTTCCTCATACGGGGGCTGATCCGACCGTCCATCAGCGAGCTGCTCGGCCGTGTTGGCGATCCGGGCCAAGGGCTTGCTCAGCCACAGAGCGAATCCATAGAGGAGCTCGAGGGCAACCAGGAAGCCACCGCCCAACATTGTCCAGAAGGAGCGGATCAGCGCCTTCGTGGGTTCCATGGCGTTTGCCGAATCGGCCCGGACAATGAGGCTCCAGCCGAGGCCGGGCATGTCATCGAACTGCACCGGGAGTGTGACGGTGAAGTAGTCTTTTCCGTCCGGCCAGCGCTCCGTCAGCGGGATCGACACGGACTGGCCGGCCGCGATCGCCGCCCCGACGGAGAGCGTCTCATCCTGCAGGTCATCGGGGCCGAACAGCACGCGCTGATCGCGGGCCACCAGAAGCACATCGACGCCGGGCGACTTGAACGCAGCAAGGTTGTTTTTCACCCAGGTCCAATCGAGATGCGTTCCGAGGGCACCGATGTGCTTGCCGGCCGGATCCTTCAGGGGAGCCGAAAAGTTGATGAAGCGACGAGCCTCGGATGATGCCGGGAGAATTGTCTCGAGGATCGTCGAGGTGTGGATGTCGATCGCCGTCGCCGCGTTCAAGCCGCGGCGGAACCAGGGCTGCTCGGCAACGCTTTGGCCCTCAAGCATTCCATGAGATGCGGCGAGAACCTTGCCTTCGGCATCGGCGACGCCGATCCAGGTGTATCGGGGCTCGACATGGCTCAGAAACGACAGATGGCGGCGGATTTCGGCGGGATCCTCCAGGTTCAGCGCCCGGGACATGGATTCCACGTCGCGCCACAGCTGATGCTCCGGTGCCCAAGCAGATTGGAAGCCATCTGCCCGATGGTCGTGAGACGGCTGATATTGACCGACTCGGCGCGACGCTGAACGGAGTCCGTATAGATGGTTCCGGCGATCAGAGCTGGCGCGATCATCAACGCGGTGACACCGAGAACCATGGCCGTTTTAAAGCTCACGCGCATATCGAAAAATTCCTGAGAAAAATCTTTGTCAATTTACGGGTTTGCGGCCAACGAGGCCCCATCCAGCCCCGCACCATGCCAGGGAGATCTCCACCCGACGTTCTCGGCTCACCACCGACCGTGTATTTGCGCGCGGAACATCATCACGAGCCCAGGGCGTAAGGCTCGGGTTTCTATCGGGAACTATTTGGGATTTGCGCGTAGTCGAAAAACTTCGCCTGTGATGCGCTCACGGGCGCGAACGACAAGTAATCATTCCGACAGGCCGAGGGCTCAGCTTGGAGCGCCGATGCTCACGGTGAGGTGAATCTCGGTCTCGAGCACCAGCATGAAGCTGTCGTCAGCCGGACAAGGGCCCGATCGGTCAGGGGCTCGTCTTGAATGAGCGCAGCGTCTCGTTGACCGCAGCTTACGGAGGCGCCGCCGGCCTGAACTTGATGGCTTCGCCGGTCGTGGGATTGCGGCCTTTGCGGCCAGCACCTTCGAGCCGATGACGACTCCCGGATCGGTGATGAACAGGACGGTGGCCATGTCTCGAAGAGGCCGCCCGTCCAGAAGCCGTGTTCCGGTCGGCGCGGCTTACTTCACGAGCCGAACGTGCGAAACTGCTCCGTCGTCTTCACCACCGTCCTTGCCCTCCGCAGCAGAACGGCGAGCCGTCATCGCGAGAGCTTGGAGCCGGACAAGCGCTGCGCTGAGGCGAGCGGCTTCCGCATAGCGCGTTTCTTCGTAGGGTGGTTGATCGGCCTTTCCGTCGGCAAGTTGCTCAGCCGTTTTGACGATGCGGATCAAGGGGCCGCTCAGCCAGATCGCGAAGAGATAGAGCAGTCCAAGCGCGACCAGGAAGCCCGCACCCAGCATCGTCCAGAACGACCGGATCAGCGCCTTTGTGGGCGCCAAGGCGTTTTCGGCATCGGCGCGCACGATGAGGCTCCACCCGAAGCTCGGCATGTCCTCGAACTGGATCGGGAGGGTCACGGTGAAGTAGTCTTTGCCGTCCGGCCAGCGTTCCGTGAACGGGATCGAGACCCCTTGGCCCGCGGCGATGGCCGATCCGACCGACAACGTGGTGTTCCGCAGATCCTTGGGCCCGAACAGGACGCGCTGGTCGCGCGCGACGAGGAGCACGTCAATCCCGGGGGTGTGAAGCCCGGCGAGATTGCTTTCAACCCAATCCCAGTCGAAGTGAGCGCCGACGACCCCGACGACCCGTCCCATGGTATCCTTCAGGGGAGCGGAAAAATCCACGAAGCGGCGGGGCTGCGGCCGCGCGGGCAGGACTTTCTCGAGGAGCTTGGCATCGTGCACGTCGACCGCCGTCGGCGCATTGAGCCCACGGCGAAACCAGGGGCGCTCGGCAACGCTCTGCCCTTCGAGCAGCGCCTGCGACGCCGCCAGGACCTGGCCTTCGACATTGGCGACGCCGATCCAGGTAAATCGCGGGTCGATGTGGCTCATGAAGGACAAGTGACGGCGGATTTCCGTGGTGTCTTCGAGGTCCAGCACCCGGGACAGCCCCTCCACATCGCGCCACAGTTGATGCGTACGGCGCCCGAGCAGGTCGGACGCCATCTGTCCGACGGTCTTGAGGCGGGTCATATTGACGGCCTCGGCGCGCTGCTGCACGGCGTTCGTATAAATCGTCCCCGCGATCAGCGCCGGTGCCATCATGAGAGCGCCGATTCCGAGAACGATGACAGTCCTGATATTGAGGCGCATATCGAAAATCCTAAAATAAATGATTTGGTGAATTCAGGCGTTGTGCTGATGTGTTCTCCGGATCAGGCGCTCTTGTTGAACGACAGAGCCCGCATCCATCCCCGTACCATGCCGGAGAGATCCCCGCCCGCTGCGCCCGGCACGGCATCCGCCGTGTGGATCTTCTGCAGGATCTGGATCTTCTGCGACTCGGTCGGGTGCAGGCTGAGACGATACCCATCGTGAAGCTTCTCGGTGATGCGGACGAAAACATCGCCGACGTCCTGCAGGGTCAGGGTGCCATTGTGTCCGATGTTCAGTCCGTCGGCTCCTCTCAACCGGGCCTAATCGATACCGAGTTCGAGGAGCCAGCACGTGATCCTCGTGTGTCCCGATGACAGGTGGGCCCTCTCGACGACCCCTCTCTGGGGGCGATTGACGCGCGGGCGCTCGATGCAGGCGAGCATCGTGATTGCGAGAACCAGCAGGTTGTAGATCGTCCAGAACAGGACGACGCGGATCCCGTCCCCGGCTTGACCGATATGGCTGAAACCGGAGTCGGTGGTGAGCGGCAGAACCATGCCCAGCAGGGTCAGCCCGAACAGGATTGCAAAGGGCTTCATCAGTGGCCACTGCACGACCGTCCTAGTCCGATCGCCGCCTTTTGCGGTCACACGGAACTTGTGAGGGCCTTTCGTGAACAGCCCCATGAACACGGCCCGGGTGATGGGCCAAGCCGCCAGGAGCTGCGAGACGTCGTTGAGCACGGGAATGATTTTCCCGTGGGAAATCCAGTTCAGGGTAACGAGGACGGCGACGTAGTACGGCAGAAAATACGACGTGATGTCCGGCACCGTCGCGATCACGACGATGATGCCGAAAAACCAATACAGAAGCGGGCCCACCAGACTGATCAGGCGGAACGGAAACGTGGTCGTCCAATAGAGGGCAGAATCCAGGAGGCTCACGCGTTGCATCAGCGGGAGATTGTTGGATCCGAGCGGATTGTAGACGTTGCGCACGATCTGCATCATGCCGAGGCACCACCGGCCCCGTTGCACGACGTATTCGTGGAGGCCTTCGGGGGCGAGACCCTCGGTGAGCGCTTCGTTGAGGTAGACCGTCTTCCAGCCATGGGTGCTCAGGCGGACCGTGAGAAGGAAGTCCTCCGTCACGGACTCGGTCGGCAGGCCCCCGATGGCTTTCAGCGCCTCGACCCGGACCATCGACGAGGTGCCACAGCACACGGCGATCCCCCACGCGTCACGGGCCGGCTCGACGTTGTCGAAGAAGAACCGCTGCTCGTCCGGGTAGGCGTCGGCGATCTTCAGGTTGTGCTGGACCGGATCGGGATTGAAGAAGTGCTGAGGCGTTTGGACCAGCCCGACCGTGGGGGCGTGAAACAGGGCCAGGGCCCGGCTGACAAAGTTCCGGTGGGGAACGAAGTCGGCGTCCAGAACGGCGATGAAGTCTGGCGGGTCCTCATCCTTGAGCCGCTGCTGGAACGTGTAGTTGATGTTGCCGGCCTTGGCGTGGGCGTTGTCGGGCCGGGTTCTGTGCTCGGCGCCATAATGCTGGCAGACCTCCGCGAGCCAATCACGGCGCCCGTCGTCGAGCACGAAGACGCGAGTTCCCGGGTAGGCCAGGGCCTGGGCGCCGGCGAGCGTGCGCTCGAGAACCTCGCGCTCCTCGTTGTAGGTCGCAATGTAGACATCGACCCGCGGTGGATTTTTCCGGTCCCACCAGGTGAGGTTCTGGTCGACTTCCGGAGTCCGGTCCTTGTGCCGGGTCAGGAAGAAGTAGGCCAAGGTCGATGACACCATCGAGAGGACTTCGATCGTGACGAAGATCCAGCTCGCGAGGGCGTCGGGCGCAAGGCTGAACGGAGGGATCGTCTCGGTGAAGCGCCAGAGCATGTAGCGCCAGGCGAGAACCGCGGTCATTCCGAGCAGGAGGCTGCGCACCCAGACATTGGTCCGCGATACGTGCGGGAGCACCAGCAGGGCGATGCCGATGACGATCGCGGCACCGGCGAGGCTCGAGAGAAACGGGCTGAGGAGAAGCACTTAGAATCCGAACCGGGCTGTGATTTGGCGAAGAAGGCTGAGCGGACCACCCGCGAACGCCACGCGGCCGGTCCGGCCAACGGCGCAGGACAGCCCCGGGTCACTGCGCACGCCCGGGGCCACCAGGGTCACGTCGTACCGCTTGAGATGCTCCGGGCTGGGACCGATCGTGAGATTCTCGTAGAGGCTTGCCGCCCCGGACCCGGCCAGACGCGTGATCGTGGCCTCGAAGGTGCGACTGTCGCCATTCACCCGGAACTGGGCCGGCATGCCGACCTTCAGGGTGGAATAGACGGTTTCGCTGACGCTCGCGGTGATCATGGTGGTCGTGCAGTCGACCAGGCGGACCAGCTCTTGGCCGCGGGAGACTTACTCACCGTTGCTCGAGTGGAAGTTCCAAATGATCGACGGCTTGTCGACGCTCAGGTCCGCGCGCGTGAGCCTGTTGACGCGCACGCGCTCGGCGGAGATCTGCTCGGCGCTCTGCTTCAGGCGGAGATCGACGTGATCCGCCTCGGCCTTGAGCTCGGCGAGGCGCAGATCGAACTCCCGGATACGTTGGATCGAGTAGGGAGCGTCGTTGTAGGAGTCGCCAATGAACACGCCGTCGCGCGCGGACGCGAGCTCGGTGGTCAGGAAGTTGAACTGCTGGCGGGTGCGCTCGACGTCCTGCTTGGCGACATCGTAGTCGGCGATCGCCCGGTCGAGCGTGATATTGGTCTGCAGGCCTCGGTCGTTCAGCTGGGAGGTGCGCTTGAACGCACTTTCGGCCTCGCGGACGCGGGCCTCAGCTGAGGCCTTGGCGGCTTGGGCTTCCGCAACGCGCGATTCGATCTGCTGGATCCGGCCCGCCTGGTAGTTCTCCGCGTGGGCCCGAAGGATCGCCCGGGCTTCGGTGACGGCACCAATTTGCTCGGCGATCCGCTTGGCATCGGTCTCGAGAGAGGCGCGGGCCCGTTCGAGATCGATCAGGCGGGCGTTGTCGAACCGGTCGTCGCTGATGCTCGCGACGATCTCTCCGGCCGGGACCAGGGAGCCGATGGTGTGGACGGCAAACTCCACCCGGCCCTCGACGGGCGCCCTCAAGACGGTGGTCCGAGCGTTGATGGTGGCGTCTGCGCTCGTCCCCGAAAGGTGTTCTCCGACGACAACGTATAACCCGCCGAGGAGCAAAACGACTCCCAGCGCTGTGCGAACGGGCTTCATAATAATCCTAAATCAATGATCGAGTTGAAATTTGGGGATTAAATCACTGTTTCCCTGTGTCTTTTTGCAGAAAATGAGCGTAAGTGGATATCATAAGAAACAAGGTGGGCAAGATCCGTATTTCCAATGCGGTGACGACTGGGCTTGGACATCGGTGTCCCCCGACAGCATTCCTTTTTCGAGGCTCGTAAAGGGCTCCGGCCGTTCGAGGTCGCCGAATTGAGCGCCCGACCGATGGGGTGTTCCAAGCGTGGAACGGGCCGTGGCGCTGCCGAAGCGAAATTATGACCTGATTATTGGCGGCTTCGGGAGCGGGTCGCAAAGCGCCTGGGCTCGCCCGGCGTTTCGTGCGGCAGGGCGAAACTCTTCGTCCTGCTGCTTTGTGGCGTGTGTCGGAAAGCAACCGACCCGTTCAGGCTCTCTTTTTGGAAGACTTTTTGGACGAGCGCCGCTTCACATTGAGTGCGGCCTTCAGGGGCGCAGCCGGCCTGAACTTGACGGTTCTGCTGGCCGCGATCTTGATGGCTTCGCCTGTCGCGGGATTGCGGCCTTTGCGGGCGGCCCTGTCGGCCAGCTTGAAGGCGCCGAAGTTCGAAATCGAGACCTCTTCGCCACTCTGGATGGTGGTCGCGAGGGTCTCGAAGACGTTCTCGACGATGTCGCGGGCCAGCACCCTGGTCAGGTCATAATCATCCCGGATTTTCTCGATCAGGTCGGCTTTGTTCATGTGGCTCCTAACTCCTCCAGAAGGGATCCGAGCAGATGACGCCTTCCTTTGAGCGTCAAGGGATCTTTGGGCGAAGAAGAGTGCTGACGCACCGGAAAATGGGCCAGTGGCTGGGAGTGCGGACGTTGGGACGGTTTGCAGCCTCAGGATTCAAGCACGCGTGGTGCCCGCAGGGACACCGCTTATCGGACCGATGCGAGCCGGCTTCATAGCCGACGCGTATCGAACCCGAACCAACCTGGTATTTCCGCTCGGCGCTCCTGACTGCCATGATGATCCTGTCAGCAAGCAGGAGGCCTCTCCAATCGCGAACGGCAGCCCTGACGGAATCGTCCGGCGCTTCCACATCGGGAGGCCATCGCATCCACCCACGGGAGGGTGCGCTACGGCACCTCCTTCTCGACTGAACGGGATTACGAGTTTCGGCGTGTGCCTTCCTCGGCTGGCCTGATCACCCACGCCGAGAGTGACCCAAGCGGGATGGACCCGCCCGCGCCGGATTGACCACGGCACGAGATCGATGATGGAGCAGGAGCATGACCAGGCTCGCTCTACTCGCGGCTGTTCTGGCTGGCCTCAGCCTGCCGGCCGTCGCTTTGGAACCGACGGACAGGACCCCGGATGCGGCTCCTGGGTCTGCAGACCCTCGTGCCATGACGACTGCGGCTCGAGAGATGAACCACTCGACCTCCGGGAGTGAAGTCTCTCCGCGGCAGTGGGCCGTGCAGTTGGCCGGCAGCTTCTCGGAGGAACAGGCACTCGCCGCGTTCTCGCAACTGCGCGCCCGCCGTGCTGAGCTCGTCGGAGACCGCGAGCCTGTCGTCGTCCAGACGCCGTATGGCAACCGCGGACGAGCCGCATTCTACCGTGTGCGCCTGCAGGTTTCCTCGCGCACGGCCGCGACGGAACTCTGCGACAGCCTGCATGCGTCCGGCGAAAGCTGCGTTGTCCTGGCCGATCGCTGACGAGATCCGGACGCGCTGATCGCGCAAGTCCATCGGATCAGCACATCCGCCGCCTGCGCATGGCCCGGATTTCGGCCCAAAGGTCGATCTTACCCGCTTTGACCATGCGCACGATTGTCCGAAAATAGCCTCCTGGGTTACGGATCTGGTTTCTCCCGCGCTCGACATCGTCCGCATAGAGCTGGAGGACGTAGAGTACGGAGGCGGCTGCCTCGAGGGGCCCAATGGCGGCGACGGCTTCCTGCCAGGCGCTCTCGTGGGCGCCGAGCGACGCCCTGAGATATCGGCCTGCCGCGATGATGTCTCCGAGTTCCCGAACGGGTCGATGATAATCCCTGACGGTCGGGCACGCCTCGACGATCGCCGCGACGGCCGAGGGATCCTCTGCGGACCCAGGATGGGGCTCGGATCGCGCTGTCGGCCGGATGCCCTTGTCACAAGTCTCACTAGGAGATTTGGACTCTGAGTCTATGTGCCTGCATTTCGTGCCCCCATTGCCGGACTCCAGAAAGGCTTTTTCCACCAAGCTTCGGAGTTCCTGCCACGCGACCAGGAGCTCACTCGGATGGGCGAGCCGGGACAGGCGCCGGCTGCGGGCCCTGAGACCCTCGAAGCGGTGCTCGAACTCGGAGCGGTCCACATCTGGGAAATGCAGCGCCAGGGCCGTGAGCGCTTCCTCGGTGGCGCGACGGCAGATCGTGATCTCCTCGAGTACCTGCTTGCGAAGGCCGATCAGGACCTTTTGCTCGGCGAGTTTGGCCTTCCACTCTCCACGCCGGACGTAGAGGGGCGTGAGGTCGAGCCCGTAGGCGTCGATGACCTTGCCGGTTGCGTCGCGAACGGCGAACCGCTTCCCGTTCGCCGAGTCCTTGGGAACGACCAACTGCAGTTCGATCAACTCCCGAATTGCATTGCGCACCGCGCGCTCAGAGAGCCCGGTTCCGGCCATGAGCCACTCGTTCGACGGCCAGACGAGCAGTCGATCCCATTCGTGTTCTCCCCAGCATGCGACGAGCTTCGACAGCACCATGCGCACGGACGGGCGCAGCTTGAGGGCCTTCTGGGCGTCGTCGTTGGCCTGCCGCAATTCACCTTTTGATACAGTGCGCTCTTTTTCGAGCGCAAAAGTTTTCGCGGCCAGAGCGGCGGGTTTCAGCCGCCGGCCTCCTGTCGATGCCAATTGCGTCGCTCCCTCCACAATGAGGGCAAAGCAGGAGCGTTCACCGACTTGGTGTTACTTGACGTGAGTCTGTGGTGCTGGCATAAGGAACTTGCTT
>NZ_LN811360.1:93259-125532 GCF_001006805.1 Microvirga massiliensis | reverse complement strand
ACGTCCATGCTCGGACGGAAGTGGCAGAAGAGGCTCGATGAGAACCCATTCGGCATCGGTCAGATCCGTTTCGTAACGCAACCCATCGCGGCTATATTGCCGCCGAGTGGTCGGGGTCCACATTGCAGTTCCAGAAAAGGCTTAGACAACCCCTCGGAATCACGTCAACCACGGCCACTCAACCCCTTTCGGGACGGGCTCTTAGGGTTCCTTCTGCCATCACCGATGGTGACAGTTCCCAAGGCCCTCGAAGTTCCAGCTTCGGGGGCCTTTTGCTTTGCCGATTACGTCACAGTCGCAATCTCCTTGCAGGCAATGGTTGCCGCGAGGGCATGCCGGATCCTCTGACGGGACTCAACGTGGCCAAATGCAAGCGTCTCACCACGTGCTGCACTGGCTACCGGGAGCACCAAGCCGCTGATTTCGCCACAGCCCACGTTTCGACAGTGCTGCCGCAACCCACCGAAGTGCACCGGTTTCAGTCAAGTCCGACACCACACCCAACTGCGTGTTTCTCGCGACTTTCACGTTATGGGCGGTTTTTCGCTGTAAGTGGAGTCTCTTGCGCGAAGAATCTTCACGGAACCGTAACTTTTTTCAGTTTCGGGCGAGATCACGGGAGTCTTGGTGCCGAAAAACGCGCCGGATCGAAGATTATCCCGGGGAAAATTAGCGATAATGGGATTCTTTTAGATTCCCGTGAAACCTTTTGGCCTCTCGAAGACTCTAATCGATTCCGATCTCCACTTTCGGTCGTAAGCTCTGGACTCAGCAAGACTCAGGGATAAATTCCCATTACCGCAGGCCACGGGAATTTCGCGGTGATCGGGTACATTGACCATGGCATCGCGTTTTGCCGAGTCGGCTGCAAAAATGCGGGATGGCCGTCGTTGAGGCGTTTTTGGCCGCCAAATTCAGGCTGAGCCTGGGCGCCGCCAAGTAAGACCGGCATTCGGGTCATAGAGGTTTGTCGCGCGCTGACTGGAAAATCGATTTCTTACAGCGCTGAGTGGTCGGCCGGTAGGTTTGGCGCGCGCCCGGCAACAGAGCGAGGCTCGTCCCCGACGGGCGCAGCAATTCAGGCCACTGGTGGTGGGGCCGTCCGGACCGGAGCGGATTCCACATTGTTGGGAGCACGAGGTGTATGGGCCATTCGCGGATGCGCCGAGCCAGCGTGCCCTCGATAACGAGGTTTGGCGCGCGTGAGGCGGAACCCGGGACTTTTCCACAGGGGCGCGCCAAACCCACCGACCCTGTGCGTCACGCCTCAGTATCGGGGTGCGAATGGCTGGGCTCTGACGCGGTAGTTCCCTCCTGCTCATGAAAAGTTGGTCGCGACCAACTTTTCGTGAGGGCCGCTGGTCCGTGCGGCGGAGGGAGATGGTCCTGCCGCGGAGACATGCAAAGGCTCCAATGGCCTCGCCTGCGGATGTGAGTCGGCTCTCCATTTTCCAGAGGAAATCTGGTGCCACGGATTCAGTGTTCGGTCATCGGATGGTAGGGTCGCCGGCTTTGACGGGCCGGGGGACCAAGCATGGACGATCTGCTTCTCGATGCTGCGATCGAGCGTCTCGAGGAGATGACTGAGCAGCTCGTCGCGCTGCGCGCTTCGCGCTACGAGGTCGGAGAGGTCCTGCAGATCCTCGACGAGATGTTCGGAGGGGACGGCGTGCTGTGGCTGTTCCGGCGTAACGCGGCCCTTGGCGACACCCCCGTGGCGTTCCTGCTGCGGGGCCAGCACGAGGCGATCTGCCAGCTGCTGCGGCAGGTCGAGGCCGGAGTCGAGGCCGGCGTTTACGCGTGAGCTAGAGCATCGGACTGTTAAACGGACGCATATCCAGCTGCTTTGAGGTAATTCCAGCATCCCTGCGGGGTGAAGAGATCACAGATGTCCCCGATGGCCTTCCAGAGCGCGTCGAAGGTGCGGGCCGCGATCTTGCGCAGATGCGCCTTGAGCTTCGCGAAGGCCTGCTCGATCGGGTTCAAATCCGGACTGTAGGGCGGCAGGAACAGGAACCAGGCGCCCTTCTCCTTCAGGAGCTGGGCGGCCTTCTTGCTCTTGTGGACCGCGAGGTTGCCGAGGATCACGACACCGCCTTTCCAGGCCGCCGGCAGGCTCAAGCAACGATATCCGACTGTCGCGATCGGCTCATTTCCGACCGACGAACTTATCGAGGTCGGGACTTACGACGCCCAACGATGGACCGTTCGGACGGTCGATGATCCAGACGCGCTCTCGGCCTGGGCCGGAGAAGCGATCGAGAAGATCACCGGCGTCAGATTGCCCGTCGGGTACACGGATTGGGCCACTGCGGCGCGTGCATCCGAAGGTGTCCGGCCAGTCGGGAACGCCCATGGCGGACGGCACTATACCTTCCTGACCAAGGCAGGACAGGTGATCGTTTTCGACCCGTTGGAACGCCGAGGCGAGATCCTGGCCGACGATGATCCGCGGCTCGACGACCTGTTCCCGAGTGAACGGCATGCAGGGCCGCGGCCCTAAGCTCACGCGGTGCCCACAACGCTGGCACCGTTTCGAGGATCAGGGCCAGGGCAGAAAACAAACCCGAATTTGGAGGACGCGCCCTCCCCGGTGCCTATAACTGGCCGCGGCGGCGGCCAGCCGAGAGCCTCGACAGCACCTTTCTGAGTGGCGGAGTCCATCGGATTGTCCGCGTCTTCCGCACGGATTGAACCTGCAAATCGCAGCCGGACGAAGGAATCCGTAACACCAAAGGTGGAACGCGCACCGCCAAAACGTGTAAGCGACGTAGAGCACCGGGGAGGCCAAACTAAACTACGAAATCGAATCGGCATGCTCTGGAGGGCGTTCCGCAGATCGCACAGTTCCGTGCCTTGCAGAACGGTTCCTTGTCGAGAGGTCAGCACCTATGGCGCGGTCTCCATCAAAGCGCGGCTATCGTCTGACCGGCACTTTCTTGGAACTCTGCGACTGCTATTCGGTATGCCCCTGCTGGATCGATCGCCCACCCGACGAAGGACGATGCACGGGTGCCTTCGCCTGGATGATCGATGAGGGCGATATCGGCGGACTCAACGTCGCCGGCTGTCGAGTGGTCAGTGTTTCCTTCCATACCGGCCATCGCGACACCGGCGGACAGGAAGTGTTTCTCTACGTCGACGAGAGAGCATCACCTGATCAATTCGACGCTCTCGTCCCAGTCTTCACAGGACAGGCTGGCGGCCCCCTCGGTGAACTCGGCAAGCTCATGGGAGTCCTGCGTAGCACAGAGCGTGCGGCCATCACGATCACGAACCGAGGTAAGCACTTCAGCCTGACGGTCGGCGATCGCGTGACTGGTGACGCCGAGGTCCTGGTCGGAGCGGATGGCAAGACCACCGAACTGCATCACGGTCGACTGGCCACAGTTCTTGGGCCTGTTGCCGAAGTCGGCACAAGCTCGAACCTCCGAGTGGATCTTGGTGGGTTGGGTCATAGCGTCGAGGTCAAGGGCCGAGCCGCCATGCGAGGTGATTTCCATTACCGGCATGGCGGATCTTCGAAATGATCGGAATCAGTCTCCCCCGGCGCGACGCCGCCTTGATCATCGGACTGGCGGCTGCCTCGGGTGCCGGCCTCCTGATCTGGGGAACATCCCCCTACGCGCGATGGCTCGATCACGGCTCCGCTCCAGGACACTTCGAGGGCGTCTGGACCGGCTTCATCGCCTTCAACCTCGCCTGGTTGCTGATGACCTTGGGGACCATGCTGCCCACGGCGCTACCGATGCTCGATGCCTTCGCGCGGGTGAGCGATGGTCGGCCGAACCATACTGCGCTGACTGGTGCAGTGGTGCTGGGTCTCGTCGCGGTGTGGACGACGGCAGGGCTAGCCGCAGGACTCTTTGATCACGGGCTTCGATCCCTCCTCTTCAGGATAGCCGGACATTCCCATGCGCCGCACGCGGCAGCTGCTGCGGCGTTCGCCGGCGCCGGTCTCTACCAGCTATCCGGTTTCGCCGAGCGCTGCCGGATGGCCTGCCGCTCACCCATCGGCGTCTTTGCCCGACATTGGACCGGCGGTCCGGACGTGTTGCGCCAATCCTTCGCGATTGGGCTTGATTATGGGCGCTCATGCTTCGGCTGCTGCGCCCCGCTCATGGCCGTCATGCTCGTGATCGGCATGGGCAATCTCGCCTGGATGTTCCTGCTCGCCCTCGCCGCCGCCGTGCAAAAGCATACGCCGCGGGGAGAGGTTTTCGCGAAGCTGTTCGGTTGGTGCCTCGTCGTTTCGGCCGTCCTGTTAGCTCTGCACGGAGCTGATCCGTGAGCCCCTCTCCTGAGGACGCAAATGATGCAGCACCGAGGGACTGAAGAGGGAGTGCGGGATGTCCATTACGGACGGTGCCTGGGATGCCCCCGTCGACAACGCGATCGCCACCGAGAAAATCCGTTATGGGCCCCAGGAGGTCGACGACCCTCGTGATCTCTTCGTCATCCATGCTGCTCTCCTTCATACCGGGAAGGTGCTCTGGTTCAGCGGCCACACGGAGAGCATGCATTATGCGACGGTGAGCTACAGCTGGGATCCTGACACCGGCGCGCTCACGCGCATTCCCTTCCCGCCCGGGGTCGATCTGTTCTGCTGCCATTACGTGCACCTAGAGGATGGCCGCCTCCTCACTCTGGGCGGATCCGATTTCGATTTCAGCAGCAATGGCAGCTATGGGGCGAAGAACATCCTTCTCTTCGATCCCATGCCGACCCGTGCCTTTCCGGCCGGGCGATGGATCCAAACCGGCAAGGAGCTTCTGCAGGGACGCTGGTACCCGACAGCCGTCCTTCTCGGCGATGGGCGAGTCCTCGTCTTCTCCGGTCGCCTCGAGCCGAACCGCACCAGCTCGGATGGGAGAATCATCGCCAACTGGGTCGAAGTGCTGACCCCGCCCGATTTCACTCCCCGCCGCATGACGGGTGCGGATTTCACCCTGCCGATCTACCCCGGGCTTCATCTCGCTCCGGATGGCCGGGTTTACTACACCCACACGAACTGGGGACAGGAACTCCCCGAGCCGACGACAAGGGCCCTGCAGATCACAGGCCCGACTGCGGGGACCTGGAACGATTTCGGGGTCCTGCCGGGTGAGCCGCGCCGGCGAGAGGAGGGCATGAGTGTCCTGCTGCCGCCGGCCCAAGAGGGCAAGATCCTCGTCGTCGGCGGCAGCACAGCACTCAACCCAGCTGGAACTCCAGTGCTGCAGCCGGGCGGCGGTGGCACCGGCAACATGGACCACATCGCCGACGGCAATGACCCACGTCGGGCCAACATCCTGAACACACGCCCGGGAGGTCCGCCGAATTGGACGCCGGCGCCGGGCGGAGGCATGACGAACCTGGGGCGCATCAACGGTCACCTGGTGCTGCTGCCAGACGCCACCGTGCTCGTCTGCGGAGGGCATAACCACTACAAATGGAAGAGCATCGCCAACGGAACGACGCCTTCCCTTCCAGCGGAAATCTTCACACCCGCAGCGACCGCAGCACGCTGGCCCGCGCGTCCGGCAGGATTTCGCGCCGTCGCCAGCATGACGCACCCGCGCATGTATCATTCGACGGCCTTGCTCCTCCCGGACGGGCGCGTGGTCGTCGCCGGTGGCGCCGATCGCAATGGCAGCGAGCCGCAGCTCCCGTGGCCTGCCACTTGGCCCGCCAACCTCCGGTGGAATGCCGGCGTGGTTGCCCTCAATCGCAAAGAGCGAGAGGTCTATCGTCCGCCATATTTCTTCAATCCCGGGCGCCCCACCATCAGCGCAGTGACCCGTAACGGCGCGCCCACGACCCAGATCCCCTACGGGACCCCGTTTGTCGTAACGACACCTCAGGCCGCCTCGATCCGCCTCGTGGCCCTGATGCGTCCGGGAGCCACGACGCACCACACTGACAGCGAGCAGCGCTTCGTCACCTTGGATTTCACGCGGGCCGGAAACGACCTCACCGTGACCATGCTGCCCCAGGCGGAGAACTCCACGGCTCCGCCGGGCTGGTACATGCTCTGGATCGTCGACGACCAGCAGCGCCCCTGCGAGCGTGCGAGATTCCTGCAGATCCCCGGCCCATTGCGTCCGAGGCAGGTGCACTCACTTGTCCCGAGGAAGTCATCCTGGCCCTGCATCGTCGCTACAGTGGCCATGGGATCGGAGGATGCACCAGAGGTCCTGACCTTGCGCCGCGTCCGGTTCAACCTGGAGCAGGGGACGACCGGCGGCAGGATCTTCATCCGCGCGGTCAACCGGGCTTACTACGCGGTCAGTCCCTGGATCGCGACGCGTCTCGCCTGCCGGGAGAACTGGCGGCTGGCAACCCGTGATCTGGCCGTCAGGCCATCGGCTGCGGCAGTAGGCGCCGTCGAGCGCACCGCCGCCCGGATCCAGAACCATGGGCTCCGGCACGCTGCCACCATCAGCCTCCTGATCCTTCTGGGCGTCGCGGCCCTCACCGTGACCCCGATCATCGCCATCGCGATCGCGGCATGTGCGGGGTTCCGCATCGGACGAACGCACAGGCCCATTGAGCTCGAAGGGGAGGCGCCCGATGCCGACTGAGCCTGGAACCTTCGAGCAGATTGCCTTGCTCCTCGGCGAGGCCTTGCAGCCGTTGGCCCAACGGCTGCAGCCCGATCGTGCATCGGGCACACTGGGACAACTCGGTATCTACCTGCCGCCTGAACTGTTGACGCCCGACCTCAGGGCGGCGATCGGAGCGGGCGCGAGCGCGGCGGGCGAGCTCCCCGCACTCATCAGCGCGCTCAGCACCTCGATCTCGGCGGACGCCGGCGGCATCACGATCTCGGCCGATGCTGCCCGATTGGCCGAGAAGGCGAAGGCCATCATTGACGCCTTCGCCGCCGTTAGCCGGGCCGTCAATGCGATGGGGTCCGCGCCGGGCGTAACCCCGGCGGAGCTCTCGGCCTTCGCGGCGGCCCTGCCGAAACGTCTCCTCGACCTGATCCTCGTCGACTACCTGCAGCAGAGTCGGCCGACCCTCGCAGGGCTTTGCGAAATTCTCGGCGTCATCGACGAGATTCATCTCAATGCCGGCTCCTCGGATCCCGCGAAGCCGGAGACGGTGGCGCCGACCCTCAACTTCGATCGGATCAGCGCCTTCCTGACATCGCCCGAAACTCTGGCACGCGACCTCTACCGTTGGGGGCAGGCCGATTTCCAGGCATCCCTCCTGCTCAGCCGTCTCGGCAGCGTCATGTCAGGACTCGGCCTGCCAGTGGCGCAGAGCCTCACTGCCGATGCGGTCCCGCAGACCGCGATCGAGTTCTTCATCGCCTCGCTCACGGGGACCCCGCCCGGCGTCGTACCCCCGGGGCTCGACCTGGTTCTAAACCTCGACTTCGGGGACGACTTCTCTTTCACCTTCGACGTGGCGCCGTGGCTGCAACTCGCCATCGAGGCCAGCGGTTCGGCGACCGCCGCGGCGCGGGCGCGAGTCCAGCCTCCCTCCTCCATCAGCTTCATCCCTCCGGGCGCAGGCACCACCATCCAAGGGGAAGTCGGAGTGAGCCTGGCCCGCGTACCGGCTCCCGAGGAGTCGGTCGTGACACTCCTCGGTGCCGTCGGCGGCAGCCGACTCGAGGCGCAGCGTCTCAGCGCGGGCGTCAAAGGCCTCTTCGCCTGGGATCCTGCGCAGGGAAGCGCCCGGGGCGATCTCGCCATCGAGGGAGCGATCGCCGGGGGCAAGCTCGTGATCTCCCTCGCCGAGGCGGATGGCTTCATCGGGTCCATCATGGGCGGCTTCGGCCTGGAGGCCGCGTTCGATCTCGGGTTCGGGTGGACGGCCGGTCAGGGTGTCTACTTCACGGGCAGCGGCGGCCTCGAGGTGCAGGTCCCCACGCACGTTGAACTCGGCCCCGTGGAGATCCAGGGGGTCTCCATGCGGATCGGAGTAGAAGCCGCGAGTTTCCCGACGGACCTGGGCGCCACGATCAAGGCAGCCCTTGGCCCCCTCTCCGCGACCGTCGAGCAGATCGGGGCGCGCGCCATCCTCAGCTTCCCTCCAGGAGGCGGAAACCTTGGTCCGGCCAATCTTCAGGTGCGCTTCAAGGCGCCGACTGGAGTTGGTCTCAGCCTCGACGTCGGCGTGGTGAAGGGCGGCGGCTTCCTCACCATCAACGAGGAGCGCGGGGAGTACGGCGGCGCCCTGGAGCTCGTCTTTGCCGAAGTCGTGGCGGTGCGGGCCATCGGCCTCATTACGACGCGCAATCCGGACGGTAGTCCCGGCTTTTCGCTGGTCGTCCTGATCAGCATCGATTTCGGGACGGGCATCCAGCTCGGCTTCGGTTTCACCCTGCTCGCCATCGGCGGGCTCGTCGGGCTCAACCGGACGATGAATCTCGAGGCACTGATGACCGGCGTGCGCACCGGCGCGCTCGGCTCCATCATGTTCCCGCAGGATATCGTGGCGAACGCGCCGCGCATCCTGAGCGATCTGCGAACCTTCTTCCCCGCCCGTCAGGGGACATTCCTGATCGGCCCGATGCTGAAGATCGGCTGGGGAACGCCGACCCTCGTCAGTCTCTCGGTTGGCGTCATCATCGAGATTCCCGGCAATATCGCCATCGTCGGAGTGCTGAAAGTCGCGATCCCCGACGAGCGCGCGCCCCTGATCCTGCTTCAGGTGAGCTTCGTGGGAGCGATCGAGTTCGACAAGAAGCGCCTCTTCTTCTTCGCCGGCCTCTTCGATTCCCGCGTCCTGTTCATGACGATCTCGGGCGAGATGGGGCTGCTCGTTGCCTGGAGCGATAACGCCAACTTCGTCATCAGCGTCGGCGGTTTCCATCCCCGTTTCATGCCGCCGCCTCTGCCCTTCCCGAGCCCTGCCCGGATAGTGGTGAGCATCATCGATACCGAGCATGCCCGCATTCGGTATCAGGGCTATTTCGCGGTCACGAGCAACACGGCCCAGCTGGGAGCCAGCGCGGAGTTCTTCTTCGGCTTCGATTCCTTCTCGGTCCAGGGGCTTATCGGCTTCGACGCCCTGTTCCAGTTCTCGCCCCTCTACTTCGTCATCGACATCTCGGCCGCCGCATCGCTACGGGCTTTCGGGGCCGACGTGTTCAGCCTGCAGCTGCATCTCACTCTCGAGGGACCGCAGCCATGGCGGGCACGAGGCACCGGCTCCATCTCGCTGCTCTTCTTCGATATCTCGGCCGATTTCGACATCACCTGGGGAGATCCGAGCCCACCGGCGCTCGAGCCGATCGATGTCCTCCCCCTTGTGGAGGCCGAGTTCGCCAAGGATCAGTCCTGGACGGCTCTCCTCCCTCCGGGGGCGAGCCTTTCCGTCACGGTTCGGTCTCTCGACACCCCGGAAGACGCGGGTGTCCTCGTTCTTCATCCGGTCGGCACGCTGCAGGTGCGCCAGAGGGCGATCCCGCTCGATCTTTCGATCAATAAGGTCGGCAACCGGCGAGCCCGCGACGCATCGCGGGTCTCGATCACGGTCTCAAGTGCGTCGCTCTCTCGGCGCGGTGATCTGGACGAGTCCTTCGCCCTCGCCCAGTTCATCGACATGGACGACGCGGCCAAGCTGTCTCGTCCCGCTTATGAGCGCCAGCATGGCGGCATCGAGCTCACGGCCACCGCCTCCGCGGCCACGGCCCGCCTGACCAAGCGGGTGGTGCGCTTCGACCGGACCGTTATCGACAACCGTTTCCGTCGGCGCGTCCTGCGTTTCCAGACTTCGATCGGTTCTCTGTTCGAGCACTTCCTCGGCGGAGCCTCGATCGCAAGATCCCCCCTCTCGACGAACACGAAGCGCCGGTTGGATCCTTATGGCGACGCCATCTCCATTTCCGGGGATCACTTCGCCGTTGCCTCGGCGTCGACCAATGTCGCCGTGGCTGCCGACGCGGTCTTCGCCAGCGAAGCGGCCGCGATGGACCACATGGCCTCGCTGATCGCCGCAGACCCCAACCTGGCAGACGCGATCCACGTGCTTCCGAGCGCAGAACTCAGCGGGGTGACCCCATGACCGACACGATCGGTACATACTCCTTCTTGCCCTGGCTGCGGCGCGGGATCGCCAACACGATTACAGCAGCAGATGGCGCAGCGATCCCGGGGACACGCGTCACGATCCCGGTCGACCTCGTCATCTCGGGAACTGCTCCGAACGGAGCGGCACTCCCGGGCCGCCCTATTCACCGCGATATCGCTCTCTTTGGTCCGGGAGACCTCACAAAGGTCCAGCAGCGCATAGTCGTGCGCATGGAGCCCCGCCCTGGCATCACCAACTTCGAGCCGAATTACCTCGCCTTTGTGGAATTCTACGAAGAGGACCTCCCCTGGCGTTACACGCCTGCAGCACCGGACCCGGTCACCAAGCGCCTCCGGCCCTGGATCTCACTGGTCGTGCTGGCAGAAGGGGAATTCAAGAATGTGACAGAAAGGGACTTCGCGGACGCCGGAGCAGCGTCCTTCGAGCGCCCTGGCGTCATCACGGTCGACGATCTCGGGCTGTTCCCGCCGGCCGAGCAACTCTGGGCTTGGGCGCATGTGCATGTGAACCGGAGCCTCTTGCCGGCTCCTGGCGACATCCTCTCCGACGACGCGACCGCGGCGATCTCCCGCCTCGAGGCAACGCTCGCCGAGAACGCAGACCATGCCTCGTCGCGCCTCCTCTGTCCTCGGAAGCTCACGCCCAACACGTCCTATCACGCCTTCGTAGTGCCGACCTTCGAGAGCGGGCGACTGGCGGGGCTTGGCCTCTCGCCGGCCGCAGCTCCGAACCCCACTGCGTCCGCCTGGGCTGCCTATGCGGGCCGCGAAGCCGGCGGGCAGTTCCCCTATTATCATCGCTGGGCCTTCAGCACGGGTGCGCTCGGCGACTTCGAGCAGCTCGCGCGGCTGCTTCGGCCACGGCCGGTCAACCCGCGGGTCGGGCAGCGCGACATGGATGTCCAGGCGCCCGGATCCAACCTGCCGGGCATCTCGAACCCCGCCTTGGGAGGCGTCCTCCGACTGGGCGGTGCACTGCAAGTTCCGCAGTCGAGCCTCGATCCGACCGAGCTTGCCACAGCGCAGAAATACGAGAACTGGAGCCAGCCTTACCCGCACCCCTTCCAGGTCGCTCTCGCCAACCTGATCAACCTGGCCGCCGATTACGAAAGCGGCGAGGCATCAGATCCCGACCCCGTCATTACCCCGCCTCTGTACGGGCAGTGGCATGCCCTTACGAGCCGGCTTCTGGATCCGGCGCCGCCTCCTCCAGCCAGGCAAGATAACTGGGTGCATGACCTGAACCTCGACCCTCGCTTCAGGGTCGCGGCGGCCTTTGGCACTGAGGTCGTCCAGAAAAACCAGGAGGACTACATGGCGGCGGCCTGGAAACAGGTCGGGGACGTGCTCGAGGCAAACCGCCGGATCCGGCTTGCCCATCTCGCCCAGCAGGTTGCCCTGAGCTGGCACGGCCGCCATCTCGTGCCCCGGCTCGCGACTGATCCCGGCGGACTCCTTGCCCTGACCTCGCCCGTCCTTCGTCGCGTCCTCTTGGACGGCATCACCGTCGGACATCAGGTGGCCGCCTCCAACCTGGGGGCCGCACCGACCTCAGCGGCCATGCGACGCCTGAACCGTCCGGGCTCGCGGATTGCCCGCCGCACCTTCGGAGCCGCGCCGAAATCCCGCCCGCGTCAGAACATCATCGAGCGTATGGCCGCCGGCGAGATCAGGGCCGCTGATCCGAAGGTTGCCCCCAAGGGAGCCCTGTTGCTCCCGAATTTCGCGAGACTGTCCCGCGAAGTCTTCGCCCGCCGCGGATTGGATGACCGTCTCGGGCTTCTCGACGACCGGCGACGCAGGTCCGAGCTCGTCGGCGCGCTGCCCCGCAACCCGAATTACCGGCCTCTCACACCCCCTTGGGACCGGGCCCCCGATCCTGTCCATGGCGAACGGGACAGCGAGGCGGGAGAGCGCTTCAAGGAGGCGACGCGCGCCGTCGCAGATCTCATTACCGCAACCTCGAAGGTCTCACAGGAGCCGCCTCGCCCGGCCCTTCCGGTGCGAGACGTGATCGCGGCGGCACTGGACAGCCTCCATCCCAACCGAACGATTCCCCGCCGGACCCTTAGCGGGCTTCGCATCCCCGAACGGCTACGCCCGTTGGTCGTCGAGCGCTTCAAGGAGGCAATGGCCTACCCCGAGATCGACGTGCCCATGTACAAGCCTCTCGTCGACATCTCGAGCGAGCTCTTTCTCCCGAACCTCAACCTCGTCGAGCAGAACAGCGTCACCCTGCTGGAGACGAACCAGCGCTTCATCGAGGCATATCTCGTCGGCCTGAACCACGAGTTCGCCCGCGAGCTGCTTTGGCGGGAATACCCGACCGACCAGCGGGGCAGCTATTTCCGACAGTTTTGGGACCCGACCGCAGCCCTGCCGGTTCCCGGCGAGACACCCCAAGCCCGGCGCGAGCGCCTCCGCGACATCCCTCCCCTGCATCTCTGGTCCCAGGCTTCCGATCTCGGCGACCACGACAACCGCGAGGCCTCGCCCGGCACCGCCGAAGAAGAGGTCGTGCTCGTCATCCGGGGCGAGTTGCTGAAGCGCTATCCGACCGCGGTCATCTACGCTCAACGTGCGGAATGGGTTCGCCGGGACGACGGAACAATCGATCCGACGGCCGAGCGTGTCCTGGTGGAACTCACCTCCGCGGAGGAGACCAATCCTCCCCCCACCAAGCTGCGCACGCCTCTCTACGAGGCCAAGGTCGATCCAGACATCTACTTCTTCGGCTTCGACCTGACGGCCACGGCAGCCCGTGGCGAGACGGGCGAGCACTCGACTGACGATCCGGGTTGGTTCTTCGTGATCCAGGAGCGTCCGGGGGAACCGCGCTTCGGCTTTGACATCGAGCGCACGGGCGCCCTGAATGTCTGGAACGACTTTGCTTGGGCCGACGTGCTGCCAGCCAATGCGCGCTTTGTGCCCGTGGGTACAACCGCGCCAAGCCACATCCTGACAGAACCAACTGCACCCGACGTGGCGGAGAAGCGGCCGCAGTGGCAGGACGACCGCGTCCTGAGCTGGGGGCCGAACATGCAGTCCTCGGAGGTGGCCTACATCACCTACCAGGCTCCCGTCCAAGTCGCGATCCACGCGAGGGAGATGCTCCGTGGCTAGCGAGGAGATCAACAAGGCCTTTGCGGAGGTCCAAGAGGCCGAGACCAAGTTGTCGGAGGCCGAGGGAGCAGCGAAAGCCGCGAGCGCCAAGCTTCGACGGCTTCGGGCAGAGCGCATAATCGCGGGGCGCCGGGCCGATCCGCGCGATCCGGATGCGCAGAAGCAGATCCAGGAACTCGATGCAAGCATCGAAGAGGCCGAGGCCGAGTTGGCAGAGCGGCGCACTGCCGTCGGCGAGATCCGGCCCAAGCTGGCTGAAGCGGTCAGAAGGCTCGGAGGGCTCACGGATCCTCGCAGCAACGCGGACCATCTGAGCGGTGACACGCCGCTTCTCATGATGCCGATGCGGTTGGAGACCCGCTTCCGCGATGGCGAGCTCTGGGTCCGGATCTACCCGGACCAGTGGGCGCTCGACACCTTCGAGGAGGATCTTTCGCAAAGTGAAGCTGCCGCCGTTCGCCAGTTCTGGGGCGAGTGGTGGCGTGCCGGTGGAGATCGGGATCGCCGGCGGACGGCCTGGCGCGGCTTGGTTGCGAGCTGTGGCTGCGGACGTGCCGGCTGGATCGTCCAGATAATCACCCCGCTCAACGCAGGTGACGAACCGGTCCATGGCGGGGCCGACGAGGTTGTCCTCGTCGTGATCGGGGATGCCGTTCCTCCGGCAGGCAGCAGGGCGGCAGCAGCCGCATACTGGGAGGCAATCTGGCGGGCCGGCCCCGACGCGGAGCGCGTCGCGGAGGCAGAATCGGCCCTGATAACCGCGCTCGGTGCCGCCGCGGCCGCGGATGTCCGGAGCCGTGCGCCCTTCAACCTCGACGAGGCCTCGCCAGCGCCCGACCGGCTCGCCGCGACCGTGCGTGTAGCCTTCATGGCCCTGACGCTCCCGGCGCCCGACAAGGTCAAGGCGACATCCTGGACGAAAGCTGCTCGCGTCCACCTCCTGCCGACGAGGTTCGTCCTGCTCGGCTTCCAAGGGGGCGCTCTCGTCCTTGAGGAGATCGGCGAGCCTATCCCCCCGACACTTGCGATCGGCCCCGATCCCTCGGCCGCCCCGGAGGAGGCGCTCCGCCAAGAGAACGGCAAGCTCATCATCCCGGATGAGCTCCAGTGGATGATCGACTTCGACAAGGCTGTCGAGGTCGGGATGGGCTTGCGCATCACCCTGACCCCCGCGACCAGCGGCGGCGTGGAGCGCCTCTTCGCGATCGGCCTGCGGATCGGGCCGAAGCCGGACGAGTCCCAGCGCCAGCTGGAACAGCTCCTGATCCATCACCAGAACAGCCGAAACGGCTTGGCACTCGTTCCCCAAGGGGCGCCGACCAACAATACCGAGGGAAGCTCGTCAGGCCACAACCGGGCCTCCGACGCGGAGGCGGACAGCTCCTTCGGCCGCGTCTTCGAGGGAGCATCGGCTCTCGAGGATCGCCCCGCATGGGCGATCAAGCAGGATGGGCAGTGGCTCGCCGAGGCAGTGGGGCTGGATCCTGCGATCCTGGCGACCCTTCAGGGGGCGACTGGCATGGACCAGTCGGAGAGCCGCTCCGCACAGGTCGCGCTTTGGCCTGCGACCTGGGACTACTTTCTCTCGACAATGCTCCATCCGATCTTCAGTGACCGGGCCGTGGAGCGCGCCAGAGCCTTCTTCACGCGCTATGTCAGTGGCCGCGGTCTCCTGCCATGCCTCCGCATCGGCCGCCAGCCCTACGGTGTCCTGCCAACGACCGTGCTCTCGCGCCTGGTTCCGGCGGTTGCTCCAGGCGATGACGAACTCGACGCAGAGGCCCTTGGCGTGATCACGAAGCTCACCTCCGTGGTCGCGGATGCCTGGAAGCCGCTCGCGGATGGAGCCAGTCGCCTCGGCGCGGGCGGTGACCCGCACCAGGAGCTGCTCTCCGTGCTGGCCCTTCACCCGGCCTCTATCGAATTCCACCAGCGCTACGCGGAGAGCCTCGACGATATCCTGAATCGATTCGGTTTCGACGGACTGGTGGGAGAGCTGTTCCAGATCTTCCAAACGATCCTGACTACGACCCGGGCCCGAGACCTGTTACAGCAGATGGGCTGGAACGGTGAGGATCCGGACATTCTCTCCAGGCTGTTCCACGGGGCGCAGCATCGGTTGATGGGCCCCCTCGTGGATGACCGTCCGCTCTCGGAGACCGAACCGGTCCGGATCTACACAGACGACGGGCGCAATTACCTGAAATGGCTGGCCGACACCGCCCGTATCTCGCTCGACATGTTGCGGCGTGAACAGGGCTTTTCGGGCAACAAACGACCCAAGGCCCTCCTCTACATCCTGTTGCGGCACGCCCTGCTGCTTTCCTGGTGGGACACAAGTCTTCGGCTGCGCCTGGATGCCGGACTGCTCACACCGGACGAGTTGAAGCTGACCCGTCGCGAGCAGGCTTTCGTGCATATCGCCGCCAGCAGCACCAGCGAGAGCCGCTATCAACCTCTGTACTCGCCTGAGCCACGCCTGACCGGGGACGATCGCATGATCGTCGCAGACCTGATCCCCCGCCTGCTCGGGCATGGTCCGACCCGCCACCTCACGGACACGATCGAAGCGATCGAGCGGCTGAGCGGGCTTCCAACGGCCCGGCTGGAACGCCTGCTGGCAGAGCACCTCGACTGCTGCAGTCATCGCCTCGATGCCTGGAGACTGGGCCTCGTCCATCATCGCCTGCTAACCATGCGAAACGTGCGCGACGGTGGCGCCGGTTCAGTCAAGCGGGGCATCCATCTCGGTGCCTTCGCGTGGTTGGAAGAGGTTCGCCCCGAGCCGAGCCGTCTTTCCGATGTGCCCATCACCGACGAACTGGCAGAGGCCCTGGAGATCCCCGCCGGAGAGAAGCTGCAGCGCGATTCCTTGAACGGCGGCTTCATTCACGCACCCTCCCTGAACCATGCGACGACCGCCGCTATTCTCCGCAGCGGCTACCTGGCTCACGCGACGACTGGCCAGCCCGATCTGATGGCGGTCAACATCAGCTCCGAACGGATGCGGCTCGCCCAATCCGTTCTCCAGGGGGTCCGCGAGGGACAGAGCTTGGGAGCTCTCCTCGGCTATCGCCTGGAACGCGGGATGCATGACCGGCATGGCCTCGCCGAGATCGATTTCCTTATCTACGAGCTACGGCGGGTCTTCCCCTCGCCGGGAGATCGCGACGCCCGCCAGGCGATCGACGGCCTCGACCTCGTCCGGCACATCCACCAGGCAGGCATCCGAACCTATCCCTTCGGACGCGCGGATCTCCCCCCGGTGACCACCGCCGAGGCCACGGCGGTGAACATAGAAATCGAGCGCCTGCTCGATCTGCACGATGCCATCGCCGACCTCGCGCTCGCGGAAGGCGTTCATCAAGCGGTCCTCGGCAACGTGGATCGCGTCGCCGCCACCTTCGATACCTTCTCGAAGGGCGGCTTCCCACCGGAACCGGCCGTCCTCCAGACGCCGCGCTCCGGCACGACGCTGACGCACCGGGTCGGGCTCCACCTGCGCGCCGGCCTGAGCCATGAAACGTCACCCGTCGCTGGCATCCCGATGACACCTCGCGCCATCGCCGAGCCTGCGGTGAACGAGTTCGTCTCTCGCATGCTCCCGCCGATGGGCGATATCCGGGTGCGCGTGACCTGGCGCGACGACGCAAACGCGGAGTTCGTTCGCCAAGTCAGCATGAAGGACGTCGGGTTGCAGCCGATCGACCTCCTTCACCTCGTGCATCTCGGCGGGCAGGCCATGTCCGAATTGGACGAGAGGATCGCGCGGCACATCACATCCGATGACGGATTGCCTCCCGCACTCGCCTCAGGTGTGACCCTCCATTACGCGGATCGAATCACGGGCCTGACGACGGTCTTCGAGATCGCCCCCCTGATCGGGCACTTGCGGACGCTCCTCATGCGGTCCCGCCCGTTGCGTGCGACCGACGTGATGCCGGCCGCTGAAGCCAAGCGAGGGACCGACGAAGCCGGCGTGCAGTCCGACGGAGCGCGTCCGGCCGCAGTGCTCTCGGCGCTTCAGGACTGGCGTGAGAGGGCCGACCAACTCATCTCTGATCTTACGACCCTCATCGATGACACCGCCGCCGGGCCGGCGGCCATGGTCGAAGGGATCGATCTGCTCATCGACCGGGCGATCGACATCCTGGGGGAGGCAGGGAGGTTCGGAATTCCTGCTTCGGGATGGGGGGACATCCTGGAGCGGCGTCTCACCGCCCTGACTCGCATGCTCGACGCTGTCGATGCCGTCGTCCTCCGGTGGCAACGGAAGCTTGCGGACGCCGACGCGCAGCTCGCGACGGAGGCCGCGCTCCCGACGACGGCGGAAATTCCCGAACGCAACCGGCTCCTGATCCTGGCGGAGGCCGCGATCAGCGCGGAGCAGACCGATCCCATACCGGCCGACGCCGACGTTTATCGTGCCGCTGTCGAGCAGAAGCGCGCCGACTTCGCCACTCGCCTCGGGGAGTTGCAAGCAATCCGCCCCGGCTCGACGGATCTTTCCGGCACCATCGCAATGGTGACGGACCTTCTCCCCCTCACGGATTTCGACGCCACTCCTTTCGATCTCTCCTCCACCGAGGAGGAGGTCGTAGCCTTCGTCGGCTACCTGCGCCAACGGATCGCCGCCGTGGTGGCGACCTGCGACAAGAGGATCGACGCGGCTACGGCGCAATTGAGCGCATACGAGGCCGCGACCCCCGGCCGTGCCCGCGCTGAGGCAGCGATCGCCGCCTCCAAGGCCCTGGTCGGCGAGGATGCCGTCGTGATCCCGGAATTCACCGTGTCGCGGCCCCTCGGCGACGAATGGGAGGCAGCCATCGCCTGGAGCCGCACGGGCGGGCTGACGACGCATCTCTCGAAAACGCGATCCTATCCGGTGGACGATTGGCTGACCGGCGTGGCCCGGGTCCGAGAGAAGATGCGCGCCTGGGAGCAAGCCTCACTGCTCGCGAGCGTCCTCGGGCGTAGCGAGCCCCAGCTCCTGCCGACCCAGTGGCCGCATCGCTCCGAACCCTGGATTGCACTCGAGTTGCCGAGCGGGTTCTCGCCTGTCGGCGAGAGGGTCCTCTACACCGCTCATTACCCAACCGCTTTCGACAAGACGCAAGCTGTCTGCGGTCTTCTCGTCGATGAGTGGACGGAGACGATCCCTATCGAAGAGATCACGGCGGGCCTCGCCTTCCACCACGACTCTCCCGATTGCGAGGCTCCCCAGGCGATGCTCCTGATGGTGCCGCCGCAGCCAACGCCTGCCTGGCAGTGGGACGACATCGTCGACACGCTCCATGAGACGCTGGACCTCGCCCGGATGCGTGCCATCGAACCGAGCCAAGTGGATGCTACGCCGTTCGCGAGCTTCCTGCCCGCGACGGTCATGGCAGCGACCGTCTATGGCACTTCGATCGCTGCGAACCTCGCCCTCAATAACAGCGTGCTGAGCGCCCTTGGAGGCCCGGATGCCTAGTCTAGTCGACATCGCGGACATGCAGTCCGCGCTCGTCACCCGGGCTTACCCCACGATCACGATCTGGAACCGGCTGGAGGGGCGCCCTCGCTCGATCGATTTCGGCCGCGCGCTCCGGGCCGAGATCCGCGACGCGCTCTGGTTGCTCACGCGTCAGTGGCAGATCGGCGAGTTCCGGGGCGACGATGCCGGCTCGCCCGTCACGGCCCGGTTCCAGATCACCTCAGCCCCTCTCACTGGCTACCGCCCGAAAGAAGGGACCGCGACAGGTCTCGACGGATCGATCCCCCTCGAGACTCTGGTCGAGCGACGCTCGATCGAACGGGCCATGGAGGCCGGCGGGCTCGGTCTTCTCGACCTCCGCTTGGTGCTTGGCCGTCGGTTCCTCAAGTCCGTGCCCCCCGTCTATCAATCCTCCCTCACCGAGAAATACGCCTTCGTGCTCCCGGACCCGCAGAGCGAGGGGGATACCGAACGCGTGGCCCACCCGGAGGTCTGGTCCACTCTGCAAGCCCTGGCCGGCAGAGCCCTGGATGGCTATCGCCTTTACCGATACCTGGAGGATGACGCGGCGCACCGCCCTTGGGACGGCATCCCGGTGCTCGAAGCCGATAAGGCGACCCTGACAGCGGCAGCCCACGCGTTACGCGACTGGTTCGAGACCGCCTTCGCTCATCCAACCGAGACGGCCTGGGATCCGACACGGCTCGAACACCGCTTCTCAGTCACGGCACCGGTCGAGGATGGAACCAAGCGTCTGCTCGCCGAGGAGCACCCCGGTGGGCATCTCGATTGGACCGCCTTCTCGGTTGATCCAAGTGGTGCTCGAGGAAGCGG
Source organism: Microvirga massiliensis (assembly GCF_001006805.1). Taxonomy (GTDB): domain Bacteria; phylum Pseudomonadota; class Alphaproteobacteria; order Rhizobiales; family Beijerinckiaceae; genus Microvirga; species Microvirga massiliensis. The sequence continues at coordinate 106,071 of NZ_LN811360.1, read as the reverse complement.
CGCCCCTGGGAAGGCGAGGTCGGTCATCCCAACCGCAGCCCGCTTCAACGGCATGCCCGATCAGCGCTGGTGGGCGTTCGAGGACGGGACCACCAATCTCGGCGAGGTGCGGGCTGACACGACTGATCTCGCGCGCCTGCTCTTCGTCGAATTCGCACTCGTCGCAGGGAATGATTGGTACACGATCCCTCTGCCCGCCCGGGCCGGGACCACTGACCGCGTCGAGGCGCTCGTTGTCACAAACGTCTTCGGTGAACGTCTTTGGATCGAGCCGGCTGGGCGCGGCACCGACGATGATTGGCAACGCTGGTCGATGTTCACCCTCGACGTCGCAGGAACCGGGAAGGAGCTTGCTGACATGTCTCTGCTGATCCCACCGACGCTGGCTCAGGTGGAGAACGGCAAGCCCCTCGAAGATGTGCTCTTTGTTCGAGACGAGATCGCAAATTTCGTTTGGGGAATCGAGCGTACCGTGCCGCTGGCGACCGGGGCTGGTCGCCGGGGCGCAGAGGCAGCTGACGAGACGCGGGCACATCGGGAGCGGCTCATCAGCGCCAATCCCGCCCCGCCACCTACTCCTGCCGCTCCGATCTCCTACCGTGTCATGCAAGGTGTACCGGAGCACTGGATCCCCTTCATTGCAACGCATGTCCCTGGCGAGGTCCGGGAAACCCAGCTCCAGCGAGCTGCCATGACGCGGATTATCGAAGGAGACCGCAATCCGCCGAAGAAGATCAGGCCGCGCACCACGCTGCTGCGGGAGGGACTCGATACCACGCCCGCCCAGGCCTACTTCGTACACGAAAGCGAAGTGCCGCGAGCCGGAACGCAGGTCTCTGTCGCCTTCAAGCGGACGCGCGGAATTGGAGGTCGCGTATGGGTCTGGCTGGCAGCATTGCGCCAGACGGGGCGAGGTGAGGCATCGAGCACCCTTGCTTTCGACAAGATCGTTCCGACGCCTTGAGCAGTGTCCGATCATCTGGGGCAAACGCCACCGACATCGGCCGCGCCGCCCAGTATCGCTCGCTTGGCGATCTATCCCTTCCTCGAGTGCATCAGCGTGGGCAGTGCGCGAAGCCACCATCGTTGCCACTGCTCCTGCCCACGCATGGTAGTCGAGGTGGAGCTGGACGACGGTGTCATCCAGCGCGTGCCAGAACGGGCACCGAAACTTCGCCTTGATGCTCGAGACGAGCGTCTGCATAGCCTCTGCCAAGAGGAAGGGGGCCTCGCCGGCCATCCCGGACCCTCTTGGGGAACGGCCATACGAATGCCTGCAGGACGACCCATTCCCTTCAGAGGCTTGAGATTAAGAACAGACCTGCCGCGCAGCGGATTCAATCCTTGCTTTCCTGGTTTGTTCCTGTAGCTTGGCCGTAATGGAAACCGTGTCGATCCATCGGCTTGGCGATCTTTCCCGCACCCTGCAGGCCACCCTGCGTGCAGCGCAGCTGCTGACCTGACCCCCGCAGAAGCCAGCGTGGCGGATCACTACGCACGTGGCGGCCTGATCACGGCAATCCAGGCGGCGATCTTCAGGTCGGGAAAGACGCCGCAAACCGTCACTGCCGATGATCTCGCAGCCATCGACGAGTTCCACATCGGCGGCCGCCTGGCCACGCGGGAATTGATCGAACGGATCCCGCTCACCCCGACCGATCATCTCCTTGATGTCGGATGCGGCCTCGCTGGAACGGCACAGTTCGCCGCCGCAAAGACCGGGTGCCGGGTGTCTGGCATCGATTTGACGCGGGATTACGTCGAGGCAGGGACGATGCTTTGCAAGTGGCTTGGGCCTGATGACCGCGTCTCCCTGCATCATGCAAGCGCGCTCGCGATCCCGTTCCAAGATGGAACCTTCAGCGCGGCCTGCATGCTGCATGTCGGCATGAATGTCCAGGACAAGGCCAAGCTGTTCCTTGAGATCAGCCGCGTCCTGCTGCCCGGCTCCATGCTGGGCTTGTATGACGTCATGCGCGAGGCCGACGGTGAGCTTGCCTATCCGCTGCCCTGGGCTACCAAGCCCGACGATAATGCGATTGCGTCCCCGGCGGAGTACCGGAAGGCCCTGCGCGCGGCAGGGTTCGAGATCATGTGCGAGCGAAGCCGGAAGACCCTTGCGCTGGAGCATTTTGCCCGGCAACGGGCAATCGGGTCCAGCGCCGCTGCTCCCCTGGGCTTGCACCTCCTCATGGGTGAGCGGAGGCAAGACCAAGTGAGCAACATGATCTCAGGCCTCGCCCGCGATGTCCGGATGCGAGACGTCCTTTGCGGATGCGACGACCTTGAGGGCCTGATGCAAAGTCTCTGAATTAGGCGGCTTGTAGCGCCGATTGGCAAGGGCGGTCCGACCGCTCGAAGCGCCACGCGTACTCCTCAATCGCCCACCGCACCCGGTCCCAACAACGTTCCGCTACCAAACAACTAGAGAATCGGACCATTAAGTGGACGCACCACCAGTGGCCTTGAGATGGCTCCAGGGATTGCTGAGATGCAAAACTCACCGGATCCGACTTCTCATCCGATGCTCTAGTGGTCTTTGCTACCGAATGCCACGAATAGCTTGGGCCGCGGGTGTAGAGAGCGAAGGTCACGGGCCTCGTCTCCGGGCGTCTGACATAACCCGCAAGCCAGCCCTGGAAGGCGCCCTCGACATCGCCGAAACGAACGGGGCCGGATCCTGTCTTACCGTAGAGGGTCACGCCGTCCTGAGATTTGAGAGCGGCGACCTCATCGAGGGCTTTCAGCGTGCTTTGGCGCAGGCCGAGTCGTCCCTCGACGGCGGCGAGTAGAAAAGGTCGCCTGTTCCCGTATGAATTCGGTTGCCGATGCTAGCCGAATTCGCTGGGCAGGACAGGCAGGCTGAATCGGGTCTGGTGTTCCTCGCGAGCGGATGCCGGATCGGTGTTCGCGCGCCGGCAAGATCAGTGGGCCCAGCGCTGGGCCTTCTGGAGGAGAAAGTCACGGAACACCTGCAATCGGGCGACCGATCTCATCGCCTCCGGGTAGACGAAGTAGCAGTCCAGTGACGGCGCCTCGTAATCCCTCAGCAGCCGGACGAGCTCGGGGTGCCCCTCCGAGGCATGATCAGGCACCATGCCGATCCCCGCGCCTGAGACGACTGCCGCTCTCAGCGCCTGCGCATCATTGACACAGAGATGAACCTGCCGTGGCTCTGCGAGGTCCGGAAAGCGGGTTAAAAACCGGTGCACATTCAGGAAGTGCGCAGGCTGGTCGTCTGAGAGCGTGATCAGGCGGTGGCTCTCGAGTTCATCCAGCGTCCGCGGCTCACCAAAGCGCTTGATGTAGTCCGTCGAGGCGCAGGCATGATAGTGCACGGTGAAGAGCCGGCGCTGGATGAGGTCTGCTTCAAAGGGTCTGTGCAGGCGGATCGCGACGTCAGCTTCACGCATGGCAAGATCGAGCGCTCCGCTGGTCAGAATCAGCTCAACCTGGACCTCAGGATAAAGATCCAGGAACTCCGGAATCCGCCGCGCCACCCAGTTTGCGCCCAAACCCACGCTGGCCGTCACCTTGAGGGGGCCTGAAGGGCGTTCGCTGGTCTCGACCAGTCGGGCCCGAGTGACGGCAAGCCGCTGGTGGATGTCGCGAGCAGCGCGGTAGAGGATGTCCCCTTGCTCAGTGAGCATGAGTCCTCTGGCATGGCGATGGAAGAGCGGGACCTTGAGTTCCCGCTCGAGGGAACTGATCTGGCGGCTGACGGCTGATTGACTGAGGTCGAGCCCATCTCCGGCGCGCGTGAAGCTGCCCGCCTCCGCGACCGTGTGGAAGATCCTCAACTTGTCCCAATCCAAAGCGTGCTCCGTAGCTGGAGGTGTTCAATATTGGTAAATGCGGGTGATGGGCTCGTCCGATCCTGGCTGCTCCTTGTCGAGGGAGATCCTGAGATCGGCCATCCATCCGCAGGCTAGTAACACCCCGGCTGTGCGCCGCGAAATCGCCGGTTCGCGAACCCTCAGGGGTGCGGCCGACTCACTCCGGGATCGGCCCGAGACAGTGCACATGGCGCATGTGAGGTTGCGAACTGCCAGCGCCGCCCAGCCGCCCCGACAAGCTATCCTGGGAGGCCAGTGACAAGAAGAGCGCCATCGTCTGTGCCCTACGCCGCGCCACCGGGTCTCCGCTCGATGACCTCACCTTCGTGTCACGTACGCCGGCCTCGCCAATCCGCGTTGCAAGTCTCCCGATCGACGCGCCTTACCTCAGACCCTGAAAGTCGTCAGAGCCGCAAAAAACGTCTCGCAGCCAGACAACTAGATCGGCAAGACGTTGGTGTATTTGACTTGCCCAAGAGCAAAGCTGGATTCAATTGAGGCTACCCCTTCCAACCGTGTAAGCTTTTCTTTCAGAAACCGCTCATAGGCCGGCAGGTCTGCGCAGACAACGCGCATCAGGTAGTCGCGCTGTCCGGTCATCAGGTAGCATTCGAGCACCTCGGGCCAGCTGGCTATGCTTTTTGAGAAACGATCCAACTCCTCCTCGCGTTGCCGCTCGAGCTTAATCGAGATGAACACGCTGACCGGAAGTTCGACGGTCGTCTGATCGACCACCGCGACATAACCCTTGATTACCCCGACTTCCTCCAAGATGCGCACGCGGCGCGAGCAAGGCGAGGTCGTCAGGCCGACTCTCTCGGCCAAAGCCTGGATGCTCATGCGCCCATCCGCTTGCAAAGCAGAAAGGATCTTGCGATCGATAACGTCGAGTAAGATTTTAGTTGGTTTTGCCATTTTAGCGCGGATTTATCCCCAACAACGCCAAATCTTGGTCTTGAGCCGGAAATTTTGAAAAGTCATGCCACGCATGCTCTGTCAAGATCGCATCGGCGTTCCAGGGGGGACGTTACGGCTTCTTCGAGATTGACCCGATGGCTGACGCGCGGCATCCCTTTCTGGCAGATCTGGAACGAAAGATCCTCTGGCTCTCAACTGGACCGATCCACCACGCCAACCACGTCCCCTCGAACCCGGTCGGCCTGAAGGTCGGGGGCCATCAGGCCTCCTCGGCCTCGCTTGCCAGTGCCTTATCCCTTCGGCGCGCGTAGCATCTGACAGCTGAACAGTGCCAGAAGCACAGGCTGTGCACTCAAGAAAACAGATTCAAGATATGGCACGGGGGTAGGGATGGCAGTTGAGAATATCAGCCTTCTGACGTTGAAGATTATCCTCAGGGTTGCCGAGTGTGGCTCGATCGGGCGTGCGGCCGCTGAAATGAACATTGCGACCTCGGCGGCAAGCAAGCGAATCCGCGACCTCGAGAACGAGCTCAATGCCGTGTTGTTCCATCGGCAGCGGACCGGTCTTGTCATCACTGATGCGGGTAAGACCCTTCTCGATCACGCTCGCAATCTGTTTCTCATCCTCGAGCGAATGCAGACCAACCTCGCAGAGTTTGGTGAGGGGCTACAGGGCAATGTGCGCCTCTTTGCCAACAGCTCAGCGCTGCTCGAATTCCTACCCGAGGAGCTGGCCGCATTCGCTAGATCTTATCCCAAGGTCCGCCTCGTGCTCGAGGAGAAGACGTCGGCCGATGTGCAGCGCGCCGTGCGCGACGGCCTAGCCGACGTGGGCATTTTCGCCGGGGAGGCAACGATTCCTCACCTGGAGGTTTTCCCGTTCCGCCGCGACCACCTGGTGATCGTCGTCGGAAATCGTCATCCCCTCGCAGGGCGCTTATCAATCAGCTTCAGTGACACGCTTCAATACGACCATGTCGGCATGCAGGCTGGCACATCGTTGCACGACCTTATCACGGCGCCGGTGGTCCGACAGGAACGCAGCATCAATCTTATCGCCATGGTGTCGAGCTTCGATGCGCTGCGACGGCTGATCGCGAACGGCATCGGGATCGGGGTCATGCCCGAGGCATGTGTCGCACCCTACGCACACCTCATGGGGTTGAGGAGCGTGCGGCTAACGGATTCCTGGGCCAATCGACAGCTCAATCTTTGCGTCCGATCCCTCGGTGAACTTCCAAAATCGGCCCAGCTCCTGGCGCAGCACCTGATCGACCACGGCGCACGCCCAGCCACGGAAGCAACACAAAGGCGGCTGGTCCTGACCTGGAGCCAATAATGCCCGCAGCCACGGGGCGCAGCTCCGAGGTCTGGGAATCCTGTACAAGGCTCGCAGCAGCGGGATGGACGGGTTTCCACCGGAGTGCCCGCTGGAAACGGGTCGACAGCGGGACGAGCATCCGCTGGACGCAAGTCGCTTTGCGTTAGAACGCAAACCTCGCTGATCAGAGATCGGTTCCGGTGAGGTACGCCATCACATGATGCTGGGCAGCCATAGCACCAGAGATGGAAGCAGCGTCAGGATGACGATCGCTAGGATCTGGACCAGCACGAACGGCAACGCGCCCCGAATGATGTCGTTGATGTGCAGATCCGGCGCGATGCCTTTAATCACGTAAAGGTTCAGTCCGACCGGGGGCGTGATGACCGCGATCTCGCAGGCGATGATCATGACGACACCGAACCAAATCGGGCTGAGTCCAAGTGCTGTGATGACCGGAAGCAGTATCGGCGTCGTGATCAGGATGATCGACACAATGTCGAGGAACATGCCGACGATCAGCAGGAACACGAGGATGAGGGTCAGAATGACCCAAGTCGGATAGTTCGTTTCGGCGATCCACATCACGAGCGCCTGCGGGATCATCAGTCGCGTGATGATATATCCGAACAGCAGCGCCGACGCGAGGATGAGCAGGATCATGCCAGTAGTCACGGCGGTCGAGCGGAAGATCTCGATCACAGTGGCGAACGAGAGCTGCCGGTACGCCGCCGCAATCAGGAAAGCGCCCGCCGCGCCAATACCGGCGGCCTCGGTGGGGGTGGCAATCCCGAGATAGATCGTCCCGAGGACAAGGAACACGAGCAGCAGCGCAGGCCACACCTCCCGCATCGCGTAAAACCGCTCGCGCCAGCTCACAGCCGCCTCTGCACGTGGCGCCAACTCCGGCCGGAGTAGCGCGATTCCGCAGATGTAGATCATCATCAGGACAGTCACGAGGATCCCCGGCACGATCCCTGCGATGAACAGCTTTCCGATGGATTGGTCGGCCATTTCGCCGTACAGAACGAAGCCGATGCTTGGCGGAATGAGCAGAGCCAGCGCGCCAGCCGCCGCGACAGAGCCGCCGGCGAGGCTGCCAGCATAGTTGCGTTGGAGCATCTGCGGCACCGCAAAGCGGCCGATGGTTGCCGCTCCTGCAACGCTCACCCCGCTCATCGCTCCGAACAGGGCACAGCTGCCAACGCTGGCGACCGCGAGATTGCCCGGAAGCCGGTTCAGCCACGCGTTGAACAGGGTATAGAGTCGAGCACCTATATCGGTTCGCGCGATCACCTCACCCATGAGGATGAATAGCGGAATTGCGATAAGCGAGTAGCTGGCAAGACCGCGGTGCAGGATGTCGGGCACCGCCATCAAACCTTGGAGGCCGCTATGCAGATAGATACCGAGGAAGCTGGCCACGCCCAGGGACGCGAAGATCGGCGCGCCAAAGGCGAGCAGTGCGGCGAAGAGCACCAGAACGGGTGTAATGATTAGGGTCGGATCAGTCATCACTGCCGTACTCCGGTACCGTCAACGGCAGAGCAGATTGTTTGCACCAGCCTCCGGAGTGCGGCGAGGCCGAGCACGCCAGCGCCAATTGGTATAAAGGCGTAGACCGTCCAAAGCGGGAATCGCAAGAGAGACGCGGACCGGTAGTCGCGCTGCAGCGCCTCCACGGTGCTGAGGGCGCCGACCCAGACGAGGACTAGGCAGAATACCAGCACGGACGCCTGAGCGATTACGTCCGATATCATCTTCCATCGGCCGCCGAGACGGTGGCTGACGGCTTCCATACTTACGTGGCGGTCAATCTTGAACACCCAGCCGGCCGCTGTCCAAGTGATGGCGACCAGCAGATAGCCGCTTACCTCGAACGCATGCATGCTCGGCCGCTCGAACACATAGCGGGCTACCACTGAATAGGCCGTTAGCACCATCAGAGACAGTAGCCCGAGCTCGGCGAGGAGGATGCCAACGCGGCTCCCGCCGTTCGCCGCCCCACCGAGCGCATGCACGATCCTTCGCATCTCACTCCCCCTATGGAGGTCCGCAGGTCAGCGGACCTCCAAACAGCCACTCACTGGCCCTTGGTCTGCTTGATGACGTCGAGGTACTTCTGACCGTCGGGAACAGTTTGGACCCATTCATCGACCGCCGGCTTGGTGGCTTGCCGCAGCTCCGCAACGGCGGCCGCGTCCAGTCGCTGCACCTTGACGCCACGCTCCTCGTACTTCGCAATCGCTTCGGTGATGTACGCCTTGACGCGGTCAAATTGCTCCTCATCACGTTTGGCGGCCGCTTCAGTTATAATTGTCTGCAGATCTTTTGGCAGACGATCCCAAGTCTTCCGGTTGATCGCTAGTATAGAGGTATCCAGTGCGAAGTTGACCAGCGAAACGTGCTTTACGACTTCATAGAGACTGCGGCCGATACCGGTCAGAAGCGGTCGCGGCGTGCCGTCGATTACGCCGCGATCGAACGACAGATACAGATCGGATGAGGCCATGCTGGTGGGAGACCCGCCGAGGAGCTGGATAGCCCTTGCGTCCGCTGCGCCCGTGGTGGCCCAAATCTTTCCCTTGAAGTCCTTCGGGCCGGTGATCGGAGCCCGCCGGCTGTAGAACACGTACGGATCGAACGCCGATACGCCCAGCACCACGACATCGTGCTTGTCGCGAAGCTCCTGCGCCACGCCGAGATCAAGGAGACCAGCCTTCAATGCCCGCTGCAAGTGGCCAACATCCTCGAAGAGGAACGGCAGGATGAACACACCCAGTGCCGGCACGGTGCCGCTGGGGTAGGTCCCGGTCATGTTTGTGATGTCGATATTGCCGCGGCTGAGCGCCTGCAGTTCCTCGTAACCGCCGAACAGCTGGCCCGAATGGAACACCTTAATCTTGACCCGGCCGCCGCTCTTTTCCTCGACCGTCTTCACGAAGTTCTCGACTGGTTTCCACACATACTCGTACGATGGCGGAAGGTACGTCGAGAACGTTAGCTCGAACTTTTCCTGGGCGACTGCGGCTTGACTCACCCCGAGTAAAGCCGTCAGCCCCAACGCCAAGCTGCGAAAAACATTCATGGTTTCCCCCTTAATTACTCTCTGCTCCGAACTATCTCGGCGTAGAGTCTGTTCTCGCGGTCCCAACCCCCGCGCAGGCAACGCGTCCCGTTCGCTGACAGCCCCTATGGGAGGGCAATCGGCTGAGTATTGCCGCAGGCTATCCTTTTGTGGCTTGGGCGCGGCCGGCCTTGATTGATGTCAGGATCTCGAGTGTATTCTCGAGGTCCAGAACCTCGGCGTATTTACTTTCGAGGTCAATCAAGTTGCTCTCATGCTGCGCAGGCGACCGGTCGGCGACACAGTCGCGCACGACGAAGGGCGGAAAGCCATATTGCACGGCGTCTACGGCGCTGGCGCGCACGCAGCCGCTGGTTGTGCACCCGGCGATGACGAGCATGTCGCAGCGGTTTGCGGCGAGAATCCCGGCGAGCGGTGTTCCGAAGAATGCTGATGCCTGCTGCTTGTTCAGGATCGCGTCAAAGCTTGGGTCATATTCCAGGCGTGGATCCAGCTCGACTGCCTTCGTCCCACGGATCAGCGTCTTGAGACTAGCGCATTTTTGCGGCCAGATGCCGGAATCCGCCATGTTGGGTTCGTAGCCAACGACGGTGAATATGACCGGTCCTGCTCCGCGCATGGCGGAGATCAGCCTGTTCGTCGCTCTGATCACAGCGCCGCAATCAGAGGCGAGCGGGCTGACATCGGTGTCGGTAAAGCCGCACTGGAAGTCGACAACTAGCAATACCGGGCTGCGACCGGGGGGAAAGGTCCCGTAGAAGCCGCTTTGGGCGTTCGCACTATCCTTTGCCATGGTGCTTCTGCTCCGGCCTGCCCTTGTTACTTGGACACAGATGATTGATTGCGCCCAGTCGCTGCATTGGCTGCTGGTCTCCCTCCTATTGTTTGAGGAACAGTAAACGCGGTTCTGGCGCTCACGCCATTAGTGTTTCACGATTGCCCCCTTCGCAATCGGCGCTCGTGGTGCCAATTGCGGGTTCCCATAGGTGACCTATGCGCACGGAGCGGCCTGTTTGCATTCTCGAATGAAGAAGGGGGACGTCGCGCAACGTTTCTGGCGAATGTGTCGGCTGGCGAATAGCATCACCTTCGAAGTTCGAGGCATCGGATGCAGGGCGATGACACGGGAAGTACAGAACAATACACGCAGTGGTCCACTCGCTGGACTGCAGGTCATCGAGATTGGGCATTTCGTTGCGGCCCCCTTCGCTACGCGCGTTCTCGCTGATCTCGGCGCGGATGTTATAAAGGTGGAGCAGCCCGGCTCCGGGGATCCTGCGCGAAGCTGGGGAGCTATGGTCGACGGCCGGTCACTTTGGTGGTCTGTCCATGCGCGCAATAAAAGGTCGATTACGCTCAATTTGAAGCATTCTGGTGCGCGTGAGGTCTTACTCGACCTTGTTCGGCACGCCGACGCCGTCCTCGAGAATTTCCGGCCAGGCCAGCTTGGAGCGTGGGGTGTTGGGTTCGACGCGATGCAGGAGGCAAACCCGTCCTGCGTCTTGGTAAGCATCTCCGGCTATGGTCAGACGGGCCCGTATCGGGACCGTGTCTCATTCGGCGTCATCGGCGAAGCGATTGGCGGGCTGCGCCACCTGACCGGATATCCCCCGGAGATCGGCGATCTGCCACCGGTTCGCACTGGCATAAGCCTTGGAGACAGTATCGCTGGGCTTTACGCGGTGATCGGATTGCTCGCGGCCGTCTGGCGGCGAGACGTAAAGTCCCATAATCATAGGCAGCAAGTCGATGTTGCCCTTCACGAGGCAGTATTCAGCCTCCTGGAAGGCAGCCTTCCAGAATATGGCCGCCTCGGCATCGTTCGCCAGCCAAGCGGATCGCGCATCCCAACCGCCGCCCCCACCAATGCCTATCGCTGTGGCGATGGCCGTTGGCTGCTGATCGCGGGCAATTCGGATCGTATTTTTATTCGCCTCATGAACCTCATTGGTCGCCCGGATCTTGCGCAGGATCCGGGGCTACAGACCAACAACGGCCGGCTGGAGAGGGTTGATGAGCTGGATTGCGCCATCTCGGCCTGGACGGCTACCCTCGATTCCCAAGCGGCGGGCGAGTTGCTCGACGAGAATGATGTGCCGGCGAGCCGCATCTATACGATTGCCGATTGTGCGGAGGACCCGCACTATCATGCGCGCGGTATGGTGCAGACCGTGAATGATCCGGAGTTTGGGCCGCTACTGCACCCGGGCGTCGTGCCGAAATTCTCGGAAGAGGAAATGCCTGTACGCTGGCCAGGCCCCGCGCTGGGCGCTCACAACGAGGAAATCTACCGAGGCGTGCTCGGCTACAGCGCCGACCGCCTGGAACGGCTGAAGCGGGAGGGAGTGATATGAGCGCAGAGGTAACGATCGTTGAGGTTGGGCCGCGCGACGGATTCCAGGCAATCGCGCCGATCATTCCGACCGAGCGAAAAATCGAGTTCGCCTGTAAGCTTGCCGACTCCGGGCTCCGGCGCATCGAGATTGGCTCGGCTGTAAACCCGAAGCTGCTGCCGCAGATGGCAGATGTGTTCGACGTGCATACAGCGGTTCGTAACCTTCGGCCGCATGTGGCCCTCTCCATCCTGGCCCCAAACCGGAAGGGCGTCGAACTGGCGCTGGCGCACGGCGTGGAGGAGATCGTCTATGTCCTCTCGGTGAGCGAGAGCCACAACCGCAGCAATGTGCACCGTAGTGTCGCTCAATCGCTTGCGGATTTCGTGGATATCACGGCCCTCGTGCAGGGCATCGCGGACTTCAGAGTGCGCGTGGACCTTGCAACGGCCTTCCATTGTCCATTCGAGGGCGTGACCTCCGAGAGGGCTGTGCTCACGGTCGTTGAGCGCCTGCTTGCGGCACGGGATGATATCGAGATTTGCGCCTGCGATACGACCGGTCGAGCGAGCCCTTGGGCGGTGCGCGAGTTCTTCGCGCGCTGCCGCAGCGCCTTCGGTGCCGATCGGCCATGGGCATTCCACGGACACGACACCTATGGGCTCGGTCTCGCTAACGTAGTGCAAGCGTTCGAGGCGGGCGTGCGCGTTTTTGATGCCTCATTTGCCGGCCTCGGCGGCTGCCCGTACGCGCCGGGCGCGACCGGCAATGTCGCGACTGAGGATGTTGCCTTCCTGTTCGAAAATGCCAGCGTGTCGACCGGACTGGATCTCGCTGGCCTCGTCGCGGTCGCGGGACAGGCCGCGACGATCGAAGGCGCGCAAGCCGGCGGACGCGTCAAGTTCTTGAGTCCCGCACAGGCATGCAGAAGCGGCATCACGGCCACGGTTTAGTTGTCGATGTGGACTCGGATTTCGCCGAAGTGAAGAGCTACGTGCCTGAGCTATCTCGCTTCTGGAAGCTCCTGAATTGCAAACGGGCGCCTCAGAGGGCGCCCGGCTGTTGAGTGATCGACGCGGCCCTAGTCGTGGCCGAGCAGGATCTCGCGCTTGCCGGCGTGGTTGGCAGGCCCGACGACCCCCTCCTTCTCCATCCGCTCCATGATCGAGGCGGCCCGGTTGTAGCCGATCTGAAGCCGGCGCTGGATGTAGGAGGTCGAGGCCTTCTTGTGGCGCAGCACGATCGCGACCGCCTGGTCGTAGAGATCGCTGGCCTCAAGGCCCATCTCGTCGCTCTCAGCAACAGGAGCCTCCT
>NZ_LN811360.1:83808-92202 GCF_001006805.1 Microvirga massiliensis | reverse complement strand
CGTTTAGCGCCATCTCGGGTTCGGTCACACGAGCGGCATGGTCGATCCAAGCGGAGGCCCGAGGAGCGAACTCGATCACGTTGGTGAGCTGCGTCGCCGGAGGTTCGGCCGTGGCAGCTTGGTCAGCCTCGGTCGCAGCAGGAGCAATAGGTTCTACGACTGGCGAGCCGACACTTTGCTGCGGGGTGGCTTCATCGGACCGTGGAGCGATCTGGGTCAACTCCTCCGCGTACAGCGAGAGATACCCGTAATCGATCTCTTCCGTCTCACCCGAGACGGGCTGCTCTACATGCGCTTCCTGCGGGAGAGCCGCCTCCTCGGCTTCCTCGGTCTCGTCGGGCGTCCGGACATCCTCTCGAACGGGTGCTTCGGCGATCGCCACGGATTCACTGCCCTCGACAACCTCGTCGCTTGGAGATGTCTGGGGTGCGACCACCGCCGGCGGGGGCAATTCCGCTCGGGCTTGCCGGGCAAAGCTGACCTGGCTTGCCGCGAGGCCGTTCAGCCAGGTGAGCGCGGAGAAACTGCTATTGATGGTGAAGGCGGGGGAGACAGAAATCGGCTGAGTCTCGTTGCGCATAAAATCGATCGGTTCTGCCTCTGGTTCGAGGCGGGATTCCTCGGTGTCGGGCGTAACGTCCGGTTCAGGGCAAGCAGCAAATTCCTCGTCATCCTGTGGCAGTGTTTCGCAGTCTTCCTGCGGCAGGGCGGCGTGAGAGGTCGCTTCCTGCCGAGCGGGGATCGAGTCTTCCAGGGAATCGTGGTCTTCGGGCGCGAATGTCGAGCGCAGGGTCGCGATCTGTCTCCTGACGGCCGATTCGAGGTCCGGCCGCGGCCGTTGCTCATCGGCTGGGGAGATGCGGGATTCAGGCAGTGCGGGGTGGGCCGGAGGCCGCCTGGGCGGCGACGGCTCGGGTTCCGGAATGCCATTGCGGGCGCGAATGACGCGATCGGGTGTCCGGGTTGCGATGACGCCGTCGCCGAGCACGAAGGCCTGGCGCCATGGCGGCTCACGTGCCGGATCGAAATGGGAGTTGGACCCGGACTCTGCGACGGCGCTGCGAAAGGGAACGCCCGTGTGGCTCTCCGGAGAGCCGTGCACTTCGCTCTCGACAGAGCCAGGGAACGGGCAAAACGGCGAATGGCGATCTGGGTGCATGGTCGCTAACGAGCAGGAGGAACCCAGGCCAGCGAATGCTGACCACTCGTTAACGTTTGTGCCGCCTCAAGGTAAATGGACGGTTAGGGATGGCCGACGGCACCCGCGACAGGGCAGCAGCAGAGCCGGGCGTTACCGAGGAGTGGCCGTCGGCGAACGTTTCGTGTCCAGGTGCCTGCCACGGTTGCGGGAGCGCTCAGGGATCGCTACCGTTATAACAACTGTCATAACGGAGAGGGTCCCATGGCACCCGTGATCAAGCTCAAGCTGACGCAAGTGGGAAACTCCGTCGGGACGACTTTCTCGAAAGAGGTCCTGGCGCGTCTGAAGGTCGATAAGGGCGATACGCTCTACTTGACCGAGAGCCCTGATGGCTACCGCTTGACCCCGTATGATCCGGAGTTCGAGGAGCAGATGAAGGCCGCGCGCCGCATCATGCGGAGGCGCCGCAATGCTCTCCGTGAGCTTGCGAAGTGAGCCAGCCTGACTGGATCGCTAAGGCCGTCGTCCTTGCGCTTCATGACGAGCAGATCGCCGAGCACGGCGGGTTGTCCGGAATCAGGGACGAGGGCCTGCTGGAATCTGCCTTGGCGCGCCCGCAAAACCTGTGGGGCTATGGTACACCCGATATCGTTGATCTCGCGGCTGCCTACGGCTTCGGCATCGCCCGGAACCATCCCTTTGCCGATGGTAACAAGCGAACATCTCTTGTCGTGACAGAACTCTTTCTAGAGCTGAATGGTTGGGAATTGACCGCGGCCGATGCCGACATAGTCCACGTTTGGATGGAATTGGCCGACAGCCAAAGCGACATCACCGAAGCAAAGTTTGCGGAGTGGCTTCGAGCGCATGCTGAAGGTCATCAGCCGGTGTGAACAAAAGAACGGGCCGCGTCCGATCTTGTGATCGTATCCGCAGCCCGCTCAATCCCTATTCGCCGCGCTGCCCCTAGCCACGGCGGTTCCCCGATTATGAGTTCGTGTTACGCAAAACTTGTTGTGAACTGATGCGTGTTTAGATCGGGCGACCGCTGCGGGCCAACTCAGGGCATTCCGCAGACCCCGTCCGGAAAATTACGTAAGCCGGGCCTTTTGCACCGCGCTCTCTATGCCGATCGCGCAGCGCAGGACAATGAGTGTGGCCGCCGTCTAGCGAGTGGCCGTGATGACCACGGGAACGTCCTCGCCCTTGAAGCTCACCCAGCCAGCCTGATCGGAGCTCTCCCGCTTGATGTAATAGTAGCCGGTCTGCTGCCAGGGCAGGACGGCATTGCGCTTGTTGTCGAGGACGAAGTCGCCGCGATCGGTGCGCGCCATCAGGACGGCGTGCCCCTCGCCGAGTTCGTCGATGACGACGGTCATCCGCAGGGCGCGATGGGGCAGACCCGCTTCGGTGAGGAGCTTGCGCTTGAGAAGCTGAATGTCCTCGCAGTCGCCGCGCCCGTCGGCGGGATAGTCCCAGCGGTCGACCACGCCCCAATGATCGAAGTCAGTGACCGCCTCGATGGTCTGGTTCACCCGCGTGTTGACCTCGAGGATCGTGGTCCAGACCTGCGGGCTCAAGGTGATCGTCGAGGCTTCGGACGGATCGATGCCGCATTCGCTGGGCAGCCGGTGGCAGAACTCTTCCCAGGCGACGGTCGGCCTGGCGGGGTCGCTCGTAACCGCCGCCAAAGTGATGGGCGGCAGGGAAGCCCGGGTCTCCGCGAGGCCGGGATTGGAGCCGATAAGGCCGACACCGGCAATTGCGGCCGCGAGAATTTTCTTTGTAAATTCCCCGCAATTCGCGAACGAGATGAAACCCCGCAAAAAATCGCCCCACGGCATTTTGGCCTCGTATCTTTTGTTTTTGTAATGGCAACAGCTTGGCAGCTGAAAAACCCTCGTGCAAGCAAGCTCTGGCTTGGGAATCGAATATGCACGGCCGGTGTTGAAAACAAGTGACACTTTTTCACTAAGGATTTTCCCGTATCGTAGTCCCCGCAGAGTAGGACCGCACCAAGTCCCTGAAACGGGCGAAGGCACTCAGTCCTGGTCCTGGACGGATGACGATACGCGCGGCTCCGGAATCTGCGCCGACCTCTGGCGAGGCCCGATTCGTCTGTGGGAAATCTTGAGCCGGTGACCTGACCCGCTTGGAGGCTATCAACGCCTGCCGCTAAACTCGTGGCGTCGATCTGTCATAAAATGCCGGAAATTGATCGTGGCGAGTGATCCGGAAAAGTCCGTGCGGGAGCAGCGGCAGCGAATTGCCGCCGAGGGCTTGCCGAAGTTGTCCGAGGAAGCCCTGCGATCGGCCAGACGACGCGGCGCGCGCTCCCAGCAGGCTCCAGTGCTGCTGCCGCGGAAGGTCGAGGCAAACAGCCTCGTCCTCTCCGAGGAGGCTCGCCGGCTCTATTTCGAAAAGAGCAATCCGGACTGACCGAGGCGACAGTGCTCGGAGCATCGCTCCTGCGGAACTGGCACGGGTGTCAGACCGCAGACGGGCATAACGTATGCCCTGGCGATCAGCACTTGGGCTTGCGCGAGAACGAGGCAGGCGTGCTCACGCCAGGCCCGACCTCCGGAAAGTCCCTGAGTTGCAATAGGTAATGGCCCGGATTGTGCCCACGCCTTAATCCGTCCAGATCTGCCGCGCTTTTTGCAGTGAATTGAAGGCGTTACGGATAAATTGAGGCGTTTCGGAGTTGGGCCTTCAGGGTGCATCGCGACAACAAGAAAACGATGCGGACCCACCGCGATTCCAGACGTCATTGGGGTTGGCAGTGAGAAATAGTAAGGTTGGATCGATGACGCGCGACAGCGAGGCGCGCCTCCAGGATCTCTTCGATACAGTCGAGAGCGGCGCCACCGACCGACTGCTGACCCAACGCTACTACTTCAATCTGACCGATGGCGACGAGGTGATCCTCGATGGATTCGGCTTCGATGCCCCGGATATCAATGCGGCTCGTCTTCACGCCCACGAGATCATTGCCGATTTGCGCCGGGAGGATCCGACCCTGTCGGGCGAATGGGCGGGGTGGCGAGTCGAGATCGTCAACACCTCGGGCTGGACCGTCGATGTCCTCGGCGTCGATCCGTCCGCGCAGGCGAGCCCGTTCCGGCACTAGGAAATTTTGCTGAATTTACCGCGTTTTTCGAAACCGCCCATTCTGAGCGGGTGCTGCGATCAAAAATTGTGGACGCCCTCCCCTCGTGCTCTATGTGCAGGGGACATGATTTGCGTCGCCCTCCGAGCTCAAGTACGGGCCGAAACCGATGGGAAGAGACTGCCAGGCGCGGCCATGCCGTGCCGGGAAATGTCATTTCCTCGTGAGGGTGGCGAGTCGTCCGCCAGAATCGTGCGAGGCGCGGCAAGCTATCTTGGCTTGGGCCTACGGGATGATGGGACGACGCCGGGCCTGAACCTGCCGCGACGAATGACCTAGGCGGAGCCATGGCAGATTCATCGGCGTCGCAACGGCCCCCACACAGGCCGATCGAGCGTTCGAACGAGGTGAGGATCCATCCCTCCCGAGCGATCGAGGCGATCCAGAATTACGCAGTCGTGCTGCTGGATCTCGAGGGCCACATCCTGTCCTGGAACAGAGGCGCGACGCATGTCTATGGCTGGAGTGCCGACGAGGTTCGGGGCCAATATTTCGGCATCCTGTATTCCCCCGAGGATCGGGAGGACGACGCTCCGGAGAAGGATCTGCATGCCGCCCGGGAGAGCGGCCATGTGACCAGCCGGGGCCGGCGCACGAAAAAGGACGGTTCCTTCTTCGCGGCCAATCTGTCGCTCGACCGGGTCGACGACGAGGACGGGACGCCGACGGGGTTCGTCCTCACGACCCGGGACTTCTCGCGCTTTCTCGCGGTCGAGGAGGAGCGCCGGCAGGCCGAAGAGGCGCTGCGCACGAGCGAGGAGCGATATCGCGCCCTGGTGGATACTGGCGCCGAGGTGATCTGGCGAGCGCTGCCGGACGGCAGCCCCGTCGAGGGATGGGGCTGGGAGGAGTTCTGCGGGCAAGCACCGGACGATCGGAAGGATGACGGTTGGCTGGAGGCCGTCCACCGCGAAGATCGCGAGCGAGCTCGCGTTGAATGGGAATTGACCATCGCCTCGGGGCGCCCCGGGTCATTCGAATACCGGGTTCTCCATAAGAGCGGCGGCTACCGGTGGGTTCTCGTCAGGACTGTACCGTTGCGGGGCCCCGACGGCACGGTCCGGGAATGGGTCGGCTCGATCACCGACGTCCATGAGCAAAAGACCGCCGAAGAGAAGTTGGCGCGGGAGCAAGCCCATCTCCGCTCCGTTCTGGAGACCGTTCCCGATGCGATGATCGTGATGAACGACAGGGGGCTGATCCAGTCGTTCAGCGCCACGGCCGAACGGATGTTCGGCTACCGGGCCGAGGAGGTGATCGGCTCGAATGTGAAGTTCCTAATGCCGCAGCCCTATCGGGAGCAACACGACGGCTATCTGCAGCGCTATCACGAGACGGGCGAGCGCCGGATCATCGGTTTGGGCCGGATCGTGGCCGCCCAGCGAAAGGATGGCTCGACCTTCCCGATGGAACTCCAGGTCGGCGAGATGAACTCCGGCGGAGAGCGTTTCTACACAGGCTTCATCCGCGACCTGACCGAGCGGCAGCAGACGGAGACCCGGCTGCAGGAGCTGCAGGCCGAGTTGTTCCACATGTCGCGGTTCACGGCGCTCGGCGAGATGGCGTCGACGCTTGCGCATGAGATCAACCAGCCCCTGACGGCGATCACGAGTTTCCTGAAGGGCTCACGCCGGATGCTCGATCAGCTCCGGGGGGACGACACTGACGTGCAGCGGATCGAGATGATCCGGGAGGCCGTCAACGAGGCGGCGGAGCAGGCGCTTCGGGCCGGTCAGGTCATCCGGCACCTGCGGGAATTCGTGACCCGCGGCGAGAGCGATCGTCAGATCGAGAGCATCCAGAGGCTGATCGAGGAAGCTAGTGCGCTGGCCCTGGTCGGGGCCAAGGAGCGCGGCATCCGGGTCGAGTTCAATTTCGCCACGCAGGCCCCGAAGGTGATCGTGGATCGGATCCAGATCCAGCAGGTTCTCCTCAACCTGATCCGCAACGCGATCGAGGCCATGCACGATGTCAGCCGGCGTGAGCTCGTGATCCGAACCCGAGTGCTTGCCGACCAGGATTGCGTCGCGGTGAGCGTCCAGGACTCAGGGCCCGGCATCGCTCCGGAAGTCCTGTGCCGGCTTTTCCAACCCTTCACGACGACGAAGACGAGCGGAATGGGCGTCGGACTGTCGATCTGCCGAACTATCGTGGAAGCACACGGCGGCAAGATCTGGGCTGACTCGAAGCTCGGCGAGGGCACGACCTTTCACTTCACGCTTGGGCTTGTCGAGCACGAGGATCTTGTCAATGGACACTGAGCCCATCGTTCACGTGATCGACGATGACGTTGCGGTCCGCAAGGCGTTGTCGTTCCTGTTGGTCTCTGCGGAGTTCCACGTGCGCGTTCATGCCTCTGCCGTCGATTTTCTCGACTTCGTTGCGGACATCGAAGTGGGGTGCATTGTCACCGACGTGCGGATGCCCGGGATGGATGGCATCGAGTTCATGGGGCGCCTCAGGGAGCGGGGCTTCAGGACACCGGTCGTGGTGATGACGGGCCATGCCGACGTGCCGCTGGCCGTCGAGGCGATGAAAGCCGGTGCGGTCGATTTTCTGGAAAAGCCGTTCAGCGACGATCGCTTCCTGGAGGTGGTTCAGTCGGCCATTCGCGCCTCACAGGACAGACCTACAGAGAGCGAAGAAGTTCGCGCAGCGAAGGCGCTCATCGAATCGCTGTCCGAGCGCGAGAGCCAGGTCCTTCAGGGACTGGTCGACGGTAAGGCCAACAAAGTGATTGCGCACGATCTGGAGCTCAGCCCACGCACGGTGGAGATCTATCGGGCCAATGTGATGAACAAGCTGAAAGCAAAAAGCCTTTCCGAGGTCATTCGCATGGCGCTGCTCGTGCAGAACCGTGGATGAAGGCGCAGATGTCTGGGCCGCTATGGCGAGGGGCTTTCTGCGCCTGTGAGACCTTTGAAGATCTGAAGCCGAGCACAGGGGAGATGCCGAGACCTGCTGCTCGCCCGGCTTGATCTCTGGATTGGGGAACGGCCTCCGTCGGGCCGGCGTTGGGTCTGCGGTCCTGATGTTCACTGGAGGTGTCCATGAGCCCTTGCCCCGCTCGCGATCATCGCCAATCCGTTCGTCTTCACCCTCGCGACGCTGGTGGCCGGGCGCGTGGCGGGCCTGGAACCGTTCAAACTCTGGCGAGAGCGTCAGGAGATGATCCCGCCGTCTGAGTCCGTGAGCCTGTCGGGTCATGCGATTCTTGTTGGCCATGGGCGCATCGGGCAGATCGCTGCAACCGCGTTGCGGCACCACGGCCTGAGCTATGTGGTCGTGGAGGCGGACCGCAGGCTGGCTGAGGCGCTGAGGGCAGGCGGAACGGCTGTCATCTACGGCGACGCGACACGGGAGGAGGTCCTGGAGGCGGCGCAGCCGTTGCGCGCGCCTCATCGTCGTGGCGCTACCGGATGCGTTTCAGGCCCGGCGGGTGCTCGAAGTCGAGCGGAGGCTGCATCCAAGGATTGAGACCGTGGTGCGGACTCATACCGACGACGAGGCGATCCATCTGCCCGAGACGGCGGGCGTGGGGCTTGCCTTGACGGGCGAGCGGGAGATCGCAATCAGCATCTCGCACTTTGCGCTGCAACAATTGGGCATCGAAGCTGTCGACGCGCACGCGACCACCGAGCGATTGCGGGCCAGAGATGATGGTTGAGCGTGTCTCGGTTCCGGCGGGCGATCAGATCCCTATGCACACCATCGTCTCACCGCACCAGAGGCCGGTTCGGATAAACATGGCTCCTTGGCTTAGCGCCATCGGCCTCTGCCAGCGAATGTGTCAGCGCTCACCGCCGAGAGCCTAACCAATTCGCCTCACGGCAGGATGACGAGTGGCCGCTCGCTTGCGATTCGGACATGCGATGCCACTCGCGCGTCGAGGATGGATCGGACTACAATGCCCTGAGATCTACCCGGAGAGACCAGATTCAATGGCTATAGAGGCTCGCTCCGCCCGTCTTGCTGTCCTCATCGATGCGGATAACGCCTCGGCGAAAATCGCAGGCAGGCTTTTTGAAGAGATCGCGAAGATCGGGGAGGCGAGCGTGCGCCGCATCTACGGTGATTTTTCGGG
>NZ_LN811360.1:78715-83338 GCF_001006805.1 Microvirga massiliensis | reverse complement strand
GACGGACTTTGATCCACGCACCTACGGGTATCGGAAGCTCAGCGATCTGGTACGAAACACGGGCGCGTTCGAGGTCAATCAGCCAGAAGGGTCCGGATTGCGGGTTCGCCTCAAAGCCTCGGAAGCGAAGTCACCGCCAAGGAAGGCTGGCAGGCGACGTCGAGGAGCGGGCACGAAGACTACTGATTGAAACCGGTCGGGCTCTGCCCGATCAAGATCTCATAGGCCCTGAGACCTGCCGCCGAAAATCCAAATCGGGGGCAACCCTGAACTTCACCTGCGGGAACTTGAGGGAAAGGGTGCATGACACAGGACTCGCCGGATCATCGAGTTCTCGTTCCGGCTCCGCGAGGCTCAGGGCATACTCATAATTCGTGCCGTCCGAACGCGGCTTGCTCAGGCCCGGGGATGCTCGCTCCGCGAAGGGATGCACCCTTAACCAGGTTTATGTCCGGCTGGGCCGCTTAGCCTATGATTGGACATGCTCGGCAATATAGATGAAACCGCGGCGCTTGAGATTGCTACCGCTATCTTTGAAGGCGAGGGGCGTATCCGGCGCCTGACCATGTCAAGGGACAGATTGTCTGCGTCGGGCCAGGACACTACAGAGTTGGATCGGCTGCTCACGCTCCTTCAGGACCCTCTCTCGATTCTACAACGACCTCCTGCCTGTTCCGCTGCGCGCAGCGGAGTAGTGTGAGGAGCCTAGTACATTTTCACGGCGTTTGGAATTCGGAGCGGCTCGGGAGACACGAGACGGCAGCAACATGCATTCTACGGAAGACCTGCTTCACGCCACCATCCACAACCGGATGCAATGCTCCATGCAACACCCGCTGTGCGCCAACCTATTTCGTCGCGTGACCGGCGACAGCCGCATTATGCAAACTCTGAGGTTCAGGGTCGGAACGGTTGTCCATGCAGGAGGCGGCACCCTGGTCACGTTCTTCTTCCAGACCAGAGACTTGGACAGTCTGCAAGGTCGAGTGGCCTTGCTTATCGGGCCCTCGTGTCGTCCAAGGCGCCCACCATGTACTGCACTAGTTCCTGGGTGTGAGTCTCCGCCGTCCGCTTCTCGGTCACCTTTCGCCCCCTGTGCATCACGATGAGACGATCGGAGACAGCAAAAGCATCGGGCAGCGTGTGGGTGATCAGAATGACGGGGACGCCCTGGTCCCGGAGTTTGCGAATGAGCTCGAGGACCTTGTGTTGTTCCGGAACACCGAGATTGTTCGTCGGCTCGTCCATGATCATCAGCTTGGCGTCCCAATAGATGGCACGCGCGATGGCCACTGCCTGACGCTGACCGCCCGAGAGACTCTCGATGGGAAGCCGGAGGTTCGGGAAATGGATCTCCAGCGCCTCCAGCGCTGCCCGTGATTCCTGAAGCATGTGGGCTTCATCCAGCATGCGGATGAAGCCGCCAAGATAGCGTTTCTTGACCTCGCGGCCAAGGAAGATGTTGGCACTGACATCGAGATTGTTTGCGAGAGCCAAATCCTGATAGATCGTCTCGATTCCCTGCCGGCGAGCATCGATCGGGCGGGGGAAGTGGCTTCGCCGTCCCTGGAAATAGATGTCGCCTTCATCCGCGTGATAAACGCCGGAGATGCACTTGATCAGCGTCGACTTGCCGGCGCCGTTATCACCCAGGAGGCCGACAACCTCGCCCGGGTATATGTCGCAACTGACCTCGTTGACGGCGACCAGACCGCCAAAGCGCTTGCTTATCTTCCTGATGGACAGAAGCGGCTCGGCCACGCGATCTATCCCGCTTTTCCGCGACCGATGATCAGATCACGAGACTGATCGATCAACACTGCGAGGATGACGACCGCGCCGACGACGATGAACTGCCAGAACGATGGGACGTTCAGCATCACCAGTCCGGTTGTCAGCACGGCAATGATCAGGGCGCCGATGACAGTGCCCATCACGGTTCCCGCCCCACCGAACAGGCTTACGCCGCCGATAATGACAGCCGCAATCGAGGCGAGCAGCAGCGGGTCGCCAATGACCGCCGAGCCGGCAGTAAAGCGCAGCGTCGAGAGGAAGCCGGCGATACCAGCGGTGGAAGCGGACAGCATGTAGACCTGGATGAATCGACGCTCGACTGGAATGCCGGTGCGGATGGCCGCTTCGAGGCTTCCGCCGATGGCATAGGTGTGCCGCCCAAACTGAGTCTTCCGCAGGAGGAAAATTGCGATGATCACGACGATCGCCGTTGCGACGACGGGGAAGGGAAAGATCGGGTCCATGCGTCGAAGCAGATCTCCGGAGACTTCGGGGCGGATCAGAAAATACAGGCCGCCACCCTCGCCCCCGATGAGGTAGATCAACGCGTCGTTACCGTAGGAGCGTATGCCCGCCGGCAGACCGATCACCGTCGTGTTTTCGGACATCAGCAAGGCGACCCCCCGCACGATGAACGAACTCCCCAATGTCACGATAAAGGCCGGCACTTTGAGCTTGGCGATGATAACACTGTTGAAAAGTCCGACGAGACACGCGCCTGCCAGGGCTGCCGCGAATCCGATAAGAACGGAGAGGAACAACGGCGCGCCGCCATTGTAGGCAGCCCTGATCGCCAGCGCGGCGAGCACCGACGCGAGACTCATCACCCATCCGACCGACAGGTCGATACCGGCGCTGATGATGACGAAGGTCTGTCCAAGCCCCAACAGGAGAATCGGGGTGATCGCGACCAGGATGTTTTGTGAGTTACGGAGAGTCAGGAAATTGACCGCGCCGTTGCTGGCGACCGGCACGGCGATGACAAAGAAAATGATCATCAAGCCCAGGAACGCCCATGCCCATACGCGGCTGAGCATGAGCACGACCTGCTGCCATGGCGTCGTGGTGAGAGACGGGGCGACCCCCATTTTCATCGCGGCACCGGGTTCACGATCAGCCACTCGGTCATATCCACCAGAGCGGAAATAGGGGCAGCGCGGCTATTACCGGGCGCAGGGAGTGCCGCGAACAGCACTCCCCAGCCACGCCTACTTGCTCGGGACCTTGTAAATGAAGCGCGCAACGGCCGGATCGTCGACATTGTCTTTGCCGATGATTGCAAATCCGGTCTCAACGCGACGCGGCAAGCTCGTAACGCCGGCTGCATCGGCTGCTGCGAACTGCACCGCCATGTAGCCCATGTCGAAGGGCTTCTGTGCGAGCACGAGGGTGATGACGCCGGCGCGCAACTGCTCGATGGCAAACTGGGTTGCGTCGTAGGCGACGACCTGGACATGGCCGCCGAGCCCGGCATTGATGACGGCAGTGCCGGCGCCCTGAGCGCTGAACACATTCGTACCGAAGACACCGGCGAGATCGGGGGTGCGCTGCAGGACGGCGGCTGTCTGCTGAACCGCCGTGTTCATGTCGTCGAGATTGAAATCGAGCCCGACAACCTTGACGTCCGGAAACTCTTTCTCCATCACCTCCTTGAAGCCGATAGCGCGGCCTTCGACCGAGCTGACGTTAGGGTTGGTCGAGTTGATGTAGACCTTGCCCTTGCCGCCGATGGCCTTTGCCAGGCCGCGTCCGGAAATGCGTCCGCCTTCGACATTGTCCGAACCGATATAGCTGATCGGGAAAGTCACGGGGCCATTTTTGTAGTCGCCGTCGCCGAGGAAGGTATCGACCGTAATGACCTTGATGCCGGCGTTGGCCGCGGCCTTGAGCGGACCGATCATCTGGTCCTTGTCGGTCGGCGCGGTCACGATGTAGTTGAGATCGCCGCGCGCGACCAACGCATCCAAAATCGGCGTCTGGACCTCGACGCCCCAGGTTGCTGGAATTTGGGTCACGACCTCGACGCCAAGATCCTTCGCCGCAGTCTCAACACCAAGCTGCATCACCTGGTAGAAAGGATCGACGACACCGGGCAGAAAGCCGATCTTAGTCTTTGCTACAGCAGCGCGCGGACCGAGCGAGAGGACCAGGGCTGCGATCAGCGCAAAGAGAAGCTGTCTCTTGGACATTTTCATCTCC
This sequence comes from Microvirga massiliensis, assembly GCF_001006805.1. Taxonomy (GTDB): domain Bacteria; phylum Pseudomonadota; class Alphaproteobacteria; order Rhizobiales; family Beijerinckiaceae; genus Microvirga; species Microvirga massiliensis. Next base: position 79,345 of record NZ_LN811360.1, on the reverse strand, counting down.
CTGGTTGGACTGGTTATTGTTTCTGGACGCTGAGCCGACAGTCCCGGATGCTCGCTCAAGCTTGAGGCGATGATAGCCAAGTATCCGATTGCTTGCAAACAGAGCGCGCACTCAGATGAAACAGGGGCGCGTGGTCGGGCTGGGTCGTCACCACCGCGACCGGCAGGACGGGCCGTGGGCTGGCAAGTTCGATCCGAAACGCCCCAACGAGGCGGGCCAGGACCAGCAGCGCCTCCGTGAGCGCGAAATGCGCGCCGATGCAGACGCGCGGCCCGACCCCGAAGGGCAGATACGCGTAACGCGGCACCGGCGGCGCTCCCGGCAGGAACCGCCCCGGATCGAACGCATTCGGCGCGCGCCAGAGCCGCCGGTGCCGGTGCAGGATCCACGGCGAGACCAGGATCAGATCACCCGGGGCGACCGGACACTCCGACACCTGGTCCGGCGCCCGCGCGGCGCGCACGATCACGAATGCCGGCGGATAAAGCCGCATCGCCTCCTCGATCACGGCTCGGGTCAGGACCAGATGCGCCGCATCGACCCCCTGCCCTTCGCGCGCGACCTCGTCGGCAACCCGGTCCTGCACGTCGGGAGCCAGCGCGAGCAGATACACCGACCAGAATAAGGCGG
>NZ_LN811360.1:73418-77787 GCF_001006805.1 Microvirga massiliensis | reverse complement strand
CCCTCGCGGGACATGATCGGACCTCAGCTGCGCGCCGGCGAGACAAGAACTTATCACACAACCAAGGCAAAGCTGCGATTGTCAACGCTAGCCGCCATCATCGACCTCAAAGCTGTAACCCTTGAAACGAGACGGCCTGCCGGCTCGAGTGACCGCTGCGTAAACCCTCCCCATCGACCACCATTTTGGTCGCGCGGCCCTTACCGGACGCGTAACCCCAGCCAGTGGCAGGATGACCAATATGGAGAGGCTGTGGCAGGTTGATCACGCCATTCGCCACGCCTGGCACCGGACAAAGCCACTTTCGCATGCTGTCGAGTTGCACGTTATCTTACCTGATCGGACGAGCACCCGATTTCCAAGATGGTCCAGCAGGCGAAGCTGATGCTTGACCACCGCGCGCCAATGTTATGCCTTTGCTGGCGTAATTCGCGGAAGGCGCTCTGTTAAAACCGACGATGCGATGCATCTCATCAAGCTCCATTCGAGCGGACTTCACTGCGTACACTCTGGCAGGCGGAAGGGCTTGGCGTACCTGGCCAGTTCTTCAGGACGAGCGCAGACGGGGAACCCCGCCTTGCGCATAAGCTCCCGAATTTGGTCTTCTCCGCACCGCTGAAGTCCGATCGGCTGAGCCAGCCTTGGATGGTCAGGCTTGGATGACGGGCCATCGTGTCCGCGACTGCGACCCGGGCTTCCTCCAGACGTCCCAGAGCGGCATAGCTCGAAGCACGCTGCAACCATCTCCCCAGAGTGCGACTGTCCGCAGGCTGCCGCTCCACCATCCGCAATGCATCCTCATATCGACCGACCGCGAAGTAGGCGCTTCGGAACCGATTGGCGGCTCCAATGCCGAAGTTTGGGTTTAGCCGGATCGCCCGGTCAACAGCTTGCGCTCCGCGCTCCGGCTGGCCAAGCGTGCCGGCCACCGCTCCAAAGGCCGCCACGATGGCGGCATTATCAGGATTGAGGCGCAGCGCTTCGTCGAACTCCGCTGCGGCGCGAGAGAAGTCACCTTCCTTCAATGGCGTCGCAAGTATGGCAGCCGGCGCTCCGGTCAAGTTTGTGGTAAACAGGTGAAAGCGAATGTGTCGGAAAGGCTCACACTGCTTGCCGCCCATCGTTACCTGTCAGGCGAATGGGAACGGTTGCCACCGACCAGAACTGGAGGAAGGAAGCCATGACCATGTCGTTGGATGCCGCCGCGGAGGTCTTTCGCGAAGCAATGCGGGAGACCGTCAAGCGATACTCGCTATGGTATCTGATCGAAGGTGTGCTGCTGATGGCGGCCGGGATCCTGGCGGTGATCTATCCTGTGATTTCGTCGGTAGCGGTCATCGTCCTGCTCGGGTGGCTGCTGATCATCAGCGGTGTTCTGCAAGGCCTCAGCTTGGTCGGCACGCGACATGTGCCTCATTTCTGGCTGCAGCTCATCTCCGTCATCCTCGCTGTGCTGATCGGCTTTTTGTTCCTGCGAGACCCTGAGCAGGGGCTGCTGACCATTACCCTCCTTCTGATTGTCTTCTTCATGATCGAGGGCATCTCGAAGGTTGTTTTCGCGCTTACGATCCGACCATTCCCAAACTGGGGCTGGGTCTTGGGGAGCGGGCTCGTCGGGATTCTTCTTTCGCTGATTTTGTGGACCAGCCTCCCGGTGGCGGCGGTGTGGCTGATCGGTCTCCTGCTCGGGATTCAACTGATCAGCGTGGGTGCGGCGATTGCATACCTCGCTTGGGAGGTGCGGCGGAGTTGACCCTTCAGACAGGGCGCCTTCCATTCAAAATCTCTCAGCTCAGCCGAAGTCACGAAATATTAACCGTATAGCAACAATGTTACGGCAGCCGTCGCGATTGTCAGGCAGCTGTACGGCTAATCCTCCTGGAGGGCGAAGCATAGAGTTCCCGTATCCTCATGCGCGACGCGAGAGCAGTTGGGGCATTGCGGCAATGCCATCCGTGCTATGATGAACCCGGCTCCGGGGCATTCTCACAGAGGAGGACCCGATGTACGCCGTCATCCGCAAATTCAACAGCATGCGCGACGTCGAGGAGGCCGGGCGCCGTGCCGAGGCGGCACTCGTGCCCATGATGCGCTTGGTGCCGGGATTCATGTCCTACTACGTCATCAATGCCGGGAACAATGTCGGCGCGTCGGTCAGCCTTTTCGAGAACCGGGAAGCTGCCGAGCAGGCTCAGCAGCAAGCGATGGCCTGGATCAAGCAGAACCTTGGCGATCTAATCGAAGGTGAGCCGGAGGTCACGGCCGGGGACGTGCTCGTGGTTGCTACGAGGAAGCCAGAACCCGTGATTTAGGTCCCCTCCCCTCATCGGTAAGTTATCCCGAGCGACGTCCCCTGTCCGATCAGAAGCTGTTGCTCGTGTGGCTCGCTGCCTCGGCCTCGTCGTGCGCCTCGAAGCGCTGTGTGCCACCGTGTCTCCGGGGTGCCGGGCGCCAGTTCTGGGGCTCCTGCGGGCGCCGGTTGGATCCAGGATGCCATTGCCGTGTCTGGGCAGGACCAGTTGTCTGGCGGCCAATCAGCCAGCCCAGGGCACAGCCCAGAGCCCCGACGGCAATCATGGTGGCGAGCGGATGCTCCTGTACGGGCCTCCGCATGGCCTCAGTGCCCTGCCGGTAGTAGCGCTCGGCCTCGGGCCAGTGCCGCCGGCCCTGCTCCATGTACGACTGGCCGCGCCTGTAGAGGTCGCGAGCGGGTCCGGTGACGTGATCCGCCCTGGACCGAGCGGCGTCCCCGGCTTCTGTCTCGAGGCCCTCGCCGGGTGGGATGGGAGCGTCCTTCAGGTCGTCGGGCTCGCATTCCGCGGCGACACTCTTCGAGGCTGATGTCGTCCAGGCGGGCGGATCGCTTGCCGGGAAGCTGTCATCCACCGTGTCATCGACGTGCCGCTGGCCGTCCACGTGATGAAAGCCGGTGCGGTCGATTTTCTGGAAAAGCCGTTCAGTGATGATCGCTTCCTGGAGGTGGTTCGATCGGCCATCCGCGCGTCACAGGATAGACCCGTCGAGAGCGAAGAAGTTCGCGCGGTGAAGGCGCTCATAGAAGCGCTGTCCGAGCGCGAGAGCCAGGTCTTTCAGGGACTGGTCGAGGGCAAGGCCAACAAAGTGATCGCGCACGATCTGGAGATCAGCCCCCGCACGGTGGAGATCTATCGTGCCAATGTAATGAACAAGCTGAAAGCAAAGAGTCTTTCCGAGGTCATTCGCATGGCGCTGCTCGTGCAGAACCGTGGATGAAGGTGCAGATGTCTGCTGGGTCCGAAGCAATGCAATTGCCGGCTACGCTCGCGAATTCTTAGCCTCCAGCAAGGGCCGAGCCCTTCATGAGCCAGACGCGCGTCGACGCGCAGAAGGATCGGGTTTTGGAGCCGTGCCAAGCGGTGCATATATGCCGTCATAACGAAACCCGTGACGCTCAACAGGCCGGCCCAGGGCAGGCCATGCCCGTAGGCCACCTGGTGTCTACCGCTCGTCAACAGTGGAAAGGTCAGGGAAAATTCGCTCGAAGGAAACGGTTTTAGGCAATCGCTCGGGCCGCTTGGATGTAAGCACCGCGGCAATAGATTAGGGGATTGCGGTCCTCAGCACAGCGGTCAACGCGCTCAACCCGACCAATAAAGAGATCATGATCGCCGACGGTATGAACAGTCTCGACAACGCATTCAAGGCGTGCCAGGCAGCCTGGAATGAGGGCACTCCTCGCAGTCCTGATTCAGTCGGCAGTCCGTCGAACTTGTTTGCCTGGCTCGAATCAGCAAAGCGTCGCGACAGATCCTCCTGAGCCGCGGCGAGCACGTCGATCGCGAAATACGGGATCTCCAGGAAAACGCCTCGGTTGGGACTTGATGATCTAAGACTCCACAATACCAGCGGCGGATCGAGCGATAGGGAATTGAACGAATTTACGGTTAGGCCCACTTGGCGACCACTGCGGGCTCGGGTTGTCACGATAGCAACACCAGTCGCAAAGCAGCCGAGTGCCTTTAGGAGTTCGACCAGCGCCGCTTTCGGAATTGCTGGCGCCTCACAAAATGCTGTCACCGGGTGCAGTGCCCTCAAAGGTACGAGGCCCATCCTCATCAAGGTTGCCCCTGCTGAGATTCACTGCAGCCGCCGCCCGGATTTTTCGTCGAAGAGGTGGACGAGGCGCGGGTCGGGGGCGACGTGGATCGTCTCGCCCGGCCGGGCGGTGATCCGCTCCCGGAACACGCAGATGACCTCCTGGTCGCCGAGGCGCGCCACGACCTGCGTCTCCGAGCCGGTGGGCTCGACCACGACGACCGTCGCGGGGATCCCGCCGTTCCCCAGGGCGAAGTGCTCCGGCCGCACGCCATAGATCGCGGCGCGGCCCTCC
>NZ_LN811360.1:66637-71162 GCF_001006805.1 Microvirga massiliensis | reverse complement strand
AACGCGCTGGCGCTGGCCGCCCGAGAGCTGGCGCGGGTAGCGGTCGAGGAGCTTCGTGAGCCCGAGGATCTCGGCGGCGCGGTTCACCTTGGTGGCGATCTCGGCCTTCGGCGCCCCCCTGAGCTTCAGCGAGAACGCCATGTTGTCCGCGACCGTCATGTGCGGATAGAGCGCGTAGTTCTGGAACACCATCGCGATGTCGCGCTCTTTCGGGGGCACGTTGTTGACCACCCGCGGGCCGATGCGGATCTCGCCGCCCGTGATGTTCTCGAGGCCGGCGATCATCCGCAGCAGGGTGGATTTCCCGCAGCCCGAGGGGCCGACCAGGATCACGAACTCGCCGTCCTGGATGTCGACCGAAACCCCGTGGATGACCTGTGTCGCCCCGTAGGCTTTTCTCACGTCCCGTATCTCAACCGAGGCCATGAATTGCCCGTTCCCGTGGTGGATGGATAAGAAGGGTTCTGCGCAACCGCTACTTCACAGCGCCGGCACTAAGGCCATGGATCAAATGTCGCTGAAGCAGGAAGAAGAGGATCGCAGGCGGAACGATCGATATGATTGCACCCGCGGCAATCTTTCCCCATTCGATGCCAAAATCCGACAAATAGAAATAGAGCCCAACCGACACGAGCCGCATGTCCTGCTTGGCTGCGAGACTTACCGCGATGATGAACTCGTTCCACACGTAAACGAAAACGATTAGGCCGGCAGCAATAAGTCCTGGCAAAAGCTGCGGCAGAACAATCCTGATGAACGCGCCCGCCCGCGAGCAACCATCCACGAGCGCCGCTTCCTCGAGCTCAACTGGTATCGCGTCCAGGAACGAGCGCAGCAACCAAAGGGTGCCAGGAAGCTGCCAGGCGGTGAATACGATGATGAGCACTTGATAAGTGTTCAGCATCTGGATTTTTGCTGCGTAGGCATAGAGCGGCACAAGCACAGCTATGACCGGCGTCATGGATGCGATCAGTAAGCCGACCATAGCAGCCTCACGTCCCCGAAAGCGGAAGCGCGAGGCAGCATATGCTCCAAGGCACGCGGACGTGAGCGTGCAGATCACAGTCAACACTGCCACAATCGTTGTATTCAGAAAATACTGTCCCATCAGGGATTCAAACAGCACGGCCGCGTAGTTCCGCAACGAGAATGATGCACTGGAACCCGCAACTCCTTGCGTTGGATCGAGGGATAGGAGGAAAAGCCAAGCAAGGGGAAGCACCGCTCCTAGGCTCGCCAGCGCGACAATGACGTACATCCACAGAGATGCCTTATCGCGAAACACGACCAGCCTCCTTCAGGACGAAATGGCGGATGTAGAATGCGCTCAGTGCCAGGTTCAGCAGAAACACGACAACGCCGGTCGCTGCGGAATATCCGAAATGGTAATTGGTGAATGCTTCACGCCAGATACGAAGCGACAGTAAATAGGTTGCTTCGTTCGGGCCGCCGCTCGTGAGGATAAACGGCAAGGTAACGAGAGTGAAGTACTCGAATGTGAGAAGGATCAGAACGACAGCAATCGTTCGACCTACCATCGGCAAGGTAATATAACGGAACTCTGCCCACCGGGACGCTCCGTCGAGCCGAGCGGCCTCATAAAGTTCGGATGGAATTGATTGGATGGCCGCTAAGATCAGCACGAGGGCAAACGGATAGGACCGCCAGACGTTCGCCATGACCATCGCAGCCATCGCGCCGGTCTCGTCGCCGAGCGGAGCAACCGTCCACCCAAAGGCTGATTGAGCGAAGTGGGTCAACGGTCCGAAGTTGGCGTCCAAGAGAGCCTGCCAGAGGAGGGCCGTCACCACCTGGGAAACCAGCCAAGGCACCATGATCAGCGTCCGCAGCAGCCCGCGGCCGCGCAGTGGCGCCTCCATGACAACGGCAAGCAACAGTGCCAACGCAAGCGTCAGCACATCGGATGCGATCACGAAAGTGGCGGAGGCCAGAAAGGATTTTGCGCCACTGGCGCTGAAAAGGGGAGCGAAGTTGGCGACCCCGTTCCAGTCGCCAATTTGGAAGTAATTCGCCGAGTGGAACGCGATATAGAATAGATTTGCGATCGGGTAGATGGTGATCGAGAAAACAAAGCCCATAGCGGGCAGGAGCAGCAGATACGGCTGCGCACCTCTGAGCAGGTTCCTCAGTGATGGGCCGCGAACAGCGGCCCATCGTTCAGCCGGAGCAGCTATGCCTTGCGCGCCGTTTCCCATTCTTCCGCAACCTGCTGGAGTGCTTCACGGACCGGACGTCCGGTCATCATCTGCTGTGCGGCCAGGGCAAGTCGCGTCTGCAGATAGTCTGTCCGCTTCGGATATTTGAAGACGTGCGGGCTCGAAGACATGTAGTCGAGCGCAAACTTGATATCGGCAGCCTCTGGTGCGGTGAACCAAGGATCACTCAGTACTGATTTGCGTGAAGGGATCTCGTTGGCGATCTTCGCGTTCGCGAGTTGCGCCTCGGGCGAGATCAGGCTCTCGACAAAGAGGCCCGCCGCCTCGGGCTCCTTGCATGACTTTGTCATCATCAGGAACTTACCGCTTGCGAATGCCGGGCACGGGCCGTTCGGGCCCGGCTGCTGAGCAAGTGCCAACGCATTGCCAAGGGACGCGCGGGCCGACGAGACGATGTTGCTAGTCAGAATGGTCGAAAGAGCCCTGCGCCCCTTCATTGCGTCGAGCAAGTTGTCTCGTGTGAGCGAGATGATCGACTCGGGGGTCATTTTGTGCTTGCGGACCATTTCGAGCAGCCACTCGAACGGCTGCATGCCGTTCTCGTTGACAAAACCGACTTGGCCATCTGCCGTGACGTATTCGGCGCCGGACGCCCAGAGCGCCGGGATGAGCCAGTCAGTGAACTCGACCGCGTTCCCCTGCTGACTCAAACCCGTTAGGAATCCAGGCTTACTGTGCTTTTCGGCGAACGGCTTGAGGTATCCTGGAAGCTCGTTCCAGTTTGTCGGCGGCTGGCCCTCGACCTCGTCCTTGAGATACCAGAACTCGTTGTTGAGCAGCGCATTCCAATAAAAGGCCATTTTCTGGCCGTCATACACGGTGTTGTCCCAGGGGAGAACGAAGTCATTCTTCTGTTCGTCAGTCCACCCTTTGGCGACGTAATCATTTAGCGGAGCGGCAGTGCCGGCGCCGACTTGATCCGGAAGATTGGTCGTTGAGAGCTGCGCAAGATCGGGTCCGGCTCCGGAGAGCACAGCCTGGATGACCTGCTGGCCCATAACCTGCCACGGTACCGGTTGAACTTCGACCTCAATGTCAGGATGCTGCTTCCTGAAGACCTCAATCATGGCCGTCTCGCCTTCTGAGCGGGCGGTGTTGGCCTTAGGGTCCAAGGGGCTCCAGTAAACGATCTTCGCCTTCTTGGCGATGGCGGGCGTCGACAGTCCTATGGCCGCCGCAGCAGTGCCAAGCGTTGTCGCCTTGATGAATGAGCGGCGCGAGATCGCAGTGCGTCCGCCAAGCGTGAAACGGGGCATGGGGCTCCTCCGATTTGTCCCTGAGTTGGTAGTCGGCACTACTTCCCAGGAGCGGTCATGTTTCGTATATGAAACGCCGTTTCTCAATTCTGCCGAGCGGGACCCCTGTGTCAAGTGCTTTCGCACCGGAGTTCCAGGCGCTAGCTAGGTCAAGTTATGACAATCGACGATTCAACCGAAGATCGCTACATCGTCCCGGGGTTGCGACGTGGTCTGGCGATTCTCAGGCTTTTTTCGAAGACGCGCCGCGTGATCACTGTTCCGCAAATCGTGCGCGAGCTCGGAATATCGCGGGCCACCGCTTTTCGGCTCACATACACGCTTGAGACGGACGGATATTTGAGGCGCGTGCCTCACTCGAATGCATTTCAGCTCGGTCTGAATGTCCTCTCTCTCGGCTTCGAGTACCTTGGTTCGCTCGACCTCGTTGACGTCGCTCGTCCGGTTCTTGAGGATCTCCGAGATCAGATGGACGCCTCAGCCCACATGGGTGTGCTGGACCGAACAGAGGTGGTCTATGTCTTGAAGGCACCGTCTCAGCACCGCTTGCGGAGCAATGTAACGATCGGTGGTCGGATGCCGGCCCATGCAACCTCGATTGGCCGCGCCCTCCTGTTCGACACGCCGCTGGAGCACCTGCGCGCACTCTATCGCGAAGTGAAAATGGAGGTGTTCTCGAAACAGACCCCCGGGACAGTGGCAGAGCTGCACGCACAGCTGGAAGAGGAGCGGCAGAAGGGATACGTCTCCTATCGCTCCGCTTTTGCCGCTGGCATCGCAAGCGTTGCGGCCCCCGTGCGCGATGCCAGCGGCCAGATCGTGGCTGCCATCAACGTTTCCGACTATGAGTCCCTACCCGGCATGCAGGACGAGAAGCATCTCGCAGACGCAGTCCGCCGTGCCGCTATGGCGATCTCTCGCGGTCTCGGCTACCGCCCAGACGCCACCCCGAACCAGTCGGTCGCGTAATGGAGCTATGACTGGTGGGCCTTCAACCGTGAATCAGACCCGGCTGCGATTGCGAGGGCTTCC
>NZ_LN811360.1:62877-65616 GCF_001006805.1 Microvirga massiliensis | reverse complement strand
TCCTCCAGGAAGCCCAACCGGTCCTGACCCCAGAACAGCTCACCATCTATTATGTATGTCGGTGCACCAAACACTTGCGCTGCGATCGCGTGGTCGGTGTCGCGTTCATGCTCTCGAGCGACAGAGATATCTTGGGCGGCTCGAACAAGTGCACGACCATTCAAACCTTCCTGATCAGCTATGTCCGTGAGAGTGCTCCAATCCGCCAAGTTTCGCTCTTCATGCCAGATTGCTCGAAGAATGGCATGTGACAGGTTGAGCACGTCTCCTCGTTCGCGACGCGCGGCAATGAGCAGGTAACTGGCTGGACGGCGATCCACCGGGTAGTATCGAGGCTCCAACGTGACTGGCACTCCAAGCTTGCGGCTCCAGCGGTCCAACTCCACCTGCCGATAGGATCGCCGCTGGGCTGAGCGCTTCTCATACGGGAGTCCACCGGAAGCCGCAAAGACACGCGTAAGATCAAGCGGGATCACTTTTACCGGGACGTCGTAGCGACGGGCAATCCCGATGAAACGCTCGCTCCCTAAATATGACCACGGGCTGGCGACGCTGAAGTAGTAATCTATTGACGTCTCCACGAGAACCTCTGCAGGGTGAACTACGTCCTTCCTGGTGACGCACTGTGGTTTATTTGGCTGTGTTGACGAGTAGAGCGCCGGAAGTTGAACACCGCGCGGCAGCAGCGCGGTGTTCGATTCGGCCGGGTAAGGACCTTATCAATTCACCTGGTCTCCGTGCAGAGGCATTCCCATAGACTGCAATTCGTCCTGGACCTTCTTGATTGGAACCTTCCGCACAGTCACATTTTCGTCGATGGCTATCGCGGCAGCGACTCCAGCGGCTTGCCCGGTTGCCATGCACGCAGGCATATTGCGCGACCGGGCATGTGCTGTGTGATCGGCGGAAATGCAGCGCCCGGCAATGAGGAGTTGCTCGACGCCAAGCGGAACGAGACACCGGTAAGGGATTTCATACGGGCGCATGCCTCGGAAATCGACGTCGCCACCTCTTGGCTCGTGAATGTCAAGTGCTGAAGCGTCCGCACCAATGCTGTCCTCGAAGAAGCGCCCCTCTATCGCGTCCTCCCCAGTGAGCGTGTACTCACCTTGGATATGCCGGGTCTCTCGAACCCCAAGCACCGGTGCGATCTGGCCGATGGTCGCATTTTCGAATCCCGGGATTTGCTCGCGTAGGAGCTTCGCGACAGCCTCGATTTGCCGGTAACACTCAACTATTGCCGCGGTGAATTCAACGGGAGAAAAAACGTCCACTCCGGGCACGCGTGTGGCGTTAACGTACATCAGCCCGTCGGCGGTCTTAAGCGTGATATTGTCGCGTTGCAGCTTAATCCCGGTCTCAGCCTGGAAGCGCTGCAGGGTCTTATTGAACCCGGTCAGCCACAGCCCATAGGCAAGACCCTCTTCCGTGTCGGGGATAGCGCGGGCTGGTATGTCGTCACTCGTGCGCGCCCAGTCTGCGAGACGTTTGATGTCGACTTTGTTCATCGTGAAGTACATTGACACCGGCTGCATAGTCTTTGCGGCGTCGCCGGCCCCCATGATGAACGGCGCCCCGGCTTTAGCCGCCATATCGGCATCGGCCGAGCAGTCTATGACGACCTTGGCTCCAATAAACTGGCGGCCAGCCTTGCTCTCGACGATGACGCCCTTCACCGTGCCACTCTCGACGACGGGGCTCGATACGAATGTTTCGAAAAGGATTTGAACGCCGGAGTCGACGCAGAGCCGCGTCAGCAGGATCTTCATGATCTCGGGATCACAAGGTGATGCGATCTTCACATCGCCGGTTTTCGACATTGCCATGTAATCTTCGCCGGCGCCGCCGACCGATCGCGCAAGATTCCAGATCTCGAGGGGCAGGCCCCCGACAAGCGCGCCCGAAGGCTTGGTGTTCAGTCCGAGCGTCAGATTCCCTCCGAGCGACCCGAAGCGCTCGATCATGACGACGCGCTTGCCGCGGCGTGCTGCGGCAATAGCGGCGAAGGGGCCGGTGGTGCCACCACCCACCACCACGACGTCTGCCTCCATGAGGACGGGGATCTGTCGTGCGGGTTCCGTGATCGTACGCTGTGCCATGTCCATCGCTATGCCCTCCCGTATGCGGTGCTTACGCCTCTGCAAGCGTCATGCTTCGCTAATGAAGCATCGTTTCAGAAACAAATATGCATCGAGGGAGCTTTTTCGGTCAAGAGCCCTCCTGAGAGGGTACGACGCCGATAAGGACGAAGCCGAAGAGCGTCACCATCGCGCCCCAGCAGACCCCGTGCTGCCCTACGCGGCGGGCGAACCCGAAGCCGTCGAGGAGGAACCCAGCACGATCATGTCCGTGAGGACGGCCTCGAAGAAGCTCGGAGATCCCGACTTTCATGAGCTGCCGTTATCCGACCACGAGCGAGGTCATTGCCGTGGCGGAGCCGGACAGCCGCAAGGCGACTCAACCCATCACACACTGACTTGCGTACACCTGACATCCAGACGGACGCGTGATAACGGCGGAATGCCGGTCCGCGGATGTGGCCAGGATCGTTACCATTATGCAGTTCGGCTTGTGATCTCCGAGGCGTCCCGATGAGATTTCCTCCGGAACGCATCATCTGCCTGACCGAGGAGACGGTCGAGACGCTGTACCTCTTGGGCGAGGATCATCGCATCGTCGGAGTTTCCGGCTACGCGGTCCGGCCCCCGCGGGTCCGCCGCGAGAAGCCGCGCGTCTCCG
>NZ_LN811360.1:54758-61995 GCF_001006805.1 Microvirga massiliensis | reverse complement strand
GTGGGATGAGCCGATGATCACTGGCATCCGCTGGGTCTCAGAGTTGATCGAGATTGCCGGCGGCATCGACGTGTTTGCGGACCGCTCCTGCGCGCCCGAGGCGCAGGGCCCATCGTGACCCCCGAGCAGGTGATCGCGGCCGCCCCGGATGTGATCATCGGCTCGTGGTGCGGGAAGCGGTTCGTGCCCGAACGGGTCAGGGCCAGGCCGGGCTTCGACGCCATTCCGGCGGTGCGCACAGGCTCCCTGCATGAGATCAAGAGTGCGCTGATCCTGCAGCCCGGGCCGGCGGCCCTCACGGATGGCCTCGATCGCCTTCGGGCCGCTATTACCCAGGCATATAGAGGCCCAATGACCGAGGACCAGAATGCCAGCCCGGCGGAAATCTACGGACGCTATCTGGGAAGCGCGATCGCCGATCCCTTTGCGCGGGTGCTGCTCGAGCGTGCCGCGCCGGAGCGTGGCGAGCGCGTGCTCGACCTCGCGTGCGGGACCGGCAGCGTGGCGCGACAGGTCGCACCGATGGTCGGGCCGGCAGGAACGGTCATCGGAGTCGACGTCAATCCCGACATGCTGGATGTCGCCCGCGCGCTGCCCGCACCCACGGGCGCGAGGATCGAATGGCAGGAGGGCAATGCGATGGCGCTTCCGCTGCCGGATCGCGCCTTCGATCTCGTGCTGTGCCAGCAGGGACTGCAATTCTTTCCCGACCGCGCCGCGGCCCTCCGGGAGATCCGGCGTGTCCTGAAGGGTGGCGGCCGTGTCGCCGTGAGCGTGTGGCGATCCCTGCGGGAGCACCCGCTCTACGAGGCGCTCTTCGCGGCGACGGCAGGCCATCTCGGTGTCGACCCGTCCGCGGTGGCGTCGGCGTTCTCGCTCGGAGATCCCGAGGAGCTGCGGGTGCTCCTGAGCGCGGCCGGGTTCAACGAAATCGAAATCACGCCGCGCTCGCTCGACGTTCACCTCGAGGCCCCGGAGCGCTTCGTAGAGGTCGCGGTGCTCGGGGCCGCGACAACGATCCCCGCCTTCGCCGGACTGGATCCCGGGGTGCGGGCGCGTCTCGTCGAGGCGGTCGCGCAGGAGACTGCGTCTCTCGTGCGGCAGTATCGCGACGGGGACAGGCTCACCTTCCTGATGTCCACCAACATCGCGCGGGCCCATGTGTGAGGCTCAAGTCGAAGATCGTCTTCGGTGAATTCGCGGACGGTTCCAATGGGCCCGATCCCGGCTGGTGTGAGATCGGTAATCTCCAGCCGAAACGCGCAGTGTGGTGCTGTCTAAAAGGTGCCGGATAGCGTTAGTGGCGCGTCCGACATGGCTTACAGTCCGTTGTCCCGTTGTCCTATGGTAAGGACTATTGGGTCGCTAATGCTGAAGTCCTCGATTTATTCCGCATGAACCTGATGGTTTCGGGGACTTCCGTGGACTGCACGAGGCCAGCTATCACCAAGTACATTTCTGCACAGGACCGGGGCAAACTCGGAAATAGATTGTCTAATCGGTTGGTGTTCTGCCTGCAGCAGGCGAATGGCCTTTCACCGCCCGCCGACAAGCTCAAATCAGAAAGATGGTGGGCGCAGTCCATGAAGAGAGTGAGGAAGAGATGTCAGGTCAAAGTTCCTGCCTCAACGAGTGCTGCCTGTTTTTGGTGTGCGAGCAGTCTTTTTGCGTGACTCCTGTGGAGCCGAGAGCCCTGCAACGATGAGTTTAGTTGCTTCGGAGATATGATCCCCAAGAAGCGTCACAGCGCGATCAGCGTCTCGAGCAAGTGCCGCCTCGAGGATCTCTTTATGGATCAGAGATCTAGGTGCATTGGGTATGCGGCTCTGCGCTGAAAGGCGACGGTAACGGTCAAACTGGTCGCTCAAGATCCTTTGGAGATGGAGCAAGCAAGGCGACTGACACGCAGAGACGAGCGTGTGATGGAATTCTCGGTGCCTAGCTTCCCATAGATCTTCAGCTACCTCCCTTCCGGCCCTTTCAACCAGTGCAAGCTTATGGCGAGCTGCTACGAGTTCTGCCTCCCAGCTGTCGTCTCCATAGCGAATGGAGAGCCGCAATGCGAAGCCTTCTACCTCTTTCCGGACCATCGCGATGTCCATGATGTCCTGAACAGAGGCCTCTCGAACCCGAAATCCGCGCTGCCCTGTCGCGACAACAAGACGATTTTCGCTCAGGCGTGAAAGAGCCTCCCGCAAGGGGCTTAGCCCCAAGCCGTAGGCCTCCCTGAGGTTGTGCAAGCGCAGCTTTGTTCCCGGTGCCAGTCTGGAGCTAATGATATCGGCTCTCAGCCGCTCAAACGCCTCGTTCGCAAGCGTTGTGGATTCAGCCTCGGCGGATGGCGAAACCATCTTTGACTCATCGAGGTCCAGTGCCATGGTGGGTCTCATCATTGTTCATCCGACACACGGAGCCTCTAACACTCCGTACTGGTTCCAAAATATCGAAAATCGGGTGGAATGGCGACAGAAATAACCTTTCTCAACCAAGGGATGGCGTGCGCGCCCTGGTGGGGACTGATCAGTGCCGGTCCTGATAATCCATGACAGCCGACGAAAACGCGGTCTAGCTTGGCCTCTTCGTGCGCGTCCCCGGCTCCGGTTTTTCCGATGACGCAGCCTATGAGGTTGGCAGTGGCTCCATGCCAGGAGTAAGCCTCAACTGCGCGACAGAGATACCAGGCGACGTTGTATTTCCACTGCTAGACTGCGGTGGGCCGACTTTCGAAGGAGAGGGTCGACCCACCGCGGTTGGGATTGCGCGTTTGCAGGCGCATCGACGCGTCAGCCCCGCCAGCCGAGGAGCCGCTCGACGAGTGCGAGGTGGATCGCGGCGCTCGTCTCGAGCTCGGAAGCCAAGACGAACTCGTTCGCAGCATGGCCCTCCGAGCCGCCGCCCGGGCCGAAGTTGACGATCTCGATGCCGTCGTCGGCAAAATAGCGCCCGTCGCTTGCCCCGATCGCAGTCCCGAACCGGGCCGGCTCGCCTGTCACCTGCTCGACCGCCCCTGCCAGTGCGGCCACGAGCTCTCCGTCCGCGGCTGAAGCGAACCCGTTGGTGCCGCGCATCAGCTCGGCTGACCAACTCCCTTCCGGCTCCCCAGACGCCCGGAGCGTCTCGACGATCTCGGCATAGGCCCGTTCGACGCTCTCGCTCGGCAGAAGGCGGCGGTCGATCTCGAGCCGGCAGCGGCTCGGCACGACGTTGGTGTTCGAGCCGCCCTGAAGCTGGCCGAGATTGACGGTCGAGCGCGCCTCGCCCTCGTGCCGGGCGGCAATGCGCGGGAAGAGGTCGCGCTGCAGGCAGGCGATCAGCCGGAGCATGCGCTCAATGGCGTTATCGCCGGTCTCGGGCGCGCCGGCATGGGCGGCTTTGCCGGTCGTCTCGACCGCCACCCACATGACGCCCCGCTCGGTGGTGATCAGCGCGTTGGAGGTCGGTGCCCCGAGGCAGAGCATGGTGGGCTTTACGAGGCCAGCCTGGCGCAGATAGGCCATGCCATGCGGCCCGAGGCTCTCCTCGTCGGTCACGAAGGTGAAAGTGACTGTGCCACGCCGGGGCCCGCCGCGTTTGGCGATCTCTTCGGCGACCCACAGATGCACCGCCATGCTGCCCTTGCAGTTCGAGGCGCCGAGCCCGTAGAGACGGTCGCCGTTTGCCGTGAGCACGAAGGGATCGGTGCGCCAGTCGCCGCGGTCGCCGACCCCGACGGTGTCGACATGCGCGTTGAAGACGAGATGGGGCGTGCCCTCGCCGATCGAGGCCACGATGTTCTCGAGCCCGTCGACCTCCTTGTGCACGCCAACACGGTAGCCGAGGCGGGTGAGCTCGGGAGCGATTTCGGCGCAGAGCTGCGTCGTGTCGCCGGGCGGATAGGCAGTCGGGATCGCGACCAGCCTCTCGAGCGATGCGATCAGCCGCGCGCGATTAGACGATACAGACATGGCTACTCCAAAAAAGGGTTGAGAGAACAAACAGCAGGTCGATGCGCTCGTCGGGTCCAAGGACGAGCACATCGACTGCAAAGTGTTGCACGTCGAGCCTTCGCGTACGCCGGCAGCAGCGCTAAAGCTCGCCGCCGCATATGCACTCCCCCGGGACGGTGCGCCGCTTATGCGGCGCCCTCTTCGATCAGACTGCCGCTCGAAGTGATGGCCGTTCCGTGGCAGTAATGGCTTTCATGGTTTGATCGACGTTGCGCGGCACGGGCGTCGGCATCTCCTGGATGGCATGAACCGATTGGCCCCATCCGCGAGTCCCGATTTGGAGAATCCGGTCGCGCACCACGAACTTGCCGCGCACGATCGTGTGAAGCGGCAGTCCCTGGACCTCCCAACCGTCCCAGGGCGAGATCTTGGCAGTAGAGTGCGTCTCGGCGTCCCTGATGGTCCATCGGCGGCGGAGATCGACGATTGCGATATCGGCATCGGCACCCGGCTGGAGGATTCCCTTGCGAGGGTACAGGCCCCACAGCTTTGCAGGGTTTACCGCGCTCCAGCGCACATAATCGCAGATCGAGGCGCGCCCCCGAGCAACTTCGGTTAACATGAGAGGCATCTGTGTCTCGACGCCCGAGAAGCCGCAATCGACCGTCCAGATATCGCGACGGGTTTTTTCTTCGACCGAGTGCGGGGCATGATCGGTCGCGATGACGTCGATCGTGCCATCCAGGAGCGCAGCCCAGAGAGGCTCCTGGTTGTGTTTTTCACGTACAGGAGGGTTGACTCGAATGATGCCGCCGCACCGGGCGTAATCATCGCTCGAAAGCATGAGATAATGCGGGCAAGTCTCGCCCGTGATGTCCACGCCGCGTTCCTTTGCCTCTCTCAGTGGCCGTAATTCGGCCGCGGAGGAAATATGCAAGACATGGATCCGCGCCCCCGTCCATTCGGCGAGGATAGCAGCGCGAGCCACGGCTTCGACCGCGACGACCTCCGGACGTGCCGCGAGGTGGGCGAGTGGCTTCGTCCGGCCGATTTCGCGGAGTCTTGCTTCACGCCGCTCCATGATCGAGTTCGTCTCGGCATGGAGCGAAATCCGCTTGCCGGTCGGAGCGACCTCCTCGAAGGCTTCCAGCGTTGCGCCAGTGGACGGCGATGGAATGCGGCCGAAGGTGTTGCCCATGTAGAGCTTGAAGCCGATCACGCCACCTTCCACGAGTTCATTGACCCGCGTGATCGAATTCTCGCCGAGAACGGCGTAGAGCCCGAAGTCGACGTGTGCCTTCTCGGCAGCCATCGCGTGCTTGGCAGCGAGAGTCTCAGCATCGTCCACGGCCGGGATCGTATTCGGCATGTCGAAGACGGTGGTCACGCCACCAAAGGCTGCAGCGACCGTTCCAGAGGCAAAATCCTCTTTCTGAGGATAGCCGGGATCACGGAAATGAACGTGGTCGTCGATAGCGCCCGGCAAAAGGTGCAAACCCGTTGCGTCGAGTGTCTCACGAGCCGCAGGCATGGCCTCCGCTGCGCCGACGGCAAGAATCGCGCCGTCCTTGATCGCAATACTTGCCTCGAAAGTGGCTTCCGCCGAGACGACGGTTCCGTTGTGGATGACGAGATCTGCAAGCGTTTCCATTGTCGCCACCTCAAAGCGTTGCCCAGCCACCGTCGACGGGAAGGTCGACTCCGGTGATCTGGCGGGACACATCGCTGGCCAGGAAAAGGCAGGCGTTCGCAATATCCTGGTCGACGGTGATGCGCTTCAGCGCGTAATCCTCGGCATGACGCCGGGCTGCCTCCTCCCGCGTGATGCCGAGCCGACGTGCCATATCGGCACAGACTTTGTCGCGGAACCGAGGACCGTCGACCATTCCGGGTGCTACATAATTGACGTTGATATTGTGGGGTCCAACTTCGATTGCGAAGCTCTTCGTTATGCCGCGCAGACCCCATTTCGAGGCCGAGTAGGACATGCGTCCGGCCTTGCCGCGCATGCCGAACGTCCCGCCGACATTGACGATCTTGCCATAACGCTGGGCCATCATGGTGGGCAGTACGGCACGCATCGTGTGAAAGCAGCCGTGCATGTTCAGAGTAACGATCTCGTCGAACTCTTCCGGGGTCGTATCGACGCCGCTCTTTCCGACTGGACCCGATCCGCCCGCGATGTTGACGAGAATATCGATCCGGCCGAACGTCGAAACCGCGGCCTGAGCGGCCTCCTCGCACTGCTTCGGATTCGTCAGATCGCACCCTACGACAATTGCCTGGACACCGCTCGGCTTCAACTCAGTGGCGAGTGCTTCGATTGCGCCGACGTCACGCCCGATCAGGACAAGGCGGCAGTCTTCGGCTGCAAAGCTGCGCGTGACCGCAGCTCCCATGCCTTTCGCAGGGCCTGTAATTAGCGCGACGCGCCCTTTGAGTTGCAAGTCCATGATGTGGTCTCCTCGCGGAACGGTTAGTATGCGAGCCCTCGAACCGAGCTCTTTTGATTGTGGGAAGGCCATGGGGCGCCGAGCGGTGAGAGGCGCTTGATCTCCAAGGTAAACCTAGTGCGCCCAGGTCTCAGGGGTCAACAAAATTTCGAAATTATATGATAATTTCGGGTTTCCGGGAGCGGCAGATGACCAGTTCAACGGGAAAAGTTCGTATGCCGCGCCCTGAAGCTGCGAGACCTCTTGCGGTTGATGGCCGTCGCTCAGGCGGCCTTCTGGCGGTTGCGCACGAGCTGCGCGTCGACGAGCGCCACGGTCTCGTCGATGACGGGGTGACGCATGTTCTGCTGGGCCGCGACCGCCTGCACGAGGCGGTCGACCCGCTCGATGGCCTGCGCGCCGGCAAACAAGGCCCGCGCCGCCGAGGACGGCCGCACCAGCCCCTGGGCCGCGGCCGCATATTTCTCGAACGGCACCAGATCCTCGGTCGCGGCGCCGAGCCGGAGGCAGACCTCGCGCACGAAGTCGTAGACGGCCCGCGCTGCCGCGGGATCGGCGTGCACGGCCTGCTGGATCGAACGCGGACCCGCGGCGGTCACGCAGCGGTAGTTGCCGGTCAGGAGCATCGCCCATTTGGCGAGCGGCACGAACAAGCTGTCGTGCACCTTGAGCTTCACGGGCAGCTCGAGTGCCTCGGGCCCGAAGCGCACCGCCTCGATGTCGGCCTGCAGCCGGCGCAGCAGCGCGGTGTGGCCCTCGTCGGCAAAGCGCGCCACCTTGAAGTTGGTCGGCAGCGTCACCTGGAGGACATTGGCGGCCTCCTCGGGAGGCCTAAACGCCTGCGGGTCTGGGCTGCAG
>NZ_LN811360.1:51919-54457 GCF_001006805.1 Microvirga massiliensis | reverse complement strand
CCCCGATGGAGATCATCGATTGCATCACAGCTTTCCTATCGATGATCACAAGGAGCTAAGTCCGCGAGCTCGTATTGCCTCAAAGCGCACATCGAAGACGAACCGCTCGGCGGCAACCTGAAGCTCACTCACTTGGCGCTCTCCCAAATGCTCGCGCCGCTCTGTCGACTTTGGGTCGAGCGCGCTGCAGCCCTTCTGCGTCAGCATTGGTAGCGGCGCATAATTTCGATAGTCAAGCTATATTTCGAAATTTACGGCTTGCACGCGCGAATCGCTTCTTGGCCGCCAGTCGGTCGGTGCCTGACATGTTCGGAATCCGGCGACACCGTTGGCAGTGCACCTCAGCAAACCGTGCGCCAAGAGACATAACGCCGACATTCCAGATAAATTTCGAAATAACGCTGGACATACGACAATAGCGTGTATTTGATGTAGTGCCGCCTTAGCTGGAGCGCGAGCTCCAGCTTTTGAGAACGGCAGGAAGCGGCCCATGGCCGCTCAAGCCGTCGCGGCACTACGAGGAAACGACCATCCGATCCATTCGGGGAGGAGCAGAACTGTGAAGACCGAGAGCGCTTCGACGCTGCCACATACCTCTTCAGACCACTACCGCTGGATACAACTCGTTCTAGGCATCGCCTGCATGGTGGCGGTAGCCAACATTCAGTATTCTTGGACTTTGTTCGTTCCTGAGATCCAGAAGACCTACGGATGGTCGCGCGCCTCCATTCAAACGGCCTTCACAATATTCGTGGTTACCCAAACCTGGGGCACCCCTCTCGTCGGGTATCTTCTCGATCGTTATGGGCCACGGCCGGTGATCCTGCTCGGCGGGTTCGCAGCGGCGTTGGCGTGGACTGTGAACTCCTATGCCTCCACGTTATCTGGTTTCTACATCGGAGCTGTTATCGGCGGTGTTGCAGCGAGCTGCGTAAATGCATGTGCCGTCAACAATGCGCTCAAGTGGTTCCCGGACCGCCGCGGCCTTGCTGTCGGGCTCACCGCGGCGGGCTACGGATCAGGCACGATCTTCACGATCGTCCCCATCGCGCGCATGATCGAGTCCAGTGGCATCTCGTCCACGTTCTTCTTGTTTGGCCTGATTCAGGGTGCGATCATCTTGGCGGCGGGCGTCTTCCTGCGTGCGCCACAGCCTAGTGAGACACGGTTCTCGAGCCAGGTCGTACAATCAAGGCGCGATTACACCCTCGGCGAGGCAATGCGCACGCCGGTGCTCTGGCTGCTGATGGTGATGTTTACCTGCACGATTACAGGTGGGCTGATGGCCGTCGCGCAGCTGAGCCTGATTGCTCAGGACCTCGGTGTGAAGGACATGCAGGTCAACGCATACTTCTTCACAATGGCCGCGCTGCCCTTCGCGCTAATGCTCGATCGGTTCATGAATGGCATTTCCCGACCCTTGTTCGGTTGGATTTCCGACAATATCGGTCGTGAAAAGACGATGTTCATCGCCTTCTCGATCGAAGGTCTGGGAATCCTTGCTCTCGCGACGTTTGGTGGGAATCCTTGGATGTTCGTCATCCTCACTGGCCTTGTCTTTCTGGCCTGGGGTGAGGTGTACAGTCTGTTCGGTGCTATCACCGGAGACACCTTCGGCACTAAGCACGTTGGGAAGATTTACGGCATCCTGTTTCTGTCAAAAGGCTTCGCCGCTCTCTTCGTGCCGATCGGCAATCTAATTATGGAGGCAACCGGGACTTGGGCAACCGTGCTCTACATCGTCGCAGCGATGGATTTGGTTGCGGCATTCTCCGCACTGTTCATCCTCAAGCCGATGCTGGAACGGCATCATGCGAAGGGTGACTCCACGAGAGTGGCTACAAGCCAGGCTGGGCTGCAGATGAATCCACGAACCGATCCAATCTGATTTTCACCAGTCAACGTCGACATATCACGAGGCCGCCAAAGATTGGCCGGGTGCGCTCCGGCCAATCGTCGATTCGCCCGCCAAGCGACCCGCTACGACAAGCCCGCCCGCTTCTATCTCACCACTCTTCAACTCAAGGCGATCCGGGCTTGGCCACATCTGACATAGGTGCTGCGAGAGATGGGGTTTAGGCGGGCACGAGGCCGTTTTGGAGCAGATCTTCTTGATCTTGGCGAAATTCAACGAGGAAGCAATCTTTTGCATTTCCCTAGCGGAGCGCCTGACGTCTGGTTAGGATGCTCGACTTCTTCTCTGGGTTATTGACTGACCCGCCTGGTTCTTTCCAGGCGGGTGTTTTTTGATAGCAGCACTCCGTCAGTGCCCTGGTAGAGCACGTCTGAATACCGAATCCTAGCCTTGTCCGAATGCAGATCCGAGCTCGTTTATCTGAACTGATTGTCGAGTGAAGCTTTGAGCGCCCTGATGGTTGTCCACAGAACCGCTATTTGCCGCGGCCAATGAACTCCAGCACTTCGCGCCCCATTTCCTCGTCTGCGGTGTTGAACTGGTAAACCATCGAGAGGTGGTTGTGCTTGTCCATCCGTGTGAAGCGTGGGCACGCTCGATCCCTCTGGCACAGTGCTGCAAGC
>NZ_LN811360.1:45445-50695 GCF_001006805.1 Microvirga massiliensis | reverse complement strand
CTATCCAGCTTTGGCAGCACGGTCGGGGCGATGGCCTCTATGCTGTCCGCGACGCCTTCCTGTCTGGTCAGAAGCTGTTGCTCGTGTGGCTCGCTGCCTCGGCCTCGTCGTGGGCCTCGAACTGCTGTGCTCTGCCTTTTCCTCGATAGGTCGGGCGCCATTTCTGGCGCTCCTGCGGGCGCCAGCTGAATCCAGGATGCCATTGTGTATGGTCCCGGGATGAGGTGGTGCGGGTTGATTTTGAAGGGCTCTGGGTTTTTGGTCCAGGCCTCGCCGATCGCCTGAAAGGGTGTTCGCCACTTCAGCGCCTTGAGGTGCTTGGCGAAATTGTAGGCCGTGACGAAGGCGAGCACGTGTGCCGAGAGGCTCTCGAGGGTCTCGTAATGGAAGACCTTCACGGTGGCCTCTTTGATCGTGCGGTTCATGCGCTCTGCTTGGCCGTTGGTCCACGGATGATAGGGCTTGGTCAGCCTGTGCTCGATGGTGTGCTCCTTGCACACACGGTCGAAGGCATGGCCCCTGAAGCGTGCGGTCGGGCCTGAGCGATAGCGCGGCTGGTCGGCGAAGGGGACGCCGTTGTCGGTCAGCACGGTGTGAATGCGATACGGGAAGGCCTCGACGACACTGCGCAGAAAGGCGGCGCCGATTAACATGGTGGCGGCCGGATGGAGTTCGACATAGGCAAACTTCGAGACCCGGTCGATGGCCAGGAACATATGGGTTTTGCCCTCGGCCGATCTGAGTTCGCAGACATCAATGTGCACATAGCCAATCTTCGTCTCGGCGAAGCGCTGGCGCTTGGATGCATTCTCGGGATCCTTGGGGAGCCTTGAGATGCCGTGCCGTTCCAGGCAGCGGTGCAGTGCACTGCGCGAGAGCTTTGGGATGCTCTCGCGCAGGCACCCCAGAACGTCATCGAGCGGCAGCAGGGTGCGACGCCGGAACGCGACGACCATGGCTTCTTCGGTCTCGCTCAGCACCGTGCTGTGCGGCCGGGCGGGTCCCATCGGCCGATCGGATGTGGTCGTGCGCTTTCGCCACTTCGCCACCGTCTTCGGGTTCAGGCCGTATTGGGTGGCAAGGGCGCGGGTTGCCTCTTGCGCCGCTTGGAGTTCGGCTCGAACGCGCGGCGTCGTGCGGGCGCAACCGTGAAGACCTGCTGCCATAGCGCATCCTCCGCCTCTCGACTCAAGAATGCACCACCACACCCTGGGACTGCACACCTAGCCCAGGGCACAGCCCAGAGCCCCGACGGCAATCATGGTGGCGAGCGGATGCTCCTGCACGGGCCTCCGCATGGCCTCAGTGCCCTGCCGGTAGTAGCGCTCGGCCTCGGGCCAGTGCCGCCGGCCCTGCTCCATGTACGACTGGCCGCGCCTGTAGAGGTCGCGAGCGGGTCCGGAGACTTGATCCGCCCTGGATCGAGCGGTGTCTCCGGCTTCTGTCTCGAGGCCCTCGCCGGGTGGGATGGGAGCGTCCTTCAGGTCGTCGGGCTCGCATTCCGCGGCGACACTCTTCGAGGCTGATGTCGTCCAGGCGGGCGGATCGCTTGCCGGGAAGCTGTCATCCACCGTGTCATCGACGTGCCGCTGGCCGTCCACGTGATGAAAGCCGGTGCGGTCGATTTTCTGGAAAAGCCGTTCAGTGATGATCGCTTCCTGGAGGTGGTTCGATCGGCCATCCGCGCGTCACAGGATAGACCCGTCGAGAGCGAAGAGGTTCGTGCGGCGAAGGTGCTCATAGAATCGCTGTCCGAGCGCGAGAGCCAGGTCTTTCAGGGACTGGTCGAGGGCAAGGCCAACAAAGTGATCGCGCACGATCTGGAGATCAGCCCCCGCACGGTGGAGATCTATCGTGCCAATGTAATGAACAAGCTAAAAGCAAAGAGCCTGTCCGAGGTCATTCGCATGGCACTGCTCGTGCACGGCCGCAAGTGAGCCTTGCGAGCCTCTGGATGCTGGGTGAGCAGGCATTTGGGGCCCGCGGGCGCTGAGGCATGCAGGGGAACGGCCTCTGTCGGGCCCGCGTTGGATTCAGGGGCGTCGCACAGGTTCATCGGAGGTGCCCCATGAGCCCCGGACGACGAGACCTTCTGATTGCGGGCGCAGCGCTCGCGGTCCTGGTAGCCAGCGTCGAGGCGGCCGCCGCCCAGACCAGCCCACTGTCTTCGGAAACCTTGCAGCCGGAGCGCACGGGACCGCAGGATCCCCGCTCCACGGGTTCGGTGGGCCGCTCGAGCGAGCCCCTCAGCGATAAGCTCAACCGCAGCGGCGGCGTCATCCGTCCGCCTGCAGATATTGCGCCCGAGATGACGGTTCGGCCGCCCGATCCGGATCCCGGCACGACGCGAGTGATCCCACCGCCGGGTTCGCCTGGAGGGGATCCCACGATCGAGCCGAAGTGAGGGCGAGCCCTTACAGGGCAAAGAAAAAGCGCCCCTGACAGGAGCGCTTCAAGGTCCCGGCCCCTTTGGGGGCAAAGGAGTGGGCCGGGTATCAGGTCAACGGACGAGCGGTGGACCGGTTCCCGTTCGGCAATGGTCGTTCGCCACCGGCAGGAAAATGGCTGTCTCAGGCCGGGGCAGAGCCATCGAGCGGGCATCCTGCCTGAGGCAGGCTGGGGCGTCTCACGGGCTGCCCACCATCAGAAGGGAGCTTGGTTTACACCGGCAGCCAATCAGGCGAGCGCTCTGGCGGAGCATCTGACGTTTGGTTAGAACGATACTCTTATCAACAGCCCGGCCTATGCCCGCGCGCCTTTTCGGGCCTCTTCCTGCTCGGCCACGATCTTGTCGGCGGCCGCAATCTTGGCGTGGATGTTCGCGCGTTGATCCCTCTCTTCGGCGACAGCAGCATTCGCCCGGACGACATCGACCAGACGCGGACGGAACATGATCTCGCCGAGTTGCGACATCGATTTCATGGTGACGCCGGCCGCCGCGATCACGCCGATGATCGCCATGACCCTCACGACGTAGGAGCGTTGAGTCCGGATTGAGAGCGCAAGGGGCCCGACTCAACTCAATGACTGCATAGCCGAGAGGCGCTAGCATCAGAGAAGCCTGCGGGGATGACCTTCTGACCTCTGGTCTGACAACGTTCCCGATGATTTTCCATCGGTGTCCTGCCTAGTGCAGGACAGGTTCCGCGTTCCTGATCACGATGCAGACGACGGGCGGGTTTGGTCTGTTTCCCTGTTCCAGTTTCTCTGCGACGAGGCGCAGCCGCCCGACGGCTTCGGAACCACGGTAGTCCTCAACCGTATATTCCGACAGAATCTCGCCTGCGAGATCCTCGGCGAGGCGTGATAGAAGATCGAGATGGTCAATCATGTTGAGCTCCAATGCGATGGAACTCCGAGATAGTCGCAACCCGGCAGGCGCATAACTCCGGAAATTGGAATGTCTCCAGAGACATTCCAATTTTCCAGTGTGTTGCACAATAGCGAAACGACTCTCCTTCCGACCGGGATCAGCAGCCTTGCCGAGCAGATCAAGGGTTGACCAATGCCCGGGCAAGTCCGTGGACCAGGAATACGTTGTAGGCGATCGAGTAGTTCATCAGCGCCATGACATAGCAGGTCGTAGCCTTGTCGTGTGCGGATCTCGTCTCGGCTCCGAGCCCATGACCCAACGCGAGTGCCCCGACCAGACTGAAGCAGAGACCGGATGCCTGGAGGTATGACTCGACACCCGCCCCGCTCAGCTTGCCCACAAGGATGCAGGCAACCAGGACCAGGGCGGACAGCAGGAGCGCGGCGACGACGATCCGGTACAGGACCATTCCGAACGAGGGCGATGGCGCCACTTGCTCTTGCCCTGATGGCATGCCTACCTCCATTGCAGCGATATCACGCCGAAACACCCCATCGCCGATCCGACCTATTTCGGCTCTTCCCCGGACAGCGCAGAGATCATGATGGCGGAATGCGCGTATGCCGCGCCGGCTCGCATCTCCGCGGCTACCCAGACGGCCTCCATCAGTTCCTCGGCGGTTGCGCCCGCCCGCTGCGCCGCCCGAGTATGTCCCTGGATGCAATATGGACATTGCGTGACGTGCGCGACCGCTACGGCGATCAGCTGCTTTGTCTTGCTCGGCAAAGCGCCGTCCGAGAAAACCTGGCGTCCGAAGGACTCGAATGCTGCTTGGACCTCGGGAGCAAGCTCGCGACGCTTGCGCGCCAGCTCGGGTGTGGCCTCCGGATAGATGGAAGCGGTCATGGCCATCTCCTCATGGGCTCTCATGGACGGGGACAGGGGCCAGTATGCATCCGTCCTATGGCCCGCATCTCAATCCCATGGGAATGCGCATGCGCTTCTCGTGACAGCTGTCACGGCGAGCCTGAGCGGCTCGCCAGCGGCCCAGTGCCTCCGCGATCTCCTGACGTAGCGCACTCCGGGGAAGAGGAACTTCGGGTAAGGCATCCTTGTCCGTCCCACGCGCTGCGGGGCGGCCGACAGGCAAAGGCTTTACCATTTGGAAGAGATAGAAGCCGATGTGACGGACACTGGCTTCAGCCGCCTCGCGACCGAAGGCCAATCGGTCTACATCGGAGTCCTCCAACGTTCCGCCGAATACCCATGAGGTGGCTCTGATGAACGGCGGCACGGGATGGTCCTCCGGGACTGCGCAAACCAGATCCGCATGACCCCTGCGCCGGAATAGGTTGTAGGCTTGCATGGCCAACCTCAGCTCCATCAGGCACTAGAGTGAGGTGATGCTCCACGCGAGGAAGGCGAATGCGCCTGCAAGAAGACTGACGTCCACCCACTGCATGGGCATCCCGCAGTCACCACGTGCCACGCAACTCGCTCTCCGGATGTGTCGCATGATCGACCTCCTGCATTCCAGGCTGCGTATGCTCCGTTGAATGTCGTCAGGCTCCTGCGACATCGGCCTGGATGACAACCCGAGTGTCGGCCGTATGGCGATATGCGGCAAACGAAATTCTTTGCGCCTTTACAGCAATATTCTTGCATTTCATGTGCCGCGCCCAAAGAAATCGAGGTTTTCCGACCTCCCAATTCGAAGTGCAATTTTCTTGCTTCCAAGCAGCAATCAATTTCGATTGTCAGTCTCGGTTCTGTGCCCGAACTTCATGATCCCTTTGAGAGGTTCCATCATGGACCATGACGTTCACGTCGAGGTCATCGCGCATGATGATGACGCTCACGTTGGCGATGCCGTTGCTCATGACCACGGCGTGCCGACGTTCTGGCGCCGCTGGTTTTGCTCGACGAACCACAAGGAC
>NZ_LN811360.1:3564-44793 GCF_001006805.1 Microvirga massiliensis | reverse complement strand
GACACACGAGTAGCCGCTGTTACGGCGCGGCTGTCTCCTCCCGCAGCATCCTCTCCGTGAAGGTCCATCGATGGACATCGAGCTCGCTCGCACGTTCCTCGCCATCGTCGAGGCCGGCAGCTTCGTCCGCGCCGCAGAACGATTGAATGTGACCCAGACGACGGTGAGCGCACGTGTCCGCTCACTGGAGGACCAATTGCGGCGGCCGGTCTTCGTCCGCAACAAAGCGGGGGCGACGCTCACGGCCGCGGGGGAGCAGTTCCTGCGTTTCGCACCGACCCTGGTTCAAGTTTGGGAGCGGGCACGCCACGAGGTCGCCATTCCGGCAGGCCGGCGAGCAGTACTCGCGATCGGAGGCGAGTTGAGCCTGTGGAATCCATTGCTCCTCGCCTGGATGGTGTGGATGAGAAACAACGCAAGCGACGTGGCCCTTCGAACCCAGGTCGGCCTCCCTGACGGGTTGCTGCGCCAAGTAGGTGACGGTGTGCTCGACCTGGCGGTCGTCTACGCCCCACGGCACATGCCCGGGCTGAGGGTCGAGATGATCATGGAGGAGGAACTCGTGCACGTGACGACCGACGTCACGGTTTCCGACGTGTCCGATCCTGATTATGTTTACGTCGACTGGGGCGAGGACTTTGCGGCCCACCACGGGATGAGCTTCCCGCGCTTCGCCGACCCGGGACTTTTCGTCGGACTCGGTCCGCTCGCGCTGGACTACATCGTTCAGGTCGGTGGAGCGGGTTATTTCCGGCGACGTGCCGTGCAGCCCTTCCTCGCGAACGGACGCTTGAGGCTGGTTCCCGAGGCTCCGGCCTTCATGCATCCCGTCTACGTCGTCTATCCGGATGGAATCGGCAGTGATGCCCTCAATCTCGCGGTCGAAGGGCTTCGGGAGCTTGCCGCGGGCGACGGGCCGCAGAGCTGGCTGCCGGACGACGGCCCCCGACTGAGAAGCCTGCAAGGCATCAGGGGTGCCTGAAATTCTCGCCATTCGGTAGCTAAGACCACCAGACCCGAGGCGTCCCTGGTGCCTAATTGAGTAACTTGCGGCTGGCAGACGCCCATTCGGCGCGCCTCATTGAGCCCAAGCCATCAAGGCCCAGTCCGGAACCATGCATCCACCGTTGGCGCAGGGACGCCCTTCCTCCCGCCAAGGATCGCTTCAATCCCGTTCCATTACCTCCGGCGTAATCGACGCCATGCCGTTCCCCGGCCATCGTTCTCATGCCGGAACCGATCCGGCTAGCCCACAGGAGGCTTCCCATGACCGACGCCGCAATCATCGCCGACCGCTACATCGCTCTCTGGAACGAGACCGATCCGCACCGCCGCAGGAGCCTGATGGCCGACCTCTGGAACGAGACCGGCACCTATCTCGATCCGCTCATGCAGGGGCAGGGGCACGAGCAGATCGATGCCTTGATCGCAGGCGTGCACGGGCAGTTCCCCGGTTTCCGCTTTGCCCTCCTGGGACAACCCGACGGCTACGGCAACCAGGTCCGCTTCTCCTGGCAGCTCGGCCCGGAGGGCCGTGACGGCCCCATCAAGGGCACCGACTTCGCCACGCTCGAGAACGGCCGCCTCACCAGTGTGATCGGCTTTCTCGACGAGGTGCCGGCCGCAGCCTGAACCTCCGGCGAGGATCGGCCCGCATCGCCTGTTGCGCCGGTCCTCGCGGACCCTTCCAGCAGCCCCGACGACAGAGATTCCAGACCGAGGAGTGCACGATGCCTGTCACCTACCTGATCAAGTTCGATGTCGTGCCAGAACGGCGCGACAGGTTTCTCGTGCTGCTCAACGACCTGCTCGACGCGATGAGGAGCGAGCCGATGTTCCATCTGGCGATCCTTCACCAGGATCGCGAGGCGGCGAACCGGTTCATGCTCTACGAGACTTGGGAGAGCCACGAGGATGTCCTGGAGGTCCAGCTCAAGCGACCCTATCGTGAGGCCGGGCACCGGGCTCTTCCCGAGCTTCTCAGCAAGCCTCGCGAGGTCTCGATCTGGGAACCGTTGCGGGCGGACATGCAGCGGGCCTGAGCGGAACCCGTGCTCCGACGAACGGCACAATCCCTCGGAAATCGAGGCGGCTCGAGGCTGGTGGCCTTTGCTGCCGAATGCCGGGGCAGATCGATGATATCCTTATCCGCATGAAGACATGCGGGTTTAGTGCTAACAAGCCAGCGAAGCTCACGCTGCATTTTTTCGGAACTGACACCGTTCCAGGGGGCAAAATGACCGTGCACCGAATCGTCGCGAACATTGCCACAGACGCAGCCCCGGAGGTTCGGAAGTTCTACTCCGATCTCTTCGGCCTCGAGACGATCATGGATCTAGGATGGATCGTCACGCTGACCTCCCGCGAGACTGCCCTCACGCAGATCAGCATTCTCCGCGAAGGCGGCTCCGGCGCGCCCGTTCCCGATCTGTCGATAGAGGTCGACGATGTGGACGAGGTGCATCGTCGTGCGAGAGAAATGGGATGCGAGTTCGCCCACGATCTGACCGACGAGCCGTGGGGCGTAAGACGCTTCTTCATTTCCGACCCGACAGGAAAAATACTCAACGTGCTATCGCACATTGGCTAGACATAGCCTGCAATGGGACATTGGCCGCCTCGGCGAACGACTGAAACGGTCGTAAGCCGAAATTCAAACTGAGACACTGCCACATTCCGTGTTCCGAGGCCGAGGACATGCTGGGCGGGCTCTGCACCGGGCCGCTGATCGCGAAGACCCGGCATTCGGCAGCAAAGGCCACCAGACTTGATCCGGCCCGTCAGTGCTGACGCGGGCAGGCGCTCGCCCTTGCGGCTGCGGCCGCGCAACCGCACCATCCTGGTGTTCACACCCGTCTCTTCGAGGAACACAAACCGATACGGCTGCTGCTGCATGCGGGGCTGGCGCTGGTCTCGCCAGACCCGGCGCTCATCGCGAATGTCGGCGCGTGCGCACTCCGCGGCCGGCATGGACTTTTTGATCTGTGAGGCCCTGCCGACATAACAGGCGCGAGAGCGTGGCGGGATCGACCTGCACGCCAGGCCGGCTCAGCAGCCGGGCGGCCCATTCCGGCCTCGTGATGGCGGGCTTGGCGTCCACGGTCTGGACGAGACAGGTCTCATGCTTGCCGCGCCCACGGGGGCGGCCCTGGCGCGCCGGGGCCGGTGAGCCAGACTGCGCCTGATGGCGCATCAGCTTGATCGAACAGCGGTCGCTGAAGCCGAAATGGCGCGCGGCCGCGCAGCGGGAATGACCCGCCTCAACAAAGGCCACCACCCGCACTTGCAGACTCTGGGAATAGCTGCGCCCCATGATCCACCTCCACCCCAGAGAGGGAATACAGTTCGGCTTCATCATCCGAGCGCGGATCAGGGATGCGCACCTGCCGCCACGAGGGGCCGGATCACTTCGAGGTAAGGGAAAGTCCGGAATAGGCAGCCTGGTCATCCTGGGCCATAGCGGACCGGCTGCCGAAGTGCGCAGTAACGACTCTCAGCAAGCCAGCGGATCCGCATCATGTGCAACCCGACGGGGCCGGTGATTCTCGTCGACGACGATGCAGCGGTCCGAAAATCCTTGAAATTCTCGCTGCAAGCCGAGGGGCTGAGCGTCGACGTGTATGCGAACGGTGCCGATCTCCTCGATGCTGCCGATCCACCGCGAAACGCGTGCCTCGTCATCGACTACGTGATGCCGGAGTTGGACGGCATCGAATTGCTCCGTAGGCTTCGTGCGCGTGGCGTCTCGGCTCCGGCAGTCCTGATCACGCCTCAGGCGAGTGCCGAACTGCGCGAGCGCGCGGCCCGTACAGGGTTCAGCGAAGTGATCGAGAAGCCGCTGGAAGACGCGAGCTTCTATGACTCGGTCCGAGCCGCATTGGAGGTCTCGTCCAAGGCTAAATCTGATTCAGATTTTCCTGACGACGTCTGACCAGGCGTTTGACATGGACGGGTGGCTGAGTGGTCTAAGGCACCCGCTTGGTAAGCGAGCAAGGGTGGTAGCACTGCGCTCGCGATCCGAAGTGTCATGACCGCCTCAGGGAAACCTATCTCCGCCGGGTCCGGGTTTGTCGCTGACGGAGGATCCCGCAGCCAGCCTACGAACTGGAAAGGAGATCCCGATCCCGCGCAGGTAGTGGTTCCAGCGGACCATCGCCGAGTTTCGTGAGGCCGTTGGGCCCACGTGGCAGAAACGCCGGACTCGACCGAACAGGGCTATGGGAAATCCGCCCGAAGGGGGCGAGATCATCATCTCGGATCGGTGGTGCCGCTGCTTCGGCCTTTCTGGGCGTCGACTCGGAATGTCACGCCTTGTTCGGGCCTTCCACCTTCTCCAAGACAGCCTCGATGAGACACTCTGGTTGAGACAGGGAATATCAATTCAGTATCCTCATTTTCTCATGGGAATGATCGTCGGTCAAAGCGCTACGGCCGGCCCGGCTTCCGCGTCGAAAAGCGAGATAGCCGCTCAGCAGCCTGTCGATGGTTGTTCGCCCGACCGGGCTGACTGAATAGGCCTCGTATGCGAGATCGTCAGGCAAAATGCCCGTTTCGAGGTCCAGTTTGACGCGATACTTCGAGAACGGAGGAATTCGGTTGAAAACGCGCCGGGACGTGTATCAATCCGCTCGGTTTCCTAGGGGGCCTTGCGTCCGCCCTCGCGTCCACTCGATCGAGGGTCAGCAGACGACCCAAGAAGTTGGTTGGGTTCATAATGCTTCCGACCGATGCAATTTGCATGCGCGAGCCTGCCCGAAGGCGGAGGGGGTCCATCCTTGGATCTAGCCACCTTACGGACCCCTGTCGGGACTTCATTGAAACGACGCCGGAACAACCGATTGAAATGGGAGATGTCGGAGAAGCCAACTGAAAGAGCAACATCAATAATGTGCCGGTCGACCGTCTGCGGATCGGCGAGGATCGCATAGGCTTTCTTCAGTCTCACCTCATTCAGGTACTCTGTGAAGGACAGACTGCGGTGCTCGAACAGCCGCTGCAAATACCTCGTGGAGATGCCAAGGCCTGCCGCAACGCCTCCGACACTTAGTCCTGGCTCGCCGGATCGGGCGCTGATCATGGCGCACGCAGCGGCGAAGCGGGCCGCTTGAAGCGAGTCCTCCATCTGTTCGTCGAAGCGATGACCATTCCCGGCCAGGAGGACGGCGGTAAGGTCGAAAATGTGCTGGCGAGCGGCGGCTTGGACTTTGGCATCGCGGCACGCAAGCTTCCTGAGGTGACCGACATAGGTCGAAAGCAGTATCAAGGCCTCGCTCGAGGCGAATATCGGCCTCGCCGCATGCTCGTTCGCTCCAGGGGCGAGCTGCAACAGTTCGGCCGCGGGGAACAAGATCGAGTCGAACGAGTACGGCTTTTCCGAGCCGACGGTGCCGGTTTCTGAGTTCCGCAGGAGAGTCGCCTCTCCGGGCCGCAGCACGATTTCGCGCTTCTGATGAGAAACGGTGATCCGGCTGTGTCGTGAGACAAGGAGTGTGAATGAGTCCTCGCCGTCGCGGACGAGCTCGTTGTCCCGGAAGGTTATGCCGGGGCTGATCGTGCTCCGTGCGATGCGCAATGGACCCCAAAGGGGCATAAAGGATGCCCGGAATCCGTCTTCCGAGAACGGCTTGAAATCGAGGTTGAGCAACCGGCGGGCCATCTCATGGCGCCAAGCGCCTACCGAGCCAATCGCTTCGGGCCCCACGCGTGACATGGACGCGTCCCCCCCAGACGACGCCCACCGCCCCGATGCTGGCAGGTGATGAGCAATCAGCCGCACTCGCCAGGAGAAAACGTACATGTGGTCCCGAAACTATGCAATATGCGTCCCCGCCCCGCGTGAGAGAGGTGCGCGCCAGTCCAAGACCGGCAGGGTTGCGGCTACTAAAGTTGAGGGGCCGCTTCTGCCTGCCCGGCCGGTCCGCCCGGATTCGCACGGCGAACAGCGCGCTGGGGAGACATCATGACGATCACCATCAACCAGGCGATGGTCAACGCGATCGCCGACGACGACACGATCGACGGCTCGACAATCACATTCTCGACCAATGTCGACCCCGGAAATCCGATCCAAGAGGTCGCCGAGTTCCTCGGGATCAACTTCGATCCGGACCTTGTCACGATGCCGGAGAGCGATGTGACAACGATGATCGAGGTCGCCGAGCTGTGGGACGACCTGATTGCGCGAAGCATCGAGCATGTGGCCGGCGATGACGAGGCTGACATCACGGTCAACCAGGTCAGCAACATGCCGGCCAGTGCCGGGGGGGTCACATACTCGACCCTTCACTCCATCTTTCCCGATGACGCCGATGTCTTCCTGCGGAACTCGCCGATCAATAGGGGCGGTGCACGCTGGTATGATGCTGTCCACGAGTTCGGCCATGCTCTCGGGCTCAAGCATCCCGGCGACTACAACGCCAGCGACCAAGGAGACATCACCTATCAGAACAACCGCAGCTTCGACGAGGACACGACACGCTACTCAGTGACGTCTTACTTCGACCCGAGCGACGACGGTTCCCAGGCGGGATGGAACGGGGCACAAGTACTGACGCCGATGATCTACGATATCTTGGCGATACAGCAGCTCTACGGCGCGGACACGACAACACGGCTAGGCGACACCACCTATGGCTTCAACAGCACGGCTGGGCGGAGCGTCTTTGCATTCCAGACAACTTCGCAGCCGGTTCTGACGATCTGGGACGCAGGCGGTGACCATGACCGCCTCGACTTGTCGGGCTTCGGCGTTGCGCAAAACATCGATCTCAACCCCGGCAGCTATTCGGACGTCGCTGGCCTGTTCGGCAATGTCGGCATCGCCTTCAACACCTGGATCGAGGACGCGGTCGGTGGCAGCAGCACCGACCACATCACCGGCAACAAGTTCGCCAACTTCCTTGACGGAGGCGCCGGCAACGACATCCTGCGCGGTGAGGACGGCAACGACACACTCGTCGGCGGCGGCAATAACGATCTGCTGCTCGGCGGCGTTGGTGCCGACAGCCTGGATGGCGGCACCGGCAACGACGAACTTCAAGGCGGCCTGGACGACGACATTCTTCTCGGCGGTGACGGTAACGACCTGCTTTTCGGAAACTCGGGCGGCGACCGCCTCGACGGAGGCGCCGGCAATGACTTGCTCGATGGGGGTGGCAGCTTCAACTCCATCGCCGACATGCTGACCGGCGGTGACGGCGACGATACCTTTGTCTACGGTCTCGGCTACCGGGAAACCATCATCACCGACTTCACCCAAAGCTCAGCCCAAGAGGACGTGCTCAATCTCTCGACGGCTCCCGTTCACAGCTTCACGGAGCTTCTGTCGAAAGGAACGCAACAGGGAGCCGACACTGTTCTCGATTTCGGCAACGGGGACAGATTGACCCTCCAGAATTTCCAGCTCGACGATCTCGACCCGGCCCTGATGAGGTTCTCCGAGTCCCCGATCTCCGCTCCGGGCGACTTTCCGCTGGTCCAGAACGCAAATATGTTCCAGGGCCACCGCGTGGTCACGGCGCCGCTCGAGAACGGCGGGTTCATCGCGATCAGGGAAGACGGAGAGGCTTATCAATCCGGGTTGCTCGTCGCTCACACCTTCGATCACACAGGCACTCCGGGCGCGACCTTCCAGGTGAATTCGACGCCGGCTGGCCAAGCTGCCCACAGCGGCTTCGATTTTCGGGTCCATGCGGTCGCGCTGACGGATGGGCGCATCGTCGTCGCCTGGCACTCGAACGACCCTGAAGGAGGCAGCTTCGGCAATATCCGGGGTCGCATCTTCGAGTCCGACGGTACGCCGGCCGGACCGGACTTCGTCGTGAACACAACCCCGCCTGTACTGCAGATTCCCGGAGGCCTGAATCAACCCTACCAGAACTTCCGCATCCTGAGCATGTCGGCGACGCCGGGTGGCGGGTTCATTGTCGACTGGATTACCGACGAAACTCCGGATCAACCTCAGGGCTACCAGATTCCCGTCCGGCGGCGCGGCTATGACGCTGACGGGAATCCGGTTGGGCTGGACCAGATCATCACCACGATTCCGCCCTTCCTGCCGCCGAGCTTCGATGCGCCCAGAGACTATTCGCTCGCGGATGGCCGCATTGTTCACTACTGGCAGGCACAAGTCCTCGAAGGGCAGAACTTTGTCTGGCACCTGTTCGCCCAGATCCAAGGGCATACGGAGGTCGTACAACTTGACCGCGGCGGCTACGTCCCCGGTTTCGGGACCCTGGGTGTTTCCGTATCCGAGCTACGGGATGGTCGCATCGTCTTCACCTGGCCGTCCGGGGTCGACCAAACGAGCGGGGCTGACCTTTACGTCGGGAGCCAGGCTCTAATCTTCGATTCCGACCTCAAAGGCTTCACGCGCCCGGGCACCGAGGGTGATGATACCCTTGAGGGCAGCATCTACAACGATCGACTGTACGGAAGAGGTGGCGACGACATCCTCATAGGCGGACGCGGTCCCGATCTCCTCGACGGGGGCGCTGGGTCGGATACCGCCGATTATGACCGGTCGCTGGAGGCCGTCGACATCGATCTCAGACGGTCCGGCCCGCAGAGTGGCGGGCACGCCGAGGGTGACATTCTCGTTTCCATCGAGAACCTGACCGGCAGCGCCTACGCCGACAGACTCACGGGTAATGGGGCCGCCAACGTGATCCGCGGAGGCTATGGCGACGATACCATCGACGGGCAAGGTGGCCAGGACCAGCTGTACGGCGACCGGGGCGACGACACGATCATTCTTCGGGGTGCAGAGGGCGGTACAGCCTATGGGGGGCGGGGCCAAGACACCATCACGCTTATGTCCGATGGCTCGATAGCGTATGGAGACGACGGTCGGGACGTTCTGCGCGCAATCGGATCGAACAATCAGCTTTATGGTGGCACTGGGTCGGACTCCGTCACGATCGAAGGCGATAACAACTCTGCATATGGGGACGACGGCGGCGATGTGATGAACATCGGCGCCGGAAACTACAATGGCAATCTCCTCGACGGCGGAGCAGGCGATGATGACCTCAGGGTTTTCGGAGGTGGAGACGGCAATGTTCTGAAGGGCGGCGCCGGTTCCGATGTGATCATGGGTGGGGCGGGGGCCGACATTATCAATGGCGGTGCCGACGACGACCTCATGAGCGGTGGTGAAGGAGCCGACATCTTTATCTACGAGCCTGGGGGAGGCACGGATACGATCACCGATTTTGTTCCAGGCGTGGATAAGATCGATCTGTCTGCCATAAGTGGGAAGTACAAGCTTTCCGACCTCAGCATCACCCAGGTTGGCGCCCACACCGTCATCACCCTCGGCAGCGGTCTTGTCCTGCAGAACGTCGATATGGGCAATCTCACCGGGGGCGATTTCGTCTTCGCACCGGATCCGAATGGATCGTCCAATGTCCCACCGATCATCACCTCGAACGGCGGCGGCGCCATGGCCTCCGTGGCGGTCGCGGAAGGCAACACGACCGTCACTACCGTCGCCGCGAGTGACCCGGACCCTGGCCAGATCCTGACCTACTCGATTGTCTTGCCAGACGGGACGAATGGCGCCGGCGCGGACGGAGCGCTGTTCACGATTAATCCCTTGACCGGCGCACTCCATTTCGCCGCGGCTCCGGACTTCAAGCGGCCCGCCGATGCCGGCGCCGATAACATCTACGACGTCACCGTCCAGGTCTCGGACGACCAGGGCGGCACCGACACGCAGACGATTGCAGTCCATGTCACCAATGCCAACGAGGCTCCGGTCGCCCCAGCCAGCAATGCGGTCTCAACTGATGAAGACACGGTATCGGCGCCGGTAGCGATCGGCGCAACCGACGAAAACGGCGATGTGCTGTTCTATTCCGTCAAGCCCGGCTTCGGGCCCGCCATCGGCACCGTGACCTTCATCGACGGCAGCTTCACCTATACTCCGAGCCCGAACGCCAACGGCCAGGATAGCTTTACCGTCCTGATCGAGGACGGCCGCGGCGGGATGACCGAGCAAGTGGTCTCGGTGACCATCAACCCGATCGCCGATCCAGCCGTGATCGGGGGCACGATTACGGGCTCGGTCATCGAGGACAGCGTCCTGGTAGCGAGCGGGGTGCTCAGTATCATCGACCCTGATGCAGGTGAGGCGAGCTTCCGGGCAGGCGTCTTCACGGGCACCTATGGCAGCCTCACCCTCGATGCCGCCGGCGCGTGGACCTACACACTCGACAACGCAAACCCTGCCGTGCAGGCGCTCGCTACCGGCCAGACGCTGCCCGAGACTATTGTGGTGCAGTCGTTCGACGGCGGAACCCAGGCGATCGACATCACCATTCACGGCACGAACGAGACTGGCAACCCAGTGCTTGGCGACGATCGAGCCAACAATCTCAGGGGGACGGCCGGGAACGACGTGATTGATGCCCGCGGCGGCAATGACGTCGTGACCGCGGACGCCGGCGATGACCGCATCATAGCCGGGGCTGGAAACGACATCGTGGATGCAGGTCCCGGCAACGACATCATCGTTGCCGGAATCCGCGACGGAAACGATCTTTATTCCGGTGGCAGCGGCATCGACACACTCGACATGTCCGCCACGAGCGCGGCGTCGGTCATCAACCTGGCCGGCTTGGCGAGCAGCGCCCAGACCGGCATCGATGTTCTGATTTCAATCGAGAACGCCGTCGGCGGCACCGGCAATGATCGGATCAACGGCAATGGCGCCGCCAATCTCCTGGATGGGGGCGCCGGCGATGATCGGATCGAGGGCGAAGGTGGCGCCGATACCATCATCGGCGGCAGCGGCAATGACCTCCTGAGCGGCGGCAGCGGCGACGACACCTTCGTGTTCGCACCCGGATCGGGTATCGACGTCATTGTCGATTTTGGCGATCGAGCCGGCAATCAGGACGTCATTCTCTTCGAAGGCGGGCTTTTCGCCGACTTCACTGATCTGCAGGCAGCCATGACACAGGTCGGCGCAGATGTCGTGATTGCGATCGACGTGGCCCATCAGGTGACGCTTCGCAAAGTCACCTTGAGCCGTCTCGACGCAAGCGACTTTCTTTTTGGCGTTTGACCTCCTCCCCGGCCAGCTGGCCGGAGGCTCGTCCGCTTACGCGGCGCGGAACGCCGGAAGAGTGAGTGCTTCCGTCCCGGATTGACGGATCGTGTCGGCCAGTGGTGGCAGGGCCACGGCCGTCACAGTCCGCGGGTTGCCTCCGCCGGGCCGTCATAGCGGCGAGACTTGGCTACCGGGGGCTGCATCCGGCGGTGAAGACCGTCAGGGCCGGGGGCCGGACGCCGGGGGCGTGGGCGCGCGGCCGGCCAAGGCCGATCCTCCGCCCGGTGGCGATGCCGATGCGCCGACACAGTCCGCTGACCGGGGGGTGCAATCCCGCGCCAACCCCACGATGCCGGTAGCCGAAATGATGATATGGGGCCTCTCGAGGTCCCAGGGCGATGGTGCATGGCAGACCTCGACTGCCTCGACCGAGTAGTGGGCGTCTCCCATAATCGTTCGCTCATTTTCGCATGTAAAATCGGAATACGGAGAAGAGGTGCCGGTGGGTCCCCCTCGTCGGAAGGCGAGATAGCCGCTCAGTAACCTCTTGATGTTGGCTCGCCCGACCGGGTTTCCGGAATGGACCTCATAGGCAAAACTCTCCGGCAGGCATCCGGTTTCGAGGTCCAACTCGACGAGATGCTTCGCGAAAGTGTGCCCCATTTTGTCACTCGGGCCGAGATCGTGTCGAGTGAAGCGAAATTCGGAGCACTCTTCTGCTTCAGTATCTCGACGGCTTCGGAGAACGAGCGGGCAATCACCTATAGGCCGAAAAGGAGGTGTTGCGTGGGAAGGGGGGACAGCCATTCTGGCCCGCCACGCCGGATCTTCGACCGACGACTCGGGAAGGCGATCGTCTTCAAGGAAAAGCTTCCAGGGTACCACTCTTCTGATGGTTACGGGCGTCGATGCGGTAGCGTAAGGTTGGATCTGCCCGAAAAACGTAAGCTCACGTAACAGAAAGCTACAAGAAACCCGGATCGTGCATTCGCCAACGGGACTTTTAGAGGGTTCATTCTCACGGACTACAGAGATGTTCACAACCGCGGGTAGTCGTCAGGACACCAGCTGATGGGCTCGGCAAAGTTCGGAAAATTGTCCATTCTGAGCCATTAGTCGTTCGAACGAGCCATCTTCCACGATCCGGCCGTCTACTAGAACCATGATACGGTCGACCTCCCGAAGCGTTGAGAGCCGATGCGTGGACAGAAGCACCGTTTTCCCCGTGAGCGCCCCACGTAGATCAGAAATGATGCTCGACTCGGTGATTGAGTCGAGTGCCGACGTCGGCTCGTCCAGAAGCACGATAGGAGCATCGCGGGCATAGACGCGCGCAAGGGCGAGGAATTGGCGCTCGCCTCGGACAAGTTCACGCCACGCTCGTCGATTTCGGCCGAAAGTTCACCGGGAACGGCTTTGACCCACTCCAGCAAACCCGATGCTCGGAGAGCTTCGAGCGCAAGCTGGTCATCAATGTCGCCATTACCGGCAGCGATGTTCAGTCGGATATCGCCAGAGAATATCGGGGTGCGTGATGATCATTAGGATCCAGTCGATCGGGGCTGCCCTCCCCTCTTCTCATGCCAGCTGAGACACGGGCTATCACCTTTGCATGCGCACGATGGCGGTTGCGTTCTCGGTCCGGACCGGTGTGAATCGCCAGCCCGCCGCATTTCGCGTCCTGGTGCCGGTGACGATCGGCCGGATGATGGTGAGCCAATCCCTGGATTCGGTGATGTCTTGGGCGCCGTCGAGGATCACAAAGGCCTGCTTGACCCGCACCCCGGTCGGCACCGCCCGCAGTCCCTGCGCACTGAAGGTGATCTCGGCCGCGAGACCGCGATCATGGCCGTTGTCGGCCAGACCCGGCATGGGCGGCATCGCAAATTCGCGGCCGAGCTGCAGGTAATAGGCCAGCACATCTTCGAAGGGATCGGGCGAGGTAAAATACGACACCATGCCTTCGTCGGGATCGAGGCCGATCTGCACCTCCTCCCGACTCGCAGCGGCTTCGAGCTCTGGACTGGGGGTTGCGCCGGGATAGGTCTGGAACTCTGCGGCGGCCGGGGTCAGGGCCAGGATCGAGATAATCGCGGCGGCCGCAGCTCCCGGGAGCATCGCGTGGAGGATCCCGGCCGCAGCCGGCGCCACGGCGTCTTGATCAATGTATCTGCTTGCTGCGGACCTCATTGCGAGACGATCTCCCCTTGCATCTGCGCCAGAGCTCCTTCGTGCGGCTGAATTTCGAGATGATCGCTCGTCCGGGATTAGTCGTCGAGGTCGACGAATTGGGTATGCCAGTTCGCAAGGGGAGTTGCTCGCCTCGCGAAGCGATGGACAGCTGAAGCCTCGAGCGCGCCCACCTGCGCGGCCTTGTCGAACGCCAGAAGGTCGCCTTCGATACCCAGGAAGACCGCCGCACTGGTAAGGTCGCCGTCAACAACATCCAGACGGCCTGAGCTTCTTCACACGCAAATGGTGTGGTAGGTGCACCGCTTGGCAAAGCCGCTTTCTAAGCGGCTTTTTGTTTTTTCACCATGGAGCACTTGCAATGGCGAAGGAAGAATTGATCACGTTCGAAGGCGAGGTCAGCGAAATCCTACCGGATGCTCGCTTTCGCGTGAGGCTGGAGAGCGGTCACGAGATCGTCGCCTACACCGCAGGAAAGATGAAGAAGAACCGCATCAAGACGCTCGCGGGTGATCGCGTGACCGTCGAGATGTCGCCTTACGATCTCGACAAAGGCAGGCTTATCTTCCGGCACAAGGATAGCGGATCCGGAGGTCCCCGTCCGGCGCGTCGCCCACAGTTTCGCCGCCGGTAAGCTTCGTGCGCGTGGCGTCTCGGCTGCGGCAATCCTAATCACGCCTCAGGCGAATGCCGAACTGCGTGAGCGCGCAGCCCGCACGGGGTTCAGCGAAGTGATCGAGAAGCCGCTGGAAGATACGAGATTCTATGCCTCGATCCGAGCCGCGCTGGACGCCTCTTCCGAGGCTTAGGACGCAGCTGCCAGTTTAGACACTTCCCATCTTTTACCGCCAGCGGCAATCCGGGCTATAGTCGCTGCGTCCACACGATGGCAGTGCCTTGCGTCGGCATCACGGTGAAGATGTTCTGTTGCGACGGGGTGGCGTCCTCAAAACAATCCACAAGGCACGCCGTTCTTTGCCCCACCTCTCTGAGGTGCCCTGCCGCTGAGAGCATACCACACACCGGGTGCTGGAGTTTATCGGACACGAACTCAGATCGAGCCCTCGGGTACCGATGTCCTGTTCTGCGTCGACAGGATAAGGTAAGCCTCGTCAAAAGCGCAACTTTGTTGCATTTCGTGGGTACAATTCTCCGATGGACGATCGGAGAAGCGGTTGACCTCTGCCCTGCTTACCGTTCCACTGGAACGACCAAGTGGAGGAAAAATGCCCCTGAAATGGCCTTTCACCTACGAGGGTGAGAACACCGCCAAGATATCATTTCCGTTGGGCGGGATCGGAACCGGCTCCGTAGGGCTCTCCGGGGGCGGGCGCCTGATCGACTGGGAGATCTTCAACAAGCCCGAGAAGGGCAGCACAAACGGCTTCTCGCATTTTGCCGTGAAGGCGGAGCGGAACGGTCGGGTCATTGATGCCCGAATCCTGAATGGACCCTACCACGGAGACCGCACCGGCGACTTCCAGGCCGAGGCGACCCGGAATTTCGGAACCGGGGCCCGACGTGACTCCCTCGTGGGCATGCCTCATTTCAAGTCCTGCCGCTTCCATGGACGGTTTCCAACGGCACGGCTCACGTTCGATGACGATCGGTTTCCGGGAGCCGTAGAGCTGGAGGCATTCAACCCCTTCATTCCCCTCGACAGTCGCAACTCGAGCATGCCCGTGGCCATGTTCGAGGTCTCGCTCCGCAACACCTCGGACGAACCCACCGACTACACCGTCGTCGGAGTTCTCGGGCACGGTCCATTCCGACCGACGCAGGCGAAGGCTATCAGCACAGCGGCGATGCGGGGCGTGGAGATCGTCAGTCAGGCGGACGATCCCGATGCCGAGGACTATTCCGAGCTCGTGATCGCGACCGATGCCGACGATGCGAGTGTGCAAACCTACCTCTATCACGGCCTCTGGTTCGACTCCCTTCAGGTCTATTGGGAGGATCTGCTCAGGCCAGGTCGCTTCGCAGACCGCACCAGCCTTCCGCACTATTCCAGCGGCGGCATGCGACGCGATCGCGATCACAGCCTTCAGGCCGCGCATCTCACCCTTGCCCCGGGCGAACGCCGAACCATCCGGTTCATCATCGCGTGGTACGTTCCGAATTTTCACAAATACTGGATCTCTCCGGTCTGGCACTTCGAGAAATCCCCGGCCCATTCCGGAGCCTGGAAGAACTGGTACGCCACCGAGTGGCAAGGGGCATCCGAGATCGCTGAAGAGGCGCTCCGCAACTGGGATCGCCTGCGTTCCGAAACCCTTCTCTTCAGGGATGCACTCTACGGGTCGACCCTCCCCCTCCCCGTCCTGGATGCGGCTGCGGCCAACCTGAGCATCCTCAAGTCCGCAACTGTCGTCCGGCTGCAGGACGGCACATTTTATGGCTGGGAGGGGCTCTATCAGGACGTCGGAAGCTGCGAGGGAAGCTGCACCCACGTGTGGAACTACCAGCAGGCGTTGCCTTTCCTGTTCCCGTCGCTCGAGCGGACCATGCGGGAGACCGATTACGCCTACAATCTCAATGAAGCAGGCGGAATGAGCTTCCGTCTCGCCTTGCCGCTCGGGGCTGGCGGGTCGACCGAGCGCCCCTGCGCCGATGGCCAGTTCGGCAATGTCATGAAGGCTTACCGGGATTGGAAGCTGAGTGGTGACGACGAGTTCCTCGGAAGGCTCTGGCCATCGGT
Organism: Microvirga massiliensis; assembly: GCF_001006805.1. Lineage (GTDB taxonomy): Bacteria > Pseudomonadota > Alphaproteobacteria > Rhizobiales > Beijerinckiaceae > Microvirga > Microvirga massiliensis. The sequence continues at coordinate 28,852 of NZ_LN811360.1, read as the reverse complement.
CAAGCAGTCAGTGGAATATGCGTGGAGCCCTGAAAATCCCGACCGATGGGACCCGAGCCGTACCGGTGTGCTTTGGGGGCGGCAGCATCATACGCTCGATATGGAACTGTTCGGCCCGAACTCCTGGCTGACGAGCTTCTATCTGGGCGCTCTCAAGGCCGGCGCGGAGATGGCCGAGCACATGGGTGAGGCAGAGACCGCCCGGGAGTGGAGAGAGATCTTCGAGAGGGGGCGGACATGGGTCGACAAAAATCTCTTCAATGGTGAATACTACATCCAATCGATCGCCCTCGATGATCGCCGGGAACTGGATCCTTATGCAAAAGCGACCGTGTCGCGGCGAATCGTCGGCGCGAACATCTACGACCTGTACTGGAGCGACGAGCACAAGGAGATCAAATACCAGATCGGTGAGGGCTGCATCGTCGACCAGGTCCTCGGGCAGTGGCACGCTGACCTCTACGGCCTCGGTCAGCTGCTGGAGCCCGCCCATGTGCGTTCGGCTCTGAAGGCCATCTACCGTTACAATTTCAAGCGCCGGCTCGAGGATGTCGCCAATCCCTGCCGGGTGTTCGGCGTCTACGATGAGGCAGGCGTGGTCATCTGCTCCTGGCGGAAAGGATCGCGTGCGCCGGCGGTGCCTGTTCCCTACGCCCAGGAGACCATGCACGGTTTCGAGTATGCCTTCGGCAGCGCCCTGATGGCCTATGGACTGCTCGATCAAGGCGTCGAAATATTCAGGGGCGTTCGTGACCGGTACGATGGGAAGGCGCGGAATCCGTGGAACGAGATCGAGTGTGGATCGAACTATGCCCGCTCTATGGCGAGCTGGGCCGGCCTCCTGACCCTGTCGGGCTATAGCTTCGATGCCCGCCGCCACGAGATCGGTTTCTCGCCGAAGGTGCGGGAGGGCCTCGGCTTCCGGAGCTTCTGGTCGAATGCCACCAGCTGGGGCATGGCGGAGTTTACGGGGGGAACCTTCACGCTGTCGATCCTCTACGGAGAAACCGATGTCGCAAGGATCGGGCTTCCGATCGAGGGTGGATCTGCAAGAGTCCTGGTCAATGACCAAGCGGTGGAGAGCAAAGTCGAAGGCAACGTTGTCAGCGTCGAACCGGTGCGACTACGCCGAGGAGATACCTTGCGCATCTCCGCGGATCAGCTTTCCGTGAATGGACTTCGGGAGGCGTCGACGTTGTAGGACAGCGCTCGAATATCAGGCCAACAACATAAAGCGAGAGGAAATGCCATGGATCGCAGAACGTTTATCGCAGGGTTAGCGGGGGCGATCGTTCCCGCACGCTTCGCTCTTGCTGCACCGGCAACGGACACCAAGGCGACGCTCAATGTCTTCAGGCCCGCTTCGGATAGTGACATCCGGCTGAGCAAGAGCGCCATCGAGCGGTTCAATGCGCGCTTTCCCAACGTGACGGTGAATGTCCAGTACGTGAACACCAATCCGTGGGGCGAATACATCAACCAGCTCATGAATCTGGTGGGCAGCAACCAGGCCCCGGATATCGTCATGATGGCGACTGAAGGTGTCTCGACCCTCGCGTCACGCAACCTGATGCGAGACATCATGCCGTTCGTGAACGGCGACCCACAAGGAAAGGCTCTGTTCGAGGACATCGAGCCGAACCTTCTGAACGGGCTTCGCTACAAGGACCAGCTCGGCTACGTGCCGAACGAGTGGAACACGGTCGTCACGTTTTACAATGCCGCGATGTTCGCCGAGGCCGGGATTTCCAAGCCCAAGGCCGATTGGACCTGGTCGGACTTCCTGGATGCCGCGAAGGCCCTCACCAGGAGGGACGGCGATAATGTCACCCGGTATGGGTACTTCATCCCCGGCGGCCAGTTTGCGCTTTCGACCTGGTTCCTCAGCAATGGCACTGATCGGCTCACACCGGACGGGCGGGCCAGCAATGCCAAGGACCCCAAGTTCGCCGAGGCCTTGCAGCTCCTCCACAGCCTGATCTTCGAGCACAAAGTCGCCCCGATCTTCGCACGCAATGATCCCGGACACGGCCAGTTCATCGCCAAGCAGGTCGCCATGTTTGCTGGCACCCATACCCGGGTGCCCGAGATGGCGCAGGCCAAGATGGACACCGTCGAGGTCCAGTATTGCCCTCAGAACAAGGCGCAAGCCGCGATCTGCGGCGTGGGTGGCCTCGGCATCACGCAGGCTTCCAAGAACCCGGAACTGGCCTGGGAACTCCTGAAGGAGCTTGCGGGCAAGGCCAACGCGGATCAGCTCGCCAAGGATCTCCGGGCCATTCCGGCGGTTCGCTCGTCGGCGACCAGTGAGGCTTATGTAGGCTATCCCGCAAACGCCGCGATCTTCTACGGTTCGGCCGCGAGGGCAAAGCCGCTGGCTCAGCCCCCGAACTTCGCTCAGGTGGAAGAGATCACGATGCGACACATCGAATCCTATCTCACCGGGAACGAGAAGCTCGAGCCGATGATCAACGCGCTCGACAGCGAACTCAACCGTGCGATGGCGCGGGTGAAGTGGTAGGTGCAAGTGTGGCTACGGCACGCGCGCTTCCCGTAGCGCGCCCGGTGACGCCACGTGCGTCACCACTCGAGCGCATGGAAGCCTGGGCCGGCTTCGGGTTCCTCGTGCCGGCCTACCTGCTCTATATCCTGTTCGCTCTGTTGCCTGTCTTCGCGACGCTTGCGTTCAGCCTGACCTCGGTCGACAGGTTCACCTGGAGCATGGAATTCGTCGGCCTGGAGAACCTGAGGTTCGTCCTGGCGGATCCTCGGTTCTGGACGAGCTTCATCAACACGTTCGTTTTCGTGGCAATGGCGGTGACCGGCAATGTCGGTACCGGTCTCCTGATGGCGGTCCTTCTGGATCGCACACTTCCGTCCGCCATCCTGTATGTCCTGAGGCTCGCCTACTTCCTCCCCGTTCTTGTGTCGACCGCGCTGGTGTCGCTTGTCTGGCAGTTCATCTATTCCACCGACCTCGGCATCCTGAACTACTATCTCACGTCGCTCGGCCTGCCCAAGGTCGGGTGGCTGACGGATCGTCGTGTGGCGATGATTTCGGTCGTGATCATGGATGTCTGGAAGCATTTCGGCTTCTTCATGATCATTCTGCTTGCCGCGTTGCAGTCAGTGCCGAAATCCCTGGTCGAAGCGGCCGAGATCGACGGCGCCGGGCCGGTGCAGACCTTCTTCTACGTCAAGCTGCCCATGATCGCTCCGGTGATTCTGTTCTGCGTGACCTATGCCACGATCACCGGACTTCAGATGTTCGAGACGGTCCGCATTCTGACCTCCGGCGGACCGGCCGATGCGACCATCAGCATGGTCATGTACATGTATGACCAAACCTTCGGGGCCCAGGATATCGGCGCCGGCACTTCCGCTGCTCTCGTCCTGCTCATCGCGATCGTGATCGTCACGATCATCCAGATCCGACTGGGCCGGAGGGTTGTCCTTCAATGAGCCCAACCGCAGCGTTCGACGAACGATCCATCGGTCGCCTGCTCAGGGCGGCCTCCGTGGTTCACTGGCGCAATCTTCCGCTCATGCTGCTCCTGCTCGCGGGCGGCTTCCTCATGATGCTGCCGTTTCTCTGGATGTTGAGCGCTTCCTTCCGGCCGATCGGCGAGGCCTATCAGCTGCCACCCAGTCTCCTGCCGACCAGCCTGGATCTCACGGCCTATTCCGAGGTGTTCAAGACGGGCGTTCCCTTTCTCCAGATGTATTGGAACAGCTTTGTCGTCGCGGCCACAACGACGGCAGGCGTGCTCCTGACGGCGAGCATGGCCGGGTTCGCCTTCGCCCGCCTGCGGTTCCCGGGGAAAAGCGTGCTCTTTGGAGCGATGCTGATCGGCTTGATGGTGCCGCCGGCCCTGACGCTGATCCCGATCTATTTTGGGTATGCGGCAGTGGGGCTGCTCGACACCCGGATCGGGTTGGCGCTCCCCGCCATGGCTTCGACGTTCGGGATTTACATGATGCGCCAGTTCATGCTGGGCCAGCCGCGTGAGCTCGAAGAGGCGGCGCTCATCGATGGCGCGAGCTACTGGACCATCTTCTGGCGCGTGAGCGTGCCCCAGCTCGGTCCGGCCCTGGCAACACTAGGAATCATCACCTTCATCGGGAGTTGGAATAACTTCGTGAGTCCTTTTGTTCTGATCCGCAGCTTCGACGCCATGACGCTCCCGGTCGGAGTGGTCGCACTGCAGGGCGTGATGGGATCGGCGCGGCTGTCGGTGATCATGGCGGCGACCACGATGGCGATCCTGCCCCTGATCATCATCTTTCTGATCGCTCAACGGTTCATCATTGAGAGCATGACCATGTCGGGCTTAAAGGGCTGACAGGCCAGTTCGGGATTACGGTCGCCTCATGCTCGGCTCGCAACTCCTTGAACGCCAGCCCTTTTTCCGCGGCAGCGACTTCGGGATGCCCGAGCTCGCCGTCTTCGGCATGTGCCACTTCCGCCGAGCTGTCGTGACGAACGACAGCTGGGAGGCGCACGACGGCACGGAAATCCTCTTCATGCTGAATGGGGAGGCATGCTGGGAGTTCGATGACGAACGTCTCTTCCAGGTCACGGGTGGCCAGGCCCTCGTGTTCCAAGCGGGCAGTAAGCACCGGATCGTGAACGGGATCTATACGCCGAGCCAGGCGCTCTGGATGGTGTTCAACCCCCGCGGTCAGACTGCGCGCCGCCCCGGTTTGATGCCGCAAACGGAATTGGAATCCCTCTTCGCGGTTGCCGATCGACTGCGGGCGCCCGTCGACCTCGATGCGGGAACCGTAAGAACCCTCAAGGAGCTTAGCCATCGGCTCGGAGATGACAGGATATTTCTCGGGGTGCCCCTCCTGAAGGCGGAGATCCGCAACAGGCTCCACGCCGCGATCGTCGGGTTCTGGGCTCAATCGGCAAACAAGCAGCTGACGACGAACGGTAGAAGGGCCATCCGCAGTATCGAAGAAGGCATGCAGCGCGACTTGGCGAGCAATACTCCAATTGACGAACTCGCGAAATCCCTCGGTTACGGTCACAGCCAATTGTATGCCCTGTTCAAGCGGGAGTTTGGCATGTCGCCGAACGACTACCGCCAGAGGCTTCGGATCAAGAGATGCTGCACTCTTCTTCTTCGAACGAACCGTGCCGTGACTGACATTGCGCTTGAGCTCGGGTTCGGTAGCTCGCAGTACTTTGCGCGCGTCTTCAAGAAATATGTCGGAGTAACACCATCAGAATACCGGCGGCTGGCGGCGTCCGCTTTGTCAACGGCTGAGTAGTTAACTATGCAGCGCTGATGCAACTTTGATACCGCCTGGAAGCACATTAGCGTCCACCGGGTATTCTGTGGCTGTGCTGGCCTGCTACGCTACGCAATTCGACCGTGTTGCAGAGTCCGCGGTCAGGGACTGCGCCGACTGCTCGAGATCCGGATTTTGGCCCGGCGGCGTTGGAACCGGTATGTCGCCCGCGATTCCGATGATCGCGAAGCAACTATTAGTCGAGCGTGGTCTGTCTGCGGATCGCGGTCTGATCCGTAGGCAGGGTCGAGTGCTGCGCATCTGTGGTCATGAAAGACTCAGCGTACCCGGGAAGCGAAGGCCGCGTTGCAGGTTCCGGGTCCTTGGAAGGTTCCTCGCTCATCTCGGAACTCTAGACAAGCGGCGCGCACGGATCAGGTCAGGGCGCGCTTCCCGCTCCGGGCATACGGAGGTGGCTCATCGCCGAACACCGAGCGGCCGCCATAGGAATGCGAGTTGTGCATCTTCCGCGCGATCAGCTCCTCTACTGATGGCCCGGTGGCGTGGCGCTCCAGGAGCCGGGCCTGGTCGTCAAGCCGCTTCAGGGCGAACAACTCGTCGTGCTGCCCGAACTCTGCTTTCTGGACCGCCGACTTCAGGACCGGATGGTCTGGCCATAGACCTTCACGGGAACGGGAAGCGGATGCCGGCCCCATACAGACGTTTGGTCACCACATCGCTGGCCCGGACCTCATGATGGGCCATCTTTTGTCGCAGCCCAATCCGTCTCCGAGCGGAGTGCCTCGTTAAGCCAGCCGTGTTCGGCATGGGCGAGAAACACGGGCTCCGCCGACCAAAGTGGCTCCAACCTAGCGCACGATTTCGTCCGGCGTCACCGGCTGGCATGGAGGACGTGCGGATCGCCCGCTGATAGTGCAGGTGATGATGACTTTGTCGGAAACCGGTATCGAGTTGTCCTAGGCCGGGCGGGTGATTGCGGGGGCGGGTGGTCACTACCCGTCTCAGGCAGAGCCCGAGACATGGCTGAAAAACTCCTTGAGCCGTCCGGTGCGAGGGTTGTTGAAGATTACGTCGGGGACCGCGTCGAGTAGGATGCGGCCCCGGTCCATGAACACCATCCGATCGGCCACCGCGCGGGCAAAGCCCATCTCATGCGTCACACAGATCATGGTGATGCCGCTCTCGGCAAGCTCTTCCATGACGTCGAGCACTTCCTTGACCATCTCGGGATCGAGCGCTGACGTCGGTTCGTCGAACAGCAGCACTTCCGGCTGCAGGCACAGCGCCCGTGCGATGGCGACGCGCTGCTGCTGGCCGCCAGAAAGTTCGCTCGGGTATTTATGAGCCTGGTCGCTGACCCTGACCCTGACCAGAAACTCGATTGCCCGTTCGCGCGCCTGCTGCTCGCTCATGCCGCGCGTCATCACTAGGCCGACCGTGCAGTTCTCGACGATGCTCAGATGCGGAAACAGGTTGAACTGCTGGAACACCATGCCGACCTTGCGCCGGATCAGCGGCACAGTGCCGAGCCCGTGGTCGACCGGAATTTCGCCGACCATGATGCGGCCGCGCTGGAAGCCTTCGAGCCCGTTGACGCAGCGGATCAGCGTCGATTTTCCCGAGCCGGACGGCCCGAACACGACGATGCGTTCGCCGCGCCGGACGGTGAGATTGATGCCATCGAGCGCCTGGAACGTGCCGAAATACTTGTGCACGTCCTCGAAGACGACGGCGGAGGTCCGCGAAGCAGCCGATGCGCCCGAGGAAGCCTGCATGTTCAACGTCTTGCCCCACCAGACATGAGATGCTGCTCGAGCCTCTGGCTGTACCAGGAGATACCACCACAAAAGATGAAGTAAATCATCGCTGTAAAAACATAAGCTTCCACATAGATCCCGAGCCATTCCGGGTCGGTGATTGCGGCATTGGTTGTCCCAAGCAGGTCATGCATGCTGATGATGACCACGAGCGATGTATCCTTGAACGCCGAAATGAAGATATTAACCAGAGACGGAATGGTCAGACGAAACACCTGCGGCAGGATAATCTTGCGCATGCTCTGCCAATACGACAAGCCGATCGTATCTGCCGCTTCGTACTGTCCCTTGCCGACCGCCTGCAGGCCGCCGCGCAGCACTTCGGCCATATAGGCGGCGAAGAACATGATGAAGGCAATCTGCGCGCGCAGGATCTTCGACACCACCAGTTCTTCAGGCAGGATGATCGGCAGCATCAAGGCGGCCATGAAGAGGATGCTGATCAGCGGCACGCCGCGGATTAACTCGATATAGGCAATACATATCCACCGCACGACGGGCAGCTTGGATTGGCGCCCGAGTGCAAGGAGGATCGACAGTAGCAGCGCGAAGAGAATGCCGAAGGCCGACAGCATCAGCGTCAGCGGCAGGCCACTCCATCTATCCATCTCGACATAGCGTAGCCCAAAGACGCCGCCGGTCATCAGCACAGCGCAGGACGGCAGGGCAATGAGCCAGACGATGGCGAGCGTCCGCCCGGCATGCGGGCGGCCCCAGCGACGCCAATCGGCCGTGAACGCCATCGCGCCGAGGAAGATCAGCATCGCGAGTAGCGCCCGCCATTGCTCCTCGTATGGATAGCGCCCGAACACGATCAGCCGCGCCTTGGCGTTGATGAAGGCCCAGCAGGCGCCCGAAGCTTGAGCGCAGGCTTCGCGGCCAGCATTGCCCCAGGTGCTATCAAGAATCGCCCACCGGAAAAGCGCCGGCAGGATCATCACCAAAAGCGCGCCAATGATCAGCGTCAGCGCGGCGTTGGTCGGAGAGCCGAACAACCCCTTGTATACGCTCAGTGCGGCCCCTTTCGGGCGGAGCCCCTCCGGTGGAGCCGTCAGCATGACGTCCTGCTGCGCCATCTAGCCCCCCTTCGCCATAATGGTGCGATTATAGATATTCATCAGGTAGGAAATGATCAGGCTGAAGGTCAGGTAGATCGCCATGATGATCGCGATCACCTCGATCGCCTTGCCGCTCTCGCTGATGATGATGGTCGCAACCCGCATGATGTCCGGGTATCCAATCGCTACCGCAAGGGAGCTGTTCTTGACGATGTTGAGATACTGGCTCGCAAGTGGCGGCACGACGACGCGCAAGGCTTGCGGGAGAACAATCAGCCGCATGATCTGGCCCGACCGCAGGCCGAGCGCCGACGCTGCCTCACGCTGGCCTCGCGCCACGCCCAGGATGCCGCTGCGCACGTTCTCGGCTATGAACGCTGCCGAATAGATTGTGAGGCCGAAGAACACCGCGGTGAATTCAGGCGTGATGGAGCCCCCGCCCCGGAAATTGAAGCCCGCGATGCGCGGCGCGTCGACGGACGCCGTGGCGGCGACCAGTACCAGAATAGCCAGCAACAAGCCGAGCGACAGCTTGGGATCGCGTATCACATCCGCCAGCCGCGGCGACTTCAGCACGTGCGCCCACCGGCGCAGCAGCAAGACAATGACGAGCAGCGCCGTCAGGCCGAACGCCATCCAGAGATGCAGAGCATCCAGCTGCAAGGTCGGGAAGTTGATGCCGCGGTTGCTGAGGAACACCCCTTCGACGGGCTGCAGGGCACGGCGCGGCGACGGGAGGGAACGGGTGATCACCGCATACCAGAACATCATCTGGAGGATGAGCGGGACATTGCGGACCAGTTCCACATAACCGCCCGACAGTACCCGCGCGAGCGGGTTCGAGGACAAGCGCGTGATGCCGATAACGACACCGAGAATGGTCGCGGCAATAATACTGATGACCGATACCGCTGCGGTATTGGCGATGCCGGCATAGAATGCGTCGAGGAAACTGTCGCCGGCGGCAAACCCGGTAATGCTTTCGCCGAGTTCGAACGAGGCGTTGCCCCACAGGAAACCAAATCCGGTGGTCAGCGAGTTCTTGGCCAGATTGGCCACGGCGTTGCTCGTGAAGAACCACGCCGCACCGACCAGCCCGAGCACGAGACCGGCCTGAATCAGGAAACCGCGAACCGAGGGGCGCCTCCAGAACGGAGGCGCCCGATACGTTTCAGAAGATACAGTCACCAAGTATCCACTTTTGTGTTGGCGATTTGCCGAATGAACGGCTGTCGGCGCGTCAGCGCCATGACGGGGCGTAAAGGAGCCCGCCGCGCTCATAGAGGTCGTTCATGCCGCGCTCGATCTTGAGTGAGGAGTCGGAGCCGAGATGCCTGTTGTAGATTTCGCCGTAATTGCCGACTGCCTTGATGACGTTGACCGTCCAATTATTGGCTAGGCCCATCTTCTCGCCAATGTCGCCATCGACGCCGAGAAAGGTGCGCACCACCGGATCGCTCGACTTCAGCTTTTCCTCGACATTCTTCTGGGTGATGCCGAGTTCCTCGGCTGTCACGAGTGCGAAGTGCGTCCAGCGAATGATGTCGTTCCAGCGGTCATCGCCCTCGCGCACCAACGGCGCCTCATAGGATTTGGCGATCACCTCGGGGAGGATGACATGCGCATCGGGGTTCTTGAAGCGCGAGCGGGCGATCGCCAGGGACGGGGTCTCATGGGACATCGCATCGCAGCGGCCGCTCTCATAGACCGACTGTACCTGCGACGTCTGTTCGATCGCGATCGGCTTGAACTTGATGTTGTTGGCACGGAAGTAATCGGCGATATAGCGCTCCGTTACACTGCCGGCCAGCACGCATATTGCGGCACCGTCTAGATCCTTGACGCTTTTGGCACCAAGCTCCTTATGGGTCATGAAGCTCTGGCCAGTATAGAAGTTCGGCGGCGTGAAGTTGACCTTGAGCTGGGTGTCGCGGGAAATTGTATAGGTGACGCTGCGCGAGAGAACGTCGACTTCACCGGACTGCAACGCAGTGAACGACTGGTTGAAGGCGATGGGGGTGAATTTGACCTTGTCGCCGGTTCCGAACACCGCCGCCGAGAACGCCTTGCAATAATCGACATCGAAGCCCGTCCAGGCCCCCTTATCGTTGAGGAACGAGAAACCAGGCAGGTCATCCGAAACGCCGCATTTGATGATCCCGGCGCTTTTGACGGTTTCAAGCATGTCTGCTTGCGCCGTCATCGGCAACGCCAACATCATGCCTCCCGCGAGGCCTAGGATTTTACTTCTCATGTCGATCTCCGGTTGTCTGCTGTAAAACGCATTACAGTGGCTGTGATCGGCAGGCCTCGCCCCCTCGAGCACGGCGCCTGTGTGAAGTCTTCGCGGCGCGGCGGGCGGACGGCAGCCCGCGCGGCGACCCGCAAGGACGGGCACGCAGATGAGTCAAGGTGTCAGGCTTCCCCCCTCGAAGTTGTTGCCGCCCAGCGCAAGGCAACAGCCCGGCGGGCGCATGTTGTAATTGAGGCGGATGTGATCACATTTTCATTCAGCAGGCAAGGCGCTGCGCCCATTGTCGCGATGAGGGTGAGTTCCAACCCCAGGACGTGGACTGAGGCCGCAAGCTTTGCGCAATCCAAGTGATCTAGGGGGTGTTTCGTGGGGAGCGCAAGGCCCTTGCCTCCCGCGGAGCAACACGCGTATGTTGTGATCACAATAAACCTTACGGAGACGCCGGTGACCCACGCCAACACCCCCCGCGCGCAAAAATCACCGCGGAGCGATGCAGCGGACAACATCCCGCGGGTCACGGCTTTTCCGGCGACCGGCACGGGTTGGGACGAGCTCGAGCGCGGGCTCAAGAGCTTCAAGGGGCTGGATTATGATTGGCGTGGCGGGCGGCTGCCGTCCTACACCTACTTCTACAGCGACGAACTGCTGAAAGTACAGATGGATGCCTACCGCCTGTACTCGGTCGAGAACGGGCTTGGCGAAGGTCGTGCCTTTCCGAGCCTGACGCGTATGCTCGAGGACATCAACGCGATGGTCCTCGACCTCTTCCACGCCCCGGCTGGGGCCGGAATGACCTTCACCTCCGGGGGCACGGAGAGCTTGTTCGAGGCCGTGCGCACTGCGCGCAACTATTTCCAGGCCAACCGGCCAGCCTCTGCCAACGGTGGGCGGGAGCGGCTGAACGTCATCGCTCCGGTCTCCGCCCATGCCGGGCTCAATAAGGCCGGCGAGATCATGGATATCGACATCATCCGCGTGCCGGTCGGGCCTGAGTATCGCGCCGACGCCAAGCGGATGCTGGAACTGGTTAATGACCGCACAATCATGCTGTTCTCCTCGGCGCCGTGCTACCCTTACGGCGTCTTCGATCCAATCGGCGAGCTTGGTGCGGCGGCGGCCGAGCGCAATCTCTGGCTGCATGTCGACGCCTGCTGGGGCGGATTCATCTCGCCCTTCGCCGAGGAGCTCGGTTATGCCATTCCGCCATGGGATCTCGGGGTGACGGGCGTTACCAGCCTGTCCGCCGACATCCACAAGTTCGGCTATGGCGCCAAAGGCGCGTCCGCGCTGGTGTTCCGCGACAGTGAAATGAAGAAATTCGAGCGCTTCGAGTTCTCCGGCTGGCCGCGCGGCACCTATGCGACGCCGTCCTTCATGGGTAGCAAGCCGGCCGGGTCGGTGGCGGCGGCATGGGCCGTGATGCGCTTTCTCGGCCGCGAGGGCTACCTGGCGACGACCAAGGCGGCGATGGATGCGACCTGCCAGTTGATCCACGGCATCAACGCCATTCCGGGCCTGCGCTGCCTTGAGCCGAACCGCGAGGCCAACCTCTACGGTTATGTCTCGCAGGATTCTGAGGTCGATATCATTGCGGTTGCCAATGAGCTACAAGGCAAGGGCTGGCTTCCGGGCCAGCTGCGCGAGCCGCTGGCGATCCAGCAAGGCGTTAATCCCGTCCACCTTCCAGTGGTGCCGCAATACCTCGAGGATGTCGCCGCCGCGGTGAAAACGGTCCGCAAGAGCGGCGAGCGCGGCGTCTTCAACCCACGTACCTATTGATAAGGCGTGCGCACTGTGTCGACGGGCTACAGCATAAGCCGGTTGCCGTCGGTGCGCGACGACCGGTGTCGGGGACCGATCCCCGGCACTACGCATGGACACCGCTCCAGCGCGAGCGATTCCTGTGCTTCCTTGCGCTACCGCTCCCCGTGAGGTCTTTCGCCGGGAAAAGCGCCAACGGAGGCAAACCCCGATGCCCAAACCCAAGCCAACAACGAGCAGCTCATCACCCATGCCGGGTTCTGCCGGCGCAGGCGCGCCTGCCATGGCTTTCACGTCGCCCTTCGCCGGCCTGACCGGCGTGACACGGCAGTCGCTGAACCAGCAGGTTTATGAGTCGTTGCACCAGGCGCTTGCCAGCGGCTACTTCGCGCCCGGACAACGCGTGCCGTTGCGTGCCGTCGCGAGCGCGCTTGGCACCAGCACCATGCCGGTGCGCGAAGCGGTCAACCGCCTGGTGGCGATCGGCGCCCTCGAACTGCTGGAAAACCGCCGCGTGCGCGTGCCGCTGGTCGGCTCGGAGCATTATCGCGACCTGATCGCGGCCCGTTCACTGATCGAATCCTCGGCGGCCGAGGCGGCGGCCCCGCTGATGACTGACGCGATGCTGGAGGCGCTGGCCCGCACGCATGGCGAGATGTGCGCGATTTCCGCGCTGCCGCACACCGAAGAGAATGTCCGCGCCTATCTCGCTCGCAATCAGGCGTTTCATTTCCTCATTTACCGGGCGGTGGGCTCGCACACGCTGGTCAGTGTCATCCAGTCGATGTGGATTCGGGCAGGGCCATTCTTCCACATCCTGCATAAGCAATCCTCCAACTGGCGCGGTAATGAAAATCACGCACGGATCCTTGCCGCCATGCAACGGCGTGATCCCGCCGAGGCCAGGGCGGCGGTGCATGCGGATATCGTCGGCGCTGCCGATCACATCGTCGGCGACATCATGTTCCAGGCGATCGACGACAGCTGAGTGCCCATCGCCAGTCCGCTCCGCCCACTCGTTCCCGCTTCCTATCACTCCGCACGTAGGCCACACGAGAGGTCAGCCCGATGAGCCGAAAGATCATGATCAGTTGCGCGGTAACCGGGTCGGCCGATTCGCCTGGCAAGAATCCGGCCGTGCCGGTGACGCCGCAGGCCATCGCTGCATCGGCGATCGACGCCGCCAAGGCCGGAGCGGCGATCGTGCATATCCATGTGCGCGATCCGAAAACCACAAAGCCCAGCATGGATCTGGCCCTGTATCGCGAGGTCACCGAGCGCATCCGCGACAGCGGCGTCGATGTGATCATCAACCTGACCACTGGCGCCGGTGGGCGCTTCGCGCCCGGCGAAACGAACCCGCGCGAGGGCGGCGTCGGCACAACATTGTCGCTGCCGCATGAGCGCACGCGCCATGTCGAGGCGCTACGCCCCGAAATCTGCAGCCTGGACATGGGCTCGATGAACATGGGCGACCAGGCATTCCTGAATACGCCCGGCCATTTGAGGGTCATGGCCAAGACGATCAAGGAGGCCGGCGTGCTTCCCGAACTCGAGGTGTTCGAGGCAGGCCATGTGCTGCTCGCCCGCCGCCTGATCGACGAGGGTCTGATCCGCTCCCCTGCCCTGTTCCAGATCTGCCTCGGCATATTGTGGTCGCAGCCGGCGAGCGCCGAAGCGATGCTGTACATGCGCAACCTTCTCCCGGCGGACAGTGTGTGGTTCGCGTTCGGCATCTCGTTGCATCAGTTCCCGATGGCGGCGCAGGCGATTTTGCTTGGGGGCCATGTGCGCGTCGGCCTGGAGGACAACCTCTATCTCGCTCGCGGCAACCTGGCGCCAAGCAACGCCGCGCTGGTCGAAAAGGCCGCATCGATCATCAACATACTCGGCCACGACCCCGCAACGCCGGCCGAAGCCCGCGAGATGCTGGATATTGGCAAATGATCTCTTCAAATGGTCTCTTGGAGGCAGGGAATGTCCGATAACATCACAAATGTCAGCCTGAATGCCGCACTGCAGGAGGCGCAAGAGAACTTCGCCGGCAGGAACCCGAAGAGCGAGGCGGCCTATACTAAGGCCACGAAGTCCATGCCCGGCGGCAACACCCGAACGAGCCTGTTCTACACCCCCTTCCCACTGGCGCTGGTTCGCGGCGAGGGGCCGCATCTGTGGGATGCGGACGAGCATAAATACATCGATTTTCTCGGGGAATTCACAGCCGGCATCTTCGGCCATTCCCACCCGGTCATTCGCGCGGCGATCGACAAGACGCTCGATGCCGGCATCAATTTTGGCGGGCACGGACTACTCGAAGCTCAGTTCGCTGCTACTTTGTGCGAGCGCTTCCCCGCCCTCGATCTGGTTCGCTTCACCAATTCCGGCACCGAAGCCAACCTGATGGCGATCAGCACCGCGCTGGCCGTGAATAAGCGCAAGAAGGTAATGGTTTTCAACGGCGGCTACCATGGCGGCGTGTTCACATTCCACCATGGCCACAACGTCATCAACGCGCCGTTCGATTTCATCATCGCCCGGTATAACGATGTCCGCGCGACGCAGCAGCTGATCGAAGATAATGCGTCGGTGCTCGGCGTAGTGATCCTCGAGCCAATGCAGGGCGGCGGCGGCTGCATTCCAGCGACGCGTGAATTCCTTACTATGCTGCGCGAGACGACGAAGGCGCATGGCATCACGCTGATCTTCGACGAGGTGATGACCTCACGTCTCGGCCCGGGCGGTCTCCAGGGCGAGCACGGTATCACGCCGGATCTCACCACGCTCGGCAAGTATATCGGCGGCGGCATGAGCTTCGGTGCGTTTGGCGGCGCGGCGAGTATCATGAGCCATCTCGATCCGCGTCAGCCGCATTCTATCCCTCATGCTGGCACGTTCAACAACAACGTGCTCACCATGGCGGCCGGCCTGACGGCAATGACCCAAATTTACACCAGTGATGCGGTCAAGACGCTGAACAGATTTGGTGAAGACACTCGTAACAAGCTGAACGCGATCGCCCGGAAGCACAATGCAGCAATGAGCTTCTCCGGGCTCGGTTCGATGATGAACGTCCACATGACAACGGGCGAGATCCGTAACGTCGAGGATGCCGCGCGTGGCAATGCGCAATTGCGCGACCTGTTCTTCTTCGACATGCTCGAGCGCGGTATCTATTTGGCACGGCGCGGCATGATCAATCTGTCGCTGGTGCACGAAAAAAGCCATGTCGATGAGCTGCTGGTCGCTGTCGAGGACTTCGTCACCATCCGTCAGCCGCTACTCTCCAGCAAGGCCGCTGGGCATCCTTGATCTGATCGCCTGCGCCGAGCACCGTCGACGGCGCAGGCTGCCTCTATGGCATCAGCCACCCAGATAGCCTGAGGTCAGGGCGCGCGCTTGCCGCTTCGGGCATAAGAAGGTGGCTCATCGCCGAAGATTGAGCGGCCGCCATAGGAATGCGCGTCGCGCATTTCCCGCGCGATCAACTCCTCGACTGATGGCCCGGTGGCATGGCGCTCCAGGAGCCGGGCTTGGTCGTCGAGCCGCTTCAGGGCGAACAACTCGTCCTGCTGCCCGAGCTTCGCTTTCTGGACCGCAGATTTCAGGACCCGGATGGTCTGATCGTAGACCTTCACGGGAACGGGAAACGGATGCCGATCCTTCCCGCCATGCGCGAAGGAGAAGCGGGCCGGATCCGTGAATCGGCACGGCGCCCCGTGAACGACTTCGGCGACCATCGCGAGGGCGCGCACTGTACGGGCCCCTACCCCGGGGACGAGCAACAAATCGGGAAAGTCGACCGGACTCCGGTCGGCCGCTGCGGCGAGCGCACCGTGCAGACGCTTGGTCACTACATCGCTGGCCCGGACCTCGTGATGGGCCGGCATGACGAGATGCGGGAGCAGAGGCTGCGGCTCCTCTCGAACGGGAGCGGCCTTGGTCTCGATGGATGCGATCTCTCGGGCAATGCCATCCGGCCCCAAGGTCGAGAGCAGCTCGAGTTGGGCGCGACGGGACGCGTCGGCTCGGCGATCGGTGAGATTGACGATCTCCCCCTGCCCTTCTCCGTCGATGCCGGTGTGAGGCTCGTCGACGAAGCTCTTCAGGCCTTCCGAGAGCCAGTGATAGCGGCGGGCCTGCCGGAGATCGCCGTTCATCCCCTGCTGCACGACCACCCACTGGCCGTCGTCTGTGACGATGAAGCCGTGGAGATAAAGGTCGAAGCCGTCCTGGATCGCAGCGGTGTCCACCTTGGCGACGAGCCGGCTGGCATTCGCCAGGGCGAGACCGTCCAGGCCCACCCGGTCTGCGATTGCGGCGAGCTCGTGGGGGGTCTGCTTCGAGTGCCGCCCGCGGCCGCCGCAGACGTGGATCCCGAGCTCCTTCGAGAGCGGCGTCAACCCGCGTTTCAACGCGCCGATGACGCTGGTGGTGATCCCAGAGGAGTGCCAGTCCATGCCCATGACGGCTCCGAAGGACTGGAACCAGAATGGGTGGGCCAGGCGGCGCAGAAGCTCATCCCTCCCATAGTGGTGGACGATCGCCTCGCTCATGACCGCCCCGAGGCGCGTCATGCGGTCCGCCAGCCATTTCGGGACGTGCCCACCGTGGAGAGGGAGATCTGCGCTTCCAGCTCTGCGGGCCATTTCGTGGCAATCCCGTCGCGAGTTGATGATACGGCCGCGGTCGCCATGCCGCCGGAGCATGACGCGCCCACGCTAATGTCGCTGCTGCGAAAGGCGCCGCCGCTCTATATGCCACTTCTCACCAACGACGAAAAACTTTCGTTTTCGGGCCCGAAAGAGGCTCAGGGGGCACACCGTGTTTTTGACGTATATTATCTCTCGAATCCGCGCGTACATGCGCTACCGCGAAACCATCCGCGAGCTTTCGCAGCTTTCGGATCGTCAACTCGACGACTTGGGGATCACCCGAGTCGAGATTGAGCGGGTTGCTCGCGACGTGGTCGCGGCCTGAGCGATCTTCGCTTTGCAGTATAAGCCACGCCCGCCTTTCGGCGGGCGTTTGCATTTAAGTTTCCAGCCCTCGGGCCGTCTGAGTCCATCGAGCGCCCTAAAGAGCAGGCGTCATTGCGAACCAAGCCATGGGGAAAACGAGCATTGATCCAGACTTGCGCCCAATAGCTAGGCTTACGTGTGAGAGTCCCAGAGATCAGGTGCGGGACGCTCGAGAATAATCACTGCTCCAATGCTCGCGTTTTGAATTCTGTGTAGAGATCTTCGAGCTTCTCGAGCACGAATTCTCCAAACTCCGGAGCTACTTTCTCATCGAACGACAGGGAGAAGTTCTTGGGGGAGCGTGTCACTTTGGCGACTCGGAGGCCGTCTTTTGCTGTCCACGGCTCAGTGGTGGGCCGCGCACTCTTCACCTTCACGAGGCCATAAAGGGCATCAAATCTCGCGTCCGCAATGAGAGATGCGAAGTTCTCGCCGGCAATAGCCTTCCGGATCTTGTCTTGGGCCTTTCGATCCAGAAGGTCGGCAAATTCCATCCATCTCCCTTGCCCGATCGTGGGCGCCGGCCCAATCGCATCGATGATGTCGAGGGGGATGCGGGACGCCACGGAAATTAGGCGTGAGATATTGGCTTTGTCGATACATAACGACCTTGAGATCACCTCGCGGGGAAACTTTCGGTCTTCGAGCTGCTTCGCAAAGCGGGCCCGCTCGATAAACGTCAAATTGGTTCGTTCGTTGTTTTCCTGCCCCTGGGCGACGACAAGTTGTTCGTCGGTCAGATCGCGGACGACCGCACGGACTTTCAGGCCGAGTTCCTTGAGCGCTCGAACACGTCGGTGGCCGTAGGCGATTTGATAGCGTCCGGAGGTTTCCGGATGAGGGCGAACAAGGATTGGCACTTGCTGACCCGATTCTTGGATGGAGGCAACCAAGTTGCGGTGTGCTTCCTCTGAAGGCGCCATCCGATCGGGAACGAACGAGGCGTCAATGTCGGCAGGATCGAGATCCACGACAGATTGACCCTGCGCGAGCTTGCGCTCGATTTCTTCTACGCGTCCAGCACTTTCCACGGCTCCCTGTATGAGCCCGAGTTGTGGAGTTGGCCTAGACTTGCGTTCCGTAGATGCGAAGGGTCTGTCCGACCTAAACGGGCGATCATCGTCCTTAGCCGGCGGGATATCTTGATCAGGGTTGCCGGCTGGAACACTCAGTACGTCGAAGATATTTGGACGAGCCATTACACTCTCCCCCACGTGCGACGAAGCAGGGCTTCGATCTCGCCATTCACAAGGTCCACGGACTCAAGCGCCCTGTCGTACGTTCCCTTGTTGAAGCGCTGCTTTTCGACGTCATAGAGCGTCTGCTTGGTCAGACCCGCGTCAGCGATAGCGGTGCTCTTGAGCATCGCATTGGTGAGCAACCGAGGCCCAAAAAGTGACCGAAGGAACCCGACCATTTGGTTCTGAGGAGTGTCGTTCGGCTCATAGCGAGTGACCAGATATCCCATCCAGTCATAGTCGGACTGGGGCCGCACTTTATGAATTGTGCTTAGTAGATCGGTTGTCATGCGCAAGAACTGGGCCATAGAAAGGACATCCAGCATTTGCGGATGGACTGTGATGAGGACGGCTGACGCCGCACAGAGTGCAGTCATTGTCAGGTAGCCGAGGTTTGGCGGGCAATCGACAACAACAACGTCATATTCGTCGGCCACGGGGCCAAGGGCGCCCGCCATGCGGGCGAAGAAGGTTTGTCCCTCTTTCGCCATCGGCGTGGTCGTCTCAAACTCCATGAGCTCCAGGTGGCCGGGAATTACGTGCAGGCCCGGCAGGTACGTCGAACGGATGATGTCAGTGACGTCCACTCGCTGATCATCGTAGCGAATAGCACCGTATAGGGTTTCATTTTCGCCGACATCGGTTTCCGGTTGCAGACCAAACAGCGTCGACAAGCTCGCTTGCGGATCAAGATCAATGGCGAGAACCCGATAGCCCTTCAGAGCGAGATACTGCACTAGGTGTGCTGTGGTCGTTGTCTTTGCGCTGCCGCCCTTGAAATTGATGACGGAGATGATCTGGAGTTTCTCTCCCTCCTGCCGGCGTGGCGAGTACCGCCGTGTGGGCTTAGCGCCACTATCAAGCATCTCGCGGATCGCGTTGATGTCCTCGACTGAGTATGTGCGTCGGCCGTTCGCAGCCCCCTCCGAGAGAGGAACTTTTCCGTCAGCTGCAATTTGGCGCAGGTAACCTTCCGTCACGCCAATAAACTTTGCAGCTTCTGCGGAAGTCAGCCTACGAATCGATTTCTTCGCTTTTGGTGGAAAGATCCTGCGCTGGAGATCCTGCAACTTTGATGCAAGTTCGTCAGCGTCGTTCCCGAGGATGTCCAGAAAGGTTGCCGTCGGGTCGGGTTTAAGGGCTGCTTGGGTGCTCATTACGCATGATCCTTGACGAGAGAGGGTCTGCGCAGAAATGACCAAATCCGGCAGAAATGCGCAGACGCCATAACAGGTCCAAGGGGTTAACAACGGTTTAACAAAGCTCGCCGTCCCTCGAGTTTGTGGGCCGAAATATGCCTGGTGTGGCCTCCTTGCATGCCTCCGTCAGCGAGGGAACCGGACCGGGTGTCGTTGTAAGCTTACAATCTGTTCGGGATCGAACGGCGGTGTGTCCCAGATACAATAAGTCCCACCGGCCTGTGCCGTGCTAGGCGGCGCGTGGTCGCCTCTGAACATCGTTGTAAATTACAACAGCCAAATCAATCGTTTACACAGTGCTCGGACCGGGCTCTCCTTAGCGACATCTCTTGACGCCAGTTGTAGTCTGCCGCGGCCGTCTAATTCGCATTGTCTACTGGTTTCGGGCTTCGCGCAGCCAGGTCCCTGCGAAGTCGAAGGCGAGCTCATGCTCAGCTGCCTGAGGGCCCCTCTCTACTGTTAATTTCGCGCGCCGGTGTCAGTGCGTCGGTGGTCGCTTCACAAGCGGGACCTGCTCGAGTTTCACCTTGGGACAACCCGCGGGACTAGGGACCAATTGTAAGCTTACAACGGGCATCATCGAACCAAGCTACAACCCTTTGGCTTTGAGGCTGAGGCTCCTCGGTCGGGGGTGACAGATTTCCCACTACGAGAAAGTGTGGCCGTGACTGGAGCCAATTTGGGCAGCCTGCAGCTCCGCCAATATGCTCGAAGTGCGATCCCTCCCCTCCCCTGCCAACTCCCTGAGAGCATCATTCGTCCAAAGAGGGCCGGAGATTAGTGCTTTGGGTTGTGAAATCTCATCGGAATCAGCGGATAGAGAGTTGGCTTTCACCAACTTGGCATAGGGAATGCGCCTGGTGGGAGACGCCGGAACCGGGCGTGGTTGTAAGCTTACAATTTGATTTGGCTATAGACCGGATCTAGGCGCGACGCCGAGACAGCGCTGTTACTCGATGCCGAATCGTTGGTGTGCACCTTTCTAAACAGATGCGACGAACGGGGAGCTGTGGGAATTGGCGTTCGCTACCCCTACGTCCCCCTCCCCTTCCGTTTGAGAGGTTTGCGCTTGCTCGAAGAGGCAGCCGGGGGGTGCAGATCGAAGTTTCCGCATCAGGTGAATCCGGTGGGCTGTGATCCAGAGTATTCGCGTTGCTATGATGCCGGTTGGGCAAGATGACCGCTGAGTGGGTACAGGCCATCATTGGTGGCCGAGAACCCTAGGGTGGTATCGCGAGACTCAAGCAGGCTCAGAATCCAGTCCCGTCTCTCACTCAATCGAGTGTCCCAAGCGATCGCCGCACCGCCCGTGTTGTCAGTGCAGTGCATCTGAGGCTGCGCGGCCAATGTTAAGAGAGCCAAATCGAAAAGATCTCAGACCGAGCAGTTGGCGGCTGCCAGCACTCGGGGACGTCTTGTCAATCAGGTCTTGACCCATCGCGATCTCGCGCGCGGCGCGAACCTATCCGGCGAGACGTCGACCCGCTTCGGGCGAGAGGGCTGGAATCCGCTACCGTTAGCTCTGGGTCGACTCCTGCTTAGTGCCTGCGAGCCCAAAATCCAGGTAGATCCCAGAGTTCCCAGGCACAGCGTCTTGTCGTCATGCCTACAAGGGCCGGAGCGCGTACATCTAAAATCGGCAACGGGAACTCTGCGCCGAGATTCAAAACAGAAGAGGCCGCACCATATCCGCTTCACACTAGATTATCCAGCCACTCCAGACGAGTGATCACCCCTCCGCGGACCCACGCCTCGGTGGTCGCTGCGGGACAGCCGGATAGTTGGATGCGGCCTCGTTGTAAGCTTACAACTGACAGGTGCCGGGAAGACGACAACACGGTGACGTCAGATTGGCTGGTCCAGATTTGAGGGCTCAACGGGTCCAATCGCGAAGCAGGCCCGTCGGCTTGAGGACCGCTCCTTGGAAGCTGGCGGCCATCCGCTCCTGAATTGAGGGTTTCAGCGATTTGGGCAGCAGGGAGGGCAGGGCGCGGCTGGCAGAGGATGTGCAATCCCGTAAGCGAAGATCCGACGTCGGCGACAGCATTACGTCCGGATTGAAGCAGCGGCCGCCAACTGGTCCGGGTGCAATCGACTAAGGGCGGGGACGGTCTCCAGGTGCCGCCGGATCTCGATCAACGAGATGGCTGCGATTTTCCGTAGTTGCTCTCCAGTTCCGAAAGAGCACCAAGTAGAATTCGGCGCAGAAAATCACCTTGGCGCTCGTCTCCGCGCAGCAGATCGATGCGCGCCTTCGTGCCGTTTGGCAAGCGGACGAACACGTCTTCGGTGTAGAGGCGCGGCTTCGGCATTTGATCCCCTGTAAAACTTACAGCAATAACTCGATCGCTTACTCAATCGAATAAGCGATATCGGTTATCAAATGGGTTCAACTGACGTGACATCCAGATGTTGACGCCAATGGCTGGGCGCGAGGACGACGAGTTTGCTTTGATCGATCGTGTCATGGGCCAGGCATGCAGAGACGGGCGAGCTTGAGGATCGGTTCCAGACCCAGTTCCCAGGGGGCAGGCCGTCTCAATTGGGTGTCGTCCGGCCTGAAGCCAAGGCGCTTGTCGGATGCGAATGGTGAGAAGGGGGAGGGGAGAACTTTTGGGCGGTCAATTGGGCGTGCTGCGGCCGACGCTCCGCGAAGGCAACAACCTGTTGAAAAGGGACGAGGCCTAAGTCCACTGCTAATTCTTAGCGGACAGTCCGAGCCTCGCAGCCCAGTCTAGCAGTGACTTGACCGAGGAGGCGGACCACTTCGTGCCGCCTTGAGGGGTCTTCTCCCGCATACGTTCAAGCTGCGCCGCGATCTCGCGGTGGCTCTTGCTCGGATCCGCCATGGCAATCCCGGCCACGAGGGTGAGGAGACGCTCGCTGGCAGGCCGCCGAGGGGCCTTGTTCAGTAAGCTGGTGTCGGCAAGGTTCTCGCGGACCATGCGCCTCACGGCCTTTCGGAGCGTTGCCTCGGTCCAGGACTGGCCGTGCGCGTTCAGATTGCTGGCAACCTCGTGCCAGGTGCGATCGGGGCGCATCCGGCGAACAACAGGAAGCCAGGAATCTGCGGTCTCGATCAATCGCTCGAGCTGCGCCTGGTCGCGGGCTGAGCGGATCTTCCGGATGGCCTCAAGATCTCTGGCACGAAGCGCCGGATTGCCGGGGAGGCGGCCGCGCCGCCGGGCGCTCTCGATCCCGGCCCGGGTGTTGATTCTGATTAAGAATTTCAATTGAAACCGTAAGCTCGAAACTTGAGTACGAATTTCGGGCTAAGAATTTCAATTTGAAGCTGTCGCTTCTGACTAAGAATTTCAATTTGCTGCCGGCCGATCGCCGCGTCTCGCTGCGAATATGCAATCTTGTCAGGTGCTTAGGTGTTGCCGGAGTCCTGTGTGGCTGCTCGATGCGTCGGGGAGGGGAGGGGGCTATGCTGATCAGTGTCGAAGACCTCCCTCGATTAGGTGTGAACGGTTGATTACAGACCGGCGGCCTTGGTGAGATTGACCCGAAACCGGTCGCGGCGGCGCTGATAGCGCCGGGTCATCTCGGCGCTCGTGTGACCGAGCTGGCGCTGGACATAGCGCTCCTCGACCGCGGCGGCCGTCGCGAGCCCCGCCCGGAGGGAGTGGCCCGCGAACCGGAGCCGGCGCTCGCCCTCCGGGAGATCGCCGCGCACGCCGGCCTGCAGCGCCGTCTGCTGGACCAGGCGTGCTACGTGCTTGTCGGTCAGGCGCTCCGCCAGGGCTCGCTTGCCGTCGCGGGACACCCGCCGGAAGAGGGGCCCATGGGCGATGCGTCCCAGCCGCATCCAGACCTCCAGGGCCGCCACCGGGCAGGTCTGCTCGCTGGAGCCGCGCCCGATCTCGACCTCGCGCCAGCCGGTCTTGCCCCGCAAGGTCAGGAGGGCACCGCCCGCGAGGATCTCGACCCAGCCCGCACCGTCCTCAGTCTGGTCGCGGCCGCAGTCGAGCCCCACGAGCTCGCTGCGCCGGAGACCGCCCGCGAAGCCGATCAGCAGCATGGCCCGGTCGCGCAGGCCGCGCAGATCATGCCCGAGCGTCGCGACCATCGCGATCAGGTCCTCGGCCGAGAGCGCGTCCTTCTGGACGGGAGGCCGCCCGTGCTTGCGGCGAATGCCGGCCAGGACCTCGCCGATATGGCGGTCGCTCCGGTCCATCGGCGTGCCGCGCTGCCGGAAGTTCCAGGCGAGCCCCGACAGGCGCCGCTCGACGGTCTGGGCGGTCGGGCGTCGGCTCCGCGCATCCGAGGCGCAGGCCGCGAGATAGAGGCCGATCACCTGCGGATCTGGGGGCAGGGGAGGGAGGCCGTGATGGGCGCACCAGGCCGTGAAATGCCGCCAGTCGGCCGCGTAGGCGCGCAGCGTGTGGGCGGTTTTGGCGCCGCGGGCGTAATCACGGGCACTCTCGGCGAGCTCCTCGAGCCCGGCGGGCGGGGAGGGGAGGGGCCGGCGGGTTAGCTCGGTGGCGGGTTTCATGCTTATGGCGAGGCGATTCCGATCTCCGGAGCCTAGCACGACCCCGGGCGCGGCGTCACGTCCGATAAGCCAAGTTTATCGGACACAACCCGGGCACGACAGGTGCGGCGCTTATGGCCTCAACAGGTGGCCTAAAGCGCCGTGCTGAATTACAGTCGAGCCCGAATCACGCCCTGTCCCACCTGATGTCTCCTGGATTTCCCGCTTGGGCGCGCGCCGCCACGATCCCGGCCCACGAACCTGAGGCCGCCTTCCTGGCCGGCGCCGGTTTGGCGCTCCTGCAGGGCGTCGTAACCGAGGCCTCGTCCTGGCAGGGCGTCTGGCTGCAGCGGCTCGCCCTGCGGGCGGCCGCGGCCAGTGCCCGCGCTGCTGGCCGCCGCGAGGACGAACCTGGCTTGCGCGACGCCTTCTACCTGCGCGGGGCCGGCGACGATCCGGGTCCGGCCGGCCGCCTGCTCGTGCTCTGGCGCCGCCTCGCGGGCCACAGCCCGGGGCTCGACGACGCGCGCGTCCGGGCTGCCGCCGCCGATCTCAGCCTGCCCTTGGATGAGGCGCTGGGGAGCGCCGTCGCGCAGGCGCGGGCCCTGGCGGGCGGAGCCCGACCGGCGGTGTTCGCGGCCGCCGAGGCTGCCGCGGTCTGCGCGCGCCTGCGTCCCGACGCCGAGATCCTGGGGCTGTGGCTGGCCGATGTCGTGCTGGCCCGCCGGTTGCGCTGGCCCGTGGCCGCGCCGCTCCTGGCCGCCGTAGCGCTCCAGGGGGAGTTCCGGCTCGGCCCGCAGGGGCGCCGGGTGCGACTCGCCGATCCCGCCTGGCCGCATCTCTGCTGCGCGGGTTACGCCCAGGCCGCCGCGCAGGCCTGCGATCTGGCGGGCGAGCTCAGCCGGCGCGCCGCGGCCCTGGAGGGGGTCGCGCCACGGCTGCGCGCCCGGGGCGCCGCCGTGGTCGTGGAGGCCCTGCTGGCGAACGATGCCGTGGCGGCCTCGTCACGCCTGGCCGGCATGTCGGATCGCGGCCTGCGCCGGCTGTTCGAGCGCCTGGTCGCGCTCCGGGCCGCGCGCGAACTGACCGGCCGCCCGAGCTTTCGGCTGTATGGCTTGTGAGCCGATGAGCCGCCGTAAGCCAGAACCGGTCGATTGCGATCTCGCCGACCTGCCCCCGGCGGCGCGCTGGCGGGAATGGATGGGCC
>NZ_LN811360.1:0-2640 GCF_001006805.1 Microvirga massiliensis | reverse complement strand
CCGGGGGCGCCATATACCTATGTCACGACGGACCAGTTCCTGGTCCGCTGGGGCTTCGCGAGCCTGCGCGATCTGCCCGATCTCGAGCAGCTCGAGGCGGCCGGGCTTCTGGAGCGGGCCCAGCTGTCGGGCGCGCTGGATGCCGAGATCGGGGCGGTGATGCCCGCCGGGGCGGAAGACAGCGATGAGCCTGACTTTGAGGATTGAACCCAGCCGCTGGATCAGTGCCGACGATGAACACGCTTCCTCGTCTTCTGACTGGAACCGGATGGGAGACTCGTGCTCCGGGCGAGCGACATTGGGCTGTGGTGTTCTCGGGTTTCTTCGTGGTGGGCCCCGCCCGGCCTGAGATCGAGCGGGGTTGGCTGTTGGGAGACAGCAGGCCGGGAAGGAGATCGGCCCGAGTTCAAATTATTCTGATCGGGTTAAACGTCCATTGACGTTGCGGCAGCCACGATATCCCGGTCGGTGGGTTCTGCCACCGAGACTCTGACGCCCAAACGGGGCAGGGCAGGAGGCAAGCCTCATGAGCGCCGTCGACCGCAACGCTGCTCGCGATGCCGCCAACCTCGCCGCGCTCTGCCGCCGGCTCGACCGGCGCAAGCAGAATGGCTCCCTGGACTGTGTCAGCGCCGAGGAAGGCTTTCGGCTGCCCGTCGAAGGGGCTCGTGCGGCTGGACAACTCAAACAGCTGGCCCGCGCGACCGCCCGGCTCTACGCCCCCGCCGGCCGCCGTATCGCCGACCACCTGCGCCAGACTCAGCCGTGACAATCTCGTGGACGCGCTCGGCGGACGTGTATCCCGACGGCCGCTTCCCTGACACCGGCTTCGTCGCCGTAAGGCGACGAGATCATCGGGCGCGTCTCCCGGATTCGGACTCGATCTGCGCTCTGACCGCGAGTTGCGCCGCTTCCTTGATCCGCGAGACCGCCTCTCCAGGCCTGCCGGCCACCGCCCAGGAGAGGGCGCTCCAGAGCGCCCACCGGGCTTCGCGACAGGTTGCGCAGGGTATGTGCTCCTCGCGCGTGTGTGTTTCATGTGTTGCGTATGGCTTCGGGACCGGGCGGTGACGGCCCCAGATCCGCAAGGCACTCCCGTGCGTCTGCAGGGCAGGCAGAACGTGCTTCTCGGCGGTCAGAGTGCGGCGTCTCTTCATGAACGTTGTCCAAGTATGAGCTGGTAAAGCGCAACAGTTCACGCAACAGACTCTCTTCCGGAGTCTTCGTGTCAGCTCGTGAAAGCACGAGGCTCAACGAGGCTAACTCTCGTGCCGTTGGGGCAGGCAAGTTAGATTTCTGTCGAGAACCCCGCAGGCACGACGACCCCACCGCAATTCGCAGAAGGCTTATTGTGTGACGCAGAGGAACGTCAGCTCCTCAGATGATCGATTCCTGGGGGCGTGAGATACGGGCCGACGAGCAGGGGCGGCGCACGCGCAAAGCGGGCCGCCCTTCGTATTTCCGGTGGCTTTGGCTCTCTTCGTCCTGCGTGCTTCCCCGAAATGGGTGCGGGCCTCGCCTATGGTGATAAACGGCGACGGTAATCCTCTGAGCGCCCGCCGTCTCACAGTTGTGACAATGCTGTCGTCTGCAAACCCGTGGGATCCTCCTCATCAACGAGCCGGAAGGGGTCTTCCCAATGTAGCCGGAACTGCCCTCCTCCCGCGCGAGGCTGGAAACTGCCGCCGGAGGATTGATCTTGCGTGCTGTGCAGAACTGCAGCCACGTTTCACCTGTGTGAGAGCGGGACGGCGGTCGCTCGGGTAGAGGCGACTGAGGCTCCGCCGCCGTATTTGGAGCCCTCGAACTGCGGCCCTGCCAGCTTAATCTCTGACCCTCATCTCTAACCCTGGCAGGGCCCCTTTTACGCAAGCTTCGACTGTGGCCCTAGCAGTTGGATCACTGGTCATGCCACTCACCGGTATCGATCCCCGCACCGGAATGCGGGTCACTCCTGCGGCCTCCAGCAAGCCGAAAAGTGAGCAGCGTGCGCGACGCTGGGTTCTGCGTGAACTTGACCGCCGAGCCGAACAGCAGAAGCAGCCGAGCAACCGCTCGTCGTAGGGTCCGTTAAGGGCAGCAGCAGGACGAGATTCGTCATTGCGGCAGCGTTAGGCACGCGCTGAAGGCATGGCATGCGCCATTTCGCATTGTGCCATGCATTGTATGGTCCGGCCGTGCGTCGCAAGATGAAGTTGGCAGACTGGCGAACGTGAGAGCTGCATCAATGTATTCGGCCTCATGGTAGAGCATCTGCTCCGGGCCAGCATGGGAATCCGCGCGCATCCAGGACTGACTAGCGGAAAGACCTCTGTGGGCCATCATGGCACCCAGTCTTGTGGTTGCGCCGGGCAGACCGTTCGTCCATCTCCTCCTTCAGCTCGCAGACCTCGGCGGGACAGCCGCTGATTAGCTGACTGAGCTCATCGTTCCATTCTCAACGTCGTTGGTTCACGCGAACCGATTCCGGAAAGACTCACGATCAAGTTTGCCTCAGACCGCATGAGAGGCACTCCTGGGCTGATAGCCATGTCCGCGGGCCAGCACCGCCCAGGCGATACGGGCGAGCTTGTTGGCGAGAGCGATCACCAGCATGTTGCGATGCAGCCGCCGTCC
Organism: Microvirga massiliensis; assembly: GCF_001006805.1. GTDB lineage: Bacteria > Pseudomonadota > Alphaproteobacteria > Rhizobiales > Beijerinckiaceae > Microvirga > Microvirga massiliensis. Next base: position 24 of record NZ_LN811360.1, on the reverse strand, counting down.
CGCGGCCTCGATCCACGGCCACAG
>NZ_LN811359.1:376055-391326 GCF_001006805.1 Microvirga massiliensis | reverse complement strand
GGGCAGGGGCAATTCCGAAGGAAGGTTTGCCCGGCAAGGCCGGACGAAGGCTGACGGACGGGTGATGGACATCAGGGACTTTCTCGATCCGGGCGATGTCGCGGTCGGCCTGCGCCTGCCCGACAAGCGGCGCGTGCTCGAGGAGATCGCCCGGCGGGCAGCCGCGGTCCTGGGACTGGATCAGGCATCGATCCTCGAGACGCTCCTCGCCCGGGAGGCTCTCGGCTCTACTGGGATCGGGGAGGGCACGGCGATCCCGCACGCACGCCTGGCCGGGATCGGGAAGCCGTTCGGACTGCTCGTCCGCCTGAAGCAGCCCGTGGGGTTCGATGCGATCGATGCCCAGCCCGTCGACCTGGTGTTCCTGCTCCTGCTGCCGGCTGCGGCACACGGCGAACAGCTCACCGCCCTCGCACGCGTGGCTCGCCGCTTCCGCGATCCCGGGGTCCTGAACCGACTGCGCCGGGCCCGCGACGCCCAGGCCTTGTATTGCGCGCTCACCGGGCCGGAGTGACCCCGTCGAGGACCTGCCGCGAGGGGCGGCCTCCGAAATCCTTATGCTTTCTTTAGATCCGCGGCTCCGCTCCCGCATCGCATCTTTATGCGATCTGGCCCATGTCCCGATCCGCCATCGGCACGGGCCGTCACGGCGCTCCCTGAGCGACCCGCGACGGCGGACCAGGGATCATCGGGACGAACACCATGTGGCCGAATCGGAACCCGGAGCGTGACCTCGGAACCCTTCTGGCCAGGATCGAGACGGCCCACCGGATCGATGCCGACCTGCTGTCGGCCATCCTGCGCGGCGCCTGTCCGCGGCTGGGAACGTCGCTTGCGCCGAAGGCGGAGGTCGAGCGCCTGGTCGGGGCGGAGGCCTGGGTCGAGCTGGGCCTGTGGCTGATCGGCTGGGAGCTGCCCGACTGGGACATCCACCGCCTCACCCGGGACGACGACCGGTGGCGCTGCTCGATCGGGGTGAGCGGAATCGCCGTCAACTGGGCCGAGGACATCGTCGAGTTCCAGCACGGCAGCCTGCCGCTGGCGGTGCTCGGGGCCTTCGTGCAGGCCCAGCTCCGGAAGGCCGAGGGCGCGGCGCCGAGCAACGTCACCCCGTTCCGGCGGCCCGGGCCGTCGCCGCTTGCCGAACCGACCAGCCCGCATCCGGCGAGCCGGTGAGCCAGAGGGGCCTTCAGCACCATGCAATCCGGAGAAACGATGCCAGCGACAGCGCATGACCGGCCGGTTCCCGATGACGTCACGTTCCGGCCGCCGGTCGCGGAGCGGTCCAGGTTCTGGACGCTGACGCTGGGGACCCTTGGCGTTGTCTACGGCGACATCGGCACGAGCCCGCTTTACGCGCTCAAGGAATCCCTGTCGGCCGCGGCCGGGGACGGAGCCGTCACCCGGGAGATGGTGTTCGGCATCGTATCGCTGATCCTGTGGGCGCTGATCTTCATCGTCACGATCAAATACGTGCTGTTCATTCTGCGCGCCGACAACAACGGCGAGGGCGGCACGCTCACCCTGATGGCGCTCGTGCAGCGCGTCATGGGTCACAACGTCCTCCTGATTGCCCTGCTCGGCATGGCCGGGGCCGCCCTGTTCTACGGCGACGCGATCATCACGCCGGCGATCTCGGTGCTCTCCGCGGTCGAGGGCCTGAAGCTCGTGACACCCGCCTTCGATCCCTACGTGGTGCCGCTCAGCCTCGCGATCCTGGTCGGCCTGTTCGCGGTGCAGAGCCATGGAACGGCGCGGGTTGCAGCCTGGTTCGGCCCGATCACGGGCGTGTGGTTCATCCTGATGGCGCTCGGCGGGGGGCTGCACATCGCCGACGATCCGAGCATCCTGGCAGCCCTCAGTCCGACCTACGGGATCGCGTTCCTGGCCAGTCACGGAATGGCAGGCCTCCTGGCGCTCGGGGCGGTGTTCCTGGCCGTCACGGGCGCGGAGGCGCTCTATGCCGACATGGGCCACTTCGGCCGGCGCCCGATCCAGACCGCCTGGCTGGGGCTCGTCCTGCCGTGCCTCGCCCTCAACTACATCGGTCAAGGCGCGCTGCTCCTCGATGACCCGGGCAAGCTCGAGAATCCGTTCTTCCTGCTCTACCCGGACTGGGCACTGCTCCCGATGGTCGGCATGGCGACCCTCGCCACCATCATCGCCAGCCAAGCCGTGATCACCGGCGCCTTTTCCCTGACTCAGCAGGCGATCCAGCTCGGCCTTCTGCCGCGCATGGAGATCCGCTGGACGTCGGAGACCGAAAAGGGCCAGATCTACGTGCCCCGGATCAACTTCCTGCTGCTCCTGCTGGTGCTGTTCCTGGTCGTGAGCTTCCGGAGTTCCAGCGCGCTGGCTCACGCCTACGGCCTCGCCGTGACCGGCACCATGGTGGTGACGTCGGTCATGACCTTCTTCGTGGTCCGGCGATGCTGGCGCTGGCCGCTCTGGGCGTCCGTTGCGGTGATCACGCCGTTCCTGCTCGTCGACTCGATCTTCCTGGCCGCCAACGCTCTCAAGATCCCGCAAGGAGGCTGGATGCCGCTGGTGGTCGGGGCCGCCCTCGTCACGGTCATGCTGACCTGGCGCCGCGGCACCCGCATCCTGTTCGAGAAGACCCGCAAGGCCGACGTTCCCCTGGTCGAGCTCATCGGCATGCTCGAGAAGAGCCGGCCCTACCAGGTGAAGGGCACCGCGGTGTTCCTGACGGGCGATCCCGAGACCGCTCCGGCGGCGCTGCTGCACAACCTGAAGCACAACAAGGTCCTGCACGAGAAGAACGTCATTCTCACCGTCCGGACCGAGGACGCGCCCCGGATCGGCGATCGGGAGCGGGTGCGGATCGAGCCTGTCGGCGACAGCTTCTGGCGGGTCGTGATGTCCTACGGCTACATGGAGTCCCCGAACGTCCCCCGCGGCCTGGCCCTCCTGCGCAAGCAGGGCTTCGGGTTCGACATCATGGCGACCTCGTTCTTCGTCTCCCGGCGCTCGATCCGTCCCTCGCCCCGTTCGGGCATGCCGCTCTGGCAGGACAAGCTGTTCATCGGCCTCACGAAGTCGGCGGCCGATGCCACGGACTTCTTCCGCATCCCGACCGGGCGCGTCGTCGAGGTGGGCACCCAGGTGACCGTGTGAGCAACGGCCGTCGCCATGGTGGCGTCGGACCTTGTGCGAAGCGACATGGCATGCGCGACAGTGGAGGCCGGTCGGGCTGCCGGATCTCGCCTGTTCCGTGCGGGGACCCGTGAGGACACACGCCTCGGTCCAGGCGTTTTCGCCCGAGCCGCCGAGGAGCGCACGCGATGCCGCGGATGGATTTCACGAGCCAGGACTGTCTGCGCGATCCGGCCGCGGGACTCGTACGGCTGAGAGCCGCCGGCCCGGTCGTGAAGGTGCGCTTTCCCATCATCGGGCGGACCTGGATCACCACGACCGGCGATCTGGCCGCCGCCGTTCTGAAGGACAGCGAGACGTTCACGATGCGCCAGAACGGCTCAGTCGCGGGTCTGCGCTGGTGGATGCCGGGATGGATCCGCACGCTTGCGGTCAGCATGCTGACCATGGACGAGCCGGACCATGCGCGGCTGCGCGGCATCGTCGATGAGGCCTTCCGGCGCCGCGCCATCCTCGACATGGAACCAAAAATATTCGCGATGGCCGATGAGCTGGCGGCTAAGCTGTTTGCGGACGGAGATCCGGCCGACCTCGTCGAGCGCTATGCGCGGAGGCTGCCGCTGGCGGTGATCTGCGAGCTGCTCGGCCTGCCACGCGCCGACAGACCCCGGTTCATCGCCTGGGCGAACAGCCTCACCCGCCTCACCGGCATGGTCGGCTTCCTGCGCATGCTCGCAGGCATCGGGCCGATGAAACGATACCTGGAAGGGCGCTTGCAGGCTGCGCGCGAGACCGGCGGCGACGGCCTGATCGCCGAACTGGTCCGCGTCGAGAGGGAAGGCGGACGTGTCAGCGGCGGGGAGATGGTGGCCATGGTCTTCCTGCTGCTCGGTGCCGGATCGGAGACCGCCACGCATCTGATCAGCGGGTCGGTGTATGAGCTCCTGAAGGCCCCGGCACTCCGCGATTGGCTCGAGGAGGACTGGAGCCGCGCGCCTCTGGCCATTGAGGAGTTCCTGCGCTTCGTCGCCCCGGTGCAGTTCTCCAAGCCTCGCTTCGTGAGACGGGACATCGAGCTCGGCGGCGTTCAGCTGAGGAAGGGCGACCGGATCATGGCCATGCTGGCGGCGGCCAATTTCGATCCTGACGCCAACCCGCATCCCGAGAGGCTCGACCTCGCGCGGCGGCCCAATCGGCACCTGTCCTTCGGCACGGGGATTCATTTCTGCCTCGGCCACCAGCTTGCGCGGATCGAGGCCAGGTGCGTGCTGGAGGCGCTGTTCAAGCGCTGGCCGCGGCTCGGGCTTGCCGTGCCGGCGGACTCCATCCGCTGGCGGCAGCGGCCTGGGCTGAGGGCCATCGAACGGCTTCCCGTCGCGATCCGCCCCCAATAGCCTGCCTTTGATTGCCGTCCTCGAGGCCGTCCCGGAAGGGGCACGAAGCCGGGCCCGGAACCTCTCCGTGCAACGCGGAAAGGCTTCCCACGGCTGGCTGGACTACGCGATCACCGGCGGCGTACTCCGGGGACCCACGGCGGGCACGATCCACGGGCTGACCAATGAGCAAGGCCTGCAACGGTGCCCGGCCCGCGAGGACGGTGTCGGGCGTCAGCAGGAAGTCGAGCGTGACCCATGGACTCGCAGGGGCGAGGCCGCGCACCATCTCGGCCAAGCGGGGAATCGTTCCGCCCTCCCGGATACCTCCCGTACCCGCGTTCGGCAGTGATCGTTCCGGGGGCGTAGAAGAAAGTCCGGGGTGGGGCCTCTCGTGGCCTGGGAGCGGCACAGGTTAGTTGCGGGTGAGGCTGACAGCCTGACCGGTCGCCTCCTCGCAGCGGTACCATGCAGACCTAAGCCCTGCGCCCTTGGCTCGCTGCTCAGCGACGATGTCCGCCACCTGCGTCTCACCTATGGCCTGACAGTCCGCTTTGTCAGGGAAGACCATCGAGACCATGTCCTCTCGTTGGTTTGGCATGATCACCGTCTGGATGAGCAGGAACGGCTTGACCACACGCGCCCCCTGGGAACCGATGACGCAGACCTGGAGCAGTTCTGGGTTGGACGAGGTTATAGCCGCGGTTTACGAGGCAGGCGCAACCCCGAATCGCTCCAGGGGTGTCCCGCCAAGGGGCTGGGATACTGTTGGCCGAAGGCAGCACAGTGACCCTTTGAACCTGATCCGGATCATGCCGGCGAAGGGACAGGTCGGACTGACTCACTCCTTTGCCGGCCTCATCAAGAAGAGGCCGCCATGCCACCGAAAACCGCTCCATCTCTCTCCATCGAGCCGGCCTTTCGCCCGATTGCGGCGACCATCGCTGCCGTGTTTCACGAGGGCAGGATACTTCTGGTTCGGCGTGCGAACCCGCCTGACGCTGGACGCTGGGGTTTCCCAGGCGGGAAGATCGACGCCGGAGAAACCATTGAAAGTGCGGCGGTTCGTGAGCTTCTGGAGGAAACGGGGGTTCATGCCGAAGCACATCGGGTTTTCACGGCGGTCGATGCGTTCGATCATGACGAGAGCGGCCGGCTTCGCCAGCATTTCATTCTGATTGCGGTGCTCTGCAAGTGGAAGTCAGGCGATCCGATCGCCGGAGACGACGCACTCGAGGCAAGATGGTTCCGCCTCGATGAGCTCGATGACGCACGGGTCGCGCTCAGCCTCGACGTTGCCGAGGTGGCACGGCAAGCCGCCGCCATCCCCGCGAAGGAGGTCGTCGGGTCATGATCGCCAGTGTCTTGAGCATTGCCGGCACCGATCCCTCCAGCTGGCCATGCATCTGGACGTGCTCCCGCGCTTCTGGGTCCCGCGCACCTCCCGCCTCCCGGCGTCGACCACCCGCCGAAGCACGCCTGATCTTGAGCGGAGTGAGCCCCACCGACGGCGTGAAAGCCTCCGCGTGCTGCGAACGTGACCGCCCCTCGGCGCGACGGGCGCTGTGCCCCTGCGGGCCGTATCGCCCGTCGCGCCTCGAATTTCAGGAGATCATCACGCGCCAGATTTCACCCGAGATGCGCTCCTGCATCGACGAATGCCTGCGCTGCTACCAGGCCTGGACGAATGCCTGCGCTGCTACCAGGCCTGCCTCGGCACCGCGATGACCCACTGCCTCGAGCAGGCATCCACCACATCCCCTGGCAGGCGAGCTACGCGCGCACGACCATCAACGAGAAGGCAGGCGAGCGCTGGTTCTGCGCCGAGGACAAGGCGGAACGCGCAGGATGGCGGCGCGTTCGCTGAGGAACCCGGCTGGCGGACTCGTCAGCCGGCCAGCGTGTCGCCTCCGAAGCCGAACTGAGCCTGAAGGATTCTCCCGTGCCTTGCGATCGCCCACGGACTCAACGGGTCCAGTGGACTTCCGCCCCGGATCGCGAAAATCCCGTGCGCGTGGGCAGTGGCATCTCGGGGACCGCCTCGCGCGCGGCCCTGATCCAGTCCCTCAGCAATCCCGTATCCTGCCGATCGAAGGCTGCCCGCCGCTTCAGGTCCTCGAACGTATCGTCCGGACGGACGCGCTCGTATCTTTCGCGGATCCACGCCTCGAGGTCGGGACGCAGGCCGAACCCGTCGGGGCGATCCGGCGTCCCCATCGGCAATCGGGCAATGACGTTCATCGGCCCGCTCCGATCGCGGAGTCATCCACGCCCAGGCGATACAGTTCCCGGGACATCCAGGCGGCAAGCGCCACCGCCGCGATGCAGAAGAGTGCCCAAACCGCGGCGTCCGCGATGAGGATCGTTGCAAGCATGCCCAGGCTGATGCTCACGCTCAGGAAGAGCAGGATCGCCATAAGCATCACACGCAAATGACTGAAGATCCGTAGTCCTGTCATGACGGCTCCCTCCTTTCCTTTTCGCTGATGACGCGGATCACGCGGAGTGTCCGCCATCCATGGGTGGCGCTGTGCCACCGCACCGATTGTCCCGCAGCCATGCCGATCAGCGCTGTCCCGAGGAGTGACAGCACCGAGATCCGGCCGGAGTCACCATCCTCCTCGCCCGGATAGACCAGGGTGGCACGCCGGACCTGATCGGTGATCCCGTCCTTGAACTCGACGACCGAATGCATGGACACGACGTCATCCGGGAGTTCGGACGCACGGATGACGTTTGCGCGTCCGAGTTCGCCGGCGAGGAGCCGTGCCGTCGGCGGGATCCTCCGGTATCGCAGTCCGCGCGTGGCGATCCCGGCCAAGCGGGCGTAGTCGGTCGAGGAGATCGTCGGGATGTCGTGGTTTTCGCGCATGGCACCTTTCTTAACAGGCATTATCACCCGAGCTTTGGGTCGCTCGGCTCTGTTCCAGGGGGCACAAGCACAGGGCAAAGAATTCGCCTGCACTTGCGAAGTTGAACTGGGTTGCCCGCCGTTCCCGGATCGCAGGACAGGCATCTCGTGCCCGGTATTAACTGTCTGGCTTGTGGCGGGCGACGCGGGCAGTCAGGCAAGCATTCTGGGAATAGTAAACATTCCGCGAATACCTGAACATGCCATCTTCAACATGGGATCAAACGGCCAAGTTTTCAAGGACTGCAAAGGTTCGCTTGCTTGCGGGGAGCAGCAGGTCGCTCCCACTCCTGTGGAACGACGGTGATCTTGCAGCAACATTGGGTTCGTGCCGGCAATAGACATGTCGCGGATCATGCAAAAATCGTGACTGCCGCCGACGATGGTTCGGTCGGGAGTCGGGACATGACGTCCATGACCATGTGCGTGGCCACGCCTGGGGTGCTCGACTTCTTGAGCAACCTTGATGACACCAGCACGCTCGTGCCGGAGCCTGGGCAACCCCAAGCCTAGTCGACCAGGGAGGCCCGCCTTTCGAGCCCTTCTGTGTCTATCTCGGGCGGAGCTATCGGGGTCAACCCTTCAGGAACGCTCGGCGATTGTGTCTTGCCGATGATGTGCGGGAGGCATTCTGGTCGGGTCCGAACCCGAGCACCGGGCCGAGGCCCACGGTTCCATGGACATCGTGAAGCGCTCGCCAAGTCTTGCTTTCACGCAGCCTCTACATACTTCAAGGATGTCATGAATACGCTGCATCTATTTCTGAGACCCCGCCCGGGGCGTCTTCCCAAACGCGTTTAGCCCCCGGAGGCCGACTCGCGCCACGCGCCAGTCCGCCCTTCGGGGTTCATGACCCACTCTATTCCAGAGTCCACACTCGATGCGCACGCGACGGAAGCCTCATGCTCCGCCGCGACCGATCCCGTTTGTCAAGGAGAACAGATTGACTGCTGACTACCACCGCTCGTTCGATTCTCTCTCGCCGCACTTCCTGCTCACTGCCGCTAACACCAATCATCCCTCGCACGACCACATTTCCCTGTGGCCGTGGAGTATGCGCAGGAAGGCCCTTGAGGACGCCGCAGCGGAGTTGGAAACAGCAGAAATCGTGCACCTTGAACCGCGGCACCGGACCCGCGCATCAGCGGCGGACTCCGGACCGCCCTCCGCTCCAGCCGTTCCCGCCACCGTCGCCGACATCATGACCCGCGAAGTGGTCTCGGTGTTGCCGGACGCCTCCATTCATGAGATCGCGAACACGCTGCTCGAGAAGCGCATTCACGCCGTGCCGGTCACCGATTCCAAAGGGCACCTGTTAGGAGTGGTGAGCGAGGCCGACCTGATACGCCGGGTCGAGCTCGGCACCGATGAGGATGGATCCTGGTGGCGCAAGGTTTTCCGGGATGCCAGCACAGCGGCTGTGGACTATGTCAGGTCGCACGGGCGGCGCGCCCGCCACGTGATGACCACCCGCCCGGTCACCACCACTGCCGAGACACCATTGCACGAATTCGCGCGGGTTCTCGGGAAACGGCATCTTCGGTGGTTGCCGGTGGTCGCGGGCGCCCGCGTCGTCGGGGTTGTCAGCCGCAGCGATCTCGTCAGGGCGCTGGCACGCCTGAGCGCACCCGGGATGGCGGGACCGAGGTCGGACGAGGCCATCCGCAAGGACCTCGAGGCACGCATCAGGGAGATCCCGTCCGGGCCGAAGTTCATTGGCGTCACGGTGCACGAGGGAGACGTGAAACTCTGGGGGCTCGTCTCCTCGGGAGCGGAGCGGACGGCACTGCACGTTGCAGCGGAGAACACGCCAGGGGTCCGGGCGGTGAACGACCAAATGTTCACCCGGCCGTCTTCCCCGTTGTGACAGGTGGCTGGGGGCTCCGGAGGAAGCGCACAGGTGCTGCATCCGAGGCGTCCTCAGGGTCGCGATTGCTCCATAGCGTTTAGGATATCGCCGATCTGTTCGGGAAGCAGCGAGGTAGACGGGAACTTACGAGATCCGTCTCGCGGGTACACACATCGGAAGAAAGGGCAAACAATGGCCTACAAGGACCTTCTGCTGCAGCTCAGCAGCTACCCGGAGGCGACGCCGCCGGCGGCGGTGGAGCAGGCCGTCAGCTTTGCGGGCCTATTCGAAGCTCAAGTCACGGCCTTGACCTTCGAGATCGAATTTCACGTGCGTGCAAATCCGCTCGCTCTTGCCGTCGTCGATCTTCTGGGCATGGCAGCAGCCGAAAGGTCGAAAAGCATCGACAATGCGCGCGATCTCACGCGCGCCCTTGACGATATTGCGGCCAGACTCAACGTCGGCTCGAACTGCATCGTCGAGCGTAGTCAGACCTCCCAGGTCCCCGGGATCGTTACTGAATACGCCAGGCTGCGGGACCTGACCATAATTCCGGTCGGGGAGTCCTCAGGGCTTCAGCACCAAATCGCAGAAAGCGTCATCTTCGGCTCTGGGCGACCGGTGCTCGTTGTTCCGGAAGCTCCAAAGAGCGCGGAGACGATCGTGCTCGATACCGTGGGCGTCGCCTGGGACTTCAGTCGACCCGCAGCAAGAGCCATTGCCGATGCCCTTCCGCTTCTGCAGCGCGCCAGAAGTGTCCGGGCGGTTACCATCACCAACGAGAAAACGATCGTTGCGAGACGAGCCGGCTCCGAGCTGGTGAGGCATCTTGCCTGCCATGGAGTCGAGGTGGTTTTCGAGGAGGAGGACGCCGGAGGCCGATCCGTCGGCCAAGCGCTCGAGGCCTATGCCGACGCACGCAACCTCGATGTTCTCGTCATGGGCGCGTACGGCCACTCCAGGGTGCGTGACTTCATTCTCGGCGGTGCCACGAAGAGCATCGTCGCAAGCCCCCCACTCCCCGTCTTGCTGTCGCACTGAACCAAGCGCTCGCCTCGAGCGGAGTGGATGTCCGACAGCGTTCCCGAGTGACGAGCACCCATGGCGGAGCATTCCGCTGAGCGCCGAGTTCGTCGATGCATATTAACAGAAGGAGATATGAAATGTCGCTTGAGCGATTCCGCAGGACGCGCATGGTCGTTCTGAATCGCAGGTCAACCGCTTATCAGGCCGCGCGGGCCATGGCGGACAATCATATCGGCGCGGTGCTGGTGAGCGAGTCGCCGGGGCTCGTCGGGATCGTGACCGACCGCGACCTTGCGCTCGCCGTGCTGGGTGGCGGGCTCGATCCCAAGACCACCGCGCTGGATGAGGTGATGTCCGAAGAGGTGATCACCTGCGATATCAGTGCGGATGTTGATGAAGCGGTCCGCCTGATGCGAGAGCACGGTGTCCGCCGCATCCCGCTCGTGGAAGGAGAGCAGCCGGTCGGGCTCGTCACGTTCGACGATCTCGTCGTGGATGGTTCCGTAAGCCTCGAGGCGCTGCGCAGCATTGTTACTGCTCAGCTTGAAGTCGAGGCGCCCCAGAAGCCGGCTGGAATGCTCCACCCGAGTGCAGCCACGACCGCTCAAGCCCGCACCCGTGCCTTGATGCGGGCCAAAGCGCGGGCCGAAGCGACATACGGCCGTGTTGTCCAGGAGGTGGTCGATGCGACAGGGCTGGAGCGCGATCCCTCTGAGCGTGCGTTGCTGGTCGCGACTTGCATGTTGTGCCGCCGTCTAACGCCGAACGAAGCACAAGACCTCATCGCGCAATTGCCGTCGATGCTCCAGACGCAGCTAGACCAATGCCTCGGCGGGCCTGACCGTTCGGTGACCACGCTTGCCATCGAGGATGAGTTGGGCCGATCGCTCGGGGTGGCCGCGGAGCGAGCCAGCGAGATCGTTCGAGGAGTCCTCAAGGTGATCTCCGAAAACGTATCTGCCGGCCAGATCGAAGAGGTGCGCGGACAGCTCCCGCAGGAGATGAAATCGTTGCTCCCGGCTGCTGCCTGATCGCAGAGCCCCCTGGTGGATGCCTGAAACGCTAAGCAAGCATATTGATCTATGGAGACCGACAATGGATGACCTCGAGCAAGACTACACTCCAGTGCTGCTCGCCGACCACGAACCGCCGTGCCTGTCGCTATACCAGCCGACACATCGCGCGCACCCTGAGAAGCAACAGAACCCGATCCGGTTTCGCAATCTCGTGCGGGAGCTGGAAGCCTCACTGCAGCAGAAATACACCGGACGGGAGCGCGCGCCCATCTTACGCCAGTTCCACGCCTTGGCCGACGATGCCAGGTTCTGGAATCACGCCCTCGACGGCATCGCTGTGTTTGCGACCTCGGACCTGTTCAGGGTCTACAGGCTGCAGCGGCCAGTGCGGGAGTTGGCGATCGTCGCCGAAAGCTTCCATACCAAGCCGCTCATGCGCATTCTGCAATCGGCGGATCGGTATCACGTGCTTGCACTTAGCCGGGGGGAGGCGACGCTCTACGAGGGCAATCGCTTCACCCTCGACGAAGTGGAGCTGCCCTCGGAGTTTCCGCGCACGATCGCGGATGCGGTCAGCCTGCAGGGGGGCGACCCGGAGCGGACGAACCGGGTCTACGGCCCGGCCGGCCCGGGCCGGACCACCCGCCACGGCACCGACGTTCGCCAGGATGAGCTCGATAACAGCACCGAGCGCTTCTTCCGGGCGGTCGACGAGGCCGTGCTCGCGCATTATTCGCAGCCGTCGGGCATGCCTCTCCTGCTGGCCGCGCTACCGGAGCATCATCACCTGTTCCGCACGGTGAGCCGCAATCCCGCGCTCATGCCGGACGCGATCGACGCTCACCCGAGCGCGCTGTCGAGCGACGAACTGCGGGAGCGCGCCTGGCAGCTTGTGCTGCCGCTCTATCTCGAGCGCCTGGGCACGCTGGTGGAGCGCTTCGGTGAGGCGAACGCCAAGGGCCTCGGCAGCAGCGATCTCTCCGATATCGCCAGGGCGGCCGCGGCCGGTCGGATCGCCACTCTGCTGATCGAGGCCGACCGCGTGATCCCCGGCCGTTTCGATCGCGCGAGCGGCGCAATTGAGTTCGCGCCGCTCGAAAGTCCCGGCATCGACGACCTGCTCGATGATCTTGGCGAACTCGCGCTCAAAACCGGCGGTGAAGTGGTGATCGTCCCGCCCGAGCGCATGCCGACCGATACGGGCATTGCGGCGATCTACAGGTTCTAGCGCCGCCTCGGGTAAAGCGGCCCCCTCATGCCGCGCGGCCCGGCGACGCCGCCCCTGGCACCATGTGCGCCACGTCGTTTTGGCCGCCGCCGGGGCTGTTTCGGCAGTCGGATAAGCCGGGCGTCGTGACGCGTAGCGCTTACGCATTCGCCGACAAACACCTCTGTGGGTGAACAGGAGTTGAAATTCATGAGAGACGATGAAAGGACAAGACGAGAGATGACCAGTCGGTACATCAATGATCAAGCAGTGCGAACGGAAACAGCGGCCGCACTCGGACGCCTGCTTGCCGACAGCTACCTCATATACCTGAAGACCCAAGGGTTTCATTGGAATGTCGTGGGGCCGCGATTCGAACCGCTGCATGCGTTGTTTGAGGATCAGTACACGGAGCTCGCGCAGGCCATCGACGAGATTGCCGAACGCATGCGTGCGCTCGGCGTCAAGGCGCCGGGAAGCTTTTCTGAGTTTGCGGCCCTGACGTCCGTCACCGAAGAGACCGGCGCCCCCGCGGAGGATGCCATGATTGGCCAGCTTCTCGCCGACCATGTCACGACCTCCCGCACGGCTCTTCAGGCGGTGCAGGTGGCGGAGGCCAATGGCGACGTTGCGACGGCCGATCTCGCCACGCAGCGGGTCGCGCAACATGAAAAGACCGCCTGGATGCTGGGAAGTCTCCTGCAGCGCAGTGAGTGACGGGAGGCCCCATGGCCGGTGAGAAACAATGCTAGGGCACGTTGCGGTCGCACTGGATCCGAGAGCACGGACCCGAGAGGCCGTGTCTCACGCGGTTGAGATCGCGGCCGCTACGTCCAGTGCTCTAACCCTTTTGCATGCTGTTGAGGTAGGGAGTAAGGCAGCGTTCCCCGCGCACTCGGCAGCCATGCTGACTGCGCGGGTCGACAAGCCGCGGGAGTGAGCTTGGGCAGACGGTCATTGCAGGAGTGGAGATGACCTGGGAGTTGCTCGAGGTCGTCATCGTCCTGGTGCTGATGGTGCTGGTCTTCGCCGGCTTCGTTCGCGAGCGCCTGGGGCCAGATGTTGTGGCGATGCTGGCCCTTGGCGCACTCGTCGCGACCGGCATCCTGAACAGCAATGAAGCACTGAGCGTTTTCAGCAACAGTGGCCCGATCACCGTGGCCTGTATGTTCGTCCTCAGCGCAGCCCTGGAAAGGACCGGGGTCGTAGAAAGGATGGGCGGGGTTGCCATCACGGCGGCCAGCCGATCACCGCGCCTCGCGCTCGTCGGGATGAGTGTCGCCGTTATTTCTATCTCTGCGTTCATCAACAACACACCGGTTGTGGTGGTCCTGACGCCGGTGACCATCCTCATGGCCCGAACGCTTCAGGTTGCACCCTCGAAGCTTCTGATCCCCCTCTCGTTCACCAGCATCTTCGGTGGGACGACGACCCTGATTGGCACGTCGACGACTCTTCTGGTGAACGGCGTGGCCGTCAGCCATGGGCTCCCAGCGATTTCGATGTTCGAGATTACAGCTCCGGGCATTGTCTTGGGCTTGCTCGGCATCACCTACCTGGTTGTGTTTGGGCGGTGGCTGCTGCCGGATCGTAGGTCGCCCGTAGTTGAGCAGCCGGAGCGGCTATTCCTTTCTGAGGTCCTCATCCCGTCAGACTCTCCGCTCGTCGGCCGTACCCTGGCACAAGCCGGGCTGCGGGGTAGTGAAGCTGTCCGGGTTCTTGACGTGATTAAACGTGATCGATCCTTCCGTTACGCCCTCGACGACGTCGTCCTCGAGGCGGGCTCCCGGGTGGTCCTTGAGACCCATGCCGGCGGGCTGTTGGGATTGCACGAGACCGGGAGCCTGATTTTCGGCGCACGCGATCAGCATCTCATCGAGCCGATCCGAGAGGAACCGGGTGTGCTGATGGAGGGGGTTGTCGGCCCTTACTCTCGGATGATCGGACATCCGATTGCTGACCTTAACTTACGGCTGTATGGCGTCTACATCCTCGCCGTCCACCGCCAGGGCACCGAGCTCCACGGCAACTTCGACGAGTTGACGCTCGCCTCCGGTGATATCCTGCTCTTGGAGGGAACGACGGAGGGCCTGCGGCGCCTCTTCGACCGCAGAGAGTTGGTCAACTTAACGGAGCCGAGCGACCGTCCGCTGCGCCCCGACAAGGCTTACATCGCAGTCGGCGCAGTGGCTGCGGTCACGGTCCTCGGTGCGTTCGAAATTTTGCCGATTGAGATGCTGGCGCTGATCGGTGCGACCGCCGTCGTGGCTCTCGGCTGCCTGCGACCCGATGAGGCGTACGAAGCTATCCAGTGGCGCATCCTTCTACTCATATTCGGCATGCTCGGACTCGGCACCGCATTCGAGAAGACAGGAGCTGCGGACTTGCTCGTTCAGCAAGTCATGAACTTGGCCTCTGGGCTGAGCCCCGTCGTTATTCTCGCCCTTCTTTACCTATTCGCCTCCATTCTGACGGAGGTCATGAGCAACAACGCTACGGCTCTCCTGATCACGCCCATAGCAATAGCACTCGCCGAGCAACTCGGACTCGATCCACGACCATTCCTGATGGCGGTAGTTTTTGCAGCGAGCGCAAGCTTCGCGACACCAATAAGGATGGATGAGGTGGCTCGGTTTGTCTGAACAGCGTTTTCGGTTCGCTAAGTGGAGCGTCTACCGGGGTTAAGCCGCCGCGAGCTGCGGCAGCGGGTTGAAGTAGGCCTGATCGGGTGTCCTCCGGTCAAGGCTCGAATGAGGCCTCTGGCCATTGTAAAAG
>NZ_LN811359.1:370487-374173 GCF_001006805.1 Microvirga massiliensis | reverse complement strand
GGCGACGACGGTTCGCTTGCGTGAGCTGGCGGACGAGGAGCTCTCGAGCTCGAGAGGCTAGCCCACGCGCGAACGGCCCCGGTACGGGAGGTGGAGCGGGCCGGCCTCCTCTGGCGCGCCAGCCAGGGCGAGACCGCGCCGGACCTGGCGGCGCGGTTCCACCACACGGCCGCGACGGTGCGCCGACGCCTGCACCGCTTCAACCACATGGAGTGGACCCGGCCCGGCTCGCTCGTCTCGGCACACTCGGACACGTGACGCGCACCTCGCCGAAGTGGGCCAGGTGCGCGCCCGGATCGAGAAGGTGTTCGGCACTTCCTGCGCCATGTAGAGGAGAGGGTGGCTATACGCCCGCCCTCCTGGCGGGCTAACTCAAGCTGCTCCTTGTCGGCTTCGTCGCTTGCTTGTTCGGGCGGGTTTTGGGGCATCGTCGCGTCCAGGTTGGCGCTACCGCGTCGCCCAGGCTCTCTCATCTACTCCAGTGCCTCGACCCCAAGCAGACCACAGCGGGCAAGATCCGACAGCCCGCACGGCGGCAGTTCGCCTGCGATGGTGCGGAGGGCCGTGCGCAATCCTTCAACTGACATGGGTCGGCTCCAGCGTGAGTGGTTCAGCAACGTCACTCTGCCAGACAGAGCGGACCGCTATCCACCCGCATAGGGTCTGTAGTGTTAAGACAGGGCGGCAAGCCGGCACATCCTTTCGAGCGCCTGCTGTACCCGTTCTCCCGCATCGCGGCTGCCCATCCGGCGCTGGTGCGCTAAACACACCACTCATGGCGTAGGTAGTGAATGAGGACTGACCGAAGAAGCGGCCGCTGAGTGGCCCAAGAAGGCACGACAAAGCGTGCGAGCTATAGTTGCGCCTCAAGCCGCGTTTTGCGGATCTGTGATCCCGGGTAGTAATATAGGGTCGTGCAGGCATCCGGCGGAGCGGGGGCTGCGGGCGCGTCGCCGTGACTCTGATATCCTTGCATCTCCGGGCTCGGCAGCGCTACCCTTGGGACATGAACCACTCCAATCGTCGCGCGCTGATTATCGGCTGCCACGGAGGCGTGGGATACGCCGTGCTCGCTCTCCTCCAGCAGAGTGCGGCGGGCCAGCGGCTGCGCGAGCAACTCGACGCGATCCTGCTCGTCGACCGCAAGCCACCCGATGGCCCGGTGCCGCTCGAGCAAGGCGTGCTGCTCCCACCCACGACCATTGAATCGGCCAGCGACCTCGCCCGCCTCGTTCGCGAGCACCAGATCACCGAAGTCATCGATCTCTCGTCCATCGACACGCTAGACTGCACGCGCGCCTGCGACGAGCTGGGCGCGCATTTCCTGTGCACGAGTGTCGAGGAATGGCCCTGGCGCGGATCGATCCCGACGGACGAGGCGATTGCGCGGCTCATTCCGCCACGGCGCCCCGCGCTGAGCAGGAGAGGCCACCTCGTGGGGAGTGGCGCTAATCCTGGGATCGTGAACGCGTTGGCGTTCGCCGCCATTGAGGAGCTCGCCCGGCGCGTGGGAGTGGCGCCCACGCCCGACGCGCTGGAGCTCCGCGCCATACTCATCACCGAGGATGACACGACCGCCGCGCGCGATGCACCCCACGGCGATGACGTGTTCGCCATGACGTGGAGTCCGGCGCACTGCCTGGAGGAGTTGTTCGAGCCCCGAGCGTTCGCGGCCCGCGACGGAAACGTGGTCGGGCTGGGGCACGCGCCGACCGAGCGGCGCTACCGGGCGCGATGCGGCGATCGCGTCATCGAGGGGATGGCCGTTCCGCATGAGGAGACGGTGACGCTTACGCGCCTGCTCTCGGGAGTGGAGATCGCGTTCATCTACCAGATCCCACTCGCGGCCCGGTGCGCGCTCGCCGCACACCCGGAGTGGCGCTCGACCGATGAGTGGCGGCTGCATCGCCTCTTCCCGCCCTTCAGCACCACGCTTGCGGGGCAGGACCGCGTGGGCGTGCTCCTGTGCAGCCGCCGTTTCGGCGAGCTCTGGTTGGGGTTTGACACCGATGTGAGCGCGGGGCTCGCGCTGGGAACGAACGCCACGCAGCTTCAGGTCGCGGCCGGCGTGCTTGCGGGGTGGACGCAGCTCGGCAGTCGCGTGGGGATCCACTTCGTGGAGAAGCTGGACTGGCAAGGATTCCTGAGCGTGGTCAGCGAGGTGCTCAGCCCCACCGTAGTAGTGCACGATCCAACGGCCGCTCTGCTCACGCTGGTCGATCGCGTGGAGGTGGGGAGCGGTAATTGGTAATCGCCAGTCGCGAGATCCTCGAGGCAGTGATTATGTCGGTTCGACGGACGAATCTTGAGCGATCGGGATGGGATAAATGCGCCTACTAAACCGTCAAAGCCTCTGTGCAGAGGATCTAAACAGCGTCTAATTTGGGAACCGTAGTTTCTCCTCGTCGGGATCGAGTTGGTCCTTGACCCAGAGGCGATCGGCCACGGCGAAGGGGTTCTGATTGAGGCGCGTCTCGAAAGCTGATGGTCTGGGACCGGCTCAACGCCCATCGCTCACGCGCCACCACAGACTTCATCGCGGCCCACGTGCAGGATTATGCGGTGGCCTACCTGCCGGCCTATGCGCCCGAGCTCAACCCCGAGGAGCAGTGCAATGTGGTCGTCAAGCGCGCTATGGCGAATGCGCTATCCGGACTATCGCCGACCTGCACCGTCTAGCACGCCGCGAGTTCGTCCGCCTGCAGAGCCGACCCAAGATGATCAGGAGCTTCTTTCACCACGCAGGCCTCTCCGTTACCGGCCTACCGTGAAGATCATTAGCGTCGGTCCATACATGGACTTGTCGGTCAGCAGGATTCCGCTTTCCGGCCAGGATTAGCCCAATCAAAGCAGCCACAATTGCCACAGGCCCTCCCGCGGCACAATGTGGCCTCACTCCGAAGCAGGCATGCGAGAGCATGGGCCGAAGGTCATCTACGCCTGTCGTGCTGGATCTTTCGATTTAGCGTGAGAACGGTGGTGTAATGCGCGTACCTGGTCTGCCAGTTCCGGCACTGGGCCCTCCACCTTCACGCCGGGGACGATCTCTTGAATCGGCAACGGCCGGACGGGAGAAGCGGAAACACCCAGTTCTGTAAGCCACGCAACCAGTCGTTGGGAAGAGGTCGCGTACACGATACGTCCTAACCCGACCCAGCCGTGCGCGGCGGCGCACATCGGGCAATGTTCGCCCGACGTGAAAACGGTGGCCATTGCCCGCTCGTCCGAAGTCATGTTGGCTGCAGCCCAACGCGCCAACTCGAATTCCGGATGGCGCGTCTTGTCGCCTCCGGCGACACGGTTCCGATCCTCGGCGAGGACTTCTCCATCCCCGGCAACGAGAACCGAACCAAACGGTTCATCGCCTGCCTCGAGGGCCTTAGCCGCCAGTTCAACACAGCGGCGCAGATGCTTCAGCTCGACATCGTCCACCATCGCACTTTCTCATCAATGGCTAGCTGGCGAGCCCGCAAACGTAGGCCGAAACTGCCCACGATGCAAACCACCCTATACGAGCTCAGTACATTGCACCGGAATCATTGTGCGAGAACGGGTTCTGCGAGAGTTTCAACGGCGAGAGACGAGTGCCTGATGCTGAAGAAGATCTCCAGCTTGTGAGAGGTACAGTTCGTGATCGGCATGTGGCAAGACACCTCCAACTGCGTGAGACCACACTCGCCGCTTAA
>NZ_LN811359.1:365827-370179 GCF_001006805.1 Microvirga massiliensis | reverse complement strand
AGTTCATGTATGAACCGTCGCCCGGTCTGCTACTACTTTGGGGTTCCTCTGCTTCTACTTGGGAACCGGCTACTGTGATTCGGGGCGGATGGGATTGGCCATACGCATCCAAGGAGAGTCCTATGGAACGTGAACCGACTCCCTCACCACACCCGATACAATAGTGGATTCGACCACGTCCTCCAGTTCACGACGTTCCTGTTGTACATGGATGAAATATCGCTATGGGAGCATATGAGGTTGTTGAATTGGGGCGAGGGGGGCGCGACGAGGAATGGCAAGCATACGTAGGTAACGCACCGCACGCCTCCCTGTACCACGCGCTAGAGTGGCGAGATATTCTAGTCCGCTCCTTTCAACACCGTGCGGTCTACTTGATGGCACGAGAGAACGGCACCACGCGAGGGGTGTTGCCGCTCTTTGAGATGCAAAGTATGCTTTTTGGACACTTCTTCGTATCACTGCCTTTCCTGGACTATAGCGGTATCCTAGCCGATACACCCGATTGTGAGACGGCGTTGGCAATAGCCGCTTCGGATCTGGCAAGGAGACGAGAGGCACAGTACATAGAGTTGCGTCAGTCGCATCCAGCCGCGCAATTAGTGGAGGGGCGTTGGAGCCTACGACAGCACAAAGTCGCCCTCGTTATTCCACTTAGCAATGATCCCAAAGCACATTGGTCTGAATTGAGTTCACGCCTGCGTGGGAAAGTGCGCAAGGCAAAGAAGTTTGGCATTACCGTTTTGGCGTGCGGGGCCGAATGTCTCGATTGCTTTTACCGTGTTTTCGCCCTGAACATGCGAGATCTGGGGACGCCGGTTTACAGTCCGGCTTTCTTTCAGAATATCTTCCGCCTGGCAGAGGATGCAACGATACTACTGGCGCATCGCGAGGGGCGGCCGGTTAGCGGAGCGATAGCGCTCCGTCACGGTGACCGGATAGAATTGCCGTGGATTTGCTCCGACTACTCGCACTCGTCGTTCTA
This sequence comes from Microvirga massiliensis, assembly GCF_001006805.1. Taxonomy (GTDB): domain Bacteria; phylum Pseudomonadota; class Alphaproteobacteria; order Rhizobiales; family Beijerinckiaceae; genus Microvirga; species Microvirga massiliensis. Next base: position 369,194 of record NZ_LN811359.1, on the reverse strand, counting down.
TGCTAACGAGTGCTTATACTGGGGTGCTATTGAGTGGGCCTGTGGGATAGGTGCTCGCGAGTTAGACCTGGGTCGGTCTACATTGGATTCTGGGGCCTGCCGCTTCAAGATTCAATGGAACCCGAAGGTTCGTCCGCTGTTTTGGTACTACTGGCTAGCTCCTGGAAATAATCTGCCGGAGTTAAACCCCACTAATCCGAGGTATTCGTTGGCGATCCGTTGCTGGAAGCATATGCCGTTGGCATTGGCTAACCGAGTCGGCCCGTGGATCGTCCGGAACATCCCGTAGCCAAGGGCTACATTCGCAAGCAGGTCGAGAGACTGACCGGCATCGAGGTGGATCTCTGAGCTAGCAAAGCTATCTCGCATCGAAACTAAAGGAATCGATGGAACTGAGCGTCACTCGGCTCCCAGACCGTCCGATTTGGTCGGTGAGCGTTCCGGGCCTTCATTTCGCCGTCGCGAAGATCGTGCAGCGCGACGCGGCTTTTCACGTTGAGCCGACCCAACCCGGTTACCGGACATTTCCCGATCTCATGGAGAAGGATGGCCTCCGCACGATCCAAGCAGCGATAGCGTACGTGCGCGAGGCGCTCGCGTGACAGTAGACGAACCGAGGATCTCGTTAGCCGTTCCCGACGTGAGCCTAAAGTTGCGATGCTCTCGGTGCGGGCGGCGCTCGATCCACACCCGTCCGAACTGGCTCGAGATGGAGGCGTCCGGCATGAGGCGAAAGGGGTGAAGAGCGGTTTGTCCCCGCTCTGTTGCTCGGGACTGCCTGTCACTATAGTGGGGTCATGTCGCCAGACCGCCGCTTGATCGCCCTGCGCTATGCTACCTGGCTCTGCGTGGGCGCGATCACCTATTTGTCCCTCATTCCGCAGAGCCTGGAGGTGAGGACCTTTTTACCTGCAGGTGTGGAACACGCCATCGCCTATGGGGGCACTGCCGGGCTCTTGGTCCTTGCCTATCCCATGCAGGCGACATGGCTGATTGTCGAGTTACTGTCTGCCTACAGCGGCTCGATGGAGCTTCTGCAAAACTTCTCGCCTGGTCGACACCCCGGCCTTGAAGGGGTGCTTTGGAGCAGTGCAGGCGCAATCCTAGGTGCATGGATCGTCCGCGGCGGGTGCGGCCTCCTGCGTGCGAAAAGGCCCATGCAATTCCGATGAGGCGCTCTACAGAGTCCAGGTTTAGGTAAGGCAGAGGTATGCCCCGAAAGAACCTCACCCGGCATGAAGCGACCGGGCGGGGGCAGGGATTACTGGTCACCGAGACCATGAGCCTTGACGGCGCACCAAGATTACTTCGGCCCGCGGCGTTTTCCATACCCCTTCGCCAAGCCCTTCCCGTTGCCATTGCCCGATCCAGCGATGGCCTCGGAGTCAGCGATGTCGACAGCAGGATGGTGACGGCCGGCGGCACAGTGGCAGCAAATTTCCCACACCTCTTCGGGAACTCACCACGATCATCCTCGCTCGAGGACACTGGATCGGGTGTGGGAAGGGGAGCCGTTTCATGTTCCATGGGACTCTCCTTGGGGCGCGAATGGCCAAACTCATCCACCCCGGACCACAGTAGGATAGCGCCTCACCGTGAGCAGGTGCAGACTGGCCCGCCGCACCGCTTAGGGGTGGCGCGGGCACCCGGAGGCCATCCAGCCTTGAGGTTGTCATGAAGACCCTGCTGCTCTCGACAAGTCTCGTGTTGTTGGTCGGCGGTGCCATGGCGCAGGAGACAAGACACACCAACGTGATAAGGCCCGATGCCGTGAAGTGGATGGAAAACCCGGCCTATCCCAGGGGCGTTCAGATCGCCACGCTGGTCGGCGATCCCACGAAGGCTGGCGAGACCGTCGTCCAACGCATCAAGTTCCCGCCCAACTTCACGATGCCGCCGCACACCCATCCCTTCTCGGAGATCGTGACCGTCATCAGGGGCACCATCGGGACGAACAGTGGCGAGAAGCCCGAAAAGAAAGGCGGCCTGCTACGGCCGGGATCGATGTGGGTGTATCCGGCCAAGCACGCCCATTATGCCTGGACCGGCGACAGAGAGGCGATCCTTCAGGTCCAGTATACCGGCCCAGGAGGCATTGAATACGTCAACCCGGCTGACGATCCGCGCAAAGTTCGGTAACGTACCGCCTGCCGTGGTCGCCTGCGCCGGCCGGGCGGGCAGGCGCGGCAACGGCCATTCGGAACGAGTGTTCATCCCGAACCACTACGTATCTCTAGCTCGCGCCGTGGCGCGGGCAGCAACGAGGCACGGCAGCCGCTCGGCGCGTCCCTTGCCGATCCCGCATGGCGTCCAGGCTCCAGGGGCCCGGCCCGGCAAGGACCAGGTAGAGGAACACGAAGCAGTAGAGGATCGCGGCGTCACCCCCGTTCAGGACCGGGAAGAAGTTCCGGGGCGCATGGGACATGAAGTAGGCCACCGCCATGTCGCCCGCGAGGAGGAACGCGACCGGACGGGTGAAGAGGCGAGCACCAGCAGCACCCCGCCCGCTGCCTCGATGATGCCCTGGATCCCGAGCAGGGAGAACAGGGCCGGACCGGGATTCGAGGAGGGTGGGAAGCCCAGGAGTTTCTGGGTGCCGTGCTCCAGGAACAGAAGTGCCGTCATGATCCGCAGGATGCTGAGCATGCGCGGCGCCCAAATGGAGGTGAGGGCCGTCCGGTCCATGGCTGACGTCCAGGCGCTTGATCGGGCGGGCACCGTATGCCCCGGTGGCATCCCCCGCCAGACAGAACCCGGTGAGGCTCGCGTGGGCCTACGCAACGCTCGTGACGACAGCGGAGCGTGTAGTGCCTAGAGCTTGGCCTTACTATCGCCCCATCTTGTCCTGACCCATTGCTCCCCCGATCCCTCTACGGAGAAAGCCGAATGCGGACAACCTCGGCTGCATTGCGCGTCATGATTATCGAGGACAAGGGCGCGTGACAGCTCTTGCCGCAGGCTTCCGAAGCTCGAACCCTCCTGCGCGATGACCGCCGCGCGGTCGAAGATGAACTCTTCCCATTTGTGGGAGATCTCCAAGCCTTCCCGCGCGATCCGCAGCGCATCGTCCTCCTGCATGAAGATGATGCGGCCCGCGCGATTGCCATTGAAGTCCCGCATGCGCTGCAGGGCGTGCTGCAGCGCCGCCGGGTCGAAGGGAAGCGGCGGAAAATACAGGTTCATCCGCGAACCGACCTCGCGCCGGCGGACCTGGTAAACAAGGATCGACCCGGCGTGGCGCTCCCAGCGCAACCTATGCGCCTTGGACTCCCTGTAGAAATGCAGTCGGGGAAAGTAATAGAACGCCGACTTGACCCGCGCGTGCTCCGCCGCTGCAAGGAAGGCGTCAGCGTCCTCGGCCTCGACG
>NZ_LN811359.1:306545-365180 GCF_001006805.1 Microvirga massiliensis | reverse complement strand
ACCCTTCTCGCAATCGTTCATGTGTAAACCGTCGCCCAGTCTGCTACTACTTTTGGATTCCTCTGCCTCTACGTGAGAATCGACTACTGTGATCTGGGGTGGATGGGCTTTGCCATCGGCACCCAAGGAAAGTCCCTATAGAACGTGAACCGACTCCCCTCCCCACAGATGATCAGGTTCCATCCAGCGACGATGATCGTCGTGAGTTCCTGAAGAGGTGTGGGAAATTTGGTGTCACGGTGCCGCCCGCCGTCACCATGCTGCTGTCCACGTCGCTGACCTCGGAGGCCATTGCCGTATCGGGGGCAACGGGAGCAGCAACAGCAACGGGAAGGCCCACGCGACGGGACGCGGAAGAGGCCGCGGGCCGAAGTAGTCTTCGTGCGCCGTCGGGGCTGCCTGTCTCGACGGCCAGTGACCTCTACTCTTTCCGCTCGGCCTGAACCGACCGAGCGGTCCTCTTCGGTAGGAGTTCGGATGAACATTTCCAGGGAGGTAACAATGAACAGACGCGCATTTTTGGCGACAACGGCGGCTGCCGCGGCGGCCGTAACCATGAAAGCGGCCTCGGCGGAAACCGTAACGCCATTCGGCCAAACGGGCGCTCCAACCCCGCCAACCGCTCCGCTGCCCTTAGGACCACTACCCGGGAGCCGCTATCCGGATTCACACCTGGAGTCTCTCAAAAAGCCCCAGGTTTCGTTCGGACCTAGCGGTTTCCCGGCTTTCGCCGGCACCATGGCGGTCGAGCGCGTCGCAACCGGGTTCCGCTGGGCCGAGGGTCCGGTTTACTTCCCGGCTGGCCGCTACGTGCTGTTCAGCGACATTCCCAACAACCGCATCATGCGTTTTTCGGAGGATGACGGTCACGTCAGCGTATTCCGCCAACCGTCGATGAACTCGAACGGCAACACGATCGACCGCGAAGGACGCCTGATCACTTGCGAACATAGCGGCCGACGGGTCACCCGGACCGAACTCGATGGCTCGATCACGATTATCGCCGACAAGTATAATGGCAAGAAGCTCAACTCGCCGAATGACGCGGTCGTCGCGGCCGACGGTTCGATCTGGTTCAGCGATCCCGCCTACGGGATTGGCGGCTATTACGAGGGCATCAAGGCCGAGCCCGAGCAGGAGAAGCACAACGTCTACCGGGTGGATCCGAAATCCGGTGACATCAAGGTGGTCGTCGATGACTTCGTGGAGCCGAACGGCCTTTGCTTCTCGCCTGACGAGAAGAAGCTCTATATCTGCGATACCGGCTTCACGGATGGGCCGGACAACCCGTCGCATATTCGCGTGTTCGACGTGGATCTCGGGGCCGGAAAGCTTTCGAACAGCAAGGTCTTTGCGGAAATGCCCAAGCCCAGCATTACCGACGGGGTGCGCTGCGACACTGCCGGGCGCCTTTGGTGCTCCGTCGGTTGGGGCGATCCCAACGAGGACGGCGTGCGCTGCTACACTCCAGACGGCGATCTGCTCGGAAAGATCCACATACCGGAAACTGTCGCCAACATGTGCTTCGGCGGTCAGCAACGAAATAGACTTTACATCTGCGGCTCAACATCGCTCTACGCAGTTTACACGAGTGCGCAGGGCGCTCTGAAGCCATGACGGCTCCGAGACATCAGCCGTGACTTAATCGGGCCTGTCGAAAACACTTCTGGAGGTCGCAGGAGGGGCTGGTCCGGCCTCGTTTTCAGACTTTGTAAACCTGAGGAAGTCCGAAGCAGACTTCCTCGACCGCATCCACGCGATCGGCCGGGCCCGTCGCAAACTCTGTTGATGGTCATGAAGTGGGCTGGACCGGCCCGGTTTTCAGGCTTCATTAACTTTTTGAAGTCCGAAGCAGGCCGCAAGGGGGCCTGTCGCAAAGTTTGCAAATGGCCGTGGCGTTGGCGGGATGAGACCGGATTTCCCGGGGACCACACGAGGGCAACCCAGTCCGGCGACCAATCCAATCCGACCACCTTTTCACCTGCTCACAAACTTTGCGACAGGCCCTTCCAGGTCGAGCGCGTCTCTCTCGCCAGCGACGGCACGGAAGGAAACGGCTTCAGCGGCGAACCCGCGATTTCGGCCAGTGACCGCTACGTGACCTTCGAGAGCAACGCCTCGAATCTCGTCCCGGACGATACCAACGGCGTCTTAGATATCTTCCTGGCTTCAGCGGGTCATTGGCTGGCATAGGAGCTCAGGCTTACCAAGATCTCTGACCCAGCCAGTGCGCCCTTGCACACACCTTCAGCAGGGTGGATCAGAAGCCCACCCTGGACTTGGTGTTTCTCACCATGTTGCAGCTCCAGATCGCATACTGCTCCGGACGCGTGGACAGGTGATGCCGGTAGACCTCGACGACGCGCCGTCCCGCTGCGCCTCTCGTCGGCTTGGTCCCGTTGGTAGGCGGGCCATAGCGCGGGCCGGGCAGCGACACGGTCATCGACCAGTGCCACCGTCCGTCCTGGGGACCGCCCTGGATCAGATGCACGTTGCCGATCGTCTTGTCGCCTGTCCCCATGTGAAAGCGCGGGAAGCGCACCTGCGGATCGAAGGCCATGAAGGTATTTGGCCCGTAGCCGGCGTCGGGATACACGTCGGCGGTTCGCTTCCAGTAGATCGACATCAGACGGTGTCGTAATCCGCATCCGTCGGCCATTGCGTCTCCTGCAGGATCCGCTCTGCCTGTTTGAGCGCCTCCCGAGCGGCCGCGAGCACCGCACGTTCGCGATGGACGTCGGAATCGGCCTCGCGCACGTTCATGATGCTGCCCTCGAAATGCTCCAGCGCCTCGAGGGCCTTCCAGACCTGTGCCTGACGCGATCGGTTGCGGTCCCCGCCAGGCGGATCTTCTCGGCTGATGTCATCGTATCCGCCTGTATCAACTGGCGGCGCACGTCGCTGTCTTCGCGCATGATCGGGTGGGCCGCCATCTCTCCGGAGCCTCGCCAAGGCGGCTTCCTGTGGGCCGTAGGGCTCAGTGGACTGGGACGGCCGGCCGATTCTTAACTTGCTTATAAGCACCACGCTCGCGCTTGGGAGCGCTTGGGTGAAGCGCGCCGTCCTCCTCGCCGGTGCGCGTCCCACCCTTCGAGTCGTCAAGCACATCCGCATCGCGCATCATCGCCTCAATGGCGTTCCGCTCGTCATTGGGTAGCATTGGAGTCCCTAGTCAGCAGCCGCGGCGATGATCACGCGCTGATCGTAGCACTCCGGAGCATCTCGAGCCTGATCACTTGGCTGTCGACTGCAGAACGTTGAGCGGGTGGCGGTCGGGACAGCGAGAGGACAGTCCCCTCAGACGATTCTGGAAGGCGGCGCCTGTCGTCGCGTGGACATCGTCGTGCCGCCGGCGACGAGAGTCTCCACGATGTGGTTCGTTTCCGCTCGGTTCCACCCTTGCGCCCGACCGTCCCGGACCTACGCACCAGCGCGCCTGCGAGCGCTGTTCAGGCAGCTTCCCGTGAGTGCCGCTCGCCCTCGCAGAGTGCGAGTGCCGTGGCGGCGAGCATCACGCCCATGCCGAGCCCCTCCGGCCAGCCGAAGGCCTCGTGCGCAAAGACGACGCCCACGGCAACCGCCACGACCGGGCTCACGAAGGCATAGAGCCCGGCCCGGAAGGCGCCCCAGTCGCGCACCAGCCAGAGATAGATCGAGAAGGCCCCGAGCGAGCCCCCGAGCACGAGCACGCTCAAGCCCAGCAGCACGCGTCCGTCGGCGAGGGCTGCAAAGCCTGCCGGATCGTAGCCCTCCACCAGGATCGACACGAGCGCGAGGCCGAGTGCGCCGAGGCTGGTCTCCCAGAAGGCCAGTGCCAGGGGATGCATCGCCTGCATCAGGGGCCGGCTGACCACCGCGCCCCAGGCATAGCTCAAGGTGCCTGCCGCGACCGCACCGAGGCCCAGGGCCGCGCCGTCCTGCGCCGGGCCCGTGCGCCCGGAGAAGAGCAGAACTAGGCCGGCAACGCCGAGCCCGATCGCTCCGAGGCGGCGCACCGTGATCGGCTCCTGCCCGTAGAGCGCGCCGACGAGGATTACGAAGATCGGCAGCAGCGCGAGGTTGACGATCGCCGACAAGCCGCTCGGGGCGCGCGCCACGCCCCAGAACACGAGCGCATAGCAGCCCGTGGTGATGAGGAGCGCGGCCCAGATGACGCGGATCGGCTGCTCCAACCGGAGTGGCAAGCCTTTCGCGAGCACGACCGCGAGATAGCAGAGGCCGGCGAGCACGAAGCGCACCACCGCCAGGAAGATCGGCGGCACAGCCTCGGCAGCGAGCTTCATGGGCCACCAGGTCAGGCCCCAGATCAGGGCCATCACGGCGAAGGCCGCAAGCCGTCCCGCCCCGGCGCCATGCCGCTCCGCCATCGTTATCTCCCACCCGTCCGCCGTGCCATGCTATCCTAGTGGGCGATGAGGCACCGGGAAGGCGCACCGCGGTTCGGGAGAAGCTGATTGTTCAATGTCCGGACCAGCTCGCGCAGTGGCGCTGAGCCGACTGCTACTGAGCGATGTCACACACTGAATGCCTGGGGCCGTACCGTTTTGGCTTTCAGGTCCTGACTTCAAATGGAAGTTCTAAGCTGAAAATTTGCAGCATGTTTCCGACTAAGGACTTCGCAATACCGGCCACTTTTTCGAGCTAAGAACTTCAATTTCAACCGTTTTTTCTCATGGCTTCAATGGCAGCTAGGGCTTATGCCAGGTCGCATCCAGGGGACGCGCTCCTTCGGGTAATATTAAAGCCTCTAGCGGTGAGCATGTTATCAACACGATCTTCAATTTGCAGGTGATCCTCCTCGTCAATGAACCCGACAACGTTGGTGCGGAAGCATCTTACCGCGCGGGGTGGTGGCAGTCTTGTCGGCGTCCGAAAGTAACCCTCGCAGTGTGCCGGGCGCCGCCTTCATTTTCTTCAGGCGGCTGAAAGATGAAATGAATGGTCCCGCCGAAGTCCGCCGACTGCGCGCAGGCGCGAGCGGCCGCAAGGAGTATCGCTGTGTGTCCGTCGTCGCCGCAAGCGTGCATCTAGCCAGGCGTCGTGGGCTTATAGGGTGGGTCGCCGATCTCCTGGACCCGTAGCGCATCCACGTCGGCCCTGCTGCCAATGCCGTGCCGGGACGAGCCACGAGACAACGTGTTGACGACCCGTGCCGCCAAGCTCTGTGGATACCTTGAGCCCGAAGAACGCGAGATTTTGTGTGACGAACCTGGCGGTCCGATGCGCCTCGAGCGCGGGTTCCGGGTGGCGGTGCAGGTCGTCTCGCCAGACTACCGCCTCGGTGAGTTCGTCCGCATTCACGAAATGCTTCTCCCTGTACTATTGTCTTGAACCCGGTCCTGGGCGGAACCACCCAGGACCGACCAGTTGCGCCTTACTGCACCGGCATCTTCACGGATTGGTCGAGAAAGTCGTTCGTGTAGATGGACGCAGCATCGAAAGACTGTTCCAAGCCGAAGTAGGACTTGACCATCTCGTGATCGCTCTTCACCCGTTCCGGGTTGAAGGCGCCGAGTGCCACGGTGGTAGTGGTGGGATCCCGCATCAACTCCTTGATTCGGTTCCACTGGTCTCGCTGGTTCGCCTCGTCGAGCCCGCTGACGGTCGCCATGAGGGCCTTGAGGCAAGGCCCCACATCCTGCACGCAGGCGGCGAACGCCTTTTGGCTCACCTGCGTGAAAGCCTTTACCAAATCGCGGTTCTTCTGCAGGAAATCGCCGTTGACAATGATCGAGTTGCCGTACGGATTGATGCCAACGTTGCGCCAGGCGAGAAAGCCGAGATCGCCGCCGAACTCGCGGACCTTGAGGTCATGCTCGTTGTAGAAGTCGCTCGTAATGTCGATGGCCTTGCTCTTGAGCGACGGCATCTTGGCCTGCGGGCTCACGTTGACGAAGCTGACCGACGCCGGATCGATGCCGACCTGCTTGGCGAAGGCCGGCCACATCACGCGTGAGGCGTCACCTGGAGGGTTGCCGATCTTCTTGCCGGGAAAGTCCTTCGGGCCAGTAATGCCGCTGCTCTTCAACCAGTAAAAACCCTGCGGGGAATTCGCATAGACGGCCATAACCGCCACGAGGTTCGCCCCCTTGCCACGGGCAAGGAGCGAGGTTGCAAGATCTGAGATGCCGATTTCGGAAGTGCCGGCGCCCACGCGTTGCGCGGAGACGCCCGAGCCTTTTCCGGTCTCGATGGTGAGATCGATTCCGACCTGCTCATACCAGCCTTGAGCCTTAGCGTAATAGTATGGGGAATGATCGGCGGTGGGCACCCAGTTGAGCACGAGGTTCACCTTTTCCGCGGCGGATGCGGCGCCGGGAGCCATCAGCGTCGCCACGAGAGCGGCAATGGACGCAAACTTCGTCATGTTGATAGCCTCTCCATCCTGTCGACCCATCCTGGCGCCGACCTGTGAGAAAAGACTAGCCTTAACGACGAACTCCGATCAACTAGTTGGTTGACGAAGCAGAAGATGAGACCTTCGATGGCAGACGATTTGGGCAACCAGTCCCGGGCAGGCGAGCGACAGACGCGGCGAAACCCAGAAGGATCTCGCCGCGCGCTGCTGGAGGCGGCGATCGCCGAGTTCGCCAGCAAGGGCCGGGCTGGGGCCCGAGTGGACGAGATCGCTCGCCGCGCGGGCGTCAACAAACAGCTCGTCTATCATTATTTCGGCAACAAGGATGATCTGTTCCGGGCGGCCCTCGAAGAGGTCTACGGGCAGATCCGGACGCGTGAACGGGCGCTCAATCTGGCTAAACTGCCTCCCACCAAGGCCATGGAAAGGCTGGTCACCTTCTCGTTCGACTACCTTCTCCACCACCCTGAATTCATTGCGCTTCTAAGCGACGAGAACCGCTACGGCGCGTTCCACCTGAATGGCTCGCCCAAGGTGCAGTCGATGCACTCGCCGCTCGTCGAGCTCATCCGCGAGTCCCTCGACCGCGGCGTGCGCGAGGGCGTGTTCCGCAAGGACCTCGACCCAATCGACCTCTACATCTCGATCGCTGCGCTGTCGTACTTTTTCTTCTCGAACAACCGCACGTTGTCGGCGATCTTCAGCAAGGATCTCGGCAGTCCGAAGGCGGTGGCGGTGCGGCGCAAACACGTCGTGAAGTTCGCGCTATCGGCCCTGCGACCAGACGCCACTTGAAGCCTGGCCACATTTTTTTCAACCAACCAGGTGGTTGATTGATCGCGACCGCCTGCGGTAGCGTCTAGGCATCATGATGTGCCGGGAGACCCCATGAGCAGCAGCCTGGACGCCATCGAAACCCGCGCCTCGCCGCCGATCGCCGCCGAGAATGCCGCAACATATCGGCGGTGGCTCATCATCGCGGCAGTGCACATCGGCGTCGTGGTGCTCTGGGAGGTCCTGGTCACCATCTTCCCAGTGCCATCCTTCGTCCTGCCCGCGCCCTCTGCAATTCTCGCTTCCCTCGCCAAGCCGACCTATGGCTGGCTCGACAACACCTTCGTGACGGGTCTCGAGATTTTCGGCGGCTACGCGCTCGCCGTCGTGGTGGGCGTGGTGCTGGCTCTCCTGTTCTCGTGGTCGCGGCTTCTGACGCTGCTCGTATTTCCGCTGCTCGTCACTCTGAACATGATTCCGAAGGTGGCCCTCGGACCGCTCGTCATCGTCTGGTTCAGCTATGGGATCGGCACCAACATCCTGATTACTTTCACGCTCTGCCTTTTCCCGATCCTGCTCACCACGGTACGCGGGCTCAACGAGGTCGAGCCCGACATTCTCGACCTGGTGCGTTCGCTGAAGGGCTCCCGATGGCAGGCCTTCCGCTACATCCAGCTGCCCGGCTCCCTCCCATACATCTTCGCCGGGATGAAGGTGGCGGCCATTCTGGCCGTGGCCGGTGCGGTTGTAGGTGAGTTCATCGCGTCGGAGCGCGGCCTCGGCTACCTGATGATCCAGGTCCAAGCCTCCCTGGATACGCCGGCCATGTTCATGGCGGTCGTCCTGCTCACGCTCCTCGGCATCGGCCTTTATTTGTCGGTGCTGCTGATGGAGCACCTTCTGGTCACCAAAGACGCGAGGATGAAATGACTGTTTGGCTCAACGAGGCGCCCCTTCCCGCTAGGCTCGACCGATCGGAGGAGGTTGACGCCTTCATGGCGACCCCGACGAGCGCCCTCGTGGCAGACCTTGCGGCGATCGACGGCGACATCATGGTGCTGGGGGTTGGCGGCAAGATGGGCCCGACGCTGGCGCGGCTCGCCCGAAATGCCGCTTCTGACAAGAGGGTGATTGGCGTTGCCCGCTTCAGCGAGCCAGGCCTGCGCCAGGAGCTCGAGGCGAACGGCGTCGAGGCGGTCCCGTGCGACCTGACCGACCGGGCGGCCGTCGAGGCGCTTCCGCGTGCCAAGAACGTAATCTTCATGGCCGGCCGTAAGTTCGGGGCGCAAGGCAATCAAGCCCTCACCTGGGCCATGAACGTGCACGTGCCCGGAATTGTCGCGGAGACCTTCCGCGACTCCCGTATAGTCGCCTTCTCGACCGCTTGCGTCTATCCATTCGTTGGGATTGGCAGCCAGGGCGCCACTGAGGACAGCGTACTGAATCCGCCCGGGGAATACGCATTCTCGTGCATTGGACGCGAGCGCATCTTCGAGCACTTCTCCAATCTCTACGGAACACCAGGCCGGATTTTCCGTCTGAGCTATGCCATCGATCTTAGGTACGGCGTCCTGTTCGACGTGGCCCGGAAGGTTCGTGACGACGAGCCAGTGGACGTCACCATGGGTCACGTGAACGTCATCTGGCAGGGCGACGCGAATGCGCAGGCCCTCCGGTGTTTGCGGCACGCCACGACCCCGACAAGCCCCATCAACGTGTCGGGACCGGAAACAACCTCAATTCGCTGGCTCGCCAAAGCGTTTGGCAACCGCCTCGGCAAGGTGCCGCAGATCGTTGGTACGGAGGCGCCCACCGCTTGGCTCGTCAACACGGCGGAAGCGTCCGGCATCTTCGGTTACCCGACGGTGCCTCTCGCCCGCATGATCGACTGGGTTGCGCATTGGGTCGCGAATGACAAGCCGAACCTCGGAAAGCCGACACATTTTGAGGTTCGCGATGGCACTTACTGATGCGGTCCGGCCGGCGCCGCTCGACCAAAGCCATCTCGCCGACTGTCTGGCTTTGTCGGTCGAAGCTGGCTGGAACCAGACGGCCGACGACTGGCTGCTCTTCCTCGAGCGCGGCACGGTCTTCGGCATCCTTGAGGACGGGCGGCCGGTCGCGACCGGCGCCGTCCTGCCCTACGCGGACGGCTTCGCGTGGATCAGCATGGTACTGGTGACGCAAGCCCGCAGGGAGCAGCGCCTCGGAACGCAAATCCTCACTTCATGCCTTGAGCACTTGGACCGTCGGGGGCTGGTTCCGGTACTCGACGCGACGCCTGCGGGCGAACGGGTTTACCGCCCGTTGGGCTTCGAACCGATTTTCGGCCTCACCCGCTGGCAGGGGCGTGGTGAGAAGGCCGTACCAGACAGTGCCCGCGCGATGGCGGCCAGCGACCTACCTACAGTGACTGCAATGGATGCAGAAGCCTTTGGGGCGAACCGGTCCTTCCTGCTCGGAAGCCTATTCCGCCGGGTTCCGCAGTACGCTTTCGTCACGCACGATCACACCGGCTTCGTTCTCGCCCGGCCCGGCCGGCTCGCGACGCAGATCGGACCGGTCGTCGCTGCCAGTCAGGCGGTCGCAGCCCGCCTCCTTGAGGCGGCGATCGGCTCCATTAAAGGCCCGATTTTTCTGGATCTCGCTGACCGCTGGACTGCCCTATCGGCAATCCTGGAGCAGCGCGGCTTCACGGTGCAGCGGTCGTTTCTGCGCATGGCGCGCCGCCGCGCTTTGCCATTCGGCAACCCGCAGCACCTCTTCGTCGCTGCCGGACCCGAACTCGGATAACTGCTTCTCGCAAGGGGACGCCTCGCATGGCTTTGCACCATTCTCAACTCGCGGCCGAGATTCTCGACCTTCTGCGCAAGGGCTGCGCGATCCCAGCCCATCCCCTCGCCCTCGATTCTGAGCGGCGGTTTGACCGCCGCCGCCAGCGAGCGCTCACCCGCTACTACTTGGATGCCGGCGTGGGCGGGCTCGCGGTCGGGGTTCACACGACGCAGTTCGCGATCCGGGACATCGGCCTTTATGAGCCTGTCCTCGCCGCCGCGGTGGAAGACAGCCGTGCCTGGACGGACCGACCGCTGGTAATGGTGGCGGGCGTGTGCGGCAGGACCGAGCAGGCGATTACGGAGGCGCGCACGGCAGTCGGGCTTGGCTACCATGCGGGCCTTCTCAGCCTCTCGGCTTTCAAGGGCGCGAGCAGCGACACCATCATCGAGCATTGCGAGCGCATCGCCGAGGAGATCCCATTGGTCGGCTTCTATCTTCAGCCGGCGGTGGGCGGAATGACGCTCGATGCCGCGTTCTGGGAGCGCTTCGCAGCCATCGATAACGTGGTCGCCATTAAGGTTGCACCATTCCATCGCTATCGCACCTTGGACGTGATCCGCGGACTTGTCGCAGCGCGGGCGGAGGAGCGGGTAACCCTCTACACCGGCAATGACGATCATATCGTGCTAGACCTGACGACACCCTTTACCGTCATTCGGGACGGAGTGCCCGTGACGGTACGCTTCCGGGGCGGACTTCTCGGTCATTGGTCGGTGTGGACTCGCAATGCGGTCAGGATGCTGGCGAGACTCCAGGAGGCTGTTGCGGCCGGGCCGATCCCGCAGGAGATACTCGCCCTCGACTCCCGTGTCACCGACTGCAACGCGGTGTTCTTCGATGTGGCGAACGATTTCCACGGCTGCATCGCCGGCTGCCACGAGGTTTTGCGGCGGCAGGGGCTCCTCGAGGGCACCTGGTGCATCGACCGCAACGAGGGGCTGAGCCCCGGCCAGGCAGAGGAAATCGACCGGGTCAGCCGCGAGCACGCGGACCTCTCGGATGACGCATTCGTGGCCGCAAACCTGGAGCGGTGGCTGTCATGAGCGCGACCTCGGTCTTGATCGAGCGCAACACCGCACCCGAGCCGATGATCCGACTCAAAGGCGTCCGGAAAGCCTACCGGTCGGGCGGGCGGGAATCGATTGCCATCTCCAACGTTACCATGGACGTCGCGGAGGGCGATCTCGTTTCCCTTGTGGGCCCGAGTGGCTGCGGCAAGAGCACCCTCATGAGGATTCTCGCCGATCTGCACCAGGCCGACGAGGGCGAGGTCCGGATCGGCAACAGCGCATCGGCCTTTGTAGCGGGGCGGGATATCGGCATGGTGTTCCAGCAGGCACTCCTGCTGAAATGGCGCACCGTCCTACAGAACGTCATGCTGCCGGCCGAGATCCTAGGGCTGCCCCGCCGGGAATCCGAAGTGCGCGCCCGTGATCTCCTGGCGATGGTCGGACTAGCGGGCTCCGAGGACAAATACCCATACGAACTCTCCGGAGGCATGCAACAGCGGGCCTCCATCGCTCGCGCTCTCGTGCACGACCCAAAGCTCATCCTCATGGACGAGCCCTTTGGCGCCCTCGATGCCCTCACGCGCGAGAAGATGAACCTGGAGATGCTGCGGATCTGGCAACAGAGCCGGAAGACGATCATCTTCGTCACCCACTCAATTCAGGAGGCGGTATTCCTCGGCTCGCACTGCGCGGTACTGACCGCCGGTCCTGCCCGCATGGCCGACTACTTCGAGATCGACCTGCCGTTCCCGCGGACTCTCGACGTCAAAACCACCGAGGCGTTCGGCGTCTATACGAAAAGGATTTATCGCTTGCTCGGGATGGACTGATCTCCAAGAAGCACGACGCAAGCGTCGGTCCCTCTCCAGTCTTTCAGGGACAGCTTACACACGTTCAACCGCCGGCCCTCCCGCAGTAATTTTTCCCTGAAAAGATTCGTACCCTCACAGAGCGCGCTAAACGGTCTACAGACCCGACGCTCCTCAGATGCTTTGTGCTCAGTGGGGCTGAGATGGCGCCGGTAGCCGAGATGCCCACACCAAAGTTCTCGCCGACCAGCCGCACTTCGCCCGCGAGTTCAGGCGCACCTTCGGGGCACCTGCTTCCCCGGGGCTGTCAACGGTGCGTCCGCGGTCGGGGAGGGCGGCTCCTACGCGATAGCCGAGGGTTGAAATGGCAAGCCCGCCTGTAAGGACAGTTCAAGCGGGTAGCGCTGGGCATGATTACGCCAGCCATACGCACCTCACCCTGGGCTGGCACCTTGCTACAACGGTCGCAGGGCAGGAGAGACCAGAGATCTTCCTGGCCGCAAGTGATGGAGGGGCCGTGCCGTGCACCCGTCACTACGCGGTAAGCGCGGCGGGGACCCGGTTCGGTGATGAAATCAGCCGGTGATGAAATCCCCCGCGTCCACGCCGCCGCCGTATGGCCAAGGTTCCACCGCCTCGGCCTTGAGCGCCTTGACACAACCGACGGGGTGCTCCGGATGAACACCGAGCAGCCGTTAGATTGGCCTGGGACGGCGATGTTGGCGTGCTCAGCAACCTTCTGGAGAGGATCCTCATTTCGCTCGTCAACTCAGCTTTGCAGAGAGTTCCAGCCGCATCGCTGCCTCCCGTAGCCGTCTATCACGGGTCCACAGCAAGGTGCCCGGCGTGAGTTTTGCCGCTGTCAGCAGGTGGGCGTCGACATAGCCGATCCCGGTGTTGAAGAGTTTCTCCCGCTCGATGTACAGCAGGACTTCATTGTCATTGGCTACGATGGTCTTTGGCAGGTCGCGCAAGGAAGTCAGAACAGTACTGCGTTGGCGCAGGCTGCCGAGGGCAATCTCGCCAATCACAAAGGGGTGCGCCAGCACGCGTCCGTTCTCTAGCAGGCCAGCCAAGGCGGCATCGCCACCCTTGAGATGATCGATCCAGACCGAGGTATCGACGAGGATCACCGGGCGTCAGCCCGCCTGCGCGGGACCGGCTTGAGATCAGGTTCACTGCCACCCAGGCGGGCCAGCCGGCGGGCACTCTCCCGCTCGACAAGGGCTTTCAACGCTTCGCGCACCAAGGCCGACTTCTCCTGGAGGCCGGTGAGCGCCTGGGCCTTTGCGACGAGCTCGTCATCCAGGGCAATCGTCGTTCTCATCCGGGCAGCCTCCTTGTAGAGGCACGTTAGATAGCATCAAATGATGACGATCCAAATGTCGGCCGCAGCCCTTAGCCGGTGGGGCGCCTTGCTTTGCATCTGGGTTCCAGCCTCGTGGTCCGGAGCTGCCGTTGCGTAATAAGGCCAAGCGTTGCTATACGACGCTCGGCGCTGGGGAGAATGCCACAAGGGGAGAGTATCCATGGCGTGGTGGGCCATGCTCATCATTCTCGTGCTCGGCGGATGGACCTATCTGTCGGACGACCCTGTTCCCATCCTGAGAACGATAGCCGAACTCGGCGGAATCCTCGGCCTCTTCGCCTTGGTGTGTGCGTCGGAAACCTGGACCTGATCAGGTCGAGGCGTGAGGCGTAGAGCTACTCCAGCGGCCCCGAAGCGCTTGCTAATGGACAGGCTCGTCCTTACCTGAGCCTCACCCCGTGGTCCGAGCCCCTCTGGCGAGCGCAGCCGGCGCTCTCGCGATGTCGGACCCTGCCCGACATCCTCGCCGGCTTCTGGGCAGGCCGCCCCAAGCAGGACCTCATCGCTGCCCTGGTCGCGTTCTTCATCATCGACCCCGTTCAGGCCGAAATCGCTGAAAGGCTCGCGGCCGCCCGTGCGCCGCAAGCCATCGTGACGGACGTGGCGACGTGTGCGCGGGCGGCGGCGCCGCTCATTGTAAATCGTGCGCTCAACGATCCGGTATGGGCCGTTGGGACGACGTTCGAGCTTTGGGTCGGCTCGTCGAGGCCCGATGCTGTGCTCCTCGAGCTTTCTCCGTCGTGCGCTCCTGCAGTGCGGGCCGCGAGTCCGTTCCTGGAACAGGAGACCTGATCACAGGGATCGAAGCCATCCATCGTTTCCAGGCGTTTTGCCATGAAGTCGACGGAGTCGCCGGCCCCCGCCTCAGGCAGCTTTGGCGGTTTTGTCTGTTGGATGTTGGCTCCGGAAGCCGATCGCGATCCGGTTCCAGACATTGATGGTCCCGATCAGCAGGGTGAGCTTGACGATCTCCTCCTCGGTGAAGTGGCGGCGCAGTTCCTGATAGTCCGCGTCCGGAGCATGGATCTCGGCCACCAGGGTCAGCGCTTCCGTCCAGGCCAGCGCGGCCCGCTCGCGCGGAGTGTAGAGTGATGACTCCCGCCAAGCTGACAGCAGATAGAGCCGCTCCTCGCTTTCTCCGGCGGCACGCGCGTCGCGTGTGTGCATGTGGATGCAGTAGGCGCATCCATTGATCTGGGAGGCACGGATTTTGACCAGATCAATCAGGCTCATCTCGAGCCCGCTGGTCTTCACGGCGTTCTCGAGTGCCAGCATGGGCTTCATCATGGCAGGGGCGACCGCGAAGGGATCGAGGCGAGGCTGCATCAAGCGTTCTCCTGGGTTGAATAACTGTCACGGGATAGAGACGACGCAGCTCTGTCGTTCGTGACCTGCCGCGATCGTCTTTCGTCGAACGAAATCAGGGGTGGAGTGATATGCGTCAGAAATCTTTGCCTGCGCCGTGTCACTGCCCGTCAAAGGTCGTGAGCTCGGTGTCGTTCGTGTCGACCACGGAGATGGCGAGGAGCTTTGCGGGCTCGGTGGTGCTGGCGTTCTCGCTGATCGTGTGATGCGCCCCGGGCCGTTCGGACCAGCTTTCGCCGGCCCGGAAGACCTGCACCGGCCCATCATCCACCTGACTGCGGATTGCTCCTGACAGCACATAGGCCGTGACGAAGGCCGAACGCGCGTGACGATGCGGCGGCGTCTTCCCACCCGGGGGGATAGCTGACCACCACGGCAACGATGCTCTTGCCCGGAATGTTCGGGATCGCTTCGCGGAAGGCCGGGGTGACGGTGCCGCGCGGTGCAGACTGCGCCAGGGCCGCGCCTGAAACAAGGGTGAGTGCCGCGATCGCTGCCATCACGCCGAAAGACTTCGATTGGGCGAGCCTTGGGAGTTGGTTGTTGAGTCCTGGGTTGGGCGTTACGTCTGTGAAGGGATCGAGGCGAGGCTGCATCAGGTATTCTCTCGTTGAGCTGCATTCAGGAGACAAAGACGACACAGCCCGATCGATTGTGACATGCGTGGCCGCCTTTCTTTGATGGCGCGTTCCATGCCTTCCTGGTTGATGCGCTTGGCTATCGGTTCATTAGGCCATCGTGCAACGCACGCACCGGAACCGATCTCGGCGAAACCCAATAGCGCAAAGGAGTGCCCAGGCACGCCCAACAAACCTTGCACGCTCTTCGCCCCGATCATGCCGGCTCGACGCATCTCTCGAACCGAGCTCGCGCGAGCGACGCAGCAATCTCCGCAACATAGTGCCCCTGAAAGCGCGCACCATCGAGCTCGTTCGTGCTCGGCGGGCGGTAACTGCCGTCATCCTTCACGGCGAGCGTGGTTGCCCCATACGGCGAGCCGCCAGTGATCTCGTCCATGCGGGTCTGCCCCTTGAAGGTGTAGGGCAGGCCGACGACTACCATGCCGAGGTGCATCAGAGAGGCATGCAGCGAGAGCAGCGTGTGCTCCTGCCCGCCATGCTGGCTTTCGCTCGACGTAAATGCGCTACCGACCCGGCCGACCAGCGCATTACGGGCCCAGAGGCCGCCGCAGCGGTCGAGAAAGTCCTTCATCGGTGAGGCCATGTTGCCGAACCGGGTGGGAGTCCCGAAAATGATGGCGTCATAGTCGACGAGCTCGCTCACAGAGGCGGCCGGGGTGTCGTCGGCTGGATGCCCAGCCGTCACCGCCGCGTCGGTCAGTTCGGGAACGCGCCGCACGGTCACGGAAGCGCCGGCCTCCCCGGCACCGTCGGCGGCCGCGGCCGCCATCGCCGCAATGTGCCCGTAGGCCGAGTAGTAAAGCACGAGAACTTTCGTCATCGACAGGTTCCGGTCAGTGAGGGCGAGGGAGCTATGGGGCGCGTCGATCACCGCGCGTAAACGATAGCGGCGGGCCGGTGCGCCTGCTGGGCGCGCTGGCTCAGCCAGACGCTGGCCAGCACGAGGCCCACGCCGGCGAACTGGACCGCGGTCAGGTGCTGGGACAGAACCCACCAGCCGAGAATGACTGCCGACACGGGGCTGAGAAGACCGAGCGGGGCGACCGCGGATGGCTCCAGCCGGGCGATTCCGCGAAACCAGAGGATGTAAGTGAGCGCCGCTCCGATCAGGCCGAGATAGGCAAAGCCGAGAACGTTGGGTCCCGTAAGCGCGGGCAAGGGCGGCTCCAGGCACAGCGCCGCCGGGAGCAGCAGGAGGCCGCCCGCCGTCAATTGCCAGGCCGTGAAGGTCAAGGGCGAGACCGGCGGCTGCCAGCGCCGGCTGAGCACCGTTCCGGCCGCCATCGAGACTGCGCCCATCAAGCCCGCCGCAACCCCGAGCGGATCGAGCGCGGCCTGCGGCGTCAGGATCAGGAGCGCCACCCCGGCCATGCCAGCGAGCGCGGCGACAACGGACAGGACACGAATGGTCGAGCCCAGCACGAGGTGGGCCAGGATGACCACGATCAGCGGCTGGATGGCGCCGACCGTTGCGGCCATGCCGCCCGGCAGGCGGTAGGCGGAGATGAACAGCATCCACCAGAAGAGCGAGAAGTTGAGCGCGCCGAGCACGAAGGCCCTGGCCCACCAGATCCCGGCCGGCAGTCGGCGCACCACCAGCAGCAGCAGGAGGCCTGCCGGAAGCGCCCGCAGCATCGCCACGGTCAGGGGATAGCCGTCAGGCAGGAACTGCGTGGTGACCAGGTAGGTGCTGCCCCAGATCGCCGGCGCGATCGCGGTCAGCAGCAGGTCGGCTTGGCGGGCCATGGGCGGCATCCCCAATTATCTTGAGGTCAAGATAACCGGAGATGTCTTGACGTCAAGATAGTTCCGTGGCGAACGTGGGAACATGGATCGCATCGATAACATTCTGGCCCAGTGGCACCGGGAGCGGCCCGACCTCGACGTCGCGCCGATGGGCCTGATCGGCCGCCTCAGGCAGGTCTCGCGCCATCTCGGGCGCGAGATGGAGAAGACCTTCGCCGCGCACGGGCTGAATGCCGCGAGCTTTGACGTTCTGGCCACCCTGCGCCGCTCCGGGCCGCCCTATGCCCTTTCGCCCGGGGACCTGATGGCCATGACCATGGTGACCTCCGGCACGATGACCAATCGGATCGACCAACTCGGGAAAGCGGGCCTGGTTGAACGCCGGCTGAACCCCCAGGACGCACGCAGCGTCATCATCGCTCTGACCGAGAGGGGCTTTGCGGTCATCGATGCAGCGGTCACCGCGCATGTCGAGACCCAGGCGCGTCTGGTTGCGCTGATCTCCAAGGATGATTGTGCCGCGCTCGAGCGGCTGCTCCGCACCTATCTGGCAGGGCTCGAAGCGGAGTCGCGTAACAGCGCATCACCCTTCTGATGAGCTATCGCGGTTGGTTCCCCCACGCATCGATTGATGTCCGAATGGAAAGCCTCACGACAGGTTGATGCCCTATGAGGAAATCATTGGGTGCAACCGCGTGTGGGATTTTGGAATGCATTTATGGATCACGAAGCTCGGGCTGGTCACGGGTATTTCTGCTGCGGCGATCGGTTCGTCTTGGGCTGCTCAGCCTTTGATGGCGTCTCGATCTCCTCTGGTTCAACAACAGGGCGCGAGCGACCCGCAGTGTGATCGTCGAAACTTCCGGATCGTGATCGATGTCGGGCACAGCGCTAAGTCGCCGGGAGCCATGAGCGCCCGTGGCGTCGCGGAGTATCGCTTCAACACGCTCCTGGCCGACGCCGTGGCCGAGACCTTGAAGCGCGATGGCTTTCAGGCCGTGACCGTTGTCACGAACCAGGGGGCTGGCCGGGCCGATCTCGTGACCCGCAATGCTCGGGCGAATGCCGCAAAGCCCGACGCCTTCCTGTCCCTGCATCACGACGCGGTTCAGAAGAAATATCTGGAGAAGTGGACGACCGAATTCGGGGTCGAGCAGAGCTACAGCGATCGCTTCTCGGGCTACTCTGTCTTCGTGTCGAACAAGAACGAGTTCCCGGGTGAGAGTGTCAAACTCGCCGAGCTGCTCGGGGCAGAGCTAATGGCGCGCGGACTAAGCTTCACACGACACCATGCCGAAGACATTCCCGGTGAGCGGCATCCCTGGGTGAACTCCGCTCTCGGCGTTTACCGGACCGACAACCTCATCGTCCTGAAGGGCACCAAGGCGCCGGCGGCCCTCCTCGAGGCCGGCGTGATCGTCAACCGCTCCGAAGAGCTGCAACTGGCTTCTCCGCGGCGGCGCGCGGTCATGGCGGAGGCTGTCTCGAGCGCGATGGCGAAGTTCTGCGCCGCCCGGACCGTGAGTGCGAGCCGGTAGCTCGGCCGACGTAGTGCCGCACTATCGGGGCATACGAAGCTTCGGCTATTCGGAGTTTGGTGTGGAGGTCGCTTGAGCATGCTTTCTGAGGAGGTGTCCGGCCCACTGGATTAGGGCACCCGAACCTTCACATCACTGACCCGGTTTGCTGCCTTGGCAAGACGCTGGTCAAAGCTGACGAAGGCTGTGCATCCTGCAGCTTTCACCAAATGCAGCGCATCCGCGAAATCAAGTCCCTTGGCCATCCACGCAAGAGCCGTTGCCGCCAGGGGGGCGTCCTCCAGCGTAACCTGTGGCAGACCCGCAAAGGCGCTCAACGCGGTTCCGATCTGCGCCGGGGTATAGCCATAGGCACTGCGTAACACCCACTCGGTCTCCAAAAGAACCGTCGTGCAGACGAAAACGTCCGCACGGTCTATTAGAGCTCTGGCTTTCGGCGATTGCTCAGGGTGATCTCCAGTCAGATACCGGACGATCAGGTTGGTATCAATCGCGAGCATGGCGCCGTTTTGCTTCGGCGACGATGCTGGCTTCCATCTCCTCGATGGTCTTGGCAGCGCCTGTGTATGGCAGCGATCCGTAGACGTCTTCTGGCCGGGTCTCGGCAAACAGAGGGGCGGCCTTCAGGAGCACACCTTCGGGCGTCTCCTCCACCACGAGCCGGGTTCCCGCGTCCCAGTTCCGGTGCTGCCTGATCGATTTGGGCAAGATAACCTGGCCTTTCGTGGAGACGACGGTTGTGAGTCGCTCTGGTCTTGCCACGGTAAATCCCTGCCAAACGAGGTAAGACGATGGTAAGATATGCGTTCTGCGGTTCTAATTCAAGTGGAAGGCAGTAGCCTTGCACCTCATGGAGCAGGGACCGTTCGGTCCCACATCGAAATCCGGATAGCAGAAATCCCGCGGTCGCGATGCAGATGGTCTTCAAGAGGCGAGGGGCTCTAGGGGTGCCATTTCAAGACCGATAGATCTCGGCCAGGTGCAACCGTGCTGCGATTGAGGGTAGGGCTACGACGCCATCGGCGCCCTCAATCTTCTCGGGCCTCTCCGGCCATCTATTCGCGTCTTTGGTCCAAACGAAAGCCCGCGGCTCTTTCTGATCGAACACGACATACTGGCAGAGACTGTCCCGCTTTTTGTAGTGCGCCAGCTTCTGAACATGGTGCTCGTAATCCGTGCTCCGAGAGAGGACCTCAATCACGACGATTGGCTGCGTGGTCGACTGCTCGTCGCCGGCCGTGCTTTGCCGATCAACGAGCACGTCCGGATACAGGATCGTGCCTTTGCCGGAACCCGGCCGGATCCGCACCCCAAAGTCGCCTTTGTTGACGTCGTAGACCTTCTCGTCGGCCTGGGAATAGAGAAGTGCGAAGGTCCGTTTGGCCACCCTTTCATGGTCACGGGTGGCGCCGGCCTGCATCAGGACTTCGCCCCGCAGCAACTCGTAGCGCCCTTCCTGGTTCTCTGCCCAGGCGAGGAACTGGTCCTCCGACATTCGCAAAGGCCTGCGCTGGTTCCGCTGCATCGTCATCTCCCCAAGGCCAGCAGAGTGGGTACCACCCACAAACTCAGCTTCAGCCTCCTCGAGGCTGTACACGATCCATTGGAACTGCACGGGGGGCTAGGCGGCGTAGGAGCGATCGAGAATGCCGAGAACCTCGGGCTTGCCCTCCGGGGTTCGCCGCCAGAGCACACGCTTCGAGCCAAGCCGGGCCACGAAGCGCCCCTCCGATATTTCCTGCAAGGTTTCTGCCTTCAGGCGTTCCGGATCGGCGAACAGCCGGTCAAGGTCGGCCTTCTCCGATTCCGGGAGGAGTTCCACCTGCAGGCGGGCAGAGTATTGGACCTCGTAGCTCGACCTGTCCATATCGTGCCTGTGTCAGTTCCTACCACTCCTCAATAAAGCGGCTGTTTGTGGCTTCGTCAGGGTGGGGATGGGGTAGACCACGCCGCACTCCGAAGGTGCAGGGATGCGCTGCAGCCGCTTCTCGGGATGCAAACTGCCCGTCCGGAAAGGCGGCCTACGCGGGTTCGCAGTCGTCGAGGTCGTCTTCGTTGAAGACCACCTCTGGGATCTTGTACGGTGGGCCCTCGAACCAGCCTTCCTGCTCGGCCTCGGCCTGCGTGAGCCGCCGCGTCCGCGGGTGACCGTCCTCGATCACCGGGAGCTCGACTGGGTCGATGCGGATCGCGACGATGGTCCGCTGCCCGATGTCGGTGCAGCGCCACCGGTTGCCGCTCGAGGTCCGGAACTCGTGGCCGACACGGAACTCCGCGTGCTTCATGGTCCCGCATTGTAATCCTCTGGCGGCACCTGCCAAGCGAGCCGGAGGACCTCGGGGCCTCTAATCGGTAATGAGAATGGCCTTGCGCGACCATTCATGCGCGACGATGGCGCGCATCAGGCAATCCGCGCAATCGGCCCGGCTGATCCGGCCGCCGTGAACGCCGGTCAGATCGGTCAGCACGCGATAGTGGCCCGTGCGCGGACCATTGGTGAGGAGGGTCGGGCGGATGATGGTCCAATCGAGGCCCGATGACTTCAGGATCGCCTCTTGCCGGTCCTTGTCGGCGTAGACGGCTCCGATGATCAGCGGCAGCCCAATCCAGTCGTAGAGAAAACCACCGTGACCGCGGCTCTCGCCGGCCCCGATGCCGGTGATCGCGACCAAGCGGCTCACGCCCATAGCCTTCATGGCGGCGATGGTGCGTTCGGTGCCTTGCGAGAAGACCGTCACGGTCCGAAGAGCCGTGGGGCCGAGCGTCTTCACGCCGAGACACCAGGCGACCGCGTCGGCACCCTGGACACCGCGCTCGGCCGCTCCGGGATCGAGAATCGAGCCCTTGACCGGGACCATATCGGAGGCAGGTTCAAGCTTCATGCTGCGCGAGGTAGCGACGATCTGATGCCCGGCCGCTCTGGCCTGATTGACGAGTTCGGCGCCAATACCGTGGCTTGCCCCAATGACCGTTATTCGCATCGGTGGCCCCTACGATCCCAGCTGGACGAACCAAGCGCCGCGTTGCGCGGTCGATCCACTTCAAATGAGGTGGGTGTTGCTTCCGCTCCTTCAACCGCAGCGCGCCCGCTCGTGTAGCGCTGGAGACCGGGCTGCGTCTGATGCGTTGAGCTCAGAGCTCCCGAACCGACGCGAGCACGGGCCGTCGGAGGAGCCTCCGAAGAGAGGGGAAATCAACATAGGATCTGGATGACCGGCAAAGCCGTGAGATCCCGGAGGATGCGGACCTGCCGTAAAGGAGGGGTGCGTCTTGCAAGCTTGGCCGCTCCCACTTATAAATACGGCGATCTTTTTTCACGACGTATTTTTCGAGTGTGTTTGATGCATTACTCGTCCCTTTTAAAAGCTGAGCTTTTTATCAAACACTATGTCTCGGGTCTGCTGAACAGCGGCCGGAAAATATCCGTCATTGAGATTGGCGCGAAGTCCTACGAAGCACACGACACGTTCAGGTCGCTGTTTGCCGATCCTCGTTACGACTATACCGGTCTGGATGTGGAGCCCGGGCCAACGTCGATATCGTGCCCAAAAATGGATACGTCTGGTTCGAACTGTCCGACGATCGTTACGATGTCGCGATTTCCGGGCAGACATTCGAGCACAATCCTTTTTTCTGGGTCACGTTCTGCGAGATGGCGCGGATTCTGAAGCCCGGGGGCGTGTTGTTCGTCATCGCGCCCGGTGGTGGCCGCGTGCACCGGTTTCCCTACGACTGCTGGCGATTTTATCCGGATTCCTGGGGTG
This sequence comes from Microvirga massiliensis, assembly GCF_001006805.1. Classification (GTDB taxonomy): domain Bacteria; phylum Pseudomonadota; class Alphaproteobacteria; order Rhizobiales; family Beijerinckiaceae; genus Microvirga; species Microvirga massiliensis. Next base: position 342,968 of record NZ_LN811359.1, on the reverse strand, counting down.
CGTTATGCACCCTGTCGGGAATGCATCTCGTCGAGACGTATTTCGAAAAGGACTCGACGGCCGCCCAGGGTGTCCGGCGGCAAGTGGCGCGACAGCGCGGTGATCGCGATCAAGCCGAGGATCTCGGGTGCCGAACTATTGTCCTTCAATAAGCGGTTCAGATCCATAGGCGCCCCGTTCGAGGGGGTCGGCTTTGGGCTGGGCACGAATGGGGAAGGCGAGAAGATCGGGGCCACCTTCCAGGAATATCGCGGAACCGTGTTGGCAGACCAAACCAAGGAGGGGTTTAGGGGACGGCTTCGAGAGTTGCAACGCAACCTCAAAGGGAAGGGGATGGGGAGGATTTTCGACTAGAGAGTCCGCCTGATCAGTCGAGTGTCTCGAAACACGCTGCCCTGTCCCGGGCGCTGGCTGCTTCTCGAACAGGTTGAGGACGGCCTCGATCTCGCGGACGAGATGGCTTGCGGGCCACGGGCGCCGACTGGCGATGTGTTCCCGTTCTGTGCTAACGTGCACTGGAACATCGACACCGACGATGATGCTATTGGAGAACGTGATAGGCCGATGTTGGAGGTGGCTTCCGAGCTCATCGAACATTTCGACGAACTGCCTGGTGACCAGGAGACGAGGCCTCCTGATCGGCAGCGGAAGGTGCTTTTGGTGGATCAGGACGCCTTCTATGCATCCGTAGAGCAGCGGGACAACCCGGAGCTTCGCGGAAAGCCTGTCGCCGTCGGCGGATCGCGCGCGCGAGGAGTGGTCGCGACCGCTAGTTATAAGGCCCGGAAGTTTGGGGTGCGCTCGGCGATGCCGTCGGTGACGGCGATGCGCAAATGCCCCGAGTTGATCTTTGTGAAGCCCCGATTTGAAGTCTATCGAGCTCTCTCTCATCAGATCCGGTCGATCTTCGCCGAATATACGCCGATCATCGAGCCGCGTGCGCTCGACGAAGCCTATTTGGACGTCACCGAGAACCTGAAGGGGATCCCGTCTGCGACCCAGATTGCGGAAGAAATCAGGGCAAGGATTTTCCGGGAAACCGGCCTCACGGCCTCAGTCGGAGTGTCATACAACAAGCTGCTTTCGAAGTTGGCGTCCGATCAGCGCAAGCCAGACGGGCTGTTCGTAATCCCGCCAAAAAATGGGATCCACTTTCGTGGAAGCTCTCCAGGTCGGGAAGTTCCACGGCGTGGGCCCCGCCACTGAAGCGAAGATGAATCGGCTCGGGATCCATACGGGTCTGGATCTGCGGGCAAAAAGCCTCGAATTCCTGATCGAGCATTTTGGCAAGGCAGGTCCGTACTTTTACGGGATCGCGAGAGGCATCGACGAGCGTTCCGTTCGGCCAAACCGGATCCGGAAGTCCGTCGGGGCCGAGAACACATTTCCGCAGGATTTGGTCCGGTTTGAGGATATGCAGGCCGCACTCGCCCCGACCGTCGACAAGGTCTGGGGCTTCTGCGAGCGGACAGGCACGCGCGGGCGCACCGTCACCCTGAAGGTGAAATACGCCGACTTCGAGCAAATCACACGCAGCCGATCGTTCGTGAGCCAAGTGCCATCCAGGGATGCGCTCTCGCAGGCGAGCCTTGAGCTTCTCAGGCCCTTGATCCCTGCTCCCAAGGGCATTCGCCTGCTCGGGGGACGCTGTCGACGCTCGGATCCGAAGAGCATGTCGAAACCCCTCAAATGCAGCTCGATCTGTGAGGCCGGGTAGCGGGGATCGGTCTTCGGGCGGCACCGACTATCTCTAGCGCCGGCCTTGTTCGTCGGCTTCGGCCAAGCGGTCGAGAAGCTCGCGGAGATTATCGGGGAGCGGTTCTTCCTCGACGGGTCCGTAGAAATTACGCAGCTGCCGGCCGAGATGATTGCGCACGGCAGTCTTGATTGGTGTCGCGAGTGGTCGTTCGGAATCGTTGTGCGAGGACGTCGGAACTCTTCTGTTCATTGTTTGATGTGTCTTTGTTTGCTTGGTCTTTGTGAGCGGGTGGGATCGGGCATCTCATAGGGCCACCTCGCGGATGAATGGACTTGGCTCACGCAGATGCTCTCTCATGCGCGAGATTGCGCCGCCGCGAACGACATGATGCCCCTTTGACGGGATTTTCTGACTACGTCCCGCGTCTCACTTTGCTGCGCTATCAGTAGCCGCACAGGCTACTGCCGGTGTCCGCCGGTCGCCAGCGTAGAACTTTTAACAATCATTCGCGGGAAGTCCCATCCCCTTCAGGGGATCGGGATGAGAGCGAATATGGAGGTATTTTATGCGCCGCCCGCGCGGCGCCCGCAGCTTGACTATTCACGGTTTGTTCTTATAAGCAGGGGGATGGAGAGCGTCTCGATTCATCGCCCGAAGTGGCTGCCCAAAGGGCAGCTTGCGGCGCTGCGCGAGGCCCAACGGGAAGCGGCCCGCGAATGGATGGATCGCGTCGCCGTTCACAAGCAAGCCCGTGACACGCGCGCGAAGTGGCCGACGCGCGACACGCTCCAGAAATTCACGAAGGGCCGCTACAAGCTCCATTCGCAGACGATCCAGATGATCGTCCAGCAGTTCCTCGCAAATGTCGAGGCCACGACGGAGCGGCGGCGCAACGATCCGGCCTCGCGCCAGTGGCTGCGCTATCCGCACCGGGAGAAAACATTCTTCCCGCTCTACTGGCCCGCTCAGGCCGTGAGCTATGACAGGTGTGCCAGCCACCTGATCCTGCCGATGGGCCGGGGCCGGAAATCGCTCGTGTTTCGCGTCGCGCTCGATTTCGAGCCGGGCGCCGTGAAGCTCGTCTGGAAAGACGGCTATGAGCTCCACATCGTGCGCGGCGATGTGGTTCAAGCCGAGGCGTCTCCGGGTGAGCACCGCGCCTGTGTCGATCTCGGCGAGATCCATCAAGCCGCGGTGGCGACCGACACGGGCGCGGCCCTGGTGATCTGCGGCCGCGGGATGCGCAGCCACAAGCGCCTGCTCTCGAAACAGCTCGGCGCCCTCGCGCGCAAACGCGCGCGCTGCAAGCGCGGCTCGCGGCGCTGGAAAAAGCTCCAGCGGGCTCGCCGAAAGCGCAGCCTCCTGGCCAGGCGGCGCATCCGTGACTTGCGCCACAAGGGCACCCGAAAGGTGATCGACTTCTGCGTTCAGCAGAAGGTCGGCACCCTGTTCATCGGCGATCCGCGCGGGGTGCGGACATTGAAAGCCGGACGGCATCACAACCAGCGCATCAGCCGCTGGGAGGTCGGCCAGGATATGGACTACCTCCGCCACAAGGCGGAGCGGGCCAGCATTGCGTGCTCCATCGGGAACGAGCGTAGGACGTCCTCCCGGTGTCCGCAATGCGGCCATCGCCACCGGCCCAAGGGCCGGGACTGGCAATGCAAGGCATGTGGATTTGTCGGCCACCGCGACGTAGTGGGCGCTGCCAACATGCATCAGAACGCCTTTGGCGTGAGAGTCACGTTCCCCGCGCGAGTGACGTATCGACGAGCCGGCCCGATGCGGGCGGCGCGGGGGCTGAACAGCCCCGCCCCGAGCTTACCGGCCCGTCGTAGTAGCCCGGACACGGGCCTGCGGGAGGGGGTCGCCCCACCATCACCGCAGTTGCTTGGGACTTCCCCTCCACAAGGAAGAGCTTCAGATCCGCGAAGGGACGCCGGATTGCCGGTGCGTCGTCAGACGCTGCCCTCCGCCGCCTGAAAAACCAAGAAGCCCATTCCGTTCACGGAATGGGAGTGTCACTCAAGCGCGCTGCAGTCGGCTGCCGCCGATATCGTCTGTGCGGTCGATGCCGAGCAACTCTGCCAGCTGATTGCGGGCCCGGTTGACGCGGCTCTTGATCGTGCCGACTTTGACCCCGAGGACTTGCGCGACCTCCTCGTAGGTGAGCCCTTCGGCCCCGACCAGCATGAGGGCTTCTCGCTGGTCCCGGGGAATTTTCGCCAGGGCTGCCTCAAAGTCCTGCATGTCGAGTTTGGCCATCTGATCCGGGATGGTGATCAGGGTATCCGCATGAGCGCCCTGAGGATCCTCGACCTCGCGTCTCGACTTGCGATAGCTCGAGTGGAACAGGTTTCTCAGGATCGTGAAGAGCCAGGCCCGGAGATTTGAACCCGGCATGAAGCGGTCCTGATTGCTGAGTGCCTTGAGGATTGTTTCCTGGAGAAGGTCCTCGGCCTGCTCCACATTTCTGGTCAACGATACCGCAAACGACCGCAGAGACTGAGCATAGCTCAGGATCTCATCGGCAAAAGCCCGGTCGAATGGCCCTCCGCGCGAGCGTATCGCGGCTTCGAGCCGCTCGATGAGCGTGGTGAGCTCACTCGGGAGCTTTTCTTCCGACGGATTGCCATACAGGGTGCGCAACTGATCCCCAAGAAGTGCCCGGATCTCTGGAGTGAGCTTCGTGGCTTTGGATTCCAATCCAGTTTCGGCGGAGCTAGGGAAAAATTGCGTCGTCATGGCAATGATCTCGGAGAGCAATGGAGAAGGCTTAACGCACAAGCTTGACCTTGGTTTCCCGGCAGCCTCTCGCTGTGGCACATTGCGCCGGTCCGGGAGGTTCGCCTCCCGAGTCTGAGGCGGAGAGAGGATGAGAGGCGGTGCCACCGAGCCACTACGACATACCTGCCGTGGCCTGGGACGGTCTGGCGGGCCGCCTGGAGCGGGTGGCGATCGGCGTCGTGCGTCTCGATGCCCGGCTGGAGGCCTCGGGTCTGGGGCCGGGGTGGCAATCCCGCTGCGACCTGACGGAAGCCGTCAAAGCCCTGATCCTCGATGGCGAGCTGGTCGATTTGGCGGACCTGGTTCTGCACGACGCCGGCATGGACGTGAGGAGCCCCACGCACGAGCTCACCCGGGCCGCGGCCGCCTTGCGGGCCCGGCGGACGGTTCGGGCTCGCCCGGCCCCTTGGCCGATCTCGATCGATGGCCTTTCGGCGCTCCGAGGTGGTGCTGGTCAGGGCAGTGACCCCGAGAAGGCTCCGGCGCGACGCGAGGATGGGGAACAGGACGAGGAGGTGCTTGTCGCCGACGAGGACGACGATCCCATGAAGGCTCACCTCGCCGAGATCGATGCGCTGATCGAGCGGACCAGTAAGGTTCTCGCGGGCGAGACCCCGCTGCCGAAATCTCGCTCTCACCTGATTTACGACCTCGAAAAGGACGAGGCGGAATTAGAGGATGCCTGGCTCGAGGTCATTCAACGGACCGCCGAGTGGCCGGCGGTTGCTGCGGCCGCGATCGCCTGGGACGCTTGGCTCGAATTGGGACTTTACCAGAGGCAGCCCTGGCTGGGGCTGATCCTGGCCGGGGCTGTTCTGCGGGCCCGTGACCTGACCACCTATCTGTTGCCCTTGGCGGCCGGCTATCGCGAGACCGACTGGCGCGCAAAAGGACGGGAAAGCCCGCGGGAGAAAATCGAAGGATTTTGCGCCGTGGTCGAGCAGGCGGTTGCCCTGTCCCACAAGGACCTCGACCGCCTGTCGCTGGCGCGCGATCTCATGAGTCGGGTCACGCAAGAGTGCCGGAGGAATTCCAAGCTTCCGGAACTCGCCTCGCTTTTTCTCTCGCGCCCGCTGGTCACGATGCCGATGGCTTCGAAAATCCTCAAAGTGACGCCCAAGGCCTTCGATCTCATGATGGCTCAGTTGGGTGGGGCTCGCCCGCGCGAGTTGACCGGCCGCTCGCGCTATCGCGCCTGGGGGATCGTCTAGCAACCCGAGGGCGCCAATAACTGAGCGCATCAGCGGTAGAAAATTCTCTGCCGCCCATTTCCGCTGCGGTTCCTAAAACGTTCTATTTGGCACGCGAAGAATCCGCCCTCTAGTCTCGCGGCATCACGCCAGAAATCGGCGGAGCTGGGGGATTTCAATGATAGTCGAGAGTTTTCCGACCAATATTGTTCTGATCGCGATCGCCGCCTGTGCGGTCCTGACGCTGATTTTGGCGGTCGCGATTTTCTCAAGGGTCAGCCGCACCGTTGCCGCCGAACCGCTCACAAGAGACATGCTTGCTTTGGCGCTTCGGACCGAGGCCGACGGCATCAGGCGGGCCGGGGAGGACCAGTCGCGCGGGCTGCGGCAGGAGCTCTCCGAATATCTGACGCGGTTCCAGGAGACGACGATCAACTCGTTCCGGGTGCTGGGCGACGCGGTCAACACGCATATCCATGGCTTCGGCGAGCGCCTCGACGCCAGCGTCAAGACGATCGAGCAACGGGTGGCCGCCATCGGCGAGAAACTGAACACCGATATGACCAAGTTGTCATCCGACGCGAGCCAGAACCGGGAGGGCCTGCGGCTCCTCATTGAAGGCAAGCTCGATGCTTCAGTGGCCAAGCAGGCTGAAGAGGCCAAAAGCCTGCGCGAGGAGTTGGGCAGCAGCTTCCTGCGGCTCGGTGGCAACATGGCGACCACCTTGAGCGATCTCGGCCAGCAGCAAAAAGAGCGGCTCGAGCAGACGGCTCAGGCACTCGGGCTGCTCAGCGAGAAGCACGAGAAAGCCCAGGAGGCCCTGCGCCAGGTCGTCGAAGGACGTCTCGATGTGCTCCGGCAGGAGAACTCCGCAAAGCTCGACGAGATGCGCAAGACCGTCGACGAAAAGCTGCAGTCGACGCTCGAGACCCGCCTCGGCGAGTCCTTCAACCGCGTCGTGGAGCAGTTGCACAAAGTCCACGAGGGACTGGGCGAGATGAAGAGCCTCGCGACCAATGTCGGGGATCTCCGAAACGTGCTCACGAACGTCAAGGTGCGGGGCACCTTCGGCGAGGTCCAACTCGAGATGCTCCTCGAGCAGTTCCTGAGTCGCGAGCAATATGTGAAGGCCGCTCGGGTCAAAGAGAATTCGAGCGAGCACGTCGAGTTCGCGATCAAGCTGCCCGGCAAGGGGGAGGGCGAGGCGGTTCTGCTGCCGATCGACGCGAAGTTCCCGCGGGAAACCTACGAGCGGCTGGTAGAGGCCTCGGAGGCCGGGGATGTCGCCGCGGTCGCCCAGTTCCGGAAACAGCTCGAAGCCCAGGTGAAGGCCTGCGCCAAAGAGATCTGCCAGAAATACATCAATCCGCCGACCACGACGGACTTCGCGCTCATGTTCCTGCCGACCGAGGGGCTCTATGCCGAGGTGCTGCGCCAAGTCGGATTGTTCGAGAGCGTGCAGCGCGAGCATAAGGTCACGATCGCCGGGCCGAGCACCCTGTCGGCCATTCTCAATGCTCTGCAGATGGGATTCCGGACGCTTGCAATCGAGAAGCGGTCGAGCGAGGTCTGGCATCTCCTTGCGGCCGTCCAGACCGAATTCGGCAAATACAACGACGTGGTCGATCGGATCGCGAAGCAGCTCGATACGGCCTCGACGACGGTCCAGAAGCTCGGACAGCGGACCCGGGTGATGAACAACAAGCTGAGAAGGGTTGAGGCTCTGCCCGACGGAACCGATGCGTCACTGATGTTAGGCTTGACGCCGGCGAGATCGAGGAGGCCGAAATCGTGGAGGACGACGCCGCGACGGGTTCGGAGGAAGGCGGGCCCATTGTGGTTCGGCGGACCCGCCGGCCGCGTACCAGCGAGGTCCTGCCGTCGTAGGCGAGCGGGCTTTAGGATCTGCGTGACGAAGGGAATGCTCACAATTGCGTTCCCTTCTCCGCACCGCAGCGGGTCATTGGGCTTGTCACACCCAAGCTTATGTTTTAGGTCCGCGACGCGATCCGAGAGAACGCGAGTTTGCTCAAGTATGTGATCGGACGGCAGGAGTTGACGAGAGGTTCTCGGTGGATCTGCATTGATTGACGCATCAATTTGGCAAAGGACTGCACTGGATGAGCGCCGAGGTTTCCGCCCCGAATTTCGTCGAGTTGGCTGCAGAGATTGTCTCTGCTTACGTCAGCAACAACCCGGTACCGGCTGCCGACCTGCCGGCATTGCTGACGACGGTTCATGCGTCATTGACGAGGGCTTCGGGCGGACAGGCCAGCGCAGCGACCACTGAGGCGCCGACCCCGGCTGTTCCGGTGAAGAAGTCGATCACGCCGGACTACCTCATCTGCCTCGAGGACGGAAAGAAGTTCAAATCCCTCAAGCGGCACCTCCGGATCACTTACGACATGACCCCCGAGCAATATCGGTTAAGGTGGGGGCTGCCTCACGATTACCCGATGGTCGCCCCGAACTATGCCAAGGCACGGTCGGAACTCGCGAAGGCAATGGGACTGGGGCAAAAGGCCAGCGTCGCGCGAGGCGCTCAGTCGCAGAAGGGTCGTGCCCGCAAGGCGGCCTGAAATTCGCTTTCTTTTCAGACGGAAAGCCCCGCACCGCGGGGCTTTTTCATCCGTGAAGGCGGTGCTTTTTCAGTGCCGATCTGTAGGCCTGGATCGAGCCGAGCTGAAACGAGAAAAGGACGGCGCCGGAGCTATCGGCAACATCGAGGCTCCAACCAGCCCAGTCGGTCTCCGCGTTGGCGTCTCCCTCGAGAAACTCCACGATAGCATTCATAGCCTCAAGATGAGCGGTCTCGACGCTGTCAATCTCGATTCCCGCCGTGTCGGGGATCGTGTCCTCCCCATCCGAGAGGTGAAAGAACAAGCGCATCCTCGAGGCCCTTTCCCAAGATGGGGTATCGTGGTGCCGCTATATAGAGCGGTCCGCGAATTTCCCAGCAACCGCAAGCTCCGGAGAAAAACGATAATCGGGGCGCGGTCCGCCCAAAATCCGATTTTCCTGGCACGAGCACCAGGAGCATCGGGCCTCTATGGCACTTCGGGTATTCGGCGAAGCGAAAATCCGGCCTGTCTTGGAACCGCCAAGCTATGGTATGGAGGCCGGTAGGACAGGATTTCTTGTCGAGGACCACACCAGAAGCATGAGGAACACGAGATACATGGTCATGCGGAAAATCACAGCGTCGCTGCTCGCTCTTGGGATGCTCGGAGCATCCCTGTCACCCGTGGGGGCTGCACCCATGGGGACCTTGCCCGGAGGGAAAGCTATTCCCGACCTGACACGGGTCTATCCGGGCGAGAGTTATGCTCAGTGGCGGCATCGCCATTATCATGGCCCGCGTTATCATGGTCCCCGGTATTACGGCCCTCGCTACTACCACCGTGATCGAAGTGGCGACGCCCTGGCGGCTGGCGCTCTCGGCTTGGCGGCCGGCGCTCTGGTCGGAAGTGCGATCGCCAGCCAGGCTCGTCCGGCTCTGCCCCCACCGCCGGCCGCGGTCGACCCGCAGCTGGCCGCTTATTGCGCCCGGAAATACCGTTCGTTCGACCCCGTCACGGGCACGTATCTGGCCTACTCAGGTGAGAGGATCGTCTGCACATATTGATTGGGCACTCGGGGGTGAGGGGTGATGGGATCCCTCATCCCCGTAAGGTCAAGCGGGCTCCGCCGACCTTCGGAATTTGCTCGCGTATTGCCCCGTGGTGCGGCCCCGATTATTCTCCTGAGCGGCCCGTTGCCTGCCAGCAAGCGACACTCGGTTTTTCGGGAGGGGCCTGTTTGGAAATAATGCCATTGCTGCGGATCCGCACCTGAAGAGATTTTTAAGCCAGTATTCGGTCTGGAGCGTCGTAGCGCTGGCCGCGATCTTCGCCTTGCTCTGCATCGTGATTCTGATCGACGAGCGGCGGGTGGTCAGGGCGCAAGCTCAGGCGTCTGCGGGCAATCTCGCCTGGGCCGTCGAGCGGGACATCGCGCGCAACATCGAGATCATCGATCTCTCGATCCGGACGATCATGAGTCGGATCCAGGACCCTGATTTTGCCCAGCATGATCCCGGGCTGCAGCGTCAGCTCCTCCTCGACGAGGTGGCGACGGCCCGGTATTTCGCCGCCATCGCAGTGACCGACGCCGATGCCAAGGTGCTCTTCCACTCTCGCACCGTTGATCCGAGCGTTCTCCAAATCCATACTTTCGACTATTTTAAGGTTCACCGGGATCGCCCGGACGCCGGGCTGTATATCTCGCTGCCGGTCAAGAGCCGACATGGCTACGGCTGGGGCCTGGTCTTCAGCCGCCGGCTGTCGAACCCCGAGGGCAGCTTTGCGGGCATCGCCTATGTGGCTCTGAGCCTGGATTACTTTACGGACCTTTTCCAGAAGATGGATCTGGGTTCGAACGGATCGATGACGGTCCTGCGGACGGATGGGCGGCTCCTGGCGCGGGTGCCATTTTCCGAGGAACAACTCGGAATGGAGGCCAAGAACGCTGGGATCTATCATCATTTTCCGCAGAGGCGTTCCGGCTCGTTCGAGGTGACCTCGCCGTTCGACGGTGTCCCGCGGCTCGTGACGTTCACGCAGGTCGGTGACCTTCCGCTGACGGTCAGCGTCGCCCGGTCGATCGAGAGTATTTACGTCGGCTGGCAGCAGCGGGTGATCAGGATCGGCTCCGTCGTCCTGGTCCTGACGGGAGCCATGATTGCCCTGGCGCTCAACCTGCGCCGGCAACTGCGACGCCGGCATGCAGCCGATCAGGAGGCGCTGCGCAACCAGGCCTTGTTCCGCGGGGCCGTGAAAGGAGCCGGCATCAGCACGGCTCTCCTGGATCTCGACGAGACAGTGATCACGGTCAATCGGGCCTACACTGATCTGTTCGGCTACACGAAGGAGGAGGCCGTCGGGCTGACGCCCAGGCAGTTTGCGTTTCGTGGCGATCCGGCACCCGACAACGGCGCGCTACTGCGGGGCGAAACCGATTTCGAAGAGAAAGAGTATCGCTATCGCTGCAAGGACGGACGCGATCTGTGGGTGCTGCGGTCGGCCTCGCTCATTCGCGATGAAGTCGGCCGTCCGGCTTTCCTGCACGTTCAGTATCAGGACATCACTGCCCGTCGCGAAGCCGAGGAGAGCCTGCGGTATGCCGCAACCCACGATGTCCTGACAGGACTTCTGAACCGGGCCGCTTTCGAGGACAAGATCGCCGGGGCCCTGACGGAGAGCCAGGAAACGGGAATCAAGCATTCGCTCGCGTTCCTGGATCTCGACCGGCTGAAGATCATCAACGACACGGAAGGCCATGCGGCGGGCGATGCCATGCTGCAGTGGGTCGCCACGGCTTTGCCGGCCTACATGCGCAAAGGCGACATCATCGGGCGCTTGGGCGGCGACGAGTTCGGGATCATCCTCCTGGGATGCTCGATCGAGGATGCGACGGAGGTCCTCAAGCGATTGAACCGGGCGATGAGCGCGATCCAGTTTCCCTGGGGCGAGCGCAGTTTCAGCGTCGGGGCCAGCATCGGGTTGGCCGAGATCACCCGGGACGCCGATTGTCCCAGCACGATCCTCGCCCAGGCCGACGTGGCGTGCATGGCGGCCAAGATCGCGGGCCGGAACCGGGTGAGCATCTACCGGCCGGAGCAGAGCGATGCGGTGGACCGCCATCGCGAAATCACAGTCGCGGCCGGCATCCGTGAGGCCGTGCGGGAGGGCCGGCTCGAGCTCTTCGCGCAGAGGATCGTGGAGTGTGGCGCGAAGACCCACAACCGCTATGAGACCCTGGTCCGCATGAAAGGTAAGGACGGGCACACCGTCCCGTCCAATGTGTTCATCCCGGCGGCCGAGCGTTACGACCTCATCGGCGAGGTCGACCGCTGGGTGATCCGAAGGGCTCTGGGCGCGACGCACGAGATCATGGAGGTTGATCCGGACGCGCGGGTTCACATCAACCTGTCGGCTGCATCGCTCGGTGACGCCGATCTCTGCGGCTATATTCTGGATGCCATCGATCAGGCTGGAGTCCCGCCGCGCATGCTCGTCTTCGAGATCACCGAGACGGCGCTGATGAGCAAGCTGGCCGTTGCCGAGGCTCTGATCAGCAAGCTGCGGGAGATCGGGTGTCAGATCGCCCTGGATGATTTCGGGTCAGGACTGAGCTCGTTTCAGTATCTGCGGACGTTCCGGGTCGATCTGGTGAAGATCGACGGAAGCTTCGTGCGCGGGATGACCGAGAGTGTCGTGGACCAGCAGATCGTGAAGTCGATCCACCAGATTGCTCAGGAGCTCGGCGCGCAGACCGTCGCCGAGTTCATCGAGGATGACGAGACCATGAAGATGGCAGCCGAGATGGGCATCACCTTCGTTCAAGGATACGGGATTCACAAACCGGAGCCGATTGAGCGAATCCTGACGAGGCTCCGGGAATCCCGGGCGACTGAAGTCGGGCGTGTGAGCGTCTGCTCATGAAAAAGCCGCCTATCAGGGCGGCAACAGTCTCTTCGCTTCGACGCGTGATCAGACGACACGGAGTTCAGCAGCGGAATCTTTGCCGGTGCGGCGATCCGTCTGAATCTCGTAGGAAACCTTCTGGCCTTCGCTGAGACCTGGCAGACCCGCGCGCTCGACTGCCGATACATGGACGAACACGTCCTTGCCGCCCGCATCGGGCTGGATGAAGCCGTAACCCTTGGTTTCGTTGTACCATTTAACCGTGCCGGTTGGCATCGCAGTATCTCCTTGTGCCGCAGAAGGCTCGCACACGGCCGATCCCTGTGGCAAGCAGCGATTCGATCGCGTCGAAGCACCGGGCTCGACGTTGAGGGACACGGCAATCCGGGAATGAATTCCGGAATAAACGGAAAGCGGCTGTGAATTCCGGTGATGGTATCCATTAACCACTTGGCGACAGGTATTCCGCCAAGCTCTGCTCTGTATCGTGTTCCGAGGGGATCCCGCGGCAGGGCAGGAGGGCGGCGTGAGTGGGCAGGCAGACCTGTTTGTCGGGTTTGATGCCCCTTTTGTGCCGCGCGAGGCCAAGAGCCCTGCTCGTGCTGTGAAGAGGGCGCCGGCGGAGCCTCGTTCCTTCCAACTCGACCCAGTCGATTACGAGGCCGCGGCGCGGGCTCTGCAAGAGAGTGGCTGCTACAGGGTCCTTCGGGAACTGCAGCCTCGGCCGGTCTGCTCGGACAGGAAACTGGCTGACGATGAGAAAATCGGGATCATCGTCGATACCGAGACCACGGGGCGGGATCCAACCGATGAGGTGATCGAGCTCGGGATGGTCGCCTTCACGTTCGACGCAGCCGGCCAGATCGGCGACGTGATCGGGATCTTCAATGCGCTGCGCGAGCCGTCGGTGCCGATCAGTCCGGAGGCCATGCGCGTACATCGGATAACGCCCGAGATGGTCGCAGGCCATGTCCTTGATCTGGAGGCCGTGGAGCGATTCCTCGAACCAGCGCACCTCGTCATCGCCCACAACGCCAGGTTCGATCGTGCGTATTGCGAGCGCCTGACCGGAGGCTTCAGTGCGAAAGCATGGGCGTGCAGCCATTCGGAAATCCCGTGGGTGGACTACGGGTTCGAGGGGACGAAGCTCGGATATTTGTTGGCCCACTGCGGTTGGTTCCACAACGGCCACCGGGCGGCCGACGACTGTCATGCCCTGCTGGAGGTGCTCTGCCATCCGCTGCCGGGTGATAATGGCTCCCCGTTCTGTCTATTGCTGAAGACAGCCCGCAAGCCACGGTTCCGGATCTGGGCCGAGGGCAGTCCCTTCGACCGGAAAGACGATCTGAAGGCGCGCTGCTACAAATGGAACGACGGCTCAAACGGTCGGCCCAAGTCTTGGTGGATCGAAGTCGGGGAAGAGGCGCTCGAGAGCGAGATCAACTTTCTCCAGGAGGAGATCTATCGCCGGGACCTGGAGCCCTTCGTGGAGAGGATCACGGCCTTCGAGCGCTTCCGGTTTTAAGCACCGCGACGGTCAATCCGGCGGCAGGATGAGTGCCATCAGCACCTCGTCGGAGTATCCCTTGGTGCTCTTGAGCGCCCGAGGCTCGACGCCATAAACCGCGAACCCGAGTTTTTGATAGAGCGAGATCGCCGCGTTGTTGTCGTGCACGACCGATAATGTGAGCTGCTCGACGATGTCTCGTGCCGAAGCGATCAGAGCTTCCACCAGTCTGCTCCCGATGCTCTGGCCGCGCCAGTCCGGGTGCACATAGAGTCCGAAGACGAACCCCTTGTGGGAGGTCTTTGGGCCGGTCTCCTGTTTGAGCCCGACCATGCCAACGATCTGCCCGTCGGCGTAGGCCCCGAACACGACAGAGCTGGCAAGGCGGTCGGCAATGGCGACCAGCGGGAAGTCCGCCTCGACGGAATAAATGGATCCGAAAGCCTCTGGGTCTCTTTGGAGGGCATCGAGCCGAATGGTCCGATAGTCGTCAGCATCGCTCGGCTCGAGCCTGCGGATCGAAATGGCTGGCATTGGGGATCGCGCTTCCTCGGAAAATCAGTATCGCGGATCCTATTCCCGTGGAGACGAGCCGTTCAAGGACGACCAGAATTAGTGAGCCTCCACGAGTTCTCTGGGAGACAACGCCGCCTCCGCGCGCTTGCGGTTTCGAGGATCACAAGTTCGGACCGACGAGACTACCGGCGGCGGGGTCTGCGCCCGGCCCATAAAAAAACCCGCCGGAGTGCGGCGGGTTCTCACGACATTATCGTGAATGGGTGGGGAACGAGCGCGATCAGGCCGTCACGGGGCGGCTCCGGACCGCGCGGAACGCACGAGCCACCGCAAACCAGAGATAGACCACGAAAACGAGCAGGCCCCAGCTCGGAGTCGCGAGTTCACTCGCCCGGCCGGCAAACTTGACGGCCTCGAAGACCGTGTTCAGCAGCATGAACGTGGCGAACAGGGCAGCAGCGCCGTTGGCCATATCTATGATACGGGTGTTCGCCTGCAACGCCGGCACGATCGGGGCCACGACGACCAGGATCCCCAGGATCGGTAGCACGTAGGCAAAGTTGCCGAGGATTTCGGCGACTGACACCGAGGCCGTGAAGCCGAAAGCGCTCGCGGAGGCGATCGGGGCGAAAACCGACACCAGCGCGAGCACGGCAAAGATCAGGCGCTTGCGGATATCCGGCACGGCTTTGAGGGATTCGATAATATCGGCGTTGTTCGGAGTGTTGGTATTATCCATGGTCTTTCGGTCTAAGTGGTTTGCGACGGATCGGGCCGGGCAGTGACGATTATGGGTTCAGCCCAGGTTTGACCTTTGACGGAGCCACGAACCGCGCGCGGAGGGAATTTTCCGGAATCCCGGACGCGTATTTAGTCGCCTCCGGCGAAGCCGGGCAATACCCCGGAATTTCCCTTCTCCAGCCGTTCTAGGCGGTTTGCTTCTTTTTCCGGGAGGTCTTTTTGCCCGCGGCCTTTTTCTTTTTTCGCTCAGTCGGTGCCCGAGACTCTGTGACGATCGGATCCGCCCACTTCAGCATGATGGGCATGTGATCGGGATCCCCCGCGGCCTCGCGAACGAGATCGGGGCCGCGCGCCGGGAAAACCTGGACATGGTGCTGGCCGAGATCGCAACCGTTGAGCTCCTCGCATAGCATTTCGTGCTGTTCCGGCTCGACGTAAATCAGGCAGAAGCCCCATCCACGCGCCTTTGCGCTCTCGATCTTTTCCATGATCCAGTCGGGTGGTGTCGTGGCCGTCTGGGTGGGCAGAGAAATATCGGGAGAGTTCATCGAAATGGTCCTGAAAATTTGGTGCGGTTTGGTTTGGACTGGCAAACGGATTTTTGCAAATCGGGCGGTCAGAAGGACATGACCAGCATCGCGATGACGGCATGCGCCATCACGGCGGTTGCGGTCCAGCCAAGCCCCCGTGAGCCAGCCTCGCACCGTGAACGCGCCCATGACCTCTTTCTTGGCCGACAAGAGCATCATGATCACCATCACCGGGGCCGCCACGATGCCGTTGATCACCGCACTCCAGTAGAGCGCCTTGATCGGGTTCATCGGGGTGAAGTTCAGGATCATGCCGAGCAAGGTCGCAATCACCACCGTGGCATAGAAGGCCTTGGCCTGCATCGGCTGGCGCGCCAGTCCGACCGGCCACTTCCGCGCCTCACCGATGGCATAGGCAGCCGAACCGGCAAGAACCGGAACCGCCAGCAGTCCGGTGCCGATCACGCCGAGTGCGAACACGGTTTCGGCCAACCTTCCGGCGATCGGTCGCAGTGCCTCCGCTGCTTGGGCTGAGGTCTGGATATCGGTCACGCCATGAGCATTCAGGGTTGCCGCCGCGGTGAGCATGATGGCGAGCGCAACCAGGTTGGAGACTGCCATACCCGCCAGGGTATCCAGCTCGATCCGCTCCAGGGCGTCGGGGCCCTGTCGGGGAGCTTGAACGAGCGGTTTTCGCCGCGGGATCTCGCGCACGTCCTCCGCCTCCTGGCTCGCCTGCCAGAAGAACAGATAGGGGCTGATCGTGGTCCCGAACACCGCCACGAGGGTGGTGAGGTAATCCTTGTTCCAAGTGATCGATGGCACCACGAGCCGGGTCAGCGCCTCCCCCCACGGCACCTTGACCATGAGGAGCGTCGCGACATAAGCCAGCAGCACCAGGCTCAGCCATTTCAGCACCGCCACATAGCGTGTGTACTGGAGGAAGACCTGCAAGGCGCTCGAGATTGCCGCAAACAGCAGAACGTATAGGAGCAATGGGCCGCCAAAGACCAGCCGTGTCGCATCGGCCATGGCCCCGAGATCGGCACCGATATTGATGATGTTGGCAATCAGAAGCAGCAGCACGATGCACTGCAGAAGCCAGTTCGGGTAGTACTTGCGCAGGTTGCCGGCAAGCCCGCGTCCGGTCGTGCGCCCGACGCGCCCGCTGATCATCGGCACCGCCGTCATCAGGGATAGGTGAACAGCAGGCTCCAGGTCAGGCCGTAGCCGAACTGGGCTCCCGCCTGGCTGTAGGTAGCGATCCCGCTCGGATCATCATCGGAGGCGCCGGTGATGAGACCGGGCCCCAAAACCTGGAGAAGGCGCGGCTTGCTAGGACCGACGATAGGGCTCGGAGCCACTCGATCCAGGTCCTGATCCGTGCCGTGCTGCATGGAACGCCGACGCTCACACTACAGGGCGCAAACGTCGGACAAGCCCGATCGTTGCATGACGCATTCGTCTCTTGATCGACCCGCTCGCCGGGCCCATCGCCAATCCCGCCGTGCGGTTTGTCCCAAGGCAGCCGAGCGGATCACAGGAGCCCGGACCTCATGCCCAGCGGCAGGCACAGTCAATCTTGAAGGCCGCCAGCGGCGGCCGGGATCTGATTGTTTGGAAACCAGGGCCACTCAGGCTCGGCCGCTGACGGCGGATCAAGCCCAGAGGTGAGCCAGGCCGACATTCCTCGACATGCGCGGCGATGTCTTCCCGCCTCTTATCGGACCTGACGGAGTGTCAGGCGCTGAGATCCTGACTATACGCGAAATAGGCGTGGTCGCCCGCCTTGTGGTAGGTGAGGGCGATCATCACCTTCTTACGCCGGTCGAGTGGAAACCGCGAGCCAGTGCGCGGCAGGAAGAGGTATTTCTTGGGGTTCGCATCCAGGCCGACCGTTTCGCGCAACCTCGGGAATTCCTCCTGGGCCATTTCGGCCGAGTAGCCGTCGCGCCCCATGAAATTAATGAAATGAGCGAGATGCAGTTTTACGAAATCGGGATCGTTGAGGAAGTTTGCCATTAAGTGCTCGGGGGAGATTAGAACCTGGCCTGGCGGCGTGGCCGACCACGGGCTTGCAGGAGCCCAAATGAAAAAGCCGGATGCAACGCAACCGGCTCTCGTGAGGTCGACGAGTTATACTAGGCCGCGAGGGCCAAAGGCGCGTCGAGAAGTCCGAGGCGCCGGGCCCGGTTCTCGATCGTGGTCGGGAGAACCTTGGTGATCGAGGCGATCTCGCGGACATTCCCCCTGTAGCGATCCCAAAGATCACGAAGGAGGGCCTCAGGAAACACGAGGACGTGGGCGAACCAGTACGCCTCGATATCGCAGCGCCGCTGAGCTTCGTTGCGCTCATTGGGGTGCCGCTGGGCGACCATAACGAGCGGTTTGCCGACCTGAACGCCACGCGCCATGTGGACCACCGGATAGTGCAGAAAGGGGTGACCGATCTCGTGGCCCAAGAACATCGCATGGCTGTCCTCGAGCTTCTGGCTCATCAGCGGGTTCCGAAAATGGAACACCGTAAAGTGCTTGTCGTCGAAGACGACGAGGCTGTCGTCTGCGTCAGGGCACTCGCCCGCATTGATGATCGGCGGATCCATCACGCGCCCATCGAGGCGCTTGATGAGGTCGACCATTTCGCGCTCGGCATTGATCGACATCGCGAACCGGCTCTGGCGGAAGTCCAGCTTCCGGGCGAGCGTCTCGGCCATGTTTTCGATGACGCTGCGGCTGGCGTTACACGCAATCGGTTCGTGAACTTCCCGTGGGAATTGCATAGTGAGTTCTCCAAGAGGCGTGCCGGCGGCAATGAGGCCAAGAAAGTTCGAGTCGGTACGAGTTGTTTGTTCGGGGATTTTGCTCGTCCTCAAATCACCAAAGAATTCTCGACATGCGAGCTTGGGACCCGCAGTGCCTTTGCGATGTCAGAACAGAAGGGAGGGATCGGACGTGATTCAGCGACAGGTGGCAAGTTCTGCCCCTGCTCAGGCGTCCGATCGGTCCCGCAGCCAGCCGGAGTGATGACGAGTTGAGGAGTGGGGCTGCTGGTACATCCGCAACTCGCCCCGATCCCTATCGCCACCATTCGGCGGCGCGCTGTCTGTAACTAATTTGGCTTGTGCGAGCCTTGCGGCCTGTCGCGATTGATCCGGTTAGGCAGGTGGCCCGGGCGGCTACTCGACTTGCCAGCGCTGGGCTTGGATCGGACATAGCCTTCGGAACTGGCTGCCGTTGGCCTCGAAAGGAGGACGCTCGTTCGGATCCATCTTGCCGAGCAACTCCCAGGTTTCCCAGGGATCCACGTCTCTGCCGCGGCGCTTCGCGTCGGCGAGCCGCCAGCGGCGACCGTCGGGCGCGGTCAGGACACCCGCCGGGCAGTTGGCGGCGATGCGATGATCCCGTCCGCCATCTTTAGCAAGAGTTTCTCTGACGCACCCATTGAGCTTCCTGATTCCGCCCTGCTCACGCCAGTCGGGCATCACATAGCCTTCGCACCAATCGATTGCATCGGCCTCCAACAGGTGACCGAGCGCCCAGGCGTTGGCGGTGTTGAACCCTCCGGACGAGGAGACAGTAACGGTGCATCCCGCCCTCGAGCAGATGTAGAACGTCGTGCGTTCCCCTTCGGGCGCCGCAGCCGTCGACGGTTCTCCGATCTCGGGCCGGCCGCCGGAAGAGAGCGTGTCGCGGGCTGCTCGGATCTCGGCGTTGGACGGATCGGCGGCGATGGCGGCATTGAGATCGGCCTCAGCGCGCATGAGGTCGCCTTTAATGGCATAGGCCAGGCCACGTTCCATCAGGGCCGAGGCGTTATTCGGCTCGAGGCGAATGACGGCTGCGAAATCTGCGATCGCTTCGTCGTAGCGGTGCAGATCCCGATAGACGACCGCTCGGCTGAAGAACCGGAACCCGCGCGTCGGATCGAGCCGGATGGCTTCGCTATAGTCCCGCAGGGCGCGCTCGAGCTCGCCATTGTCCTTGAGCGCGTTAGCGCGGGAGTGGAAACGGAAGGCCTGCGACGCATCGAGGCGGATGGCCACGCTGAGATCCGCGATGGCCTGGTCCAGATTACCGGCCCGGTGATAGATCTCTCCCCGTTCCTGGTAGCGGTAGGCGGGCTTGGGATCGAGGCGGATGCCCTCGCTGATATCCGCGAGGGCTCGCTGGAGATCGCCCTTGCCGGCGTAGGCGATCCCTCGGTTGTGGAAGGCCGCGGCCCGTCCACCCTTTGCCCCACCGGTTATGATGCGCGTGCAGGCCGAGATGCTGAGATCCGGTTTCTCGCGGGCGAGGCCGCAGACCTTCAGGTCCTGGGCTGAGGCGAGGCCCGTTCCGAGAGACAGGATGAGGGTCGCGAGGGAGAGAACCTTCTTCACAATCTGCACCTAGTCGATCGGCGTGTTTGCGGGCAAGACATGGAACCAGGTTCCCATGCCATCGAGTTTCTGGAGCCTGAGGCGCACTGAGCCAATCTGCGAGTGCCCATCGCCATTGCGCTCGACGCCATCCAGAAGCTCCTTGATCGCATCGAGTTTCTCGCGGGGCGCAGTCTCAGGGGCAAAGAGCGCCATCGCCGCGGTCCAGATCAAGAGCATCTCGGCGGATTGCACTTGACCTTGGGGCGCGGAGCCGATGGTGAAATCATTCAGCTCGTAGGTCTGCGGATCTCCCATGGCCAGGATCTGAGAGAAATCGCCAAGACGATACGTGCATCCCGACTTGCGCTCAGGCGTGAGGCAACTGTCCAAGCGGGCCTCGAAGTCGAAACCCAGCTCGCGCGCTTTCCTGTTATAGGCCTGATGCACGTTAGTGACCTTGAAGGCGCCGAGACCTGTTGCTGCCGGTGTGGGCCGAACTGGTGGGCTGTCGTCGGACAACTTCTGCGAGGTCGCGTCCATCAACAAATCACTGTCGATCGCCGCCCCGGCGCCCGTATCGGCTGGTTTGTTTTGGTCCAGCGTCACCTCAGCGGCTGCTATCTTCCTGGCCGGCATCTTATCGCCGCCGACCTTAAAAATGGGAATGAGAAAGGTCGCCACCACGAGAGCGACTAGATAGGCCCTGAACGTAATCAGCGGTGGTTCGGATTTCGGCCGAGAGGTTTTCGAGAACGTCACTCCGCATTCGGCGCATACGAATGTACCGGGTGGAATCCGCTTCCGGCAGGTTGGACATTTCAGGCGGGTCATCTTCTTTTCCGTCCAGCGCGGAGGCAGCCAGTAGACGGTGACATCAAAGGATGCGCTGGCGAGCACGGTCGTCATGATGTCCTTGATCCTCGGCCAGTCACCGCCGGCCAGTCCCGCTCCGATGCGAGGCAGGGCCACCTTGTTGACGATGCCGAACTCGAGGTTCTCGACGGCATCTCGCAGAGCCGTCAGACTGTCGTGAACCGCATCGTAGTCGACCTGGCGCTGGTGAGTGCCTACATTGACCTGGGTGAAGAGGTTGGCGATCACCCGGACGTTCGGCGCCGCCGGATGCGGTGTGACCGGAAGGATTTGGGCGCGACCGAGGAGCAGGGCCTTATTGCCGCGATGCTTCTCGCAGAGATCCTGGTAGGGTTTCACCACCTCGGGGTAGTTGCGGGCGACAATCTTTGCGACGCCCGCGCCGAGTTTCCCTAGACAGTTGCACCCATGGCCGAGGAGGTCTGAGTCGGTCTTGAAGAGGTCGCCGGTGATGTAGCTGATCATGAAGGGGTCTCGGATGTGCGCGTGACGGTGTGACGGGTGGGGCGGCCCGTAGACCGCCCTGCTGTTCTCAAAGACCGAGCGCGCGGCGCACGCCGGTCCGCACGAAGCTGTTGTGCAGGTTCAGGACTCGGATGCCGTGCGCTTGGGCGATCCGGATCGCCTGTCCGGTTCCGCCGGTCGGACCGCCGTCCTTCGTCCAGCAGATCACGAAGCGCGAGGGCGTCATCAGATCCATGCCGAGATCCTGGTGGACGTTCCGGGTGTGCAACTTCTTCGCGCCTTGCGAGCAGCGGTCCCAGGCGGGATGGAAGGCTGCCGCAATAAGCTGGGCGCGCGCGGTGATTTCCACCGGTGTCATCGGCCGACCCAGCGGCTGAACGGGTTGGCGCGGGTCGAACGAGTCGCGAATGTGCTCGATCTCGGCTTCGATCGCCGTCTCGTTCGCGCGAGCGGGGAAATAGGGGCTGTCGGAACCGTTGAAGCCCTTCCACGGGATATAGATCTCGCGCTGGTCCGGCTTCGACGTGCCGTTCTCGAACGCGAGATCCGCGCCGCCGGCGCCACCCGAGCGCAGCCGGAACCCGCGAGCCTCGAGCGCGGTCGCGATCCGGGTCATGTCGGAACAAACGTCGGCGGGTGTCTCGCGAGAGCCGATGCCGCCGTAGGCGTTAGGGTCGTTCGGCACGAGCGTGAAGAGCGAAGCGAGATCAGCGAGCGACGGAACGAGCGTCATCGAATAGTCCTTTCCGGGGTTTGGGCTGCAAGCCCTCCAATCGGGTTCTTGGATGTTCCGGTCCACCCACGAAAAATGCCGGGCGAACGCCCGGCACTTTCACTCCCGGTCGAACAATCAGGTTCTTAGGCAGAGAATGTGAATCGCGACACCAAATGGATTGCTGCTGCGGAGTGATAGCCAGACCGAAGCGGCGTTCAACATCTGGTATTCGGCATCGATGCCGACGTCCTCGGCGAAAAGCCGCAACTGCCGGAGGGCCGCGGCCACACTGATTTCGCTGAGGCTCATGTAGCCGTGCTCGTCCAGGCTGCTGGCGGCCTCCGATCCGATTTTCCTGAAGCCATCGAGGTGGGCTTCATCGACCTCGGTCGGGGCCGGCACGGTCTGCGAGGCGTTGGAATCGTAGAAGACGAGATCCCCGAGCGCGAGATCGAGGCTCTGGGCCAAAGTGCTGAGGAACGAGATGCCCCTGTAATCACAAGCGTGGCCGATATAGATCACCGCGTCCTCAAAAAGGTCGCCGAACATATCGGCATAGACACAAGTCGGGGTCCAGGCCGGGATTTTTGCGATCTGATCGTAGTCGAGGCGGGAGAGATCGCTCAGGAGGGCGATCGGCCCGACGGGTCCGGTAAATCCGCGCCTTGCCTCGAGCTCGCGCACCCGCGTCTGGGCATTGAGGATGAAATCTCCGATATTTTTCTGAATCGTCGCGGCCTGGAGGAGCTGCGCGACCGGAGAGGATTTCTGACGCTGAAACGAACTGTCCACGATGGCTTCCCTGGTATGCCGCCAGTGTACCCGCGCGGCTTCCTCACAGGATAGAGGTTTTTGGATCGTCGCCCAAGCGGGATCATTGTCCCGGGAATTTAATTCGGGATTTTTCGAATTTTCCGGTATTTTTCAGAGCATGCATGAAAAAAGCCGGGCGATGCCCGGCTTTGATCATTTGGGTCGCGAGGTGCTTACGCAGCAGCCTGCTCGACCTCTTCCTTGGCCTTCGGCACGCCGCGGACCACGAAGGAGCGCACGGCCGAAATGCCGTTCTCTTCGTCAGCCTTGCGCTGATCCTGGAAGCCCATCACCTTCGCGGTGTTGCCGACCACGATCTCGCCCTTGAGAGCCTCGTAGGCAGCGCCGAACACCTGGCCGAAAATGTTGATCTTCTCGCCGGCCTTCTGACCCGACTTCACGACCGTATCGGCCTTAAAGTTCGCGTAGGGCATGCCGCGCTTGTCCATCTTCACCGTGACTTCGGTGAAGGTCAGCGTGCGGGTGTAGAGCTTGCTGGGCTTGTTGGTCGTGGCAACTGCGTCGTTCATTGGGGTAGGTCTTTCGTCTTTGTGGGGTTTGCGCGAGATTGCGCTCGTGAAAATGTGTTCGCCTGATCCAAACGGGCCGGACGAGCGCGTCCGGCCTCTTCGGGAGTGTCTGTCGGGAGAGAGGCTTACGCGGCCGCCTGCTCGACCTCCTCCTTCGCCTTCGGGACGCCGCGCACCACGAAGGAGCGAATGCCGGAGATGCCGTTCTCCTCGTCAGCCTTGCGCTGATCCTGGAAGCCGAGAACCTTGGCGGTGTTGCCGACGACGATCTCGCTCTTCAGCGCCTCGTAGGCCGAGCCGAACGCCTGACCGAAGATGTTGATGGTCTCGCCCGCCTTCGGGCCGGACTTCACCAGGGTGTCGGCCTTGAAGTTGGCATAGGGCAGACCGCGCTTGTCGGTGCCGATGGTCACGTCCGTGAACGTCAGGGTGCGGGTGTAGAGCTTGCTGTTCGAGCGGGTCTGGGTCGCGTCGTTCATGGTGTTGTTCCTTTGTCTCGATGGGGTTTCGCGCGAGATTGCGTTCACTTGAATGTCACTCTTCTCAGCCGTCCCGTTTTCCTCTTGGGATTTCTTCGAAGGTGTCTTCGCTTGATTGTGTCTGTTGAATCCGGCGACCGGCCAGAGAGCGTCAGCTTGTGGGACGCGTGTCACGCAGGACAGGCGCATTCTTTTTCTGCTTTTTGGAAATCCGGTCGGGCCGAGGACCACAGCCGATCGGGTGACGTTTGGTAAGGTTTTGGAGCTACGGGGATAGGTCCGAGCAGCCCAGAGGGATCGGCCCGATGAGAGCACTTCTTGGAGCAGGACTCGCGATACTACTGGCGGCGCAGGGAGTGTTTGCCGACGGCTTCGCCCTGGCGGGGTCGCTGTGGCAGTGCACCCGGGCGACGGATCGCTCCCGGTTCGTCATCACCTTCTACCCGGGCGGAGGCGTCGGCGGAGGTGAGTTCGAGAAAGGCGAGGTGAGCCCGTATGTGTTCGATGCGTCGCGCGTGAAGGAGAATGAATGGCCCGGTCACTGGGTTCAAACGGGCGAACGCTTCACCTGGAGTTTCCCCGACCAGAAGAAAGAGATCACGGGGTCTGTGCGTCCGGCGGGCCAGCCTGGAATGAGGCTCGTCGGCTCCGAGGTCTCGGCGGGGGAGAGATCAGCCGTCGCATGCACTGAGCTCTCCAAACTCCCGAAGATTGGGGAGGGTCTGGTCATTCCGAGAGATAGTCGCTTCATAGACCTCGAGGGGGAAGAAGGGGTTCTGAAAGTGCCGTTAGGGATCTCACTGGAGAAGCCGACTGCGCGATAAATCCGAGCCGGAATCGGGTTAGTTCAAGCGTTCGAGAATTCGCGCAGGAATTCCGGTGGAACGTGGTCTGTCAGCCAGACACCGTTATCGGCGCGATAGAAGAGGTGACCGGCTTTCCGCATTCTTGCGGTGTCGATCACGAGAACGACGGGCGTGCCATGGCGACGGCCGACAGCCATTGCCGTCACGGGGTCTGCCGAGAGATGGACCTGGCGGCGGGAGCGTGGCGTCAGTCCTTCGCGCCAGATCGGCTCCAGGAACCGGGTTGCGGTTCCATGGAACAGCGCCTGCGGGGGCTCGCTTGGAGCAAGTCCGAGGTCGATTGGAATCGAGTGCCCCTGGACCGCCCGGATGCGCTGGCGATCGACTGAGAGAGCAAAGCGCTTCTTGGTATTGGTCGCGACGATCGTCTCAAGAATAGGTCGATCGAGAGCGTGCCCGGCCGCTGCAGCCTTGGCGAGAAGTTCGTCGACATTGGCCCATCCAGAGGGATCGAGCTGCAGGCCGATGCTTTGCGGTGCGTGGCGCAGGATGTAGCTCAGGAATTTGCTATGCCTAACGATCTGCTTCGAGCTCTGTGGCGCCATCGTCGAGTGTCCAACTGAAATTCGAGTCGAGTGCGAGCCTGAGATCTTGCCCATCAAGACCGCGTCAGGTCCGGCGCGATGGGGCTTTTCGCTGCACCGTAGACGTTCTCGAGCGGGTGTCCGTGCTCCTCAGTGCGAGCGGGCGGCCTAGCGGAGGCGATCCCACACGAGCGCTGCCAGCGGCATGACGTGGTTGCGCCTCAGGGTTATGATCATAACGCCGCAAAGCGCGATGCCTGTACCGAGCGCCATCCGCTCATCGAACTGATCTCCAGTCACTATCACCCCCAGTCCCACGGTCAGCAGTGGGTTCATGATCGTGAGTGGCGCGATGAGGTTGGCTGGGTATTTCCCGATCAGGTCATAGTAGATCGTATGGGCGACCAGGGAGACGATCAGGGCTGAAAACAGGAGTGCCGCTACGAAGGCCCAGCCCGCTTCCATTGCCCGAGGGACCTGATCAGTCTCAAGGCCCGCTGTCAGGAAGGCCAACGGCACCACGGATGCGAACCCGACCCAAGCTTGGAACCGCAACGGCGCGACGCCGTCCATCTGCTTCATCATGACGGCGGCCAGTGATCCTGCAGCGGCGGACCCCAAGATCAGGACAAGCCCACCCGAGACCGGAAGTGCGCTGCTGGGGTCCCACATCACGAGCAAGCCCCCTACGAACGTCAGCGCAATCCCAAGCCCGCGCTTCCAGTAGATCCTCTCCCCCAGCATGACGACCGATAGGAGGGTTGTTATTGGAAGCCCGAGCTGCGTCACAACTGCGGCGCTTGACGGGCTCGCTGACTTGATGCCCACGAAGAACAGAGCAAAGCCGCCGCCTCCCATCAAAAATCCGACGACAAGAATTCGCCATCGCGGCCGCGGAATCGGCAGGAGCCATGGAAGCCCTAGCACGGCCACAATCCCGTAGCGAACTGCCGCATAGAAGAGCGGCGGGATCTCCATGCCCGAAACGACAATCTTGCTCACCACGGTGTGCGCCGCCCATAGAAGGCAGACCAGGAGCATTAGGAGGAAATCGCGCAGGGCCATGATCTTCGAATAACTCAGCCCGATGAACTTTCGCAAAAGTCGCGTTCGCCGTGGCGATATCATCCGACGTGCCCCACCGCCCCGTTGGGACACCGCCTGTCGCGATCAATTGATTGTATCGGTCGCTGGCAGGCGCGGTCATCTGGGTCGCTGTGGTGCTTGGACGAACCTTGAACACGGCGATTTCAGCTCCTGCGCGGGCGCAACGGCTTTCTTGTTTGGCCAACGGCAGATGGGTGGAAATGAGGGCGGCTCTACCGGCCCGCTAAAGCGGGCCCAGCCTTTCCGAACAGTGCTGGCCACTTCGATGCCAATTGACAGCCGAGTCCGGCGAATGCAATAATGCATACGTTGTTGCATTCGGAGCGAGTGGCTTGGCAGGTGACGGACAAGTAGCGGCGCAAACTGCTTTGGGGCGCGGCAAACGTCCGCAACGCCTGACCGAGGTTGCTTACCAGGAGGTCAAGCGCCGCATCCTCGACAATGAGTATCCGCCTGGGTCGCAGATCCTCGAGCAGGATATCGCTGCAGAACTCGATCTGTCCCGGACCCCGGTTCGTGAGGCCCTTGTCCGCCTCGAGCAGGATGGACTGCTGTCGATCGTCCCCCGCCACGGCGCGCGCATTTCTGCGCTCTCGGCCGCGGACATGCGGGAAATCTACGAAATCCTCATCGCCCTTGAGCCGACAGCTGTCGAGTTGATCGCACGCCAGAGACTCGCGGCCGAGCAGTTGCAACCGCTCGTGCAATCCTGCGACGCCATGGAGCGCTCACTGGAGGGATCCAAGCCAGACCTCAAGGCTTGGGCCGCAGCCGACGAGAGCTTCCACACCGGGGTCGCGCAGCTCTGCCCGAACCGCCGGCTCTCCGCGATGATCATGACCGTTTCGGATCAGTCTCACCGCGCCCGGTTGTTCACTCTGACGCTGCGCCCTCTTCCTTTGAGGTCGACCCAGGAGCACCGTGCGGTCGTGGACGCGATGCTCGCCGGTGACGCGGACCGTGCTCGCGAGCTCTATGTAGCGCACCGCCGTCGCGGACGTGACGAGCTGATGGCCCTGATCGAACGCCACGGGTTCCAGAGATTATGAAAGCGAACGCCTTCCGGATTGCAGTGATGCCCGGCGACGGGATCGGTGTCGAGGTGATCGAAGCGGCTCTTGCGGTGCTCGATGCAGTGGAGACCCGTTTCGGGCTGGCGATCTCCCGCGATCTCATCCCGGCCGGTGCCAAGCACTACGCCGAGACGGGCGAGGCCCTGCCGGAGGACTCATTCCGCCGTGCTGAGCAAGCGGATGCAATCCTGTTCGGGGCCATGGGCTGGCCCGAGATCCGCTATCCGGATGGGACAGAGATCGCACCGCAACTGGACCTGCGTTTTCGCCTCGACCTCTACGCCGGCGTGCGCCCGATCCGGGCGATTCCGGGCGTGCCTCCGGTGCTGAATGCCCCCCGATCCACGGAGATCGACCTTGTGATCCTGCGGGAATCCACGGAGGGCATGTTCGCGTCGCGCGGCAAGGGCGTGGTTACGGAATCGGAGGCCCGCGACACGCAGGTCATCACCCGACGCACCACCGAGCGCCTGACCGACTTCGCTTGCGATCTGGCACGTCGCCGGAAGCGCGAGCGCGGCACGCCAGGTCGGGTGACGCTCGTCGACAAGGCCAACGTGTTCCGCTCCTTCGCCTTTATGCGCCAGGTCTTCTACGAGGCCGCGCGGAGGCATCCGGACGTGGAGGCCGGGCACCATTATGTCGATGCGATGGCGCTCGATCTCGTGCGCCGGCCTTGGGACTTCGACGTGCTCCCGATGGAGAACCTGTTCGGGGATATCTTGTCGGATCTTGGTGCTGGACTGATCGGCGGCATGGGTTTCGCACCGTCGGCCGATGTCGGCGACGAGCATGCTCTCTTCCAGCCGAGCCACGGCTCAGCGCCGGACATCGCTGGGCGAGGTGTTGCCAACCCGACCGCGATGATTCTCTCGGCCGGGATGATGCTCGACTGGCTTGGTGCCCGGTCTGGTAGCGAGGCGGCGAGACTCGGGGCGCGGGCCATCGAGCGAAGTGTCGATCTCGCCTTCGGGCAGGGGCGGGTGCGCTCCTATGATGCTGGCGGCCGGGACGGGACCAAGGAGGTTGCCCACGTCATCGCCGAGGCGATCCGAACCGGGGAGGCCAATCCGGCATGACGCTGAGGGTCGCGATCGCGGGCTGCGGCTACTTCAGCCGCTTCCACCAAGATGCCTGGCGTCGGATCGCCGATGCCCAGGTCGTGGCGCTGGTTGATCGTGATCCCGAGAAACTGAATCGGTCGGCTGCACTGTTCCCTGAGGCAGAACGCTTCGCGGAGGCCGCGGCGATGCTGGAGCGCATGCAGCCCGACCTCATCGACATCGTCACTCCGCCGTCAACCCATTTCGACCTCGTGCACGAGGCCGCAAGCCGCGGTGTGGCGGTCGTCTGCCAGAAGCCCCTTGCCCCGACCTGGGACGAAGCGGTGTCAGTGGTGGAGACTGCCGAGAGAGCAGGCGTTCCGCTCGTTGTGCATGAGAACTTCCGCTTTATGCCGTGGTTTCGGGAGACCAGGCGTCTTCTTGAGGACGGTGCGGTCGGGACGCCGCTCAACATCACCTTTCGCCTCCGGCCCGGCGACGGTCAGGGGCCGGATGCCTACCTGGCCCGGCAACCCTATTTTCAGCAGATGCCGCGTTTTCTCATACATGAGACCGGCATCCACCTCATCGATGTGTACCGGTTTCTGCTCGGGGAGATCAGCGGCGTGTTTGCCCGTCTTCGCCGGCTCAATCCCATAATCGCCGGGGAGGATGCGGGCCTTGTCGTGTTCGACTTCGTGAGCGGTGCCGCAGGCCTGTTTGACGGCAACCGGCTGGTCGATCACCCGGCAGACGACACGCGCATGACCAACGGGGTGATGCTGCTCGAGGGAACCGGCGGGACCATCCGGCTCGACGGCTATGGGCGCCTATTCACGCGCCGGCCCGGCAGCTCTGAAGCGGAACATGCCTATGCGTGGGAAGATCGCGGCTACGGCGGCGACTGCGTGTTTCACCAGACCCGTCACATCGTCGACCACTTCGTGCACGGAACACCGATCGTGAACGACGGGCGCGCATATCTGCGCAACTTCGCGATCGAAGAGGCGATCTATCAGTCAGCTCGGGAGGCTCGCTTCATCCCCGTCTAAGACCAGAACCCGGCGACCCGAAGCAGGGATCAGCCGGGCACCCAACTTTTGGAGGAACAGCCCATGTACACAAGACGAACCCTGCTCCAAGGAGCGCTCGCCGGCGTCGCCATCTCCGGTTTCCCTTACATCGCCCGCGCACAGAACGCCAAGCTCCTGCGCTTCAGCCATACCGATACTCCGGTTGGCGCCCGTCAGCAGGCCGCCGAGATGTTCGCCAGCAAGGTCGCGGAATATACGGGCGGCCGCTACAAGGTGCAGGTCTACCATTCGGGGCAGATCGCAAACGATGCCAAGTCCCTGGAGCAACTCCAGGCCGGCGGCCTCGACTTCGCAGTGACCGGTGTGGTCACGTTCACCACCCACGTGAAGCCGCTCTCGCTTGTCGCGCTTCCGTACCTGGCCGAGAACTACGAGCAGGGCTGGAAGCTCTACGACACCTCGAAGTTCATCAAGACCCAGGCCGATGCGCTTCCCGCCAAGGGAATGCGCGTCATCGGCAACTGGGAGGCGGGCTTCCGCAGCTTCTCGACAAACTTCCCGCTCAATTCTCCCGCAGACGCGAATGGCAAGAAGCTGCGGATCGCACCCGTGGAGATGATCCGCTGGATCATGGAAGCGCAGGGCTGGAACCCTGTCGTTCTCCCGGTCACCGAGGTTTACCTCGCGATTCAGCAGGGGACCGTCACCGGTCAGGAGAACCCGATCGATACGATCTACTCGCAGCGGTTTTACGAAGTCGCCAAGTACATCACGCTGTCACAGCACGTGTATTCGCCGCTATGGCTGGCAATCGCCGAGCGCACCTTCAAGGCCATGTCGCCTGCTGACCAGGAGGGAGTCGCCAAGGCTGCCCGGGAAGCGGGTGATTGGAATCGCAAGGAAGTGCGCACCAACGACGAACGCCTCCTCGCCGAAATGACCTCCAAGGGCGCGATCATCTCCAAGCCCGACCTGGCCGTGTGGCGGAAGGCATCAGAACCCGTCTACGCGCGGGCGCGCCAGGAATACGGGGCGGAACCCGTTGACCAGATCCTGGCCGAGGCGGCTGCAATCCGCGGGGCCTGACGGTTTTAGGTCGGGCGCCGGCTCACGAGGCGCCCGGCTCTCCAGCCCTGGAGACCTGACGATGAAGTCTCTCTGCGATCGTGTGCTCCAGGTGATCGATCTCGCATTGATCGCCGGCGGAAGCGTGGTCTGTGCCGTAGTGTTCGTCAACGTGATCGCACGCTATGTGCTGAACGTGGATCTCGCCTGGGTCAATGAGTTCGGCGAGGCGGTATTCGTGTGGTTGAGTTTCTTTGGGGGGGCGCGCGCCGTGCGGTCGCACGCACACCTGGCCGTCATTGAGTTTGTCGAGCACATTCCGGCGCCGCTGAACCGATACCTGTTCGTAGGCTTGTGGGCACTGACAGGAACCATGCTTGTGCTTCTGATCTGGGTCGGGGTCCAGATCGCGGTCCTGAACATGGACCAGACCATGAGCGTGACCGGCTGGCCGGTCGGCATTGTTTACTGGGCGATGCCGGTCGGCTCGTTTCTGGCCCTGTTGTTCGTGGTCGAGCAGATTCTGGCCGGAGAGGATTTCTCGCACGTGGTGGCTTCCGCCTACACCATGATGTCGGAGGACTAGCGATGCTGTTCGCTGGCGTGATGGTCACCTTCTTCGTTATTGCCTTCCTTGGACTGCCAATCGTCTGGGCGATCCTGGCGGCAACCCTCCTCTACATGGGGCTGTCCGAAAGCAGCTACACATTCGAGGGCATGGCACTGGCGTTCATCGGCGGCATCGAGCCCTTCCATCTTCTCGCCGTGCCGATGTTCATTCTGGCCGGCGAGCTGATGGGGCGGGGTGGCGTGAGCGCACGCCTCATCGACTTCGCCTCGAAGTGCCTGTCCTTCCTGCCCGGCAGCCTCGGCGTGGTGACCGTCTCGTCCTCGATGGTCTTCGCCGGCGTGTCGGGTTCCGCAGTCGCGGATTCGGCGGCGGTCGGCGGCATCATGATCCCCGGCATGCAGCGCCGGGGCTACACGGCCAGTTTCGCTGCTGCGCTCGTCGCGGTCGCGGGCACGATCGGGATCATCATCCCGCCCTCGATTCCGATGATCGTGTTCGCGTTCCTGGCCGGCACGTCCGTGAAGGACCTCTTCCTGGCCGGGATCATTCCGGGGCTGTTGTTCGGCTTCGGCCTGATCGCCTGGTGCATGTGGGTCGCGCGGCACAACGGCTGGGATCCCGGGGCCCGGCTCGCGCCTGCCCGGGATATCGGCCGCAGCTTCATCGCCTGCCTGCCCGCGCTCCTGATGCCGGTAATCATCCTGGGCGGCATCTTCGGTGGCGTCTTCACTCCCACTGAGGCGGGAGCTGTCGCGATCGCTTATGCACTTGTCGTTGGCCTCTGGATCTACCGCGAACTGAGCCTGCACGATCTGCCGGGAATCTTGCTTCAATCGTTCACGACTTCCGCAACGGTGATGCTGGTGATCGGCGCCACTACGGCGCTCGCGTGGGTCATCACCCTGGAGGGAGTGCCGTTCCTGTTGGTCGATGCGATCCGCAGCATCACCAGCAGCACGGCCGTGTTCCTGCTCATCGTCAACGTGCTTCTTCTGCTTCTCGGCATCTTCCTCGAGCCAGTGCCGGCTCTCGTCCTCACCGCGCCCTTGCTTCTACCGGTGGCCAAGGCCATGGGTGTCGACCCGGTCCACTTCGGCCTCATCGTGACCTGCAACCTGGCACTCGGCCTGTTCACGCCCCCGGTTGGCGGAACCCTGTTCGTCGCGGCGAAGATCGCCAACGCGCGGATGGGCAAGATCACGCGCGACCTCGTCCCGATGTTCGTCATCTGCTTAGTGGTGCTCGCGATCGTGACCTACATCCCGGGCTTCGTCATGGCGCCTGTCACATGGTTCCGGTGATCGATCTCGCCGATGTTTCGTTCGTCGGCGCAGGCCTGGTCCGGCCTGAATGCGTGCTGGTGACCGCCGCGGGCAACATCTACACGTCCGACTGGCGGGGCGGCGTTGCCCATTTGAGGCCCGACGGAACGCAGGTACTCTATGCGGGCACCACAGCCGACCTGCCGGAAGGCCCGCGGCCAAATGGCATCGCGCTCGAGCAGGACGGGTCTTTCCTGTTCGCCAATCTCGGTACCGAGATTGGCGGCGTCTGGCGCCTCGATCGCACGGGCCAGATTCGGCCCGTGCTGACGGAGATGGACGGCGAACCCATCCCGCCGTCGAATTTCGTCGTTCGCGACGCTTCCGGCCGGCTCTGGTTGACCGTGTCGACACGGCTCAGACCGCGGTCGCGTGATTACCGCCGGAGCGCCTCGACGGGTTTCATCGTGCTCCTCGACGAACGGGGAGCGCGGATCGTCGCCGACGGTCTCGGTTTCACCAACGAGTGTCTTGTCGACCCGACCGGCTCCTGGCTCTACGTCAACGAGACCTACGCCCGCCGCCTGAGCCGGTTTCCGCTTTCTCAGGATGGCGACTTGGGGCCGAAGCAGGTCGTAGCCGAGTTCGGGACCGGGCAGTATCCCGACGGAATGGCGTTCGACACGGACGGGAATGTCTGGATTGCAGGAATCATTTCGAACCAACTCCTCCGGGTCGAGCCGAGCACGGGGCAGATTGAGATTGTGCTGGAGGACAGCGACAGGGCCCACGTGGCCTGGGTCGAGGCTGCCTACGAGAGCGGGACTTTGGACCGACCTCACATGGATACGATCGTCAGCACCAAGCTGCGCAACATATCGAGCATCGCTTTCGGCGGCGCCGATCTGACGACGGCCTATCTGGGCTGCCTGCTCGGCGACGCCGTTGCCATAGTTCGTATGCCTGTCCGAGGGGTTGCGCCCGTGCACTGGCACTTCGACCATCGTTGAGAAGCGGCTGAGCCTCACTCTCAACGACGCATCGCAACCGCCGATGAACGGACCTTCAATTTCGAAGCCATCAGGCCCGATTGCCGTATCGTAATATATGATCTGGATTTGGAGGCCGATCAGCGAAAGCTCCCCTGTTCTGACATCGATCAAAAAGATCGGCCCGCCTGAATCGCCAGAGAGACCGGCGCCATGCTCGGTGACCCGCAGACGAAGCTGATGATCCTCCTCGTCACTCTCGATTTCGTAGCCGGTGAACTTCAGGCGCGGGTCCTGCGGGGCTGCCGGTTCCTGGTGAGGTGGACCCGTTTAGCAGGCCCTCTCGCATTTTGTGTGGATCAGGCGGCGAGGAGAACGCGGCGGCGCAGGAGTTCGAAGCTCGCGCGACCGTACATGGAGCGCTTCAGGAGCTTCACCTTGGTGATCTGTCCCTCGGTCTGCCCGCTGCTCCAAGGCAGGGTTAATGCGGCGCACACGGCGGCTCCATCCTGCTCCAGACCGGCCGCAAATGTCTCGACCGCCCGAATGCCGCACGAGCGGGTCTCGGCGAGCCAAGCCTCATACTCGTGGTGCTGCGCCTGATCATCACGGTAGTGGTCGACACTGCCGTCCCGAACGATCGTGCAGAATCGACGGGCGAGGCGCGCGATCCGCGTAGCCTCAGCATCCTGCTCGGCACGGGCTGAGATTGCGGCCTCGTCTCGGTTCAGAGCGGTGGTCGGGCGCACCAGCAGCCAAGCAAGTTGCTTTGGTGAAGGCAGCGCCAGTTCTATCTCGAATCTGCGGGAGGGCGCCGGTGTCGATGATCGCCATTTGCGCGGGGTCGTTTTCGCCGGTCCCGTGCGTCGCTCCGTGAGCCAGCGACCCATCTGCTCGGGCGAGCCCGCAAAGCCAAGCGCCCGTACTCCCGCCACAGTGCGGAAGCGTTCTCGCATCCGGCCGCGACGCGGGCATTCAGATGCTCGAGGTAGGGTCCAGGATGCTGCAACCCGGTGCCCGGACGGCTCGTTCCGGAAAGCTCTCGGCATATGCAAATTTGTGGACCGCCGGCGTCTTGATGAGGCGCCCGCATTGCCTGCGTGGGAGCCCTGATCGTGCAGGGCTCTCCCGTAGGATTGCTCCGTTCTTCCTCACCCTCAGGACGCTCATCTTGGCGACGCCGAAGCGTCCACAGGCGATATTCCAAGGATCGCTTGTAAATTGCCGAAGCTGATCCCACCTGGTCAGTGGGCAAACTTGGCAATTAAAAAATGTGGGCTGACGTCGAGACCGACCAGGATTTTCTCAATTTCCGCGTGATGGCTGGGCTCGCCGGCCAGATGATCATGGACGCGAAGGGCAAGCCGCTCAGCATCGGGGTTTCCGGTGGCTGGGGCGTCGGTAAATCCTCCATGGTCAAACTGATCGAAGCTGACCTCCGGGCCAGGTGTTCGGATAAGCAGATCGAACCCGACGTCCAGGCCAAGTGCTCGGACAAGAAGATCGAAGCTGACCTCCGGGCCAAGTCCCCGGACAAGCTGGTCTTCCTGACATTCAACGCCTGGCTTTACCAGGGCCATGACGACGCCAAGGCGGCTTTGATGGAGGAGATCGGCCGCGCGCTTCTGGAGCGCGCGCAGGGAAACGAGGATCTCGTCAAGCAAGCCAAGGATCTGGCTTCCAGGATCAATCTCTTCCGGGTTGCGAGGCTCGGGATCGAGGCGGCTGCCAGCCTTGCTATCGGCGTCCCTGTCAGCCCTCTCATCAAGGGTGCCGAGTCGATCTACAGGCACCTGACGGATGGGGAAATCACGGCCCAGGATATCGATGAAGCAAAGGAGTTCGGCGAAGAGCACAAGGAGGAGGCAAAAAGGCTTATCAAGCCCAAGAAGAAGCCCGAGACGCCTCCGGAGATGATCCACGGGCTCAGACAGCACTTCCAGAAGTTGCTGTGCGACCTCGACGTGACGCTGGTCGTGTTCGTGGACGACCTGGACCGCTGCCTGCCACCGACGGTGATTGGCACGCTTGAGGCGATGCGGCTGTTCCTCTTCATGGATCGGACTGCCTTCGTCATCGCGGCTGACGACAAGATGATCAAGGAGGCCGTCCGCATCCATTTCAGGGAAGCAAGGCTCGATGATGACCTCGTCGTCAGCTATTTCGACAAGCTGATCCAGGTTCCGCTCCGCGTCCCGCCCCTCGGGATCAACGAGGTCCGGGCCTACCTGATGCTGCTGTTCGTCGAGAACTCGGATCTCGCGCCTGAGGTCAAGAAAGCGGTCCGCTCTGCCGTCAACAGCCGGCTGGCCGAAAGCTGGAAGGGCGTCGCCGTCAACGTCGAGTTCGTGACCAACCTGATCGAGAACTGCCCCGTTGCCTTGAAAGCCGAGTTCGCGCTTGCGGACCGGTTGGCCAAGCAAATGGCCACTTCTCGCCGGATCGCCGGGAATCCACGCTTGATCAAGCGGTTCCTGAACACCCTCTCGATCAGGCGTAAGCTCGCTACACTCCAGAACATCCCGGTCGACGAGGCCGTCCTGGCCAAGATCCTTCTCTTCGAGCGGTGCGCCGCTCCGGCATCGTTCGACACCCTCGTCCAATCCGTCACCCGTTCAGTCAACGGCAAGCCAGAGAACCTCCGTTCCGTCGAGATGACGGTCCGGGGCGGCTCGGAGCTGCCCGGCGACGGCGTGGATGCCTGGTCCTCGGACAAGGCGTTCGTGACCGAATGGCTCAAGCTCGAACCGCCCTTGGCCGACGTCGACCTTCGCGGGGTTCTCCACGTGGGAAGGGAGAGCATCCCCTTGGTCTCGGCTGATGACCGCGTATCGAAGGAAGCGCAGGATGTGCTCGCCGAGACGATAACTCTGCGCGTCAAGGGTTCATCCGACCTGAGCGAACGCTACGGTCGCCTGGTTCCCGATGAGCGAAAATTCATCATGGACAAGCTGCTGGATCGGGCAGCTTCCGAGACTGAATGGGGCACACCAGACATCCTCTGGGGGCTCTCGCTTGCTGCGGACAGCGACCCCGATCAGGCAAACCGGCTGACCGTGTTTCTGTCGAGTCTCCCGAGTTCGTCCCTGCGGCCGGATCTCGTTGTGCGCATCCGGAACGCCGCGTGGGCCGACGAAATCCTGGCCGAGTGGAAGGAGAGAGAGGACCTCCCGGACAGAGTCAAGAAGGTGCTTACCTCGAAGCCTAGGGCCGCACACT
>NZ_LN811359.1:301504-305488 GCF_001006805.1 Microvirga massiliensis | reverse complement strand
GATGACATCCGCCACGGCGGCCGCGTTGCCAGTGGCCTCGATCACCACGACGTCATCCGGCGAGAGCCCTTGTGCGAAGGCCGTGAGCCTCTCGCGGCGCATGTCGACGCGCCCCAGCCGCTTGAGCCTGCCGTCCTGCCAGGCCACGGCCTCGGCGAAGGCACGGTGGATGTCCAGTCCGATGATGCGCATGTCTGCTCCCTCCGAGCTGGGCTCGTCAAAACGGGAGCCGGCGGGCAACACGACACCTACTGATCCGCGCTCACGGCGCATCCGGGCGAGTCGCGAGGGGCGGCCATGTAACGAGCTCGGGCTCTCGGCCCAACGTCGATCGGCGGCCTGCCCGCACCTGCGTGCTCCCGATGCCCCACGTCCCGGATGGGCTCACCATAACATCGCTTTCCGAAGAAGGCAGATGGACGCAAAAGGCACCACAAGCATCATGCCGGATAATGGGTACGTCCAGGTCGAGTTCAGGTCCTGGCAAGAATGTCGGGCTCGTTCCACCCTGGCTGGATGCTCCCGGAGGGCAGCCCCCTTCAGGCTCACCGCCTTCACTAGGAGAACCTGGCGGCGGAGACAATCCAGGTGTTCCCCCCGAGGTGCCCGATCCATCGCTGCCCGCGGATGCGCCGCATCAGCCCCAGGAAGCCCCGCCGCAGATGGGACAAGCCCTGCCGCGTCGGTTTACGGAGACGAGGCGAGCCATTCGCGACTTCGTCCAGTCGGGAGACCGCGAACGTCTGAGGGCTGGCCTTGGGAGCTACGTCAGGAAGGGCTACCGGGGTTCCCGGAACGCATCGGCCCGGATGGGACAGGCGGCGACCTCAGCCAGCCGTGCATACACCGTCCTAAGCGGGCTCGCGGACGGAACGATAACGCCACAGGACCTCGGGTTCGATCCAGCCACCCTGGCTGGAGCCCCTATGGAGGATGTCGTCGACGCGTTAGTCGACGCGATCTGCGCGAACGACACCACGCTCGATGACGGGGCAGGTCGTGTGGCGGTCAACGTGGCGCTCAGCGAAGTGCTCGGTGATCATCCTGATCTCGACCCGCTCGTTATGCCGGCCGAACACACGCGTGAGGTGTGGCTGCGAACGCTGGCCTACCATGTCTTTGAGGACATCATGCTCGATCTCGGACCTAGTCTGCAGAGCGGCGCCAAGGGCGACGCGGGTCTCTTGAACGATCGTCGATTCGAAATCAGAGGCTTTGTCCGTGAGTGTTACCGGGAGCAGCTTGAGGCTGCCGAGGCACAAGGGCGATCGCTGGATCGGGGGACGTGCGACTCCATCGCGCGTCACCTGACCGGTTTGGTGCTCGATGTTTACGGGGAATGGGCGGAATGAGGGTCGCCGTTCTCCCGAACCGAGTGCAGGCGGCCGGCATTCCCATCGACGCCAGAATCTCGCTCTTCGAGCCTCCGGAAGGTGCCGCGGTCGGAAGCGTCGGAACGCAGGTCATACGGGAAACTCTGCGAACGCTCGGCAGGACGCCATCGCCGAAGGCGTGGGACTTCGCAGCGCTCGCGATGGCTGTGATCGCTGCCGACCGGCACATTAATCGCGCCACGGTGAGCGAGGATGGCTGGACACGTCAAATTCACCTGACCGTCGCGGTTACCGACGCAGATCATTGGGCCAGCCTGCGAGACCACATCCAAGGAATGCTTCGCTTTCTTACCGGCGATGTCTGGACTCTGGCGTTTGTGCCCGATGGTGTTCACCCGGCTCCCCCCAGACATGCAGTCGGGAGGCGTCCTGAGACATGCGTGTCGCTCCTCTCCGGTGGACTCGACAGCCTGATCGGCGCGATTGACCTCAACGCCGTCGACCATTTGCCGATGTTCGTCAGCAATCGAGTGAAGGGAGACTGCAGCAAGCAGAATGCGTTCGCGGCAGCCGTCGGGGCCGAGTACCGCATTTTGTCCCTCAATCACAATGCCCGGACGAACGTGCCGAACCCGGAGATCTCGCAGCGTCCCCGGTCGCTGGCATTTCTATCTTTTGGCGTGCTGGCCGCCACCACCCTCGACACGTACCAGGCAGGCGCAACCATCGACCTCTATGTGCCGGAGAACGGTTTCATCAGCTTGAACGTGCCACTCACGCCCTTGCGAATGGGGAGCCTCAGCACACGCACGACCCACCCTCGCTTCATGGCCGCGATGCAAGACTTGCTCCAGGCACTGGGACTCAGGGTGCGTCTCGTGAACCCCTATCGCCATAAGACAAAGGGCGAAATGATGGTCGAATGTGCCGACCAGGCCCTGCTCACCCGGCTTGCGCCCGAGTCGATGAGTTGTGGCCGCAGCGGCCGGATCAACAGGCATTGCGGCAAATGCCTGCCATGTTTGGTCCGGAGGGCCGCATTCTTGCGACACACCGGGACTCTCTCAGGCGACCGCACGACTCCTGCCTACAAGAATCCTGATCCGCCTGGCGCCTTCACGCATCCGGCCTTCAGCCGATATGATGACGTGATGCAGTGCTTGGCGGCCATCGACATGATGGACCGCCTCAGTGCACGGCGGTGGATAGGGTCCGCGATCACGGCTTCGAAAGTGCCAGACCCTGAACCCTTTCGTGATGTTGCGGCGCGAGGTCTGGTAGAGATCAAAGACTTCCTGCGAGAGGCCGGACTGGTTTGATCGATTTTCATTGCCACCTTGATCTCTACCCAAAGCCTGCGAATCTCATCGCAGAGGTGGCGAAGCGCGGCACATACGTGCTCGCGGTCACGACGACGCCCAAGGCATTCGACGGCAATCTCCGTTTCGTCGGAGCGAACTCCCGCATTCGCGTCGCGGTTGGCCTTCATCCCGAACTCGTCAAGGATAGGCACCACGAGGTGTCGCTTCTGTGCGCGACGTTGAGCAGGACCCGCTACGTCGGCGAAGTGGGGCTCGATGGATCACCAGAGCACCGCTCGACGCTGGATCTGCAGCGCGAGGTGCTCCGTGGAATACTGGCCGCGTGCAAGAGCCAAGGCGGCAGGATCATCAGCCTCCATTCACGGATGGCAGCGCGTCAGGTTCTCGAAGAACTTGAAGCGGCTGGCGCGGTAGGTACGCCGGTCTTGCACTGGTTTTCTGGCTCGCAATCAGAGCTGAGACTTGCGATTGACCTGGATTGCTGGTTCAGCGTTGGACCCGCCATGTTGGCCTCCGTGAACGGGCGCCGGCTTGCGAGTCTGATGCCGCGCGACCGCATCCTTCCCGAAACGGACGGTCCCTTTGGAGAACTGGATGGCCATCCGCTGAACCCCTGGGACAGCGAGC
Organism: Microvirga massiliensis; assembly: GCF_001006805.1. Lineage (GTDB taxonomy): Bacteria > Pseudomonadota > Alphaproteobacteria > Rhizobiales > Beijerinckiaceae > Microvirga > Microvirga massiliensis. The sequence continues at coordinate 302,205 of NZ_LN811359.1, read as the reverse complement.
GTGTCCTTCCGATCCTTTCTGGTCTCTGGCAGGTGCCAGAGCAGGTCATCGCGCAGACCCTCAAGGCTAATCTGCGGCGGTTGGTTTCCTGACACGAGCGGTCCTTACCGTCTCAAACAGGGTCGTCCTGGAGCTTGCCCGACCTCGATCCGGCCGGTCGGATATTGGCTATGAATGTTGAGTCTCATGAGATCCCAGAGGTCTATCCCCTGCGCCGTTATCTAGGCGACATGCCACTGGGCGAAGTCGAGGCCGGACTTCCGGCCGTAGCCGAGATCGAAATCGAGGGACGCCAGTTCGGGCATGCCGCGGGCCTCGACCTCGGCAACGGCCGCCTCGACGCTCCGGGCAATCACCCATCGCGGATCGTTATCCCGGGGTGACCTCTCGTCATCCAGAAAGAGCGCCCATGGCTCACCGACGGCAGGGCCAGCAGGCTTGCGGCGCTTCGACATGTCGATCGTCGGCTTGAGCTTCATGCGCTCGTTCCTTGGAAGATCGTGGACTGCGGCGTGTCAGACGATTTCCGTCCTGTTTGGCATTGCGATCGTGAGCGGATGCTTCTCGAGCACGCCCTCGGTTGCCTCGACCCAATGTCCGGAAGCGATATTGTAAGGGATCTTCTGGTCGACGCGCGGCTGCTCGATGCGCCCGGAAGCGCGCAGCTCGTTCAAGACCTCCCGGGCCTAGTCACGTGAATC
>NZ_LN811359.1:269357-301034 GCF_001006805.1 Microvirga massiliensis | reverse complement strand
TAGACCGGATTGGCCTTCCAATAGACTTGCGCGTAACGGTTCGCGATCTCCTCCCAGTCGGCCTCGGTAACGGCCCTGGTGCCGGTGACGATTTTCTCGACTGTTTCGAGCTGCACCTGGCCCAGGATGATGTCCTTGATGCAGAAGGAGAGCGATAGCCCGATGAGCCTGTTGTTCGCCATTTGGGGTTGTCCTCGAAGTGCGAATCAGGGGTGGGAGGCCTGCGGCCGGGTTCCGTAAAGGTCCCGGCGGGCCGCATTGGCGGCGTCCCGAGCAGCCAGGAATTCAGCTCGGCGCATCTTCCTGAGCGGCTCGTTGTTGGCATCGCAAGCGATGCGATAGAGATCCCGCGCCTGACGGGCGGACCGCAGGAGCCGGTAGGTTGTCTCTCGTTTCCGAGGGTCGGCGTAGGCGAAAAGCGGAGCCATTGTCTCTCCCTACTCGGGATTTATCGCTGGAACGGGTTCGCCTAAGGAAAGTCGGGTGTTTGTTAGCGGAAAATAAAAAAGCCCCGGCGTGAGACAGGGGCTTGCGGCGCAATGGACTTGGCTGAGGTCTTGGAGCGTGGCCTTATTTTGTGACGAGCGGCGCGGTTGGCTTCGGGCTGCAAAAGGTTTCCTGGCGCCGTTCGGAGAAATTGCCGAGCTTTTCCCGGTGATCGTTCAGGCCAACCACCGTGAGAAAGAGCCCGACATCGGTTCCGACCACGAGGCCGAAGGTCGGAATTACCAACCAGGGCGCAAAGGATTTATCGACCACCTGCGAGATGATGTATAGCGAGGCCGTCGCGATGGCGATCGACGAGATCGTGAGATAGCGGTCGACGCTTCTGTTCCCGGTCGACAGAAATCCTCGATCCCCGGGCTTTATCGTCGTGAAATGGCGCTGCGTGTACCAGAAATCCGCCCCGAACCGCACGGCGACCCACATGATCGTGGCCTGGAGCATTAAAGCGGCGGCCAGGATTTCTGGCGGATCGGTGTAGGGCATCAGATATCCTTTTGCGTATCGCTCCCCGAATTTTACAAAACCGATGCGGCGGAGGCACGCACTGATTTAACGAAGCTGAGTCTCTAGAGTTTCAGAGTTCCCGGCGGCTCAAGCCGAAATTCGGGGCGCAAGCTCGTCAATGAGATTATTGGCCCGGCCGAGGAGATTGGCTTCGTTACTGGGCCCGTTCTGGCCATCGGAATGGAAAAGAAGGGCCATGGCCCGCTTCACGCGCGATTTTCCATCCGGATTGGCCTTGAGCTTGGCCGTGATGATGGCTTCGACATGCTGCCACAGCGCGTCCTGGTCCCGCGATTTCGGTCGGGGTGTGCCGATTGGCGAACCGCGCGTGAAGTCGCCGAGAAAATCTTCCCACCGAGCGGCTCCTGCTTCCGGCCGTGCGTGAGGCTCGGCGCCGGCGCTCGCGTTCGGAGTTGGCGAGGGGGTTTCTTGGCGGACCGTCACGGTGTCGCTCACACCGGCAAAGCTGAACTCGACCTTGCCGGATCCGATATAGAGGAAGACCGTGAGAGGACTGTGGGTGGCACTGACTTCTGTGTTTCCGCGTCGGCCTCGAACGTAGCCGTAGTAAGGGGTCCCGTCCGCATCGAGGGCCCTGACCTTGCGGTAGGGATGCCCCGACTTGCCGGGGATCGGAGGGGACACAGTGACCGTCAATGTGTGAAGAGTCTTTCCCGTATTCTTGTCCTGAATGGTCGCGGTGCACAGGCGCGTGAAGGCTTCGCGGTGGACCAATTTGGATCTCCGTCACTGAGGCTGAGTGCGATCAGGACCAGAACCCCGCGGGCTTATCCTTCCATGGGATTTTTGGCTGATCTAGATTTATCCCTCTGTGCCGGATGGGCTTGAGATGATTGGCAGGCTGGCCGCCACAATAAAAAAGCCGCCTGGACAGGCGGCCTTTCGCAAGAGGCTTCGGAGCTAAATTGGAAGGCGGGGTCGAGACGGTATCAGAACCCGTTCGCCCGGTTCCACGCCCGGATCTGCTCTTTGTGGGTCTCTTTTTGGAGTTTCCGCTGCGCCTTGATGGAATCCTTCAGGGCTTCCTTGCGGCTTCTCGGATCATACCCGTAGGCCCTCTCCCGGTCCCGAAAGTCGGGTCGACCGTATTCGTAGCGCCGGGACCGGTCGTTCTCCTCGAATCGCCGCCCAAATTCGTAGTCGCGAGGCTGTGGTTGAGGGTAGAGCCCGCGGCGCTGGGACCGATCGAAGTTGCGATCGTAGGACGGCAGATCATTCGACCGAAAGCCCCGCCCGGTCGGGCGAGCGTCGTCATAGTACTGGACTGTCTCGATTCCACGAGGCTCGGACGCCAGAGCGGCCTGCGCGTGAAGCGGGGCAGCCTGTGCGGATCCGGCCAGGAGTCCCGCTGCAAGAGCCCCGAGCAGCCACTGATTGATGCTCATTTGTGATGGTGCCTTATCCGGTGTGCGAGCCATGGCTCCGAGTGAACGGTGGTGGCAATAGCCGGTCGTCGCTGAACGGCCGATGAGCGGACGATATCCGGCCTACTGAACAAATCCGCGCCGCAGCCCCTTTCCCTTCAGGAAGAGGGTTCGGCGCGGCGGCAAGTATTGCTTGCGGTGTTCCCGGATTGTTCCTATCGCTTGACCATTGAGCAGCACGCCGTGATGGAATTTCCCACCCCGCCCGAGACGCCGCGGAAAAAGCGGACCCGCCGGCCCAAGCACAGGCTGGTCGCGCGCGCCTTTCGCTTTGCCATGGGCCCGACGGAGGCGCAGGCGCAGGGCCTGCACGCCATGCTCGACGCGCTGCACGGCCTGCGCGACACGCTGACCATCGAACTGTCCGACGAGCGGCGCCAGAACCGCGCCCGCAAAGCGGCCGGCGAGCGCGTCGTCTACATGGATCGCGCCGCCCTCTATAAGCGCACCAGCGCTCTCGCGGAGAAGGACAAGGCGCTCGCCGCGGTGCATTCCCATCTGCGCCAGAATGTGGCGGTGCGGGTCCTGGAGGGCACCAAACGCTGGCTCGAGGCGCTTCGCGAGGGCCGCCCGGGCGTGCGTCCGCCGCATCCGATCGAGCGCAAGCGCTACCGCAGCTTCACCTTCCCGGAATACGGCAATGGCTGCCGGATCAACCACGGCAAGCTGCTGATCTCCGGCGTCGGCTGGATCAAGCTGCACGGCCACCGCCGGATCGTCGGCACGAAGAAAACCGTCACGGTGAAATTCGCGCAGGGCCGCTGGTGGGCTTGCGTCATAGCCATGGTCCAGGTGCCCGACCGCTGGGCGCCCGTGCCGGAGGGCCTGCCGGAGGCCGGCGGCGATCCCGGGCTCGCGAGCCTGTTGACCGACAGCCACGGCCGGGTGTTCGACCCGCCCAAGGCTCTGCAGGAGGCGCAGCAGGATCTCAAGCGCGAACAGCGCATCCTCTCCCGCAAGTTCGAGGCTCGCAAGCGGGCGCACGAGCAACTCGTGCAGGCGGCTGCAGCAACGGGCACCAAGGCCCCGGCGCTGCGCGATCTTCCGTATTCGAGCCGGCTGCGTGCGCAGATCCGGGTGGTCGGAAAGCGGCACGCCAAGGTCGAGAACACCCGCAACCATCATCACAAGAAGATCGCCGCGATCTGCGCGGACACGCTGCAGCGCCTCGCCTGTGAGGACCACTCGCTGCAGTTCATGATCCGCAATCGTCGCCTGGCCCGCGCCGCATCGGATCGGGCGATCGGCGCCCTCAAGCAGACACTCGCGTCGAAGCTCGGGCCGGAGCGGTTCGTGCTCACGCCCAATCAGCGGCCCGGGATCGGCGGCAACAGCCAGACCTGCCTGTGCGGGCATTCAGTTCCAAAGAGCCTCAAAGAGCGGGTGCACCGCTGCGAGGCCTGTGGCCTGGAGGCCGATCGCGATCACGTGGCGGCCAACATCGTTCAGCTCATCGCGTTTGGAACGGTGAGCGACACTCTGGAGAAGCATCTCCCGGCGGGCGGGCAGCCTGTCGTCAGGCGTGGAGGGCGCGAAGGGGAGGCAGGCGCAAGCCGCTCCCCGGGTGGGCGGCGGCATCAGCCGCGACCTGCCGCAGAGACCCCGGTGAAGCGCCCCCCTCAGTCGTCGTCCCCGGCAGCGCGGGTGCGGAAGCTACCGCGCGAGGCAAGACCAGCCGGAATCGCGCCCCCGGTCCACACGGGACGCGCGTTGCCGCTTGAGCCGCAAGGCCGGGGCTCCGCACGGAAGCCCGCTCGCGCGGGCACGACGGTCGCTGGACCCCGCTGATCTTCAGCGGGCGAAGCCCACTCCCCTCGGGGAGCGGGAGGATGTCACGCGTCTTGGGTCCGGGCATAGCCTCTTTCGGGAGGGGCCAGCGCACGATGCCGTGCGTGATGGCCACGGCGGCAACAGCGATGACGGCGAGGTGATCTTCCTGGACAGACGGTCGAAGTTCTCGGCCGTGAAGGGCTCGCCGCCAGTCATCTGGGTGCGGATTTCGTCCAGGCGTTTCATGGCATGGGCGTGGCCCAGTTTCTCGAGGCCGCTCTCATTTAGCTGCTGGATCAGGGCGCTCGGGATCTGCAGGGCGATTTTGTCGAAATCGAAGACCGCGATGGGCTCGTCCGGGGTCTCCTGCGGTTTTCGCTCGTGGGCGATCACAAGCGCGAGGAGTTCGATACCCTCCTGGAGGGCTTCCTCGCGGGTGGCTTTTGGGAGGGAGACGGGCGTGCCGATGATATCGGGCACCCCGGCCGGAAGGCCGGCAAACGTCAGATCGGCAAACCAGCCGCCTTTCGCGTCCTGGTACACGTGAACGCCCGTGCACTGCGACAGGCGCAGCCACTTCATAGTGTTGCCGCCGAGAGCCGACGTCTCCAATGCGTCCGATGAAACCTCTTTGGCGGTCTCCATCGCCTGGGGAAGCAATTTCTGGAGCAGCATCTTCGCCATGCGGCGGTTGTCGAGATCCTTGTGGCGATAGCTGCGCCGGCGGCGGACGTCGGCCTGCAGGGCTTCGGCCTTGAGACGCACATAAGAATCTTTGCGGGGGTCACTCATTCGGAAATTTTCCTGATGATGCGTCGGGCCGGAACCCGGGAAGTTCCAGCTTCAAGGGCGGCCAAAACGCGATGGAGTCGGAACATGGTGGGACTCGCCCAAGGTCGCTGGTGCTGTGACCGCGACGAAGCGGGTTCAAGAGGATCTTCTGACGGCCTATGGCGACCGGGATTGCTTGCCGGGCTGAGAATGGATCCCGTTCAGTCGACCGCCAGGACCCGTATAATGATTGAGGCCTGGAGGGCGCCTATGCCAAGAATGAGGCCGCTGATCGCAAGGGTCTCTGCGCGCCGCGAAAGGTATCCAGCCGCATATACGACGTAGGTGTCGCGGGCGTGAGTGTCGATCTTGAGGAAAGAGATAATAAGAGCGATCACAGGAGCGTCTTTCTACGCTCCTGTTAGCATCCTTGGATCGAGAAAGGTTGGTCAATTCGAATTGTGCACGGCCTTTTTGCGCAACTTGATTCCGAGAATCCGGCCGCGCATTGCAGGGAGCGCTATCCCAATCCGTGTTGAAAAGCAGCCTCCAGGACGAATCGTTCGCGTTTTGTTCTGGCCTTGATTGCCCGCATAAGGTAGGGTTCGGGCAACCTCAACGCAGAAAGCTTCATTCCCCATGAGTTCAGATAAACAGAAGGCCATCGAGGCCGCGATTTCCCAGATCGAGCGCGCGTTCGGAAAAGGCTCGATCATGCGCCTGGGCGGCGAGCAGGTGGTCGATGTCGAGACGATCTCGTCGGGCTCGTTGGGGCTGGATATCGCGCTCGGCGTCGGCGGCTTTCCGCGGGGACGCATCATTGAGATTTACGGGCCCGAATCGTCGGGCAAGACCACGCTGACCCTCCATGCCATCGCCGAGGCCCAGAAGAAGGGTGGCGTGTGCGCCTTCGTCGACGCGGAGCATGCGCTCGATCCCGTTTATGCCCGCAAGCTCGGGGTGAACCTCGACGACCTGATCGTGTCGCAGCCAGACAGCGGTGAGCAGGCCCTCGAGATCGCCGACACGCTGGTGCGCTCGAACGCCGTCGACGTCCTCGTGATCGATTCTGTGGCGGCGCTGACGCCGAAGGCGGAACTCGAAGGAGAGATGGGCGAAAGTCGGCCGGGTCTTCAGGCGCGCCTCATGAGCCAGGCGCTGCGCAAGCTCACCGGCGGCATCAACCGGACGAACACGCTGGTCTTCTTCATCAACCAGATCCGGATGAAGATCGGCGTGATGTATGGCTCGCCGGAAACGACGACGGGCGGCAACGCGCTGAAGTTCTATGCCTCGGTGCGGCTCGACATCCGCCGGACGTCGACTCTGAAGGATCGCGACGAGCCGATCGGCAATCAGGTCCGCGTGAAGGTGGTCAAGAACAAGGTGGCTCCGCCGTTCAAGCAGGTCGAGTTCGACATCATGTTCGGCGAAGGCATCTCGAAGATGGGCGAGCTGATCGATCTCGGGGTCAAGGCCGGCGTGGTCGAGAAGTCGGGCGCCTGGTTTTCCCATGACAGCCAGCGGCTCGGCCAAGGACGCGAGAACGCCAAAGTGTTCCTGAAAGACAACCCCGAGATCGCGGCGACGATCGAGGCCCGGATCCGTCAGAACGCCGGCCTTCTGGCGGCGGAGCTGCAGGGCGGTGCCGAGGTCGACGGTCCGGATGAGAGCGCGGACGAGGCGGCCTGACCGCCGATCAGGATCGCGAACATGTTGGGCCGGGTGTTCTGCACCCGGCCTTTTTCGTGCCTGACGAACGGCTGATCAGGGGCGCGACGGATGCGCGTAGATGCGCAAGTCGAAGTCGCCGAGAGCCTCCAGCACTAGCGGCTCCACGATGCGCCAGTCGAGACCGCCGTTGCCGCAACCCGGTGGGGGCAGGGCGATCGAGCGCACGCCACGGGCGCGGGCATAACGGGCCAGCTCGCCGAGGCCCTGCTTGACCCACTCTAGCCGCGAAGGGTCTCGCCAATGGTCTTTCGTCGCGAAGGCTGCCCAAAGGATCTGGCGGTCGCCATCCCGCTTCAGCGGGAATATCGAGACGGTGCCGGGACGCATGACACGCGTCCGGCAGGCGGCCTGGTAGGGCTCCATGATCCATGGGAAAGCCTGCTTGAACGCAAGGGCAACGCCTTTGCCGGCAACCCCGACGCAGTTGACGGTATTTACCAAAAGGTCCGCAGAGGACTCGACGATGTTCTGGCCGGGGCAGTAGGTCACGGGCATGGAGGTGTCCTTACGGAATTGAGCAATGGGTGGATGACACCCGCAATCTGATTCAGGCCCGCGGTGCGGCTCTCTTCCGGCAAGATCGAAACGCGCGGAACGGCAATTCAGTAGTAGCGAGCGAGCTCGCCCCTCGCCGTGACGGGTATGGATGTTGACACTGAGTTGAGAATGTCAAAATTGCCGAGACATAAAGACCGCGGCGGATCAAGCGGTCGAGGTCGTCGTAGGGGGAGCAGGGATGAGCCGTCGGCTCAAGAGCGTTCTCGCTGGCGTTGCCGGCGGCGATGATAGCGGGTTGAACATCTTCACGGGTTCGGTCTCTGGCCGCACCGGGGGCTCCCCGGCAGCGGCCGTGCGGTGGAGATGGTTCGGAGACGATCCCGTCGCGTTCGGCCTCGGATTTGTCCTGTCGGCGGCCTCAATGGCCTTTCTGGTCTACGCGATCGAGACGAGCGGCGAGCGCCCGATGCCCACGCTCGCGCTCCCCAAGTTCACCACTGATGGCACTAGCAACGTGGTTCATCGGCAACATGGCGCGCCGCGCGAGAGGAGCACCGGTCAGGCATCTGCCGGCTCTGCAACCTCGAATGAGAGGCATCCGGAGATAGGAGGTCGCGGGCCGGAATATATCGCGCTTGGCACCTCGGGGGAGGTCAAGAAGGACCTACCGGAATATGCCATTCGGAAGGCGTTCGTCGGTTTTGCCGTGGTGGAAGGCCCAAGCGGAACCCAGGACGTGGTCCCCGGCGTGGAACTGCCAGGAGCCGGACGGGTCGTAGCGATCAAGCAGGTCGGGCCTGTCTGGATCGTCGAGACGACCCAGGGGATCATTCAAGGTTCGACACCATAGCGGCTGGACCCGGAGTTCAGCCCACCCCTCAAAAATTCCGGACGGGTGCGGCCGGGCCTCTCGCCTCTACCAGCCGCGGGTTTGGGCCTCTTCGGCGGCAGCCGCATCTGAGGCTTTTCTGACGGCGGCCACGATCGCGTCGTCGTCCAGGCCATTGAGGATGACGAGATCCGGATGGTCCTTTTCGATGATCTGGCGTCCGGTCAGGCCGTTGGCGTAGGTCCTCTCGAGATCGGCCGGGGCCATTTTGAACGAGACTTCTCTCGAACCGCGAAGGCCGATCACCTTGGTTTTGGTGCGGCGTTTTACGGTCTTGAGAATATCCTGGCGCTCGAGTTCCTCGCGGCACCACAATTCGAGACCGGGTTGCAGCATGATCCCGCCGGCGTCGATTTTCGGCATCGCCGCGAAATGAGCATCGATCCTGCCTTCCGCAGAGCGGTCGGTCCAGAAAACACGGTCGCAGCCGCCGTGGCCGTCATTGCTGACCACCGCGACTTTCTTGCCGTCCAGGTAGAGCGTGGCTTCGTAGCAGGGAGTTTCCTGGGACGCGAATTTCGCGTGCTTGACGCTTTTGAGTTCGAGTTTCATGGCAATTCTCTCCAAAGGATTTTTGATGTGCGTGCAGACAATTGCCGGAGCGGGGCCGTTCTAATGACCCCGGCCGGATCGGGGCTTATTTTCCGGGGATATTCTGAAGCTGAAAGCGGGGCCGAATTTTCGGCGGGAACCCATCGCGGAAGCGGGCGTTTCTCGGGTTCACCGGCTACTTCGCAGAGGAGCGTCAGCGTGAAGAAGATTGTTGGACTTTTGGGCGCCGCAGCCCTGTTGATGGCATTTCCGATTACCGCTGGTTTTGCGCAATCATCGCTCTCGAATGATGCCAATAAAGGCTCGAGCGGTGCGTCATCCCTCGCTCCCGGTCATCAGGATCGGAGCACCATGACGGGGCCCGGCGCTTCGAGCGCGACTCCCGGCCAGATGATGCGCAACAACGAGATCCCTGGTTCTACCGGGTCAGTGAGCGGCCCTGGTGCTTCGGGTTACGCTCCTGGCCAGAGGATGCAGGACCCTGCCTCCTCGCCCTCGTCGAACTCGCGATGACGAGGGGCAGGTAGGCGGATCGATCCAAGATCTCGCCGGTTCCTCGCTAACCAGGGGTGACCTAGGCCGCTGCGTGCTGGACGCAGCGGCCTAGGATCCTGAAAGCGTCATGGATGTGGCCCGGCAAAAGGCCGATGCGATCGTCAGGTTGGACATGCCGCTTGGTCTGGCAGTCCAGGACGGGAAAATCGTCCAGGATCACGTAGTTCGTGATCCCGTTGCGGGCGACGTGATCGGCGATCTCAAATCCGCGAACGGAGACGTCGTCCGGCGGATCGAGATCGAGTGCCGTGCGCCAGTCAGGATAAAGGTAATCTGGCGGGAGTCCGGCCCTCGCGAGGGCATCCCGGCAGTTGCTGTTTCTCCGCCAGGTGGACGTGACCACGATCTTAGCATCGGCCTTCCGGCACAGATCGATGATGAGAGCGATCGTGTCAGGCGGGAGATAATCCGGGTCCGACGATTGGGCTCGCTGCTTTGCGGTGACCACGACGCCGTCCAGGTCGAGATAGACGATGCTCGTCATGGTTGCTCCTCAGAGGGTTTTCGGATGCTTTAGGGCTACCTGAATTGCCGATCTTGCAAGAGATTCACGCCCCTTCGGTCCTTACGGGAAAACACAGGGATCCGCTGGCGCGATCGCTGAGTTGAGGCATTCTTGTCTCGTGCGCGAGGGGTAGCTGGCTCGCCCGGTGAGGCTCTCAGCGGCCGAGCAATCGTGTCCACATCTAGGTCTCCTCGCCAGCGCCGGGGCAAGATCTTGAGGATTACCCACCGGAAATGCTGGCCCCTGCCACGACAAGCGTCGGATTTTGTGATTCATAGGACAAATCAGGAACGCCTCTCGGGGCGGTCGTGGATTTGGTGGAGTCTGCTGCTTGGCGACGCTGAAAGAGTTCGAAGAGGCCCTGCGCGAGCAGGGGATGCACATGGCCTTGGCGATCCTGGAGAAGCTCCGGGAGCGGGACCGCGCGACCCGGACCGTTTCGCGCGGCCGCCGGATCGCGGGCAAGAAGATGACGCCGGAGCTCGCCCGGCGGATTCTCGAGTTGCACGCGACGACGAACAAGACACAGCAGGAGATCGCTTTCGAACTCGGCGTGAACCAGGGTCGTGTCAACGAGGTGATCAAGCGCGGGAAGTGGTTGAACGACGATCCGGCTGCACCCGAGGCGATCGCCCGGGACAAGGGCAAGGCCCGGATCGCCGGCGAGGAGCCGCCGAAGTCCGCGCCCGCGAAAGAGAAAGACAAGAAAGCCGTCGGGGGAAAGGTCCCTTACCAGCCTTTTCTGTTCGGCGACCTTTAGGCCTGATCATTCGAGCAGCAGGCCTTCAGCGCAATTGGAGAGACTGGGTTAGAGAATACCCGGTCGCCTCTTCGTATGCCTTTCTGGCGATCACGATGGGGTGCTGAGGATCGCTGAGATCCAGCCACCGACGTAGTTGAGGAGCCCTAGGAGAGGGGCTGCGAGAGGATTGTCGCGGTGCCGCTGCAGACAAGCGAGATCCTGCGGATCTCCTTTGATGGGCTCGCCTTTGATGAGGCGCAGGGCTTCATCCAGCATCTCGTCCGTCGTCGCCTTGAGGCTCCAGATCGAGAACTTAGAGCCGATGGCGAATGTCTCAGGAAAGTGATGTTCGCAGAGCTCAAAAAGAGGTTCTGGGCATCGACCTGGCGCACGCTTCCCCATTCGTCGTCGTCGATTGGACGGGCGTCGGCGGCGAGACGCTCGAAAGCCTCGATGTCGGTCTTGCTGACGATCCGGGTCGCCCAGGCCCCTTCGAGCCGGATCAGTCCATTGGCATCAGGGGTGGCGCTGCGGATCTCGTCGGCAACATCATGGTCGCCTCTTTCCTCGAGGAGAGTGCAGAGGTGAGGGAGTTCGCTTGCCGTCAACGCGACGAGGTCTGCCCCATATTGGGACTTCCGGCCCAGGTCGATGCCGCGAAACACCGGTTAAGGCGGATTATGCTCGTTGCCGGCGAGATAGAAGAAACAGGAATCTTGAGTGGTCACGAGATCACTTCTCTGAGGGTTGATCTGGGTTGGTGGTCTTGAGGAGCCTCTTGAGAAGGCGAGCGCCATCGTCAGAGTTATCGAACTCCTCGACCCACCGCCATCGTCCTTCCGCCTGGTCCATTCGAAAGAGGTGCGACTTCATCGAAAGCATGTTGGTGTAGAGAACGAAGCGATCGCAGACATGGTGAGCGGTGATTAACCCCCCGACCCGATTGATCAAGCCCGGGGGCAGTTCGGGCCCGAGATGTTTTCGTCCAGGAGTTTCATGGCGACTGGTCAAAGTTGTTCTCCTTGCCGCTTTGAACTCGGTGCACCGCGCGAAAACCCCACGCGGGCTTTCATCCAACGATACACTCGGAAAAGGACGGGATCCTCGTTCAACGGATCATGTCAGGGTTCGGTGCTTGAAAAGAATTTCCTCGTCACCTTCTACCCTGTGCGCCATTCTGGCTGGATTGGCCCAGCGGGCAAGGGAAGGTAGAAAGCTCGCGGACGAACCCGAGGCAGGAACGCGCTTGGAGTGGAGGCGTGGGCGAAGCGGCAGGGTATCAGGATCGATGAGCCGATTGGGATCCAGGACCAGTGATCAAGGCGATGGCCAAGAGCATCAAGATACTCAACCCAGACGACCTGATCCCATGGGTTCCTGACGTCGATAAGCTCCGTCGCGACTTCCCTGAGTTGGAGGCGAGAGGAGTTGCCGTCGGCGAACTGACGTCTCCGGGGGAGCTGGAGGATCTGGAACTCCCAGATCTGGACGTCGTCTCTTATGCCAAAGACATACCGTGTGTCTCAGTCACAACGGAGAGTGGTCAGGTATTCAACTTCACCTATATGGACATAGCCCGATGGAATGGACCCGACTGCGATGGTTACAGTGTCTATTCTGACGGGAGGTTCATATATTTCCTCATCGCAAGAGTCGCGTCTCAGGCGGGATCGTTAGGGATCTGGAGCATTGAATCCAAGGAGTGGGTCTGCTCGATTTCCGACGAGTGTCTCTGCGTGGAGGCGGTTCTATATTTATCAAAAGTAGGCAGGTTCCTGGGGCGCATCGAATGGGCTTACCCACTCACCCCTCACAGAGGCGAAACACTCTTCCTCGTAGACAAGGCCGGCAACCTCTCCGAGATCGCGCTTGAAGAAACTGATCCACCTTATCGATATGATGCGATTTACTGGCGGACGGTCTCGTTCTCGTCACGGCCAGAAAACGCCTGGATGGCAATCGACCATTCGGAGACGTTCATATGCCTGTGCCATGGCAATTCATGCTCGTACTTCAGGGTCCCGGTCAGAGCCAGACTCGTCACAGCGCGATAGGCCGGATCAAACCCGTTTTGGCACAGTCGGCCTCATACTTTCAGGGTCTTGAGGTGACGCGGCCGGTTCGGATCCAGCTTCAGAGGCAATACAGTGATGACCACCCGTCGGCGCCGGTCATAAACAATTCTGATCTTCGGAGATATCGTGAGATTGCGGCGCTTCAACTTCGCGACGATCATGACCCTGGGATACGGATCCCAGTAAGGATTGGAGAAGGCGGCCCGGTATTTGAGCTCGATCTGATCCACAAGGTTGATCAAGGAATCCGGCTCGTAGTCAGCCGGGTCGTACCGCTTGCAGAACTGCTGAATGGCGTGGGTCGTCCAGTGACGCCGAAGCACCGCCATGATGGCCTTATGAGAACGAGCAGCCATGAACGCACCAGCTTAGCCGAGCGCGCTAAAGCGGTGCAATCCTGCAAGCCATCAACATAAATAGGTAATCTCTCCAGCCTTAAGCCAGCGCTAGGAGCCCGGTAGGACTGCCGATCGCATGTTGGCGATCCATTCGTCCAACGAACCCGACTTCTCGGCAGCGGACGTTAGGGCACGAGCGAGTTTTTCATCGTCGACGATGCCGCTCTGTTTGACGCCGAAAACAAAATTCGAAATCTCGTTCCACTTGGGCGAGATATTCGGATCAATCGCCAGGGCAACGCTGCGGGCGTTGATTTTCAGTTCGACACGTTCACCGGTTGGGAATGTGGCCTGGAGCTGCCAGCCACGGCTCTTCTTGAGATCGACGAGGGTCTGTGCGGGCGCAGTGTCCGCTGCCTTTGGCTTCGGGCGTTCGCCGGTGACCTTCAGGTCGCGTTCCAGGCCCTCGAGATAGCTATTCAGGGAGGTAGCACTCTTGGCGACCTTCTCCATCTCGCCCGCAATCTTCCCGAGGTTGTCGAATGGGTAGCCAGGACTCTTCAATTTGGCCTTGCTTTCCATCACGATCAGGGAAAGCAACTCGGCTGCTTGCGGGTTCGTAGGCGTGACGACGACATTCTCGCCGCCGCGGTTCCAGGTGACATTGGCCTTTGTTCCGTCGGGAAAGGTAACCCGGACGGCAAGCCAGTCGTGCTCCAGGATTTTTGTAACTTTGGCCATAGGTATCAATGTCCGGAAAGGAGAACCAAAAATAAAGCCCCCAGCGGATGCTGAGGGCTCGAATGGGACGGTGCGCAAGACAGCGCCGAACGTCCCTTTGTTGTGGACCTGAAATTATTATATCACAGCGAAAAGTCCCGCGAAAAGAGCTTTGGCGGTTTTTCGAAAAAGCTCGACGATTTTTTGCAAGCGCGGCCATTTCGTTCGGGTGGAGGCGATCCGAGCTGCGTCATTATGTTGTATGGGGCAATCCCGCCACGCCGCGGAACAAGCGCGGATATTTTTCGTTTAGAGAGCGCCCTCATCTGGGCGTTTCCTCCCAAACTGGCCGCCTATGGCGGCCTTTTTTCGTGCCGGTGGTTCGGGATCGGCGGTTCAGACTGCTGGGCAATTACCGGCGAGCTCACCGGTGGACACCATCACCACCGACGGCGGAATTGATGGGGGGGACCAGAATTTCCTAATTTCCACCCCGATTCGGTCGCCCGGAAGTCAGCCTCGGGCAAGGTTGGGCGTGTAGAGCACTCCGGAGAACACCCCTTTGGAGGCCCCGTGTGACGTCCCCCGTCTACCTGTTCGACCTGGCATCGCGGCAGTCGCAATGGCTCGCGGTCCGCCAGTCGACGATTTCCGGAAATATCGCGAATGCCAACACCCCGGGCTATCGGGCGCGGGACGTTGAGCCGTTTGCCGATGTCCTCGACAAGACGAGGCTGACGATGGCCTCGACCCAGGGCGGCCATATTGGCTTCGACCCGTCGCGGGTCGAGGGCACCAAGGTCAAGAAGTCCGAGAGTTGGGACACCGTCTATTCCGGGAACTCGGTCAGCCTCGAGCAGGAACTCGGCAAGTCCGGCGAGGTCAGCCGCCAGCATGCGCTCAATACCAGCATCCTGAAGTCCTTTCACCGGATGCTGATGTCCACCGTGAGAACCTCGTGATGATCGATCCCCTGATTGCCTCGTCGAAGCTGTCGAGCGCAGGCCTCGAGGCCCAGTCGGCACGCCTGCGCGTCATCTCCGAAAACGTGGCCAATGCCCAATCCACGGGCAAGACGCCGGGCTCCGACCCCTATGCCCGCAAGACGATCACCTTCAAGGCCGAGCTTGACCGGGCCCTGGGCGCCTCATCGGTGGCCGTGAAAGATGTCGGGCAAGATCAGGCACCGTTCCCGGTCGAGTTCGACCCCGGCAACCCGGCCGCGGACGAGAACGGCATGGTCAAGAAGCCGAACGTGAACATGTTGATCGAGATGGCCGACATGCGCGAGGCCAATCGCTCCTATGAGGCCAACCTGCAGATGATGAAGCAGGCCCGGACCCAGATTTCGGCAACCATCGATCTCCTGAGGGGCTGATATGATCAGTGCTGCTTCTTCCATCTCATCGATGATCGACCGCGTCGGCCCGTCAGCAGGCGTGCAGTCTGGTGGCGGTCAGGGGATCGCGGGAGCGGCCGCGGCCGCGGGCGCGGTCTCGGGAGCCGGCGCCACGAGCTTCGGGGACATGATGGCTCAGGTCGCCTCGAAGGCGGTCGACACCCTGAAGGCCGGCGAGGCCGCGTCGATCCAGGGAATCCAGGGCAAGGCCTCGGTTCAGCAGGTCGTGGAGGCCGTGATGTCGGCGGAGCAGACGCTCCAGACCGCCATTGCCATCCGGGACAAGGTCGTTGCGGCCTACCAGGAAATTTCACGGATGGCGATTTAAGGAGAATAATTCATGAGAGCGCTTGCCATCGCTGCCACGGGCATGAATGCCCAGCAGCTCAATGTCGAAGTCATTGCCAACAACATCGCGAACGTGAACACGACGGGCTTCAAGGGCGCCCGGGCCGAGTTCACAGACCTGCTCTATCAAGCCGAGCGGGCTCAAGCCATTCCGAACCAGACCGGCGAGGCGCCGGTGCCCGAGGGAGCCATGCTCGGCCTTGGTGTGCGCACGGCCGCGATCCGGAACCTGCACCGGCAGGGCTCCCTGACGAACACCGCGAACCAGTTCGACCTCGCCATCAATGGCCGCGGCTGGTTCCAGGTGAATGCGCCGGGCGGCGAGACCATCTACACCCGCGCGGGATCGTTTAACAAAAACAACAACAACCAGCTCGTGACGATCGACGGCTACGTGGTCAACCCGAACCAGCCGATCATTCTGCCGGCGAACACGACCGACGTGACGATCAATGAGTCCGGCCAGGTTTTCGCCAAGGTGGCGGGCCAGGCCGAGCCGCAGGATATTGGCCAGATCCAGCTGGCAACCTTCGCCAATGACGCGGGCCTCGAGCCGATCGGCAGCAACTACTACCGCGAGACCGTAGCCTCCGGCGCGCCGGCGCCGCTGGTCCCGACCGAGGACGGCGCGGGCAAGATCCACCAGGGCTATCTCGAGGCCTCGAACGTCGATCCCATCAAGGAAATCACGACCCTGATCTCGGCGCAGCGCGCGTTTGAGATGAACTCGAAGGTCATTCAGGCCGCGGACGAGATGGCCAGCACGGTCTCGAAAGGCATCCGCTGATTTTTCGGGACCGGGAGAATTTTTAAGATGAAATCCATTTTCAAAGCCGCCCTGACGGCCGCGCTCATGACCGTTGCGGGTTCCCACCTGGCGGCGGCGCAGGAGCGTGTTCTCCCGGTCCCGGCCGTGACGATCTATCCGGGGGATACGATCGACGAGTCGATGCTCAAGGACCGGATCTACCCCGGGAGCTACCGGTTCCGGGTCGCCGTGGTGGAGTCACCCCGCGCCCTGATCGGCAAGACGGCCCGCCGGTCTCTCGTGCCCGGTGAGGCGATCCCGTTGAACGCCGTGGATGATCCCAAGCTGGTCACCCGCGGAGTTCCGACCGCGGTGGTGTTCGAGGAGGGCGGCCTGTTGATCACGGGCATTGGCACGCCCTTGCAGTCCGGAACGCTCGGGCAGTCGATCCAGGTGAAGAACATGGACTCGGGCCGGGTCATCGTTGGCCGCGTTCAGGCCGACGGCCGCATCCGCATTGGTGTTCAATAATGTTTCGCATTTTTGCTTTTGTGATTGCGGCCTTGATGACGACCGCATCTCATGCGGGAACGCGCATCAAGGATGTCGCGTCGATCCAGGGTGTCCGCGACAACCAACTGATCGGCTATGGCCTCGTGATGGGCCTGCAGGGGACGGGCGATACCCTCCGGAACTCGCAGTTCACCGAGCAGTCGCTGCAGTCCATGCTCGACCGCATGGGGGTGAACGTTCGCGACCTGAACCTGCGGACCCGCAACGTCGCCGCCGTGATCGTGACGGCCGATCTTCCGCCGTTCGTGGGCACCGGCTCCCGCATCGACGTGACGGTCACGTCGATGGGTGATGCGACGTCGCTCAAGGGCGGGACGCTGCTCCTGACGCCGCTGCAGGGCGGAGATGGTCAGGTCTACGCGGTGGCCCAGGGCGGCATCGCGGTCTCCGGATTCTCGGCCCAGGGACAAGCCGAGACGCTGACCCAGGGGGTCTCGACAGCCGGGCGGATTCCGAACGGCGCCTTGATTGAAAAGGAGGTCGAGGGCGGATCGATGGATGTCGGCCCGCTGGTGTTCGAGCTCAAGAACCCCGACTACAAGACCGCCATCCAGATCACGGATGCGATCAACCGCTATGCCATGCAGCGGTTCGGCCGGCGGGTGGCCTCGCCGCGCGACTTCCGGAGCGTGGTTCTCCAGAAGCCCCGGCAGATGGGCGCGACCCGGTTCATCGCGGAGATCGGGGATCTCGAAATCCAGCCCGACACGCCGGCGCGGATCGTCGTCGATCAGCGCACCGGGACGGTTGTCATCGGCAAGAACGTTCAGGTGTCCACGGTGGCGATCACCCACGGCAATCTGACGATTCGGGTGACGGAGTTCCCCGAGGCGCTGCAGCCGGATCCGTTCTCGAACGGCGTCACGACGGTTATTCCGCGCACGCAGATCACTACGGGTGAGGAGAGGGCCCCGATCGCCATTGTGCGGGGGTCGGATCTGCAGACCCTCGTCAAGGGCCTCAACCAGATGGGGCTCAAGCCGACCGACGTGATCGCGATCCTTCAGGCCGTGAAAACCTCCGGCGCGCTTCAAGCTGACTTGGTGGTCCAATGATCTCACTCAATACAGCACGTAATCTGCTTTCGGTCGGCGCTTTCGCCCTGGTGATTGCAGTCCCGCAGTTCACAGCGGCGCAAGAAACGCCGACGGAACCCAAGGCCAACCAGTATTGCGAGAGCATCGCGGATGCCACGGCCGACGCCCGCTACGAGCTCCAGAAGCAGTCCTTGGCCAAGATGGAGCAGGAGATCGAGGCCCGCATCAAGGTCCTCGAGGCGAAGCGCGCCGAATACGAAAAATGGCTCGAACGCCGCAACGAGGTCCTGGCGAAAGCCGATGAGTCCGTCGTGGCGATCTATTCGAAAATGCGGCCCGATGCCTCCGCGGTACAGCTCACGAACATGGACGAGCAGATCGCGGCTGCGATCCTGACCAAGCTGAATCCCCGGATCGCGAGCGCCGTCTTCAACGAGATGGAGCCCGCTAAGGCGGCCCAGATCGCCAATGTCATGACCGACGCTCCGAAGCGCACCGACAGTGCAGCGAGATAAAAACCAATGAATCCCCGGATCACTTTTGCCCTGGCTCTAAGCCTAGGCGCTGTTCAGGCCCACGCCGGCGAGTTTCTCCAGGAGCCCGGCATGACCCCGGTCGGGACTGGGCTGCGGGTGCACCGCCAACCGGTTCCGAGCCTGTTCCAGGGTGCCCCGCGGTCTTCGCGCGGCTCAACCTGGAGCAACGCCAGCGCGGACCTGTATCAGGGCGCCCGCGCCAAGCGGGTCGGAGACATTGTGACGGTCAACATCCAGATCGACGACAAGGCCGAAATGGAGAACGCGAGCGATCGCGAGCGCAACTCCAAGGTCAAGAAGGGCTTCGATTTCGGGCTCAGCTTCCTGAAATGGGGAGCCGACGGCTCGGCCGACGGCGGGATCAATTCCGGATCCTCGGCAAAGGGCCGCGGCACGATCGACCGTTCCGAGAAACTGCGCCTGCAGGTGGCCGCGATCGTCACCGAGGTTCTGCCGAACGGCAATGTGATCCTCAGCGGCTCGCAGGAGGTTCGCGTCAACTACGAGCTTCGTGTTCTGAACATCGCGGGCATTGCGCGGCCGCGGGATATCTCGCCGAAGAACACCATCAGCTACGACAAGATCGCCGAGGCGCGGGTGTCCTACGGCGGGCGCGGGCGCATCAATGACGTTCAGCAGCCGGCCTACGGACAGCAGATCCTCGACGTCGTGAGCCCATTCTGATCAGGCGCTACGGATCCCGATGGAAGCCCAGCCCTGACGCAAGCGTCACACAAGCTTGATGGGGTATCTGGCGGTCAAGGCATGCGATCTCGCGCGCCACGCCATTCTCGAATCGGGTTTCGTTGCCATGAAACGCTTCTTCGCCGCCGTGAGCTTCCTTGCGCTCGCCGCCTGCCAGACCACGAATGCCCCGGTCATGCAGGAGCCGCGCATGACACCGGTGGGGGCGGGGCTGGCCGTTCAACGCACCGCGGTTCCGAACATGTTCAAGGGCGCGGCGCCGGCCTCTCGGGGATCGACCTGGAGCCATGCGAGCGCGGACCTCTTCGGGAGCCCGCGCGCCAAGCAGGTCGGCGACATCGTGACGGTGAACATCCAGATCGACGACAAGGCCGAATTCGAGAACGCCTCCGATCGGGAGCGGACCTCGAAGGGCAGTCTCGGCTTCGATTATGGCATGAGCTTCAAGGGCTGGGGCGCGGACGGGACGGCAGATGGCGGTCTCCGGTCGACCTCATCCTTCGATGGCCGTGGCAGCATCGACCGGTCGGAAAAACTCCGGCTATCCGTCGCGGCTGTGGTCACCGAGGTGATGCCGAACGGCAACGTGATGATCAGCGGCTCGCAAGAGGTCCGGGTCAATCACGAGGTCCGGGTCCTGAACATCGCGGGCATCATCCGGCCTCGTGACATCTCACCAAGGAACACAATCGGCTACGACAAGATCGCGGAGGCGCGTGTGTCCTACGGTGGCCGGGGTCGGATTTCGGATGTCCAGCAGCCGGCTTACGGCCAGCAGATCCTGGATGCCGTAAGCCCGTTCTGAGACAGATAGAGAGGACCTCGCCATGGCTGAGCAAAACGCGCTCGCGCTTCCCCCTCCCGAGGCGGGCGCGAAGAACGGAAAGGGTGGGAAGTGGATCCTGACCCTTCTGATCCTGACGGCGATCTCGGTCGCAACAGGCGGAGGATTTGGCCTGGTGGTCGCCTCGAGCGTCGAAAGGACAGTCGAAGCACGGGTCAAGGCCGAGGCCCAGAAGGAGGTTCCAGCGACCCCGTACTCGGGTGACATTGTCCTGAAAGCGCTCGAACCGGTGGTCACGAACCTCGCGAGCTCGGAAGACGCCTGGGTTCGGCTCGAGTCGGCCCTCGTCATGAACAGCGCTGACGGAGCGAGCGACGTTCTCGCTGGCGAGATCCGGCAGGACATCCTCGCCTATTTGCGGACCGTGTCGCTGGCGCAGATCCAGGGACCGAGCGGGCTGCTTCACTTGCGAGAGGATTTGAACGAGCGGGTGCAGATCCGCAGCAAGGGCGCGGTCAAGGAGCTCGTGATCCAAGCTCTGATCGCTCAGTAATGTGGCGAGCGGTAATGGCCACTCAGGGATACCTTCGAAGTTGTTGAGGTCATTCATCCGCCGTTGCGGTTATTCGGACGAGATTTCCGCAACTTGAGGCAAAATCACTCCGTGGAACGCGGCCTGCGAGTGTCGCTTATACTGGGCCAGCATGTGAATAACGACGGAGAGCCGACCCCCAGAAGCTCCTGACTTAAGTCGCAGCATACCGAGGCGTTGCTCATAGGCGCGATCCCGGCGCTGGGCAAACGCACCATCACTGCTATCCTGCAGATCACCAGCCTCAATCAGGGACGTCACTTCATCAATTCCCATCGCACTATCAGGCGGGCTCGGTGGAACAGACGCGAGGCGGCCCGCCTGTAGCGTAGTCTACTGCTCAGGATCGCCAATCAGCCTGAGCCGCAGGAGGTGCGGTTCAGACACCGCCTGTTCTGATGCCCGTCAGACTATCCTACTTGCGGCGGACGGGAAGAGGCGGCGTCGAGACATTGTCAAGAAGGCCGACCAAGCGGTCGATCTTGCGAAATCGGGCTAGGCTTTCCTCTCCGAGGAGGGTTGTGACGCTCCACGCCAGGTAATTGATCAGCGTTACGGCCGCGGCAAAGGAGTTAAAGGGCATTGGCGACTGACAGTGGCAGCGCAGTACATAATCGGAGGCCTTCGCACTTGCCGCTGCGCTTAGATCCGTAATCAGCACTGTGGTTGCGCCTGCGGCTCGAGCCTCGGTAAGGATCGTAGGAAGCACCCGCGGCCGGCGGCGGAACGCAATCGCGAGAAGGACATCTCCTTCAGTGATGGAAGCGATCTCGTGTGAATGGCTCGCCCCGCCGCTTGGCAGCACTCGGACGTCGTCTTTGATGAGGGTAAAATAATGGGCCGCGTGGTGCGCCAATCCATAGCCACTGCGTAATCCCATAATCCAAAGGCGCCGGGCGGACACAATCGCCTGGCTGACGTCCGCCAGCACTCGCTCTGGGACAGCTTCCGCAGTAGTGCGGATGTTCTCGATGTCCGCCTGCACCATTCTGCTCAGTGAAACCGCCCCCGAGGGCGCCTGATCCGGGTCGACTAGGCCAGCACGTGGCGATCCCCAGTGCTGGTCTGCGCGTATCTGCCGCTTGGCGTTTGGGTAGGTCGCATAGCCGAGCGAACGGATGAGGCGCGCGGCAGTCGCTTTCGAGACGCCTGCTTTCTCGGCAAGCTCGCCCGCCGTATAGCTTGGCAGGTCCATCTGATACTGCAGAAGAACGTCGGCGAGTCGCTTTTCCGCCGGGTGTAACTCCGAATAGATCGCGTAAATTCGGGCCTCGAGAGATCGTGCCCGGTGCTCGTTGCGTGCTTTGGTAACGGAGGGCAACGCAGAAAATTCCCCGACAATTGCACAAGGATCACGAATCCCAACGTAACATAGTCTTGGGCGACGCATAAGCAAACCTCTACCGGGAACTGACGCAGAAGCAGCGTTGTCGACGGTGCGAAGCGACACTCTGCACTCCGTAATCCTCGATACCGTGGGTAGAGAGGCCGGGCAGGGCACAGCCGGTCTGCACGTGATCAATTCGCAAGCAGTACCGGCGCGGCCGCAGCCAGTCGCGACGTGAACTCCGGAAGGGGTTCACAGAACCTGTCGCGGAACCTTTTTTTCATCCCCTAGCGGCTGTTGCCCTTGCCCCACCCAAACGGCGGTGACGTTCTGTGCCGGAAGCATATATCGGATGACTCTTTTCGAGTTCTTGTAGTGGTATTATTCTATATCAAATGGAAGGCATTGTGGAGAGGATTAGGACGCAAAGACAACGAATTAACCTGAAGTTCCCTGGTTCGCCTGTTGCGCGATTTGCGGCGCGAACTACTTAAAAATTGCCGCGCCGGCGTTCGCCAGTGCAGTTCCGGCAAGAACTCGTCCGCAAACTGGCTTGCAAAATAAGTTTCATGGAGTAACCTGACCTGACCTTGACGGAGAGTAACGAGAGAACGGAATGACTGCGCATTCTCGCCCCTTCGTGGCCCACGGCTTTCCTGATGCGGGCGGGAGGCGCGAAGCGCTCCTCACTGGCTTCGAGCCGACATTTGCTTTCGAGCCGGTGGATCCTCTTCCAGAGTCGGAATTCGCCGACAGGCTCCGCCGCATCCGGAGAGAGGCGACGGTAGCCGGGCACGACGTCGTCGTCGTTCATGCTGACGGCATTGGTTGGTATCACGTCTCCAATTCGTATCTACGCTATATCTGCGACTGGGTGCGGGAGGGCGTGCTCATTGTCCCGACCGACGACGATCAGCCGCTGACGCTGTTCTCGTTCTTCAGCAGTTCGGTCATCCTCCCACCTGCAGGGGAACCCCTGCTCGTCGACGATATCTGGCAAGTGGGCACATGGGGTCGCGAAACCTACAACCGCCCAGGCAGTGCCGTCGACAAGGTAGCCGAGGCGGTTGCGCAGGCTCTGGCCCGACAGGGCTTTTCGGTCGCACAGATCGGACTTATGGGCGATGCCACATCGAGCGGCTATTGGGCCGGTCTGAAGGCACGGCTTCCCAAATGCGTGTTCCAGAATGCACACGCGATCATCGATCGGATGCAACGTGTTCGGTCTCCCCGTGAGCAGGCGCTCGTTCGCGCTGCCGCGCAGCTGGCCGATATCGGAATCCAGGCGGCCTACCACGTCATCAAGCCCGGGGTGACCGATTATGAGATCTACGCGGCGTTCACATACGCGCAGATGTCCCGGGGCGGAGAAACCGGCGACGGGTATCAGATTGGCATCAACCGCTACGGCACGCATTGCGGCAAGCCCTACGGCCACGTCGTCCGGGACGGAGATGTGATCAATCTCTACATTTCGAACGTGACCTATCGCGGATATAATGCCCAGATCGCGCGGATGATCGCCGTGGGTGCCATCACGGACAAACAGGAAGAGGTGCTTGAGATGTGCGTCGAGGGCGTCCGCCGGGCGGCGGCGCTCGTCAAACCCGGGACGTTGGTGTCGGACGTGGCCAACGCGTCATTCGAGCCTTACATCGAGCGCGGCTATCTGTCTTCGGCCGACAGCAGGACCATGCCCTACAACTGGCAGGCGGGCGAGGATGGCGGGCCCCGCCTCGTGCCTCGCCGATACGTCGCCGACGAGGATTGGGAGCGTCAGGGGCGCAAACTGATGCACGTCTATCCCGCGACGCACGGCCCGCACAATCCCAATGTCGGACATTCTGTGTCGATGCCGAAGTTCAGCCACTACAACATCGCCTCCAACAACCACGACATGCTCGAGGAAGGCATGACGTTCGTCCTGCATTCGCAATGGCTTGAGCCCGAGGTCGCGGGCTGCAACGTCGGCGACTGCTATCTGGTGACTCAGACGGGCGCCGAGAACCTGAGCTGCCACACTCCGCTCGAACCACATCGGGTTAGAGTCTGATCCATGGCGGTGCGCGTCGAGGATGAACCGTG
This sequence comes from Microvirga massiliensis, assembly GCF_001006805.1. Classification (GTDB taxonomy): domain Bacteria; phylum Pseudomonadota; class Alphaproteobacteria; order Rhizobiales; family Beijerinckiaceae; genus Microvirga; species Microvirga massiliensis. Next base: position 277,295 of record NZ_LN811359.1, on the reverse strand, counting down.
ATGAGGCGGCCTGTTCGCCCATCAATTTCGATAGGAGAGGAAACGAATATGGTGTCTCGTCATCTTTCCCGTCGCTTGCTGATCGCAGCCGCGGTCGGGGTCGCAGCGTTCGTGATAGGCCAGAGCGGCGAGAGCCGCGCACAGTCGGCCAGTGCGCCCGTCAGGCTCACCATCGCCAATTCCCAATGGGTCGATGCGCTGCGCGGCAAGAATCTGTGGAATGCCGTACTGAAGTACCAGGCCGTAGCGCCCAATGTCCACCTGGAACAGGAAGCGATCCCCTCGGCCGAGTTCGACAACAAGATGACGACCGCGTTCGGGGCCGGGCAGGGTCCGGACATCGCCATGATGCAGGAGGGTCTGTTCTACTCCATCGCGGATGCAGGCTTTCTTGCCGACCTGAGCGCAGCGGTCGCGGGCGTCAAGAACCTCAACAAGACCAATGACAATGGGGTAGTGAATGGCAAGCGTCTTGGAGTCGCCTGGCAGCGGGCCGTTTACGCGTTGATCTACAACAAGCCGCTGGTCGACAAGGCAGGCGCGAAGGTCCCGACCGACGTGGAGGGCCTCATCGCCTCGGCGAAGACGGTGATGAGCGCCACAGCTGCGATCGGCTTCACGTCGCGTCATCAAATGGCCGATTACATCGGATGGTTCATGGATTTCCAGAATTGGGCCTACGGCTACGGGGTTAAGTGGACCGATGGCACAGGAAAACTGACGATCGATACCCCGGAGGCGGTCGCGGCGTTCACAGCCTTCAAGAAGATGTATGACGCGAAGATCATCCCGATTGGCGATGACTTTCCCACGCAACGAACCCGTTTCAAGGAAAAGCAGGTCGCATTCAGCATCGACAACAGCGGGGGAACCCTTAATATCGCATCCGGTGGCGCGTTGGCCGCGAAGGATCTCTACGCGGCACCGCTTCCGTTCCCGCACCCAGGTGCGCATCAGCAGATCTTTGTGGTGGTGAACGCACGCAGCAAGAACCAGAAAGCAGCGGTTGACTTCGTGAAGTGGCTCGTCGGCCCGGACGGCCAGCAGGCGCTTCGCGATGCTTCGGGTCCGGATGCGCTCGCTACCGACGTACCCGTTACTGAGGTGTTCCGCGCGGCCAACCCTTGGGCCGATACCTTCGCTGAACTTGCGGTCAACTCGCGCAGCACCCTCATTCCCGGTCATGAGGTCGACACTCCACAGATCATGCGCTTCGTCATGCAAGCCCTGGAGCGCGTGGTGCTCGCCGGCGCCGATCCCAAAACCGCGCTGACTGAGGCACAACGGCAGATCGACAGGACGTTCTAACCCAGGCTGGCGGACGCGAGCGGAAGCGAGGGCGATGGTGATCACGGGCCGGTCTGCGTCGAAGCTCAGCCTTGGTAGGACGATTGCTCCGTACGCCTTCATCCTTCCGCCGATCGCCTATCTGGGTGTCTTCATGTTCTGGCCGCTCGGCCGGCAACTCTGGATGAGTCTGACGAACACCCGGATCATCAATCCCAATGCCGGCAGCTTCGTTGGACTCAGGAACTACGAGAGGCTGATCCAAGATCCGGCCTTCTACAATTCGCTCGGAATCACGGCGATCTACACGGTCGCGTCCGTCCTGCTCGGGGTCACGCTGGGCGTGATCGCGGCACTGGCGATCAATCGTCCGTTTCCCGGCCGGTCGTTCGCTCGGGCTGTCCTCCTCTTTGGATGGGCGGTGCCGAACGTCGCGGCCGCGCTCATCTGGATGTGGATGTATAACGGCCAGTCGGGCGTCCTGAATGACATGGCCGTCGCGCTTGGCGTCGGCCGTATCGCCTGGCTTACCAGCACGCAAATGGCGCTGCCGTCGATCCTCATCGTCACCGTCTGGCAAGTGGCGCCGTTTGTGATGCTCGTCGTGCTCGCCGCACTGCAATCGGTACCCGACGAGATCCGTGAGGCCGCCCGGATCGATGGCGCCGATGCTCTGAACGTCTTTCGGTCAGTCACGCTGCCCCACATCATGCCCTCCGTGCAGCTGGTGGCGCTTCTCGTTGCGGTATGGTCGATTCGCCGCTTCGATATCATTTATCTGCTGACCGGCGGCGGCCCCCTCGAGAGCACCAGCACGCTCGTCGTGAAGATCCGGCAGGTTGCTTTCGAGAACTATCAACTTGGCATGGCCAGCGCGTATGGCGTCGTCGGCCTTGTCCTCGCGCTCCTCGTCGCCGCCGTGCACCGTCTCGTTGAGCAGCGGCGCCTCAGGTGGATGGCCCGGTAATGTCGAAGCGGCTGATCTTGAACACACTGCGCGGGCTGCTCGTCGGGGCGCTGGTGGTGGCAGCCGGCTTTCCGATCTATTGGATGGCGAGTACGGCCCTGTCCGTGAGCTCCGAACTGTATCGCACCGGCCAGGTCCCCTGGCCGCAGCTTCAGAACGTTCCCGCGCTGATTGCAGAACTGGGCCAACTTCCGATCGTTCAGTGGCTCGCTAATACGATGGTGATCGCGGCGGGCACGACGGCCCTCAGCCTCGTCTTGGGATCGCTCGCGGGCTATGCCCTCAGCCGGCTCCGGTTTCAGGGGCGCGGGATCGTCGGCTTCCTGCTCTTCATGACCCAGGTCGTGCCGGAGGCCTTCATCCTGGTGCCGCTCTACGCGATGTTCATCACGATGGGGTTGCTCAATAACCTGGCTGGGCTCGTCCTGGCCAATGTCGGCTTCTCGCTTCCGGTCACCGCATTCATCTTGAAGAGCGCAATGGACGCGATTCCGTATGAGATCGAGGAATCGGCCATTATCGACAACTGCCCGCGCCTGAGCATCCTCACGATGGTGGTGCTGCCGCTCATCATGCCGAGCGTCGCCGCGGCGGCGGTCATCGCCTTCTTTGCCGGCTGGAACGAGTACCTGTTCGCCTCGATCTTTCTAAGAGATCAATCGCTCTGGCCTGCCAGTGTGGGACTTGCCTCTTTCATCGGCCAGTACGAAACTCCGCTCTCGGCCGTGATGGGAGCCGCACTCGTCTTCAGCCTGCCGGCGATCGTCTTCTTCCTGCTCGTCCAGCGCAAGATCGTCTCGGGCCTCACTGCGGGCGCCGTCAAAGGATAGGCAATGCCTGAACTGACGTTCAACAACATCTCGAAATCCTTCGGCGACCTGAAGGTCATCGAGGCTTTCAGCACTACGATCAAGGACGGCGAATTCCTTGTCCTTCTTGGCCCTTCCGGCTGTGGCAAGTCAACCTTGCTGAGGATGATCGCCGGACTGACGGACATCACGGCAGGAGATCTTCTTTTCGACGGCGAGCGGGCGAACACGTGGGAGCCACGCCGCCGCGGGGTCGCGTTCGTCTTCCAGTCGTACGCGCTCTACCCGCACATGACCGTCCGAGCAAATATCGCGTTCCCGCTGGTCATGAATGCGTTCAAGACCTGGTATCATCTGCCCCTCGTCAACGCGATCGCCCGCCGGCGTCTGATGAGGAACCCGGAGATCGCGGCGCGCACCGAGCGGATCGCGCGACTGCTCGAACTGGAGCCGTATCTCGATCGCAGACCGGGCAGTCTCTCTGGGGGCCAACGGCAGCGGGTTGCGCTGGCACGTGCCCTCGTGCGCGAGCCTTCGCTATACCTCCTCGACGAGCCCCTCTCGAACCTCGATGCGAAGCTGCGGACACAAACCCGTGCGGAGATTTCGGCGCTTCACCACAAGGTCGGTAAGACGTTCATCTATGTCACGCACGATCAAGTCGAGGCCATGACGATGGCGACCCGGATCATCGTCATGGACAAGGGAATCGTCCAGCAGATCGATACCCCGGAAGGCATATACTACAACCCACAGAATACGTTCGTCGCGCGCTTCGTCGGATCGCCGCCGATGAACCTTGTCTCGGTCTCTCATGAACGAGGGCGTCTCGCGGTGTCGGGCGGCTTGGCCTGGGATCACGGCGGAGAGATCTCGGGCGCATCCCGTCTGATCTTCGGTATCCGGCCTGAGAAGCTCCATCTCCGTCCCGAAGGGAGCGGCCGCATTCCGGCCCAGGTGGCGATCGTCGAGCGACTGGGCGCGGAAACCGTGGTGGGGTGCCGGCTCGTCTCCGACGAGCACGGCGGCGAGACGCGCTTGCTCGAGCACGATCTCGTATTCGTACGGCTATCCGGCAACCCTCGGATCGCCATCGGCGAGCGTTGCGCACTGGATTATCGGCCCGAAGACGTTGTCTGGTTCGACCACGCGACGGGTGCGCGGATTTCCAGTGACGGGCCCACTCATCCTACGGATGCCCCGGAAGTTCTTCCATTTGACGCATTCTCGTCCCGGGTATCGGACCAGCCGCAATTATCCGCCGGAGTATATCGCGAACGGGCAGGGATTTACCGATGACACGGGACAACGGCGGCCATGGCCGTTCCATCCATCGCGATAGCGCCGGGCTGCTGGAGCGGGCGAACAGGCTCGGAGAAATTGGCCTTTCGGCCCCTGCCAAATTTCGGATGTGGCATTCGTATGGACAGCGCGTAGGTCCTGCCCGTCGGTCATGGTGCGGCCGCGGACCAGGAGGCCGACGATAATCGACGGAAAGTCCAGCACGACGGACGAGGTCGAAAGAGCTCCATAGGAACAGATAAGCAGATGGCCAGACAAATACGTGTGACCGAGTCCGATACGGCCCTTAAATTTTCGTCACAGTACGTCGCCGAGGATCTCGGCTTCTTTGCCGACGAGGGGCTCGATGTCACGTGCGAGGTCGATGCCGGACCGGCTGGGTCGTGGCTCGTCGACAATCTTATAGGCCGCAAGGCCGAGGTGGCCCTTGGGGGCATTTGGCTGCCGCTGATGTATCGCCAGTTCGGCCTGGGCGACTTCGTGCCATTCGCGGCCGCCTGTCACCGCAATCCGGCAATTGTCCTTGGACGCTCGCCGATGCCGGAGGGACCGTTCAGCTGGGACATGTTGTACGGCAAACGCCTGCTGCTCTCGCTCGCAGCGACCAGCCAGTGGATGTTCCTGGAAGGGCGACTGCGCGCGTTGGGCGTTGACCTGAGCAGGATCCACTTCGTGCGGGATCTCCACATCCACACCACTCACACGCTGTGGCGCGGCGGTTACGCCGACTTCTATCTCGTGGAACCGCTGACGGCCGAGCCGCTGATTGGCGAAGGTTATTCGGTCGCCTTCACCCTTGCCGAAACGATGGGCGAGGTACCATGGAGTGTATTCTACACACGCGGTGATCTCATCGATGACACATCGCGCCCGATTGTGCGGTTCAAAGCAGCAATCGAAAGGGCCAACCGCTGGCTGATCGAAAGCCCCGTTTCAGACGTCAGCGCACTACTTGGGCGCCGCTTTCGGCAAGCCGGTGGCTGTGCAATCGAGAACGTCGTCACTCGCTTCAAAGCGACCGGAGTCTGGCGGCTGACCAACGAAATCGATCGGGGGGCAAGTGCAGCTTATCAGGACATCATGCTCAATTACGGGCTGTTGGACCGACATGAGCCGATTCGGGAGCTGCAAATGGCCGTTTAGACGCTGGAAGGCCTATCACGGGCCCGATCACGACTGGGCGGTGGCACTGTTCCGTCGCTCGGCGAACATGCTGGAGGACGAGCGCGTCCGGCATTTCTAATCCGGCGGCGAAGCATATGAGCGGACCAGATGTGGATCCTCCTCAATTCCAATACCATTGCCTTCATAACTCAGAAGAACGGTGTACCCTCCTGCGCCACTGCAGGCAGGATCGAGATCGTCGCCGGCAACCCGGATTTCCGCTCACCTCTCATGGGGGGCTGCTTCCATCCAGGCGGGCGGACTTCGTGAAACTCGTCACGAAGCCCTGAATCGAACATGAGCGAGCCTGCGCAGCCCCTGCGCGCCCTCGAGCACGCGGCCTCGCTCGAAAGTCAGACTTTCGAGCCTCCGAACCCTTCGGTGGTTTCTCCCGAGCGGACTCGTGCCGCGGTCGCCGAACGCGGCCATTCGGCTACAGGGACGCTCGTGTGGGGGCTCTCCATCGCGCAACTCGTAGGCTTTGGCACACTTTACTTCGCTTTTGCCCTGTTCGTCACCCCGATGGGGGCTGAGCTCGGCTGGTCGCGCGCGGATCTCAACGGGGCGCTCACGATTGGTCTCCTCACCACAGGCCTCGCCTCGATCCCGTGCGGATATCTCGTCGACCGCTACGGCGGGCACGTGTTAATGACGCTCGGTTCGGTCGCGGGCGCGATTTTTCTGGCGCTCTGGTCCGCAGTTGACTCAATCGCAGCCTTCTACGTGATCTGGATCGGGATCGGACTTGCAACAGCGGCTTCGGTCCAAGATCTCCCTTTCGCAGTGGCGATTGCCAACGTGCGCAACTTTCGCCAAGCCATTATCTACATCACCCTTATTGCTGGCCTGTCCGCGACGGTGTTCATCCCGGTCATAAACTGGCTTATTGACGCATTCGGGTGGCGGCACGCTCTCCTGACACTCGCGGCCATTCAGCTCGTCCTACCGAGCACGCTCCATGGCGTGTTCCTGCGAGGTACCCGGGGCACCCGATCCGGCGAACGGGTTCGGCGAGGAGACGGGCGCGAGCCCTCTGCGCTCCTCTCGGCCCTGCGACGGCCGGCATTTTGGGGCTTGGCTGTCTGCTTTTCGGCCCAATCCTTCGCCTTCACGACGCTCACATTCCACATAATCCCGCTCCTGCAGGAGCGCGGTCTTCCTCTGGAAACAGGTATCGTGGCCCTCGCTCTCCTGGGCCCAGCACAGGTGGTAGGGCGCGTCATCCTCATCGTGTTTGGGAGCCGCACCTCAGCGCGCATTATCGGCCGGATCGTCACCCCGCTTCTGCCGATCGCGATGCTGCTGCTCCTTACTATCTCGCCCAATGGCCTCGCGGGGCTTGCTCTGTTCGTGCTCGTGTTCGGGACTGGCAACGGTGTTCTTTCGATCGTGCGTGCCACCGGCATCGCGGAGATCTTGGGAACGCACGGCTACGCGACAATTGTCGGGGCTCTCAACCTGATTCTCATGGTCCCCCGAGCTGCCGCTCCCCTTACTGTCGCCGCGCTCTGGGAATCACAGGGTGACTATACGGGCGTGATCTGGATGCTCGCGAGCATGACGGCGGCCGGCGCGACGGCATTTTGGCTCGCCTCACGGGAAAGCTCCCATGGTTCGCCCCGATCTGAGCGCTGCCCTTCATGACGGCCTTGGCAGCGGCCGAGCGGTCTTGCCGAGAGCGCCAGAATCGGCACAAGAGGGTGACGGATTGAGTGCACGGGACGGTCCAGCAAGTGCGCTGCTGGATGCGGGGGTGTGAGGAGTGCTGGTCGCCAACACTGGTTTTGCGGCGCTCGCGTTCCTGGCGCCGCCGCTCGTCGGGGCGTTCCTGCATTACCCGACTGATTTGGATGCGGCCTCTTACGAGCTGGCCCCGCCATGCCGCATCGGAATGAGGGACGTCGGCGAACTAAGGGCGCCGTCTGCCGAGCTCGGTAGAACTGATTCAAGGAACCATACAAGCGTCACGAAAGCATGCTGTTGTATCAGAGCCAGGGGACGCGGGCTTCCGCGTCCGGAAGCTGATTGCGAAATGAGCTTTGCTGACTCTCATGAATATCTTCCCTTGCGAGAGGACTTGAACGAGCGTGTGCAAATCCGCAGTAAGGGTGCGGTCGAGGAACTCGTGATCCAAGCTCTGATTGTCCAGTAGGTCGGTCTGGGACAATGGTCCCTTCAGGGGGCATCTCCGAAGACTTTGAGATCACCCAAGCGCTTATGTTGGACCAGCGTCTGAACGACGGCGGAGAGCGGACCTTCAGACACACCGTTTCTAAGTCGCAGTTTGACCGAGGCCGTGTGAAAACGCGATCGCTTGACGGGCTTTGGAAAGGTTGATGCGCGTGAGCTGTTCGAACGCGGGCTCTGGCTAGAGTTCGATCAGGCCACGATCGCTGTCAACAGCGGCTT
>NZ_LN811359.1:247277-268429 GCF_001006805.1 Microvirga massiliensis | reverse complement strand
TGATGCTGGCTTCCACCTGCTCGATGCGCTTGGCCACCTTGGCGATCGTGAAATTCTGATCGCGGTTGTTGACCGCCTTGACCTTGGAGCCGTCGAGGGCAACCACCGCCCGGGTGAACAGGTTGAGCTTTCGGCACAGCACCACGAACTGCGCGCAAGCCGCACGAATGGCCGGTCCGTTGTCGCGGCGGAAGTCGGCGACGGTCTTGAAGTCCGGCATCAAGCGGCCGGTCAGCCACATCAGCTCGATGTTGCGCTGGCTCTCGCGTTCAAGTCGCCGACTTGAAGGAATGCGGTTGAGATAGCCGTAGATGTAGATCTTGAGCAGGGTTGCGGGATGATAGGCCGGCCGTCCCGTGGCCCCTGGCACCACGCCGGCAAAGCCCAGGGCAGCCAGATCCAACTCGTCAACGAAAGCCTCAATGTAGACGCCCCCAAAGGATGCCGTAGGCGTTCTTGTAACTAGCGGAACCGGCAAAAGAATTTTTCGAGAATTGCCGCACGAGGCCCGGAATGTCCGTTCCACTTTGCCTCAGAGTGGCTATCCAAAGTTTTCCTCACGCTGAGGCAAACTTTGGGCTCAGACAAGAAAGTGCCGTCGGCGAGAACCGCCTTGAGTCCAGACACGAAAAAGCCCTCGGCGAGAACCGAGGGCTTGGCGGGCGGCTGGATATTGCGCTTGTGTCGATGTGCTACGTGGCGGCCGGAATGGCGATCTGTTCCACAACGTCACGACGTTCGTAAAAACTCGCGCGAACGGTGCCGGGCTCGAATGCGGGCTCGATCCCAGCGTCGTCGAGCATGTTGGCGAGCCGTATGAAGTGAATGCCCGTCTCGGCAGAAAGGGTGTGCAGCGACACGAATCTTCGCATGAAGCGGTCGACATCTTCTGCATGCACGACGCGCTGCGGGCAGCGATTCACGGGATTCACGACGATGTGCGAGGGGAGGTGTCCCAGCTCAGTCAGCGCCTTCACGACGGCCGTCGACGATCCAAGCCTTCGCTCAACCTCACGCAGCGTGAGGCCGCCGTGATCCTTTCCAGAGACGAAGGGCTTCACCTCCTCGGGGTCGACGAGCACCGAGAGGTAGCCGACGACGCCGACTCGGCACCGGACGCGTGGTAGCTTCCTGTCCATAATCAGCCCCACGATCTCCATTGCCGAGCAGCACGCCCGCTTCGCTGCGGCCGGGATCGGAAGAAACGACCGATCCTCAAGACCGACCGGGACAGCGTCGGCCAGCAGGCGGTCGAGGAACGCATCGAGGTCACGCCTTGCGAACGCGTGATCCCTTATGACACCCTCCGTTCCACCGGCGACAAAGGGACGGATATATTCCGCCTCGAAAAGCAGCCGCTCGTGCGGGCGTGGGGCATTGAGATAGTCGCGCGCCTGCTCGAGCGACATCGTCTCGGAGACCCGATTCAGGAATTCGCATGTAGTGTTAGCGTCGAAGACAATACGCTCGTCCGACAGGTGCAGGACATCAGCGGCGATATGCCCTGCCGCGTGGAGCAACTTGCGCAGGCGCTTGGGATGAGCGCCGATCTCGCGGGAGGCGGAGTGGACGGAGTGCAGGCGGCGCACCGTCACATCCTGGCCGAAGATCTTGTCCCCGGGACCGACGGGCATCGTCTCGATGACGTGCCGCCGGATGACGTCCCGAAGCGGGTCGTAGGCGGGATCCTCGGACTCATGGGCGAGCCACTCATAAATGCGCCCGATCACAAGGCGCGGACCCCAGTTGCCCTTGGTCAGCGGAAAGCCATCCTGAAGGCGCGAGAGCAGAGAGCGGATGCCTTGCTCGCCGCCCGCTGCGATCTCGTACCCCGCCGCTCCGGCCTCGTGCCATTCGGTGTCGGAAAGCCGTTCGGCGCGGAACCGAATGCCATGAATGACGACGGCGCCGAGCATTTCGCACGCCTTCGCGGCCGCGTAGAAGGGCAGGGTCTGCAACCAGGCGGCGTGCCCGTCCCCGTTCCGGCCCTGGAGCCGGGCCGTCAGGTATTCCTCAAGGGCCGACGGGCGGCGCCGGGGTGCCTCACGGACGAGCCGCCCGAGATCTGGCAGGGAGGGCTGCACCAACCGGGCGAAGTCGTGCACGCGCTGCGGGTTGTGGTCATCGGACACCTCAACGAGACCGACATCGTGCTTCGGGCAGGTGCGGATCGGCGCAACGAGCCACAGGGTCCGCCCATATGGCCGGACCGCCTCCAGGCCGTCGCCGTTCCCGATGTCTTCCAGGAGGCAGTGCGGACAGACCCTCAGGGACTTCCGGCTGAGCGTGTCGCGGACGAGGGACTGCCCGCCGATCGAGTAGCGGCGATCCCCGATGCGCGTGACGGAGGCGGCCGCGAGCCGGCCGACGTCCGCGCGGCAGCGGAACGCCAGCTCCTCGAGGGCGGAAGGGTTGCCGTCGACAATCCCCTGGAAGGTGAAGCCCATATCGAGACTGAAATCCCGCGCCGTGCGCCCGAGCAGAAGCGCGTTGCGCGAGCAGAAGCTCATGGGGGATTCACCTTCACCCAGGCTGACGGTCATGCTGATCGGAAGTGGCTTCACTTGTTCCTCCTGTCACGTGGGTTCCGGGTCCTCGTCGGCTTTGTGTCCTCGCTCCCATCGCCCCCCGCCGGGTCCTTGCGCTGGAGGGCCGCGCGGGGGTCGATCAGATGCCAGTCCGTGGCCGCTGCGGTGAACACATTCCACTCCGGAAGGCATCCCGTGCGCCCCGCATAGGCCGCTGCGAAATGCTCGGTCCCGAGCGCGTCCGACCCGAGCAGGAGCGCGTGCCGGATAGCGTCTTGGATGACCTCGATGACGATCCCGAACCGATTGATGGCGGCGTGCAGGAGCCGGGCGACGAAGCCGTCGTTCGTGACGCTTTCAACAGAGAGACCCGCCTTCTCGCTGCCGTAGAACGCGATCACGCGTCGGACGAGGGCGGCGTCCCTTTCCAGGGTCAGGTCCTCGAAGACAACGTGCCGTGCGCGGCGCCACACCTGTTCGTCGCCGCACAGCATCGAGCCGATGCTCGGCAGACCGGACAGGATCAGCCATACGGGCCATTCCGTGTGCTGCATTAACCCTTTCAGCGTGTCCTGCACCTTCTTGATCTCGACCGCGTTCCTGGACTGGAGGACATGCTGGAGCTCGTCGATGTGAAGGAAGCGGATACCCCGCAGCGCCAACTGGTGGTGCGCGATATCCCACACGACGTTCTCCTTGAGCTCCCGCGTGATCTCGTAGCCGAGTGCTGCGAGAACGGTCATGCCGAGGAGCCGAAGCGTGCACGGGGAGGGCGTCGTGACCGAGACCAGGATGCAGTCGGCGTTCCTGTCCCCGTAACCCGCGAATTCCTCCCGCTTGAGGAAGTGACGGTCCAGTGCCCTCGACTTTCCGACGCCGGACTCTCCCATCACCGTCAGCGCCCGCCCCTCCCGGAGCCGGCCGACGCGACGGCTTCTGTCACCCGCGGCGTCCTCGGCCAGGAGGAAACTGTCGATCAAAGTGTCCAGCTCGGCCTCGAGCACCTTATCGCGCGGCGTGCCGAAGTAGGCAGACATAAGGCCCGCCATGACGTCCCCTCCGCGGGCGCGCCGCTCCGACTGGAGGCGGCGCATGCGGCTGACGGCGTCCTCGCGGACCACATCGTCCGAACCTGTGGCTTTCATGCTCAGTCCTCCGTGAAGAAATCATCGCCGTCGGTGCCGTCGGATGGCATTCCGGCGGCCGGGTCGTCGGGGATCTCGGCGGGTCCGGCCTCCCCCTCGATGCTCTCACCGTCCGGCGCCGGGAGTTCGAGAACCTCGGGGCCGTCCTCGGCTCCCCGGTCGAAGTCGAAGGTGCGGAACAAATCCCGGTCGAGCCGATCGCAGTCCGCCGAGGTCAGAATCGGAGCCGCGATGCCCGCGCGCGCCGTGGCGGCTTCGGAGAACCCCTGGATGTCCCGGAGCGCCTGGAGCACGATCGGCTCCGAGAGCTTCGCCATGTCGGCGTTGGCGCGCCGCAGGGCACGGGTCGCCTCGGTCCAGCGCTGGACGGATACGCCGGCGAAGCCATCACGCTGGCACGGGACCGTCAGCCAGCCATCCGGAGTCCGAACGGAAACGTGGCCGAGGTCGGCGTGGTCGATCCGGACGAGCACCGGCTTCAGGCGCACGTCGCGGCGCAGGCGCTGGAGTTCCGACGATTGGTAGTGCAGGCCGAGCACGCGCACGCCGGGATTGCCGATCCTGCGCTCGACCGTGACGCCGAAGATGTGGCGGCTTGTGTCCGCGTCCGGCGGCGGGATCACCGGGAAGATCTTGGAGAGGCGCAGCCATGCATTGCGCGGCGTCTCCCCGCCGAGGCCGGCATGCGGCGTGTTGTGGTAGACGTCGACGATCCACCGCACGATCATCCGGCCGAGTTCGGCGACGTCGAGGACGGCATGCGCCTCGGCATCGTAGTCACCCTTGACCACCACGTTCTCGAAGGTGCGCCCGTCGAAGCGCGCCACGAGCCCCTTGTGCAGGGTGCGGTAGCTGCGCTCCTTCGTGCCGCGCATCTGGGGCAGGCCCGCGGGCGGGAAGAGGGCCTCCGATCCGAGGTCCGTGACGGCAGCCCGATGCTCGTGACTGATGTACGAAGACCCGGTATCCGTGCAGACCGTCTCGGGGGTTCCGAGCATGTCCCATGGCGTGAGACACCCGGCGGCCTCCGCGTAGGCCGACTTGTCGTTCACCGCCATGGCGAGCGTGGCGACCGAGGTCGATGCGCACGGATTCTCCACCAGGCGAGCGGCCAGGAAGCAGCGCGTGGCGCAGTCGATCGCTGTCGAGAGCCAGAGGCGTCGGCGCTCCACCTCGGCCCTCTGCTCCGGCGTGAGACGGCTCCAGAGCCCCGCGTCCATCAGCAGCATCTGGAGCTGGACGTTCCATTCATCCATCTCGACACGCTCGAGCGGCCGGGTGACGTCCAGGCCGCCCCGGACGATGTAGAACTTCTTGCGGGCGGCCGCTTCACCCTCGCGGCCCGCGTAGACGTGGAACGGATCGAGGTCGTCGATGACGCGCTCGAAGGCGGCGCGGCTCGGTTTCTGGAGCAGGCGCCGGCCAGCCTTTGCACGCTCCCGGTTCTCCTCGTCGATCCTGGCGTGCAGGTCCTGGAGGAGCGAGCGCTTGGTGGGCTTGCGGCGGCTCGCGTACCGCTCCGCGTACTCGCGCATCAGGGCGCGTTCCTCGCTCTCGAAGCGCGGCGTGCGGTCGCCACTGCGGCCGTAGCCGTCGCGGAGCGCCATGGCATCGTAGCCGCAGGCCTCGTATCTGCGCAGCCACCTCCGGAGGGTCCTCGGGCTGGGAGGCCACTTCACTTGGATGTCCGCGCTTCCGCAACGGCCGTTGGCCATCTCGGCCTCGAGGAGCCCGGTGGTGATCGTCTTGATGGCGGCCTTCATCGACGCGTCCGAGCGGGTGGCGAGACCCTTATCCTCCATGCGCAGGAAGCCGTCGCAGATCGACTTCCCCCAGAGAATCTTGACTTGCTGCTTCGCGGGGAGGTCGCCGATGCGGGACTCGCGGCACGTCGCGCGCAGCTTGGCCTTCGTCGAGAGGAAGAAGCCCCGGACGTGGCCCCACTTGCCGGGCACCTGGCGGTAGGCGTCGATCTCCTCGTGCGTGAAGGACTCGCACAGGTCCGGGGTGTCGAGGCGACGCAGGACATGAGCGAACTCGTCGCTGGACACCGGCACGTAGTCGATGCCCTTGATCGTGACCTTGTCGTGCGGGTCGAGGCGAAAGTGCGGAACGGACGGGGGCGGCAGGGGCGCCGCGAGTTGGGCGCTGCTTTTCTTCGTCATGACGTCTCTCCTTTCCTCACCGGGGGTGGTTGGCGGTGCGGGCAGGCCGCACGAGGCTGGCATGGGAGATGCGGCCGGGGCCGACGTGCTCGAGCACGCCGTCGCCGATCAGGCAGGCGACCGCCATGAAGCCGTGCCCGTCGTTCCGGGACGCCGCGAGGAGGGCGCCGATCCTCACCGAGCCGCGGAGCGTTGAAGCAATGGCCATCACGGCCGCGACGTCGTTCGCGTTTCGCGTCCGCAGGGCGCGGAGGATCAGGCGGGCGTTGTGAGCGCGATCCCGGGTAATGTGATTCCCGGTGCGGACCTCGAACCTGTCTGCGAAGGCAGGGACCTGCGCCCGGATGAGATCGAGGGTGGACTCGATACCGCTCGACCCGACCTTGCTCGCGGGCTTCACGGCGATGGCGGTTCTGGTTCCGTCCTCAAGGATCGCCACGAAGTCGAAGGTGTGCTCACGGACTACGCCATCGGCGTCGACGTACTCGACCGGGTCCGGTTGGTCGCGCAGGTCCGTTTTGGGGTGGTGCGCCATGACGATGCAGGCGAGGTCGCGCTCCAGATTGCTCTCGATCACGATCTCCCGTCGTGTCCTGGGATTCACCAGAGTTCCCCGGAAGGAACCCCTCGAGCGCAATGCAGGTCGGCGGCTCGCAAGCGATGCGGAAGGCGGAGCCCAAATCGACTCTGGGCCGCCTGAATCCGATTCTTGCCCTGCGGCGTCTGTCTTATGATTCACCATGTCATGTCCTCAGGCATGCCGGCCCGATCGCCATCCGATGCAGAACGGCGGTGAGCAGGCGTGAAACCCGATTGGTCACGTCGAGGCACAGCTCGACCGATGCACTTCACAGTGGGACCAAACGGATGAGTTGCGGGGGAGGGCGGCGCCTGAGAAGTGCCTGCCAGAAACGGCTTGCCCGGTCGGGCCGAGCATGCAAGTCTGGGCGTGGCACTCGCTTAGAGGCGCCTTGCGCCACAGATGCAAAGATTCCTAGGCCTCGGCATCAGTGGCTGCACTTCCGAAGCGCGCGTCTCTTACGACGCGCGTTTCTCTTTGGGGCTGCTTCTTGTCTGTGTGACACCTCCATGGTTGTGACGGCTCGGCATCGGGAACGAATCCGACCGTGATTCGAGGGTCAGGGCAGATCCGATTTGGGTCAAGAGAGCCTGGGTGAACTTTGTTTGCTTGACTCGAAGCTGTTCTTAAGTTTCGCCGCCCATCGGATTCGTTTCGGATAGACTCGCGATTGGTTACGTTGAGTCATCGCACCGCGCGCTGTGGTCCTAACGTAAAGCAGTGCACCCCAGCAGCATCAAACATGCCCGTTTCTGAGAGTCTCGACCGCCACAGACTATCCGGCGGTTCAATATTCAGGGCCGTTCAGTCAAGAAGCTCATTCTGCCGAACGACGACAGGTTGTCGCTTGCTCACCGAGCATGTTTCGCAGCGCAAGGAGATCTCAGAGATCGCAACTCTTGGTTACGGGTGACGAGCAGAGTCGCCCGACTCCTGCTCGGGAAGGCATCTGAGCGTGGTCTGCGGTGTCAAAGGGCCTGTGATGTCGATGCACACGAGACCCGTGCAGGCCAGTGACAGGATCGCATCGAACGGGCCCGCCCGAGACACTCTGATGTCGCCCTCCAGGTCGGAGATCGATAGACCGGACGGGTGTTCCGATAGGCGTCGCAGGATGCGGATGCGATCGTCGCGAGCAACTTTTACCTTACGTCTCTTCCAGATCGTTTGCGCGGTCGTCGCCCGGGGCTCTGAAAGCACCACTCGTCGCGTGAGCACGACGAACGGTAGGTCGCCGATCACGCCAGGCGTGCAGTCGATCGGGTGGTGTGCAAACCCGAGAAGAACTCGCGCCTTCCTGTAAACGGCATGAAAGGCAGCCGTCGTCCCCTGGGGCAGGTCCCACAGGGGAACAGGTGACGGCGCGAGTGCACCAATAGCCGAGTCGAACGTCATCTGGATGAGACCGGTACACTCCCATCGATACTTGTAGGAGAGGCGGTGCTCGCCCGTCTTGAAGGACGTAAAGACAGGATATTTCGCGTCACAAATCGTGTGACGATGGTCCGCAAGCAACAAGTCCATCGCAATGGCCTTTCGAGCCTCCCGGAACTGCAATCTGTCGACCAAAGCCCCGGGAGGGAGGGCCGCGATCACTTAGAGATGAGCACCAGACTAGATCTCCATTCTTCAACCCGGGACATCGCCATCGTCCCAAGCAAAATCACAGTATCGCATCGTAATGAAGTCAACTGCTGTCGCAAAATGCGTGATGGCATGGTTAACGTCGCCCGGCATGGCGAGATATGGCGCGGTTTGCGGATTGAAAATGTATCCCGTTACCTGGCACATGCTGGCAAGGAATGGAATTCATGTCGCCGATGGATTATTTGTTCTATTCGGCAGGTGCCGCACACTTGACGAGACACCCTCGACGGCTGGATCATCGTACGAAAAGTTGCATTGGTGCACCATGGCGTCCGTTCCGGTTGTCTCCGTCCAGCGATGGTATACCGGTGCATGTCCGCTGAGAGCATCGCCGCGCAAGCTGCGGCGTGATCGTCCCAGGAGGTCGTATTCGGCACGAAAGCGGCCGCACAATACCATCAGGCGTCGATTAGCAGCCGGTGGCAGTTAAGCCGGTGTGGCCCTTGCGGATGTTCACAGTGCGTTCAAACTTGGGCCCAATCACGCAATCACGGGCGTGATCCTCTGAAACCCGACGCCTGCACCTCGCGGCCTTTGCGCATTCTGAGCCCGGTCGCAGCGTGAAGAGGCGGCTCGACGATGATGCCGAGCGCTCGACCGCAATCCCGGTTGAGCACATGGACGAACTTGAGCAGGTCGCCGACGCCTTGTAGAAGGCCGGATACCTTTCGGGAGACGCGGTCGAAACTCTCGTGCAATCGTCCGATAGTCTCACACTCTCAGTTCTAACAGGCCGCGTTGAATCTTTCTCGAGTGATCTGTTGGAGAGTGCGCATGATCCGGATTGATCAGGCGCCCGACGCACTCATTTCGGACCCGCTTTAGAATGGGAGATCCGAGTCAGGATGCGACCGACAGCCTTCAAGCAGTTTGCTACTTGCGCTTCTCCGTCAGATCGAAGGGCCGTGTTTTCACAGGCCGTGGGATAAGCGGTTAGAGTTCACCACACCAAGTTGCGATTACGCTTGCGGCTACCTTCACGGAGCGAACATAATCCTCGACATCGACCCATTCGTCTGTATGGCCATTCTGCGACAGATCTCCGCAAAGTGGACCGAGCCCGACTGTAGGGATTCGCTTTTGCACCATCGGGTGCCGAATGTCGCTGCCGGTATGCATCGGATTAATACGTGGTGGCTCACCCGTTACTGCCGTGATCGCGGCGGCCACAGTTTGAAATAGCGGATGATCGGTGGGAATCTCGGCTCCGGTGACACCGGAATCCCAGATGAGCTGCGGCGGGTTCGCGCTGAGCCAGGAATCACCTCTGATCGCGTCGGTGATTGCAGCCTCGATCTGCAATTGCACTTCACTTAGCGTCTCCGGTGGCGGAAACGACACAGCTCCACCTAAAACGCACGCTCCTCCGACCTGTGCCAAGCGATCCGGCTGCCCGGAGGAGATGTACGAAATCATGATGTTCGTGGAACGGCCGACGGCTTTGTGAAGTCTGGCGTGGTGGACCGTAGCGGCGCGTCGCTCGTCTAGAGCCTTCAGCGCACGCCAGACCACGAACGCCTTATCAATCGCACTTACCGCAAGATGGGCGAATCCAGTCTGCAACGGCTCGGTGGTAGGCGGAGGGCTTCCTTCGATCACAATCCTGAATTCCAGTTGCCCCGAAGCGAAAGCCTTGATTTCGCGCATGCCAATCCCTGACTCTGCGGGATGGAGATAGACCGCGGCATCGGCTTGTAACCCACGATGCAAAAGGGCCGAGACGCCGCGCGCATGCCGCTTGCTGGGCGTGCTGGCGACGATCACGTCTCCCGCCGGTCGCAATCCGCTCTCGACGACAGCCTCGAGGGCCTGAATCGAAATAGCGACGCCGGCAAGGTCATCCGCAACGCCCCAGCCGTAGAGCCGTCCATTCTCAATACTTGCAGCGAACGGATCACGTCGCCAGGACTCTGTCCCAATCACCCGCTCGGAATCGGGATGGGCAAAGAAGATGATACTGCGCCCATGCCCGGTGCCGGTGAGGCGAGCAACAACGCTTTCGCGCTCCGTGCGATCGATAGCTGCGTTGCCAGCGAATTCTTCCATCATCGGCACGTCGCCGGGCTGGTAGCGAACTGTCTCTACAGTGCAGCCAAGAGTCCGCGCCTTGTCGACCACGATTTGCTGAACCGAGGATTCGCCGCGCTGGGAGGCGCGAACCAGATCCTGGAGGAAGGTGATAATGGCATCGCGCCGACGATCGATCTCAGTCGCGAGCATAGAAACAGTTTTGCTCATATGAGTTCACCGGATCAAAAGCAAAAGCTGTCTACCTTATAGTGTCGTCGGGCTTGGAATCGCGGAGGTAGGCTGCGACTTGGCGCGTGCATGCGGATCACTTACCGCGTGGCTGAGGGCCCTCTCGATCGCACGATATTCCTGGCTCGACGCTCTCGGCTGCGGCGGGCGCATTGCATCGCAATTAAGCCTTCCCAGTATCTTCAGAGCCGCCTTGAGTCGGGCTGTGGCGCGTCCGCCGGGCGGATCGCGATAGATCGATACTGCCAAAGGATAGAGGCGCTCATGCACTGCCCGTGCGCGAACCCAATCGCCTCCCGAAGCAGCGCTCCACAGCTCCGCCACGAGATCAGGGACGACCGCCGCAAGACTGACCTGGCTACCGGCACTGCCGATGATGTAGCTCGTCAGCAAGTGCTCATCGCCTGAACCCAGCACGATGAAATCCGGGCGGAGCGCGTGCAGGAGCCGTAGGTTGGCCTCGTAGCTTGCAACCTCCCAGCTGCCCTCCTTGATTCCCACGATCCGCTCATCAGCCGCGAGGTGCTCAAGGACGCGCGAAGAATAGGCCATTGCGCCTGCCCCAACTGGCGCGCCGTAAAGGAGGAGCGGCACGGACGTTGCTGCGCGGATCTGCTGATGGTGAACGAAGATAGCCTCCTCACAATGCCCGAGCGCCCAGCTATTTGGCGGAAAAATCAGGAGCCCGTCGGCGCCAGCGCTTTCGATAGCAGCAGCCTCCTTTGCCGCCTCGAGACTCGATTCGGCGTTGACCCCAGAGACGATAAGGCATCCGCGCGGACTCGCCGCGCGGGCGATCTCGACCACCCGCCGCTTCTCAGAGCGATCGAGCACGAAATTCTCCCCGGCATGGCCGTTGATCAGCAACCCTTGAATGCCGGGAGAGTTCGAGACCCAGCTGATATGCTCCGCGAGGGCATCCTCGTCGATGCTGAAGTCCTCCCGCATGGGAACAATGGTGGCGGCATGAATTCCCGTCAGGGCGCGGCGGAAGGAATCGGGCACTGTCGAGATCTCCTAGACGGTAGCCGTCGCATTCGGCGAGGCGAGCATGCGGTCAATTGGAAAGAGTGGCATTTCGGGTTCGTGGCCCAGAATGAGATCAGCGAGGAGGCGCGCGAAGTAGGGGCCACTGGTATATCCGGAGTGCACGCTGCCGCAGACATAGGCATTCGGCACGCCCGGAATGGGCCCAACGGCGGGCAGGGCATCGGAGGTCTCAGCCTCGAGCCCGGCCCAGGCGCGCGCAAGCCGGGCGCCTCGGAGAGCCGGGATCGCGTGGCAGGCAAGGCGGACATTGCCGACCAGCCGATCCGGTACGAGTTCAACGCCGCCTCGATCGCGGTCGCCGATACCCTGCCAGCCGCCACCGATCACCACTGTGCCGTGAGGATATTGCTTCAGCGATAGCAGGCCGCTGGCGATGCCGACCACCGTACGCATTACGGGAGCGATTCGCTCGGTAACAGCAAGTTGATTCACAAGCGTTCTTATGGGCAGCCGGACGCCGAGCCAGGCCAGCATCGGCTCGATCCAGACGCCGCCGGCGAGGACGATGCGGCGCACACGGACCGTTCTCGTACGGGTGCGAAGAGCGAAGTAGTCGTTCTCGCGCTCGACTCCAAGTACAGGCGTCCCTTCATTGAGATGGACCCCGGCCTGAAGAAGAGCATTCCGGTAAGCGAGGCCGGTCAGATAGGCGTTCGCGAAGCCATCGATCCGGCAGTAGCCCGCCAACAGGATGTCGTTGGACAGCCCCGGTTCGATGGCCTTGGCACGCGCGCCAGTGACGAGCTCGATCGGCGCTCCGGCTTCGCGGCGCTTGCCCGCCCGGAAGCTCAGGATTTCTGCCTCGCCTTCGGTAAAGGCGATCGAGAGGCCATCGCAGACGACCACGCCGACATCATGACCGAGCCATTCGCGCGCCGAGGCCCACATGGCATGTGCTTTGAGTGCATAGGGAATCAGCGCAACGCGGGTCATCTGCATGGTGAGCGTGCCAGCGTTAACGCCCGATGCCTCCCGACAGAGTGGACCGCGGTCGAACAGAGCCACGTCCATGCCGCCGCGGGCCGCAAATAGAGCGACTGTGGCGCCATGAACGCCTCCACCGATGACCCCGAGATCGTAAATGTGCGTCATAGCGGGGCCGGGTTCGGGATCGGGATATCGCTGTAACTGAAGGTCCCGATCAAATCATCGAAGCCGACCGGGCGCAGCGGCGGCCGGCCGGTCCAATAGCCGACCGCCTCCCGGTCGCCGACGTGCTGTGCAAGGAGCTCGGCGGCGATGTCGCCGCACATCCGGCCCTGACATGGGCCCATCCCGCAACGCGTGAAATGCTTGAGCTGGTTCATCTCGCAGGCGCCAGCCTCGTATGCCGCTTCGATCTCGCCGCGCGTGACGTCTTCGCAGCGGCAGACGACTGTTTCCAGAGGTATGCCAGCGACCTGCTCCGGCCTGACCGCCATCAACCTTGCGGCGGCGCGGGAGAATGGACCAAGGCCACGCAGGCGGGCTTGGAGTGGTTTCGCCATCCGAGCGAAATCGCCGGGCGCAATCGCCCCTGCATCATGCGCGGCAGCGAGACCGGCAAGCTCGCCGGCAATTTGTGCCGGCTTTGCACCGCGAATGCCTGCACCGTCGCCGATCGCGAACAGGCCCGCCACGGAACTGCGCCCGACAGCGTCGACTTCCGGGATCCAGCCGCCGCGCAGACGGTCATAGACATGTCGGGCGCGAAGCAATTTCGTCACTTCGGCGCCCGGAACGAGGCCATGGCCGACGCAGAGGGCGTCCGCCTCGAGAGTAATCTCACCGCGCTTGACCCCAGCGGCATGGGAATCCACCGGCCCGAGAACAACGCGCTCGACGCACCCGTTGCCCTCGGCGCGTCGCACCGCATGCCGGAAATAAATCGGGATCTGCTTCGTCACGAGCTTCGATGCCCAGCCGATGCCCTGCGCCAGAAGGTAAGGGCGCGTCGCAAAGTTTGGCGTGAGGGAGAGCCAGTCTCCGGGACCAGAAAGATCGGCAACGGCGGCGACATCGCCTCCGAGCTTGATGATCCCAGCCGCGACCGCCGCGAGGAGTGGGCCACAGCCCGCAACCACGACCCGCTGCCCTGGAACCACGCTATGGGATTTCAGGAGTACCGTCGCGGCGGCGAGACCGACCACGCCCGGCAAGGTCCATCCGGGGAAGGGCACAACACGCTCATGGGCGCCCAGGGCTGCGATGAGGCGAGGCGCCGAGATGCCCTCATTGCCGTCAGGACCGATCGCATCAACCCGAAATCTGTCTGTGATCGACCAGATGCGGCGACCGAAACGGAGATCGACGGTGGATTCGGCAAGTCGGGTGCGAAGTAAATTTCCCTCTTCATCCTCAACCGAGCGGGCGGGGCGCATTAAACCTGGCCACGGCGCACGCCAGACTTGCCCCCCTGCCGTCGGCTGCTCGTCCAGCAGGGTCACGGACAATCCGGTGCGCGCTGCGGCAAGGGCGGCATTGGCTCCCGCCGGGCCAGCCCCAATAACGATGAGATCCACTGCCCGGGTCACGGCACGCCACGCAATTCAACGATCATCCCATCCCTCACTGGCATCATGCAGGCTTGGCGCAAAACCCCGTCGACGTGAATTGCGCACTCCTGGCAGACTCCCATGAAGCAAAAGGCGCCGCGTGGTGCCTGCGCTCGAGGGCTGCGACGTAGGCCGAGATATCCAGCTGCCGCCAATGCGGTGGCGAGAGGCTCTCCAGCAGGGGCAGTAACCATCTCTCCATCGACCAGAAAACGCACCTGCGGGGGCCGGACAGCGTCCGGGTCGGATCGGATCATCATTGCCGAGAGCCTAAACTGGGGATCTGCGTCGCGTTGGCACTTTACATGTCTGCAATTCGTATACAAACTATCGACCGTTGGTGCAACGGCGCTCAGCGCAGGAATCCGCCGAACGGCAACTGGAGGAAGCAATGTTGAAGAGAATCGCTTTGGGGGCTGTCGCGCTGATCGGCGCGGCCGTTCTCGCCGTCGCAACGCCCGCCACAGCGCGCACACTCGACGAAATCATCAAGTCAGGCATCATCAAGGTCGGCGTCAATCCTACCCTGCCGCCGCTCGGCAAGTTCAACGAGAAGAACGAGATCGTCGGCTTCGACGTCGATTTCGCTGCCGAGATCGCCAAGATGCTCGGGGTCAAGCTCGAGGTCGTTCAGGTCGGCTCTCCAGACCGGATACCGTTCGTGGCCTCGGGCAAAATCGACTTCGTCATGGGTGCCATGACCCGCAATCCCGAGCGCGCGAAGGTGATCGACTTCACTGTGCCCGTCCACACCGAGGTCTTCGGCGTACTGACCACGGAAGGCAAGCCCTTTCAGGACTGGAAAGATCTGGACAAGCCCGAAGTGACGCTGATCCAGGTGCGGGGCAGCACGCCGGTCAAATTCATTGAGGAGAACCTCAAGAATGCGAAAGTAACGCTCCTCGATAACTATCCGGACGCGGTGCGTGCTCTGGCGCAAGGCCGCGGTGACGCATTGGTCGACGTTGTCGACTTTGTCGGCGAGCATATGAACAAGCACCAAGTAAAGTGGAAAGTCGTCGAGACGCCCGTCGACGTCTACTATTGCGGCCTCGGCGTCGCCAAGAACTCGACGGGTCTCAAGGACTGGCTGAACGTTGCTATTTTCGAGATGCATCGCCGGGGCCGAACCGACGAAATCTGGAAGAAGTGGTTTGGCATCGACATGCTCAAGCCGGTCCAGGTAACTCCCTACTTCTGAGGCAAAGACGACCGGCGGCACTGAACGAGTGCCGCCGCTCTCCTCCTTTTGGTGAGGCTTTGGGCCGGACCCCGTGATGGATTATACACTTCAGTTCGGGCAGGTTTGGCCCTATTTACCACGCCTGATCGACGGTGCGATCTTGTCGCTCCAGATCGCCTTTCTCGCGTTCTGCGGCGGACTTCTGATCGGCACTGCTGGGGCAGCACTCAAGACCTTTGGCTCCAAATGGGCGCGGCGTAGCATTAATGGATACGTGGTCTTCTTCACCAACACGCCACAGTTGGTGCAAATCTATTTTCTATTTTTTGCGCTGCCCGACGCGGGCATCCTGTTATCGTCCTACACCGCCGTCGTCATCGGTATGACACTGAATGCCGGGGCTTATCTGACCGAAATCCAGAGAGCTGGCTTTGAGTCGCGCCAGCAGTCCGAGATGGAGGCCGCGGAAGTGTTGGGGTTCAGCCGTCTTCAGCAGATACGCTACGTGATCCTGCCCCATGTCGCACGAGTACTTTTCCCGCCACTGTCGAATCATTTCATCCTGATGACGCTCGGCACGTCGATGGCGGCAATATTCGGAGTCGAGGAACTTACCGGGCAGGCGTTTAACATCAACGCTGAGACCTTCCGCTCCATTGAAGTCTTCTCGGTCACCGCGGCGATCTATATCGCCCTGACCCTGATTGCGTCAGTGGCGCTTGGTCTCATTGGTAAATTCGCTTTCCGCGCCAAAATGAGACTGGCCTGATGCTTGAGCGCCTCGCACAGGAACTCCCGGGCTTTCTCGGCTACTACAACGTCATCTTCGTAGCACAGGCAGCCCTAACGACCCTTGCTCTTTCTGCCATTGGCTGCCTGATCGGAACCGTCATGGGGCTCGCCCTCGTGCTGGTTCGGCTTATGCGGGGGCGGCTTTGGGCGCCGCTACGCTGGATCGCCATCCTGTTCATTGAGTTCTTTCGGCGGGTACCCTTCCTTGTGACGTTGATGCTGGCGTTCTTCGCATTCCAGCTCTCGGGTGCCGATCTGCCTCTGTTCGTGGTCGCTGCAGTGAGTGTCTGCCTGATCGGCTCTGCCTTCCTCGCCGAGATCATTCGAGCAGGATTTGAGTCCGTCCACCGGAACCAGTGGGACGCGGCGGCAGCCATGAACTTCGGCCTCCTCGACACCGTGCGGTACGTGGTGCTGCCTCAGGCCTGGCGGGTGATTCTGCCACCCGCCTTCGGTTTCTTCGTGCTGTTTATCAAGGACACAGCCCTCGCGTCGCAGATCGGCGTCGTCGAGCTGACCTTCGCCGCGAAGGTGCTGAACAACAAGGGATTCTCGGCAGCGCTCGTGTTTGGGACCATCCTCGTCGTCTATTTCGCCATCTCTTATCCGCTCGCGCGTCTCGGTGCGCATCTGGAGGTTCGCCTTGCACCATCTCGACATCGCCGGCCTTGAGGCCTCTTACGGCCTGGTCCCTGTGCTGTCGGGGATCAACCTCTCCGTTGCAAGAGGCGACGTGATCGGCCTCATCGGCCCGTCTGGTTCGGGAAAGAGTACGATTTTGCGCGTGTTGATGGGGCTAACAGCTCTAAAGGCAGGGACGGTCCGCCTCGACGGCGAGGCCGTCGACTACAGCAGAGCGCAGGACTTAC
The DNA here is from genome assembly GCF_001006805.1 of Microvirga massiliensis. Classification (GTDB taxonomy): domain Bacteria; phylum Pseudomonadota; class Alphaproteobacteria; order Rhizobiales; family Beijerinckiaceae; genus Microvirga; species Microvirga massiliensis. Next base: position 251,677 of record NZ_LN811359.1, on the reverse strand, counting down.
GGCGTCTCCGCGACCGAGTCGCCATCGTGTTCCAGCAGTACAATCTGTTCCAGAACATGACGGCGCTCGAGAACGTCACCATCGCGCCGGTCAAAATCAAGAAGCGATCCAAAGCGGAGGTCGACGCAGAGGCGAGAGCGCTTCTGGCGAAGGTTGGTCTCGGCGATAAGCTCGACCGCTATCCGGACGAACTCTCCGGAGGTCAGCAACAGCGCGTCGCCATCGCGCGTGCCCTGGCGTTGCAACCGGAGATCCTGCTCCTCGATGAGATTACCGCAGCGCTCGATCCGGAACTCGTCTCCGAAGTCCTCGACACCATTCGGGTTCTGGCGCGCGAGGGCATGACCATGCTGATCGTCTCCCATGAGATGGGCTTCATCCGGGAAGTGTCGTCGCGCGTGGCCTTCCTGGCCGGCGGTAAAATTGTCGAGATGGGCGACCCGACGTCAATCTTTGACGCGCCGCGGGAAGAACGCACCCGCGACTTCGTCTCTAAAATTCTCCGTCACTAGGAATCGTTATGGATGCATCGAGCCGCGCACCGCTGACCGAGCGCGAAGCGCTGGGCCTAGGCCGTCTGCCCGGAGCCGACCTCCTGGCGGGGGCTGTCGACGGCCACGTGCACGCATGTCCGCACATCAATAGCCGCTCCCTTGACGTGTTCGAGGCGGTCCGGCAGGCGGCTCACGCCGGCCTGTCCGGTCTTGGGCTTATGGACAACTTCGCAAATTCCGCTGGTTTCGCGGCACTCGCCAGGCGCCAACTCGGCCATCTCGGAGTTGATGTCTGGGGTGGTCTCATCATGGAGCCGCCGGCCGGCGGTGTCTCGGCCGATATGGTCCGCATTGCACTTGCCTATGGCTATGAAGGGGAGGGTGCGCGCTTCATCTCGCTGCCGACCCACCATACGCGTCACATCGCCCGCCTCGAAGGTCGCAGCCCTGCTTATGTCGAGGCCTGCTTCGAAGTCCCAGAGCGTGGTCTGCCGGATCCCCTGCCAGAGATTTTCGATCTTATCGCAGCGAGCAATGTTGTCTTTAATACAGGCCACGTCTCCGGTGACGAGGCGGTGCGGTTGGTCGAAGCTGCGAAGCGCGCCGGGATTACGCGTATTCTCGTCCCTTGCTCCCATTATGATGAGAACGTGGTCCAAGCAGTGACATCGCTGGGGGCCTACGCAGAGTTTTCGTTCTTCTTCGCGACACATGCTACCCAGGCCGGGTTAACCCATGTCGACACCGAGAGGCACACCGTTCCGCCGGTTGCGGCGCCCAGCATGGTCCAGCTGATCCGGGCGGCCGTCGACGAGAGAGCCGTGCTGTCGAGTGATTGCGGCGTGTTCTTGCTGCCGCCACCGGTCGAGGGCTTGCGCGAGTTCCTCCTGCTTCTGGAGACTTGTGGTATTCAACGGGCGGCATTGCGTCGGATGGTTGCCGATAACCCGCGTGCCTTGTTCAGGGTTCGCACCACATGACCCGCGCGGCCCGGGCGGGCGAAGTCTCGACTGTCACGGGGCCCATCGGGCCAGAGGCGCTCGGCATTACGCTCATGCACGAGCATCTGCTCTGTGATGTAACGCCGCCTGATCTCGCCGCGCATGGCCATCCGAGGATCGAGGTCACGCTCGAAAACGTCCATGCCGTTCGCTATGGTTGGGTGCGCCATTACGGCAATCACATCCTCGACGATGTCTCGACCGCGGCAGAGGAGGCTGCCCTGTTCCGAGAGGCTGGCGGGGGGACCATTGTCGATGTCACGGTCGCCGGCATTCGGCCCGACCCGCGGGGACTCAAGCGCATCACGGAGTTGAGTGGGGTCACGGTGGTAGCCGGAACAGGCTATTACATTGAGAGCTTTGCATCTGAGGCGATCGGAACCCGCTCCGTAGATGAGCTGGCCGCAACCATGATCGCCGATATCCGCGATGGATTCGAAGACACTGGTATCCGCGCCGGAATCATCGGGGAGATCGGGGTCAGCGATCCCTGGAGCGAGGCCGAACGCCGGGTCATGCAGGCGGCCGTTATAGCGCAGCAGGCGACCGGAGCCACGATCACCGTCCACCCCGGGCGTGACTCCGAAAGTCCGCTCGCCGTAGCTCGCTTCGTCCGCTCGGCGGGCGGTGATACTTCCCGTCTCGTCATTGGTCATCTTGATCGCACCCTGTTCGAGACCGACGAGGTGCTTCGGCTCCTCGACCAGGGCGTTGTCGGGGAATGGGATTTTTTTGGGATCGAGTCTTCCTATTATCCCTTCGCTTTGATCGACCTGCCCAATGACGGACGTCGGCTGGAGCTCATCCGTGCTGCACTCGCTGCCGGGTTCGGTGAGCAGATCGTAATCTCGCACGACATTTGCACAATCACGCGACTGAGTCGCTGGGGCGGTCACGGTTACGGCCATATTCCGCGCGACGTCGTCGCCATGATGCGCAGGAAAAGTTTCAGCGAGCCTGAGATCCGACGCATCCTCGTCGCGAATCCTGCTCGGCTATTGACACTTGCGTAGCTCAGCACCACCGGGCCAGCAGCCTTGGCGCGCTGCCGCTTTCATGACGGCAGCTATGCTGTGCTTCACCTGCCTCGACGCCATTTTGAAGTCGCTGGTGGTGGAGCACGGGCTCGGCATGCTGGTGACAGTGCGCAACCTGGTTCAAGTGCTTCTCTTGGCTGGCCTGACGCCTTTCCTGGGAATGGCCACACTGCACACACGCCAATATGGCCTTCATCTCGCCCGCGGTGCCTGCATTGTTGCGACCACAGCGTTCATCACGCTCGCCCTTGCGCGCCTGCCGATGGTCCAGACCTACGCGATTACTTTCTCGGCACCGCTACTGGCTACCCTCCTTGCCGCCCTCCTTCTCAAGGAGCAACCACGGCCCGCGCAGTGGGTATTAATTGCCGTTGGCTTTGCAGGCGTTCTCGTTGCGCTTGAGCCCGGCGCACCAGCCTTCGGCCCAGCCCTCCTCTTTCCACTTGGCATGGCGGCGGCAAACGCCGTCTTTCATGTTCTGACCCGTTACGCCGGCCGTGAGGAATCGGCGATGGGTCTGGTGTTCTGGGGCGGTGCGGCGGCCCTGCTCTGGTGTCTTCTCGGACTGCCGCTTTTCTACGAAACGCTGCCGGCGCATGCGCTCCAGCTCCTTGCCCTGGGTGGGGCGCTGGGCACGCTTGCCCATGGTTTCGTCGCAGCTGCTTTCCGGCGTGCGCCAACTGCGACCGTATCTCCGATCCTGTACAGCCAGATTGTCTGGGCGATGTTGGTCGGATATTTAGTCTTTGGAGAGAAACCGTCGCCGGCGTCACTGATCGGCGGCAGTATTGTTGCCGCAAGCGGTGTTGGCCTCGTGCGGCTCTCGACCCGCTCGTAATTTAAGCGGTCAGCGCACGGTATTGAGGGCGAATCGGGCCAAGCTGCGGATATGAACTTGGACGGTCTTGCGCGCTGCTTTGGCGTCCTTGTCCACCAATGCTTCGAGGATCGCGAGATGTTCGGTCGAGTCCGGCTCGAGGCGGTCGGCGAGGCGGGAAATCTCGAATAGGCGCGTCGTGACGCGCAGGTTCCGAATGATCTGAGCCAGTACTTCGTTGCCGCAATGATCGATGAACAGGCCGTGTAGATCGTCGTCGGAGCGCCAATGAGCATCGGTGTGATAGGGCGTGGCCGTGCGCAGGTCCGCGATCTCCTTGCGCACCTCGATGAGCTGGTCGCGAGGGATTCGCCCGACCGCAAGCGACGCCGCTTCCGGCTCTAGGATTTCGCGGACCTTCAGGCTTTGGAGATACTCACCGAGATCAACGTGCCGGACGACGAAGGAGCGGCCTGCGCCCTTGATGACGAGGCCTTCACCCTCTAGGCGCTGCAGCGCCTCGCGCAGCGGTGTCCGCGAGATGTCAAGGACCTCGGCCAAGCGTGCTTCCACGATAACTTCTCCGCCGCGCAAACGGCGACGCCGGATCATCTCTGAGACGGCGTTGTAGGCTTGAGTCGACAGGTTTGTCCCCATCGCCCGTGCTCCGTCTCTGTCTTCGTTCATCTGGCCGCTCGTCATTGCTTGTTGTGCCCGCTTCGCGCGAGCGGTGACTTCTCGCGGGCCAGGTAGGTGCCGTAGCCCTTCTCGCCGACGACTTCGCCCTCCTGTGCCACGACCCGCCCGCGCACCATGGTGAGCACCGGCCAGCCCGTCACCTCGAGGCCCTGATAGGGCGTGTAATCCGAGCCGTCCTGAAGGAGGTCATGCGTGATCGTGACCGTCCGCTCCGGATCCCAGAGCACGAGGTCGGCGTCCGAGCCGACCGCGATCGTGCCCTTGCGGGGATAGAGGCCATAGGTCCTGGCGTGGTTCGTCGCGGTCAGCGCCACGAACCGGTTGAGGTCGATGCGGCCCTTCACGACGCCCT
>NZ_LN811359.1:230395-245021 GCF_001006805.1 Microvirga massiliensis | reverse complement strand
GACCGTGCCGCCGCGGATGAGGGCATCAAACTTCTGCATCACTCTCTCATACCCAGGTTGCGCGATATCGTATACAAACTGCACGCAATAGGAAGCCCGTCATCGGTGTGATGGCTCGAATTCCTTATAGTAGGCTCGCGTCTTCCGAGGAGCAGGGCAGGGCGTGACGTTGCGAGGTGAACATGGAGAGTGAGACCGAAAAGCTGGCAGACAACGCCTATCGCACGGTTCTTAATAGGATTCTGTCGCACGAGCTGCCGGGCGGGTCGGTCATTCAGGAACGCAAGCTCGCCGAATCCATGGGCATCTCACGGACGCCGATGCGCGATGCCCTCGGGCGCCTTGAGGGCGAAGGTCTGCTGGTTCGCCTCACTCAACGCCTGCTGGCCGTCCGCGTCATCACACTCCAGGACTATCTCCATAGCTTGGATGTGCGTGCCATGATTGAGCCGCAAGCCGCCGCCTTGGCGGTCCGGCAGGTCACGCCCGACGACCTTGCGGATCTGGAGAGCCGGCTTGCTGCTCTGGAGCATACCGAACAACCATCACCGGACATGCACTGGGCCTGCGATGATCGTCTGCACGAGATGATCGCTGAACGGAGTGGGAATCCGTTCCTTGCCAAGATGATCCGCGACATGCGCCGGTATACGAAGATTTTCGAGCGCCAGACGGTACCCATGCGCTACAAGCCCGGAGTCGAGGACCATCGTCGCATTCTCAGCGCCTTGGCGTCCAGAAAACCGGACAAAGCCCGTGATGCTATGGCTGAGCACATTCGACAGGTCCGTAAGCGCATTCTCGACGGCTACTGATCGGCACTCGCGTTCACTCCCGACGCATAGAGCAGGTTAGCGCTTGCGCAACAGCGCGCATTATGCATTTAAATGGTATACCAACGGAATGCCGAGCCGTTGCGTTAGAGATTGAGCCAGGACCTCGTCCCGCCGGACATGCGAACCGGGCCGCTCGGCGGTCACTAACTGGAGGGAAGACATGAAAGCGATCAACCGTTCGGTCCTGCTTGGCGGACTTGCCGCCATTCTCGTTGGCCCGTCCTGGGCTCAAGACTGTAAGCCGAGGGTCCCGGACAGTGCCCTCGTAAAGCCCGGCGCGCTCATCATGTCGACGAACCCAACGTTGCCGCCGTTGCAGTTCATCAACCAGCAGGGCGAACTCAAGGGCATGCGAGTCGAACTCGGCGAGGCAATCGCGAAGCGCCTCTGCCTTAAGCCCGAGTATGTCCGGATCGAGTTCTCGGCGATGGTGCCCGGCCTGCAGGCTGGCAGATGGGATATGATCAATACCGGCATCTTCTTTACCGAAGAGCGGGCAAAGATGATGTTCATGATTCCTTACGAGAGTCAGGCAATCAGCATCTCCATTGCCAATAAGGATGCCGGCAAGGTGACCAAGCCGGAGGATCTTGCCGGTAAGACCGTCGGAGTCGAAATCGGAGGCTTCGAGGAGCGCAAAATCAAGGATCTCGATGCCGACCTTCGCAAGAAGGGGCTTGCGGGAATGACGATCCGCACCTTCGATAATTTCGCTACCGCCTATCAAGCCCTCCGCGCCGGTCAGCTCGAGGCGGTCGTCTCGATCGACGGTGTCGCCAAGGAGTATCAGGATAGGGGTGATTTCACGCGCGCGCTGTCGGGTCTGTTCCCGACGCCAGTCGCGCTGGCATTTCGCAATAAGCAACTAGCCGAGGAGACGCTCAAAGTCCTGAACGAGATGAAGGGCGACGGCTCCTTCGAGAAGCTTTTCAACAGTTATGGCGTCGTACCCGCCGGGGGCGACCTCGTTATCAAGGGACCGGCAGCCTGAGAATCGAGCCAGGACGCAAACGGCGCAGGGCTTAGCTCTGCGCCGCCCACAAGAGAGCCGCCATGCAGATTTGGAACTGGTCCGGTTTTTTCGACTATCTGACGAATGAGTACATCCTGCTCGGTGCAGTTACGACTCTTTGGTTGACGGCATTTTCGATTACGGCCGGCCTCTTGCTTGGCTTTGCGCTCGCGCTGATGCGGCTGTCGAAGAGCCGGATCGTGGCTGCACCAGCATCGTTCTATGTGTGGCTGTTCCGTGGTACCCCGCTCCTTGTTCAACTGATCGTAATCTACACCGGCCTGCCCCAATTCGGCGTAAAGCTTTCGGTGGTCGAGTCGGCTCTGATCGGCTTGGCACTGAACGAGGCAGCGTATCTCTCCGAGATTGTACGGGCCGGTATCACAGCGGTGTCGCGTGGGCAGGTGAACGCTGCGCGGGCCCTCGGTATGCGCGATGGCCAGATCATGCGCTATGTGGTGATGCCACAGGCATTGCGGATCATCGTGCCCCCACTTGGCAACTCCGTAAATGGCTTACTCAAGACCACCTCGGTTACGTCCGTCATTTCCATGGAGGAGCTTCTGCGCCGCACGCAGGTACTGATCCAAGAGAAATTCATGGTTCTTGAGCTCTTCGCGGTTGCAGCAATCTATTATCTTGCAATGACGACTGCCTGGGACTTCGTGCAACGGCGGATCGAGCGCAAGTTTGGTCGTGCGTACGAGCAGACCGCAGCCTCTACTGAGCAGCGCTAATCGTCACCTTCTTTTCCTTCAGCGCTTGGAACGGACAGCAGTTATGGCCAAGATTTTTCGCGGCACCTACACGGTCATGATCACTCCCTTCGACGCCAGCGGCGCCGTTGATGCGAAGGGTCTTCGCGATTTCACCGAATGGCAAATTACGCAGGGTATCCACGGCCTGATTCCACTCGGATCGACTGGCGAGTTCCTCTCGCTGTCTGATGACGAGAAGATGCAGGTGGCCGAGACGGTCATCCGCGCCGCTGCCGGCCGGGTGCCGATCCTGATCGGCACGGGCGCTGAGGATACGCGTGAGGTGGTGCGCTTGAGTCGACAGGCCGAGTCCCTCGGTGCCGACGGTGTGATGATTATTCCACCATTCTATTCGACACCAACGGAGGACGAACTCTACCATCACTACAAGACTGTTGCCGATGCGATCTCGATTCCAATCATGATCTATAACAACCCGGCGACCGCTAATGTCGACCTCAAGCCGGAAACTGTCGCGCGACTCGCGACCATTGATGGTTGCAATTACATCAAGGAGTCCACGCTCGAGGTGACGCGCGTGCGTGATATCATCCGGTTGTGCGGCGATCGAATGAGTGTTTTCGGTGGTATTCTCGGGTTTGAGTCCTTTGTCGAGGGGGCGCAGGGTTGGGTAGCCGTGGCCTCGAATGTTGCTCCGAAACCGCTGGCCCGCCTGTTCGAGCTCGTCGTCGATGAAGATAAGATCCAGGAGGCGCGGGAACTGTACCTCCGCTGGCTGCCACTGATCGAGGCCGTAGGTGGTCACCGCTACGTTGCAGGCACCAAATCCTTGCTCCACCACATGGGTTTCCAAGCTGGCCCGCCGCGCCCCCCGCGGCTGCCGCTGCCACGCGAGTCGCATGATGCTCTGAGGAATCTCGTTGAGCGCTTTGACCTTCGCTTCGGACATTGAATCTTTCCTGGAGAATGCAATGCCTGTCGCTTCTGATCGCGCGCGTTTGATTGCCTGGCTGGGCCAGTTGGTCGCGATCCCGACTGCCTATCCGCCGGGCGACACGACGCGGCTCTGCGCCGAAATCGCCCCCGAGCTCACCCGCCTCGGCTACCGTGTTGGCGTGCACAAGGAGGTCGACGGGCTCGAGAACATCGTGGCCTCGATCGGCGAGGGCACGCCTCATCTCGTCTTCAACGCCCATGTCGACACCGTCGGGGTCGGCGACCGCGGCGACTGGCGTACCGATCCCTTCGTGCTCACGGCACACGGCGACCGTCTCTACGGGCTCGGCGCCTCGAACTGCAAGGGCAGCATGGCGGTGCATCTGTGGCTCGCTGAGGAGATCGCCAAACGCGGCGGGCCCCGGCGTGGCACAGTCACCTTCACCTTCGTGACCGACGAGGAGAGCCTCGGGCCGCATGGCATGGCCTATCTGCGCCAGGCTGGCCTCGTAAAGCCCACCATGCTCTGCCTCGGTGCACCGACCTCCAACGCGCTGATCACCACCGAGCGGGGCGTCATGTGGGTGGCGGTCGAGACCACCGGCAGGGCCGCGCACGCTGGCGCGCCCGAGACCGGCGATAACGCCATTGAGCGCATGCTCCGGCTGATCGCCTGCCTGCAGCGCGACCTCTTCCCCCGCATTGCCGCCCGGCGCGAGGGCGAAGCGCGCTCGACCGTCAATCTCGGCCAGCTTCAGGGCGGCTCGAACACCAACGTGGTGCCGAGCCGCTGCCGGCTCGAGATCGACCGCCGCCTTCTGCCGAGCGAGAGCGTCGAACGGGCCTATGCCGAGATCGTCGAGACGCTCCGGGCGTCTGGGGAGCCGGAGGGGAGTTGGTCGGCCGAGCTGATGCGCGGCACCAACGGCTTCGCCTCGGCCGCGGACGGAGAGCTCGTGGCCGCGCTGGCGGGGGCCGTCGAGCAGGTGACAGGCGAGCCGGCCCGGTTCGGGACTGCGATCGGGGCAAGCGACGGGCGCTATTTTGCCGAGGATGGCATCGAGATCGTCAACTTCGGCCCGGGCGGCGGCTCGGAGGGCCATGCTGCGAACGAGTTCGTCTTGGCTTCCGAGCTCGAGACGAGCGCCGCGATCCACCTCGCACTCGTCGAGCGGCTCCTCGGCTGGCGGGACTGACGCGTCGATGCGCCTGCAAACGCGCAATCCCAACCGCGGCGGCCCGACCATCGTTTTCGAGGGAAGGCCGCTCGCGGCGATAGACGGCGAGAGCGTTGCCGCGGCTCTGTTCGCGCATGGCGAAGTCGCACTGTGCCGCGGAAAGGACGGCGTCGCGCACGGCGTGTTTTGCGGCATGGGAGTTTGCCACGACTGTTTAGTCACTATTGACGGCAGAGCGAGTCAGCGTGCCTGCATGACGAAGGTCCGTGAGGGTATGCGCGTGACCCGCCAGAGTGCAGGCTGCCTCGTCCTCTCCAGCGATCTTACTGATCTTGTAGAGGTACCCGGAAGCTCTCCCACTGAGCGCCGTGTCGATGTCGCAATAGTTGGCGCTGGACCTGGGGGGCTTACGGCAGCCGAGACGGCAAGACGTGCTGGCGCTTCGGTGCTCGTTATCGACGAGCGGCCAGCACCGGGTGGACAATTCTTCAAGCAGCCTGCCTCCGCCGCCGCGATTCTCTCAGGTGGCGTCGACCGGCAGACTCGCGATGGTGCAGCCCTGATCGCGCGAGCACAGGCGCTGGGGGTCGAATTCGCTGACGAGGCACTTGTCTGGGGCGCGTTCCGGGATCCGGAGGGTGGGATCGAGCTTGCGACCGTCCGGCACGGCCAGGTCCAGATCGTGCGCCCCCGCATGCTGATCATCGCGACGGGAGCCTACGAGCGACCCCACATGGTGCCGGGCTGGACACTCCCCGGTGTCATTACCACCGGGGCCTGCCAGACGTTGGTGCGCAGCTACGGCGTGGCGCCCGGCCGGAGAGTGCTGGTCGCCGGCAATGGCCCCCTCAATCTACAGGTCGCCGCCGAACTCCTGCGCGGCGGGGCGGAGGTGGTGGCGGTGGCTGAAGCCGCACCGGCGCCGTGGACCCGGCCAATACAGTCTCTCGGCCTATGGCTGGCCGCGCCACAGCTTGCGGCATTGGGATTGGGCCTCGTTGGGCGACTCGCGCAAGCGCGCACGTCTGTTCTGTGGGGACACGTGCTGCGGCGGATCGATGGTGATGGACGGGCGGAACGGGCGATCTTGTCCCTGCTCGGGCCCGACGGGACTCCGCTCGAGGGGCGGGACGTCGCCCTCGAGGCAGATGCTGTCTGCGTGGGGTACGGCTTCCTGCCCTCGAGTGAACTGCCCCGATTGCTTGGATGCCGGCACCGCTCTGTCTCCTCCGGATCTCCACATCCCGAGGTCGAACGCGGCGACGATGGTTCGACCTCTCTCCCCGACGTGTTTGTCGTTGGTGAGGCGGGCGGCTTCGGTGGCGCGCACATTGCAATGGCGCAAGGGCGACTCGCCGCGGCGGAAGCATCGCGTCGACTCGATCTATCGGTACCCGGCAATACAGCTCGAACCCGCCGCATGCTTGCCCGCCATCGGCGCTTTCAGTCCGGACTTGCACGGCTTTTCGCGGCACCGGATCTGGGGCTGTCCTGTACAGACGACGAAACGCCTGTCTGTCGTTGCGAGGCCGTGACGCTCGGCAGGCTACGGGCAATCATTGCCAATGCACGGGTCACCGACGTTCCTACCCTGAAGCGCTTGACGCGGGCAGGAATGGGCCGCTGTCAGGGCCGCTATTGCGCACCCCGACTGCATGAACTGGTCGAGGGCACAACTCCTGCCACGGAACTCGGTTTCTTGGCACCGCAGGTGCCTCTGCGCCCGACACCGCTCGCCGCACTCGCCGTCGAGAAGCCGGAATGGGGCGGGCACAAGCGGGCTCTCCTGCCGGATTGTGATTCTCCCAAGGGCGAGTCTCTGCCAATAAACCAGGCCGATACTGTGGTCATCGGAGCCGGGATAGTCGGGCTCTCGACTGCCCTATTTCTGGCGCGGGCCGGGCGCGAGGTCGTGGTCATCGACCGAGGCAAGCCAAATAGCCTCGCCTCCGGCGGCAATGCAGGCAGCCTGCACGCCCAACTTCTGTCGTTTGATTACGGCAGCAAAGCCGAGGCAGGCGGTACACCGGCTGTGCGCACGTTGAAGCTTCAACTCGAGGCGATCGATTTGTGGCGCCGGCTCGAGATGGAACTCGAGGCGGATTTTGAGATCAAAGTCACCGGTGGCGTGATGGTCGCCGAGACCGAACGGGACCTCGCTTTCCTGCACGCGAAGACGCGTGCCGAACGCGAGCAAGGCATCGAATGTGGAGTCATTAACGCAGCCGAGCTACGCCAACTGGAGCCAGCACTCGACAAACGGTTTATCGGCGCAGCCTATTGTCCTCAGGAGGGCAAGATTAACCCGCTCATCGCTACGCAGGGGATCCTGGATGCGGCGCTTGCAAGAGGGGCACGGATCGTCGCAGACACTGAGGTCCGGGCGATCCGCCGCAACGCCCCCGGCTTTGAAATCGACACGCAACGCGGGACGATCCGCGCCGGACGCATCGTGAACGCGGCCGGCTCATTCGCGGGGCGGATTGGTTCCATGCTTGGACTTGACCTACCCGTGTTCGGCGCACCCCTGCAGATGATCGTCACCGAAGCCGTTGAACCGCTTGTCTCGCGCCTTGTGGCACACGCGGACCGGCACCTGACGCTCAAGCAGGCTGCGAACGGCAACTTTATCATCGGGGGCGGCTGGACTGCAGGCCTCGATGCCGTCCATCAGCAGCCTCGCCCTCTGCGAGCGAGTATCGAGGGTAATCTCTGGGTGGCGCAGCGCGTGCTGCCTGCCTTGCGCAAGCTCCACGTCCTGCGCACGTGGGCAGCGATGAACATCAATATCGATGGAGCACCGATCTTGGGTGAGCATCCGGCTGCGCCCGGATTCTACAATGCCGTTACGTCAAACGGCTATACACTTGGCCCCATCATGGGACTGACCACGGCCGAGCTCATTCTTCAAGGTCGTGCCGAACGCGACATCAGCGCTTTCACAGTGGCCCGCTTCGGGGCGTAGTTGTCAGCAGGTACATTATGATCGGCATCCAACACGTCAGTAAGTGGTACAAGGACTTTCAAGTCCTGAAAGACTGCAGCACCTCCGTTGCCAAGGGGGAAGTGGTCGTGATCTGTGGCCCATCTGGCTCAGGCAAGTCGACCCTGATCAAGTGTGTCAATGCCCTGGAGAACTTTCAAAAAGGCGAAATCGTTATCGATGGGACTTCGCTTGGCGATCCAGCGACAGACTTACCGAAGCTGCGCTCCCGTGTCGGAATGGTCTTTCAGAGTTTCGAACTTTTTCCGCACCTCTCGATCATCGATAACCTGACACTCGCACAGGAAAAAGTCATCGGGCGCGGCCGCGACGAGGCAATGGCGAAAGGTATGGCGCTCCTCGAGAGGGTAGGGCTGCGTTCGCAGGCTGCGAAATACCCGGGCCAGCTCTCAGGCGGCCAGCAGCAGCGCGTCGCGATCGCACGGGCACTCGCTATGGATCCAATTGCAATGCTGTTCGACGAGCCAACGTCCGCGCTCGACCCGGAGATGATCAATGAGGTCCTCGACGTTATGACCGAACTCGCGCGCGAGGGCATGACCATGATGTGCGTGACTCACGAGATGGGCTTCGCTCGTCGGGTTGCCCATCGCGTAGTCTTCATGGATTATGGTCAGATCGTCGAGGATCGGGCGACGGGCGATTTCTTCGAGAATCCCAAAACCGACCGGGCGAGAGCCTTCCTGAGCAAGATTCTGAATCACTAGCGCTCCAGTTGGGCCTTTTGCTTGTGGAGTGCTCGTTTGCGCTATGAGGGTTGCCGAACCGCCTGATGGGTCCGTTGCCCTCCCGACCAGGCGATCACAAAAGCAGGCTCGGTCCAGCGCTGCTGCAGGCGAGTGGCCACGTGGCAGTTTTCCTGGACAGACCATCGCACCAGCGCTGCAGTCTGATGCACTTGCTACTTTGTTGGGGTGAGCTCAACCGATCAGCGTGGTGCACCACGGCCGTTATGGCAAACGCCAGCATCACCAGCGACACATGTTGGTGCCCGCCGAGCCACGAGCGGGTCTCGTTATGCGCGAGCCCGGTTTGAGTGATCTCGAACGCATCCGCGATGGCTCTCACTGCGCACTAGGGTATCCATTAGTATGCCGGTCGGGCACCAAGTCGAGAACGCAAGGTCCTGATCTGTGAGACTGCACGTAATCAAGAGACCGCGTTCCTCCTTGCGAGTGAGGTCGATTTTCAGGCGTGATCTTCCCTCGGTATGGTGGGTGACCTGGTACGCTGATATCGGCGACGAAAATATCTGATGGCGAAGACGTGACCGGCACTGGTTCATGCTGGTTGGCTCCGTTGAGCAAAAGAATGGCTGTGTAGGTCCTGCCGCCGTGCAAGCCGTGGCGTGATCGTCCCGAGCGGCCGCCTTGGGCCCGAAAGTGGCCGCACAACTCTATCAGACGTTGATCAGCAGTCGATGGCAGGTGAGCCGGTGTGGCTCTTGCCAATGTTCCTGTTTCGTTCTAAACAGGGCCGATCACGCATGACGGGCGTGATCCTCTGAAACCCGACGCCTGCTTCTCGCGGCCTTCGGCCGGCGCGCCGCGTCGTGACCTCCTTATCCCTGACATTGCAAGCGGGCGCACACGCGCCCGAAGGAGATCACCATGCCGCGCAAAAGAACGCAGAGCTTGCGTTCGTCGAAGACGAGCGCACCGCACCAGGACAGCGGGAAGGGCTCGGATCTTCTCGCCCGGGCCTTCCTCGACATCCTGGCCCGCGAGGAGGGCGCCCGGACCAAGCCGATGCTCCGGTCGGGTAAGGACCCGGACGATCCGATCGAGCAGCTGCTCGACGATCTCTCCGATCCCTCGAGCCCCGAAGCTGCGGCATCCCTGCGCCCCAATCTCGCGGCAGTGGCCGTCCTGACCGCCCGCGCCATCGAGGCCGAGCCGGGCCTGACGAAAAAGCTGCGTCGCGAGGCACCGGTCGTTGTCCTCGCCACGCATACTCCGGATGTCGTGGCCACGACCAAGATGGTCGTGGAAACCTGCGCGCTGCCTGCCGACACGGATGTCTACGGGACCGACCTGAGAGATCGTCACCTGCCGAACGCGGCTTTCCTGCTCGCCCGTGACGGAACGGGCAAGGACGACAAGCCGGACACCCACAATGATCTCGTGGCGCTGGCCCTGCACCGGCGTCTGCCGATCATCGGGATCGCCCCGGATCCGCGCCGTCATCTGCCCCGTGACATGATGCGGACCGCCGAATACCGGCTCTCCCTGCCACAGCTTGACGAGAGCGGGTTGCGCCTCGTCATCGAGGCCGTCACGGGACAGACGCCGACCCGACCGATCGATCCCGACATCCTGCGGATCCTGGACGTGGCCGACCTGCCGCTGGCGCTGCGCGCCGACCGTACGCCCGACGACTGTGTTGCGCTGCTCGAGGCCACCGTCTCGAAGAAGACCGACTATCTCGGCGAGGGACCCTCGCTCGAGGATCTCGACGGCTATGGCGAGGCCAAGACCTGGGGGCTCGAGCTCGCTGCCGATCTGGCCGACCTCAAGGCCGGGCGGATCGAGTGGTCCGCTGTCGATCACAAGGGCCTGCTCCTCTCCGGTCCGCCCGGCGTGGGCAAGACGCAATATGCAAGAGCCCTCGCCAAAACCGCGCGGGTGCCGCTCGTCGCCACCAGCGTCGCCGACTGGAACGCCGCCCAGTATCTGTCGGGAACCCTTCAGGCGATCCGCAATGCCTTCGCCCAGGCGCGCCGCCTCGCACCCTGCATCCTGTTCATCGACGAGCTCGACGGCATCTCGGATCGCGCGCGGCTGCAAGGCGATTACGTCGAGTACTGGACGCAAATCGTGAACTTGCTTCTTGAGCTCCTCGCCGGGGTCGACGAGCGCCCCGGAGTGGTCGTGCTAGCGGCGACGAACTTTCCCGAAAAGATCGATGCCGCGGTCAAGAGGGCGGGACGCCTCGACCGGGAGATCGCCATTGGCAAGCCCGACATCCCGACGCTTGCGCGGATCTTTCGCCATCATGTTGGCGCTGATCTCGAGGGCGTCGATCTCCTGCCGCTGGCTCTTGCCGCACGGGGGGCGACCGGTGCCGATGTCGAGGCTGTCGTGCGTCGGGCCAAAGGGGGAGCGCGTCGTGCAAGGCGTCCGCTGCGGCTGGACGACTTGATGGCGGAAATCAGGGCCAACCAGAAGCCGATGACGCCGGAGGTCAGACGCCGCATCGCGATCCACGAGGCGGGCCACGTAGTGGTGAGCCGAATTCTCGGCATCGGCTCCCTGATTGGCGTGTCGCTGCACGACAGCGGCGGTTTCACCGACATAGAGGGAGGCCTCGATGGAGCCGCCACGCTGCCGGTGCTCGAAAGAATGATGACGTTGCTTCTCGCGGGCCGTGTCGCCGAGCGGCTCGTTCTCGGAAACGTCAGCATCGGCGCGGGCCTGATCCCGGACTCCGATCTCGGGAGGGCAACCGACATCGCCCGGTCCATTGAGCTTCGCTACGGTCTTGGCCTGATCGGGAACGTCTACATCGACGAAGGAGTGCCCGACGCCCTCATGCGCATTCCTGGCCTGATCGCAGCCGTGAAGGCGCGGCTCGACGATGCCTTTGAACGCGCGACGGCGATCCTGAGCGAGCACAGGGCCGAACTCGAACGGGTCGCCGTGGCCTTGGAGAAAGCCGGATATCTTTCGGGTGAGGAGGTCGAAGCTCTCGTGCAACTGCCCGGTGACTTCCAACTTTCATCCTCACCAAACGGCGTCGAGACCGCCCCAGAGAGATCGATTGGAGAGAGCGCATGATCCGGATTGATCAGGAGCCCGATGTGCTTGACCAGGACAGAAGCCCTGGACCCGACGTGAGATTTCAGGATCTCGCCGAGGCGATCGATCAGCTCGCGTCAGTGCTTCGTGTGGAACGCTACGCCATCATTGGCCCGCTCGCCAGGATAGTCCGGAAGAGAGCCGCATTCGAACGGCTCAAGGACGGGCCAGAGGATCACCACTGGCATCGATAGCGATGGTTCAGAGACGCCTGCGTGCACCCGTGGGCGTCTGCCGTTTTGCAGCAGGTGCAATAGAACACCTGCCTCATCAGGTCTAAATTGGGCGAGGATGGTGATTGCGAGCACGCTGGCTCCCCAATTCTATGAGGGTTGGTGAGCGAGCCGAAGATCGAGGAGCACACAGCAAGCAGCCCATGCCGCGCACACATAGATAGCAAATCCCCTTGGGAGAGACGTCGCGAAAGCGGAAACTTCACGATGCGAGTTGCCATTTCCGACCTCCTCTTGCGGAGATGGGGCCAAGCTGCCGGCACATCGGATGCTTGCTCAACATCCACGACACGGTCTCCATTCCGTAAGCCAAAGATGCCGATGCTCCGGTGATCGCCGGTGACAGGTGACCTGACTGGTGGAATTGGACCGAGTCGATTGAGAGGCTTAACTTGGAGGAATGAAGTCTCGCATGCCGGAGACGAGATTCAGCCTGGAGCAGATCGTTGCCAAGTTGCTAGGACTATGCCCATGACCCAGAGGACCGACGAGATCCGTGCCCTCATCGAGGGGCTCTATGATGACCCGGAGGACTTTCTGAAGGCGCCTCACCAGTGGTTCGGGGGCCGTCCCCCGGGCGAGTTCCTGGCGACCGAGGAGGGTCAACTCGAGCTCCTGCGGTTCTTGCGCAGTGGAGCCCAGCCGCCGCCCAATGAGATTGACCGCAACTTCAAACCCTACACCGACGCTGATCTTCAGTTCATCCCCGAGGGGGCGACGCAAGCCGACCGCCTGGTCGAGCAGGCGATCGTTCATCTCGAGGGCAAGATCGCGCAGCTCCGGGCGCTCAAAGGATCCGGGCCCCAGATCGCCGCAGTCATCGCGCGGACCGAGCAGGTGTTTGGTGAGCTGGGAGCGATCTGGCTGGTCGAGCACAACCCGGTGCTGCAGGCCACCCCTCTGGATGTCATTTCCCGAGGAAAGACAGACCGGGTCCTCACGCTGCTCGGCCGGATCGAGTCCGGCGTCTACGCGTGACCGCTCACACGTTGACCGGGCAGCTCGCGAGCGCGATCCAGGAAGCCACCATTGAAGCTGTCGCTGCGCACCAGAGGGCAGGGCGGTCCGGCATTCGGGAGCAAAGATCGCCGAATAACAGGGAAGCACCTGAGCGAATAGGAAGCTGTCCTCGCTGCAGTCGTGAAAACCTGCGAGCATTGGCAGCAGGGAGCGGTTTCAGCCCCGCCGACCATGCCCTTGCGGCCTGATACGGGTTGAATGCGAAGACGGTGGCCTGACTGACTTGGAGTGGAAGCTTCGGCGGTGATGAAAGATGGCTTGGTAAGTGAACGGGAGGTGCAGGACCTTGTCTCGGCGGCGGACCAGCGCAAGCAAGAACTCCTCGGCACTGCGGGTAAGTTGTTCAGTGAGGAGCAGGTTGGCGCTGAAGAGCCTGCTGACGAGCGAGGGCGTCCGTCGGCGCCGGCTCGGCACATCCATGAGCACCACGATTGTGCAGCGGACGACCTTAATCGGGGCTGCCAATGCTGCGATCGACGTGCTGGTACCGGATGAAACCGGTCACTGGCGGTTCGCGATGCTGACCTTCCGCAACGGAGCGATTGCGACAGGCGGGGATCTTCGGGTCTGGGAGGCTGTCAATGGCTGGAATGGGAGCATCCATCTTAAAAAGATGGCGGACGGGTCGGTCCGCGGTCGATGCTATCTTCTAGCTTTCAACGGGAGCCCTTCCGAATTGCCAGCGATCGCCGACTGCGGCGTCTATGAAGATCGGATCGTGAATGAGAACGGCCGTTGGAAGTTCGCTCACCGCCGGCTCGTCATGGATGCCACTACGTTCAAGCTAAAGTGGCCTGCCCCCTGAGAAGTGGTCCTCCCTAATGTATGGCTTTTGAGCCGAGTGGAGGACGAGAGGATGAGCAAGAAGCGACACACGGCAGAAGAGATCGTTGCGAAGCTGCGGCAGGTCGATGTGCTGACGGCACAGGGTCGGACCGTTGCAGAGGCGATCCGCTCGATCGGCGTGACGGAGGTGACGTATTATCGCTGGCGTCAGGAATACGGCGGGCTCAAGTGTGACCAGGTCAAGCGCTTGAAGGAACTCGAGGCTGAGAATGCCCGGTTGCGTCGCGCGGTCTCGGACCTCACCCTCGACAAGATGATCCTGAAAGAGGCCGCCAAGGGAAACTTCTGAGCCCCGCCCGCCGCCGCGCCTGTGTGGATCACGTGAGGGCCGAACTGGGCCTGTCCGAGCGACGGGTCTGCCGGGTTCTCGGCCAGCACCGGTCCACGCAGCGCAAGATCCCGACCACACCGGATGATGAGGCGGCTCTGACGGCCGACATCATCGCCCTTGCTCTTCAGTATGGCCGCTACGGCTATCGGCGCATCACCGCTCTCCTACGGGAGGCCGGCTGGAGAGTGAACGAGAAGCGGGTCAAGCGAATCTGGCGGCAGGAGGGGCTCAAAGTCCCACAAAAGCAACCGAAGAAAGGGCGGCTCTGGCTCAATGACGGATCCTGCATCCGGCTGCGACCAGAATATCCCAACCATGTCTGGTCCTATGACTTCGTCGAGGATCGCACGCATGACGGGCGCAAATTCCGCCTGCTCAACGTGATCGATGAGTACACGCGAGAGTGCCTGGCAATCCGGGTCAGCCGAAAGCTCATGGCCGTCGATGTGATCGACGTGCTCTCGGACCTGTTTATCCTACGCGGCGTTCCTGGACATATTCGGTCCGACAACGGTCCCGAGTTCGTGGCCCAAGCGGTTCGGGCCTGGATTGGCGCAGTCGGCGCGAAGGCGGCTTACATCGAGCCGGGCAGCCCATGGGAGAACGGCTACTGCGAAAGCTTCAACTCGAAGCTCCGGGATGAGCTTCTCAATGGCGAGATCTTCTACACCCTCAAGGAGGCCCAGATCGTGATCGAAAGCTGGAGGCGCCACT
>NZ_LN811359.1:158729-229374 GCF_001006805.1 Microvirga massiliensis | reverse complement strand
ACAATTCCGCCCGCCCACATTCATCGTTGGGCTACAGGCCTCCCGCACCCGAGGCCGTGCTATGGCCGGCTGCGCAATCCCGCCCAGCTCCGCCGGCCACCCCGGCCGTGGCGCCAAAACCAATCATGCACTAACATTGACAGCGGACCACCTCATGGGGGCCAGCCAAGGGCGCGCCGGTGCGCACGATCCACAGCACTGCCTCGAGAAAGCGGCGGTTGTCGGTGCCCGAGCGGCCCGGATCGCCCGCTTTGCCGGGCAGCAGCGGCGCCACCCGTTCCCACTGCGCATCGCTCAACACACTGCGACCCAAGGCTGACCTCCGTTTGCCAGCCTTGAATCTGATTTGCCACCACCAGGGAATCCCGACCAAGTCGATGAATGTCAACGGACCCTAGTCTGTACCTGGGTTAGATACCTGCAGCCATGCCGTCCTTGCGGTGGTCGCTGGCGCCGTAAAGCACGCCCCGATCATGATCGATGAGGATCGCTTGGCAGCCACCAATCGGAGCCTCCATCCACTCGATGTCGTGGCCTCGTCGGACGAGTTCCTCGGCGACGTCAGGTGGTATTGTCGACTCGAGCTGAAGCCGACCGGCGAATGCGAAGGATCGCGGTGCTTCCGAGGCCTGCTGGATGTCTTCGCCCCAATCCAGGACACGGGTCAGGAAGTGAGCATGGCCCGTTGCCTGGTAGTGACCTCCCATGACGCCGAACGGCATCACGGCGCGACCGTCCTTCACGACCATGCCGGGTATGATGGTGTGCAGGGGCCGTTTACCAGGAGCGATCGCGTTCGGGTGATCCGGCTGCGTCGTAAACGAGATGCCTCGGTTATGCAGCAGGACGCCTGACCGGGGTGCATAGATGCCGGTTCCGAACGCAGCGAACAGCGAGTTGATGAACGAAACCGCATTCCGGTCCTGGTCGACGACGGCGACATAGACCGTGTCCTTGTGCTCGACTGCATCGAACGTCGCTGCGGGCGAGGCACGGTCCATCGCAATCATCGCGCCAGCCCGCTGCGCCCGCTCCCCTGACAGCAGCCATGCCAAATCGGCGCGCATGTGAGCCGGGTCACCGATATGGATGTCTCGCGCCCGATAGGCCGCCTTGGTGACTTCCGCCAGGACATGGATCGCGTCGGCCTCCGACCATCCCGATACCGGGCCGAACTCCAGGGTCTTGAGCATGCGGAGCATCATCAGGGCCGCGATCCCCTGACCGTTGGGCGCACATTCATAAATGTCGCAGCCGTGATACCGTGTGCTGATCGGGGCGCAGGCTTCGCAAGTCTGAGCGTTGAAGTCCGCCTCCTCGTGGAAGCCTCCCCCAGCGCGCAGCTTTGTAACGATCTCGCGCGCAACCTCTCCTTCATAGAATGCAGCGCGGCCGCGGCGGGCTATGAGCCGCAGGGTCTCGGCCAACGCCGGTTGCCGGATCCGATCCCCGATCTCTGGAACTCTGCCGCCGGGCAGGAACTGGGCGCGGGTGTCCGGATCACGCGCGAGCTTGGCGGCATTCCGCTTCCAGTCGTACGCGACGCGCGGCGTGACCAGGTAGCCATTTTGTGCGGCCTCGATCGCGGGCCGCAGGATGCGCTCCATCGGGACTATGCCGTGTTCCGCGTGCAGCCGGCACCAGGCATCGACTGCGCCCGGAACCGTCACAGCATGGACCGATTCCGGGTCGATGCCCGACGGGCATCGCTCGGCATACCAGCCGACATCCGCCCCGGCTGGAGCGCGGCCCGAGCCATTCAACGCTTGCGGAATCCCCGCCGCCGGCGAATAGAGCACGAACGTGTCGCCGCCAATGCCGGTCATGCCGGGATCGACTACGGACTGAACCGCAACTGCGCAGAGGGCCGCGTCCATGGCGTTGCCGCCTTCGCGAAGCAGTTCCAGCGCAGCGAGGGTGGAGACCGGATGCGAGGTGGCGACCATGCCCTCGGATGCGACTGCCATCGAGCGGCCAGGCCGCGTGAAATTCCTCATTCCTGTCCCTCCAGAAACGGCGCGGGCAGCGGCTCGGATGAGCCGCTGCCCCAATGCTTGCCATTTTTCAGCTTACTGCTCGAAGGCGAGGCCAGCCCAGAACGGGCCGGCGAGTCGCCTCCCCGAGATCGGAGATCATGTGGCGCAGGGCCGCCTCGTCGAGATCCTCGTGGCCGGACCGGAAGCAGCGCTCGTAGATGATGTCGCGGAGGTAGAGACGGCTCGAAGCCGGCTCTCCGGAAAGGACGCGGACCACCAGATCCTGAAAGGCCTGTGGCAGCTTCTCTTCGTAAAGACGCCGTTCCTGGCCAAAGTCAAAGGCCTCATGGGAGGCGCCCTGCGCGCCCTTCGCTCGCCGAAGCGTCTCGGTGGCAACATTGTCGACTTTCCCGTCGACAATGACGACGCCATACTGCTCGCGCGCTTCAACAACCGTAACGAACCCGTCCTCGACGTCGCGCAGCACTGCGGCCGGATCGCGCAAGAACGAGTCGCCAAAGCCACCCCCACCAGGCGAGACGATGCGAACCGTTTCGCCCGGCGCGAGCCTCAACACCTCGATCTTGGGAATCCGCCGCTCGTTCCCCTGCGAGTCAAGGATAGCCGTCGCTCCGAGCGTTCCGCCACTTCCGCCATCCCGGCTCCAGGGCCGCAGATGAAAGCGGTCCCAGCCGCGTGACGAGATCTGTGCGTGCGGGGAGAGGAGCTGGAACTCGAACATGATCCCGCTACCCCCTCGCCAGCGGCCCGGCGCGACCGCATCGTTGAGCTTGTAGCCGGTCACAAAAATCGGGCTGTCGAGCTCGAGCGACTCGATCGGTGCGTTGCGCAACGCGCCACCCGAGAAGTTGATGCCGTCGATTCCGTCCTTGCCGGGCCGTCCGCCGGAACCGCCCTGGAGCGGCTCGAGCACGTGGACCACGTAGGTGCCGGTTTCAGGCTCCAGATCGCTGAGCGTGAGGAGGCCGTACTGGCCGGAGCCGGCAGCCGGAATTCGATCCGGCGCCATCTGGCTCAACGCTCCCATGACCACATCGGAGACGCGGAGCGCCGTCGTGTAGCGAATACCAGTTGCTGCGAAACGGGTGGGATTGAGGATACTGCCCTCGGGAACCTTTACGGAAATCGGCCGAACCATTCCACGGTTGAACGGTATGCCGGGATCGGATGTCCGCAGGAAGTTCACGATTCCAAGCACCAGGAACTGGTTCAGCATGCCATGAGTGGGCAAGTTGAAAGCGGCGTTCACCTGCGGATCGGTTCCGCTGAAGTCCATCACGATGTCGCTGCCGGACTTCTCGATCGTGACATTGATCCGGACATGGTTGGTCTTGAGGAGATCGCCCTCGAGATAATCGGAGAACGTGTAACGGCCGTCCGGCAACTCCGCGATGACGGCCCGTGCCCTGGCTTCGCCGTACTCGAGAAGGCCTTTTATCAGAGCGGAGACATTGTCCGCGCCATAGTGAGCGAAGCAGTCCTCCATGCGTCGCTGGGCAGTCGTCAACGCGGCCGTCAACGCGCTGATGTCACCCCAGTTCTGATCAGGAATGCGGCAGTTGGCCAATATGAAGCGACGCATCTCCTCGTCGAGTATACCGGCCTTGAAGAGCTTCACGGGCGGAATGACCACGCCCTCCTGGAAGCGATCGCTGGCGTGCGGCGCGATGCTGCCGGGTACGATGCCGCCGACGTCAGATGAATGCACGAAGCACCACGCGAAGCAGACGATCCGGCCTTGCGAAAAGATGGGCCTGAACATCATGTAGTCGGGCAGGTGCGTGGACATGCCCTTTGCGGTGAGCGGATCGTTGGTGAGAACCACGTCGCCTGGCTCATAACTGTCGAAGCACTGGATCGCCGCCCGCATGCTCATGGACAGCATGTTGGTGACGCCGATGTTGCGAGGATAGGCGAAGACCTCTCCGTCCGTGGTCACCAGCGCGCTGTCGAAGTCCCAGGTCTCCTTCACGAAGGTCGTGAACGCCGCCCGATGGATGACATAGCCCATCTCCTCGACGATGCCGGTGAAGCGGTTGTTGAGGACCTCGAGGAGGACCTTATCGATCGCCATTGTTCGCCTCCGCGATAAGATTGCCGAATGCATCCGTGGTGGCCGTATAGCCGGCCGGAACGAATGTGGTCGTATCGTACTGAGTGATGATAGCCGGACCGAGGATCTGACGACCGGGTAGGATATGCGCGCGGTCGACGAAACGGGCAGGCTGCAGCCGGCCGTCATGGAATATCGGCCTCTCGGTCACCGCGGCCTCGAGTGGCGTGTCGCTTGACTGGATCGCCAGGGTCTCCAGCCTCGGCTTCGGTGTCTCTCCCACTGCCACAACCCGGATATCGCGCACCTCCAAGACCGCGCCGGCATTGGCGTAGCCGTAGACCTTTTCGTACTCCTGCTGGAATGCCCCAACGAGGGCGCCTGTGCCCGCAGCAAGGTCGACGTCGTCGAGAACGACCGAGATCTCGAAGGATTGGCCGTGGTAGCGCATGTCGGCGAAGCGCTGGAACCGTCGCCGCACGTAGCTCAGCTCCTGCTCGTCCAGCCAGCGGCCGCCCTGGGCCTCCAGCTCCGTGAAGGCAGCGCGGATCTGCTCGATCACGTCCGCTCCATCACGTGCGTCGAAGCGCCGGTGCACGGTGCGGACGAAGTCGCGACGGACATCGGCCACGAGGGCTCCGGTGGCGCAAAGTACGCCAGGATGCAGCGGCACGATGACTTTCTCGATCCCGATATCCCGGGCAACCAGCAGCCCATGCATCGGCCCCGCGCCGCCGAACGGCAGCAATGCGTAGTCGGAATAGTCGACACCTTTGCGGGCAAGCAGCGGAACCAGGGTTGAATAGATGTGAGAAGTTGCGATCCGGATTATGGCCTCCGAGGTCTCTTCGACGGTCTTGCCGAGGCGGTCCGCGAGCGCGCCCACGGCAGTCCTGGCCAAGTCCCGGTCGATCATGATTCGGCCACCGGCAAACTCGCCCGCCTCGATGATGCCGAGACTCACGAAGGCGTCGGTCAGTGTGGCGTCGCGTCCGCCCAGACCATAGGAAGCCGGACCCGGTCGGGCACCGGCGCTGCGCGGTCCCACCTTGAGAACGCCAAAGTTATCGATCCAGGCGATCGAGCCGCCGCCCGCGCCTATGGAGGTTACGTCGACTGCCGGCATGATGACGGGGAAGTTGCCGACCTGGTTCTCGGTCGAATACCGCGGCTCGCCGTCGATGATGGCGACGTCGGTGCTGGTGCCGCCCATGTCGAGCGTGATGAGCCGCTCGAACCCGGCGGCTTTCGCGACAAAGGCGGCTCCGATGGCGCCGGCCGCGGGGCCGGACATCAGGGTCTCGGTCGGGCGGGCTGCCGCCTCCGCAGCCGTCATGACACCGCCGTTGGACTTGGTGCTGAGGACCGGGGCGGAGAGGCGAAACTCGCTGCGCAATCCCGCTTCCAGATCGACGAAGTAAGTTTCCATGCGTCGCCCGATGTAGGCGTTCATGGTCCCTGCGAGCGTGCGCTCGAACTCACGCATCTGAGGCCATATCTCGCTCGAGAGCGAGACGTACAGGTCGGGTGCCAGTTCGTTGAGCAGGCGCCGGGCTTCGTTCTCGTTGGCAGGGTTGCGGTAGCTGTGCAGAAATCCGACTGCCACGGCGTCGACTTTCATTTCGCGGAGTTGCTCGACCACTGCCATCATCATGGCACGGTCGACGGCAAGCGCGATCGTCCCGTCGGCAAGGCAGCGCTCGGGCACTTCGAGCACATGAGCCCTGCGGACCAGCGGCTCAGGCACCGCCGTGAAGAAGTTGAAAATGTCCGGCAGACGATGACGGCCGATATACAGGATATCCCGCAATCCTTTCGTCACCAGGAGCGCGGTTCGAGCACCGTTGTATTCCAGGATCGTGTTGACCGCCAATGTCGTGCCATGACTGAAATAGCCGATGTCTTCCGCCGAGGCCCCGGCATTCGAAAGCATTTCCGTGAGACCTCCGAACACCGAGGCCGCAGGATGGCTCCGGTC
Organism: Microvirga massiliensis; assembly: GCF_001006805.1. Taxonomy (GTDB): domain Bacteria; phylum Pseudomonadota; class Alphaproteobacteria; order Rhizobiales; family Beijerinckiaceae; genus Microvirga; species Microvirga massiliensis. The sequence continues at coordinate 223,346 of NZ_LN811359.1, read as the reverse complement.
CGAGGGATACTTCAGCGCCGTAATGCGTCCGGTGGCCTCATCGAGCAAAGCGAAGTCCGTGAAGGTGCCGCCGATGTCGACACCCATCCGCAAGCGGGACATGGGGATTCCTCCTAGAAGCTCATTCTGACGTTGAAGAGACGCTGCATGAGCAGCATCAGGCCGCCGACGATGACGATTTGCGCCGTGGAGGCAGCCGCGATGGCGGGATCTCCTTCCCAGAAGATCTGAGAGAAGATGTGGATCGGCAGAGTCGTGGTCATGGGCCCAGCCACGAACAACGCGAGGTTGATGTCGCTGAACGATACGATGAACGCGAAGATCGCTCCGCTCAGAATGCTGGACCTGATGATGGGCAGGACTACGCGGACGAAAGCTTGCGTTGGCGTGCAGCCAAGGCTGATCGCTGCCTCCTCGAGCCGCTTGTCGACCGCCACCAGGCCCGCGCCGACCACGCGGATCACATATGGTACTCCGAGCAGCGTGTGCCCGACCGTGATAGCCCAGAAGCTGCCTGCCAGGCCGAGGCTGGCATACACGAGATAGAGAGCCGCTCCGAGCAGGATGCTGGGGATCAGGAGCGGCAGCATGAAGAAGCTCTCGACCGCATCCCTGGCGAAGATCCGGGATCGGGCCAAGCCGATCGCAGCCAAGGTCCCGATCGTCGTGGCGAGCACCGAGGCAATCGTCGCGACAGGCAGGCTTATCAGGAAGAGCGAGTCCCGGAAGGCCGCAAGTCCGAAGAACTTCTCATACCAGCGGAACGAGACTTCCGTTGTCGGGATGCGGAAGCCGGACGTCGGATTGAACGAGACCAGCACGACCACGATAATCGGGGCTAGGAGGAAGAGGTACACGAGAGCGACGAATACCCGCAGGAATGGGCTCTTCGAGTACATGGCGGCCCTCCCTCACCCTTGACCAGCTGTGGCCGCGACCGCCCGCCGATCGAGGATGCGCCCCACCCACAGGCTGAACACCATCAGGGCGATCACGATCGCGATCAGCACGACTGCCATCGCCGATGCGAAAGGCCAATTCATCGCTGTGATGACCTGGTCGTAAATTTCGTTGCCGATCATCCGGTTGGAGCGGCCACCCATGAGGGCAGGGGTGATCACGACGCTGATGGCGACCACGAAACTCAGCACCGCGCCCGACGCCAGTCCCGGTATGGCCAGCGGGATGACAACTCGGCGGAAGAGCTGGAAAGGCTTGGCCCCGAGATTGGTGGCGGCCTCCTCGAGCGAGATGGGGATCTTCTCGACCGCCGCCATCGTCGGCAGCACCATGAGTGGGAGGCAGATCTGCACCAGTGCGATGACCACGGCGGCTTCCGTGTTCATGACGAACAGCCAGCGACCGAGCCCCAGCTCGACCGAGATCTGGTTGATGAGACCATTACGGCCGAGCAGGATCATCCAGCCGAAGGCGCGTATAACCGTACTCACCATCATTGGCATGACGATCAGGAAGAGGCCGACCGCCAGCATCCGCCGTGAGCACCGGGCGAGCCAGTAAGCAAGCGGCGCACCGAGGATCAAGCACGCGACTGTCGTAACGGCGCCGATACGCAGAGTCCGCAGGACGACTTCGACATAATAAGTGTCAAGCAGCCGCGCGTAGTTCCCGGCTGTTGGCAGCATCAACCAGATCGATTGCGGGCTGTAGGTGAGAAAGCTGATGGTGCCGAGATAGAGCACAGGCAGCAGGAGACCGCCGACCAGCAGGACGATGTATGGCCCGAGCAGCCACACCCAGAGTGGCACCCTGGCGTGCCAGTCGATCCGCGGCAGCTCATCGGTGAAGGACAAAGACGTCATCGACATCGATTCGAACACTCACGTTCGGCGAGGCGATTCTGGATGCGGCCTCGCGAGTGGTCTTGAAGGCCGCGGTCAGAGATGGCAGACCGGGCACGTCGATGCGCACCTGGGTATCCTCGCCGAGGAACTCGATATCCCGCACCGTGCCCGTGAAGGGCGAGCCGCCTTCCGATGTCCCGGTCCCGCCGATGGTGACGTCCTCCGGGCGGACCACGGCCCAGACCGAATCACCGGGTTTCACCGTCGCGTCGTCCGGCAGTCGCGCCATGAGAAAGTGGCCGGAGCCGATCCGCAGTCGCGCGGTCGAGCCTTCACGCCTCTCGATAAGGCCGTCCAGGATGTTGCACTGGCCGATGAAGCCAGCCACGAAGCGCGAAGCGGGCCGGCGATAGATCTCGATCGGGGTTCCGACCTGCTCGATCCGTCCATTGGACAGGACGGCGATCCGGTCGGACATGGCGAGCGCCTCGGTCTGGTCGTGGGTTACGAATATTGTTGTCTGTCCGAGCTGTCGCTGAAGCGCACGCAGCTCGTCTCGCATCTGCTGTCTGAGCTTCAGGTCGAGGCTGGAAAGCGGCTCGTCCAGAAGCAGCAGCGGCGGCTTCAGCACCAGGGAGCGGGCAAGGGCCACGCGTTGCTGCTGCCCTCCGGAGATTTGCGACGGCATCCTGTTTCCGAGCCCGCTGAGACCGACGAGATCCAGGGCCCATTCGACACGACGGCGGATCTCATCGGCGTGGATCTTCCGGATCGCGAGTCCGAAAGCGACGTTTCCCGCTACATTCAAATGCGGAAACAGTGCATGGCTCTGGAACACGAGCCCCAGCTCGCGGCTGTAGGCCGGCTTGATGTCGAGCCGCTCCCCGCCCAGGAAGATCTGGCCGGAGGTTGGCGTTTCGAACCCGGCGATGCATCGAAGGGTCGTGGACTTGCCGCATCCGCTCGGTCCCAGGAGCGAGAAGAACTCGCCCTGCTGGACCGTGAACGAGAGCGGCCCGACCGTGACGGAATTGGCATAACTCTTGGTGAGCGAGACGACGTCGAGCATCGCATTGCGACCGATGTCCATGACGTGACGACCCCGCACTCAGGCGCTTAGGACTTCCTTGTTCCACCGCTCCAGGTATTGGGACCGATGCTCGTTCACTTTCTTCCAGTTGAGCTTGGCGGTCTTCTCAAGAGCACCCGGCGGGATCGCGATTCCCTCCAGCTCGGGCGGCAGCTTCAGCGTCTTGTTGGATGGCGGGTATTTGGACCACCTCGTGAATTCGAGCTGCTTCTGCGGATCCAACGTAGTCTGGACGAAGGCTTGGCTCTGCTTCGTGTAGGGGCTGCCCTTGGTGATCGAGAAGCCACTGCCGACCAGGACCGTGCCGGGCACGATCTCGAAAGCGGCCGGGATCTTGGCCTCCTGGAGTCGCGCCGTCCGCCCGTTCCAGTAAGGCATCATGACGACCTCGCCGCTTTCCATCAGGCGGGTGCCGTGATCGGCGTTTTCGACTACGACCGCCTTGTTCTTGCGCACCATCTCGGCCACGGCCGCGATGCCGGGGTCGATATTGTCCTCGGTTCCGCCGAGCTCCTTGTTGACGGCGTGCAGCCAGGCCATGCCGTACCAGCCGTAGGCAGGAATGCCGACCAGACCTTTGTAGTCGTTGAGCAGAAGATCCTTGAACGAGGCTGGCCGCTTGGCTTCCTTGGTATTCCAGCACATGCCGAACAGGAGGATATTGAAGGCGGCATAGAAATCGCCCTCTTTGGCCTCCGGGTAGATGTCGCCAAGCCCGGTCACGATTGAGGGGTCGTAGGCCTCCAGGCAGCTGGAGGCGTTCAGCAGGTCATAATCCGCCTGCGGGCCGTTCGAGACATCGAACGGCGGGTTTCCGCAGCTCGCCAGAATCTTGGAAGCCGCCACGGACTCGAGCTGTGCCGAATGGACGGCTTCAAGGCCTTGTGCCTTGGCGAAGGGCTCCACGAAGATCCGCCTCAGCGTGTCGCCCCAGGTGCCCCCGGTGGCCGCCCAGGTGAAGGGGCGGGACTGAGCGAAGGCGGGCGTGATCAGGCTCTGGCTGGTAAGCGCCGCCCCCACCATCACGCTTGACCCGATCATGGTGAGGACTTCGCGCCTTGAAATTCCGTTGCTCATGACGTCCTCGCGAGTTGGCTCAGCCATTGCATGGGTTGATGCTCCAAAGCGCTTGACGGGGGCATCCAAAGGTGGGCGCGGCCAGCAGGAGCTTTCGCCGGGCGCCGGGGCGCGATCTCCGGGTCCATCCGGATCGCACCCCGGCCCACTTGAAATCCTGATGATCCTTACCCCATGATGCTGATCATAACTGGGGGAAGGAACCGAGGTCAGAGCGAATATATGCGTATAAGGCTGAATGAATGAGTGCCTGGGATGGCCTGATCAAGCGGTACCGTATGATCAATGGGCTGACACAAGCAGCCCTGGCGGAGGTTCTTGGCGTCGAGCAGGCAACGATCTCCCGATGGGAGCGCGGAAATCACACCCCTGACCTCAGCATTCAGAGAAAGCTGCGCGACCTTATCTCGGCGACTCTCCGCAACGACTGCATTGTGTATCACCGGATCCGCTGTTCTCTCATGGCTGTGAAACTGGCCGACAGGAACGGTCGCAATCACGCAGCCTCCCTTAACGCTGCCATGCTTCACGGCGTGACACCCGTCCAGCTCCAGCACCTGGATTATCGCGTGTTGTTCACTGATGTATTGGAGCAGCAGTGGCGGGAGGCGCTGACGGTCGGGTTCTTCAGGGGCGAGATCGCAAGCGTTACCGTAGTCAATCCGTGGCGGCCGGCCGGCATTGCCGATCTGCGCTACAGCGAATGCTGCTGGACTCCCGCCATGCTTTCAGACGGGGAAATCCTCCTGGTGAGTGAGATCCACCAGATCGATGAGGCGAGCTACCTCAGGGTGCGCGATGCGAGTCCGATGAGGATCACAGCAATGGATGACTTGCTGAGATGAAGCTTCAGTCTGTTGCGAGCGATTGCCGCAAGCCCTTGGTGGGCCGGCTGCGCCTCGTTAGCAGTGAGCCTGCGTGCCCGTGGACGGGACGCCACGACATGACCGCGGCATACCACGCCACTACCGCTCCCGGTGCATGCGGCTCACGCTGACGAACACACGAAGCGTGGCGTTTCCATTCCACATCGATGGCACTGGATGATCCAAGTTCTCCCACCCCGACGGGGCACACAAGGCGAAGATCGGGTGCGAAAGGCGTTGCTGGGCCTCCCGACATCAGTGATGTGCGGCGAAATCGTTCATCACTGTTGTGCGGGCTACCCGGATCGACCGCGTCGGAGCCGGCGTATTGCGGCTGCGTCCGACGAATCTCGGCCGACCGTCGGTGATGACTGCTCCGACGGCAGCGATATCGCCATTGCGCAACGCGCTCAGCGCATCGCCCGTCGCGCCTCCGGCACAGGCGTCGAGCAGGATGATGTCGGCGTCCCGACCGCGAGCGACGATGCCGCTGTTGAGGCCATACACGCGGGCGTTGTTGCCGGTTGCCGCAGCGATGGCGATCTCGGGCGCCATGCCGCCGAGGGAGGCGAGGTGGCTCACGGTATAGAGAATGCCCAGGGGCATGATGCCACTGCCGGTCGGAGTGTCGGTCGCGACGAGCAGGCGCTCCAGGGCCTCCTTCTCCTCAAGCAGCCGGGCGACGAGCAAGGCCGTCCTCAGGTTGCCCGCCGTGCAGATCTGCAGAGCGATCGCCGATTCGTTGACCAAGCGGGGAAAGTCGGCGTCCGGCATTGCGACCGGGCCACCGTTCACATGGAAGGACACGTCCGGATTCATCGCGAGCACAGGATCGGCCCAGATGCCCGACGAGCCCGGGATGGAGGAGCCGCCAGTATGGGCCATGGTGATCATGCCGCTCTCGCGGGCCATCCGGACAAACGGCGCATAGTCGTAGGGGCTCGCAAACGCCCCGAACCCGGCCTTGGCCAGCCGCACGCAATTGCGGGCGAGCTCGTCAAAATCCTCGCGCGTCAGGCCCGGCTCGAGGATGACCGCGCCCGCATGGACGCGCATGCCGCCGGGACGGAAATGCTCGAAGCACTTGCGTGCCGCGATGGCGAGAGCCTTCACACCGGCCGGATCGCCCGGTCGGCCCGGAACATGAACCTCGGATGCGCTGATGGCCGTCGTAATTCCACCGTGGGTGTAGCTCTCGAGAAATCCAACCGTCTTCTGTCGGGGTGTGTAGTCGCCGAATGTGATGTGCACATGCGAGTCGATCAGTCCCGGGCAGGCGACCGCGCCCGCGGCGTCGATGATCACGTCGCATGCTTCGACGTCCGCCGCGCTCGCCGTCCCTACAATGGCGATGCTGCTATCCCTGCAGATGATGGTGTCGCCTGCAATGACGGGCTCGGCGAGGTCGCCGGTGATGATCGTTCCGATGTTGACGATCGCGGTCTGGAACAGGGCGCTCATCGTCATGCCCTGGCCGCCACGGCCTCGTGCGTGAGTCCACCCACACGTGCATTGAGCCGGCCGCGGTTGGACAGACAGAAGATGATGGCGATCTCGTCCGGCAGGGGTGCCCCCGGCAACGTCAGGCTCATGCCATCATAGTGCGAGCGGACATATACATCGTCCTTGTGGTTCATCGGGATATCGATCGAGGCGCCTGCGGCGGCGACCTTCGTCATCGATGAGATCCAGGCTTTGCCTCCGCCGGCCGCCTCTCGGAACGGCTCCGCGAATACCGTCGTCAGCAGGGCGTTGGCATGCTCCTGCTCGCCTGCGACGCCGACAATTCCGCCCTTGCCGTAACTCTGCACCTCGTGCGGTCCGAGGGCCACCCGTGCCTCCTCGGCGAGCTGTCGGCCGAGCTCCCGGCTGGCCTCGATCATTGGCGTGAGGTCCTCGACATACCGTCCCGCGAAGGGATTCTGCACGACGGCCACCACGGCGACCTTCCGGAGGGGGACCTTGGCCGGTTGCCCGGCCTCCTCGAATTTCACCTCGGTGACTGTCCAGGAGCGGCGGATGGTGAGCTTCACGACGGGATCTCCAAGAGAATGGCTGCGACGCGGCAATTATTGTCCTATCTCAGTTTCAGGGTCCACAGACTTGCAGCGATATTTTTCAGGCGCTGATTTGCCTGTCGACCGGGAAGCAGGATTGCCGAGGGGACCATCGCGAGAGGACATGGCTTGGATCGGCGGAGTCAAGTCAGCAGGGTTGAGCGATGATGCTCACCCGTTCGGCGCTACATCGCACTCCTGAATTCTGATTGTTGACCGTCGGAAATCAGGTGATCTAGGATAACTGGGCGCCATCCGAGACGGCGTCTTATGATGGTGGGGCCAGACGCTCGTCTGCCAAGATTGTCGACGAGCCCGGCTCCGACGAGGCCATAAGAGACTCAGGGAGTGAACGAATGACCAGGAACTGGCTTGCCGCCGTTTTCGGGGCGGCCGCGCTGATCGGGTTCGGCGGCGGCGCGCAATCTGCCGATGTGGTTCTGAAGCTGGCGCACGAGGCGCCGGCCACCGCGATCAAGGGGCGGTCAGCCGACAAGCTCGCGGAGCTGGTCGAGAAATACTCGAACGGGACCGTGAAGATCAACGTGTTCCCGGGCGGACAGCTGGTCCCGACGACGGAGGAGATTCGTGCCGCGGTTCGCGGGCAGGTCGATATCATTGCGCCCTATACGAGCTACTATTCGGCCATCGACGCGGCGTGGGACATTTTCTACCAGCCCTTCCTGTTCAAGTCGCCCGAGCAGGCGATCGAGGTTTTCGGCGGGCCCATCGGCCAGACGCTCCTGGGCAAACTCGACCAGCGCGGGCTCAAGGGCCTGTCGATCTGGCACGATGGACCGGTCTACGCCTTCACGAAGGGTGAGCCCGCGCTGACCCCGGACGCGCTCAAGGGCCAGAAGGTGCGCGTCGCGCCGTCCAAGCCGATCGAAATGATGCTGCAGAACATCGGCGCCACGAGCATCACCATGCCTGCCACCGAGGTGTATCTCGCCCTCCAGCAGGGCGTGGTGAACGGCGTCATCACCACTCCGACCTACACTGCGCCCGCTCGCTGGGGCGAGGTGCTCACAACCATGACGCGCGCGCTCTGGGGCGTCGGCGGATACGGCGTCGCCATGAACAAGCGCAGCTGGGAGCGCATGGACGCCGCCCAGCAGGAGGCCTTCATGCGCGCGGTCAAGGAGGTCGAGAAGTGGAATCAGGAGCAGACCCTGGACAACATCCGTGCGTCGGAGGCCGCGCTGGCGAGCGGAGGCATGAAGATCCTCGACCTGACCACGGATCAGCGCCAGGTCTGGACCGACATCGCGAAGAATGTCTGGGCTGCCTCGACGGACGAGGTCAAGAAGATGATCACTGACGTGCAACAATCTCACTAGGAGAAGGGAGCATGGGGACGGCTTTCGTTCAGCGCGCAGTCAGATTCTGGGACTGGTTCGAAACCCAGGTCGGCGGCCTTTTCCTCTTCGTCTCCGTGCTCCTCGTCTTCCTCCAGATCGTGCTGCGTTCCGTGTTCAGCATCGGCATCAGCGGGCTTTATGAGATGGCGACGTTCTGCGTGATCTTCAGTGTCATGCTGACCGCCAGCCTGGGCATAAAGCGCAACATTCACGTGCGGATCGATATCCTCAGCAATATCGTTCCAGCCAACGTTGCGCTCGTGCTCGAGCTGATCGCGATGACGATCATACTGGTCGTCTCGGTCTATCTGACCTACTCCGGCTTTCTCCTGATCGAAGAGAGCCTTCTGCTCGGCGACAGCACACTCGGGACCGTGCAGGTCCCGATGTGGATTCCGCAACTGATCATGCCGATCGGAGGGCTTCTGATGAGCCTTCGCACGATCGAGCGACTCCACTTCATCATCTCGGCCGGCTCCCGCTCCACCCAGGACGCCGCCGCTGATGCGCATGTCGTCTGACCGACCTGCCACTGTAGAGGACGTTCCCTGGTGCTGAATGTCGTCGGAGCCTTTGGCCTCAGCGTCCTTATCGGGACGCCGATCGCTTTCGCGCTGATCTTCTCCGGCCTCGTATATGTCGTCTCGACGGGCGAGTATCCGAGCACGCTCTCGTCCTATCTCTTCGCGACTCTCAATTCGGGCGGCTTGCTCGCTATCCCGTTTTTCATCCTCTCTGCGGAAATCCTCAATCGCAGCGGTGCCACTAAGTGCCTTATCGCGATGGTCGACGCCTGGATCGGGCATAATCGCGGAGGACTGCCGGTCGTGGCGGTGATTGCCGTCGCGTTCTTCTCCGCCATCTGCGGCTCCTCGGCCGCCACAGCTGCAGCAATCGGCTCGGTCATGATTCCCGAGATGATCGCGCGCGGCTACGATCGCCGGTTCACGGTCGGGCTCATCGCGACGGCAGGCGGGCTCGGCATTCTGATCCCGCCATCCATCCCGCTGATCATTTACGGGATGATCACGGAGATCTCGATCGACCGGCTCTTCACGGCGGCCATGTTGCCCGGCCTCTGTCTGGCAGGAATCCTTTGTGTCGTGGCGTACTTCATGGGGCGGCGCTCCGGCGTGCTGCCTTCGCCACGCCGCTCATGGTCCGAGCGCTTGATCGCGACCTGGCAGGCGAGCGGCATCCTCCTGATGCCTGTGATCATCCTCGGCGGGATCAATACCGGGCTCTTCACCGCGACCGAAAGCGCTGCCATCGCCTGCGTTTACGCGCTCGTTCTGGCTGTCGTCGGATTCCGGGTGCCGCTGCGCGAGATCCCCGCCATGCTGACGGGCTCGGCTTCGACCGCCGCCATGATCCTTCTCATCCTCGCGGCCGCGAACCTCTTCAGCTACGCACTCACGTCGGAACGGGTGCCCCATGCGGTTTTCGATTATCTGACAAGGCTGCAGCTGGAGCGCTGGCAGCTCCTGCTGATGCTCATGCTGTTCTTCATCGTGGCCGGGATGTTCCTCGAAGTCATCTCGATCATCCTGATCACGATGCCGATCCTCCTGCCGGTCCTGACAAATGCCGGGATCGACCCGGTGCACTTCGCCGTGCTGCTTGTCATCAACATGGAGCTTGCGGTGATCACGCCGCCGATCGGGCTCAACCTGTTCGTCATCAGCGCCATCAGCAATGTGCCGGTAATGGACGTGTTCCGAGGAACGCTTCCGTTCGCCCTTGTATTGGTCCTGTTCCTCCTCGGGCTGATGTATATCCCGGGCGCGGAATGGCTCACGAGTCCATGACCGTCGGATCTCGATCGGGCATGGCTGAACTGGAGTCGCGGAAGGCGGCGGCAGCTGCCGCCCGGACGCGGGAGGATAGATGCCGGATCGCAAGGATATCCCGGATTGGCTGCCTGTCATTCGGAGCGACACGGCGGTCAAGTACACGACAATCGTAGACGCGATCGCCAACGCGATCGAGACGGGAAGCTTGTCCGAAGGCCAGCGGCTGCCGCCCCATCGCGAGCTGGCGGGCCTGCTTGGCGTGACGGTCGCGACGGTCACCAAGGCGATTACGGACCTCAACCGGCGCGGCCTCTTGGCGAGCCGGCGCGGCTCGGGGACCTACGTCCGCGGCCCGCGCTCGATCGGGATCGCTGTCGAGCCCGCCGATGGCCCCATGGATCTCGCCATCAACCGTCCCGCCGTCGGCCCGGTTGCCGCGGCGCTGGCGCAGGCCCTCGCGGACGTGAGCACCGCGCATAATGACGTGCGCCTCTTCGGCTACGAGCCGGTCGGTGGCTCGCCGGAGCACCGCCGGGCCGGCACGATCTGGCTTGCGGAGCGGGGAATCGAGGTCGCAGACGAGCAGATCATCGTCACGCAGGGTGCCAACGAGGGGCTCCTCACGGCCCTCGCAGCGGTAGCGCGGCCGGGTGACACCGTCCTGTGCGAGGAGGTGAATTATGCGGGCCTGCGGCGCATCGCGCACCTCCTTGGTCTCACCCTTGCCGGTGTGGCGATCGATGCGAAGGGAATGATCCCGGCCTCCCTTGAGGAGGCCGCACGCCGGCACGAGGCACGCGCTGTCGTCTGCACGCCCGTTACCCACAACCCCACCGGAGCCACGCTGGATGCCGCCCGTCGCCGTGAGCTGGTCAGAGTGGCTCAGCGTGCCGGGATCATGCTGATCGAGGACGATATCAACGGGCATCTCGGGGGCGAGGAAACCGAGACGCTCTTCGCGCTCGCGCCCGAGCAGACGATTTACGTTACGAGCATGTCGAAGTGCCTCAGTGCCGGTCTGCGCGTCGGCTTCCTAGCGGCGTCGCGCTCCATGGCGCCGCGCCTGCGGGACGCCCTTTACGCGACGAACTGGACGGCGCCGTCACTTCACGCGGCCATCGCGGCGCGGCTCATCACGACAGGGGCCGCACGCCGTTGCGTAGCCGATCAACGGCGGGAGGCATCCGCGCGCGTCGGGCTGGCACGGCGCCATCTGGGACGTCGTGTTCTCGCGGAAGCGCCAGCCTACCATGTCTGGATTCCCGTCGACCGTTCGATGCGGGCCGAGGAGCTGTGCGTGGACCTCCTCAAGGAGAGCGTCATCGTCTCGCCGGCCCACCACTTTGCCGTTCCGGGAGGTCCTGTGCCCAACGCGATCCGGATCAGCCTCGGTAGCGTCGAAGACCGTGCCGAGCTGGAGACTGCGCTCGCCCTCGTTGCGGAGCGGCTCATTCCCCAGGCCATGGTGGTGGGCGCTATTGCCTGAGAGTCTCACCCGGAGGGTCATATGCGCATCACAGTGCGGCTCAAGCATTATACTAGGACAATATCCATTTGCGTCTAATTTTTCTGCCGATTGTATTGCGATTACCTCGGAATCGTGACACTACATTCATGGCGGCGCCGGGCTGCCAAGGGACATGACAAGACAGCGACTGGAGAGCGAGACCATGGTTTATGTGAGCAACGAGATACTCGTGACCGGGGAGCCCTATACGCCCGGTCTGTCCCGCTCCTACGTCGCCCAGCGCTACGGTTTCGCGCCGGAGGAAATCGCAAAGCTCGGCTCGGCGGAGAACCCGCTCGGTCCGTCTCCCAAGGCCCTTGTCGCGGTTGCCGGCGCATTCGGCGAGCTCGACCTCTACCCGAGCTGGACCGCCGAGAGGCTGCGGGAGAAGATCGCTGCGAAATATGGTTTCAAGCCCGATCAGGTGGTCTGCGGGACTGGCGAGACGGAAGTCATCGCCTGCGTCATTCGCGCTTTCGCCAAGCCGGGCGACAAGATCGTGATGTACAAGCCCTGCTTCCCGATCTATCACATCTTCGCGGAGAACGAGGGGCGGGTTCCCGTGTACGTGGAGATGGGATCCGGGTTCGAGTTTCGCATTGACCACTACATCGAGACGATGCGGTCTTCGGAAGCGCGCATCGCCTTCCTGACGAACCCTCACAGCCCGTCCGGCAAGCTGATGAGCGAGGCCGACATCAGGCGTGTCTGCGAGGCGGCCGGCGACACGCTCGTCGTTCTCGACGAGGCCTACATCCACTTCACGGAAACCGAGGGCAGCCTGCACCTCGTGCGCGATTACGAGAACCTGATCGTGCTGCGGACCTTCTCGAAGGCGTTCGGTCTCGCGGGCTTGCGTGCGGGCTTCGGCGTCGCCTCCGCCGAACGCATCGTTCCTCTCCTGAACATCAAGCCGACCTGGAACATGGGGTGTGCGCAGACGGCGGGCGCCGCCGCGGCACTCGACGACGACGACCACATCGAGCGCACGGTCGCGATGATCGTGGAGATGCGGGGCTACGTGGCCCAGAGGATGTCGGCGCTGAAGGCTTTTCGCATGGTGCCGGACTCGCGCTCGAACTTTTTCCTGATTGAAATCATGCATCCCGCCCTGGACTCGACCAAGGTGTTCGAGGAGCTCCTGAGCTGCGGCGTGATTGTCAAGGACGGCTCGGTCTCGTTCAAGGGGCTCGGCAAGCGCTATCTGCGCTCCGACGTCAGCCTCCAACGCCACATGGATCGGCTGGTGGACGGGCTGATCGAGATCGAGCGGCGCGTGGCCTGAGACGGCGGAGCGGAGGGAGGTGCCGTTGCCGGCAGGGACAATTGGTGCGCCCCAAGGTCGGTTGCGCATAGGAATCGATGTCGGCGGCACCTTCACCGACGCCGTCGTCGTCGATGGCCAGTCGGGCGCGTGTATCGAGGCGTTCAAGATACCCTCGACTCCGGACGATCCGGGTCAGGCAGTGCTTGGCGCCCTGCGTCGCATCGGCGAGCGGTGGACGCTGAGCGACGCCACCGTGTGTCACGGCACCACCGTGGGAACGAATGCGCTGATCGAGCGCAAAGGGGGGCCGACAGCCCTCGTCACCACTCGGGGCTTCCGCGACGTGCTTGCGCTCCGGCGGCAGGCGCGGCCTGAGCTCTACACGTTCGACCAGCGGCTCAGCGAGCCGCTGGTCGAGCGCGACGCCCGGATCGAGCTGGCCGAGCGCATCGCGCACGACGGATCTGTTGTCGAGCCCGTCTCCGGCCTGGAGGACGTCGTCGATGCCATTCGCGCGCGGAATGTTGCTTCCATTGCGGTTTGCCTGATCAATGCCTACGCTTCGCCGGCGCACGAGAAGCGGGTGGAGGAAATGCTTCGGCAGGCCTTCCCGGGGGTGTTCGTCTCGACGTCGAGCGACGTGGCGCCCGAGATCCGGGAGTTCGAGCGCACTAGTACAACGGTCGTCAACGCCTATATCGGGCCGGCAGTCAGCCGCTATATCACCGCGCTCGCTGCGGGCGTGCGTCGTATCGGTGCCCGCGCGCTCTACGTGGTGAAGTCGAACGGCGGCCTCACGTCCCCGGCCAACGCGGCGCGCTATCCCGTGCATCTGGTGGAGTCAGGGCCGGCGGCAGGACTGACGGCTACGGCGAAGTTCGGAAGATCGATCGGCCGGGAGAACGTGCTCGCCTTCGACATGGGCGGCACGACCGCCAAGGCGGGAGTCGTGGTCGCCGGGGAGCCGCGCCTTACCGACGAATTCTACGCGGACGCCCTGGTGGAGGGGCGCAACGTCGGGGGCTTCCCGATCCTCAGCTCCGTGACCGACCTCGTCGAGATCGGCGCGGGCGGCGGCAGCCTCGCTTGGCTCGACGAAGCCGGCGTCCTCAAGGTCGGGCCCCGCAGCGCCGGAGCCCGGCCGGGCCCGGCCTGCTACGGCCAGGGCGGTGAACTGCCCACCGTTACGGACGCGCACGCAGTGATCGGGACTCTGGTCCCGGAACTCCTGGCGGCCTCGACCATCGAGCTGCGCCGGGACCTGGCGCGTCGCGCGATCGCCACTCACCTGGCCGGGCCGCTTGGATGGTCCGTGGAGAGAGCCGCCCACGCGATCCTCGACATTGCGGTCGCCAACATGGCCGAGATGGTGCGCCTCGCGACCGTCAGGCGCGGGCTCGATCCGCGCGACTTCATTCTCGTCCCGTCGGGTGGCGCCGGTCCGCTGCACGCGGTCGCCATCGCCCGGGAGGTCGGCATCTCGGAAATCGTGGTGCCGCCGTTGCCGGGCATGTTCAGCGCGCTCGGCGCCATAATGTCGCCCATCCGTCACGACGTCAGCGCTTCGATGCTGCGTCTCGTGCGCGACATCCGGCGCGAGGATCTCGAACAGGCGTTCGTGCCGCTTCACGAGAAGCTCGACGGGCTTTTCGCGGCCGAGCAGGAGCCGGTGGAGCCCCCGCGCACGAGACGCTTCATCGACGTACGATTCCGGGGACAGCTGTTCCAGCTAAAGATTCCTCTCGGGGATTTGGACGCGCCGCTTCCCGATGCCATGGCGCTGGACGAGCTGTTCAGGGCGGCCTACGCGTCCGAGTATGGCTTCGACTTGCCGAACGGAGTGCCCGAGATCGTCAACCTCCGCCTTTCGGCCACGGTAGACCCCGGCGGGGCAGGGCGGCCTTTCACATCCCTCATGGATGGTGCCGCATTGGAGTTGCCAGCCGGAATGCGCACCGCGATCATCGGTGCCGACGGAATGGAGACCGCTGTTCCCGTTCATGTCGCCGGTGCGAGCCTGGTCGGCCGAACGCTTGACGGTCCGGCTATCCTTGCCATCGGCGGAGCGACCGTGTGGCTTCATGTGGGGACCGCCGCCCGGGTCGACGACTGCGGCAGCGTCCACATAAGGGTGTCTTGCTCGTTATGACGAATGCAACAGGGCTTCTCCGATCTGACCCCGTCACCTTCGAGGTCATCCGCAACGGCCTTTATGCGATCTGCGAGGAGATGAAGACCGTCCTGATGAGGACGTCGTTCTCGCCGCTCCTGAGCCTTTCAGCCGACCTGTCCTGTGCGATCCTCGATCGCGATGGCAATGTTGCCGCCCAGGGCAACGACATTCCGGTCCATCTCGGCGCGATGCCTTTCACGGGTCGTGCAGCCCTCGCCGCGTTCCCGCTCGACACTTGGCGGCCTGGCGATGCCGTGCTGATGAACGATCCCTATCTCGGCGGCACACATCTGCCCGACATGTCGATGCTGACGCCAGTGTTCCAAGACGGGCGGCTGCTGGCCTTCGCTGCGACGCGCGTGCATTGGCCTGACGTGGGCGGCATCGCGGCCGGCAGCTCGTCCATCGCCGATGAGATCATCAAGGAGGGGCTCCGCGTCCCACCCGTCAAGATCATCGTGCAGGGCGAGGTCCAGCAGAGCATCCTCAGCATTATCCTCGCCAACGTGCGTATTCCCGATGACCGCCTGGGGGATTTTCGAGCTCAGCAGGCGGCGAACGATCGTGGCGTGGACCGGCTGCGCCAGATCGCGGCCCGCTACGGGGCCGAGATGCTGACATCGGTTCTGGCCGAATCCCAGCATTACAGCCATCTGCAGGTGCGCGCCCGGCTGGAGCGGCTTCCGGACGCGGAAGTCGTGCTCGCGGAGACCCTCGACGGTGACGGCTTCGATGGCCCGGGCGCGGAAGCCCTGCGCATCCAGGTTCGCGTCAGCAAGGTAGGCGATCGGTTTGATGTGGATTTCAGCGGCTCCACGGGTCCCGCGCGCGGACCGGTGAACGCACCGCTGCCGGTCACCGCATCGGCCGTCTACTACACGATGCTCGGCTTCGCCGGCGGAAACATACCTCCGAACTCGGGCGCGTATGCCAGCGCGTCGATCACCGCGCCTGAGGGCTCCGTCGTCAATGCGCGCTACCCATCCCCCGTGGTTGGCGCGAACACAGAGACCTCGAACCGCATCGTCGATCTTATCCTGGCAGCACTCGGCCAAGCCTACCCGGATCAGATCCCGGCCGGAAGCTATGGATCCGCCTGCGTCTATACGCTCGGGGGCTTCGACTCCACGCGTGGGCGGCCGTTTGTCCATTACGAGACCATCGGCGGAGGTATGGGGGCCCGGCGCGGCGCGCCCGGCTCCGGCGGGATGCGGGTGCACATGGGCAATACGATGAATCTTCCGGTGGAGGCGATGGAAGCAGCCATGCCGCTGCGCTTCAAGGCCTACGAGCTCATCGAGGGATCCGGGGGCAGCGGCCGGTGGAGGGGCGGCGAGGGGGTCCGCAAGGAGGTCGAGATCCTGACGGATGCGGTGCATGCCTCGGTGCTCGGCGAGCGCAGCCATACGCAAGCGAACGGCGTCGCCGGGGGCGGACCGGGGGCCTGCGCATCGTTCACGGTTCACCGGGCCACGGGCGTCCGGGAAGAACTCGCCTCCAAGAGTGGTCCGCATCGCCTGAACGCAGGCGACCGCATCGAGTTTCGCACCGCCGGTGGCGGCGGCTGGGGTTCACCAAGTCATGAAGACGAGGGGAGGCAGGGATGACAGTATCAGAGACGCGGCGCGGTGACACCGCGCGAGCCATCAGGATCGGATTGCTCGTTCCCTCGTCGAACACGGTGATGGAGAACGACCTCCACAAGGGTCTCCCGAAGGAGAGATATACGGTCCATACGGCGCGCATGTATCTTGAGGAGACCACGCGGGCCGGCGAGATCGAGATGATCGAGGAGCATGCGCCGAAAGCTGCGGCCGACGTGGGTACGGCGGGGCTCGATCTGCTGGTCTTCGGCTGCACATCCGGCGGTTCGCTGTTTGGCCTCGACTATGACAGGAAGGTCTGCCGGGACCTCGGCATCTTGGCACGCTGCCCGACGCTCGGCACCATCTCGGCCGTGAACGAGGCATTGGACGCACGCGGGTTCAAGAGGCTCGCCGTCATCACACCCTATATTGATGATCTGACCGAAGCAGTTGCCCGGGCAGCGGAGAACAATGGCCGCAAGGTCGTCGCGGCACACGGGATGGGCATCGACGTCAATGTCGAGCTGGCGACGCCGGGCCCTGCCGAGATCGTCGCCTTCGCGACCGACAGGCTGCGTGGCATGGAGATGGATGGCGTCTTCGTCTCGTGCACGAACTTCCGTGCCCTCGACGCACTTGCAGAACTCGAGGCGGCTCTCGGCGTGCGGGTCGTGACGAGCAACTCCGCTGTGCTGGAGGGCATAAGAAAAAAATTCGACTGAGCTCCGGGCCTAAGGATCCGTCCGGCAGCTCGGCGATCCTGGGTAGTGGCTTGAGCCTCGGAGAAGCGGCCCAGCTCTCCGGGGCATCAGCGCCCGCCTCATCCGTCGTCCGTGAAGAACTCGCAACGCACTGACTGTGTGTGAGTTTTGGGATTCGGCCCGAATGCGGATTTGCGGCTTTTGATGCGCTGTGGACACCTTTTCCGGCAAATTGCGCCGCGCGTGAGGGCGTGATTCCCTGCCCGTGAGGCCCTCGCACGGGAGGCTTTCATGCGACCCAACGAGCGGCGCGAGAGTGGCCAGGCCGATCTCTTCCGGGCCCGGCTCGATCAGATCGTCGATCCCGGCCACGCGCTGGTGCGGCTCGCGCGCACGATCGACTGGGGCTTCCTGGAGGCATGCTTCGGTGAGGTCTACGACGATGATCCCGGCCGGCCGCCCTTGCCGACTCGGCTGATGACGGGGCTCGCGATCCTCAAGCACCTGCACGACCTCTCCGATGAGGTGCTGTGCGACCGCTGGCGCGAGAACCCATACTTTCAGCTGTTCTGCGGCGAGGAGTTCTTCCAGCACGAACTCCCGTTCGAGCGCTCCTCGCTGACCCACTGGCACCAGCGCATGGGACCGGAGGGCCTGAGCGTGGCGACCTGCACCGGAGCCGCCAAGCCCGCCGACTTCACACAGGTGATCGTCGACGCCACGGTCCAGGAGAAGGCCATCACCTATCCCACCGACGCCAAGCTCATGCACCGCGCCCGCGAGCGTCTGGTGCGGCTCGCCAAGAAGCACGGCATCCGGCTGCGCCAGTCCTATGCCCGGCTCGGCAAGTGGGCGCTGATCCAGCAGCAGCGTTATGCCCACGCCAGGCAGTTCAAGCCCGTGATGGCAGCCCGTCCGACCTGATTGCCGCCGAGCGTCCAGAACAGCGAACATCCCTCCGGCCCATGAGCCATACGGCGCTCGCAAATCCGCAGGAGGTCGGCGAAGGAATTCACCCCCAGTCCTGAGATGAGTGAATTTCGAGACACGCCCTTGCGGCACCCGCGAGGGTAGAAGGGTCTCGAGACGGAAATTTCCTCTGGCCGATCGGCAATGTCGAAGACGCCTGCCCGGTCGCCGCGACCGAATTCGAAAAGGGCATCACGGAAGCAGGCGAGCCCAGTCTTCACACCATAGGCGTTCGGCACCCCGATTGGAAAGTCGAACCCCATGAGCACCCTGTCTCGCGCGGAATGAGCGAAGACCTCGTCGAGGAAATCCGACACTGAGCCGACGGTTCGCGGTGCGAAGACATACCAAGCGCCGCGACTGCGTTCGGCCGAGGCCTGCCAGCGCTTGCGAGCGTCGACACTCCAGTCGGCGTGGATCAGGCGATCAAACATCCAGCGGATCTATGCCACGACCGGACAGACATGCCTGTTGCGTATTCTCATCGGCTGTTGAGACGAGCCTTACGAGCTGCCGAATTCATTGAGTTTCATCTGCACGCCTCTGGTTCTTGATCGTCTTCCTGACGTTCTCAAAATTCCAAATGCCGCCCGTGACCGTCTTCACCCCTTGGGAATTCAGGCTGTCGGCGATCGCCGCATAGCGCCTAGCCCCATCCGGTATCCGCGACAAGGCGGCAGCAAGCTCCTCTTCAGCCTCTCGTCGGAGATGGGCCTTGCCTTTCTGATCTCTTTTCCGCCAACCCTTGAAGTGCTCGATCGGGTCGAGGCTATCATTCCGTATGGTAATCGGATCGGGTGAAAGCCCGACAGGCTCGAAGCCCCTTTTTGTGATTGGTGATGTTTGGGTGGCAGAAGCGGAGCTGCATTATGTGAAGCGTTGACCCGCTCACCATCGGGTAGCGCGAGCGCTGTGGTGACGGGCGAGACGCCCAGCGAAGGGCTGTGCCGGTCACATGGCCCTGTTGAGCATTCTCGGCTGCGGAATGACGCTCTTCGATAGATCGCTCGTCCTGGTGATCGAGAGGCGCCGGATCTGGTCGACGAAATCCATGGCGATCCGGGAGAGGGGGCGCTTGTTCGGCTGGAACATCGCGAACCTGTAAAGCAGGTCGGGCCTGAACGGCCGCGTGACCAAGCCAGTCTTTTCGAAATGGGCGCCCGTGAAGGTGTCCACCAAGGTCACGCCCAGATTTTCCGCCACGAGCGCGCAGGCGGTTCCAAAGAACTCCACGTGGGTGACTACCCTGAGACGCGCCGAACTTTCGGCGAAGGCACTCTCGAGGGCTTCGTGGAGGTAGTGACCCGAATAGAGCGAGATGAACGGTACGTCGTCGAGCATGGCCGGTGTCAGGACAGGCTGCCGAGCCAGCGGGTGGCCGGCGGGAAGGACACAGACGCAGGGGATCTCGAAGATATCGATGATCGCGGCCGGGCTCTCGATCGGCAGCTCGG
Source organism: Microvirga massiliensis (assembly GCF_001006805.1). GTDB lineage: Bacteria > Pseudomonadota > Alphaproteobacteria > Rhizobiales > Beijerinckiaceae > Microvirga > Microvirga massiliensis. The sequence goes on along the minus strand of NZ_LN811359.1, from coordinate 203,640 downwards.
CGAAGCCGATATCGAAGGCCTCGATCTGTCCGAGGTCGCGCACCGTGCTGGACGAGCGAGTGATGAACCGGACGGTACCGCTGGGCCACCGATCGAGCAGCTTCGCGATGATCGGTGGGAGGATATAGGTCGCGAGTCCCGGCTGGCTTGCCAGCGCAAGAGTGCCCAGCCTGAGGGGCTTGAGGTCCCGGGCCACCTGTGCGGCGCGATCGAAGGCACTGAGCGCGCGCCGCGCTTCCTCGTAAAAGAAATGAGCCTCCGGGGTCGCCTCCAACCTGCCTTTCCCCCGCTTGAAGAGGGCAAGGCCAAGCTCGTCCTCCAGGCGGCTGATGAGGCTGCTTACCGCCGGCTGAGACTTGCCGAGCAGGCTGGCAGCCGCCGTCATCGACCCCGTCTCCATGACCGTCCTGAACGCCTCGAGGTGCCGTGTATCCATCACTAAGCTCGGTTGTTGGCTGCCTCAGGATATAAGGCAAAGTTATTTCTTTGGCCCATCTTTCCTTTTGACGTTGGTCGCCCGTCTGCTAACACTCCCGCTTAATCGCGAGACACGTACGAAAGGGCGACAAGGGGTGAAGCGCAATCTGGTCTTGTCCGGCGTCGAGAAGCGGTACGGAGACTTCGTGGCGCTTCAGAAGACCGATCTCGAGATCAAGGCCGGCGAGTTCGTCACACTGCTGGGCCCCTCCGGATCCGGCAAGACCACGATCTTGATGAGCATCGCAGGCTTCGTGACGCCAACGAGCGGACAGATCCTGCTCGACGGGGAGAACATCACCGGACTGCCGCCTGAAAGGCGCAACTTCGGCGTAGTCTTTCAGGGGTACGCACTGTTCCCGCATCTCACCGTGTACGAGAATGTCGCATTTCCCCTGCGCGCCCGCGGAATCCGTGGGGAAGCCGCACGCCCGAAGGTCGAGGCCGCACTCGCGATGGCGCAGCTCGATCCTTTCGCCGAACGTCTCCCGCGGCAACTGTCGGGTGGTCAACAGCAGCGCGTTGCCCTTGCCCGATCGCTCGTCTTCGGACCCGAACTTCTCCTCCTCGACGAACCGCTGAGCGCCCTCGATCGCTCGCTGCGGAAGGAATTCCAGACAGAGTTCAAGGCGATCCACCGGAAGGTCGGAACGACCTTCATTTACGTGACGCACGACCAAGAGGAGGCGCTGACCATGTCGGATCGCATCGTCATCCTCGATCGTGGCCGGATCTTGCAGAGCGCACCACCACGGGATCTCTACGAACGTCCGGAAACCGAGTTCGTCGCGGGCTTCCTCGGCAAGAGCAACTTTCTCCGTGGCCGGATCGAGTGCGTGATGGACGGCCTCGTCGAGATCCATTGCGGTGCGCTGTCCAGCAGGGCCTCCGCCGGACACCAACAGGATCCCGTCCCCGGCTCACGCGGGACGGCGGCCCTACGGCCTGAGAAGATCGCTCTCCACAGAGCCAAGCCTGACGGAGACCTGTGCACGGCGAGAGGCCGCACGACGGCGATCACCTATCTCGGCTCGGCCATCGAGGTTGAGCTCGCGCTGCCGGACGACACCCGTCTCACGGCCATGGTGCCGGCCGGGTCGATTTCGGTGGCGGAGGGCGAGGAGGTTTTCGCCTCCTGGGCCCCCGACGCCCCGGTGCTCGTGACGCCGCGCGAGGGATAGCGCGCATGACATCCGCAGCCATCCCGCATGATCTCCCCGCTACTGGCAAGGTCGGTTCCGCCTTGCTCGGCGGCAACCGGCTCTACTGGCTGCTCCTCATCCTGCCGTGCCTGTTTCTCGGCCTGTTCTACGTGCTTCCGGTGATCAACGTGCTCGTGATGAGCGTCACCGTTCCAAGAGCGGGGATCGAAAACTACTCTGCGCTGTTCAGTAACGCCGCGGTCCAGCGGGTCCTCCTCACCACTCTCAGGATCAGTGTCGTCACCACGGCCATCACTCTCGTGCTGGGATACGGGGTTGCCTATGCGCTCGTCCATTCCGGCCCACGGGAGCGCAAGATCCTCTTCGCGATCATCCTCGCGAGCTTCTGGATCAGCGCCCTGATCCGCGCATTCGCGTGGGTGGCGATCCTGCAATCGGCGGGCCTGATCAACAGCGCCCTCACGTGGCTTGGCATCATTGATACCCCCCTCCAGTTGGTCCGCAACGAGCTCGGGGTCATGATCGGCATGGTTCACTACATGCTGCCCTACGCGATCCTGCCGCTCTACGCCAACATGAGCGGCATCGATCGGAGCCTCGTGCCGGCCGCGCGGGCTCTCGGCGCGACGCCCTTCCAGGCCTTCCGCTGGGTTTTCCTGCCCATGAGCATGCCGGGAGTGATCGGTGCCGGCGTAATCGTGCTCATTTTCTCGCTCGGCTTCTACATCACGCCCGCGATCCTGGGCGGGGGCAAGACCATCATGATCGCGGAGTACATCAGCATCCAGATCTCGGAGACCCTGCGCTGGGGCCTCGCCGCGATGCTGGCGTCGACGCTGCTCGCCGGCGTCCTGCTGCTCGTCCTCTGGCTGAGCCGCTTCATGGATCTCGAGACGGCCCTGAAGAAATAGCGGGACGGAGTCATGACCTCGCAGAACGAAGCAGTCGGCGCCTCCCGGTTCCCTCGCATACTGGCTTGGGCGACGGCCTGCTTTCTCATCCTGCCGATGCTGGTGATCATCCCGATATCCGTTACGCCGGAACGCTACCTTTCCATGCCGTCCGGCGGGATCTCGCTTCGACACTACTCCAGCCTGATCAACGACGCGCGCTGGTCGAAGAGCATCCTCGACAGCCTGATCGTCGCCATCGGCGCTACCCTGCTTTCCGTCTCGCTCGGGACGGCGTTCGCGGTGGGAGCCTGGCGTCTCGGCGTGCCTCTGGCGAAGCGGCTCCGCCTGCTGATGCTCGCTCCCCTGATCGTTCCGCCGATCGTCCATGCCGTCGCCTTCTATCGCGCATGGGCAACCATCGGCCTTCTCGACAGCTATCTCGGCCTGATCCTGATCCACACGATGAAGGGCGTGCCGTTCGTGGTCCTCACGGTGGCCGGCTCACTCGCGAACCTCGACCGACGCCTCGAGCAGGCGGCCCGGAGCCTCGGCTGCACGCCGTCGCAGGCCATGCGGTGGGTGATTCTGCCCCAGATCGTGACCGGCATCGCATCGGGGGCCGCCTTCGCCTTCATCACATCCTGGGACGAGATCGTTGTTGCCCTGTTCGTGACGAGCCGCCACGTGACGACGCTTCCGCGCCGGATCTGGGAAGGGCTTGCCGACAACATCGATCCGGCCATCGCGGCGATCGGGACCATCATGATCCTGCTGACCTTCGCGATTGCAGCATTCAAGACTTTCCGGCCTCAGCCAAGCGGGGCCTAGCAACCAGAGGAGAGGACAATGACGGACCCGGGACATCAGGAATTTCGCGACGACTGCCTTGCGATCCTACGTGAGCAGACCGAGGGCAAGCGCGTACACCGGCGCCGCTTCCTCCAGGCGCTGGTGGCGCTCGGGATCGCGCCCGCTGCGCTCCGGTTCACCCCAGTCGCGCACGCAGCGTCCGGAGAGCTGGTAGTCGTGAATTGGGGCGGCGATGCCGTCCCGGCCTACGAGGATATCTGGGCCAAGCCGTTCAACGCCGCCAATTCCGGCGCGAAGGTGGTCATCAGCGGCGCCGGGCCGACATCGGGCAAGATCAAGGCGATGGTCGAGAGCGGCAGCGTCACCTGGGACGTCTGCGACCGCACCGTTCCGGCGTCGGTCGAACTCGGGCGGCAGAACCTTCTCGAGAAGATCGACTGGAACGTCGTCTCCAAGGACAAGCTCCGCCCGGCCCACCGCTCCGACTGGGGCGTCGGTGCCTACCTCTATTCGTTCGTCCTGACCTATGACCGTAACGCGCTCAAGGGACCGGCGCCGAAGAACTGGGCTGACTTCTGGAACGTGAAGGACTTTCCCGGCAAGCGGACCCTTCGCAACAACATCGAGGGCATGCTCGAGGCCGCCCTGATGGCGGACGGGGTCGCCGCGGACAAGATCTACCCGATCGATGTCGACCGGGCGCTCGAGAAGATCAAGGAGATCAAGGAGCATACCATATTCTGGACGAGCGGAGCCGAGAGCCAGCAATTCTTCCGGAACCGCGAGGTGGTCATGGGCAACCTCTGGCACACCCGATCCATGCTCCTCCAAAAGGAAGTTGGTGACCGGATTCAGTTCACCTTCGATCAAGGCATCCTGTTCGCCGGCGCGTGGATCGTGCCAAAGGGGGCTCCCGGCCGCGAACTCGCGTGGAAGTTCATCGCCTCGACGCAACGCCCCGAGAGCCAGGTCGAGCTGCTCAAGCGCGTTGGCAACGGGCCGATCAATCCGGAGGCGTCGGCGCTCGTGTCCACGGACCTGGCTGCGTACAACTGCGGGTCGCCGGAGAACGTCGCGAAGCAGGTGGCCGTCGACAACGAGTGGTACGCGGAGCAGTACGCGACTGCACTCAACCGCTACATGGATGCAATCGCCTCCTGATCGATTCCAACGCGGGCCGGCGCCCTGTCGGCCCGCGAAATGCTGCCAACAAACAGGACCAAGTATGACAGAGGCTCCGTTCTCCTTTGCGCCGACCTTCATGGGTGTGCCCCACCGGACCGACATCGGCGATGCCAAGGCCGTCGTTCTCGGCATTCCGTTCGATTGCGGCACCCATCCGCAGCGGATCGGATCCAGGCTCGGTCCATCCTCGATCCGGGAGCAGTCGCTGCTCCTGCGCGCCTTCAACCTGAAGACGGGGATCAATCCGCTGGAAGCGCTGAAGGTAGTCGACGTGGGCGATGCGCGCGTCTCACCCGGAGAGATCGAAGCCTCCTACGCTGCGATCGAGAAGGCGGTCGGCGCGATCGCAAGTCAGCGGGTGGTCCCGGTTACGCTCGGCGGCGACGGAGCCATCGCCCTGCCGGAAATGCGCGCGCTGCACCGGGTGTATCCCGATCTCGCGACCATCCACATCGACGCCCATACCGACGCCTATCCGATCGACGGGTACAATACCGCAACGGCCTTCGCACGAGCGGTTGAGGAAGGGCTGGTAGCCGCCGAATGCTCGTTCCAGGTCGGCATGCGGGGCTCGACCATGGTGGCCGGGGTGCTCGAGTACGGCGCTTCCCTCGGCTACAATGTCATCACGCTGGATGAACTCCTCTCCCGCGGGATCGAGGACGTTTTTAAGCAGATTCACGACGCAGTCGGCGATAGGTCCGTTTACCTATCCTTCGACATGGACTTCTTTGATCCGTCCGTCGCTCCCGGCGTGTGCACGCCCACCTGGGGAGGCGCGACCGCTCGCGAGGGACTCGCGGTGCTGGAGGCCTGCCTGGGGTTGAACATCGTCGGCGTGAACGTCAACACCGTGAGCCCTCCGCACGATGTTGGCGGCATGTCGGCGCTTCTGGCAGCGACCGTGACCCTCAACGCGCTTCACCTGATAGCGCGGCAACACCAAGCCGTAGAGGGATAACGCACGCTCGGCATACGGTAATACTCCCTCACGTCGAATTCGGACTTTCCGCAGTTCAAGGTCGGGCTTAGGCCCGGCCTTGGCATTTCCGGATTATCCTGATGTTGCCGGTCGGACCTCATGCCGGTCGACGTGCAATAAAGTCGATCTCTACCAAGGCACCGACTGCCAGGCCGGTCACGCCGATGCAGGTCCTGGCGGGAAGCTTTCCCTGCGCAAAATAGGCCTTGTAGACCTTGTTCATCGCCTCGAAGTCCCGTTCGAAATGCGTGAGGAAAACGCGCGCCGACACGACATTCTCCAGCGTCAGCCCAAGGCCTTGAAGAACGAGAAGAAGGTTGTCCATCACGCGCCGCGTCTGGGCCTCCACGCCCTCCGGCAACGGCGCGTGATCGTCATTGGGATCGGTCGGCATCTGCCCCGTCAGGAAGATCCAACCATCGGTTTCGGTCGCATGGCAGAAGGGCCCGACGGGAGTTGGCGCCGCTTCGACCATGTGGAACTTGGTGCCTGACATCTTTGACTCCTGTTGGATCTGATTCGGGGAAAGGGAGGGGTTGTCCCGCAGGGGATCACGCAGCACGCGAGGCGCCCGTCTTTCGGGGTTTTTCGAGAAGACCGGAGAGAAGAGAAAGCGCGCTGTTCAACTGCGAGGCGTCGTTTGCAGCGGAAATGCACAGACGGACTGCGCGAGACCGCGTCGCGGACGAAACGGCGAAGAGGTCTCCAGGCGCGACGCCGACACCCAGACGCTCCGCCTCCAGCGAGAATTCCCGGGGCGACCAGCCGTTGACCATTTCCAGCCAGACGTGGAACGACTGCGGGTGGCGTTGCATGGAATATTCACGAAGCAACAACCCTGCCGTCGATTGTCGTTGCTTCATCATCGCGCTTTGGTCGGCTGCAATGCAGTGCAAAAATCCGGTTTCGATCATGCGGGCTGCGATCTCGGCCGTGAGCGGGGATGCCATCAGTGTCGTGGCGCGGGTCGCCAGGCCCACCTTCTCGCGATACGAGGCCGGGAACCGGAGAAATCCGATGCGCAGTCCGGGCCCGATGCACTTCGAGAGACTCGTGACGTAGAACGTGAGATCAGGCGCATGGCTGCACAGGGGCCTCAAGCGCGGCTCGAGCAGGAAACCGTAGACGTCATCCTCCACGATGTGGACGCCATAACGACGACTGATCTCCGCAATCTCCTCGCGTCTTCCCTCCGACATGAGGGCTGTCGTCGGGTTGTGCAGGGTCGGCGTGCAGTAGAGGACCTTCGCGCCGCTCGTGCGGCAGGCGTTCTCAAAGCTCTCGGGCAGCACGCCCTCGCCGTCAATGTCGACGGCGACGAGCTCCAGCCCCAGCATGGTGGCGACCGACTTCATCCCGAAGTAGGTGAAGGCTTCCGTCATCACCCGGTCGCCCGGGCGCGTTAGCGCGGAGATCGCCAGCAGCAGGCCGTGCTGGGCGCCGGCGGTCACGGCGATCTCGCCGTCTGCGTCCGACAAGCCGTTGAAGTCAAGCCAGGCGCGTCCAGCCTCCCGGTGGTGAGCATGACCCAGGTCCACTTGGTGGGTCATCAGACCGGCGATGTCGCAGTCGCGGCTCAACTCCTCGATGGTTCGTGCCACTAGCGGACTCGTGGGCGCATTCAGCGGAAAGTTGTGCGACAGATCGATGAAGCTGCCGGCGGACGGTGCCTCGGAAATCGAGGAAGGCGCATCGCGGACAGTCTCCGCGACGTAGGTTCCTCGCCCTACCTCACCGCTGATCAAGCCCCGGCGCCGCAATTCGGTGTAGGCCCGCGAGGCGGTCCCGACGTCGATGTCGAGCTGCCGGGCCAGTTCGCGGTGCGTCGGCAACTGGTCGCGGGCCGACAGTTTACCGGACCGGATCGCGTCCGAGATTACTTGGACGATCGCCCGGTAGCGGGGTCCAGGAACTTGTCTGATAAGATCAGCCCACATCGTGAAGGCGATTGAACACCGATTGACTTACTGCTGGCAAGGGCTTTTCATGGAAATCCCCAGTTGGGGGTAGCGCAAACACATTGTCTGAATTTTTATTCGGACAATGTTTATTTGGTGGTTTCGCGACGCGATTCTTTTTACTGTCGATACAACTTCAGACGTCAACGCGTCGGCGGCCGCCCGAAACGAGGGATGGAAACAGATGTCGGAGCAATACGCAGTCGGATCGGAAGACTTCGCCCTGTCGAGGGTTCCCGATCACGCCAGGATGGGATGGTTCGATATCAGCCTCAACTACACGGGCTTCGTGATCATCCCAACCGGGCTCATGGTCGGGGTGATGGCCGCCATGCACTTTTCCTTCTGGCATGGATTTTGGGTTCTTGCGGGAGGCACCGCCATCGTCGTCGTGAACGCCATCCTGATGGGTTACATCGGTTATCGCGAGCGGACGTCCTATGCGCTCACGACACGCTTCGCCTTTGGCGATCAGGGAAGCCGATTGCCCTCGGCGCTGCTCATCGTCACCTCGCAAGGCTGGTGGGTGATCCAGTTGCTGCTGATCATGTCCTTCTTTCCGGACATCGCGTTCTGGAAGGCTGCGTCTCTCCTGATCGCCTTCGGGATCCTGACCACGGTGACGACGCGAACCGGACTCCAGAAGGGAATGACGTGGCTGAACCGCATAGCCATTCCGGCGCTGCTGGTGCTCTTCGCGATCTCGATCTACCGCGCGGTGGCGGTGGCCGGCGGCTGGGATGCAGTCGTGGCGGCACCGCCGACCGCTCCCGGCGAGATGGGCACCATCGCGGCGATGGTCATGGTCGCCGCGCTATGGATAAATGGCTCGACGGTGTTTCCTGACGTGGCCCGCTACGCGAAGAGCACGGGAGGCGTCATCGTGGGAGCCGTCGGCTCGTTTACTATTGGGCTGTTCGGCCTCGGGATGATGGGACTGATCTTCTACAAGAGCCTCGGCGTGGAGGATTTCGGTCCGGCCTTTGCGAAGATCGGATTGACCGCGTTCGCCTTCATCGTCGTCTTCGCCCAGATCTGGACGACGAACCAGAACCAGATGTACTCGAGCAGTCTGGCGATGGCGAACGCGTTCCGGATGAAGAGGACGACGTGCGAGACCATCCTGCTCGCGATATCCTTGATCATCACGGTCGCGTTATCGGCGTACCCGTTCCAGAGCGTCTTCACCGGGTTCCTGATCTTCCTCGGGCTGTTTCTGACGCCTGTCCCCGGAGTGGTGTTCGCGGAATACTACGTCCGTCAGCGCATGAATGTCCCGACACGGCTCGAGGACCTGCCGGCCGTCAACATGCTGGCTCTCGTGACCTACCTCGTAACGGTGGCGCTCAACATCCTCCTTTGGGCGACGGTTCCGGAAGGTGCCCCGATCGGCCTGGTCACCCTCAACCCACTGACGGCGTTCGTAATCCACCTCGCAGCCAATGCCATCGCCGGAAAGAGGTTACCAGCGATGGCCGTGAGCAGGTAACGCACCGAACAGGGGCGGTTCATGGCTTGATCGGACAATCGGTCCGGATGTGCGGGTCGCGACCGCGACCCGCACGGGTGGGCGTGGTGACCTCTCGTTTCGGCATTAATGCAGCATGCCCCGCCGTTCATTGGCTCCATGATCGGCTATCGCGCTCCGTCATGCGTTCCGGCGCCCAGCTCTATCGTTCCTGTCGCTGTCGGGAGCAGAAGATGACCCGGGACGGAAGTTCTGGTTGAAGGAGGAATGCCCATCTTCCGCCATGCAACCTATGCGTTCGCGACGTCGATCACGATATTGGTTTCGACATCCATCGCGACTGCCGCCACGACGACCGTCGCCGGCATCGCGCACATCCTCGACGGCGACACGATCGAGATCGATGGCACGCGCATCCGGCTGTTTGGGATCGATGCTCCCGAAGGCGCGCAGCGCTGCAAAGACAGGCGGGGAAACGAGTGGGCCTGCGGCCGCGCGGCGACGCGCGCCCTGGAGCGCCTGATCAATGGTCAGACAGTTACCTGCCAGGGAGACGCTCACGACGACTACGGACGTCTTCTCGCCGTCTGCACGACCGCCTCCGGGGAGATCAACGCCGCGCTCGTTTCACAGGGATTCGCCTGGGCCTTCGTGAAGTACAGCGACGCCTACGTGACCGTCGAGGCCGAGGCACGAAAGGCAGGTCGCGGCGTGTTTGCAGTCGATAACGAGCCGCCCTGGGCGTTTCGCGCGAAGAAGTGGGAAGGCGCTACTGAGAGCGCAGAGGCCGACCGACAGCGCAAGTGCCCGATCAAGGGCAACATCTCGCGGACCGGCGTGCGCATCTACCACCTGCCCTGGCAGGCGAGCTACGCGCGCACGACCGTCAACGAGAAGGCCGGCGAGCGCTGGTTCTGCGACGAGGCCGAAGCGGAACGCGCGGGATGGCGGAGGGCCCGCTGAGGACCCTGTCTTGCGGACCCCTCGGCCGGCCCGTTAGCGTGTGACCGCTTTAGACGCCGAGCCGAACGCGATGCATCTTCCCAAGCCTCCCCTTGCAGCCGAAGGATTCGTCGCACTCGACAGGCTGTCACCCCGCACGGCGAAGATCCTCCGGCGCCTAGGGATTCGCCTCTCCGACGTCGGGCGATACGCGGCGCGCGATCTCCTGATGGAGAACGGCATCGGCGGGAAGACCCTCGCCGAGCTCACGCGAGCGTGCATCCTCGCGGGGTTCGAACCCCCGATCGACTACAGGGCGTTCCCGCTCGCCTGGGCTGCCGCCGAGGAGGCGAGATGGGAGGTCCAGTCACGACCGGCTGTCGACGTCCCGCAGGACCGGACGGACGACATCCCGGAGGATGTCCTTTCGGATTTCCGGATCGAGGACCTGCTCTCGGCGCTCGAGCGGGCGATCGCGCGCATCGGCGACCCGCGCATGGAGACCATCGCGCGCTGCCGGATCCTGCCGAGCGAGTTCGCGACGCTCGATGAACTCGGGAGACGGTTCGGTGTCACGCGGGAGAACATTCGGCTGATTGAACTTCGGGCGCTCAGACGCATGCGGAACGGGTGGCAGAATGACCGCCTGCTGTCCGGCCTTGCCCGGGAGTTCAATGCGGGTCACGCGAGCTTCGAGAACGCTGTGCTCCACCTCAACGCGCTGATCGCGCGCGTGGCCCCGGGGGACATCGCCGATCCGGTGACGATCGCCTTGGTCGGGGCCGTCGGTGATCCCGAGATTCTTGGCATCATCGACAGGAAACTGGTCGCCGAGGCGCGGCGCGTGATCGCGATCGTCCGGAAGGCGCACCTGCTCGAGATCGCCACTTCCGATCGGTCCCCGCGCGAATATGACGGCACTGGCGAGGTGCAGGTGCCCCGCTCCGAGAGGGACAGGATGCTGGCCGGCGAGCCGTATGACCCCAACGCGCCGGACCTTCAGGCGGAACTCGCCGCAACGCAGCGCTGACTCGCGCTACAATACAGCGCTCAACATGTCGGCATCCGAGCGCCGCAACCGGCTGTTGGGACGCTTGGCCGCGATCGGGGAGGGCGCCGTGATCCGGCCGCCATTCCACTGCGGTTGCAGCTCCAACATCCGCCTCGGCGCGGGCGTGTTCCTGCACGTCAACTGCGTGATTCTTGAAACGGTGAAGGTCTCGATCGGCGAGCGCACGCAGATCGGGCCAAGGGTGAAAACCCTCGCGGCCGATCACCCGCGTGATCCCGTGCTGCGGGCCTCCGGCCTCGCGTTCGGCCGTCCGGTCCGCATCGGGCGCAATGTCTGGATCGGGACGGGCAGCGCGGTGACCCGTGACGTGCCCGCCGGGGCGAACGCCTTCGGCAACCCCGCATGGTGCGGGGCTGATGACCCACATCCGCTCAGGAGGAACCCGGCAGCGGCGCAGGATCTCTCATTGCAGGCGTCGTGAAGGTGCACGCGGGCTGGTCCGCTTTCAGGACGAAGATCGCGTGAGAGACGATCACGCCGCTCCTCCCGTCCTGCATGGCTCCGCGCAGTCCTGCTTCGCGGAGGGTATGATCAACTCGGCGCGCTACCCTCCCGCGGGCTGATCCAAAAATCTCGGCCCATCACATGCGCCTGCGGTTCTGGGATCGACAAGTTCCTTCTTATCGGTCAGCATAGGCTCAGTAAAGAGTTCAACGTGGAACGCGATTGAGCCAGCAAAACTAGGGAGAACTCCGGTGTCGAAAGTTATCCTAGGTCGTGCCTGCGCTGTGTGGGTGTTGGGAGCCAGCCTTGCCATCAGCGCCGTCCTACCCGTCCGTGCAGACCTGCTCGAGGACATCAAGCAGAAAGGTCAGATCACCATTGGCACCGAGGCGCGCTTTCCCCCGTTCGAATTCGTCGAGAACGGAAAGATCGTGGGCTATGCTCCCGACCTGCTCGCGCTGATCATAACCAAGATGCCGGGCGTCAAGGTTGAACAACTTGACCTGCCATGGCAGGGAATCCTGCCGGGTCTTGCCGCGAAGAAGTTCGACTTCGTCGTGACCTCTGTCGGGATCACAAAGGAGCGTGCGGACAAATACGCTCTGACCTTGCCGATCGCAGAGGCCACTGTTGGCCTCCTCAAGCGGAAGAATGACACTGCAATCAACAAGCCCGAAGATATTGTCGGCAAGGTCGTAGGATCGCAGGCGGGATCCAGCCAGTTGAAAGCCCTCCGGGATTACGATGAGAAACTCAAACGCGACACTGGCAAGGGTGTAGGCCAGATCAAGGAGTATGTTGATTTCAACGAGGCTTTCGCCGACCTTGCTGCCGGGCGCATCCAGGCCGTGGCCCATTCAATGTCCAACCTCGGTCCGCTGGTGAAGCAGCGCGGCGACGTTTTTGCGATCGTTCAGCCGGCCTTCGGTCCCAAGAACTATTTCTCCTGGGCTGGCCGCAAGGATCCCGAAAGCGCGTCTCTCGTGAAATTCTTCAACGACAACATTGCCGAACTCAATCGTTCGGGAAAGATGAAGGAGCTACAGGAGAAGTGGTTCGGTTTCACGATGGACGTCCCGGCCGACAAGGTGCCTGACCCCACGATGTGACCTGACCAATCGAGGTAGCGCGAGAGCCCTGGCCCGTGTTCGACTTTACGTCGGCGTGGCAACACTTCGATCGCCTTGCCGTCGGGGCAGTGACGACGTTCACCCTGTCGCTCACGGCCATTCTCGTGGGTTGCCCGCTCGGGCTTGCACTCTACGCGGCGAAGCGCGCTGGAGGACTGCCCACGCGCCTCGCTGCGGGCTACATCAGCTTTTTCCGCGGGACGCCCCTTCTCGTCCAATTGCTGGTGCTGTTCTATGTGCCGCCGGCACTTGGGATTCCGGTCTCGTCGTTTGCCGCGGCCTTCCTAGGCCTCACGCTGAACACGGCGGCCTTTCAGGCCGAGATCTACCGGGCTGGCTATCAGTCCCTTCCAAAGGGGCAGACCGAGGCCGCACGTGCGCTTGGGTTAAGCGGGTGGCAGACGCATAGACTTGTGCTACTTCCGCAAGTGCTGCGGCTTACTCTTCCGGCGCTGACCAATGAGGCAGTGGACATCCTGAAGAACTCGGCGCTTGTTTCAGTGATCGCCGTGACCGATCTCCTGCGCATCGGACAGCAGGTGACTGCCGTGACCTACCGCCCGCTCGAAGTCTACATCACGGTCGCGATACTTTACTTCGTCCTTACAAGCCTGATCGGGTTTGCGGGACGTCTTGCCGAACAGCGCTTCGGATTGCAGGACGCACCGCGGTGAACTTCGATCCCGCCTTGCTTGGCACCTACGGGCCGCAACTGCTCATAGGCCTCGGCTGGACCGCCTGGATCTGCCTTGTGTCGATCATTGCGGGTGCCGTCTGGGGCCTCGCGCTGGCACTCCTTCGGCGAAGGTGGCGTGCCGCCAGCAGATTGGTCAGTGCATACGTGTCGGTTTTCCGCGGCACACCACTGCTGATCCAACTTTTTGTCCTCTACTATGGTGGGCCTGGGCTCGGACTCACGCTCGATGCCGTTACGACGGGTCTGATCGGGCTCACACTCTATGGCGGGGCCTACTTCTCCGAAATCTTTCGAGCTGGGTTCACGGCAGTACCGAAAGGGCAGGAGGAGGCTGCCCGCTCGCTCGGCCTCAGCCGCTGGCTGACCTTTCGCCTCGTCCAACTGCCTCAACTGCTCGTTGCCGTCATTCCGCCTATGACGAACCAGTCCATCATTCTCCTGAAGGAATCAGCAGTCCTTTCCGTCATCACAGTGCCGGAGCTCACATTCCAGACGACGCGTATGGTTGCCGAGACCTTCACCGTGATCGAACCTTATCTCAGTCTCGCACTCCTCTACTGGGTCGCTGCGACGCTCGTGAGCCGCGTGGGCCAGTATGCCGAGGCCGCGTTGACCACCCACCTGCGTCAGTGACCAGGGATCTCACAGGTAGTTTCACCCCCCGTCCAACAGGAAAATAGGAGAAAGTCATGTCGGACCAAACTCTGATCACCATCCCGGCCCGCAAGGGTAAGGCAGCTCGTGTCAAGAAAGGCCAGATCATCAAGGTGATCAACACACATGGCGAGCAGGTCGTTGACACGTGGGCTTTCAACCAGGACGACCTGAATGAGTTCATGTCGATGGAGCACAGCCGGCCCCACATCCTGAAGGTGAACCCGAAGGTTGGCGACACCATGCTGACCAATAAGCGCCGTCCTATTCTTACCTTTGTCGAGGACACGGCCGGCGCGGTGCACGACACCCTGATGGCCGCATGTGACCGCTACCGGTATGAGCTCCTCGGCTGCAAGGAACACCACGACAATTGCACGGACAACCTCCATGCCGCCATGCACGAGCTCGGCCTGCATGCCCCGGAAACGCCGAGTCCCCTCAATCTGTTCATGAACATCCCGGTCCACGATGATGACTCGCTCTCCTTCGATCCGCCAGTGTCGACCAAGGGGAGTTATGTCTTGTTGCGCGCCGAAATGGATCTCGTGATCGCCTTTTCCGCCTGCCCACAGGACATCGTTCCCATCAACGGTAAAGGCCTGAAGCCGACTGAAGCGCACTTCCAGGTTCTGAGCTAGGGACCGTCTCTGGATGGGAGAGCGACATGCCTCCCGATGCGCATATCAATGGCTACCGTTCCTGTAGCCGTTACATGGCAGTGGCGCACGAGGGCGCCACCGCCAATGACTGCGTGTTGAAGCCAAGGCCTGTGTCATCGCTCGATATTCGGCAGCTTCGGAGCGAGAGCTATCGAGCTGGCGACCTTTACCGGGGTGCTCGACACAATCGTCCTGCCGGGTGTCCCGATCGGCGATGATGCTATGATCGGGGTGGGTGGCGTGGCGAGCCGCGACGTGCCCGCCGGGGTAACCGCCTTCGACAACCTCGCACGGGTTCAAGCCTAATGACCCACATCCGCGCTCAGGAGGATCCCGGCGGCTGTGCAGGATCTCTCTGGACGCAGAAATCGCAAAGGTGCGGACGGGCTGATCCGCCTTGGAGATGAGGATCGCACGCATGGGAGGTCGCCAGCAACTCGATCCTGAGCGAGTTTCGCAAGCGCTTGGTCAGGGACTCGGCCCGGCCAAGCATACGTTGTCGGGGTCCTTGCCGGTTATAGGCCCGGCTGAGTGGGGTAGATGTCAGCGCAGGGGTTAACAGCCCCACACTTGTTCAGGAGCGGAGTCTGTCCGGCGCGAGTAGGCTAGGGTTCAGCCCCAGCGCGGACAGATCCCTTGGGAAGCTCTCGCCCAAGACTGAGGCGGCCGTGATCCTGGCCATGGCGGGCGCCGTCTGGATGCCGTAACCACCCTGGCCCGCGAGCCAGAAGAACCCGGGACTGCCCGGGTCGAAGCCGGCGACCAGGGTCTTGTCAGCTACGAAGGAACGCAG
This sequence comes from Microvirga massiliensis, assembly GCF_001006805.1. Lineage (GTDB taxonomy): Bacteria > Pseudomonadota > Alphaproteobacteria > Rhizobiales > Beijerinckiaceae > Microvirga > Microvirga massiliensis. Next base: position 188,310 of record NZ_LN811359.1, on the reverse strand, counting down.
CCCCGCCCACCGGCTCCGGATGCGCGGGACCGTCAGGGTGGTCGCTTCCTCGATGCGGCTGATTCCGAGCGCGATATCGATCTCCTCAGGCTGTACGTCGTGAGGCAGAACGGCATCCTCATTCGCCGGCGAACCTAGCAGGACTCCGGCATCCGGCTTGAAGTAAAAAGTCTCCTCAAGATCGATTACGGCCGGCCAGGTTCTGAACTGGCTACCCTCGGGCGCCTCGAATGTGAAAACCGACCTGCGCTTCGGAATGAGCCCGATCGGCCTCACCCCTCCCAGTCCGGCAACTACATCGGCCCACGCCCCGGCTGCATTCACAAGTGTGGCTGCCGAGAAACTCGTGCCGGGCGTATCGACCAGCCATCGTCCGCCGCGCCGGGTCACCGACACGACACCCGCATCCGTGAGGATCATGCCGCCCCGTGCGCGAAGCCCGCGCAGATACCCCTGATGGATGGAGTGGACGTCCAGGTCCATCGCATCGGGTTCATGAATCCCGCCGGCAACGTAATCGCCGCGAATGACGGGGATGATGCTCCGGACCTCCTGCCGATCGAGCCTGCGGACCTTCGCCCCCGTGGCGCTCATCTCCCGAAAGGCGCCATCGAGCAGATCGGCCTGATCGGCTCGGGCTACTAGGAGCGCTCCGCGCGGAGTGAGAACGGGGTGATCGCTGAAGCACGGAGGCGGCGAGAGATAGAAGGGCTTACTGCCGGTCGTAAGCGCTCGTATGACGGCGTTGCCGTAGGTTTCCGTGAAGAGCGCGGCCGATCGCCCTGTTGAGTGATATCCCGGCCGCGTCTCGCGCTCGACCAGCACAACATCCCGCGCCGCGGCGAGTTCGTAGGCGGCGGACGAACCCGCTATGCCGCCACCAACAACGAGGACGTCGCACGTTCTCATGCTCGTTCACCAAGTTCCGAACATCGATCCCCGCCAACCGCGGACGTCGCTGCGGCACCGACCTCATTGGTCATGATCCGCATGCGCCGCGTCTGTGCGCTGGGGAACGGAGGAGTTCCCGACCGGGCACGGAACAAGAGGTCGAGCCGACGGCCGGGTGCCCGCCAGGGCCTCAAGCCTTCTTCCCGGCAAAGCCTCCGAGCACGAGTCCCGCCATGTAGTAGACGCACGCATAGATGACGATGGCGCTCGTCCCAGGCTGAGGAGCCACGAAGACGAAGGAGAGACCGGAGAGTCCGCGCTTGCCTGCCTCGTGCACCACGTGGATGCACTCGCGCGCCGAGAGCCCAAGCGGCTCGTCTCCCCATTCCGGCACGGCGCCGATGTCGAGGACATCCATGTCGAAGTGGAACCACGTGCGGCTCGCACCGGCGAACGTCCCGTCAAGCGCCTCACTGGTGATCGCCTCGATGCCGCGCCGATGCACCTCGGCTGACGTAAAGAGGCGCGCGCCGACGTTCCGGTACTTCTCCACCATCTCGCGCCTGTTGCGTGGCCCGCGCATCCCGATCTCGCAGTGCTTGGTCGGGTCGATATTGGCGAAGTGGTCCCACATCCGAGCTTCCCAGGTGGAGCCGTTGGGCTCGCGAGAGCCGTCTTTGCCGAGGCTCCTGTCGACGCAGTCGCCATGCGCATCGAGGCTGATGGTCCCGACCTTGCCGTCGGTGCGATTGGCGATCCCTCCCGCGACCGCATAGGACGCGCAGGGCGAGAAACCGCCGAGCGTAATCGGGCGGGCCCCGGCCTCAATCGCTTCCTCGACCTTGCGGATGACGTTGTCCGTGCTCTGCTTGACGTCGGCGACGATCTCGGCATCGCCGTAGTCGACCACCCGCAAGTGCTCCAGGACGTCGAGATCGAACTCCGGAAGATAGCCGGCATAGCGCATCGAATTGATGCGGATCACCCGGGGCGCCGTGCGGAAGCCTGCCCAGGAGTTCGGGTCGCGTCCTGCGCTCGGCGGCGTGTCGTAGGGAACGCCGATGATGGCGATATCCGCCCCAGCGAGGTCGGCCTTCGTGCGCGCGACCGGCAGACCCATGAAGCTCGGGGTGTCCGCATCGATCATGGGCACTTCGGTATCTGTCATCTTGCTGAGCACGGACACGTAGGTCATTCGAGCCTCTCCTTGGCTTCGTTCGAGGGGGAAGAACTTGCGGCTATCCCTTGGGAGAGCGGGCGCCAGATGGGCGGCACGGCGGCGAGATCCCCGACCGGGATGTGGCAGTCGATGCTGTGATCGCTCGCCACGATCCGATGCGGCGGGGCGGTGTCGCAGACCGGGCCAAGTCGGCGCGGGCAACGCGTCGTGAAGGGGCACCCGGGCGGACGCGCCCTCGGACTCGGCAGCGGCCCCCTGAGCCGTACGACACGTGCCTCGACGTCGGCATCGGGAACCGGGGCGGCGCTCATCAGCGCCTCCGTGTACGGGTGGAAGGGTGCCGTGATCGTCGCCCCGTGAAGGGGCCGCTCCTCCACGAGTCGGCCGAGATACATGACCACGACCCGGTCCGCGAAGTGCTGCACGACGTTGAGGTCGTGCGAGATGAACAGGTAGGCCGTGCCGAGCCTGTCCTGGAGATCGGCAAGCAGGTTGAGGATCGCGGCCTGCACCGAGACGTCGAGGCCTGCCGTGATCTCGTCGCAGATAATGAGTTTCGGCTCGGCCGCGAACGCTCGGGCGATGGCAACGCGCTGCTTTTGGCCCCCGGATAATTCGTGCGGGTAGCGCCGCGCCATCGCGGCGGGGAGTTGCACCAAGTCGAGCGTTTCGGCGATGTGCGCCTTCACGTCCGCCGTTCCGCGAGCGTAGAGGCGGAAGGGGCGGGACAGGATGTCGCCCACCGTCCAGCGCGGGTTGAGCGACTGGTCCGGGTGCTGGAAGACGATCTGCACCATACGCCGATAGGACTTGTTCAGCGGGGCGGCATCCCGGAAGAGACCGGCCTCGCTGACAATCTCGCCCCCATACGGGACCAATCCGACCAGCGCCCGCGCCAGACTTGACTTTCCGCAGCCGCTCTCGCCGACCAGCCCGAGCGTCTCGCCCGCGCGGATGCTGAGGTCGACGCCCGCGACGGCCGAGACACTTTGCGTGGGCCGCCCGAGGGGTCTGTCGAGCGCCCGTCGGCGCGTATAGGCTACCGTGAGCTTCCGGGCTTCCAGGACGGGTGTTCCATCCGACGCGCCCGGTCGGCGCTGGTTCGCGCCCTGGGCCGGCAGGAGCAGTGGGTCCGAGGCCAGCCAGCATGCGGTCCGGTGACCGTCGCCTGCGAGTTCGGGAGCCGTCGTCCGGCACCGATCGAACGCGAAGGGGCACCGTCCGGAAAAGACGCAGCACGCATCGACGCCGGCCTTCGTCGCGACTTCGCCCGGGAAGGAGATCAGCCTGCGCCTGTGGGCCCCGCCATGCGGGTTGGGGATGCTGGCGAGCAGCATGCGCGTATAGGGGTGGCGTGGACTGCCGAGGACCTCGGCCACGGGGCCGTGCTCCACGATGCGCCCCGCATAGATCACGGCGACCTTGTCGGCGACCCGGGCGACCGTGCCGAGATCATGGCTGATGAACAGGCTCGCCACGCCCATCGTCCGGCGCAGGTCGTTGATCAGGTCGACGATCCCGATCGCCGTCGTCGCGTCGAGCGCGGTGGTCGGCTCGTCAAAGATCAGGAGCTTCGGGTTGCACGCGATCGCCATCGCGATCAGGAGGCGCTGCTTCTCGCCTCCTGAGACCTCGTGCGGGAACCGCTGCATGATGAAGGATGGATCCGGCAACCTGACACGTTCCAGCATCGCGAGCGCCGAACGGCGCGCCTCGGCATGGTCAGGGGAGAGGTGCACCCGGATTCCCTCGATCAACTGCTCCCCGAGGGTCAGCGTCGGGTTCAGCGCCGTGCTCGGATCCTGGTAGACGACCCCGATCTCCTTCCCGCGCAGACCCGCAAGTGTCGACTTGCCGGCGACGAGAAGGTCCATCCCGGCAAAGTCGATCCGACCGCCGTCGACACGCGCGTTCGGCGCCAGGTAGCGGACGATCGTGTAGGCGAGGCTGCTCTTGCCCGATCCCGATTCCCCGACGAGGCCGACCGACTCCCCGGGGCGGATGGCGAGGTTGACGTTCCTGAGGACAGGGAACGATCCGGAGAGGGTTTCGTACGAGACCGACAGATCCCGGACGTCCAGGATGGGCGCGCCGCCGGAGGTCATCGCGCCACCTTGGGGTTGAGCGCGTCACGCAATCCGTCGCCGAGCAGGTTGAAGCAGGCGGCGACCACCGCGATGCCGACACCCGGCGCGATGAGCACCCAGGGGTTCCGGAACATGTAGGCGCGGGCCTCGGCGGCCAGGAGTCCCCAGTCCGAGGCCGGCGGCTGGGCACCCATGCCGAGGAAGCTCAGCGTCGCACCCAGCATGATGGCGAAGGCGACGCGGATGGAGCTCTCCACCACCACTGCCGCCCCGATGTTCGGCAGCAGCTCCCGGAACAGGATGTGGGCATGGCCTTCGCCGCGCGCGACTGCCGACTGGATGTAATCCCGGGTCCGCTCCGACAGGGCGACGCCGCGCGCGATCCTTGCGATGGCCGGGGTGAAGGCGATCGCCACGGCGAGGAGGGCATGCAGGCTGCTCGCCCCCATCACGGTCACGATCAGCATGGCCAGGAGCAGGCTCGGCACCGCCAGGAAGACGTCGATCACGCGCATCAGGAGCGTATCGACGCGCCCCCCGAAGTAAGCCGAGCTCACGCCGATAAGCGTGCCCGCGACCGTGCCCAGCAATGTCGCGACAACCCCGAATAGGATCGTGGAGCGGGCACCCGCGAGCATGCGGCTGAGGATGTCGCGCCCGAACTGGTCCGTTCCGAGCCAGTGGTCGAGGCTCGGCCCCTCGAGGCGTCGGCGCATGTGGAACTGGGTCGGCTCGTAGGGGGCCAGCAGCGGGCCTGCAATCACGAGCAGGAGGAGGACGAGCAGGAGTCCGGCGCCGACAAGGCCCGCCGGACTCCTGAGCAGGCGGCGGAAAACGTCACTCATATCGGATGCGCCGGTCCAGCGTGGCATAGGCGATGTCGGCCAGGAGATTGGCCAGGGCGTAGCAGGCCGCGACGACGAGGACCGCGCCCTGGAGGAGGGGCAGGTCCCGGTTCTGCATGGCGGAGACCAGGAGGCGTCCGAGTCCCGGATAGGCGAACACCTCCTCGACGACCAGGATTCCGCCCATCAGGTAGCCGACGTCGAGGGCGATCACCGTGATGGTCGGGATCATCGCATTGCGCAGCGCATGGCGCATGACCACGCGCCGACGCGGCAGGCCCTTCAGCACGGCGGTGCGGATGTAATCCTGCTGCATCACGTCGACCATCTCCGAGCGTGTCTGGCGCGAGATGTGGGCCATCAGGATGATGGCGAGCGCCAGGGACGGCAGGATGAGGTGGCTCAGGAACGGCCACAGTCCGGCCGAAAGCGGCTCGTAGCCGCCCGCCGGGAAAATCCCGATCTCCGGGCGCGCCAGCAGCACCAGGAGAAGAGTGGCAACGACGAACTCGGGCATCGACACGCCGACATAGGAGAACAGGCTGATCCCCATGTCCGTGAGCGTGCCCCGACGCAGCGCGGCGATGATGCCGACCGGGATCGCCACCGCGGTGACGAGCAGCAGGCTGCTGGCGGCGAGAACCAGCGAGCGGCTGAGATCCTGGGCAACGAGCCTCAGTACCGGCTGCGAGTTCGACAGCGACGTGCCCCAGTCCCAGCTCAGGATGCCCGCGAGCCAGCGGCCGTACTGGATGAACCAGGGAGCAGTGAGGCCGAGCCGCTCCTCGAGAGCATGCACGGCCTCGGGCGTGGCGAATTCCCCCAAGACCATATGCGCGGCGTTGCCCGGCAGGATCTGGGTGATCGCGAACACCAGCAGCGAGACCAGAAGCAAGGTGACGGCGGTGTGGACCATCCGCCATCCCACGTAGATCGGGTCCATGCCGCCGCCTCAGGTGCGACTCGGCGCGCCCTCGCCTAGTGAGACCTCGTCGAGGCGGAAGCTGCCGTGCCGCGGGTGAACCCGGAAGTCCTTGACGTAGCTGCGATGCGCAGCGAGCAGGTCCTCATAGATTGGGATGATGTAGGGAACCTCGTCCACCATCATCCTCTGGGCCTCGGTATAAAGGGCCTTGCGGCGTTCCGGGTCGGGCGTGCGTCGCGCCTCCTGGACGAGTCCGTCGAACTTGGCGTTGTTCCACTGCGAGTCGTTCCACGGCGCGTCCGTCGTGAACAGCAGCGTGAACATCGCGTCCTCGGTCGACTGCATCGGGAACGATCCGATGTAGAAGTTGGCCTTGCGCCAGATGTTCGCGAGGTACGCATCGTAGGGCACGATCTGCACGTCGATGTCGAAACCCGCGGGCTGGGCCATCTCCTTCAGCGCGACGGCCAGGGCGTTGCGCACGGCCGGCCGGTTCGCGACATAGAGTGGAACCTTGAGGCCGTTCGGATGGCCGGCCTCTCGCAGCAGCTCGCGGGCCTTATCCGGGTCATAGGGGATGGCTGGCGTGTCGGCGTGGTAGCGGTAGCCGGGCGAGATCGGATTGTCGAAGGCCGGCCGTCCCTTGCCCTCGAGCACGACTTCCACGAGAGCCTCGCGGTCCATGCTGAGCTGGAGTGCCTTGCGCACCCGGATGTCGTCGAACGGCTTCTGGTCCATGCGCAGGACGAGGTTGAGGAACCGTCCGGAGGGCTGGCGCACGCCAACAACCCCGCTTGCCTTTTCGAGCCGATCGAAGTCGGCCGGCGTGGCCACGAGCAGGATGTCGGTCTCGCCATTGATAATCGCCGCCGATTCGGCCGTCAGGTCCGGGTAGATGATCTGCTCGACGGCGGCGACCTTCGGATGCTGCGGGACGTGATAGTTCTCGTAGCGCTCGACCCTGATAATCCGCCCCGGCTCGTAGTTGGCGAGCTTGAATGGCCCACACCCGTACTTGCCGCTCTCCAGCAGCGTGGGATCCTTCTCCAGGACGGCGGCCGGGACTATCGAGGCGTTCCACTGCGCAAGGGCCACGGGAAGGTCGGCGAAGGGCGTGGTCAGGACGAACTTCACCGTCCGCTCGTCGGATACCGAGACGTCCTTGATCGGCCCGATCTGTTTGGCGCCCGGGGAGCCGGTCTTCGGGTCGAGGATCGCCTTGATGGTCGCAACCACGTCCTTCGCCCCGAACGGCGTGCCGTCATGGAACTTGACGCCGTCGCGCAGCGTGAAGGTCCATTCGCTCGCATCCCGATTCGACTCCCACTTGGTCGCGAGGCCCGGCTCCGGCACCATGTTCGGCCCGAGCCGCGTGACGGTGCTGTAGATCAGCTCCGCGACCATTGCCTCGGGGATGTTCACCATCTTGAGTGGGTTCAACGTATTGACCCGCTGATTGACGCTGACGCGCAGAACGCCTGCACCCTGCGCTGCGGCCGTACCCGTCCCGATTGGTCCGAGAGCGGTGAGGGCGATACCCGCAGCCGTTCCCGCCAGAAGCTGTCGACGCGTCGCTTTCATCATTTCTTCCTCCCCATGATGCAGACCCGCTTGATGCGTTCGGCGCCCGGTCGCGATCGACCGGCATGTTTGCAGACCGCGGGATTGCCGCAGAGCCTACAGACACTAAAGATTCCGTCAACGAAGTTTTCCGATCGGAAAAATACATGGGGTCGCAATCACCGACGCCGTCCGGCTCATCCCGGAACGAGGAGGTCCTCCAGAGCATGGGGCTTCGCCTGCGTGAGCTTCGCCGGATGAATGGCTGGACGCTGGAGGATGTCAGTCGCCGGACCGGACTTGCGATCTCGACCATCTCGAAGGCCGAACGCGGCCTCATGGCGCTCGGGTATGACAGGTTCATCGCCCTCGCGCGCGGAATGGGGATTGATGTCGGCGAACTCTTCTCACCGGGGGGCGACGCATTCGAACAGGGCTGCGTCGCAACGAGCGCTGCCGACCAAGCGAGCGTGCACGAGACCGAGACTTACGTTTACCGGATGCTGTTCCCGGACGTACGTGGCAAGCAGATGGTGCCGATGCTTGGGCAGATAAAGGCGCACTCGATCGCGAGCTTCTCCAGGCTTATCCACCACGAGGGCGAGGAATTCGTCTACGTCCTGGGTGGCGAACTCGACCTGTTCATCGAGGGACGCGACCCGATCCGCCTCGTTCCCGGTGAATGCGCGTACTTCGACAGTTCCAGCGGGCACGCCTACGTGAGTGCCGGGGCACGCGATGCCCAGATCCTCGTCGTCTGCTGCGGGAACCAGGCAAACAAGCAGGAGGAACCGCCGGGGAGCGAGTCTCCCGGGAATGGCGCAATTTCGGAATAAGCGTTCCCGAGCACGGCATTCGATCGACATGGGCCATCTACGATCGAGTACCTCACCAGCATCGGCAGGCGTAGACGCTAGGCTACCTCATGCCTGTCCTTGGCTCACTTCGGCACCAGACCCGAACGCTGGTGGGTTGTGGCGAGCACAGAAGAGTCTGCCCTGATCATACGTGGTCCGTAAGCCCCATAATTGTCGTTCCCACGGGACTTAAGTTTCGCAGCATGATCTATAGCCTTCGCGGACGATCTTGAACGCCAGCCGAGCCAGGCACCCTCCCAAGGCAGTCCTGTAACGGCTGGTACCCCATAGGCGAAGATGCGCGATATGGAACCTCGGGACTAACGCGGTAGTGCCTGCCCACACCAGTGACATGGCGCATAGTACTGACGAGAGTTCATGAAAGCAGGGCGCGAAAGCCTCAGCAGCACCTCAGGAGGCGAGATCGGCCCATCGGGATTAGATGAACCAGTCAACATTCCAGTTGCGCATCGGAAACTTCTCTCGCATGATGGAAAAAATAAAACAAATCGTGGTGGAGGAAACATGCCGGTCGTGCGGATTACCTTAATTGCTGGGCGGAGTCCCGAGCAGAAGCGCAAAGCTGCTGAGGCTGTGACGCAAGCTTTAGCCGAGCACCTGAATTCCACCCCGTCGCAGACCCAAGTCATTTTTGAGGATGTATCGCCGGAGAACTGGGCGATCGAAGGCAAGCTGATCTCCGATACCCGTAAGAAGTAGCGGTTGATCTGGCGCGAACTATGCAATTCATAGATTCCACCGCTATTACTAATAAACTCGCTGTCAACTCGCTCGTCGAAGCTCTGCGCGATGGCTTCCGAAGCGGCTGCGAGATGCCCGTGCGCCATCGCCACACACTGGAGCGGAACGGGGAGCCGCCAGCGAGTCTCGTGCTGATGCCCGCATGGCAGGCCGACGGCACGTTGGGCGTAAAGATGACCACCATCGTGCCAGGCAACGTAGACCGCCAACTTCCGTCGAGATGGGCGATCTACGTCCTATTCGATCCGGTGACAGGCGAGCCCACCCATGCGCTGGATGGCCACACTTTGACGCTCCACCGGACCGCGGCCGCCTCAGCGCTTGCAGCAACCTATCTCGCCCGGAAGGATGCCAAGTGCCTCGTAATGGTCGGAACAGGGACCCTTGCTCCCTATCTCATCAAGGCGCACTGCGCAGTTCGACCGATTGAGAAGGTGGCGATCTGGGGGCGCCGACCCGAGCGGGCGCAGGCAGTGGCCGCTGGACGCCCCGCAGGGGATGCCGTGCAACACATCGTTGCGACGGACCTCGCCACCGCAATACGCGGGGCCGATATCATTTCCTGTGCTACCCTGGCCAGCGATCCGCTCGTCATGGGTGACTGGCTCTCGCCGGGGGCTCACCTCGATCTCGTCGGAGGCTTCACTCCCTCGATGCGTGAGGCCGACGACGAGGCGATCCGCCGTGCACGTATCTTCGTGGACAAGAAGGAATCGTGCCTGATCGAGGCCGGCGATCTCGTCCAGCCCATCAAGGCCGGAATCCTGAAGCCAGAGGACGTTGCGGGCGATCTCTTCGATCTCTGCCGAGGCACGGTCGAGGGCCGGCGCAGTGCGGACGAGATCACTGTGTTCAAATCCGTCGGCATCGCCATCGAGGATCTCGTCGCTGCCAATCTGGTGGCCTGCACCGGCTGAGCGTTTCTGGAAGCGCCGCGCGACAAGGCTGGTTCGCGTGTTGCGTTCGCTTCCAGTTCAAAAATAGCTCCACGTGGGTGGAGAGGGCAAAAGCGGAATTCGTCATGCAGGACGAGCGAAGCTTCATGGACTTATTTGCCTGCGCCGCTGCGAAGGCAGCCGTCGCCTTCGCTCGGGAGAACCTGCGCATCCTGAGCCTTGCGGTCGAAAAGTACCGCGCCGCCCGTTTCATTGTTGAAGCAAAAGAAGAGTCCGTTCTCCGGCTGGAGATCTCGTACTCCATTGGCCGGTTTTGGTCGCCTCAATGACTGTCTAAGGAGACGCGATGATGTGGTTTATCTCTTCGATCAGCAAGACGGTTGGCCTCGCACTTGCAGTCCTCGCTTTCGCTACGCTTCCCGCCAGGGCGGCAGAAAAGCTCTCCGTGCTCCTCGACTTCGCGCCTTGGGGCATGCACGCGGGATTCCACCTCGCCCAGCAGAAGGGCTGGTTTGCCAATGAGGGTCTCGAAGTGACCCTGACGGATGGACGAGGCAGCGTCAGCACCATCCAACTGGTCGGGGCGGGGCAGGCCGATGTCGGCATGGCGCAACTCGGATCGATGGCCGCCGCGAGGCAGGCAGGTTCGTTGTCGATCAAGTCGTTTGCAGGGATCGTGCGCAAAGGCGACCTTGCGGCACTCGTCGACAGCCGAAGCAACATCAATACCGTGAAGGACCTCGAAGGAAAGAAACTCACCTTGTTCGCGGCCAGCCCCTGGGTGCCTTTCATCGACATGTTCTTCCAAGCGGGAGGGCTGGCGAAGGACAAAGTAAGCCTGCTCTATGTCGATCCCGCGGCGATGGTCAGCACTTACACCTCGGGTCAGGCGGACGGCGTAATGACTGCTGGACCCTACGGTCAGGCTGTCGCCGAACCGGTGCGCCCGACCAAGCTCATTCTCGCCGCCGATTACGGCATCGCCTTCCCGAGCTACGGGCTCTTTGCGACTGAAGAGACGCTTAAGGCCAAGGCAGAAGCCCTACGCAAGCTGATTAGGGTTCAGCAACGGGCTTGGGCATACATTCTCGACGGCCATCTCGACGAGGGGGTTGCGGCGATTGTGAGCCAGCGTCCTAACGCAAAGCTCGACCCGAAGATCCTCAAGCGCCAGATCGAACTCTATCTCAGCTTCCTCGACACGCCCGAGACCAAGGGCAAGCCGTTCGGGTGGCAGTCCGAGAAGGACTGGGCCGACGCGGTCACCACAATGCAGAAGGCCGGGTTATTGAAGCCGGAGGCGAAGCCCTCCGACTTCTACACGAACGACTTCGTTTCTCAATGACGCGCGGACGCGGCAACGGCGCGACGCCGCTCGTCCAACTGAACGGCGTCTGGAAGACCTACGGTACGGGACCGGGGGCACTGAACGCCCTTGCCGAGATCGACCTCGATCTCAGACAGGGCGAATTCCTGAGCCTCCTCGGACCGAGCGGCTGCGGCAAGAGCACGTTGCTCAAATGCGTCGCGGGGCTGGAGCCGATCTCGCGTGGCACCATTGCCGTGAAGGGGCGCCCGCTCGCGGGCCCGCCCGAGAACATGGGTGTCGTCTTCCAGCGGGATATCCTCCTCGACTGGAGGACGATCCTCGAGAATGTCCTGATCGTGTCCGAATTCCGCGGCCGGAATACGAAGGCGCTAAAGGAGCGTGCATGCGCGCTGCTTGCCCGCTTCGGTCTCGCCGGCTCGGAGGAGCGGCATCCGTGGGAGCTGTCGGGCGGCATGCGCCAGCGCGCCTCCATCTGTCGGGCGCTGCTCGACGACCCTGACCTTCTCCTGATGGATGAGCCGTTCGGTGCGCTCGATGCCATGACGCGCGATGACCTCAACCTGGAGCTCGCGCGTCTTTGGCAAGAGACCGGCAAGACCGTGCTCTTCATCACCCACGGCATTCAGGAAGCGGTGTTCCTCTCGGACCGCGTCGCCATCATGTCACGCAACCCGGGGCGGATCATTGAATGGATCGACATCGACCTCCCGCGGCCACGCAATCTCGACATTTCGGAAACTCCCGAATTCGGCGAGTACGTGCGCTTGATCCGCCACCGCTTCACCGAGCTCGGCGTATTCGGCGGAGGAAGTCCGTGCGCCACGTAATTCCCGGAATGCGCGGCGGCGGGTCCGTCGCCGCGGTCCTGGCCGTTCTGATCGTGCTATGGGAAGTGGGCGTAAGGCTGACAGGTGTGCGCTCCTTCATCCTGCCTGCGCCCTCGGCAGTGATTGCAGAGATCGCGGCCTATCCGGGCTTCTTCCTTACCAGCAGCGGCTACACCGTGATGACGACGCTCGCGGGCTTCGGGCTCGCCGTAGCCCTCGGCGTCCTGATCGCAGTGGCGACCGTGTACTCGTCGCTGCTCGAGAAGACGCTGTTCACCATCCTCGTTGCGATGAACAGCGTACCGAAGGTGGCACTTGCCCCACTCTTCGTCATCTGGCTTGGCAGCGGGGTTGCGCCCAAAGTGGCCGTGTCGCTGATGATCGCCATCTTTCCCGTCGTTATCGACACTGTTCTGGGACTTCGCTCGGTTGATCCTGATGCCCTGAACCTTGCAAAAGCGGCGCGCGCCTCAACCTGGCAGATCTTGACCAAGATTCGTTTCCCCAATGCATTGCCAAGCCTTTTCGCGGGCATGAAGGTTGCGATCTCGTTTGCGCTGGTCGGCGCGCTCGTCGGTGAATTCGTGGCTGGCGACCAAGGGCTCGGTCACGTGATCCTGCTCGCTCAGGGCATGTTCGATACCCCGCGGGTGTTCGCTGCGATTCTCCTGCTCGGGATCATTGGCACCGTGCTGTTCTATATCGTCGACTTGGTCGAGCGGCTTGTCGTGCCGTGGCACGTCTCTCAGCGTGGCGTTGCACCGGCTGGAGGCGCGAGTCTGTAGGGCGGTCGATCCTCAGAGCCGAGGAAGAGATGCCATTGGCTGGTCTTTAATCAAGGACGGAAAGAGCAAACCGCAGAGAACGAGGCTTCTTCAAGGTGCTGCCGACCTCATCCAAGCCACGCCGGCGGGTAACAGAACCCCAGGGCACGAAACGCGGCAGACGCCGCATGACCGGTTCCAGTCCGGACGAAGCGGGACCGGAGTCGCCTGAAGCACTTGGCCGTTCTCCCCGTCCGCAGACCGATGGAAGCGGGCGCCCCAATCTCGCCATGCGCCTGAGGAGCATGCGCGCCGCACGCAATTGGACACTGGAGGAAGCCAGCCATCACACGGGGGTCTCGCGCTCAACGCTTTCGAAGATCGAGAACGGTGCGATGTCGCCAACCTTCGACATCCTCTACAAGATTTCCGTGGGAATGAACCTCGATCTGGTGGAGTTGTTCGACACTCGCCAGACTGCCGCGCCCTTCGGACGTCGGAGCGTGACGCGCCGCGGCGAGGGCAGGTTACACGAGACCGAGACCTATGTGCACGAACTGATTGCGACAGACCTCGCGCATAAGAAACTCCTTCCCTTCCGCACGAGGATCAAAGCACGCGAGTTTGAGGCGTTTGGCGACTGGATCCGGCACGAGGGCGAGGAAGTGCTGTTCGTCCTGTCCGGAAGCATCAAGGTCTTCACGGAATTCTATTCGCCGGTAGTCCTGATGGTCGGCGATTCCATCTACTTCGACAGCAAGATGGGCCATGCGATCATCTCGGTAAGTAAGAAGGACGCGGTGGTTTTGTGGGTTTGCACCGGCGTGCCGGAGGTCGGCTAGTGTAAGGTCCCACCACGGACCGGCGCGCCATTGGAAGAACTCGGTCCGGTTAGGCAGAGCCGGCCGGATGCTGATGTGGGGGCCATACGTGCGCGAACTGAAGATCGGACGCTCCATTGCGCGTAGCGAGGATTTTCGCCTTGTCCGAGGACAGGGACGCTTTACCGACGACCTCGCGTTTTCCGGCGAGGCGTTTCTATACGTCTTACGCTCACCTCACGCGGCTGCGCGAATCCGCAGTATCGACGTGGAGGCGGCTCGCAAAACCCCCGGGGTGTTGGCCGTCCTGACCGGAGAGGACTGCATACGCGATCGTCTGGGTGTCATTCCCTCGCGCGTCCAACGCCATCTACCCGACGGCTCCCCGCATGTTGCTCCTCCCTATCGGGCTCTCGCAGTCAATGCCGTGCACCATGTTGGCGATGCTGTAGCGGCTGTCGTCGCAACCAGCCTGCCCGCTGCAAAGGATGCGGCCGAGTGCATCGTGGTCGACTACGAACCGTTGCCAGCGGTGACCCGCACGCGTCAGGCCTCCAAGCCTGGCACGCCTCCAGTGTGGGATGAAGCTCCGAACAACATTTGCTTTGTGTACGAGCTTGGTGACAGGGCGGGGGTCGATGCAGCCTTTTCCAGGGCCGCACACGTGGCGCGCCTCGAGTTCGATATCTCGCGCGTGAGCGCAAACCCGCTGGAGGCCCGCAATGCCATCGGCCTCTACGATTCCGGCAGTGGTCGATACACCCTCTTCGCCGGGCTCCAATCACCCCACAGTCTCAGGACCGACATTGCTCGTATTCTCGGCGTGGCGGAAGCGGACCTACGCGTTGTCGCCTACGACTGTGGCGGAGCGTTCGGCATGAAGGAGGGAGTCTACCCCGAAATGATCCTTGTGCTCTGGGCGGCACGCAAGGTCGGGAGGCCGGTGCGCTGGCAGTCGGATCGAAGTGAAGCCTTCCTCGCCGATCACCAAGCACGCGACAATGCCTCGACCGTTGAACTCGCGCTCGATGCCGGCGGGCGCTTCCTGGCACTGCGCATCCGCACCGTCGCGAATCTTGGGGCTTATCTCAACTCCTACGGCACGCACTCTCCTACCAACAATCTCGGAGGTCTTGCCGGGACATATACGACGCCTTTCATCCACGCATCGGTCACGGGAATCTTTTCGAATACGAACCCGACCTCCCCGTACCGAGGGGCCGGTCGCCCTGAAGCTTCCTATGCCATCGAGCGCGTGATCGACGTCGCGGCGGTACAAATCGGCATCGACCGGATCGAGCTGCGACGACGAAATATGATACCTCCGTCGGCCATGCCGTTTCGTACGGGGTTGATCTACACCTACGATAGTGGCGCCTTCGAGGAGAACATGGATCGTGCGCTTCTCCTGTCCGATTGGGCCAACTTCGAGACGCGCCGGCTCGAGGCATCGAAGCGCGGTCTGCTACGCGGGATCGGGCTCGCGAGTGTGATCGAGATTGCCGGAGGCCCGGTAACGCAACCTGCTGAGGAGTATGCTGAGATTCGGTTCGATCCCGGCGGAGGTGTTACCCTATTCACGGGCACCCACGCGCAGGGACAGGGACATGAGACCACCTTCCGCCAGATCGCGTGCGACCTGCTTGGCGTCGCCGAGGAGAGTGTGCGCGTCACCTTTGGCGACACGGATCAGGTCCCGCATGGGCGAGGGACCGTCGGATCGCGTTCAACGAGCGTGGTCGCCGCCTCGCTCCACAAGGCCGCGGAGAAGATCGTAGCCCGCGGCAAGACGATTGCTGCCCACATGCTCGAAGTTTCGTCCGATGACGTGGAGTTTCAAGACGGTCGCTTCGTGGTCTCCGGTACAGACCGTTCTGTCTCTCTGATCGATGTCGCGCGGGCTGCATTCTCCCCGGAACGCCTGCCGAAGGGCATCGAGGCCGGCTTTGCGGAATCCGCCACCGTCGTACCCTCGGCACCGACTTTCCCTAACGGCTGCCATGTTGCCGAGGTGGAGATCGATCCCGAAACTGGCCGCACGAGGCTGGTGGGCTATTGGGTTATCGACGATGTCGGTCGTGTCGTGAACCCGGCTCTCGTCAAGGGGCAGATGCACGGCGGGATCGCACAAGGTGCCGGGCAAGCGCTCTGTGAGGAAATCGTTCACGATGCCGACACCGGGCAGCCATTGACGGCTTCGTTCCTGGACTACTACATGCCGAGGTGCGACGATCTTCCCTCACTCGTCGTAGAAGCCAACGAGGTGCTCGCGACGACCAACCCCTTCGGGATCAAGGGCGCAGGTGAGGCGGGAACCGTCGGCTCTCTGCCGGCGGTCATGAATGCCGTCAACGATGCATTGGCTGGTTTCGGCATCTACGACTTCGATCCGCCTGCAAGTCCCTTTCGAGTGTGGCAGGCTATGAGATCCGCGAGAGAAAAGGATGTCGCGGGGAGGACAGGATCATCGGCCGTAAACGCGCGCGCAATTTGGGACGACGATCAACGTTAGTGCAAGAGCAACAAGGACAGGTCGAGCGATGTTATGCTTCATGAGAACTACGTCCGAACATTTCAGAACCTGAGCCGACCCAAGTGTTTTCGACTGGCGATAAGCCTCAGCGTTCAGGTGAAGGCTGCTTGATGAGCACCGGTCGCCGCAGTCTGCCCGAGGATGCTGCGCGGGAACGGTCGGGTGCCGGTCAGGCCACCCGCACCACGGTTCGCCCGCGCACGGTGCCGGCAAGCACGTCCGGAGCCATAGAGATCACGTCGCCCAGGCCGATCTCGCGCGTGATGAGGCCGAGCACCGCTGGATCGAGTTCCTTTGCGAGCGCCGTCCATGCCTCCATTCGCAGCGGCATCGGGCAAAAGCCGCTGTCGATGCCCACGAGGGTCACGCCGCGCAGGATGAACGGCGCGACGGTAGCCGGAAAGTCCATGCTCTCAGCGAGACCGCAGGTCGTGATGACCCCGAGATATCGGGTCGACGCACAGACATTGGCCAGCGTTACGCCGCCGGCCACATCGACCGCGCCGGCCCAGCGTTCCTTCGCGAGCGGCTTGCCTGGCGTCGACAGTTCCTTCCGATCGATGATCTCGCTCGCGCCGAGTTCCCGCAAGTAACCCTCTTCTGCCGACTTTCCGGTCGAAGCGACCACCCGGTATCCTCGGCCGGCGAGCAACCTGACCGCGATGCTGCCGACGCCCCCCGTCGCACCGGTCACCAAAACCTCTCCGTCGCCGGGCCTCACTCCGTGACGTTCAAGCGCCAGGACGCACAGCATGGCTGTGAAGCCTGCGGTCCCGATCGCCATCGTGTCGCGTGTGGAAAGTCCCTCAGGGAGAGGAACCGTCCGGTCGCCGCTGACGCGTACGCGGCCGGAATATCCGCCCCACTCGGTTTCCCCTAGCCCGAAGCCGGTGTAGACGACCTTGTCGCCTGGCTTGAAACCAGGATGATGCGAGTCGCGCACCGTCCCCGCGAAATCAATGCCCGGCACCATGGGAAAGCGGCGCACCGCCCGGCCCTTGCCCGTAAGCGCGAGCGCGTCCTTGTAGTTGAGGGTCGACCATTCAACGTCCACCGTGACGTCGCCGTCCGGCAGCGCTTGCTCATCAAGTTCGGTGATGGTCGCGGAATAGCCAGTCTCATCATTATTGTTGACAAGGATCGCCTTGAACATGGTCTTTCCTTCCCCGCTGGAGGTTGACATCGTGCCCCGGCCGCAGTGCCGCCGGTTAAATTTCCTCTCCGGTGCCGTCCAGGCCGATCGCCTCCAGGCCCTTCCGCCGGCGCGCCAGCCACCATCCGGCAGACTCATCCCAAGTCTCGAACTCAGGGTCGATTCCGAGAGCCTGGGCGGCATGCAGAGGCCAGTATGGATCATAGAGCGCCTGCCGACCGAGAATGATGAGGTCGGCGTGCCCCTGTGCAAGGATGTCCTCCGCCTGATGGGGCTTGAGGATCAGGCCGACGGCGCCCGTGGCGATATCGGCCTCCCGCCTGATCGCGGCGGCATAAGGGACCTGATAGCCGGGCAGGCGCTGGGCGTTTTCGAGTGCCGTTGACTGTCGCAACCCGCCGGACGAACAGTCTACCAGATCGACGCCAGTCTCCTTCAGCGCCTTGGCGAATACGATCGAGTCATCAATCGTCCATCCTTGGGGATGCCCGTCGACGCTCGAGATGCGGAAGAAGAGCGGCTTGTGCGCTGGCCATCGTGCCCGCACTGCTGCCGCGACCCCCAGCGCGAAGCGCATGCGCCCGGCCAGATCACCGCCATAGGCATCGTCGCGAGTGTTCACGGTCGGTGAAAGGAAACTCGCGATGAGGTAGCCGTGACCTCCGTGGATTTCCACGATATCGAAGCCGGCCGCGTCGGCACGCGCGGCGGCGTTGGCAAAGCTTGCGACGATCGAGCAGATGCCGGCCGTGTCGAGCGCGCACGGGACGACGTGGCCTTCGCCCAGCGGTTCCGCAGTTGGAGAGACCAGCGGCCAAGCGAGTTCGCCCGCCGCCGCGTTTCTTTCGTTCAGTGGCCCAAAACCCTGCCACGGACGCTGGGACGACCCCTTTCGTCCTGAATGATTAAGCTGAATGGCGGACACCGCCCCGGCGTCGCGCAGAAAGGCCGTCACGCGCTTGAGACCGGGGATATGGTCATCAGACCAGATGCCCAAATCTCCATAGGCGATCCGTCCGTCCCGCTCGACTGCCGTCGCCTCAGTCGTGACGATGCCGAAGCCGCCGAGGGCGAACTTGCCGAGATGTACCAGCAACCTGTCGTCCGCCATGCCATCCACAGCTCGGTGCTGGTTCATCGGAGCCAGCATGGTCCTGTTGCGCGCGGTGACACCACGGATGCTCAGAGGCGTGAAGAGCCGCGGGATGGAACGATTCATTCTTGGGCTCATGCTCTCATTCGGGCCACTGTCAGCTGCCATCTGCGGCGAAGCGGGCCTCGCGCCAAGCGAGTGCCTTGCCAAGGCCTTCCTCTCGCAGCACCTTCAGGAATCCGCGCTTAAGGTCGGTGCCCTCGCCCTCGATCATGATGTCGATATCGAGCGCAGCGCGCAGCGCGGCTTGCATGCCCATCAGCTCGTAGGTCCGATGCAGCGCCATCTTGGTGCGTCGCATGACCATCGGATCCATGCGGGCCAGCTTTCTCGCCATCGCGAGCGCTTCCTCCATCAGATCGCCCGAGCCGACGATCCTGTTGATCAGCCCCCATTCGAGCGCCTGTCTCGCCGGAATCGCGTCCTCGCCGGTGAAGATCACGCCCTTGGCAATCTTCGGCGTGACGTACCAAGGCAGCAGCATTGCCACGATGCCGGCGCCGAACTTCAGTTCGGGCTCGCCAAACACCGCATGCTCGACGGACAACGCGAGATCACAGCCCATCATCAGCTCGAAGCCGCCGGCGAGCGCGGGGCCGTTCACCGCGGCGACGGTGGGCACTGGCAGATTCCAGAACGCCATGATGCCTTTGAAGTCCGCCTCCAGTACCGGGGTCCACTCGGCGACGCCCTGAGGCATGGCTTCCGCCTGTGCCTTGAGGTCAAAGCCGGAGCTGAACACCTTGCCTGCGCCAGTGACGACAACCGCGCGCAGCGAGGCGTCCTTCGTCAACATCGCACAAAGCTCGTCGAGTTCGGCCAGCATGTGCTGGTTCATGGCGTTGGCGCGTTCGGGACGATTGAAGGTAAGGACGCCGATACCGGGCTCGGGCGTATCGTAGATCAGCGTATCCCATTTCATTTCGGGCGGTTTCCTCCAGTGGGCAAGACTTAGCGACGGCCGGCGGCCAGCCGCAGCGATTCGGGTTCCTGTCGCAGACGCCACATCGCGGCGACGCCAAACGCTGGGCCCAGCGCCAGCACGGCGAAAGCGAAATTCCATCCCACAATCGAGACGATGGCCGGCATCGCCTGGATCACGATGAATGTCAGCAGAAACCCCATGCAGGTCTGCATCGTCAGCATCGTGCCCACCAGATGCGGTTCGGCGAGTTCGGCGATGCTGGCAGAGAACTGGGCGGAATCGGCCACGGCCGTGACGCCCCATACCAGCGCCACGAAAATAACTGCGCCGGCACCCAACAGCGGCGTGAATCCGATCAGGGCGGCGCAGAGGCCGCTCATAGCCATCGCGGCCATGGTCACGGTGGTGCGCCCGAAGCGATCGGCGAGGAGCCCGGCGACGATGCAGCCCACCGCGCCGCTGGCTATCACGGCGAACGTGATCAAGCCGGTCTGCGCGGCAAGCGGGCTAGCGCTACGGGTCAGCGCCCACTCAAGAAAAACGCCCACCCAGGCCCACATGGCGTAAAGCTCCCACATGTGCCCGAGATAGCCCGCATTGGCGAGGAGCATCGGTCTGCGCGCCAGTGCGATGAGCGCTTCCGAGGCGCGGAAGCACGGTGCACGCCGATGCCCGGGACCCAAGCCGGCGAGCAGGATCATGGCGGCGGCGGTGATCGCACAGGCGCTCGACGCGAGGATGGTCGTGCGCCATTCCAGCCCTGCCACGGCGTTGAAGAGATACGGGAGCGACGATCCGAGGGTCAGCGCGCCCACGAGAACGCCAATCATCAGCCCCACCGCTCGCTCCGTCCAGCTAGCCGCCATCTTCATGCCGATCGGGTACACTCCTGCCAGCGCGACGCCTGTGAGGAAGCGCAGGGCCACGGTGGCAGGCCTATCGAATCCGGTAACCAGCAGGGCGAGGTTGGCGGCCGCGCCACACAGTGCTGCGATAGCAAACAGGCGGCGGGGATCGAAACGGTCGGCTACACCCGAGAGCGCGCTGGCGAGCGTGCCAGCGACGAAGCCAAGTTGTACGGCTCCGGTCAGCAGCCCCGCCCGCTGGCCGGAGAGCGCACCTTCGGCCACTAAGGTCGTGGCGGCCGCCGTGGCGGAGAACCACAGCGTCATGGCGGCGACCTGACCAAAGACAATCAGTCCGATGGAGCCTGCCTGGCCCGCCATGGCGGTTCTCGCTCCGCGACCGTTGCGTCAGAAGCCCTTGCAGCCTGACTCGGACGGTGGGACGTCGACCCGATCCCAGGTCAGGTGGGTCGAGGTCTTCCAGCCTACCGAGGCGCCATATTTCGGCTCATTGAGCTTAACGGCCTCCGCCACGTAGACACCCAGCATTCCCTGGTGATCCTCCGGACGGATGTCCATCGTGCCTACAACAGTCTCGGCGGAGGTCGACTCAAGGGCAGCAATCATGCTGTTCGTGGTCAGATCCTTGGCGGCCTCGAGCGCGGCGAGCGTGAACTGCAGACCTGCGTACGCCTGAATCGCCTGATAGCCCGGCACGATCCCGTATTCTTTGTGGTAGGCCTTCACCATCTCGGCGATCTTGGGGTTGTCGGCCTCCTGCATCCAGGATGCGGTGAGGCCACCAGCCAGCATGCCGACACCATTGTCACCGAGCGCCTGCAGCATGGTGTCGGGGATACCCACGGGCGTCAGAACCGGATACTTGAGGCCAAAGGCGCGCGCTTGGTTGACGAAGGCTGTGAGATCGTCTCCCACGGCCAATGCGAGATAGATGCCGTCAGCGCCACTGGCTTGGATCTGTGAGATTGCGCTCGACCAGTCGGCGGTCCCCACCGGCCGACCGGCCTCGCCGGCGATCTTGATTCTGGGAACCTTTGCAAACTCGGCCTTGTTCGAACGCCCGTATGCGTAGTCGTGATAGACCACAAACCAATTTCGTTGGACAAGATCCGGCCGCTGCTCAAACATCGCCGCCATCGCCTTAGCGGAGTTGCCGTCGTGCGGGACCGTTCGGAACACGAAGCGGCTACACTGTTCGCCGGTGATGGGCACGGCCTGCGCGTTGGTAGTGATGATCGGTACATTGAGGCGCGGTGCTTGTGCATTGATTCCGAGTGTAACGGCACTGCTCGTTAGACCGATCAGCAGTTTCACCTTATCCTCGAGCACCAGCTTCTGGGCCTTGCGAAGCCCATTCGCCGGATTGGCGGCCGTATCCTCGATAATCAGGCGTACGGGCTGCCCCTTCACGGTGGCGTTCTTGGCGGCAAGCGCGAAGCCGTTCTTCATGTCATTGCCAAGCGGCGCCAAGACACCGGTAGTGGGGACTAAGACACCGATTGTCACGTCCTCCGCCGAGGCTGGACGTATCGAAATGCCGAGCGATACCGCAACCGCCGCGGCCGCGACGGTGACGAGATTTCCGGCCTTGCGAGAAAAATTCTTCTGCATTGCTTCCTCCACTTGCGGGTTTCAATCATCGCCGAACGCTCCCTCCCGGATACGCCGGCTTCCGGGCCCCACCCCGCCTGGAGAGCCCGATTTCTAGTCCGTCGTCCCGAGTGTCTCCCGCTCGAGCCGGCCGTGAACCTCCAACGCGGCCGTCTTGATATTATCAATGAGGTCGCATACTGCCTGACGTGATCTCACCGGATCACCGACGCGGATGCTTTCAACGATAGCTTGCCAATTTCGAGCCCAAGCTAGCCGGTGGTTGGGATCGTCAAAGACCCGACGGGAGAGTGATAGCGTCTGGCGTCCGAGCGAGAACAGGATCGACCGCGCGATCTCGTTTCCAGCTGCCTCAGCCAAATACATGCTGACCTGGTAAACGATGATGATGTATTCGCCGACGTCGCCGGCCTCATGGGCCGTGAAGAGCCTCCGTGTTCCTTCGTCGAGTACTTCCTGTATGAGCGCCGAACGCTTCTGAGCGAGTTCCTCTGCACAAAGCCCCATCAGTGCAGCGCGGACGGAGAAGATGTCGTGCAGCCGCCGCCGGCTGAGCTTAGCCACCGATGCGCCGCGACGCGAGGTCATCGTGACAAGGCCTTCTGGCTCAAGGAGCCGCAGCGCCTCACGTATCGGCCCCCGGCTGACGCCGAAGCGCTCAGCCAGACTTGCCTCGTGTAGTCGTTGCCCCGGCTCAAGAGCTCCGCTGATGATTAGCTCGACAAGTTTCTCTGCAAGCTGCTCGGGGAGCGTTTTGATGCCCTTCGTCCCTGCGAACGAATTGAAGAAGGTGCCGGCGACATCGACCCGCGCTCCAAATCTCAAAGCATCAAGTTGAGTATTTTGGATCTCCGTCACTTCAATACCTCGGTTCATGGACAAGTCTCGCTTGCGCACGAACGGCCCGCGACGTCGATGGGTAAACGGAAATGCCTTTGTTGAGGAACCGCACGCGTTGTTTGCGGACGAAATCGTCCTGGTAATTGTCGCCAGAAGTACGCAGTGCCAGCGACATCGGCGGGCCGTCCGGCCGCGCGCGCGCAATCGAATCACATATCTGCTCGAGCGCAACCAACCCGAGCTCGTCATTCTCGATGAAGTCCATCACCCAGCCCATCTCCACGAAGACGACGATGCGGTCGACATTATCATCGCTCTTCAAGAGATTGATGATCTCCTCGAAGATGTAGCGATCGCCGTCTCGCAAACCCCAGACTGGGATGTCGATGGGGTTGGCGACGCTGGTACCTGGAATTCCGAAGCGCTTCAGACCCTCTCCCGTGCCTGCCGCGAGCGGGGCAATACGAAGGCCGGCGCCCGACGCGGCGTCCGAGGCGGTCACGCTGACGCCGCCGCCCGAGCCAAACAGCGCGAGGCGGTTGCCCGGTCCCCGCCCGTGCACCGAGAGCGCCTGCAGCGTGTCCATCAGGTCCTCGACATTGGAGACCTGGATCACACCAGAGCGGACAACGCCGGCCTCCCACAGGAGCTTGTCGGTCGCAAGCGCCGCGGTATGACTGGACGCTGCAACCTGCCCCTGTTCTGTCTGTGCGCCGCGCAGGATGACGACCGGTTTCCTCATTCCGCTCGCGAAGCGGAAGAACAATCCCGGATCCCGAAGCGACTCCACATAGAAGGCCACGATCTCCGTTGTCGGGTCGGCGTCGGCGTAGAGTAGCAGGTCGAGCATGTCGACATCGGCACAGTTGCCGCACGACAAGGCGCGCCCAAGCGGTAGGCCCCAGACCTGAGCCCGTCGCACCACATCGCCGGCGAAGGTGCCGCTCTGGGAAAAGAATGTGATGTTGCCAGGCTCTACGGGGTTATAGCGTGCGGCACCGATCGCCATTTTGGCGGACGCCGAGAACGTTCCGATGCAGTTAGGGCCGACCATACGCATCGGCCCGTCCGCGACTTGGTCGAGTATCCGCCTCTCGAGTTCTGCACTGTCGCGCGAAAATTCCGAGAAGCCGGCGGTCAGCACTTGGGCGACCTTGACCCCCTTCTCCTTACACTCGGCCAGCACACCGGGAACTTGATTGCTGCCGACCGCAATGAAGGCCCGATCGACCTCGTGCGGGATGGCCTTGACGGTGGGGTAAGCCTTGAGACCGCAAATCTCGTTGGCGGTGGGATGGATGGGATAGATGCTCCCGGTAAAGCCGAACTCCACCAGATTCTTGATGAGATGATAGCCGATCTTGTCCTTCGAGGTGGACGCGCCGACGAAGGCGATCGCCTTCGGATCGAAAAGCGCGTCGAGTCCGGAGAGGCGTGCGCGTCGGCGTGCTATCGCCGCGTCCATGGTTTCCCCGTCTCGAACCGGCATAGCGATGCTCGACCCATCGGCTACAGCATCGACCGCCACCGCCTGCGATTCCGTGACGATGATCGGATTCACGTCGAGCTCGGACACATCCTCCTGCATGATCAGCCCATCGCGCCCGGCGACCGCGAGCAGGCAGCGCGCGAGTTCGGCGCGCGAAGCGGCACGGTCGTTGGCGAAACGCCCGGGGAAAGCCGCGTCGACCAAGCCAAACGCTTCCGCCTCTCCGATAGGCGCGAGCGCGGCGGTAGGTTTCACTCCCTGCTCGACGCCGGACCCGCCGGGTCCGAACAGGACAATAGGGCCGTAGTCCGGATCCACCCGCGCGCCGATAAAGACTTCGAGACCGGCGGAGACCATCTCCTCGACAAGCACCCCGTCAATCGCCGCGTCTGGGCTGGAGGCCGTGCAGGCAGCCATGATCGACTCAAACGCCTCCGCTGCCGACTCTTCAGTCACGGACAGCCGCACTCCACCCGCGTCGACCTTGTGAACGATGTCTGCTGAGACCACCTTCAGAGCGCACGGCATACCGATCTCTGCCACGATCCGGCGCGCCATCTCCGCCGAGGTCGCGAGCCTCGGCGATGTTGTTGCGATACCGTAGCGGGTCAGAAGCTTCTTGGTTTCGATCTCGGTCTTCATGTCGCCTTGGCTCTTCATGGTTTGATCACTGAAAGACGGGCTGTCTTTTCTCGAGAAAGGCCCGCAAGCCCTCGTCGGCATCGGGTCCACCTTGGAGACGGGCGCCTTCCTCCCACTCGAAGCGGGCGGCAGCCTCAGCCCCCTCGCGGGCGTAGATCTCCAGGCCGCGTTTGATCGAAGCGACTACCGTTGACGAATTCGCCGCGATGCTCCGGGCGATATCCATGGCGTGCTCGAGCGCCTTGCCGGGCTCTGAAACGTGATTGGCGAAGCCGTGTCGGAGCGCCTCTTCGGCCCTCACACGGCGCCCAGTCGCGAGCATCTCGTAGGCGATGCCCATCGGGAGGAGACACGGAAGTCGGCTGATCTGGCCGCCGATCGGCAGCAGCCCGATCCGCGCGCCCGGCGCCGCGAACTCCGCATGCGGCTCACAGACCCGTATGTCACAGGACAGCGCGAGGATCAGGCCGCCCGCATGCGCGTGGCCGTTGATCGCGGCAATGGTTGGCGTGGTCATGGTTCGCGGCTTGTAGAAGGGTGCGTTCAGAGCGGGATCTGCCGCGTGACGACGATCGATGAGAAGCTCGTTGAGGTCATGCCCGCTTGAGAAGGCGCGGTCTCCTGCTCCGGTCACGACGACGCAGCGCACGGCGCGGTCGGCTTCCGCTTCGTCGAAAATCCCTCCGAGCGAAGCCGTCATCGTATGGGTGAAGGCATTACGTCGGGGTTCGTTGTCGATCGTCAGAAGAAGGATGCCACGGTCAAAGTTAGAACGAATCGTCGCCATCGCACTACTCCACCGTCAGCATGCGCTCGAGGGCGGCGGTATCGGTGATCGCCTCCTCGCGCGAGAATGTCCGGACGATGTGGCCGTTCTCCACGATGTGAAAGACGTCGCCGACCGACAGGGCAAGCG
This sequence comes from Microvirga massiliensis, assembly GCF_001006805.1. Lineage (GTDB taxonomy): Bacteria > Pseudomonadota > Alphaproteobacteria > Rhizobiales > Beijerinckiaceae > Microvirga > Microvirga massiliensis. Next base: position 162,437 of record NZ_LN811359.1, on the reverse strand, counting down.
GCAGGCTCTGCTCGACGAGGATCACCCCGATGCCGCGCTTCCGCGCCTCGCAGATGGACTCTCGGATCGCGCTGACATAGCTCGGTGCCAGTCCCTCGGTCGGCTCGTCGAGCATCACATAGCTCGGATTGGCGAGCATGGCGCGTGCCACCACCAGCATCTGCTGCTCCCCGCCGCTGAGTGTTCCTGCCTTTTGGCTCATGCGTTCGCCCAGACGCGGAAACATCCGGACGGCCTCGGCAATCGTGTAGTTGTTCCCACTCTTGGACGGGTGGCATGCCACCTTGAGGTTCTCCTCGACGGTGAGATTGGAGAACACCTTCCGATCTTCTGGCACCAAGGTCACGCCCATCTGGGAGCGCCGAAAGGTAGGGCCACGCAGCTCGTCCCCGTTGAGCACGATCCGACCCTCCAGCCGGTCCACCAACCCCATCGTGGCGCGCAGTGTGGTCGTCTTTCCCATGCCGTTGAGGCCGAGCAGACAGACAACCGACGCCTCCGGCACCTCGAAGCTGATGCCGTGCAGGATCTGGCTTGGGCCGTAATAGGCCGAGACGTTCTCGTATCGCAGCACCCCGATCACTGGGCAAAACTCCCGTGCAGATAGGCCTTGCGCACGACCTCGTTGCCGCGGATCTCCTCGGGTGTCGCGTCGGCGATCACCGCGCCATGCTGCATAACCGTGATCCGGTCGGAGAGGCGCATGACCATGCCGACATCGTGTTCGACCACGACGATCGTAAGTCCCAGAGTATCGCGGAGCATCGTAATGAGGGCGGCGATTGTCTCGCGATCGCCACGGGACATGCCGGCGAGCGGCTCGTCCATCAGAATGAGATCCGGCTTGAGCGCGAGACCGATGGCGATATCGAGCGAACGCTGGTAGCCGTGGGCGAGATTGCCAGCCTTGACCTCCTCGCGGCCGCGCAACATAACCTTGTCGAGTATGTCACGAGCGTCCGCGACCACCGCCTCCTCGCGCTCGGTCGGCTGCCATACCGAGGCGCTAGTTCCTTCGCGCGAGCGGATCGCGAGCGCGACGTTTTCCAGCACCGTGAGGGCACGGAAGATGCTGGTGCGCTGGAATGTGCGCGCGACGCCAGTTCTTGCAAGGCGCTCCGGCGACCAGCCGGTGACTTCGCGGCCCTTGAAAAAGACCTTGCCTGAAATCGGGGCGATCGCTCCGGTGATGAGGTTGAACAAGGTCGTCTTGCCGGCACCGTTTGGCCCAATAATGGAATGGATCGAGGCCTTCTCCACCTGCAGTTCGACATTGTTGACCGCCTTGAGGCCGCCGAAATGCTTGGTAAGACCGAATACTTCCAGGATCATCGCGAACCCTCCCGGTGCGATGCCGACACGCGCGCCCACAACTGCGTGGCTGCACCGAACAGGCCGCCGGGAGCGACGATCACGATCAGAACGAAGAGGCCACCGAAATAGATCAGCCAGGCATCGGTGTAGCTGCTGACGTAGTGCTCGGCGAAGGTGAACACGACGGCGCCAAGGATGGGGCCAATGATGGTCCCGACGCCCCCGAGTACCACGTACATGAGCATCTTGCCGGATTCGAACCAGTGCAGGAGATCGGGCGAAGCGGCCCCGTTGAAGAGCACGAAGAGCGCGCCTGCGACGGCCGCCAGCAGCGCCGAGTCCACGTAGGACAGGAGCTTCAGCCGGCTCACATTCAACCCAATGTAGCGCGACCGCTCCGTGTTCTCGCGGATTGCGAGCCACGCCTTGCCCAGTGGTGAGCGGCGGATATGGAGCGCAGCGGCGAGTGCCAGGATGAGGCAGCCGTACAGGATCCAGTACCAGACATCAGGACGGGAGATCTGGATCCCGAGGAAGGTTGGAATCGCCACTCCCTGGAGCCCGTCTTCTCCGCCGGTGATGTCGGAGAATACGAACACCGCCGCGAACATGATCTGGCTGAGTGCGAGCGTGAGGATAGCGAAGGTCTTGCCGATCTGTCGGACGAGGATGGCGCCGATCAGGCCAGCGATGGGCACGGTGACGGCCGCGGTGATGAGGACCAGAAGGACGATGTCGGAGGTCAGGACCTTCGAGACCAGGCCGGCGAGATAGGCTCCGAAGCCATACCATGCAGCATGGCCGAAGGAGAGCAGGCCGGTGTTCCCGGTCAGCATGTCGAGACTCAGTGCTACCAGGGCCGCGATGACCGCATGCGAGGCCAGCATCAGCAGGAAGGGCTCGCCGCTCACAAACAGCGGCAGGCAGGCCCCAATCGCTACAACGGCGGCAGCGGCGACCAGACTCGCCTTGCGGCGCGGCAGACGACCGGCCTGGATTACTCCTTCGGAGGTCAGCGTTTTGCTCATTCGACCCTGCCCTCACCGAAGAAGCCGCGAGGCCAGTTGATGAGCATCGCCATCACCATGGCGAAGAGAAGCATCAGCGCGAGTTGGCCTCCGAAATAGCCTTCGCCGAAGACGATGATCATACCGACCACGTAGGCCGCGACCACCGCGCCTCTCAGACTGCCGAGCCCGCCGAGAATGACCGTCATGAAGGCGAGGATCAGGATCTTGTCGCCCACCACAGCGTGGGCCGTGAAGATCGGCGCGCCCGCCACCCCGGCAGCAGCGGCCAGCGCCGCGCTTACGCCAACGACCGAGTGCATTAGCCGCTCACGGTCAATGCCAAGGCAGGCGCCCATCTCCGGGTCATCGTTCGCGGCCCGCACGCGCAGCCCCCAGAGAGAATTGCGCAGGAAGAGGATGAGTGCCACCGTCAGCGCCACCGCCAGCGCCGAGACGAAGATGCGGTAGACGGGCAGGCTGATCCCGCCGATCGAGATTACACCGTCGAGGGTGTGGGGGACCTGCATGATCTGAACCGTGCGCCCGCCGAGTTCGTACAGGATACCGGTGATCAGGAGGGCCAGTCCGAAGGTGAGCAGAAGGCTGTCCACCATCGGACGATCGCGAATGCGCGCCAGCACCGCCCAGTCGATGGCGACGCCGATGAGGCCAACACCGAGTGGAGCGAGTACGAGGACGAGCCAGAATGGCAGCCCCAAGGATGCGAGCCAGACTCCTGCCATGGCGCCGATGCTGAAGAGCGCGCCATGGGCAAAGTTCACGATCCGGCCCACGCCATAGATCAACGTCAGTCCGAGACTGAACAAAAGGAGCACCGAGCCAAGAACGACGCCGTTCATGGCCAACGACAGTGCAAGCACCTTCGGCTCCTCCCCTGAGGTTATATTCTTTATGCTGGAAGTCTGATTGCTGAATTTCGTCTTGTCAACAATAAGACACGATGGATCGATTGCAGCTGTTCGTGGCCTGCCCCTTGAAGGATTTCGCTGGTGGGCGCCGGACTTGACCTCACCTGGTCCTGGCCAGCATCGGGCATCATAGGGTGTCGATTGGCAGAGTCTGAGGCCCTCACGCTCTACCTCGCTCACGGGCGCACTGCTGATCCCGGGCGGAGCTGTGGCGGTCGCAGCGTTGCTGCTCCTTCGGTCCTGTCATGTGTTCGCGGCGATTGGCACCGAACAGCAGCGGTGCGTCCTCAACGTCAGGACCCGTCCGTCGCTCCGGCAATGGGCATCCGTTCGGCTCAACCGGGCCAGCGGCTTCAGCCTCACCCTCTACAACGTTGCCGTCATCCTGTTCACCGGCTTCGCGTCCCCATTGCTCGTTCTGGCCGGGCATACACCTGTCTCGGCTTCCTCCCTAG
>NZ_LN811359.1:103079-157847 GCF_001006805.1 Microvirga massiliensis | reverse complement strand
GCGAGCCTTCCAGTTTGAATCTCTCTCGCCGCGGTTCCTGGCGGTGGGCTGCTCGCCGGCGGCTCGAAGCGGAGAGGGAGGCTGATTATTGTGGCCGGCTGTATCGTGCTGTCGCGAGCGTTATCCTGTCGGCTTCGACGACGTCACGGGGTTCTGAACCGTCGCCGAGAAATTCTTTGGAGGGCTTCCGACGGCTCGATCCTGGCCTGAGCCGCGCGTAATCGTCCTGACACGCCCGCCTTCCTGACCTGCACCATACTCTCCGCCTTCGTGTTCGCCGCCCTCCTGATTGTCCCGCCTCTCATGGGTTACCTGATCAGCCTGATGCCGCGACTGGAAACCCTCGCGTATGTGTGCGCCGCGTTGCTGTTATTCGCGCTGGTCTTAAATCGTTTGGGAATCATGGCCTCGCTTCAGGCTTCGACGCCACGAAATTCACTGTGGGACAGTGCATCTTTCGCGGGCCGAGTGGCATTGTCCACCAGCAGCACCTTCAGGAGGAAATCCGTATCTTCACGGGGCTGAATTCGGCGCCGTTCGACCTTCCTCCTCGTCCGATCGAGCTGACATCACACAAGGCTCCCAGTGGTACAACGGCGGCAGCCGCGTCGTATCGTATTCGAGAGACGACCACGAGGGAGACAATGTCCGTTCAGCTGAAACCATTTGCCAAGAAGATGCTGCGGCCGGTCAACTCAAACCCAACAAGGTGCCGAGCCTTACAGTTCCTGAGCGACCCGTCGCAATGGGCCCACCGATGCAGCTGACAGGGAGTCGATGCTTCGGCGCAAGTCACGGAGCAGCTGTATCTTAAAGTCAACGTTGCAGCCGCTTTCATCTTCTGCAACGGCTTCCAGCAGGGCCGTGATGCTACCGGTTCTTCGTTGCTCGCACCCCGCTAGATTCTGCAGCTTTGCGAGTGCAGGGACAGTGCCCGCTTGAGCGTGCTTCTCGTACAGGTACTCCAAGATATCCTGCTCGCAATCCTGAACCCGCACATGCCCAATGCTGCCTCCACAGGAGCACCCGAACGCGATGGGGACATGCGCACGCTCGAGTTGCCTCCAGATGGTGAGGAGCGTCGCGGCTTCCGCAGAAGGGTCGATTTGCGGCGAGGCCTGTTCGCCAAAGAGTGCATCGAGCTCCATTGCCTTGACCTCTCAGATGCAGTTGCCAGCTAGAGTGGATGGCGCTGCGCGGGCCGCTTTTTCAGCTTCGGTTCGGCGGCTCCCATGTCACCGTCAAGTGCTTTAAAAAGACGCCCATTGAGCAAAAGGTGCGTAGTAAGCCGAAAATGGCTCGCCATCAGTTCGTAGCCTTGATCAGCATCGCGCGCGAGTACAGCGTCCATTAGTTTGCGGTGCTCTGCCTCCGTATCACGCTTTTCTTCTGAAAACGGCGCGGAGAGGCGTCGATAACGCTCACTCTGAGCATAAAGCAGATCGCGAACCCGCAATAACCAGGAATTGTCGCACGCACTGACCAGTGCCTGATGGTACGCTGCGTGAGCGGACGCCCAGGCTTCGTTGATCCTCACGGGGTCTTCCGGCACCCTTTCGGGCGTTCGGCTCAGGCGGTGGAACGCTGCCACGATGCCGGTCTCCCACGCGAGGTTGGCGTTGCCTATGGACTGTTTTAGGCAAAGACCTTCAATCTCGACGCGGGCCTCCGTGAGGTCGAGCAGATCCTTCGCCGAAACGGGGGCTACGCGAAACCCCCTCTGCGGAGCCGCGACAACCAAGCCTTCAGAGGTGAGCCGCGAAAGCGCCTCCCGAACGGCGCTGAGGCCGACTGAAAGGGACGCGCACAGGTCAGAAATCTTGAGCTTCTCGCCCGGCTGCAGCCGTCCCGCGAGCAGATCGGTACGCAACTGCTCGTAGGCGGTGTGAGTAAGACTTGAGCCGGGAACGTGCTGGTCCATGCCCCTTTATAACCGGCTCGTCAGAAAAATCTATCCCAAGCCGAAAAATAGATTTTATGTTGACGGATTGATTTCAGCGTTCCATACAGGGTTCAATAAGCTCGATGGGAGGATCAGCATGCGCTTTGCCTGCTTCAAACAGAACGGCCGCGACGGACTCGCAGCTGCGGAGGCCAATGGGCCGTTCCGGGGCCGCTACGTTGATGATGAAAAGTGCCCCGGCGACCTGTTGGAATGCCTCGCCGACGGACATGTCGGCCTGGCCGAAGCTGCGAGGCGCCTGCTCTCGGGTCATGATATCGATCTCGACGCTGTCGAACTTCTTCCGCCCCTCCCATTACCGGGCAAGATCATCTGCATCGGATTGAACTATGCCGAACACTCGGCTGAGAGTGGTTTCGAGGTCCCGAGCTATCCGGCCGTCTTCAGCCGATTCCCGTCAAGCCTCATCGGCCACGGTTCACCAATCGTCCGTCCGCGGGTGTCTCACCAACTGGACTATGAAGGCGAGTTTGTTGCCGTCATTGGCCGCGGCGGACGCGACATACCGAAGGAGGCCGCGCTCGATCACGTTGTCGGCTACTCCCTTTTCAACGACGCTTCGATTCGCGATTACCAACTGCGGACGACTCAGTGGACGCTCGGGAAGAACTTCGATCGCACCGGCGCCTTCGGGCCCTATGTGATGACAGCCGATGAGCTTCCGCCCGGGTGCGCCGGCCTTCGTCTCCAGACCCGCCTCAACGGCCAGATTGTCCAAGACGCCTCGACCGACGATCTCATCTTTGACGTCGCAACCCTCGTCTCGTCCCTGAGTGAAGCCTTTACGCTGGCGCCCGGCGATATCATCGTCACGGGTACTCCGTCGGGGGTTGGGCTTGCTCGCAAGCCGCCACTGTGGATGAAGCCGGGCGATATCTGCGAGGTGGAACTCGAGGGCTTCGGAGTCCTTCGCAACAGCGTTGTCGACGAGTAAGCAGCAGCCGGCGCTGCGCGGAACAAGTGCGCCTGGTGCGCAATCCGCTACGAGGTGAAAACAAATGAGGCACACCGAGAGCACTCGGCTCGCAGCTGACATCGGCGGCACTTTCACTGATGTCGCCGCCTTCGATGAGAAAACCGGACGATTGCTGCTCGGGAAGACCCTGAGCACCCCCAGTCATCTCGTCGATGGCATTTCCCAGGGGGTGGAAAAGGCAGGAACCAGGTATGCCGATGCCGGGCTGTTTCTTCATGGGTCAACCGTCGCGATCAACACGCTGCTGGAACGCAGCGGCGCCTCGACAGCACTCCTTGTGACCGAAGGCTTTCGCGACATCTACGAGATTGGCCGCATCAACAGACCTGACGCGTACAACCTGTTCTTCCAAAAGCATGTGCCTCTGGTCGAGCGATCCCTGCGCTTCGAGGTGAGAGAGCGGGTCACTGCGGAAGGAGACGTTCTCACGCCTCTCGACGTCGCCGGTGTGCACGCCATCTGCGACCGCTTGGTTGCCCTGAAGATCGAGGCTGTCGCGATCCTGCTCCTCCACTGCTACGCCAACCCTGAGCACGAGATTACAGTCAAGGAGATCGTGAAGCAGCGCTTGCCGCATGCGTTCGTCACGGCTTCTCATGAGCTTTCCCAAGAGTACCGCGAATTTGAACGATGCTCCACCACCGTGGCGAACGCTTATATTGGCCCTCGGGTCAGCCAGTATATTGCCGGGATCGACCGCCATATCAAAGCCTCGGGATTCAAGGGGCCCTTCCTCCTCGTCCAATCGACCGGCGGGCTGTATGAGGCCCAGCAGGCGCAGGTGCAGTGTGTGCGCATGCTCGAGTCCGGCCCCGCGGCTGGGGTGATTGGCGCACAGGCTCTTTGTCGCGAACTCGGGGTGCAAGACGCGGTTGCCTTCGATATGGGCGGTACCACCGCAAAGGCCGGGGTCGTCAACGACGGCCATGTGCTGACGACGACGACCGCCCTCGTCGGCGGGTATAACCAGGGTCTTCCGATTCAAATTCCGCTGGTCGACGTGTTCGAGGTCGGAACCGGCGGCGGCAGCATCGCCGCGGTCGACGCGAGCGGCGCGCTGCGCGTCGGCCCACGCAGCGCCGGGGCCGAGCCCGGGCCCGCCTGCTATGGAAGAGGGGGAACACAGCCTACGGTCACGGACGCCAACCTCGTTCTGGGGCGGCTCGGAGCTGACCGCTTTCTGGGCGGGGAAATCACACTCGATGTGGAAGCCGCCGAGCGAGCGATCCGGGAGCACGTCGCCGAGCCTCTCGGGATGAACGTGCTCGATGCTGCCGACGGAATTCTGCGCGTTGCCGTCACAAAGATGTCCTATGCCGTCAAAGGCGTCTCGACCGAGCGTGGACTCGACGCCGCTGCCTTCGCCTTGATCGCTTATGGCGGTGCTGGCCCACTGCACGCCTCAGCCATCGCCCGCGAGATCGGCATGAGCAGCCTCATTGTTCCTCGCGCGCCCGGGCACTTCTGCGCTTTCGGAATGCTGCACTCGGATCTGCGCTATGACTTCGTTCGAACGTGGTTCCGTCAACTGGACGACGTTCTCTTCGAGGAAATCGAACATGTTTTCGACGGTCTGGTGGCGCAGGGAAAGGCTGCTCTGAGCCACAGCGACATCCATCCCTCGAGCGTGACCGTTGGCTTCGCTGCTGACATGCGGTACGTCGGGCAGGAGCATCCGGTGACTGTCGACTTTGCTCCGGACGTGCTCCGGAGACGCGAACGTGCGGTCATCAAGAGCCACTTCGACGAGGTTCATCAACGGCGGTATGGCACTTGCGCGCCCGGTGAGCGGGCCGAGATCGTCAGTCTCCGGGCTACGGTCACCGGCGTGATGAGCAAGCCCCCGTTCGAGAAAATCCGTCGCGGCGGCAGGCAGCCGTCCAAAGATGCAGAGCGTGGGACGCGCCCCGTGTATTTCACGGAAGCTGGCAGAGCGATTGCAACACCGACTTATGCCCGCCAAGCTTTATCCGCAGGCAACTGCATTGATGGCCCAGCACTGATCGAAGAGCATGCATCAACGACCGTCTTGCTTCCCGGTGACCGACTGGAAGTTGATGATCTCGGGAATCTGGTGATCCAAATCAGGGGAGGGCAGCTGTGACCAAGGGATTGAGCGGCTCAATCGACCGCGCGTCAGACTCTCGAGCTGCGGGTCCAGGGAGTCACACTGATGCCGTGCTCACCGAGATCGTGCGCAACGGCGTCATGGCAGTCACTGAGGAAATGAAAACAAACCTCATGCGCACTGCCTACAACATGATCATTTACGAGGCGCTCGATTTCACGGTCGGCCTCTTCACGGCAGAGGGAGAGACGGTTTCGATCGGGATCGGACTTCCGAGCTTCATCCGCGGGATGTCGAACACCATCAAGGCGAAGCTCGCGCGCTACGGAACGAAGGGGCTGGAGCCCGGAGACATTCTGGTCACCAACGATGCCTACATAACCGGAAGCCACCTCAATCACTTCACATTCAGCCTGCCCATCTTTGACGAGGGGGAACTCTGTGCATGGGCGTGCTGTATGGCTCACTGGCCTGATGTGGGCGGCACTCTCGGAGGGGTGACAACCGACATCTATTCCGAGGGCCTTCAGATCCCAATCATGAAGTACCAGAAGGCAGGCGTGGTCAACGAGGATCTCGTCGACATCATCAAGATGAATGTGCGCCTGCCAGAGCGCGCGATAGGCGACCTCCGGGCTCAGATCGTGGCTGTGACGACCGGTGCTCGACGGTTCGCTGAGTTGCTGCGGCGCTACGGCCGCCAGGCGGTTCTCGATTCGATTCGCAACATTATGGATCAGTCGGAAGCCGCGGCCCGAGCGAGAACGCGCACAATCCCGGACGGGGTCTACGAGGCTGAATCCTTCATGGACGACGACGGCTTCGAGGTCGGCAAGCCGGTTCCCATCAAGGTCCGGGTCATCAAACGGGGCGACGAGATGACCATCGACCTGTCAGAAGTCAGCCCGCAAGTCCGGGGCTTTTTCAACTCAGGTCCGAGCACTGGCTACTCATGCGCTCAGGTCGCTTACAAATGCCTCACCTCTCCCACCGACTATCCGATCAACGAAGGAAGCTTCCGCTCGCTGAAGGTCATTGTACCGGAGGGCACGGTCGTCAGCGCCGTGAAGCCGGCCGCGATGCGGTGGTGGATGACTTTTCCGATGACGGTCGTCGATACCGTGTTCAAGGCCCTGGCGCAGGCCATTCCGGATCGGACCATAGCGGCGCACCATGCAGATCTCGTGATTGCTTTGATCCATGGCATATCCCCAAAGGACGGGCGCTTTTTCATAGGCTTCGTCGGCCCGACCGGGGGCGGGTGGGGAGCCAAGTTGAATGAGGACGGGATGAACGGCGTTGTGTGCTCGAACGACGGTGACACGCACAACAGCCCCTGCGAGCAACTTGAGGCCAAGTATCCGATCCTGATCGAGCGACATGCCCTCCGGACCGACTCGGGCGGAGCGGGCCGCTTTCGGGGCGGTCTGGGCACCGAAGTGGTGGTTCGGGCGCGCGCGCCGGTCACCGTCGACGTGCAGGCAGAGCGCATGCACTGCCCACCGTGGGGACTCGCCGAGGGACGGCCGGGACTCGGAAACCAAGTGACGGTCCGCATAGACGGCAAGGAACAGAACGATGCCGGCAACGCCAAGGTACGCAACCAAAGGCTGAGGCCGGGTGATGCACTCATCCTGCGAGCCGGAGGCGGAGGTGGTTTTGGTCCGCCCGAGGACCGTGATCCCGCGCGAGTCGCATACGACGTACGGCAAGGTTACGTGAGCCGCGAGACGGCGCGGAACATATATCGCGTGGAGGTCAACGCGGACGGCACATTGGACCTCGAGCTGACGCAGAGGCTGCGCGCGCAAGCACCCGGTCAGCCACGACCCGACAACGAGGCGCCGCACGCGCAGGTTGGGCCAGGGTGAGAGCTCCGGCGGCAAAGCCAACATCAAACGGGAGGGAACAATGACATTGAGCGTAAAAACGCATCAGGAGGGAGCAATGAAATACAATTTGCGACGTCTTCTTCTCAAGCTCGTGCTGGGCGTTGGTCTCGCTTACCTGCCCAGCACCGGATATGCGGCAGGTGAGGTGGTTCTCGGCTTCCTCGATGACATGTCCGGAGTTGCGGCCGAGTCGGGCAACGACGCCCTCCACGCGGTTCAAATTGCGATCGACGAGGTCAATCAGAAGGGCGGAATCCGAGGACGCAAGGTTCGCCTTGTGGTCTACGACGGGAAGCAGGATCCTCAATTGACCGCAACCTTCGCGACGCGCTTTGCGGAAGACGACGAGGGCCTCATCCTGATCGGCGGAAACCCTGCCGTTCCCGTCGCGGCCACGATTCCGGTCATCAACGAGCTCGAGGTACCCTATTTCACGCTCTCGGCGGCAACCGACAGCTTCACCAATCCGTCGACGCCCTTTCATTTTCGCTTCGGACCGGCGAACAGCCAGGACGCGGCTGCGGTTGCGGACTTCATCGCCGAACGCGGGTTCAAGAAGGCTGCTGTCATCAACAACTCGCTCCCCTACGGCATCGACGGCGGCAGTGCTGTTGAAAAAGCCCTGAAGGAGCGCGGCGTGGAGGTCGTCGCCCACGAGACCTACGACACAAATGCCACGGACCTGTCTCCGCAGGTGGTCAAAATTCGTGATGCCAAGCCGGAGATTGTGGTCATTTGGCCGTATCCGGCAGACGGCGGGCGCGTCCTGCGTGCGCTGCACCAACTCGATGTCGACGCCGTCCGGATCGTGGCGCGTATCGCGCTGTACGAAACCCTCCGCAAGATGGCGGGCGAGACGGGTGACGGAGCTCTCGTGACCAACACCGTCGATACCGAGCGCCCCGAGGTTCAGGCCTTCTTCAAGACGTTCGGCGAGCGGTTTGGCGAGCGCCCTCCGACGATGTACATCGCGATGGCCTACGACGCGGCGAAAGTTGCCCTCCAGGTGGCCGCAACCGACGAGGTGCAGGCTGCGCTCGAGAAGGGTGATCTGGAAGGAGCGCGTGATGCCGTGCGCGTGAACATGGAGCGGATTGGCCGCTTCGAGGGGCTGCAGGGCAAGCCAGGGACCGCTTATCAGTTCGGCCCGAACCAGCATCAAGGGCCGCCGAACCGAGACTGGTTTGTGTGGATGGAGGTCCGGAACATGGGCCTCGTGAAGGCAGACACCAGCAAGGTCGGCCCCAAGCGGTAGTTCGGATCCGCCGGCACGGTCGGAACCGTGCCGGCCCCCACACCCATCGAGGATAGGTACGTGGAAAAGCTGGTCGTCCTTATGCTGTCCGGGATGACGAACGGGAGCGTCTACGGCCTCGTCGGACTCTCCCTGTCCCTGATTTACGTGAGTAGCCGCATCATCAACTTCGCGCAGGGCGAGTTCGTGATGATCGGCGCCATGTCAACCGTGTTCTTTCTGGTGGCCCTGGGGCTGCCCACGCCCATATCTGTCCTTGCCTCTGTTGTGCTCGGGGCTGCGGTCGCGTTCCTTCTCGAGCGTTTCGTATATGTCCCTCTGGTGCGGCGCGCGGATCCGCTCACAGTGATGATCGGAACGTTCGCGGCTGCTGTGGTGATTGCCGGCGCTGCATTGGTCGCGTGGGGGCCCAATCAGCTGTTCGTGCCGAACCTGTTTTCGCTTGACCCGATAAGCCTTGGCGTTGTCACGACGACCGCGCAGCAGATCGCGATCATCGCTGCATTTGCCCTTCTCATTGTGCTGACCTGGTGGATTCTCTTCAAGACGAATTTCGGGCTGACCGTCAGGGCCGTTGGGGTCAACCCGACGGTTGCTCGCCTCATGGGTATCCGTTCCGAGCGGATCGTCCGGTTTTGCTTTCTCTTTAGCGCCGCCGTAAGCGTCGTGGCTGGCATTCTGATCGGCCCTCTCCTGGGCGGCCAAGCGTCCATGGGCGTGCTTCTGTCGGTCAAAGGTTTCATGGCCGCCATCCTGGGTGGCCTGGGAAGCCCCTTTGCGGCTGCGGCCGGAGGGCTCCTCATTGGAATTCTCGAGGCACTCGTCGGCGGATATGCGAATAGCCTGTACGCCGAGCCCATCATCTTTGCCCTCATTCTGATCGTGCTGCTCGTGAAGCCATACGGCCTCCTGGGAGAATTCGAGGCGGTGCAACGATGACGCGACTTCTCCAACATCGAGACACCATCATCGGGCTCATCCTGCTCGCGATCGGGCTGACTCTGCCTCTGCTTCTGCAGAGTAGCTTCCAGCTGCGCATTGCGATGCTGGTCTGGGTGTATGCGATTCTCGGGCTCGGGTTTAATCTCCTGTTCGGTCTCGCCGGCCAGCTCTCGCTTGGCCAGCAGGGCTTCTTCGCGATCGCCGCTTATGCGCTCGCTTTGCTCCAAACGAAGCTTGGGGCCCCGCTTGTGGTGGCTTTCCCAGCCGCCCTTATCATTTGCGCGCTGCTTGCCGCAGTAATCGGGTTGCCGCTCTTACGACTTCGCAGTCACTACCTCGCGATGGCGACACTGATGTTCGGCCTCATCATCGAGGGACTTGCCCTTCGCTGGTTCGATGTGACCGGTGGGAGCGCGGGTGTCCGCGTTCCGCCGATCGCCATCGGGGATTGGCGTCTCGCCCGCACCGAGATTTACTATCTCGTGTTCGGCCTCACGGCAATTGCATACCTGATCCACTCCTTTCTCCTCTCAACGTTCGCGGGGCGGGCCTTCCAGGCCATCAGGGGCGATGAGACCGCGGCCCGCTCGCTGGGCGTCAACGTGACTGCCTACAAGTTGCGGGTGTTCGTTCTGGCCGCTGTGTTTGCGGGTCTTGCCGGCGCTACCTACGCGCTCGTCAGCCGCCAGGTGGACCCGAGTTACTCCGCACTGACGGTCAACATCAATCTGCTCACCATCGCGGTCGTGGGGGGGCTCCGCAGCCGCGTCGGTCCGGTTCTGGGCGCAGCATTCGTGGTACTGGCCCCTCAGTTTCTGACGCAGTTCCACGAATACGAGACGCTTCTCTACGGCGCCGGGCTTCTGATCTTCCTGATCTTCGTCCCCAAGGGCCTTGCTGGCCTGATCGAGAAAAGAGCGGTGTGCCCCGACCCGCCGCGACCCCAGGCATCGGCTGCGATACGGCCCGCCAGGAGCGGAGCACGATGATGAACGATGCGACCATCACGGGCTTGCCGGAGTTCTTTTGCGTCTCGGGAGCAACAAAGGCCTTTGGGGGGCTTCGAGCCGTCGAGGATGTCTCCTTCGAGGTTGCCAAAGGTGAGATCATCGGCGTCATTGGCCCGAACGGGGCGGGCAAGTCCACCCTGTTCAATCTCATCACCGGGCTGGCACCACTCAGCGCGGGTGACGTGGTCTTTCGCGGGCGTGGGGTCACCAGTGTACCGGCGCACGAACGCATTGCCCTTGGAATGGCACGGACGTTTCAGATCGTGCGCCTGTTCGGCGACATGAGCGTTGTCGAGAATGTCATGCTGGGAGCACATTCCGCCGTAACGCGCGGCCTCCTATTCGCGGCCTTGACCTTCCCGGCGGTGTTCCGTCGGGAGCGGGAGGCGAGGCGACGCGCTTTGGAGGCCCTGGCTTTTGTCGGCCTACGCGAGCGCGCGGATGATGTTGCGGCCCACCTGCCGCATGGGCAGCAGCGGCTTGTCGAAATTGCTCGGGCGCTCATTGCCGAACCCGCGCTTCTGTTGCTGGACGAGCCGGCGGCTGGTCTCAATCGAGCAGAAACAACCGACCTTTTCAGGATGTTGAAGACCCTGAACGACAGGGGAATGACCATTATCGTCGTCGAGCACGATATGAACTTCGTCATGACCTTGTGCGACCGGATCGTTGTGATCGATCACGGCGCCAAAATAGCCGAGGGCATCCCTTCTGAAATCCAGAGAGACCCACTGGTCATCGAAGCTTACCTCGGTAGGAAACACCTCAATGCTGAAGGTTGACGGGCTTGCCGCGGGCTATGGCGCGGTCGAGGTTCTGCATGGCGTCTCCTTGATCGTAGACGAGAAGCAGATCGTCACCGTGATCGGGGCCAACGGCGCCGGAAAATCAACGCTCATCAACACGATCTCCCGCCTGATCGCGGTTCGTGCGGGGTCAATGACGTTTGGAGAACACGACCTGGCTCGCCTGTCCGCACCGGACGTTGTCGACTTGGGTATTGTTCAAGTTCCCGAAGGGCGACAGCTCTTCGGCCCGTTGACTGTGCGGGAGAATCTCGAGCTGGGGTTCCAGAGGCAACGCCGGCGGCAGCCCCACAGCTTCAGAGAGCGCCTTGATTTCGTGCACGAGCTGTTCCCGCGGCTGCATGAACGCGCGAACCAGCGCACGGTCACTTTGAGCGGCGGGGAACAGCAGATGGTTGCAATCGGTCGCGCGCTCATGGCCGACCCGCAGCTTCTCCTGCTGGATGAGCCATCGCTCGGGCTGGCACCGCTCGTGATCGAGCGCATCTTTGAAGTCCTTCAGACATTAAGAGCGAGCGGGCTGACAATGCTTCTCGTGGAGCAGCGGGCTGAGGCAGCGCTGGAATTGGCCGATTATGCCTATGTCCTCTCGGTCGGTCGCGTTGTCGCCGAGGGGCCTGCGAGACGGTTGCGCGCGGACGATGCGGTCCGGAATGCCTATCTCGGCCACGCCCCGGCTCATCCGTAGTCGAACTGGGAAGTGCACACATGAATCGACCATACCCAGCCGTCCGCTTTGTCGTACAGCACGGGCCACGCCTCGCGTTGGGAGTTCCGGTCGTGATTTTTCTCGCCGGTCTACTCGGACTGGCATTCGGGTTCGGCCTGTGGCTGCCAATAGGGGCGGCCATTACGGCTTTGATCACGTTTTGTGTTCTGCGGGTGTTTGTCGAGCTCGTTCAGATCATTGCAGAGACGCTGCTGCCCCAGTGAGGCCGAATATGACGAGATCGCTCGAAAGCCGTTATGACGCAATTGTGGTAGGGGGTGGCCTCGCCGGTCTGGCGGCGGCGAACCGGGCCGCCGAGCTCAAGCTGCGGGTCCTCTTGCTTGAGGCGGGGTCAGGCGACCGCTACCTCTGTAATTCGCGCTACGCGATGGGGTTCTTCCACGTTGCGTTTCATCCCGTTACGGCGAACGCGAGTGAGCTCCGCGAGGGAATCGAGGCCGCAACGGACGGGACTGCCGACGCGCGGCTGACAAGTGCGATCGCCACCACCATTGGGCGTGGAACCGCTTGGCTGTCCGAAAGGGGCGTCCGGTTCATCAGGGGCGGCGCGGCTGATTGGATGAATCGCGTCCTCGCGCCGCCCGGAGCCCGCCGTCCCGGCCTCCACTGGCAGGGGCGCGGAGGGGACGTCCTGCTCAGGACGCTCGCCGAACACCTCAAGCAGCTGGGCGGTGAGATGGTCACCGATGCTCGCGCGAGGCGACTGCGGATGGAGAACGGGCGCTGCGTCGGCCTCGACGTCAACGTTGCTGGGCGCGACGTACACCTGGCGACCGGCGCCGTTATTCTCGCGGATGGCGGTTTCCAGGCAAATGCAGAGCTCGTGCGCCGCTACATCTCCCCGAAGCCTGAAAAGCTGTGCGTGCGGAATGCAGGGACCGGCCGCGGGGACGGCTTGATGATGGCCGAGGAGGTTGGGGCCAAGCTCGTTGGGCTCGACCGCTTCTATGGGCACGTCCAATGCCGAGAGGCCCTCGAGAGCCAGGAACTATGGCCCTACCCGATTCTCGACCTGCTCACGTCCGCCGGCATTGTGGTCGATCGGTTCGGCCGTCGGTTCGCCGATGAGGGGCTCGGTGGGATCTTCATGGCCAACGCCATCGCGGCGCTCGATGAACCGGACACCGCGACTGTCGTTTTCGATGACGCGATCTGGAACGGAGCGGCGCGCGAATACATCCTTCCCCCCAATCCGAACGCAGTCGAGGCGGGCGGCCAGCTGATCTCGCGTCCGGATTTGGGAAGCCTCGCAGAGGCTCTCGGCCTTCCGGGCGCTGCACTGCAAGAAACGGTCGACGGTCATAACGCCTTTCTTCGGGACGCGACATGCCGGATCTGGCCGGAGCGGACGCGCCGCTTTGGACCGCCCCAGCCGATCACGAAGGCTCCCTTCCACGCATTCCGGGTCTGCGCCGGCATTTCGTACACGATGGGCGGGATTGCGATCGACGGAGAGGCGCGCGTGCTCGACCATGCCGACCGACCGATTCAGGGTCTGTATGCTGCCGGATCATCGACGGGCGGTCTCGAAGGCGGCGGGCCGGCCGGCTATACCGGCGGCCTCAGCAAGGCCTTGGTTTTCGGGCTCCTCGCAGGGGAGGCCGCGGCGCGGGAACGGGCTAGCATGGCTGCATAGTTGTGACGGTCAGCCACAAAGAAGCGACGCAAGCTCTTCAATGTGCGGCGCTCGGGGGCATTCAGGGTTCTGATGTGCGAGGCCCTCGAAGTCACCTCGATGAGAACACGTCGGGCTGGAACAGACGCGATGGCTCGACGGGTCCCGATCCGACGCCCCAAGGTGGGCTGCAAGATAAGAACGACGGGAGCGGGAACTTCCACGAATGACTGAAACGAATCCGTTTGAGGGGAAGGTTGTCCTGGTCGTGGGGGGATCCCGCGGCATTGGCGCCGCAGTCGTACGGAAGTTCGCCGGGCTCGGTGCTCACGTCGCCATCGGATACCGCACGCGCAGCCATGAGGCCGAGGCCCTGGTCGCCGACCTTGCCGCTGCCCGCGGCAGGACGAAAGCGTTCATGGCGGACGTCTCGCAACCGGAGGCTATCGACCTGATGGTCCGGGATGCCGTCGCGGAGTTCGGCCGAATCGACATCCTCGTGAACAGTGCGGGGATCAACCCGTACCGACCTCTGGGGACGATCGACGCCGCGTTCGTCAGGGAGGTTCTCGACGTCAACGTGCTCGGGACCATCCTGCTGACACAGGCGGTCGTGCCCTACATGCCGTCACCCGGCGGGCGGATCATCTACTTCGCGTCACGTCTAGCCCTCAGCCCATTGGCGACGACCGCTGTCTACGCGGCCTCGAAGGCGGCGGTGGCTACGCTGGCGCACGCCTTCAGCAAGGAGCTGGGTCCAAAAGGAATTACGGTCAATGCTGTCGCGCCAGGCGTGATCGAGACGGACATGACCAGTGCGATTCTGCGCGAACGCGGCGAGGCCATTCGGGCCTCTACGCCACTCGGTCGAATAGGCACTCCCGACGACATTGCCGGCATCGTGACTTTCCTTGCCTCGTCGGATGCGGGTTGGATCACGGGAAGGACCATCCTTGCGGACGGCGGCGTGACGTAGTGGGTGGATGGCCTTGCGTCATCGGCAGTGGGCCGGCAGTGCCGGATCCAGCCCGGGGGACTCCGGTTTTCGCGACATGTGCTTCAGCGCTCGAGGGCAAGTAACTCCCAATAGGGCGACTGTGACGCGGGTCCGTATGGAAAGGAATGACGATGGAGAATGCTGCTCGTTCTGCGAATGATCACCTATTGACCGCTGATGTCATTGTCGTCGGCGGCGGCGGTAGCGGGTTGGCCGCTGCCATCGCTGCAGCAGAGAACAAGGCGAGGGTCGTGTTGCTCGAGAAAAACACGCATCTCGGGGGAACCACGCGCCTCTCGATCGGCTCGATCACGGCAACTCGGACCGCCTTGCAGAAGAAAGCCGGCATTCAAGACAGTCCTGACGAGCACTTCGAGGATATGGCGAAGTTCGCAGGAGAACTGGCGCCGAAAGACAACCTCGCACTTCGCAGGGTCCTCGTAGACAATGTGCCCGATACGGTCGCTTGGCTTGAGTCGCTTGGTGTCAGCTTTTTCGGACCAATGCCGGAGCCGCCGCACCGCAAGCCGCGAATGCATAACATCCTTCCGAACTCCCGCGCCTATATCTACTATCTTGTGCGGCGCGCGCGCCAGCTCGGGGTCGATATCCGCCTTGGCGCTGAGGTCGCAGACATTCTGATCGAGAAGGAGCGTGCCGCCGGTGTGAAAGCCATGATCGATGGTCGAAGCACCCTGGTGCGGAGTGGCGCAATTGTGCTCGCATCCGGCGACTTCAGCGCCGGCCGGGAACTGAAGCGCGAAGGCAGGCCGGAGCTAGCGGAAGTCGACGCAATCAATTCCTCGAATACCGGAGATGGCCACTTGATGGCACGGCGCATCGGAGGGGTGGTTCGCAATGCCGAGATCATGTATGCGCAGCTTCGGTTCGTAGCGCCGCCGAGCACAAGCCTGGTCCTGCGGCTGCCACCGTGGAAGGCGCTGACAACCTTGATGAAGGCTGGCATGCGATGGGCCCCGCCCGCTGTGTTGCGGCCCTTCATCCTGTCGTTTGTTACAACGTATTTGGCGCCTGAGCCTTCCCTGTTTCGGGAGGGGGCCATTCTCGTGAACAAGCGTGGCGAGCGCTTTACCGACGAGCTTCGTCAACCGGCGCTCGACGTTCCTGGCCAACCCGACAAAGCGGCGTACATCTTACTCGACAGGAGATTGTCGACGCTGTTCTCAGCGTGGCCCAATTTCATCTCCACGGCGCCCGGTGTCGCCTACGCCTACCTGCCTGACTACAGGCGGAACCGTCGCGACATCTATCATGAAGGCAACACCCTTGGTGAACTGGCGAAAAGCATAGGTGTTCCCGCAGCTGCTCTTGAGGCAACTGTCAGGACGTACAACGGCGCCGGTCGCACCGGCAGATCGCGCCCTCCTCTCGAGGAAGGCCCGTTTGTTGCGCTGGGCCCTGTACGGAACTGGGTGGTGCTGACCGACGGGGGAGTGGCCGTCACAACGGAGCACGAGGTCACGAGGGAGGACGGTCGGGTCATCCCCGGCCTCTTTGCTGCCGGTTCCACAGGGCAGGGCGGTCTGTTGCTCGAGGGGCATGGCCATCATCTGGGCTGGGCCTTCACGTCGGGACGGAGGGCCGGGCGGAACGCGGCGAGACTCGCCCGAGGCCTTCCTGCATGACGACAGGTCCGGGTTTCCATGAGATCCCTGTGTAAGAGGCGCCGTGTTAGCGCCTTGGTGGTGCAACACGAGCGCAGGGCGCACGAACGCCTCGAGCGGAACTCGCAGGTGGCGCATAGATCTCAGCGGCCGAGCGCAACAGCCTACATCGCACGGGCAAATCAGAGGCTGGAGGAGCGATTTCACGCCGCCGATGCCATGCAACGTCATCAACGGCCTGAGCCCGACGCGAGGCGGCAATCCCCGTTCGGCGTTGTGTGCCAACACCCCTCATGCCGCAGTGCGAGCCGAGTGTTGCGGCAAGGGCTTTGAAGATGCGCTTGTTCGCGACCGTCCTTGCGCCCGTCGCACTCGGATTTCTCCTCTCGAATCTGTTCCGCTCGGTCAACGCCGTCATCGCCCCAGCGCTCATCAGCGATCTTGGTTTGAGCGCTACCGATCTCGGCTTGCTGACGGGCGTGTATTTCCTGGCGTCTGCCGTTTGTCAGCTGCCCTTGGGCATTTTCCTGGATCGTTTCGGCCCGTTCCGGTCGCAGGTCGTGCTGCTCGCGATAGCCGCCCTTGGATCCATGATATTCGCGCTCGCCGAAAGAATGGACCTGCTCGTGCTGGGGCGGCTTCTTATAGGGGCCGGAGCCGCCGGCGGGCTCATGGTTGCGTTCAGCGCAATTGTCCTGTCGTACCCGCCGCATCAATGGCCTTTCATGAATTCGTGCGTCCTCGCGGCCGGCGGCATTGGCGCGATGGTTGCTACGAGCCCGATTCAGTTTCTGCTCGGCATCACGGACTGGCGCGGAGTGTTTCTGATCTTCGCGGCCATCACCGGGGCCGTGGTCGTGTACACCGCCGTTGCCGAACGTGCGCGACCACTCACAACCTATCGGCGGCAGGACGCGTCGGCCGGGACGGGCGATGGGTTAGGCAGCATCCTGCGCGATCCCGTGTTCTGGCGGGTGGCGCCGCTCGCTACGGTGACGATGGGCGTCGGGCTCGCGTTTCAGGGATTATGGGCGGGCTCCTGGCTGCGCGATGTGGCCGGGTTCTCGACGGAGGGCAGCGTTCGCGGCCTTTTCTTGATGGCTGTTCTCATGACGGCCGGGTTTCTGCTGACAGGGGTCGTTGCACAGGTTGCAAATCGGGTGGGAGTTGGGCTGCACACGGTGATATCAGTCTGCGTTCTGCTGTTTCTGCTTTCTCAGCTTCCGCTTGTGATCGGATCGCGAGAAGGCGCCTGGGTAGTGCTGGCCGGAATGGGGCTGCTCGGCAATAGCGCCGTGCTCTGCTACCCGCTGATCGCGATGCATTTTCCGGCTCATCTGGTGGGTCGGGCCAACACGGCCCAGAATCTGCTCTTCTTCATGGTCACGTTCGCAGCTCAGGCCGGCATTGGGGCAATCATTGAACTTTGGCCCCCTCTCCCCGGCGGGGCTTTCGCTCCAGCGGCTTACCGGGCAGCCATGGGGGTGATGCTGGTTTTGGAGACGCTTGCATACCTCTGGTTTCTGCTCGCGCCCCGCTCCGGGGCGCGAGCAGAGAGGAGTTGAACGGTGCCGCACCAGGACAGGTACGGCTGCTTTCATCACGAGCAGGTGCGAATGCCCTCATCTGGATTGGCGCAGGTCGGTTGCCGTGTGATCATGCGGCTGATGGTGAATGCGTGGCAACCGGCGCGAGTCGTGAGAATGGGGCCACTTGAGATCCTCGTGGTTTGGAGTTGAGTGACCAAACGATGGAGCGGATCCGCTGGTCGTGCACCGCTGTTCCGGACCGGCGCTGTGGGGAAAATAGATTTCTGGCGCTTGTGGCAAACGCGTCCAGTGAGGACCAGCCGGGACGAGGTCAGAGGTGGTTGTCAACGAAGGTTGAGCCTAGTGGATGGAGAGGAGGAAAGGATGCGCCGTTTTGCCGATTTCGTGCCTCAGGGCGTCATACCGGCCACGCTGCTTGGGTTTGACGAGGATCTCTCGATCGATGAGCATGCTTCGCGTAAGCATCTGCGTGATTGTGCCCTGGTTCCGGGAGTCTCGGCCATCACCGTGAATGGGCATGCTTCCGAGGTGCATGCCTGCTCGTTTGAGGAACAGGAGCGAGTTCTTGCCTTCTCGGTGGATGAAGTCGGGGACCGGGTTCCGGTGATCTGCGGCGTTTATGCGGACGGAAGCCTAGAGGCCGCACGTATTGCTCGAATGGCTGCTCGGACGGGTGCGTCGGCTCTCCTCGTGTTCCCGCCGCAGAGCATGGCGATGGGAGGTCAGCTCCGTCCCGACATGGCGCTGAGCCATTTCAAGCACATCGCGGATGCGACCGATCTGCCATTGATCTGCTTCCAGTACCCGATGGCGGGTGGTCTCGGATATCCCTTCGAGACACTGCTGAGCCTGTTTGACGCGGTACCCAGCATCAGGGCCATCAAGGACTGGTCGAATGATGCCATGCTTCATGAGAAGCACATCGGACATTTCAGAGCCTGAGCCGGCCGGTGAATGTGCTGACGACCCACAGCGCCTGGCTGATGGCATCGCTCACGATGGGGGCGAATGGCTTGCTCTCCGGCGCGGGAAGTGTGATTCCCGATCTTCATGTTGCGTTGTTCGAGGCGATCCAGAGGTGCGATCTGAGAGAGGCGCGGGCGATCAACGAGCGCATCTACCCGCTCACCCAAGCCTTCTATGCTCCGCCCTTCTTGGACATGCACAATCGGATGAAGGAGGCGCTTGTTCTCCTAGGGCGGCTGGAGAAGGCCTTTGTGCGTCCGCCGTTGGTCAGGTTGCCCCGGCGTGAAATAGATCGCCTCAGCCGGGCTCTGATCGAGGCGCGGTTGGTGGAGCGCGACAGCTTGCAAGCTGCTGAGTGAGTGGGCTTACAGACGGGCCCGCTGCGCGTGGCTGACGTCGGCCCTCCTCACGGGCCTGACGGCGCCAGTTCGACACGGTGGCCGGACCGACTTGGAAGCGGCGGGCAATCTCAACTTAGCGCCCATCGCCGCGCTCGCCAGCGGCGAGAACACGCTCACGCAGATCGGGAGAATAAGGTTGGGGCATGCTGCCCTCCCGGGCCAGATACCTGATCAACGCTCAGTCCACCTCAAAGGATTCAGATCCAGACCGAAATCGCTTCAGGTGAGATCGCGATAGTGCTGCACGGCCTGAGCGGGCTCACCCGAGGCTCTCCCCGGCTTGCGACTGGGCGGAGGAGCATGTCGAGGAGACGCTGAGCTATGATCGGCTGCTGCTCGCCCATCACAAGCACCTCAAGAGCGCCAACATGCTGGAGCGGCTCAACCAGGAGCTGAAGCGGCGCACGCAGGTGGTGCGGATCTTCCCGAATGCCGCAAGTTGTCTACGCCTCATGCGGGCACTGGCCGTGGAGCCCCATGAGGGCTGGCTGGAAGCGACCCGCTATCTCAACATGGAGCATCTCAAGGAGCACAAGAAACAGGCGCTGCGCGTTCTCGGCGAGGCCGCCTGACGGACGGCCTGAACGGGCGCGCAACACCGGACGCCGCGCCGCTCAGGCCTCAGCACGCCAGACCCAAATTGCTGAACTTGACGCACATAACTGATACCCTTAGCGGCCGACCACCATCGAAAGATTGCCTCAGGTGAGCATCAGGATCATGCCGGTGACCGAGATCGCCGCGCCCGCCACTCGAGTCAGCATCGGCCGACCTAAATAGCGGTTGCCGAAACCTATTACGATACCGGCCAGATGGAGCAAGCCAGTCGCAAACAGGAAGCCAGAGGCATAGGTGAGCGTGGAGGCACCTTCCGGCATCTCGGATCCGTGCGCATGGCCGTGAAAAAAAGCGAACGCGGCCACCAGCGCGAAACCGGCCGCTGCATGGACACGCCAAGCGAGCGCCACCGCCAATCCGATCGCCAGAAGAGACCCCAGGATGCCGGGTTCAACGAATAGCGCAGGCACACCGAGCATGCCAACGGTGCCGCCAGCCATGAGAGCGGACATGAAGGCCAGCGGGAGCATCCATAAAGCGCGGCCACCGAGTTGCGCTGCCCACAGGCCGACGCCGACCATGGCGAGGAGATGATCGGAACCACCGAGAGGATGGACGAGCCCAGCCGTGAGGCTATCGGCATGGTGAAGGCTCGGATGGGCAAAGGCCAATGACGGAGCAAAGGTTGTGGCGATTATTGCGAGGCAGATTTTGCCGATCCGGATCATTACTCACTCCTGGTGCTGACAGGGGTATAGTGAAGTCTAGGTGACGGGGCCAATTAGTTGTCCGAGAACCAAACGCGATGAAAGCAGTGCCAGTTCTGCTTGGGATATTTGAACCCACGAACACGTGGGTGATGAACGACCGTGCCGGAATGGACTGTCACGACCGGCAAAACCGGTAATTCTTCCATGATCCTCGCATGTGCTGAACGATAGAGGCCAATTCGGGCCTCCTCATTGAGCTCAGTTCGAGCCCGATCAAGAAGGTTGTCCACGTTGGGATCAGCGAAGTGTCCGGCGTTGAAACCTTTCGGGGACAGGTTGCGCGAGTGCAGGACCTGATCGAGCCAGACGTCGCAGGACATGCCCCAGCTCATCTCCGACATTCCAATGTCGCCAGGCATCCCGCTGCGCCATTCGTTGCAATAGGCAATCCAATCCGCATGTGGGGCCAACTCAACCTTCAATCCGACCTTGCCGAGATCCGAAGCAAGATGCCGACAGATCTCGAGGGGCCGCAGCTGTGCCGAACCGGCCACTGCGAACGTGATCTTGAGCGTCCAGTCCCCCGGGACACCTGCCTCGGCGAGCAACGCGCGCGCCTTTTCGGGATCATACAGGTACGGATCCTCGAAATCCGGATCGAAGGACGGTGAGGCAGGGGGTAGCATTCCGGAGGCAGGTCGGGTCTGTCCTCCGAAGAGCGTGTCGCTCAACCGCTGCCGGTTGAACCCGTGGGCGATCGCGTGGCGTACCCGACGATCCGATAGGTACGGATCGTCCATGTTAAAGATGAAATACCAGACGTATGGGACGGGTCCTGACCGGACCACGAAACCTCTGTCAGCCAGCTCTGCAAGATCAGCGCCATCGAGGCCGTAGGCGAGGTCGATCTCACCATCAACGAGGGCCCGCGTCCGCTCATCCATGTCTGGCAGCGGTACGAACTGAAGGCCGTCGAGGTAAGGTGTGCCACCCCAGTAATCATCATTACGAACCAGGTCGACTCCACTACCATGATCCGTCGCAAAACGTCGCCCGAAACGGAAGGGGCCGGTGCCCGGAGCACGATCGCCAATGCCATCATTCCCGAACTTGCTAAGCGCCGTGGGACTTATGAAGACCTGCGCGCCCGGTGCATCTTCCTGCGTCATGTAGCGAAGGAACTCAGGAAAAGGCTCTTTCAACTCGACTTCGAGTTCATGCATGTCGCGCACTCGAAGCTCGGAAATGGCTTCAACGCCGATCCGATTGTAGTCAGCCGCTACACCCGAAAACTGCGGGGCCGCCGGGTTCCACATGCGCTCCAAATTGAACTTCGCGGCCTCCGCGTCAAATGGCGTTCCATCGTGGAAACGTACTCCCTGGCGAAGTCGGAACAGATATCTTCGCCCATCGGCGGACACTTCGAAGTCCTCCGCCAAAGCCGGGATGAGGCGAGAGACAGGTGACGCTTCGTCCGAGAGATCGTCTTCAACCAAGCTCTCGAACATCTGCTGGACAACTCTCCCGGTATTCCACCCCCCAAACGAAGCGGGCGGGTCAATGACGTCGACCTCCCAGTCAAGCCCGATACGAAGTTTGCCACCTGAACGCGGTGCGTTAGCGCTCATCATATGCTCCTTCCATGATCTGGATCTGCAAATCGCCGGAGGTTCGCCACGAGGGCTCAAGCGGTGACGATCGCGAAATTTTCCTGCCGCCCGCGGCGGACGCTTGCACTACACTTGTCGGCAAGCGCAATATTGGCTCACTCAGGTGCAAGTGGATGGGTGTTCCATGAAAAGCTGGCCGGTTGGCGTTCTGTACTCGGGCTCTGGAATGACGTCGGTCTCCGAAATCTCCCAGCTTCAGGGCACCTTGCTCGCCATTGACGAGATCAATGCGGCGGGAGGCGTAATCGGCACGCCGATCATGCCAATCATCTATGATCCGCGGTCTGATCCAGCCGAGTACGCAAGCTTGGCGGGCCGCCTCATTATGGATGATGGAGCCACGAACATCTTCGGCTGCTCGGCATCGTTTAGCCGAAAGGCTGTGTTGCCGTGGATCGAGCGCCGCGGTGGCCTTCTGTGGTACTCGGTCTGCTACGAGGGCTTCGAGTACTCGCCGAATGTGATTTATACCGGCCCAGCTCCGAACCAGCTCCACGTCTACCTCGCGGCCTTCCTGTTTCAGCACTATGGGCGCAGGTTCTTTCTGGTAGGGTCGGACTACCTGTTCCCGCGCGAATCGAACCGGATTGTTCGAGAATTGCTCGCAGATGTCGGCGGCGCAGTCCTCGGCGAACATTATCTGCCGTTGGACGCACCACCAGCCGCCTTCGGGGCAATCATGGCAGAAGCTATGCGCGAGCAACCGGACGTCATCTTCTCCACGGTCGTCGGACCGACAACCCCGCTGCTTTACGACGCCTATTCCGCGACAGAGCTCAACGCCAGGGAGGTGCCCATTGCGGCTCTGACGACCAACGAGGTCCACCTGGCCGCCTCGGCTCTTGAGCCGTCGCCGGGTCACATTGTCTGTTCGCCCTACTTCGAGACTCTCGAGACCGAAGCTAACCGCAAGTTCGTCGAGCGCTATTGCAGTCGTTTCGGACGAAATCGCCCTGTCGACAGTTGCGCTGAGAGTGCCTACTTCACGGTTCACATATTCGCGAAAGCCCTGGAACGGGCAGGCACCCTCGATCCCGACAGGTTGCGGTCGGAAGCTCTTGGTCTCAGCTTCGACGCGCCGCAAGGACGGGTTGTCATCGATCCTGACAACAATCACACGTATTTGCGCCCGCGAATTGGCGTGGTGAGCCATGGTCGGCAGTTCGCGGTGCTGCAGGAGTCCGATGAGCTGTTGAAGCCGGATCCGTATCTCGTCGATTACGTGGCTTTGCAAGCTGTCTCTGGCTGACTCGAACCGGAGGTCAAGATGTCCGGCGAGGCATTGATCCGCAAGCTCCGGTCCCTCCGGATCATGGTTTATCACCCAAGGGACATAAGCTGTGATGAGCTTGTCCGGCACATTCAGCGCATTGGCTGCCGCGTTGGTGCGGACTGGCCCGTGCCGGACGAGTGGCCGTCGGACGTGGAGGCTGTCTTCTGTTATTTCGACGAGACAGGTTGTTGGAAGCCCCGCAGCAGCAAAGTACCCGTGATTGCCGTCATCGAATATGAAAGCCCGACAGTGGTAAGAACCTTGCTCGGGGCTGACGTGCAAGGTATTATCACGAAGCCAATTCGTCCTTTCGGCATTCTCTCGACACTGGTTCTGGCTCGCTCTCATTTCGAGTTCGAGGCGCGGCAGCAGGCGAAGATCGCAAAGCTCGAGGAGACGCTTCGCTCGCGGCGTCTCGTGGAGCGAGCCGCCAGCGCGCTGGCTGAAGCGAGCGGAAGAGATGTGCAGGAGTGCTACCATATCATTCGCCGAGAGGCTATGGAGCGCCGCGTCTCGATGGCGAGCCTTGCCGAGGACATCTTGGCTCACACAGCAGAGATCGATCTGACACAACGCTGAGGCGAGCCATATGAGGTTCGGATCGAGGGTCCGTTGCCGCGATCTGCTCATGTCGCGAATAGGCGCGCATCGGAGCGTTGCTGGCGCATCATGGCAACCTCCATTTCAAAGGTGCTCGAGCCCATGCGCTCCAACGGAAGGCTGAGCGCCCGCTCGGTTGCGGCGAGGAGTACTGGCTCGATGCGTCTCAAGATGACCTGAGCTGTCGTTGCCGTGAGGCGGCCAAGGCGGACTGCGGCCGACAGCATCATTGTCGCCGCGCTTCGAATCTCAATGAGAACCGCCTCGGTGCGCGGAACCCGCATGGCTGCGGAGACTGCACCTGAGATCACGGCGAGGTTGCCGGGTGTCCGCCGTCCCTTGATCATCTGGCAATATGGGACCAAAGGGGCAGCCTCCGTGAGCTTGGGAGCCAAGCTGGCAAGCTGCCTGCCGCAGGTCGTCGATGCATTGCGAGACGCGGTTGTGAGCTTACGGCCGAAGAGATGCCCGTCGAGAACGAGAAGCCTGTCGAGGTCTCCTGCGAGTTGAGCATCATGAGCATGTGCCAAAGCCACGCCGTCCGTAGGAGCCACGGAATGCAGCATGGCGGCCTCGATCATCTCAGCAATCAGCTCGGGAGCGAGCCGCCCTTCCCGTCGGAATATCTCCTCCAGTCCACCCGCATGAGCATAGCGCCCGATCGGCAAGGCGCTGTCTGCCAGCTGAAGGGCAGCAAGAAGGCCGTGTAGCGACATCAGGCCAGCTGAACACTCAGGCATGAGCATGAGACCGGGCCAACGGGTGATGGAGGGCAAGCCGAACCTCGGCAAAGGCGATCTCGATGTCGTGGAGATGAAGGTCCCCTACGGTCCGCTTGGCGACCTCTTCGGAGGTCGTGAGGGGAACGCGGATTTCGTAGCCGTCGACCTCGATAGGCACATGCTGGTTGCCGAAAGCGTGGCCGATTCGCGCAGCGAGGTGGACGAGCATGACCGGGCCGAGCTCTTGCTTTAGCCGCGCGATCATGACGCGCTCGGGTCGGCGTTCAACGACGATGATTCGCGTCCCATCGTCAGCCAGTACGGCTCCATGGCTTAGATAGGTGCCTGGCGCGACGTCGATGCCAATGTCCGTCCCAGTGTCGGTGGTCCGCCGAAGCTTTCGTTTTGTCGCGTCATGGGCGTCTAGGCTGACAACTTCAACCTTCCGGTCGGCAAAGCGGCTCTCCTCTGCTTGCCCCAGGATTTCCGTCGACAGGATCATCTCAAGCCTCATTTTCTAATAGCGACCGCTGAATGGCCCAGGAGCTCACCTCTGGCCGTGTTCCAGAGACAATTCATCGTATGGCGAGCGGTACTGGAATTCGCAGCGAGGATCCGGACGAACGCCCCGATCCCATCCGGCAGTTCAGCCGCTGCACTGAAGGTTTCCGCCCCGTCTCTCGCGATAATGTCGAGCCGGTCCGCCATGGATATCGCGTTGGCGCTGGGGCAAATGACGTAGAATGTCGCGACGTAACGATGCCCCCCGAAAATCCCACGCCTGCCCGGAAAGCCGTGACTTGGCTTCAAATCCAGTACATCGGTGCAGATTTCCTCACCTCCAAGCTCGATCCGAGTTCGGAGAAACAGGCTGTCGAACTCAAAAACTTCATCTCGAGCGAGCCGGCCGGGAGCGATGATCTCGCCGAGAATCGCAACAGAGTTCGGATCGACTCGAACGATTGTGTCTTGCTCGTATGCCGAGCCGCCTTGCGGGATAATCGGGTCAGGGAGATATTCGAGGAACGAGCCAGGGCCCAGGCGGATGTCAGTCGTCTGCCGCGCAGGCCCGGATGCAGTCCGATGGATTTTCGTCGCAGAGGTGGTCGTCAGATGCACGCGGGCTCCCTCTTCCAACGTAACTGAAATCCGTAGCCTGTCGTCTCCGAAAAGCGCGCCGCTCGGATTCTGCACATAGGCAAAGGCCATGTCGGGCAGTCCTGGATCCAAGTACATGGCGGCCGTCACGTGGAGCGGGAAGCGCTGGTGCCTCTCGGCAAGGCGTGTCACGCCGCCGTGGTCTGTAGCGAAACGTAAATCGAGGAGCCCACCCGCTCTCGTCGGGGGTAACGTCATGGAGCCGCGCGGTCGAAGAGAACGGCTTCACGCAAGTGCCTGAACACCTCCTGAGCACCGGCATCACTGCGCAGATTCGTGAAGACTGATGGGCGATCCGGCCGAATGGCGGCCACATCGGCGCGGATTCTATCAAGATCAGCTCCAACATGAGGTGCAAGGTCGATCTTGTTCACGACCAGCAGATCCGCCTGGAGAGTACCAAGACCACGCTTTCGAGGAATATCGTCTCCGGCCGCGCAGTCGATCACGAAGATCCAGTGGTCTACGAGCTCGCTTGAGAAAGTCGCGGCGAGGTTATCGCCGCCACTCTCGATGAGAATGAGATCCAAGGGATGCTCTTCCTCGAGGCGATCCGCCGCCTCGATATTGACCGAGGGATCCTCGCGGATTGCTGTATGGGGACAGGCCCCGGTTTCCACGCCGATAACGAGCTCCGGGTCGATCAGACCGCTCGCTTTCACGCGCAGGGCGTCCTCGAGGGTCACGAGGTCGTTCGTGATAACTGCTGGCCTGAGGCCTGCTGCGTGAACAAGCGGCAGCAGCCGTTCAACGAGCCGTGTCTTGCCGGACCCAACCGGGCCGCCGATGCCAATTCGTATTGCGCGAGGGTTCATGTCACTTCAGGGTATAGAGGGGACCAAGGGGCACTCGTGTCGCGGGCTCGGACCGGCACGGCTCGCCATCAATCTCGACCTGATAGGTCTCGGGATCGACCTCAATGCGAGGAAGCGCGTCATTCCAGAGCATGTCGTGCTTCGAAAGCCCGCGGGTGCCTCGGATCGGGACACATCGGGCTGTCAAGCCAAGGCGTTGCGGCAGGCCTTTGTCGATCGCCCTCTGCGCCATGAATCGGAGAGACAGTGCCTGGCGTGCCCGGCCGAATGCACCCCATTGCGGCCGGTACATGAGCGGCTCGCAGACAAGGAGGGAAGCGTTTGCCTCGCCCATCACCGCCCAGACCGGAAAGCCGGCCTTCAGGACGACCTCGGGCTTGATACCGAACATCCCAGGCTTCCAGAGCACGATGTCCGCAAGCTTCCCAGGCTCAAGCGAGCCGACTTCGCCGTCGATGCCGAAGATACGCGCGACATTAGTGGTATATTTCGCCAGATATCGCTTGATGCGGGCGTTGTCGTTGCCGCTTCCTCGGTCCTCCGGTAACGGCCCCCGCGTCGCACGCATATGGGACGCGGTCTGCCAGGTCCGGGCGATCGTTTCCCCAATCCGACCCATGCCTTGCGAGTCCGACCCAATCGCGCTGATGGCGCCGATGTCGTGCAGGACGTCCTCGGCCGCAATCGTCTCCTGCCGGATTCGCGACTCTGCGAATGCGACATCCTCCGGCAGACGAGGATTGAGGTGATGGCTCGTCATGGCCATATCGAAATGCTCGTCGAACGTATTGACCGTGTAAGGGTTCGTCGGGTTCGTCGATGATGGCAGCACATTGGGACACCCGCATACCCGTATGATGTCCGGCGCATGACCGCCGCCAGCGCCCTCCACGTGATAGGCATGAATCGTGCGGTCACCCACAGCCTTGAGGCTTTGCTCAAGGAAGCCGAATTCATTGAGGGTATCGGTGTGCACCTGGATCTGGACCCCGGTCTCGTCGGCTGCGCAGAGAGCGCTGTCGATCGCAGCCGTCGTCGCACCCCAATCCTCGTGGATCTTCAGCCCAGCGGCCCCTGCCTCGATCTGCTCGATCAATGGCTCGGGACGATCCGCGGCAGCCTTCCCGAAGAACCCAAAATTAAGGGGGAAGCTCTCTGCGGCCTGAAGCATAAGGCCCAGGTTTACAGTGCCAGTCGACGCGATCGGCACCGTGGTCGCGCCAAGTCCACCTCCCATGAGTGTCGTGACCCCGCTCGCAAGGGCCTCAGCACACTGCCCCGGGTCGATGAAGTGAACGTGGCAATCTATGCCTCCTGCCGTCGCAATGAGTCCCTCGCCCGCACGAACATCCGTGTTTACGCCGACGATGAGGTTTTCGGAGACGCCGCTCATGATGCGAGGGTCTCCGGCCTTACCGATGCCGACGATGCGGCCTCCCTTGATGCCGATATCCGCCTTCACGATGCCGAGCACGGCATCCATGATCGTGGCGTTGGTAATGACGAGATCGAGAACGCCGTCCGCCGCTGTGAGCACACCATCGCAGCCAGTGCCGACCCGCATCGTCTTGCCTGCCCCGAAGACGAGTTCTTCACCCGGAACAAGGAGGTCGCGCTCGACCTCAGCCCAGAGTTCCGTGTCACCGAGTCGTACCCGGTCGCCAACAGTCGGGCCGTAGAGCTGGACATATTGTTGCCGAGGCAGGGTGCGCGCCATCGGTTATACTCCTCGGAAGCCCTGCGCTGCGGCTCGCCTGATTGCCGTGGCGCGCACCTGGGGATCATCCAGGAGCCCGTCGGTGAGGCGGTTCAATCCCTCAATGCGCCGCTCACCGCCGAAAGCGACAAGATCCACGTCCTTCTCATCCCCGGGCTCGAACCGGACCGTGGTCCCTGCCGGAATGTCGAGTCGGAAACCGAAAGTCTTTGGACGGTCGAATTCCAAGTCTGGATTGACTTCGAAGAAGTGAAAATGGGATCCAACCTGGATCGGTCGGTCTCCCAGATTGCGCACGCGCACTGAGGTTACCTCGGATCCTTGATTAATGACGACATCATCCGGTGCCAGTTGATAGCGCCCCGGAGGTTGGGTTTCGACCGGCATAACACCTGGGGCAATGGGGTCGTGAACGCAAACCAGCTTTTGCCCGTCCGGAAACATCGGCTCGACCATCAGCGTGTCCATGAGGTCGGCAACCCCAGGCAGGACTTCGTCCGTCGTCAGGATAGATCGTCCCAGCGACATGAGCTCGGCAACCGACTTTCCCTCTCTTGCTCCTTCGCAAATCTCATCTGCAATGATGGCGCGTGCTTCAGGAAGATTGAGTTTAAGGCCCTTTTCCTTTCGACGCCGGCCCAGTTCCGCCGCAAGGAATACGAGAAGGCGATCCAGCTCTTTCGGAGTCAGATACATGGTGCTTGCGTCTCCGCTCGTCCGGTTTGCAGTCAGACGCTGAGGAACTTTGTGACGTTGCGGGCGGCACCGGCTTCCTTTGCAGAGCCAGTGTAAGCAATCTCGCCACGATCCATGATTGAATAGCGATCTGCGACGCTGAGAGTGAATGGGATGTTCTGCTCGATCAGCAATACTGCAAGCCGAGATCGCTCACATTCCGCCCGAATCACCGAGGCCAAACGCTCAATTACGGAGGGCTGGAGGCCCTCCGTAATTTCGTCGATCAGAAGAACCTTTGCCCCAGAGGCAATTGCTCGTGCTGTCAGCAGCATCTTCTGCTCACCGCCGCTGAGCGTCCCAGCACGCTGCGTCAGCCTCGTCATGAGGAACGGAAAGGTGCGCTCAACACACTCAATAGCAGTACGCCACTCTGTGCCCGGTCGCAGGGCCAGCCTGATATTCTGCTCGACCGTAAGATCCTGGAAAAGGGCCTTCTCCTGGGCGACATAGCCGACACCGAGCCTTGCAATCCGGTGGGGCGCCCAACCCGTGACCTCGTGCCCCCGGATCTTCACCGCGCCGGCCGATTTGGGCAGGTATCCCATGATCGATTTCAGCAGCGTGCTCTTCCCCATTCCATTCTTGCCGACCACGGCGAGGATGTGGCTTGGTGCGATCGTGAGATTGATGCCACGTAAGACTATGGCCTCCCCATAGCCGCTGCGCAAACTCGATATAGTCAGGGGATGATCACTCATAGCGCGGCCTCCGCGGACTGAGCATGACCCGATCCGGCGTAGACGGCAGCGACGAGTTCGGAATTCACGACCTCGTCGACGGATCCGTCGAGTACGATATGCCCCTGGTGCAGGACAATGACTCTTGAGGAAATCTCGCGAACGAAATCGAGATCGTGCTCAACAAGAAGGACGCAAAGGCCATCTCGGCGTGCCAGCTCAGTCAGGATGCTGCCGATAAGAGTCCTTTCAGGTTTGGTTAGGCCGGCAGTTGGCTCGTCAAGGAGAATTACTCGAGGCTCGAGTGCCAAGACCATTGCGAGTTCCAGGGCTTGCTTTTTGCCGTGGGATAGTAGCTTGGCAGGCGTAGCAAGGTCCGCATCAAGGCCTGTTGCCCGGATCACGTGGAGCGCAGGCTCCGGAAGGGCCACCACTGGCGAGCGGCTCCAGAAAGAGAGATGATCAAGACGCGCCCGAGCCACCTGAAGGCACTCTGCCACCGTGAGGGTCTCGAAGATGTTGGCCGTCTGGAACTTGCGCCCAACACCCAGGTGCACACACTTATCCGGTGTAAACCTGTCGATATCGTGTCCGTTGATCATGATGGAGCCGGCAGACCTTTCCGATCCATCGGCAATACATTTCATCAGCGTCGTCTTTCCAGCGCCATTGGGACCGACAAGGCTCACCAACTCGCCGGCATATGCGGAGAAGTTGATGTCGGTGAGTACCGAGAGGCTGCCAAAGTGCTTGGCGACGCCATTGACCTGAAGTGCAGGGTAAGCCCCGGCCTCGGGTCTAGCACTGGGATCACGGCTCTTTTGAACGAGCGTGGCGGTAGTGCGGCTTGCCGGGCGGGCAAGCCCTAGCTTCGAGCGAGCCCAACGCGCGGCATCGGCGAATATCGGAAACAGCCCACGGGGCAGAGCGACAATGACTGCGACGAAGACGATGCCGATGACCAGCTTCCAAACGAAGGGGTAGTCACCTTGAAGTTGGGCACTTTCGTAGTCGATCAGTATCGTGCCGAATACCGGCCCCAGCAGGGTTCCACGACCGCCGAGAGCCGTCCAGATCACGAGCTCTGTCCCGAAAGCATAGCCGGCCAGTTCAGGGGCGACCACGACTGTGTAACCCGCATAGAGGAAGCCCGCGACCGCACCTACAGCAGCCGATGCGAGAAAGACGCGCGACTTCATGCGCGACGTGTCAAGGCCAAGATACCTGCAACGCTGCTCATTGTCGCGGATCGCAACAAGCAGGCGTCCTGCATCGCTTTGAACGTAGATCCATGTCGCTGCTGTCAGGAGGACAAGGAAGGTGCCCGCAATCCAGAACCAAGCTTCAATAGAGATATCGAAGGTCTCGAATCCCGAAAGGCCGCTGCTCGAGCCCGTAAAAGTACCACCGGAAAACAGGAGCTGCGTTACGACGATCGGGAGCACAAGACTGAGGACGGACGCATACAACGCCGTGGCGCCGTGCCAGAAGGCCAATACACTGACGACGCTGGCCATGAGTATCGCCGCGCCAATGCCGCCTGCAAGGGCCAGGACGACGTTCCCTGGACTGAACCCAATGTGAGTGAAAACAAGACCTGCTGCATAAGCGCCGGCGGCGAAGAATGCGGACTGGCCGAACGTAAGAATGCCTAGGTAGCCCCAGAGAATGTCAACGGTCAGTGCGACAGCAGCATAAAGCAAGGACCGGATCAGCACGTTGACGGAGTAAGTATCGAGCACAAAGGGCGCTACGAAGACGACCAGGAGAGCAAGGCCAGTGATAACCGCTACACCCATGAACGAGCCTTTGACGCTGCCAGGTCGAGCGACGGTCGTCCCCTGGATCAATGTTTCTGCACCGTTAATCACGTGAGAATCCTTCAGGTCGTATGCGCAGGATCACTGCTGCGAGGACAGCGATAGTTAAGCCGCCCAGCACTGGGCTGACGTACGAGCTGACGAGGACCTGTGCGCCTCCCAGTACAATGCTGGCTGCGGCGAGGCTCCCGAGCGCTGATCCCGAGACAAGGACGAGCATGAAGGCGTTCATCAACCATGGTACGCCCATGTTTGGATCGACGCTAGCCAGCGGGGTTATGAGGGCCCCTGCTGCGGCGGCGAGTGCTGAGCCCAACGTAAAAGTCAGGAAGCGCACAAGCCCACTGTTGATGCCGAGGCCACGCGCTAGGTCCTCGTTCATGATCACGGCTCGCGTCGAAAGACCCAGCCTCGTTCCCTGCATGAGCAGGGTAAGACACCCGCCAAGCAGAATCGCGACCCCAATCAGGATAAGGCGGTAGATGGAATACGACTCTCCAAGCACACTCACGACGCCCGTGACCGGCGGCTCGGCAAAATGAACGCCACGATCGAACACGAGCGTTATCAACTGGCCTATGATGATCCCTAGGCCCCAGGTGGCTAGAATTGCATCCAAAGGCCGTGAATAGAGCGGGCGCACGAAAAAGCGCTCGATCACCAAGCCGAGGGCGCCACCGAAGAGCGCGGCGATGGCGACCGCGACCCAGGGATTGTACCCGAGCGCGGTCGTAATGACACCAGCATAGCCGCCGACGGTCAGAAGCGCCCCGTGGGCGAAATTGATGATCTTCATGACGCCGAACACCAGGAGGAGCCCGGTTGAAACGATGAACAAGATCGCTGCCGTGCTGACGATATCAAGAATCTGGGATGTCATGCGGGCTCTGCTTTGCAACAGTCCGATATTGGCCGCAGGCGTATCCTGCGGCTAGTTGTCTTGGTATGTGCCGATCACAGCTTGGGGCATTGCTCTCCAGGATCTAAATCCTGAAAGCTCCGGATGATTTTCACACTGCCATCTTCAGAAACTTGCGCGATGTACATCGTCAGCGGAGCATGGTGCTGCTTGGACATCTGGATCTTGCCACGGGGGCCCTTGAAGCTGACCTCGGCGAGCGCCTTGGTCACGGCGTCTGCCGCGGTGCTGCCCGCTTGCTTGACAGCAAGGGCATACAAATGGACGGCGTCATATTGAGGAACTGAAAGTTCATTGGGCGTTTTCATGTCGGGGCCGAATTTCTTCTTCATAGAAGCGAGGAATGACCTGTTTTCGGCCGAGTCGATTCCCGTAAAATAAGAACCGACGAGGTAGATGTCCTTTGCCTCAGAGCCCATGTTCTGAGCGGTGCCTTCGTCGAGGGCATAATTGCCATAGTGGGCCTTAATGCCAGCGCTTCGAAGCTGCTTCGTCAAAGTAACGTTTGGAGCTCCGGCTGCCGTGGACGTAATGATCGCGTCCGGGTTGGTCGAGCGGATCTTGCTGATGATGGCCGTCCAATCGGTCGCGTCGATTGGGTTGTACTCGTCACCAACGACCTTTCCGCCGCGCTTCTCGATGTATGCCTTCGTAAAGGCCAGCATCCCGCGCCCGAATGCGTAATCGCTGCCAACCAGGAAAAAGGTTTTTCCGTTGAGTGCGTCCATGAAGTAATCCACTATGGGGGCGACTTGCTGTTCGGGGACCCACGCATTGACATACATGTATTTGTTGCAGGATTTTCCCTCGTAGAATGAGGTGTAGATCATGGGCGTTTTTGAGCGCGTGATGATCGGGAGGCCGGCGTTGCGCGCCGCTGAGGTCTCCATGGCAATCACAGCGTCGACCTTCTTTTGAAACGCCAGCGCATCATATGCCTTCTGCGCGCCAGCCGCGCCGGAAGCATCATCAGCCACCTCCATGACCAACTTCTTTCCCAGTACGCCGCCCTCTGCATTGATCTCTTCGATCGCGAGTTCCGTAGCCTGTAGGACGGATGGAGCCACGACGCTGTTCGCTCCACTTAGCCCGATCGGGATGCCGATCGTCACGGTGTTGCCTGCAGCAAAGGCTGGGCCTGCGAGGAGTGCAATGAAGACACTGCTGGTCAGAAGATTAGTGCGGAACGCCATTGATGTTTCCTCTCTATAGAGGCTGGATTGTTTAACCGCGCCAGCCGCGCGTCAGGGTCGAGCCGAGCAGATCCGCGTAAGCGTCGGTGCGACGATCCCGCAGGACGTGATTGAAGTCGTTCCAATTGCGTTTTCGCCGTGCCTCACCAAGGTCGAGCTCAGCGATGAGGATTTCTTCCGTGTCGCGGGTTGCTGGTCCGGCAATAGGCCAGCCACTGTAGCTCACGATCAAGCTTTGACCCTCGAACGGTTGGCCCCT
The DNA here is from genome assembly GCF_001006805.1 of Microvirga massiliensis. Classification (GTDB taxonomy): domain Bacteria; phylum Pseudomonadota; class Alphaproteobacteria; order Rhizobiales; family Beijerinckiaceae; genus Microvirga; species Microvirga massiliensis. The sequence goes on along the minus strand of NZ_LN811359.1, from coordinate 124,222 downwards.
TTCGGTTCCGACTCGGTCCGCGCACGCGATGAACATCGAGTTCGTGTGCGCTGCGGCCATGGCCAAGATATTCGCCATGGCCTCGCGGCCCTCATGCTGCCCAGGAATGGGTACCCAGTTGGTTGGAACGCAGACGATGTCCGCCCCTTGGAGGGCGATGAGCCGGTACGTCTCGGGAAACCAGCCATCGTAGCAAATCGCGACGCCGATCCGCCCGATCGGGGTCGGGAACACGGGAAAGCCTAGATTTCCAGGCTCAAAGAACAGGTTTTCGGCGTTCCAGAGGTGCATCTTTCGGTAAGTGCCGATGTGCCCCTGTGGGCCGATGATGACTGCAGAGTTAAAGAGGGAATTGCCATCGCGCTCGGCAATGCCGGCGACGACATAAATATGTTTTCGCCTGGCAACATCCATCCAAGCGGTCGAGCTGGGGCCAGAAGGTACCGGCTCGGCGAGTTCGAATGCTTCAGCGCGGGTTTTGAAGACATAGCCCGTATTGATGAGCTCGGGAAGGACGACCAGAGTTGCGCCTTGATCTGCCGCAGCCTCTATCAACGCGAGGGTTTTCTTGACGTTTGCCTCGGTTGCCCCGAACACAGGCTCCATCTGAACGCAGGCAACGCGGGTCAAGTTCTCCGTGTTCATTGACACGACTTCCCTGCACGGTCTGGACTGCTGAACACCAGACCGCAAAATAAAAGCCCCCGACTGCGCTCTTGGCGCGCGTCGGGGGCCTCAAATGCCCCGATGTAGAACGGCAGTCCTGCCGTGCTAGCTGCATCCTGTCACATGAGAGCGAAGTTGCAAGCCTTTTTTGTGGTCGTATGACTTTTTCTTCGACCCGCTGCGGCCGCTGATCGAGTGGCTTTAACGCGGCGCAGAACTAGACTCGCACACAGCGTAACCGTAGGCCGTGAGCATTTCGGCCGCGAAGCTCTTCGTGCTGTAGTTCTTACCGCTACCGGCTTAATCCGGTGCCCGTCGTCGCGCGCCTACTATGGCGGCCGCAACCTCGCATGCGGTGCATGGACTGGCTTGGGAGTAACCCGACCTGGTGAGATTCAACCGCCGTAGGTCAGGTGTTCGGTGTGGCGATGCGTCGCCCAGCGCGTAAGCCTTGCTTCAACAACCGCGGCGGCCCAATACATTGCGATTCCCATAGCGGCGATGACGAGCAAGCCCGCGAAGACGAGCGGAACCCGGAAGCTCGAACTGGCAGACAGCATAAGGTAGCCTATCCCCTCGTTGCTCGCGACAGTCTCGGAAACCACAGAGCCGACGAATGCCAATGTGATCGCGACCTTCAACGAAGCGAAGAAGTACGGCATGGAGCGTGGGATGCCCACCTTTCTGAGGATGTCGAACTTGCTCGCGCCGAGCGAACGTAGCACATCGGCAAGTTCCGGCTCCATCGTGACAATCCCCGTGGCAACGTTGACCATGATGGGGAAGAAGGCCACGAGAAAAGCGGTAATCACAGCCGGGATCGTGCCGATGCCGAACCAGATCACCAGTACTGGTACGACGGCGACTTTCGGTACCGAATTGAAGCCAATCAGAATGGGATTGAGTGCTCGATAGAGCAAAGGTGAGGCTCCGACCACGGCGCCGAGAACGAGGCCAAATCCGGTTGCAAGGAGAAAGCCGGCCAGAGTTGTCAGGAGCGTATGCCGTGCGTTCGGCCAGATCCCGGGCCAGTACGCGATCAGGGCGTGGAGGGTAGCGCTCGGCGCGGGGAGGGTGAATTCAGGGATGCGAAAAAGGCGGCAGGTCAACTCCCAGACGACGAAGAGGCCAATCGCCGCAATCCATGGGCTGAATTGGTATGCCAGCGCCTTCGTACGAGTCACGGGGTGCCTCCTTCTGCAGCCAACGATCCCAGCGGTGCTTTCAATGAGAGCGGAATCGCCCTCGGCACCCGGAGTTGGATCCCGGTTCGCGACCAGGCCACCTGCTGCTACGACAATCCAATAGGACCTGCCTTCTGGCAAGTCATCTTCTGATGGCAATCTCACGCCGGTATGCAACGTCTGATCACTGTCGCTTGACGGCGAGACCTCTTTCGACTGGCGAATTGACAGGTGAGAGCAAACCGACGGATGTTCGTCCCGGCCAGATCAACGGGAGGAAAGATGAGTTCCATTGGACGCGTCTCGCGTACGGCCGTGGTCACCGGCGGCAGTGCCGGTATCGGGCGGGCCATTGTTGAGGTCTTGCGTAGGAACGGCTTCCGAGTGGCAGCCCTTTCGCGCCGTGGCGATACGTTCGCTCCTGCTGGTGCCCCCGACATCCTTGCACTCTCCTGCGACGTGTCTGACGAAGAAGCCGTCGAGGTAGCGCGCGCTCGCGTGCAAGATGTATTCGGCCATGTGGATGCGCTCGTAAATTGCGCAGGCACGATCGCCAGCTTTCCGATCGACCAGGGCCCTGTCGAGGAGATCCGGAGACTCATCGACGTCAATCTGCTTGGCACGATTCTCGTGACTCGGGCGATGCTGTCGATGGTCAAGCAGGCAAAGGGAGTCGTGATCAACTTCAGCAGCGGCCTTGCCACCCGGCCAAGCAGCGGCACCAGCGTGTACTCAGCCACCAAGGGAGCGATCGAGAGCCTTACGCGCTCCCTTGCTTTCGAACTGGGCCCGGAAGGCGTGCGAGTCTGTGCGATCGCTCCCTCTCTGGTGCGTAGCGAGATTTGGCTTAGTGCCGGGATGGACCCAGTCGCCTACGGTCAGTTGCTAGCGGCCCGTGGGCGGGAATATCCACTTGGGCGGGTAGGTGAGCCCGAGGACGTCGCCGAGTTCGTGGCCTATCTTATATCTCCACGGGCGGCCTGGGTCACCGGCACGGTAATCCCGGTCGATGGCGGGAGTACGCTGGGTGTGATCCAGCGTTGAATCGAGACTCTTGGTGTGGAGAAGTCACGGCAGAACTCCGTACCAAGTCTTGAGGACCGCTATTGCACGGCTTAGCCAAGATCAACGAATCCCGTGCACAAACCCGGTCCTCGGCAAGTATGAAACGCCCTCGCCATTCCGACGAGGGCGTTCAGCCGTCAGCTTTCCAGATCGAGATCAGCGCTTGATCTTCAATTCTTCTCGAGGTGGCAGATACTTCGGGGTATAGACGTCATCTGCTTTTGCAGGCGTTCTCATCTCGAACGGCTGCGCTACTCTGACGAGCGTTTCCGAGAGGCGGGTCATATCCACGTTGCTCATCCCGTTCTCGAGCACGTTCGGGGTTATGAACATCACGTCGTTCGAGAGCTTGATACGCCCTTTCTCGATCTCATCATTGATGAGAGGGTCGCGCTTTTTGATGGACGCTATAGCCGCATCAGGATCCTTCAGCATAACATTGAAGCCGTGAACAACTCCACGAATGAAGTTCCTAACGATCTCCGGGTTCTTCTCAGCGTATTCAGGGCTTACACAAAGAACATGTCCGTAGAGCGGTACACCATAGTCCGCATATGGCATGACGAGCACATTCGCGGGATCGGCACCCATGGCGCGAATGTTGCTCAAAACGGTCGTCACGTGTCCGGCGACGGCATCCACCTCACCGCGGACCAGCATCGGCTCCCGAAGTTCGGGACTCACATTGCTCCAGACGATCGAACTTTGGTCAATGCCGTTCACTTCCGCGAAGAGCGGGAATAACTGTCTGCTAGCATCGCCCACGGGTGACGCCATCCGTTTGCCGTTGAGGTCCTTTGGCGCGTTCAGGCCGCTTGACTTCATGGACGCAGCCGACAGGCCCGACTTGTCGTGCACCATCATGACGCCGATGAGTTTCTTGGTGGGATTGGCCGCGTTAAAGCGAACCATCGAGTAGACATCGGCGAGGCCAATGTCATAGGCGCCGCTTGCGACCTTAGCGACCGTGTCGCCGGAGCCGATGCCACGATCCACTGTTATATTGAGCCCGAGTTTTGCGAACGTGCCGTCGTCGACAGGGATCGTGAACGGCGCTTGGTGACCTTGGAACGCCCAGTCCAGAACAAAGCGGACGTTCTTCTGCTGAGCGGTTGCGCCGGACACTGCGCTCAGGGCTAGCACGACGCCGGCCGCGACTGCAGCGAAACGGTGGAGTATGTGTCTTATCATTGGTCTGCTCCCTCCCAATTGTAGCTCTAGATACATGCTGCTGTGCCTCCGGAAGTGGGGCTTACGTCCCTCCCACCTTCGTCATCGATAAGGAATTCGAGTTTCGGCAAGTGCAAGAGACGCGGCGCTCGCATCCCAAGCCGTAGGTGGCCAGCAATCCCGCTTGTGCTGGGTTGCCTTACGATTGCCTGCCTGCGGCGATGATCTGCAGAGCCGAGAGGGTATCTCATGGCAATTCGCGCCCCTGCGATCTTGCGTGACCGATATGCTCACGCAGGTCATGAACCAGCGCAGTGAACTCGGGATTGAATGTGTCCTCTAATGTGCGCGGCCGTGGTAATGGAACGACCTGCTCGGCAACGATTCGACCGGGCCGAGCGCTCATCACGAACACCCTGTCGGCCAGGAACACGGCTTCGCGAATGTCATGGGTGACCAAGATGACTGTTGGACGCCGTGCCATCCACACGTCTTGCAAGACACTCCAAAGCTCCTCACGCGTAAACATGTCGAGCGCGCCGAACGGCTCATCGAGCATCAAGAGCGCTGGCTCGTGGACGAGCGCGCGACAGAGAGAGGCTCTCTGCTGCATTCCTCCTGAAAGCTGCCAAGGCAAGTGGCTCGCGAATTCCTCAAGACCGACGATGTGAAGCAGTTCGCGAGCTTTGCTCTCGTATTCCTCGCGCCGGCGTTTTATCGCGCTGCGATGCGGCTGGACTATCTCGAGGGGCAGCATGACATTGTTGAGGGTCGTACGCCAGGGGAGCAGGCTTGCGTTTTGAAAGGCCATCCCGACGATCGAGAGGGGTCTCGTCACGACGTGGCCAGCCACGATCGCTCGGCCTCTGGACGGAGGCCAGAGGCCGCTCATCACTTTCATGAGCGTTGACTTTCCGCAGCCAGACGGCCCGACTACGGCGACGAACTCTCCCTGTGCAACCTTCAGCGATACGTTCTCGAGCGCGAGGACGCCTGCTGTGCCGCCATATCGGAGTGAAACATCGTCGAGCTCGACGAATCCAGACTCCGCCGTAGTCATCGCTTCGGTCCGGGGCACTTCCGTCGAGCCAAGGGAGGAGGCAGCCATGATCACCACTGTCACTGAGACCAGGTTTGATTCATCCTGGATCGCTCCTGATCGGGCCGCAATACCGTTGAGGTCAGGTCGCTCATGTTGGGGAGGGCGCTTGCCGGGGCAGGATCATCACCAGCGTAAGTCAGCAATGTTGAGACTGGCCCCGGTCAGGTGCAACGAATTGACCGCTGGCCGTATCCGCTACTACGCCGTCCTGCATGATGACGGACCCGCGCAGCAGCGTCGTGGTCACGGCACCGCGGACCCGACGGCCGGCAAATGGCGTCACGCGGGCCCTGCTGTGCTGGTCCTCATTGCGGATGATGGATTCTCGCTGTGGATCTACGATGATGAGATCCGCATCGGCTCCCACCGCGATAGTGCCCTTTCTGGGAAATAAGCCGAACAGCCTGGCAGGATTCTCGCTGACCAAGCGCACCACGTCCTGATAGCTCAGATCGCCGGCAGCTGCCGAATTCAGCATTAGAGGAACGAGCGTCTGCACGCCGGGGAAGCCGCCCGGTGCCTTCCAGATGTCGTCGCGCCCGGCCTCCTTCTCGCTCTCGAGGTGCGGCGCGTGATCGGTGGCTACGATGTCGAGGGTGCCGTCGGCAAGACCTTCCCATGCTGCGATTCGGTGGTCCTCCTCGCGCAGAGGCGGAGCAACCTTAGCATAGGGTCCGAGCGCCGCGACGCTCGTGTCCGAGAAGAGCAGGTTGTGCGGTGTCACCTCTGCCGAGAGGCCGTTTGCCCGCCTGCGGAAATCGCGCAGGAGCGCGATTGCAGGGCGGGTGCTCATCTGGCGCAAATGAACCCTGGCGCCCGTGGCCTCGGCCATCACGCAGGCACGTGCGACGCCCATCACCTCGCTCTCTGGAGGACGGGACCTGAAGAAGGCTGCGAGATCGCGTCCTCCTTCTCTGGAAATGCGCTGCATGCGCAGGCCAATCACGCCGTCGTCAGCTGGGCTGACGCCGACCACGGAGCCGGCGGCTGTGACCCGGGCGAAGGCCTCGAGCAATTTTCCGTTGTCGCCGATCACGTAGGCAGGTGGGACATCCCCCAGGAAGAGCTCGAACGAAATCGCTCCCGCCGCGACGAGCTCCTCTACCGAATCGATGTTGCTCAAATCGCCTGCGAGTGCCGCCTGCAGCGCAACATCAACGTGGGCCTGCCCGGAAAGCAGGGTGCGCTTTTCCTTGAAATCTTGCGGGGTGAACGTCCAGGGTTGATCAGTGGGCATCACCATGACCGTGGTCACGCCGCCGGCTGCCGCCGCTCGCGTCCCGGAAACGAAGCCCTCCTTTCTGACGAGACCTGGCTCGCGGAAGTGGACGTGCGCGTCAACGGCTCCCGGCAAAACGAACAAGCCTCTGGCGTCGATCACGTGATTCGCCTGCCAGTCGACCTTCGGATCCAGCAATGCAGTCACTTGGCCGTCACGAATCCCGATGGTGAGGCGCTCCCTGTGAGAGGCTGTGATCACCGTGCCACCAGCAACGACGAGATCGAAATGCCGGTGCGGTCCCTGGGCCCCGGCGAACTGCGAGATCATGCTCCTACCTCCCTTGACGGCTTCTCGGATAAATGGATACAAAAATACGTGTCAGCACACAAGCGCGGGGTGCCGTTGTGAGACTAAAGGACAAGGTTGCCGTCATTACCGGAGCGGGGTCGGGAATCGGACGGACCGCGGCGGAGACGTTTGCCCGTGAGGGAGCCCGGATCGTGGTCGCCGACCGCAATCCATCGTCTGCCGCAGCCACCGTCGAAGCGATCAAGAAGAACGGCGGCTCAGCCATCTCGGTCGAAGTCGATGTGTCCAAGTCGGCCGATGTTCAAAAGATGATTCATGTTGGCGTCGAAGGATTCGGGCAGATCGATATCCTTTATAACCATGCGGGAATTAATCGCCCCGCCCGGGCCACAGACCTCTCCGAGGAAGACTGGGATCTGGTGCTGGCAACCAACCTCAAGAGCGTCTTTCTGGGCTGCAAGTACGTGCTGCCGCACATGATGAGCCGCGGGCGTGGTGCTATCGTCAACACGGGCGGCACGTTTGGCTTCTATGGAAGGCCCGATTATCCGGCCTACTGCGCTGCGAAGGGTGCAGTGCACAATCTCACCAAGCAGATTGCGCTCGACTACGCACCCCACGGGATCCGCGTGAATGCCGTTTGTCCCGGCTTCATTGATACGCCGATGAATTCGACCGTGCCGCCGGAAGCGCGAGCCGCAATCATCAAGACCCAGCCTCTCGGGCGTCCGGGGCGGGCGGAAGAGGTCGTCGCGGCAGCGTTGTTCCTGGCTTCCGATGAGGCGTCGTTCGTCACTGGCACGACACTTCTGGTCGATGGTGGACAACTGTCCGGCCGCCACGGCGCGTGAGCGCGGCGCAATCTGACAATTAGATCCTTTGGAGGAAACAATGGGTGAGTTTGTGTATTTGGTTCCGCTCGTCGATGTGAACTGGGTTCAGTTCGCACCGATGGATGCGAAGAAAGGATACTTGGCTGAACCGCCACCAGTCGAGCAGTGTGCCGAGGAGGTCGACCGCTGCGTCGACGAATTCCGCAACTTGTCCGACGGAAAGGTCGTCTATTCGGTACACAGTGGCACCTATTGCCGTCGCGCCTTTTACGAGGAGCCATTCCTTAGCCACTATCGCCGGGCCATTGCGGCCGGTGGCGAGATCTGCCTTCACACGCACGAGGAGATCGCAGGCAAGGGAACCCGCAACGCCGAACAGGATCACATGAAGCGGATGATCCTGGATCGGAACGCTGATCTGAACGCTGCCGGCATCGAGGCAACCTCGTACCGTGGCGGTCACTTTGCTTATATGAGTTATCTCACGCCCTTCCTGGAGTCCCTGGACGTCCTTATTGATTTCTCCGCAGCTCCAGGCTTCAACCAGCCGGCATGGGACGCCGTGTGGACAGGCGCACCATTCTCGGCCTTCTACCTGAATCGGGCCAACCACTTGGCTGCGCCCAGAAACGGCGAGACCTCGAAGGTCCTCGAGATTCCGCTCGGCGTCGATGGGATCGGCTCAGAGCCCGTGAACCAACTCTATACGGACGAATCCACCCTCGAGGACCTGAAGCGGGTTTGGGCAACGATCCGTGGCCGGGCGGCGGCAAGCGGACAGCCGCAATTCGTCCACCTGCTCTTCCACTCGAGCTCGATGGGGCGTCCGGACGTGCTCGAGCGGTTCCGGCGCTTCATGGATCACGTCGCGAAGAACGGGGCTCGCTTCTGCAATCCGACCGAGGCCAAGGCGGCCTTCGACGCCAATCGGTGATGCCGCAGGCATTGAACGAAGCAGCTGAAGACGGGAGTGAGCGAATGTTTGGTCGCAATGGTCGGCTGGGGATCATCGTCCCTGCCAACAACTCGACCCTTGAGCCAGAGATCTGGTCGCAAATGCCTGAGGATACGGCAGCCTACGCGACCCGAATCCTGGCGCGGGGCGATCTGACCGCGCAAGCGGTCAAGCTCATGGAGACCAATGTCGAGCGCGCGGTGGATGAACTGACAGCAACGGTTGTTGACGTCATCGCCTATGCGGACATGGTCACCACCTTCATCATGGACGCCGACTGGAACGACCGTCGGGCTCGAGAGATCTCGGCACAAGCAGGGGTCCCGGTTTATACCTGCTGGACGGCTCTGCGTGCTGCTCTCCAGCAACTGGGTGTGAGGTCCTTCGCGCTGGGCACGCCCTATCCGAACGGCATCCACGCGACTTGCCGTCCGTTCTTCGAGAAGGCTGGCTTTTCGGTCACGGCCGATGCCACTCTCAACATTCTTGCCATGACGGATGTGCCAAAGGTGAAGCCTGACGCCGTCCGTGCCCTCGTGGCCGATATGTCGCTCGCGAAGGCAGAGGCGATCGTCCTTCTGGCAACCGACCTGCCCACTTTCTCGGTCATTGCTGCCCTCGAGGACGAAACGGGACTTCCCGTCCTGACCTCGAACCAGACCTTGCTCTGGCATGGCTTGCGGTTGTGCAAGAACACGGCCCGCTTGAAGAGCTTGGGACGCCTGTTCCAAGCCTGACGCATCGGGGAGCATGAAGATGACAGTTCTGGACATCGCGCGAGTTCGGCCCCTCGCTGATCGCGCCACGACAATGCCGCGATCAGCAATCCGAGAAATCATGATGTTGGCCGCCGGGAGAAGCGACGTCTTTCATCTTGAAGTCGGAGAGCCGGAATTCGGCACTCCTGACTGGATCGTCGACGAAGCCTTCCGCGCCGTGCGGGCGGGCGCGACCCGCTATACTCCGAATTCCGGAACTCAGCGCCTGCGCGCGGCCATCGCGGGTCGGGTTGGTGCCAAGTTCGGGCGTGGCGTGGAGCCCGACCGCGTCGCTGTCACGACCGGGGCCATCGGAGCTCTCTTCTCGGCCATCTTCGCCGTCGTGGATCCGGGTGACGAGGTTTTGCTGCCGGATCCTGGCTGGCCCAATTATGAGAGCATCGTGCATCTCTCCGGTGCACGGGCGGTCCGTTATGCCCAGCCGGCCGGGCAGGGCTTCCTGCCCGACCCGGCGGCCATGGAACGTCTGATCGGGCCAAGAACCAAAGCCATCGTCATCAGCACGCCAGGAAACCCGACTGGCGCCGTCTTCCCACGCAAGATCATGGAGGAGATCGGCCGCCTTGCGGTGCGGCATGGCCTCTATCTCATCAGCGATGAGGTCTACGAGGACTTCGTCTTCGAGGGCGAGCATGTCAGTGCCCTCGAGGTGGCTCCGGATGACCGAGTCATTGTGGTTTCAGGGTTCTCCAAATCATATGCGATGACGGGCTGGCGGCTTGGCTATCTCGTCTGTCCGCCGACGGTCGCCGCCGTGGCCGGCGCAATTCAGGAACCGGTGACCTCCTGTCCATCTGCTCCGAGCCAAGCAGCGGCCGAGGCGGCTCTGGCCGGCGATCAGTCCGTTATCGGTCGCTTCTGCGACATCTACCGGCGCCGACGCGATATCCTGGTCGAGGTATTCGACGACAGCAGTGCTCTCCCGGTCGTCCCGCAGGGTGCGTTTTACGGCTTCATCGCTATTGGAGCGTCGGGCGAGAGATCGCTCGCTTTCGCGAAGCGCCTCCTGCAGGAGCAGAGCGTTGCCGCGGTTCCCGGCATCACGTTCGGGCCGCAAAGCGACGGGTTCATTCGGGTCGCCTTCACGGTCGAGGATTCTCGCTTCAGGGAGGCCCTGAGGCGGCTCAGAGGTGCTATCGGATGAACGCCATGACGCCCGACGAGCCGACAATGACCGGAAACCCCGGGGGCGTCTTCAGGATCTCGCGAGCTTTCGCGCTGCTGGGCGGGCTGGTGATGCTCGGGAGCGCGGCTCTCGTTTCGCTCGACGTGATCGTCCGCAATCTGTTCAGCATCGTCCCCTTCCGAAGTTTCGAGCTGACGACCTATGCCTTCGCGGCAGCCATGGCCTTTTCGTTTGGCTACGCGCTCCTCGACCGCAAGCACATCCGGATCGATGCCATCTATCGGATGTTCCCACTCTGGGTGCAGACTGTCTTCGATGTCGTGAACCTACTGCTGATGCTCCTCTTGGCGCTGGCTCTCGCGTACCATGGCACGATCGCCGCGATAAGCAGTTGGGAGATCGGGGCCAGCTCGACTTCCAGCCTGGCGGTGCCGCTGGTCATCCCTCAAGGCGTGTGGGCAGCCGGGCTTCTTTGGTTCGCCTTCTGCGCTCTTGCTCTCACGGTTCGGGTGCTGGGGGACCTTGTTCGCCGGAAGTTCGCCCGTATCCACGCCGAGATCGGCATTGATCTCGATCAAACGGAAATCTGAGGGGCGCGCATCATGGTACTTACTGTCCTGCTCCTGATGATTGTCCTTCTGTCGGGCGGAATCGCTGTGGCCGTTTCGCTCGGCACCATCACCTACGTGCTATCCGAGTTCTTCAGCCCCTTTCCGCTGATCAACGCGTTGGGGCAGGTGGCCTGGTCGGCAAGCTCGGATTTCATTCTCACTGCAGTGCCCATGTTCATTCTCATGGGCGAGTTGCTTCTGCTGTCCGGCGTATCTCAGGATATGTACCGAGCACTCGGCAAGTGGCTGAGCTGGCTTCCCGGCGGCTTGATGCACAGCAACATCGCATCTTGCGCCATGTTCGCAGCCACTTCCGGCTCGAGCGTCGCCACTGCGGCGACGATTGGCACGATGTCGGTGCCGCTCATCCGTGAGAAGCAGTATAGCCCATCTCTCTTCCTGGGCACCTTGGCGGCCGGTGGCACGCTCGGCATCCTGATCCCGCCCAGCATTCCCATGATCGTCTATGCGGTCGTCTCGGAGAGCTCGGTCGTCCTGCTTTATTTGGCGGCGCTGATCCCTGGCATTCTTCTCGCAAGCAGTTTTTCACTTGTCGTTCTCGGCCTTTGCGTTGCTCGACCGGAACTGAGCGGCAAGAAAGAGCGGTTCGTCTGGCGGGATGCTGTCCATGAACTGCGATTTCTCGTTCCTCCAATCGGGTTGTTTCTGATTGTCGTCGGCTCAATCTATGTCGGCTTCACCACACCGACCGAGGCGGCCTCTCTGGGCCTGATCGCATCGCTGATCCTCGCCGCGTCCCGGCGCAGGCTCAACTGGGACGTGCTCGCGACGGCCTGCATCCGGACCATGGCCGTAACCGGGATGATCGGCCTCATCGTGATTGCGGCGTTCATCCTGAACTTCGTGCTGGTGAGCACCGGTTTCACGACGAAGGTGACCGCGGTTGTCCAGATGTGGGAGCTGTCGCCCCTGCAGCTCATTATACTGATCGTCGCGTTCTATCTTTTCCTCGGCTGTTTCATGGAAACGCTGACCATGGTGGTCGCGACCACTCCGATCGTTCTGCCGATCATCACGCATGCCGGCTATGATCCGATCTGGTTCGGCGTCGTGTTCACGATCCTGCTCGAGGCGGCGATGATCACGCCACCGGTTGGAATCAATCTTTACGTCATCCAGACGGTGCGTGGTCCCGGCCCTATTATGGATGTCATTCGCGGGTCGGTCCCGCTCCTTGCCGCGATGATCATCCTCATCGGTCTGCTGATCGCCTTCCCCAGCATCGCGTTATGGCTGCCGCACCTGTACAGCGACCTCAGAATGTAAAGAGCCTGGAATAGCTTTATCAAAGGGAGAAAGTCATGAAACGTATGCTATCCCTGCTTCTCATATCGACTTTTGTGTCCGTTCCGGCCATGGCGCTTGATCTTCCACAAACCAAACTGAAGATCATCGGCGCTAACAGTGCTCAGCCTTCTTGGAAAGATGTTGAAGTCGACTTCTGGTCGAAGCAGCTTCCGGCGGATTCCAGTGGAAAAGTGACCGTCGAGATCACGCCCTGGAATGAAATGGGTCTCAAGGGGCCCGAGATGTTCCATCTCCTCCGCCAGGGCGTCGCACCGATCAGCAACATGATCCTCTCCTACAACACCGGAGACGTGAAAATAAACTCCGGTCTGGATCTCGCTCTGCTATCCGATTCGTTTGAGGATGCGCAGAAGGTGATTGCAACATTCCAGCCGGAGTTCTCGAAGTTTTACGAGAAGAATTATGGGATCAAGGTGCTGGCCCTTTATCCCCTTCCTCCGCAGGTCCTCTATTGCAGGAATGAGCTCAAGAGCCTTGCGGATCTAAAGGGACGCAAAGTGCGGGTGTCGAACACGACGCAGGCCGATTTCGTTCAGCACTATGGTGGCAACGACGTCAACATCGCCTTCGGCGAGGTTCAGACCGCACTGCAGACCGGTGTGGTCGATTGTGGGCTGACGAGCACCTCCGCCGGATACAAAACCGGCTGGCACGAAGCCGCAAACTACCTATATCCTCTTCCGGTCAACTGGCAGATCGTCGGTTATTTTGCCAACCTTCGTGACTGGCGGAAGATGTCGCCCGAACTGCAGGCCTTCCTGACCGAAGAGTTCCAGAGGCTCAAAGATAAGCTGCTTGCCGCTCACGCGAAAGAATCTGAAGTCGGGCTGGCTTGCCTCACTGGCCGGGGCGAATGCCCGCTTGGTCCGCCCGGGCGCATGAAGGTGGTCGAGGTGACCGAGACCGACACGGCTTCCAGGCGTGACGCACTGAAAAAGACCATTCTGCCACGATGGGCGAAGACATGCGGAGCGGAATGCGTCAACGCCTGGAACGCTACGGTCGGCAAACTGCTGGGCCTGACGGCACCTGCCTCCTGATCGAGTGCGAGCGGTCCGCCAGCGCTATCAGACAAGGAATGTCCAATTCATGATTGAAATCGATGGAAATCGGCTCCTGCAGGATTTGCGCCGGCTGGCCGAGTTTGGCAAGTATTCGACCGGCGTCGATCGGACTGCATTGTCCGAACCGGATCTTGCCGCCCGTCGTTGGCTGAGCATGCGCCTGGAGGAAGCCGGACTGGAGGCACGGCTCGATCGGTTCGGGACAGTCTATGGCCGGGCTCCTGGAGCAGGTCGGGCCGTGCTGATCGGCTCGCATACCGATTCCGTTCCAAAAGGTGGATGGCTCGATGGTGCGTTGGGCGTCATCTACGGGCTTGAGATCGCCCGAGCCGCTACCGCGGCGGGGGTCGGTCCGGTCGATGTGGTGTCGTTCCAAGACGAAGAGGGCACTTTTGTGCCCTGTCTCGGAAGCAAGTCGTTCTGCGGCACCCTGAAACAGGCGGACGTCGAGACGGCCGTCAGCGCCGATGGCCGACGCCTGCGTGATGTGCTGCGCGATGCAGACCTTCCTCCCGCTGAGGTAAGACTCGACGCCGGGAGGTACGCGGCGTTTTTGGAAGCGCATATCGAACAGGGCCCACGGCTCGAAGCGTCAGGCCAGGGGATTGGCATTGTGACGGGCATCGTCGGTATTCGCCGATTCCGGATTTCGGCGCGTGGCCAAGCCGATCATGCCGGCACGACGCCGATGAACATGCGCCGCGATGCCGGTGCCGCGCTGCTGAGGCTCAGCTTGGTCCTGCTGGACGGGATGCCTCGCTGGGCGGAGCCTGAATCGGTCTGGAACATCGGCGTCGTCGAATTCCGGCCAGGTGCGGCAAACGTCGTTCCGGCAGAAGCCTCTCTGGTGTTCGAGTTTCGCGATCTTGAGCCTGCCGTGCTGAGGCGCATTGAGGCGGAAGTCCGTCAGGCGGTGCGCACCGCAGGTCAGGCCTCGGGAATCGATTTCACGGTCGAATCGATTGGCGGGGTGGATCCGGTGAGCATGGACGCTCACCTGCAATCTCTCCTCCGAGATGCCGCCGACGAACTCGGAGAAGAATTCATGGTGATGCCGAGCGGAGCAGGTCACGATGCCATGGTCATGGCACGTGCCATCCCTTCAATCATGTTGTTCGTGCCGAGCATCGGCGGGCGGAGTCACGACATCGCTGAGAATACGAGTGATGCGGATATTATCCGCGGATGCCGTGTCATGGCCAGGGCGGTGGGCAAGTTGTTTGAAGCGGGGCAAGGTGTTTGATGAAACTGCTGTCAGAAAGTGAAGTTCGCAATCTGATCGATCCTGATGAGGCCATTCGTGCCTCGGCTGAGGCGTTCCGCCTGTTGTCCTCCGGATCAGCCACCGTGCCGCTCCGTACGGAAATTCCGCTTCCCGGCGGGGGTGTCTTCTTCATAATGCCCGGTCTCGTGGCCGACAAATATTTGGGGTTCAAGCTGATCGCAAACCGTCCCGATGAAAGTCATCCAAGCGGGTTGCACACCGTTTCCATGATCCTCGTGATCGACGCGCAGAGCGTAACTCCGGTCGGGCTTCTCTCATCCGACTGGTTTACCGATTTCCGGACCGCTGCGGGACTTGCAGCCGCCACCGATGCGCTGGCGCCCAAGCAGGTGCGAACGCTCGCGGTCTATGGAGCCGGCAAGCTGGCTGAGCCCTCGGTTCGGCTCCTATGTCGGGTGCGGAATTTCGAGCGCGTGATCCTTGTCGGCCGCACGTCAGCCCGGGTCGAAGCGCTGGCAGCCAGACTGCGTAACGACAGAGCATTCGCCGAAATGCAGATCGACCACGATGTTAGCCCGGACGAGGCGGCTTCCGTGGCCGACGTGATCACGACTGTAACATCGGCTACTGAGCCGGTCTTCGACGGGAGCAAGGTTCGGCCGGGTGTTCATATCAATATTGCTGGCGCATTTCGCCCGGAATGGCGGGAGATCGACGATCAGGTGGCCGGGCGCGCCATCTTCTACCTCGACTCGATGAGCGCAGGTCTGGAGCGGGCCGGCGACATCCGCATTCCCCTCCAAAGCGGCGTGCTCTCGAGGGACCGTATCAGAGGCGAGATTGGATCAATGTTCGCTGGAGACATTCCCGCGCGAAGGGACTCATCCGAGATCACGGTGTTCAAGTCCTTGGGGAATGCCGTGCAGGACCTCTATCTCGCCGGAACGCTTCTGTCCAAGGACGGGATCACCGCGCCTATATTCAATCTCGAAGCCTAATTATCTCAGGGGGTAGAACAATGTACTCGATCAAGCACCGTCTCGGCGTGATGGTTCCAGGCAATAACTCAACTCTCGAGCCGGAGCTTTGGAGTCGGATGCCTGCAGGATCCGCGCTCTATGCAAGTCGTCTGATGTTGAAGGGCGACGTCACGGCCGACGCTCTCAAGGGAATGGAAGCGGAGATCAGCCGCTCCGCCGCCGAGCTCATGGCAACGGTCGTGGACGTCATCATGATCGCCGACATGGTGGTCAGCTTCATCATGGAGCCGGATTGGAACGACCGACGCACTCGGGAGATCACAGCCCAATACAAGGTCCCTTGCGTCACCGGCTGGACCGCGTTGCACGATGCCCTCCGCCACCTCGGGATCAAGAAGTTTGCGATGATCTCTCCCTACCCGCAGAACCTGCAGGCACTCGCCGGACCTTTCTTTGCGCGCCACGGGTTCAAGATGACGGCGGACACGACATTCGACTTCATGGACATGTTGAAAACGCCAATGATCACGCCGGAGCAGCTCCGGGGCGCCGTCGACAATCTCGATCTGAGCGGGGCTGAGGCTCTGCTCATCCTGTCGACGGACGTGCCGACATTCGAGTCGATCGAGCCACTGGAACAAGAGCTTGGGATCCCGATCTTGACCCAGAACCAGACGCTCTTCTGGTCCGCGCTGAACAAGATCGGAAACACAGACAAAGTCGTTCGGCTGGGTCGCCTATTCGCACGTTGAGGATGGCCAGGCCGCCAAAAGCAAGTTGAAGAAATCATGTATAGAGATGACGCGACACCGCAGCAGCTGGCTTACAACTTTATCCGGGAAGGTATTCTTTCGGGGAAGTTCACGGCTGGATCTTGGCTCAAGACCGAGTCGATCGCACAGCAACTCGACATCAGCCGCATGCCAGTGCGTGACGCGTTGCGTCAACTCGATTCGGAGGGCTTGGTAACCATTCGTCTCAACCGTGGTGCGACGGTCACCAATCTTTCGCTTGAAGATATTCTCGAGCTCTTCGAGATCCGTTCGGTTCTCGAAGGATTGGCAGCCGGAATTGCGGCGACGCGCGCGACGAAATCGCATATCGAGGAGCTCGATTTCCTCGTTCAGCAAATGGAGAGGGCCAAGTCGGATCGCACCCGATGGATTGAGCGGCATGATGCCGTGCACGATTATCTGTGCGGGATAAGCGGGCGCCAGGAGCTCTGTGCCCAGATCAGCAGGCTCAGGACCCGGGTCAAGCCCTACCTGCTCATGTACAGTGTGGCCCATGGCGACCCGGAGCTCGCCGGTCACGAGCACTGGCGCTTTCTTGAGCCGCTGCGCAACCAGCAAACCGAAGAGGCAGAACGGATCGTGCGAGCGCACGTCATAGCGAACGCGCACTCGATTGTGGCGGACATGTCCAAGAGCAAGGGCGCGGCCACATCGCGAGGCGAAGCCTGGCAGGACAAAAGGGGGGTTGCATAGACATGACGGTTTCATCTCGCGCCGGCTCGTCGAGTGCCGTTCTGGGGGCCGGTAATGGTGGGCTTGCACTCGCGGGCGACCTCGCGCTGCAGGGGCACGATGTTCGTCTTTATGAGCACCCCGATTTCAGCTTTTCGATCTCGGAACTGCAGAGGACGCCTCGGCTGACCCTTGTCGATGCCCAGGGCAGGGAGCAAACGGCGATTCTCCGGAAAGTCGGCGACGACCTGGATGAGGCTCTGGAAGGCGCCAATCTCATTCACCTCGTAGTGCCGGTATCGGCGCAAGAGGTCTACTTTCGAATGCTGCTGCCGAGGCTCGGGCCCGACTGCACGATTGTCCTGTGGGCGGGGCGACTTGGCTCCCTACGGTTCAAGAAGTTAGCCCGTCAGGCGGGAATGGCCGCAGAGGACGCAAAGATCGCGGAGGTCAATACTCTTCCCTACGGCTGTCGGAGAATTGGGGAGAGACAAGTTAGGATCGCCTTTCGTGCCCTAAAGATGTTTGCGACGGGGATCCCGCATGAGAGCACAAGGGAGAGCCTCCAACCATTACAGTCCACTTTTCCGAACATCACGATCGTGAAGAGTGCAATCGAGGTTGCGCTGCGCAACTCAAGCATGCTTGTTCTCGGAATCGGGCCGCTTCTCAACGTTGGTGCGATCGAGGCGATGCAGGGAAACTTCGCGCTGTTCAGGGATGGCATGACGAGCGGAGTGCGCCGGACCGTTCGAGCCGCACACTACGAATTCATCGAAGTCGGCCGCGCCTGGGGCGTCGATATAGCTCCTTACCCTGAGGAGGTATACGAGCATCCGACGAGCGTCGAAGGGGCAAATTTTAGAGACACGAGTGGCGGGTACGACGGGTTCGCCCTGCTGACTGGCCCGGATCGGTTGTTCCACCGCTACACCGTGGAGAATGTCCGGTATGGATTTGCCATAATCGCGGAACTCGGGCGCGTAAAAGGGGTGGTCACACCCACTCTAGATGCGCTTACCCATCTGGCGGACACAATTTGTGGGCGGGAGTTCTCCAGCATTGGCTGGAAGCTGGAGGATCTTGACCTGGTATGAGACGGCGACATAGTCGGACGAGCGAGATCACGGGAGAGTTCGCGACATGCGAACTCGCCCAATCGGAGCGCTCGACAATAGCACTCGAAAGTGGTCAGCTTGGCCGAAGCCGGTGACGGTACAAGAGGGGCAGCGCCAAATGGGCACTTTGAATGCGCGATTCATTCAAATACAGTTGCAGGGCTTGCCGCGATCTATAAGGTGCGGGTGGGCAAGCCGACATCCTCGATCCCCAGAGACCGCCATACCCGGCCCTGATAATCTCACTGCTGGGGCTGATCTTTGCGCATTCGGCGGCCCCACCGCCCGAGCCGTGCTTGCGTCGGCTGTCGGTGTATTCCGCTACCTCGCGTGAAAGATCTCAGCAGATGAGCGTTCTTAACAACCTGCATCTGGAGATCATTTGGACCTATCGGTCCGCGTTGCTCGATGCGCTCTTTATCACGCTCTGGCTCACGGCGGCTGCGTCAACGGCGGGCATCATCCTTGGAGTGATCCTAGCAGTTTCGGAGCGCATTGCGGGCCGCCCTATGGTGTGGCTGGTAACAGCGTATGTCGAGACGTTCCGAAATACCCCACTGCTCATCCAGCTTATGTGGGTGCACTTCGCGCTGCCGACGCTAACTGGAGTACCCATGACGCCAAGTCAAAGTGGTCTGCTCACACTTACACTCAGCGCGGGCGCATACTTTACCGAGATCGTGAGGGCCGGCATCGCCGCTGTTCCGCGCAGTCAGTGGGAGGCGAGCGAGGCGATTGGTCTAACGAAGTGGCTGTGCTTTCGACTGGTCGTTCTTCCGCAGGCCCTCAAGATAATGATTCCGCCCCTCGTCAACATGACAGTCAGCGTTCTGAAAGGCACAACCATCGTGTCGGTCCTGTCGATCGGCGAGTTCCTGCAGGTCGTAAACCGCATCAGCAATTACACATTCAGAACAATCGAGATATTCACGTTCGCAGCCTTGGTCTACTTTGCCATTGGGATCTCCTTAGACCTACTAGCGAGGCGTCTGGAAAAACGTCTTCGTCATGCCGAACGATAGGATCTCGTGATGTTCTTTGACTGGACGGTGCTTAGTCGCTATTGGCCGGATCTTCTCCTGGGGCTCTTGAACACCTTTTGGATAGTCTTAATCGTGCTCGGGCTGGGAGCGGTGATTGGGTTGCTAATCGCTTCGCTCAACCTTTCAGAGAAGCGGTGGGCCGCTATCGTGGGCCGTGCCTATGTGAACTGCTTCCGTAATATCCCGGAAATGGTCCTCATTTTCTGGGTGTACTTTTGCCTTCCTCAACTCATCAATGTCAATCTTTCTGCGCTTCTCACGGGTGTGCTCGCACTCGCATTGGCGGCCGGCGCGAACCTCGGTGAAATCTTTCGGGCAGGAATTCAGGCGGTCCCCAAGGGCCAACGGGAGGGTGCAATGGCACTCGGCTTATCTGCTATCCCGCTCTGGGGGTGTGTCGTGCTGCCGCAAGCGCTGAGGCAAATGCTTGCACCAATCGTCAATTATACAACTGAACTCCTCAAGCAGTCCACACTTCTATCGGTTATAGGCGTCATGGAAGTAGCGCACAGCGCGTTCACGCTTGGTGGGCAGACGTTCCGCTATCTTGAGTTCTTCACCGCCATAGGCGTGTTCTTCTTTCTGATCATCTTTCCGTTCAGCGTGTTCGCAAGGCATCTGATGCATAGTCGAGGGCGTCTCGCACGTTAGTAGTGAAGTTGCAGTCCAACAGAGGAAAAAGAGTGATGTTTCGCAGACTAAGTGTACTCGTCGCCATAGTGACTTTAGCGATGTTCAGTCCTGGCACGCATGAAGCTTTGGCCCAGCAGGATCAGGCTATCAAGCGCATAAAGTCGGAGGGAGTCCTGCGCGTGGGCATTGCGGACTCGGCGCCCTTTGCAATTAAGAATCCTGCCACGAACGCGTGGGAGGGATTTAACGTCGACATGGCCAATGATCTCGCTCAGTCACTCGGAGTGAAGCTTCAGATGGTCGACGCCTCGTGGGCGACCATCATCAATGGTCTCCTTTCCAATCAGTACGACGTTCTCATGGCGTCGACCTACGCCTCGCCCGAGCGTGCTCAGTCCGTGGTTTTCACAACAACCTACATCACGTCTGGCGAGTTGATTCTAGTTCACCGAGACTCCCCCTATCAGAAGCACGAGGACTTGAATCAAGCCAATGTTACGTTCTCGGTTTTGGGGGGGACGACAAACGAACGGACGGCGCGGGCGCGCTTCCCCAATGCAAAGGTCCGGGTTTTGACGACCGACAACCAGGTAGCCCCTGTCCTGGAAGTCGCTAACAAGCGAGCAGAGGCCAACGTTGCTGACTCCAACAGCGCCCGACGCTTCATTCGAACGAATCCTGAGGCCCCTGTCCGTCTTCTGGAGCCGGATCGCGAGATCAACCAGGCCCGCCGTGCATACTCCGTCCGGCCCGGCGAGTATCACCTCCTTAACTTCCTCAACAACTGGTTAGAAGCGCAGCATTTGTCTGGCCGAATCTCCGCGCTTCGAGCAAAATGGGAACTGAACTAGAGGTCGCGGCACTTCCCTGAGGATTCGCCATTTCGCCTCGTGAGGAATACGCCCCTCGGGGCGTGCCTCACTTGGAAAAATCACCTAAGATAGGTGTTTTGGGCGGTTACGGATGCCAAATGAACGACGGGCCGTAGAATCGACGTCCATGGGACTGCTGACGACTGATACTGCGCGCTCTCCACTTGGCGCAATAAGTACGTCAGTACGACTGCAGAGAGCGTCGGGTTGAGATGTGTTGTCGATCACGTTTCTACTTAAAGCGCCAAGCCTGTCGGCTTGATGCTGATAATGACGTCAAAGACTTGAATGGGCGGCACATACAATGAATGTAATCCTGAAGCCTCAACAAAGCTCAGCTCCCGTTGCCAAGCCAAAGGACGAGCTTGCCGTTCAGATGATCGGCGTAGGC
>NZ_LN811359.1:83086-102778 GCF_001006805.1 Microvirga massiliensis | reverse complement strand
CGGAGGAGGGCATGACCATGCTGTGCGTCACGCACGAGATGGGCTTTGCCCGTCAGGTCGCAGACCGAGTGATCTTCATGGATTACGGCCAGATCGTCGAGATGAACACGCCAAAGGAGTTCTTCACGAACCCTCAGCACGAGCGCACCCGACTCTTTCTCAGCCAGATCCTGCACTGAGCCGTCTCGCGGCGGGACCGGGGCCCGTCTTCAACCGCTTCTGGTGCACATACAGACGACATCCGGTGACCGACCGTAATCGGCCGCACCAAGTGGTTGCCACGCAAGAGTGTAAGCTGCGACTCAAGAGGTAGGGGCTGTTTCTGCTATAGGGCGAGCCGGCAAACACTGGTGTCGCGACGTGAAGGTTCCATCAAAGTATTGAGGGAGGGTGAGATAATGAGATTGTGCCGAATTGGTGAGGTTGGTACCGAAAAGCCTGGAATGATTGACGCGGCAGGGAATATCCGCGATTTGTCGTCGATCTACTCTGATATCGATGCAGCATTGATTTCGCCTCGGGGGATCGAACGGCTTGCAAAGGTCAATCCGGAGCACCTGCCCCTCGTCCAAGGTGCCCCACGTATCGGCGCGCCTGTTAGCGGCACATCGAAGTTCATCTGCATTGGCTTAAACTATTCGGATCATGCGCTAGAATCTGGGCTTGAGGTGCCGAGTGAGCCGATCATCTTCTTGAAAGCGACAAGTGCAATCTGTGGCCCCAATGATGACATCATCCAGCCAAAGCATTCGAAAATGCTTGACTGGGAGGTTGAGCTCGGCGTGATCATCGGAACCGAAGCGCGTTACGTGTCGGGGGACAGAGCGCTCGACTACGTTGCAGGCTATTGCGTCGTGAACGATATCTCCGAACGTGCATTTCAGATGCAGTCGTCCCAATGGGACAAGGGCAAGGGCTGCGATACGTTCGGCCCAATTGGCCCGTGGCTCGTCACCACTGACGAGATCAGAGATCCGCAGAATCTCGAGATGTGGCTGGATGTTAATGGCGAGCGTATGCAGGCGGGTAACACCCGCACGATGATTTTCGATGTGCGAACGATTGTCTCCTACTGCAGTCACTACATGACGCTTTTGCCCGGCGACATTATTGCTACCGGCACGCCACCAGGCGTCGGAATGGGCAAGAAACCCGATCCGATTTGGTTGACAGCTGGCGATATCGTCACCCTGGGTATTCAGGGACTCGGCGAGCAGAAGCAAAAAGTCACGGCATGGCTGGGCTAGTATCTCTGTGCTGGCGACCACAACCGGCAGGCCGCTGGGTGGTATCACCGTCGCCCTCGCAAGGCTCTGCCCAGAGTGAGCGCCACAGTCGTGGGTAGCCAGTTGGGCTTCCGCACCGGTGTCGGTTCGCGGTAGCGGCCGGCCCGGATGTCGCTACTCTCGAGCGGATCGGATGCAGATGGCCCCTCCGCAGTGTTCGCAGCTGGGGTATTGCTCGCACCGGCAGCCTGCACCAAGTTCCGACATACCCCAGCAGGCACAACCGGGGCGAACACCCATCCGAAGAGTAGAATACCGGTTGGCTCGCAGCCGCCGGCACGACCCAGTGGCTTACCGGTGTTGGCCCGGCGGCCGGTGGAGGGAACAATTGCCTAGCGCAAGCTGGAGGCCATGAGCGGCTAGTCGGAACGGCGAGATGCCGCTCCATCACGCCCGGACTGCCCGGCACGTGTCACTCCTTGGGACCCCTGTTCCTCGTTATTCACGCTCCCCTAAGAGGCCTGCTTTCACCATTCTGCCCAAGAGACGATCCCGCGCGTTGCTCAAATGATCGAAGACCGCGCGGCTGCATCGACCTGCGTCCGCGCTCACGAGAGCGTCGAGGATTGAGGCGTGTTCCCTGATGATCGGGCGGCGGTCGTCAGGTATGTAAGCGTCCAGGCTTTGCGCTGCTGTGCGCACAATCAAAGTTCGCGCCGCGAGCAGCTGGACTGCTTCAGGGTTGTCGGCCACCGCATAAATGCGGTCATGAAAACTGATATTCAGGGGAACTGACACCGCGACATTATCAGCCCTCACAGCCTCGGCATACTTGTCGTGAAGGGTCCGAATCTCTTCGAGATCGCCAGCAGACGCCTTTTCGGCCGCACGGTGTGCCAGCATGGATTCCAGGCCCGCCCGGATATCGTACATGTTGCGGATGTAGCGTGCCGAGAGGGCCTCAATCCGGAAGCCTTTATGGGCCAGAGAGACCAGGATGCCTTCGCCTTGTAGCTGGCGAAGCGCCTCGCGAATCGGCATGTGGCTGACGTTGTAGCGAGCCGTCAGCATTTCGATCGTCAGGTGATCCCCCGGTTGGAAGCCTTGCGTAATAAGATCGCCGACAATGGCACGCTTCACCCGCACATACGTGGGTTCGTTGAGGGCCGGGCGGGCTGACAGGCTCGTATCCAGTTTTCGTCTCCCTACTGCAGACCGGACTTAGTGAGGCATTTGCCCCAGCCGCAAGCACGGCGCAATCGCTACCAGCTTAGCCATATTGACCGGATTTGCTATTTGCGCAAAGATCGGCTGGTCAGAAAAATCAGCCGGGGAGGCACGCTCATGAAGTTACGGCACCTTGCTCAAGCCGTTGGCACTGCTTTCGTCCTGATGGCCGGGACATCCGCTGCCTTGGCGCAGAACTATCCCTCGAAGCCAATCGAGCTCTATGTGAACTACAGTGCGGGAGGAGGCACCGATCTCAGCTTTCGCGTGTTCGCTCAGTTCTTGCAGGGAGTCCTCGGCCAGCCGGTCGTCGTCGTCAACAAGCCGGGCGCCGGGGGTGTGATTGGTGCTACGGCGCTCGCAAAGGTTCGCCCCGACGGTTACACGATCGGGAACCTCAATCTTCCGGCTCTCGATGCGAGCTTTGCCAGCAAAACCCTGCCGATGGATCCCCGCAAGGCGTTCGTGCCCCTTGGACACGTCATGTTCGATCCGGCAGTTATCGCCGTCAGCGCAAAAAGCAAATTCTCCAGTCTGGGCGACGTGATCTCGCACCTGAAGGCTAACCCGAGCGGCGCGTCTTATGCGGCCACGGGAAAGGTTAGCACCGACGGATTGACGGCGCTGGCCATCGAGAAGGCTGCCAACGTCAAGTTTCGCATCGTCAACTTCGAGGGTGGCAAGGACGCCATCACAGCCGCGCTCGGTGGTCACGTTGATGCGGTCGGCCTGACGATCTCGGAGGCACTGCCATATGTCAAGGACGGCAGCATCAAGCTCTTGGGTGTCGGAGGCACAACGCGCAACCCGGATGTCCCGGATGTGCCGACCTTCGCTGAGCAGGGCTTCCCACTGATGATCAATGGCTCGAGCCGTGGTCTCATCATTCCAGCGGGAACCCCAGACGACGTCGTCAAGGAACTTCGGGAGGCCGTCAAGAAAGCCGCGGCGGATCCTGCTTACGCGGCCAAAGCGAAGGAGCTCGGTCTCCAGCCCACATATGTCGCCCCCGAAGACGTCGCCAAGCATATGAATGAGGAGATCGCTTGGCTTCAATCGGCGCTGCAGGACTGAGGCATGCTTCGGGCGAGGCGCTGCCTCGCCCAATTCTCTGCCGTGCGTCACGGGAATCGGGAGCGCCACTATGTGGAACATTGAGCGCGCGCTTGGCATCGCTCTCTTGGCTTTTGGTGGAGTCATTGCGCTTTCGACTGCCTCCTTGCCGTTCTGGGAGGAATTCACGCTGGGTCCCGGAGCGGCTCCCGCCATCTATCTCGCCGGACTCGTAATCTGCGCATTAGGGCTGGTGGTGCGGCCATCTCCCACGAGCGTGGGCAGCATCTTCGCAATCATCTCTCCGCCCGGCCGGAATGGATTTCTGCTGCTCGCCTTGGCGGTGCTCCTGACCCTTTCTGTCTACGCTGTCGGCTTTCCAGCTAGCATTTTTCTCTTCTGGCTGGCCGTGCTGGTGCTGATCCAGGGCTGGCGGATACCCTTGGCCGCTCTGTTCAGTGCGCTTTGGGCGGCCTCGCTCCAAATCGTTTTTGGCTGGCTGCTCGAGATCCGGTTTCCCGATGGATTTCTCCTCGGATGAGCTAGCGAGCGACACCCCATGGAGTTTCTAAGCGCCTGGTCCTCATTGCTCGGTGGCTTCGAGCGCATGATGGATCCGCACCTTCTCCTGATGTGCTTTATCGGGACCTTTGCCGGTACCCTGGTCGGCGTGCTGCCGGGGCTCGGCCCAGCGGCGGCCGTCGCGATCTTGCTCCCGATGACCTACGGGGCCGACCCGCTGTCAGCTCTAGTCGGCATGGCGGGCGTTTACTACGGAGCGATGTACGGGGGCACCATTACCTCGGTGCTGTTGAACGTCCCCGGGGAAAGTGCATCGGTCGTGACCACGTTCGACGGCTATCCGCTCGCGAAGCAGGGGCGGGGTGGCCTTGCCCTCGGACTTGCTGCAATTGGCTCACTGGCGGCCGGGACCATCGGGCTCATACTCCTCACGCTCATGGCAGTGCCACTTGCCCGTGCGGCGCTCAGCTTCGGCCCGCCCGAATACTTTGCAGTTATGCTGCTCGCCTTCACGTTGGTCTCGGCGCTATCGTCCGAGAGCATCCTGAAAGCCGGACTGTCGCTGTTTCTCGGGTTACTGCTATGCACCGTGGGGCAGGACGTCGTGTCCGGCACACCTCGCCTGACCTTTGGCTCCATGGAGTTGCTCGACGGCGTCAACTTCCTGCCCGCCGTCGTTGGCATGTTCGGTCTCGCCGAGGTGATGCAGGGCGTCATTCATCGGTCGGAGTTTGCGCTGGCCGGTCGGACGAAGTTGAAGCTGAAATCCATCTTCCCCTCGCCGAGTGACCTTCGCGAAACCTACGGCAGCATCCTGAGAGGCGGATTCCTCGGCTTCATCTTCGGGTTGCTGCCGGGTACCGGCGCCACGGTTGCGTCCTTCATGTCCTATGGGGTCGAGCGCCGCCTCTCGAAAACTCCTGAAAAGTTTGGCCACGGGGCTTTGCAGGGAGTCGCCGGCCCGGAATCGGCCAACAACAGCGCGAGTTCCGGCGAATTCGTGCCGCTGCTGGCATTGGGGATCCCCGGATCGGCCACGACCGCGGTTTTGATCGGCGCCTTTGTGCTGCTTGGCATTCAGCCGGGCCCTCGGCTTTTTGCCGAGCATCCCGACATTGCATGGGGGCTCATCGCGAGCCTCTACGTCGGCAACGTGATGCTCTTCGTCCAGAACACCGCGATGATCCCGTTCTTTGTCTGGTTGCTGATGGTTTCTCAGCGGTGCCTGCCAGTCGTGGTTGCCAGCCTCTGCTTTATCGGCGTCTACAGCATCAACAATGTCATGTCGGACGTGTGGATGATGCTGGCGTTCGCCGCGCTCGGATACATTTTCAAGATCTGCAATATCCCTCCAGCCCCGCTGATCATTGCATTGGTGCTTGGACCGGCAGCTGAGAACGCCCTTCGTCAATCGCTCGTGATTTCCATGGGGTCGCCATGGATCTTCTTCCTGCGGCCTATTTCGGCGGGACTGCTCGTCCTTGCCGCCGGGTCATTCTTCCTGCCAATGCTGCAGAGCCTGCTCATACGGCGCGTGGCGCCAGTCGAAGCAACCATGTTCACTCCGGAGAATAAGTGACGATGCGTGTCGTCGATGTGAAAGCCTACCCGATTTCGGTTCGGATCCCACCAGAGCGCCAAAACAGAATCGGCATTGGAAAGCTCGCCAAGCGTGATGCCGTTCTGGTGAAAGTCACGACGGAAAGCGGCCTCGTTGGCTGGGGCGAATCGCACCATGGCCGCAATCCTGGCGCAGTGGCGAACATCATCAACAACACCATGCGCCCGCTCGTGGTCGGCATGGACGCGTCCGACGTGTCGGCGATCTGGACCAAGATCTACAGAGCACAGGTTGCGAGCCACGGCTTGGGCGCGGGTTCGGTGATCGCCATGAGCGGCGTCGACATGGCGCTTTGGGATATTCGCGGAAAGGCAGTCGGATGGCCGGTCTACAAGCTGCTCGGCGGCGGTTCGCGTCCGATACCCGCCTATGCGGGCGGAGGTGGCGCGCTCGGCTTCAATGAGCCCTCCGCCTTGGTCGATGAGGTCGCCCGGCTCGTTGAGATTGGGTTCAAGGCTGTGAAGCTCAGGATCGGCGATCGCGTGGATCGTGATCTTTCCCGCGTGGAAGCCGTGCGAAAGGCCTTTCCGGCGATTGCGATCCTGACGGACGCCAATGCCGCTTACTCCCTCGACGATGCGCGCAAGGCGATGCCGGTTCTGGCAGAACTCGACGTGTCCTGGCTCGAGGAACCCTTCCCAGGAACGGATTTACGATCATACAAGATCGCGGCGGGATTTAGCAGTACGCCCCTCGCGCTTGGCGAGAACCTCTACACCAGGTTTGAGTTTACGGGGCATATCGAGCAGGGCAGCGTCCGGATCCTACAGCCGGATGTCGGCAAGGCAGGTGGCTTCACGGAAATCACGCGCATCGCCGCGGTAGCATCTGCCTGGAACATCGCCATCCACCCGCACGGGGGCGTCACGGGCCTTGACCTCGCGGCAGGAATTCATGTCCTAGCATCCATCGACAACGGTGGATACTTCGAGTCGAGCGAAGGCTACAATCCCCTTCGGGAAGGACCGTTCAAGCAAGCTCCTTACACGATCGACGCGAATGGCTGTGTGCGTCCGTTGGATGCGCCCGGCATAGGTCTTGATGTCGATGAGACCTTTATTGCCGCCAATCCGGTCATCGAGGGGCCAGGGTTTGTATGAGGAACGGCAGCGAGTGCTAGCGAGGCCGAGAGGGCAACTTCGCCAGTATATCTCGTGACGTGATTTGCACAGGAATGGCCGGCGGTCAGTGCTGCTATGGACAGAGTGCTATTTGCTGTTCTGGATCGTCCGAAAACGCTGGCCGTGGATCCGATCGATTGGTCGACTCAGTCGCTCCGGAACTCGCGGCGAGTTCCAATCGATCATTCATAGCCTGCTGACGCGAGATCGAGCTTTCCGATGAGGAGAAGGAGAGGCGCTGCTTCGCTGGAGAGCCGAACGCCTTTGGGAATGTCACGAGTACAAATCCTTCCCCGCACTGTATAGTGGTTGTTGCTGATTGTGGGCTCGGGCCAAGGCCCGAGCCCACCACTGCTCAGGTATTACCCAGGATAGAGCAGGGCGATTTCGTTTCGCCGACGGGTCACGGCCGGTTCCTTATAGTCGCGGAACCGCAGGCGAAAGACCTCGCCCAGTGCTTCCAGCACGATCGCCTCGTACCAGCCTTCCGATTCGGGGTCACGCACCAGCACGGTATTGCCGACCACGATGCTGTCCCAGTCGGTTGGCGCTTGGGACTGCGTGGTCGGAGTGCTGGCCCCCCCGACCGGCAGGCCATTCGGTGATATCACCGTCCCGGCCGCAAGGCTCTGCTCGGAGCGAGCGCCGCACTCATCGGCAGCCACTCGGGCGTCAGCACCAGAGACCAGTGCGCCGTCGCCGATGGGTGGCGAACAGCCGCCGGTCCGGACATCGCCACTCTCCACCGGATCAGATGCAGGCGGCTCATCCACAGTCGGGCGGGTGCTTGCACCGGCAGCCTGTACTAGGTCGCGATAGACCTCGGCAGGAACAACCGGGGCGAACACCCGACCGCTCCGGGACACCCGTCCGGAGGGCACCCGCGCCGAGAGATCGCGCCGGATATCGGGAGTGAGTTTGCATGTGACGTAGCCGGCGCGCGCGGCAACTTTTGCTGCCTGAGGTTCATCATCGCTTCCGAACCATGCTGTGCGTGCTTTGCGCTTTCGATCGATGCCGAACACGAGGAGCGTCGGCTCGGTCTGGGAACGAGCATTGGACGAAGAGACCCGTCGTATAACAGCCTCCAATTACGAAGAAGGGCCCCGAAGGGCCCAGTCCAAGTCAGGTGCACGGGATGCTGTGCTCGCGCTCTCAAGTATAAGAATGCAGCTATCATGTGCATCTCCGGGCGCCAGTCCATGTGGTTGGCTATTAGTTCAGCAAACAACACATAAATACTACAGAAAAACTCGAAAATCGCAATCAAAATTGGCAGCTTGGCTGCAAAATACGTACGAGCTGAGTTGCTGATTGCTGTGCTGACGCCAGCTTGGCCGTAAAAACAACTTAAGCGTGGCTATTGATCGCCTCATGAAGAAACTTGGCTGTATCGGTTTGTGCCGGTTCATTTCCTTTCCGGTCGGCGGAAGGCACAAAGTCATTGCAGAGTCTGAATCTTGCGCACAGCATGATCATGCAGCATGGCCGACGCGCAGGTTCTCAGGACACGTCAGCCGGCCCTCCGAGACTGTTGTGCCGAACTAGGTGAAGTGATCCTGCCAATCCGGATACAGGCCTCGTTCTGCGCTTGGTAATATGTTGCCGCTTCCGAGGCAGATTGGAGTAGGATGTATCTCTCCAGGCCCTCTTGTAACCAAAGAGCCTATCGGGCTCGACCGACTCTCGCTGCGAATTGCAAGAGCTTCGGCATCTTGGGATCAGTATCTCCAGTATCGGGCGGCTGTCGGGTAGGGTCTCGTGATGCAGTATGACATCGAGTGGATGATACCGCCGACATCACGCGAGCATGCATCGTTGCGATAAACTCTCGCACATCAACTGCGAGGTAGGGGCGGTAGCGTGAATGACATCGGAGCAGGCACGGAGCCAAACGCAAGCGCTGCAGCAAGCCTTCGGCATTGCTCTTGACCGACCTCGGTTTGGCACCTGGCAACTGCGCCTGCTAGATCGAGAAGATTGACCGGACGCAGCACAACTTTGGCCTCGAGTGATCCTTTGAGTGGGTCACGAAGCTGCACGATTTGCTCGCGCGCTGAGTCCGCGAGGCTTGGATAAAGAATAGTCGCTTGGCGAGCCTTAGCCCTGTGCCCTAAGGCATACAATGCAAGCTGGTACAACATCTCTCGCGGAAGCGCCTGGTTCCACAGATCACGATACTTGGCATCTAGCACCGCAACGACCCGCTTTCCCTCAAATACCACGAAGTCCGGCCGGGGCGTCGGGGCTTTGCGGCGGTGCGGGTTTGCGCTGTCGTCATAAGCAAACATCTCATGCAGTCGATATTCATCGCGGACTGTGTGGTTTGGGAGATGCTCACGCAAAAACCGGGATAGCAATCCCTGGAAGAAGCGGTTCATGTCGAACAGAAAGCTTGCAAGGGTGATCCGTGAAGAGGCCTGCTCTAGCGAAACACCGGATCCCTCAAGAAGCAGTTCAATGATGTTGAGCGACGGCTCGTATGCTCGATGGCGCCGGTCCATGATCTGTCTGACCCGCTCAACATCCCGCAAACCAAGTGCAAGGGGAGGCACCGTCGCTTCCAGGAATTGGGCAAGCCGCCGAGAGCGTGAGCGAAGCGCCGGGTCGTTGGCGAGTTGCGCGCCAAGTCGGAGCCCACCTAGCAGCACCTGGTTCATGAGCGTCGCTTCCGTCCGCGGGTAGTGGATGGAGGGCAGCACCGACTTCGCTTCCGCGGCAATTCGAGGGTATGCCCCGAAGTCGATCCGGCCCGCCGGGCTGCTCAAGTCCTCGCGCCGCGCTTTATAATCGCGGTGAAGACCTCGGCTGAGGAGCTCCGAGACCTCGGCGGCGAGTTGGTGGACCAAGAGATCCTGAAATGTCGCTTGCGATGGAGCGTAGGCCACGTCGGCGTAAAGGCTCAAGTCTCGCAACCCATAAGCGTACCGCAGCAACTCCAGCAGCGGCGCACCGGTGATCTTCGAGCTGATTGTGATCGAGACCTCGCCGAGGTTGATGCGCCCGACCCACGACGTTGTTCGAATCTCTAATCCGCAGGCAAGCTCCAGGACCTCAAGCCTGCCGCTTTCCGAAAGCTCCCGTGCGACATCCCGGTGGCCGCTGGCGAGGGCTCGTCCCGCGAGCGCCGCATGGGTCTCTGGGGTCAGACGCGCCCATTCTCCAGTCTGGATCGCGAGGTCGCTCATTCCTCCGGCTCGTCCTCATCAGGGCTATCGAGGACCCCTGTGTCCTCTTCCGCCTGAGCCACTGCGGTGCCGGAGGTAAGGATTTCCGGGAAGGGTGCCAGGAGAGCCTGGACCAACTCGCCGGACTGGGACGAAAGCAACAGCTCCTCTTTGACACGCTGATTGCGTTTGTCGAAAAGGCCAGGACCCAGGATCCTCTCAAGCGCGTCGAAGTCCTCGTAGCAATACTCCTCGAGCAGCGGAACGATGTCCTCTGCGAGAACGCGGGAAAACCTGGTGAGATCGGTGATCGGGCGCCCGTCCTCAAGAAAGTAGGCGTGGCCGATCTGCAGGTTGCGCGCATCGCGGCCAACATGCTCCCGAACGCTTCGATTGATCGCTGTCAGCCATGCCCCCAATGGAATGCTGCCATTCACCATGGCGCCTGCAAGCAGATGCGGATCCGGCAACAGCTCGACGAAGCCGAAGCGACGACGGAGCGCTGTGTCCAACAAAGCAATAGATCGCTCGGCAGTGTTCATCGTGCCGATCACGTGCACGTTCGGCGGCACAACGAATCGCTCACCG
Source organism: Microvirga massiliensis (assembly GCF_001006805.1). GTDB lineage: Bacteria > Pseudomonadota > Alphaproteobacteria > Rhizobiales > Beijerinckiaceae > Microvirga > Microvirga massiliensis. Next base: position 92,253 of record NZ_LN811359.1, on the reverse strand, counting down.
GAGACGGGCAAATGCAACGCGTGTCCTCTCTTGTCTTTCTCGAGAAGCGTGATCAACTCACCGAAGATGCGCGGAATATCACCGCGATTGATCTCATCGATCAGCAAGAAGAACTTGCGATCCGATTGCCGGGCTGCATCCAAGCAAAGGCTCTTGAAGATGCCGTCCCTGCGTTCGAACGCGAGCTGGCCCGAACCGGTGACGCTGGGACGATAGCCCTCCAGGAAGTCCTCGTAGCCGTATCCCGGGTGGAATGTGCAGACCCGCACGAGGCCTGGTTGTCCGGCTGCACCTTCCACGGCTCGCCGCTCGGCCGCATCGAGAGTCGCGTGCGACTTCCCAAATGCTCCCAGCGCCGCAAGATCGAAGGCCGTCCTTCGAGCCCAGTAGGTCTTCCCCGTACCCGGCGGGCCATAGAGGATCGCTTGCCCCTTCCGCTCCAGGATGGCTTGCAGCCGGCCGGTAACGCCCTCCAGCCGTGGGGAAGACCTTGCCGGCAGCTTGCTGGCGCCGGCCGGCCCGTCCGAGCGAGGGTCCAGCAGCCGCTCCTCGACCGCAACAAGGTTCTCCGGGTGGTTTCGCAGCGGGAGGAACGTGGTTTGTAGCCCCTCGCTCGTCGGCAGCCGCCACTTTGATGTGTCCAGCCAGTCCGTTGGCCGCCGATGTGGAGCCCCGGCATTGGTGGCTGGGTCGAACGCATAAGGTCCCGTGACACGTCCAACCGCGAGGATTTGGTCGCCATCGGCTGCGACGACCAGGTCGCCTTCATCCACCCCGGCTACGAAGTTGAAGACTTCACCCGCTTTCCGAGTCGCGACCGATTGATTGTCCGGATAGTACAGCCGGCGCATCTCCGCCTTCAGCCTCTCCTTGCTGTCCTTGTTCTTGGTGACCCATTCCAGGTTTCCAAGACCGTCCCAGCCGATGGCGATCGACCCAATGTCGCACATCAACGACCAGATATTTTCGTGTTCTGCAAGGCGCGTGCCGATGCGCCAAACTCGATAGGGTCGCCCGTTCGTGCGGTTCAGGATCGTGGTGAGGTGATTGATGGGAATGCCGAGCTCAGCCGCGATGGCGACGTACCGCCCGGCGGCTACATATCGGCCCTCCTCTCCGGGAGGCTTCTGCAGGAGCTTTATGAGATGGAACCGCTGGAAGCCCTCAACATGGAAGTCGTCGAGTTTATCGGGGTGGATCAGGCTGAAATATTTGTGACCCCACGCGGTTCCGCTAACGTCGGGCGCGCGGTCGGCCAGGGATTGTTGTAGAGTCGCATAGTCCGCATCCGTGCCGTTGGCCGGGAGTTTCTGCAGCAGGCCCGACCCGGCAACAAGCTGGTCCCGATGTTTGCGCGCGATCTGAATCGCGTCCTCAATGGTGATTTCGACTTGGTTCGAGGCGTGACCGGTCATCCAGGTGCCGGTCTCCTTCCGCTTGTAGATCCCGAATTTGAGTGCATTGCCACCAGCGATGCTTCCAAAGATGGCGGGAAACTCATCGTCATTCTTGAATTCGAGCCAGTACACGAGACTGTCGTGGTTCCCGTGGGAGTGCATCATGTTCAGCAACTCCTCGCCGTCCAAGGCCTTGAGCCGATCGGGGCCGAATCGGCTTTGGAACAATGCATAGCAGTCGTGGAGTTTGTCCGCTGGAAGGAGGTCTCCATTCTCGAGCATTTCGTCTCGCAGCGACTCGAGCTTACGTCGTATTCTTTCGTCAAGTGTCATATTCGATTCCAGAAAAGAGTCCGCCAATTCCAAGGTTTTCGGGTGTCATCAAGGAAGAGCCGGTGGAGAGAGGATGCTGTGCAGGAAGCGCGCTGCGCCCTGCTGCTCAATGACGTGCTTGTAGCAGAAATCACAGCACAGTGTTGCTTAACGGACTTCCACCGCGTCCTGCGCGCCTATGGCCGCGAAAACTTCACACCATAGTCAAACAGGCTCTTAGTCACCGAAGGCTTTAATGCCTCATGCACTCAGAAGTAATCCAGTCCCGGCACAACGAAGGTGGGCGGCGACGGTTTGGCGCGGACAGGAATGCAAAGGAATGCCGGTTCGCGTTGGAATTATGAAACTGCGGCGCAAGGTCGGCTCGCTGGAGCTACGTCATCCGGACAATGGCTGTGGCAATCTCGCGCAAAGTGTAGGCTTTGTGCATCCGCGGATCCTGCCGCGAGCGGACAGGCAGCCAAACACCTTAAGGATTTTCACGGACCAGCAGTAATCTGGAACTATTAAACGAATGAGGATGCTCATTATTCTGTGTTGCTTGTTATTGATCTGCTTGTTGAGCGCGTTGATTGCTGGATATTGGCCGCAATATACTGTGGCCAATGCAACGAAACCACTCTTCCAGTAGAACATCCTTCTGGTTTAGCGGACCTGTGATCGCGGGCAGAAACATCTTTTCCCCCACGTGTTCCCCAAGAGACCGGTATGCCTCGAATTGGCTTTCGGAGAAGAACTGATCAGCGGTTGAATGGTGTGGAAAGGCCGGCTCATCAAGCTTGTAGCGCCTGATATACTCTCCTTCATTGCCTGTCAGCGAAAGCTTCATATAGAGGAGGTAACCGATTTCCTTTGGCGCGTGATCTGGGCCTTGAGGGTAGAATATCCTGCAGAGCTGAAAATGCGACCGGCTATTGCCAGCCTCTCCAAGCCTTAGGTCGTCTAGGTTCAGATCAAGCACGATCCCGAAATCAATATAGGCGAGCCGTTGCAGGTTTGTCAGTGCGTGGAATGTCATCGTTGGGTCGTTCTCGCCGTCAACGGCCACAATAAAGCGGCATCGACGCTTTAGCAGCTCGTAGACGCCTAGATTCTCAATGTGGCCGCCGTCGGAGATGTTTAGGAGTGCGCCATGCTCGTCGGCCGTGGCAGTCATTTCATTCACTAGCTGCCACACACCCGGCCGACCTGACGTGTTCCCGGGTCTGCGAAGCCAGATGCCTAATCGAAGGTTGAGTGCTGTTAGCCAGAAGCTTGCGTAGCGTTTTGTTCGTAGGCCCAATTGCGGTGAGACCGCAGCGCCGGACAAAGCGATCGTGGATCCCAGATCGAGGTTGGTGTTGGACTGTTCCCAGCTAGGTGTGTCGAAATAGCCCAAGATACGCGCACCCGCTGCCACGGGCGTGATTGCGAAAACATCCGACAGACGCCCTCGCATGACCGGATCTTTTGAGTTTGGAATGTTTAGCGCGCAGTTGATGATAGGAAACAGTGCCCGGCGCCCGTCGAACGTGCTCAGATTCATCGGATCTGCAGCATCACCGGAGGGTTTGAGCAGGAATGCATCGGACAGTTTGGCGCGATAGTAATGATGCAGCGACGCGACATTGATGTCGAGAAATAGCCACAGGAAGAAGAGGATGCTTGCCGCCAATCCTGCGCAGATGATCCCGGTCAATGCGTCGCTATCAACGAAGAAGGTATAAAAAAGGGACTCGGTTATAAGCAGAAACAATACTGAAAATGCCGTCAGGAGTGTGGGACGCACCTTTTTAAATTGCGAGAATATCGCCGCTGCTGCTGCGAAGCCGGAGATTGATAGTGCGAGCCAGGTCACAATAGCACCTGGGGTGACCGTTGCGTGGGTTCCGCTCGCTTGCGTGCCGACAACAAACAGATCCGTGAGGTAGCGCACGCCGGCGTGGAGCAGGTGCAGGACGAGAACGACCAGGGGAAAAAGAATCAGAACGCCAAAAAACGACATCAAAAACGATGGTTTATTGTAACGGTAGAACGTTTTACTTGCTAGGGGAATAATCAGAATCCCGATGGCAGCAACGATTGGCAGGAAGGCCGAAAGCATATCCATCATGTTTCCGGGAATGGCGCTACGGACAGCGAACTCCCCATAAGCGAAGATGGCGATCAACAGTGTGACAACCAGCAGATTTATAAAGATGCCGTGCGCCTGAATTGTCCCAAGCGCTAGGCGTTCGAGAAATGAACCCGACAGGTAGCTGGCGCCGTGACGAACCTTTCGCAGGATGAGCGACTCGCCTTCATCCCTCTCAAATGGCAGTTTATTCGCATCCAGTCCGAAGCGGGGATCATTCTCCGGTCCTCCGAGAAGCTGCGTCAGGAAGCCAGCGGCAAATCCGCCGCCCGAGACACTAGAGATGTAGTCGAACTGAGGCAGAAGATTTCTGCGCGCCAGAGCCGCGAGCACGCCAATCGCAAATGTTGCACTTCTGATCCCTCCGCCGGAGAGCGCAATCCCTGCAGCCCAGCTCCGCTCCGGGTCGACTTCATATTGCCGTCGTCGGGAAAGGATGAATTCCCGCTCCCGCGCCGCTAACTCGTCGGTGCCATTGCGAAACCCCATGGGACGCCACACAGGAGATAGCTGCATCTCCTCATCAATGGCTTCATGCGAGGGATTTGACCCTTGAGGCGTAGAGTACCCATCATATCCGGCGATCAACTGCAATGCTTTGTCCAGGTCGAGCAAAGCCCGCTGCACAACCTCCAACTCTGCCCGAAACTCGTCGCTGGTGTCTAAGGCGCGGAGCCCTCCTGACTGGCTGACCGAATGCCAGCGGGCAGTAAATGGACGAACCCTTGAATTCAGCACATGCCAGGCCATAATTTCGAAGGTGCTGCAGCCAAGATTCGTCAAGCAGAAGGATCTGGTCTTCCCGAACAGCTCGAAAATGCTGGTGAGGGCAGCCTCCTCGACGCCTTGGCTGTAGTCGAGATGCTGGGTGGCGACCCGCGAGACAAGTTCGATGTGGAGCGACAGGGCGGCACAGTGATCCGCTTCGTTCGGCGCCCATGGTCGGTCACCATGCTCCTTGAAGAAGGTCTCATCGAACGCCGCGCTTGGCGAGAGCGCCGGCCGCATCGTTTTTTCCCACGTTTGTGTGCCCTTGCCTCCCAAAGTTTCCGCTCTCCCATCATTTCGTCGGCTTCAGAAATCTCCTGCTGACGCCGGTCAGACTAGCCTTTGTACGCGACTTGTTACACAATGTGACGCAAATCGGATAGGTTCGCAGAGCTATATAGGAACTTCGAGAATGTCGAAACGCAGGCACGTGTTCATCAGCCACCACCATGCTGATGATGATCACGTGACCAAGCTGACCAGCTTGCTCGGCCGCAACGGCTTTGAGATCCGCAACAGCTCGATCCGTGCGAAGCCCTCGAACCAGGCCCGCCTGGATGCCGGGAAAATTCCAGAGCGGACGCTCAAGCGGCTGTTGCGGATGAAGATGTCGTGGGCCGGAACCGTAATCGTCCTGATTGGCAAGGAGGCTCATAAACGCCCATGGGTGGATTGGGAAATCCGCAAGGCAGCGGAACTGGGGAAGCGGATCGTGGGCGTCTATACATACGGAGGAACGAAGGCAGACATCCCACCTGCCTTCGAGAAGTACGGAAGTTCACTGGTGAACTGGAACTCTGACAGCGTCATCGACGCGATTGAGGGTAAAGACAGTCCGTTCGAAGACCCCGGCAGCACCACCCCGCGAGAGCCTGTACATGCCGCACCGCCGTCGCGGTGCTGAACCCGCTATGCCTAACGTCTACATGTACGTGGTCGCGAGAGACTTCGGCTTCGCTCCGAATCCTTTCCACAGCGTATGCACTCTGGCTACATGCAAGCCTATGATCCGTCGGAAAGCTCAGGTTGGCGACTGGGTTATTGGCATGGGCGGAGCAAAACTCGATGCAGTCGGCCGATGTATCTACCTCATGCAGGTGACCGACACGCTCACCTTCGACGCGTACTGGAACGATCCTGAATATCACTGCAAGCGGCCCGTTCGCAATGGCAGTCGCGTGACGATCATGGGCGACAACATCTATCATCGGCCGGTAGGAACGACCGCGTGGGTCCAGGAAGATTCGCACCACAGCCAAATAGACGGCAGACCAGAACCGTCCAATATCAAGAACGATACTCAGACCGATCGAGTATTGCTCTCCCGCAATTTTTTCCACTTCGGAGATGCAGCTCCCGCGATTCCGGAAGAGATTCTCACTCAACTTAAGTACAACAACGGGAGAGGTCATCGAATATATACCGTGGCTCAAGCCCAGCCATTGCTTGACTGGATTCATGCCGCATACAAGGGACGCGTCAACACCGTCACCGGCGATCCATATCAATTCATGAAAAGCAGTTCGCGCTACTCGAAGCGTATGGACAAGATCGTCGAATAGCAAAAAGGTTTTCTCCTCATGAGCGAGTTTTCAGCCGGCACCTTGACGCTTGATTCGTATCAGAAGGCTGCCCACAAAACAGACAAGCTCTTCAAGACCGACCGGGGCCTGTCGTTCCCCCTTCTGGGCATCTTCGGAGAAGCCGGAAGCATATTGAGCGAGGTAAAGAAGAAGCAGCGGGATCGGACCGCCTATACTGGCTATCAGAAGACCGTGATTGAGGAATTCGGCGATACGCTATGGTATCTCAACGCGATTGCATGCAGGTCAAACATCAGCCTTGCCTACATCGGGCATAACATCGATCGGCCGGTGGAAGATTGGCAGTTCTCTGCGCCGGAAGACGTTAAGTTTGTCGATTTGCAGAGGTCGTTGAGTACCAAAGCCTCTGAACCGAGTAGCCAGTTCGAGCGACGCTTGCTCAAGCTGGCCTCGGAGGTCGGTCTTCTGGCCGTCGATTTTCAGGCCGGCCGGCTGGAGGACAACCAGGCTTCGATTGTTGGCAGGCTCGTTGCCATAATGCGGTGCTTGAGAGACGCAGCCGAGGAAGCCGGACTCAGTCTTGCCGACGCGGCAGCGGAAAATCTCAGGAAATCATACGACCGCTGGCCGCAGCAAAAGCGTTATCCGCCGCTACTCGACGAGAATTTCCCGGAGCACGAACAGCTTCCTCGGCGGTTTGCTTTGACCCTTATTGAAAACGGTGAACCCGGGAAGAGGCAGGTTACGCCTTACTATGAAGGCAAGCCGCTCGGTGACAAGCTGACGGACAACCGCATGGAAGACGATGACTATAGATTCCACGATGCTTTTCACATGGCGTTCGCCACAAAGCTGGGATGGTCGCCTAATCTCAGACGCCTGTTGAAACGCAAGCGCAAAAGTGTTCCGAAAATCGACGAGGTCGAGGATGGCGCGCGAGCGGTGTTGATCGAAGAGGGTGTCTCCACCTGGGTGTTTAACCACGCTCAGCGGCTAAACCTGTTCGATGGCGTGCCCGCGCTCGACTACGGCCTTCTGAAGACGGTCAGAGAGTTTGTAGATGGATACGAGGTTGCGAGCATGCCGTTATGGCTTTGGGAGGAGGCCATCTTGTCGGGCTATGCCGTCTTTCGCCAACTTCAAGCCAACCGCGGTGGCGTTCTCACTGCGGATCTCGAGAACAGAACGATTGGCTACTCCCCACTTTCGTGAATTCTAGCTCAGCGACAGTGACAGTTGCGGGCTCTCCCAACTGGCCTTTGGAAGCTTATACAACGTTGTGATCCCGGCCATAAACTCCGTCTGTCCTCCATAACTTGGATGTCTCACTCCGACGGCAGCAATATCGAGGTCTGCCAACGCGTTTTGCGCATCTTTTCCGATCGCAACCACATGACGCGGGTTCAAGGTGCGAAGGAGCCATACCAGTAGGCTCTTGCAAGCCTGACGTTCCGCCCTCGTGTGGCACCTGTTAGAAAGGGGATCGCCTTGCTCATGGGGATGAAGGGGAAATACGTTCCACAAGAAAACGGGGCGTCCGAGAGTCTCCAGCATGCGCCAAATGATTGTCGCAGTGCGCTCCGCTACCATTGGCCCTTTCGTCGCTCGGGAAAGGGAGGTGCAGCCGAAGATCGCAGCATGGGATGATAAATGGGCTTCGTCTGTCAGAGGCAGTCCTGTCCGTCTGCCACCGCGATAGCCGAGGTCGCGGCCGATCCATAAGGAATCGATTCCGTTCGTTGTTGCCGCGAGAAGTATTGCCTCCAGATTCTTCCGGCGGATATCTGGAGCCTCATCGACATCGTGGACTGCGCACTTATCAGAGTATGGATTAAAGGCGTGAGGAAACCTGAGCTGCGAAAGATCATCGAGAAAATCGTCGACGTTCACGCTATCCATCTCCGCTCTGGCAAATCAGGGGTGAGCACCGTTGAAGACCGCGGCCACTGCAACGTAACTGCAGGTCCGATATATGACACAAAGCACCTAGCAAGGGAATCGGGCATCGCTCCGCCACGAAAATCGAATCCAAATCGGTCACACCTGTGATCCACTGGTAACAGCCCCATTTTTGAAGGGAGCACTTCGATTTGCGTTGTAAGCCGCGCGGCAAGGTTGCAAATGCATCGAGATGCTGTTTGCCCATCTCAAGCGCAGCCTCAAGATGGGATGTCGGCGGCTGCGCCGTCCGTGCGGGCTCATGATGAGTTCCTGCTGGCTGCCACTGCCCAGAACTTGAGGAGACTGGCCAAGCTAAGCCTTGCATCAGGGCCTCAGATGACCTAAGGGGCCTGAGAAGGCGTGAAGGGCACACTTCACCTCGAACCCAACTTTAACAACGCAAGCTTCATCGCTGTCCCAACCCGTCTAGATGCGGACTTTTTCAACAAAATCAGCACGAAGCTGACATTGATCCAACTTTCACTTTGAGTTCAGCTGGGTACTGTCGATCGGGTGCCAGCTATCGGACTACGACCCACTACATGCTCCGCTCGACAATGCTACACAACGGTGCTACACAGGGTGGAATTAAATGCCGCCTAAGTAACTGATCCTGCAATTGTTTTATTGCAAAGTTGGCAGTCCTCTCCTGGGCACCATCGAGTCCATCCGGAAATCATGGTGTCCAGCCCAGTCGCCGGGTGAGGAGCATGGCAGAGGTGGCGATGAATGTGAAGGTTTTCGGATGCCGGCCGCTCACGGACCGTGCCGCGCACTCTGGCGGCCGGCGTCGGAAAACCTCCAAGGGAGGAAACCGCGGGAGATGAGGGTGTGACGGTGCCGGACGCGCGACCTATGGGGATTTGAGCGCTGCGCCGGTTGGATCGAGGTGGGCTGAAGGCGATCCGCAGAGACGCTCGACACGGTTGAGACGCGCAATCGAGCCATCTCGACCCGGATCGCCGGCATCGAGGGGCAACGAAGCGGCGCCCTGTTGATCACCAAGGTCACCATTGGGCGGAGCAGCGCCCTTGCGGGTGGAGGACCCGCGATCGGCGTGACCGGTCTTGA
>NZ_LN811359.1:77392-81862 GCF_001006805.1 Microvirga massiliensis | reverse complement strand
GGGATGCGCGCGCCGTTCGCCGCCAGATGCAGCTGAAAGCGCCGCACGTCCTCGAAGCTCGCCGTGTCAGGCGATCGGCCGAGGAAGGCGGCGAAGTCCTTGATGGTGTGGATGTAGCCTTGTTGGGTCTTCGGCGCTAACTTGCGGATCGCCATGTCTTCGATCATGCGGCGCCGCAACGGGCTCATGGCTTCGTCGGTCATGGGGATGCTCCTGTCTTGAGTGAGGGTTTGCCAACTCCTCATCTTCAAGACAGGACGCCCCGCCTTGCCAGCGTATTGGCCGTGTCGGTCGCCGCAGCAAGCTACCGCGAGAGCGGTTTAGTCCCTTGGCACCAAGCTGACCTTCCCAGAATTTCCACTTTAAGGTCGAGAGCAGTCATTCAGGTGAGCCTCTGCGCTGTTCCTAATAAGCCCGGGTGAGCGGGCCCGCTCAGGGAGAGGTCAGGCGATAACTGTGGTCACGGCATGGCGCGCCGGCTAGCCCTCAAGAAGGCCTCGCCACGATCGGTCACGAACACGAAGGCTTGCCCTTCAACGACCCTGCGCTCAAGGAAGTCACGGTCGAGCGCCTCCTCCCAGACGGTGAGCCTGGGACACGATGTGCGCCAAGCCTCCATCATCTCTCTGTAGCGGCGCGGCTCATTGGCGAGCCACTCGACGAGATCGCGCACCAGAGGATCCAGCTCGTCTGACATGATCCCTCCACGAGAGGCAGGATATGGCAAGGCAATGGGGGCACTTGCGGCTCGCGTGACCGAACCGGCCGTGTTCCACAACCCAAGCGATCTCGGATCGGGCGAGGCCCATGTCCTTCAACAGATAATCGGGCCACTTGAGGAGTTCACGGCGGGCGCGGCGCAGGGCGACCCGACGTCTGGCGTCTGCGAGCAGGGCAATGAAGTGAGCGGCCAGCCGCTCCACTCCGATGCCGCTCGCATGGGCATCGCTGCCGACGAAGGGGATGCACTCTACGGCATGGCTTAGCGTGGACATGATCGTGCTCCCGGCGTTGCGCAGCCATTTGCAACGGCTGCTCCGATCGCGAGAATACCTTGCCGGAGAGCCTCGGCGTTTTCCGTGATCTATCTCGCGCAAGGCGGGCGAGGAGAAGGGCTCACACGAGGCGAGCGCAGGGAGCGACGCGCTTCGATGGACACGGCTATCGTGCCGGTCGATGCAGGCCAACGCTGTCCGTCTTCAGCCTCATGCGTTAGCGTACAACCTGGCGAACGTCTTTCGCACCCTCGTCTTGCCGAATGAGGTCGAGCGGTAGTCGCTGACCTCTCTTCGAGAGAAGGTCGTGAAGATCATCGCTCACGCCCGCTATACAACGTTCCAGATGGCCGAGGTGGCACTCCCACGCAACCTGTTCCGCCGCATGTTGGAGATGATCGAGGACCTCCGACCGCGGCAGATGGAGCGATGTTGAACCCGCACCTCCAAGCAGCCCCGTGGAGCCCGACGGGAGAGGTGCGCCTGACGCCCGCCGGGATGGGCGGAAACGCGCTACAGGGCGGCTACGATCGGCAATCGGGGCCGGTTCAGGCCACAAAACAACCTTTGGTGCTGTTCAGAAATCGTCGCCAGGGCTATTCTGCCCCCGGAAGCACGCCAGCGGGCCGTCCATCTGGGGAATACCGGTTAGAACCCTGAAAAGGGAAAAACGCGGGCCCCGGAGCGGTGCCTGCGCGGGAGGAGATCTCCATGGCTGACCACCCCACCATTTCGACTGAATCCGACCTGGCACCGCCGGCCCCGCCGACCCCCGCGGTCACGCGCCGCTCGCTGCTCGGCGGGGCGGGCATCGTGGTTGGCGCCGCCGTGCTTGCGTCTCCGCCGAGCATGCCCGGAAGCGCCCCGGCCGCGGCGCAGCCTGTGAGCACGGACCCGCGCCCGCTCGACGCGGCGTTCAAGCGCCGCGCCTTCGAAGTCCGAGAGGTCTGCGCGAGCACCAACGAGAAGATTCCCATCGCGCCCCACCCGACGAATGGCGATGAGGTGCGCTACACCAACAAGATCGGTTCCGATTCACGGGGCCTGCCGCACGACAAACGCGGCGAAGTCGAGCAAGCGGCATGGCAGGCCCTCTATACCGCTTGCCAGTCGGGCGATTCCGCTGATTTCGAGAAAATCCCGCTCGGCGGCACTCGCAAACTGGTCAATCCCGTAGGCACAGAGGCCGTCAGTCTCAGCGGCATAAACCCTACTCAGATTGGGATACCGCCGGCACCAGCCCTTGCAAGCGCCGAGCGCGGCGGCGAGGCGGTCGAGGTCTATTGGCAATCCCTGCTGCGTGATGTTCCGCTTACCGAATTGCGCGACGACACCTCCAATCGCGACGTGCTTGCAGCAACCGAGGAACTCAGCCAGCTTGCGGATTTCCGGGGGCCGAAGTCTGGTGGGCGGGTCACACCCGGCACGCTGTTCCGTGCCAATGCGCTTTATTTCGACCCGGCTGACCCGAAGGGCCGCTCCGTCACGCCTCCAGGCGTTTTGGACGGCCCGCTGATCTCGCAATTCCTGCTCCGGGACGTGCCCTATGCCGCACAGTGGATCAGTGCTCAAATTCGCACCGCGTTGCCCGCCAACGAATTCCTGACCGAATACGAGGAGTGGCTGGCGATCCAGAACGGCGCCGCACCGAAACGCCAGTTGCAGTTCGACGCGACACCGCGATACATAACGACAGGACGGGATCTCGCGGAGTATATCCACACGGGTCCTGCACTCGGGTGGGCGGCAGCCCTGATCCTTGCAACCCCCAGTGGCGGGACGGACCCACGCTACGCCGGGATGTATCCACCGGCAGAGGCCGTGTCCTACCCCTCGAACCCGTATCGGAAATCGAAAACCCAAGGCCCTGCGGGTGCGACCTTCGGGTTGCCCTATGTGCAGGCCCTGCTCGCCACGGGGATCAGTAACTCCGTCCGCGCGGCCTACTGGCAGAAGTATTTCGTGCACCGGGCTGTGCGACCGGAAGCCTACGGGGGTCTGGCGCACCATCGCCTCGCCAATGGCGTGAGCGACTACCCGTTGCATGATGACTTCCTGAAATCGGAAGCCCTCGCTCGCAGCAAAGCCAAATACGGCACCTATCTTTTGTCACAAACCTATCCGGAGGCCGCGCCCCTTCACTCCACCTATCCCGGCGGTGCCACGAGCGTTGGTGCCGTCACGGCTACCATATTGAAGGCGTTTTTCGACGAAAGCCGCGTCATCGCCAACCCGGTACAGCCCGATCCGGCTGACCCGACGAGGCTCGTGCCCTATAGCGGCCCGCCGCTCACGGTTGGTGGAGAGTTGAACAAGCTCGCGGTGAATTTCGGTTTCGGACGGAATTGGGCGGGCATTCACTGGCGTTCTGACGCTGCCGCCTCGATGGCGATCGGCGAGGAAGTGGCTATCGGCATGCTGCGGGACGAACGCATGACCCTGCGCGAACCCTTCGACGGCTTCTCCTTCACGCGCTTCGACGGCAGCCGCGTGACAATCTGACAGCGGCCGGGCGACGCCCCTGCCGCGAGGCGCCGGCCCGGTCCCGTGCAGAGAAGCGGACGCGTTTATGCCCGACAGCCTGTTGGTGGAAGCTGAATGAAACAGCATGACTGGCCCGCAAAAGGCCGCTGAGGACCACGGCATGACCAGGGCCGGACGTGAACGCCATCTCGCGGCTCTTATGGTGGCCGACATCGTAGGCTACAGCCGCCTCATCGGGAGTGACGAGGCTGGACGTGAGGTCATCCCATGACATGGCACTTCAAGGGACTGCTTGCCGGGGCCTGCGCCCTCGCGATCCTCGTCTCCGGCGGTCGCGTGGCTCCGGCACAGGACATGCCGCCAGAAATCCTGGCGTCGCAACTGCGGGGGCAGGGCTATCGCTGCGATGCGCCCGTGACGGCACAACGGGACGCCCAGCTTTCGAAACCCGAGGAGGCTGCCTGGATCCTGAAGTGCGCCAACGCATCCTACCGAATGCGCCTCATTCCCGACATGGCGGCCCGTATCGAGCCGCTCGACTGACAACGCAGCGCTACGATCATCGGGATGAATATCCACGGACGCAAGACGTCCGGATCACGGTCTGTGCTGCGGTCCGCCGTAAGGCCCTCGTGCGAAGCATCTCCTCCGCACCCGCTGCAACGGCCATGTCGCCGTCGCGCTCACACCAATTCAAGCGCCAATCACCCTTGCCCGGGCAACCCCGGATAGGCCTGAGAACATCCTCCTTCGGGGCCGTTCGCACACTCGAACTGCATCAAGGCGGTGCCCGCGGTGTGCGTGAGTCCCGAGCGACCACGCCCCGATCACCCGGCTGGTTCGATGAGCGGAGATGGGAAACGGGGCGTCGCCAAATGGTCTAAGCTACCGCGCCCATCCTCGACTCTACCGTTCCGGAAGTACGCCGAATTTCTGCAAAGGCGCGACGAGCGGACCTATATTTGGCCCGCCCAACGTTACACTTTGACCC
>NZ_LN811359.1:31056-76740 GCF_001006805.1 Microvirga massiliensis | reverse complement strand
GGGCACTCCGGCTGGAACCTGATCCGATCACCTTGTCGGAGTGGCTGCAAGGACAAGCCGAGATCACGATGTTGGGGCTCCCTCGCATCGCGACGCAGTCACAGTCAAAGATCCCGCAGGCCTTGCACTGCTGGTCGATGCGCCGCGCTAGCGGGTTGCCATGAGCAAACGTATAGGCGGTCTAACGCCGGGGAGGGCGGCGCCGAGCGAACCGCCCCAGCGCCATAGCTGCCTGCTCGGAAATGGCGTGCGCAGCGTCGACATCAACGCGCGGACACGAGGGTGAGCGCGAGCATTGCCGTGCTGGCGTGGGCCGGCGGGGACACTGCGCTTGATATCGCTCATCCGGATGTGGCCGTGGACGCGCACCACACACGCGAGGAGGAAGGTCGGGAAACAGCCCTCAGCGCAAGAGACGAATTGGCTGATTCAGAACCAAGCGCCGATCGACCCCGTCGCACGCGCCGGCTCACATGCCACCGAGCTGCTCGCGTCGGCTTGGAACCGGGCATGCCCGCCCTGGTTTGTCCTTAGGGCTCCGGCCAGGGGACGGCGAATGGTCTATTTCCGAACGATCGCTTTCACCAGCATGCTGGTGGTCGGGATCTCGACTCCCGGCTTGAGCGGCGCGAGTGCCCAGCAAGATGCGAGCCAATCGTGCACCGGACAGCTCACGGAGCAGCTCAGGCGCTACAGCGAGAAATGTCTCTCCGAATTGCTGGAATACGTCGCGTCTCAGCCCCAGACCGGCGCGAGGATCTCCAGCGAGAGCGAAAAATATTACATCCTGCTCGTGAAGGACGCCAAAGGCTTCCGAGCCGAGGCGGTCAGCAAGTCCAACTTCCCGATGATAAAGGACGAGACCGCCGACACCCTCAAACGGCTTGGATGGGCGCCACCCGAAAACGAGAACGACAACTGGAAAAGGCCGATCGAGGCCGATCGCGCACAGGCCGGAGCGACCGCGCGGGTTCTGGCCGAGGCGCTCGAGGCCTATGGCCTGAAGAAGGGTGAAGCCATCTCGCTCACGGTCGGGCGAGACCTCTCGAAGTGACCGGTGCCGCGGCCGGTGGCTTCGGTCAGTTCGGCTTTACCTGGGTTGCTCCCGCCGACCTGGAGGACGCCTCCTCACGGAGCTGACGCCTCTCAAGCGGAGGGCTCCTCGAGAAGTCGTGTGCTTGGACCACAGCAAGGTCACGGACGCACTGCGGGCGTCTCGACCGGCAGGCCCTGCGCCCGGGACATCAGATAAAGCTCCAGATCGACGGATTCGGGCGAGCCGCTTGCGTAGGGCTCGGCCCGCACGCCGATCAGGCAGTTGCGGAACCGGCGCTGTAGCGAGCCAAGGCTCTGCCATTCGAGGCGGTAGAGCGGGTAGCCGGTCGGATGCCCCTGCGGGATAATCGCGCTGCCGAGCCTCCGGCCCGCGTTGTCGTCATGACACTGGGCGCAGGAGAAGTTCAGTTGCCCTTGTCGCTGCCGGAACAGGGCCTCGCCGCGGGCACGAAACGGCTCCAGCCGAGGGTCGGGGTCCGGGGCGATCGGGAGACCCCGGGACTGGAACCCGACGTAGGCCGTTAGCGCCAGCAGTTCCCGGCTCTCCCGGGGAAACGGCGTGGCGTTCTGCCGGGTCTCGCGGCAGAGATTGATGCGGCCCTCCAGGTCGACGGGACGGTCCTGCTCGGGCGCGTAGGCGGGATAGCGGGCGGCGACGCCCCTCATGCTCGTGCGCGCGTCGCCGTGGCAATCGGCGCAGGAGCGGCCCAGACCGGCCTTCTTGGTCCACAGCGCCTCGCCGTCGGAGACCCACAGCATGCCTGGGTTGGTCGTATCGTCCCGCTGCATGGCCTGGGTCTCCCGGCTCATGTCCTCGAAGCCGGAGCGCGGGGAAGGCGGCAT
Source organism: Microvirga massiliensis (assembly GCF_001006805.1). Classification (GTDB taxonomy): domain Bacteria; phylum Pseudomonadota; class Alphaproteobacteria; order Rhizobiales; family Beijerinckiaceae; genus Microvirga; species Microvirga massiliensis. Next base: position 74,841 of record NZ_LN811359.1, on the reverse strand, counting down.
CTCGACCGCGCCCGCGACGCCGAAGGCCAGAAGCCCGGCGCCGAACCACATCGGGGTCGAACGGCGCCTCATGTCACCGTGATCTTCGCCGTTTCGAGCTGGCCCTGGCCGTGGTCGTCGAGCCAGCGGAAGGCGAGGGTTCCGCTCTCGGTTGCCACCGTGGTGAAGGCGAAAAACGGGTTGGCAGCGATGGCTGGAAATAGGTCGACGCTGAAAACCTCCTCGCCGTTGTAGGTGCAGACGAAGCGCCGAATGATGTCGCGGGGCACCAGTTGCCCATCTGGGCCGGTGCGATAGCCCGTCTCCATCGGATGGGAGACCAAGACTTTGATCTCGATGACCTCGCCGCGCTTGGCCGTCGCGGGGACGTTGATGAGGGCGCGCGCCATGCCGGCTCTCCTAACTCTCGACGCAGGCGGGCAGCGTGACCACGAGCTCCGCCTCGTCCGACCAGAAGCTTCCGTCACTGAGCCGGGCGACGGCGACGATCTTCTGGGAATCGCCGAGCCGGATGCGGGTCGAGACCTCCGCCCGGCCCGCACGCGCCGTGAGGTGGAAATTGGCCACGTTCGGCTGCGGATTACGCTCATTGAACACCGCGATCGTCGTGACGAAGTCGTCCGGCGTCATCGGACTCTCGACCGAGACTTTGAGTGGTACGGAGTTGCCGTTCTCGACCAGCGCCGGGATGTCGAGAGCGACCCGGCCCTTGCGGGCCTCCGACCAGCCGGTGAACTCTCGGATTGCAGCCGCCATGGTCTCGGGCGTTGCCCGCGCGGGCCGCACGACGAGAAGCGCCAGGGCTCCGGCCCCGGCGGCGAGCACGCCGCGTCGGGTTGGGCGCATCGTCTCCGTCTCTCTCACGGCTCCTCCTTCAGCGTCGTCAGGAACGCCACCACGTCCTCGACCTGCTCCGCCGTCAGCACGGGCTTGCCCTGCCAGGGGCGCCCGACCTGCGTCAGCCCCTCGGTCCGGTAGTAGGGCGGCATAATCGTGTCCGGGTTGAGCCGGGTGCTGTCGACAATCCTCAACCTCAATTGGCCCTCGGACCAGCGCTTGCCTACCCCCCGGAGGTCGGGGGCGAGATCGCCTTGGAAGCGCGCCTCGGGGAACGGGCCCGAGTGGCAAAGCAGGCACAGGCCCTTCTGGCGGTCGACGACGATAGCCCGGCCGCGGGCCGAATCGCCGGGGACGCCGGTGAGCGGCTCCGGGATCGCGTCGCCCGCCACGACGAAGGGGCGCAACGCTTGCGCGGTAGCCGGGCCTGCAACCGTCCAGGCCAGGGCAAAGATTACGACGGCCCGCATCTAGCCGAATACCTCGGCCGTGATGGTCCGGAACCAAGCCTCGGCATACCGGGCCTCAAGCGCGCGGAAATCGGGCGGCGCATTCGCCGGGCTGACGCCGCCGGCGCCTTCCACATCGGTCAGGACGCCGTTTGCGGGCCGATAGACGCCCGCGACGGAGATCCCGTAGTCCGGCGCAACCAGACTGTAGCAGGTGTTGATCAGCTTCGGGGCGGGCGGCACCGCGCCGCGCAGGAGGGCGGCGACCGCGGTTGCGCAGACCTTGGCTTGGGCGTTGGCCGAAAAGGCCGACTTCGGCATCCCGCCAGCGATGCACGCATCGCCGATGACGTGCACGTTCGGCTGTAGCTTCGACTCGAAGGTCACCGGGTCGATCGGACACCAGCCGCTCCGGTCGGCGGCCCCGGCCACCTGTGCGATGCCGCCGGCGCGCTGGGGCGGGATGACATTGGCGACCTGGGCCTTGTGGTCGCCGAACTCGGTCACAAGAGTCTTGCTGGCCGCATCGATGCGCACGACCTTGCCGCCCGCGGACAGGGCCACCCACTCGATCATCCCCGGATAGAGCGCCTTCCAGGCAGCCTGAAACAGGCCCTGCTTGGAGAAATTGTCCTTGGCATCGAGGATCAGGAGCTTGGAGCGCGGCTTGCGGGTCTTGAGGTAGTGGGCGATCAGGCTCGCCCGCTCATAGGGGCCGGGCGGGCAGCGGAACGGGTTGGCGGGGGCGACGATGATCACCGTGCCGCCGTCGTCCATCGCCTCAAGCTGGCGACGCAGCAGCAGAGTCTGCTCGCCGGCCTTCCAGGCGTGCGGCAGGGCCTTTGACGCCTCCTCGTCGTAGCCGGGCAGGGCATCGAAACGCAGGTCGATGCCCGGGGCGAGCACCAGCCGGTCGTAATCGAGGGTCGAGCCGCCCGCGAGCGTGACCTGACGCGCCTGGGGGTCGACGCTGGTCGCAGCTTGCGCCGCCACCGCGACGCCATCGCGGCGCACCGCGTCGTAACCGAACTGCTGCGCCTCTAGTGGGCGCAGGCCGGCGATGACCTCGTTGCTGAATGGGCAGGCCGTGTAGGTCGCGCTCGGCTCGACCAGCGTGACCGCGGCGCCGTGATCTCTGACGGCACGGGCGCAGGTCGCGCCGGCAAAGCCCCCGCCGATCACGACCACCCTGGGAGATGTCTGTGCCAGGGCCGGCCGCGCTACGACCGTCGCGAGCGCGCCGCTCAGAAATCCCCTTCGGCTCGGTGATGCTCTCATGGTCCGCCTCTTCGTCCGCCCAGCGAACTCGGACCGGCCTCAATGCGGCTGGCTGACCCAGGCCGCGATGGCGCGGCTCTCCTCGTCGGTAAAGCCCTTGGCGATGCGGTCCATCACCGTGGCCGGGCGCTCGCCGTTGCGGAACGCCTGCATCGCCGCCGCGATTTCGTCCGGCGATCGTCCCAGTAGGGCGGGAATGTCGGTCGTAGTGTTTTCGCCGTGGCAGCCCGAACAGGCCGTCGCGCCCGGAGGCGCCGCCTGAAACGGGCCGGCCCCGTCGGCCCTCTGGGCGGCTGCCGGGGCCGCCCAGAGCAGCACGAGAACCGCGATCTGGCGCACGAGACCTTCCGCGGCCATCACGCTTTCCGGAGATCCGCCTTGCTCAGCGGGACAGAGCGGATGCGTTTGCCGGTCGCGGCGAAGATCGCGTTGAGCACAGCGGGCGCCGCCACGAAGATGGTCGGCTCGCCGACGCCGCCCCAGAAGTCGCCGGACGGCATCACGATCGTTTCGACCTCGGGCATCTCGTCCATGCGCATCATCGGATAGGTGTCGAAGTTCTCCTGCTCGACCTTGCCGTCCTTGATGGTGATTTCGCCGTACAGCATGGCGGTCAAGCCATAGACGAACGACCCTTCGACCTGCGCCGCGATCTGCTGCGGGTTAACGGCGTGGCCGCAGTCAGTCGCGGCGACAATGCGATGAATCTTCAGCTTGCCGTCGTTGGCGACCGAGACTTCGGCGCATGCGGCGACATAGCTGCCGTAGCCCATGTGCTGCGCGAGTCCCCGGTAGACGCCTTGTGGGGCGGGGCTCCCCCATCCGGCCCTTTCGGCAACCGCATTGAGCACGGCCAGGTGCTTCGGATGTTGCACGAGCAGCTTGCGCCGGAATGCCAGGGGATCCTGGCCGGCCGCATGGGCGAGCTCGTCCATGAAGCACTCGAGATAGAGCGCGTTCTGGTTGTTGTTCACGCCACGCCAGAATCCCGGTGGGATCGGCGGGTTGCGCATGGCGTGGTCGATGAGAAGGTTCGGGATCGAGTAGCCGAACACGCCCTCGGTGCCGCTCGGATTGAGCCCTTGGAACGTAGCCGGATCACGGCCGTTCTGAAGCCCCTGCGGGTTCACGGTCGACAGGATTGATTGTCCGGAGATGCGCATGTGCAGCCCGGTCAGATTGCCCTGATCGTCGAGTGCGCCGGTCAGCTTGCATTGCGTCACCGGATGATACCACCCGTGGAGCATGTCCTCCTCGCGTGACCAGATCAGCTTCACGGGCGTGCCCGGCATCTGCTTGGCGATCAGGACCGCTTGCCGGACGAAGTCGTGGCTGGTGGCCCGCCGGCCGAAGCCGCCGCCGAGATGGAGGCGGTAAACATCGCATTTGCCGACCGGCAGATCGGCGGCGCTCGCGGCCGTGGCGAGCGCCGCCTCCCCGTTCTGGGTTGCGGTCCAAACCTCGCAGCGATCGCTCGTCCAGAGCGCCGTTGCGTTCATGGGCTCCATCGTCGCGTGGTGCTGGTAGGGATAGCCGTAAACCGCTTCGACCTTCTTGGCGGCGCCGGCGATCGCCGCCTTCACGTCGCCTGCCTGGTTGCCGATGAACGTCTGCTGGGCGTCGAGACCCTCGTTCAGCATCGCCGTAATGGTCTCGCTTGAGAGCGCCGCGTTGGGGCCTGGGTCCCACTCGACCGGAAGCGCATCGAGCGCCGTCTTGGCGCGCCACCAAGTGTCAGCGACCACCGCGACGGCGTTGTCGCCGACCTGCACCACCTTCTTGACCCCAGGCATCCGCTCGACCGCGGTGGCTTGGAAGCCCTTTAGCTTGCCACCGAAGACTGGGCAGGCCCTGATGGCCGCGTTGAGCATGCCCGGCCGGGTGAAGTCTATGCTGTAGATCTGCGATCCGTTGATCTTCGGGGCGGTGTCGAGCCGCTTCACCGGCTTGCCGGCGATCATCCAGTCCTTGGTATCCTTGAGCTGAACGTCTTTCGGAGCTTCGAGCTTCGCGGCGGCATCGGCCACCTTGCCATAGGTCGTGGTCCGCCCGGAGGGCGCATGCGTGATCACGCCCTTGGAGACGGTGCACTCGGTGGCCGGAACCTGCCACCCATTCGCAGCCGCCTGGATCAGCATGTGCCGCGCCGTCGCGCCACCCTTTCGCATGTAGTCATGGGAGTCGCGGATGCCACGGCTGCCGGCCGTTTGAAAGTTGCCCCAGACCCGACTGCGCGCCAGATTCTGACCGGGCGTCGGATATTCGGTGGTGACTTTGTCCCAGTCGCAATCCAGCTCCTCGGCCACGAGCTGCGCCAGGCCGGTGAGCGTGCCCTGGCCCATCTCGACGCGGCCGATCCGGACCACCACCGTTTCATCAGGCTTGATCACCACCCAGGCATTCACCTCGGATTCCGTTTGGGCCGCGGGTTGCGCGCCGAGGGGCAGGGTGAACCCCAAAGCGAGCCCACCGACCGCAGCGGAGCTTACGAGAAATTGACGGCGCGAGAGGCTGTGTTCGATCGTCATGACATCTCTCCTCACTCTCAGCCGCGGTTGGTCTCAGCCGCGCGTTGGATGGCGGCCTTGATGCGATTGTAGGTGCCGCACCGGCAGATGTTGGTGATCTCGCCCGCGATCTCGTCGTCGCTCGGGTTCGGGTTCGCCTGGAGGAGTGCGGCCGCGGCCATAATCTGGCCGGTCTGGCAGTAGCCGCACTGGGGCACGTCGAGGTCGAGCCAGGCCTTTTGCACCGGATGCGAAGCGTTGGGCGAAAGCCCCTCGATCGTGACGATCTTCTGATCGGGCTGGAGCGAGCCGACTGGCAGGCTGCATGAGCGCGTCGCCACGCCGTCGATATGGACCGTGCAAGCGCCGCACTGCGCGATGCCACACCCATATTTTGTGCCCGTCAAACCGAGCTGCTCGCGTATGACCCAGAGGAGCGGCGTATCCGGATCGACATCGACCTCGCGCACGGTCCCGTTCACTGTCAAGCTGGTCATGGCAGCCTCTCCGATTCAGCCCGGTCCGATCTCGCGGATGCTCGCCGGGGCGTTTCTCAAACACTGTCTTGGCGACGGGGACAACCGGTTTGGCCTTCGGTTAAGCGACGTGGAAGGCGAGATGCGTGATCACCTCTGAGGCTCCGCTTTTGCCAGCCCGTTGGCTATCCCTCCATTCAGAGGGCCACCAATTGCCTGGTCTGTCCTCTCGCGATCAAGGCACTGATCGTCACAAAGCTTCGGTCGTGCAGCGCGAGCCCAGGACGTCGCCACAGATCGCCGGACAAGACATGGTTCTTGTAATTCACACGACCAGGGGCGGCGTTGCCGACGGACTGCTTTTCGGCGTTCCCGTCGAGGAGAAGCAGCTCGTGGGAACCGGAAGGCAGCTTCCCGGACGCGATGCCTCACTGAGAGAAGACCTCCTTCGGGAGAAGACCTCCTTCGCAACTCCGGCAGCCGAGAAGGCGCTCGGCCACCCTGAATAGAACGCGAGATGGGTGATGATCTCGCTCAACTCCGTCGGCTTCATCCCGCTATCCAGTGCGTGGCTGAAGGACTTTCGCATAAGCTCGGTATGACCGCTTGCATTGAGTGCCGCCAATGGCCGGTCCTGGCACAGAGCTGATCTTGACCGAACGTCCGCAATCACGAGGTGAGCAGAGCTTCTGGCTCAGGTGCTTTGGGACCGAGGTTGTCAATTTGCTGGCCTGAGGGGTGGCGGGCGTAGCGGCAAGCCCCACGAAAGCTTGCTGTTGTATCAGGGCCAGACGATGCGGGCATCCGCGTCGGAAGCTAATTGCGAACTGAGCTTTGCTGGCCCTTATGGATATTTTTAATTGCCTGCCTCAGAAGCCGCTGCCTCATTGCCGGGGTACAGGCTTTAGCGTTCCAAGAGGAATGCTTCGTGGCGTGATGATTATCGGCACCCTTGCGCTGGCTGCGACCTCCGCTCAGGCACAGGTTCCAAACCTCAACGAGCTGATCCCCGAGGGCGACGGCGCCATCAGCGGCCGCATCATCCAGCTCGTTGCCCTGCTGACCGTGTTGTCGGTGGCTCCCGGCCTCCTGATCATGGTGACGAGCTTCACCCGATTCGTGGTGGCGTTCTCGTTCCTGCGCTCGGGTCTGGGCCTGCAGAGCACCCCCGCGAACCTGTTCCTGATCAGCCTGTCGCTGTTCATGACCTTCTTCGTCATGGGGCCGACTTTCGACAAGGCCTGGCAGGAGGGCGTGAAGCCCCTGACGGAGAACCGGATCTCAGAAGGCGAGGCCTTCACGAAGACGACCGAGCCGTTCCGCGAATTCATGCTCGAGCATGTCCGGCCGAAGGACCTGCAGACCTTTGCCGATCTGGCCTCCGCGACTTATCCGAAAGCCGCGGAAGGGGAAAAGATCGACCTGCGGATCATCATCCCGGCCTTCATGATCTCCGAGTTGCGCCGTGGATTCGAGATCGGCTTCCTGATCGCGCTGCCCTTCCTGGTCATCGACATGATCGTGGCGACCCTGGTGATGTCGATGGGCATGATGATGATGCCCCCGACCGTGATCGCCCTGCCGTTCAAGATCCTCTTTTTCGTCCTGATCGACGGCTGGAACATCCTGGTCAGCGGCCTCGTGAAATCATTTTTCTGAATATGCTGCCGTGAGATCGAGCCCAGCCAGCCGATTCGCAGCTGGCTGACCCCCGACAAAAAGCCGGTCCTGCCTGGGCCGGCTTTTTCTTATTCGGCTCTGCATGCCGGAAATCGGGCGCTTTTCCCCTTGGCGCATCGCGATGCAACCCTCGCACAAGGTTGGTAGGGCAAAAGGCAGAGCGGATTCATTCATTCGAACCTGAGATTGTTTATGACTGCTCGCCAGCAAGCCGTGAATTTGTGGAACAGCATCTTGCAGCTGGGCGCGCGGCGCCTCGCGGTGCTCGGTGCAATTGGCCTGGCCGTTTTCGTCACCGTCGGCGTCGGCGCCTATTACCTGAGCCGCCCGGCCCAGGAGACGCTCTACACAGGACTTGGCCGTGAAGACATCAGCCAGATGGGCGTGGTGCTGCGTGACGCCGGCATTCCCTTCGACGTCAGCTCGGACGGAACCTCGCTTCTGGTGAGCTACGGCAACACGGCCCAGGCCCGGATGCTGCTCGCCGAGAAGGGCCTGCCGCACAACACGAAGGCGGGATACGAGCTGTTCAACGATCTCGGCTCGCTCGGGCTGACCTCGTTCATGCAGGAGGTCACGAAGGTCCGTGCTCTCGAGGGCGAGCTGGCCCGGACCATTCAGGGCATGAAGGGCGTCAAGGCGGCCCGGGTTCATATCGTGCTGCCCGACAGGGGCTCCTTCCGGCGCGAGCAGCAGCAGCCCTCGGCTTCGGTCGTGATCCGCACGGCGCCGGTCGACGACATGAGCTCGGCCCAGGCGATCCGCCATCTCGTGGCGGCGGCTATTCCCGGCATGAAGGTCGAGAAGGTCAGTGTGATGAACACCGACGGCACCCTCCTGATGGCGGGCGACGATGCCTCGAACCAGTCGAGCGGGAAGCTCGCAACGCTCGAAAAGACGGTTGGCCTAGAAATTCAGGACAGCGTCCGCCGCACCCTGGCCCCGTATCTCGGCGTGGGGAATTTCGAGATCAGTGTCGCGGCGCGGCTGAACACCGACAAGGTGAACACCAGCGAGACGATCTTCAATCCGGACCAGAAGGTCGAACGCTCGGTGCGGATCGTGAAGGAGGCCGAGGTCTCGCAGAACAAGTCGGGCCAGAAGCCGACCACGGTGCAACAGAACCTTCCCGATGAGGACGTCAGGGCGGACGGTGGTGAGAGCTCCAGCGAGGACAATCAGCGCCGCGAGGAGCTGACGAACTACGAGATTTCGTCGAAGACGATCCAGACGTCGAGCGACGGCTATTCCGTGAAGAACCTCTCGGTGGCCGTGCTCGTGAACCGCGCCAGGCTGACGAGCCTTCTCGGCGAGAATGCCTCGCAGGCCGAGATCGACGCCAAGGTGAGCGAGATCGAGGAACTCGTCGCCTCGGCGGCAGGCTTCAAGAAGGACCGCGGCGACCAGATCAAGGTGGCGGCCGTCAGCTTCGTCGACGATTCGAGTGTTCTCCAGCCGTATCCGAGCCCGTCGATCATGGAGGTGCTGATGCGCCAGACGGGCACGATCATCAACGCTCTGACGATTCTGGCCGTGTGTGCGCTGATGATCTGGTTCGGTCTTCGTCCGGCCGTGCGGATGCTGGTGGCGCGCCAGCAGGCCGAGATCGAGCAGCAGCGGGAGCTGGCGGCGCTTGCAGCCGCGGAAGAGTCTGCGGCGCTCGCGGGAGAGGATGCGCAGGCTGCGATCGCCATGGCGGCCCCGGTGCCCCAGCTGGATCACAGCCTTGCCGAGAACCTGCTCGAAGCGGCCAACACGCCCCAGCGTAAACTCGAGCAGATCGTCGATCTCGACGAGGAGAAGGCAGCGGCAGTGCTCAAGCAGTGGCTCTCTGAGCAGGAGGCCGCGTGATGAGTGCGGCGCTTGCCCAGATCCTGACCGATTTCTCGGCTCCCAAGGGCCAGGAGGCGGCACTCGCCGCACTTCTGAAGCCCGTTAGGCCGGCGGTGAAGACGAGCGTCGAGCCCGAGGCGCCCCCTGAGGCGAGGCCGAAGGTCAACCCCGCCGAGGAACGCGCCGAAGCGATCCGCAAGGCCGTGGAGGCTGCCCGGGACGAGGAGCGGGCGCTGGCCCGCGCGGAACTCGCGCAAGCGCTCGCGGCGGAACGGGAGCGGTTCCAGATCGAGTTGCAGGAACAGCGGCAAGTGTGGGCGGAAGCCGAAGGGGCCGAACTCGGAGCCCGATTCGGACAGGCCTTCACGGCTCTCGAAGCCATGCTGAGCGAGCGGGTCGCCAACATCCTTGGTCCGTTCGTGGCCGAGGCCTTCCGCCGTCAGATGATCGACGAGCTCGGGGCGGCTCTGAAGAGCCTTCTCGCGGATGCGACGGCTGAAACGATCGTGGTTGCGGGACCAAAGGATTTGCTCGCGGCCCTCGAGGCGAGCCTTGGCGATCAGCTCGGCTCTGTCGAATTCAAGGTTGCGAAGTCGATCGATGTCAGCGTCACAGCCGCCGACACGGCAATCGATACCCTTTTGAAGCCGTGGTCCGAGCGGCTGAACGATCTTTTGAAAGCGCTTTGAGCATGTCCGATACGCAGGAAATCATTATCGTTCGCCGGTACGAGGAAGAGGAAGGGCACCACGGCGGCGCCTGGAAGATCGCGCTCGCGGATTTCATGACCGCGATGATGGCGTTGTTTCTCGTGATGTGGCTGTTGAACGCAACGGACGAGAACACGCGCAACAGCGTCGCGAATTATTTCAATCCCATCCAGCTGGCCGAGTCGTCGCCGAACAAGAAGGGTCTGCAGGAGCCGCAGACCGTTCCGCCGGACAACGAGACCGAGGAGACCAAGGACGGCCGGCAGAAGGGGAGCGGCGAAGGCACGGGCGGGAAATCGCATCAGCTCCAAAAGCCGCGGTTCAAGGAAGGCATGCTCTTCCAGGATCCCTATGCAGTGCTGGCCAAGATCGCGGCAGAGGTCGAGCCGACGCCCCACGATACGCTTGGAGCCGATGTGACGCCCGGCGAAAGCGACGTCCCGGGGCTCATGGCTGGTGAAGCACCGCGCGACCCGTTCGATCCGCTCTATTGGCAGGTCACGCCGGTCAACGAGATCAAGACCGAGACGACACCGAAGCCCGGAACGGCGATGCCAGCGCCGCTGAAGGAGGCTATCGATGCGCTGGTCGCCTCAGGCGGCAAGACCGTTCAGGTCTCGGGGGCCGGGAAGCGGACCATGACGGCTGAGCTGAAAGCGGCTCAGCCCACCGCACCGATCGTCGCCTCTGATGCCGACCAGCAGGCCGCCGGCGAACAGGGCGATCCGCAGAAGGCTGCACAGGCCCGAAACACCGGCCCGAAGAAGGACGAGCTGAAGCCGGCCGACTATCAGGCTGCGGAACTCAAGAACGAGATCTCGAAGGCTCTGGAGCTGACCCGGGACCGCTCGCCCTCGCCACAGATCGAGGTTCGACGCACCGGAGCCGGAACGCTGATCAGCCTCACCGACGATATCAACTTCTCGATGTTTGCCGTCGGCTCGGCCGAGCCCCAGCCGAAAGTGGTCCAGGCCATGGCGAAGATCGCCAAGATCCTACAGGCGCGTGACGGCAAGATCGTGGTGCGGGGTCATACCGATGCCCGTCCGTTCAGGTCCGAGAACTACGACAACTGGCGGCTCTCGCAGGCCCGTGCCCAAATGGCTCTCTACATGCTCGTGAGGGGCGGTCTTCCCGAAGATCGGATCGTCGCGATCGAAGGGCATGCGGACCGGGATCCGAAAATCCCGTCCGATCCGAACGCCGATCAGAACCGCCGTATCGAAATCCTTCTCAAGGAGTGATGAGGGTGATCCGTCTCCCCCAGGTCGCTTTGACGGCGGCTTTCCTGATGATCGCGAGCGGTTCCGCTTGGGCCGAGCCCGAGAAGGCCTCTGATCAAGCCGTTGCAGCCGACTCCGAGCCGGCCCCGACTCAAGAGGCCGCATCCGACCCGGTCCTGCCCACATCGCCGGCGGTTCAGATGTTGCGGACCCTGCAGCTCATGCAGGACCAGATCGGTCTCGGTTCGACCGAGGCCCATACCGCCCAACGGGGACTGCTGACGGTTCTCGACAGGCGGTTCATGGAACTCGACGACGAGACCTGGAAGGACGGAAAGAACATCCGGACCGCGATCGCCTTCGTGCTCAGCGGTGGCAATCCGCAGATCCTCCGGAAGCTGCTCGGGCTCGGGAAGGAAATCGTCCCTGTCGAGGAGCGCCCGCTCATCGGGGGCGCGCTCGCCTATGTCGAGGGTCGGGAGGAAGAGGCGAGACGAGCCTTGATGCCCATCGACGTCACCACCCTGACACCGACGTTCGGGGCTCAGATTGCCTTGGTTCAATCTGCGCTCATCGTCAAAACCGATCCCAAGAGGTCGATGGAGCTTCTGGATTGGGTCCGGCTCATGGCGCCGGGCACGCTTCTCGAAGAGGGAGCGCTGCGCCGTGAGGTCTTCGTGGCGAGCGTGATCGACGATGCGAGAAAATTCGAGTCCCTGGTCGTGCGGTATCTCCGCCAATTTCGGAACTCGATTTACGCCGGCAATTTCCGGCAGCGCCTGGCATCGGCCTTGGCGCGTATCGACTTCGGCAAGGATCCGGAGCGGTTCGGACGGGTCGTCACGATGCTGAACGAGCTCGAGCCGGACGTCAGGCGCGATCTTTATCTGCTCATGGCGCGATCATCGGTCGAGCAGGGTTTTGTCGGCTCGGCGATCATGACCGCCGAAAAAGCTATGGAGCTGTCTCAAAACGATCGGGTGAGCGCCGCGAGGGCGAGCCTCTATACCGCAGCGGCATCTGTCGTGGACCTTGCCGCGTTCGAGAAAAGCGTTCGCACGCTGAACAGCATCGATCGAACGATCCTGCCCGCGACCGACGTCCAACTGTTGGACTCTGCCATCTCGCTGTCGCGGCAGATCCGGCTGTCGCCCGAAAAGCCCTCCGGTGCGGATAGGCCGAAAATCGCTGCCAACGAGTCCCGCAACGAGACGCAAGCGTCAGAACAGCTTCCGGCGCTATCAAGGGCCCAGGAAGCCCTGAATCGCGTCGATAAGCTCATCAAAAATTGAGCCGGTGGTCGAATGAGCAATTTGAATTTTGCGCCCCGGATGCTTGCATCTCGGACGGATGCTCAAGCCGCAAAAGCGGCAGCAATGGCGAACGACGGCACGGAGTCCGGCGGCGCTGGTACGTCGTCCGAGTTCGGCTCACTCCTCAAGGGCCTGGTGAAGGAGGCTCCTGTCACTGGTGGAGCTACCGGTAAAGGGCGATCACCTTTGCCTGCTGCGCCGGGAGGTTCGGAAGAACTGACCGCAAGGCTCGAGGACGTGGCACCGAAGGACCGGAAGGCCGGCGACAAGCGGTCTGTTGAAGACCTTCTCCAGGTCGTGGCCATCGATGCGTCAGGCGGGACCTCCCAAGGTGTGTCTCAGGCTGGCAGTGCCGCATTCTCCGTTCTGGAAAGCCTGCTGCCGCGGATCCTGGGCCAGAACGGACAGAGTCCTGGTCGTGAGGCGTCAGAGGCGGGCTCTGGACGGGCCCACTCAAGCGGCCTGCCGGCGGGACCGGACCAGACAGTCGAAGGCGTTTTGAATTCCCCTTCGTCGCCGGCGGTTCGCGTGTCGGTTCAGCAGCAGGAAACCCATTTCAAGCCGATCGTCGAAGGATTCACGACGAAGGTCGTCCCTCAGGAGCAAGTCGCCGAGGGCGCTGAAGCGCGCACCTCGGGAGATCCACTGGCGCCGACCGGTTTGAAAAGCTCAGGCCAGAAAGGCGCGTCCGAGATACCGGTCGTGCCTGCAAGTACGATTCAGCCAGGCGGAATCACCGCCGAGGGCGGTCCCGAGGATCTGCAGGATTCGATCGCTATCAAAACGCCAGCGGCCGACAAGACGAGAGCCAAGACCGAAGTCGGTGCCGCGGGTGCCGAAGGGGCGCAGAAACAGGAGGCCTCGTCTCTTCCCCAGGGAACACTCCAGCGGCTGGCCAGCGACCTGTTGAACGAGGCGCAGCAACTGGCGGCCGATGCCAAGGCACGAGTTTCTCATGCGGAGCAGGCTGTGTTCCTGACCCACGCGAAAGCGTCGGAAGGGGCCGTCAGACTGCTGAACATTCAGCTGCATCCGGCCGATCTCGGTCGGATCACGGTCAAAATGAAGCTCTCGGGCGACAGCCTCGAAATGGAGCTGCAGGTCGAGAATGAAGAGACCGCGCGCCTCTTGAAGAGCGATACCGAAAAGCTCTCCAACCTTTTCAAGGGCTCCGGCTACCGCCCGGAGGTCATCACGGTCCAGAGCCCTGACGCTGCATCAGCGCGCCAGGACAGCGCGGGATCCCCACGGCAGCAATCGATGTCGCCGTCCCAGCAGGACGGGTTCCAGCGTGGAGCACAACAGCAGAACGGCGGGTCGCAACGCGAGCCGGGTTACCAGCACGAAAGGAAAGGAGGGCGCGACGATGCGTCGGTTGAAGGGATCACTAGCAGTCGCAGCACTGGCGGCGTTTATCTGTAACGGCTCGCAGCAAGCACAGGCGACTCCTGAGTTCCCCGAAGAGATCGCGACTGACACGACATCGTCGGTGACGCCCAAGGCTTCGAGCTCGGCGTCTGCCTCGTTGGACACGCCATCGCGCGTCTGCGAGGTGGAGATGATGCGGGCCGCCGGGAAATACGACGTGCCGGTCGGCATGCTGTATTCGGTGGGTCTGACCGAGACGGGCCGGCGCGGCAGCCTGCAACCCTATGCGATGAACGTCGAGGGCAAGGCGGTCTTTTCCGAGACCGCGGCCGAGGCGCTCCAGAAATTCGAGAAATACCGTCGCTCGGGCAAAAAGCTGATCGACATGGGGTGCATGCAGATCAACCACCATTTTCATCGCAAGGAATTCGCCTCGCTCGAGGCCATGATGAGCCCGCAGCACAATGTCGAATATGCCGCAAAATTCCTCAAAAATCTGAAGAAGCGCCACGAGACCTGGACGATGGCGGTGGCCCGCTACCATGCTGGCCCCAACAATAATCCGGCCCAGAAGCGCTATGTCTGCAAGGTCATTTCCAACATGGTCGCGACCGGCTTCGGCCAGTGGACGAAAAATGCCAAGACGTTCTGCGCCGGAGATCCCGGAATGCCCAAAGGTTCGACGGCGGCGGACGGCTAGGGCATCGTGCGGATCACCTGAGGAGAGTTCCAGTGGGCGTACCTGCCGCCCTCCCATCGAAGGTCGGAGAGTTCTTGGAGGCATGGCGTCTGGTCCCTGACGGCCCTCTCCTGACCACGCGTTCCAGTTGGCTCGTTGCCGTCCAGCACGAGGGCTTACCCGCGATGCTGAAGGTCGCCCGCATTCCCGACGAGCAGTCGGGCTACCGTCTCATGACGTGGTGGGATGGCCAAGGCGCCGCCAAGGTCTTGGCCTCGTCAGCGGACGCCCTGCTCATGGAACGGGCGGAAAGCGCCCGCAACCTTGCTCAGATGGCCTGGTCGGGCCAGGATGACGAAGCCTGCCGGATTCTGTGCGACACAGCGGTTCGGCTGCACACACTGCGGCGTGACCCGCTTCCGGAGTTACATCCACTGGACGTCTGGTTCCAGCCGCTTTTTCAGCTCGCCCCGGAACACGCGGCGTTGGCACCTGCCGCCGATATCGCGCGTTATCTCCTGGCCTCCCCATACGCCGTCGGTCCTCTCCATGGCGACCTGCACCACGAGAACGTGCTCGATTTCGGTGAGCGAGGGTGGCTGGCGATCGACCCCCATGGGCTGCTGGGTGAACGAACCTTCGACTATGCCAACATCTTCACGAACCCTGATCTCAGCGATCCGAGCCGGCCGCTCGCCACCTTGCCGGGCCGCTTGGAGGCCCGGCTCGATATCGTGGTCAGCGCGACGGGTGTCGAGCCCGCGCGGCTCCTTCGCTGGATCGTCGCGTGGACAGGGTTGTCGGCGGCTTGGTTCATCGACGACGGGGACGACCGGGGCGCTGCGATTGACCTTACGATCAATGCAATGGCTCGTCGCATGCTCGGCTAGTCGGGCCCATCCATGCGAAGCTAGTTCCAGTCCCAACGCAGCCCGGGACTGGCTCAAGCCGTAGGGTCTCGGCTGTCGAATCGGCAGAGGGTGATGATCAGGCGGTATGCCGCAGGACCCGAACAACCCTCCGCGAGGTTGGGCTTACAATCACGACCCGATCATTGGGCGATACGAAGTATCCGTAATGCCGGTAATGCCGAAGATGGTGGATCGAGACATTTCTCATGGGGGAAGTTTCGACCCACCCACGCATTACAGTCCCGCGTCCTAGTCGTCTGCCACTCGGCTCATCGTATCGCTCGCCGCTCGTCCAAAGCGCACTTGCCGGGACGCGTTCCCAAGTTCCTTCGCGATCCGTAAAGACCCGCGGGGCACTTGGACTGACCCTTAGGGTGAGCGGTTGCGCAGATGCGCTCAGACCCGTGCAGCAAACCGCTGCAACTCCGATCAGCAGGGTGGTGCTAAGCTTTTGAGAGGTGTTGCGCATTTGCTCCTCCCTTCGATGATCACCCGTATTCTACGACTCTTCCCTTCGGTGATCACGGAAATTCCACGACTGGTAGGCGAGTTTCGCATTCTGACAGGCCCACGAGGTGGCACTCGGAACCTTCCCACAGCCTCGCTGTTAACGCTGAGCTGGGGTGAGGAGTCGGGACGCGATCTCGGCGCTTGCCCGAAGGCTTTATCCGGATTTACTGTAGGCCGGCCCAAGGCGTCCCTTGGGTGGCTTCGGATGTTTGCGACTGGTGTTGGGGTGGGGAAGAACTCGATGGCTCTGACGGAGCGTTACGGTTTTCGAAAGACGCTTTTGGACGGATGGTTTTGCAGGTCGAGGAGGAGTTCAGATCCTTCTGGAGCCATTTCGCGAAGGAGCCGATCCTCAAGCGGCGGTGGCGCGATGCCAAGGTGCTCGACCTGACGGCCGTGGAACTGCGGCCCCTGATGGATATGCGGAACCGGCCGGGATACATGCCGTGGCTGTATCGCAGCCCGCCGGCAGCGCAACCCAGCCCGCGGGAGGACACAGTATTGGATCCGGCTTTTGCCCAGCCGAACGGCAAGGACGATCTCGAGCGAACCGTCGTGCATTAGGTGGCCCTGGTAGCTCTTGAAGGACGGCGGCTGCATTGCGCGCGTGAGCGGCGCGCCTCCTGACCTGTACTTGGTTGATTCATCCAAGTTCGTATCGAGGGGTAGCATTCTAACCCTCAATACGGATTCCGACGGCTGCTTCCTGTTAAGCGTGCTCGCAGGGGATAAGTCTCCGGCCTCCCTCAGACTGATATTCCGATGACGCGGCAGGGTCGGAGATCGCGCACAGCCATCCCGGCGGTCGGGTAAGCCTCCCTGATATCCTCGTCATGGCTGGGGCCGAGATCGCTGCAGCGCTCACCGCACGCTAAACAATGCGGAGGCGTTGGGTGAGCAACGATCCTAAAGCGCAGATTGTCGCATACCGGATATCGCCGGATAGCACGATCACCGGATACGGTCACTCGGCGATATACGGCCCCGATCGAACCCGCTGCGAGCATGCCCGGTAAGATCAGCTCGATCCAATTTCGGCTCACAATGGAACGCGGCCGTGGCGCTTGAGTTGCGCGGCAGCCCTCGACCCGATCTCGCGTCAGATGCTCTGCCGATCACAGCGCGGTGCGTGTCGCTGCCGAATGCAGAGCAGGGAATTGCTCGCAACAGAACGCCTGCCTCTTCGGGCTGGTTGAGAGATCTCTCAGACAGACGCCGGCTAACCTAGGCGCTGACGCGCCAGCACCGCCGATCCGATCAAACCTTCTTACAGTTATGTAAGTGTGATCCATTCCACACTCGGCAGGTGTGGCTGCTGGTATTGTCAGTGTCGAACTGTGCGCAACGCAGCCCGGCCGTTTAGATTGGGTCGGATCATGCGGAAACCAATGCCGACTGCCGGATTGAACAGGCAGCACCACGGCGGACGATGACATTTTGCGCCGCAAAGTTCTGAAACAGCCCGATCTGCTTGTCGGCGAACGCCCGATAAAGGGGATGTATCATGGTAGCGATAGTCGCGGGTAATGGACTGGGTCTGCTTAATACGTCACTGAACACTCTTGGCGAAGCGGGAGTGCTTGGCCAAAGTGTGCTTGGACAAGGAAGCAACCGTGCCTTTGTCAATGCGGCGAGTGGCAATCTGGTGCTGCAGATGCAGGACGAGCAGCTCGCCGGTCGCGGACTGGACCTCTACGCGCTGCGTACCTACAACTCGCTGGGCACCCCGGACGACGGTGATGGCGGCGGCTGGCGCTGGGGTTACGAGCAGATGGTGCGGTTCCAGGGACCGGGGACGCCTGCGCAGCCGCAAGTCGGTGCCACGGTGATCCGCACAACCGGCGATGGCCATGAGACGACGTACACCTGGAATCCGGCACGGACCGCATACATCGGCACCGAGGGGTCAGGTGCGCATGACGAGCTGAGATACGACAGCGTGCCGAGCGAGTGGGTGTGGACTGATGGGTCCACCCGCGTGACAGAGCGGTACTCGAACTCGACCGCCTCGACAATCACAGGCCGGCTGATCCGTCGCACCGACACGAGCGACAACAGTATCGAGTTGACGTATGACGCCGGCGATCGCCTCACGCTGATCCAGGACGCTGGCAGCAAGCAAGAGTTGAAACTGACGTATGGCCTTTTCAACGGGCTGACTCGGTTGCAACGCCTCGACACGCGCGCGCTCCTCGAGGATGCGAGCGGGCGTGCGACCCCAACGCTCGGCAGCGCGCGGCGGCAAGTGGAGTACAACTACGACGGCCTGGGGCGGCTGGCGATCGTCACGACGGATCTGACCCCGGACGACGGCAGCATTGCCGACGGTGCCGTCTTCCTCACGACCTATACCTACGACCAGTTCACCGCTCGCCTCGCAAGCGTGACGCAGAGCGACGGCACGAGCGTGTTTTTCACATATGACGCAGCCGGCAGGGTCAGCACGGTTAAGGACCAAAGCGCTGCGACGAGCCCGCAAGTGAGCTTCACCTACGACGCCGCGACGAACAGCACAGCGATCACCGACGGCAACGGACTGGCGTGGACGTACCGATATGGTTCAACAACTCAGCAGCTGACCGAGATCTCAATGCCCGCTGTGGACGGCGCAGTGCTGTCGACTGGGTTCCGGTATGACGCAAGCGGTAATCTGCTCAGCATCACCGATGCTCGAGGCAATACAGTGACCTACGAGTACGACAGTAACGGAAACCGCGTGCTCGAACGCGATGCATCCGGCAACACAATAACGCGCACTTTCAGCACGCTCAACCAGACGATGCTGACGGAGACGCGCTACCTCACCGCCGACCCGGACGGCGCCGGGGCGCAGAGCCCGGGCGATTCGCTCACCACGCGCTATGTGTATGACGCGAATGCACGCTTGCGCTTTGTCGTGAGCGCCGAAGGGCGCGTAACCGAGAGCCGCTATGGGACCGCGAGTGCCGGCTACGGCTTGTTGACGCATACGCTGCAGTACATCGGACAGGTCTACGACCTCACGGGGCTGAGCGCGGACGCGCCACTGACGGAAGCGCAGCTCAACGCGTGGGTGGCGGGGCTGCAGGACAAGACGCTAGTGCAGCTCACCGAGTACAGCTATGACTTGCGCGGCAACATGAGCCAGCAGACGAGCTACGGCGCCGTGAACGCGACCGGCGCCGGCGTCTTGGATGCACAGGCGGGTCTGACGGAATACCTCTACGATGCGCATAGCCGGCTGCGCCAGCGGATCGCCGTGCGCGGCAGCGCCCGCGATCAGCGCACCGTGATGACCAACCTCACGCATGACGGGATGGACCGGGTGCTGACGAGCACGGATTCCAGTGGCACCCGGACCGCCGTCTATGACGATGCCAGCCACACCATATCCATGACGGCAGCGAGCGGTCTGACCGAGACGCGTCAATACGATAGCCGCGGCCGGCTTGTGAGCGTAGGCCAGACTGGCGACGGCGCGACGCGCCAGACACGATACGCTTACAACAATGCCGACCAGCTGCGGATGGTGGAAGACGCGCAGGGCGGCCGGCGCTACCGCTTCTACGACGCCGCGGGGCGGCAGGCCTACACGGTCGACGCCACCGGAGCGGTGACCCGCTCGGAGTACAACCCGACCGGGCAGATCGTCCGGCAGACGCGATACCTGAATCGCGCCGACACCAGTGGCTGGTACGACAGCGCCACGCAAACGGTCACGAAGCTGAGTCTCACCGTCGGCGACGCGAGTAGCGACATACCGATCGATGCGGCGCATGACCGGGTAACGACTTTCGGTTACGACGCGGCCGGCCGGCTTACAACGTCCACCGATGCAGCCAATACGGGGACGACCACCAGCTACGACGGGGCGTCGCGGGTGGTCATGACGCAGACGGCCGACCGGGCAACCCGGTACCTCTATGACAAGGACAACCGCAAGGTCGGCAGCCTGGACCCGCTCGGCTACCTCACCGAGTACAAGTATGATGCCGGGGGGCGGCTGATCGAGACCGTGCGCTATAGCCAGCGCAGCCCCGCGGCAGCGAACCTGGCGGCACCCGTTTGGATCGGCGTCAGCAATCAGAAGGCCATCGCCGGTCAGCCGTTCGAATACCGGATGCTGGCCACCGACGCCGATGGCGACAGCCTGAGCTTTGGCTTTGTCGGTACGCCGCCTGCATGGTTAAGCTTGGATGCCGACGCCGGTGGGGTGACGCTGAAGGGCACCCCGCCGAAGAGCTTGACCAGCTACGACGTGACCCTCAGAGCCGACGATAGCCGCGGTAAGACCAGCGATGTGACGCTGCGCATCACGGTGGCTGACTCTGCCCCCAGTTGGGATCGGTTGCCGGACACCACGGTACCCACTAACGCTACAGGATTCAGCCTGACCTTGCCGCCCGCGGTCGATAACGAATCGGCAGCGGCTTTATTGACGTACTCAATCCACTCGGCACTGCCCCCAGGGCTTACGTTCAAGGCTGCTACCCGCACCATCAGTGGTGTGCCGACCACGCCGGGCATGTACACCATCACGGCGCGGGTCACCGATCCGCACGGCTTGTTTACCGACAGGAGCTTTCTGCTGCAGGTGACCAACATCGGTCCCAGTTGGGCACCCGTTCCGGTGCAGCAAACCTGGATCAATCAAGCATTCACCTTCACCGTGCCGCCGGCGGCAGACCCTGAAGGTCAGGCGCTGACCTACAGCGCGATCTCAAAACCTTCATGGTTGTCGTTCGATCCCGGCACTCGCACGGTGAGCGGCACACCACCGGCCTTGGGCCTGCAACCGGTAGTCCTAGAAGCCCAAGATACGCTTGGCGAGACCGTTCGACTGTCGTTCAGCATCGATGTCGGGAACCGCGCGCCGACCTGGGGGTCGCTGCCCGACATCGTCGCGCAAGCAGGCACGCCGATCGACTACACACCATCAGCAGCCATCGACCCCGATGGTGAATTGCTGATCTACAGCAGCAGCGGCTTGCCGGCGGGACTCTTGTTCGATACCACCAATGGGCGCATCTCGGGGACATCGAACGCAGTCGGGATGTTTGCCGTAACCTTGCGCGCCACCGACCCGCACGGGGCCTGGGTCGAACGCAGCATTGCGCTGCGATTGAACAACGCAGTGCCGGCTTACCACGGTGGCCTCACCGACATTCACCTTGAAGGCCCTCGCTTCAGCCCGATTTCGCTCGACTTCAGTTTTCCGGCCAGCACTTTCACCGATGGCAATGCCGATCCGTTGACCTACACCGTCAGCGGCGCGCCGGGATGGTTGAACTTTGACAGCGCGACCCGGCGCTTCAGCGGTTCCTCGTCAATCGTCTCGAACCAGAACTTCTTAGTTACGGTGACGGCAAGCGACCCGCATGGCGGAGCAGCGAGCGGCAGCTTTGGTCTGAGCCTAACGGTGAAAGCCGGCGGCTTTCTCAGCGGCCCAACGGGTAGCCTCGATCCGACGCCGGTCCCGGCTGCGATCGCTTCTGAAGCCGACGTCCTGTCTTCTGTACGGCCGGCAAGCGCCGATGGCCTACACAGCTACCAGTACTACGACGGGCAAGGCAGAGTGGTTGGCTCAGTCAGCGAACAAGGCTTCCTGACCGAAACCGTTTACGACGAGCAGGCCAACAAACAGCAAAGCGTGCGTTACCTGAACGCAGTGGCGGTGGTGCCGATCGACACACTGGCGACCCTAAAGTCCAAAGCCGGGAATGCCAAACTGATCACGACGACCGAGTATGATAGCTTCGGCCGGGTCAGTCGCAGCATCGGCGTCGACGGCACAGTGATGCGCAACGAATACGACAGCGCCGGCCGTCTGGTTCGCCAGGTTAGCGCCGATACAACCGCCGAACAACGCGCGAGCCGCACCCGCTACAACGCCTTTGGTGAAATCACCGGGACTCTGGGTGGTGTCGGCGAGGCTACGCTTGGCGTCAACCCCACTCGGGCCGCCATAGACGCGGCGATCGCCAGCTACGGCACGCGTTATGAATACAACAGCCTGGGTCAACGGATTAAAGCGATTGACGCCAACAAGAACCCGACATGGTTCTACTACGACGGCGAAGGGCGCCTGACCCACACCGTCAATGCATTAGGCGAAGTCGCCGAAACAAAGTTCAACAGCTTCGGTGAAGCGATCAGCACACGCCGCTATGCCACAGGCCTGGCTCCCGCGGTATTGGCAACCCTGACCGGCGGGCAAACGACCCCGACCTTCTTAGCCCAAGTTCAGGCATTGACCAACGCCAGCAAAGACCAAAACACCTCTTTCGACTACGACCAACGCGGCCTGCTGGTGAAGCAGACCGACAGCTTAGGTTTTGCCACCACCAACACCTATAATACTTTCGGCCAGTTAGCTACTCAAACCCGCGCGATCGCGACCGGCAAGGCCACAACTACCCAGTACAACTACAATTTGCGCGGGGAACTGATCTCGCAGACTGGAGATGTCGGTGGCCTGAACTTCAACGCTCAAACTGTATACGACGCCGTCGGCCGCGTCACCCGATCGGTAGACCCAGCTGGCAAAACCACGACAACCAGCTACCAGGACGCTGGCCGAACGGTCGAAGTGACCGACCCGTTGAACCGCAAAGTCCGCAGCCAGTACGACGCCCTTGCCCGCGTGCTCAAAACCACCGATGCTGTCGGGCAAGCCACGATCTACACGTACGATGACGTCAATCGCAGCGTAAAAGTAACGACCCCCGAAGGGGTGACCATCACCACCAACAAGACCCGTCACGGCGAGACGCTCAACGTCGTTGACGGCCGCGGCAACGTAACGCGATATACGTACAACAAGGACGGTCAGCAAACGACTAGTACCGATGCACTGAACCAAGTGATCACCAGGACCACTTACGACCAAAGCGGCCGCCAGCTCGAAGTCAAGGACGCGCGCGGAACGGTGACGCGGTTCGGTTATGACCAACGTAATCGGGTCGTCGACCGACGAGTCGATCCTGCCGGTTTGAACCTCCGGACACTGTTCGAATTCAATGCGCTTGGCCAGCAAGTCAAGGTAACTGAGGGGGCAAACAGCCTCGCGGCGCGGGTCACAACATATGCCTACGACCGCAAGAATCAGCTGACTCAGGTCATCGTTGACCCGAACGGCCTAAAGCTGTCCACGCGCTACACGTTTGATGGCGTCGGCAACACCATAAAGGTTGAACAAGGCACAACCAGTAAACCGAAACAACAAGTCACGCTCTTCGATTTTGACCAGTTGAGCCGCCGCGTCAAGAAAGTCGAGGCGCCCAGCGCGGTCTTCGGGCCCGGGTCACCCGACGCGCGCGACCTCACCACCGAACAGCGCTACGACGCGGCTGGACGGCTGAGTTGCACGATTCATCCCGACGGAACGCGTGCGTGGTATGTCTACGATGCTGCCGGCCAGCAATCTCAAACCATCAACGCGATGGGTGAGGTTAGCGAAAGTGTTTACGACGGTAACGGCCGAGTGGCGGCAAGTCGGCGCTACTTCAAGCGACTGAGCACCGCAGACTTGGCCAAGTTAGGCGATGCAATCGGCGCCCCGGTGACGCCACAGGTCAATGCGCGTGACCAACGCAGCTACTTCGTCTACGACAGCGACGGTCGCCGACGTTTTACGTTGCAGGCAAGCAATGGGACCGCCTGGACGATTGCCGAAAACCGGCTTGACGCCCATGGCAACACCGTCGAAACGAGGCGCTACGACAAGATCCTGCCTGAAGAGCGGATCAACGCAATCGACACCAGCACTTCGCCGGGAATCAGCGTCGCCGAGGTCCAGTCCGAGTTGATCACGCTGGGATACAGTGATAATGACAGTACGCTTCCAAAAACCCAGTGTACGCGCTTTGCCTACGACGCGAACAATCGGCTGCGCTTCGCCGTCGATGCACTTGGATCGGTCAGTGAGTCGATCTACGACCCGGCCGGCCAACTGGTGAGCAGCTTGCAGTATGCAACCCGACCGGCCCTCACGGAAATTACCGAAAGCGCGGTGAACGCCGCGCTCAACCGGGTCGACGCCAGAAACCGGGTCAGCCACTATGCTTACGATGCCGCCGGAAGGCTGCGCTACAGCGTGCTGGTGCTGGCCAGCGACACAACTGGAAAGGCAACCCAGCACACGGTCAGCGAGCAGGCGTATGACCCGCTCGGCCGGGTGCTGCAGAATATCGTCTACGCGACGTTGCTTGGCCCTTTGGCCGACTACGAGGCGGCGACGCTGAGCAGCGCGATCACCGCCAGCGCGCAAGACCGCCGCAGCGCGTTCGTGTACGACGCGGCCGGGCGGAAAGTCTATAGCGTGCAGGTGCAGATAGCAGGCAGCCAAAACGTCGTCAGAAAGAGCGAGTTCGACGCGTTGGGCTGCCTGGTCGGGAGCACGTCCTATGCGAAAGGGATGGCGCTGCCCGATTTCGCCAAAGCGACGCTCGATAGTGCCACGACAGCCAACGCCCATGCCCAGGATCGAACGACCCGCTTCGTCTACGACGCCGTGGGACGCCAACGCTTTGTGGTGGGTGCCGACGGGTCGCTGAGCGAGAAGGTATATGACGCGCTGGGTCGCGTCAAAGAGAGCCGGCAGTTCGATCTGCTGCTCAGCAACACAACCCCGCGAACCGAAGACGCGTTGTCGGCGCGGCGCGCCGGCCGCGCGGTGGGCGACGGCAAGACCCGCGGTGAGAAGTACGGCTATGATCGCGCCGGCCGGCTCCTGACGACAACCGATGCGGCTGCTTTCACCGAGACCAACGAGTATAACGGGCTGGGTGACAAGACGGGCTTCGTCGACAAGAGCGGCGCCAATTGGCGTTACGCCTACGACCGGCAAGGGCGCCTGCTGGATCAGCTCTCGCCGCCGGTGGCGGTGCAGTTGAGCAATGAAACAACACCGACCAACCGGTCGCTGCGGACACGGCTCTACTATGACGCGTTCGGCAGTTTGGTGAAGCGGCTCGAAGCTGCGCAGACGATCGACCAACGGATCACGGAGTACGCTTATGACCTGCTGGGGCGTCAGGTCGTCATGACCCAGCCGGGTTGGTACGACCCGGCTACGGGCAGGGTCGAGGCGATCTCGGCGATGGGGCGGTTTCAGCGCACTCTGGCAACGACGTACGACGCGCTGGGTAGCCAGGTTCGCACGAAGTTGCGGACGGGCATCAACAGCTATCAATACGAGTACAAGGCCTACGACAACCTCGGCCGCGTCGTGTACGACGTGGACGCCCTCAGCAATGTCACTGCGTTTGCCTACAACGCCTTTGGCGAGCAAACCTCGGTGACGCGTTATAGCAAAAGCGTGGGGATGCCGCCTCAGGGAGTTGACACGCCTTGGACCGCCAGTGCCTTGGCCGGCGCCCTCGGCAGCGATCCGCTCTCGCGCACGATGACGATGCGCTATGACAACTTGGGACGCAAAACGCAAACGATTCAGCCCACCGCAGCCAGCTACTTCTTCAGTGGCAGCTCTAGCCGGTTTGTCCCGCTGGACAGCAGCATCACTCCGGTGAGCGCCTCCGGCAGTGCCGCTTTCGAGTACACCACCTTTGGCGAGTCGTATCACCAGATCGTTCAGCTGGACAGCACGCGTGCGCAGGAGACCTGGCGCTACTACGACACAATGGGGCGCGAGACTAGAACTGTAGTCAAGTGCAGCGACAACATCGCCGACGAGAGCAGCCCGCCTAGGCCCGGTGGATTTCACACTGCGCGCAGCTACGACGCACTCGGCAACCTGATGCAAGTCATCGAGTACGCCGCCCAGGGAGAAGCTGACAGCAGCGGCAACTATCTCACGGTCCCGGCCAGGCCGGGTGAGAGCGGCGCCGACCGCATCAGCTCGTACGTGTACGATGCGCGCAACCGGCAGACCGACACGCTGCGCTCGAACCTGAGCTATGCCGCACTCGAAAACGGCCAGTATGTGCAAGTCGCGGTTGGGCGCGACAGCAGCGTAAAAGTACGGCACACCGACTACGACGGTTTGGGCCGTGTGATCGCCAACACCGACGCGATGAACAATATCACGGGCTCCGCGTACAACGCGCTGGGGCAGGTCATACAAGTGACAGAGCCCGCACGCTTGGCGGTCAAGAGCGGTCTGAGCAACCCCGACCCGTTCCTGGCGGACAGCCAGATCGTGACTTCACCTGTGACCGACTTGGCGCTCAACGCTTTCGGCCAGACCGTGAGGTCGACCCGGAGCCTCGGCCGCAGTGATGTTGCGGGTGCCACACAGATCACCAGCACCGGCTACGACTTTGGCGGCAACGCCGTCAGCACGACGGACCCCAAGGGCAACGTAAAGAATTGGCAATACGACTTTTCCGGCCGTCTCATCCGAGAAAGCCAGCCGATCAGTTCGACGCTGGCGGCCCGGTTCGACGGCACGACGCAGAGTTTCCAGGTCTGGAAGGTCGTCGGCCATACGTTGGAGCGACGCTACGCCTACGACGCGGTGGGCCATATGACCGATGCGCTGGACGTATTCATGAATGGGCCGACACTGGCCCAGAGCGGCCAGCGCAAAGTCTACAACGCGTTCGGCGAAGTCACCGAGGAACAGCTCGTGTGGGGCACCGCGAGCGAGGCCCTGAGCGACTTGCAGCATGCCACACGGCGGAGCAACGGCTACGACAATGCCGGTAATTTGGTCACTCAGGACGGCGCCGATGGCCGGACCCTGTTCTTCTACAACCTGTCGGGGCAGATGACCCGCGCCGAGCAGCGGGGCGACAACGGCACCGCCGACGGCACTCACGCCCGCGTCGCTGAAACCGGCTACGACCTGATGGGTCGTACAATCTGGCAGAGCAAGCCAATTTTCTCGAGCATCAGCGGCATGGTCACACCGACGACCAACATAACCCTCGACCGCTGGGGCAACGTCATCAGCCGGACTGAAGCGGGCGACCTGGGCAATGGCACGGCGGCTAGTATTCGAAGCCGCAGTTACGAGTACAACGCCGATAACAAGGTCACCTCTGCGGAGCAAGGTTTCGCATGGGCACTTCGGGCGGATGGCACGTCATACCCCGCGATCGTCACGCATCAGACACGCTATGATCTGGCCGGCCGCGCGGTGGAGCAAACCGATATTGCCGAAAACACTTTGACCTTCTCCGTAAGCGCGCTGCGGACACGCAGCACTACCTACGATGGCTTCGGGCAGGTGGTGGAACAAAGGGACGCGGAGCAACTCGCGAAGGGGCGGCAAGGCCTGCGCTACGCCTACGACGCCAACGGCAACAAGGTGGCCACGGTCAATGCACTCGGCAACGTCTTCGTCGACGCCTTCGACGCCAACCGCAATCAACTCTCGCACAAAGTTCTGCGCCTGTCCCCCGGTGGCGAGAACGATACTTATGTGAGCGGTTCGGGCACGGTTCCGGTGGCCGTGCTGTTGACCAGCCACGCCTACGACCAGGCCAACCGCCGTATCGAAACCCGCGACTACGTGTCGACCTCGCTGTTTAATGCCAACTATGTCGAATACGACGAGCGCGGCTTCGTGCAGGGAACCTTTCAGCTCCAGGAGAGGGATGGGAGCCTGCCTTACAGCGAGGACCGCGGTCGAGAAACGTCCTGCGTTTACGACATCCTGGGTAACAAGGTCCAGGAAACTGACGATTCGGGCCACAGCAAGGACTTAAGGTACGATGCGGCGGCGGACGGCGACAATCAACCGAACTTCACGATCAGCCGCCTGATTAGCACAACGAGTACCGCTGCGGGCGGGGGGGCCAGCCACACCACCGCCTATACCTACACCGATTTTGGCCAAGTCAGGCAGGAGACCTATACCGGCACGGACGTTACCGATCCGACGGCGCAGAACAATCGAGTCTATGAATACAAGGAGAACGGGCTGCTTGCCCGGACGACAGATCGTCAGACGGTTGGCACGCCCGGTTCGGTCGGCGGTTTGGATTATTGGTCATCCACCAGCATCAACAAGCGCTCCTACACCGACAGGGGGCTGGTGTCGACTATCGATATCGATACCTCGGGTGTTTACGAGGACTTTGCCCCGTTTGGTGGCGGGATTCAACAGAAGCCGGCGCAGGCGGAGAGGCGAACTATTGGGACTTCCTATGACGAACGTGACCGCCCCGTCAGCGTCATCAATTCCTGCTTCGATACCCAGGGTATCAGTAAGCATTCGAGCGCGAACGTCACCTACGACTACGACGAGCTCGGCAACCGCACGAGAGTCACGTTCAGCTCCGTCGCCCGAAGCACCATGCCGGGCGGCAGTACCGTCATCGGAGAGATCATCAACGGTCGGCAATTGTGGTTCAACTACGATCTGGAAGGGCGCATGACGCTGGCCGGCAAGGCCATTGAACAGGACAGCACTGTCACTGACCCTGGGGTAGTAATTACCTACGATGCCGCGGGCCGCCGTGCCACGGCGCTGACCCACGAAGGAACGGAAAGAAGAGGGTTCACGTCGTGGGATCAAAGTCGCTTGGAGCGCTATACCTACAACGACTTAGGCTACCTCACCAGCATCGAACAGGCCGGGGTGCGCGCCAACAAGTGGAACCTGGTGAACAACACCCCAATCCCGGACGACCCCGGTCCGAGCCCCTTTATGCCGTCGGAAACGCGCAGCTACGACCTATTGGGCAATCTTACTGAGAGTAGTCGATACAGCCACTTCATTTTCGTCAACGCGACTGAAATGACGATGCAGCCCCAGCCGCTGCCGGTGACGGTAAACAATCAATATACCGCCGCAGGTCTGCTCGACACGCAAACCTCAACCCACCCCACGAACCCACTCGTTAATTCAAACACCAAAAACCACTATGACAACCACGGCATGCTGCAGTCCTACACCTATACCAAAGGGGACGGGGCCGGAACCGACTTCGAGCACGGTTTCACGAACACCTATACCTATAGCTATTCGTTCAAAGCGGGGGCGCTGAGGGAAGGGGGGATTGACGTTGAATCCAACCTGAAGAATTCGACGACGACGCGCCAAAGAAACACGTACGATGGGCGCGGCAACCTGGTTTGGCAGCGTTCAGTAGACGGTCCGGGCAATACCGAGATGGTCTTCTTCGATTACGAAGGCGCGGGCCGTGTGCTCGACAGGGCCAAGCTTGACCTGCCGCCGAACCGGCAAGCAATTTCGGGTGATAAGTACAACAGCTTCTTCTATAACTCGAGCGGAGAGGCGGTCGGCAACGTCCCCGCCAGCAGCTTTGCGGCGACCAGGGCAGGCCTGCACGCCAACTTCGGCATCGGCTTCACGCCTGTCAGCCCCGGTTATCCGAGTTCGCAGCCCAGCAGCTATACGGTCGTCGCCGGTGATACCCTGGCGGGTATTGCGAACTCGTTCCTGGGCGACGCGCAGCTGTGGTTCTTGATCGCTGACGCCAATGGCTTGACTGCCGGCCCCACCGATTTGCTGGATTCCCAGGTCGGGCGCAGCCTGCGCATTCCCAACGTCGTGGCCAATGCGCACAACAACGCCGACACGTTTTCGCCCTATAACCCGAACACGATCATTCCCAACACGCCGTGGGTGGGCGCCCCCTTGCCGCCTCCCGGGCCGACCTCCTGGGAACAAAGCATCGAGCAGCTGGCGCCGTTCGTGGGGATGGCCACGTCCATGGTGCTGGGTGTGGTGCTGTCGGGACTGGGCCCGCTAGGGGTGGGGATCGCAGCGGTCGCCGGTGATGTTGTCAACCAGTCGATTCAAATCGGGTTCGGTGACAAGGACCTGAGTCAGTTTGATCCTTACGAGGCGGGCGAAGCGGGCCTGACAGGGCTCGTTGCCGGCGGTTTGAGCGCGCTCGGTTCGGCGGCGGCCGCCGCCAATGGCGGCGGCTTGGCGGCGCAAGCGTTGGCCCAGGCCGGGGCCGCTGCGGCCACCTACGCCGTCAACAGCGGTATCCACGCAGCCTTCCACGGCGAGGCGTCAGTGTCGTTCAGCGGATGGAGCTTGTTGACGGCGAGCGCGGGCGCCTCTGCCACCCCGGTGTTGGGCGGCTTTTTCTCGCAGCTGGCCCAGGAGGCACTTAATCCCGCGACGGGGTGGGTCTGGCATCCCAACGCTCGCGCCTGGGACGCGTTCTATCGACAACTGGCTATCGGCCTGGGACAAGTGGTGATCCAGGATTCGTTTGGTTCACCGCAGAGCGACTCGCCCAGGTCTGAGCAGAGATCTCAGCCAACCATGCCGGCGGAGTTGCTGGCAGCGTGGGACGAGATGGACAGGCAAATCTACAAGGCGGACCTGGCGGCGCAAACTGTGGCCAAGGCCGAGCAGCCTGATGCGATCTCAAGCGCAGACTGGGCTGCGGAGCAGCTGGACACCACCGGAGCGCTTCAGGACAGGCTGACGCTGACTGTTCCCAGTGACCGTGACATCGTGCAAGCACTGCGGACCAAACAGATCTATGTGGTACAAAAAGGTGACCGCACGACCGAAGACATTGCCGAGCATATGGGGCACGATCGGCGCGACGGCTCATATTTGGCGCTCGCGAACGGCTACGACCCGCTCTATGTGAAGGAGGGTGATGTCTTCTATGACACTTACGTCAGCCCTAACGATGCTCGTCGAGCCAATGCACAAATTTACCCACGAGAAAGGCAGGCCAAGTTAGCCAGGAACGAACGGCGATTGCAGCAAGAGTTGGCGGCGGGGCGGCAGAAAGCGGCGGCACAGGCGGCGCAACGGGACGCGGACCAGGAAGAGTTGCGAGAAATGATCGGAGAGCCTCCGTCGTTAGACACGATCGCGAATTTGTCGATGGGAATGAATAATCCTGCTGTACAGACTGCGCTCGCCAATCCGGATCTCGGTAGAAAAATACCCGCCAGTAAGACCATCTACAGACAGGGCGTGCCCTTTACCGTAAGCGGATTTCATGAAATTGGCTCGCAACCGGAAATCGATGCCGATTGGAGCGCGAACAGCATGGTTGTTGAGATGATCGACATCCAAAGTGCAAGCGAGATCGCAAACCGCACGGGCCAATCGGATTACTTAAATTTTGAACGCTACATGAAGCGCTTCCCATCATCGGATCTCAAGGGGTACTTCCGGTACCGGGGAGGCGCTGATCGCGAGACCATTGGAGCTTGGAATGTTTACACGAACTCCTTCAATATTGGGAGTTTTATAGCGAAGGGAACATTGTATGCAATGAGCTTCCCCGCGCTGGAAAACCCAGTCGGATTCGGGCTCTCATACTATGCTAGCAAGTATACTGGCCAAGCAGTCAACTACCTCACCGACAGCGATTTTCTTGGAATGCTCGCTGGTGGTTTGGCGGCGATGGGGGCCGCGGCGATCACGGCGCCAAAAGGGAACACCGTAGGCGGGCTGTTAGAGGCACAGCGCCGTGCTCGGCTCGATCTCACACTCGCGAGGACGCTACCAGAGGGCCATGTGTGGACGTCCGTTGCTCCTGGCGTCGAAATTGGGCTTCCAAGACCACGACTCCAGCTTGGGTCCGGAGGTCTTGCACCAGGGAGAGCGCAATTCCTGCTGGGTCGGCCGACGGGCGTACCGGATGCATATCTTGAGGGTCTCGTTTCAAACGAAGCGCAAGCTTATATTGAGACAGGCCAAGTATCTCTGCGCGCTGTCGCGCGCGCCGGTATCCATTCAGAGAATCTTGTGAGCCCGTCTTATCGCAATTTCCTTAGCGGCCAACAGGAAGGAGTTCCTGGGGTAAGATATATGGATAGAACGAGTGTTCGCGTTTTTGATGCGAACGCCTATGTTGAATGGCTTCGCGACGTGTATGAAGCTAACGGTTCATCGCTCCATCCGATGACTGAGGAAATGGTAAGGCTACGAGTTTCGGATCCAAAAGAGGTGATTTCCCAAGGATTGCCAGGCACTCACGCCGAGGTACGTGCGGCGAACTGGATATATAATAATTTACCCACTCCTTTGAATAATGAACTCACCATTATCACGTACAGACTCATGCCAGGGCCCACGCAAGGCGGACCCTTCATAGCATGCCCAAATTGCTCAGCTATACTTCCTCCATGGGCGAATATTCCTACAGGAAGGACCGGACCTTGATGTGACGCGTAAAACTGCGCTCAGCGATGTTAGAGCCCGTCCGGCTGAAAGTTGAGTCTTGTGAGCGAGTTGTGATTCCTGATTTGGATCGATCACAGGGTGGCTTCGATGTGGACGGCCGCGAACCGAAAGGCTTACAAGCGCAAGGACTTCGCTATGAGAGCGACCAGACCGACGCCGAATGGGCCTTGGTCAAGCCGATCATAACCACCGGTAATTATGCGCGTCCCATCTGGGCGGCGCGGCTGCGCACCGTGCTCGACGCGATCCTCTATGTGCTGACCACGGGCTGCACGTGGCGGCAGTTGCCGAAGGACTTTCCGCCGCGCTCGACCGTGCATGACTGGGTCGTACGCTGGCACTGCGATCGTGTGCTCGAGCGGGTGCATCTGGCGCTCTATCAGCAGGTTCGCGAGCTGGAGGGACGCCGCGCCGTCCCAGCGCTGCGATCGTGGACAGCCAGAGCGGCAAGAGCACCGAAAAAGGGGGAGGCACATCGACCCGATCGGCTCTGACGTGGCCGCGAAGGTCAAAGGCAAGAAGCGCCACGTCATCGTCGACACGTTGGGTCTGATGCTCGGGCTGGATGTGACGCCGGCCGATGTGCAGGATCGGGACGGCTTCCTGCCGCTTCTCAAGAGTGTGCGACCCATGTTCGGGTTCCTCGAGTGCCTGTTTGCCGATGGCGCCTACCGCGGCACCGAGACGGCCGCTGCCGCCAAACGGATCGGCCAGATGGTTCTGGACATCGTCAACCGCTCAGATGCGCCAAAGGCTTCGTCGTTGTCGCGAAGCGGTGGATTGTTGAGCGAACCTTTGGCTGGTTGGGCCGCTGCCGTCGGCTCGCCAAGGACGTGGAGAACCTCACCCGCACGCAACTGGCTTTCGGGCAACTCGCCATGATCCGCCTCATGACCCGCAGGATCGCAAGGCTTTGTCAAAGCTCATGAACAACTCGAACCGACTCTTAGTCCAGCATTGCCTGCCAATGCTGTCGATCGTTGGCCGCGGCCTTTGGGTTCGCGGCCTATTCTTTTATGGCGATTGGCTTGCGCGGAACAAAACCGAAGCCTAGCTGTTAGAGGCGTACCGGGGCGGCCGTACGAGACGCGATCTCTGGCGCTCGCCCGAAGGCTTTTTCCGGATTTACTGTAGGCCGGCCCAAGGCGTCCCTTGGGTGGCTTCGGATGTTTGCGACTGGTGTTGGGGTGGGGAAGAACTCGATGGCTCTGACGGAGCGTTACGGTTTTCGAAAGACGCTTTTTGGACGGATGGTTTTGCAGGTCGAAGAGGAGTTCAGATCCTTCTGGAGCCATTTCGCGAAGGAGCCGGTCCTTAAGCGGCGGTGGCGTGATGCCAAGGTGCTCGACCTGACGGCCGTGGAACTGCGGCCTCTGATGGATATGCGGAACCGGCCGGGATACATGCCGTGGCTGTATCGCAGCCCGCCGGCAGCGCAACCCAGCCCGCGAGACGACGCATCGCCGGATCCGGCTTTTGCCCAGCCGAACGGCAAGGACGATCTCGAGCGGACCGTGGTGCACTAGGAGCTGACGGCTCTTGAAGAACGAGCAGTGACTCGTCGCGCCTTATGACCCATGCCCAGCTGATCTAATCCGGTATATATGGGGGGTAGCACCGGAACCATCAAAGTGGATTTAGTAGTGGCAGCGGGGTGGAAGGTCTCAAGTTGTATGTCGATGTCGGCTGATGTTGCCGCCTTGGGCCCGCCTATGGCGTTTCCGCTGCAATCACGCAGAGCGATCGGTGCGAAATTACCTGGCCAGCTTCTGCTGGATCGCTTTGAGTGTTTCGACGAAGCGCTCCGGCTCTTCGAAGGGAATGTTATGGGCTGAATCCTCGAACCAGATCAGTTGTTTTGCCGGCGCTGACAGAGCATCGAAATACCTGGCCGCCTGCCTTGCGTCGAGTTGCCTGTCATGTCGGCCGAGCATGAAGACAACCGGCGTCTCGACCGACCGCACGCTCTCGGCGAGATCGAGCGTATTGATTTCGTCTTGCATGGCCGCGAGCGACACTTCGTTGGCGCGAATATAGGTCGGAATGTCCCAAGGTGCCGCATAGCCGTGCAGGACACCGGCGATCATCGCCCATGCGAAACTTGGCCGCCGATGAAAAAGCCCGCCATAGCGATCGACGAGGGATTGAAGGCGCAACTCCTCTTGGGCCGTCAGGGGCGGCTTCCCGATCCGATTCAGGCTTTCGAGAGCTTTTTCGTCGTGCATCGCCTCGGCTCTGGAGCGGACGAAGTCATACTGGCCCTGCTGCGCACCAAGACCTGAGACGAACTGGTTCACTCCGATGACAATCGAGACATCGTCGGGATGCCTCTGCGCATAGAGCAGCCCCAAGGCCGAACCCCAGGAGTGACCGACGAGTGCGACCTTGCGCTTGCCGTATCGGGAGTGCAGATGGTCGATAACGCTCTTGAGATCAGCGATATGGCGTTCGACGGTTAGCTTCGCCGTGTCGGCCTTGGAGTCATACGACCGGCCTGCGCCGCGTTGATCCCAGTAAGCCACGAGAAACGCGTCCTCGAGGGCCTCGTTATAGAGGCGAAACAACGGTGTCTCCGCGCCGCCCGGGCCGCCATGAAGCCAGAGCATCAAGGGAGCACTGCATCGTTGACCGCGAACCAGCAGGTAGAGGCTGGCGTCCCCGGCCGGGATCATCTGTTCGTCGTCGATGGTATCGTGGGAGCACGCCTGCGGGGTCTGTTCTGCGGCTCGGCCATCGCCATAGCCTATCAGCAGCGCCACTGCGATTGCGGTAATGCGAGCGAGTCGGGGTGGAAGCAGCAAAAGCCGGTTCTGTTGCCCCCGCTTACCAGCACGTTTGTCGCGCTCCGATGCGTCACGTGGCGGCAAGTGGTACTCCTACTTCGATCTCTTGCTGTTCCTATGCCAGATTGATCTGCCAGGAGACGCCGAATCGGTCATTGAGCCAGCCAAACCGGCGGCTGAATCCGTAGTCGCCGAGCGGCATCAATGCACTGCCGCCTTCCAACAGGGCATCATAAAGGAGCGTGATTTCCTCCTCGGTGTCACATTCCACGAACAGCGATATCGAAGGTGTAAAATTGAATGAATGCGGAAACGCGCTGTCGATCGCCATGAACCGACGTCCCTTGAGGGTGAACGCCGCGACTTTGACCGTACCTTCCGGCTGGCTCTCGTTGGGACCGTAGAAATCGATGCGTTCGACGTGGGATTCAGGAAACAGCGAGACGTAGAAATCGATTGCCGCTTTGGCCTGACCGTGCTGTTCGCCCGAGAACATCAGAAATGTGAGGATGTCGTTCAAGACCTGCCTCCCTGTGTGATGGATGCAACTACCGGAATACTCTCAGTAATTTTGACGTTCGTTTCCTATTGAGGGTGCTTGCCAGCCATTGAATTCCAGTCGGTTGGTCGGCTCATGCATATCACAGAGGTCGGACATCCGGATCTGGTGTGGGCGTTGCCTGCAACTCCTTTTTGAGGCCCGATTGCTGGGACGGTTTGAGAACACCTTCTTCCTGCTACGCTAAGCCCCTGCCATGCTCCGCTCGGGATTCGTGTGCGACTCTTCACAGTTCCCGACGATAACTGACCGGTGGTGCTCGCGGTGTGCATGCAGGCGGACCTGTCGCAGATGACGTCGAAATTACTAAACAAACCTTCTTTCGCGGCAGACTCGCAGTGGTTATACTCGGCAGCCAAAATCAGCAAGCAACGAATCAAGATGGTCGACGGGGCTGTTTCTCTTTCAATTGTCGTTTCCGGTCATATCAGTGCAGCGTTCCACCAGAATTCGGTTCCCACAATTCGCGAAATCGCGGTGGAGAACGGGACAGACAAAGATCTGGTCGACCTGGCACTTAACGTAACGTCCGAGCCGGAGTTCGCCAGCCCGCTCGACATTCGCATTGATCGTATTCCTGCGAAATCGACCCAGCATGTCCGCACCCCGAACCTGCCGTTGAATGTCGCCTTTCTGCGCAAGCTGACGGAAGGTATTCGCGGCGAGCTGCGGTTCCAACTGAAAGCTTCCGAATCGGAGTTGGTGCAGCAGATAAAAACCATCGATCTGCTGCCACCGTCGCACTGGGGTGGCTCGGGTACCGCTCCCGAGCTCCTCGCGGCCTTCGTCCGCCCGAACGACCCGGCGGTCGATGTCATCCTCAGGGAGGCCGGACTGAAGCTCGCGGCAGCCGGCAAGTCGAACGCGATCGACGGCTACACGTCCGGACGACGCGATCGGGCCT
Source organism: Microvirga massiliensis (assembly GCF_001006805.1). Lineage (GTDB taxonomy): Bacteria > Pseudomonadota > Alphaproteobacteria > Rhizobiales > Beijerinckiaceae > Microvirga > Microvirga massiliensis. The sequence goes on along the minus strand of NZ_LN811359.1, from coordinate 38,740 downwards.
GGGAATTGGCTTCGTCGATCTGGTCCGTACTGGCCGGGAAGCGGCTGACCTACGTCCTTCCGCCGAAGAGCTTCGAACGAGAGGGGCAGAAGGTCCGCTCACCTACCGAGATCCTCGATAAGCGGGTCGGCACCTGCCTCGACCTCACCCTCCTCTACGCAGCCGCCCTGGAGCAGGCGGGTCTCAACCCGATGGTCGTCCTCACCGAGGGACACGCCTTGGTCGGGGTGTTCCTCCGGCAGGAGGAACTGCCGATGGCGGTGGTCGACGATGTCCAGGCGCTCCGCAAGCGCCGGGATGCCGAGGAAGCCATCTTCATCGAGACGACTTCCCTGACGAACACGCCCCCGGGCCGCTTCGGCGACGCCGTGCGCAAGGGAGCGGCGCAAATCGAGGACGGCGCCGAAGCCCCGCTCGAGATCGCCGTCGACATCGCCCGCGCGAGGACCGCACAGATCCGGCCGCTGGATCTTGGCGACGGAACGGCTGCGGCAGCCGTTCCGAAGCAGGATGGTCCCGAGCTCGACCTGGGCATCGACGAGGCTCCGAGCTTCTCCGAGGACGTTGTCGTCCGGGAGCGCGAGGATCCGAACCTCGATCGGCTGGAACGTTGGAAGCGTAAGCTCCTCGACCTGACACTCCGCAATAAGCTCCTCAACTTCAAGGACGGATCGAAGTCGGTCAGGGTCGAATGCCCCGAACCCCACACGCTGGAGGACGCCCTCTCCTCCGGTCGCACGTTCAAGATCCTGCCGAAGTCGGACGTCTTCGGTGAGGGCGATGTCCGCGACGCCAGGCTGCACGAGGAGCGCTCGAACGCCGATGTCCGCCGTCAGGTGGCCATGGAGGCGATTGCCCGCAACGAGCTTCATTCGACGCTCGACGAGAAGGATCTGAACGCGCGGCTGACCGATCTCTATCGCGTGACCCGCACCGCGTTCGAGGAGGGCGGCTCGAACATCCTCTTCCTGGCACTCGGTTTCCTGCGCTGGCGACAGGATGAGAAGGGCAAGGGGCAGGAGTACAAAGCGCCCCTTCTCCTGGTGCCCGTCTCACTCGAGCGATCGAGCGTGAGGGCCGGGTTCAGGCTCGCCCTCCACGAGGACGAGATCAGGTTCAACCCGACCTTGCTCGAGATGCTGCGCCAGGATTTCAACCTGCGCATGACCGAACTCGAAGGCGACCTCCCGACCGACGGTTCGGGCATCGATGTCGCCCGCATCTGGAGCATCGTGCGCGCCCATGTGCGCGACGTGCGGGGATGGGAGGTGACCACCGAGGTCGTCCTGTCGACGTTCTCGTTCACCAAGTTCCTGATGTGGCGCGATCTCGTCGAGCGGATGCACCTGCTCAAGCAGAACCCGGTCGTGCGCCATCTCGTCGACACTCCGAAGCACTCCTACAACGACGACAGGCCTTTCCCGTCCCCGCACAGGCTGGACGACGAGCGGCATCCCTCGGAGGTGTTCGCGCCGCTGTCGGCGGACTCGTCCCAACTCGCGGCCGTGCTCGCAGCGGCCGGGGGCAAGGATTTCGTCCTGCATGGCCCGCCGGGGACGGGCAAAAGCCAGACGATCACGAACATGATCTCCCAGTGCCTCGCGATGGGGCAGAAGGTCCTGTTCGTGTCGCAAAAGACCGCTGCGCTCGAGGTCGTACGCCGCCGCCTGATCGACGTCGGCTTGGGGGACTATTGCCTCGAGGTCCACTCCTCAAAGGCACAGAAGTCCGCGATCCTCGGTCAGCTCAAAACCTCGTGGCATGAACGCGCGACTCCGGACGCCCGCGAGTGGACGGAGGCAACCGCGGAACTCGCCGAGCTGAGAAGCGAGCTGAACGCCCTCGTGACAGCGCTCCATACCCGCCGCGCCAACGGTCTGACGGCATACCAGGCGTTCGGGACCGTCGTGGCCCACCGCGGCCGCTTCGAGGACGTGGTGTTCAGTTGGCCGGATGCGGCTCACGACGAGGCGTTCCTCGCCAGCCTGCGCAAGACCTGCCGCGATCTGTCCACTGCGCTTCGGGCCACTGACGATCCTTCCAGCCATCCCCTGCGCGGTATCCGGACACTGGAGTGGAGCCCGGGCTGGCGCACGGACCTGATCGGTGCGATTGACGGCCTCGCGAGGGCCGTAGCTCCCCTGGACGAAGCGACCCGCAGGATCGGGGATGCCATCGGCTTGCCGACGACAGGGACCTACAGGGCCATGCGGGCTATCGCCTTGCTGGTTGGTCTGCTGACCCGTCCGGAGGCAAGACAGGCCGTCCGCTGCATCCCGATCGACCCGGGTAGCATCAACCCCGCCATTGAGGCGTTGGAGACCCTGCGGTCGAGGGCGGCCGAACTCCAGGCCGGGCTTTCCGGCACCTACAGCGCCTCCGTGTACAAGGAGGATCTCCGCTCCATCCTTGGGGACTGGCGCACCGCGTCCGAGTCGAACTTCCTGTTCCGCGGCAGCCGCCAGAACAAGGTGCGACAAGCCCTGCAGCCTTTCGCCACCACCGAGGTTCCTGCGGATCTCGGTGCGGAACTCGTCAAACTGCTGGAACTGAGGGACCTGCGCGAGTCGGCGGAGCAGTTCCGCGACACCTTCGCCGAACTCGGCATTCTGTGGGAAGGGATCGACACCGACACGGCGGTAGCGAAGTCGTGGCTCGAATGGGCCGCGCACGCCAGGAAGGTGTCCGCATTGGCCGCTGATGCTCTGAGCATCGATCGGTCCGCCATGCTCGAGCGCGTGCGTGCGCTGCTCGCCGATCATGCCCTATGGGAACAAGGCAGTCCGGGGGCTGAGTCCGCGAGCCAGTTTCTGACTGCTTGGGATGCGGTCGCGTCCGCATGGTCGACCGTGGCCCAACTCGCGGGACTGGGCGATGGATCCACCCCCTGGACGGACGGGCCGGACTGGATCGACGAGACGATCGTGACCGTCTCGCGTTGGAAAGCGAACCTGGGTCGTGCCCAGGACTGGTGCTACTGGAACAAGGTCGGCAGCCAGGCTGGCACTCTCGGCCTTGCGCCCTTGGTTGCAGCCATCGGTCGGGGCAGCGTCAGTCCTGAGGAAGTGTCGGTCGCCTTCGAGGCGGCCTACAGCAGGTGGTGGGCCGACCGCATCGTGGATGCGGACTCTGTCCTGCGCTCGTTCGTTCCCGCCCGCCACGAGGACATCATCGCACGGTTCCGGGCTGCCGATGAGCGGGTCGTCGAGCTGTCGCGGCGGATCGTGAAGGCCCGCCTTTCGGGCGATATTCCTCCGCCGAACGCCTTCGGGGCAGATCCCGAGTGGGGAACCCTGGCCCGCGAGATCTCGAAGCGCGCCAGGCACATGCCCGTTCGGCGCCTGTTCTCCGAGATCCCGAGCGTCCTCACGAAGCTGACGCCCTGCGTCATGATGAGTCCGCTCTCGATTGCGCAGTATCTTCCACCCGACAGCGCGCTCTTCGACCTCGTCATCTTCGATGAGGCCTCGCAGATCCCCGTCTGGGATGCCATCGGAGCCATCGCGCGCGGCAAGCAGGTGATCATCGTCGGTGACCCGGAGCAATTGCCGCCCACCAGCGTCGGCGAACGCGGCGTCGACGAGATCGAGGACGGCACGGATGTCGAGGATCAGGAGAGCATCCTGGACGAATGCCTGGCGGCGAACATCCCCCAGATCCGTCTCGACTGGCATTACCGCAGCGAGCACGAAAGCCTGATCGCGTTTTCGAACAAGCACTATTACCGCGGGGAGCTCGTGACCTTCCCATCCCCGCTGACGGCGGACCAGGCCGTCCGCTACGTTCACGTGCCTGGGGGCGTTTACGAACGCGGCAAGGCTCGGGTGAACCAACAGGAGGCGAAGGCTGTGGTCGCCGACGTCGTGGCGCGCCTGCGGGATTCCTCCTTCGCCGAGCGGGGATTGTCGCTGGGCATCGTCACCTTCAACGCCGAGCAACAGCGCCTCGTGGAGAACCTCCTCGACCAGGAGCGTCGGGCCTATCCCGAGCTGGAGCCCTTCTTCGACCACGACCGCTGGCACGAACCGGTCTTCGTCAAGAACCTCGAGAATGTGCAGGGCGATGAGCGGGACATCATCCTGTTCTCGGTCGCGGTGGCGCCGGACCAACCCGGCCGGGGCGTGGCGACGATCAGCTCGCTCAACAAGGAGGGAGGCTATCGGCGCCTCAACGTCGCGATCACCCGCGCCCGGCGGGAGATGGTGGTGTTCGCCACGCTCAGGCCGGACCAGGTCGACTTGAGCCGGACGAACGCGCGGGCCATCCGGGACTTCAAGCACTTCCTTGAATTCGCGGAGCGCGGCCCGCGTGCCCTGGCGGAAGCCTTCGCACCGACGGGACGCGGAACCGAGTCTCCTTTCGAGGATGCCGTGAAGAAGGCTCTCGAGGGCCGGGGCTGGGAAGTCCACACGCAGATCGGCGTGTCCAAGTTCCGCGTCGATCTCGCCGTGGTGCACCCGGATGCACCGGGCCGTTATCTCGCGGGGGTCGAGTGCGACGGAGCGACCTATCATCGCTCGGCCACTGCACGTGATCGCGACAGGCTCCGAGAGCACATCCTCACCAAGCTCGGATGGCGCATCCGGCGGGTCTGGAGCACCGAGTGGTGGATGGATGCCGATCGGTCGCTCGAGGCCCTGCACACCCGGCTTGAGGCGGACCTGGAGGAGGATCGCTCCGCACCCGCAGTGGAGGAGGTTGCGGCGGAAATTATCGTTGCCTCGACGCCTGGCATCGGTGTTTCGGCGGTGGCGCCCGGCGAGGAGCAATCCGACGGACCCGAACTCCCGGAAACCGATGGAGTGGCTCCCGCTCCGGACCAGGACAACACCGTGCCGGAAGAGCCACGGATGTATGCTCGCCGAGAAGCGGATCCGAGCGTCGCCGCGGATGCGGTTTATCCGCTGACCAACTACGCCCCTGCGAACCCGGCGGATTCCGGTCATGTCCCGGATCCGGACTTGTTCTACGATCCGTCCCACCGGCCGAAGCTTCGTGCGATGGTGCACCACGTGATCCGCGTCGAAGGCCCGATCTTCGACGATGTGTTGGTCCAGCGAATTGCCCGGGCACACGGGTTCAAGCGCGCGGCAGGAAGGATTCGCGAGATTGTGCTGGGTGTTGTTTCACCCGCTATCGTCCGCACTGAGGAGAATGGCCGTACAGTGTTCTGGCCCGAAGGTTCCGATACGGGGCGACCGTTTCCCTTCCGACAGTCAGGGCCGGATGTTCGCGGCCATGCAGACATTCCGCTTCACGAGTTGGCCAGCCTCGCGGAGCGCTTCGCAAAGGACGGGTATGATGAGGAGACTGTCATTCGCTTGATCAGCGAGAGGTTCGGATTGTCTCGCCTCAATCAAAGCACACGGTCGCGGTTCGAGGCAGCTCTCACCCTGGCAAGAGGGTGAGAGTCAGCAATCTGCCGATCTCCATCAATGCGTCTGCGTGGACGGATTCTCGCACGATAGGATTTCCGGGGAAGCCAGAAGATCTAATGGACTTTGAGATCGAGCCCTTTGACCTGTCACATAAGTCGCAGGTGCTGGAGCTCTCGTTGCGCGCGTGGGCTCCGGTCTTCGATCAGCTCAAGCCTGCCGTGCAGAAATATGTCTATGAAGCGTTCTATCCTCGAGGCTGGCGGGAGAGACAGACTTCGGACATCGAGGCTTTCCTCGAATCGGAGGGAGATTGCGTCTGGGCCGCGATCAAGGGAGGTGTGGTGCTGGGGTGGGTCGGCATCCGGTTCCATCGGGAAGACCGGATGGGCGAGATCTATATTCTCGCCGTCGATCCGCAGCATCAGCGCCGAGGCATCGGGAAAGCTCTTATCGATTTTGCTCTGGAAAGAATGCGGGCGGCCGGGATGGCGATCGCCATGGTCGAGACCGGGGATGACCCGGGACATTCTGCATCACGAGCGACCTATGAACGCTCCGGCTTCGAACGCTGGCCTGTAGCGCGCTATTTTCGAGAAATTTAGATCTCGAGGGTCATCCCCGTTTCTATATCCATTATTATCCATTCGGGGCAGCGAGTTTCGGGACCAATTATTCCGCCGCGTCGGCTTGGCTTTGTCCCGTCACACGCTGCTGTTGGAAATGCGGGAAATATGAGCAACGCCGAGATCATGGCGGATGCACGCGCGTCTAGAGCGCCATGGATGAGATGCATCCATGTCTACTTTCGGCATGTCATTTGATCACGGATGCACCACGATGGACTCTCAGCTCTTCGGTGGTTGAGCGTCGATCGTCACGCCAACAATGCACTGGCCGCACGTGGAAGTCGAAATTGTCACACCCAAGCAGGGCATCGTACATCGTTCTTGTTTTAAGACTTGCATAACCGTTAGAAGACGCCCAACGAGTTTTGTTCCACGTGAAAGTCGAACGCATGCGTTTGGGGCTCTTCGCCGCGATTTCGGCAACGCTTTCTATTTTGTGTTTTCCCAACGTCACCCGGGCAGAGACGCGCACTTTCGGTCCGTTCTCGGTCGACCTCGAGCGTCCCGATACCATCCACCTCTCGGGAGCCATTTCCGACGGAGCCGCCCTCGATTTCCGGCGTGCCCTGCATGCAGCGCCGAACCCGAATCTCCTGATCCTCGACAGCAGCGGCGGCAACATCCAGCAGGCGCTCTTGATCGCGGACGACGTGTTCGTCCGCAAGATCGCGACCCTCGTCCCTGCCGAAGCGGAATGCTATTCCGCGTGTGCCTACATCTTTCTTGCGGGCTCCGACCGTCAGGTCGAAGGCAAGCTCGGTGTCCACCAGATCTCGGCCGGAGCTGGTCCGATTGGCAACATCAAGAGCGCCCAACTTGCCATCTCGGACATCATCGACGTGCTCGCCCGCTTCAACACTCCGGTCGAGATCCTCACGCGGATGTTCAAGACCCCCTCAGACGAGATGTACATTTTCCCTCCGGAGGAGATCGCCCGCCTGGGACTGAATCGCCGCGTCGGAGACCCGCCATCGTCTTCACCTGCCATTGCGTCGCCACGAGATCCTGGCGGCGATCCGGCCGAGCCCGGTGAGACAAAGCCGTCCGTGCCCTCGCCCTTGCGGCAGGTCGAGAAGGACGTCGAGAAACCCGCTACCCCTCCTCCATCGCGAGGCGGAGAACTCTCATCACTCGATCGATACATCCAGAGCCCGAACCGCTTCGCCGTCTATCTCGGGCTTGATCTGTTCGGCGGTGATGTCTGGAGCGGGTATGCGCCCTCGATTGCCAAATGCGCTTCCGAGTGCCTGTCGCAAGCCTCGGTCTGCAAGGCTTTCACCTACAACGCCAACCCGCTTCCCGGCCGGGCGAACTGCTACCTCAAGGACGGAAATGGGATTGCGGATGGCAATTCTGTTGCCGTCACGGGCATGCTGCTCCGCCGGGCCGACGGCAAGCCGCCCGTTCACTCGGTCGGTGTGATTGATGCCCGGGATGATCTGATCGGAGACATCGATCTTCCCGGATATGATCTGAGCCCGCGGCCGTCCGCTGCTCGTACGGCCCAAGCGTGCCGGTTGGCATGTGTCTCAAATTCCCGATGTGAAGCCTTTACGTTCGTCACTCGCCTGCGCCAGTGCTGGCTCAAGGGCTATGCCGGCATGATGCGTCCCATGCCGGGTGTGGTCAGCGGCCTCAAAAAGCACCGCATCTTCAAGGCCGATCGGGTGATCGCGCTCG
>NZ_LN811359.1:0-30132 GCF_001006805.1 Microvirga massiliensis | reverse complement strand
ATATATCGACCCAATGGCCAAGGTTCAAGAGATGTTTTATGCGGCCGTCGCCGCATGCGCCTATCCATCCTCTCCCTGAAGGAAGAGGGCTTTCGGCGCAATTTTGTCTATAGAGCGGCCTTCGCCTTCCGGATCCTGGCGTTTGCCTGCTCGAGGCGCCCCATGAGCTGCGGCGACCGCTGGGCTGCCTGTGCCACTGCCGTGATGATCTGGCCGATGCGAGGAACCGCACCCCTCCCGATTTCCGCGAGGATCACGCAGTCATGGCCCGCCAACAGAGCCTTGATCACGGCCTCCTCCGGCGAGTGCCTTGCCGCGATCGCGCCCATCATCAGATCGTCTGAGATCACCAGTCGCTGAAAGCCAAGTCTCTGTCTGGCGAAAGCGACCGCTTCTGGTGAGAACGTGATCGGGACACCAGGAGACGCCTTCAGAAGAGGATGCGCGATGACCTGATGGCTCGTCATCAGGAAGAGCGGGCGCTCCTGCGCCAGCACGAGCCTGAACGGCTCGAGTTCGGCCGGCGACCATGACGAGGAGGCGTCGACCGGAGCGTCATGCGGATCGGCGCTGACGGAGCCATGGCCAGGAAAATGCTTGATGGCCGTCTGGACCCCGAAACTATGGTGCGCCCCGATAAAGCTGCTTGCGTGCGCCGCCACGAGTTCCGGCTCACGGCCGTAGCTGCGCCCGAGACGCGAGATGACAGCACTGTTTTTGTTGACCGCCAGGTCAAGGACGGGTCCGTAGTTCAGATTGAAGCCGAGGCGCGCGACGGCTTGGGCCATTTCCGCATAGAGCTCGAGCGATTCCTCAGGATCCATCTGCGCGACGTGGCGGGCTGACGGGGTGTTGGGAACAGATCGCAGCCGCCGCAGGCGGCGAACCGAACCGCCCTCTTCGTCCACCGAGATGAAGAGTGGTTCCGCTGCGGCAGATCGCAGAGCAGCGTTCATCCGGAGGACATTTGCATCGCCTGCTATATTGCGGGCGAGGTAGATGACGCCGCCGAGTGGTCTCTGCTGGATCAAGGAAAGGAGAGCCTTGAACTCAGGATCGTCCGTCTCGTTGCCTTCGAAGCCAACGATGAGCGTCCGCGCAACCAAAGCCTCGACATCATTATCTGACGCTTGGGTTATTCTGACCGGCCCGAGAGTAGTGAGAAGAGTGGCACAAACACCTTTGAGAAAACTTCGCCGCTCGAACACTCCGGTCTCCAAATTTCCGAACAAAATTATTTTCTTCCGCTCCCAGGAGAGCCGAAGGGAATCGTTCAATCGATTTCCTCTAGATAGCTGCACACTCTGGGCAGGTCCACGCTCGTCGAAAGAGTCACCTGCTAAGCTCGACTTTGGCCAATTACGCGGCGTGGCAAAGAGCGTAAGCCAAGGAGGTGCCGGAGGGCGGGTGGTGGTTTTTGCATTTCGCGCGAGCGCGGCGAGGTGAGTAAACCCGTTTCCAACCAGATGTGACGCCGCACGGCGGCGAGCGCATCGGTGAACGTTGGATGAGACTTGCGGTACCAGCTGTCGGTCCAAACAGCCATGCGGGCCCGGCGGCTCAGTTGCGCGGCCAAAAGGGTGACGATCGAGAACAGTGCGAGCCGGCACGGCGTGGTGCGGGCGATCGCGCGATCCGACCATTGCCGCTGCGTCTCGACACCGAGATGCGCCCGCACCTCCTGGAAGGTGACCTCGATCTGCCAGCGCAGGATGAACCAGCGGATGATCTGCAGGGGATCGTGTGCGGGATCGGTGCAGAGCAGGACCTGAGGCGAGAACCGGGTCTTCGGATCGCGCAGCAGCACCCAGCGGATCGGCACCACGGGCTTCCCGCTATGCCACCACACAGCCGTCGCGGAGCAGACCTCGACCACACGATCGCCTTCCCCCATACCAGCCCGGCACCGCGACCTCTTGCCAGTCCGTGGTCGTCTTCACCAACACCGCGCTGAGGTTCGGCAGGCGGGGCGCGTTGGTGCATGGACGGCCCTTCGTTCCAGGAGGAAGTGGTGGTGCCGGTTCATCGAGGGCGGCATCCAGGCGCAGCCGGGTGATGCCGATCACGCTCTCGCGCGACAACGCGGCGAGTAACTCCAGGGCGGCAAAGCCCATGCCGGCGACCAGCACCAACTCGCGCTCAGGGAGCCAACGGCGCACCTGCAGGACCATCTGGCGCGCCCAGTCGATCAGCGTCTTGTGGTGCTTCTGGTGCGCGGCCATACCGTTCGGAGGGCGCCAAGGCGGTCAGGAACGGCAGCGCCCAGGTCCGGGCGGCCCACGGGATCGGGGCCAGCAGCATGAGGCTGATCCAGCGCAGGCCAGAGGCTTTGACGAAGTGAGCGTCCGAGGCGCGCACCGGACCGCGGTAGATGCCATTGGCGGTGATGCGCTTGCCGCGCCGGCGCTCGATGGTATCGTCGATGCCGAGGATCACCGGACCGCTGGGCACAAAGGCGTCGAGCAGCAACCGAAGCAGCCGGCGGGCGCCATCCCGTTCGCTCCAGCGCGCCCGGCTGAGCACACGATGGTAGTTCACGAAGTGGCGTTCCCGGCTGAGGCCGGAGATCCGCAGAATGCTCGTGACCGTGCGGTTGCCCGGCGCCAGGATCGCGCCGAGGAGCAACACCTCGGCATGTCGCCACGTCCGGTAGAGAAAAAGCGGCGCAAATGTTAGGATGATCGTGGCGAAGCGAGCCGGCAGGCGTGGCATGGCAGCGTCTCTTGGCGGGGACACACCGGCCTACTGCATCACCCGCTTCGCCGCCGCTCGGACATGCTCCCCAGATCAGCCGTCAGAAATGGCCAAAGTCGAGCTAAGAGCCTATTCCAGTAGGCGGTTGTCGGGTCGCTGCCCATGTGTGGGGAATGATCGGGAAGGGTGGATTGACGATGATGCGTCAGCGCGTCCGGGATGACGGCTGGCGCGTGCCGGACGCGCTCTGGGCGAAGATGGAACCGCTGCTGCCGCCCCGCCCGCCGCACCCGCTGGGCTGCCACAACCCGCGGGTCCCTGACCGGGCGGCGATGGACGCGATCTTCTTCATGCTGCGGACGGGATGTCAGTGGAAGGCGCTGCGGGAAACAGGCATCTGCTCGTCCTCCTCAGCCCATCGATGGTTTCAGAAATGGGTAGCAGCCGGGGTCTTTGCCGCATTCTGGCGCGAGGGGCTGCTGGCCTACGACACCCTGAAAGGGATCGATTGGACTTGGTTGGCCCTGGACGGGGCGATGGGTAAGGCGCCGCTGGGTGGGGGAAAAAACCGGGCGCAATCCCACCGACAGAGGCAAGCGCGGGGTCAAACGCTCGCTGGTGACCGACGGTCGTGGCATCCCGCTGGGAGCCGTGATCGACGGAGCCAACCGCAACGACCACAAGCTGATGCGCCAGACGCTGGAGGCCATCCCCGTGCGACGGCCCAAACCGACCCGCCGCCCGCAGCATCTGTGTCTCGACAAGGGCTTCGACTATGACGAGCCGCGCGCCTTGGCTGAGGAGTTCGGATTCACCCTGCATTTGCGCCGTTGGGGTGAGGAGGCGGGGCCAAGCGTCACGCCTGCGCCAAAGCACGGCGCTGGGTGGTCGAGCGCACACACTCCTGGCTTCACCGCTTCCGCTCGATCTTGATCCGCTGGGCCAAAAAGCCCGCCAACTATCTTGCCCTCCTCCACTTCGCTCTCGGCATCATCACCTGGCGTCAGGCCCTACCGGGATAGGCTCTAAGGTATTCGGCAGCATATTCGAGACTGGTGGCGCGACGGTCCTCAATAGTCGGTCGCAGATCTTCGAGGAAGGCAATGGTGAAGGTGTGCTCGACGACATCGGCAAAATTCCCGGAGAACTGGACGCAAGGCGACGGTCGGAGTCAGGTGCCCCAATTGCGCGCCAGCAGGCGGGCTGCGTCACCAACGTTGAAGATACGATTAGTTGATCCTCGACGTTCTCCTGGCTAAATAAGCTTGGTGATGTTAGCTTTAGACACGACATATCGCTCCTTCCGTGTAGAAGTGGAGGCGTCAAGCACCCCTACGAAATGTCGCCCTTCCGATTGTTGGCAACTTTGGGCGAGCTCAACAGCATAGTTTCCTCGCGACACAGGAGGACTGCACGTGCCCAATATAGATCCGCAGGAGCGACAGCGATTGAAGCAGCAGTCCGCCCAAATGGCGATCACTGACGCCAACTATTCGCAGTACTTTGCTGCGGCAGCTGGTGTTGTCGCGCTGGTGAGTCCGGTGCATGCCGCGATCCTCGGGATCGGCGCCGGCATGATGGGCGTTTGCGGGAATTATCGCCAAACGGTCGCGAACGACCCTCCCCGCGACGACTTCGCTGAGGTGTGGGTCAGCGGCGCTGTGCTCGACGAGCAGTTGCTGCCCAGCGAGGAGCCTGCGCGCACGCTCGTTCGTTTCGCGGCCCATCATATGCTGGTTATGGACGCGCTGTATGCGCTGCTCCGGTCCCTGGAGCGGCTTGATGGGGCAGTCAACGCTCAGGATTTAGATGCCGCCGCTGCTCAGGCCGACGCGGCAGGGCAGAATGCGAACCTTTTAGCTAATCTGCAGGACAGCCTTATCTCGATCAGCCGCGACATGAACGAGGCGACAACCCAGTTACGCGCCAACGCGCCTGGATTTGGCCAAGTAACCCTTGACGACGTTGTCCGGCACTATCGGGAGGCATGGGGCGACCCCCCCGCGAATCCTGGCGCTAGTCTGCAGGAGGTTGCCGCGATCGTCAGCGGCGCGGCCGAGGATCTGTTAGAGCCGTTCGATCCCGTGGAGGCGCACCCGATCTTGTCGGCGACCGAAATGCCGCCTGACCGCGACATACCCATCGAGAAGGATTTTTTTGAGGAGCTTGCTGAGAATTCATCGACGCTTCGCAGTCTTTCTACCAGCTGAAAAGGAGCACATGGCTTCTTGGGGTGGTGAATACGCGAGTGCGGTTTTCCGCCAGCAAGTGCCCAGGCCGGCAGACACGGGGCAACTGGGCGCTGATTGGAAGGAATCCGACTGCGTGTGTGGATCAGTACGCGCCCCCATGGCCCACCTCGCTGCCGTGTGCTTCAACATCGTGTGACACTGCGCGCGCAATCCCGACGGGGCGGCAAATCCTACGTTGATGTCGCCGGTGCGCTGGCCGCCGATGTGTCGCACCGTATGACGACCGCGAGGCATGCAAACAGGCGGTAACAGCCGTTTCATTAGGAGCAACAGTCATGGTCAAATACTCCCGTCAAAAAAAGACCCGTGCGCAACACGAGACTTCGGTTGTTCTACGAGAAGATGCGGACAATCCGCCCGGCTGCCGCAATCTCCAATTTTTACCCCAAATCGGAGTTTATCCTCCGGACGGAATCCTGGCCGTTGATGGTACGTCTCTCGGAGATGATGGCAAACTTTACATGGCCTCCTTTACCAACCTAACTATCGCCGCCATCCACGGTCCGGAAGAGCAGGACTTCTCCCTCGAACTGCCGGTCGAGCTATTCGGCGTTAGCGCTATTGACCTATTCCCGGGCCAGCCGCTCGTCGTCAGCAGCGTCCAGACGGATGTCGCGTTGGAAGGACAGATCGTGATGACGCAGAAGAATGACGGAACGCGTTTCACGATCGACGTCGTCATCTGCCCGGTGGGGATAGCATAAAGGTGGTCTTGCCTTCGGGTTCCACTTTCGACATGCTCGTCGGAGCGCGCCGCCGCGCCGGGCAGCAACGGTTGAATGCGGAATTTGAGGTCCGCGATGCCCTGCAGCTTCCTGGGAATGGTGCGGGTGATCTGTCGTGGCGGCCGGCTTTCCGTGCAAGCTCAGTTTCAACTTCATCCGCGATGTCGCCCCCGTCGCAGGCAATGCTGGTAAATCTCTCGGTCCCGGCCCGGACGGTTCCTGAATTCATCGCTTATGCCAAAGCAAATCCGGGCAAAATCAGCATGGCGTCGGCAGTGCCCGCACCTTCGTTTATCGCGATTTTCAACCTCGTACGCGCGTATTGGTTGTTTCGGCTGAGCGGTTGGCAGACAGCGTACATCGCGCGCCCTTGGTCACAGGGCAATCTCTGTGTCTGCGCGGCGCACGACAGTCGGTGACCTCCCGCGACCTGTTGCGGGCTAGCGATCGTGCCGCGTGATGGGGCTAGGTCGACGAAAGCGCTATCACGTCCAGGAAAACCGTTCTCTGGCGCAGTTCGGCGGCTAGCGAATCATTGTCGTCGATCGCCATGGCGGACTCGATGTCCTCGGTCTCGCGAACCACCAGACGCAGCAGCCCTTCTGCCGCGGGAATCGCCAGTGGAGGCAGTGGTGCGTTGAGCGTGCCTGACACGGACTGACCGGGCATCCGGTGCCACAGCCCGGCCAAATCGGGTGTAGCGGAAGTGAGATCGCTGCCAGGCATCCCCAATTGTGCCGAGCACTGTTCGATGACCGCGGTCACCCGGTTATGCTTGGGCTCGATCGGCCCCAGCCCCTGCAGGAGTATCTGCAGCCCGCCGTCGGCGCGCTGAATCGACAGCGTCCTGTCGGGCATCAGTTGCGCGAAATCACAAGTAACGGTGGGTGATAGCTTCAGGTTCTCCGGGTCGATCAGGCTCTCTTTCTGATAGCGCGCGACAGCCAGCCGGGCAAAGGCGCCATAGGAGTTGGCGGCCGCCGCCGGCAGCTCGACGTCGGCGTACCAGCGGTCGTTGTCCTCGTCGAGATGCACCGCGTAGGGAACCGCGCGGATCTTCTGTCCGGTCTCGACCAGCGTGCAGTCGTCTGTGTCAGAGGCCCCGTTGGCAAACATCGTTTCCTGGACGAGGCTGACGGCGGGATCGGTGGGCCAGATTGGATCGCGCATCACGCGCGTGACGCGCTCGCCGGCGCGCCGACTTTCCTCGGTGGTCGCCGCCGCGGGCAGAGTGACGATGGCGAGCCGCTCCTCCTGCCCTGACAGATTCCATGGCCGCGCGAGCTCGACGCGGATCCGTCCGCCGTGCCGCCGGCGCTGCACGGGCCCTGCAGCCAAATCGGACAGGCCTTCCCAGCGAAACGACGGTGACACGCCGAGCACGACCGGGGGAACTGGTCGCGCCGAGCTGGGGATTCTGATCTCCGCCAAGGTCGCCTCGGTTTGGAAGTCGCCGTCCGGGCCGGAGTCGAAAAACTGCGCGTAGCGGCTGAGCGCGGTCAGCGTATAGGTGATACGGCGATGCTTAGTATCGCCGAACTGGTGACGAAGTTCTGGAAGCTTGTCGGCGTTGCGATCGACATTGAGTGATACCACTTTCTCGCTCACGGGCTCGGACGTTTCGCTGTCGCCGAACTCGTCCCAATGCGCACTGACGTCGATTTGACCCGTGCTCTTGCGATCGACAGCGAGCAGTGGCCGGTCGGGATCGGCCAGCACCACCGATGTCTCGCCCGCGGCACGATGGCGCCCGAGGGTTGCGGCGGGCACTGCCAGTGGCTTGCGCACCGCGTGGACCAGCCGGACCACGCGCGGCGGGGTCACCATCGGATGCCGACCGGTCGAAATTAACGATTCTGCCTGGTCTTGGAGCCAGTCTTGGGCTTCCAACTCGTCGATTTTCTGCGCATTCGCATACGAGGTGATTTCGACGTCGGCCTCCTCGCCGGCCTTCAGCCGGACGACGAACACGTTTTTCGGTTCCCCGGGGCTGGCACTGACCCACTCGATGACCCTCTGGCCAGTCTCGCGGGTTTGCAGCCGCAAAAATTTCGGGTGGAAGTCGGGCCAGCGCGGTTGCCAGGCGGTGTTGTCGCTCGCCCCAGGAGCCGGCGAATCTGCACCAGGCCGCACGGTGACCATGACGCCCACTGCCGCGGGATCAGCAAGCCAGCTGTACACCCCGTCTTCGGTGGCAACCGGAGGGGCCATCGCGCGCTGCGCCCAGCCGAAGGTGACCGCGTCATCGACCGGATGACCGTCCAGGTCGATGCCGTCGAAACGGCCATGCTGCTCGGCGAGCAACATTGACGTCGGCGGTGGCAGCAGGATGCGGCTGTCGTTGGCTGGATAGTCGGGATGCTGCGCGGCGAACTCTTCGAAGTCGGACCCGTTGCTGTCCGGAGGGCCCGGATCGCTGCGGATGACGAGGCACTCGATGCTCCCGCCGGGCCCGAGGGCTGCCGGGTTGGGTCTGGTTTCCGTAGCCTGCGCGTCGAAGACAAACATTCCCTTGGGTGGGGCGAACTCCGGCGGCGAAATCGGCTCGTGACGCCGATAGAGAATTTGCCCGGAGGCGCGGTCGCTTCCGGCGACGTCGCCGATTTCGAGTCCGCCACCGGCCATATCGGCGATGCGGACCCGCATTTGATAGCCCCTGCCGAATCGCAGCGTCCCAAGCTTGCGGTCGGAAAGCTCGAAGTGAAAGGTGAAGTTGAACGGCAGCGCCAACCGCCGCGCCCGGTTAGGCCGCGAGCCGTGCTGGTCGAAGACGGGGCGTGGGAGTACCAGGCTCCAGCCGTTCCACCGGGTCAAGACCTCGTCGGCCCGCAAAACCCTGTCGGTGCCGACTACGGCGGCGTTGGC
Source organism: Microvirga massiliensis (assembly GCF_001006805.1). Classification (GTDB taxonomy): domain Bacteria; phylum Pseudomonadota; class Alphaproteobacteria; order Rhizobiales; family Beijerinckiaceae; genus Microvirga; species Microvirga massiliensis. The sequence continues at coordinate 21,596 of NZ_LN811359.1, read as the reverse complement.
CTTCACGTGCCCCTCTTCCACCTGCCCTTCGGTTCCGATAATGATGTTGCCGATCTGGTAGGTGGCCCTCCGCTCGCACAGCGGAAACCATTCGCCGTCTTGTTCACGAACATCGACTCGATATCCGAGCACGAGGTCGTCGGCCGTCAGTTCATCCTTGACGGCCCTCGAAGAGTTCGCGGCCCGTTTGGTCATCAGGTCGCCGCGGCCGTGGCGCACCAACGCGAGCCCGGCCGAGTGCAACACGGGTAACGATACGCCCGCGGCCGACTGGCTCGCGCCGCCCGATCGGGCGGCATCGCGCAGGCGGGCGACGCCGCCATCGGCGTCAAACGTGACCATGCTCAACCGGGGCGGCGGACCGGCGGCCGGAGGCGGCGCGTCAGTGTCGATCAGTTTGGGTTCGATCATTTGGGTGCCCATCAGATCGAGCATGCCGTTGCGCAGATCGCTGCCGGCGCCGGGCGCCGGTAGAAAATGCACCGTGTCAAACTCGAATCTCGTCGCAGGGTTTACCATCTGCCAATCGGCGGACAGAGTCCCGTTGAGGCTGCATTGCAGGCGCACGAGCTGCGGGCCGCTGGCCGTCGTTTGCGGAATGTCATCAATGGCCAGCGCGAATTCAAGGATCAGGCCCAAGTGCTTGAGCACGACCGGATGCTCGCGCAGCAAGGACGCGGTGCGGTGAAAGTCGGGGATCTGCCACTCCTCGGGTCCGATGGAGCCGGGCGGGTCGGCGGGCGGCTCGCCGGCCCATTCGGGCCTTGCGTACTGCAGGCGGATCTTTTCCTCGAAGTTGACGGCCGGATCGGCGAAGGCGCGCGCGGATTCCTTGTAGGTGCCGCGGATGGCGGCTGCATATTGCGCGGTTGGCGTCACCCGCGGGACGTAGGTGCGCTGCTGCCGCGGATTGACGGTCGTGTCCGGGGGAAAGAATAAACGCCACACCTCGCTCGATGCGGTAGCCGCCGGCGTCACCACGATTGGATTGGGACGAGTGTCGAATTGCACTTCGAAAGTCATTGCGGAAACGACTGTCGGCCAGTCGTGAAGACAGAAGTTCCGGTCCTGAAGACAGAAGTTCGATAGTGGCCGCGGTGAGTCGGTGCCGAGCTTGGGCACGATGAGGGCTCGCAGGGTGGCGTGGCCGTCTGAGACCTTTCCGCCCGGGACGGCGATCCACAGGATTTCGTTCATGCGAATGCTCCGCGGTAGTTGCGCCAGGCCTGCAGCGCGGTCTCGTCCGGTCGAGGCGGAACTGCGAACAGCACCGGTCCCGGTGGGGCGACGGGTGCGCTGGAGGCGCCTCCCGCGATCACCCAATCGCCGCTGTCGAGTTCGATTGAATCTGAATACAGGGTGATGTCGATATCGACGACGATCTTGGCGCGGCCGACGAGCTGGTTGGTGTCGAACTGATAGTCGAGCTCGACCTGGAGCTCGACCGACACCGCGACGAGCCCGAGCAGCTGGATACTGCCGCCGATATGGATGAATCCGGTCAGCGAGACGCTGGCGCCAACCATCGCATACCTGATGCCGCCGAAGGCGTGCACCTCGGCGCTCCCGACGCCGAAGCTCATGGCGATCGCGGCGCCGAATTGCAGAGATACTTCCAGCCGTCGCAGGCCGGTGTGGACCAGCTCGAGGTCCATGTAACCGCCGCCGCCGAACATCAGCACGGTCAGAGTGAAGGGCCGCTCTCGCGACGCGAAGCCCAGTGCCACCGATACTGGCTCCTTCGTGTATGGCACGGTAAGCGCGGCGTTGAAGGTAAGATTGCTCATCACGAAGGAGAACGCCTTGACGTCGGGCACCGGGACGGCGTAGCGGGCAACGATATTGGTGGGCGATGGCTGCACCTGCGGCGCCAACTTCCCGAGCCCCACCTTCTCCTGCAACGTTTGCAGTAGCCGCAGCTTGCCCACGAATTCCGCCCCTAATCCCTCCAGCTCGAGGGTGGGTGGCTGGCCAGTGCGTTGCCGGAATTCGACCTTGCCGAAACTGAGTTCGATGATTTCGTCGGGGCCAGGGGGCATCGCCAGCTTGAAGTTCGTGAGGGTGCAGGTCGCTTCGTTGAGCGTGGGGGAACTGACGACGGTGAGCGAGAGTTTGGAGGCCGGCTGCTCGGGATGCGCGGGATCGTTGTCGAACAGCGGTATGAAACCCTTTGCCGACTTTGCCAGATCGATGTCCTTCCAAGTCATGCGCACCGCCGGCGGCGCCCCGTCGGTCAGGATCGTCACGGCCTCCGGAGTTTCCTTGATGTTCTTGATCAGCTCACGCAGATCGAAGCCGAAAAGCGACGCGCCGTCGGAAAAAAGCTTCGTTGGGTCGAGAAACTGCGCGCCATCAACGTTGATCAGGGACTTCGCCCCGGCAACGTTGACGAGTCCCTTCACGCGCGAGATTCCGTCCGCGATGTATTTGGGAGCGGTAAGACCACCCGAGCGATCGGTATTGGCGGTGAAATCGATGTCTAGCTGCTTGAGGTCCGCCGCTCCCGCTTCCACCTTGCCGAGGATCTTGAGCGGTATGTCGTTGACGCCGCCACTCAAATACTCCTCGGCGAAGGAGATTTGCACGCGCGGATCGCTGCCCAGCAGCGTGCGTATCGTCGGCAGTCCGATCTCGGCCGCCCAGGAATTCGCCTCGCCCGACCGGCCTAACGAGGGTAGGAAACCGCCAGATAGCTGACTGTTTCCGACGATGTTGAGGCGATACACCTCCTGCACGTCACCCGGTGCGGGGTCACCGTCGTTCGGCAACATGTTGATCTGAACACCGGGCAGGTCAACCACACCGGCGCGCATTCGCGCGTAGAAGTCGTGGAGCGCGTCCAACACTCTCGGCTCGCTGAGCGATTGAAATCGCTGCCGGACCTCATCCGACAGATCGAGATCGGCGACAAAGAGCAGCGGCAGGTCGAAATGAACATCGCGGCTGCCTTGGCGGCAGCGTACGGGAAAAGTCACCGGCACACCGCCGAGCGTGGGCACGAAGAATGTCTCTACCGGCTCGGTATCCAACCCCTCGCCTTGGAGGAGGTTGATGGCGTCCTGCAAGACCTCCTCCTCGTCGTTGAATTCCAGCCACTCACGCGCGACCTGCGCACGGGTGGGGCCTTCCGGCTCGTCGGGGTCCAGCGGTTCGTTGGCGTTCTCTCCCACGCCTGCGGCAAGGTCTTCAACGTGGGGCCATCCCGCCAGGAGCGCGTCTTGCCCGAACAGGGCATCGAAGAGTTGGTTCGCTTCGGAATGTGCCTGGCTCTGCAAGTTTTGGAGATCGGCGATTTCCGCTGTGGGGCGTGGCACGGTCTGCCAGTCGGCGTCGTCGAGGTTGGGGTATTCGAGTCTGGCCAGTTCGATCTCGTTAAACGGGAAGGCGCGCCTGATCGCCGCGTCGAGCGAACTCGCTCGGTCGTCGAAGTTGCGCACCGCTTCCGTGACGAACAGGGTGCGGGTCTTGCGCAGCACGGCGATCGGCTCGCTAGCGCTGCGTTCCGTTGTCTCGACAAAGACAGTCCGGTGCCCGAGCGGGTAGAGCACCCCTTTGGTCGCCGTCCGCACCCGCTGGTCGCGGCCGTAGACCAGGTGGTGATCCCACTCCAGGGTGCCCCACCTGCCCGAGGCGGTCAGTGAACCACCCAGGCTGCTGAGCTCGAGCCGGCTGGCATGGGCAGGTAAACTTTGACCGGAAATGTTGACCCGGTTGGCTTTGGTCAGGGGTAACGGGAACGGGTCCGGTCGGCCGGCTCGTAAACCCTTGATCTGGAGCCCGCCGTCGCCTGCCGCCGTGCCCAAGCGGGTTCGCCACAAGCTTGTCGTGCCCGCCGAAGCCACCGGCCGCGTGGGATGCCGGGTGATCACCGGCTGCCCGTCCTGGCTTGCCCGCGGCGCGACGATCAGTCCCCAGGGTAGTTCGATGGCCGAACGCTGCTCATCAGGATCCACGCTCGCACCGTTGAGCGCGGCGAGGAGACCCGCGCTGGTCAGATCGATCTCGGCTGCCGCGGTGAAAGCCACACGCGAGGAATCAGCAAGCCGAGCCTGCCACACATTCCCTGAAATCGCCGACTCGCCGGGCTTGGACACTTCCTCGGCGATGTGCTGCGGCGGGAAGGTGATCACCAGATGAGCGTCGGCACTTTCGGCGACGAGTCGTGGCGCCGACTGCGTGTCCAGCCGGTAGCCGGGAGCGTGCAATCCCAGGACAACATGGTCGGCAGGGCGTGTGACGAGAAATGCCGGCGCCGTATCGTCGACGCCGTCGCCGATGGTGTCTTGCGCGGGTTCGGGTAGAACGGCGCCCGAGGCGGCGCGCGGGCTGGGAAGCTGCCAGGACTGGCGCGACCACTCGATCTTGTTCCAGAACCAGACAGTTATGGTGTCATCGGCAGTCTGGGCGACGACATCGATGCCAGCAACGGGGCCGGCGTTGCCCATGTCGAATCCGCGTACCACCGCGACGGGATCGGCCACGCACCCCTTTCCGACGGGGCCGACGTCGTCATATTTCCGGGTGGTCGCGTTCCACGACCAATGGTGCAGCACGTCTTGGTCGTCTCGGAAGAAGATTTCCGCCGAGTCGATACCCATCGTGACCACCGTGGGGTCGAAGGCAACGGATTCCTGACGCGTCGGGTCCGGGCCGAACCAGCGAGTTGGGTCGTGGCTGGCGAAAAATCCGTTACCCCAGTGAGACAGGGTTCCGTCGCCCCGACGGCCGTACACATCCTGCCTGATGATGTGGTGTTCGTCTTCGGGGGCGATCGCAGCGATGGATGCGATGCCGCGTTCCAGGGTTTCGCTGCGAGGCAGCCTAACCGGTTCTCGCCATTTATCTCCTATCAAGGCCCGATGCTCGATACCGAAGTGGCTCGTGTACACGTCGATGATCCCAGGCATTCGCCTCACCGCGACGAAATCCGAGCCGGTGCTGATGTCATCGATTGTGGCCAGAGACCAGGAATTGTCCTGCGCTGACTCCCAAACGCGAAGCCGTTGACCGAGGTCGTGAGAAAAGACGTAGAGCTTGTCGCCGTCGGCGGCAGGGACAGGTTTGGAAGTGATGAACCCGGGTAGCTCTTCGGGACCGACCATGCGCCCGAGGTCGGCGGCCCATCGCCAGTGCAACAGCCGCAGACCGCTCTTCGCGAACACGTCGAGGCGCTGAGGTTCTCGTCTGACGGCAACAGGCTCGGAAAATAGGTCAAGACCGCCGCCCAAGTCGATAGCGTCGTGCGCGCCGTTCTCCAGCCAAGTGTGAACGAGCGTCCCTTCGCGCGATCTGACAAATATATCGAGCCGCTGTGCGTGCAACCAACTAACCGCAGGTTTACCGAATGTCGGCACGACTTACCTCCCTGAGGTTCGCGCGATGTCGGATCATTGAATGAGTTGAGTAACCGCCGCTGTCACCGGTGAGGCTGCCGCAGCCTGATCGAACCAACAGTTCTCATTTTGGCGTGATGGGGGGGTGAGTCTGTCGGGCCACACCGGTCGAGAACTGTTGCTACGGGTGTTTTCGCGGGCGGGCCTTTCTGATTCAAGATCGGCATGGAGGTGCTCGAGAGCCGGCTGACGGCGGTGCGGCGCTGCTGCGCCGCGCTGCCTGACACCCGCACCGGCGATAACTGGCAATACACCATGGCCGATATCGGCCTGGCGGCGTTTGCGGTGTTCTTCGCCCAGAGCCCGTCGTTCCTGGCCCATAAGCGTCACTTGGTGGAATGGCATGGCCACTCGAACGCCCAAACCCTGTTCGGCATGGCGAAGATCCCGACCGACAACCACATCCGCGCTCGGCTCGACCCGATCACCCCCGACCATTTCACGCCGCTCTTTGCCGAGATCCTGACCGCCTTGGAGCAGTCCGGCGGGCTCACGGCGTTCCGGAGGCTCGACGAGCACGTGTTGATCGCGCTGGATGGCACCGAATACCACCGCTCGACCGAGGTGCAGTGCCGGCACTGCGCGACGCGCACCCGGACCGGACAGCCGACCGAGTATTTCCACACCGTGCTGTGCGCTACGCTGGTGGCGCCGGGCCATGATCGGGTCGTGCCGCTCGCGCCGGAGTTCATGGTCCCGCAGGACGGCCACGCCAAGCAGGATTGCGAGAGCCGGGCGGCGCGGCGCTGGCTCGCCCGGCACGGGGCGGTTTACGCGCGGCTCAAGCCCGTCTATCTCGGCGACGATCTCTATGCCTGCCAGCCGCTCTGCGAGGCGGGGCTCGCCACGGGTGGCCATTTCCTGTGCGTGTGCAAGCCGGACTCGCACCCGACCATCCAAGAATACCTCACCGGCATCGACCTGCTCGAGCAGGTCGCGCGCGTGAAGCGTGGACGCGAGCGCGTCACGCACCGCTATCGCTGGCTCTGCGCGGTGCCGCTGCGCGGCGACGACACGGCGCTGAACGTGAACTGGTTCTCGATCGAGATCGTGAATCCCAAAGGTGAGGTCACCTACCGCAACAGCTTCATCACCGATTTGCCGGTTGATGCCAGCACTGTCGCGGAACTTTCCGCCTGCGGGCGGGCGCGGTGGAAGATCGAGAACGAGAGCTTCAACGTGCTCAAGACCAAGGGCTACCATCTCGAGCACAATTTCGGGCATGGCACAGCAACATCTCTCGGCCGTGCTCGTCACCCTCAACCTGATCGCCTTTGCGCTCCACACCGTCTGCGACCTCGCCGCCGGCGCTTGGCGCCGGGCCCGCGACACGCTCGGGCCGCGCACCCGCTTCTTCCACAATCTGCAGGCGCTGACCGCTTATCTGGTCTTCCCGTCTTGGACCGAACTCCTGGAAACGCTCGCCTTCGCGCGGCCACCGCCACGCCCGCCCGGCTGACCGACAGACCCGCATCCCAAGCACGCCGCTCCATCCGGTCCTCAGCTCAATCCCGAATTGAGAATTGCTGTGATCGAACAGACTGACTTGACATGATCAGACCTTCATAGAAGGCTATATGTTCTGGCTCCCCGTCGCCTGACACCTTCTACCAGTGCGTGCACAGTAGCGGGTCGCCAGTACGTCGGCAAGCGTGACGGATCGGCGCAAGCCGTCGAACCGACTGCGAAAACACCGAAACGACGGTGTCGCGCGGGCAACTCCGAGGCAGATCCGGCGGTCGACACAGGGGACCTAGCGGCGGCTCGGAGCTGAAACGTGGATGGCGGGGCGACTCGGACTGGCTCAGCGGAAGTCCGGGAGCAGCACGCCGGCTCAGCGGGAGGCGAACTTGACGAAGATCTACAAGAGACCGGACGACGACGGCCTTGAGGTGCATCCGAAAGACACGACACCTGCCGGCCTGCCAGATGCTCATGTCGCCGAGTATGGCAAGACGCCGATCAGCTACAAGAAGGCATTCCAGCTGGCGATTCCGGCGGTGATCCACCAGGAGGACGGTGAGACTCCGCGGGCGATCGTGAAAGAGACCGCGGAGTCGGAGAAGCATTCGTTGTCCGAGGCGGAGTTGGACAGGAAAATGACGAAGCTGGTCGACGAGGGCAGCTTCGAGCTGTTGCCAGTCGGCGAGTCCGACGAGAACGGCGACGATCCCAGGAAGAACTGGATTTTCTCGGTGAACGTCGACACGGGTTCGGATCACGGCTTCTGGGCTTCGGTAGACCGCAACACGGGCGAAGTTAGCGTCACCGGCTTCAACTGAATCCACGGGCGGATAGGGTCGCGTCTCAAGGATGTGTCCCACCCCTTAGGTGACTCTTCTCACGGCCGGGAGCAGAGAGCGGCAGCTTCTGCGGGACAGGAGTTAACGCGTCATTTTCAGGCCATCACCCGAACTATTGAAGCTTCCGGAGAGGGATGCCTCGAACCCGGTCAGGCGGGCCACGACGTTTCCGCGTGAGAACAGGATGAGCTGACCGTCCTTGTAGCTCCACGCATTGACGCTCTTCAGTTTCTCATTGGCGCAACCCGAGCTCGATGCCTTGTAGAGATCGAGAGTCGGAGACGACGAGAGCTGAACCCGGCAGGAGGCCCCACTCGCGTCGACGGCCTTCCAGCTTCCGGTATACGCCGAGGGGCGCCTGGAGGGAGGTGCGATTGTCCGGCTCGCCGGCGGCAAGGCGGCCTCGCGGGTCGGGGCAGGCGCTGTGTGGGGAGCAGGGCTGCCGATCTCCGGAAGAGGAGCCCCGATGATCGGAGCATCCCGACGGACTTGCGGATCATAGGGCGCTCGTTCTGCGGGGATGTCGACCTCGACACGAACGGGGCGACCGGGCGGCCCGTACACACGCGGCTCGACGTCGCCGTCCTGGAGCGTGTCGAGATCGAACGGTTTGGGGCTGACCAGTGGGTCCGCATATTCCGGGTAGGGGCTCGCCACCCCGGGCCACCATGGGCCGGAGGCGTAGAGAGGCTCGGCAGAGTTGTTGCAGGCCGTGAGCAGGGTGGCTGTCGCGATGACCGCCGGGAGCGAGATTGTTTTACGCATCGCAGGATGAGACTCTGTGGTCGCCTGGGTCAGTGTCGGGTGACACCCTTCGGGCAATAGGAGGGGGCGAAACGGGATGGCAGAGGCTGAAGGCGCGCCGAACTCAGGACCTGGCCGAATTCGACGCTGTCGAAGGTCGACGTATCAACGCCGTCGTTGAGCAGCATGCGGTTGATCTCAACCCCGACATGCTGGCCGCCGAGCACCAGCTTGAAGAACACGCTCACGGGCCCGTGGACGAATTCCATGTCGAGCACGAGGCACGGGGGATGCCCCCATTCGAGGCTGACGTCGGCACCGTGGGCGTAGGTCAGCGTATTGTCCTTGAAGTAGAGCTCGGCCGCCGAGGTGATGATTTCCCTCATGTTGCCATGCAGCTGATTGGTCGCGTAGGACATGATCACGTCCGCATCGGCCATGCAAAGATCACCGATGACGTCCTTGATGTTGCACGCGAGGACTTCCTCGAAAGCCTGCATTTCTCGGGCCTTCGTGGTCTTGGCGGCGATGGTGTGGGTGTGCTCGTGAGTCATCAGGATTTCGACCTAGTCAAGACGTAGAACAGGATTTGAGCGACGGCCTTGTAGAAATCGGGCGGGATCATCCGATCCACTTGGACATTATCGTACATGGACCTTGCGAGAGGCTTGTCTTCGATAACCGGAATGTCATTTTTTTCGGCTATCTCGCGAATTTTGAGCGCGATGAGGTCCTGGCCCTTGGCGACCACCACGGGCGCACTGGATTCGTTGCGGTCGTAGCGCAAGGCGATCGCGTAGTGGGTCGGATTGGCGATCACGAAGGTCGCCTTGGGGACGGCCGAGAGCATCCGCTTGCGGGCACGGTCCTGGGCGATCGACCGCATGCGGGCCTTGACCATGGGATCGCCTTCGATCTGCTTGTGCTCGTCCTTGACCTCCTGAAGGGTCATCTTCAGGTCGCTGTGCCACTTGAACCGGGCCCAGATCAGATCGAGCGCCACGAGCACAATAGTCGCGATCGAGATCGCTGATACGAGCTTCATCGCCATGCTCAGCATCATTTCCGGAATGAGGATCGGATCGCTGAACATCGAGTTGATGACCTTGTATCGCTCGGATTTCAGAAGCACGACGGCGACCAGCGCGATGGTCGCGAACTTGAAAAGCGACTTCCCGAATTCCACGAGACCGGGGCGCCCGAAAATCCGTTTCCAGCCGCTGACGGGTGAGATCCGGTTCCACTGAGGCCGGATCCGTTCCGTCACCACGCGGGGCGTGTTCTGAAAGATCGATGCCGCGAGGCTGCAACTTGCCAGGATGGCAATGATCGGCAGCAGGAAAAGCCCGATTTCGGCCGCCACGGCCTGGATCAGGGTGACGGCGTCTTCGCCGGCGTTGAGCCGGAAATCCTGGGGCCGGTCGATGAAGAGGGCGAGCTTGCCCGTCAGAGTCAGCGTGCTCTGGCGAACCGCGAAGGCCAGGAAGAGAAGAATGCCGAGGATCGAGGCGAACATTGGCGCCTCTCGCGAGAAGGGGATATTCCCCTTCTCGACGGCATCGCGGATCTTCTTGTCGGAAGGCGCTTCGGTCTTGCTCTCTTTGTCGGGGGCTTCGGACATCCGGCTCTCTTAAGCGTCAGAAGATCGTCGCTTCTTCTTCATTCTCGCCATTGGTGACGATCTCCCCGCGGGCGGCCATGTCGAGAGCGAGGTCCGTGATGGTCCGGCGGGCCTCGGCGACATCGCGCTGCGGGACCGGATCCTTGCCGTTGAGCTCGTGCTCGACCATGCGGCGCACCCGGGACGATAGCGCGGACAGGACCGTGTTGCGGAACTCCGGATTGGTCCCTTTGAGGGCCAGAACAACCCGGTCGGGCGGAACCTGATCGAACAGGGTCGTGCGATCCGTAGGGCTGAGCTTCACGATATCGTCGAAGGTGAAGAGCAGGCCCTTCAGGATCTCGGCCGATTTCGGACGTTTGGCCGTGAGGTTCGAGAGGACGTCCTCCATGTGCTCGCGATCCATCTTGTTGAGGATATCCGCCATCTTGGCGTGCGAGTCGGAGCCCGAGTTCTTCGAGAAGTTGGTCATGAAGTCCTCGTGGAGCGTCGCCTCGATGTTCTTCATCGCCTGGTCGGAGAGCGGCTTCATGCTCAGCATGCGCCGCATCAGGCCATTGCGGATCTCCGGCGACAGGTGCGCCATGACTTTCGCGGCACAGGACGGCTTCACCCTGGACAGGATCAGGGCCGCGGTCTGGGGATGCTCCTTGGTGAGATAAGCAGCGATCGCGGTCTCCGAGACGTTGGAGATCCGGTCCCAGATGCTGCGGTTCACGTTGCCGACGACGTCGTTCATGATCTCGGCAATCTGCTCCGGGGAGAGAATGCCGGTCAGAAGCTTTTCGATCTCGGCCGCGGTTCCGACGAGGTCGGCGCCGGTCGAGAAATGCGAGGCGAATTCCTCGACGAGCGCTTCGACCTGGGCCGGCGAGATGGCGCCGAGGGTCGCGGCGGATTTCGTGAGGATCCGGATTTCGTCGGCGCTGAAGTGCTTGAGCACCCGGCCGGCCGTGGTCTTGCCCATGGCGAACAGGAGCGTGGCGACACGCTCCGGACCCTTGAGGACCTTCTGGCCGGGAGGCTTCATCGCGAGTGGGGTGGCCATGGCATGCCTTAGACGTTGAACTCGTTGCTGGGCGGGCCGACGATCTCGGTCAGCGACACGCCGAAGCGCGAGTTGTCATCCTCGACGACCACGACCTCGCCCCGGGCGATCACACGGCCGTTGACAACGATGTCGACGGGCTCACCGACGCGATGATCGAGCGGCACGATCGCACCGCGTCCGAGCTTCATCAGGCTGGCGACCGGCATCGTGGCGGAACCCAGGACAACCTGGAGGTTCACCGGGATCTGAAGAATGGAATCGAGATTACGGGCGCCGCCGAGTTTCTCCTCAGCGCCGGCGGAGTCCTGCGCCTTGGTGAAGATGTTCTCCTGCCAGGAGGCCTTTTCGGTCTGCGAATCGGGGGTCACGGTGGTCATGGCAAATGGTCCTTAGGAGTGAGAAATTGCTGATGGAGGAGTGAGAGACTAGCTTTGGGCCGCGGTCCGGACATCGAGTTCGCCGATGAGGATTTTAGCCTCCTCGACTTTGGCCCCGAGTGCGACGAGGGTGTCCCGGCTTTCCTGACTGAAGCCCTGAACCGCCGCTTGAGCGGAGGAAAGGGCTTGGGCCGTCTGGTCGAAAATCACCTTGTATTCGGCGTGGTAGGCGTCGAGCCGTTTGAGCTTGCGATACATGACCGCGACGATGGTGCTGGCTGCGACCAGCGCCACGAACAGGAGCGCGTTAGCGAGAGAGGACATCATCGAGAAACTCCTTCTCCTGGTCGATGTACTCGTCGACCTTCAGGACGTAGGATCCGTCCGCCTGGCCCATGTGGCACCAGAACAGTCCCTGGTTGTTGCCTTCGAGCTTGATCCGGCTGCGCGGCGTCGCCTGCAGGTCGAGGACCTGCCCGACCTTGAGATTGGTGATCTCGTCGAGTGTGATCGGGCGCTCCTCGAGGACGGCCTTGAGGGTGACCTCGGTCTTTTTCACCTCTTTGGTGATCTGCTTGGTCCAGCGCGGATCCCGCCCGGACGATTCGGTCGTCACGACACGTGACAGGACCTGCCGCATCGGGTTGATGACCTGCTGGGGCATGATGACGAACATTTCGCCACCGCGGTTCAGGGCTTGGAGGAGGAATTTCGCGACGATGGCCTGATTGTTCGCGCGGCCGATCACCGCGAAGTCCATGCGGGTCTCGATGCGCTCGAGCTTGAACTTCGTGGTCACGATCAGCGAGAACGAAGCCTGGAGCGCCTTGGCGATCTGCTCGAACAGGGTTTGCGCCATGCGCAACTCGATGTTCGAGAAACCCCGCGGCTCCTCGATGGGCGGTTCCGAGCCGTCCGACCCGAACAGCACTTCGACCATTGTGTAGATGAAGTCACGGTCGAAGCCGATCAGGACATGGCTGTCCCATTCCGGTGCGTGAAAGATGCCGGCAATGGCGCTGGACTCGTAGTTCTCGAGAATTTCGCCGATTCGGCCGTTTTCGACGGACATCAGCGAGTAGAACAATGGAGAGGTCGCGAGGTGGCGCAGATGCTCCGCGCAAGTCGTCGACATGCGATCGAAGATGATGTTCAGCATCGGGAGGCGGTCGACCGAGAGGCCGGCCGCGTCCAGAAGCATGTCGCGAATGTCGCTGGCGCTGTGGGTGGTCGTCATCTCAGGCTGCCTCTCTCAGCTCTTCGGGCCGGCCGCCGCTCGTCGTCGCGGTTTCGACCTCGTCGATGGTCGGACGGTATTCGGACGAGATGCCCTTGCGGCCATGCTCGATCGCGATCTGCGGCAGGGCGCCGTTCATGTAAGCGATGAGCGCCTGGCGCACGATGACGAAGACGCGGGTCTGCTTATCGCGGGTGCCCTTCACCTTGGCGGCGAGCGGCGCGACGATGGCGTAGGAGATGAAGATCCCGGCAAAGGTCCCGACGAGGGCCGAGCCGATATAGTGGCCCAGGATCTCGGGCGACTGGTTGAGGGCGCCCATCGCCTTCACGATCCCGAGGACCGCGGCCACGATGCCGAGCGCGGGCAGGGCTTCGGCGACGTTCGTGAGGGAGTGATAGGGCTTGATCCGGTCGCGGCGGTAGGTGCCGATCTCCTCCTCCATGAGGGCTTCGATCTCATGGGGACGGGCATTGCCGATCATGATCAGGCGGACGTAGTCGCAGATGAACAGCGTCAGCTCTTTGCTTTTGAGAACGCTCGGGAAGGCCGTGAAGATCGAGGACTCGTACGGGTTGTCGATATGGGTCTCGACCTCGTTCCGGGGCCTGTTCTTGAGTTCGCGGAGCAGATTGAAAAGGAGGCCCAGGATGGCGAGATAGTCGTCCCGCTTCGGCACCCGGCCCGTGATCGATTCGACGATCGCCTTGCCGGTGTCCTTCACGAGCGGCATCGGGTTCGCGATGATGAAGGTCCCGATCGCGATGCCGCAGATGATCACGAACTCGAACGGCTGCCAGATCACGGCCAGATGGCCGCCCATCGCGAGGTATCCGCCCGCCAGGGAGCCTAAAGCTACGAGCAATCCAATAATAACGCCCAAGGGAGTGGTCCTCTTGCAGAAAATTATTCGTCGGGCTCTCCCATAAGCCGCGATGCTTGCGCGAAGCTGGAGTCGCCAACAGCCCGGGGCAAATTCAGGTGTCGCGGACGGCGGAGCGCCGCTCAGGGGCTCGCCAGGTCCGTAAGCAGGACGGTGCGGGCGCCATGCATCTGCCCGAGGCCGCCGTGCGCCGGAGGCAGCGTGCAAGCCTCGTGCAAGGCACGCACGTTATGAACCGTCCAAGAGAAACCCTAGCCGTCGCGCCTCTGGTCCGCCCGCTAGGGCTGTCCCGCTGTCATTTTCTGGCGGGAGAAATTGAGCTTTATCCGGAACCGGAGTTTTACGATGCAGTCTGCGCTTTATGTGGCGCTGTCGGCGCAGGTTGCGCTGGAGAAGCGCCTCAACACCGTCGCGAATAACGTCGCAAACGTGAATACGGGCGGGTTTCGCGCGGACGAGGTGAAATTCGAAGAGGTCCTGTCCACGACCGCCAGGGAAGCGGTGTCCTTCGCCTCGTCGGGCGAGAATTTCATTTCCCGCCGGGCCGGCCCGATGAACAAGACCGACAACCCGCTGGACGTGGCGATTCAGGGCGACGGCTGGCTGGCGTTCAATGCCCCCAACGGGGTCGCCTATACCCGGGACGGGCGGATGAAGATGTCCGAGAACGGCGACCTGCAGACCCTGAACGGGTATCCGGTTCTCGATGCCGGCGGAGCCCCGATCGCCCTCGATCCCCGAGGGGGTGCCCCGACGATCACGCGGGACGGGGCGATCCTCCAGGGCGACAATCAGGTCGGGCAGCTGGGTCTGTTCACGCTCGGCAATGAGAGCAAGCTGACCCGCTTCGGCAATTCCGGCGTCTTTTCCAGCCAGCCCGCGGCTCCGGTCGAGGATTTCAACTCGCATGGCCTCCAGCAGGGCTACAGCGAGGGATCGAACGTCAATCCGATTCTGGAAATGACGAAAATGATCGCCGTGCAGCGCAGCTTCGAGAGCGCCGCGACGACCATTCAGGAATCTGAATCGTCCCTCATGAACGCCATCCGGACCCTCGGCCCGAGCAGCTGATCCCCATGAACGCGCTTCAGAGGCTCGAGGAATTCGTCCTGTCCGGACAGGCGGGCAAGAAGATCCGGGTGAGCGGGACCATCCGCGAGGTCACGCCAAGCTACTACCGCGTGTCGGGCCTGTCGAAATTCGTCAAGCTCGGCGATCTGCTCGGGTTCGATGCCAGGGGCAAGACGCAGATCGGAGAGGTCGTCCGCATCGACCAGGACGGCGTGACGGTAAAGCCATTCGACGGACGGATCGAAGCCGGGCTCGGGATGCGGGTCCATCACGTCGGGGACATCAGCCTCAGCCCGGATACGAGCTGGAAAGGTCGGGTGATCAACGCCCTCGGTGAGCCCTTGGACGATCTCGGCCCGCTCTTGCCCGGACCGCGCCCCATGCCCAACGAGGCCGCGCCGCCGTCCGCCATGAACCGGGCCCGGGTCGACAAGCCTTTGGTCACCGGGGTCAAGGCTATCGATCTCTTCACGCCGATCTGCCAGGGCCAGCGGATCGGCATTTTCGCAGGATCCGGCGTCGGAAAATCGACACTGCTCTCGATGCTCGCGAAGTGCGAGGGGTTCGACACCATTGTCGTCGCCCTCGTGGGCGAGCGCGGCCGGGAGGTGAGGGAGTTCCTCGAGGGACCGATCCGGGACAATCTCGGGAAATCCGTGATGGTGGTCTCGACCGGTGACGAGAGCCCGATGATGCGCCGTCAGGCTCCGAGAACGGCGCTCTCGGTCGCGGAATACTTCCGTGACTGTGGCGACTCCGTGCTGTTGATCGTCGACTCGGTGACCCGGTATGCCCATGCCGCGCGGGACGTAGCGCTGGCCGCCGGCGAACCCGCGGTGGCGCGGGGCTACACGCCGAGCGTCTTCAGTGACCTGCCGCGACTGCTTGAGCGGGCCGGGCCGGGAGAGGACGGCAAGGGAGCCATCACGGGGATCTTCTCGGTCCTGATCGACGGTGATGACCACAATGATCCGGTCGCGGACAACATCCGCGGCACCCTGGATGGCCATATCGTTCTCGATCGCTCGATTGCCGATCAGGGGCGCTATCCAGCCATCAATGTCCTGGGCTCGATCTCGCGGTTGGCCGATCTGGTTTGGACGCGCGAGCAGAAGGAACTTGTGAGGCGCCTGAAGAGCCTCATGGCCCGCTTCGAGGACACGCGTGACCTCAGGCTGATGGGCGGCTACCAGCCCGGAAACGATCCGGAACTCGACCAGGCCGTGACGATCGTCCCGAGAATCTACGAAGCGTTGCGGCAGGATCCCTCGATGCCCCTGAGCCGGGACGCCTTCCTGGATCTCGCCCAGTCCCTCAAGGCGTGACGATGGGTATTTTTGGAAAATAGAGAAAATACCCGCCCATTTTCCGGAATTTCGCTTTTCCGGCAGGAAGTCAGGAAAACAGCCTCGCGCAAGCATGCTGGTGTTAAGTGCATCCCAGATTTAGGAGCTTCATATGAGTCTTTACGGCGTCCTCCGGAGCGGTGTCTCCGGCATGAATGCCCAGTCGAACAAGCTGGGCACGGTGGCCGAGAACGTTCAGAACTCGGCCACGACGGGTTACAAGCGGGCCTCGACGGAATTCCAATCCCTGATTCTGAATTCCGGCTCGGGAAGCTACAATCCGGGCGGCGTTCAGACGAAGGTCCGCTATGCAATCGGCGATCAGGGCGCGATTTCCTATACGATGTCCGATACGGACCTCGCGGTCTCGGGCAACGGCTTCTTCGTCGTCTCGGACCCGAATGGAACCCCGCTCCTGACCCGCGCCGGCAACTTCGTCGTCGACGGCGCGACCGGCAATCTGAGGAACGCGGCCGGGTTTACCCTGATGGGCTACAGCCTCGCGAACGGCCCGGCGACCCCGGCCCTCAACAGCCTCAACGGCATGGTGCCGGTGAACATCAAGTCGCTTGGCATGGAGGCCAAGGCCAGCACGACCGGCACGTTCGCAGGCAATCTCCCCTACATACCAGAGAATGGAGTTCCGGGAGAATTCTATGATCCAGGAGGATTCTCCAAGAACTCGTCTCTGGTAGTCTTCGATAAAGTCGGGCAGCCAGTGAAGCTGGACATCAGCATCGTCGGGACTCCTCCCACTGCAAGAGGCGTAATGGGCACGTACGATGTCACGGTTACCGGTCCCGACGTAAACGAGACCATCACACTGAGGTTCGACAACGATGGTCAGCTGACGACGAAACCGGCAAGCCTCAACTTCACCGTAACGAACGGCGAGCCGTTTACGCTCGATCTGTCGGGGATGACTCAGCTTGCTGGCCCCTATGACGTGAAGGGTACGGCGAACGGCAATGCGCCCTCGGCCGTGAAGGACACGGAGTTCGCCCGGGACGGCACCGTGTACGCGGTCTACGAGGATGGCTCGCGAATCGCCGCCTACCGGATCCCGCTCGCGACGGTTGCGAGCCCGGACAATCTGCATCCGCTGGCCGGCAATGCCTATGAGGCGACTGCGGCCTCCGGCGGGTATCAGGTCGGCTTCCCCGAGACGGGCGCCTTCGGGACTCTGTCGTCGGGCGCGCTGGAGTCCTCGAACGTCGATATCGGCACGGAGCTGACCTCGATGATCGAGGCGCAGACGGCCTACACGGCAAACTCGAAGGTGTTTCAGACGGGCAGCGAGCTGCTCGACGTTCTGATGAGCCTCAAGCGCTGATAGCCAACCACACTTGTCCGGGGTCTTCCGCCTATGGCTCTGTCCGTAGCCTATAACACCGCGCGCTCATCGTTGCAGGCGAGCCAGTCCCAGATGGGAGTGGTCTCTCGCAATACCTCGAGTGCGACGGATCCTTCCTACTCGCGCAAGATCGCGTCACTCGTCACCCAGAACGGCAGTGTCCGCGTGTCAGTGGCGCGCGCCAGCAGCGCGGCGCTCTATGCCAAGATGCTGGAGACCACGTCCGACGCCTCGCTGCGGAAGTCGGTTCTGGATGGCCTGGAGAGGATCAACCAGACCATCGGCGATACGTATCTCAACCAGTCGCCGGCGGCGCGGGTCGGGGCTTTGACGAGCGCGCTTCAGAGCTATGCGAAGTCCCCGGACAACCCAGTAACGGCTCGAGCCTTCGTGGCCAGCGCCTATGAGATGGCGACGAGCCTGAACCAGGCGAGCGCGAAGGTTCAGATGGTCCGCCAGGACGCCGACCGGGAGATGTCCGACTCGGTCAAGCTGATCAACGACATCCTCGTGAAGTTCGAGGCGGCAAACAACGACGTCCTGCGGGGAACGGCCGTCGGGGCCGATGTCTCCGACAGCCTCGATACCCGGGACGCTCTCGTCGCGCAGCTGTCGGAAGAGCTTGGCATCACGGTCGTGACGCGGGCCGGGAACGACATGGCGATCTACACCGACGGCGGTGTTCCGCTGTTCGAGAGAAAGGCCCGGACGGTCACTTTCGACCGGGTGACAGTTGGGCCGGTTCCGCCAGCCGACAGGATGATAGATGCCAATCAGGTATTTATCGATGGGGTTCGGGTAACGGGTCATGAGGCCTCCATGCCGTTGAACTCCGGCAAGCTGGCTGGCCTATCAGAGCTTAGGGATGGTGTGGCTATCGCATACGAAGACCAGCTACACGCGTTGGCCGGTGGCCTGATCAAGGCATTAGGAAGCGTGTTCGTCGAAGATCCTCTCGCCCCTGCACGAATCGCCGTAAATCCGGCAATCGATCCGAATGTAGGTGGTTCGTACGACATAATCCGTGATGGCGGCGGGAATCCGGATGGTGATGCTGCCTATTCAGAAAATCTCTATCGCCTCATCGGTGAGCTTGAACGAAAGGACCGTGCGTTCAACTCAAAACTCGGGTTGGGTGCAACGGCCAGCCTGCAGGAGTTCGCCTCGGCCTCAGCGAGCTGGGTCCAGGCCAGCCGTCAGAAGGCTTCGGACCAACTCGACTACGAGATCACCCTACTGGGGCAGGCCTCCGATCTGCTCTCCAACGCCACCGACGTGAACATGGATGACGAGACGGCGATGATGCTTCAGCTCGAGAAATCCTATGCCGCCTCGGCGAAGTTGATCTCGGTGATCAACGAAATGCTCAAGACGCTCCTGAACATGGTGGGCTAAATCCGATGAAAACGACCTTTGTCTCCACCATCACGCTGTGGAACTCGCCCCGCTCAAGTCTCGACAAGATGCAGACCGAGCTGGTCAAGGCCAATAAGGAGCTTGCACTCGGCCGTCACGCGGATGTCGGGTTGAAGCTCGGCTACCGGACGGGCGAGACGATCTCGCTGCGCCAGGAGATGGCCGAACTCGACGCGCTGATCGACAGCAATGCGACCGTGAAGGTCCGGCTGGACGCAACCACGGCCGCTCTGGCCTCCATGCGCGAGACGAGCGAGAAGTTCCGGGCGTCCCTGATCTCGGGTCCCGTGGCCGACCGCAATATGGACGTTCTCCAGAGTGAGGCGACGGCCAATCTCGACGCGCTTCTGGCCGATCTCAACAAGCAGGTGAATGGCCAATACATCTTCGGCGGCATCAACACTCAGGAAAAGCCGATGAAGGACTTCCTGACGAATGCCAAGATGGCGATTGAGGCCGAATTCGCCGGTCAATTCGCATCTGTCCCGGCAGCCGACATCACGGCCGCTCAGATGGATGCCTTCCTCGACGGAGCCTTCGCGGCGGTTTTCGATGATGCGAACTGGACGGCCGAGTGGACGAATGCATCGACAAAGAGCATCCAGAGTTCGGTGTCGACGTCGGACCGGATCGCGACCTCGGTGAGCGCTCAGGAGGTTGCGTTCCGCAACCTGGCCAAGTCCTACACGATGATCATGGCGATCGGCCTCGACGCGCTGAATTCGGAGACGCGCACCCATGTGGTGTCACGGGTCGTCTCGACGATTTCCCGCGCGGCCGTTCAGGTGGCGGATCTGGAAGCCAAGATCGGCTCCGCCAAGAACACGATGCTGGCCTCGAACGATCGGATGAGCCTGCAGAAGTACATCTTCGAGGAGCGCCTGGCCAAGTTCGAAGGCGTGGATGCGGCTGAAGCCAAGGTCCGGGTCGACCATCTCGCGACACAAATCCAGGTGTCGTTTCAGCTCACCGCTCAACTGCGAAATCTCAGCCTGGTCAATTTCATCTAATTCGAGGCCGCATTGATGTATCGTTTTTCCTATGCCGAAGTGGTTGAGGATTCCGCCGAGGAATGCCGCCGGCGCGAGCGCGACGTATTCAGGCGCGCGATCGGCCTTCTGAAAGCCGCCGATGGCTCCGCGCACAACTCTCCCGAGATGCTCAACGCGATCGTTTTCGTTCAGCGGCTCTGGAACTTCCTGATTTCCGATTTGTCGAACCCGGACAACGGATTGCCGGAGGGGTTGAAGAAACAGCTGATTTCCGTCGGTCTGTGGGTCATGCGGGAGTCGGACACGATCGTTCGCGGCGAAGCCAACAGCGTGACGGCGCTGATCGATGTCAACACGATGATCATGGATGGTCTGAAATGAAACCCAAGATGAAATTTTCCCTCAAGGCCGGCGAGCGCATTTTCATCAACGGCGCAGTGCTGACGGTGAGCTCCAAGGTGAGCTTGAGCCTGCTGAACGATGCCCAGTTCCTTCTGGAGAGCCACGTTCTGCAGGTCTCGCAGGCCACGACGCCGATGCGGCAGCTCTACTTCATGATCCAGGCACTACTGATCAATCCGGCCGAGGCCGGGAAAGCGATTTCGGTGTTCCGCGATCTTCACGCCTCGCTTCTCGAGACCTATTCGGACGAGGAAACGAAGGAGGGACTGGTCGAGGCCGGGCGCCTGGTCGAGGCGGGCCGGATGTTCGAGGCCCTCAAGGTGGTCCGGACCCTGTTCGAGGTGGACGACGACACGCGCCCGGCGGTCGCGGCGTCCACGGTTGCTCACCAGGCGGCGTAAGAGGAAACCTTCCAGATGAATGTCAATTCTTCGCTTCCGACCGGTGCGACGGCCTCACGCGCGACGACCGGGAACTCAGGCCAGGACTCGGGGACCGTCGGATACGACAATTTCCTGAAGCTTCTTCTGGCTCAGATGAAGAACCAGGATCCGACCGAGCCCATGAAATCGACCGACTACATGGCTCAGCTTGCGACGTTCTCGCAGGTCGAGCAGTCGGTGAAGACCAATTCGAAGCTCGATTCCCTTCTCTCGTCGTATTCTCTGTCGCAGGCCGACACGGTGATTGGCCGGACGATCACGAGCGCCGACGGAAGCATCTCCGGGAAAGTCGAGTCCGTCTACATCGCGAGCGACGGGGCCGTCGCCAATCTCGAGGGTGGCGCGAAGGTCGTCATCGGCCCCGGCATCGTGATCAGCTGAAGAGCCGAACGATGAACGAAGTCGATGCCCTCGAAATGGTCCGGAGTGCCATCTGGACCGTGATCATCGGTGCCGGCCCTGCGGTCGGCGCCGCCATGGTGGTCGGGATTGCGATCGCCCTGGTTCAGGCGCTGACCCAGATCCAGGAGGTCACCTTGACCTTCATTCCGAAGATCATCGTGATCCTGATCGTCACCCTGTTCACGGGCTCGTTCGTAGGATCGCAGATTTTTTCCTTCACCGAAGAAGTCTACGGGCGAATCGCCACCGGCTTTTGATCTCGGGCGGGCCGATGAGCCCCCGCCGATTCATATCCTCGGACCTGGGTGCGGTGGTCCGGTGAGCCCGTAGAAGATCTGACAGGTGCGAGCCGGCAAAATTTTGAATGATCACTCGTGTGGTAAGCGAGGTTCCTCTCAGACGCATCTGCTAAGCGGTGGAGATTGCTCATCCGCCCTCGCCGTTACTTGGATGATATTGCTGCAATCCGAGGCAAAGTCTTTCTGTGAATCAGATGACGGCAAGCCGGTGTTGGCGTTCGGCAGATCTTCATGACAATTAAGATTAGACCTTCAGAGGCTA
>NZ_LN811358.1:348904-423941 GCF_001006805.1 Microvirga massiliensis | reverse complement strand
CGATTGGCGCGGGGTGGAGCAGCCCGGTAGCTCGTCAGGCTCATAACCTGAAGGTCAGAGGTTCAAATCCTCTCCCCGCAACCAAAATTCCAGCCCGCCGCCTCACCCGCGGCGGGCTTTCGTTTGTCGTGCCAGCTCACCCGTCTTTCGCCTCGCAATGACGTCGCGAGACTGGAGGCATTTTCGCTTCCGACAGGTTCCTCGCGCCCTCCACGTCATTGCGAGCGCAGTGAAGAAATTCAGGAGCGCATCCGTCGACGGGTAGATTGCTTCGCCTGCGGCTCGCAAGGTCGGAGGTACGGCGGAATGGGTTGTGCGTACGGTCTGTGGCTCGCAAAGACGGCGGTGGGTCCGACAATGAGCCCTGCGTAACTCGTGGCCGCTCTCGGGATGAGGGCATCTTCGTCATGATCGATTCCGTGACCGCCGATCACGAAGACACGTTCTGCCGCATGACAGAAGTCCCTTGCCATCCCTGACGAAGCGAACTCGTGAGCGTCTAGAACAATCGTCCTTGAGCATCCTCGTCAAGCAAGCGAGCCCGCGCGGCAGCCGGAGTCTTCTGCACGACCGGCCCGGCGACAGGCACCGGAAGTGGTGTCTGCACATCCGGGTCGTCGTTCGCGACGGAATTCACGCGTGAACTGATTGGCACCAAGTCTAGCCATTCATCGGGACAGGGCCTGACCAGTTCGAGAGCACCCGAGGCCTGACGCTCGTCGTTGTCGAGCCAGAGCGGGAAGGCCTCACGGCCGAGGATCACCGGCATACGCTCGTGAACGCGCGCGAGGGTGCCATTCGCCGTCGTGGTCACGATGGCTGCCGTGTCGATCTCGCCGCCCGATGAGTCGTGATAAGTTTCCCAGATTCCGGCGAGCGGCATCGGACCGCCGTCGCGCATGCGAACGAGGAAAGGCGCTTTCGACTTGCCCTGGCGCTGCCACTCGTAGAAGCCGTCCGCGAGAAAGATGCATCGGCGGCGCCTGAAGGCGTTTCGAAAGGCCGGCTTGTCGATCAGCGTCTCACCGCGAGCATTGATGACGAGAGGGAACGCCTTGGTGTCCTTCACCCAACCCGGCAGAAAACCCCAGCGCACCAGCCGAAAGTGCCGATCGTTCCCGTCGGCGTGAACGATCGGTACCGGCTGCGTCGGTGCCACGTTGTAGCGTGGCGGGAAATTCGGCTGCTCGACATAGCCGAACAAAGACCGATACGCCTCCGGGGGCAGAGTGATCGCATAGCGTCCGCACATGATCTGGTGCCCGTCGATTGATTCCAAGCAGGCCCATCACATGGAGGATGCCGGCGGCGCGGGCTCGTCCGGCACGAAGAAATCCGGCTGCAGCGGCACCGATGGATCAACGCGATAGCGGCCGAAATCCGTGACGCCCTCCCCGGCCAGGAAAGTGTCATCGATCAGGAAGTTTCCCGTGAAGGAGCGTGCGGGCTTGCAGAACACCGCGTACGCGGCATCGGCCAGGATCTCGGGCGTGCGGCTCGCACGCATGATGGCGTCGCCGCCGAGCAGGTTCTTGATGGCGCTGGTCGCGATCGTCGTCCGCGGCCAGAGTGCATTGACGGCGATGCCCTTCTCGCGCAGCTCACTCGCAAGACCGAGAACGCAGAGGCTCATTCCGTATTTCGCGAGCGAGTAGGCCAGATGCGGTGCGAACCACTTCTCCTGCAGATCGAGCGGCGGCGAGAGCATCAGGATGTGCGGATTGCCGGCGCGCTCGAGATGCGGGATCGCGAATTTCGAGACCATGAAGGTGCCGCGAGTGTTGATCTGATGCATCAGATCGAACCGCTTCATGTCTGTCTGTGTCGTCGGCGTGAGACTGATTGCGCTCGCATTGTTCACGACGATATCGATGCCGCCGAACACACGGGCCGCCTCGTCGAACGAGTCCCTAACGGCGCTCTCGTCGCGCACGTCGACGACGAGAGGAAGCGCACGACCGCCGGCCGCCTCAATCTCGGCAGCCGCCGTGTGAATCGTGCCCGGCAGCTTCGGGTGCGGCTCGGCGGTCTTTGCCGCGATCACGATATTCGCGCCGTCACGTGCTGCGCGAAGACCGATCGCAAGCCCGATTCCGCGCGAGGCGCCGGTGATGAAGAGCGTCTTGCCGGCAAGGTTCATGGCATCAGCTCGCCAATGCCAACGGCGCGCCGTCCAGCGCATCCGATCCGGCGAGGACCGTCTGCTCGAGTCCGTCTGCGGCCGTCGCCAGATTCTCTGCGAAGAAGCGGCACAGGGCGATCCGCCCCACGTGAGCCGGATCCGTCTCACCCTCCTCCATCAGCCGGGAGGCCGCCAGCGCCGCATCCGCAAGGGATATGCCGCCCTGCGCCAAAGCGAAGAGGCGCAGATATGGTGTCGCGACCGCCAGCGCCGCCTGCGGCGTGTTGCTCACCAGCACCTTCAGGATGTGGCTCGTCGCCCGGTCGAGGCCGTCGACAGCCTCCCGCAACCGCGGCGCCGTCATCCCGAAGGCAGCAGGCGTCGACTTGCGCACGAGCCGGTCGACGGTGGCGCGCATTATCGCGATCTGCGCCCGCACGGTATCTCCACCCGAGAGCTGCAGCTTGCGCATCACGAGATCGATCGCCTGGATACCGTTGGTGCCCTCGTAGATCGGCAGGATACGCGCATCCCGGAGATGCTGTGCCGCTCCGGTTTCCTCCACGAACCCCATTCCTCCATGGACCTGGATTCCGATGGAGGCGACCTCAACGCCGATATCGGTCGAGAAGGCTTTCGCGACCGGCGTCAAGAGCGACGCGCGCTCCTGGGCGGCCCGCCGGCGTTCGGGATCCTGCTCGCGATGAGAACGGTCGATCGCGGCGGCCGTAAGCAGGCAGATCGCGCGCGCGGCACCGGTCAGCGCCTTCATGGTGAGGAGGTTCCGGCGCACGTCCGGGTGCTCGATGATCGGGCTCATGCCCTCGGAATGGCTGCCCAATGCCCGGCCCTGGCGACGTTCGTTCGCATAGGCGAGAGCCTGCTGATAGGCGCGCTCCGCGATGGCGACGCCCTGGATTCCGACAGCAAGGCGTGCGTTGTTCATCATCGTGAACATGCAGGCGAGGCCGCGATTCTCCTCTCCGATGAGCCAGCCGACGGCTCCGCCGTGATCACCGTAGCTCATCGTGCAGGTCGGCGAGGCATGGATCCCGAGCTTGTGCTCGATGCCGCTGCAGCGCACGTCGTTCGATGTTCCGTCCGGGAGCACCTTGGGCACCAGGAACAGGGAAATGCCCCTCGTGCCCTGCGGTGCATCGGGAAGACGCCCGAGGACCAAGTGGACGATATTGCCCGTGAGGTCGTGCTCGCCGTAAGTGATGAAGATCTTCTGGCCGGTGATCCGGTAGGTCCCGTCCCCGGCCGGTTCCGCACGAGTGCGCAGCGCCCCAAGATCGGAGCCCGCCTGCGGCTCCGTGAGATTCATGGTGGCGGTCCACTCGCCCGACACGATCTTCTCGAGATAGCGGGCCTTGAGCTCTTCCGACCCGTGCTCGGCGAGCGCCTCGACCCCTCCCATCGTCAGGAGGGGCCCGAGCCCGAAGGCGAGGCAGGCCGAGTTCCACATCTCGACGCAGCCGGAATTGAGAAGCACCGGCAAGCCCTGCCCGCCATATTCGACTGGCCCGGGCAGTGCATTCCAGCCGCCCTCCGTCCAGGCCTGGTAGGTCTCCTTCCAGCCGGGCGGCATCGTGATCCTGCCGTCCTCGAGTCGCGCGCCATGCTCGTCCCCAACCCGGTTGAGCGGTGCGATAGCGTCATTTGCGAACCGCCCCGCCTCGTTCAGGATCGCCTCGGCGAGATCCACTCCCAGATCCCCGTAGAGGCCCTCGGTGACCGCCGCATCGAAACCTGCCACGTGGCGCATCGTGAATGCGATATCGCCGACCGGAGCGCGATAGCTCATGGAGTACTCCCGTGTGCCGCGATGCGGCGTTGCCGTTGACGCAGCCGGCGGTGGGTCTACACCCGCGCGCAGCGTTCTGCCCATCTCTCGGCTGGAAAGGTCACATTAGGCGTGAAGGATCAAGGGTCAATCGAAGGGCTCCGCACCGAGCATCTCGCCGCGGACGACGCCGGGATCGCGCGCGCCGCGGACCTCCTGAAGGCAGGCCGCGCGGTCGCCTTCCCGACCGAGACGGTCTACGGCCTCGGCGCCGATGCGACGCAGGGCCGTGCCGTCGCAGCGATCTATGCCGCCAAGGAGCGCCCTTCCTTCAACCCACTGATTGCCCATGTCGCGGATCTCGCGGCTGCGCAGCACCAAGGAGTGTTCGGAAGGGAGGCTCTGCGCCTCGCCGAGGCCTTCTGGCCCGGTCCGCTCACGCTCGTCGTGCCGCTCGCCGAAACCTGTGAGATCACGGACCTTGCCCGGGCGGGACTGCCGAGCATCGGGCTGCGGGTCCCCGCACATCCGGTGGCGCATGCGCTCCTCACGAGTGTCGGGCAGCCACTCGCCGCCCCGTCCGCGAACCGCTCGGGGCGTATGAGCCCGACCCAGGCCGAGCATGTCCTTGCCGATCTCAATGGACGGATCGCCGCGGTTCTTGATGCAGGGCCGACGAGCGTCGGCGTGGAGTCCACCATCGTCTCGTGCCTCGGTGACGAGCTCCGGATCCTGAGACCCGGCGGCATTCCGCGCGAGCAGCTCGTGGACGTGATCGGGCGCCCGTTGCCAGGAGTCGGTGAGGCCGGAAATCTCGAGCGGCCCAGCGCGCCCGGCATGCTGGAGTCCCACTACGCACCGCGGGCCAGGGTGCGCCTGCATGCAGAGGCCATTCGCGCCGGCGAGGCCATCCTGCTGTTCGGGCCTTTCCGGCCCGCGGGCCTGGCGCACGCTGCCGCTACCGTGAACCTCAGTCCGTCGGGCGACCTCGCCGAGGCAGCGGCACGTCTGTTTTCAGCGCTCCGCGAGCTCGACGAAAGCGGCGCACCTATTATTGCGGTCGTCCCCATTCCGCCGGTTGGGCTCGGCGAGGCGATCAACGACCGCCTCGCGCGCGCCGCGGCGGACAGGCCTCCCGGATAGAAATCCAAGAGGCTCGGGAGCTCAGCCCCTCAACTTCGCCGCGATCTGCGCGACGTGCCGGCCCTGGAAGCGGGCGCCGGCAAGCTCGTTCTCGCTCGGCTGCCGCTGTCCCTGGCCGCCAGCAATCGTCGTGGCACCGTAGGGGGCGCCGCCGGTGATCTCCTCGATCGTCGTCTGTCCCTCGAAGCTGTAGGGCAGGCCAACGATGACGAGGCCAAAATGCATCAGGTTGGTGATCGCCGAGAACAGCGTCGTCTCCTGTCCGCCGTGCTGGGTCGCGGTGGAAGTGAACACGCTGCCGACCTTGCCGACCAGGGCGCCCTTCGCCCAGAGCGCTCCGGCTGCATCCCAGAAGGCCGTCATCTGCGACGCCATGCGGCCGAAGCGCGTCGGAACGCCAAGGACGATGGCATCGTATTCGGCCAGTTCCTCGACGGTCGCGACCGGCGCCGACTGGTTCAGCTTGAAATGGGCCCTCTCCGCAATCTCGCGAGGAACAGTCTCGGGCACTCGCTTTACCACCGCCTCGGCGCCCGCCTGCCGCACGCCCTCGGCCACGGCATACGCCATCGTCTCGATGTGTCCGTAGGTCGAGTAGTACAGTATCAAAACCTTCGTCATTCAGATCTCCTGTCGCAATGCGAGGGCGGCGCCTCGCGACGCCGCCCGTCGAAGTGGATGATGGGGTGGATCAGTTTGCCCGCGAATGAGCGGCTGCGCCGGCCCGACCGGCAGCGGCCGACGCAGGTGCAACCCGCTGGAGGGACTGACCGGGTCGGGTAAGATTTGCTATTTCCATTCTGCAAGACCAGGGGTAGGTTCGCACGATCGAGTTTGCATCAGTGCAACCCATGACGGCACGCCAAGCTCTAGCCTGGGACGATTTCAGGCTCGTGAAGTGCATCGCCGAGTCACGCGGCCTCGCCGGCGCGGCCGAGCGGCTCGGCGTAAATCATTCGACGGTCTTCCGGCGCCTCGGGCAGCTCGAGGAGGGGCTCGGCGTCAAGTTGTTCGAACGCCATCGCACGGGCTATGCCCTGACTCCCGCCGGCGAGGAGATGTCCCTCCTGGCCGAGCGCATGGAGGAGGACGTCGCGGCCTTCGCGCGCAAGCTCGCGGGTCAGGCCGTCTCTCCGGCGGGTGAGTTGCGGGTGACGACAAATGATACGCTTCTCGTCCATCTCCTGACGCCGCTTTTCGCGCGGTTCACCCGTGCCTGCCCCGAGGTTCGGCTCGACGTCGTGCTGGCCAACCAAGCTCTCAACCTGTCGAAGCGGGACGCCGACGTTGCTATTCGCGCAACCGACAACCCGCCCGAGACGCTGGTCGGTCGCCGCGCCGCGACGATCGCCTGGGCCGTCTATGGGCGCGCCGAGGATTTCCCGAATCCCGGGCAGGCCGATCTCCTGGGGCTGTATGGTCGCAACTGGGTAGCGCTCGGCGACAATCTCGGCGGGCTGAAGGTTGCACGCTATGTGCGCGACCGCGTGCCGCCCGAGCGCATCATCTACAAGGTGAATACGGTTCTCGGCCTCTCCGAAGCCGTCGAATACGGAATCGGCATCGGCCCCCTGCCCTGTTTCATCGCCGATGCGAAGCCAGATCTGGTCCGGCTCACGCCACCGGTGCCGGACTTCTCGACCGGCCTGTGGCTGCTCACACATCCCGATCTCCGCCAGTCCGCACGCGTCCGAGTGTTCCTGGATTTCATTGCGGGGGAAGTCACGAAGCAGCGTCGCGCGATCGAGGGTGAGACAACGCAGGCGTCGCAAGGTGTCGCTGCAGCGAGCCGAGCCTGATCGGCATGGGCGGTTTTACTGCACCTTCCAGCCGCGCCATGATCTGCTCTACCGCCGAGACACATCAGGATTATTCCCATGCCCCGTCGTATCGTCGATCTCTCGGTTGCCCTCGAAGCAGGGATCGCCTCCGACCCTCCGGGCCATCTGCCCGAGATCGAATATGTCGACCATCACGCATCCGCGGCTGACATAATCAGCTTCTTCCCCGGTGGAACGGTCTCAGATCTGCCGGGCGGCGAAGGCTGGGCCTTGGAGCGCCTCAAGGTTTCCACCCACAACGGAACTCATCTCGACGCGCCCTATCATTTCCATTCCACGATGGACGGCGGAAAGCGCGCGATTACCATCGACGAGGTACCGCTCGAATGGTGTTTCGCTCCCGGCGTAAAGCTCGATTTCCGGCATCTCCCAGACGGCCACGTAGTATCGGCTGCCGAAATCGAGGCGGAACTGGCGCGTATCGGCCATAGCCTGCAGCCGTTCGATATCGTATTGGTCAACACCGCTGCGGGCGCGCGATACGGCGAGCCCGATTACGTCTCGCGCGGCTGCGGCATCGGCCGAGAGGCGACGCTCTATCTCACGGAACGCGGCGTCCGCATCACCGGGACTGATGCCTGGAGCTGGGACGCTCCCTTCGTCTACACAGCCAAGCGCTTTGCGGAGACCCGAGATCCGTCGATCATCTGGGAGGGTCATCGCGCCGGCATGGAGCGCGCCTACTGCCACATCGAAAAGCTCGCCAACCTCGAAAGCCTGCCGCCCAACGGATTCATGGTGTCCTGCTTTCCCTTCAAGATCCGCGGTGCATCGGCGGGCTTCACCCGCGCCGTAGCGATCTTCCAGGACTGAGTGCGTCATCCTTCTGAGAGAATGAGCCCGCTGTTCGAACGGAACACCGTCCCGAAAATGCCCTCCCCTTCCAAAGACGTCTGAAGCGAACATCATGGTACATCGCTCCAATCCGATCGACGGCTTCACGGTCGATCGCTCCTCGATTTCCTATATCGGAGAAGACCTGCAGAGGCCGGAATGCATTCTGGCCGAGCACGACGGATCGCTCTGGGCCGCTGACGCCCGCGGCGGTGTCGTGCACATCCGGTCCGACGGCAGCCAGCGGCTCGTGACCCAAAAGGCCGAATCGACCTTTGCCGAGGCCGCCGACGACGAAACGCGCTTCATTGCCGGCACGCTTCCGAACGGGCTCGCTTTCGCGCGCAACGGTGACATCGTGATCTCGAATTTCGGAACCGACCGGCTCGAGGTGATGACGCGGGACGGCGAAACGCGGGTTCTGGTCGATGCGATCGACGGGCAGCCGATCGGCAAGGTCAATTTCGTCCTGCGTGACAGCCGCGACCGGCTCTGGCTGACGATCTCGACGCGCACGAAAAACTGGATGCGGGCGATGAGTCCCTCCATCATCGACGGTTTCATCGCACTTTACGATCGCGGTCGGCTGCGCATCGTGGCCGACGGCTTCCACTTCACCAACGAGATCCGGCTCGATGCGCAGGAGGAGTGGCTCTATGTCGCCGAAACCTGCGCGCGCCGAATCGCGCGCCTGCGGGTGCTCGATGACGGCAGCCTTGTCGACCGGGAGATTTTCGGCCCTGCCGACCATGGTGCCTTCATTGATGGCATCGCCTTCGATTCCTACGGGAATCTCTGGGGCACGCATGTCATGACGGACCGCATCTTCGCAATCACGCCCGAGGGCGATCTGCACATTCTCCTTGATGATGACCGGAACAGTCCGGCAGGCCGAGCCCTGATGGATGCCTTCGCGCGAGACGAGGCGACACCGGAACTCATGCTCGCCTGTGGCGGCACGGTCGCCCCATGGTTCGCGAGCGTCACCTTCGGGGGGGCCGATCTCCAGACGGTCTATATCGGCAGTCTCCGAGGCAACCGGATTCCCTATTTCCGCTCACCAGTTGCCGGTCTGCCGATGGTGCACTGGTGAGAGCCGGCACGAGCAGTAACCGGACCTTTCTGACTGCAAGCACGAGAAACTGAGAGAAGGACATGATGAAAGCACGCCAGCTCGCAGCCTGCGCTGCCATATCCGCGGGAATCGGGATCACTCCGTCGGTTGCGGAGATATCCGACGGCACCGTCAAGCTCGGGGTCCTCACGGACATGGCGGGCGTCTATGCCGATATCAGCGGCAAGGGCACGATCGTCGCGACGCAGATGGCCGTCGACGACTGCCTGAAGGCCGAATGCGCGGGGATGAAGATCGAGGTCCTC
Source organism: Microvirga massiliensis (assembly GCF_001006805.1). Classification (GTDB taxonomy): domain Bacteria; phylum Pseudomonadota; class Alphaproteobacteria; order Rhizobiales; family Beijerinckiaceae; genus Microvirga; species Microvirga massiliensis. Next base: position 414,835 of record NZ_LN811358.1, on the reverse strand, counting down.
TCCGCAGATCACCAGAACAAGCCGGATATCGGCGTCAACAAGGCGCGCGAATGGATCGACACAGCCGGTGTCGACGTGCTCGTCGACATGTCGAATGCGGCCTTGCAGCTCGCGATCGCGCCGCTCGTCAAGGAGAAGAACCGGATGGCGCTGTTTGCCGGGGGCACCGCGCGGCTGACCGGCGACGCCTGCCAGCCCGATCACGTCGTGCAATGGATGTGGGATACCTATGTGCAGGTTGCCGGCGTCGCCAACGGGCTGACGGAGCCGGGCACGACATGGCATCTCGTGACCGCCGACTACGCCTTCGGCCACCAGTTCGAGGCCGACGCCAAATCGATCGTGACCGCGAAGGGCGGCAAGGTGCTCGGCTCGACGCGCCACCCGTTCCCGTCGAACGATCTGTCCTCCTTCCTGCTCACCGCGCAGTCCTCCGGAGCGGATATCGTTGCCCTCGCGAATGCAGGCGCCGACACGATCAACGCCGTCAAAACCGCTCAGGATTTCGGGATGACGAGCGGGAATCAGAAACTCGTCGCATTCTTCTTCACCGTGATGGACGTGAAGGGACTCGGTCTCGAGACGGCACAAGGCACGACCGTAACGGAGGGATTCTACTGGGATCTCGACGACCGCACACGCGCATTCTCCGAGCGCTTCAAGAAGGAGCACGGGACGGTGCCATCCGCGATCCAGGCGGGCATCTATTCGGGCGTGCGCCACTATCTGAAGGCCGTCGCGGCAGCAAAGAGCGACGATGCGAAGACCGTCATCCAGAAGATGCGCGAAGTGCCGATCGAGGACGATGTCGTGCGGAACGCGCGCGTGCGCGAGGACGGCCGCATGGTGCACGACTTCTACATCTTCCAGGTGAAGAAGCCGAGCGAGTCTAAGGGCGAGTGGGACTATTACAAGCTGGTGAGCACGGTTCCAGGAGACGAGGCTTTCCGGCCGCTCAGCCAGAGCACCTGCCCAGCGATCAAGAAGTGACGTGACTCACTTCGTCGTTGCGAGCCGGAGGCGAGGCGATCCATCTGTCGATGGGTAGATTGTTTCACTCCGTTCGCAATGACGAAGAGGATCTTAGGACGGGAGGTGCAGGACTTGAAACGGAAGTGGACTCCGGACGCACCTCCGTCATTGCGAGCCGCAGGCGGAGCAATCTACCCGACGACGGATGCGCTCCCGGATCGCTTCACTTCGTTCGCAAGGACGGGTTGACTATGCATCGGCGCGCGAACGCATCACGCGATCTCGACGACGATGCGCCCGCGCACCTTTCCGGCGAGAATCTCCGGTCCGGCCTCGATCACCTTATCGAGTGGAATCGTCGACGTCATCGAGGCCAGCTTCGCGTGATCGAGGTGTTGCGCGAGGCGCTTCCAGGCCTCGAGCCGCAAGGATTTCGGAGCCATCACGGAATCGACGCCGAGAAGCGACACGCCGCGCAGAATGAACGGCGCGACCGAAGTCGGAAGATCCATTCCGGCCGCCAGCCCGCAGGCCGCAACCGCGCCGCCATAGCGCGTCATCGAGAGCACGTTCGCGAGTGTGTGCGAGCCAACCGAATCGACGCCTGCTGCCCAGCGTTCCTTGCCGAGGGGACGGGCTGGCCCTGAAAGCTCCGCCCGGTCCAGGATCTCGGCAGCGCCGAGCCCCTTCAGATAATCAGATTCCTGCACACGCCCCGTCGAAGCGATCACGTGCCATCCCGCGCGCGCCAGTAAGGCGATCGCAACGGATCCGACACCGCCCGACGCGCCGGTGACAATCACCGGTCCGCGATCCGGCGTGAGGCCATGGCGCTCGAGCGCCATCACGGAGAGCATCGCCGTGTAGCCTGCGGTACCGACCGCCATCGCCTGCGACGCCGTCATTCCCTCCGGGAGCTTGATCAGCCAATCGCCCTTGACGCGAGCCTTCTCGGCATAGCCGCCCAGATGGGTCTCGCCGACGCCCCAGCCGTTCAATACGACGGCGTCACCGCTCTTGAAGTCGGGATGGGTCGAGCTTTCGACAGTGCCGGCGAAATCGATGCCGGGAATCATCGGAAAGCGACGCACGACCGGCGCCTTCCCGGTGAGGGCGAGGCCGTCCTTGTAGTTGAGCGTCGAATGCGTGACCCGCACGGTCACGTCACCATCCATCAACTCGCTCTCGTCAAAAGCGCGCAGGGCAACCTTCTGCCCCGACTCGTCCTTCTCGACGACGACTGCCTTGAACATGCCCATGCCTGCCTCCTGTGATCCATCCGGTTTTGGCCCAGTCCCGCCGGTGCAGCAAGGCACACAGGGCCGTCACATCATGGAGACGATGCTCATTCGGCCGGCTGCGGCATGGCTGGCCTTTCCACCGGCCGCTCCTGGATGGGCAGGTTGATCGCCGCCGAGGCGAGGCCAAGGGCCACCGAGAGCCACCAGACGATATCGTAGCTCCCGAAGGCTTCGTATAGCACGCCCCCGAGCCAGACGCCCAGGAAGCCGCCGACCTGGTGCGAGAAGAAGACGAAGCCGTAGAGCATTGCCATGTAGCGCGTGCCGAACATCAGCATGACGAGTGCCGCCGTCGGCGGCACCGTCGAGAGCCAGAGCACCCCGATCGAGAGCCCGAACAGGATGGATGTCGTCGGCGAGGCCGGGATCAGGATGAAGGCCGCGATTGCTACAGAGCGGCCGAGATAAATCCAAGCGAGGAGCCAGCGCTTCGACGTGCGGTGCGTCAGCCAGCCCGAGCACAATGATCCGACGGCATTGGCGAGCCCGATCACTGCCAGCGTCCACCCGCCAATGGAGGGCGAAAGGCCGGCATCGACGAGATAGGCCGGCAGATGCGCGGTGATGAAGGCGAGCTGGAATCCGCAGGTGAAGAAGCCAAGGACGAGCAGCACGTATGACCGGTGCTGGAAGGCCTCCGTCAGGGCCTGCCCGATCGACTGCTTCGGCGCTTCGACGGCAGCACTCCCGGCTGACGAGCCTTGGCTCCGGCTCGCGAGAGCGAGCGACAACGGCATCACGAGGAGCAGCGTGCCCGCGAAGACGAGAAGGGCATCGTGCCAGCCAATCCGGTCGATTAGCAGGTTGCCGAAGGGCGGGAACAGGAACTGGCCGAATGACCCGGCCGCCGTCCCGGCGCCGAAGGCGAGAGGCCGCCAGTTCTCTGGCAGGAGCTTCCCAAAGGCGGCCAGGACGAGATTGAACGAGCACCCCGCAAGCCCAAGGCCGACGAGGACGCCGGCTCCGAGATGCAGGGCCGCCGGCGTGGTCGCCCAGCCCATGATAACGAGACCCAGGCCGTACAGGATCGTGCCGAGGCACATCACACGAACGAGCCCGAACCGGTCGGCGACGGCACCCGCGAAGGGCTGCCCGATACCCCAGAGCAGGTTCTGGATGGCGATCGCCAGACCGAAGGTGTCGCGCCCCCAGCCGAACTCCATGGTCATCGGGACCTGGAACAGGCCGACGGAGGCTCGCGGCCCGAACGAGAGCAGGGCAATCAGGCAGCCGCTCAGGATGATCCACTCGGGAGCGATGCGGCGGGTGACGTTCTGCATGGGTGAGCCTCCGGGAGCCGGCCTTTTTACGGCAGGTCGGCGGCCCAGGGAAACGCAGGTTCGTGATCGGACCCATTAGCAGGCTGCATGGCGGCCGGCCACATAGCTGTGGATCGCGCCATGTTGACGGCTCCTCGTGGCCGCCAGCCCGTAATGGTCTTCAGGTCTGGCCTGGCCTCAGCTTGTAGAAGATATGGCGGCCGATCACGTCCATCTTCTTGAGGCGGCGCGCCCAATAGGGCCGGACGTAATTCGCGTGGTAATGCGTCGATCCGCCGACCTCGGCGAGATACCGCTTTCCGTTCAGGACTTCGCCCGCGATCCGTTGCGCCGCGTTCCAGGATTCCGGCTCGGAGATGCGCAGGGCCTTGCCCTCGCACGCGAAGGTGAATTGGCAGGCGAGGTGCCGGTGGCGGTTCTGGTAGACGACGCCACAGATGGAGGACGGATAAAGCCCGCTGCGAACGCGGTTGAGGACCACCTGCGCGACGGCCGCCTGCCCTTCTTCGGGCTCGCTCCGCGCCTCGAAATAGATCGCTTCCGCGAGGCAGCGGCGCTCCTTCTGGAGGTTGTCCGGATCGACGAGATCGGCATAGCGCGGCCGCTCGGGATCGGACGCTCCCCCATCCAGGCCCCCTGCCCGTTCACGATCGAGCCGGAGCGATTGCGGGAACGAGACGGGCGCAGCGGCGATTTCGGCGGGCACTGCGTCTGTAGGCGCCGGAGTCGCCGAGGAGATCACGACAGCCCGTTTCACAGCCGGAGTCCGTGCTCCGACTGCCGCGCCCGTCGATCCGGCCGCTGCCGCGGCAGGCGACTGGACGGAGCTCGTCTGACGGGTCGTCGTCCATTCCGAGCCCTCCCAGGGCTCGAATCCCTGCTCTTCGAGGTTCGGGCCTTCGAGTCGCCCCGGCATCAGGATGGTTGGGGGCAGAATGCGGTCATTGTTGGTGAAGACCATGCGCGAGGCGGCGCGCGCCGCAACCGAGCGGGCACGCCGCGACAGGCTCGGCCCCAGATCGACGACGGGATCGCCCTTCAGGCTGCGCACGACCTCCGGGGCTGGCATTGGGACTTTCTTAGCTGCACTCCGGAGCGGCAATTCTTCCGGCTCCGTTCCGGCGCCCTCGTCCCGGGCCGTGCCGAAAAGGGGCACGAGAAGAGTGTGCGACAGGAGTTCGCCTGTCGTGGTACGCAGAGCGGCGCTGACGCCTGCCCGCGGATCGTTTCCTGCGGCGGCAGTGAAGGAGACGAGCAGACCGCCCGCCAGCACCCACGGAACGGCGGTGGCACAGATCCATCTCGTCTGGAGTCGGCGGCGGTGAAGACGCACGGGACCTCGATCGACTTGGAAGTGGCCGGACCGGGTGGTCCGGGTCACTTTTATCGACCGGTATGGTTGAGAGAGGCTTAACTCGCCCGAGGCTTGGCAGCGGCAGCGTTGTGAGTCTTGTGACTACGGACGCCGCACTCAATTCCGTGATCACGAGTCGAGTGAAGTTATCCGGGTGTTGCGCCCGATTCCTGGATTGCTTCGCCTTCGGCTCGCAACGACGGCAGTAAGTCAGGCACTACTTCGTTTCCGACAGTGCTCTTCCCGTGCTCACGCCCTCTTCGTCATTGCGAGCCGAAGGCGAAGCAATCCAGGCTGCCATCTCAGGATGAAGCACTCTGCCTGCGACTCACAATGACGAAGAGACACCGCCTCAAGTCTGCGCCTCGGCCCGCTGCTTGAGCGCCGCGTTCATCGCCTCGAAACCCTGGCGCGTTGCGTCGAGCATGCCCGTGCTCATGATGAGCCCGACGAGAATTCCGGAAAACCGTTCGCCGTGAACGAAACGCGTCGTTCCGTTGCCCTGCGGCTCCAGGACAAAATAGTGCTCGCCGTCGAAGAGGCCGGGCACGAGGAGTGAGCCGAGCCAGCGCAGTTCCTGGTTCGCGTTCGCTGCGCGCACCATCGGACGAAAGCGCATGCCCTTCTTGCCCGGAGGCGCAATCTGCACGTCGAGCCTCGATCCCGCGGCGAGGTCGCCCTTGATCGAGCGAACGAACGGGTTCCATTCGGGGAAGCGCGCGAAATCGGTCAGTACATCCCATACGCGCGCGGGAGGTGCAGCAATGGTGATGCTGGTCTCGATGGTCTTTGCCATGTGAATGACCGCCGTGCCCCGGCGGGTTCACGCCGAGAAAGGTGCAGCGGGCCCGGGTCTTTCGAGATCCGGGCCCGTACCGATTCAGGCCTGGCTTGCGACGTTACCGCCGAGTGCCGCCTGTGCGGCGGCGAGGCGCGCGATCGGAACGCGATAGGGCGAGCAGGAGACGTAGTCGAGGCCGACGGTCTCGCAGAACCGGACGGATTGGGGATCTCCGCCGTGCTCGCCACAGATCCCGAGCTTGATGTCCTTGCGGACCTGCCGGCCCCGCTCGGTCGCGATCCGCATGAGTTCTCCGACGCCATCCTGATCGATGGTCACGAACGGATCGGTCGCCAGGATGCCCTTCGCGGTGTAGCTCCCGAGGAAGGATCCGGCATCGTCTCGCGAGATGCCGAGCGCCGTCTGCGTGAGATCGTTCGTCCCGTAGGAGAAGAATTCGGCCGATTCGGCGATCTCTCCGGCCTTCAGAACGGCGCGCGGCAGTTCGATCATCGTGCCGACCTGGTATTCGACCGTGACGCCGGTCTCGGCCGCAACCGCCTCTGCCATGGAGACGATCACGTCATTGACGAGATCGAATTCCGCCTTGGTCATCACGAGCGGAATCATGATCTCCGGCACGACGGGCTGTCCGGTCGCCTTTCCTGCTTCCACGGCCGCCTCGAAGATCGCCCGCGCCTGCATCTCCGCGATCTCCGGATAGGCGATCGCCAGCCGCACGCCGCGGAATCCGAGCATCGGATTCACCTCATGGAGTTCGGCATTGCGCCTCCTGAGCTTGTCGGGCGACATGTTCAGGGAGGATGCGACTTCCGCGATCTCGTCTTCGGTGTGCGGCAGGAACTCGTGCAGCGGCGGATCGAGCAGACGAATCGTCACCGGCAATCCGCTCATGATCGTGAAGAGCTCGACGAAATCCGCGCGCTGCATCGGCAGGAGCTTCGACAAGGCCGCGCGTCGGCCAGCCTCATCATCGGCGAGGATCATTTCCCGCACCGAGATGATCCGGTCGCCATCGAAGAACATGTGCTCGGTGCGGCACAGGCCGATGCCCTCGGCCCCGAAGTTCCTGGCCGTTTTCGCGTCGAGCGGCGTCTCTGCATTGGCACGAACCTTCATGCGCCGCACGCGGTCGGCCCAGCCCATCAGGGTTGCGAATTCGCCGGAGAGTTCCGGCTCGAGCATCTTCACCGAGCCCTGCAACACTTGGCCGGTCGAGCCATCGATGGTGATCGTCTCGCCCTTCGCGAGCGTGACGCCGCCGACCGACATCGTCTGCGCCGCATAATCGACCCGGATCGCACCTGCACCCGATACGCAGGGCTTGCCCATGCCGCGCGCCACGACGGCGGCGTGGGATGTCATGCCGCCGCGCGTCGTCAGGATGCCCTCGGCTGCGTGCATGCCGTGAATGTCCTCGGGCGAGGTCTCGACGCGCACGAGAATGACCTTGCGGCCTGCCTTCTTCGCGGCCTCGGCTTCGTCGGAGGAGAATACGACCTCGCCGGAAGCCGCGCCCGGAGAGGCGGGCAGGCCGGTCGCGAGAATCCGCCGCTCCGCATTGGGATCGATCGTCGGATGCAGAAGCTGATCGAGAGAAGCCGGATCGATGCGATTGACGGCTTCTTCCTGCGTGATCACGCCCTCGTTCGCGAGTTCGACCGCGATGCGAAGAGCGGCTTTCGCCGTGCGCTTGCCGTTCCGTGTCTGGAGCATCCAGAGCTTGCCGCGCTCGACCGTGAACTCCATGTCCTGCATGTCACGGTAGTGCTTCTCGAGAATGCCGTAGATGCGGACAAGCTCTGCATAGACTTCCGGCATGGCCGCTTCCATCGAGGGCTTGTCGGAGCCCGATGCGATGCGCGCCTTCTCGGTGATGTCCTGTGGCGTGCGGATGCCAGCGACGACGTCCTCGCCCTGCGCATTGATGAGGAACTCGCCGTAGAGCTCCTTCTCGCCAGTCGACGGGTTGCGCGTGAAGGCAACGCCGGTCGCTGAGGTTTCGCCCATATTGCCGAACACCATGGCCTGCACGTTCACGGCCGTGCCCCAGCTCGCCGGGATGTTGTGCAGCTCGCGATACTTGATCGCCCGGTTGTTCATCCAGGAGCCGAAAACCGCGCCGACCGCGCCCCACAGTTGCTCCTGCGGATCCTGCGGAAAAGGCTTTCCAAGCTCCTTTTCGACCAGCGTCTTGTAGCGACCGATCAGGGCCTTCCAGTCATCGGCCGAAAGATCCGTGTCGAGGCTGTAGCCCTTGCGATCCTTGTGCTCGTCGAGGACCTGCTCGAAATGGTGATGCTCGATTCCGAGTACCACGTTCGAATACATCGTGATGAAACGCCGATAGCTGTCATAGGCGAAGCGCGGATCGCCGCTGCTGCGCGCCAGCGCTTCCACGGTGACATCGTTCAATCCGAGATTGAGAACGGTGTCCATCATGCCAGGCATGGAGGCCCGGGCACCGGACCGCACCGAGACGAGCAGTGGGTTGTCGCGGTCCCCGAAAGTGCGCCCGGTCAGGCGGCCGACGAAAGACAGGGCCTCGGTGACCTGATCCTTGAGGTCCTGCGGATAGCTCTGACCGTGATCGTAGAAATAGGTGCAGACCTCGGTCGTGATCGTGAACCCGGGCGGCACCGGAAGTCCTAGATTCGACATCTCCGCGAGGTTTGCGCCCTTCCCGCCAAGGAGGTTGCGCATCCCTGCTTCGCCTTCGGCCTTGCCGTCACCGAAGGTGTAGACCCATTTCGTCATGTCTCGACCTTATTTGCATTGCCTGCCCGCAGGCAGGAGACAGGGCTTGGAACACACCGCTCCAAAACACAACCTGAACAGCCCAGGTTCCGGCGGTGCATCGAGCCGATTGGGCGCGAGAGTGACGTCTGATGGTGCGGTGCGCAACCCGCCAATTGAGTCGAATGCCGGGAGGAGCCTTGGTCGTCGAGGACTCCTACACCCGCCAGCGGCCGTTCCGCTTGACGAGGACGGTCGTCCCGACCGGCACACGGTTATAGAGATCGAGCACGTCCTCGTTCAGCATCCTGACGCAACCCGACGAGACCGCCTCGCCGATGCTCCAGGGCTCGTTAGTGCCGTGAATGCGGAACAGGGTGTCGCGCCCATCCTGGTAGAGATAAAGCGCCCGGGCGCCGAGCGGATTGTCGAGCCCCGCCTTGCGGAAGCGCGGCAGGTCCGGCTTCAGGCTCACCATGGTCGTCGTAGGCGACCAGGCAGGCCAGGCGGCCTTGCGGCCCACAGTAGCGGCTCCGCGCCAGGAGAAGCCCTGACGGCCGACGCCGATCGCGTAGCGGATCGCGCGGTTGTCCGGCTGGACGAGATAGAGAAAGCGCTGGTCGATATCGACGACGATCGTTCCGGGACGCTCCGAGCCAGAGTAGGAAACGGTCTGGCGAGCATATTCCGGCTTCATCCGGCTCCGGTCGACCAGCGGGATGTCGAACGGCTCGTCGTCGAGCGTCCCGATGTACCAGGCCGAGTCGTTGAAGGCCTCAACGGCGGCACTTTGCGACGCCTGTTGCGTGGCGTTGCAGGCGGCGAGTGGCGCGGCCGACAGGGCGGCGAGAAAGGAGCGGCGGCTGATCATGGGGCTCATGCTGGAATGAACCAGCGTCTCCTACAGGCGGCATAGCAACATGGCTGTGCCCGCACTGCAACACCTTAACCGTGTTTGATTCAGCCCGCCCCGCCTTGCCGGTAGGCGAACTCGGAACCGCTTCGTTCTCCGCACTCCGCCTGCCGCTCAGCCCTCGATGCGCGAGAAATCTGCAACCGTTCTGGTTGCAGCCCGGATCGCATTCAGGAGGCGCAGCCGGTTCTCGCGCAATTCGGGATCGTTCGCGTTGACGGTGACCTTGTCGAAGAAGCTGTCGACGGGCCCCCTGAGCCCGGACAGGACACGCATGGCGCCCTCGTAATCCTGAATCGCCACGGCCTGCCGGGCGTCGGTTCGAGCCTTGTCCAGCGCCTCTGCAAGATGACGCTCCGCCTCTTCTCCCCGTTCGGCGAGTGCGCGATCGGGCGCCTCGGAGAAGGTCCGCCCGTCGCGGGCCTCCTCGATCCGGAGGATGTTCGCGGCACGCCGATATCCGACGAGCAAGTTGCCGCCGTCCTCCGTGTCGAGGAAGCGACCGAGCGCCTCGACGCGTCGTACGATCAGGAGGATGTCGTCCTGCCCGGGCAGCGAGAAGACGGCGTCGATCAGGTCGTGTCGGGCGCCCTGCTCCCGCAGATGGACCTTCAGCCTGTCCGCCAGAAAGGCCAGGAGATCGCTCGCAAAGGCGGCCGCATCGGCCTGTCCCAACTGCGCCGCGAGTGCGCTCTGGAGCAGCGGGGTCAGGGGGAGTTGCAGCTCGTTCTGGAGCAGGATGCGGATCACCCCGAGCGCCGCGCGGCGCAGGGCATAGGGATCCTTGGATCCCGTCGGCTTCTCCTCGATGCTCCAGAAGCCTGCCAGCGTGTCGATCTTGTCAGCAAGGGCGACGGCGACTGACACCTTGGCGTCCGGAACGCGGTCGGACGGGCCGAGCGGCCGGTAATGGTCCTCCAGGGCTGCTGCGACCTCCGGGGCCTCGCCCTGGAGTTTCGCATAATAGCGCCCCATCAGGCCCTGCAGCTCCGGGAACTCGCCGACCATCTCGGTCACGAGATCCGCCTTCGCGAGGCGGGCTGCCCGCTCGGCAAGCCCGCGATCGGCGCCGATCCGGCCCGCAATGGCGCCTGCCAGCGAGACGATGCGCTCCACCCGGTCGGCCTGCGTGCCGAGCTTCTCGTGGAAGACGATCGACGAGAGCTTGTCGAGACGCTTCTCGAGCGGGATGCGCCGGTCGGTGTCCCAGAAGAACTTGGCGTCGGACAGGCGCGCCTTCACGACACGCTCGTTCCCGGCAACGATGACTTTGCCGCCGTCCTCGGCGACAAGGTTCGACGTCAGGATGAAACGGTTCGCCAGTCGCCCGGTCACGGGGTCCCGGACCACGAAACATTTCTGATTCGCCCGGATGGTTGCCCGAACGACCTCGGGCGGAATGTCGAGAAAGGACTCGTCGAAGCTGCCCACGAGAACGACCGGCCATTCCACCAGCCCGGCCACCTCCTCCAGGAGCGCATCGTCCTCGACGAGCTCGAGCCCAAGCGCGAAGGCAAGATCGCGCGCGTCGTGCAGGATCGCGTCCTTTCGACGGTCCTGGTCCACGACGACTCGCGCCCTCTCGAGAGCCCGGACGTAATCCTCAAACCGCCGGACGCGGATGGGCTCCGGCGCCATGAAGCGGTGGCCACGGGTGACGTCGCTGGCCGTAATGCCGTCGACCTCGAACGGGACGACGACCGGCTCCTCCGTTTCGGGCCCGAAGGTGCAGACGATCGATTGCAGCGGCCGCACCCAGCGCAGCGAGCCCGTCTCGCGCGAGGCCGCTCCCCAGCGCATGGATTTCGGCCAGGGGAAGGCTCGTATGATCTCGGGAAGGATCTCGGCCAGAACGTCGGGAGTCGGCCGCCCCGGGCGTTCGATCACCGCAACGTAGAACTCGCCCTTCTTGAGATCCTTCTGAATCCGAGCCTCATCGATCGATGAAAGCCCCGCGCTCTTGAGGAAGCCCTGAATGGCCGCGTCCGGCGCGCCGACACGCGGCCCACGACGCTCCTCGCGCACATCCTTGCCGTGCGGCGGAAGCCCATGGACCTGCAGCACCAGGCGGCGCGGTGTCGCGTAGGCGCGCGCGCCCTCGTACAGAAAGCCGCGATCCACCAGCGCATTCGTGACGAGCGACTGCAGATCCGCTGCAGCGCGCCGCTGCATGCGCGCGGGGATTTCTTCGGAGAACAGCTCAAGGAGAAGATCGGGCATTGGCAGAAGCCTGTCGTGATGGGCGCGGCGGATGGACGTGACGGGGAGAAATCTCCCGGTCAGCGCTGGGCTATGCGGGTGCTCCCCCGCCTTCCGTTCTCAGCCAGGCGGCCCCGCACGCCTTGGCGAGCTCACGCACACGCAGGATGTAGCTCTGCCGCTCCGTGACCGAGATCACGCCGCGAGCATCGAGCAGATTGAAGACATGGCTGGCCTTGATGCACTGATCATAGGCCGGCAACGCCATCGCATGGCGTTCCGAATTTGCGTCCATGGCCAGCTCGCCGGCTTCCAGGTAGCGCCTGCAGGCTGCCTCGGCATCGCGGAAATGCCGGAACAGCATCTCCGTGTCGGCAAATTCGAAATTATGGCGCGAATATTCCTGCTCGGCCTGGAGGAAGACGTCACCGTAGGTGACGCGCTCGTCACCATCGAGGCCGTTGAAGTTCAGGTCGTAGATCGACTCGACGCCCTGGAGATACATGGCGAGGCGCTCGAGCCCGTAGGTGAGCTCGCCTGAGACGGGCGCGCATTCGAAGCCGGCGACCTGCTGAAAATACGTGAACTGGCTGACCTCCATCCCGTCGCACCAGCATTCCCAGCCGAGGCCCCAGGCTCCGAGCGTCGGGCTCTCCCAGTCATCCTCCACGAAGCGCACGTCGTGCAGGCGCGTATCGATACCGATCGCCTCGAGCGAGCGCAGATACAGCTCCTGGAGATCCGGCGGGTTCGGCTTCAGGATTACCTGGAACTGATAATAGTGCTGCAGCCGGTTCGGGTTCTCGCCGTAGCGGCCATCCTTCGGACGCCGGGAGGGCTGCACATAGGCGGCCCGCCACACCTTCGGACCGAGCGCGCGCAGAGTCGTAGCCGGATGGAAGGTGCCGGCGCCGACCTCCATGTCGTAGGGCTGCAGGATCACGCAACCCTGCTCCGCCCAGTAGCGCTGGAGCGTGAGAATCAGCCCCTGGAACGAGCGCGCGGGGCTCATGGACGCGGGTTCGGTAGACATTGTCGATCCATGTCGGGAGGAGGGGCACCCTTGAAAGGTGCCCCGGGCCAAGTCAAGCAGTTACGGGCTATTCTCGGGGCTGCAGATCAGAGCCCGAGCCGTGCCCAGGCCGCTCTCGCCTCGATCGCCGCGAGGATATCCTGCGGGTCGATCCGCACCTCGGGACTGAAGGGCTGCGGGCGGAGCAGGCGCGAGAGGAACGAGGGACGCGATGGCGGAACGGTCCGCAACCGGACCTTCTCGCCATAACGCTCCCTCAGGATCGTGCGGATATCCCCGATTCCGTCGGCCAGCCCGAGTTCGACGGCTTCCGCTCCGACCCAGATCGCGCCGCTGAAGAGATCCGGCTTTTCGGCGGGCAGCCTTTCGCCTCTCCGGCTCCGGACGAGGCCGATGAAGGTCTCGTGGATGCGCTCCTGCAGGCCCTTCAGACGGCTGACATCCGCCGGATCCTCCGGGCGGAATGGATCGAGCATCGCCTTGCTCTCGCCCGCGGTGTGGACCCGGCGCTCGATCCCGAACCGCTCGATGAGGCGATCGAACCCGAAGCCGGCCGACACGACGCCGATCGAGCCGACGAGCGAGGCCGGGTCGACGAAAATCTCGTCCGCCGCGCAGGCGATCATGTAGCCCCCGGATGCGGCGGCATCCTCCACGAAGGCAAAGACCGGAACCTTCTTTTCCTCGGCCAGCACCCGGATCCGGCGGAAGATCAGGTGGGACTGCGCCGCGGATCCGCCGGGCGAATTGATCACGAGCGCGACAGCCTCGATTCCTTTCATCCCGAAGGCCCGCTCGAGCATCGGCGCCACGCTGGCGATCGAGAGACCGGACCGCAAAGGCATCACGGCGCCGATCGCACCGGCGAGCCGCACCACGGCGACCGTCGGTGCGCGGTGTCTGAAACGGGCGGGAAGAAAGGGCCGGAAGGTTGTTTCCAGGATTTCGAGAAGAGAGAAGGCCATTGTTCCGATCTAAAGACACGCGACAGCGGCCACAAGGATCCAGGCCCGCTTCCAAGATGAAGCCTCCCTGAACGCTGCCCTGCCCCGTTGTTCAGCTTAACCATTCTACCGTAGGGAGACCGAATCGGGCGGCACGCCGTTTCGTCGCCGCCCGGGAACGAGAGGGTAAAGAGAATGCGCAAGATTTTATTCGGCCTCGCCGGAGCGCTTGCCCTGGGTGTCGGTGCCCTGGCGAGCGAGCCCGTGCAGGCGCAAGGATTTTCGATCACGGTCGGTTCTCCTTACGGATATGGGCCCGCCTACGGATATCCCCCGCCCCCGCCGCGCTATGCGCCTGCCTATGGCTATGGACGGCCGGGTCCGGCTTATCGCCGCTACTCGCGCCATCCGCGGCGCGTCTACTACGCCCCGCCGGCACCGCGCTGCGTGATTCGCCGCGAGCGGCAATTCGACGGCTTCGGCTGGGTCTCGGTGAGGCGTCGCGTCTGCTACTGAGCCGAGCGGCCAATGATGTCTCGGGCGCCTTCGGGCGCCCGCTTCATTTCAGGCTTGCGGCGCCCCGGTGCACGGCCTCGGCCTCGGGCGTGAATCGACCGCCTGCGTGGAGAACGAGGGGCGGCTCGATGCGGATCGGGGCACGGCTCCCCTTCACGGCGGTCAGCACGAACCGGATGGCAGGCTCGTCCGTCTGCGGGTGAACGAACCTGAGCTGCAAGCCCCCGAAGCCCCTGCCCAGGGCGGCGAGACATTCGGGAAGGCGGTCGGCCCGATGGATCAGGACGAGCCGTCCTCGAGGCTTCAGGAGCGCCGCGGCCGCCCGAAGCCATTCCCGGATTCCACCGGACGGCAGCACATGCGCGCTGGCACGGCGCCCCTCCGGAGACGAGCGCACCCTGCCAGCCTCGAAGAAGGGGGGATTGGTCACGACGACATCTGCGGCTTCGGGAGCGACGCCTGCCCCCGCCCGGGAGGCCGGATCGAGAAGATCCGCATTCGCGACGAGACCCTCGACGCCGTTCAGGAGCAGATTCTCGCGGCAGAGGGCGGCGAGATCGGGGTCCTTTTCGAGGAGAACCAAATCGAGACCCTTGGTCGCCGCTGTGATCATGAGCCCGACGGCCCCCGTCGCGGCTCCGACATCGATCACACGTTCGCCCGGCGATGCCACCGTCGCGGCCGCGAGCAGCACCGCGTCGGTTCCGGCCCGATGGCCCCTGGCGGGCTGCAGGATGGTCACCCGGCCGCCCAGGAACTGGTCTCGGGTGACGTCGTTCCGCCCGGTGCAAGCTGCATCGCCCGGTTCAGCCAAGGCGGAGTTCCGCCTCGAAGCCGGCCTCCCGCAGGATGCGTCGGGCCTGCCTCTCATGGTCCTCGGGTACCATGAGCCGGCGCGGAAACGCCCCGATCATCCCCTCGAGCGCCGAGATGTGCGTATCGGCAATCAGGACCGGGATCTTGGCGTTTTCGAGCAGGGACTGTAGGTAGCCCATCAGGACGATGTCGTTGGTGCGGACGATTTCGACCATCGGGCGCGGGTCTCTCCTGGTGGCACGCTTCGCATTGTGGCGCGAGAGCGGCCCGTGTCATCGAACCACCATATTCCCCTCGGCGCTGGCCGCCGGCAACCCGAGATCCTGCCCGTGGGTTTGGTCGTACCCTTCGAGGACAAGAATCCTGACAAAGGCGCGAGCATCGAAAGCCTCGTCTCGCTCGTGTCGGCGGACATGGAGCGCGTCAATGCCATGATCCTGTCGCGCACGGGATCCGATGTCACGATGATCCCGGAGGTTGCGAACCACCTGATCTCGTCCGGCGGAAAGCGTCTCCGCCCGATGCTGACGCTCGCGATGGCCAATCTCGCGGGCTATCACGGAGACGGCCACGTCAAGCTCGCCGCGAGCGTCGAATTCATGCACACGGCGACACTGCTCCATGACGACGTCGTCGATGAGAGCGACATGCGCCGCGGGCGGATCGCGGCGCGAATCCGGTGGGGCAACCAAGCCAGCGTCCTCGTCGGCGATTTTCTGCTCGGGCAGGCCTTCAAGATGATGGTTGAGGTCGGCTCGCTTCGCGCGCTGGACATCCTGTCGTCGGCCGCAGCCGTGATCGCGGAGGGCGAGGTCATGCAGCTCGCAGCCGCGAAGAACACTGAGACGAACGAGGACGAGTACCTCGCGGTGATCCGCGGGAAAACCGCCGAGCTCTTTGCTGCGGCTTGCGAGGTCGGCCCGGTCATTGCTGGCCGGCCGAAGGCCGAGCAGGCAGCGTGCCGCTCGTATGGCATGAATCTCGGGATCGCCTTTCAGCTCATCGACGACGCCCTCGACTACGGGGGTACAAGCGCCAACCTAGGCAAGAATGTCGGCGACGATTTCCGCGAAGGGAAGATCACGCTTCCCGTGGTACTGTCTTTCCGGCGCGGAAACGATGACGAGCGCGCCTTCTGGCGCAGAGCGCTCGAGGAGAATGAGGCGTCGGACAGCGACCTCGAGACCGCAATCGCGATCATGCACCGCCACCGGGCGTTGGAGCACACCATCGAGCGGGCCCGCCATTACGGCGCCATCGCGCGAGATGCCCTGGAGCTTTTCCCGAAGAGCGCGATCAAGGACGCTATGCTCGAGACGGTCGATTTCTGCATCGCCCGGGCGCACTGAATCCAGCACAGGCTCTTTCGGCGCTACCGAAGGATCGTTCCCCTCACCCACCAGCCGGGCCTCGCTTGGCGCAGGTTGCGCGCTGCCGCCGCGGCTGCCTGCCAATCCACGAAGAGACCGAACACGGTTGCGCCGGAGCCCGACATCCGCGCCAGCTGGCATCCCGGCTCGTTCCGCAGGCTGGCGATGACGTCTGCAATGGCCGGAACTACCGACAAGGCTGCCGGCTCGAGATCATTCCTCGCCACGCGAAGCAGCTCCAGAAGCGGCTGCGGAGCCGGATGCGCGATCGCTGGATGAGAGGAATCCGCCCGGACTTCCCCCGGCATGAGGCCAAGCGCTGCGAAAACCCTGGGTGTCGCGACCGGAATTCCCGGATTCACGAGCACGGCAGAAAGGGGAGCGAGACCGAGTTCGGGTCCGAGGCTCTCGCCGGCGCCGCGCATCATTCGGGCGTGCGGTTCGAGGCACACGGGGACGTCGGCTCCCGTCCGCCGAGCCGCCTCGACGAGCGCCGTGTCACTCAGTGAGAGCCCGTTCAGGCGTGCGAGAAGACGCAGGGCTGCTGCCGCGTCGGAAGACCCGCCGCCGATGCCGGCGGCCACCGGAAGCCGTTTCGTCAGGGTAAAGTGGCCGACACGAATCCCTTCGATCCCGTCGAGCAAACGGTGCGCTGCCACCAGGACAAGATTATCGTCCGCCTCTCCGGACAGGTGCGCCGTCGGGCCTCTCACCTCGGCCGATAGCCGAGGCCCTGGCTGCAGCACGAGGTGATCGCCCGCGCCCGCGAAGGCTACGAGGCTTTCGAGTTCGTGATGGCCATCCGCGCGCCGCCCGAGGACATGAAGCGTCAGATTGACCTTGGCCGGCGCATGGCTTGCAAGAGTTCCCGTCACGGACAGGTGGCCGGCGCATCGGCCCGGCGCCGGCCCGCTTCGTCGTGGATTAACATCAGCCGCCGTTCTGGGCCGTTCCAGTCGGCGCTGCAGGACTGTCGGCTGCGGCCGGCTTCACATCGAGTCCGTTGTCGATCTTGCGAAGAATCCGCACCAGATCATCGTGCTCCGGATTCGAGTCACGTGCGTGGTTCCACTGGAACCTCGCCTCGCGCTGCCGCCCGACCTTCCAGTAAGCGTCGCCGAGATGGTCGTTGAGCACCGGATCACCGGGTCGCAACTCGACTGCACGCTCGAGCTCCCGCACCGCGTCGTCGTAGCGGCCGAGTCGGTAATAGGCCCAGCCGAGGCTGTCGATGATCATGCCGTCGCGCGGCGAGAGCTCGACGGCCTGCTGCAGCATCTTGAAGGCCTCGTCGATGTTCATGCCCATGTCGACCCACGAATAGGCCAGGTAGTTCAGGACCTGCGCGCGGTCGGTCGGACGGGTGTCCGGGACCAGTTCGAGAGCCTTCTTGAGATCCGGCTCGGCCTTGTCCCATTGCTTCGCGCGCTCGTAGGACGTGCCACGCTGGAAGTAGAGGAGCCAGTGACCCGGCCCCGGCTCGCCGATTTGCGCAATGGCCCGGCTCGTGACCTCGGCGGCCTCCGCCCAGCGCTTGCGCGAACGCAGCACGTTGGCAAGGGCGCTGATCACATCGACATTGTCGGGCTGCTCCTTCAGGAGCTGCTCGAGCTGCATGACTGCTTCCTCGCCCCGGCCGAGCAGCTCGTAATTGGTGCCGATCGAGATCTGCGCGCTCGTGCGCAGTGGCGAGTTCTCCGGAATGCGGGCCAGCACCTCGTTGGCACGATCATACTGCTTCAGACGCTCGTAGACGTCCGCCAGCGTCATCAAGGCGAGCTCATGGTCCGGGTCCAGGTGCAGGGCTAGCCGCAGATAGACGATGGCGGTCAGCTCATCGCTCTGAGCGCTGCCCACGACGCCCAGGCCGTAGAGAACCTCGGCCGCACCTTCCTGCGCCGTTGCAACGGCCGGTGCCATCGGTTTGCCGAGCTTCAGATCCTCCAGGGCGGCTCGCACGATCGGGTGGCGCGGCACGACCTTCTCGAAGCCCTCGAAGATCTCCTTCGCGGCGTCGCGATTTCCACGACGTGCCTCGAACCGCCCATAGGCGTTGACGATCTGAAGGGTGTTGCGATCCGCCTCATAGGCAGCCTTCAGGCGCCGCTCGGCCTCTTTCGGGTTCTTCGTGAGGTCGGCGATCAGCCCGGCATGGTATTCCCGGAACTGGGTGAAGGCGCGCTCGCTCTTCAGACGGTCCGCAGTCTCGAGGGCCTTGCGCCCCTCGCCTGCCCCGGCATGAGCCCAAGCCGTCAGAAGCGTTGCCGTCAGATCCGCGGCCCGGCCGCGCCCGCCCTTCTGAAGAGCCGCTCGCGCCGTGGCGTATTGCTTCGCGCGCAGGGCGCGAACGCCGATCGTGAACTGCGCCAGCGAGTTCGAGGGATCACGGGCGACGATCCGATCGGCGAGGCGGAACGCGTCCGCCGTCGCGCCGTCGGCGAGGAACGCCACGAAGGCGCGCTCGAGGAGTTCCGGATTCCGCGGATCCTCCTTGATGGCTTCGCGAAAGAACGTCACCGCGGCGGCCGTGTCGCGGGACACGCCGGCAATGTAGGCCGAGAGGAAATTTCCTTCGAGCGTCTCGGCGGGCTCGATTGCCTCGTTCGGCTCGGGATTGGCGGCCAGGACTGGTCCCGCGAGTGCAACCGAAAGCACGAGCGCGGACAGGCCGCGGCAGGCCGAGGACAGAAAGGTGCAAGGCACGAAGGAAGCTCCAGGTTCGCTGCCGTTTCCGCCGGACACGGCGCGCCAAATCTGGCCGGAGAATGGCGATTCAACCCCGGCCCGGCAAGAGCAACGTTGACGCTGAGGGCGCTCGGCTCGCGCAGCAAGCCCGCTCCACCCGCCGGGCTTGCCGCTATAAGGAGATATAGTTCGGCCCCCCTCCCCCTTCGGGGGCAACCCAGGTGATGTTCTGGTTGGGGTCCTTGATATCGCAGGTCTTGCAGTGGACGCAGTTCTGGGCGTTGATCTGGAACCGCGCGGTTCCGCCCTCCTCGATCCACTCGTAGACGCCGGCCGGACAATAGCGCTGCGAGGGCCCGCCATAGACGTCGTGCTCCGAGCGCTTCTGCAGCGCCATGTCCTTCACCTTGAGGTGAACGGGCTGATCCTCCTCATGATTGGTGTTCGAGAGGAAGACCGACGAGAGCTTGTCGAAGGTCAGCACGCCGTCGGGCTTCGGATAGGCGATCGGCTTTACCTCTGCGAGCGGCTTCAGGCATTCGTAATCCGGCTTGCCGTGCTTCAGGGTGCCGAAGGGCGACCAGCCGAACAGCTCGGTGAGCCACATGTCGAGGCCGCCGAGCATCACGCCGGTGGCCGTTCCGTAGCGCGACCACAGCGGCTTGATGTTGCGCACCCGCTTGAGATCGTAGCCGATCTCGCTCGACCGCCAGGCCTCCTCGTAGGACGCAAGCTCGTCCTGAGCGCGCCCCTCGGCGAGGGCGGCGGTGAGGTGATCGGCGCACAAGATCCCGGACAGGATGGCGTTGTGGCTGCCCTTGATGCGCGGCACGTTCACGAAGCCGGCCGCATCCCCCACGAGGCAGCCGCCCGGGAACGACAGCCGCGGCACCGATTGCCAGCCGCCCTCGACGATCGCCCGAGCCCCGTAGCCGATGCGCTTCGCCCCCTCGAACACGCCGCGAATGTGCGGATGGGTCTTGAAGCGCTGGAATTCCTCGAAGGGCGAGAGCGTCGGGTTCTCGTAGTTCAGGTGGACGACGAACCCCACCGAGACGAGGTTCTCGCCGAAATGGTAGAGCCAGGAGCCGCCGCCGGCATTGTTAGGCAGGGGCCAGCCCATCGAGTGCCGCACCAGGCCGGGCACGTGGTGCTCCGGCCGGACCTCCCAGAGTTCCTTGATGCCGATTCCCCATTTCTGGTGATCGCAGCTCTTGGCGAGATCGTAGCGCGCGATGACCTGCTTCGTGAGATGCCCGCGCGCACCCTCGGCGAAGATCGTGTAGCGGCCCCGCAGCTCCATGCCGCGGGTGAAGTCCGATTTCTGCTCGCCATTGCGGGCGATGCCCATATCGCCGGTCGCGATGCCGGTGACGCGGCCCTCGTCGTCGGTGAGAACTTCCGCCGCGGCGAAGCCGGGATAGACCTCGACGCCGAGCGCCTCGGCCTGCCGGCCGAGGTAGCGCGTGAGGTCCCCGAGCGAGCCCACGAAATTGCCGTGGTTGTTCATGAGCCTGGGCATGAACAGGTTCGGCATCCGGACGCCGCCGGCCGGCCCGAGATAGAGGAATTCGTCGCGGGTAACCTGCGTCTTCAGGGGGCAATCCGGATCGGAGCGCCAGTCGGGCAGGAGCCGGTCGAGGCCGATCGGATCGATCACTGCCCCTGAGAGGATGTGCGCGCCGACCTCGGAGCCTTTTTCGACCACCACGACGGAGATGTCGGAGCCCTGCTCGGCCGCCCGCTGCTTGAGCCGGATCGCCGTCGCAAGACCCGCCGGCCCGGCGCCGACCACGACGACGTCGAAGTCCATCGACTCACGCGCGGGCAATTCCATCAGCTCTCTCCTCGGGTGCCGCCGGTATCCCCGGCTCCAGGCCACAGATGAACCATCGCATGGGAACTCTCAAGGCTGGATGGCGACCGTTCCCGCCTTCCGGAGACCTTTTGCATTCGGCGGGCATGCATTGCTCGCCCGCCACGGTCCGCATACATCAGGAGCATGAGCAGCATGGACCTGGACGCGTGGCGGGCAATCCTCGATTTTCAGGTCGAGGCCGGCGTGGACCTGGCCCTCGACGAGACGCCCCACGACCGTTTCGCCCTTGCTGCCGCGCAGGCCCGGAAGCAGGCCGAGGAGCCCAAGCCCCGCACGGCCGGCCCTCGCGAGCCGGTGACGCCGGCGCGGCCGCTTCCCAGGGAGGCGGCCGGCGCTCCCGAAGACGTGGCGAGCCTTGCCCGCGAACGTGCCGCTGCTGCTGAAACCCTCGAGGAACTCGAGGCTATCCTCGCCGAGTTCGATGGCTGCACGCTCAAGCTGAGTGCCAAGAATCTCGCCTTCTCGGACGGCAACCCGGCCGGACGGGTCATGCTGGTGGGGGAAGCCCCGGGAGCCGAAGAGGACCGGATCGGAAAGCCGTTCCGCGGGCGCTCGGGCCAGCTGCTCGACCGTATGCTCGAGGCCATCGGGCTCGACCGGAACAGTGTCTACGTTGCGAACGTGGTTCCCTGGCGTCCGCCCGGTAACCGCACGCCGACGCCGCAGGAGATCGCAATCTGCCGCCCCTTCATCGAGCGTCAGATCGAGCTCGCCGCACCGGAATTCCTCGTCTGTCTCGGAGGGCCGGCGACGAGCAATCTGCTCGGGATCAAGGACGGAATCCTCAAGGTGAGAGGCCGCTGGTTCGGCTACTCCATGCGCGACGGATGCGAGATCCGGGCACTGCCGACTCTCCATCCTGCCTACCTGCTTCGGCAGCCGCTGCAGAAGCGGCTCGGCTGGCGCGACTTCCGGCTTCTCCGGCGCGCCCTCGACGGTGAGGTTTGAGCATCGCAATTACCGGATACTGCGCGGCTATGCCGCCTGTAATTCGGGAGCGATCGGGCCGCCGCCCCGGCCCTGTTGGAACTAGCGGCAGCGCTTCTGCTTTGTCGCAGCGGCTGTTCCGGCCGCCTTGAGGACGACCATGCGCTGGGAAGATTTCAGAACCTCCACCAACGTCGAAGATCGCCGCGGCATGGGTATCCCCGGCGGGCGCGGCGGGCTCGGGATCGGCACGATCGTTATCCTCGGGCTCCTCGGCTGGGCCCTTGGGATCGACCCGCGTCTCCTCATCGGCGGTGCGGAGATGATGCAGCGCGGCGGATTCCAACAGGAGCAACAGGAAGGCCGGCGCGGCGCCCCGACCGACGAGATGGGGCGCTTCGCAGCCAATATCCTGGGCAACACGGAAGATGTCTGGAGCAAGGTGTTGCCGGCCCAGGCCAATCGGCAATACGACCCACCCAAGCTCGTGCTCTTCTCTGGACAAACCCAGTCGGGCTGCGGCTTTGCGCAATCTGCCATGGGCCCGTTCTACTGTCCGCTCGATAAGTCGGTCTATGTCGACCTCTCGTTCTTCGAGGATATGCGGCGCCGTTTTGGTGCCGGGGGCGACTTCGCCTATGCCTATGTGATCGCGCACGAGGTCGGCCACCACGTCGAGAATGAGCTCGGGATCCTTCCCCGTGTGCAGCAACGCCAGAGGGAAGTCGATCAGCGCCAAGCCAACCAGCTCTCCGTTCGCGTCGAGCTGATGGCCGACTGCCTTGCCGGCGTCTGGGCTCACAATTCCGAGCAGCGCTATCAATCCCTGGAGAAGGGCGACATCGAAGAAGCGATCAATGCAGCCCAGGCGATCGGCGACGATCGCCTGCAACGTCAGACCTCCGGCCGCGTCGTGCCCGATTCCTTCACGCACGGCTCTTCACAGCAACGGGTTCAGTGGCTCACGCGAGGTCTGGAATCGGGCCAGATCTCGTCCTGCGATACGTTTCGCGCAGAGCGGCTCTAATTCAAGGCACAGGACCGAAACCGCTGGGCCAGAATTCAGATGTAAGGACCACGGATCTCTCTTACCGATGGTGTGCTTGTGATCGCAGCTTGGCGCGATGCATACTCTTGGCTTGGTCTTGCGATGTGCAGACCAGTGCCATCGCGCACGAAAAGGACGGTCCCGAGCCAGCAGTCGAAGTCATCCGCGATCCGCATAGATCTGTTCATTGGCAGCCTCGATAGCCTCCGGGATCAGGCTTTCGAACGCTTTGATCCGATCCTGGAAGGCAATGGAAAGAGCCGGGCAGACCTGAAGTGACGAGTACAAGTAGGAGATATGGGCATCCAGCGCCTTCCCTTGCTCATCGGACCCTTGCTCATCGGAGTGGGGTTCCTGTTACTGCCGTTCCGGCGTGGGCACAGGAGCCTGAGTTCAGATCGCCCGGAGGGGAGATCCTGATCCCGTCGGAGCGCGCTCTCGAGCGGGAAGCCGTGACGCAGCCTCGCAACGACTTCTCGACCGATGACGCGACGGCCACCCAACAGATAGATCAACAGGACCGCCAGAACGACCGGGAGATCATGAAAGGCATCTGCACGGGCTGCTGAGGGACCGTACTTGGTCAGCCCGGCGCATTGGTGGACGCCATCGATGCGGACCATGGGTCGTGACACGACCAGCGCGGCTTGCGGTTGCACACAGGCCGCGTCCGGAATCGTTCCCGTGCTAATTCCAGTATTCGGATGCGAACAGGGACCAAGCGGGATTGGGACGCCGGTCCGGCCGACCATTCCTCGAAGAGCGGGACGACGGGCCGGCACAAACAATCCGTAGAGCGTCACTTCCTGATCAGCTCGAGGCAATTGCCAGCAGCTTCGGCGGCCGGACGAGCATTGGCCCGGCTGAGGCGGCCCGCCATCACCATACTGCGTGTCACGTTAACGACCACATCCTTGATGCTTACGCCGGGCGAGATTTGCGCCACGGTGCTCGAATAGATCGCAGCAGGTTCCTTCGACAGCTTGGCCGCGCAAGCGTCCGCAGACTTCTGGTCAGCGAGCGCAGTGATGGGACTTGTGACGAGTAGGGCCATGAGGCAAGCGCGTTTCATCGGGCAGTCCTCGCAATCTTAATCCACTTTCTGGTACGTGTTCTGCAGTTCATCCTGCACAATCGTTGCCTGTCCGCGCGAGCCAAGGATCAGATCCTCGCTGATCATCAGCATCGAATAGTGCCATCCCGAAGGCAGCTTCAAGCGTGCGCCGAGCGTTGGGAGGGCTGCATAGGTCAGCTCCTTGTCGACGATTTGCGCATAGGCCTGCATGACATAGCGGCTGCCGTCGGGTGCATCGAGCGCGAACACAGGGCCGCCGGCTTTAAACAGATATCGCGTCTCGCGATCGACCTTCCGCTCCCGGTACGCTGTTCGCGGGAGATCAAAGATGCCGAGGTCCAGAGAGGCCCGCTCGGCCATTGCGAGTCCTCCCGCCTCGATTGTCTTGCCAGCCGCCGTTGCCCCATCCCCGCTGATCGTATCCATCAGAAAATGCCGTGGGCCGTTGAGCAGGACAGTGACAGCACCGAAATGCCTTCTCATATCCGCCTCTGTGATCGCGTTCCAGATCTCGGCTGGGCAGTCGTTCAGCCCCAGTGTGTTATAGACCGTGGCGATGAGGCGAAAACCGTCGCGGACGACCGGAATGATCTCGCAGTATCGCGCGTCACGAGCATTGGCGATGCTATGGGTTGCGTCATCCGTCACAATCGGGCCAGCGGCACGCGCCCCGAAGAACGCAAGCAGCCCGAACCACGCGAGTAGGCAAGGTCTGCGAAAGACCCTTATCATGGCGGTCCTCCATTGCTCTGCTGGCGCTTGGATTGATTGATACTGCACGTTGATTATGTCCGCATCGCGGTTTCCTAGTAGGGCTGGGGTTTGACAGAGCTCCAAAGCCGAAGCGATGAGCCGGATGATAGTCGCCTTTCAGGGGCCCTCAGCCAAGTCGACCTCATCGCGAGCGTTAGGCTATCGTCGGCTTACCCGATGCCGCTTCCAAGGGAACCTGCTCACCTTCCCAGCGCAGGTGTTTGTATTGTGCTAGGATCAGGACGGCCGCTGCTGCTCCGTAGCGAGATCGCATCATAGGGGCTGAGGCTCCGCTACTCGCCGGACGGCACAGGACGCACTCACAAGGAGGAGTCCCTATGTCACGGTGTGAACATGCTGCACGAGCCACTCTGGTCGGGGCGATCTTGAATGTCTCCTTCTTTCTCGGCACGCAGGCACTCGCAGAGACGCGCAAGTTCATCGTCATCCAGGAAGCTCCCGCCCTGACTAACGTGGATGTTGGCCTGAAAGGAAAGTCACATGGTGACATGCTCGCATTTGAGGCCGCTGTCCGATCTGAGGCCGGCAACACCGGTACGCTGAGAGGTATACTCTTCACCGTCGCATTGCCGGGGGAGCGGCATCCGCATGAGGGGCGCATCGGCCAGCTCTACTTCGATCTTGGCAATGGTGACAGCCTCGTGGTCTCTGGCGGCACAGTCTACCTAGGACAGGACACGGAAATGACCGTGAATACGCCGCAAGTCAGAGCCGTGATCGGCGGCACGGGTGCGTTCATTGGCGCCCGCGGGCAAGTAACCACGACTCGGCGATCCGACAGAACCTATGAGCATTCCTTTGAGCTGCTGAAATAAACCGGATATTGATCTATTTTGCCGGGAACGACCAAGGTCATTATAGTCCTGTCGATCCTACCAAACTGGACCGTAGAAGGGTGGATGGACATGCTATTGTCACTCCTGGCCACGGCACCGGCATGGCTGTCCAGCATCCTTCTGATCGGCGCCATGACGCTTATCGCAATGGCCGGTCCAGTTCTCGTTCGCCGACGCGTCAGCCTGGACCGATTGCGCCTCAATAATGAGGTCGCCGGATTCACGTTCGCCACCGTCGGCGTGCTTTACGCGGTGCTGTTGGGCTTTGCCGTAATCACCGTGTGGGAAAAGTTCGATGAGGCGGAGAACGCCGTGGCCCAGGAGGCAGCCGCCGTTACAACTTTGTACCGATTGGCGGAGGGAATCGGAGGTGATTCTGGTACAGCGATCCACAACGGTTTGACCCGGTACATCAAGGTGGCCATTGCGGAGGAATGGCCCGCCATGGAGCAAGGGAAGGAGAGTCACGCCGTGACACAGGCACTTAAGAGTGCCTATTCGGCGCTGATGACGTTCACCCCCGGTGACGCTCGCGGAGCAGCCCTGTTGGCCGAAGCCCTCCACCAGCTTGACGTCGTGACCCAAACCCGCCGCACGAGGCTGGTGATGGCCCCTGGCACTGTTCCCCGAGTGCTATGGTTCGTACTGTCTGGCGGCGCGGTTCTGACGCTCGGTTTCACACTCTTCTTCGGCGCCGAGAACCTGCGTGCTCAGGTGATGATGACGGGCATACTGTCTTTCCTGATCTTCGCGGGGCTGCTCATCATCACCACGATCGATCATCCCTTTGCGGGAGCAGTGAGGGTACGACCGGAGGCCCTCTCGGCCGTGCTGGATGACTTCAGCGCGGCAGCCCCCCGTGACTGACTTGGCAGCGGCATTCAACACCAGCACCATGCCAGCAATCTCACCTCAGCAAGCGCACCACGAGCGCACTCCGATCATCCCCAGCATTCCTGGCTATGCGCGCTGCTCGGCAACGCGCCGGACTCCGGCATCGCTGCGCTGGCGACAAAACCGTGCGTCACTCCACTGGCGACATGGATACCCAGGACCGTGTCATCGATGGCGGTGTTCCCATTTGTTACATCCGCTCCCGGATCAGCGATCTCGGTCCAGTGCACCTCGCCGAAGCTACCGTCCGACTGCCGCTCAACCTGAGCGAAGAACGCGCCCTCGGTTTCGCCACGGACGAAGTCGCCTGTGACGTTGTAGCCGTCCCCGTGCCGGTGATCCTGTCGAAATCCGAGATCAGCGCAGCAAGCCGCTGGTTGTCCAACTGGAAGATCGTAAAGTGGCTGAACGTGTGCATGACGGAGTCGTGGTCAACCAGGTACACAGCATCCGGCCCACGGCTGTTCAGGTCGCTGGAGCCTCTGGCGATCGTATAGGAGGTGCTGCCACTGTCGCCGTGCGCGTTGCGGGAGATCCGCGCAGCGCAGGAGGGGGTATTGGCCGAACTGCTGGAGACTTCAGGATCTGACCATGAGCGACGCCGCATTTGTTCGGTAGGCTAGATTCTGATGCGGTCTCGCACGGAAAGCTCGCGGCAAAGAAACTCATTCCACGAGCACGGTATCAAATTCAGCGAGCGTGGCCCGTAGTTGGGATCGATCGGTCAGGCTGCGCAAACTGTCGATTCGCCGATCGAGCTGCGGCGTCAGGAAAATGAGATAGCAACTGGGCTCAGTGACCCAGTAGGTGTGGAGGGTGCCGGCCGGCACGAAGACTGTCGTTCCGGCCAGGGCGTCAATCTCCCGATCCCGAAAGCGGAACCGCAGCGAGCCATGGAGCACGTGCCAGGCTTCGTCGTCCGAGCGATGGAAGTGCAGGTAGGAAGGACCGGAGTCCGACCACTCGCGAACCACGAAGGAGGCTCCGACGGCCGACATGGCCGGGAGACCGCGCCCAGCCATGATCGGCCCTAATGGCACTTCGTTGTCGTCCTGCATCATTCGGCAATCTCCCGCGCCTCGACTCACCGCGTCGGGAACCGACGTCATGCACGTCCGGCACTTTGCGGCGGCTGGCGCCTGTGGACGAAGTCGCCCCTTTCCAGATACGCCAGTTTGTCTGGCGTGGACCCTCGACCCACGACAGGATTGCGGTGCGGAAACCTGCCGAACCGCTGGATCACATCACGATGGCCACAGGCTTGATTGACGGAGTGCCAGTAGAGCGGCCTCAGATGCACCGGAGCCTCAAGCGCAACGGCTTCAGCTTCCAGGATTGCGCGCTCCAGCCGCCCCAGATGGTCCGGACCCTCCGTGTGGGCCAGAGGCATGAAGAAGAACGTCTTCTCCCACGGCCGCGTGAGCGCCTCGTAGTGGCCGTTCCGCAGTCCCTCCTCCGCGATCCGCAAAGCATCCGGATCAGAGGCATAGGCGTCGGGCATCCCGGCGAAGAGCCTCCACGGAAACTGGCCGAGGACGAGGATCACGGACGGGCGTCCGACCGGGGGGTGAGCCAATCATCCAGGCGTCCGTCCCGGCCCGCTTCGAGGAGCGGAGCAAAGGCCAGCAACTCTGCATGCGATCCCCCGCCAAACCACCAGCCGAACCTGTTCCGGTGAGCATCGAAGTCATCGTCCGCCAAGCCCGGCGGAAACCAGAAGTCGTAAACTGTCTGCCAGTCAGCCATCCTGCTCATGCTGCGCTTTTTGCCGGTTGTCATTGATGCCCGCCCACCCTTCGCCCCGGCTGGTTTCGATCATCTGGAGCCTTCGCGAGCACGCCATTGGGCGATTATGATCGTCCGGGCAGGGACGACTGTGATCCGCATCACGTGCGCGCGCGTGGTGATTGGGGCGCGATGGTTGCGGTCGCTTCTGGCACACCCAGAAAATAAGCTGAGTATCCTTGTAAGACGAAAATCGAATGTTCCTGACGCGTGGGAGAGTTCCCGGTTCGATCTTTGGGTGACCTTGAGTCCGCTCCATGTGCTGTAGCAGTCGCAAGCGCAAAAAGACGTTAAGCCCCGCCGCTCAAGAAATGCCAGCAGGCACTCTGCCCTTCATGTTCGTATCCTGATCTCGCTCAGAACGAGCCGAAGATGGAACCGAGCACAATGACCGCGGCCAAGGCGAGGATAGCGCCGACAATGCCAACCATGACGATATCGCGGTAGCCTTCGCGATGCGTCGATCCGCAGACGGCGAGCAACGTGACGACAGCACCGTTGTGCGGCAGGCTGTCGAGCGTGCCCGATCCAATCACGGCGACGCGGTGCAGGAGGTCCGGACTGATGCCTTCCTCTGCTGCAAGAGCCATGTAGGTCGGCGCAAGGGAATCGAGCGCGATGGTGAGCCCTCCCGACGCAGAGCCCGTGAGAGCGGACAGGGCGTTTGTTGCGACGGCGAGCGAAACGAGCGGGCCGCCTCCGATTGTCAGCACGCCATCGCGGACGATCTCGAAGGCCGGCAGAGCAGCCACCACGGCCCCAAAGCCGACGAGACTTGCGACGCTGAACGCCGGCAGCACGGACGCATTCGCGCCGGCATCCATGCTGTCCCGGAGCGCTGGCAGTCGCCGGCGGTTCACCACGATCACCACGATGATGGCCGCAGCCAGCGCCGTGATCACGGACCAGACACCTCCAACTCCGGCCAGGGACGTGCTGCCCCATTGCGCCTCCGAGAGAAAAGCCACATCCAATCGCGGGAGCACCACGAGAGACATCAGCAGATTGACGGCAACGACGACGATCAGCGGCAGGGCAGCCTGAAGAATCGGAGGCACATCGTTTCCGTGCTGTCCATGCCGCATCTCGGCAGGGTCGAATTCACGCGCGGTGGTTGCGCGCTCTCGCAATACCTGATCCTCCAGGATCGCCTCAAGGGACACCTCGCGTTCGCTTCCAAAGCCCTCACCCGATCGCCTCGCGGAAGCCTCGGCCCGGCCCAGCCACCACAATCCAAAGCCGAGCATGATGGCCGATGCGACAACACCCAGGCCCGGCGCCGCAAAGGGCGTCGTGCCGAAGAACGGCATCGGGATCGCATTCTGGATCGCTGGCGTTCCCGGCAAGGCTGACATGGTGAAGGTCGAAGTCCCCAAGGCGATCGACGCCGGCATCAGGCGCCGGGGAATGGCTGCCGCGCGGAACAGCGCCTGCGCCATCGGAGCCAGCACGAAGAACGCGACGAACAGGCTGACCCCGCCATAGGTCACGAATGCGCCTGCGAGCACGACGGCGAGGACGGCCCGCTCCTTGCCGAGGCGTTGGGTCAGGAATCCCGCAATGGCCGTCACCGAACCGCTGTCGTCCATCAGCTTGCCAAAGAGCGCGCCGAGCAGAAAGATCGGGAAGAACTGTGCGATGAAGCGGGCAGCGCTGCCCATGAAGGTCTGGGTCCAGTGCGCCAGGAGTGGCTCACCGGCAGAGGCCGCAGCGAGGAGAGCGGCTGCCGGTGAGAGCAGCAATACGCTCCAGCCCCGAAAAGCGAGCACCATCAGCAGCAGAAGGGCCACCACGATGCCGAGAAGGCCCATTGCGTCACACTCCCTCGAGCAACTGATCGAGGTCGAGGGATGAGCGTCGGCCCAGATCGGCACCGTGACTAGCCAGGAATTCCTCGGCGCGCCGACGTCCCTCATCGCGCAACATGACGAGAAATTCCCACTCGGCATTCAGTTTCGACGACGAGCCGAGGCTCGTCATCATGTCGCTTGTCACACGATGCATCCGCATCGCCGCCCATTTGGCAGCTTCGGAGCCGCTCTCGTGGGCGACCTGCCGCAGCAGGGCAATCATGCGGAGTTCCTTCAGAAGGACGGCATTGAAGGACACTTCATTGAGACGGTTAAGGATCTCCCGGGCCGTCCGCAGTGAGTTCGTGCGCTCCACGGGATTGATCTGTACGAGGATGGTGTCACTCGATGAGCATTCGCGAATAAGCGGCGTGATGGTCGGATTGCCGGAATACCCGCCGTCCCAGTAGAGCCCGCCGCCGATCTCGACCGCCTGAAAGAGAGTGGGCAGGCAGGCCGAGGCGAGCAGCACGTCGGGTGTAACTTCATTGTTCCGGAAAACTCGGCCGCGGCCTGTCTGCACGTTCGTCGCGGTGACGAAGAGTTTGATCGAGCTCTGTGACAGCCGTGTAAAATTAACACAGGATGCAAGAATTTCGCGAAGCGGATTGGCTCCAGCCGGGCTAAGATCGTAGGGTGAGAGGAGCCTCGCCATCATGTCAGCGGCGATGAACACGGGAGAATAATCGAGCGTCCAGCGGCCGAGCAGTACGTCGAGAGGACTCCGCCGAAACGGGCTGTACATCGCTGCCCGTGAAATGAGTTTCCAAAACGCCTCGAGAGCTTCGCGTGCTCCTTCCGGCCCTCCTTGCGCATACCCGTCGACCAGCACGGCCGCGTTCATGGCTCCGGCGGAGGTGCCCGAGATCCCCTCGATGCGAAGTCGCTGCTCCTCCAACAGGCGATCGAGCACGCCCCACGTGAAGGCGCCATGCGCACCACCACCCTGAAGTGCAAGGTCTATCAAGATCTGGTCAGTCATTTGAGCCTAGCCTTAAGGCAAGACCTGAATATCGTTCGGAGTGCTGCGGCATCCGAAACCGACCCAAGAACGGCACTATCCACCATAAGGGGGCTCCTGGATAGGCTGTCACTTCAAAGTCACGTCACGCAGGATACTTCGCGTTATCGGGCGGACATGATCGGGAGGTCGTCGACAGCGACACAGCCTCGGAGATGAATGTCGAGACCCAGATTGATCATAGCAATCATGAAAGATGGCAATACTAACGGCGAGAAACCCTCGGCAGGAATTCGCGAATGCGCTGCGAAAAATCGGGCGCTCCATCGGCGGCTTGCGCGGCCTCGTTGATCAGTGAGCGTCGGCGCAACTCCTCAAACGGCAGCGTCGTGTTCACGCGGCCCGAGTGGTAGAGATAGCTGTCGACAAGACCGTTGAAGAGATGCCGGATGTCGAACCGGCCCTGCCGGCCGGCGGCATTGGCGTAGCGCACGATGTTGATCGTGCAGCTATTGCTCAGAAGGTGATAGAACTCCGGCCGGTCGGCGAGTTCGTTGATCCGTGCGAGATAGATCAGCAGAAGCCGGCGTGCATCTTCAGGCCTTGTGTTGAGGCGATAGAGGTACACTGCCTCGTGACGGTAATTGGTGCGCACGCGGACGATGTCGCGCTCATCGCCCACCACGTAGATCAGCTCGAACTGCTTAAAGAGGGAGGCGAGCGGGTCGAAGCCCTCTCCTATCTCCGGCCGGGTCTCGATCGAGATGCTCAGTGGTGGCGCATTGTCGAAGAGAAAGCTCAGGAACGTGTGGCCAACGAGTCCCTCGGCCCAGTACGATACGTAGAAGTCGAGGCCGGTCAGGTGCGAAAGCTGCACCTCGCGTTCTTCGTAACGCACCGTGAAATCGTCGAGGCTGCGATAATCGAAATTGCGCACGCCGGTAAGATGCACGCTGTCGCCGTCGATAACCGCTCGTGGCATCACGGCGACCTCCGGCCGCCAAGGACGATCATGTGAGGGCTGGATGGTGATCCACCAACCGACCACGCCCAGGAAGAGGACAGCCAGAACCACGCGCATGCGTCGCTGATACGACCGCAGGTAGACCCATATCGCGAAACCTGCAAACGCAATCGACAGGGCCAAGCGCAGCCCTGGCCACGGAAGATTCGAATAGAAGATCGCGAAGCTGGCCCATGTAATCAAAAGTGCCCGGACCAGAAATCCTAGTCCTGTGCCGAGCCATCCTAGTGGCCTGGACAGAAGTCTGCGGGGCGAAACTATTGCATCTCGCATTGTTCAACGATGCCGGAAGCACGGCGCGGGCAGCGTCGCTCGCATCACTCGCGATCGAGATCGACACCACTTTGCGTCATTGATCTGAGCTGATGTCTTGGTTGCGTCGAACGATCCGGAGCACCAGCAGGATTACGCCTCCGGCCAACAGGATACCAGGAACGTTAAGTCCAGTCGTGCCGTCGCTGTAGGCCAGCGCCGCCAGCAGGCTTCCGCAGATGAGGAGAAGTCCTCCGAGTTTCTTGCTCAAGAAGACGGGCTTGTCTTTTGCATATGCCGCCATGGCGCATCTCCTGCAATGAGACCCGACCTACAGCAACCTGCCTTCGATAGTAGCCCGCGGGAACTTGGCGACGTCAGGGGGTGCGCAAACAGACGCCGCCCAGCGGACCCAAGACAGAAGAGCCAAGCATAACTCGACTCGTTAAGACACGCAATTTTGTCATGCGGACGTCCGGGACGACCAGGAGCCTCCCCTCCTCAGGAAGTGGGGAACTCCAAAGAAAGACTTTCGCTCCGCCGAAAATTATCAAGACGCTTTCATAGCGATTTGGCCAGAGCGCCCGATAAAGCAGTACGAGGAAGGTCACAGCCATGAAGAACGATAGCAGGCATGAAGGCACAGTCTTCAACAGTCGCTGAGTTGGCGGCTCGCCGGCCCATCACCGTCGAACCGGAAATTTGCGATTCGCATTGTAGCGCCGCCGATGCTTTCGTTTCGCTCCGAACACCTGCTCGCATCATCTTGGCATGTTCGGTCCTGACCCGCGACCTGGATATTCGGGCAGTCAAGCCGCTCCCACATGGATTCTCGCCGATAGTGAGGGCTTCATCCGGCAAGGTGGGAACTCATTGCTTGCCGGAGAACGGCCAGGACTCGCGGATCACCCGACTGCGCGACGTTAAAGCGGAGGAAGGAGGTGGCCGTCTGAGAGACGCTGAACACGTTGCCCGGCGCCAGAACAACGTTCTCCTCCACGGCCATGCGGGCGAGCACAGCGGAATCCTGGCCCTCTGGGAGACGGCACCACAGATAAAAGCCGCCGCGCGGCATGAGCCAAGGCCGGATGCCAAGGGGCTCCAGTCGGGTCGCCATTTCGTGTCTGGCCCGGGCAAGGCGCTGGCGTAATTCCTCCATGTGCTTGCGGTAGCCGCCCCCCGCGAGAACGCTGGCAATGAGCTCGGTCGCGACCGGGCTTGGTCCGCCGAAACAAGTGGCAACCTGGAGATCGACCAGACCTTCGATCCAATCTGTCCGTGCGGCGATGTAGCCGCAGCGGACCGAGGCGGACAGCGTCTTCGAAAAGCTTCCGATCCGAATGACGCGGTTGAGCCCGTCGAGCACGGCGAGACGCGGCGAGGGCTCCGGCTCAAAATCGGCGAAGATGTCGTCTTCGACTATTGTAACGTCGTGAACGGAGGCTGCGCTCAACAGCCTGTAGGCGATCTGCGGTGAGAGGGTAGCGCCGGTCGGATTATGGAGCGCGGAGTTGGTGATATAGAGCCGCGGCCGTCCAGCGGTTAGCACCGCCTCGAAGGCCGTAATATCAGGTCCGGAGGGCGTGTAGGGCACGCCGACGATCCTGACTTGGTGCGCCCGAAGCAGGGCCTGAAAATTGAAATAGCATGGGTCGTCGACCAGCACCGTGTCGCCGGGACGAAGCAGGTAGCGGCAGATCAGGTCAATGGCTTGCGTTCCAGAGCCCGTCAATAGGAGCTGTTCGGGCGAAGCTTCTATCCCCTCTTCGGCAAACCGGCTGAGCAGTAACCGGCGCAGGGCTGGCGAACCGCGTGTGCTGCCATAGCCGGCGAGAACTGCATCCTCAGTTCGCGCGAGCGCCCGGAAGGCTCGGCGAAGAGCGGTATTCGGCATCCAGTCCGCCGGTAGCCAGCCGCAGCCAGGTTTCATGACCGCGGGATCTGCATCGAGCGACTGCCGCGACACCCAGAACGGATCAACGGCCCGTTCGCGCCGCGGCTCTGCCTCCGCAAGCGCCAGCGGTGGCAAACCGGTGCCGGCGACATAGAAGCCGGAACCGCGCCGGGCACGGATCAGGCCCTCGGCCACAAGACGCTCATAGGCCTCAACGACGGTGGACGGCGATACGCCCATGGTCGCGGCAAAGCTCCTGATCGAGGGCAGCCGATCGCCGGAGACCAGGGTACGGCCCGACACCTTCGATCGGATGGCCGCCATCACCTCACCGGTACGTGTCAGTTCTCCGTCCTCCACTCGCGCTCCGCTGATTGTATGGCCGCTTGCACTGATACAGTTCCGTCGGATTGTATTGTACTGTCTGGCACAGTCTCGAAATCCTAAGGTACCCCTTCGAAAGAGAGGTGACATGGATCGGACAATGGACGGGTGGGGCAGCGGCCTCCTGGGCGTCATCATCTTCAGCGGCTCGTTACCGGCCACGCGGGTCGCTGTTGGCTACTTCTCTCCCCTGTTCCTGACCTCGGCCCGTGCGGTGATCGCCGCACTCCTTGGAGCAATCTTCCTCCTGGTGCTCCGGCAGGTGAGGCCCGGGCGCGCTGATCTCAACTCGCTTGCCGTGGTCGCGCTCGGCGTTGTGGTAGGCTTCCCATTGCTGTCCGCGCTAGCGCTCCAGCACATCACCTCGGCGCATTCCATTGTCTTCATTGGCCTCCTGCCGCTCGCGACGGCCATCTTCGGTGTCCTGCGCGGGGGCGAGCGGCCCAAACCTGTCTTCTGGCTGTTCTCAGGTCTCGGTAGCGCAACGGTCGCTGGCTTTGCCTTTTTCAACAGTGGCGCAAGTTCGCTCACGGGCGATCTGCTGATGGTGGCCGCGATCCTTCTTTGCGGCCTCGGTTATGCTGAAGGAGCCACGCTGTCACGAAGGCTGGGCGGCTGGCAGGTCATCTCGTGGGCCCTGCTCCTGGCGCTGCCCATGATGGCGGCTATCGCGCTGATGACGATGCCGGAATCCTGGAGCGGGATTGGCGGCCCGGCTTGGCTCGGGCTCGCCTATGTTTCGATCTTCAGTATGTTGGTCGGCTTCGTCTTCTGGTATCGCGGCCTCGCGCTCGGGGGCATTGCGGGCGTTGGACAGTTGCAATTGCTCCAGCCCTTTTTCGGCCTGGCGCTGGCGGGCCTGCTGCTTCATGAGCCGGTCGCGTGGACGATGGTCGCGGCAACAGGCTTGGTTGTCCTTTGCGTCGCCGGCGCCAAGCGTTTCGCCTGAGACGGCGAAAAGAGAACACGAACCATCCTTTTGTTTCGTTAGTGCTGTCTTGAGGAAGGTCCGGAATCTGCCCGAATCCCGACCTCCACCCGCATGGTATTCCTCCATCACGAGGCAAGAGGCTTGGGCAAACGGCTGCTTGGCCGGTGCTCAATTCAACGCCAATCAAGTGAGCGTCTTCTGCGTGGAGGCTGAGAGAAGATACCACTAATCAGTTGCCGCCGACACATGCCGAAAAGGCGCCTTGCTGGATCACCTCAGCGGTGCGAGGCCTCAAGTTGGGGCCTCACAGATGTCCGTCCCATGGGATCAGGTCGGCCGACATCAAGATCTCGTCACAGGCATCACCAATGCTGTGAACTTTCATCTCGTGATATCAGCTACGCAATGCTTTTGAGTCAGCCGGACGGAACTTTAAACGGGACGGATCATGTTCCTGATGTTGCGCAGACTAGGGAGGAGCTAGATTGAGCCTATCGCCTCCGTTCCAGCGACGGCTTTTCATCTAGCCTGCTCCGGTCGTTCCGAGTTGCTCGCGTGTCGGCATGCCGGCCTGGGCGCCATGAGCAAGGCAAGACAGAGACGCTCCGTGGCAGGCTCGCTCGAGAGCCGTCGAGAAGGGCAGCGCCTCATCGAGGCCGCTGGCCAGGATGCCGACGAAGGTATCGCCGGCACCAGTCGTATCGACAGGCCGAATCATTTTCGCTTGGACCGTCTCGCTATGCCCGTCGGGGTGAAACGCAATGGCCCCACGCGCACCCGCCGTGACGACGCAAATGCAGCCGCTCCTCGATAGAAAGGCTCCAGCATCTTCGAAATCGTCGGTCTTGCGGCCGAGGAGTGCGGCCGCCGCAATAGCCTCGTGCTCGTTGACGACGAAAATGTTGGTCTCTGTTACGAGGTCCGAGAGATCCCTGGCCAGAAATGCCGACGGAGCCGGTGCAAAGTTCCAGATGACGCGGCCGCCGGCCGCCCGCACGCGCCGGGCGACGTTGAGGGACGCTGGGAAAGGGACTTCCATTTGGAAGACGGCGGTCGTCGCGGCATCCGCCTCAATATTGCGAACCAGCACTTCCGTCAGCGTGGCATTTGCCCCGCTGGCGACGGTAATCGCGTTCTCGCCGCACTCATCGACGGTGATGAAGGCGCAGCCGGTCGGTTCGGTGCTGTCGGCGACGAGATCGGCCACGACACCATTGCGGATGAGGTTGTCGCGTGCAGACCGGCCAAAGGCGTCGTCGCCGACGCAGGATGCGATCGCGACCCGATGCGGCAAGGATACCCGCGCGGCAGCGATCGCCTGGTTCGCGCCCTTTCCGCCAAACAAGGTCTCATAGCCCAGCGAGAGGACGGTCTCGCCCGGGCGCGTGATTGAGGCTACGCGCGCGACAAGATCAATGTTGATCGAACCAAAGACAAGGATCATGTCACACGCGCTCTCTTCCCAGAGTGGCTGGCTTCAGCCTTCGGCATCCATGATACGGTCACTCCCAGGCTGCTGGAGCCCGCGCATGCATCTCGCGATCATCCCCGCGGAGTTTACCGCCTCAACCGCGATTGGGAGCTGGGGAGTACGCCGGCGGACATGTGCGGCCCGAGAGCAAAGCCGGGAATCGCGTGGATCGTCGCTGGAAGGAGAACCGCAATCCGGACCGTATCTCCCGCGCCGCGCAGGTCTTCGCGGAGGGACGCGCGCTACAACAGCCAGCATTACAGTTGTAGGTCGCTCCATTGTCGTTCGCCGGCATCGCGAAGATGCCGGCGGACTCGTCGAGGCAGCTTCCACCGCCAGTGGACGTCCCTACTGACCAGTTGAGGCTCGCCTCTTGGACGGCTCTAACTCGCCGCCTTCTTGACGAACCGATCATCGAAGGTCGCTGCGAGATCGACCTTGGCGTCCTTCAATTCCGGATCGAGCAGCTTGAGCATATCCATCACGCTCGCCATTCCCTCCGGGGGAACGATGCCAGTGCGGGAATAGCTCTCCAGCGAGTTCTGCACCGCCTTGAGGTAGAGCGGCTTGTCGCCGAGGTGATACTCAGGCGGCACGGTCGCGGCAACATCCTCTGGCGTGGCCGTCTGGAGCCATTTGAGTGACTTCATGAAAGCATTGACGAGACGCTGGGTCGTCACCGGATTGGCGTCGATGAAGTCCTTCTTGGTATAAAGGGTTGCGGCCGGGTTCGATCCGCCGAAGAGCGCCCGTGTGCCTGCTTCGGTGCGCGTATCGATCAGGATCGTAATATCGCCGTCGGATTCCAGTTTTGAAATCACTGGATCGAGGTGCGAGATCACATCGATTTCGCCTTTCTGCACGGCAGCAACGGCACTTGCACCCGACCCAACGCCGATGAAGGCGGCGTCCGTCGGCTTCAAACCAGCCTTCACCATAGCATATTGTGCTGTCAGAGCCGTGGACGAGCCGGGTGCGGTCACACCGATCTTGAGACCCTTGAAATCGGCTGCAGACTTGACCTGACCCGCCTTGTCCTTCTTGACCGCGATCACGATGGCCGGAAACCGGCCGAGCTCAGTGACGGCGCGGACGTCTTGGCCCTTAGCCTGCATGCGGATGGTATGCTCATAGGCACCGGTCACCACATCCACGGAGCCGCCGATGAGCGCCTGGAGCGACTTGGCACCTCCGCCGAAATCGTTGATCTCGACATCGAGACCTTCTTCCTTGAAGAAGCCCTTCCGTTCCGCGATCGTCAGCGGCAGGTAATAGAGCAAGGGCTTGCCGCCCACACCCAAGGTGACCTTGCTCTTCTCGGGCTTCTCCTGCGCGAAGGCACTTGGGCTGAGCCCTGCAGTCAGAGCAATTGCGCCCGTTCCAATGAGAAATGTACGGCGTTCCATTCTGTTCTCCCGGCTTGAATGCGGTTGTGGCGGCGAAGATTGCCTAACCCTGCACGTTTGTCGATGGGGCGGGACGCCAGACCAGGAGACGCCTTTCGATCAGGGTCACGAAGGCATCGATGAGAATGACGAAGATCGAAAGGATCACCATCCCTGCAAAGACCCCGGTGACGTCGAATACGCTCTCTGCCTGTTGGATCTTGTAGCCAAGCCCCGCCGACGAGCCGAGATACTCGCCCACGACTGCGCCCACGAGAGCGAACCCCACGGAGGTGTGCAGGGACGAGAACACCCACGTCAGTGCCGCCGGCCAATAGACGTGCCGCAGAAGCTGGCGCTCGCTCATGCCGAGCATTCGCGCATTGGCCAGCACCACGGGGCTCACCTCGCGCACTCCCTGGTAAACGTTGAAGAATACGATGAAGAAGACCAGGCTGAAGCCAAGCGCCACCTTGGACCAGATGCCCAAGCCGAACCACAGGGCGAAAATGGGCGCGAGCACCACCCGTGGCAGAGCATTCGCGGCCTTGATGTAGGGGTCGAATACGGTCGACAGCATTTCGCGGCGGGCGAACAGGAAGCCGAACAGGATGCCGCCTCCGGCTCCAAAGACGAAGGCGAGGATCGTCTCCAGCAGCGTGATCCAGAGATGCCCCCAGATCTCGCCGGAGGTGAATTCTTTCCAGACTCGCGCCAGCACGTCGGCGGGGGTCGAGAAGAAGAACTGCGTCTGCTTCGTCGGTGCGAGGATGGGATAGGCAGTCAGGATATGCCAGAGCAGCAGGAAGCCGAGACCAACCGCGACCTGGAGCAGGACCAACTTCACCCGGTTCATGCAGACGCCCCCTCTCCATGCGCATAAGCCTTCTGCACCTCGACGCGGAGGCTGCCCCAAATCTCCTTGTGAATGTGGTGGAAGGCAGGCTCGAGCCGGATCTCGGCAATGTCACGTGGGCGCGGCAGTGTGACCGGAAAGTTTCCGATGATACGTGCGGCTGGACCCGCCGACATGACCACCACTCGATCGGAGAGGGCAATCGCCTCTTCCAGGTCGTGCGTGACGAAGAGCACCGCCTTGCGATTGGCCGCCCAGAGATCCAGGAGCAGGTTGCCCATGATCTGCCGGGTCTGTGCGTCAAGCGGCCCGAAAGGCTCATCCATCAGAAGGATTTCAGGATCGCGAATCAGCATCTGGGCCAGAGCGACCCGCTTTCTTTGCCCCCCTGAGAGCATGTGCGGATAGCGGTCGACAAAGGCAGCCAGGCCAACCCGGCGCAGCCACTCGCGTGCCTTCGTCTCGGCATCGATGCGGGATACACCCTTGGGTTCCAGAGCAACAGCCACATTCTGAAGCGCCGTCTTCCACGGCATCAATGCATCTTGCTGGAAGAGATAGCCTGCACGGGCGTTGAGGCCCAGCAATGGCGCACCGAAAATTTCGACGTGCCCGCTCGACGGCCTGAGCAGCCCCGCAGATGCATTGAGCAGGGTGGATTTCCCACAGCCGGTCGGTCCGACAATCGCAATGAACTCGCCCGGCTCTGCTGCAAGATCGATCCCCTGCACGGCCGTGTAGCTGCCAGCCTTCGACCCGAAGGTAATGGCCATACTACGGAGCGAAACGGCTGGAGAAGTCAATGAGGTAGCCATAGAGTGAGTGATTCCCGCGCCTGTCGGCGGCGCTTGCCGCCATCCTAGACACCCACACCTCGATAGCAAGGAGACATGGCCTGCAGGAGTGGCCTGCCCCACAGACTTGTTGGTCTATGGGCAGGGATTCCCAATTCAGGCTCCCCGCAAGTTCAGGGCTGCCGTTCCATCCGGGATATAACGGACACGAATGTCACATCCCGGCACGAGGCTGAAGTTGGCAAAAGCCCTGGATGCTGGCGGTGAGCAATCCTTCCATTAATCGGCCCTACATCGGGCTTCAACCTGATGTGGTCGTCCGGCCTGCGCCGCGCTTGCTCTCTGCGACTGATTTCTTCGTCCCGCAGACATGTGGAAGGCGTCAGCCACTACAGAAAGCGCTCGTGCTTACGTATTTAAATCGCGCGGGACACGACAGACCATCTGAGATCAGCCACTCATAGAGATTGCTGCAATGGACGACCCAGGCGGGCAGACGCTCTCAAAGGGAGCCCAGGGTCCAGAGCACGAGGTCCGTCGAAGCCTTGCCGAATGCTGCATCAAGACCGGCGGCCGCCATCGGTGGGTCAGCGGCCGCAATGGGAGTGTGTGCGTGCAGGAGGCGCGCATCGATGATGCGGCCATCCGCGGCCAGGATCTTAGCCGTGAATTCCACCTCTGCCCTCGGCTCGGGAATCATTACTACCTGAAAGCTGCGGACATCGATCAGGAGCTGGTAGTCGGCCGTCAGGCCCTCCAGGGGCCGCGCCACAGCACGCATATAGCCTGCATTTTCGAAACTCTGGATGATCTTGGTTTGCAGGAGCTTCGGCAGGCTGTCGCTCCACTGCGCGTCCAAGGCCACGGTCTCCGTATCCCGCAGCCGCACGAGGATCTTTTGCGTGTCGAACAGGACGAGCGCGGTCGGCTCGGGGACAACCAATTGCCCATTCGGGGCCTTTTCGAGCTGCGGAAAGTCGCGAGGTGCCGTCAGATCATAGACTGGGACGGGCGCTTTGGCGGGTCCACCCCCCAGGCGCTCCAAGGACGCCAGAATCGTGTCGACGCGATTGGAATTACGTGCAAGCGCTCCTGCGAACGTGCTGAGATTGGTGATCGTATCGTGCAGCGGCTGCGCATTTTCAGCAATGAGGCTATCGAAGCGCCGCAGCGCCTCGCGCGCCGCGTGGCTCAGACTCTCGGTCGCTGCCGGATCGGCCTCAAGGACGCCTACGCCGCCCTGGACTTCGGCGGGTGACGATGTTGCCATTCCACCCCGGAGCGTCAGCGCAGGCTCGCCCAGGAAGCCTTGTGTGTCGATTCCGACCTGTGTGTCCGACCGAACCGGTGTAGTCCGGCCAACGGCAATCGTCGCCATCACCCGGCTGGGATTGGCCGAATCGAGCTCAAGACTGGTGACCTCCCCGACCCTTATGCCGTTGAACAGAACCGACGAGCCAGGCACCAGCCCGGTTACGGGGCTTTCAAAGCGGACTTGATAGATCGCACGCTCGGCGAAGCCACCCCCGCTCCGAAGCCAGTAGGCGAAGCCGAACGCAGCAACGATCACTCCCAGGGTGAACACTCCGATAAGGGCATACCGCGCCCGCGTCTCCATGGTTCGGCCTCACATGCCAGGGCATGAATTTGCACCCATCGTTCGCATCTGGATGCGGAGAGGAGGCTCGAGTCCGGTCGAGAACTCGCACCTACCGCGTCCGGGTGAGATCGACCGAGACTTGCGACAGCTCGGTCCCCTCCGAGCGGATGCTCACCGACTGTCGTCCGCCACGGGTGTTCAATATGATTCTGGCCGAGAAATTCGGACCCTCGGCCACGGCATCGATGCGACCGGCATTGGCTCGGCCGGAGATCCGTCCTTGCAGATTGCGTGTTGTTTCCGCCCACAGGCCCGCGATGCGGCCGCCCTCGTAGTCGATGTCCGTCCTGAGTTCGAAAGTGTAGCTGTCGCTCGCACAATTGAGACTCTGCTGAAGGGTGGAGCCGGCGGAAGCCACCGCATATGCGGCCCGGCAGCGAAGGCGTTCAGTCGTGCCGTTGGAAAGCCCGATCGTGCCGCTGCCCGACCACGATCCGGACATGCCTGCAAAGGGTCCGGGCGATACGGCGCCTTGCTGGGCATAGGCTAGGGGGCCAAACGACAGCAATACCCATGCAAAACAAAGGAGCCGGTATGCGTCAGCAAAGGCCCACTTCGATCTGGCAGCCATGGCGCGGCACCTGCCAAGAGATACCCCTTCAGCGTATCGCTACTGGACCGACTTGGCGAGGCGTTACAGCTCGAGCCATGCTCCTATAAGAAGCCCTCCATCGCGTCAGATGCTGTCACGCTCTCCTGTAAGGAGATGTTCTACGCGGAGGTATCCGAACGATGTGCAGAAACCGGTTTCGGATCGATTCCGCCGCTTTTCGCCGGGGTTGGGAACCAGCTTGCATTCCGGGCAAAGCGAGTCCATGCATGGGCCATGATGCCCGACCATGTTTGGGCAGCATGCTCTGCGCCGCGACCACGGCATAGAATCCGCTGATGAACCACGATCTCCCCCGTGCCGGCCTTGGCCGCACCCAGCGAGCCGGGCAATCTCGCATGCTCCTGTGCGCAGCGCTGCCCATGCCTTTCCTGCGGGCGTGAGCGAGGGCCGAAAACTCCCATGCTCCTCCTCG
Organism: Microvirga massiliensis; assembly: GCF_001006805.1. Taxonomy (GTDB): domain Bacteria; phylum Pseudomonadota; class Alphaproteobacteria; order Rhizobiales; family Beijerinckiaceae; genus Microvirga; species Microvirga massiliensis. The sequence continues at coordinate 372,209 of NZ_LN811358.1, read as the reverse complement.
TCATTTCCGTGGTTCTCCCGATCCTGATCACGGTCGGGATCGGATTCGTCTGGACGCGCCTCGGGTATAAGCTGGACTCGCGAGACCTGACGGCTCTCATTGCCGACGTGGCGACGCCGTGCCTGGTCATCAGCACCTTCCAGACGTCCCGCCTGTCGTTCGAGGCCTTTACGGCGATGGCGGCGGCAGCCGGAACCGCCATCGCGTGCTTTGCTGGGATCGGAGCGCTCCTCCTCTGGGCAACCGGACTGCGCATCCGCACATTTCTGCCGTCGATCTCTTTCCCGAATGCCGGCAATCTCGGCCTGCCCCTCTCGCTCTATGCCTTCGGTCCCGAGGGGCTCGGCTATGCCATCGCGTTCTTTTCGATCTCCTCGGTCGCGAACTACACGCTCGGACAGGCCATCGCAGCCGGCCAGGCGAACTGGCGAGGACTTGTGCGCCTGCCACTCCTGTATGCCGTCGCCATCGGCATTGCGCTGTCCTTCTGGAAGATCGAGTTGCCGTCGCCCATTGACAAGACCATCACGCTGATCGGCAACCTGACAGTTCCTCTAATGCTGTTGATGCTCGGGGCCTCCTTGAGCCGCTTGAAGGTCTCCTCGTTCGGCCGTGCCACCGCCGTCTCGGCCGTGCGGATCGGCGGAGGCGCGCTGGTCGGCGTTCTGGTCGCAATGCTGTTTGACCTTGCCGGGAGCATGAAGGCGGTGCTGATCCTGCAATCGGCGAACCCGGTTGCAGTCTACAATTACCTGTTCGCACAGCGCTGGAACAATGAGCCCGAGGAAGTTGCGGGCGTGGTCGTGCTGTCGACCGTGGCATCCATCGTAACGATCCCACTCCTGCTCGTCTGGCTGACCACCTCACCATAGGGCAGCGACCCGATCAGAGGGTCCAACATCGCAGAGTTCGGACGGGTACGAGAGCCGTGAGGACATTCCGTGCTCGTGGTCATGGCGTGTGGAAGCCCGCTGAAACTTTCCGAGCGCCAATTCATGCGCTCAACGCAATTGCACCGCTGACATGCTTGCTGGACGACAAAACGCACTTCTCGCGGCTACGAGGCAGATCAAATCCGGTCGTCGTTGCGACTTAATGCCGGGTCCACCGAGCAAGGCTGAGTGCCCTCTCGGTGTGTGATACCATGAACCATCACTTCGTATCCCGGGCTGGCGTAGTCGGGTCGTCCACCCCATCGCCAGAGCCACAATCCTCTCGCGTATCACCATGCCGATCGACCAGAACCTACCTTTCATTCCGCTTGCCATCGCGGTCCTCACGATGTCCGACACCCGCACGCTCGAGAGCGACCGGTCAGGCGATACTCTGGTGGACCGCCTCACCGCCGCCGGCCACAAGTTGGCGGCGCGAGCCATCGTGCCCGACGACATCGAAACGATCCGTGCCCAGGTGAAAGCCTGGATCGACGATCCGTCGGTCGACGTCATCATCACCACGGGTGGAACGGGCTTCACCGGCCGTGACGTTACGCCCGAAGCGATCGAGCCCCTCTTCGAGAAGCGGATGGACGGGTTCTCGGTCCTCTTCCACCGGATCTCCTACGACAAGATCGGCACCTCGACCCTCCAGTCCCGGGCCACCGGTGGCGTTGCGGGCGGGACCTACATCTTCGTCCTGCCGGGATCTCCCGGCGCATGCCGTGACGCCTGGGACGGCATTCTCGCCTCGCAACTCGATTACCGCCACAGGCCCTGTAACTTCGTGGAAATCATGCCGCGTCTCGACGAGCATCTGAAGCGCGGCGCGACTCCGTAGACTGCGCTCATTCCGCGAGGACGTCCCGTTCCAGAACGGCCGTGAGCCGGATCGGCCGGATTCGTCGTCCCGCCTGCGCGAGAAGCGTGTGGTGGACGAGATCGCCGGCGCGCACATCCAAGGACAGCCAGGCCGATAGGCGGTCGCCAAGTCCTGACGGGCTCCGAGTGAATCGACCGAAGCGTCGATCCGACGGGCAATGCGCGATGAAGCGCTCGAGCGATCTCTGCCATCCTTCTCGCGGTACGTCTCCGGCATCGAGACACAGGATCCAGTCCTGCCTCGCCCTGGCGGCCCCTCGTCGCCACGGATCCTCTGCCGAGATCACTAGGCTGGCCCCCATCGCGTCCGCGATGCGTTCGACCTCAGGCGACCGGGCCGGAGCCACGATCACGGCGTCGCCAACGAGGCCGTCGACCACTCCGCCGACGAGGGCGCTCAACGTCACCCCCAGGCCTTCGATGGAACCTCGTGCGGATATGACAGCCGTAATCATCGGCGCACGTTAGCCGCTGGTCCGAAGGCTAGCGAGCGGAGTTGATTTAGTTCCTGTTTTGTTCCTATCTAGTGGTGTCCGATCAACGATTCTGTCTGGCGAGAGGCGCATGGGCATGGGGACGGCAAGGACTCACGCGAGCCCGCTCCGTCGAAAGCCTGCCCATGCGGTAGAGGACGCGGTAGCTCATATCGAAGGGGCATCGCGGCGAGGCCGTGGAGCAGTGTCGAATCCAGCCGGGCGTTACGAGATCGTCACGCGCGAGGAATTTTCCGACGGGTGGGATCTTGAAAAAGAGGTGCCCTCGATCGCAACCGAGGTCACGATCGAAAAGGCGCGGAGGATCATTACCCGGAACGACTCGCCGGACATCCTGTTCGACCGCTCGATCAATCCGTATCGCGGTTGCGAGCACGGCTGCAGTTATTGCTTCGCGAGGCCGAGTCACGCGTTCTACGGTCTCTCCTCCGGACTCGATTTCGAGACGAAGCTCTTCGCCAAGACGAACGCTCCGGAACTCCTTCTGAAAGAGATCAGTTCCCGGAATTACGAGCCGCGCACCATCGCGCTCGGAACCAACACGGACCCGTATCAGCCGATCGAGCGCCGTTTCCGGATCACGCGCTCGATTCTCGAAATTCTGTCGCGCGTGAACCACCCCGTCGGAATCGTCACGAAATCCGCGCTCGTCACGCAGGATCTCGATATCCTGCGGAGTCTGGCGGAGCGCCGGCTCGTGAAGGTCGCGCTCTCGATCACGACACTGGACCCGAAACTCGCGCGTCGGATGGAACCGCGCGCCGCGTCTCCCGCGAAGCGCCTCGCTGCGATGCGGATGCTCGCGAACGCAGGCATTCCGGTCACGGTGCTCGTCGCTCCGGTCATTCCGGCCCTCAACGACCACGAGATCGAAGCCATTCTCGACGCCTCGCAGAAGGCCGGAGCAGCCGAAGCGGGGTATGTGCTGCTGCGATTGCCGCACGATCTCAAGGACCTCATGCGCGATTGGCTGTTGCAGCATTTTCCGGACAGGGTCGATCGCGTGCTCTCCATTCTTCGCGAGAGCCGCGGAGGCCGGGATTATGACTCCCGCTGGAAGGCTCGGCAGACCGGAGAAGGCCCTTTCGCGTGGATTCTCGGCCGCCGGTTCGAACAGGCGACGAAGCGCTTGGGGCTGAACGAACGGCGCCTGTCTCTGCGCACCGATCTTTTTCGCGTTCCCGAGCCGGAGCCGGTCCAACTTGCGCTCTTCTGACGGGATGACAGAGCCGTTCCGCTGGTCTCTTCTCGCGGTATGACGATTGCGATTCGATCACGCCGCCCGAGCCTTTGCCTCCAGCGCGAGCACGGGATGCGCGCCAAGGGCTTCCACTGTATCGCCGGCCTCGACGAAGTCGGAAGAGGGCCGCTGGCCGGGCCGGTCGTGGCCGCCGCCGTGGTCCTGGACCTCGATCGTGCCCCGGGCGGACTCGCGGATTCGAAGTGTCTGTCCGCGGATCGGCGGGACGAATTGTTCGCCTTGATTCTCGCGACGTCCCGTGTCGGCATCGCTAGTATCCCGAGCAGCGAAATCGACCGGATCAACATCCGGCAGGCGACCCTCTCGGCCATGTGCAAGGCTCTGGCTGCGCTGCCCTGCCATCCCGACCTCGCTCTCGTCGATGGGAACGATCCACCCGCCCTGCCCTGCGCGACCGAGGCCATCATCGGCGGCGATGCGACGGTCGCCTCGATCGCGGCCGCCTCGATCGTCGCGAAGGTCGTGCGCGATCGCCTCATGCGACGCCTCGCCGACCGGTTTCCGGCCTACGGATTTACAACCAATGTCGGCTACGGGACTGCGGAACATCGGGCGGCACTCGATCAGAACGGACCGACACCGTTCCACCGCCTCACGTTCGGACCCTGCGCCAAGGCGGCCTCGAGCCTGTCCAGGTTAATCGGCGTTAACTCGAAAAATGCAACGGAATCAACTGGTAGGCAGGAATTGCCGACCTAAAAAAGTACGATTGCGAGGGGCGTCTTAAACGACATCTTTACCCTACCGGCCGCACTATCCGGATCGTCAGTTGCGTAACCGGTGATCACCCATGGGTACCTCGCGTACCGGGGCCGCCGACGCCGCTGCCCGGATTCAGGTCTCGCGTACCGGGCGGTCTGCGTCGGCACCTCGGACGGGGCGCATGCGCCCCCATCTCGTACCGTCGCCTCTGCCCCGCGACGAGATTCTGGTCGGAGACTGCATCGCTCATCTAGAGAGCCTGCCCCCGGAGAGCGTCGACCTCGTCTTCGCCGACCCGCCATACAATCTGCAGCTCGAGGGAGCACTCACGCGCCCGGACCAGTCCCTGGTCGATGCGGTCGACGATGCGTGGGATCACTTCGACAGCTTCGCGGAATACGACCGCTTCACTCGGCGTTGGCTCGCCGGAGTAAGGCGGGTCCTGAAGCCGAACGGGACGCTGTGGGTCATCGGCTCCTATCACAACATTTTCCGGGTCGGCACGGCGCTCCAGGATCTCGGGTTCTGGGTCCTGAACGACGTCGTCTGGCGCAAGGCGAACCCGATGCCGAATTTTCGGGGGCGGCGCTTCACAAATGCCCACGAGACTCTGATCTGGGCCTCACGTTCGGCGTCGGAAAAGAGCTATACCTTCCATTACGAGGCCATGAAGGCGGCCAACGAGGACTGCCAGATGCGGTCCGACTGGTTCATTCCCTTGTGCACGGGTGACGAGCGCCTGAAGGACGCAAACGGCCAGAAGGTCCATCCCACTCAGAAGCCCGAGGCGCTCCTCGCGCGGATCCTGCTCGCCTCGACGAATCCGGGCGACGTCATCCTCGACCCGTTCTTCGGCACCGGAACGACGGGCGCGGTCGCCCGGCGTCTCGGACGGCACTTCGTCGGGATCGAGCGGGACCAAGGCTATATCGCGGCTGCCCGGGCACGGATCGACGCCGTCGAGCCGCTCGCGGAAGATGCCGTATCGGCCCCGCCGGCGCGGCGCGCCGAGGCCAGAATCCCCTTCCTTTCGCTGATCGAGGCCGGCCATCTCTCCCCCGGAGAAGGCCTCCAGGACGAGCGCCGGCGCTACAAGGCGACGATCCGTGCCGACGGGACGATCGCGCTCGGCGCCATCACGGGATCGATCCACAAGATCGGCGCACTGGCTCAGGGCCTCCCGGCCTGCAACGGCTGGACGTTCTGGCACGTCGAACGCGAGAACCGGCTCGTTCCGATCGACACCCTGCGAGCCGCCTTCCGGGCCACGATGCCGGCAGCCGGCTGATCAGCCGCTGGCTCCTTGCCGGGGCGGAGTCTTCGACGTCTTCCACGGGCTCAACTCGCCGAGGCCATGCGCGAGCACCTTGCGCATGACTCCGGGCAGCGCCTCATTGGCGAGGTCCCGGCGGGCTACCCACCGCATCCCCTCCGGAGCCTCGGTCCGCGCCGAGATCCGGGCTGTCAGCACCGTGAGTTCCAAAGGAAAGTGCGTGAAGACGTGGCGAACGACGCCGGGCTTTCTCTGCCAGCGTGCCTCGAGCGGCGCATCGAGTATCGCCTGCGCGGGATCATAGTCGATCTCCCAGGCGCTCGTCGGCGGTTCGGCCATGCCCCCGAGAAGCCCTTTCGGGGGACGGGTGCGCAGGAGTACCGTGTCATCCGAGCGGATCACCACGAAGGCCGCTCCGCGGCGAAGCGGATTCTGAACCTTCTCGAGCTTGCGCGGGAAGGTTTCCTGCAAGCCGGTCGCGCGGGCCCGGCATGGCTGCATCCAGGGGCAGAGCGCGCAAGCGGGGCGCCGCGGCGTGCAGATCGTCGCGCCGAGATCCATGATCGCCTGCGCGAAGTCCCCGGGGCGGTCACGCGGGACGAGCGGCTCGACGAGCGCCCGGATGGCGGGCTTCGCTGCAGGCAGTGGCTCCTCGATTGCGAACAGTCGGGTGATGACCCGCTCGACGTTGCCGTCCACGGCAGCGGCGGGCTCGTCGAAGGCGATCGCGGCGATGGCCGCCGCCGTATAGGCGCCGATGCCCGGAAGCGTTCTCAATTCCGCTTCGGTGCTCGGAAAAACCCCGCCATTTCGTTCGGTGACCGCCTGGGCACAGGAGTGCAGGTTGCGGGCCCGTGCGTAGTAGCCGAGCCCCGCCCAGGCCTGCATGACTTCCTCGGTCGGCGCTCGGGCGAGACTCGCGACGGTTGGAAACCGCTCGAGAAAGCGCTCATAGTAGGGCTTCACGGCCGCGACCGTGGTCTGCTGCAGCATGATTTCCGAAAGCCAGACCCGGTAGGGATCGGGCTTCTCGCCGGGCTTGGCGCGCCAGGGCAGCGACCGACGGTGACGGTCGTACCAAGCCAGAAGGTCGAGCGCAACGGGATGAGCCGCCTCCGGCGGGGCGGATCGGCACGATGAGGCTGCAGCGGCATGAGCCATGCGTGTTGCCTGAGGGGGTTGGCTTCACGGGGTTTTCGGGAAGCCGATTCGAGAGACTGGACCGGAAGGCGGAGACCCTATCGGGTGCTCCCGCGAGTTCCAACGCGGTATTTCGGACGGAGCGATGCGCAAACCCAGACCTCTCGCCGATCTCCTCGATAGCTGTCTGGGCCCGAGCCTCGCGGCACAGGGCTTCGCGGCCTCGGATATCCTCGTCGCCTGGCCCGAGATCGTCGGTGCCCGGCTGTCCGAATTCACGCAGCCCGTGCGGGTCCAGTGGAAGCGGCGTTCCTCCGGGATCGACCCGGACAGACGCCCCGAGCCCGCGACCTTGATCGTGCGGGTCGAGAGCGCCTTCGCGCTCGAGATGCAGCACCTCGCGCCGGTCGTCATCGAACGGGTCAACAGCCATTATGGCTGGCGCTGTATTGGCCGGATCGTATTGAAGCAGGGGCCGGTCCGCCGGGCCGAGCCTCCCCGTCGTCCCTCACCACGGCTCGCTCCGGAGGACGCCAAGGCCATCGAGGCAGCCCTCGAGCCGATTGTCGAAGATTCCCTTCGTGATGCCCTCGCCCGATTGGGCACGGCGGTCGTCGGCTCTTCCACAAAAGGAGAACGCACGAAACCGTGACACCCAATCGGCGAGTCTTGTCACGGTCCAGTTCCGGAACTACCCAAATGCAGAACCGCTCAGGAGTTAGGGGAGCAAGTATATGATTACCCGGCGTCAGACACTCGCGCTCATTGGCTCGGGAGCCGCCCTGGCTCTTCTGAGCTCGTATTTCCCTGCTCTCGCGCAAAACGTGTCGATGCAGGACCTCGCCGTGCCGGGCCCGCTCGGAGACGCCGCCCAGGGCGCTCCCGATGCAAAGGTCACGATCATCGAATATGCGTCGCTGACCTGCTCCCATTGCGCCGCCTTCCATAAGGAAACCTATCCGGCTCTGAAGGAGCGCTATATCGATACCGGGAAGGTTCGGTATGTGCTGCGGGAATTCCCGCTCGATCCGCTCGCCACGGCCGGCTTCATGCTCGCCCGGTGCGATGGAGACTCGAAATATTATGCGATCGTCGACATGCTGTTTCAGCAGCAGCGGGCCTGGGCCTTTACCGACAAGCCGCTCGACGCTCTGCGGCAGATGATGCGCCAAGCCGGTTTTTCACAAGAGAAATTCGATTCCTGCTTGCGCGATCAGAAGCTTTATGACGCGGTGAACACCGTGAAGAACCGGGGTATGGAGGCCTTCAAGGTGGACTCGACCCCCACTTTCTTCATCAACGGCCAGCGCTTCGCCGGCAACATGTCCATCGATGAGCTCGAGAAGATCATCAAGCCGATGCTTGGCGCCTAAGTCTATAGGATCGCCGTTCCACCACGGAACGGCGCAGGTCCAGGCGCGCCGATGAAGCTCACGCGCCTGCGGATCGTCGGGTTCAAGACCTTCGTCGAACCGACGGATTTTCTGATCGAGCCGGGTCTCACAGGGGTCGTTGGCCCCAATGGGTGCGGCAAGTCCAATCTCGTCGAAGCCCTGCGCTGGGTGATGGGCGAAAGCTCTCACAAGAACATGCGCGCGACGGGCATGGACGACGTGATCTTCTCCGGGTCCGGTACTCGGCCGGCGCGCAACGCCGCCGAGGTGATGCTCACGATCGAGAACGACGATCGAACCGCCCCTGCAGCTTTCAACGATTCCGACCAGCTCGAAGTCTCCCGCAAGATCGAACGGGAGGAAGGATCGACCTACCGCGTGAACGGGCGAGAGGTCCGCGCGCGCGACGTGCAGCTCCTGTTCGCCGATGCCGCGACCGGCTCCCGTTCGCCGGCCCTCGTCCGTCAGGGGCAGATCAGCGAGATCATTGCCGCGAAGCCCCAGGCGCGCCGCCGCATTCTGGAAGATGCTGCGGGCATCGCGGGCCTCCACGCCCGCCGTCACGAGGCGGAGCTCCGCCTCAAGGCCGCGGAGGACAACCTCCTGCGTGTGGAGGACGTCCTTCGCGAGTTGTCGTCGCAGATCGACAGCCTCAAGAGGCAGGGCCGGCAGGCCTCCCGCTACAAGAACATCTCGGCCGAGATCCGGCGGCTCGAGGCCCTGATTCTGGCGATCCAGTTCGCCGAGGCCCGAGAGGATTCGGCCGAGGCGGAGCACCAGGTCGCCGAGGACCTCAGAAGGGTCGCGGAGTGCACCGAAGAGCAGACGCGCGCCGCGACCGCGCAGGCAGTGGCGGCCCATGCGCTTCCGGCCTTGCGCGAGGCCGAGGCCGCCGCGACAGCGGCCTTGCAGCGGCTCAACCATGCCCGCAGCGAACTCGATGCGGAGGAACGGCGCGCCAAGGAGCGGCAGAGCGAGCTCGAACGCCATCTCGCCGATCTCGACCGCGACCTCATGCGGGAGCAGTCGCAGCAGACCGACGCAGCAACCACCATCGAGCGGCTCCAATCCGAGGCGGCCGAAATCGCAGCAACGCTGGAGAGTGCGAACGAGGAAGAGACGGAGAGCGCGTCGCGCGTCGCCGAGTTCGAGGAGGAACTCGCTGCCGCAGAAGCATCTCTTTCCGCACTGCAGGGCCAGATCTCGGACCTCAATGCGCGCCGCGCCGCTCTCGAGCGGTCGGTTCGGGAGGAACAGGACCGCGCGGCCCGCTTCGCAGCCGAGAAGGGCCGAATCGAGCGGGATCTCACGGCGTTGCTCACGAGCGCCGGCGACGGCCCCTCGCCCGAATCCCTTCGGGAGGAGGCCGAGGCAGCCGAGCAGGCCGCGAATGATGCTGAAGAGAGGGTGATGGGCGCGCGCGCAACTCTCGCGGCGGCGCGCGAAGCCGAGACCCGCTCGCGTGGCCCGCTCGCCGAGGCGGAGCGTCGGGCCCAGCGGCTCGAGACGGAGGTCCGAACTCTCGCGAAGCTCCTCACCGGCACCACCGGGGATCTGTGGTCTCCGGCGCTCGATTCGATCCGAGTCGCGAAAGGCTTCGAGACCGCGCTCGGCGCGGCGCTAGGTGATGATCTTGAGGCCTCGACCAACGTCTCGGCTCCCGCGCATTGGGTCGATACCGGTCCGGGTGAAGAGGATCCGCCGCTTCCTGAAGGCGTAATGGCGCTCGCGGAGGTCGCCTCCGCCCCCCCTGCCCTCCTACGGCGGCTTCGCCAGATCGGTGTCGTGGCACGAGTCGAGGGGGCCCGCTTCCGAGAGGCGCTCCGCCCGGGTCAGCGGCTCGTGTCCCGTGAGGGAGATGTCTGGCGGTGGGACGGTTTCACGGCAGCAGCCGAAGCTCCCTCCGCGGCAGCCCGCCGTCTGGCCGAGAAAAATCGCCTCGGCGATCTGGAGGTCGAGGCCGCGGAGGCTCGGGAAGCGTGCGAGAATTTCCGCGCGGAAGCCGAGGTTGCGCAGGTTGCCATCCGCAATGCGGCCGCGGCAGAGGCTCAGGCCATCGAGGCCGCGCGGCACGCCCGCTCCGCGCTCGACTCGGTTCGCTCGCGGCTTGCCGCAGCGGAGCGCCGCGAGGCGGAACTGTCGTCACGCCGGTCAGCGCTGCAGGAAGGCCTCGCCCGAATTGCCGCGAACGAAGCGGAAGCCCTCGGCCGTCTCGAGGCCTCTCGCCATGCTCTCGAGGATCTCGCTCCGGCGCCGGACCTCGAAGGCCAGCTTCTCGAGGAGCGCGCTCGGGTCGGCGAGCGGCGTGCCGCAGCCGCGGAAGCCCGGGCCAGCCTGCAGGCCCTCCGGCATGAGGCTCAGCTGCGCCGGCGCAGGGAGGAGGCGATCGCGGCCGAGATCGGGTCGTGGACGCAGCGTGCTGCGCGCGCCAGAGCTGCCGCTTCCGATATCGAGGGCCGACGCGCCAGGGCACGCGACGAATACCAAGCGCTCCTCGAAGCCCCGAACACGCATCTGCTCCGGCGACGGTCCCTGACCACGGAGATCGAAGCGGCCGAGGCACGCCGAAAGGAAGCAGCCGACCAACTCGCGGACGGCGAAACGGCGCTCGCGGAAACAGACCGGGCTGCTCGTGCAGCCCTCGAGGCTCTGGCGACCGCTCGTGAGGCTCGGGCCGGAAGTCAGGCGCGCCACGAGGCTGCAACACGCCGGATGGCGGAAATCACGCATGCGATTGCCGAGAATCTCGGAACGACGCCGGTCGGTCTCATCGAACTTGCAGGCCTGAAATCGGAGACCACCCTGCCCTCCGCGGCCGAAGCAGAAGCGCGGTTGCAATCGCTCAGAGGCGACCGCGAGCGTCTCGGTGCGGTCAACTTGCGGGCGGACGAGGAACTCGGCGAGCTGACGACCAAATTCGACAGCATCACTCACGAACGCGACGATCTCGTCGAAGCCATCAAGCGCTTGCGACACGCGATCGGCAGCCTCAATCGGGAGGGACGCGAGAGGCTCCTCGCTGCTTTCGGCACTGTGAACGCCCATTTCCAGCAGCTCTTCACGACCCTGTTCGGGGGAGGAACCGCAGAACTGACGCTCATCGATTCGGACGATCCGCTGGAGGCGGGCCTGGAGATTCTCGCACGGCCTCCCGGCAAGAAGCCGCAATCGATGACGCTGCTCTCCGGCGGCGAGCAGGCCCTCACGGCGACGGCCCTGATCTTCGCGGTCTTCCTCACGAATCCGTCGCCGATCTGCGTTCTGGACGAGGTCGACGCTCCGCTCGATGACGCGAATGTCGAGCGCTATTGCGATCTGCTCGAGGAGATGGCCAGGCAGACGGAAACCCGGTTTGTCGTGATCACGCACAATCCGATCACGATGGCGCGGATGAACCGTCTCTTCGGCGTGACGATGGCGGAGCGCGGCGTGTCGCAACTCGTCTCCGTCAGCCTCGAAGCCGCGGAGACGATCCGCGAGGCCTCCTGAGCCGCGTCTGTGCATGATGGTGCGACGTGCGCCGCGCTCGGCACCCGAAAATCAGTGAATTTACTTGCCTGACAAATACTTAGGTGTTTTTCTGTCTGTCTTGACAGGGGGGACCCCCCTCAATATGTTGCGCGCGGCTTTCGGGGCCGGGTTTCGTGCCTTTTGACTCAGCCGCTGACGAGGAGAACGCCATGGCGGATCCCACCGGGCGGCCGGATCAGGAAGGTGCGAAGTCGACCAGTTCCGACGAAGCCGACCTGTCGGCGAGACTGAAATCCCTCGATGCGCGGCTTGGCAAGGCAACCGCGGATCGGCGGGAAAACACGCAATCTCGCACCCGCGCGCCGTCCGACTCGACCGCTCTCGGCCAAGCCTTCAGGCTCTCGGCCGAATTCGTCTCGGGTGTGGCTGCCGGCGGGATCGTCGGTTGGCTCGTCGACAAGCTGTTCGGCTCCTCCCCGTGGGGGCTTATTGTTTGTCTCATCCTCGGCTTCTGTGCCGGGATGCTCAACCTGATGCGGGCTGCCGGTGTGGTCAAGCCCGCGCGGTACGATGACGACAAGCAATAAGGCTCCTCCTGCGAGCCACGTGAGCGATTGAACACATCCCGCAGAGCGAGCGCAATGGCGAGCCCGATCGAACAATTCCAGATCAAGCCCATCATCCCGGCGCTCGGCTTCACGAACTCGGCGCTGTTCATGGTCGTCGCGACCGGCGTCGTCGTCGGCGGCCTCATGCTGGCCTCGCGCCACCGGGCCGTTATCCCCGGAAGGGCGCAGTCCATCGCGGAAATGCTGCACGACTTCGTCGCCAACACGGTGCGAAATTCCGCCGGCGAAGAGGGGATGAAATTCTTTCCGTTCGTGTTCTCCCTCTTCGCCTTCGTGCTGACGGCAAATCTGCTCGGGATGATTCCGGGCTTCTTCACCGTCACGAGCCATATCATCGTCACGTTCGCACTCGCGCTGCTGGTGATCGGCACCGTCGTGATCTATGGCTTCATGAAGCACGGCAGCCATTTCCTGGGGCTGTTCGTCCCTTCCGGCGTTCCTGCCTGGCTCTTGCCCGCCATTGTCGTGATCGAGGTGATCTCGTTCCTCTCGCGACCGATCTCTCTCTCGCTCCGCCTCTTCGCCAATATGCTGGGGGGCCATATCGCCCTGAAGGTCTTCGGCGGCTTCGTGGTGTCGCTCGGCGCTGCGGGCGGTCTCCTGGCGGTCCTCGCTCCGCTTCCGCTCCTCATGGCGGTCGCGCTCACGGCGTTCGAAATCTTCGTCGCCGCCCTGCAGGCCTATGTCTTCATGGTGTTGACCTGCATCTACCTCAACGACGCGCTTCATCCCGGCCACTAGGCCAGAGCGCGCCGTCCTCTTTCCTCCCCGATCATCACTGTCCTCTAGGAGATCACGATGGACCCGACTGCTTTCAAGTTTCTCGGCGCAGGCCTCGCCTGCATTGGCATGGGCCTCGCCGCCATGGGCGTCGGCAACATCTTCGGCAACTTCCTCTCGGGCGCTCTGCGTAATCCGTCCGCAGCCGACGGCCAGTTCGCCCGCGCATTCATCGGCGCGGCGCTGTCGGAAGGTCTCGGGATCTTCTGCCTCGTCGTCGCTCTCGTTCTGCTCTTCACCTGAAGACGCGACATGATCGGGAGGGTGGAGCACACTCCACCCGCAGGACAATGACGGCGGCTTGGCCGCCGTCATTGCTATCAGGCTGGCTTACCATCCAGGATCACGGCGATGGCTGAAGTTACCTATACCGGCGCCACCGCGCCGGGCGACGCCGCCGAGCACGTCGGGTTCCCGCCTTTCGAGACGGAAACATACGGAGTCCAGCTGCTCTGGCTCGCGATCACCTTCGGAGCCCTCTACGTTGTGCTCTCGAAGATCGTGCTTCCTCAGTTGAGCGGGATCATCGAAAACCGCCGCTCGACGATCGCTCGCGACCTCGACGAGGCCGCTGCGATGAAGACGCGGGCGGAACAGGCAGGCGTTGCCTACGAGAAGTCGCTCTCCGAAGCGAAGGCGAGGGCGCAAAAGCTGGCACAGGAAACTCACGATCGCCTTACGGCGGAGACCGAGGCCAAGCAAAAGGTCGTCGAAGCCGATCTCGCAGAGCGCATGGCCGAGGCAGAAGCCACGATCACGAGTCGCAAGGCCAATGCGATGGGCAATGTCCGCGCGATCGCGCTCGACACCGCAACCGCGATCGTCGAGCACATCACCGGACGCGCGCCTGCGCCGAAGGCCGTCGAAGCGGCTCTCGACCAGACCAGAGCTTGAGGAGACCGAAACATGTTCTCGAGCGCCGAATTCTGGGTCGCCGTTGCTTTCGTGATCTTCCTCGGGGTCCTCTACTATTACGGAGTGCCCAGCTACGTTCTGAACTCCCTCGACAGCCGCTCGAAGAGAATCTCGGACGAACTCGCCGAGGCCCGTCGTCTGCGCGAGGATGCCGAACGCCTTCTCAAGGAGTTCGAGGCGAAGCGGGCCGCAGCCGAACGAGAGGCCGAGGAGATCGTCACCACGGCTCGCGAAGAGGCCGAACGTCTCGCGCGCGAGTCGCAGGAGCGTCTCGCCGAGTTCGTACGGCGCCGCACGGCTGCCGCAGAAGCGAAGATCGCTCAGGCTGAAGTGCAGGCTTCTGCCGAAGTGCGTGCCGCCGCCGTCGATGCCGCGATTCGCGCTTCCGAGCAGGTACTCCGTGGCGAGATCAGCGGCCCGTCGGCCGAGCAGTTCGTCAAGCGCAGCCTCGGTGACGTGAAGGCGAAGCTGCAGTAAACCGCTTCCAAAACCAAGCTTACCTGCGATGCGGCCGCTCCCGAGCGGCCGTTTTCGTTTTGGCGGGCGGGAAAGCAGTGCAGCAATTGCTGACGTGGGCCCCTGTCCGCGAGACCCGACTCACGCCGAGGGTGCCGCCTTTCGGGAGAATGCCGAGAGGACAAGCCGCAGCAGCCGTCCATCGATTGCTGCGAGACCTAGGCCGATCAGGCCCATTCCCGCGAAGTGCTTCGGGTCGAGCCGCTCGCCCAGGACGAATGAACCGAAAAGAATGGCGCTGACCGGGATCAGGAAGGTGACGAGCTGGATGTTGGTGGCTCCCGCCGTTGCCAGAATGCGGAAGTAGAGAATGTAGGCGAGTGCTGTCGACAGCGTCGCAATCGCAATGACAGCCCCCCAGGTCGACAGGCTAGGAGCAGCCAGAGTCCATGGCCGGTCGATCAGGAGCACGATCGGAATCAGAATGATCGTCGAGGCGGTGACCTGCCCCGTTGCCGTCACCACGGGCGCAATACCGAGATTTCGAAAACGGCGACCGAATACACTCGCAAACGCGTAACAGAGCGCGGCAGTCAGACACGCAAACTGGGCGACAATATTCGTGCCGAGACTGTGGACCGCGGCCGGCCCGATCATCACGACGACACCGGCAAACCCGATGATAACGCCTGCCAGTCGGTTGCCAGTCATCTTCTCGTCGGCTGTCAGGAACTGAGCAACGATCACCGTAAACAGCGGAGCTATCGCGTTCAGAATCGAAGCAAGCCCACTCGCGATATGGCTCTGCCCCCAGACGATGAGCGAAAACGGGACAACGTTGTTCAAAAGCCCCATGCCGAAGAATGCAGCCCAGAGATGGCGATCCCACGGCATGCGGAGGCCTATGGCCCGGACGAACACATGAAGAACCAGGGCTGCGAGCCCAACCCGCAGGACGACGATGGTGAAGGCCGGCAGTTCCCTGACAGCAATTCCTGTGAAGAGAAACGAGCCACCCCAGAGCAACGAGAGGACGAGGAGCATTCCCCATTCGCGCGGCGACATCGAACGATTGATCGGTGATAAGGTCACTTGGGCTTTCCGCAATTGTCCGGCGCGAAGCATAGAAGAACGCGCGGGCGCCGCGCGATCCGATTCCTGCGGCCGAATTCTAGGGGTGATACACAGCCCTTTCCGCCGCCTCCTCGTCATTGCGAGCCGCAGGCGAAGCAATCTACCCCTCGACGGATGCGCTCCTGGATTGCTTCGCTCCGCTCGCAGTGACGAAGAGGGCATGAGGACGCGAGGAGCAGGGCCGGGAGCGGAAGTGGTGCCAGACCCACTGCGGCATTGCGAAAAAACTGAGGCAATCCAGGGCTACGCAAGGTGCTGCACTGGCTCTCAACAGCGACGGGCAAGCATGACAGCACATCGCGTGGCCCTCCGCTGGAAGGCCCTTGGCGGTGAGCGCGGAGACTCCCCGGCGCTCAGGTGAACGTCCCTACTCCGCTGCCTCCGCAACCGGCTGCGGTGGCGTGTAGGTCAGGATCGGATTGCGGGCTGCCCGGGTCTCGTCGAGCCGCCGGCGCGGGGCGTAATATGGGGCTCCGGAGAAGCGCTCGGTCTCGCCTCGCTTTGCGCTCATCGCGAGATCACGCATCGTGGCGATAAACAGATCGAGCGAGGCCTTCGATTCCGATTCGGTCGGCTCGATGAGCATCGCGCCGTGCACGACGAGCGGGAAATACATCGTCATGGGATGATAGCCCTCGTCGATGAGCGCCTTCGCGACGTCGAGGGTCGTCACGCCCGTGTCCTTGAGCCAAGCGTCGTCGAACAGCACCTCGTGCATGCACGGCCTGTCACCGAATGGCTGCGAGAGCAGATCTGACAAGCCGGCCCGTACATAATTGGCATTGAGGACGGCGTCCTCCGAGGCCTGCCTCATCCCGTCCGAACCATGGGACAGCATGAAGGCCAGCGCACGGACATACATGCCCATCTGCCCATGGAATGCCGTGATGCGCCCAAACGACTGTACGGCTGCGGGATCATTCTTGTTTTCGACGAGAGTGAATTCGTTACCATCGCGATGCACGAACGGCACGGGCGCAAAGCTCGCGAGCCGATCGGACAGCACGACTGGTCCGGAGCCGGGGCCGCCGCCGCCGTGCGGAGTCGAGAAGGTTTTGTGCAGGTTGATGTGCATGGCGTCGATGCCGAGATCGCCCGGCCTCACCTTGCCGACGATCGCGTTGAAGTTTGCGCCGTCGCAGTAGAAGTAGCCGCCCGCTTCGTGGATCGCCGCGGCGATCTCGACGATCTGCGGTTCGAACAGCCCGCAGGTATTCGGGTTCGTAAGCATGATCGCAGCGATGTCGGGCCCGAGCAGCGCGCGCACGTCATCGACATGGACGGTCCCGTCGGCTCGCGCGGGAACGGCCTTCACGACGAAGCCGATCAGCGCAGCGGTTGCCGGATTAGTACCGTGCGCCGAATCAGGGACGAGAACGGTTCGACGCGTTGCGCCCTCCCCGCGGGCCTCGATGGCGGCCTTGATCGCCATCATGCCGCAGAGCTCGCCGTGGGCTCCGGCCTTGGGCGAGAGCGCAACGGCGCTCATGCCCGTGAGCGTCAGGAGATAGCGCGCGAGCTCGTCCATCAGCTCGAGGGCGCCCTGGACGGTCGAAACAGGTTGAAGCGGGTGAATGTCCGCAAAGCCCGGCAGACGCGCCATGCGTTCGTTCAGGCGCGGATTGTGCTTCATCGTGCAGGAGCCGAGCGGGAACAGGCCCGTATCGATCCCGTAATTCATCTGCGACAGGCGCACGTAATGCCGCATCGTCTCGGGCTCCGAAAGCCCGGGAAGACCGATCGGGTCCTGGCGTTCCAGCCCGCCAAGTCGAGATTCGAAATCGTCCGGCTCATCGAAATCGACGCCGGTCGTCTCTGGACGGCCGATTTCGAAGATCAGCGGCTCGATCTGCGCGAGCGCGCGGTTTCCGGTGAACGTCGACGACTTCACGTCAATACCATCGGTATCGTTCAAAGCGGTCGGGCGACCCTGACGGTTGAGCATTAGAGGACGTCCTCGAGAGCTGCTGCGAGTGCAGCGCGATCGTCGTCGGTGTTGACCTCGGTCGAGGCGAGGAGAAGCAGGTCGTCGAGCCCGGCGCCGGGCAGCAAGCGCGAGACCGGAACTCCCCCAAGGATGCCGCGCTCGGCCAGCCGCTCGACGGTCTCGGCGGCCGGACGGCGCAGGCGCACCGTGAATTCGTTGAAGAAGCTCTTGTTGAGCACCTCGACGCCGGGCACCGCCGCGAGAATCCCGGCGAGCTTTACCGTATTCGCATGGTTGATTCGCGCGAGACGACGCAGGCCCGCTTCGCCGAGAAGCGTCATGTGAATCGTGAAGGCGAGACTGCACAGCCCTGAATTGGTGCAGATATTCGAGGTGGCCTTGTCGCGGCGGATGTGCTGCTCGCGCGTCGAAAGGGTGAGCACGAATCCGCGCTGTCCGTCCGCATCGACGGTTTCACCGCACAACCGTCCCGGCATCTGGCGCACGAAGCGGGAGCGCGTCGCGAAGAGGCCCACATAGGGGCCGCCAAAATTGAGGGCATTGCCGATCGACTGACCCTCGCCGACGACGATGTCGGCACCCATGGCGCCCGGGGCGCGGACGAGGCCAAGCGACACCGCCTCCGTGAAGACGGCGATCAACAAGGCTCCATGGCGGTGCGCAGCTTCGGCAATCGCCGAGAGATCCCGCAGATTCCCGAACGCGTCGGGCGTCTGCACGACGACGCAGGAAACGGTGTCGTCGATGCTCGCAGCGAGATCCTCCGTTGCGCTGACATCGGCCGGAAGCGTGACCACCTCGTCGCCCGCCATGTCGGAGAGCGTGCGAACGACCGCTGCATAGTGCGGGTGCAGTGCGCCCGAGAGGATGGCCTTCCGGCGCTTGGTGAGCCGGTGAGCCATCAACACGGCTTCGCCGGTCCCGGTCGAGCCGTCGTACATCGATGCATTCGCGACTTCCATGCCGGTCAGTCGCGCAACCTGAGTCTGGAATTCGAAGAGGTATTGCAGCGTGCCCTGCGCGATTTCCGGCTGGTACGGCGTGTAGCTCGTCAGGAATTCCGAACGCTGGATGAGATGATCGACCGTCGCCGGCACATGATGCTTGTAGGCGCCCGCGCCGACGAAGAACGGTACCGATGAGGCCGGAATGTTCCGTGCCGCCATGCGGCCGAGGATGCGCTCGACCTCGAGCTCTCCCCGGCGCCGCGGCAGGTCGACCGGTTCGCGCAGCAGACGATCGGACGGGACATCGGCGAACAGGTCGTCGACTTGCCCGACTCCGATGCGTGCGAGCATCTCGGTGCGGTCGGTGTCGGAGAGAGGCAGGTAACGCATTGTGTCTTTACATCCCTGGAGAGGCGCTTGCCGCGATCAGGAGATCGATTTCAGGAAAGCTTGGTATTGCTCCTCGCTCATGAGAGCATCGAGCTCGGCCGGATCCTTCAGCTTGATCTTCATGAACCACCCGCGGCCTGCAGCATCCTCGTTGATGGTTGCCGGAGCACCCTCGAGCTCGCTGTTGACGGCAACGACTTCGCCGGAGACCGGGGCATAGACTTCGCTCGCCGCCTTGACGCTTTCGACAACCGCGGCCTCGTCTCCCTTGTTGACCGTCTTCCCGACGCTCGGCAGCTCAACGTAAACAACGTCGCCCAATTGTTGCTGCGCATAATCCGTAATTCCGATCACGCCGGTGTCGCCCTCGACCCGGACGTATTCGTGATCCTTCGTGTAACGCGTGGTCATCGTGTCCTCCCTCTCGTTGCTGGCTGCCGCGGAATCCGGGTTAGCGGCGATATCGATGTGGTGTGAACGGCATGGGCGCGATCCGGGCGGGGATCGGCTTCCCCCGAACAATCAGATGAAGCTCGGTTCCGGGTGTCGAAACGTCCGGGGAGACGTAGCCCATGGCCACGGGGCCGTTCACACTGGGGCCGAATCCGCCGGAAGTGACGATGCCCACCTCCCGGCCGTCGGGCGTCGTAATGACGACACCTTCGCGAGCCGGGGCACGTCCCTCCGGCCGCAGTCCGACGCGTATGCGCTGCGGACCCTCCGCAATCTCGCGCCTCACGCGGTCCGCGCCGGGAAAACCTCCCTCCTCCCGCCGACGCTTCTGGATAGACCAGAGCAAGCCCGCCTCGACGGGCGAGGTCGTCGGACCGATGTCGTGGCCGTAGAGGCAGAGCCCGGCTTCCAGGCGCAGGGAATCCCTGGCCCCGAGCCCGATCGGCTTCACCTCCGGATCCGCGAGCAAGGCCCGCCAAACCTCCACCGCGCGCTCGGCAGGCGCCGAAATCTCGAAACCGTCCTCGCCGGTATAGCCGGAGCGAGAGACATAGGCGTCGATGTCGCCCACCCTGGCCGGGTGTGCGCTCATGAAGGCCATGTCGACGACCTCGGGGGCGAGCTTCGCGAGCGCCGCCTCGGCGGCCGGCCCCTGCAATGCGAGGAGAGCCCGGTCGTAGACACGAACGAGCCGCACATCCGAAGGAAGATGGGCCTCGATGTGAGCGTAATCGGCCTCCTTCATTGCGGCGTTCACCACGAGCATAAGGCGGCCGTCCTCCGCAGTATCCGCGGGGCGCGTGATCATGAGGTCGTCGAGAATCCCGCCGTCCTCGCTCAGCAGTTGAGAATAGCGCTGCCGGCCAGGTGCCAATGCCGTGACGTCGGCCGGCACGAGCGCCTCGAGAGCCCTTGCCGTCGTCGCGTGATCGGGCCCGATGAGGAAGGCCTGTCCCATATGCGAGACATCGAACAAGCCTGCATGATCCCGTGTCCAGAGATGCTCGGTCAAAATCCCGGTCGGATATTGCACCGGCATATTGTAACCGGCGAAAGGGACCATCTTCGCGCCAAGTGCCAGATGCTCGGCATGGAGCGGCGTGTGGAAAAGCGATGCCTCGGAGGCGGCGAGTTCGGCCATCGGGTCCTCGTTAGAGACGCGTCAAACCGGGCCTTCCGGCCCGCTTCGCGCCCCCTCTGTCCCGTGACCTGAGAGATTTCCCCTCGCATCAGAGAGGGTTACCCCCGTCGGTGGACGCCCCTTGCGAAGCGTCGCTTTCCAGAGTGCCAGCTCCCGCGCGGTCCTTTGGCCTGAGCGTTTCCGGGGCGGTTGCGCCTTCGGCGCCGGGCGATGAGCCCGGACTCTCCCGCGGGGATCAGCGGCTGTTCTATCCTCTGGAGCCCACGGCCGTTCCTGTCAACGTCTCGCCAGCGCGACCTCGATGGTGAAGCGGTTGGCGGCGGCCGGCGGCACGACGATTCCGTCCTCGACGAAGACGAACGAGCCCTGCGTCTGGCCGCTCGGGATCGTCACGCTGGTCTGACGCAGCCGGTTGGCGATGACGGTGTCTCCATCCTTGATTTGAACGCGGAGCGGCACGTCGAACCGCCCCGAAGTCCCGCCGGCGCCGATGAGGGCGCGCCCCTCGACCCCGACTTTCACGATGGTCGCTCCGTCGGGCCCTGGAGAGCACTCACGGGCAAGCTGGCCGAGGGCGATCTGGTTGCGCAGCGCCTGCGCATCCCCGACGCGCCCGCCCGCATAGGATTGCAGCGCGGCACCGCCCTCGGTGACCTCGACGGCCGGACAGTACAGATCCTCTGCCCGAGTCTCCTGGATCGGGGGAGGCGTGAATCCGGCATAGAGAAGCGTATCGAGCACGCTCTGCCCGCTCCCGGACGAATTACAGCCGCTCAAGGCAGTCACGGCCGCGATGCTGAACGCCAAACCCAACGGTCTCATGCTCGTCTCCCCATCTTCGTGCCAAGGCCCGTATTCTCACTCACGGCAGGGCGTCAAAGCCGGCGCCGAAGCCCTCAAGCGAGATCGGGATGCCGATGCCCTCCTCCGGAGTCTGGAAGACGACGAAGGTCGCGTGCTGCCCGCTCCGGAGTTGATCGATGAGACTGTCCTCCATCACGACCTCGGCGACGCAACCGCTCGTCAGGCAGCGCACGAAACCGGCCCGGCCAATATCGGTCTGGTCGATCCTGAGACCGAGTCCGGAGGGGAGCAGAACGCCCAGAGGCGCGACGACCCGCAGTAACCGGCTCTTGCCGTCGGCCGTCTTGAGGATGATAACGACGAGGCTGATATTGGGCCGATCCTCGGCCGCGACGTTCTGCACGAGCGCGCATTGCTCGGCCTGCGCTCCTGCCGGTGTCTCGCAGCGCAGCTGCCAATCTCCGAAAGTGTTCTTCACGGCGCCCTGCGCCAGTGCGGCTTGAGGCGCCGCTGCGGCCGACGCGACCAGAGCCGCGAGGCCCGCGAGTAGATTTCGCAACAGGTTCACAGCCCTCTCCGTCAATCCCGGGTGCGGTGACTGCACCGTTCCGGCGGCGTGACTGGCCATCCGGCCCGTGTTCGTCCATAGGATCGACGAAGCCGAATGCCTGTCGCCCCGCTTCCGGGTGCTAGCAACATTCCCTCAGCCGACCTTCTCGGCGCGTTCCGACCATGGGCTACGGGGTCTGTCAAGCGAAGGCCTTTTGCGAAGTCGGCTCCGAAACCCTTCCGGATCGATGAATTCAGGCATTCCGCAAGGGGCGGTTATGACGCATGAATCAAATCTTTGAACCGTTGCGCTAGAGCTTATCCTGTGATCATACACGCCGGTCATGGGTGAAGGCCGGACCCCGGTCCGATTTTGCTCGTCCGCTCTCAGGATGACGCGTTTTCCGGCCGGCCCTCACCAGCAGATAGGAGCGCAGAGAATCCGATGATGCGGATCGAGAGGGCTGGACGAAATTCAATGAAGCGGTTGGCCACAGCGGGAGTCCTGCTCGCCGCAATGGGGGGTGTGGCGGTTGCCGGCACCGGTGTTCCGTCGGAATGGCAGATGAACATGCAGGGCCAGGTGACGGAGCTCGGCCGCGGCGTGAGAAGCTTTCACGATCTCCTTCTCTGGATCATCACCGGGATCTGCCTGCTCGTCGGTGTTCTGCTAGCCATCGTCATCGTCAGATTCCGCGAGGATAAGAATCCCGTCCCGGCCAGAACGACTCACAATACGCTACTCGAGGTCGCCTGGACGGTCGCGCCCGTCGCGATCCTCGTCGCAATCGCGATTCCGTCCTTCCGGCTTCTTCGTGAGCAACTCGTCATCCCGCAGGCCGATGTCGTCGTGAAGACGACCGGGTATTCGTGGTACTGGGGTTACGAGTACCCGGCCGATCAGGGCGGCTTCAAGTTCGATTCCAACATGGTTCCGGAGTCTGATCTGCAGCCGGGTCAGCTGCGTCTCCTGGCCGTCGACAACGAGATGGTCGTGCCGGTCAACAAGGTCGTCAAAGTGCAGGTCACGTCGGCCGACGTCCTCCACTCCTTCGCAGTGCCCGCCTTCGCCATCAAGGTCGATGCCGTTCCGGGGCGCTTGAACGAGACCTGGTTCAAGGCCGATCGCGAGGGGATCTATTACGGCCAGTGCTCCGAGCTCTGCGGTAACGGCCACCCCTACATGCCGATCGCAGTGCGTGTCGTCAGCGAGCAGCAATATTCTGCATGGCTCGCGGAAGCGAAGCAGAAATACGCTGCCGTCCCTGCCCCGACCCGCGTCGCCAACGCTCAATGATCGCAATTAGGTAAGAACAAACCATAGGGTCTCACATTATGGCCACAGCTGCTGACGCTGCCCACGCAGACCATCACGGCGCTCCCCCGTTCTGGCGCCGCTGGTTTTACTCGACCAACCACAAGGACATCGGCACGCTCTACCTGCTCTTTGCCTTCACGGCCGGGCTGGTCGGGGCGGGGCTGTCGATCCTGATGCGCATCGAGCTCCAGGAGCCCGGGCTGCAGCTCTTCTCGAATCCGCAGACCTTCAACGTGATGGTCACGAGCCACGGCCTCATCATGGTGTTCTTCGTGGTGATGCCGGCCCT
>NZ_LN811358.1:254411-348878 GCF_001006805.1 Microvirga massiliensis | reverse complement strand
TACGCATCATTGAACCACGGCGGACGGCAGCCCCCTGCCGTCCGCTCCTCCCCCGAGGGCTCTGAGGAGCCTTCCGGAGAGGAGCTCCAACCATTCGTCCCCGGCCCTTCCGGAGGCAGTAGAGAACATGTCCAAAGCAGTCGCTGAATCATTCACCGGACATTCCCCCGTCATCGCCGGACCGGCGGTGGCCGCCAGCGGTGTCTCGCAGGGTGACGTCAGCGACTTCATTGCGCTGCTGAAGCCGCGCGTGATGTTCCTGGTCGTGTTCACCGCGCTCGTCGGGATGGTCGTTACGCCGGTGACCGCTCATCCCGTGATCGCTTTCGCTTCCCTCGTGATGATTGCGGTTGGCGCCGGCGGCTCGGGCTGTCTCAATATGTGGTGGGATGCCGATATCGATGCGGTCATGACCCGCACGCGCAAGCGCCCGATTCCGGCAGGACGTATCGGCCCCCAGGAAGCCCTCACGTTTGGAGTCTCCCTCTCCGTCGGATCGGTATTGGCGCTCGGCCTCGTCAGCAATTGGCTTGCGGCGAGCCTGCTCGCCTTCACGATCTTCTTCTACGTGGTCGTCTATTCCATGTGGCTGAAGCGCGCGACGCCCCAGAACATCGTTATTGGTGGTGCAGCCGGCGCTCTTCCACCCGTCGTCGCCCAGGCTGCGGTCTCAGGCTATGTCGGGCTCGAGAGCCTCGCGCTCTTTGCGATCATCTTCCTGTGGACGCCGCCGCATTTCTGGGCCCTGGCCCTCGTCAAGTCGAGCGACTACGAGAGCGCCGGGATTCCGATGCTCCCGAATGTCGCCGGGCCCGACGAAACCCGTCGCCAAATCCTGCTTTATACGCTCATTCTCGTGCCTGCCGGCCTCCTTCCAGTAGCCCTGGGCTTCGGCGGCTGGCTCTACGCGGTCATCGGCACGATCGGCGGCCTGGCCATGCTGGCGCTCGCCATCAAGGTCTATCGCTATCGAGAAGGCGACGCGGCTTTCCGTGCCGCACAGCAACTCTTCGCCTACTCGATCCTTTATCTTTTCGTTCTGTTTGCGGTTCTTCTGGTCGAGCACGGATTCGGCCTCTACCGCGCAGTGCTCGGCTGAACTCATGACAATGAACCCGAAACCGCCGTCATTGACGCCCGAGGACCAACAGCGACGCCGCAAGCGCTCGCTTGCGATCGCGCTCGCCCTCGCGGCCATCGTGATGCTCTTCTATGCGGTCACGATCGCTAAGCTCGGCCCGCAGGTTCTGAACAGGCCATTGTGAGGATCCGATGACCGGGAACGGACAAGCTGATCAATCCAACCGGCGCGTCGTGCTGGCCTGCGTAGCTGCTGCGGTATCGATGGTCGGAATTTCCTATGCTTCGGTCCCGCTCTACGACCTGTTCTGCCGGGCAACGGGTTTCGGGGGAACCCCGATGGTCGGAACGGGACCGTCGGCGGCAGGCGTGATCGATCGCACGATCGGCGTTCGCTTCGACGCCAATGTCGCTCCGGGCCTGTCCTGGCGCTTTACGCCCGAGAGCCCCGAGGTGACCGTCCGGTTGGGCGAGACCACTACGGTTCTGTATCGAATCACCAACGAGGGTTCGACAGCGGCGACGGGCGTCGCGACTTTCAACGTCCAGCCTCCGCTGACCGGCGGTTACTTCGTCAAGCTCGAATGCTTCTGCTTCCAGGAGCAGACTCTCCAGCCCGGCGAAACCATCGAGAGTGCGGTGGTCTTCTACGTCGAGCCGGCCCTTGCACAGGATGACAACGTGAAGGACATGACGTCCATTACGCTCTCCTACACCTACTTCCCGGTGAAGAACGGAAAGGTCACGACGGCTGCGACGTCGCCGACCTTGGCAGCACAATAACAAGCGTGACAACACGGACGGAAACGTCCAAAAGCGAACCCAAAATCGAGGCACGGAGACACAGGTAATGGCTGAGGCGCACGCCAAGCACCACGATTATCACTTGGTGGACCCAAGCCCTTGGCCCCTCATAGGGTCGGTGAGCGCGTTCACCATGGCCGTCGGCGCGGTCATGTACCTCAAGACCTTGACAATCGGCGGCCTTGCGCTCGGTCCCTACATATTCTTCCTCGGCGTTGCCGGTGTCCTCTACACCATGCTGAGCTGGTGGACGGACGTTGCGCGCGAAGCGACCTACCAAGGTTTTCACACCCGGGTCGTCCAGCTCAGCCATCGCTACGGCATGCTTCTGTTCATCGCCTCGGAGGTGATGTTCTTCGTTGCATGGTTCTGGGCCTATTTCGACGCGGCGCTCTATCCGAACGACCCGCACCAGTATGCGCGCGCCGATCTCTTCGGCGGGGTCTGGCCCCCCAAGGGAATCGAGACCTTCGATCCCTGGCATCTCCCGCTCCTGAATACCCTCATTCTGCTGACGTCCGGCACGACGGTGACCTGGGCCCACCACGCGCTCCTCCACAACGACAGACAGGGCGTCAAGATCGGTCTGTGGCTCACGGTGCTGCTGGGCTTCATCTTTACGTGCGTGCAGGCCTATGAATACAGCCACGCCGCGTTCGCCTTCCACGGACACATCTACGGCGCGACGTTCTTCATGGCGACGGGATTCCATGGCTTCCACGTTATCGTCGGGACCATCTTCCTGGCCGTATGCCTCTACCGCGTCTATCAAGGGCATTTCACCCCGCGGCAGCACCTCGGCTTCGAATTCGCCGCCTGGTACTGGCACTTCGTCGACGTAGTGTGGCTGTTCCTGTTCGCCGCCATCTATGTCTGGGGCTACGGCGGACACGGTGGCACCTTCTGACACCTTCGTCCGAACTCCCTATATGAAGGGCGGCTTTGGCCGCCCTTCCTCGTTTATGCACACGGCTCGTCCTCTCTTGCTTTCGCTGCCGGAATCAGTCCCTGGCGCATCATCCGCCTCTTCCCGGCACGTGCGACGCTCCACGGCTCCGATGATCCATCGGACCTCCTGGTGCCGCACAGGAGTGAAGGCCGGCCTCGCCGGAAATCGCCATCGCTCGGCAGAGGGAGGTCACGGATGAAAAGAGCACCGGAGAATCGCTTCGCGACGCTCCTCTGGCCGTTCGTCACTTTCCTCGTGGCGCTTGCGATCCTGCTCTCCCTCGGCTTCTGGCAACTCGACAGGAGAGCCTGGAAAGAGGATCTCCTCGCGCAGATCGCTTCGCGCGCCTATGGCGAGCCGGCTTCCCTCCCCGCGACCTGGGACCCGGCCAAAGACGAGTTCCGCCGTGTGCAGGTCACCGGGACGTTCGTTCACGACGCGGAAACCCCGGTCCACGGTCTGGCCCCCGGAGTGAAGGGAATGCCGCTGCAGGGCTTCTACCTATTCACGCCGCTGCGACTCCCATCGGGGAATCTCGTGATGGTCAATCGTGGTATTGTTCCTACCGAATTGCGGGATCCGGCTACTCGCCCGGAGAGCCGGCCGGAGGGCGAGGTGACGGTGACCGGGCTTCTGCGCTCCCCGGAGCAGCCAAACTGGTTCATGCTCGAGAACCGCCCGGAGGCGGACGAGTGGTTCGTCCGCAAACCTCAGCAATTCGCCGCCGCCAAGGGCCTTTCCGTTCCTCCCTACTATATCGAGGCGGAGGCCGGGCAGCCCGGCAGCTGGCCCAGAGGCGGACAGTTTCAGCTCGACATCCCGAACAACCACCTCCAATACGCACTGACTTGGTTTGGAATCGCGTTGACGCTCATCGCCGTCTTCGTGGCTTTCGTCCGGCGTCGTCTCTCCGGCGAGCCTGAGGCCATACGGACGGAACCCTGATCCGGGCTCGCAACCGAAGCTGCCTTGTTCCACTCACCTGCGGACCGTAATGTCCGTCATCTTTCCGCGGAGAACCCCGTGCTTCATGTCTCGACCCGTGGCGAGGCGCCAGCGATCGGCTTCACAGACGCGCTCCTGACCGGGCTGGCCCGTGATGGGGGCCTCTACGTGCCCGAAGCGTTTCCTGCCCTCACGCCAAGCACGATCGCGGCTTTCGCCGGCCTGCCCTACGCTGCCGTCGCCGAGCGTGTCCTCTCGCCCTTGATCGGGGACGAGATCGCTGCACCTGACCTTTCCGGGATGATCGCCCAGGCCTATTCGGGCTTCCGCCATGCTGCGATCTGCCCAGTCTCGCAGATCGGCGACAACCTCTTCGTCCTCGAACTGTTCCACGGCCCGACGCTGGCGTTCAAGGACGTGGCCATGCAGCTGCTCGGCCGCCTGATGGACCACGCGTTGCGTCAGCGCGGCGCCCGCGCGACCATCATCGGCGCGACGTCAGGCGATACCGGCAGCGCCGCCGTCGAGGCTTTTCGCGGCCTCTCGCAAGTCGATGTGTTCATCCTCTACCCGCATGGCCGGGTCTCGGAGGTACAGCGGCGTCAGATGACGACCGTTGCCGCCCCGAACGTCCACGCGATTGGGATCGAGGGCACCTTCGACGACTGCCAGGCCCTCGTGAAGGCGATGTTCAATCACGCCCGCTTCCGGGACGAACTTCTCCTGTCGGGCGTGAACTCCATCAACTGGGCCCGGGTCGCTGCACAGGCCGTATATTATTTCACGGCTGCAGTCTCTCTCGGTGCGCCCCACCGTCCCGTGTCCTTCGCCGTGCCGACGGGCAATTTCGGCAACATCCTCGCGGGATGGATCGCCAGGCGCATGGGCCTGCCGATCGGCCGCTTGATGATCGGAACGAATGCGAACGACATCCTCGTGCGGGCGTTGTCGACGGGCAGCTACCAGATCCAGGGCGTTGAGCCCACGACCTCGCCCTCCATGGATATCCAGGTGTCGTCGAATTTCGAGAGATTGCTCTTCGAGGCCTATGGACGCGATGCCGGCGCGATCCGCCGCCTCATGGGAAGCCTCGCCCAAGCGGGCCGCTTCGATATCGATCCCGGGCCGCTGGAACGGATCCGATCCGAATTCGCCTCCGCCTCGGTCGATGAGCCCGGCGTCGCGTCGGAGATTCGCGATGTGCATAGCACGACCGGCATGGTCGTCGACCCGCATACGGCGATCGGCACGCGGGCCGGCCGACGGCTTCTGGAACAGGATCCCTCTGTTCCGGTGGTCGCGCTGGCAACGGCGCATCCTGCCAAGTTCCCCGAAGCGGTCGAGCGTGCGACCGGTGTGAGGCCGGCTCTTCCCCCGCATCTCGAGGACCTGCTCTCCCGCGAGGAGCGGTTCACAGTCCTGCCGCACGACCAAGCTCGGGTCGAGCGCTTCGTTCGCGAGCGCGCCCGCGCTGCGCGGGGCGTCGCCGCATGAACCATCACTTCATCGCGGAGCCCCGGATCGAGATCACCCGGCTGTCGAACGGACTCACGGTCGCGACCGAACGGATGCCCGAAATCGCAACGGCAACCTTGGGGGTCTGGGTCGGAGCCGGCTCGCGCAACGAGGCGCCGGAGGAGCACGGCCTCTCCCATCTCATCGAGCACATGGCGTTCAAGGGCACCGCGAGACGCTCGGCGCGGCAAATTGCGGAAGACATCGAGAATGTCGGCGGTGAGATCAACGCCGCCACGAGCGTCGAATCGACGAGCTATACGGCGCGCGTCCTCGGCGAGAACGTCGACGTCGCCCTCGACGTGATCGGCGATATCCTCACCTCCTCGACCTTCGCTGCAGCCGAACTCGCCCGCGAGAAGAGCGTCATCCTGCAGGAATACGCCGCTGTCGAAGACACGCCTGACGACCTCGTCTACGACGCCTTCATGGAGCGTGCCTTCACGGGACAGGCTATCGGCCGCCCGATCCTCGGGACGCCGACCACGGTCAAGGGGTTCGACGCAGCGGCCATCCACCGCTTCATGGAGCGGGAATATGTTCCCGAGAAGATGGTGTTGGCGGCAGCCGGGAATGTCGACCACGAAGCGATCGTGGCCGCCGCCGAACATGCGTTCGGACATCTACCCGCGCGGCCTGCCGTGGAGGCCGAGCATGCGCGATATTCGGGCGGAGCCCATCTGCTGCCGCGACGCCTGGAGCAGGCCAATATCGTCCTTGGCTGGCCCGGCCTGTCCTTCAAGGATTCGGGTTACTACGCGACGCATCTCTTTGCGCACGTACTCGGGGGTGGCCTGACATCGCGCCTCTGGCACGAAGTGCGGGAGACCCGTGGGCTGGCCTACGCGATCGACGCCTTCCACTGGCCCTTCTCGGATTGCGGCCTCTTCGGAATCGGTGCCGGGACTGCGGGTAGCGACGTAGCGGAACTTGTCGATGTCATATTCGATACCGTGACGACGGCCATCGAGACCATCGACGAGAGCGAAATCGTCCGCGCGAAGGCGCAGATGAAGGTCGCGCTTCTCGCTGCGCTCGAGACACCGGGTGGGCGAATCGAACGGACCGCCCGTCAGCTCCTCGCGTGGGGGCGCCTCATCCCGAGCCACGAAATCATCGCCAAGGTCGACGCTCTGACTCCGGATGACGTTCGGAGCGCGGGAAAGCACGTCCTCGCGGGGCTGCCCACAGTGGCGGCGATCGGACCGATTGACGGGCTTCCATCGATTACCGAGATTGCCGAGCGGCTCCACGGTCCACGGGCCTGAGGCGCCTACCCGCCGATTCCGCCGCACGCGCGGGTTCATCTTGATTTCGCCTTTCATCCCGGCTCGGGCGTAAGGCTCCCGCCTTGCTCCCGGCCTTCCTGACCGGTACCGATTCTCCCTTGCCTGCGAGTCACGGACGAAAGATCGAAGCCTTGCGGATCGTCAGTTTCGCTCTTGCGCTCCTGCTCGCAATGCTGAGCCTCGGCGCCTGGTCGTCTCCGGCGTCGGCTGTCGAAGCCGTCCGCGTGACCCTCGACGCGAAGGCCATTGACCTTACCCCGATGGTCGAGCGCTATCGATCAGAGGGCGACGAGATCCGCATCTCGACGGCGATGGGGCGCGACGGCATCGTGCGCCGCATCGCCGTGAAGGCGCGTGAGGCCGGCAGCCGGCCGGACTGGATCGTCTTCGCCCTCACCAACGAGACCGACGAGCAGATCGACCGCATTCTCGTGGCGCCGCATTTCCGCATGACAGGGTCGGGCGTCATCTGGCCGGACCTCGGCTCTTCGCGCATCGCGGCCATCACCGCGAGCCAGGGCATCCGGCCCGAACGCCAGGACAACGCCGATGCGGACATGTTCCTCATCACGCTCGATCCGGGCACGACGGTCACCTTCGTGGCCGAACTGGCATCCTCGAATCTCCCGCAGCTCTATCTCTGGCAGGCTGCGGCCCACACGGAGCGAATGAACGGGCTGACGCTCTACAAGGGTATCATCATCGGGATAGCCGGCCTTCTCGCGCTGTTCCTCACGATCGTGTTCGTCGTGAAGGGAGCCCTGATCTTTCCGGCAGCGGCAGCGCTCGCGTGGGCCGTGCTTGCCTATGCCTGCATCGATTTCGGCTTTTTCCAACGTATCTTTCCGGTCACGGACGCCGCGGAGCGGGTGTATCGCGCCGGTGCGGAGGCCGTGCTCGCCGCGACCCTGCTGGTATTCCTCTTCGCGTATCTCAATCTCAACCGATGGCATGTCCGCTACAGCCACGTCACCGGATTGTGGCTCGTCTTCCTCGCAGCGCTCGTCGGCCTCGCGGTCGTCGATCCGCCGATGGCATCGGGCGTGGCGCGAATTTCGATCGCGGCCGTCGCAGCCATCGGCTTCGTGCTGGTGATCCATCTCGCCACGCATGGCTACGATCGGGCGGTCATGCTCGTCCCGACCTGGCTGCTGCTCATCGCCTGGGTAGTGGCCGCGGGCTTCACGGTCATGGGCCAGCTCAACGGGGATCTCGTTCCGCCCGCACTCATCGGCGGCCTCGTCCTGATCGTGATGCTGATCGGCTTCACGGTGATGCAGCACGCCTTCGCGGGTGGCGGCTTTGCGCAGGGGCTCGTGACCGATACCGAACGGCGGGCCCTCGCCCTCGCGGGCGCCGGCGACATCGTGTTCGACTGGGACGTGGTCTCCGACAGGATCTTCGTCAGTCCGGAGGTGGAGCACCAGCTCGGCCTCAAGCGTGGCGCGCTCGAAGGGTCTGCTGCCGACTGGCTCGATCTCGTCCATCCTTTCGATCGCGACCGCTACCGCACCTCTCTCGATGCGGTGATCGAACAGCGGCGCGGCCGGCTCTCGCTCGACTTCAGGCTTCGCTCCGCCTCGGGTCAGCATCACTGGTTCCGGCTGAAGGCACGGCCGGTGATCGGCAGCGATGGCGAGGTCGTTCGCATCGTCGGCACGCTGTGCGACGTCACGGATGTGAAGACCTCGGAAGAGCGCCTCCTTCACGACGCCGTCCACGACAGCCTGACGGGCCTCCCCAACCGCCAGCTCTTTGCCGACCGCCTCGACGCTGCCCTGAATTTCGCGAGCCAGGATGATGCCATCCGGCCGACCGTCATCGTCGTCGACCTTGATCGCTTCAAGCAGATCAACGAGGCTGTCGGGTATTCAGCGGGAGACTCGATCCTCCTGACTCTTTCACGGC
Organism: Microvirga massiliensis; assembly: GCF_001006805.1. Classification (GTDB taxonomy): domain Bacteria; phylum Pseudomonadota; class Alphaproteobacteria; order Rhizobiales; family Beijerinckiaceae; genus Microvirga; species Microvirga massiliensis. The sequence goes on along the minus strand of NZ_LN811358.1, from coordinate 340,388 downwards.
GTCTCGGTCGCCTGCTGCGGCCGCAGGATTCACTAGCGCGGCTCGCCGGCGACGAATTCGCCCTGATCCTGATGTCGGAGCGGGAAACCGACCGCATCATCGCCTTCGCGGAGCTGATCCGTCGCGCCGTCAACACGCCGGTCACCTACGCCGATCGCGAGGTCTCGCTGACGGCGTCGATCGGATTGGCGCTCTACGATCCGCAGATCGCCCTTCGGCGTGATGAGATCCTGAAGAATGCCGAGATCGCGATGGTCAGCGCGAAGCGGCTCGGAGGTGACCGCATCGAAGTCTTCCGCCCGAACATGCGTTCTGACCACAGCGACCGGTTCACCCTCGAAGCCGACCTCCGGCGCGCCATCGAGCGCGGCGAGATGCGGGTGCTCTTCAAGCCGATCGTCCGGCTCGAGGACCGCACCATCGCCGGCTTCGAATCGATGCTGCGCTGGGACCACCCTCGCCTCGGCCAGATCGGACCGCAGGACTTCCTCCCGCTCGCGGAAGAGACCGGCCTCATCGTCGGGCTGAGCGTGTTCCTTCTCGAGCGAACGGCCAGGGAGCTCGCCGCGTGGCAGAGCGCCCTCGAGGTCGATCCGCCGATCTTCGCGAGCGTCAACATGTCAAGCCGCCAGCTCCTGCGGCACGACCTCCTGCACGAAGTGAAGACCGTTCTCCTCCGCACGGGCGTGCTGCCGGGCTCTCTCAAGCTCGAGATGACCGAGAGCCTCGTGATGGAGAATCCGGAATACTCGGCGCAGATGCTCAGCCGACTTCGCGATCTCGGAGCCGGCCTGTCCCTCGACGATTTCGGGACCGGGTTCTCCGCCCTCTCCTATCTGCTGCGGTTCCCGTTCGACACGATCAAGGTCGACCAGTCCTTCGTGCGCCAGATGGCGCACGGACGACCGGTGATCCTGCGCTCGATCATCAAGATGGCGCACGAGCTCGAGATGGAAGTCGTCGCCGAGGGCGCCGAGACGGAGTCGGAAGCGATCGAGCTCTACCAGCTCGGCTGCGAATACGCGCAAGGACCTGTCTTCGGCGATCCGATGTCGCCGATTCAGGCCCGTCAGCTCGTCGGGGCTACGCCGGAAGCTGCATGATTTGAGAGGTCGGCGCCGCCACTCTCACTAGACGACTCGTTCAGGGTGCTCGTTCTCGTCGAGGGGGAGGCGGAAGCCTCTGCGTAGTCCCGTCAAGCGTGCCCGGCCTCCATCGACAGCATACCCGGATCGATGCCGATCTTGCGCAGGGCGAGCAGGTAACGCGTGTCGGCCGCGCTGTTGAAGATCAGCTCGGTATCCGCAGGGCAGTTGAGCCAGCCATTTGCCTGGATCTCGCTCTCGAGCTGCCCCGCCGACCAGCCTGCATAGCCAAGAGCAAGGACGGCATTTCGCGGCCCTTGGCCGCGGGCGATCGCCCGCAGGATGTCGATCGTGGCTGTCAGGCAGATGCTGTCGTCAATCGGGAGCGTCGACTGGTCGATGTGAAAGTCCGGCGAGTGCAGCACGAAGCCGCGGCTCGTTTCGACAGGGCCGCCCATCAGAACCTGCATCTTGCCGACCTCAGTCGGAAGGCGAATGCGCTCGGCCTCGGGGACTATGTCGAGCTGCACCAGGAGATCCGGGAGGCTGAGATCTGCGGCCGGACGGTTCAGGACGATCCCCATCGCGCCCTCCGCCGAATGGGCGCAGATGAAGATGACGGAGCGCGCGAAGCGTTCGTCCGACATCCCTGGCATTGCGATCAGGAGCTGCCCATCCAGGTAGCCTTCGCCGGTAACGTCCTGTGTGGTCCTCAGAGCCATGAGATTCATGCTACGCCACAGCGCCGTGTTGTCCAGTGACCCTCTCCAGCCGTGCCCGCAACAGGGGGAACCGGGGATCGGCTTTTCCGCGGGCCTGAGCGTCGATCGGTGAGCCGAACCCGCTCACGGGAACGTGGATGGCAGGTCGAGAGGACCTTCGACAAAGGAAGTGCGAGCGGGAGGTATCAGTTCCATGAGTTCTATCGCGTACTTGGCCACGCTGCTTGGAGCCATGCTGGTCGGGCTCGCCCCCACGACTGCAGCCTCCGATGCAGCGTCCGAGTGGAGCCACGGATTTCACTCACGGGTGCGTCTCGTCTCGGGCGGCGGTGACGACGGCAAGCGACTGGCCGGGATCGAGATCGTCCTCGACGACGGGTTCAAGACCTATTGGCGCAACCCCGGCGATTCCGGCCTCCCTCCGCGCTTCAACTGGGACGGGTCTCAGAACGCCGGATCGATCGAGGTCGAATGGCCTGCGCCCGAGCGTTCCACCGACGCGGCGGGCGTCGCTTACGGGTATCACGATCGCGTGCTCTTTCCGGTGGTCCTCGCGCCGGAATCGGCTGGAAATCCGACGACGCTCAAGCTCGCCGTCGAATACGGAGTCTGCAAGGAGATCTGCATCCCGGCCCGTGCGGATCTCGTCCTCCGGCTCGAAGACGACGACCGGGAGCATCGCGATGCCATCGACGACGCGCGATCGAGCGTGCCGCGCCAGCGTTCCCTCGGATCCGACGAGCCGCTTTCTATCCGATCGGTTCGTCCCGTAGCGGGACCAGTTCCGACCTTCGAGGTGGAAGTCGCTGCGCCCGCGGGAACGGCCCCTGCCCTCTTCGCCGAGGCGCCGGAAGGATGGTTCGCCGCGACGTCCGAACCCGATTCGCAGCAACGTTTCAGGCTTACCCTGGAGGAAAAACCGAAGGACGCTAAGGGAACGGTGCCGCTGCTCCTGACCCTCGTCGCGGATGGGCAGGCCATCGAAACACGGGTCGACCTCGACGCAGGCGCTGCCGCACGGTAAGCGAGGGCGACCGCGCTTCCGCGCCGGTTCGTTCAGGAGAGTTCCGATGACCATTCAGGTTGGCGAGCGCCTGCCTCAGGCGACTTTTCGCGTCATGACGGCCGAAGGGCCAAAAACCAAGTCGACGGATGAGATTTTCAAGGGCCGCAAGGTGGTCCTCGTCGCAGTGCCGGGTGCCTTCACGCCGACCTGCCACCGGAATCATCTGCCGGGCTACGTCACCAAGGCGAGCGAGATCAAAAGCAAGGGAATCGACGCGATCGTCGTGACCGCCGTCAACGACGTGTTCGTTCTGGATGCCTGGTCGAAGGCGTCCAATGCGGGTCCCGATATCGAGTTCCTGTCCGACGGAAACGGCGATTTCGCAAAATCCCTGGGACTGTCGCTCGACGGTTCGGGCATGGGACTCGGCACGCGCTCGCAGCGCTATGCGATGCTCGTCGATGACGGTGTCGTGCGCGTGCTCAATGTCGAGGATGCGCCTGGCAAGGCCGAGATTTCGAGCGCCGAGAATCTGCTGAAGTCGCTCTGAGTGACGACTGAATCATCTCATCCCCTCGCCGCCCGGCGGGGGGATCGATAGGGCTGCATCGCAGCGACCGCGAGCGCATCGACGCGGATGTTCATCAGGTCGTCCGCGTGCCCCCTGACCCAGTGCCACTTCACGTCGTGGCGTGCGGCAGCCGCGTCCAGCGCCTTCCAGAGATCGTCGTTCTTGACCGGCTTGTTGTCGGCCGTGCGCCAGCCGCGTCGCTTCCAGTTCGCCATCCAGGCCGTGATGCCTTGGCGAACGTATTGTGAGTCAGTGTAGAGATCGACATTGCAGGGCCGCTTCAGCGCGTTCAGAGCCTCGATCGCCGCTGTCAGCTCCATGCGGTTGTTGGTGGTGAGCGTTTCACCGCCAGAGATCTCCTTTTCGGACGCGCCGAACTGCAGCACCGCAGCCCAGCCGCCCGGGCCGGGATTCCCCGAGCAGGCTCCGTCCGTGTAGATCGTGACGCGGTCGCTCATGGGTGCGTCTCCGCGTAATCACTGCGCGCAGGGTTTCCCCCCTCACTCGCCCCTGCGGGGCGCCCCCCGTAAGGGGCGGGGTGAAGGTAGATTTGGGTTCGTTCTGCCAAGTTGTGGCGACCTCTCCCACAAGGGGCGAGGTGGTGTGCGAGCCGCCGCCGCTTCATCTCTCCCTCGACGGGAAAGGTCGGCTGGGAAAGCAGCCGGGTGTGGGTGGCGCCACCGCCCTGAACGAAATGACCAACACTCATCAAGCCAATCCGTAGTCGCTTGCACTCGTCACATGTCGGTGGAAAGCGAGTTTGCGATCGTATTCAAGCGGGTCCTTCGGCTTCACGAGAGCGCCGGGCGGGACATTCAGCCAATCGACGAGGCGCGTCAGCATGAACCGCAGAGCCGAACCGCGGCACAGGACCGGCAGTGCCTCCCGCTCGGCGGAGGTGAGCGGCCTGACGGATTGATAGCCTGCAAGCATTGCCCCGCCCTTCGTGACGTTGAAGGACCCGTCGGTCTCGAAGCACCAGGCATTCAGGCAAATGGCGATGTCGTAAGCGAAGGCATCCGTGCAGGCGAAGTAGAAATCGATCAGGCCCGAAACTTCGGCACCGATGAAGAAGACGTTGTCGGTGAAGAGATCGGCATGGATGATCCCGGACGGAAGGCCTGACGGCCATACCTGCCCGAGAAATGCCAGCTCCTTGCGCGTGCGCGCGGCAAGGCCGGGCGCAACACGGTCCGCTTGGCTTTCCGCGAGTGCAAAGAGTGGCTCCCAGCTCTCGAGAGACAGCGCATTGGCTCTGATCTGCGGGAAGTTCTGTCCTGCAATGTGCAGGCGTGCCAGGGCTCGCCCCAGCGCCTCGCAATGGCGGGCGGTCGGTCGCCGGACGGCAACTCCCTCCAGAAATGTGACGATCGCTGCCGGACGGCCGCCGAGTCGCCCGAGCGCTTCTCCTGTGCGATTGGTCACCGGCAGCGGGCAATTGAGTCCGCGCTGCGCGAGATGGCGCATGAGATCGAGGAAGAACGGGAGATCGCCTTCCTTCACGCGCTTTTCATACAGCGTGAGAATGAAATTGCCGCCGGTCGTGTGCAGGAAATAGTTCGTGTTTTCGACGCCCTCCGCGATTCCCTTATAGGACAGAACCGTACCGACATCGTACGTCTTCAGGAATGCGGCGAGCTCTTCGTCGCTGACTTCGGTATAGACGGCCATGCGCGACTACCCGGCTGCCGGCTCGCGCAATTCGCGCGGCAGGGGAAAGAACACGCTTTCATCCGCCGTCGAAACGCTCTCGACCCGAATGTCGTACCGTTCGGCGAACGCATCGAGGATTTCCTCGACGAGCACCTCGGGGGCCGATGCGCCAGCCGTGACACCGAGGCAGCGAATATCGTCGAACTCGTCCCAATTGATGTCGGATGCGCGCAGGATGAGACGGACGAGCGGACACCCTTCGCGCTCCGCCACCTCGCGCAGACGCTGCGAATTCGAGGAATTGTTCGATCCCACGACGATCATCGCATCGACCAGGGGCGCCACGTGCTTGACTGCGCCCTGCCGGTTCGTCGTTGCGTAGCAGATGTCCTCCTTGTGGGGACTGATGATGCCGGGAAAGCGTGCCTTCAGGGCGGCGACGAGCACCGCGGTATCCTCCACGGAAAGCGTCGTCTGTGTGACATAGGCAAGCTCCTGCCCGGGAGCAGGCAACAGGCGACCGACGTCTGCGAGGGTCTCGACGAGAGTGATGGCGCCGGGCGGCAACTGGCCCATGGTCCCGACGACTTCGGGATGACCCGCATGGCCGATCAGGAGCACATGGCGCCCGCGCTTGTGGTGAATTTCCGCTTCGCGATGCACCTTCGTCACGAGAGGGCATGTCGCATCGATGGCGAACAGCCGGCGATGCAGTGCCTCTTGCGGAACCGACTTCGGGACTCCGTGTGCGGAGAAGATCACGGGCGCGTCGCCCGGAGGCACCTCGTCGAGTTCGGCCACGAAGACAGCCCCCTTCCGCCGAAGGGAATCGACGACGTAGCGGTTATGGACGATCTCGTGCCGCACATAGACCGGCGGCCCATAGACCTCGAGCGCCTTCTCGACCGCATCAATGGCCCGGACCACGCCGGCACAGAAGCCGCGCGGCGCGCAGAGGAGGACGTCGAGAGGGGGCTTGGACATGGCCGTGCGATCTGGCGAACGAGCCCCCTCGGTGTCAAGCACTCCGGCGGCACGGCTGTGCCGCAGGCAAGGCTCGCCAGCGCCCCCGGGACCCTCTAGAAGCAGCGCCACGATCCTTATTCCAAGGCTATGGCGAGCACAGCGTTCCCTTTTCTCTCTCGTGGCTTCGCATCCTGGAGCAGCCCTGCTCCGATATCGGCGGAACCGGGGTGGCTCGGTCCTGAGAGGCGGGCGGCTCTCCGTCAGGAGGGGCCGTAATGCCGCGCACTCCGTTGCGCGACGATGGGTCCAACCCGCATTTCGTCTCGGGTTCGACGATGCAGCACGTCCTCGTCATGACGGGCACCGGGTCGATCGGCCTCATCGCGGTCTTCGCGGTCGATTTTCTGTCCCTCCTCTACGTTTCCTGGCTCGACGATCCGGCTCTGACAGCCGGGGTTGGCCTTGCGACGATCCTGCTTTTCCTCACGACCGCGATCAATGTCGGGCTGATGATCGCGGTCGGCGCCCTTGTCTCTCGCGCGCTCGGCGCTCGTGACCGAGAGCGTGCCCAACGCCTTTCGGCGTCATGCCTCCTCCACATGACCCTGGCGTCCGCACTGGTCGCGCTCGTGTTCATGCCGTTCCTGCGCCCGATCTTGGAACTCCTCGGCGCGAAGGGCCGGACCCTCGACACGGCTATGATCTTTCTCGTGATCGCCATGCCGACGAATCCCGTCATGGCGCTCGGAATGGGACTTTCGGGCGTACTTCGCGCCGCCGGAGACGCGCGGCGCGCCATGTACGTGACCCTTTCGGCCGCGGCCGCTACGGCCGTTCTCGATCCACTGCTGATCTTCGGGCTGGGCCTCGGGGTTCCCGGTGCGGCAATCGCGCTGGTCACGTCGCGGGTCATCTCGGCCATGGTCGGCCTTTCTGCCGCTGCATGGCTGCACGACCTCGTGGCGCGTCCGAACCTGCGTGACGCGATGGCCGATGCGCCGGCCATGTATGCCATCGCCCTGCCCGCGGTTCTCACCAATGTCGCGACGCCTACGGCCAACAGCGTATTTGCAGGAATCATGGCGCGATTCGGCGAGCAGGCGATCGCAGCCAATGCGATCGTCGACCGGATCATCCCCGTCGCCTTCGGGGGCCTGTTCGCCCTGTCGGGCGCCGTGGGTCCGATTCTCGGCCAGAACTGGGGCTCGCGCCGCTTCGACCGTATGCGCCAGACCCTCCGCGATGCTCTGATCGTGGCAGGGCTCTACGTCGCGGCCGTCTGGCTCATCCTGATCGCATTGCAGAACCTCGTGCCCATGCTCTTCCGGGCGGAGGGCCTCACGGCCGAGCTCGTATCGTTCTTCTGCCTGATCAGCGGGTTCGTGTGGTTCTTCATCGGGCTCCTGTTCGTGGCCAACGCATCCTTCAACAATCTCGGCTATCCGCTGCTCTCGACCGGGTTCAACTGGGGTCGGGCCGTGATCGGGATGGTTCCGGCAGCCCTGGCGGGCGCGGCCCTGGCCGGACCGAAGGGCGCGCTTCTGGGGATCGGGATCGGGTCGGTCCCATTCGGCATCGCGGCCATCCTGGTGGCCTTCGGCACGATCCGTCGTCTTGAACGAGAGGCGACACCGCCCATCTCGGCAGAACTGGCACCAAGGCGGCAAAGCGGGTAACTAAGACAGAGGCGCGCTGAAATGCAGGCCGGAGGTCCGATGATCGACTGGTTCGATGTGATGCGGCGAGCCCAGGGCGGCGAAGCCTTCGACAACCTGGCGCGCCAGTTCAACGTCACGCCCGAACAGGCCTACAAAGCGGCTCTCGCCGTGATGCCGGCTTTTGCGATGGGCCTGCAGCGGAGCATGACTCAGCCAGGCTCCGATCCCCTTCGCGCCATGCTCGGGGGGCCGTTCGCGGCTTTCTGGGAGTCCGCCACCAGGGCGAATACGCCGCAGGCTCGACAGCAGGAGCAGAAGCTTCTCGACCAGATTTTCAACAACGACGAGGTCAGCCGCCGCATCGCCCAGCAGGCCGCCTCGTTCTCGGGCATCGGCGTCGATGTGATGAACCAGATGCTGCCCCTCATCACCGGGATCCTGGCGGGGGGCTTGGCACGCGTGGCGCAGCAGCACACCGCTCTCTGGGCCTCCCTCGCGGCCTCCGCCATGAAGCCGCCGAACGTACAGGGCGACACGACGCCCATCGGACAGGTCGGAGCCGGCGCATGGGTGGACTACTGGTCCCGCTGGTTCGCTAACGAGGCAACTCCTCCGCCTCAACCCAGTGCCATGGACGAGATGGAGGAAGCCGCCCGCGATCCGACGCCTCCTCCGGAGCCGCAGAAGAAGGACAAGGCGCCCGATTCGGTAGCATCCGACCTCAGCCAGGCCTTCGAGGCCGGACAGGAGCTGCAGCGCCAGCATCTCGAGGTGCTGCAATCGATCTTCGATCAGTTCTGGGGCGGTCAAAAGAAATCCTGACGCCTCGACCCGAATACCGGACCCGGATCATCGGCCGTATCCGGCATTCCTGATCGGTGTCAGACCTGCGCGCAGCGTTCCTCAGGATGCAGCCGATGGCCGGCCTCTGCCGTACGCACAGCCTCGGCCCGCGCACGTCGCTCCGCCGAGCGCACGAGAAGGACGGATGACGTCCGGTAGAAGGGCTCGGCGAGCGCTCCGTCCACATCGCTGCGAATGAGACCGATATCCTTGAGGAAGCGGTCATCCGCTTCGGCAAGATGCAGGACCGCCCGTCGGTCCTCGATCGCTCTCAGTACCGCCCGCACCTGCTGCAGCAGCCAGGCGGCAGCGCGTGCGATGAATGAGAAGGGGCGGTCGATATCCGGAATGACATGAGGGGTCATGGCAACCTCCCGAGAGAGACGGCCGGAGAACGCGTTCCGGCAGAGCCCTTATGCCGCAAACGATGCGATCATTGAAACGAATGATAAATATGGCTAACATCACTCAGTACGATGGGAGATGGGGCCATGCATCTGTTGGACGTCGACCAGCTTCGCACCTTCGTCGCAATCGCGGATTGCGGCTCCTTCACGAAGGCGGCGGAGATCGTCCACAAGACTCAATCCGCGGTTTCGATGCAGATGAAGCGGCTCGAGGAGCGTATCGGCCGCCCGATCTTCGAGCGTGACGGCCGGCATTCGCGCCTGACGGATGATGGGGAGCGTCTCCTCGACTACGCCCGGCGGATCGTGCGGTTGAATGCCGAGTGTCTTGCCTCCTTCGACGATAAGGAGCTCGTCGGACGCGTGCGCCTGGGCCTGCCAGATGATTACGCCGATCGCTACCTGCCGGAGATCCTCGCCCGGTTCTCGCGCTCCAATCCTCGCGCCGAGGTGACCGTGATGTGCGAGCCCACGCCCAATCTCATCGACCGGGTCCAGAACGCCGACCTCGACCTCGCAATCATCACGCATGTCGACCATCGGTGGCCGTCGGAGATCGTTCGCGTGGAACAGCTCCTCTGGGTGACGTCCTCCCGCCACGCGATCCATGAGGAGGCCTCGGTGCCCCTGGCAATGGGTCGTCCGACCTGCAACTGGCGGCAATCGGCGACGGATGCGCTTCAGAGCGCCGGACGGCCATTCCGAATCCTCTATGTCAGCTGGAATTCGACAGCCGTGGGCGCCGCCGTGCTTGCCGGCCTCGCGGTATCCGTGCTGCCGGAGAGCGCCGTCCGATCCGGCATGCGCATCCTCGGACCGTCCGACGGTTTCCCGGCCCTGCCCTCCTGCAAGATCGGACTCATTCGCAACCAGCATGAGCCGAATTCGCTGGCAGATGCCCTAGGGGTTCACATCAAGCAGTCGCTGGACAATCTCGGATCGACGCGGGCCGCGGTCCCAGTGGCGGCGGAGTAGAGCCGGCCCTCACCGCCGGCCACTTCGGAGCACCAGGAGATTGCCGGCGAGCACGAGAACCACACCGCCGGCGGCAAGCCCCGTCCAGCGATAGCCCTCGAAAATCGTCGAAACCGCCAGTGCGACGAGTGGAAAGAGCACCGTTGCGTAGCCTGCGCGTGCAGCGCCGATCCGCCTCAGCAGTGTGAGGTAGCACGCAAAGCCTGCGATCGACGCGCCGATTGCGAGCCACACGAGCGAGACGACATAGCGTGCGGTCGGCTCGATGATGAAGGCGTGGCCGCGAAGGAGGCTTAGGAGCGTGAGCACCACCACCCCGTAGCTCATCGACCAAGCAATCGCCGAAAGGAGCGGAATTCCTCGCCGCTGGGTCACGGTCGAGACAATGTTGCCCAGGCAGAAGACGATCGTCCCGAGAACGCACAGGATGAGCCCCCAAACTCCGCCACCATCGAGGCCCGTGGAGAGTTCCGGCCAGAACAGCAGCGCCACGCCGCACGCGCCGAGGAGCCCACCCGCGGCGACGGCCGGCTCGACCCGCTGGCCGAGCAGCAGCGCTCCGAGCGCGAGATTGAAGACCGAGGCCAGGGAGAAGACAACCGCGAGGAGCCCGGACGGGATCGTGAGCCCGCCGTAGTAGAACAGGATGAAGTTGAACGAGAACAGGCAGAGCCCGGTGCCGAAAAAGCGAACGTGCTCGCGCCAAGGGAAGGTCACCGGCTCCCGCGCGGCCGTGACCCAAATCCACATTCCCACTGCGGCCAGCAGGAATCTCCAGAGGATCGATACTTCGGGCGCGACGACCCCGAGTTGCGCACGGAGCGCGATCCAGCTGGTCCCCCAGAGAAAGACGGTGGCCGCGTAGAGGGCGAGAGCACGCTCGTCGAGACGCGACCCGATCTGGCCTGGATCAAGAGGCTTCATGAACCGGGCCTAGCCCGAATTGCTCATCACTGCCAATGATGAAAAAAGATAGCATCTGTCATTCCAGTTGATGGGCAGTGGCAACACGCACCGCCCATCCTACCGCCACATCGTCCCTGCGAGCCGGAGGCGAAGCAATCTACCCATCGACGGATGCACTCCTGGATTGCTTCGCTCCGCTCGCATTGACGGCAGAGGCTTCAGTGACGAACTGGAAGGAGCAGCTGCCGCACGACACCAGCGCCCAACACGCCACACACCAACGGCAGTCCGAACCTAAAATACACACTCCTTGAACGCCGGCAGCACGGAGCCGCCCCACCGTCCGTGGTAGAGGTCGAGGAGCTCCTGCGCCGGTACCCGGCCGCTATTGACGATGTGCTGAAGGGGCTCAAGATAGATGCTCTCGTCCCGTCCTGCCGGATCGAGGCGCGCGCGGCGAGCGAGGCCGCGGCGCGAGAAATCGACCGCATCGCGTGCAATCTCGCGAAGGCTCCGTCCTTTCACGACTGCCGTAAGGCCCAACTTCGCCACGGCCGCACGCAGCGTCTCACGATCCTCGGCGCTCCATCCCCTCACGAGGTCCCACGCATCGTCGAGGCTGGCCTGATCGTAAAGGAGACCGATCCAGAACGCGGACAGCGCGACGATGCGGTCCGGCGGGCCGACATCGGCGCCGCGCATCTCGAGATAGCGCTTGAGGCGCACCTCGGGGAACAAGGTCGAGACGTGGTTGGCCCAATCCGATTGCGTCGCGCGCTCGCCGGGCAGTTGCGGGAGCTGCCCTTTCAGAAGGTCGCGGAACGAGGCCCCTGCCACGTCGTGATAGGTATCGTCGCGCTTCACGAAATACATCGGCACGTCGAGCGCCCAGTCGACGTAGTGCTCGTATCCGAAGCCCTCCTCGAATGCGAAGGGCATCATGCCGGTGCGATCGGGATCGGTGTTGCGCCAGATCAGCGAGCGCATCGACAGACATCCGTTCGGCTTGCCGTCGGTGAAAGGCGAATTCGCGAAGAGCGCGGTCGCGACCGGCTGCAAGGCGAGCGACACCCTCAGCTTCTTCACCATGTCGGCCTCGGACCCATAGTCCAGGTTCACCTGAACGGTGGAGGTCCGATACATCATGTCGAGGCCGAGAGAGCCGACCTTCGGCATGTAATCCGTCATGATGCGATAGCGCTTCTTCGGCATCACGGGCGTTTCGGCTCGGGTCCAGAGAGGACTCATGCCGAGCGTCAGAAACCGTATGCCGAGTCGGTCCGCGACCGTCCGGACGTGTTCGAGGTGCCGGTCGAGCTCCCGTGCCGTCTCGTGCAGGGTTTCGACAGGAGCCCCGGAGAGCTCGAACTGGCCTCCGGGCTCGAGAGAGATTGCGGCACCGTCCTCACTCGAAAGGCCGATTGGGTGATCGTCCTCGACGATCGACTCCCAGCCATCGAGCTTGACCATGCCGTCGAGCAGCGCACGGATACCGCGCTCGCCCTCATAAGGCACGGGCGCGGTTCCGGCGGGATAGAACGGGATCTTCTCGTGCTCGGTTCCGAGCCGCCACGCGTCCTTCGGCTTCTCGCCGGACGCGATCCAGTCCACGAGTTCCCGATGCGCGCCGATGGGAGTTGCATCGGAGACGTCGCGAGCCATGCGCCACCTGCAGATACGGGGCCGATGCCCCTGGGAAGGTGGCGTGTAAATACGGGAGGGGTGGCGATGCCGCAATCACCCCCGGATACGGCGGCTCGGACCGGGGACTCTCCCTCAGTGCACTGCCTGTCCCTCTCCCACGGTTTCCTGTGCCAGCCAGTCCACCACATCGGCCAAGGCTTCGCGATGCGAGCGGCTCCGACCCAGGCGATCGGTGAAGAGCGTAAGTTGCTGGTCGGCGCTCGTTCCGCGAGCAATGATCCACCGCGTGAGATCGAGCTCGCGCTCGCATCCGAGTGCCTCGGCGTCGTCCGCAACGAGATCGAGCGTCTCGTTCAGGACCTGCGATACCGGCTTGGCGCTGCGGGTGGCCTCGTCGACGAAGCTTCCGTGAATCCCGTAACGTTGGGCACGCCAACCGTTCTCGTCATTGATCGCGCGCGAGGCTCCGGTTTGATGTCGATGGAGATTGCGGTCGTTGACGAGGTGACGAACGAGGCAGCGATAGAGTGCCGCAATCGCGAGCGCATCGTCGAGGCGCGTGCAGCTATCGGCAATGCGCAACTCGAGAGTCGGATGCCGCAGCGACGGGCGGATCACCCACCAGACGGAACTCGAATTCTCGATCGCACGGGCTTCGACGAGCGTGTCGATATACCGCTCGTAGTCGGCAGCATCGTGGAACAGGTCGGGAAGGCCGGTCCGCGGCATTTCGCGACAGGCAGCGAGGCGATAGCCGAGGAGCCCGGTCCGTTGCGCCTGCCAGAAGGGTGATGAAGTCGAGAGGGCGAGAAGCAGCGGAAGGAACGGCTGGATCCGGTTCATGATGTCGACGCGAAGATCGAGATCCGGAACCTCGACATGGACATGCATGCCGCACACCAGAATGCGGCTGCCGATCATTTGCAGATCGTGCATCATCCTGCCGTAGCGCGACTGCGCACTGGCCCGGACGCGGTTCCAGACCGCGAGCGGATGCGTGCCGGCCGCCATGATTGAGAGATCGTGCTCGCGGGCGAGCGCCCCGAGAGTACGCCGGCGCTCGCCGAGCAGCTCGCGCGCAGTCCGGAAGTCCTCACAAGGTGGAATGGAGACCTCGATCTGTGGCTCCAGCATCTCGGGCGAAAACTGGCCGGGTATCGCTTCGCTCGCGCGCCTGAAGAAATCGGGCATCCGCGCCCGTGCCGTGTCGCGCTTGATCGCGTCGTTGACGAAATATTCTTCTTCGATGCCAAATCGATAGCCCCCGGTCATCGCGGGTCCTCCTGATCGATCTTCTTGAATTGGCCGCTGTAGTGCCCTGACTCGTGTGTCGCGATTGGGGCAGGGCGAGCGCGAGCCCGGGCTCGCGCGGCAGGGGCGGAGTCTCAGTGTCTGACTGAAAACGGCGCATGGAGGCATCCAATCCCGACCTGATAGAGCGGAGCCGGCTCGAAGTCGCCCGATCCAAGCCCTCTCACGTCGCTGGAATCCCAACCGCCCAGAGAGGCGGTGAGTTTTGAGTCAGACTCTAAGACGCGGGTGGACGATCATGTCACTGCCAGTCACCCAAAACGGCTTGAACGATCGCCAGGACCGCGACTGCTGCCGTATCCGCTCGCAGAATGCGTGGTCCAAGCGATACACGAACGCAACCCTCACAGGCGGCGACACGCGCCCTCTCCTCAGCCGTAAACCCTCCTTCGGGCCCCACCATAACCGCGACCTTGGCCTTTAGGTTCCGGTAGGCCGAGAGGGCCTCGATGGGGTTCGCCACAGGCGCATCCTCATCGCAGAACACCACAAGGCGATCCGGCTCGAGCCTCTCGACGGCGGCCACAAACGGCACGTCCGGCCGGATTTCCGGAATCGCGAGCACCCCGCATTGCTCGGCAGCCTCGATTGCGTTGGCGCGCATGCGCTCGAGATTGACGCGGCTGCTCTGGGTGCGCTGCGTGTAGACCGGCTGGAGGGCTCCAACCCCCAGTTCCACGGCCTTTTGAACCATATAGTCGAGACGGGCGTGCTTGAGCGGAGCGAACAGGTAGAGGAGGTCGAGGGACTGAGTTTGCTCGCGGACGCGATCCTGGCAGACGAGCTCGGCCTGGCGACGCCCCTCGATCCGGAGTTCCGCCCGCCATTCTCCATCCCGTCCATTGAACACCAGGACCGTGTCACCCGTGCGCAGGCGGAGGACGTTCACGAGATAATTGAGCTGATTCCGGTCAAGTCCGAAGCGCCCGCCCGGGCTCAGGGAGGCTTCGACGAAGAGGCGCGGCGCATCGAAATCGTAAAGAGCCATCACTCTGTTCCTGTCGGCGCAGGCCGCTGTAGAGTGCTTCCGCACCGGTTGGAACCACTTGCCTCCTCCCATGGCACCTCGCGTGGGCCGGTCTTGCCGCCTTTTGCCACGGATAAGCTGCATTCGGATGGCATTCCCCGGGCGCCGTCGGATTGCCTGGCCTCGCTCCGGGCAGTTGCCGCTTGGCCTGCCGCGCTACGATTTGCTAAGGGATCGGCGCGCGGAGAGCATAGCCCGCCGCCGAGGGAACTTGACCATGTCGCGTGCACTCCTACTCGCCCTCCAGGCCGCCGCCCTTGGTGCGGCCACTCTCGTCAGCAGTTTCGCCGCATCGCCCGCCGCCGCCCAGGCAAGCGGCTGCCAGGATGCCCAGACATTCATGAGCGAGCGTCAGAGTCTGACGCAGCAATTCCAGAAGGCCGCTGGCAAGGACAAGAAGATCGACCCGCGCTCCGCCTGCTCGATCTTCGGCAAACTCGTCAAGAACGGCGAGACCGGCCTGAAATGGCTGGAGGCGAACAAGGATTGGTGCCAAGTCCCCGATCAGTTCGCCCAAAACTTCAAGCAGGAACACGAAAAGATCACACAGCTCCGTGGTCAGGCCTGTGATGCCGCGGCCAAGATGGCTGCGATGGAGAAGCAGGCGCGCCAGCAGGCGAAACAGGCACAACAGGGCGGCAATCCATTCGGCGGCGGCCTCACCGGCGAGTACAAGATTCCCAAAGGCGCCCTTTGACCCGAGGAATCGGCCGCG
Source organism: Microvirga massiliensis (assembly GCF_001006805.1). GTDB lineage: Bacteria > Pseudomonadota > Alphaproteobacteria > Rhizobiales > Beijerinckiaceae > Microvirga > Microvirga massiliensis. The sequence goes on along the minus strand of NZ_LN811358.1, from coordinate 324,899 downwards.
ACCGCACGCTGCCCGATGCCGTCAGGGGGCATTGGGCCGACCGGCGGACGCCGCGATTCATTCGCCCCTATCTCCGGCTGGCGCGGCTCGAGCGCCCGATCGGGTGGTGGCTGCTGCTTCTGCCCTGCTGGTGGTCGAGCGCACTGGCCGCCATAGCGGTGGATCAGCCGTATCCCAGTCCATGGCACCTCGCGCTCTTCCTTGTCGGCGCGATCGCGATGCGCGGGGCGGGCTCGACCTATAACGACATCGTCGACCGTCGCCTCGATGCCTCTGTCGAGCGTACCCGCGACCGGCCTCTCGCGTCGGGAGAGGTCGGCGTTCCGGCGGCTTTCGCCTTCGTCCTGCTGCAATGCGCGGTCGGTCTGGCGGTGCTCCTCCAGTTCAACCCGTTCGCGATCGCAACGGGCTTCGCATCCGTCGTCATCGTGCTGTTCTATCCGTTCATGAAGCGGGTCATCTGGATACCGCAGATCGTGCTCGGCCTCTGCTTCGCGTGGGGCGCGCTCATGGGCTGGGCAGCAGCGGTGGGCTCCCTCGCGGCCGCTCCGGTGCTCCTTTATGCCGGCTCGATCGCGTGGGTGGTGGGTTACGACACGATCTATGCCGTCCAGGACCTCGAGGACGACGAGATCGCCGGGATCAAGTCGTCTGCCCGTTTCTTCGGAGAGCACGTGCGCACCGGTATCGCGGTCTGCTACACGCTCGCTTTCCTCCTGATCGGAGCGGCCCTAATTCTTGCGGATTCCGGGCCGCTCGCTTTCCTCGGCCTTCTGGCCTTCGCGGTTCACCTGGGCTGGCAGGTGGTGTCCGTGCATGCCGGCGACCCAGCCGGCGCCCTGCGCCTTTTCCGCTCCAATCGCGAGGCCGGACTTCTCCTTTTTGCCGGCCTCGTGCTCGATGCCCTCCTTCGCTGAGCCGCAAGCGGCTCTGCTCAACGCTCTCCGGAGGCGGAGAGCTCGCGCTCCCGATAGACTCGCGGCCGCGTGGGGAAACGAGCCGGCTTGCGTCTCGTGAGGAAACGCGGCCTTCGATGGGCCAGCAAGCCGTGGCGGCGCCGCTGCCGGCTCGGACCGAGAAGAACACGGCCGAGCTGCGGATAAACCGTGGCGACCGAGCCGTTCGACAGCCGGATCTTCAACGCAAGACCCGTGGAGCGCCCGAGGGCTCTCCACTCGGCCACGGCGTCCTCTTCCGCATAGGGCCCCAGCGTCATGAGCGGAGCATTCTTCTCGTCGAGAACGACGAGAACGAAGGCGTCCCGCGCCTGGTCGAGATGGAGAGCTATGCTGTTCGCTGCCCTGCCGGGCAGCCCGACGATACCCGCCGGCAGACACGACTTCTCGTTGGCGCCGGGGTTGTGCCAATTTCTTGGCACAACCCCGGCTTCCGGAGTGACTATTGCCATGTTCGACGCCCTGTTAGGCCGGCCGGGGGTCTCTGACGGACCTCTCGACCTGATGAGGGCATCTTGCCCCTGATCTTGCGCCGACGGCTTAAGAGCTTGGGTTAAGGGAAGGTCAATCCGGCCGTTTCGGAAGCGATGCCAAACAAAGCCTTGCCTGCCTCTGCGGAAAGCTGCGCAAGTTGTCATCAGGACTTTCACGGCTGGTCCGGACCGACCGGGCGCCGCGCGATTCGGCGCGGCTCCCTCTTCTCTCGGGTGCAGCACCCTCCGGGTCTTTTGCGGCTCGCCGCTAACCCCCATGTGAAGGTGAGGATGCCTTCCCCCACACTCTCCGACGTCAGATCCCTCGCACCCGCCGTCGCGGACCTCGCGCGTGAGGCCGGCGCGCTCGCTCTCCCATACTTCCGTGAAGGCGATGCCACGTCCGCGCGGCGCTGGACCAAGGAGCGTGGATCGCCGGTCACGGAGGCAGATATTGCGGTCGATACATTCCTCGAGGAGCACCTTCTGCGGCTGCTCCCGGAAGCTGGCTGGCTCTCGGAAGAGACGGCCGATCGGCCGGATCGGCTATCGCGGTCCCTCGTCTGGATCGTCGACCCCATCGACGGCACGCGCGCCTTTATGACGGGCAATCGCGACTGGTCGATTGCCATCGGGCTCCTTCTCGAAGGCCAGCCTGCCCTCGGCTTCGTGTATGCGCCGGCCCACAGCATGTTCTATGAGGCCGTAGCCGGCAGAGGAGCGTTTCGAAACGGGGTTCGAGTGCAGGTGTCATCACAACCGAGCCTCCGCGGTGCTCGGGTCACCGGGCCGAAGCCGCTCATCGAGCAACTGGCGCGGAGGAGTGGCCCTATCGAACGCATCGACCGGATTCCGTCGCTTGCTCTCCGCCTGGCACGGGTTGCCGAGGGTTCCGTCGATATCGGCCTCGTCTCGACCGATGCGCGGGACTGGGACCTCGCTGCAGCCGATCTCATCCTGACCGAGGCAGGAGGACGCGTGGCCGCCCTCGACGGAAAGCCCCTCGTCTATAACCGGCCAGAGCCGATTCACGGCGAGCTCGCTGCCGCATCGGCACGGTTGCATCCCTGCGTCGTTGCCGCCATGAGGGCGGTGTCCGCGGAAGGCGCTGCCCTGCGCTAAGCCGCACCGGCCCCGGAGCAGCGCACCATGTCAGAAACCACCAGCAAACAGCTTCTTCACCTCGTGTTCGGAGGCGAACTGGAGCGCCTCGACGACGTGCAGTTCAAGGATATTCCGAAGCTCGACATCGTCGGGATCTATCCGAGCTACGCGACCGCTCACGCGGCCTGGAAGGCAAAGGCGCAGAGCACGGTCGACAATGCCCAAATGCGCTACTTCATCGTGCATCTGCACCGCCTGCTCGATCCCCAGGACTGACCGGCTCAGGCGATGGGGCTTTGGAAGCGGATTGCCAGATCGGCGCTCGTGCGGGAGACGCTCGGCGTCCTTCTCGCGGGTTATCTCGGCCTGGTGCGGCGCACCAACCGTTTCATGATGGAGCCCGAAGACGCCTATGATCGCATCGGCCCACTGATGCCCGTCATCGCGGCCATGTGGCATGGCCAGCATTTCATGGTGCATTTTGCGAAGCGCCCGCAGGACCGGGCTGCAAGCCTGGTCTCCCGTTCCGGCGATGGCGAACTCAATGCCGTCGCCCTGCGCCGGCTGGGAATCCGGGCCATTCGCGGCTCCGGCGCCCGTGGCCGGAAGGTGCGTGAAAAGGGGGGCGCAACCGCCTTGCGCGGAATGCTGAGGGCTCTGGCGGGCGGGGAAATGGTCGTCATGACGGCGGATGTCCCGAAGATTTCCCGGGTCTGTGGAACGGGCATCATTGCCCTGTCGCAGCTCTCCGGTCGCCCGATCGTGCCGGTTGCGGTGGTGACGAGCCGGCGCATCGACATCCGGAGCTGGGATCGTGCGAGTATCGGGCTCCCGTTCGGTCGCGGCGCGATCGTGCTGGGTGATCCCATCTTCGTCCCGCGCGATGCCGACGAGGCGGGGCTCGAAGCAGCGCGCCAGGAGGTCGAGCGCAGCCTCGACGCGATCCATGCCCGCGCCTATGAACGCGTCGGATCGCAGGATCCCGGCGCCGAGGTGCGCCGGTGATACACGGCCTGCCAGCCCTGCTCAGGGCGTACGGTGTCGCCACTGCGGCTTTCGAGCCGGCGATCGTCGGATTCCTGCACCTGCGCCAGCGGAGGGGACGAGAGGAGCGCGCGCGCCTTGGTGAGCGTCAAGGACGCCCGGGCCGAGCGCGACCTGCGGGGCACCTCGTCTGGGTCCACGGGGCCAGTATCGGCGAAACCATGTCTCTCCTGCCGATCATCGAGCGTCTTGCGCAGCGCGGGATTGCCGTGCTGGTGACGTCCGGGACCCGCACGTCGGCCTCGCTTCTCGCGCGTCGCCTGCCGCCCGGAGCCTTCCACCAGTTCGTGCCCGTCGATGTGCCGCGATACCTGCGGCGATTCCTCGATCACTGGCGGCCGGATCTGATCCTCCTGGCCGAATCGGAAATCTGGCCGAACACGGTGATCGAAGCCCACCGGCGCGCGATCCCGCTGATCCTCCTCAACGGACGCATGTCGGATCGCTCGTTCAGGCGCTGGGAGCATTTCCCGGCGGCGATCCGAGCCCTGCTCGAGCGGTTTTCTCTTTGCCTCGCGCAGAGTCACGACGATGCGGAGCGCTTCGCCCGGCTCGGCGCGCCGCAGGTCACGGTGGCAGGCAACCTGAAATTCGATGCTCCACCGCCTCCCGCAGATCCGAGAGTCGTGGCGCAGCTTTCGGGCCTGATGGCCGGCCGTCCCGTCTGGCTCGCTGCGAGCACGCATTCCGGTGAGGAGGAGATGCTGCTCGCCGTCCATCGTACGATTGCAGAACGTCATCCGGATCTCCTGACGCTCGTCGTGCCGCGGCATCCGCAACGCGGTCCCGAGCTCGCCGATCTCGCATCCCGCCTCGGACTCCGGACAGCACTCCGGTCGGATGGGGCGAATCCGGACAGCAGCACCGAGGTCTATGTCGCGGACACGATCGGCGAACTCGGGCTGTTCTATCGATTGACGACGCTCGTTTTCGTCGGCGGCTCGCTCGTGCCGCATGGCGGCCAGAACCCGATCGAGCCCGTGAAGCTTGGCGCCGCTGTTCTGCACGGGCCACACGTGCACAATTTCCGCGACATCTATGCCGCCCTCGATGGTGCTTCGGCCTCTATAGAAGTTCTCGATGAGGAAGCGCTGATCGAATCTCTCGACAGGCTTCTCGGCGACCCGGCCCGCATGCGCCGCATGGCACGTGCGGGTACGGAGACGATTCAGGAACTCGGCGGTGCCGTGGACCGCACCCTGCAGACGATCGAACCCTTCATTGCCCAGATGAAGCTCGCGGAACGGCGCTGATGCGAGCGCCCGCCTTCTGGGCGCAGCCCACCCCGAGCCCGGTCGCTCATGCGCTGCGCCCGATCGCAGCCTTTTACGGTGCTATCGCCTCGCATCGCCTGCGCCGATCCGGAATGCGCGCGCCGGTTCCGGTAATCTGCATCGGCAATTTCACGGCTGGCGGTGCGGGCAAGACACCGACGGCCATCGCTGTCGGGCAACTCCTGCAGCAAGCTGGACACCGGCCGGTCTTCCTCACGCGCGGCTATGGCGGACGTTTCATGGGACCGCTGCGTGTTGGAAGTGAATCTCGCGCGGACGATGTCGGCGACGAGGCGCTTCTTCTCGCGCGTGTGGCGCCGACGATTCTCGCACGCGACCGGAAGATCGGTGCGAAGCTGGCGGCAACGCACGGCAACGTAATCGTCATGGACGACGGCTTGCAGAATCCATCGCTGCAAAAGGATCTCGCAATTGCTGTGGTCGATGGCGGCACCGGAATCGGCAATGGTTTGTGCATCCCGGCCGGCCCGCTCCGGGCTTCGCTCGCCGCGCAATGGCCGCTTGTGCACACGGTCGTTGTGATCGGTGAAGGACCCGCCGGCGATCCTCTCGCCCGTGACGCAGATAGGCAGGGCAAACCCGTCTTCGGGGCACGACTCGTGCCGAACGTGAATGATGCAGAACGCGTTGCCGGCAAGCGGGTCCTTGCGTTTGCAGGCATTGGCCGGCCCGCAAAATTCTTCCAGACCTTGCTGGATGCCGGTGCGATCGTCGAACGTGAGATTGCATTACCGGATCATCACCGTTTTCGCGACGGAGAAGTCGATGATCTGATCAGGGAAGCACGGGGGAAGGGCTTGCGGCTCGTGACGACTGAGAAGGACGCAGCGCGATTGTCGTCCAGTCATCTCGAGGATGTCACTGTGTTGCGCGTGTCGCTCGCGCTCGACAATTCGAATGATTTCGCGGCATTGATCGCAGACAAAATTCGCGTGGCGCCGCCACCCTCACCCGCCCCTTCGGGGCGACCTCTCCCGTCAGGGGAGAGGTGATGTGCGCGCCGCTACCGCTTCGCCTCTCCATTGACGTGACGGGAGAGAGCTACCAATCCCCTCAGGCATTACTCCGCCTTCTTGTACCCAAGCCGGATCAGAACCGCCTCAGGGGAAGCGTAGGCCTCCTGGTGCTCGACACTCCAGTATTTCAGCTGATCGAGAGGGATGATCTCGCCTGTGACTGCGCAACGCACGAATGAGCCCGGCCTGACGAGGCGCAGGTTGCTGTCCAGGTATTCGACCACGGCTTCGCCGTTGCTGCGCTCGTGCTTGTTCATATCCGCCTCGCGACCCGGAGTCCGCCCCGGATGACACTTCCAAATAGGTCATCGCCGGGGGCGGTTTCAATGCATAATCGCGGTCAGAACAGCGCGCCCTGCTCCTCCACGAGGCGCTGACGGGCCGCCGGCCGGCTGCGTGTCAGCCGCCCGACGGTCGCGTCGAGCTTGCCGTCAGCGAACTCGATCGCGAGGACCTCGCCATCCGCGGCGCCCTTGGCGGAGCGCACCGGGCGTCCGTTCGCATCCCAGATCAGGGTATAGCCGCGGGAAAGAACAGCCCGATAGTTCAGGCTGTCGAAAAGCTGGGCCATGGTATCGAGGCCGGCGCGACGCAATGCGATGTGGCGCAGCACTGCCGGCTCCAGGCGCTCCGAGATCCGGGACACGCGTTCCGCCTGCCGCTCGAGGTGAACGCGATGACTCCGGACGAGATTGTTCCGGGCGACAGTGAGCGAGCGCCCGAGATGCTCCAGACGCTCGGCGCGGTTGCGGAGCAACCGGTGTGCCGCCTCGGTGGACCGCGTGCCTCCGATGCCGATGAGGCGAGCCCGCATCGCGGCAAGCCGCGCCGACGGTGAATGAACCGCAAGCCGTTCAACGGCCTTGTGCAGGCGATCCGAGAAGCGTCCCGCATGACGCATGAGCGCCGGCGCGAGTTTCGCGGACAGAAGGTCGAGGCGCTGTTGCTTGAGCGCAAAGAGTCCTTCCGGCTGCGGCAGACGATCGGTCTGCGCGCGGAGATCCCGACGCCGGTATTCGAGGCTGCGCAGCATCGCCTCGAGGTGGCGCCGCCCGAGATCCCGCACGTCTCCCATGAGCTCGATGCGGACCGGGACCACTTTCTCGGCTGCACCCGTGGGGGTCGGCGCACGATAATCGGCGGCGTGATCGATGAGGGTCCAGTCGGTTTCGTGGCCAACCGCGGAGACGAGGGGGATTCCGCTCTCCGCAGCGGCGCGGACGACGATCTCCTCGTTGAAACCCCAGAGATCTTCGATCGAGCCGCCGCCGCGCGCGACGATGATGACGTCCGGGCGCGGGATGGCCCCGTCCGGTGCCAGCGCATTGAAACCCTGAATGGCGGCCGCAACCTCCTCGGCGGAGGTCTCGCCCTGCACCCGCACCGGCCAGACGAGGACATGGCGCGGGAAGCGATCCTCGAGCCGGTGGAGAATGTCGCGAATCACGGCGCCGGTGGGCGAGGTCACCACGCCGACGACCCGCGGCAGGAACGGCAGCGGGCGCTTCCGGGATTCGGCGAAGAGTCCCTCGGCCGCGAGCTTGCGCCGTCGCTCTTCCAGGATCTGCATGAGCGCGCCGATGCCGGCCGGCTCCAGCGACTCGACGACGATCTGATAGGCCGACTTGCCCGGGAACGTCGTGATCCGGCCCGTGGCGATGACCTCGATCCCCTCCTGGGGCTTGAAGCGCAGGCGCCCATAGGTGCCCTTCCAGATCACCGCATCGATCCGCGCGGATTCGTCCTTGAGGCAGAAATAGACGTGGCCTGAGGAATGCGGCCCGCGGAAACCGGAGATCTCGCCGCGCAGACGCACATGGCCGAAGGCGTCCTCGAGGGTGCGCTTGAGCGCTCCGGCGAGATCGGAAACCGACCACTCGGGGGCGTTGGTAGGAGCTTTCTCGGCCATGGGCCGGACCCTAGTGCCATCCCGGGGGCGATGCCAAGACAGACCCCGGTCGTTCTCCTGTTGATACCGGGGAGCCGCGGCCGTACAACGCGCCCAACCCAAGGTTCACATGAATATTTTGCTCATTGGCTCGGGCGGCCGCGAACATGCATTGGCTTGGAGCCTCTCCGCCAGTCCCCTTTGCGACACGCTCTTCATCGCCCCCGGAAATCCTGGTACGGCGGAATGCGGGACGAATGTCGCGCTGTCCGTCACCGACCACGATGCCGTCGTTCAATTCTGCCGGGAGCACGCGATCGGCCTCGTCGTCATCGGCCCGGAGGCGCCGCTCGTCGCCGGCCTCGTGGACGATCTGAAGGCCGTCGGCATCAAGGCCTTTGGTCCGACCAGGGCAGCCGCCGCCCTCGAGGGGTCAAAGGGGTTCACGAAGGATCTCTGCGCCGCTGCAGGTATTCCAACCGCAGCCTACCAGCGCTTCCGGGAGGCCGGCCCTGCGCTCGCCTATCTGCGCGGGGTAGGCGCGCCGATCGTCGTCAAGGCCGACGGCCTCGCCGCCGGCAAGGGCGTGGTCGTTGCGATGACTCTCGAGGATGCGCAAGCCGCGGTCGAGGGCATGTTTTCCGGCAGCCATGGCGAAGCGGGCGCCGAGGTCGTCATCGAGGAGTATCTCGAAGGCGAGGAGGCGAGCTTCTTTGCGCTTTGCGATGGCCGCACCGCGCTGCCGATCGGCACGGCTCAGGATCACAAGAGGGCCTTTGACGGGGACCAGGGCCCGAACACGGGCGGCATGGGCGCCTATTCGCCGGCGCCGATCCTGACCGCGGATCTGCAGGAACGCGTGATGCGGGAAATCATCCGCCCGACACTCGCGGCGATGGCCGAACGCGGGACACCCTATACCGGGATCCTCTATGCCGGCCTGATGATCACGGCCGAGGGGCCGAAGCTCATCGAATACAATGTCCGTTTCGGAGACCCCGAGACCCAGGTCCTGATGCCGCGCCTGAAAACGGACCTCGCGGCGGCCATGCTCGCGGCCTGCGACGGCGTTCTCGATCATTTCGATCTGCGCTGGTGGGACGACGTCGCGCTGACCGTGGTTCTCGCGGCCAAGGGTTATCCCGGCAAGGTAGAGACAGGCTCCGAGATCCGCGAACTCGACAAGGCCGAGGAGGTCGTCGGCGTGACGATCTTCCATGCCGGGACCGCGATGTCCGGAGAGCGCCTCGTCGCCAATGGCGGGCGGGTCCTCTCCGTCACGGCGACGGCCGACAGCGTCGCGGAAGCGCAGCGCCAAGCCTATCGAGCCGTCGACCTGATCGACTGGCCGGAGGGTTTCTGCCGTCGCGATATCGGCTGGCGAGCGGTGGCGCGGGAGCGAGGCTGAAGTCGACAGGGTTCCATTTCCGTCGCGCATGGACCGCCCTATCTTGGCAGCATGAGCGACGATCTCTTCCCGGGTTTCTCTTCCCACTGGATTGATACGGAAGCGGGCCGCATTTTTGCGCGCGTCAAGGGTGATGGGCCGCCTCTCGTTCTCCTGCATGGTTTTCCACAGACCCATGCGATGTGGCATCGCGTTGCGCCTGCGCTCGCCGAGACGCACCGGGTCGTCTGCATGGATCTACGCGGATACGGCTGGTCCTCGGCCCCGCGCGGCGATTCCGGACATGAGACCTACTCCAAGCGGGCCATGGGACGCGACGTCGTCACCGTCATGGAAACGCTCGGGCACATCCGATTCGCACTCGCCGGCCATGACCGCGGCGCTCGCGTCGGCTATCGGCTCGCTCTCGATCATCCGGGACGCATCGAGCGCCTCGCGCTCCTCGACATTCTGCCGACGTTCTACGTCTGGGCGCAGATGCGCACCGGCCACGTACCGAAGGCGCATTGGGGTTTCCTCTCCGAACCTTATCCCAAGCCCGAGGAGGAGATCGGAGAAGATCCCCTGCCCTATTTCGACAAGCTGCTCGCTGGGTGGTCGAAAGCGGGATCTCTCGACGTGTTCGATCCGCGCGCCCTCGATTCCTACCACGCGAGTTGCAACGAGCCGTCGCGCATTCACGCCTTCTGCGAGGATTACCGCGCGGGTGCGACACTCGACTGCACGGCCGACGAAGCGGATGTCGCAGCCGGGCGGAAGATAGGCTGTCCGACCCTGCTGATCTCGAGCCGGTACTACCTGACGCGTGACGCAAGCGACGCCGACGGGACACCACTCGATATCTGGCACAACACCTTTGCGCCACAGGCGACCGGCACCGAGCTCGACTCCGGCCATTTCGTTGCCGAAGAGAATGCGAGCGGGACACTCGCAGCGCTGGTACCGTTCCTGCGGGCTTGAAGCGCTGAACCTCAGCTCGCGGCGGCGTCGACGTTTCGAACATCCAGCTCCGCGCACTTGCGCAGGAAGGCCGTGAGCTTCCGTCCTGCTGTCTCCGGAGCGCCCTCATTCACGATCGTGAGGTCGGCAGCCACCGCGCCGACTTCACGCGAGCGCGCAATCCGTGCGCCGATATTGCCATCCTCGCTCCGCCCACGGAGCGCGAGCCGTGCAGCGAGAACTGCAACGGACGCCGTCACTTCGACGACCGAGACGTTCGGCAGTTTTTTGCGCGCCTCGCCAATGAGCGTGCGGGAGAGATTGCAGACGACGACCTGGCCGGCTTCGGCCGCATCGCGACAGGATCCCGGCAGCGCATAGCCGAGCCCGTGGGCTCGCCAGGATAGGGTGAACGCGCCCGCCGCGTGGCTGCGCGCGAAGCTCTCATCGTCGATGGTGTCATTGTCCTCCCACGTCGAGGCCTCGCGCGTCACGAGGCGCCGCGGAAAGCTGAAGCGCGGATCGTTGCACAGTTCTGCACGCGCGAGACGGATCAGCGTGTCCTTGCCGGCTCCACTCGGCCCGACGACGAAAACGAAGCCACCGGCCATCAGGCGACCCGCCGTCCTTCGAGCCACACCTGGCGAACGACAGGCACGCCGCCGACGACGGAGACGCGCACGATGTCGGCCCGCTGTCCGGAAGCGATCTCGCCACGGTCCTGGAGCCCGGCGGACCGCGCAGGGTTGCGCGTCACGGTCGCAATCGCGTCGGGCAGCGTGATGCCCGCCGCGCGACGCGGCAGATCGAAGGCTGCCATCAAAAGGCTCGCAGGAACGTAGTCCGACGACAGAATGTCGAGGACGCCCTCCCGTGCGAGCTCCTCCGCGGCCACGTTGCCGGAATGCGAGCCGCCGCGGATGAGATTCGGTGCACCCATCATCACCGTGATGCCGTTCTTGTGCGAGGCTCGCGCGGCTTCGATTGTCGTCGGGAACTCCGCGATGGCAACCCCTTCGTGAATCGATTGATGGACCTCGTCGAGCGTCGTGTCGTCGTGCGAGGCGAGGCGGATCCCGCGTTGTGCGGCCATCTTCACGAGTGCCGGCCGGTTCATGGCCGAAAGCGCCGCATTCTCGTTAGTCTTGCGTTGAACCGCCTGCCGGATCTCCGCATCGGATTTGCCGGTCTTGCCGCCGTAATAGGTGAAATACTTGTCGAGGTCCCGGAACTGCCGCTGGCCGGGCGTGTGATCCATCAGGGAAATCAGGTGCACCGGAAAGACCGATACGAAGTTTTCGACCGTTTCGACGACATCCGGCGACGGCACCTCGCAGCGCAAATGAGTGAGATGCTCGCAGCGGAAGAGCCCATGCCGACGCGCATCGTCGAGAGCCTCGGCGAGCGCAAGGAGCTCGGCCCCAAGGCCGCCGCCATCCACATCGACACCCGCCCGGAGCGAATCGAAAACGGTCGTAATGCCGGATGAGGCGATCTGCGCGTCATAGGCGAGAACGGCCCCGAGAGGATGCCAGCGTACCTTCGGGCGCGGCGCGTAATGGCTCTCGAGATGATCGGTATGGAGCTCCACGAGACCCGGAAGAAGATAGTCCCCTGCCAGATCGAGGCCGCGCTCGGGAGCCGCGCCCTCTCCGATTTCGATGATGCGGCCGTCATCAACCGCGACCCAGCCTCGCTGGACGCGATCGGGCATCACGATTTCGGCATTCTCGAAGATATGGATGTTCGGTCTGTCGGGCATGGGCTTCTTCGCTTCGGACTCAGGCCGCGGCTTTAGCTGAAAACTGCGTCACATCGACGACACGGCTTGCCACCGCGTCGCGCACGTCCTCATCATGGAAGATGCCGATGATCGCGGCGCCAGCAGCTTTCTTGCGCTCGATGAGATCGATCACGACCGCACGATTGCGGGCGTCGAGCGAAGCCGTCGGCTCGTCGAGCAAGAGGACGGGGCGATCGCTGACGAGCCCTCGGGCGATGTTCACGCGCTGCTGCTCGCCGCCCGAAAAGGTGGCCGGGGGCAACGACCAGAGGCGCTCCGGCACGTTGAGCTGTGACAGCAGGCTCTCCGCGCGCCGCCGCGCTTTGTCATCGGCCAGTCCGCTCTCGCGGCCTGCCGCGACGACGATGTCGAGGGCCCCGACGCGCGGGATGACGCGCAGGAACTGGGAGACATAGCCCATAATGGACCGCCGCAGAGCCAGGATCCGGCGGGGCGCAGCAGCCGCGACATCGACCAGTTCATCTCCGTCCCGGACGAGCACCCGGCCGGAATCGCATCGGTAATTGCCATAGATGATCTTCAGAAGCGACGATTTGCCGGCGCCCGATGGACCACCGAGAACGATGCATTCGCCTGCATGAGCCGTGAAAGTCACGCCGGACACGACGTCGAGCCGCGCGCCGCCGCGCAGGTGCAGGGTGAAGGCTTTGGAGACGCCCTCGAGAGAGACCAGTTTCGTCATGGTCAGGCCGCCAGAACCGAAGAGACGAGGAGTTGCGTATAGGGTTCACTCGGATCGTCGAGGACCTGATCGGTGAGACCCGTCTCCACGACCCGTCCGCTGCGCATCACCATGATCCGGTGGGACAGGAGTCGCGCAACCGCTAGATCGTGGGTCACGATGATGACGGCGAGCCCTAGCTCGCTGACCAGCGATCGAATGAGATCGAGAAGCTTCGCCTGCACCGAAACGTCGAGACCGGAGGTCGGCTCGTCCATGAAGACGAGGCGCGGATGCGTGACGAGATTGCGGGCAATCTGCAGGCGCTGGCGCATGCCGCCCGAGAAGGTGCGCGGCGTGTCGTCGATCCGGTCGGCCTCGATCTCGACGCGGGACAGCCAGTCGGCGGCCGTCGTGCGAATGCGCCCGTAATGCCGGGCCCCGACAGCCATCAATCTCTCCCCGACATTGCCGCCGGCCGATACGCTCATGCGCAAGCCCTGGGACGCATCCTGGCGAATGAAGCCCCAGTCGGTGCGCAGCAGGAAGCGGCGCTCCGGTTCGCTCAGGGAGAAGAGTTCACGCATCGCACCGTCACGCATGCGATAGAAGACCTCGCCGCTGCTTGGCTCGAGCTCGGTCGCGAGACAGCCGAGAAGGGTCGACTTGCCGGACCCGGATTCTCCGACGACGGCGAGCACTTCGCCTTCGAACAGATCGAAGGACACGTCCATGCAGCCGGCGCGTTGCCCGTAGAACTTCGTCAGTCCTCTCGCCTGCAGAAGCGGCGTCTCGCTCACCGTTGTTCTCCGGAATTCCGAGGGTGGGTCTTGCCGAGCCGAGCGCCCCACGGCGCCGTCTCGGTCGTCGCGAGCATCGCGCCGCGATGCCCGGCTTGCCGCCGCTCCTCACAGAAATCCGTATCGGAGCACACGAACATGCGGCCGCCGCGGTCGTCGAGAACGACTTCATCGAGATAGGCTCCTGCAGCACCGCAGAGCGCACAGGGCTCCTTGAAGGTCTGGACCCGGAACGGGTGGTCCTCGAAGTCCAGGCTGCGCACATCCGTATAGGGCGGAACGGCGTAGATCCGCTTCTCGCGGCCGGCCCCGAAGAGCTGCAGGGCCGGCATGCGGTGCATCTTCGGGTTATCGAACTTCGGCGTCGGGGACGGGTCCATGACGTAGCGTCCGTCGACCTCGACCGGATAGGCATAGGTCGTCGCGATGTGGCCGTGCCGCGCGATATCCTCATAGAGCTTCACATGCATGAGGCCGTATTCCGCGAGTGCGTGCAGCTTGCGGGTTTCCGTCTCGCGCGGCTCGAGGAATCGCAGCGGCTCAGGAATAGGCACCTGGAAGACGAGCACCTGGCCCGCATGGAGCGGATGTTCCGGAATGCGATGCCGGGTCTGAATGACGGTTGCGTCCTGCGTGTGCGTTGTCGTGGCGACGCCGGCGGTGCGCTCGAAGAACTTCCGGATCGAGACGGCATTCGTCGTGTCGTCGGAGCCCTGGTCGATGACCTTCAGGACATCGCTCTTGCCGAGAATGGAGGCCGTCACCTGCACGCCGCCCGTGCCCCAGCCGTAGGGCATCGGCATCTCGCGCGAGGCGAAGGGCACCTGGTATCCGGGAATTGCGATCGCCTTCAGGATCGCGCGGCGGATCATCCGCTTCGTCTGCTCGTCGAGATACGCGAAATTGTAGCCCGTGAGACCTTCATTCTGCGCTTCCGCCCTCATTCGGCTGCCTCCCGGGTTTCGACGGCGTCTTCGGATGCGCGCGAAGCGTGCTCGGCGCGCATCCGGCGAACGAGTTCGAGCTCGGCCTGAAAGTCGACGTAATGCGGCAGTTTCAGGTGCTCCACGAAACCCGTCGCCTGCAGATTGTCGGCGTGTGACAGAACGAATTCCTCGTCCTGCGCGGGTCCCTTGATCTCCTCGCCCAGCTCGCGCGCGCGGAGCGCGCGATCGACCAGCGACATCGCCATAGCCTTGCGTTCGCTCTGCCCGAACGCGAGGCCGTAGCCGCGAGTGAACTGGGGGGGCACCTCGGCGGAGCCCTTGAACTGGTTCACCATCTGGCATTCGGTGACAGTGAGCGTGCCGAGCGGAACCGGGAAACCGAGTTCTTCCGGCATGAACTCGACCTCGACCTCGCCGACGCGGATCTCGCCGACAAAGGGATGCGTGCGCCCGAAACCGCGCTGCGTGGAATAGCCGAGCGCGAGCACGAAGCCTTCGTCGCCGCGCGCAAGGGCCTGGAGCCGCAGATCGCGATCCGCCGGGAAGCTCATGGGTTCGCGCGTGAGATCGCCGACGGGCAGTGATGGGTCTGGCGCGGACTCACGCTCGATGAGGTCCTCGTCGCCAAGAAGATCGGTGACGCGCGGCACGATTGTTTCGGCGGGCGCTGCGGGCGCCTCGGCTGGTGGGGGCGGGTCTCCTTCCGCTGCAAGGGCGAAGTCGATGAGGCGATGAGTGTAATCGAAGGTCGGCCCAAGGACCTGTCCGCCGGGGAGGTCCTTGAAGGTCGCCGACACGCGGCGGCGGATTTCGATCGCCCGGGTGTCGATCGCCTCCGTGCTGCCGAAGCGCGGCAGCGTGGTGCGGAAGGCACGCACCAGGAAGATCGCTTCGATCACGTCGCCGCGCGCCTGCTTGAGCGCCAGCGCCGCAAGCTCGCGATCGTAGAGCGAACCTTCCGTCATCACGCGATCGACGAGAATCGTAAGCTGCTCGGCGATCTGCGCGACCGACAATTCGGGCACTGCCGGATCACCGCGCCGTGCATGCGCCAGGAGGAGATGGGCGTTGTCGATTGCGGCTTCGCCGCCCTCCACTGCAACATACATCGGCTCAACTCTCCCCGATGATCCTCACGGAGCGGGGCAAGCCCGCGATCTTGCCCGGTGCGATGAAGAGCCAGTCGACGCCGAGCGGAAAGAGTGAACGGTTGCGAAGAATCTGATCGCGAAATCCATCCGGCTGAGGATTCGGTGCGAATGACCGCTCCGTCTCGATCCCCGGTCCTCTCAAGCGAAGCCCCAGCCCGTCATCCAGCGACGTGACGGCCAGCACGATCGTGGTCGATCGATCGGGGTATTCCGGCGTTCCGAGGGCGAAAGCATCGAACGATGGACAAAGCCGCGGCTCGCAAATGAGCGCGAAGGCGCTGTCGGCCGGGTCCTCGACGATCGCGGCGCCGGTGTGAAAGCGCAGATACTCGGCGACGGCTGGGGCCGCAGCGAGAGGCTCGTCGAGCCAGAGCGGCGCCTCATGATCGGCCAAGGCCAGCGCGACTGCCGCGAGTTCCGGAGTGAGCGGCCGTGGCGGTTCGAGATCCGTGGCGAAGGTCCGGATCTCGCCGGGCGATGCGAGCGCATGCATCACGGCGCTGAACGCCTGCTGTGAGGCGGTGACGGGATCCGCGAAGCTGAGAGCAAGGCCGGTCATCGTCAATCTTCCCCACGCACCATCGTAAAGAAATTCACCCGGGTGGCCGCAATCCGGCGCGCCCGCACCTCGCGTTCCGTTGCAATGCGCGCTTCGATCGGTGCCAGGGCAGCCGTGACGGCATCGCGTCGCTCCGGCGCCTGAATCAGGGCGTCGAGGGTCGCCGAAAGGTGCGCCTTTCGGCCGTCACGGCCGAGCTGATAGGAAAAGCCCGTGAGGCGCTCGTCGACTCGGACGGCGGCACGCGTGACGGTGGCCTCCCCGAGATTGAAGGGCGCCCCATCGCCGCCGATCCGCCCGCGCACCATGACGAGCCCAGTCTCGACGGGGCGGAGATCCTCGATTTTCCCGATGTCCCCGAGGCCGTCCAGTGCGGATTCGAGCTCCGTGCGCACTGCTTCGGCGCAAAGCGCCATTGCCCAGCGCCGCTTCGCAATTTCAGGTGGGAATTCCGTGTCGAGCATCTTGGGCTCCGCACTTCACCGCAACGTTGTCTAGTGTTATAGACAACCGAACAAAGTGGTCAAATGAAGTTTCGATGACAGTGGAGACTCTGCCTCTGGAGCGCGGCAAGGGACTGGCCGCATGGCGACAGATCGCCGAACGTCTGGAAACGGACATCACCTCTGGTGCCTGGGCTGCAGGAGAGCAGTTGCCACCGGAATCGGCGATTGCCGAACGCTTCGGCGTTAATCGCCATACGGTCCGTCGCGCGCTGGCAGCGCTCGCGCAGCGCGGCATTGTGCGAGCAACGCAAGGTCGCGGTACCTTCGTTGAGACGCCGCCACTGCCGTACCCGATCCGTCAGCGGACCCGCTTCTCCGAGGCCGTCACGCAGGCAGGCCGCGAGGCCTCGGGCGATCTGATCGGGTCGCGGATCGTCGAAGCCTCCGAGCGGGAAGCCAGGGCCCTCGCGATCGAGCCCAGCGAGAATCTCCTCGAGCTGCGAACGATACACCGGGCCGACAATACGCCGCTCTCGATCTCGCGCACGCTCTTGCCGCTCCCGCGCTTCGCCGGTCTCGACAGAACATTTGCGCAAACCGGCTCCCTGACACGCGCCTATGCGAAACATGGGGTGCCGGACTATGTCCGCATCGCGACCCGCATCTCCGCACGAGGAGCGAGCACCGAAGAGGCTG
Organism: Microvirga massiliensis; assembly: GCF_001006805.1. Taxonomy (GTDB): domain Bacteria; phylum Pseudomonadota; class Alphaproteobacteria; order Rhizobiales; family Beijerinckiaceae; genus Microvirga; species Microvirga massiliensis. The sequence goes on along the minus strand of NZ_LN811358.1, from coordinate 307,712 downwards.
CACTCCTCGAAATGCCTGCCGGACGAGTCGTGCTCGTGGTCGACAGCGTCAATGCCGAGCCGACCGGGTCGCCGATTCAGGTGACGCGTGCCCTCTTCGCAGCCGACCGCGTCGAAATCGTTCTCGAACCCTGAGCGCACCTTTGCGGATCAGCCCTTGCCCTGCGCCGACCGCCCGATCAGCGTCTGCCGCAATCGGCTCGATATGAGATCGATCACGGCGACCATGACGAGGATCAGGAGGATGATGAAGGATACGGATTGCCATTCGAGCGTGCGGATCTGCTCGGACAGGTGAAGCCCGATGCCACCGGCGCCGACGATGCCGATGATCGTGCTCGAGCGCGTGTTCGACTCGAAGTAGTAGAGCACTTGGCTGCCGATGACCGGCAGGATCTGCGGGATGATGCCGTAGCGGATCTGATGGAGCCGCGAACCGCCGGTTGAGGTGACGCCTTCGACGGGGCGCTTGTCCGCAGCTTCGATCGCTTCCGAAAACAGCTTTCCGAAAGAGCCGATATCGCTCATCATGATCGCGAGCACGCCCGCAAACGGACCGAGCCCAACCACGTTGATCCAGAGGAGCGCCCAGATCAGCGCATCAACGCCCCGTATGCCGTCGAGAACGCGGCGGGACGCGAACTGCACGAGCCGGTTCACGGTCGTGTTGCGGGCGGCCACGAAGCCGATCGGGAAGGCAATGATCGCGGCGAGAAGCGTGCCCAGGAAGGCGATTGCGAGCGTCTCCGCCAAGGCATGGAAAATCAGAACCGCTTTCGACCAACTCCCGGGATTCGGCGGCAACATCAGCATCACAAGCGTGCCGAGTTCACCGATACCCTTGATCATACGCTCGAAGGAAAAGCCGAGCCGCCAGAACCCGACTAGCATCAGCCCAGTGAGAGCAACCACCACGGTGACCGTGACGAATCTGCGCTTGAGCGGCGGATGAAAGACCCAGGGATGGCGCGCCTGTAGACCACCGAGATCCGCGTGTGCTCTGTCACGGAGAGTGTGGCTCATCGGTTCCACTCTAGGCCGAGCAGAGCATGGCGCAGGCGCTCGGTCGCAAGGTCGATCAGCATCACGGTGAGGATGATCAGAAGCAGGATGGCCGATACGTCCGCATAGTAGAACTTGCGGATCGCCTCGATGAGGTCCTGACCTATCCCGCCGGCACCGACGAAGCCCATGACGGATGCGCCACGCACATTAATCTCGAAGCGAAGGAGCGCGTAGCTCGCGAAATTTGACAGAACCTGCGGCACCACGGCGAAACGGATCGCCTGCACCCAATTCGCTCCCGTGGAGGTCACGCCCTCGACAGGCTTCAAGTCAACGTTCTCGACCACCTCGGAGAAAAGCTTTCCGAGTGCACCTGCGGTATGGATCGCGATGGCCAGCACGCCCGGCACGGCGCCAAGGCCGAAGGCGATCACGAAGATCAGCGCGAAGACGATCTCGGGCACGGTGCGGCAGAATTCGAGAAAGCGCCTTACACATGTGCGCAGGATGCGTCGCGGCATGAGATTGGCCGCTGCGAAGAAGCACAGAAGGAACGCCGCGACTCCCCCGAGCATCGTTCCGAGATAGGCGACGAGGATCGTCTCGGCGAGCAGTCCAAGCCACTTGTCGAGCCCCCAGAACCATTCCGCTGGATCCGTCCAGACCCGCTGCCCGGTGGCAGGGCCGGAATCGAATGTCAGGATTCGATCGAAATAGCTGAAGAAATTGCCGAAATTTCCGAACAGCTTTTCGATATCGACTTCCGCGACGACGGCCGACAGGGCGGTGAGGCCTGCCAGAACGGCAGCGAACAGAATCGCCCGCGCCCGCTTGGCGGCGCCCGCTTCGGAATATCCCCGCGCAAGGACCTGAAGGCGCTCATCCGGCAACTGCGGAAGAACCGTCGACATGAATTCAGATTTCATCCGTGACCGTGAGAGTCTGCGGCATGCTTTCGCGAGTTCGTTGAGCGCAGCGCCGATACCCCTCACCCGGACGCTTCGCGTCCGACCACTCCCACAAGGAGAGAGGCGAAGCTTCACCTCTCCCTCGATGGGAGAGGTCGCCCCGAAGGGGCGGGTGAGGGGGTGGCGCCGACGGTGGGAATCACACGCCGGCGACCACGATCAGAGATTACGAACGCGCGCGGCGGAGCGAGTCGACGAACTTGATCAGCTCGACGATGGGCTCATAGGCCGAGTGATCGACCGGAACCCACGGACCTTGCTTGCCCTCATAGATCTTGTTGAAGGCCTCCGGATCCTTCTGCGGCATTGCAAGCACGGTGTCCCGGATCGCCTTGCGGAGATCCTCCGGGAGATCCGAGAGATAGGCCATTGGCGAGTTTACGATCTGGTCGGACTTGAAGATCATCCGGAAGTCTTCGGCCTTGACCATCTCCTTTCGGGCCATGCGAAGCAAGTTGGATTCGTTCTCGTCGTTCCACCAGTTGAAGGCGGCGTCGCAGGTGCCCTGCTGTACGCCGAGCACCGCATTCTCGTGAGAGCCCGCATAGACGACCTTGGAGAAGAACTGGTCCGGCTTGATCCCCATCTTGTTCATGGCGAAGCGCGGCACATTGTTTCCGGACGTCGAATTTGGATCCACCAGGCAGAGATTCTTACCCTTGAGGTCTTCGATCTTCTGGTACGGCGAATTCGCCTTCACCCAGAGGACGGAGTGATATCCCTTGGTGCCGTCGACATTTGTCTCGATCGCGAACGGCTCGATCTTGGCGCCCGTGGTGGTGGCGCGCGCGTAGGATGCCGGTCCATACTGCGCGATGTGGATGTTGCCGGAACGCTGCCCCTCGATCACGGCGGCGTAATCATTGGCGATACGCAGCGTGACCTTGGTTCCGAGTTCCGTCGAGAGATATTTCATGAGCGGCGCATAGCGTTCAGTGACGCCGGACGCGTTCTCGGACGGAATGACGGCGAAGACGAGTTCCGGATACTTGGATTTCCAATCCTGCGCCTGGGCGGCGCCGGCGATGGCGAATGCCGCGGCGGCCCCGAGAACGAGACGACGGGTCAGCATGGAGAGTGCTCCTGAGAGTTGCGATGGAACGCCCCGTTCGGGGCTCTGTCAGGCGTTAGGCCTATGCCGCGGCGAGCGGCACGGACCGGGCGACCTCGACCCGGCTCGACCCATTCAAGCGCGAAGCCTGCACGGATTCCTCGATGTCGATCACGTCTCCGACCTCGAGGCCGTAGAGCTCCCGCGCCACGTCTTCGGTCAGGTGCAGGGCGCTTCCGTCGAACACGACGCGGCCGGCGGACATGCCGATCAGGCGATCGCAATAGGCCCGCGCGAGATCGAGAGAGTGGAGGTTGCAGAGGACCGTGATCCCGTAATCGCGATTGATGCGCGAGAGTCCGTCCATCACGATCTTGGTGTTGCGCGGATCGAGCGACGCGATCGGCTCGTCGGCGAGAATGATGTCTGGCTCCTGGACGAGCGCGCGTGCGATCGCGACGCGCTGCTGCTGACCGCCTGAGAGCTGGTCCGCCCGCTGCGAGGCGAGGTTCGCGATGTCGAACTGCTCGAGAGCCGCGAGGGCAATCGCACGATCCTCCACGGAGAACGACTTCAGGAGCGAGCGGTGCAGGGGGGCCTTGTTGAGACGCCCGATGAGCACATTCGTGAGGACATCGAGGCGACCGACGAGGTTGAACTGCTGGAAGATCATGGCGCAGCGGGCGCGCCAATCCCGCAAGGCCTGGCCCCGCAGTGCCGTGACGTCGACGCCGTCGATCACGATGCGCCCTTCACTCGGATCCGTGAGACGGTTGACCATGCGCAGGAGCGTCGATTTGCCGGCACCGGAGCGGCCGATAACCCCTACGAAGGAGCCACGCTCGATACGCAGGGAAACCTTGTCGACGGCCGCCTTCTCACCGAAGCGACGGGTCAGTTCATCGATGGATAGCATGTGCTGCTCCCGTTGGACGGGAAGCGCGTAGCGCCGTCACCTGACAGTCGGATGACCCCTGCGTGAAGCTTCCATGACAGCCCTGCGGACAGCCGGAGTGACATAAGCTGCCACCGGTTGGTCAGCGCATCGTCACAGCAACGTACCGAGCGCAGCACGCTCGATCACGCGGAAGCGCCGATCGGGTCCGTCCTGCCGAAGGAGCGAAATTGCGTCGATCATGACAAGCGGAAGCCCGTCGCAGAGCTGAGCGAGCCGTTCGAGCCAAAGGGCGCGCCGCTCTTCCCGGAGCGCTCCCGTCAGCGTCATGTGGAAGCGGAACTCCTCAAAGACGTAAGGGTAGCCCCAGCGGTCGAGAAGCGCAGCCTGGCGGCGCGGCATCGCGTCCGGGTCGCGGCGCGCCCGCTCGGCCTCGGTGAGCGGCGCACGGTGTGCCTCGAAGGCCGCGACGCATTCGGCCGCAAACAGCGCCAAAGCAGTCGAGGGAACAGCAGGAACGAGCGCGACGAAACGTCCGAGGAGCACAGGCACCAGCGCGCCAAGTTCGACGGGTGGGGTCTGGGATGCGAAAGCCGTGAGATCTCGCCGAAGGGCTACCTCAGAGCTTCCCTCTGGGAGACGGAACGGCGCCTTCAGCGTCGCATGGAAGCCGTAGCGCCGCGGATCCTCAGTGAAGCGGTGCTGCTCCTCGGTATCGATGCCCGGCAGAGCCGGTTGCGGCCGAAGCTCACCGGTATTGCAATCGTAGCCCAGGAGCGCACTCCCGAACTCGCTCAAAGGGTGACCGGGAGGCGGCGTGAAATAGAGCGCGTATCGGATCTGCATGGCCAATCGGAAATGAGGAGAGAGTGTTCTCGCGAGGGGAGATGTCAGGTCCGTGACACGATCACCGCCGGGTCGCGAAGAAACCTTTGAGGAGTTCTGCAGCCTCGGTCTCGCTCAAGCCGCCGTAGGCTTCGGGCACATGATGGCAGGTGGCACTTGAGAAGAAGCGGACGCCGCTTTCGATGGCGCCACCCTTCGGATCTGCCGCTCCGAAATAGACACGCCGCAAGCGCGCGAACGAAATGGCCGCGGCGCACATCGTACAGGGCTCGAGCGTGACGTAGAGATCGCAGCCGGTGAGGCGCTCATCGCCCCGGGCTCTGCACGCTTCGCGGATCGCTAGGATTTCCGCATGCGCCGTCGGATCGTTCAACTCACGAGGCCGGTTGCCGGCCCGGGCGAGAAGGCGCCCGTCGCGCACGATCACCGCCCCGACCGGGACCTCTCCCCGCTCTGCGGCCGCCCTCGCCTCCTCGAGAGCGAGCCGCATGGGGTCGATTCGATCCGGCTTTCTCAGCCCCTCAGTCATCGCCCTCGCGTCCTCACGACCTCTCTGCTATCAGGCCGCAATGACCGACAACGACAACGACGACAAGCGGGGCCGGCCGCGGGGCCGCTCCGAAGGACAGCGCCCACGCGGAAGACCGCCGCAACGGGACGCTTCGACAGGCCGGCAGGATACCAAGCGCTTCGGCGCGAAGAGCTTCGGTGGGCCGAAAGGCGACCGTGCCGATAGAGGAGAGCCACGTGCTGGCCGCGACCGCAACGAACGTCGCGGGCCGGGCAAGGCTGCCTTCGGCTCTCGGGACGAATTCCGCGGCCGCGGCGAGTTCCGCGAGAGACGCGACGCGCCCGAGGGCAGAGGCCGCGATCGCGCCGATTTTCGCAGCCGCGGCGACAAGCCTCTCCGCGGAGAGCGGAGCGGACCCAGCACAAGAGAAGGCTTCCGCGAGACCGGTCGCGAGACGCACGGCAAGAGGACTGCCACTCCGAAGCAGGAGGCCGATGTCGCTGCGATTCCTGCGCCTCCGCCGGAGCCTGCCGAGGAACGGATCGCGAAGGTGATCGCGCGGGCCGGAATCGCTTCGCGGCGCGATGCCGAAGCCATGATCGAGCAGGGCCGCGTGACGCTGAACGGCGAGGTGCTGCGCTCACCCGCGGTGAATGTATCGCCCGACGCGGTGATCACGGTGGACGGCGAGCCGCTCCCCCTGAAGGAGCGCACCCGCCTGTGGATCTTCCACAAGCCGCGTGGCGTCGTGACGACGGCGCGTGATCCGGAGGGGCGCCAGACGGTGTTCGATATTCTGCCCGATGACCTGCCTCGGGTCGTCTCGATCGGGCGGCTCGACATCAACACCGAGGGCCTGCTCCTCCTCACCAACGACGGCGGCCTCGCAAAGGTCATCGCCCATCCTGATACCGGATGGCTGCGCCGCTACCGCGTGAGAGCCCACGGCGATGTCACGCAGGCCGATCTCGACCGGCTGCGCAACGGCGTGACCATCGACGGCATGGAATACGGCCCCGTGGAAGCGAAGCTCGACCGCGTGCAGGGCGACAATGCCTGGATCACGATGGGCCTGCGTGAGGGGAAGAACCGCGAGGTGAAGCGGATTCTCGAGCATCTCGGCCTCACCGTGAATCGCCTCATCCGCTTGTCCTTCGGCCCGTTTCAGCTCGGTGATCTGGAGGTCGGACTCGTCGAGGAAGTGAAGACTCGCGTGCTGAAGGATCAGCTCGGCGAGACGCTGGCAGCCCAAGCCGGCGTCGACTTCGAAAGTCCGGTGCGCGAACCGATCGCCCCCTTCGGGGCGAAGCCAGGCGCACCGGAGCGAGCCGAAGAGAAGCCGCAACGCAGGCCTGCAGAGCACCGCGCCGAGCGCCGTTTCGAGGATCGCCCATCGCACCGCCGCTTCGACGAGCGCGAACGACCGCATCGCCCCCGTCAGGACGAAGACGCCCGTCCACTGCGCGGCACGCGGGACGAGCGGGAACGCCGGACGTCCTGGCGCGCCGACGAGGAGGAGAATCCACGCAGGCCGGCGAGGCCGCCCCGGCGTGGGGCCGATGCGAAGCAGGATCGCGCGGCGAGCGGCACCAAGCCGCGGCAGCGGGTCGGTGCGGTGGCCTCACCCGAGGGTCGGAGGGTGGTCGTCGAGCGCCTCGTAAGCTCTCCGAAAGAGGAGGCGCATCCGCCGCGCCACGCCCGACATGGCGCTGCGCGCGATGAAGCCCGGACCTCACGCGGTCCGCGTCGGGCCGGCGGATTCGAGGCCGAGTCACGCCACAGAGGGCCGCGGCACCCTGCTCCCGCCGGCGAGGATCGGCCACGGCGTGGTCCTCCGAAGCCGGGCGGCCCACGTCCGGGCGGACGCCCGGGCGGCAAGCCGGGCCGGCGCCCGTAACGCCTGCACGCGAGCCGCATCGTGAGAATCGTCGGAGGGCGCTTCCGGGGAAGGAATCTCGGTGGCCCGCATTCGGATGCCATTCGTCCGACCTCGGACCGCCTGCGCGAGACGATCTTCAACGTCCTCGCGCATGCTTATGACGATCCGGTCACGGGCGCGCGCGTGCTGGACCTCTTCGCGGGAACGGGTGCCATGGGCCTGGAAGCGCTGTCCCGCGGAGCGGCCTTCGCACTGTTCGTGGACGACGGTGCGCAGGCCCGCGGCATCATTCGCGAGAACATCGACGCGCTCGGGCTCGGCGGATCGACGCGTCTCTTCCGGCGGGATGCAACGCGGCTCGGCGCGGCCGGACCGATCCCGCCCTTCTCGCTCATCTTCTGCGATCCGCCCTATGGGCGGGACCTTGCCCCGCGCGCCCTCGCCTCCGCGGCCGAGGGCGGCTGGCTCGCGCCAGGAGCCCTCACCGTCGTCGAGGAAGCGCAGGGCACCACGGTGGTGTTGCCCGACGGCTTCTCCGAGATCGAGCGTCGCGACTACGGCGAGACCCACATCGTCTTCGCGCGGTTCGGGAGCGAGCAGCAGTCCGGCTAGGCCGCTTCACCCACCATTCGGCTCATCCTGGCGGCCACATCTCCAATCGAGACCGCTCATCCGTGCGCTAGATCACACACGAGCATCGGTTCGTGCGTTGAGGACCGCATGCAGGTGCGTGATAGCACGGACCTATCGAACCAGTAGCTATTACAAATTTCCAATCCGCCGCACACGGCTGCACCATCGTCCTGCAGCCCATGACGGGAGGTCATCATGGTCGTTGGAATCTCTGAAGGCTCCACTTGGCGGTGCGAAGTGCTTGCGGAAACCGATGGCTATCTCGTGCAGGTGAGAGACCTGCAGACGAGCCGCGTCGAGGCTTCCGATTGCATGCTGTTCCGCTCCGCGGTGACGGCATTCGCCTACGCGAATTTTCTCACTGCTCTGGATCAGACCGCGGCAGCACGGCTCGCCGGTGAGGAAACCTGCGATCTCGAGACCGAACTCGATGAACGGCGGCTCGCTTTCAGCACCATCGCAGACCAGTTGTTCGATCGCGGGATCGACACGTCACAGATCGCGGCCTGGGACGACGAGGAGCCCCGTCTCCCCCGCCATCGGCTTCATTAAATCCCGAACTGCCAGCATAGGGAGTACGGCCATGCAGACCATTCAGCATCTCAAGCAAGGTCTCACCGATTTCTGGCATGAGCTCACGCGGGAGTTTCACAGCTCCTATCGACCAGAGCTTCACTACATGCGCGGTCCCGGGCCGAAGTGGCGGGAGAAGTACGGGGCTGCGGAGTGATGGCCTCGTGCGGTTTGCTTCCGTCGGGAGTCTGTTGAGAATTGCGCCATTTGCATTGTGCGAGTTCGGAGGGGCGAGTGAGGGTGACGGCGCCGAGATTTCAAGCACAGCGCATCATCACCCTCTCAACTTCACGAGCCACTCCCGCAGTTCCGTCTTCAGCACCTTGCCGTAATTGTTCTTCGGCAACGCCTCTACGACATGATAGATCTTCGGTCGCTTGAAGCGGGCAATATGATCGAGGCAATGCCGATCAAGTGCGGACGTCTCGATAACGCACCCTGGCTTCGCAACCACGAAGGCGACGACCTCCTCTCCCCAATCTGCGTGGGGCCGGCCAATGACGGAGACCTCTGCAACGGTCTCGTGCAGCAGGAGCGCCTCTTCAACCTCTCGTGGATAGATGTTCGTGCCACCGGAGATGATGACGTCCTTCGACCGGTCCTTCAGGGTGAGGAATCCCTCCTCGTCCATGACGCCGACATCACCGGTCCAGAGCCAGCCGTCACGAAGGGTCTTCGCGGTCGCCTCCGGATTGCGCCAATAGCCCTGCATGACGGCCTCGCCGCGCACGAGGATCTCGCCAGTCTCGCCGGGCGGTAGAATTCGGCCGGATTCATCCGCTACCTGCACTTCGACCACCGCCTGAGCACGACCGACGGATGCGAGGCGTTCACGCCAGCGCGGATGTGTGCGGTCGGCGACGAGATCACGCTGCAGAGCCGTGATGGTCATCGGGCTTTCGCCCTGGCCATAGATCTGGACGAAACGCGGCCCCATGACGGCGACCGCCTCCTCGATATCCGCGACGTACATGGGCCCGCCGCCATAGACGATCGTGCGCAACCCCTTTCCGTCGCTGCCGGTTGATTTCGCATGCTCGACCAGCCGCCGGACCATCGTCGGAGCAGCGAACATCGAAACGCTGTCGAGCGTTTCTGCCAGGGCAAGGATCTCCGCGCCGTCGAAGCCTCCGGATTCCGGGATGACGTGACGAGACCCTCGCAGCACGTGCATGAAATTGTAGAGCCCCGCGCCATGCGACAGCGGCGCCGCATACAACGCGGCTTCGGTCGGCAGGACGTCGTTGACGTCGACGAAGTAGGAGAGCGCCATGGCGTGCAGATTGCCGTTCGACAGCATCACGCCCTTGGGCTTTCCCGTCGTTCCAGAGGTGTAGAAAAGCCAGGCGAGATCGTCCCGGTACCGCGGCACCGGGGCACCCACTGCTTCGCACCGGCGAAGTGCTTCGAAATCCGAACTGCCGACTGCAACCGCGCGCTCGTGGCCGACGGCGTCCTTGAGGAGCGGCCCGAGGCCGTCTGCGCCATCCTCGTCAACGAAAACGACCTTCGCTTCGGCATCACCGATGATCCACGCCGCCTCCCTGGGATGTAGCTTCTGGTTGATCGGGACTGCGACGGCCCCTGCGTGCCAGATCGCGTAGAACAGCTCGAGATATTCGACGCGGTTCGCGAGGAAGAGCGCGGCCCGGTCGCCAGGGCTCACCCCGAAACGATCCCCGAGCCCCCCTGCGAGGTGCATCACGCGTCTCGCGAAGCCCGCGTAATCGGCAGCAACATGCGTGCCGGTGAGAAGCGCCGGCGCGAGCGGCGACCGTGTTGCAGACCGCATCAGCCATTCGGAGAGATTCATAACGCCGCCGGTGCTCTCTGATGCCCCAAGTATCGGGCCGAAACAGATGCCAATGTTCTCGGACTTTGCAACCGCGTCGTTACAATTGTGTCCGGCGGGGCTCCTGCCTAATTTGCAGTGCCGGACTGAAGCGCGCTTCTAAAGGCGCGTGCCCGTCACCCGGATCGGCTGCGAGCGAAGAGTCCAATCGGAATTCTCTGCCGCGACGACGATCACGAGGCGGTCCGCCTCGCCGGCCCAATCGGGGATGCGCACGCTCGTCCGCAGGGTCCCGTCCGACCCCGTCTTCGCCCGCTCGATCACCTGATAGGCCGCTTGCGGCCGGCCGGCGCCGATCACCACGTTGGTATCGCGCGGAAGGCCTTTCGCCGTCACGGTGACGGTCGCGCCGACCGGGCCCTCCGACGGTGAAACTGAGATTGTCCCTTCGCCGGTCTCTGCCGGATTGCCACGGAGTTGCTCGCTCCAGCGTTCCAGGCGCTGGCGCAGATCGGGATTTTTGGCCAGGATGTCTTCGGCCGTGGTCTGCGCATCCCGGGCAAGCCCCGACAGCAGATCCGCGGCCTCGTTCGCGAAGGAGCGTAGCCGTCCGACGAGATCCGAATCCCCCGGACTAGACTCGCCGCGGATCCTGATTTCCATGCCAGCGCGCAGATCGCTCGAGCCATCGACGCGAGGGTTGAGGCGCATCAGGCTGCGCTCGCTGACGTTGCATCGCTGCGCGATGCTGCTCAGCGTGTCGCCACCCTGAACCGTGACCTTGTCGCCGCAGGCTGCTGAGGGCGTCTGGGCCTCGGCAGCACCAGTTCCAGCGGCGAGCAACACCGCGACAAGGGGGAGAGCGAATTCGAGCCGCCTCATGGCAGATCTCCCGTTGGAGGGATTTTGGGAGCAACCGCGACCATTCTCTCAAGTTCCCTTCCGCGGGCGCCAAGGTGCCGAATGAGCAACCTCAGGCTCGGACGCGGAACCCTCCGAAGTGCTATTCCCGGCTTGCAAGTTCCGGAGCCGGCAGTCTAAGCACGGCTCACTCCCAGCATCATCAGGTTGTCCTCATGCCCCAGTATCGCTCACGTACGTCCACTCACGGCCGCAACATGGCAGGCGCCCGTGGCCTCTGGCGGGCGACGGGCATGAAGGACGAGGATTTCGGCAAGCCGATCATCGCCGTCGTCAACTCCTTCACGCAGTTCGTCCCGGGCCATGTGCACCTGAAGGATCTCGGCCAGCTGGTCGCGCGCGAGATCGAGAAGGCCGGCGGCGTCGCGAAGGAGTTCAACACCATTGCAGTGGATGACGGCATCGCCATGGGCCATGACGGCATGCTCTACAGCCTGCCCTCCCGCGAGATCATTGCCGACTCCGTCGAGTACATGGCGAATGCCCATTGCGTGGACGGGCTGGTCTGCATCTCGAACTGCGACAAGATCACCCCCGGCATGCTCATGGCGTCCCTGCGCATGAACATCCCGACCGTGTTCGTGTCCGGCGGCCCAATGGAGGCCGGCAAGGTCAACCTGCGCGGCAAGCTCCGAGCTCTCGACCTCGTCGACGCGATGGTCGCTGCCGCCGATGATACACTGACCGATGACGAGGTCCGGACGATCGAGCGCTCGGCCTGCCCGACCTGCGGCTCGTGCTCCGGCATGTTCACGGCGAACTCGATGAACTGCCTCACGGAGGCGCTCGGCCTGGCACTGCCCGGCAACGGCACGGTGCTAGCGACCCATGCCGACCGCAAGCGCCTCTTCGTCGAGGCCGGGCACCTCATCGTTGACCTGGTGCGGCGCTACTACGAGCAGGACGACGCCTCGGTGCTGCCCCGCGGGATCGCCACCTTCGAGGCCTTCGAGAACGCGATGACCCTCGATATCGCCATGGGCGGGTCCACCAACACGGTACTGCACCTCCTCGCCGCGGCGCACGAAGCCAAGGTCGATTTCACGATGCGCGACATCGACCGGCTTTCTCGCCGGGTTCCGGTGCTCTGCAAGGTCGCTCCTGCGGTCCCGGACGTTCATGTCGAGGATGTACACCGCGCCGGCGGCATTATGGGGATCCTGGGCGAGCTCGATCGGGCCGGCCTCGTGCACCGGGATGTCGGGAGCGTGCATGCCGAGACCCTCGGCGATGCCCTCGACCGTTGGGACGTGCGGCGCACCAGCAGCGAGGCGGTGCGGACCTTCTTCGAGGCCGCGCCGGGCGGGGTCCCAACGACAGTGGCCTTCAGCCAGGAGCGCCGCTACGAGGAGCTCGATCTCGACCGCGAGAAGGGTGTCATCCGCGACGCGGAGCACGCCTTCTCGAAAGATGGCGGCTTGGCGGTGCTGACTGGCAATCTCGCCGAAGATGGATGTATCGTGAAGACGGCGGGCGTCGACGAAAGCATCCTAGCCTTTAGGGGGCCAGCGCGCGTATTCGAGAGCCAGGATGCGGCCGTGCAGGGCATTCTCGGCGGGGCCGTCAAGGCCGGTGACGTGGTGGTCATCCGCTACGAGGGGCCCCGCGGCGGGCCGGGCATGCAGGAAATGCTCTATCCGACGAGCTATCTGAAGTCGAAGGGCCTCGGCAAAGCCTGCGCGCTGATCACGGATGGCCGCTTCTCCGGTGGCACCTCCGGCCTGTCGATCGGACACGTGTCCCCCGAAGCTGCAGAGGGCGGGCTCATCGGGCTCGTCGAGGAAGGCGACCTCATCGAGATCGACATCCCGAACCGCACGATCCGGCTAGCCGTGCCGGATGAGGACATCGCCCGACGTCGTACCGCCATGCAGGCGCGCGGCGACAAGGGCTGGAAGCCCGCCAACCGCCAACGGACGGTCTCGACCGCGCTGCGGGCCTATGCCGCCATGACGACGAGTGCCGCGAAAGGGGCAGTCCGGGTCGTGCCGGAATGAGGGTGTTCCCCGGGCGATCCTGACGCATGAAATGGCCTTCCGGCACCACGCTGTCATTGCGCGAGCCGGAGGCCACCAATCCAAGAGCCGTGCGCACCAACGTCCGGATCGCCACACCACCACTCGCCATGGCGGCAAACGCGATAATGCTCTCTTTGACTTCTGCCAATGACCTCCGCTTCGCAGAATTGAACTCTCGAGAGCACTCCAGCAGGAACCGCGGTAGTGCTACGTCCCGATGAGGATCAGCCGAAGGACATGGAGGGGCATCCGATGGACTCGGCTTGCTCAATTCCTCGAAATAGGGATCCTTTCGCCCCGAAATAATCCGTTGCACTTCGTGACGGCTCTGCAGGCAAATAGTTGAAGTGCGGAGACCGATCGTGGCGCGATATTTCTTCCACTTGGCCGACCTGTACGACGCCATTCCCGACGAGGACGGTGTTGAAATCTCGAATCTCGAGGACGCTCGCACGGAAGCGTTGACGCAGATCGAGGAGTTGTGGCGATCCGATCCATCCTCGGCGATCGGCTGGGCCGGCTGGCGCCTCCATATTGCCGACGCCGCCGGCGTGGTCGTTTGCTCGATCAGGCTCGATCAATCCTTCCGCTGATCGAGCATATCCAAGGAAGGATGTGAAGGCAGGCTCGGAGCGGGCTCTCCGGAGCGTCCGCGTCGAAGCGGAAGGCCCTATCCGGCATCGCTCCCGCTCCCATAGAGGCTCCTGGATGACCAGGCGGGAAGCTACCTCTTAAGGAGTAGCATGACACCGCCATGAGGCGGAGCCGGCCTCCCGGATGGACAGCATTCGCCATGACTTCGGCAGGCATCAAGGGAGATCCGGCCTGATTTCTCCAGATGATCCAAGCCATCGACCTGATCGGCCGTAGGGGAAGGTGCGACCCACTTGGGCAAGCGGCACGTCGACAGCAATAGATCAAGCCCTTGCGCGATGTTAAATTTACGTTAATGTTGTTGACCGTGGGGGTAGCGAGTATCCCGCCAAACACTCGCGCTCCGACCTGGTTCGGGTATCTTCCGGTGCATGCCGCGTCAGAACAATGGCTTAGCGCGTCTCGAGTGGCCGATAGGTTTTCAAGATCTGCGGCGTCTCTTGGGAAGCTTGCAGCGGAAGCGACAGGTTACTCTTGGGCACCCACGACGAGGTTGCGTTCAATGCCTCCTTCACTCCGTGGGGTACTCTTCCTCACGGATGATTGTGCCGAGTTCCGGTTCGCGTAGGGAATGGGTAGCGAGCACGGGGCATCCCGGGCTTGAATATCGTGGAGGACATGCATTCCGGCCTGGAGAGGCAAACAGCCGATTACTCTGGTATGGAACTGCGCATCGTCCTTGTCACGAGCCACCTCCGGGCGTGAAGCGCTAGTCGTGCGTAATGCGTAAATCTCGAGGATGAGAGACGGATCTGCTCGGTCGCCGGCATCTGGCTTCGCTCAGTGCCCGAGTGCATCCCGATACAGACGAAAAGTTTCTTCGAGGTCATTCGAAGTGGAACTTCTGAGAAAGTGAAAGGGCGGCAACATGATTGATTTGCATTCAGTCCCGGAGCGAGCGGAGAAGTCGCGGCCTAACGGATCTCCAAGAACAAAGGAATTGGAGGGCGATGTGCTTAATCAGATGCCGCCTCCAGCTGAGCGGACGATCGTACTCATCGATCACAGGGTGCTGAGCCGCGAGTGCCTCGCTCACGCCCTGAAGGCAACTGACACCGGCTCCGCGATCCTGTCGTTCTCATCGGCAGCCGAATGGCTGGAACAGCGGCAAGAAGCGGCGCCTGCTTGCCTGGTTATACTGCACGTCAACCAGGGCCGGCTCCACAGTCAGGAACTCGCGCGCGAACTGACGCTCATCAAGCAAGGGCCGGGCGCCCCTCCGGTCGTACTCCTCTCGGACGAAGAAGATCCGGAGGATATCATCGGTGCCCTGAACAATGGTGTGCAGGGATACATCCCTTCGAGCGTACCGCTCAGCGTTGCGGTCGAGGCAATGCACTTGGTCGCTGCCGGCGGAACATACGTTCCCGTCAGCAGCCTTCTGACCTGCCGCCGCACGATCGAGACCTCGGATCAGACTGTCGCCGAGAATAGCGGAAGCGGTTTCACGAGCCGTCAGACAGCGGTGCTGAAAGCCTTGCGCGAGGGGAAAGCCAACAAGATGATCGCGTATGAACTCAACATGTGCGAGAGCACGGTGAAGGTTCATGTCCGCAACATCATGAAGAAGCTCAAGGCCAGGAACCGGACGGAGGTGGCATTCAAGACAGCCGAACTGTTCGCGGCCGAGGATCGGCGCCGGATGATGCTGGAGAACCACTGAAGCGGCAGCCCTCAGGGCTTAAGTCTCCTGCACTTTGACAGGACTAGCGAGACAGGTTCTCACGACGCAGCAGAGCGGAACGCTTACCCGAGGTGGAGTCTGCAATCTCAAACCGAGGTGACTTCAGGCGAAGCATATCCGGTTCGGCGTCAAGAAATGCAGGTCGCTGAAGTTGAGAGCCGATTCCGTGACA
Organism: Microvirga massiliensis; assembly: GCF_001006805.1. Taxonomy (GTDB): domain Bacteria; phylum Pseudomonadota; class Alphaproteobacteria; order Rhizobiales; family Beijerinckiaceae; genus Microvirga; species Microvirga massiliensis. Next base: position 292,111 of record NZ_LN811358.1, on the reverse strand, counting down.
GCGGAATCGGCTCTTGCCTTTGGACAGGGCGGTCTCGATCACCCACGACGTAATCGACGTGTCGCCGGATCACTATGTGCTGACGGAAGCGACGCGCGGTTGATGCGACAGGCAATGCGCCGCTCATGTGTACTCTCGGCAGCGCTCCTTACCGCCGACCGAACAATCGCTCGATGTCCGAGAGTTTCAACTCCACATAGGTTGGCCGGCCGTGGTTACACTGGCCCGACAAGGGCGTGGCTTCCATTTCGCGCAGGAGCGCATCCATTTCCTCCGGCTTCAGCCGGCGTCCGGCCCGCACCGAACCATGGCAGGCCATTCGCGAGAGCAGGGCATCCATGCGTTCGCTCACGGCGGTACGCCCGTCATCCGCTTCCGCGAGAGCGTCGGCGACATCCTGCACCATCGCCTTGATGCGTCCCCCGGCGAGCGCGGCCGGCACTTCGCGCACGAGCACCGCGCCCAACCCGAAGCTTTCGATCACGAGTCCGAGTTCTTCGAGTTCCTGCTGCGCCGCGGTCACGCGGTCGGCTTCGACGGGTTCGAGTTCGACGACCTCCGGGATGAGGAGGAGTTGTCGGGCCACGGACCGTTCCGCACGCTCGCGCTTCAGCCGCTCGTAGACGAGCCGTTCATGGGCCGCGTGCTGGTCGACGATGACGATGCCGTCCCGCGTCTGCGCAACGATGTAAGTCCCGTGAATCTGTGCTCGCGCAGCGCCGAGCGGTGAGTCGAGAGATGCTTCGGCATGCGTTGGCACGGTGCGGATGTCGGCCGATGGAGCCGACACGCCCGGAAGCGCCGGAGCGTCCTCTCGAAAGCCGGTGTTCCCGTGTGCAGGTTCCAGCGGCGCCTGCCATCCTGCGAAGGTGGAGGCGTGCCGGAAGGATGGTACCTGGGCGGAAACGACGTGCGGACGCATGCCGCCCCTCTCGGGACGCAGGCTCTCGAGCGTGCGCGTGCCGCCGGTACTCGCAGCGCGAAAGCCGCCGCGCAATATGGCTTCGTTGAGCGCTGCGATCACGAGGCCGCGCACAAGCGACTGGTCCCGGAAGCGCACTTCCGTCTTCGCCGGATGGACGTTGACATCAACGGAGCCGGGATCGAGTTCGAGCATGAGTGCGAGCACCGGGTGGCGCTCCCGCGGCATCACGTCGGCATAGGCGGCACGAACGGCACCCAAGAGCAGCTTGTCGCGCACGGGCCGGCCATTGACGACGAAATGGACGTGCGTGGCTGCGCCACGATGGTAGGTCGGCAGGCCGGCAAAGCCCCGCACGGAAACGCCTTCCCGCGAGACGTCCACGGGCACGGAGTTCTCGCTGAACTCGGAGCCGAGAACGCGACCTGCGCGACGCAGCAAGCCGGTCCGATCCGGAGATTCGGCAGCGAAGCTGAACGGGGTGATGTGGTCCCCGGCAAGCGTGAAGCGTACACCCGGATGTGCAATGGCGAGACGGCGGATCGTCTCCGCCACGGCCTGCGCCTCGCTGCGGTCACTCTTCAGGAACTTCAGGCGAGCCGGCACGGCACCGAAGAGATCGCGCACCTCGACGCGTGTTCCAAGGGCGGCGGCAATCGGCCGGACCTCGCCCTTGCGACCGGACTCGACAACGATGGTGGAGCCAGTCGCCGCATCGGCGATGCGCGTGATGATCGACAGATGCGCGACAGCGCCGATCGACGGCAATGCCTCGCCCCTGAAGCCCAGCGTCTCAATGGCAAAGAGATCGCCGTCGGGCAGCTTCGACGTGGCATGTCGCTCGACGGCGAGATCGAGGTCGCCCGGAGTCATGCCGCGCCCGTTGTCGACGACGCGGATCAGACGGCGCCCACCGGCCTCGATGGCGACCTCGATCGAGGTCGCGCCGGCATCGAGAGCATTCTCGACAAGTTCTTTCACGACTGCTGCGGGACGTTCGACCACCTCCCCCGCAGCAATGCGGTCGATCAGAACGGGATCGAGTCGGCGAACGGGCATGCCTCGCCTCAGTCGGCCTCACCCGCGAGATACTTCTTCGCGAGAATCTTACCCTCCTCGACGGCCGGCTGATCGAAAGGATCGACACCCATGGCACAGCCAGCGAGGATGGTCTCGAGCATGAAATGCATGAGGAGTTCTCCGAGCATCTTCTCGTTGAGACGCTCGAGATGGATCTGCCGGGTCGGGCGGCCATTCCGGGCCAGCGTATCCGCGGTGGCGCGTCCCTGGGCGGCGACGAGATCTCCGATGTGCTTGCCCGCGAAACCCGCTTCGCCGGCCCGCTTGGCGAGCTGTGCGTCGATCACCGGGCCGATGCCTGCCACGGCCGTCGTGATGACGGTAAACAGCTTATCCTTCGGCCCGGCCAGATAGAGCTGCAGCTGGCTGTGCTGATCGACCGGTCCGATCGCAGCGACCGGCTGAGAGCCCTTGCCGTCCTTGCCCAGACTCTCCGCCCAGAGCTGCACCCACCAGCGGGTAAACCGCTCGAGGCGATCCGCATAGGCAGCAATGACCGTGATCGCCTTCCCGTGCTCCATCGCGGCGACCGACAGGGCAGCCCCCAGTGCGGCGGGTATCTCTTTAATCCTTTTGCCGGAGAGCACTGGCGCCAGGGCCTCGGCTGCGCCAGCCCGTACGGCTGCGGGATCGAGCCCCATGACTGCGGCCGGCAGGAGGCCGACATTGGTGAGCACTGAGTAGCGTCCGCCCACTCCGGTGTGGTGATCGAGGAACCGGACGCCCTCCGGCTCGAGAAGATCGCGCAGAGCATTTCGCACGCCTGGGCGGCGTGGTTCGGACAGCCCGAGAATCGACTCGGCGGGTGATGCTTTCAGGCCTGCCCGATGCAGGGCCGAGAGCACGGCAATCGTCTGCATCAGGGTCTCACCCGTGCCGCCCGATTTCGACACGGCGACAAAGCGGGTCGTGGAGAGAGGAAGCCGGTGCAGAATGTGCTCGAAGGTGACGGGATCCAGATTGTCGAGGAAGTGGATGCGCGGGGCATCCGTGAAGCGACCGGCCCCGGGGACCGCATAATCCTTCAGTTGCGCAAGCGTCTGCCCGCCCAGGCTCGACCCGCCCGTCCCGAGCACGACGACATCGGTGGCGTCCTGACGAAGCATGGACGCGGCGCTGCGAATCTCGGCAAGATCGACCGTGGTCGAGGGCAGTCGCAGGAGCGCCAGTCGGCCCGTCCGCTCCTCGTCCCGCAGGCGCTCGACGGCCTTCTCGACCCGAGCCGACGCCTTGTCGAGCGCCTCCTGCGCCAAACCTCCGTCGCCGATCCGGGATTCGAGTGCGAGATCGATCGTCTGCTGCAGGCCCATCAAAGACGCTCCGACTGACTCCAGGACGCGGACGATAGGGCAGCGGACGCTTCCGGGCTAGAGCATGGCGCTTCCAACGGCGTCCGGATTTCCGAAAAGGCCATGCGCCCCAAAGCCTTGGGAGCGGCAGGGCTTCAGCCGGAGGGCTGAGGCTCCCGATGCCGGGTCGCGGATCACACGTGTAGCATCCAATACGGCGGGATCCGTAATTGGCTCACAAGCCGGTCGGCCGACCTGCGATTACGACGAGCAGACGCTCGTCTCCGAGGATCCGCTCTGCGACGCGTTGCACGTCCTCCTCGGTCACGGCAGTTACCATCGCGTTCCGGCGCGCCACGTAGTCCACGCCCAGGTTCTCGAACGCGATCTGCGCCAGATTGTGGGCGATCTTCGTCGATGTGTCGAAGCCGAGGGCGTAGGATCCGACGAGATAGTCCTTGGCCTTCTGCAATTCCTGCTCGGTCGGTCCCCCGGCGCGAAGACGGGCCAGTTCGCCGGCGATCACTTCGAGGCACTCGCCCACGCGCTCGTTCTTCGTCGCCGTGAACCCCCAGGTCATGGCCGCAGCCCGATAGCTCACGAGAGACGTTCCGACGCTGTAAGCGAGGCCCCGCTTCTCACGTACCTCCTGGAACAGACGCGATGTGAAGGCGCCTCCTCCTAGGACGTGGTTGAGCACATAGGCCGGGATGAAATCCGGATCGCGCCACGGGATGCCGGCAGTCCCGAAACGGATGACCGATTGCGGGACGTCGAGATCGACGACGACGCGCGAACCGCGCCCGCCAAGGCTCGTGGGCGGAACCGATGTGAGGGGTTCCGCCTCCGGAAGCTCGCCAAAGACCTTGTCGACGAGCAGACTGAGTCGCTCCGCATCGATGGCCCCGACGACGGCGACCTTCACGCGATCCCGGCCCATGACACGTCGATGGAGCGCGACGAGATCATCGCGCGTGATCGCCTCTACGCTCTCGATCGTGCCCGATGTCGGCCGACCATAGGGATGCCCCGGGAAGCCCTCTGCGAAGAACCGCCGCGTGGCCATCACGCCGGGATCGTTCTGCTGATAACGTAGGCCTGCAACCGTCTGGGCTCTCACACGCTCGACCGCAGGCAAGTCGAAGCGCGGTTCTGCAAGCGCCAGCCGGAGGAGTTCGAAAGCTTCGTCGACATGCCGGACGAGGGTCTTCAACGAGCCTCCGGTCGCATCGGGCCCGGCATTGAAGGAGATCTCGATGGCGCGCGACGCCATCCGCTCCTGGAACGCATCGGAATCGTAGGGGCCCGCGCCCTCGTCGAGAAGGCGTGCCAGCATCTGCGCGACGCCCGGACGACCGGCCGGGTCCTGGGCGGCCCCTCCTTCGAAGGTGAAGGCCATCGCGACGAGCGGAACGACGTCGGAGGCGACCTGCCAGACTTCGATCCCCTGCGGAGTCACGAAGGTGGTCACGGCCGTGGGCGACGCATCCCGTGAAGCGATGGTGGTCTTCATCGTCATCGAGATGTTCCCCTTATGCCTTCTCAAGGTAACCCGTCACCGACCGGCGCGACACGAGATATCGCTCCGCGACGCTAGCGAGTTGCTCTCGCGTGACGGCTTCGACTTCTTCCGGCCACCGCTGCACCTGCTCGATCGTTTCACCGATCGCGAGCGCGGAGCCATAGATGCGGGCAAGCGACGACTGGCTGTCCGTCTGATAGACGGTTTCCGCGAGAAGCCGGGTTTTCGCACGCTCGATCGCGGCGGGGTCGAGCGCATCGCCGGGCACGCTGGCCAGCGCCTCGTCCACTTCCTTCTCGAGTTGCTCGAGTGAGACGCCCTGTGCGGGAACCGCGTAGACGCTGAAGCGGGTGTCGTCCATCGCGGAGGTCATGTACCAGGCTCCGGCATTCACGGCGACATGCCGCTCGAGGACGAGCCTTCGATAGAGAAAGGAGGTCGGGCCGGATCCGATCACCTCGGCGAGGAGGTCGAGCGCCTGCCCTTCGCCATTCTCGGCCGTCTGGCTCGATGGAACGAGGTAGAGTCGCTGCAGCGTCGGCTGCTCGACTTTCGGATCCGCCACTGTGAGGTGACGCATGGCGCGAGGCTCTGGCTCCCGCGGCCGGAAACGCACGGGGCGCGATCCGCGCGGAGCGATCCGGCCATAGGTCCCCTCCGCGAGCCGGCGCACGGTATCGGCGGTAACGTCTCCCGCCACTACGAGGATCGCATTCTCCGGCGTATAGAACCGGCGGTAATAGGAGAGCGCATCCTCGCGCGTGAGCCCCTCGATCTCGTGCATCCAGCCGATGATCGGGATACCGTAAGGGTGATGCATGAAGAGCGAGGCTGCCATGGCCTCGGAGAGCTGGGCCGACGGATCCGTTTCGACACGCATCCGCCGCTCCTCGAGCACGACTTCCCGCTCGGGCGTGACGACGCTTTCGTCGAAGCTCAAGCCGGTCATGCGATCGGCTTCGAACTCCATCATCGTGCCAAGATGCTCACGTGCCACCCGCTGAAAGTAGGCGGTGTAATCGAACGACGTGAAGGCATTCTCCTGCCCACCGAGGCTCGAGACCACCTTCGAGAATTCACCGGCCGGATGCCGCTCCGTCCCCTTGAACATCAGATGCTCGAGGAAATGCGCGATGCCCGACTTCCCGATCGGGTCGTCTGCGGAGCCGTTCCGATACCAGATCATGTGCGTCACCACCGGAACGCGATGATCCGGGACAACGACGACATCGAGGCCATTACCGAGCGTGAAGGACTGGACGAGCGGTCCTCCGCCATTCGTTCCGCCAAGGGGCGAAGCCTCGGTGCGCAAGCTGAGCGGAGAAGCGCTATTCGCGATCAAGGGAGACCTCTCGGCAAGGAACAGTAACTCGACGCAACGGACTTATGCCGCGATGTGCGACAAGCAAGCGCAGCCGCACATCGCGCCGATGCGACACGATCGGCGGAGGAGAGAGGGAGGCTATCGTCAGCGCCCCATCCAACGCTCATAGGCGTGGTCGATCGGGGGTTCCTGAGTGGCTTTCACAGGCGCTCCGGGGGCCGGACTCAGCAGACCCGCCGGCGGATCACTCAAGTAGCGCCGCTCGAGCGGCGCGGAGTTGCGCTCCGCGAGTTGGCTGGGCGTGCGCAACTCCTCCGGTTCGAGCCTGGATTTCTCGCTCGGTCCTCGGTACGGGGTCGTAATCTGTGCACCTGGCCGCCGACCATAGCCCCGTAGCTCCTCGATGCTGAGCCGCGAATTACGGTTCAGGCGATAATAGTCGGTCTCCTCGTAGCGCTTCGACGCTTCCGCGGCTTCGCGCCGGGCAGCTGCGACGTCGGGATCCCGGGGCCAGCTGGCGTGTGCCTCGACGGCCTTCGAATCGACCGGCGGAGGAAGGTTCAACTGGGGCGGCACCACGAGCGGAGCGCGCTCCCGATAATCGATCCGCGGCGGATCCTTCGGGATGATCCCCATGTTCCCGAGGAGGCTCTTCACCGCTGCGCCCTCTTCCTGCGCCGCAGCCGGCAGAGCGGTAGCAAGCGCCAGCGCAGCCGCGCAGACGAGCAAGGAACTGAAACGCGCATGCTTCATAGCAACCCCACCTAGTCTTCCCCTGGGCTTTTACCGCCCTGGTCTCCTCGGCCTCGAGACCGGATCATGCGCCCGCAGGCCTGATGCTCCATTCCGGCGAACATGTGGCGTTCACGCCGGGTCATGCTCCGGCCCGCCGTGATCTTGGGCCACTCCGCCTCTTCTCGATGACGAAGGAGTCATAGAGGAGCCCGAGAACACCCGCAACGATGGCCGCGTCTGCCACATTGAAGACGTACCACGAGAACGACATCACGTGGAAATGGATGAAGTCGAACACCGCGCCATGGGCGATGCGGTCGATGGCGTTCCCGACCGCGCCCCCGGCGATGAGACCCAGGGAAAGCGCAAGGAGGGTGCTCTGCGTTCTCCTGATCCAGGCCCCCAAAGCGAGTGCTGCGACGAGCGAAATTCCGATGAGGAGCCAACGGCCGAGGTCGTTGTGTTGCTGGAAGAGCCCATACGAAATTCCACGATTCCAGACGACGATGAGATCCAGAAACGGCGCGAGCCGGACAGGCTCACGCAAGGGAAGATCGTAAAGATACAGAAGATAAAGCTTCGTTACCTGATCGACGAGCATGACCGCGACAGCAGTCGAGATGCCGAGGCGCGACGCGTTCACGGCTTCCTGCCGGTCGGGTGATGACAAGGGAGCCTATTGTTGGGGAAACGCAGTGTTTCCCCCCTCACCCGCCCTTCCGGGGCGACCTCTCCCACGAGGAGGAATATACATTTGGGTTCGTTCTGCCAAATTGGGGCGATCTCTCCCGCCAGGGGAGAGGTGATGTGCCGGCTGCGCGCGCTCCACCTCTCCCCCGACGGGAGAGGTCGGCTGCGTAGCAGCCGTGTGAGGGTGGCAGCATCGCCGCCGGGACTCATGCCGCCTTCCTCGCAACTTCCCATTCCCGCAGCGCTTCGGCATCGCGGGGGGTCACGTCCGGATATTCGGGATCGGACCCGACCTCTGGGGTGATCTTCCAGGAGCGAGCGCATTTGCGTCCCTCGGCGGGCTCATAGACAACGGCGACGCCGCGGACGTCGTCGAGACGGAAGGCCCCGGCGGGGCCCTCCCCGCGCTCGAGCTTGAGGGCGGAGGTGATGCAGATCTCCGCGAGATCGAGTCCCTCGACTGCTGCGAAGAGTTCATCGTCATTGATGAACACCCGCGGCGCGGCCTCCAGGCTGGCGCCGATCCGCTTGTTCGCCCGCTCGATCTCGAGCGCCCCGGTCACGACGCGGCGGACCCGGCGCACCTTGGCCCAGCGTGCGGCCAGGATCTCATCGATCCAGGTCTGCGGCACGTCCGGAAATGTTTCGAGGTGCACCGATTCTCCATCCGGATGACGCGCGAGCCAAGCCTCCTCCGCCGTGAAGGCGAGGATCGGTGCGAGCCAGAGCGTCACGCAGCGGAAGGCCTGATCGATCACTGTCAGCGCACTCTTGCGAGCAGTGCTCGAGCGGGGATCGCAGTACAGCGTGTCCTTGCGGATGTCGAAGTAGAATGCGGAGAGATCGACGGTCATGAAGCCGTTCAGAAGCGCCACGATCCGCTTCGTGTCGAATTCGCGGTAGGCTTCCCGGATCTCGCCGTCGAGTTCCGCAAGCCGATGCAGGATGAAGCGCTCGAGCTCGGGCATCTCCTCCGCCGGCATCCGATCCTCGGGCCGGAAATGATGCAGGGACCCGAGCATCCAGCGCACGGTGTTACGCAGCTTGCGATAGGTCTCGACGAAAGTCTTCAGGATCTCCGGACCGATGCGAAGATCGTCGGAGTAGTCCGAGGCGGCGACCCAGAGGCGAAGGATGTCCGCACCCGACGTCTTGATGACGTTCTGCGGTGCCGTCACGTTGCCGAGCGATTTCGACATCTTCTGTCCCTTCTCATCGAGCACGAAGCCGTGAGTGAGGACGACGTCGTAGGGTGCGCGGCCGCGGGTGCCGCAGCTTTCGAGCAGCGAGGAATGGAACCAGCCGCGATGCTGGTCCGAGCCCTCGAGGTACATCACGCTGTCCGGACCGCCATCGACCTTGCGGTTTGCGGCGAGATCCTCGCGCTTCTCGAGCGTGAAGCTGTGGGTCGAGCCTGAATCGAACCAGACATCGAGAATATCGGTCACCTTCTCGTAGCGCGTGGGATCATACCCGAACGGCTCCAGGAACCGGCTGCCGTCATCCGCGAACCATGCATCGGCACCCTCCGCCTCGAAGGCCGTTGCGATCGCCGCGTTGACGCGCTGATCGACGAGGACCGCCTGGCTCTCGCGATCGACGAACACCGTGATGGGAACACCCCAGGCCCGCTGGCGCGAGACAACCCAGTCCGGGCGGTTCTCGATCATGCCGGTGATGCGGTTCTCGCCACTCTCCGGCACCCACTGCACTGTCCGGATCGCCGAAAGCGCGCGCGTGCGAAGGGTGTCCCCCTCGCCCGACAGCGGCTTGTCCATGGCGATGAACCATTGCGGCGTGTTGCGGAACAGGAGCGGCGCCTTGGAGCGCCAGGAATGCGGATACTGGTGCTTGAGACGCCCGCGCGCGAGGAGCGCGCCGACCTCGATGAGCTTGCGGATCACGGCTTCGTTCGCGCCGGCATCCTTGCCCTTATCGTCGTAGATCCGCTCGCCCGCGAAGAACGGCACGTTCGCGAAATAGGAAGAGTCCTCGGCGACCGTATGCGGGACTTCGCGGGTACCGCAGGCCTCGAACACCGCCCTGTGGCGCACGAAGGTGTTGTAGTCGTCCGCACCATGGCCGGGCGCCGTGTGGACGAAACCCGTCCCCGCATCGTCCGTCACATAATCAGCCGGAAGCACCGGAACGTCGAAATCCCAATAGCCGCCGGCGCCTTCGGCCCCGCGGAAGGGATGAGCGCAACGCTCGATCATGACCGACAGAACGCCCTTGACTCGCTCGTACGCGGTCACCCGCGCTGCCGCGAAGACATCTGCGGCGAGCTTGTCTGCCAAGACGAGGAGATCACCGGTCTTGGCCCAGTTGTCCTCGGGCGCCTCGGTGACGCGATACAGCCCGTAATCGATGTCGCCCCCGAAAGCGATCGCGCGGTTCGCGGGGATTGTCCAGGGTGTCGTGGTCCAGATCACGACCGACGCATTGGCGAGATCCTGGTCGAGAGTCCGGATGATCGGGAACTTCACCCAGATCGTCGGCGAGGTCTTCTCTTGATATTCCACCTCGGCTTCGGCGAGAGCGGTCTTCTCGACGGAGGACCACATCACGGGCTTCGAGCCGCGATAGAGCTGGCCGGTTTCGGCGAAGCTCATGATCTCGCGGGCGATCTGCGCCTCGGCATCGAAAGCCATCGTCGAATAATAGTGCTCCCAGTCACCCTCGACGCCGAGACGGCGGAATTCGTCCCGCTGGATATCAATCCATTTCTCGGCAAAGGCCCGGCACTCGCGCCGGAACTCGATCACCGGCACATCGTCCTTGTTGCGACCCTTGCGGCGATACTCCTCCTCGATCTTCCATTCGATCGGCAGGCCGTGACAGTCCCAGCCCGGAACGTAGTTGGAATCGTAGCCGAGCATGCTCTGAGAGCGGACGATGATGTCCTTGAGGATCTTGTTGAGGGCATGCCCGATATGGATGTTGCCGTTGGCGTAGGGTGGGCCGTCGTGAAGGATGAAGCGGGGCCGGCCTTCGGCGCGCTCGCGCATGCGGCGGTAGAGCGCCATCTCGTTCCACCGCTCCAAGAGCGCGGGCTCGCGCTGCGGAAGACCGGCGCGCATCGGGAAATCCGTCTGCGGCAGAAAGAGAGTTTCGGAATAGTCGCGAGCCGTGGCTGCGGACTTGGGAGGCTGGTCGTTCATAGCATCGAGCGGTCGGGCGGCTTCGAGCGAAGCCGCTTGGCGGAACAGGGGCGCGGAGCAGTTCCCCGGCCTTCGGCACGATCAGGCCGAGGCCGGGCCGGTAATTCGCAGGGCGCGCGGGACACAGGCCGCGCGGGAGGCCCGTCGGATCATGGACATGGCCAGCCTTATAGACTGCCGCCCGATGGGAATAAAGCGTCGCCGGAAGCCTGCGCTGCAGCAGCAAACGCCTCGATGAAGGAGCGCTCGGTCGCGGTCCGGAGATGATCTCGCGCCTCCTGCGAGTCGCGGTCCATGCGGGCGACGAGGGTCTCAACACTTGCGAACCGCTCCTCGCCGCGAATCCAGGCGACGAATTCGACATCGATCGTCGAGCCGTAAAGGTCTCCCTCGAATGCGAAGAGGTGGACCTCGAGCAATGGGGCGCCATCGTCGAAGGTCGGCCGTCGCCCGAAGCTTGCGACACCGTCATGGACCCGATTACCGAGGCGGACCCGAACTGCGTAGATCCCGTGCCGGAGCCGGCAATCATCATCGAGCCGAAGGTTGGCCGTCGGATATCCGAGAATCCGCCCGCGCTTGTCGCCATGCTGCACGCTGGCGCGAACGAGCCACCGATAGCCGAGGAGTTGGTTCGCCTCCTGCACACGTCCCTCTTCGAGAAGGCGACGAATTAGGGTCGAGGAGATGATCTCGCCCTCCGCGGAGACTGCCGGAACGATCAGGCACGAAATACCGGCCGCTCCGCAAAGTGCCGCGAGTTGCTCTGGATTCCCGGAGCGTCCCCGCCCGAAACGGAAATCGTGCCCAGCCACGACCGCTCCGACCCCGAGCCGCCCGACCAAAAGCGAGCCGACGAATTCCTCGGGAGAGAGCGCTGCCAGGGCCGGTCCGAACGTCTCGACGAAGGCTCCGTTGATGCCGAGTTGCTCGAGGACGGCAAGCTTCACGGGTTCAGGCGTGAGCCGGAACACCGGATTCTGCGGGTTGAACCAGGTGCGCGGATGAGGCTCGAAGGTCAGGACAGCGCTCGGGCGCCCGTTCGCCTGTGCCGCATCCCGGGCAGCTCCGACGAGGTGCTGGTGGCCCCGGTGCAGCCCATCGAAATTGCCGATCGCAACCGTCGCGCCGGCAAGCGCCTGCGGAGGGGCGGAAGGATTCCGGGAAAGGGTGAAGGAAGATGGCATGGTCCGATGAGGCCGGGAACCTGTAGAAAACCACCCAGCCGGTCAAGCATGGGAGGATCCGGAATTGGTGCCGCGCCCCTCGATGCGCGATTAACCGCTTCGAAACGGGCGACGACTTAGGCTCCGCACGATGGCTCCTGGAGAGCCAAGTTCAATTTGACGCTGCCAGAAAGGCAGCCCTGAAGCGGAGCCGGAGGGATGGCGCTAGACCTCGCGATGCCGATTCTCGTCGTCGATGATTATCAGACGATGGTTCGGATCATTCGCAACCTGCTCAAGCAGCTTGGATTCGAGGATATCGACGACGCATCGGACGGAACGACCGCACTCCAGAAGCTCAAGCAGAAATCCTATGGGCTCGTGATCTCCGACTGGAATATGGAGCCGATGACCGGCTACGAGCTGCTTCGCCACGTCCGGGCCGACGATTCCCTGCGCACTACTCCCTTCATCATGGTGACGGCCGAGTCGAAGACCGAGAACGTCATCGCCGCCAAGAAGGCAGGCGTCAACAACTACATCGTCAAGCCTTTCAACGCACAGACCCTGAAGAGCAAGATCGAGGCTGTCTGCGGCGCGTAAGGCCCACCCTCCTTTCTCCATACCGATCATTTGATTATGCCCTTTGCCGCAGCACGCCGCCTTGGTGCCGAACTCCGCGGGCGACGCAAGGAACAGACCGTCGCTCAGCAACCGGATGACGTGCGGGCCTTCGTTCGGGAACTCGCGGAAGTCGCCGACTATCTCCAGCACATTAGGCGTGAGATCAACGCGCTGCGCGCCAACGAGATCTGGCGCGAGAGGCTGCCGGAAGCGGGACGGGAGCTTGGCGGTGTCGTCAAAACGACGGCCTCGGCGACCCACCGCATCATGGGCGCAGCCGAGGAGATCCTTGCGATCCGCAATGCTCCGGGCGAGCAGTACCGAAGCCTCGTTGAATCGAAACTGATCGAAATCCTCGAGGCCTGCTCCTTCCAGGATATCACCGGCCAGCGCCTGAACCGGGTCGCGGAGGCCCTGTCTCAACTGGAGCGGCGCCTCAACCATTTCGCCTCTGCAGTCAGGGCGCGCGATGCCGAGGACGAGCGCGATCCCGAAGCGCTCCTCCGCAATGCCCGGCGCGAGGCCCTTCTCCTGCACGGGCCACAGGACGAGGACAGCGGGATCGCACAGGAAGAAATCGACAAGCTCTTCAGCTGAGGGGAGCGCTCTCCGGCATCGACCGATCGAAGCGGTGCCGGAGCGGGACGTCATCCCCGCCCACAGATGCCGAACCTGTCCGGCGCCTATGCAGCCCAGACCAGCGTATCGATCACGCCCTTCGGGCGAAGGACCTGAGGCTCCAGCCACGAATGCACCGTGGCTTCGTCGAGCGGCCCTGCAGCGATCCCGAGTTCCGCACTGTGGATCCCGCGCGCCACCAGCAGAGCGTCGATGCCGAATGCCGTAGCCCCCGCGATATCGGTCCGCATTGCGTCTCCGACGGCCAGAATCCGCTCGGCCGGGATGGTGTCCGCCCCGGAAATGCGCCGAGCGGTCGCGAGCGCAGCCTCGTAGATAGGCCGGTGCGGCTTGCCCGCATAGTAGACCTCCCCGCCCATCTCCTCATACGCAAGGGCCAGCGCGCCCGCGCAGGGAATCAGCGTGTCGCCGCGCTCCACGACGAGGTCCGGGTTCGCGCAGATCATCCAGAGATCCCGCTGCCGCATCGCTTCGAGGCGCGGTCGATACATCTCGACCGTTTCCTCATCGTCATTGTCGAAGCCGGAGCAGACGACATAGTCCGCTTCCTGGATCGATCCGAACTGAACCGAAAGCCCGTCGAAGATCGGCCGGTCCCGGAGCGGGCCCAGATGGTGCACGACCTGTGTGAGGCGCTCCTCCACGGCCTGCCGGGTGAGGTCCCCCGAGGTCACGATCGCATCATAGGCAAGGCGCGGGACAGCGAGACGATCGAGCTGCCGGGCAACGGACTGACCCGGCCTCGGGGCGTTGGAGACGAGAATGACGCAGCCCCCGTCCGACCGGAAACGCATCAATGCATCGCTCGCATCCGGGAATGCGACGAGGCCATCGTGCAGAACGCCCCAGACGTCGCACAGGATGACGTCATAACGGGGAGCGAGTGCTTTCAAGCCGCTGACGAGAGCGACGGGCTGTTTGTGAATAGCGGACATGCTCGAAGTCGGGTGGACAAGCGGTTCGCCGCCTATATCAGACCGCGCGTCTTAGGAAAGCGCGGAACGGCTTGCGCTCCTCCGACTCGGACGCAGGGCTGCCCTGAACCGCAACGGATACGCTCGGCTCAGCCATGGGCGTTTTCACTGTATCCTCCGCCGCTTTCGCGACGGGGTGCGCGTGGAACACCTCCGACCGCACTACCCGCGGAGGTGCAAAGACGAAGCCTTGCGCAAGAGGCACGTCGAGGTCGATGAGGTCCGGAACGACCTCCTCCCGTTCGACTCTCTCCGCGATGAGCTGAATGCCGGCACGCCGAAGGACGGCCGCGAGATCACCGAGCTCGATGTCGAGACCATTCTTTGGGTCGGCATTCGCAAGGAGATCTGCCGCAATCTTCACGAATCGAACGCCTCGATCGGCAAGGGCGATCGGATCGATCCGCAGATCCGTCGCATGATCGAGCGCAAAAGGAACGCCTTTGTCGCGCAAGGCCGCGAGAGCGCCGGCCTTCTCGATATCGAGACTGCGCCAGCAATGCTGCGGCAGTTCGAGGACGACCTTGCCGGCCACATCGGGTGCGGCATCGATGATCCGCGCCACGCTCCTCAGGAAGCCCGGCTCCTCGATCGAGCGCGACGACAGATTCACGCTGACGATCGCTTCGCTGCCGCGTGACACGAGATGCCGCGCGATCGAGATGGCTCTCTCGAGCATCCGACGATCGAGCTCGGATACCCGGCTCAACCGCTCCAGCACGGGCATGAATTCTGCCGGGACGAGAACTGTGTCGTCCGCCAGGCGCAGCCGGGCGAAGGCCTCGTAAAATCTCACTTTCCGCTGGGGAAGAGCGACGATTGGCTGGAGGTGCAGTTCGAGCCGATCCGTCTCGAAAGCCTGTACGATGGCACCCATCCGGTGGACATCAGCCTCCGCGAGAGACACCAGCCGACGAGTCTGCGGTAACAGCAGCGGATCGACAGGCGCCTCGGCTGCGGGAGCGACCTCCCGCGGCAGAACCGGTTTTTCGGCAGCCTCCGGCTTGTCGATAATCTTCTGAGCGAGGCGCTCCTTGAGCTTATCCATGTCGCGATCATGTGCTGCGACACTGTCAGCAAGGTCGCGCACGAGCCCGCCAAGCACGCTCAGCTCTCCCGTCACTTCGACGACTGTCGAGCGGAGCGCGGGATCCAGCGTCGCATTCTGACTTCTCGCGATTCGCTGCTCGAGCTGAATCAGGCGATTTGCAATCGCTCCGATGTCACGCGACGACTTCTGCTCGACACGCTTCAGCTTGCGCATCTCGCTCCAACAGAATGCAATTCCGGCACCTGCCGTTACGTGAAGCGCAATAATTGCAAGTGGCGCTCCGGCCAGGAGCGACATAGCGCCCACGAGACCGCCGGCAGATGCTGGAACGGACCATGCTTGCAGCTGGCGGATAGCGCCAGCCTTCGACTTAAACGTCGATACCATCGGATGCCCCCGCCCCGTGGTTCGAACCCGTATCCGGGCGAATCATTATCTGAGTTAATATCTTGTTCTCTTTGTCGCCGACCGGCCCCGCATCTGCAAGCCTCCGAAGCGATTCTGCTCTACCACCCGGGATGCAGCAGCGACCGCGGGCATATCATTGGAAGTTTGCGGAGCCCGCCACGCAATCCTCGTCTCGGGCGGACCGAAGCCTCCTCTTGCCGGCGCGGACCTCGCGACCGACATCAGGGAATACGTGTTCGGGAGTGGACGATGGAGCTTCGGAAGGATCTTCTGATGCAGGTCGACGGGATGACCTGCGACGGCTGTGTTCAGGCCGTCACCAAGGTCATTCGCCGTTTGGACAGCAAGGCCGACGTGGAAGTCGATCTCGCCCACGGGCGTGTGCGGATCGAGACGACCGCCTCGAGCCTCGAACTGAGCGATGCTCTCACCAAGGCTGGCTACACGGCACACGCCATGACCGGGTGAACCTTCACCAATCCTTAACGGATCGAGAGGGTGCGGCTCATGCCGGCAGGCCCGCGGCATCGAGCATCTGGATGAGCCGCTCACGAATTTCTTCTGCGAAATTCCAGCGGCCGAGCGCGCTCCTCGTGCTTTTCCCATATTCCGGCTGAAGCCCGACCAGCCGATCAGCCAGCGCCTTCACGTCGTCCTTGCGACCTTCCTGCTGAGCGACTGCGATCTTGGCGACGAGCCCCAGGATGTAGTCCGGCTCGACGATGCGGGCCGCCGCCGCCTTAGCGGCAGGCCAGTCGCCTTCCATGTAAGCGGCGAGAAACCGGAAGAAGTCGTACCAGGGCGGATAGGCCGGATTCGCTTCGGCGGCGCGGTCGATCAGCTGAACGCCCTCCCGATAACGGCCTAATCGGACATACCGGGAGCCGAGTTCCGCCAGAAGGTTCGTGTCATGGGGATTGAGTTCGAGGAGATGCCTGCCGATGCCCAGCGCCTGGGCCGTATCCCCGCGTGCGAAGAGGACCGCCATCATGGCGTAATTGGTCTGAGCGCTCTCGGGCTCGGCCTCGATCGCACGCCGGGCTGCGGCAAGGGCTCGGTCCAGCGGTTCCGGGCGCAGATTGCGCTCGGTGCGATATTCATCGAGGTAGATCAGGCTCAGAGCCGCAAGAACGGTCGCAGCGCCCGGATCGTCCGTTACGACTGCCTCGAGACAGTCGCGCGCTTGAGCATGCATCTCTGCCGAAGGCGACCTCCAGTAGTCGCGCGCCATCAGCAGGCAGCGTGTCCGCTCATCGACCCGGCTACGCCGCCGCAGGTCCGCCTCCAGCACACCGTAGGGCTGTGCAACGGCCGTTCCGATCCGTCCCGCCAGCTCCGTCTGAATGAATTGCGTATTGCCGGAGGCGTGGAACGTTCGGGTCCAGACCACCTCCCCGGTCGGTTGGTGGGTGAGCCTCACGGTCGCATCGCCGATCCCATCTCCAACCGTAGCGGTCAGGAGATAGCCGCGTCGGCTCCCTGGGTGGGACCCGGCCGCGAGATCGATGACCTCGATCTCATCGAAGCGCGCCAGGACGTCGATGAGAGCGCTCCTCAGGGCTTCCGGCGAGATGCTGCTCGACCCGATTCGTTCGACGGGTCCGACGGCCAGGGTGGATTGCGTCTCCTTGCCCAGGGGTGTTGCCGAGGTCACATTCTCCTGGCGGACGAAGACCTCGATCAGGCCTGCTCCCGCTGCAATCAGGCCGGTCAGGACGACGAGAAACCCGATCGCCGCCGCTGCCGCCAAGCCGCGCCGTGCCGGGAGGAATCTCGCCATCCACCCCGCTTTGCCTGCCTGGGTCGGCTCTGCTTCGATGCCCGTCCCGACCAGCACAGGTGCCGGGCCGATCTCGGGTATGCCGGCCTCCTCCCGAAAAGGCTCCTTCGACGGTACATCAATAGGCGGTGCGCTCGCCTCCTCGGCCCGCTCGAATCGCGGAACATAGCTGCCTCGCGGGATCCGGATTCTGACCGGATCGCCCTTGCCGCTCCCCGCATAGTAGAGGTCCAGGGCGCGCCGAAGCCGTCCGGCCTCGACGCGAACGATGGGATCGGTTTGCGGGTCAAAGTCCGGCGGGCGCCCGAGGGCGCGGGTCGCGATCGTGTAGCCCTTGATCTCCTGCGCCTCACCCGCCAGCGACCGCTCGACCACGAAGGTCAGAAAGCTGACGAGCTGCGGCGTGTTGCGAAACGCTTCGCTCAGCGTAACCCGCTGCAGCGCAGACCGGATCTCGGTGGGTGACGGATGCTCGGGCGTCAAGGAGGAGTTCCGGAGGGAGAATGCGGATCGAGGATGGAACGGTACTAGGCGCTCGTGGCCGGCACCGCTACCCGAGTACCGTTTCATCCGACGCAGGTCGACCCAATCGGTGAACCACGGGAACGTGAGTGGCCAAACTATGCCACTCACCCAACCTTGCTTCCTTGACGGGCATCAAGCTGGAGCCGAAAAGCTTGACAGCCGGATAACGGTTGCCTGCGGTTGAGCGAACCATCCGGATGCCTCGTCGTTCACTTCGAATCAAGCATTCATGACAACAGACATCGAGATCGCCCGCGCAACACCCCTGCGGCCCATCGTGCAGATTGCGGCCCGGGCAGGGATTCCCGAAGTCGCACTGGAGCCTTTCGGCCGCTACATAGCAAAGCTTCATCGGGACTTCGTTGCGGAGGCCTGTGCACGGGATCCGGGCAAGCTCGTGCTGGTCTCGGCGATCAGCCCCACCCCTGCCGGCGAGGGCAAGACCACGATGACGGTCGGTCTCGGCGACGCCCTCAACCGGATCGGCCGCCGGGCGATGATCTGCCTCCGCGAGCCGTCTCTCGGGCCCTGTTTCGGGCAGAAGGGCGGTGCAACGGGAGGCGGGCGGTCTCAAGTCGTGCCGATGGAGCGGATCAACCTGCATTTCACGGGCGACTTCCATGCCATCAGCACAGCTCACAACCTGCTCGCCGCACTTATCGACAATCACATCTACTGGGGCAATCGCCTCGACATCGATTCCCGCAGAGTCTCGTGGCGGCGGGTGCTCGACATCAATGACCGCGCCCTCAGAGAGGTCGTGGTCGGGCTCGGCGGCCCGCCGAACGGCTTTTCCCGGCAGGACGGCTTCGACATCACCGTCGCCTCCGAGATCATGGCCGCGCTCTGCCTCTCGCGCGACCGGGCCGATCTCGAGGGGCGCCTCGGCCGGATGATTGTGGCCCGAACCCGCGAGCGCACACCCGTCACGGCCCGAGATCTGCAGGCGGTCGGGGCGATGAGCGCGCTGCTTCTGGACGCACTCCAGCCGAACCTTGTCCAGACCCTGGAGGGTTCGCCCGCACTCATTCACGGCGGCCCCTTCGCGAACATTGCGCATGGCTGCAACTCAGTCATTGCAACCCGCACTGCCCTCGGCATCGCCGACATCGTCGTGACCGAGGCAGGTTTCGGGGCGGATCTCGGAGCCGAGAAGTTCATCGACATCAAGTGCCGGCAGGCAGGTCTCTCCCCAGCCGTCTGCGTGGTCGTGGCCACGTTGCGGGCTCTGAAAATGCACGGCGGTGTCGCGAGAGCCGACCTGGCGCGGGAGAACACCGATGCGATCGAGCGCGGATTCGTGAACCTCGAGCGGCATGTGGAGAACATGCGGCGGTTCGGATTACCGGTCGTCGTCGCCGTGAATCACTTCGAATCGGACACATCCCCCGAATGGCAGCGCTTCTCGGAACTGTGCCAGTCCCGGCTCGGCACGGATGCGATCCTCTCCCGGAGCTGGGCCGAAGGCGCCGCAGGCGCCCTTGATCTGGCGCGTCGGGTCGCGGCGCTCTGCGACAAGCCCGCGGAGCCGGTCCACTTTCTCTATCCGGATGCACTCCCCCTCACCGACAAGATCCGCACCATTGCCCGCGAGATCTACGGAGCAGCCGACATCGCGATCGACGGCCCCGCCCAGGAACAATTGCGCGACTTCGAGGCTGCCGGTTTCGGCAATCTGCCAATCTGCATGGCCAAGACCCAGTACTCGTTCTCGACCGACCCGTCCCTGCTCGGAGCGCCCTCCGGCCATATCGTCGAAGTGCGCGAGGTACGCCTGGCGGCGGGGGCCGGTTTCGTCGTGGCGATTTGCGGAAACATCATGACCATGCCGGGCCTCCCGCGCCTGCCGGCAGCGGAGCGGATCCACGTCGACGGGCAGGGACGGATCGAGGGCCTCTCCTGATCGAGCCCACGGTTCCAAGACCGGATCGATGCAATCTGGACCGAGTGCGATCCGGTCGCCGGGACAAGGTGCTTGCCGGGCCCTGCCCTGCAGGATAGAGCGCTTCTGTCCTTGGGCACGCCCCGGCGCCTTTGCACATTGGCGCGTAGAGAGGCGGCCCATGAGACATCCGGGGCAGAAGCCACTGCCTCGCCACTTCGACTCTCGATACCTCAGGCCCGCCCGATCATGGCAAAATTCGAAAAGCTGAAAGCCCGAATCCCACGCGGGTTCGTAGATCGTGGACCGGCAGAGATTGCGGCGACCGAGCGGATGCTGGCTGCGATCCGCGAGACATACGAGCTCTACGGCTTCGAGGCCGTCGAGACGCCGTTCATCGAGTTCACCGACGCGCTCGGGAAGTTCCTGCCGGATCAGGATCGCCCCAACGAGGGGGTCTTCTCCTTTCAGGACGACGACGAGCAATGGCTCAGCTTGCGCTATGATCTGACGGCGCCTCTAGCCCGCTACGTTGCCGAAAATTTCGATGCATTGCCGAAGCCTTACCGGAGCTATCGGGCTGGCTGGGTCTTCCGCAACGAGAAGCCCGGCCCGGGGCGCTTCCGGCAGTTCATGCAGTTCGATGCGGACACGGTCGGCGCGGCCAGCGTCGCGGCCGATGCGGAAATCTGCATGATGGCCGCCGATACCCTGGAACGGGTCGGGATCCCGCGGGCCGACTTCGTGATCAAGGTGAACAATCGAAAAGTGCTCGACGGCGTCCTGGAGTCGATCGGGCTCGGTGGCGAAGAGGCCGCCGGCCAGCGGCTTGCCGTGCTCCGCTCGATCGACAAGCTCGATCGCCTGGGTCCCGAGGGCGTTCGTCTCCTCCTCGGTGAGGGCCGGCGGGACGAGAGTGGCGACTTCACGAGAGGAGCCGGCCTCTCTCCGGACGCCATCGCGCGCGTCCTCGCCTTCACGTCGGCCCGGCGCCAGGACAATGCGCCCACCGCTGCGGCACTCAGGGAAGTCGTGGCCGGCTCGCCGAGAGGCGAGGAAGGCGCGCGAGAGCTCGAAGAGATCGCAAGCCTCGTGGCGGCCGCGGGATACGAGGATCGCGTCGTGATAGACCCGTCAGTGGTACGGGGCCTCGAATACTATACGGGCCCCGTCTACGAGGCCGAGCTCACGATGACCGTGACTTCCGAGGACGGACAGCCGGTCCGCTTCGGTTCAGTCGGCGGCGGCGGCCGGTATGATGGGCTCGTGGGGAGGTTCCGCTCCGAACCAGTGCCGGCAACCGGCTTCTCGATCGGCGTTTCCCGGCTGTTCGCGGCCCTCCAGGCAATCGGCAGTCCGATCGTGTCGGGCGCCGGACGCAACGGCCCCGTCGTTGTGCTGGTGATGGATCGCTCCGAGATCGCGGCCTACCAGCGCATAGTCGCGGCCCTGCGCTCTGCCGGGATTCCGGCGGAGCTCTATCTCGGCTCCGCGGGCATGAAGGCTCAGATGAAGTATGCGGATCGTCGCCGGAGTCCGTGCGCGATCATTCAAGGCTCCGACGAGCGGGCACGGGCTGAGGTTCAGATCAAGGATCTCGTCGAGGGCGCCCGGGCTGCAGCCGCCATCACGACGAACAAGGAATGGAAGGCCGCTCGGCCGGCTCAGTTCTCGGTACCGGAAGACGAACTCGTCAGCGCTGTCCGGGATCTCCTGGCCCGCCATTAAGGCTGAGGGGCTGCTCCTCGGCCCGATCGACGGTCGGCGACTTCACGTCCTGGCCCGCCGTTGTATCGGGAACTCCCGGCCAAGCCTGACGGTTGTTCCTGAACCCGACAACACGAGGCGGTCATGGCAAAGGACAAATCGAGCAAGAGCAAGGGCAAGAAAGCCAAGAAGGCGTCGTCGGATAGTGTCGCGGGGGTGAAGGTCCCAAAGACGATTCGGAAGTCCTCCTGGTTCAGCACGCTTTTCGATTCGCCGCTCGGACGGGAGATTCTCGCTGACGCTCTCATCGCAGCCGCCGGTGCCGCCGCCGCTGCCCTGACGAAGACGCGTCCGGCCCAAGCAGTGGGCCATGCCGTGGCGGATAGAGGATCCGACGCAGCGGCCGCGACCCGAGACACGGTCCAGACGGCTGCCGGAGCAGTGGCAGAGGTTGTCGCGGATGCGGCGCGCAACGTCCTGCCGACCGCACTCCTCGGCGAGACGGAGGACGACAAGCAGGAGGCGAAGGGTCAGCGGACGCGCTACGTTCACCGCGCGAGCGATCACCAGAGCCGAAAGCATTCGAGAAGGTCCGCGAAGGACGGCTGATCTCTCAGGTGCTCTGCAGTCCCGTAGCGGTTGTTCGGGGAGCAGGGCTCCCGATCCGTTCACCCTCAGCTGCGAAAACCGTCGCCATTCCCGGACGCCGTTGATACAGACGGCGCGAACGACGGAGTAGCGGCTCTCCGCAGGCGGCGAGTCCCCTCCTCCTTGATGCTTCGCGTTCCCGACGAGCCGTAGCCGGCTTTGTCGCGGAACGCCCTGACGAGCTGGGACGGTGACGGGACAAAGCGCTTCCGAGACGCTCATCGAGGTCTTCACGCGGGAGGGATACCTGCGCGTCGAGCCTTCCGTGCTACAGCCGGCGGACATCTTCGTCGAGCTTTCCGGAGAGGATATCCGCCGTCGCATGTTCGTGACGCAGGATGCGGAAGGGGCCGAACTCTGCCTCCGGCCCGAATACACGATCCCGGTTTGCCTGCTGCATCTGCACGGCGGCTTCGAGAATCCCGGTTCCTATGCCTATGCCGGTCCGGTCTTCCGTCTGCGGACCGGCGAATCCGGCGAGTTTCTACAGGCTGGCGTCGAATCCATCGGCCGTTGCGACCGGACGGCCGCTGATGCCGAGATTCTGTCCCTGGCGCTTCAGGGACTCGAACACCTCGGCCAGCGGAACATGAGAGTCCGGCTCGGGGACATGGGAATCCTCAATGCCCTCATCGATGCCCTTGGCGTTTCCGCGCCGACGAAGCGTCGGGTGATCCGTTCCATCGTCTCCGGACGCGGCCTCGTTGGGCTTGGCGGCGCGGAATCCGGAGGACCGGAGCATCCGGGCCTTCTCGCCGCGATCGAGGGGCAGCCGCCCGAAGCCGCAAAAGCCCTGATCGAGGATGTTCTGTCGATTGCCGGCATCGCCCATGTCGGAGGGCGGAGTGCGAGCGAGATCGCGGACCGGTTCCTGGCCCGGACGGTCGATCGCTCCGTCCTGGCCGACGAGGCACGCCGGATCCTCGATCTCTACCTCGGCATCAGCGCCGATCCGGATACGGCAGCGGCCCGGATCCGGGCCCTCGCGCGAGATGCGGGTGTCGAGATCGATGCGGCCCTGAGCACGTTCGAGGAGCGCACCGGGTTTCTCGCCGCGCACGGCATCAATGTCGCGAACCTCTCCTTTGCGGCCGCCTTCGCACGCAATCTCGACTACTACACGGGCTTCATCTTCGAGATTCACGACGTAACGCGTTCGCACGAGAGGCCAATCGTCGGTGGCGGACGTTACGACAGCCTGCTCCAGCATCTCGGAGCGTCGGCCCCGGTGCCGGCCGTCGGCTGCTCCTTCTGGCTCGATCGAATCACACAGGGAGCATCGGTCGACAATGGTCGATGAGCCACTCATCCTCGCCGTGCCGTCGAAAGGGCGGCTCCAGGAGAACGCTGCTGCGTTTTTTGCGCGAGCCGGCCTAGTCTTCAGTCAGACGCGGGGCGCGCGGGACTACCGCGGGACCCTGGCCGGGGTCCCGGGTGTCGAGGTGCTCTTCCTCTCGGCCTCCGAGATCGTCAACCAGCTTGCCGCCGGCGCGGCTCATCTCGGGATCACGGGCGAGGATCTCATTCGTGAGCAGGTCGCGGACGTAACCGGCGCGTTCGAACTGCTGACTCCGCTGGGCTTCGGACAGGCCAATGTCGTGGTTGCGGTTCCGCAGGCTTGGATCGACGTGCGGACAATGGCCGACCTCGAAGAGGTCGCAACCGACATGCGGGTCAGACATGGCCGCAAGATCCGTGTCGCGACCAAATACGTGAACCTGACTCGCCGCTTCTTCGCGGATTACGGCATTTCGGATTACCGGATCGTCGAAAGCCTCGGAGCAACCGAGGGCGCACCCGGCTCAGGAGCCGCCGAACTGATCGTCGACATCACGACGACAGGAGCGACGCTCGCTGCAAACGCACTGCGGGTCCTCGACGACGGCGTGATCCTGCGCTCGGAGGCCAATCTGGTCGCCGCTCTGCGTGCTCCGTGGTCGGACAGCGCCCGGAGAACCGCCCAAACAGTGCTGACACGAATCGCAGCCGAGGAACTGGCCAGGACCACGCGGGAGGTGAGGGCCGGGTTCGAGCAGATCGATCAGGAGGAACTCGAAAGGGTCGTGGGACCGCTCGGTGCATCGCTCCGATATGCGGCGGAGCCGGGCGGCGAGGTGGTTCTCCAATGTCCGGTATCGAGACGATTCGATGTCGTTCACGCTCTGCAAGGCCTCGGGGCGCATAACGTCACCGTACGGAAGGTCGAATATGTCTTCGAGCCGAGCAACGCGCTGACGGACAGGCTGCTGCAGCGCCTTTCCTGAAAGGCAACGGCGATATCGGCCTCGCGAGATCGGCAATTCTTGTGGACGTTTCGGCATCCTGCTTCCCCGCGGCCGTATCACTAGCCTCCATGTCGAGCACGGCCGTTGCCTCTCGCGAGGGCGCCCCGTATGGTCCCGGCGTTTTCGCATATCCAAGAGGTCCGGATGCTCCTCCCTCGTCTCGTGGGGCTCGCCGCCGTCCTGTCATGCGTGGCCTGCGCCGATACTCAGACGCCTGCGCCCCGCGCCGATACACAAGCGCAAGCGGCCAAGGTTCCGCAGCCACGACAGGAGAAGATCTTCCCGGTCGGCTCGTCGTGGACGGCGGTCAGCCTGAACGGGCGGCCATTCACCGGAGAGCGCCCGAGCTTCACCCTGAACAAGCAGTATCGGGCGAACGGCTTCGGCGGGTGCAACACCTACTCCGCCACGGCCTATCCGCTGCGAGAGCAGGGATTCGTCGTGAGTCCCTTCGTCCTGACGAAGAAGTCCTGTGACCGGGCCCGGCAGCAGAGCGAACAGACCTTCCTCGTGGCGCTCCGAACCGCTGCGAAGTGGGATATCCAGGGCAGCACGCTGACGATCGAGGGTCAGAACGGGACCTTGCGTTTCGAGCGCGCGATGTGACGTTCGCGGGACCTGTCGGGTTTCGCGACGCCGCACTGCCTATTGCGCGGCGACGACGTCCTGCCGCGCGACGGGCTCTGAGATGCCCCCCTCCCCTGGCCGCATCTCGATACGACGATCGTGGAACTCTGCGAGCGTGGAGCGATGCCCGATCGACACGATCGTCGTATCGGGAAGGATCTCGCGGATGACCCGGTAGACCTCGGCCTCCGTGGGCTCGTCGAGCGCCGCCGTCGCCTCGTCGAGGAACAGCCAGTCCGGCCGGGCGAGAAGCGCTCTCGTGATGGCCAGGCGCTGCTGCTCGCCGAGCGAGAGCACATGGGTCCAATGCTCCTCCTCGTCGAGGCGCTCAACGAGATGATTGAGTCTCACGGCCTGCAGCGCTGCGATGACCGTCGCATCGTCATAAGCGCCGTCGAGGGCCGGATACGCCACGGCTCCCTTCAGCGTGCCCATCGGAATATACGGACGCTGCGGCAGCAGCATCATGGTGGCGCCGGCGGGAGTTTCGATCCTGCCCTCGCCGAAGGGCCAGATTCCTGCGATCGCGCGGAACAACGTCGACTTTCCGGAGCCGGAGGGCCCCACGAGAAGGGTCGCCTCGCCGGCCCGAAAGGTGAGCGAGTGCGCCCGGACGATGGTACGGCCGTTCGGCAGGTCGAGCCGGAGGTCGGACACGCTCAGATCCGGGCCATTGGTCTGCTCGAATTCAAAGGCCTGCGCGGCTCCGACTTTCCTGGCTCGGGCCATCGAATCCTCGAATGAGGTCAGCCGGTCGATGACTGCCTTATAGTCGGCGAGGCTCTGGTAGAAGTTGATGAAGAAGGAGAGCGCCCCCTCGACCCGGCCGAAAGCGCTCGCGACCTGGGTCATGACCCCAAGCGCGATCTTGCCCGAGAAATAGAACGGCGCCGCGAAGACGAAGGGAACGACCGAGTTCGAGTTCTCATAGAAGGACGTGAACGCGATCAGGCGCTTGGTCACCGCGATCAGCTGATACCAGTTGTCGATGACCCGGTCGAACCGGCTGCCCAGTCTCTGGCGCTCGGCTTTTTCTCCTTCGAGCAGCGCGACCTGCTCGCCGTATTCGCGCAGGCGCGCGAGGCCGAACCGGAAATCCGCCTCATAGCGTTCCTGCAGGAAGTTCAGCCGGATCAGGGGCCGCCCGATGAGGTGCGTCACGATTGTCGCGCCTGCCGCGTAGACGAGCGCGATCCAGAACAGGAGGCCGGGAACGACGATATCGGTTCCGGGAAGCGTAAAATCCGCGGAGATGCTCCAAAGGATCACCGAGAACGAGACGAGCGTCGAAACCTGGGAGAGGATTCGCAGCGTGAAGGACATCGTCGTCGAGGTGAACTTGCGGACATCCTCCTGAATCCGCTGGTCCGGGTTATCAGTCTGCCCACCGAGGATCGTCATGCGGTAGTGGTTCGCGTCGCCGAGCCAGCGCGCGGTGTAGAAGTCCGTGAGCCAAGCGCGCCAGCGGATCTCGAGCGTGGACTGCAGCACGTACTGGTAGATCGCCACCACGACGAAGACGACGACCCAGAACACCCAGACCGTCAGGAGAAGCCGCCAGAACTCCTCGCCGTTCTTCTCCTGGATGGCGTTGAACCAATCCCGATTCCAGTAGTTGAAGCGCACGCTGATCGCGACGAGCGCGAATTGCAGCGCGATCACCACCGCGACGAGCCCGAGCCCGATCCACCTTTCCTGGGCGCGGATCCGGCCGAAGGGCCAGAGCTGCAACGTGCCGACATCGCGGGACTCGAAATACGGGTCCGTCAGGCTCATGATCGTTCGGATCACGGGGATGCGGGAAATCGCGAGCAGCACCCCGACGAAAACCGTGGCCGCGATCGGCATCGCCACCGAAGGCTCTCCGACGAGGTCCGGCGAGACGAGTCCGGAGGCCCGCAGCACATGGATGAGCGTCAGGCAGATCTGCACTGCCGAGACCAGCGAGATCAGGAGCGTCAGATATATCGAGACGCTCCGTGCCAGGAAAAGAATCCCTGCGAGTGCCAGGGTCGCGAGCGGAATGATCAGCGACAGTCGATCTCCTGCCAAGCTGATCAGCAACAGAACCGCGCCGAATACGGCTACGGCCGCGCTCGCGATCCTCATATGTCGTTACCTCCGTCACTCATGCGTGAGCCATAGAGAGATTTACGCGGCGGGATCAAGGCCGCCCCGGAAATGGGTTCCGCCTTCACGAAGACTTGTTGGCCAGTCCCGACCTAAGGTACGACTTTCGTCGTCCCCCCTTGCAAAACAGCCAAGCTTTGGCCCAAAGTGCGGCCGCTTTGCCGCGAACCCAGAAAATCCAGCGGCAAGGGAGGAAGACAGGATGACAGACAACAAGACGACCGGCAAAGCCAAGGCATCTCGCCGCCGGTTCCTTCAGGTCGCGGCTTTGGGCGGTGCAGCAACCGTTGCAGCCCCCCAGATCTCGAGAGCGCAGACCGCAACCTGGAAGTTCCAATCGACTTGGCCGAACCGGGACATCTTCCACGAGTTCTGCAACGACTTCGCCAAGCGCGTAAACGACATGTCGGGCGGCCGGCTCAAGCTGGAGGTTCTCGCCTCCGGAGCCGTCGTGCCGGCCTTCCAGCTCCAGGACGCTGTCCATGCCGGCATCCTCGACGGCGGCCATGGCGTGTCCGCCTACTGGTACGGAAAGAACAAGGCCTATGCCCTGTTCGGCACGGGTCCGTCTTTCGGCTGGAACGCCAATTCGTTCCTGGGCTGGATGAATTACGGCGGCGGATACGACCTCTACAACGAGCTCACCCAACAGATCCTGAAACTCAACCTGGTCGCCTTCCTGAGCGGGCCGATGCCTGCCCAGCCCCTCGGCTGGTTCAAGCAGCCGCTCAAGTCGGCCGACGAGTTCAAGGGATTGAAATATCGGACTGTCGGACTCGCCGCCGATCTGAAGCGCGAGATGGGCACCGCCGTCACGATCCTGGCGGGCGGCGAGATCGTTCCCGCGCTCGAGCGCGGCGTGATCGAAGGAGCCGAGTTCAACAATCCTTCCTCCGACTCGGTGCTCGGCTTCGCGGACGTCTCGAAGAACTACATGCTCCGCAGCTATCACCAAGTCGGCGAGTCGTTCGAGATCATCTTCAACAAGGCGAAATTCGATGGTCTCGCGCCGGAACTGAAGGCGATCGTCAAGTATGCGGCCGAGGCAGCCTCCGCGGATATGTCCTGGAAGGCGCTCGACCGGTATTCGAAGGACCTGGAGCAGCTTCGCGCAAAGGGCGTCAACATTACCACGACGCCGGACCCGATCCTGAAGGCGCAGCTCGACGCGTGGAACAAGGTGATCGACACCTACTCCACCGACGCCTTCTTCAAGAAGGTCATCGACAGCCAGAAGGCCTGGGTGCAACGCACCTACGCCTATGAGCGGGCCAACGAGCCGTCCCGCGACATGGCCTTCGATCACTTCTTCAAGACGACCTGAGAACTAGAGTCCTCTTCGTCTCGAAACATCTCCCGCCCTCGTCCGACCCGTACCGTCAGGCCCAGGGTCGGTCGGGGGCTTCGTTTGCGTGAGCATTCATGCGGTTCATTCTCCTTATCGACCGGGTCAACACGGCCATCGGCAAGACAGCCGGCTGGGCGATCGTCGTTCTCACCTTCGCGATCTGCTACGAGGTGTTCTCACGCTACATCCTTCGTTCGCCGACCGAATGGGCGTTCGACGCCAGCTACATGCTCTATGGCCTGCTCTTCATGCTGGCGGGGCCCTACACGCTGGCTCGCAACTCCCACGTGCGTGGTGATTTCCTCTACCGGGCTTGGTCTCCCCGTAACCAAGCCCGCCTGGACCTCGTCCTCTACTTCCTCTTTTTTTCCCTGGGATCATCGCCCTCGCCTATTCGGGTTATGGATTTGCAGCCCTCTCCTTCGCGATGAAGGAGCAATCCATGAACTCGCCGAACGGCCCTCCCATCTATCCGTACAAGGCGCTCATCCCGATCGTCGGCGTCCTGATGCTGCTGCAAGGCGCAGCCGAGGTCGTCCGGTGCATCGTGTGCCTGCGAAACGGTTTTTGGCCGGAACGGCTGCATGACGTGGAGGAGACCGAGAGGCTGATCCTCGCCCAGGCAGAAGAACAGAATATCACCGAAGGTCGCATCTGATGCTTGAATCGCTGGGGATCGGTAACCCTGAACTGGGCGTGCTGATGCTCGTCCTATTCGTCTTCTTCATCATGCTCGGGTTCCCGATTGCCTTCACCTTGATGGCTCTCGGATTCGGGTTCGGCTACATGGCGATGGGCGACATCGTCTTCTCGCTCGTCGTCCAGCGCGCCTATTCCGTGATGACCAACGACACGCTGGTCGCGATCCCGCTCTTCGTCTTCATGGGATACATCATCGAGCGGGCGAACATCCTCGATCGGCTGTTCCACTCGATCCAGCTCGCACTGTACCGCCTGCCTGGTTCGTTGGCCCTGGCGACCCTCCTGACCTGCGCGCTCTTCGCGACGGCAACCGGCATCGTCGGAGCGGTCGTGACGCTCATGGGGCTGCTCGCGTTTCCGGCCATGCTGCGCGCAGGCTACGACGTGCGCCTGTCGGCCGGCGTCGTCTGTGCAGGCGGGTGTCTCGGCATCCTGATCCCGCCGAGCGTGATGCTGATTCTCTACGGCGCAACGGCAGGTGTTTCGGTTCCGAGGCTCTACGCCGGCGCCCTGTTCCCCGGGCTGATGCTCGCCGGCCTCTACATAGGCTACGTGATCGTGCGCTGCATCCTGAATCCGAAGCTCGCGCCAAAGCTCCCGCAGGAAGAGCGCGCTGGATCCGTCGGCGAGATCATATGGGCGCTCGCGACATCGTTCTTCCCGCTTGCCGTCCTCATCCTCGCCGTGTTGGGCGCCATCTTCTTCGGCATCGCGACTCCGACGGAAGCGGCCTCGGTCGGTGCGTTCGGCAGCCTGCTCCTCGCGGTAGCCTACCGCTCGCTCGATCTGGGCAAGGTCAAGGAATCCGTGTTTCTAACGGCCCGCACTTCCGCGATGGTATGCTGGCTGTTCGTGGGATCCTTCATTTTCTCATCGATTTTCGCCTTTCTGGGCGGACATCATCCGATCGAGAACTTTGTGACGAGCCTGAACCTGTCTCCGTTCTGGTTCCTGATCCTGACCCAGGTGATCATCTTCGTCCTGGGCTGGCCGCTCGAGTGGACGGAGATCGTCGTGATCTTCGTGCCGATCTTCCTGCCACTCCTCGACAATTTCGGCGTCGATCCGATCTTCTTTGGGATCCTGATCGCGCTGAACATCCAGACGTCGTTCCTGTCGCCGCCGGTCGCGATGGCGCCCTTCTATCTCAAGGGAGTCGCTCCCAGGCATGTGAACATCAACGACATCTTCCGCGGGGTCATGCCGTTCATCTTCCTGGTCATGGTCGCGATGGCGATCTTCTACGCCTTCCCGCAGATTGGCCTGTGGCTCCCGAACATGTTGTATCGGTGACGGGTGCAGATTGCGGCCCCATGAAGTCATTGGGGCCGCAGTCATCCGGTCGATTGCGGCTCCTCTGCGTGGTTGCGCGCCGGAGGCCGTACACACAGCCCTTTCCACCGCACTTCGTCCTTGCGAGCCGGAGGCGAAGCAATCTACCCGTCGACGAGTGCGCCGCTGGATTGCTTCACTTCGTTCGCAATGACGGTGAGGGTCTGAAGACGGGCAGTGCAGAGCCGGAACCGGAATAAGCGCTGGTTCCACTCGGTCGTTGCGAGCCTAAGGCGATGCAGCCCGGGAAACGAGCGCACGTCGCCGCCAGCCGATCAGACCTCACAAATGAGAGGCGCACCGGCGACTATTCCATCCGGTATCTCTCGACGGCCTGTTCATCCCAAGCCAGCCCGCTCCCTGGTGTTGCCGAGACAACAGCATAACCATCCTTGATCGCGAGCGGCTCTTGCAGGATCGGGATTGCCCAATCGACGTATTCGAGCCAGCCGCATGTGGGTGTCGCGGCGAGCAGATGCGAACTCACCTCCGGGAACAGGTGGGATGACATCTCGATCCCGCGAGCGGCCGCGATTCCTGCAGCCTGCATCCATCCCGTGACACCGCCGATGCGACCAAGATCGGGCATCACTGAGTCACAGGCGCCAGCGGCGAGCGCGTCTGCCATGGCTTTCGGCCCGTCGAAGTTTTCTCCGATTTGGACCGGCAGCGAGAGTTCGCGGGCGATCGTCGCGCTCCCCACGTAGTCATCGTGCCGGATCGGCTCCTCGAGCCAGAACAGCCCCTCGCTCTCGAGAACTCTACCGCGCCTCAGCGCCTCTGCCACGGAGAGTGCCTGGTTGTAATCCACCATCACCGCGATCTCATCCGGGAGCCGCCGTCTCACGGCTCTGGCAACGGCCAGATCCTCCTCCAGTGTCGCGTATCCGAGTCGCAGCTTGACGGCCTTGAAGCCCCCCTCGAGCAGCTTGATGGCTTCTTCGGCCGCCGCATCGGCTCCGATCAGCCCGAGACCGCTGCTGTTGTAAGCGCGAACTGGTTTCGACGCACTGCCGAGGAGTTGCGCGAGCGGCAGGCCCGCTGCGTGCGCGACTGCATCCCAGAGAGCGGCATCAAGGCCGGAGAGCGCCATCCGTACGATACCGGTGACGCCGATCAGAGCGAAGCGGCGTCCGAGCAAGGCAGCGATTTCGAGAGGAGCGGCTCTCTGCCCTTTCACGAGGGCGAATGCATCCTGGAGAACCTCGATGATCGCGCGCGCGCCACTCCGGCGATAGCAGAACAGATATGCCCGGCCCGTCACGCCTTCCTCAGTCTCGAGGTCGATCAGCAGAAGCGGTGCGAGCCGGATCACGTCGGCGCTCGTGCCGAGCGCGAAGGTCATCGGCACTTCGACCGGAACCAGCCGCAGGCTGCGAATCGTGAGGGCGGGTGGCGCGGGCGTATTCATTCAGACCGCCGGTCGACCGTCAGCGTAAAGAGCGAGGATGTCGGAAATCGCCCGGTTGAGCGGCGTCGCAACACCGGCCTGTTCGCCGAGCGCCACTACGCCACCGGACAGCCAGCGTACCTCGAGCCGATTTCCGCGCTCCAGATCGTGGTGCATGGACGATGTCATGTCGTAGGCAACCTCGTCTGCGAACTTGAGGCGCTGCTCGGCATAATCCGCGTCCAGATTTACGCCCTGTGCCCGCCCGACATCGACGACCTCCCGCATCACGTCGAGCAGGAAAGCCCTCGTCTGCGCATTCGTCCGGATTGGGCCGATCGTCGACCGCATCGTCGTCGTAGCGCCCGAGAGACCGACGAGGAAAACGTATTTCCGCCAGATTTCCCGACGGATATCCGAACTGAGTTCGGCATTGATGCCGCCGCGCCGACACGCCTCGAGCAAGGCTTCACCGCGCTGAGATCGCGTGCCGTCGAACTCGCCGAAGACGAGCCGCTGCATGGGCCCGGTCTGGCGAATGACGCCGGGTCGGTCAATTGTGGTGGCAACATAACCGACGCCGCCCATGATCTGCGCGGGATCGTAAGCCGCCCGAAGGTACTCGTCCTTGAGCACGCCGTTCTGGAAGGAAATGATCGTCGTCCGGGGCCCGATCATTGGCCTGATCAGTTGCAGCGCCTGCTCCGTATCCCAGAGCTTCACGCCGAGAAGGACGAAGTCGCATGGGCCTGCGTCTCGCGGGTCCTGAACTGCATTGACCTTGGCGACGTGCAGCGGCTCGGGTCCCTCCACGGAAAGCCCATGCTCCCGCATGGCTGCGAGATGCGCTCCCCGGGCAATGAAGACGACATCGGATCCCCCAAGAGCAAGGCGGGCGCCGAAATATCCGCCCAGGCCTCCGGAGCCCATGATCGCAATTCGCATGTCATATCCCTGTCGCGAGAACCGCGTGAGGCTCCATCGTGGGTTGGCCGGTGTCAACCGGCCTCCCCTCTCCGCTTCGGTCTGACCGGTGGTTTCGCGTGGAGAATGCGAGACGAGGCTCTCGCACTGCTGCGCACCACCTTGCGGCTTTTCTCGCGAGATTGCCGCACTTTACCCCTCAGGCTGCCCGAGATATCGAGGCGCACAATTGCCACTTTGCCGATTCTATCACGACGGACCCTTCTTTTGACTGGCTCCCTGGTCCTGAATGTCGATGATGACGAGGCCGGGCGCTATGCTCGCAGCCGCGTCCTCCGTCATGCCGGGTTCGAGGTCATCGAGGCGGCGACGGGTCATGAAGCGCTGGAGCTCACGGGTGAGCGGCACCCGGAATTGGTGCTTCTCGATGTCGGGCTGCCCGACATCAGCGGCATCGAGGTTTGCCGCGCCATCAAGCACCGTTTTCCCACGACACTGATTCTCCAGGTCTCGGCAGCCTTCACTGATGATCGCGACCATCAGCATGCGCTAGAAGGTGGCGCAGACACGTTCCTGACCGAACCTGTCGATCCTGGTGTGCTTCTCGCGACGGTCAGGGCCCTTCTGCGGCTGCGCGCTGCCGTCGCCGCAGAGCGGAAGCAGGCCGAGGAACACCAGCGTTTCCTGGTCGCTGAACTTTCGCACCGCGTGAAGAACACGCTCGCGATGGTCCAGTCGATTGCGACACAGACCCTGAGAGATGCCACAAGTCTGGAGGAGGCCAGTGAGGCAATCGGGGCTCGGATCGCCGCTCTCGCGCGCGCGCATGATCTCCTCGTGCAGGAACAGTGGGCGCGTGCGAGCATCAGAAGCGTCGTCAAGGCTGCCACGTCCATGCACGAAGGTGCCGACGGACAGCGGTTCGACGTGCATGGCCCGGAGCTCCAGCTCGGTCCGAAGGCTGCACTGGGGCTGGCTCTCGCGCTCCACGAACTCTGCACGAATGCCGTGAAGTTCGGTTCACTCTCGAATACGGGCGGGCGCGTCGAACTCGCCTGGGAGATCGTACAGGAGAACGATGAGCCTCAACTTCATCTCAGATGGGCGGAAAGGGACGGGCCCAAGGTCAATGCTCCCTCACGCAAGGGCTTCGGGTCACGATTGTTGAACCGCGGTCTTGCCGGGAGTTTCGGCGGTACGGTCGAGCTCTCTTATCCGCCGACGGGCGTCGTCCTCATGCTCACGGCTCCGCTTGCTGCCGTGCGGGCCGCGAACGGTTAGCCGCCCCGGCGCGCCGACACTGCATTCCACCTTATCGCGGAACGATCAGACGATATCGCTCATCCGCTTCTCAAAAGGGAGAGGGTGATCGCCCGGGCGGCCTGTTCCGCCATGCACCGATAGCCCAGATCGTTCAGGTGGAAGTGGTCGCCAGCCAGGTACAGCCTCTCCGCTCCGGCCTGCTGGTGCGCAAGAAACTGCATCGCCTCGAATCTGCGCACGAGAGGCACGCGATTCAGCTGGGCGATTTCATCGATGATGTCGATGAAATCGTTGTAGACCTCGCTCTCACCGAGCCTGCTCGTGTATTGCGGATCGACGAGAACGGTATCGACCCGATTCTCCTTCAGCCATTTGAGGGTGTTCTCGAGCGTCCGCGCGAAGCTCTCGGCAGAAACATTGGCCAGGGCATCATTCGTCCCGACCTGCCAGATCACGAGATCCGGTGCGGATTGTGAAACCCTCGCCCTGATCCGATCCGCCGTAGCGGCAGCCAGTTCCCCGGACAGGCCCAGATTGGTGACCTCGAAATCGATCCCGGCAAACAGCTTTTCGAGCTCGCCCTCGAGGCGCACCGGGTAGGTGGCGAGCGCCGACGAGGCGCCGACACCGGCGGTCGACGAGGATCCGAACGCCAGGACGCGAACGGTTCTCCCCGCCTTCAGGGCAGCCTTCGTCCGCTTCAGGGTTGCCAACGTGTAGAGTTTCGATCCGGGTGCCCGGCACTCGGGTGACAGGCTCGCCAGTCCTTCATCCGACGATCGCGCTCTCAAGGGAGCGTAGGAGAGCACCAATCCCAAGCCGATGGCGAGCGTGCCGCAGAGAAGCGCCAGCGACCATCGGGTTCCTGCGAAGCGCGTTTCCTGGGGCATTTCGGTTCCGGGGTGGATCGGCAACAGGAGCTGGAGAGCGGAGTTTTCGTCAAGGCGCGCGTGCCCTCGGCGAAGGCGGGTTCGAACCACCGATCGAGAGGGCGATCACGCGGGCCACGTATTCGGGAACGCAGCGGCGGCCAAGCTCCTGGAGCAGAAACTGGTTGCGTGCCGCATCGGTCTTTTGCTGTGACAGGAAGCGCAAGGCGCTGAAGCGCAGCACGAGGGGTGTGCCGGTGCGCAATGCAACATCCCTGATCGCTCCCACCAGGCTCTCGTAGTAGCCGTCGCCTGCAACTGCTGCCGTGTAGGGTGGGTCGATCAGGATCACGTCGATTTCGTGAGAGTGAAGCCAGTCGACGAGTTCGCGCACGGATGTGGCAAACGGTTCGATCTCGGTTCTAGCCAATGCGTCATGCAGGCCAACCTTCCAGACGAGAAGATCCGGCCGGATCTCTGTGACGGCATTCTCGATGTGCTCGGGAGCATCCGAGGCCATCTCACCGGGAATTCCGCGAGCCTCCACATCCACATATCTGGTCGAGAGTACGTTCCGGAGTTCCTCCTCGAGACGGGACCCATAGGTCGGCGACGCCGGGCCTGCTCCGATTTCGCCTCCCGAGGCCCCTAGCGCCAGAACCTTGAGGGGACGCCTTTCCGCAAGGATCGCCGCAACCCTCTTGAGATCGGCTACCCTGTAAAGCTCGTCCGCCGGAGCACGACATTCCGGGGAGAGGCTGCCGTCCAGGACGTCGGCTCCTGCCGCCGAAGTGCCCGACGGCATATTCTGCTGGCTGATCTGCGCGGCAGCCGAGGCGGCTGACAGCGGAAGGATCAGCGCGAAAGCGATGACCTGGGGGAACGGGAACGCCATTCGGCAAACCATGCGGTAAACCACAATCCCAACATACCAGCACCTACGAGGCAGGTGTCCAGTACAAAGCTTCGCGGTTCGGCGCTCCGGATCAGTTGCGCAACGAGATCCAGGATAGAACCAACCGCGAACACTGAGAGGGAGTTCCGG
This sequence comes from Microvirga massiliensis, assembly GCF_001006805.1. Taxonomy (GTDB): domain Bacteria; phylum Pseudomonadota; class Alphaproteobacteria; order Rhizobiales; family Beijerinckiaceae; genus Microvirga; species Microvirga massiliensis. The sequence goes on along the minus strand of NZ_LN811358.1, from coordinate 256,069 downwards.
CCCAGCGCCGAAAGGAAGCTGGTCAGCCCCGGCAGGCGATACTGGATCCACGGATACATCTGGTAGAACGCCAGGACCACCATAGTGAAGTCGAACATGCGAGCCGGTGACAGGTTCGACTTGTCGAACAGGAACAGGAGCCGAGGTTCCGGAACGTTGAACGGATCAGGCTTCAGGTCCCAAAGGCTGATGGCGATTCCTGGGAGGACACCGAGCAGTGCAAGCGGCAGCAGGCGCTTGGCCCAGGATCTGAACGTTTCGCTCTCCCTCGCCCAAACCGAGCTGAGGAAGCCAGAGACGAACAGGAATTGCCAAGCGAGCGGATTGAAGAACCAGTCCCCCTCCCCGGGCCAGTTCGGCAGATTGAGCTCCAGGGTGAGGGCGGTCAGATAGATCATCGCCGACAGAGCAAAGGCCAGCCAGCGCCGGAACCGCGCCAGAAGAATAAAGACGGGCGCAATAGCGAGAAGCGCGACGTAGAGCGGCAGAATGTTGAAATAGCCGAGCTGATAGCTGAGCAGGACGAAGCCGACCGAGGCCTGAACCGGATCCGAGTAGAACAGACCTGCATTGTGCCATTCGAGCAGGAGCGGATTGTCCAGGTAGAGTGCCGCGCCGGAAATGATGGCGAGCGCCAGAACCGCGATAACAAGCTGCGCGCGATAGACCTCGATCGTCCGGTAGGAGAGGCGAAGAATGACCCTCGTCGGCGGTTCGGGAACTCCCTTCGATTCGGTCGCCAGCGCCAACGACCAGCCGGCGAGAAACACGAAAAGCTCTGCAGCGTCAGAAAGGAAATAGCCCGAGTAAGTAAAGCGCTCGAAAAAATTGCCGGGAATATGATTGATGAAAATCGTGACGAGGGCGAAACCGCGCCAGAAATCGACTGCATTCGGCTCCCGCAAGCAGATTCTCCACGATAGGACACTGCACGCCCGACTCAGGTGAATATCGCCAGATTTCGCTTTGCGCCGAAATATCCTGGCTGGCTCCTGTTCGGAGCGTCGCACCTTGGCGAATGGCTACCGATTTGCGCGTGCTTCGCCGCTTTAGCACCATCCGCAGGGTGGTGAGAACTACAGCCCCCGCGCGTGCCGCTGATACAAAAGGGCCCCGGATTGCTCCGGGGCCCCTGGTTCTATGGTGAGCCTGGCTGGGCTTAGAAGTCCATGCCGCCCATGCCGCCCATGCCGCCGCCCCCCGGCATGGCGGGCGGGGCCTCCTTCTTGGGCGCCTCGGCGACCATGGCTTCGGTGGTCACGAGCAGGCCCGCCACCGAGGCGGCATCCTGGAGCGCGGTGCGCACCACCTTGGCGGGATCCACGATGCCGGCCTGCAGCATGTCGACATACTGCTCGGTCTGCGCATCAAAGCCGAAGCTCGGCGTCGAGTCGTCCGTGATCTTGCCGACCACGATCGAGCCCTCGACCCCCGCGTTCTCCGCAATCTGACGCACCGGGGCTTCAAGGGCGCGCAGCACGATCTTGATGCCGGCCTGCACGTCGGGGTTATCGCTCGACAACTTAGCCGCCGCCGCCTTGGCGCGCAGAAGGGCAACACCGCCGCCCGCCACGATGCCCTCTTCCACTGCAGCGCGAGTGGCGTTCAGAGCATCATCGACGCGGTCTTTCTTTTCCTTGACCTCGACCTCGGTGACA
>NZ_LN811358.1:214892-254385 GCF_001006805.1 Microvirga massiliensis | reverse complement strand
TGGCAGCATCGCCTGCAAGGACGAGAGCTTCTTCTCGTGGATCAGGATGTAGGGATCCTCGAGCTCGGCCACCATCTTCTCGGCATTAGTGATGAAGTAGGGCGAGAGATAGCCGCGGTCGAACTGCATGCCCTCGACCACGTCGAGCTCGGTCTCGGCGGTCTTGGCCTCCTCGACCGTGATCACGCCCTCGTTGCCGACCTTCTGCATGGCCTGCGCGATCATCTCGCCAATGGCCTTGTCGCCGTTCGCCGAGATCGTGCCGACCTGGGCGACCTCTTCCGAGGACTTAACCTTCTTGGCGCTGGCCTGGATGTCCTTGATGACCTCGGCGACCGCGAGATCGATGCCGCGCTTGAGGTCCATGGGGTTCATGCCGGCGGCCACCGCCTTGGCACCCTCGCGCACGATCGCCTGGGCGAGCACCGTCGCGGTGGTGGTGCCGTCACCCGCCAGATCGTTGGTCTTCGAGGCAACCTCGCGGACCATCTGGGCGCCCATGTTCTCGAACTTGTCGGCGAGCTCGATCTCCTTGGCGACCGTCACGCCGTCCTTGGTGATCCGCGGTGCCCCGAAGCTCTTCTCGATCACCACGTTGCGGCCCTTCGGCCCGAGCGTGACCTTCACGGCATCGGCGAGAATGTCCACACCGCGCAGCATCTTCTCGCGGGCGTTGGCCGAAAACTTGACTTCCTTGGCTGCCATAGGCTGTGCCTCCAGTGAAACTGGTTGAACTGAATGGAATGGGAAAGAGGACGATCAGGCGGCGATCACGCCCATGATGTCGGCTTCTTTCATGATCAGGAGGTCTTCGCCGTCGATCTTGACCTCGGTGCCCGACCACTTGCCGAACAGGACGCGATCCCCGGCCTTGACGTCGAGCGGCTGAACCTTGCCGGTCTCGTCGCGTGCGCCAGGCCCGACCGCCACGATCTCACCCTCCTGGGGCTTCTCCTTCGCGGTGTCCGGGATGATGATCCCGCCCTTGGTCTTCTCCTCACTCTCGAGACGCCGAACCACGACACGGTCGTGCAAGGGACGAAACTTCATAAGCTTCCTCTTGGATTGTATGACAGCCGGAAGGGCTGCCTCTTGTCCTGCGTTTAGCAATCTCGCTTGCGGAGTGCTAAACTGACCGCGAGATAAGAGTGGCTGTCGGACGTGTCAAGGAGCCGATCCGACGGGTCGGCGTGACCGCCTTCGATATGATGGGCTTGGTCAGATCTGCCAACTTGCCATCAGGGCTCCAGGTCAAATCATCTTGCGGCGAGATGCCATGGCGGCTGCCCCGATGATCAGCACGGCGCCGATTGCGGTGGCGAATGTCGGGACCTCGTCGAAAACCACGTAGCCGATGAGAGCCGCCCAGATCAGGGCCGTATACTCGAGAGGCGCCAGCCTTGCAGCCTCAGCCCGGGCAAAGGCCACTGCCATCAGAACATGCCCGGCCACGCCCAGCACCCCCAGGCTCAGGAACCAGCCGACATGAGCGATGGTCGGCGGAGCCCAGACTGCGGCAGCCGCAGGCGCCAGCAGGAGGAACGGGCCCACATTCTGCAGGAGGACGATGAAGACGAAGTGGTCACGCTGAGCGCGTTGGCGGAGGAGAACGAGGTTGAGCGCATAGACTACGGCCGAGAACAGGGCGGAGGCGACACCCGCCCACGATCTCGTGTCCCCATCGCCGCCGCCATGGCCTGCAACCACGATGACGGTCCCGACGAAGCCGGCGGCCAGCGCGAGAACGATCTGCCGGTCGATGCGCTCTTTCAGGAGCAATCCGGCGAAAACCGCGACCAGCATCGGCGCGAGAAACGAGAGCACGAGAACTTCTGCGAGCGGCAACTGGCTGAGCGCATAGAAGAAGCTCGTGGCCGTAAGCATGGCGACCACCGACCGGAGCCCATTCGCCATGACCGTCTCGCGGGACGGGAAGCCGGGGCGCATGACAGCCACGAGCAGCACGGCGGCGAGCGTTCCGCTTGCGAAGCGAAGGAAGGACACCTGCAGGACGGGATAATAGGCGGCCAGCGCCTTGATCACCGCGTCCATGATGGAGAGAAACGCGATGCCGGCAGCGGCCTTTGCGGCGGGACCGAGGATCATTGAGGTTTTTGGGATGCGACTCGCCCGGAATGGGCGGCCCCATACAGCATGACGGGCTCCGGGCCGCCACTGGCTCGGGAAGAGCGGCCAAGCCTGCCGGTGCGGATTGCATGAGCTCGGATGGAACGCCGCCTGTAAGACGACGATCGGGCCGCCCGGGCAGGGAACCAGCGCCTCGCTGCAAGGTTCTATACGGCAGAGCTTGGTATCCGATGGGCAATCCACCGGAATGGGGTGGCGGACGATGGATGTGGCTTACCAAAAGCTGAACATCGGCCCTACCCTGCAGGCTCTGTAGTTCAGGGAGGATTCAGGCATACCCGCTAGCGTCCGCCACTTCCGAGAGTCCCGTTCCTTCGACACACACGCTTCCCCATCTCTTCTGGAATCGCCGTATGAATCGACTTCTCTCTGCCGTCTCATCCGGTTTCCTCGTCGCGATCGCACTCTCGACCACTGCAGAAGCCGGCCCGCGCCGGGCCGCTCCGGCCTATGATGACGAAGCCATCGTTCTCGAGCGCGAACTTCCCTATGGCGGCGGCTTCGTCGAGATGCTGATGACCGGGCGCGAGCCGACCGGGCGACACTATCGCGAAGCTCCTCTCGATCCGCTCACCGGCTTTCCGTACGACCCGCGCGGCTCCGTAGGGAGCCGCTCCCGTGGCGCTATCACCGCGATACCGGATTACGGCGGCTCCTATGGAAGCGAAGACGATTACATCGATGACGGGATCGGGTTCGGAGTCGACCCTCGCTATCAGCGGCAGGTCGTAGCGTATAACGGACCGCACGCGCCGGGCACCATCATCATCGATACGCCGAGCCGGTTCCTCTACCTGGTTCAACCCGGCAAGCGCGCAATCCGCTACGGAATCGGCGTCGGTCGGCCGGGCTTTACGTGGGCGGGGCGAAAGTCCGTGACGATGAAGCGGAAATGGCCCGATTGGCGACCGCCGGCCGATATGCTGAAGCGGCGGCCCGATCTTCCCCGCTACATGTCGGGCGGGTTGGACAATCCCCTTGGGGCCCGCGCCCTGTATCTCGGCTCTTCACTGTATCGCATCCATGGGACGAACGAGCCGCATACGATCGGGCACGCCGTCTCCTCGGGCTGCATCCGCATGCTCAACTCGGACGTGGTCGATCTCTACAATCGCGTGAAGGTCGGCACGCCCGTGATCGTGATCTGATCATTCACACCCTCACATCCCCCGGTCGTCGCGAGCCGCGGGCGAGCGATTCACCTGGGACGGCGACCCGGATTGCTGCACTTCGTTCCCGATGACGGGAGGGCATATCAAAGCGCGGTGCCGGATCCCGCACCGCGCACATGATCAGCATGCACTGTCTCACCGACGATGGAGCAGACAACGTGACGGGGCGCGGACGCGCTCCGCCACGTCCTGGCTCGACCATCAGGTCCAGTCGCCGCCATCGCCTCCATCGTCGAAGGAATCAATCCCGAAATCCCCGCTGTCATCGGCATTCGCCTGATGGAGTGGATCTCCGAACTGCGAGATATCCTGATCGGCGGCGCCAGCCTCAAGACCGGCGGCCGAGGCGATGTCGTGCGCCGGATTGCTTCCCCCGAAGGCACTCGAAAGCGCATTCGCGATCATCATTCCGCCCGCGACGCCGGCCGCCGTCGCCATGGCGGATTGCAGGAAACCGCCTCCGCCGCGAGCGCCCCAGGGACCGGGCGCTCCCATCTGCTGCATCGGTGCGCCACCGCCCCACGGTGAGCCAGGTTGCGCGTATGATGATTGCCCGTAGGTCGGCTGGGGCCGCTCCGGAGCCCGCTGGCCGCCTCCGAAGAGGCCGGACAAGAAGCTGCCGCCCTGTGATCGGGACTGCTCGGCCTCTGCCCTGAGCCTTTCGACCTCCGCATTCAGGTTGGCGAGCGCCCGCTCCTGCACGAGGATACTCTGTGCCATCACGTAGGGCGCATAGGGCTGCTGGCGCACTTTCTCGGCAATGTAGCGCTCCGCCTCGGGATCCCGGCTCTGGTTCGAAACCTGCTCCAGGCGCTTGAAGATGTCGTCGATGACGTGCCGTTCCTGCTCGTTCATGAACTCAGCGTCCTTCTGAGAGAGCCCCAGCTGCCCATCGAGATGGGAGGCCTCGGGTCGCTTGGAAAGGCGCGACGGAATGCCCATGAAAAAGGCGGCCCGGGGGCCGCCTCGTTCTCGAGCCTGCAGTTCCAGCATCAGGCTTGCTGAATCGCGGAGAGCTTCCACTCTCCTCCGTTGTCGCGGCGGAAGGTCCAGAGCTCGCGTGCCTCGACGATCTTGTCGGGGCTTCCTTCCACGATGCGTCCGCTCGCCTTCTCGACCGTGACATCGCTCAGCTCGTAGCGCATCGCGACGGTGGCGTATTCGGTCGTCCCCTCGCGCCAGGATTCCGCAAGATCACCTTGAACGAGCCGGACGTTGTCGACTCTGTTGATCACGCCGTTCCGTGCATTCTCGTTGAGCTCTTCCTGCAGATACCCGGCCATCTCGGGTGTCGCGCGAGCCCACAATCCGGGGACATCCTCACGCGAATAGGCTGCCTGGATCTCGTTGAGGCTCCGCTCGAACGCAGCATAGTCGCTGTCGCGGATCGGAACCTCCTCGGGCGATGTGCTGCGGCGCGGTGCATCTGCGCGAGTGCCGCCGAGCCCAAGCCCACCGAGAGCAGAGCCCCCGGGCCGCGACCCGCCGAGGCCGCCAGCGGCCGTTCGGGCATGCCCGGCGCCTGCATAGGCCGGGGTTTCCCGCCGCCGGAACCAACGGATGGCCAGAGAGACGAGAAACACGACGAGCGCGATCTGGATCAGAAAACCGAGCATGGAGCCCAACCCGGCGAGTCCTCCGAAGAACCCGGCGCCAAAGAGCATGCCGAGCAACCCCGCCCCGAGCAGACCGCCCATAAAGCCCGTCCCGAACCGTGGGGTCCGTGCGACGCCCGCTGCGGGAGCCGCGGGCCGCTGTATCGCCGGCCCCTGGTTCGGCACCTGCGATCTCTGAATGGGAGCAGCGGCATCAGGCGCCGTGCGGGTGGCAGGCGGAGCCTGATAGGTTCTAGCGCCACGTGAGCCAAAGCTCCCGCCCCGGCCACCCCTGGCCTCTGCCACGCTCGCACCCAGCGTTACCACTGCGACCAGAGCCAGTGCGACCTTGGTGCGTCGGGAAGTCAGATCCATCATTCCTCTTGAAAGCCTCCACGGGACGGCATGCCCTCCGCCAATATGGTGCGAACACGCCGGGATCGGAAGCCCGTCTCGATCAATCGGCCGCCTTTCCGGCCTCGTGCTTCAATTGGTCGATCCGTTTCGAGGCCTCCGCCTTGTCGAGCGCCGGGTCGTAAAGATCCGGGCGTTTGGCTTCCTCGGACAAGGTCTTGAGGTAGGACGCCTGTGCTCCCGTCATGGGTTCCTGTCCAGACACCCAGTCATCGGGATTCTTGATGCGGTTCGAATGATCGTCCCCCGCGCTCTTCGGGTTTTCGGACTGATCGCGTTCCTTGCTGCGCGCCATGTTTGCGACTCCGTTTGTTCGCGTTTTGTTCGAACAGGAGAACGCAGCCCGTCACGCGTTGTTCCGTTTGGGAAACTTGCTTTTTTCGCCGGGTATCTGTCCCCGCTATCCACAGAGCCTGCGCTATTCGGAGAAAATCTCCGGTTCTCGCTCTGTTCCAGGGGTTTCGCTGCATATCCCGTGTGCCGGGCTCATGCTTCTGCAAGCCGGGGACTCGACTCCGGCTCTCCACCCGGCCATTCTCGAACAGAGCAAGAACATTCATTGCCGATGCAGAAATTTTCCTATCGCGGACGCCGCCGGGTTCTTGCGGCCAATGCTATCGAGATCACCTGCGATGATTGCGGCCGCACCAAGCTTTGGACGCGTGTCACCTTGGAATCGGTCGTGACCTCCACGACGACGCTCGACGATCTTGGCGCCCGCCTTTTCTGCTCAGCCTGCCGGCTACGAGGAGGCGGAGGATACAATGTGCGGCTGCGCCCTCTTTCCGAGCGCGAGCGCGCAAGTGCTGCAGGTTTCGAGGAGCGCCGCTGATGCGGCCGTGGGTGCCGGGCCGATCCTTTTCTGCCACGGCTTCAGGCCGCGCCAATCATACCCATGCCCGAAGAGCTTCAGCTTTGCCCGGCGAACAGAATGCGGTGGACGGAGATCACACGGTCTGCCGGAAAATGCATCAACCGGTCCTGGCCCTCCGGGGGATTGAACTGCTCGAGAACGAGTTCGCGAGCATTGCGGGACACGAAGCGCTTGACGAATCCGAGAGGCGGCTCGCCTTCGGCATCGAAGATCTGGGCCACCACAAAGTCTCCCGACCGGACCGGAAGATGGGGATGCACCCAGGCGGTCTCGCCGGCGTAGTAGCGCGGCTCCATGGAATCGCCATGGATATAGACCGCATAGGCATCGGGCACGTGTTCGAGGCTCGGCGGGCAGAGCACATCGGCGACCCGCTGGCCGTTCAGGATGAACCGCCCATCCTGCCCGCCCCGCGCAAGCCCGAAAACCGGTAGCCGGCGGCGCGGAAAGCGGCTCGGCTCGGGCGCGCCGGCATTCGTCCGATCCCGAGGGTAGGCCGAGGCCGCAGCCGCCTGAAGAGCGGGCGGCTCCTCTCCGAGGTACTCGGCCACGATGGCGACCTCGCGGGCCTTGAGCTGCCGCTGGCCCTTCAGCAGCGCGGTCACCGCGGAGGGCGAGCGGCCAAGCGCCTGAGCCAGCCCGGTCTGGGTCCGGCCAGGCTTCTCGAGCCCTCGGCGTATCCAGGCCAATTCGTCCAATGCAAACCCTCCCGCTCCACAATATGCCGGGCGGGAGCCTAGGAGAACAGGCGTTACTGGCGCAGGAGAGTCTCCTGCGCGAACACCCGGCTCGATGTCCGAGCCGAGTGTTCCATGCGCATGGAAGGATCAGGCAGCCTTGGCCTTGGGCTGCACCGCAGCCTCGTAGTCCTCCATCAGGACCTTCGTCATGTTTCCGGGCTGGTAGCGATGCGGACCGATCTCGGAAACCGGGGTCACTTCGGCGGCCGTGCCGGTGATGAAGCACTCGTTGAATGTCGGAAGCTCATCCGGAAGAATACGCCGTTCCGCGACCTCGAAACCGCGGCGGCGCGCGATCTCGATGACAGTTTGGCGGGTGATCCCATCGAGGAAGCAATCCGCCAATGGCGTGTGGATGACGCCGTCACGGATGAAGAAAATGTTCGCTCCCGTGCATTCCGCGACGCGGCCCTGCCAATCCAGCATTAGCGCATCCGCATAACCCTTACGCTCGGCGCGGTGTTTCGAGATCGTGCAGATCATGTAAAGACCCGCAGCCTTCGCGGTTGACGGCGCCGTGGCAGGATCCGGCCGACGGTAATCCGCAATATCGATGCGGATGCCTTTCATTTTCTCGGCGGGATCGAAATAGCTCGGCCATTCCCAGGTGGCGATCGCCAGATGGATCTTGTTGTGCTGGGCAGCGACGCCCATCATCTCCGAGCCGCGCCACGCGACGGGACGAACATAGGCATCCGTCTGGCCATTCTTCTCCAGCACGAGATACTTGGCGGCGTCGATCTCTTCCGGGGTGTAGGGGATCTCGAAATCGAGGATCTCGGCAGACCGCTTCAGCCGCTCCGAATGCTCACGCGACTTGAAGATCACACCGCCATAGGCGCGCTCGCCTTCGAATACACTTGAGGCATAATGCAGCCCGTGCGACAGCACGTGGAGCTGGGCATCCTTCCACGGCACGAGCTTGCCGTCGTACCAGATCCAGCCATCACGCTGGTCGAAAGGGGTCGCGGACATCAGATGTCTCCTAGAGCATTCGGCTATGGCCCGGCGCGAAATTTCAAAGCGGACAGAGCCGCTTCCGCGTTCGTTCGTTTCTCCGGGCGCCCTTGACGAGTAACAATCGGACTGAGATATGTCAACAAGACTGACATAAAATGTCGAAAGCCGCCGTGCCCCCTGCCCTGCACCAGACAACGCCAGACGGTGACGATATCCTCGGTGAGATCCCGGCCTACGACCTCATCGAGCTGTTCTTTTTCGCCTATCGCGACTTCGTCAGCGATCCGGACCGGATCCTTGCCGAGTTCGAGTTCGGACGGGCCCACCACAGAGTGGTGCATTTCGTCGACCGGCATCCGGGCCTCACGATCGCCGACCTCCTCGATATTCTGAGGATCACGAAGCAGAGCCTGAACCGGGTCCTCAAGGAGCTGATCGAGAAGGGTTTCATCGAGAGTCGCACCGGCACGACAGACCGCCGGCAGCGTCATCTGCACACGACCCAGAGGGGCCGGGCGCTCGCACGGCAACTCGCGCGCTTGCAGACCCGCCGCATCATGCGCGCTCTCGAAGCGATCGGCCCTGAGCACAGGGACGCGGTCCGCGAATATCTTCTCGCCATGATTGATCCCGGTGATCGCAACCGGGTCAGAAAGCTCGTGTTCGAAACGGGAGAGATTTCATGACCGATGTGGCGCGTCCCGATCTGCCCGATCACGCGCCGCATGTTCTCATCGTGGACGATGATCGCCGTCTGCGCGATCTCCTGGCGCGGTTTCTCGGCGAGAATGGCTTCCGGATCACGACGGCGGCGAGCGCTGCCGAAGCGCGTGCGCTGTCACAGAACTTCCTGTTCGATGCGCTTGTGCTCGACATCATGATGCCTGGGGAGAGCGGGCTCGATTACGCGCGCACGATAAGACAGAATTCGGAAGTCCCGATCCTGATGCTGACCGCCCGGGCCAATCCGGACGACAGGGTGGCCGGTCTCGAAATCGGCGCGGACGACTATCTCCCGAAACCGTTCGAGCCGCGCGAACTGATCCTGCGCCTCACCAACATTCTGCGACGCTACTCGCGTCCCTCCGATGCCCCCATGCAGGCTCATGCGGAGCAGATCCGGTTCGGGCCTTTCAGCTTCCGCTTCGATCGCGGGGAACTGCGCCGCGACGACGAGCTCGTGCGGCTCACGGAGCGCGAGCGTGAGATCCTGACGATTCTGGGCACGCGCGCAGGCGAGAACGTTCCGCGCGAGGAGCTCACGGGCGGCGGGCCGGCGGCCAACGAGCGGACGGTGGATGTCCAGATCAACCGCCTGCGCCGCAAGATCGAGGTCGATCCCGCGAACCCGATCTTCCTCCAGACTGTCCGCGGAATAGGATATCGGCTGGCTGTCGACCGATGAAGTTCCGCCGTCCGAAGCCGGTCACCCGTATCGATCGCAGCCTGCGGTGGCTCGGCAGCTTGCTCCCGAAGGGGCTCTATGCACGGTCGCTGATCATCATCATCGCTCCGGTCGTACTCCTGCAATCCGTGATCGCCTACACCTTCATGGAGCGGCACTGGCAGCTCGTGACCCGTCGCCTGTCGGCAGCCGTCACGTCGGATATCGCGGCACTGATCGACATCTACGAGAGCTATCCGCAGGATCGGGACGCGCACACCCTTTCGCGCATCGCCTCGGAGCGACTCGGACTCGACGTCGACATCATCGAGGGCGACCTCCCGCCACCAGGGCCGAAGCCCTTCTTCTCGATCCTCGACGAGGCTCTCTCGGAAGAGCTCGCGCAGCGTATCGACAAGCCGTACTGGACCGACACCGTGGGACGGTCCAACCTGATCGAGATCCGGGTCAAGCTCGGCAACGAGGTAATGCGCGTCCTCGCGCGGCGCAGCCAAGCCTACGCGTCGAACTCGCACATCTTCCTCGTCTGGATGGGAGCATCGTCGATCGTGCTCCTCGCCATCGCGATCCTGTTTCTCCGCAACCAGATCCGACCGATCCTCCGGCTGGCAGAGGCGGCGGAAAGCTTCGGCAAGGGTCGCGAGATCGAGTTTCGTCCCCGCGGCGCGCGCGAGGTCCGTCAGGCCGGTCACGCCTTTCTGGAGATGAAGCGGCGCATCGAGCGCGCCAGGGACCAGCGCACCGCGATGCTGAACGGCGTGAGCCACGACCTGCGCACGATCCTAACCCGATTCAAGCTATCCCTCGCGCTGATCCGGCAAACGCCGGAAGTGGAAGACCTGAAGCGCGATGTCGATGAGATGAGCCGCATGCTGGAAGGCTATCTCGCCTTCGCGCGGGGTGATGCGGGCGAAGCGGCGGCAACGACCGACCTTCGTCCGTTGCTCGAAGAACTGCAAAGCGATGCGGAGCGGCAGGGGCATGCGACCGAGCTCGACATTGTCGGCGACCCGAGCGTCACAGTTCGGCCGGACGCCTTTCGCCGGCTGCTCTTCAATCTGCTGTCGAATGCAGCGCGTCACGGAGAGCGGATCGCGATCCACGCCAACCACGAAGCGCGCTGGCTCGTTCTCCACGTCGACGACGACGGCCCCGGGGTACCCGCGACGTTGCGCGAGGAGGTCTTCAAGCCCTTCGTCCGCCTCGACGAAGCGCGAAACCAGGACGAAGGCGGATCGGGTCTCGGCCTTGCCATCGCGCGAGACATCGCGCGGTCTCACGGCGGCGACATCACGCTCGCGGATTCGCCGCTCGGTGGCCTGCGGGCGACCGTTCGCCTGCCGGCTTGAGCTGTACAGGGCTGCAGCAGGAGATCGTCTCAGTACAACCGCCCCCCGATTGGCACCTCGCGATCCGGGCCGATCAGCATCACGGCGCCATTGGCGTCGGGAACACCGAGCGTCAGGACCTCCGAAACGAACGGCCCGATCTGCCGCGGCGGGAAGTTCACGACCGCGAGCACCTGGCGACCGACGAGATCTTCGAGCTGGTGATTTACCGTGATCTGCGCCGACGAGCGCTTCACGCCGATCTCGGGGCCGAAATCGATCGCGAGCTTGAAGGCGGGCTTGCGGGCTTGCGGAAAAGGCTCGGCGGCCACGATGCGTCCGACGCGAATGTCGACCCGCAGAAAATCGTCTATCGTGATCTGCGGCTGAACCGCATCCGATCCGCTCATCGAAAAGCCCCCCGATCGCCTCTCTTGCAGTCGCCGTCAGATTGCGGCTGCAGGATCGTTCGCCTCGCCGTCCGCATCACGATCATAGCCGCGCGGCCGCCGACGAGTCCGCCTGCGGCTGTCGAGCAACGCCTGTCCGACGGCCCTGAAGGGCAACGTCAGCCTCCGCAGGTCGTCGGCCCGCTCGAGAACACGCTCCCCGCGCCTCAATTCGCGGTCGAGCCGCGCCATCGTCGCGGCCAGCGTAGGATCGTCGTCATCGAGCCAGGTCTCGAGCGTGTTCGCGAAGACGATCACCGCCCCCTGAAGCTTGAGGCCTCCGAGCGGACCCTCTGTCGAGATCCCGGCTGCCGCCAGCATGAAGCGCATCGAATTGAGGGCGCTCTGGTTGAGGGCCAGCATGCTCAGCGGATCCTGCCTGAGCCCGTCGGAGATCCGCCGCAGGGCAGCCTTGTAGGGTTCCAGCGCATCGAGCCGTCGCATCATGACGTCGAAGACCCGCTCGCGCGCCGGCTCGTTGGCAAGATCTTCGGTGGTGCCTTCGAGCACCTGCTTGTCGACACGGCGGGACAGGGCCCCCAGGACCGCTCCCTTCGACGGGAACAGATCACGGAATTCGGCGAGACTCACGCCTGCTTCCTGGGCGATATCCGTCACTTCGATATCGGACCAGGGACGGTCGCTTGCCAGGCGCATCAATGCGTCGATGATTGCGTCCCGCTTGGAAGGGGTTTCACTCTTGGGAGTAGCTCGTGCTGGCATTGCGTCCTCCAGGTTTCACTCCCGAATGTAAGTCTTGCGTCGCTCCTTGGCAGCGTCCCGTCAGCCAGAGAGTTCTCCCGCGCGCCGCTTCGCCGCGGCGACGGCCTCCTTGATTTGATCCGGCATGCCGCTCGGCCGACGCATCAGGACCTCGAGCGCAGCCGCGGTGGTGCCGCCCGGAGAGGTCACATTCTCGCGCAACCGGCCCGGAGCTAGCTCGCTGTGTTCGAGGAGCGCGCCTGCTCCCGAAACGGTCGCCCGGGCGAGCCGGGTCGCGAGCTCCTCCGGCAGTCCGGCTGCGGCGCCCGCCTCGGCGAGGCATTCGACGAGATGAAAGACATAGGCGGGTCCTGATCCCGAAACTGCCGTCACGGCATCGATCAGGTCTTCGCGATCGACCCATTCCACGATGCCGACTGCGGACAGGAGCGCGTCTGCCGTTTCCCGCTGTCGGGCGGTAACCGCTTCGTTCGCGCAAGCGCCCGTCGCCCCGCGACCGATGCTCGCCGGAAGATTCGGCATTGCTCGTACGATGGCGCGGGCGCGTGGCAGGCGTGCCTGCAGATCCGCAATCGTCTTGCCGGCCAGGATCGACACGACGAGCGTCTCGCCCCCGACCAGTGCATTCGCCGTAGCCGCGGCTGCATCCAGGAGTTGCGGCTTGACCGCGAGGACGAGAACTTCGGGGGTGCCGGGGCCCGTCGGATTAAGATCAATCCGGTTGCGATCGCAGAGTGCCGAGAGCTCCGCCGAAGGATGCGGATCGAGCACGGTGACGCGGTCGGGCGAGAGCCCGACATTGAGCCAACCCTCGAGCATCGCACCGCCCATCTTGCCGGCGCCGACCAGGATCAGAGACGAAGGAAGAGCGGACGATCGGGACATGTCTGACAGCCGGCCTCGGAGACGGGCCCGTTCAATGGCATCTTCACACGACGGTGTCGAGACGAGGAGAATTGGAGCGAAGGAAGCGAGCTGACAGGCACTCAAGGTTCGCCCAAGATATCAGCCGGATTGCTGGGCGCGGCTTTGCCCGCCAATCGATCTTCGCCACCTGGTCATGTGACTTGGGCCTCACGATCGCGGGAAGTCCTCAACCCATTCTCAAGCAGCCTGTGGCTTGATCGGCCTCGCTACGCCCAGGTGTTCACGCGCGATGAGAAATCACACTCCGAGCCCGCCGGACCATTCCCTCCAGGATCTCACCAGACACAGGACCGATGTCGGAGGCGAGATCAAAGCGCGCCTCTATCTCTACGACCAGCGTTTCATCGTCTCGTCCGTTGCCGCCATCGCAGAGTATGGATCGGTCACGATCGTTCCATTCGATGCGCCGGACCGTGAGATCGGCCTGGCCGCCTGCAACCATCTCGTCCGCTTCGTCCCCGATCTCCCGCCAGGTCTCCGGGACCAGACGAGCAAGGACTGGCAAGCCTATCAGGCTTCAGGGGCCAAATCGGTGAAACAGTTCAACGCCAACGCCTGGCGCGTCTCGATCAGCACCCTGAACATGGCCCTGTGCCTGCAAGCCCAGCCTGTCTCGGCTCAGGTTTCATACCTCTTTGCAGGAAGCGACATCGGCCTTGCCACCAGACATGCCGGCATTGGCGCAGCGATACGCCGCGTTCTGAAAGCGGCCGCAGTTCTCAACGAGAACGGATTGTTCGACGAGGCCGCGTAGTAGGGCCGCTTACTCCCCGGTGGACGCTCAGGCCTCACCTTCGGTCTCGAAGAGAACGCTGTCGAGGGCCTCCCGAGCCGACTTCCCGGCCCACATCACGAATTGGAAAGCCTGGAAGTAGCGCTCGCAGGCATCCACCGAGACACGCAGCATGGTCTCGCATTGCGCGTTCGTCGGCTCGACGCCGCCCGTGAGCAAGAGCGCATGCCGGAACATCACCACGCTCTCGCCGCTCCAGAGATCGAAATGGCCGACCCAGAGTTGCTCGTTGATGGCGGAGATGAGCCGCAGGACTTCCGTGCGTTGCCGATCCTGAACCTTCAGGTCGAAGGCACACGCGACGTGCAGCGCCTCAACGTCCTCGATCCAGGTAAACGCGATGTGATAATCCGCGAAGCGCCCGGCCACCGAGACGGACATCTCGTCGGTTTCCGCGCGATCGAAGATCCAGTGACGCAGGCCGGCAAGCCGCTCCAGGACGTCGAGGGGATGCTCGCTGCGGTCGCTGTCGATTTGGGTCAGGTTCATGTCGATCCACGGGCTCGGATGATCCGAGTCTGAAGAGGGACGCGACTGGAAAGCATCTCGACCAGCCAAGCCGCGCAAAGAATATCGGGAATGAGCCGTTAAGGTAAAAGCAAGTATAGGATGCAGATCACCCTCGAATCATTTTCTTACTCACCATAACCCCACGGATTCGTGCGGCTCAAGTCGAGAAGAAGGTCCAAGATTCTTCAGGTGAACTCAACGGCGTCTATCCCGGCTATCCACAGCGGCGCACAGGATGTCGGTGAACGGGATGGCGAAATTACGACCATCCGTTCAAGAACAACCGACTGCGAAAGCTAAGCTTTTCGGGCCGTCCGGCGCCCTGAACCGGTGGAGTGGCGCCGTCAAGCCGAGGCCGGTTCGGAAGTGGGTTTTGCACCGGCTTCGAGAGCAGCGACCCGCGCCGCGAGGCGCTCGTTCTCTTCCCGGAGCACAGAGACGAGGTCGCGCAGGACCGCGACCTCCTCACGGGTTGCAACATCCATATCGCGCAGAAGGCGCTCGGCCTGCGCCCGCATGATCGTCTCCGCCTCGCGCCTCATCCCCTGCGCCGCACCGACCGCATCGGTCGCGAGCCGGGCAAACTCGTCCAGGATCCGATTTGGGCCTTGACTCATGGTTGCTGCCTCCATCGGGGCGCGTCATTCGCGCCCGCCGCCCAGCTGACATGGTCCTTTACCGGCGCCAGCGCAACGGTGCGATAACAACCGCCTTGCATGAAGATGCCGGGGCTCACGTGGCTCGTCACATCTCCGCTAGGTCGCCGAAGGGAGCCGATTCCAGCGGTCGCGGGCTTGACGTTCCGGGTGCCAGCCGTCCAAGTGGCGCGCCGGTTGCCGGCGTGAGCCCGGCCCTGTCGTCAGGCCAAATCCGACACGATGCCCGTTCTCGCCCTGCCCTTTCCGATGATCGACCCGGTTGCTATTGCAATCGGCCCGATCGCAATCCGCTGGTACGCCCTGGCCTATGTCGTGGGCCTGCTCGGCGGATGGTTCTATGCACGGCGCCTCGCAGCGCGGGAGGAATTGTGGCGGCCGGTCCGTGCGCCGACGGCGACCGAGGTCGACGATCTCATTGTCTGGATCGCATTCGGAATAGTCCTCGGCGGGCGGCTCGGCTACGTGCTCTTCTACAATCTCCCGGCTTTTCTCGCGAACCCGATCGAGATCTTCGCCGTCTGGCACGGGGGAATGTCCTTCCACGGCGGCTTCCTGGGCGCGATTCTGGCCCTCGTGCTCTTCTCCCGGTCTCGTGGCCTGAACCCCCTGGCCATGCTCGATCTTGCCGCGGTCGTGACCCCGATCGGCCTGTTCTTCGGCAGGATCGCGAATTTCGTGAATGGTGAGCTCTGGGGGCGGCCGGCTCCCGATTTCCCCTATGCCTTCGTGTTTCCGAATGGAGGACCGGTTCCGCGCCATCCGAGCCAGCTCTACGAGGCGTTCGCCGAAGGCTTCGTGCTCTTCATCGTCATGGCGATCGCGGCCCGCACTTTTGGATTCCGGCGGCCCGGGCTCCTCGGCGGCATCTTCGTGACGGGCTATGCCATCGCGCGGATCACCTGCGAGTTCTTCCGCGAGCCCGACCCGCAGCTTGGTTTCCTGGTCGGGGGCGCCACCATGGGCCAGTTGCTGTCGCTGCCGATGGTGCTCGTCGGCCTCACCGTGATCGTGCTCGCGTGGCGCGGCGTAACCCGCTCCCGGGTGTCCGAGGCCTGATCGCTGCGGACAATCTCGAGGATAAGGCATGACCGAACGAACCTCCCCGGTCGCTGCTGCCTTGATATCCGACAGACAGAGACCGGCATGAGTCGCTTCGCCGCACGGATCAGAGAGATCATTGCCGCCGAGGGCCCGATCCCGGTCGAGCGCTACATGGATCTCTGCCTCCGGCACTATTATGCGACGCGGGATCCGCTGGGAGCCGACGGGGATTTCACCACCGCCCCGGAGATCAGCCAGATGTTCGGGGAACTCCTCGGACTCTGGGCCACGGAAGTCTGGCGGCTCGCGGGCGCCCCCGGTTCCTTCGGCCTCGTCGAGCTCGGGCCCGGCCGCGGCACCCTGATGGCTGACCTGCTTCGCGCCGCTCGGCTCGTGCCGGGCTTCCTCGCGGCCGCACAGGTTCACCTCGTGGAAACGAGTCCGGTCCTGCGGGAGCGCCAGCGCAGCATCCTCGCCCGCTCCGCCCACACGCCCATCTGGCACGCGAGCATCGACACCCTTCCCGAGGGGCCTCTGATCGTTATCGCCAACGAGTTCTTCGACGCCCTGCCGGTCGCGCAGTATGTCGCGACGGACCGGGGCTGGTGCGAGCGGATGGTCGGCCTCGAAGGAGAGCGTCTCGTCTTCGGGCTTCGGCCCGTCAGCGTGGCGCACGCGCGACCTCCGCGCGACGGTGAGATCCTCGAGGAGCCCCGTATCGGTTCAGCCATCGCGGCGAATCTGGCTGGCCGACTCGCCAGGGTCGGCGGGGCTCTCCTCACGATCGATTACGGCTATGTCGGCCCTGCCTTCGGGGACACCTTGCAGGCAGTCCAGCGACATCGCTTCGCCGATCCCCTCGCCGATCCGGGCGAGGCCGACCTCACGGTGCATGTCGATTTCGACTGGCTGGCGCGCATCGGCGAAGCTGCCGGCCTGCGGGCTCATGGCCCGGGCCGGCAGGGCGACTTCCTGCGAGCGCTCGGCATCGAGAGCCGGGCGGCAGCTCTCTGCGCGCGAGCGAGCCAGGAGCAGGCCGCCGCGATTACGGGAGCCTTGCGCCGCCTCACCGGACCGGGGCCGGACGGGATGGGCGATCTCTTCAAGGTCCTCGCCCTTGCTCACCCTTCGATCGAGAATATTCCAGGCCTGTTGCCGGCCGCCGCGATACAGGAGCAGCTTCGTGATCGTTGAATCACCCGCACTCGCGGGTCTCCCCGGGATCCGCCATGCCTTCTTCACGCGGCAAGGCGGCGTGTCGGAGGGAATCTACGGGAGCCTCAACGGCGGCCTCGGATCGTCCGACGAGCGTGATCGCGTGGTCGAGAACCAGGCCCGGATGGCCGCCGGGCTCGGAGTCAGCCCGGACTCCCTCGTCAGTCTGCACCAGGTCCACTCGCCCGATGCCGTGATCGTCGAGGCTCCCTTCGGCACGGAGCGCCCGAAGGCCGACGGCATGGCGACCCGCGTGCCCGGGCTGGCGCTGGCGATCACCACCGCGGATTGCGGCCCCCTCCTCTTCGTGGACCGGGATAGCGGCGTCGTGGGCGCCGCCCATGCCGGGTGGCGTGGAGCATTCACGGGCGTGATCGAGGCGACGCTCGCAGCAATGGAAGGGCTCGGCGCGCGCCGGGAGCGGATCACGGTCGTCCTCGGGCCGACGATCGGCCGCGATGCCTACGAGGTAGGGCTCGACTTCAGGGACCGGTTTCTCGAAGCGGACTCCGCCAACGAGCGGTTCTTCGTTCCCTCGGAGCGCCCCGATCGCGCGATGTTCGACCTGCCCGCCTATATCGGCGCTCGGACAGTTGCAGCCGGAGTCGGCTCTTTCAGCACGCTCGGTCTTTGCACCTATTCGGACGAGGAACGCTTCTTCAGCTACAGGCGTACGACTCACCGGGGCGAGCCCGATTACGGGCGGCTGATATCCGCGATCGCGCTCACCGATTGAGCATCGAATCCCAGTGGTGCATCCTCCGGTCCTGGGCCGCTGAAGCCGAACTTACTCCTCCAGGCCGACGACATCCGCCGTCTGCCAGATGAGATGCTGGCCGCCATCGACGGCGATCATCTGGCCCGTGACGCTCTCGGCCTGCGCGAGGAACAGAACCGCGTCGGCGAGTTCCTCCGGCAAGGGACCGCGCCCGAGCAGGCACGCGGTGCTCTGTTTCGCGAAGTCCTCGGGCGCCTGTCGCGGATTCGAGTAAGTTGGTCCGGGGCCGATAGCATTGACGCGGATGCAGGGTGCGAGCGCCTGCGCCATCGTCCGCGTGGCCGTGAAGAGGGCAGACTTCGTCAGCGTGTAGGAGAAGAACTGCGGCGTCAGCTTCCAGACCCGTTGATCGATGATGTTGATCACACAGCCCTTTGCTGTCTCCGGCAGAAGGCGCGCCATGTCCCGTGCGAGAAAGACCGGCGTCTGGAGATTGATGGCGAAATGCCGCTGCCAACGTGCGAGTTCGAGCGTCTCGAGTTCATCGCGCTGGAACTCCGATGCATTGTTGACGAGGAGTGTCACGGGCCCGAGGGCGGCTTGGGCGCGCTCCATGAGCGTCGATACGGCCGCGGGGTCGGCAAGATCGGCCTGAAGAAGGGTGGCCTGGCCTCCGCGGGCCCGCACTTCCCCCGCAAGGGTCTCCGCCTCCTGGAGCGATCGGTTGAAGTGAATCGCGACCGAGTATCCCGCGGCCGCGAGGCGCTCGACGATCGCGCGACCGATCCGTCTCGACCCGCCCGTCACCAACGCGACTGCATTCATCGTTTCACCGCCGCTTCCCACTCGTCTCCGTCCCGAGCGTTCACGATCGCCAATCGTCCTGAGCCTCAACGGGATGAGGATCCCTTTCGCGCATGCCGGCCGGGGGAGGTCAAGATACCGCACCGGCATGAACCATCAGGAAGCGAGAGCGTTCAATCCCAGGCGTTGCACAGGGGAAACCGCACGCAAGCGTACCCGTCGTGATGCCCGGATCTATCGATTCCGGGCGCGGTGAGGTTGTGCCGCGATACCTGCTGCCATGCCGCTCGCGAGGCTCGCTTCAGCCCGGATCAAAGGGCACGGGCCGAACCCTGAACCCGGAACTCGAAAACCCGGAGGACCAAATGAAAAAACATCTCCTCGCAGCAACCGCTCTGGCAGGACTGCTGGCTGCGCCCACCACTTTTGCGGCGGACCTGCCGGCGCGCACCTATGCGCCTCCGCCAGCGCTGGTGGCTGCCGTTCCCATCTTCACCTGGACCGGTTTCTATATCGGCCTCAATGCCGGCTATGGATGGAACGTCAACGACTCCGCCGTGACGGTGCCGGGCGTCGGTCTCGTGGATGTGACCGGGGACGACGGTTTCGTCGGCGGCGGACAGGTGGGTTACAATTACCAGATCGGGTCGTTCGTCCTCGGCCTCGAGGCGGATCTCCAATACGCGGATCTGGGTAACGAGCGCGATGTAACCTTCGGCGACAGCTTCGTGGCCGGTGGTGGCCTCGACTGGTTCGGCACCGTGCGTGCGCGAGCCGGTTATGCCTTCGACCGTGCCCTGCTCTACGCAACCGGCGGCTTCGCCTTCGGGGGCGGCTCAGGCGGCAATTGCCTTGCTAACGGCCTGCCGTTCACCTGCGGCGACGACACCTCGACGGGATGGACTCTCGGCGGTGGCCTCGAATACGCGGTGACGAACAACTTCACCGTCAAACTCGAGGGCCTCTACGTCAATCTCGATCGCGGCGGAGACGACGCGCCATTCGACACGGGCGTGCTCCTCAACCGCGACGACTACGAGTTCGGTGTCGTTCGTGCCGGCCTGAACTACAAGTTCTGAGCCTCGTGACGGGGGTCCGGCGAGGCCGGACCTCCACTCATCCTTATCTCCGCTACGAGGTGGCACGCGTTCGCCCTTGCCGGCCCCGAGCACCTCGCCCGTCTCGGCCTGGATCATTACCTGCAGCATGCTGCAGATCACCTCCCGCAACCCGTCCGGATTGCGAGGAAGAATGTCTTTGATCGCAGCACTGGCGGACTGCTAACGCTTCACCAAACAGGATAATCTTGAGAAAAGGCCAAGACTAGGGCAGAATTTGTAAACTGAAGTGCGCATCTCCCAAGTCCGGCCGTGTCGCGCCGAGTGACGGTTCGCGTCGGAGGGTCGACGTCGATGGGTCAGGGGCTCTTCCTTCTATTCGCAGCGGCGTCCGTCATCACGGCCCTGATTGTGGTCCTGGCGCGGAATCCGGTTCACAGCGCATTGGCGCTGATGGCGTGTTTCCTGCAGATCTCGGCAATCTTCGTCCTGCTCGAGGCACCGTTGCTCGCGGTCATCCAGATCTTCGTCTATGTCGGCGCGATCATGGTCTTGTTCCTGTTCGTGATCATGATGATCGATGTCCGCGAAGCGGCGTTGCAGCGGTTCTTGCCGGGCGGCAACCTGCCGGCTCTGGTGCTGCTCGTCCTGCTCGGGATCGAGATGTTGGTGCTGGTGGTCTGGAGCGAACGCTTTTCGGTCACGGAGCCGGTCGCCATGCGCACCGGCGACACGGTCAGGCAGCTCAGCACGACGCTATTCTCCGACTACCTCCTGCCCTTTGAAACCGCCTCTGTCATCCTGCTGGTGGCCGTGGTCGGCGCCATCGTGCTGGCGCGGAAGGAGCCGGGGTGATGGTGCCGCTCTGGTGGCATATCGTGCTCGCAGTACTCCTGTTCGTGATCGGAGCGGCGGGCGTGCTGCTCAGGCGCAACATCCTTGTCGTGCTGATGTCGCTCGAGCTGCTGCTCAACTCGGTCAACATCAATTTCATCGCGTTCGGGCGTTACCACGACGATTTCCGCGGGCAAATCTTCGCGATCTTCATCATCGCGATCACCGCGGCGGAGGTTGCCGTCGCGCTCGGCATTCTGGTCGCCCTCGTGCGGAACAAGTCTACCCTCAAGGTCGACGACGTGACCATGATGAAAGGATAGCGGCTTGGACCCGGTCATGTCGATCCGGCCGCTGCTGGCCGTCGCAGTCGCCGGTCTGGCGGCCCTGGCGGTCCTCCTTCTGAACGACCGCGAGAGACTCCGAGATCTCGTCTCGCCGTTGGCGGCGTTCGTCATGTTCGCGATTGTCGCCTCGATGGCGCCCACAGTGCTGGCGGGCGGGACGGTCGAATTGCGCCTGTTCGAAATATTGCCGGGGATCGATTTCGCTTTCCGGGCCGATGCGCTCGGCATGGTGTTTGCCACCGTCTCGTCGCTCTTGTGGATCGTGGCGGCCATCTATTCCATCGGCTACATGCGGCACCTGGAGGAGCACGCGCAAACCCGATTCTTCGCCTGCTTCGCCACCAGCCTTGCGGCAGCCGTCGGGGGCGCCTTCGCCGCCAATCTGTTCACGCTGGTGATCTTCTACGAGGTGCTCAGCCTCGTGACCTATCCGCTCGTCTACCATCACGAGGACGAAGAGGCATGGGCGGGTAGCCGCAAATACCTCGTCTATCTGATGGGCGCATCGAAAAGCCTGCTTCTCGCAGCACTGGCGCTGACCTACCACGTCGCGGGATCGCTCGACTTCGTGGCTGGGGGACTGCTGGCGAGGGTCGATGCCTCGGCTTCGCTGCTGACGGTCGTCTATTTCTGCTATCTCTTCGGCTTCTCCAAGGCCGCGGTGATGCCGATGCACGCCTGGCTGCCTGCCGCGATGGTAGCGCCGACACCGGTCAGCGCGCTCTTGCATGCGGTCGCCGTGGTCAAGATGGGCGTGTTCTGCGTGCTGAGGGTGGTGTTCCACGTCTTCGGCACGGGACTGGTGGGCGGGTTGGGGCTCGGGCTCGCCACGGCCTATCTGGTCTCGTTCACAATCCTGATGGCGTCCATCTACGCCCTGACACGGGACGATCTGAAGGCGAGGCTCGCCTATTCGACAGTCAGCCAGCTCTCCTACATCGTGCTGGGTGCGGTTTTGCTGTCGCCGGTCGCGATGGTCGGCGGGATCATCCACATTGCGGCGCACGCCTTCTCCAAGATCACGCTCTTTTTCTGCGCCGGGTCGATCTATTGCGCGTCCGGCAAGCGAAACGTCAGCGACATGGCCGGCATTGGCCGTAGGCTGCCCTGGACGATGGGAGCGTTCTTCGTCGCGTCGCTCAGCATGATCGGGATCCCGCCGACCGCGGGCTTCGTCAGCAAATGGTATCTGGCACTGGGCTCGGTGGCGGCGGGGGAGACCGCGTTCATGATCGTGCTCCTGGTGAGTTCCGTCCTGAACGCCGCCTATTTCCTGCCGGTCAGCTATATCGCCTTTTTCGGGACTGAGGCTCGCGAGAGTCCTGCAACGGTCCGTGAAATTCCGATGGTGACGATCCCGCTGGTCGCGACCGCCATCCTGTCGGTGCTGATGGGCATCTTCCCCGGCTATTTCCTCGCCCTGGCGGACGGAGTGGTCAGATGATCAAACGCGTCGTCGATTTCTTTGGTAATGCGAAATATGCGCAGCAGCGCCGCTGGCTGTTCTATCTGGTGCTCGTTCTGGTCGTCATCGCCGACTTTCTGGTCCCCCGCGAGCACGCCGAATACCTGTGGGACCGCCTGCCGGGCTGGTCGGCCGTCTACGGCTTCGTCTCCTGCGTGCTGCTGATCTTCGTTTCCAAATTCCTCGGCCATCAGGGCGGGCTGATGCGGCGCGAGGACTACTATGACTGACTTCCTCCATCCCGCCCTGCTGTTCATTCTCGGCGCCCTGCCGATCCCCTTCCTGAAAGGATCGATCCGCAAGGCGTATCTGCTGCTGATCCCGGTGCTGGCGATCCTCGCCGTGCTCACGATGCAGCCGGGCAGCTACGGCGCGGCGCGGTTCATCGGGCAGGACATCCTGATTGCGAAAGTCGACAAGCTGAGCATCGTCTTCGCCACCGTCTTCACCATCATGGCGCTGATCGGCATGGTCTACGCGCTGCACCTGAGGGATGCCGGCCAGCACGTGGCGGCGTTCGTCTATGTCGGCAGCGCACTCGGCGTGGTGTTCGCCGGCGACTACCTGACCCTGTTCCTGTTCTGGGAAGCTATGGCGTTCGCTTCCGCCTATCTGGTCTTCGCCCAGCGCAGCCGGCCGGCGATCCGCGCCGGTTTCCGCTATCTCATGGTCCATATCACCGGCGGCCTCGTCCTGCTCGGCGGCATCATTCTCTACGGGCTCACCACCGGTTCGCTGCTCTTTGGTCCGATCGAGGCGGGAACGGGCGCTGCCTTTTACCTGATCCTCGTCGGGTTCATCCTCAATGCCGCGGTGCCGCCGCTCAATGCCTGGCTGACCGACGCCTATCCGGAGGCGACCGTCACCGGGGCGGTGTTCATGAGCGCCTTCACGACCAAGACCGCCGTCTATGTGCTGGCGCGGGCGTTCCCGGGGACCGAGCTTCTGGTCTGGCTCGGCACCGTGATGGCGCTTTACGGCGTCGTCTACGCGGTACTGGAAAACGACTGCCGGCGGCTCCTCGCCTACCACATCGTCAGCCAGGTGGGTTACATGGTGGCAGGCATCGGCATCGGGACCGAGATGGCGGTGAACGGGGCCGCCAGCCATGCCTTCGCGCATATCCTCTACAAGGCGCTCCTCTTCATGGGTGCGGGGGCGGTGATCTACGTCACCGGGCGCCGCAAGCTCACCGAGCTCGGCGGGCTCTACAGGACCATGCCGTTGACCGTGGCGCTCTACATGGTCGGCGCCTTTGCGATCTCGGCATTTCCGTTCTTCTCGGGCTTCGTCACCAAGTCGATGGTGATTGCCGCCGCCGGACAGGATCACCGCGCGCTGGTGGTGCTGGCGCTGACGATGGCGTCGTCGGGAACCTTCCTGCACACCGGGCTCAAGCTCCCGTACTACATGTTCTTCGGCACGGATCGGGGGCTGGAGGCGCGGGAGCCACCGCGCAACATGCTGGTTGCGATGGGCATGGCGGCGGTGCTCTGCATCGCGATCGGCGTGTTCCCCCAGCCGTTATACGCGCTTCTGCCCTATCCGGTCGATTTCGAGCCTTATACCGGCGTCCATGTCACCGAGAGCCTCGGTCTGCTCATGTTCACCGCATTGGGATTCGTGCTGTTCCTCCGGGCGCTCGACCCCGAGAACACGATCAGCATCGACACCGACTGGTTCTACCGCAAGGGCGCGCGGTCCTTTATGTGGCTCGCCGAAAATCCGCTGGCGCGCTACGAGAAGACGGTGAGCGACATGTCCGAGACCGTAGTGCTGCCCTTCCTGCGCGGGGCGGCACGGGCCGGACTGCGGATCGATCTCAACGGCGTGGATGCCGTCGTGAACGGCGTCGCCGACGCGATCCTGCGCGGCGGTGGGGTGCTGCGGCGGCTCCAGACCGGCGTCGTGACCCATTATGCGCTGGCGATGATCACCGGCGTGATCGCGGCCACCGCCGTATTCGCCGTGGCCTGGCGGTAGAGGTGCCATGGCATTCCCGCTGCTGAGCCTCATCGTCTTCATCCCCGCCACCGGGGCAGCGGTTCTGATGTTCCTCCGCAACGATGATGCGGTGCGGTGGACGGCGCTGGGCATCACCGTCTTCGACTTCGCGCTCTGCATCGCGATGCTGGCCGGCTTTGACAGCACGACTCACGCAATGCAGTTCACCGAAAGGCACCCCTGGGTGCCTGCGCTCGGGATCACTTATGCGCTTGGCGTCGACGGGATCAGCGCGCTCTTCGTGTTCCTGACTGCGTTGTTGGGCTGGATCTGCGTGCTCGCCTCGTGGGTCGCCATCGACCGCAAGGTGAAGGAGTTCATGGTCAGTCTGCTGGCCATGCAGGCGCTGATGCTGGGGGTGTTCTGTGCACTCGACCTGTTCCTGTTCTACGTCTTCTGGGAAGCGATGCTGATCCCGATGTACGTGATCATCGGCGTCTGGGGCGGCGATGGCCGGGTCTATGCGGCGCTCAAGTTCTTCCTATACACGCTGGCGGGCAGCCTCCTGTTCCTGATCGGCGTCATCGTCCTCTATTTCCATGGCGGCAAGACCTTCGACATTCTTGCCCTGACGGCGCAGGATTTGCCGTTCCAGGTCCAGTCCTGGCTGTTCTTCGCCTTCCTCGTCGCCTTTGCGGTCAAGGTGCCGATGGTCCCGGTTCATACCTGGCTTCCGGACGCCCATGTGCAGGCGCCAACAGCGGGTAGCATCATTCTCGCCGGCGTGCTCCTGAAGATGGGCGCCTACGGGTTCCTGCGGTTCTCGCTACCGATGCTCCCGGAAGCGTCGGTGCATTATTCCACGCTGATGCTGGCCCTTTCGGCGCTTGCTATCGTCTATGGTGGGTTGCTTGCCCTGGCGCAGGACGATCTGAAGAAGCTGGTGGCCTATTCCAGCATCAGCCACATGGGCTTCGTGACGCTGGGGATTTTCGCGCTGAACCTCCGCGGGCTCGAGGGCGGCATCCTGCAGATGTTCAATCACGGAGTCACGACGGGCGCGTTGTTCCTGTTCGTGGGCCTGATCTACGAGCGGACCCATACCCGCAGCATCGCGGATTACGGCGGGCTCATGAAGGCGGCGCCGGTCTATACGGCGTTTCTCGCGCTGTTCACCCTGTCTTCGATGGCGCTGCCGGGGACGAATTCGTTCGTGGGCGAATTGCTGGTGCTGTCGGGCGGCTTTGCAGCCAACCTGGCGGCCGGTGCGGCCGCCATTCTGGGAGCAGCGCTGGGAGCGGCCTATCTGCTCGGCATGTATGGTAAAGTCGCACTCGGTCCGGCCCGCATCGGCGCTCGGGTCAAGATCCGCGACGTAAACGCCCGCGAACTGGCGGCGATCCTGCCGCTCGCCGTCTTCGTGCTTTGGGTCGGGCTCTATCCGAAACCCTTTCTCGACATCATAACCCCTTCGGTGAAGCATTTGTTGGCGCAGGTGCACGGCAAGGAGGGCGGCCCATGACCGATGCCGCGCTTCTCCAGTCGATCCTCGCGAGCCTGCCTGAGATTATCGTGATCGCCGGGGCCTGTATCCTGCTGATCCTCGGACAATTCGTACGGAAGGGGCAGGAACATCTCCTCGTCTGGGCTTCCATCGCAATCGTGCTGATGGCCGCCCTCGGAACACTCCTGCTGGCGGGCGAGGTCCGGCCGGCCTATGCGGGCATGTTCATCGCCGATCGCTTCGCGGTCTTCTTCAAGGTCGTGTTCTACCTGGCCACCATCCTGACATTCCTTCTTTCGCGAAAATATGCCGAGATCGAAGGAATCGAGAGCAGCGAATACTATGTCCTGCTGCTTTTCGCACTTTCGGGAATGATGGTCATGGCCTCGGCGTCCGACCTCCTGTCGGTCTATGTCGGCCTCGAGCTGATGGCGCTCTGCACCTATGTGCTGACCGGCTTCCTGCGGCAGCAGCGGCGGTCGAACGAAGCGGCCCTGAAATACGTGATCCTCGGCGGTGTCTCGACCGGGATTTTCCTTTACGGCGTTTCACTGGTCTACGGACTCACCGGCACGACGCAGCTGGACGGGATGGCTGCGGCGGTAACCGGCGATCCGCTCGATCCTGGACTGCTGCTGGCGGTGGTCTTCATCGTCGCGGGACTGGTCTTCAAGGTCGGCGCGGTGCCATTCCACATGTGGGTGCCGGACGCCTATGAAGGCGCGCCGACGACGATCACTGCCTTTATGTCGGTGGGCCCCAAAGCCGCGGGGTTCGCGGTGATCCTGCGGGTGTTCCTCAACCCGTTGGTCGCAGCCTCGAACGCCTGGATCATCGTCGCGGTCATTGCGGTGGTGACGATGGCGCTCGGCAGTTTCGTCGCGCTGGTGCAGGACAATTTCAAGCGCCTCCTGGCCTATTCCAGCATCGCCCATGCCGGGTTCGCCCTGTTCGGTGTCGTGGCCGGCGGTGCGGACGGGATCGCGGGCGTGATGCTCTACCTGCTGATCTATGCATTCATGAATCTCGGCATCTTCGGCACAGTCATCATGATGCGGAACGGCAGTTTCTCGGGCGAGGTCATCGAGGACTATGCGGGTCTCGCGAAGTCGCATCGCGGGCTCGCGCTTCTGATGCTGCTTTATCTGTTCTCGCTGGCCGGCATTCCGCCGACGGCCGGGTTCTTCGCCAAGTTCTACGTGCTGGTTGCGCTCGTCGAGCGGGGTTTCGTGACGCTGGCGGTGATCGCAGTTCTGTTGAGCGCCGTCGCCGCCTACTTCTACATTCGCATCGTCATGTTGATCTACATGCGTGAGCCGGAGGGCGCGTTCCATCCGGCGCTGACGCCCTCGGTCCGTGCCACGCTCGCCGTCACCGCCGCCGGCACGATCGGCATCGGACTGTTTCCGGCGTGGTTTCTGAGGCTCGCTCAACATTCCGTGTTGGGCGGTTGATCGATTGCATTTGCACTGATCGGGCCGACCGAATACTCTGGCAGGGCTGGATAGGAACGCCCAAGTCCCTGCCTGGGCGCGCGCATCACCGGTCCCGAGGAGGGTCGGTCGTGACCTGCGCAAAGCCCTCGCCGGGCGACCGGGGCGGAGCGACATGACCGGAATGGAATTCCTGCCGGTTCTTTTCATGGTCGCCGGAATTGTTCTGGTGGCGGTGGCGACGCTCTTTGTCTCCTCACTCCTGCGCCCGTCCAATCCCTATCCCGCGAAGAACATGCCCTACGAGTGCGGCATGGACCCGGCGGGCGAGGCCGCCGGGGGCCGCTTCGGAGTTCAGTTCTTCATCCTCGCGATCCTGCTGGTGGTCTTCGATGTCGAGGCGATGTTCCTCTTTCCCTGGGCCGTCGTCCTGAAAGAGATTGGGCTCGTCGGTTATTTCGAGATGTTCGTCTTCATGGTGCTGCTTCTGGTGGGTTTCGCCTATGCCTGGGTGAAGGGAGCGCTGGAATGGGAGGTGTGAGCAACGCGATCCGCGACAGCGTGCTGTTCACCACGGCCGACAGCGTAATCAGCTGGAGCCGGAGGTCGGCGCTATGGCCCGAAACCTTCGGCATTGCCTGTTGCGCCATCGAGATGATCTCGGCGGGTTGTGCGCGCTACGATCTCGACCGGTTCGGCGTGGTGTTCCGGCCTTCGCCGCGCCAGTCCGACGTGATGATCATCGCCGGCACTGTGACGCGAAAATTCGCGCCCGTCGTGCGCCGGCTCTATGACCAGATGCCGGAGCCGCGCTGGGTCATCGCGATGGGCACCTGCGCAATCTCGGGCGGGGTCTACAACACCTACGCCGTGGTGCAGGGGTCGGAGACCTTTGTGCCGGTGGACGTGCATGTGCCAGGCTGCCCGCCGCGGCCCGAGGCGCTGATGCATGGCTTCCTCCTGCTTCAGGAGAAGATCAAGAAATCCCGGGCGCTGGCTGGGACGCCACTTGAACGGGTTGCGGCGTCATGAGCGTCGAGACGCCCCTTAACCGCGCCCCGATCACGGAGCGTTTCGGGAGGGCAATTGGGGATCTTGGCTTCGCGCATGGCGTTCATGCCTTCACGGCTCCGCCTGAAATGATCGTCGAGCTTTGCCGGTTCTTGAAGGAACACCCGGCACTGCAGTTCAATTTCCTGTCCGATATCTGCGGGGTCGATTATTACCCCGAAACGCCACGCTACGAGGCGGTGTACCACCTCTATTCACTGCCGAACAAATGGCGCGTTCGGATCAAGTGCCGCCTCGGCGATCCGCCGCGGATTCCCTCGGTGACAGGGGTCTGGCGCACTGCCAACTGGCATGAGCGCGAGGCCTGGGACATGTACGGGATCCGGTTCGAGGGCCACCCCGACCTGCGCCGGATCTACATGTGGGAAGGGTTCGAGGGCTTCCCACAGCGCAAGGACTTTCCGCTCCGGGGCTACAAGGACAAGCTGAACCCGTTTGGCGCTGAAGGTCCGCCGCCGACGCAGCCCGACCTCGCCACCAGGGACATTCCATAAAGGAGGCCGTTCCACGCCGGGGACTTGAGATGACCGAAGTCACGGAACTGAGCAGGCCGGAAGGCGAAGCCCTCGACACCAAGGAGGTGCTTCTCAATCTCGGCCCGCAGCATCCCAGCACGCACGGCGTGCTGCGGCTCGTCCTCGAGCTCGACGGCGAATACGTCACGCGCGTGGACCCGCATATCGGCTATCTCCACCGCGGCACCGAAAAACTGGCCGAGAGCTTCACCTACACCCAGATTTTTCCGCTGACCGACCGGCTCGACTACGTCTGCCCGCCATCGAACAACCTCGCCTTCGCACTGGCAGTGGAGAAGCTCCTGGGCATCGAGGCGCCGATCCGCGCGCAATATATCCGCGTGCTGATGGCCGAACTGGCGCGGATCTCCGGCCATCTCCTGATCACCGGCGCGCTGCCGATGGATCTGGGCGCCATGACCGCTTTGCTCTACGCCATGCGCGAGCGCGAAATGATCATGGACCTGTTGGAGATGATCACCGGGGCGCGGATGCACACCTCCTTCTGCCGGGTCGGCGGCGTGCGCGAGGACCTGCCCGACGGGTTCTTCCCCAAGATCAGGGAGTTCTGTGACATCTTCCCGAACAGGATCCGCGACTATGAGCGGCTGGTCGAGAACAACCGGGTGTTCCTGAAGCGGACGCAGGGAATCGGCGTGATCTCCGCCGATGACGGCATCGATCTCGGCTTGAGCGGCCCGAACCTGCGGGCCTCGGGCGTCGATTGGGATATCCGCCGCGACGAACCCTATGAGATCTACGACCTGCTCGATTTCAACGTCATTACCCGCAATGAGGGCGATTGCTACGCGCGCTGGCGATGCCGGGTCGACGAGATGCGCGAAAGCGTCCGGATCATCGAGCAATGCCTCGACCAGATGCCCGAGGGGCCGTTCCAGATCGACATGCCGACAATCGCTTTCCCGGTCGACAAGGACAGGGTGCATTGCTCGATGGAGGCGCTGATCCAGCATTTCGACCTGTCGGCCTATGGCTTCAAGGTGCCGAAGGGCGAGGTCTATTCGGCGATCGAGGCGCCAAAGGGCGAGCTCGGGTTCTACATCATCAGCGACGGGTCGGAAAAACCGTTCCGGATGAAGGTGCGGGCACCGTCCTTCGTCAACCTTCAGGCGGTGTTCGGAGTCAGCAATGCGCGCTACCTGGCGGACATGATCGCCGTGCTCGGCAGCCTCGACCCGGTGATGGCCGAGGTCGACAAGTAGAAGGGAAATTGGGCGCGATGAACATGCGCCAAGAGATCGAAGCGGCGGCGGCGCGGTATCCCGACCAGCGCTCGGCGATCATGCCCGCACTTCTGATTGCGCAGAAGGAACATGGCTATCTGCCCGGCCAGGTGTTGGAAGAGGTCGCCGACATCCTCGGCGTCGAGCGGATTTGGGTCTACGAGCTGGCGACCTTCTACACCCTGTTTCATACCGAGCCGGTGGGTCTCTTTCACCTGCAACTCTGCGACAACGTCTCCTGCATGCTGCGCCGATCCGAGGACCTGCTGAGGCATCTCGAGGCGGTGCTGGGGATCACGAAGGGGGGCACAACCCCGGACGGGCTGTTCACGCTCTCGACCGTCGAATGCCTCGGCGCTTGCGAGATGGCCCCGGTGATGCAGGTCGGTGACGACTATCATGGCAACCTCGATGTCGCGCGGATCGATGCGCTCCTGGACAGGCTAAGGGCAGCCGCGGGGCAAGCGACCGGCGCCGATCTCGCCGCCGCAGAACTGCCGGGAGAGTAGCACCGTGTCCGAACCGATCCTTCTCAAAAACATGGACGTGCCGGACAGCCATCTGCTCGCGACCTACGAGGCCGGCGGCGGCTACCAGGCCCTGGCGAAGGCGTTGCGCGAGCACACGCCCGACGAGATCATCGACCTCGTCAAGAAATCCAATCTCCGCGGCCGCGGCGGGGCCGGATTCCCGACCGGAATGAAATGGAGCTTCGTGCCGAAGCAGGCCGGCAAGCCGAAATACCTGTGCTGCAACGCAGACGAGGGCGAGCCGGGCACCTTCAAGGACCGGATCATCATGGAGCGTGATCCGCACCAGTTGATCGAGGGTCTGGCGATCAGCGCCTACGCGATCGGGGCGGCAACCGCCTATGTCTACATACGCGGGGAATACGTGCTGGCGATCCGGCGGCTGGAGCAGGCGATCGCCGAGGCTCACGCGAAGGGCTATCTGGGAACGCGGATTCTCGGCTCGGATTTCAGCTTCGTCGTGCACATCCATTGCGGCGCCGGCGCCTATATCTGCGGCGAGGAGACCGCGATGCTCGACTCGCTCGAAGGCAAGCGGGCGCAGCCGCGTCTGAAACCGCCATTTCCGGCCGTCGCGGGACTCTATGCCAGCCCGACTGTGATCAACAATGTCGAAACGATGGTCTGCGTGCCGCATATCGTGGCGCGGGGGGCGGACTGGTTCCGCGGCATCGGTCCGGACAAGAGCCCCGGCCCGAAGCTCTATTGCCTCAGCGGACAAGTGCAGAAACCGGGCCTTTACGAGCTGCCGATGGGCATACCCTTGCGCGAGCTGGTCGAGGACCGCGCCGGCGGGCCGCCACCGGGGCGCAAGATCAAGGCGGTGATCCCGGGTGGAGTCTCGGCGCCGGTGATCCCGGAAAGCGGGCTGGACGTCGGAATGGACTTCGACTCGCTCGCCGCTGCCGGCTCGATGCTCGGATCGGCCGGGGTGATCGTGATCGACGACTCGACCTGTATGGTAAAGGTCGCCACGCGGATCGTCGAGTTCTTCCACCATGAGTCCTGCGGCAAGTGCACCCCGTGCCGCGAAGGGCTGGATTGGGCCGCGAAAGTGCTGCGCCGGGTCGAGGCCGGGCAAGGCGCGCCGGGCGATCTGGAACAGCTGAGGGCGCTCTGCAAGGGCATTTTCGGCAACACGTTCTGCGCTCTGGGCGACGGCGCGGCGATGGGGCTGCGGGCGGCACTCGCGCATTTCGAGCACGAGTTCGTTGCTCATATCGAAGAGCAGAGGTGCCCGTTTCACTAAGAAGCACGCAGGGACAGGGCTGCGAGGAAGCCATGGTGAGCGTCACGATCAATGAACAGACGCTGGACGTGGAGGCGGGCTCTACGGTGCTGCAGGCCGCCGAACGTCTCGGGATCGAGATCCCGACCTTCTGTTATCTGAAACGGCTGCCGGCTTTGGCCTCGTGCCGCATGTGCCTGGTTGAGATCGAGGGGCAGCGGCGATTGCAGCCGTCCTGCGCAACCGTCGTCACCGATGGCATGGTGGTGCGGACGAACACGCCGCTGATCGACGAAACACGCTCGTCCATGCTCGATATGCTGCTCGCCAACCACCCCCTTGATTGTCCGGTCTGCGACAAGGGCGGCGAGTGCGAGCTTCAGGACATGGTGATGGCATACGGGCCTCGCGAAAGCCGATTCCGCGATACCAAGCGTGTGTTCCACTCCAAGGACATCCGTCTCAGCCCGGTCATCATCATGAACGTCAACCGCTGCATCCAGTGCCAGCGCTGCGTTCGGATGTGCGAGGAGGTCGTCGGTGCGGTCGCCCTGGGCACCGTCGAAAAGGGCATGGATACCGCCGTCACCGGCTTTGAGGGCAGCCTCGCGAGTTGCGACCAGTGCGGCAATTGCGTCGAGGTCTGCCCGGTCGGCGCGCTGATGAGCTTTTCCTATCGATACAAGGCGCGGCCCTGGGATCTGGTCGAGACCGACACGGTCTGCCCGCATTGCGGAACCGGCTGTCAGCTGACCGTCGGCACGCGCAAGGGCGAGTTCATGCGGGTCCGCTCGAAGTGGGAGCATGGGGTCAACCGCGAAACGCTCTGTGTGCGAGGGCGCTTCGGCCTCGACTTCGTCGCGAGCCAGGACCGGATCAAGCGGCCGATGATCCGTCGCGATGGCGCCCTGGTTCCGGTTTCCTGGGACGAAGCGGGGGACTATCTGCGCCGGCGTCTGTCGGCTGTCGAGAGCAAGGCTGCGGGTGGGCTGGCCTCCCCGCGCCTGCCCAACGAGATGCTTTATCAGTTCCAGAAGCTGATGCGGACGGTCTTCCGGACCAACAACATCGACTGCTCGTCGCGCTGGTCCACGCCCTTCGATACGCTCGGCCCGCTGGTGTCGAGCTTCTACACCCGTACGCCGCTGGCGGAGGCCATCGGCAAGGACTGCGTGCTCGTCGTCGGTGGCAACGTGACCGACGAAAACCCGGTCACCGAATACCTGCTCCGGGACACCACGCGGCGGCGGCAGACTCGGTTGCTCATGCTCTCGGCCCGGCCATCCCGTCTCGACGCCGATGCTCGGGCGGTCCTTCGCGTTCCGCCGGGCGGTGAGGCCGCGAGCCTTGCCGCGGTGGTGGCCGGGCTGGTGAGGGCGGCTGGTCAGGCCTTGGCGGTCGACGTTCGTACGGGCATCGGCGCAAGCACCGGGCCGGCGGCGACCACCGGCCGTGACGGGCCGGACTGTCTGGCCTCCTCGCTCCTGGAAGGCCGGAGCGTCACCGTGCTCGTCAGCGTCGACCTCCTGAGATCACCCGAAGCGCGCGCAACGCTGCAGCAGTTCAATAACCTGCTGCAGGTTCTCCACATGCTCGGCAAAGGGCCGACGATGCAGTTCCTCTTCGACCGTGCCAACCAGATGGGCGCCTGGGACATGGGGGTCCTGCCGACGGTGCTGCCGGGACTGCGTGCGATCAGCGATGATGCGGCGCGCACAATGCTCGAACGGGCCTGGGGCGCCAAAATCCCGCCTGAACCGGGCGCGGATTTCGACGCCATGCTGGAGCTCTGCAACGAGGGGCGGATGGGCACGCTCTATATCGCCGGAAGCGACCCCCTGATGGCCTA
Source organism: Microvirga massiliensis (assembly GCF_001006805.1). GTDB lineage: Bacteria > Pseudomonadota > Alphaproteobacteria > Rhizobiales > Beijerinckiaceae > Microvirga > Microvirga massiliensis. The sequence continues at coordinate 220,888 of NZ_LN811358.1, read as the reverse complement.
TCCCGACCGGGCATTCGTGAAGCGGGCGCTTGGTAACACCGATCTCCTGATCGTGCAGGACACGTTCCTCACGGATACGGTGGGGCTGGCCGATGTCGTCCTGCCCGCGGCAGGTTATGGCGAGGAGTCCGGCACGTTCACCAACAACGAGGGCCGAATCCAGAAGGTCAGCAAGTTTCGCGAGCCCGCCTTCGAGGCGCAGGGCAATCTGGCGATCTTCGACTTTGTCGCGGCGCTCCGCGATCAGGCGTTGCGGCCGTCCACGCAAGGCGAGATCTTCGATGAGATTACCCGGCTAGTTCCGGCCTACGACGGGCTGACGCAGGACGGGCTCGGCGCCGATGGAGCATTCACCAGGGCGGCCCCGATACCGCCGTCTGGCGAGTTCTTCACCTCGCCGCCTGCCCCGAGCACATCAGACGGGCTCATTCTGGTCACCGGCAATTGTCTGTTCCATAACGGATACGTTTCCGAACGCTCGGAGATCCTGAATACGGTTGCGGATGATCCCTATGTCGAGATGAGCGCGCCGGATGCCGTGCAGCTCGGCCTTTCGGATCGCGATCAGGTGGTCGTACGATCCACCCAGGGCGAGCTGACGGCGCGGCTCAAGGTCGACAAGCGGTTTCCCAGGGGCCTCGTGTTCGTGCCCGAAAACTACAGGTCCCTGCGTCTCAACAGCCTGATGCGGCGGGGCGAATATCCGTGTCCGGTAGAGGTTCAAAAGGCGCGTGTGGCCTTCGAGATCCCCACCGTCGCCGCACCTGGTGCAGAGCCTAAGGATCTTGGCCGAGGACTCGCCGGGCTGTCCTGACCTTGCACCATCAGTGATAGCCGGTCCCGGCAATGTAATCGTGCAGCACCTGCTCGTTGCGCAGGGATTCGTCGAGCTGATGCTTGACCACATCGCCGATGCTGACGATGCCCATCAGAGCGTCGCCATCCATGACCAGCACATGACGCGTACGCCGCTTGGTCATGATTGCCATCACCATGGGTAGCCTATCCTGTAGCGAACAGGTTGCCACAGAGCGGTTCATGAAGTCGGAGGCCCGCATCATGGGCGCCTCGGCTCCGTGTTCAGCCACGATATTGCAGCAATCCCGCTCCGACAGTGTGCCCAGGTATTCCCCGGGCGAACGACTGACGACCACGAAGCCGATGTTGTTGTCCCGAAACACCCGCAGAACTTCCACCATCGTCTGGTCTGGTGTGACCGAGATGATCTCGGAAGCCATGGTTTTCAAAACTTCGCAGACGAGCATCTGAGCCTCCTTTCTGCGCGTCTCGGCTTGGCGGCTGGCGCGCGTTTACGTTCGTCGGATATTACGCCACCAGTTGTATCCCTGCGGTTCGCTCGCCTCGACCCGCACGTCCCGTTCGGTGTTCAGGCGTGCGGCGACAACGCCGCCCCCGGTCGTCGCCTTGCCGGGTTTGGCGAGCAGATCGTCACGGCCGATCACCAAGTCACGCGAGGAAAAGCTCGAGAATTCGTACTGCTGGCCGAGCGCGATCGCGTCAGCCGGGCAAGCGTCTTCGCAGAGCCCGCAGAATAGGCACCGGGCCGTATCGATCTCGAATTTTGCTGGGTGCCGGTTGCCCTTCTCGTCCTCGTAGGGGATGACTTCGATGCAGTAGCAGGGGCAAATCCGTGCGCAGAGTTCGCAGGCCACGCACTTGATCTCACCCTCTTCGTCGCGCTTCAGGAAGTGATGCCCACGATAGCGCGAATAAGGCAGCCATTTCTCCTTGTCGGGATACTGCATGGTCACGGATCTGGAGAACATGTAGCCGAAGGTCAGCGCCAGGGAATCCGCTAGGTCGGCGAAGAACGCCCAGCCGATCCATGTTCCATTCCTGTCCAGTGCGCGCGACATCGCCGCCTCGCTGCGGAGCCGATACGGTCCTTAGGGCATGATCCGGAAAGATGGTCCCGGCTTTCCGAAAACGGTCATGCCCGACCAAAACCTTAGCCGCAGGAGCGCTTCGGCCCGAAGCGATCCCGCCCTAAAGGAAAGCAACGCCAGTAATAATTATGTTCGCCAATGACAGTGGAAGCAAGACTTTCCACCCGATCGCCATCAGCTGGTCGTAGCGGTAGCGCGGGAAGGTGAAGCGAAACCACATGAACAGATAGACGAAGAACGCGACCTTGAGCACGAACCAGAGCAGCGGCGGCAACGGGATCAGCACGCCGTTCCAGCCGCCAAAGAACAGGATCACCGCCAGGACCGACACCAGCAGCATGATGGCGTATTCGCTGACCATGAAGAACGCGAAGCGGATACCGCTGTATTCGGTATGGAACCCGGCCCCCAGATCGCCTTCCGCCTCTGCCAAGTCGAAGGGAATGCGCTGCGCCTCGGCTAGCCCGGCGACGAAGAACACGAAGAACCCAACCGGCTGGTAGACGATATTCCAGACATCGGCCTGCGCCCGCACGATGTCGAGCAGGCTCATGGATTGCGCCAGCATGACCACGCCGATGACCGCGAAGCCCATCGGAATCTCGTAGCTGATCATCTGCGCGCAGGTCCGAAGGCTGCCCAGGACCGCGTATTTGCTGTTCGCAGCCCAGCCCCCAAAGATGACGCCGTAGACCTCGATCCCGATCACCGCGAAGATGAAAAGGAGCGCCACGTTCATGTTGGAGGCGTAGAGCGTGATCTCGGTGTCAAGGACCGAGACGCTTTCGCCAAAGGGGATCGCGACGAACACCACGAAGGGCGGGGCGAGTGCTAGGATCGGCGCCAGTTTGAAGAGGAAGCGGTCGGCCTCGGCTGGGATATGGTCCTCTTTGGTCAGGAGCTTGATCCCGTCCGCTACCGGCTGCAGCAGCCCGTGCCACCCCACGCGCATGGGCCCCATCCGCTGCTGGATGTGCCCTGCAATCTTGCGTTCCAGCCAGGTCAGCGGCATGGGCAGCAGCAGCAGGATCGCAATCAGCAGCGCGACCTTGAAGATGATCAGGCCAAGGGCGACGACAAGTTCCATGATCCGAGGCCAATTGCTCAACGGGTCGAGACGCGTGACTGGACTTTGGCTGCGGCTATGCCCTGAGCACTTACGCAGTCGCCAAGCTGCGCGGGAACGGCCGTCTGCCAACCTCGCTACACTCTGTGCAACAATACCACAACCTTGCCGTCCCTGGCTATGGTAAAACAACTACTCTCATCCCCACCAATTTTACCTTCATCGCTGGAGGATGTGCATCATTTCGTCTGTCATCAACAAAATTGTTCATTCTGAATATTATGGAGGAAACTATTCTCCAAGACAGCGGCGTGGGCGCCCGGCACGCTGATAGATCTTGCTGCAAGCATCTTATTGGTAAGGCAATTTTACCTTTCATAAATGACTACAGTAAGAGGCCATATTATGCGCACCCTCACCATCACCGCCAAAGGGCAGGTCACGCTACGCAAGGATCTCCTGAAACATCTTGGCGTCCATCCTGGTGAGAAAGTCACCGTGGAAAAGCTGCCCAATGGACGGATCGAGGTGAGGACCGCGCAGCTGACCGGCCAGACCTCGGACGTCTTCGATTTCCTGAAGAGGGAAAACGGCTCATCCTTGTCGATCGAGGAAATGAACGAGGTTGCGGCTAAAGGCAGGGCCGCCAGGCGATGAAGATCACGGCCGATGCCGACGTACTCGTTCGAGCCATTTCGGGCGACCACGAGCAGCAAAGCAAAGTAGCCCAGAGGGAGTTGGTAAAAGCAGGCGTGATTGCACTGGCACTACCAGCGCTGTGCGAGTTGGTGTGGGTGCTATCGCAGGGCTACAAAATTCCGTCGGCCCAAATTGCCGAAGCGATCCGACGATTGATGAATGGCATGAACGTCGTCGTGAACCGGCCGACAGTAGAAGCCGGACTGGCACTGCTGGAGGCGGGCGGTGACTTTGCCGTTGGCGTCATCGCCTATGAAGGAAGCTGGCTTGGCGCTGATGCCTTCATCTCTGACGGGAAGGCGGTAAAGTTGATGGAAGCAGAGGGCGAGTCTGTCCGACTACTGTAGGGGCGTCGCCCACCGGGCATTCTCGTCGAGGGATGAACCGGGGGTGAGACCGGCGCAGCCCGATGCGCGTGTATCGGGCTCGAAGAATGCGCAGGCTCGTACCGCAATGCCACTGCCTCGCTCGTGCTGTGAGCGGCAAAATCCGTCAACAGAACCCGACTCATCGCAACGTGGACAGGTCAGCGTACGGTCCCTTCGGCTCGGCGCGAGAAAGACCGCGTGATAACACCCCGCTGCGTTCTACAGCCTCAGTTTCGCGTTTGCGTTGATCGCTTTATGTGTATTGGTACTCACGACCGGTTTCAGCAAACTGCAATGAAATGGTGGATGGACGTCATGAAAGAACTGCAGCGTAACATCCTGCATTGCATCGGAAACACCACTTTGCTGGCCCTGCGCAAAATCGTTCCCGAGAATGGCTCCCGCATCCTGCTGAAACTGGAGAGCGAGAATCCTACAGGTAGCATGAAGGACCGAATGGCGCTTGCTATGATCGAGGCGGCAGAGGCGGACGGACGCCTCACCGCCAATGGCCCGGTCGTCGAATATACCGGCGGCAGCACCGGCGTGTCCTTAGCTCTCATCTGCGCGGTAAAGGGATATCCTCTGAATATCGTGACGTCGGACGCCTTCGCCCGAGAAAAACTCGATCATATGAGAATTCTGGGGGCCAGGCTTCAAATCGTGCCGAGCGACGGTGGGCGGATGACGGAGAAGCTCACCCGGGACATGATCGAGGCCGCGCGCATCATCGCGGTAAACTCTGGAGCCTTCTGGACCGATCAGATGAACAACAAGGACCAGAAGGCAGCTTATCGCAATATGGCGGAGGAAATCTGGATCCAGACAGACGGACAGATCGATGGGTTTGTCCAGAGCGTGGGCACAGCGGCGTCGCTCCGGGGCATTGGAGAGGTCCTACGCTGCCACAATGAACAGATCAGAATCGTTGCCGTAGAGCCGTCCGAATCTCCGGTTCTGTCGGGTGGCCAGCCAGGCGCTCATAAGATTGACGGGGTCGGAGCGGGCTTTGTCGTGCCTCTCTGGCGGGAGGATACTGCCGATCAAATTGAATGCGTTTCCACGGAAGAAGCCATGGCTATGGCTATGCGGCTGGCCCGAGAAGAGGGCCTGTTTGCAGGGACTTCAACTGGCGGCAATGTCGTCGCGGCCCTACGATTGGCCGAACAACTGGGCCCGGGCGCGACCGTCGTGACTGTCATGTGCGACACCGGGATGAAGTATCTCCGAATTTTTGGAGCAGACCCTTCGCTGGACCATAGAAATTAGGCTGGCGCGTTCCTGATCCTTTCAGATCACCGAAGACCCGCAAGAAACGCAAGCGTTCATTCGAGCGCGAGCATCTCTGCGCCGGTGTCGAGATTGATTTGATATTCGTAACCGAGCGGCGGCCTGCGGTCCTTCCGATAGAATTGACTGTCAACCGGCACGCCTTTCACGATGATCGAGGCGGCCATGGCCAGCGAGTGCGCGAACAGCGGGATGGCGTCCCTGCCGAGATGAATACGGGTGGATATTCCGGAGTCACGTTGTCGATCACGGAATACTCCGCGGTTGTCAGATGCTTGGGATTGTCTTTCGCGCCGAAGCAGGACCAGCCGGCGGCTCGCAGGAATCCGGCGACGGGCCCTCGGTCTTGAGCACTTTCACATCATACACACCCAATGGAGGATCACGCCGGCGAGTTGCCTGCGCGCAAGGTCCGGCACGATTCCAGCGGCCTTTGCGTAGGCTCGGACGCTCACGATAGTTGCGCTCTGCGCTGCAAGCTGCGCGCCGGCGCCGTCACCCGCAAGCACGATGCGCATCCTGTCGATGTGATTTCGCGAGCCAGGGAGTTTGTCATCGCCGGTCGGAAGCTGGGAAAGCCGCGGATAGATTGACACGAAAGGGCGGCGCGGACGAACGCCCGCGCCGCAGAGCATCAAGGACGCTTGTTGCTCGCGTCAGTACCGG
>NZ_LN811358.1:164112-214866 GCF_001006805.1 Microvirga massiliensis | reverse complement strand
CCCACCGTCTGAATTTCAGGGATCCGGCAGCCGCAGACACGAGCGCGCCCCGGCACCGAATCAACCGGTGCCATTGCCAGCAGCTTTTTCAGTCCTATCTACCTTCCAGAAGGTAGGGGCGCCGTCAAGCTGCGGTGCCTCTACGGTGAACCTGACTGACACATTGCGACTCCCGCCTCCGGCCCATAGGCACGATGCGTCATGAATGACACCCGCGCAGAGTTGATCCTGCAAGCCGAACTCCTCGTTCGGAGACAGGGCTATTCGGGGTTCAGCTATGCCCACCTCGCGGAGGTCGTCGGCATCCGCAAGGCCAGCATCCACCACCATTTCCCGACCAAGACCGATCTCGCGCTCGCTCTCGTGGCTGCTTACGACGCTCGGTACGATGAGGCCCTCGCTGCCATCCTAGCAGACAGCGACGATGGCGTAGCCCGCGTCGAGGCTTACGCAACGCTCTATCTCGAAGGGATCGAGAAGGGCCTGGGATGCCTGTGCGCAGTGCTGGCCATAGAAATGGACATCTTGTCGCCGCAACTGCGGGCCGAGGTGGAACGCTTCTTCGCCAAGCATGTTGCATGGCTCGAGACAGTGCTCGCGGACGGCATCGCCAACGGGACGATCCGAGCCAGTGTTGACCCAGCATCCTTTGCCCGAATGGTCATCAGTACTCTCGAGGGAGCGCTGATGGTGGAACGGCTCCTTGGGGATGACGAAGGCTTTCACCGCACGATCTCTGCACTGAAGGACAGTCTTCGGTAGGCTGTGCACGAGATTGGGCGACAGAGATTCCGCTCCGCCACTGATCGCGTGTCTCTTAGCCTTCACAACCACGCGGCCGCACGCGACTGGCGAACACGAGTATTAGCAGTTCTCATTTTGACCTGAGGGGTCGATTCTTGCCGGCCACACCGGCCTGGAAGTGTCGTGGAGGGAGTTTGCGCGAGCGGAAATTTCTCAATCATATTTGCCGTCCGATGCTTCGATCCTCGAGCGGCGCGTCGTTCGACGCCGAAAAGTGGACCCACTTTTTCGCACGATGCGCTAGGTGATGATTGTTCACCCGGCTGCCGTGCAGCCGGCCTCTCCCGTCAAGGGTGATGTGCGCGCTGGATTGAACTTCGAGTTCTGAGCCTCATGACAGAGGTCCGGCGGGACCGGACCTCCACCTGCCCTACCTGTGCTTACGAAGTCGCGCGGGTCCGCTCGAAAGCCGGGACGCGCTTCGCGAAGTCGTCGAGCCAGGCGACGAGGCGCGGATACCGCTCACGCCAGCGCCCTCCCATGCGGAGATCGAGATAGCCGAGCGCGCAGGCTTGCGCGATCTGTCCGACATGGATCAGTTCGTCGGGGCGCGAGAGCTTCTCCTCGGCAACGGCGAGCCCGCGGTCGATCTTGCCGGCCTGGTGTGCGAGCCAGGCCGCCTCGCGCCGATCCTCGGACCGCCAGCGGCCCTCGTAAACCTGCAGCAGGGCGGCATCGAGGATCCCGTCGGCGAGCGCCTGCTGGCGTAGCGCAGGAAACCTGGCTTCTCCCGCCGGAATGACCTTCCCTCCCCCGGCCAGCCAGTCGAGATATTCCACGATGACCCGTGAATCGTAGAGCGTCTCGCCGTTTTCGAGGATGAGGGTCGGAATCTTCCCGAGCGGGTTCTCGTGACGCAGCCTCTCGTTCGGATCCATCGTATCGGCGAAGTCGACCTTCAGGCGATCGGTTAGCCCGAGGAGATCGGCGGCGATTTTGACCTTGCGGCCGAACGGCGATGCGGGCGATGAGCGCAGGACGAGCATTGAGAGCCTCACGAGTTTGTGCCTCACGCGTTCTATGCGGCCGCCGCCGCCGACGGCAACCAATGATTACGCGGTTTGGCCGAAACGCTCGCAGCGAAAGGCTCCATACCCGGAGCGGGACAGCCGCTCTGCAAGCGCCGGCAGAAGCCGCTCCGCCTCGTCCTCCAAAGTCCAGGGCGGATTGACGACCACGAGTCCGCATCCGTTCAGGCGATCCGGGATCGCGGGATCATCGACGAGAAGTTCGAGACGCAGTGCCGGCCGATCGAGACCTTCGGCAAGCGTACCATACATGGCTTCGATCACGCCGAAGCTCTTGATCGGATACCAGCCCGCGAAGACTCCGGTTGCCCATTTCCGCAGGGCTGTCCTCAAGGATCGGGCGAGACGATCGTATTCGTCGGGCTGTTCGAAAGGCGGATCGACGAGCACGAGACCGCGCTTCTCCTTCGGAGGCACGAGCGCTTGCAGCGCAACCCAGCCGTCGAGGTGCATGACCTTGATATTCTTCACCGCATTGTAGCGCGCGGCGAGCGTGGCGTGATCCGCGGGATGGAGCTCGACGAGAACTCCGCGATCCTGCGGCCGCAGCATTTCGCGCAAGATGGCGGGAGATCCCGGATAGGCATATTCGCCATACCGAGCCCGAACCGCTTCGAGCACGTCGCGATACGGCTTCAGGAGATCCTCGATGTCGGGCGCAAATGGTGAACCCAGTCGCCCGACTCCATTCTCCCATTCGCCCGTACGCTCGGCCTCGTCCGCCGTAAGATCATAGAGGCCGATGCCCGCATGAGTATCGATGACGCGAAGCGGCGTTTCCTTGCGCTGCAGGTAGGCGAGCGTGCGCACCAGCAGCGCGTGCTTCATCACATCCGCGAAGTTGCCCGCATGAAAGGCGTGTCGATAGTTCATCGCGCGCGACTCGGAATCACGCCTCTTCGCTCCGCGAGCGAAGCGAAAACATGACCTGCCTGAAACGTGTTTCGCTCATTCATCGGCGTGGCCGCGTCGCCGCGTCGCTCAACGCGGCGGGTGAATATCGATGGCGCCGGCGCGGCAACCATCGCGGTCGACCTCCGGACACGTTCGGAAGGCGCGTAGATCGCGGCTCAAGCAGATCCGGATCTCCTGGAAGATCCGCCGTCCGCAGACGACAGCCATCATGTCCGGGCGCAATCCCCGATTTGCCTCGGCAAAGGCCCGCTCGATCTCGATCGGCAAAGCCTTCGTGAAGGTCGAGGTCGATTCGAGACCATCGGGGATCTGCACGAGGGCGCGCGCCCGGCGAACGGCCGAGAAATACGCGCTCGGGCTCAAGCCGCTGCAGCTCCCGTGCTTGCGCCACTGATAGCGGGCAAGCCCTTCGCTCGGGAACAGATCGCGGGCATCCTGAAGGGCTGGCCTCGGGATCGGGCGTCGCCCCGGCTCGCAGAAACTCGGATATCCTTGCTCACTCTGCGGCCAGAGGCCGTGCACCACGAAGCGGAGGCCTGACCCGGCTTCACACTGGTCACGATCGCGGTTTCCGTTCGCCTCGCAGAAACCCGGGGACCAAGATAGGGCGAGTATATAGAAATCGAACTGTCCGGCCGGCGCGCCTCGCGTCTCCCTCGGGGCCTGCGCCCAAGCAACGGATGCGGTGCCTGCGATCACGAGAGCGCTCGCCGCGACCGCGGCAAGCGCCCGAATCAACGTCACGGGCGTGCCTGGCGGCAGGCCGGGGCATAGGCGTAATGCCGGTCGAACCCAGCAACGCAGAATTCCGTTCCCCATCCGACGCCGATGAAGCCGAGGTCCTCACGGATCGAGTAATCGATGCGGCGCTTGAGTCCATCCGAGGTCAGCACGGTACCGGAGCAGAACCGCCGGGGGATGTAGTCGAGCCCCCAGGGCCGCCAGGCGACCTCTTGGACACGTTCGAATGCGAGGATCTCGGCCCCGCTGTTCCAAAAGCGCCACTCGCTCGAGGAGAAACGGTTCTGGATATTCCCGAGGACTCCTGCGTCGCTGCAGGCCGGGAGTGATGCATCGTAGGGCACTTCCCGACGCTCTGCCGGGTCGATCTCCCGGGCGAGAGCGGGCGCCACCGACAGCGCTCCCAGGATCAGAACGGCCAACCAGCGCATATGAGGCTCCACGTGATGAACTTTCCGACCATGTGGGCGCAGCGCACGGGCGTCAAGATTGACGATACGATCGCGCCCGCTCGTCGACATCAGTAGAGGCCATGCCCATTCGAAATCGCCGGTGCGGCGGGTGGCCGATTGTAAAGTGGCAGGCCGGCCGGCTCCCGAATCGGCCGCGGCAAGGGATCCGAGACGCCGGGACCGGAGCGTGGTCCCGACGTCAGAGGAACACCCAGAGCCCGCGAGACCGGCTCGTCATCGGGAGCCGGTTCCTCCTCAAAGTCGAGCGGCGGGAGGTCTGCGTCGCGCTGTGGAAGGTCCGGCGAGAACCGGGACCAGTTGCGCGAAGTCGCAGCCGGGCGCCCGACCGCGGGCTCGATCCTCGGCGCGAATTTCAGGACCGGCTTGCAGATCCGCCGCTGCCCCACGGGATCATGGCGCGCCAGATCGATGTGAAGGTGATCGGAGTGGAAGCGATCCGCGCCCGGCCCGAGCACCGTCGTGAAATGGCGGCAGGCGCCGACGAACACCTCGCGGAGGAACTCCTGCTCGGCAGGATCACCGCGCCAGCCGCGCAGGACGGAGACCTCGCGCCCATCGGACAGCACGAAACCCATGACGTCGACGGCATTGCCGAACGAGTGCTCCGACAATTTCGCTCCGCGCTGATTGTTGCGGGAGCGGCAGGAATAGGAGCCGGCTTTCAGATCGACCACGCGCTGCCCGAAATAGAGGAGAGCTGCAGGCTTCACAACTTCGTCGAGCCAGGCATCGACGCGGGGAATGATGGGACAAGCGAGCGTCGCCTGCTTGCGCAGGGCAATCGAGCCGCCGGCGAAGGCCGAAACCTTGAACGGATAGTCCATGCCGCAGGAGCCCGGGCCGTCGATCCGCGACGCACGCGACATATAGGCATTGGGCTGGACGAGCCGTTGCGAGAGGCACGCTTCCTCGGCCTCCGTTCGCCAGGGCTCGCGCTGCTCCCAACGGAACAGCCCGCACCCGCTCAGGCCGAGCCCGATCATCACCAGAGTGGATAACGCAACCAACGCACGACGCATGGTGCGGAGAATGCGCAGAACCCGGTAAACGGCCGGTCAACCGCATCGCAACGGAGACGACAGCTTGCCCGCGCAGTGCAGAGGGGCGATAGCAGCGCAGCCAGGAGGGATGGTTCTTCATGATTTCACTTCTAGATCTGTGCCGGCGCATCGAGTCAGGTGCGCTCTCCCCGAACGATGCCTTGTGCGAATCCCTTGCCACGATCGCACAAGCCGACTCGGAGATCGGCGCCTTCGTTGCTGTCGATGCCGGCGTCCGCCCGGGAGGCGCGGGGCCCCTCCAGGGCATCGCGGTCGCCGTCAAGGACATCATGGACACGGCCGATTTACCGACCGAATACGGCTCCCCGATCTATTCGGGTTGGCGTCCCAAGGCCGACGCTTCGATCGTGGCGCTCCTGCGGCGAGCCGGCGGAAGCGTGATCGGCAAGGCGGCCACCACGCCCTTCGCCTTTCTCGACCCGGCCGCGACGCGCAACCCGCACAACACGGCCCATACCCCGGGCGGATCCTCATCGGGCTCTGCCGCGGCGGTTGCAGCCGGCATGGTGCCCCTCGCCTTCGGAACCCAGACGGGCGGATCGGTGATCCGGCCGGCCTCCTATTGCGGGGTGGCGGCCATCAAGCCGTCCTTCCGGATTCTCCCGACCGTCGGCACCAAGACCTATTCTTGGTCCCTCGATACGCCCGGCCTCTTCGCCGCCACAATCGCCGATGTCGCCTATGCCCTCGCGGCCCTCACGGGTCGCGACGAGATGAGGATCGATCAACGCGCCCCCGAGGCGCCGAAGATCGGACTCGTCCTGCAGGACTTCGCAGGAGATCCGGAGGACGCCAGCCGCGAGGCCCTGGAGCGAGCCGTCTCGGCCGCTTCCCGAGCCGGCGCGACCGTCATCGATCTTTCGCTCCCGGATCCGGTTTCGGCTGCCTTTCCCGAGCATCCGACCATCCAGGATTTCGAGGTCCGGCAAGCACTCGCGTGGGAATACGATCACCACCGGGATGCCCTTCCACCAATCCTGCGCGAGTCCCTCGATGCCGCGCAGGGCATCACCCCGGTGCAGTACGATGCCGCCCGCCGCATCACCAACCGTGCGCGTATCGCGCTGCGGGACGTCTTCTCGGATTGCGACGTGCTCCTGACCTACGCCGCGCCGGGCGCAGCGCCGAAGGGCCTCTCCTCGACCGGGAACTCCCGTTTCAATCGGCTCTGGACATTGATGGGCAACCCTTGCGTGTCCGTGCCGGGCCTGTACGACGGAGCCGACCTGCCGGTTGGAATTCAGGTGATCGCCTCATTCGGAGCTGATGACAAAGCGCTCGCGGCGGCAGCTTTCCTCGAAAAAGCGATCCAGGACTACCAGTCCTGAGTATCCGTCGAGCATAGTTACGGGCACGGAAAGCTATGACTATACAGAGCCTTAACACTTGAGAAAGGATGATCGACGCCGGCTATCCACCGACAGCCTCGCTTTTGGGCTTCTCTACCGGAAAAGGATTTGCTAGCGTCCGCGCCGCAGAGTTCAGACAGGAGGTTCTGGATGGACCTGATCACGAAGCTTGATTGGGCTTCGAAAATGAACATCGCTGCGGTCTGCGCATCGCTCGTGTTCATCGCCGCAATCATTGCAGGCGCTCTTTAAGAACGATGCGCGAGGGCGCTCAGGCGCCCCGCCTCACCAGCCTTACTGCCGCCGGTTTCGCCGGCGGTGGTTACACTTCAATAGAGTCTTTGAGAGTAGAACGCTGCGCGATCGTGCAGTGATCTGATGTTGCTTGAGTTGTTTTGAAAGCTGGTGCTGCCACCCTCATCCGCCCCTTCAGGGCGGGTGAGGTGGGAAATGTTGCGTTCACAATACCGGGCAACAGAACCGGCGCATATCCGCAGCATGACGTTGCACCCGCCGCCACGCAGGCGTGCATGCGACTGGCTGCTTACTCCTCCAGTAGGTGAGCGACCGAACTCATTAAAGTTTTCGGTGCCTGACATGATCGCCAGGAAGTCTTTTTCGTGCCGATGCGCCAACGCGATCTGCACGAAAGCTGATTTCCTTTACCGGTACCGGATCAGGATTGCGGACACGGAGTTTCGGTCACGCCCCAAGACATCACGTTCGTGATCATCTCGCAGCGCGCCATCCGATTGCCCTGGGCCGTCTTGAGGCAGACCATCTCGCCTTCGGCGAACATGCGGCCCTGGGCCCGGCAAAAGCACTCCATCGCGCTCTGGGCGTGAGCGGCAGGACGCGGTGTTGCATCATGAGCGTGCGGCGCCGCCGAAGCGACGGTGAGGAAAAACAGGAGCCAGGCCAGATGTCGCATGGCGGCCTTCCGACGTGATCGCCGCCCCCCGAGAGATGCTCCTCCCGGCCGTTTCTCGCGTCAAGCGGACTTGGTTTGCACCCAGCGCTCGGTCGCGGCCTCGTCAGCGTCCTTGGCTTCGACCCAGCCGCCGACCTCTCCTCCCGCGAGATGTTCCCGCTTCCAGAAGGGAGCCCGCGTCTTCAGGTAGTCCATCAAGAATTCGCCGGACTCGAAGGCCGCCCGGCGGTGACCCGATGCGGTCACGACGAGAACGATGTTCTGACCCGGCAGGATGCGTCCGAAGCGGTGGATGATCGTGAGGCCCGAAAGGGGCCAACGCCGCTCGGCCTCATCCGCGACCCGCGCGATTTCCGCTTCCGCCATGCCGGGATAATGCTCGAGCTCGAGAGCGGCCAACCTGCCCCCCTCGTCCCGGCAGAGGCCCGTAAAGCTCACCACCGCACCGATATCGGACCGGCCCATCGTGAGCTCCGCGATCTCCGTCCCGGGCTCGAAATCCTCGGACTGGATCCGGATCTTGCGACGCACGGTGCGTTAGCCCCCGGTCATCGGAGGGAAGAAGGCGACTTCACGCGCGCCGGCGAGAGCAGCATCCGGCCGGGCATGCGCGCGATCGATCGCTGCCCGCACGACATCGCCGGCCTCGAAGGCATATTCGTATTCCTCTCCGCGCGTCTTCAGCCAGCGGACAAGATCGGCGACGGTCTCGATGCCCGGCGGAAGATCGACCTCCTCCTCGGGAATCCCGACCCGTTCGCGCACCCAGGCAAAGTAGACGAGCTTCACCCTGCTCACCGATCACCTTCCATCACATGCCGCCGGCGCCGGCCTCCACGGCCTCGAGCCGGCTCGAACCCGATCAATGATCATCCTCCATAACGTGGTGCAGGCCAGCCTTCAGATAGTCCCAACCCGTATAGATCGTCAGGATCGCCGCACCCCAGAACAGGACGGTCCCAATTCGGATAGTGCCGGGCAAAACGGCCTCACCGGCCGGTCCGGCGATCAGGAACCCGATCGACACGAGCTGGAGGGTGGTTTTCCATTTGGCTACCCGGCTGACGGGCACCGAGACCTTCAGTTCGGCCAGGAATTCCCGCAGGCCCGAAACGAGGATCTCGCGGCTAAGGATAACGATCGCTGCCCAAAGCGAGACTCCGTTGATGGTCTCGTCCGCCACCAACATCAGGAGGCAGGCTGCGACCAGGAGCTTGTCGGCGATCGGATCCAGCATCCGGCCGAGCGCCGATTGCTGGGCATAGGCGCGCGCGAAATACCCGTCGAGGTAGTCTGTGACTGCGGCGAGGATGAAGATCGTCAGCGCCGCCCAGCGCGACCAGGTGTCCTCCGGCCAGAAGAGGAGCGCGACCACCGCCGGAACGGCGACGAGCCGACCATAGGTCAGAAGGTTCGGGAGGCTGAGGGCCTTCGAACGGCGCATGGAGGTTGCCGTGCTCATCGGGATGGAGGAAGCACGCGTGGGTGCAAGCGTCAACCTTCGCCCGGAGCCTTGCCCATGCAGGGCGTGCAGGTCAGCCGCGCTCGTGGAAGAACTCGTAGACAGCCCTCGCCGTTGCCGCATTCACCCCAGGGGTCTTCATGAGATCCTCCAAGGCCGCGCTCTGGATGGCCTTGACGGTTCCGAACTGGTGCAGGAGCGCCCGCTTCCGGGATGGGCCGATCCCGGCGATCTCGTCCAGCGGATTGCGGGTCATCTCCCGCTTGCGCTTGGCCCGGTGGGCGCCGATCGCGAATCGGTGCGCCTCGTCGCGCAGCCGCTGCACGAAATAGAGAGCCGGGTCCCGCGGGGGCAGCTTGAAGGGCGGCTCGTCGGGCTTGAAGAAGGTCTCCCGGCCGGCATCCCGGTCGCGCCCCTTCGCGATCCCGACCAGGGCGACCTGGTCCTCGCCGAGGCCGGCTTCGGCAAGCGCGGCGCGCGCGGCCTCGAGCTGCCCCTTGCCGCCATCGATGAGCACGAGGTCCGGCCATGCCGGAAAGGGCGTCTCGTCCGTGGGCTGCTCGGACTGCTCCGTGTCGCCGCCGGCTTCCTCCCGAGGAGCCTCCTTGGCGAGGCGCGAGAACCGGCGCAGCAGCATCTCGCGCATCATCGCGTAATCGTCGCCCGGTGTCAGATCCTCCGAGCGCATGTTGAACGTCCGGTAGTGCTGCTTCATGAAGCCGGCAGGCCCGCAGACGATCATCGCGCCGACGGCACTCGTCCCCATGATGTGCGAGTTGTCGTAGACCTCGACCCGGCGGGGCGCCCGCGGGAGGCGCAGCGCCTGGCCGAGGGCGATGAGAAGCTTCTGCTGCGACGCCGTTTCGGCGAGCCTCCGGCCGAGCGCTTCGCGCGCATTGCGCAGGGCATAGTCGATGAGCTGGCGGCGCTCGCCGCGTCGTGGCGCATGAATTTCGACGCGGCTTTCGGCCCGTTCTGAGAGAGCGGCCGCAAGCAGTTCGGCATCCTCGATATCATGCGAGAGCAGGATCACCGCAGGCGCGGGCTTGTCGTCATAGAACTGCGCCACGAAGGAGGCGAGCACCTCCTCGCGCGCCATCGAGCGGTCGGCTTTCGGGAAATAGGCGCGGTTTCCCCAGTTCTGCCAGTTGCGGAAGAAGAAGACTTCCACGCAGAACTGCCCGGCCTGCTCGTCGATCGCAAAGACATCGGCTTCCGCGACACTCTGCGTGTTGATGCCCTGAACGCCCTGGATCGCCGAGAGCGCCGCCAGCCTGTCCCGGTGGCGCGCGGCGGCCTCGAACTCGAGCGCCTCCGCCGCCGACTGCATCTCGGCGGTGATCCTCTCCTTCACGGCATTCGACTTGCCCGTGAGGAAGGCACGCGCCTCGGCGACGAGCCCCGCGTAATCCTCGCTCGAGATCTCCCCCGTGCAGGGCCCCGAGCAGCGCTTGATCTGAAAGAGAAGACAGGGCCGGGTACGGTTCTCGAAATAGGAATCGTTGCACGACCGCAGAAGGAAGGCGCGTTGCAGGGCATTCACCGTCCGGTTAACGGCCCAGACGCTCGCGAATGGCCCGAAGTAATCTCCCTTCCGTTTCCGCGCGCCGCGATGTTTCACGATCTGCGGCGCCGGATGATCCCCCGTCAGCAGGATGTAGGGAAGCGATTTATCGTCGCGCAGGAGAACATTGTAGCGTGGGCGCAGCTGCTTGATGAGATTCGCTTCGAGCAGGAGCGCCTCGGTCTCCGTTGCCGTGGTGACGAATTCCATGCTGGCCGTTTCGCCGATCATCCGGGCGATACGATTCGAATGGGCCTGGCCGCGGGCATAGGAGCCGACGCGGTTCTTCAGGCTCTTGGCTTTCCCAACGTAGAGGACGTCCCCCTTCTCGTCGATCATCCGATAGACGCCGGGAGCGTTCGGAAGCGTCGACCAGAAACGCTTGATGACCTCGGTGCCGCGCTGAATCGATCCGGGATTTGCCTCGAGGTCGAACTCGACATCGGAACCCTCCTCGAGCGCGACGACCTCATCGTCGTCCTCCTGGAGGACTTCCGGCGGCACATCATTGCCGGTGCTGCGCCCGGGCAGGCTGGGGCTCGATGAACGACTCATCGCTGTGATTTAGGAGACCCTGAATCCGGAAGAAAGAGCGACAGAGAGCCCGAGATCGCACCCTCCGGGGCTCGTCATTCTTGACCCTGTCCTCCCGACATGGTGCAGACCGATCTCGCCTTGAGAGGTCTCCACCATGGCTCTGCATTTCGAACCTGCCGAATTCGACCGTCGACGGGACGCTCTTCTTGCCGCGATGCAGGAGCGCCGCCTCGACGCCATGCTACTCTTCCAGCAGGAATCGATGTACTGGCTGACCGGCTACGACACCTTCGGCTTCTGCTTCTTCCAGTCGCTCGTGCTGAAAGCCGACGGGCAGATGGCGCTTCTGACCCGCTCGGCGGATCTGCGGCAGGCGCGTCATACATCCACCATCGCCGACATCCGTGTCTGGAAGGATTCCGCCGGTGCAAATCCGGCTGTCGACCTCCGCACGCTCGCCGCGGAACTCGGCCTCGCAGGCTGCACGATCGGTGTCGAATACGAGTCGTATGGCCTCGTCGCTTCGAACGGTTTCAAGCTCCAGGCCGCCTTCGAGGGTTTTGCTCCGCTCGTCGACGCCTCCGATATCGTCACGCGCCTGCGCGCCGTGAAGTCGCCGGCGGAGCTCGCCTATGTGCGCGAGGCGGGCCGCCTCGCAGATCTGGCCGACGAAGCAGCTCTCGCCCGCATCCGCGCAGGCGCCGACGAGGGTGAAATCCTCGCGGCGCAGCATGCGGCGATCTTCTCGGCCGGCGGCGATTATCCGGGAAACGAGTTCATCATCGGCTCGGGGCGCGACGCGCTTCTGTGCCGGTACAAGGCCGGACGCCGGCGCCTCGACGCCACCGACCAGATCACGCTCGAGTTCGCCGGAGTGTTTCGCCACTACCATGCAGCGATCATGCGAACGGCGGTCGTCGGTGAGCCGCGGCCTCAGCATCTCGCCTATCATCAGGCCGCACGGGAGGCTCTCCTGGCCTGCGAGGCCGAGATGAAGCCCGGACGGACAGCGGGAGATATTTTCGCCGCTCACGCGCGTGTCTTCGCCGAGCAGGGCATGTCGGAGCACCGCCTCAATGCATGCGGCTACTCCCTTGGCGCGAAATTCACCCCGTCCTGGATGGACTGGCCGATGTTCTACGAGGGCAATCCTTGGGTGATCGAACCCGGAATGGTGCTCTTCGCCCACATGATCCTGATGGATTCCGAGTCCGGAACGGCGATGTGCCTCGGCAGGACCTCCATCGTGTCCGAGCATGGGGCCGAGCCCGTGACGCTGCCGAGCCTCGAGCTCGCGGTTCGTTAGTCGCCCCTTCGCGAATGATGTTTCCCTTTCGGGCCACCATCGTCCGGTCTGCCATGATTTTTGATGCCAGGAAGCGCCAAGCCCCTCGACTGCCCGTGCGATCCTTGTAGAAACGTTAACGGCGCTTAACCGAGTCGCTGCGGGAGGGGGGCGTGGTGACGTTGCGAGAAGGGCTGATCCTGGCTGTGCTCGGCATCGGATTGGCAGGGTGCCAGAGCAATGGCACCGCCAGTTTCGCCAGCCTGACATCGTCGCTCGATGGCACGCCACTGACGGTCGAGAGCATCGATGGTCCTCCCGAGCCGATCCTGGCCGCCATCGTGGACGAGCTTGCTTCGGCCGCGGCCCGGAACGACGTCAGGCTCGTGACGGACGGCTCGCCGGTCCGCTTTCGCATCAGGGGTTATCTCACGGCCGAGACGAGCGCAGCCGGGAAGCCAGAGCTGGCCTATGTCTGGGACGTGTTCGACGCGCAGAAGCGGCGCGCCAGGCGTGTCTCCGGCACCAGCACCCTCGAGGCTCGCTCGACGAGAATGTGGGATGAACTCGACAGGGAGGCTCTCGCCAAGCTTGCAGGCGAGAGCATGGCGGAGATCGCTTCGTTCCTCGCCGAGACCAGGACGGAAGTCGCACTCGCCGGGTCCGATGGGATGGCGCCCGACTCGGCCCTGAGCTATGCCGCCCCGTGACAACAACGCTGCGCGTGCTTCCGCGGATCGTATTGTGACGATTTGCCAACGCTGCTAAGACCGCCGCGCCCGGGGCGCCGGCGCCCATGATCGTGTGGCTCGGGACTCTGCTCGTCACCACGCCAAAGGTCAGTATGAAACTCGTCGCGGGTAACTCCAACCGTCCGCTCGCGGAGGCCATCTCCGCTTATCTCGACCTTCCTCTCGCCAAGTGTCAGGTGAGGCGGTTCGCGGACATGGAGGTGTTTGTCGAGATCCAGGAGAACGTGCGCGGCGAGGACGTCTTCGTCATCCAGTCGACTTCGTTCCCGGCCAATGATCACCTCATGGAGTTGCTGATCATCACCGATGCCCTGCGCCGCTCATCGGCCCGGCGCATCACGGCCGTGATCCCGTATTTCGGCTATGCGCGGCAGGACCGGAAACCCGGCCCTCGCACACCGATTTCGGCCAAGCTCGTCGCAAACCTGGTGACCCATGCCGGGGCGGACCGCGTGCTCACGCTCGATCTCCACGCGGGCCAGATCCAGGGCTTTTTCGACATCCCGACCGACAATCTCTTCGCGGCGCCCGTGATGGTGCGCGACATCAAGGAGCGCATGGATGGCGGCGCCCGCATGGTGGTGTCGCCGGATGTCGGCGGCGTAGTGCGCGCCCGCGCCCTCGCCAAGCGCATCGACGCCCCACTCGCGATCGTCGACAAGCGCCGCGAAAGGCCGGGCGAATCCGAGGTGATGAACATCATCGGCGACGTGAGCGGGCGATCCTGCATTCTCGTGGACGATATCGTCGATTCCGGCGGCACCCTCGTGAATGCAGCGGACGCGCTCCTGAAACATGGGGCCCGGGAGGTCTACGCCTACATCACCCACGGGGTACTCTCCGGAGGAGCCGTGTCGCGGATCGCGAATTCCAATCTGAAGGAACTGGTGATCACGGATTCGATCCAGCCGACCGAGGCCGTCAAGGTCGCCCGCAACATCCGCGTGATCTCGATCGCGCCTCTCATCGGCGAAGCGATCGGCCGGACGGCGACGGAGAGTTCGGTTTCAAGCCTGTTCGACTGATTTCGCTGCCGAGGGGCACTCCGCATCCGCGACCGTCGGGAGAGCAGGGCAGAAGATCTCCGAATCCTGGGCGGCATGTGACGCAGGCGAATGTCTTGCTCCACCGGCCCTTTTTCGCCTATAAGCCCGCAGCGCTCGTCTGACACCCTTGGAGGCTCGGGCGCGCCGCCGATGAGGCCGCCGAGAGGCGGCCTTCGGCTTTTGCATCATACAGAAGGACCACGACCATGAGTGCAAAGCAGCTCCAGGCCGTGGCGCGCGACCGGGCTGGCAAGGGGGCCGCCCGGGCCGTTCGTCGCCAGGGCCGCGTTCCCGCCGTCATCTATGGAGGCGGTGAGCCCGCCCAGTCGATCTCTCTCGATTCCAACCAGACGAAGCAGCTGATCTTCGCCGGTCAGTTTCTCACGACGGTCTTCGAGATCGACGTCGACGGCCACAAGACCCGCGCGATTCCGCGCGACTACCAGCTCGATCCGGTCAAGGATTTCCCCGTGCATGTCGATTTCCTTCGCTTGGCCGAAGGCAAGTCCATCAGGGTGGTCGTTCCGGTCCGTGTCGTCGGCCAGGACAAGAGCCCTGGCATCAAGCGCGGCGGCACGCTGCAGGTCGTGGGGCACGCCGTCGAGCTCATGGCTCCCCCGGATGCGATCCCGGATTTCATCGAGGCGTCGGTGGCCGATCTCGACATCGGCGGGACGATCCATCTCGAGAACATCACCCTTCCCGAAGGTGTGCGGCCGGTCTCGACGGAGAACGTCACCCTCGTGACGGTCGTGCCGCCGTCCGGCATGCAGGAAGAGGAGCCCGCAGCCGCGGAGGCTGCCGCTGCCGCAGCGCCGGC
Source organism: Microvirga massiliensis (assembly GCF_001006805.1). GTDB lineage: Bacteria > Pseudomonadota > Alphaproteobacteria > Rhizobiales > Beijerinckiaceae > Microvirga > Microvirga massiliensis. Next base: position 200,098 of record NZ_LN811358.1, on the reverse strand, counting down.
CAAGGCTTGATCAGGGCCTGAGGCGCGAGAGGCCGGGCAAAGCCCGGCCCATTCCGGCGCTCCGACCGCAAGGCCGGAGCGTTTCACTGTCAGGCCACTCGCGATGCAGCTTTTCGTCGGACTCGGGAATCCCGGAAGCCGATACGCCCGAAACCGTCACAATATCGGCTTCATGGCCGTCGATGCGATCGCCCGGTTTCATCGGGCTTCGCCATGGCGGAGCCGCTTCCAGGGCCAGGTGACGGAAGTGAGCCTCGGGGGAGAACGCGTTCTCATTCTCAAGCCCGAGACCTACATGAACGAATCCGGGCGGTCAGTGGCGGAGGCGATGCGGTTCTTCAAGATATCGCTCGCGGAGACGACCGTGTTTTACGACGAGCTCGACCTGCGCCCCGCGAAGCTGCGGGTGAAGGTCGGAGGCGGGAATTCCGGTCACAATGGACTGCGTTCGATCACGGCGCATTGCGGAAACGACTACCGCCGCGTTCGCCTCGGCATCGGTCATCCCGGCCACAAGGACATCGTGCATTCCTATGTGCTGGGCGATTTCGGGAAGGCGGAGGAGCCGTGGGTCGAGGACCTCTGCCGGGCTGTGGCAGAGGAAGCGGAACTCCTGGCCGCGGGCCAGGACGCTCAATTTCAAAACCGCGTCCACCTCGCCATGGAAGCGCGCGGCTGGACCGATGTGAAGCGGCCCGGCGAGAAAGCCGCCGACGACAAGAATTAGCGCCCTCCCCTCCGGCTCGATGACGAGCAGCGGGAACGGGTGAGCGGCAGCCGAAGGAGCAATGAGATGGGTTTCAAGATGGGCATCGTCGGCCTGCCGAATGTCGGCAAATCGACGCTTTTCAACGCGCTGACCCAAACAGCCGCAGCGCAGGCTGCGAATTATCCGTTCTGCACCATCGAGCCGAATGTCGGCGATGTCGCGGTGCCGGATGACCGCCTCGAGGCCCTCGCGGGGATTGCCGGATCGGCACAGATCATCCCGACCCGCCTTACCTTCGTGGATATCGCCGGCCTCGTGCGCGGCGCTTCCAAGGGCGAGGGCCTCGGCAACCAGTTCCTCGCCAATATCCGCGAGGTCGATGCGATCGCGCATGTGGTGCGCTGTTTCGAGGATAGCGACGTCACGCACGTCGAGGGTCGGATCGACCCGATCGCCGATATCGAGACGATCGAGACCGAGCTGATGCTAGCCGATCTCGAAAGCCTCGAGCGCCGGGTGACAGCGCTCGAGAAAAAGGCGCGCGGCAATGACAAGGAAGCGAAGGACACGCTCGCTCTCGTCGAGCGCACCCTTCCCTATCTGCGGGATGGAAAGCCGGCGCGGATGGTCGAGCGCAAGCCCGAAGAGGAACGGCTGTTCGAGATGCTGGGTCTGCTGACGGCGAAGCCGGTCCTCTATGTCTGCAACGTCGACGAGGCTTCCGCGGATCAGGGCAACACGTTTTCTCAACAGGTCTTTGCTCGCGCGGCGGAGGAAGGCGCCAAAGCTGTCTTGGTTTCCGCGAAGATCGAGAGCGAGATCGCGGTTCTGCCTCTCTCCGAGCAGCGTGACTATCTCGATGCCATCGGGCTATCGGAGCCGGGGCTCAACCGTGTGATCCGCGCCGGTTACGAACTCCTGGGCCTGATCACCTACTTCACCGTAGGCCCCAAGGAGGCGCGTGCCTGGACCGTGACGCGCGGCACGCGCGCGCCGCAGGCCGCCGGCGTGATTCACACGGACTTCGAGAAAGGCTTTATCCGGGCCGAGACGATCGCCTATTCCGATTACGTCGGACTGAAGGGCGAGGCCGGCGCCCGGGATGCCGGCAAGCTCCGGCTCGAAGGCAAGGAGTATCAAGTGCAGGACGGCGACGTCCTGCACTTCCGCTTCGCAAACTGACGGCGGGACATTATTCGCCGCTCCGGCGAGGCCGCGATCCCCTTCGGAAGGGCCTCGGGCCCGCGAACGCGGTAGCACGCTCTTCGCGGAAGTACGCCCGGCGCAGGATTTACCGATCCATCCTGCAGGGCGACTATGGTGACGCATTCAGGCACGGGGACTTGCCGGCATGTCACCTCCGCTCGTCTTTGCAGCCATCCTCGCGCTCCTCGCCACACCGGCTGCGGCCCGTTCCAGGGCCGCGGAGTTCCTGGTTCGTGTGCAGATCAACGAGGCTTGCGATGGCATGGAGGGGAAGATTGATCCCCGCGCTGTCATCGAACGGGATCTCATCGGCGACGGCAGGGCCGACCTCATCATCAGCCACGAAGGCATTTCCTGCACCGGCGGCGCACCCTGGAGACGGAGCAGCTTCTGCGGCGCACAGGTCTGCCCGGTGAACATCTAAATCCGGCGCGGTGCGCTGCTGAAGCTCCAGCGCGAAATACTCGGAGCCGGCGTCGAGGTCGGTGACGACCGGATCCCGGCGATCCATTTGCATGCCCAGGGTGGAGCGCCGGACGCGTTGCGGTGGAACGGGCGTGAGTTCCGCTGAGGCGCGATCCTCCTCTGCACGAGGCCAGACGCCACGTCGGGCCTCTCTTCTCGTTCAGCGAATCGATGACGCCGGCGCGCAGTCTCGATCTTCTGGTGCCCTGCGGCGTTACTCGCAGGAGAGGTGCTTCACGATGACGATCTGTTCCCGTCCGAGCGCAGCGTTGGACCGCCCATGTCAAGGATTGATTGAGCCGGTCTTCCGGCTGGCGCGTCCGTCCCGATGAAACTCCATGAACTCCATAGCTGGGACCTGAGCCCTACCGAGGCCGTCGCGCTGCAGCGGAAGCTGCGCCGGGAGGTCGTTTCGGATCGGCCGATCCCGCTGGAGAACGTCCATGTCGTCGCCGGAGTCGACGTCAGCGTGAAGGATGAGATGTCCCGGGCTGCCATCGTGGTGCTGACCTATCCGGACTTCCAGCCCGTCGAGACCGTGCTGGCGACCCGGCCTACCCCGTTTCCCTATGTGCCGGGGCTCCTGAGCTTCCGTGAGGGGCCGGTACTCGAGGAGGCCTTCAGGCAGCTCGGGACCGTTCCCGACGTCTTTCTATTCGACGGCATGGGCATCGCCCATCCGCGGCGAATCGGGATCGCGAGCCATATGGGCCTGTGGCTCGAGAAGCCGACGATCGGCTGCGGAAAGACCCGCCTCGTCGGACACTATGGATCGCTCCAGGAGGAGCGAGGCGCTGCCGCTCCTTTGATGGATCATGGCGAGCGGATCGGGGTGGTGCTTCGGACCCGCACCGCCCGCAACCCGCTTTTCATATCACCCGGCCATCTTGCCGATATCGACACCGCCGCCGAGTTGGTCCTGCGCTGCGCCCCGCGCTTTCGCCTGCCGGAGCCGATCCGGGCGGCCCACAACGCTGCTGCCCTCGGGGGTCCCTCCTCTCGAGTCTGATCCGGGCCTGAGGAAATCTCTTGAAGGCCGCATGCATTTTCGCCGACATTCGGTGCACGCTGCGGCTCTCCGAGATCTTCCATGACCGACCTGGCCCAACCTCAAGCGCCTCGCTCGACCGGAGCCGGGATCAGACCCGTCTCGTTCGGCGATCTCCGCCAGGCACTCTCCGAGGGCTGGCAGGACTTTCGCGCAGCCCCGCAATTCGGGCTGCTCTTCGGCTCGATCTATGTCGCGGGCGGACTGCTGATCCTCCTGTGCGCCCTCGTCCTCGAGATGGGCTATCTGGTTTATCCCCTCGCGGCAGGGTTTGCGATGATCGGTCCCCTGGTCGCCGTTGGCCCTTACGAGGTCAGCCGCCGTCGGGAGATCCGGGAGCCTCTCTCGTGGCGATCCATTTTCCGGGCCATCACGACACAGGGTGGCCAGCAGCTCGGATGCATGGCCTTCGTGACGCTCTTCCTGTTCATCATCTGGATGTACCAGGTCCGGCTGCTGCTCGCCCTGTTCCTGGGTCTGAAACCGATTGCGAGCCTCGATCGCTTCATCACGGTCGTGCTGACGACGCAGGACGGGCTGATGTTCCTGGCGGTCGGGCACGTGGTGGGAGCGGTCCTGTCGCTGGTCGCATTCTCGCTTACCGTCGTCTCGCTGCCGCTCCTCGTCGACCGCGATGTGGATTGTGTGACGGCCATGATCACGAGCGTTCAGGCGGTGATCGCCAATCCGCGCACGATGCTTGCCTGGGGGCTCATCGTCGCCGCTCTCCTCGCGATTGCCATGCTGCCCCTGTTTCTCGGTCTGCTCGTGGTGCTGCCTGTGCTCGGCCACGCGACCTGGCACCTCTACCGGAAGGTGGTTGCGCCGGCCTGACCGGGTTTCAACAACTTGCTGGAAGACTGGGCGATAAAGCGCATCCCGCTCTCTGGCCGCGGACGTCAGGGCGTCGTTGAGACGGAGCGCTGTGGGAGCCTGTGACCGTGCCTGGTCATAGTGAAACGGGCCCTGTCGCGGGGCGACGGGCCCGTCTTGACCCAAGGGTCACACGTCACTGACGTTGTTCCGGATAGTCCGGCTAAAAGGCTCATATTGTGGAGCTGAGACATGCACCTCCACCGCATGTGAAGGGTGGGAGGCGTTCTCGGCTCAGGCGGTGTCTCTATCTCAACCTCCCTTCGGCTGAAGCCACGGCGGGTACGCGGCCAAGCAATTACGTAACCGAGGCTGCTTGAGAAGCCCGCAAGGAAACCATCGATCCACCCGCAGAATGCACCCACCGTCACGAGTCCGCATTAACCTGGATCGAACAGAGCTGCAGAAATATGTCGGCGAGCCCAATAGACGCAAAGTGCTTAGAGTCGTCTGGTCTAGTGACCTGCGCGCGCAAAACCACTGACTTCCGCGTCGCTCAGCCCGAGCGACATAGCTATGCCACCCCATGCATCGGTCACTTCGATCCGCCAATCCTTCCACTCGGCGGCAGCGGCGGATTGCTCCTGCCGGAATTCACGAATCGCTTCGATGACTTCTGCGCGAACTTGCTCGAGGTCGGTAACGTCGAGCCCGGTCTTGTCAGGAATGATCTCGTGTCCATCCACAAGATGGAAGTAGTAGCGCTTCACGATAGTGACCTCCGGTTGGGCGACCTCGGGTTCCTCTGACCGGACCTCTATCACACCCTGGCGCTGAGCGAACTGATCGAGGTTAACATTAGCGAACTAAGCAGAGCGGAATCCCCAACGGGCGCGGCCATTGGTTTTGCAGCCCGACGCGTGTGCAGTGGATCACCTCCGGCCCGAGCGCCTGCGTGTGCCATCAAGGCGACATCGCAACGGCCGTCATGGATGCGGAAGCTCTCCCACCCGCGACAGCGAAGCCTCGGCATGGTAGGGGCACGGCATGCCACGCCTCCACTTCGAAGACTTCATTCCCGGCACATCGCAGATCTACGGCTCTCATGAGGTGTCGGAGGAGAGTATCATTGCCTTCGCGCGCGAATACGATCCGCAGCCATTTCACGTCGATCCGGAGGCCGCGAAGGACACCTTCGTCGGGACCCTGATCGGCTCAGGCTGGCACAGCTGCAGCATCAACATGCGGCTGATCTCCGATGGATTTCTCCTGGACACAGCCGCCATGGGCGCGCCGGGGATCGAGGAGGTCCGCTGGCTCAAGCCGATGCTGCCCGGCGACGTGCTGTGCTCGCGCGTCACGGTGATGGAGACTCGCACCTCCCAGAGCCGGCCCGAACTCGGCCTCGTCCGGTTCGGCCTCGAACTGATAGACCAGAGCGACAAGGCCGTCCTAACGCAGACGAACTGGATCCTGATCGCACGCCGTGGCGCCCCGCCGCCAACACCCCTGCGCCCCCCGCAAGAGACGAGTCCCGCAGGAGAAGACGTCGAGCCGGCAGATCCGCAGCCGTCGAACCTGTTCTTCGAGGACATTCAGACAGGCGTGACCCAGGATCTCGGGGCCTATCATTTCTCCGCCGAGAGGATCGTCGGCTTCGCGCGGGAATTCGATCCCCAGCGCTTTCATGTCGATCCTGATGCCGCGCGGGAGAGCCTGTTCGGCGGGCTCTGCGCCTCGGGCTGGCAGACGGCCGCCGGCTGGATGAACCGTATGTGCGCGCATCGGAATCGCGTGGCGCAAGGGGCTCGCGCGCGGGGCGAAAGGGTGGCCCGTCTCGGCTCCTCGCCGGGGTTCAAGAACCTGCGCTGGCTGAAACCCGTCTATGCCGGGGACACGATCCGCTATCGCTCGACATTCACCGACAAGCGCCGTTCCGGCTCGCGGCCCGGATGGGGCCTCGCCTTTCACCACAATACCGGAACGAACCAGCGCGGCGAGGAGGTGTTCTCGTTCGACGGTGTGGTGTTCTGGGAAGCCCGGGACGGCTGACGAACGCTACGCAGCCTTCCGCTCGGGAAAGAGCGCGAGGAGCCCTTCCGGGCTCGCGGGGGTGATGCCTCGCTCGGTGATGAGCGCCGTCACGAGCCGAGCCGGCGTGACGTCGAAGGCCGGGTTCGCGGCCGGGCTGCCGGGGGCGGCGATCCGCACCGTGGCGAGCGTGCCATCCTCCCGGGCTCCCGTCATGTGCGTCACCTCGCGTTCCGAGCGCTCCTCGATCGGGATCTCGCGCACCCCGTCCTCGAGCGACCAGTCGACGGTCGAGGACGGCAGCGCGACATAGAACGGCACACCATTGTCCTGGGCGGCGAGCGCCTTGAGATAGGTTCCGATCTTGTTGGCGACGTCGCCCCGGGCCGTGGTGCGATCCGTCCCGACGATGCACAGATCGACCATTCCGTGCTGCATCAGGTGGCCCCCGGCATTGTCGACGATGACCGTATGGGGAACACCGTGGGCGCCGAGTTCGAACGCCGTCAGCGCAGCGCCCTGATTGCGCGGCCGTGTCTCGTCGACCCAGACATGGACCGGGATTCCGGCTTCCTGCGCGACATAGATCGGGGCGAGCGCCGTGCCCCAATCCACGGTAGCAAGCCAACCCGCATTGCAATGGGTGAGGATGTTGACGACGCGGCCCGTCCGCCGATGGACCGCTTCGATGAGTTCTGCCCCGTGGACGCCGATGCTGTGGCAGCATGCGACATCCTCGTCCGCGATCGCGCCCGCCTCCGCAAACGCTGCGGCGGCACGATCCGCGGGAGCGAGCGGCCGAACCCGACGCTCCACGCGCGCGAGCGCCCAAGCGAGATTCACAGCGGTCGGGCGCGTGGCGCCGAGCAGCCTGACCGCCTCGTCGAGTGCGGAGTCGCTGGCGTCATCGCGGAGCCCGAACCAAAGCCCGTAGGCCGCGGTGACACCGATCAGCGGTGCGCCGCGGACGACCATGGACCGGATCGCCTCCGCTGCTTCCTCGAGCGTCGCGATCCGCCGGGTCGCGAATTCATGCGGGAGCAGGATCTGATCGATGACCTCGACCGAGCGCCCGTCGGCGCCGGGCCAGATCGTGCGATAGGAGCGTCCGTCGATTTTCATGTTCCTCTCCCGGCGTCCCGCCTGTCGGGGTGGATCAATGCCCCTCGAATTCCATGAGCGTGCGCACCTCGACGCCGAGCTCGCGCAGCTTCTGCGCCCCGCCCAGTTCGGGTAGGTCGATGATGAAGCAGGCGGCGACGATCCTGGCGCCGATCTGGCGCAGGAGGTTCGTGGCCGCGACGGCCGTGCCGCCGGTGGCGATGAGATCGTCGACGAGGATCACCCGTTCGTTCTGCCCGATCGCATCGGTGTGGATCTCCATCTCGTCGACGCCGTATTCGAGCGAATAGGCAATTCGCACCGTCTCGTGCGGAAGCTTGCCCTTCTTCCGGATCGGCACGAAACCGGCAGAGAGCTGGTGCGCCATCGCGCCGCCGAGAATGAACCCTCGCGCCTCGATGCCGGCGACCTTGTCGACCCGGCCTCCAGCATAGGGATGGACGAGTTCATCGACGGAGCGCCGGAAGGCGCGCGCATCGCCGAGCAGCGTGGTGATGTCCCGAAAGACGATGCCGGGCTTGGGATAGTCCGGAATCGAACGGACCGTGGCCTTGAGATCGAGGGCGAGGCGCGGATCCATGGGAGCGTCCTGGCGGGAGGGGGAAAGGCGGCTACGCGCGGCGGATGTCACGACCGCTCGAGGACACGACCCGCGACCGCGTCCAGCTTCTGGACGAGTTCCGGATCGCGCAAGGCGGGCGCGGTCATGATGGCATGGTCCAGCGCGTGATGGGATCCGGCGGGACAGGGCTCGCGCTCAGCGGGGAAATCCCGCGCGACGCGCGCGACGAGACGGGCCGCCTTCTGCGCGTTCGTCCGGACGACCTCCAGCACCTGGGCGACGTCGACATCGTCATGCTCGGAGTGCCAGCAATCGTAATCCGTCACCATGGCGATCGTCGCGTAGGTGATCTCGGCTTCGCGGGCGAGCTTCGCTTCCGGCATGTTCGTCATTCCGATGACGTCAAAGCCGAGCGAACGATAGGTCACGGATTCCGCATAGGAGGAGAATTGCGGCCCCTCCATGCAGACATAGGTTCCACCGCGGCGGACCTCGATGCCTTCGGCAGCGGCGGCCTCCGCGATACGCTCTTGAAGACGCGGGCCGACCGGCCGCGCCATCGAGACGTGCGCGACGCAGCCCTTGCCGAAGAAGGAGCTCTCTCGCCGGTAGGTCCGGTCGACGAACTGGTCCACCAGGACGAACAGGCCAGGATAAAGCTCCGGCTTGTAGGATCCGCAGGCGGAGACCGAAATGATATCCGTCACGCCGGCGCGCTTCAGGACGTCGATATTGGCGCGGTAGTTGATGTCCGATGGCGAGAGGCGATGGCCGCGCCCGTGGCGAGGAAGGAACACCACCTTCGTGTTGCCGACCCTGCCGATCCGCACGGCATCGGAGGGCTCGCCCCAAGGCGATGCGATCAGCTCCTCCCGGATCTCCTCAAGGCCCGGAAGGTCATAGACTCCCGAACCGCCGATCACGCCCAGTACAGCCTGCGCCAATCATCCCTCCGTTACTCAACAGTTCCAGCCAGGCGCCCAGTGTGCCGTGGTGAATCTCGCTGCGAGATCCATGTGTTAGCACAGTTCTGCGTCGGCCCGATCCACTTTCAGTGGGCAAGACCCTCTGGTCCCCTGACCCGCAATGAAGAAGGGCCTGCCGCCTTCGGCGAGCAGGCCCTTTAACGTGATGGTGCTGCTCGTCAGCGTGGCAGAATGGGCGGCGTAGCCTGGCCGTCGACCTCACCGCCGACACGCGCCCAGACCTTCTTCTTGGTGAAGTAGAGAAGTCCTGCGAACACGATCAGGAACAGCATCACCTGGAAGCCGATGCGCTTGCGGGCCTCGAGGTGAGGCTCGGCAGCCCAGGCCAGGAATGCGGTCACGTCGCGCGAATACTGGCTGACCGTCTCAGGAACGACGGCATTGCCGTCCGGCCCCTTCGGATATTCCACCTGCCCATCGCTGAGCGGGTTCGGCATCGCGATGACATGGCCAGGATAGTAGGCGTTGTAGTGACCGCCTTCCGGAACTTCGAACCCTGCCGGGGGCTCCTCATAGCCGTGTAGCAGAGCCGCAACGTAATCGGCGCCGTTCTCGGAATACTGACGGAACACGTCGATGATGAACCAGGGGAAGCCCCGCTCGTAGGTGCGCGCCTTCGCGATCAGCGAGAGATCGGGCGGAGCCTTGCCGCCGTTCGCGGCAGCCGCGGCATTCTCATTCGGGAACGGCGACGGGAACGCGTCCGCCGGCCGGCCCGGCCGATCGAACATATCGCCGGAGTCGTTGGGACCATCGTGGATCTGATACTCGGCCGCGAGAGCCTTGACCTGGGCTTCGGAAAACTCGGGCCCACCCGGTTCTGCGAGATTGCGGAACCGGATGTAGCTGAGCCCGTGGCACGCGGCACAAACCTCACGATAGACCTTGAAGCCCCGCTGGAGCTGAGCACGGTCGAAGGTCCCGAACGGCCCCTGCCAGCTCCAGGACAGTTGCGGCGGCACCGGTGTCTCGCCCGCGGCGAACGCGGAACCCGAGAGCGCGACGGAAGCGGCGGCGGCGAGGAGAATGCGTCTGATCATGATTGTATTATCCTGACTCGCCATCAGCCCTTCGAATGAGCTTCCGCGGTCTCTGCCGCGGGAACGCGCGACACGGTCTTCTGCACCCCGAGCACCGATTCCAGGATCGAGCTCGGCAGCGGCAGAGGACGCTCGATGAAGCCAAGCAGCGGCAGCACGATCAGGAAATGCGCGAAGTAGTAGACTGTGCTGATCTGGGCGGCGGTGACATACCAGCCCGAGGCAGGCTTTGAACCCAGCCATCCGAGGAAGATCGTGACCGCCACGAAGACCCAGAAGAACTGCTTGTATACTGGCCGATACGCGGTGGAGCGAACGCGCGACGTGTCGAGCCAGGGCAGGAACGCCAGGACAGCGATCGAGCTGAACATGGCGAGGACGCCGCCGAGCTTGTTCGGGATCGCCCGCAGGATCGCGTAGAACGGCAGGAAGTACCATTCCGGCACGATATGGGCGGGCGTCACCGCGGGATTGGCCGGGATGTAGTTGTCCGCATGGCCGAGATAATTCGGCATGTAGAACACCCACCACGCGAAGAAGATCAGGAAGAGGACGAGCGAGAAGCTGTCCTTCACCGTCATGTAGGGGTGGAACGGCACCGCGTCCTTGCCCGACTTGATCGGCACGCCCGTCGGGTTGTTGTTGCCTGGCACGTGCAGTGCCCAGACGTGAAGGAGAACCACGCCGAAGATCATGAAGGGCAGCAGGTAGTGGAGCGAGAAGAAGCGGTTCAGCGTCGGATCACCCACCGAATAGCCGCCCCACAGGTATTCCACGATCGTCCTGCCAACGACGGGAAGGGCCGAGAACAGGTTGGTAATCACCGTAGCGCCCCAGAAGCTCATCTGGCCCCAGGGAAGCACGTAACCCATGAAGGCGGTCGCCATCATGAGGAGGAAGATGATGACGCCGAGGATCCAGAGAATCTCGCGGGGCGCCTTGTAGGAGCCGTAATAGAGGCCGCGGAAGATATGGATGTAGACGGCGACGAAGAACATCGACGCGCCGTTGGCGTGCAGATAGCGGATCAGCCAGCCGTAGTTCACGTCGCGCATGATGTGCTCGACGGACTGGAAGGCCAGCGTCGCATCCGCCGTGTAGTACATGGCGAGGAACACGCCGGTCACGATCTGCGCGACCAGCATGAACATCAGCACCGCGCCGAACGTCCAGAAATAGGTGAGGTTTCGCGGGACCGGGAAAGCCACGAAGGAGGAGTGGATCAGGCCGATGACCGGCAGGCGGCTCTCGAACCACTTCGCGAAAGCGCTCTTGGGAACGTAGGCTGTTGGATGCTCGCTCATTTTTCTCGCCTGGAGATCAACGATTAGGTTCGGCCTTTTTCGAAGGGCCGTCGCGTCACGCCGTACCGATCACGATCTTCGTGTCGGACACGAAGCTGTAGGGAGGAACCGGAAGGTTGATGGGCGCCGGCCCGCTCCGAATCCGGCCGGACGTATCGAAGACCGAGCCGTGGCAAGGGCAGAACCAGCCATTGTACTCACCCTGATGCCCGAGCGGCACGCAGCCAAGATGAGTGCAATTTCCGTAGACGACGAGCCACTGGTCGTGCCCCGGCTTGACGCGCGCGGAATCGGGCTCCGGATCGCGCAAGCTGTCGAGATTGACGTCCTCCGCGGCTTTGATCTCCGCTTCCGTGCGGTTGCGGATGAAGATGAGGCTGCCGCGCCAGAACACCTTGACGATCTGACCCTCGGCGATCGGCGCGAGATCCACTTCGACCGGAGCGCCCGCGGCTACCGTATGGGCGTCCGGCGCCATCGACGAGACGAAGGGCCAGATCAGGGACGCAGCACCGACGGCGGCTGCAGTGCCGGTCGCGATATAGAGAAAGTCGCGGCGTGTGGGTTCAGCGGCGGTTGTGGTCTCGGCCACGCGGCTCTCCAGCAAGCTCGAAACGGACGGGAAACGCGCGTCACCCCTGTCTTGACGACGAAGGCGCCTTACGCGGAGCCAGGGGACCAAGCACCCGCGTCAACGCGCACGCAATGCGACGGGCCGTCGCCGCGCGGCCGCTCTTTGGCATGGTGTCGCGCGCCTGTCCATACCGCTAAGCGCGGCATCCCCGCTCACGGACAAGCTGGCGGCCCGTGAAAGCGTGCGTGTTCCTCCTCCTGCGGTTTTTTGTGGCACCATGGCGGCTGGAGCGACGAGGAGCCCTTCAGGCGCCAAGATGCCCGGGGACTGCCCCGAGCGCCGGTGGCCGACTCACGCCACCGAGGTCTCTTCGGTCTGGAGGAAACCGCCCGATTGCCGGTTCCAGAGGCGTGAATAGATCCCCCCGGCCCGCAGGAGTTCGGCATGGGTCCCCTGCTCCGCGATCTCGCCGCGGTCGATCACGACGAGCCGGTCGAGGGCGGCGATCGTCGAGAGACGGTGAGCGATCGCGATCACGGTCTTGCCCTCCATGAGGGTCGCCAGCGCCTCCTGGATCGCAGCCTCGACCTCGGAATCGAGGGCGGAGGTCGCCTCGTCAAGCACGAGAATCGGCGCATTCTTCAGGAGAACGCGAGCAATCGCGATCCGCTGCCGCTGCCCGCCGGACAGCTTCACGCCCCGCTCGCCGACATGGGCGTCGTAGCCCCGGCGCCCGCGATGATCCTCCAGATCGACAATGAAGTCATGCGCATGCGCTAGGCGGGCCGCGTGCTCGATCTCCGCGTCGGACGCACCCGGCCGCCCATAGGCGATATTATCGCAGATCGACCGGTGAAGGAGCGACGTGTCCTGCGTGACCACGGCGATGTGGCGCCGCAGGCTGTCCTGGGTGACCCTGGCGATGTCCTGTCCGTCGATCAAGATCCGCCCGCCGTCGAGATCGTGGAGGCGCAGAAGCAGCGAGGCAATCGTCGTCTTGCCGGCGCCGCTTGCGCCGACGAGCCCGACCTTCTCCCCGGCAGCGATCGTGAGATCGAACCTGTCGAAAAGCTTCTCTTCGCGCCCATAGCGGAACGAGACCTTGTCGAATCGCACCTCGCCGCGCGTCACCACGAGATCCCTCGCGTGCGGAATATCCACAACGGCATGCGGGCGGGCGATGGTCTCCATGCTCTCCTGGACGATACCGATATTCTCGAAGACGCTGCGCACCACCTGCATGACCCAGCCCGACATGGTCGAGAGGCGCAGGGCCAGCGCTAGGCCGGCCGCGATCGCCCCCGCGCTCATGAACCCGCGGGACCACAGCCACAGGGCGATGGCGGCCGTCGACACGAGATAGACCGAGTTGAGAACCTGCAGGATGCAGTTCGTGACGGTAATGAGCCGCAGGGAGTGCAGATAGCTCCCGGTCTGCGCCGCGACGGCGTCGCGCACCGTCGAGCGCTCCTCGGCGCTTCGCGCAAACAGCTTCACGGTGAGGATGTTGGTGTAGCTGTCGACGATCCTGCCGATCATGACCGAGCGCCTGTCGGCATTGTTCCGGGACCGCTCCTGGGCGCGCGGCACGAAGAACAGGATCAGCGCGACGTAGCCGGCGATCCAGCCGAGGGTCGGCAGGGCGAGCCAGACGCTCGTCAGCGAGAAGGCGCCGAGCGCCGTAAAGGCATAGATCGCGACATACCAAAGCCGGTCGATGATCTCGACGGCGGCCTCCCGTAGCGCCGGGCCAGCCTGCGTGATGCGGTTCGCGAGCCGGCCCGCGAAATCGCTCTGGAAATACGAGACCGCGTGGCCGAGCGTGTAGCTGTGCGTCCGCCAGCGGATCATGTTCGTGGTTTGCGGCACGATCGCCTGGTTCACGACGGCCTCGTGCAGGAAGTGCAGAAGCGGACGCACAATCAGCACCACGAAGGCCGCAAGCCCCAGCCAGGGCGCGTACTCTGTGAAGACCTGGTCCGGGGCCTTGGTGGTCAGGAGATCGACGAACCAGCCGATCAGGAAGAACAGCCCGGTCTCCAGGCCGCCGATCAAAAGGTTCGACAGGAAGACGAGGAGCAGCCAACCCCTGACGGGTCGCAGGTAGTGCAGGGCGAAATGCCAGACCGAATCCGGAGGCATCCTCCGGTCGTCGAAGGGGGCGAAAGGGTCGATCCGCCGTTCCAGCCAGGAGAAAAGGCCGCTCAACATCGCCGCTCCCTAACGCCCTCCGTCGTCCACCGATCCCTTAACCTGCAAAGCCTGGGCGCCGTTCGCCAGGGCGATGACTTGACGCGCGGGCAGCCGGAGCCGATGCACCGCATCGCTGACCGCCTGGGCCACCGCCCGGGGCTGCATTCCGCACCAATCATCCATGCCCGGCCTCGCCCTCTACCAGCCCGACATCCCGCAGAACACCGGCACGATGCTGCGCCTCGCGGCCTGCCTCGGGATCGAGGTGCATCTGATCGAGCCGGCCGCATTCGACCTTTCCGACCGGAATCTCCGCCGCGCCGGGATGGACTACCTCGAGCGGGCCGGGATCGTCCGGCACGTCTCCTGGAGCGCCTTCGAGGAATGGAGGAGCCGTGCCGGGGCGCGCCTGCTGCTCGCGACGACGCGGGCTGCGGCGCCCTATACCGCCCTCTCCTATGGCCCGGACGATATCATACTGGTCGGTCGTGAATCGGCCGGCGTGCCGGACGAGGTCCATGCGGCCGCGGATGAGCGCATTATCGTCCCGATGCGTCCGGGCCTCCGCTCACTGAATGTCGCCGTCACGGCTGCAATGATCCTGGGCGAAGCGCTTCGGCAGACCGGTTGCTTTCCCGACCCGGCGGGCCGACAAGGGCCCTGAAAGCGGGCGTGCAGCCTGGATATCGTGAAAAGGAACCGCATGAACGACACCGCGGCGATCGAGCGCCTCAAGACCGAGACACCCGTCTGGTTCGCGGCCCTGCGGGACCGGATCTGCGCTGCCTTCGAAGCGATCGAGGACGAGGCGACCGGCCCATTCCCCGCCGAGGCGCGGGATCCCGGCCGCTTCGAGCGCAAGCCCTGGGATCGTCGCGACCACTCCGGGCAGCCCGGCGGCGGCGGCGTGATGTCGATGATGCGCGGGCGCATCTTCGAGAAGGTCGGCGTGCATGTCTCAACCGTTTATGGCGAGTTCGCACCCGAGTTCCGCGGACAGATTCCGGGTTCCGATGCCGATCCGCGTTTCTGGGCCTCGGGAATCTCGCTCATCGCCCATCCCTGGAACCCGAACGTGCCGACCGTGCACATGAACACCCGCTTCGTCGTGACCACGAAGGCATGGTTCGGCGGAGGCGCCGACCTCACGCCCGTTCTCGACGCGCGCCGGACGCAGGACGATCCCGATACGAGACTATTCCACGGCGCGATGCGCGGCGCCTGCGACCGGCATGCCTCCCACGCTCCTTATGACAAATACAAGGCGTGGTGCGATGAGTACTTCTTTCTCAAGCACCGCAACGAGCCGCGCGGCATCGGTGGAATTTTCTACGATTATCACTGGTCTGGAAGTCCCGACGACGATTTCACCTTCACGCGCGATGTCGGCGAGGCCTTCCTGGCCGTCTATCCGGAGATCGTACGCCGCAATGTCACGACGCCGTGGGGGCCAGCCGAACGCGAAGAGCAGCAGGTACGCCGCGGCAGATATGTCGAGTTCAACCTGCTCTACGACCGCGGGACAATCTTCGGGCTGAGGACGGGCGGCAACGTCGAATCCATCCTCTCGTCGATGCCACCGACGGTGCGCTGGCCGTGACACGCGACGATATTGATCCGACTGGCGACACAAACCGAGTTGAGACACGACTTTGGCTCGAAATTCAGCCCCTGGGCTGTCGCTCGACCGCTCGGAAGCTCGGGGATAAGTGGCTTTCAGAAATCTGTAGCGTGGTCGAATAACTCCATCCCATCTGCTGCACCCGTGAGTGGAGGGAGCCCGCAGCCCCGCTAAGGATTATCCGGAAGACGAGGCTGATGACGAATATCATCACCACCGAGTCAAGGGTCAAAGCCTTGGGAACTGGTGTTTCGAAGCTATCCGTTTTCGACGCGCCGACGAGATGGGGCGCAACGATGAATGCGACGGCAAGGACTCCAAGGGGCAAGGACTGCTCGACGACGAGCAAGGCCAACCCGATACCCGTCGCCACCGCGGCCGCGACCTACCAGATCTGACGCTGGTCGAGTTCAGCTGCAGGCATGGCCGGCAATTCGGGGGAAGTCCGACGCCGGGTGCGAAGGCAAACCCGGCACATCCCGGATTGCGCTCGTCAAATCGAGCGGAGCATCTCGCGTGATACGGCCCTCCGGGCGGCAACTGCGGTGTGCTGCGACCCGCCCGTGAATCTCGTCGTCTGAAGGCCAGGTCTTCGCGAGATAGATCAAGGAGCCGCAAGCGACTGGACCAGCGCCTCCTGGTGGCGGCTCCTGCTCGAGCGTGCGCCTCCTCTCACAAGCGTCAGGCTGTTGCCGGCCAGGGCTCAAGAGAGAAACACAAGGGACAAGGACCGGACGATCTTCCCATCGAGAAAACGGCCCGCCGTTCCCGCTGAATGGGTCTACCTCCTCAACTCAACGGCAAACCCGAACCCGGCGGAGATAGGTGTATCCTGAGGCGGTCATGACACGGCGAGGCGCGACGTAGCAGCGAGGAGCCGTGCGGGCAGCAGCATTCGCCAGAATGGCGCCCAGGGCCATTCCACCGATCAGACCCGCCGCAAGTGCCGGACCGGAGTTGGAGTGCCGCTTGCGATAATAGTAGCCGGGATAATAGCCATAGCCTCCATAGTATGCCGGGCCAGGGCCATAGCCGCCGTAGTACCCTGGATCGTAACCGCCATTCCCATAGCCGTACCCAGGATAGCCGTACGGTCCGCCGTATCCGGCACTATAGTAGCCAGGGTAGCCGCCGTAATCGGCGTGATAGGCCGGAGCGAAGGAGCCGCGGGGACCATACCAGCCGATCCCGTATGGGCCCGCGACCATCCCATTGCGCCAAGTTCCGGTGCTCATCCCGGCTTCCGCGAGGGTCGGAGGCAAGCCAAAGCTCGCGCAGGTGAGAACTGCCAGTGCGATATTTGCGAACTTGGAAGCCATGATCCCCTCCTGGGATCGTTGACGTCAGCATACCATCGAATGGGGGCACCTATTCGGGAGCGAGTTCTGCTCCGCCCTCGTCTGGAACGTCAGCCGGTGACAGCGTTGGATCCACCGGGTTGGGATAGACCTCCTGTGGAGGTGAATGCGTCCACGGCTCTCCGGCGGATGCCAGACCTGTCGGACCGCAATCGCGAGCGCGTGTCAGACGCTCCTCGCCCCAGGCGTTCGTGCGCCGTTCGACAAAGGTTCGGCATCGCTCGCTCTGGATGCCGTTCGCAGGGTCGGAGTAGAGACTGTGCTCATAGACGCGCTCGGTCCCGCCATAGCGGTCGTGCTGAAATTCGCTGTATGAGACCTCGGTGCCTGCAACGCACCCGGCGAGCGCCGTTGCGAGCGTTAGCAGGACTGCGGGCGAGCTCAGTCGATTGGACCAGCTCAACATAGGAGCCTCCTGTATTGCCTGGAGATGCCGGTCAGCATCGTCCAGCAATGACTGGCAGGATCAGGCAGCACCATTGAACCAGGCATGAACAGATTCCCGCTTTCTGGCCGTAATCTATGGCCTGAATAGCGGACCTTCTTTTTCAAGAAGCATCGCGACTCTATAGAGTCGAGGTAGTGTGGAAGTCCGCATCAAGTGCGCCGCCCTCTGAGCACGCCCCCAACATGGAAGGCTCGGCGGGGCGCTCGGCTTTGGCAGCATCGCCAGAGCGACTGTCCGGGCGGAAGCTCCGCGGTCGAGAACGAGCTGAAGTTCTACCTCAACCGCCTCTCCCGCCGGGACACTCCTTCGGCGGCTCCATCATCAAGGACTCGTTATCAATTGATCTGTGACGGTGAGGCCGAGCGGTTCATCTGCAATCGGCCCCAGAGGTCCCTCGCTGAGCAATCAGATCAATTGTCCAGGTTAGAAGCCGATCCCCAGGCCTCCAAGGCCAATGCCGATGCCCAGTCTCGGGCGATGATGGCCGAATGGTGCTGTTAATACAGGAGCATGGTACTGTACCTGAACCTGAGGCTCCGGCTGAGGGGCTGGACGGTACTGCATCTGTGCCTGAGACTCCGACTGAGCTGCTCGAGACACCGTGCGTACTTCTTTCTTCCGCGTGGGCGGCGCAACACGCACCGCTGGGCGTACACTGCGCGGCGAGGATTGCTCATCCGGGGTGTTCTTCACCGTCTGAGACTTCGGGTTTCGAACTGGCCTAACGCCTCGCTGGTCCTTAGCTCTGCTCTTCTCATCGGCCGTGTTCTGTGCTTTCGGCAGGTCAGTGGGCCTCGAGGAAACATTGCTCAGATTTGACGTCGAGAGAGCTGCGATGCGTTCGTCCGCAAGGGCTGCAAAGCGGCCCTCGCTGCCGAACTCCCGCTTGTAGGCCTCAAAAGCAGCCTTGGTCCCGATGCGTTCCGCCGACTGCCAGAACGAAAGGTCAGTGTCTGACTCGTTCTTGTAATTTTCAGATTTGACTTCAGCTGCTAAGCTTGAAGGTGGTGAACTCGGGGTTGGTACTAAGACTATCTCGCCTGTCAGGGACGAGTTCTCCCATGGAACCTGCTTCCCGCCTGTCGCCGCTATGACGTCGTTCCGGACGCGCGAGAGCATGGCTCGGATCTCGAGCCCAGGCGTCTTCAGGTGCTTGAGCAAGGCCTGCGTAAAAGGACTATTCCGACCACTGCCGTCCAAAGCGATGTTGTTGGGCTGCGTCGCGAATGCGATGAGCGAGCCGACGCTGCTATCCTGTTGCGCAAGGCCTCGGCTGGAAATCGAGCGACCACCTGAAAGAAGGGAGTTCGCAAACGGATTGTCTCGACAGGCGTCGAGAAAAATCAGATTGACGCGCTTCTCGGCCCCCATCTCCTCCATGATTGTACCGACGTCGATTGTGTCGAGTTTGACGTCACTTGTCGTCTCAACCTTCACATCGGTCGGCAGGAGGTAGTTGTTGCCTCCGATTTGCACTCCGTGCCCCGCATAGAAGAAAAGGGCAATATCAGAGCCCGGAAGGTTGCGCGAGAAGCGGCGAACAGCATCTGCCATCCCGCGTCTGTCCAAGTCGCGCCCCTCCACCACATCAAAGCCAAGGTTGCGCAAGGCGACCGCGATGTCTTCAGCGTCGTTGCGCGGATTCGGCAGAGTGGGGACGCTTGTGTAGCTGCTATTGCCGATGACGAGCGCAACCCGGTTAGCGGCATTCGCGGTCGACGCGCCGGCCAGCAGCAACCCTGCCATGATAGCCCAAAGTGCCCGGACGCTCATATCCGTTCCCTCCTCACGAGAGATTACGCTATCACCACGCTCTACTTAGCGTGTACGAGCCCTTCCCGCTGTGTGAGATGTCACACTCACGAGCGTGGGAACTCCGCCAGCCTGCTCTAAGCTGAGCCTGTAGCCGATATCTCCAGCCCGCCAAGGAGGACCACTGATCGCGAACAGGAGCAACGGGCATGTGGAGCGCCGGATCTGGGTGAGCTGACGGAGGTGAAGAATTGCACGGCGACAAAATCGCCTGACGCGAAGACGGCGGCATCGTCTTCATTCGTTGGCTCGAGTTCACGACCAGAGCCTACCAGGCCCGATGGGCCACTGCCGCTATGCCGCGGCAATTGGCGCCAGTGCTGGCTTATCGCCGCTTCAAGATCTCAAAATCGCGTTACTCTCCTGCAGCGAATGTTCGGCCTCGGCTACCCTGTTTGACAGTCAACACGATCTTGCCGAGGGCTGCACGCAAGTGTGAGGCCAACCACATCAAGTTGGACATCACAGGACTAGACTGGCGCGCATCAGCACTCTGAGAGGATGCCCTCGGAAAGCCGCGCTCAAGAGGATGTCTCATGGCGATGCATTCCCGGCATTGATGTTGCGAGAGGTTGGCCTATGGACTGGCGCTTCTCCGCGGCCGTGACGGCTTGCGGTGTATCTCTCGCGATCATTGTTGCCGCGGTTGCGCTCGCCTCCCTTGGCAATACTTCAGGTGATCTCAGGGAGGCACCTCCAAGAGTTCCGCTCCTCGTGGAAAGTCGAGCTGCCAATATCGCCGCACTGGAAGCCGCACCGGAATCCCAGACCAATACCGCTTTGTCAGGAGCATTCTCCTCCGACGCTTCGATAGCCGTAGCCTCCGGTCCGGCTGGGAGTGCGGCATCGTCCTACGTACCCCTAACTCCTATCGTCCCTGCACCTGCTTCGAAGGGCATTACCGAAGTCATACGCAATCGTCTTGGCCATACACCAGAGAGGCCATTCACTGAGCCAGCGCCGAAATCCAACCTTGCAGCGCTTCCCACGAGAGAACCTGAGGTGAGCACTCTGGCTCGATCGAGGCCACTTCCTGCTCAAGGGATGGCACCTTCTCCCGGACGCCCACCGCCGGATCGACGCTACGAAGGCGTATTCACGGACTCGGAGATCGGACGCATGAGGATAGCCCTTCGACTTACTCCCGACCAAGTGCGATACTGGCCTCCCGTCGAAGCGCTGCTGCGCGAGATTGGCGCGCAGCAGATCGCCCTCGTTCAAGCTGGACGACAAGCTAAAGAAGCTTTTGGGATAGGGATCTCGATGCGCATGTATTCGGCCGCACGCCCCCTATTGGGCTTGCTGCGAGAGGATCAGAAGGCCGAAATCAGAAGGCGTGCTCGGGCAATGGGCTTTGAGCAGGTTGCTTCTTCGATCTGAGGTTTGATTTGGAGGCTTCGCATCAATCCGCCATATTGCGGCACACTCTAAAGCTTACCGGCTCGGCAGCGACGTCCGCTCTCGGATGAGTGATCTTCTGGGTAATAAACTTGGCCGGCGTGTCGGACAGAACGCCGATGCAAGGCGAGATCAGCTGGCCCGATCAGTTCCGGAACTGCGCAGCTTCGACGCCCCCTCGATTGCTTCTCCGGTTGAAGGAGGATGACTGCTGGTCTTGTGCGGTCGCTCACAGACCACTGTCCTGCCTCGCGCAATGGTGGATCATCGAAGGATGAATCCCATGGCACAGCACATCATGCCGTTCACGTTAGGGGTGATTGGACCTCTCATCCTGGTGAGCTGGCTCGTCCTCCATTGATCAAGACGGCCCGGGAACTGAGCGCCCCGGGCCTTACCTGATCCACAACGAGCCAATCTCGGTCATAGATTGGACCTGGGGATCGTCCGCTTTCCATGTCCTCCGGCGGATCGTTTTGAAGTTCACCTGTGATCAAGACAAACTTCGAATCGGCCGCTGTCATCTCTGCCTTGCGAAACCTCCCGAGCAGTCGAAGAGGTCGAGCTTCCTCCGGTTCAATTACTTACCGGGCAATTGGTGGTCATTGCTACCGAATGCCGTTTTAATTGTTGATTGCGATGTTCCCACCGTCACTTGCGTGCGTGAGGCTGCCGCGCCATGCTTCAGGACGAGTGCCTCAATCCGCACTTGGCAGACGCCGCATCGTGAATTCGATAGCGTCACCATCGAGCACGCGCCAGCTTTCGACCTCGGTCATGTAGGCAGCTTTGGGATAGCGCTCGAACCATTCGCGCGCGGTGCGCTGCGCTTCCGCCCGAGGAAGACGATAGGTCTGGCGCCGCCAACCATCGGACCGCGTGGTCCCTCCGGCACGCTCGTCTGCACGCCGGGCCGCGATGCGGCGGGCGAGATCGGCCGGTGTTTCAGGCGTGCGCGGCATTGAGCATCTCGGAGCCCTGACACGATCGGCACCAGAGTAGAGCAGGCGCGCCCTTAAAGCGAGTCGATTCGAGAATCGGGCTCGGCGAGCGCAAGCGCGAGGAGGCTCGACTTGACCTCCTCTCCGGTCGGGCAGCCCTCTGCGAGCCAAGCCTGCCGCGCACGCTCGAGCCGCTTGCCGATGTCCGGTCCTTTCGCGATGCCGGCCGCAACGAGATCGGCACCGCGGAGCGGAAAGAGCGGAAGAGGCTCGCGCCCGTTTCGCAAGTCGTCGAAGGCGCGTCGCGCCTGCTCGGACAAGGCCGGACGCGGCTCGCCGGCAACAGCGAAAAGTGTATCCGTGACAGTCTCGAGGCCAGCCTCGGCGACGAGGCTCCGCATGGCTCGCTCGTCGAGTTCGTCGCGCATGTCCTTGAGGCGGGTGACGAGGGCCGCAAAGGCTGTAAGCCTGCGGTATTCCTCGTTCGAAAGACGCAGCCGCTCCCGAAGACGCTCCGCATCTTCCGTCACATGAATTGCAAGCGCTGCGAGGCGCCGCACCGGATCCGCCGCAAGGCCACGCTCCAAGTCGCGGACCCGGATGAAGCGCCCCTCGTTCGTGACGCCTCCGAGAAGCAGCAGCAGGAATCCGTGGTCGGATAGGACGCGCAACGTCTCGGCAGCCCTTTCCGCGACGAGCAGCTTCATGATCTCAGCGCGCACGCGTTCCGCGGACAGGCGAAGAAGTCCACGCCTTTCAATAACGGCGGCATGTAGGCCGACGGGGTCCGGCTCGCCCATCGCGTATTCGGCATGGAAGCGGAAGAAGCGCAGGATGCGAAGATAGTCCTCACGAATCCGCGTTATCGCGTCTCCGATGAATCTGACGCGCCGTTCCCTGAGATCGGCAACGCCGCCGACGATATCGTGCAGCGTCCCGTCGAGCGAGACAGAAAGCGCATTGATCGTAAAGTCGCGGCGGCGTGCATCCCTGGCGAAATCGCGCCCGAATCGCACGACGGCGTGACGACCGTCGGTCTCGACGTCTTCGCGAAGCGTCGTGACTTCAAAGGGCTCTCCGTCGACGATCACCGTGATCGTTCCATGCTCGATTCCGGTAGGAACGGCCTTGAGGCCCGCGGCCGTAGCGCGTGCCGTGACGGTTTCGGGCAGCGCGGTCCCGGCGAGATCCACCTCGTGCACGGGCTTCCCGACCAGGGCGTTGCGGATAGCGCCGCCGACGATGCGGGTTTCCTCACCGTCTCCGTTCAAGACTTCGAGCAGATGCTTCAGGTTCGGTCGCGTGAGAAGTTCAGCGATCGCTGTCCTGTCGAGGAATTCCATCATTGGAACTGCCCCGGCACGACACGTCCGTTCTCCACATGGGTCGGCGTGAACGCTCCGGTTTTCCGCTCTGCCGTCAGTCCCGTATAGAGCAGGGCCACGATCACGCAGCCGAGGCCGGCTAGGACGAGCCACCCGATCTTGTCGTTCCAGGCTGCAAAAGCAAGGGGATTGCGACGTCGCACGACGAGATACAGGCCGAAGACGACAAAGGGCAGAAGGAAGAGAATAAGCTCACTGAAAAGCGCACGAGTCATGACGTGCCAATCATCTCACGGACGCCGTGCACCAGCCCGGCCGCAGTGTTCCGGATGCAGAGCATCGCATGAATCATGGCTCGCCGATGGTCTCGTAAAGATTCCGCACGATGCCTGCCGTGACGCCCCAGATGTACCGATCGCCGAACACGATCGCATAATAGCGTCGCTGCATGCCGCGCAATTCGCGCGTGTGGAGCTCGTGGCGCCGCGGATCCATCAGGAATGCGAGCGGAACCTCGAAGGTGTCTGCGACCTCGTTCGGATTGAGGTGAAGCGTGTATCCCGGGGAGACGAGTCCGACTACCGGCATCACGAGATAGTTCGTCGAGGACAGATACGGGTCGAGATATCCGAGCGGTCGAATGAAGCGGCGATCGAGCCCGATCTCCTCCTCGGCCTCCCGATAGGCGGCGGCGAGCACGCTTCCGTCCTCCGGATCGACCCGGCCACCCGGGAAGGCGATCTGGCCGGCATGGTGGCGCAGCCCGGAGGCGCGCTCGGTCAGCAGGACCGTGGGCCCGGTATCGCGGGCAACGATCGGCACCAGCACGGCAGCGTCCTTTGCGTCGTCTGGAACCGTGAGGACGTGGTTCTGCAGGGTGTGGTCACCGCGCGGATTGACGAGTACCTCGGAGCGTCGCGCCGGAGCCGGGCGGAGGCGCTCCACGGCGCGCTCTAGGAAGCGATCGACGACGACCGTCACGGCCGATCACCGGTGTCGGCCCGGCCTATCGGGAAAAATTGCCTTGCTGCGCTCACGCCGAACACCACTCCATCCTGGGTTTCGCGCTCCTCTCCGAGTTCGATGAGGTCGAGAGCCAGCGACCGGGTCAGCCGGGCCCAGAGGCCGCCACGCACCCTCACGGCCGGGCGCACGCCGCCTCGCTCGTCCGAGTCGAAGCGTAGCGGATTCTCGCGCGACACCGCAACGACATCGTCCACGCTGGTCCGGAAGGCGATCTGACGATCGCCGGCTGATCCTTCGACGGCCATCTCGACGGCCGTGAACGGCAAGTCATCGACGGTGATTCCGACCCGCTCCACCGGCGTAACGAGCACATAGCGTTCCGGATCCTTTCTGAGGATTGACGAGAACAGGCGAACGAGCGCGGGCCGGGCAATCGGCGTGCCCATGTAGTGCCAGGAGCCGTCGGCAGCGATGCGCAGGTCGATCTCACCGCAAAAGGCTGGATTCCACTTGTCCACCGGCGGAGGGCCGCGCCGGGCAGGCTCCTTGTCGATCGCCTCGAGAAGCCTGCCGAGAGCCCCTTCGGGCCTGTCGCCGGAAGTCGCATTTTCGTCGGTCGTCATGGCGTATGCTCCACGGGCGGAGAAGCATGGTGCCCGGGAGCCTCTTCGGGTGTAGACTCGAACGAAAGGCCGAGATCCGTCATAACCTCTTCGGGTGCAGCCTCGGAGGCAGAGTCGAGATCCGTCATGACAAGTGCGTGAGCGTGGAAGGAGGAGGGCAGGCTCGACGGTGCAATATCCGCCGCTACCTTTTAGCATAGAACGTCCCGGGAACTCCTCCAGGGACAAACGTATTGCGGCCGATCGACCCGCTTGCATAGGCAACTCGACTGGACGCACATAGGTGGCGGGGCAGGCCGGGCGATTAGGAGATCCTTATGACAGCCAGCATCGCGCAGGCGCCCACCACAATCGATGATGCGATCGTCCACAACGCGGAAGCGACTCTCGAGATCCTGGGCCAGGCGCGCGAGGCCATTCATTCTGTCATCTTCGGCCAGGAGCAGGTCGTCGACCTGACGCTCGTGACGCTCTTGTCGAGCGGACATGGGCTTCTGATCGGCGTCCCCGGTCTGGCAAAGACGAAACTGGTCGAAACGCTCGGAATCGTGCTCGGACTCGATGCGAGACGCGTTCAGTTCACGCCGGATCTGATGCCGTCGGACATACTGGGATCGGAGATCCTCGACGAGGGTGTGGATCGCAGGCGGTCGTTCCGGTTCGTGCGGGGGCCGATCTTCGCGCAGCTTCTGATGGCCGACGAGATCAACCGCGCGAGCCCCCGCACCCAATCCGCCCTGCTCCAGGCCATGCAGGAGCACCATGTCTCGGTCGGCGGCGAGCGGCACGATCTCCCCCGGCCATTCCACGTCCTCGCGACACAGAATCCGATCGAGCAGGAAGGCACCTATCCCTTGCCGGAGGCGCAACTCGACCGCTTTCTGCTCGAGATCGACGTCACCTATCCGAGCCGGGATGCCGAGCGGCGAATCCTGATCGAGACGACCGGCGCGGAGGAGCGCCAGCCCGCCGCCATCATGACCGCCGAAGCACTGACGAACGCGCAGCGCCTCGTCCGTCGGCTTCCGGTCGGGGAGAGCGTCGTGGAGGCGATTCTCGACCTCGTCCGATCCGCTCGCCCGGGCAGCGAGGGCGATGCATCGGTAGCCGACAAGCTGCTGTGGGGTCCCGGACCGCGGGCGAGTCAGGCCTTGATGCTTGCCGTCAGGGCCCGGGCGCTGATCGAAGGTCGTGTCGCCCCCTCGATCGCGGATGTCGTCGCGCTCGCGGAGCCGGTACTGAAGCACCGGATGGCCCTCACCTTCGCGGCGCGGGCCGACGGCGAGACCATTCCGGGCGTCATCGCACGACTGACCGAGCGCTTGCGGTCTTGAGGCGATCAACATGGCCCGCGTGACGGTCCTCCCCGAGGAGGCGCGCAGCCCCGGTCGGCGCGAGACCAACGACGCCCTCGCGCTCTCCAAGCGCATGCCGCGTCTCGTGCTGGAGGCGCGGCGGGTTGCAGCCACCCTCGCTCACGGGCTGCACGGGCGTCGTCGCGCCGGCACCGGGGAGAGCTTCTGGCAGTTTCGCCCGTTCGTCACCGGCGAAGCGGCACAGCGCATCGACTGGCGCAGATCGGCGCGCGACGACCGCCTTTACGTCCGCGAACGGGAATGGGAAACGGCCCATACGATCTGGCTCTGGGTCGATCGCTCGGCTTCCATGGGATACCGGTCCGACCTCGCTCAAACCTCGAAGATCGACCGCGCCCTGGTGCTCGGCCTCGCCCTCGGGGATACTTTCGTGGAAGGCGGAGAACGCGTCGGCGTGCTGGGGCTGATGCCTCCGCGGGCAACGCGCCAGATCGCTGAGAAGATCGCCGAATCCTTCGTCTCGGACCGATCGGCTCTCGAGGACGATCTTCCGCCCGCCGCCCCGATCGCCACGCTCGACGAGGCCATCCTGATCGGCGACTTTCTCTACCCGACGAACGAGATCGAGGAGGTCGTGAGGATCATTTCCTCACGCGGGTCCCGCGGCCACCTCGTCATGATCGTCGATCCCGTGGAAGAAACCTTCCCCTTCCAGGGGCAGGCAGTCCTGCATGACCTCGAGGCCGGGCTCAGGCTGCGGGTCGGCGATGCCGGCGCATGGGGGGGCGCCTATCGGGATCGCATGGCGCGCCACCGGGGCGCGCTTGCCGAGCTGGCGCGCAATCGGGGCTGGACCCTGACGATCCACCGGACCGACCGGCCAGCAAGTGAGGCCGCTCTGCGCATCCTCACTCTCGTCACGACGTCGCGCGGCTCGAAGCTCGGAGGACGCTGATCCATGCTCGGATTGCCCCTCACCTTTGCGGCTCCGCTGGTCCTTGCCGCTCTTGCAGCCCTGCCGGCCATCTGGCTCCTGCTGCGCGTGACACCGCCGCAGCCGAGGAGGATCGATTTCCCGCCGCTGCGGATCCTGGCGGATCTTCGCCC
Organism: Microvirga massiliensis; assembly: GCF_001006805.1. Taxonomy (GTDB): domain Bacteria; phylum Pseudomonadota; class Alphaproteobacteria; order Rhizobiales; family Beijerinckiaceae; genus Microvirga; species Microvirga massiliensis. Next base: position 173,130 of record NZ_LN811358.1, on the reverse strand, counting down.
GGAGCGAGAGACGCCCGCGCGCACGCCCTTGTGGCTCCTGATCCTGCGCATGGTGCTTGCCGCGCTCCTGATCCTGGCGGCCTCGGGCCCAATCTGGAATCCCGGCGTCGCCGAATCGGGCCGCGGCCCAGTGCTCGTCCTGGTCGACAACGGCTTCTCGGCTGCTCACGACTGGCGTGAGCGCATCGCGCTCGCAATCGAGCGGATCGAGGCCGCCGGGCGCGACGGCCGTCCGGCTGCCGTGGCCGGGCTCGCCGAGAGTCCGTCCGGCCTCGAGGCCGCGGCACCAGCAGGCGTGCTCGAACGTGCCCGCTCGCTGCGCCCCCTTCCCCATCTCCCCGATCGTCGTGCCCATCTCGAAGCGATCGCCGGCTTCATGAAAGCCAATCCCGACGCGGAGATCGTCTGGATCAGCGACGGCGTCGGCGGCGCCGACGACCAAGTCTTCGTTGATGAGCTTGCACGCATCGCCGGCGACCGTCCCGTGGCGATTTTCAAGACGGAGCGAGCTCAGGCTCTCGCGCTCGCTGGAACCGAGAATGCAGGCGGAAGGTTGCAGGTGCGGGTCGTTCGCGCCGAGCCCAACGGACGCAATCAGGGCGTCGTCCGGGCCGTCGACCTGAAGAACCTCCCCTTGGCGGAAGGGCGGTTCGCCTTCGAGAGCAACGCCGTGGATACGTCGGCCACCTTCGATCTTCCGATCGAAATCCGCAACGCGATCGCCCGAATCGAGATCCTCGGCGAAGGCTCCGCGGGAGCCGTGACTCTTCTGGACGATCAGAGCCGCCGGCGTCGGGTCGGTCTCGTATTCGGCGGCACGGCCGATCAGGCACAGCCGCTTCTCGCACCCACCTATTACATCGCCCGGGCGCTGGCTCCCTATTCGGAGATCCGTGAAGGCCACGGCGGCGTAGCCGAAGCGGTCAATCAGCTCATCGATGAACAGGTTTCGATTCTCGTCCTCGCTGATGTCGGCGGCATGGATCGGGAAACGACGGAACGGGTCGCCTCCTTCGTCGAGCGTGGTGGTCTGCTCCTCCGCTTCGCGGGGACGAGACTGGCGGCCGGCAACGACGAACTCGTGCCCGTGCATTTGCGGCGCGGAGGGCGCAACATCGGTGGAACGCTCTCCTGGGATACGCCGAAAACCTTCGCGCCGTTCACCCGCGAGAGCCCCTTCTTCGGGCTGCCGGTCCCGACCGAGATCGGCATTCGCCGGCAGATCCTGGCCGAGCCGGACAGCGAGCTGTCGCAGAAGACCTGGGCCTCGCTCGAGGACGGAACGCCGATCGTGACCGCGGACCGGCGTGGCAACGGACTCATCGTGCTGTTCCACGTCACGGCCGACACGACCTGGTCGAACCTGCCGCTGTCGGGACTCTTCGTCGACATGCTGCGGCGGGTGACGGCTCTTGCCGGCAGCCCGAACGATGTCGGAGCGGAGGGACGCAATGCGGAAACCGAAACCGTTGCGCCACGACTGACCCTCGACGGCTTCGGCTCCTTCGTTTCGCCTCCCCCGCAGGCCCGTGCGGTTCCGCGCAGCTACGCCGAGCGCGCTACCGGCGAGCATCCTCCCGGCTTCTACGGCCCGCTGGACTCGAGCCTTGCCGTAAATGCGCTCCTTCCATCGGACCGCATTGCCCCTCTGAATTACGATGCCCTGAACGCCAGGGTCCAATCGCTCGCCGGCGCGCGCACCGTCGATTTGCGAGCGCCCTTACTTGCAGCCGCACTGCTGCTGCTCATGATCGATACGCTCGCGTCGCTCTGGCTGAGCGGACATCTCGCAAATGCTTTCGGCCGGCTCAGGCGCGCCGGAGCTGCCGGCACGATCGTCCTGGCCGCTCTGGCGGTCGCACAACCGGTACCCGCACGTGCCCAGAACCAGCCATCGCCTCTGCCCCCCATTGCTCCCGGGAGCTTCGATGCGGCTCTCGTGACACGCCTCGCCTTCGTGATGACCGGAGACAGCCAGGTCGATTTGACGAGCCGGAATGGGCTGCAGGGACTTACGCAGATCCTGGCCGGCCGGACCGCCCTCGAGCCGGGCGAGCCGGTGGGAGTCGATCCGGCCCGCGATGAGCTTGCCTTCTTTCCCTTGCTGTACTGGCCGGTCGTCGCGAACCGGCCACTCCCGAGCGAGGCGGCAATCCGGCGTCTCGACGCATTCATGAAGGGCGGCGGCACCGTGATTTTCGACACCCGCGACGCGCTCTCGAGCCGCTCCGGCAACGTGACGCCGGAGGGCGAGCATTTGCGCCGGATGCTGGCGACGCTCGACATTCCGGAACTCGAGCCGGTTCCTCCCGACCACGTCCTGACCAAGACCTTCTACATCCTGGACACGTTTCCGGGGCGCTACAGTTCCGGGCAGACCTGGGTAGAAGCCCTGCCGCCCGAGACGGCGGACGAGGTCGGCCGCCCCGCCCGTTCAGGAGATGGGGTCTCGCCGATCATCATCACGGGCAACGATCTTGCAGCCGCCTGGGCGATCGGACGCCGCGGAGAAGCGCTCTATCCGCTGGTCGGCTCGGATCCGCGCCAGCGCGAATTCGCTTTCCGCGCCGGCGTGAACATCGTGATGTATGCGCTCACGGGGAACTACAAGGCAGACCAGGTCCATGTCCCGGCGCTGCTGGAGCGTCTCGGACAGTGATGGATGACCTCGGCTCAAGGGAAACGCCGCCCGGGATCCACATGATCCGGAGACCTGATTGGCGCGGGAGCCTCGGAGCTCCCGGCAGGAGAACACGGGATTGCTTTCGGTAAACTTCTCACCGCTCGTGCCCGCGTTCGTGCTCTGGGCCGGCGCGGCGCTCGTCACCCTGCTGGCGGTCTTCGCACTCATCTCGCGCGGGCCGATTGCGATTCTACGGGCCGTCGCCCTGGCACTCGTGCTCCTCGCCCTCGCGAACCCGTCACTGGTTCAGGAGGAGCGCGAAAAGGTCAAGGATATCGTCGCCGTCGTCGTCGATCACTCCGGCTCGCAGCACCTGGGTGACCGCACCGCCATGACGGATGCGGTTCGTACCGAGTTGCAACGGCGTCTCGGCTCGATGGCCGAGGTGGAGCCGCGCTTCATCGATGTCCCGGATGGAGAGAACGACGACGGCACCCGTCTTTTCGCAGCCACCTCGAACGGGCTCGCGGACGTGCCCCCGGATCGGCTCGCGGGCGTAATCATGGTGACGGACGGCGTCGTGCACGACATTCCTCCGTCGCTGGAAAGCCTCGGATTCCGCGCGCCTCTGCATGCCCTGATCACCGGCCACCCGAATGAGCGCGACAGGCAGATCAAGCTCATCGAGGCGCCCCGTTTCGGCATCGTCGGCCGCGATCAGACGATCCGGGCCGAGGTGCTCGAACGCGGCGGCACCGGCTCGACCGAGGTAACGGTCCGCCGGGACGGCCAGATCCTCCTGCGCCAGCAGGTGCGGACCGGAGTCCCGTTCTCCGTTCAGGTGAGGATCGATCACGGCGGGCCGAACGTCGTCGAGATCGAGACGGCGGGGCTCCCGAACGAGCTCACAATGGCGAACAACCGTGCCGTTATCACGGTCGAAGGAATCCGCGAGAAGCTGCGCGTTCTCCTCGTCTCGGGCGAGCCCCATGCGGGCGAGCGGACCTGGCGCAATCTTCTGAAGTCCGACGCCAATGTCGACCTCGTCCATTTCACGATCCTGCGGCCGCCGGAAAAGCAGGACGGCACGCCGATCAACGAACTCTCCCTGATTGCCTTTCCAACGCGGGAACTCTTCCAGCAGAAGATCAAGGAATTCGACCTGATCATCTTCGACCGCTACGCCAACCAGAGCGTTTTGCCGTCGACCTATTTCGACAACATCGTCCGCTATGTCCGGGAGGGCGGAGCCGTCCTCGTGGCCGCCGGACCTGAATTTGCCGGACCGGCGAGCCTCGCGCGAACCCGGCTGTCGCCGATCATTCCGGGCAACCCGGACGGGCGCATCGTCGAGGAGCCTTACAAAGCCCTGATCACCAACAGCGGCGCTCGCCATCCAGTGACGCGCGAGCTGCCGGGTTCGGAAACAACCCCGCCGAGTTGGGGTGAATGGCTCAGGATCGTGGGCGCACAGGTTCCGACGGGCGCAGCGCTCATGTCGGGCGCCGCCGACATGCCCCTTCTCGTGCTTCGTCGCGAGGAGAAGGGCCGTGTCGCGCTCCTCCTGTCCGACCATGCCTGGCTCTGGGCGCGCGGTTACCGCGAAGGCGGCCCCCATCTCGATCTGCTGCGCAGGCTTGCCCATTGGCTCATGAAGGAGCCGGCCCTCGAAGAAGAGGCCCTGCGCGCGACGGCAGCCGGCCGGGAGATCCGGATCGAGCGTCAGACCATGAAGGATACCGCCGATCCCGTGATCCTCACGACGCCCGGCGGAGCCGAGCGGAATGTCGAGCTCACCGAGGAGCGTCCAGGGCTGTTTACGGCGCGTGTCGAGAGCCGCGAGCTCGGGCTGCACACGCTGCGCTCGGGCGATCTGGTCTCCTTCGTGAGCATCGGGCCTGCCAATCCGCGGGAGCTCATGGACGTGTTCAGCAACACCGAGCAGCTCCTGCCGATCGCCCAGTCGACGGGCGGCTCGGTCCGCCGCGTGGCAGAAGGCGGCACGGGCGACGACGTCACCGTGCCGCGCATCCTGTCGGTGCGTTCGGGATCGCGCTTCGCGGGTGGCGACTGGATCGGCATCCGCCCGAGCGAAAGCGCGATCGTGCGCGGGATCTCGATTTTCCCTCTGGCCCTCGGCCTCCTCGGCCTTGCGCTTCTCGTCGGCGCGACGCTCGCGGCCTGGGTCGCCGAAGGTCGGCGGCAGTCGTCCTGAGCGAGAGTGATCAGCCGACCCGCTTCGGAAGGACCGGCCCCCGCGCACGGGCGAGGACTCCCTTGTCCATTTCGAGGGCCAGGAGCCGGTCCGGGTTCACGGGCCCCGGAAGCTCGAGCTGGCGCGGCGGCACCCGGACGAATCCGAAGCGCGCGTAATAAGGCAGGTCGCCGACGAGGAGGACGAGCCCGTGTCCCTCCTCGCGCGCAGCATCGATGGAGCGCCGCATTAGCGCGGCACCGATGCCACGGCTCTCGAAAGCCGGATCGACCGTCAGGGGACCGAGCATGAGCCCCTCCACATCGCCCGCGGTAATGGGGCTCATCCGGACGGATCCAACGATCAGGGTGCCGACGAGCGCGGTGAAGGAGAGGTTCGCGAGGTGAGGAGCACCTTCGCGAAGCCTAAACGCCGTGCGCGCGAAGCGGCCGGGACCGAAGGCGCGCTCGTGCAGGCGCTCGATGGCCTGGGCATCGATGGGAAGTTCAGGGCGGATAACGAGAGAAAGCTCGGTCACGGGTTGCAGACCTCTGCGGATGACTGATCGACGGCGGAGACGCTCAGCCGTGTCGTCGTCGCAGGATCCGGATGTCGACCATGGATTTTCTGTCTCGCTTGCGCCGCGCGCGGGCATATCAGCGCTGCGGGGCCCGTGCAAACGCTTCGGAGTAAAGCACTCGGGAGAGCCCTCGAGCCCTGCACTCCCCTCTACCAGTATGGGTCGGGTGCGTGCCGCCCCTCGAGCTTCAGCTCTTCCAGACGGCGGCGCGTTGCGGATGAGGTCCCTTCCGGAAGGCGATCGATCGGAAAGAATCCGGCTTCGGCGATCTCGCGATCGGGCTGCTTCTCGGCGATGACCCTGAAGTCGCGAATGACATACAGGGCCACGTGATCGCGCGGCGATGCATTGCGGTTGAAGTAGAAGCCGGCAAGAACTGGTATGCCGGCGAGTTCGATCCCGGCCTCCTCGCGCAGCTCCCGCGTCAACGCATCCAGTGCCGACTCGCCGGTCTCGATCCCGCCCCCGGGCAGATGCCAGCCGGGAACATAGGTGTGGCGGACGAGGAACACGCGGCCGTCGTCAATGACCGCTGCCCGGACCCCCAAGGTCATGCCGCGGCTGAACCGCCAATAGGTATGCAAGAGCCGCGCGATGGCGGCTCGGACCTGGACGGGCTTTTCGCTGGGAGGCTGGGCTGAAGAGGACATTTGACGCAAGGTCACGCTAATACGTCAAGATTACCGGAATATGAATCGAGACATGCATTCGGTGCATCGCTGACCCGGCGCATCTGCGCGTGACCTGTGCAGTAAGCGGAGCTATGAGAGGTCAACACAGGTGGCGTCATGTTTCTCTCGATCGTTCTCTCCGTCCTCCGCAGCCGTTCGTTCAGGTGGTCGCCGGCTCTCGATCTCACCGATCGCTCAGTCTACTCGACTCTGATCCCCGGCGCGCAGTACTGAGACACCAGCCTCGCGCCCGCCCCGCCCGACATCCGCTCGACATCTGCGTCCTCCTGCTCCGCGCATTGCGCCGGGCTGTTCTCGCTGATCGCTTTCGCTTCGCGGGCGATTGAGATGGGCGACCAAGCCATTTTGCATTGGCCTGAGAACCGGAACGAGCTTCACTGGATCGCGTCGAGCGATTCGGGGTTATGATCGAGCCACTCGCTCGGCCGTTTCCATGATCCGTCTCGCCCATCTCACCGATCCGCATGTCGGACCCCTGCCCCGTCCGCACTGGCGGCAGCTTCTCAGCAAGAGGCTGACGGGCTGGTTCAACTGGCACCGCTCCCGTGCCGTGCTCCACGACATGGGGCTGCTCGGCGAGCTGGTCATCGACATGCTGGAGCAGAAGCCGGACCACATCTTCTGCACGGGCGACGTGTGCAATATCGGCTTGCCCGAGGAGTGGCTGTCCTCCCACATCTTCCTGGAAGGGCTCGGCTCCCCCGAAGACGTCAGCTTCGTCCCCGGCAATCACGACGCCTATGTTCCCGGCGCGCTCGAAGGCCTCCTCAGGGAGATCACTCCCTATGTGCGGGGCGACGACGGCGTGGCCGGCTTTCCCTATCTCAGGCGCCGGGATGAGCTCGCGATCATCGGGCTCTCCTCGGCGATTCCCACGCTGCCCTTCGTGGCCAGCGGGCGGATCGGTTCGAAGCAGTTCCAGGCCGCGGAGGAGATGCTCGGGGATCTGGGACAGGATCGGGACTGCTTTCGCATCGTGCTGGTGCATCATCCGCCCCATCCCGGGGGAGCGCCCTCCGGCCGGAACCTGACCGATGCGAGCCGTTTTGCGGCGATGATCGCGCGCGTCGGCGCGGAACTCGTCCTTCACGGCCACAACCATGTGGGCTCCCTCGCCCACCTGCCCTCCCCACGCGGGCCCGTCCCGATCATCGGAGGTCCTTCGGCCTCGGCGAGGCCGGGTACCGTTCAGCACTGCGCAGGCTATCATCTCTACACACTGGGGCGCGACGAGACCGGCTTCTTGCTGACTGCGGAGCTGCGCGGGCCGCTGCTCGAAGGCGGGATCGGTGGCCTCGGCATGCTGTCGCTCGCACCGGCGCTTACGCAGCCTCAAGGCCGGGGGTAACGCCGGCAATCACCATTCGCGAGGGCCGAGCCCGGCGTAATCGGGATGCGCTCACGAACGGCCTCTCATGCGGCCTGCAGGCGTGATGCTCCCTCGAGGCGCTGTCTCAGCCATGCGGTCGCGGGGCGCTCAAATCCCCGGTAGATCATGACAGAGACGCCCGTCGTGATCACGAGGACGATCACGACATAGAGCCAACCGCCAATCATCCCGAAGAGCCCCAGTTGCGCGACCATCTCCCGGGTCGCGCGGATCACGAAGGGGTGCACGAGATAGAGCGCGTAAGAAGCGTCACCGAGCAGGACCCCGAAACGCCACATCGCATGCTGCGGCCGGCGCTCGTGGCCGAGGGAGACAGCCGCGACGAGGAGGGCTGCCGGAATGCCCCAGCCAATCCAGCGTGGGAGCATGCCGTTGCCAGTGAGGTCCTGAGCGAGCACCACCACGGCAAGAGCTGCGAGCACGCCTCTCAGGGGCAATGAAACTCGAATCCCTTCCGCCCTTGCCAAACCAAGCGCCAGGCCCAGGGCGAATTCTAGAATGATCGGATCCGTCCAGAAGCGGAATGGCTGTGGGAGATGAATCGCCGACCCGAGCACTGTCAGGAGCGACAGCATCGCGATCAGCCCCAGCACCGCGACTCGTCTCGGCAGAACGACGAATCCGGCGAACAGCGCGTAGAAGGCCATCTCGTAGTTCAGCGTCCAGCCGAGCGAATACACCGGCTGAGCGAGGCCGTCCGGGCGGTCGAAGGGGATGAACAGGTAAGAGGCGACGATCGGCCAGGCCGACAGCAGCTCGCTGTTCAGAAGCATCGGGGCCATTAATGCGATGAGCAGGTAGAGAGTCGTTGCCGCCCAGTAGATCGGCACGACGCGAGCAATCCGGCGCGAGAGGAAAGCGGTCGACGCTCCGGGCTCCGCGAACAATTTAGCCGAGGCATGCACCATGACGAAGCCCGAGATTACGAAAAACACGTCGACCCCTGCGGCCCACGGAATGGTCTCCAATGGCCTGAATGTTCCGCCGAAACGGGCGCTCAGGGGCGCTGCGTCGTGCTGAGCATGCAACACCGCAACGGCCATCGCCGCGAGGACGCGGAGAACCTGAATGGCGGCGAGTTTTGGCATGGCACCCCAGGGAGGACGACAGGTCTTAGCTGAAAGAGAGATCTGACGCGAGCATTCGGGGGACCGGTTGCTCTGCACCTGCCTCGGTAAAGCGAAGTCTGCGCGCGCCGCATCTCTGGCGTGACGTAAAGCAGGCGATCCAGCGCCGGGTGGATTCAACATCAGGGTTTCACAACTTGGTATCTGGCATACCAAATACCAACGTATTACCGCGCTTTTACGGTTGTGCTTTCCGAAGGCGCTGGCATATTGCACTCCAAATACCAGCGCCAGAACTGGGCCATTTCAACTTCACCTCCGACTTTCAAGTTCATCTTTAAGTGAGGAATCGCCAATGAAGTCAGCTGCCCCAGGGCAGACTCGGTCTGCTCCGCCGCATCCGCTTCGCAACCGCTGGGTTCAGCTTGCGGCCGGCATCGCCTGCATGGTCGCGGCCGCCAATGTGCAATAT
>NZ_LN811358.1:147365-163484 GCF_001006805.1 Microvirga massiliensis | reverse complement strand
GGGTCATGAACGGCATCTCGCGGCCGCTGTTCGGCTGGGTCTCGGACCACATCGGGCGTGAGCGCACGATGTTCATCGCCTTTGCGCTCGAGGGGGTCGGGATCATCGCGCTCGGCACCTTCGGGCACAACCCGTGGGCGTTCCTGATCCTGAGCGGGGTGGTGTTCCTGGCCTGGGGCGAGGTCTACAGCCTGTTCAGCGCGACGGCCGCCGACACCTTCGGGACCAAGCACGTCGGCAAGATCTACGGCGTGCTCTACTGCGCGAAGGGCGTGGCGGCGCTGCTGGTGCCGATCGGCAACCTCCTCATGGAGGCGACCGGCACCTGGTCGACGGTGCTCTACACGGTGGCCTCGCTGGACCTGATCGCGGCGCTCTCGGCCCTGTTCATCCTCAGGCCAATGCTCGTGCAGCACCACACCGGCAGGAACCCGCTCGCCCGGGCAGGAGAACCTTCTGCGGCATAGTCCGGCTACCATCGACACAACTCTCGGCAGGCTTTTCGCCTGCCTTTTTCTTTGTACGAACGACATCGATGATGCGAGCGGCTTGCGCCGTGCGGCAGGCGAGCGAATCTTTCGTCAACTGAAGATGCCCGAGTTCGGGACACACGCTTGATTCGACGAACCGGGAATGACGTGCCCTTTCGTCTGCGCCTTCACCTGATCTCAGCAGTTGCAGCGGCTCTGTCGGAAGCTCCCAGACACTCCAGGTCCAGCAGAAACGGCTACGCTAAGAATGTGAGGCTGCCGCGGTATCCTGGAACCTCGAAATCATTTGTCCGTTGACCGGGGGCTTACAAGCCCATGGAGCGTCCTTCACGACCGCGACGCTGCATCCCAAAGTCAGGAGACGGTTCATGAAGAAGTCGATGATTCTTGCTGCCTTTCTTGCATCCGTGGCAGTGCCCGCGGCAGCCCAGATGGCGCCTGCGGCTCCGATGATGGCTCCCCTCGACCAGAGCACCTTCCGACAGATGGCACTGGCGTCGGATGCCTTTGAAATCGCGTCGAGCCAGCTTGCGCTCGAGCGCAGCCGTAATCCCAGGGTCCGGGCCTTCGCGCAGCAGATGATCGCCGATCACGCCGCTTCATCCCAGGCGTTGAATGCCGGCCAGCCGGTTTATGGCGCTGGTGGCCAGATCCTTCCCGGCGCGGTCGGTACGACTCTTGCGGGTGCCGGAATCGGCGCTCTGGTCGGTGGCCCCGTCGGCGCGGCCGTTGGTGCCGGAATCGGTGCGACGGCAGGAACGGCCGCGACGGCACCAGGCCCGGCGACGGCCGGCGGCACCGCGGCGGGCACTCTGACCGGCGCAGGCATTGGAGCGCTGGCGGGCGGACCGGTCGGTGCAGCCGTCGGTGCTGGAATCGGAGCAACGGCCGGAGCGACGGCCGGCGCCACCGCCGAAACCACGGGATCGATCGGCGGTGCGCCAGTGCAGACGGCCGTGCCGCTCGATCCCCGCAAGGCGGCGATGCTGAACCAGCTCGCATCGGCAACCGGTCGGCGCTTCGATCGCCTCTATGGTGACATGCAGCGTCAGGCGCACCGCGAGGCCATCGCGTTGTTCAGCACCTATGCTCAGTCTGGCCAAGCACCCGCCATGGTGAACTTCGCGCAGCAGGCGCTGCCGCATCTCGAGATGCATTACGCCGAAGCCCGTCGTCTCCCGTAAGGCTGAGCCGCGGGCGCGGGCGCGCCTTCTCGATATCCAGGGCCTGCTCACACCGTGAGCAGGCCTTTCTCACCCGTGGTCCCGCACGATAAACTGCTCGACCTCCGTCCGACGCGGCAGCGGCGCGACGCCCCCCTTCCCGAGTGTCGAAAGAGCAGCGGCCGCATTGGCATAGGCTGCGGCCGCAAAGGGGTCTCCGACGCGCAGCCACTCGGCCAGGAAGGCGCCGCCGAACGCATCGCCTGCACCGGTCGCATCGACAGCCTCGACGGGCCGCGCGGGGATGACCTCGAGCCGCCCGTTCACGGCCACCATGGTGCCCGCCATTCCCATAGTCAGAGCCACGATCGAGCAGCCGAGACCGAGATAGGCGGCACAGATATCCTCCGGTCGATCGAGCCCGGTCAGTTGGCGCGCATCGTCGAGCCCGGGCCGCGCGACGTCGGAGAGAGCCAGGGCCGCATGGATGGTGGCGCGCGCGCGATCAAGCGGCCAGAGCCGAAGCCTCAGATTCGTGTCGTAGCTGACTGTCGTGCCGCATGCTTTTGCGTGCCGGATCGCGGCGAAGACCGCGTCTGCACAGGAGGCCGAAATTCCCTGGCTGATTCCGGTCACGTGCAGAACCTTGGCCGCGGCAATCTGGGCTTGCGGGATGTCCTCCGGGGTCACGAGACTCGCGGCGGATCCAGCACGGGCATAGGAGAACTCGTGCCCGGCCGTGCCATAGCTGATGAAATACACGCCCGTCCGGCCGCCAGGGCGCTGGATGACGGTGCTTCGGTCCACACCTTCCGCATCCCACAAGGACAGGAAGCGTCTCCCGAACGCATCGTCGCCGACGGCCGTGAAAATTCCGCTCCTGGCGCCCTGTCGGGCCGCCGCAATGGCTGCGTTCGAGGCGTCGCCGCCAAATCCCGGCAGGAAGAGATGTTCGCCATTCCGCTCCACCTCGGCGAATTCCATGAGAGGTTCGCCGAAGGCGAGAATGTCGAGAGTCTTCACCGCACGGCCCTCGGTATCGCATCGAGGATTTCCGGGCCGGCGGAGGGCACCACCTTTCCGGGATTCAGGATGCCCTGCGGATCGAGCGCAGCCTTGACGGCGCGCATGAGATCGATCGCGACCGGATCCTTGTAGTGCACGAGTTCGTCGCGCTTGATCAGCCCGACGCCGTGCTCGGCCGCGATGGAGCCGCCCATCTCGTGCACGATGTCGTGGATGATCCGGTTGAAGCGGCCCCATTCGGCGATGAAGGCTGCCTTGTCCATGCCGACCGGCTGGCTGAGATTGAAATGCACGTTGCCGTCCCCGACGTGCCCGAAGGCACAGACCCTCAGGCCGGGCATGGCGGCCTCGCATGCCGCGGAGGCCGCGTCGATGAAGTCGGCCACTCGGGACACGGGAACCGCGACGTCATGCTTGATCGATCCGCCTTCCTGACGTTGCACCTCGGACAGGCTTTCCCGCAGATGCCAGAGCGCGTTCGCCTGCGCCTCGCTCGCAGCGATCGTCGCGTCCTGGATCAGTCCGTCCTCGAGTGCTGCCCCGAGAATCGTCTCGAGCGCTTCGGCGAGGTCCGCATGATCCTGCGGCGACGACAGCTCGATCAGAGCGTATCCCGGATACTCCGATTCCAGTGGCCGGACGGCGCCGGGCGCATGCCGGAGCACCATTTCGAGGCCGAACCGCGGGATGTATTCGAAGGCGGTGAGCTGGTCTCCATGGGCCGCGCGCAGTCGCTCGAACAGGGTGAGAGCCGCATGCGGCGTGTCGACGGCAACGAAGGCGGTCGCGCGCAGGCGCGGTTTCGGGAACAGCTTCAAGACGGCTGCCGTGATGATACCGAGCGTTCCTTCCGACCCGATGAAGAGATGCTTCAGGTCGTAGCCAGTATTGTCCTTGCGGAGTCCCTTGAGCCCGTTCCAGATCCGCCCGTCGGCGAGGACCACCTCGAGCCCGAGGGTGAGCTCGCGCGCATTGCCGTAGCGCAGGACCGCGGTTCCGCCGGCATTGGTCGCCAGGTTGCCACCGATCCGGCACGAGCCCTCGGAGCCAAGCGATAGGGGGAAAAACGCGCCGGCGGCATCGGCGGCCTCCTGGACGCGCGCGAGAATGCAGCCCGCTTCGACCGTCATGGTGGCGTTGACCGGATCGACGGCGCGAACCCGGTCGAGGCGCGCCAGCGAAAGCACGATGCCGCCAAAGGGCACACCGCCTCCGACGAGACCCGTATTCCCGCTCTGCGCGACGATCGGGACACCCGCGCGGGCGCAGATCCGAACGACCTCCGCGACCTCCTCGGTCGAGCCCGGCCGGGCCACCGCGAGGGCCTCCCCTCGATAAAGGCCCCGTTCCTCGACGAGGTAGGGGGCCATGTCGGTCTCGGCGCTCAAAACATGCTTCTCGCCAATTGCCGCGGCGAGGTCGGGTAGGATATCGCGTTTCGGGGCGTGAATCGTCATCGGACCGGATTGCAAGGCGTCCCTGTTTCGCGCCTTGCGCGCGCCCTTGCAAGGTCACTTTGGAGAGATTGGTGGAAGCTTTATCGGAATCGTGGCTCGAACTGGGAGCCCTCTTTCTCTCCGCCTTCGTCTCGGCGACCATCCTGCCCGGCACCTCGGAGGCGGTCCTGATCGGCGTGCTTGCCACGGCGAGCGCCGCAGTCTGGGCCGCGGTCGGCATCGCGACGATCGGCAACCTGCTGGGCAGCATGCTGAACTGGGCGATCGGGAAATACCTCGCGAGCTTCCGCGACCACAAGCGCTTTCCGGTCTCCCCGGAGAAGATCGCCAAGGCCGAGGCTCTCTATGCAAAATACGGGATCTGGACCCTGCTCCTCTCCTGGCTTCCGCTCTTTGGCGACGCGTTGACGATCGTGGCCGGCCTCCTGCGCGCACCGCTCTGGATTTTCATCCTGTTCGTCACGATCGCCAAAGGCGCCCGCTACGCGGCCGTCGCCGGTGCGGTCGGATTGGGGCTCAGCTTCTGGAAGTGAGCAACTCCCCGTCATTGCGAGCCGCGGGCGAGGTGGTTCATTCTGAGACAGAGGCCTGGATTGCTTCAATTCGTTTGCACTGAAGGCAGTGGGTCCGGCACTACACCGTTTTCCGGCAGTGCTCCTGGCGCTTTCACGCCCTCCTGGTCATTGCGGTTGGAGTGAAGCCATCCAGGAGCGCATCCGTCGACGGGTAGATTGCTTCGCCTGCGGCTCGCAAAGACGGTGAGGCGGCGGAAAGGGCAGTGCATCACGCCTGCGGCTCGTAATGGCGAATACGACCTCCTCTAACTTCTCTTGCGATACACCAGCAGCGACTCGAACATGCCAAGACGCTCGACATCGCGATGCTTCTCCCATGCAGCGACCACATCCTTTGCGCTGTGATCGGCGCGATCATATGCATAGGAACTCGGGAAGAAGAGAATGTGCCCATCGATGCGTGTGCGGTCCGTCAGGAGGTTCGTGACGTCGAGATCGGTCAGCGCGTCATAGGCATCGTTCTTTTCACCGCGAAATTCGCAGAGATGGAATAGCGTCACGACGTCGAATTCGGGCAGCAGCTTCGGATTCAGCATGTAGATGTCGCCGAACACAACGTTGTAGAATTCGAGGATTTCGGGGCGTTCGATCGCAAGCTCGATATAGGTCTCGTATTCCTGCGGAGCCGCCGTGATGCCGAGCACAGCGTTGCGCCGTTCCGGGCGGGCGCATTCGATTCCGACGAGATGATGCCCGCCGGTTCCGAAATGATAGATCGTCTTGTCCCGGATCCCGTTGGCGTCGAGCCACTCCACAAAGTGAACGTCACACGGACAATCGTCCGGCCGAAAATCCCAATAGGCGTCCCAATAATGCATCTTCCCGTCGCCGGCCGTCATGGGCCTCGCTCCGGGATTTCATGCTGTGCCTGCGAGGTTGGCGCTGCCTCCGTCACTCGGGCGCTTGGCGCCCGGGTGACGGAGGACACTCTGCGTTGCACCACAGAGGCGAACATCATCGATCAAGCCTTCAGGTGATGATCGACGGCGATGCACGCCCAGTATGCGCCTCGATATCCGCAATTGCGTTTGCAGCAGCCGCGACCGGCGCAAGAACATCGGCGGTGGCGGCTCCGTGCCGGCCAGGGTCCTTCTCGAAGCGCTCGAGATAGACGCGCAATGTCGCTCCGACTGTTCCGGTCCCGGACAGGCGGAATACGGCACGGGCATCCTCGCGAAACAGAATGCGGATGCCCTGGCTCGAAGTCACCGATCCGTCGACCGGGTCGGTATAGGCGAAATCATCGCAAGCCTCGACCGTGAGCCCCGCGTAGCTCTGGCCCGGGAGAGTCGACAGCCGCTCGCGCAGCGACGCCGTCAGGCCCTGCGCCGCCGCTGCGTCGACCTCCTCGTAGTCGTGGCGGGCATAGTAGTCCCGGCCGAAGGTTGCCCAATGCTCGCGCACGATCGCATCCGCACGCTTGCCCGTGACCGCCAGGATGTTCAGCCACAGGAGGACGGCCCAGACGCCGTCCTTCTCCCGCACGTGGTTCGAGCCGGTTCCCGCGCTCTCCTCGCCGCACAGGGTGATGAGGCCTTCATCGAGGAGATTGGCGAAATATTTCCAGCCCGTGGGCGTCTCGTAGCAGGCAATTCCGAGCCGCTCGGCAACCCGGTCCACCGCCCGGCTCGTCGGCATCGACCGAGCGACGCCGGCAAGCCCGGAGCGGTAGCCGGGCGCGAGGTGAGCCTGCGCCGTCAAGATCGCGAGGCTGTCGCTCGGGGTCACGAAGAGACCGGGAGCCACGATCATGTTCCGGTCCCCGTCCCCATCGGAGGCCGCGCCGAAATCGGGAGCGTCCGGCCCGTTCATCAGGGAGATGAGGTCCGCCGCATGGACCGGATTGGGATCCGGGTGATGCCCTCCGAAATCGGGCAGCGGCTTGCCGTTCATCACCGTGCCGGCCGGGGCGCCGAGGCACTCTTCCAGAATGGCCTTGGCATATGGGCCCGTCACCGCGCTCATGGCATCGAAGCGCATGCGGAACCCCGATGCGAAGAGTGCCGCGATGCGTTCGAAATCGATCAGTGTTTCCATGAGCGCGACATAATCCGCCACCGGATCGACCACCTCGATCGTCGCATCGCCGAGCTTGACCTCTCCGAGCCGGTCGAGGTCGAGGTCGGGTGCATCGACGATCCGGTAGCGGTCGATCACCTTTGTCCGGGCATAGATCGCGTCCGTGACTGATTCCGGCGCCGGACCGCCGTGGGAAACGTTGAACTTGATCCCGAAATCGCCCTGCGGACCGCCCGGGTTATGACTGGCCGAGAGGACGACCCCGCCGATCGCCTTTCTCTTCCGGATGATGCATGAGGCGGCCGGCGTCGAAAAAAGTCCTCCACGCCCGACGATGATCCGCGCGAAACCGTTCGCAGCCGCCATCTTCAGGGTCGTCTGGATGACCTCCCGGTTGAAGTAGCGCCCGTCTCCGCCGACGACGAGGGTCGCGCCCTGCCGGTTCTCGATGCAATCGAAGATCGACTGGACGAAGTTCTCGACGTATCGCGGTTGCTGGAAAGCCGACACCTTCTTGCGCAGGCCCGAGGTCCCGGGCTTCTGATCGTCGAATGGTGTGGTTGCGACCTGGCGTATCGTCATGAACTGATTCCTTGTGGCGGGTCCCGGAAGGATCTCGGGCGCCGGATCTACCGAACAAGGGCCTGCTCTTCCAGGAGAACGCACGTGTCCGGTTTCGGTGCCGAGGAGCGCCTCCGGGAATGTTTGGTGGCCGGCGTCGTTTGAGCTACCAATCTTCCCTTGGGGGGCTCATCGCGCCGGGAAACGCCAGGAGCGGACCATGACCTTCATCAGAGCCATCGCAATTGCGTTGTGCGGGACGGCGCTCGCCGCGTCGGCTGCTCTCGCACAGGCCAAGAAGTGGGAGACTGTCAGAATCGCGACCGAGGGGGCCTATGCGCCCTGGAACATGACGGCTCCGGGAGGCAAGCTCGAAGGGTTCGAGATCGACCTCGCAAACGATCTCTGCGCCCGCATGAAAGTGAAATGCGAGATCGTCGCCCAGGATTGGGACGGGATCATCCCGGCGCTGTCGGCGAAGAAATACGACGCCATCATGGCGGGCATGAGCATCACGGACGAGCGCCTGAAGGTGATCAACTTCTCGGTCCCCTATGCGAACGATCCGAATGCCTTCGGAGTCGCCAAGGACTCGCCGCTCGCCAAGATGCCCGGCACCGGACAGCGCTACAGCCTCAACACCCAGGAAGCCGAAGCCCTCAAGGCCATCGAAGCCATCAAGCCCATCCTCAAGGGCAAGACGATCGGCGTGCAGACTTCGACGACGCATGCGAACTTCGCCGAGAAATACCTGAAGGACACCGTCGAGATCCGCGAATACAAGTCCACGGAGGCCCATGATCTCGATCTCGCTGCCGGCCGCATCGACGCCATTCTCGCGGATTCGGCAACGGTCCGGGGAACGCTCGCGAAGCCGGAATTCAAGGATTACGTGCTCGTCGGGCCGGGCTTCACGGGCGGGGTGCTGGGCCGCGGCGTCGGCGTTGGCCTCCGCAAGGACGACACGGACCTGAAGCAGATGTTCGACGAGGCCATCAAGGCTGCGATCGCCGATGGCACCGTCAAGAACCTGTCGGAGAAGTGGTTCAAGGGCGACCTCACCCCGCAGAGCTGAGGCCGTCCGGAGCCGGGCGCGCTTCAGGCGCCCGGCCCTGCCCTCACACGTCCCCGGAGGAGACGATGTTTCGCCGGAACTGCGGCGGCACTTGCCAGCGTCGTGCCTTTGCGCGTTAGTTGAAACCGCAGAGGCGACCCTGCGAGGCCGCCCCGGCGGAATACCGCAACAGCGACAGGGGTTCGTCATGAGGAGGATATTCAAGGCACTGGGCCTCGGGCTCGTCGGTCTGTCCCTCGCGGCCGGCGGCGCCCTCGCACAAGGCAAGAAATGGGAAACCGTCCGGATCGCGACCGAAGGCGCCTACGCGCCCTACAATTTCACCGGGCCGGGCGGCAAGCTCGAAGGGTTCGAGATCGATCTCGCCAACGATCTCTGCAGACGCATGAAGGTGAAATGCGAGATCATCGCTCAGGATTGGGACGGCATCGTTCCGGCGCTCAATGCCGGGAAATACGATGCGATCATGGCTGGGATGAACATCACTGAAAAGCGCCTTGAAGTGATGAACTTCTCCGTTCCCTATGCGGCGACACCACATGGCTGGGGCGTCATGAAGGGTTCGCCGCTGGCGAAACTGGAGGGCGCCGGCAAGGTGTTCAGCCTTGACACGGAAGCCGACGCTGCGAAGAAGGTCATCGAGGACTGGAAACCGCTCCTGAAGGGAAAGACCGTGGGCGTCCAGGGCTCGACCACGAATTCCGCCTTCCTGGATAAATACCTCAATGGCACCATCGAGATCCGTGAATACAAGACGACGGAACAGCACGATCTTGATCTCGCTGCGGGCCGCATTGATGCGATCTTCGCAGGCCACGGCGCGATCGTCGCAACCATCGAGAAGCCCGAGTTCAAGGACATGATCATCGCCGGCGCGGGACTGCGCGGCGACGTGCTCGGACGCGGCGTCGCGACTGCGATGCGCAAGCAGGATCCCGAACTCAAGGCGATGTTCGACGAGGCCATCAAGGCAGCAGCTGCGGACGGCACGATCGCGACCCTTTCGAAGAAATGGTTCAAGATCGATGCGACGCCGCCGCAATCCTCGTAGAGCAGCATGGCGCAAGCTCACCGAAGACATGAACCCAGGGTCCGCGCGTGTTCGCCCGATCGCGCGGATCCTCGAGAGCAATTCCAGTTCGTCGTCGCGTATGCGAGAGGAACAACCAGAAGAGCTGATTCCAGGACAACGGAAACAGCTCTGAACCAAGAGCCGATCTTGCGCTTCGCCACACGATCAGTCTTCCCGATCCGTCACGGATCGCCGCTCCGGTTGAGCCACGCAGCGTGCAGCAATTCTCGACCTTCGAGCTTCTAGGGTTCGGCCCCAACGGCTGGGGCTTCGCGCTCCTGCGAGCCGCTGGGATGACGCTTGCCGTGGCGATCTGCGGATTTCTCGCGGGTGCCGTCATCGGCACGCTGGTCGCCTGGGCGAAACTCTCGCACAGCCGGATCGCTCGGGTGATCGCCGACACCTATACGACCGTGCTGCGCGGTGTCCCGGATCTCCTCATCATCTACCTGTTCTACTTTGGCGGCAGCGCGGCGCTGGGTGCGATCGGTGCGCTGTTCGGAGCGACTGGCTTCATCGGGGTGCCCGCCTTTGCGACGGGAGCCCTGGCGATCGGTGTCGTCTCGGGCGCCTATCAGGCAGAGGTTTACCGCGGTTCATATCAGATGCTCAGCCGCGGTGAGCTCGAAGCAGCACGGTCCGTCGGAATGCACCGCTGGTTGATGTTTCGCCGGATCGTGGCACCGCAGGTGCTGCGTTATGCAATTCCCGGCCTCGGCAATGTCTGGCAGCTCATCCTCAAGGAATCGGCGCTCATTTCGGTCACGGGACTCGTCGAGCTCCTACGCCAGTCGCAGATCGCGGCCGGCTCGACACGCCGTCCCTTCGATTTCTATCTCGCCGCGGCGGCGCTGTACCTCGTGATCACCTGGGTTTCGACCCTGTTGTTCCGACGCGCCGAGGAGCATTCGATGCGCGGCATCCGGAGGCCCGTGTGATGCATGACCTCGATCACAGCGCCACTGCCCGATGCACCGGGGGACAATCACGGTTCGGGAGGAACATCTGATGGACTTCGCATTCATGGCGGAGACGTTCTGGAGCCTCCTCAGGGGCGCTCCTCTGACGCTTAACCTTGCAGCCACGTCCGTCGCTCTCGGCGCCGCCTTCGCGATGCTGCTCGCGCTCATGCGGATGTCGGGAATCGCGCCGCTCGATCTCACCGCACGCGCCTACATCTTCGTGTTCCGGGGAACGCCGCTGCTCGTTCAGATCTTCCTCATCTATTATGGCCTTGGACAGTTTCGGCCGACTCTGCAGGAATGGGGCCTGTGGACCTTCTTCCGCGAGCCCTATTGGTGCGCTGTTCTGGCACTCACCCTGAACACGGGCGCCTATGCTGCCGAGATCATCCGGGGCGGCTTGCAAGCCGTGCCGGCAAACCAGGTCGAGGCCGCGCGCGCGTGCGGGATGTCCGGCTTCCTGCTCTTTCGGCGCATCATCTTTCCGATCGCCGTGCGGCAGGCGCTGCCGGCCTACGGCAACGAGATCATTCTCATGGTGAAGGCCACGTCGCTTGCGTCGATCATCACCCTGATGGAGATCACGGGCATCGCGTACAAGCTGATCTCCCAGACCTTCCGCGCCGTCGAGATCTTCATCGTCGCCGGCGCGATCTACCTTGTTCTGAACTTCCTGGTGACGCGCGCGATTCAGGCGATCGAATGGTGGCTGTCGCCGCATCTTCGCGGCGCTCCTGTGCCGGCGCCGCGTCTCGATGCAGCCCATGTTTGACGGAGTACGTCTTGCCTGACGCCACGCCCGCCGTATCGGTCCATGACCTCCGTAAACGTTTCGGTGCCCTCGAGGTGCTTCGCGGCATTTCGCTCGACGCCTGCGAAGGAGACGTGATCTCGATTCTGGGTGCTTCGGGCTCCGGGAAGTCCACGTTCCTGCGTTGCATCAACATGCTGGAGGTGCCGGATTCCGGCGAGATCCGCATCGGTGGCGAGGAGATCCGGCTTCGCCGTGGCCGGCGCGGCATGGAGCCTGCCGACCGCGCCCAGGTGGATCGCCTGCGCTCGCGCGTTGCGATGGTCTTCCAGAGCTTCAACCTGTGGTCGCACATGACCGTGCTCGAGAACGTGATCGAGGCGCCGGTCCACGTGCAGAAGCGGCCGAAGGCGGAATGCATCACAGAAGCGGAAGCGCTGCTCGCGAAAGTCGGCATCGCAGAGAAGCGGAACCAGTATCCGTCTCATCTGTCCGGCGGCCAGCAACAGCGCGCCGCCATTGCGCGCGCGCTCGCGATGCATCCCAAGGTCATGTTGTTCGACGAACCCACATCGGCCCTCGACCCGGAACTCGTCGGCGAAGTCCTGCGCGTCATGCGCGCTCTCGCGGAGGAAGGACGAACGATGCTCGTCGTGACGCACGAGATGAGCTTCGCCCGCGACGTCTCCAACCGCGTGATCTTCCTTCACCAAGGCATCGTGGAGGAGGATGGAATGCCGACGGAAGTCTTCGCCGCCCCGAAATCGGAGCGCTTCCGTCAGTTCATTTCAAAGCATCGGTGAGAGAGTGTGAGAGGGAGAACGTCGCATTTCTCCCTCACCCGCCCTTTCGGGGCAACCCCTCCTACGAGAGGGAATGTACATTTGGGTTCGTTCTGCCAAATTGGGGTGACCTCTCCCGCCAGGGGAGAGGTGACGTGTCGGCTGCTGCGCAGCCGGGTGAGGGTGGCAGCGCCGACGTTTGTCGAGCGAGCGCTTAAAACCTGCGTTCACCCAATCTCGTCGCCTGTCCCTCGATCTCGACCGGGCCACGTTTCAGGTGTTCGAGGACGATCCGCAGGTTGCGTTCGTTGGCCTTGAACACGAAGTCGAAGGCATCACCGGCGAGCGGAATCGCACCGATCGCGGTGTCGACCGCGAGATTTCCGACCATGCGTGCAATCTTCCACTTCGGAAGTCCGAGCTGACGCGCTTCCCAGATGATGTAGCTCGCCAATGCGGCTGATATTGCATCGCCGATCCCTGGCACGAGACCCAGGATGGCGTCGATGCCGACGCGGCGGTTGATGCCCGGAATCAGGAAGGCGCTGTCGAGCAACCTTGCAAGCGTCGTGATGCGTGTAATCGAATCGGCGCGCGTCGGTCCCGCTGCCTTGATGGCCTCGAAAACACCGGTGCGTGTCGCGTTCATTCCGTATCGTCTCCCGGCCGTCGGAGTGACGGCACAACGAGAGGTGATGTGGCCCCGGTGCAGCCCCCTCGCAAGACTCCGCGGCGAAATCCTTCGAGCTCAGATTCGTCCGACTCGAAGTGAGAGCGGAAACCGCACGGTCCGATGCGCATCCGCCGGCCAAGCGGCGAAGAGCGCTCGCTTGAAATCCTCGATCGGCGCATGTCCGAGGGACTTTTCCGCTGCGCGCACGGCGGACCACGTGTCCACGTAGCCGAAGAAATCGTCGCGGGACCAGGAGACCTCGATCGCCAGGGCCGGAGCGGCAAGCTCCGCGAAGGGGAATGGAAGGGAACGGTAGCCCTCTTCCACGTGGCGACGTTCGGGCGGCCAGTAGGGGCCGACAACATCGTGATAGAAGCCGAGGATCAGGGGATCGAGTTCCCGGTCGACCGTCAGAATCCCATAGGTCACGAGGGTGATGATACCTCCGGGCCGCAGGATGCGCCGCACTTCCTCGTAGAAGCTCGACAGTTCGAACCAATGCGCCGCTTGGGCGACGGTGACGAGATCGGCGCTGCCGTCCTCGAGACCGGATCGTTCGGCCGGAGCAACACGGTATTCGACGCCCGGATGCGGCTCGGCCTCTTCGATCTGGCGGGCGCTCGCGTCCGTTGCGATCACATGCCGGAAGCGCCAGGCGAGGAGAACCGAGAGCTGCCCGGTCCCGCAGCCTGCATCGAGCGCGAGCTCATGCCCAGGCGCCTGCTCGGCCAGGAAGTCGACGAGGGCATCCGGATAGCGCGGACGATGCGCCGCGTAGCCGGCTGCCGAGGCGGAGAAGTAATCCTTGAACGTGGCCATGCGCTCGTTGCCCGGCTAAGCTCTCAGACGAGGACCGGTTGGGCCGTCTGGGCGCCGACCTCGAAGACACGCTTGTAGCGTTCGATCTCAGCCGGAGGGCCCATGGCCTTGGTGGGATTGTCGGAGAGCTTGACGGTCGGCCGGCCGTTGGCGGAGATAACCTTGCAGACGATCGAGATGGGCGCCAGCACATCCCCTCGGGTGAGGCCTCGAAAGTCGTTCGTCAAAAGCGTTCCCCAGCCATAGCCGATGCGCATGCGGCTGTAGAAGCGGCGGTGGATCTCGATGATCTTGTCGTCGTCGAGTCCGTCCGAGAAGATTGCGAGCTTCTCGCGCGGGTTCTGCCCCCTGGACCGCCACCACGCGATGGCCTCCTCGCCGCCCTCGAACGGATCCTTGGAGTCGATCCGGATCCCGGTCCATCGAGTGACCCAGTCCGGGGCTCTGTGTAGGAATCCCGCAGTTCCGTAGGTGTCGGGCAGGATCACGAGAAGGTTGCCGTCGTAATCCTCCTGCCAGTCCCGCAGGACGTCATAGGGCGCCTGGGCGAGTTCCTCGTCCGAGTCCGCGAGGGCCGCGTAGACCATCGGGAGCTCGTGGGCATTTGTCCCCACAGCCTCCACCTCCCGGCGGAGCGCGATGAGGCAGTTCGAGGTGCCCAGGAATGCGGGGCCGAGCCCCTCGATCATGGCCTGCACGCACCAGTCCTGCCAGAGAAACCCGTGCCGCCGCCTGGTTCCGAAATCCGAAACAGACAGTTCCGGCAGCGTCTTCATCCGCTGAATCTTCTCCCAGACACGGGTCATCGCCTGGGCATAGAGCACCTCCAGCTCGAACTTGCCCATGCCCTTGAGCACGCCGCGGGACCGCAACTCGTTCAGGATAGCGAGCGCCGGGATCTCCCACATCGTGGTTTCGATCCACGGTCCGTGGAAGGTGAGGATATACTGTCCGTTCTCCTTCTCGAGGAGATATTCCGGGAAACGAAAGGACTCCAGCCAGGCGACGAACTCCGGCGAGAACATCTGCCGCTTGCCGTAGAAGGTGTTCCCGCGCAGCCAGGTGGACTCGCCGCGGGTCAGCGAGAGCGTCCGCACATGGTCGAGCTGCTCGCGCAGCTCACCGGCATCGATGATGTCGGCAAGGCGAACCTGGGTGGTGCGATTCTGAATTCCGAACGTGACCTGGACGTCGCGGTGGCGCCGAAAGATCGATTGCGCCATAAGGAGCTTGTAGAAATCCGTGTCGAGCACCGACCGGATGATCGGATCGATCTTCCAGGTGTGGTTGTAGACCCGGGTCGCGATATCGACCAACGTAACCCTCCTCGTCCGACCTTGGCGGACAGGGCGGGCACCTTACAGAACCGCTCCCCGGGGTGGAAGACCGAGTCGGCCAATGGTCCGCACGGATCCTCTGGCGCAGGCTCTCGCTCCCGGTTCGTGGTGTGTCGGCTTGCCGACCGATACGCAGCTTGGCGCTGAGGGACGTCGCACCCCGACGTGGATGCCGGGCCAGCCTCACCGGCCCGGCATTGCTTCGGGACCCCTATCGTGCCGGGGCGTCCTCCAGCTTGACGTTGGCTTCCTTGACGACCTTGCCCCACCGGGCGATCTCGGAGCTCACGAAGGCGCCGAATTCCGCCCCGGTCAGAGTCGGGATGGCGGATCCCTGGCGGGCCCAGGCTTCCTGGATAGCGGGCGCCTGCAGAGCGGTCCGTAGCTCTTTGATCATCCTTTCGACGATCGGAGCCGGCGTGCCTTTGGGCGCCCAGAGTGCGTAAAAGGTCGAGACCTCGTAGCCCGGCACGCCCGCCTCGGCGGCCGTCGGCACATCCGGGAAGGCTTTCACACGCTCCGGCGCTGCCACGGCGAGCGCCTTGATGCCGCCACCGGAGATCTGGGCGGCCGAGCTGCCGAGACCATCGAAGGCCATGTCGATCTGTCCCGCCAGGAGATCCTGCATGGCCGGACCGGCCCCGCGATACGGCACGTGAACGATGTCCGTGCCGGTCAGAAGCTTGAACAACTCGCCCGCAAGGTGGTGCGCCGTGCCGGCGCCGGCCGAGCCGTAGTTCAGTTTGCCCGGATTTGCCTTGGCATAGGCGACGAGCTCTGGAAGCGTTTTGGCCGTCACCCTTTGCGGATGCACCACGACCACGTGCGGCACCTGCGAGATGATGCCGATCGGCACGAAATCCTTCTGCAGATCGTAAGTGAGGTTGGGATAGATGGCGGGCGCAATGACATGATGGGTCGCTCCCACGAAGAAGGTATAGCCGTCCGATTCGGCCCTGGCCGCCGACGCGGCTCCCGTGTTGCCCCCGGCCCCTGCCCGGTTCTCGACGATGACGCGCGTTCCGAGCTGGCTGTCGAGCTGCTGGGCAAGAGGTCTCGCGAAGGCGTCGGTGCCGCCGCCCGCGGCAAAGGGGACGATGAGCGAAATGTTTCTGCGTGGCCATTCCTGGGCGGTTGCCGGAGCTGCCGTCAGGGCCATGGCTGCAAGGGCGAGGAATTTTGTGATGGTTCGATTCAAGGCGTCTCTCTCGGGTGCCCGCTCCTGGCGTTCCGCGATCGGACCGCCCTGCGGGTTCGCCGGGATGTTACTTGGCTCGAACCGTACTGCAAGGCTTGCCGATCCTGGTACGCCGGCAGATCTTCGACGGTCTGCCGCCAGCCACAGCCTTCTGATAT
>NZ_LN811358.1:131807-146192 GCF_001006805.1 Microvirga massiliensis | reverse complement strand
CTCTGGCGGAAACCGTCATCGGCCTCTTCAAGACCGAGGTGATCCATCGACGTGGTCCGTGGTGCTCCTGCGAGGCCGTCGAGTTCGCCACTCTTGAATGGGTCGATTGGTTCAACCACCGGCGCCTGCTCAAGCCCCTCGGCAACATCCCGCCCGCCGAGGCGGAAGCGGCCTACTACGCTCAGCTTGAGGTCATGCCGATGGCCGCCTAAATCCAAGCCAATCAGCCTCCGGAAAAATCGGCGCGTTTCAGTACACTACCGCCGTCTGCATCAGCGTGATCCACATTTAGCAGCGTAAGCCAACTTTGCGTAAGAAAGGGCGAGTGCTGGCTTGTGCGCTCGCCCCTTGTGACCGTCAGGATTTCACAAGACCGATCGAGGTCAGGACCTCGCGCACCCGGGCACCCTCTGCCTTGAGGAAGGCTGCGAACTCATCTCCGGACAGGTAGTCGTCATCCCAGCCCTTCTGCTTCAGAATTTCCTGCCAGGCTGGCGATTTGACCATCTTGTCGATGGTGTCCGTGAGAGCCTTACTCTGGTCCGCTGAAATTCCGGGAGGCGCGACGACCGACCGCCAGTTGGTGATCTCAAGATCAATGCCCTGGTCCTTCAAGGTAGGCGTCTCGATGCCCTCGCGCCGGGTCGGTGACGTCACTGCAATGAGGCGAAGCTTGCCGGCCCTGATCTGTCCCTCGAGTTCGCCGAGTCCGGAAATTCCAGCCGTCACCTTGCCGCCGAGGATTGCGGCCAAGGCCTCGCCGCCACCGGAGAACGGAATGTAGTTGATCTTCGTCGGGTCGGAGCCCGCAGCCTTGGTGATTAGGCCGACCGCAATATGGTCGACGCCTCCTGCGGACCCCCCGCCCAGCGGACCTTCGCGGGATCGGCTTTGATCGCCTCGATGAGATCGCGAGCGGATTTGATCGGAGAGGCCGTCGGGACAACAATGGCTTCTGCTTCAGCGGTGAGGCGCGCGATCGGCGTCACTTGCTCGAACGTAACCGGCGCATTGTTGGTCAGGATAGCGCCCATCATGACCAAGCCATTGACCACAAGCGAGTTGCCGTCGCCCTTGGACCCCGTGATAAACTGCGCGATGCCGATTGTCCCTCCAGCCCCTGGCACGTTCGTGACTTGGACACTCTTAGCCAGGCCGAATTGTGTCAGGGCCTGCTGCATCGAACGGGCCGTCTGGTCCCAGCCGCCACCAGGGGCAGCGGGTGCCATGATCTTCAATTCGGCCTGTGCAAATGCAGAAGTCGCGAACAAGGCCGTAGCGGCCACGATCAACGTGCGTGACAGGCTCTGACGAAAATGCATCATAAGTTCATCCTCCCGGACTCGAGGTTCAAACACCGGTCGCTATGGCGCCGAGTGGAATCGTCCTACGGGATGAAGCTGACACCAAACTGACTTGGTCTTGCAAATTGCCGTGACGCGGGCGGAGTGGAACTTCTGCCAGAGAAGATGGTCACGTCTGTGATTGGGTGACGCAACCGGGTGCAGCTGAGAGCAACACGCATCACCTGGTGGGCACCGTATCCTTCTCCATGGCCGCCTCCGCGCGCAAAGCCTCGCGGTCGCGGCCAATTGTGGCGACCGCAAGGGTACGACCGGATTTTCGGAATCGTGCGATGCAGTCCCGCCTCTCGACGCTGCCGTCAATCTCGATCTCGTCCCACTGCTGGGCGTGTCCGACATAACGGATCGAGAGGTCGTAATGCTTGCTCCAGAAGAACGGCACGGCGGTGTGACGCCGGCGCAGTCCCAGCATGTTGAAGGCGGCCGTCTGGCCGAGACGCTCGGCGACGACCCAGTGCTCTACGCGAATGGCATCGCCCGTATGGGCGTCGGGCCAGCGCGCGATGTCGCCCGCCGCGAAGATGCCGGGTACGTTGGTCGCGAGGTATTGGTCCACGACCACGCCGTGATCGATCGCCAAGCCGCTGCGTTCGGCGATCTCGGTTCGCGGCGTCACGCCGATGCCGACCACCACGAGATCCGCATCGAGCTTGCTGCCTCCCTTCAGGGTCACGGTCGATGCGTCGATCGCCGGCTGGAGTAAGGAGGACGACTCTAAATCTCAGTCGGTAGCCCCAGACTGACGAAGGGCTTCTCGATGGAATCCACACAGCTCATTCCGGATCTGATCTTCCGAATAGGGTAGGCCGCCAGCGGACACATCATTGGCGACCTTGAGAACGACGTCGGTATCTCCCTCGGTCTCGAAATCCGCCATGTGAACCTCGACGGCATATGCCGTCAGTTCAGTATTCGACAGTCCGAGAAGACGGCCTGCCCAAAGTCCAGCGAGGACGTTCCGCCGCGCAATGACGCAGTCACGCGTGTCGTCTTCTATGCACCAGAACGATGCGCTGGAACGGGTATTCTTCAATGCGGCAGTGGTCATCGTCAGTTCACCCAATGTTCGGCCCATGCCCACCCTTATGGAGGACTCTCCTGTTCCGCGTCAGGCTTATACAGTCGTAGCTGACACGAACCTGACGCAACCAAGGACGCCGCGCATAGCTCTCGTGTGGAGCACCGCATCTTGCGATTTGTTTGTCGGGTCATACTGTGTGTCGAGAGATCTTGTGATGGCTAAGCCCGATCACCGGCCCGTTCCCATCCTGAGTCTGCGCGGAACGACAGGTCCGGAGGGACTGGCCTTCGTATCCGGTGCATAAGGAAAAGAACCCGGGATACTGGGCGTCGTGACTGAGGAAACGTCTTGGCACCCCAAGGGCGTCTCTCTTGCGAGGTGGACAGTTGGACGACTCAGACAAGGAAATGGAAACGGCCATCTCCCACATCAGGCAGAGCACGGCCGCTCCTATCGAGCGTTTCCTCGATGCCGTGACGAGGCTGCGCGTCGAGGAAGCTGCTGCATCGGAGCGCAACACGTGCTCGCATGCGGCTCCAGGTGCAAGACAGCCGCGGGTTGTTGCCAGTCGACTTGGCAGTATCAAGACCTTGATGCGTTTAGCCAGAATGCTCCAGACAAGTCTCCGGCCGGGATCGCGCCTCTGACCTATCGGACGAAAACGAGCGATCGACTGGACCGTTCTCCGGGAATATCGCCATCGATCTTGCAGGCATCTACGGAAGCGTCTCGAGATTGCGCCTGTTCAGGTCCCACGGAATAGCTTCGCCGATCAAAGTCAGTTTCATGACAGGTTGATCCGCTACTACGACTTCACTCTGAACACGGGGCAGTTGCAGCCTTCATCGGCTTGCCATTGCCCAGCTTTGCAAGCCGGATCGCCACTTCCGAATTGAGAGCATCGGAGTGTGTGGGGTTCAGACCTCGGTAGGTCTCACGTGACCATAGAAGTTACCTACGGGCAGGCGCCCGCAGGACTGAAATATTCTGAAGCGAGATCCTGGAGATGATGGTGCCAAATCATCAATATAGAACGAGTCCCGATATCGCCGGCATCGTGATCGCCGGCGTACTTCTGCTGCTCTCCGCAGTAGTCTGGTGGGACATGAACAGCCTCGGTGTTGCAGCGACCTACGGCATCGGTCCGAAGGCGATGCCTGGCGTTGTTAGTGCCGGCTTGGCCATTCTTGCCGCGGCAAATCTGGTTCAGGCACTTCGAGGAGAACTGCCGCACCGGGAAACGGGAAACCCGAGAGCCATTCTGCTCATCCTGGGCGGGCTTGTTGCCCTCATGACGCTGATCGGGATCGGCGGCGGCTTTATCCTGGGCACTGCAATCCTCTTTGCGGCAACATCCCGTGCCTTCGGTCGCAATGCCTTTCTCATTGATCTCGCGATCGGGTTCATCCTTGCCGTCGTGATCTACGTCCTCTTCGCCAAGCTGCTCGCCCTGTCGCTGCCGATGGGCCCCCTCGAGCACCTGATCTGACGGAGCTACTCCATGTTTGAATCCCTCTTTGCTCTGTCTCACGGTCTGAGCATTGCCATCCAGCCGATGAGCCTCCTGTTCGCGCTGCTCGGCACCGCGGTCGGCGTCCTGCCCGGCATCGGCCCGGCGCTCACGGTCGCGCTTCTGCTGCCGGTCACCTACAAGCTCGACCCCGGCGGCTCACTCATCATGTTCGCCGGGATCTACTATGGCGGCATGTATGGCGGCTCGACCACCGCAATCCTGATCAACACCCCGGGCGAAAGCGCCTCGATGGCGACCGCGCTCGAGGGCAACAAGATGGCCAAAGCCGGCCGCGGCGGCCCGGCACTTGCAACTTCGGCAATCGGCTCCTTCGTGGCCGGCACGCTCGCCACTCTCGGGCTCGCGTTCCTGGCGCCGTATCTCGTTGATCTCGCGGTGCAGTTCGGCCCGGAGGACTACTTCGCCCTCATGTGCGTCGCCTTCGTGACCGTCTCGGCCACTTTCGGCGACTCGCCTGTTCGAGGCCTCACGAGCCTGTTCATCGGGCTGGTCCTGGGCCTCGTCGGCATCGACCTACTCACCGGTCAGGCGCGCCTGACCTTTGGCGTCCCGGACCTGCTCGACGGCATCGAAATCACGACCCTGGCGGTCGGCCTCTTCGCTGTCGGTGAGGCGCTCTATGTCGCCTCACGCCGGCACATCGAGGAGGAGAAACTCGAGCCCGTTCGCGGTTCGCTGTGGATGACCAAGGAAGACTGGAAGCGCTCCTGGAAGCCATGGCTGCGCGGCTTCGCCTTTGGCTTCCCGATCGGGGCTCTCCCGGCGGGCGGGGCCGAGGTGCCGACCTTCCTATCCTACTCGGCGGAGAAGCGGCTCACCAAGCACCCGGAGGAGTTCGGTCACGGCGCCATCGAGGGCGTCGCCGGGCCGGAGGCGGCCAACAACGCCTCGGCAGCCGGGACGCTCGTGCCCCTGCTGACGCTCGGCCTGCCGACCTCGGCGACGGCGGCCATGATGCTCGCCGGGTTCCAGCAATACGGCCTCAACCCCGGCCCGTTGCTGTTCGCCGAGAGGCCCGACCTCGTCTGGGGGCTGATCGCGAGCCTGTTCATCGCCAACATCATGCTGCTCGTGCTGAACCTGCCGCTGGTCGGAGTTTGGGTGCGCCTGCTCGCCATTCCGCAGCCCTGGCTCTATGCCGGCATCCTGGTGTTCGCCACGATGGGCACGATCGCGGCAAATCCGTCGGTGGTCGAGCTCGGCCTGCTGACCGGCTTCGGGGTGATGGGATACCTGATGCGGAGGTATGACTTCCCGATCGCGCCGGTGGTCGTCGGCCTGATCCTCGGTCCCGTGGCAGAAAGCCAGCTGCGCCGGGCGCTCTCGATCAGTCTCGGCGATCCGATGGTGCTCCTGCAGAGCCCGATCTCGGCCGCCCTGCTTGCAGTTGCACTCATTGCTCTCGTGGCGCCGTTCGTGATGCGCGGATTGAACCGCTTCCAGGCTGTCGAGGATTGATATTGCTGGCCGCAGCCTTCTCGTGAAGAGCCGAGGCTGCGGCCAGCACCTCCTGATCCGAGATCCCAGAGAGAAGCCAGAACATTGAGCGAAGTGAATTCCGGCGCGCGCGAAGCAGTGATACGGACCATCACCATGCCATCCGACACGAACCCAGCTGGAGACATCTTCGGCGGCTGGCTGATGTCGCAGGTGGATCTGGCGGCAGGCAATCAGCGGCCCGCCGGGCGCGCGGCCGCTGCGCAACGGTCGCCGTCGGCGCCATGGAGTTTCACAACCCGGTCCATGTAGGCGATGAGGTGTCCGTGTATGCGGACTTGATCTCCGCCGGGCGCACCTCGATGAAGTTCAGGGTAGAGGCTTGGCGCCGGTCACGCGACGGTGACGAGCAGGTCAAGGTCACCCCGGCGGTCTTCACGTTCGTCGCCATCGACAGCGGCTCTCGCCCACGACCCGTCCCGCCAACCTGAGTGTCATTCGTTGGCTAACGCGGGTTGGCTTCACTTGAGATCGACCGGCGCCACTCGGCGAGCAGCCGTTCACGCTTGGCTCGATCCTGGACGGCCAGAAGCTCCGGCCCGATGGTGATCGGTCTTAAGAGTCCGGCTGAAGTTAGCCACATTGGACCATCGACCTCTTCCGGAATGGGGAAATCGGCACTGAAGTAGAACGACGCTTCGTGGCTCTTCTGCTGGCCTCGTTTAGAGAGGAGGTAATCCAGAAAGCGGAAGCCTGTCGCAGCATCCCGGGCTGCGCGTGGGACGAACGCCGCACGGCTGAGCACGATGGTATAATCCCGCGGGATAACGACTCTGAGAGGAGCCCCGCGCCTGACCGCGGCAACCGCATAAGACCCGATGAGGTTATAGCCGATCGCAAGACGTCCAGCGGAAATGTCCGTCAAAAGGTCAGTCGTGCAGCAGCTCGTGACGACCTGGGCACGCCCGAAAGCCTCCAGGAGTCGGCCAAAGATGGTTGTCCTGCGGGCATCGTATGACGCGAACAGGTACCCGATGCCGGACTGCGAGATATCGTAGGTGCCGATCTTTCCCTGGTATACCTCCGGCTTCGATCGAAGGAGATCGATGAGTTCCGCTCGCGTGCGCCGGACATCCTCCGACGGAACCAGATTTTGGTTGTACACGAAGACTGCTGGTTCGAACGTGAAGCCGAAAACCTCATCCCGCCATTGCGTCCAGGAGGGCATGCGGAGTGTCGTTGGCGAGCGATAGGGTGCTGCACAGCCGTCATTCACCAGTTTGACCAAGTGATCGACGGAAGATGACAGGATCAGATCCGCGGATTCATCCTCGCCCTCGCAAGCCGTGGCCGCGTGTGCGAACAGCTCGTTCGTGAGATACTCGGTATATTCGACGGTCACATTGGGCGAGAGCGCCTGGAAATCCCGAATTAAGGGTTCCATCGCAGCCAGATCAGTAGCGGCATGGACCGAGAGAACGACCTCCTCGTGCTGCACGGCCGGAAACCGTGTCGTCTCGGCGGCTTCGACCGTCGTGATCATCGCTCCTGCAGCGAAGAGAACGGGCACGGCGCGGAGTGCTTCAAAAAGAAACCTCATGCAGGATGGTCCACGCGCGGCAGCTCATCAGGCCCCTGGAAGCGCTTGAAGCGCAGGATAACCGCAAATCCATCCTCGGAGCGTTCGCGAAAGCGTAACTCTCCTCCGTGAGCGCGCACCACGTCACCGGCTATGGCAAGGCCAAGGCCGGAACCGGTACTGCTCTTGGTATGAAACGGCTCTCGCACCCGCTGCCATTCGGAGGCCGGAATTCCCGGCCCGTCATCGACGACTTCGATCACGGCAGCGTCCTGATCAGTGAAGACACGGACTTCGAGGCGAGTGTTCCCCCCATGCTTCAAGGCGTTGTGGATTAGGTTTGACAGTGCTTCACGAATGCTGACCGCGTCCCCACACATGAAAACGGGATCCGCCGGCTCCTCGAACGAAATGTCAACATCGCGATCGAGTGCGAGTGGAACAGCACTTATCAGAGTCTGGCGGGCCAATGCAGCGAGGTCTATGGGTTCGAAATTTGCGACCTCCGCACGGTGAATGACCATGGCGTGACTCAGGAGCTGGTTTGTCAATCGGCCCAGCTCCGATGTCCGCTCTCTGACCCGCTCGAGCTGCTGCTTGCGGCGGTCTGGGCGCTCCTCTTCGGAGAGAAGATCGACCTGAGGGGCAAGTCCGGCAAGCGGAGTTCGGATCTGGTGGGCTGCATCGGCGATGAACCGCTGCATCAACGCTATGCGCCCGGCCAGGCGGTCCATGAAGCGATTGATGGTGGAGACGAGGGCCTGAATCTCACGAGGGGTCTCCAGGTCAAGCGGGTTCAGATCCTTCGGATCCCGGAATTGAAGCTCCCGCTCGGTTCGCGCCAGGGGCTCGAGCGCATGCCGAACGGCGAAAAGAACACCAACGAAGGCAAGTCCTGTCGTAGCCAGGACGAGAAGCAGAGCCTTGACTGTCAGATCGCGTGCGAGGCTCGTGCGCGCCTCCCGGGTCTGAGCAACAACAACTTGTGCCCATCCTGAGATCATGGGGTCGGAGATTTGACGGCCGACGACGGCGATCCGCACAGGGAATCCTTTATAGACGCCGTCCGATATTATCGGCTCCTCTGTCGACGTGAACGGCTGAAGGGGGGCAAGATCGTCATACCCAGTAAGGACAGAGCCTCTCGGGTCCAAAACTTTATAGAAGATCCGGTCGCGGCTCGACAGCGACAGCGTCTCGAAAGCGGAGACCGGCGGATCGACGGAAACGATGCCGTCTTGGGCATAGATGCTTTCGGCAATCTGAAGCGCTGCTCCGACCAGAAGGCGGTCATAGGCGTCATCAGCCGCGATCCGAGCGTAGAACCATGCTGCCGCTCCAAGGGCAATTGTCCCGATGCCGAAGATAGCAGCAATGACCAGAATGATGCGTGAGTAGAGGGAGCGGCCCCGTTCGATCATCGGCACACGATCTGATATCCAAGCCCTCGAAGCGTTCGAATTTCCGCTCCCGAGCCGGCGAGCTTCTTTCGCAGTCGAGCCACGTATTGCTCTATTGCGTTCGGACTGGGATCGTCGCCGAACCCGAACAACTGGTCCACAAGCTCGTCCTTCCCGAAGATGCGGCCGGGCCTTGCGGCTAGTATTTCGAGGAGCGTCAATTCGCGGCGAGTCAGATCGATCGGTGCACCGTCGATCGCTACCACTCTCGAACCACGATCGATGATGAGCTTCCCACAGACGAGCTCATTGGTCGGTTCGCCAGCACTCCGCCTGAGAAGGGCCCGCGCTCGGGCTTCCAGCTCTCGATAATCGAAAGGCTTCACAAGGTAATCGTCTGCTCCAAGATCGAGAGCATCGACCCGGTCGTCAACCTGCGATCGCGCAGTGAGAACGAGAACCGGGATCTTTGATTTGCGCTGCCTGAGACGCTTCAGAATCGAGAAGCCATTGAGAGCCGGGAGGTTCACGTCCAGGATGACGAGATCGTATGTCTGGACCTCCAGGACCTCGTCGGCGGTTTGGCCATTCTTTTCCCAATCGATCGTGTGACCAATCCGTTCAAACCGGGCGACGATAGCCTCTCCGACATCCACTGTGTCTTCAACGAGCAGGATGCGCATATCCGCCTCTGATCGCCTGTCGCACTACCGCTGGTTCGGCGTCAGGTTCGTGACAGGTTGGCAGGGTAAGCAACTCCTGTGGGCTCGCCAAGTGGGCGCCCGTTCGGTTCCCGGCGGCAGGTGCCCTGAACTGCGTGCCGCAGGCGCTAAGAGGCGGGCTGCAAGACGAGACGTGATCAAGCGTAGGCGTAACTACAGGCTTCAGGGCGTCAGCGCCCGAATGGATATTGGAGGATACAAGTGCAGATCACAGGCATGCTCCACGGGGCCAGGCTCCTGCGATTCGCTGGATTTCCGACCTCGGAGGTCCTTGGCCCGGATGCCAGCGAGGAAGAGATCAAGGCGCTTCTCGACCGCTACGGCACGATCTTTATCAAGCCGGTGTTCAAGGGCGGAGTTGGCAAGAAGGGCAAAGCCGGCCTCCTCGGACGTGCTTCGGATCTGAGGACTGCCCTCAAGGAAAAGGAGCGGCTCTACTTCGTCGAGCACCGCGTGGGAGCGACATTCGCCAAGGCGAATGGAGTCACGTTCGAGGGAGCCGTTCCGGCGGAACACGAGGTCTATTTCTCGATCTCCGACTCGACCCGCTTCCGCGCGCCGACCATGACCCTGACCCATCACGGTGGCGTGGATATCGAAGAGGTCGACAAAAGCCTCGTGGCCCAAATCCCGTTCGATGCGCTGACGGGTCTCAAAGCCTTCGTAGTCGCGAATGCTCTCTCGGAATTGAATGCTCCGAAGCAGATCATCTCGCCTCTGGTTCAGTACCTGCCGAAGCTGTGGGAACTCTATCACAATTTCGGCATGACCACCCTCGAGCTGAACCCGATCCGGATGCGCCTCGAGCGGAACGGCCGTCTCACGCCTGTCGCCTGCGATTTCAAGTGCGGCTTCGATCGGGATGACCCACGCTGGGAACGCCTCAACCTACCCAATCACCTGTTCGCAATCGACTACTCGGACTTCGAACAGGAGATCAACCAGCTCCGGACTTACCAGGGCCAGAGCGATGTTTACGTGATCAACCCGCAAGGCACGATCCTGGCGCCGACCTTCGGTGGGGGCGCCAACTCCCTCGTCACCCAGATGCTCGGCGACGATGCGATCATCTCATCGGATTTCGGCGGCAACCCGCCCTACGAGAAGATGAAGGATGTGGCCCGCATCTGCTTCAGGCACTGGCTGAAGCAGAGCAACGTGCTCTTCATCATAGGCGGCAAGTCCAACAACACCGATATTTTCGAAACCTTCCGCGCCATGGCGGATGCGCTGCGGGAGCATTTCGGCAAGCACGGCCC
The DNA here is from genome assembly GCF_001006805.1 of Microvirga massiliensis. Classification (GTDB taxonomy): domain Bacteria; phylum Pseudomonadota; class Alphaproteobacteria; order Rhizobiales; family Beijerinckiaceae; genus Microvirga; species Microvirga massiliensis. The sequence goes on along the minus strand of NZ_LN811358.1, from coordinate 135,876 downwards.
CTCACCTCTCTACGTCGTGGCCGGTCGCGGCGGTCCAAACCTCGTTCGCGGCATGGGCGCTCTGCGCGACACACTCGAGGCGCTCGGCTTGCCCTACCGCCTCTTCGGCTTCGACTCCGACATGAGCGAAGTCATCAATTACGCCCGGACCGCAGACGCCTGGATGAAGGCCGGAGGCCGTGACGAGATCGCGACCAGGCTGCGGATCGCGCTGCCGGCCGCCGCTTAACGGCCAGTCACACCCTTACCCGGCAGAAGCCGATCGAGACATCGGAGACGACAGTGTTCAAGCAAGGCGTCGGCAGCTTCAAGTATTACCTGGGCATCAGCTCCCTCGATCAGATCGCCACGCGCGAGGATCGCGTCTGCGTGCTCAATATTCTCGGTGGTGAGTCGAGCGACGTGACCCCGGTGGGCCATGCCTATTCCGGTGGAAACGTAGTGTTCGGGACCTCGCCCGGGCGTCGCGGTCAGGTGCTCGAGACGCCAGTCGGTCCCGTTCCGGTCTACAACAATGTCCGCGAGGGCCTCGAGGCCGGGCACCGGTTCAACTGCGGAGTGGTGTATCTGCCGCCCTCCGGCGCCCGGGACGGGGTCGCCGAGCTGATCCGGGTCAATCCCGAGCTCAAGAAAATCTTCATCGTCACGGAGAAGCTGTCCGTGCACGATTCCCGTGAGATCCGCGCCCTGGGGCAGCAGAACGGGATCGATATCTTCGGCGGCAACAGCCTCGGCGTGGCGGATTCCTGGAACCAGATTCGGATCGGCGGTGCGCTCGGCGGCGACAACCCCGGCGAGGCTCTCCGCAAGGGCTCGATCGCGATCTTCTCCAACTCCGGCAACTTCACGACAACGATCGCCACCTATCTGCGCATGGCCGGCTGGGGCACTACGACGCTGATCTCGAGCGGCAAGGACGTCTATATCCACTATGCCGCGCCGGAATTCGGCTTCGCGCTTGCGAACGATGCCCGCACCAAGGCCGCCGTCCTGTATGTGGAGCCCGGCGGCTACTATGAGCTCGACGCCAACTTCAACAAGCCGGTCATTGCCTGCGTGGTCGGCCGCTGGAAATCGAAGCTCACGCGAGCCGTCGGCCATGCCGGCGCCATGGCCGGTGGCAACGACGACGCCACGGCCAAGGAACAATGGTTCATGGCCAAGTTCGGCGTGAACGACATCTTCACGCCGGACAATCCCGTCTTCTCGTCCCGTGGCGCGGTGGTCACCAACATCGCCCATATCCCCCTCGCCCTCACGGCGGTGATGCAGGCGAATGCAGCTCGGCCGGACTTCGAACCCGAGGGAAGCCTTGCCCTCAAGCCTTGGTTCGGCGCAAACCAGGAAATCGTGCTCCCGCCGGAGCTCGATCTTCCGGTCGTCGAAGCCGCGAGCCCGTACGACAAGCAGATCGCGCACCTGAACCGGCAGATCGGGGCAGTGTTCCCCCGGCAACCCATGAAGGATGCGTCCGGCGCCTCGCAGATGGATGCCAGGACCCAGATCACGGCTCTCCATGGCACGTCGATGCTAGATGCGGCGCTGCTGCCCATCGAGTCCAACATCTGCCTGTCCCTGCTGCGCGAGCCCGGCGGCGAAAACGAGCGCACGCTCGTCAATGCGGCGGTGGGCGCGGAGATCAACCTGTTCGGCACGCCCGCCCTGCTTGCGGCCCAAGCCGCACGGGAAGGGGGCAATGCCCCCAACACCGTGCTTGCCGCAGCGTGCAGCATCGTCGGGCCTCGATATGCTGATAGTGCCCGCCAGGTTGTGCGTGCGCTCGTGGAGCGTTTCTCGGCAGCCGGGCTGAAGAGTGCCGTTGACGAGGAGTTCGACTTGAGCTTGGTCGACTTCGACGGCCTCGGCGGAAAACTGCTTGTATCCGACGAACCCGACGCCAGGGCAGATGCACTGCTGAAGGGACTTCAAACCCGCGGCGCGCGATCCGTATTCGTGCGTTACCTGCGCACCTTGAACGGCTATCCGACCGCAGATGCGGTTCTGGCTGCGGTGGCTACGACGCTGGCTTGGGATTCCCTGATGCGCAAGCGGATCTCCCTCATCACCGCGGAGACGCTGCCTTGGTGGCTGCGGCTGTTCGGTGTGCTGATCGGCGCCTCTGCCAATGCGGCTCGGCACGAGCAGAAGGCCTTCTGCGGGATTCCGAATGAGGAAATTGTCGGCTCGCGCACTCTGGGAGAGGTCACCTTTGCGGCACTCACGGGCACGCAGCCCGAGTCCGACAGCCTGTTCGCCTTCCAGACCCTGATCGGTCTCCTGCTCTCGAACGGGCCCGGGACGATCTCGGCTCAAGGAGCGAAGGGGGCCGTCTCCGCAGACGGCCCCGAGACGCCAGAGCGTGTGCAGCTCAATAAGGCGCTCACCGGGTTCCTGACCCATTCGGGCTATGCCCATGGCGGCAACGGCTACGAGGGTGTCGCGTTCCTGATCGAGCAGTTCCAAGGCGCGGATCTGACCGACCCTGGCGATCCGGATCACGGAATAGACCTGTCCGGGCTCGCCCATAAGTTTGCTACCGAATATGCGAGCTACAAGGCTGACAAGAAGACGGCAGGCAGCCTGGGCATCCGGAAGATCCCAGGCGTGAACCACCCTGTCTTCAAGGACAAGCCCGTGAACCAGGACCCGCGCGAGGTCTTCATCAGGGATCTCTTTGAGCAACGCGGCGAATACAACGTCTTCCATGCGTATTACCAAGAGCTCGCGAAGGCGCTGTACGAGACCGGGGTGTCCCGCAACGTCTACTGTGTCAACATCGACGCAGTGATTGCAGCCCTTCTGCTCAAGATGCTGTGGCAACCCTACCGGGACGGCAACCTGGCGAAAGAGGCACTCGAGACGAGCGCATTCACGATCTTTCTCTATGCGCGTCTGCTGGGTTGCGCCGCGGAGATCGACGACCACCTCAACCGCGGGCGGAACATGGATACCCGCACGGCCGCCTCGAAATGCCAGTTCGTGTCCTGATCACAACCTGATGAGGAGATGCGAGGATGAGTGAGCTCCTGACGACCGGAGCCCTCACCGCCTTTCTCCAGGTAATCATGATCGACCTGGTCCTGGCGGGCGACAATGCGGTGGTCATCGGCCTTGCCGCCGCGGGACTGCCCAAGGAGCAGCGTAGCAAAGCCATTCTGGTCGGGATCATCGCGGCGACCGTGCTGCGCATCGTGTTCGCGGCTCTGACGACACAGCTCCTGGAGATCGTCGGACTTCTGCTTGCCGGCGGCATTCTGCTGCTCTGGGTGTGCTGGAAGATGTGGCGGGAGTTGCGGGCCGGCCATGCCGAGAAGGATCTCGAGGCCGAGGAGGCCCTGGAAGATCGCGACCTCGACCAGGACGGCCAGATCGCCGAACATGCGCCGCGCAAGACCTTCGGCCAGGCGGCAGGGCAGATCGTCATCGCGGACGTCTCCATGTCCCTCGACAACATGCTGGCCGTAGCGGGCGCCGCTCGCGAGCACCCGGTCGTACTGATTTTCGGACTCGGGCTTTCCATTGCCCTGATGGGCCTCGCCGCGAGCCTCATCGCCCGCCTGCTTCAGCGCTATCACTGGATCGCCTATGTGGGCTTCGCGGTCATCCTCTACGTGGCATTTGAGATGATCTACCGCGGTGCCCTCGAGGTCTGGCCGGTGTTGTGACCAAACAGGAATTTGGGCGCCTTGATACCTGCCGCCTGATCATCCGCCTCTGGGTGGTCCCGCTTCAAGCCCGAAGGGGCTGCCGTCCACCGGCTTCGACGACATCCTCCTCGACCTTCACGGCTTCGGGCTCGTCGGCTTCGAGATCCGTCTCCTGGTTGAGCCCGCGATGGAGGCAGTTTTCATCGAGCACGCCTTCCCACTTGGCGACCACGACGGTGGCAAGGCCATTGCCGATCAGGTTGGTGAGCGCCCGCGCCTCGGACATGAACCGGTCGATCCCGAGAATCAGAGCGATGCTCGCCACCGGGATCGTGCCGACGGTCGCGAGTGTCGCGGCCAGCACGATGAATCCGGAGCCCGTCACTCCGGCGGCGCCCTTGGAGGTGAGCAGGAGGATCGCA
>NZ_LN811358.1:117674-131049 GCF_001006805.1 Microvirga massiliensis | reverse complement strand
AAGGTACCGCGCTTGGTGCGGTCATGTTCACGATCCCCCTAACGGTTGCCGTAGGCGTGAGGATGTGGGCCGGCTTGGCAGCTCCGAGCAGGATTGGCCCTACGCTCACGCCTTGTCCCGCCACCACTTTCAGAGCGTTGAAGGTGATGTTCGCCGCATCGAGGTTCGGCATGATGAGAAGGTTCGCTTCGGCTGTTAGGCGGGCATCCGGAAAGATGCGGTCGAGCAATGGCTTGCTGAGTGCTGCATCCGAGTGCATCTCACCCTCCACCTCGAGCTCAGGGGCGCGTTGCGTGATGAGTTCGAGCGCGTCCCGCATCTTGCGGGCGGATCGATCATCGGCAGTGCCGAAATTCGAGTGCGACAGGAGAGCGACTCGCGGGGTCAGGCCGAAGCGTCGTAGTTCCGCGGCGGCCAATATGGCCATTTCGGCGACCTCCTCTGCTGTCGGGCGTAGGTGAATGTAGGTGTCGCAAATGAACACGGTGTGCCGCGGCAGTTGCAGCAGGTTCATGGCGGCGAAACCATGTGCGCCCTCGGCCAGTCCTATCATCTCCTCAATGTAGCGAAGGTGATTTCTGTAGGCCCCAAACGTGCCGCAGAGGAGTCCATCGGCTTTACCGCCACAGAGCAGCATGGCCGCGATCAAGGTGCTGTTACGCCGCATTTCTGCTGCCGCGACATCCCTGGATAGGCCGTGCCGCTTGCGAGTCTGATAATACGTCTCTGCAGCTTCACAGAGGGTTTTCTGGTCATCGAAGCTCGCGATCTCGATATCGCGATCAGGTTGAATCCGAAGTCCGAGTGACTGGATCCTCTGCCTGATCGCGTCCGGTCGACCCACCAGGATGGGAGTTGCTAGGCCTTCGTCGACCACCACCTGCGCAGCCCGTAGCACTCGATCATCCTCGCCTTCCGCGTAGACGATGCGCTTGCGGCCGGATTCAGCCGCAGCAGCGAAGACCGGCTGCATGACCGTTCCGGAGGTATAGACGAATCGCTGCAGCGAGCGGCAGTAGCCTTCGATATCCGCCAGAGGCCGTGTCGCCACTCCGCTGTCCATCGCCGCCTTGGCGACTGCCGGCGCGACCTTCGTGATGAGCCGTGGGTCGAACGGGCGCGGAATGAGATAATCCGGGCCGAACCTGATGTCCTGAGTGCCATAGGCAGCCGTTACAACGTCCGATTGTTCGGCCTGCGCGAGTTCAGCGAGCGCCCGGACTGCGGCGAGCTTCATCTCTTCGTTGATCGTGCTCGCTCCGACATCGAGGGCGCCACGGAAGATGAATGGGAAGCAAAGGACGTTATTGACCTGGTTGGGATAATCCGAGCGGCCGGTTGCAATGATCGCATCGGGCCGGACTTCCTTGGCGAGTTCCGGCCGGATCTCGGGGTCAGGATTGGCGAGCGCGAGGATCAGCGGTTTCTCCACCATGTCCTGAACCATTTCGAGCTTGAGCACATCAGCCATGGATAGACCGAGGAAAACATCGGCTCCCGGCATGATATCCGCGAGCGTTCGCGCGTCGGTGGACTGCGCGTAGCGTTCTTTCTGCTCGTCCATGCCCTGAGCGCGGCCAGCATAGACGACGCCTTTGGAATCGGTAATCCAGATGTTTTCGCGGCTGAGACCCAGGTCGACCAGCACGTCCAGGCAAGCGATGGCGGCCGCGCCCGCCCCGGAACACACGAGCTTGACGTCGTCGAGGCGCTTGCCGACGACCTCGAGCCCATTCAGGATAGCGGCTGCCGCGACGATCGCCGTTCCGTGCTGGTCATCGTGGAAAACCGGGATCTTCATGCGCTCGCGCAGCTTCGTCTCGATGAGAAAGCATTCCGGCGCCTTGATGTCCTCCAGGTTAATGCCCCCGAAAGTAGGCTCCAGAGACGCAATGATATCGACGAGCTTGTCCGGATCCGTCTCGCCGATCTCGATATCGAACACATCGATGCCTGCGAACTTGCGGAAAAGGCAGCCCTTTCCCTCCATGACGGGCTTGCTGGCGAGCGCACCGATATTACCTAGACCCAGCACGGCCGTACCGTTGGATATCACTGCGACGAGGTTACCGCGTGTCGTCAGATTTGCAGCCTCGATCGGGGCATTCTTGATGGCGAGGCATGCCGCTGCGACCCCCGGGGAATAGGCCAACGCGAGGTCGCGCTGTGTCGTCATGTCCTTGGTGGGCAGGACGGTAATCTTCCCCGGCATCGGGAAGCGGTGATAGTCCAGGGCGGCCTTGTTCAGAAGCTCATCCGAACCGGTGTCGGATTAGCTGGCCGTGCTGGCAGGTGCCTTGAAGTTCACTTCCAGGCTCATGATCGTATCTCCGGATGAAGAGAGCCGCCCTGACGAAGGCCTTCGCGGGAAGGCAAGCCCGAGCGAGTTAGCTCTTGCGACGGCCAGCCGAGCGCGCCTCCCCGGCAGCCTTGCCGGTAGCGGTGCCGATTTCCTGTGCTTGGGTCTTCAGGCGCTCAAGCTGCTGCTGCAGGAAGCCCTGCTGCAGCGCGACGAGGTCCTGAGGATTTCTCGCCTGCACGAGCTGCTGCGCAAAGTCGAATGTCGCGTTGATATTGTCTTCCGCGAACTGGAACGTCTTCTGCTTGACGTCCCGGGCCCCTGCCTGCGCGGCCTCGGCTGATGACTCCATCTTCTCGTAAAGATCCGCTGCCGTGCGAATGTACTGGTCTACTGCCTGCTTGGCTTGCGCAATCGTCGTTTCGGCTGCCTGTCTCAGATTATCAGGCATACCCGTGCTGCCGGTCTCTGCCGTCGTTCCACTCTGCTTAGTCGCCATCGTCGTCTCCTTCCATTGAGCATCTCGCCACCTTGCTTTCGCACTCGTTCATGACGCGCTCTGCGGCTGCTTCTTCGGCAGGTAGAGATCGGTGATCGTGCCCTCGAAGGCTTCGGCGGCCATGCCGATCGTCTCCGAAAGAGTTGGGTGCGGATGGATAGTCAGGCCAATGTCCTGCGCATCGGCGCCCATCTCGATCGCGAGCGCCGCCTCCGCGATCAGGTCGCCCGCGGATGGCCCGACGATGCCGCAGCCGATGATCCGGTCGGTCGTCTCGTCGAACAACACCTTGGTGAGTCCTTCATCGCGTCCGAGCGAGAGGGAGCGTCCGCTTGCAGCCCAGGGGAAAACGCCCTTGCCGTATTTCGCGCCTTTGGCCTTGGCCTCGTTCTCGGTCAGGCCGACCCAAGCCACCTCCGGATCGGTATAGGCGACCGACGGGATCACCTTCGCATCGAAGAACGCATTCCGGCCGGCCGCCGTCTCGGCCGCGACCTTGCCTTCGTGCACCGCCTTGTGGGCCAGCATCGGCTGACCGACGATGTCTCCGATGGCAAAGATGTGCGGGACGTTTGTGCGCATCTGCCGATCGACTGGGATGAATGCGCGCTCATCGACGGCGATCCCGGCGTTCTCCGCTCCAATCAGCCTGCCGTTCGGCCTGCGGCCGACCGCGACGAGGATTTTATCAAAGGTGTCGGTCTCCGGGGCGCTGCCACCCTCGAAATGCACGGTGAGTCCTTGTCCGTTCGCCTCGACCCGAGTCACTTTCGCCTTGAGGTGAATGGCTTCATATTGTTTGGAGATCCGCTTCATCAGCGGCGTAACGATATCCTTGTCGGCGCCCGGGATGATCTGGTCCATCAGCTCGACGACGGTCACCTTCGCGCCGAGCGCGTGATAGACGGTAGCCATCTCGAGACCGATGATTCCGCCACCAACGACCAGCAGCCGCTTCGGGATATCGTCGAGTTCGAGCGCTCCCGTCGAGTCGATCACGCGTGGATCATCATGCGGGATGAAGGGCAATGTCACCGGCTCTGATCCAGCCGCGATGATCGCCTGCTCGAAGCTCACGATCTTAGTTCCACCGCTATCCGACCTGACCTCGAGCTGGTTCATGGACACGAACCGGCCGCTACCGGGCACGACGGTGACCTTGCGCTGCTTGGCGAGCCCCGCCAGACCGCCCGTGAGGCGCTTCACTACGCCGTCCTTCCAGCCGCGCAGCTTCTCAATGTCGATAGAGGGCTCCGCAAAGCCGATCCCGTGGGCCGCCATGGACTTCGTCTCGTCGATGACCTTGGCGGCATGGAGGAGCGCCTTGGAGGGAATACAACCCACATTCAGGCACACGCCTCCGAGGCTCGGCCAACGGTCCACGAGCACGACCTTCTTGCCCAGATCCGCGGCCCGAAAGGCGGCCGTGTAGCCGCCTGGCCCGGCTCCGAGCACGAGCACTTCGGCGTGGATGTCTCCTGCCGCAGCAACCGGCGGCTTCGGAGCCGGCGCCCTCGCCCTGTCTGTGCCCGCCCCTGTTCGGGCCTCGAGTGCTGAAGAACCGTAGCCTGCCTGACCCTGGCCGGGCGCGTGCTGGCCGAGAGGCGCAGCCGAAGCGGCGACGCCTCCATTGACAATCGCGATCACGTCTCCTTCGGAGACACGATCCCCGACCTTGATCTTGACTTCGCGGATAGTGCCGCCCTGGGCTGCAGGCACTTCCATCGTCGCTTTGTCAGATTCCAGCGTGATCAACGGGTCATCGATCTTGATTTCGGCACCCGGCTGCACATGGACCTCGATGACCGGTACGTCCTTGTAGTCGCCGATATCGGGTACCCGGACTTCGATCGCCTCGTAGACGCCACTGGGACTGCCATAGTCGGCTTGTCCCGGACCCGGCGACGGAGCAGCCTCCTCCTTGATCCGCTCCTTGGGCGGGGTGGCGGGTGCCCCTTCGGCGTCCAGCGTGATGAGCAGATCACCTTTGGAGACGCGGTCGCCGGTTTTCACCTTCACTTCGCGCACGGTGCCGGCTGCCGTCGCTGGAACGTCCATGGTCGCCTTGTCGGATTCCAGGGTGATCACGGTGTCGTCGACCCCGATCCGGGCGCCGGGCTGGACATGGACCTCGATCACCGGAACGTCCTTGAAATCGCCGATGTCGGGCAGGCGGAGTTCAGTCGTCGTGCTCATCTCAGAGTCTTCCAGAGGCAGATCAGGCATTCACAGAACCAAACGACGGATATCCTCCAGCACATGCGCGAGATGGCGCGTGAAGCGGGCTGCAAGCGCCCCATCGATGATGCGATGGTCGTATGAAAGGGAGAGCGGCAGCATCAGTCGGGGCTTGAAGGTCTCGCCATCCCAGACCGGCGCCATCCGAGAGCGCACGACGCCTAGAATTGCGACCTCGGGCGCGTTAACGAGCGGCGTGAAGGCGGTGCCGCCGATCCCACCCAGGCTCGAGATCGTGAAGGAGGCCCCCTGCATGTCGGTGGCCGTGAGCTTGCCGTCACGGGCCTTCTTCGACACGGCCCCAAGCTCTTGACTGATGTCGCCGATGCCCTTGCGATCCACGTCTCGGATCACAGGAACGACGAGCCCCTCCGGCGTGTCAACCGCAACCCCGATATGATAATAACGCTTGAGGATCAGGCTGTCCTTCTCGGGGTTGAGCGAGGCGTTGAACTCGGGGAATTGCTTGAGCGCCGAAACAGATGCCTTCATGAGGAAGGCAAGCAGCGTGACGCGATAACCCTTGTCCTTCGCGGAAGCGTCGAGTTCCTTGCGGTAAGCTTCAGTCTCGGTGATGTCCGCCTCGTCCTGATGCGTGACGAGCGGCACGTTGAGCCAAGCGCGATGGAGATGCGGGCCCGAGATCTTCTTGATGCGCGGGAGCGGCTTCGTCTCGATCGGCCCAAACTTCTCGAAGTCTACCGCCGGAATCTCAGGGATGCCCATGCCACCAGCCGGGGCTGGCGCGGAGACCGGCGCCGCCGGCCCCTTGAGAACAGCTTTCACGTCGTCCTTGGTAATCCGGCCCTTCTCGCCGGTCCCCCGGATCGTCGTGAGGTCGATCTCGAGTTCGCGGGCGAGGCGGCGCACGCTCGGACTGGCGTGCACCTGCCCGAAGTCCGACCGGGCTCCCTGGCCGTTCGGTTTCGCAGTTGTGGGCGTTGGTGCAGGACTGGGGGGAGGTGTCGGCTCTTGTTGTTCGATCAGAGACGGCGGCTCAGGCACTGCAGCACCATCACCGCCTTTCAATAGAACTATTGGATGCCCTTCGCTGACTCTGTCGCCCAATCTGATCAGCAGCTTTTCCACCACGCCAGCCGCGGGCGCCGGCACCTCCATGGTCGCCTTGTCGGATTCCAGGGAGACAAGCGGATCGTCGGCGTTGACCGTATCGCCCTCTTTGACATGCACCTCGATGATCGGCACGTCCTTGAAGTCACCGATGTCGGGGATCTTCACCTCGGTCGCCACGACGTTCCTCCTTTGACTGCGCGGCCTCTCGAGGTGGGCCGCTGTTTCCAGGCGGGTTTGCTATGTTCAAACGGTCCAGGGCGGGGGTCTCTCCGTGTTGATGGCGTATTTGGCGATGGCCTCTGCAACGGCCGCAGGCTTGATGGAGCCTTCATCCGCCAGGGTCTTGAGCGCGGCCACCGCGACCCACCGCCGGTCAACCTCGAAGAAGTCGCGCAAGCGCTTCCGGTAGTCGGAGCGTCCGAACCCGTCGGTACCGAGTACACGGTATCGGCGCGGAATGAACGCGCGGATCTGTTCGGCGAACAAACGCATATAATCGCTCGCCGCCACGACCGGCCCGTCGCGGCCTTCAAGGCAGGTCTCGACGTGGGATTTGCGCGCCTCCTCCGTCGGATGGAGCAGATTCCAGCGTTCGACAGCCATTGCCTCACGTGCGAGCTCCGTGAAGCTCGGACAGCTCCACACGTCGGCCGCAACGCCGAAGTCCTGCGCGAGCAGATCCGCGGCCGCAATCACCTCCCGCAGGATGGTGCCGCTGCCGAGAAGTTGCACGCGTGGCGACTTCTTGGGCCCCTGCCCCTCGCGGAACAGGTACATGCCTCTGAGGATTCCTTCCTGAGCCCCGTCCGGCATGGCCGGATGCTCGTAGTTCTCGTTCATCACCGTCAGGTAATAGAAGACGTCCTCCTGCTCAGCATACATCCGACGCAGCCCGTCCTGGACGATGACGGCGACCTCGTACGAGAAGGTCGGATCGTAGGACACGCAGTTCGGAATCGTGGCCGAAAACAGGTGGCTGTGCCCGTCCTCGTGCTGTAGGCCCTCACCGTTGAGCGTGGTGCGGCCCGCCGTGCCGCCGATCAGGAAGCCGCGCGCTCTGAGATCTCCGGCCGCCCATGCGAGGTCGCCTACCCGCTGGAAGCCGAACATCGAATAGTAGATGTAGAACGGGATCATCGGCGTATTCGATGTCGAATAGGCCGTTGCAGCCGCGATCCATGAGGACATCGCTCCAGCCTCGTTGATGCCCTCCTGGAGCATCTGGCCGGACCTGTCCTCCTTGTAGAACATGAGCTGGTTGGCATCCTCCGGCCGGTAGAGCTGGCCGACCTGCGAGAAGATGCCGAACTGGCGGAACATGCCTTCCATGCCGAAGGTGCGGCTCTCATCCGGCACGATCGGCACGACGCGCTTGCCGATCTTCTTGTCACGCAGGAGCGTGCTCAGCACGCGCACGAATGCCATGGTGGTCGAGATCTCGCGGCCCTCCGTGCCTTTCAGCTGCGCCTCGAAGGCAGAGAGAGGAGGAATCTCGAGCGCGTCGGATTTCTGCCGGCGCGACGGCAGATAGCCGCCGAGCGCCTCCCGGCGAGCGCGCAGGTACCGCATCTCCGGACTGTCGTCAGCGAACCGGATAAAAGGCATTTCGGTGAGCTGCTCGTCCGTCAGATCGATCTGGAACCGATCGCGGAACTGGCGCAGCACCGCTTCTCCCATCTTCTTCTGCTGATGGGTGATGTTCTGACCTTCACCGGCCTCACCCATCCCGTAGCCCTTGACGGTCTTGGCGAGGATCACCGTTGGCTGACCGGCATGCTTCACCGCGGCGGAATACGCTGCATAAACCTTGCTGGGATCGTGTCCGCCTCGCGTGAGCTTCCAGATCTCCTCGTCCGACATGTCAGCGACCAGGGCCTCCGTCTCCGGGTAGCGACCGAAGAAGTGCTCGCGGATGTAGGCACCGTTCTTGGACTTGAAGTCCTGGTATTCGCCGTCGACGCGCTCTTCCATGAGTTTCACGAGCATGCCGGTTGCGTCCTTGGCCAGGAGTTGGTCCCAGCCCGAGCCCCACAACACCTTGATGACGTTCCAGCCGGCGCCACGGAAGTTGGCCTCCAGCTCCTGGATGATCTTGCCGTTGCCCCGCACTGGCCCGTCGAGGCGCTGCAGGTTGCAGTTGATCACAAAAATGAGGTTGTCGAGCCTCTCACGACCCGCGAGCGAGATCGCGCCGAGACTCTCCGGCTCGTCCATCTCTCCATCGCCCATGAAGGCCCAGACCTTGCGGCCCTCCGTCTGCGCAAGGCCTCGGAAATGCAGGTATTTGAGGAAGCGGGCCTGATAGATTGCCATCAGGGGGCCGAGCCCCATCGAGACGGTGGGAAACTGCCAGAAATCCGGCATGAGCCACGGATGCGGGTAGGAGGACAGCCCCTTGCCTTCGACCTCCTGACGGAAATTGAGGAGTTGCTCCTCGGAGAGGCGCCCCTCCAGGAAGGCACGGGCATAGATGCCGGGCGAGGAATGGCCCTGAATGTAGACGAGGTCGCCGCCGTGCTCGTCCGAGGCGGCGCGCCAGAAATGCATGAAGCCCGTATCGTAGAGGGTCGCGGCTGACTGGAAACTCGCAATGTGCCCTCCGAGCTCGGAGGATTCCTTGTTGGCCTTGAGCACGATGGCGAGCGCATTCCAGCGGATTGCCGAACGGATTCGGTGCTCGATGGCACGGTCTCCGGGATGAGGCGTCTGCCGCTCGACCGGGATCGTGTTGATGTAAGGTGTTGTCGCCGAATAGGGAACCGGAGCGCCCTTGCGCCGAGCGTTCTCAATCATCTGCTCGAGGAGGAAGTGGGCCCGCTCCGGCCCCTCGACCTCCAGAACTCCCTCCAACGAGTCGAGCCACTCCTGGGTTTCGACAGGATCGAGATCGCGACTTCGGTCCATCGTCACCTCCCTGGCGCCGCCCGTCAGATGCGGGAGCGCTTGTCTCTCGACCGCACAACCCGCGGCGCGCGAACTCGAGCGTGAAACGCCGGAATGGCAGCGCTTTCCAGCAGGCGATGGACTGTCCCAGGCGTCTCCTCGTGCAGCTTACGCATGAAGTCGCCTCAGCGTTCCGCAAATAATTGACTTGACTTATTCTTCAACATGCAGTCGCGAGCTACTTGCCACTGCAGCAGCCGTCGCGTGCTGGAACTATGTAATAGCGTTTCATCTGCTGCGAGCTGAGGAAGGTTGTGAGCACTTGCCGCGCCCCTTCTCTGTTCGGAACAGCCCAATTCCATGGTACGTTACGCCATCACGGTTCTTGCAGCGCTTTTCACGATCACCGCAATGCAACGAGCCGCGCCCGTGGCAGAGCCGCATTGGCCACCATTCCTGGCGCTCGGAACCGCATCACCAGGAGGCACATATCACACTTATGGTGAAGGGTTTGTGCGTGTTCTGACACGTGAGCTCGGCATATCGGTCGCTACACGCCCGACGGAAGGGCCTGCACAGAATATCCTTCTGCTGGAAGCGGGCGAGATTCAGCTCGGATTTGTTACCCTAGGGGGTTGCGCTGCAGGGCCGGAATGGCTCAACTCCGTGGACAGGCGGCAGGGAATTGCGGTCCATGCGCGCGCTCTTCCCTATGTATGACACGCCCTTTCAGTTCATGGTTCTGGAGGAGTACGGTATTCGCTCATTCGCCGAACTCAATGGGAAGCGGGTCGGCGTCGGCCCACAGGGCGGCACCTCGGGCGCCTACATCCCCGAGTTCTTCAAGGTCATGAAAATCGAGGCAACTCTCGGAGCGGGTCCGCTTCATTTCTGTCATGCGCGTCTGCAGGCACCTTGTGCCCTCGCAGAAAAGAAGGGCCCTGCCAGCGGGTGGGGCGATCATCGCGGACCTGGAGATCGCCGAGGACCGGATCGACGGGCCGCTCTATGCGATCCAGGGCTGGCATCCGGATCTCGGGCGCGTCGTGGGGTGATCGAGGTAAGCGCACGAGCCGTGCTCGTGTCCGAGGTGCCCCTCCTCGACCTCTGAGCCGCGAAACTTGCGTCCTCTGCGCTATGCCAATAAACCGGCGCTCCCGTCAGCGTTTCACGTCGCTTTTCTCTCTCAGCCACTCCGCCAGGAACTTCTTGACAAGTAAGCTGACAGATCAGCTATCCACTGCGGTGGCTTCTTCGGCCGCTGCAATCTCTCTCCGATACGCGGACAGAGATTGCAGCATTCATGCAGCATTCAGTTGCGCACTGATCCAATATTGTCGAACACAGATTGATTATGGTTGACGATATTTTTTCCGTCACCCGCCGTGCATTGCTGGCGAGCCTTGCCGCTCTCCCAGTCGCGGCAGCGGCACAGATTGCTGTCGCAGAAGCATCGGTGGATGCCAAACTCTTGGCGCTGGCTCCTCGTTTCGACGAGCTTCTCCGGCGGGCGGTCGAGATTGGACCTTCCTACCGGGCTGCGATGAAGGCTGAGGCTGCCATAAAGGACCACGGCGCCCCTAATGCGGTAGGCGAGCACGTCGGCGGAGCCGTGGTGCGCCAAGCCGGTGAGGCGGAGGCGCTCCAAGCTGAGCGTGGGTTCTGCAAGCTTGATGCAATCGCGCACGAAGCCATAGAGCTCGGGCCGGCTCAAACGCTGAAGGGGGCTGCCTTTCAGGCTCGCCTGACCTTCTATGCGAATACGAGACTCTGGACGAAGCCGGAGGAGCATCTCGAAGGGGATGATCTCTGCCTGCGCAACACCATTGACGCCATCTGCGCTCTCGCCGGTGTCGACAGGCTCGGGAGGCCTCTGCGCCAGCCGATCGTGACATAGGGGCGAGATTAACCGGCAGGCCGGCGCCAGGGTCGGTGCCGGTCCCTGCGGGAAGTGGCAGCGGAACTCGCCGCCGCGGGTTACGTCATGCGTGAGGGTAAGCCCTATGAGGCTGCGGCGATCAAGCGGATGCGTGTCCATGATCCCGACGACACGCCACCGCTGATGAAAGAAAGGCCGCGCCCAGTCTTGTCGCCGGTGTCGCAGCCTTGTTGCCTGGCTGCCCCCGCACCCCGGGAGAACGCAAACTTTGTTATGTTGGCGCTCGATAACCTGATTTGGCCGATGCGCGAATTCAGGGGTTCTACTTATCTCGTAACGGAATCGGCCAAACGGCAGATGGCGCTTAGCGCAGGTCTGGGGTGAAGTTGAGAGAGCTACCAACAAGCAGCATCATGCGGGGTGGTGGGCAGTGAGACAATTCGTGTGTGACGTTTGTGATGGTTCCTCCTTCGTGCTTCCGTCCGGCCTCACGGACGAAAGCGAAGTGCAGTGTTGGAAGTGCGGCTCCGTTCTCTGCACTTGGGGTGAGCTTCTTCAGTTCGCCCGGGCCGCCGCGACTTCCGCAGCGTCAACCGACTCGTAATCCGATTCGAACAATCTGAACCCGGGCCAGCGTTGCGTAATGGTCCTCCGAGGCAACAGACCCTCGTTCGGTGCTCAGCCAAACGAGGGTCTTCTGCGCATCAAGCGTTCGCGGGCCGAACAGGTTCTCGGCAAGCCACCCTCAGGACGACCCTGCGCAAAAAAGCATTTCTACGAGCGAGCCTTCATCGGGATGTTCCATTTCAGGCTCCCGTCTGCCGGTCCGCTTCGCGTGGAGATAAGGCAGGTGTCGGAGAGGGCACTATAGAGAAGGTCTCCAGACCCGGAGGGTGTGATAATATCCGGATAGATCGCGCCTGCCATGAATCCGCTTGGATTAAGCTCCACTTTGACCGTGAATAATTGAGGACCGGCATAGCCGCTGTCGGAGTTCCTGGCGTTTACCTCACCGCAATAATATCCATAACCGTTGTAGTCGAGCCAGCGAAAGCGGGTTGATTTTGCCTCATTGAGGGCTGATCGGACGACAGGATCAATCACCGCCATTTCTTTTGCGGTCAATGGTCGGGGATTGTAAAACCAGATCGGCGCTCCGACGTTCTTTGGCTCAAGCGGAGGCATTTGCTGCGCGGGGATTGCAGCTCGTTTTTTCAGTTCTTCGTATTCCCGTCTCAGCTCTTCGAGCCTTTGTCCCTGTTTCTGTTCTTCGACGCGCCTTTCCAATCGAGCGCGCGTCTCGCCCGTCTTGGGGACCAGGGGTTCTGCTTGTGCAAGTGCTGCACCCTGTACCCCTACGAGCATCAAAACAGCCAACCGACCTTGCATGATTTCCCCCAGCGGAGTGATTACTTCCAGAACCTTGGTCGGGCCGCAGCGGTGCGCATGGGCGATGCTGGGCAGGGTCTCTTTTGGGGTGAGGCCGCGAACGTGACGAGGCAGGTGCGGAGCATCACTCAGACTCCCAATTACCCCCGAGGCGGTCACCGTTTGCCAGTGACTTAGACGGCACGTTGCGCAGCGTACGCTGGGTATTACCGATGAGCTATTCGCCCAAACGTTCGCCGAATAAAGCCAAGGTATTACGGCTGTCTGGCCGAGTTCGATCGGAAAGCTGCCTGGATATTTATAATGTTCTGTTACGTCACCTGATCCTTAACTCGATCAGAGCACTTTGAGTCTGAGCGGGTTGTCCATTGCCGGCTCGTTCCTCCCAAACTCCTACCCCGATCACGTCGTGCTTGGCAGGGTCTCTTTTGGGGCATGCCCACGACCTAACGTTGATCTGGTGGGCCGGGGCGCTCTACGTGCTGCCGAACCGCACCTGGAGTGACAGCAGCCTGCTCCCCAGCAGAAAGGCCCCGCTTCGGGCGGGGCCTCTGGTCGGCGTGTGAGCCTCCAGGCTCGGTCGAGGGTGATCAGGCCTGCCATGACGCGCCGAGTTACCAGACGACCATAAGGCTACAGCGACCCACCTGTCGGTGACCTGTCGCACAAGGACAGCAAGCTGTTGGATGCACTTGCGGCGCTCGAACCTAGCCGCTTGTGTGCAATCCGCCGAAGGAACGCTTAACCCACTCAGCGCAATCTCCGCCCGGGCCGGTATGACCCACCGGTCTGAACCGTGCCGGGTTCGCCGGAGGCTGTTTGGTTTGGGTTTTACGCGGCCATTGGGATGACCTCAAGTTGCGTGTAGTAGCGTGCTTCGGCTTCGGCCGGTGGCACGTTGCCGATGGGCTCGAGCAGGCGGCGGTTATTGAACCAGTCTACCCACTCGAGCGTGGCGAACTCGACCGCCTCAAAGCTGCGCCACGGCCCGCGGCAGTGGATCACCTCGGCCTTGAACAGGCCGATGACCGTCTCGGCGAAGGCGTTATCGTATGAATCACCGATACTGCCGACCGACAGCTCGATGCCGGCCTCCGCGAGACGTTCGGTGTAT
>NZ_LN811358.1:107838-116640 GCF_001006805.1 Microvirga massiliensis | reverse complement strand
GGCAAACCCGGGGCGGTTCAGTCCACCCCCTACTCTGCCCGCTCGGTCGGTTTATGCCGAGCGAGTTTCTTGTGCCCGCCGGCGATCGTCGCGCTTGAACCAAATCACGGCCGAACGGCTTTACCGGCATGCATCATCAGACCATCAGCCTCGACCTTGCCGGGGCCATCATCGCAGACCTGAAGGTCACCGAGGATCGGATCGACGGATCGCTCTATGCGGTGGAAGGCTGGCACTCGGACCTAGGGCGCATCGTGGTGATCGAGAGCAGCGCGGACGCCGTGCTCGTGTCTAAGGTGCCTTTGCCCGAGATCTGAGGGGTTCGACGCTCCGATATGGCACCCCAAGGAAATCAGCCAAAGACCAGGCACCCCGCGGCAGCGGCCGAGTGCAGTTTGGCCGAGATCATTCTGTTCGAGCGCATCGCCGTGAACGACACCGATCGCCCGATGGATATCGGTTACCTTTCTGCGCTCGTCCAGAAGGGCTTGGTCGTTCACGAGCCGCCCGAGGCACCATACGTGCCGGTCCATCTGCAGGCGCAATGGCGCCAGTGGCACGCCGAGCAGCCGGAGAGCGCCGAGAAGCGGCCATCTTCGTCCGATCAGCAATGACAGGCAGACACCGCCGCAGCGTCAACGGACCTTCACTCCGAGCAATCTGCGCGCGGGCCGGCGTTGCATAACGGCCCGACTTCCTTGATCCCCCGCTCGGCTCGCCCATGCCGGGCCGATCCACTAACAGCGAGCGTCTGTGCTGGCCTAAGCGCGCCCACCAAAGACCCGCTTCGTAAAAACCAGTGCATCGACCTGCAGGCGCTCTGCATCACGCTCGCCATGGAACAAGCGCTCAAGGATGAAGTGCGCCAGGTGCTCGCGGGAGGGCTCGGACAGGGGTCCACCAACGGCTGCCACTGTGGCCTCATACGCGTCAGCCGCCATGCGCAAGTCCTCTGGCTCGAGAGCGCAGCTTCGCCCTCCGGGAGTAACACGTCATTTGAAATTCCCCAGCCGGCCTAACGTGGGAGCTTTTCGCTCTCATGCTGCGCGGCCCGAAGAGGAAGGTAAGCTGAAGGCTGTGGCCAAGATATTCGGTCACATCACCCCAAAGACGTCGTCGAGCCGATCATCGGACCTGGCCAGATAGGCGACGAGTTTCGCCGTATCGAGCGCACTACCGCCACCGATCGAGACAACCGCCTCGACCCGCTTCTCCCGGCACAGGGTGACCGCAGCCTCGACCACATGCGCGGGTGGATCAGCAACCATATCCTCGAACACGGTGAGATCGCAGCTGACTGCAAGGTTTTCCTCGGCGTCCTGGGTCAGGCCTGCGCCCCGCACGCCCTTGTCGGTGACCAACAGGATGCGCCGGGCGCAGAATTCAGACACCAATGCCGCAATTCTTTTGGGTGCGCCTGCCTCGAAGAGAACGTTCGGTGTGGTCTGGAAGGTAAACGGGTTCATGCCTGGCCTGCCTCTTCAGCCGCGCGGTCGAGGAGCTTCGCCAAGGTCTGTTCCGTGATGTCGTCGTGCAACTGGACCGCCTCGTCGCAGATCTCCCTCCGGCGAACCGTTGAGCCGACATCGAGGCTGTCCGCCATGATGATCAGGGGCGATCGGGAGCTGAGCTCAATGGTGTAGTAGTGACTTGTCTTCTGGCTCTTTGTGTTCGCGAGCCTGAAGTAGACGGACCAGTTCTCACCCGTCGCGACGTCGAATTTCCTGATACCATAGTCCAAGCGAAGTTCCGGGTCATGAAGGTCACTCTTCGCCTTCTCGAGAAACGGCAATACGACCGAAGCGATCTGAGCCGACCCGCTCGAGCAGCTCCTTGCCTCGCCGTTCTGCTTCCTTCCATCCCCTTTCTCATGTTCGGTAGCCCACACTGCGTCGCCTCCGTGCTGACCAAGCCGGTCTCTCGAAATAGCACTCATAAGTATCCTCCCTTTGTATGGCGGCCGAGCCCTCCCTGATGGTTGCTCCTGGTGACCCGATCTGGTTCATGGTCAGTTGGGCTCCATCAGAACCTTTTGATCTACGAAGATGTGCAGATCATTCGAGCAACCGGCCGTTGCAGCGATGGAATCGCGTGCGGCTATATTCCACTGCCTCGGGTGCGTTCGCATCGTCGGTCGGGATTTCAGCGATCGGCGTTCGGTCGAACGCTGCACGACCTGCAGCATGCTCATTTCCCTAGCTCATGCTGGCTCGGGTTCGGGTGTGTGGTTTCTGAGTTCCTCGATGAGAACGCGCGTGTTCTCGGAGTAGTCGATCGGAACCGCCACCACATGCACCCCACCGGTGCTGAAGGCCTGCTCCAGTGTCGGGATCAGGTCCTCGGTGGCGTTCACCCGCCAGCCGCGCGCGCCATAGGACTCGGCATACTTGACGAAGTCGGGATTGCCGAAGGTCAGGCCAAAGTCAGGGAAGTGGTCGGCCGCCTGCTTCCAGCGGATCATGCCATAGGCGGAGTCATCCAGGATCAGCACCACCAAGTCGAGCTTGAGCCGCACCGCAGTCTCCAGCTCCTGACTGTTCATCATGAAGCCGCCGTCGCCGCACACCGCCAGCACGCGCCGCTGTGGATAGAGCAGCGTCGCCATCATGGCCGAGGGCAAGCCGGCGCCCATCGTGGCCAGCGCATTGTCGAGCAGAAGCGTGTTGGCGACCCGCGTGCGGTAGTTGCGGGCAAACCAGATCTTGTACATGCCGTTGTCCAGGCACACGATGCCGTCCTCCGGCATCACCTCGCGGACATCATGCACCAGCCGCTGCGGCGTGACCGGAAAGCGGTTCTCAGTGGCGCGATCGTTGATGCGCTCCAGGATGCCGGCCCTGAGGCCAAGCAAGTCCGACTGGCCGGGCTGCAGCTGGCCTTCCAGGCGATCCGCAAGAAGGGCCAGACTTGGTCCGACATCGCCGACGGCCTCGGCCTGGGGGAAGTAGACCTGCTCGACGGTGGCCGGCGTATAGCTGACATGGATCACCTGCGGCCCGCCTTCGCCCATGATGAACGGCGGCTTCTCCACGGTGTCGTGGCCGATGGCGATGATGAGGTCGGCCCGGTCAATCGCCCGATGCACGTAGTCACGCTCGGACAGGGCGGCGGTGCCCATGTAGAGGTTGGACCCGCCCGCGACCGAGCCCTTGCCCATCTGCGTGGTGAAGAACGGCAGGCGGGTCCGGTGCACGAACGCCGACAACTGCTCAGCCAGCTGCGGCCGGCTCGCGGCCGCTCCGAGCATGATGAGCGAGCTCCTGGCTGCCAGGATCATCGCGGCGGCCCGATCGAGCGCCGCCGGGTGGGCGACCGGGATGTCGACCGCGTGCGGCGGCACGAGTGGCACGGGCTCGACCTCCTCGCCCGCCACGTCCTCCGGCAGTTCGAGCAGGACGGGGCCGGGACGCTCCTCCTGCGCGACGCGGAATGCTTCGCGCACGACGGCCGGGATCGAGGCGGCGCTCACGATCTGGCGCGACGATTTCGTGAGCGGCTTCATCGTGGCGACGATGTCGACGATCTGGAACCGCGCCTGCCGGGCCGTCATGATGGCCTTCTGGCCGGTGATCATCACCATCGGCATGGCGCCAAGGTGTGCGTAGGCCGCACCGGTCACCAGGTTGAGCGCGCCCGGCCCCAGGGTCGCGAGGCAGACCCCGGGACGCCCGGTCAGGCGGCCATGGGTGGCCGCCATGAACGCCGCCGACTGCTCGTGGCGCGTCAGCACGAGTTCGATCGAGGACGTCCGCAAGGATTCGACCACTTCGAGGTTCTCCTCGCCGGGCACCCCGAAGATCCGGTCGATGCCCTCGTTCTCGAGCGCCGCCACCAACAAGTCAGATCCCTTCATCACCATTTCCTCCCCTGATCGGCGGACCCCGCGCGGGTTCGCGCCCTAGGCCTCTTCCTGGAACGCCACCTCGCGGGTCTTGCTGAAGGAAGGCATGAGCACCAGCGCGAGCAGGACCAGGAACGCGACGAGCATCGGCCGGGTCACCAGGATGGTGGGATCGCCCTTCGAGAGCAGGAGGGCGCGGCCCAGGAACTCCTCCATCACCGGGCCGAGAATGAACCCGAGCTATCCTCGCCAACTCGGTTATCGAGGCATTCGGGCAGGAAGGTTATCTGGGAACGATCCGCACCGACAACGAAACGCCCCATCCGACCCTCCTCGTCTGACCAAGACAATCATAGCCGACTCGCGTTTTCGCACAGCCAGGATCATGATAGGTTCTTGCAGGGCCTACCTTGCAGGTCTTCTTCCGGACCCAGCGTGTGCCCGCTCATGCACGCCTCCGATTGGAGAGGCCAGGGAAATACGCCCTGCATGCGCAGGCAAAGGTCGGGCGTGCAATGCCAATCCCAGTGGCCCGCGCCCGACACCCGTTTGGCTCTGGTCGAGCGCACACACTCCTGGCTCCACCGCTTCCGCTCGATCTTGATCCGCTGGGCCAAAAAGCCCGCCAACGATCTTGCCCTACTCCACTTCGCTCATGGCATCATCACCTGGCGTCAGGCCCTACCGGGAGAGGCTCTTTGCACCCGGTGCGGTGCGACTCAAACGGTCAGCAAGGCCTTCGACCTTCTTCGGCAGGAGTCAACACTCCGATGCAGCGGCCTAAAGGGGCATGCAATACCTGACCGTTGCGGCTTCGCGCGCCTGACCGACAAGCACGTGGCGCGCCTGGTCCAGAACACGGCGTTCGCGCTAGGGCCGCTCGTTACGAGCGCCCCCCGCACAGATCCGGACGTGGGGCTTTCCCGCATCCGGCTCCTATCTCGGGTGAGTGCCGACAAGACTTGTGCGCGGGCTGGGCCCGTGCGGCTGATCCGGATGATCGTAGGGCATCTCGGTCACCTCGCCGAGCCGTTCACCGGGTCCTTGATCATCGGGGCGGCGGCGCGTGGCCGGCTCTCCCATCGGCAGCATCGCCAATACCCAGGAATTGCTCGACTTCTGTGCGCGCAAGAACATCCTGCCTGATTGCGAGATGATCCGCATGGACCAGATCAACGAGGCTTTCGAGTGCATGGAGAGTTCGGATGTCCGCTACCGCTTCGTGATCAACATGGCGTCGCTCCCTGAGGGTTCGGCAATTGAGTGGACCGTCCCGCCGAGTGCGATTGGATGACGTGACCGAAAAGCATTAGGCCGAAAGACAGTAGCAGCCACGTAAGCAGCCCAGCGGGTGCGCCCCTCGCGAGCAATGGGTCCAAGAGGAAGCAGCATGCACATTGGCGTTCAGAGTTAAGGTCTCATGTAAGGCAAACCGGCAACAATCATCGCGAACGCCGTGCATGAGGTCGTGCTCGGTGATTCGCGCCGCGTAGAGAAATTGTAACAGTTCGCGCAAGAGGCGGCGGCGAACGCGAAGGCGCGTACGCTGCATGTGCTACGAGAGAGCCTCAGCACTGCCGATACGCCGGTTCCGCACTCAAGCCAGAGTTGAGGGGACAGACGAGCTCACCTGGGACTCGGCTGTCCGCTCAAGCGCGCGCTGCCACATTGGCGGCGATGCGCTGGCGAATGTCGGGATACTCCGAAGATCCTGAAGGCGCGCATCGAGGCGCAGCAGGGAGCGCGCTGCTCCTCGTCGGCGATGAATACCACGACGCGCTGCATCAACTTGCGATGTAGAGGCCACCATTCACATGAATAGTCTCGCCGGTAATGAAGCTCGCCCAATCGGAGCAAAGATAGGCGACGGTGTGCGCGACCTCCTCCGGCTGTCCCAGGCGCTTCAGAGGCGTCAGCTCGATCAGCGACGGTCCGCGCGCCGCGAGCAATGGCTGAACCAGGGGTGTTTCGATTAGGCCGGGAGAGACGGCGTTGACGCGAATCCGAGGCGCGAGCTCGAGAGCCAGAGAACGCGAAAACGTCAGCACCGCTCCTTTCGCAGAGGCATAGTGGGTATGCATGAAGCTGCCGCGGTGCCCTGCCATGGAAGCAATATTCACGATAGAGCCACCTTCAGCGAGAAGTGGGATCGCCGCGCGACATGTATAAAAGACGCCGTCGAGATTGATCCCGATCGTCTGATGCCACTGCGCATCGGTCATGTCGTGAATCATCTGATCACGATAGAGCCCGGCGCCGGTTACGAGATAATCGATCTTTCCAAACCGATCCTTAGCTTCCGCCATCGCGTTGTCGGCGTCGCCCGACTTGGCGGCGTCCTGCCTGAGCCCGATCGCGCGTGAGCCAGAAGCATCGAGACTCTTCGCGAAGTCGCGAACACCGTCCTCGTCGAGATCCGTCAGCACGCATGAAGCGCCGAGTTCGAAGAAGGTTTTCGCGATCGCGCGAGTGATGCCGCCATTTGCTCCCGTCAGGAAGAGAACTTTGCCGGAAAAGTCGAACATCGAAGTCTCCATTCGCGCGTTGGTGCATTCGTTCAGGCCCCGGGGCCCGCCTCGAATGGACAGTGATCGGCTTGCCGAATTTCAGGCGCCGAGCCCGCCCATGCAGGTGTATTTGACCGAGACGTAATCCTCGACGCCGTATTTCGAGCCCTCGCGACCCACGCCGGACTCCTTCACGCCGCCAAAGGGCGCGACCTCGGTCGTGATCAGGCCTTCATTGACGCCAACCAGCCCATATTCGAGGGCCTCGGAAACCCGGAAGGCGCGGCCGAGATCACGGGTGTAGAAGTAGCAGGCAAGCCCGTATTCGGTGTCATTCGCCATGCGAACCGCCTCGACCTCGTCCTTGAATCGGAAGAGAGGCGAGAGCGGACCGAACGTCTCCTCGCGCGCCACTGCCATGGAAGGCGTGACGCCGGTGAGCACGGTCGGCTCGAAAAAGGTGCCGCCGAGCGCGTGGCGCTTGCCGCCGGCGATAACCTTGGCCCCTTTAGAGGTGGCGTCCTCGATGTGCTCCTCGATCTTTGCGACCGCGTGATCGTCGATGAGCGGCCCCTGCTGGACCCCGTCCTCCAGACCGTTGCCCACCTTCAATCGCGCAGAAGCCTCGGCGAGGCGCTCAGCGAAGGCCTCGTAGATTCCGTCCTGCACGAGGAAACGGTTCGTGCACACGCAGGTCTGGCCGGCATTGCGATACTTGGCGGCCATCGCGCCTTCCACGGCGCGGTCGAGGTCGGCATCGTCGAAGACGATGAAGGGCGCGTTGCCGCCGAGTTCCATCGAGACCTTTTTCATGGTCTTTGCAGCCTGCTCCATCAGGAGCTTGCCGACCTCAGTCGATCCCGTGAAGGTGATCTTCTTGACGAGCGGGTTGGCCGTCAGCTCCGCACCAATTTCGCGGGCCGAGCCCGTCACGATGTTGACGACGCCGGCCGGAATCCCGGCCTCTTCGCACAGCACTCCCCACGCAAGCGCGGAATAGGGCGTCTGCGAGGCTGGCTTGATCACGATGGTGCAGCCGGCGGCGAGCGCCGCGCCGAGCTTGCGTGCGATCATCGAGGAGGGGAAGTTCCACGGTGTGATGGCTCCCACGACTCCAACAGGATCCTTCGTGACCAGAATCTTGCGGTTCGGCCAGGGCGACGGGATCACATCGCCGTAGATGCGCCGCGCCTCTTCCGCGAACCACAGGACATAGGCCGCCGACATGCCGACCTCCCCGCGCGCCTCGGCGAGCGGCTTGCCTTGCTCTGAGGTGAGGAGTCTCGCCAAGTCTTCCTGGTTGTCGGTGATAAGCTGAGCCAGTCGGCGCAGGAGCGTGGCGCGGTCGCCTGCCGTTCTGCCGCGCCAAGCCGGGAAGGCGGCATAGGCGGCCTCGATAGCACGCCTCGTCTCAGCCCGTCCGCCGTTCGGCACCGCATCGAGCAGCGTGCCGGTCGCAGGATCGGTGACCTTGATGGGCTGACCGGCCGAGCCCGTGTCGGTCCAGTCGCCGCCAATCAGATTGGCGGTCCGGAACAGTGCAGGATTCCTGAGGTTTACGTTTATCGACATGGGACGAGCTCCCGTTCAGTGCGAGGAATGAGGCGTTTCACGCAGTACTTGTGAGGCCGAGATGATCGGCAATAAGCTCAAGCTGGGAGGCCAGCATTGCCCGGCCCGGTTGGATGCGGCAGCCGCACTGTCTTGCGGCCTCGAGAAGAGGCGTCGTCTCGGGTTGCATGATCACCTCCGCGACGATCATGTCGGGTTCGAGTTTGGCGACGTCGATCGGAAGGGCATCGGTCGGCTTCAAGCCCAGAGAGGTTGCGTTCACGACTAGGTCGTGCCCGGTCGGATCTGCGGAAGCCGCCGCACCTACCCGAAGATGCGGAAAAGCCGCGGTGACACGTGTCGCGAGTTCCTCCGCCTTTGCATGCGTCCGATTGTAGATGCTCAAGACCTGGACGCCACGTTCGGCCAAGGCGAAAGCAATCGCGTTCGCCGCGCCGCCCGCGCCGGCCAGGAGGGCGCTTCTGCCCCGAAGCTCGATTCCGGCCCGTTCGAGTCCGACTGTAAACCCGAGTCCATCGAACATATCCCCGACGAGGCGCCCGTTGGCTTCGCGCCGGATAGCATTGACTGCACCGGCCTGGAGTGCGCGCTCAGTCAATGCGTCGCAGAACTGCGCGATACTCGTCTTGTGCGGGACGGTAACGACGATGCCGTCGAGATTCTGAATGCTGCGCAAGCCTCGGACGACAGTCCCGAGATCTGGAGGTGCGACCTCGATCGGTACCATCACGGCGTCGACACCGCGTTGCGTGGCAAGCTCGTTGATCGCCTGCGGGGTGCGAACGTGGGCGACGGGGTGAGCCAGAATCACGGTGAGGCGCGTCTTTCCGGAGATAGGATGCATCGTCATCTCACAGAACCAATAGGTCACTGAGGTTGCAG
>NZ_LN811358.1:94802-105956 GCF_001006805.1 Microvirga massiliensis | reverse complement strand
AAGTTCGATCTTTCCGAGATCCAGTTCCGATGTTCCGTGCGCAGCAGACATACGCTCGGGCACGAATTACGACGAAAGCGCTGTGGCACGGGCCGGAGTTTGTGACGCGGAGCGCTATCGGGCAGGCGCTCGAGACTCGAGATCCGAACGGTAGGCCGCGAGATCCTGGTACTCGACGAATTCCAGCACGTTGCCTTCCGGATCGCGCAGGAAGGCCAGCCAGACGCCGGGCCGAACCTCGACCTTGGTGGGACCGGTGAGGAGGCGGGCGTTGCTCGACCCGAGCCGATGCAGCATCGCGTCGAGATCATCCACGATGAAGGTGAGATAGACGGCGTTTCGTGACTCCAGGAGCCATTCCGATTCCTCGCGAGACTTTGGCGCTGCACTGGGCTGGAGGAGCTTGATCCGCTCGCCGCGCGGTGTCTGGAGTCGAATGACGCGGTACGAGTCGCTGCTGAGAGCGGCGTCGCGGGCCTTCGCCGCCGGCACCTCGATCGTGCTGATCGCCTCGCAGCCGAGCACCTCGATGTAGAACCCTGCGAGACGATCGAGATCCGAACAGCAGATTCCGACCTCGAGGGGAGCCACCATCCGTATCGCCATTGTCGTTCCTCCGCCTCTCATGCCGCAAGCGGCCGGCCGCAGGCAGCCATGACCATTCGCAAGCCTGCCTCGATCTCCTCTCGTCCGACGATTGCCGCGCGCTCGAGGACCTTCGAGACGCTCGGCGACGCCTCGCCGCCGTGGACGCGCTGAACCGGCTGGTCGAGCCAGTCGAGAAACCGCCGCTGGATTTCGTCCGCGAGCAGACCGCCGTAGGAGGTACCGATCGACCCCTGTTCTACGATCAGGACATTGTGGGTCTTCCGGATGCTGGCACCGATCGTCTCCCAATCGAGGCCGGCTCGGTCGAGTGTTCGCAGGTCGATGACTTCGGCGTCGACGCCCAGACCGAGCTCCGCATCGGCGCCAAGCCGTTCGATGGCATCGAGCGTCGGCTTTACCATTCCGAGATAGGTCAGAACCGTGAGATCCGAGCCCTCCCTGACCACCTTCGCGCGCCCGAAGGGAATGAAGTAGTCGAGATCATCTGCGGGTGCGAGGCCCGTGCTGACATACAAATCGACGTGCTCCAGAATCAGAACGGGATCACGGCAGGCGAGGGCCGTGTTCATCATGCCGACGTAGTCGAAAGGCGTCGACGGGGCGAAGATCCGCCAACCCGGTGACGTCGCGAAGATCCCTGCCGGATCCATCGAGTGCTGCGATCCATAGCCGGTTCCCATCGCGACCTTGGTGCGCAGGACGAGAGGCATGTCGGTATCGCCGCCGAACATGTGGCGAGCCTTCGCAATCTGATTGAAGACCTGATCGGCCGCCACCCACATGAAGTCCGGATACATGAATTCGATCACGGGCTTGTGGCGTCCGTCCATGGCAAGGCCGCCGGCGAGACCCGCAAAGGCGTTCTCCGAGATCGGTGTGCCGAGCACGCGGTCCGGAAAGCTCTGGGCCAGACCGCGCGTCGCGCCGTTCGTTCCTCCCTTGAGGCGGTGGATGTCCTCACCCATGAGGATGATGGATGGATCCGTGTCCATGCGCCGATGCAGGACATCGGCAATGACGTCGACGAACTTGCGCTCGACCACGGCGCCGCCGAACTGGGTCTCCTCCGCAGTGCGCACTCCCTTCAGCTCCGAAAGATCGCCCCGGATACCGAAATCGCGGAAATCCGGGCTGGGCCAGAGTTCGTCGCGCACCTTGCGCCGGTTGCCGGCAGGCTCCGTCAGCGCTTCGGCGCAGCGGGTCATCACCTCTTTGATGCGATCGCGGAGAGCTTCGACGTCTGCCTTGGTCAGGAGCTTGCGATCGATCATGGCGCGCGCGGTCTGCTCCAGCGGATCGCGGGCACGCCAGGCCTCCTCCTCTTCTTTCGGGCGGTAGCCGAATGCGCTCCCGGGCAGCGCTCCGCTCTGGTGAAAGTAACGGTAGACCTCGGCCTCAATGATCGCGGGACCATTGCCGGCCCGCATATGAGCGAGCGCCTCGTCGGTCGCAAGCTTGACGGCAAGCGGATCCATGCCATCGACCCGCCAGGCCGGAATCGCAAAGCCAAGACCGCGCGAAGAGAGGCGCGGTTCGCGCGTGGCCTCATCGATGTGAGTTGCGACGGCATAAAGATTGTTCTCGATGAAGAAGAGGAGCGGAAGGCTCCAGGCTGCTGCGAGATTCATGGTCTCGAGAACCGAACCGATATTGACGGCTCCATCGCCGAAATAAGTTACGACGACATCGCCGGTGCCGGCTCGCTTGTGTGCCATCGCAGCGCCTGCCGCCATCGGCACACCGCCGCCGATGATCGCGTTCGTGCCGAGGGCGCCTGCTTCGGCCCAGCGCAGGTGCATGGACCCGCCTCGCCCCTTGCAGAAACCTTCGGCGAGGCCGGCGATCTCGGCAAGCGTCCTGCGCAGAAGGGACGGGACCACCTCAGGCAGATCGCGAACGGGATCGAGACCTTCCGGCGCCACGTAGCCCAGCGCCTTGCCGAGGAACTGGTGGTGCCCGCGATGCGAGCCGTTCACCTGGTCACTCGCTCGAAGCGGCAGACAGGATCCGACGGCCCCCCCTTCCTGGCCGATGGAGGAATGCGCCGGGCCGTGCATCAGCCCCTCGCTGGCAAATTCGAGCACCGTTTCCTCGAATGCCCGGATGACGTGGAGATTGGTCAGCATCGAGCCGAGCAGATGCGGGTCGGCCGCAGCCCAGTCATCCGGCGTGGCCTTGATCTCGCGCCACGGGGCACTCGGCTTGAGGTCTGTCAGGATCGGCATGGATCAGGTCTCTTGTGTCGTTCAGATGTAACCATAGGCGGTCCAGCCGCCGTCGACGCCGACGACCTGCCCGGTGATATAGCCGGCACGCCCGCTCGCGAGAAACAGAGCGAGATCGGCGATCTCGTCGGGCTGCGCCAAGCGATGCTGCGGCGTCCGCTGCACGAGCTTGGAAAGGTCGAGCCGCTCGGCCCGCGCGAGCTCATCGACGAGAGCAGTCTTTACGTAGCCCGGTGCGATTGCGTTGACCCGCACCCCTGATTCCGCCCACTCGATCGCGAGCGCCTTCGTCATCATCACGACGCCGCTCTTGGAGACGCAGTACGGGAGCCGTTCCGGGGCTGCGACCACCCCATACATCGACGCCAGATTCAGAATGACGCCGCTGCGCGCCGGCAGCATGCGCGCAGCCGAAGCTTTCGAGCAGAGAAACACGGAGGTGAGATTGACGTCGATCGCACGTGTCCAGTCGTCGAGGCTTACATCCATGGTGGGCCGGTTGAGCGAGATTCCGGCGTTGTTGATCGTGATATCGACCCCGCCGAATGACTCGTCGGCGCGTGCAAAGAGCGCTTCGACAGTCGATTGCAGGGCGATGGAGCCGTCCTGTCCGACCGTATCGATCCCGCGTGTGCTCATTTGCTCAAGGAGAGTATCAAGGGCAGCCGCATTGAGATCGTTCAGGACGAGTCGGCAACCCTGCTTTGCGAATGCTTCGGCACAGGCCAAGCCAATGCCGGACGCGGCGCCCGTGATGACGACGCGTTTGCCCGTGAGATCGAGATATGAAGTGTGGCCTTGTTCACTCATCATGCCACCTGCAGCCATTCACGTCGGACATCTTCCCGAGACCGGAGCTCCTCGGGTGAGCCCGAGAACACGATCTCACCATGTCCCATGACGAAGACCGTCTCCGCGATGCGCAAGGCGATCGTGAGTTTCTGCTCGACGAGAACGACGGCGACGCCGCGGCGGCGGATGTCGAGAATCACATCCATGACCACCTCGACGATCTTCGGAGCCAAGCCTTCCGTCGGCTCGTCGATGAGCAGGACCTGCGGGTTGCCGAGCAGTGAACGGCAGATCGTCAGCATCTGCTGCTCGCCCCCCGACAGAGAGCCAGCATTGACGTCGCGGCGCTCGCGCAGGCGCGGGAAGTAGGTATACATGTCCTCAACGGTCCAGGCACGCTCGCCGGATTGGGACCGCTGGACCCCCATCGCGAGATTTTCCCGCACCGTAAGGTTCGCAAAAACCAGCCGCTCTTCCGGAACGTAGCCGAGACCATGGCGAGCGATGGCATAGGGTCGGCGCCCCGTCAGTTCGATGTTGCCCAGACGAACACGACCGCTGGTCGGAGGCACGATGCCCATCATGGCTTTCAGCGTTGTCGACCGACCCGAGCCGTTACGGCCGAGGAGGCTTACGATACCGTCGCGCGGCACCGCAAAGCTTACCCCATGGAGGATATGGCTCTTGCCGTAATGAGCATGGAGGCCATCGACTTCGAGCAGCATCAGGCTGCCTCCTCGTGCTCTTCTCCGAGATACGCCTCTTGAACCGCGCGATTTGTGCGAATCTCCTCCGGGGTTCCGGTCGCCAGAACCTGACCGTAGACGAGAACGGAGATGCGGTCGCACAGGCCGAACACGACGCTCATGTCGTGCTCCACGACGAGCAGCGTCTTGTCCTGGGTCACCTCGCGAACCAGCTCGACCACGTAGGCCGTCTCCTCACGCGACATTCCGGCCGTCGGCTCGTCGAGCAGAATAACCTCTGCACCCGTCGCCAGCGCCATCCCGATCTCGAGGGCGCGCTGCTCGGAATAGGTCAGTTCACCGGCTGCGATATCGGATCTGGAGGACAGACGCACCCTGTCGACCAGCATGGCAGTCTCAGCATTGATCTGCGAAAGCCAGTTGACGGACCTGACGAGGTCGAACCGCACGCCGTGGCGCGCCAGGACGCCAAGCCGCAAATTTTCGAACACGGACAGGCGCGGGAAGATGTTCGTGATCTGGAAGGAACGTGACAGCCCGCGGCGGTTGATCTCGTACGGCTCCAGGCCGGAAATCACCTGGTCGTGGAGGCGAATCTCGCCCGAGGTCAGCGGGAAAAGGCCCGAGATCAGGTGGAACAGGGTGGACTTGCCTGCGCCGTTCGGGCCGATGAGCGCGTGCCGCTCGCCCCGACGGACCTGCAGGTTGGCACCTCGGATCACCGTCGAGGGGCCGAATGCCTTGACGACATCAATGAGTTCGAGGGCGACGTTGGTGCTCATGTCATCTGGCCGGTTGCAGCGATGTCGGATGCAGCGGCTGCGTCTCGACCGCCGCCCGCTCGAGGATGCGATCCCAGGCGGCGCGCACCTGGCGGCGCGCCGGCGGCAGAAGGACTGCACCGATCACGACAAGCATGAGCGGCACCGCCCAGGTCATCAGACTGGTCGGGTCCCAGCTCTGACCGAACAGCGTGAGTGGAGGCGCGCTGCCGCTCGAGCGCCGCAGGGCGGCATAGTGGTCCGAGAGCAGGATCCCGGTCGCCTCGACCACGAAGATCACGGCCATTCCGATGCAGCACGCCGAGACGAGCGAGAGCGCATAGGCCGGGACGAGCGAGCCCCATTCGAGCCGGCGCCAGTGGCGCAGATGAATGTCGATCACGCCCCCGATCCCGCGCGGCGCGAAGAGCATCACGAGCACAAAGAGGATTCCCTGGTAGAGCAGCCAGGATCGGGTCGCCTCGGAGACGAAGACCGAGAAAAGGGTGAGAAGGCTCGCGCCGATGACGGGGCCGAAGAAGAAGCCCGCGCCACCCACGAAGGTGTGCAGCACGACCTGTGCCGACATGTGAATCGAGAAGAGGGAGTAATTGGCGGTTTCGTTCGCCACCGCGAGAAGCCCTCCGGCAGCGCCCGAAAGGGCGGCCGAGATCGCGAACACGACCACCTTGGTGGTGTGCGTGTCGTAACCGAGAAAGCGCACACGCTGCTCGTTTTCCCTGAGCGCCAGGGTGAGGCGGCCGAATGGCGTGCGGGTATAGGCCCACAGCAGCAGCAGACAGACGACCACCCACCCCAATGTGACGTAGTAGACCTCCAGAGCCGAGCCGAAGCTGATCCCCGCCCACGGCATGCGCATTGAGGACAGGCCGGCTTCGCCGCCGAACACGCCCTCCCAGTGCGGCGCCAAGGAGTGGAGAAGCTCCGCAATGGCGAGCGTCACGAGCGAGAAATACACGCCGGCGCGCTTGGTCGCGAAATAGCCCGCGATCGCCCCGACCACGAGGCCCGCCGCGAGTCCGGCCAGCGGCAGCAGAGGCGTCGGCAGAGCGGCGCTCCCGTCCTCGATTGCGCGCATGAGCTGCAGCGTCGCAATTGCGCCGATCCCGAAATAGGCCGCGTGACCGAAGGACAGGAGCCCCGCCTGACCAGCGAGAAGATTGAATGCGGCCGCGAACAGCGAAGCGATGAGCATCTTGGTCAGGGCGTTCTGAATGCTGAGCCCGACGAAGGGCGGCAGCGCGAGGAGCAGAAGCACCGTGACCGCAAGAGCCGCAAGAGCGAAGCGCGTCATCGGGATGCCTCAGCTCCGTTCGCCCATCAGTCCCGCGGGACGGACGAGAAGGACGATCAACATGACCAGGAACGGAATGGTGCCCGTGAGCGAGGACAGCGTGATGGTCAGGACACCACCGGTTTCTCGTGCCCAGTCTCCCAGGCCGACGAAATCCAGAGCGCCGGCGAGCGACCAGTTCAGGCCAGCCGCGAAGGACGTGAACAGACCGACGAGGAGGGAAGCCACGAGCGAGCCCATCAGGGACCCGAGCCCGCCCACGACCACCACGACGAAGACGACGACGCCGAGTTCGATCGCCATGTTGGGGTTCGTGGGAAAAAAGGCGCCTGCGACAGCACCTGCGAGCCCCGCGAGACCGGCGCCGGTTCCGAACACGCCCATGAACACCGCCTGTACGTTGTGCCCGAGTGCCTCGGTCATCACGGGCAGGCGCTCGGCCGAGCGGACCACGAGACCGACGCGGGTGCGTGATAAGAGGAGATAGAGCACCACGAACATGCCCGCGGAAACGAGCCCGATGAATAGCCGATAGAACGGGTAGTCAGCTCCAAAGACCGTAAAGGCCGAGAACCGCAGATCTTGCGGGATCGAATACGAGACCGGGAAATCGCCGAAGAAAAGCTTGATCAGCTCCTCGATGATGAGCGCGAGCCCGAAGGTCAGAAGCAGTTCGTGCGCGTGCCCAAAGGCGTGCACCCGACGCAGCAGGACCCGTTCGACGAAAATCCCGAGAGCGCCGACGACGATGGGGGCTACGATCAGCCCCGGCCAGAACCCGACGGAGCGGCTGACGGTATACCCGACATAGGCGCCAAGCATGTAAAACGATGCGTGGGCAAAGTTCAGCACGCCCATCATCCCGAAGATGAGCGTCAGGCCGGCAGAGACCATGAATAGGAGCAGCCCGTAGGTGACCCCATTCAAGACCGAGATGAGGACGAATTCCATCGCCAGCTCGACTCCGAGAGAGCGCAGATGGTCGAAGCTGCCGGTCGCGGGACGAGCCGGACCGGCAGCTTTGGGCAAAGATTAGGCGCGCGGGCGCTGCATCTTGCAGGACGACTGTACGGGGTAGATCGCTTCGGCTCCGGTCAGCGTCTTCACTGGCTTGAATCCCATATCCGTACCGTCGACGGGGTATTTCGCGCCTTTTTCGACTCTCGACACGACGACCGGCAGCATGGCTTGGTGGTCCTCCTTTCGGACCGTGATTTCGCCGATCGGAGTCTTGACGCTGCTCTCCTCGAGTGCCGCTGCGATCTTGTTCACGTCGACCTTGCCACCGTTGAAGTTCACCTTTTTGAGGGCTTCACCGAGCGCGCGCATCGCATTGACCGACTGCGGCTCGATATAGACAGGGTAGTGTCCGGTTGCACGCTTGAAATCCTCCGGGAAGGAGGTGTCGTCCAGGGCGATGTTGTAGGGATGAGCGACGTAGTGGCCGAGGGCAGTCGTTCCAGCATTTGCGATGTTGCCGACCTGATCGAGGAAGGTCGTCCCGAAGCGGACTTTCAGTCCGGCATCGCCGGCCGCCTTCATGAGAAGCAGAAGGTCGTTGGACCAGTTGCCCGTCATGACGGTGTCTGCACCGGAATCCCGAATGGTCGCCACGAACGGCGAGAAATCCTGGATCTTGTTGACCTCATGGAGCGTGGTGCCGACGACCTTGTATCCGCCCGAATCCGCAGCCGCCTTGATGGCTGCCTCCATGTCGCGGCCCCAGGAGTAGTTCTGGTTGATTGAATAGACTTTCCCGCCCAGGTCGCCGTTCTCCTTCATCGCGGAGACAAGGGGAACGACCCGCATCGGCGCAGTCGTGGTGAACCGGAAGTGGTGGAAGTGACACTTGTCACCCGTGAGTTCGAGCGCTTCCGCCCCGAGATTGATGAACATAATGGGGCGGTCGGGGTTTCGGAGATTGTGCCGGCGCACATCCTCTGAAATCTGACCGGCGATCGCTGATGACGCGCCTTGGACGACGATGTGCACGCCGTCAGCGACGGCTTGCTTGAACTTATCGGCTGCCCCAGTCGTATTGCCGCCGTTATCGTATTCGAGGAACTCTATCTTGGCGCCATTGAAGCCACCCGCCTGGTTGATCAGGTCGATTCCGAACCCGGCAGCAGTAGCAAACGGACGACCCGTCGAGGTCTGGCCACCCGAAAGACTCTCGAGGACGCCGATCTTCAACGGTTCCGCTTCTGCTACCCCGGTCGTGAGGGAAGCGACGAGCATTACGCCCGCGAGGTAGTTCAATTTGTTCACGTGCTTCTCCTTGGTTTTTCGACCCTGAGGACACCGGCCCGCATGCCACATCGGGGCAGCCGATTACCGCTGCCGGCTATATTGAGAGCTAAGCAGCTTGCCTGACAAGTTATCCCATTAACCTGCTTGCCTGACAAGTAGCGAAATGAGAGATTCTGCACCGGAGACATCGGTCTATCGCGGTACCTGACGAATGTGGCGGGGCGATAATCACGACTCCGGTAGGAACATATCGAGAAATGAACCTGAACCGGCTTTCTAGGGCACGGAAACTCAAACGCTCGCAAAGCTTTGCGGGCGAAATGGCCGAGATCTTGCGAGACGAGATCGAGCGCGGGGTGTTCCGACCCGGCGAGCGTCTACCGACCGAGCATGTCCTGGCAGAAACATTCGGCGTCAGTCGCGCCGTAGTCCGTGAGGCGATCAGTGTTCTGAAGTCCGACGGACTCGTCGAAAGTTTTCAGGGACGTGGCATCTTCGTCTCGGAGACGCCGCCCGAGGCGGCGTTCCGGCTTCGACAGCCGAACCTCGACGACAAGGTCGAATTGGCGCTGATCCTGGAGTTCCTGATTGCGAACGAGGTCGCTGCGACAAGCCTTGCCGCCGAGCGGTGCACGGACTTCGATCTTGCCAAGATTTGCCGCGCGCTGGAGGCGATGGCGCGTGCCGTTGCGATCGGCGAACCGGGTGTCGACGAGGACGTCGCTTTTCATGCTGAGATCATCGCCGCGACGCGCAACCCGTTCATCATCGCATTCAGCAACTTTCTTGAGCACCGGGTACGCAATCTAATCCGGACGGCGCGCACCAACACCGCCCGGTTCCGGGGCCTTGCAGAACGCGTCCAAGCGGAGCACCAAGCGATCTACGATGCAATAGCAGCGCGAGACCCCGCTGCGGCGCGCGCCGCAGCGGAAACGCATCTCCGCAATGCCGCAGCTCGACTGCAACTGTACCGCTCGCCGGATCCGGTTGAGCCCTCACAAATCACACCGGAAGTTTCCTCGAGTGTCGAGGTTGACCGAGGAGCATAGTGCCGACACGGCCCGGCCGAGAGTTCTCCGATTACCGTCATCATTCAAGCCGCTCGGCAAGAAACGCCGATGCGGCAGCGGCCGATGCGTCTCGGAGTGATCTATGCCAGCATCCGCCAACGCTCCAGTGCGTCGCGTGTCGACGGGGGGATCGGCACCGGTCGGTGCGCCTCACGATCAACCGCCACGATCACAGCGCGCACGACGGCGGCGCAATCCAGATCGGTAAACACGGCCTGCCGCAAGCCGAGCGAGGTCGTTTCGATGCGCTCGACACCCGTGGCCGAGTTAACGCGCCCCGGCCAGTGGAGTTCGCGCCGGTAATCGATCTCCAGACGTGCAAGCACAAATTGCAGATTCCCCGCTCGTGGCACCTCGTCACCGAACAGCAGCGCGCTTCTGCTGCTCTCGACCAGAGACAAAAACGTCCCGTGGTTGACGTGCCCGATCGGGTCCATATCCGCGAAACGAAGATCGTGCTCGGTGACCCATGGGAATTGGTGCAGGTCCGGTATCACCTCTCGCATCGGTTTCCTCCTGTCGGTCCAACATTACACCTTGGGGAATTATATGGCGTGCCGTCGCTGCGCTACATCGTGCACCTCAACGCACCCGGCCTCTCGGTGATCGGGGCGGGCGAACCGGCCCTGCCGGGTATCTCGATCGGGCACAACGACCAGATCGCCTTTGGCCTCACGATCTTTGCCATCGATCAGGAGGATCCCTTCGTCTACGAGACCAATCCCCAGAACCCCAACCAGTATCGGTATCGCGACGCATGGGAGGACATGAAACTCGTTCGTGAGACGATCGAGGTGAAGGGGGAAAGAGCACGCGAGGTCGAGTTGCGCTTCACCCGGCACGGGCCTGTCCTCTATGCCGAGCCTGCCCAGCGCCGGGCGTTCGCGATGCGCACGGTCTGGTTCGAGCCGGGGACGTCGGCCTACTTCAACTCCGCGGAGTACATGACCGCGAAGGACTGGAACGGCTTCAAGAAGGCGATGGCGAACTGGGGCGCACCGTCCGAGAACCAGGTCTACGCCGATACCTCCGGGAACATCGGCTGGATTGCCGGCGGGCGCTCGCCGCGCCGTCCGAACTGGGACGGTCTGATGCCGGTGCCGGGAGATGGTCGTTACGAGTGGTCCGGGTTCCTGAAAGGGGATGAACTGCCCCAGGTCTTCAATCCGGAGTCGGGCTGGTTCGCGACGGCCAATGAGATGAACCTCCCGGCCGGCTATCCGGTGGCCGAGCGCAAGGTCGGGTTCGAGTGGTCCGACCCGTCGCGCATCACCCGCATCAAGGAAGTCCTCTCCTCCAAGGAGAAGATGACGCTCGCGGATTCCATGGCGCTCCAGACCGATGACTACACGGTCAACGGACGGCGACTCACCAAGCTTCTCGAGCCGCTGACCTCCACCGATGCGATGCTGAGCGAGGGTC
>NZ_LN811358.1:90940-94494 GCF_001006805.1 Microvirga massiliensis | reverse complement strand
GCAGTTCGAGCACGCGCTCTCGCTGCTCGCCGACGATCCGACCCGCGCGCAGATGACGGTTGGCCGGTTGACAATGGGCGGCTCGGCCTTCAGCCCCTTTGCAGCGACCTATCGGGCCATGGATTTCCGGGTCACGGCGGGCGCCTCGTTCCGGATAGTGCTGGATGTGGGGAACTGGGATCAGAGCGTAACCATCAACACGCCCGGGCAATCAGGGGATCCGTTTAGCCCGCATTACCGGGACCTCGCCCCCCCTGTGGGTCAGCGGCGAATATGTGCCGCTGATCTATTCCCGCCAGGCCGTCGAGCGAGCGGCTCGCGAGGCGATCAGGCTGACGCCAGCTCAGTAGTCTTGACCTCTCGGTCACTCCATCTCGATATGCAGCGACCGAGAGGACACGGACAAAGCTGGGACAGGATGCGGGCAGTTCGCAGTCGATAACCTGAGGTTCTCCGGTCAGATCACGCGAGCGATCCTCACCCTCATGGTCTGGCCTTTCACGCCGCGAAAGACCTTGAAGGCCCCGTTCTTGTTCACCTCCAACAGGCGGTAAGGAGAATCCACAAGGCCGTGGCCGCCCGTGGACTCGATTACCGTGAACATCGGGACCTCACGCAGGAGACGCGGGCCAGCTGCCCCGGGCTGGCTGATCTTTTTGAAGGTACCGGGCTGACTGATCATGATGTGACCATAAGCGGTCGTCCCGTCCGTCATCTTCGCGTGATCCAGAATGCGGCCACTCTCGTCACACAACGCCAGCAGAAAAATCGAGAGCTGGTTCTTTTCGATCTCGTCGAGCGTTTTCACGGGTAGGGTCTTGCCCGTGAAGGTCATGATCGACTGGATCATCGTGTTCGCATCGAACTCGCCTTTCTGGTCTTTCTTCGCGTCGGTATCCCAGGGCAGTCCTTGTTTGAAGTGCCGGAGATAGTTCCCCACGAACCCGTTGCAGTCCAA
Source organism: Microvirga massiliensis (assembly GCF_001006805.1). Taxonomy (GTDB): domain Bacteria; phylum Pseudomonadota; class Alphaproteobacteria; order Rhizobiales; family Beijerinckiaceae; genus Microvirga; species Microvirga massiliensis. Next base: position 93,536 of record NZ_LN811358.1, on the reverse strand, counting down.
ACCGATATTGCCATTGTCGCAGTAGAGCTGAATTTTCTCTCGCGGGAACACCCCGTAGCGAACGGCAAGCTGGAGCACGACCTGACACTCTTCGGGAGAGCCTTTGCCATAGAACGGATCGTTTGCGTTCTCGCTGAGCTCGCTCCGGCTGCGATAGGTCTTCGGCACCACCTCGCCTTGGACCGTCTTGACCCAGACGGTGATGGACTCGTCCTTTTGATTGAGGTGCGGTCGAACCTTGCTTTTGAACACCTCGATAGAGTTGATCGTCTGCTGGTATGCCTTCTTCAAGCCGAGCCGATACGCGTGCACGTTGACGGTCTGCCAGTCTCCGCCCGGCGGTAGCTGGCCCGCTGGGGCCGCTTTGGCTTGATCCTCGGTGTAGAGGTAGACCTCGAGGTTCTTGTATTTTGCGGCATACTCGAGCGGGGTCATTGAGGCCATTGTTGCGACTCACTTGTAGTCACTCATGCCAAGACATCGTGCCCGGACTCCTCAGGAGACAGGACGGATGCCGACCGCCGGGAGGTCCAGATTCTCGAACGACACAGTCAGTAGCCGACTTGCCCACCAGTAAGTGACCTTCGAGAAAACCATGTCGTCCGTGCCACTCAATCTCTCAATTTCCGGGAGATCTTCTGAGCGGCGGTGTCTTCAGTCGCGATCGGCGATCGTTGTTGCAGGCCAGCGCGGAGAGATGCTCAGCGTTGAGCATCGTCACCTCCCTGAGGAGCGTTCGATTTGATTGTATCGGCCGAAAGGCTGGACTGATGTGCGTACTTTCACACCAACTTCTTGTCTGTCATCCCCTGAATGAGGAAGATCTCGTTGATGGTCAAGTCGCAGACCTGGGGCGAGATCAGAAAATGCTGGCCGGCTTCCCATGGCTCAGCGCTCTCCTCGGGGCGAGGGAGAGCGGTATTTTTCAGCCCCGACGACGGTCAGGATTGCAAGCTCCATGCGAACGGTGGTCAGTATCTGCCTCCCCGACAGTCCATAGCCGTCATGAATACTTTTCAGGACATGGGGATGGCTTCTGAAACTCATGGCCGGTGTGGACGCAAAGGGCTGGCCTGATGGCGCGGGCGCGAACCGAGTCCGAGAAACAGGCCGGGCTGACCCGGTTCATCAGGAAGGTCAGCCACCGCTACCCACGCGCGACGCGAACTCACGCGTTCCGCGTCGCCTCACTCTCGCTTGGCTCCTGTCATTTGAGCCATGAGGATTTCCTGGAGTTGTTCGAAGCCCTTGAGCGTCGCGGGCAGCCAAGTCCTAAGCATCACTTCAGGGTCCATGGCTCGGATGTTGGCCGCTAGACGCTCCTCCAGTTCCTGTGTGAGGCGCTCTTGCATCGGTCTCACGTCCGGGAATCCTAGGAAAGCCCGCGCCTCCTCAGGCGTGCAGTCAATGTTCACTGTCACCTTCATCTCACAGCTCCTTCACCTGAGATCACCTGAGCCTCGCCCGTGACGCGGTCAATTGCGAACGCCCGGCTATGGGCTAGTGGCGCATCACGGAAATCCAATCAGGAAGGCTACGCAGCGCGCTTGGCGCTCGCCCGGCCCGAGCCTTAAAGCTGGTGCGGCTTTGTCGGAAGCTGGGAGCAAGCTCGGCCATATGACGGCTGAGGCTAATCGGGACGTTCGCGCGTTGCCTTGTGGTTACCGGTTCGCGTCCTGGAAAGCGGGGCAGTAGCAGTTCGGTTGACTGTCTCTGTTCCCATCCCGCGGCTGGATAGCGGAGCAGGATGGCGCCCTGAGAGAGCAACCCGATCAGAACGTAAGTGCCACCTTGGAGGAAGCGCATGACAGGCAAGCACACGGACAAGCTTCAGCCACAGACCGGCATCGCTGTGCCTGGACCAGACGTCATGCTGGGCCTGTGGGCCTCCTGGATGGACCAAATCTCCGTCGCAGCTCCGACCTCCGCTGGTCCCGGTCGGTCGTGGTGGGAGATGACGAGCGACAATCCTGCTGCGAGCATGTTGGGTGGTGGGATCAAGCCGTTCCAGGAGAGCCTGTCGCAGGATCCGACGCTCCGCACGATCGACCAGATGTGGAACGCCAATCCACTGCGCGAGGTCGTGCCCGTCGACTGGGCCGAGATCGCCCGCGCTCTGCGCGTTGTTTGGCTGCGCTCCCTTGGAAAACCCAAGGCCACCCAAGCCGCGGTCGACCTGAACCAGGACCTGTGGCGCTCGGCGCTCAATGTCTGGCAGGAAGCCGGTCAGCGCTGGCTGGGCGTTGCGGACCTGGCTTCGGCGAAAGGGCCGGCTGTCGCCACAGCTGACAAGCGGTTCGCCGCACCCGAGTGGCACACCAACCCCGTCTATCGCACCCTCAAGGAGGTCTATCTGCTCGCCTCGGACTGGTTGTTAGAGCAAGGCGACGCGACCGACATGGACGAGGCCGAGCGGCAGCGCATCAACTTTCACCTGCGCCAGTTCGTGGATGCGATGAGCCCCTCCCTGATCCTGCTGTCCAACCCGACCGCCCTTCACAAGGCGATCGAGACCGGCGGCGCCAGTGTCGCGGCGGGTGCCCGCAACCTCATGGCCGATCTCAATGCGGGGCGCCTCAGCATGGTCGACGCCGAA
>NZ_LN811358.1:85372-90293 GCF_001006805.1 Microvirga massiliensis | reverse complement strand
GACGCGTCACGAGGGCAGCTGGTGGCCCGACTGGGCGGCTTGGCTCTCCGCCCGGTCGGGCCCGAAAAGCGCGCCGCCGATGCTGGGTAGCTCCCAGCACCCGCCGTTGCAGGATGCGCCAGGCACGTATGTTCTGGAAAAGTAGAGAGCCAGGCATTGTCACAGGAACGCTGATAGGCCCGGGTCGCGAGCAGTAAAAGAAAGGTGCAGCCCAACTCCTTCGCCCGGCACCGGTCCCGGCTGAAGTCATGCGGCACGCCGTATGACGCTGTCTGCGCTTCGCACGCAGCTGCCGAGACACCTCATGGAAGAGTCAACAGCGAATGGCGTAGGGGACCGCGAGGCCGTGCCTGACCCGTTTAGCCGCTTTCCCCGCTGGTGTGCTGTGCGAAAAACCCGTGGCCGCTGCACATCGGCAATATCGATGTTCCAGGAATTGCCTTGCTCTTTGTTGCCGGACAGGCGACGAATGACGCATGCAAAAGCACCAGAGCGAAGGCCTGCCGGATCCTGAGAACGACAATCCGCCGCCGCGGAACAAGACGACGTTCTGGCTGGGGATGGTGATCTGTTGTCTGCTCGCGCTCATCACGGCGGTCCTCCTTAACCGCTGGATCTGAGGGCGCCCGCTCAGGCCTGACTTGCGGTAGCGCCTACTGTTCGTCGACAAAGGACTATGAAGTTGACCCGTTTTCGATACTGCTGGCGAATTGACGAGAGCGCGTGAGCCCGATTGGTTGTAGAGGGCACGGGGGCATCTCAGTTGCGGAGATCTCCGATGTCCCTCCGTCCGACCGTCTGTGGTGACATTCCGTCGTCGACCGCGACCGTCGCCCATGCTGCCTTCCGGCGTGGGAACGCATATCTGCGCCTGCGGGATCGGCTCGGCACGATCTTCACCGACGCCCGGTTCGCCCCGCTGTTCGCCAGCCGCGGCCAGCCCGCCGCCTGTCCGTAGCGGCTGGCGCTGGTGATCCTGCTGCAGTTCGCCGAGAACCTCTCCGATCGTCGCGCCGCCAACGCCGTGCGCAGCCGCATCGACTGGAAATACCTGCTCGGGCTCGAACTCACCGATCCCGGCTTCGATGCCTCGGTCCTAAGCGAGTTCCGCAACCGCCTCGTGGCGGGCGGCGCGGAGGAACAGTTGCTCGACACGCTTTTGATGCTCTGCCGCGAGCTCAAGCTGTTGCGGGCCCGCGGCCGGCAGCGGACCAATTCCACGCGTGTGCTCGGGGCCGTGCGCGCCCTGAACCGGCTCGAACGCGCCATCGAGACGCTGCGGGCAGCCCTGAACGCCCTGGCGAGCGCCACCGCCGACTGGCTGCGCGCTCACACCGATCCAGCTTGGGTGGAGCGCTATGCCCCGCGCGCCGAGGAGTCCCACGTGCCGCAGGGGGAGACTGCTCGACACGCCTATGCCGAGCAGGTCGGACGGGACGGACACGCCCTGCTCGCCTCCGTAACAGGCCGCGAGGCGCCGGCGTGGCTGCGTGAGATCCCGGCTGTCGAGCTGCTACGGCGAGTTTGGCTGCAGACCTTCTGCCTCATCCCCGCCGATGCGGTTCCGAACCACCGGCCGGGGTTCCCGCTTCGCCCAAGCCACTGGTGCGGTGGGGGACGGAAGCCGAGGGCTTCCCCTCCTCACTGATGCTGATCGCCTCGCCCTATGACCCCGACGTGCACTATGGCAAGAAGCGCACCACCGCCTGGATCGGCTACAAGGTGCACCCGACCGAGACCTGCGACGACGATGCCCCGCACCTGATCACGCATGTTGAGACCACGCCCGCGCCGGTGGTCGATCGGGAGGCCCTCGCGGGCGTGCACGGGGCGCTCGCCGCTCGTGGGCTGCTGCATGGCACGCATCTGGTCGATGCTGGCTATATCGGTGCCGACGCGTTGGTGGCCAGCCGCCGGGATCATGCCGTGACGCTCTTCGGACCGGTGCCCCAGGACCAGCAATGGCAGGCCAAGACGGACGAGGGCTTCACGCTGCGGGACTTCCAACTCGACTGGGAGCGCGCGATCGCGACCTGTCCGGCCGGCTGCGCCAGCGCCAGTTGGACGCCGGATCACAACCAGGGGCGGCCGGTGGTGAAGATCCGCCTCTCGACCACGGACTGCAAGGCCTGTGCGCTCAAGCCGCGCTGCACCCGCTCGGCGCGGCGGCTCCTGACGCCACGGCGCGACGAGCACAAGGCACTCGTGGCGGCCCGTGCGCGCGAGGCCGAGGAGGCGTTTGCGGTCGAGCATCACCGGCGGGCCGGCATCAAGGGCACGATCTCAGCCGGCGTGCGGGCGCTGCATCTGCGCCGAGCGCGTTACATCGGGCTGGCCAAGACGCATCTGCAGCACGTGCTGACGGCTGCGGCGATGAATTTCGTCCGGCTCGCGGCTTGGCTCGGCGGTACGCCGCTCGCCCGAACACGTCAATCCGCCTTCGTCCGGCTCATGGCAGTTCCCGCTGCCGCGTGATGAATTCGCCAGCAGTATCGAAACCGGGTCAACTTCAGTTTGCCCTGGACTGTGACCTCGATCGAGACACCTGCTTCGGCGGGCACACGGGTGTGCTTGGCTGGATGCAACGGCTCCGCGAGCATGAAGGGTTCGAGATCAGCCATCGGGCGTGGAATGCTGTCGTTCCGCTTCCGGTTCGCCGGTTGAGGGAAATTCAACCGGAGAGAATCGACTTCTCTTAAGTGGCTGCGGTTGCGGAGCGGGAGTTGAAGAGGGCATGAGCAGCACGTCGCCTCCCGCTCGTCGCGCAGACCATCGCCGCCCGCAAGGGATGAGAGCTGATCGGAATTCGCTCATGCAGAAGCGGCCTCAAGGATTTCGAACCCGACCATCGTCGGGAAGGTCCGTTCCAGCCGCAGGCCCGAGGCAGCAAGCATGGCCCGGTACTCCTCTTGGGTGCGCTCCCGGCCGCCAGGAGTGAGGACGAGCATGCTGAGGTCGAGGTACTTTCCATAAAGCGGCTCGTTGCCGGGTGGCACGATCACCTCGATGATGAGGAGACGCGCGCTCGCCGACATTGCCTTGCGACAGACGGTCAGGATCGCGCGACAGCGATCGTCATCCCAATCATGCAGGATATGCTTCAGGGCATAGAGGTCACAGCCCGCTGGGATCTCCTCAAAGAAGCTCCCGCCGACCACCTTGACCTTCTCGTCCAGGCCGACCGCTGCGAGGCGATGACGCGCCGCCTCCACCACATGTGGCTGGTCGAACAGCCATCCGGACATGCCCGGGCATTCACGCACGACACTCTCGACCAACGCACCCAAGCCGCCCCCGAGATCGACGAACGTGCCCGACTGAGGGAACGGGTAAGCCTGGATCAGGGCGGGGGCGGCTTCGGCGGTCTGTTCCGCCATCGCGCGGTTGAACAGTTCGGCCTCACCTGCATGAGCTTCGAGATAGCTGAAGAGGTCTGTTCCGAAGGCATGCTCGAACGCCGGCCTGCCGCTCCTGACCGCGTCGCCAAGTCTCCCATAGGCGCCCCAGCCTGACGGTGACATGTAGGCGAGCACCCGATCGCGCAAGCATGATGGACTGCCTGTGCAGAGTGGCTCGGCGAGCGGCGTCAGCGCGAAGCGTCGGGGCTGGTCCTCGACAAAGATGCCCTCGCTGGCGAGTAGGCGCATGACCCGGTAGAGCGTCGAGCAATCACTACCGGTCATCGCGGCAATCTCGTCGACAGTGCGCGGTCCATCCACGAGGAGGTCTGCAATCCTGAACTCCGCAGCCACGACGATGCATTGGGACAATCTGTAACCAAGCACGGCGTGGCGAAGTGCGGCTGCTTCTTGCGATAGCGCTGCCATGGCAACGATCTCCTGCATTCGGGGCTGGCGCCCACCCTACGCCGGGAAGCGCCAACGGCATTGCCGTGACTGCCTATTCAGGCATTAGGTTTGTGGTAGAAGTACGAACCGAGTGATCTTGGAACGCTCCTGGTCGATCGTGAGCTGGACGAGACTACAGCCTCTTGCCTTGAATTGGACGCTCGCCTACTCGAAAACCAGTTGACCGCGTCCGATTCTCGATGCTCTGCCGCGCACATCATCGAGAGCTTATGAGACTTCCTTGATGGCAAAAGCCAGTTCGCTTAGTCGCTTTGACAGGTAATCATGGAAGTCTATGACCCAGACCGGCCTCACTCCGAGCATCTTAAAGTCCCGATTACGGACTTCGTTCACGCTTGGCTTAAAGTGCGCTGCCGCGAAATGCCGTCGCCACTTGGCCTCGTTACCCTCCAACTTGACACCCTCAGCCCGCAACGCGGAGGTACGCTCCTTGAGGGACCGATATCGCGACCTACACATTAACTCGCCTATCATGGAACACCCGATAAACAAGCACGTGAACTCACGAAGTGCCTATAGCAAAGCGGAATTGGCGATGTTGTACGGATCATCAGTCCGGTCGTGATATTCTAACTCGGTGAGAACCAGCTTGTCAGCGGCCTCATCTGTGGGATCGCTTCGCACAACCTTGAGGTACCCATGAAGCTGATAAAGGTTCGGCTTTTCAGGCTTCCGACCCGCGGACGCTCTCTCGATCGTTCTGAATATGCGTCCAGAGCCATGTCGCGCGATCATACACTTTGAGCAGGCAATCTACGTTATAGTTCAGAATCGCGCCTATTCCGGGATTCTTTACGTGTTTATTTGAGAGTTGGTTTATCACGCACAGTTCCGTGATTGCTGCAAGAACTGAGGACCCATTCCGCTATCCCTGGGCTGTACAGCCCTCTTCCCACCACATCGAACGCCCGCAACAGCGACTTCGATGGAAACGTGCACGCTCAAGCCGGGCGCCGGTATGGCTGGTAGGCTGGCGTCCACATCTTGTCTCTGACCTTACGGTACAGGTCGCCGGCGTCCATCCCTTCACTCAGCCCCTCGTTGCGCGCCTT
>NZ_LN811358.1:80465-84315 GCF_001006805.1 Microvirga massiliensis | reverse complement strand
GCGTTGCGGATCACGTCGCCGAGGCCGATCGTGCTCTCGCGCTCCAAGGTCCAGCCCGCCACCGCGGTGTGCGGCTGCACGAAGGGTTCCTGGAAAGGCAGGATGTCCGGCATGCCCTCCACGAGGAGCCCGTCACGGTCGATGAGGAAGAAGCGCGAGCGGGCCTCCGCCTCCGGCAGGCCGTCCTCAATTATGGCCCGCAGCAACAGCGCGCTGATGCCGCTGCCCGCCCCGCCCGCGCCAAGCACCGCAATGCGCTGCTCCCGCATGGGCACGCCGGTGACGTTCACGGCCGCGAGGAGCGTCCCGGCAGCGATCACCGCGGTGCCCTGAACGTCGTCATTGAAGGTACACAGCCGATCACGATAACGCTCCAGAAGCCGGGTCGCGTTGTTGCGCGCGAAGTCCTCCCATTGCAGCAGGACGTGCGGCCAGCGCTCGACGACCGCTGAGACGAACGCCTCGACGAAGTCGTCGTAAGCATCGCCGCGCACGCGCTCGTGACGCCAGCCGACGTAGAGCGGATCGGACAAGCGTTCCGGGTTGTCGGTGCCAACATCGAGCAGGACGGGCAGCGTGGTGGCGGGATGGAGCCCACCGCAGCCTGTGTAGAGCGACAGTTTGCCGATCGGGATGCCCATCCCGCCGGCACCCTGGTCACCGAGACCGAGAATGCGCTCGCCGTCGGTCACGACAATGGCCTCGACATTGTCGAAATGGGAATGGCTCAGGATGCGCGGAATGTGGTCCCTGTAGGGCATGCTCAGGAATAAGCCGCGAGGCTTGCGGAAAATCTGACTGAACTGCTGGCAGCCCAGGCCGACTGTCGGGGTGTAGATAATGGGGAGCATCTCTTCGAGATGGCGCACCAGCAGGGCATAGAAGAGCACCTCGTTGGTGTCCTGGAGCCCGCACAGGAAGACATAGCGCTCGGAGTCGTTCGGGAGCTGGCGGAATGCCTGCAAGCGCCGGGCGACCTGCTCGTCGAGGGTGGCGACGATCGGGGGCAAGAGGCCGTGTAGCCCGAAGAGCTCGCGCTCCTGGTCCGTGAAGGCCGTCCCCTTGTTGAGCAAGGGTTGGTTTAGAAGGTCATAGCTGCTGCGGTTGGTCTCGACATAGGGTCCGTCAACCATCCCATAACCTTGTTCAGTGGCCATCTGGCGCTCTCCAAAATCGCTGTATGTCGGGCACAAGCCTTTTCACGCACCAACGTGCAAGTCGTTCTCGTTCGGGGTTCTGTGCTCGAGCATGGCTAACTCGACAAACCGGCCCTGAGCGCTTCGATCATGCTCAACCCTTGACCCAGTTTACCATCAGAGCCCCGACCTTACCGCGACCTGTCCGTCCAGCATTGACTCCCATCCGGGTTTCCGGAAACCGCAGGACTGCGATCTCTTGATCGCTCCGAGTTGATGTTAGTTCAGGGCTGCTCCGAGAGTCATGGACTATCGGCGGAGCGGCTCTGGCGAACGCAGCTGCCCAGGCTTGCAGGCCCGGCACTGTGTCAGTCACAAGTGGTCCAGCGTAGCATACGCCCACTTTAGAAGCCGCAAATAATCCTGATTGCTCGTAACCAGCGGGTCCAAGATTCGAATCCTTATACACCTACGAATCAGATCAAAGACTCAGTGGATAATGAGAGTCATGTCGGATCGGCTATGTAACCGATAGGCAGCAATCGTTGCTGCGCTTAGGTGCAGAACTTACTGAGCACTGTCGCATTCGTATGCTTATGGCGTCGCCGGCGGCTGGATGAATTCAGCGCCTCCAGACGATCGATATTGTTGAGAGCCGCTCCAAGGCAGCTTCAAGCAGGGAGTCTGGTCTAGAGGGAGCCGGAGAATGGGCCTCCTCGGGACCGTGATGCTGCTTCTGACCTAGTCCTACCTGACGGCCTTCGCGGTGCTGCTCGGAGCCGGGCTGAACGCCGAACTGGAGCGTCAGACTTCCCGTGACACCACGGGCCCGCCCGGAGCCTCGGCGAGCGCGGCGCCGCCGTGGCCGACATCAAGGCGTGACCGGTCTCACTACGTCCAGCTGCGAGAGCCAACTCGACCCTGATCGGTAGCGCGAGACGGCTCAGGTCTGGATCGGCACGGTGGCTCTGCGCCGGGCGTGACCTGGTGGCCTGCCCCGAGACCGGATCACAAGCCTCCCAGGTTCACGCCGCCCCTCAGCGAGTTAACCCGCCGCCTGAGCGGCGGCTCCGGCGGCGGGTTCACCCGGCGGACCTCCATCGAGACCCTGATGGTCAGCACCCGCTGGCGATGCTCGTTTCTTACCTCAACCGTGACGTCACGGGCCTCGCCCGTCGGCAGCCGGTCGCGTCCAATTTCAGCCGCCGTGCACGCGGCCTCGTATTCGGCGGTGTCCAGATCATCGAACTCCACACCGTCTTCATCGGGAGCGAACCGCTCGCCTTCCTGGACGTCGAAGTAATAGCGGGGCACCGGGATTCCTGTCTGGCGCAATGGTAGTCAATGCTTTGCCCGGCGACTTGTTCGCCGCTCCATAAAGCGCCTTTTGGCGAACGGCGCGGATGATCACGTGCCCGCGCGACCGGAGCGTGCTCGCGCCTTCTGGGTCGGCAGACAGGGTACGTCGCCACCGATATCGGAGTTTGTTAGACATCAGAACGACGGCTGTTGCCTCATGTGAAGTGACGTCGAGAGGGGGACCGGAAAGCCTCTGGGGGAAGATCGCTTATGGCAAGCGTGCAGCGCGTGGTATTGGTGGTGTGAGCCGGAGACATCGAGAGCTCTGATGCTGATGATCAGAACCGGGAGCAAGGGGGCCACCTTACCCCGGCTCACTTTTACACCGCTGCTGAAGACCTCACATGATCGGAAGCTGTCAGGCAATTGCTTGCGAAGTGGCTTCGCTCCAGGGCTATCTGCTGAAATGAGTTAAGCCGATCCTTTGGAAGAGCATGATCGATCTCAGACTTCTGGATCTTTATCGAGACCGTGAAAACGAGCTGGGATGCTATGGGCCCGGTTCCACTCCGTCGCAGCAGGGCCTGTTCAGGATCCCCCACGTCGCGACGGCTGTGACGCTGACCGTCGTGGCGTCAACCCGCGAGGGCTGGGACCACGTGTCTGTCTCGCTCCCGAACCGGTGTCCCGACTGGCCCGAGATGAGCTTCATCGCAAAACTGTTCTTCGCTGACCAGCCGGCGATGCAATTGCATGTCCCGGAAGCGGAGCACGTGAACGTTCACCGCTACTGCCTGCATTGGTGGTCGCCGAACGACGGCCGCGAGATTCCTCGGCCACCGCAAGGGATGGTCGGTTGACCTGCGCCGAACTCGTCATGCTCGACGAGAACATTGCGTGCGAGGTGGTCAGCGCCAGCCACCGCGACGCCAACACTGACATCCCTGGCAATCGCCACTGGGTCATCGCGGACGTAATACCTGCAGACTTAGTGGTTTTGTTTGCAGATATACCCCGCATCGCCCGGACATGCGCTCCGCAATCAGCCTTCTGCGAGTTATGCCACGCGCACGGGTTTCACCCGGGTGATTGTCATCGAGACCGTTACGGTCACCACCCGCTGGCCGTGTTCGTCGCGCACCTCAATGGTGATTTCCCGGGCATCGCTCGCCGGCAGCCGTTCGCGTCCGATTTGTGCCGCGGTGCATGCGGCCTCGTATTCGGCAGAGTCCAGATCGGCGAATTCCTGGCCGTCTTTATCGGGAGCGAACGTCTCGCCGTCACGGAGGTCGAAATAATAGCGGGGCATTGCGATCCCTGCCGAGAACCATGGCCGTCAATGCTCAGTCCGGCAACTTGTTCGCCACTCGATAATCATCCTTTAGCGACCGCTCCGCCACACGATCGATTGCGTC
>NZ_LN811358.1:75887-79995 GCF_001006805.1 Microvirga massiliensis | reverse complement strand
GGCGGCTCCGAGGGCTGCTGCCGTGCCGACCAGTGCGGGAGCAAGCCAGCGGCGGGAGCCAGCCCCTGACGCTGGCTCGGCGGGAGCACCGCGCGGGTCGAATCGACCGTCCGCGCTATCCCGGTTCGAAGCCTGATCCGGATGCATGCCACAGCTGCCCGCCCAATCGCCAGGATCACTCCTCGTCAGGCCGGCTCCCATTTCCAAACTGCGCATGCACCCTCTCCATTACAGTGACGGGCAACAACGCTTTGGACCGGAATGGGTTGCTGCATTGCACAATGCGGAATGTCGCACGCCATGCCTTTGGCGCATGCCCAATCCTGCGACATTACGAACCTCGTTCTGGCTCTACCTTCAACCGACCGTGCCCTTCGGCAGCCCTTCTCAGCCGCTCCAAGGCGGCCTTCGAGGTGGAAGTCAGGGCTGATCAACTGAAAGCCGCTCCCGAGTTCCGCTATGAGGGAAAGTGGAAGCGCTGATTGTTCTCGCTAACTTCGATCAGCACCGTCTCTCCTACAGCCTCGCATCCGGGATGCAGGGAAGAAGCGTGATGCGGAAAGCCCGCCAATTCCCGAGGGCGCTGACGGGCATTCCCGGCGCTCAGCCGAGGGCCGTGTCTGCCGTGGGTTGTTCGAGGAAGAAGCGCATCATCTCGCGGCTGGCATCGGGCCCACGTGGCTCGGTGTAGGATCCAGCCGCGCTCCCACCCGACCAGGCATGGCCGGCGCCGTGAAGCACCCACTGCTCCAACATTGGCCACCCGGTTTCATCTGCCTGAATGGTGCGCGTGTAACCGATTCCGCCCGGAGCCGCGCCGCGGCTGACGATGGTTCGCAGATCCGCGGCAGCCTTCGCCTGGGCAACAACCTGATCACCATTCACCGGGTTGACGGTCGTGTCGCGGTCGCCGTGAAAGACGATCGTTCGAACGGGACCGCCGGGGCGGCGTGAAGCTCCTGCATTCGGCGGTCCGCCCTGCTTCATCGCTGCAAAGGCGGACGGCATGTCGCTGGCAGCCCCACACGCGAGGCCGGAATGAACGCCAACGGCAGCATAGAGATCGGGATATGTGGCGCCCAGGATGGCCGCCGCGGCGCCTCCGGCTGACAGGCCGGCCACGTACACCCGCCCGGGCTCGACCGGGAAGTCGCGCATGATCTCACGGGTGATGCCCGCGATGAGCGACGGCTCGCCCCGGTCACGCTGCTGATCTCCTGCGCTGAACCAGTTCCAGCACTTTGACATGTTCGCGGCCTGCGTCTGCGCGGGATACGCGACGAAGAAGGTCTGCTCCTCGGCCAGATCGTTCATTCGCGTGCCGGCGGCAAAGTCGTCGGGCGACTGGGTGCAGCCGTGCAGCATCACCACAAGGGGCAGCGCCTGGCCGGTATAGCCACTCGGAACGTAGAGCTTGTACGCTCTGCTGCCGGCCTCATTGGCAAAAGTGCGCTCCTCAAAGCGCGCTCCGTCCGGCACCGGAACTTTGGGGCGGTCCGCGGCCGGCCTGACCAGTCCGTTGAGCCCGGCTGAAGTGCCGGATTGCGCCATCCGCTTCATGAGGTCGCGCAGAGCTTCGGGCACTTGCGTGGGGCCGAGCCTCTCGGGGCGATCGACACATGGCTCACCACCGGTCGGCGGTGCCGTCCAGGAGCCTGGGCTGCCTGGTGGGGGCGGCACCATGTCCAGGATGGAGGCCTCGCGCTTCGTCTGTGCGGCACCGCCCTTGGTGTCGGACGGAGAGGCGGATGCTGGGGCGCTCGGGAGCACGCCGCGCAACACTGCCATTGCCTCTTCGAGCCGCCCTTCGCGGGTGAGGCGGGTCGCCTCCACCATGTCGATCTTCTGAAATGCGTTCATGAACGTGGATCCTAATGAGCGTTGGCTTGCGGCTGAGCGAAAGCGTTGCCCGTCCGAGGGAAAGGGAGTGGTCTTGAAGGTGAGGCCTGTGCTTCAGGCGGAAAAACCGGACCGTCAGCGGATGCGGTCGCTGAGAGCGGCCTTCACGGCGGAACTGGCGTGCAAGGCACCGAGCACGTGAATGGAGGCAATCGTGTTGCGTGCCAGTTCGGGCGAGACGTCCGGGGCGATCACGGCCAGCCCAAGAACCTGGATGTGGAGCATCTCACCGGCCGCTTGCACGGCCTCGAGATCCTGCCGGCTGTACTGCCGCAGGCCGAGATCAAGCTGATGTCGGGCGACGGACTGCTTGACTGCATCCCTGTGGCGGTCGAGCTGGTTGCGGATCGCTGTCCGGATGAAGTCGGTGCGGTTGGAGTAGAAGCCGTCCTGCACCAGAAGGTCGATGTGTCCGAGGTCGACATAGCCGAGATTGATTGTGATCTTCTCGGTATCTGCCATTTTCGGCCTGAGTACCCGCACGTTGTCTGTCATGATCACCATCCTGTTACCATCCAGCTGGATGGCATTTGGAGGTGGATCGGCGGATTACAAGGCGCACCTACCGATCCCCTCACCGCCGGTCGCGAAACATTTGTTCGGGGCCTCTGCCGCGCAATCGCTGCCAAGGTCGGGTCAGCGGCAATCAAGAGCGTTGGGGAGAGTTCGGGCTGGCAGTGTCATGACGAGCCAGTTTGCCACGAACGGGAACCGTGGCGCTCAGCCGAACCGTCCGGGTCGCCACGCGGGCCTCAGTCCGCATCGCCTGAACTGATCCACAGAGAGCAGGTTTGCACCGATCCGGATCCGTGTATTAGCGCCAGCCGGAATACGAGTCGGGCGAAGATCGGCCCAACCGAGCAATGTTCGAATATGCCTCAGCAGCCTGAGACAGCCGGGGATATTGCACGCGCGGCTGCCTTTTCATGCGCGGCTGCCTTTTCATTCTGTCCTTGCAAACTCCACACTCACACCTCAGCAGGTGCGAATGGAACCTGATCAGGCGGGATTAGCGGTCTCCCGGATGCCAGGCGAATACCTCAATCCCGGCGCTGTTCAGGATCCGCAAGCCGTCTGGCAATTGCGGCATGTCGAGGGTCTCGAACAGAGAGATTGCCCGCACCTTGGCGGCCTCAAGATCGGGAACGTCCTGAGAGATCCGCGCGAGCATGGCATGCGCACCGTCGCTGGCCCGTATGCGGAAGAACTCGATCGTGAATTGCATGAGCGCCGCTCCCGGTTTGCGCCGAGCCTGTGCGAGCAAAGACCTCGCCCGATGCTGGGTCCAGCTCGCCCGGCTGAGCATTCCAAGTGCCCGGCAGTAAGCCATGACCTCACTCATGAGAAGGTTCTGACCTGGCCCGAGGGGGAGCACGCTATGTGTGCCTGCAAGCGAAAGTGTAACGACGATGCTCGACACTCCGTCCCCTGAGCCAGACCCTCAGGTCCCGCCGGGGTGATCCTTGTCGAGGTTTTGTGTGCCGGTGCTCACCATTCCGCTACCCCGCGGTCGCTCTATCACCGAGCCTCAACAAAAACCCCGCCCAGCGGCGCCGGGCAAGGTCGGGAAGATCGATGCGCATGCAATCTGGAGGCCTAGGCGGCACCCCGCTGAGTATTGTTCGGCCTCTGCGCAGCAATCGTTCTGGCAGCCTCGTCTGCGACCCGTGTTGAGACTACGGCCATCCTCTGCGCGCTGTCGATCGTCTCGCGCAGCCGCTCACGCATGAACGCGCTCTGAACGGTCATCAACTCCGGAACCGACTGGCAGCGCGCCAGGGCGGTGAACCCGTCGAGGTTCTTTTGCAGGCGCTCCTGCACCAGCTTGAACCATTCCTGGGACAGATCCTGGAAGCCACGGGCCAGGACGTTGCCTGTCTCAGCCATCGCCCTGAGGTTTTGTGATGACTGCTGCGCGAGATCCTGGGCCTGTTCCCCCGTGCGGTTGAGCATCTCGATGGTCTGGTCGGACGTGCGCTGCGCGACCTCCGTCATGGTGTCGAGCCCTGTTCGAACCGCGTCGGATCGAAGCGCCCTCTCACAGCACGGCATCCAGGCCTCTGCCGGTCAACTCAAGCGCTTTCGGTCAGGTGAACGCGAATCCGCGTTGTGCAACCTTGCGCCCTTCAGAGGTCAGGAAGAGCAGTCTGGATGCGCGAGATCCCTGCGCACCGCTTAGTTAGACGCTTCGCGCAAGCGAGACGATCAT
>NZ_LN811358.1:72799-74959 GCF_001006805.1 Microvirga massiliensis | reverse complement strand
CCTGGAGCGGCTCGACGGCCGGCCCTACGCTATTCTGGTCTGTGCTGGCAGCGACGGCCAGAATGCGGCGCGGCAGATCGAGCGGATTGCAACCGGCTGGCGCCTGCGGACCATCGCCGAGCCGATCATCGTGTGCACTCACGCCCAAACCCCGGAAGCGATCTTCGCCCCGAAGGTGATTGCCGGTGATGACCTTGCCCGCTGCGAAGAGCTCGGGGCAGCCCTCGCCGCCGGACTGGCGATCGGTGTCTTCTGATCCATCTCGCCAGCACAGGAGATTGCGGACGCGGATTATCAATACACCGGCGCTCCTCTGCACCCCTTGCGGTTTGCAGACCGTCTTGGCCCAATCAGAACCGGCGAGGTCGGATCCGATCGGGGAAAAGTCGCTGAGCGCTCCCGCGCAACCTGTTCGGGCGTATCCTGGTGATGATCGATGAGCTGCGACCAAGGCGGGTCGCCCGAGGTTGACGCTGGCGGGCCGATCACCAAGGGCCCAACTGACAGGTGAAGTGCGCCTGCCGTGCCGCTGAATAGTCTGAGATCGCGGCAAACTGAGCTTACGGACCACCGACCCGGCGGTTTGGGCGCCGGAGAACCCAGGGCCGTGCTTCGCAGGGCCCGTGAGTCAAGCTATCTTTCCTTGTGCAGTGGGCGGGTCGGCCCATCCATCCGGGAAATGTCGGTTAAAAGGATCGGTCGATGACTTCACCTCAACGAGCTGAGCATGCGGTCGCGCCATTCGACACTCATTATCTCGATCGCCTCATGGAAGAGCATGGCCTCGATGTCATCGTCGCGACGTCCAAGCACAACGTGCAATATCTGCTTGGAGGTTATCGCTTCTTTTTCTTTGACACGATGGAGGCGATCGGGACCAGTCGCTATCTACCCGCCGTCGTTTACCGGAAAGGCCGACCAGCCGAGACCATCTACGTTGGTTGTTCGATGGAAAGCTTCGAGCGCGACAATGGACGGCTCTGGCCGGCCTCTCTCGACCTTGGCACGACAGGAAGTGAAGCGGCGGCCCGTCAAGTCGTCAGGCACGTCTTGCAGCTTGGACCAAGTGTGAAACGCATTGGTCTCGAAGGGCCGTTCATACCGGCCGACGCGGCCGCGATCCTGCGCGAGGGCCTGAACCACTGCACATTCGGTGATGCCGTGCTGCCACTCGAAAGACTGCGCGCCCGCAAGACGCCGCGAGAAATTGCCTGCCTGCGTGAGGCATCCGAGCGCGTCGTTGACGCCATGCTGGCGACCTTTTGGTCGTGCGCGCCGCATCGCAGCAAGGCCGAAATTGCCGAGACGTTGCGCCTCGAAGAGGTGAAGCGTGGGCTGGTGTTCGACTATTGCCTCATCACGGCCGGGACGAGTCTCAACCGCGCTCCGTCGCTCCAGCGTCTCGCGCGCGGCGACATCATCTCACTCGACTCCGGGGCCAACCAGTCGGGCTACATCGGAGATTTGTGCCGCATGGCCATTCTTGGCAAAGCGGATGCGGAGCTCACCGATCTTCTCGGCGTCATTGAGGAGGTTCAGCAGGCGACACGTCGGCTTGTTAGACCCGGAACGCGCGGCGGCGACATTGTTGACCTCGGGCTGCAGATGGCCGCAACGTCGCGGCATGGAGCGTTCTTGCGCTTTCAGGCGCATGGCATGGGGCTTGTCAGCCACGAAGCGCCACGGCTGATGGACATGCCGCGCACCTCCTACACCGGTTATGATCGGGACCGCCCCCTCGAAAGCGGTTTGGTGATTTCTATCGAAACGACCCTATCCCACCCGAAGCGTGGCTTCATTAAGCTCGAAGACACTATTCTGGTAACCGAGGACGGCTACGAAGCTCTAGGCGACGCCGGACGCGGGTGGAACGAGATCGCCGTCTGAAGCATAACCATTAAGAGCGAGGCCTCCTGGAGGTCTGACCCCCGCTAGGCGCCTCATCGCGCAGCACCGGCCGTTGCCCGTTTACGGGGACGCCGGCGGCTCGCTCATGTCCTTGCCTCGTGCGCTGGGATGGTGAAAAGATTTCCATTCGCAGCAGGGCGTTATGGAACATCCCGTTGACGGAACCTTCTCGTGCGAAAGACCTTCTCGGCGTCGCAAGGTTTCAAACCGTCCGAACTTTGGTTCCGTAAAGGCGCTTCTGTGAGTGATGCA
>NZ_LN811358.1:53323-70543 GCF_001006805.1 Microvirga massiliensis | reverse complement strand
AATGCAGCTATCTCTTGCGTGTGCGTAGGAACCCGCCGGGGTTATCCGAAGCGGCCAGGATTCCGGCCCTGTTGATGTAAGACCCGATCGCGACCGTTACGAACAGCACCACTGTCTACGACGAGCGGTTGCTCGGCGGCTTCTGCTGTTCGGCTCGGCGGTCAAGCTCACGCAGAACCCAGCGTCGCGCACGCTGCTCACTCCTCGGCTTGCTGGAGGCCGCAGGAGTGACCCGCATTCCGGTGCGGGGATCGATAACGGTGAGTGGCATGACCAGTCATCCAACCGCTAGGGCCACAGGCGAGGCTCGCGTGTCGGGCGGCGAAAGCCTCAAACCGCCTCTACCGTGGGAAGCGCCATCCGGCCCTAATGCAGGTGAAACGTGGCTGCAGTTTCGCGACCGCATTGCGGCTCTCGTCTTCCATCGCCGCCTCCTGTCTGCTGCGGGCTAGGCTAGAAAGCGGGATGCCCCCTGTCCAGAAAGTCCTGTCAAGTGAGCACTTGGCCTCCACACGCTCACCAGCAATTCTGCATCATCGGGCAGGTTCGCCTGTCCGGTTAGCGGACAAAGTACTCACCACACCTGTCGAAGTTCGGGACAGTGATCAGGTTCGAGGAGATCGCCGGAACGTTCCCACAGGCCACTGTGCCGCTTGCGCCGCGACGCGTATCGCACAGTTCGAGCGGCCTCTTCCCTAGCCACAGGCGTTCGAAATCGGCTCGCTAGAAAAGCGGGGCTTTTCGTTTACCAGCGGCCGTAATAGCCTCGTCCACCCCAATAGCCACCACCCCAGTACGGGCGTCCCCAATAAGCGCCCCGCCAGTATGGGCGTCCATAGTAGCCACCCCAATACGGGCGGTAGATCGGGCGCGCGACATAAGCGCGGCGATAGTAGGGATAGCCATAGCCGCCCCAGTAGGGGGGATAGTAGGCAGGCGCGGCATAGACGACCGGGGCCGGGTAGACCGGGTAACCGTAACCCCAGTAGGTGGCCTCAGCGTCCGTTGACGTTATGATGCCGCCAAGAAGAGTGGCTACCGCCAAGGTTGAGATCTTACGCATGGTAGAATCTCCAGAGAAGAGGATGCACCTCTTCTTGGCCATTAAGCTCCACCAAAGCTGAACAGATCCTGAGGAAATATTGCCGCCGCCATCTCGTGACCGGGCGAACCACCCATCCCCACGACCGGCGCCTGTCCCAGCAGATATCTGGTGTCATCACCTGTGGCAGCCCGTACCGGATTGCGTGTCGTCCAGGCCATGCTTCAGGCATACGTTGAGTGGGCCGAGATGGGAGAGACGCATGGGCTTCCAAGTGGGCATCCACTGCGCTCACAGCGGAGTATGATCGGGACCGCCTCCCATTCCAGAACAACAACATAACGGCGGCTTTCACGGACAGCATCCAGCGAAAAGGCACCTCATCCGTGCTATCTGATCCGCCTGTCTCAGGGCGACAGAGGGACCCTGCCATGGCATCTCTGAAGGCCAATCATCGGCCCAACCGGCTCCTGGCAGCGATGGAGCACGAGGATTTTACGCGGATCGATTCTCAACTCGACATCGCAGACCTGCCGAGGGGCAAGGTTCTCTACGAGATTGGCGAGAGTATCCAATACGGCTACTTTCCCCATGACGCGGTGGTCTCGCTGCTGGCCGTCATGAAGGACGGCGCCTCCGCCGAGATGGCTGTGTTCGGGTGCGAGGGCGTGTGCGGCTTCATCAGCGCCTCGGTCTCTCGCCGGAGCTTCGGGCGCTATGTCGTGCAGGTCCCCGGCAGAGCCTCACGCATAGCTGTCGAGCCACTTCAGGCTGCTTTCGATGCGAGTATGCCACTGCGAGAACTCTTGCGTCGCTACACCGAGGCGCTGCTGACGCAGACCTTCCAGACGGTGGCCTGCAATGCGCTTCACAACGTCGAGGCCCACTGCTGCCGCTGGATCTTGAGTACCCATGATCGGGTGAAACGCGATACCTTGCCGCTCACGCACGAGTTTCTCGCCGAGATGTTGGGTGTTCAACGCTCCACACTGAGCATCATCACGCGAACGCTCCAGACGGCGGGGCTGATCAGCCAGAGCCGGGCCTGTATCACCGTGCAGGATCGTGCCAGTCTCGAAGACGTGGCCTGTGAGTGCTACCGCACGGTCCGCCGCAACTTCGAGCGGCTCCTGCCGAAGACCCACTCGCACGGCTGAGCGGCAGCCCGAGTGGGGTTGGTGTGCCGAGGATCAGCCCAGCATCAAGTTGAAGGGGCGCTGTTCTTGGGAGCCCTTTTGCCCTTGAGTCGGGTTCCCGACAGACGGCATGGAGGTCAGCCAGTATTGGTGCCGCAAGGTCACCTGTGCGGAAGCATGCTGCGAATGCCTCCTCCGGACTGGAGAGACAGAAGGCGAGAAAAAGGCCGCTCTCAAGAGCGGCCCGAAGTTCAGGGAGGAGATGCCCAAGTAGGGCAGCAACGGAGCGACGCCAGTCGCTCTGTTGCGATGCACAAAGTAGTTCATGCTGGAAGGACGGGCAAGCGAAACCAGATATTGCTGCCCTTTTATTTGCGTCAGCCATTTGTGTCAGCACCTGATACTTGCTCGGACATGGCATCACCAGATCGAGGATAATCTACGCTCCCGAGAGCCTCCTGCCCCGCCGGGAAGAGGCCAATGATCTGGTGTTGTCCATTCTCCGGGCGTCTGCGGGGAGAACGCCATGGCCGCGTCTCTCAAGGCGGCGGATCATCGAACCAACCGGCTCCTGGCCGCCATGAGCCCACAGGACTTTGCGCAGCTTGAGCCCCACTTGGAGATCGTCGACTTGCGCAGAGGTCAGGTCCTCTACGAGGAAGGTGAGCCCCTGCGCCACGCCTACTTCCCGCACGACACGATCATGTCACTCGTCACGCTCATGCAGGATGGGGGCTGCGCCGAAATGGCGGTGTTCGGTCGCGAGGGTCTGATCGGTCTCGTGAGTGCGATGGGTACCCGTCAGTCTTTCGGGCGCTACGTCGTGCAACTCACCGGCTCGGCCTCCCGGATCGAGATTGATCGGCTCCACAAGACCATTGCCACGCGTCCGAAGATCCGGCGCCTGTTCCTGAACTATTCCGAGGCCCTGATGGCCCAGGTTCTTCAGACTGTGGCCTGCAATGCGGCTCACGGCGTCGAGGCCCGCTGCTGCCGCTGGATTCTCAGCACGCGTGACCGGCTCGATCAGGACGCCTTGCCCCTGACCCATGAGTTCCTGGCCGAATGCCTGCATGTGCAGCGCTCCACGGTGAGTCTCATCACGCGTGATCTCCAGGTGGCAGGGTTGATCAGGCAAGGACGTGGAGCCATCTCGGTCATCAACCGTGCTGGTCTCGAAGAGGCGGCCTGCGAGTGTTACGGCAAGATCCGCCGCACCTTTGACCGGCTCCTGCCCAAGACTTGCGCGTGACTGATGCCATCTGCCGGACAGGGCTAAGGTCACGTGCAAAGCTGCATCATCATTGCTCGCAGAGCGAGGCTTCCGTCTCAAAAACCTTGCCGCTGTGTCGGGTTTCTGACAGACGTTGTTGATCTCCGGAGTATTTTCTGACCCAACGCAAACTCAGCAACCAGAGGACTCTGTATAGGACCGCAACAGCCCGAGAGCGGCAGGCGAATGTGGAAACGTCCGCGAATGTCTCAGACGGCCAACGGACACCAATGCATAAAGCGGCCACAAGACCGTTCATGAAAACACAAACACAACGATAAACGGGGAAACGCCATGCCCTCCGATTTCGAATCCGTGCCCTCTACGGGTGAAGCGCGCCTGTACTCGCCGGAGATCACGCCGTTGTTGCAATCGCTTCTGGCGACGCTTGCCGATATTGATTTTGCCTATGAGAGCGATGTTGACGTTGTGCGCAACAGTGCCGCCGATGAGGTCCTGAAACGGAAAGTCATTGCGAGACTCGAGCAGCAGAACCGCGAGCGACGTGAACCTTACGTCCGCCAACTCACGGCCCTGCAACACCGTCTTGAATCAATGGTCGCGTAGTTGAAGGAGCAGCCTCATGGCATTGAAAGCGCGTGCACGGCCGTCCTGGAAGAAGAACACAGTGCGTTACAAGACGGTGATTGGCCCGGCAAAGACGCGTGAAGGGCAGCAGAATCTCGCGAAGAAGCGCCGCTACGCGAACCGCCACGGTTAACCAGTTCGGTTCTATGAGGCGGCCACCTCCGATTGTGTTCTGCGGAACCCGCGGAGCACCCACGCATCAAAGATCCATTCCGGCTCGCACTTCTGGCCCCCTTAGCCGCGAGCCGAGAACTCGTCCGGGAGATTTGTTCCTGGGCACCCGGCCTCATCGAGCGCCGGGTTTTCTTTATTCGCCCTGCAACGTTCGGCCATCGGGGCACGTTCCGACCATCAATGATGGAGACTTGGGCTTCTTCGATGAGGGCTGCCCCTCCGGTCCTGTGATGCCCCACAAGATGAACAGCCGACGGCTCTGCCTGTTCTGAACTGACTTTCCGCCTGAGCCGCTCGGGCTTGGGGTTCCGGAGGTTGGTCAAGGACGGCACTGCGAGCCGTCCCGGAGCGACGTTCGCCCGGCAGTCACAGGTACGGGCAGAGGACAGCTTCGAAACGAAGTTCTTGTCGAGACGCTCGGGGGCGGAGTTCGACAGGATGGTGGCGAGCCGAATGGAGCCGACTGTGAGACGCGAGGTGGTTGAAGTCGCCTATGGCTGACCCAGCAGAGGTGTTTTCCACCTCTACACCCACCCGGATAGTGAAATGCTCCGCGGAATGACTAGGCTGGATGGCCTTCAGGATCTCCTCGTCCGTGCAGCTTTCCTCCCAGCCACTTGGGAGTTCCAGTCGCACCGACTTGGCCCTGCCGCTCGGCGTGCAGACCACGTGGAAATGATCGCCTGATCCCTCGACGCGTGCGGCCTCGGCCTTCTCGGGATCGTTGCAGAGGCCGGCAAAGGCTTGGGCGCAGGACCACGTGACCCCGTCAGCGTCCGTGAGCTCGCGAGGCATGGGGGCTTCTGTCCTGGGGAGCCGGCTCGATCGCACGGCGAGCAAGCGGGGATTGATCGTATCGTTCCAGCAGATCGGAAGGGTCCTGGTAGACGGCAGCGCAGCCAGCAGATCGCAACGCCTCTTCGGGAAAGCCGCCGCAGAGAACACCGGCAGCACTGGTGTTCCGTCACGATCATGTCTTTGCCAAGCGGGAGCGTCTGTGATTCCTGTTCGGCATGGACAGTCTTGAAGGCCTTGACGTGACGCCGGACGACCGCGACCGGCTGCAGAAGCTCGTGAAGGACGGCAACACGGCCCGAAACTGGTGCAGTGGGCCCGGATCGTGCTCTCGTGCACGGACGGGCTCGGCACGGCCGCGGTGGCGCGCCGGCTTCAGACCAGCCAACCGACGGCGCGGCTGTGGCGCGAGCGCTATCGGACGCGCGACGTCGTGGGCCTGCTCAAGGATGCCAGCCGACCGCCGGCAAGATGCCAGTGCCACCGGTGCAGGTCCGGTAGGTGTTCGAGAGAACGCGGCACGAGAAGCCGCCGAACGGCACGCACTGGAGCGTGCGCACCATGCTACCAACCCCATGCTTTATCGCATCGGTGCAAAATTGTCCGGGTCCGATGCGTGAGCCCGTTCTCCGACTGACTTCGCTCGCCAAGGTGCTTCCCGGCGGACGCTGGCTCTTCGATGGACTCGCGCTGACGCTCGAAGCGGGCGAGCATGTGGCGATCCGCGGTGAATCGGGTGCTGGAAAGTCGACCTTGCTCAATATCATCGCGGGGCTCGAGACTGCCGATTCGGGCGAGGTCTGGGTCGCCGGGACCAATCTGGCGCGGCTGCACGAAGCGGACCGGACCGCGCTTCGCCGCGACGCAATTGGCTTCGTGTTCCAGGCCTTCCACATCCTGCCGCACCTCGATCTCGCACGGAACGTCGCCTTTCCGCTCATTCTTCAGAAGCAGCCACGCGCTCTAGCGCTCGCGCGCGCCGGCGAGATGCTCGATGCGGTCGGGCTCGGCGACCGACGGAATAGCTATCCGCGCGAGCTTTCCGGCGGCGAGCTGCAGCGCGTCGCGATCGCACGCGCGCTGGTGCATGTGCCCGCGCTGATCCTGGCCGACGAGCCCACGGGCAATCTCGACCCCGGCACCGCGGCCCAGATCATTGGGCTGCTCGGGCGGGCCGTGAAAGAGCGCGGCGCGGCGATGCTGCTCGTCACGCATTCGCCGCTGGCCGCGGCAACGGCCGACCGGCAGCTCATGCTCACGCCGCAGGGCCTGGTGCCCGCCAATGGCTGAGACTGGGGCCACCGCCTGGCGCTGGCTGATTGCGGGCGAGTTCCGCGCCTTTCCGATGCGCTTCGTGCTGGCCGGGGTCGCCATCGCGATCGGCGTCGCGCTCGCCTTTGCGGTTCATCTCATCAATCGCTCGGCCGCCGAATCCTTCGGGCAGGCCGTGCGCAGCGCCGCCGGTGGTGCTGATCTGCAAGTGAGAAGCACCAGTGCGCTTGGGTTTAACGAGGAACTCTATCCCAAGCTGATGGCGCTCGGCGCGGTCGCGGATGCGAGCCCGGTCGTGCAGCTGCGCGCGACGATCAGGGAACGGGCGTTCCCGATCACGCTTCTGGGGCTCGACATGTTTCGCACGCAGACCGTTTCGCCGAGCCTGGTCATCAGGCCTCGATCCACGCGCACGGGCGCCGGAACGCGGTCGACGGATCTCGACGCGCTGCTCGATCCAGACGCGCTCTACCTGTCGCGCGACGCAATGACCCAGACAGGCCTCGAGGTCGGCGACCGCGTGGAGGTGCGTGCGAACGGCCGCGCGCACAACTTCGTTGTCGCGGGAGACCTGCCGGGCGTGGCGCCGGGGCAGGGCCTCGCCGTCATTGACATCGCGTCGGCGCAATGGCGCTTCGGACGGCTCGGCACGCTCGATCGTGTCGACCTCAAGCTCGAGCCCGGGACCGCCCTGACCGACGCCCAGGCTCAGCTCTCGTCGGTTCTGCCTGCCAGCGCGCAACCCAGCGATGCCGAGACCGAGAGCCGGCGCGGCGACGCGCTGTCGCGGGCCTATCGCGTCAACCTCGACATGCTCGCGCTGGTCGCCCTGCTGACCGGCGGCTTCCTCGTCTATTCCGCGCAATCGCTCGCGGTGACGCGGCGGCTGCGCCAGTTCGCGCTGCTCCGCACGCTCGGCCTGCAGGAACGGGCGCTCGCCGGCCAGCTTCTGGGCGAGGGCGCGGCCCTGGGCGTTGTGGGCGCGCTGATCGGGTTGGCTGGAGGCTATGCGATCGCGGGAGTTGCGTTGCGACTGGTCGGTGGCGATCTCGGCGCGGGCTTTTTCGAAGGCGCGCCAACGACGCTTGCATTCGCCCCCGAAGCGGCGGTGCTCTTCTTCGCCTTTGGTGTCGCGACCGCGCTGGCCGGAAGCTACGTGCCCGCCCGGCGCGCCGCCCGGATCGCGCCCGCGCTGGCGCTCAAGGATGCGGGCGATCAAGGCGACCCGCGCCAGCCGCCTAGCATCGTCCCTGCCGGAACTCTGATCGGTGCCGGGTCCGTGTGCGCCTTGCTCCCGGCAATGAACCGGCTTCCTGTCTTCGGCTATCTCGCGGTCGGGCTTGTGCTGGCCGGCGGCGTCGCTGCGATGCCCTGGCTGGCGCGCCGGCTGCTGCGGCCGCTCGGCCGGGCGAAGCTGCGGGTCCCCGCGTTCGAGATGGCGCTCGGCCGCCTGCTCGGCGCACTGGGCCAGGCCTCGATCGCGCTCGGCGGCATCGTCGCGAGCACCGGGCTGATGATCGCGATGGCGGTGATGGTCACCAGCTTTCGCGGCTCGGTGGACGAGTGGCTGGAAAGCTTTCTCAGTGCCGATCTCTACGTCGCCGCGGCATCGAACGAGCCCCTGTTCGACGCCGAAACGCAGCGCCGCCTTGCCGTCACGCCGGGGGTCGCGGGCATCGCCTTCAGCAAGGGCTTGCAGGTCAGGCTCGATCCGGAGCTTCCCCCAGCCTCGCTGATCGTGCGCCCGGTGACGGGGCCCGGCTACACGCTACCACTGATCCAGCGGGCCTCACGGCCGGGGGATGGCGTCGCGCTGTGGCTGTCCGAGCCCGCGGCGCGGCTCTACAGCACGCAGCCCGGTGACGCTTTCGCGCTGCCGATCGGCGCGGGCGGCGCCCAGGTGACGGGCTATGTCGCGGGGATCTGGCGTGACTATGCCCGGCCACAGGGCGCCATCGTGATCGACACGCGCGATTATACGGCGATTACCGGCGATGCGGTGCGCAGCGAGGCTGCGGTCGAGCTCGTGTCGGGCGCCTCGCCGGCGGCAGTGCGCGCGTCAATCCTGGCGCAGCTGCCACCCGATCTTGCGGGCCGTGTGGATTTCGCCGAACCCGCCGCGCTGCGCGCACGCGCGTTGCGGCTGTTCGACCGGAGCTTCGCGATCACCTATGCGCTCGAGGCGATCGCGATCCTGATCGGCCTGGCCGGGGTCGCCGCCACCTTCTCGGCCCAGACGGTCGCGCGCATCAAGGAATTCGGCATGATGCGCCATGTCGGGATGAGCAGGGGCCAGATCGTCGCAATGCTTGCCATCGAGGGCGCGCTCCTCGGGCTGGTCGGCATGGCGGCGGGCATCGCGATCGGGATCGCGCTCAGCCAGATTTTGATCCATGTGATCAACCCGCAATCGTTCAACTGGACGATGACGACACGCATTCCCTGGGGCCTCATCCTCGGCGTAGCGACCGCGCTGATTGCCACCGCGGCCGTCACCGCGATGATCGCCGGGCGCCAGGCGGTGTCGCGCGACGCAGTGCGTGCGGTGAGCGAGGACTGGTGATGAAGACCCGGCTCGCCCTCGCCCTGCTCATGGTCGCCATCGGCTGGGCCGCGCCCGCGGTGAGTCCGCAGCCCGCCTATCCCGTCGTGACGCCAGGCGCAGAACTTCACTTTCCGCGCGATCATGGCGCGCATCCGGACTATCGCACCGAATGGTGGTATTTCACCGGCTGGCTTGATGCCCCCGATGGCCGGCCAATCGGATTCCAGATCACCTTCTTCCGCTCACGCCCCGGGATCGATTCCGCCAATCCCAGCGCCTTCGCGCCGCGGCAGATCATCTTCGCGCACGCGGCACTGTCCGACCCCGCCAGAGGCAAGCTGATCCACGACCAACGCGTTGCGCGGCAGGGCTTCGGGATCGCGGAGGCACACGAGGGCGATACCCGGATCGCACTGCTCGACTGGCACCTCGAGCGGCGCGTCGACGGCGTCTTCCACGCAACGGCATGTGCGCGGGATTTCAGACTCGACCTCGCCTTTACCCCGACTCAACCCGTGATGCTTAACGGCGAGGGGGGCTACAGCCGCAAAGGTCCGCGCCCTGAGCAGGCGAGCTATTACTATTCCGTGCCACAGCTGGCGGTCGTCGGCAGCGTGATCCGCAATGGCAAACGGGAGGCGATGACAGGCCGCGCCTGGCTCGACCGCGAATGGTCGTCGAGCTATCTCCCACCCGACGCCGTCGGCTGGGACTGGACGGGCATCAATTTCGATGACGGCGCCGCGTTGATGGCCTTCCAGGTCCGTGGGCACGACGGACGTGCCATTCATGCCGGGGGCACGCTCCGCCGAGCCGACGGAACACAGCTGGTGCTCGCGTCCGAGGACGTGCGCTTCGTGCCCCGGCGGCGCTGGCACTCGCCTCAAACCGGCGCGGCCTATCCCGTCGAGGCCGAGTTCGAGATCCGGCTGCCCGAAGGCACACGTCGCGTCAGCCTCACACCGCTTTTCGATGCACAGGAACTGGACGGGCGCGCCACAGGAATGCCGAGCTACTGGGAGGGATTGGTCTCCACACCGGGCGGACGTGGCTATCTGGAACTCACAGGGTATGCCGGATCGCTTGGTCTTTGAGTTGCGCAAGGGTGCGGCACGTCCGATAAGCTGTTTAAGGACCTTACTGCTGCTTAAACTACATCCAATTATGACGGAGGAGAAAGGACCGAGTCGCCGTCTGTACGGGACCCCTGGGCCGAGCAGCCGATCTATTTTCCGGGCGGCTCTTGCCTCCGTATAGAGGCCTCATGAGAATGGGATCACGGTCGCCGTGCTGACGGTTCAGGTCCCAGGAGTGGCGAGATGAGGTTCGCCGTCGCGCAGGAGAGGCTACAGTCCGTCAAGCCGGTAGCTTCAACACAATAAGTAACAAAACTAGGAAGCTCGCGGTCTCGGAGAGGTTGAATGTTACACCGCGAATGGCCACTCGTGGCACGGAGCAGAACTCGATCAAATTTTGGTTTTAGGTGCATGACGGGTCATTCCTAGAAAGCACCATCGGACTTTGAACGACCGGAAAGACGTGGAAGTCGGATGCTCTCGGAACTCTGCCGTGCTCTCCCAAGGAGTCGATTAGCCAACAATTCGCTCGAGTCGCTTTGACCGCAATCGATCTTCGAATCAGGCTCTCGACCAGGGGAATGCCACCGTCCTGATCCTGGACATCAGCGGTGGTGCCCCTCACGGCCAGCAATCGATTGTCGCCATCGGCCATAATGTGACACTTGCGATCTACACCTTCTTGCCTGCATCGTGCCCCGTTCGCCTTGCGGTGCATGGTATTACAGCCAACGGCATCAATGCTTACCTGCGTCGGGCTGGCTGAACGCCTGGCTCTCTCGCGGTCGGCTGCGACGAGATAGTCGTTGACGCGTTCCTGATGCCAGACATCGGTCAGCAGTCGCCGAAGTTCATAGCAGATCCTGTGCGGCAGCAGATGTTTAGGTATGGCGTCCCACAGCACGCTATCGCGCTGGACATAGTGTATGCCGCTCAGGATTTTGCGAAGCACATGCTGGCGTGGACGACCGATCCCTTCTGCGACGGGAAGCAGGCGCTCGAATGCCGGCGGCTGATACTGCCCAACTCAGGCAACGGGCGATCATCGAAGTAACCTTGACCAGCTCCGCCCCCGTTGATCTCACGGTGCAGACGCGCCATTCTCATCCCAGAACTCTAGCTAACCCCGGATGAACCAGAGGGTCAGGTCATCTGCCTTCCAAAGCCAGCGAAATTAGGCTTCTAAGCCGGTTGTTTAGACGAGTAGATGGTCAGGCAGTCGGTAACTCCGGGAATTGAAGGTGAACCGAGATGATCCTGAAGAGCCTCGGTGTCCTCGCCTCTGCTACTGTCGTGGTCCTGCTGCTCGGTGAAGCTCTTCCGATCCAACGCACTCCAGGACTTACTGGTCCCGCGGCGGCACAACCTGCGAATCAGCCCCGTACCAAGACCACCCCCATCCAGCTCCCATCGAACGTCGTCCCCGAACACTACAACATCTTTGTGAGACCGGATGCCGGCAACCTGCGGTTTGACGGCTCTGTCCGGATTACCACTTCGGTTCGCGAGCCCACATCTGATATCGTCCTGAATGCCGCTGACCTGCAGTTGGAGCGCGCGGTTTTGATGCCGACCGCCGAACAAGCATCTGACATCAAGCTCGATCACGAGGAGCAAACGGCAACTCTGACCTTCGACCGGATCATTGAGCCGGGAACCTATGAAATTGCGATCGACTACAAGGGGGAGATCAACGAGAATGCCGATGGACTGTTCATGGCTCAGTATGGCTCGCCGGAGGCTCCCAAGCGGATGCTCGTGACCCAGTTCGAGCCGGTTAGCGCTCGTCGTTTTGTCCCCTGTTGGGACGAGCCTGCTCGCAAAGCTACCTTCTCTCTCTCCGTAGCTGTTCCAAACGACGAGGTAGCCATCTCGAATATGCCTGTGGAGGAGATTTCCGAGCTGGATGGGCAATACCAACGGGTCCAGTTCCAAACGAGTCCCAAAATGTCGTCCTATCTGCTGTTCCTCGGCATAGGAGATCTGGAGCGGTTAGAGAGGACAGTTGGTTCGACGAAGCTTGCTGTCGTTACCCGCAAGGGCAGCGCATACAAAGGCCAGTTTGCCCTAGACAGTGCTGCCCGGCTTCTCGATTACTTCAACGAGTACTTTGGCGTGCCCTACCCTCTGCCCAAGCTTGACATGATTGCGGTCCCCAGCGGAGGGGGCTT
Organism: Microvirga massiliensis; assembly: GCF_001006805.1. Taxonomy (GTDB): domain Bacteria; phylum Pseudomonadota; class Alphaproteobacteria; order Rhizobiales; family Beijerinckiaceae; genus Microvirga; species Microvirga massiliensis. Next base: position 58,471 of record NZ_LN811358.1, on the reverse strand, counting down.
TTCAGCCATGGAGAACTGGGGCGCAATCCTCTACTTCGAGAACGCCGTCCTGGTGGATCCTGCTCTGTCGCCGGAATCAGCGCGGCAAGGGGTTTTTGTTGTGGTTGCCCACGAGATGGCCCACCAGTGGTTCGGCAATCTTGTGACCATGCAGTGGTGGGATAACCTGTGGCTCAATGAGGGGTTCGCATCCTGGATGCAGAACAAAGCCACAGAGCGCTTCCATCCCGAGTGGATGATGTGGCTCCAGTCCGAGTCAGGGCGACAGCGGGCCATGCGGCAGGATGCGAAACGCACAGCCCATTCTGTCGTACAGCCAGTGACCAGGGGTGATCAGGCTGCTCAAGCTTTTGACGAGATCACGTATCGCAAGGGGCAGGCGGTCATTCGCATGCTTGAGGGCTACCTTGGGCAGGAGGCATTCCGCGAAGGCATCCGGACCTATATGCAAATCTATGCCTACCAGAATGCCGCAACAGACAACCTTTGGGCCGAGTTGGAAAAGGCTGCTCACCAGCCCATCAAACCGATTGCAGACGACTTCACTCTCCAGCCTGGGGTACCGCTCATCTCGGTTCAGGAGCTAAAGGCGGAAGGAGGCCATACGACGGTTAGCCTCAATCAGAAGCGCTTTGGCGTGGACGAGAGCGCGCGCGAACCGCTCGTGTGGCGCACTCCAGTCTCTGCGGCTTCTATTGGATCGGGAATGGCGCTAGTCTCTCAATTGGTCGCAGGCTCATCACCCACTTCCATCTCTGTCTCGGGAACACCGCCGATCAAGATTAACCTCGGTCAAACCGCATACTACCGCAGTCATTATGCCGGAGGAGCGTTTCTCGCTCTTGCAGAGCATCTTCCTGCGCTGTTACCTGCCGACCAACTGGGACTTCTTTACGACAGCTGGGCTCTTGGCGAGGCGGGCGTAACGCCACTTACAGATTATCTCGAGCTGATCGAGAAAGCTCCGCTTGATGCCGAAATGACGGTGTGGCGGCAGATCATTGAGACACTCGTGTCAATCGACCAGCTCTACGCTGGTCAAACCGAGCAGATGGAATTTCGCACCTTCGCGCGCACCACGTTAGCGCCACTCTTTGTGCAGGTCGGTTGGGATGCGGGCCCCAAGAAGCCCGACAACATGGCCGTCTTGCGCGAGGACCTTCTGAGCGCTTTGGGGCGGTTTGAGGAGCCGGCGGTGGTGGCTGAGGCCCGGCGCCGCTTCCATGCCTTCGTGGCCGATCCAAAGAACCTACCTGCGGCTATCCGGCTGCCGACCTTGAGAGTTGTAGCCCTTTCGGCCGATGCCGCTCTCTACGAGTCCATGCACGAGCTTGCGAAAAGAGCGGCCGACCCTCTTGAGGAGGATCAACTCTTCGGTGCACTCGCATGGGCTGAGAATCCCGTTCTGGCCAGCCGAACGCTTGAGATTGCCCTGAGCAATGAACCCTCGAGAGCGGCAGGACTACGCATGATTACGCGGGTTGCCGCTGACAATCCGGACCTTGCTTGGCGATTTGCTCTCGAGCACTTGGATGCTCTGACCTCAAGGCTTGACGTGCTTCGGCGTTACAGCTTCGTTCCCTCTCTCGCAGGACAATCTGTAAACCCCAACCGCCTCGAGGAGCTTCGACGCTTTATCGATGACCACGTGCCGGCGGAGTTCCGTCAAGAGGTTGAGAGATTCTATGCCGATCTGGAGTTCCGCCTGAAGGTCAAGTCAGAGCGCCTGCCACAGATCACCCAGTGGCTTGCCACGCGCAGCCCAAGCCCAGCGGCTGCACCTGTCCCGCCGCAATGATGTTCGCTCTCGCGCAGCGAACTACTAAAAGGTAGACGACTGTGCCCAACCCGGGACTTTGCTGCGTTGTTGCTCGTCATGCCGCTTTCATTCAGAAACACGAGCCGTTGTGTCGGAATGTCGATCAGGTAGCAGCTTTCTCTCGCCTATTCTGGGAAACCTACCCTGTGCAGACCTTCAGCGATGCGTTTGTTCACAGGAGCCGCGCTCGGCGCAGCAGCAATGGCCTTCGAGACAGTCATGCCTGGATATGCCTGGAGAAATCCGGCGACCGTCCGCCTAGCCTCCTCCAGGCGGCCGGCATGGGCGTATGCCGCCGCCTGGAGGAGGCAGGTCCAGAGGGCATCCGGCCTTTCGCGAAGAGCTTGCTTGAACCACCGTGCCGCCTCGTCATACTGGCCCTTGCCAGAGTGCGCGGCTCCGATCCCGACGAGAGCATTGAAGTGCATCGGATCAAGCGGACTGAGGCGCACGGCGCGTTCGAAATGCTCAATGGCTGTATCGGGGTGCTGGGCGTAGATATGCAGTCAGCCGCTGCGGAGCCAAGCCCAAGCCAAGTTTGGGTCCAGGGCAAGAGCGTTTCTGACCGTCGTGAGCCCGAGATCGATTTGGCCCACGAGAGCATACGCGGCACTCAGCACGGTCGGCACCAGGGAATCCTGGCTGTCGAGAGAGACCATCCATCGGGAATTCGACCTTCCCAATGCAGCTATCAGAACCGCTGTTCCACAAATCGCGTTACGCAAACAGCGTGGTCGCTTTCACACGCGCGATGACACGCGCTTTGTGCTAGGCTTGCTCCTCTCCTTGAGGAGGAGCGCGATATGAAGAGCATCGTTCTCGTATGCGCCTTTGTATGTGTCGCCTCGTCTGTCCAGGCGCAGCAGCCAGCCCCGCAAAATCCCGGTCCCAGCTTCGTCCTGAAGCAGATCGCCCCGACGCTGCCCACCAAGGAGCAGCTTGAGGTCCGGGTCCGGACCTCAACCATTCAGCCGGGTGCAGTTGGCCAATGGCACACTCATCCCACGCCGCCGATTGTCTACGTGGTCGAGGGCACGCTGTCCGTGGAGAGGAAGGACGGAGAGACGGTTCATACCCAAGCCGGGCAGGCCGCGATTGAGCCGGTCAACACGATCATCCGCGCCACCAACAAGGGGCAGACGCCCGTGAAGCTGGTAATCTTTCAGGTGAGCCCACCAGATGTTCCCGAGTCTCACCCGGCTTCATCCCAGTAGCAAAGCGGCGCTATGATTGGATCGGGGCGAGAGAGTATCCCGCCCAGTTCTATAGACGGCCTTCTCGGAATCCGTGTGAAATGAGAGTTCTGGAGCGCAGCGCCTCGCGCGCGCGAGATCACTCCTCAGGATCACGGCGCCTGGGCACCTTGCGGGACCTCTCGGTCGCGCGCTCGGCCTCCTGGATCTGCTCGTAGATGAGCCTGAGCGCCTGCTCGGCGGCGCGATAGCGGACGAGTGCCTCGTGTCGAAGGGATTTCGCTTGGCTCATGGTCAGGATCCGCGGTGAGACTGTCAACGACAGCCCCCGGCCCGCTGTTCCCCGGCAGGATCGGCCGCGCGACACGAAAGTGGCCTTGCCAGGGTGGAGAGGACATCAGAGATCTGGCAGGGCCACTAACAAGGATCGTGTGTGTCGGGCAGTCGGGAGCCTCAACGCCACATCTACTGGAGCAACCGCCATCCCGCTCTCACCCAGGTAAAACGGGGCCGCAGTTTCGCGACCGCATCGCGGGCCTCGTCTGGTGACGCAGCGCGCATACGCTCGGATCCGACATGTTTCTGCGGCTCTGTTCGATCCAGGTTAATGCAGACTGGCGAGAGCGAGCGCAGTCTACCGCTGGATCGAAGTGGCCTTGCTCGCGGGATCCTGAGCAGCCCCGATCACATACGCGCTTGGCCGCGCACCCGCCGCGGTTCGGCTGAAAGGGAGGTTGCGATCGAGACACCACCTGGGCCGAGACGCCTCCCGACCCTCACACGCCGTGGAGGCAGCTGTTTCGGCTCGACAATCTGAGCCTTTTCGCCGGATCATCCGGAACCACGTCAGTGACGTGTGACGCTTAAGTCACCACGGGCCCGTCGCCTCAGCGACCGGGCCCGTTCCGTTTCGGCCTTCCCTTCCGCAGACATCTCAAGGGACGTCCTCCTACGCATGACGTGGTGCGCGTGAGGCGGGTTACTCTTCGCGATGGGGGCGCTTGGGAAGAAAAGGATGCACTGGCCGGTCGAGCAGCTCGCGGGGCTCCTCACGCGCGCGCTCCGCTTCCGTGATCTTCTGCTGGAGCAGCTTGAGCGCCGACCGTGCGAAGCGGTGACGCAGGCGCGTCCAATGTCTATGCGGTTCCATGATGGGGACTGTGGTCTTGTGCGCGCGAGGCAGTGACTTCCGGAGCAGTTTGGTCCTCGGAGGATCCCGATCCGAATAAACGGGCCGGGCAAGCAACCTGCGGGACTCCTCGATGAGGCGCTCTGTCTCCTCGACCGTTTTCCGCGTCAGCTTGAGCGACAAGCGCACCGAGCGATCATGGCTGCCGAGAGGGTTCGGCCGGGCGCGTCGGTCATTCTCTGACTTGCTCATACTCGCCAATGCAGCGTGATCGCCGCTGTTCCCAAATCAGCGACTATCTCGCGCACGGTGGCTCCGGCGGCGGCATTACCCGGTCAACCTCCATCGAGACCGTTGCCGTCAGCACCTGCTGGTGATGGTCGTTCCGCACCTCGACCTTGACGTCACGGGCGTCGCTCCTCGGGAGCCGGTCGCGCCCGATGTCTGCCGCCGTGCACGCGGCCTTGTATTCGGCGGCGCCCCGGATCGTCGAACTCCACACCGTCTCCATCGGGAGTGAACTTCGCCCTTACCGGACGTCGAAATAAAAGCGAGGCATCGCAATCGCTGCCGAGCACAACGGCCGTCAAGGCTCAGCCCGGCACCTTCTTTTGATCAAGGGTAAGCCCCGAAAAGTCTGTACTCACCTTGCGTTTCGGGCGTTGCGGAACGCGCGCAGCAAGGAGGACGTTACAGCCTATCCCCTGGCTTGGGGGAGATCGCATTTTCCGCTTTGTCCATGTGTGAGCCCAATCATCAAAGTCCGAAAGAGATCCAATGACATCACGCCTGTCACTCGAAGCTCTTGGCGCGCTTCGGGCCCTGGTACATGCACGCCGAGCGCGAAACGTGCAGACGCTGTACGTGGCGCCAAGCTCAGCAAGCCAGCGGCCCAGTACGGTGAGGACCTCGATCCGCTCGCCACAGCGGCCAGGGCTCTGCACGATTGAGAACATGCGGCACGACAGGGCATCCAGATCTCGATGTCTGGGAAAGGCAACTGCTTC
>NZ_LN811358.1:45039-52302 GCF_001006805.1 Microvirga massiliensis | reverse complement strand
CGAACGGGCTTTCCGGGATCGCCGTCGATCAAGGAACCGGCGGGCCGCGCACCCGATCTTTGGAATCGCATCGCGATGCGCAAACCAGCGAAACCGCGATCCGGCGCGAATCGACCGAAGCCGCAGGAACGCTGCAACGAGCGGCAGGCGACCCGTAACAGGCGACTTCCGGAGCAGATCCGGAAAATCCTCCGCAAGCACTACAGGAACAAATACCTGGTGCGGTGAAACACGATCCTTGCCCTTTGAGCCGGATCGATGATCGCATGGGCTGCTTCAGTAGAGCCCGGGGATCAGCCGCCTGGTGCGGCTGCAATAGGCATCGTATTCGGCGCCGAAATGTGTGCGCAGCAGCATCTCTTCCGCACGGATGCGCGCGAGAAGCGGCGGGACGAGGAGCGCTGTGAGCAGCACGCCGGCCCCCGCGCGAAACGCGAGCGCCCAGCCCAGCGAGTTGATCAGCAATCCGAGATAGCTCGGGTGGCGAATGACGCCATAGACGCCGCGCGTGACCAGCCGATGCCCGGGCTGAATCGCGACTAGGCCGCTGAACCGGTGGCCGAGCACGAAGACGGGCCAGAGCCGCAGCGCACCGCCGGCTGCGAAGAGAACGACACCGAGCCAGCGAATCGCGTCCCTGTCGAGGGTCCAGATCTCGTGCCGGTCTGTATAGGCAGGCAGATAGGCCAGCAGCAGCCCGGTCAGCGCGAAAGCGATGATGACCCAGCGGTTGGCACGATCCTCGCGCTCCCCGGAGCTGAGATTTCCGCCGCTGAAGAGCGCCACGGCAGACAACACAAGGGTCGTGACGGCAAGGGCGGTTCGGGCCGGATGAGAGAAGAAGGCGGCAAACCCGCCCCAGCCGAGAATGGCGATCCCGAGATAGGCCAGGGTCGCCAGCATGGTGGCGACCGCGAATCCGGGCGTGGGCGTCATGGCCGGCTCCCCGACGCGGATGGACCCGTCCTTAGCAGCAACTCCTGATCATGACAGGTCTCCACCCGATCGAAACGATCGGGATGCGCCGCGGCGAATGTCTGCGGATGGAGCCGAACCTCGCAGTCCGTGAGCGGCCGCATCAAAGCCGTAACCATTCCGCAGTCTGATGACCCGGCCGTCGAGGTTTCGCCATGGCTCTCATCGATTGCTCCCTTCGAACCGGCCTGCTCACCGTCGCGTTCTTCGGTCTCTCCTTCGGAGTCCTGGCAAAAGACGGATCCGGCATTGCCCCACGCGGGTCTCCGAACGTGACCGGCAGCCGGCTCTACGGGCCGGGAGATGTCTACGCGAATATTCCCGTCAGGGATGAATTCGGGCGGGATCAGCTCGCGATGTTTCGCGAGTGGAATGCGGATCCGGTGACCAATCACGAGGCCAACCTCGAGGCTCTCAATCCGTTGCTCGCCAAGGTGGTCCGGAAGGCTCAGGCCGACAGTCCCGGATTACGCTTCGTGATCGGATCGGGCAGGCGCAACGGCGAACTTCAACGGAAGGCGGTTGCCTGGGGCTGGTCCAACACCCGGGACAGCCCTCACAGGTCGGGGAATGCCGTCGACCTGTGGCCGCTGGACGCAAGAGGCCATGTCACTTTCGATCCGGAGCCCCTGAACCGGATCGCAACAGCGATGAAGAAGGCAGCCGCAGCCTTGGGCGTGCCGATTCGCTGGGGTGGTCATTTCCTCGGCTTCAAGGATATGGACCGCTCGCATTTCGAGCTCGCGCTTTACTGATCCGCTTGGTCCCGCGGAAAGCCGTTCTGTAGTGCGAGCTTTACCGATGGGAAGCGATAGACGGCTCACGTCAGCGCGAAGACGGGCATGCGATCGCTGATTCCCCGAAGGGGCAGTTCCCGAGGTTCGGCATCCACTCGATGCGATGCGAGGAGTTGAGCGGAGTCCGTGTGCCGGACGACCGCTTGGGTCACGAAGATGCTGTCACCCGTTGCGAGCTCCTGCACGCGCGAGGCGATATTGACCGTCTGGCCGAAATAGTCCTGGCGATCATTGAGGTTCACCGCGAGGCACGGTCCCTCATGGATCCCGATCTTCAGGATCAGGTCATCGGCCCCGCGGCGCTCGTTCAGCTGCCGCATGGACTCGCGCATGCGAAGAGCGGCCGAGACCGCCCGGTGCGGCAACAGAAAGGTCGCCATCACCGCATCGCCGATGGTCTTGACGACGGCCCCGGCTTCCGATGCCACGATCTCGGTCAAGATCCGGAAATGATCGCGAACCAGATCATAGGCGACGAGATCGCCGACGCGTTCATAGAGCTCGGTCGATCCCTTCAGGTCCGTGAACAGGAAGGTGAGGCTCATGATCTTGAGCCTCTGCTCCACGTCGAGCGTATCGGTGCGATAGAGATCGCGGAAGGTCTGATTGGTGAGGAGCCGCTTCGCAGTCAGGAAGGGACGGCGACTGCTCAGGAGCCCGTCCAGTTCCCCACCGACCACGAAGACGCCCGGCAGGACTCGACCCTCCGTGCGGTTGTCCAGCGAAAGCCGGAGCGGCCCCGGAGGCATGGTCGTGTGGCCGACGCCAGCCCGGGTGTTGCTGAAAACCAGGGAAAGCTCCTGGCGGCTCTGCGTGAGCTCCCCTGCCACCTCGATGGAATGGGCCGTGTGGGTCACAGGATCGAAAATGATGATGGATTGTGCGGGGAGCTGCAGGGCCAGGATGGCTCGCTCACCGGCCTGAAGCTCGACGACCTCCAGCGTGGAACGGCGCGTGAGCTCGTCAAAGGCGCCCGGCTCGGGAAAGGCGACACCCGATCCGAAGAAGATCTGCCGGTAATATTCCCAGAAGCCGAGGCCGTCCGGATCATGCGCGGCGATGCGGCGAATACGTGGGCTTACGGTGAAGCTTACCTCCACGGTGTCGTCGAGCCTCGGCTCGCTCGCAAGCGAGCAAAACGCGCAATGGTATTCCTCCTGGCGCACGCTCTTCAGCGTGGTATTGGCGTCGAGCACGCCACCGCAGCTCGGGCAGAGGATGTTCCAGGACATCTCGAAAAGACCCAGCCTCGAGGCATGCAGCAGGGCCGCAATTAGCTTCTCCTCGTCGAGGCCATGGGCGGCCGCGAAACCGACGGCATTGACGTGCGCGAGTTCCTCATCGGGGCCGTTCCGCACGAGATCCTCGACGGCGTGGACCGCTGCGGAATCGGCCGAGCGAAGCAAAGTTTCAAAGAGAGCATCGGTCTCTTGCATGCGCAGAGAATAACGCATTCACCCCTTGGCGGACAGGGCAGCAATCCAGTCAGAAGGGGCAAACTGCCGCGGCGCGACCCAGCCTGCTGAAGTACGGTTCCAGCGAGGAAAGAGCGGCACGTGAGTATTATGGATCGTCCTTCTTCAGGATAAGGTGAAATGATCGCAGCAATCGTCACCTCTCCAGTGTTCAAGAAAGCAAAGGCCATCCTCAGCGGAATCGAGATGGCTTGCATGAAGCGCAACGGACAGGTGAAGTACGCCCGCGATCCCTTGCCGAGTGGTTCCGGCTATTGGCCGCCTAAGCGACACACGAAGACACGCGTCGCTCTACGCCTTCCATCCAGGTTTGCGACGCATCCCTATGGAGCCGTTCTTCGTGGTCTTCCGCCTGATCATCCTGCGAGTGGTGCGGATAGGTCGGCCTCAATCATCAGCGCGGTCACATACATGCCGAGGCCAAAGACGGAGTGCCCAACGACACTTTTCAGACGAGTCACGTTCGGCTTCGGTGTCTTGGCCCCGGCGATCCCCGAGCCCATGCTAGGCATCATGATGAAGTACGGAGCGACGAGGAGACCGAGCGCCAGGATCATCGGGGGAAGGAGCGTAGGCTCTCGCAGCCATGTGACGCCCAAAAGTCCGACGAGAAGCAGACCGTACACGATGCCGATGACGTAGTGCACGATCCAGCCGATCGCGTGCTCTCCCGAAACAGGCGCGGCTCTGCCGATATTTTCGTGCATGAAACGGCCTCTCGGCATGTGACCGACCCAGCGGCCCACCATCGCCCAGTTGGTCGCCGGCACATTGAAGACGCGCTGCATCAAGGCGGCCCACAGATCCAGAATCACCGTGCCGCCGATACCAATGAGCACTGCTCTAATTGCGATCTCCATTCCCTCAGCCACAAACTCATCCTCATGCGAAAGAAGCAGCGCTCCACACTGCGCCATGCCCGTCTCAATCTCAGCTAGAACTCGCACGCCGGTCCTGAGGCAACCGTGCCGACATGAACCAAATGCGCGGACAGCACCGCCTCGGCGATTTCCCCTCCGGTCCGACCCTCGAAGGGCACCGCATGATCCGGTTCAAGGTCCCGGTAATCGGCAGACGTCCGGGTGCAGCAGGGGTCCATCCTTCATCCAGATTCTTGCGCCGCTCGGTCCGACGCTGGCGGCGAAGTGCGTGCCCGCGGGCAGACGGCCCCAGCTTTGCGGTTCGAGCCGCTCGTCGCCGATACGCAGCCCGCCAGCCAGGACCAGGAATTCGAGCCCGCGGCCGTTCTCCACGGTGACGTCGGCGCCGGCCGTCCAGTCTTCGAGGCGGACCTCCTCGTTGCTATCCTCGAACAGGACGGTCGCCGCAGCAGCGCCCGGTCGCGGGGTGATTTTGCGACCTTTGCCGGGTTGGCGAACGATCTGCACGTCGTCGCCATTACGGAATTGCCAGAGGCGGACAAAGATGGTGCAGCCGTCGCGTGAGGCGGGAACGTGCGACGTTCCGGGCGGATTCCGGAAGTAACTGCCGGCAGGATAATCGCCGTGCTCGTCCTGGAAGACGCCATCAAGAACGACGATCTCCTCGCCACCGCCGTGGGTGTGGCGCGGAAAAGCGCTGCCTGGAGCGTAGCGCACGATGGACGTCGCCCGCGCGACCTCGTCACCGATCCGGAACAGCATGCGCCGATCCACTCCGGCCGCCGGGCTCGGGACCCAGTCCTGCCTGCCGGCGTGGACGATGACGGGACGGGACAGGTCATCATTGATGCGCATGCTGCGTTCCCCTCATCGCCAGCACTATCCGGAACTTGACGTCCCCGGACCTCAGCCGCCGGACGGCGTTCGGCGCTTCCTCCAACGGCATGGTCTCAATGAGCGGGCGTACGCCGGTCAGCACGCTGAAGTTCAGCGTCTTCTCGTTCTCGAAGGGCGAACCGGTGATCGACCCGAGCATACTGCGCTCGCCGACCACGAGCGGACCAGGCGAGATCGCGAGCGGCTCCTTGCCGGCTCCGAGCAGCACCAACCGACCCTGCGGCGCGAGCCCAGCCAGCAGCGCCGAGACCACGCCGGCCTTGCCAATCGTGGTGATGATGGCCTGCGCGCCGCCCATCTCCGCCAGCGCCTTGGCGGCATCCTGCCGGTTCGTGTCGATGTAGGCGTACGCGCCCAGCCTGAGGGCGTCCTGGGCGATGTCCTGGCCACGGCCGATCGCCACGACCTTGAAGCCCATTTTCCGGGCGTATTGCAGCGCCATGTGGCCCAGCCCGCCGATGCCAAGCACGGCGACCAAGTCGCCGGCCTCGGCCCCGGATTTCTTGAGCGCATTGAATGTGGCGATGCCGGCGCACAGGATCGGCGCGGCCTCCTCGGCATTGAGTTCATCCGGGATCGACACGAGCCCTGTCGCGCGGGCGAGCATCATCTCGGCGTAACCGCCATCGCAGGAGGCACCCACGAAGGGCTGGTTCCGGCAGAGCTGGAATCGGCCCTGGCGGCATTGGGCGCAAGCGTTGCAGTGGCCGCCCAGGCGGCCGACGCCGACGCGCTGACCCAGTTTCCAGAGCCCCGGCACGCCGTTGCCCGGAGCGACGATCCGCCCGACGATCTCATGGCCGGGCACCCGCGGCGGCTGCAATGTCGGGTCGGCTCCGTCGATGTCGGCAATGTCGGCGCCGCAGATACCGCAGGCTTCCACCGCGATCAGCACCTCGCCGGGCCCAGGGGTGGGTGTCGCGCGCTCGACCAGTTCGAGCGTGCCAGGGGTCGCGACCTGCATGGCCCGATAGGTTGGTTTCATCGTGCCACTGCCGCTCTGCTCATCATGTCGGCCACGGCGCGCTCGGCTGCATCCACCGCACCGGCGAGATAGCCAGGCTCGAAGTCGGCGGTCTCGCTGCCGGCGAGGCTGACGCAGTCGCGCCACGCATCGCTGACCCAGGCCTGTCCGGTTGCCGTCGGCGGCCCGCCCCCGAGCCGATCCGCGGGGGTCGCGGTCAGAGGGTCGGCGGCCCAGTCCTTGAAGAGCGTGCCGCTCGGCGACGCGGCCTGCGGCCCGAACAGCCGGACGAGCTGCTGGATGGCAGCGGTGACGAGCGCTGTCTCACCGATGGCCGCGCGTTGCTCGGCGGGAACACCGAAAAATCCGAATAAGGCCGCCTGCCCCGAGGCGGTCGTGGCATCGTGGATCTCGACGAGCGGGCCTGCCATGCTCTGCGCAGTGCCGGAGAGACCGGCTTCTCGCCAGAAGGGCTTCTCATAAAGCGCGAAGACCTTGGCGTGGGGCGCCATCCAGGTCGGCGTGGCGCGCCAGCGTTCCGCGGTGGCCGCATCGAGCGCGGGCGAGAAGGTCACCGTCGCCTCAAGGAGCCGCGGCGGCACCGCGAAGAGGACGTACGATACCCGCATCGTCTCTTCCGACCCGCTTGCCGTCGTGAACTTCACCTCGATACCCTGCGCATCGCGGGTGACGTGGGTCACCCGCGCGCCAAGCCGGATGCTGTCGGCGGGCAGGTCGGCGGCCAGGGCCGAGATGAGCGCACCGGAACCGCCGGCCAGCCGCATGGACTGGGGCGCCTGCTGCGTGGAGAGGCGATAGCGCTGCGGCGCCTCGCGCGACATCCGGTGGACGACGATGTCGCCCGCGCTGTTCTGCGGAAACGCGGCGAGGCCGAGATCGCAGACGAGTGCGTTCAGCGCCGGCTGCGTGCCGGGCCAGAACCAGGAGGGACCGAGGTCGAACCCGTCCGCTGCGGCAACCCCGCTCGCATCCACCGAGAGGATGCGGCCGCCCAGCCGGTTGCGGGCTTCGAGGAGCCTGAAGGCGACGCCCGCACGGCGCAGGCGATGGGCTGCTGTGAGCCCGGCGAGGCCGCCACCGACGATGAGGATTGGATCGGACATGAGCAACTCGAGTTCAGGGATGCCGTGATTGTCGTGGTCGGCCACGCGCCTCGGCTTTGGCAGGCATCACGACGCCTTGGCGACTGAGCGAAAAAGGGCCACGACCAGGCTCAACATGCCGCCAAACCAGAGCGCCATCGCAACTGGCCC
>NZ_LN811358.1:40240-44157 GCF_001006805.1 Microvirga massiliensis | reverse complement strand
CTAGTGCCATGGCCCAGCCCACTGCGCTTGGTGCTGACATCATGGGATGTGTCCAGAGCGTGCCCGTCGAAACCGTGACGAAGTGCCCGGGGCCGAACTGGTGCAGAACGACCATCATGGCGATGCCGGAGAGCAGAGCGACACCGCCAACGGTGGCCAACTTCTTCGTACCAGTCATGATATTCCCTTTCTCACTTGGCAGGTCTTGGTCGATCGGAGTTGAGCCCTGGAAGGGTGTCCCTGTCAGAGACCGCTGCTTTCATCTGCACCTTCCAGGAGAGATTGTGGTGGTCGGCCAGGCGCGTGACAAACGGGAACTTCTTTCACCGCCGCAAAGGAAATCTTTGCCGCTTGAGGGGGCGTCAGATGCCGGTCGCCTCAGTGAAGAGCCAACGGCGGAATGCCTCGGCTTTTGGGGCCAGCACGCGGTCCGAGCGGTAAACCACGTAGTAGGCAAGCGCCGCGGGCACCGCGATGTCGGCGAAGAGGCGTACCAGACGGCCGGAGGCGATGTCGTCTCGTGCCAGGATGCTTCGCGCGAGCGCGATCCCTTGCCCTTCGGCGGCAGCCTGCAACACGGCCGCGGAGTTGTTGATCCGCAGACCGCGCTGCACCGTTGCCTCCGCGACGCCTGCGCAACGCAGCCAGGTTTCCCATGTCGTGAAGCCGATGTCGGGATCGACCGACAGGTCGTGGATCAGCGTGTGGCGAGTCAAATCGGCCGGTTCGCGCAGATCCAGGCTGTCCCGCAGCGCCGGCGAGCAGACGGGAAAAATCTCCTCGTCCATCAGCTTCTCGGCCGTGAGGCCGGACCAACGGCCGCCGCCGTAGCGAACGCCGATATCGATGCCCTGCGCGGCGTAATCGACCAGCTTGAGGCCTGTATCCAGCCGGACGTCCGTCTCCGGCCATTGGGCCTGAAAGCGGTCAATGCGCGGCAGCATCCACTTGGCTGCAAAGGCCGGGCTGACCGCCACCGTGAGCACGCCGCTCGCGGTGGCCTCCCGCAGACGCTCCAAGCCGAGGCTCAGGCGATCCAGGCCGGCGCTGATATCGGGTAGCCCCCGTGCGGCCACCTCGGTCGGCACGAGCCGCGATTTCCCGGACGCGCTTCGGTGAAAGAGCGGTGAGCCGATCCACTCCTCCAATCCCCGCACGAGTTGCCCGACAGCCGCAGCGGTCACGCCGAGTTCGCTTGCGGCCCCCGAGAAGCTCCCGTGCCTCGCACTCGCCTCAAAGGCCCGCAGCGCGTTCAGATAAGCCGGGGACTTCATCTCGATAAAGTTTTTCTTGGCCTCGATGCGCCGTGCCCCCCTTGGCAGGGCCTCAGACGACTGTCAACGACGGGCGTTGGAAAAGGCACGATGTCCGACCGTGGGAGCGGTGCCGGGACCGTGCTCAGCCGGTCCGCTCCATGGCGCGGTCAGTTGCAATTAATAGACTGCTCAGTCTATTTTGTCGGGTGCGGTCGGCCCCGCGTTCCCGACGCCGAAGACTTGGCGGAGGCAAACTCCGAATGTTCGAAGCGATCCTGATCGAGAAGAATGAGTCCGAGCAGACGACCCAGTTGACCAAGGTCGGCGAGGATGCGTTGCCCGAGGGTGACGTGACGGGGGCGTTGCCCGCGTTGCCGTGCCACTCTCATCCACGTCGCGCCGCCAGCCGCGGATTCAAGGAGAACGTCAATGTCAGCCAAAGACCTTCCCGTCAGTCGCTTCCCTGTCCCCAGCCTCGCCGACATGCCGGCCGACATACGCGAGCGCATTGAAGCCGTGCAGGAAAAGTCGGGCTTCATCCCCAACGTGTTTCTGGTACTGGCCCATCGCCCGGAGGAGTTTCGCGCCTTTTTTGCCTACCATGACGCACTGATGGACAAACCCGGCAACCTGACGAAGGCCGAACGCGAGATGATCGTCGTGGCGACCTCGAACGTGAACCAGTGCCAGTACTGCGTGGTTGCCCATGGCGCGATCCTGCGCATCCGCGCCAAGGACCCGCTGATCGCCGACCAGGTTGCGATCAACTACCGCAAGGCCGACATCACCGACCGGCAGAAGGCGATGCTCGACTTTGCGATGAAGGTCAGCCAGTCCGCGCACCTGATCGGAGATGCCGACATCGAGACGCTTAAGACCCATGGCTTCGACGAGGAAGACGCCTGGGACATCGCGGCCATCGCGGCCTTCTTCGGCCTGTCGAACCGGCTGGCAAACGTCACCAGCATGCGTCCGAACCGCGAGTTCTACACCATGGGACGCGACTGAGAACGCCGGAGGGGCCGAGGGAACGGGAACAGAGTGACCGTGAGCCTTCGCACCGTCTCTGCCGAACCGGCACATCCCCGCCGTCGCGGCCGCCCGCCGCGAGGCGAGGCGCGGCTGGCCGATGCGCGCGAGCGGCTGTTGCGCGAGGGCGTGGCGATGTTGACCGAGCGGGGCTTCAGTACCGTGGGCCTGGAGGAGGTTCTGGGCGCCGTGGGCGTCCCGAAAGGCTCATTTTACCACTACTTCGGCAGCAAGGCAGAGTTCGGCCTGGCTCTGGTCGATGCCTATGCCGCCTATTTCGCGAACAAGCTCGATCGCTGGTTCCTGGATGAGAGCCTCTCGCCTCTGGCTCGCCTGCGCGCCTTCGTCGAGGATGCCCGCGCCGGCATGGCGCGCTTCGACTACCGCCGGGGTTGTTTGGTGGGGAACCTCGGGCAGGAGATCAGTGCCCTCCCGGACCCGTTTCGCGACCGCCTGACCTCCGTCTTTGCTGATTGGGAGGCGCGCACCGCACGCTGCCTTGAGGCGGCGAAGCGCGTCGGGGAGATCGAACCCCATGCCGACTGCGCGCGCCTCGCCGTCTTTTTCTGGATCGGCTGGGAGGGCGCGGTCCTTCGCGCCAAGCTGGAGCACAGTCCTGAGCCCTTGGAGCAGTTTGCCAAGGGCTTCTTTGCCCTCATCGAACACGAGCTTTGAGCCGATCCTCTGGGGTCTTACCTCATAACTGCTACCTGCGCCTTCGAACGCGAGGTCAGTGTCGCCGTCGGGTCAAAGCAGGCTCTTCAGAACAGGCGTGGCAAACGCAGCTGTGCCGCCTACGCCTTTCTGGCGCCGCTTGCTGATAACTCCAACCTGACGATCCGCCTGAATGCTCGGTGCGCCGCATCGAAATCGAGAACGGCAGGGCCGTCGGCGTGACCTACCGCGACTCCAAAGGTTGACCGGCAAGTCTATACCGATGGGGAATCATTGTGGCCGCAGGCTCGCTCGTCACCCCGCAATTGCTCATGCTGTCCGGTATCGGTCCCGCGGATCATCTCGGAGAACATGGCATCGCCTGCATTGCCGATCTTCCCGGCGTGGGCGAGAACCTGATCGACCATCCGGAAGTTCCCATAATTGCCATGGCGAACGGGCCCTACGGCTATTAGAAGCAGAGTGTCGGGTGGCGGATGCTCCTCAACGGCATCCATTTCAGGCTGTTCGGCAGCGGCCTGATCCTTCCTGCAGGCGTCGAAGCCGGAGCTTTCGTGAACCCATCCGACCGGAACGGCGAGCCGACGATCCAGGCATTCTGCGTGCCCATCGTCTATCTCGATCGCGACACGCTCGGGCTCGTCGAGGATACCCATGGTTTGACCGTGACCACCGTAGTGGTGCAGCCCAAGTCGCGCGGCTTCGTGCGGCCGGGCACAGGAGACAGATCAATGGCGGGAGTGATAGTCTTACGAGTGTCACGGTAACTCGGTGATCCCATGCGGCGGCGTGACACTCTGGCGCTTCTTGCCCTTCTCCCGATGACAGGCCGCAGCCTCGCACAAACCGCACGAGGGGTGTCAATCAAGATCGATCCCACCCCCAGATCGGCCATTTCTCCTCATCTCTATATGCAGTTCATGGAGCCGCTTGGCACAACCGATTCCTCGGTGGAAG
>NZ_LN811358.1:33504-39939 GCF_001006805.1 Microvirga massiliensis | reverse complement strand
TATTAACACGACGGCCCTGGACATCTTCAAGGTGAAGGATTACCGCGTTCCGGTGAATGCCGGCGTAGTCACCTGGAGTTTTCCGAAGGCGTCCGTCACATCCCTTGAAATAGAGCTCTAGGTGCGGTGCGGTCGTTCTCGATGGAAAAGGCACGCTCGAGTGAGCTGGTGTTCGATGGTCGATTGGCAGCGTTCCATGAATTGAGTTCCTGCAAATGTTATGATCTCACAGGCAGCAGTTCATGCAAGCTGGCTTTCGCTGACGTGAGGAGGCCAGAACGTCGTTATTGGTAGTCGGGTTGCGCTATAGCGATGAACGTGAGCGGCGCGCTCGCGATCATGGGTGTGCTCTATCTGTTACCCGCCTGACCTGCGAATGGCGCGGCATAAGCGTACGCTGTTGCCGCTCGACTACTTAGCCGCAGAACGTCGGCACGATGCGGGAGCAACTCTCATTCGGGTCGTTATCGCCAATGCGTCGGGACTCCTCCCGTTCGGGCGGCTCGTTCCGCGAAGGACTACGCCAAGCCAGCAATCCCGGCTGTGAACCGCAGGCTCGCCGAACCTGCGCCCCGGCTTCTCTGGATTAGGGGTTCCGACTTGGAGCGACGAACGGATTCGTCTCCGGCCCCTCCCGCGAATTTTTTTCGAAGCACATCTCAAGTCGCTCAAGCGCCAGCGCGCTCTTGTCCAACGGCACGCGAAGTGTCGCGCCCTCTCCCCGCACCTCCAGAGCATTCGCCATCCGTAGCTTGGCATTGAACGGACGCTCCGCGAGGGCGATTGTGACGCCCTTCGTTTCCGCCAGCGCTTTGGCTTCCACGGATTGACCGGCGGTCGTCAAGCGAACCGGATAGGCACTGCCCCGCTCGAGCTTCCACTTGGGCGAATCGAGCAGCAGCAGCAAGCCGCCTTCGGCACGCACAAAACTTATCGCAAGATCCCCCGCCGTTCTCGACATTGAGCAACTGTCGAATTTTCCAGCCTTGTAGGTCGTCGCGATTTCCCAAGGACCAATCGTAACGGTCTGCTCCATCGGCTGAGCGAATGCTGATGAAGTCACAAAGATAAAGCAGACAAATACTGCATTCGTATTCACCACCCTGCTCCATAGTTCGAACAAAATTTGGAGAACGAAGAGGCGAGAAAACGCCGCCCACCTTCAGGCACACGCGACAATCATTTAGATTAGCGTGCTCGTGCGATTTTCTAGTGCCGGCACGGCATCGACTCGAGCCTTGTGGGTGCAACGCCACTGAACTCGCGATCGCCCAGTTCGAGCGTCACGGCAACAACGCCCTGAGCATCGGTCACCTCGATCCGCCAGTCCTGCCACTTGGCCGCCGTGGCGGGATGCTCCTGTCGGAACTGGTGGACGGCCTCAAGGGTTGTGGCGCGAACCTCATCGAGATCGGCAACGTCGATCCCGGTGCGGTCGGGAATGATCTCGTGCCCGTCCACGAGATGGAAGTAGTAGCGCGTCACGATGGCGACCTCCGATGCGGTGACCTCGGGTTCCCTGGCGGGGCGGCTATCACGCTCCTTCGTCCAGCAAATTGATCAAGGAAACGTCCAGCGCAGGGATCGTCACGCGCCATCCTGCGCGGGACCCGAGGCAGGTCCGGTCAGGTTCCGCCCCGCCACTCCTTGCAAGACAGCCCCCCGGAGCGGCCGAAGTGGCTCTCGAGGCGAGCAACCCGTGCGACCACAGCGAGCGGCCGACGGGCCTGGAAAGAAACCCCGCCCGGTGTGTCGGTGCCGAACGGGGTAGTCGCTCATCAGGGAGGAACGAACCGGGATGAAAACCGGCCCGAACTCGAGGCTGCGCCGGCAGGGTTAATGATGGGTTAACGAACCTCGCGCCTCATCCCAAAGAGGGTGGGTCCGTGCACAAAGTGTACGGAACTGCTCCCGAGCACGGTCGTTGCCTTTTAGCTCGGCGCGCCCCGGCAGGCCTGATCACCCTAGACCGGAACCTAGAGGTTCCCGCGCCGACCACGGCCCCGCCCCACAGCGGGGCCTTTCCCTAATCGGGAGGGAATCGCGTCAGTCGTGAAGTTCCTTGAACTCTCGGCGCAATCTCCGAACGCCGTCCGCCAAGCCGTGGACCGCGTGGACCGGGCCTCGAGCACGCTGTGCAACATCCGTTCAGTCTGGGCCAAGGAATTCGAAGCCGTCGTCGAGAACGACAAAGTGAGTCAGTTCCAGGTGGCCGTGAAGATCTCTTTCGAGCTCAAAGAGGGCGGAGCCTGAGGGAGTTTGGACGGCTGAAAGCGAGTCGGCGAGGCCGAGGCGATGCACCCCTGAGAGCGCAGCCCGGCCCGGTGGAACCCTGGATTCGGGGACCCGGCCCGTGGTGGTTGCCAGAGCTGACGGGAATGTCCGTTCAGGGTTAAAGTCAGCAATAGAGGCGAATGGTCCGAAGGTCCGTTTACTGCCGACTTTTGGAGTTCATCCAACCTCAGTTCCGTGCCACGAACTGAACATTTACCGATTGAGCGGTCGCTCACAGTCTACGTCCTCGGTCCATGGCCTTTCCGTTTGCGATGCCTCTTCAGTGGACCAGGCCAAGGAGGGGACGGATCGAACCCGTGTCGGGGAAGACCTCTCCCGCAAGAAGGTCGGGCGGCATGCGCCAGTGGTCGTGAAGAACCCCCTTGAAGACCGCGCGCAGGTCGAGGATTGCGTCGAGCCCGCCATTGACGAGCCGGTTCGGCGCCAAGCCAGGCCAGTCGGCCAAGACCCGACCGCCGCGGACTGCTCCGCCGAGGAGACAGGAGACTGTCCCGAGTCCATGGTCGGTCCCGTTCGTGGCATTCGCGCCGACCGACCGCCCGAACTCGCTGACGATCATCACGACCGTATCCTCCCAGACCGGCGCAAGGCTGTCGCAGAGAGTCGCCAACGCCTTGTCGAGCGCCGAGAGGCGCCGCGCCAATGTCCCACCCGGTCCCGCCTGGCTCACATGCGTGTCCCACCCGTCGAGTTGCAGAACGGCCGTGCGCGGTCCCGCCGGAGCAGCCAGAAGGCGCCCCACGGCTGCTGTGCTTTCCTGCTCGAGACCGCCGGATTCGGAATGGCCGCTGCCAAGCCCGGGCAGGCCAGCGGCAGCGATCTGGACAAGCCCTGGCCGGCCATCACCACGGCCGGCAATGCGCGCGAAGTCGTCCGGCCCGAGATCTTTGACGACCTCCGGGCTGCAGACGACAGCCGGCGCCGGGCCACGCAATACGAGAAGCACGGACCGTCCAATTGCAAGGAGGGGCCGGCGGCAGTCATCCTGATGCCGCGCCATGATGGCCGCCGCGCGGCTGAGCCACCCGCTCTTCCTGATATTCGGATCCCCGCTGGCCAGCACCGCCTGCGCATCTTCGTGCGATCGGCCCCGATAGGGAGTCCCGACGGCGTGAAGCACCAGCGCCTCGCCGGCCGCGAACCGGGCGTGGAGCGTCGGCAGGCTCGGGTGGAGCGCGAAGAAGCCGTCCAATGGAAGTTGCCCGCATTCTTCGGCGAGGGGCCCTCGTGCATCCCGGAGCAGGCGGTCACCTAACGGGGGAACCGCGGACAATCCATCGATCCCGCCCTGCAACACGACCAGGACCAGGCGAGGATCTTTGGTCGTGGCCAGAGCCGGCCCGGACCCGAAGCCCGCTCCGAACCCGAGGGCGCCCGCATAGGCCAGCACATCCCGGCGACTGGGCCCTGTCGACTTTGGTTCTGCCCGGAGCAGGTCCGTCATGGGCCTCTCCCTTGCACCGGATCATCCGACACCGTCACGTTCGCGGAGACCAGTTTCTGCCGGTCCGCGCAGGGCCCGACGAGCACCTCGAAAGCGCCCGGCTCGAGCACCGGGTTGAAGTCCCGGCCTGGAAACTGCAGAGCGCTCACCGGCAGGACGAGAGCCAGGATTCCCCGTCCGCCCGGGGGGAGCTCGATCTTAGAGAAGCCTTTCAGCTCCATACGAGGTCTGGCGACGCTCGCGACCACGTCGCGGATGAAGAGGAACACGGTCTCCTCAGCCGTCGCATCGCCTTCGTTCGCGACGCTGACCATGATCTCGATATTGCCGTTTCGCCCAACTCGTGCGTTGCCGATTGTCAGATCAGAATAGACGAACCGTCCGTAGGAGAGGCCATAGCCGAACGGAAAGAGTGGCGTGGTAGGCAGGTCGATGTACTTGCTGGCGTAGCGGCCGGGCTGGGTCGCGGGGCGCCCAGAAGGCCGTTGTGCGTAGTAGATCGGAACCTGCCCGAGCGAACGGGGCCAGGAAACGGGCAGCCGCCCCGAGGGCGAAGCGCGGCCTGTCACGATATCGCCGAGCGCGTTCCCAGCCTCGTTGCCGAGGAACCAGGTCGCCAGCGTCGCATGGGCTCTGTCGATGAGCCAGGACACCGTCAGGGGCCG
Organism: Microvirga massiliensis; assembly: GCF_001006805.1. Lineage (GTDB taxonomy): Bacteria > Pseudomonadota > Alphaproteobacteria > Rhizobiales > Beijerinckiaceae > Microvirga > Microvirga massiliensis. The sequence goes on along the minus strand of NZ_LN811358.1, from coordinate 35,535 downwards.
TCCCGAAGAGAGGACGGCAACGACGGGCTTGCCCAGCGCAAGCACAGCCTCGGCGAATTCCTTCTGTCTGCCCGGTAAATCGAGGGACGCGCGGCTTGCTGCTTCCCCGCTCATGAGGGCCGCCTCGCCGACGCACAGCACGATCACATCGGCCGACCGGCAAATATCGAGGGCACCGTCGACCCGGGACCAGTCTCCGTCCTCGATGCTGACACCGGCTGCATGCACCACGTCGGCCTGTGGCAAGGCCGAAGAGAGGCCTTCGAACAGGGTCACCGGATCCCGCGGATCTCCCGCCGCAGGCCAGCTGCCGCGCATCTCGACGCGCTCGTTGGCGAGCGGCCCCACCACGGCGACTCGCCGCGGATCGGACAGAGGAAGCAAGCCGTTGTTGGACAGCAGGACAATCGACCGTGTCGCTACGTCCCGCGCCAACCGGCGCCGGTCCGCCGCATGTTCGGATTCGGCATCGATTGCGCCTCCTCGTCCGAACGGCGCGTCGAAGAGACCGAGCGCTTCCTTGAGGCGCAGGATCCGGCGCACCGAAGCATCGATCTCCTCCAGACCGATGAGTGCTCGGTCGAGCGCCTCCGGCAATCCGCGACGATAGATGGTGCTGATCATCTCGATGTCGATGCCGGCACGAAGTGCAAGGATCGCCGCTTCGACCACATCGCCGGCGACGCCATGCTCGATGAGCTCGGCGACGGCATTGTAGTCGCTGATGAGCACCCCGCTGAAGCCGAGGTGACGCCGCAGCCAGTTCTTCAGGAGCGGTTCGTTCGCCGTCATCGGTATACCGGCGATGTCGTGGAAGGCCGGCATGATCGCCGCCACCCCGGAGCCGACGGCGGTCTCGAAGGGCGGCAGGTAGACCTCGTGGAGAGATCGGTCGGAGATGTCGGCCGACATGTAGTCGATCCCGCCCGTCGGCGCTCCATAGGCGACGAAGTGTTTCGCCGTGGCCGCGATATGGTCGGTCGTCGCGAGATCGCTTCCTTGGAAGCCACGCACTTTCGCCGCGGCATAGACCGAGGCCAGGAAAGGATCCTCGCCCGGACCCTCGGCCATACGGCCCCAGCGCGGATCGCGGGTGACGTCGAGCATCGGCGCGAATGTCAGGTGGACGCCGTCCTGTGCGGCTTCGATTGCCGCCTCCCGCGCGGTTCGTTCCCACAGGTCCGGTTGGAAGGTCGCAGCTTCGGCCAAGGGTATCGGAAAGATCGTCCGGTGGCCGTGAATGATGTCGAAGCCGAAGAACAGCGGGATTCCAAGCCGTGACTGCTCAAGGGCGACGCGCTGGATCCGATGCGTCGGCTCCGCCCCATAGATGTTGAGCAGGCTGCCCACGAGTCCGGCTCGGATATCCTCCGTCGCGTCGCCGGCAAGAACGGGTCCCGTGACTGCGAACCCGGCCGCGGACATAGTCATCTGTCCGATCTTCTCTTGCAGCGTCATTTCCTCGAGGAGGAGGTCGATACGCGTCATCGGAAGGCCGATTGCCGAATATTGGAGCAGGACAGGAGCGCAACAGTGACCGGAGCCCGTGACCGGGAGTGCGCAATCGACGGGCCGTTCGACCGGACGCAAGGACTGAACCAGAGATCGTCAAGCTATCCAGGCAGCCCTTGATCCGCAAGTTCCGGCACTCGGCGACTTCGGGACAGAAGGGATCTACAAAGTCTTTGCAACCATGTTTCATTTGAACTGACCGCTGATGTTGTCGATCACCTCCATGAAGCGTCGACGTCGCGCCTTGAATTCGCACATCGCCCATCTCCCTTCTCGGGAATGCGAGAGAAGAACTTGCGTAGATGATCCCGCCTGTCACGACGACAGCATCCACGCCGTGATGGCGAGACCGACGGCATCCGCACCCTCAGGGTTGTCCTGCCGGGCAGCGCGGCTACTTTTCGACATGAAGATCACGGACCTTGAAGGGGGCGAGAGCCGGCGATCACGCCTCACCTCGGCTGGAATGGCCGCCAGCGTGTCGTCTAATGCAGAGGATGTGAAAGGGGTTCCGAATGG
>NZ_LN811358.1:21700-32280 GCF_001006805.1 Microvirga massiliensis | reverse complement strand
TGCGCATCCTCATCTGAATACAGTGCGAGATCGTCCGATTGGCGACCACTCGATGCTGCCGGCCGGAGTGTTTGATCTGTGGCTCGAATGCGGCCACGCGGATCGAAAGCACGATCTGGTCGAGAGCCGTCACCGCGGCAGCTCCCCAATCCAATCCCTGCCCTCTCGTTTCGCAGCCCCGGCCGTTTCGGCCCCGGAAGTCGGGGTGTACAATGGGTCAACCGATTTCCTTCGGAAAGGAGGCGGCGATGACCGACTTTTCCGCCAGGATTCTCGGGTTGTCGGGTTGCCTGCTGGTTCTGCTCACCGTCCTTCCGGCCCATGCGGACCCTTTCTTCGTCAGGGTCTATGGGAGGACCTACAAGATTGATCCCCGGTATCCGTCCGACGAGCCGAAGGGCCCGAAGCCCCAGGAGGCCATGAAGGCCCTTCCTTCCGACCTCGCGAGGGGCCCTGGCTTCAGGCCCACGCACGAGCAGGTTCTTGCCGAGGTCGAGGAAAGACTCTGGATTGCGCGCAACCAGCTCGATGTCGAGATGGAGAAGGCGGTCGCCGCCCGGGGCTCGCGGAATCCAGGGGCCGACACGAAGGCGCTCAAGCAGGAGATCACGGGATCACTCGCGGCCGGAGCGGAGCAGACCCGTTTGCCGGAACTGCAGAAGCTCTACGACCGCTACCGGGCCCTGAACCTACTCGCGAGGGAGCTGCGGCGGTCCATAGACCTGCCAGTGAGTCCGCCTGGAGAGGGATTCTCCCGGCCGAAGCTGTCGCCCGAACTCGAGGCCAGCTACCGCCACCTGAACTTTGATCCCCTTGCCGCCTATTACGGCTTCAGGCGTGTCAAGGCAGCTTTCCGATCTGGTGACATCGAACTCCTCTCCCGTGTCGCCCACTACCCTCTGACGATTACGGGAAAGACCAGACGGACCATCCGCAACCACGATCAACTGATCGCGGCGAAGGAAAGGATCATGGACCAGCACATCCGCGAGGTCGTCGCGAAATCCACCTTCGAGACGCTCTTTGTTCGAGACAAGGGGATGATGCTCGGCGAGGGAGAGGTCTGGATCACGCCTGACAAGACAGGCTTCGGATTGGGAGCCATCACTCTGGATTGACGGACCCATCCCGATCTTGGTCGACGAGTCGATTACGTTCGGCCCGAGATGACACTCCCTTTTCGCACCATTGCAGAAGCAAGACTCTTCGAAGGTCTCAACGGCTCAGACTCAGTGATTGAGCTGACTGGTCGAAAAATTCGCTCACCTCGTGATTGCGGACGTTCGGCCAACTTCAGACTCCTACCAGGAGCGAACCTCCAGTAACCTCCCGCACGATTCTCTTCTCGGTTGACGTGAAGTGTGAATGGGTGGAAGCTTCGCCCGGAGCTGGTAGACGAACCGGCAGCCGCTGACGCTGCCCACCTTCGGCGAGCCGCCTTTGTAGGCCGCCCATCCAAAGAACAGATTTTTGGGATGGATGGAGCCTCTTTAGGAGGGGTCGATGCGCGCGCTTGCTCTGAGGACCGTCTCACTTCTCGCTCTGGCGGCACTGGGTGCAGTATTCACCGGGCCAGCCGCGGTCGCCCAGGAAGGAACCGACGAGCAGTTCGGCAAGGTGCATTTCCAGACATCATGCAACGAGGTGGCACAACGCCGCTTCGACCGCGCGATGCGGTATAAGCACTCCTTCTGGTATCGGCCCGCGAAAGAGATTTTTGAAGAGACGCTCAAAGCGGATCCCGAATGTGCCATCGCCTACTGGGGCATTGCCCTCAGCCTTTTGCTGAACCCGCACTTCCCGGCCCCGAAGGAGAACCTCGCTGAAGGCCTCGTGGCACTGGAGAAGGCCAAAGCGATGGGCGCCAAAACCCAACGCGAGCGCGACTACATCAATGCGCTCCTCGCTTTCTACTCAGGCGATGAGAAGGTTTCCTTCGGCCAGCGCGTGCAAGCCTACCTCAAGGCCATGGAAGCACTCGCAGCGCGTTATCCGGACGATGACGAGGCGCAGATCGCCTATGCGATTACGCTGAATGTCGCCGCCTCACCGAACGACAAAACTTATGCCAATCAACTGAAGGGCGCCGCCATTCTGGAGCCGATCTTCAACCGGCAGCCACGGCACCCAGGCATCGCTCATTACCTCATCCATCTCTACGACTACCCGCCCATTGCGGAGAAGGGCCTGGAGGCCGCCAAGCGCTATGCGGAGATAGCCCCCGCGGCGCCGCACGCTCAGCACATGCCCTCCCACATCTTCACGCGCGTCGGCTACTGGCGGGAATCGATCGCTGCAAACAGCCGCTCGGCGCGGGCCGCCAAAGAGGGCAAAGAGCCCCACGAGCAGCTGCACGCCCAGGGTTATCTCGTCTACGCCCATCTGCAGCTCGCGCACGACGAGCAGGCGCGTGAGGTAGTCGAGGAGATGGCCGCAACCAAGGGCTACACTCCGAATGTCCGCACCGGGCCCTATGCGGTAGCCGCCAGTCATGCTCGCTACATGGTCGAGCGTGGCGACTGGCGAGGCGCCGCCGCCTTGAAGGTAGAGCCGAGCCGGTTCGCGTATGTCGACGCGATCACCCATTTCGCGCGTGCGCTCGGCGCCGCTCGCTCTGGAGATCCCGATGCGGCACGGGCCGACATCGCGAAGCTCACAGAGCTGCAGGACAAGCTGGAGCAGGAGAAAGACGCCTACTGGATGGGGATCGTTGACATTCAGCGGCAGGTCGCAACAGCCTGGCTGCTCAGCGCCGAGGGCAAGCACACGGAGGCCCTCGAGGCTTTACGCGCCGCTGCCGACGCGGAGGATAAGACCGAAAAATCAATCGTCACGCCAGGCCCGCTCGCACCGGCGCGGGAACTCTACGGGACCATGCTGCTCGAAAGGGGTATGGCAGCGGAAGCGCTTGCCGCGTTCGAAGGTACATTGGCCAAGGAGCCGAACCGCTTTGGCGCCACGGTCGGAGCCGCTCACGCCTCCGAGAGCGCGGGCGATGCCGCCAAGGCGCGGCAGTATTACGCCAAGGCTCTCACACTGGCCGAGGGTGCTGACACAAGCAGGCCTGAGATAAATGCCGCGCGGGCATTCATGGCTAAAAACTAATACAGGGCTGAGACGGTAGCCCCATGCGCGTGACGGGCAGAACGCGCATCATCATGGCGAGCGCTGCCCTTGCGTCCGCGGGGGTAGTCGGAGCGTATGCGCTTCATTCTCGCATTCCAGACGGCAGAGCCTCGTCCACGCACATCGTTCGACCGGTCTGGACCGAGACTCGATGGCCTTTTCCGGTCGATCCCTGGGGCAAGGGCAAAGCGTTCCGGTGCAAGGCACTCGATTGCGGCAACGAGGTCAACCTGTATGTTCGCGCCAAACTCGGTTTCTGCAACTGCACGTCTGGTATTGCCGACGATGCGGACCTCGATCGCATGGACGATCTCGAGTTGATCGACCACCAAGCGATGCCGTTAGGCACTGGCCGGCCGATCACCGTTGGTTCGATGCAGGGCCGCAGCCGAGCCTACAGCCTTAGCGGTTCTCAGAACCGAAATGATGCGGCGATATCAATCGCCTTCAACGAGCGCTGCGACATGGTGGCGGCAACGGTTCTGCTTCGTTCTGGCGCGTTAGCGACGATCGAGCCGATTGTGATAAATTTCCTCAATAGCGAACCCATGTTGCAGTGGGCGGAAGTTACCTTGGGGCTGTAACCGGATAGGAAATGCCCATCAACCAGCGACCTGCGGGATTTGTTTGGTTGAGCGTTGTGGCTGTGACGAGCGGCTCTCCCTCGTGGCTGATCACCACCTCGGGTCTGGTTGTTCTCATTACGCTGATCCTGGTGACGATCGCCATCCTGCACACCGACGCGCATCTGGCCCAGGCCGCCACCATGCTCATCTTCGCGACAGCGGTTGCAATCTGTCTGACTCCTCTCATGATCTATGACCGACCGTTGGCCGTTGGCAGCTTTACCATGACGCCAGCAGTTCTTCGGGAAGTCGTGCCGGACTGAGCAGCCTCAGCCGATTGATAGCATGCGGGCACATGGCGCTTGCGCGATCTTTGCTGGTCGACCCGCGACAGCCGAAGCTGCTAGCGGCGGGAGATCGAAGGCGAGTGGACGCGAGGCAGGGCGCGGCGACCAAGACAAAGTGGCGGAGGAAGGCCGCGGCCGACAGAAGGATTTCTGCCAAGAGAGAGCACGCCTCGGTCTGTTGGCCGTTCTCCTCTGCGAGGCGTGCAACGAGATCCACCGGCAAGGTCACGGCTGGACCTGCGCACTGAAGTCCTCGAGCACCGCCGCGAGCGCCTCCGGCTGCACCCTCACGGGCCCCGTGAAGGGATGATCAATGGCGATGATCACGTGCAGCCCCGAGAAGATCAGGAAGGCCAGGATCCCCGTCATCGCTGCCTGGACGCGCAGGTTCTCGGTGCCGAAGAACAGCGTGAAGCCGACCGTCAGAACGGCGCCGCCGAGGAGCACGAACCAGAGCACCCCTGGGACCGCGCCACTGGCCAGGATGAGCCTCGTGCGGCGGGCCTCGGTCAGGTGATCAAGCTGACGGAGAGTCTCAGCCAGAAGAGTCGTCTCGCGGCCGTCGCCGGGGGTGAACGTCAGGAGCGCCGCATAGGCGGCGTCCAGCATGCGCGTCACGGCGTGGCTCGACTCATTCCGTGCCATGGCGGGCCAGTCCTCGGCGATGGTCGCTCTGACGTAACGGGTCATGCCGTCGCGAAGCGCGGCGCCGGCATCACCTCCGATTCCGTTGGCCAGCCGGTAGAGCGACGCGGCGGCGCCGGCCTCCTGGGCCGCCGCGTTCTCCGCCTCGCTGAACTTCTCCCAGACGATAATGACGGCGAAGGCCAGCAGCACCGCATAGAGCACGCCGACCGTCGCGAACGTGAAGCCGGCGACCTCGTTGTTGATCCGGAGACGTTCCGATGTTACGCGGCGGCGAACATGGATGGGGGCGGCGATCGCGAGGAGCGTTGCCACGCCGACGACGAGGACGCCCGTCAGCCACAATGGCTGGGCGGTCAGGAGTGCCATGTGTCTACTTGCTCCGGTCCTGCCACGGATGATGACTGATCAGAGCGGATGTCCGCAAGTAGCAAAGGTTCTTGCTACGGTAGACTATTGCCGGCACTGCACAGGACTCCGCTGAGCCCAACCGGTTTTACCGCCCCAACTTCTGCCAGACCGGCTATGAACGTCTACGTCTGAAGATCGCAAAGCAAAGTCCCTTGGAGGTCCACTTTCCCATCGCTGACAAGCTTGAATATTATCACGTGAGCTTGGGTTTTCCTGAGCGCTCGCCGGATTCATCCGATCTACTGCTCTCGCGGCCCCGCCAACTTTCCGCCGCAACTATCGACGCCTGAATCCATTTCAGGTCATCCCGTTGCTATGTCCTTGGTGGTTTTTGCTGCCAAAATGCGGTTCTGAAAGAGTGTGGCAGCATTTCTGCCCTCTTCGGTAATGGACAAGTGGGTCAAGCCATGCCCGGTCGGGCTCTGCCGAGCTTCAGTCTCCTCGACTTCACGACTTGGCTGGTCGGCACAGCGCGCGTGTCTCTCACGCCGGCCGAGATCGTTGCGCAAAGCTGCGAACGGCTCGTGGCCGCAGGCATCCCGCTCTGGCGGGTTCGGGTCGGACAGCGGCTTGCCAATCCCTTGATCGGAGCCTGGGGCGTGGTCTGGCTGCGCGGGGCCGGTGCCGAGGAATACACGATCCCCCGCAGCATGCTTGCCACGAGTTCATACGCCGGTAGCCCCTTCGAATATGTCATCAAGAAGCGCACCAGCTTCCACCGTTCCCTTCGAGATCTCGATTCAGCCAACGATCATCCGGTGCTCTTCGAGCTGGCAGCGTCGGGCAGCACAGACTACTTCGCTCTTCCCATCGTGTACGGAGACGGCTCGGTGCAAGGGGCAGCCTTCACGACCGATGCCGCAGGCGGCTTTAGCCACGACGCCGTCATCCTCATCGAGGAACTCAGTCCTTTCCTCGCTGCGGCGCTGGAACCTGCCGCGATGCGGCGCTCAGCCGAGAGTTTGCTGCAAACCTATCTCGGGGATGGCCCTGCGCGGCGGATTGCGGCTGGTGCCATCCGCCGGGGCGATCAAATGGCCATCGAAGCAGCCGTGCTGCTGACCGACCTGCGAGGCTACACAGCTCTCTCCGAACGATTGTCTCCCAACGAGCTCCTGGACCACCTTGGCCGTTATCTGGAGGTCGTCGTTGCGGCTGTGCGGGCGGAGGGCGGTGACGTGCTCAAGTTCATGGGCGATGGCGTGCTGTCGATCTTTCCTGTCGAGGAAGGTGGACGAGCCAAGGCCAGCGATCGCGCGCGGCGGGCCGTAGAGGCAGCCTTGATCCGAGCGGATCAGATCGGGGGACTGCAGTTCGTCGGCTGTTTGCACGTGGGCTCCGTGACTTACGGCAATATCGGCAGCCCGGATCGCCTGGACTTCACGGTGGTGGGTCCTACCGTCAACTTTGTCAGCCGGTTGGAAGCCATAGCCAAGAGCATGGGGAGTACCGCCGTCTGCTCACGGGACGTGGCCGCATTCTTTCCAGCAGATGCCAAACGCCTGCTCGGAACCTTCACGTTGCCAGGTATTCCGGACGAGCAGCCGATCTTCGAACTGCGCGTGCCCTGCACTCCCACTGAGGGATCACCAGGTAGTCATCCCAAGGACACTGCTACGTGAACCGAGACCAAGCATCGAAGGAGCTGAAGGTCCGTTGCTTCTGCCATGTTCCGTCGCCCTCTTGCTCGGCAAGGGGATCGCAGGAGCAACCGGTATCGCGAGCTTTCAAAGCCATCTTACCCAATGCAGGTGGGGAAACTCGTCATTGCCTGCAGGGCGGAAATGCCCTGTCCCCTCGCCTGCTTTGTCATATGTCAGCCTTCCGCGTTGGAGTTCCCGACCGTACAGACTTTCCGTGAGTGGCTGCTAACGGAATCCGGGAGTTTCGACAGGTCTGCAGCTTCGGAAAGAAAGACAGAAACAAGAAAATCGCTGCAATCGCCCATGCTCTGAGGCCGCCTCTCCCGTGAATTCGCAACCGCCGCTCTGGCGACCCTGGCCGTAGGCGCTATCTGCTGGTGATATGCAGTCAGGCCTTCCATCGCGGCAGGGACGATCCATGCGGGCGAGAATTCCAGGGTGTGCGGCGGGTCTGCTTCTGTGTCTGACGGCCTGCAATACCGTGACGCGCGGTGTCGAGGAGGAGGTCACGATCACGGCAAGCCCGGCCTCAGCGCAGATCCGAACGTCCCTCGGGCACGAATGCCCCCGGTCGCCCTGCCTCGTGAAGGTGAACCGGAAAGAGGAGTTCACGGCTTACGCCGAGGCCAAAGGATACCGGCCGGGCGCGCTGCTCGTGAAGCCGGAACTCACCGACAAGGCGGCTCCCGGGATGATCGGAAACGCCATTCTCCCCGGCGGCTCGGTCGGCCTCGTTGTGGATGCCGCGAACGGGGCCATGCTGGATCATACCCCCAATCCAGCGCACATTGACCTTGTGCCACTTGGCCGGACGAGAGCGCGCTGAAAGGATCGGGAACACAGGGAACCTGGGTGTCGTCACAGGCATCCCATAGCGTCGACTGGAGCCGAAGGCCTTGGCGATGCCTGCTACTTCTGGAGATTGGCGGCGAAGAACTTCGACGCCTCGGTTTTTGCCTCGCGGTCGACCTGCGCGTCGTATCGGAGCGGCAGGTTGAATCTCTGGCCGAGTTCCGTGGCTTCGGGGTTGGTGAAAGCGTGCACCGCGCCCGGGTACTCGATGATCCGGTAATCCGCATGCGCCGCATCGAGGTCCCTCTTGAACACCTCGTACTCCTCGCGCTTTACGAAGGGGTCGTCCGCGCCATTGAGGACCAGGATCTTCGCCTTGACACTGCCCGGAGCCGGTGCGGGGGTGTTGAGGCCGAGCGAGGCGTGGAAGCCCACGATCGCGGCGAGATCGGCGCCGGCGCGTGCCATGTTCAGCACGACGGCGCCTCCGAAGCAGTAGCCGACAGCGCCGATGCGCGATGGGTCGACCGTGGGATGCTCGGCCAGTCGGGTCCGCGCGGCGTTGAAGCGCGCCTCCATGACCTTCGGATCCTTCATGACGGAACTCGCGAGTGTGCCGGCATCCTTCGGGTTGTCGGCAGTCTTGGCGTCGCCGTACATGTCGGCGATGAAGGCGGTGTAGCCCTGCTGCGCAAATTTCTGCGCCTCGTTGTGGGTGTGCTTCGTGATGCCCCACCACTCGTGCACCATGACGACGCCGGGACGCTTGCCCTGAACCGCATCGTCGTAGACCACGAAGCCCTTCATTGTGGTCTCGCCGGCTTGGTAGGTGACCGGCTCTTCCTTGATCGCGGCGTGTGCACTTGCGCCCATCGTCAGGGCGCAGAGCGCCGCTGCCATCATCGTTCGCATGAAGGTCTCCCGCGAGGTTTCAAGCGACGGCAACCAACACGGTATCTTCAGAATGCACAGGCCGTATCGGCCACCTACGGAGAGTTTGCTCCTTTCTAAGGCTCCTGGCAATCGTCTGGCCATTCGCATCGGCAATGAGGCCGCATTCACCGAAACAGCGCTCGAGAGCAAATCACGTCGTCTTACTGTTGGGCCGGTGATGTAGATGCCTGCGAGCACCTCGGCGGGGCCGTAGCGGATCGTGCCGCTTAAACTATGACTGAGCGAAGCATCAAACGCGGCCCGGCCGACGTGATGATCAACGTCACAAGCGATCGGCTCCGGCCGTAGAAGTTTGTCTCGTGCAGTTCCCTCAGGCTCGAGGCCGTGCCGCCCCCTCGGCGAGGAAGAGCGTGGTAATCCCGCTCGTGGCATCGTCGAGCGCGACGATCAGATGGGGTCCAGTCTCTCCGGGAGCCGGTGTTCACTGAGCACCCAGAGGGCGTGAACTAAAAGTCCAGCAGGTCGAGTGCCAGTCGCCGCCGGGTCGAGGCCTGCCGAAAGGTGGCGCAAGAGCGATCGCGACGGCTGATACCGTCTCATAAACTCACTCGCAACCGTTGCCCATTGACTTGGTCGCATCGGCAAGTCAAGCCATGACCGCATGGCCTCGATCGCGCTCGCCCCCTCCTCGAACCGACCGCTCATGCCCGTGCTGGCCGCGCTGAGCGTCGCGCATCTCCTCAATGACCTGATCCAGTCGATGATCCCTGCGATCTATCCAGTGATCAAGGACACCTACCATCTGGATTTCGCGCGGATCGGCCTGATCACGCTCGCGTTCCAGGTCACCTCGTCGATCCTGCAACCCGTGTTGGGATACCTTACCGATTGCAGGCCCTGGCCCTACGCAATGGTGGCCGGCATGGGTGCGACGCTGCTCGGCCTCCTCGGCCTGTCGTTCGCGATCAGCTACGAGATGGTGCTGGTCGCCGCGGCACTTGTCGGGCTCGGCTCCGCAGTCTTCCATCCGGAAGCGACGCGGATGGCGCGGCATGCGGCGGCGGGTCGGCAAGGGCTCGCCCAGGGCGTGTTCCAGATCGGCGGACATGCCGGTTACGCCATCGGCCCGCTGCTGGCTGCCGCTGTCGTAGTCCCGCGCGGGCAGACCAGCCTGTCCTGGTTCTCCGGGGTCGCGCTTCTCGCAATGGTGCTGATGTCCTGGACTGCTGGGCGGTATGCCGCCCTGCGGCGCGAACAGGCGGCTGCCGTGGGAACGACAAGATTGTCGGAGCGCAAGCTTCCGGCCAACCACGTCGTATTCGCAATGACGATCCTGATCATCCTGCTGTTTTCGAAGAACGCCTACACGGCCGGCTTCACATCGTATTACACGTTCTACTTGATCGAACGTTTCAACGTCACGATTCAGGTCTCACAGCTCATGCTGTTTCTTTATCTCGTCGTTGGCGCAATCGGCGTGATCGTCGGTGGAATGATCGGTGACCGGATCGGACGCAACCGCGTGATCTGGCTATCGATCCTCGGCTCGCTGCCGTTCGCACTGATCCTGCCCCATGCGGATTTGTTCTGGACGGGGGTCCTGAGCGTCCTGATCAATCTGATCATGGCAAGCGCGTTCTCGTCGATTCTCATCTTTGCCATCGACCTCGTTCCTCACCGGGTCGGGCTGGTCGGCGGGCTGTTCTACGGGCTGGCTTTCGGCTTGGGCGGGCTCGCAGCGGCAGGGCTCGGCGTGATCGCCGACCGGGTCGGTATTATCGAGGTGTTCCGCCTGTGCGCCTGGCTGCCGGCCTTCGGGCTTCTGACCTTCCTTCTGCCGCGGAGTACCCGCTCCGCCTGAGTCGAGGCTCGAGCCTCGGAGAACGAGCGCTTCCTGAGAAAACGGTACGCGGGGATGCCAGATCAAGCTCTTCGGACATCCATAAGGGGTCTTGGTTGTGTCAACCGGTCGGCAGTGCCGAACTCTCTGAGCTAACGGGCAACGCTCTCCTCGATCTGCGCCCCCTGAAGCGCATAGAAGCCCGTGTCGCAGTTACGGTCGGTGCGGCCCTTCAAAGGCAGCGGACAACTCTGAGGCAGTAGCTTGACGTCCTGCGGACCGGACCGACCTCAGCCTTCCCGCGGATTGGCGACTC
>NZ_LN811358.1:19764-21048 GCF_001006805.1 Microvirga massiliensis | reverse complement strand
GGCACACACCCGCGATCTGATCCACGCCTTCTACACGCATCGCACCCAGATCCATGGTGGCAAGAACGACTGGTTCGCTCTGTTTTCGGACGCCAAGGGCCTGACGATGGGCTATTACAGCGCCGCCGCGATGAAAGACACCAATCTGTGGAAACTGGCGCAGCGCTATACGCTGCTCGACAATTTCTTCATGGGCGCGCTGGGCGGATCGTTCTTCAACCACATGTGGCTGGTCTGCGCCTGTGCACCGGTATGGCCCGATCCTCCAAAGGGGCTGCGTTCGCAGATCGACGAATCGGGCGCAGTCGTGAGCGAGCGCAAGGTGACGGCAGTTGGCGACGGGGACTACGCGGTCAACACCACTCAGTCGATCTTCCTCAACAACGGTCGGCAGGGCGGCGATCTGCTACCTGCCCAGACGACCCCGACCATCGGCGACAGGCTGTCCGACAAGGGAGTCGAGTGGGCTTGGTATTCCGGAGGCTGGAACCTGGCAATCAAGCCGAACCGCACCGCAGATGAGGAGAAGCAGCTGATGGATCTCGCGTTCCAGTGGCACCACCAGCCATTCGCCTATTTTGCTCGCTTCAACCCGACGACCGAGACCGGACGGAACGAACGCACCAAGCATCTCAGGGATGCGGTGCAGCTTGAAGCCGACATCAGGTCAGCATCCCTGCCGCCGGTGGCCTTCTACAAGCCAGTTGGCGTACTCAATCAGCACCCGGGATATGCCAACCTGGTGGCGGCTGATGAAGAAGTCGGGCGCATCATCCAGCTGATGGACGAGAGCCCGATGAAGAACTCCTACGCAGTGATCATCACCTATGACGAGAACGGCGGCGCATTCGATCACGTGTCGCCCCCGCAACCCGGGTCTGCAGGAGGGCGGGCCGACTTCTTTGGGCCGGGCTCGCGAGTTCCGGCCATTGTGGTCTCACCCTTTGCCGAGAAAGGCACGATCGACCATACGCAATATGAGACGACTTCGATCCTGAGGCTGATTAGCGAGAGACACCGCCTCGCCCCGTTGCCGAGTGCCCGCTATGGCGCCGTGGAGAGCCTTGCCAGGGCCTTCGACTTCGGGGATTGAGCGCCGCCCGACTGGCGCTCTTATGGGTGGCTGCTCTCGGACGATCTGAAGTGCCCCGCGTGATCCCAACGATGTATGCGCAGGCGCTCTCCTGTGATGCTCGTCTCCTCTCCACGTGCCCATAAGAACAGGGAGCGGGTAGCCGCAGAGGTCAACACCGCCGAGACGACCGCATCGGATCGAGGCTGTGT
>NZ_LN811358.1:0-18840 GCF_001006805.1 Microvirga massiliensis | reverse complement strand
TCAAAGTGGGAACTTGGTGAAGCATGCGGGACGTCTGCTTGGAAGCCGTCAGCAGCTATAAGCCGGCTCACCCTGGTGATCCTGAACAGCGCTTGTGAAGAAATGTCTGGAGTGGGCTTCACACTGGCACATCATAAATGACCGGCGAGTGCCAAGACCTGTCATCCGCAGGCCAATTGGCGAACGGCTTGTTCCCACCAAGGGCGACCCTGCCTTATGGACCCTTTGACATCGAGAGGCAGATGAGGCGTGGCCTTAAGTCCGAAGTGCGCTGGCGATCGGAGAAAGTCGCCGAACACGTCGAGGCTCGGTGACGCTCTGATAACACCATCCGCGGCCGAATAAGCGACGTGTGGCGGAGCGATTCCATCCTTTCTCAGGCTGCCGAACAGTCGTTGCACAAGTTCCGGAAGACGCCCGGACATGATAATGTTTACCCCACCATCATGGGAGGGTGCGTTTGTCTGAAATGCAAGTCAGCTCCCTTTCCTCGGCAGAACACCTTCACATCCCGAGCGGCGAAGGCCAAGCCTTCTGGGGACCCGGCGACCGCTGCACATTCCTTGTGACAGGCCGCGGAAACAGCGGCGGGTGCTTCATCGTCCATTGCATCGTTGCTCCTAGTGGCGGGCCGCCGCACATCCATCATCGTGAGGATGAGTTCTTCTACCTGCTCGAGGGGGAATTGTCCGTCACGGTCGGCGACCACACCGTCCAGATCAGCAAGGGCAACTTTGTTACGGCGCCTCGTGGCGTGGTCCACACCTACCGCGATGTTGGTGCCGATAATGCACAGATGCTGGCGGTGTTTACGCCGGCCGGCATGGAAGGGTGGTTCCAAGATGCGTTGGATCCTGCCGGAGACCAATGCGGCCTGGCACCGCCTCCAACAGCAGAACTGAACGCGCGCATGCTGGCCGCGGGACCAAAGCATGGGGTGGAGTGGGCTTAAACGGCACAGCAGGCGCAGCTCTTACCCATATGTCGGCGAACGAAGGCAGGCATTGGAATGGCGATCGGGGAGGCTCGATGATGATGACGATCCCTGCCATAGCGGCCGATGAACTCGGAAAGCATCTGGCCGGCGACTTCCGGCGGCTGTTTGGATCCTCGCACCAGGACGAGGCCGAACGGCTCGACGGCATCGCGCGGGTCGCGTTGGAATGCCTCGGCAAAAGTGACGCCCTCTACCACAATGTCGAGCATACATTCTTGGTCACTCTGGTCGGGCGAGACATCATCCGCGGACGCATGCTCACCGAACGACTCGAGCCGGAGGACTACTCGCACCTGATCGTCGCCTGCCTTTTGCATGATATCGGCTATGTCCGCGGTATCCTGAAGGGCGACAACAACAACCAATTCATCGTCGATGCAGATGGGCGCACGATCACGCTGGAACGCGGGGCATCGGATGCGGCGCTTGCACGCTATCATGTGGATCGTTCCAAGATCTTTGTCATAGAGCGGCTCGGGCGGTCACCGACGATTGATGCTGATCGAGTAGCCAGAGCCATCGAGTTCACCCGGTTTCCGGCGTGCCGATCGGCGGAGGAGGCACCGGAGGACCCGGAGGGTCGTCTCGTCCAAGCGGCTGACCTGATCGGGCAGCTCGGCGATCCCCTCTACCTGAAGAAGGCGAACGCGCTATTCTACGAGTTCGAGGAGATCGGCCTGAACCGCCAGCTCGGCTACAACTCGCCTGCCGACCTCGTGGAACGTTATCCCGACTTCTACTGGACCAGTGTCTCACCACAACTGAGCGAGGCAATCGCCTACCTGAATGTAACGGCAGCAGGACGGCAGTGGATCGCAAACCTGCACAGCCATGTGTTCTGCGTCGAACACGCATATACCCTCATGGGGCCACAGCGATGAGTTCTGCCGCGCCTGCGGCTCGAAACCTCGAGATTATCCTGCCTGGCCGACACTGGAGCGGCTGGCGGATGAGACTCAAACTCTCGATCCCCAAGCCGGAAACTGGTCGAGCGGCTTGCTTTCGTCTCGGCATCAAGAAGGCCTTCTACTCCGATGGCTCCGTTCGAGAGGAACCGATCGAACCCACGCAGACCGGTTCGGCGGATCCGAACCGCTAGAGGACTATCAGGTCGTGGTTGGCAGTAGAGCGTCCCACCAGTCAACGTCGTCCACGTTCCGGTCGCTCCTACCGCGAGGGCAACAAGGCTTCGTTCTTGTCCTGCCATTGCTTGTGTTACGGAGCCGTCAGCTGTTGTTTGATCGTCCGCTCGATCCAGGCGGTTGGGAGACCATGAGTTTTAACACGGCCTGGACCCCTTGCCGAGTCGTGTGATCGGCGCCACCCAAAGGGCAAGAACCAGTTGCATCCGATGACTACTTCGCCACGCTGGACGTGATCGACCCGATGACCTCGGAAGCCTTGTCGAAGGCCTCCTTGCGGTCAGCGATGCCATGTCGCCGGGCGATGTAAGCGAAGTCATTGTAGACCGCCCAGACATCTCCCTTCTCGTCCTCGAGAACGAGGAGCCGAACCGGCCAATCGATGCCCGCGAGCGGGTTGGACGTGATGAACTGGGAGCCGAGGGCCGGATTGCCAAAGACGAGCAGAGTCGATGGACGAAGTTTGATACCTGCCTCGCCGGCGAGTTTCGCCTGGTCAACGGCAAAGAAGAACATGATGCCCTTCTGAGCGACATCCTGCTTGATCCGGTCGATCGTCTCGGCCACCGGATAATCGCTCTTCACCTTCACGATCCCGTTCTCGAAAACCTGCCGGGCCGGGCTTTCCGCCCTGCTCGATGCGGAGGACAGAGCGAGCGCGGCCGGCACGAGGGCGGCCATCACGAGACTTGCGATGCGGAGTGTCATAGGAATGCTCCAGCTTGCCGCCCACGCACCGCGCGTGAGCCACGAGATCAAGCATGACGAGGTCTCGCCCACTCGCGAAATGCCGAGTGGCTCCCAATTCCATGCGGAACGGCTATGGCAGGCTGCACTTCGAACAATCTCCGCGGATGCAGCCATCATAGACCCCCGCTATCGGGTCGATCACCGTTCAGTATTTCACCGCTGCGGCACGCTCCTGAATCATGCTCCCAGGTGGCTCCCACTACTGAGAGCCACGTGAAAGCAGGAGACAGCCATGACCACCAGGATCACTCTCTCTGTCGCGGGCGCCATGGCGGCCGCCCTCGGACTTGCCGCAACTGCGGCCAGCGCCCAGCCCAAGCCGCCGCCAACCTCCGATCAGGAGAAGTGTTTCGGCATTGCCCTCAAAGGTCAGAACGACTGTGCGGCGGGCCCGGGCACCACCTGCGCGGGCACGTCCAAGGTCGATTATCAGGGCAACGCCTGGAAGATCGTCCCCAAGGGCACCTGCACGACCGTCATGGTACCGGGCAGCCGGGCCGGCAGCCTGCAGGCTCTGAACCGCGATCTTCCTCCAGCGTGACGTTCCGAGAGAGTCACGTCGGACCGTCTTCTCGACGCTTCTTCCCGACCTACCGGCATCGGGCGTCGCTTACAGCCGGGAGGCTGGCAGCCTCCCGGCTCCAAACGGAATCAGAGGAACCATGTCACTCACCTCTGTCGTTCGGCACGATATCTCCGCGTTGCCAGCCCGTGCCGGGTTGGGCCTCAAGCCGCAGCACTACGCGGAGATCCTCGCGACCTCGCCGCGGATCGGCTTCTTCGAAGTCCATGCCGAGAACTACATGGGGGCTGGCGGCCCGCCGCACCGCTACCTTGAGCAGATCCGCGCGCGCTATCCCCTCTCGCTGCATGGCGTCGGGCTCTCGATCGGCGGCGACCAACCTCTCGACCGAGAGCACATCGCCCGGTTGCAAAGGCTAGTCGAGCGCTATCATCCGGAATCCTTCTCCGAGCATCTGGCTTGGTCGACACATGACACCATCTTCCTCAACGACTTGCTGCCAGTCCCGTACGATCGCCAGACCTTGAGGCGGGTCAGCGAACATATCGACCAGGTTCAGTCGGCGCTCGGACGGCGCATGCTGCTCGAGAACCCATCCACCTATGTCGCGTTCGAGCAGACCGAAATCTCCGAGATCGAGTTCCTGTCGGAGGTCGTGCACCGAACTGGATGCGGATTGCTGCTGGACGTCAACAATGTCTTCGTCTCGGCAACCAACCACACGTACGATGCGACTGCATATCTCGATGCTTTTCCCGTCGAGCATGTCGGGGAGATTCACCTCGCCGGCTTCGCCGAAGACACCGATGATCACGGTGATCCACTGCTCATCGATGCTCACGGCACCCCGATCGCGGATGTCGTCTGGAAGCTGTACGAGCATGCTCTCGAACGCATCGGTCCGGTTGCGACACTGATCGAGTGGGACAATGACGTTCCATCCTTCCAGGTTCTCCTGGATGAAACCCGCAAGGCGGACCGCGCCATCGCCGCGATGGCTATGGTCGCATGAGGCTACCATGACATCGCTCTGGACTCTTCAGGAAGAGTTTTCCCTCGCCCTGCTCGATCGGACGCGCGAAGCGCCCGCCGGACTTCGAACGCCGAGCCAGCAAGCAGAGCGACGCTTCGACGTCTATCGGAACAATGTCTTCGTGAGCCTGATCGAGGCGCTCGCGACCCGGTTTCCCGTGTGCCAGGCGCTTGTCGGAGACGAGTACTTCCGCGCTATGACGCGAGTCTACATCGCATTGTCGCCACCCCGCTCGCCGCTGCTCATGAAGTATGGAGATGATTTCGGCGACTTCATCGACACGTTCCCGCCGGCCCGGTCGGTGCCGTATCTAAGCGATATGGCGTGCCTAGAGGCCGCGCGCACCCGTGCCTATCACGCAGCCGATGCGAAACCTTTGAGCATCGCGGCGCTGGCGTCTCTGTCCTCGTGCGCATGGTCGCAAACCCGAGTTGTCCTTCATCCCTCGGTCGAGATCGTCCGGTCGCCCTACCCGATCGTGACGATCTGGGAGGCACATGCCGATCCAGACGGGACACAGGCCATCGATGGCTCCGTAGCCGAGGATGCACTGGTCATCCGGCCGGACCTCGAGGTGGAGATTCACCGGCTGCCGGCCGGCGGCGCGGAATTCGTGTCGATGCTCCTGCACGATTCAACGTTCAGGGAAGCAGCTGGCGAGGCTGTTGGCGCTGATCCTCGGTTCGACCTCGTTGCCAATCTGGCCGGCCTCATCATGAACAGGATCATTGTCGGGCTCTCGAGCGAGGAATGCCGGCCGGTGATGCGGGATTGACTGCGACGCATCCTTCATCTCGCTCTCGACAATCAGCCGAAAGCCCGGCCGGGGAATACCTCCGGCCGGTATGCTGTCGCGAAGTGCCTCCACGAGTCGCCCACCTCTTATCGGCTGAACGCGGGGGCTGGACTCGTCCGGAACAGCAGGTGATCGAGGGAGACCACTCCGGGACCGCGGGTGATGACGACGAGAAGCGCGGTCGCCCAGAGGATGTGCTCGGGCCAACCGCTCGGATAGACGGACTGGATCACTGCCGTCATGGCCAAGAGCCACGCAGCCGAGAGGCGCGAGGCCAATCCAACGATCAGCAGCACCGAGAACAGATTCTCGGAAATGGTCGTCACATAGGCCGCCACGTCCGGCGGCAGCAGCGGCACCATGTACTCCTCCCGGAACAGAAAGAAGGTCGAGTCCTTGATGTGGAGGCCCTCGATCTTGGTTTGGCCCGAGCGCCAGAAGACGCCTGCGACGGCAACGCGGGCCGTGAGCGAGACAAGGCTGTCGGGAATGGCCTGGGCAAGTGCGATACCGCGATGTGCCAGAGATTCGATAGACATGGGTCGACCTCCTGTAGTGCAAGGCTGGCCCCCACGACCGGCCTTGCTATCATCACACCACCGGGCCAACCGGAGCTGAAATATCGAGGACTCATCGAACCCATAGTTCTCGACTATCGGGCATTCCTGCCGCTGTGACCGCCAAGCGACCTGGGCTCGCAGGGCGAGAGAGCACGGGCTCGGCGGCCTTGCGGTCGTGTCATAGCTCCGCGACATGGTTCGCCCGCTTCAGCCGGAAACAGCGATCCGCTAATACGGGGTGCCCTCGGCTCGCTGACGGCGCAGGGCTTGCGCATACCACACAAACTCGTCGACGAAGCGCTTAGCGGCTTGGTCGAGCCAGGATTGCTGAGGGGCGCCTTCCTCGTCGAGTGCCGTTCCGATCTTCGGGATGGGCAGCAGCGACGAGATGCTCGGCATTCCGAGTTCGCACAGAAGCGCCCGCAACTGCATGGCTGCCCTGACTCCACCGAACTGGCCGGCGGAGTAGCAGACGATGGCGGACGGCCGCCAGAAGTACTCCTCGAGAAAGTGATCGAGCGTATTCGTCAGCGCCGGCGGGATGCTGTGGTTGTACTCGGCCGAGACGATGACGAAGCCATCAGCCCGGCGGAACAGATCCGCGAGTCGTTCCAGCACGTCAGGAGCCTCACCCTTCGGGTATTCCTTGTACATGCGGTCGAGGAGAGGCAGCTGTAACTCCAGCGGGTCCACGAGCGGCGCTTCGCATCCGCGGGATTCAAAATGGCGCATGATGAAGCGGGCAGCGCGGATTCCCTGTCGGTCCGAACGGACCGATCCCAAGATGACCGGCAGAAGAAGCGACATGGTATTCTCCTTCAGAACCAAGCGGACTTCCTGTGACCCAAGAGGGTCACAACGCCGATCCGGTTTCAAATACTTGCCGGCTATGAAGTCGATGAGTGCCTTGGACGGAGGCTGCCATTTCGTTGGATCCGACCGTCAGCTTTTCAAACCAAGCGATAGAAGCCCGGCATGGCGGCCATAGGAGGATGGTATTTTATTTCGACAGAGCGAGCCGGGAGAATCCAGGTCATTTCCACGGGAGGACCACATGGCGGATATCACGAAGACGATGCTACGGCCCCGCGTCGTGATCGTCGGCGGCGGTTTCGGCGGCCTGACGGTGGCGCAAGGCTTGGCCAACGCACCAGTCGACCTGACCGTTGTCGATCAGCACAACTATCATCTATTTCAGCCTCTGCTCTACCAGGTCGCCACCGCGGCCCTCTCACCAGCGGACATAGCGTCGCCGATCCGCGCCATTCTCCGGAGGCAATGCAACACTTCGGTCATGCTCGCAACGGTGACGGGAATCGATGCGACCCGGCGCGAAGTCGTATCGGGCGAGCGCCGGATCCCCTTCGACTATCTCGTTCTCGCGACCGGGGCGCAGCATGCCTATTTCGGCCATGACGGCTGGGAGGCCCATGCCAAGGGCATTAAGAAGATCGACGATGCCACCTTCCTGCGCCGCAAGATCCTGCTTGCGTTCGAGAGGGCCGAACTCGAGACGGATCCCGAGGAGCGCAACCGTCTGCTCACCTTCGTGGTGGTCGGCGGCGGCGCGACGGGTGTCGAGATTGCCGGTGCCATGGCGGAACTCGCATGCAAAGCCCTCGCGTCGGATTTCCGCGTCATCGATCCCGCTCATGCCCGCATCATCCTGGTCGAGGCCGGACCGCGCCTGTTGCCGACCTTCCACGAGCACCTCTCCAAAGCAGCGAGGCACTCGCTTGAAGCGCTCGGAGTCGAAGTCCGGCTTTCGACCACGGTCACGGGCTGCGACGAGGCCGGTGTCTCATCAGGAACGGGGCGGATCGAAGCTCGGACTGTCGTGTGGGGCGCGGGCGTCCAGGCGTCCCGTGCTGGTGAATGGCTGCAGGCCGAGACCGACAGGGTCGGTCGCGTCAAGGTCGCGCCGGATCTCAGCGCCCCTGGACATGCCAACATCTTTGTTATTGGCGATACCGCCCACGTGCTCGGCATGGACGGCAAGCCGCTCCCGGGTGTCGCACCGGTCGCGAAGCAGGAAGGCAAGTACATCGCAAAGCTCATCCGGGCCAGGATCGCTGGGCGCGAGCATCCGCCCTTCCGTTATCGCGACCCTGGCTCGCTGGCGACCATCGGACGGAAGCAGGCTGTCGTGCAGTTCGGCCGCGTCCGGCTCAGTGGTTATCTGGCTTGGTGGCTGTGGAGCCTCGTCCACATCTACTTCCTGATCGGCTTTCGCAACCGCCTGGTGGTCGCGATGAACTGGGCCTGGACCTATGCCAGTTTTCAGCGAGGCACGCGTCTGATCACAGGACCGGATCCCGAGACCGGAGAAAAGGAGCCGAGCTCCGTGATGGCGGTGCTACCCCGGGGAGCGACGTAGTCCTATTCGGCCGCCGCGAGGACAGGTTCGGCAGCCGCTCGCTCCCTCTCCGCACCGATAGCGATCGCAGGCTGGCCAAGCCAGCGGGCACGCATCGCCTCCTTCACGAGGGCGCCTACGGCAGGCGAGTGTGGGCGCCCACGCACGGTCACAAGGTTGACCTCGCGCCAGAATTCCGGGTCAACCATTGGTCGGGCTGCCACCATCGGATGCTTGGCGCAGCTCTGAGGCATGAAGCCGAACCCGAGACCAGCCGCGATCATCGCGAGGATCCAATCATCGCGCTCGCTGCGATACACCATCTCGCACCCCTCGAAGCCGTTCTCCCGCCAGATCGCACCCGCATATCCATAGAACTCGCAGCTGATCCGGTTGAGATAGCGACCGCCGGTGAGATCTCGCGGGCAGATTGCGTTCCGGGACGCCAGCGGGTGGTCTGTAGAGACCACGATCATGAACTGCTCGCGGAACAGCGGTATGTAATGCAGCCGCTCGTCCGGGTCTTTTCCCGGGATGCAGTAGATCGCGACTTCCAGATGACCGTTTAGGAGGCGATCCTCCAGGTCCGCCGCGCTCGCATCGATGATCTCGAGCTCGATCCCGGGGTGGCGCGCCTGCAAACCGCTGACGAGGTCGAGGAGCTCGTCAGGCTGGATGGTGCACATTACTCCGAGCTTCAGCGGAGTCTTCCTGAGCTTGCCGAAGTCGAGCGCCTGACGCTTGGCCTCCTGCGTTTTCGCATAAACCTCTTCGAGGTAAGGCTGCACCGTGCGACCGAGCTCCGACAGATGCGTGTTCGCGCGCTCCCGATGAAACAGAGGGCCGCCGAGTTCCTCCTCGAGAAGCTTGATGGCGCGGGTGAGCGACGGCTGGGCGACGTTGCAAAATTCCGCCGCCCGCGTGAAGTTGAGCTCCTTGCTGACGGCCAGGAAGTACCGGATCTGGTGCATCTCCATGAGAGTCTCCGTCGATTGTGCCCCCGATGCCGTGATCGCTGCAGATTACCGCCTGTCGGCTTTCGGTGGTGATAGCTGCTGGCTATCGAATTGAGGCCCGCTCGGCATTTCAAATTCGCACTCGCTCGTCCGACGATCTCCATCGCCGCCCCGCGCCAGCTCCATCTGCTTGCCTCCATTTGCGCGGCGGAACTGAGGAGACCTCGACATGCGCAACGGAACCCAAATTCCTCTCATCGTCCAGCGCCGCCTGTGCGCGGCCGCCCTCCTGACGAGCGCCTTCTTCCTAGCCACCCCGGCGAGCGCCGGAGAATGCCCGGCCGACAAGGTCAGCCCCGGTTTTCGGACATCGGGTGAGACGAAGCCCAAGGGCGTGACGGATACAGTTCTGGCCGCCATCGACCTCTCCAAGGAGAAGGTGAACCTCACAGAGCGCCAGATGCGGATCCGCAGGCTGGTGGTTCAGCCCGGCGGCATCGTGCCTTGGCACAGCCACGCAGACCGGCCAGCCCTGATCTACATCGTCTCGGGTTCGATCCAGGAATACGCCAGCAACTGCTCGGTGGGGATCGAGCACAAGGCCGGCGAAGTCTCGATCGAGAAGCTCGGAGTCGAGCACTGGTGGAAGAACACCGGCAAGGTCCCGGCCGTGCTCCTGTCCTCGGATATCTTCCACGAAATGAAAAAAGAGGACGAACACACGATGTGACCGTCCGGTCGGGACATGAAGCCGGTCGGGACATGAAGCGTCCGGCATTCCGCGCCGGGCGCTGATTGCTCAATCCCATGGAGGTGTCATGACGGACCTCAGGCGGAGCCAGACCATGCCGATGCACAATCATCATCAAGGCGCACTCATGCGCACCCTCCTGATCGGCCTCATCGCCTTCCTGACAGTGGTCGATCTGTTCGGAACGCAGGCGATTCTGCCGGCGTTGACGCGGGCCTACGGCGTGACTCCGGCCGCGATGGGTTTCGCGGTGAACGCGACCACGATGGGGATGGCGGCGGCCTGCCTTGCGGTCGCCTATTTCAGCAACCGGATCGACCGCCGGCGCGGGATTCTCGTCAGCCTCACGATCCTTGCGATTCCCACGGCCCTTCTCGCAGTAGCGCCGGATCTCACCACCTTCACGTTGCTGCGGATCGCTCAGGGCCTGTGCATGGCGTCGGCGTTCACGCTCACACTCGCTTATCTGGGCGAGCATTGCAGCGCCATGGATGCCGGCGGAGCGTTCGCCGCCTACATCACCGGGAATGTTGCGAGCAACCTGTTCGGCAGGCTCATTGCGGCCGGGCTCGCCGACCATCTCGGCCTGCCGGCAACGTTCCTGACGCTTGCCGGGCTGAACCTACTCGGCGCCGCAATAGTTTATATCTGGCTGACCCAAGCCGCCCCGATGGAGGCGCAAGACGAACCGGCTCGATCGCCGCTTTCGATCTGGGCCGAACATCTGCGCAACCCGCTCCTGCGTCCGAGCTTCGCCATCGGCTTCTGCATCCTGTTCGCGTTCATCGGTACCTTCACCTACGTGAACTTCGTTCTCGTCCGCGAGCCGATCGCGATCGGACAAATGGCCCTCGGCTTCGTTTACCTCGTCTTCGCGCCGTCGATCGTCACGACGCTGTTCGCCGGCCGTGCCGTGCAGACCTTTGGCACGCGTCCGACCTTCTGGGGATCCTTGGCGCTCGCCGGAGCAGGGCTCCCTCTGCTGGTCATCCCAAGTCTCCCTGTTGTCATGGCGGGATTGACCCTCGTTGGAATCGGCACTTTCTTCGCTCAGGCCACGGCAACCAGCTTCGTCAGCAAGGCTGCCACTACTGACCGAGGTTCTGCCAGCGGGCTCTATCTCGCATCCTACTTCTTCGGCGGTCTGGTCGGCAGCGCCGTGCTCGGCCAGGTCTATGACCACTATGGCTGGCCGCTCTGTGTTGCCGGAATCGGGCTTTCGCTCGCTGTCGCAGCGCTCCTGGCCTTCCGTCTGAGAACGACCGTCGACATAGCTTCACTGCGCATCACAGGTGGCGTTCCGGCCGCGTCCTCGGGAACTCTTCCGTAGAGACGAGCAATCTAAGGGAAGCTCGATAGCAGCCCTCTATCGTTGCGGCAGAAAGACGGCATTTCAGCCCGCTGCTTCTGTCGGCCATCATCTCACGGGTCGGATCGAGATCCGGCTCGGGCTCAACAGGAGAATCACCATGAACGTCGAATTCGCCAATCCAGCCATGGAGTCCGCACGGATCCTGGAAAGCAGGGTCGCAATTGTCACCGGATCCACCAGCGGGATCGGCCTTGGTATCGCCCGGGCCTTCACGGTGGCAGGTGCCTCGGTCGTCCTCAACGGGTTTGGTAAGCCTGAGGAGATCAATGACACGGTGGCCAGCCTCGCCGACGGAAGGGGCACTCGGGCAATCTATTCGGCAGCGGACATGTCCAAGCCCGACGAGATCGCCGAGATGGTCAGGACGACCATTGAAACGTTCGGCCGCCTCGACATCCTGGTCAACAATGCTGGCATCCAGCACGTCAGCCCGGTCGACCAGTTCCCGGTCGAGAAGTGGGATGCTGTGATTGCGATCAACCTTTCCTCGGCCTTTCACACGATCCGTGCCGCGCTGCCCGAGATGCGCCGGTCAGGCCGTGGGCGGATCATCAACATCGCCTCTGCCCATGCCCTCGTGGGCTCTCCGTTCAAGGCAGCCTATGTCGCGGCCAAGCACGGGATCGTCGGCCTCACCAAGGTCGTGGCGCTCGAGACCGCGCAGGAGAAAATCACCTGCAACGCGATCTGCCCCGGCTATGTCTGGACCCCTCTCGTCGAGGCGCAGATCGAAGGGCAGGCGAAGGCGCACGGCATTCCGCGCGAGGAGGTTATTCGGGACGTCCTCCTGGCCCAGCAGCCCAACAAGCGCTTTGCCACGGTGGACGAGATCGGAGCTTTCGCGACGTTCCTGGCCAGCGATGCCGCCGCCTCGATCACGGGCGCTGCTTTGCCGGTCGATGGTGGCTGGACCGCTCATTGATCTCCGATTCAGGAACATGAGGGAGGACATCACGATGAAACACGTGAAGCCAGATGTCTTGAAGGGGGGCGGGAGCTCCGACGAGGCGCTGAGGGCAGAACTGGAGCGGACTGGAACCCCATCATCCGCCATTACGGAACGACCAGTGCCGCGGACACCACGAACTCGCCCGCGCCACATTCCGGAGGAGCTCGGCCAGATCGTCCTGGTCCTGCAGGGCGGCGGTGCGCTCGGGGCCTATCAGGTAGGAGCCTATCAGGCCCTGCACGAAGCCGGAATCGAGCCCGACTGGGTAATCGGCACCTCGATCGGTGCGATCAACGCCAGCCTGATCGCCGGAAACGCGCCGGAAGACCGGATGGCCCGTCTCCGGGAGTTCTGGAGCCGCATGCAGCATAGCCCCTGGATGGAACTGCTCGGCGCTTGGCCCTTTGTCGGCCCCTTGGCCTGCAACCTGATGACGGTCGCTCATGGGATTCCGGCGTTCTTCAGACCGAACATGCCGGCTTTCCTCGGGCCGCACGTGCCTCTCGGGACGGATGCGGCCGCTTATTATGACACCGCGCCACTCGCCACGACTCTGAGCGAACTCGTCGACTTCGGGCGGCTGAACGGCGGTGAAACGCGCCTGATGGTCGGAGCAGCCAACGTCCGCACCAGCGAGATGCGATACTTCGACAGCCGTGACATGAGGCTTGATATACGTCACGTCATGGCGTCCGGCGCCCTCCCCCCGGCCTTCCCGGCCGTACGGATCGACGGCGACCTCTACTGGGATGGCGGCATTCTGTCGAATACGCCGGTCGAGGCCGTGTTCGACGACAATCCGCGACGGAACTCGGTCGTCTTCGCTGTCCATATCTGGAACCCGCAGGGCTCCGAACCGGAGACGATCTGGCAGGTCATGAGCCGCCAGAAGGATATCCAGTATTCGAGCCGGGCCATCAGCCACATCGCCCGGCAGAAGCAAATCCACCGCCTCCGTCACGTGATCGCCGAACTCGAGCGACGCTTGCCCGAAGCCGAGCGGCGCAGTCCGGCGATCAGGGAACTTGCCAGCTATGGCTGCCTGACCCGGATGCATGTGGTACGGCTGCTCGCGCCACCCCTCGATGGCGAGGACCACACCAAGGACATCGATTTCAGCCCGGCCGGCATCCGCAAGCGTTGGGAGTCCGGCTATGCGGATGCGAGCAGGGTCCTCGAACTGGCTCCGTGGTCCGGCGACTTCGACCCGGTTGAAGGCTTCGTCCTGCACGAGGCAGGACCCGGCGTGATGATAACCGCTGCCTGAGGAAGCAAGCCGCGCAAACCGGCAGATGCCAGGCTTCGGTCGTCCTGAATCGGAGCGCCCACGGATCCGGACGGCCTTGCCTGAAGTCAAAGCTCACATCCAGGTTTGTGGGGTTCCGCATGTCGCCTGGCGTTCTCTCTCGACTGCTAAGGCAGGCTCGCCGAACCAGCGTGTCCGCATCGCCTCGCGCACGAGCGCTCCAACCGCCGGCGAGTGGGGGCGCCCCCGCACGGTAACGAGGTTCACCTCGCGCCAGAATTCCGGCTCGATAATGGGCAGCCCCACGACTGCAGAATGATTGACGGAATTCGCAGGCATGAAGGCCCAGCCGAGACCGGACGCGACCATCGCCAGAGTCCAGTCGTCCCTTTCACTCCAGTAGACGGCGGTGCATTTGACGTTCTGAGCCTGGAACACGGGATCTGCATAGCCCGCGAACTCGCAGTTCGTTCGATGAATGTAGCACTCGCCGTCGAGGTCCTTGACGCGGACGGCATTCCTGCTCGCGAGGCGATGTCTCGCCCCGAGGGCCGCTACGATCTGCTCCCGGAAAAGCGGCAGGACATGAAGCCGATCGTCCGGCTCGTGACCGGGCAGGCAGTAGATGGCAACTTCGAGATCGCCTTGGAGCAAGCGCTCCTCGAGTTCCCAGCCATTCGCGTCCGAAAGCTGCAACTCGATTTCCGCGTGCCGAGTGCGCACCGAACCGATCAGCTCGATGATCTGGTTTGGAGCGATCGTGCACATGATCCCGAGTTTCAAGGGCACATGGCGCAGGCGCCGGAAATCGCCGGCCTCGCGTTTGGCTTCGGCCATCTCACGATAGATCTGCTCGAGATGCGGCCGGACGATTCGTCCGAGCTCCGACAGATGCGTATTGGCGCGCTCGCGGTGGAACAGCACGCCCCCGAGTTCCTCCTCGAGCTGTCTTATCGCCCGCGTCAAGGACGGCTGGGCCACGTGGCAGCGCTCGGCCGCACGGGTGAAGTTGAGGTCCTCGCACAAGGCAAGGAAATAGCGGACCTGATGCATTTCCATGGCGGCGACCCCGAACATGGGCCCGTGACAGCCGATGAGTCGTATGCTCGTATCGGAGGGGAATACTACGCGCCCGACTGGCGGATTTGAGGCACGATCCGATGGCCCCTGGCGGCGTGTCCTATGGTCGTGATGCTGGATAGCGTGGCTCGCCCATTCGGGTAAGTTCCAGACGTCATCGTCCGTGGTGCGGCGCCTGTCCTTCCATGACGCCGGTCGTCCACTGGTCTCCGGCTCCAGATCAGGCGAGGGCTCGTGTTTCAGCGAGGCTTTGGCTGGCTCTGCGGCTCGCCCGGGCACAAACCAGGACGGCGTCGTCCATCAATCCCCTTTTCCGGCCTCGCTCTCGAAATCGCATTTACCGGAATCCGTTTGGCGCGCTCCAATGAACGAGCCTGCAGGGTTGGGAGAAACGAGAAACTTGGTTTTCTCCAGCAACTCACGCGAGCGGCTCAGGGTCTCCTGCGCAAACTGGAGAACTTTCTCGTCGTAGGCCGCGCGACGGTAGCGGCGCGTGAGTGTCTCGGGAGTGTCGGGCATGACGTGCTCCAGCCTAGCAGGCGGGAGCAGGCGGGTCTCTCAGCCACCGGCGCCTACGGATTCGGATCGGCCGGTGATGGAGCCAATATGCGCCCATCCGGACCGGAAGTCCAACCGCGGCCGTTGAATCGCCCCTGCGCGATCGTTTTGCTGGTTTCGTCTTTTCACGCCCTTTCCGCGTCATTTGCTCGATGAGCGCCATCTCCTGCAGATTCCGTGTTGCGTCGCGTTCAGCGAGACACTCGCCAGATCCGGCCTCCGGCATCATCGGAGACCACGATCGATCCGTCCGGTAGTTCCTTGACGTCGACCGGGCGGCCGATGCCGCGCAGGAATCTCTGTCCGTTTCCGGACGACGCGCTGCCAATGCGCAGCCGCACGACCTGGTATCCGACCGGAGTGCTGCGATTCCAGCTTCCGTGTTCGGCCACCAGCGCTTCGTCGCGCAGCTCCGGAAACATGGCACCGTGATAGAAGTGCACCCCAAGAGTCGCGACATGCGCCTGGAACTCATATACCGGCGGGGTTTGCGTCGCGGGTGGCGTCGCCGTCTCGAAGCCGCGCAACCGCACCCGACCTCCGAAATACGGGAAGCCGTAGAAGGCATCCGGTCGCAGGGCGTTGAGTTCGTCGGGTGGAGTGTTGTCTCCCATGCCGTCGGCGCCATTGTCGGTGAAATACATAACGCCGCCGCTCCAGTCGAAACCGACCGAATTGCGAATTCCCCAAGCGACGCGCCGAAGATCTCCTCCATTGGGGCCGATGCTGACGATCGTTCCCTGCAATCCCTGAGGCCGGCAGATGTTGCAGGGCGAACCGATGGCAATGTACAGGCGGCCGTCCGGCCCGGCCTGGATGTAGCGCAAGCCGTGATGCGCCAGATTGGGCAGCCCGGTTTGCACATCGACACGATCGGCAAGCCCGCCCCCGGGTGTCGGAGTAGAGGCCGAGACGCGGTCGCGCGAAGCGACGTAGAGTCTGTTCCCCAGGCAGGCAACGCCATTGGGAGCGGTGAGGCCGGAGGCGGCTCGTACCGCGCGCCCACCCGACAAAGGCACTCCATAGACCGCATTTCCCGTGGTGCCGACATAGAGTGCTCCACCGCAGATGGCCATCGCGCGAGCAGCCGGCACGCGGGCGAAGACTTCGACGCGATCACCGCGCGATGTACTGGCAACCTGGCCGTGGCACGGCGCCTGCAACAGAACGGCGAATGCAAGACCGGCAAGGGCTGAAAAGCTGGATTGCCTCCTGAAACGCATGATCACCTCCCGACTGAGCCGAGTTGATGCTCCAGGCTGCAATGGTGTCGTGAACTCCGATGCCTGTTCGCCGACATCCTCTCGATCGCCCGGTGAACGTGAGTCTCGCAGGACAAATCGACGCCGAAATGAACGCGAAAGCTCGTCCGAGCATTCGCTGCGCCGAACCGAAGCTTCTTTGATCTATGAAAGAGCAGGAAAGCTTCGGATCGTTCAACTCCCTCTCGGATACGAGAAACTGGAGAGCACCGTCCGTTAGATCCGCATCGAATCTGACGATGCAATTGCGCTCGCCAAGCAGATGAAGCGGTAAGGAACCGGCAGCCCCCTTTGAGCTGCCAGCCCGTTTCAGCTCCGACCTGATTGTGCACGGCCGCTCTGTGCCAGACGTAGGCGCTTCCGTCTTCGTGCGATCCGCTCAATGCGCCAGCGGATCTGACCGCACCTGGATATGCACGGCGCGTGGCTTGGAGCCCTTGCCGCCTTCCTTCAGCCATGGGGTACGGTCGCCGTTCGTGCTCCACAGCCCGCGGCCCTTCCAGCCGGCGTTCGGGTCATCGATGCGTCCGTCCAGGCCTTTCGCGAAAAAGCCCAGCGGGTACGGGATGCGCAGCATGACCATCTGCCCATCCTTGAACGCAACGAAGCCGTCATTCAGGTTGGCGGTCGAGATCGGGATGTTCTCGCCCAGCCCGACCGTGTTGTGGTGATCGACCCAGGTATAGTAGCTCGCCTCGCCACTGCCATTCTCAAAGCCCTCGAAAGCCGGGCCCGGATACTTGTGGAACGCGAAGCCTTCCAGGCAGTGATTGCCGGTCGCATTCGGCCCATTGAGGGAACCCTTGCACTTGCTCCGGTCGAAGCTGACGAGAGTACCGTTCGAGCCCGAGCCCCAGAGCACGCCGTTCCTGTCGATGTCGCCGCCGCGCACCCCAATGCCTTCCTGCGGAAAACAGGTTCTGAAGAGAGGAAATGAGGATGATTACACGTCGACTGCTACTCGGTTTACTCGGGGCCGCGGCGCTCACCTTCGGAGGGCTCTCTGCTTCTTCGACACTGGCCTTCTCGCCCGAGTCTCGCTCGGCGAAGCTCGATGAGGCCCTTCGCGGACTCGTCGAAGGCCGCAGCACCCCCGGCATTGCGGTGCTGATCCTCCAGGATGGCCGTCCGGTATACAAACGCAGCATGGGTGTGCGTGAAGTCGGCGGCACCACACCCATCGGCGAGAACGATATGTTCCGCCTCGCCTCTATGACGAAGGCTGTCACCTCAGTCGCCGCCATGATCCTGGTCGAGGAGGGCCGGATCAGTCTCGATGACCCTGTCAGCCGCTATCTCCCCGAGTTCGCCAATCTCCGCGTGCGCCCGCCGGAGGGCGACGAGGCCCCCGCCACGAGACCACCTACGATCCGGGAACTGCTGACCCACACAGCTGGATTCTCGTACAACTTCATCAACAATCCGCGGCTCGTTGATGCCTACCGCGAGGCCCGCGTGACCGACGGGCTCGACCAGCCCGATGTGACGACGGCCGAGGCAATGAAGCGGCTCGCCTCGGTGCCGCTCGGTTATCAGCCCGGGACGAGCTGGGAATACTCGCTCGCCACTGACGTGCTCGGAGCGGTGATCGAGAAGGTGACGGGGGGCACCCTCGGCGCCTTCGTGACGGAGCGGATTGCGAGGCCGCTGCGCATCGAGAGCTGGGTGTTTAACGCGCCGGAGTCCATGCGTGAACGATTCGTGCCAGTGACCCGCCCGGCGGAGAGTACGGGTCAGCTCGGCACCGGCTATGTCCCTGTGAAGGCGGTCGAGGCCATACCCTATCCTGCGACCAAGGGCACTGCCACACTCGATCCGAACCGCGTCTTCTCACAGACCGCCTACCACTCGGGCGGCGCAGGGATGAGCGGGACGCTCGGCGACTACGCGCGCTTCGCGCAGATGCTCCTGAATGAGGGCGAACTCGACGGCGCGCGCGTGCTCCGCGCCGAGACGGTTCGGCAGATGACGCAGAACGCCGTCGGCAGCATGCCGACGCTCCGCGGGCCGGGCTGGGGCTTCAGCCTCGGCTTCGGCGTGGTGACCGACCCGGCGGCTGCGAAGACTCGCCTGCCGGCCGGCAGCTACGGCTGGGGCGGAATTTATGGCACGCAGTTCTGGGTCGATCCGACGAACCGCGTGGTCGGCGTCATCATGACCCAGACGGCTGTCATTGGCTCCGGTCCGATTGCGAACCCCGTGCGAGAGGCCGCCTACGCGATAGACTGAAGTCTCGTATCAATCATCCCTATCCCATGCGTCGGCGTAGGATAGGGATGACGCAGTTGCAATGGCTCGTGCGCTCCTCTGTGAAGCGATAGAGGCCGCTTGCATTCAGCTGTAGAAGTTCAGACTTAATCGGACAGGTTGGGGTGTCGGCTCCGCTGTGCCTCTCCTCTATGCCACCGCCGGCAGGACCTTTTCCCGGGCGACTGCGATGGCATCCCGAAAGGTCTGCATCGGGGTCTACCATAGCACCAGCGGCCCTGGTGTGGACGCGTCTCGTTGT
>NZ_LN811357.1:406389-421780 GCF_001006805.1 Microvirga massiliensis | reverse complement strand
CCCATAGCGGTCATTGGGTCTGGCATCGATAGCGATTCCGAAAATTGTAGCCGGGTGAGGAGGTCGACAGTCGGCTCCTGCAGGCCTAATCTACACTGTCGCGTAGATCGGCAAGTCGGAAAAGACCTTTGATGGCAATCCTGCGAAGCAGGAGACCGAACCTGCCATTAGGACTTCTGCGCGTCTGCACAGGAGAGCGCAGTGAGTGCTCGGCTGATTAGCAGAATCTTAGCGGTAATTTGTGGCATCACTGCGTCCCCCGCGCTTCGCGCCGAGCCGGGTGTCTTCCATGACAGGATCGTCTTTGGTGAGTCGGCAGCCCTCGAAGGGCCCGCCGCTGCCCTAGGCCTCGGCATGCGCGAAGGCATTCTGGCCGCGTTTCTCGAGGCCAATGCAGCCGGCGGGGTGAGTGGGCGCAGGCTCGAACTCGTGTCCCGAGATGACGGCTACGAACCGCAACGGGCCATCGAAAACACGAACCGCCTGATCAACGAGGATCAGGTCTTCGCTCTGGTGGGTGAGGTCGGCACTCCCACGTCGAGAGCGGCTCAGCCGATCGCCAAGGAAGCGCGGGTGCCGTTCATCGGACCCTTCACCGGGGCCGGGTTCTTGCGTGATCCAGCTCTGGCCAATGTCGTAAATGTCCGGGCTTCGTACGATCAGGAGACAGAGGCATGGATTGAGCACCTCACCACCGATCTCGGGATCACGCGCATAGCGCTGTTCTACCAAGACGATTCATTTGGCCTCGCCGGTCGAGCCGGGGTCCTGGCCGCTTTGCAAAAGCGCTCCATGAACCTGGTCGCCGAGGGCACCTACATGCGCAACACCACTGCGGTAAAGACTGCCCTCCTGGCAATTCGTAAGGCCAGGCCACAGGCGGTGGGCATGGTCGGCACCTACACGGCATGCGCTGAGTTCATCAAACTGGCACGTCGGATCGGGCTCGATGCCGTTTTCGTGAACATTTCCTTCGTCGGCAGCAATGCTCTCGCAAAGGAACTCGGGACGGAGGGGCACGGGGTCGTGGTTTCGCAGGTCGTCCCATTCCCGGAGGATACCAGCATCCCTCTCGTGGCCCGTTATCAAAAGGCGCTGAAGGCGGCCGATCAAGAAGCGGAGTTCGGCTTCGTTTCGCTCGAAGGGTATATCGTCGGCCGACTCGTCGTCGAGGCCCTTGGCAGGCTGGACCAGAACGCGACGCGCAGCGGCCTGCTCGCTGCCATCAAGCAAGGTGGCCCGTTCGAGCTTGGTGGCATCACACTTTCCTATAGCCCGACGAAAAACCAGGGCATGGACCAGATCTTTCTGACCAGGATTGAAGGGGACGGCAGCATCAAACCGGTCGTCCGGCTCGGAGACTAATGGGCACCAGGCAGCACTCTCAGTGATAGAAAGATTGGCTGAAGCATGTCCCAGGGCCGCATTAGCATCGTCGGACCGCTGAGTCTGACCGCAGAGCACTCCCCAATCAGCGTGGCGGTACCCGCCCTCAGCATGAAGGCCAAGCTGTTCCTTGCGTTCTGCGCCCTGGCGGCGCTCACGCTCGTGGCGAGCCTGGTGGCCTGGTACGCCTTCTCCGCCATCGACCGGTCGGTCACGCGGATCACCGTAGACAGCATGCCGGGAATGGCGGCCTCACTCCGTCTGGCCGAGAAAGGTGCCGAGATCGCTGCGACCGCACCTTCGCTCATGGCGAGCGCGGGGCAGGAGGACCGACTGCGGGAGCAGGCGAGGCTCGAGCAGAAGGCCAAGGAGCTGGTCACGCTCACGGAAGCCCTCAAGACCGCCGACATTGCCAAGCAGAGGGTTGCCGACCTATCCACCATCGAAGGGCAGATCACGGCGAAGCTCAGACAGCTTGATGCCGCGGTCGAACAACGGCTCGCGGCGAAGTCACGTAAGGACCGAGCGGTCGCGGACCTAGCGACTGCGCATGCGAGCTTCCTGGAGAAGCTGGAACCTCTGATAGACGACGCCAACTTCGACCTGGTCCTCGCTGGCGAGGAGATGTCGGCGCGAAATCAACGGACAGTCGCTAAGCCGATCGAATCTGACGTCGATGCGCTCCACGTCCTTCTCGCGTTGCGGGCGGAAGGGAACCTCGCGGTGAGCGTGCTCAACGAGGCGGCGGGCGTGCTGGACGCGAGCTCGCTGGAGCCATTGCGCGAGCGGTTCGACGCCGCTCGTGGCCATATCGACGGAATGCTTGCTCGACTGCCCGAAGCGGCCCAGGCCGCCGGGATGAGAGAGGTCACGGAAGCCCTCATGGGCTTTGGGCGCGGCGACCGCAGCATCTTTAATGCGCGCCGGGACGAATTAGGGCAAGCTGCGGCTGCTCAGGAGGCACTCGAGGCCAGCGGGATGCTCGCGGTGCGTCTCGGTGACGAGGTCGCCACGCTGGTTGCGGCCGCACAGAGCGCGTCCGAAGCCGCCGCGCTCCGCTCTGCGGAGGCCATCGCGGCCGGCAAGCTGCTGCTGCTGATCATCACGGCGGTCAGCATCACTGGCGCTGCTGTGATTCTTTTGCAGTACGTCGTGCCTCGTGTAGTGCGCCCCCTCGAGAGCATCACCGAAGCGATGACCGCGCTCGCAGCCGGCGACACCTCGGTCGCCATTCCCGGGCGCGATCGTCGCGACGAGATTGGTCGGATGGCCAACGCCCTTTCTGTGTTCCGCGATACAGCCGTCGAAATCGAGGAGAAGAACCTCCGCGATGTCGCGGCTGCCCAGCAACGGTTGATCGATGCCATCGAGAGCAGCTCAGAGGGATTTGCGCTGTTCGATGCGGAGGACAAACTGGTCCTCTGCAATAGCCACTTCCGGGACTTCTATCCTGGGCTTGCCGAAGTGATTGTGCCGGGAGCTCCATTCGCGGCGATCGCTCGAGTGGCCGCGGAACGCTGTGTCATTCGAAACGGCGGGACATCGGTGGACGAATGGCTCGAACGGCGAATCTCGCTGCACCAATCACCTCCCGGCCCAAGTCTGCAGCCGCAAAGCGACGGGCGTTGGATTCAGATCAACGAGCGCAAGACCCGGGACGGCGGGACCGTCGCGGTCTACACGGACGTGACCGAGATGAAACGCACCGAGCAGGCGCTTCTCTCAGCGCAGGCGAGGCTGACCTACCTGCTGACCTCGTCGCCATCCATGATCTGCAGCTTCGAGGCAGGAGGTCAGAATGCACCGACCTTTATCAGCGAGAACGTGCGCGACCTGCTGGGATATGAGCCGCGCGAATATCTGGCTGGGCCGGAGTTCTGGCGGGAGCGGATCCACCCCGAGGACCGGGAGTGGGTTCTGTCCGAATTCCCGCGGCTCCTCGCGGCGGGTCACAACGTCGTCGAGTACCGGTTCAAAAAGAAGGACGGTTCCTATCGATGGGTCCGGGATGAACAGCGTCTCATCCGCGGCCAAACGGGCGAACCCGTCGAGGTTGTCGAGTCGTGGAGCGATATCACCGAACGGAAGGAGGCCGAGTTTGCCCTCCGTGACCAGACGGCTTTTGTCGAGCTGCTGCAGGCGGTGGCGGCGGCGGCTAATGAGGCGCCTACCGCTGAGGACGCAATGCGGTTCTGCCTCGAACGGGTATGCGCCCATACCGGCTGGCCCGTCGGCCATGTCTACGCTCTCGCCGAGGACGGATCCGGCGAGCTCGTTTCGACGGGGATCTGGCATCTCGACGAGCCGGAGCGCTTGGAGGCGTTCCGGGCGGTGACGGACGGAACCCGATTTGCGTCGGGCACCGGCTTGGGCGGGAGGGTGCTCGCCTCCGGTGAGCCGGTCTGGGTCATGGATGCCCAAGAAGAGCTCAATTTCCCGCGCGCCGGGGCTGCAGCGGCCGCCGGGATCAGAGCGGGCTTTGGCTTCCCCGTCATGGTGGGGCGCGAGGTGGTCGCCGTCCTTGAGTTTTTCGCCCGCGAAGCGCTCAAGCCGGACGAGCCGCTCCTCAAGGTCATGGCAAATATCGGGGCTCAACTCGGGCGGGTGGTCGAGCGCAAACGCGCCGAGGATGCGTTGCGCCAGGCCAAGGATGGGGCGGAAGAAGCGAGCCGGGCCAAGAGCCGCTTCCTTGCCAATATGAGTCACGAATTGCGGACGCCGTTGAACGCCATCATCGGCTTTACCCGGCTCGTCATGCGTCGCGCAAAGGAGGTCTTGCCAGCCAAGCAGTACGAGAACCTGGAAAAGATCCTGTCGAGCTCGGAGCACCTGCTGTCGCTCATCAACACCGTCCTTGACCTGGCAAAGGTGGAGGCCGGTCGAATGGAGGTGAAGACATCGGAGTTTCCACTCGAGCCGCTTCTGGATCTTTGCCTCAAGACCGTTGAGCCCCTCATCAAGAACGACCGGGTGCAGCTGATCAAGGATGTTCAAGGTCTTCCATCGGCGCTGCGCACTGATCAGGAGAAGCTCAAGCAGATCCTCATCAACCTCCTGAGCAATGCGGCCAAGTTCACCGAAGCGGGCTCGATCACGCTGCGCGGGCGCGCCAGCGGGGAGCGGGTCGAGCTCGCAGTGGCGGATACCGGGATTGGCATCCCCAATGACGCAGTCGGGCTGATTTTCGAGGAGTTCCGCCAAGTCGATACGGGTGCCACTCGTGCGCACGGCGGAACGGGCCTCGGGCTTGCGATCAGCCATCGGCTCGCTCGCATGCTGGGCGGCGGGATCGCCGTCGAGAGCCAGGAGGGCGTGGGCTCGACTTTCACCCTCGACATCCCGCAGCGACTCTCGGGCACGTCACAACCCGATCCACTACCAAACGTGGCGGCGCAGCCCACCGGGTCTCCCCCCCGGCGCGGAGGAAAGCTCGTGCTAGCGATCGACGATGATCCCAACGTTGTCTACCTGCTGAAGGAGAATCTTGCCGATGCGGGGTACAGTGTTGTCGGCGCTGCGAGCGGCGAGGAAGGTCTTCGAAAGGCGCGTGAGCTCCGGCCACGTGCAATCACACTGGACATCATCATGCCAGGCACGGACGGCTGGCAGGTGCTGCACGCGCTAAAGACGGACCCGCTGACGCGTGACATCCCAGTCATCTTGATTTCGGTTGTTGACCAGAAAGAACTCGGGTTCCGGCTCGGCGCGACCGATTATGTCGTAAAGCCATTTGAGCGTGAGGGTCTGATTTGCGCCTTGAGGCGGGTGGCTCCGGACCGAAGCCGGATCCTCGTGGTCGATGACGACCCGAACGTGCCGGATCTGATTCGCCAGTTGCTTGAAGGAGAGCGCTGCACTGTCGATTGGGCTCCGGACGGAGCAGCCGGACTTGAGCGGATCGTACAGGCGCGTCCGGATGTGATCCTCCTCGACCTCCTCATGCCCCGTATGGACGGGCTTGCCTTTCTGGATGCGATCCAGGCCGATCCTGCTTCCAAAAATATTCCGGTTGTCGTGCTCACC
Source organism: Microvirga massiliensis (assembly GCF_001006805.1). GTDB lineage: Bacteria > Pseudomonadota > Alphaproteobacteria > Rhizobiales > Beijerinckiaceae > Microvirga > Microvirga massiliensis. The sequence continues at coordinate 416,371 of NZ_LN811357.1, read as the reverse complement.
GCGGCATCATTGAGTTCCGTTGACCGCGGAACACTGAGGGAGCGCGTGCTGGGTCTCATCGAGAAGCACGGGCTTGACCGTCAGGCGCTGGTCCGAGAGATCCGGCGTGTCGTACTGCTCGATGAGGCACCCCACGCAACTGAGGGCGCTCGATGAGTACTGGTCATCAATCCGGTGGCACCACGTTATCGGGAATGTCTGTCCCGCGGGCGTCCAGCCTCCCAGCCCGTTCAGACCGGCAGACCCCAGTCCTACAGGTTCGCGGTCCACCCGGACTGCAGCGTTCTCGCCGAACTCTGCCCTTTTGCCCGGGAGTGCGCGATGAAACGAATCCTCATCGTCGAAGATGGCGAGCTCAACCGCGATCTGCTGATCCAGCTCCTCGAGGAGGAGTACGCTTTATCGATTGCCACCGATGGCGCTGCCGGCGTGGAGCAGGCGGCGGCTCAGCGGCCGGACCTCATTCTCATGGATCTCTCCCTTCCAGTCGTTGACGGCTGGGAGGCTACCCGGCGCATCAAGGCTGACAAGACAACTGCAGGCATCCCGGTTGTCGCCCTGACGGCGAATGCCATGAGCGGGGACGAGGAGAAAGCGAGGGCGGCAGGATGCGACGACTTCATGACGAAGCCGATCGATGAGGACTTGCTGTTCGCGAAGCTGCGTGGGTGGCTCGGGTGAGTTAGCATCCATTAGCAGTCCGCGGCCGCAGCGCATACGGAGAGACCGATGCAGCCGGCACGCATCCTCATCGTGGACGACGAGCCGTTTAATCTCGACGTGCTCGAGCAGGAGCTCGAGCTACTTGGTCATACCAGTGTGCGGGCCGAGAACGGCCGCGAGGCGCTCGACAGGCTTGATGATCAGCCATTCGACCTCGTCCTGCTCGATGTCATGATGCCTCAGCTGGACGGCTTTGCGGTACTCGGGCGGATCAAGTCGCACGACGCGTGGCGGCATATTCCAGTGGTCATGATCTCGGCGCTCACTGATATCAGCAGTGTCGTGCGCTGTATCGAGATGGGCGCGGAAGACTATCTGCCGAAGCCCTTCGAGCCGGTCCTCCTCGAGGCCAGGATCGGTGCCTGCCTCCAGCGGAAGTGGCTACACGACCGGGAGCAAGCGCATCTGGAAGCAATCGATCGAGAGCGAAAGCGAGCCGACGAACTGCTCCACGCGATCTTGCCTGGGCTGGCGGTGGCCGAGCTCAAGTCGACCGGCTGCGTCAAGCCCCGCCTCTTCGCCGACGTTGCGGTCGTCTTCGTTGATCTTGTGGGCTTCACGGCTTGGTGCCACGCACATCCGCCCGAGGAGGTCGTTGCGGAAGTGCAGCGCTTGGCCGAGGCGTTCGAGGACATCAGTCATCAACACTGCATGGAGAAGATCAAGACCATCGGCGATGCGTTCATGGCGACCGCCAATTTGCTGCGGCCTCATGGCGATCCTGTCATGGCCGCAGTCCACTGCGCCCGTGACATGGCAACTATAGCGCGATGCGACGGGGGCGTCTGGCAAGTCCGGGCTGGGATCCACATCGGTTCTGTGGTCGGCGGTGTTGTTGGGAGAACGAAGTTCACCTTCGACCTGTGGGGAGACACCGTGAACGTTGCCGCACGCCTTTCTTCACTCGGCAGCGAGGGTGCCATCCTTCTGTCCCCGGACGCCTTCGAGCGCGTGCATGATCGTTGCGCAGTTGTGGCGGTGGGACGAGTTGCGCTCAAGGGGAAGGGCGAGCTTGAGGTTTATCAGTGCGCCCCCCAATCGCCTACGTAAGTGCGGATTCTTCGATTGAGCCATGCTCGCGGCTCTCTAGGTGTTTAGTCCCGGCATTTGATGGATCGGGTCTAGCCTGAAGCGTTGAGGCTCGGATGTCCAGATCTTGCAGATGTATTCGTAGGGGGTGAGGCCCTTCAGGGTCTTGAGCCGACGGGCGAAGTTATAGGCACTCAGAAAGTCACCGAGGTGGCCGCGCAGGTGGTCGTGGGTGTCGTAGTAATAGCGCCGGACGGTGGCGTCCTTGAGCGTGGGGTTCATTCTCTCGACTTGCCCGCGCGGCTTCGTCAGGCGGTGATCAATGTCATTCTGGGCGCAAGCGAGCTCGAATGAGTGGGCCCGGAAGATCTCACCGCGGGCCATCGCCTCTTTGATCAGAGGGGCTGCCGAACTGGTGTTGCCGTGTGTGGTGAAGTGGGTGCCGTTGTCGGTGAGCCCCGTGCTGATTGGGTTGGGATATGTTCCTCACATAATGCATAGGAGCGAGTGATCGAGGCTCGCATGCCCTTACGCGCCAACCACCGATACTTGCCGACCTCTGATTAGCGTCGGAAGGATCATCAGGATCGCCTCGAATTGGATCGGTTTCTCAACGAAGGCTGCGTCCCTGAACTGGGGCGGAAGCTGATCGACCTGTGCTCGAGACGCGCACAAGAGAATGGGAACCTGCCTCACTCTGCACTGGTGCGCGATGGGGAGCACGCTGCCGTCACGAAGTTCGATGTCCAGGACGGCAGCATCCGGACTATCCTCGTTCAACCAATTCGAGGCTTCAGCGACAGTGTAGAATAGGCCCGCAGGACGGCCACCGCTGCGAGCGATTGATACAGCCAGCAGAAGACTCGTCGCTGGATCATTCTGAACGATTAGTACGCAGGGCTGAGACATGGATGGTCTTCTTCGGAAACTCGGGCCGACAGGAACAACTCCTGATCCGTCCATAGGGAGAAGCACTGACCACCTGTGTGAAGCTCCTAACAGACCGTTCGGGTTTCAGTCGGTTAAGATCGCTTTGCGGGAGTGTCGAACCCGAACCGGGCAGTGAGGAGGTATGACAGGATGGCAGGGTGTGGGAATGCCTATCAAGGACTCTCACTTAACGGCAGGCTTATGAAGGCGGATCGAGAAGGCGACAGTCCCGGAAGCATCGGCAATGTCCAACCGCCAGCCTTCCGTTGCCGTGATGTGGGTCCGGCTCCGGAGTTGCTCGATAGCGTTGCACACACCGAGGCAAGCTTTGGTCAGTCTAGAAGACAGGAGCAGGCGCTGCGGCGCGTAGTGGAGACTCAATACATCTGCTGTCGGAGTTACGCGGCCATCGCCTGAATGCGGTGTTGCAGGGCCGTGATTTGCCGGACGTAAGGTTCGCGCCGTCCACGGTTCTGCCGCTTGAGGTTCTCGATGACCTTCTGCTTCAGGATTTCATCGGTCGTACTGTTGCGCACGACCTCCAGATCACTCTCGTAGGCAAAGTCGGTATCGGCCAAAGTCATTAGCGGTGCCTGCAACAACGGCGTGATCTCGGGTGCATACACGCGTGAGTCAGCCTCACGGGGCCAGCGTTCACTCTTGGCGTACGTACGGGCAGATGCTGTGGAATGTCAACAAATTACTATGTCCAGATGTATTTTGCCTATGGAGAGCAACGCGATCAACTGCCTCACCTCTGCCCGAGCGCGTGCCGCCAGAGTTCAGGTCCGTGCCCTGGCTGTCCATGCTTGTTCCTGGGAGGCTTATATCGATTAGCGAGTTCAATCTCGGGCGTACTCTCGGTGTTACAGCCCGTCCCGACGACCGATCCGATAGGGCGGAGCTCCTGGCTGCACAGGACCCAGCCGGCTCGAATCCAATCCGGAACTGTCAGCCAACTTCAACGAACGCGCCGAAGCTGCTCCCGACAGACGGTAATTCGATACCGAATTGTCGTATCTGCGCTCTTGAGCATGAGCCTTCTACCCCGATTGCACGAGTTGCCCCTGAATCGAGGACCAGAGGATAAAGACTGAGCTGAACAGTTTTGCGTCGGGCCAGCCACTCGTTCCTGGGGAGCCAATAGTGAAAGTTGCGATCGTCCATGAATGGCTCACGACCTATGCAGGGTCCGAAAAGGTCATGGAGGCCATGCTTCAGGAATATCCTGATGCAGACATTTTTTGCCTGATCGACGATCTCCCCAAGGAACACAGGGCCTGGCTGGCCGACAGGCACGTCAGAACCAGTTTTCTGCAAAGAGTGCCCAGAGTAAAGGCGATATACCGCTATCTTCTGCCGCTGATGCCGATTGCGATCGAGCAGCACGACCTTTCCAAATATGACGTCATCATCTCGAACAGCCATGCCGTCGCGAAGGGCGTCATCACCGGCCCCGATCAACTCCATATCTGTTACTGCTACACGCCCATGCGATATGCGTGGGACCTTCAGAACCAGTATCTTACGGAGGCCAAATTCGATCGCGGGTTGCGGGGCGGGATCGCGCGTTTCGTGCTTCATCAGATGAGAATGTGGGACGTTCGTACTGCGTCGAATGTCGATCACTTCATTGCATGTTCTCACTATATCGCCAGGAGAATTCAGAAGGCCTACCGAAGAGCCTCTACCGTCATCTACCCGAACGTCGCGGTCGACGACTTCGTGCCTGGCCAGGCCCCACGCGAGGATTTCTACTTCACCTCATCGCGCATGGTGCCCTACAAGAAGATTCAGCTCATCGTCGAGGCATTCTCGAAAATGCCGGATCGCCGACTGATCGTGATCGGCGCCGGGCCACAGTTCGCGCAGATCAAGGCCCTCGCCGGCAGCAATGTGACCCTGCTTGGATATCAGCCCAATTCCGTCCTCCTCGATCACCTCCAGAGAGCGAAAGCGTTCATCTTCGCGGCCGAAGAGGACTTTGGGATCGCTCCGCTGGAAGCGCAGGCGTGCGGCACCCCGGTTCTCGCCTTCGGCAAGGGCGGGGCGAGCGAGACCGTCATCGACGGCATCACCGGGTTGCACTTCTGGGAGCAGTCCGTTCCCGCAATCTGCGACGTCGTCCGGCGGTTCGAGATCGAGGGGATCCAATTCGACCCGGTCCGCATGAGGGCCCATGTCGAGCGATTCTCGACACAACGCTTCCGGAGTGAGTTCCGCGAGTTCGTCGAGGCGCGCTGGGCCGAACACCAGAGCAAGATCCGTTCGTCTGCAAACCGAACACCGGATGGCTCCCAATGCCATCTGGCCCGGGTCGTATCTGCCTAGGGCTGAGGCAACCGCACCCGAACGATAAATCCAGAGAGGATGCACGATGAAGACGGCTTTGATCACCGGTATTACCGGCCAGGACGGATCGTACCTCGCCGATCTCCTTCTTGGAAAAGGCTACCGGGTCTTTGCTACAACCCGGCGCTCGAGTTCGCCCCATTTCTGGCGCATCGAGTATCTTGGAATCCATGAACACCCCAATCTCGAGATACTCGAATACGATCTGAACGATCTGGGCTCCTGTATCCGGATTCTGGAGCATACGCAGCCTGACGAAGTCTACAATCTCGCCGCCCATACCTTCGTCACTGCGTCGTTCGAGCAGCCGATCTCGACCGCCATGGCAACGGGATTGGGCCCTTTGAGCCTCCTCGAGGCGATCCGGATCGTCGATCGCCGAATCCGCTTCTATCAGGCGTCATCGGCTGAAATGTTCGGCAAGGTTCAGGCCGTGCCTCAAGTCGAGACTACGCCATTCTATCCGCGCAGTCCTTACGGGATTTCGAAAGTCTTCGCTCATTGGATGACGATCAACTATCGGGAATCATATGATATTTTCGGATGCAGCGGTATTCTCTTCAACCACGAGTCTCCGTTGCGCGGACACGAGTTCATCACGCGCAAAATCTCGCAGGCGGTTGCGAGGATCAAGCTGGGCCAGCAGGATGTCCTCGAGGTCGGTAATCTCGATGCCAAGCGGGACTGGGGTTACGCAAAGGAGTACGTCGAAGGAATGTGGCTCATGCTTCAGGCTAGTTCGCCTGATACCTATGTTCTCGCAACGAATCGGACTGAGACGGTCCGTCAATTTGCGACCATGGCTTTTGCGGCCGCAGAAATCGAGATCGCCTGGACGGGAGAGGGGGAAAACGAGCGTGGAATCGCGGTCGAGGACGGCCGGGAACTGGTGCGCGTCGACAAGCGCTATTATCGGCCCGCCGAAGTCGATCTGCTGATCGGCAACCCTGCGAAGGCGGAGGAAAAGCTCGGATGGCGGCCGAGAACGTCCCTTGAGGAACTCTGCGCCATGATGGTCAATGCGGACACCCGCCGCCTGCAAGGCCCTGTTTCGACCCGGAGGCATGTGGAGCATGTGAAGCCAGTGCTCAAGAATGGCGGCGCTCAGAGGCCCGTGAACGGCTTTCCACTCCATGTCGGCGCCTGAGGGAGCGCGCAGGCAGCTCGACGCAAACCATGATCGTGCGAACTTGGTATGCCGGGGCGATTTGCCTGGCCGTAGCATATCGTTGCTGCACCCACTTCCATCAGAGCTGGATTGAGCCTTCGGGCCGCTCAGACCGGCCCGCGCCATGGTCGGCGCGGCTACCATTTCAGACCTGACAACAATCGGAATGTCGTCAGATCCGGAAGCACACCGAAACCTAGGGAGCAGAGAGGGAGCTTCATGAAAGTATTGGTCACGGGCCATCTTGGCTATATCGGCAGCGTCATGGTGCCGATGCTCCTCGAGGCCGGCCATCAGGTCACGGGTTGCGATAGCGATCTGTATCGTCGCTGCACCTTTGCATGCGGCGGTGAGATCGTGCCGATTCCCATGATCGAGCGGGATATCCGCGATCTCGTTGCCGACGACCTGAAGGGGTTCGATGCGATCATTCACCTGGCGGCCCTCTCGAATGATCCGCTCGGCGATCTGAATGTCGAAGTCACCTACGATATCAACCATCGTGCGAGCGTTCATCTCGCCACTCTGGCCAAGGCGGCTGGCGTGAGGCGATTCCTGCTTGCTTCATCCTGCAGCAATTACGGCCTATCGGAGGAGATCGTCGACGAAACCAGTGCTCTCAATCCGGTAACGGCTTACGGGCAGTCGAAGGTCTGGTCGGAGCGCGACATCTCTCATCTGGCGGGTGACGGCTTCTGCCCGACTTATTTCCGACCGGCCACCGCCTATGGGCTCTCACCGCGGCTGCGCTTCGACATCGTCCTCAACAATCTCGTTGCCTGGGCAGTGACGACCGGACGGATTTTCCTAAAGTCGGATGGCAGTCCGTGGCGCCCGATCGTCCATATTGAGGATATCTCGCGGGCATTCCTTACTGGCCTACAGGCTCCGGAGCACAAGGTCTTCAATCAAGCCTTCAATGTTGGCCAGACTGCCCACAACTACAGAATCCGCGAGATCGCTGCCGTGGTCGCCGAGGTCGTGCCGGGCTGCAGGCTGGATGTCGCCTCCGGTGCCGGGCCGGACAAGCGGTCCTATCGGGTGAGCTTCGAGAAGATCGCTCACGTCCTCCCGGAATTCAAACCGCAATGGGACGTCCGCAAGGGAGCGGAGCAGCTCTATCAGGCTTATCGGTCATCGGGCCTGACGCTCGAGGAGTTCGAGGGACCTCGCTTCCAACGAATTAGTCATATCAAGAAGCTGATGGCTGAGGGTATACTCAGCGCCGACCTCCGCCATACGGGCGTCGCCGACCCGCACGGTATCGTGCCGGCCGTCGCGGCGGAGTAGCATCGGTTCTGCTCCGGCGGGAGGGTGATAGTGGGAGTGACCTCTCCATGGAACGAACTATGCCGTGACGGAATTGGCGAGGACATCTATTCCCTTGCTGCTGAGATTTACCCAATCTGCCGGAGCATAACGGGCGAGGGGGTTCGGAGGACCCTCGACCACCTCGCCCGACACATCGATCTGTGCGTCCGCGAGATACCGACCGGCACGCAGGTTTTCGACTGGACGGTCCCGCGCGAATGGAACATTCGTGATGCATACATCAAGAACTCCGCGGGGGAACGGATCGTCGATGTCCAGGCATGCAACCTGCATGTGCTGGGCTACAGCACTCCGGTTCACGCAAAATTGCATCTGGATGAACTCAGGAAACACGTTTTCACGCTTCCCGATCAGCCCGACCTGATTCCCTACCGGACATCCTATTACGCCGAGCGCTGGGGATTCTGCATGACGCACAACCAGCTCATGTCCCTCCCCGACGATCTCTACGAAGTGATGATCGACTCGAGCCTCGAGGAGGGATCTCTCACGTTCGGCGAGTATTTCCACAAAGGTGACTCGGACGAAGAGTTCCTTCTATCGGCCCATATATGCCATCCCTCGCTGGCGAACGACAACTGCTCAGGACTAGCGCTGCTGACACATCTCGCCAAGCGTCTTGCGGGGCTGAAGACACGCTACAGCTATCGGTTCCTCTTCGCCCCGGGCACGATCGGCGCGATCACTTGGCTGGCCTACAACGAGCCGATCGTCCATCGCATCAGGCACGGTCTCGTCCTCTCCTGCGTGGGAGATGGGGGAGGGCCGACTTACAAGAAGAGCCGCCGGAGCAATGCCGATATCGATCGCGCCATGATGCATGTCATGCGCCATGCCGCTCCGTCTCCGACCGTGCTGGAGTTTAGCCCTTACGGCTATGACGAGCGCCAGTATTGCTCTCCGGGATTCAATCTCCCGGTCGGCCTCTTTCAGCGGAGCCAGTTCGGGCGGTTCCCAGAATATCACACCTCGGCCGACAATCTCGACTTCATCGCCCCGGAGCACCTCGCGTCGTCGTACCGGATGATCTGTGCGGCGATCGAGATTGTGGAGAGGAATTGTAACCCCATCAACCTGCTGCCGAAATGCGAGCCCCAGCTTGGTCGGCGTGGGCTGTACTCCGCCGTCGGCGGTGACAAGGATGGGCCGGCCAGGAGCATGGCGCTCCTGTGGGTCCTGAATCTGGCCGATGGAGAGCATTCTCTACTCGATATTGCCGAGCGTGCAGATCTTCCCTTCCGGACGATCTCCGAAGCGGCAGACATTCTCTCCGAAAGCGGTCTCCTCACGCGGGCCTGCTGATACCCGGTCCGCGGGTCGGCACGGACGGAGTCAGGCCGGATCGGGCATGCTGCAACGGTCTGTATGGGCCTTGGCCACGGACGCGAGCCGCCCGGAGGTGCTGTTCAGCAACTCATCGGGAGCAGCGCCTTCTCGAAGTCAGGCCAAGTCCTGTCGTTCTCCGAGATCGCGGTGACCGGCAAAGGCCAGTCGATTCCGAAGGCGGGATCGTCGTAGCGCAGCCCCGCCGCAGACGCCGGCGCATAGAACGTGGAGATCAGGTAGCCCAACTCGGTGTCGTCGCTCAGCGTCTGGAACCCGTGTGCAAACCCTTCCGGGATGTAAAGTTGCCGACGGTTTCCCGACGACAGCTCGAAGCCTTGCCATTGTCTGAAGGTCGTCGAGTCGGGTCGGAGATCGATGATCACATCCCAGATCGCACCTTTCCGACAGCTGACAACCTTGACCTCGTTGTGGGGCGCTCGCTGAAAATGCATGCCGCGCAGGGTGCCCTTGAGGTGGGAATGCGATGTGCTGTGCTGCACGAAGTTGGAGCACAGCCCGTGATCCGCAAATTCCCGCGCGCAGAACGTCCGCGCGAAGAATCCCCGATGGTCATGCCGCGGGTCGAGATCGATCAGGAAGGCTCCAGCGAGCCGCGTTTTATGAAATTTCATCGGCGAACTCTCCGGTGGCCATAGGCTCGGATACAACCTCCAAGCCCATCTCCCTGCTGGGCCGACAATAGGGCTCGAAGCCTGATGCTGGAAGCGCATTTCCTGCGCTCGCCTCAGGGTGTAGAATTGGCGTGCTCATGGCTGACGGGCAGGATCCGGCATTACGATCGAAAGGATCATCGTGATGGAATCGGAATTCGAACCGGCGCGATCCATTCGACTGTATTGTCCAGGTTGGAAGCGGGCAGCAGCAAGGATCGCAAACGAGGTATGGGCATCAGCCGAACAGGTCAGATCCTTCTGCGCTCCGGCTCGAACACCCTCCTTCGGTCTCGGATCATTCGTTCGAAGTAGCTTCGCGAACCGGTAAGGTGCGTGTCATCAACCCATTCGGGAAAGTCGCATGCACCGCAAGGTGCTCTCCCTCGGCGGGCAGGCGTCGCTAGTCTTGTACGCAGTGCCGTGCCGATGATCCTGGGGGGTCTCGCAA
>NZ_LN811357.1:374345-405742 GCF_001006805.1 Microvirga massiliensis | reverse complement strand
CACGAGCGACATCACGAAGGGCAGAACTCTGGTGGTGGACGGGAAATGAGGGGCTTGGAGCTGGCGCGCCCGGGAGACAAGCTTTCGGTGCTCTGTCTCGGCGCGCATTCCGACGATATCGAAATCGGAGCTGGGGGAACCATCCTCCGCTGGATCGCAGCAGGTGTGCGTCTCGACGTGCAGTGGTGCGTGCTGAGCGCCGCCGGCCCCCGTGCCGAGGAGGCGAATGCCTCCGCGGCGGCTTTCCTCGCCGGGGCGGCAGGCGTGCGTATCGAACTCGGCACCTTTCGGGATGGCTTCTTTCCGTATCAGGGTAGCGAGATCAAGGCCTGGATGGAGGGGGTCAAGACAAGATTCGATCCCGACATCATCCTGACCCACCGGCGGCACGATGCTCACCAGGATCACCGCGAGGTCTGTCAGCTGACCTGGAATACGTTCCGCAATCATCTCATCCTGGAATACGAGATTCCGAAATGGGACGGTGATCTGGGGCAACCGAACTTCTATGTTCCGCTCGATGACAAGGTGATGGACCGCAAGATCGAGCTCCTGCTGGCGCATTTCGGTACGCAACGGTCGAAGGACTGGTTCGACGGCGAGACGTTCCGTGGGCTCGCCCGGTTACGTGGAATGGAGTGTCGTGCGCCGCAACTTTACGCAGAAGCTTTCATGCTCCCCAAGGCGCGCCTTGGCTGAAGTACGACATCTCTCGAGCGGATACTGGCTCCGCAGACATCATCCGAAAGGTGAAGTGTCTAAATTGCAGGAGAGGACAAGATCGCTCCTCTGATGTGTTCCGACAATCCTTCCGGTTGAGTGCAAGAGGCGCGAGGAAGGCTCAAATTGCAGGATCGTTCAACGATGCTGCCGCCGGTAGAATGAGTTCGTTCGAGTAGGATTTCAGGTGAGCACGATCAGTCTCAAGAGGCTTTCTCCACGGGCAAGGAAATCATGGTCCACATCGGTATGGGTCAAGGCTGACAGCGCTCTCATTCCTCCGGCGAGTTGGCTGGCCTGCCCGGGAGGTCATCGGACATGACCTGGAGGAAGGGAAGATACGCCCTCGCCGTGTTGGCTCTGGCGATGTGCATCCCAATCTTGGGGGCACATGCGGAGGAATATCGCCTGGGTGTCCAGGACAAGGTGAGAATCAAGGTCTTTGAGTGGCGCGCCCCGCAGGAGGCGGTGCACGAGTGGACCGCCATGAACGGTGAGTTCATCGTCGGCGCGTCGGGAGCGGTCTCGCTGCCGTTGATCGGCGAGATTCCTGCGGCCGGGCTCAGGCCCGGGGAGCTCGCCGCGACGATCGGTGAGCAGCTGAGGACGCGAGTCGGCCTGCTCCAAACGCCGAGCGCGTCCGTCGAGATCGTGCAATTCCGACCCTTCTACATCCTTGGCAGGGTCGACCGTCCGGGAGAGTATCCCTATCGCCCCGGGCTGACTGTGCTTCAGGCCGTGAGCATCGCCGGTGGCTTGCCACGCCTGACGGATCCCGCCCTCATGCGTCTGGAGCGTGAAGCCATTTCGGCGGAAGGCTCTTTGAGCAACTTGGCTCTCGAAACCAACTCGCTCCTGGGCCGTCGCGCGCGGCTGGAGACGGAGCTCGCGGGCGGCACAACCATCAAGTTTCCGCCCGAGTTGATGGATCAGGCGAGCGACGAGTCGATCGCGCGGATCATGCGTGAGGAGCAACTGATCCTGAATGGGCGCAATGAGACATTGCAAACGCAGCTCGCAGCCTTGAATGATCTCAAGGCCCTTCTCGGCAAGGAAATCGAGGCGCTGGATTCAAAGCTTCATCTCAAAGATCGCCAGCTGAATCTCATTCGGAAGGAGCTGGAAAGCGTGGGATCGCTCGTGAGCAAAGGGCTTGCCATCGTTCCTCGCCAATTCTCGCTTGAGCGCTCCGAGGCCGAAATCGAGGGAAGCCGCCTGGAACTGGAAACCGCAATGCTCCGGGCGCGCCAGGACGTGAGTCGCACTGAAAGGGATATTCTCGAGTTCCGAAACAAGCGACATAACGAGGTGCTCACCGAACTCCGCCAGACACAGGAAAAGCTCGAGGATTCGCTTCGTAGAACGAGCACTGCCCAGAAGCTGTTGAATGAATCCGATCAGTTTGCAGCCCAGTTCGCGACAGTCGGCTCGGAGGAGGACAATATCGAGATCCTCTATTCGATCGTTCGCAGACAGAACGGCACTCTGGTCGAAAAAGCCGCCACCGATACGTCATTGGTAGAGCCCGGCGATCTCGTCAAAGTTCGAATCATCAAGCGACGGCAAGAGCAGATCAGCAGCCGCCTGACGCCCGTACATCCGGCCGAGGCTGTCGTGACACAAGTGCCATGATCCGGGCTGAAGCCCGGAACATCCGAGACATCAAGGCACACGGGGGGACGGAATGCTCTATCAAATCCAGGGAGGCAAATTCGACACGGGTCAGGAGAGCGCCGCGAGCCGAACCGAGAAAGACTACATCGGCCTTCGGGATATCTATGCCTTCCTGGTACGGCATTTCTGGACAATCGCATTCTGCACTGCCGTGGCGACGGCCATCGGGGTGACACACGTCCTGACGGCAGAGCCCTTGTTTTCAGCCCAGGCCCGTCTCGTCATCGACCCGGGAGCCGCACAGGCCTTCCGTGAGCAATCAGGCGTCTTCGATGCCTCGCTGGATAACGCAAAAGTCGATAGCCAGATCGAATTCCTGCGGTCGGAGAGCGTCGCGATGTCCGTTATCCGAGAGCTCTCGTTGGTCGATGATCCCGAGTTTAGGCAGCCGGGTGGCAGCTGGCCTATCCTGCCGGGCCTGTTCGCCAGGAAAGAACAGCCTGCCGCGCCTTCCGATTATGAACAATTGCGAAACGCGATAGCCATCTTCTCGCGGAACCTGGCGGTCCGCCGTGTGGGTCAATCATATGTCATCGAGGTCGCTTTCACATCGGTAGACCCCGACAAGGCTGCGCGGATCGCGAACGCGACGGCCGACGCGTATATCGCAGACCAACTCGAATCCAAGGCACAGGCGGCCCGCAATGGCGGGCAGTGGCTGGAGGTTCGAATTGAACATCTCCGCAAGCAACTGAGCACTGCTGCGCGTGCCGCTCAGGAATTCAGGGCCCAGAACAATATCGTCGACGCGGGCAACCGCGGCCTTCTCGACGATCAGCAGCTTGCAGAGTTGAACAGCCAGCTCGTTCTTGCCCGTGCGAGGACTGCCGAAACGCAAGCCCGCCTGGAGCGGATCGAGGATATCCTTGCCTCCGGGATCCCTGATGCAGCGGTGACGGAAGTCCTCGGAAACCAAGTCATGAGCAGCCTGCGCGAGCGCTATATCAACGCCTCGAACAAGCTCGCCGAGCTGGGCTCGCGCTATCCCGAGAACCATCCGGCAGTGATGCAGCTCTCCAATGAGATGCAGGAATACAAAAAGGCGATCGCAGAGGAGCTGCGGCGGATCGGGCAAGTCTACAGGAGCGATGCGGAAGTCTCGAAGGTCCGTGAGAGCGAACTGAAGGACCAGCTCGCAAAGCTCGTTCAATACGCCGCAATGACCAAGGAGAAGCAGATTGAGGCCGCCGAACTCGATACCGTAGCGCAGACTTACCGACGTCTTTTTGAGAGTTATCTGCAGACACTTGCCGAGGCAGTTCAGCGGGAATCCTTTCCGATCACCAATGCGCGTGTCATTTCGACGGCGACCCGACCGCTCGCCCGAAGCTTTCCGAAGACGAAGCTCATCATCGCCTTCTCGACGCTGGCCGGAGCATTGGTCGGCCTTGGCGTAGCGGTAGTGGCACACAACGTGGATCGGACGATTCGGCTGCCGCGCCAGGTGCGCCGTGAGCTCAATGTGAGCTGCCTCGGCCTAGTGCCATGGCTCGGTGGAAGAGGATCAAGAGCAATTGCCAAAGCCAGGCGGCTATTCGACAGGCAATCCTCGGCCTCTTCGGGCGATCACTTGCCAACCGAGTTTCGAGAGGTGGAGGAGCATCCCTTCTCCAGGTTCTCGCACGCAATGCGGGCTCTGAAAACCTCGATCGATACGGCGGGACACCTTCGGCAAGGTCGATGCATTGCCGTAACGTCGCTTGCTCCAAAGGAGGGCAAGACCACGATCGCCGCCAACCTGGCGAGATTGTTCGCTCTCGCAGGATCGAAGACCCTTCTCGTCGACGGCGATCTCCGTAAGCCCCGCAAAAGAGGAGCCGCGGTAGCGCAGACCGGGAGAGGATTGCTGGACGCCCTCGCGTCGGCCGCACTTCTGCAAGAGGTGGTAATCGCGGACGAGAGGATACCGCTGCACATACTTGCTGCGGCAAACGAAGCACCGCTTCCGAATTCGAGCGACTATCTCGGCTCGGATCAAATGCGGCAGATGCTCGAGCATGCGCGCGAAATCTACCAGACGATCATCATCGACCTTCCGGCCATGAGGGCCGCGCCCGATGCACGGGCCATCAGTCCTCTAATCGACTCGTTCATCGTGGTGTCCGAGTGGGGGCAGACGCCGATCGACAATCTGCGTGACGCCCTCGATGACATTGCCGCGACACAGGCGAATGTCCTCGGGGTTCTGATCAACAAGGTTGATGTCGGTGCCGTACGGAGGCTCGGCGAAAGCGGAGCAACCTATTACATCCAGTGAAAGGCTTGGGGGCGAGCGCAGACCGCAACACTCATGCCTCGACGGCTCCATGTTTCGTTCGCATCAAGGAATGTCATGAACCGTTCTGCCGCTAGACGTTGGACCATCAACGGAGATTTTCTCGCGCTTCATCCCAACGGAGTGGTGCGGTATGCGCGCGAGGTTACGACCGCGCTCGATCGTATCGTCGCAAGCCGCCACCCACTCACGCGCGACCTCGAGCTCGAGATCGTGGCTCCGCGGCCTGCGGTCGAACAGCTCCCGCTTTCCGCGATACCCCTGCGCGTTCTTCCTGAGTTCAACCGGCCGCGCCTTCCTCAATTATGGGCACAGATGCAACTGCCTTGGCATGTTCCAGGAGGCCTTCTCAGCTTCTGCAATCTCGCTCCCGTGTCGATTCGTCGGCAGATCGTTTGCATTCACGATCTTCAAACCCGGCTAGCGCCCGAGAGCTATGGACGTGGTTTCCGCTTCGCCCATCGCATCCTCCTCCCGATAATCGGGCGGTGGTGCGCCGGTGTGACCACGGTGTCCGAGTTCTCTCGCAGTCACCTGATCAACTTCGGTGTAGTCCCCGAACGCAAGCTCGTCGTCACCTATAACGGGCATGAACATGCTACCTACTGGGATCCGGCTGATTCAAAGCTTGAGTTTTCATCCGAGCAACCGTTCGTGCTGGCGCTCGGGCGCAGGCAAAGGCACAAGAACAATGAACTGCTCCGGCGCATTGCAGCGCCGCTGGACGCGATGGGAATCGACCTTTGCATAGCGGGGGACCTCGATCCTGGCGAGTTCGCGCAGGAAGACGGAGTGCCTGCGAATGTCCGCATACTCGGGCGGATCAGCGACAGCGATCTCGCCAAAGCCCTCGACGCAGCGCTGTGTTTTCTTCTTCCATCCCGGATCGAGGGATTCGGCCTTCCCGCCCTGGAAGCCATGGCACGGGGTTGCCCGACCATCGTATCGCATGCTGCGTCCTTGCCTGAGATATGTGGAGATGCGGCCCTGTATGCTGCTCCCGATAACGAGGCCGAATGGACCGCCGCGGTGGAACAGCTCAGGATAGACCCCTTGCTTCGGCACAAGCTGAGGATACGGGGAATGGATCGCGCACGTCACTATTCCTGGCAAAAGATCGCCGAAACCTATCTCGAAATGATGGCGCGCGTCGATGCATGCCTGCCCGTGATGGATCCGAAAGGCTCACCGGAGCTGGCGCCGGTTGGAAAGCCCGTCACCCAGTGGCCTCAATGACGATTCGACCAGCGTTACACCTATGCCGCGATACTGGACCATAAACGGCCGTTTCCTCACACAGAAGCTCACCGGTGTCCAACGCTACGGGCGGGAGATCGTGCGGGCGCTCGACGATCTCGTACGGGATGGGCACCCACTGACACGGGATCTGCGGCTTGAGCTTCTCGTTCCTGGGATCACGGCGGCATTACCCGAGCTGTCCTCCATACCGATCCGTCGCACCGGCGGATTAAAAGGCCACCTGTGGGAGCAGATCGCCTTGCCCCTGTATGCGAAGGGAGGAGTTCTGAGCCTGTGCAACACGAGCACGGTGTTCCGAAGCAAGCAGATCGTTTGCATTCACGATCTCAACATCGTGGAGTTTCCAGCGAGCTATTCGCGTCAATTTCGGATGCTCTATCGCGTGCTCTTGCCCCTGGTTGCCCACAGGGCTGTCGCTGTGACAACCGTGTCGCGCTTCTCGCGGGCGCAGCTAATGCGGCACCATGTCGCTCAGGGCTATAAGGTTGCAGTCGTGCCGAACGGGCACGAACACGTATGGGAGTGGGCGCCGCAAACCTCGCAAGCCTGCGCTGCCGTCGATTCGAGCACGGTCATGGTGATCGGCAGCCCAGCTCCGCACAAGAATGTCGGGCTGCTCCTCGCTCTGGCAGACGATCTCGCCACACACGGGATTCGGCTTGCGGTTGCGGGCTCGCTCGACGCGAAGGTCTTCGCTCATGAGATCGGAAGAGGATCGGAAAACGTTGCCTGGCTCGGATACCTGTCGGATGACGAACTCGCCGATGCTCTAAGTCGATGCCTGTGCCTGGCCTTTCCCTCTTTCGTCGAGGGGTTTGGCCTGCCGCCGCTCGAGGCAATGGCCCGAGGCTGTCCGGTCGTGGTTTCGGACCGCACGAGCCTGCCGGAAGTTTGCGGGAATGCCGCTCTCTATGCGTCACCCGAACATGCACAGGAGTGGCTGCGGGCCTTTCTGTCCCTGCGGAGAGACCTGGAACTTCGCGCAGACCTAATCAGGCGGGGGCTCCTCCAGGCCAGTTCCTTCTCGTGGCGTCGTTCGGCGGAACTCTACCTCGAGGCGATGGCCCGCGCCGACGAGGTATTCGAAACAAACGGGGCATCGAGCGCCTCTCTCCTGGATGACTGGCAAATACGGTCGGTGACCTGAGCAGAACCCCGAAGATGCCTCGGATCACTGAGCAGGAGGGGAAATTGCGTTTCGTCTGCGGTTAAGCGCAATCGCTTCGTCGAGAGCCTGATTCAGTTCCCGGCGAAACCGCTCCACCGAGAAGCGGACAGCATTCTGGCGGCAGGCTTCCGGGTGGATGCTGCTCTTGCAGCACTCGAAGTGCTCGACCGCTTCTTTCACGGCTTCGACGGTCTGACGCTTGAAGAGGAGACCGGAAGGCCGTTCGACCTCACCAAGAATACGCACGATGTCACGTGCACCACCGCGGCCAAAGGCGATGAGGGGTGTGCCAGAGGCTTGCGCCTCGGCGAGCGTAATTCCAAAGTCTTCGCAGCCTGCAAAAACCATTGCCCGGGCGTGAGCTACGATGCGGAGATATTCGGAACGTGGGAGATGTCCAACGAATGAAATATTGGGTCCGGCCAGTTCACGCAGCCGACGCTCCTGTTGTCCCTCCCCGACGACGACGAGGTGGCGCGACGGCATTCGATTGAAGGCCTGGATGACGAGATCGGTCCTCTTATAGGGAGAAAGGTAGGACGCGGTCACATAATAATCGTCTTTCTGTTGGGCAAACTCGACCTCTTCAATCGGAACCGGAGGAAAGACGGTTCGCGCCGACCTCCCGTAGATCTGTCTGATCCGTGCGCGAACGAAACTCGAATTGGCAAGGATCAGGTCCGGGCCGTGGGCGGTGCGAGCGTCCCATGTCCGAAGCCGGTGCAGAAAATATCGAAAGAGAATTCCTTTGGGCCCGAATCCAAGTCGAGCCTGGTTAAGATAGGAAAACTGCTCGTCCCAGGCGTATCGAACCGGGCTGTGAACGTAACAGAGATGCGGCTGATCCGGTCGCGTCAGCACGCCCCTGGAGAAGGCGGCGGAAGATGAGACTACGAGATCATAATCGGTGACGTCGAATTGCTCTATCAGGGCAGGGCACAGGAAGAACAAACCACGGTAGTATCGCTCCACGAAGGGTATCCGGTTGGCTGGCGAAGTATGGAACGTGACCCCCGGAAAGTGCTCCGCCTTCGTTTCCGGAGACAGAAAGTCGAACAGAGTGAAGACTTCCGTTGCGCCGAACAGCCGGCACATTTCGGCAGCGACGCGTTCTCCGCCCCGAAGCGAGGGAAACCAGTCATGGACGATCGCAAGACGCAAATCGGAAGGGCGGCGCAGGTCGTCATTTCTCACCACGGGCTGAGCGTCTGCTCGCGAGAGGGAGTGCAGAGACGGTGCGACATATTCCCGAAAACGGGTATCCATATGCTACGGATCCGAGCTCAAATCTCACCGCCCATCATTCCCGAACTGGCAATGCTGTAACAATGGCGAAAAGGGAGGATGTCAGGTGTCGCAGATATCCCTGGACTGCCCTTTGGGTGCTATTCCGTTCTCTTGAGGACAGGCTCGGCTCCCAGTTTGCATTGCAACATGCCTGAACCTGTCCGAACTGAGTATATCGCCCTGCCTGATAGTTCGGGAAAGACTCCTGCTAATACGACAGGCGTATCCGGCTGCCGTCCGAATCTGAGCCTCTTGCGGAGGCTGGCCTCTGAGCGCGCCATCGCTACTTTGTGGTCCGGCGCCTGGTGCCTGAACCAGAAACCAGAGCAGATGACCGGCCGCCCGCTACCGCCGGACGTGAAATGAAGGCTCGACTCTTGATTGCTCCGCGCGGGAGACGCTGGAGTCGGTATGAAGCGTCCTCAACGAGACACCTCGCAGCAGAAGAACATCAATGCATCCCTGTGAACAGCCGCAGCACAATCAAGGAGCAGCCAATGGGTGAGACGACGCGCCGGCGGTTCCTAGACCACGCCCGTTACTCCCTTGCAGTTGCGCCCTTGCTCGCTCTCGACTTTGGACCGGCTCAAGCTCAACCGGCCACGGGCGAGCCCGGCCACAGTATGGTGGCCGGGGGAGGCAGGATAACAGCGGAAGAATTCGGCGCCGTCGGCGACGCGGTCAGGGACGACCGGCCAGCTATACAAGCTGCAATCGACGCGCTTGAGGCGGCAGGCGGCGGGATCCTCCTCCTTGCCAACAAGAGATACCGGATCGACGGTGCCATCGAGGTCGATCCCACGAGAGTTTCGATCAGCGGAGCCCGGTCGATCCTGGACTGCCGGCATGCACCGGCCGGAAGTGCTGCCATCGTCGTGCGCTCAAAGCAGCAGGGCGCGCAGTACGAGCAAGGGACCCAATTCATCGAAGGCATCATGATCGAGGGGGGCGGCGCGCGGACTGACCTGACCGGGATCTCCCTTCAAACGAGCGTACCGAATTTCTCGAGCCGTCTCGTCCTCCGCAACCTGGTCATCAAGGATGTTGCCGTCGGCGTTGACTTCGGCGCGCGGACCTATCTCTGCCAATGCTACAGCCTTCAGATCTATAGTGTTCGGACAGGCATTGTCTTCACTTCGAACGAAGATGCCGGAGAGAACATATCATTCTACGGATGTTCGATCTTCAACTCAGACCTAGCCCTGGAGAACCGGTCGGGAGCATATGCCAACTTCATCGGCTGCTCATTCGACTATTGCCGGCAATGGTTCCTGGGAACGGGGCTAAACCAGTTCTCGAGTTGCTGGTTCGAAAAGCATCGACCCGAAGGAGCCGAAGACTACCCGTTCGATCTAATTACCGGCGAAATTGCTATCTTTGGTGGAGGTATCCAGATCTCGGGCATCAATTTCGCCGAGGGAAACCGGAACCGCTACATGTTCATGATCAGAGACCGGCTCGCGCGCGTGATTTTGAATGGCACCTCGGCCTGGAACTGGCGTACGGCGACCGACGAACTCGCCGGCGGAGCCGGATCGATAACAGTTCGGGGATTGGGAGGGGGCGGTAACAAGTTTGTCCCGGTCGCCCTCAAGGATGATCGTCGTCACAATGTATTCGGACCTGCTGGCGAGTTTGAGCAGTCGGCTATCCGGCTCCCCTGTTGGATCGAGGCCGATGGAGCGACACGAGTCAGCGCGCATGAGCTGGCATGGCGTAACGGTAGCGCGACTTATGCAAAGAGCTCCGCCTCGATCGCTACCGACATCGTACGCTCCGGCAAGAGCAGCCTACGAATTAGAAAGGGGATCGGCCCCGGTACTCCGTTCTCTTTCAATATCGCGAGCCCGATTGCGCCAGGCGAAGGGTTCGGGCTCCGCCTGTGGTACCGCCTCGGTGTGAAGCCTGGGGGGCCGTTCTGGTTCCAGATCTTCTTCTCGCAATTCGTCAGTACCGACGAGTTCGGCGTCCCCCGTATTGGCAGCGAGCAGTTCTGGGGGGAGATTGAAGTGCAGCCGAAGGATGCAAATACCGAGTGGCGCAGGATTTCCTTCAATTCTCACAATATTGACGAGACATCCGATGCTTTGGGGATAGCGCCTGCCTGGGCGACACATGTGCGGCTCCATATCGGTATGGCATCATTTGCAGGCGAAACGGATTTGTGGATCGATGATATCGGCGGATGGCGGTTCTGAGTGCCTGCAACGAGGCTGCCGATACGGACGCGTGTCGGAGGTGAAGCAATTTACCCGTCGACGGATGTTCTCCTGGATTGCTTCACTGCGTTCGCAATAACGGTGAGGGCATGAGGACGAGAGCGGACACTCGGACATTTGGAGGCAAGCATACGACTTTCGAGGCCTCTACGATCGTCTGTAGGACTTGCAAGAGGCTGGTCGCTCACGAGGGGATAGCCGTTTACCCCGACCTTTCAGACTCAAGAGGATGCTTCAAGGCCGCTGTTTTCACATTAGTCTTGCCGTAGGTGTCGTGGCGTCAAGCGCGTCTCTGAGCGCGGGAAGGTCGGTTAGACGGCTGGACGGCTGGGCTTGAGCAGGCGAGCCGTGCCATAGCGGGGTAAGAATGAAGCTCGCAGTCATTGTTCCAACGCATGGGCGGAGGGAACTGGTCCTTGATTTCTTGCGGCATCTCGAGAAACAGCACAGGCTACCGGACGAGGTCATCATTTCTGCGCCGGACGAGAGCCATATTCCGCCTTACCGATCAGAGCGGATGCAAGTCACCCATGTCTTTGGACGGCGAGGGCTTGCCGCTCAGCGGAACCAGGCGCTGCACCAAGCCCTGGACCACTTCGACATCATCACATTCTTCGATGACGACTTCCTGCCGGCGCCGGATTATCTGGACGTCTTGCTGAACGCCTTCAAGGAAAATAGCGACTACTCCGTCATCATGGGAAGTGTAGCCGCGGATGGAGCGAGAGGAACTGGCCTTTCGTTCCAGGAGGGCCTCTCGGCTCTTCAGACCTCCCACCGCATGCGGCCGGCCAGGGTATCGGTCATCGAGCATCCGGGGGCTTATGGCTGCAACATGTCCTTCCGATCCAAGCAGGTAGGAACTCTCCGCTTCGACGAGAGGCTGGCTTTGTACGGCTGGCAGGAGGATATCGACTTTACGAGTCAACTGCGTCGGCACGGGCGGATCGTCCAATTGAGCAACCTCGTCGGCGTGCACCTCGGAATCAAGAGCGGGAAGGTGAGCGGGGTGCGGTTCGGCTACTCGCAAGTCGTCAATCCCATATACCTCATTCGGAAGGGCACGATGGGAGTACGATTCGGTGTCAACCTGATCGGCCGCAATCTGATCGCAAACCTTGCGCGGAGCTTCAAGCCGGAGCCGTATATCGACCGGCGGGGGCGGCTGCAGGGGAACATCCTCGGCATCTGCCACGTCATGACAGGGCGCATCGAACCCGAGCACATCCTGAAGCTCTGATCGAGAGCAGGCACCGGAAAACGGCGAACTTCACGGGAGTTGCAGAATGGAAGCGTCCATCGCCGGAGCCATGGTTTGCCTGGGCCTGGTGCTGCTCGGCCTTTTCT
Source organism: Microvirga massiliensis (assembly GCF_001006805.1). Classification (GTDB taxonomy): domain Bacteria; phylum Pseudomonadota; class Alphaproteobacteria; order Rhizobiales; family Beijerinckiaceae; genus Microvirga; species Microvirga massiliensis. The sequence continues at coordinate 393,792 of NZ_LN811357.1, read as the reverse complement.
TGCGTGCTCCACTGATCGTGCCGCTCTTTGCATCCCTCGCGTTCGGATCCACGGCGATTGTCAATTTGACCTCACTCGGAGGATCATCTCCGCTCATCTATACGCTTTTCGCTGCAATCCTGCTCGTATCGCTGGTCATGAGGCGCCAATTCCTGGCGGATCTCGGACGCGTCTTCGTCCGATACCAGGCCTCGCTCCTGGTTTGCGGGCTTTCCGCATATGTCTGCCTGGGCGCCATCGTCTTCCCAAGGCTCTTCGCCGGAGAAACGAGCGCGCTCGTCGCCACGAGAACTCCGGATCGGGCTGGAGCCGTGGTCGAAGTTCCCTTGGCTCCGACCGGTGGAAATATCACACAAACCGGATACTTCCTGCTCGGCGCCCTGGTGTTCTTCGCGGCAAGCATTCTGCTCCTTCGCCGCGAGCATGTCCGGAGCTTCCGTGTTGGATATATCGTCTGGGCCGGCATGCACGGCGTCCTCGGTCTCATCGATTTCCTGAGCAAGACGCTCGGAGCGGGAGATGTCCTGCTGCCCATCCGAACTGCGAGCTACTCTATGTTGACCGACGTGGAACACGGCGGATTTGCGAGAATCGTCGGAGGATATTCCGAAGCCTCCGCATTTGGCGGCGTGACGCTGGCATGCGCGGTCTATGCCTTTGCCGATTGGAGGGTCAGTCGCTCGCGCCCCATGCTCGTGCTCTCAGCGCTCCTGCTTTTCCTGGTTGTGCTGTCGACGTCCTCCACGGCGTACGGTGCGCTCGCCGTCGTCATGGCCGTAGTTAGCTTTTCGGTGCTCCGCTCGGTTCTCACCGACAAGATTTCGGTCAGCGATATCGCCATGGTGGCCGGGCTGTTTGCCGCTATCGGAGTAGCGCTTGCAATCTACCTCTATGACAGCAGGATCTTCGATCCTCTCGTTACGCTCTTCGAAGTGACCATATCCAACAAGGCAGCGTCCGACTCGGCCCTCGAGCGCTCGTACTGGAACGAGGTGAGCCTCCGATCGGCCCTGGATACAGACCTCCTCGGGATCGGACTCGGGAGCTCGCGGGCTTCGAGCTTCGTCATCGCTGTCATTTCCCAGCTCGGGCTTGCCGGGTGCCTCCTGATTGTAGCTCTGATCTACGTTCTGACCCGCAAGATCCCCAAACCGAACCGGGTTGCAGCCGACCGGGAAGTGCTTTCCCTGCATGATGGGGCCCGGGCGGCGGCGATGTGCGGACTGGTCACAGGCTCAATCGCGAGCGGAACCGCGGATCCCGGGATGATGTTCTTTGTAGCTCTGGCGGCTACTTTGGCATGCCGTCGCTTCGTGGAGGAGGATGCCGCAGTTGCGAGAGGCTCGCTTTTGCGCAGTACACAGCCCACCCGCTCATCCGATCCATGGCCGATCCAGCCTGCCGCACTTCCGACGTGAGACATGCATCGGCTCGTGATCCCGTCGCGCGCAAGGCTGATGGCCTTTCGCCGCCGGCGACCGAGAGACGACCCATCTTCGCGATGTCGTGGAGATGCTGGACACTCGGCCCTGATCTTACCACTTTTGGGAAGAACTCTCGTTCGTTTTGCAGGAGCGAACGTCCACTGGAACTGCCATAACCTGTCGCTAGCGATGTTGGCTGGCGCTGCAATCCGGTAAGGCCGAGGACAGGGCCGGCCGGACGCAGCATTGAGACCCGACATGGCACCTGAACGATGCTGATATCATGTAGCCTTTGCCTTCCCGAGCTGCCCTGCCGTTCCCACGGATCCGATCTCTAGTCTCCAGGAGCATTACGTGAGCCCATCCGGTCAGAAATTCGAAAACTCTCACCGCTTGAGAGATATAGCACATCGCCTGATCCCAGGAGGCTGTCACACCTACGCGAAGGGCGATGATCAGTATCCAGTGCTCGCACCCGGATTTATCGCCCGTGGCCTCGGAAGTCACGTCTGGGACGCCGACGGCAACGAGTATATCGAATACGGGATGGGCAATCGAGCTGTTGGCTTAGGGCACGCCTATCCTCCCGTCGTTCAAGCAGCGGTGCAAGCACTGGCTACGGGCTGTAATTTCACCCGCCCGAACCCCATCGAAGTGGAATGCGCCGAACAGTTCCTGCGCCTCATCGACGGCGCCGAAATGGTCAAGTTCTGCAAGGATGGCTCGGATGCCACCTCCGGAGCGGTGCGGCTCGCTCGGGCCTATACCGGTCGGGATCTCATCGCATGCTGCGGCGATCATCCCTTCTTCTCTGTCGACGACTGGTTCATCGGCACGACAGCCATGAATGCCGGAATACCGGAGGCGACGCGGAAATTGACGCTGACTTTCCGGTATAACGATATCGAAAGCGTGCGAGCTCTCTTCGAGCAGCATCCGGGGCAGATCGCTGCCGTCATATTGGAGCCTGCACGAACGGAGGATCCCAAGGACAATTTCCTTCAGGAGCTGCAGCGCCTGTGCCATGCCGAGGGGGCGCTCTTCATACTGGACGAAATGATTACAGGGTTCCGGTGGCACAAGAGCGGCGCACAAAAGTTCTACGACATCGTTCCCGATCTGTCGACCTTCGGAAAGGCAATTGCGAACGGCTTCTCGGTGTCGGCTCTCGCGGGAAAACGGGAATTCATGAGGTTAGGCGGGCTAGATCACTTCGATAAGCCGCGAGTCTTTCTCCTCTCGACAACGCATGGTGCCGAGACACACGCATTGGCTGCGGCGATCGCATCGATGCAGATCTATCAGCGTGAACCCGTCATCGAGCATTTGCATCGGCAAGGCTCGAGACTCGCAATGCAGCTCGATCAGGTGGTAAGGCGGCATGATCTCGGCAGCTGGTTCAAGATCATCGGGCGACCCTGCTGCCTGCTCTATGGGACCTTGGATCAGAACGGCAAGCCCTCACAGACCTTCCGGACATTGTTTCTCCAAGAGATCATCAGGCGTGGCGTGCTCGCGCCATCGCTCGTCGTGAGCTACTCGCATACGGACGAAGACATCGAACGGACAGTCGATGCCGTAGATGGCGCGCTGGCGGTCTATCGCCAGGCCCTTGAGCACGGGGTCGAGAAGTACTTGGTTGGGCGGCCGACGGAGGGTGTCTACCGTCACTACAATCGGCCATCGGAGGTCTTGGCTTCGCCGCCTACGGATGGAGTGTATCGATCTGCAGCAGCGACACGTTAGTAGGTCACGACCATGGAGCGTCAATTTGAACTCGCCCGGAAGTTCGGGACCGGCGGGTTGACAGCCCTATCGATCGTCCTTGGGCTTGTCTTCACGGGCGGAGCACTTGCACGTGAAGGTGGCACCTCGAGCAATGTGGCTTCGACTGTTGTTCGTGTCAGGCCTGATAGCGTTAGCAGTGGCGTGGACATGATTTCTCCCGCCGTGGCAGAGCAAAAGCCCATGTTTCCTCTCGCGATCCGACCAGGTGAGCGCTACCTCGTCGATTCGGCCGGCAAGCCGTTTCTCATCCAGGGCGATACGGCTTGGTCCCTGATTGGAGATCTTACGCGCGAGGAGGTCGAGCATTATCTCGAGGATAGACGGCTCCGTGGTTTCAACACACTGCTGGTCAATCTCATCGAGAACCGATTCTCCAAACAGGCGCCTGCAAACGCCTATGGAGAGCGCCCATTTCTGATCGACGGTGACTTTGCAACACCGAACGAGGCTTATTTCGCCCATGCGGAGTGGATCCTGCGTCGGGCTGCGGAAAAGGGGCTCGTGGTCCTCCTCGCACCCGCGTATCTTGGCAATGGCGGAGGGAGTGAGGGCTGGTACAAGGAGATGAAGCATAGTGGTGCCGCCAAGCTCAAGGAATATGGGCGGTATCTTGGTCGACGGTTCGGAAGCATGCCGAACATCATCTGGGTGCACGGCGGAGACTATAATCCTCCAGACAAGAGTCTGGTGAGAGCCATCGTGGATGGAATTCGCGAATTCGATCCTGACGCCCTCCACACGGCCCACGCTGCGCCGGGAAATGCCGCTCTCGATTACTGGGCAGGGGAGGCGTGGCTGCGGATCAGCAATGTGTATACGTACGAGTCGGTCCGGGAGGCGGCCTCAGGTCAATACGCTCGGCCCGAGGGCCTGCCATTCTTCCTGATCGAGAGTGCCTACGAAAACGAGCACGGTGCAACGGAGCACCGCCTTCGTGTCCAGGCCTATCAAGCCCTGCTGTCGGGAGCAGCGGGCCAAATCTTTGGGAACAACCCGATCTGGCATTTCGGAGGACCCGGCCTCTATCCTGCCCCAACAGATTGGCAGGGGGCCCTCGGCAGCCGCGGAGCCCAGAGCATGACTCATCTGCGGGAATTGTTTGCGGCCCTGCCCTGGTGGAAACTACAGCCCGGCAGCAGGCTACTGGTCGATGGCGCAGGACGCGGCGATGAGCACGTCGCGGCCGCGCGCGCGGCGGATGGATCCTTTGCAATCGTCTATCTCCCGACGATCCGCCACGTCACGATCGACGTGAGCAAGCTCACGGGTCCTCACATCACCGCACGCTGGTTCGATCCGAGCAGCGGCCGTTTCTCCGATGCCTCGGGTTCACGTCTCTCCACCGAGGGACTCGAGGGCTTCCGACCAACAGGGCGGAATGATGCCAATCTGGGAGACTGGGTTCTGGTCCTGACCTCTCATCCCTGAGGTACGGATGCAACAGCGGTGGGACAGGATGATGTCGTAACAGCGGGAGCGGCCCGCGACCTGCCTCAAGGCTCCTTCCAGCACTCGACCGAGATGGCCGAAACGGGTGCGCGAGCAGCGATGAGTGCCAGTAGCAAGAGTTTTGCTACAGAAGAGCCGGGCAGGAGAGCAGATTCCCGATAACGGCGCCTTTTTTTAGCGGGCCTCTTCCGGAAGAGTCGCGGGTCGATCAATCCTGCGAGAAGCAGGAGATCGCACCAGTGCCTGCAAAGGCCGCTCGATTGATAAATGTGTCAGCAGACCGACCGCGACAGCGGTAACGATGACGAGCAGAATCACGGGAGGCTGCGAAACTTCAGCAAGCCCAGTGCTCTTCAGGAGCTTGGCATACGCGATCATCACGAAGATATGGGTCAGATAGATCGAGTAGGAGGCATCACCCAGCAGAGCTGCGAATTGCATGCCTCTCCGTCGAGACTCCTTTAATGACAAGAAGCTTGCCAGGACAAATACCGCTGGGAGTCCCCACGCGATCACACGCACTGGGGATGATAGCCCGCCAGTCGTGTCATGTGGGACCAGGGCCGGCGCGGCGGCGAGTGCGCTGAAAGCGATCGGAAACCATACGAAGCTTATCGGAGCCCATTCTCCGCGCGCTTCGAAGTCCCATGCCAGGAACAGCCCAAAGCAGAATTCAAGTGCGATCGGATCGGAGACAAAACGGCCGATGTCACCAGCAGGCATCAGTGGACCAAGCATCATCAGGATCACGATAGCCAGAGAGGTGGCCAATACGGACGTCCCTCGTGATCCGAACATCAATGTAGAGGCAAAGATGGCGTAGAAATAGATCTCATAGCTCAGCGTCCAGGAGACGCCAATAAGGGCATCGCTGTCGGGTATGAGAAGTAGTGATTTCAGAACAGTATCAGTGCCGAAGCTCTTGGAGCTCATGAAGCCGACCACTCCCAGGCCCAGCATAACCAGGCATACCGTCCAGTAGAGTGGGAAAATACGCAGAACACGCTTACGCAGGAAGGTTCCCGGGGCGAGCGGCGTCCGGGCGGGCGGAAAGCTCACATAAAGCATGATGAAGCCGCTGATCACGAAAAAGATATCAACCCCGGACGCACCCGATGTGATCAGCCAGTCCGGACTCCGGGAGCCGACATGAGCCCCCAGTGACTCCTCCAGTGTATGATGCACCACAACGGCAGAGGCGGCGATTCCACGAAGGATCTGCACGCCGAAGAGGTCGCGGCTGCCTCCCACGCTGCAATGTGCCACGTGTCTTCTTTCTCTTGCGGTTTCTAGGGTCTAAACTCGATTGATTCCTGTGAAGAGGGAAGCGGCACAAAGTTCGTAAGGGAGCTACCCAAATCGGGCGGGCGAATGCCGTCGAAGACCTGCACCGCTCGTCCCCCAGGAGGGCCTCCAAGCAGCACTCAGTTGGGTCGGGCTGGCAATGCCGAATGGTGACGCCGAGTCGGCGGCATAGTTGCCAAAACCTTTTGCTTAAAGAAAGTTCGCGAGCAGAACGGAATTTTGCATCTCGAGCCTGTCGGCGTAGACAGTAATCATGGTTCGGACGGTCTGCTCGTACTCCTTGCGCTGAGACACAAGCTCCAAAAACTGCTCATAAAGGAGGTCTAAATTCAGCTTCTCGATATGCTGGCAGAACTGGCCAAGTCCCATATCTGCGAGCAGAACGTCGTTCTTCTGAGCATAACCGAGCGATATGGTTGGCCGACCGAGCTTCAGAGCGCAGACCACATTATGAAATCTCGTTGCAACGACGACGTCCGTATCCGCTACGTGACGCAGCAAGTCCTGAAGTGAGGCAGCAGGCTCCACGACGATCCGATGGTCAGCAAAATCCGGACGCACATTGCTAATGGCCTGCCGGATGTCACTGACGGCGCGCCCATCAGAGGTTTCTCCTGTGAGAATCCGGACGCGGTTTCCCCGGTCAAGAAGCCAGATGATGAAGCGCGTGATCTTATCGACGTAGGCCGAGTAAATCGAGCCACCGCTATCCGCGAAATTGTACCAGCCGGAATAGCTCATGACGCCGACGCCAACCGTAAGGACCTCGGCCTCCGACTTCTTAGCCGCAAGCTGCGGGGAGGGTAGACTAAAGGCGATATCAGGGTAGATCTGGTCTCGACTGACGTCGAGTCCCGTGCCCGCCATGTATTCCTTCGAGATCGAATCACGGTAGGATCGATATTGTGCCAGCCTCGCGGCAGACGTCATGAGCCAGCGGCTCACCGGATGATTGATCGGTCCTGCCCCGATGCTGACGAACGCGATCTCGGTGCCGGTCAGCCGCGCGGCAGCGCACCACTTCAAGAGATGATAGGGCATTCCCCATGGCCGCTCGCCGAAGTCGTCCAGAATGCCTGTGCCTGGGACAATCAGGAGATCAATATTCCATGCACGCCGAATCGTCGCGAAAAGATCGAGGAATTTACCGGGCAATTTGAACAAGGACGCACGCGCTCCACCGGATCGGTGGCCCGGCGAGGGCGACCAGTCGATGGGCAGCGCCTCGACATCATGATTGCGTCGAACGAGCTCGACATCGGCACAGATGCAGACGATCTCCGCGTCAGGTCTGACCTGCCGCAGAAATTCTAGCATCGCCTCGAGGGAGCCATCGTTGCCGAGGTTTCCGCACCCGAAGAGGCCGAACAAGCCGACCCGTGTCGGTGGTTTCCGCCTCTCCGACCTGCGGAACAGAAGTTCCCGGATCTTCTGCACTGGACGCTTGCCCGATAATGAGCGTTCTAGAACCCCATTCGACGCTGCGGTCGCGCTTGCGCCTAGAGGCGTCCCGTCTGTTGCTTCCATCCAAATGTCTCCGCGCCAATGTCCGCTATTCGACTCATCGGACGGTCCATGCGCAGCAGCCAACCAATTGGTGGAAGAAATCCGCCCATCGGGCGTCGCGTCCGAGAAAATTCGAAAAGCTCGAGTCCGGCGCGGCCGTAGCCGCGACAGACGTGTGATATTGCTGACCAGTAAGCGTGCTCTCCGAGACCTCGCCGAGCATCCTGGAGCAGGCACGCTGCGCCCTGAAGAGAGCGCCCTTCTCGTGAAAAGAAGCTCACGAAAGCTGCTTCACGCTCCTGGAAATCGCGGACCTGATGTGCGGTCTGAAACTGCACAGACATCTGCGATCCATGCACCCGCCGAAGAGCTTGAACCGAAGCCGTCTGGGCGACGCTACCTTCAGATGCGAGGCGCAGCCACATTTCGAGATCATCGGTATAGGGAAGTTCGGGTCGATAATAACCTACTCGCTTCTGAGCCGACGTCCGTCGAACGACAGTGGGGGCGCCGACATTGTTCACCGGCGTACGGCACAAGTTCCTGATGAACTCCGCCCCGGTCTGAATCTCCCAGCCGGAGCCGGTCGCCGGGACGTCGGGTAGCCCGTCGTCCAGTGAAAAGCGGACCTCGACGCCATGCGTGAAGCTGATCTCCGGATGGTCCTCCATGATCGAGACCGCACGGGAAAGACAACCGGGCGCAAGCAGATCGTCAGCATCCAGGAGGAGAAAATAATCGGCCGAAGCCCAGGCAATTCCCTCGTTGTATGAGACGTGTGGCCCAAGATTTGTCGGATGGGCCAGGACTTCAACCCGGCGATCCTCGGAGGCGACCTGCCGGGCGACCTCCAGGCTGTCGTCAGGGGAGGCGTTGTCGATAATTATCACACGGAGGTCGTCAATGCCCTGGCTCAGTACGCTTTCTACACAGCCACGCAAAAAACGTCCGTACTGATAGCACGGTATCGCCACGTCAACGCCGGGCATATAGAATTCCTTTTGTGCCTCAGGGCAAGGTATCTCGCCCAGGGGCAGGATCGAGAGTCAGGCAATCCAGCCGTCGACGCCCTCTCCTGGGGCGGAAATCGGCGCTCCAGGATTGTCGGGGGATGTCGCGAGCAGCAAAAGGCCTACGAAGGAAGTATTGTCATTTGTCGGCAGTGCCCCCTGGTCCTCCTTAATCCTGATCTTGCCAGACCTTTTCTCCCTTCGCGAGGCTGAGCATTCGCTCGCGACTGTTGTCCGCAGCACGAGTAGCCCGATCGGCGGATGCAAGCTCAGCCTCAATGCCATGCTCCCCGGAAACACGATCTCCATTAACGTCATGAGTGGCTGGATTAGTGTGGGCTGGCGCGCCATCAGAAGTCAGGATCACGGCTTTGGACCGATCAAGCGACGAGTTCAGAGCTCTTTCCCGAGCGTCGGCGTGGAATGCCTCCGGTCCTGCCCGATCTGGGACGGAACATTTTTCTGGTGCCGGCTGGGGAATGCAGAATGAGGTCAGCGCTCGCGGAGAAGATTGTCACAACCGAGGGGAGAGAGCATCGTGCCCCACTTGGTGGGGGACTCAAGAGAGCCCTCGACATCATCGTAGCCCTGCTCGCGCTCGCCTTTCTCTCGCCGGTGATGATGTTTGTTGCCCTTGCGATCAAGCTAACGATGGGCGGGCCCGTCATCTATGCTCATCGTCGCGTGGGGCATAATGGCATCCCGTTCCAATGCTATAAGTTCAGGACCATGATTCAGAGCTCGGAAGAGTTCATGCGGAGTTATCTGGCCGCCAATCCCGATGCTGCGCAGGAGTGGGCGGCCACGCGAAAGCTCAAGAAGGATCCGCGCGTGACTTTCCTCGGGAATGTACTGAGGCGTTCCAGCTTGGACGAACTCCCCCAGTTCATCAATGTTCTCCGAGGGGAAATGAGTTGTGTCGGGCCCAGGCCCGTCGTTGACGACGAGCTGAAATTCTATGGTACGAACGCGTCGCAGTACCTCCAGGCTCGTCCGGGCTTGACGGGAGCATGGCAGGTGAGCGGGCGGAGCAATACGACCTACGATGAGCGAGTGGCGATGGATTGCCAGTATGTCCGTGAATGGTCCTTGTGGACCGACATCGTCATTCTGGTAAAAACGATTCCGGCTGCAGTTGCCTTGCGAGGAAGCTGCTAACGGCTCCCTCTCGGGACCGGAGGAGCGTGGAACTCCCATCCGCGTCAGTGCCCGTCGGTCTCCTTCTTGCGAGCCTCCTCCATGCGGGCGTGTGTGGCAACCGAGAAACCGGCAAAATATGCCAGCTGGAGCGCCACGAGAAACACGACCATGAAAACGACGCTCGTGCCGATTGACTGTCCTGCAGCGAGGCCCAGGCCAATATTCGAGGGAACTGCTAGGAAGGTCGCGGCAATGAGGACGGGCGCGCGACAGCACAGGCCAAGCAAAAATCCGATCGTAAGATGGCCGGCCAAGAGCCAGAGCACGTTCGTGCACCTCGAATGGTCCCGGTCGACGATGCCTTGCTCCGAGACGCCGTCTCACAACCGTGAGAATGCCATTGACGACGCATCACGCAGAGTAGTCATGCCAGGAAGCGGCGATCGCCCACTCCTGTTGGTGGAGCATAGCGAAGTCGATTCCTCACCTGCAAGGCCAATCTCTACGATCGGGACGCGCCGCCTGCAAGGGTGGAGTTCGTTCCCTCCTGCCGAACGAGCCGTTGTGCGTGTCGGCAAGGATAAGCTTGATGATGCTTCTGCGGGGCTCGTCAGCAGAAGCGCTGCAGAGGACTCACTCTCAAGTGAGGCCCGCCCGGGAGCATGCGTCTCGGCGAGGAGCCGGGCTAACCGTCAGGCCGGGAGAGGGGTCTCTCCCAGGGTCCGACGTAATCTCGAATTGGGCTCGATGTGATCACATATTTCGATGGGGTAAGGGTCATGCAGGAAACGCGAACAAGAATCGGGCTCTTCGGAATGTTCGGGAGCGGTAACTTCGGGAACGACGGATCGCTCGAGGCAATGCTCCTCTTCTTGAGGCATGTCAGGCCAGATGCGGAACTCGTCTGCTTCTGTGTCGACCCGGAAGTGGTGCAGGCTACTTACAGGGTTTCGGCCGTTCCCATTGGTTCTTTAGGGTCGGCCAGCCGCACACTTCGACTGATGGATAAATTGCTGTTGTCGGTGCCACATCGCCTCGTCAACCTGGTTCGAGCGTTTTGGCACGTGCGCCGCCTCGACGTCATGATCATTCCTGGGACGGGCATCCTTGACGACTTTGCGACAGGTCCATTCGGAGCGCCCTATGCCCTCTTCAGATGGTGTCTCGCAGCGAGGCTCTGCGGCACCAGGATCGGATTCGTGAGTATAGGTGCCGGCCCCATCCATCATCCTCTCAGCCGGTGGTTCATGAAATCCGCGCTCCGGATGGCTCATTACAGGTCATACCGTGACAGGATCTCGCGGGATTTCATGCAGGGCATCGGCTTCGACGCGAGCTGCGATCCGGTCTACCCCGATATTGCGAGCAAGCTTCCGTCTCCCCCGGTTCCGGAGCGGCGAGGCTGCTGTGAGCACCCCGTCACGGTTGGAATCGGGGTCATGGCTTATTACGGCTGGCGGAACGATGCGCAACGTGGTGCATCCCTTTATCAAGACTACCTCAACAAGCTCGCCAGTTTCTGCCTCTGGCTCTTCGAGCAGGGGCATCGCGTGCGGATCCTGATGGGTGAGACGACGGACCAGCGCGCAGTGGACGATCTCCTTGACGCGATCTCGGTCGAGCATCCTACCCTCGAAGAAAACCGGATCGATGCTGAACCGGCCAATTCGCTCCACGACCTAATGCGTCAGATGGCTGAAACGGACGTGGTTGTCGCCACCCGCTTTCACAACGTGGTTTGCGCGTTGAAGCTCGGGAGGCCCACTGTCTCGATCGGTTATGCGAGAAAGAACGAGGTTCTACTCTCGGAAGCTGGTCTCGGGGAATTCTGCCAGACCGTAGAGAACCTGGACGTGGACCGGCTGAAAAGGCAGTTCAATACCCTGCTGCTCAACCGGGAGCATTATGAGCACGCGATCCAAGAAACGAACCATGCCCGTGAAGCGAACCTCCGCCTTCAGGATGCAAAGCTGATTTCTGAACTCCTCTAGATGTGCTTGGGCCATTGACCTGTGCCCGGCAAGGTCCCGCTCCCGTAAGATATGATGACCTAGCAAGAGACGCGGGAGATCGGCTGCATGGATGCTGTGCCAATCGGTGCAGATTTCTCATCCGCATGGGGATGCGTGGTGAGCCGATCGGACCGCGTGGTACATGGATCTGATCCCGAGTCCAACCTAAAGGACGGTGTTCCTCGACTCTATCTTGTGCTCTTAAAGTGCGCGACCACGAAGGCCTCGCTGGATATTCCGAGAGGCTCGGCCGTGGCAACATAGTGAAAGAAAGGATGATGTTCTCGAACATTCAGGTCCTTCAAGCGGCGGCAGCTTACTCCGTGGTTGGGCTCCATCTCGTCGATTCGTGGAACAACTACACAGGTGCACATTTTGGATACAGCATCGATTTTCCAGGAGGCTTCAACGGCCTTTTCTTTGTCATCAGTGGCTTTGTGAATGCCGAAGCGACGAGAAACCGCGCCACAAAACCTCTAGAATTCATCCGCAAACGACTTGTTCGTATCATTCCGTTGTACTGGGCGCTGAGCGTCGCGATATTCATCACCACACTCTTCGGGCTGAAAACACTCGGCATCGAGACGCCCGACCTGCGCCGCCTTATTCTCTCACTGTTTTTCCTGCCGACATTCGAAAATGGTGTGCTTGTCAGTCCAACTCTCTTTGTCGGGTGGACATTGAACTTTCAGGTGCCGTTCTACTTGCTCTTCGGATTGGCCCTGTCTTTCGAACGATATGTGTGCAAGGAAATCACATTATCGGCCTGTATTACTGTCCTCTATATACTGAGCATGATCATAAAGCGGCCTGAACTGGGATATTATTTGGATGAGCTCCTGTTGGGATTCGTGCTTGGACTGTTGATATCGCGCCTTCACTGCGGATGCCCGTCCTTTCTCGAAAGGATAAGACTGGAAATCTTTGTCACTTGCCTGGCGATTGGATCCGTATTCTTGGTAGGAACCGCTCTCATTTCGACTGGCGTCCTTTTGCAGCATCAGCACGCCTTCATTGCCATTGCAGGCGCAATGATGGTGTTTGGAGCGGTAGGGCTCGAAGCAAAAGGGATGGTCATGAGAAGAAAAGTTGTTCTGTTGCAGGGTGCTGCAAGCTATTCGATTTTTCTCGTTCACCCATTGATCCTTCAGTTCGCTGGCAAGGCGATGATTCTGACGGGCCTCAATGTGACCATACCCGGCACACTGATCGGCTATGGAGTGACGCTAGCGTTAGTCAGCATTACCGGGACGGCAATTCATCTTTACATCGAGCGGCCGGTCAGCGAGGCGCTTCGGCCCAAACCATCGTCCGCGCCTCTCTCGAAGTTTTCCGGATTGCGGCGGCGAGCTTAGGACGTAGTTCACTCTGATGAGCTGTTACACTGCTGGCAGGCAGTCATTTGCTTCATTGCGAGATTGATCAAACGATCCCAGGTCGGTGCGGCCGTTGTCGCGTTCGACTCGTGCCCCACAAGCGATGTCAGTTCTACCGATCTAGCTGAGAAGCGTCAGAACCTGATTGCCTTTTGTGCGGCGTTGGCGCTTGGTCCTGACGCCAAGTGCGCACATGTTCAAAGGCCCGGAGCAGGAGCGCTCGGCTGTTATTCCTGGACTCCTCGGGTGGCAAATTTCCGCTCTTCGATGCCTCAAGTTCCTGGCGAGCTGAAGCAAGTTCCCGAGCGAGCCCGTCAGCCCTACTCCGCTCCTGATCGAGAATCAGTTTCTGTGTTCTCGTTCTCTCGAGTTCCTGGCGCATCGCGGCCAGCTCCTGAGTGAGGGCGTCCGCTCGTGCTCGATGCTGAGCGAGTGCGCTGCTCATCAGGGCTGTTCTCTGCTCTGTTACCCGCGCACGAGCAGTATCTGCATTGGCAGCCGATACGCTCAAGCCGGCACCTTGCTGCGTTGCTGTCTCGTTTGCCTGTCGGGCTTCGGTAAGTGCCTGGGCCAGGGCATCTGCACGCGCGCGTTCGCGTTCGAGAGTGGTTCTGTGTTCGAGAATGCGCTCCTCATCGATCCTTCTAGCTTCGATGAGTGATGTCTCGATTTGAGAGCTCCGTTGATTCGACGCCTCAAGTTCTCGCCGCGCGGCAGCCAGCTCGTGGGCAAGAGTGACGACCTGCGCATGTACTTGCCTGAGAGCTGCTTCCTGTGCCTGGCTCAGGTCCGAAGCAGCGTTCGCCTTGACGAGTGCGTAATCATGCTCTTCGGATTGCCCAGCGACAGAATTATCGACGACCGCTTTTGGGTCGGATCTCGCCTGCTCCTGATGGGCTAGTCGCAAAGATTGGAGAAAAGCAACGAGACTAGGATCGTCGAGCCGGTCCAGCATGAGGCTCGCGAGTGTCCCCACCTCCACCGCCGAGACAAGCAGGAGCTCCGCCGAATTCGAGTCTCGCGCGAGAAGCCGCGCTTCCAGGCGAGCAGCCAGTTCCCTGCTCTCAGGGGATGAAGTCAGCGGGCCGAGCAGAACCGACCAGTCGCGTTCGGGGGTGCCAGGGTGACCCTGGATTTGAGTTCCGGCGTTAGTAGATTGCCCAGTCTGCCCGCCTGGTTCGGCAATGACGTTAGATTCGGTGCCCTGACGTCGGACTTCCGAGCTGATGCTATACCCGGCCTCGGTTCGAGGGCGATCCTGGTCGCTATCTGTGGTGCCCGCCTCAGGCGAAACCGAGCTCAGCATTGCGACTGCCAGTACTGCAGCTGAAATGGGAGCCCGATCCCACTTACCACCTGCCGACGCCAATCTTGCCGATGTCAATTCCCTGACTGAATCCACTTTGTTGGAGGTATTGGCGGTCGCGCACTCTGAAAGACACCTGCTTTCCATATATAGTCTCACCAGTGTCCCGCTTTAACGGACCTGCCGAATGCAACGCCATACCGGGTTTGTTGCGAAAGGCAGGTGGGAAATTGATGGCGAAACATCACCCCCAATTTGCGACATTTTCTTGTCCTGAACTCAAGGATTCCCGCAAGCAGCTATTGATCTGCTTGGGTCGAACGCGACGTCATTCACGTGAGGCATCTTGACGTCTTCACCGTCTCAGGGACGGTATCATGCCCAGTCCAGCCCCCCGGACGGTCCCGATCCGGCCAGGAATTCGTATCAGGAGCTTGAAGCCTTGGAGGCACGAGTGCTGTGAGTCGGTTGGAGGGCGATTCCTTCGGAAAGGGCAAAACCGGCAAGATTAGCCGGACCTCGAGTCGATTCCTTGAATCGGAGCAGATAGCCGAAAGGAGGGATAAGTGCTGTCTTAGGATCAAGTTGGAAGGCCAGCTTCAGGAGCGCCAATGAGCTTTCCCTGCCACGAACCAGGTCCTTGATGCCGCACCAATAGGCGCGCTCGGCTATGCTGCGGGCGCCGAGTCGGCGCAGGCGCTCCGCTTGCGGGAGAGCGCTTCCTTCTTGTGAGAAGAAGCTCTGGATCGCAGCTAATCGCTCCAGGAGATCCCGCGTCCGTTCCTCGAGATAATAATCCGTCCTGTTCGACCCGTGCATGCGCTTGATGCCCTGAATTGCAGGCGTGTACGCGACTGAGCCAAGGAGAGCGAGCCGCAGCAGCATCTCGAAATCGTCCGTGTGAGGAAGTTCCGCTCGATATTGCCCCGCCTGCTTTTGCGCCGAGGTTCGGACAAGAACCATCCCGGCCGCAATATATTGCTCCGGGGCTCGGCAGCGATTCCCGATGAAGCGCTCGCCGGGCGAGATCACCCAGCCGGCCTCGTCGTCAAGGAAGTCGGAAAATCTTGGGAGCTGATCTCCCGCGCAATGCACATCATTGCCGTAGGCGAAGCTGACATCCCTATTCTGTTCCATGATCGAAACAGCTCGCTTCAAGGATCCAGGCGCGAGAAGGTCATCGGCGCAAAGCACCATGAAATACTCGGAGGACGCCCAGTCCACGCCAGCGTTGAAAGAGGCATGCGGACCCTGGTTGATCTCACGCGCGAGAATTTCGATTCTGTCATCTTCCGCCGCGAGCCGTCGAGCAACCTCCAAAGTGTTGTCGGAGGATGCGTTATCGATAATGAGAATCCGGACGTCTCTGATGCCCTGCGAGAGCACACTTTCCACGCACTCACGAAGAAACCGCCCATATTGGTAGCATGGGATTGCAATATCGACGCTAGGCATCTCGGAAGGCCCACTGCTGCAGATGCAATACTCTACCGAGCTTCGTCATGGCTAACACTGCGCCCATCGACGTATGCAGATTGGCCGCCCTACTCCGATTGTAGAGTTCAGTCGTAACTTTCGTGAGAGGAGCAATGTAGATGCGTGAGATATAGGCTGTTCTGTGAGTAGAATGTGGAGTGTCTCTGTCTTTCTCACCCTTCCCCAGTTCTGAGCCGGTGGGTATCGGAACGCGAGGAAGTGGGCGGTTGGGGTCGGGGCATGACCGAGTTGACGTCCGAGGGAGTATGACAGGGATCAGACGCGCTCTCCTGTGGAGCACTGCGGACAAGTATTTCAATCTTGTCGTCAATTTCGCATCTCTCGCGATCATTTCGCGCCTTTTGACGCCCGAGGAAATCGGTGTCTCAGCTGTCGGGACTGCGATCATTGCCTTCGCGCTGGCACTCCGGGAGTTTGCCAGCACGGGTTTTTTGATCCAACACAGGAGTCTCACCCGCAGGGATGTTCAGACGTCGTTTACGATTCTGTTCGCGCTGACGTTCATTATTGCCGCCGCACTCGTGGCTTTGTCGCCGTGGATGGCTGCCTTCTTCGGAGAGCCGAATCTCTCCCGGTTCGTGGGAGTGCTTTCGGTTGCGATCGTCATCGAGACGATCGGTCTGCCCATCACTGCGCTTTTGCGCCGCGAGATGGCTTTCGGGCGATTGGCGGCGATCAACATATCGGTCGCGGCGGTCTGTGCGCCGCTGTCGATTGTCCTGGCCGCAATCGGCTTCAGCTATATGAGCACGGCCTGGGCCTGGCTTGCCGCCACGACGATGACGACAGTTCTATCGTTGTGCATTCGACCCGACTTCTGGATTTTCCGGCCGTCTCTGAGGGCTTGGCGTAGCGTGCTCGCGTTTGGCACGTTCGGGGGAGCGAATACCGTCCTGATCTGGCTCAACGAGACCCTGCCGCAACTGGTGCTCGGTCGGATTCTGCCGCTCGGAGTGGTCGGCCTTTACAATCGGGCGCTCTTGATCTGTTCGATGCCCGATAAGGTCGTCCTCAATGGAGTCAGCTCCGTGGCGACCCCGGCCCTTGCAGCCGAGGTCCGCCACGGGCGCTGTATCAAGCAGGCCTATCTTCAGTCGCTCGGGTTCATCACCGTTATCCATTGGCCAGCACTGATCGTTCTACTCCTTCTGGCTGGGCCAGTAGTTGAGATCGTCCTCGGATCGCAGTGGCTCACCATTGTCCCCGTCGTCCAGCTCCTGGCGATCGCGAGTCTCTTCCGGTTTCCCTCAATCCTCACGTCCTCGGTGCTCATTGCTGTCGGAGCGGTCAATCTCACGTTGCGGGCAAGCCTGATTTCATTGCCGATCTCCGCCCTCGTCCTGTGCTTGGCGAGCCCGTTCGGGGTTGTGGCCATGGCTGCGACGCAGCTCGTTACCGTGCCGTTCCAAACGCTTGTGGCCATTCACTTCATCCGGCGGCACGTGCCTTTTGGGTGGCGTGAACTCGTCGCCGCACTCCGGCAGAGTGCATTCGTCACGGCCTGCAGCGCCGCCGGGCCCGCAGTGGTCATCGCTCTTGGTGGCTTCCGGTTCGACCTGTCGCTCTCCGAGGCTCTTGCTGCCGTTCTGATCTCCGCGGCAGGATGGCTCTTGGGCATCTGGCTCGCTCAGCATCCTGCCTTAGCGGAGCTGCAGAGAATTCTCCGGCTTGCCGCGGAAAATGCAGTCGGCCAGCGACTGATCAGTGGCATTCTGCGCCGTCCCGGACGGCGAGGGGCAGTCAATACCGCCGATCTCAATTTGTGACCCTCATTCGGGGTGACCCGGTGCAGAGCCAGGACAGGAATTGCCGCCGCCGTTGGGGTTCGGGCTGGCTCGCCCCCTAGGCATGCGCATCCGACTAATCGTGCCGAGGAGTTCAATCTCACGACCGGGCAACTGACGGGAATCCGCCGGAGGCCGGCGGGCCAGGAGAGAGCCGGATCACCAATCTGGCCGATGCCAGGACCAGCGAATCCGCGCTGTGCCAGACCCTGTCTCGTGGCGGCAGGGATCAACAGCCGATTCGTCCAGCCCATTCTCGCGAGACCCGACGCGCTTGGGCGAATTTCCGTCTCCCTAGAAAAGTCGGACTTGTTTGCGCAGAAGCTCCGCTAATTTCTTATCCCGACGGATGAGGAGACAGCTTTCCGAGCGCAGTACCTCACCCGAGGGCGTAGAGATCCTGGCGGTGACCTCCTCCTGCTTCATCCTCTGTCCGCCGCAATGGCAGGATGCCGGACGGAGGCGGGGCGACTAGTGTCACGGTTGGATCTGCAGACTGTTGCCTGAGCAGGCTCTGACATGCCGATCGGACAACCACCGCGAATATGCAGGTGAAAAACGTGAATATTAGAGCCAGTGATCTTCCTCACAGTACCAATCTTCGTCTGACTGCACACTGCCGCCTATGCGGCGAAGGGCTCAAGCACAGTTTCGTCGACCTCGGGATGTCGCCGCTTTGCGAGAGCTTTCTGCTTCCCGAGCAGCTCGACTCGATGGAGCCATACTTCCCGCTCCATGTTCTCGTATGCGATCGCTGCCTCCTCGTGCAGCTCAAGGAATATGTCAGCCCCGATAACATCTTCTCGGAATATGCCTACTTCTCGTCATTTTCGACGAGCTGGGTCGCGCATGCCAAGGCGTATTGCGAGATGATCACGAAGCGGCTTCGGCTCGGGCCAGAAAGTCTCGTGGTCGAGCTGGCATGCAACGACGGATATCTGCTGCAGCACTTTCTGCCTCTCGGCGTGCCGGTGCTTGGCATTGAGCCAGCGGCCAATGTCGCCAAGTCTGCCATCGAGAAAGGCATTCCGACGCAAGTGGACTTCTTCGGAGTGCGCGTCGCGGAGGAGCTCGTGGCCTCCGGGAAGAGGGCCGATCTGATCGTCGGCAACAACGTTCTGGCTCATGTCCCCGACCTGAACGATTTCGTCGGAGGGATGGTCCGGCTTCTCAAGCCGGAAGGGGTGATCACACTGGAGTTCCCGCACCTCGAGCGCCTGATCGCGGAGAACCAGTTCGACACGATTTATCACGAGCACTTTTCTTACTTCTCGTTCGTGACCATCGAGCATATGGCCGCGCTGCACGGTCTGAAGCTCATCGATGTCGAAGAAATTCCGACCCATGGCGGCTCGTTGCGCATCTACCTTGCCCATCAGGCCTCGAGCCATGTTCCTGCGCAGAGCGTCGCGGATCTTCTCGATCGTGAAGAGCGGCTCGGCTATCGCGACATAGCGGCCTATACTACCTTCGCCGAGCAGGTGAAGCGGACAAAGCGCAAGCTGCTGTCCTTCCTGATCGCTGCTAAGGATGAAGGCAAGACGATCTGTGGCTATGGTGCGCCCGGCAAGGGCAACACGCTCCTGAACTATTGCGGGATCGGCCCGGACTTTCTGGAGTTCACGGTCGACCGCAACCCCTACAAGCACGGCCGCTTCACCCCGGGCATGCACATCCCGATCTGCCCGGTCGAAGCGATCGATACCTTCAAGCCCGACTACGTTCTGATCCTCCCGTGGAACCTCAAGACGGAGATCGTGCAGCAGATGCGCCATATCCGCGATTGGGGTGGGAAGTTCATCGTGCCCATCCCGGAGGTCACGGTCCTCGATCCAGAGGAGTCCTTGTGA
>NZ_LN811357.1:225538-373288 GCF_001006805.1 Microvirga massiliensis | reverse complement strand
TGTCAAAGACAACACGACTTCGGGCCCGGCTGTCCGGCTGACGGCTGGCTAACGGCTGATCGCCGGTGTCTGGCCGCTCTGCGCACGCGCGGAGCGGCGAATGCCACCCCTTTCAATCCACCAACGTTGCATGCCGGACCTGCTGCCGGAACTGAGAGAATATCGATGACAGATTCAGTCGAACGCATCTTTCCGGTGCTCCTCTCGGGCGGGAACGGCTCGCGATTGTGGCCCTTGTCGCGCGAGTCCTATCCCAAGCAGTTCCTCCGGTTGATGGGCCGGGAAAGTCTCCTCCAGCAGGCTGCGTTGAGGGTGAAGGATCCGGATCTCTTCGAGCCGTTGACGGTGATCGGCAGTGAGGAGCACCGCTTCATCATTGCCGAGCAGACGAGGGTCGTCGACGTTGCGACGACACCTCTCATTCTGGAGCCCGTAGGCCGAAACACCGCTCCTGCGGCGGCCATCGCCGCTCTTGGGGTCGCTCAGGTCGACCCCGAAGCTCTCCTGCTCCTGATGCCTGCGGACCATCTGGTGCAGGACAGTGAGGCATTCCGGGCGGATGTTCGGCGTGGCATGGCCGCAGCTCGGGCGGGCAAGATCGTTCTCTTCGGTGTCAAGCCGACGGCGCCGGCCACCGGCTTCGGATATGTCCGGGTGGATGCGGCGGGAGGGGAGGAGGATGGTGCGTCCAGAGTCGCCGCGTTCGTAGAGAAGCCCGACCTCACGAGAGCGGAGGCATACGTGGCCTCTGGACAACACTATTGGAACAGCGGGATGTTTCTCGCTTCGGCGAGAACGCTCCTCCAGGCGTTCGAGGCACTGGCGCCCGATATCCTGAGCGCTTGTCGTGCTGCTTTACGAGAAATCCGGAGTGATCTCGATTTCCTGAGGCTGGATCGGGACCATTTTTCCCGCTGCCCGTCGATCTCGCTCGATTATGCCGTCATCGAGAAAACGGAGCGGGCTGCACTGATCCCGGTCAGCTTCGATTGGGCCGACCTCGGGACATGGTCGGCGATCTGGGACATAGAGGCCAAGGACGACAAAGCGAACGTAACCTGCGGCGAGACCCATGTCAGAGCATCGACCGGCTGCTATGTGCGCAGTGAAGGTCCCGTGGTGGCTGCACTTGGTGTCGAAAACCTGATCATCGTCGCAACGCCGGATGCAGTGCTCGTTGCTTCGAAGGATCACGATCAGGACGTGAAGCAGATCGTCGCCGATCTGGCCGCGAAGGGGCACAGCGTCGCGACGCAAAACCCCAGGGTTCATCGGCCATGGGGCTTCTATCAGCCCGTCCATGATGGCGATCGGTTCCAGGTCAAGCGGATCACCGTCAATCCCGGCGCGAAGCTCTCGCTGCAGAAGCATTATCACCGGGCCGAGCACTGGGTGGTCGTCAACGGAACTGCGATCGTACGCCGTGACAATGAGGAACTCCTGCTGCGCGAGAACGAATCGATCTTCATCCCGCTCGGGGCCGTGCATCGCCTGGAAAACCCCGGCAAGGTGCCGCTCAACCTCATCGAGGTGCAGTCTGGCCCGTATCTCGGTGAAGACGACATTGTGCGCCTGGAGGACATCTACGCACGGCATTGATGCTGTCGAAGAGCAGGAGCCCTTTACCTGCACCGTTCTCGGCGGGAATCCGTCACAAGTTCCGCACGGCTCGTAAGCGGATCACAGAGGCGACCGGTCAGGAGGATATCCTCCGCTGCCAGCCCCGAATTCGCACAATTCGACAGCTCCGCCGCTCTAGGGGGACTCCAGTCGGCTTTGGAATTCTAGCTCGAATTACTGTCCGGATCCTGTCGCCAAAGTAACTGCCAAGCTTGAGAAGTCCAAATAGACATCATTGGGCGAGCGCATTACACTTGGAACGCCGAATAGAGAGCGTTCCGACTTCCGACTGGTGTCTCGTGCGGAGGCTTCCATGAGTTCGGGTGAGACCTCCTCGCATGTGCTGGGCAGCCCTCGTCGGCTGGCCGCTGTCCTCTGCGCCGATATCGCGGGCTATAGCCGCCTCATGGGCATCGATGAGGAGGGCACTCACGCCCGCGTCAAGCGCCATCGGCGCGAAATCATCGAGCCGACGGTCGCCGAACATAGCGGCCGCATCGTCAAAAACACTGGCGACGGCTTCCTGGCGATGTTCGACAGTCCGCTGGAGGCGGTCCGTTGCGCGATCGTCATCCAGCAGAGCATGGCCGGGCGCAACATGTCGCTGCCCAAGCAGCACTGGGTGCAATACCGGATCGGGGTCAATCTCGGCGATGTGATCGTGGATCCCGAGGACATCTACGGCGACGGCGTCAACATCGCCGCGCGCCTGGAGCACCTCGCCGAACCCGGCAGCGTCTACATTTCGGGTGGCGTCTACGAGCAGATCAAGAACAAGCTGGTTTGCGGCTACCAGTCCCTCGGCGACGAGAAGCTGAAGAACATTACCGATCCGGTCCGCATCTATCGAGTCCTGCCAGATCCTGCGGCCGTAGCCCGCGCCGAGCGGATGAAGCGCCTGAAAATCGGGGTCGCCGCCCTGGTCCTCGTCACTGTCGGCGCAGGAGGCTGGTTCACATGGCACGTCGTGTTCCGGCCGGCGACGGACGACGTGCTCGCCGCTCTGGCTGCGCGTTCCTCCCAGCCGGCGACCGTTGCGCCGGTTCCCGCGGCTGAAAACACCGTCCCCATCGCGCCGCGGCCGCCGGTATCGACGGCAATCGTGGCTCCGACCACGCCATGGACATCTCCCGAATCCACGGCTCCGGCCTCCGCGCCGGGAGCGAGAACAGCGGCCGTGCCACCCGCACCGGTTGCACCAACTCCACCGACCATGTCGGCTCCTACGGTGACTTCCGGGTCGGCGGCGATCGTCCCGTCCTCAGCCGATACAACGCCTCCGACCGAGACGGCAGAAACGTCTTTAGGCTCGGCGTCCGTTACCGCAGCCGCGCCCCCTGCAACCCCAGCCGGAGAGACGCTCGCAGGGCTCCCGCCAGCTCCGGCCACCGTCAGTGAGGCTCCGATCCCGGTGCCGCCGCAGGTGCCCGCGCGGGGTCAACCCGCTCCTCAGGCTCAGCCCCGAGTGGCTGCAAACGATGCTGCCGGTTCCGTGCCGCAAACCTCGCTACAGAGCGCGCCCGGTCCTTCGGCTCCGGCTCAGACGACTCCTCCGCCCGCCGAAGCGACCCGTGTGGCGGCCATTCCGGCGCGGCCCCTGCCGGATCGGCCGCCGGCCACCACCCCCGTCTTCCGGGACTGTCCGACCTGCCCCGAGATGGTCAACATTCCTGGTGGCACGTTCATGATGGGCAGCAATGACGATTCGTCGGAAAAGCCGATCCATCAGGTCACCGTGGCTCCCTTCGCCCTGGGCCGTTTCCCGGTGACGATCGGCGAGTGGAAGGAATGCGTCGCCGCGAAGGCGTGCAGTTACGATCCGGACGGCGATCCGGACCTGCCCGTTCACAATGTCAGTTGGACCGATGCCCAGCAATATGTCCGCTGGCTCTCCCGAGTCGCCGGACAAGAGTACCGTCTGCCGACCGAAGCGGAATGGGAACACGCTGCACGCGCCGGGACGGCATCCAAATACTGGTGGGGCAGCCAGCTGGTCGCCGGCATGGCCGACTGCAAGGGATGTGGCGGAGCATACGATTCCCACACTCCGCTCAAGGTCGGCAGCTTCCCGCCGAACGGCTTCGGCCTTCACGGCATGGCGGGTGGCGTGGCGCAATGGGTCTCCGATTGCTGGGTCAAGGACTACCACGGAGCATCGCGAGACGGGTCATCGCGCACCCTGCCCAACTGTCGGGAGCGAGTCCTGCGCGGTGGCTCCTGGATGCACGATCCCAGCTACGTGACGGTCTCGAGCCGCATCAGTTACGACGCGAGCGTGAGATACCTCGCGCACGGCCTGCGGGTCGCGCGCTCCGCAAAGCAGGGAGGGTGATATGGAACTGATCTCGAGGCGTACATTCCTCTTGGCGACGGCCGTATTCCCGGTCGCAGCCGCGGCCCAGACGCCTGCACCATCCGACGCCTACCTCTACATCATCTGGCCGAACGATGGTCAGCGCATCAAGGGAGCGTTCTGGTGCCGGTTCGGCCTGCGCAACATGGGGGTCACCCGCGCAGGAGACAAAGCCCCGAATGTAGGCCACCATCATCTTCTGGTCGACGTCGACGAGCCTCTCAAGCCGAATGAACCGATCCCCACCGGTCGAAATTACCTGCATTTCGGTGCCGGCCAGACAGAGGCGCGGCTCGATCTGCCGCCCGGCCCGCATACCCTGCAGCTCGTCCTGGGTGATGCGGATCACAAGCCGTTCGATCCGATCGTGATCTCGAAAAAGATTCGCATCACGGTGGTTGGAGCAACGCCCCAGGTAAGCGCCCGCGACCGCTAATCCTGAGGTGCGGGCCGTTCAGCGCTCGCTCCCTGCGAGCGGTGCGGTGAACAGCCGGTCGAAGCGCGTCCTCGCCTCGACGGCAAACATGCCGATCGCCAGGGCGAGGCCGCCGAACCCGATGAGCAGCCAGGCGAAGAGGATCGAGCTCTGAAGCCGGCGGGCGCGTTTCGTAAGGACATCCTCGTCGGGCCTCTGCCGCCCCGACGGGATATCGGCCCTGATTTCGCCCCCCTCTGCCATGTTTGCCTTCTTGAAACTGGTCCGAAGAGGCTACCTCTCTCCGGAATGAGGTCTCACCGGGACGATGACACGACGGTCAAGCTTCCTCGAAAGAGCTTGAAGGTCAATGCCGGTCCGAGAGATGCATCGCCTCCGTCCCCGGCCCGAATCGCCCGATGAAGCGATGCGCATGCGAGCCCGAAGGCTACAGGACAAGCAGGACGGGTTGCGGTGAGATCGCGCCGATGGCGAGGACGACGAGCCAGACGAATTTGCAGAGGACGTGGAGAGTCTGATCCTGATTGAAGCTGATACGCCCGGCACATTTCGCGTAGTCGATCCCGGCATGAGCAAAGAATTCCAGAGCGGCGAGCAACGAGGATCCCGTCGCCAGCAGCACGGCACCGGCATGAATACCGGCATGCGCGGCAAGAGCACCTGGCCAGATGGTCTGGCCAGGAAGGAGGGGGTGGACGGGATCCTTCGCTTTGGCCAGCCACTCCCCCTGGAGGGGATAATCGCAGACGGCGTGCCCGATCAGCATCAGAATGAAAATATCGAACACGCCTCTTCTCCGGAAGCTCGACGCCTGGTGGGCCTTATCCCCGTTCGGCCCTCAGACATATCTGCCATGGACATCCACGGTTGATTTGTGACCTACCTCACCCAGGTTGCGCGCAAGCCATGCTTCCGTGCGCCGCCGACCAATGTCGTGCAGGTGGAGAAGGAACTCCCAATCGGCATTCAGCTTCGAGGCGGCCCCGAGCCCCTGCATGACGTCCTCGGCGTCAATGGCATGGATGCGCATGCGCTTCATCCCGGTGTCGCGGAGCTTGCCGTCGTCGATCAACTTACTGACGAAGTCGATCGCCCGCATTTCCCGCATCAGGGAGGAATTGAAGCTGATCTCGTTAATGCGGTTCATGATGTCCGTCGCCGTCCTCGGGACATCCGGGCGGTTGATCGGATTGATGTGGACGATGACAACGTCCTGCGATTCGCAGCCATAGATCAGCGGGAAGATGGCCGGATTGCCCATATAGCCGCCATCCCAGTAGTGCTCGCCGTCGATCTCGATGGCCTGGAACATGAATGGCAGGCAGGCAGAAGCGAGCACCGCATCGGCGGTGACCTCCTCGGATCCGAAGACACGGACCTTGCAGGTGCGCACATTCGTCGCCGAGAGGAACAGCTTCAGGGCCGAGTCGCGGCGAAGCCGCTCGAAATCGACGATGCTTTCGATCACTTGACGAAGCGGATTGATGTTCGCCGGGTTCCACTGATACGGCGACATCACGCGGGTCAGCATGTCTATGAGAAGAAAAGCTGGCGAATTCTCGAGCCCGTGATGGTTCATGAGGCGATCCCACGGGGAAGGCTGCCAGGGGCTGAATATGGCCGCGTGCGAGACGCGGCACCAGAAATCCCTAAGTGCCTGCTGCGCGCCAGCCCGTCCGCCGAGGGTCATCCCATAGGCCAGGACCGCCGCATTCATCGCGCCGGCGCTCGTCGCACTGATCCCTTCGAAGGCGAGGCCATCCTCCTCGAGCAGGCGGTCGAGGACGCCCCAGGCAAAAGCGCCATGCGCGCCTCCGCCCTGGAGCGCGAGATTGATCGTCTTGACGGTGTCCGGAGCGGGACCGGCCTCCAGGGAGTTGGGATCGACATGCTTCATCATCGCATCCTCCTCACTGGGCGGGCCAGCCGCCATCGACGGGCAGGGCGGCTTCGGTGATCGAAGCGCCCGCGCCGCTCGCCTGGAACACCGCAATGGCTCCGATTTCCTCGACCGTCGCGAACCGCTTGTTCGGTTGCTGGGTGAGGAGGACGCCGCAGATGACCTTTTCGCGCGGGATGCTGGGTCCGATTCCGCTGGTCGATCCGGTGACGGTCGCAACCTGGCCTTCGAGAACTCTCGCGGTCGCAGGCATCGCCCGGGAGGCAGCGATGGTCATGAAACCCTCCTGCTTGACGGATCTGCATCCGAAGCCGACCATGAGCAGGTGAATGATCGATCTGAAAGGCCGTCTTGCTGCCGCTCTGATCGAGCATTCTTATCCGATCGTCGGATGCTTGCACGAAGTGAACCGGCCGCACTGTGCGAGTGTGCACTACCCTCGATGCTCGCCCAGCACGCGGCGCGAACACCGCGACAACAGCCACTTCCAGGACAGGAGCCTGGGCTCGCCTGCCACCGTCTCAGTGACTCTCGAGCGAAGCCAGTGTGACGCGAACCGCCATCGGCGCGGTCACCTCCTGATGCAGGCGCAGCCGGCCAGCCAGGAGTGCCGCTATGGCGAGCGAAGTCCCGAGGCCGACGACGCAGGCTGCCCATCCGCAGCGATCGAAGACCGGTCCCAGCACAAGGTTGCCGACGAGGCAGCCGGCTTCAGTGCTTGCGGGCTGGCGCCCGGCGTTGGTTGCGCCGGCTGCCTCCTCGTCACGGCGGGCGGAGCGAAGCCATCCGGTCGCCCGAATTCGGGTCTGGACTGCTTCGCCTTCTCTCAGTGATGGGTCGATGCGTTCGCCGCAAGCCGGTATAGCGTCTCGCCTCACTCCAGACGCGGAGTACAGTCATGCTCCACGCATGCCGCACAGGAAATTTTGCGAGCTCCGTGTCGAGTGGAACCCGGATTTTCAGCCTGATCCATTTCAATCGATCAAGGCCGTGCTCTGTCAAGGAAAGGTCTTATGATCACAACCGGTCTCAACCGTCGCACACTCCTTTTGGTCCTCAGTCTCGCCGGCACGGCCCTCGCAGGTGTATCGCCGACCATGGCTGCGCCGGCCTTCAAGGTCGGGGTCATGTCAGGGGCCGAGGAGGAAGTGGCCGAGGTGGTGCGCAAGGTCGCCGCGGATAAGGGCCTGACAGTCCAGCTCGTGCCGTTCTCGGATTACGCCCTCGTCAACGAAGCGCTCGCAAACGGAGATCTCGACGCCAATGCGTTTCAGCACAGGCCCTATCTCGAGTCCCAAATCGCTGCGCGCGGCTACAAGATCGTGCCCGTAGGGCTCACCTTCGTGCAGCCGATTGGCCTCTATTCCAAGAAGGTGACATCCGTCGCCGATCTGCCGAACAGAGCGACCATCGGCATCCCGAATGACCCCAGCAACGGCGGTCGCGCGCTCAACCTCCTCGCCGCGCAGGGCCTCATCAAGCTTACGCCCAGCAAGGGGCTTTCGCCCAGCGTGCTCAATATCACGGACAGCGCGAAGGGCATTCGGATCTCCGAACTCGACGCTGCACAGCTGCCCCGTGCCTTGGCCGACCTGGACGCGGCCGTGATCAATACCGATCACGCGCTCAATGCGGGGCTTGATATCCGCAAGGACACGATCGCGGTGGAGGCCCGCGAGGGAAATCCCTATGCGAACCTCATCGTGGTGCGTCAGGGTGACGAGAACCGCCCCGAGGTGAAGGCCTTCGTGGCCGCCTACCGGTCGCCCGAGGTCGCAAACTTCCTCGAGACACGATTCAAAGGCGCTATCATTCCCGCCTGGTGAGGTTTCCTCGATTGCCTATCCCACTCCGAGTTCCGCCTCGCAGGGCTGATCCGTCCGATCGATGTTCATCATCGTTTCGCAAAGGGGGATCGTCGCCCTCACGCATCTCGAGGGCGCTTTGGGATTGCGCCATCGCTGCGATGGAGTGCCCGGATCAGTAAAGGCGCAGACCGTCCTCGCAGGCTCCCACCCACGCGGCAGGTGTCGTGCTGCCACCGGCGAGAGCGATGAGTTCGTAGATCACCGATCTGGCGGATCGGCCATGCACTGTGACCCGATCAAGTTCCCGAACGATGATGCGGTCGCTGACCAAGCGGCAGGTCTCGGCGTCGATGATGCCCGTAACCGTAGATCTTGTTGAGCGCTTCCAAATGGTTCGCGACATTCACGGTATTGCCGAGCGCGACGTAATTGAGACTGGCTCCAGAGCCGGAATTTCCGATGACCGCCGCTCCGCTTGGTGCCGATGCGGATCTGCAGCGGGGGCAAGAACGGAGTTCGACATCTTGCCGGCGAAGGAGCCGATCCTAGTTACGCTTCGATAGCGCGACGATTGATGGGGCAGAGGTCCTCGCCCGCTGCTGGACCGTGTGGGACGCGTATGCTTCACGACCTGGATCTGGGCCTGCTCCAGTATCTCAACAGCTTCGCGCACAAATTCGTAATTCTCGACAAGGCTATCGTCGGATTCAGCCTCACCAACGTCCACCTCCTCAAAGGGGTTCCGTTGATCGCCTGTCCCTGGTGGCTCTGGTTCTCCGTGCCACCGGAGGAATCCTCCAAGCGGCGGCGATGTGTCGTGGCCTCGTTTGCAGGAGCGTTCCTGGCGGTGGCCGTTGCGCGCGTGGTTCAGAACATGGGCCCGGAGCGGCCTCGTCCGATTCACAACCCGGACCTGGACATCATCAGGCCGTTCGGCGTGTCGGATAACGTATTGGCCGATTACAGCTCCTTCCCGAGTGACACGACGGCGCTGCTTCTGGCCCTGGTGACCGGGATCTGGCTGGCTTCGCGCCCGCTCGGGCTTTTCGCCTTCCTCTGGGCCATGGCTTTCGGCGCCATCCCGCGCATCTATGCCGGCTTTCACTATCCGAGCGACATTCTGGGCGGGATGGTCATCGGGATTCTGTCGACGCTTGTGGTCGCCTGGTCGCCGGCCGGTACCTTGCTTTCCAATCTCGCGTTCGAAATACGGCGGCGTCACAGAGGCCTCTTCTACGCAGCGGCCTTCATCCTGAGCTATCAGGTCGCCATGATTTTCGAAGAGGTCCGTCGCATCGGAACTGCTCTCTTCAAGGTCTTCTAGACTCTGCGCAGGCCAGGATCGAAGAGCTATCTGGCCGTCCATGTATCGCGTATGATGTCCGGATCACATTGAGGAATTCGGGTGGCGTAGATGCCGATCTCGCTCAGCCGCCGTGCCAGTGCATTCGCGATTCTGCCTCTCGTGCTCGGCCTCGGGACGTCCATAGCGCAACCACGGGAGCCGGGTGCCGCGATGGCGGCCAATGCAGTGAGCGAGATCTGGAGCGGCTGTAGCGGCGGCTACTGTATCGACTGGACGACGACCGACGTCACGGCCGCGAGGGCGAGAATGTCATCCGGTGCCCTGGTCCTGTCGCGCGAACTCCGGAGCGCGTTCGATCGTGACGAAGCCGAGCTCCGCAGCGGCAAGGCGACATCGATCTCGCCTCAAGCGGCGCCGGCCGAATCCGATGCCTGCACGCGCGAGGTGAACACCACACTGCTCTCGGTCGTCGGATCGGTGCTGAGCATCCGGAACACGGAAACGACGACTTGCCGAGCCGAGGCTCATCCCGCCGGGGAAACCCGCATCATCGCGATCGACCTCGCCAAGGCAGCTCCGCAGGCCAGTTCGAATGCGGAGTTGAATCCGGTTCTGCTGACCGATTACGTCCCCGCGAGCGCCGTTCTGTCCGCTCTTCGGAAGGATTCCTTGGTCCAGAAGGCGCTGACGGCAACTGGCAGCTCGCCTGCGACGCTGAACCAGCTCGTCGATGATCTCGCATCGGCGCCGCCGGTTCTGGAGGACGGGCGCTGCTATTCGTTCCCCGACGACCTTTTGACACGGTTTACGTTTCACAGCATCAAGAATGATCAGGTCGCGGTAAGGATCGGTCTGCCCGGCGCAGGACCATGCCGCGAGAACCTGACCATGATCGGTATTCAGGTCCCTGCTCCGCGCCATCTGATGAGCGCGCTGCGCCTGGCTGCGAGTCGCAAGGAGGGTTTCCTCAACAAGGACGCGCAGGCAGTGGCGAAAGGGCAAAAGACCACAGTGATATTCCGGACCCAGGAATAAGTGCAGCCAGCCGGGCGTCCGGTTTCGCCGAACTTCAGAAGCCCGAGTCGCTGATGCTGCTGTAGCAGCTGACGCGCAGGAGCATCTCGATATTGGCGGCATACCCGGCAATTTTCGTATGCTGGTCGAGGCCGTTGATGATCTTCCGGGCCTTGGGATAATCGCACTTGTGCTGATTGATATGGTCCGAGAGCCGACTGCCCGTGAAGGATCCGTTTCGCATGCCGTAGGATATGATGGCGTAGGATGTTGCCGGATCCAGTGTCAGCTCGGGACGGATCACGAGCTCCTCGCCTAGCCCCAGAGCCCGTCCCATCCCGGCATAGTTGTCCCTCCAGGTGAGCTGGACATAGCCGCGTCCGTAATAGGTATTGGTGTGCTTGTTGCCCTCACTGTCGGTCACCATCACCGGATTGCCGTAGGCGCGGCCGGCTCCCTTGCCGAATTCCTCGATCGGCTTCCAGCGCTCAGCACATTCGTGCTTCACCGTCGCGAGCATGTAGGCGGCCCATCCGACATCCAGGATTTCCATGTCGGCATTGATGAAATCGATCAGCTCGACCAGCCCTGCACGAGCCACGCCGTTCAGTTGCGCGAATTGTCGGTCGTAATTGAGAAGGAAGTTTTGAGACGAAATCGTGCCGAGTCCGCTCGATACCTCGCCCGGCCGCGCGAGCGTCATGGACGAGACGGCCCGAATCACGGAGCGAAGGACACTGATCGTATCCTTCGTCTTCACGGGCGCCGCGAGCTTGGCCAGCGTGGCGCCTCCGGGGTCGACCCTGACGTCGGGCTTCTTGCGCCCGAGCGCCCGTTCCTGAAATTCTTCGATCGCAAAGAGCGTTCCGACGGTGAGAGCGCCATCGACCGGCAGAGGCTTCGTCAAGCCGGCATCACTGTGGTTCAGGTTTAATAGATGCTGGACGATCATGACGTCGACCGGCTTGTTCCGGGCCGACAGCCCCACTGACCCGCTAATCGTGATCATGGACGTCTACCCAATCTGTCCTGAATGGAGAACCTGGCTGTCCCTTCGGCAGAGCCCAGTGCCCCATTGATAGAGTATTGGCTCGGGAGTGGACGTGGAGCATGCGGCAACGCACGCCTGCAGAGTTCCGGTGTGCTCTTCCGACCCCTGCGGTCGTGGGAGAAATGCGGATGGAAACTCCTGCATTTGGGGGTATCCGAACTTCGTGCCTGTCGATAATCGATATCCGCCGTGCTGTGAGAGAGCACGGGCATGGCCGATCGCGCAGGCAGCAGGCAAGGGTGGATCCGATGAACGAACCAACCGAGACACAGACACGGACCCCAACCGATGGCGTAGTCGACCTGACGCTCGACGGAGAGATCGCCGTCCTCACGGTAAACTCGCCTCCCGTGAACGCCCTCTCGGCACAGGTCCGCGAGGGATTGGCCAACACTATACTGCAGGCAATCGCCGAGCCGAGGGCTCGGGCCATCCTTCTCATCTGCGCCGGGCGGACCTTCATCGCCGGGGCCGACATCCGCGAGTTCGGCAAGGCTCGGACCGGTCCGAGCCTGCGCGATGTTCTCGACATCGTCGAGAACTCGCCGAAGCCCGTGGTTGCGGCGATCCACGGCACGGCTCTCGGAGGCGGACTCGAGACCGCGCTCGCCTGCCATTACCGCATCGCGGTCCCATCCGCGAAATGCGGCCTCCCGGAGGTCAAGCTCGGCATTCTTCCCGGCGCCGGTGGTACGCAGCGCCTGCCGCGCGTCGTCGGGCCCGAGCGGGCTCTCGAGATGGTGGCGTTCGGTGAGCCGATCGGAGGCACGGCTGCCAGGGTTGCCGGCATTGTCGACGAGCTTGCCCGCGAGGGACAATTGAAGGAGGACGCGATTCTCTTCGCGCAGCGGGTCGTGGCGGAGAACTGGCCGCTCAAGAAGGTGCGGGACCTCGACAACAGGGTCGCAGCCACACGCGGTCGCACGGAGATCTTCGACAAGTTCCGGAAGGCCAATGCGCGCAAGTTTCGCGGCTTTCTTGCTCCGGAATATTGCGTCCGCTGCATCGAAGCCGCAGTCAATCTGCCCTTCGACCAAGGCATGGCCCTGGAACTGGAGCTCTTCCAGGAACTCGTGAGCGGGCCCCAATCGGCCGCCCAGCGTTACGTCTTCTTTGCGGAGCGCCAAGCCTGGAAAATCCCCGATGTCCCGGAAGACACGCCGACCCTGCCGGTTGCGCAGGTGGGCATCGTCGGCGCAGGCACGATGGGCGGCGGCATCGCGATGAATTTCGCCAATGCGGGGATCCCCGTTACGATTGTGGAGGCCCGATCCGAAGCCCTGGATCGAGGACTCAAGACCATCCGCCGCAATTACGAGAGCACGGCGAAGAAGGGGAGGATGACACAGGAGGATGTGGAGCGCCGCATGGGGCTCCTCACCGGGACGCTCGACCTCGCGCGCCTGGCGGATTGCGATCTCGTGATCGAGGCGGTGTTCGAGGACATGGCGATCAAGAAGGATGTATTCACAAGGCTCGACGCCGTTGCAATGCCGGGTGCGATCCTCGCGACTAACACATCCTATCTCGACGTGAACGAGATCGCCTCCACGACGACGCGCCCCGATCACGTGATCGGTATGCATTTCTTCTCACCCGCCAACGTGATGCGACTCCTCGAAGTGGTCCGCGGTAACAGGACGGCGAAACCGGTCATCGCTACGGCGATGCAACTGGCGCGCAAGATCGGTAAGGTCGGTGTCCTGGTCGGTGTCTGTCACGGCTTCGTGGGCAACCGCATGCTCGCCCAGCGACAGCGGGAGGCAAACCGGCTCGTCCTCGAAGGGGCGATGCCGTGGGAGGTGGACCGTGTTCTATACGATTTCGGATTCCCGATGGGACCCTTCGCGATGAGCGATCTCGCGGGTCTTGATATCGGCTGGTCCCGGGAAACCTCGCGCGGCGAAACCGTCAAGGAGATCCTCTGCGAGCGGGATCGCCGCGGGCAGAAGACGGGTGCAGGGTTCTACGATTACGACGAGGAGCGCAGGCCGACGCCATCGAGCGAAGTCGAGGCGATCATTCTCGATTTCTCCGACCGGAAAGGGATCACGCGCCGCCCCATCTCAGATGAGGAGATCCTGGAGCGGTGCATCTTTCCCATGATCAACGAGGGCGCGAAAACTCTCGAGGAGGGTATCGCGATCCGCGCGTCCGACATCGATGTCGTCTGGATCAACGGCTATGGTTGGCCGGCCTATCGCGGAGGGCCGATGTACCATGCCGAGCAGATCGGCCTCGGCACTATTCTCGCCAGGCTGCGGGACTTCGAGGCAAGGCTCGGACCGGAATTCAAACCATCCGACCTGCTCATTCGCCTCGTTACAGAGGGGAGGGGATTTCACGATTTCTAGAGCGGCGTACGGGCAAGTGGATACCGGCCCTTCCAAAGGCTCGCGCCTGAACCAATCTTGAGCTTACCGATCGCTTCGGGCTGATCTCGCGTCAGGCGCCGGGGAAGATCGGATCAAAGGGTCGCATCACGGGCGGGATTGAGGCTCTTGCTCTGCTGGTACGCGCAATAGCGGAAGTGGGTAATGGTGGTGAGAGAGGGGCGGCGTCTCGCGGCGGGTGATGAGCCTGCCCGAACCTCCTGGGGAAGAGCGATACGCTATGACCAAGACTATCAGCACTCTCCGATGGCGCCACTCCGACGGATCGACGATCCCCGGACGAAGCTCCTGCGCGCCGGCACCCGCCAGCTGCTCTCGCGCAGGCCAGCGAGAGCGAAGCTGAGGCTTATTTTGCCAGCCCGCGCGACCTGAAGCTGTCGGACGGACGCCAGCGTCTGGTTCGGCACGGGCACGGCCCCGAGCGTCTGATCCGGTTCACCATCAGTCCGGTCGAGGTCAGCCGGGTCAAGATCCGGGATCGTAAAGCCGTCGACTGCCTCCGCAAGGACTGGCGGGCGCTGCTGGCCCTCTCCAATGGGCCGCCGAGCTTTGGATCCACCTGCGGACCACGAACACGCTCCCGATCGAGTTCGTGGTCCGGCATCGCACGGGGCGCACAAGGGCGTACTGTCCCCAACAACAATCCGGCGAATGGTGTTCAACCTCGTGATGGCGGCATCCCGTATCTAGCAGCATCTGACGGGTGGAAACCAGTTGCCGAAGGTGATCGCCGGTGTCAGATTCCAGGACGGCATCGAGGTCGTCCCGACGCCATCACACAGCGCCGCCTGATCGGCCCCGTCACCCACATTCCGCCATAGCTCTCCGGTCTTTCCAGCGTGCCGGATCAAGCTGAGGGGAGCACGATCCATGACAGCTCTCGATCGAATATCTTCTTATTTGGACGAACTTGTTGCAATCAGGCACGATCTTCATGCCCACCCGGAGACTGGATTTGAAGAGGAGCGTACATCCGGGATCGTCGCGGAACGGCTTGCTGCCTGGGGCATAGTAGTGCACCGCGGCATCGGCAAGACAGGAGTCGTTGGCGTACTCCAGGGAAGAGGCTCAAGCACGCGCCGGATTGGGCTTCGCGCCGACATGGACGCACTCCCAATCCAAGAGGCCACGAACCTTCCCTATAGATCTAGGACAATAGGCAAGATGCACGCTTGCGGTCATGACGGTCATACAACGATGCTGCTTGGTGCTGCGCGCTATCTTGCGGAGACCCGTGCTTTCGAGGGAACAGCAATCTTCATATTCCAGCCAGCCGAGGAAGGGCTCGGCGGTGCCCGCGCGATGATCGCGGACGGGCTGTTCCAGCGGTTTCCTTGCGATGAGATTTATGGCCTACACAATTCTCCGGAAGGACCACATGGGCGCGTCTCTCTCCGAGCTGGTGCCGCTATGGCCGCAGCTGACTTCTTTGATCTCCGGATCACCGGGCGCGGTGCACACGGTGCCTACCCGCACCAAGCGGTTGATCCCGGGGTCATCGCATTCACACTCGGCCAAGCGATCCAGACTATCGTGAGCCGGAATGCCGATCCATTGAAGGCCTTAGTTGTATCCATCACCCAAGTTCATGGCGGGTCTGCCTATAACGTGATCCCGGAGGCCATGCACCTGGCCGGCACGGTGCGCACATTCGATGACCATTTGCGTGAGCTTGCAGGCGTCCGTCTCCGCGAGATCGCGGCTGGCATCGCGAAGGCCTTCAACGCTACGATCGAGGTTGAAATCAAAGATATTTTTTCGGTTTTGCGCAATCATGAAGAGCAAACCGCAGCGGCAGCCAGAGTTGCAACTGAGCTGTTTGGATCCTCGAATGTGGACCGAGATGCGACACCACAAATGGCCAGCGAGGACTTCGCCGATATGCTGCATGCTGTCCCAGGCGCCTACATATGGCTGGGCCAAACACCAGGCCCTGCGCTTCACAATGAGAGCTATAATTTCGACGACACGGTTATTCCAATCGGAGCATCTCTCCTCGCGCGCCTCGTCGAGACACGATCAACGAGCTCACTTTGAGCCAAGGAAAGGCTACATGTCGTCACCAGCAAATGAATGCTTCATGGTTGACGCCAACTGGCGCTTGCCGAACAGATCATCGCACCGGCACTTAGAAGATCTCAAAGGCTAACCTGAGGCAGAACGTAGGGCGTGTAGTCGGGCGTTGTGCTCGGCCAGGGCGCTCTCTTCATAACGGGCAGCGATGCCGAGGAGCCAGTGCTCACTGCCCATTGGCCCGACAATTTGGATACCGGTCGGCAGTCCCTCTGCTCCTATCGGGCATGGGGTAGCCAGTGCCGGATGGCCTGATACATTGAAAACCGAGGTGTATCGGATCATGCAGTTGAAGAGAGGCTCGACCTCGTCACCGAAGCGGACTTCCGAAGCGCCGATCGGCTGCGCGGGCGCCGGCGTCGCCGGTACGACGAGGATGTCTATGGTCGCAAAGACAGCATCCATCGCACGACGGAACCGTGCCTGTCTCTGCACGGCATCCACAAAGGCGAGAGCCATGACACTCTGACCGATCTGGAGGAAAGCTCGTGCATCGTCACCGAGTTCCCCAAGATGCTGCGGGATCCGATCCCGGTGAGCATAAGCGGCCTCCACTTGGGAAAGAATGAAGGCGTCGGCGACAGCATCGGAACAGGATGGCAGGTCGACCGCCTCAACAATGGCCCCTTGCTCCTCGAACGCTCGTAGCGCGGCTTCATAGGCGTTGGCGACGGACCTCTGAATCCTCTCGTTGAAATAGCGGTTGGGGACACCGATCCGCAGGCCCTTCAAACCCGCCCGGGCGCTTCGGTCCGCCGGCGGAAGCTGGCCATCGGCCATCGCTCGGAAGAGCAACTCGAGGTCGTCGGCGTGGGCGGCCATCGGACCGACGTGATCCAGTGACCAGGCAATCGGCGTCACCCCTTCGGTCGGGAGATGGCCAAATGTACCCTTCAAGCCAAAAATCCCACACGCCGAGGCCGGAATCCGGATCGAGCCTCCGGTGTCGGTCCCGACCGCACCCGCGACGATACCCAGAGCAACTGCGGCAGCCGACCCACCGCTGGAGCCCCCAGGGGAGCGCTCGCGCATCCACGGATTGCGTGTGGCCCCATAATGAGGATTGTTGTTGTCGATACCGACGCCGAGCTCATGCGGTGTGGTCTTGCCGATGATGACCGCACCAGTGCGTTCCAGATTGTCGACCACGGCCGCACTCCGGGCCGGCCAGCTGCGCCACGCTGGTCCGGAACCGTTGGATGTGGGCAATCCCCGGACATCAACCATGTCCTTGATGGCGATCGGAATACCATCCAGATCCCCGAGCCGTGCGCCGGCTCTTGCTCGTTCCTCGGCCGCCCG
The DNA here is from genome assembly GCF_001006805.1 of Microvirga massiliensis. Lineage (GTDB taxonomy): Bacteria > Pseudomonadota > Alphaproteobacteria > Rhizobiales > Beijerinckiaceae > Microvirga > Microvirga massiliensis. The sequence continues at coordinate 356,032 of NZ_LN811357.1, read as the reverse complement.
CGCGAGTCGCAACGCGCGATCCTGGGCCAGCAGGGTAAAGGCATTATAGTCGCTGCTACTAGCCTCGGCTCGCTCGATGCTGGCCTGTGTGAGCTCCACGGGCGACACCAGTCCCTGATCGATTGCAGCCGAGATCTCGGTGATGCGGCTTCCGATCAGCAACGAGCCAGCATGTTTCATGATCGAACTCCTGGGGGCCTGCTAAAGAGCGAGCTCAGCTTCCACGGTCCGACGTGCGGCCACGGCATCCGTGCGTCCCTCCGCGGCGACCCGGCCTTGCTTCATCACGACAAAACGGCCGGCGAGCCCAAGGGCAAAGTCGAGATGCTGTTCGATGAGGACGATCGTTGTCCCCTGCTGCTGGTTGACGTCCGACAATGCCTCACCGATTCGGTCGATCTGGCTCGGCTGTACGCCTTCGGTGACCTCGTCCGCCAGGATCAGCCGCGGGTCGGAGAGGAGCGCTCGCGCGACAAGGAGCATCTTCTGCTGCCCTCCGCTGAGAGTGCCGGCCCGCTGCTGATACCGTTCGCGCAGGAACGGAAAATGGCGCAATGCACGATCGCAGGCACGGTCGAACTGGCGGCGATCGGGGAGGGCGACGCGCAAATTGTCTTGAACCGTCAGATCCGGGAAGAGAGCAGCTTCCTGCGGGATGTAAGCGATGCCGCGACGCGCGACCTCGTAGGGTCGTAGGCCGCGGGTGCTCTGCCCATCGATGTGAATCTCGCCTCGAAGCGGCTGTAACAGGCCGATGATCGACCGCATCAGTGTAGTCTTGCCGACCCCGTTGTGACCGAGCACGGATACGATCTCGCCTGGTGCAACTTCAGCTGTTACCCCGTGGAGAATGACGAGATCGCCGTAACCGGAATGGAGGTCGCTGATCGTGAGCATCAAAGGCTCACCCCTTGAGAGCCCGCCCGGTGGCCCAGGTAGACCTGGGTGACCTCCGGGTTCCGGATCACCTCTTCTACAGCGCCATCCGCGAGGACGCTCCCGTTCGCCAGGACCGTGAGCCGATCGGCAATTGATTTAACAAAGTCGAGATCGTGCTCGATCAACAGGAGCCCGAGCCCATGCCTATGGACGAGCGCAACCAGAAGGGGAGCCACTTTCGCGCGATCCGCCGTAGTTAGCCCTGCTGTAGGTTCGTCCAGGAAGATAATCGCTGGATCGCTCGCGAGCACCATGCAGAGCTCAAGCCACTTGCGCTCACCGTGACCGAGATCGCCCGCGCGTGCCTGCAGCTTGGCACCGAGGCCGCTGAGTTGGAGCACCTCTGCGGCCCTTCCGGAGAGCTCGATCTTCGGTGAATATCCGACAAGCGACGGGGTGGCTCCCGTCCGGGCAGCGAGGAAGAGATTGTCGCCGATCCGCAGGGTTTCGAACACGTTGCTGGCCTGGAATGTTCGGACGATCCCAAGCCGGGCGATCGATGCGGGCGAGTGGTGGGGAGCCGGCACGCCATCGATGACGACCTCGCCCTCGCTGGGCCGAAGAAGACCAGTGATGACATTAACGAGCGTTGATTTGCCCGCCCCGTTCGGCCCGATCATGCAATGAAGGTGACCGGTCCTGAAAGCCAGGTTGATGTCCTTGAATACGGTCAGGCTCCCAAAGGACAGTCCCAGCTTCCGGACGGCGACTTCCATTTGCCGCTTGCGCTCGTCGGCGTCCGGACGCGACACGACCTCGAGCGGGCGCCGGTCTGGACGTCGCGTGGAGAGCACCCCGAACAATCCGCCTGGGACAGCGAGCACCACGACAATAAACACAAGGCCAAGCAGAAGGCGTGAGAGGCCCGGGAAGGCCTCATTCAGGACCGGCTCCAGGACGTTGATGGCAATTGCGCCGATGAGCGGGCCTGCGACGGTGCCGCGTCCGCCGATCGCCACCCAGGCGATCGCCGCCGTCGACAGCTGCAGGCCCAATACATCGTGCGATACGAATCCGTTGTAGGGGGCGTAGATTGCGCCAGCAAAACCCGCCAGACCGCCCGAGAGGGCAAACACACCGAGGCGGACGTGCGGAGTGCGGTAGCCCAGGAATTGCGCCCGTTGCTCGTTATCGCGAATGGCGACGAGAAGCCGTCCGTAGTCGCTGCGCACGACCGCATAGATGAGCGCCGTTGCCGCGCAAAGAATGGCGAGCAGCGCGTAGTAAGTGGTGAGAGGGCCTTCCCAAGGAAATGCGGGTATGCCGCTCAGCCCGGTCTGCCCGCCGGTTAAACCGGGAACCCGCAATGCTACGGCCGAAAGGAGTACCGGCAAGGCCAGCGTGACGATTGCCACGTAGAGCGTGCTGGTCGCACCGAAGAAGACGAACCAGCCCACCACGGCTGCCAGCGCTGCAGGAAGAGCAATCGCCGCAGCCATTCCAGTCACGCCTGCGAGAACAGAATCCCACCGCAGGAGCATGATCGACATGGCATAGGCGCCGAGCCCGAAAAAGGCGGAATGGCCGAGGCTCAAAATGCCTCCATATCCCCAGGCGAGATCGAGCCCGACGGCCAGAATCGCTAGGATCATGGCTTTGGCCAGGACATCCGAAGCATAATAGGTGGAGACGAAAAGTGGGGCGAGTGCCAACCCGCCCATGATCAGGATAATTGCAGCGAGAGGCGACGACGTAAGGCTGTGCCATGCGGAGGCCAGCCCTGAGGCTGGTTGGGAGAGCCGCTCGTTGCTCATATGGTCTTTCTCCGGACCAGGATGAGCGCAACGACTACCAGCGCGATGCTGCCAACGACCGGGTCGATGAGAAGCGATATGACACCCTGGGTCGCACCGAGGGCCGATGAAGCAAAAACCAGTCCCGGCAGAGAGCCGAGGCCACCGACGAGCACCGCGAAAAAGGAGTTTGTCAGAAAGCCGAGGCCCATTGTCGGGTAGGCGCTTGTCAGCGGCGCCAGCACGGCACCTGCGAGCCCCGCGAGCCCGGCGCCGAAAACAAGCGTGCCAGCGTAGATTCTGTTGACGTTAATTCCCAGCGTCGAGGCAAGAACTGCGTTGCTCATTGTGGCTCGAGCAAGTGTCCCGTATCGCGTCCGTCGCTCGATGAGGAGGACCATGACCGCGAGGAGCACGGCGAGGCAGATCACCAAAAGCCGATAAGTCGAAAAGCCGGTCCCGAAGACCGACACAGATCCCTCGGTCAGGTATGGGACACTCTTGTAGCCACTGCCGAACGTAAGTTGAAAGACTTGCTGGAGAACGAGGCTGAGGCCCCATGTGGCCAGGATCGACTCCATCAGCTTCCCGTATAGGAAGCGGAAAAAGATTGGCTCGAGTAGAACCGCAATCAGGCCGACAATGATCGGAGCTGCGACGAACGAGAAACCAACCGGCAATCCCGCGCTCGTCACCATATAGGCCGTATAGGCCCCCATCATCATGAATTCGCCATGGGCCAGGTTGACGACGCCCATGACGCCAAAGATGACCGCCAGCCCGAGTGCGACGATGAACAGGAGAGCAATTCCGCTCACCACGTTCAATGTACTTAGAACGAGCATCGTCAGGACCCGGATTGATGGAATGCTGGCTGCGCTGCCGTCAGCATTCCATCACTTCTAGAAGTTGCATTGTGGGCCGGCATCGACCGGTCCGAATGACTTCTCGATCTGAGGTGTCCCGTCCGCATTGATGCGTGCGAGATAAATTGGGAGTGTCGCGTGGTGCGTCTTGGCCGAGTAGGAGACTGTCCCGCGCGGGCCCTCGAAGCTTACGGTCGGAAGCGCCTTGGCCACTGCATCGGCTTCGACCGACTTCGCCTTGTCGGCAGCCAGAGCCCAGATGCGGACTGACTCGTAGCCGTTGATGGAAATAAAGTTCTGGCGTGGGGCACTTTCACCCATCGCTTGCCGGTAACGCTGACCGAATGCCTTCGCCTCTGGCGTGGCATCTTCGAAAAAACCGGCTGGGATCAGCAATCCTTCCCGCGCTGGGCCCATAGCTTCAATAGCGCTCTGCTCGACGAGAGTGGCAATCGGGATCGTTGAGGAGTTCAGTCCCTGATTATGGAATTGTCGCATGAAGGCCACAGCATCCGAGGGCAACATCACCAAGAGGACAAACCTGGGCTTCGTGCTGGCGATCTTCTGGAGGATCGGCGCGAAGTCGGTTGTTCCGATAGGGACAAGGGTCTCGCCGACCAGGCTGCCCTTGCTGTCGGCAATGACCTTCTTGGCAACGGTCGCTGTATTCTGCGGCCAGTTGTAGTCATTACCGACGAAGAACCAGGTGTTTCCGCCTTTCGTCTCCTGAAGATACGGCACGATCGGGGCGATCTGATTTTCCGGCACCTCACCCATGACAAACATGCGCGGGTCACAGGCATGCCCCTCGTAGATTGCGTTGTAGAAGAACAAGGTCTTACCGGCTCGTTTAACCACCTGCAGGATAGCCTCGCGGGAGGCGCTCGTTGTGGATCCAAACAGCGCCGCCACGTTGTCTTGGCCTAGCAGGCGCTTGGCAACATTGTTTGCAGTAGCTGGATCAGTCGCGTCGTCAGCGACGATGACCTTCAGTTGTTTGCCGAGCACACCTCCTTTCTCGTTGATCTCCTTTACCGCCATCTCGTAGGCGGCCTTCTCGGAGGGTCCCAGAAAGGCTGCAGCACCGCTAAGCTGAGCGATCGCGCCTACTGTGATCGTTTCCTGAGCATGTACTGGCCCAACGGCGAGCCCGAGCGCGATCCCTGTCCATATCGCGCCAAGGACGGATACAACGGCCAACCGCAATGCTTCCTTCTTCACGGAAACCTCCGTCGTCTGGCGAGCCACGCCCGCCTTATCTGACACCCAGACTTTTCTTCTACTGTATTATAGATGAGGGTATTCTAGCCCAGGCTAGTACCCCTGCACAGAAGATTTGATGGATTGGCGCGGCCTAAATGAGCTGGTCTTGGGGTTGGCCCGGCCCCCACTCCTTAACGTCGCCTGATAGGCCTTATCACCCAAAATCCGCCATAGCTCGCTGGTGTACGGCAACTTTATTGGTGTACTATCGCCAACGCAGGGGAGGAAAGCGAGGAGGGTCCATGGCCTCGAATTTCCGAAATGACCATGCGGCACGCATCGCGCGAGTGCTGGGCGGATCGATGGCCGCACAGTCGGCGGTGGCCGCCTCATGGCAACGCTCGCTCGTCCGCTATCACCTCGATCCCCTGGAAGCCAAGCCTCCGCGCATCTTGAGCGGTTGGGAACTGCGCGATGCACGCCAAAGCATCGAGCCACTCCTTCATGCTGCGCAAGTCTCGATTGATCGGCTCTTCCAGGCCGTGGGTGATGCGGGATGCTGCGTCATTCTCTCGAATCGAAACGGCATTCCCGTCGAGCGTCGTGGTACCCCTGCCGATGACAAGATCTTCTCCCAGTGGGGCCTCTGGACCGGGGCGGTGTGGAGCGAGGAGGCGGAGGGAACCAACGGGATCGGGACGTGTCTCGCGGAGAGCAGACCTCTCACCATCCATCGGGACCAGCATTTTCATGCTCGGAACGCCGACTTGAGTTGCACCGTCGCACCGCTCTTCGATCACATGGGAAAACTCGCCGGTGCCCTGGACGTCTCGTCCTGCCGGGCCGATCTCATGGAACATCATATCGGGCTGGTCGCGGCCGCGGTCGCCGACAGCGCGCGCCAGATCGAGGCGCTGAACTTCCGACGCGCCTTTCCACGCGCCCGAATCGTTCTGGTCGAAGGCCAGACCCCTGGCGCACCGGGGCTGCTTGCCCTTGATTGCGATGATCTGGTCATCGGAGCGACACGAACGGCCCGGCTCACCTATGGGATTACGGATGCGAGAATCACCGCGTTGCTGCCGGCACAGGAGGTGCTCGCCGGCGAGACGGAGGACGATCTCACCGATGCTGAGCGCAATGCGCTCAGGCGGGCGCTGGCGCGCGCCAAGGGCAATGTCTCGGCGGCCGCGGCCATGCTGCAGATCAGCCGTGCCACGCTGCATCGCAAGATGAAGCAACTCGGCGTGCAGCGCCCAAAACGCAGTCCAGCCGAACTGTCGCAGATCTGAGACACTTGCCGCGAGGTTCGCTGGGCCGGGCAGTGACAAGATCCGGGTGAGACGGCGATCCTGAGCACAACGCCACTACGGCGTGCTCAGGAGGAAATGATGAACAAGCCAGAACTGCTTCGAACCGTCCAGCCGAAGTTCAAGGCCCGCTACGAAAACTTCATCGGAGGTCGTTGGGTCGAGCCCGCATCGGGCCGCTATTTCGACAACCGCTCTCCGGTCAACGGCCAGCTGCTCTGCGAAATCGCGCGATCGGATGCTACCGATGTCGAGCGCGCGCTCGATGCCGCCCATGCCGCCAAGGACAGCTGGGGCCGTACGAGCCCAGCCGAACGGGCGATCATCCTGAACGCCATCGCCCAGCACATGGAGGAGAATCTCGAGATTCTCGCCGAGGCCGAAACTTGGGACAACGGGAAGCCGATCCGTGAAACGACGGCCGCGGACCTGCCCTTGGCGATCGACCATTTCCGGTATTTTGCAGGCTGCATCCGTGCTCAGGAAGGTAGCCTCTCGGAGATCGACCACGACACTGTCGCTTACCACTTCCACGAACCGCTCGGGGTCGTCGGCCAGATCATCCCGTGGAATTTCCCGCTTCTGATGGCCTGCTGGAAGCTGGCCCCGGCACTGGCCGCCGGCAATTGCGTGGTGATCAAGCCGGCGGAGCAGACGCCAGCCTCGATCCTGATCTGGGCCGAGCTGATCGGTGATCTATTGCCGCCCGGCGTTCTCAACATCGTCAACGGCTTCGGCCTCGAGGCCGGCAAGCCGCTAGCCTCCAGCCCGCGCATCGCGAAGATCGCCTTCACCGGCGAGACCACGACGGGGCGGCTGATCATGCAATATGCCAGCCAGAACCTGATCCCGGTCACGCTGGAGCTTGGCGGCAAGTCGCCCAACATCTTCTTCAAGGATGTTGTGGTCGAGGACGACGATTACTTCGACAAGGCGATCGAAGGCTTCGTGATGTTCGCCCTCAACCAGGGCGAGGTCTGCACCTGCCCGAGCCGCGCCCTCATCCACGAGGATATCTACGATCGCTTCATGGAGCGGGCGCTCGCCCGGGTGCGGGCCATCGTCCAGGGCGATCCGCTCGATCCTGCCACGATGATCGGGGCGCAGGCGTCCTCCGAACAGCTCGAAAAAATCCTGAGCTACTTCGACATCGGTCGACAGGAAGGCGCAGAAGTCCTCGCCGGGGGCGAGCGCAGCAATCTGCCGGGCGATCTCGCGGGAGGCTACTATGTGAAGCCGACCGTCTTGCGCGGCCACAACAAGATGCGTGTGTTCCAGGAGGAGATCTTCGGTCCGGTGGTCTCGGTCACGACTTTCAAGAATGACGACGAGGCGCTGAGCATCGCCAACGACACGCTCTATGGGCTGGGCGCCGGCGTCTGGAGCCGTGACGTCAATCGATGCTACCGCTTCGGTCGGGCCATCAAGGCCGGGCGAGTCTGGACCAACTGCTACCACGCCTATCCGGCACATGCGGCATTCGGCGGTTACAAGCAGTCGGGCATCGGCCGCGAGACCCATCGCATGATGCTCGACCACTACCAGCAGACGAAGAACATGTTGGTCAGCTACAGCCCCAAGAAGCTCGGATTCTTCTGAGGTGCTACGGCGCGGGTCCCAGGCCCAGGGCCCGCGCCACTTGCTGGAGGGCGATCATGTCCGAACCCTTGCGTGTCGAGGCAACGCCGGCAGCATTGGCCTTGATCGAAGAGATCAAGGCCGAACACGGCCCGATCCTCTTTCATCAGTCCGGAGGATGCTGTGACGGCTCTTCTCCGATGTGCTACCGGCAAGCGGAGTTCATCGTTGGAGATCGGGATGTCCTGCTCGGCAGGATCGGCGATGTTCCCGTCTATATCAGCGAAGCCCAGTTCGAGGCTTGGCGACACACACGGCTGATTCTGGATGTGGTGCCGGGGCGCGGCGGCATGTTCTCCCTCGACAACGGCCGTGAACGGCGCTTCCTGACGCGCTCCCGTCTCCTCGCTGGCGAGGATTGAGATAAAGCTGCGGCACTGCGAGTCGGACGGAAAAGAGGCTTTGCCACGGCCTCATGTGTGCCTTCGCTTCGCCCGATCATGGTATCGGGTGTAACGAATGCTGGCAGTTGGCTCGAGTCGATTCACGCACACAAGCGCGCATGGGCTCGGCCGAGGTGGATCGAGGACCGGCGATGGAGCGGCGTTTCAGTGGCATGACCGTCATCGTGACGGGCGCGGCGCGCGGACTTGGGCGCGTGGCGGCCGAGCGCTTCGCGGCGGAGGGAGCGAACCTCGTCCTCGGCGACATCGATGCCGAAGGGCTTGAGGCGGTCGCGGGTGGTTTGCACGAGGGTGGCCATTCCGTTGAGGCCATGCCGGGCGACATTTCGCAGGAGGCGACTGCGGTTGCACTCGTGGAGGCAGCGCTGTCCGCATTCGGGCGCCTCGACATCACCATTAACAATGCCGGCGTGGCTCATCCCTTTCAGCGCTTGGCCGAGCTCGAAGGCGCAACGCTGGAGCGGATGCTCATGGTCAACGTCATGGGCATCTTCTACGGCCTCAAGCATCAGATCCCGGCCATGGAGCGCGGCTTTGCCGAGGCTGGACGAACCGGCGTCATTCTCAACGTTGCTTCCGTCGCAGGGCTCGTCGGCGCACCGCTCCTGTCCGCCTATGCGGCTTCGAAACACGCGGTCGTCGGGCTAACCAGGAGCGCAGCAGCGGAAACGGCGCGGCGCGGTGTTCGCGTCAACGCGATCTGTCCGGCCTTCACGCGAACCGACATGGTTGCCGGTTTCACCGACGCAATGTGGGGCACGCCGGATGATGCCATCGGCCGAATCGTCTCCTCGATTCCGATGCGTCGTCTCGGTGAACCGGAGGAGATCGTGCAGGGCATGCTGTGGCTCTGCAGCCCCGAGAACAGCTTCGTGACCGGGCAGGCCATCGCTCTCGACGGCGGCCTTTCCGCCGTGTGATCGGCGACGACTCCGAATATTACATGAGCCACAGCCATCTCATATCTCGCGACTGGAGAACGAGTCATGAGCGATGTGAATCGTAGAATCGTGCTGGCGTCCCGCCCCGAGGGTGAGCCGACGCCAGGGAACTTCCGGCTCGAGACGGCCCCGGTTCCCTCAATCGGGCCGGGACAGGTTCTGCTGCGAACGCGCTGGCTCTCCCTGGATCCCTATATGCGCGGCCGCATGAGCGCAGCGAAATCCTATGCCACACCCGTGGAGGTCGGTGACGTCATGGAGGGTGGCACGGTCAGCGAGGTCGTTGCATCCGAGAACCCGGATTTCTCCATCGGCGCGTTGGTGCTGAGCCATTCAGGCTGGCAGGACTATGCGGTCTCCGACGGAAAGGGCTTGCGGAGGCTCGACCCCGACGTTGCGCCGGTCAGCACCGCGCTCGGGATTCTCGGAATGCCAGGGATGACGGCCTATACCGGCCTTCTGAATATCGGACAGCCGAAACCGGGAGAGACCCTGGTGGTCGCAGCCGCTGCAGGGCCGGTGGGATCCCTTGTTGGTCAGATCGCCCGCCTCAAGGGTTGCCATACGGTCGGAATTGCGGGCGGCCCGGAGAAATGCCGCTATCTGCGCGAGGATCTCGGCTTCGATGCGACGATCGACCATCGGGCTCCGGATTTCGCGGCGCAGCTCGAAAGGGCGTGTCCGCAGGGAATCGACATCTACTTCGAGAATGTCGGCGGAGCCGTGTGGGATGCCGTCTTTCCGCTGCTGAATGAGTTTGCCCGCGTGCCGGTCTGCGGGCTCGTCGCACAATACAACGCCACGTCGCTGCCGGAGGGGCCCGACCGTACACCGCAGCTGATGCGCGCGATTCTGACCAAGCGTCTGACGCTCCGTGGCTTCATCGTCCGGGACTTCGCCACGCAAAGAGACGAGTTCGTGAGAGACGTCGGTGCGTGGCTTCGCGCCGGTCAGATTCGCTACAAGGAAGATGTCACGGAGGGGCTCGAGCGAGCCCCCGAGGCCTTCATCGGAATGCTGAAGGGCCACAACTTCGGCAAGACGCTCGTGCGCGTTTCATCCTGAAGCAATAGTTCCGTGGCTCGGCGCCCCTATTGAGGCGCCGAGCTGGAAATCGTTTCGCTGAACGGCGAACTTACCGGCAGACCAGCGGCAGTCGGCGCTTCCACCGCTCACCTGCGCGCAGGGGAGGCAGCGGCAGATTCTGGCGCTTCGCCTTGCGGCAGAGCGCTTGGTAGGCCCGCCGTTTTGCTTTCTTGCGCTGGTGCATGACCGCATCCGAACGCGCTGGCGAGAGGGTGACATGGCCTGTCGCGGGCCTCGCCTCGGAAACGAAGGCCGCTGGCGGGGACACAATCTGGTCCGGAACGTTCAGGCTACCGGTAGCCGGCGCGACGGGCTCCTGACGCGGCGCCTCGGGCTTGGATCTCCTGCGGCGGGGCACGCTGGTTTCGCGCCTGGCTTTGCGGAGGGCGGCTCGACGCTCCTCCTCCTCACGCTTCAGCAGGTCGACGGGATCAGGGAGCGTGAGGTCGGGAAGGATGCGAAGCGGCGCGGCCTGAGGAGCGCTCCGAAGCTGATCCGTCCGCTCCTCGGACGAGGCGGGCTTTGGCTCCGGAGCAGGAGGGGGAGCAACTCCCACGCTTTGCGCCGCCGCTGTCCAGTCGAACAGCACCGGTCTCGGCTGTGGCTTCGATTCTGGGGTAGACGGTAGCCGCTTGCCGGCTCGCTTGATCTCGACCGTGAACGACGGCCTCGCTCGATAGCGCACTCAAATGCTCTCGTAATTAGGGAAGAACGGTGTCGCCGCTCCTCGGCGAACGGCCCTCATGTAGGGCTTGCGAGATAACTTGTCCATGGGGCGAGTGTTCCCTTGATGCGGAGAAAATGGTTAACCAAGAGGAAATTGCGCAGGATGGCGCGGCGATCCAGGAACTATGGCCTAGGTCGGGGTGAACTCGGAAATTCAGTCAAGGATCTCGCAGAATGTAATTCTGAGTAGATCGCGAGCATAGATCAGCGATAACCGGTATGGGGGTATGTCAATTCCGTTCTGATCTCATCGAGTTCTTCTGCAGTGTAAGAAGCCTCTTCTGAAGAGGACCGGGCCCACCAGCCCACGGCCCGGCAGCAGTCAGAGCCGCTCCGGCTCCTGAGAAATGTTTAACCTCCACTTGGTATGAGCGATTCGAGGAGCGGGGGTGACTCGATGCGTTCATTGCGGGCGAAGTTTGTTCTGATTACCGGGTTATTGCTGGTAACGGGAGTTGGGTCGGGGGTCAGCAGCCTTTGGAGCAATGCCGTCCTGACTGAAAGCATCGCGCAGAATGTCATTCTGGCCCGTGCCACGAGCAACCAGAGCAGCGCGGATGTCATGCACGCAGCGCTCAAGGGTGATGTCTACCGCGCGCTCCATGCCGGACGCGTCGAACCGACGCTGCGGGAGAGCGTCGAGGCCGACCTGAACAAGCATCTCGAACAGCTCCGGCGGGCGATCGAGGGGAACAAGGCTCTCGATCTGAACCCGGAGATCAGAGCCGCGCTCTCGGATCTCGAAGCGCCAATTGCCGCCTATGGCAAGGCCGCCGCACACATAGTGAATATGGCGTTCGAGAGCACGCGGGATGCAGAACGGGCCCTGCCCGAGTTCGTCTGGCAGTACGAGGTGCTCGGCTTTGCCATGAACGCCGCCAGCAAAAGTGTCGAACTCGCAGCAAGCGAGGTCGCACAACGGGCCGGGATGCTCGCGAGTCTGACGAACTGGGTCAATCGGACGGCCGCCACGATTTCTGGCCTCGTCGGTCTCGGCCTCTGCCTCTTTCTGCTTCGTGGCGTTCTGCGCCCGATCAGCGTAATGACCGAGACGATGAAGACCTTGGCCGAGGGCGACAATGAGGTCGAAGTTGCAGGCGCCGCACGGAGCGATGAGATCGGCCGGATGGCACGGGCAGTCGAGGTATTCCGAGACAATGCGCGCGAGATGGCCCGGCTGAAGGCCGAGCAGGAACAGGCCCAGGCTCGGATCGATCATCAGCGCCGACAGGATCTTCTCGGATTGGCCGATCAGGTGGAGGCAAACCTCAAGCTGGTGGCGGGTGAAGTGTGCACCGCGGCTGAAGAAACCGCAGGCGCCGCTCAGACCCTGTCGCATTCCGTCGCATCGACGACCGAGCAGGCCAATGCTGTTGCAGCGGCGTCGCATCAGGCGGCATCGAACGTGCAAACGGTCGCGGCTGCCACCGACGAGCTCTCCGCGTCCTTCGCGGAGGTTGCCGCCCAGATCGACCGCGCCGCCAGCGTAGCGCGGCGTGCGACGGACGTAGCGCAACGCACGAATGCGACGGTCGAGGAGCTATCGATTTCCGCGCAGAAGATCGGCGAGGTGGTGCAGCTCATCAATTCCGTCGCCGCACAGACGAACCTCCTGGCTCTCAATGCGACGATCGAGGCCGCCCGGGCCGGTGATGCCGGCCGCGGATTCGCTGTCGTGGCTCAGGAGGTGAAGGAGCTTGCAAACCAGACCGCGAAGGCAACGGAGACGATTTCCAGCCAGATCGCGGGAATGCAGTCGACGACGAGCCACGCAGTTGCGGCCATCCAGGAGATCAGCGGAACCGTGCGCGACATCGATGCGATTTCGGCATCGATCGCGGCCGCCGTTGAAGAACAGCAAGCTGCCGCCCGCGAGATCGCCCGTAACGTGCAACAGGCAGCCCTCGGCACCCAGGAGGTCTCGAGAAACATCGAGCGCGTGAGCGGAACGGCAACGACGACCTCATCCGCGGCCTCTGCCTCGCTGAACGCGTCGAATCTGCTGCAGGAGCAATCACAAACGCTCGTGCATTCGCTCGACGAATTTCTCAGGAGATTGCGGGCTGCGTGATGGGGTGTGCGCTATCGTGATTTGGGTTGAGTGTTCTCCCTCACCCAGACGCCGCTTCACCTCTCCCTCGACGCGAGAGGCCGCCCGAAGGGGCGGGTGAGGGTGGCGGCGCCACCCTGAACAAGAAGTGCACCATCGATCAGAGCTACCGCCCGATCTCGTGCGAGCGGCGCACGTCGACTCCAGCCTCCGCGAATCGGTCCATCATGATCGCGTGTGATCGGTTGAGATCGATCGCGCGACAGGCATCCCCGACAACGATAGCATCGAGTTCGGCCGAACGGGCATCCAGTGCCGAGAAGCCGACGCAGAAATCGAGGGCGAGACCGACGAGAAACACGCGCTGAATTCCGCGCTCCTGAAGATAGCCGTTCAGGCCCGTTGGAGTCTGTTTGTCGTTCTCGCGAAATGCGGAATAGCTGTCGATCCCAGGACGGAAGCCCTTGCGGATGATTATCTGCGCGCGAAACGCCTCGAGGTCGGGATGAAATTCGGCGCCTGGTGAACCCTGCACACAATGCCGGGGCCACAGAACCTGAGGTCCGTACGGCATGTCGATCGTCGAGAAGGGTTCCATGCCCGGGTGATGGGCTGCAAAGGAGCGATGATCGTCCGGGTGCCAGTCCTGCGTGAGCACGACGGTCTGGAACAGAGGCATCAGCCGGTTGATCAAAGGAACGACTTCGCTCCCATTCGGCACCGCCAGGGCGCCGCCGTCGCAGAAATCGTTCTGGACGTCGACAACGACGAGTGCGTCCGTGGCTCCAAATGACATGACCTCGTCCTTCCTTTGTCGCGATATCGGCAGTTCGGCTCAAATGAGGCTCGATATCCTCGGCTGTAGCTTATCCGGGTCTGAAAGCTCCTCAAGGAGGTGTGGCCTCCGTCGACGGGTAGATTGCTTCGCCTGCGGCTCGCAAAGACGAAGAGGCAGCGGAAAGGGTGGTGCATCGCGCCTTCGGCTCGCAATGACGGTGGTGGGTCTGGCGCTTCGTTCCGTATCCGGCAGTGCTCTTCCCGCTCTCACGCCCTCTCCGTCATTGCGAACGCAGTGAAGCAATCTACCCGTCGACGGATGGTTCACCTCGCCCGCGACTCGCAACTACGAGCAATCCGACTGAAAGTTGAACCCGGAACCGAACCGCGGCTGTCCTTCTCACGCCGGGGTTGCACCCGTGCGCCTACTCCTTCCCGGAGGCGTGCCGGGAATCCGGCGGCTGAGGAATCGTGAGTCCTTGATCCCGAACCGCCAGGGGATCTCTGCCGCTCGCGTGATCCCGATCCGCGGGCCGGCAGCGATCTCGACCGGGCCGCCCGAGGATATCCGGAAAGGCGGCTTGTCGAGGCTCAGCCCGTTGTGGGCGCTGGTCACGCCGAGCGCTTGGCACAGCCGGCCTGGCCCGGAGCACAGGAGCGCGAGTTCGTCGAGCCCACGCCGTGCGCGCATCCGGCCGATCCCGGTCGTCGGCTCGAGCGCCCTGATCAGAACCGCCGCCCCGGGCTCGCAGACGAAGTTGAGGCACCAATGAATCCCGTAGGAGCGGTAGACATAGGCGCGGCCGGGCTCGCCGAACATCTGGGCATTTCGGGCCGTCGGGCCAGAGAAGCTGTGCGAGGCCGGTTCGGCAATAGGCCTCCGTTTCGACGATGATCCCGCCGACCTCGTCGACCAGAAGCGTCGCGCCGAGCAAGGCGCGCGCAACTGCGACGGGATCTCGAGCAAAGAAGGACTGGGCCAGGGAAGCGTCTTGCAAGGAGGGGAATTTCCACCGGGAGATCGGAGCGTCGGCTCTACCGCTTTTTCCGGCCCGATGTCGCGGATGGAAGCCCCTGATCGATTTCGCGTAGATTCGGCCATGGATCCTCGCGCAAATGGGCGAGACGCGTCGGAAGATTCGCGATCGTGAAATGGCTCGGATGGATCGACGGCGAGAGCTCGTCCCAGGCGAGGGGCGTCGAGACAGTGGCTCCGGGGCGCGCGCGGGTCGAGTAGGCCGCAACGGCAGTGGCGCCGCGGCCGTTGCGCAAATAGTCCACGAAGATCCGCCCGGCGCGAGCCTGCTTCGACATCGTCGCGATGTAGCGGTCGGGATCGTCTTTCGCCATTCCGGCGGCGAGTTCCTGCGTGAAATCCTTCACCTCGTCCCAACCCGCTTTGGGTTTGAGCGGAGCGACGACATGGAGGCCCTTGCCTCCCGTGGTCTTCACGAAGCTCTCGAGACCGGCAGCCCGCAATCGCTCCCGCACCTCGCGTGCGGCTTTGATCAGAGCGGTCCAGGGGATGTCCTCGGCGGGGTCGAGGTCCATGATGATGCGGTCCGGCTTCTCGATCGCGTCGATCGTCGAGCCCCAGGGATGGATCTCGAGAACGCCGGACTGGACGAGCGCGATCAGACCCTCGAGTTCCTCGATGAACAGAAGCTCTTCTCCACGGACGGTCTTGCGCCTGATGTCCTTCGCCATGCCCTGCCAGGAATGCTTCTGGAAGAAGCAAGTCGTGCCGGTCCCGGACGGACAGCGCACCAGGGCGAGAGGGCGCCGGACAACGTGCGGCAGAATGTGGTTCCAGACATCTGCGTAATATTCCGCGAGTCCCTGCTTGGTGAGGCCGATATCGGGCCAGAAGACCCTGTCGGGATGGGTGAGGTGGAACTCGCGTTCTGGCATGCTCTCGGCACTCCGCATAGCTAGGGCGGGAAATTCCCCGGCGACGTCCTTCGGGTCCTTGTCTTCCCGCAGGCCCTTGAACGAAGCGTGGCGAATGAGCCCGTCCGAAGTCCAGCCTCTGATCTCCACCTCCGCGACGAGCATTGGCTCCACCCAGCGTACACCACGGGCGGCTTCGGCCGATAGTCGACGCGCGAATGGCGGGGCAGGCCGCCGGAGCGCCTCGAGGTTGGCCCATAAGCTGCCGGCCAGCGCGCCCGTGAATCCCGTTCCGACCCGACCGACATGCACGACCTCGCCATCGTCGTAAGCCGCCATCACGAGCGAGCCGATGGCCTTTTGCGATGTTGTGGAGGGCACGTAGCCGGCTACGACGAATTCGTGACGCTGCGTGCATTTCATCTTCAGCCAATGCCGCCCGCGTCCGGCGAAATACGGCTTGTCCTTTCGCTTGGACACGACACCCTCGAGTCCGAGCCGGCAGGCATGGCGGATCATGACCTCACCATCTCCCTCGATGTGGCTGCTGAATCGGATCGGGCCATCTGCCGGGACGTCATCGAGGAGGCCTGCCAGCAACGTCTTGCGCTCAATGAGCGGCGTCTGCGTGAGATCCTGCCCGTCACAATAGAGAAGGTCGAACGCATAGTACACGAGGCGGTCCGTGCGCCCGGTCTTCAGATCGGCCTGCAACTCCGCAAAGCTCGAGACACCGGCCGCGTCCTCGACAACCACTTCGCCGTCGATGATGGCCGATGCGAGTTTCAGATCCAGAAAAGCCTTCGCGATCGGCAGGAATTTTTCGGTCCAGTCGAGGCCCTTGCGCGTCAGGAGCTTGATCGACCTTCCGTCGATCCGAGTCTGCAGGCGGTATCCGTCAAACTTGATCTCGTGGATCCATCCGGAGCCCGCTGGCGCCGTCTCGACCAGCATCGCAAGGCTCGGTTCGAGAAATATTGGGAGGAAGCCCTTTCGCGCACCAGTCGCTCGAGCCGGAGCCGGTCCGGATTTGTGCCTGCCTTGCGCGACCTTTGCGCGCGCGGCATGGTCTCCGCGAACGTCACCCGCCTTCGCTAGGTCATCGTTTGTCCGCCCGGAGATCACAGAGGTGGTTTCCTCCGCAGTGATCTCGACCTGCCCCGCTGCTCGCGCGAAACGATCATCGGCCTTCAGGAGCAGCCATTGCTCCTTCTTGTCGTGCGGACGCGGTCGCATTCGGACGAGATGCCAGCGGCCTTTGAGACGCTCGCCGTGGAGCGAGAATTCGAGATGGCCCTTCGCGTAACCCTCGCGCGGATCCCCGATGGGCTCCCAGCAGCCGCGATCCCAGACGATCATCGTGCCGCCGCCATATTCCCCCTTGGGGATCACGCCCTCGAAAGCCAGATATTCGAGCGGATGATCCTCGGTATGGATTGCAAGGCGCTTCTCGCCCGGCACGAGGCTCGGGCCCCGAGTGACCGCCCAGCTCTTCAGCACACCATCGAGTTCGAGCCGGAGATCGTAGTGGAGGCGCCGCGCATCGTGTTTCTGGATGCAGAAGCGACGGTCCGTGCCTGCGCGCGTCGTTCCTTTCGGCTCGGGGCTCCGGGTAAAATTCCGTTTCGCTTCGTAGGCTTGGAGCAGTCCCGACTCGCCTCGATCTGCCTTCGAGGACGTGCCCGTGATCGCCGAGCGTGCGACCGGGTCGGGACTCGTCCGTCGCGGCAGGTCCCGTCTGGTCGTGCCGGTTTTCGGCCGCTTCGAGGACGTGCAGGTCTTGCGGTCTTTGGGCATCGCGTGAGATCCCGCTTCAGCTCGCCTTGCGGATACCGGCACGACTCCTCTTCGATGCCGTCGCCTTGCGAGCGGACCGGCCGGTGCTCGTCATCGGGGGCGTCTTCTTCGCGACGGTAGCCGGCTGCTCGGCATCGATGCTGCGGCGGAGCGCATCCATCAGGTTGACCACGTTCGAGGGTCTTGGCGCCTCGCGTGCTTTCGGAGCCTTGCCGCCCTGCTTCGTGCGGATGAGCTCGATCACGGCATTCTCATATCGGTCCTCGAAACGGCCAGGATCGAAATCCGCCGCCTTGGTGTCGATGATGTGTCCCGCGAGATCCCGCATCTCGGCAGGGAGCTTCAGGTCTGGAATGTCGTCGAAATACGCGTCCTCGCTTCGGACCTCGTAAGGAAACCGGAGCAGCGTCGCGAGGATGCCCTTGCCGAGCGGTTCGAGGAGAACCATCCATTCCCGCCGGGCGATCACGAGCCGCGCCACGCCCGCCCGGCCCTTCTCGCGCATGGCATCGCGGATCACGGCAAATGCCTCCTGCGCGACCTTGTCGTCAGGAGCAATATAATAGGGGCTCTCGAGATAGCGCTGATCGACCTGATCGCGTGGAACGAAGCTTTCGATATCGATCGTATGACTGCTCTCGATGCGGATCGCCTCGAGCTCCTCGTCCTCTATGAAGACGTGGGAGCCTTTTCCGACCTCGTAGCCCTTGACCTGCGCGTCGGTCTCCACGGGCTCGCCGGTTTCCGAATCGATGAACTGCCGCTTGACCCGGTTTCCGGTGGCGCGGTTGAGCGTATGGAACCGCACCCGCGCCGATGAACTGGTCGCCGGATACAGCGCCACTGCGCAGGAAACCAGGGACAACTTCAAGTATCCCTTCCAGTTCGCCCGTGGCGCCATTGTATACTCCAACACAACTACTTGGTGGGGCGAGTCTTGAATGTCCACGGCAGAGTCGATCTGATCCGCGTGCGACTCAAACGCGACTCTCGGGCGAGTCGTTCCGAATCAGTTTTGACTCTTCACCTCGGCGCGAATACTTGCCCCCGCCTCGGACGGCTCTGTGGAATTGAGAGCCAGGTCTCGGAAGGCAGGCAGACACTTCTGCCCCGACGTCGCGAGCCGCTTGCCTGGCGAATGCCCAAGGGTCCCAGGTGCGGCGTGGCTCGAAGGCAATGCTGCCGAATACGGCAGAGCTGTCTTGCCAAGTGCGCACGCCAAACCCATCTCCCTTGCGCGGGGACGACCCCGCGCTTCCCGAAAACTCGGCGGGACGGCCTGCCATGACGGAGTTTTGCCATGGCCTGGACCATCCTTTTTGTCGCGGGTCTGCTCGAGATCGGCTGGGCGATCGGGTTGAAATATACCGATGGCTTTACGCGCCCGGTGCCGACCCTGCTCACCGCCGCGAGCATGATCGCGAGTGTGGTGCTCCTCGGACTTGCCCTCAAGTCGCTCCCTGTCGGGACCGCCTATGCGGTCTGGACGGGCATAGGAGCCGTCGGCACAGCGATTCTCGGCATCGTCCTCTTCGCCGAGCCGGCCACCGCCATGCGCCTCGGCGCCATCGGCCTGATCGTCTCCGGGATCATTGCGCTGAAGTTTGCCTGAAGGAGCAGGCTACCCTCGCTTCACCCCGTCATCGCGAGAGCAGCGAAGCGATCCAGCCTGCCCACCTCCGCGCTGCTGGATTGCTTCACTTCGTTCGCAATGACGGAAGTGGCAGGGGACAGGAAGTATCTTACCCGCGCGCCTCGCGTGCGGGTGCTTCGTTACGCCGCCCGCGTTGCGGACGTTCGAGCTGCGCGAGGAGCCAGGAGAGGAGCGCGCGGGTCTCCGCGGCCGCCTTGCCCGAGGGTGCATGCTCCGTCACGCCGAGGCCTGCTGCAAGCGCGTCCATGTGGTCTGCACGATTGGCCAGCGTCGCGTCGGAGACGGCGCTCAGGAGCTGAAGAGCCCGATAGGCGTTCGAGGTGCGGGCTGTGCGCCCTCCGACCGGGCATTGGTTCAGCACGAAGGCGAACGGCTTGTCACGGTCGCTCAGGTAACGGATCGTCGGCTTTGCGGCCTCGATATCGGCAACGCTCGGCCGGACCGGGATGATGCACAGGGTCGCGTCGCGCATCGCGGCCTCGGCGGCTGCATTGTTCGCACCGGGCGTGTCGATGATGATGAGGTCGCATCTCTCGCGCTTCAACGTATAGAGTCGCGACGAGAGGAAGCTCCAGTTGATCGCCTCGACCTCGGGACGCTCCGCCGTGCGGCGGGCTCGCCACTCGGCCGCCGTGCCCTGCGGGTCTACGTCGAGGATGCACGTCTTCAGACCCGACTCCTCTGCAGCAACCGCGAGCGAAACGGCGAGACTGCTTTTCCCGGTCCCGCCCTTTTGCGTCACGAGCGCGAGAACCTTCATGGCGTCTACCCTCCACGGGCAGAGTGTAGACCGAGTTTCCGCACCGCGAGAAGGGAGCGCGCAACGTGCGCGGGCTTCGGTTCCGCTCGGGAACCAAGGTCCCTGCGGTCAGTTCACTCAGGCGCATCAGTCCCGGGCCTGAATGCGCCTTGGTCAGCTCTTCGCTCAGGGAGGCTCACTTGCGAAAGGCACTCTTGCTTGCAGCCGGACTCACTCTCGCCGCGACTTCGGCGTGGAGCCAGTCCACGCGGGACCGCGATGACGACGATCGGGGTGACTGGCGTGAGATGAGGAAGGAATGGAATCGGCACTCTGACGATCGGCGTTCGGACGACTGGCGCGATCGCTCCAGGTGGGACGACGGTGAGGGGCGACGCGCAACTGGCGCTCGGTTCTTTCTCCGCAGCGGCGACACGCAGCTGCGCATCGTCTGCGACGAACGGGAATCGATGCGGACGTGTGTCGATGCTGCGCTGACCATGTTCGACCGCGTGCGGTCGCGGCAGGACACGTCCTCGGGCTCGACCGCACCGGCATCACCGTCCACGACTTCTCCCTCCCGGTAGCCAGGATTGGCATCGACCGTGTGGCGGGCGCTGCCCGCCACTCCCTGGCTACCGTAAACTCTGCCTAATCCTCGCAGACCCGGTAGCGCCTGATCACGAGATCGCCGTATCGATCTCTGAATTGCCGACGGACCCAGTAGCAGTCGCGATCAGGCCCTCTGCGACGCCACTCCCGGTCACGATCCCAATCGCGGTCTCGTTCCCAATCACGATCCCAGCCTCGTCCCCGGTCCCAATCTCGATCCCAGGGCTGAGCCGAAACGCTTCCTGCTATGCCCGTTGCGAGCAGGCTTCCCAGGAGCACGATCGATAACAGCTTGGGCTTCGTCATTCGCGGCCTCCGAGCCGATGTGAACACGCAGCCCAACGTATGGGGCGCAGGGGCGTTCCGGGGCGTCGCGGGCGTGCTCATCGGATGAGCAACAAGCTTCCCGTCACGATGAGGGCTGCGCTCCAGACGAGGTCCAGGTTGATCCAGCCACGCCTTAGAAAAGCGAGATCCGTGCAGCGGTAAACCAGGGTGGAGACCGCTCCGATCACGATCAGCATCGTTCCGGTGTGCACGCCCAAGGCTGCGAAAGCCAGCAAGGTCGGCTGGTCCGGCGCTGCTCCGCCGACCGACCCCGGCGAGAGGCACAGAGGTAGAACGATGGGGACGAGCATCAAGCCGGCTCCGTGGGCGCTCGCCATCAGGAAGGACCAGATTCCGAGCCCGAGCAGGCCGGTCTGCATGCCAATCCGCACGCGGCGGCGGTGTCCGTAGGCGGCATGCCAGCAGGCCCAGCCGATCAGGATGATGCCGGCCGTTCTGGAAAACAGGTGCTGATCCAGGAGCAGACCGGCAAAGAGGACTGCAACCAGGACGACCGCGACCGACAGTGCATGGCCGAGGGCGATCGGGGCGAGGGCGGCCAGAACGACAGCGCCGCTCCGTCGCTGAAAACCGAGGGCAACTGCGAACAGCCAGCCCATGGCCGGATTGAGTCCGTGGAACGCGCCGAGGCCCGCAACCGCGAGCCAGGGCGCCCAACTGCCCGCGGTGATCTCCATCACCTCCCCTCGGAGCCGCCCTTACGGGAAGCAATAGGAATCGGACGAGCAGTCGCCTCCCTGCAGCCTGACCTGATGCGGGAGATGGCCCTTCGACCACTCGATGAAGAACTCGGGGTCGAATTCGATTCCACCCTCCGGACCGGCATCGAGCTTCACCATCCAGCCCTCGAGACCATTGTGATAGAACTGCTTGTCGATGGCGCCGTAGAGAGAGTTGGTGAAGTAGACCCGCCGCCCGTCGCGGCTGATCTCGACCATCTGTGGGCCGCCCGTGAGATGCCCGTTCTTTGCCGCCGGATGGCTCGCCCGCGAGACGATTCCGCCGATCCGCACCTTGCCGGTCAGCTTCGGATTGAAAGGATCTGACACGTCGTATTGCTGGAGATCTCCCGTACCTCAGCACGCCACGTAAAGGAAGCGATCGTCCATCGAGAGATCGATGTCGGTGACGAGGGGCGGCACCGCGCCGAAGCCCTTGAGCATGGGCGGCAGGTCATCGGCATGGGCCGGTTCGGCGGGTATGCTGATCACCTTCTTGACCGCCCAGCGCTCACCGTCGCGATACCAGGTCCAGATCGAGGACGAGAGATCCTTCAGGCTGATGACGCAGTTCACGAAGCCGTGCGCCTTGGTGGGGTCATGGGCGGGACGCAGCTCGAATACGAGCTGATGTTCCTCGCCGAAGTCGATCTCCTGGAGATGCGTCCGCTTGTTGAGATCCCAGAAATGCAGCCGTCGGCCATATTGCGATCCGAGCAGCACCTCAGGAATGAGGCCGTTTTCGAAGGTGTCGGGCGTTCCCCACTCGCTCGTCACCATCGTGTCGTAACCGAGGTGCCACCAGCCGTCGTAGGCCAGCTTCTGCGGACCGTGATCCTTCTCCCACGGGCCGAGCGGCTCGAAGGTCTCGTGGTCGATCATGAAGATGCCGCCCGGCGCGTTGCCCTCCGCGTTTCCCAACGCCGTGACGTAAATGCCGTCGGGTCCGCAATGAATCGTGTGCGGGCGCGTATATCCGGTCTTTGCCGCGATCTCCTCGGGCTCGATCACCTTGACGACTTTCGGGTTTACCGGATCAGGCTTAGTGTCGAGGATATGAATCCGCGACGAACGCAGTCCCGGCACGACGAGATAGCGCCGCTCGACATGCGGGTGCGGCGCATTGGGGCACAGATTGGACGAGCACGCGTTCCACCCGAAATGATGGAGCTCGTCGCCCGTGTTGGGCATGGACACCGAACCGACGATCCGCGCGTAGGACGGCGACTTCTCATCGACATCGACGACCGCGATGCCGTCGGGCCGCTGCCGTTCGGGATCGAACACGGCGACGTAGGCGAGGGCCTCGGGCGGGCCTTGCTCGGCTATGCGTGGCGAAGGGTAGAAACTCGGATCGGGACGCCAAGTCGGCATTGTATCCTCCCCTGAAGGAATGGACGGATACGCATTCCCAGCACCGCGGCGCAGCCTCTGGTTGCGCGACGGAATGACTTTACATCAATTTGGGCTCGCCGGCTGTGAAAACCGTCATGGCCATTACCCTATGAGCGCGCCGGTACAGGCGGGAAGTGCCATCTTCACGTCTCCGCCGACGGGAAAGGCTGCCCCGAAGGAGCGGGCGAGGGTGGAGATGCGGCGATGGCCCGCCTGGCGCGGCGCTCGATGACGATCAGGGCCACACCGGCGCCACAGATCACAGCCGCGCCTATGATCGTCCAGAGTTCCGCGATATCGCCGAAGACGAGATAACCGAGAATGATGGCCCAGACGATGAGGGTATACTGGAAGGGCGCTACCACCGAAGCGGGCGCGAGCCGGAGAGAGCGGTTGACGCAGATATGGCCAGTCATGGCGATGAGGCCGAGGAGCGAGAGAAGCACGAAATCGAGAGAACTCGGGGAAACCCAGCCGAAGGGCGATGCGATGGCGCCGAACACGAGCGCACCGAGCGTCTGCCCGAGCACCAAGCTCGTGCCGCTGGTGTCGCGGAGCCGCCGCGTCGTGATCATCAGGAGGGCGAAGCAAAGGCTTCCCACGAGCGCCACCGTGACCGGCAGGGTCAGTGTCTCGGATGATGGACGCAGGGCCAACACGACACCGACAAAGCCGACGGCGATGACCGACACCCGTAATAGGTCGATCCGCTCCTTCAGCCAGACGGCCGCGATCGCGGCGACATAGATCGGGGCTGCGAGGTAGCATGTCATGACGTCGGCGAGCGGCAGCCACATGACCGCCCAGTAGAAACAGGCGACTTCGAGCGTCGAGAAGACGATCCGCAGAATGTAAAGGCCAGGCGCAGACGGAAAATAGAGCCGCTCGCCTCGGTACCAGATGGCCGCGGTCAACACCACCAGGGCCGCGGCGCTGCGGAGCAGGAGCACCTGTCCGACCGAATAGGTCGCCACGAGCCATTTTCCCATGACGTCATTGATGGAAAACAGCAGGATGCCCAGCAGCATCAGCAGGATGCCGTGGAACGACGCAGAGCGGCCTGCCACCGGAGTGGTGTGCATGTTCATGAAAGCTGATGCCAGGGACGGCCGCGGAACGCGGGCGCGCTCTCCCTGTGCCGCTCGCCGCGGCGCTGTCAATGCGCCATGAGGACCGGAATGGTGGTCCGGGCGAGGATATGGCTCGTTGCCCCACCGAAGAACATCTGACGGAGGCGGCTCTGCGTATAGGCGCCTTTCACGAGGAGATCGCAGCCGAGTGCCGTTGCTTCGGCCAAGATGGCTTCACCCGGCCGGTTGTCCGGATCCGGTATGGTGCGCGCTTCGACCGCCAGGTCGTGCATGCGCAGAAGACGGGCGAGATCCGCTCCGACAGGGCCTTCCACTCCCCAACCCTCGAGTTCCAGAACGACCACCCGGCGTGCGCGCTTGAGCAGCGGCATGGCGGCCGCCACCGTGCGCGCCGTTTCGGTGCTCCTGTTCCATGCGATGACGACGGTCTCGCCGAGCGTCTCGGGAACGTTCGGGGCTGCGATCAGGACCGGCCGTCCGGCTTCGAACAGGGCGGCCTCCACGGTCGACGCGCGCGGGTGGTTGGCCGATCCGTCCGGGCGTCCGACGACACAGATATCGAAGATGCGCCCGTACGATCCCACGAAGGCATCGTCCATGAGGTCCTTCTGGCGCCATCCGAAGGACAATCCCGGCACTCCCGCCGATGCGGAGGACGAAATGCCGGCGGTGCGCATGAAGCTCTCGAAGTGCCTCCGGCAGGTCGCAGCCATCTCGTGCCGCGTCTCCGGGGCCACGGGAGACGGCACACCTATTGCAATATCGATGGGCAGCACCACCGGAAGGTCGAAGGTGACCGCGATGCCCTCGATGTAGCTGTCGAACCTGCGTCCGAGCAGGAGCGCGGTCTCCAGAACCGAGTCGACGAGGCTGTGTTCCTCGACGGGTACGAGAATGGTTTTCATGGTGGCGTAGTGAACCCTATACGGACGCTGCCAGCAAGGGGGCGCATGGCAGCCGTTCCGACGTATCCAGAGGGTGATCCATATCGGGCCTTGCCCGATCCCTTCCTGCCATCGAAGGCGGCGGACGATGCATTTCGCCGATGATTGTTTGGGAGCGCACGAGGTCTCTGGTAAGGTCCTGCCGAAGCTAGCCGATTGCTTAGTCATGCGCTTCGTTGTCCATCCGCCATCCAGGGCTCGGTGCAAGGCCTGCTCGGGGGGCGTGGTTCCCTCAGCGTGCTGTCTTCCTGTGCTTTTCAGGGGAGAGCTGCCAGGAAAGTGCCCGCGAATGGCTGCGGCGCGGACGGCAATCGACTCATGACGATCCAGGCCGCGATCGGCGCTGCCCTTGTGCCTCGGCGGGTTCTTTCCCGCTCCGGCATCGGCCGGACCGATGGCGCATGAGCGGACATGGGCATGCTGCATCCACGCCGCGAACTCGACACTCTGCTGAACACGGTCGATTACGGGATCCTCTTCCTCGACGCCAATCTCAACGTTCGCCTTGGAAACAGGGCCTATCGGGAGATCTTCGGCGTACCCGCCAGCCTCGTCGAAAGTTGTCCGAATGCACGCGATCTATTCGAATTCTGCCGAGCGCGCGGCGTCTATCCGTTTCGGGACAGGGCGTGGGATGCCTATGTCGAGATGCGCCTGAAGGCGATCCGCGCGGGCGACATTGCACCCACGGAGCTGAACCTCGCCGACGGGCGAATCCTGCGCTATCAGTGCGTCGCCATGCCGGACGGCGGCCGGATGCTGACCTACCAGGACGTCACCGACCAGGTTCGGCGGGAGCGGGACCTTGAGGCTGCCGAGCAGCGCTCGCGCCATTTCCTCGAAGTCGCCCCATTCCCCTTGGCCGTAAGCCGGCTCGCCGACGGGATCGTTCTTTATGCGAACCAGCGTGCGGCAGAGATCTTCGGGATCCCCGTGGACGGCATCGTTGGCAGGCCTGCGCCGGACTTCTATGCGGTTCCGAGCGACCGCCGGAGAGTGCTCGAGATCATCGCCGAGGTTGGGCGGGTCCGCGATTTCGAGGTGCCGATGCGCGGGCGCGACGGCCGACTGTTCTGGGCCCTGACGAGTGCCGTCGCAGCGGATTGGGAGGGGCAGCGCGTCCTTCTGACGGCCTTCAACGACATCACGGATCTGAAGGAGCGTGAGCACCAGCTCCTCGAGGCCAAGCGCGCAACCGACGCAGCCGTGCGAGATCTGAACGCCGTCCTGAACACGATCGATTATGGCATTCTGTTTCTCGACCACGAGCTCCGGACCCGGCTTGCAAACCGCGCCTACCGTGAAATCTGGAAAATGCCAGCCAGCTTCTATGATCGACCTCGCACTCTCGGCGAGGACATGGAGGCAAGCCGGGACCAGAGCCTCTATAGCGTTTCCCCGGCAGAATGGGACCGCTACGTCCGCGACCGTATTGAGGAGATCAAATCCGGCAGTATTCCGCCGCGCGAGCTCTTTCTCGCAAACGGGACGACCGTGCAGTACCAGTGCATCGCGCTGCCGGATGGCGGGCGCATGCTGACCTACTTCGAGACCACCGACATCAAGCGCCGCGAGCACGAGCTCGAAGAGGCCAATCGCGGCAAGGATGCAGCACTTCGGGATCTCTCCGCGCTTCTGGAAGCCATCGATTACGGCGTCCTGTTTCTCGATGCGGATCTGCGGATCCGTCTCACGAATCGCGCCTATCGCGAAATCTGGGGCATCGCTGCGGAATTCTATACTGAGCCTCGGCGGCTTGCGGACGACCTATGGAGGCGCTGGGAAAACGGGCTCTATCCTCTCTTGCAGCAGGATTTTGAGATCTATATCGGCGAGCGCGAGGCCGCGATCCGGCACGCTACCGAGCCGATGCGCGAGCGCCTTTTGCCCAACGGCAAGGTCATCCAGTCTCGCATCATACCGCTGCCGGACGGTGGCCGGATGCTGAGCTATCTCGACATCTCGGCGCTCAAGCAGATCGAATATGACTTGCGCGATGCGACGGCCCGCGCGGAGGCGGCGAGCCGAGCGAAATCCCAGTTTCTGGCCAGCATCAGCCATGAGGTGCGAACACCCTTGAACGCCGTGCTCGGCTATACCGAGATGGTACTCGACGGGCTCTACGGTGACGTCGCGGCGCGTGCGAGGGAGCCGCTGATGCGGGTCGAAGCGAACGGCAAGCACCTCCTCGCGCTCATCAACGACGTGCTCGACTTCTCGAAGATCGAGGCAGGTGAACTCGGGCTCGCCGAGGCGCCCACCTCCATTCGCGACATTGTCCAGGCCGTCCTCGCCGCAACCGAAGGCCTTGCCGAGAGCAAGGGGCTGACCCTTGTCGCGGAACTCCCGGATTGCCTGCCGCTCGTGCAGGGCGACGAGCGGCGCCTGACACAGGTTTTCCTGAATCTCGTCGGGAATGCCGTCAAGTTCACCGAGTGCGGCTCGATCCGGATCCGTGTTGCGGCCGGAGCGTCGGGCATCTGCGTGGATGTTCAGGATACGGGCATCGGAATCCCGGAGGACGAGCGCGAGCAGATCTTCGAGAGCTTCCAGCAAGGCAGCAATGCGATCCCGCGCGCCGAGTCGGGCACAGGTCTCGGGCTCGCCATCTCGAAAAGGATCATCGAGATGCACGGGGGCTCGATCAGCGTCACATCCGAGGTCGGGCGCGGGTCGGTCTTCTCAGTGACGCTGCCGGCCGGTCGCAGGAGCCGGGAGATGGTCGCGTGACATCCGGAAGGATCCTCGTCGTCGAGGATACCGCGGACAACCGCGCCATCCTGCGCGATCTCCTGACCCATGCAGGGTTCGAGGTTGTCGAGGCGGCCGATGGCGAGGCAGGCGTGTCCGAGGCGCGCGCGATCCGGCCTGATCTCATCGTCATGGATCTGCAGCTGCCGGTGCTCGACGGCTACGAGGCGACGCGCCAGATCCGGGGGGAGGCCACCCTTGCTGCGGTCCCGATCATCGCGGTCACCTCCTTTGCCCTGCCGGGCGACGAAGAGAAGGCCCGCCGCGCAGGCTGCGACCACTACGTGACAAAACCGTTCAGCCCTCGGGAACTCCTCGCGACGATCCGCGCTCTCCTTGCAGGTGGCCTGAACAGCAGCCCGTGACATCGCACAGCGGATGTGGGAAGAGCCGAAGGATGCGAGACAAGCCCCTTGTTCTTGCGGTCGATGACCGAGCCGAGAACCTCGACATCGTCCGGGTGCGGCTCGAAGCGCAGGGCTACGAGGTGCTCACCGCCACGGGCGGGGAGGCCGCACTCGCGATCGTCTCGGATGCCAGCCCCGATCTCATCCTCCTCGATATCATGATGCCCGGGATGGACGGCATCGAAGTGACGCGCCGGCTGAAGGGCGATCCGGCGACACGGCCGATCCCCGTCCTGCTGCTGACGGCCAAGGCCGATGTGCACGACGTCGTCGACGGCCTGAACGCCGGAGCGGACGACTACGTCACGAAACCCTTCGATCATTCCACGCTCACCGCCCGTGTCCGCTCGCTGCTCCGCACCAAGGCGCTTTACGACACCGCCGAGCGGCAGGCAGCGGAGCTCGCGATCCTCAACCGGGATCTCGAAGCCCGCGTCACGCGCCAAGTTGCCGAACTCGAGCGGACCCGCAGCCTCCAGCGGTTCCTGGCTCCCCAGGTCGCCGATTTCCTCCTGAAGCAGGGGGACGAGGCCTCGATCCTCGATCATCATCGTCGCGAGATCGTGGTGCTGTTCTGTGATCTGCGAGGGTTCACGAGCTTTGCGGAAAGCGCCGAGCCCGAGGAGGTCATGGATCTTCTCGGCCGCTACCACGCGACCCTCGGTCCTCTCATCCATCAGGCCGAGGGTACGCTGGAGCGGTTCACCGGCGATGGAATGATGGTGTTCTTCAATGATCCGCTGCCATGCGAGGCGCCGGCCGTCAAGGCGGTCTCGCTTGCCGTCGAGATGCGGGCAAAATGCGCCGAGCTGGCCCGATTCTTTGCAGCGAGAGGGCACACGATCGGGTTCGGGGTCGGGGTCGCACAGGGTTATGCGACGCTCGGGCGGATTGGGTTCGAGGGGAGGTTCGATTACGCCGCGATCGGCACCGTCACCAACATCGCCGCGCGCCTCTGCAGCGAGGCGCGGGATGGCCAGATCCTCGTCACGCGTCGCGTCGCCCTCGAGTCCGCCGATGCCGCCCGAACGACATCCCTCGGCGAGGTTCACCTGCGCGGAATCTCCAAGGCACTCGAGGTCTTCAATGTAGATGGCCTCGTCGGGGATTCGTCGGGTTCGGACGAGAATGCGGCGTGAGTGAATTGCTGCGGTGCTGCCTCATCGGAGAGAGGCCGCGCGAGTAAGCGTGTCGGCATCGCGCGCTGATCAGCGCTGTGTTTTTCAGCTGCGCTTTGTTTTCTGAATTCGAGGAGTGCGCTGCCACGCTCACTGAACTATGCAGCGAAGGAGGCTTTCGGAACATATCGCCGCCCACCGGATTTCGCTGGCATGGCGCATGCACTGTCACTGAAGCGAGGCTCACCATGCGGGCTGTAGTCGATCGCGTGGAATCGCGGATTCCGAAAGTCGACGAATCGGTGTTGCAGGCGGCGCGCTCCGCCGAGAAGTCGGCGGACGAGCATGCACGATTCCTGGCACGCATCGAGGCACTTCATGTGCTGGAAATGCATCCTCCGGTGGATCCTGCTCCCGTCCCCGGTCACCTGACGATTGCCGCGTTCAACTGCGAACGATTGAAATATCCGGACATAGCGCGCCGCTTGCTCAATCAAGCTGGGGCGAGCATTGCGCTCCTGAGCGAAGTCGATGGCGGCATGGCGCGGTCCGGCAACCGGCATACGGTCGAGACGCTCGCAGCGCCGAACCAGGAGGGCTACGTATTTGGAGTCGAGTTCGTCGAACTCGACCTCGGCGATGAAAATGAAACGCGCATCCATGCAGGTGAGACCAACCGTGGCAGCTTCCATGGAAACGCGATCGTCTCGGCGCATGCTCTGGCGGATCCGAAACTCGTACGGCTCGAGGAGTCAGGGAGATGGTTTGCGGGGCGCAACGGTTGGCAGCACAGGATCGGCGGGCGCATCGCGATCGTGGCGCGGCTCGAAGGAGCGGCAGTGCCTCTTTGGGTTGTCTCCGTGCACCTCGAGAGCCAGTCGGATCCGGACGATCGGGCCATGCAGATGCGACGCCTGCTCGAAGCGTTGGATGACCTTGCACCCGATGCCGCAATGGTGATCGGAGGAGACTTCAATACCAAGGCTCTGCCGCGTGACGCGGCCGGCCTCGCTGCGGTTCTCGACGATCCGGAACGATTCGAACCGCTCTTCGCGCATGTGCGCAGGGCCGGCTTCGAGTGGGCATCCTGCAATCGTTCGGCAGCGACGCAACGCGCGGGACCACTCGACGAGCCGAACCCGCCTTACGGCAAGCTCGACTGGTTGCTCGTACGCGGTGTCACCGCCAGCAATCCTCGCGTCATCCCCGCCCTCGACGAGAACAGCCTACCGATCTCGGACCACGAGATCGTGTGCGTCGATGTCTCGATCGAAAACCGGTCCCGATAGGCCTGCCTGCGGTCCACGGCATCGGGGTGACTACCTGCGCATGCCGGCTGCTGCGGCGATCTCCTCGATGGCGCGAGCCACGGCGGCCGGCGCAACGTGGTGGACCATGTGCCCCGCGCCGGACACGATCGTGAGGCGCGCATCGGGAAGGTCACCCGCGAGCCTGAGGGCATGCGGCTCCTTGTGGACGATCCGGTCACCGCTCCCGGTCACGATCGCGGTCGGGATGCGAAGCCTGGAATAGTGCCGGCGCAGGCGAGCCGCTGTCGGGATGAGATACATGGAATCGGATGCCGCGGCGTGCAGATGCCCGGGCCGAAGGACGAGATCGTGCGGGAATCTGCGTCTGAACCGACGTGTGACGGGCGCTGGCGTAAAGATTGCTTTGTAGAGCCCCGGCAGGAGAGTGTGTACCACGAGGGGGCTCACGGTATAGCACATGGTATCGCCGAGGATCGGCGCCGCATTGGGGCTCACGAGCGCAACGTCGGGACGGGCCGTCGGATAGTAATAGCCTGACATGAGCACGAGCCCAGCGACGCGGTCTGGGGCGAGCACTGCGAGCGAGAGGGCAACCTGGGCTCCGAGGGAATGTCCGATGACGAGAGCTCGCTCGATGCCGAGTCGATTCAGAAAATGCAGGAACAGGTCCGCCTGGGCTTCCGGCGTCCATCGGTGGAAGCGCGGCCTCTCCGTATACCCGAAGCCGGGCCGGTCGGGGATGATGACGCGATGGCTGCTGGCAAGTTCCTCGACCAGGCCGCTCGCCGTCATCTCCTCGGTGGTCGCGCCATTTCCGTGAAAGATCAGCGTCGGCGGGCCCGACCCGATATCCCGGTAATGGACCCGAATGCCGCCGATCGTCACGAAACGGCCTTCAGGCGGATTGCGCCGCTCGGCCTGGCGCGTCCGGACGACCGTTGCGAGAGCGAGGCCCGCGAGGAGTCCCGCCGTTCCGATAATCGCAGAACCTAGGCCAAAGGCTCGAGATTTCGGAGGAAGTGTGGGCTGATGGTTGTGCGCCATGATCTTCCTCCCGTGACGAGGCCCCAACGGGCGGACACGGGGAGGGTTCCAGGCGCTACCGCTATTCCACTAGGGCCTCGGTCTCGATCTCGACGAGGTAATCGCCGATGAGGCGTGAGATCTCGAGGAGCGTATTGGCGGGGCGCGCTTCTCCGAAGCGGCGCCCATGCACCCGCGATACCAGTTCCCAATGATCGGCATTCTGCAGATACACGCGGGTGCGCACGACATCGTCGAGGCTGCCGCCCAGGGCGGACAGGCTCGCCGCGATCTTGTCGAGAATGTAGACGGTCTGCCCGGCGGGATCGCCCGGGCAGATGACCTCGCCGGAACCATGGGTCGCGGTGGTGCCGCTGACGAGGATGCGATTGCCGGTGCGAACGGCGCGGCTGTAGCCGCAGATCCCTTCCCAGACGCTGCCCGTGTCGACCCGCTGGCGCCCCGGCCGCCCTGGAACCGGAGACGCTTCGAAGTATTTCGGGATGCCCGAAAGGTGATGGCTGAGATCGCCGGAGGCGGTCAGGAACGGCGGGCGGCGGTATTCGTCGCCGCAATCGCCGGGAATGCGTTTCGTGCGCGCGAGCGCCGCATCGATCCGGGCATGATCCTCCGCGTCGAGGGCGAACGAGAAGAGCGCGAGGTTGTCGTCGCGGTGCTCGCTCTCGCCGAGGCGAGCGCCCACGATGATCGTCGCGACGGCCGGCTGCTCGAGAACCCAGCGCGAGGCGACATTCGCGACGGAAACGCCGTGCTTCGTTGCGATCTCACGGCACGCGGCGAGAATGCCCTGGAGAGCATCCCAGCCTCCTGCCTCGTCGATGAAGCGCTTGTATTTCGATTTGCTCCAGTCCGGGATCGTCGTCGGCTCCGGGGCGCCGACCCAGCGGTCCGTGAGAAAGCCGCCCTGCAGAGTGCCATAGGCGAGAAGGCGCACTCCGCTTTGGAGGCAGAATGCGCTCATGTCTTCCGCCGCCCGGCGGTCGAGCAGCGAGAAGGAGACCTGGTTCGAGATGATCGGAAATCCGTGCTTCACCAGAAGCCGCAGGTGATCCGTGTCGACATTCGTGACGCCGATATAACGGATCACGCCCTCATTGCGGAGAGCGGTGAGCTCCTTGAAGGCGTCGATATAAGCGAGATGCTCGAAGGTCCACCAATGGAACTGCAGGAGATCGATCGATTGCACGCCGAGACGCTCACGCCGCTCCTCGACTCCGGCCCGAACGACCGCGCGCGTCATCGCTTCCGGAGCCGGGCACCATTTCGTGAAAGCGACAGGCCTCGTGGCCGTGTCTGCGCGTGCAAGGAGACGGCCCGTGATGATCTCGGCGCTGCCGTAATGGTCGGCCATGTCGAAGCTGTCGAAGCCGGCCCGGGCATAGGCCAGCATGTGCTCCGCCGCGAGATCGGGATCGAGGACGCGTCCATTCCTCTCCATGTCGGCGACCTGCCACAGGCCGGTGACGACGCGGCTGATCTCGAGACTGGGCGCGAGTTCGACCCGGTCAGGCTGCCGAGGTTTCATGAGACACTCCAAAGGTGGCATACGTCCAGGCAGGACGGCGCCGCGGGCACGGGTGTGCGCGACGCGTGATTTCCGCCATCGAGGCGAGGGAAGGAGCGTGCGACGCGCTGATGTCTACCGCGCCTGCGCCTTCGCCTTGACGGCATTCACTTCATCGACCGACATCTGGCCGACGGTCGTGACCTCGCCGTCCTTGATGCGCCACAGGCGGAAGGGACCCGTAATATCGCCGAAGTTGTCGAAGCTCACCGGCCCGATGACACCGACATAGCGTACGGGCTTGCCTTCCTTGATCAATTGCAGCGCCTTTCTGAAGCCGTCCGGCCCGGCGTAAACGACCTCGCCTTCACTGCCCGTCACCTTGCGCATCGCATCGCGGATCGCAGACGCCTCGAACTTGCCGGCTTGTGCGATCGCGAGACCAAGGATCGCTGCTGCATCATAGGTGCGATCGGCAGCGGGCGCATTCGGGTCGATGCCGCCCGACATGGCCGCGTAGGCATTCGCAAAATGCTCCGTCGACGGTGTACGCGTCGTGCCCGACGACGTACCGAAGGCGTTATTCAGGTTCCGAGGACCGACGTCTCGGATGAAATCTGCACTGTTCATGCCGTCATTGAGGAGGAACGTTGCAGCGCCGCCCTGCGAGATCCAGGTTCGCGCGATCGTGGTGCCGTCACCCGGATAGGCGACGAGATAAAGGGCCGGCGGATCGCCGTCGAGCGCGTTCGTGGCTTCTGGAGCATAGGAGGCCTGCCCCTGGTTGTAGGGAGTGATGCTCGTGATCTCGCCGCCGAGGGCCTCATAAGCGCGGCGGAACTCGGCCACCATGTTGACGCCGAAGTCGTTGTTCACGTGAATGATTGCGAGCTTCTTGAGCCCCTGATCCATGGCGTATTTGGCTGCGGCCGTACCCTGGAGAGCATCCGAGGTGATCGTGCGGAAGAAGACGCCGTTCGCCTTGCCTTCCTGCGCGATGCGGGTGAGGGTGGGGGAGGAGGAAGCAGGCGAGATCTGGACGACGCCCGCGGGGGCCGTCACGGAGGTCAGGACCGGGATCGAGACCGAAGAGATGATTCCGCCGATGATCGCCGGCACGCGCCGAAGATCGACGAGCTGCCGGGCCTGATCGACGGCCACCGAGCCCTGGCTCTGTGAATCGCGCAGATCCACCGCAAGCGGGCAGCCTGCCACGCCGCCGGCCTCGTTGATTTCCTTGAAAGCCAGTTCGACCGATTTGGCCGCCGCCTGCCCGAACCGCCCGGCAGGCCCGGTGAGCTCGACCAGCACTCCGACGGTGTGGGGGCAATCGCCCTGCGCGGCAGCAGAAAACGGTGCGAGAGCCGCGGCGAAGGCCGCAGCCGAAAGGAACGATGCGAGGCGCACGGCCGAACTCTCCCTGGTGCTCCTGTCATTGGTCGGGACGGAGCTTTGTTTCTCCGGACGAAACCGCCCGTCAGTTCAGTTTTTAGGCTCTGCCCGTCTTTGGCAAGCGTCTCACCCTCCGGCGGGCTTTAACTCCGGTGCGGCAGCATCCCGCATGGCCGCCATCCGTCGTGCGAGTGTCGGGGGAAGAGCGTGGCAGGAGAGATTTCCCAATCTCCCCGTTTCGAATGATCGCAGATTAGCTGGGTTGCCTCACTTCGGGCGGATCATAAGTTGGGCGTGGCGCCGTTCTTTGCGGGTTTCGAGCGGTCAACCTATGATGAGTGCTCTGCTACACTTTGGTAGAGCACCCGGTTGCATTAGGACTTTCACGAAAGGTGAGGCGTGGAGGCGAGGCTCCCACTGCAGAATGACGATATGCGAGTTGTCTCGGTTCAGGGTGGAGCGAAGCGATCCAGGAGCGCATCCGTCGACGGGTAAATTGCTTCGCCTCCGGCTCGCAAAGACGGTGGAGGATCCAGCGCCTGCTCTCGTTTCCGAGTGTGTTCTTCCCTCCCTCACGCCCTCATCGTCATTGCGAACGAAGTGAAGCAATCCAGGCTGCCGCCTCAGGATGAATCATTTCGCCCGCGGCTCGCAATGACGATGTGGATCAGCAAACAGGCTGGGCGACTGCGCCTTACGACAACGGAGTAGTCACTCCGAACTACGGCGTCCTCACTCCCGTGGCCGCGAGCCCTGGGCCCCAAGCGGCGTCCACCAGGGCGGCGGGTGGAGCCAGGGTGATGGTGAGCGGTTTGAGATCCAGGACGAGCCGTTTGAGGGCGCCGAACGGGAGCAGCGGCAGTTCCTCGTCCGAGCGGACCGTGAATGACGCGGATTCGTCGTCGGATCGGGTAAGTGTCGCGTCGACGCTGGCACGGATGCGGGCGCCGTCGTGGAATTCGAGCCGATGCGGTCCGGGGAAATCGGGTCTTGGGCTGTCGTGCAACCCGATGGCGATGCGGTCGAACCTCAGGTTGATGCCGGCTCCTTTCCGACCGTTCAGGCAGATCCTCACGCCGAGCGTCTTCCCGTCCTCCGGACTGGCTTGCAGGCAGCTCAGGCTCCGCGTCCAGCGGATGGCCACGTATTGCGCTGTGCCGGATAGGCCTTCGACGAGCGCCACGCTCTCGCGCATGTCCGCTTCCGCCGTTCCAAGCGGCTGGGTTCTTCGGATTCCAGGAGTCGCCTTCGCGGACTGATCCTCGCGTAACCTGGGCGGAAGCGCGGCATCCGAGAGGAAGAGGCCGGATTTCCGCCAGCCGCCCCGATAGGGGTTTACGGTCGTCACGCCGGCGGCTGCCATTTCCGCCGGGCTCAGAACGGACATCTTCTCGTGCGGAGTCTGGAGCATGCGGGCGAGGATTTCGGCGGGCATCTCGATGCGCGCGAGCGCTGCCAGAGTCGACCCGAGATCCTGTTGAAGCAGATCATAGGTCTCGACGAGTTCAGCATCGCGCGCCATCAGGCTCCTGCCGCTCCGCGGCTTCGCGCGCAATTGCATGCGATGGACCCCGAGGCGCGAGCCCGCGAAGGCGATGCGCCTCGGGGCCCCGGCCTCCTTTGAATACCCTCCGAAGAAGATCATCGCGCAGGCGCTCAGGCAGCTCGCGCCGGGAAGGAGCACGGTGCCGACGCCGTTCTGGCGAAGATGCTCCGCAATTGCGATCGCCGTCTCGACGACACCTCCGGGAGAGCGAAGCGAAACGAAGAGCTGATCCGGCGCCACCCGGCCCTTGAGCAGGATGAGAGCCATTCGAACCCGCCGCTCATCCCCCTCGGCAATGTCGCCTTCTATCTGAAGGAGGGGAATCCCGAGCTCGGCATGATCGATCGTGCGGATCTCGGCTGCGAAAACCGGGGCGACAACCCATGCGCCGAACACGACGACGATCCCGACCAGGATGCCCCGCCATGCAGCGACCACCGCCATGTACTCCTCCCCACGCAACCTTGACTATGAGGGTTCGGATGCGGAAGCGCCAGTCCATGCGGTCGTCCAGGTCTCCTGCAGTGCGATCCAGAGGACCCCACAGGGCGCATCTTCAGCCTCGCGCAGCACAGCGAGCGATCGGCGCGCGCTCACCTCCGCGCCGCCCTGAACCTCGACATAGGACATGACGACGAGCGGTGGCTCGCACCGGATCACCATCGGCTCCTCGATGGTGATTTGGAAGCGCTCCGGGCTGCGGCGGCTTCCATAGGCAGAGCGGAGCCAGCCGATAAGCTCGGACCGGGAGAGACGCTGTCCGGTCGGCGCCACCAGGGTGAAGTCCAGTGCGAGGGCGGCCTCCACGCGACGGAAGGCGAGGTCCCCGGAGGGCCCGCTTCCGCCGAGCCAAGCCTCGAAGAATTCGTGCAGTTCCCGGACCTCACGGATGGCGGACGCGGCGAGCGGATGCATTCGCGTGTCGCCGCCTCACGCCTGATTGAGGTTGTAGTGCATGATCCGTCCGTGACGTCCGGTGCGATCCCGCTCGAGAGTGTAGGTGTCTCCGAGCGGCCCTGCTCGGTGGGCGAGGATCCGGTCGATCGCGGCCCGGTCCTCGGCATCGAGGGAGAAGCGGAACACGGCGAGATTGTCCGTGAGATGCTCGGCGTATCGGGCCCCGATGATGATCCCGGCCACGTGCGGGCGATCGAGTGTCCAGCGGGTCGCGACCGCCGTGATGCTCACTCCGTGCCGCCGCCCGATCCCGTGCAGGACCTGCAGCAGCTCCTGGAAGAGCGCCCAACCCCCGAAATCGTCGATGATCAGCTTGTATTTCGCGAGCGAGCGGTTGGCGAAGGGCTCGACCGGCTCCGGCTGCCCGAGCCAGCGTTCCGAGAGGAAGCCGCCGGCAACCGTCCCATAGCAGAGGAGCTTCAGCCTGGTCTCACTGCAGAGCTGTGTCAGCCCGTTCTCGGGCCTCACATCGAGCAGGGAATACTGCGTCTGCATGGAGACGAGCGGCACTCCGGCCTCGAGGAGAGATTGCGTGTGCGGCATGTCGAAGTTCGTCCCGCCGACGAGGTGGATCTTCCCCTCCTGCTGCAAGTCCTTGAGGTGGAGCGCCGTCTCGACGGCGCCTGGGACGGTGTAATCCCACCAGTGGAACTGCACGAGATCGAGTCGGTCGGTGCGCAGCCGCTGCAGCGAGCGATCGATGATGTCGCGCACATAGGTGCGGTCCACACGCGGGAGCGCCTCCCAGTCGGGCACGAACTTGGTATGGACCTTCAGCTTCGCGAGCGCGGCCTCGCCGCGTTCGGCCCGGAGACGCTCGCGGAACCGGCCGATCATTTCCTCGACGCCCGTATAGATGTCGGCGCAGTCGAAGGTCGTTACGCCGGCATCCACGAAGGCTGCCATGTCGGCGACCGCGCGCTCTGCATCGATCTCGCCGTGGCCGCCGGCGAGCTGCCAGCCGCCGCGCAACAGGCGGGAGATCTTGTAGCCCGGCGCGAGGGTGAAGCGTTCGACCTGCACGTTACCGCTTCTCCTGAAGCGGCACGGCGGTAACGTCCGCGTGCCGGAACACGCGCCGCCCGATCCGCGTGATGCGCAGGCGCGAGGGGCAGTTCGGGTCCGGGCAGGCGACCTCGGCGTCGGTCGACATCCAGTCGTTCGGATGAGTCTCCCGCTGCTTGGCGGCGAGTAGCGGCAGCACGGCCGCGAGCGAATAGATCGAGATACCCTGGCCCGGCGGCAGGTGGAGCATCTCGCCGCGAAGTTCGAAGAAGTCGCCGGGCTCCGCGCCGCAATAGAGGCGTGCGCCTTCAGGGGCGACGACCTCGACCCGGAGATCGTAAAGTTCGAAACTGTCGTCCTGCAAGGGGCAACTCCACGTTGCCGGGCACCATACACCCCGATCTCCACCCGGCAATCCATCGCAGTGGACAGGCGTCCCTCCCTCGTCCATGCAGAGCCCTCGGTCCACTGCCTGTTTCGAAGCAATGCTGACTGCGCACGCCATCACGAAGACCTTCGGCGCGAATGCTGCCGTCGATGGCGTGTCGTTCACGGTCCAACGCGGGACGATCACGGGGCTGATCGGGCCGAACGGGG
Organism: Microvirga massiliensis; assembly: GCF_001006805.1. Taxonomy (GTDB): domain Bacteria; phylum Pseudomonadota; class Alphaproteobacteria; order Rhizobiales; family Beijerinckiaceae; genus Microvirga; species Microvirga massiliensis. The sequence goes on along the minus strand of NZ_LN811357.1, from coordinate 317,578 downwards.
CCGGGAAGACGACGCTTTTCAACTGTCTCGCAGGTGCACTGAAACCGACGAGCGGACGGCTGGAGTTCGAGGGCAGCCGCATCGACGGCCTCTCGCCGGATCGGATTTTCCGCCGCGGCCTCGCACGGACCTTCCAGATCCCGCGACCGTTCCCGGAAATGACCGTGCTCGAGAACGTGATGCTCGCGCCGGTCGGACAGGCCGGCGAGCGCTTCTGGGCGAACTGGTTGACACCCGCTGGGGTGGCCGCGCAGGAGCGTGTCCTCGTCGAGAAGGCCCGGCACTGGATCGATTTCGTGGGCCTCTCGCATCTTGCGCCGGAGCCCGCACGGGTATTGTCCGGTGGCCAGCGGAAGCTCCTCGAACTCGCACGGGTACTCATGGCCGATCCGCGGCTCATCCTCCTCGATGAGCCCGGCGCCGGCGTGAACCCAGCGCTTCTCGACACTATCGTCGCGCGCATCGAGGCTCTCAACGCGCAAGGGATCACCTTCCTGATCATCGAGCACAACATGGACCTCGTCATGTCTCTGTGCCGGCCCATCCTGGTCATGGCGCAGGGGCGATTGCTCCTCACGGGAACCGCGGAAGAGGTGCAGGCCGATCCGCGCGTGGTGGAAGCCTATCTCGGCGGAGCGCCTGTGTGAGTGATGCTCTGGCGATCGAGATGCTCGAGGCTGGCTACGAGCCGGGCCTGCCGATCGTGCGCGGCGCTTCGCTCACCATCGGCACTGGCGAGATCGTCGCGATCCTGGGGCCCAATGGGGCCGGCAAGTCGACGCTCATCAAGGCCGTCGCGGGGCTCGTGCCGATTTCGTCAGGTCGCGTAGAGCTCACCGGTCGCGACATCACTGGCCGGCCGGCTCACCTGTTGCCGCATGAGGGCCTCGGCTTCGTTCCCCAGACCGAGAACGTCTTCGCGAAGCTCACGGTGGCCGAGAACCTCGAACTCGCGGCAGCGATCCTGAAGGCGCCCCGCGGGCGTCTTTCTGCGCTCTACGACCTCTTTCCGGATCTCGCCCGGCAACGCAATCTTCCGGCCGGCCGCTTGTCCGGTGGGCAACGTCAGATGGTGGCAATCGCACGGGCTCTCGTCGGTGCGCCGAAGGTCTTGATGCTCGACGAGCCCTCCGCGGGCCTGTCGCCGAAACTCGTTGGAATCGTGTTCGACAAGCTCGTCGAGGTGCGAAAGTCGGGCGTCACGATCGTGCTCGTGGAGCAGAACGTGAAGGTGGCTCTGGCGATCGCCGACCGGGCCGCCGTGCTTGTCGAAGGACGCGAGCGCATCGTCGAAAAAGCAGATGCGCTCGCGGACGATCCGCAAGTCGCGGCGATCTATCTGGGCCGCCAGCGGGAGCGTGCATGATGCTGCAGCTCTTTGCCGACGGTATCATCATCGGCTCGATCATCGCCCTCGGCGCGATCGGCGTGACGCTGACATACGCGATTCTTCGCTTCGCCAACTTCGCCCATGGCGAATACCTGACGTGGGGCGCCTATTTTGCCTTGAGTGCGCTCGGCGGGATCGTTGCGGTGACGGGGCCGGTCGATCCGATTGGACCCTTATCATTCGGGTGGCCGCTCGTGCTCGCGCTCGGCTGTGCCGCCGTGTTGACGGCCTTGCTGGCGCTTACGCTCGACGCGCTTCTGTTCCGAAGGCTGCGTCGCCACGGCACGACGATCACGCTGATCATCGCGAGTTTCGGAGCAGCTCTCGTACTGCGCAATCTCCTGCAGTTCATCTACGGACCCGTGCCGGAATATTACAGCCGCGAGATCCAGGTCGCGTTGCGGCTCGTGCCGCGGAATGTCCTTGGCGGATTGCGGATCACGCCGGATCAGATCTTCATTCTGGGCCTGACCATCGTGACGGTGGTTGCGCTGCATCTCTTTCTCAGCCGCACGACGCTCGGGCGAGCGATGCGGGCGACCTCGGAGAATCCAGCGCTCGCGCAGGTCACCGGAATCGATATCGATGCGATCGTTCGCGCGACCTGGATCATCGGGGCGGTGCTCGCGGCGGTGGCCGGTGTCTTCGCGGGCCTGACCGTGCAGTTGCGGCCGCAACTGGGGTTCGAGCTCCTTCTGCCTCTCTTCGCTGCCGCGATCCTCGGCGGGATCGGGAGCGTCTATGGCGCCGTCGCGGGGGGATTCATCGTCGGCCTCGCGGAGAGCTTCTCGGTGCCGGTGTTCGGAGCGGAATACAGGGCAGCGACGGCTTTCCTCGTGCTGATCGCGATCCTCCTGGTGCGGCCGACCGGCCTCTTCGGCGAGAAGCCCTGATGCCCGATCTTCTCGGTATCCTCTCCTACGGGACGTTCTTCCTCGTCTTCGCGTCGATCTTCGCACTCGTCGTGCTCGGCCTTAACCTGCAGTGGGGATTCACTGGTCTGTTCAATGTCGGCGTTGCGGCCTTTTTCGGGATTGGCGCCTATACCTCGGCGCTGTTGACCGCGCCGGATTATCCGGAGCAGCTCGGCGGGCTTGGGCTGCCGGTTCTCGTGGGCTGGATTGGCGCGATCCTGATGTCGGGACTTGCGGCACTGATCGTCGGTGTCGCGGCCCTGCGCCTTCGCCATGACTATCTGGCGATCACGACCTTCGGGATCGCTGTTTCGCTGCAGCTCGTGGCGCTCAATGCGCGCGTGCTGACCGGTGGCCCGTTCGGACTGCAATTCATCCCGAGGCCCTTGGCGAGCGTGATCGAGGATAATTTCGCCTGGAACGCTGTCTACCTCGCGATCGTGCTTCTGATCCTCGCGGTGACCTATGTCGCGCTCGAACGTCTCGTGCGGTCGCCCTGGGGGAGGGTGCTTCGCGCGATCCGCGAAGACGAGACGGCGGCCGAGTCCCTCGGCAAGCGCGCCTTCCTGTTCCGCCTGCAATCCTTCGTGATCGGCTGCATGGTGATGGGTCTCGGCGGCGCGCTCTACGCCCATTTCGTGGGCTATATCGCGCCGGAGGATTTTCTGCCGATCCTCACCTTCCAGCTCTGGACGATGTTGATCGTCGGAGGTTCTGGCAACAACCGTGGTGCGATCCTCGGCGCCTTCTTGGTCTGGGCGCTCTGGAGCCTCGCGGGCGGTCTGCTGCGGGATCTCGTGCCCGCCGCGGAGCAGGCGCGGGCGGCGACGCTCCAGGTAGTGCTGATCGGCGTGCTTCTCGCCGCCATCCTCGTGGTGAGGCCACGCGGCCTTCTCGGCGAGGAGCTCGTCATTTCGCAACATACAGGGAAGAACACGTGAGCGACTTGTACGATGTCCTCATCATCGGGGCCGGGCATAACGGCCTGACCTGCGCGGCCTATCTCGCGCGGGCGGGATTGTCCGTGAAGGTCGTGGAGCGTCGGTCGGTTGTCGGAGGGGCTGCGGTCACGGAGGAGTTCCATCCGGGCTTCCGCAACTCCGTCGCGTCCTACACGGTGAGCCTGCTTCACCCGAAGATCATCGCGGACCTCGAACTCGCCCGTCACGGCCTCAGGATCGTCGAGCGCCGCGCAGCCAATTTCCTGCCTGCTCCCGACGGGCGCTATCTGCTCACTGGAGGAGGACGGACACGGCAGGAGATCGCAAAGCTCAGCACGCGCGACGCCGAGCGTTACGAAGCCTTCTCGCGCGAGATCGACACGATCGCGGATGTGCTGCGCGGGCTCGTGCTGGAGGCTCCGCCGAATGTCGTCGAGGGCATGAGCCTGCGCGGTCTTGGGGAACTCCTGCGTGCCGGCGCACTCGGTCGCCGGCTCGGACGTTTGAGTCTCGAAGAGCAGCGCTCGCTGCTCTGGCTCTTCACCCGCTCGGCGCAGGATTACCTCGAGGGCTGGTTCGAAGGCGAGCTCGTCAAGGCGTTGTTCGGCTTCGATGCCGTCGTCGGCACCTATGCGAGCCCGGCGACGCCGGGCACGGCCTACGTCCTTCTCCATCACGCCTTCGGCGAGGTGAACGGACGCAAGGGGGCCTGGGGCCATGCCATCGGGGGCATGGGCGCCATAACCCAGGCCATGGCACGCGCCGCACGCGACGCCGGCGCCGAGATCGAGGTCGATGCGCCAGTCGCGGAGGTGATCGTCGAGGCTGGCCGGGCGACCGGGGTCGTACTGGAGGATGGGCGGGCCCTGCGCGCCCGGGCCGTCGTCGCGAACGTCAATCCGAAGCTTCTCTATACGCGGCTCGTCTCGGACGGCGCGCTGCCGGGTCCGTTTCTCAACCGCATGAGGCTTTGGCGCTGCGGCTCCGGCACTTTCCGGATGAATGTCGCGCTGTCGCGGCTTCCGGACTTCTCGGCTCTTCCCGGACCCGGAGATCACCTCACGGCCGGGATTATTCTCGCGCCCAGCCTCGCTTATATGGACCGGGCTTACCAGGACGCACGGCAATTCGGCTGGAGCCGTGAGCCGATCGTCGAGATGCTCATCCCGTCGACCCTGGACGACACGCTTGCGCCGCCCGGCCGGCATGTCGCGAGCCTGTTCTGTCAGCACGTCGCACCGGAGCTGCCGGACGGCCGTTCGTGGGATGACGTGCGCGACACCGTCGCGGATCTCATGATCGAGACGGTCGACCGCTATGCACCGGGCTTCAAGGCGAGCGTATTGGGCCGCCAAGTGTTGAGCCCGCTCGATCTCGAGCGCGTCTTCGGGCTTACGGGCGGCGACATCTTCCATGGCGCCCTGTCCCTCGACCAGCTCTTCTCCGCGCGCCCGATGCTTGGCCACGCCGATTATCGCGGGCCACTTCCGGGCCTCTATCATTGCGGTGCCGGCGCGCATCCCGGCGGCGGCGTGACCGGCGCACCGGGGCACAATGCGGCGCGGGTCATCGCGCGCGACCTCAAGGGCGGGGCTGTCCGCAAGTTGAGAGAGCGCATCGGTCTTTGATCGTCTTCCGGATCGAACCCCGTCCCGGATGGTTGACCGATCGGCAGACACGACAAAGCCATGGAGATCACAGGCGCCTTCACGGTCAGCCCGGCCGAGGGTGAGCGCCCCGGAGCGCTGGCCTCGTTTCCGTATGACACCGCTCTCGTGGAGCGCTTTCGGGAGTCCTTTCCCCGCGCGCGCTGGCGTGCGGACGAGCTCGCCTGGTTCATCCCGGGCACGACAGCCGTCGCGCGCGTCGAGGCCTGGATCGCCCGGGAGCTCGCCGACCTCGATCGCCACGCGGATGCGCGAGGGCGCGACGCCTTCGCGTTCGAGCCGATCGAGAGCCCCTATCTGACGCCTGCCGACGATCTGCTCGTGCGCACGCCTTATTCGCGGACGGTGGTCAGGGAATTGCGCGCAACTCCCTTCGCGCGCTGGGATCCGGAGGAGCGGGTCTGGCGCGTACCGTATCGCTCGCTCGAAGAGCTGCGCCGTCGCTGGCCCGAAGTCGAGGCGGCTGCTCGTCGGAACGAGCCGGAGGCGAAGCGGCTGCGGCGCGAGCAAGTGGGACCGAACCCGGAAGAAGCCGCCCTCCAGGCGGAGCGGCGGCGCCGGCGCTATCCGCTGCGGGCCGACGACCCTCCGCCTGTGGACGAGCCGGTCTCCATCTATCGTTTCGGAGTTGTGGTCTTCGAAGCGATGGGGGAGGTCGTGACCGATCTGCCGGTCGCGTTTCCCCACACGGGAGGCGGGGACCTCGTCTGGGGATGGTGGCGCATGCCGACCTTCCGAGAGCTCGCGGCCGTGAAGCCGGAGCGTGAGCCGGCATCCCGCGAGGAGCGAGAGCGACGGGGCTGGTGGAGGCCCGATCGCGAGGAGCTGCGCGAGCGGCGGCGGACGCTGCGTGCGGCGGAGCGGCGTCATCACGAGGCGGCAGACCTGTCGTCGGATTGATGCCTCGTCGCTGGCCCGGAACCGGCCCGTGGATGCTCATCGGGAATGGCCGCGGAACCTCGGCCGTGGTGCCGGGTTAGCCCTTTGGGTTCCGAGGGGCTGTCTGGCGTGCGCGTAGAGCAAGACCTGAGCCATGCCGAAAGGGTTGTCGAGCCCGATGTGTCTTCGGCACAGGGTAGGCGGATTCTGGCGCCCGGCCGGAATTGCTGGCGGGTCGAGGAGAGTCGGAATGCCGCTGTCCTGATCGACGGCGCTTCGTATTTCTCCACGCTCGAGGCCGCGCTTCGGCGCGCGGAGCGGTCGATCTGGATTCTCGGTTGGGATTTCGACGGGAGCATCCGGTTGCGGCCGGATGTCGGACCGGAGGAATCGCCACCACTCGGTCCACTCTTGCGATCCCTCGTCGAGGCGCGACCCAACCTCGAGATCAGGATCCTGGTGTGGAGCCTTGCACCGGTCCATGCGCCGGGTGACCCGGTGCCGCTGCTTCTCGGCACCGACTGGCAGCAGCATCCACGCCTCGTCGTGCGGCTCGATACGCATCATCCCCTCTATGCCGCGCACCACCAGAAGATCGTGTGCATCGACGATTCTCTCGCCTTCGCGGGCGGGATGGATCTGACAGTCCGGCGCTGGGATACCTCTCGCCATGCGGCAGACGACCCGGTTCGGCTCGGAGCCAACGGCAAGCCATGCGCCCCGCTGCACGATATCCAGATGGCAGTCGACGGCAAAGCAGCCCTGGCCATGGCGCAACTTGCGCGTCGGCGCTGGAGAATCGCGACCGGCGAGAAGTTGGGCGCCGTCGAGACGAGGCAGGACCTCTGGCCATCCGATCTGATGTCCGATTTCTGCAATGTGCCCGTTGCAATCGCGCGCACCGCGCCGGCGTGGGGCAGCGAGCCGGAAATCAGAGAGGCGGCTGCATTGACGGCAGATGCGCTGCGTGCCGCGCGGAATCGCATCTATATCGAAGCGCAATACATGACGGCCGGCTTCGTCGGCGACATCCTGTGCGCGCGTCTCGCCGGGCCGGACGGGCCGGAGATCGTTGTCGTGATGACGCATCAGTCCAACGGGCTGGTCGAGCGCCTCGTCATGGGGAGCAATCGCGATCGCATGATCCGCCGCCTGCGGAACGCCGATCGCCATGGACGCTTGCGGGTCTTCTATCCCTGCGTCCCGACACGGGATGGTGAGCGCCGTCAGGTCCTCATCCACTCCAAGCTCATCATCGTGGACGACGTGTTCCTGCGCGTCGGCTCATCGAACCTGAACAATCGCTCCGTCGGGCTCGACACCGAGTGTGATCTGGCCATCGAGGCGCAGGATGTGCGAACCCGCCGCGCGATTGCGAATATTCGCGACCGACTCCTCACAGAGCATCTCGCAGTCCGCCCGGATGACGTATCCCGAGCGAGCATGGAGACGGGCTCCCTCATCCGGGCTATCGATGCCCTGAATCGGAATCCGCGCGGACTGCGAGCCTTCGAGGCGATGGATGACCGTGGCCCTTCGAAGCCGATCTTCGCCACGCGGCTCCTCGACCCGACAAAGCCGTTCGAGCCGCTGTGGTTTGCGAGGCGGGTACATTCGAGGTGATGGTCGTGATGCTCTTTGCGCAAGTTTGCGTTGGGAGGTTGTGAGGGATGTTGGATTGGCGACTTCGCCGCTCGTCGCGACACACTCCGTCATTTCGAGCCGCGGGCGAGGCGAACCATCCGTCGACGGGTAGATTGCTTCACTTCGTTCGCAATGACGAAGAGAGCGTGAGAACGCGAGGAGCAGGGCCGGAAACGGAGTGGCGCTGGATCCACGGCCGTCCATGCGAGCCGCAGGCGTAATGCACTGCCGCTTCCGCCGCACCCCCGTCATTGCGCGCCGTAGGCGCGATGCACCACCCATACCACTGCACTGCCGTCATTGCGAGCCGGAGGCGAAGCAATCTACCCGTCGACCATTGTGCTCCTGGACTGATTCACTCCACACACGATGACGGAGAGGCATGTCGATGGCGTAGCGCATTTACTCATGCCTATCAGCGCGCCGAGACGTCTCCACGGACGCCTAATTCTTTCGCGCGGCGTTCCGGCGTCTGAACAGCAACTCCGTGACGGCGAGCGTCGCCCCGCCGAGCGCGAGCGGCACGAGGAAGTAGACGAAGCGGAAGACGACCAGAGGCCCGATGACATCGGCCTGGGGCAAGAAGTACATGACCACGCTCTCGATGACCCCGAGGCCTCCCGGGACATGGCTGATCAGCACGGCCGTGTTCGCAATCACGTAGATGGATGCTACCCCGAGATAAGCGACATCGGCGACCGCGGCGAGCGCCTGGTGAAGGCAGGCCGCGACGAAGGCGAAGTTGCACGACCCGACGATCACCTGCGCGATCGCGAGGCGAAGTGGCGGCACCTCGAATGTCCAATGATAGATCCTCAAGGGGCGACAGCGCATGGCCGCGAGTACGAGATAGGCCGCAACCGCGAGAAGGCATGCCCACCCCGCGGCAAGCACGATCGGTCTTTCCAGTCCGGTGATCTGCTGCGCCAGTTCCGTACGCAGGAGGAGGGCCATGGCGCCCAGTGTTGCAAGACCAAGACCGACCGTGGCGCCGCAGAACAGGATCACCTTCGCGACCTCGCCTGCAGTGAGGCCCCAACGGGAATAGAAACGGTAGCGTATGGCCCCGCTGCTCAAAAATGCCAGCCCGATGTTGTGGCCGAGAGAGAGGCTCGTGAAAGAGGCGAGCGCTGCCTTGGGATATGCAAGCGGCCGGCCGACATAACGAAGCGCCAGGTAGTCGAAGCCCGTCAGGCAGGTATAGCTCGCGGCAGCGAATGCACCGGACATGATGAGCCGTGACTTGGGAATCGCCATGACAGAGGAAGTGATCTCGTCAAGGCTGTAGCGGCTCAACGTGCGATAGAGCAGGAATACAGCCAGGGAAATGGCAGCGATCGCGATGATCGGCCCCCAGCCTCGGAAGAGAGTTTTCTTCCCGGCCGTCCGTCGTCCGCCGGCGCTCCCGGTCGAAGCCCGTGCCGGATCTTCGCATCTTCGGTCAGTGCTCACCCGATCTCCTCGACGTCTGGGGCTCTCAGGATCCTACAACGCAACAGAGGCAATCCGTGTCCGTCCCGACACCTGGAACGGGAACCGATCGACTCAGGCAACGGGAGCACGACCCTGATTCCGGTGCAGGATCTGGAACTCCACGAGAAGCGGGAGATGATCCGAGGCCACGCGGGCGAGCGGTGTACGGATCGTCTCGGCCCTGAGCACCTGGATCGATCGGCTGACGAAGACATGATCGAGCCGCAGGAAGGGAAGGCGGCTCGGGAAGGTTGGCAGCGATTGCCGGACGAGCGGTGAGCATTGGGCATCCGCCAGACGTGCCGTGAGACGGTGATAGGCGCGGGATCGTGGCAGGGCATTGAAATCGCCCGCGAGAATGATCGGCTCGCGGCAGGCCGGATGGCCGAGCCATTCCGGACCCAGCAGGGCATCGACTTGCGCAAGACGCTCGTCGCGGCGTAGCCCGAGATGGGTGGTGATGACCTGTATCTCCGCGCCGCCGACATTGACCGAGGTCCATAATGCCCCGCGCGGTTCGAGGGCTGGACGTCCGGCCAGTCCCGGAAGGGATGCCGCCTTCACGAGCTTCGCGGGCCTCGGGGTCAGAATCGCGTCGCCATACTTCTCCTCGATGAGATGCAGGGCAGGATGAAAGTGGAACTGCATGTCGAGCGCGCGTGCAATGAATTCCGCCTGATCGACATGGTTGGTTCGCGCACGCCCGACATCGAGTTCCTGGAGAGCGACGATATCCGGCTGACAGGATGCGATGACTTCGGCGATCCGCTCGGGGCGCAGACGCCCGTCCGTCCCGATGCAGCGATGCACGTTGTAGGTCAGTATTCTCGGCACCCTTGCCCCTTGCGCTCCTGCCACATTCTCGGGTCCAACAGGTTCGGCTCGAATCGGTTCCTGACAGGTCAGAATACGCATCAGCGAAAAGAGAAACCGCAAGATTGTCGATTCTTTACTTCTCGCTGTCGCGAAAGCCTGCTGCGCCGATAGGGGCGACGAAGCGAGGGGCAGTGTCATCAGTCGGCAACGGATTGAATAGCAGCGAGTTCGCGGAACGAGCCGTCGTGACGAGTTTGGTAGAGAACGTTATCGAGATCGCCACTTTCGTACGGCGGAATGAGCGACGGAACAGGATGATTATGGCACTGCTGGTCGCCGCAGCAATGCCGTTCAGAACAAATGCCGTTCAGAGCAGGCGATTAAGGCCTTAATCGCCTGTCTGGCGATAAATTCGTCGGAAGAACGAAGTCGGTCATCTGCAGAAAGCTGACACCTCCTCGCCAGGATCCTCGAGCCATTGCCAAGCGGTCAACGGTAGGGGCGCGGCGGAGTGGATTGGATCATGAGTGATTGTAATGGTCCGATGCGATTTCACGGTCGACAAGTCTGGATGTGGTCACCAATCGGGATTGTCGGGCTGGTCGTGGCGAAGTGTTCGCGAGCACCGAGGTTATTCGAGCAGTCATTGCCGAAAGTCACGGCTGGGCGCGCTACTGCACGTCCGGATGCTCAGTCGAACCGTTTCGAGAGCTGATCCCGTCATCCCGGAATCAGCTCTCATGCATGGCGTTCTTGCATTCTGATGGTGAGTCTGACCTACGTCACCAATGCTCTATGGAGGCGACTGCTGGAAGCACGCGACATCATACTGGGAGACACTATTCTGATTGTTCGAGTTTTGCGGTTGCTCTCCCGCGTAGACGGTTCCTGCCTTTCCGTCAGGATTGAAGGCAGAGCCCGGTGCTGACATGGCGTTGCCGGGCCTCGCAGTGTCTGCGAAGTCCTCACACGATTTGTTCGGCTGCCCGGTGGACGTGCCGGTATGAGGGTTGGCGGCTAAGGCAACTCCGGACCCAGCGAGGAATACCGACGAGCTTATGGTGATAGCGGCTGCAATGGGGTGTCTCATTGAGGGGGTCCTTCTTCTGTCCCTCGCCCCTGCAAATAATACACGAAATCTTTACACGGCGACGGCGTGCGGCCGCACTTCCGCCTTCTGTTTCAGCCATGGTTTGCGCTGTAATATCAAGTGGTTGATGCGTATCCCCTGCCGCAGTCGCGTGATCTTGAACACTGAGGTTGGGTCATGGCTTGGCAGTTGGCTGCGCAAGACAATCGTTTCAGCCATTGTGCGAAGATCCGGACAATCCTGAGGACGCAGAGAGTGCAGTGACATAGCAGTCACCACATGTCTGGGCCTGTCGTGGCCGCCGGATGCGCAAGCAGTCCCGGCCAGGGCCTGGGGGGTATGCCGTCTTTGATACGTGTCGAGCGATCATGGACAGGAGCGAGAGAAGTGCATTCCATCCCATGCTTGAAGGCTCTCCGCGTGAGAGCCACGAGAGCTCGGCCGCGGCCAAGTGGGTTGTCGGTCTCGCGTTTGTCATCTTTCTTTCATCGGTCCGCTGGGAAGTGCCGTCCGGTATCGGCGGCCAGGAGCGTACCTTGCGCTACGCATCCGTGGTGCAAGGCGATATCGTCCGCGGCATAACCGCGGCTGGAACACTCGAAGCTGTCGATACGGTCGAGATCAGCTCGCAGCTCTCCGGGCAGATTGCCAAGGTCATGGCGGATCACAACTCCATGGTGCGGGAAGGTGATCCTCTCGCAGCCCTGGACAGTGCGACTTACGAAGCAAGTGTCCAGGAAGCTAAGGCTGCACTAAAGGTCGCTGAGGCGGAACTCGAAGATGCTAGGGCGGCGATCGAGGGCGTTCAAGTTCGCTACGATGAAGCCCTGCGAGACTTCGAGGCGAAGAGCTCCCTCTCTCGGGGAGGGGCTACCTCCCCGAGAGAGGTCGACCGAGCCCGTGCCGCTGCTCAAGCTCTGGCTGCGGAATTGGCCTCCACCAAGGCACGCGAGCAGGTCCGCTCGGCCCAGACGGTTGCTGCACGCGCCGCTCTGACGCGCGCCGAGATCGATCTACGACGCACGGTGATCCGATCACCCATTAACGGCATTGTGATTCGGCGCAGCGTGGAGCTCGGTCAGACGGTTGCTTCCAGCTTTCAGGCGCCCACGCTGTTCACTCTCGCCCGCGATCTGGCGGACATGCGCGTCAATGCATCGGTTAATGAGGCTGATATCGGCTCGGTGCAGGTCGGGCAACGGACCACCTTCGCGGTCGATGCCTATCCTGGTCGCTCCTTCGGGGGGCGAGTGCTCGAAATTCGCAAGGCGCCGCATCCGGTGCAGAACGTCGTAACCTATACGGTCATAGCCTCCGCTCTCAATCCGGATGGCCTTCTCCTGCCGGGAATGACCGCCGACCTGCAAATCGTGATCCAGGAGCATCACGATGTGATGGTTGTACCCAATGCTGCATTGAGTTTCGATCGCGCGTCCGGAGGAAGAGGCCGCAGCGTCGAGCCGGGGAAGGGTGTGCTTTGGGTCCTGACGCAATCGGGAGGGCTCGCCGAAACGACGGTATCGCTGGGCGCAAGCAGCGATTCTCTTACAGAAATCGTATCGCCTGATCTACGGCTCGGCGAGCAAGTCGCCCTTGGCTATCGCGACTGACCCGAGAGCGATTCAGTCGCGGAGTCACTTTGGACTTTTGAGTTGCTTCGCTCCAGGCGGAATGCGGGCCGGAAGCACGAATATGGGACGGTTGGTCAGACTTGAGGGCATCGGAAAGCGATATCTCGTCGGCGGCGAGGTGGTTCAGGCGCTGTCGGACGTCTCAGTCGAGATCGAGCGTGGAGAGTTCGTTGCGGTCGTAGGCCCGTCCGGCTCGGGGAAATCGACCTTGCTGTCCATCCTCGGGTGCCTCGATCGTCCATCCCAAGGGCGCTACTTTCTCGATGAGACCGACATGTCCAGCCTCGATCGGAGTCGGTTGGCCAGGGTGAGAAACACGTGCATCGGATTCGTCTTTCAGAATTTTGGCTTGTTGCCGCGCCTGACTGCGCTTGAGAATGTTCAACTTCCTCTTTTCTATCGTGATGAGGCGCGGGCTGACGGACGGACCCTCGCCGAGCGCCTGCTCCGGCGGGTCGGGCTCGGAATGCGGTCGGACCACCGGCCGGCCCAGATGTCGGGCGGCGAGCAGCAACGTGTGGCCATTGCCCGGGCCGTCATCAATGATCCGGAGCTGCTTCTCGCAGATGAGCCAACCGGCGCACTCGACACCCGCACTGGAGAGGAGATCCTGTCGCTGCTGCAGGAGTTGCACCGCGCCGGCCTGACCTTGCTCGTTGCGACTCACAATCCTGCCGTGGCTGCGCAGGCCGGGCGGATCATCTGCCTGCGAGACGGTGCAGTCACGAGCGACGAACGTTCGGCGATCTCCCGACTGGCATCCGCCAATGGGCGGGAGCTTTCCTGATGCGCGCCGGCGCGTATGTTCGTCTCGCCCTTCGTTCGCTTCGGGCACAAATGCTGCGTTCGCTGCTCGCTGTCCTCGGCATCGTCATCGGCATCGCGGCCGTGCTGATCGTCGTCTCCGTCGCCGAGGGAGCTCGCGCTGAGATATCGAGGCAGATCGACTCCCTCGGTTCAAATCTGCTTCTCATCCAGCCTGGTACGCAACGCGAGCAAGGCGTGCGCCACGAGGCAGGATCGAACCTCACGCTGACGGCTGCGGATGCGCGGTCCATTGCCCGCGAAATTTCCAGCATCGTCGTTGCGGCGCCCTATGTTGCGGACAGGAAGACGGCAGTGGCCGGCAATCGAAACTGGTTCCCGCTCGTTGCGGGGGTGACGCCCGAGTATTTGGCGGCGCGCGAGTGGAAGCCGTCAAAGGGTGACATCTTCAGCGGCGATCATCTAACCACTGCCGCGAAGGTCGCATTGATCGGGCACACGGTGGCACGCGAGCTGTTCCCGGAAGGGGATGCGATCGGGCACATCGTACGGATCGAACATACCCCGTATACCGTGCTGGCGGTGCTCGCCGAGAAGGGGCAAGACTTTTCCGGCCGGGATCAGGATGACGTCGTGCTCGTTCCGTTGACGACAGCGAAGATTTTCACGGTTGGCCGCAACCAGGTCAATCCTGACGCCGTTCAGTCCATTCTCGTCAAAACCGTCTCGACGGCGTCCTTGAGCGAGGCGGAGAAGTCAATCGGACAGCTGCTGAGGCTGCGTCACAGAATTACTGAGCGAAAAGATGACGATTTCCGCATCCTCAATCTCGTCCAGGTAACACAAGCCCGAGATCAGGCATATCGCCAGTTCACGCTGCTCGTCTCCATCCTTGCTGGTATCTCGCTCCTGGTCGGCGGAATCGGAGTCATGAACATCATGCTCGTATCGGTCACCGAGCGGACGATGGAAGTGGGCATTCGGCTTGCGGTTGGTGCCCGCCCTCGTGACATCCGCTACCAGTTCATCGCGGAGGCCTCTCTCCTCTGCACGATTGGCGGAATTCTTGGACTGGCCTCCGGCTATGCAGCGGCTCGCATGATCAGTTACACCGCGGGTTGGCCGGTCGAATTCAACACGACAATGGCTCTCCTGGCAGTCGCTTGCTCGACCGGCATCGGGCTTCTGTTCGGGTTGCTTCCGGCCGACCGCGCCGCACGTCTCGACCCTGCAGTCGTAATGCGATCAGGGCAATGATTCTGCCTATGCCCAGGGCCGTATCGAAGACGTGGACAGGCAGTTCGGCCCGCTCATGGGGTGGATATGTCAGGAACGTACCCTCTTCAACGTCGTGGCTGAGGGCGAACAAGCATTCAAGCAGCGACGTCGGACCCCCGGCTTGCGCCCGGTCCCGGGACAGCTTTTCGCCGGGCCGCGGTTGAACTCGATCATCGCGTCGGTAGAAACCCGCATGGAAACGGCCGGCGAACCCAGCCGGAATACTTCCGGATCGAAGTCGTTGAGGGCACGCGGTACAATTTCCTCTCAGGTCGAAAGCGTCTCGTCGCCGAAGATCGCCACGGCGATGTGCCCCTCGCGCGCAATGCCGCGATACATGCCCGGCGTGTTGAAGGGCAGGGCGATCTCCCCCCGGTGATCAACCGCGATGAAACCGCCGGTGCCCCCGAAGGCACCGAGGTCATCCAGCACGCGCCGGCTCGCCTCCGCGAGATCGAGGCCTTCGAGCTCGATTCGGCAGGACAGGCGATGGCCCAGCACGAGCCGCATGAAGATCTCCCCGTGGCCGGTTCCTGAGAACGCCACGGTGCGGTTATCCGCGAAGGTGCCGGCGCCGATGATCGGGCTGTCGCCGACCCGGCCCGGCATCTTGTTCGCATAGCCGCCTGTCGAGGTCGCCGCGGCGAGCCCGCCGGCCCGATCGCGTGCCACGGCGCCGACAGTGCCATGGCGATCGCGCTCCGTCGCGGTTGTGCGGCGCTTCTTCGCGGCCTGGACGCGCTCGAGCGCAGCGAGCCGTTCGGGTGTGAAGAAATACCACGGCGGAGCCAGAGGCAGCCCCTCCTGCCGGGCGAATTGCTCCGCCCCGGCGCCCGTCAGGTGGACATGCGGCGTAAGCTCCATCACGGCGCGTGCGGCCGAGACCGGGTTGCGAATCCGCGTTGTGCCGGAGACGGCCCCGGCCGCGCGGTCCCGCCCGTTCATGATCGCGGCATCGTGCTCGATCGTCCCTTCGCTGGTGAGCGCTGCGCCGTGGCCGGCATTGAAGCAGGGGCTGTCCTCCATGACCCGGACGGCTCGCTCGACCGCATCGAGAGCGCTGCCGCCCTCGATGAGCACGGCCCAGCCTTCCTCGAGAGAACGGCGCAGGTCCTTTCGGATAGCCGCCTCACGCTCCGCACTCGCTTCGCCGCGCGCGATCGCGCCCGCACCCCCGTGAATGAGAAGGACGGGTGCAGCGGATAGTGCTTTGCTCATGAGGGCTTCCTGTTCGAGGATGTGACGGATGGGTCGGAGTGGACCCGGTTTCTCCGTCAAAGTCACGAATGCTTGGCCATTCGAATATGGAGCGGGTGATCCGCGCCGGGCCGGTTCCTTCTCCTCAGCCTGCACGAAAGGAGGGGTTCCTCGAAGATGGCGCGGCCGGCCCCTGACGGAAGGGCACTCGACCTCGCCGCTTGATCTGGAAGCCCATCGATGGCGTATCGGGCTGCCCGGGCGCCGAGAGGGGGCAATTCGGCGTCCGGATGGGGCTTGCGAGGGAAGCATGGAAACGGGGCTGCGGGGCCGGTCGGTGCTGGTCACGGGAGGCAGTGACGGGATCGGGAAGGCCATTGCGGAGGGGTTCCTCGCCGAGGGAGTGCGGGTCGCGATCTGCGGCCGCGATCCCGCCCGCTTGGAGCGCGCGCAGGCGGCTCTCGAGGCGCGGCCGGGCGCCGAGGTCGTCGCCATCGCGGCGGATCTCACAGATGCCGTCGATGTCGACCGGATGTGCGGGCATGTTCTCGACGCGTTCGGGACGGTCGATATCCTCGTCAACAATGCGGGCGGGCCGCCACCCGGGACCTTCGAGGATACGAGCGACGAGGTGTGGCGTGTCGCTTACGAGCTGACGCATGTCTCGGCCCTGCGGACGACACGCCATGTCCTGCCGGGCATGCGCAGCCAGCGGTGGGGCCGGATTCTGAACGTCTCGTCTTATTCCGTGAAGATGCCGATGCCGGCGATGATGCTGTCCAACAGCATCCGGCTCGCGACCATCGGATGGGCAAAGTCGCTCTCGGCCGAAGTCGCCCGGGACAACATCCTCGTGAACACCATCTGTCCGGGCTGGACGCGGACCCCGCGGATCTCGGCCCTGATTGCCCGTCAGGCGAGCGGGCAGGGGCGTTCCACGGAGGAGGTCGAGGCTGAGATCCAAGAAACGATCCCGCTCGGGCGCCTGGCGGAACCGCAGGAGATCGCCGCGCTCGCCGTTTTTCTCGGGTCGAACGCGGCGAGCTATATCACCGGCACTGTGATCCAGGTCGACGGGGGGCTCATCTCGGGGCCGTTGTGAGGGGCTGGTTGGCCGGTCGCAGTGCAGGCCCGCGGGACGGCAGAGCAGGATTGTCAGGAACGGCGCACCCCGCTCACACTCGGTGGCGGCATCGTCGTGCCGAGATCCGCCTCGGCCGCGCAGTAGCGGGCGATGTCGGCATGGGTCGCGAACCACACGCCGTCGAGAGATCGCGCGAACCGGATGAGCTCTTCGAGGATCCAGATGCGCGACCGCTGCCCGATGACGTGCGGATGCATCGTAAGGACGAAAAGGCCCTTCTCCTGGTAGGCCATCTCGAATTCGCGGCGGAAGATGTCGAAGACCGCGTCGGGGCTCGTGTAGGGCCGCGTTGCGCTCGCCCGGTCCATGTTGAAATAGACGGCGTCATCGCGAATCCACTCGACCGGGACTTCGACGATCCCAGTCGGCTGGCCGTCCTCCAGGAGCTCATAGGGCTCCGTATCGGCCATCAGCGAGGAGTCGTAGCGTAGGCCCATCTCCCGAATGATCTTCAACGTATGGTCGCTGAAGTCCCAGGAGGCCGTTCGCATGCCAACGGGCTCCTTGCCGGAAAGCTTTGCGAGCGTATCGCGCGCCCGGAACGCGAGCTCACGCTCGGCCTCGAAGGGCAGCGTGGAGTTGAACTCGTGGATCCAGCTATGGATACCGAGTTCATGGCCTGAATCCACCACGGCCTTGGGCTCGTCCGGATGGATGAGAGCCGACACGCCCGGCATGAAGAATGTCGCGGGCACGTTGTAACGCTCGAGGAGGCGCAGGACGCGCGGGCTGCCGACACGACCGCCGAACTGTCCCTGGCTGAGCTTCCCGACCGACTGTCCTCCGTATCTGAGTTCCGCCGTTTCATGGTCGGCATCGAACGACAGGGCAACGGCGCAGCGCGCACTCCCCTTCCACCGGACGGGCTTGAGAGACCGTCCGGCCCGAACGCGCGCGATCTTGGCACGCCATGTGGCCTCGTCCCATTGCCACGGCTCCTGGGCCTTGCCGACTTCCGACATGCAACCCTCCATTGAGGCGCAAGCTAGGGCGAGTGCGTCCGGCCGCCACGCTCCTCCGGCAGCACTCGAAGGCGGAACGTGGCTTCTGCTCCCGGATTGCCCTAAAGCAGATCCACCTCGTACAGAACTCGCCCGTCTCGAATAAGGCGCTTGAGTGCGGCGCGGCCGCTTCCGGCAACCGCCACGTCGACCTCGAGCTGCTCGCCGTTGCGCAGACGCTCGAGCTCCCGGCCCTTTCCCTCCGGGACGAAGAAGCGTTCGAGGCCGTATTCCACACGATAGGCGCGACAGGGATCGGTGCAATCCGCGACCCCGTCAGGCCCCGAGATGCGGCCCTGCAGAACGAGTGCGTCGGCAGGTCGCTTCCTGTGCACGGCGATGGGCCGCCACGCGTCCCCGCTACGTTCCAGAGCTACGAAAACCGTCTCTCCGATGCTGAATGCATCGTCGCCGCTCAACACGTCCGTGCGGATTCGCGAGAGCGGCGTCGCGAGGACGACGTAGTCGCCCCGCAACAGGTCTCTCGGATCGACGGGGACCACGGCGAGTCGGATCTCGGTGCCGGTTCGCAGCAGAATGGCCCGGTCGGCAACGAGCCAGGCAAGCAGCGCGGCCTGCAGCAGGAAAGCCGCCAGCGCACCGCGGCGAATGCGACGGGCGATCACGAGGTTGCTCCTGCCGCACCGAGGCGGCGTCGAAACCGAAGAAGCGCATAGGACACGGCGATGAAGAGGAGCCCGCCTGCGAACAGCGCGACAGCCGTATCGAGGAGCGTACCGAGCGTGATGGTGTAGAGATAGACCGCTTCGGCACCGAACGCGACGAGACCGGTACGGGAGCCGAATCCGTTGCGGCCCTCGTGGCCGAGCGCGGCGACCCAAACCCCGCCGAGCAGGACCAGGGCACCGCCGGCAAGACGCGCCATGAATCCGTCCTCCGGCGACAGGGCCGCGAGTGCAAGGCTCCCGCCCGCCAGGAGCACCACGGCACCGAGATCGGTCCGGGAGGCGCGCGTCCGAGACAAGGCGAAGGCCGCGAGACCAACCGGCACGAGGGCGCCGAGACAGGCGAACGGCAGCCAGTCGAGACGGCGGTCCGGCGTCTCTGCGAGCGGCACGACCTGCAATGCAAAGAGCGCGAGGAGCACTGCACTTAGGGCCGGGACCAGAAGGTCGGAGCCCAGGCGTCCGATTGCTGCATTCGGGTGGTTCGTGACGGTGACGCCGACCGCCCATAGGGCCAGCGCCGTGACGGCACCGGTGGCAAGAACACCGCCGGCGGGCCAGTCCCCCGATTGGCCGAGCGCATAGAGCACGAGCGCGATCCAGCCGAGGCACCCGGAGATCGCCGCCATGCGGGCGATGCGGTTGTCGAGGTGCACGGCGAGTGCCAGCCCTGCCAGAACGGGCCAGTAGCCGGGCCAGTGCGGCGCCTCGGTCGCTTCCGTGATCAGCCCGGACCAGAACAGGGCGCCGGCCATACCGAGAGCCATCATGGCTGTCGAATGCACCAAGAAAGCCGCTCCGAGGCAGCCGCCTGCGAACAGGAGAACAGCGTCGCTGAACTCACCCGACAGATGATAGCTCTGTCCAATGAGGGCGATGGACGCCGCGAAGACGAGACCGGCGAGAAGCATGCTCGCTTCCGCGGCAAGAATTCGACCTTGCGTCCACAGGTGAGCCGCAAGGCCGTGGGCTCCCCCGAGGGCGAGCATCAGGAGCAGGAGCCGTATCGGGCGTGGGATGGCCTCCCAATTCGCTGCGACGAAAGACAGGGTGCCGAGACCGAGCAGAACGGCGCCGAGGATGGCGATCAGGCCCGAGAAACCGCCGCGCACGCGAGAGACCGGAAGTGACTGCAGGATGGCCGCCGCGCCTTCCGGCGTGACCCAGCCGTTCTCCTGCCAGTTGCGGAGATCAGCGGTGAGGCGGCGGCGATACGATGATTCGGACATGGCGCTCATGAACCGCAGAAGAGCGGCACGATTGCGCCGCGAAATGCCGCCGCGAGGTCTCCTGCACTGCGTTCTCCCGCGGAGGTCGCCTGCGGGGCAGAGGCTGGGATCGCATCGGTGGCCGCGGCCAGGACGAGCGGATGGTGGGCCGAGGGCGAAATGCCGGCAGTGAATCGCGGCGGCGCCAGATCTCCGACGAAGCCCGCGAGCCGGCCCGAGCGATCGAAGAGCGGCGCCCCGGCGGCGCCATGCTGCAGCGGCCCCGAGACCGTGCCGTCCGGCATGGCGAGCGCTGATGCCGCGACCAGAGTCGGCTGTCCGCGATCGAGCATGAAGAACAGAGCGAGGAGCGCGGTCTCGGGCGTCAGCGGCGCCGCACGCGCGCCGGGACTCGTGGTCTGCTGGATCTGGTCGGTCTCGATGATCCGGAGCGGACCCGTCACCGGAAGGACCTTCACGGCGCGATCGCCCACGCGAAGATCCCTGCAGGTCTCGATGGAGGCTGCTGTGACGATGCGCCCGGGCGCTACGACAAGTCCCGTCGCGATCAGGCGCGGGCGGTTGGCCTCGCTCGCGGCGGCCGAACGATCTTCGGCGGAAGGCGCGGCGGGCGCTGGGAACGGCGCGAAGCTTGCCGCTATCGCGACGACGAGAGGATCGATCTCGGACGAGAGCGCCTTGTCGTAGCCGATCGAGAATCCACGCAGGCCGTCCGGACCGCTGCCGTATTGCGTGTAGAATCGACCGGTCGGCGTCTCTCCCGCGATCACGAAGGAGTCGGGACCGATCCGCTTCGTGGTGACCTGGCGGCCGGGTGCGCGGATCGAAAGGTTGCGATCATAGAGGGACTGCAGGGTAGCGCCCGCTTCCTGAACGGGCCGGGTGTCGAGGGTGACCCGTTCGTCCGCGCTCTGCCAGCGTGAGCCGCCGCCCGGATTCACGCTTCGCTTCGGGAGCACGCGCTCGGGAACCTCGATCCGTACGCCGGTGCGCTCGTCATCGATCAGCCTGAAACCGCTCGCCTCGCGAGGCCCCTTCGCGGCTGCTGCCAGCGCAGCGCGCGTCTTGGCATCGACGAGACCCGTCGCCTCAAGTCGAGCTCTGCGCTGGAATGCGAGAACCGCATCGAGGACGGGCCGGCTGAAACCCGTACCTTCAACGGCCCTGAGATCTCCGATCAGGGCGAGAGATTCCTGGATCCGGCGTCGCTCCTGTTCCGGGAGCATCTCGAAGGCTGTTTTTGCGGATTGGAACGCCTGCTGCATGGCGCGTGCCGATGCGGCCGGTTGACTTTGCGCAACGGCACCCGGTGGGAGGACGATCATGAGAAGTGCGGCGATGCAGACGCCGACACGCACGAGCATGTGTGACGAACCCTCTGGCGGTGCATCGTTGCAGAGCAGACGACGATTGCAAGCAATCTCGTTCGGCATCGTGACTCGAAGGTGAGGGCTCGGAGCGATCTTCCGCGCGTCATCGAACAGGAATAGGCTCCCGGGATCTGCCGCGGGGTGCGAAATGATCCGGACAATCCATTATGTCGTCGCTCTTGCGGCTGCACTCCTGTCGGCTTCGTCGGCAGCTGCCCAGAAAACCTATCAGCCGGAGGCGCTGGCTGGTGAAGGACAGCGGCTTGAGGCGCAGCTCAAGGGCGAAGCCGGACGCACGGCAGGCGGCAGCGCGGCGCAGATGCGACGGGATGCGGAGGCGGTCCTCGCGCGCGACCCCCGCCGCGCGCTTGCGCTGGCAACTGCCGCAATCGCGACCGAGCCCTCGAATGCCGCGAATTGGCTCGCCTATGCGCGCTCCGCCCAGGCGGTTCAGCCGGCAGATTGGAGCGAGCGCTATCGCCTGCAGGAACGGATGACGGTCGCGGCTCATACGGCCTATCTGCGCGCGACGACGAGCGCCGACGAGGCACGCGCCCTCGCGACCCTCGCAGAGATCTATGTTCTCAGGGAGATGTGGCACCCCGCGCTCAATACCTATCGCGCGAGCCTGCAGATCGCCGATGATCCGACGGTGCGGCAGACGTACGAGTCGCTCCGCGAAATGCATGGTTTCCGTATCGTCGATTACAGGATCGATTCCGATTCCGCGTCGCCGCGAGTCTGCTTCCAGTTCTCGGATCCGCTGGCGAACGGCAAGGTCGATTTTGCGCCGTTCGTGGCGATCTCCGGCACGGCGAATGCGGCGGTGACGGCCGAGGGAAATCAGCTCTGTGTCGATGGGCTTCAGCACGGCCAGCGTTATGCCTTCGTGTTGCGCCAGGGCTTGCCGTCCGCGGTCGACGAAACGCTCCTGAAGAATGCCGATTACGAAGTCTATGTACGGGATCGCTCGCCGCAGGTCCGCTTCACGGGCCGCACCTATGTGTTGCCGCGAACGGGACAGGAAGGCATTCCCGTTGTCTCCGTCAACACCTCGCAGGTCGAGATCGACATTGCCCGGATCGGGGACCGCAGCCTGCTGCCGACGGTCCGGTCGGAGGAATTTCTGGCGCAATTGAGCCGGTCCTCCGCTGCGCAGATTGCTTCCGAGAGTGGATTCAAAATCTGGTCCGGGACGCTCGATACGACCTCCGACCTGAACCGCGACGTCATCACGGCATTCCCCGTCACCGAGGCGGTGGGCGTCCTTCAGCCGGGCGTCTATGTGATGACCGCACGGCCGAAAGGTGCGCCCGATAACGGCTCGGACTGGGAGCCCACGGCAACCCAGTGGTTCGTCGTCTCGGACCTCGGACTGACGGCCTTCAAGGGCAAGGACGGTGTCCACGTCTTCGTGCGTTCGCTCGCGAGCGCCGAGCCCGTGGCCAATGTCGAACTGCGCCTCGTTGCGCGCAACAACGAGGTCCTTGCCACGAAGACTTCGGATGCGAATGGATATGCGGTGTTTGATCCCGGTCTCGCGCGCGGGCAGGGCGGTCTCGCGCCCGGTCTCGTTGTTGCGAGCTTCGAAACGGATTACGGCTTTCTCGATCTCACCGGTTCGGCCTTCGACCTGACCGACCGCGGCGTTAAGGGACGTCCGCCGGCCGCGGGAGTCGATGCGTTCCTCTACGCAGAGCGCGGCGTCTATCGCACCGGAGAGACGGCCTTCGTTTCCGCCCTCCTGCGCGATTCCGGTGGCGTTGCCGTTTCAGGTGTCCCGCTCACGTTCGTGGTAAAGCGTCCGGACGGCGTCGAGGCGCGCCGCATGGTCGTCGAGGATCAGGGACTCGGCGGTCGCATATTGTCGGTCCCGATTCTGCCCGGAGCCATGCGCGGCACCTGGCGCGTTACTGCTTTCACGGATCCGAAGGGCAGTGCCGTCGGCGAGACGAGCTTCCTCGTCGAGGATTACGTCCCCGAGCGGCTCGATGTGGTGCTGACGCCGAAGGCGAAACGCTTGCGACCGGGAGAGCCCGCAGAGATCGATGTCGAGACGCGCTATCTCTTCGGCGCACCCGGCTCAGGCCTCGAGATTTCTGGCGAAGTGTCCGTAGAAGAGGCGAGCGTGAGCGCAGTTCCGGGCCTCGAGGGCTTCACGGTCGGACTCGATGACGAGGATTTCGAAGCCTCGACCGTCGAACTCGAGGAGACGGTCACGACGGATGCTGAGGGCCGTGCAACCGTGCGGGCGCCCATCCAGGAGGTGACGGCGCCGCGCCCGACGCAGGCACGCGTGGTCCTGCGGGTCGGCGAGCCCGGCGGACGCGCCGTGGAGCGCAGGATCGTGCTTCCGATCCTCCCCGGTGGACCCGTCATCGGCATCAGGAAGGCCTTCGGCGAACTGAAGGACGGCGACACCGCGACCTTCGAATCCGTGCTGGCGGCGCCCGATGGCCGGCGCCTCGCAAAATCGGGTGTCGCCTGGACGCTGTCGCGGGTCGAGAAGCGGTATCAATGGTACAACAGCGAAGGCCGGTGGGGTTACGAACCGATCCAGTCCGTGCGGCGCGTAGCCGATGGTCGTCTCGATCTGACCGCCGATGCGGTCGCGCGCATCACGGCGCCGGTGAACTGGGGATCGTACCGCCTCGACATCGCCGCGCCGGAACTCGGCGAGCGCGCGCATACGAGCCTCTCTTTCACGGTGGGATGGTCCGGAGAGGTCACCGCCGAGACGCCGGATCTCCTCGACCTGAACCTCGATCGTGCGAGCTACCGGACGGGTGACATCATGAAGGTTCGTCTGTCGCCGCGGTTCGGCGGCAAGGCGACCCTCGCGATCGTCGGCGGCCGGGTTCAGGCCATCCGGGTCGTCGACGTGCCGGCCGACGGCATCGAGATCTCGCTGCCGGTCGAGGCCGGATTGGGGACGGGCGCCTATGTCGTCGCCATGGCTCACCGCCCGCTCGATCAGGCTGCCCGGCGAATGCCAGGGCGGGCGCTCGGGCTCGCATGGTTCGAGGTCGATCGATCGGCGCGAACTCTCGCGGTCACCATGGATGCGCCGGCGCAGGTCAGGCCACGCGGAACGCTGACGATCCCGGTGCGCGTCGACGGCCTGTCGCCCGGCGAGGAGGCGCGCGTCACGGTTGCTGCGGTCGATGTCGGCATCCTGAACCTGACCGCCTACGAGTCTCCGAACCCGGAGAACTATTTCCTGGGGCAGCGTCAGCTCGGGACGGAAATCCGCGATCTCTATGGCTACCTGATCGACGGCATGCAGGGCACGCGCGGCGCAATCCGCTCCGGAGGCGACGCGGAACCCGCTGCGCTCGAAGGTATCCCGCCGACACAGGAGCCGCTCGCACGCTTCTCGGGAATCGTGCGCGTCGCGGCGGATGGCTCCGCCAGGGCCGATTTCGAACTCCCGTCCTTCAACGGGACTGCGCGGATCATGGCCGTGGCCTGGACGAAGGACCGCGTCGGCCACGCGGTGGCCGAGACGGTGATCCGCGATCCCGTGGTGGTCACAGGCACGCTTCCGCGTTTCCTGTCGATCGGCGATCAGTCTCGGTTCTTCATTCAGGTCGACAATGTCGAGGGGAGGGGTGGCGAGTACCAGGTCGATGTCGACATCAAGGGACCGGTCATCGTGCCGGTCGATGCGCTGCGCACTACGTTGCGCCTCGATCCGCAGAGTCGGGCGACGTTGACCCTGCCCGTGACGGCAGCAGGTCCGGGAACCGCGACGATCGATGTCACCGTGTCGGGCGAGGGAACTGCCGTGACCCAGAGCTACGCGTTGCGCGTGCAGCCGGGGAGCGGCGGACTCGTGCGGCGTACCGTGCGAACGCTCGATCCCGGCGCGAGTGTGACGCTCTCCCACGATCTCGTCGCCGATCTCGTGCCGGGCACGGCCGAGACAACCGTGTCCCTCACGACGCTGGCTGCGCTCGACGTTCCAGGTCTCCTGGCAGCGCTCGACCGGTTTCCCTATGGATGCTCGGAGCAGATCGTCAGCCGGGCAATGCCGTTGCTCTACGTCAACCGCCTCGCTGCAGCGGAAGCCTTGCGCCCCGATCTCGACGTCGACGAGCGTGTGCGCGATGCGATCGAGCGCCTTCTTGCGCGTCAGGATTCGGCAGGCTCGTTCGGACTGTGGACTGTTGGTGGCGACGATCTCTGGCTCGATGCCTATGTGACGGATTTCCTGACCCGTGCCCGCGAGCGCGGCTTCACGTTGCCGCAATCGGCATTCGGCCAGGCGCTCGACCGGCTGCGCAACTTCGTCGCCAACACGACGAATGTCGAGGAAAGCGCAGCGGAACTCGCCTATGCGGCTTACGTGCTGGCCCGCAATGGGCGGCCCGTGATGGGAGATCTCCGCTATCTCGCAGACACGAAGCTCGCTGCCTTCGAGTCGCCCCTCGCGCGCGCGCAGATCGGCGCGGCACTCGCACTGCTCGGCGATCGCGGTCGCGCACAGACGGTGTTCTCCGCCGCTCTGGCTCGGCTGCGAGAGATCCGGGATCGGAACACGTACCGTGCCGATTACGGATCGCGCCTGCGCGACGGCGCAGGGCTCCTCGCGCTCGCGAGCGAAGCAGGCAGAGCCTCGGATCTCGTGCAGCCGGTTGCGCAAATCCTGGAGGACGAACGGGCCACTGGACGTGCTACGAGCACGCAGGAGAATGCCTGGATGGTGCTTGCGGCCGACGCGGCTCTGCCGGACGCAAAGGCAATGATGTTCCGCGTCGACGGCGCCGAGCACAAAGGCGCATTCCAGCGCCGCCTCTCCGACGAGATGTTGGCGCGGCAGCCGCTCACCATCGCCAATGCGGGCGCGGTACCGGTGCAACTCGTCGTCAGTGTGGCCGGAAATCCGCTGGCACCCGAGCCGCCCCTGTCGCGGGGCTACAATGTGGAGCGGTCCTATTTCCGCCTCGACGGAACGGCGGTGAATCCCGCCCAGGTGCGCCAGAACGATCGCCTCGTCACGGTCCTCAAGATCAATGACGCGACGAGCACCGCCGCGCGCCTTCTCCTCGTCGACCGCTTGCCGGCCGGCTTCGAGATCGACAATCCGAATCTGGTCAGCAGCGGCTCCGTTGCGGCGCTCGATTGGCTGAAGACGGAGATCGAACCCGCGCATGCCGAATATCGGGACGACCGATTTGTGGCGGCGTTCGACCGGCCTGCGAACGGCCCGGCATCGTTCATGGTGGCCTACATCGTCCGTGCAGTTGCGCCCGGCCGCTACGTGCACCCGCCGGCGCAGATCGAGGACATGTACCGCCCGGAAAACTTCGGACGCACCGCCACCGGAACGGTCGAGATCGTCACCGCACGACCCTGACCATGAAACCGGAGTCGTCAGGGCGCAGGACGAGGCTGCGTAAGAGCCTTCTCGCAGTGGGCGGTAGCATTACTGCGGTGGTTCTCGCAGGAGCCGTGGGCGCGATTTTGCTCGCACGCGCGCTGCCGCCGCTCGATCTTGCTGTCGCAGAGGAGCGCTCGACGGTCGTCCTCGACCGCGATGGAAACCTGCTGCGTCCCTTCGCGACGCGTGACGGGCGCTGGCGTCTCCCGGTAAGTATCGGCGATGTCGATCCTCGCTTTCTCGCGATGCTGAAGGCGTACGAAGATTCCCGCTTCGAGTCCCATCACGGCATCGACCCGCGCGCGCTCCTTCGTGCTGCATTCCAATTCGCCTGGCATGGACGCGTGGTGTCCGGAGCTTCGACGCTCACGATGCAGGTGGCGCGCCTTCTCGAGCCGCGCGCCGAACGCTCGCTCGCGGCGAAGCTGCGCCAGATGATCCGCTCCGTTCAACTCGAGCAGCGGTTGTCGAAGTCGCAGATCCTCGAACTCTATCTCGCGCTCGCGCCTTACGGCGGCAATCTCGAAGGCGTCCGTGCCGCGAGCCTGTCCTATTTCGGACGGGAGCCGAAGCGCCTGTCGGCCACCGAAGCAGCGCTCCTCGTCGCGCTGCCGCAGGCACCGGAAGCACGGCGCCCGGATCGCTTTCCCGCGGCGGCGCGGCTGGCTCGTGATCGAGTCCTCGAGCGCGTGGCTGCCGCCGGCCTCGTGGCCGAGGACGAGGTTCGCCGAGCCAGTGCGGAGGCGCTGCCGGCAGGGCGGCAGGCCTTCCCCATGCATGCTGCCCACTTGGCCGAGGCAGCCATAACCGAGCGTCCCGCTGATGCCGTGCACCGCCTTGCGATCGACGGCCGCCTGCAGGAATCGCTCGAGGGATTGGCGCGTGAGCGAGCGGCACAACTCGGCCCACGGCTGTCGGTGGCGATCATCGTCGTCCATAACGCGACCGGCGAGATCCGGGCCCTTGTGGGGAGCGCCGGCTATCTCGACAGCGAGCGTGCGGGGGCCATCGACATGACCACCGCGATCCGCTCGCCCGGATCGGCGCTGAAGCCCTTCATCTATGCTCTCGCCTTCGAGCAGGGCATCGCCCATCCCGAGACACTGCTCGACGATCGCCCGACCCGCTTCGGAATCTGGCAGCCGGAGAATTTCGACCTCCATCATCTCGGCATCGTGACGGCGCGGCGCGCGCTCCAGCTCTCGCTGAACGTGCCCGCCGTCGAACTTCTGCAGCAGGTCGGTGTTGCGCGACTGCTCGCTCGCCTCGACAGCGCTGGTGCGCAGGCGGTGCTGCCGCGGGATGCACCGCCGGGGCTGGCGGTGGGTCTCGGAGGCCTCGGCGTGACGCTGACCGATCTCACGAGGCTCTATGCGGGTCTGGCGCGAGGTGGCTCGGTGCCGGTGCTGCGCCGCAGGCAAGACTCCGATCCTGTGACCGAAAGCGGTGCGATCGCGGATCCGGTCGCGGCCTGGTATGTCGCCGACATCCTCCGAGGGGCGCCGCCGCCGGATCGGGCGCTCGCAAACCGTATCGCCTACAAGACAGGCACGTCCTACGGATACCGCGACGCCTGGGCCGTCGGGTTCGACCGCGACTTCACGATCGGCGTCTGGGTCGGTCGGCCGGATGGCAGTGCGGTTCCCGGGCTCGTGGGCCGGGTCGTTGCCGCGCCGATCCTGTTCGATGCTTTTGCGCGGCTCGGGATTGAACCGCAGCCGATCGCTCGTCCGACCCATGCGCTCGTTGCAACCACCGCAAACTTGCCACCGCCGCTTCGCCATGTGCGCAACGACGTGCCGAAGACATTGCTGTCCCTCGCGCAGGCGCCCCTGCACATCAGCTATCCGATCGACGGATCGCGCGTCGAACTCGGTATGACTGGCGGGGTGGAGGGCGGGAGCCGGCTCGTCATGAAGGCGACGGGTGGTTCGCCTCCGCTCACCTGGCTCGTCAACGGCGCGCCGGTGGAGACCGGCTTGCTGCGCCGGAACGCGTCATGGCGTCCCGACGGCGCCGGCTTCGTGCAACTCTCCGTCATTGATGCAAAGGGCGCATCCGTCAGTGTGACGGTGCGGATCGAGTGAGATTGGCTAAGAGCGGCCACAGTTGCGCGGTGAGCATCAGGTGCCGACCGCATGCTCGTCGGAAATGATCATTGAACCGGCCGCTCGTCGCGGCCGGTTCGATCCTCTGCAATCAGATCAGAAGCATCAGGAGCAGCGGCAGTCCCACGGCTCCGGCAACCACAGCGCCCGTGCGGAGATCCGCCCGGGGATCGCTCATGCGGCGGAGCTTCTTCGCAAACGATCCGGCCTGGATGTGCCACCCGTTCATGCAGGAGCACAGGAGCCGGTGGGCACGCCATTCCGAAATTTCGAAATAGTCCATCGCATCGCCGAGGCGGTCGCTCGCGAGGCCGTCCGCCCGCAGGATGGGATCCGCGAAGGCGACGGTCAGCGGGGATTCGTCGGCGCGGATGTCCCGGCGTTCGGCAGCGGGCACGAATTCGATCTCACCGAGAGACCGGAGCCGGCGCGAGGGATCCTGCTCCAGGCACTCGGCCCAGCGCAGGAGGCGCTCACGGCGGGTTAAAAAGCCTCTTTCCTGAGCCGTCACGTCGGCGATTGTGAGGAGCGCGTCTTTCGCCCGATGTTCCATTTGGCGTCTCTCCGCTCGAGAGGTCCTCTCCCCCCAAGTGGATGCCGGTTGGGCGGGAGATGGCACTCACGCTAGCAACTGGAGCCCGACCGACTCGCGAAACCGGCAAGCACTTTCGCGAGCCGTGCTCTCGATAGGGGATCGACGATCCCCCTACGTAACGTAATGTGGGGCGGATCGAAGGCTTTTTTACGTCAGGGCTATAGGAAGCTTGCGCGAGGACACTGTCCGGACCCGGTGCCGCTCGTGCGCTTCGTTCCAGCAGGCCGTAGGTCCCCGGATAAGTCAGGCTCGAGTTGGAATGTGTTTGCGTGCGAGCGGTTCGGGCAGACCCGACCGTCGGAGCCAACAGCAAATCGAAGAAGTGTAATTCTCCTCGGGGGCGGAGGGTCGTTCCCTCCGCAAAAGGCAGTTTTCAGGGACGCTGGTTCACGTTTCCGTTCGCCGCGCCTGCACCGGTGCGCCGAGTCACGCTCTCGCCTTCGAGCGTGGCCACAGGTGGCTCAGCGTGCCGACGATCCCCTGGCGGAACAACAGCACGCTCAGGACGAAGATCACACCGAGCACCACGGTGACCCAGGACCCGACGCGGTCGGCGAGGACGTTCTCGAGGCCGGTGATCACGAAAGCCCCGAGGACAGGACCCGTCAGAGTGCCGATGCCCCCGATCAGGGTCATCAGGATGACGCTGCCGGACGTAGCCCAATGGACGTCGGTGAGGGTTGCGAAGCCGAGTACGATCGTCTTCAGGGCGCCGGCGAGGCCCGAAAGGGCGGCAGACAGCACGAAGGCGACGAGCTTGAACCGGTCGACGTCGTAGCCGAGCGACGTGGCGCGCTGCTCGTTCTCCCGGATCGCCTGGAGGATCTGTCCGAACGGGGAGTGCACGATACGGGCGATCAGGAGCCAAGCCGCGACGACGACCACGAGCACGACGTAGTAGAGCGTCAGATCGTTGCCGATCGGAAGAATGCCGAACAAATTTCCGCGCGGGACGCCCTGGAGGCCATCCTCGCCACCCGTGAAGGGCGCCTGCAGCGCGAAGAAATAGAACATCTGCGCAAGCGCCATGGTGATCATGGCGAAGTAGATGCCCTGCCTCCGGATTGCGAGGCTCCCCACCACCAAGCCGAGCAGCGCCGCCACGAGCGTCCCGAACACGAGACCGAGCTCGGGTGAGAAGCCCCACACCTTTATGGCGTGACCCGCGGCATAGGCTGCCCCGCCGAAGAACATGGCGTGCCCGAAGGAGAGCAGCCCGACGAAGCCGAGCAAAAGATTGAACGCGCAGGCGAACAGGGCGAAGCATAGGAGCTTCATCAGAAGGATGGGATAGAGCCCCAGGAACGGGGCAACGATCCCGATCGCGACGAGGGCGGCGAAGACGAGGAACGGACGCGGGGACTTCGTCATCAGGTTTTTCCGAACAGGCCGGCAGGCCGCACGAGGAGCACGATGGCCATCACGAGGAACACGACGGTTGCCGAGGCCTCCGGCCAGAAGACGCGGGTCAGGCCCTCGATCACCCCGAGAGCGAGACCGGTCACGATGGCCCCGAGAATCGAGCCCATGCCGCCGATCACCACGACGGCGAACACCGCGATGATGATGTTCGAGCCCATGAGCGGCGTGATCTGCACCGCCGAGGCCGCAAGTACGCCGGCGAGCCCGGCGAGGGCGACGCCGAAACCGAAGGTGAGCGTCACGAGGAGCGGCACGTTGAGACCGAAGGCCTGCGCAAGAGACGGATTTTCGGTCGCGGCGCGCAGGGTGGCGCCCAGCTTGGTCCGTTCGATGACGAACCAAGTCGCGAAACAGACGACCAGCGAGACCCCGATGACCCAGGCGCGCGAGACCGGCAGGACCATGAAGCCGAGATTCCAGACACCGTTGAGCGCCGGCGGGCGAGGGTAGGAGCGCCCGGACGAGCCGTAGAAGTCGCGCAGCACGCCTTCCAGGATGAGCGACAGCCCGAAGGTGAGAAGAAGGCCGTAGAGCGGGTCAAGGCCCTTGAGCCAGCGCAGCAGCCCGCGTTCGACCAGAACACCGATCAGGCCAACCCCGAGCGGAACGAGCAGGAGCGCCCACCAGTAGTTCACGCCGAGCGCCGTCAGTGCGAAGAAAGCACCGAACGCGCCGAGCATGTAGAAGGCACCGTGCGCAAAGTTCACGATGTTGAGCGTCCCGAAGATCACCGCCAGCCCGAGAGACAGCATCGCATAGAACGAGCCGTTCACGAGCCCCAGCACGATCTGCGAGGCGAGGGCGGGAAGCGGCTTGCCGAAGATCTCCATCAGACGCCTTTCGGGATTGCTACTTGCGCCGCGGGAGCAGACTCCCGCGGCGCGTATTCACGGAATCAGGACTTGACGAGCGGGCAGCGCGACTTCGAGAGCGGCTGGAAGGCCTCGTCGCCGGGGACCACGGCAATCTGCTTGTAATAATCCCAGGGCGCCTTCGACTCGCTCGGTGACTTCACCTGGAACAGCTTCATGTCATGGACGTGCAGACCGTCCTCGCGAATCTTGCCGTTCTTCACGAACATGTCGTTGATGGGCATGGACTTCAGCTGCTTGGTAACGGCTTCGGTCTCGTCGGTTTTCGCGGCCTCGACCGCCTTCAGGTAGTTCGCGACCGCCGAATAGACGCCGGCATGGTTCGAGTTCGGCATCTTCTTGATGCGTTCCATATAACGCTTCGCAAAGGCCCGGCTCGCGTCGTCCTGATCCCAGTACCAGGCTTCCGTCGTGTAGAGTCCCTGTGCCTGCTCGATGCCGAGGCCATGCACGTCGGTGATCAGCGTGAGCAGACCGGCGAGCTGCTGCTTGGGTGTGAGGCCGAAGTCGAAGGCAGCCTTGATCGAGTTCACCGTATCGGCGCCGGCATTCGCGAGTCCGACGACCTTGGCGCCGGAACTCTGGGCCTGGAGCAGGAAGGACGAGAAGTCCGACGCGGAGAGCGGGTGCCGTACTGCGCCGAGAACCTTGCCGCCTGCCGCCGTCACGAAGTCGCCGGTATCCTTCTCGAGGCTGTGCCCGAAGGCGTAGTCGGCCGTGAGGAAGAACCAGGTGTCGCCACCGGCCTTCACGACCGCGGAACCCGTGACGTGCGCCAGTGCATAGGTGTCGAAGACGTAGTGAATCGTGAACGGGCCGCAGTCCTCGTTCGTCAGACGGGCCGTCGCCGCACCGGTGACGATCTGGAGCCGTTTCTTCTCGGTCGCGACCTTTGAGACCGCGATCGCCACCGAGGAGTTGAGGGACTCGGCGATCAGGTCGACGCCCTGTGTATCGAACCACTCCCGCGCCTTGCTCGCCGCGACATCCGCCTTGTTCTGGTGATCCGCGGAAATCAGTTCGACCGGCTTTCCGAGTACCTTGCCACCGTGATCCTCGATCGCCAGACGGGCCGCTTCGATCGCACCGTTGCCGCCGAAATCTGCGTAGACACCCGACAGGTCGGTCAGAATGCCGATCCGCACGACGTCGTCTGAGATCTGCTGGGCCATGCCGGGGCTCGCCACGGCCATCGCGACCCCGGCCACGGTCGTCATCAGGAATGTACGCATGCTCTCTCCCTAAACTATTCCAGAATGGTTGTTCATACCCCGAGGAAGCGGGCGAGTTCTTCCTGCCGTGCCTCGAGCTCCGCCTGTTTGAGCTCCATCGCGACGCTGCCGTGCTCGATGACGTAGAAGCGATCTGCCAGAGGCGCTGCGAACCGGAAATTCTGCTCGACCATTACGATCGTGTATCCGCGGCCTTTCAGAAAGCGGATGGTATCGGCGAGCTTCTGCACGATCACGGGCGCAAGTCCCTCCGAGATCTCGTCCAGGAGGAGGAGCTTCGCCCCGGTGCGCAGAATTCTCGCGATGGCGAGCATCTGCTGCTCGCCGCCCGACAGCTTCGTGCCCGGGCTCGAGCGCCGTTCGGCGAGGTTCGGGAAAATCCGGTAGATTTCCTCGACGCTCATGCCGCCCTCGGCCACCCGCGGGGGCAATTCCAGGTTCTCTTCGGTGGTCAGGCTCGCGAAGATGCCGCGCTCCTCCGGGCAGTAGCCGATCCCGAGCCGGGGAATCCTGTAGGGAGCCATCGAGATCGTTTCTTTGCCGGCGATCCGGATCGAGCCCTCACGGCGGGACAGGAGACCGAGAATGGCTCTGAGCGTGCTCGTGCGGCCGGCGCCATTCCTTCCGAGGAGGCTCACGACCTCGCCTTCATGGACCTTGACGTCGACGCCATGCAGGACGTGGCTTTCGCCATACCAGCCGTGCAGATTCTGAATGGAGAGGAAGGGAGAATCGGTCACGGCTCAGTGTCCCTGGCCCAGATAGGCTTCAATGACGCGAGGATCCTTCGAGACCTCGCTATAGGGTCCTTCGGCCAGGATCTGTCCGCGCTGGAGAACAGTGATCCGGTCCGAGATGTCGGCGATGACGCTCATGTTGTGCTCGACCATCAGGACCGTTCGTCCCTTCGCGACGCGCTGGATCAGCGCCTTCACGCGGTCGATGTCCTCATGGCCCATACCCTGGGTGGGTTCGTCGAGAAGGATGAGTTCCGGCTCGAGAGCAATCGTCGTCGCGATCTCCAGGGCGCGCTTGCGGCCGTAGGGGAGCTCGACGGCAAGCCGGTCGGCCTCGCCCTCCAGACCGACCTCACGCAGCAACTCCCGTGCTCGCTCGTGGAGGACGTGCAGCGTCTCCTCCGGCTTCCAGAAGTGATAGGCGGTGCCGGTGTGGCGCTGCAGGGCTATGCGCACGTTCTCGAGCACCGTCAGGTGAGGAAAGGTCGCCGAGATCTGGAAGGAGCGCACCACGCCGCGACGGGCGATCTCGGCCGGCTTCAGGCCCGTGATATCCTCGCCCTTGTAGAGAATGCGCCCGCGGGTCGGCTGAAGGAACTTCGTGAGCAGGTTGAAGAAGGTCGTCTTCCCGGCGCCATTCGGGCCGATCACCGCGTGGATGTGGCCGCGGCGCAGAGTGAACGTGACGTCCTGGACGGCGACGAAACCCAGAAACGACTTGGTCAGTCCCTCTGTTTCGAGGATGACGTCAGAACTGGCCAAAGGCGCACTCCAATCTTCGCGGCGGCGACGCCATGTAGGCTGAACTCGGTGTGGAGCGCAACGGTCCACCGCGTCGGACGCATGGCTAAGGGCAGCCGATTTTCTGATTGACAGAAATTTCTGAAAATCAGAAAATGCCAGGTGTCACTGGAGTCGACCATGCCCCGAGCCGCCGCCCACGAGCAGCCCAACGATGCGACAGTGCCATTGACCAGGACATCGCCGGTACGACCGCCGGAGATCCGCTCTCCTTATGCATTGCCCATCGTCTGCACCGCCATTGTGATGATCCGCATCCCGAGCCGCGAGGTGCGCCATGGCTGAGAATCATGATCCCGCTTCCCTCAGGCTCGGACGCTACGAGGCGGTCGGCAGCGCGCCATATTCCGACCCGCTGCCGCAGGAGGGGCGCCGGGGGAGTCAGATCACGATCCGGCATGGTGCGGTCGACGATCCGGACGAGACAGTGTCGCGACGGCGCCGGAGAGTAGCGATCAACACCCGCACCGATCCTCTCGAGCACGAATACAGTCGCGGGCGGCTGAGTGAGGCGGCCTATCGTACGGGCCGCACCTACCAGCGGGTCATCGAGCGCGCCAGCGGATTGCGCACACTCTCGTCATGGCGCGACGGCGTTCGTGTCGATGCCGGTGTCTCCTGCGACCAAGCCATCATCTCGGCGCTCGACCGGGCCTCGCAGGCCGTGCGCGTGCGTGACGAAGTCAGGCCGATCATCGGATTGCTCGGGGAGCGCATCCTGGCTCTCACGCTCGGCGACGGGCTCACCTTCACGGAGACAGCCGAGCGCTTGGGTGGCTGCGGCGGCGAGCCGTCAGCACGAAGACACGCGGCGAGTTTCTATGCGTGGACCTTTCGACAGTCGCTCGAGATGCTCGCTGCAGAATGGCGGCCATAGAGATTGCGGAGGCTGTGATGGCGCGTTTGTCGATGTGCGTGTTGTTGCGAACAATTGCGCGTTGAAGGCAGGCGTGCATTTTGCTGCACCATTTAGAAGAACCCGCAGTATTTCCCGCCTCACCCGGACGCCTCGCGTCCGACCTCTCCCGTCGGGGGCGAGGCGATGTGCAGGCCGCGCCGTCCTCACCTCTCCCTCGACGGGAGAGGTCGCCCCAATTTGGCAGAACGAACCCAAAAGGGATCTGCGCGCTGCGCCGTCCTCACGGCGTCCCTTCTGGGAGAGGTCGCCCCGAAGGGCGGGTGAGGGGTGGCGGCGCTAGCCTCTCAAGAAAAGGGGAGGGTAGCAGCGCCGACGTTAGAAGTTATGACTCCAAACAAACCGCTCCCTCCGCTTGTACCCCGGCGCACAGAAAATCGGGCCAGGCGACACTAAAGTGAGGCCCTGGGGCTTGGAGGCGTTCTGCTGCGTCGCGCGAGGCGCGAGATGGCCATGTCGTACGTCACACTAATCCTCACCCGCACACCGCTCGACGAATTCAAATACGGCGGAATGAGTGGGCGCTGGGGCCGCTTGGCGGTGTTTCAGGGTTCGCAGATCAAATCGGCAAAGTTCCGCACTGCACCCACTCTTCCATCGGCTCTGCAGCCGATCGTTCCGATTGCACAGGCCGCGGCGGCACCGATCCAGAGAGCTATGGACGCGATGGGCATTCGCTCATCCGAGCAGACCTGCCCGCTCATTCCGTTCGCCGAAAGAGCGCTCGAGCTGGCGCTGGCCGACGGCGGCACCGTCACGAAGCTATACGAATTCGATACGATGGAGCGCTTCAAGGCCGATAGCGGCAAGGGATTCTATATGCAGACCAGGCCGAGGACTGAGCCTTACGAGTTGTCGATGATAAGATCATCCGCCGTTGCGGAACTGGACAAGAAATACGCGATGAAGCTGAATCCGGAGGGCCAATGCCTGAAGGTCCACGGGCACGGCTACAAGCAACAGGGGACCGGTGCGGAGGCCGGCATCCTGATCCACGAAGCTCCCCATGTCGGCTGGCTCATCGGATGCATTTCGCCACGCGAGAAGAACAAGCGCAAGCAAGGCGACGATCGAGGTCCATCTCAGCAGGCGATGAAGCTCATCTTCGATGCCATGGGCGGATTCAGCGTCGGAACGCGGGCATCCCTGATCGTGCTCGATTGGTAGAGGGCCGGTGCAGGATCAGCTCATGCGGGTGTTCGGATTCGGGGACGCGCTGCGCAGCGGCAATTCGAATTGGCAAATGGCGCCCTCTCGCGGGTAGCGAAGAGTGACCTTTGCACCTTCCACATGGGCGAGGCTGCGTTCGATGAGCCGTGTTCCGAAACCCTGCCGCTGCGGTGGAGTCGGAGGCGGTCCGTTCTGCTCCCGCCAGCAGAGGACGAGTTTCGGCTGCGGGCCGGCCTCGATCGTCCAGGTGATCGCCACGGAACCTCCTGGAACCGACAATGCTCCGTATTTCGCGGCATTCGTCGCGAGCTCGTGCAGCGCCATCGAGAGGCCGAGCACGTCCTGAGGCGGGAGGCGCAGCTCCGGCCCCTTTGCCGTTAGACGGTCCGCGGATTCCCGATAGGGGCGAAGGGCCTCGGCAACGAGGCTGTTCAGGCTCGCGCTCTCCCAATTCTCGCGCGTGAGCACATCATGAGCGCGCGAAAGCGCCAGGAGGCGCTGCTCGATGTCGCGCCGCATGGCGTCCGTGCGGGCATCGCCGCGCAACGTCCGGTTCACGACCGATTGAACGGTCGCGAGCGTATTCTTCACGCGGTGATTCAGCTCGTGCATCAGCAGAATCTGACGCTCCTCCACGTGCTTGCGGTCCGTCACGTCCATCACGATGCCGCGGGTCTTGACCAGACGGCTCTGGGGATCGCGGACATATTCTCCCCGGCTGCTCATCCATCGTATCGTGTTCCCCGGGAGGAGCAGGCGAAACTCGACTTCGAAATTCTGCGCCGGCTCTGCCGATTCGGGTGCGAAGATCTCGCAAAAGCGCTCGATGTCGGCCGGGTGACAGCGGCCCTGCATATCCGAAAGGGTAATCTCGTGATCCGACGGAAACCCGTAGATCTCGTTGAGACGCGGGCCCTTCGTCAGTCGGTTGCGGCGATTGTCATATTCGAATGCGGCCATGGAGGCCGCCTGAAGTGCCTCCATGAGCTGGCGCTCACGCGCTTTCAGCGCCTCTTCGGTCTGCTTGCGCGGGGTGATGTCTCGCAGCGTTCCGGTGATGCGGACGGGCTGCCCGGCCTCGAAGTAGACCTTGCCCTGGACTGCGACCCACCGGTCTTCCCAGGTTTCCAGCATGAGGATGCGGTATTCCGCCCGGATCTCGCCCGTGCCGTGGGGATCGAGCCCACGCTCGATGCCTTCGACGGCGGCAGTGCGGTCAGCCGGATGGAGCAGAGACAGGAACACCTCGTAGGTGAGACGCTCTTCCGCCCGGATGCCCAGCAACTCGCGACAGCGCTCGTCCAGGGTCATTGTGCTGGTCGGAATATCGACATCCCAGATCCCGGTCCGCGTCGCTTCGAGCGCGAGGCGAAGACGAATCTCGTTCTCCCGTACCTCGCGTGCGCGTTTGCGCTCAAGCGCCCGCTCGCGGGTGGTCTCATAAAACGCGACGGCGATTCCGACATCGGCCGCGAGGGGGAGCACGACGGCCCGATAGAAGCGCCCGGGATCGAGGCGGCTCTCCACCTCGAAGTTCAGACGCTGCGCCTGCGCCATGGCGCGGCGGAGGAAGGCGCCATATTCGGTTTCGGCCGAGCCCGGAATGACCTCCCAAAGGATCCGGTCGTAAGCTGCTTCGCGGCTGAACCCGACGAGGGCGAGAGCAGTGTCGTTGACGGCGATGATGCGCCAGTTCTGGTCCAGCGCGCAGAAGCCTTCCTCGATGGCATCATGCCAGGCGGCGAGAGAATCAAGGTCGCCGATCGAGATCAAGAATGGCTCCCGAACAAAGAATGGCGATCACGCAATGCACAACGATCCCATGATCAGGAAGACTTGTCACGGCCGCATGATGTACCCGATCGCCGGGCCATGCATTAACCTCAAGGTGAATTCCCGCTGGCGTGCTTCCGCCTTCCGACGTAGAAACTTAACGAAGTCTTAACCAAGCCGAGGGCAGGCTGCCGTGGCACAGAACCGATCGACACCGACCGAGCAGGCGCGGGACTGCCTGCCGGAGCGCACAATATCCGGGATGGGTGACGCCCCGTGGTGGCGGCAGGCGCCGACGCGGTCCGAGGCGCTCCTCTTCGGTCTTCTCATTCTCGCCATCGTCGTGCTCCTCGTGGCCCCGCGCGAGAAGACGGTCTATGTGGTGCCCGCACCGACACAATCGGCCAGCGTGGTGATCACCTGATCCTCATCTCCTAACCATCGACGTGTCGATGAAGCACCCTCGGGTCGCGAGCACATTGCCGGCCCGAGGCCCCGAAGAGACATCCGGGCGCCCTTGGCGCCCATTTCTTTTGGAGAAGTGAAGACGCGAGCCATGGATTAACCGGGCATTAACCATGGTAGTCCCAGATCGATACATCTTCAGGATCGATCACGCCCGTGACCATCGCCGTAAAACCCCGCCCCACTCTCCGATTCCGCGGCCGCTCCTTCATGGCCCTCGTCATTGCGCCGGAATCGCCGCTCGACGCCTGGCTTGCCGACCTCGCCGGAGTTGCCGAGCGCTCGCCCGGCTTCTTCTCCGGCCGCGCCATCATTCTCGACGTGTCCGGAGTCCAGCTCGTGAAGGACGAGCTGATGGCGCTGATCGCCGACCTCTCGAAGTTCGAGATTCGGATCATCGGCATCGAGGGTGCAGATCCGTCCCAGCTCGGGTTCGGCCTCCCGCCGCCGATTAGCGGCGGTCGCCCAGGCCCCATGGTGGAGCCGCCTGCAACGCATGGTTATCGGGCCGCCTCGAAGGCGGCGGACCGGGCTGCGGGCGTCATTCCCGAGGAGCCTGCCCCTGAAGCGCCCAAAGCCGAACAGCCGGTATCGGCGCCGGACCCCGAGAAGTCGGCCTCCTCCGATCCCATTCCGACCGCCATGCCGGCTCCCCAGCCGGGGCCCTCCCTTCTCATCGAAGGGTCCGTTCGCTCAGGCCAGTCGGTCATGCATCCGGAAGGGGACGTGATCGTGCTCGGGTCCGTCGCCTCGGGCGCGGAGGTCATCGCAGGCGGTTCGGTCCACATTTATGGCGCATTGCGGGGACGCGCCATCGCGGGCGCCACCGGTCACGGACGGGCTCGCATCTTCTGCCGCCGGTTCGAGGCGGAACTCATCGCGATCGATGGCCTCTACAGGGCTGCCGACGACCTCGACCCGCGTTATCGCGGACAGCCCGTGCAGATCGCCCTGCGCGGCGACAGCATCATCGTTGAAGCCCTGGACTGAAAGAAGGAAGAGGGGAAGAAAATGGCCAAAGTGTTGGTCGTCACATCGGGCAAGGGCGGCGTCGGCAAGACCACGTCGACGGCCGCGCTCGGTGCAGCCCTGGCACAGGGCGGAGAGAAAGTCGTCGTCGTCGATTTTGACGTTGGCCTGCGCAATCTCGATCTCGTCATGGGCGCGGAGCGTCGCGTCGTTTACGATCTCATCAACGTCGTCCAGGGCGATGCGAAGCTCCCGCAGGCATTGATCCGCGACAAGCGGCTCGACAACCTGTCGCTGCTGCCCGCCTCGCAGACGCGCGACAAGGATGCGCTGACCGAAGCCGGTGTCGAGCGTGTGCTCAACGATTTGCGCGACCGGTTCGACTGGATCATCTGCGACAGCCCGGCCGGGATCGAGCGCGGCGCCCAACTGGCCATGCGCCATGCGGATGTGGCGGTCGTGGTGACGAATCCCGAAGTGTCATCCGTGCGCGATTCCGACCGCATCATCGGCCTCCTCGACTCGAAGACCCAGAAGGCCGAGCGCGGCGAGAAGATGGACAAGCACCTTCTCCTGACGCGCTACGACGCCGGTCGCGCAGGCCGTGGCGAGATGCTGAAGGTCGACGACGTCCTGGAGATCCTCTCCATCCCGCTCATCGGCATCATCCCGGAGAGCGAAGAGGTCCTGAAAGCCTCAAACGTCGGCGCACCGGTGACCGTGAACAGCCCGGCCAGCGCACCTGCGCGCGCCTATGCGGAAGCCGCGCGCCGCCTGAAGGGCGAGACGCTCCAGGTCACGATTCCCAGCGACAGGCGGGGCCTCTTCGGGAAATTCTTCGGCCGGAGGGCTGCATGAACATTCTGAATTTTTTCCAGCGGAAGAACTCGGCGCCTGTCGCACGCGAGCGCCTCCAGATCCTGCTCGCTCACGAGCGGGGCGTCCTCGGCGGGAAGCCGGAGCTCGTCTCCCTCCTGCAGGAGGAGATCCTCGCGGTCATCGCAAAGCACGTGGCCGTCGACAAGGAACAGGTGCAGATTCGCATGGATCGGGGCGATGCGCTCTCGACTCTCGAGATCGAAGTCGAGATCCCGAACCAGGCCGTGGCGAAGGTCAAGGCCAGCGCCTGAGGCCAGCGCGCCACACCAGACATCAGCAGCAGCGCAGTATCGCGACCGCCGCGCTGCCTTCGTGCGAACTCCGGACGTGGCCGGCAGACCGCCGGGCCCGAGCGGGGGACGACGATATCCGCCGAGCGCGGCACCCTGCGCCTTGTCGACCCGACGGATGCAAGGGCACTGCGGAGTGGTTGACGAGATGTCAAACCGCAACCGTCTCCTGTCATGTTTTTGCGGAACCGGCTCTTAACAGGGCCATGTGAAACTGCCTCAGTTCCGAGGCATCCATGGTTCGAAACCTTCAAGCCACCGCAGGGCAGCACGATGTCTGGCTGGTCGTCCTGGCCGCCGCCATCTGCTTCTTCGCAAGCTATACGGCCTTTCGGCTTCACCGCCGCAGCCCGCTTTCGCCGAAGCCCGCCCTATGGCGTGCCGGCGCGGCGACCGCCGCCGGCATCGGCGTGTGGACGACCCACTTCGTCTCGATGCTGGCCTACC
Organism: Microvirga massiliensis; assembly: GCF_001006805.1. Classification (GTDB taxonomy): domain Bacteria; phylum Pseudomonadota; class Alphaproteobacteria; order Rhizobiales; family Beijerinckiaceae; genus Microvirga; species Microvirga massiliensis. The sequence continues at coordinate 276,404 of NZ_LN811357.1, read as the reverse complement.
GGCCGGGCACACCCGTCAATCTCGCGCCGACCGGAACCCTGGTCGCGCTGATCGTCGTCGTCTGCTCCGCCTGGCTCGCTTGGCTGATCCGGAGCCCGGGGGCGTCTTCACAGCGCTCCTTCGGAGCCGGGCTCGTGTTCGGGATCGGCGTCGTCGCGATGCACTATCTCGGCCTCGCCGCGAATTTCGGGCAAGGCGTGCTTGCCTGGAACCAACTCTACCTGCTCGTGTCCATTGCAGCCGGAGTCAGCCTCGTCGCCCTGGCGCTGCGGCTCGGAATGGAATCCCCGAACCCGGCCTCTCACTTCGCCGCCGTCGGTTTTCTCACCACCGCCGTCCTCATCCTTCATTTCACCGGCCTCGCGGCATTCAGAGTTCCCTCCGATGCCCCATCGCTCGTGAGCGGCGGCGCCACCGAGCGAAGCCAACTCGCCCTTGCCATCGCGAGCGGTACCCTGGGGCTCCTGATTCTCGGCCTCGCCAGCGCCGCTGGGGAGGAGCGTCGCTTCGAACAGGCTTCACGCGAGATCGAGCGACTCAAGACGATCGTCGATGCGATGGTGGAGGGGATTGCGGTCTGCGAGGGCGAAGTGATCAGGGATGTGAACTGCAGCCTTGGCGCATTGCATGGTGATCATGCACGGCTCATCGGGTCACCCTTGCGCATTCTGCTGCCGGACTGGACGACTGGCGATGTGCTGCCCACCGGAGACAGCCGTGAAACCGTCCTCCGGACGGCACGTGGCGAGGATATCCCCGTCGAAGTCGTCACGAAGTCGATTCGATACGCCCAGGGCACGAAGACCTTCGTGAGTCTTCGTGATCTTCGAGCGCATCGCGAGTTGCGCCGCCTCGCGTCGGTAGAGGAAATGTCTGTCCAGATTGCTGCAACGACGTCCGATGCGATCGTGTGCTGTGATGGATTCGGGCGGATCACCTTCTGGAACAAAGCTGCTGAGACGTTGTTCGGCTATTCCCGCGAGGAAGCGCTCGGGCATCCTGTTTATGCCCTCGTGCAGGAGGACCTGGATGGAGCCCTCGAACGCGGCATCGACGCTGCATCCACCGGCGATGCTCCTCGCAGGCCGGTGCCGCCGCAGGAACTCGTAGCGCGTCACCGCGACGGGCGCACTTTCCCGGTGGAGCTGACGATCTCCGTCTGGAACGATGGCGATGATATCACGGCAAGCGTGATCATCCGCGACATCAGCGTGCGCAAGCAGGCCGAGGAGCAGATTCGGGCCCAAACGGAAGCCCTCATCGAAGCGAAGTCGCGGGCCGAGGCGGCTGCCAAGGCCAAGTCCGAGTTCCTGGCCAATATGAGCCACGAGCTGCGCACGCCCTTGAACGGCATGCTCGGCCATGCGGAATTGCTGCTCGATGATGCAAGCCTCACGCCCGATCAGCGCCGGAGCACGGAACGCATCCAGACGGCCGGCACGGCGCTCCTCACGGTCGTTGACGACGTGCTCGATTTCTCTCGCATCGAGGCCGGCAGGATCGCTCTCGAGATGCACAGCTTCTCGCCACGACGCGTCGCCGAGGATGCTGTGGCGATCATCCGAGGGCTCGCAGAGAACAAGGGGCTTCAGGTTGTCCTCGACCTGCCAAGAGACTTGCCGCTCGCCTTGCTTGGCGACGAGAATCGACTCCGCCAAATCCTGCTCAATCTGCTCAACAATGGCGTGAAGTTCACTGCGATCGGGGAGGTGCGGGTCACTGTCGTCGCGCAGCCCGCAGTCGAAGCCGGGCGGCACATTCTCCGGTTCTCGGTGGTGGATACAGGAATTGGAATTCCCGCCGACCATGCCGATACGCTGTTCGAGCGGTTCAGCCAGGTCGACGGCTCGATCCGCCGCGAGTTCGGTGGCGCGGGGCTCGGCCTCGCCATCTCCAAGCGCCTCGCGGAATTGATGGGTGGAGTGATCGGGTTCGAAAGCGAGGTCGGCCGCGGTTCGACCTTCTGGATCGAAGTTGTTCTCGTCGAAGCGGAAGTGACAGATGCGGATCCGTTGACGATCGATCGAAACGAGGGGCGGAGCACGGGGTGCCGAGTCCTCCTCGTCGAAGATAACGAGATCAATCGGGAGATCGCCTGCGCGGTCCTCGAAAAGGCCGGTCATGCGGTGTCCGTTGCCCAGGATGGCGCAGCCGCCGTCGCGCTCGTGCAGCAGGAAACCTTCGATCTCGTGCTGATGGACATCCAGATGCCGGTGATGGACGGGATCAGTGCGACGCGTACGATCAGGGCCTTGCCGTATCCGCGGTGCAACGTTCCGATCGTCGCCATGACGGCCAATGTCCTGCCGCAGCAGGTGCAGGCGTTCCACGAGGCCGGCATGGATGCCCATATCGGCAAGCCGTTCAACCGGCGTGAGCTTCTCGCCACGATCGAGCAATGGGTAGCACTTCAGACGAGCGCCCATGCAGATAGCTCGTTCCTGGTGGACGACCAGGTTCTGGTCGAACTGCGCAGGACCGTGGGCGCCGAGTCGGTCGCGTGCTTACTGGAGATGTTCCGAAACCAGCTGGAAAGCGCCATGGATGAGGACCTCCTGAAAGACGATGTCGAGGAACTCGCCCGTGCGGCGCATGCGCTCGTCTCGGTCAGCGGAATGCTCGGCTTCGGGGAACTCTCCAGGCGGTGCAGGAGGCTCGAGGAGGCCTGCCAGGCGAGGGAAGACTGGCGCGCCTGTCTCGCGGAGACTCGCGCGGCCTGCCGGACGACCCTCGCGACTGTCGCGACATTTCGCGCCGCTTGATGGCTGCTTCCGTCTTCTCCCCTCGTGATGCTGTCTCCGGGGCGGGCCAATGGTCACGCCTGCTGGAAAAGTCCCCGGGACAGCGGCTGCCGAATAGGGATCAAATTCACTTCCGAAGTGTTGGTAGAAGCCACGTACGGAAGGATTCGGATGCTACTCCCCTGGTTCAAGTTGGCGGCCGACACGACGCTCCTGGCCATGGAGGCTCAGACGGTCATCGGGCTGAGGTTGACGCAGGCTGCTCTCGGCCGCGGAAGCTTGGCGGAAAACCATCTGATGGTGACCGAGAAGGTGCTGGCCTTCGCCGAGGCCGCAACGACCCTCGCGACGGGCGGATCGCCCGGCAGGGTCGTGCGCGGCTATCGCAGGCGTGTTCGGGCCAATGTGCGGCGGCTGAAACGCTGAACTGCCTTCGCAGGGGCTGGTGATCCGTTGCGCGTGGGATGCCCCTCTTTGCCCACCTGAAGCGACACCAGAGTGATGCTGGGGTCGCGGGAGCGTGATGGGCTTAGTCCTGCGGGGTCTCGAAAGTGCTACCGTGAGGCGGTATTCTCGTCCGGCAACAACGGGGAGAATGGCCCATGGCTACGTTCTCGAGCCGTCTTGCGCTTTCTGCGCTTCTCGCCGCTTTCATCTCTTCGGCTGCTCTGGCTCTCGATCGCCAAGTCTATCAGCTTCCCTCGGGCGCAGGCCCGCACGATGTCGCGCCCGCGCCCGAGGGAAAGGTCTGGTACACCGCCCAGCCCCGTGGAGCCCTCGGCATTCTCGATCCATCGACGGGCGCCATTCGCGAGATTTCGCTCGGCCCGAAATCATCGCCGCATGGCGTCGTTCAGGGCCCGGACGGAGCCGCCTGGATCACCGATAGCGGGCAGAACGCGATCGTGCGTTTCGATCCGAAGAGCGAGGAGGTGAAGGTCTGGCGACTCCCGAAGGGAACCGGAAACGCGGATCTCAATACCGGCGCCTTCGGCCGGGACGGCATCTACTGGTTCACGGGTCAAGGCGGCATATACGGGCGGCTCGATCCGAGGACGGGCGATATCAGGATCTTCAAGGCGCCGAAGGGCAGGGGACCATATGGGATCGCCGCCACGCCCGAGGGCGAGGTCTACTTCGTTTCGCTCGCCGGCAGCTATCTCGCGAAAATCGACCAGCCCACGGGCAAGGCGCAGGTCATCGAACCTCCGACACCGGGCCAGGGCGCCCGCCGGGTCTGGTCGGACAGCCGGGGGCGGCTCTGGGTCTCGGAATGGAATTCGGGCCAACTCTCGATGCACGATCCTAAAACCGGTGAATGGAAGGCCTGGAAGGTACCGGGTGAGAGGCCCATGCCCTATGCCGTCTATGTCGACGAGCGCGATATCGTCTGGGTCTCGGACTTCGGCGGGAATGCCGTGCATGCTTTCGATCCGAAGACGGAGACATTCAGCACGATCCCGACATCCGAGGAAGGGGCAGACGTCCGGCAGATTCTCGGCAGGCCGGGCGAAGTCTGGCTGCCCGAGTCAGGGGCCGACCGGCTGGTTGTCATCCGGACCCAAGGGCAGGGATGAGTTGATGAGTGGGTGTGTCATGTGTCGTGCGCGCAGAGGTTTGCTCTGGCGCGCATGTCAGTGACACGCAATCCGATATGATGCCCACACTGTCATTGCGAACGGAGTGAATCAATCCAGCCCACCATCTCAGAATGGATTGCTTCGCCTGCGGCTCACAATGGCGGAATGACACATGGCTTCGCATAGTGCTGGCCCGCAATGACGAAGCGAATCCTCGTAACAACGGAATAGCTGTGACGGTACCGCCGTCAGTCTACGGACTCCTGTTCCAGCGGAATGTCGGCCGTGAAGCTGAGGCCCTCCGGATCGTAGTTCACATCCAGTTTGGCATTGGCCTGCGTGGCCAGCACGCGTTCGAGAAGGCGTGATCCGAAGCCGTAGCGCGTGGGAGGCTCGACCTTCGGTCCGTTTCGCTCCTTCCAACTCAGATGGAGCACGTGCGCATCGTCTTGATGTCGAGTCTCCCACGTAATCTCGAGTTGTCCCTCTTCGACCGAGAGGGAACCATGCTTGGCTGCGTTCGTCGTCAATTCATGGATTGCCATGCTGATCGGCACGGCGAGGTTCGACGGAAGCTCGATCGTCGGACCACTCAGAGTGATCCGGGTGCCGGCTCCGCTATAGGGGCCGAGCTGAAAGGCGAGGAGCTCGCGAAAGGGTACGATCTGCCTTTCATCCTCCGTCAGGAGCGAATGAGTCCGAGAGAGTGCGTCTATTCTACCTGCGAAGGATTGGTTGAAGCCCTCGATCGAATCCGCGGAGCGAGCAGATGCACCCGCGATAGCCAGCACGGTCGCCAGTGTATTGCGTACGCGGTGATGTAGCTCACGGATGAGCAGTTCCTGACGCTCTTCGGCCAGCCGCCGCTCGGTGCGATCTCTCAAGATCTTGAGAAACCCCCCGTGACCGTTCGCGCCCTTCTGGAGCGGCATCGTCATCCCGTGTGCGAAGAAGCGAGAGCCGTCCTTGCGGATGTGCCAGCGTTCATATCCTGCCCGCCCCTCGGATTGGGCTTTCTTTCTTTCCTCCTCCGGCGCATTCCGTGCCCGGTCTTCGGGTGCCCATAGGATTGCCGTATCCTGGCCGATGATCTCCTCCTCCTCGTAACCAAGGAGATTGCGGGCGCCGATATTCCAACTTGTGATGCGGCCTTCCAGGTCGGTGGTGAAAATCGCAAAATCCGTGGCGCTCTCCACGATCAAGCGATAGCGCTCCTCGCTGGCGCGCAGGGCACTCGTCGCCTCACGGATCCGGATGAGTGCACGGATTGTCGCGAGGAGCTCGTCCGGCTCGACGGGCTCGACGAGATAGCTGTCGGCTCCGGCCTCCAGCCCGCGAGTGCGATCCTGGCTCTCGACATAAGAAGCGGACATCTGGAGCACGAGCATGTCCGGGAACTGCGCCTTCAGGCGTCGACACACATCCAGGCCGCTGATGTCCGGGAGCCGCACGTCCAGGATTGCGAGCGGCGGCCGCAACTCTTCAGCAAGCCTGAGCGCTTCATATCCCGTGCTGGCCTCCACGACGTGGTAACCGGCCTTTCGAAGCGTCCGGCTCTTCGCGTAGCGAATTGCGTCCGTGTCGTCGAGGTTGAGAATAGTAATGGGCGCTTTGTTCATCAGAGGGCACCGCGGGCTGCCGTCACCTCGCGGAGAAGAGATGAGATGCTCTCACGCGACAGGGAATCTTTTGACAGGATGGCATGGGTCCGAGACAACCGTAAAAGTTGCTCCGGCCCTACCTCGGAGGAGGTGGAGACGATCACGACGATGTCGCGTGTGGCCGGATCCGCGGCAAGCTCTTTCAGGAGCGCATATCCATCGAGTTTCGGCATCCGCAGGTCCAGGAAAATTACGTCCGGACGGCTGTCTCGGGCCTTCTGGAGCCCATCCATGCCATCAATGGCTTCGAGGACGTCATAGGAATGGCCGATCAGCTGTCGCATGACATATCGGAATGCTTCCTCGTCGTCGATGACGAGTACCCTCGGGCGGCCACCGGGACCCTCCGGACCGGATCCTTGTCCACCTGCAACGCCGAAACGTGCCGGGATCGTGAGAGTGAAGGTTGATCCCAGACCCGGACTGCTCTCGAGGTGGACCTCGCCACCGAGGAGTTCCGCAAGCTTCTTCGAGAGGGGAAGCCCCAGTCCCGTTCCCTTGGCCCTGCTCTGGAGGCGGTTCTCAATCTGGGAAAATTCCTCGAAGATGTAGGATTTGTGCTCAGGAGCAATGCCGATCCCGGTGTCTCGGACTGCAAACGTCACGCATTGGCGGGCGCGATTGAAGGAGGCAGAGACACGTACTTCGCCTGCCTCAGTGAACTTGAGGGCATTCGAGATGAAGTTGCGCAGGACTTGGACGACCTTCGCCTCGTCTGTGACGAGGATCGGAAGTCCCACAGGCTCCTCGAATACGAGTTCGACCGCCGGGCTCGTCTGCAAGGGCTTGAGAGCGCCCCGGAGACTGCCGAACAACTCCTCGACCGTGAAGGTTACTGGTCGAACGTCGATCTTGCCTGCTTCGACCTTTGCAAGGTCGAGTAGGTCATTGACGAGTTCGCTCAAGCCCTGCGCGGATTTGCGGATATATCCGACCTGTCGGTGTTGCTCCTCGGTGAGCTCACCATCGACCTGGTCGAGCAGCAGGCGCGAGAGCGCCAGAATGGAATTCAGCGGCGTGCGAAACTCGTGGCTGATATTCGAGAGAAAGCGCGATTTCAGCTCGCTCGCCTGCCTGAGCTGCTCGGCCTTCTCGTCGAGTTCTGCATAGAGAGCAACGACGCCGCGATTGGTGTCCTCGAGTTCCCGGTTGATTTTTGCGAGCTCGTCCTGTCTCGCCTGAAGCTCCGCCAGAGTGCGCATGAGCTCGAGATTTTGCTCGCGAATTGTGGCCAGAGGCTCGCCGGTCGCCTCTTTCGCAAGCTGCGCGGCAATATCTCCGAGCTGTTTCTGAGAGATGCCAGGTGCGCGCCGCGGCAGCGCCTTTGCGAGCACGACTCGTGTGCCGGCCCCTGGGGACGACTCGATTTCGAACCGGTCCACGAGCCGCCGCGCCCCGACAATGCCGAGGCCCATGCCGCTCTCCGACCGGTAGCGTCCCTCCAACACGGCATCGAGATCTTCAATTCCTTTGCCCTTGTCACTGATACGGATGAGGAGTTCCTGAGGGGATCGTTTCTTGTCCAGGACGAACTCGACTCGGCCTCCACCGCCATAGCCGAAAGCATTGCGGGCGATTTCCGAGACCGAAGTCGCAATCCGGGTCTGATCCTGCCGCTCGAATCCGAGCAGCTCGGCGATCCGACGCGCCCGCTGGCGAGCGATGACGATATCGGTCTCCGAGAGGACGGCGACCGCCAGAATCGGCCAGCTCATCGCGTGCTGCCCCGATCCGTGCAGTGGCGCGGTCTTCTGAAACGCGCGGCAAAGTCATCGTACTTTGATCGGCTCATGGCGCTTGGCCCCGGACAGCGACCACCGTCACATCATCGCGCATGCGTTTGAAATCGCGGTACAGAACGGAAGATATCAGGGTCGGGTGACGGGTCGTCAGGCCGGGATAATTGTCGAACGACCAGCTCGTCCCGAGCCCGTCCGAGCACAGCACCACGAGCGGTGTCCCGGAAAAATCATAGGCGAATTCCTGCACTTTTCGCACGGCGTGCCCGACGGTGCCATTGTGGGACACCATCTTACGCGCCCCTTGGCTCGAGAAGATCGTTCCCGCGATGTTGCCGATGCCGGCGAACAGGACGCGACGACCCGTCATGTCGAAGCGGGCGACTGCGACGGCGGCGCCACGCGATGCACGCATGCCCGTATGCATGAGCTCGATGATGTTCGAGGTCGGCCGATCGAAGTGCTTTAAGAACAGACGGACGGCCTGTTGTGATGCATCCGCCGCCATCGGGCCATGGCCGAGCCCGTCGGCCACCATGAGAACCCAGCCGCCGTCCTGGTCGCGTTGCACGGTCCAGGCATCGCCACAGACCTCCTCGCCGGATTTCGCCAAGCTCAGACCTCCCCAGGGAGCCGGTTGCGGGCGGACTGGGGGCGTTCCGAATGCGAAGCGGGTCAGGATCGCCGTGCCCGATCCCGGCTGCGAGTAGATCTCCGTGAGATCGGACTGACGTCTGACGGCGCCGAGTCCCGTTCCGGAACTCCCGGCCGTCGAGTAGCCGTCACGCAGGCAGGCCTCGACGTCATTCATGCCGCGCCCCTTGTCGAGCGAGATGCATTCGAGACCGCTGCCCGTCGGATCCTCGTACGAGCCGAAAAGGATTTCTCCGCCGGAGCCGTGCTTCACAAGGTTGGTGGCGAGTTCCGTGACGGCAATCGCAATGCGGCCGGCCGCAGCCTCCGACGCACTCAGGCGTTGTGCGAGCTGGAGCGCTCTGCGTCGTGCTTCGGAAACCTGGCTTTGATCCTGGACGACCTGCGACTGCATCGTTATTTCCAGCGCGTGATCGAGACGCGCGTGCCCTCGCCCACGATTGACGTGATCGTAAACTCGTTGGAGAGGCGCTTTGCTCCGCCCAAACCAAGTCCGAGCCCCGAGCCGGTCGAGTATCCGTCCGAGAGTGCCAGGTCGATGTCAGGGATTCCCGGGCCCTTGTCTTCGAAGGTGAGGCGCAGGCCCTTGCGGAGGCCGTTCTGGATGATTTGCAGCCTTGCCGTGCCTCCGCCACCATAGTCGAGCGTGTTGCGTGCGAGCTCACTGGCTGCGGTCACGATCTTCGTCTGGTCCACGAGTCCGAGGCCGATTTCGATGGCGCGTGTCCGAACCTCTTGGCGGACCTTCACCACATCGTCGGAGACCCTGATCTGGAGGGTGTCATCCCTCGTCACGATCATCGACATCCCCTCGGCCGCTGTCGCGCCTCGTGATCATGGCCATGCCGCGGTCGACATTGAGGGCGGTCTTGACGCCTGTCAGCGAGAGGCCGAGCTCGACGAGCGTGATCGCGACAGCCGGGCGCATTCCGACCACGACGGTATCGGCATCGAGCATGCGCGAGACTGCCGCGATGTTGTCGAGCATCCGCCCGATGAAGGAATCCACGACCTCGAGGGCCGAGATGTCGATCAGCACTCCCCTGGCACGGTCGGACACGATACGGCTCGTCAGGTCCTCCTCGAGGGCCATCGCGAGCCGGTCGTGCATGTCGACCTGGATGGTGACGAGAAGCGCGTCTCCTAGCCGCAGGATCGGGATGCGATCCATGGCTCAGGCCCTCACCGAGGCAGCTCGCTGAATCCCGACCAGCTTTCCGGTGCGCTGCAGCGCCAGCGCAAAGGCGTCGGCGAGGGAAGCTTTCGACACGACGTTCAGCTCGACCCCGAGATGAACCATCGTCTGGGCAATCTGGGGCCGGATTCCGCTTACGATGCAGTCGGCTCCCATCAGGCGGGCGGCCGCGACGGTCTTGAGGAGATGCTGCGCGACCAGCGTATCAACCGTCGGCACGCCGGTGATGTCGATGATTGCGATCTCGGCATTCTGATCGACGATGCTCTGCAGCAGGTTCTCCATGACGACCTGGGTGCGCGCCGAGTCGAGCGTGCCGATGAGCGGCAGGGCCAGAATGCCGTCCCAAAGCTTGACCACGGGCGTGGACAACTCGGCGATCTCCTCCTGCTGGCGCGCGATGACCTCTTCCCGGCTCTTCTGATAGACCTCTAGGGTGTAAAGGCCGAGTTGATCGAGCAGGGACGAGAGTACCCAGAGCTCCTTTCCGAGAGCCGCTGCGTCATCCCGGTATTCCTGCCGCAGGAGATCGAAGAGCGGCTGCTTGAACGAAAAGACGAAGACCGCTGTCTCGCTCGGGCTGAATCCCTGGATGGCCCGGGACCGTGAGATGTCTCCAAGCATGTCGCGGAGTTCCGCAAAACTGCTGGCCTGGATGTCCATGCTCCCGTTCGCGGCAAGCACCTGCCGCAGGGCGGAGAGAAAATCGCGGCACTGGGTCTGAAGCTCGGCTTCGGAGATCCGGCCCCCTCCTGTTGCTCCCGCGTTCTTCAGATGGCGCATCCAGTCCGACAGGATGTTCTGCTCGCTGGATGCGACGATCTGCGCGAGACTCGAAGACTGTGCCTCCATTGTGTGCCCCCTTGGTTGCAGGCCGGAGTACTCGTTGCCGGCGCATCGGTGACTACACGTTGCCGACAAGCTTGTCTCCTGCGGCCGTAAGATGGCGTCCGGCACCTATTCTTCCGCCCGGCTCTGAAGGCGATGGCTAAAGTCAGGCCAGACGGAGACGTTTCACTTCTTCAAGCAAGCCCGCATCGAGGCAGAAGCAATCCTTGCAGGCGGGAGCGATAGCGGACGCCCGTATCAACTCGGGCGACCTCGTCAGACCTGATCGCCGCTCACCGGTGGCTGCTCGGGGCGCCGACCCGTGAGGGCGACGATGGCCCATACGACTTGGCTCGGCCGGTATGGCTTTCGGAAGAACAGGGATCCTTCGACTGGGTTCTGCGAGACCGAATATCCCGTCGCATAGAGCACCGGCAGGGACGGCTTCGCTGCCCGGAACCGCTCCGCAACCGCCCATCCGTCCGCTTTCCCCGGAAGGCGTATATCGGTGAAGAGCACGTCGGGCAGGTCTCCCTTATCGAGAAAGCTCAGGGCTTCGTCGCCGGTTTCGGCCTCTATGACCTCGTAACCCGAGTCGCGGAGTTCGGAGGCTGTGATCTCGCGGATCGCGGCCTCATCCTCGACGAGAAGAATGCGCATGCCTGCAATGCCCCAAAGAATCGCGCCCCCAACAACTAAGGTCAAAATATGACGTAGAGGAATGTGCGCCGCCTACGCAACCCCTCCAGACTGGATTATCCCGAGCCAAGCTGCAGCTGGCGATAATCGGCGGCTTGGATCAGAGCCGCTTCGAGAACGGCTCCTGCCAGAGAGGGTTCCTCCGGCAGAGGCGTCTGGCACCGGCAGGAGCCTCTCGCGACGGAGAGGGCGAGGAAACGATTCAAGCGGACTCTCAGCGACCTGTGCATGGGCAGCTCACTCCTTGCAAAGGTTTGCCAAGCTCATGGAACGAATCCATGGGGCCTTGTGCCGGCTCGAATCGGAGCGGCCAGGAAGCCGAAAGAGGCGCGACATTGTGAGTGCGGACATAGCTGGAACGACGTGGGTTCGAGCCCGTTCAAGCCCCCTGAATCCCCTCAGCAAGGAGTTATCGCCATGGCGAAGGAATTGGATGGGCACACCGTCGCCGTTCTGGCCACCGATGGAGTCGAGCAGGTCGAACTGACGGAACCCGTGAGGGCGCTCAAGGAAGCCGGGGCGACGGTTCGTATCGTTTCCCCGAGATCCGGCTCCATTCAAGGCTATAATCACCACGACAAGGGCGACCAGATCCCCGTGGAGGAATCACTCGATCGCGCGAAGCCGGACAGCTTCGAGGCCCTCGTGCTCCCGGGCGGGGTCATCAATCCCGACATGCTCAGGCTCGAGCCCAAGGCGATCGCCTTCGTGCGCCATTTCGTTGAAACCGGAAAGCCGATCGCTGCGATCTGTCACGGCCCCTGGACCCTGATCAATGCGGGTGGCGTGAAAGGCAGGCGCATGACCTCGTGGCCGTCTCTCGAGGCCGACCTGAAGAACGCCGGCGCCCAGTGGGTGAACGAGGAGGTGGTGACCGATAACGGGCTCGTGACATCGAGAAAGCCGGACGACCTCCCGGCCTTCTGCAAGAAGATGATCGAGGAATTCCGGGAAGGGCGCCATCACAAGGCTAATGTCTAGGCCGCGGAATGACATCCTGCCCGAAACCAGGGAGCATCCTCGGCACGGGCCACTCGGATCCTTGGTGGTGAACAACCTGCAGGGGGCGGATAGACCGCCCCCTGCAGGAGAACTCACTCGATGATCTCGATCACGCGGCGGGTATCGGGTTGGACGATGGCGATCTCGTCACCGATCACCACGTAGCGGTAGGTGCGAAGCTCGGGGATCTCGGTGACGATGGTGTCCGGGACCTCGATGAGGGTGACGTCCTGCGGTAGCGTCTCGCCCTGCCGAAGCTCGATCCGGGTGGATGAGGATCTGGTCGATCCGGTCGTCTCTACCGAGCTCTTCAGCTTGCGGCGCTGCTCCGTGCTAAGGCTGAGCGAAGCCGACGAGCGGTGCGGTGTGCCGGATTTGGAAATCACCTCGACGACCCGCTTCGTCCGGGGCTCCACGATCACGATCTCGTCGCGCACAACCACGTATCGGTAACCGCGGTATTGCGGCAGGATCCGCACGACCTCGTCCGGCACAGGCGCCAAGTGCACGTCACTCGTGACCGTTGCGCCGACCGAGACGTCGAAGTTCACTTTCGAAACCGTATTGACGCTCTTGCTCGTGAAGGCCTGGGTCACCTCCGAGTGCTGCTCGGAATTCAGGCTCGCCAGGGCGCCGGACCTGGATGGGCCGGACGTGCTTTCGCTGGTGCTCCTCTGATCCGAAGTCGAGCTGCGAGCGGTGCCCGGTTCCTGCCGTGCATCGTTCGGGCGCTGCTGTGTCGCTGTCGAACCGGTCGAGCCTTCCCGCTGCCGGTTCGCGCCAGTGGTCGAGCGTGGCTGGTCGGCCGTTTTCGACTGAGAGGTTTCCTCCTGCCGAGTCCGCTGCTGGCGATCGGTATCGGCGCGCGATGCCGAACCAGCGCCTGTTCTGGTATCCGTGGCCGATTGCGAGGATCCTTGCGAACCGCGCTGCTGGCTATCCGGAGACCGGGCTGAATCCTGTGAGCTCTCCTTTGCGCTGGTGGTCGGATGCTGACCCTGGGTCGAGGAGGAACTCGCGGAGGACGAGCGGGAATCCTCCCGCGAAGAGGCGCCCTGACGCTGGTTCTGGCTCGATTGGGCTTCCGATCGGTCCGAAGAGGTGCTCGAGCCGCGGCTCTGAACCGGTGCAGTCTCCGACCTGCCCGAGGTCTCGGAGGAACTGACCGGCGGCTTCATTGGGCTCGAGGTCGCGCTGGGCGATTGACCGGTTTGCGCAAGGGCGACTTGGCCACCCAGCGCGAGAGTCGCCACGGCGACCGTGGTGAGCAATGTGTAACGCATCTTGACACTCCGTTGAATTCTGATCCGGCTGTAGCCGTCGGCAAGTCAAACGGACCTCGGATGCGAACGTTCCCGAAAAAGACGGCGTGCAGGCGGATGTTCGCGTGAGCCGAAAATGGTCAGACAAAGATCGCGCCTGCCTTGCGAGAGCAGCGCCTGCTGCAACGCCTGTCGAACTCGCTGGAACGATATTTTCCAGGGCTGCGTTCTTTCCGTATGGACGGGAGATCACCATGAAAGCGCTTCTTTGCGCGAGTACGGTGACAATCAGCCTTCTGACAGGCATTGCACCGTTACAAGCCCAGACAGCCGCACCTGTGCCGGCGAACCCGCAGACGCCTCGGTCCGAGAGCACCGGACCCCAGGATCCGCGCTCCACCGGCTCGATGAACCGGCCGGACGAGAACTTGAGCGAGCGCCTGGACCGGAGCGACGGCGTGATCCATCCGCCGACTGACATCGCGCCCGATATGGCGATCCGGCCGCCCGATCCCGGCACCACGCGGGTGATCCCACCGCCGGGAACCCCGGGCGGTGACCCGAGCATCGAGCCCAAGTAAGCCCTCTGCACGGTCATGAAAGACAATTCCGACGTCTCGCCCATCGAGAGCATCCTCACCCTCGCTCACGAGATCATCGACGAGTGTCCGTCCTGTGCCGCCAAGGCCTCCCGGATCGCCATGTGGGCGAGCGAGATCCGGGAACGGCGCCCCGGCGCCGAGGAGTTGGCCGCGCTCATCGATGCGACCTGCCAAGGGGCTTTGACGGACGCCCAGCGCAGCCATCTGATCGAAGGGCTACGTGCCCTCGTTCGCTTCGCGGAATGAGGCGCTGATCCTCTCGAGGCGATGATCGCTGACCATGGCCGGCGACTCGGCGCCCGGTGCGGTTCACTCGAGTCAGCGCGCTCGACGAACGATTTTGCTGTCGCCAAGCTGGAACGCAACGTCCCGAGCAACGTTGGAAGAATATACCGGCCCGGATCCTCCCCGCATTCCCCTTGTGCACGGGCCGAAGACTTCAAGAGCGCCCGCGAGGCGCTCTCTTTTTGCCCTGATCATTGGCGGCTTTTCGGACGTCTCTGGTCTGCCCCTCGACGGAGGCCGGCCGTGACATTAAGTCAGGTCTCCCGGCCTCGTTCCCGAGGGAGCATGATACAGGGCCGAGGAGGAAGCCCGGTCCGCAGTCTGATGGTAAGGCCGAGCAATAGCCGCGATGGCGCCGGAGCGAAGAATGTCGAAGCCGACCAGATGAGGTCTTCTCTCATTCCCGCATATCTCCGTGAGGACCATCCCCTGATGACTTCGGTTCGCCTCCACCGGCTGCTGCTGGTGGCCTCTCTCCTCATCCCTGCGATTGTGTTCGTGGCCGCGGCGTATTGGAACCGGGGAGAGGTCTTGCGCGAAAGCGAGGATACCATCGCACGCACGGCCTCCATCCTTCACGAGCACGCACGCAAGGTCTTCGACACGGTCGATCTGGCCATCGGGCGCGTCGACGATCGGATTTGGAGCATGTCGTGGGAAGAGATCGCGACGCCGGAGACGAGTGCGTTCCTGCGCAGCCTCAAGGCTCCTCTCGAACAGGCAGTCTCGATCTGGATTACAGATGCGAGCGGCCATGTCCGTGCCGGAAGTCAGGCGTGGGATCCGGCTGTCACGATCTCCGAGCGGGAGTGGTTCAAGGCTCAACAGGAGCAGAATGCAGGGACGTATATCAGCGCCGTCTTCGAGGGCAAGGCGACCCGGACTCTGTCATTCGCCGTCAGCCGCCGTCGATCCACGCGGGATGGACGGTTCGACGGTATCATTCACGTCGCGCTCAGCCCGGAATATTTCGCGCGGTTCTTCGAGAAGGCTGCTCCTCCCGTCCCACACGAGGCGGAACTGGTGCGCGCAGATGGCGAGATCCTCGCGCGGGCTCCGCTTCGATGGGCGAATACGCGTTTGGAGGCCGAGAGCCTTCTTATGCAAAGCATCGCAAGCCGGCCAGAAGGGAAGGTTCTGTCGGGAAATTCCACTGCCGACCGGCGCGAGCGCATTTATACCTATCGCCACGTTGTCCCGTATCCCGTTTATGTCGCGTTCGGTATTGATGCCGATGTCATTCTCATCCGATGGTATCGGCATCTGCGAATTTACGGCGCCGTGGCGGCGCTTTCGGCTCTGGTTCTGCTGGTCGTCTCATGGCTTGCGCTGCGGCGGGCGCAATCGAAGCAACAAGCGCTTCTCCGGCTCAGACAAGAGAGTGAGCAACGTCTCGCGGCCGAGCAGCAATTATTGCAATCCCAGAAAATGGAAAGCATCGGCCAGCTCACGGGCGGTATCGCTCACGATTTCAACAACCTGCTTGCCGTGATTCTGGGGAATCTCGATCTGCTGCGGAAGCGCATCAAGGATGATGAGCGTGCAGGCCGATTGCTGGAAGGAGCGATTCAGGGTGCTCAACGAGGAGCCGCACTGACACAAAGGCTGCTCGCATTCGCCCGCCGCCAGGATCTCACGCCTCAGGTGGTCGACGTGCCGAAGCTCGTTTCGGACATGACCGATCTTTTATCCCGAACGCTCGGGTCCAATATCCGGATCCTGACGCAATTCCCACCGGATCTTCCACCTGTCGAGGTCGATCCGAACCAGCTCGAAATGGCGCTTCTGAATCTTGTCGTGAATGCGCGGGATGCGATGCCGACCAGCGGCACGATCACGATTGCGGCCCGTGCAGAAGAGGTACTTCGCCTCAACGAAATAGGGTTGAGCGCAGGTCCCTATATCTGCATTTCGGTGAGCGACACCGGGATGGGAATGGACTCGGCTACGTTGGCCCGCGCCATCGAACCCTTCTTCACGACAAAAGGAGTCGGCAAGGGCACGGGCCTGGGCCTCTCCATGATCCATGGCCTTGCCGTTCAATCCAACGGCGCCTTAAGACTCAAGAGTGCGATCGGAAGCGGGACGACGGCCGAATTGTGGTTACCGCAGGGCGAGCCACTTCCGGAAGATGCGGCGAGGGACGACCGAACGCATCTGCCTCAGCGGGCATGCACCGTGCTCCTCGTCGAGGACGACCCCCTCGTCCTGATGGGCGCGGCTGCAATGCTCGAGGATCTCGGCCACACGGTCTTCGAGGCCTCAACCGGCGAGGCAGCCCTCGCGGTGCTGCAGGAAAATGCATCGGTCGATCTCGTGATAACGGACTATGCCATGCCGGGAATGACGGGGCTCGAACTGGCGAAACGGATTCGCAGCCGTTGGCCCGAAATGCCGATCCTGCTTGTGAGCGGCCATGCGGCGCTGGCGGAGCGAACCGAACTCGACATCCCGCGCCTGACGAAGCCGTTCCTCCAGGAAGAGCTCGCGCTTGCCATCGCGGCGGTCGTGACATCCTCCTGCGAAGCAACCGGCGACGCTGCGTTCCGGAGGTCTTGAACGGACAGTGCTTGTTCCAGCACAATGCCTGCGTCCCATGCCGCATCGAACATTTTCTCATCGTCCTTGTGAGCCGGAGGCGAAGCAATCTACCCTTCGACGAATACGCCCCTGGATTGCTTCACTGTGCTCGCAAGGACGAAGAGGACGTAATTACGGATGAGCACGGCCGGAAACGCAAGTAGTCTCCGGATCCACTGCGTCGTTGCGAACCGCAGGCGAGGCAATTTTGGAGGCAGGCGCGGCAATGCCTGGATCTGCGCAAGTCCCGTGACCAACCTCCTCACGTCCGGATATTGCGGATGTCCTCCGGATGTGCCGTGACCGGACCTATGTCGCCTGCATCTCCGACATCCTGCGCAGGATCGGACCAGAGCGCGCGGATCTCCGCGGGAAGGCTATCGCGGAGCTTCCGGATCTGCCCCTCGGGCAAATGCCGGGCCAGGACGTCGAATACGGCGATCGCCGCATCCTGCGGGTCGACGGACCAGGATGCGCCGGCGTGATCGAGCACAGAATCGAGGAACTCTTCCAGAGATCGATAGCGGGACGGCAGGCCCACGGTCCGCCATTGATCATAGTAGATCCCTCGGATCAGCAAGGGCAGCTGCGAGCCGAGAGGAGCGGCGAGTTCCAGCGGCAGGCGGTCTCGAAGGGCGCGCAGCACCGCGCCGAGCATGTGCCACGCGACATGCCGGTCGGGCCCGAGCTCGGCCGTGAGCTCGTCGAGCCAGATATGGGTGGCTTGGAGAGTCTCGTCGAAGACGTCGAGGCCGGTCGCGCTCATGAGGCGGCTCCGGGCAGCCCCCTGACCGGAGACAACGTCCCCCGGGGCAAGGCGTTCCCGCCCTGCCGGACCGGCCAAGCTTCAGTCGGGCCAGGCATTTGCCGTAGGGTCAGGGGACAAATCGCGGCCCGGTCTTGAGCTTCGCGCCGCCTGCTCCTACACTTGCTCTACCAGACCGGGCCCCTCTGGCAGTTCTGCGGGACTGTGATGTCGGACTGGATATCCAACTAGGTGGCCTGGCTCTCGTGAACTCCCCTCGGCCGTAATCGTTTCCGGAGCGATACCGCTGCCATTCGGCATCGGGCGCTACCCGTGAGCGGCTGTTGGCCTTTCGGGGCAGACTTCGTGCAGGCCACCATCCTTGTCGGCAACAACGGGTGCTGCATGTCCGAAATTTTCACTGGTGAAGCTCTAACGGCCCTCCTCCAGGTCATCATGATCGACCTGGTCCTGGCGGGCGACAATGCCATCGTCATCGGCTTGGCTGCGGCCGGCCTGCCCCGCGAGCAGCGGGGCAAGGCGATCCTGATCGGCATCATCGCCGCCACCGTGCTGCGTATCATCTTCGCGGGGCTGACCACGCAGCTCCTGCAGATCGTGGGCCTTCTGCTGGCCGGCGGCATCCTGCTGCTCTGGGTGTGCTGGAAGATGTGGCGCGAGCTGCGCACGTCGCACGCGGAGGAGGTCGATGCGACCGAGGCGCTCGACAATGAGGATTACAGCCGCGACGGCACGGTGGCCGGTGGCGCACCCCGTAAGACCTTCGCCCAGGCCGCCTGGCAGATCGTCATCGCCGACGTGTCGATGTCTCTCGACAACGTGCTGGCCGTGGCGGGCGCCGCGCGCGAACATCCGATGGTGCTGATCTTCGGACTGGGCCTCTCGATCGCCCTCATGGGTATAGCCGCGACCTTCATCGCGAAGCTGCTCCAGCGCCACCGCTGGATCGCCTATGTCGGCCTTGCGGTCATCCTCTACGTGGCTCTCGAGATGATCTACCGGGGTTCGCTGGAGGTCTGGCCGGTCGTCAGCGAGGCCAGCGCAGGTCTTCTGGGCTGAGGCGGCCGCTCGCCGTCGCGGGAGCCTTCTCTCCGGCGGAAGCGAGCGGTTCGCTCGACCAAACCCTGCATGAAATGGCCCGCTCCTCGGGAGAGGAGCGGGCCGTTCGGCTTCGACAATGCCATGCGCGTAGGATCAGCCCTGCTTTCCCTTGCTCGCGCCCGATTGTTCTTTACTTGAGCCGGATTGCTCCTTGCTCGTGCCGGATTGCCCGGCCAAAGTGGCCCCAGACCCGGAGCCCTGAACCTCGATGCGGCGCGAGCGCTGCTGCTCCTTGCCCTTGGGGAGGGTAACGGTGAGGACGCCGTTCTCGAAATTCGCCTTCACGTCCCCCGGATCGACCGAGAAGGGCAGACGCAGCATGCGCTGGAAGGTTCCGAAGGACCGCTCGGAGACGTGATAATTCTCCCTTTCGTCCTCGCGCTCGAACTTCTTCTCGCCCCGAATGGTGAGCACATCGTTGTCGAGCGTGACGTCGACATCCTTTTCGCTCACCCCCGGGAGTTCGGCACAGATCCGGACTTCCTTGTCAGTTTCACTCACGTCCATGTGGGGGACCATCGCGCCCCCGCCCTGGGACCCGCCTGACTGGCCTCCGAATGAGCCGCGAAAGACGTCATCGAACAGGCGGTTCATCTCGCGGTGGAGCGACAGGAACGGGTCGCCTCCGAGGCCACGTTCCATCATCCCGCCGGAGCGATACGGCGAAAGGGGATTGCGTGCCATCATCAAACCTCCTCTTCTACGCTTGATTCTTGGATTGCCCTGCAGCGGCATCGACCGCGTCCGCCATTTTGTCGCCCTGACGCTTGGGGCTGTCGGGTGCGGCGGTCTCGTTCTTCTGGGGTGAGGCTGCGGATCGATCTGCCGTTTTCCGGGTGGCGTCGGCGTCCGCCTCCTGTCTCGTCCTCACCGCATCGAGTGCTGCATTCTCGCGGTCTGATTTAGATCGATCAGCCATGGCTCACCTCGCCGGTCGGTGTGAGGCGGCTGCGCGATCAACCCTCATGAGTTTTGGGTACGGTCTCCGCGGGCGCGCAGCCGTCATGCGAGTACAACGGATATCGCCTGCGTGGGTTTCCCGGGCGCAGCCATTTGGCGCGCCGTCTTCTCGCGGGGATGCGCCGCAATGAGCCCTGACAGATGCTCGCCTCCTGGCCGACTTGCAACACGGGCGAATGCTTGTATCCGTCCGGCAGCGATCGCCACCGCGGCCGGTCAGAGCCGCGGGCGGTCCGTCAGGGACAAGATCTCGAAAGGAACACGATGAGGAACATCAACATCAGCCGCCGCTGGGCGCTCGGGGGCGCCTTGGCCCTCGGTCTCGGCTGCGCCGGACTCGCGGTGGCCCAGGCCCCGGCGTTCTTCCGGATCGGCACGGGAGGCACGGCGGGCACCTACTACCCGATCGGCGGTCTGATCGCGAATGCGATCTCGGGTGCGGAGGGTAGGGGAGTCCCGGGCCTCGTCGCCACGGCCGTCGCGTCGAACGGGTCCGTCGCGAACATCAACGCCGTCCAGGGCGGGTCGTCCGAGTCGGGCTTCACGCAGTCCGACGTCGCGTTCTGGGCTTATACCGGGACGGGTCTCTACGAGGGCAAGCCGAAGGTTCAGGACCTGCGGGTGATCGCGACCCTCTATCCGGAGACCATCCACCTCGTCGCCCGCAAGGACGCGAACATCAAGTCGGTCGCGGACCTGAAGGGCAAGCGGGTCTCCCTCGACGAGCCGGGCTCTGGCACCATCGTCGACGCGCGCCTCGTCCTCGCAGCCTTCGGCCTGACGGAAAAGGACATCAAGGCCGAATACCTGAAGCCCGGCCCCTCGAGCGACCGCCTCAAGGACGGCGCGCTGGACGCCTATTTCTTCGTCGGCGGCTATCCCACGGGTGCTATCTCGGAGCTCGCAACCTCCACGGGAATTTCGCTGGTGCCGATCACCGGCCCGGAGGCCGACAAGCTGCTCTCGGAATACAAGTTCTTCGCCAAGGACACGGTCCCGGCCGGCGCCTACAAGGACGTCGCGGAGACCCAGACGATTTCGGTGAATGCCCAGTGGGTCACGAGCGCGAAGCAGCCTGAGGACCTCGTTTACAAGATCACGAAGGCGCTCTGGAGTGACGAGACGCGCAAGCTGCTCGATGCGGGCCATGCCAAGGGCAAGCTGATCCAGCTCCAGACCGCGACCACCGGTCTCGGCGTCCCGCTCCATCCGGGCGCCGAGAAGTTCTATCGCGAGGCGGGCGTCCTGAAGTAAGGACGCTCCCGCCATCCCGCGCTCCGCATCAGACCTTGTGGAGCGCGGGTATCCTGAAGCCAGGATCCGGCGGCGCCATCGCGCCGCCGTTCTTCATCCGGGTGTTTCCGGCAGAGACCGGGCCCGGCCGTGATCGCTGCCGGCGCGCCGGCATCATCCAGGGAGCGCCGCATGGCCACGATGGAACTCGATGAAGCGAAAGCCCGCGAACTCGAGGAGCAGTTCGATCCCGAGATGCGGTTCCGGCCGCTCATGCCGGCCGCTGGCATCCTCGTCGGCGTGCTCCTCTTCGTCCTGTCGCTGTTCCACTACTACACAGCCGGGTTCGGGCTCCTGCAGGAGACCGTCCATCGCGGGATTCACCTGTCCTTCGTCCTCGGCCTGATCTTCTTGGTCTTTCCGCTCACCAAGCGGGGCTATGCGGCTCCCCCGAAATCGACCCTGCTGCGGCCCCTCGGCATTCCGCTCGTCGACTGGGCGCTCACCATCGTCGCCGTGGCCGCGGTGCTCCATGTGCCGCTCATTCCCCTCGACGATCTCGCCTTCCGGGTCGGCAATCCGACGACCACCGACGTGATCCTCGGGGCCTCGCTGGTCATCATTCTGGTCGAGGCAACGCGGCGGTCGGTGGGCTGGCCGCTGCCAATCATCGCGCTCCTCTTCTGCGCCTATGCGCTCTTCGGGCCGCAGATGCCGGGCATCCTCGTCCATCCGGGTGCGACCGTCTCGCAGCTCGTCGACCACCTCTACCTGACGAGCCAGGGCATCTACGGCATCGCGCTCGGCGTCGTGGCGACATACGTCTTCCACTTTGTGCTGTTCGGCGTCTTCGCGACGCGCATCGGGCTTGGCCAGCTTTTCCTAGATTGCGCCGCCTGGGTGGCCGGCCGCTATGCCGGTGGTCCCGCAAAGGTATCGATTTTCGGCTCGGCCCTGTTCGGGATGATTTCGGGCTCCTCGGTGGCCAACACCGTGACGGTCGGCTCGCTGACCATCCCGGCGATGATCCGGCTCGGCTACAAGCGGCATTTCGCGGCTGCCGTCGAGTCCGCGGCGTCCACGGGCGGGCAGATCACGCCGCCGATCATGGGCGCCGCCGCGTTCCTGATGATCGAGTTCCTGAGCCTGCCCTACACGACGATCATCCTCGCTGCGATCGTGCCGGCTTTCATGCATTTCTTCGGCGTGTTCATCCAGGTTCACCTGGAAGCGAAGCGCAACGGGCTGCGCGGCCTGCGGCCCGAGGAGATGCCGGACGTCAAGGCAGCGCTGCAGCGAGACTGGCCAACTATCATTCCGCTCATCGTGCTGATCGCGATCCTGCTCGCGGGCTACACGCCGTACTTGGCCGCCTTCTGGGGCATCACCCTGTGCATTGCGGTCGGGCTCCTCAATCCGCGCCGGCGCCTCACGCTGTACGAGATCTACGAGGGCCTGCGCGACGGCGCGAAATATGCGCTCGCAGTCGGCGCCGCCGCGGCGACGGTGGGCATCATCGTCGGCGTCGTGACGCTGACCGGCGTCGGATTCAAGATCTCCTTCATCGTGACCTCGACGGCCGCTTCGCTCGCCTCGAGCGCATCCGCGATCGTGCCGGCAGTCCTCATGGACATGAAGGCGCTCACGCTCATGTTCACGCTGATCATGACGGGCGTCGTCTGCATCCTGATGGGCTGCGGCATCCCGACGACGGCCAATTACATCATCATGGCGACGATCGCCGCGCCAGCGCTCGGAATGCTTGGCGTCGAGCCGATCGTCGCGCATTTCTTCGTCTTCTATTACGGCGTTCTCGCCGACATCACGCCGCCCGTGGCGCTCGCTGCCTATGCGGCCGCTGGAATGGCGGGTGCCGATCCGTTCAAGACCGGCAACACGGCGTTCCGCCTCGGACTCGGCAAGGTGCTCGTGCCCTTCGTGTTCGTATTCTCGCCGTCGCTCCTCCTTGTGACGAAGGGCTTCAACTGGACCGACTTCACGATCGGCTTCCTGGGTTGCGTCGCCGGGATTGCGTGTTTGGGCGCTGCGTTGTCCGGGTGGCTCCTGACCCGCGCGGTTGCCTGGGAGCGCGCGATCCTCGCCGTCGCCGCCATCTTGTTTGTGACGCCGGAGCTCTATTCTTCGCTCTTCGGATTGGTCCTGCTCCTGCCCGTGCTGATGCGGCAGCTCGCGAACTGGCGAACGGCCGCCGCAGTCGAGGCGGCGTCATAGCCGGATTCCGCCGAGAGAAGTGATGCTTCCGATCGAGAAGCGGGTGCGAACCGCTACTCGACGTTGACTCCGCTGGAGCGGATCGGCTCGGCCCACTTCTTGATCTCGCTCTCGACGAAGCCGGCGAGGTATTCCGGGCTTCGCCGATCCGGGGCGACCAGCATGGCGCCGAGGCCCTGCAAACGATCTCGCACGGCCGGGTTGTCCATCGCCTGCACCGTCGCATCGTGGAGCTTTTTCACGATCGGCTCGGGCGTGCCCTTCGGGAGGAAAAAGGCATTCCAGGTATAGGCCTCGAAATCGGGGAGGCCCCTCTCATGGGCCGTCGGTAGATCGGGTAGGACCGGCGAGCGCTCGCGGGTAAGCGTGGCAATGGCCTTCACCGCACCGCCCTGGATCTGGGGCAGGGCCGTGGTGACGATCTCGCACAGGAAGTCGATGCGCCCACCCTGTAGGTCCTGCATGGCCGGCCCGGTGCCGCGATAGGGGACGTGCGCGATCTTCGTTCCCATGGCGGCGTTGAGAAGAACGCAGCCGAGATGGGTCGCGGACCCTGCCCCCGCGGAGCCGTAGGTCATTTTATCCTGATTGGCCTTCGCGTAGGCGATGAACGCCTCGAGCGTATCAGCGGGGAAATCCTTGCGCGTGATCAGGATCAGCGGCACTTCGGCGATGAGCGCCACGGGCTGGAAGTCGGTCGCCGCGTGATATTGCGGCTTCTTGTAGAGCGTCTGGTTCTGAGCATGGGTGCCCACGGTGCCGAGCACGAAGGTGTAGCCGTCCGGATCCGCACGGGCCACGCGCAGCGATCCCGTCATGCCGCCGGCTCCGCCGACGTTTTCGACGATGATCTGCTGGCCGAGGATCGGGCTCATATACTCCGCCATGACACGGCCCAGCACATCCGTCGGGCCACCCGCAGCGAAAGGAACCACCATGGTGACTGGACGGGTGGGCCAGTCCTGTGATCGGGCGGAGTCTGACAAGCCCCAGGAAAGGCCGAGACAGGTTCCCAGGACGGCAAGCGTTCTTGCCATTAAACTTCGAAACATTGCTCCCTCCGATCGCGAGGGTTAGATCCTGGGCGCGCCGGCCGCCCCGGTCAAACTGCCTCGTCGTGTTATCTTTGGAGCGCCTTCATGCCGACCACACGTGTTGCCATAGCGGGTCTCGGCGCTATCGGACGCGCCCTCGCTCGCCGTCTCTCGGATGGCGTGCCGGGGCTCGAGCTTGCCGGCGTTGCGGTTCGTGACCGTTCTAAGGCCGAGGCATGGATGCGGAACGAGGGGATCGACTGCCCGATCCTGACGTTGCCGAGCCTTCCCGATTATGCGGACCTCGCCGTCGAGGCCGCGCCGGCCGCAATCCTCGAGGACATCTGTCGGCCCATGCTATCGGCAGGCAAGAGGGTGATGGTGCTGAGCGCCGGCGCATTGTTGCCCAAACCAGATCTCATCGACCTCGCGCGTGAGGCCGGCGGCCAGATCATCGTTCCGACGGGAGCGCTGCTCGGTCTCGACGCCGTCACTGCGGCAGCCGAAGGCGAGATCCACTCCGTGCGCATGATGACCCGCAAACCTCCGCGCGGGCTGGCCGGCGCTCCCTACCTCGAGAAGAACGGCATCTCGGTCGAGGGGCTAGAAGAGCCGAAACGGGTCTTCAGCGGCACGGCACGCGAGGCTGCCGCCGGCTTTCCGGCTAACGTGAACGTTGCAGCAGCCCTCTCGCTGGCGGGAATCGGCCCGGATCGCACCATGATCGAGATCTGGGCGGATCCCGGAGTTTCGCGCAACTGCCACACCATCGAGGTCGATGCGGACTCGGCTCGCTTTACCCTCTCGATCGAGAACGTGCCGTCGGAAAACCCGAAGACGGGCCGCATCACGGCGCTTTCCGCGCTCGCAGCCCTGCGCAAGCTGCACGCGCCATTGCGGATTGGCACATAGAATTCGTGAGCTAAGATGTTGCTCGATCCGTGAGCCTCGATGTGGCTCACGGTGAGGCGGCCGTGAGAGTCCCTAGCGGAGCGATTGCATGCCAGCTGCTCGAGTCGACAAGGTAAGACTGGGTCGCACGGATCTCACTGTCTCGACGGTCTGTTTCGGCACCTCGGCACTCGGCGACATGCCGGACACCTATGGCTTTGGGGTCGATGAGGAGCGAGCCAAGGAAACCATTCGCGCCATCTTCGCAAGCCCGGTGAACTTCCTCGACACGTCCCGCATCTACGGGTTCGGGCGCAGTGAAGAGCGGATCGGCGCCGTCATCCGCGAGCGTGGTGGCCTCCCTGAGGGTTTCGTGATCTCGACCAAGCTCGATCGCGATCCCGAGACCAACCGCTTCGATGGCGCGCAGGCCCGGCGATCCCTCGAGCAGAGCCTGAAGGCGCTGGGCCTCGACCGCATCGATCTCCTGCATCTCCACGATCCGGAGCATGCGGTCTCCTTGGAGGAAACCACCGGCCCGCATGGTGCGATCGCCGAGCTGTTCAGGATCAAGGAGGAGGGATTCGCGAAGGCGGTCGGCCTCGCCGCCGGCCCGGTGGAGATCATGATGCCGATCCTCCGCGACTGGGATTTCGACACGCTGATCACCCACAATCGCTTCACCCTGACCAACCGCAACGCGGAAGAAATGATCCGCTTCGCGAACGCCAAGGGCATCGCCGTCCTGAACGCTGCCCCCTATGCCGGTGGCGTTCTCGCCAAGGGCTCGAGCGCCTATCCGCGTTACGTCTACCAGGAGGCCTCCGGAGAGGTGCTGGACCCGATCCGACAGGTCGAGACGATCTGCGCCAGGCACGGCATTCCGCCCGGCGCCGCGGCCCTGCAGTTTTCACTGCGTGACGAGCGGATCACCGCTACAATCTGCGGCGTCAGCAGGCCGGAACGGGTGGCGCAGACGCTCGAATGGGCGCAATGGCCGATTCCGGAGACGGTATGGGATGAGTTGAAGGCTGTCCCGTTTTCGTCGGAGGATCCCGAAGCGACGCGAGAGTATAAGCCGGGGTGATCGCGGCGAGAGACGGAGAAAGCCGACTGTGAAGGACACGCACTCGCTTGGCTTGTCGTGATGCGGTACGCGCGGCGTTCTTCCGTTTCCGGTAGGGCTCTTCGCGGCTTCACGTCCTCACCGTCCTTGCGAACGCAGTGAAGCAATCCAGGAGCCCGCCCGTCGAGGGGTAGATTGCTTCGCCTGCGGCTCGCAACGACGGAAGTGCGGCGGAAAGGGCAGTGCATCACGTCTACGGCTCGCAAGGCCGGCAGTGGGTCCGGCGTTTTTTCCGTTTCCGGCCCTGCACCTCCCGCCCTCAAATCCTCTTCGTCATTGCGAACGCAGTGAAGCAATCTACCCGTCGACGGATGGTTCGCCTCGCCCGCAGCTCGCAACAACGGGTCACCTGCCTGATCACACAAAGACCGGCTCGAGCGCGCACGACCGGCTTCGCGCGAGCAAATCCTCCAACCGGGGCGCACCCAGCCGACCGCCAAAATGTTCGCACTTCATCGCCGCTGCGACATTCGCCATTTGCACCGAGCGCATGAGCCCCCAGCCGTTCACGAGGCCATAGGCGTAGGTGCCGTGCCAGATATCGCCGGCATTCAGGGTGTCGACGGCGCGGACGGGCGGGGAGGGGAACGCGCGCACGAGGCCCTCTGATGTCCCGCGCTCCCAAATCAGCGCACCATCCTTTCCGACGGTCACGCCGACGACATCCGCGCTGAGCTTCGATGCGAGCTCCAGCAAGGCCTGTCGCGGCGATGCCGAACCTGCCAGGGACAGCAGAGCCGGCTCCGAAAACAGAACGTGATCCGCCATTGAGATCAGCTCACGCAATACCTCGAGCGGAGCAATATCGGCGTCGACGATCGTGGGAACGCCATGACGCCGGGCTTCCGACAGCACGGCCCGCGCGCCCTCGACCCAGCGCATGTCGACAAGGACAGCGCCGGCATCCGCGATCGCGGGCAGAGGCAGCCAGCTCGGGTCGCTGTCGAGCGTCGGGTCGGTATAGGGCACCACCAGCCGCTCCCCGGTGCGATCGACCAGAATGGTCGAGAATGCCGTACGCGCGCCGCGGATCCGGCGGATACGATCGACGCGCACGGACTCTTTCGAGAGGTCGTGCAGAAAGCTGTCGCCGGTTGGATCGTCGCCGATGCGGGCCCAGAGCTCGACCTGGCCACCCAGCCGAGCAATCGTCACCGCTGCCGCCGTCGCCATGCCCGAGGCTGCCTGCACGGCCTTTTCGGGTATCACCTTCGTGCCATGCCCCGGGACTTGGTCGACCTTGAAGATGGTGTCCCAGAAGGCGCATCCGAGACAGATCACGGGCTTGTCGTGCATCGGTCGATCCGGTCGGACGGATTCCGACACGATTACTCCAGTCTGAGCGCCCGCGCGCGAGCGTTCATGATATGCGCGACCGCGGCCTTCACAGCGGCCGATGCATTCCGCGCTTTCAAAGCGGCGATGATGGCGAGGTGCTCGTCCATGACCGGGATCACAAGCTCCTCGTCCAAGCTCGTTTCGTTCTGTCGGATGAGGCGAACCTTGATCCAGTTCACTCTGTAGGCCTTGGAAATGATGTCGTTGTCGAGCTCGTCGATGATCGTCTCGTGGAACGCGCGATCGACCTGCTGCGCTTCGGCAATGATGTCGTCCGTCACGCCCTCGCGCGCCGATGCGACGATCGCCTGATGAGCCGCCTCGATCCGCTCGATCACCGCGTCGCTGGCCGTCTGCGCAAAGGAGGTGATCGCTTCGCGCTCCAGGATCAGGCGAAACTGAAAGGCATTGCGGACCAGATTGATGTCCAGGGGCAGGATCTGCAATCCGCGCTGCGGCACGGTGACGATCAGCCCTTCGGTCTCCAGCCGCGGGATCAGCTCCCGGATCGCCCCGAGCGGGAAACCCGTGAGGGCAACGAGCTCGCGCTGGCTGACGAACTGGCCTGGCTTGAGACGGCTCTGGAGCAGGTGATGCGTGAATTCATCATAGGCCCGCTCGCGCAGCTTGATTTCGGAGCGAAGGGCCGGGCGGCTCACGCTCATGCAACGGCCTTCGGCAAGGGGCCGAAAGGCTCGAGCAGCTTCGCGACGCGGGCGGTGCTCTCCTCGTCGATGGTAGGGAGTGGCGGTCTCGCGGCGGCCCAGGCACGGTCTCCGCGCACATACGCCACGAGCGCCTTCACCATCGGAACCACGGAATGATCCGTGATCGCACGCACGAGTTCCACGACGCGTGGATCGTCCTGCCCGTTCTCTGCCAGAGCGATCACGGCCTCCGGTATGAAGTTGGCGAGGCCGCAGATCGAGCCGGCGGCGCCTGCGGCGCAGGCCTGGCCGAGATAGCTCTCGTCACCGACGAGGACATCGAGATCGGGAAAGGCGTCAATCAGGGCGAGTGTCGCGTCCGCATCGCACCCGGAATCCTTGATGCCGCGGATAGCGCCCGGAAAAGCCCGTACCAGACGGCGGATCACGGCGTGGGACAGCGGTACCCCGGTCATACCGGGAATGTGATAGAGGATCACGCCGCGAAGATCGCTGCCGACCTTGCCGAAAACCTCGGCGAACCAGGCGAAGACGGCCTCGTCCGGAACGGGCCGGAAATAGAAGGGCGGCGCCAGAAGGACCGCATGGGCGCCGCGGCGCAAGGCGCGACCCGTGCTGTCGGCGGCCTCCTCCACTGAGCAGGCGATGACACCTTCCACGAGCTGATCGGGCGTGATGCCGAGTTCGATGAGCTCCGTCGCGACGCGGTCCCGTGTGATGGCATCGACGGAGGGGCCTTCGCCGGTCGTGCCGAAGATCGTAGCCGTGCGGCAGCCTCGGGCGAGGCAATCCTTGGCAAGATCGGCCAACCGCCGGATATCGACTCCGCCCTGAGAAAATGGCGTGACGAGTGCAGGGCTGATCCCGAAGCTGAGAGACAAGGGATTCTCCATCGCGTATCAGAGGTGCGATCGACGATACTGCCGCGTTGACACTGACATGTTACATGGTGCTTAATCCGTTGCAAGCACCGAGAGCAGCCCGAACAAGATGGCTCCCTGAAGCAGGAAGGAACCCAGAATGGCGAAGACGCTGAACGCACTCACCCGACGCACATTCCTTGCGAGCACGGCGGCTGTTACCGCTGCCGCATATGGCTTCGGCGGCATCAGGCCTGCTTTCGCCGATGTGAACTGGAAGAAATATGCCGGCACGAAAATCGGCGTGAATCTCATCAAGAGTCCGCGTGGCGATACACTGCAGAAATACGAGAAGGAGTTTACCGATCTGACGGGAATCGAAGTCTCGTCCGAGCAGATCCCGGAGCAGCAGCAGCGCCAGAAGGCCGTCATCGAGTTGAACTCCGGAAGTCCGAGCTTCGACGTCATTCACATCAGCTACCATGTACAGAAGCGTCAGTTCGAGAAGGCCGGCTGGCTCGCCGATATCGGCCCGTTCATGAAGAACCCGGAACTGACGGATGCCAGCCTCACCGAAAGCGATTTCTCGCAAGCCGGCCTGCTCTACGCCAAAAACCCGCAAGGCCAGATGCTGTCGCTGCCGTTCTCGGTCGATTACTGGATGCTGTACTGGAACAAGGATCTCTTCGCGAAGAAGGGGCTCGCCTATCCGCAGACCTTCGACGACATGGTAAAGGTAGCGGAAGCCCTCACCGACCCGAAGGCGGGCACCTACGGCTTCGTCGCGCGCGGCCTGAAGAACGCCAATGTCCCGGTCTGGACGAGTTTCCTCCTCGGCTACGGCGTCGATCCCGTGGATGCCAACGGCAATCTGATGACGGATTCGCCGGAGGCCATCGAGGCGGCCCGGCTCTACCAGCGTCTCCTCACCAAGGCGGCTCCGCAAGGCGTCGCCGGCTTCAACTGGTCGGAATGCCAGTCGGCCTTCCTGCAGGGGAAAATCGGCATGTGGCTCGACGGCGTCGGCTTCGCGCCCCCGCTGGAGGATCCGGAGAAGTCGCGGGTCGTCGGCAAGGTTGGCTACGGCGTGATGCCGCGCGGGCCGAAGGCTCACGCTTCGGCGACCTTCGGGGACGGCATCGGCGTCACCTCCGCGAGCAAGAACAAGGAGGCGGCCTACCTCTATTGCCAGTGGGCGATCTCGAAACTGATGGGTGCCCGTCTGCTGCAGGCCGGGGGCGGCGTTCCGTTCCGCCAGTCCATCCTGAGCGATCCGGAAGTCCGCAAGGGCGTGAAGATGCCGGCGGAATGGCTCGATGCGGTGGTGGAATCCGGCAAGATCAGCAAGCTCGGCCTTCCTGTCGTCCAGCCGGTCACCGAGTTCCGTGACATCATCGGGATCGGCCTCACCAATCTCCTCGCGGGAGGGGATCCCGCCGCCGAGATGAAGAAGGCGACGGAACAGTTCAGGCCGATCCTCGAGCGCAGCGAAAAGGCTTGATGATCGGATGGGACGGCGCGATGGTGCTCATCCATGAGCACCATGGTTGAACGCCATCGTGGCTCGGTCGCCGAGCCGGCACCCGCCGAGGGTGCACGCCGGCTCGGCTCCTACTGGCCCTTCGTGATCCCCGCGATCGCGGTCGTGGGATCGGTCATCGTCTTTCCGTGGGCGTTCACGGTCTGGATGAGCCTGCACGAATGGACAGTGGGCGGCGCTCGCCGCTTCATCGGCCTCGCGAACTATGCGCGCCTGACGACGGACGAGCGCTTCATCGCATCGATCGGCCACACGCTCGTCTATACCTTTCTGGCCGTCGTGCTGCCACTGATCCTCGGCACTCTGGCGGCCCTGGTCTTCAACGCGCGCCTGCCGTTCAGAGGCTTCCTGCGCGGATTGTTCGTCATGCCCATGATGGCGACGCCCGTCGCGATCGCGCTCGTCTGGACGATGATGTTCCATCCGCAGCTCGGCGTTTTGAACTACCTTCTCTCGCTCGTCGGCATCGGGCCGCAAGCCTGGGTTTTCCATCCGGCGACGGTGATCCCATCACTGGTGCTCGTCGAGACCTGGCAGTGGACGCCGCTCGTCATGCTGATTGTGCTCGGCGGCCTCGCAGCGATTCCGGCCGAACCCTACGAGAGCGCGGCTCTCGACGGCGCGAACGCGCTCCAGCGTTTTCGTTACATCACCTTGCCGATGATCGCGCCGTTCCTGATGGTAGCGGTGATCATCCGCACCATCGACGCCCTGAAGAGCTTCGACATCATCTACGCGATCACGCAGGGCGGGCCCGGCACGGCCTCGGAAACCATCAACCTTTACCTGTACAGCGTCGCCTTCGCGTATTACGACGTCGGCTACGGCTCGGCGATCGCCGTGGTGTTCTTCGCCCTCGTCATCGCGCTGTCGCTCCTCATGCTTCATCTTCGCCAGCGGACGAAGTGGACGGACGTAAAAGCGGCATGAGCATGCGAAAGGTGCTCGATACGCTCGGCCTGTGGTTCGCGGCCCTCGTGCTGGTCTCGCCGGCCGTGCTGTTCTTCCTCTGGATGATCTCGCTCTCGCTCAAGTTCGAGGTCGACAACGCGGCTTATCCGCCGATCCTCATCCCCGAACGCTTCGCCTGGAAGAACTATGTCGGAGTGTTCGAGTCAAACCGCTTCGGGCTTTACTTCGTCAACAGCCTGATCGTCACCGGCGCGGCGACCACACTTGCCCTCCTGGTCGGAGTTCCGGCCGGCTATGGAATCGCCCGCATGCGGGCCACGAAGTCCGCTATCGTTGTGCTGATCGCGCGCATGACACCGGGCCTGTCCTATCTCATCCCCCTCTTCCTCCTCTTCCAGTGGCTGGGGCTGATGGGAACCCTGGTGCCGCAGATCATCGCGCATCTCGTCATCACGGTCCCGATCGTCATCTGGATCATGATCGGCTATTTCGAGTCGACGCCCATCGAGCTCGAGGAGGCTGCTGTCATCGATGGCGCCAGCCGGTGGGACGTATTCCGCTATGTGGCGTTGCCGATTGCCCGGCCCGGCATCACGGTCGCCTTCATCCTGGCGGTGATCTTCTCCTGGAACAATTTCATCTTCGGCGTCGTGCTGGCCGGGCGCGAGACCCGCACCCTGCCGGTCGCGGTCTACAACATGTTGTCCTTCGAGCAGTTGAGCTGGGGGCCGCTCGCCGCCGCTGCCTTGATCGTGACCTTGCCGGTTCTCGTGCTCACCGTCGTCGCACAACGCCAGATTGTGGCCGGGCTGACGGCCGGCGCCGTGAAGGGCGGTTGATCGCGCGAAAAGGTCCCGATGAGCAATTGTCCGTGGACGGGCCGCCTTCGGCGCGAGCCTCTCGCGGGGCATCGGCGCAGCCGGGTCGTCGGTGGCGGCACCCGAAGAGAATCGCCGTGTGCGCAAACGCATGATAGGGAGGTCCGCTCCGAATCCCGGCCGGACCCGTCATGACCTCAGGTCTCCTCAAGCTCTGCGCCTGCCTCACCCTCGCGCTCACCGTCGGCGCATGTTCCACGCTCGAGGGCGTGCTCGTTCCGGTGGCGGCGAAGGCTCCGGGAACGAGCCAGGTCGACATGCTGGTCGCGACAACGCGGGAAATGGCCTCGCCTCCTGACATGTTCTCCGGAGATCGTGGCCGGGGGCTGTCCTTTGCGAACATCACGGTCTCGATCCCGCCGGACACAGCGAGGCAGGTCGGTGAGGTCCAGTGGCCGAGCAGGGTTCCGGGCAATCCCGCGACCGAGTTCGTCGCCCTGAAGGCGGATGTCATCGATCGGAAGCAGGCGCTGGCCTGGTTCAATCGGGCCGTCGCGAGAGCTCCGAAGCGGCGCGTGCTCGTCTTCATCCACGGCTTCAACAACCGCTTCGAGGATGCCGTCTTCCGCTTCGCCCAGATCGTCCACGATTCCCATGCGCCGGTGGTTCCCGTGCTCTTCACGTGGCCGTCCCGCGGCAGCATCCTGGCCTATGGCTACGACCGCGAAAGCAGCACCTGGTCGCGCAATGCACTCGAGAGCGTGCTGAAGTCTCTCGCGAGCGACCCTTCCGTCGGCGAGATCTCCATCCTCGCGCATTCCATGGGCAACGTCGCGACCCTTGAGGCCCTGCGCCAGATGGCCATCCGCGACGGGCGCGTTGCGCCCAAGATCCGCAACGTGATCCTGGCGGCGCCCGACGTCGACGTGGACCTCGCCCGCGAGGCCGTGAGGGACATGGGCCGAGACCGTCCGAACTTCACGCTCCTGGTCTCGCAGGACGACCGCGCGCTCGCCGTGTCGCGCCGAGTCTGGGGTGATGCCGTGCGGCTCGGTGCCATCGATCCCGATGCGGAACCCTATCTCAGCGAGATGAGGCAGGCGGATATCACGGTCATCAATCTCACCGAGCTGAAAGCGGGCGACAGCCTGAATCACAGCAAGTTCGCGACGAGCCCCGAGGTCGTCCAGATCCTCGGGAGGCAGCTCGCGGGCGGGCAGGTTCTGACCGACTCGCGGGTCGGTTTGGGCGACGTGATCGTTGGAGCCACGACCGGCATCGCGTCGTCGGTCGGACGGGCCGCGGGAGTTGTCGTCTCGGCCCCGGTCGCGATTGTCGATCCGCGGACGCGCGAAAATTTTGGCGATCAGGTGCGAGGGCTGGGTCAGTCCCTCACTCCGACACCAGTACCTTAGAGGATAACGCCTCGTCAGTTGCCGCTTGTGATCTCGTTTGACGGCGGCCCGCTGTCGCGACGGCCGCGAAAGCGCTGCGCACACGCTCGTAGAACGCGAACCGTTCGAGCGCGGCGAGGTGAAAGCGTGTTCCCTCCCGATCCGCGATCATCCGGCGGAACGCATCGAAGATCGGCTGTTCGGCCTCCGGATCGCCGACCACTTCCATGCGCCAGGCTGCTTCCGGTGCGAAGTCGTCGAGGGGCATGACCGCGAGCAAGGCATCCGCAACCGCGGTGGCGGTCAGGCCGATGAGGCAGATCAGACGCTGCGCCAGGGATGCTGAGGGGAAGTTGGCATCCGCAATGATGATCTCATCGCCCTGACCCATCGAGCGCAGGATGCTCAGGAGACAGGATCGGATTGATGTCCTTCAGCATGGCGCCGTTTCCAGGATGGCGCCTCGGTCGGGCTCGGGCGTGGGACCGGAGTCAAAGACATCAGTGCTCTCCAGCACGAGTGTTGTCCATCAGCATGGAATGGGCGCGTCGGCTCGCTTCCGGTCTGGCGATACTACCGCCTTACCACAGACTACTAGCCGGTCTGTACCACCGCATCTTTTGGCGTGCCATCGCTACTCATATTGGACCGTCGACCACGGTGTTGTGGACAGTCACACCCCAGTGGACCATACTTTTCGAGCGGTATCGGTTGGGGCTGCTGCGCCGTTGAACTCCTAAAACCCTGTTTCAGCTCCATCGGCGCCGCCTATGCCATGTCAATCCGACATAGGAGGAGAGCATGCTCAGAACCCTGCTAGTTGGCGTCTTCCTCGCTGCGACCAGTATGGCCATGGCTCAGGACTTCCAGAACGAGGCGCAGCCGCTTTTCGAGAATTGCGGCGATCCCTCGCTTACAAGCGCAAAGCAGAACGGCATTACTTTGGGCATCTCGCCGTCCCCGCCCTATTCGTCTCTGGATCCAGGGTCCAACAAGGCGTCGGGCCTCGATGTCGAGATCCACGAGGCAGCTCTGAAGTGGATAGGCATCAACAAGATCAGATACGAGGTGATGCCGTTCGGCCAACTCATCTCAGCGATGCTCGCCAAACGTGTCGACGTGGTTGCCTCGAACATCCACATTACGCCCGATCGCCTCAAGGCTGTCTCCTTTACAGGGCCGGCCTGGTGGTATGGTCCCGCGATCGTCGTTCAGAAGGGCAATCCGTTGAAGCTCACGAGCTTCGACAGCCTCAAGGGGAAGAAGATCGGCGCGATCGCGGGATCGGCCGCAGACGAGTATCTCCGCAAGATCGGCGTCGAGGTCACCGCATTCCAGACAGACGCGGAGGAGTTTGCTGGCATCAGCACAGCGCGCGTCGATGCCATCCTCGAGGATGACGTCAAGGTTCTGGAGTATCTCAGCGCGAACAAGAGTGCTCCGATCGAGATCGTGCCGAATGTCGAGGTTCCGGACGAACTCATCTTCAAGTACGGCTATGGCTATGCACGCTACGCACTCCGTAAGGAGGATTGCAGCCTGCGCGCGGCCTACACCCAGGCCCTCGCCGAAGTTCGGGGCAACGGCAACGTGTCTTACATCCTGAAGAAATACGGTCTCTCCAACCGCAACCTGTTCTTCTTCCCCCTGTAGGCGTCGCGTTCATCCCGGCCAGTAATGACGCTGTTCGATCCATCAGTCGTTTGGGAGTACCGGTGGGTGCTCCTGCGGGGTCTCATGATCACGACGATGCTGACGAGCATCGTGATTGTCCTGGCCGGGGTGCTCGCAATCCCAGTGGCGCTGGCGAGGATGTCGCCGCGTCGCTGGCTGCGCTGGCCTGCCGACCTCTTCGTCGAGGTTGTCCGTGCCACGCCGCTGATACTGCAGCTCGTCTATATTTACTATGTGCTGCCAAGCATCGGCATCCGGCTCGAGCCGTTCAGTGCCGCCATTATCGGGCTCACGCTGAACTACACGGCGTATATGAGCGAGGTTTACCGAAGCGGCATCGCCGCAATTCCGCGCGGGCAGCGTGAGGCCGCTCTGAGCCTCGGCCTGGGGCCATCACTCACGTTCCGCAAAGTGATCCTGCCGCAGGCATTCCGGATCGTCGTTCCTGCGCTCGGAAACTATCTCATCGCCTTGTTCAAGGACACGGCTCTTGCCTCGGTCGTGACCGTTCAAGAGCTGATGTTCACCGGGCAGATCATTGCGGCCAGGAACTATCAGTACTTTACCATCTACACGATCACAGCGGTCCTGTATTTTGCAGTGGGATATCCGTCTGCCTTGCTCGTTCGCCGCCTTGAGGCTTGGTCGAGCCGGAGCCTTCAGCCTACACGCGGACGTAACGCGTGACTTCTCGGCCTCGGAGAGTCGGATTTGCACCCGATCACTCGTAAAACTCAGCCTGCGCTCCGGAGAATAGTAGCCTATTTGGCGGCCGTGACGATGGCGGCGGCCTGCAGCCAAACTCGCAATGGCGGAAGTGCGGCGGAGCAGACTGTGCAGCACGCCAGCGGCTCGCAAAGACGGAGTAGGGCCTGGCTACGTGTTACGTCTTCGAGGCTGCCGCGACGCCGACGTTTCGCCCCACACCCGACAGGATCAGAAGCGGCGCGCCGACGAGCACGATAGCGGCGATCATGGCCCAAGCCTCGTTGATCGCCGCGACGAGTCCGGCCTTTTCGAGCAGCGGCTTCAGAAAGGCCTGAACGAGCGGGCTGTCCAGCGAGGGCAACGGGCCCGACAGGTACATGTCGGGAATGCCGATGCCGCGCGCCGCTTCCAGATCGCCCATGCGCAACCGGTCGAGAACGCGCCCCGCATGAACCGGGGCGCGGGTCCAGATGATTGTGTCGATCCACGCGATGCCGATGGCGCCGCCGAGGTTGCGCATCAGGTTGAACAGGCTGCTCGCATCGGGCACGCGATCAGGCGGCAGGTGGCCGAGGGCCACGCGTGTCGGCGGGAGCAGGCAGAGCATAATCGCAATGCCGCGGATCGCCTGCGGCCAGAACATCTCGTCGAAATCCGTCTCGCGGGTCTCGAATGCGCTCAGGCCGAGGCCGATACCGAAGGCGACGAAGCCGATGACGGTGAGCGTCGCCGCGTCTACGCGGCGCTCCGCCTGAATCACGAGAGGCGCCGCGACGAGTTGCGCGATGCCGGTCACGAGCATGATCTCGCCGATGCGCAACGGGCCGTGGTCGCGCACGAAGGCAAGAAAGACCGGCATGAGATAAATCGAGCCGTAGAGGCCGACGCCGGTCAGAAAGCTCAGCACGCAGCCGATGGCGAGACGCCGGTCACGCAGGGTGCGGAGGTTCACGACCGGAAAGGGCGCCTGCAGGGAGCGCCTCACGAACAGGATGCAGCCCGCGATGCAGAGGGCGAAGAGCGCAAGACTCACCGGTGATGACCATCCGCGCTTCGGCGCCTCCTTGAGGCCGATCTCGAGCGCGGCGAGGGAGAGCGCGATGGCAAGAAGCGCGAGGAGATCGACGGAGGTCGCGAGCGCAAAATCCGGGCGCTCCCGCGGCAGATGCAGCCAGCCGGCCAGGCAAGCGAAAATGCCGGGGATCACGTTGATCAGGAACAGCCAGTGCCAGGACCAGGTCTGCGTAATCCAGCCGCCGACTACCGGACCGAGCGTCGGCGCCAGCACTGCAAGCACGCCCGCGATCGTCGTCGCCACTGGCTCGACCCGTTTCGGAAAGATCACGAAGACGGCCGTGAAAACGAGCGGGATCAGGGTGCCGCCCGCAAAGCCCTGCACGACGCGCCACGCGGTCAGCTCCGCGAAGCCCATGCTCGATGCGCACCCGATCGATGCCGCAGTGAAAATCGCTACGGCGGCCGTGAACAGCCCGCGCATGGTGAGCATCCGGGTGAGCCAGCCCGTGAGCGGAATCGCAATCACCTCGGCGATGAGATAGGCGGTTTGGACCCAGCTCATCTGCTCCGGAGCAATACCGAGAGCCTCGCGAATCGTCGGCAGCGAGGTCGCGACGACCTGGATGTCCAGGATCGCCATGAACATCCCGAGGCCCATGGCGGAGAAGCCGATCCAGGTGGCGACCGGGACCCGTTCCTCCGCTGCTACTGCCGAGCTCATGGGCTATGCCGCAGCCGGTCGGCGTTGCCCGCGCAAGGCCGTGTTCTCGGCTCGAACCCGGATTATCAGGACGAGCGCGTTGAGGATCGAGAACAGGACGGCGTAGCCCACCAGTCCGAAAGCCAGCGGCAGCACCGCGATTTCCGCAGCGACGACGAGGTAGTTCGGATGATCGACGAAGTGATAGGGACCCGCGCGCACCAGGGGGGCATCCGCCAGCACGATGATCCGCGTCGTCCAGCGCTCGCCGAGAGTCGCCAGAATCCAGAAACGGATGATCTGCAGGGCGATATACACGCCAGCCCAGACGATGGAGAGGGGGCGATCCCAGGCCAGCCACCACAGGCCGAGGAGCCAAGCGGCGTGGACGGCGACGATCAGCGGATAATGGCCCGGCGCGACCTCCACGGCGCC
This sequence comes from Microvirga massiliensis, assembly GCF_001006805.1. Lineage (GTDB taxonomy): Bacteria > Pseudomonadota > Alphaproteobacteria > Rhizobiales > Beijerinckiaceae > Microvirga > Microvirga massiliensis. The sequence goes on along the minus strand of NZ_LN811357.1, from coordinate 238,169 downwards.
GCGCGCTTTCAGGCGGCGCGTGTTGCGCTGCGCCCAGATCAATTCACCGCCTCTTTGCAGCGTCACGAAGGCGAGGAGTAGGAGACTGGCATTCATGGGCTATCCAGTGCCTCGAATTCGGATCGCTCCCATGTCGGAGAGGCCGAAAGCGCAACACCTCTCCGCAAGCGAGCACGATAACGGAAGCTCGATGTCGAGGACAGGTGGGCTGCTCATGTACCCGTGCGAACACGATCATGCTCTATTGGCCTCTGTTGCTTGATGGCTTTGCTCGAAGCTTGACGGCTGCCTCTCGGGACCGGGCTGCGACGACTTCACGAGGGTGTGACACTTGCGTTCTAGGGCGCGCCGACCGAAGCCTTATATGACCCGCGGAACCGAATCTTCTCCATGGGCGGACGCCAGTCGGCGTAACGTCGCTCGGTTCCGACTTCGGTGGCATATGGCAGAAGCCTCAGGCTATTCCCGGACACGACACCGCGGTCCCGTTCGACTCGCGGCGGCTGTTCTCTTGTTGGCCGTTGCAGTCCTCGGTGGGTGGTGGGTGCTGGAACATGCCTATGCCGGCCGGCCTGCCCCCCGGCAGGCCAGTGCTCCTCCGGCGGCCCCCGTCCAGGTGGCGAGCGTCGCCCGTGCCAATGTCCCGCTCTATGCCGTCGGGCTCGGCTCGGTTCAGGCCTACAACACGGTCACGGTCCGGTCCCGCGTCGATGGAGAGGTGCAGAAGATCGCCTTTCAGGAGGGGCAGAGCGTCAAGGAGGGGGATCTGCTCGTCCAGATCGATCCGCGGCCCTTTCAGGCGGCACTCGACCAGGCGAGCGCCAAGAAGGCGCAGGACGAGGCCCAGCTCGCCAATGCCAAGCTCGATTTGGAGCGCTACAAGGAGCTGGCGACCCGCAGCTTTGCCTCCAAGCAGCAGCTCGACACCCAGCAGGCGATGGTCAATCAGCTGAATGCGCAGATTCAGGGCGATCAGGCGCAGATCGATAACGCCCGCACTCAGCTCGGCTACACCACGATCCGCTCGCCGATCGACGGAAGGACAGGGCTCCGGTCCGTCGACCAGGGCAACATCGTGCGCGCGACGGATCCGGGCGGCATCGTCACCATCGCGCAGATTCAGCCGATCTCGGCCCTGTTCACGCTGCCCGAGCAGGATTTGCCCGCACTTCGGAAGGCGGCTGCCGCGGGCCCTGCCACGGTCTGGGCGCTCGGACAGGACGGCAAGACCGTGCTGGAACAGGGATCGCTCGCGCTGATCAACAACGAGGTCGACCAGGCAACCGGGACGATCAAGCTCAAGGCAACTTTCGACAACAGGGACAATGCGCTCTGGCCCGGCCAGTCGGTGAGCGTGCGCGTCCTCCTCGAGACCATGGACGCCCTGACGATGCCGGCCGACGCCGTGCAGCGCACGCAGGACGGGCTTTCGGTTTACGTCGTGAGACCGGACGACACGGTCGAACTCCGGCACATTGCGATCGGTCCCATCACGCAGGGCGTCGCGGTCTTGGAGCAGGGGCTGGGCGAGGGCGAGCGGGTCGTCACGGCCGGCCAGTACCGGCTCCAGCCGGATACCAGGGTTCAGGTGGTCACTGACGGGGCCCCGATGACAGCGGCCATCGGCGATGCGAAACCGCGAAACACCGTCAGGGATTGATGGGGTCGATCATGTCGGGCGGACGGAACGCACCTGTCGACTTCATGGGCCGCACAGGTGTTTCGGGGCCCTTCATCCGGCGGCCGATCGGGACCTCGCTCCTCATGTTCGGGATCCTTTTCCTGGGTCTCGTGGCATACCCGTTCCTGCCCGTTGCGCCCTTGCCGCAGGTCGATTTCCCGACGATCCAGGTCAGCGCGTCGCTCCCGGGAGCGAGCCCTGCGACGATGGCGTCCTCGGTCGCTCAACCGCTCGAGCGGCAATTCGCCCAGATCCCCGGCGTGACCCAGCTCACTTCGACGAGCTCGCTCGGGACGGTGAGCGTGACGGTCCAGTTCGAGCTCAACCGGAACATCGATGCGGCCGCGCAGGACATCCAGGCGGCGATCAACTCCGCGAGCGGCCAGCTTCCGAAGAACCTGCCGAATGCGCCGGTCTACCGGAAAGTCAATCCGGCGGACGCGCCGATCCTGATCATCGGCGTGGGATCGGACACGCTGCCCATGACGGAGGTGGATGACCAGGCCGATACCAAGCTCGCCCAGCACATCAGCCAGATGGCGGGCGTCGCGCAGGTGAATATCGGCGGCGAGCAGAAACCGGCCGTGCGCGTGCAGATCGATCCCGCACGCCTCGCAGCCAAGGGGCTGTCGCTCGAGGACGTGCGCGCGAAGATCGGCGTTTCGACGGTGGACAGCCCGAAAGGCAGTGTCGACGGCGCGACACGCTCCTTCACGATCTACGACAATGATCAGCTCACGGCCGCGGAGCCGTGGAACGACGTGATCGTCGCCTATCGGAACGGGGCGCCGGTGCGGATCCGGGATATCGGGCAGGCTATCGACGGCCCTGAAGATCTCCGGAAGGCAGCCTGGGCCAACGGCCGGCGCGCGGTTCTCCTGATCGTCTTCAAGCAGCCGGGCGCCAACGTCATCGACACGGTCGACAGGATCAAGGCCGAGCTGCCGCGGCTGGAAGCGGCGCTGCCGCCGAGCGTCAAGGTCGATATCCTCAGCGATCGGACGCAGACGATCCGCGCCTCGGTGACGGACGTGCAGTTCACGCTGCTCCTGACGGTCGCGCTTGTCGTGATGGTGATCTTCCTGTTCCTCAGAACCCTCTGGGCGACTCTCATCCCGAGCGTGACGGTTCCGCTGGCACTCCTCGGCACCGCGGCGCTCATGTATGTCCTGGGCTACAGCCTCGACAACCTGTCCCTCATGGCGCTGACGATTGCGGTCGGCTTCGTGGTCGACGACGCCATCGTGATGATCGAGAACATCGTCCGCCACGTGGAAGACGGCATGCGGCCCATGGAGGCCGCGTTGAAGGGTGCCGGAGAGATCGGCTTCACCATCGTGTCGATCAGCCTCTCACTGGTGGCGGTGTTCATTCCGCTGCTCCTGATGGGCGGCGTGATGGGGCGTCTCTTCCGCGAATTCGCCGTCACGGTGACGATGGCAATCGCGGTCTCCGCGCTCGTGTCGCTGACGCTCACGCCGATGATGGCGTCGCGCTTTCTTAAGGACGAGAAGCATGCCCGCCATGGCAGGCTTTATCAGCTGACCGAGCGATTCTTCGACGGGCTTCTGAACGGCTACACGCGCGGCCTCGACGTGGTGCTGCGGCACCGGTTCCTGACACTTCTCGTATTCGCAGCGACGGCCGCAGCCTCGGTGCTGCTCTTCATTGCGATTCCGAAAGGCTTCTTCCCGCAGCAGGACACTGGGCTGATCACCGGCACCTCCGAAGCCGCACAGGACGTGTCTTTCCGGGACATGCTGCGGATCCAGCAGGCCTTCGGCGCCATCGTGGCGCGCGATCCGGATGTCGCAACGGTTGCCATGTCGGCCGGCACCGGCGGCGGGCAGAGCCTCAATAACGGGCGCATCTTCATCGCCCTGAAGCCGCGCAGCGAACGGCAGGCCTCCGCGAGCGAGATCATCAACCGCCTGCGCCCGCAACTCGCAAAGGTGCAGGGCGCGGCTTTGTTCCTGCAGGCAGCACAGGATATCAGCGTGGGCGGGCGCCCCACACGCACGCAGTATCAATATACGCTTCAGGATGCCGATCTCACCGAGCTGGACGAATGGGCGCCGAAGCTGCTCGCCCGCTTCCGGCAACTGCCCGAGCTTCAGGACGTCGCCACGGATCAGCAGACGAACGGCGGCACGCTCACCATCGAGATCAATCGCGACCAAGCTGCGCGTTTCGGCTTCGATCCGCAACTCGTCGACGACACGCTCTACGATGCCTTCGGGCAACGGCAGGTCGCGCAATATTTCACGCAGCTCAACAGCTACCATGTGGTGCTGGAGGTTCTGCCCGAAATGCAGGGCGATCCGGACATCCTGAATCGCCTCTATCTGCGCTCGCCGCTCACCGGTCAGCAGGTGCCGCTCGCTGCCTTTGCGAGATGGACCACGCGTCCCGTCGCGCCTCTTTCCGTGAATCATCAAGGCCAGTTCCCGGCCGTGACCATCAGCTTCAACCTCGCTCCGGGAATTGCCCTCGGCCAGGCGACCGATGCGATCGAGCGGGCGCGACAGGAGATGCAGACGCCTGCGGCTCTCGTGGGGAGCTTCCAGGGCAACGCACAGGCCTTCCAGCAATCGATCGCGTCGACGCCGTATCTGATCGCGGCGGCGCTCGTCGTCATCTATGTGATCCTCGGCGTGCTCTACGAGAGCTACATCCATCCGCTGACGATCCTTTCGACGCTGCCATCAGCCGGCCTCGGTGCGCTCGCGACTCTGATGATATTCGGGTTCGACTTCAGCCTCATCGCGCTGATCGGGGTGATCCTCCTGATCGGCATCGTGAAGAAAAACGGCATCATGCTGGTGGATTTCGCCATCCACGCGGAACGCGAGCAGGGCCTTTCGCCCGAGGAATCGATCCGGCAGGCGTGCCTGCTGCGGTTCCGGCCGATCATGATGACTACCATGGCTGCCATTCTCAGCGGCGTGCCGCTCATGATCGGTGCCGGCACGGGCGCCGAGATCCGTCAGCCCCTGGGCTTTGCCATGGTGGGCGGGCTCGTCGTGAGCCAGGCTCTCACCCTGTTCACGACGCCGGTGATCTATCTCTATCTGGATCGGCTCTCGGGTTGGCTGACAGGGACTCGCGCCGGAGCCCGCCGCGATGTGGATCCCGAGAAAGACCTGCAAAGCGGAATGGCGATGGATGCTCGACATCGCTGATCGGGATCGCGCACTATCTTCGCCTCGAGTAAGTGCCGGTCCGCAGGCGAGGACCGTTTCGTCGCATGGGCCGAACTCGTCCAATCATTTCTTCAAGCTGTTCGCTCCCTGCTCCCAGAGCGCATCCTTGAGCGAGACGAATCCGGGGCTCGGCAGTTCAGTCGGGACCTGCTTGGTCTTCTGCCCGTCTACCACGAGCACCGCCATGTGGATCTCTCCGTCCGTGTAGTAGCGGTCGCCTCCGCCGTTGCGGCCGTTCAGGGTCGGCCCAATGCCGGAGACCTGATAGAGCGTGGTGACCATCCCGGCTCCGACGAGATCGCTGATCAGGAGATCGCGTTCGGCGTCGAGATCGGGCGCGATGTGATGGGTGATCTGGCCCGTGTAATGGCTCAGGCCCGCGCTCCGGTCCAAGGTCGCCGATCCGAGCCAGACAGGCCGGCCTTCCTCGCCGCTATCCAGGGTTTTCCAGAAGCGGACGTGATGACGGCGGTCGGCGCTCGATCCGATCTCCTTCTCGTAGGCGAGATCCTCCCGTCGGCCGAGATAGAAGAGCGGGCTCACCGGGGCATCCGGATAGGGACGGTCGAGCAGCACGCTGCCGGCGATTTCCAGGCTCGTTCGCCACGTGATCGGGTCGGCCGGAGACCAGCCCGCCGCGAGCATCGCGCGGGCGATGTCCTCTCGCGATCCCACAAGGCCGACATTGAGCGGATCGCCCGGGATGTCCTGCGCGGTCCGCGTCACCATCGGGAGCCCTTCCAAGCCGCGCTGGTGCTCGTAATGGGTCCAGGCCCAGGGCAGAGCGGCATAGGCCAGCACGCCATAGAGAGCGACGATGACGGTCGCGACGACAACGCCCTTCTTGAGGCGTGAAGGACGCGGGGGCAGAATCAAACCTGCTTTCACTAGCTCCGGTCCAGACAAACGGAGCTGAGCGTGAAGCCCGGCCCCATGGCGATCAGGAGGCTGCGCTCCGGAAGGCCGGCACGCAGCACCCGTTCGAGCACGAACAGGACCGTCGGCGCGGACATGTTGCCGTGGGTCGCCAGCACCGCGCGCTCCGCATCGAGCGACCCTGGAGGCAGTTGCAATACCTGCTCGAAGGCCGTGATGATCTTGGGGCCGCCCGGATGGCACACGTAGCGGTCGATAGTGGAGGGTGCGATGGCAATGCGATCGAGAAGGGACGCCAGGGCCGGGCCGAGATGCGTCTCGGCAAAGGGCGGCAACGCACGGGCGAGAATGACCCCGAAGCCTTCCGGATCCACGTCCCAGCCCATGATGTCGAGCGTGTTCCTCCAAGTGTGCTCGCCGGCGCCCGCGACCGTTGCGAACCCGGTTGTGCCAGCCTGCAGCACGAGGGCGGCGGCGCCATCGGCAAAGAGGGCCGTAGAGACGACGTTCGCAGCCGTCAACTTGTCGGGCCGCACGGCGAGCGTGCACAGCTCCACGGCTACGAGCAGGACGACGGCGCCGGGCGAGCCCACTGCCAGGCGCGCCGCAAGCGCGAGGCCCGAGACGCCCGCCGCGCAGCCCAGCCCGAAAACCGGGATGCGGGCGATATCCTCTCGAAAGGCGAGCCGGTCGAGGAGCCGTGCATCGAGGCTCGGCGTCGCAATTCCGGTCGACGAGACCGTGACGACGATGTCGACATCACGCCCGGCCAGCCCTGCCTGGGCGAGTGCCTGGCGCGCGGCTTCCTCGAACAGATCGCCGGCACATTTTAGATAGACGTCCGTGCGATCGGGCCAGCCATGGGGCTCGAGATACCAGTCCAGAGGGCGGACGGCATGCCGCCGAATTACGCCCGCGGTCTCGAAGACCTGCTCGACCCTGTCGAAATCGCCGAACTGCCCGGCCAGAACCTTGCGCGCAGCCGCGGCGATGTCCTTCTGCTCCAGGAAATGGGGCGGAACGGCCGTCGCCAATGACAGCAAGGCTGCGCGAGGAGACATGGGAGAGTCTCGCGTTCGAGCCGGAGCTCGTGATGGCCTGGAATGGAGCAAGCCGTCTCCAATGTCAGGGTATCAGATGGACCTGCAGGCGCGAAGACACGGGGAGGGGCACAGTTGCGTGATCGCCCATGCTGCACTTTCCCGCTCTTGAAACGCCGAGGGGAGGGCCCAGCATCACCGGTCTGGTATTAGGAAAAGTGCATGCGTCAGGAATACATCGATATCGCGGTTCATCTCGGGAGCGCCTGGGTGGCCGGGAGCCTCATCGGTCTGGAGCGGAGCTTCCATGGCCGTCCGGCCGGCTTCCGCACGCACGCACTGGTCTGTGTGGCCTCGGCTCTGCTGATGCTCGTCACCGTGTATCAATGGGAATGGATCGGCAGCGTTCCCCTGGAGACGGTTCGAACGGATCCGACCCGCATGGCGCAGGGAATCATGACGGGCATCGGCTTTCTCGGAGCCGGGGTGATCTTCAAGGAGAATTTCTCAGTTCGTGGATTGACGACCGCAGCCTCGATCTGGGTCACGTCCGCCTTGGGAATTCTGTTCGGCGTGGGATTCTACTATCCGGCAATCGCCGCGACGGCGATCACGCTCGTCACGCTTTCGCTCTTCCGACTTGTCGAAGCCCGGATGCCCACGCAGTTCTACGCCCAGCACCTGCTTCGATTCCGCAAGGACGAGACGCTGACCGAACCTGAGGTGCGCAGGCTCATCGAGGACCATCACTTCACGATCTCGAATATGAGCTACCGCCTGGGCGAAAACGGCGCCGTGTTCGAGTATCGCATGATCATCAAGACCGTCGCGAAGGAAAACCTCGAACGGCTCGCTGCATCGCTCCGCGCACGTAGGGATATTCTGGAATTCAGGATTTCGCCGACGGTGAATTGAGAGGTGAAGAGAGGAGAGCCACGGTTCTGCTTCGATTGTCGTAGTGCCATTCCCGGAAATGCGCTTCCCTTTCTCAAACCCTCTTCGTCATTGCGAGTGGAGGAAAGCCATCCAGGAGCGCATCCGTCGACGGGTAGATTGCTTCGCCTGCGACTCGCAAGGACGTGGTGTGTCGTAATGGGTTGTGCGTACGGACTCCGGCTCGCAAGGACGGGGGTGCGATGGGACGGGCAGTGCATCACCCCCGCGGCTCGCAAGGACGGCAGTGGGTCCGCATCAAGCTGGATGACTGTGGCCCGCAATGACGGCAGCGGGTCCGGCGCTACTCCGGTTCCGGCCCTGCACCTCCCGCCCTTAGACCCTCTTCGTCATTGCGAGTTCATGCCGGTCCCGGCTCTGCACCGCCCGCCCTCTGACGCTCACCGTCATTGCGAACGAAGTGAAGCAATCTACCCGTCGACGGGTGCGCTCCCGGATTGCTTCGCCCGCGGCTCGCGATGACGAGGTGGATCCGCCCGTTCTTTCCAGTGCACGATGAGTGCGGGCACGTCATTGTCGTAAGGTCAATCCCGCAAATCTGGTGTAGAGTAAAAGCGGCAGCATGTGGAATTGTGGCATGGGGATGCGACCAGCATAGCGGAATGGCTGAACGGTCTCGGGCTCGGCCAGTACGAGCAGGCGTTCCGCGACAACGATATCGACCTGGCACTCTTGCCGACCCTGGTCGAGCGCGACCTGCGCGACCTCGGCGTCATATCGCTCGGCCACCGCAAGCGGCTTCTGGCTGCCATCTCGGCCTTGGCCGAGCAACTCGCGCAGCCACCAACACGGCCTTCGAATCTCTCCAAGCCTGGATCGGTCGAATCGTCGGCCGAGCGGCGTCAGCTGACCGTCATGTTCGTCGATCTGGTCGGCTCGACCATGCTCGCGTCGCGTCTCGATCCGGAGGACATGCGAGAGATCCTGCGCACCTATCAGAACACCGTCACGGGTGAGGTCGCGCGCGTCCAGGGGCACGTTGCGAAGCTGATGGGGGACGGCGTGCTGGCTTATTTCGGTTGGCCCCATGCCGATGAGGACGATGCCGAGCGCGCAGTCGAGGCAGGTCTGACGATCGCCGACGCCGTTGGTCGGCTCGACACGATTTCCGGAGGACGGCTGGCGGCGCGGATCGGAATCGCAACCGGCCTCGTGGTCGTGGGAGATCTGATTGGCGAAGGCGCGGCACGCGAGGAGGCTGTGGTCGGCGAGACGCCGAACCTGGCGGCGAGACTGCAGGAGGTGGCGGCGCCCGGTGCCGTGGTGATCGCCGATGCTACACGCCGCCTCATCGGGGAGATGTTCGAGATTCGGAATCTCGGACCGCTCCGGCTCAAAGGGTTCGATCAAGCGGTGAGCGGACATCAGGTGCTCCGCCGTCGGCCGGCCGAGAGCCGGTTCGATGCCCGTCGGTCCGGTCAGCCGATGCCCATGATCGGTCGTGATCGGGAACTGGCACTCGTACTCGAGCGGTGGCGGCAGGCACAGCGCGGCGAGGGCCAGGCAGTGCTCCTGCTCGGCGAAGCAGGTATCGGCAAGTCCCGGCTCGTGCAGGCCACGTTCGACGCGGTATCGAGACATCGGCACACGAGGCTTCGCTACCAGTGCTCACCCCACCATACCGGGACCGCCCTCTGGCCGGTGATTCAGCAACTCGGCTTTGCTGCCGGCCTTGAGCCTGACGATACCGAGACAACGAAGATCGGCAAACTCGAAGCATTGCTGCGTCAGGGCAGAGACGATTGCGCCGACGCTGTGCCGCTCGTTGGTGCGCTGCTCGGGATCGACGCGAATGCGGACGCGATCGAGGATCTTACCCCGACGCAGAGGCGCGCCCGCACATTGACTGCGCTCGTGGAACAGCTCCTCGGGCTTGCGCAGCGTCAGCCGGTGCTGATGGTCGTGGAGGATGCGCATTGGATTGATCCCACCACGCTCGAACTCATCGGACAAGCGCTCGATCGGATCATCGATGCGCGCGTGCTGATTCTGATCACCAGCCGGCCCGACAATCAGCCCGTGCTAGGAAAATCTCAGCATGTGACCCGGCTCGTTCTCGAGCGCCTGAGCCGGGATGCGACCAAAGCGGTCGCGTCGGGGGTGGCCGGCGACACGAGCCTGCCTCCCGAAGTCATGAGGGAGATCGCAGCGCGAACAGATGGCGTGCCACTGTTCATCGAGGAGCTCACGAAGGCAGTCTTGGAAGCCGGGGCAACAGGGCCACAGATCGTTCCGCCTTCACTCCATGCCTCCCTGATGGCTCGCCTGGACCGGGTTCCGGGGGCCAAAGCGGTTGCGCAGGTGGCATCCTGTATCGGCCGAGAGTTTCCCTATCCGCTTCTTGCTGCAGTTTCGCCGCTGCTCGAGGCAGAGTTGCACGTCGCTCTGGATCGGCTTGCCGCAGCCGAGTTGATCTTCAGCGACGGCAAACCTCCCGAGGCAAGTTACAGGTTCAAGCATGCATTGCTGCGTGATGCCGCCCATGAGAGCCTGCTCAAGGCTCAACGTCAGCAGCTGCATGCGAGCATCGTCCGCGTGCTGGAGAAGCGTTTCTCCGGTGTTGCAGAAGCGGAGCCCGAGGTCCTTGCACGGCACAGTGCCGATGCTGGTCTCGCTGAAAAAGCCGCCGAATACTGGTTGAAAGCAGGGCAACAGGCACTGGCGCGTTGCGCGATGACCGAGGCCGTTGCACACCTGACGCATGGCCTCAAAGTGCTAGCCGCACTTCCGGCCGGGCCCGCGCGTCAGCGGATAGAACTACGCCTGCAACTGGCTCTCGGGCAGGCGTCGATTGCCCGGAAAGGATTCGCGGCAGAGGAAACCGGACGAGCCTACGCACGGGCGCGCGAACTCTGCCTCGAGTTGGGCGACGTGCCTGAGCTCTTTCCGGTCCTCTATGGTCGATCCGTGTTTCACTTCCAGCGAGCGGAGATTGATGATGCTTACAAGGTTGCACAGGAGCTTCTGAATCGGGGCAAGGATCACGGTGATGTCAGTGCCCAACTCACGGGATACCGGATGATCGGTTCGGCATTGAGCCAGTTCGGGCGCTTTGCCGAGAGCCGTGACGCCTTCGAGACGGCGTTGTCCCTGTATGATCCAGTACGAGACCGCCGTTCGGCCGTCGTCTACGCTATCGACTCCCGTGTGATGTCCTTGTCGTGGCTCTCTCACCTGTATTTTATCCTTGGGCATCCTGAACAGGCGCTCGCGCGCGACGGCGAGGTGCCGGCTCTCGTCCACGAGCTGAACTACCCCGCGACAGAAGCCGTCGCACTGGCCTGGGGCTGCATCTTCCGTCAACTTCTTCGGGAACGAAGGAGTGCGGAGCAGCGGGCCAAGGCCGTCATGCGGCTGGGAGCCGAACAAGGCTTTCCCCTGTATCGAGCTGCAGGCACCGTCATAAGCGGCTGGGCACTCGCCGACAGTGGGCTCACGGCGGACGGTATCGATCAGATGAAGCAAGGACTTGCCGATTACTGGGCGACAGGAGCCGAGATGTGGTCGCCCTACTTCCTGGGACTGCTCGCCGATGCAACCGGACGTTCTGGCGATGCCGTCGCCGGCCTCGGACTGGTGAGCGATGCCCTAGAACGGTCTGAGCGGACGGGTGTGAGCTGGATCGAGGCGGAACTTCATCGAATTCGGGGTGAGCTCATGCTTGTCCAGAATAGGGGTGAGAACCAGGAAGCGGAAAGATGCTTCTGCCAGGCACTGGCGGTGGCTGGCAGGCAGGGCGCCCGATCATGGGAACTGCGTGCTGCCACAAGTCTTGCACGCCTCTGGTGCGATCAAGACAGGCGAGAGCAGGCGCGTAATCTCCTTCTTCCGATCTGCCGCTGGTTCGCTCGAGCTCTCGACACGCGCGATCTGCACGATGCGAGGGTGCTGCTCGATTCCCTCGTGTAATGCCCGAGATGGAATAGTGCTCCGGCACGGGCAGCGGTTCGTACAGCGAGGCCGACATCGCGTCTTGACACGACCTCACCTTTCGTTTTTCCTCGTCTGGTCAATTGGCCTGACCAGTTGACCAAGAAGAGAGCCGATCAGCAATCGGCTTCGATGAGGGGAAACGGCTACAGGAGAGGGGAGTGCCGCTGAAGGCGATTCGGCCGCGCCGGCTCTATCGGCAGATCGCCGATCAATTGCGCGACCTGATCAATGCTGGCGAATTTCCGGTTGGAGGCCGGTTGCCGACGGAGCGTGAGCTCGCGGAAAGCCTCGGCGTGTCCCGGCCGAGCGTCCGGGAAGCATTGATTGCGCTCGAGGTCGAAGGCCTCATCCGTATCGATGTCGGGTCCGGCATCTCCGTTATCGGCACGTCCAGCCGGTCCGCCACTCGGCTCGATGAGGGGAACCCGCCCGAAGGACCCTTCGAGACATTGCGGGCGAGGGAGATCGTCGAAGCTGCCATTGCGGCCGAAGCGGCGATTGCTGCGCAGCCGGAACATATCGAGGAACTCGACAGAGTGCTCACCGGAATGGATCGGTGCCGCGGGCCGAACGAGGAACTCGTTGCGCTCGATCGGGAGTTTCATGTCACGATTGCTGCGATTCTGGAGAACGAGGTACTCGTCCATCTCATCGGGCGCCTGTTCGACCAGCGCATAAACCCCTATTTCGAGCACCTTGCCAACTATTTCGAGAATGCCGGCACCTGGCGTCAGGCGCTCGACGAACACAGGGCCGTGCGTGACGCGATCGCGGCCGGTGATCTCAGGGCCGCCCATGCCGCCATGCGGCGCCACTTGAGATTGTCCCAGGAACGCTTCTCACGAAGTTTCGGTGAGCCGGACAGGCTGCCGTTCGCCACGGGCGGGAACAAGCCCGTATCCCGCAAGCCGTCGGCTCGTCCGCAGGCTTTGCATTCAAGCACT
>NZ_LN811357.1:199120-225068 GCF_001006805.1 Microvirga massiliensis | reverse complement strand
TCTAACCGAAGGAAACAACCATGAAGGTAAGATGGTCGGCGCTTGCCGCCGCAGCACTCGGTCTTTCGATCACTGCAGGAGTGGCAGAGGCTCAGACGAAACTGAAATGGGCGCACGTCTATGAGACGTCCGAGCCGTTCCACACCCAGTCCGTCTGGGCTGCGCAAGAGATCGCCAAGCGTACGGACGGGCGCTACCAGATCGATGTTTATCCAGCGTCCCAGCTCGGCAAGGAAACCGATATAAACCAGGGCCTGTCGCTCGGCTCAGTCGACATGATCATCTCGGGCTCCAGCTTCGCATCCCGGAGCTATGCGCCCATCGGCGTGACCTATTATCCGTACATCTTCCGCGACGCGAACCATCTTCTCGCCTATACCAAGAGCGACGTATTCAAGGAGCTCGCGAAGGGTTATTCCGACAAGACCGGCCACCAGATCCTGGCCGTGACCTATTACGGCGCGCGCCATACGTCGTCGAACAAGCCCATCAAGAGCTGCGCCGACTTGAAGGGCCTGAAGATCAGGGTTCCCGACGTTCCGGCCTATCTCGCCATGCCGCGCGCCTGCGGAGCCAATACTGCGCCGATCGCCTTCGCAGAGGTCTACCTCGCGCTTCAGAATGGCACTGTCGAAGCTCAGGAAAACCCGCTGACCACGATCGAGGCCAAGAAATTCTACGAGGTCCAGAAGCACATTGCGCTCACCGGGCATATCGTCGACCACCTCAACACGGTGGTCTCGTCGAGCCTGTGGAAGAAGCTCTCCGACGAGGACAAGAAGATCTTCACGGAAGTCGCCCAGGAAGCCGCTGCACGGGCGACCGCAGAGATCCAGGCCAAGGAGAAGGAACTCGTCGGCTTCTTCAAAGAGAAGGGCCTCACGGTGTCCGACGTCGACAAGGACGACTTCAAGCAGACCGTTTTGAAGAACGTCTCGTTCGAGTCCTTCGGGTATCGCAAGTCGGATTACGACCGGATCCAGGCCATCCAGAGCGAACCCGCGCTGTGAGTGCCCGCCTGCCCGGGGAGCATGACTCTCCGGGCAGGCCCTCGTGGATGAGCCCGGCGCTTGAGGATCAGCCCGGGAAGCGCCCATCGTGCGCAGCATGGGTTCCATTCGACTGCGAGCCCGAAGGACATTGGAGCACCGCATGACTGAGGTTCATACGCAGGTATCGGCCGAGGAATTGGCCCACACGTTCGAGGAGGCCGAACCGGAGGTCGATCTCAGCCAATACGCGGTCGAGGATTGGATAACCCTGGCGATCTTCTGGCTGATGGCCGGCGCCGTCTTCCTGCAATTCTTCACCCGTTACGTGCTGAACGATTCGTTTGCCTGGACGGAGGAGATCGCCACTTATTGCCTGGTGGCCGTCGTGTTCATCGGATCCGCGATGTGCATCCGTCTCGACCGCCACATCCACGTGGATCTGATCTTTCGGTATCTCCCTCAGGCACCTGCAAGGGTCCTATCCACCGCGATCGACATCGTGCGCATCGCCTTCTGCGCCTACGCGGCCTTTCTCGTGTGGCGGTTCATGGAAATCGTCGAGGGCGAGACCATGACGACGATCATGCTGCCGAAGAACCTGATCTATGGCTGCGTGTTCCTGGGCTTCGTCCTCATGTTCGTCAGGTCGGTTCAGGTCTCCATCCAGAACTGGCGGCGCGGCTACTCGATCCTCGAGAGGCCCGAGGCCTTCGACACGGTCACGATCGAGCCATAGCCCGTTTCATTCCTCCCGAGCATTCTTCAGGACCAGGCCCATGCTGATCCTCATCGGTTCGTTTCTCGTTCTCCTGATTCTCGGACTGCCGGTGGCTCTGCCCATGGCGGTAGCGTCGCTGCTTTACATTGTGGCGACCGGAACGGCCCCCGACGTCATTCTGGCTCAGCGCATGATTGCCGGCGTTGAGAGTTTCCCGTTGCTGGCTGTCCCGTTCTTCATCCTCGCCGGCAACCTGATGAACATCGCCGGCGTGACGGGGCGAATCTACGGCTTCGCTGTCGCACTCGTCGGCTGGATGAGGGGCGGGCTCGGGCAGGTCAATATCATAGGCTCCGTGGTCTTCTCGGGCATGTCGGGCACCGCGATCGCCGACGCGGCCGGGCTCGGGACGATCGAGATCAAGGCCATGAAGGATCACGGCTACTCGACGGAGTTCGCTGTGGGTGTCACTGCAGCCTCGGCCACATTGGGGCCCATCATTCCACCATCCTTGCCTTTCGTGATTTACGGCATGATGGCGAATGTCTCCATCGGCGCGCTCTTCCTCGGCGGAGTGATCCCGGGCGTCTTCATGACGCTCCTGATGATGGCGACGGTAGCCTTCTTCGCACACCGGAATAGGTGGGGGAACGACACTCCGTTCTCCTGGCAGCAACTCGGAAGCGCGACGATCGAAGTCGTGATCGTGCTGGCGTTCCCGGTGGCCGTCTGGCTCATGGTCCTGGCGGGCCTGTCGACCAATGTCTCCATCGGGATTGCGCTCGCAGTCCTCCTGGCGCTCGACTGGTATTTCGACTTCTCCGCCGTGATGGCACTCATGGCGCCGGTCATCCTGATCGGCGGCATGACCATAGGATTGTTCACGCCGACCGAGGCAGCGGTTGCGGCCGTGATCTGGTCCCTGTTCCTCGGCCTCGTGCGCTACCGTTCCATGACACTGAGAACGCTGGCCAAGGCAAGCTTCGACACGATCGAAACGACGGCGTCGGTTCTGTTCATCGTGACGGCGGCCTCGATCTTCGCGTGGCTCCTCACCGTCAGCCAAGCGGCTCAGATCCTGTCGGATACCATTCTCGGCATTACGCAGAACAAGTGGGTCTTCCTGCTCCTCGCCAACCTCCTCATCCTGTTCGTCGGCTGCTTCATCGACACGATCGCGGCTATTACGATTCTCGTGCCGATTCTCCTCCCGATCGTCCTGAAGCTCGGGATCGACCCGATCCATTTCGGCTTGATCATCACGCTCAACCTGATGATTGGACTCTTGCACCCGCCTCTCGGGATGGTTCTGTTCGTCCTGGCGCGTGTGGCCAAGCTGTCGGTCGAACGCACCACCATGGCGATTCTTCCGTGGCTCGTCCCATTGCTGCTCGCGCTCGTCGCCGTCACCTATATTCCGGAACTCACACTCTGGTTGCCACGCACGATGGGAGTGACGAAATGAACGACATGGCTCTGGCGGCTACGCTTTTCGGGGCGGAGGATCTGCGCATGGTCGAGGCGCCGCTCGGCCCGCTCGCGCCCGGAATGGTGCGGGTGCGTTTCGGCGCGGGAGGCATCTGCGGCTCCGACATGCACTATTTCCGGCACGGGCGGACGGGTGACTTCGTGGTCGAGACACCACTGATCCTTGGCCATGAGATCGCGGGCGAGGTCGTGGAGATCGTCGGACCGGCTTCAGGGCTGCAGGTCGGCGATCGCGTGGCCGTGAATCCGTCACGCTGGTGCGGGCATTGCGCCCGATGCCGGGAGGGGCGTCCGAACCTCTGCGAGAACATCTATTTCATGGGCTCGGCTTCGAAGAAGCCTCACATGCAGGGCGGCTTCGCGACCTATTTCGATGCGATACCCGCCCAGTGCATCAAGGTACCGGCTGACACGCCGCTCGTGGCGGCGGCCTTGGCGGAACCCCTCGCGGTCTGCCTGCACGCCGTCCATCGGGCGGGCCCGGTCGAGGGCAGGCGAGGGATCGTGTTTGGCGCCGGGCCGATCGGACTGCTCACCTTCATGGCGGCCCGCCTTGCTGGAATGTCCGAAATCGCGATCGTCGATATCGCAGCCGCGCCGCTCGCCTTCGCGCAGCGCCTCGGTGCGGATCACGTCATCGATCTCTCCCGAGGGGAGCAGGAGCTTCGGGATCTGGCAGCGGAGCGAAACTTCGATGTCGCTTTCGAGGTGTCGGGCACGGCTGCCGGTCTCTCGTCGGCGATCTTCACGGTCCGTCGCGGCGGGACGGTCGTGCAGATCGGCAACCTGCCGGGCGGGCAAATTCCGGTTCCGGCTAACGCCGTCATGGCGAGAGAAATCGACCTGAAAGGCTCGTTCAGGTTCGGACATGAGTTCGAAGAGGCCGTGCACCTCATCGTCGACAAGAAGATCGACGTCATGTCGCTCGTCACGGCCGAGCGGCCGCTCTCGTCGGCACAGGAGGGTTTCGCTCTGGCTCTCGACCGCTCCCGGAGCGTGAAGGTCATGCTGATAGCGCCGTGAGCGGCACTGACGAGGAGAGTTGCATGCCATCGCGAGCGGAGCGAAGCGATCCAGGTGTCGGCGCATGGCTCCTGGATTGTGTCACCTTCGTTCGCAATGACGGAGTGGGTCTGGAGTTTGTTTCTGTTTCCGGCAGTGCTCTTCGCGTTCTTACCCCCTCACCGTCATTGCGAACGAAGTGAAGCAATCCAGGAGCGCATCGGGAAACGGGTAGATTGCTTCGCCTCCGGCTCGCAATGACGACAGTGGCAGTGCGTTATCGTTCGTGTCGGCGAAATCGCACTACGGTGCAGGATGAGAACCATCACCCTGCATCCGTTTCCAGATCGCCTCCGCCACGACCGTGTAGTCGCCGTCGAAGTGATGGCCGCCTTCGAGAGCGATGCGCTGCGCGCGATCGAGCTCGGGCGCGATGCATGAGGTTTCTTTATCCTCCGCATTTTCTTTGCCGTAGATGCACTGCGTTCGATCCATGGGGAGCCTTACGAGCGCGGGCGTCAGCGGGCGGCTCTCGGCCGAGGCGGAGCCGATGAAGCCTTCGACCGTGATCTCGAAATCGGCATTCGTGCCGAGGGCGAGAAGCGACACCAGGCCGATGTGATCTCGCACTGTCTTGGGCAGAAGAGGCCAGACGTCCGGCATGATGTCGGCGCCGAACGAATAGCCGATGAGCGCATAGCGCGTGGTGCCGAACTCCTTCCCGTAATGATCGAGCAGAAGCGCCAGGTCCGCGGCCACCTGGCCGGGGCTCTTCTTCGACCAGAAGTAGCGCAGCGAATCGACGCCCACCACGGCAACGCCGCGCTCCGACAGCCATTCGCCGATCGATTTATCGATATCCCGCCAGCCGCCGTCGCCCGAGACGATGACCGCGAGCGCCGAGATCGGGCCGTCGGGCTTGATGACCGAAACCGGTAGATCTGAAGCGCCTCGCTCGCCGCCCTTCCCGAAGCGCAGGGCGCTTTCGACGAGCGCGCGCCGCACCGACGCATCGTCGTTGGCGGATACGAACTCGGCTTCGTCGATTTGCTGCTGGAAGGCCGTGATTGCGCTTCGGTCGGCATCGCTCGCGATCACCCGCCATGGGCCCGGCAGGCCCTCGTCGTTGGGCAATGCGTAAGCGCCGTCGCCTGCAGGCTTCAGGGCCGGATCGAAGCAGTAGGGGCGGTCGGATTTGAGCACCGGCTGAAAGCCGACGCTGATCGCCCCGCCGAGCGTGTTGTCGGGAGCCTGCGCGAGAGCCGCGTAAGCAAAGGCGGCGCCGTCACCACGGCCGCCGATGACCGGAAAGAAATAACGCTTCAGGCCGAGCTTGCGCTCCACGGCCTGCGCCATGTCCTTCAGGTCGTCGGCGACGTAGTGGCACTCGTCTTCCGGCGGGGATTGCGCGAGCGACTTGCGGAATGCGTCGAAATCGAACGTCACCGCGATGAGACCCTCTGCTGCGAGTGCGGTTGCGTCCTCGCGGCGCGCATCCGCATGCGCTGTATCGACAGCAAGGATCACGAGTCCGCGTGGAACGCGGTCCGAATGCACGATAGCGACGGTTCCGAACCCGTCCACCTCGAGCGCCTCCGTGGAGATATGGGGAGGGCTCAGCGCCGACCAGGCGGCGCGCTCCTGAAGAGCGGCGCCGGTGATGATGGCGAGGAGAGCCAGCACGGTCATGATTCCGCGCATTGCGAAGGGGCTCTTCATGCTTTTCCTCCCCGCTTCATGGCCCTCGACGCGCTGCCCGAGATCAAACCCGTCACGTCGAACAGGATCTGCGGCAATGCCCAGCCTCCAGGAGAGGCGAGATATCGCGGCTCCCAGACGGGTCGGAATTTCTCCTTGTAGGCCCGCAGCCCATGGAAACCGTAGAAGCGTTCGCCATTGCGGGCCACGAATGTCGCGATCTTCTGCCAGTTCGGCGCGAGCCGATGGTCGGACAGGCCGGTGAGCGGCGCCATGCCGAGATTGAACCAGCGATACCCCCGCGACTTGCCTTCCAGCATCAGGCTCACGAACAGGAGGTCCATCACGCCCGAAGAGTCCGGGAGGTGGCGCATGAGGTCAATCGTGATCTCCCCGCCCGGGCGGCCGTACCAGATGTTCGCGAAGGCCAGAATTTTGCCTTCGCGCCGAATGGCGACAATGTCGAAACGGGAGAGATAGCGCTCGGACCAGAAGCCGATGGAGAAACCCTTCTCGCCTGCGCTCCGCTGTGCGAGCCAGACGTCTGATACGGCCTTGAGTTCGGCGAGATGCGCATGAACCTCTGAAGCCGGGATGATCACGAATTCGAGGCCGTCGCGTTTGGCGCGGTTGAGAGCGCTTCGCGAATCCCGCCCGGCACGGCCTTCCGTGGTGAAGGTTGCAAGGTCCACACGGGCCTCTTCGCCGAGCTTGATCAGCGAAAGGCCGGCATCGAGATAGATCGGCAGGTGAGCCGGACTCACCTGATAGAAGACCGGCCAGCCATCATGGCGATCGACCTCCTCGAGGAACCGCCACATCAGATCGGACGCACGATCCGAATTTCCGACCGGATCGCCCATCACGATCCAGCTCTTGCCGCGCACGCCATACATGAGAAAGGCGTCACCGGCTTCGTGGATCAGGAAGCGCTTGTCCTCCAGGAGCGCGAGATGTGCATCGGCGCGTTCCGCGAGGGCCAGGGCGGGCGCGAGCATATCGGGCTTCAGCGGTTCCGCCCTGCGTCCGGACGGCGATCGGTGGATCATCGCGTAGAGCGAAAGGCCAGCGCCGGCGATCACGGCGGCGAGGCTGCCCCGGAGGAAGCGTGAGGCATCGTCGTGCCAGTTGAACTGCCACCAGAGGTCGTGGCTGTAGTCGACACCGTGGAACGCTGCGAATCCGAGCCAGATCGTGCAGCCGATCACGAAGGCGATCGCCACCAGCCAGCGGATTTCCAGGGGCTCGGCGAAGATGCCTGCCTTGCGGTAGAAGGAGGAGCGGTAGATCACGAGCAGGGTCAGGACTGCGCCGAGAACCAGAGCCTCCTCCCAGTCGAAGCCCTTCGCGAGGGACAGCACCATCCCGGCCCCGATCACGACCATCGCGAGCGTCCAGGCGCTCGCGAGGCGTTTCAGCAATCCGCGCGAGATGATCAGGAGGGCGACGCCGGCCGTGCTCGCGACCAGGTGCGAGACTTCCGC
The DNA here is from genome assembly GCF_001006805.1 of Microvirga massiliensis. GTDB lineage: Bacteria > Pseudomonadota > Alphaproteobacteria > Rhizobiales > Beijerinckiaceae > Microvirga > Microvirga massiliensis. The sequence goes on along the minus strand of NZ_LN811357.1, from coordinate 217,686 downwards.
GAACGGGAGCGGCACCAGATGCTTCAAGGCGCGGATGCGCGAATAGTCGTTAGGCAAGGCACCGGAGGTGAGAAGGACGAGGCCACCCAGAAACGTCAGGGCCGCCAGTGCCGCCGGCACGAACGGCATGGCGAAACGCCTGACTTTCGCGATGGCCTGCGAGAGCGGCGTCGTGGGCTGCCGCAACTCGTGGACACCGAGGAGAGTGACGGCGAACAGGAACGGGATGAGCGTGTAGGTCAGCCGCCACACGAGCAGCGACGACAGAAGATCGCTTGCCGGTACTCCCGGTAGGGCAAGAATCACGGCCGCCTCGAAGGCGCCGAGACCCGCGGGAGCGTGGCTCGCGATCGCGAGCAGGATCGCGGCCGCGAAGACGGCTGCAAAGGCCGGAAATCCGATCTCGGCTCCTTGGGGGAGCAGGATCCAGAGAGCGGCCGCGGCAGCGGAGATATCCAGCAGACCGAGCCCGATCGGGATCAGAGCAGCACGACCGCCGGGGAAGACTACGCGCGCATTAGCGCGCCCGATCTCGCGCCCGCTCCGGCCGCACCAGGCCAGGAACAGGAGGAGGCCGCCGAGGAGGAGAGAGCCGAGCAGCTGGTTCGCATCGGCCGGCAATCGGTCGAAGGATGACAGCGCCTGAGGCTGGAGCGAGGCGCTGAGGCCCAGAACCGCCGCCATGCCGATCCAGAGCGTCAAGCCCGCAATCGCCGTGAGCTTGGCGATCTCGGTCAGCGACAATCCGGCCGCACTGTAGATCCGGTAACGGACGGCGCCTGCCGTGAGCAGCGGAAAGCCCAGCGTATGGCCGATCGCATAGCTCGTGAACGACCCAAGGGCGATGGTCCGCAAGGGTACGTGCGTCGCGGTCACGGCGCGGACCGCATAGGCGTCATAGCCGATGAGAACGAGATAGCTCGTCGCACTGAGGAGGAGCGATAGCTCGATCAGTCCTCGCGGCATGTTGCGCGCGCTTGCCCAGATCGCCGTGAAATCGAGACCATCGACGAGATGGAACAGCAGCGCGCCGAGCGCCGCGAGGACTGCAAGCGCGAGCAGCGGCGCGGCCTTGCGCTTCAGCGCATGGGGCCTCCCGGCCGGCAGGGATGACGCCGGCTCGGGCGGCGTCGGGTGCGGTGCTTCATCGGCTGGGCCGCTCGCATCCGCACGCAGGACAGCGGATTTCATGGCGAAAGTCTTTCTTCGTATTCGACGGGATGCCGGGCAGGCGCTCCCGAAACCTTTCAAAGGTCCGATGCATCGGCGCCTGCGGGGCGGGATTGCCCCGCAGGCATCACCGTCATGACGTGCTCGGCACGCCGATATGCTGTGTGGCTCGGCCGCGGCGCAGCCGCATCTCGCCGATGTTGAGCAGGATCGGTGCCGCGATGAAGATCGACGAACTCGTCGCCAGGACGAGCCCGAAGAGCAGCACTACGGCGAATTCCCACAGGGCAGGCCCGCCGAACAGCGCCAGCGGTCCGATCGCGAGGAAGAGCGCGAGCGAGGTCCCGATCGTGCGCGACAGCGTCTCGTTGATCGAGAGGTCAATCACCTCGCGAAGAGGCTTCGATTTGTAGATGCGCAGGTTCTCGCGGACGCGGTCGTAGACCACGACCTTGTCGTTGATCGAGAAGCCCATGATCGTGAGGATCGCTGCGATCGAGGTGAGATTGAACTCAAGCCCCGTGATCGCGAAGAACCCGACCGTTTTCGTGAGATCGAGGAACATGGTCACGATCGCGCCGACCGCGAAGGGCCACTCGAAGCGGAACGCGATGTAGACGAACATTGCGATGCCCGCGAGCCCGAGCGCAGTGAGGCCCTCCCGGAAGAGTTCGGATCCGACGGATGCGCCGACCACTTCGACACGACGGACCTGGGCGCCCGGCGCGACGTCGTGCAGCGTTTCCTTCACGCGGTCAACCGCCTGGCTCTGCGCCTCCGACCCGCCCGGCTGCTGCTCGAAGCGCAGGACGACATCCTGCGGACTGCCGAACTGCTGCACCTGCACGGGACCGAGGCCCAGATTGCCGAACCTCTCGCGCAGCATCGCGACATCGGCAGGCCCTTCGGTGCGAACCTCGACGACCACGCCGCCCGCGAAATCGACCCCCATCTGCAGGCCGGGCTTGTAGGCCAGGCCCAGCGAGGCGAGGCTGATCATCGCGGAGACGACGAGACCCGAATACCGCGCGCGCATGAACGGGATCGCGGTGTGCTCGGGGAAGATCCGCCAGCGCGTTCCGATCGTAAGGCTCTTCGGCCGCACGCGCTTGAGCCACCGGCTCATGAGCAGCCGCACCAGCAGAATGGCCGTGAACATCGAGATCACGATTCCGAGACTGATCGTCACGGCGAACCCCCGGATGGCGCCTGTGCCCATGGCGAACAGGATCAGCATCTTGATGAGGGTGGTGACGTTGGCATCCGTGATCGCCGCATAGGCACGGCGGAACCCGGTCTCGACGGCGTGGATGACGCCGCGCCCGCGCTTCACCTCTTCCCGGATCCGTTCGTTGACGAGGATGTTGGCATCCACCGCCATGCCGAGCGCGAGCAGGATGCCGGCGATGCCCGGCAGCGTCAGCGTCGCGCCGAGCAGCGCGAGACCGGCCATCGTGAGCGCGAGGTTCACGACGAGGGCCACGGCGGCATAGATGCCGAAATGGCCATAGATCGCGATCATGAATCCGACGACGAGCGAGAAGCCCGCGAGCACCGACATCAGGCCGGCATGGATCGCATCCGCCCCGAGGCTCGGCCCGACCGTGCGTTCCTCCACGACGGTGAGCGGAGCCGGGAGGGCGCCAGCCCGCAGCAGCACGGCGAGGTCGTTGGCCTCGGCGACCGTGAAGTGACCGCTGATCTGGCCCTTTCCGCCGATGATCGGCTCTCGGATGACGGGTGCGGAGAGCACCTTGTTGTCGAGCACGATCGCGAAGGGCTCGCCGACATGAGCGGTGCTCACGGCCGCGAATTGACGGGTGCCGGTCGAGTCGAGGCTGAAGCTCACGACCCATTCGTGAGTGCGTGAATCCCGCGTCGCATGCGCATCCGTGAGGTCGGCGCCATCGACCTCGACATGCCGCCGCACGGCAATCGTCCGGGCGCCGCCGCTTTTCTCGGCGAGAGGGAGGAGCTCGGTATCGGCGCCCGCCGCGGACTCGCCCGAAGCCACGAGACGGAAGGTCATCTTCGCGGTGGAGCCGAGGAGGCGCTTGATGCGGCCGGGATCCGATACGCCCGGCAATTCGACGATGATCCGGCTCTCGCCCTGGCGCGCGACCACGGGCTCGTTGACGCCCGTCTCATCGATCCGGCGGCGCACGATGGCGATCGATTGCTGCACGGCTTTCGAGGTGACGTCGGCGAGGCCGGGTTCGGAAAGCGTCAGCAGCAGCCGCGTGCCCTGAGCTTCGGCGGTGAGCAGGGAGGCCCGCGCAGGGCCCTCGCTGCGCGCGGAGATGATGTCGGCCAGTGCCTTCCGGGCTCTGTCCACATCCGCCTCGTTGAGGAGCTGGATCGTGAGCGTCCGATCCCGGGCGATGAGCCCGCTATGGCGGATGCCAGCCTCCCGGAGGGCCTGTACGGCCTGCGCCCGGAGCGAATCGAGCCGCTCCTTGAGAACCGCTTTGGTGTCAACTTCGAGGAGAAGGTAGGATCCGCCCTGGAGATCGAGGCCAAGGTTGATTTCCGGGTGGGGCATCCACGCCGGCAGCATGCTGGACGGGATGAAAGCGATTGCGCTGATCACGGCACCAACCAGGCAGATGCCCAGGATGATGGCCGTCTTCAGACGGGAAAAGATGAGCATGACAGGTCTCGTCACAGCATGAGCAAAGGCGCGTGCACGACATGAGGTGCACGCAGCGACACGCGGCGCTCATGGGGCGCGCGTGCAGTCTGGCTCAGGCGTGAGGAGGCCCGGTGGGCGGAGCGGAACAGGGCCTGTGGGAGGGCGGCGCCGTAGGATAGGATGCGCGGCCCGCCTGGATCAGCTTGGCGAGGTCGAGAACGACCTCAGGCTCGCACGGGAGCAGAACCGGATCGAGTCCCCCGTCTCCGTCGGAACTGTCGGGCTGGGCTTTGGCCTCGACGGTCCATTGGCTCGTCTTCCCGTGAGAGGGATCGATGACCTTCAGCGACCCTTCGACCGCGCGGATCCGGGTACCGTGCCCCGGACGATCGGGCTCGACCGATGGAACTCCCGTCACGAGCAGAAGCGCCAGCAGCACCTGCAGCAGGCCGACAAAGGGGCGGGACGGGATCACGGCTTCAGGTTGCCTCGCGTCGCGGGAGCGACCGCTCCAAGATGATCCCGATCATGGCAAAAGCAAGTTGAACCTTGGTGGCATCGCGGTCGCAGGAGGCCGCGACGCCATGCCCGGAGGCACCCGGGAGATCTCCGGGAGTGCCATGGCATCTCCGCCTAGTGCGAAACGAACCTTTACTGCACATCAGAGTTAGTGGGCACACGGGCAGGAGATTGCACATGGCGCGCCCGCATCATTGGTCGCTCGCAGTTGCGTTGCTGATCATGTGTCCCACCACTAGCTTTGCTCACAGCTGGTATCCGATCGCCTGTTGCAGTGACAGGGATTGCCACCCCTTGAGCGAGGCGAACGGCCAGACAGTCGAGGAATCGCCCGCAGGATGGAAGCTGTGGGATGGCCGCATCATTGCGCGAGGGGCGGCAAAAGTCTCTCCGGACCAGCAGTTTCATCTCTGCGAGACGCCATCCAAGAGCATCATCTGTTTCTTCGCGCCTCCAGGAGGGTCGTGATCGCCCGATCGGGTGATGTTCCGAAGGAGCAGTCATGAAGAGCAGCCCGATGTCGGCGGAAATTGACGACCCGCCCTGACCGGGGCGCAGGCCATGCACTTTCACCGCCGAACCATTTCGCTCCTTCATCCCGGCCGGGCCTGCTGGCCCGGCCGTCAGTGTTGAGTCGCATGATGCCCTCGATTGAGAGTTACGGACTGATCGGAGACTGCGAGACAGGTGCCCTGGTCGGGTGCAACGGCTCCATCGATTGGCTCTGCTGGCCCCGGTTCGATTCAGACAGTTGCTTCGCGGCTCTCCTCGGTGACCCGAAACATGGCCGATGGCAAATCGCCCCCCCGGATGCCGATGCCTTTCGCGGGCGAGCCTACCGAACCAACACGCTCATCCTGGAAACGAGATTTGGGACGAAGGATGGCGAGGCGACGCTGATTGATTTCATGCCGCCGCGCGGCACGAATTCCGACGTCGTCCGGCTTGTGCGCGGCGATCACGGCCGGGTCTCGATGCGCATGGAGCTGGTGGTGCGCTTCGGATACGGCAAGGTCACTCCCTGGATCAGGCGGCTGGACGAGGGGAGCGGGGCAACGCTGCAAGCCGTCGCGGGTCCCGACATGGTAGTCCTGCGAACGCCGATTCCCCTCGACGTGGATCAGGCCGTGATCAAGGCCGAGTTCGAGGTCGGCGAGGGTGAGACGGTTCCTTTCGTCCTCACCTATGGCCCGTCCTATGCGCCGCCGCCTCGGCCTATCGACCCGTTCTCGTCCCTCGACGACACGGAGGGGTTCTGGACGCAATGGTGTGCCCAGCGCCGCAGAGCGCGCAAGCTCGTGAAAGGCCAGGGGGACGGGCTTGCTGCTGCGATCGACAGGTCCCTCATTACCCTGAAGGCCCTGACCTACGCCCCGACCGGCGGGCTCGTGGCGGCTGTCACGACCTCCTTGCCGGAGCGGTTCGGGGGCGAGCGGAACTGGGATTACCGCTACTGCTGGCTCCGGGATGCCACCCTGACCCTGCTCGCGCTCATGAACGCGGGCTACTACGAGGAAGCTGAGGCCTGGCGAAACTGGCTGCTGAGGGCGGTTGCCGGAAGTCCCGATCAGCTTCAGATCATGTACGGCATTGCCGGCGAGCGGCGGCTGACCGAGTGGGAGATCCCGTGGCTACCCGGATACGAGGGGTCGCGGCCGGTGCGCGTCGGCAATGCGGCGCATGGGCAACTCCAGCTCGATGTCTTCGGCGAGGTCATGGATGCCTTGCACCAGGCCCGTTGCGGCGGTCTCCCCGAGAACGCCGCGGCCTGGTCGCTGCAGCTGGCTCTTCTGTCGCATCTCGAGGATGTCTGGCGGGAGCCCGACGAGGGCATCTGGGAAATGCGCAGCGGAGGCCGGCACTTCACCTATTCGAAGGTGATGGCGTGGGTCGCCTTCGACCGCGGCATCAAGAGCGCACAGGCGTTCGGACACAAGGCTCCCGTCGAGAAATGGCAGCAGCTCCGCCAGATCATCCACGACGACATTTGCACGCACGGATATAATTCGAAGCTTCGGAGCTTCGTTCAATCCTATGGATCGACGGCGCTCGACGCGAGCCTGCTGCTCCTGCCGTCGCTCGGTTTCCTGCCGGCCTCCGACCCGCGCATCACGGGTACCGTCAGCGCGATCGAGCGCAACCTTATGCATGACGGTTTCGTGCGGCGTTACGATGTCGATCAGACGCAGGACGGCTTGCCTGGCGAGGAGGGCGCCTTCCTGGCCTGCACGTTCTGGCTCGTGGACGCCTACCTCATGCAGGGACGGATCGATGATGCACAGAGGTTGTTCGACAAGGTGCTGAAGGCGCGTAACGACCTGGGACTTCTGTCGGAGGAATTCTTCCCCAATTCAGGACGCCAGGCGGGCAACACGCCGCAGGCATTCTCGCATGTAGGGCTGGTGAACACCGCCTATAATCTCGCACACGCCTTGAAGTCTTCGACGAAAGAACAGCCACCCGCAAGCCTGAAGCGAGGCGGCCGGGAGAGCAGTGGCGATCGGGCCGGGAACAAACAGGCTACAGGCGGAGCCGGATCGCCATGATCTCGGCATAGCCGGCAATAGCGCCGGCACTGATCCCGTCTGCCAAAGCTTCCGCCGGCTTATCGGGCATCACGAACCACCAGAGGACGACCGTGCCGGTAAGCATGGTGGCGAAGTGCATTGCGATGAAAAGGCGAAACTTCACCCCTGGATCCCTTGCTCGAAGCAGAGGCCGCAGCTTGGGGCAGAAGTCGCCCGGCGTAAAGACGAGGTGATCGCGCTCCGGAGGCAGCTCTGTACGATCGTGCAATGCTGCCGCGGCCCAGTGTGTCAGCGCTCGGCAAGCGGGTCGGGCCGGCAATCCTCTTCCGTCTCGATCCGGAGCGAGGACAGCATGCGCGAGACGTGCCGATCGTAAGCCTCGCGGGCCCCGACATTCACGAGAGTGACGTCGACGACCGACTTGTGATCGACGACGATGAACGTCTCGATCACATGGGAATGGCTTTCAGCGGCGAAGTTCGCGTCGATCCAGGTTGCGGACCAATGGCTCACGCCGACGTAGTTTGTCGGCTCGTGGAGAACCGCCTGAGCAGGCTTTCCGATGATCTCCTCATATTGCTTCTGAAGGGCCGCCGCCTCCCGGCCCGACAGGTCGGCCTCCTGGGAATCGCGCGGTTCAACCGTGCTTCGTGCGTCGATCTCGAACTCGGCTCCCGACTTGGCGTCGAGGAGGTGAGCCCTGCCTCTGTCGGTCGACAAGGTCCAGTTTTCGGGAAGCCGGAGCGAAATGCAAAGTCCCGCTGCCAGCCTCCCGCGCACGCTCCTTTCGTGAGCACTCGGATCGGACTGTGCCGTCAGTCCAGCCACAGAGGACGGAAACGGCGCACGGTCGGGTTCGAACTTGGCGGAAGGACCGACCGAGGAGAATGCGAGCGATCCCGGAAGGGCGAGGAACACCGCAAGGCAGGCGATCCGCGTCGGGCGCACGTACGCGGTGCGCGGATCCCGGCTGCGAATAAGTCTTTGGTCCGCATGCACCATGAGCCATCACCAAGCGTCGCAGTAATCGGGGAACGCGACTCAAACTTCGTTGTTCCGCGCTTGGCTGGGAGGACCCTCCCGCCGGCACACCTACTCTTCCAAAAAGACGGCCCCAATTGTCACTCTGCAGAATGGTCAAGTTTCAGCCGGAGATTGCTCATGAGAATGCCTGTGCGAATGATGTTGGCCGTTGTGGCCGGAGTGATGGGAGCGGTCGTAGCCGGCCCGGCTTCCGCGCTCACCTGCCAGGATCCGGCGGGCTTCGACAAATGGCTCGGCGACGTGCGGCGGGAGGCTGCGGCGCAGGGAATCTCGGCCCGGGCGGTCAACGCCGGCCTGGACGGCGTTACCTACGACCCAAGCATCATCAAGCGAGATCGCGGGCAGCGTTTTTTCAAGCAGAGCTTCGAGCAGTTCTCCGCCAAGATGGTGCCACTCTATCGTGTCCAGAAGGGCTCGAGCCTGTTGCGGCAATATGCGGGGCTCTTGTCCAGGATCGAGCAGGAGTTCGGCGTTCCCGGTCCGATCCTGGTTGCCATCTGGGGGCTCGAAAGCGACTTCGGGGCTGCGCGGGGCAAGTTGCACACGATTCGTTCGATCGCGACCCTGGCCTATGACTGCCGCCGGACGGAACTGTTCACGCCTCAGCTCTTCGATGCCTTGCGGATCATCCAGCGGGGCGACCTCTCGCCCGACGAGATGCGGGGGGCCTGGGCAGGGGAACTCGGCCAGGCCCAGTTCATGGCGTCGAACTACTACAGGCTCGCTGTCGATTTCGACGGCGACGGGCGACGCGACCTGATCAGGAGCGTGCCCGACGTCCTCGCATCCACGGCGAACTACCTGAAGAGCCATGGCTGGCAGCGGGGCGGTTCGTGGGAGCCTAGTACCCCGAATGCGGAGGTTCTCAGGGCCTGGAACAAGTCGCCGGTCTATGCCCGGACGATCGGCTATTTCGCCACGAAACTCGAGAACGGAGCGAGTGCACGAGCCACCCGATAGGGCGGATGGCGCGGGAGAGTGCAGACGCTGCGCAGTCGCGCCTCGACGGATCATGGCTGCTTTCCCTGTCCGGACCGACGGAGGGTGCGACGCAAGGCTCCTCGCCCGGGCAGCCCCTTTCCTGGGAAAGATTTTGCCTATATAGTTTCTGACAGGAGGGTCTCATGCACTCTGTCGGAATTCGAGCGGACGCGAAGGCGGAAGAGGGGCGTGTCCTGTCGAAGGCCACGCTCAGGGCGGCGGATCACCTCGGGATCACCGCCAAGGTGCTGGCCGGCGTGATCGGGGTCTCCGAGCCGACCGTGTCCCGCATGCGCCGGAACGAACACGTCCTGGAGCGCGGAACGAAGCCGTTCGAATTGGCCGTCCTGTTCGTGCGCCTCTACCGCTCCCTCGATGCCATCGTCGGAGGAGACGAGGCGGTCGCGCGGGCCTGGCTCAGAAACCCGAACACCGCGCTCGACGGCAGGCCCGTCGAGAAGATCCAGAGCGTGGCCGGACTCGTCGATGCCATTCAGTACCTGGACGCCCGACGCGCTCTCGCGTGAGACGCGGGCTTATGCCGGGTTCTGCTGGCGGCTCGTCGAGGCGCAGCACCGGGTCTCGACCCTCAAGCTCGCCGACAGTCTCGAGGAGCAGGATCTGCTCGAGGGCCTGATCGAGGAGACGAAGCCGGCCGTTCCACCTGAGTGCCGCCATCTCGACTATCTCCTGTCGACGCCGTTCCGCTACGGCACGGTCTACCCGCATGGTTCCCGCTTCCGGCGGGCCGGGAGGACGCCCGGGGTCTACTACGCTGCCGAACGACCGGAAACGGCGGTGGCGGAGATGGCCTTCTACCGCCTTCTGTTCTTCGCCGAGTCACCCGAGACGCCTTGGCCGTGGGATCCGGGCGAATACACCGCGTTCGCAGCCGTCCTCCGGTCGGAGCGGGCGATCGATCTGACGGCACCGCCGCTCACGAGCGATCGCACCGCCTGGATGCACGTTACCGATTATGTCGCGTGCCAGGACCTTGCCGATGCATCGCGCGAAGCCGGGGTCGAGATCATCCGCTACGAGTCGGTTCGCGATCCGGACCACCGCAGGAATGTCGCTCTCCTGACCTGCCGAGCCTTCGAGAAGCCGAGACCGGCCCGGCGCCAGACCTGGCGAATTCGCCTGAGCCCGTCCGGAGTCCAGGCAATTTGCGAGTTTCCGGATATCCGCATCGAGTTTGGTCGGAATGCCTTCGCGGCGGATCCCCGGATCGCCGCCTTCTCATGGGACCGGTGAGGTGTTCCTCGCGTCACGACAGGGGTGAGCGCAGTGCCGAAACTGAGCGCAGTGCCGAAACGAAGTGCGGGTCTCGTCCTCTATCGCATCCGGTCCAGTGAACTTCAGGTTCTGCTCGTGCATCCCGGAGGACCGTATTTCGCGAAGAAGGATGCCGGCGCCTGGTCGATCCCGAAGGGCGAATATGGTGATGGCGAGGATCCGCAGGCGGCGGCTCTTCGCGAGTTCGAGGAAGAAACGGGCGTCCGGCCGAGCGGCTCAGCGGTCTTCATCGGAGAGATCCGCCAGTCCGGCGGCAAGCGTGTGATGGCGTTCGCGGTCGAGGGAGATCTGGATCCGGCGATAATCCGCAGCAATCAATTCGAGATGGAGTGGCCGCCGCGAAGCGGACGCCGGCAATCTTTTCCCGAGATCGACGAGGCGAGATGGTTCGGTCTCGAGGAGGCGCGGATCAAAATCCTGGTCGGACAGGCGCCTTTGCTCGATCGCTTGTGCGAGACGGTCCCGATCCCATGAAGAACGGGCGGATTGCTCCGCCCGTTCTCTCGTATTCGCTCTGCCGTCGCGGTCAGGTATTGGCCTCGGCCTTGCGCGGGCCCGTGCGATCCGACGTGCTGGCTTCGCTTCCTCTGGGGCCGACCTCGACACCGCCGAGACCCGTGCCTTGCGGCCCGGTCGTGCTGCCGCTGCTCATGCTGCTCCGGGTCCCGCTCGTGGTGCCCTGGCTCGCCATGTGCTGCTGGACGCGAAGATTGTTCTGCACGTGGGTGACGCCCGAAACCCGCTCCGCACAATCCTCGGCCCGCCGCTTGGCCTCGCGGCTGTCGACCGTGCCGGTGAGCGTGACCTCGCCATTCGAGACGCTGACGTCGACCTCACTGGCATCCACGATCGGGTCGTCGGTGAGACGATCGTTCACATCCTCCCGGATGCGGTCGTCGGACCGTTTGTAGCCCTTCGGGCCGCGGCCACGATGGTGCTGGGCCGACCAGTCGTCGCGCCGAGCATCCTGCTCGCGGCGACGTTCGGCATCCTCGTCCCCGAACCAGGAAGACACCTCGTCGCTGAAGCGATCCCATCCGCTGCGTTCGCCGCGATAGCCCCCCATGTCCCGGTCGGAGCCACGATAACCCTGATCGGCGCCGTAGAAGCCGCCATAATAGTCGTTGCCGCCGGTGCCGCGCTCGTAATTGCCGCGGGCATAATCCCGATAGGAGTCGCCATAACGCTCGGCACCGTATCCGCCGCCATAGTCGCGATCGGAGTCGCGACCCCGGAATGCGCTACGGTACCGTTCGGAGCCGTATCCTTGTCCGAAGTCGCGATCTTCGCGCTCCCGATACGGCCCACGATAGCGCTCGGAACTATAGCGGTCGCCGTAATCGCGATCGAAGTCGCGATCCCGGAATCCACCGCGATAATCGCCGCCATATCCGCCACCGCCGTATCCGCCGCGATAGACGTCGCCGCGGCCCTCGTAGCCGCGACCGCTGCGGTAATCCTCTCCGCGATCATCGAAGTCACGGCGACCGCGACGATAGCCCTCGCCACGATAGGAACTGTAATCGTCGTCGCGATAGCGACGCTGCTGTCGATCGTTCCTCCACCAGTCGTTGTCCGCCATTGCTGGGATCCTTGTTCCGGAATGCAGGAAGGCCGTCATGCCAGACAGCCGTCAGGGCAACGCCTCCGGCAAGTTCAGCGTTCCAAAACGAGAACGGGCCCAATGGCTTGGCTTGACTGCAGGGTCTGGATGAATGAGGGCGAGTCTTCCGGAATGACGCTGGAGATCGTGCGCTTGTTCATGAATGGCAACACGGTCGAACCGCAGTAGGCGTGATGCACTGCCGCTTCCGCCGCACCTCCGTCTTTGCGAGCCGCAGGCGAAGCAATCTACCCGTCGACGGATGCGCTCCTAGATGGCTTCGCTCCGCTCGTAATGACGGTGAGTGATGAGGACAGGAAGTGCCGCGGAATGAAATCTCAGGCGAGCACCATGACCTTCGTGCCGGGCTCCGTCCGGCTGTAGAGGTCGATCGCGTCCTGGTTGATCATCCGAATGCAGCCGGAAGACACGTTCTTCCCGATCGTCTGGGGTTCGAACGTGCCATGAATGCGATACAGCGTGTCCTTGTTGTTCTGCCACAGATACATGGCCCGTGCGCCGAGCGGGTTCCGCGGACCGCCCGGCATGCCGAGGCCGCCTTCGAGGTCGGTGAGCTGGCGCCTGATTTCGGGCTGGCGCTGGATCATCTCCTTCGGGGGATACCAATCCGGCCATTCCCGCTTTTCGCGGATTGTCGCCGTCCCAGACCAGCCGAACCCTTCGCGCCCGACACCGATGCCGTAGCGAACGGCGCGACCACCCTCCAGCATATGATAGAGGTGCTTATTGTCCGGATCGACAATGACCGTGCCCGGCGGCTCGGCGCTGGCGTAATCGACCTCTGCCCTGAGGAAAATCGGGTCGATCCTGGACACGTCTACGGCCGGGACTGGGAACGGCTCGTCGTCGATCGGGCCGTACATGTCCTCGGAGAGGACGGCCGTGCGCCGCCCGGAGGCCGGGACGGGCAGAAACTGCGGGCCACCCGCTCCAGCGAACGGCGCCTCGCTGGGAACGCACCCGGCCAATCCCATCGTGGCGAGAGTGACGGCGCAACCACCCATCAGGACGATACGGCGGTTCAGGTCCGGCATGGTTCGCGTCCCGGCTTCTCGTTCGAAAAGTAAAAACCTTTACGGTTAAGTAGTCGAGTACAACAATTTTGCCATGGTTCGTCCCCAGAAAAGGGATTCGACCCGCCGGCGTACGAGGAGGCGAGAGCCCGTCTCCTCCCGACCGGGGGCATTTCTCGGGGGCATCTCGTGAGATTCCGCTCTGGCCGTGACCATATTGCGAGGAGGCGCTCCAGCCGCGCCTTCCTGGGCTTCGTTGGCATCGTGGCGGGCCTGCTGGCCGGCACGGTGCGCACGCAGGATGCTGCGGCCTTCGGCGAGACGCGCAGCCTGACCCTCTACCATACCCACACGCGCGAGAGCGCCACGATCACGTTCCGGCGCAACGGCGAGTACGACGAGGAGGCGCTGAACCAGCTGAACTGGCTCCTGCGCGATTGGCGGGTCGAGCAGCAGGCCAAGATGGACCGGCGCCTGTTCGACATCCTCTGGGAGGTCTATCGCGAGACCGGGTCCTCGGCGCCGATCGAGGTGATCTCGGCCTACCGATCACCGACCACCAACGCCATGCTGCGCAGCCGCTCAAAGGCCGTCTCCGAGCACAGCCAGCATATGCTCGGGCACGCGATGGACGTCCGGTTTCCCGACGTCGACACGGGCAAGCTGCGCGAGGTCGCGATGAAGATGCAGTATGGCGGTGTCGGCTATTATCCGTCATCGTCCTTCGTGCATATCGACACCGGCAGCGTGCGCGCCTGGCCGCGCATGTCGGAAGAGCAGCTCGCGCGCCTGTTCCCGGACGGCAAGACGGTCCATCTGCCGCCGAGCGGCAAGCCGCTGGCCCGCTATGCGGAGGCAAAGGCCGAGATTGCGGCCCGCGACGCGGCCCTGGCCTCCGGCGCCACGACCGGCCCGTCGCTGGGCAGCCTGCTTGCGGGCCTCTTCCGACGGGATCAGAGCGCCCAGCCGACGCCGAATGCGGAGGCAGCGCCGCAGTCACGCCAAGTGGTCCTCGCTTCGGCAGCGGGCGCGGCACTGCCCGAGGCGCTGAGCTTCGCGCCTTTGCCGCCGCGCCGGCCGGCCCTCGCTCCACCATCTCCCGTGTCGCAGGAAGTGGCTGACATGGCGGACGACGAGGCTGCTTCTGCGGCCTCGGGTGAGCTCGTGGTGGCGGCGCTCACGCCACCGGTCGAGATCCAGGCGGGGCAGGGGAGGCCTGTTTCCGAGGATCGTTCGGACGCCTCGCGGTTGCTCTTCTCATCCGTACCCGTGCATGCGGTTTCGGGCGCTGGTGCCGTCGCGCCGACGCATCGCACCGATTCCGCACAGATCCTCCCGGTTGCCCTTGTCGTGGACCCGGGTGCGGCCCTGCTCGATATCAGGTTCACGCATCAGGCTGCAGGGGGACCCAACCCGGCGCATTTTGCGGGACCGGCCATTGAGCCGTTGCCGGTCGTTCCCAGGTTGCACGCGCAGCTCTGAATTGCGCCGCGCTTTGCAAAACGGTTTATGCCGGTATTGCAAAGCGCATACCGAGAAGACCGAACCCCACATTGTCGAGCGTCGGCTGCCTCATATGGATCTGCGCCAACGGCCGCGAAGACTGCAGCGGCCGGCGCGGGGATCAGCGCATCAGCTGAATACGGACGGCATCTGCTCCGAGTGCCAGCATCAGGCCCTGCCGCTTTGCATTCAGTCGCAGGACGACGCCCTTGTCGTTCTGCAGCCAGAGCCGGCCGTCTCCCTGATTGGCCAGGGCCCAGCCGACGCGGACCTGCCCGTAGACGCCTTCCAGATCCCGGGCTCGAGCCAGCTGATAAACCTGCCCGCTTGCTTCGAGCCTCGAGGCGCCGATGCCTCCGACGCCGAGGCCGTTGATCGTGAACGGATAGGAGCGCCCACGGAAGTAGAGCTTCCCGCCGCCGACTGCAGCACTCCCGATGAAGGCCATCTGGACCTGTTCGATGGAGACTCTGCCGGAGGGCTGCGGCGATGGCGATATTTGCGCACCAGCCTGTGATGCAGTGCCGACCGCGATCGCCATGATGAAGATGGCCTGCTGAACTCTCCTGCGAACTCGCGACGCTCGCATCACGGCATCCTCCTGGGCATTCTGATGATCGAATTCGGGATGGAACGCGTACGCCGGGTAGCGCAATCTCCATGTTCCACACCGCTCATAGGTCGCTGGTTCAACCGCATGTTTGCTGCAGAGCCACGCGCCTCCATCGGATGATTTCGGTTCGCGTTTGCAGCCGGGTGAGGTGCATTGCTGCGCGTTGTACGAAACTCTCTGGCCGGTGATTGAATATCCTATCCGAGCCACGTCACTGCGCTTGATCGGAGAGGACAAGGTTTTGACAGTTTGGGCCAACGCGGGTTTGGCATGGGCGCGGCAGCCGCTCGGAGCGATCCTGTGGGCCTTGTGGGCACACGATCACGATCCGCGACCGATGCTTGGTGGAAGCCGAAGTTCAGCGAGTGAAGGAACCGCGGTCAGCGGCGCACCAGGATGTGCTCGACCACGAGTTGCGGCTCCTCAGTGAGCGCAAACAGCGTGCCGGACTTGCGCGTGATCGCGAGGTCCAGGCCGGCAAAGTAGATGCCGGGCTGCGCGGCAACACCCTTCTCGTGCACCGGCTGTCTCCGCGCATCGAGCACCCCTGGCACCCGCACCCACCCGAAGTCGCCCCCGAAGCCGGTGCACCAGATCACCGTCGCGATGCCGCATTCGACCGGATCGAGCGAGCGGATCGGCGGATCCGGCAGATGCGGCGCGACGCTCTCGGCGGGGTCCGGTTCCGCAGCGGGAATATCGAGCCCCTCTCGCGCAATGTAGTCGTCGATGTAGCGCTTGAATGCCGTTGAGGATTCGTCTCCGAAGCGGATGTTCTCCTCCAGATCATCCGCGAAATTCAGGCGCGTACCGTCCCCGACCCCGATGAAACGACCGAGGAGCACGACACCCTGCGCGCTGAGCGATTGCAGGCTGATCGAGTGGCCCACGCCAAGCAGCGGCCGCGCCGCGATGTGGCCGGCGGCGTCCAGCAAATCCTTCCGGGGTACGTCGTAGAGCCCGCTGCGACGGAGCCAGAACGTGATGTCGCGCCCACGGTAGCGACGTGGCAGGCGTCCGACGCGGCCGGTGGCGAGGAACACGCCTCGACCGGCCTGCACGAGATCTTCCGCGATCTGACCGCCGCACTGGCCGCTGCCGACGACCAGCACGGCTCCCGCGGGAAGCGCCGCGGGATCGCGATAGTCGGACGCGTCTATCTGGAAGAGCCCGGGCGGCAATGCCGCTGCCGCCGCCGGCCTGTGCGAGCGGTTCAGATTGCCGCTCGCGATCACCACGTTGCGCGCCCGCCGCGCGCCGCGCGGCGTCTCCAGGCGGTAGACGTTGTCCCGCTCGTCACAGGCTAGATCGACCACTGGGGTATCGGTGTCGACCGGCAGGCGATTGCGCGCGGCGAAGCCCTCGAGCAGGGCGACAAACGCATCGCGTGTCATGAAGCCCTCCGGGTCGGGGCCGTCGTAGGTGTCGCCGGGCATGACCGACAGAGCGTTGGGAGTGTTCATGCGGAAGGAATCCCAACGCTGGGTGCGCCAGGTCTCGCCGATCCGCCCTCGTTCGAGCACGCGATGCCGCAGACCCGCCTGGCCCAGGTAGTAACTGACGCCCAGGCCGGCCCATCCGGCACCAACCACCACGGCGTCGAGAAGATCGGTGTCGGACGTCATCAGCGCGTCCTCTCGCGATATCTGCGGTCTCCGCGTCCCCGGATCTTGCTCCGCCGGGTCGCTCACCGGGCGACCGGGCTTGCGCGGTTGCTCGACGGTAGATGCTGCCGCAAAACCTGCCCCAAGCGCTCGGCAGACGTCCCGGGCGGGAAAAAGCCAACATATTGGCCCGCAGGGTCGACCAGGTAAATGAACGCCGTGTGATCGACCGAGTACTCGAGCGTCCCGGCAGCCGGCACCTTGGCGTAGAACACCTTGTAGGCCGATGCTGCCCGGCTGATCGCTGCGGGATCACCCGTCAGGCCAACAAGCCGCGGATGGAAAAGGGCAACATATTCCGCCAGATGTTCGGCGCTATCTCGCTCCGGATCCACGGTGATGAAAACAGGCTGGACTGCATCCCCGGCGGGACCGAGCTGATCGACCGCTTGGGCGATCACATGGAGATCCGTCGGGCAAACGTCAGGGCAGTAGGTAGATCCGAAATAGAGCAGGAGCCACTTTCCGCGAAAGTCTGCGTCCGTCTTCACCCGCCGGGTATGGTCGATCAGTGAGAAGGGCCCGCCGATGGGCTCCTTGTTCCACATCAGGACATCCATGAGCTCAGCGGCAGAGCGCTTGGGAGCCGTGGCGGTCTGAGCGCCCGCGCCAAGAGCGCCTGTCAGAAGTGCCACACTCATCGCGAGCGGCCATGTCCGGAAGCGTGCGCTCACTGCGTCGAGCCTCGTGCGAGGCGTTGAGCTACGCGCCAAAGGTGATCTGGCTCCCGGTGGTCGAAACCAGCAGTTTCGCGGGCATCTGCTGACGCATCGCCTGCACGAAGTTGCTCCCGCTGCAATGCATCGGGATGACAACGTCCGGCTCGAGTTTTGCAATCTCGGCGATCACCTGGTTGAGGTAATCGGGCGGGGCTGGTCCGAGATGAAAGCCACCGGCGATCGCGTGCACCTTCCGGATTCCGGCCACCTCCTGCGCCTGGCGGACCGAATTCACGATGCCGACGTGCCCGCACGAGCTGATCACGACGAGGCCACGATCCTTGATGTTGAAGCAGGTCGCGTGCTCGTGAATGTGCTCGTCGGGGACGATCTTGCCCTGCACTTCAGCCGGTGCGTAGTGGCTTGCGTCGCACCCCAGGCCATCCTTCATCGCAAATTCGACGAAGGTGTTGGGGAGCACGCGCTCGATGCTGGCCCGCTTGATCTTTCCGGTCGTGAAGGCGTGACCCGAGATCACCGTGGGGACCTCACACAGAACGGTTGCGACCTTCTGGGCGGCGAGCTCGCGGCGATCCAGAACGCCGAAGTCCGTGAACTGGCCCGGTGTGCCAGTGCCCTGGACACGGTGGCAGAAGTTGTCCTCACCCCCGGCGTAGAGCTTCAGCTCTGCGGGCAACACCGAGCGATACTTGTTCAGGAACCCGAGCAGCCCGCCGTAATGGTCGAAATGTCCATGGCTGACGATCAGCGCATCGAGCTTGCCGGGATCGACGCCGGTGATGTCGATGTTGTTCAGCAGTGCCTCCGGGCTGTAGCCGAAGTCGAGCATCATCGCTTTGGCTTCGCTACCGCGCTGGGACTCAAGAAACAGCGACAAGCCCCATTGGTTGTGGAGGATCTGACGATAGTCCTTGGGCCTGGGCGCCGGCTGGATCGAGACGCCATTCACCTCGCTCGGCCTGAGGAAGAGATCATGGCTGGAATCGATCAGGACCCGCATCGCGAGCCTGTCGACGGTCGGCACCTCGATCGGAGCGGCACGGGCGATCCCTACGCAAGAAAAGCCCGCCGCTGAGGCTCCTGCCAGGGAAGCCGACATCCTCAGGAAATCACGCCGCCGCAACGTGTGGCTCATCGTAGCTCTCCTCGTCGTCCGATACGAAATGCGGCGATGCGCTACCTGCCGCGGGAGGCGAACTGGCGCTTGGCGGGAGGGGATCGGCAGGCCCTCGACGCGTCAGCAAGAGAATGACTGCTTGGAAACCATCATACGCCTGGTTTGCGATCTGTGCGAACCTT
>NZ_LN811357.1:184122-198192 GCF_001006805.1 Microvirga massiliensis | reverse complement strand
TCTTAGGAGATGAGCAAGGTCACGACGCGATTCACGCTCTCAGGCACTTGGAATGAGAGGGGCCCTGGAGGATCGTCGCATGGAGATGTACGAGGACGAGTCCGACTTCTGACGCTCGTCCTTCGACGGCGCTCACCGTAGCTTCGAGCTCTTGCCGACGACGTTGCTGGGCGGGTCGTCAGCATCGATCCGGACATGATCGTCGTCATGCCCCGGCTCCTCGAAGACCCACCCGGCCGCTGGCCCCCTGCCTGATCACCTGCACGAAGAGGTGCGTGCGTGATGCCGCCGGGACTGATGCCGTCACCTCGCAGGCACGCATGCCATCACATTGCCTGTGACGCATGCGGGTGCTTCCGACCGAAGCCCAGCGAGCGCGACGGCCGGCAAACCGCCCCGACGGTAATGATGGCGCCTACCGTACGACGCAGCCGGCCCGATACACGCCGCGGGCACAGACGGTTCGCGGAGGCGCGACAGGCCGGCGCGTGACCACCGCCCCCCGTGGACCGGCGCAGCCGGCGCGATAGACGCCGCGCGCGCATGTCGCCGCGCTCGCTTCCGTGGTCGCGGTGGCGAAATACGCCCCGAGGAAACCTCCCAGGAGGGCGAGGCTGATCAGGAACCGCTTCATAGTGCAATCTCCGGTTAAGAGAGCCGAGTCACTCGGCTGGGGCTGGCGGCGTCACTCCCGTGACGAGCGCCGAGGGTTCTTCGCTGAGCCAGCGATAGAGGATGCCGCCGAGTGCGCCGCCGATAAGCGGCGCGACCCAGAACAGCCAGAGCTGCGCGAGCGCCCAGCCGCCCACGAACAGCGCCGGACCGGTGCTGCGGGCCGGGTTCACGGAGGTGTTGGTGATCGGGATGCCCACGAGGTGGATGAGCGTGAGCGCGAGCCCAATGGCGATCGGCGCAAAGCCCACCGGTGCCTTGCCGTGGGTGGCGCCCATGATGATGAACAGGAACATCATGGTGAGCACCACCTCGGCCAGGAAGCCGGAGAGCAGACTGTACTGGCCTGGCGAATGCGCGCCGTAGCCGTTCGCCGCAAAGCCCTTGGCGAGGTCGAAGCCCGGCGCGCCGCGGGCGATCAGATAGAGCACCGTCGCGGCGACGACTGCTCCGATCACCTGCGCGACGATGTAGGGCAGAATGTCCTGCTTCGGGAAGCGGCCGCCCGCCGCCAGTCCAACAGTGACGGCCGGGTTGAGATGGCAGCCCGAGATGTGGCCGATCGCATAGGCCATGGTCAGCACCGTGAGCCCGAAGGCCAGCGCGACCCCGAGCAGGCCAATGCCGACCTCCGGGAAGGCGGCGGCGATCACCGCGCTGCCGCAGCCCGCAAAAGTCAGCCAGAAGGTGCCGATCGCCTCGGCGGCGCATTTGTGAATGTTGTGGCTGTTGTGAAGGTCCATGGGCAGCTCCTTGCAATCGCCCGAGGCGATGGCTCGTGTTCAGGAGCGACGTCGGCAGAGGTGCCGATCAAGACAGGCTCGTCGGGAGCCTAGTGGAACGCAGGGACGCTTGCTTCCAGGAGTCCGGCCCCGACACGCGGTCTGGATGGCTGGCGATCCGCACGGGAGCGGAACGGCGTGGACGTCCTGGCTTCATTTGGCGGAGCCTTCTGCGGCCCGCAGAATCACTATAGCCGCGCTGCGAGGGTGCGCTTGATTGGAAAGGACAATCCCTTGACAGTTTGGGCCGTCGCCTCACTCCTCATGGTCATCGGCCCGCCAGGCGGTTGGGGTTTGGGCCCGACCAGCGCCGGAAGGCGCGGGTGAAGGCACTGGTTTCCGAATAGCCCAGCGCCGCCGTGATCTGACCGAGCGGCACCTCGGTGTCCTCCAGGAGCTGGCGCGCGATCTCGGGCTGGTAGACCTCGTAGCTGAACAGCGCCATATCGCCTTCGACCAACAGGGATGGCACCGCGCCGCGGTCCTGATGCTCAGGTTCGACGCCGACCACGGATGAGTCGAAACCCGGTTCCTGGCCGCTGACTGCCAAGACCTCGCGGGCGGCGGGCGGCTCCGGCCTGGGTCATGGCCAGGATCGACAGGATGACGGCGATCGCAAGCGGCGTGGTGATCAGGATCAATCCCAGCATGGCTCTTGCTCTCTCGATGTGACGGACACTGTCTGCCCGGGCTATCCGAGGCGGGCGGCCACGACCCGTCCGATCGGTTCCACGGCGGGTTGCGCGATGATCCCCCGGCGTCTAGGGCGCCACGACGTCGGCAGCGGACTGTCCCAATCCTTCGACGTGGGACCCGAACGTTTGTCGCGTCTGCGGGTCGACGATCGTCAATGGGGCCGATACCGCCAGGCCCGCCGCCGTTCCCACAGCGGTGGCCGCGCCCGCGGTCGCCTGGATGATGCGCTCGCCCAGTCCGACCCGGGAATCCGTCACCGTCTGCCCCTCGGCCAGGCGCTTCCCGATGAGCTGGACCACCTCGGGGCTCTCGGCGAACTTGCCGTGGTTGAGCGGGTCGCCGGCCTTCAGCTTAGTGAGATCGAGAACCGTGATGTCCGCCCGTTCGAGCTGCGTCCGGTAGGGCTCCTGATCGGGATTGATGGCGCCAAGCCGCGCCGCGCTGCCCCACACCCGCCGGGAGACCGCCAGCGCACGGTCGTCCTGCGACACGAACAGGGTGAAGGCGGGGCGGTTCGCCTTCGGCCCCATGTCGAGGATCGCCTCGCGGGCGAGGTCGACGTCCACGTCGGGTGCCGCGAGGAGGACGTTGCGGATCTTCGGCGCGACCCGGCCATCCCGGATGGCCATCTGGCGCAGGGTCTCGAGGGCCAGCGAGTTGCCCATGGAGTGCGCCAGGATCGAGATCTCGCCGACGGCCGGATCGCGCGAGATCGCCTTCAGCAGGCTCTCCAGGCCATTGCGGGAATAGGCCGTGCTCTCGCGGTCGTAGCCATAGGCCAGCACGCTGCCGCGTGAGGGCCAAGTGAACAGGATCGGCACGACCCGGGCCTCGGAGTCGTGTACGACCTGGGCGAAGCGGAAGACCGCGTCATCGAAGCGATTATTGAAGCCGTGGATGAAGACGAGCACCTGCCGCCTGGGGGCAGTGCGCAGGGTGCGGTGGAACCAGGCAAGCGCCCGCTCCCGGTCGATCACGTCGGCCTTGAGCGTCACGAAGTCCGTGGCCGGGTTGCCGGGCACCTGCCGCGGCCACTGCACCTCGCCGATCTGCCGCGCACTTGCGGGCGGAATCGAGACCGTGATGTTGGCGAAGGCTGCGGCCGGGCCCCGATCTCCCGAGAACAGTTCCGTCGGGTCGGCCCGCTTGCGCGTGGTGGCGACCAGCATGTCAACTTGGCTGGCACCGGGCACCGATCTGCTCACGGGCACCAACACGCCGTGCAGGCTGGCACACGCCCCGAGGGGCAGGACGACCGCCAGGATCGGCAGCAACCGAAGAACCGAGCCGGGCAAGGATCCTGTCCGAGCGCCGCGGCCATCCGGGCGGGCCGGACTCCATCCGCGACCTCGCCGGACGCCCGTCCACGGAAGCGTGCAGGGGCTCGCCATGTAGGTCTCTCGCGAGGCAGGCATGCGGATCAGGGGAGTTGGATGCGAACTGCGTCGGCCCCGGTCGCGAGCATCAGGCCCTGGCGCTTCGTTTTCAGCCGGAGGATCACGCCCTTGTCGTTCTGAAGCCAGAGCCGCCCGTCGCCGCGGTTCGCCAGCGCCCACCCGAGGCGTACCTGCCCATAGATGCCCTCGAGATCTGAGACTCGGGCCAGCTGATAGACCTCGCCGGTAGCACTCAGTTTCGATGCCCCGATTCCCCCGACGCCGAGGCCGTTGATCGTAAATGGGTATGTGCGCCCGTGAAAGACGAGCTTCCCGGTCCCGACCGCCGCGCTGCCGATGAAGGCGAACTGCGCTTGGTCGATGGAAACCCTTGCTACTGGCCGCGGCGCGGCGGACGTTTGCGCACTGGCCGGCGATGCTAGCGTCACCGCCGTTCCGGCGATCAGGAGGGCTTGGCAGGCCGCAATGCAGGCTTGGCGGAGTCGGTGCATCGGCACCTCCTTCGGGAGCGGATCCAGAGATGGGGACCGGACAGGGGGAGTCCTTGCCCAGACGGCGATCGACCACGAGCCAACCGGCGGCCCGCTCCATCGCGAGCCTTGGCTGCCGCCGTCGTGGGCTCACCCTAACCCGACCGGAGCACCACGCTTGACCGAACAGGACGTTCCCTTGATCTTTTGTGACATCCACCTGATCGGGCGTGTCCCCGCGTGGCTCCCGGCCCGCCGGGCGTTGGTTCCCACGGGGCCGGCTGGTGGAGAGACGTGGAGGAGGAAGTGAGCGCGCGAACGACCTCCACCGGGGCAACCGCCGATGCGGCAGGCGCCTGGATCACGGTGGCCCTGCTGATCCTGTTCATGCTCATCAACTTTGCCGACCGGGCGGTGCTCGGGCTCGCCGCCGTCCCGATCATGCAGGAACTCGGGTTGAACCATTCGGAGTTCGGCCTGATCGGGGCGAGCTTCTTCACCTTCTTCTCGCTCGGCGCGGTGGTCGTCGGGTTCCTGGTGAACCGTGTTTCCACCCGATGGGTCCTGGCCGCCCTGGCGCTGTCCTGGTCCCTTTGCCAACTTCCCCTCCTGCTGCCGCTCTCGGTCGCCGTGCTGGTCGTCAACAGGGTTGCCCTCGGCCTCAGCGAGGGCCCGGCCTATCCGGTCGCGCTGCATGCCGCCTACAAATGGTTCCCGGGCGAGCGTCGGGCCATGCCGACGAGCCTCATCGCCGTGGGCGCCCTGGCCGGCAACGGAATCGCAGCGCCGGTGATCGTCTACGTGATCGCCACCTGGTCGTGGCATGCCGCGTTCGCGCTTCTCGGCGCGGCCGGCCTCGCCTGGTGCGCTGCATGGCTGGCGGTGTCTCGCGAAGGCCCTCTCGCAGCCAGCGGGTCGGTCTCCGAGGGACCCGAGGCGCACCCGTCCTACCGCCGGCTGCTCGGCTGCCGAACGATCATCGGTGTCCAAACCGTCGGCTTCTCCGCCTACTGGCTCATGACCCTTGCCATCGTCTGGCTGCCGGCTTTCCTGACCGGAGCCTTCGGTTACACACCGATCCAGGCGGGCTGGATCGTCATGCTTGTGTCGTTGGCCCAGGTCGTGCTCCTGCCTGCCGTGAGCGCCCTCTCCGAACACCTGCAGCGACGCGGCGCTCCGGGCCGGCTCGCATGCGGCTGGATCGGCGCCGCCTGCGCCCTCGCCGCGGCGCTGTTGACGATCCTGTTGTCGCAGACCACTGCCTCGGTTGCGGCCATTGCGTGCACCCTCCTCGCATTCTCGCTCGGCAACGTCATGTTCGTGCTCGGACCCGTGCTGATCGCCGAGGTCACGCCGGTCGAGCAGCGCGGTGCGACCCTCGGCGTCAGCAACGCCGTCACGACGCTGGCCGGCCCGCTCGCGCCGACGGTCATGGGAGTGATGGTCGACGCGAGCGCCACCCCTGCGGACGGGTTCCGCACCGCCTTTATGATCGCTGGCTTCCTCGTCGCCTCGGGAGCGCTTGCGGGCTTCCTGCTCATCGATCCGGAGCGTGATCGGGCCAAATTCGTGCGAAAGCCGGGAAGTGAAGCGTCGCCCGGCATGGTTCGCTTTCACTAGCGATCAGCCGCACCAGCGCACGCACCTTCGTGGCCAAAACCGCCAGGCCCGTACACAATTGACCGGCATCGTCGACGCGCTCGCCATCGCCTTGCAGCTGGTGGCAGCTGACCTCCTGCGAAACCTGCCCATCGCAGCCCTGGCCGTCACCATCAGGCCGTTCGGATGGGCGACTTCAGGCGGATCTCCTGCATCCGGGGGAGTTACGGGTGCCCGTTTGCCTGCTTCGCCGGTTTGGCCGTGCTGCCATTCCGGAGATTGGCTTGGCAATCGTGATAGCCGTTATCGGGTCCCTGTGGGACGGCTGGCGCCCTGCTCTGCCGTCATGAGCCATCCGGCTGTCCCGAACTGGCAAGCCATCGTCGCAAACGGTCAAGCGGCGGCGCCGCATCGGTCTATGATGAGCGTCGAGGAGTTTCCATCCTGGCCGACGTGCCTATCATCCCACACGGGAACGACCGATCCGATACGGAACCAAGAGGAGTCGTCATGCCTCGATTCTTCTTTCACGTCAGGGGTCCCTGCCGGAGCCTGAG
Organism: Microvirga massiliensis; assembly: GCF_001006805.1. GTDB lineage: Bacteria > Pseudomonadota > Alphaproteobacteria > Rhizobiales > Beijerinckiaceae > Microvirga > Microvirga massiliensis. The sequence goes on along the minus strand of NZ_LN811357.1, from coordinate 192,019 downwards.
CCGCGACACGCTGGGTCTCGATTTCCCCGATGTGGAGACGGCCTATCTTGAGGTGTTCCACGCTGCCCAGGATCTCGGAGGTGAGTTCGTGGCGCGGGGCCAGAACCCGCGAGATTATGCCATCGAGGTCGTGAACGCCTCGGACGAATTGGTTTTCGACCTGCCCTTTCTTGAAGTCCTTGACCGTCAGGCTGGGCAGCCGCCGCTTCCCCGCTCCAAGGTCGACAGGACGGCCAGGGGGCACGGAAACGGGACGGTGCAGCCATAAGCCGTCCCGGCATGCGCAACTCGTCCCTGAGAACCTGCGCCGATTGCAGGACTCATAGAAGTCCCTCGGCCATGGTCTGCTGGTTGGGAACAGGCGTTCCGGCCCGTCCGAAGGGCGCTTCTGCGAGTTGCATGGCTCTTCCGCGAAATCCGGGCTGCGCCCGGGCAGGGCAAGCCTGAGGCACGTCACTCATCGCAGGCTTCCCGCCAGGCGGTTGGGGTTTGGCCCGACCAGCGCCGGAAGGCGCGCGTGAAGGCGCTGGCCTCCGAATAGCCGAGCGCCGCCGCGATCTGGCCGAGCGGCACCTCGGTGTCCTCCAGGAGCTGGCGCGCGATCTCGAAGCGAACCTCGTTGGCGAGCGCCCGGTAGCCCATGCCGCTGTCCTTCAGGTGGCGGGTCAGGGTCCGGCGGTGCATCTTCAGCAGCTCGGCAATGGCCTCCGCCGAGCAGCGGTTGCGCGTCAGCCGCGTGCGCAGCAGCCGCCGGATGTGGTCCGCGAGCTCGGAGGCCGGCGGGGCTGTCAGGTGCTGGATGCGCTCCGCGAGCATCGCCCGTAGCACCGGATCGGCGCCGCTGACCCGGTGCTCCAGGTCGCGGGCCGGGAACACCAGGGCGGCGACCTCCTGATCGAAGCGCACCGGCGCCCGAAAGTGGCGCCGATACGGCTCGGTGTCCATGGGGGCGACCCGCGGCAGCAGCACCTCGGTTGGGCTCCAGTCGGCGCCGCACAGGGCCCGCAGGGCGTTGGCCGCGACCGCGATGGAGCCGTCCGCGATCTGGTCGGTGCTCTCGACCTCGGGCTGGTAGACCTCGTAGCTGAACAACGCCGTGTCGCCTGTGACGGCCAGCCCCGGCACCGCGCCGCGGTTCTGGATGCTCAGGTTCGAGACGAGGGCGCGCAAGGCGTCGCCGACCGTGACGGAGTGCAGCATCAGGCGCCCGACGAGGCCGAGCGACAGGATCGAGGCGCGCTGGCCAACCAGCAGCCCGAGATGCGGGCAGCGGGTGTGCGCGACGCCGAGCGTCAGCAGCCGCCCCAGGGCCGCGAACGGGATCGTGTTCGCGCCGTCCTCGAACAGGGCCGGATCGAGCCCGGCGGCGCGGAGCACCGGATCGGGCTCGCAGCCGAGCTCGTGCAGGACCGGAACGATCTCCTTGGCGACCCCGAGATGAATGGAGCCGGGCGGCAGCGTCCGGCCCGGGCGCTCTTGGATGGTCGGTCGAGCTGGCGTCTGAACCCATTGGCCAACGCCCGTCGACGGAGCCTCGCTGGTGTCGTCCATCGTCATGGCCTCGCAGAGGTCCGGAGATGATCGTGCCCCGGCACGGCCGGCGTCAGCGGACACAAGGGCTTCAGCCCGCCCAGATTAACATGGGCTAAGGCACGATTGGGGCCAATTCAGGGAGTTTGCTTCCCTGCGTCTGGGAGCCTTTCCCAGCACATTCGCCGTCACGGCGGTCCCGGCTACGGACTCGTGACGCTGCTCGTTCCTGCTGGCGCTCCGGTGGCATCGAGGATCAGCCCGGAGCAAGACGCTGACCGTGGATGTTCGCTTGGTCCGCCCTGACGGGCGGACTCCTTCGGAAACGCAACGGATACCCTGTCTCTCACCGGAGCGGGGGAGCGTAGAGGATGCCTCCCATGCTCCAGAGTTGATTCAGGCCACGCGGAATGCTGAGTCGCGACCTGACGCCGAGATTGCGCTCATAAATCTCGGAATAGTTACCTGCAGCACGGACGGCGCGCAGGGCCCAGGCGTCCTCCAACCCCAGCATCTTGCCGAGCCCACCTTCTGCGCCCACGAAGCGCCGCACGTCAGGCTTGCGGGACGCCATCGCTTCCGTCGCATTCTGGGACGATATACCGAGTTCTTCCGCATTCACGAGCGCGAAGTTCACCCACTTCACGATATTGAACCAGGCGAAGTCGTCGGCGCGCGTCACCGGCCCGAGCGGCTCCTTCGAAATCACGTCCGGGAGAATGACGGCATCACCTGGACGAGGAAGCTTAGAGCGCACTGCGTAGAGCGCGGAGAGATCTCTCGTCAGGACGTTGCACCGACCGGATTGGAATCCGTCAAAAGCTTCCGTGCTGCTCGGAAAGGCATGCTCCTCGAAAGTCATCGCATTGGCGCGGAAGAAGTCGGCCAGACTGAGTTGGGTCGTCGTGCCGCTCTCGACGCACACCTTGGCGCGGTCGAGTTCGAGCGCGGAGGTGACGTTGAGATCGCGCATGACCATGAAGCCTTGGCCGTCGTGATAGGTGATGCCCGCGAAGGCCAGGCCGAGGCCCGCCTCCCGTTCCAGGGTCCATGTCGAGTTCCGGGACAGCAGATCGATGCGGCCGGCGCGCAGTGCGTTGAACCTCTCGCTGGCGGAGAGCGGCACGAACATCACCTTCGCAGGGTCGTCGAAGATGGCTCCTGCGACTGCTCGGCAGAAATCGACGTCGAAACCGGACCACTCACCTTGACTGTCCCGCACCGAGAACCCGAACAAGCCCTCACTGACGCCACATTGCAGGACGCCGCGCTGCTTTACGGCCTCGAGGGTTCCGGCCGTAACGGGCAGCGCGAAGGCGCAGAGCAGGGCCGCCGCAATTCCGGCGGAGATGCAACGGGCATGAGCTTTGGCCACATTCAGCATGGTTCCCGATCTCCGCATACGATGGCGATCCCCGGTTCCATGCCGGGGGAGGCTTGCCGCTCACAGACTGGCGCCATGGCGAACCACAACCTTGGTGCCGACCGGCACGCGCTCGTAGAGATCGATGATGTCGCCGTTCGCCAAGCGGAAACAGCCGGATGAGATGGCGTGGCCGATCGTCTCCGGCTGGTTTGTGCCGTGGATGCGAAAGACCGTCGAGCCGAGATAGAGGGCGCGTGCCCCCATCGGATTTCCGGGGCCGCCAGCCATGAAGCGGGGGAGATAGGGCTGGCGTGCGATCATCTCCGGCGGAGGACGCCAGTCCGGCCACTCGGCCTTGCGGCTGACCCGCACCAGTCCGGCCCATTGGAAGCCTTCGCGTCCGACACCGATGCCGTAGCGCAGAGCACGATTGTTGCCCTGGACCACGTAGACGAACCGCTCCGAGGTGTGGATGATCAAAGTGCCGGGCGGCTCGTTGGACCGAAAGAAAACGACCTGCCGAGCATAGGGCCCTTCGCTGATGACGGCTTCTTCGGTCGAGATGCGCCCGGGCTCGTCACCGATATCGAGGGCGTCCTCGGTTGCGGGCGTGGCTCCCGCCTGAGCCGCCGCTGGGTCGGGATGGCAAGCTGCGAGCCAAAACCCGGCCGCGATGGCGAGCGCTCTCCAGGTTGATGCCTGATCCTTGGTCGCCGGCAAATTCGATAGCATAGGGTCCTCCACAGGTCGGGCTTCGACCGTCAGGCGCCGCAGCGCACATAGACGAACGTGCCGTATCTTCGGTTCGCGTCCGGATCGACGAAGCGCATGATCAAGATATTGTCCGTGGCTGACAGGATCTCACGGTCCTGCGGATCGCCCGGAGGCGCTTCGAAGCCGAGATAGGTCTTGCCTGCAGCATCGCCCTTCAGCCTGAGCTCGTAGAGCTTCGGATCGTCGGCGACATGCATCATGACCCCGTCGGTCGGCCCCTTTGCGATCGTATAGGGAAGGCTGCACTGGGCCTTTGCTTCGCGCTCCGTTCTCTTCCGGTCCTTGTCGTCGTGAAACGAAGCGACGCCCCATCGCCCGATCAACCGCTCTCTCTCGAAGGCGGCGGGAGCCGCGATGCCGGCGGAAGGAGGTGCCTCTCCGAGCGTGGGAGCGCAGCCCGTGGCTGCCAGGACCAGGATGCTCGCGACCGCGGGCCCGAGGTGAGGCCGTGGAGGATGCACTGCATTCCGGAGTTTTCCTGCCGACGGCAAGGCTCGCCACAGGCCTTCCGCTCCTCCCGCGTACTCTTCGGTGATCGGCGATTCAAGCGGCACGTCCTGCTCCCGTATTCGTGACCCCGAAATTAACATCACCTCAATGGCAATGAGGGTTGGCCGGCATCTTTCCGGCGGTTTCTGCAAGCATCACGACGTCCATTCCCGGACGTGGATCCAAGTATCCACGTCCGCGGAGGTGAACATCGGGGCGGCTGCCTTGGCCACAGTGCCGCATGCCGTCACCGCTCGCAAGGCCGTTGCGAGGTGTTCTCTTCTATGCCTGTTCCCCTTATCGTGCTTGGCGCTGGTTTCGATCGGAAACGGAAACATTATGAGGCGCTCGCCTCGGTGCTTGACACTTCGGGACAATCGCTTGGCAATCTGGGACAGGCGTGTGCCGCCTGCCGGCGAGCGCAATCGCAGGCAGGGCCGCACGAAACCGTATCCGACTGCTCATTGCTTCCAGAGCGCCAACTCGCATACACCTTGAAGGGCTCCCTCGGTCTACGGCTTGGCCCGTGACTGCCGTGAGAGAGCGGTTCTGGGCCGGGACGGCCATCTGGACGTGATTGCGATTGACAAGACCAACCCGCATTCAGCCTGACAAGATCGCTCGCATGATCAGCGCCGACGATGCCGGGCTGGTGATGCTGGTCGGCGTCCAGTCGAACCAGTGATCATGCACCGAGCAGGCTACGGAGCGTCGGATCTCGGGAGCTCCGGATTGCAGCAGACAGACGATCGCTCACCTCTACTTTTCGAGCGCGCACGGTCTGGGCCCCCGCCAATCTGGCGGAAGCTGCGGCTCTCTCTCGGAGCATGCGCGTGTATATCAGCCATGACACTTCCATCGCGTGGAGCTCCCAATCGAAGGTGGGATTCTTGTGCGGAATGCTCGCGGTTACCGATCCACCGAAGAGTGCTGCGGCCTGGGCAGCTTGGGCGCGCACGCTACGAGTCGTATCCTCGACCGATTGCGCGACACCCGTGGCGATACGCGGAAGACGAGCCTTCGGCCCACCGTTTTCCAGAAGGCTCCTCACATTCAAGATGCCAGCGCCAAACCGTCCTGGATCGCAGACAGTGTGCGGGTCCGCTGTTCTTTGAGCAATAGCCCTGAAGCGATCCTGGAGTGTCTCTTGCTTCCGGAGCGACTTGATCAGTTCATCTCGTCCGTAATGAGCCAGCCATGCGGCTGCAGCGCCAGCTGAAAGCGCAACCGCGAACGACGTGCCTTGTCCTAAGCCGACGTTCACTAGGCTGCCGCCGGCTGCAGAAGCACGCTGAACGAACTCTGCGGGCGCACTCCAGTCGACCTCAGGGCCGCTGCAACTTCCGCGCCAGGCTGCGTCCTCGTGGGTCGTGCCTGCGACGGCAATGCATTCCGGGAGAGCCGCCGGGTGGACGACGAAACCGACGCAATTTCCTGCTGCCGCCATGACGAGTATGTTGTCATCGATGGCGCGCGCGATGGCCCTCTGGAGAGCGCGAGAATAGAGTCCCCCGAGGCTCATCGTGATGATATGTGCGTCCGGCTGGCGCCTGGCATGATCGACGGCCATCGCAACCGACGTTAGATCGAGCTGCGCAACGAACATGACGCATCGCACCGGAACCAGCGTCGCTGCGGGTGCGGCGCCGACCATGGCATTTGCTTCCCGACTTACGACAACACTGGCCGTCCCCGTTCCGTGCCCGGACGACCAACCGTAATCCGCAGGATCGATCGGCAATGGATCCTGGTCAATGATGTCGGCAGCACGGCTGAGATCGATACTCGAATTCTCGAGCTCTCGGTGGAGTCTCAGGGTTCCATTGGCATCATAATGCCCGACCACTCCAGTATCGGGCTGAAACACGGAGATTCCAGCTCCTTTTGCAGGACGTCCTTGCGCGGAGGAATATGCCCATGCCTCGGGAGCCTTGATGCGCTTCGTCGCCCAATGCGGATCGAGATCAGCCGCATCCTCTTCCGGAGTCCAGCAAGTCCCGCTGATATCGTCTACCGATCGTATCCCGATCTTGTGGTTCGGCTCTTCCGGATAAAACGTTGACGGGATGGCAGGCTCGGAAGTGTGGAGATCGAATCGTTGGGCAAGATCATAGGCGAAGTCGAATGGTGGATAGGGAAGATCGGCGACAGTCACCCCGGGAAAGAGAATCAAGGCCCAGTTCTGATCTCCATCGAACAGGTCGATTGCCTTCGCAACAACCTGATGGATGTTTTCGATTTCACGCTCGATCTTTTCACGATCCAGCCTATGCTTTCCCTCAACGGCAATGGCAAATGTCGTTGGCGGAAGATCACTGCGCTTTTGAATACTGCCCCTGATCCGGGCTGAAATGTTTCGCTCGCTCTGCGCCTCACGCATCACCCTGACGGTCTCGCCCAGACGTGTCATTAGTCCCGCTCCGCTCGCCGCTGCAGCGCTGTGGAAGGCGCACAGACAGACAACCTCGCTAGCACCTAACTATACCATTATCGGGACATAACCTTGAGAGCAAACGTAATAGTAAGGACAAGAGTGATCGTAATGTGCCGCATCGGAGGACCGCTGCCGTCTGGGCGTTTACTGGAATCTAGGAAATATTCGTCTTAACGTGGTCCGACGCGGAGGTTGTGCGATATGCAAGATCACAACTGTCGCGGTCGTAGTGCCATACAGAGAGAAACAGCGGGAAGGGCGACCTTATATTGCACCCGGACGCGCATTCAGGAGAGCCCGATCTCAGACTTCCTGAGGCTATCCGAATTAACCGATATGGTCGCTTTGGTGATAGATCAATCCGATTGAGGTTTCTGGGCCACAGTTGCCGATGGCGGCAGGACCAGGATTCTGCTGACGTACTTCGTTACCTCGTTCCATTGTGGGACTGCTCCCGAAAGCGCCATCATTTGTAAGTGCCGGCTGGCGTAGGCATTCCCAAGGTGCGGCGCAGGCCTGTCCCGAATTGCCAAGCCACCGTCTCAAAGTGTCAAGCACGCGGAGGAGCCTTCGCGTAATGTCTCGTCATTCTGGACGAAGGCAGACCCAAGAGGAGATAAGAGGGAACAGCGATATGAAGCAGAAGAGACTTCTCGCGGCGGTCTTGGTCATGGCAGGTTTCGGCGCGCAGGCTCAGACGGCAGTCCCATTGTCCAGCTACGCGGACGCGGATGGCTGGATCGATGTCCAGAAGCTTACTTGCGCGCAGCTTGCAGGAACCTACCAGGAAGACGCCGACATGCTGACGACCTGGTACAGCGGCTGGTACAACGGTCTCGCCAAGAAGCACATGTTCAACGTCAAGCGCGGCAAGGACCTCGAGCACGAGATCATCACCTACTGCAAGGAGAACCAGAGCAAGAAGGTGATTCAGGCAATCGACATCGTCTTCAAGGATACGAGATCGAAACGCGGCATAACCGTGAAGTAACGGAAGCCATCCGGATCGAACGGCGTCGCGGCGCATGACAATGCCTGGTCTGATTTGGCGAATGGAACATGCTGCGACAGCTTCTCATGGGTGGCATCGTCAGTCTCGGCAACATTGCCATCCATGCCGTGGTGATGACGACGGTCGTGGCTACCGCCCGCCGCGCCGGAAAGTGGGAGCACCGACGCCCTCAGGTGTGGCTCACCGCTGTCATGGTCGCAACCGTCGGGGTCCTGCTGGTTGCGCACGTTGCCGAGGTGATCACATGGTCGCTGACCTATGCGATCCTGGATGTCGCTCCTCCGGACAGGAT
>NZ_LN811357.1:180262-181866 GCF_001006805.1 Microvirga massiliensis | reverse complement strand
CAGGATCGTCCTGTATTTTGCTTTCGTCAACTACACGACACTCGGCTACGGCGACATCCTGCCCGTTGAGCGCTGGCTCCTGCTCGGACCGATGACGGCGATGAACAGAGTGTTGCTGTTCGGCTGGTCGACAGCGGTTATTTTCGAAGTCTTGCGATACGCCTTGCGCGTCCGTGAGCGCCGGGACGATCTGTGAGCGCACAGAGACTGCCTTTCGCCACAGTGGAAGAGGCGTTCATCGATGATCTTGCAGCGGGTCGATGCAGATCGTGGAGGAGCTCCGGATGACCCTGGACGACATGATCGGCCCTCTCGTCGCTGTCACGCTGATCGAGTTGATGGTCACCACAGGGCTCGGCGTCCGGTTTGCGGATGTGATGGACGCGGCGAGCGATTGGCGGTTGGTCGCGCGCGCAGGACTGGCCAATTACGTGGGTGTGCCTGCAACCGCCGTTCTTCTCCTCCTTCTGCTTGATCCCGATCCGATGGTCTCTGCTGGCGTCCTGATCCTTGCAGTCTGCCCGGGTGCTCCTTACGGGCCGCCATTGACGGCCATCGCTGGAGGCACCACCGCAATTTCGGTAGGTCTGATGGTGATCCTGGCAGGATCGTCAGTATTCGTGGCGCCGGTGGTATTGTCGCTTCTGCCGCCCTTCACAAGCCGCGGAGGGGATCTGCACGTGGATGCGATCGGGATGCTCGGCGTCATGCTGGCAACCCAGCTCCTGCCCTTGTGTTGCGGGCTGGCAGTCAACCGATGGCTGCCGGATCTGGCCGCACGATTGCTCAGGCCTGCGATCGCTATCAGCAAGGTTCTCAATGCCGCAACTTTGGCCGTCATCCTTACCTCCCAGTTTCCACGGCTGTTGGGCGTTCGGTTCATCGGTGTCGTTGGCATGCTGGTCCTGCTGGCCGTCAGTCTCTTGATCGGGTGGTTCTCTGGTGGAGAGCGGGACGAAGATCGCCGAGCCTTGGCGCTCACAACCGCGATCCGCAATGTCGGCCTTGGCGTAGAGGTCACGGCTGGCGCCTTCGCCGGGACGTCGGCCGTCACGGCAGTTCTGGCCTACGGCCTCATTCAACTACTCGGGTCGTTCTTGATGGCACTCTGGTGGCGACGAGGGCCGGCGCGGGCGGCAGTTCGATGACTCTATATGGATATCGCGGTCTTCGAGGCGACTGTTCGCGACCAGGCCATGCTCCAGGGCCGGCCCGAAACGAACCTGCCAGGGCAGCATGGCCGAAGCCGCTGCATATCTGAGGCTTTCTGCATTGCCAGCAGGATGAAGAGCTTTAACTCTTGTAGAGAGTAGTATCGGGAGGAGCCGGAAATGAGCCAACGAGATTCCGCAAAGAAAAGGAGACTTGCAGCCGAGCCCGCCGACGATACGTCTCAGCCGGTGAAGATGAAACGGAAAGTGTTCGAAGGCGAGCTGGGAAAACTCCAGGTCGAGCTCGTCCGCCTGCAAACCTGGGTGAAGGCCACAGGCGCGAGGATCATCGTGGTGTTCGAGGGGCGCGACACAGCCGGGAAGGGTGGGGTGATCAGCCGGATCACCCAGCGGGTGAGCCCCAGGGTGTTCCGGCATATCGCGTTGCCGGCA
>NZ_LN811357.1:169560-179241 GCF_001006805.1 Microvirga massiliensis | reverse complement strand
GACCTCCTGCTTCCGGAGGGAGCTCGGGATAACAAGTGCTCTGTTTCGAAAGGGAGCCAGAGCCGCTGTGCTACGCGGTTGCGCCTGTGTTCGGGACCATGGACAGGATCCGACGAGATCGGGTGCTTGTGGCGCGCTTTCGCAACCCCGATGATTGTATTCCGCCTGTCCGGCGTCACCCTGGCATTCGTGCTTGATTTGCACAATCGGGCCTCGAGCACGGGGTCGACGCGCGAGAGATTCCGCATTCTCGAAGAAAACGAAGCACCGTTGGACGCCGCATGGACTCTTCGATGAAAGCCCAATAATGTTTCATCGAGTTTTAAAGGCGGGGCCAGGGTGCTCGGGAGCCTGTCTCGGTTCATCCTTGTGATGCATCTGCCACATCTTTCGTTGTCGAGCCATAGGCTCCGCCCAAGTCATGAATCAATGTCCTTCCATCATAGGAGGAACCGGTGGACGTTTCGCGATATGTTCTCGGGCTCGGCCTTGCTACGTTCGGCGCGCTGTCGGGCGCCATGGCGGCGGAGCCAAATCTTTCCGCCTATCAGGGGGCGTGGCTGAGTTCGAGCCTCTCCTGTGAAGAGATTTTCGCTCCTGCGGCGAAAGGTTTTTCATTCCGAAAGCCGGTGAACATATTCGCACCTGCCTTTATCATTTCGGGCAATCGCCTGAGGACTCCTCAAGCATCGTGCCGCATCAAATCGATCAAGCCGGCCGGAGATCGTCAGGTCCTGACACTGGGCTGCGCGAACTCTGTCTCGGCCAACGACGTCACGGTTCAGATGGCCCCTGGTTCGGATGGCCTGAAGCGATTTTTCAACGACCAGGACAAGACGGGGAGTCTTTACACGCGCTGCGATCGATAAGGCTATTGAGACCCCGGCTGGATAGCGGAATCCGTGCGATTTCGATTGGCGCTATCCGACCGAGTCTTCACGAAGACGTTTGTGTCCACGCGCATATTCGCAAGCCTTTCGGTGAGACTCTGTCTTCCATGTCTGTCGCGCCGACCGACGAAGATCGACGCAACACCGCGGCATGCATCAGCTGATTTGAGCGCCCAATTCCTTCACGAGCTTTATGGCATCGGATAGGTCCTTGAGCGGCGCATCGTGCGGAAAGGTGGGTCCACTTTTCCGCACGATGCGTTAGCGGCGGCGGCCACCTCCGCCGCGCCCACCTCCGAAACTGCGGCCGCCTCCGAAGCTGCTCCCACCAAAGCTGCGGCCCCCTCCGTAGCCGCCTCGCGGGGCGAAGCTGCGTTGGGGTGTCATTGCCGCGGGACGCGAGAACTGGCGATTTGCGATCTGCCGCTGGTTCCCAAGGTTCCGCGCCTGGACATCCCGCATCAGATTCGAAGGCAGCGCCTGGCTAGGGCCAGGGCGTGCTGCAGGTCGCTGTGCTGTTGGGCGCTGCTGCGCAGATCTACGCTGCGCCGCAGGGCGTTCGTTCGCCGCTTGACGTTGCTGCGCCGTTGGTCGCTGTTGTGCAGTCGGGCGCTGTTGTGTCGATGGGCGTTGTTGTGCAGCGGGGCGCTGTTGGGCTGACGGGCGTTGAGCCGCCCGCTCCTGTGCCCGCTCGCCACGGGCTCCTCCTTCCTGATCGCGCCGGTTCTGCGCGCTGCCGTCTCCGAAGCGCTGACCGAGAGCGGCGCCTGCCGCGCCCGCTGCGCCGGCGCCGGCGAGCCCTCTGAGAGCCTCGCCTCCACCGCGCTCCTGCAGCCGCTCGCGAGCCTCGGGCGAGAGATCTCGGAGTCCCTCACCACGCTGCAGAAGTTCGCTCCGCTCCGGGCGTGCAACGTCCTGCCAGCCGCCGTCGAACTTCTGCCAGCCGTCGCCGGTGTTCCGATAGACGTTGCCGTCACGGCCTGCATAGATGTCGCCGCGCCGTCCCTCGTGCACGAATCCCTGTCCGTTCGAAGTGTTCCAGCGGAGCGTCGATCCGCCCGCAACGTTGGAGCTGGCCGTTACCCGCGCCCACTCGGATCCACGTTTGACCCCGGCCGAATTCCAGGCGCCGTAAACGTTGCGCCCGCCTGCGACATATCCGGCCCTGTCCGTCCGTGGATTGTAGGCCCCGACGAAGCCAGCCGAACCGCGCGGTCCCCACGCCGCGCCGCCGCGAACATAGGTTCCGGTGCGCGGATTCCAGGTCCGTGCCCCCGCGATCCCCCGATGGGGACCGTATGCGTAGCCATAGCGGCCGTAGGCGCCCCTGACCGGGTTGTAGTAGGCGCCGAGGCCCCACGTGGCGGGCCGCGGATAATAGATCGGGTAGGAATGGCCCGGCCAGTTATACCAATACGGCGGATAGTACCATCCGGTGCCATAGACATAGGTGCCCCAGGCCAGGAAGCCGGACAGGTAGCCCATCGTGTATCCGTACCAGACCGCATCGGGCTCGGTCTCGTAAACGCGAACGTAGGTGGCGTTGTAGACGGGCGACGAGGGCGGGATCTGATAGATTTCGTCCGGCACCATCCGTGCGAGTTGCCATGGGCCATCCGGACTGTCGGCCACAAACCAGACGCCGTCCTGGAGCAGGAAATACTGCGAACCGACCTTGATTACGGTCTCGTTCGTGTTCGTCGCATACGCGAGATCGCTCGACTCGATCGGCGCGAATTGCGCATCGCCCGTATAAGCGACCACCGGCGTGATGGACCCGGCCTCGACCCGCGCCGTGGTCGGGATGCTCGCCTTGAGCCGCGCTTCGGCGCTTTCGGATGTACCGGGAATGGACGAACGCACGGCATAGTAGGGCGCGTCCTCGGGGATGTTGCGGAAGTCCGCGGGCAGGTCGGGCGTGGCGAAAGTCCATGGCCCGTTCAGAGCCGGGGCACGGAACCAGCGACCCGACAGAAGCACATACCACAGTTTCCCGGCTTTATCGAAGAACACGTCCGACTCGCTGTTCGATGCCCATTGAAGCGAGGTGCCTGGGACGTCCTCGAGAGCGGGTTCGCCGTCGAACAGGATCAGTTCGGAAGGTGCATTCGTGCGGATGATCTTCGGCGCGGCACCCTCGCGATAGGGCTCGGGTGGCATGGCGGCGCGCGCATCGTTCCAGTTGTCATCATCCGGCAACCCCGTCAGTGGCGCCGGCAGCTCGGTGACCGGGGTCCATGGGCCGTCGATCGCGCGGGCGGTTAGCCAGTGGGTGTCGTCACGCAGGAACAGAGTACTGCCTTCGTCAACGCGGAAGAGGTCCCAGTTCGTGTTGACCACGAAGGAGAGGCCTGCCGCGCCCTTGACAGGGGCATAGGCGGACTCGCCGTCCGTCTGGACCAGGATCGCCGGTGTCGTCGAGACGAAGATCGGCGGTGCATCGGCTTTGAGTCCTGCCACGTCGGTCATCCGCTCCTGCTCGGCGAGGCTTGCCGACACACGCGCCTCCGAAACGGTGATCGGGCCGGTCGGCAGGAGCTTTCCGGCCTCGACTGCGAGTGCCGTCAGGTCATCGCGCACGAGGCCGGAGAAGTTCAGTTCGGTGACGGTGACATCGATGATCACGACCTCGTCGGCGTCCTCGTCATAGGAAGTCGCGCCCTTGAGCCCGATCGCGCCGAAGACCGGCTTGGCGTCGGGCGTCTTGACGTATTCGGCCGCCACCAGCGCCTCGATCGTCTTGAAGTCCGTCCACTTGGTGAACTGCGGCTGATAAAGGACCATGCGGCCCTTCTCCCCCACCTCATAGGCGCGCGGCCAGCCTTCGGGATCATCGCTCTCCTGCAGGTAGCGTCCGCTGACGAAGCCGCTCTTGCCCTTGACGGTCACGGCGCACCAGCTGCCGGACCCTTCGCACTCGCCAATATCGACCGCTGTGCCGGCCGGGAGGGTCCGGATCGAGGCGAAGTTCGTGCCCGGACCCGAACGGAAATTGACGCTGGTGGTGGTCGTCCCCGGTGCGGCGAGAGCCGGGGCCGACGCAAGGATCGGCACAAAGGTGAGTGCGATGAAGCTGCGCATCAGGATCGACTCCTGCAACCCCAGGCATGGGGTAAATGCTGCAACATTCTCGGGAACGGTCTGCTTCGGCTTGACCCGATGTCGACACATCAAGCCGCACATTCATTGCCTGCGAGCGGTAGTGCCCCAGTGCATACTCCCGATCATGTAGCAAATTATTCTATCACACCTACGCCACACTCGCTGGATTGATTTTCGTCAATAAAAAGTGAGGGGTGCTGTGAACGCATTGCGGCGCACAGGGACCATGCGGCTTGCACTCGTCCCGGTGAGGCGGTGCGGGCCGTTGCATCCTATACAGATCCGGATCTGTCCGCCCGCGAATTTCTCTGCCACGGACACGTGGGATTCCCGCTGATGTCGCCGACATAGGTCGGCCTGATGGAGCCGGGTAATCAGGTAAAACCAGGTCATTCTGCCGGCATCGATCAATGTAGGCACGGGCTCGAATACCACCTTTTGATCCGCATCAGGGTAGTTGAGGAGCATTGCAGCGAGCGTGCTTTTGCGGGATAGTTTCACGGGCTCTGCACAAGGCCATCATGCTGATGATTGGTAAGATCGCGCCTCGATCATCGAGTCAGGCTGACTGCACATGTCATCGATAGGATCGAGCGTCCCGGGAGGATCCGGACGATTGCTTCCCGCCGGTGCTGAGCCGCGCATCGACCTCAAATCGGGAGATTTGCCATGTCACCCGCTCCCACCGATTCGTCTGTCCAGCGGACGCTCGCCTGGACGACGAATCAGGACTTCCCGGTCGGGAAAGGTGCGACCGTTCAGGAATTCGTCGCAGTCGCAGGCGACAACCGATACATCATCGACGTCGCCCCCTGGGGCGAGGGCCGTTTCATGGTCGACGGCCGGGAGATCGCGATTGTCGACCGCGCCAAGGATGCCCGGCAGGCCTTCAATGATCTCAGCATCTTAGCCGAGAAGTACCTCAGGGGTGAGCCGATCGAGGTCGGGATTCCAAGGCGGGCGCCGCTCATTCCGGCTGCGAAGGCCAAACTCCTTGGCGGCAAACGAGGTCTCATCGTCGGCATCGCCAACGAGAACTCGATTGCCTGGGGGTGCGCCCGAGCTTTCCGGGCGCTCGGGACCGATCTGGCCGTGACCTATCTCAACGACAAGGCAAAGAAACACGTCGATCCGCTCGCCGAGGCGCTTGAAGCCGAAATCGTGATGCCCCTCGACGTCGGCACGCCCGGGCAGATGGAGAGCGTGTTCGAACGCATCGGCAAGGAGTGGGGTACGCTCGACTTCCTCGTGCATTCCATCGCGTTTTCGCCGAAGGAGGCGCTTCAGGGGCGAGTTGTGGACGTGTCTCGCGATGGATTCCTCGCCACCATGGACGTGTCATGCTGGAGCTTCATCCGCATGGCCCATCTCGCGGAACCGCTGATGACCAAGGGCGGTTCGCTCTTCACGATGACGTATTACGGGAGCCAAAGAGTCGTCAGCAACTACAACATTATGGGCGTCGCCAAGGCAGCGCTTGAAAGCGCCGTCCGCTACCTTGCGGCCGAACTCGGGCCGAAGGGCATCCGCGTACACGCCATTTCTCCCGGGCCGCTCGCGACCCGCGCGGCGTCGGGGATCACCGAGTTCGACAAGCTGCTCGACAAGGCGCGTGGGAAGGCGCCTGCTCGAAGCCTGGTCACGATCGACGATGTGGGCGTGGCAACGGCATTCCTCGCACATGACGCGGCGCGCCTGATCACCGGCGAAACGCTTTATGTCGATGGCGGCTATCACATCGTCGATTGACGCTGTCGTCCGTGGAGTAAGACTCGCTGATCCTGAGGATAGTGCCGGATCAGGCAAGATGCACTGCCGTGCCCAATTGTCATTGCAAGCGGGAGGCGTAATGCACTGCCTGTTCCGTTGCACTTCCGTCATTGCGAGCCGCAGGCGAAGCAATCTACCCGTCGACGGAGGCACCGCTGGATTGCTTCACTCCGTTCGCAATGACGAATAGAGCGTGAGGACGCGAGGAGCACGGCCGGAAACGGAAGTAGACTCCTGAACCACTGCCGTCATTGCAAGCCGAAGGCGAAGCAATCCAGACTGGACCCGCAGACCTGGATCGCTTCACTCCGCTCACCATGACGAGGAAGGCGTGAGGGCACGAAGTGCGTCGCCTTCCTCGCGGCCTCTTACAAAGCTTCAGCAGAGGGTCAGGTTCTGGGCCAGCCCTGCTTCGCTCGTTTCCTTGTACTTTGCGTTCATGTCCCGGCCCGTGTCGGCCAGAGTCTTGATCGTCGTGTCCAGATCGACGCGGTGCCGGCTCGCGATCTCGTTGGTTGCGACCATGAAGGCGGTCCAGGCCTTCACCGCGCCGAAGGCACACCGCTCGATGCAGGGAACCTGCACGTAGCCCGCAACCGGATCGCAGGTCATGCCCAGGTGATGCTCGAGCGCCGACTCCGCGGCGTTCTCGATGACTTGCGGCGAGCTGTCCATGGCCTGTGCGATCAGTGCGGCCGCCATTGCCGAGGCGACACCGATTTCGGACTGGCAGCCGCCCTCCGCTGCGGCGAGGGTCGCATTGTGCTTGCAGAGGTAGCCGACGGCCAAGCCGGCGAGCAGGCCCTGGCGGATCTTGTCCATCGGGACCTGTCGTTTGCTCTGCACGAGGGCGTATACGACCGCCGGCATCACGCCTGCAGAGCCACCCGTGGGGGCGGTGATGACTAGGTGGCCGCGGGCGTTCTCCTCGGAAGCGGCCAGCGCACAAGCCGAAACCATGGCGATTGCACGGTCGCTCTCGTACTGGTCGTCCATCGCGCGCTCCCAGACCGTCGCGGCCTTGGAGTGAAGCTTGATCGGCCCAGGCAAGACATCGTCTTTCACGGAAAGACCGGACTTCACGGTGGCGAGCATCGCTCCGGCGATCTTGTCCAGGAAGGCGTTGATCTGTTCTTCGCTCTTCCCGGAAACCGCTATCTCGTTCGCCATGATCACGTCTGCGATCGAGAGGTTGTTCTTCTCCGCGTGCTGTCGCAGTTCCTTCATCGTCGCATAGGGATATTTCGGCTGGCCTTTCTTGGGAGGTTCGTAGCCCTTCCACTCGATGAACCCGCCGCCGACAGAGTAATACTCCTGCTCGTATAGGACCTTGTCGCCGGCCACGAGCTTGCACGTCATCGTGTTCGGATGCGGGAAATCGCCTTTCGGCGCATCATAGATGATATCGGCCAAGGACAGGTTGAGCGTCTTGCCGCCGATCTGTACCGGATAAGTCTGCTGTGGCTTGGCGATCATTTCGTCGAGGAACAGCGGATCCACGGTGGCTGGCTCCTTGCCCACCAGGCCTGCCAGCGCGGCGCGCTCGGTGCCATGCCCCTTGCCGGTGGCGCTCAGGCTGCCGAACAGATGCACCTTGAGGCCGGTCGCCTGTGCGAGCTGGTCTGCCGGCAGCTTCGTGCAGCGCTGGTAGAAGTCGTACGTGATGCGCATCGGCCCGATCGTGTGCGAGCTCGAGGGGCCGGGCCCCACCTTGTAGAATTCGTCCGCGACGATCATCACCGGCCCTTTGGACGACTTCACGACGTTCAGGTCGGGAGAAAGGGCGGCACTCATCTTGAGCCCGGAAGCGTCCTTCGCGGCCTCTTTGGCGGCCTGCTGTGCAGAGGCCTCCGTTGCGGCTTGCTGGGCGCGCGCTTCTGGCGCCCAGGTGGTCCCGGTCATCACCGCCGCGGCGCCAATGGCAGTGCTGCGCATGAGAAACGACCGGCGGTCTACGTTCGACGAAAGAGCAGGGAACTCGGGTAGCGTCGGGAACAGCTCGACGTCCTTGCTACTCATGACCGTTTCCTCCAGTGGGTGGTTAGGGTTTTGGTATGCTCTCGAGACGGCTCCCGCGCTCATGCTGGCGCTTATCACGGGCATGTCTGCCTCGCTCCTGGCGTTTCCTCAGGCCAGTTCGACCTCGGACCATCCGAGACCAGCTTCGGCTGGCCAACCGGGTCGCCTCGGATCGCGTTTGCTGGTGTGCGAAGCGTCTAAGTTTCGCCGCGCCCGAGTGCCACCCGGCCTGGACGATCACTCTATTCCAGCGGATGTGCGGCGCTTGATCGGTGGGGACAATGTTTTGACAGTTTGGGCCAGGGCCGGTCCGGTGCCAGGGCGATGCGCGGTGCGCCACGCCTTTGGAGTCCGACGGGCCAACGCCGGAAGATCCGTGCCTCGATCCGCAGAAATTCTTGCGTCACCGGGCGCAGTCGTCATGCGCACTGGATACACAGCCTATGGCCGCACGTTCGAGATCGGATGGAACGACGTCCCGGAGATATAGGGTCAGGAGACTACGCCCTGTTCGCAGAGATGCCCGATGCCTTTCTGTCGGCGGTGCTCAGCCCGGGGCATCCGATCTGCGAAGGCATGACCAGGAACAGCCTCGCGACTGTGATCGATACTCCGGGCCGCTCACGCCTCAGTAGCGATAATAGACTCGTCGCCCGCCCCAATAGGGTCGATAGATCGGGCCCCGGTAGTAGCCATAGTAGGGGCGCCCATAATAACCGTAATAGGGCCGATAGATTGGGCGCCCATAGTAGCCATAGGGATAGATCACGCGGCGGCGGTAGATCGGATAGCCATAGCCGCCATAATAGACAGGGGCAGCATAGACCGGATATCCAGTATAGACTGGATATCCATAGAACGGGTAGCCATAGACTGGATATCCGTAGGCCGGGTAGGCAGCAGATGCCAGCGCAGCACCAGCCGCGAGACCGAAAATTCCAGCCGCGAGCGCCGCGCCGCCCCCCCATCCGCCACCGCGGTAGCCATACCAGTAATAGGCTTTGGCATCCGAGGTCGCCAGGGTCCCGCCCATGATGACGGCTGCAGCTGCGAGGGTTGTGATCTTACGCATCGCACAACCTCCAAGTCGCGGTATATTACTTCAAATGCCGCCAAAACTCCAGAAATCGTCAAGAAGTCAGGAGTCCTCACGATGCAGCGACTTTCAACCAACCTTGTCCTTATCGTTGCATTGGCTCTGCTCGACGGCCCGGCCCTGGCGCAGCAGCAGTTCGATGGCCATTGGAGCATCGAGGCGATTCCCGAGAGAGGCACCTGCAGGAGGCCTCATCATTATCGGGCAGTGATCGAGAATGGGACCGTTCGCAATGGCGGCTCAGGGAAGTTCAATACCGCGGGCGGGCTCGAGCCAGACGGGCGCATCCGAGGCAGCGTCCAAGGCAGCAAGACACGGGTCGATGTCACGGGCCGTCTGTCGAGCCGTTCGGGTTCAGGCACTTGGACCAGTGCGGGAAGGCTGAACTGCTCAGGACGGTGGAATGCCGAGAAACGAAGCTGACCCTCGGGCACAGGATCGGCGGCGAAGGAGCGGGATTCCTGGAGCGGTTCCGTTCAAGAGCGGGCTACGGCAGCGTTCCGCCAGACGACCGAACTGCGCAAGCCGTGGTTCGGTCATCTTCAATGTCCTCGGTAGCACCTGACCTCGCGCCGAGCCCTGCACTGTTACGGGACTCGGGCGTTGGAGCAATGGCAGATCGCGACAGGATCAGAGAGCGGGATTAAACAGCTCAGAAGTCGCGCTGGACACGCAAACGGGCTTCCCAGATGTCGTCGGAACCGGTCGGCTTGAAGAAGCCTGAGGCATCGCCGGCGAAGTTCGTGATCGGAACCGCGACGCGGCCACGCGGGTCGACCCTCGCGTAAAGAACCTCTGCGCCAA
>NZ_LN811357.1:152315-168678 GCF_001006805.1 Microvirga massiliensis | reverse complement strand
GAACAGGTTTACGTCCGCGTTCGAAGGGTCGTCGAAGCGCAGGTCGCCAAAATTCGGCACCGGCAGGTCCGGGTCGGAGAAGAACGATAGGGCGCGACCGGCGGTGAGGCCGCCGAACTGGACGAATGCCTGCCGGACCTTCGGGTTGGTGCCGACCTGCCCGTCACTGGCGAACACACCCGTGTTGCGATCGATTTCGTAGCGAATATACGTGCGGAGCACGCCGTATTCGGTCATGGTACGATAATCTACGTTCAAGCGGCCGCGGGCCCGGAAGCCGATCGCGTCCTCTGCGCGGGTAAACGGCTCTTGATAAAGATAGTCGGCGCGGACGCGGCCCCCGATACGCAGGCAGCTGTCGGTACCCGGGACATAGAAAAAGCCGGTCCCATAGGCCGGGCAGACACGGACATAGTCGACCGGCTCCGCGCCTTTCACTGGCAGATCGGCGGCCTGCGCCCCGCTGGTCACGGCTACTGCACATCCGAGAAACAGACCCCGCAGAGGCGTCATCCATCATGCTCCAAGAATAGATCGCGGTTCGCGATACTGGATGCTTGAGCAGACAGCGGGGAACCGTCAAGCAAGCGCCGAGTGCAGCCCTTCCAATGTTATGAGATTCTTGCAGGGTGTGGCCCGTCGGCATCACCTCATCATGGGCCGTGAGCCGTCACCGCCTCGTTCAACTCAGCAAGACCTGAACGGCGATGATCTTAGCGATTGTCGTGCTCGGAAAGCAGATCGCATATCCGATGTCCGTTCGGTCGGTCGGCGCCAAGCGCCCTGCCGCCGAGAGGATCGCAGGATTGCCGGTCGAGCCGGCGCAGACGCCGAGCAAATCGTCGAAAGGTATGCGCAGCATATATCCGACCAGCAACACGACTCCGACCAGGGTGAGCAGGACGGCGGCCCCACCAAGAAGGATCTGGATGCCGTTGGAAGCCACTGTCTGAACGAACGGCGCACCGGCGCCGATCGCGACTGACCCGATGAACACCGACAGGCCTAGATTCCGCAGAACCAGGTTCGCCACCATGGGCATTCGCCAGCCGATCGGTCCAGTCCGGCCGAGCCAGCCGAGAACGAGTGCCATGACGAGCGGCCCGCCGGCCACGCCCAGGCTGAACGTGCCGCCGCCCGGTAGAGGAACCGGAATCATGCCGAGAAGCAGCCCGAGCGCAATCCCGACCCCGACCGAAATGAAGGACATTTCAGCATTGCCCTTGATGCTGTCGCCGAAGAAGCGACGGACCTCGGCTTGCCGGCCGGCCGGAACTGCAGCCACCAGGCGGTCGCCGAACTCGATCGTCAAGTCAGATGACGCAATCAGTTCTGAATCACCCCGGCGCACGTGCGAAATGACAACGGGGAAATCGGGTAGAGGGATGTCTCGAAGCGGCTTGCCGACGAAGGCCGCCTTTGAAACGTAGACCCGCACGACATCGAGGTTGGCGCGATCACGGCTCAGGCGCCCCGGCTCCTCCCGCCCCATCGACACTTTGGCTTGTTCGATGCTCGTTGGGCTACCGACCAGCAGCAACCCGTCGCCGTCCTGCAGTCTTGTCTCGGCGACTGGTGGCACGTTCATGTGATGCTGACGAACTGCAACAATCTTGACGTCGGTCGGCAGGATCGCGGAAAGCTCTCCGACAGTCCGCTCCCCGCCTCGAGACTCGAGGGTCAACTCCGCAAGTCGCACATTCTGTGAAGGCTGACTGAACTTGGGTTTGACCAGCGCCGCCATGATGGTCATTAGGATGATCGGCCCCACCACGCCGAAGGGATAGGAAACCGAATAGCCGATCGCAGGGTCCTGGTTCCCAGCCGCAGCCAGCGCCGCCTGCAATGTCGGCGTGCTCGTGCCGGAGCCGGCAAACAGTCCGGCTGCGGTCGCGAGCGAAATGCCGAGCGGCTTGGCAACCAGCAATGCGACGAAGAGAGAGGCGACCACCGCAGCGGTCGCGAGAGCTATGTATTTGACGCCAGGGCCTCGGAGGCTGGCGAAAAACTGCGGCCCATACTGAATGCCTACCCCGTAAACGAACATCACGAGGCCAAGGGTCCCGACCAGCCCGGGGGGCGCCGCCTTCGGGGCAATGGCACCGATGAGCAGGCCAGTGAACAGTACTGCCCCGGCGCCGAACGAAACGCCGGCAAACGAAATCTGTCCAATGGCATAACCGGTGGCAATGGCGAGGAAGAGCGCCAGCAACGGGGACGCTTCAAGCAGCGTGCGAATGACATCAGACATCGGTTCCACTCATCTCGCTCGGCATCCAGCATCCCGAAACTGTCCCATCACCCGCGCAACCAGTTCGGGTGACGGTGTCGGTGTATCGGACAACTCGTATTCGAGGCCGAGTGCTTTCCATTTGAAAGCGCCCATCTGATGGAACGGGAGGACCTCGATCCATTCGACATTCTTCATCGGCGCTACGAACCGGGCAATGCCATCGACATTGGCGGGGTCGTCGGTCAGGCCGGGCACGAGCACGAAGCGCACCCATACCGGCTTCCCGAGTGCCGCCAGCCGTTCGGCAAACTGCAGGGTCGGACGCACTTCCTGACCGGTAGCGCGGCGATACGTTTCTGGATCCCAAGACTTAATGTCGAGCAGGACAAGATCGACATAGCGAAGATAATCGTCGTCGGCACGCGCACCGAGAAAACCCGACGTGTCCAACGCGGTGTGAAGCCCCATGCGCTTGGCAGCCGCAAAGAGCCTCTTGGTGAAATGCACCTGCACCAGCGGCTCGCCGCCTGATATCGTGAGCCCACCGCCCATGGACCGCAATGCAGCCGCATAGGAAGCGAGCCCGCGCTCGGCGCGTTCGAAGGAGACGCGAGTGCCGTCTTTGAGATGCCAAGTATCCGGGTTGTGGCAATACAGGCAACGCAGCAGGCAGCCGCTCACGAATATCGTGACGCGAACCCCGGGACCATCGACCGTTGACCCGGTCTCGTAGGAGTGGATCCAACCGAAGTCGCCTCTGGTATCGTGAAACTCGCCCGTCTCCGGTGCGTCAGGAGACTGCGATTGACGCAACGCATGCCGGTTGGTTGCCCAAGGCTCGTCGGCCATGATGTCAAGCCTCGCCGTGGAAAGTACGGCTGATGACGTCCATCTGCTGTTCCCGGGTCAGCCGAACGAAATTCACCGCATAGCCCGAGACTCGAATCGTCAGCTGCGGGTACTTGTCCGGATTCTCCATTGCATCGAGCAACGTCTCGCGGTTGAGGACATTGAGGTTCATGTGGAACCCGCCCTGGCCGCAATACGTGTCGAGCACCTTCACGGCCTGAGCGATCTTCGTGTCGTCATCCAGGCGATTGGAGCTTGGTGCAACCGACACGGTGTAGCTGATGCCATCCTGCGCATCTGCGTAGGGCAGCTTGGCGACGGACAGGCACGAGGCGAGCCACCCGTGACTGTCGCGGCCATGCATCGGGTTGGCGCCCGGGGCAAAAGGCTCGCCGGCCTTTCGGCCATCCGGCGTGTCGCCCGTGTTCCTGCCGTAGACGACGTTGCTCGTGATGGTCAGAACCGATTGCGTGTGGACCGCGCCGCGATAGGTCGGATGTTTGCGGATCTTCCTCATGAAGGTGGAGACGAGATCGGCCGCAATGCTGTCGACGCGATCGTCGTTGTTGCCATATTTCGGGAAATCGCCTGTGATTTCGTAAGAAACGACCAGCCCGTCGTCACGGCGGATCGGCTTGACCTGCGCATGCTTGATCGCAGACAGGCTGTCGGCCACTACCGACAGACCGGCAATGCCGAAGGCCATCGTGCGCAGGATCTGCTGGTCGTGAAGCGCCATTTCCAGGCGCTCGTAGTAGTATTTGTCATGCATGTAGTGAATGCAGTTCATGGAGTGGACATAGGTCCGCGCCAGCCAGTCCATCATCGCATCGAACTTTGCCATAACGTCGTCGTAGTCGAGAAGGTCGCCGCTCACGGCTGACGACGACGGGCCGATCTGATCTCCGCTCACTTCGTCCCGCCCACCGTTGATGGCGTAGAGCAGGCACTTGGCGAGGTTCACGCGCGCGCCGAAGAACTGCATCTGGCTCCCGATGCGCATGGCCGATACGCAACAGGCGATGCCGTAGTCGTCGCCCCAATAGGGACGCATGAGATCGTCGTTCTCGTACTGGATGGAAGACGTCTCGGCCGAAACCTTGATGCAGAAGCGCTTGAACGGTTCGGGGAGCTGTTTCGACCAGAGCACCGTCATGTTGGGCTCCGGAGCCGGACCGAGATTCTTCAGCGTATGCAGCATGCGGAAACTGGTGCGCGAGACCAATGGCCGGCCATTGAGGTCCATGCCGCCGACGCATTCGGTCGCCCAGTAGGGATCGCCCGAGAACAGCGCGTCGTAATCCGGCGTGCGCAGGAAGCGCACGATCCGAAGCTTCTGGACGAGCTGGTCGATGAGCTCCTGGGCGCCGGACTCATCGAGAGCGCCACTCTTGAGGTCTCGCTCGATGTAGATGTCGAGGAAGGACGAAATGCGGCCGATCGACATGGCCGCGCCATTCGCCTCCTTGATGGCGCCGAGATAGCCGAAATACGTCCATTGCGCGGCTTCGCGCGCATTCGCGGCCGGCCGCTTGATGTCGCAACCGTAACTTCCGGCCATGGTTGCGAGGTCGGCCAGAGCGCGCATCTGTTCCGCCAGTTCCTCGCGCTCCCGGATGACATCGTCGGTCGGCCATTTGGCGTCCAGCAATGCCCGCTCGGTCTGCTTGGCCTCGATCAACCTGTCCGTTCCGTACAATGCCACGCGGCGATAGTCGCCGATGATCCGGCCTCGACCGTAGGCGTCGGGCAGTCCCGTGATGATGTGGCTCCGCCGGCACGCCATGATTTCCGGCGTATACACATCGAAGACACCGTCGTTGTGCGTCTTGCGATATTTGGTGAAGATGTCGTGCACGAGGGAGTCGGGTTCGAAGCCGGCCGCCTTCAGGCCGCTTTCGACCATGCGCAGGCCGCCGAGTGGCATGATGGCACGGCGGAACGGCGCGTCGGTCTGCAGTCCGACGATCACTTCGTTGTCGCGGTCGATGTAGCCCGGCTTGTGTGAGGTGAGCGAGGAGGGTGTCTTGGCATCCACATCCAGGACGCCCTTGCGGATCTCCTCCTTGAAATAGGGCTGCAGCTTTGCCCAGACGGCTTTCGTGCGCTCGCTGGGCTCCGCCAGGAACGCCTCGTCACCCTGATAGGAGGTGACATTGCGCTGGATGAAATCGCGGACGTCGATCGCGTGCTGCCATCGTCCGGGCACAAAGCCGGACCACTCACCGGTCGAGCCTGCGGTCTCCGCCGTGGGCGCCGAATTTTCTAGCACAATGTCCGCTGCTTGGCGCTGGCCGGCTCCGTGTTTCGGAGAATGAACAGATTCCTGAGTGGCAGCGGCTTCTGATTGCATGACGACCTCCTACGTACGCAGGCTGCAGAGCGTAACGTCGTGACGTTCACCGTAGGCTCGATTGCGAGCCGCCGTTCACAAAGCCCGAGGTCCTGGTCGACTTCGGGGGTTCAGCGAGACGGCAAAGTGTGGCGGCGCGCGGAGCGTGGTTCGGGCCCGCCGACCGCGGATGCGCCGCCGGGCTCATGCAGGCGTTGGTCACGGGCATATCAGCCTCGCTCCTGGCGTTTCCTCAGCCCGACCCGACCTCGGACCACCCGAGACCAGCTTCGGCTGGCCAGCCGGATTGTCTCGAATCGCGTTTGCTGGTGTGCGAAGCGTCCACCGCGCCCGAGTGCAACCTGGCCTGAACACTCACTCTACTCGGCCAGAAGCGCGGCGCTTGATCGGTAAGGACAATGTCTTGACAGTTTGGGCCAGGGGCGGTGCCAGGGCGATGGTTCGGCCCGCCAAGCCTTCAGGGCCTGGTCGGTCCGGCACCGGAAGCCGCTCGTGAAGGTGCTCACCTCCGGGTAATCGAGCACTGCCGCAACCTGGCCGAACGACGGGGTGGTGTTCGCCAAGAGTTGGCCGGCCATGCAACCCGCTTCTATTGAATAGCTGATGCCGACGTCAGGTACCTTTGCCCTGCTCAGCCAACCAGCGTTCGTGATGTTCACGGATGACCGCCACCGCCTCTGCGCCGTTGTCCACACAGTGCGGGATCTGCATGTCCTGGGGGCTCGCCAGCTCGAAGCCAGGGCGCAACATCTGTGCGCTCGCCCATTCAACCAAGCCCTTCCACATGCGACCGGCGAAGACGAGCGGCGTATCGTGCAGATGACGTACCTGCAAGAGCTGCCAGATCATCATCGATTCGAGCACTGTTCCCAAACCGCCAGGGGCAACGATGTAAGCGTCGGACATGAGCACGAACTGGTGCAGTCGGGTGAAGAAGGTCCCGTGCTCGAAGGCTTGCTCAACGAATGGATTCACGTTCTGCTCGAACGGCAAGTGCACCCGAATTCCGATGCTCTGCACACCTCGACTTGCCTGGGCCGCCTTTGCACCCTCGTTTGCGGCCTGCATCAGCCCCGGGCCGCCACCCGTGATGATGTCGCAGTCCATGGCGCTCAGATCCGAGCACATCTGCTTCACTTCCTCGTATACCCAGTGCCCCGGCTGGGTGCGTGCGGACCCGAACACCGTCACGCGATAGCGCTCATGTCGCGACGGACGCAGGCGGCTCAGGTTATTGACCGTCGCCCAGAGCCCGAAGATCGTGTCGACGAGGATGCGTTTGACGGCTTCTTCGTCGGCCAGGCTGACGGCGGGTGTCTGGGATGGTGCGGTGCTCATAACGTTTCGGTCCTTTTCGGATGAGGGTCGATGATGCATGTCCGGTTGGCTGGCTCTGGAACCGCCCGCTCGAACTCCGGAGGGAGGTATGCAAGTCCGGTCATGCCGATGGCCTATCGTGGAGGTTCTTCGGAACTCAGCCGCCGCGGCGATGGACGCGGAAGGTCGATCCGTTGAACCAGTACTCCTCGATTTGGCACCCTGCTCGCCTCGGCTGCGGAATCGGCGGAAGGATCGAGCCCGTAACTTCCGGCAGGCCGGACATCCTGGATCCAGGATCGACCATTACGACGGGGGGACCGCCACGCGGAGCCCGCCGTTGAGGATTGCATGGCTCCAGGTTCGTCCCGCCTATCTCGATGGTCGGCGTCCATTGCCCTGGATAATCTTCACCGGCGAGGGCAGACCCTCTTCCCGACAGCAGGAGGGAGAATGCCAGACTGGCCCACACAATGGTTCGCACCGCAGCCTCCTGCCGAAGGCGATGCTCACCCGAGCCCGGATCAATCTGGTCCAGAACCCGCCCATTGAAATTGATCAATATCAACGCCGCTTGCCTGAAGAAACGGAAAACCGCATTGGCAGCTGTCAGGTGCTATGGCTTCGGCACCTCGACGACCGAGCAGAACTCCGGGCCGAGATATGCATGCTGTAATCCCACCGGCGACTCTTTCCCTTCGCGTGCCGGAGCACGGCAGCCGATGCGCCGGTTCGCGATAGGAATGTATAGGGTAGCAGAACCATTTTGGTTGTCTGGATTTCACTCAATCCGGTTCTCCGGGGCCTGCTCGGCTGCGTTCGGCCTGCTCGAACAAGACCACGACGGAGCGTGCTGCGGCCCGATAGGTGTCGCCGGACAGCGATGGTGCCGCCTGCCAGGGAACGATGTCCTGCGGCGCTTCCAGCGCGGTGTCGATCCACCTGCGCCATGGGTTCGAGTCATTGCCCGCTGGCGGCAGCTCGAAGTCCAAGGGTTCCCAGTAAGCGTTCAGGATCAGGTATACGTGTAATCGTTCCTCCCGGATCTCGACTTCGAACGCGAGACTATGGGATTCATGACTCCAGTCCGGCTGCCCGATCATTACCCCATGCCATGTCTTCCTGGCGTGCCGGATCAGGTCGCTCAAGGTCACACGCCGGCGCTCGTGCCCCGTAACGCGCATGATCCGCCGTGCATTGAGCAGGGTCACGAAACGATGCAAGTCCGCGTGTCTCTCGACGAGTGTCCAGTCGAACCAGCTGATTTCATTGTCCTGGCAATAGGCATTGTTGTTGCCGAACTGGGTTCGCCGCACCTCGTCGCCCATCATGATCATGGGCATGCCGATCGAGAGCATCGTGACTGTCAGAAAGTTTTTTATCTGGCGGTTCCTCAGTCGCTCGATATCCGGGTCGTCGGTCGGCCCCTCTATGCCGCAATTCCAGCTGCGGTTGTCGTCTGCGCCGTCACGATTATCCTCGCCGTTCGCCTCATTGTGCTTGTGGTCGTAGGAGACGAGATCGCTGAGGGTGAAGCCGTCGTGGCATGTCACGAAGTTGACGCTCTGTTCGGCCTCTCGCTGCTTGTGCGCATAGATCTCCGGGCTGCCGATGAGGCGGTCTGCCAGCCGTGCGGTGGAACCTGCATCGCCACGGAAGAAGGACCGAACGTCGTCGCGGAAGCGCCCATTCCACTCTTTCCAGCTGTCTCCGATGAAGCTGCCGACTTGATAGAGGCCGGCTGCATCCCAAGCCTCCGCGATGAGTTTCGTACCTGCGAGGACCGGGTCCGACTCTATATCCCACAGGATCGGAGGGTTTGGGAGCGGGTGTCCCGACGTATCCCGCGACAGGATCGATGCGAGATCGAAACGGAACCCGTCAACGTGCATCACCTCGACCCAGTATCGGAGGCTGTCTACGATCATCCGGCGGACGATCGGGTGATTGGCGTTGAGAGTGTTTCCGGTGCCGGTGTAGTTCGCATAACGAGAGCGGTCCTTCTCGAGGATGTAGTATCCGGGATTGTCGAGTCCTCGGAAGCAGAGCGTTGGCCCGCGGTGGTCCCCTTCCGCAGTGTGGTTGAACACGACATCGAGGATGACCTCAATTCCCGCACGGTGCAGTGCTTTGACCATGTCGCGGAATTCGTCCACCGGGCCGAGCAGATCCTGGCGCGAGCTGTAACCCTGGTGTGGTGCGAAGAACGAAACCGGTGCATAGCCCCAGTAATTGACCATTCCCGGCGGGCAATCCTGTGCATCGAACTGGAACACGGGAAGCAGTTCGACTGCGGTAATCCCCAGCCGCTGGAGATAGGGAATCCTCTCGATCAGCCCTGTGAAGGTGCCGCGGATCTTCTCGCCGACGCCGGAACTGGGATGGCGGGTGAAGCCCCGCACATGGATTTCGTAGACGATGGTCTGTGCCGAAGGGCGCCGCAGCGGCGCATCTCCCTCCCAATCATAGGTGGTCGGGTCCACCACCACGCTCTTCATCGCGGTGGCGCTGTTGTCGCCAGCCTCGCTCGCAGCGTTGCGGCTGTAGCGATCCGGGACGGCCACTCCGCGGCCATACGGGTCGAGGAGAATCTTCGTGGGATCGAACCGCATGCCGTTCGCGAGATCTGCCGGCCCCTCGGCCCGATAGCCATAAATCTGGCCTGCCGTCACGCCGGGGACGAATACGTGCCAATAGTGATACGTCCGGTTGACGGCCGGGTCGAGGCGGATCACCCGCGAGGCTGTTTCATCGACCTGATCAAACAGCAGCAACTCGAGTCCGGTGGCATCCTTGGAGAAGACGCTGAAATTCGCTCCCCCGTGGGATGGAGTCGCTCCCAGCGGCGAGCTGCTTCCCTGCGCCGGAGAGTGAGACGCATCCGAGCGAGTCGGGATGACTTCGACCTCGAACATCATCGCGATATCCTGCCGTGCCGCCCGCTCAATTCCGGCCTGCCGGATGCGGCACCGCGTGTGGCATGGCCACTGAAGAGTGTCGCGGCTCTGCCCGCGCTCATCCGGCTGCGCGAACGGTCCGCTATTGGACCGCACACGGTTTCGCGCTCCAGATCTCGGTTGCATATTCGCCGATGGTACGATCGCTCGAGAATTTTCCCGAGCTCGCCACGTTTAGGATTGCCTTGCGTGCCCATCGATTCGGATCTGCGTACTCGTCGAGCAACCGCCGGTCGGCCTCGAGATAGGCCGTGAGGTCCGCCAGATGCATGAAGCGGTCGCCACGCGTCAGTAGAGTGCCGCGCAGGGGCTCG
Organism: Microvirga massiliensis; assembly: GCF_001006805.1. GTDB lineage: Bacteria > Pseudomonadota > Alphaproteobacteria > Rhizobiales > Beijerinckiaceae > Microvirga > Microvirga massiliensis. The sequence goes on along the minus strand of NZ_LN811357.1, from coordinate 158,655 downwards.
AATACGCCCGGCTCATGGCGGCTGAAATGATCGGAGACGATCAAGTCCAGTGCAGCTTGGGTCTCCGGCTCATTGTCGTAATGCCATTGTGGATTGTACCAGGTGCTGCTGTCGGCTACCTGGTCGGCAGTCAACCCGAACAGGAAGAAGTTTTCCTCACCTGCGGCCTCGGCCATCTCGATCGTCGCACCGTCACGCGTGCCGATCGTCAACGCGCCGTTCATCATGAACTTCATGTTGCTCGTCCCGCTCGCCTCATAGCCGGCCGTCGAAATCTGGTTCGATACCTCGGTCGCAGGGATCAACCTCTCGGCGAGGGACACGCAGTACTCGGGCAGGAACACCACCTTGAGGCGACCGCGCACGGCCGGATCGCCGTCGATGGTGCCGGCCAGGTTGTTGAGGAATTTGATGATGATCTTGGCCAGATCATACGCCGGCGCCGCCTTGCCGGCGAAGAAGAATGTCCGTGGTGCCATCTCGAGATCCGGATTTTCCCGGAGCCGGTTGTAGAGCACGACGACGCGCAGCGCATTCAGCAACTGCCGCTTGTATTCGTGGATGCGCTTGACCTGACTGTCGAAAATCGTGTCCGGGTCCACTGTTACACCGGATGACGATTTGAGCCACTCCGCGAAGTGCATTTTGGCACTGCGCTTGGCCTTACGAACCGTGTCGCGGAAGCCGATATCGTCGGCAAGTGGAGCTAGTTTCGTCAGCAGGGAGAGATCCGTGATCCAGCCGTTACCGATGGCTTCGGTGATGCAGTCTGCGAGTGCAGGGTTGGCGAGCAGAAGCCAGCGCCGCGGCGTGACGCCATTGGTCTTGTTGTTGAAGCGCTCGGGGAAGATTTCGGCCAGATCCTTGACCGTCACCGTGCGTAGCAGGCCGGAATGGATCGCGGCGACTCCGTTGGTGCTGTGCGATCCCACGATGGCGAGATTGGCCATCCGGACCTTGCGCACTGCGCCTTCCTCGATCAGGCTGATGCGCTCGACACGGCCCTCGTCTCCCGGGAAGCGGGCCCGCACCTCGTCGAGGAGGCGGCGGTTGATCTCGAGAATGATTTCGAGGTGACGCGGCAGCAGCAATTCGAACCATGGCAGGGGCCATTTCTCCAAGGCTTCGGGAAGAAGCGTGTGGTTCGTGTATGCGAGCGTCTGCCGGGTGAGGTCCCACGCCTGGTCCCATGGGAGGTGCTCCTCGTCCAGAAGGATCCGCATCAGTTCGGATACTGCCAGACTCGGGTGGGTATCGTTGAGCTGGATCGCGACCTTGTCGGGTAGGGCATCCCACTCGGAGTTGGTCTGCCGGAAGCGCCGCATGAGGTCCGCCAGGGAACAGGCGACGAGGAAATATTCCTGCACGAAGCGGAGTCCCTGTCCCATGCTCGTGGAGTCGTCTGGATAAAGGACCCGTGTCAGGGACTCGGCCGTGAGCCGATGAGCCAGAGCGCTGACGAAATCACCGGCACTGAACACCTGGAAGTCGAATGAATGAGGCGCCGCGGCAGCCCAAAGCCGGAGCGTGTTGATGGTCTTGCCGCCATAGCCCACGACCGGTCGATCGTATGGAATTCCGAGCAGGCTCGAGGGCTGGCCGGCAACCGCGACGAGGGTTCCGCTCTGGACCTCGAACGAGCAGCCGAGCTTGACCTCCACTTCCTCCTGCGGCCGAGCGACTTCCCATGGATCGGGCCGCCGAAGCCAATTATCCGGCTGCTCGTGTTGCCAGCCATCCCGGATGGTCTGCTTGAAGATGCCGTACTCGTAGCGGAGGCCGTATCCCATGGCAGGGAGTTGCATCGTCGCCATCGAGTCGACGAAGCACGCGGCCAGGCGGCCGAGCCCGCCATTCCCCAGTCCGGCATCAGGCTCCTGTTCGAGCAAGGCGAGCCGATCGAGATCCTTGTTTTCGATGAGCCGCTCCAGGATTGGATCGAGGAGGAGGTTCATGATGTTGTTGGCCAGGGAGCGCCCCATGAGGTACTCCATGGACAGATAATAGACTCGCTTGGGATTCTCGCGTGCATAGGTCTGCTCGGTGCGAAGCCAGCGTTGCGAGAGGATGTCCCGCACGGAGCGGGCGATGGCCTCGTAACGCTCGCGTGGTCCTGTCGCCATTGGAGAGACCACGCTGTCGAACATGAGGTGCCGCTCATAGAGGGCGTCGTTCGACCCCGTGAACTGGATTGGGCCGCACCCATAATATTCGAGGAGATTCGTGGCCTCCGGCGCAGTCGACGTCCGCATAGCGCCCGTCATTCCGGTGCTGATTTTCGGCGCCTTGGATGTCCTTGCGCTGGCCGCCGTCCTGGTGCTGCTCATCGTCTCATCCTCCTCCCCTGACCGACGCCATTCCTCCTCGGATCTGCGTCGCCGCCGGGGTCGTCACTTTTTTCCCGTAGCCGATAAGGCCTCGTTCGACTGTTTCCTCTCGCCTGAAGCGTGAAGGGGTCGCGGCTTGCGCTGTCCGGCGTCGCCCGGCAGGTGCGTCATACAGCGAGGGAACCATTCCAGATCCTCACGGCCGGTATGTCGTGGTAGTAACCGAGAACGCTCAGGGTACCCGTATCCAGGAGGAAGTGCTGCCCGCCGCCTGCAGGGAGGCCGATCCAGCGCGCGGCGAGAACCCGCAGCACATGTCCGTGTGCGAACAGTGCGACGTCACCTTGAACCGCACGCGCCCGGGCAATGATCCGATCGACCCGCGCACCAACCTGCGCCGGCGCTTCGCCGCCCGGACACCCATCGCGGAAGATCAGCCAGCCTGGCGCCGTCTCGCAGATCTGCCTGGGCGTCAGTCCCTCATACGCGCCGTAATTCCACTCGACGAGGTCGGGGTCGATGGCGGCTGTGCCACCGAGCCCCGCCAGATCGCAGGTCTCCCGGGCCCGCCGCAGCGGGCTCACGAGAACGAGCGCGAACCTCTTCTTGGCCAGGACGAGGCGTAGCCGGTCGGCGACTCGACGCCCGGTGTCCGTCAGGGGGATGTCCGTCGTGCCCGTGTGCTGCCCACTCAGGCTCCACGCGGTCTCCCCATGCCTGATCGCGAACACGTCCATGCTCGCTCGCTCCCGGCTCAGACGTTATCGGCCTCCGTCGATCGGACTCCTCCGGACGCCGCTGCCTGCCCCCATTTCCAGCCCGCGATCTCGGGCATGTCGTCGCCGTGACGGGCAATGTATTCCTTGTGCTCGATGAGCATGTCGTGGATCGCCTGCTTGGCGTAGGCGGCCCGCACACCGAGCTTCGGCACCCGGTCGATCACATCGTTCACGAGGTGGAAGCGATCGAGGTCGTTCAACACGCACATGTCGAACGGGGTGCTGGTGGTACCCTCCTCCTTGTAGCCGCGGACATGGAGATTGCGGTGACCGTTTCGCCGATAGGTGAGCCGGTGAATGAGCCACGGATAACCGTGAAAAGCGAAGATGATCGGCTTGTCCGTGGTGAACAGCGCGTCGAAGTCGTGGTCCGACAGCCCGTGCGGATGCTCGCTTGGCGGTTGCAGCTTCATGAGGTTCACGACGTTGATGACACGAACCTTCAGGTCGGGCGCGTGCCGGCGCAGGAGATCCACTGCCGCCAGCGTCTCCAGGGTCGGTACGTCGCCACAGCAGGCCATCACGACGTCGGGCTCCTCGCCCCGGTCGTTGCTGGCCCATTCCCAGATGCCCAATCCCTTGGTGCAGTGCTTGATGGCTTCATCCATCGACAACCACTGCGGGGCTGGCTGCTTCCCGGCGACGACCACGTTGACGTAGTTCCGGCTGCGCAGGCAGTGATCAGTGACGGAGAGCAGGCAGTTGGCATCGGGCGGCAGGTAAACGCGGACGACCTCGGCTTTCTTGTTGACGACGTGATCGATGAATCCAGGATCCTGATGGCTGAAGCCGTTATGGTCCTGCCGCCACACGTGGCTGGACAGCAGGTAGTTCAGCGAGCCGATCGGCCGGCGCCAGGGGATGTGATTGCATACCTTCAGCCACTTCGCGTGCTGATTGAACATCGAGTCGATGATGTGGATGAAAGCCTCGTAGCAGGAGAAGAATCCGTGCCGGCCAGTCAGGAGGTATCCCTCGAGCCAGCCCTGGCACTGATGCTCACTGAGCATCTCCATCACCCGCCCGTCCGGAGCGAGGTGACCGTCCCACGGATAGGTCTCGGCAACCCACGCGCGATTGGTGACCTCGAGCACATCCTGCCAGCGGTTGGAGTTGTTCTCGTCCGGGCTGAAGAGACGGAAGTTCCGCGCCTCCATGTTCAGCTTCATGACGTCGCGAAGGAACTTGCCCATGACCCGCGTGGATTCGACCATTGTCGCGCCCGGGGCCTCCACCGAAACGGCATAATCACGGAAATCCGGCAGGCGCAGGTCGCGAAGGAGCACGCCGCCGTTCGTGTGCGGGTTGGCGCTCATGCGGCGGGCGCCCCGAGGGGCAATCTCGGCGAGTTCGGGCCGAAGGCGACCGCCGTCGTCGAAGAGCTCGGTCGGGCGATAGCTCTTCATCCACTCTTCGAGGATGCGCACATGGGCCGGGTTCGCATGCATCTCCCCCATGGGCACCTGGTGCGAACGCCAATAGTCCTCGGTCCGCTTGCCGTCGATCTCCTTCGGGCACGTCCACCCTTTCGGAGTGCGGAGCACGATCATGGGCCAGCGGGGGCGTTGCGTGAAGCCATCGCGATGCGCATCGGCTTTGATCCGCTGGATTTCACCAATCACGCTATCCAGCGTGGCGGCCATGAGTTCGTGCATCGACTTGGGATCATTGCCTTCGACGAAGTACGGCGTGTAGCCATACCCACGGAACAGCTGGTCGAGTTCCTCGTGGCTGATCCGGGCGAGGATACAGGGATTGGCAATCTTGTAGCCGTTGAGGTGCAGGATCGGCAGAACCACCCCGTCGGTGACCGGGTCAAGGAACTTGTTGGAATGCCAGCTCGTCGCCAGCGGCCCAGTTTCCGCTTCCCCATCGCCCACGACGCAGGCGACGATCAGGTCGGGGTTGTCGAACGCAGCTCCATAGGCATGCGAAACGGCGTAGCCGAGTTCCCCGCCTTCGTGGATCGAACCGGGCGTTTCCGGTGCGACGTGACTGGGAATGCCGCCCGGGAAGGAGAACTGCGTGAAGAGGCGTTTCATTCCCTCTTCATCCTGCGAGATGTTCGGGTAGACCTCGCTATAGGTTCCCTCGAGATAGGCGTTCGCCACCAGACCTGGCCCGCCATGCCCCGGGCCGGTGATGTTGATCATGTTCAGGTCGTGCTGCTTGATCACCCGATTGAGATGCACGTAGACGAAGTTCAACCCCGGTGTCGTTCCCCAGTGACCCAGGAGCCGCGGCTTGATGTGCTCCTTCGTCAGCGCCTTCTTGAGCAACGGGTTGTCGTAGAGATAGATCTGGCCAACCGACAGATAGTTGGCGGCTCGCCAGTAGGCATCCAGGAGTGCCAGTTCCCTGTCCGACAGGACTTTGTCAGCAAGCATCTTATCCGACAGCTCCTCGTCCATCGTCTCCTCCTCAGGTCCCGGCGTCATTGAGCCATCCGCTGCAGTCTCGTGCCCGGTCCGTTCGACGCCGGGGCGGACCGGTCGTATGTGTCAGTCCTCAGGCCACAGCCACACGGTTCGGACGAGTGGCGGCGAGATCTCGACCGCGGCAGTTCTGCGCCGTTCGGCAGCGTAGTCGGGTATCGCGCGATTGCGCTGGGCGCAGGCTCCTCGTTAATCCGTTGCACTTGTCTGGTGCAAAGCGATGCGGTGGAAGCGACTCAAAGCGTGTTGGACGTCGTTGCGCGAGAGCGACAAACCTCCCTGCCTGAGATCGTCCGCAATCATCCCGACGATCGACTCACCACGTCGTCTCACGAAGCGCACGTCGCTCGCGTACGCGGCCAGCTCTTCGCCCGAAAGGCCCTTGAGCTTCCCGGCCCACAAGGCCGTAAACAAATTGCGCCTTGCTGGAATGCTATCGGGTAGATCGACCGCGATTTCACTCGGCTGCATTTCATGAGAGACGAGGCGGGACGGAGTCGAAAAGGCGCTCCGAGCATAGCTCGGGCTCGTCGGTGTGGGATGCGCGTGCAGATTCCTGCTGGTGATCGGCTTGGGCATGTCATCCTCGTTCTTGGCGTTTCCTCAGCCCGATCCGATCTCTGCCCACTGGAGATTAGCTTTGGCCAGCCGACAGCGGATTGTCTTGGGGTGCTCCTGCTGGTGCACGGAGACGCCTGTCCTTTGGCCTATGCGACCGCTGCTCGACCTGGAGGATTAATCTACACGAGCGGGCGCACGTCGCTTGATCGGTAGGGACAATGTCTTGACAGTTTGGGCC
>NZ_LN811357.1:144785-152014 GCF_001006805.1 Microvirga massiliensis | reverse complement strand
TCTCTTTCTGCTTGCGCTGTCTTGCGACAATCAAGATTATGACTGCGCATCCCAGAATTCCTTGTCGCTGACGGTCCAGGCCAGCAAGTCGGCACGAGTGCACTAGTTGTGCTATTCACAATTCGTGCTTGGCGCAATTGTCCATATTGCTGAGCACTTCAACTTCACTTCAAGGATCGACCAGTAGTTAGAGGACTACAGCGTCCTCTCAGCTGTATTTTTTATCCCTTGATGTGAAGCAAGCTCGAGGCCGCTCCTGTTCCAATGTCTAACCAACATAAGTTAAAAATCATCGGTCCACCAGGGTGCTAGCAGGCGCGACCGTTCACCGAAGCTGATCCCCAGTCGGGTCGAATGCCAAGGTTGCGAGGGGTGGTCGCCATGCCATGCAGAGCGAGCCAACTGGAAGGGCAGAGTCGCATCGAATGGGGGCGCATTCGGAAGAGCCTACTTCACACCTTCGATTGATGTCGGAAAGACCTGATGCGTCCTCTGCAATGGTTGATCCACTCAGCGGAGGACTTTGGGTCAAAGCTGCTGACGCGAAAGCGAGCTCACAAAGGGACCGAGAAACGGCCAACCCATCTCATCGAACCATCCCGCAGTGGGGGGCTCCCGATTGCACCTTCGATTGTGAGTGTCGGCCCAAATAGTCGAACCCAGCGTGCAGTGCACACCTGTCTCGAACTGCCAACCTACCGTCTCAAAATGTCAAGCAAGCAGGTGAGCCCTTGTATAAGAGAATACGTCTTCACTGAACAGGATGTGCTGCTGCTTGCAGGATATCCGGAAGCGATCACCAAACTGGAAGGGCTAAGCCCTGGTCAGGATGCGCGCCGACCGCCGGCACCTCGACTGTCTGATGGTCTATGTCTCGGAATCAACTATGGTGGGCATGCGGCTTGCGGACGTGCCGCATCCGCCGGGCTGTTCAATGGACATCGTCCAAATTCGCCGCGGCGACGCCGACATCCTGCCGGGCCCCAAACTCATGCTGGAATTCGGTGACCGACTTGGCCTGCTCATCAGCCCTGAGAACCGTGCGGCCATTATCAAGCCCTTCGGCGATTCGGTCCTGGCCGAAGCCAGTTTCAGCTTCGTTGCGCTCGGACTCGTTCCAATTCCAATTCCTGGCATCGGGACGGTCACCCTCGGGCTTGCTGGAGGCCCGCTCGTCGTCTCGCTCCTCCTTGGCCGGCTCGACCGTACTGGGCCCCTCATGTGGCACCTGCCAGTCTCGGCCGATCAGGTGCTCCGCAACTTCGGGCTTGCCCTGTTACTTGCGCGGGTCGGGATCGATTCCGGCACCCCCTTCGTCGAGCAGGTGCGCCATTCCGGTTTCGAATTCATCTTCGCGGGAATGATTATCTTGCTCACCGTCGTGCTCGTCGTTCTTCTCCCGGGATATTTCCTTCTTAATATCGGCTTCGACGACCTGCTCGGTACCGCATCGGGTGCGATCGGGAACCCGGTGATCCTCGGCTATGGCAATTTACTGGCCCCAACTGGCAAGCCGGAGGTCGACTATGCCATGATCTTCCCGGGCGTCGGTACGATCGTGAAGATCCTCGCCGTGCAGATCCTGGCCGTCGCTTACGGAATTATGGCATCCTAGCTTGGAGGAGCACAAATGCGGATCGCGATGTTCAGTGCCAAGAATTACGAGCGCGCAGTGATTGACGAACTGAACGTCGCTCATGGACACGAAGTCGTCTACTTCGATGTACTCCTTGGACCCGAGACGGCATCTCTGGCGACGGGATTTCCGGCTGTCAGCGTGTTCGTCAATGATGTTGTCGATGGCGCGGTGCTGAAACAGCTCGCTGCCGGCGGCACGAAACTTGTGGCGACGCGTTCTACCGGATTCAATCACATCGACGTGCAAACGGCAAAAGAGCTCGGCATCAAGGTCGTGCGGGTTGTCAACTATTCTCCAAACTCCGTGGCCGAGTTTGCCGTCGGCTTGCTCCTCGCGCTCAATCGGAAGATTCCACGAGCCTATAATCGGACGCGCGAAGGCAATTTCTCACTCGACGGCCTCATGGGCTTCGATCTCGTCGGTCGTACCGTGGCTGTGATCGGGACCGGCAAGATAGGCACGATCTTTGCCCGGATCATGGCCGGTTTTGGCTGCAATGTGATCGGCTTTGACGTTCACCAATCGCCGGAATTCGAGAAGATCGGCGGCCGCTACGTAGAGGCTGATGGAATCATGGCTGCGGACGTCATCTCCTTGCATTGTCCTTTGACTCCGCAGACCCATCACATCGTCAATGCTCGCACGCTCTCTCTCGTCAAGAGAGGTGCGCTTCTGATCAATACGAGTCGCGGCGGTCTGGTCGACACCGAGGCGGCGATCGAAGCGCTCAAGTCAGGTCAACTGGGCGGGATCGCGATCGATGTTTACGAGCAGGAGGCCGATCTCTTCTACAAGGATCTGTCGAGCACGGTAATCCCGGACGACGTAATCCAGCGCCTCATCTCGTTCCCGAATGTGATCGTGACCGGGCATCAGGCGTTCTTCACGCGCGAGGCCTTGGGAACGATTCTGGAAACGACTCTCGCGAGCGTGTCGGATTTTGCCGCGGGCCGCCCGCTCGCGAACGAAATCGTTACGCCTTCCTGAGGTTGTCACTGAAGGAGCGATTTACGAGTGCGTCTCTATGCCGATACATGTGAAACCGGCAGCCGCTGACGGAGCACGGGCCTGGAGCCATTTTCGCACCTGGGTGACGGCTGAGCTGTCGCAAGAAACGGTGGACGATGTATCAGAACATTGCCGTCCTCTTCGCCTTCACATTCGTCTATAGCCTGGTTGCGGGGCGGTTGGAGTGCACACCGATTGCGGGTGCCATCGTGTTCACCGCGTTCGGGTTCGCTGCCGGCCCGTTTGGCCTGAATCTTCTCACCCTGGACGTTCATGCGCAGGGCCTTCGAGCCCTGGCCGAACTGACGCTGGCGCTGGTCCTGTTTACGGATGCCGCGAGCGCGGATCTAAGAGTTCTGAAACTCAGCTACACGATACCGGAGCGCCTTCTGCTGATCGGCTTGCCGGTGACGATCCTGCTTGGCATCGGTGTTGCGGCTCTGCTGTTCGATGGACTTGGTTACGTCGAGTGCGCGTTGCTCGCCACGATGCTGGCTCCGACCGACGCTGCGCTCGGGAAGGCAGTCGTGACCAATCCCGCCGTTCCTCCGCCGATCCGCGAGGGGCTGAACGTGGAGAGCGGTCTGAACGACGGCATCTGCGTACCGGTTCTCCTGATCCTGTTGGCTCTTGCCGGAGAGCAGACCGTCGCAAGGGGGCCGCTGGAACTGGTCCTCCACCACTTCGTCCAGGAGATTGGAATTGGGCTTCTCGTGGGTGCAGGGCTCGCGCTTCTGGGACTATGGGCGCTGCGGCTCGCCGATAATTATGGCTGGACGACGACAGTATGGCGACAGCTTCCGGCTGTCGCGTTGGCGTTCACGTCCTTTGCGGCCGCGCAGGCACTGGGAGGAAGCGGATTCATCGCCTGTTTCGTCGGGGGGCTCGCTGCGGGCGGAATGGCGCGACGGCAGAAGCAGAAACATGAGTTCCTCCTCGCAGCGGAAGGGGCTGGCGACATCTTCGGTCTTCTGACCTGGGTTCTCTTGGGATCCGCCGTGATCAGCCAGGCCACCGAACGGCTGAGCTGGGAGGTTGCGGCCTATGCCGTCTTGAGCCTCACCGCCATCCGCATGATTCCGGTGTGGCTGGCCTTGGCCGGCACCGGGCTGACAGCCGACAGCAAGCTCTTCATGGGCTGGTTCGGTCCGAGGGGCCTTGCCAGCGTCGTGTTCGCCATCATCGTGCTCGATGCCGACTTACCAGGCGGCGAGACGCTGACCACGACGGTTGCCTGGACGGTCATACTCAGCATTCTGGCTCATGGAGTGACCGCCAGTCCGCTGGCCGCCATCTTTGCGCGCCGCGTGAGCGCCATGCAGGGGACCTCGCTACGCAGATAAACCCGGCATTCGGTAGCAAAGACCACCAGCCGCGCGGTAAGGGATTGGTGTGAAAGGAATTCAAGCTCTTCGACCGCACGAGAAAATTTGTGAAGCGGGGAGACAACGAGTGACTTGAAGCTCGCCTCGATCACAGGCCGTCGCCATCCATTGGTTCTGGGGACGGTCCGAAGTAGGGGGCTAAGCGGACGCTCATCGCGCCCATTACCCGGCCGGGTTTGATCCAGTGCGGACTTTCTCTCGGCCGCTCGCTTACCTGTCCAGAGCGATCTCCCACTCGGCGCTAGGTTGCCTTATCGTGTTACGTGCTCCCGCGCTCGAGGCAGGCCTCTCGCAAGGGCCCGTCACTGACCCCTTGCCGGCTGTGGCCCATGCTTGCGGCGGGCTGCGACATGCGCGAGGGTCGCATGCGGCGAGTTCTACTGGCACTCATCGGAATAGCGGCAGCCGAGATTGCTCAGGCCGAGACCTACAGCTTCACCACCGTCGTGAACAAGTCGTGGTGGTATCAGACGCTCATCCACTGCGCTGGGCCGGCCACAGGGCGTGCGCCGCAAGGGTGCATTCTCAGCGAACCGGCGATTGCCGACCCGAACCTCAAGATTGTGCGCAACCAGCCTGCGTGGCCTGTGCCGCCGGTCACCCGATCGAGTTCTATCCGGATGGCACGCTTAAGTATTGCAAGCTCAACGGCGAGCAGCACATTGAGCTGATCGGCCCGCCGGGCGTCGGGATCTGCTTTGACTTCGCCTATTTCGATGAGACTGGGCGCGCGGATTGCGACTAGGCAGAGTTCTTCGGGTCATCCCACAGATGGTGTGCTCTTGCGGCTTCAATGGGCCTGAACGGGCGTGGCGACATCTGTGGGGCAAGCTGTGTAAGCCTGTTTAGGTCGTAATCGTCCGGCCCGGTTCCGTAAAGCGCCTTCCGCCAAACTCCAATACGCGGTGCAGGCATTTACCATGACGACGCACCCACCCAATAAGCCTTGGACTCTCGACCGGATCGGCCAGATGGTCTCGACAGCCCCGAAGAGCGGCTATCAAAACTCCACGATCGCCTGGAGAACGCATTACGATGGCCAACGAACGGCGGGCCGGATTCCGTACGCTCTCACGCCAGATGGGGTTCTGTCGCAGCTATAGCGGCAACCGCTGGGCGCAGACCTACGAGATCATGGAGGCCTCCCTCGCGGAGCGCGCGGACGCCATCCGCTGCGCGAGCGGATTCGTCTTCCGCCGTGTGCTAGTCGCCTGTCCGGTGACTGCTGGATCCAGCGCAAGGTCACATCTGCTCAGTCGACCTACCACATCGAGATCTTGTGCTACGCAGCAATGCAAAAAGCCCCGGTGTTTCCACCGGGGCTCTCGTCAGATCGATCTGAGTCGATCAGAAGTCGCGCTGGACGCGGAGGCGGCCCTCCCAGACGTCGAGGTCGCTCGTTCCGGCAGGCCGGACCACGGTGCCCAGTGCACCGGAGACGACGGCCGGAACGCGGTTGTCGAAGTCGACCCGCGTGTACATCACTTCGATACCGAGGTTCAGGCCCGCAACCGGCGACCAGATCGTGTTGCCACCGATGCGGATCTCGTTGAAGTCCGTGAAGCCGACAGTGAGACCCGAGAATGTCGGGAAGGTCGGAGCGGTCAGGACCGTCGAAGAACCGCCGCCGAACTGCACGTTAGCATAGGACCCGAAGATGCTCGAATACAGCGTCGGAGCCCAGAAATGCGTGAAGTTGGCGGCAATGCTCCAGACGTCGGTCTTCTCGAGATTGCCCGTGAAGGCGTTGATCGTGGCATCGGTGAGACCGATGGTTGTGATATCACCCCCGAACCCGATGTTGCTGCCAGTGAAGCCCGCGTAGTTCGGCGCACCCTGAGCGTAGGTTCCCACCACCCAGAAATAGTCGCCAGCCGCAAAGAACGGGAGATTGATCTGGACGCTCGGAGAGATCGCCCAGCCGTATTCGGCATCGTTAAACAGGCGGCCCGTACCGGGAACGATGGCGCCAGCCGCGGTGAGGGTTGGAGGAATACCCAGATCGCGGATCTGATGGACCGCACCCGACAACTGCGCGTTACCCCAGGTGCCGACATACTTGATATTGGCGACGAAATCCGGAGCCGTGTCACCAGCCGGCACGTATGAGGCGAACGGGAAGTTGAAGCCCGGGAATACGACATTGGTCGGCAATCCGAACGTTGTTCCCAGCAGCCCGACCGGCAAGCCCGTGTTACGACGGCTGATGTTGTCTTCCAACGCAACCGATGCCGAGAAGCCGCCGCCGAACGAGAAGGTGTAGGCCAAGGTCGGGAGGTCGGGAGTGTCGTCGAAGCGCAGCGTGCCGAAGTGCTGCGTGGCGATGTCGGCGTTCGAGAAGAACGACGAGATGCGACCAGCAGTCAGGCCGCCGAACTGGACGAAGGCCTGCGCAACGTCGGGAGAATTTGCGGCGACGCCGTTGATCGGGAAATTGTACGAGCCGGTGTCGCGGGTGATCTCATACCGGATGTAGGCCCGCAGGGTGCCGTAATCCGTCGGCGTGCGAACGTCGACGTTCAACCGGCCGCGTGCCCGGAAGCCGACCGTATCGTCGGACCGATCGAAGGGCTCCAGATACCGGTATTCGGCGCGGACACGGCCGCCGACCCGCAAGCAGGTCTCGGTGCCCGGGATGTAGAAGAAGCTGGATCCGTAGGCGGAGCAGACGCGGACGTAATCAACAGCAACAGGTTCGGCCTTCCGGATGGGAAGATCCGCAGCCTGTGCCCCGGCGACGACAGCGAACCCCGCTGCGGATCCGAGGAGTAGGCTCTTCACGAGCTTCATTTATAACCTCCAAAGTTGTGAGACCCTGGGGATAGGCTTTGTGCCTCGACAGCTTCACCGAAGCCCTGACCACAGACCCCTTAACCCCTGGGATTTGTCCCCTTCCCAGCTTCCCCGCCGAAAGTTGACCAACTCACGACCGGGGTGCCACCTGTCGCAGGCTCACCATTCTTCAACACTCTCTGCCGATCAAGCGAAGACGCCTGGCTTTCTCGCGATCCCGCGAGGTTTTCATCTCATGTGTGGCCAAATCTCCACACTTCAGCTTTCGGGGCTGATGCCCCCCGTAATAGACTATTAACCTCTTCAGTTGGTTGGGCTGAAGTCGGTGATGACATCTCTGACGAGGACGATCAGCGACTTGTGTAACGGGTTCTGACATCTATCGATGAGCTCGGAATGTCTCT
>NZ_LN811357.1:124097-143561 GCF_001006805.1 Microvirga massiliensis | reverse complement strand
TTAGTGGCACGAAGCTGAAGTTGGCCGAACTTCCGCTTCTCAGTGCAATCCAGTCCTTCTCGGGGAACGAGAGTTTGCCCTCAAACGGGCGGGACAACCCAACCTCTCAGTGTCCGGTCGGCTCTGGCCAAGCTTTCTGGCATGAGCTTCGGCCATGCAAAGGCTCATATGACAGCCCTGACCTGAGCTCCGACGACCTCATTCACCGACCGTCCGCGCTGTCCTGATCACGGCCAATTCCGGCCGCCGCAGTCCGAGCATGCCTCTCGCCATCATTTCCATGGAGTCCGCCATCCCGATCGCTGGGGGCTGGGAAATACCGCGCCTGCCCTTCGTCACCGCGAGGGAGGCGCTGAGCCATGGCACAGCACTTTCGCCACTCGCCCGAGGTGCGCGACCTGACCATCACCGAGCTCTCCCGCATCCAGGACAGGACCGCCAAGAAGTGGTTCCGGCAGGCCCGCTGGCCTGAGACGGACGGCAAGCCCTACTGCCCGCAGTGCGGCACCCTGCGGTGCTATGAGATGTCCCGGGAGCGCTTCAAGTGCTCCGCCAAGGAGTGCAAGGCCGTCTTCACCCTCACGTTGGGCACGGCCTTCGCGTGGCGCAAGCTGCTGTTCAAGAAGATGCTTCTGGCGATCTGGTTCACAGCCAACTCGGTCAAGGGCAAGGCCGCCCTCCAGCTCTCGCGCGAGCTCGGCATCCAGTCCAAGACCGCCTGGGTGCTCCTGATAAAGCTCAGGGAGGTCGTGGCCTCCCGTCGGGAGGACATAGTCCTCGATGGCGAGGTCGAGATCGACGGCAAGTACGCGGGCGGGCACGTGCGGCCCGAGAACAGGGCCGAGGATCGCGTCGACCGCCGCCTGAAGGCGAACCGCAGCCGGATAAACCGCTGTGGTGTCAGCCGGAGAGCATCATGCTGTGAGACCGTTGCCTGAAGAGGCAACTTTCACGAGAGCCGGATGGTGACATGTACGACCCCCGGCTCGCGCGCCGTCCTGATCTCGAACTCGCTTTTCTCAAAGACCTTCAGCATTGCGCCATTCTCCGGCAGGACCTCGGCGACGAGTTCCTCGAGCCCGGCGCTGCGCGCGATGGATGCAAGATGACGCATCAGCGCCGCGCCAATCCCGAGCCCTTGGTGGTCGTCGTCCACGGCGAACGCCACCTCGGCACGGCCCGGCCGCAGCACGATGTAGCGTCCCCCTCCGACGATCGTCGGTCGTCCGCCTTCCTCGATCTGCGCGACCAGGGCTACGTGGTTCACCTGATCGACATTGGTGTAGAAAGCGATCTCCTGCTCCGTGAACCCACGTTTGGGAGCGAAAAAGCGGCGATAGAGAGACTGCTCGCCCGTCCGGCCGACGGCTGCAATCAGGCCGGCTCGGTCCTCGGGCCTGAGGGCGCGGATCTCGACCTGTCGGCCGTTGCGCAGCGTCTCGGTTACCGAGTAATCTTTTGCTTCCGGCATTCTGGCCTCTCCACTGGGCATGCGGGAGATTCGTCTTCCTGCGTTTCCGATTGCGCAATTTCGGAGAGCGCAGTATTTCCCTCCTCACCTGCCTCTTCGGGGCGACCATTCCTTTGTGTGAGAGGTCGGCCCAATTTGGCAGAACGAACCCAAAATTGATCCGCGCGCTGCGCCGTCCTCACCTCTCCCCTTGCGGGCTAGCGTGCGCACAAACCTATTTCGTCCTTAAAGATCAATGACTTAGCCATGCTGCGGTGAATGTATGGTCAGGTCTGCCGAGCCCCAGGCTCGGCAGGAGCGCGCCAAAAGAGGCATGCAATTCTATGGATTGCAGTAGGCGCTCGTTGGCACAGCAAATGACCTCTCTATTGCAGCGCAACATGTGTGCGCACAGTAGCCCCTTATGGGAGAGGTCGTCCCGAAGGAGCGGGTGAGAGGGGCAGCGCCGGCGCTCGCGAGCAATGGGCAGGGGTGGCAGCGCCACGTTCCAGAATTCGCTCCTAACGCCTCTTCCGGGCAGCTTCGTCTGCGTGTCGTGTGGTAATCGCAAGGAGCTTGGTCATCTCGGCGCCATAGTCCCGGATCATTTCCTGGGCCCAACGCATGTGAATCTCCATGACATCGGCGGGATTCCTGCAGCCGATCATCTCGCGCATGGCGTTGCTGTCCTTCGCGAGCCGGTTCGACATGAAATCGACCATCTCGCGCTGACATTCGCTCGTCGTGGAAAACCAAGCCGGCATGCCGTCCGTCAGCGCCCGCCCGTTCTCCGAAAGCGTTGTCTGATCCATCAAGCCGCGAACGGTGTCCATCATCGGTGCAGATTTCTGCGATGTCATCATCCATCCTCCTCGAAAGCTCATTCCTCCCTAAAACGAGAGCGTTGCCTTCACCTGCTGCAGGCGGCTCAGTGCAAAGTCGGCTTCTCGCCTGGCTTTATCGTCTCGCATGGCTTCGCGCATGGTCTCCAGCCGCACGATCTCCTCATCGAGGCGCTCGCGCGTGAGTTCCTCGGGCGGAAGCGTGCGCTCCGCGAGTACGGTGACACTGCTGCCGGTGATCTCGGCATACCCGCCGCGGATGAAGGCACGGTGCCCGTGTCCTTGGACGTCGGTCACCACGACGATACCGGGATTGAGCGTCGCCACCATGGGCTCGTGCCCTTGCATCACGGTCATGTCACCGGCCGTCCCGGGAAGCATCACGGCCCTGACGTCACCGGAGAACAGGATCCGCTCCGGCGAGATCAGATCGAAGTGGATGTCGGCCATGGGAGCGCCGCCGTTCCGTTGGCATCAGTGTCCGCTGAACACGAGGGTCTGGATGGGCATCACGAGCGCCTGTATCCGCAGGATCATGGCGTGCACGAGTGCAACCGCATCGACCGCGTGGAGAGCGAAACCCCGCACCGTGCCTACGTTACCTGAGGCGAGCAGCTCGTGGTTGCTGGTATAGGCGTTGGCGATGCAACTGCTGCCGGGCGTAACGCCATCGAGCCCGCCTTCGTAGAGAGGCTGGAGAAAAACGACGATGGTTCCCGGCCGCGCCACCTGCTGAGGGTCGATGAGTTGCTCGCCCCCGCGGAACTGGCCGGCGGCGATGAAGTCCTGCACCCCGGTCACGACCATCGGAATGACCGTCCAGGGCTTCGAGACACATGTGACCTCGGCCGCCATCCCGACCTTCATGACCTGTGCCTCGATTTGCCCGAAGCCGGCGATCAAGGTCTGTCGCCCGGCGCCCTCCGGGATCAGCACCCCGGCCGGGCGGAGCAGCGGATTGACGATGTCGCCGACCCGCAGCGCGAACTGTTCCACGCGCCCGCTCACGCCGGCCCGTGTGACGGTCTTATCGAGATCCACCTCGGCCTGGGCCAGCGCGGCTTCGGCACTGGCCTTTTCGGCTGGGAGGAGGGTGGAAACTCGTACCTCCGCCTGTTCTTTTGCGGCGGTAGCGGCATCGATCGAGCCTTGGCGGCCTTCCACCGCGACCTGGAGCTTCTCGATGTCCCGCGTGGCGACGGCGCCCGGATTGCGCCGATAGATCTCCCGCTTTGTCTCCAACTCGTCCACGGCCTGCTGATAGGCGCTCCTCGCCTCCTGGATCTTGCCTTCGGCCGCCGCGACATCGCTTCGCGCCGCCACCATCGCGGCCTCGACCTCGGCTATCTTGCGTCTGGCAGTCTCCACGGCCGCCTCCTGCCTCGAACTGTCGAGTCTGAAGATCGGCGCTCCTTGTTTAACTTCGTCGCTCAGACCGACAAAGATCTCCGCAACGCGTCCGTTGGTTTCGGGAACGATCGGAACGGTCCGGAAGAACGACGTCGTATTGCTCGTGGAGGGGTGATTGTAGAAGATCACGGTAATCAGCCCCACTGTGAGCATCAGGCAAGCAGTGATGCCCCACCGCAGCTCGAACCACACCGAGTAAAGCGTGATCTCCTTACCGAGCCGCTTTCCCTGGGCATAGCGACGGTAGAGATAATCCGGGAGTATCGTCAGAAGGGAGCAGAGCAGGAGCTCGAGCATGGATCAGCTCCTCGTGTTTGCCGGAACGAGCTCTGGTCTTGTTCGGCCCGTTGGTCGCGCCTCTTCGCGAGGTGCGGTGCCGGCGATGGTCTCGCCCTGGGTTTCGACCACGCCCTCGCGAGGCGTAACACCAGGGATGGTCTCGTCCGGCGTTTCGGCCGCGCCTCCTCCCGGCGGAATGCCGGCCATCTTCTCGAGGGAACCCGCCATCCTTCGGAGTGGATTCCCGAAGTCGGGGAGGTCGATCAGGGCGAGCAGCAGGCCAGCCACCCAGAAGATGTGCATGTGCGTGAAGAGGGCCAGCAGGCCGAGCACAGCAACGATCTCGAACTGCAGCTTGTGGGACTTGTGCGCAATCCGTTCGGGCAGCGTATGCAACCGGAGGAACAGGAGTCCGACCGCCAGCACGGCGGCAACCAGAAACACGGCTACGACCACCATGAGGATGTCGGTCTCGCCGGGCGCGGTAATGAACATCGGCAGATGGTGTGGTGCCGCAGGATTAAGTGACGCAGTCATACAGACTCTCCCGTCGAAGACACTGAGACGCTCTCAGGATTGGTCCTCGCACCAATCGTTCCAACCAGTTCGTGAGGTACCACGAGTTCAGCCTCGGTTGCGGCAAGCACTTGCTCAATCGTGATCCCATCCGCCGTCTCGAGCAAGGTCGCTTGCCCGTCCAGAAAGGCGATCACCGCAAGTTCCGTGACGACGAGATCGACCGGCCGATCAGAGGTGAGTGGCAGCGAGCATTCCCGGACGATCTTCGAGCGACCTTTGGCGCTGTGCTGCATGGCGACGATGACCCGCCTCGCACCGGCGACGAGATCCATGGCGCCGCCCATGCCCGGCACCATCTTGCCCGGAATCATCCAGTTCGCAAGGCGTCCGTGCTGGTCGACCTGGAGCCCGCCGAGGACCGTGAGATCGAGGTGGCCGCCTCGGATCAGGCCGAACGACATCGCACTGTCGAAGGTGGATGCGCCCGGCAGGGCGGTGACCGGCCGCCCACCGGCGTCGGTAAGCCACGGGAGCGCCATGCCCGGCTCGGGCACCGGGCCGGTCCCGATCAGGCCGTTTTCGGATTGGAAGAAGACATGCATCCCTTCGGGGACGAAGTTCGCGACGAGGGTCGGGATGCCGATTCCGAGATTGACCAGCATGCCGTCGCGCAGTTCGCGTGCAATGCGCCTGGCGATGAGGGTTTGCGCGTCCATGGGCTTTATGCTTTCGCGACGAGGTAATCGACGACCGGCGCAGGTGTCACGACGTGGTCCGGCGCGATGACGCCGATCGGAACGATGTTCTCCGCCTGGACGACCACGGTGCCCGCAGCCATCGCCATCAGGGGGTTGAAATTGCGCGCCGTGAGCGCGTAACTGAGATTGCCCAGATAATCGGCAATGAAGGCGTGCACGAGCGCGAAGTCGGCGCGCAGCGCGGTTTCGAGCAGGTAGTCGCGGCCATCCACCGCGATCTTGTGTTTTCCCTCCTCGACGACGGTGCCGACCCCGGTCGGGGTGAGGATACCCCCAAGTCCGAAGCCGCCGGCGCGGATGCGCTCCACGAGCGTGCCTTGCGGAACGAGATCCACCTGCAGATCGCCGGCGATCATCTGCTGCTGGGTTTCCGGGTTGAGCCCGATATGGCTCACGATCGCCCGGCGGAGGAGTTTGGCAGTCACGAGCTTGCCGATGCCGGTGCCGGGCGCAGCGGTATCGTTGGCGATGACGGTGAGATCGCCCTTGTTCTGCCGGACGAGTTCGTCGATCAGTGGCTCCGGCGTCCCGACGCCCATGAAGCCGCCGATCATCAGGCTCGCACCGGCCGGGATCAACGCGACTGCATCCTGGAGAGCAATCGTCTTCATCGCAAACCTCCTCACTGCGCCGTCCAGCCACCATCGACCGGAAGTGCGGCGCCGCGGATCTGTGCTGCCGCGTCGGAGCAGAGGAATACGGCCAGAGCGCCAATCTGCCCGGGCGTCACGAACTCGAGCGAAGGCTGCTTGTAGCCGAGCAGCTCCTGTGCTGCGGCCGCGATGCTGAGCGCCTCCCGTGCTGCGATGTCGTCGATCTGCTTTTGCACCCGATGTGTCAGCACCCAGCCTGGGCAGATCGCATTGCAGGTTATGCCTGTTGTCGCAGTCTCGAGCGCGACGACCTTCGTCAGGCCGATGAGACCATGCTTCGCCGCCACGCAAGCCGACTCGTGCACGGAGGCGACGAGCCCATGGGCGGAGGCGATGTTGATGATCCTTCCCCAGCCGCGACTTTCCATGTGCGGCAGGACCGCGCGTGTCGCATAAAACGCTGCTGAGAGATTGATGGCGATGATCGCGCCCCAGCGCTCGACCGGAAATCCGCGAACCGGCGCCGTGTGCTGGATACCGGCGTTATTGACGAGGATATCAACCCCGCCGAGATCCCGTGTCGCCTGCTCAATCATGCCGTCGATCTCGGCTGGCTTCAGCATGTCGGCGGCGCTGTAGGACACAAGCACGCCGTAGGACTCGGCCAGCGACTGGCGCACCCGTTCGATTTCGGCGCAGTCACCTAGCCCGTTCAACATAAGGTCGGCGCCGTGCATGGCGAGCACTTCGGCGATCCCGAGGCCGATCCCGCTGGTCGAACCGGTCACCACGGCAGACCTGCCCTTGAGCATTCCGGAGGCGAACGGCAGAGTCCGGGCGTTCTTGCAAACGGAAATGTTCACGGACGATCTCCCTCGGGATGACGGAAGAGGGCATGCCGCCTGCTTCCATGTCGCGGCCGATCAGACCCTCCGGCGTGCGTGGGCCCGGTTTCATCGGGGCGCCCCCAATCCTGGAAGAGGGTGTAGGCCACGGCGAGCAGGACCGGGCCGAGGAACACGCCGACGATCCCGAAGGTCAGGACGCCTCCGAGCACGCCCAGGAAGATCAGCACCATCGGCATCTTGATGCCGCGGCTGATCAGATATGGACGCAGCACGTTATCGAGACTGCCGACGAACAGGCCGTTCCATGCCATTACGAACACGGCCCATTCCGTGCGCCCTTGCGACATCAGCCAGAGGGAGGCAGGCAGCCAGAGAATTGCGAGGCCGAAGGGCACGAGCGTCAGGATCACGCCCAGGGCCGCGAGCACGACGGCGCCGGGAATGCCGGCCAACCAGAAGCTGAAGCCCAGCAGGACGCCTTGGACGAGGGCTGTGCCGAGGACCCCATTGACCACGCTCGTGATGGTCGCTCGTGCGGCCTGCAGTACCCGCCGCGCTCGCCAGCCGGCCAGCCTCGACATCGCCGACTCGAGGCGGCGCTCCACCAAGGCCCCGTCCCGATATAGGAAGAAGGCCAAGATGATGCCGAAGGCGACCTGAAGCGTTCCCGAGATCAGCGACGCACCCTGCTGTAGTGCCCATTCACGCAGCGGCTGCGCATAGGGCGCAAGTGTTGGTCCGAGTTCAGCCCCCTGCTGTGATACCTGGACCCAGACATGTTCGGCCTCAGCTCCGACCAGCGGCAGGCGCTGAAGCCAGTCGGGCGGAGGTAGGCCGCGTTCAACGGCAGAGTAGAAAGCTGCGTTGAGCCGCGCGACATCATCCGCCAGGTTCTCCCCGAGAGCGATGAGTGGGATCAGCAGGATTCCGGCGATGATCACGGTCATGAGCAGGGCGGCCGGGGTTCGGCGCCTGCCCAGCAACTGCTCGGTTCGTCGGTAGAGCGGCCAGGTAGACACGCAAAGAGTGACGGCGAGCAGGATGGCGTTCAGAAACGGCTTGAGGACGAGGATGCAACCGACCGCCAGGATGAGAAGCAGCGTGAGGCCGAGCGCCTTCTCGACATAGGATGTTTCCTGAGAGGTGGGCGGTTCCCGGACGTCGTCCAAGTCGGATGAATCCACTGAGCGCACGGTTCCCTCCGGGCGTCGCTGCAGTGGCCTTGTGGCCGCTGCAGCCTGGGCCGCCGTCAGCACCCGTTGCAGATGCTGCGCATGGCACGGTTCAACTTGCGATCCGCCTCCCGCATCTTTCGCTCGGTTTCCGATTGTCTCTTGCTCTCGGCGTCGGCAGGAGACTCCACTTGCTGAACCGACGACGGCGTCGGCTGACGGAGCTTCGACCGGTCGGGCATCGTGGTCTGCTGATCGGGCGCCTGGGCCCACGCTGCGCTCGACAGCAGAAGGGTGAGCGCTCCGAAACAAGCGCGCTGTTTCAAGCAGGTTAAGGGCATCGAGATCTCCCACTCACGCTGCGCATGCATCGAGGGGCAGCATGGGAATCGTCAAGCCATGATGCTGAGGCCGCCATCGACATAGGTCACTGTCCCGGTGAGCCGGCGCGCGAATGGTGTCGTGAGATAGGCGGCCGTAAGGCCGACGTCGTCGATATCGACAAGTTCGCCTATGGGCGCCCGCTCGAGGGCTTCGGTCAGAAGGACGTCGAAGTCCTTCAGGCCGGAAGCGGCACGGGTCTTCAGGGGACCCGGCGACACGGCATGCACTCTGATGTGCTTTTCGCCCAGCTCATAGGCGAGGTACCGGACGACGCTCTCCAGCGCTGCCTTCACGGGTCCCATCAGGTTGTAGTTCGGAACCACCTTGCTGGCGCCATGATAACTCATTGCCAGGAGTGTCCCGCCATGCGGCATCAGGGGTTCGGCGAGCCGCGCCATGCGGACGAAGGAATGGCAGGAGATGTCCATCGCCAGCTTGAATCCCTCGCCGAAGCTGTCGACGAGCCGCCCCTGCAGATCCTCTTTGGGAGCAAAAGCGATGGAATGGAGCGCGATGTCGAGGCTTCCCCAGGTCTCTCGAACCTGTTGGAAGACAGCTTCGAGTTCGCCGCTTTTTCCCACGTCACAGGGGGCGAAGATGGTTGCCCCGAGCTCTCGGGCGAGAGGCTCCACGTAAGGCCGGGGCTTTTCGTTCAGGTAGGTCACTGCGAGCTCTGCGCCGAGCTGGCGAAACACCTTGGCGCAGCCATAGGCAATGGAATGCTCGTTTGCGATTCCGAGCACGAACGCGCGCTTGCCGCGGAGAACCTTCGACTCGATCGCGACTTTGATCGTTTCGTCGGGCCGGTCATTCAAGAGTGTGGCCTCGTGCTTCGAATGTTGCGGGTGCGGCGGGCGACTTCCTGCTTGACGATCATCGCAGGGTGCTCCACGGGGCTCGCGGAGGTCTCTCCATCCGGAGCGAGGAGATGCCGGATCTTACCCAAAAGCGAGATCTGCTGCGGATTGATCTCGATCTCGCCCTCGAGGCGATCGAGCAGGTCGAGCGTCAAGCGCCTGTCCTCACGGGTTTTCAGGAGCTTCGGAAGCGCCGCGAGCGCCTTCTCGGGTTCGAGCTCGACGATGTAGGATTGCTCGCGGATGATCTCGCGCGCCAGATCTTCCGGCATGTCGAGAAGGCCGACATCTCTGCCGACGAGCTCGCGCACTCGCTTCATGGCCGAGAGCCGGCGCCGCCCGGTGCCGGCCTTCGCCAGCAGCAGTGCCGTCCGGACGATCGCCTGCGTCCGGTTGCCCTTCTCGATATGCGAGAGCGCTTCCTTGACGAGAGTGGCGCCTCTCGTATCGACGATATCCTCGGCATCCTTCTCTTCGCGGGTCGTGGCAAGGCCGGGGATGCTGTAAGTCCGGAAGAATGCCGTTTCCACCGAGGCGTCACGCAGGTCGCGATAGAGATCCCATGTGGCCGAGGTGACGGCGGCTGCCCAGCGCTCTCCCGTGGCGCACGGACCGTCGTTGTCACGCACTGTGCGGTTCGCCTTCGTGAACTCGGCCATGCTCTTGAGCGGCCACAGGAAGGGATTGAGATCCGACACGGCCCAGCGTTGTGCCCGCTGGGGATTGAAGGTTCTTGCGACCTTCGCAGCGGCCGGGGGGACTGCCGGCGCTAGGAACGGGTGGACGAAGGTCTCGTAAATCGACACGAGGGAATCGGAGACGGCCTCGACGGCCTGGAACGGCACCTCATCCTTCCGGCCGTATTTCTGCAGGATGTGCAGGTCCTCGACCCGGCGCTCGGTCAGCATCACATCGTAACGGACGCTTCCATTGGCGCGTTGCTCCTCGACCTGCATTCCATACAGGCCGGGAGGCAGATGTTCGATGTATTCGATCAAG
This sequence comes from Microvirga massiliensis, assembly GCF_001006805.1. Classification (GTDB taxonomy): domain Bacteria; phylum Pseudomonadota; class Alphaproteobacteria; order Rhizobiales; family Beijerinckiaceae; genus Microvirga; species Microvirga massiliensis. The sequence continues at coordinate 133,450 of NZ_LN811357.1, read as the reverse complement.
TCGACGATCTGGGCGTGCTCGCGTTTCGCAACTTGGCCGGAAACAAAGATGCCGAGGTGACCGACACTCTTGTGCATCAGGCCAACGATGACCTGTCCATTCGCCTTGAGGGCTTCCGTGGTCGGGTAAAGGTCGGCCACCCAGTTGAAGGCCTGCTGGGGGGGCGTGATATTATCGCCGAGCGATGCGAACAGGATGATCGGTGAGCGGATTTCCCGCAGGTCAAAGGCGCGTCCTTCGGACCATTCGGCCTCGCCTGCCGCCAGATTGTTGCCGACGAAGAGGTTCTCGACGATCCACTTGATTTCCTGTCGGCCCATCAGGAAGAAGCCGCCCCACCAGCGTTCGAACTCCAGGTATCGCTCGGGCTCGGTGTCGATCTTCGAGAAGAGGTTGTAGTACTTGTCGAAATACGTGTTGGCCGGGTTCAGGTATTCGAAATTCTCGACGAGATACGCACCGTCGAACGTGCCGGCGCCGAGGTCGCTTGCCAGAAGCGCGGGCCAGACGCCCCCGAGCATGCCGCCGGCATAGCGCATCGGGTTCTCGCCGTCGTTGCCGGCCCAGTAGGACATCGGCGCCCCGTTGATCACGATCGGCCCCGGAAGTTCGGGATCGATGGCGCCGACGAGCATGGCTGCCCATCCACCCTGGCAATTCCCGATCACGACGGGCTTGCGGGTGTCCCGATGGCGTTCGCCAACGATGCGGAGGAACTCGGCCTCGGCGCGTGAGACATCCGCCAGTGTCTGCCCGGGAACGGGCTCGGGAAAGAAGATCACAAAATAGACCGGATGCCCGGCCTTGAGGGCAACCCCGACCTGCGAGTCTTGCTTGAAGCCGCCGATGCCGGGTCCGTGGCCGGCCCGCGGATCGATGATCACGAAGGGGCGGCGGCTCGGGTCGATCTCGGTGCCGGAGGGCGGGATGATCCGCACGAGCGCGTAGTTCGCCGGACGCTCGAACTTGCGGGCATCCGCAATCATCTCCCATTCGAAATCCAGCAGCGGCGGCTTGCCGGCCTTCTCGTGCTCGAGCCAGTTGTTTCCACGCTGGCGCAGCGTGTCCCAGAACAGGACGGAGCGCTGCGTGAAATCGAGCCAGTAGGAGCTCATGTCGCGCCAGAAATCGAAAGGCGTCGCCGGACGAGCCGGCGTCTCGAGCCATGCGGAGCTCGCGGCTTTCACCGCATCCATGTAGCGTTGGAATGCCTTCGAGCACCGGTCCTGATAGACCTGCGCGACTTTCGTCTGCACACGCGTGAAGTCGTTCAGGGCCGCATATGCGCCGTTCTGGCTTTCGTCAGCTGTAGGTTTGTTCTGCTGCATGGCCGTCGTCCACGAGGGCAGGTTGCGAATTGGAAGCTAGCGCTTGGTCTCGCCCCACTTGAGAAAGAAGCCGACATCGCCGGGCAGCCCGCCGGGCCACTCGACGATCATCGCGCTCAGCCGGAATCCGGCGGATCTGAGCTGGTCGCGCCATAATTCATAGGCTTGGCGCGGTCGGCCGGTCAGGGTCTCGGGCCAGTCCGGATCCGAGTTGTTGATCGCACGGCCTTTGTCCGTGCAGATCGAGGTCGGAAAGCGCATGACCATCAGTTCCGTCTGGCCGCGTTCCGCCGCCGAACGCAGCTTCGCCCGTAGTGATTGCACGATCTCTCGCAGCCGCTCGGGCGTGAGGTCGATCGGCTCGGCCAAACGCTTCGCCAAATCCTGGCGAGCCTTTTCGGCCCGGTCCAACCCCTCGACTTCTTTCGCGGCCCGCGCCATCTGCATCTCGGTCATGTAAGATCGCAGGTCGGCTGCCGACATGAACGTCTCATCGCCGAGTTCCTGCTCAGTCGCGGAAGCGCCCGATTTCGTTTTCGTCGTCTCCATCACATCGTCCTCCATGTTCTCACGATGCGAGCCGCGTCTGTGCTGCACTGAGCACGCTCCGCATCTGCCGCACAATCATCAGTTCCTCGTTGGTCGGGATGATCCAGGCCGTGGGTCCGGATCCGGTTGAGATCCGAGGGCCGCCGGAGAGGTTTGCGCGCTCGTCGAGCGCAAGGCCGGTCCATGGGAGGCGGGCCATCACCTCCACGCGAGTGGCTGCGTCGTTCTCGCCGATGCCGGCCGTGAAGACGAGACCGTCGATTCCGCCGAGCGCCGCGATCAGGGATCCGATCTCGCGCGTGATGCGGTAGACGAACAGCTCGATCGCACGCCTCGCATCCGCATCGACCACTGCCTTTGAGCGCAGGGTCCGCATGTCGTTCGATAGACCCGAGACACCGAGGAGGCCGGACTTGGTGTAGAGGATGCGTTCCGCTTCCTCTGGGCTGAGCTTCATCTCCCGCAGCATGTAGAAGACGACAGCCGGGTCGAGGGCACCACAGCGCGTGCCCATCGGGAGCCCGTCGAGGGCAGAGAATCCCATGGTCGTCGCGATGCTGGCGCCGCTCCTGAGGGCGCACAGGCTTGCACCGTTTCCGAGATGGGCGACGATGACGCGGCCGGACGCGAGGCGGGGATCGTAGTCTCCAAGGACCGATGCGATGTATTCGTAGGACAGGCCGTGAAAGCCGTAGCGCTGCACTCCGCGCTCCCGCATCTCGCGTGGAAGCGCAAACATCTGCGCGATCTCGGGCTGACTTCGATGGAACGCGGTATCGAAGCAGGCGACTTGCGGAATCCCCGGCAGCCGGCGGAGGGAAATCCGGATCGGCTCCAGGTTGTAGGGCTGGTGCAACGGCGCCAGCGGTACAAAGGTTTCGAGCTCCGCGAGAACGGCTTCGTCCGCCAGCACCGGTCCGGAATGGGCGGCACCACCATGAACCACGCGGTGTCCGATGGCCTTTAACTGACGACCATCCTGATGTTTGCGCAGCCATGAGACGAGATGCACCAGCGCTTCTTCATGGCCGAACTGTTCCGGACCCCACGACATTTCGTCCAGGATCGTTCCGCCACTATCTCTGGCGACGAAGTGCGGGGAGTTTCCCAAACCTTCGAAGAGGCCCTTGAAGATGAGCCGCGGCTCCGTGTCACCGGATTCCTCGAAGATCTGGAACTTGAGGCTCGACGATCCCGCATTGAGCGCGATGTAGACGGGCGTCATCGGTCAGACCTCCGTCGCCGTGAGCCGCGTACGCTTTGCATCGGCGACGAGCGAGGCGACGGCACAGGAGGCCAGGCGCGTGATCGTCGAGTCGGCGCGGCTCGTCAGGATGACCGGCACCCGGGCGCCGAGCACGATGCCGGCCGCATCGGCGTCAGCGAGAAAGCTCAGGCTCTTGGCGAGCATGTTGCCGGCCTCGAGATCCGGGACAACGAGAACATTCGCCTGGCCGGCAACCGGGGACTGGATGTTCTTGATCTTCGCAGCTCCGAGATCGATCGCGTTATCGAGCGCCAGTGGCCCGTCCAGGATTCCGCCTGTGATCTGTCCTCGATCAGCCATCTTGCAGAGCGCTGCGGCTTCGATGGTCGAGGGCACTTTCGGATTCACCGTCTCCATCGCCGACAGGATCGCGACCCGCACCGTGTCGATCCGCAAGGCGTGCGCGAGGTCGATGGCGTTCTGGACGATGTCGACCTTGTCCTCCAGAGTCGGAGCGATATTGACCGCCGCATCGGTGATGATGAGGGCAGTCTCGTGACTCGGCACGTCCATGACGAAGCAATGGCTGATCCGGCGAGCCGTCCGCAGGCCTCCTTCGCGGCGGACCACTGAGGCCATGAGCTCGTCGGTATGCAGGCTTCCCTTCATCAGCGCTTCGGCCTCGCCGGCCCTCACGAGATCGACAGCCTTCTCGGCCGCCGCGTGGCTGTGCGGTGCATCGACGACCCGGCAATTGGACAGGTCCTTGCCGAGAGCCTCGGCAACGGCTGCGATCTTTGCCTGCGGTCCGACCAGGATCGGCTCGATCAGATTGAGTTCGATGGCTTCGAAGACCGCACCCAGGGATGCAGCATCGCAGGGATGGGCGACCGCGACCTTCAACCTGGGCAGGGACTGGGCGGCTGCCACGAGCCGGTCGTATTTATCGTGCCGCCGCATCGGAGCGGACGGATTCTGGACTTGAATCGCCGCCGTCATGTTCACCTCCGGGCTCTGCTATCGGTGGCCGTTGCCTTCACCTCCCGGAAGGGCCGGGATCGAGAAGGAGGCAGACAAGAGAACTTGCACGCACTCCGGTCAATTCGTGCGGATAAGTATGCTAGTTTCGAATCCGCTGCTTGATCGGATGCGTCATTCTTTTGACAGTTTGGGACAGGCCGGTTTTCATTGAACGAGCCGGTCCGAATGTCGCACGAAACTCATCAATGATGATTGTAGTCGTGCACAGTGTTGCGAACAGAACTGTCGATTCCGCTTCGATCGTCTAATCGTGATGACTGAAACCGAATCTTCAGCGGCCGGTCGATCGAATTCGATCAAACATGCAGACTGCGGTTCATCCTCGCTTGACATGCCGCCAAGTGAGGGGGCAGCGCCTCAGTCAGAGGATCACTTCCTGCGTGCTGTCTTCCGAACATCGTTGCCGTCCTGCCCGGCGGGCTCGGAATTCAGGCAAAGCTTGACGACGTCCTCTTCCTCGTCGAGCATTGTCAGGCAGATCTCGATTTCCTCAATGCAGTCCGAAGGGCCGCCATAGCCTGCGCAAAGCTCCGCACTCTTCGCGCGGACGATATCCTTGATGAGGTAGACGAACTGTCCGGCGCCGTTCTGATTCTTCGGTCGCCGTACCGATCGAGCCGGCTTTTGAGGATTCCGTGATCGATCGACGGATGCTGCTGGGACAACGCTCGAAAGCGAGTCTTCCTGCGCTGTCTGTCCATCCTGCGCGAATGCCGGGACTGATGATATCGATGCCGCGGTGAGAATTCCAATGAGAGTTCGGCCGAGCGTGATCATGGTACCTCTGGATCAATCGATTTGCATGAAGAAGTCTGCCGATTCGTATGGGCTTGCTTTCAACGAGGGCACACGTCCCAGAAGCCTTGGGTCCGCTGCGGATTGGTGTAGTACCAGCAGGAGCCGGGAGCCGGCGCGCGCCCGGCATAGGTGGTGGCGGCTGCCGCAGTGACGAAGCCGAGTGCGGCGCCGGCGGCGATGGCGCCGCCTGGCCGCCACCAATAGGCCGCAGGCCGGGCCCATCCGCCATATCCATATCCGGGCCGCGCCGCGACCGGTGGCCGTCCGACGGCGACACCGCGCGCGCCACGGACAGCAGTGCCGCCATAGGGGCCGCGGGCGGCCGCGCCACCATAGGGGCCGCGGACTGCGGCTCCGCCGCGCGGGCCACGCGCAACCGCGCCTCCACGCGGGCCCCGGGCAGCCATTCCGCCCCGTGGGCCGCGGGCGACGCCACCGCGTGCCACCGTTTCGATAAGTGGCGGGGCAGCATCGATGAGCGGCGGGGGATGCAACAGCGGACTCGCCTCCAGCGGCGACCAAGCGCCCGGGCCGGTGGCGAGAACCAGCGTCAATCCGGCCACGGCCGATCCGAACTGGCAGCAGTCATACCAAGCCATGTGATCCTCCCTCGAGGCTGCTCAAATGACCGGAACACGAGCGATGACGGCGCCAACAACATTCAATGACAACTAATCATCTACCTGTATCCGGTCCACGACCCTTGTTTTCCGAACCCTTATTACCTCGACATACCGGGCTACGAACGGATGAACTCCTGAATAGCTAACTACCTTCCCCGGACGGCTGGTTCTTGACGAGGGTGAGAACCTGCCGTGCTGCTGCGGGCTCGGCGTCCTCGCGTCCCGCCACCTGCACGGTCGGGAACGCGAACCGGATTCCGTTTTCGTCGAAGGCTTTCTTGATGAGTGCGAAGGCCCGGCGCCGGATCATGAACTGCTCGCCCGGCCTCGTCATCATCTTCAGGCGCAGTTGAATCGCGAACTCGCCAAATTGCTCTACCCCTTGCATTTTCAGCGGCTCGATGATGTTGGGCGCAAATTCGGGATCCTGCGCTAGCTCCTTGCCGACCTGCTTGATGATCTTTTTCGCCTTGTCGAGATCGGTATCGTAGGTGACGCTGAGGGTCATCTTGTCGATCACCCAGTCGCGGCTCATGTTCTCCACCGCGCCCAATTGTCCGTATGGAACCGTAAAGAGATAGCCCCGGTGATGCCGCAGCTTCAGCGAGCGAAAGCCGAGTGACTCCACTGTTCCCTTGTAGCTGCCGCTCTGGATGTATTCGCCCACCCGGAAGGCATCGTCGAGCAAGTAGAAGATGCCGCTGATGATGTCTTTCACCAGCGTCTGCGAGCCGAACCCGACGGCGACGCCCACGACGCCCGCGCCGGCGATCAGGGGGCCAATCTCCACGCCGAGCGCGGAGAGCGCCATCAACACGGCCACTGTGGCCAAGACGACAAGGGCGGCATTGCGAAGGATCGGCAAGAGCGTTCGCAGCCGCGCCTGCCTCAAGGCTTCGTCGCTGCCTGGAGGAGCCGAGATCTGCGTTTGCAAGAGCCGTCGGTCGATCTGTGACTTCACGATCTGCCAGATCAGGTCTGCGATGAGCAGGATGACGACGCTGCTCAGTACCCCCCGAACCAGCCGCGTCAACAGCGTGTCGCGACTGGTCATCTCGACCAGGTCGATTTTCCAGGCATAAGCAAGAACGAGAGCAGCGCCGACGATCAGGAGGGCACGCAGACCTCGGTCCAGGTAGACGGCCCAAAGGTCATGATCGGATGCGGCTTCCGCCGCGTGTGCAGGACGGAGCAGGTGGCGGCTGGACGACTCGGTGATCGCAACCGCCCGCGGCAGCACGATCGCGAAGACCGCAAGCCAGAACAGGCCCACGAAGCCTGCGACCCACAGGACCCAGACCAGCGCGAAATAAACCGTCAGAAGCCAAGCCCTGAGCGCATGATGCCGATCCCGGCCATCCGGCTGTTCCTGCACGCCCGACGGAACGCCCGGCCATCGCCAGATGGTCTCGATGGCGATCACCAGCAGGCCTATTCCCAGCGTGTATGCAACCAGCTCGCGCGCCGCGGTCGAGAACTCGAGGTTGCGCATCACGCTGACCGTGGCCCATCCGAATGCGAACCATCCTACGAATAGCGCCAGGCGGCGGTACCAGAATTGGGCCGTCCCGGTGGGCATTGGAACGATACGGAACCGCTCGGGATCCTGATGCCCGACTGGCTTGGGCGCGAGCAGGAATCGGCCGGCCACCAGAGCGAGTCGCAGCATGAGCGCCGCAACCAGATAAGCGAGGACGACCTGTTTCAGATGCGGCGGCCAGTCGAAGACGAGAAACGCTCCGATGCTTCCGAGGGCGAAGATCGCCAGATGGGCGAACCCGATCGCGAAGCGTAACAGGATGGCGCGAACGCGTTCGGCGACTGTGTCCGTCGGCAGGGTCAAAATCCGCTGGAGGTGTGGCGCCGTGGCTCTGGCGCAGAGCCATTCCGTCCCTGCGCCGAGTGCGAGAAAGCCGAGGACGAGGAGGACGATACCGACGAAGCGCCGATGCTGAAGCTCCTGCGACAGCAGATCGGCTGCCCGTCCGATCTCCTGCGGCATGCGGGGCACCGCCGCAGCAAGCGATGCGAGATGGTCCCGCATCTGCGCAATCCGCATCGCCAGCCTGTCGGAAGCCGTTTCTTGCGGCTCGGTCCCGGCCGAGAGAGGCGCCGGCCGTCTTTGCTGCTCTACCCACCCACGAACCGAGGGATCATCCAGGAGCTTCAGAAACTCCTGGACCTGCGGGGGTGGGCTCGCAGCCGGCTCGGTCTGGCTGTGGGCTGATGGAATGCCCGCCAGCAACGAGGCCAGAAATATCGAGAGCCACAGTGCGATTGCCAGGGTGCCTGCGACATTCTTCGAGTGATGGACCATGCCCATTCGGGATCACGCCAGATTGCCGAGCGCGTTCGACTAGGGGCAACGATAGACGATCTGGCCGTAGGCATCCACGGCCTGGGTGCAACCAGGCGCCGCATAGTAATAGGCGCCGGCCGCCGCGGCTCCGGCGGCACCATAGGCGGCAGCCCTGCGGGTGGTCCGCCGCGCCACGCCGGCATAGCTCATGGGTGTTGCAGGACGTCCGACCCTTGCCTCCGCGCGGCTGGTCGGCCATCCGGATGAATCAGGCATGGCGCCGCTCCAGAAGAAGGCAGCACCGCCAGCCAAAAGCGCGAGCACGGCGACGGAGATTCGGCTCAGAATGCTCATTTCGTACCTCCGGAAACCACGCCGGGCGGGATTTCGTCGATGTCCTTGAGTGCGGTTATGGCAACTCCGCTCGCGCCGGCCGGCGGTTTGAACGCGAACGCGTCCGGCGCGGGAGTGGCCCCGGTCTTCCAGTCCTTGAGCCGCAAGGTGTATTGGGGCGCTGCGGCGACCGTCTTGCTTGTGATGACGTATTTGTGCGGCACCGGGTGCTCGCCCGCCTCGATCCAGATCTGCCAATCGGTGTCTTCGTTGCGGAAGGCGAGATGCTCGCATTCCACGCCGTCGACAACGCCACGACCGATGTGCTTGGCCTCGAGGACACCTGCGGCGAGTTCCTCATAAGGGTTGGACAGCAGGAGATCCGCACCCGGAAGATCGATCAGGAACTCGGTCCGGAGCCTGTCCACGATCTTGTCGAAGGAGCCGGAAATCGGAACCTGGGCGAACCTGTTGCCATCCTTGTCGTGGACGGTCAGGGTCGATCCATCAGACACGAGCTCGACATCCGCATAGCCGCCAATCCGGGTGATGCGGAACTTGTCCGGACGGCTAAGTGTCACGTCTCCCGAAGCACTGAACTGGATCTTCTCGATGCTCGGGGTGATTACCTCGATATCGGCGTCGTATTTCAACGACAGATTACCTTGGCCCTTCACATAATCGGACATGGCCTTCAGAAGACCTTGCGCCGAGTCGTCGCTCGCTCGAGCCGAAGGCGCGGCAGCGCCGCTGAGAGCCACGACGGCAAGAAGGCATTGCGCAGCTACCGTGAACCTGACGCGCGGACGTGAGCGGATCGTTCGATTCATTCTCCGTTCCTCCTTGCATCGTGCCGCGCCATCGATGGCGGAATGGCATACTGTACGTGGGCCCGGTCGCTGCGCTTGATCGGAGTGGACAATATCTTGACAGTTTGGGCCACGCTCATTGCAATGAACCTTGTGGCAGCGCATGGCTGTCGGGCAGCCTGAAATGGCTCGGATCGGTCGGACGAACCTGATCCAACGAGCAGAGCGTTGCGGTGTCACATGCGACTCCGCCGTGGCTCTCCAGAAGAGCCGCGCTGGTTGAACCGAAGCGAGCATGCGCGGAAAAGAAAGCAGAGAGCGATCTTTCTACCGTCGAGTCTCAACCGGTCAAATATTCGTCCCATG
>NZ_LN811357.1:35778-123445 GCF_001006805.1 Microvirga massiliensis | reverse complement strand
CCCTTACTCATCACTATGGAATCCTGATTCGGAGCCTGTGCAGCCTTCCCGTGGCCGCAAAATCCATGCAGCGGGCAGCAGCGGCATTGACTTTTATCAAGGGACGACGAGCGTCTGAACGCAGCTTATGAGCGTCATCGCTTGGGCGACCGAGCTGTCGACCCAATGAGACTTAACGACAACCCGTGCCGGTTTGCTACTCTCGCTCGTTTACTCACTGCGTGAGCATCTGAGGCCAACTTGCATTCCGGGCGCAATCAATCGAAAGAGGTAGATGACCTGTCCGTCATAGGTCAAAAGCTGCAGGTATTGGACTGACTTCCATTCGTTGCTTCGAACATTTCTGCGATCAAGGATTGGACTTCCACTCGTCCGTCCGCACCTGAATGACCGCTTGCGCCATCAACTCAGCCATCTTCTCGCGGATCTGGTCTTCCGGACAAGAGACACCGGCTGCCTCGAAGTCTGCTCGGATCCTCTCGGCAAGCGCCTCGTCCACGACGGCCGCAACGACGCTGTGGCTGATTTCGTCGATATACGTCCTAGTCCTTTCCCCGCTGAGATCTAGCTGCTCGGCAGCCCACTGTCCGAGCATCTTGTTTCGTCGAGCCAAAGCCCTGAAACGGGCCTCTTCGTTATGAACGAACATCTGCTCGAAGGCACGCTCACGATCGTCGAACATCGTCATGAAGTGCTCCTGCAAAATTTCGAGAGACCACAATGGCCAGTCAATAATATACCAGCTTGCGGCGGATCTTCCCATGGCAAGGCCCGCTCGTCATGACGCTCACCTCAACGGCGTATCGCGATGGTACTGCAAGTCGTCTTGGCAGCTCTGCCTCTTCGCTCCTGCCTGAGACAACGCCATACTCGGCTTAGCGAGCCACAGGTGAAGCCGTCCAAAGTCATACGTACACGTGGCTCGCTTCGCGCACAGCTTCAATCGAACGGGAGCTATACTTCAGTCGCGCCGCTTCGAAACATCAATTCCGGCGACAGATCATCTCGATGGGAGCGATCGCGTTATGTTCCAGACCGGCCAGCATGTTGGCCACTTTCACGGGCGCATCCTGTCCCATCAGAATATGGAGGCCGAGCGGCGGCGGGCCGCTCTCGGCAATGTGAGCCAAATTCGACCCGATCCGAAAGCCCGACATGTTGCGTCAGCACCTTTGCGACGTCGACGAATTCCGGTGTGAAGTCGATCCCGACGACACGGCACCCGTAGCGTCGTGCGAAGAACCGCGCGGCTCAGGCGAGATCCTCCGGCGTTATCGCGGAAGGATCCCTGCTCATGGCTCTGAGGCCGGCGAGAATCGCGCTCTCGAGCGAGCCGTGGGTATAATGTCGTGCAATCTTCTCCTGTAACGCCGGAACCTCGTCTGCCGGTGCAACAGGCTCATCGGCTGGAGTCATATATCGCCCCCATTTCTGCGAGGTGTTCGATGTCGCGGGGACTTCGGGATAAGTCGTGGGAAAAGCAACGGGAGAGCAATTTCAGAAGCACGAAAACCGAAAATTGCGCCGGCCCTGCGAGCCCGAACCTCTGAACCTCCGCAAGGCAATGCCGGGAGGGGCTGCGGAGAGCCTTGCCTCACTGATGCGGCTCGATAAGCCGCTCCCGGCAGGCCGTCCGTAAGTCCGCTACGCTGAGGCCCGTCTGTATGCCGCAGCGATCATCGCGGCGAAGTTCGGAGGTGGTTCCACGCGAAACTCCTTCCTCAGGCTTGTGCCGATCCGGGTCATTCCCAGCGCGCTGCCGCCGTAGCGGCAGCCACGAAAGATTCTGCCTGTGCAATCAGGCTGTCAAGGGGAGAACCCCGTGGGGGATGCGGTTCTCCGAGACGGAGGTTCAGCCGCTGCTCGAACCAGCGCGCTCATCGTGCGTGGTCTGCTGGACGAGATACTCGCGCACCAGATCGCGAAGCGCTCGGCCTTCTTCCTCGAGACCATCGATGATGTAGGAGCGAGCGACTGCGGAAAGTTCGCTGGCGATTTCCTCGGGACTCTCACCTGCATCCTCGAGGGCCTTGAGATGCGCCCACGCAATCGCGGCGAAATTGCTGGCGGGGTCCGGGATCAAGGCCGTCCTCCCTCAGAAGAGCTATATCATAGGTGAAAAGCACAAGCGCGACAATAACACGGGCTAAGAATTCCAACGAGAACACGCAGAAGTCAAGTGTGGTGTTCTCTCCGGGCTATGGCGATTAACCCAGGTTATTCAGAGATTTATCTGGAGCGCGCACGGAACAACTCGTCATCGGGGTTTGTTTCGGTGCCGGTCCGTAGGGGTTTCCTCCCGACTTGTGAAGGGCTTGGTGCCGCCAAGCCCTCCACCTTCTCCATGTGGTGGCCGACGATCACGCTCTTGCTCACATGATCCGAACCTGATGCTCTCAAGGGCGAACTGCCGCCTCGAACGAGCGTTGCCCCTGGCTCGTTCTCGACTTCCTGCAAGAGGCAGGGCGGCCCTGGCGCAGGATGGTGCAAGCCGCGAAACCATGGTCCGGATGCATTGAGCGTTCCGCAGTCTTGGTCGCGTGATTGCCGGCTTCGTTGCGGTCGGAGTGAAGCCATCCAGGAGTGCATCCGTCGACGGGTAGATTGCTTCACTTCGTTCCCAATGACGGGTGTGGATCCGGAGTTCATTCCGTTTCCGGCAGTGCTCCTCGCGCTTTCACACCCTCACCGTCATTGCGAACGAAGTGAAGCAACCAGACTATCGTCTCAAGATGAAGCACTTCGCCTGCGGCCCGCTATACCGATGCTCTGCCTTGCCCAGACCAGCATTTCTTCGGCGTCCTCTTGTGAGGAGCCGGTCGCTCTGCCGCCTGACGGCACTTTTCGGAAAGCGTGCGGCATGCTTCGATAGCGGAGGGCTCGCGTCGTTCAGGCGTGAACCCTGGATACCAGTGACCAGGAGACATGCACATGAAGGATTGCAGGAGGGCGTTTCTGTTCTTGCTGGCAGCGCTGTGGCTCGCCCCCGCGCACGCACAGCAGAACGATCTCATTGTCGAGAAGAAGGTTTTCGAGCTCCCGAGCTATACGACCGAAGGTGGTGCCACGATCAAGAACGTGCGCGTCGGCTGGGAGGCCTACGGCCAGCCGAGTGCTGACAAGTCCAACGTCATCCTGGTGACACACTTTTATTCCGGAACGAGCCATGCAGCCGGCAAATACGCGCCGGGCGACAAGGCGCCAGGCTACTGGGACTCGATCATTGGGCCGGGCAAGGCCATCGACACCAATAAGTACTACGTGATCTCGTCCGACACGCTGGTCAATCTGAACGCCAACACCCCGAACGTCGTCACGACGGGGCCGGCTTCCATCAATCCCGATACCGGCAAGCCCTATGGCATGACATTCCCGGTCGTGAGCATGCGCGACTTCATCAATGTGCAGAAGGCGCTGCTCGAGAGCCTCGGGATCCGCAAGCTCAAGGCGGTGGTCGGGGCGTCCATGGGAGCCCTGCAGGCCTATGAATGGGCTGTCGCCTATCCCGACATGGTCGAACGGATCGTGCCGGTGATCGGCGCAGCCGGTGGCAACGCGATGTTGGTCGCTTGGCTCGATGTCTGGGGGCAGCCCATTCGTCTCGATCCGAAATGGAACGGAGGGGACTATTACGGCAAGGAATCGCCGAACCAGGGGCTCGCGGCGGCGCTGAAGGTCGTCAGCCTGCATGCGAACGGCTGGGAATGGGCTGAGAAGACTTTTGGGTCGGCACCGGTTGCGGAGGGACAGGATCCGGGTGCAAGCCTGGATAACCAGTTCAAGATCGTCACCGCGCTCGACCAGAGCGGCGCCGGGCGTGCTTCAGGCGCGGATGCGAACCATTTCCTGTATCTCGTGCGGGCGAACCAGCTCGCGGCGGCCGATCCCGCCAAGATCAAGACACCGGCGCTCATCATCTATTCACCGACGGACCTGGTTTTCCCGCCGGACTGGGTGGAGCGCACCGCGGCCGTGATCAAGAGCAATGGTACGCTGGTCGAGACGGTGCAGATCACCGGCCCGAACGGACACCTGAACGGTGTCCTGCACATCGCCCAGGCCGGGCCCAGGATAGCGCGATTCCTGGCAAATTGACGTCGTAGGACCCTTGAGTCTCGAATTGGCCCCGCCCGGCTCGCATCGGGCGGGGCCTTGCGTTCGAACCACCCGGAAAGGGCCAGATCCGTTTCGGCCCTGCCGAGGCGTGCCGGATCCAGGTTAACGGCCCGGTGCTCGTCGCACACAGCCGAAATCGCGGCCGGTGAGCCGGTGCTGGAAACCGCGAGTGGTGATTTGCCCCCTGGACATCACGGGCGGCCGGTCTACCTCAAGGCGCGCCCGCGGAAGGCTCGGCGGCCCGACCGACCAATGCCGGATGAAGGGCAGGGCCGGGCGCTCGTGTCCCCGCCCAGCGGTCAGATTGCAATTGAGGTAGTCCGGTTATGCATGTTGTGCAGTGCACAAACGACGTCTGGCACATTAGGTTCGGCTAAAGGAGAACAGAGAATGCCGGCCAGGAATAACAAGAAGCCAGGATTTCGCGGTCAGAGGACGACGCGCCACGAGCCTCCGGGGGTGGAAGAAGCGATCATTGCCGCGCAGGGCCTGGCCGACGACGTCGAGAGCCAGGTCGAGATAGCTGCTTCCCTGATCGGGCTTCCTAAGGACGAGATCCGGCCGCTCGTCCTGAGATCCAGAACGCCGTCGATCGGAGCCCGAGTCCGTTCCGTGGCGTCCGGGCGTGAGGGGGCGCGGACTGTCGTGGTGGAGCGCAGAAGGGTCCGAATTCCCGCCCGCTGAGCGCTGCTGCGTCTGCCAAATCCAGTCACGTCGCCGTCCGGCGCTCGATCTCCGCGCGGACGACGGGAGCGACCCTGGTGCCCATCAGCTCAATCGATCGCATGATCTGGGCGTGCGGCATCGTTCCTACGCTGAACTGAGCCAAGTAGCGGTCATGGCCGAACAACTCGTGCTGGAAGAGGATCTTGTCGATCACTTCCTGAGGACTGCCGACGGCGAGCGCGCCGTGCGGTGAACGCATGGCGTCGAATTGGGCCTGCGTCGTCGGAGGCCAGCCGCGTTCGCGACCGAGCTTCGTCATCACCTGGGCATAGGCCGGGAAGAACTCGCGCGCCGCCTGCTGAGAATCATCCGCGATGTAGGCATGGGTGTTAATGCCGACCTTGAGCCTGGTCAGATCCTGCCCGGCCCGGCTCGCCGCTTCACGATAGAGCGATACGAGCGGTGCGAAGCGCTTCGGCTGGCCGCCGATGATGGCCAGCGCAAGCGGCAATCCGAGCGCTCCGGCCCGGACGACCGATTGTGGGGTGCCGCCCACGGCGACCCAGATCGGAAGCCGCTCCTGATAGGGCCGGGGATAGGCACCTTGGTCGGCGAGGGGCGCCCGATACCGGCCGGACCAAGTCACCCTTTCGCTGTCCCGCAGGTTCAGGAGCAGGTCGAGCTTCTCGGCGAAGAGCGCGTCATAATCATCCAGGTCATAGCCGAACAGGGGAAAGGACTCGATGAAGGAGCCCCGTCCAGCCATGATCTCGGCCCGTCCCTCCGACAGGAGATCAAGGGTGGCGAAGCTCTGGAACACCCGCACGGGATCGTCGGAACTCAGCACCGTGACGGCGCTCGTCAGTCGGATGGTCTTCGTCCGCGCGGCGGCCGCAGCGAGGACGACCGCCGGCGCCGACACCACGTAATCCGGGCGATGATGCTCGCCGACTCCGAAGACGTCGAGCCCGACCTGATCTGCCAGCTCAATCTCTTCGAGAAGGTTCTGCAGCCGCTGCGCCGGGCTGATGAGATGGCCGGTGGAAGGATCGGGGGTTGCCTCCGCGAAGGTGTAGATGCCGAGTTCCATGGAGGGCGCCTCAGAGCTGCCAATGTGGGAAGGCCATAAAGCGAATGGCCCCGGCTCATCCACTGGAGGTGGGCCGGGGCGCATGAACCGTCGCGAGTAGTCCGTCAGGCTGCGCGCGAGAGTTCGTTCCGGACCACGCGCCCGAGTTCTGCCCGTGCCACATCGATCGCCTGCTCACGGATTTCGGGGCCGAAGGCCAGCTTCTCCGCCCTGACGAAGGTCACGTCGGTGATGCCCATGAACCCGAGCAGCGTCCTGAGATGCGGCTCCTGCGAGTCCATCGCGCTTGCTGGCCCCTCGCTGTAGAGACCGCCCCGGCTTTCCACCACGATGGCGCGCCTGCCCTTCAGCAGCCCCTCCGGGCCCGCCTCGGTGTAGCGGAACGTGATGCGGGCGCGGAGCACGTAGTCGAACCAGGCCTTCAGGGTCGACGTGATGCCGAAATTGTACATCGGAGCGCCAATCACGATCGTGTCTGCTGCCTTGAGTTCCGCGACGAGCTCGTCCGACAAGGCGAGGGCGGCACGTTGAGATTCGTTCACGGGCTCTGCGCCGCGCAAGGCGGCTGCGGAGTCTCGGGTGAGATGCGGGATCGGGCTTTCACCGAGATCGCGCGTGACGACGCGAATGGATGGATCCTGAGCTCGAAGGCGTTTTACGGCCTCTTGCACGAGTTGCTTGGACACGGACGCATCGCCTGAGGCGCTGCTGTTGAGCACGAGAACGGTCGACATGAAAGGAATTCTCCGGGAGCTGTGGCCCTTGCGGTAACCCGAAGTTAGTGGTTCATCGGTCGCACCAGAATATCCGCATTGCGCACCAGATTGTTGCTCTGGGAGGAACATCCTCATGGCCGAGCTCGACGATCTCAGATGCTTCGTCGAAGTGGTGGAAAGCGGCGGCTTCGGCCGTGCCGCCAAGCGTCTCGGCATTTCGAAATCAATCGTCAGCCGACGGATCGCACGGCTCGAGGCCGATCTCGGCGCGCGACTCCTGAGCCGAACGACCCGAGGCGTCAGCCCGACGGAGGCCGGGCTGGAATTCAAGGCGCGCAGCGAACGGATCCTCGTGGAACTCGAAGAGGCCCGCGAGGCCGCTGCCCGGCAGGGAGGAAGCGTCGTCGGGCGGCTTCGCGTGTCGGTCCCGCTATCCTTCGGGGTGCGTCACGTCGCGCCCGTTCTGGCGGAACTGGCGGTGCACCACCCGAAGCTCGAAATGGATGTCTCCTACAGCGACCGGTTCGTCGACCTCATCGGGGAGCGCTTCGACGCCGCAATCCGCATCGGTACGCTCAAGGATTCGAGTCTCGTGGCCCGCCGGATCGCCCCGGTTCGCTCAGTCATCGTCGCCAGCCCGGACTATCTGGCCCTCAAGGGACGTCCGAAAATCCCGAGCGACCTCGCCGCCCACGAATGCCTGATCTATACCGGCCGCGCGGCGCCCGATTGGCAGTTTCGAGCCGGCAAGCGCTGGATCTCGATCCGGCCCGAAGGGCGTCTCCGGTCGGACAGCGGCGAAGCTATCTTGCGCTGGGCCATTGCTGGCCTTGGAATCGCCGATGCTCCATCCTTCCTGGTCTCGGACGCGGTCGAGAGCGGTGCCCTCGAACCGCTGCTGCTCGACTACCCGATGCCTGAGCATGGTCTGCACATAGTGCGCCCTCCCGGCGCTTACATGCCCGGCAAGATCCGCGTTCTGATCGATGCTCTCGTCGAGCGCTTCGAAGGCGAGCCGGATTGGGACGGCTGCCTGATGAAGTCGAGGCGCGTCAGGGAGAGCGGGCAGGGGGCCGGCGAGGCCTGATGCGCGTCACGGTTGCTCGCCCTCCAGAGTGAAGCCCGCCTTGAGCACGACCTGGAAGTGACGAACCTCGCCGTTTTCCACATGGCCCCGCATCTGCACGACCTCGAACCAGCGCAGGTTCCTCAACGTCTGGTCCGCCCGCTTGATGGCTGTCCGGACCGCATCCTCGATGCTGTCCTTCGACGAGCCGACGAGTTCAACCACCTTGTAGACGTGATCGGACATCGGAGCCTCCATGCTGCGTCCTCAGGTGCAGCTAGAGCATAGTTCCGCGTGCGGAAGTGCCATCCGATAAAATGCCCGAATGTGTAGCATTGTCCGAGGCCTGCGCGGAGCAGTAATCGGAAGCGTGTTCGCGGCGAAAAAATTGGCGGCCGCACTCCATTGGTGTGCTTGAAAGATCCGGTTTTGATGAACTTCCTGATCTGCTCGCGCTCTTCCTCTGCAATAGTAGGGAGAATCGTGAACACAAGCTTGGACAATCCCAATTGCCGCGGCTGAAAAGCGCGTCGCCGAGCAGCTCGCTCCTATCGAGTGGATGACCGGGGCTGGGGCAGGATACGATGGAAGCCAGAAACTCCGTCAGAGCTTCGAGCAGACTCTGGAACAGTTCCGCACCCTTCAGAGGTTCGTTCTGGACATCCTCGCGCGAGGATTATTCCAGGATTGCGGTTCGATTTCTGCTCCGAAGAGACGCATGATGCTGCCATCACTGGCAGGTCCGAACCCGTAGGCGCTGATGGCTGAGAGACCGGTGTGCTCCCGCCTGCATGGCCAAGGAGCGCCGCGATGGCCGACCGTGACGAGATGCTCGTCCAAGCCGAGAAGACGCTGGATCACGCGCACAAGCTGCTCGAAAGCACCTCATATGATGCGAAGCTTCTCCAGGTTGCGCGGGAAACCGTGAAGCACTCCCGCGATCTCCGTACGAAAGCCAAGTCTCTGGTATCTCTCAACCCGGCCGGCCCGTTCATCAAAGCGCGCAACCCTGATCCAGGTGAAAGCGCGCAGCCGCAGAGTATGGAAGATACGGCGGACGAATGACGCCCTCGTGATCACCTGCTCTAACGCAGTCGGGAGAGCTCGGGAGAGCCTCGAGGTGATGGGCGGCCAGAGCCTCATTCCGCCTTTACCACTTCGCCATGAGGGTGATCCCTCCCGCCTTCACGTAGATGGAGCGTGGCGGTAGTTTCTCGGTCGCATCTACGCTTGGGGCACCACGCCCCATCTTCTCACTTTCGGAATCGCGGCGCTCGGGAGAGAGCGGAGAGACGGGCCGTGCGAGCAGTCTGCGGCACGAGCGGTGCGGATCCCAAGACACAGAATGCCCCACCCGGAACCGAGCGCCGATTGGGCTCCCTTTCTCTCGGGGTGGTCCACCAAGACCGCCGATCTCTCACCGAATGAAGTCCGCCAACAGAACGGACAGCCCCCATCCAGTGTTCTCTTATACAGTTGTCGCGTCCGATCGATTTCAGGAACAGAGCTCAGGAGACGTGCAATGCCGCCCGAAGCCCGTGAGCTGTTGATCGCCGATCCGCACAGCGTGCCCGAGACGTTCGTCACCTCAGTCGTGGATATCGCTTTGGTCAGCAGTTGCTCCATTGTGGTGGGTCTAGGGGTGCGCCGCTATTTGAGACCGAGCTTCAGCGCGGAGCCTCAGGAGACCGTTGTCGTCAATAGCCGACTGGTCCTTACGCTGGATGCTGCTAAAAATCTGGTCGAGGCCGTCTCGGCGATGCTGAGCCGAGCCAAGGAGCAGAGCACCCCAGAACGCCCGGAGAAGCTCTCGTAGGCTGCTCCGGGCAGGATTAGTATAAGGCGGGCTTCCCTGCATCAGAAAGGCCCCGCTTGGAGCGGGGCCTCTGGTCGGCGTGGGAGCCTCTAGGCTCGGTCGAGGGTGATCAGGCCTGCCGTAGCGCGCCGAGTTACCATACAACGATAAGGCTACAGCGACCCGCCTGTCGGTGACCTGTCGCACAAGGACAGCAATGGCCTTGGGACTTACGGCTCGCGTCCGGGTTCACATTCTCGGTACACGCTTCCCAGTGAGAGCAATCTGGAGCATTCTGGTGTCGATCCAGGCCACCTACGGCGCCAATTGCGTGCGCCTCGCCGCCATCAAGGCGAGAAATGACCCGGGCAATCTGTTTCGTGTGAATCAGCATATCGTCCCGCTCCGGATCCGCAGACGAGGCATTAGAGTGAACCCGGCCGAGGCCTGAATCAGTCTGGATCGAATCTTCCACGTTCTGGCCCCGGGCAAGCCGGGGAGTGTTTGCATGACGAAAGTGCGTGTCGAGAAGAATGGCCCAATCACGTCGGTGGTGATCGTCCGTCCCGAAGTGCGGAATGCCGTCGATCCAGAGACAGCCGATCAACTCAGGGAGGTCTTCGCCGCATTCGACGCCGATGCGGACAGCGCGGTCGCGGTTCTCTCGGGGGAGGGCGGCCACTTCTGCGCCGGATTCGATCTGAAAGCGCTCTCCGGGGGCGAGGTGCCGTATGAGCCGGAAGGTCATGGCCTCATGGGGCCGACGCGTATGATGCTGAGCAAGCCCGTGATCGCAGCGGTTGAGGGCTATGCCGTCGCGGGTGGGCTCGAACTTGCCCTGTGGTGCGACCTGCGCGTCGCCTCCGCGAGCGCGGTGTTCGGGGTGTTCTGCCGGCGCTGGGGCGTGCCGCTGATCGATGGCGGCACGGTCCGCCTGCCCCGGCTCATCGGGCAGAGCCACGCGCTCGACATGATCCTGACCGGGCGCCCCGTTGCGGCCGAAGAGGCTCTGTCGTTCGGCCTCGCCAACCGGCTCACGCCCGTGGGACAGGCGCGAGCCGAAGCGGAACGCCTCGCTGCGGATCTGGCGCGCTTCCCGCAAATCTGCCTGCAGGCCGACCGAGCTTCCTGCCATGCGCAATGGGGCGAGGACATCGGGACGGCTCTCAGCCGCGAGGGCCGCGACGGCGAAAGGCCACTACGAGAGGAGGCCCGCAGAGGCGCCAGCCGCTTCGCCTCCGGTGCAGGCCGCGGCGGCGATTTCCGAAGTATCTGAGCAGAATTCGCCGGAACTTGAATTGGAGTGGCTGGCCAAGCTGTTCGCGATTTAGCATCGAACCGGTTTCCTTTCGGGGCGGATTCTGTCGTATACTGATTATTGTTTCATAGGCTCGGCGTCCCGGATCTGCTTGACGAAACAGTGCTTAATCAGGCGCCCGACGGAGTCGGAGAATCGGCAAAGAGTCCTCGGATGGAAGGCCAAATCGAGAGCTGGCTGCAAAAAGTGGGCCTTGGTCGATACGCCGAGATCTTCCGGAAGAGCGATGTCGATTTCCGCGCCTTACCGCATCTGACTGAGGCCGATCTGCGTGAACTCGGCATATCCCTGGGGCATCACCAGATCATGCTTGCAGCCATCAAGGACCTCACGGGCGAATCCGCTGCCGCTGCAAACAAGGCCGATGCGAGGCGCGTGGGGGAAAGAGATCACGTGCCATTGCGGGCTTCTCCTTCCGTCGAAGCAACTGAGGCGGAGCATCGCTATCTGACGATCATGTTTTGCTATCTCGTTGGCTCGACCCGCATCATCGAAAAGCTCGATCCCGAAGAGGCACGGGTTGTCCTGGGTCAATACCAGGATGTCGTGGCCGGAAGCATCACTTGCTATTCCGGTCACGTCGCTCAGTATCTCGGCAATGATGTTCTGGCTAATTTCGGATGGCCGACTGCGTTCGAGGATCAGGCGGAGCGGGTCATACGGACGGGCTTGGAGGCTCTGAATGCGGTCCGTTCCATCATGCAGCCTGACGTTACTGAGCTCGAGGCGCGCGTCGGCATCGCGACGGAACTCATGGCGGACGGCGATCTCATTGGTGCGAGCGGACGCGAGTTGTTAGCGGTGGTCGGCCATACGCCCAATCTCGCGGCGCGCCTGCAGCAGGAAAGCACAACCGGGCCACCGGCGCGACAGGGAGCGCGTCGATCGCCTGCTGGAACAATCGCTTGAAGCCGCGATGTCGATCGGCATGACCGCCCTCAAGCAGAAAATTCAAGGAACCGTCCATTGAGTCATGAAGATTGGTGTTTTGGACCGCGCGCAGAGATGTTCAGGAGGTGAAAGGCGATGCCACGTTTCATTATTGAAAGAAATTTCACGGAAAAGCTCGAGATCACGAAGGAGGGAAACGATCACGTCAATCGCATCAATGATGAAGAAGGCGTGAAGTGGATCTTCTCCTTTCTCAGCGCCGACAAGAGGAAGACCTACTGCCTCTATGAGGCTTCGAGCGCCAAGGACATCCGCCGCGCGGCGGAACGTGCCGGAATTCCGGCCGACGTGATCACCTAGGTCGAGGAGTTCGGCCCCGCTATGTTTGCGTGAGGAAGACTCGTTTCTGTCCCTCACAACGGCAGGACGAAATTGCGGGTCCACTGCCGTTATTGCAAGCCGGAAGCGACGCAATCCAGGATTACACACGCGGGCTGGATTGCTTCGCTCGTAATGACAATGGGAAGGGATCTCGAGGGAGAAAAATTACTGCTGCGCAACAACTTTGACACACTCAGAGCCCGGATGTTCGCGTAAACAGCCGACACGCCGGATCAAACCAGACGCGCACGGAGTGGTTACGACCGCGCACCGCCTGCTCTCCGCCATCCTTGAGTCGGCCGAGGATCCGCACGAGGTGGTCACAGGGATCTCGCCCGGCAGCCTTGACGATCGAATCGCTGACCAGCAGGGGCGTATCCAAGGTTCGTGTGAGAGCTTGCAGCCGGCTTGCGGTGTTCACCGTATCGCCAATGACCGTAAACGACATGCTGCGCTCGCTGCCGACGTCGCCGATCACCGCCGGTCCGTAATTGACGCCGATGCCCATGCCGAGCGCAGCTTCTCCCGAAGCGATACGCTCCTGGTTCCAGTCGTCGAGGGCGGCGAGCATCCCATCGGCACATTCCAAGGCCTGCCCGGCATCGTGATCGTTCACAGACGACACCCCGAAAGTGGCAAGAATGGCATCACCGACATATTTCTCGACTGTACCGCCATATGCGAAGATCTGCGCCGTCATGCGCTCGTGGAACTGCCGGAGTAGGGTCACAACATCCTCCGGCGGCATTTGCTCGGACAAGGCCGTGAACCCCACAATGTCGGCGAACAGCACGGCCACGTTCTGCCGCCGGACCGGACCGAAGGGCTCGTCGCGCTGCGCGAGAATGTCGACCAGATTGGGCGAGAAGTAACGGGCGAGGTTGCTTTTCGCCCGCTCGGCCGCGGCGCGCCGGCGCTCGATCTCGCGCAGCTTGGCGATCTCGTCCAGGGCCTTCCGCATCGTCACTTCGAGATCGACCATGTCGATCGGCTTAGTGACGAAGTCGAACGCACCGCGGTTCATGGCCGTGCGGATGTTCGGCATGTCGCCGTAGGCGGACACGATGATGGCGCGCACGGCGGCCTGAGCATCGCGCAGGCGGGCGAGCAGGGTCAGCCCGTCCATCACCGGCATGTTGATGTCCAGCAGCATCAGATCAATCCTGGCGTCACTCTGCAGGGCGCGAAGGGCCTGCTCGCCGTCGCGCACAAAGCTGAACGCGAACTCGCCGGCGCGGACCTGGCGACGGAAGCGCTGGCTGATCAATCCCTCGACGTCCGGCTCGTCGTCGACCACAAGAATATGCGTCGATTCGCTCATGCAAGGGGCCGCGATGTCGAGAAGCTGCGCAACCGCTGCTTCAGGTAGTCGAAATCGACAGGCTTGGCGAGAAAGTCGACTGCGCCTGCGGCGGCGGCTTGGCGCTTCCGTTCGTCATCCCCATAGGCGGTCACCATCATCACCGGAAGATGCGGCCACCTGCGCCTGATCTCCCGCAACAGTTGGAGACCGTCCATCCCGGGCATGTTGATGTCGGAGAGGATGAGGATGAGCTCGGGGCGGATCCCTTCGCCGAGCTGACGCAGCGCGTCGCCGCCCGACTCCGCGAAATGCAGGGTATAGTCGCCGCCGCGCTCTTCCCGACGAAACCGCTGACGGAACAGCTCGACGACGTCCGGCTCGTCGTCGACGACCAGGATGCTCACCGTCATCATCTCGCTCCCATGGCGATCTGCGGCTTGGCGATCCGCGCTGCACTGCGCGGCAGCCTTATGACGAACTCCGTGAATTCACCGGGGCGGCTATCAACCACGATCGTGCCGCCCTGCTGCTGGACCACGATATCGTAGCTAATCGAGAGGCCAAGGCCGGTGCCTTCGCCGGTCGGCTTCGTCGTGAAGAACGGCGTGAAGAGCTTTGCCCGCACCTCCGGCGGCATGCCGACGCCGTTGTCGCGAACGCGCACTTCCACGCCGTTGTCGAGGTCCCGTGTCGTGACCCGAAGCATCGGATGGTAATCTTCACCACCGCCGTCCCGCCGGCGCGCGGACGTCGCATAGAAGGCGTTCCCGAACAGGTTGAGAAAGACCCGGGTGATGTCTTGGGGAACCAGCTCGAGGGGACCGAGATCCGGGTCGAAATCCCGCTCCAGCTTCACGTTGAAATTTGAATCCTGCGCCCGGGCGCCGTGATATGCGAGGTTAAGCGCCTCGTCGACGAGTGCATTGAGATTCGTAACCTGGCGCTCGCCGCTGCCGCCGCGCGAATGCAGGAGCATGCTCTTCACGATGCCGTCGGCCCGTCGCCCGTGTTCGACGATCTTCGACAGGTTGCCCGTCAGCATCGTCATCACGTCCTCGGCTTCTGCGAGGTCCTGCGGCGCGAGTGCGTGCATCGCCGGGGTAAGCGCGTCCTTCAGCTCCCTCAACAGCTCCTCGGAGAGGTTGGCGAAATTATTGATGAAATTCAGCGGGTTCTTGATCTCGTGTGCGATGCCCGCCGTCAGTTGGCCCAAGGAGGCCATTTTCTCAGCGTGAACCAGGTTGGCCTGGGCTGCCTTCAATTCCCGATAAGCCTCCTCCATCGTGCGGCTAGCCGCATCGGCCTTGTCGCGGGCAGCCTCCAGCTCCCGTTCGCGCTCCTTCGCGGCCGTGATGTCGGCCCAGATCGTGACGGTGCCGCCCTCACGAGTCCGGAACTCGGTGATACGAAGCCAACAGCCGTTCGCGAGCTGCAGGTCGCAGGTGCTCGGCGGATTGCGATGCAGTGCCAGCCGCTCGGCGATCCATGCGGAAGCACTGCCTTGGGAGGGACCATAGCGGCCACCGGCCTGAAAGGCGCGAATCATGTCCTCGAAGGACGTGCCGACGACGAACAAGTCCTCTGCATCGAGCAGCGTCCGGCAGCGGCTGTTGAAGATCGCCAGGCGGTCATCGCTGTCCCACAGGGCGAAGCCGTCTGAAATGCTTTCGATCGCATCGGTCAGGCGCGCCCGGGCGAGCGCGACGCGGGCCTGCGCTTTTCTCTGTTCGGTCACGTCCGCATAGATCGAAACGAACCCGCCGCTCGGAACCGGATTGCGGCGGATCTCCAGGACGGTGCCATTGGGACGGATCCGTTCGTCGGTATAGGGCCGATCGAGGGATGTCAGGCGCTTCCCGATCTCCTCGCCCACGTCGCAGGGGCCGAATTCTCCGCGCTCGGCGAGATATCGGATCAATTCCTCGAAGATGCAGTCCGACCCGATGCGATCGTTCGGTAGCTCCAGCAGTTCCTGAAACCGTCGGTTCCAGGCCACCATGCGACGGTCAGGGCCAAACATCACCACCCCGTGCCCCATGTTGTCGAAGGTGACCCGCAGCGCCGCTCCGCGCCGTTCGACTTCGCGGGTTCGTTCCTCGACCACCTGCTCGAGGCGAGCCGCCGCCTCCTTCCGTTCCGCGAGCAAGCGTTCGAGCTCGATGGCGTTCCGCCGGAAGACCTCGACCGCGCGTCCCATGGCGGCGATCTCGTCCGCCCCTTGCGTCGCAATGCCGGCGTCGAGCTTGCCGCCGGCGATAGCGAGCATTCCATCGCTGAGGGTCGGCAGGCGCCGGACGATGTTGTGGCCGACATAGAGCCAGACGATCAGGATGGAGGTCAGAAGGCTCAGCGCTCCGACCGCGACGAGGATTTGGGTGCTCAGGCGCTGGACCGACAAAGCGTCTTGCGTTGCATTTCCGATATCCTGCTTAGCTGCCCCTGCGAGCTGGTCGACCGCTTTGGTGAGTTGTGCTGAAAGGTCGGCGTTTTCGGCCAGCCGCCGTTCGCCCTCGCCAATAAGCTCCAACTCCTGCTTGCGCGCCGCGGTGATGGCGTCCGGTCCCTCGACGAACTGCCGAAGTTTCGCGACCTGCTCCAGGAAGAGGGGTCGCAGCTTGGGATCGAGGCCCGCCGCCGTCGTCTCGAGGTCTCCCAATGTTCGACCGAGCTGGAAGTTGAGGACCGGTAGCCGTCTGGTCTGATCGGTCGTCGATGCTTCCGCCAGCATGTCGACGGCGGTCGAGACGAGTCGCTGGGCTGCCTGAGCCGGCCGCTGCAATTCCACCAGCGACGCGAGTCGCTGCGGTGTATCCCCGCGGTCCCCAGTGTCACCCGGGCCCTCCCCCCTGACGTCATTGACAAGCCGGGAAATCTGGCTGTCCAGGATCATGAGCCAGGGCGCGAGGAGACGCTGCGTGTCGTCGTTCGTCTGAAAGACCCCGCGCCGCAAAGTCTTGATGCGGTCATTGGTGTTGAGCCGGCGAGCGACGAGGTCTTCCAGCGCAGCGAGGTTGTCCGTCAGCGAGGATACGATCGGCTCGATCCTCAGGAGCGGAAGCACCTCCGTTCGATTCCGCTTCAGGTCGAGGAGCCTGCCGTTTAGGCGCCCGACCTCCGCCTCGAGTTCGGCAGTAATCTCGTCCCGGCGCTTGCGGTCGGTGGCGGTAAGCAGCGCCGGCGCTGCAGCAATGATGCGCTCGGCGGAGCGCGACAGCTCGAGCGAGCTCAGGGTCGGTGGAACACGTGCGTCGACCATGTGGAGCTGATCGCCGACCTGCCTGAACGCGACGATCGCCGCGGCGGCAGCCAGCACGGCAAAAGCGCTGATCCCGAAAAACGCGAGCAGCAGCCGCGCACGCACTCCGGGATTCCAAGCCTTTGCCTGTTGCATGTCCGCCGTTCCGGCTGATGCTGCCACGGCCGCGCTTTCCGGGTCTATTCTGCAAGAAAAGATCGCATATCGGAGCGATTTCGGGTAGGTTATTTCGACGGCCTACCCCAACACGATCGATTGCCACAAATCTACATTGCGACCTGGTTGCATTCCGGGTCCTTTGAGCCGTGGAGCGGAGGAGGGTGGCTATGAGGCGGCGGGATCTTCTGGCTGGCGCGGGATCAGTCGCCGGCGCCGCGACCTTGAGTTTCCCGACGCCTGCGATCGCACAGGGGATCCGCGAATTCAGGATGGTGACCGACTGGCCCGAAGGTCTGCCGGGCCTTCAGACCAGTGCAGTTCGTCTGGCGCGAGCGATCGCCGTCGCGTCCGGCGGCCGCATCAAGATAGAGGTGTTCCCCGCCGGTGCGCTGGTGCGCCCTTTCGAGACTTTCGACGCCGTTGGCGCGGGCGTGGCCGAGATGTTTCATACATCCGCTGCCTACTTCGAGAAGAAGTCGAAAGCGTTCAATTTTTATGGCAATACAGTCCCATTTGGCCTTACTGCAGACGAATTCTTCGCTTGGATCCAGTATGGCGGCGGCCAGGAGTTGTGGGACGAGCTGTACGGGCAATTCAACATCAAGCCACTGCTCTGCACCAGTACCGGTACCCAGATGGGTGGCTGGTTCAACAGCGAGATTACCTCGCCGGATGGGTTCAACGGATTACGCTACCGAATGCCCGGTCTCGGTGGGGAGGTGCTGCGCCGGTTGGGCGCTATCGTGGTGAGCCTGCCGGGAAGTGAGATCGTGCCATCGCTCAAGTCCGGTGCACTCGACGCCAGCGAGTGGATCGGCCCTTGGGCCGACGTGGCGATGGGCCTGCACAAGGCGGTGAGCTACTACTACTATCCAGGGTTCCACGAGCCCGGTACCGGCCAGACCCTCGGCATCAACAGGGCCGTGTGGGAGAGCTTGGACTCGGGTGACCGGCAGCTCATCGAAACCGCGGCCTCGGCCGAGTATGTGACCTCTCTCGCGGAGTTCAACATGAACAATGCGCTCTGGCTGCGCAAACTGAGGGACGAGGGCACCGTCAAGATCCTGAAGTTCGATGACTCGGTGCTGAGAGCATTCCTCAGTATCAGCAACGATGTCGTCGCGGAGGCTGGCGCAGGTGACGATGTCTCCAAGCGGGTCTATGCGAGCTACCAGCAATTTCGTGCGTCAATGATGGATTGGAGCGAGGTCGCCGATAGGGCTTTCCTGAACAGCCGTAGACTCGCTTGAGCCAAGACACGAAACCTTCCGGAGTGCGTCACTGAGCGTTGTCGAGGCCGGGTCGGACAATGACATTGAAGCATCTGACACTCTTTTTCTATAGAGGAGGATGGCCATGAGGCGGCGGAATCTTCTGGCCGGCGCGGGAGCCATCGCCGCCGGGGCGTCCTTCAGCTTCCCGACACCTGCGCTCGCACAGGGAATCCGCCAACTCAAGATGGTGACCGACTGGCCCGAAGATCTGCCGGGCCTTCATACCAGCGCCGTGCGATTGGCGCGGACGATCGGCGTAGCCTCGGGCGGACGCATCAACATTGAGGTATTTCCGGCCGGCGCGCTGGTGCGTCCGTTCGAGACTTTCGATGCGGTTAGCTCCGGGATCGCCGACATGTATCATTCCGCCGAGTTCTATTTCGAGAAGAAGTCTTCGGCCTTCAGTTTCTTCGCGTCCATGCCTTTTGGCCTCACGGCGGATGAACTATTTGCATGGGTACACTATGGCGGCGGTCAAGAGTTGTGGGACGCGCTCGGCGGTCCATTCAACATCAAGTCTCTCCTGTGTAGCAGCACCGGTTGTCAAATGGGCGGCTGGTTCACCCACGAGATTACGTCGCCGGAGGGGTTCCGAGGGCTGCGCTACCGGATGCCTGGGCCCGGTGCCGAGGTGCTCCGGCGCCTGGGCGCCATCGTGGTGCTTCTGCCGGGCGGTGAGATCGTGCCATCGCTCAGATCCGGTGCCCTCGATGCCAGCGAATGGATTGGCCCCTGGGCCGACATGGCAATGGGCCTGCACAAGGGTGCCAGCTACTACTACTACCCGGGGTTCCACGAGCCGGGCACATGCCAAACCCTCGGCATCAACAAGGGCGTCTGGGAGAGCTTCGATCCAGGCGATCAGACGCTCATCGAGATTGCGGCCGCGGGCGAATTCGCACGCAACTTGGCGGAGTTCAACACGAACAACACGTTGTGGCTGCGCAAGCTTCGGGACGAAGGCACCGTCAAGATCCTGAAGTTTGATGACTCGGTGCTCAGAGCGTTTCTCAAGATCAGCCAGGACGTTGTGGCCGAGATCGGCGCAGGCGACGAACTGTCCAGGAAAATTTTTACGAGCTACCAGCAATTCCGCACCTCGATCATGGACTGGAGCGACGTCGCCGAACGCGCATTCCTCAACAGCCGGAGGCTTGCCTGAGCGAAGTCAAATGACGGAGGTGAAACCTGCAGCACTCCGCTGCAGAGAACCACCGGTCGCATGATCGAATGCGATCATACTGCTTTGAGTATCACCAAGGGGGACGGCACGCCACTGTCTAACTGGAGGGGATTGTCATGAGGCGGCGAGATGTTTTGGCTGGCGCGGGATCGGTCGCCAGCATCGCGACCTTGAATTGCCCTGCTCCTGCGCTTGCGCAGGGAGTCCGCGAACTCAGGATGGTGACGGACTGGCCCGAACGTCTGCTAGGGCTTCAGGCCAGTGCGGTTCGTCTGGCGCGAGCGATCGGCATCGCGTCCGGCGGCCGTATCAGGATCGAGGTGTTCCCCGCGGGTACGCTGGTGCGTGCCTTCGAGAGTCTGGATGCGGTGGGGGCCGGCATCGCCGACATGTATCATTCCGCCGAGTACTATTTCGAGAAGAAGTCTTCGGCCTTCAGTTTCTTTGCGGCTGTCCCTTTCGGCTTCACGGCCGACGAATTATTCGCGTGGGTTCACTATGGCGGCGGCCAGGAACTCTGGGACGCACTCAGCGGACGTTTCAACGTCAGGCCGCTTCTCTGCTGCAATACCGGCGCCCAGATGGGTGGCTGGTTCAACCAGGAGATCACTTCCCTCGAAGCCTTGAGAGGCATACGCTACCGGATGCCTGGGCTCGGTGGCGAGGTCCTGCGGCGGCTCGGCGCGATCGTCGTGAATCTTCCCGGCGGCGAGATCGTGCCATCGCTCGAATCCGGTGCCATCGATGCCAGCGAGTGGATCGGCCCCTGGGAGGACATGGCTCTCGGCCTGCACAAGGTGGTCCGTTTCTACTACTACCCCGGATTCCACGAGCCGGGCACCGGAATAGCACTGGGCATCAACGAGCAGGTTTGGCAGAGCTTCGGTGCCGATGATCGGCAGCTCATCGAGTCGGTGGCCGCGGGCGAGTATGCGCGTTCCGTGGCTGAGTTCAACGCCAACAATGCCCTATGGCTGCGCAAGCTCCGGGACGAAGGCAGCGTGAAGATCCTGCCGTTCGACGAATCCGTGCTGCGGGCTTCGCTCCAGGCCAGCAACGATGTCATCGCGGAAGCGGGCGCCGGAGACGAACTGTCCAGGAAAATCTACGAGAGTTATCGGCAGTTTCGTGCATCGATCATGGACTGGAGCGATGTCGCCGAACGTGCGTTCCTCAACAGTCGCAGGCTGGCCTGACGAAGACAGGTTACGGAGGTGAAAGTCACAGCATTCCGTTGCAGAAACCTGTCAGGCGCACGATCGAGTTTTGCCAGCACCGGCCTGAGCGACCCGTTTGCACGGGCACTCCTACCCGGCTGAACCTTGTGCGAACTTCCGTGATTGTTCGATTGAGCGACGTCGGCACAGCCCTGTTTGCGCGATGCGGGGCGACTTCCATCCTTGCGAGCCGCCGGCGAAGCAATCCGGACTGAACCCTCCGACCTGGATGTGTCCACTCCCCTCGCGATAACCAGGAGGGCGGGATGAGCCCTGCCGGGCATGGCGGTGGGCGAGGTGGTGACCTACATACGGCCGAGCATCAGTCAGAAGGGACGCTGGCGCCGGTCAGCGCAACCGCGTGATTTCCATCAACTTCGAGGCGTTGTTCGGCGCGTCTCCCAATCCGTACGTACTTCTGGACCCGTCGTTCAGGATCGTGACCATGAACGACGCGTATCTCCAGACGACCATGAGGGAGCGGGAGGATCTGGTCGGACGGAACATGTTCGAGGCCTTTCCGAGCGACCCGGATTCGGCCAGCTACCGCCAGCTTCGCACCTCCCTGGAACGCGTCGCCCGCGACAAGGAGCGGGATCACCTGCCGCTCATCCAGTACGACATCTCCCTCCCGGATGGGCAGGGTGTCGAGGAGCGCTACTGGAGCGCGACGCATACGCCCCTCTTCGACAAGGATGGCGCGCTATCGTTCATCCTCCAGCACACCGTGGACGTGACGGAGCTTCACCGACTGAGGAGGCAGGCACAGGGTTCAATCCTGCGCTCAGGTCCGTCGGCGCTCATCGAGACAGACGTCTTGCGCCGGGCGCAGGCGGTCCAGGAGACCAATGAGGCCCTTGAGGAGGAGCGGCAGCATCTCCGGGGGCTATTCGAGCAGGCTCCCGGCTTCATGGCCGTTCTGAGCGGGCCGCACCATGTGTTCGAGCTCGCCAATGCCGCCTATCACACGCTGGTCGGCCACCGCGAAATTCTCGGCAAGCCGGTGCGGGAGGCACTTCCCGAGGTTGTGGGCCAGGGCTTCATCGACCTGCTGGATCGCGTCCTCGAGACAGGCCAGCCCTTCGTGGGGCGCGGCATTCGCGTCACCCTGCAGCAGCGCCCCGGAGTCGCTCCCGAGGAGCACTACGTCGATTTCGTCTACCAACCCATTACGGCAGCTGACGGCACGACATCGAGCATCTTCGTGCAGGGGCACGACGTCACGGAGCAGAAGCGGATTGCAGATGCATTGCGGGAAAGCGAAGAACGCTTCCGGCTCGTCGCGGAAAGCGCCCCCGTCATGCTCTGGATGGGCGACCCAGAGGGGAAATGCGTCTACCTGAACCGGGCCCAGCGCGAGTTCTGGGGTGTTACTCCCGAGGATGTCCCTGAGTTCGACTGGAGCAGGACGGCCCATCCGGAGGATCGCGAGGCCCTGTTCAAGCCCTTCAGCGAGGCCATGCAGGCCCACACCGGCTTTAGGTGCGAGGCGCGGTTCAAGCGGGCCGATGGACACTACCGGCTGGTGCAGACCAATGCCCAGCCCCGGCTCGGTCCGGGTGGAGAGTTCCTGGGCATGATCGGCGTGAACGTCGACATCACCGAAGCGCGCCAGGCAGAGTTGGCGCTTCGGAGGGAAACCCGGATTCTGGAAATCCTCAACCGGACGGGGGCCGCCATGGCGGCCGAGCTCGACCTCGACCGGGTCGTGCAAATGGTAACGGATGCCGGCGTCGCGCTGACGGGTGCCCAGTTCGGGGCCTTCTTCTACAACGTGCTCGACGAGAAGGGCGAGAGCTACATGCTCTATGCTCTGTCGGGCGCACCCCGGGAGGCATTCTCGAAGTTCCCGATGCCGCGGGCAACGGCAATTTTCCGGCCGACCTTCCACGGCGAGGGGATCATCCGGTCCGACGATATCCTGGCCGATTCGCGCTACGGCCAGAGCGAGCCCTACCGGGGCATGCCCGAAGGGCATCTGCCGGTGCGCAGCTATCTCGCGGTGCCGGTCACTTCCCGCTCCGGCGAGGTGCTCGGCGGCCTGTTTTTTGGTCATGCTGAAACCAGCATGTTCAAGCAGGAGCACGAGACTCTGCTCGCCGGCATCGCTGGTCAGGCCGCGACCGCCATAGACAACGCCCGCCTCTATCAGGCTGCCCAGCGCGAAATCGACGAGCGGCGGCGGGTTGAGGAGGCGCTCGCCGACCGGGTCGCCGAGCTCGATGCGGCCAATGACGAGATCCAGCGCTTTGCCTATATCGTGAGCCACGACCTCCGGGCCCCGCTCGTCAACGTCATGGGGTTCACCAGTGAGCTCGAGGGGGCCCAGGCCGAAATCGAGCGCCTTTACCGCGCAGTCATCCGGCACAATCCGGAACTCGTCACCCCGGAAGCCCGCGCCGCCATCGAGGCGGATCTCACCGAAGCAATCGGGTTCATTCGCACCTCGAGCGCCAAGATGGATCGGCTGATCGCGGCCATCCTGAAGCTATCCCGCGAGGGGCGACGGGTTCTCACCCCCGAGTGGATCAGCATGGGCCAGCTCCTAGAAGGGCAACGCCGGAGCCTTGCGCACCAGCTCGGAGAGCGTGGAGCGGAACTCGTCATCGAGGATGTCCCGGACCTGACGAGCGACCGCCTTGCCGTCGAGCAGGTCTTCGGGAACCTGATCGAGAACGCGGTCAAATACCTCGCCGCAGGCCGGCCTGGCCGGATCGTCGTGAGCGGGAGCGAGGCGGGGCCGTATGTGCGCTACGAGGTCGCGGACAACGGGCGCGGCATCGATCCCAAGGACTTCGATCGCATTTTTGACCTGTTCAGGCGCTCTGGAGCCCAGGATCACCCGGGCGAGGGCATCGGGCTTGCTCATGTCCGTGCTCTCGTGCGAAGGCTTGGGGGCACCATCTCGGTCGCATCGCAGCCCGGTGAAGGTTCCACCTTCACCGTGACCCTTCCGAAAACCCTCATCGCGAGTTCAGAGGCCGCGTAATGCCCAACCAGCAGCCGGTGACCATTATCATGGTCGAAGATGACGAGGGGCATGCGCGTCTGATCGAGAAGA
Source organism: Microvirga massiliensis (assembly GCF_001006805.1). Lineage (GTDB taxonomy): Bacteria > Pseudomonadota > Alphaproteobacteria > Rhizobiales > Beijerinckiaceae > Microvirga > Microvirga massiliensis. The sequence goes on along the minus strand of NZ_LN811357.1, from coordinate 99,953 downwards.
ACATCCGGCGGGCGGGCGTCTGCAACGAGATCCTGCAGTTCGCGAGCGGGACCGGCGCTCTCGAGTACCTGTTCAGCCCCGAGGGGCGAAAGAATGGACCGGTCTTGGTTCTACTCGATCTCAACCTGCCGGACATGCACGGGACCGACATCCTGGCCCGCCTTAAGAGTGACGACGTGCTGAAGCGGGCTCCGGTGATCGTGCTCACGACGACCGACGACAAACGCGAGATCGAGCGCTGCTACGATCTCGGCGCCAATGTCTACATCACCAAGCCGGTCGAATACGCCTCGTTCTCGCAGGCGATCCGCCAGCTTGGTCTGTTCCTCTCGGTCATGCATATCCCCGACGCGTCGTGAGGACAGGGTGTCCGAGACTCGGCCGATCCGCCTTCTCTACATCGACGACGATCCGGGCCTAGGGCGCCTCGTCGAACGCACGCTCGGGCGCAATGGCTTCGCAGTCACCTATGCTCCGAGTGGCGATGACGGGTTGATGCAGCTCTCGGACGCCACGTTCGATGTCGTCGCGCTCGACCACTTCATGCCCGGCAAGGAGGGCCTGGAGGTTCTCGCGGTAGTTCAGGGTCTGCCGGATCCGCCGCCGGTCATCTACGTCACCGGTGCGGACGAGGGGCGCATTGCAGTAGCTGCCCTGAAGGCTGGCGCCGCCGATTACGTCATCAAGGATGTTGGCGGTGTATTTCTCGACCTACTGCGCAATGCGGCCCACCAGGCCATCGAGGGCGCAAGGCTTCGTCGTGAAAAGGAGGCTGCAGAAAGGGAGATGCGCGAGGCGCGCGAGCGCGCGGAACTGCTTCTGCGCGAGGTCAATCATCGCGTCGCCAACAGCCTCCAACTCGTCGCCTCCCTGGTCACCATGCAGCAGCGGGCGATCGCGTCCGATCCGGCGGCGCGGGATGCGCTGAGGGAAACTCAAGGGCGCATCGCCGCCATCGCCCAGATCCATCGCCGTCTCTACACTTCCGACGACGTGCGCTTCGTGGAAATGGACACTTACCTTGAGGGCCTCGTCGAGGAGCTCGCTGGGGCCATGCGGGCAGCCGGACGCGAGCACAGGATCACATTAAGCGCCGACCCGGTGCGGATCGCGACCGACAAGGCCGTCTCCGTCGGCGTCATCGTCGTGGAACTCGTCACGAACGCGTTCAAATACGCCTATCCGCAGGGGCAGTCCGGCGACATCCGTGTCATTCTCTCGGCCTCGGAAAGCCACGCGTCTCTCATTGTCGAGGACGATGGCGTCGGCTGGACGGGCAACGGGTCCGTGCAGGGCAGCGGTCTCGGAACCCGCATCGTGACAGCCATGGCCTCGAATCTCAGCTCGCAGATCGCATTCGATTCAGATCACAGCGGGACACGCGCCGTTCTGTCCTTTCCGGTTTGACGACCTCATTGCTCCTCGCGTCCTCTTCGCCATCGCGAGTGGAATGAAGCGATTCAGGAGCGCATCCGTCGACGGGTAGATTGCTTCGCCTTCGGCTCGCAAAGACGGGAGTGGTTCAGGAGCCTGCTTCCGTTTCCGGCGGTGCTCCTCCCATCTTCACACCCTCACCGTCATTGCGAACGAAGTGAAGCAATCCAGGCCACCGCCTCAGGGGATGAAGCACTTCTCCTGCGGCTTGCCATTTCAGTTGACACTTCTCGACTCCGATGTGATCCTTTGATCATCCTATCGATGATCCCGAAGCGAGAGGAGCTGTTTCTCCCGCTCGCCGCTTTCGGTCGATCTCCAGTGACTGTGTCTTTTTCAGCTGCGTCTCAAAATTCATGCTGAGGGAGGCGTTCCATGTCGAGTCCTGTGTCCATCGAATCTGCCCGTGAGGGCACGTCGCGGCGGACTGTGCTGCGGGTGTTGGGGGGGGTGCCGTCGCGCTCGGGTCGGGTGCGGCGCTGGCACAGGCCCCCTCGAGCCCTGTTGCGCCGCCGAGCACAGTCACGGCTCCGCCGCGAGATTTCAGCCCGAGTGGCGCACCGACGACCTATTTCACGGATCCCGACGTGCTCACCGTCGATCCGGTCTTCAACAACTATGCTCAGCCGAACAGCGCCATCCAGCGCTTGTGGACCGGAGCGCTCTGGTCCGAGGGGCCGGCGTGGAATGCGCAGGGACGTTATCTCGTCTGGAGCGACATCCCGAACAACAGGCAATTGCGGTGGCTTGAGGACGACGGACGCGTCAGCGTCTTCCGCACTCCGTCGAACAACAGCAACGGGAACTCCTTCGACTTCCAGGGGCGGCAGCTCTCCTGCGAGCATCTGATGCGCCGCGTGGTGCGCTACGAACTCGATGGCTCCATTACGGTGCTCGCGGATTCCTATCAGGGCAAGCGCCTCAACTCGCCGAACGACGTCGTTCCCCATCCGGACGGAAGCTACTGGTTCACCGATCCGCCCTATGGCGGCCAGCTCTACGAGGGCGCTCCGGACGCAGCCGGAGGGCCGAGCAATTCGGCTGGACGGCTCAACCCGAAGCTGGGTCAAGCCGTGGGAATCGGAGGTTGGCGGCGCGAGCTTCCGACCAACTGCTACCGCATCGATCCGAGCGGAAGGATCGATCTCGTGGTCACCGAGGAACAGGTGCCGGACCCGAATGGCCTGTGCTTCTCGCCGGACTACAAGAAGCTCTATGTCGTGAGCACCGGCAAGGGGCCCGGCGACCAAGGCCCCGGCGGCAAGGGCGACGTGCACGTCTTCGACGTTGGTTCGGACAACAAGCTGTCGAACCAGAAAGTCTTCACGGATTGCATGATCGACGGCGTGAAATGCGGCCCTGACGGTGTTCGCTGTGATGTCGACGGAAACCTCTGGATCTCGAGCAATGCAGGACGCGCCGTCGGCTACAGTGGGGTGACCGTGTGGAATCCCGACGGCAAGCTCATCGGACGGATCCGGCTCCCGGAGATCTGCGGGAACATCTGCTTCGGCGGGCCAAAGCGCAATCGCCTGTTCATGGCGGCGAGTCAGTCGCTTTATGCGGTCTATGTGAATACGCAGGGTGCGGCGCCGGGATAGGGCAGCGCGATATCAGAGTGCGGGCAAAAAAGCGGAAGCCCGTATCTGCATAAATCCGAGGGACCGAGATCTGCAGCGAAGGCATCACCGGCGGGGTGAGCGGTCCGTTTCCTTGAGCCTGCCGCACAGCTCTACGCCAAAAAAGAAAGGCCCGGCGCTTGGCCGGGCCTTGTGTTTGTGGATGCGATGCTCAGAACTTGAAGTTGAGCTTCGCGCGCACGACGCCGAACTCGTTGTCGTTGTTGTTGTCGAATGCCGGTGCGACGACCGCAACGGGCGCCCTGCCGGGGGTCGAGAACGTCCCGACAAAGCCATTGTTGAAGTTGTTATTGTCGCTATCGATGTTGATCCACAGGCCCTCGACCCCGAAGGTGACCGCCGAGGAGCCGAACCAGTTCACGGGCAGGGCCCACTCGACACCGCCGCCGACCACCCAGCCGGTGTTGTCCTCGGTGTAGGCGAGACCGCCGGTGGCGTAGATCAGGACCCGGTCGATCGCGACGCCCAGGCGCGCCCGCACCGAGCCCCACCACTCCGGAGCGTTGCTATTAAAGACGCCGGGCACGAAGACGTCTCGGCCGGCAACAAAGCCGGGCGCCGGCACGAAGACGGCGTTGATGTTCTGGTCCGTATCGGCCCACTGGATGTCGGCCTCGGCACCGATCACGAACGACCCGATCTGGTAGTTGTAGCCGATCTGGCCGCCGCCGGTGAAACCGCCGTCGTCGTTATTCGAGAATAGCAGCGTGCCGCCGACGAAGCCGGCCGGGAGGCCAGGGCCGGTCAACAGCACGGCATTGTTATTGTCGTTGCGCCAGCCCCAGCCGGCGTTCACGCCGGCATAGAAGCCGGTCCAGGTGAAGACCGGAACGGGGGTGAACACGGGCGCTGGCGCGACCCGTGCCGGCAGATCGGCGGCCTGGGCCACCGACGCCAGAGCCACCAAGGCAGTGGCGGAGAGTAGCAATCTTTTCATGTAACGTGGCTCCTGAGTCTCTTCCCGAGAGGAAGAGCCTCATTCAATAACAATTGCCAGGCCGTTGTCTGTCACTGAAAGGCAACACCAGCGGCCAAGTTCGCCTCGATACTTTTCGCTTGACCGATTCGGCCAGTCGTGCCCTAATCCCGGTCGAGGAGAACGACTTGGCGGCTCGGATAGCATTCGGGCCGCTTCCTTTGTGTGTCGGACACGACGAAACCTTCCGAAATTCAGAATCCGGCTGTATTCCCCGCGGGCGGCAAAGTAATTTGCCTGCCCGTCAGCGCGTGTCAGTGTGGCACGCGCTGACGGGCATTGGGGAGGTCGATTCGGGGCATGAGCAAGGATTATTCAAATGGGGCGGCCCATGTGAGGGGCGCCTTCGTTCCGATCGACGAAGCAACCATCCCGGTCCTGGACTGGGGCCTGACGCGATCCGACGCTACCTATGACGTGGTCCATGTCCGGAACGGAGCATTCTTCCGCCTCGACGATCATCTGAAACGCTTCCAGCGCTCCCTCGATAGTCTCCGGCTCGTGCCGCCTTATTCAATGGGCGAGATGGCCCGAATCGCCGCCCAATGCGTGGTGCTGAGTGGCCTGAGGAATTCCTACGTCGCCCTCGTCTCGACGCGCGGACGGCCACGCATCGCTGGCTCCCGCCGCCCGCAGGATTGCGAGAACACGTTCATCGCCTATGCGATCCCGTGGATCGATGTCATCCCCCCGGATGTCCAGGAGCGGGGCGCGCATCTGCACATCGCGTCCGTTCCGCGGATCTCGAGCCGCTCCGTCGATCCGACCGTGAAGAACTACCATTGGGGCGATCTGACCCGTGGCCTCTTCGAGGCGCATGACGCGGGCTTCGACACGACCGTCCTGCTCGATGCCGACGGGTTCGTCACGGAAGGCCCCGGCTTCAATGTCTTCGTCGTGCAGGACGGGCGCGTTCTCACGCCGGATCGCGGTGCGCTCGAGGGCATCACGCGCCAGACGGTGCTGGACCTTTGCGCGATGAAGAGGATCGATGCCGCCATCGTGCCGTTGCGGCGCTCCGATCTGCTGGAAGCGGACGAGATGTTCTGCGCGACCACGGCTGGCGGCGTGATGCCGGTCTCTCGCATCGACGGGCACATCATGAGCAATGACGGGCCCGGTCCGATCAGCATGCTGCTGAAGGAATTCTACTGGGCGCAGCACGACGCCGGCTGGCACATGACCCCGCTCGATTACGAAAATTTCGAGGAGCCGTACGCCGCACGATTGGGAGCTTAGGGAAATCCTGAATTGCGCAAGCGACAACTGCCATCCCTGACGCTCAATAGTTCAATATGGCTTTGACCTCCTGTGTGACTGCATTCGCCAACTGTTCTGGCGCCTTTCCGATGCGCTCCGCATGGCTTGCCTCAATGGTGGCGATTTTCGTGGTGCGGACGACCGATGGCGCCGGCAATCCACTCACTGCGTAATTGTCACCGAACGTGACGTCACCGATCCAAGGGCAATTCTCTGCGCTGGTGATCATTAGAACCCACAGCAAAGATCGCCCCTCTCCGACGCGGCCCGCCGACACGACGAATGCCGGTCGGCGCTGGCGTGTATTGCGGTCGGTATAAGGGAAAGGCACGCGAATGACGTCGCCGAACTCAAAGTCGTGCATAAGCCTTCCGATCGGCTTCGCTGTCCCACTCGGAGAACGTGACAAACGGGTCCTCGACGGGTGAGTGGGGCTCGTGCCTTGTCAGTGTGACCTTTCCATCCTCGATTTGATAGGCCAGTTCGTCACCTTCCTTCAGATTCAGGGCCGTGCGCACCGCTTGCGGGATGGTCGTCTGCGCCTTGCTCGTGATTTTACTCGTGATCAACGACACCTCCTCTATACCTCTTAGTGTAAGGAAATTCCTTACAAGCCGCAACCCACGACTACTGCTCTACTCAATGATCACGCAGCCCTGACCAGCGCATGACGCTTCCGGCCGGCCGTCAGCATGATCGCGCCGTCGCGCAGATCGGCGACCGTCGCGACCGCGTTCTCGTCGGTCAGGGCCTCGCCGTTGAGCCTCGCCCCGCCGCCTCGGATCAGGCGGCGTCCCTCGCTGCGGGATGAGGAGAGTCCTGCGAGCGCCAACAGGTTTGCCAGCGGGATGCCGGATTCGAGCTCCGCGTGCGGCACCTCCACGCTCGGCAGCCCTTCGGCCTGGCCTCCCTCCGCGAAGGTGTGGTGCGCGGTCTGCGCGGCCTGCTCCGCAGCCTCGTCGCCATGGGCGAGCCGCGTCACCTCGGTCGCGAGGATCCGTTTCGCCTCATTGATCTCCGATCCCCGTAACTCGCCGAGGCGCCACACCTCATCGAGCGGCAGCTCCGTGAAGAGGCGCAGGAAGCGGGCGACGTCATCGTCCTCGGTGTTGCGCCAGAACTGCCAGAACTCGTAGGGGCTGAGGCGTTCCGCATTGAGCCAAACCGCCCCGCCCGCGGTCTTGCCCATCTTCGCGCCGGACGATGCGGTGAGCAGGGGGGTAGTCAGGCCGAAGAGCTGCCGCTGGTCGATCCGCCGGCCGAGCTCCACACCGTTGACGATGTTCCCCCACTGGTCCGATCCGCCCATCTGAAGGACGCAATCGTGACGTCGCGACAGCTCCAGGAAATCGAAGGCCTGCAGAACCATGTAGTTGAACTCGAGCAGCGTCAGGGGCTGCTCGCGGTCGAGCCGCTGGCGCACGCTGTCGAAGGTCAGCATGCGGTTGACTGTGAAATGCGTGCCGAAATCCCGCAGGAAAGGCAGGTAGCGCAGCGGGTCGAGCCAGCCGGCATTGTCCACCATGATGGCGTCGGTCGGCCCGTCGCCGAAGGCGAGGTAGCGCGAAAACACCTTCCTGAGGCCGGCAATGTTCTGGGCAATCCGTTCATCGTCGAGCAGGGGCCGGCTGGAATCGCGGAAGCTCGGATCCCCGATGCGCGTGGTCGCGCCGCCGATCAGCACGATGGGCTTGTGACCGGAACGCTGCAGCCAGCGCAAAGCCATGATGGGCAGGAGATGTCCGGTATGGAGGCTGTCCGCCGTGGCGTCGAAGCCGACATAGGCCGCGACCGGACCCGCCGATAGCGCGCCGTCGAGGGCGGCAAGGTCGGTGCATTGGTGGATGAAGCCGCGTTCGGTGAGCGTCTTCAGGAAGGAAGATTGGGGAAGGGGCATCGTGGTCTCCTTGCGGGGGAGCCGCAGGCCGGAGACACGATCCGATATGAAAACGCCGCCGGGCTGCGGCGGCATCGATCGTCAGGTCGCACCCAAACGCTGCCGCCCTATGGGGACGGCGTAAAATAGCTCACTGGGGTGCGGCGGTTCGAGATCATCGCGCAGTTTCTATCCGGCCCCGCGAATCGGGTCAATCCGGCTCTTCATGTCTTGCCGCGATAGAGCTCCGCATAATGGCGGGCGGGCCGGGCCCAGCCGACATCGGCCATCATCCCGTTCCGCTGCATTCGCCTCCAGGCTTCCTGGTCGGCCCATAGTTCGGCCGTGCGGCCGAGGGCGGCCGCGAGCATGAGGGTGCTGACCGGGGCGAACTGGACGCCCGTCGCGACGCCGGCGGCCAGCGCCATCTCGTTCGCGTCGATGATCGTGTCGGTGAGGCCGCCGACGCGCGCGACCACGGGAACCGCTCCATAGCGCAGGGCGCAGAGCTGCGTGAGCCCGCAGGGCTCGAAGCGCGAAGGCACGAGCAGCGCGTCGCACCCGCCCTGGATCTGATGCGCCAGGGTCTCGTCGAAGCCGAACACGGCGCCGATCCGGCCAGGATGGGCAGCTGCGGCGTCCCGGAAGCTGGCCTCGAGATCCGGGTCGCCGGAGCCGAGAAGGGCGAGCTGGGCCCCGAACTCACGCAGAACCGGCAGGGCCTCGAGCAGAAGGTCGAGCCCCTTCTGCCCGGACAGGCGGCTCACCACGCCGAAAAGCAGGGTTCGCGGGTCCTGCGCCAAGCCCAGGCGGGCCCGCAGGGCCGCCTTGTTTGCGGCGCGCCGGTCCAGGGACTGGGCGTCGAACGGAGAGGCGAGGTGCTCGTCGCGCGCGGGGTCCCACACCGTCTCGTCGATCCCGTTCAGAATTCCCGAAACCACGTGCGAGCGGGTCCGCAACAGGCCGTCGAGCCCCATGCCGCCCTCGCGGGTCTGGATCTCGAGGGCATAGGTCGGCGAGACCGTCGTGATCCGGTCCGCGAATTGAAGGCCGGCCTTCAGGTAGCTGATCTGGCCATGATACTCGACGCCGTCGATCGTGAAGGACTCGGAGGGCAGGCCGAGGGACGCGAGCAGCCCGGCCGGAAACACGCCCTGGAAGGCGATGTTGTGGATCGTGGCGACGGTGCGCGGACGGGCCATCCCGCCGAAACGGAGATAGGCCGGCGTGAGCCCGGCCTGCCAGTCATGGGCATGCACGACATCGGGCACGAGGCCGGGCAGGAGGCCGCTGCCGATCCTGGCGGCGGCATAGCCGAGCGCGGCGAAGCGCTGGGCGTTGTCGGGCCAGTCCCGGCCGTCAGGGGCCAAGTAGGGAGAGCCCCGCCGAGCATAGAGATGCGGGGCATCGAGGACGACGAGGTCGAGCCCTGCCGCACGCGCAGCAAGCAGCCGGGCTTCACCGCCGAAGAGGTCGCCGAACTCGTGCAGCCGCTCCGGTACATCCAGCGCGTCGAGAACGGCAGGATAGCCCGGGACGAGTGTCCGAACCGTGATGCCCTCCTGCCGGAGAGCGGCGGGAAGCGCGCCAGCCACGTCGGCGAGTCCTCCCGTCTTCACCAGCGGATAGACTTCGGACGCGACGGAAAGGACTTCGAGAGAGCTCATTAGCTGAGCTTGTCGAGCATCGGCTGCGTGATCAAGGTGATGCCACCCTCGCTGCGGCGGAATCTCTGCGCGTCGAAGTCCGGGTCCTCACCGACGACGAGGCCCTCCGGGATGCGTACGCCGCGATCGATGATGACGTCCTTCAGCCGCGCGGAGCGGGCGATATCCACACCCGGCAGGATCACCGCGTTCTCCACCTGAGCATAGGAGTGAATGCGGACTCCGGTGAACAGGAGGCTTCTCCGAAGGGTAGCGCCCGAGATGATGCAGCCGCCCGACACCAGCGAGTCGACCGCCTTGCCGCGGCGATTGGCATCGTCGTGAACGAACTTCGCGGGCGGGGTAATCTCCGCGAAGGTCCAGATCGGCCAGTCGTGGTCGTAGAGATCGAGGGCCGGCAGCGGATCGGTCAGGTCGATATTCGCCTTCCAATAGGCATCGAGGGTGCCGACGTCCCGCCAGTAGGCCTCGCTCGTCGGGGAGGAGCGTACGCAGGAATCCGTGAAACGGTGTGCGACGGCTTTGCCGTTGCGGACGAGGTGAGGAATGATGTCCTTCCCGAAATCGCGGCTCGAGCCCGGTTCGGCTGCGTCCCGTCTCAACTGGTCGATGAGGAAGTCCGTGGCGAAGACGTAGATGCCCATGCTGGCGAGCGCCATGTCGGGCTTGTCGGGCATGCCCGGCGGATCCTTGGGCTTCTCCAGGAACGAGAGAATGCGGCCCGTCTCGTCGGTGGCTATCACGCCGAACCCGCTCGCCTCGTTACGCGGAACCTCGATGCACCCGACCGTCACGTCGGCGCCCTGGCTGACGTGCTGGTGCAGCATCAGCTCGTAATCCATCTTGTAGATGTGATCGCCGGCCAGGATCACGATGTATTCGGGTCCATAGCTCTCGATGATGTCGATGTTCTGGTAGACCGCGTCCGCCGTCCCGGCATACCACATGTCCTCGGAGACGCGCTGGCTTGCGGGCAGGATATCGAAGCTCTCGTTGCGCTCCTCGCGCAGGAAGTTCCAGCCGCGCTGCAGGTGCCGGATGAGGCTGTGAGCCTTGTATTGCGTCGCGACCGCGATGCGGCGAATGCCAGAATTGAGGGCGTTCGACAGCGCGAAGTCGATGATGCGCGATTTGCCTCCGAAGAACACGGCCGGTTTCGCTCGCTTGTCGGTCAGCTCCATGAGCCGGCTGCCGCGTCCGCCCGCGAGAATATAGGCCATGGTGTGGCGAGCGATGGGAGCGTAACTGCCTCGAACATCCGACACGGGTGCTTCCTCCTGCCTGCAACGAGGCTCTTGCGGCCTGCATGGGCGATGCCGGCCTCTCTCCCGGCTTTAAGTATCGCGGCATGGCGTCATGGCGAGCCGCAGGCGAAGCGATCCAAGCTCGGGAAGGGCGGGCTGGATCGCTTCGCTGCGCTCACGACGACGCGGAAGTGGCTGCGAAGGTGTCAGTCGCGAGGGGAGGCCCGGGCTTGTGAGCCGCCGAGGATCGCGGCTGCCAGGGCTCATGGAGGGCGTATCGTGTCGGAAACGTGCAGGCATGCCGTGGATTCCGGGTCGGATCACGCCTGCACGTGATTGATATGGCGCCATGCTCACCCGTGCGGGTGCCGGCGTGATGCGGCGGCGCGATGGTGCGCCGCCGCATCGTGCAGCCTTAGCTGGTGTGCTCCAGCTCGCCCTTCGACAGGAACCAGCTCTTGATCTTGGCGAAGAGAGGCGTGTCGGGGAGCGATGTAGGTGTGGTCGCCCTTGCGCGCACCGCATCCATCCTGGACTTGACGTCGTCTGGCTCGAACAGGTCAGACTTCCGTCCGATTGCGAGCGCGCCCTCGAGCACTTCGAGGCCTTTCTGGAAGGGCAGGTGTCCGCCCGCATGGGATGCGATATAGGCCGCGCGGGCCCGCTCGATCTCCGGCGTGTCCGCGCAGGCGAGCCGGGTCACGAAGGGGAGGAGGCGCTGACGGTCCGTGTCATTGGCCTCGTCGTTGAGTCGCATCGCCAGCCGGCAGATCGGACGCGAGAAGCATGCCGGCATGTCCTCGGCTGCGCGGATCGGCCTGTACTCAAAGCCGGCCGCGACCAGAGCCGCCTCATTGATGCAGGTACCGCCGTCCTTTCCCGGGAAAGGGTGTGAGCCCTGCTTTAGTTTCCAGTTCAGTACGTGTTCGAAACCTTCCATGGCAGCCAACCTCGTGGCGGCCCCCCAGGGCAATGATGTTGCGCGCCAAGGGCCATGTCTGTCAATCCGATGGATGACTTGAGGTGTGACTGCGGAGTGCCGGAGCGGCTTGGCAGCAGCGGTGGCCTTGCACTGTGGGCAGGTGAGCCGGTGGCTGGTGTGTGAGAATTTTTGGAGAAAACATCGAGGAAGCGCGGTGTTCTCCCTTGTATCTGGGCTGTGGCGTTGAAGCGTGTTTGACTTGACGCTGTGGCGGGGCCGGTGGCCACCGGCCCCGCCACGCGGCGGACGGCGCCCGTTTCCCCTCCGGCGACAACCGCGGGTGAGCTTTGGGACCGCCGCCGCAGTCGCACGCGACCGAACAGTCGCACGCGACCGAACAGTCGCTTGGTCTCTCACGATCGCATGGACAAGGCAGGTTAGCGTGATGACGATCATCTGTGGAGTGGATGTGTCCGCGACGATGCTCGATGCGCGCATCGGCCCGGCCGGCGCGGTGGCGCGCTTTGCCCGCAACCCGCAGGGCATCGCGGCCCTGGCGGAGTTCTGCCGCAGCCACGGCGCCACCCTGGTCGCCATGGAGGCGACCGGCGGATACGAGCGGCTGCCCTTCACGCTGCTGTGGACGCACGGGGTGCCCTGCGCGATCGTCAATCCGCGCGCGGTGCGCCGCTTCGCCGAGGCCATGGGCGTGATCGAGAAGACCGACCGCCTCGATGCCGGCCTGATCGCCTGGTTCGCCGAGGTTCGGCGCATCGTCGCGCAGGAGCCCGCGCGCGAGGCCCAGGGCCGGCTCGCGGCCTGGGTCACGCGGCTGCGCCAGCTCACGGAACTGCGCACCGCCCAGATCAACCAGCGCCGGCTCGTCAGCGATGCTGCGGTGCTGGCCTCGATCGATGAAGTGGTGGCGCTCGTAACCCGCCAGATCCGCACCCTCGCGGGCCAGATCAGCGCGCTCATCGACAGCGATCCGTTGTGGCAGCGCCTCGATGCCGCCTTCCGGTCGATCAAGGGCGTGGCCGATCGCACCGTGGCGCGGCTGATGGCCGAGATGCCCGAGATCGGCACGTTGTCCAACAAGGCGGTGGCCAGACTCGCGGGGCTGGCGCCGATCGCCCGCGACAGTGGCAAGATCACCGGCAAGCGCCCGGTGCGCGGTGGCCGCCGCGGCATTCGCGAGATCCTGTTTGTGGTCGCCGAGGTGGTGCGCCGCCACGATCCGGATTTTGCCGCCTGCCATGCCCGCCTGAGCCAGGCCGGCAAGCCCAAGAAGCTGATCTGCGTGGCGCTCGCCCGCAAGCTGCTCGTGCGCCTCAACGCCAAAGCCCGCGACGTGCGCGCCCAATGTGCCCTCGCGGCTTGACAGTCCAGACAGTCGCTCACCCGCCGCCTTGCAGGCGGCGACCTCCCGCCAAGGGAGGGGGAGGGGCGGGCGCTGACGTTGCAAGCATAGGGCTTGCGCAGAGCAAGCGCCGTATCGGCCAGCTCATGCCTGCGCTGTAATCCACCCGACTTCTGCGATGGCGAAACTGAGGTGATCGTCCGGGCTCGGACGGCCAGACGATGGCGCTATCCTTCGTCGCGTCGTTCAGGCCCGTCTCGGTCTCCTCGCCGGTATCCGGCCAATCAAAACGGTTGCACCCGTCGCCTCTGCCGAGCATGCCCACACTGGCCGCCCAGATGAGCGCCAATTGCTGCCATGGCCTCTTCGACCGAGCCGTAGGGGCCAGGATCGACACCGTCGAGCATCGACGGCGGGTCGTCCGGCACGATCCTAGCGGTTTTTTGCGGTCCCATAACGATCTCGCCAAGGCTGCGCATCGTCGGTGAGGCATTCACGTGCCACACCCCGCGTCCTTCCGCGAACACTGTCGCATCCATCATCGATCCTCCTTACGGGAAAACTGGCATACACCTCTCAGGCATTTTGCAATTTCGTCCATTGCCGCATCGAGCGAGGGCTGGATTCGCTGCGCTTTTGACAAGGGTGCATCAAGTCGGGTCTCAGCAGCGGTGATGATGAATTCGTCCTCCGCCGAGCTGATAATCTGCCCGACTTTCCGCCCGAGACGATCTGTCAAGTCCCAGGCCTTTCTTGGACCGGGAGAGGGCGTCACGAGCACGTCCAAATCAGCCTCCCTTCCGGCGGAGGACATTGAGGGGCATTACCGGCCTTCCATTCCAGACAGCTCGGCTGGAAACCCGAGTGAAACTGGTGCCTCGATTCAGTCGCGGGTCGAGACGGGCTTCCAGCGTCGAGCAGCAACAGCGCGCTATGCTGCCAAGCCAAATAGTCGACTGACGATTTTGAACATCATTCGATGCGCCCGCTCGACGATATCATCGAGCGAGTGCGATTTCACGAATATCTGTGATGCCCGCTCCTATGCGTCGTCACGCGTCGGCAGATGCGGGATGGTCAAGCCTCCCACAGATCGCACGCTGCCGGCCGGGGGGCAGCCGCTCGGCTTCGAGCCTATCAGGCGAGCGGAACTTTCCGTTGCTATCTGGCTGCGGACAAGACTTGAAAGCTCCGGATCAGTTTCCTGTCAGAGCGTGCCGGCTCGGGAGTCCGGATGGGAGCGGCATTGTTCGCAGTCCTCTCAGCATCCCGTGCAGATGCTCCTGGTCAGTGCCTTCATTTTTTTATCCCACATTCGTTGGCGAGACTCGTCCCGGTCGCGCAGAGCTTTGTAGTCGGCCTCCGTGAACTCGGATCCCTTGGCAGGTGCTCCGGCTCTTTCCGAATGCTTCTGCACGCCCGGGATGGCCTGGGACTTCTGAGCGGGTTCCTGGGAACCCGGAGCGGCTTGAGCCGATGTCGAAGCAACGAACACCAGCAGCGCGAGGGAGGAGAGGAGGGGATGAAGAATCACTTCTTCCCTCCGTGCTTTCCCTGTGTGGTGCCCGGTTTGCCTTGCGTCACGATGAATGGCGACGTCACAGGAGCCGCCTTCGGCTTGTCCTGCTTCGGCTTCTTCGCCTCGCGATTTCCGCGTCTCTCTCCTTTAGGCATCGTTCTCTCCTGGGTTGCAAGTAAGTCTGTTCGTGTGTGTGGGCACCGGAGAACCGGGCAACTCGCTCAAAAGCCGTTCAAAGTCCGAAAGAAGATCGTTTATGAGCTTTTCTCGGCGAGGATCCGCGGCTGCGGGCGTCTCGGCGAAGAGGGACAGAAGATACCGTGCCTTCTCCACTGCCTCGGGCCAATCTGCGGCCGGAGCCGCCAAAAGCAGCCTTTCCAGCTCCTCGCGTCGTTGCCGAAGCGCTGCCTGATCGGCCTCGACCTCGGCCTTCATGCGGCGTAGCTCGGTCGCGACTTGCGCGGCCATGCCGCGGTGCTCGTCGAGGTTCGTCGGGTTGTCGACCATTGCCATGACCCTGTCTGGCGGAATTCCGTCGGAAAGCTCAGGAAAGACGCCAACCGATGCTTACGCATCTGCTCCGGCGTTCACGGCAGGACCACAAAGTAAAGGAAGGTCAGGATAGCGACCACCAACACTACGTTGAGGATCGTCAGCTTGTCATGATTCCAGGTTTGAATGAGCCGTTGCACGGCGGCGTCCCTTCTTGAGATGGCAGCAGGCCTGCTGACCCGATGCGCGAGGCAGCTTGCTCAACTGCAAGTCCTCGGGTTCAGAGCGCCATCGATCAAGGCTATGGCTCACCGACACAATCGACCGACAGTCGGTTTCTCAAAATCTCTTCAAGTTGAAAAACCAGGATCATCTTACACACATTCCCCCTGATTGATACTTTTATTTCCATCATCTGCCACGCCCGGACCGCGAGCGCACACCGGGTCGGCATTCGACCAGATCCACGTCCGCGCCGATGCCAAAGAACAAGTGCTCGCCTCTGCGCTGACCGAACCAAGTGCGCGGCATCATAGGGGTGAACGCATTCCCGGAAGTCCGAATTTGGGTTCGTTCTGCCAAAATGGAAAAATGGGCTCTAAGCAGGCACGAGGCCGTGCCGGAGCATGATCTCCTTGATCTTGGCGATGTCAGGCTTGCCGGGAACGTTTACCTCCCGAGCCACCTCCTCGAAATAGCGCTTCCCGATCGAACCCGGTGTCATAACGACGAGGGATCGCGCCGTCTCGCCGTGCACATTCTCGTGCGTGTGAACGCTGCCTCTAGGGATCAGGAGGCTCTGTCCAGCCCGAAGTTCGTGCTTCTGCCCGTCCAAGGTCGTGGTGGTGGTGCCCTCGAGGGCGTAGATTATCTCATCGACCTCTTTGTGGAAGTGCGGAGCCGGAACCCGGGCGCTCGGCGGCACGACGAACTCGAACATCACGAGGCTGCCGGAGCCCTGCGTTCCATCGACGAGAAAGCGGAGTTCGAGGCTGCCGATCCGCACCACATCCCCCGTGTGCGCTTCCATCATAGGCCCCGCTACGTAAAGTGACTTTACGATACACTTGGCAAAAAAACTTTACAAGGTGGATACTCAGGCCCGGGTCAGCACCCAACAATCGAGCACGGCGCAATAGTGCAGAACACAGGCAGCCAGGACGAACGCATGCCAGATTGCGTTCTGAAAGCGAAGGCTTCTCCAAGTGTGGAACACCACACCGACCGTGTAGAGCACTCCGCCGACGCAAAGGAGAAAGACTGTCGAGGAGGGCAGCATGCTGACGATCAGGTCGAAAGCCAGCAATCCGCTCCATCCCAAAGCAACATACAGGCCGATTGCGAGTCGCTCCCAGGAATTTGGGAACGTAAGCTTCAGCACCACGCCGCCGAGCGCAATCATCCACACCACGACCCCAAGAGCGATCGCTCTTGGCGCCCCGTTCATTTGCACAAGGAACGGAGTGTAGGTTCCAGCGATGAGCAGGAAGATCATGGCGTGATCGAAGCGGCGGAGAATCTGCTTGGCCCGTGAGGCGGGCCACAGATTGTACGCCGCTGAGGTCACGAGCACGGCAACGAGCGCCGCCGAATAGATCAGGATCGGGGTCGACGTCGGAGCCAGGAGAATCAGGGTTGTGCTGCCGATCACCCCTCCGAGGATGCCGGCTGCGTGGATGGCGGCGTCTGCAATCAGTTCGGACCGGTCATAGGTGCGCATCCTCAGCCCCAGCGGTCAGAGCCCTCGTCCTTTCTAAATTTAGCGCTTCCACCTCCGCCTGACCACTCGTCCAGACCGCATCCGATGGGCGAAACATTGAAGTCTTCATGAGAGCAGGGCATTGACCAACGAAAGGCGTGCGTGTCGACTTGCTCCTGGCGCCGGTCGCGCAAGCTCGATCAGGGTCGGGCAGCAAAAAGACCGCTATTCCTTGCGGAATAGCGGTCGAGAAGAGCTCAAAGGCTCGATCGCGCTGTGAACGCGCGGCGCGTTACGCGGTCTGGATGTTGTTGACGGCGATCTTGCCGGAGCGGCGGTCTTCCGCCGTGTCGAAGGATACCTTCTGGCCCTCGACGAGACCGCGCAGACCTGCGCGCTCGAGAGCCGTCGCATGGACGAACACGTCCTTGCCGCCGTTATCCGGCTGAATGAAGCCGAAGCCCTTCATGTCGTTGTAGAATTTCACAGTACCCGTGTTCATGGGAACGTCCTTGGTCAATGCGGGATGCACGTGAGCTGCCAGGCGTGCGAGAGCACGACCTGTCGCTCGGTTCGTCGATTTTTGGAGAGAGTCTGAACGCGCGCCCGGCATTGCCTGAGGCGAAACGGCCCGATTGTCCGGCCAAAGTCGATATTCTCTATATAAGCTCCGATCACGGCGTTTGAAAGGCCGAGACGACCAGAATGTTCAGCCGATGAGGTCGGCGACGATCTTGCGCAACTCCTCGCGGGTGAGGCCACTCGGTTGAGGCTGCCACACGGGGATTGCCGCGCGAGGTTCAGTCTTGACCGGCACTGGGGGCGAGAGCGCCTTCACCGGATTCGTATGGGAATTGATGTGCATGAGCTGATTCCTAAGTCACTTCGGCCGTGGGCCTTGTGATCGTTGTTGGATTTCGGAAGTCGAATGAGGTGCAATCGACGCAGCGCCGACCCAGAGGGGGCAGCGGTCAAACTTACATGATTGCGGAAGCGGGCTCGGCGCTCGATCGGGAGCAACAGAGAGCAGGCCGAATAGGTCAGGTCGACTTCCAGAATATGGAGTATATACCGCAACAATGCAAGAGAGGACGAGACTGTCCGCCTCAGGGCCTCGAACCAGGCTGTCGTGCTGTTTCGTCGGGTTCTCGCTTTCCTGGCGACCTGTACTTGCTACCGTGAGAATTTGTCGGCAAAGGGCAGCGTTTCCCCCCTCACCCGCGCGCTACGCGCGCGACCTCTCCCTCCTGGGGAGAGGTGAAGAGGGCGGCGCTCGCAAATCACCTCTCCCTCGATGGGAGAGGTCGACGCCCGAAGGGCGGCGGGTGAGGGTGGCAGCGCCAACCTCGCAAGCACAGTGCAACACTACGCTCGATTGAAAAGGTGCAAACGAAGCGAGCTCGATCACTCTCGCTCGTATCTCTCGGCCTCGACCACCAGAATCCGATCATCGACGGGCAGCGTGATGGTGCAGTGCAGGCCGCCTGGCTCGAAGCGCAGATTCGTGTCGCCGTTGAGTTCGTAGGCGAGTGTTCGTTCCAGGAGCTCGGTGCCGAAGCCGCGCCGCTTGGGTTGCTCGCCCGCGAGCTTCACCCCCGTCTCGATCCATTGGAAGACGATGTGCGGGACACCCTGCGCCTCCTCGACGGTCCATTCGATCCTGATGCGTCCGTTCTGGGATGAGAGAGCGCCGTATTTCACGCTGTTCGTCGCAAGCTCGTGCATGGCGAGGCCGATAGTTCCGGCAGCCTTGGGCTGGAGGCGCACGCCGGGACCATTAATGCTTTCGACCTGCTCTCCCTCATGGGCCGCATGGGCGAGGAGTTCGTCTGCCACGAGCATCGCCAGGTCGATTCCGCCTGTCGGATCCCTCGTCACGGCTGCCTGCACCCGTGCAAAGGCGGCAAGCCGTCCCTCCAGGTGCATCGCATAATCGTCCACCGACTCGCTCGACACCGCCGTCCGCTGGGCGATCGAGCGCACCACGGCCAGCGTGTTCCGCACCCGGTGCTGCAGCTCGGCGACGAGGAGCTTGGCCTGGTTCTCGCTGGCCTTCAGGGCCTCCTCGGACCTGCGGCGCTCGGTGACGTCCTGCCCGATCTTCATCGTGCCGCGGAAGCGGCCTGTGGCGTCGTGCAGCGCCCACACCGAGCCCTCGATGAACACGCGCGAGCCGTCCTTTCGGACATGCCAACGCATGTCGGGAGCCGTGCCCGTCTCACGCGCCGTTGCAAACTCCCTCTCCCAGACACCGCCGGCCCGGTCTTCCGGGGTGTAGATCATCGCCGGGTTCTGACCGATTGCCTCCTCTGCCGTCCAGCCGAACACGGACTTCGCACCCGCGAACCACTCGTCGATACGGCCTGTCTGATCGGTGGTGAAGATGGCGTAGTCCCGAGCACTCTCGACGATCAGCCGAAAGCGCTCCTCCCTGCTGCGCAACGCCTCTTCCGCGCGTCTGCGTTCGGTGATGTCGACGAACGTCACCACGACGCCGGCGATGAAGTTTTCGATGCTGCGATAGGGCAAGACGCGAACGATGTAGTAACGGCCGGTCGTCGAAGTCGCGATCTCGCGCTCGACGCTGTTGAGCGTTCGCAGCACACGGCGGGCATCCTCCTGCAACTCCTCGTAGGTGATGCGCGACTTGATATGATTGATCGAGCGGCCGATGTCGGTTTCCACGAGATGGAAGATGTCGGTCACGGCGGGCGTGAAATTCGTCACCCGCAACTGATTGTCGAGAAAGATCGTCGCGATCTGAGTGCTTTCGAGGAGATTTTTCAGATCGCTGTTGGCGCGACCGAGCTCCTGGACGCGATGGGCGAGCTCGCCATTGACCGTGGTCAGCTCCTCATTGACGGATTGCAGTTCCTCCTTCGAGGTTTCCAGCTCCTCGTTGGCCGATTGCAGCTCCTCGTTCAGGGACTGGTATTCCTCGTTCGAGGATTTCAGCTCCTCGTTGGTGGTCTCGAGCTCCTCGATCGTGGTTTGAAGTCGCTCGCGCGTCAGGCGCAGATCCGCCTCGAGCTCCCGCACGTGCTCGTTGCCCTGGTGAGGGACGCCGGAATTCTGGTCTTCCTCGGAATCCGGAACCGTTGCTCCGTCCTTGAAGAGCACGACGAAATTGCGCGCGGAGCTCGGATTGTCCCGGACTGGCTCGATCACGAGGTCGACGAGGAGGAAGTGCCCGTTCTGCCCCATTCGGACATTGTTAACCTCCACGTTTGCGTTCTGCTCGCCAGCCTTCGTGAGGGCGGCGCGCAAGTCCAGGCGCAGATCCGGATGAACGAGATTGAGGAGGTTGAGCGTCGCGGCGCCGCCCACCGGATCGATGTATCGCCCCATCCTTCCCGAGAAATGGAGCACGTTCGAAGCCTCGTCCGTGATGACGTAGGCCGGGGCGTAGCGCTCCGCGATCCGCTCGGCGCGACGGGTCAAGGTCCCCTCGATGGTACGAGGGCGAACGGCCGGAGCCGGCTCGACGATACGGCGGTCCACGGCCGTCAAGGGAAAGTCTGGCAGGATACGTGCGCCCGTATCCAGGCGACGGAAGATCCGGGAGCGGTTCTCGATCGGAGCGAAGAGGTTCGTGTGCCGGGAGGTGTTCTCGGAATTGCCGAGGAACAGGAAGCCTCCCGGCCTCAGGGCAAAATGGAAGAGCGGGATCACCCGGCTCTGCACGTCGGCGTCGAGGTAGATCAGGAGATTGCGGCAGGACAGAAGGTCGATGCGCGAGAACGGTGCATCCTTGACGATGCTGTGCTGCGAGAAGATGCACATTTCACGCAGCTCCTTGACCACGCAGTAGGTATCGCCTTCCTTGACGAACCAGCGCGCCAGTCGTTCCGGCGTCATGTCCTTCTCGATCGCGTTCGTGTAGCGACCGGCCCGTGCGTTGGCCAGGGCACGGCCGTCGAGATCCGTCGCGAAGATCTGGACCTGCGGCACCTCGTCGAGCCTCGCCATGTGCTCGCGCAGGAGGATGGCGATGGAATACGCCTCCTCGCCCGTCGAGCAGCCGATCACCCAGACTCGAAACTGATCGTTGCGCGTCTTGCCGTCGAAAAGCCTGGGGACGATTTGTGACTCGAGAAGCTCGAACTCCTTCCGGTCGCGGAAGAATTGCGTAACCCCGATCAGAAGGTCGTTGAAGAGATTCTGTGCTTCCTCCGCATGAGCCCGAAGATGATCCACATAATCCTGGATCGTCTCGGCCTGCACGACCTGCATGCGGCGCTGGACCCGGCGCAGGAAGGTGCCCTTCTTATAACCGTGAAAGTCGTGCCCGGTCTTGTTCCGGAGGAGCGTGGCGATGCTGGTGAGCGCCGTCGCAATCTCGGGCTCGTCATGCCTGCGGGCAGCCTCTTTCTCCAGGCGCACGAAGTGCTGTGCATGGAGAACGATGCGTTCGGCGAGCGCGTCAGCGGGAAGGACGAAATCGGCGAGGGCTGCCGGAGAGTTGCTGGTGGCGAGTTCTCCGGCCCCATGCTCCTCGCTCCCCTCGGCGAGCGTGAGACCGCCTGCCTCCTTGATGGCTGCCACGCCGAGCGTGCCGTCGCCGCCCGTCCCTGAGAACAGGACCGCGACCGTCTTGCCGTCCTCTTCGCGGGCGAGCGAGACCAGGAGAGAGTCGATCGTCCCTCTCTCGCCCGGCCGCTGCTCCGCCGGCCGAGTCTGGAAGCGGCCATTCTCCACCGTGACGATGTCGTTCGCCTCCGGGAGGTAGACCTTGTTGGGTTCGATGGCCGCGCCATGCTTCACGGTCATCAGCTCATGCCCTGACCTGGCCAGGGCTTGCCTGAGACTTTCCTCGTCCAGGGCCTCTCGATGCTGGAGCACCACGATGGCCGCCATGTCCTCCTGCAGCGCGAGATGCCTCAGGAAATGACGAAGCGCCTGAGTGCTTGCTGCCGACGCACCGATGGCGAGGACAATTTTGATATTGGCGGTCTGGTCTTCGTCAGACCTGTTGCGTCCTGGCATTGCCGCTACTCTCGACCCGATTCCTCCTGTCCGCCCTCATTGCCCGAAGGCTCGGCTGACGACATCGAAAGGAGGACCGCCCGACGAAGCGTATCGGCATATTGCCGGTACTCGTTTGCTCTCTCCTGATACATCTCGGCCACGGCGCGGCGTCCCGCATTGCGTCCATCCTCGGCCATGCGTTCCACCAGCTCCGCTCGCTCCTCGATGATGCGGAGCGCCACCCGCAGCGCCTCGTCGACAGCATTTTCCTGTTCCTTCGCCAGGACCTCAGCGGTCATGCTATGCCCCACCTGGCAGCGAAAGCGAAGGGGCTTTCCTCCGCGAACAGCGGAGAGAACGCCGCCGCAGTCCGGGCAGGTGAGCGCCGCGGGATCGGCGATGCGGCGCACGATGCTTGTGTCGACGCGCTCGCCGGCGGCGATGTCGACCTCGAGCCGGATGTCGGGCGGGACCGGCATTCCGGGCCCAGCAGGCTGCCGGACGAGATCGGATAGAACGTCTCCGAGGCGAGCGCTCGGCACGGAAAGGTCGACGGTGACCGCCGACATCGCGCTCCGCGGCATCTCGTCCGCGATGGCATCCGCCGGATCCTGCACGACGGCAATGCCGCCGCAGCGCTTGATGGCCTCCAGGCCCGAGGCTCCGTCGTTCAGAAGACCGCTCAGCAGAACGCCGATGACCCGAGGCCCGTAAGCGATGGCTGCCGATCGGAACAGCGGATCGATTGCGGGCCGTGCCATGTTCTCGCGGGGGCCGCGCCCGAGCCTGATATGCCCGTCGGCGACGATCATGTGATGATCCGGCACGGCCAGATAGATATTGCCGCGCTCGACTTGCATCCCATCGGTGGCAGGGTGGACCGGCAACCGGCTGGCTGCTGAGGCCACGGTCGCCAGGATGCCGATGCTTCGCGCAGGGATGTGGAGCACGATGAAGACCGCTGCCGGGAGATCCTCGGGCAAGGCGCCGAGGATCGCCTTGAGAGGGGCCGTGGCGCCCGATGAGCCCCCGATGACGATGATGTCGCGATTGCCCATGGGCTGTCCCTTACCGCGCGAAGTGGCGCCCTTCAGGAACAACGGGGCGGGTGGAACTGTTCCGCACGGGTGTGCGTCATCCCTTGTTATGCGCTATGGTTGCGGACAAGGCCCTAACGGCATGGAGACGGCTCTGCTAAGCCTCGCGGACGAAAGGAAGCATCTCGCCCAGGCCGACCGCGACATTGCCATGGGCGAGGAACGGATCGCCCGGCAGGTCGAGCTGATCGAAGAAATGCGCGTGGGCGGCCATAGTGTGGTCGAAGCGGAGAAACTTCTGCACGCCTTGCGACAATGCCTGGAAACGTGGCGGGAGCACCGGAACGAGATCCTCCGCGCTATCCTGCGATTGGAGAGTGACGGGGCCGGAGCCGATTGAGGTTCGGCGCGTTTTGGCTCGCGGCGGGCGAGGCGAACCATCCTTCGACGGGTAGATTGCTTCACTTCGTTCGCAATGACGAAGAGGGTGTGAGGGCGGGCGGTGCAGGGCCCGATACGGAATAGTGCCGGACCCACTGCCGTCCTTGCGCGCGCAGGCGTGATGCACTGCCCCTCCCTCCGCACTCCCGTCCTTGCGAGCCGGAGGCGTGATGCACTGCTGCTTCCGCCGCACTTCCGTCATTGCGAACGAAGTGAAGCAATCTACCCCTCGACAGAGGCGCTCCCGGATTGCCTCACGCCGCTCACGATGACGGGGGGCATGAGCGCGCGAGGAGCACGGCCGGAAACGGAGCATCACGCCTCGTTCGCGTCGAACTCCCGACCCTCCCTGTCGAGGTGGAGATAGTTCGCGTTGAACAGAGCGACAGCCTTGAGGGAGTCCAGGTCCGGAATCGTCAGGGTCTTCCCCTTGAGGAGGACCAGGTTGGCCGCCCGCAAATCCTGCAGGGTACGGTTGACGTGGACGGTCGACAGCCCGAGCGCGTCGCCGAACTCCGCCTGGATCACGGGGATCTCGCAGCTCTGGCCGTTCGTCAGGCCTATGGCCCGAAGCCGGATAAAGATCTCGCACAGGAGGTGGGCCATGCGCTCGGTGGCGTTGCGCCGACTGTTGTTGACGATCCATTCCCGGCTGATCGCCTCCTCGACGAGCGAGGTCCACCAGAGAGCCCGGCTGATACGAGGGGAGTTGTCGGCCAAGTCGAGGAGCATATCCGCCGGAATCTCGGCCAAGGTGATCGAGGAGACGGCACTGATGGAGTGATCCATCTGGGTAAGGATGAACATGCGCAGGTCGCAGATGTCGCCGGGCAGGAGGAAGGCCATGATCTGCCGCCGTCCATCCTCCAGATACTTGTAGCGGCAGGCCCAGCCCTCGAGGATCAGGGTCACGTGCCGGGGCTCGTCCCCTTCGTGGATGATGTCCTCTTTCGGCCTGAGCTGCCGGATTCTCTGGGACACCGCTGCCTTGAGGGCCTGCTTATCTTCAGCTGAAAGCATCGTGAACAGCTCCAGCTTTCGGATAAGATGGGTCGGCATCGGCTTCGTTCCTGCAATCCGACACTCTGTAGCACGTGGAACGCCTCGCCTTAACCTGTGTTATGTCTAGGATCGCTCCGTGATTCTATCCGCACTGTAGTTCCCTGTGAGGCAGGATTCAGGAGAGAGCCATGGCAAGTTCGACAGCGAACAAGAGTCTGGCTCACCGCCGTGTTCTGGTGGTGGAGGACGAGTATTTCCTGGCCGACGACATGGCCCATTCCCTGCAAAAGCTCGGGGCCGAGGTCGTCGGGCCGGTGCCGACCAGGGACAAGGCGCTCGGCCTGCTGGAATCGGGCGAGCGGATCGATGCCGCCGTGCTCGACATCAACCTCAGGGGCGAGACCGTCTTCCCCGTAGCGGATACCCTGATCCGGCAGGGCGTTCCGTTCGTCTTCGCGACTGGCTACGACCAATCCGCCGTCCCGGCCGCCTACAAGGGGGTGCCCCGGTGGGAGAAGCCGTTCAGGCCGGACGAACTCGCGAAAATGCTGCCCTGGCTGATGTCCCCGTAGGCACGGTGCACAGGCAGTCCCGCCGCGCATCCGTCCTTGCGAGTTGGCGGCGAGGCGAACCATCCGTCGACGGGTAGATTGCTTCGCCTGCGGCTCGCAAGGACGGAGAGGCGGTGGAAAGGCAGCGCATCACGCCTCCCGCTCGCAAGGACGGCAGTGAGTCCGGCGCCACTCCGTTTTCGGCATTGCTCCTCACGCCCTCACGCCCACTTCGTCATTGCGAACGAAGTGAAGCAATCTACCCGTCGACGGATGTGCTCCTGAATCACTTCACTCCATTCGCACGGACGAAAGAGCCGTCTCAATTCGTCGTCACGGCTGGCGGCGCTGACGGGGCGGCGTCGAGGAGAGGGTGCCCTCCCGCATCTGCACGCAGGTGAGCATGTCGACATAGCTCGGCGACCCGCCGATCTGCGCTTCCTGTGCGCAGGTTTCCCGGTTGGCGGCCGCCGTGCTGCTCCAGATGGCCTGGAGCTGGTGCTGTGCGTCCGTCTCGTCCCGGACGCAGCCTTGCGCCGGGTTGCTATCCTCCTTGGTCAGGGCATGCGCGCCCTTGCAGGTCGCCTCGATGTCGAAGCGAGGGAGCTGTTGCGCAGCGGCAGCAAAACACCAGAGCGAACCGAACGACAGCGCGTAGGCGAGGGCGCGTGGCTTCATGTGGGCCTCCTGGATGTCGTGGCCGAGCATCCCTTCGAGTTCGGCCGAGAGATCCTCGACCGGATCCTGATCCTCGGCGCAGCGCGCCTGCTTCGCGGGCGACAGCGAGCGTTCCCAGTATACAACAGCCGCCTCGGCCTCGGCGAGACTGACCCGGAGTATCCGAAAGTGCTCGACGAGGCGGAATGGGAGCGAAGGGTCATGGCCCGAGGAAGCTCCGAACCAGGCGACGAGGCGGAACGAGAGCGAAGGGTGAGATGCCTTGCGGCGCTACGCCTCCTCCGAGAACAAACCAGAAACAAAACTTGACACTCCGGAGTCGATCGGGTAATTTCTCCCACAGTGAAGAGTTGCGTCTCGCAACGCGAGAGCAACACATACCGCGTGCTCCTCGATCACTGCACGCATCACGCCATCTCATTCATTCCGCACCGTTTCATGCCACCGCCCCGCACCGGTCGTCGCCGCTCCGTGCGGCGGCGCAGCCATGTAAATGTGTCGCCACATGATCCGGAGCGCGAACCGCCTTCGCCTCCTGCAACGAATCACGACAGCGCCGTCCTGCCCGATCTCGCAGCGCGGATGGCGCCGCATCTCGATGCGGTGATGGAGCGGCTGCTGCAGCTTTCGGAACAGGCCGAGAGTGAAACCGTCCGACTCGCGGCCTTGCGCGAGATCCTCGACCGCACCTACGGCAAACCGCCGGCGAAAGCGCCCATCCCGGAAAACCGAGACGACAGCCTGGCGGACTGGAGTGACGAAGACCTTGAAACCGTCGCCCGGCGTGGCGCAGACGGAGCTTCTGCGGCGGGAAAGCGCCCGCTCTGAGCTGGCTTTGCGCCGGCAGGCACGCTCGGATCTCCTCGCCTTCGCGACGGCGATCGACGTACCGGGCCGGCCCGCGACGCAGGCGCTGCTTGCTGCTCATCACGCGCTCCTGCTCTCGGCCCTGCAGCGCACGTCGGAGACACCGTATGGACGGCTGATGGTGTTCATGCCGCCGGGCAGCGCGAAATCGACCTATGCGTCGGCTGTGTTCCCGGCCTGGCATCTCGGGCGACGGCCGGGCGCACGGATCATTCTTGCTTCTTATGCGACGTCGCTCGCGCGCCAGCACGGACGGCGCACGCGGGGCATCATCCAGCAGAGTGACTATTCGCGCCTGTTCGGAGCCGCACTGACACGCAGCCGGAGCGCGGCGGAATCCTTCGCGCTCTCGAACGGTTCGGAATATCTCGCGGGTGGCATCCTTTCGGGGATGACGGGCCATCGCGCACACGGGCTCATCCTCGACGATCCCGTGAAGGGTCGTGATACGGCGGAGAGCGAAACGATCCGCCGCCGAACCCGCGAAGCCTACGAGGACGATCTCAAGACGCGCCTCTACCCCGGCGGTTTCGTCGTTCTCGTCATGACGCGCTGGCACGAGGACGATCTCGCGGGCGGGCTTCTCCCGGCTGGCTGGGATGGGGACAGCGGAGCGCTCGCCTGTCGCGACGGGCATGTCTGGGAGGTGCTCTGCCTGCCGGCGATCTGCGACCGCACCGACGATCCGCTCGGGCGCAGGCTCGGCGAAACGCTCTGGCCGGAATGGTTCGATGCCGGGCACTGGGCGCAGTTCCAGGCGAACCCGCGCACCTGGTCCGCGCTCTATCAGCAGCGGCCGACGCCCGATACGGGCGCGTATTTCAAGGCCGAATGGCTGAAGCCGGTTGCGATGCTGCCGGCCCGTGGCGGGCTGCACGTCTATGGCGCATCCGATTACGCGGTCACCGAGCATGGAGGCGACTACACCGTGCATCTCGTCGTCGGCATCGATGCAAGTGGACGCTTGTACGTGCTCGACCTCTGGCGCGCGCAGGCCTCGTCCGATGCCTGGGCGGCGGCATGGTGCGATCTCGTCCTCAAGTGGAAGCCGCTCGAATGGGCGGAGGAGGGCGGCCAGATCAAGGCCGGCGTGGGACCTTTTCTCCTCGCGCTCGCGCGGCAGCGACGCGCCTACACGTTCCGCCGCGCCTTTCCTTCGCGCCATGACAAGGCCGTGCGCGCCCAGGCGATCCGCGGACGCATGGCGATGGACGGCCTGTATTTGCCCGCCGATGCGCCCTGGCGCGCGGAGTTCGAACGCGAGCTCCTGCGCTTTCCGGCAGCCGTGCACGACGACCAGGTCGATGCCCTGGGGCTGATCGGGCAATTGCTGGATCACATCCAGGCGCCACGTGCGGTTGCGCAGGAGAGCAGAGAACAGCAGCGTGACTGGCTCGAGGATGAGGATGATGCGGCGTCGTGGAAGACGTTGTGAACTAGCGCAGAGTTTCCCCCCTCACCCGGACGCTTCGCGTCCGACCTCTCCCTCTGGGGGAGAGGTGATGTGCAGGCCGCGCCGCCTCTCCCTTGATGGGAGAGGTCGGCTGCGTAGCAGCCAGGTGAGGGTGGCAGCTCCCACCTAATCAAGAGGACTCGTCATCGTGCACGACATCTCGACACCTAGCGACCTCGCCGCCCATCATGCACGCCGCGTCGAGGAGTTCGAGGCCGCGGAAGATGCCGCGCGGGAAAACCGCGCCCGCGCCGAACGCGACGTCGACTACTATGACGGCAAGCAATGGACGGAGGCCGAAATGCGCCAGCTCCGCCGCCGCGGCCAGCCCGTCATCACCTTTCCGCTCGTGAAGCAGAAGATCGACTTCCTGCAAGGACTCGAGCGGACGCAGCGCACGCGGCCGCGCGCCTTGCCGCGCACGCCAGCGCATGAAGACGACGCCATCGCGGCGACGGATGCGCTCGCCTTCGTGGCGGATGACAATCGATACGAGCAGATCCGCTCACGCGTCTGGAAGGACATCCTCACCGCGGGCTGGGGCGGCGTCGAGGCGGTTGCGGAAGAGGAGTTGTTCCCGCGACCCGGTGCGCCGTCCCTACGGGTCCGTCTCGCACGCTGCCCGTGGGATCGCATGTTCTGGGACCCGCATGCCGCGGCGGAGGATTTCTCGGATGCGTCCTATCTCGGGCTCGTCCTCTGGATGGACCGCGAGGAGGCGGTCCGTCACTACGGCGCGGAAGCCGGGCAGGTCTTCGACGAAACCGCGGATCTCGCCGCACAGGGCAGTTTCGAGGACAGGCCGAGCTCCACGCGTTGGGTCCAGTCCGGTCGGCGCCGGCGCGTGCGCGTCGTGCAGGACTATCATCTCGACGAGGCGGGCGAATGGTCGTTCTGCGAATTCACCCGTGGCGGCATCCTTCGCCAGGGGCCGTCGCCATGGCGCGACGAGCACGGAAGGCGTGTGCACCCTTACATCTGGCGCTCGGCCGCAGTGGACCGCGACAACAACCGCTATGGCGCGGTGCGCGATCTCGTCGACGTGCAGGACGAGGTGAACAAGCGCCGTTCCAAGGCGCTGCACCATTTCACCGCGCGACAGACCTTCGGGACGCCCGAAATCCAGGGCACGACGAGCGTGCGCGAACTGCGCCAGGAACTCGCGCGGCCGGACGGGCACGTGCAGTTGCCGATGGGCGCGGAATGGGGCCGCAGCTTCGGGATCATCCCGACGGGCGATCAGGCGGCCGGCCATTTCGAACTGCTGCAACAGGCCGTGCAGATGTTCGAGGCGCTCGGGCCGAATGCGGCGATGCTCGGCAAGAGCAGCAAGGAGATGTCGGGCCGCGCGATTCTCGCCGAGCAGCAGGGCGGTTCCGTGCAAATGGGCACGCTCACCGATACGTTACGCGATCTCGACCACGGCGTGTATCGCCGCGTGTGGAACCTGATCCGCCAGTTCTGGACGGGCGAGACCTGGATCCGCGTCACGGATGACGCCCGTAATCTGAAATGGATCGGGCTCAATGCGGCCGTTGCGCATCCGCTGACGGGGCTGCCGGTGGTGGTTCATTCGGTTGCGGATCTCGACGTCGACATCGTCATCGACGACGCGCCGGACATGATCGCGCCCGCGATCGAGCAGTTCCAGGCGCTCGTCGAGCTCAAGAAGCTGGATGCGCAGAATGAGATCCCGTTTCGGCTTCTCATCGAAGCTGCGCCGAACCTGCGCAACAGGGACAGGCTGCTGCAGATGATGGAGCGGGCAGCAGGGGCTTGACGCTTAAGGGCCCGCTGCCGTCGTTGCGCGCTGGGCGAAGCGATCCAGGAGCGTTTTCGTCGATGGGTAGATTGCTTCGCCTTCGGCTCGCAATGACGGAAGTGCGGTGGAAGGTGCAGTGCATCGCGCCTGCGGCTCGCAAGGACGGTGAGGCGGTGGGAGGGGCAGCGCACTGCGCCTCCGGCTCGCAATGACAGTGAGGCGGCGGAAAGGGCTATGCGCACCGCCTGCGGCTCGCAATGACGGCAGTGGGTCCGGCGCTACTCCGTTTCCGGCCCTGCTCCTCGCGCTCTCACACCCTCTTCGTCATTGCGAACGAAGTGAAGCAATCTACCCGTCTCAGGATGGATCGCCTCACCCGCGGCGCGTCATGGCGGAAGGGACCGTGCGTATTCCTGCAGCCGCAATGGCGGAATAGGCCGGCATCGCTGCGCAAGCCTCACTTCAACACCTCACATCTCATCACTCACTGCGGAACTCGCTCCGCAAGGGAGGGCTCATGCGTTCCGGAACTACTTTTCTCTCGGCTTATGTCAGCGGCGCCATCACGGCGGGGCGATCGGTGACGTTTCCCATTCCGCCCTGGCTTTCCGCGACCGACCTGCAGACCGAAGCCGCGGTCATTCATGTCGGCGGTGGAAGCGTACTGTTCTCGGCCCTGCGCGGAGATTTCTCTGTGGTACTGCAATCCGCCGTCGCACGCGTGACGTTCCTTCGAGACTTCCCCGAGCCGCCGACGAGCGAATTGCGTCTTGAGCTGGGGATCGCGTCGGCACAAACGCAACCAAGCTCCGCGCCGCGCCTCCAGCTCGTCGCGACCTGCAGCTTCATCGCGAATGCGCAGACCGCGTCCGACGCGAGCAGCCGCTACGAGAGCCGCGTTCGCGTGAAGTCGCCGCCCGTCGCGGTATCGGACCTGCAGCTCCTCTATCCAGCCTATTATCTCCTGTCGTCGGGAGGCGGCGTCGAGACCGCGCTCGCCAACAATCTGGCGATCGGCGCGGCAATCGAGCTCGACACGCCGGCGAAGCATGTGCCGGCCTATTTCCAGGGAAAACTACAAGGCGCGCTCGAGGCCGGCGCGGGACTCGTCACGAGCGACCCGATCGGCATCGACCTCGAACCTTCGACGGCCTTCTGGGTACGCAGCGACTTTCCCGGAGCGCCGGGCCTGCAGGTTCCGACCGGACGCAATGCGGCGGTCAACGGCGAGAGCTTCGTCAAGTCGACCGAGGCGGCAACGCAGATCTACGGAACCGGGCTCCTCGCTGCGCGCACGACGGGAACGGTGGGAAGCAACGGAATTCCGGGCCCGATCGCGGTCATCGGACGGGCAGAGCGGCCGGTTCCGGCGATCGCCATCCTCAACGACAGCATTGCCTTCGGTTCCGGCGACGCCTCGAATTCCGGGATCGTCGCGGGCGGCAATTACGGCTTTGTCCCGCGCGGGCTGCAGGATGTCGACGGGGCCGGCGGCATGTGGCCGTGGATCATGATCGGCCGCTCGGGCGGAAACCTGTCGAACTTCCTGACGCCCGATGCGCCGCGCCGCATGGCGCTCCTGCACTATTGCAGCCACGCGATCGTGCAGGCCGGCACGAACGATCTCGCCTCGCAATCGCTCGCAGCCGCGCAGAGCTCGGCCCTGAAGGTCTGGGCGGCCTGCCGCCGGCGCGGCCTCAAGGTCTATCAGGTGCTGATCTTCCCGCGCATCGCCTCGACCACGGATACCTATGCCTCGGCGGCCGGACAGGTGCCTGCCGCCGGGTTCGAGGCGGGCGGCGGCAAGCGTGATCCGTTCAATGCCTGGGTTCGCGCCTGCGTCGCGGACGGCACGATCGACGGGCTGATCGATCCGAATCCGTTCGTCGAGGATTCCGTGAATCCGGGCAAGTGGATCACGAACGGTGTCGCGAATTACCCGACGGCGGATGGCGTGCATCCGTCGACGGCATTGCATGTGCTTGCCGCGAAGGCGGTTGCGGCGGTGGCGCGCACGTTCACGGTGTGAGTATCTCTCGAGCGTGGGCCTGGATTGCTTCGCTGCGCTCGCAATGACGGTGAGGGGATTGGCATAGCCATACATCACGCCCACTCCGTCATTGCGAGCCGAAGGCGAAGCAATCCAGAGGCGCTCGGGCCTTATACTGTGCTGAATCAACAGAGCACAACAAACTCATAAGTCCCAACCCCGCCACCGGGCAGGTGGCCAGCGTCGCCGGCTGTGACGGGCGTGTTTTCACCGTAACGCGAGAGGATTCCGTGACGACACAGACCCTGGACGAGATCATGTCCGGGCAGGGCGAAGCCTTGTCCGATGCCGCGAGTCCCGAACTCCCGACCGCTTCGGATTCCACGCCGAACTCTCCCGAACAAAGCGATTTCGGAAAACAGCTCGCCGACGCGAATGCTGTCTGGGAACGCCGCTTTTCGGAAGTTCTCGACGCCGTCCGCACCCCGCGCGCCATGGAGACATCCGACGCCAACATCCGCGAGCAGGTCTCTCAGATGATGGCGGTCGAGAAGCATGGATCGGAGAGAGTCGAGGCTGCCTATCAGGCGCTAGCCAACGCGATCGGATCCGATCCGCAGGTGCAGGAGGCCTATCGGCGCATTATGGCGGCGCCGCATCCGTACGGCGAACTCCTGGCCTGGCACGAGCAGCAGCAAGTCCTTTCCGAGATCGGCCGCGATCCGAGAGCCTATCGCGAGAAGCTGCGCGCGGAGCTCCTGGCGGAGCTGCAGAACGGAGCACCGCGCGCCGGCCATTCGCCGGGCCCG
Source organism: Microvirga massiliensis (assembly GCF_001006805.1). Classification (GTDB taxonomy): domain Bacteria; phylum Pseudomonadota; class Alphaproteobacteria; order Rhizobiales; family Beijerinckiaceae; genus Microvirga; species Microvirga massiliensis. The sequence goes on along the minus strand of NZ_LN811357.1, from coordinate 68,306 downwards.
ATGCCCTCGAATTTCGCGCAAGGCCGTTCTGCGGGTCCACGTTCCGGCGTGACCTGGAACGGTCCGCAGCCGCTCTCCGCGATCATGAAGCGCTGACGCGCATTTCGACACGCAGATCCCCAAACGACAACCGAGGTGACCCATGGCCGAGACCCGCGCGATCGCGCAGCTCACTCCCGAGATCTGGGACGACCAGTTCTCGACGGAGTTCTTCCAGACCAATCCGTTCGCGGCCTATTCCGGCACGAGCGAGAACAACATCATCCGCATGAAGGAGGACCTCGCCTCCAAGCGCGCGGACGGCATCACCTTCGAGTTCATCACGAATCTCGAGAAGGGCACCATCAAGGGACGCACGCCGCTGAAGGGAAGCGAGTCCCAGATGGGCGAATACGGCGACAAGGTCCTGTGGGACATGCGCAAGAAGGCGATCAGCCTTCACGAGCTCGACCTCGACCTTGCCGCCATCGACTTGCGCTCCGCCGCACGGGAGAACCTCAAGGCCTGGGCGGAAGAGGACGTGAAGCTCGAGGTCATCGATCGCCTGCTCGATGTCGGCGCCGCCTGCGACGTCCCCTATGGCTCGGCGAGCGCTGCGGACAAGAACGCCTGGAACGCGGCGAATGCCGACCGCGTGCTCTACGGTGCCGCCAAGGCGAACTTCAATGCTACGCATGCGACGGCGCTCGCCAATGTGGACTCTGCCGCCGACAAGTTGAGCCGCGCCAGCGTATCACTCCTGAAGCGCATCGCGCTGCTGGCGCGGCCGCGCATCACGCCGCTGCGCGTCGAAAAGAAGAACCGCCGCTTCTTTATCGCCTTCGTGCATCCGTACGCCTTCCGGGATCTCAAGTCCGAGATCGAGAGCGTGCGGGCCACCGTCAATGTGGTGGAGCAGAACGAGGGCATCTTCCTGGGCGGTGATCTCGACTACGACGGCGTGCTCGTGCACGAGGTCGATGACATGCCGCTCCTCGCCGGCGCCGGCAATGCCGGCATCGATATCGCGCCGGTCTATCTCTGTGGCCAGGAGGCGCTCGGCTGGGGCGTGAAGTCCCGCTACCGCAGCCGCGAGGACACCGACGATTACGAGCAGGTGAAGGGCCTCGGCATGATCGGCAAATGGGGCATGAAGAAGCTCGCCTACCGGTTCGGCACGAAGGATGCGGCGGTCATCGGCAAGCAGCGCGGCATGGTCACGGGCTTCTTCGCCGCGACCGGCGATTGATCAAACCTGCAGCATCAGCGCACGGGGCGGCTTCGGCCGCCCCGTCCTCATTCGAGGGTCATTCCATGCCTCGCACCACGAACGATCTCATCCGCCGCGTGCTCGGCCTCCTTGAGGTCGTGGCGGCCGGCCAGCCGGTCGCAGTGGAGGACGCCGAGCTTGTGCGGGCGACGCTGCCCTCGGTGCGCGCCGATCTCTCCGCCCGCGGCGTTGCGGTGGTCGCGGACACTGATGCGATCGACGATGCGGCGTTCCTGCCGCTTGCGGAACTCGTGGCCGCGGCGGTCGCGGCCGATTTCGGCGTGGCGGCGCCCGATCGCTCCGCCGCGGAACTGCGCCTGCGGGCCCAACAGCCGACAGGTGAGACGGGCGAGCCCATCGAAGCGGAGTACTTCTGATGCCGGACATCGTCTTTCCGATCTCCTCGGCGCCCGGTGCGCGCGGCCGCGAGAGCGCAGGCCGGCTCGTCAATGGCTATGCCGAGACGCTTGAAGACGGGCGCATCGTGCGCCGCCGCGTTCCGGGCCTCGCGCAGGTCTTCGAGGTGGAGGGGAGCGCCCACCTGCGCGGGTTCATCCTGGTGGATGCAACCCTCTACCTCGCTCTCGATGGACGGCTCGCGAGCGCCGTCCTCACGGGCACGACCTGGACGGTGACCGATCTCGGAGCATTGCCGGGAACCGGACCCGTCACCTTCGCGCGCAACAACCGGAGCCCGGTGCCGGACGTCGTGAGCGTCGCCGATGGCGCTGCCTATGTGATTTCCCCGACCGCACCGCCGGCCTCTTATCCGGATCCGGATGTCGGCGCACCGAACGCGGTCACCGCGATCGACGGCTATTTCGTCTTCACCTACGGCGACGCGCGGGCGCGATCGACCGGCCTCAACACGATTGCGATCAACACGCTCGATACCGCCTTCGCAGAGGCGAAGCCGGACGGGCTCCGGCGCGGCATCACCTTTCGCGGCGAGCTCTTCCTGATGGGGCTCGGGACGATCGAAGTCTGGCAGAACACGGGCAACCCGGTCGGCTTTCCGTTCTCGCGCGTGACCGTGATCCCACGGGGTCTCGCGGGCCCGAGCGCTGCAGCCGGCTTCGAGGACGGCTGGACGAACACGCTTCTCTTCGTGGGCGACGACGCTGTCGTGTATCGCCTCGATGGGTACACGCCCGTGCGGGTCTCGACGCATCCGGTGGAGCGCGCGATCGAGGGCCTGCCGGACAGGACGGCGCTCGAGGCTTTCGTGTTCATGGCCGCCGGCCACGCCTTCTGGGTGCTGCGCTCGCCCGCCTGGTGCTGGGTCTACGATCTCACGATGCAGAGCTGGCACGAGCGCCGGAGCCACGGCTCGGCAACGTTCCGGGCCTCGCAATCCGTCCGCGCTTTCGGGAAGTGGCTCGTCGGCGACCAGGCGAGCGGCAAGGTGTTCGAGATCAGCGAGGCCATGCAGCGCGAGGGCTCGGATCCGCTCGTTCTGCGGGTGGAGAGTCTGAGCACCGGCGATTTCCCGAATCGGGCCACCGCGAGCCGGCTCGACATCGATATCGTGACGGGCACGGGCGTGGCCTCCGGCCTCGATCCGATCGAGACGCAACCCGTCTGCCTCGTGTCGTGGTCGCGCGACGGCGGCGCGACGTTCGGTGAGCCGATGAGGCGTGCGATCGGCGCGCAGGGGCATGTGCGCCAGCGGGTGAACGTCAACCGGCTCGGGCTCATCGAGCCTGCGGGGCTCGTGATCGCGGTCGAATGCGCCGACCCAGTGCCGTTCACCCTGATCGGCGCGCATGTCGGCGCAGGACGGCGGGCACGATGATGACGGTTCCGACTCTGCCGAACGCGCTCTCGTCGATCCAGAACACGGCGGGCGGCGCGGTGGATCGCGTGTGGTACGCCTTTCTCGCAGGCGTGAGGCGCGCGCTCGCCAACCACGAGGCGCGGCTCGCGATCATGACGAGCCCGGTCGATCCGGTCGCGAGCGACATCCCGCCCGGCGAGTTCCGGATCTGGAAGAACACCACGAGCGGCACGTTGCGCCTGTGGGCGAACGACGGCGGCGCGCTCAGATCGACACTCCTGACATGAGGATCACAGAATGGCTGGTGGAGCATTTTCCGGACGGCGTGGGCGCCTTGCGGCGATCTGGGCCGCGAACGAGCTCTCGAAGGGCAGGGATGCGGCCCTCGGCGAACTCGCGCAAGGGTTCGAGCGGGCCCGCGCCGGTGCGGACACGGCGGCGTCGGTCCTTGCGCCGCTCACGGCACGCGCGGACCGCGCCGGCGCGATGCTCGACGGTGCGCTCGGTCTGAACGGCGAGGAGGGCAGGGCTATTGCGGAGGACGCCTTTCGCGCATCGCCCGGCTATCGCTTTACGCTGGATCAGGGCCTGCAGGCGCTCGCCCGCAAGCACGCGGCGGCTGGAACGCTTCGTTCCGGCAATGCGGAGGCCGATACAATCGCCTTCGCGCAGGGCCTTGCGGATCAGGGCTACGGCGATTGGCTGGGTCGCCTCGCCGGGCTCGATGCACGCGGCCTCGACGTTGCTCGCGCCCAGGCCGGGGCTGCCATGGATCTCGGCCGGCTCGGCTATCAGTACGGGGCCGATCGGGCCGGAACCGTGAGCGACGCCACGAAGACCGTGACCGCTGCCGGCGTGGAGGGTTTCAGGGCCGGCGACCAGGCTGCCGCGAACCGGCTCGGCGCCCTCATGGGCGGCCTCAATCTCGGCGCGCGGCTCCTCGGGCTCGGCACGGGCGGACGATCGCTCGGCAAGCTGTTCGGATGAATGCGGCCGCCGTTCTCCTGGAGATGCACTGATGGCCGTCCTCTGGCGACTTTCCGGCACGCGCGCCCTCGATATCAACGCCGCAATCGCAGCCGGTGCGCGGGTACGATTTTTCGCTGGCTCCACCACGACTCCGCTCACTGTCTATGCGGACCCGGCGCTCGCGACGCCGCTGCCGCAGGAGATTGCAGCCGATGCGTTCGGGATGTGGCCGGCGATCTATCTTCCCTATGGCGATTACGACGAGCAGGCGCTGACGCGCGAGGGCGCGCAGCTCTGGTATTTCCGCGGCATCGCCAATCCCGCACCCGGAAGCGGAAGCGGATCCGAAGTGAGCGCGGACCGGCTCTTCCAGACCGGCGACGTGCTGTGGCTGCCGCGTGCCGGCATGCGGGCCGGCTGGGTGCGCGACAATGGCCGCACGATCGGCTCCGCGGGATCCGGTGCGACGGAGCGCGCGAATGCCGACACGCAGGCATTGTTCGAATACCTCTGGCTCACCTACGACAATATGATCTGCCCGGTCTCGGGCGGCCGCGGCGCGACGGGCGCGGCCGATTTCGCGGCGAACAAGACGATTGCGCTGCCGGATCTGCGCGGCCGCACGCCCGTTGGCCTCGACGACATGGGCCATGTCGCGGCGAACCGCATCCAGGTCTCGACGACGGTCACCACATCGAACGGATCCGCCTCGGCGGTCGTCGCGAACGCGGCCGGGCTCGCGATCGGCATGAAAGTCCGCATGGCACATGTGCCGTCAGGGGCAACGATCACGGATATCGCGGGCAGCGCGATCACGCTCTCCGCTGCCGCGACGGCTTCGGAATCCGGCACGCCCGCACGGTTCTCGTTCTTCGACGATGCGCAGGTTGCGGGGAACACGGGCGGCCTCCACGTGCATCAACAGCGCGTGAAGGAGCTCGCGCAGCACGATCACGGCGGAAGCACCGGAAGCGCCGGCGCCGCGACGCCGTCCTACACGGCGCCCGGCGCGCCGATGACCGCGTTCACATCCGGCAGCAACGCACAGGCGGTTGCGGTCACGTCGACCGGCACGATCACCATCCCTGCGCATATGCATGCGATCGCGAGCGAAGGGAATTCGCTCGCGATGATCAACCTGCAGCCGTCGGTGCTCGGGACGTTCTACCGGAAGTTGTGAGGTTTCACCTCTCCCCTTGCGGGAGAGGTCGACGCCCGAAGGGCGGCGGGTGAGGGGTGTTGGCGCCGCGCTTTCTCTGTCGAGCGCGGTGTTGCGCAGTGCTTGTCACGTCGGCGCTGCCACCCTCACCCGGCTGCTGCGCAGCCGACCTCTCCCATCGAGGGAGAGGTGATGTGCGCGCTGCCGCGTCTTCGCCTCTCTCCTGGTGAGAGAGGTCGCCCCGAAGGGGCGGGTGAGGAGGAAACGCTGCGCTCTCCAATCTCAACATCACACCACTCTTCATCAAAACCGCAGAGCAAATCATGCCACAACTCGCATTGCCGCGCCGCTATTCCTGGCTGGCGGAGATCACTGCGCCGCGTCATCTCGTCGAAGCCATCCGCCTCTACGGCGTCCAGGAACATGCCGGACGTGCGAGCAATCCGGCGATCCTTGCATGGGCGGAAGAGCTCGACATCGACGATGTGTTCCTGGCGGATTCGACGCCGTGGTGCGGCCTCTTTGCGGCGCTCTGCGTCAAGCGCGCCGGGTGGGAGCCCGTGCGCAATCCGCTCTGGGCGCTGAACTGGACGCGCTTCGGCGGAGATGTCGATGAACCGGCGCTGGGGGATCTGCTCGTCTTCCGTCGCCCGGGCGGCGGACATGTCGGATTCTATGTCGGCGAGGACGATCTCGCGTTCCACGTGCTTGGCGGCAACCAGTCCGATTCCGTTTGCGTGATCCGCATTCTTCGCGATCGCCTCGCGGCTTGTCGCCGTGCGCCATGGCGCTTCGCGCAGCCGCGCGCGGTTCGCCCGATCCGTCTCACGGCCACCGGCGCAATCTCCGCCAACGAAGCCTGATCCGATGTCCCGCGTGCTCCGCCTCATCGCGCCGGGAATTCCTGTCGAGGCGCAAGGGAGACCTTCATGCAGACTCTGCTCACGCCCGGTGTCGTTACGGGCCTTCTCGCATGCGCGGCGGCGCTTGCCGGCATCTTCGGCCGGCCGGCACTCGCTGCATTTCTCGCCGACCCGAGTACGGCGGAACTCCTCCTCGCCGTCATCTCCGGCGTGCTCGCCCTGGCGGCCGGTGCGCTGCGCGGCGTGAACGCGTCGCGGCTGTGATGGGCCTCGGACCCTTCGATGCATTGCTGTCCCGCGCGGTGGAGGCCACCGCGCATTTCAACTCCCTGCCGACGGGGACTGCCATGAACCTTCGTGCTCCCAATCCCTTTCCCGCCGAACTCGCCGCCCTCGAGGCGCGGGTTCAGGGCCTGGAGCGTGGCGTCGAAGGTGTTGCGCGCGAAGTCAGGAAGATCGCCGAGCGCATCGACGAACGGGGCCGCACGCCCTGGGCGCTGATCTGGTCCGGCCTCGGCGTCGCCGCGACGCTCATAGGCGTCGTCGGCGCCCTGGTGCTGCGGCCCGTCGAGGAGGCGCAAGCGCGGCTCGAGCGCCGGCAGGCGTCGATCACACAGGAGCTCGTTCCGCGACGCGAGCACGAGGAGCGCTGGCGATTCGAGGAGCGGATCATCGAGAGGCTGGAGAACCGCCTGGAGCGCCTGGAGCGTGGGGTGCGATAGGAGTTCGGTGAGTGTGTTTTGTGTATTCCCACCGGCGTTGCGAATGGAGTGATGCAATCCGGGTGCGCATCCGTCGACGGGTAGATTGCTTCACTTCGTTCGCAATGACGGTGAGGCGGTGGAAAGGGCTGTGCACACGGCCCGCGGCTCGCAATGACGATGTGCGGCGGGATGGGTGGTGCATCGCGCCTGCGGCGCACAAAGACGGAGGTGTGGCGGAAGTGGCAGTGCATCGTGCCTGCGACTCGCAAGGACGGCAGTGGGTCCGGCGCTACTCCGTTTCCGGCCCTGCACCGCCCGCCCTCAGACCCTCTTCGTCACTGCGAGTTCATGCCGGTTCCGGCTCTGCACTGCCCGTCTTCACACCCTCTTCTTCATTGCGAACGCAGTGAAGCAATCTACCCGTCTTCGGATAATTCGCCCCGCCTCCGTCTCGCAACGACGCGACAGAGTGACGTCAGAGCCACCCTTTCCGCTTGAACCAGTGGTACGGCAGCACGGCAGACAGAATCATCAGGCCGAGCGCAAACGGATAGCCGAAGAACCACTTCAGTTCCGGCATTGACTCGAAGTTCATGCCGTAGATCGTGCCTACCACGGTCGGCGGCAGGAAGAGAACCGCTGCGACGGAGAAGACCTTGATGATCCGGTTCTGATCGAGATTGATCAGGCCGAGCGTCGCGTCGTGCAGATACACGATCTCGGAGGAGAGCTGCCCTTCATAGGCCGTGAGCGAGCGGAGGTCGCGGTCGAGCTGCTTCAGGCGCGCCGGGTTGCCGTTGGTGAGCCAGTCTCCTGCGCCCTGGCGCAGGAAGGGCACGAGCCGGGAGAGCGAGAGCAGGCTCTCGCGCAGGATCGAGACCATCATGTTCTTGCGCCCGAGCCGCCTGATCAGCGCCTGCAGCTCGTCCTCGATGCTCTTGCTCCGCCTGTGTTGCGGCTCCTCCTCGATGAAGAGCCTGGTCGAGACCTCGTTCAGGTCGGCGGCCACCAGCTCCAGCACGTCGGCGGCCCGCTCGACGATGCTCTCGAGGAGCGAGACGAAGATGCGGTCGCTCGTCACGTAGACTTCGGGCTGGCGCTGAAATCGCGCCTCGAAGGTGCGGAACGGGGCCGGGTCGGCGTAGCGCAGCGACACGAGATGCGTCCGCGTCAGCACGAAGGTGACCTGCGTCCGGAAGGGCCTGCCCTCGCCGGCGCCGCAGATGACGACCGCCGTCATGACGAGCGCACCATTTTCCTCGTAGAGCCGCGCCGATTCCTCGATCTCGGCCATTTCCTGGCGGGTCGGAATTTCCAGCCCGAGCAGGGTCTCGACGGCCTGCTTGTCCTCCGGCGACGGCTCGAAGAGGTCGATCCACACCACGTCGTCAGGCTTCGGCACGCGCGAGACGGACGCCTGCTCGAGACGCGCAAGGCGGTTCTGGCGCAGGCCGTAGAAGCGCACCATCGGATCGGCTCTCCCGCTCGGCTCAGCCGTGGGCGAGTCTGGTGGACGGCTTGGCTATCGGCACGGCGCGGCCCTGCTCGGCCGAGGCCGCTTGGCCAGGCCCGAATGCGGCCATCGCGACGTGCAGGCCGACCACGGGCGCAAAGACGAGCGCCAGCAGGACGAAAAGGATCGCGGCGACGCTGCGGTCCCGTGGATGGGCCACCGTATCCGCGCGGATGACCCGGGAGGAGGAGTTCGGGAAGATCATGGCTCACCTCGTGTTCGACCAGCCGCCACGGGCCGGTCGTGGGTGAGCCGATCAGGCGATCAGGCGTCCACGAAGGCCCATGACGGCACGGTCGATCGACTGTGACTGTCGCTTGGCATTTCGTTCAGGGTTCCAGTGGAGCCGCACCGGTCGCTCGGACGGAGGGCGCGGACAGGTCCGAAATGGGCCTCTCCCGTGCTCTCGTCAAGCCAAAAGAGTGCTTTCGCGGATATTTCCAGGCTTTCCATGGACGTCCGGCCGGGATGCGGCGCCCCCGCGCACCTCCCGAATGGAGGCCCGGCCCCGGGTGAGCCCACTCACTTCGCGTCCAGCACCGTGACCCCCTCCCATTGCTCAGACGGCGGGGTGTCGATCAGGCTGCGGATCCGGGTCACGAACAAAGCGTAGTATTCGTCCAGCCCGAAGCCTCTCCCGGCCTCGCGGCACAGGATGATGGTCTCGAGCGCCCTCGCCCAATCCCGTGAGCGGTAGAAGGACAGCATGGACCGGTTCAGGTTCGAGAGGCGATCGAACGTGGGGCTCGCGGCCGTATCGGAACGCCCGAGAATGGTGAAGATGCGTTCCGGTCTGCTCTTTCCCTTAAGCTGCAGCCGATCCAGTTCCAAGGCGGCGAAACGCCCGGCAACGGCCCGCGCCGTCCGCTCGCCCGCGATGACCGCCACGCCGTAGCGCGTGCACTGGTTTTCCAGGCGCGATGCCAGATTGACCGTGTCTCCGAGCACCGAATAGTTGAAATGCAGATCGGATCCCATGTTGCCGACCACGCACGGGCCGGAATTGATACCGATCCCCATTCTCAGCGGCAGGAATGGCTGATTCGCCTCGGCAGCCTCCTGCGCGCGCTGCTCGTTGAGCCGCGCGAGGCACTCGACCATCGCAAGAGCGGCATCGCAGGCATTGGCCTCGTGCGCCGGATCGTCGAGAGGCGCATTCCAGAACGCCATGATGCAGTCGCCCATATACTTGTCGATCGTGCCGCTGCGATCGATCACGACGTTGGTGAGCGGGGTCAGCAGCCTGTTCATCAGGGTCGTCAGGCCCTGCGGGTCGTCATGGTAGGACTCGGCCACCGCCGTGAAACCACGCAGATCCGAGAACATGATGGTCATCTCGCGGTGCTCGCCGCCGAGCACCAGCTTTTCGGGGGAACGCGCGAGCTGTTCCACGAGCGCCGGCGAAATGTATTGGCTGAAAGCCGAGCGGATCTGCCGCCGATCGGCCGCGGCCTGAACGTAATTCGTGAACACGAGCAGGAGATAGACCGAGAAGCTCGCAATCAGCGGGAAGGTGTAATCCAGCAGAAGATGCAGGCGCAGGAACGCGGCCAGGGACAGCACGATCGTCGAGGCCGCGATGACACCGCCCATCATGAAAAGCGGCAGCCCGCCCAAATTGGGGGCAAGTGCGATCAGCGCGAGGCTCAGGACGATGGCCGTGCAGATTTCGATGAGCGTCGTATAGGCCGGGCGGTTCAGGGTCTGACCGGCGGTGACGCCCTCGAGAAGCTGGGCGTGCAGCTCCACGCCGGGCATCACCGGATTCACGGGTGTGGTCTTGAGATCGAACAATCCGACGGCCGACGTGCCGATCAGCACGACCTTGCCGGCGAGTCGCTCCGGCGGGACCTTTCCCTGCAGGAGAGCCAGGGCGGAGACGTATTTGTCCGGGCCGTAGCGCGCGAAATGGATCCACGTTCGCCCTTTCGGGTCCGTCGGAATGTTCAGGCCCTGAACGCCGACCCATTCGATCCCGGCGATACCCGTCTTGACCGCGATCGCACCTGATCCGGTCATCAGGCGGATGACGTCGAGAGCGAGCGAGGGGACCATGATGCCGCCCGCCAGCGCGACCAGCGGGACCCGGCGGACCATCCCGTCATCTTCTGCCTTGATCGAGAAGAGGCCGCGGCCCTGTGCGGCCTCTTCGAGCTGGGGCACGTTCCGAAGCAGATGCGGGAATGACACGAGGAATTGCCGCGGATCGAGACCTATCGTGACGAAGCCGGTCTGTTCCGGGGCCTCGGCCTTCTGCTTCACGGCCGCGTCCCGATAGCCCGACTGCCCGAGAACGACCGTCGACCTGCGAATAGCGCTCGCGAGAATGTCGTCGTTGCTCGGAAGCCTTCGCAGCTTCTCGCGCGTGTCCTGATCGAGCTCGCGATACGTGGCGGCGGCAATTGCGGGCGAGGTCCGATCCGGCTCGGGAAAAAGAACGTCGAAGGCGATGATTGCCGCACCGGCCTTCGAGATCGCCTCGACGAGATCTGCCACGATCGTGCGCGGCCAGGGCCATTGGCCGATCGCCTCCAGACTGGCCTCGTCGATGTCCACGATCACGACGGACTCGTTTCCGACCGGACGCGGCTGGACGATCTGGTAGACGTCGAAGGCCTTGTGGCGCAGCGCGTCGAGCGGAGCGGGATCCCACACGCGAAGAATCAGCCAGTCGAACAACAGCAGCAGGGCGACGATGCGACCCACCCCGAAGAGCTGCAGCGCTTGCGCCATTCGTCTCATGGCGATCCCGTCGTGGGGCAGTCGACTCGACGACTGCGGCTTACAGATCGGTCGACCACGGCAAAGCCCCGGTGATGTCGAGCTGCGTGGTGAGTGACACGCCGTCCGTGAACGTCACGGATGCGAGGACCTTGTTGATTTCTCCTGCATGCAGCGACAGGCCCGCGGCGCTGGCGTCGAGCGCCAAGCCGTTTTCCGTCTGGACGAGGTCCTCCGGTCCGACGCCCGGAAGCTCCCGTCCGTTCACGAAGATCTGCAGATCGACGACCTCACCCGGCCGGAAAGTTCCGACCAGGGTCGCATTGAGCTCGTCGGTGGACGTCACGCGTTCGCTCCCTCCCGTATTGTCGATCCGGTCGAGGAGATCGAGACGCGCGTCCTCGCCGATGCCGACGGCTGCGATCTGCGTGTCGAACGTCGACTCCAAGGTTTTCACCTCGTCGGCGAAGGAGCTGCTCCCGAATCCGTCGGAAAGGAAATAGAGGACATTGTTCTCGTTTTGCTCCGGATCGAGCACATGGAGCCTCTCGACGGCCGCCTGCAATGCGTTCTCAAAATTCGTGCCTCCGCCGATGCTGAGGCTTTTCAGGAAATTCGCGACCGTTTCGTCACCGGACGTTCCGAGACCGAATGAGGCCGAGGGCGTCTGGTTGCTGGCGGGATCGGCGCTGCTGTCGAACGGGATCACCGTGACCGTGACGTCGGCCGGAGAGAGGCCGAGACTTCGAACCTGCTCCGTCAGCTTGATCAATCCGTCGATCTCGGCGTCGAGGATCGTGTTCGATCTTCCGTCCCCGTTGAGATCTCCCGTAGGAGTCCCCTCGAATGCATTGCCCGTGCTCCCGGAAATATCCACGACGTAGAGGATGTTCATGGGGCGCTGGGCGCCGAAGCCGATATCGAGACCGACATCCGCGTTCGACGTCGTCGTGCGCTCCGGCGCCTCGAGTTGGATCGACACGGATTGACCGTTGAAGGGGAAGGTTCCGGTTGCAACGGCAGAGTGGAGCGGCGACGTGAATTGACCCGAACCTTCGACCTGCACCGTCGTTGTCGCAGTGGAAGTTCCGCCCGATCCGTCCGAGATCGTGTAGTCGAACGATACGGTCGCGGTCTGGTTCGCGCTGAGCGCCTCGAAGTCCTTTCCCGGATCGAAAACCAGCTCCCCGGAAGAGTTGAGGAATACCAAGCCTTCGCGCGGCTGCGTCCAGTGCGTGATCGTCAGCCTGTCGCCGTCGGTGTCCAAATCGTTGGACAGGACGTCGAGCGTCGTCGGCGCGGTCTCGTGAATTCCGCGAAAGTCATCCGGTTTTGCGACCGGTGCATCGTTCTCGCCCGTGATGGTCAGCGTGACGACCTTGTGGATCCGGTCCGGGCCCGACACCACGTCGAAGCCGATGCCGTAGATCGCCGACTCGCCCGCGCCGAGAAAATTGAAATCCGCGCGGTCGTAGCTGATCTGGCCCGTTGTCTGGTCGACGCTGATCAGCCCTGCGTCGGTAGTGTCTGAGCCTGCAACCGCCGCGACGACGGCGCTGCCGGCCGCGAAGGCAGGCGTGTCGGTCCGGTCTATGTCATGGACGGTCGTCAGATCCGTGAACAGGTTGAACGACACCCGCTCCGGAGTGTCCTTTTCCGAGCCAGTCGCCGGATCCACCACCGACACCACCGGTGCATCGTTCTCGCCGGCAATGGTCAATGTGACCGTCTGCCGAGAAGTATCGGAGCCGGACACCACGTCGAAGCTGATCGTGTAGATCGCCGCCTCGCCTGCGCCGAGGGAGTTGAAGTCCGCCCGGTCGTAGGTAACCACACCTGTCGCCTGATTGATGCTGATCAGGGATGTGTCGGTGGCGTCGGAGCCGGCAGCCGCAGCAACCAGAACGCTGTCGGCCTTGTAGGCAGGCGTGTCGGTCTGGTCAGCGTCATGGGCGGTCACCAAGCCGAACAGATTGAACGACACCTGCTCCGAACTGTCCTTCTCCGAGCCGGTAGCCGGATTGGTCGCGCTCACAACCGGTGCGTCGTTCTCACCCGTGATGGTCAACGTGACCACCTTGTGGACCCGGTCAGAACCCGACACCACGTCGAAGCTGATCGTGTAGATCGCCGATTGGCCCGCGCCGAGGAAATTGAAGCTCGCTCTGTCGTACCTGATGTCGCCCGTTGTCTGGTCGACGCTGATCAGGGACGTGTCAGTCGCGTCGGAGCCTGCGGCGGCCGCAACGACGGCGCTGCCGGCCGCGAAGGCGGGCGTGTCGGTCCGGTCGATGTCATGAGCGGTCGTCAGATCCCTGAACAGGTTGAGCGATACCCGCTCCGGAGTGTCCTTCTCGGAACCGACTCTCGGATCGACCACAGTTACCACAGGTGCGTCGTTCTCGCCCGTAATGGTCCAGGACAGGATCACCGGTACGGTCCTGCCATTCTCGACGGTGCTAAGACGCACGCTCACCGTCTCGGTCTCTCCGGCCCCGAGGCTCTGATAGGCCGGATGCGAGGGATCCAGCGTGTATGCGCCCGTGGCCTCGTCGTAAGAGACGCCTGCAGGCAAGTTCTCCGCTCTCGGGAGGTGTCTCGGGCTGCCGTCGGCCCCTCGGAGCGCCACGAGCGGACCATCCTCGATGGCCGTGCCGGTCGCCACGACGTCCTGCAGGGGCGTTTCGATCTGCACCTGCGCGAACTCACGGACCAGAGGAAAAATGGGCGCGGACAGTTCCGGACTGTCCGGAGACGAGAGCAATGCCAACTCCGGATGCGGAAAGAGCCCATTGAATTCACCGCTGCCCCGTCTTTGCCCAGGCTCTCCGACGCTCTGGAAGAGATCACGGACGAACATGTTGTCCGATTGGATCTCCTCGGGCGACTTGACGACCTCAGTGATGTTGACCTGCGCCGCGCCGGAAATGGCGATGACCGTTGCGACGCCCGGATTCGATACCCTCCCGATCACGCGTGCCGGATTGGCGTTGTCGAACAGGACGAACGAGCCGGCCGCGCCGCCCGGCTCCGTCAGGAGGGAGAACTTGGTCGTCCCGTCTGCGGCGGAGATCTCGACCCGTACCGCCGTTCCACGAATGCCCATGGTGGCAACCGGCGTCTCGACCCGGAAATCACCCGTCTCCGCGATTTTCCCGGCAACGAATCCGATGATGCCCTGTACGAGCTCGAAGAACGCGGAATTCGTCGTCGAGCCTGCACTGTAAACGAGATCGTCTAGAACGATCCGTGCGCTGGCCGAAAGCCCGAAGACGGTTCCGTCAGTAAGTTTGATGGTCAGGGATGAGCCGGAGGAGGTCTGGACGGCGTCACCCTTGAAGAGCGGATCTCCCTGATGGAGCGCGACGGGAACTCCGTTGCGGATGGCTGTCGCACTGCCGGCCACCTTTTCAACCCGTCCGATGGACGCCGGTGTCGAAGGGGGGGCTGTGGCTTGGGCATAGACTTGGGCATGGAGATGCGGATTGCCGGAGTCGGCAGGGTCGGAGGCCCGTTCCGTCAGCGCAATCCCGCCGAGCGCGGCCAGCCTTTCGCTCTCGCCCTCGCCTTGAAGGGGATCTGCCTGGACAAGGTGAGCCGTGAAGTCGAGGCTCGGCTCAGGCGACACGATCCCGCCTTCGGACGCAGCCCCCGGGGTCGAGGCGGCATCGCGTTCGAGATCGGTTCCGGAATCCTGTCCCGTTGTCTGCACGGCCCAACATCCTTGTGTTGGACGCCTGGCTTCCCAAGCGGAAGGGGGCATTATTGCAAAGTAGACGATAGTTGACGTCGAGAGGCAACTGTCATCAGCCTTGAGAAATAGAGGGAAGCGGCGTGGAAGGGTTCGTTCCGAGATCTTGATGACTTCGGATTGCGGTGACGGGCAGAAGTGCCGCCTCCGAGCCGCGTTCGAGGCCAAGCCCGCGGGAAACCTCGCTATCTCTTTTCAATTATTTCCGGATTTCGGCGCGGCTGGTGCGGAGACTCACACATCGAACAAGACTTCGGGCATAGGATACGCCCACTTTGCGGTGAGAGCGCTTGATCTGCGTGCACCGACTCTCCCGCACGACTCGACCCAAAATTCGATTGCGACTGCTCGCAGTCGGTCGCGAGGAGGCGTGCGATGAAAGCACTGATCCTCAGTTCCGCGGTCTGGGGCGGTGCCTTCGGTGCAGCCTTCGTGGGACTCGTCCTGAGCGGATCGAGCGATCCCAGCATCGCCGGCACGATCGTTCTGGATTTCAAGCCATTCTGCTCGAGCTTCGTCGTCCGCACCGAGCGAGAGTTCGTCCTCCTCACGTGGGAGGACGGCATTCTCGTCTTTGCGGAGGGCGACCATGTGACGGGCCCTCTGCGCATCCGCGGGATCCAGTCCATCGACCTCGTCGGCTACGGCCAGATGAAGGCGTATGTGGAGGGATGGAGCCCCGATCTCGCCAGCGCCCAGCATACGCTCCGAACCCGCTGCGCCTTGACGACCGAGAAAATGGTGCCCGAAGAAGGCGGGATGTGATTCCGCAGGCTCCGATGAGGAGGCCCTGGTTGCGGCGGGTCGTCACCGGCACGCTCCACCCATCCCATAGCACAGCCGTCTTTGCGAGCCGGAGGCGAAGCAATCTACCCGTCGACGGATGCGCTCCTGGATGGCTTCACTCCGTTCGCAATGACGAAGAGGGCCTGAGAACGCGAGGAGCACGGCCGGAAACGGAGAGTGGCGACGGACCCGCTTCCGCCATTTGAGCCGAAGGCGAAAGAAGCGTGCACAGTCGAATCTTTTTTGCCTCAATGTGCGCGTCCGCACACATGGCCCAGTCCGCCGAGGGCACAGTAAGGCATCCTCCCTTCCAGGGAGGGGGTGTGGCGGTCTGGATCACGCAGCCGGACCGCGATCGTCTGCCGGGGCCCCTGACCCGATCTCCGGCGGACGAGTGACCCTGCGGGGCGCCTCCTCCCGGGTCTGCCCCTCACCCGGTTTGGCCGGGGAGGGGCCTTTTTTCATTCGTGCCTTCGGCAGGGAATGATACCCTGCCGTCATGAGTGATCCGCCCCCCTCTCTGGACCCGAAACTCGCCGAGCTGCGCGAACGATTTCGGGAGCGTCTGCCTGGCTATCGGGATCGCCTCCGGGATGCGGAGCAGCGCCTGGGGGTCGATCGCTCGCCCGCCCCTCTGACGCAGTTCCGACAGGTCGCACACGAGCTCATCGGCGTATCGGGGATGCTCGGCTTCAGTGGAATCAGCCGAACCGCAGCAGCCCTCGAGGAGGCCGCCGACGCTGCACTGGCCGGGCGCGCAGCGCGCACCTCGCTGGGCGAGCACCTCGAACGACTCGCGCGCGAAATCGATCTCGAGTTGTGATTCGCGTTCGTGCGCGACAGGATGCGGTCGGAAAGCCCTCTCAGGTCGCGATCTTCTCGTTCTCACCGTGCTCGGCCGCGGATTCCACCTTGCCGCGACGCTGCAGCCAAGCCGTTACCACCCAGCAGCCGAGAGCCCAGGCTGCGCCGACGCACCAGCCCGCCAGGACATCGGTCGGCCAGTGGACGCCGAGAAAGACGCGGCTGAACCCGGTCAGCAGCGCGATCGCTGCCGCCGTTCCCATGATATAGATCTTGAGGCGCCGGCGCTCCTGCAGGCGTGCCAGGAGCGCGCCGAGTGTGAGATAGGTCACGGTCGAGAGCATCGCGTGCGAGCTCGGGAAGCTCGTGGTGTAGACGTCGACTGCGTGGGCCACGAGGTCGGGGCGCGGCCGGTCGAACCCGAGCTTCAGGAGAAAGCTCAGGACCGTACCGCCGCCGACCGCGACGAACACGACCAAGGCTGCCGCGCGTTTGCCGTCGATCAGGAGATAGCCGATCGCGATGATCGTGATGAGCGTGAGGACGGCCGTGCTCCCGAGGCTCGTGAGGTCCCGGAACATGACTTCGAGCCACCATGGGCCGATCGGGCGGGATGTGTCCCCAGCATCGCGCAAGGCCAGCAGGATCGCTGTATCGAAAGCCCGCGTCTCCCCTTCGCCGACCTCATCGACGAGACTGCTGAACGCATAGAGGGCTGCCGCCAATCCGCCGAGCGCCGCCAGGATCGGGAACTCGAGCCCGGTGCGAGCCTGAAGCGCCTCGAGGCGGTGCCGGTAGTTGCGCATGGGCGGAAAACGCAGACGTCACCGGATGGTGCCGTCATGTCCCGGACGCGGCCGGCCGGCGGCTCAGCCGGGCCGTTCCGACTTCCGGATCCTGAAGACGAGGCGCCGATCCTCCTGCGCCTGCCTTTCGAGGACGTCTCCGGTCTCCCGCAGAAGGTTGGGGATATCGATCGCCGCGAGCGGATCCGTGCAGGTCACGACGATCGTCGCGCCGGGCGCGAGCCCCGCCAGGGCTTTCCGGGTCTTCAGCGCCGGAAGAGGACACTTGAGGCCGGTGAGGTCGAGTTCGCGGTCTGACATGGATTGCAGGAGTCACAGCTTGCAGGGCAGGGAGGTTCCGCGGCATCTCTCGGCGGCGGCGCATCGTCGTGCGCATCGGCCGAGGCCGGGCGGCACAGAACAGAAAGCCCGCCGCTTTGGCAACCTCCAACCCCTGACGGCATTCTTGAACAACGTGATTTCGCTCAAACCGATCGATGCCCTGATGACGGAGCTTGGTTTGATCCTGCCCGTCTCGCAGGCGGAGCGCGTCGCGATCGATGCGGCGATCGGCCAGGTGCTGGCCGAGGATCTCGTCGTTCCCGCAGACATTCCTTCCGTGCCGGTCGCCGCGCTCGCTGGCTATGCGGTGGCGAGCCGCGATCTCATCGGAGCGTCGTCCTATTCGCCAGTGCCGCTCCCGAGCCTCCAGCCGGTCAGTGCGGGCGATTCCTTGCCCGCGGGCTCCGATGCCGTGATCCCGGCCGACAGTGTGGAGGGGGAGGGGATCTTCGCCGGCGCGGTCTTCTCGCCGCAGCCCGGCGAAAACGCGCGCCTTGCGGGCGAGGATGCCCGCGCGGGTACCGTGCTGCGTCCGAGGGGCTCGATTCTGCGCCCGACGGACGCCGCGGCGGCGATGGCCTGCGGTCTTGCCGATGCAGAGATCCGGCGAGTGCCGGTCTGCATCGCGGGTTCCGAATTTCTGGAGCGGCTCGTCACTGCGCTGCCGGGCGCCTCGCCCGTCACGGAACACGCAGGTGCGCCCCTCCGGATCATCGTCGCGCCGGATCCCCGGGAATTCGCCTCGGCGGGGCGGATTCTCGCGCAGGGTCTCGCCCTCGCCGGCGCAGAGCAAGTCCGGGTCGTGGCGACGGAGAACTCGGCCATTCTGGTCGTGCCGCCCTGGCCGGCTGCCATGCTGGCCGTTGCCTTCGGCGTGATCGATCCTCTGGTCGCAGCCCTCGCGGGTCGCGACCCGCGCCCGGCGCGATCCGGGCCGCTCACCGCGAAGATCGCGTCCCGGGTCGGCCTGGCGGAGATCGTCTTCCTTGCTGAGACAAAGGGCGGGCTTGAGCCGCTCGGCGGCGGAGCCCTATCCCTCACGGCGTTCTCCCGGGCCGATGCGATCCTGCATCTTTCTCCGGAGAGCGAAGGTTTCGCCGCCGGCGAGCGCGTGACGGCGGCCGCGCTTTGAGGCGTTGCCGGCCGGTTTGCGTAAAGGGGAAAGTTGGCCGACCTTGGAAACCGGCAGATCCATCCGACATCCTGCTGCAAGGCGATGATGCCCGAGAGCGGCCTGCGGCCAGGGGCGTCCAGGGCAACTCCTTGCGGCATCCTGCTTTGAGGTGATGATGAACGAGCCGCTCCCCTCCGCCTTTCGGCAGGACCAGTTCCTGTCCGTGCTTTCGCGGGAGGAGGCGCTTCGACGCTTCGCAGCCGCTCTCCCCATGGGACCGCTCGGCGTCGAGACGGTGCTGCTGATGCAGGCCCTCGGGCGCGTGCTCGCGGCCGACGTCGTCGCCCCGGTCGACGTGCCGCCCTTTGACCGGTCGGGCGTCGACGGGTTTGCCGTCCGCTCGGCCGATCTCGCGGGGGGCGGGGAGGGAAGCCCGATCCCCCTGAGGCTCAACCCGGAAGTGATCGCCTGCGGGACCATGCCCGTGGTCGCGGTTGCGCCGGGCACCGCGACGCCTATCGCGACCGGTGGGCCGCTTCCCCGCGGCGCGGACAGCGTCGTGATGATCGAGCACACCGATCCGGGCGAGGCAGGCGAAATCCGGATCCGGCGCGCGCCGGCGCCCGGCCAGTTCGTCTCCTTCGCGGGATCCGACATGGCGCGTGGCGAAACGGTTCTGCGGCGCGCAACGGTGCTTGGATCGCGCGAACTCGCGATGCTCGCCGCCTGCGGCATTGCCGACGTCATCGTCTACCGCAAGCCGCGGGTTGCGGTGATCTCGACGGGCGACGAACTCGTCGCCCCCGGCGGCACCCTCGGGCCAGCCCAGATTTTCGATGCCAACGGCCCGGTGATTGCCGCAGCGCTCGCCGAGAACGGCTGCGAGCCGGTGTTCTTCGGCGCCGTCCCGGACGACGAGGCCGCTCTCTCGGATGTGCTCACCCGCGCCTATACGCAGTGCGACGCGGTGATCCTCTCGGGCGGAACCTCCAAGGGCGCCGGGGATCTGACCTACCGGCTCGTCGGGCGTCTCGGCCGGCCGGGAATCGTGGTTCACGGCGTCGCGCTGAAGCCCGGCAAGCCCCTGTGCCTCGCCGTCTGCAACGACAAGCCCGTGGTGGTGTTGCCGGGCTTTCCGACCTCCGCGATGTTCACCTTCCATGACATGGTCGCCCCGGCCCTCCGGCGGCTCGCCGGCCTGCCGGAACGGGACGAAGCCCGTCTCACGGCGACCGTTCCCGTGCGGGTCCCGTCCGAGCTCGGGCGGACGGAGTTCGTGATGGTCGCGCTGGTCGAGGGTGATGACGGCATCCGCGCCTATCCGACCGGCAAGGGATCGGGAGCGGTCACGGCCTTCACGCAGGCGGACGGCTTCATCCGGATCGAGGCGCTCGCGGACCACCTCCCCGCAGGGACGCAGGTCGAAGTCGCGCTGTTTTCGCCCCATGTCCGAACGCCCGATCTCGTCGTGATCGGCAGCCATTGCACGGGGCTCGATCATCTCGTCGGCCACTTGGCGGAGCGGGGATTCTCAGCCCGCCTCATGGCCGTCGGCTCTCTCGGCGGGCTCGCGGCGGCGCGGCGCGGCGAGTGCGATCTCGCTCCCGTGCACCTGATGGACCCGGCCACCGGCGCCTACAACGGACCAGAGCTCCTCGGCGCGCTCGAGCGGATCCCCGGCTGGCGGCGCATGCAGGGGATCGTGCACAGGCCGGGCGATCCGCGTTTCGAGGGGCGCTCGGCCACCGAGGCGGTCGCAGCCACCCTCGCGGATTCCACCTGCGTGATGGTGAACCGCAATGCCGGTTCCGGAACGCGGATCCTGGCTGACCGGCTGCTCGGCGGGGCACGGCCGGAGGGCTATTTCAACCAGCCGAAGTCCCATTCGGCGGTGGCCGCGGCCATCGCCCAGGGACGCGCGGATTGGGGCCTTGCCATCGAGCCCGTCGCGAGAGCGCTGGGCCTCGCCTTCATCTCCGTGGCGGAGGAGCATTATGATTTTGCGCTTGTTCCGGCCCGGCGCACGAGGCCTGCCGTGCAGGCCTTTCTCGAAATCTTTCGCTTGCCGGAAACCGGGGAGGCTCTGCGGGCTCTCGGTTTCACGCCGGCCGCGACGTGAGGTTGCGATGATCCGGTTGCTTCTCCCGCTGTTTGCGCTCGTCCTCTCCATCGCGCTCCCAGGCGTCGTCGCTGCGGAGCTGCGCGGGCATGGCGGGCCGGTGCGCGCACTTGCCCTGTCCTTGGACAGGAAGCTTGCGATGTCCGGCTCCTTCGACCAGTCGGCGATCCTGTGGGATCTCGAGCGCGGTGTCGCCCTGGCGGTCCTGCGACTGCATAATGGCGCCGTGAATGCCGTTGCCGCCCTGCCGGATGGCCGCTTCGCGACGGGCGGCGAGGACGGTCGGATCGCCGTCTGGGAGCCCGGGAAGACGGAGCCTCAATCGGTGCTTGCGGCCCATGAAGGGCCGATCGTTGCGCTCAGCATGTCGTCGGACGGGAAGCGCATCGCATCCGCCTCCTGGGACGGCACCGCCCGGGTAACGAGCCTCACCGGGGGTGAGCCGCGCGTCCTCAAGGGCCATCAGGGCCAGGTGAACGGCGTCGCCTTTCTTCCCGATGGGCGCATCGCGACAGCGGGCTACGACGGCACGCTCCGGCTCTGGAGCGCGGATGGCGCGGAGGCCACGGTTGTGACGCTCGGCCTCCCGCTCAACAGCGTTGTGGCCGCACCCAACGGAGAGATCGCAATCGGTGGCGCCGACGGCGCCTTGCGCATTCTCGATGCGCGCGGCGAGGTCCGGCACAAGGTCGAGCTCGGGCCAACGCCGATCCTGGCGCTTGGCATTTCGCCGAATGGAACGAAAATCGCCGCTGGCGCGATCGGCGGTGCTGTTGCTCTCGTGGAGCGCGAATCCGGGAAGATCGACTTCACGATCAACGGACCCGGCTTCCCGGTCTGGTCTCTCGCGTTCAGCCCCGACGGGCGGGAACTCTTCACCGGAGGCGCCGACCGGATCATCCGCCGCTGGGACGTGGCGACCGGGGAGCATATCGGTCCGGTCGTGCTCTCGAAGCCTGAGGATCCCCGAACGGTCTTCGCAGGCGACCGTGGCGCCGAGGTCTTCCAGGCCTGCGCGGCCTGCCACACACTGACGCCGGACGGCGGCAACCGGGCCGGCCCGACCCTGCACGGCGTGTTCGGCCGGCGGATCGCAACCGCCCCAGGCTACAATTTCTCTCCTGCCCTGAAGGATCTCGACATCGTCTGGGGACGCGAGACCATCGCTCGCCTCTTCGAGATCGGCCCATCGCGCTACACGCCAGGCACCAAGATGCCGGAACAGACGATCAACAACCCCGCGGACCGCGAGGCTCTCGTGAGCTTCATCGAGAAGGCGACCCGGTAGAGGACGAACCGGAAAGAAAAAGAGCGCCTCGAGGGGCGCTCTTGAAGGCTCCGGCCCGTGGGGGCAGAAAGGGGCCGGGATGCGAAGACAATGCCCGATATCGGGGAAGGTTCCCGGGGCTTCGAGAAAATTTTTCAGGGTCGAGGGTGAGGCGGGATCGAGCCTCCAGGCCTCGAAACGTTCGTCCGGGCCCATCAGGCTGGACAACGAAGCCTCGGGCTCCACGTGGAGCGTTCCAGCCCCAAGCGAACATCCCGATGTCAGCCGAACTCAAGAAGACGAAACGGAGCAAGACCCTCGACGGCATCCTCGGAGCCCTGGGCTCCATTCTCGCCGCAATCCTGGTCGGCCTTGCCGACCTCGCGAAGTCGTTCCGGCGCTCGCTGAAGCGGTGAGTGGCCTGACGAGCGGAGCGAAGCGATCCAGCAACGCATTGGTCGACGGGTAGATTGCTTCGCCTGCGGCTCGCAATGACGGTAGCGGGTCCGGCGTTCATGCCAGTTCCGGCAGTGGTCTTCGCGTTCTCACGCCCTCTTCGTCATTGCGAACGAAGTGAAGCGATCCAGACCACCGTCTCAGGATGAAGCACTTCGCCTGCGGCGCGCAACGACGACGCGAATACGGGAGAATGGGTGCGCACTCTGCGAGAGCGCCAACCCACACAGCAGAAAGGGGGAGGCGGTGTTCCGCGCTCCCCCTTCTGCCCCCTCGGAAGGAAAGCCGATTGCGGCTTTCCCCTTTACCCCTGTCGCAATGCGATCATCTTTCTAATGGGCGCGTCAGCAGTTGCCTATCAGCCAAGTGTTCGATCGAGGGCCTGTGCCGATCGGCCATATGGCTAGGACGCTGCCCGTCAGTTCAGAGGATCGCGTCCGCTGGCTTCCCGTTCACGCAGGTAATCCTCCGTCGTGCGCGGGCGGGGGCGCTCCGGCATCGCGTGGGGATCGAAGCTTTCGTTGACCACGATCTCGACACGGCAATCCTCGCAGAGCGTGAGCACCCGGATCCTGTCCTGCCCCTCGGCGCCGGCGAACATCCAGTGCTTGTCCCGCAGCTTCGACATGACGCGCTCGATGGCACTCCGCGTTCCGAAAGGCTTGCCACAGCCGGTGCAGTGGAACGGCTCTTCCTCCTTCACGATCCGGCGTGGCTCGTTCCAAGCCGCGAAATCGAGCCGCGGTTCGAGCGCGATGACATGCTCCGGGCAGGTTGCAGCGCAGAGCCCGCACTGAACGCAGAGGCTCTCGGTGAAGCGCAACATCGGCCTGTCGGGATTATCCGAGAGCGCATGGGTCGGACAGGCGCCGACACAGGACAGGCAGAGCGTGCAGCCCGACGTGTCGATGTTCAAGCCGCCGAACGGAGCGCCGGTGTCGAGCGGGATCGCGTCGACCGGTGCCGGCGCGGCGCGGTGGAGTTCGCGAACGGCCAGTTCGAGGATGTTCCGTTTCGTGCCGTGCGGCAGGAAAGTCGCCGGCTGGTCGGGCCGCCGGCCCAGCTCGACCCGGTCGAGGGCCGCGCGCAATGCATCCGGATCGTCGGTCTCGACAAGGGTGACGAGTCCTGATCCGTAGCCGAGCCCAGCCAGGATCGCGTTCGCCGTCGCGAGCCCGCGCTGCAGGCCGGTCAGATCATGCTTCGGTTTGGCTCGCGTGAGGAGGCGTGCGCCTGCCGCTCCGTAAGCAAAGATAGCTGCGAAGATCTCCGGACCGATCTGCGTCACCTCGTTGACACGCACCGGCAGCACGTTCGCGGGGAGCCCGTCACCGAACCGCGCGAGAGCGCCGATGAGAGGCTCACCATGATCGGAATCGTGGAAGAGAATCACCGGATCACGGCCGCCCGCCTCGCGATAGGTCATCAGCAGGGTGCGCAGCCGGCGCATCAGCGCATCGACGGGCGGCAGCGCGTAAGATGCAGCACCCGTCGGGCAGACCGATGCGCAGGCCCCGCAGCCCGCGCAGACTGCGGCATCGATCGCGACATGGTCGCCCGCCGGCGTGATCGCTCCGGTCGGACACAATTCGAGGCAGCGCGTGCAGCCCGTGATCTTCGAGCGCGAATGCGCGCAGAGTCCGGCGTCGAAGCTGATAAATCGCGGCTTGTCGAACTCGCCGACGAGCCCTCCCGCCTCGCCGATGACGCGCTCGACAGCGGCGGGATCGCGCGGATCGGCCCGCAAATAGCCGTTCCTCAACTGTCCGGCGGGAAAGAGCGGTGCGCCTCCCGAGACGTCGATGACGAGATCGCAGGTCGAGGTGGCGCCGTTGCGCCCCTCGCCGAACAGAAGCCGGTCCCGCGAGGACGGCGAGGGCAGGGCGTAGTCATCGACGCGCAACGCGAAGCTGCCGAGATGGCCCGTGGCGCCCGAAATCGTGCCCTTCAGGACGGGGAAGTCCGTGGTGCGCGGCGGCACGACGTTGCCGGGCCGGGTGAGAAGGATGGTGACGTCGAGACGATCAGCTAGGCGGCGGCCGACCTCGATGGCGAGCTCATCGCGGCCATAGACGAGCGCGACGCCTTCACTTTTCAGCGAGACGAGCTGAATGGGGGGCACAGGTTCGGCGGCTGCCGCGAGGAGCGCCGCCATCTTCGGCCCTGCGGAAGCGGCATCGCGCGTCCAGCCGGCCATCTCGCGGATGTTCACGAACGTGACGCGATCCTCCGCGCCGCTTTCCTCGGCGAGTTCGCTGAAGAGCGGCGCCTCCTGGGTGCATCCGATCGTGATCGGGCGGTCATCCGCCATGAGGGCCTTGGCGAGATCGATCTGATGGCGGCAAAGATGGCTGGCGGTACGCAGGGTTCCGCCGCAGGAGCGGGCGAGCGTGCCTTCGTCGAGCGGCATCGTCCCTTCGCAGGAGCACGCGACGACCAGACGGTTTTCGGAGTTCTTCACAGGATCCACACTGCTCCTTGCCACCATTCGGGGGCGTTTTGACGCTTCTCGCGCTGGAGGGTCGGCTCCTATACTAGAACGGTTCCAGGAAACCGATAGAGACCGCCGGTCGCAACCGGCGATCCGGATCACACCGCACCGCGAAGGGTCTGCATCGTCCGCAACGCCATGCCCAGTTCCGCTCCCAGGACCTCCTCGCCGGTTCTCGCTCTTCCGCCAGGATACCGGCTGGTGTCGCTCCGCGAGTCGGGCGACGCCTTCGCCCATGCCTGCCGCATCGGCCGGGAATCCGGAGCCGGCACTCTCGTTTCCGTGGGCCGTTTCGACGTACTGGAATTCGCAGTCGTGCTCGAACCCGAGGAACCGCTGGTCTCCGCACGGCGCGGCTTCTTCGCCGGCATGGTTGCACTCGTGGATGCGCTCGCCTCCTTCGCACCGCCCGAGCGGCCGATCACATTCACGTGGCCCGGCACCGTGCACTTCAACGACGCGCGGATCGGCGGCGCGCGGCTCGGCTGGCCCGAGGACTGTCCCGAGGAGGAGGTACCCGATTTCCTGGTCTTCGGCGCGATGCTGCTCGCATCCCCCGTCGGCCACCGTGATACCGGGTTGCTGCCCGAGGTGACCTTCCTCGAGGAAGAGGGATTCGATCCGCAGGAACACGGCTCGATCGTCGAGAGCTTCGCGCGACATCTCCTCGTGGCCTTCGACCTATGGAACGAGCAGGGCTTCGAGGTGGTCGCGAGCAAATACCTCGCCCATCTGTCCGTAGACGCTGGTGAAGCGCGGCGCGGGCTCGACACGAACGGCGACCTGCTCGTGCATCGGGAGGGGATGCCGGCACGGGTGCCGCTTCTGGGCCCGCTTCAGGACGCCACTTGGCTCGATCGCAAGACCGGCCTGCCGCGGCTCGTCGGCCTATGAAAATGCTTCGCGCCTTGCGGCTCGATCCTTCCGACACGTTCGTCTTCGCCCGGGCTGCAGAGCCCGGCGAATGGGCCGTCCCGGGATCCGGCTTTTTCGTCGGCCTTGAGCTTGAAGATCTCGATCCCAAGGAGAGAGCGGCGTTCCGGGCCGGCTTTCTCGGAACCGAGAGCCTCGGGTTTTCGACGCTGGTCGACGTGGCCGAAATCACGGCCGATGAGGAAGCTGCGGTCGTCTCGCGCTTTGCTGAGGGGCTCGTGAAGCATTTCGGTGCGCCGAGCCTCGCCGAGGCCGAGGAAGTGGCGCAGGAAGAGGTTCGGCTTGCGAAGTCCCTGGCCGATCATCCGCTCGGTACCGTGATCGCGATGCGCCGCACGATCGAAGCCGGGGTGATCCGAGAACAGTTTCGCACGCTCAACCGGCGCCCCGAGGCCATGAAGGGCGGCGATGGCCTGCACGCCTTCGCGCGCGCTTTCGAGTTCGTCGAAACCGATGAGGTAGAGGAGCACGTCGATCTCATCAACCTTGACGAGAAGCACTGATGTACCTGTCGCGGTCGTCTCCTGGCCGCCGGCCGATCCGGCAGGCCAAGGACACGGCCGGTTGTGGAGTTGAGGTCCGATGCGCGAGTTCTGGGTTTCGTCCGGCCATCATCTGACGCGGCGAACGGATGGCGGTGGCTTGGCGGTGACCGACGAGCTCCTTCTCGCCTATCTCGCGAGACCGGAACTCGTCCCGCCCGAGGAGGCGTGCCCGGCCGAGCGCGCGCTCCACGCATTGCTCCTCGCAGATCCCCGCAGAGAGGTTGATGCGCGTGAGGTCGAACGGCTCGCCGATCCCGATGCGCGGGAGAACTGGGCCTTCATGATCGCTTTCCGGGACTGCCTCCTGAAGTCCGGAACGGTCGAAGGCGCGTATCTCGCGATCGTCCGCAACGGCGTGCAGGTGCCGCCGCTCTTCCTCAATCATCTCGTTCACCTCATCCTGCGCAACGCCCTCGACGGCTGCGACGACCCGTACGTCCTGCGGGCGGCGGAACTCTTCTTTCGCCCGCAACGCGCGTCGCTCCACGAGGGTACGATGCTCCTGGCGGATCTCGAGCTCGTGGAAGAGCACCAGAAAGGACAGGGAGCCTCTCCCCTCGTTGCGATGCTCGGGCGTGACCCAACGACCGAGCTCGACGTTCTCGACGAGGAGAATGCCTGGACCTACTGGAGCCGCTCGGATGCCTTCACGATGGCGCTCGCCATCGGTTCGCAACCGCGCAGCCGGGACGGTCTCGCCCGCGCGATCGAGACGTTTGTGCGTCACCTTCTGCACGTGACCGTGCGCGTCACGCCACTCGATCGCATCGAGGATCGCGACTGGCGCTGGTTCGTCGTGCTCGATGCGGAGGCGACGCGCATTGGCAACGCGCTATGGCGGAACGAGGAGATCGACCCCGAAGCGGGCGAACGCGTCCTTGCCCTGTTCCGCCTGGACTTCGAGCCGGGAGCGGTCCTGGACCCACGCGCCGAGGGAAGTCCCGTCTACCTGATTATGGCCATGGATCAGGCTCGGACGCTGCGGATGAAGCCCCAGAATCTGATCGTCGGCCTGCCCTTGCACGGACGGGTGCGGGCTGCATGAGCCTGCCTGCCATATAATGGCTCCGGCTATGGACTGGGAGCGCCGCCCAGAAGGGCATCCAGCAGCACGTGGCGTGGTGATGCGAATGGATCGATGATTGTCACTCCACCCCATGTGAAGTCCGCTTGAAGATCCTCCGACAGAAGCAGCCGACAACTCGCGTTCGAGGCGGCAGACAGGATGACTGCGTCCCAGATGCCGAAGTGATGGTCCGCTGCCAGATCGATGGCCGACAGCATGACTTTCGATGACGTCTCGACAATGGCAAAAGTGTCGCTCCAACTCAGCAGAGCATCACGGGCATCGCTGCGCGATCGTCCCGCCTTGCGGACCAGCACGTTGAATAATTCGCCAAGCACTTGAACCGGGATGACGGTCGTCTCTTGGGGCAGTCTGCGAACGAGATCGAGGGCGACGTCACGCCGCCCGATCCCGTTCACGCCCTCGGCATAAGCGAGAACATTCGTGTCGAGCGCGACCCTCACGGATCGTCCTCATAAAGATCGTCGCGCGTCCAGCGCTCCGCGTCGTTGATAGGTTGTTGTTCGAGGCGGGACAGCAGCGCTGCGCGCACACCCGTTGCAGCGCTCTCGTTCCGACCTGCAGGAACGATCCGCGCGACGGGCTTTCCATGGCTCGTCACGACATAGCTGTGGCCATCGCGAACGCCACGCAGAAGAAGAGAGAATTTGCGATTGGCGTCGGCTGCCGAAACGGTTTCTTCCATAACGGCTCCAGAAAAGTAGTCATATTCACTACTATAGTGACAAAATGCAGCGACTGCAATGAAAATTGCCGCCGCCTGTCCTATTCACCATGCGATGGCCGTCGAGCCTGATGGCCGGCTTGCCATCAGGCTGGATCCGGGCAGTTGACGAGTTAAGACAGAAGCGATCGCGTAGGGATCGGGATGGCGCAGGATCACTTCAATATCGGCATCGTCGTCGCACGGCGAAAGCTGGCGAGTCCGTGGGCGAGCCATGCCTGGATCCCGACCGCCGCTCTTCCCGCGGTTCCGGAGACAAAGCCGGGCACGCCGCTCGGTCGCAATGGGACCGACGAAACCTTCTATGCTGGCGATGCCGAGGTCACGCTCTATTCCTCCGCAACAGGGCACTATCGCGACAATCTTTCCGCCGCCGTGCCTTCGCTCTGGGTCGTGCTGCGCCCGGCAGGGGAGGAGGTCGAACTCGTGTCCGTGATTGCGGATCCGTATGAAGGAGAGGCACTGGCCGGCAGCATCGGCGACATCGTCGAGACCGTTCCGATGCCGCTCGAGATCCAGGCTCGCGTTCACGCTTTCGTGGAAGCGTTTCACGTCGAGCGAACCTTCTTCAAGCGCAAGCGGGATCGTGCCGATCCGGAGGCTCTCGCCGACCGCCACCCCGGCGTGAAGGATCGCAGGCCTCGGGACCGGGAGGACGAAGGATGAGCGACGATCGCGAGGATTTCCTGGCTCGCTGGTCACGGCGGAAACGCGAGGCCAATCGCGCCGGAACCGAAACTCCATCGGGTGAGTCTCGTACCACCCACCCCGAGCCGCTCCGTCATGGACCGGACGAAGAAGGATCGTCCGGTGGTGCCGAGCGAACGGCACCCGCGTCGGTCGAGCCCACCCTGACCGAGGAGGAACTCGCGGCGCTGCCGAAAATCGAGGAGATCTCGGCGCAGACGGACATCGCGGGCTTTCTCAGGAAGGGAGTCCCCGAAGCTCTTCGCAATGCCGCTCTCCGGCGGATGTGGTCGGTCGACCCGGCCATCCGCGACTATGTCGGGGACGCACGCGACTATGCCTGGGATTGGAACACACCCGGCGGCGTGCCCGGGAATGGGCCGCTACTACCGGGTGATGATGCGGACGGTGTCTTGCGCACGCTCTTCAGCAATCGTCCGAGCCAGGAGAGCGAACGAAGAATTACCGCGTCGCCCGACGAGAGCGACCAGGCGCTGCCAGATGAGTCCAAAGTGGTAGAAGGGTTGCAAACACGCTCCGACACTGATGCTGCGTTGCAGCAAAATACGCGCGATGAGGTCGACCTGCCGGCCGGCGGATCGCCCGAAAGCCAAGCTTCGCCTGCAATCGCCCACGGGCAGCCGGAACTGCACGACGATGCTGCAGTGCGATCCGAGCCCGCCGAAAACCGCCTCGCGCATTCGCCTCGTCGGCGCCATGGGCGCGCGAGGCCAGTTTGAAAAGGTTCCAGAGTGACTTGCGCGCCTTGCCCGGAGGGCTATGATCGCGTCCGGGAAGCGGGGCCGGCAGCGAGCCGGACGCGCCGATCGGTTGGGAAATGTATGCGTCACTCTGGGTCGAAGGTGCTGTCACTGCAACGGAGAGCGAGGGCTCCTCATTCTCGTTCGGCACCTCACGTTCGGTAACCTCGTGTTGGAGTTCTGATCCTGTTCAGCGTCCCGTCGATCCTGCGCTGCGCCTTTCCTCTGCCCTTGGCGGCCAATCCCGTTTCGCTCTTCATCAAATGACCGAACCCGTGCCCGACGGGCAGGAGATCGACGAGGTCGATCTCCTGCGCTCGAACGAATATGCGTTGCTCGCGCTTCTCTTCGGGCGAGCGCCGACGGGCGAGGTGCTCGCGCGCGTGTCCGAACTGAAGGGCGATGGGAGTCCGCTCGGCCTCGCGCATATCGCGCTCGCGGATGCCGCTCTCGGCATGGATCCCGATGCGATCTCGCGTGAATTCTTCGATCTCTTCATCGGTGTCGGACGAGGGGAGTTGCTGCCCTACGGATCCTATTATCTCACCGGCTTTCTCTACGAGCGGCCGCTCGCGCGGGTGCGCGAGGACCTCGCCCGGCTCGGAATCGAGCGTGTCGAGGAGCAGCGCGAGCCCGAAGATCACATCGCGATCTTGTGCGAAGTGATGGCCGGCCTTGCCGGTGGACGCCTCGGTGCGGAGCCGGGGTCCGATCGACAATTTTTCGAGCGTCACCTGAAGCCATGGGCGGCCCGTTTCTTCGCGGATTGCGAGATGTGCCAGCGGGCAGGCTTCTATCGGGCAGCCGGCCTCGTCGGACGGCTGTTCATGGAGATCGAGGCGGAAGCATTTGCGATGGACGCGTGAGCGAGCGCGTCGGAAACATGTTTCACCGCGGGTGGTGTCGCGCCGCCCGGCTGCGGACAAGTCTAGCGGACTCGTCCTGATGGAGGAGCAGATGAACGAGACCGACAAGAAGGCAATCGACCGCCGACGCTTCCTTCGTTCGATGGGCGGGGCTTCGACGATAGCCGTGGCTGCCGTCGCATCGCCACTCGCCTCCACGGAGGCGCAGGCCTACGACCCGGGCCCGGAGGAGACGAAGGCCCGGTATCGCGAGAGCGATCACGTGAAGGCCTTTTACCGGACCAACGGCTACGAGACCCTGAAGAAGAAGTGAGGGCGCCATGCTGATCAAGCGCAAGAGCGGCACCGCAAACCGCAGCAAGCTGCAGGCCCTTGGAGCAGGGCTCGCCTCCGGCGCGATCGACCGCCGGACTTTCCTGAGACGCTCGGGCCTTACAGTCGGCGGGCTCGCAGCCGTGGGCGCGATCCCGCTCGGATCGGTGCGTAAGGCCGCCGCCGCGCCCGTTGCCGCCGGCACACCGGTCGAGATCCGCAAGAACATCTGCACCCATTGCTCGGTGGGCTGCACGGTGACCGCGGAAGTGCAGAACGGCGTCTGGGTCGGGCAGGAGCCGTCATGGACAAGCCCGATCAACCGCGGCACGCATTGTGCCAAAGGCGCGGCGATCCGCGAGATCGTGCATGGCGAGCGTCGCCTGAAATACCCGATGAAGCTCGTCAACAACCAGTGGCAGCGCATCTCGTGGGATCAGGCGATCGACGAGATCGGCGACAAGATGATGGAGATCCGTCAGAAATCCGGCGCCGACTCCGTCTACTGGCTGGGCTCCGCGAAATTCACGAACGAGGGCGCCTACCTGATGCGCAAGTTCGGCGCCTTCTGGGGCACGAACTCGGTCGACCACCAGGCGCGCATTTGCCATTCGACGACGGTGGCCGGCGTCGCCAATACCTGGGGCTACGGCGCCCAGACGAACTCCTACAACGACATCCGCAATGCCAGGACAATGGTCTTCATCGGCTCGAACGCCGCCGAAGCCCACCCGGTCGCGATGCAGCATCTCCTCGCCAGCAAGGAGATCAACCGGGGCAACATGATCGTCATGGATCCCCGCTTCACGCGCACGGCCGCGCACGCGACGGAATATGTCCGCTTCCGCTCGGGAACCGACATCGCCCTCGTCTGGGGCATGCTCTGGCACATTTTCGAGAACGGCTGGGAGGACAAGGACTTCATCGCCAAGCGCGTCTACGGGATGGACGACGTCCGCAAGGAGGTCGCGAAATACACCCCCGATGAAGTGGAGCGCATCACCGGCGTGCCGGGCGAGCAATTGAAGCGCGTCGCCCAGAAATTCGCGACGGAGAAGCCGGCGACGATCATCTGGTGCATGGGCGCTACCCAGCACACAGTCGGCACCGCCAATGTGCGTGCGTTCTGCGTTGCCTGCCTTGCGACCGGCAATGTCGGGACGCCGGGAACCGGGGCGAACATTTTCCGCGGCCACACCAATGTGCAGGGCGCGACCGATCTCGGGCTCGATGTCACCTCGCTGCCGCTCTACTACGGCCTCACGGAAGCCGCCTGGAAACACTGGGCCCGCGTCTGGGAAGTCGATTACGAGTGGTTCCAGAACCAGTTCGACGAGGTGCCGGCCCAATACGGCCGCAAGCCGCGCTCCCGCAAGGAGAACATGGAGGCGCCCGGCATCACCTCGACGCGCTGGTTCGATGCCGTGAATCTCCCGATGGAGCAGATCGACCAGAAGGATAAGATCCGGGCGATGATCGTCATGGGGCACGGCGGCAACACCGTGAGCCGCATCCCCGAGATGGTGAAGGCACTCGAGAAGATCGATCTCCTGGTGGTTGCGGATCCGCATCCGACCACTTTCGCGGCGATCAGCGGCCGCCAGAACGGCACTTATCTCCTGCCGATCGCGACCTCGCTCGAATGCCACGGCTCGCGCACGGCGTCGAACCGCTCGTTGCAATGGGGCGAGAAGATCGTCGAGCCGGCCTTCGAGTCGAAGGACGACTACGAGGTCATGTACC
>NZ_LN811357.1:0-34854 GCF_001006805.1 Microvirga massiliensis | reverse complement strand
TTACCTCAGGACGCCTCGTGGAATACGAGGGCGGTGGCGAGGAGACGCGCTCGAACCCGTGGCTTGCCGAACTCCAGCAGAACATGTTCGTGGAGATCAACACGGGCGATGCTGCCGATCGCGGCATCACGGATGGGCAGTGGGTCTGGGTGCTGGGCCCCGAGAACGGCGCGAAAACACGTGTGAAGGCTCTCGTGACGGATCGTGTCGGAAAGGGCGTGGCCTGGATGCCCTTCCACTTCTCGGGTTGGTATCAGGGCGAGGACATGCGCGGCCGCTATCCCGCAGGGACGGATCCGTATGTGCTCGGCGAGAGCGTAAACACGGTCACGACCTATGGCTTCGATCCCGTGACGGGCATGCACGAAACCAAGGTCACCCTGTGTCAGATCCAGGCGGCGTGAGCGGGAGGCGATCACCATGGCGCGCATGAAGTTTCTCTGCGACGCGGACCGTTGCATCGAGTGCAATGCCTGCGTGACGGCTTGCAAGAACGAGCATGAGGTCCCCTGGGGCATCAACCGCCGGCGGGTGGTGACGCTCAACGACGGCAAGCCGGGCGAGCGTTCGATCTCGATGGCCTGCATGCACTGCACCGACGCGCCCTGCGCGGCGGTGTGCCCGGTCAACTGCTTCTACACGACCGCGGATGCGGTGGTGCTGCACTCCAAGGACCTGTGCATCGGCTGCGGCTACTGCTTCTACGCCTGCCCGTTCGGAGCCCCGCAATACCCGCGCGTGGGCAATTTCGGGACGCGCGGCAAGATGGACAAATGCACCTATTGCGCGGCAGGTCCGGAAGCCGACGGCACGGTGGCGGAATACGTCAAGTACGGCTCGAACCGGCTCGCGGAGGGCAAGCTGCCCCTCTGCGCCGAGATGTGCTCCACGAAGGCGCTCCTCGCGGGCGACGGCGAGATCATCGCGCAGATCTACAAGGAGCGCGTGGTCCAAAGGGGCTATGGTTCTGGCGCCTGGGGCTGGAAGACCGCCTATCGCGAGACCGTCGCGATCTGAGCCGAGCAGGCTGACGCCGTTCTTCGCGGTGTCAGCCTCCGCCGCAACGACAAGGGGAGGATCTCCCGATGACTCAGTCTTTCATGAGGCGCTTCGTCACCGCGCTCGCGCTCGTGGTCGGATTGGCTTTTGCCGGCGACACGCTTGCGCAGGGAACGGGCGGAGGCAATACGCAGAACATCGTGCAGGGGCAGTCGAGCGGGGCCAACCCGACCGCCCGTTCGGTAACCGAGGAGCAGCTCTTCCAGCAGCTCGACAAGCTCACGGGCCGCGTGTCGATTCCCGACGGGAAGGCCGCTGTCCTGCAGCAACCGCAAGGGCGCGAATATCGCGCCTATCATGAGAGCACGCTGCCCTGGATCGGCGGCATCGTGATTCTCGGCATGCTCGTCGCGCTTGCGGCCTTCTACTTCACGAAGGGCCGGATCATGATGGAGCCGGACGAGGAATCCGGACGGAAGATCCTGCGCTTCAACACTTTCGAGCGGTTCACGCACTGGCTGACGGCCACGTGCTTCATCGTGCTCGCGATCTCGGGCCTCAACTACATTTTCGGCAAGCGCCTGCTGATGCCGCTGATCGGCCCGGATGCCTTCGCGGCCTGGTCACAATGGGCCAAGTTCGCGCACAATTACTTGTCCTGGCCTTTCATGCTCGGCGTGTTGTTCATGCTCGTGGTCTGGATCAAGGACAATCTTCCGGACCGTACGGACATCGCCTGGCTGAAGGCTGGCGGTGGCTTCCTGTCGGGCAAGCACCCGCCGGCGCGGCGCTTCAATGCGGGTCAGAAAGGGATCTTCTGGTCTGTCGTCCTCGGCGGCATCGCGATGTCGGTGACGGGCATCATCATGATGTTCCCCTTCAGCTACACGGATATCGGCGGGATGCAGCTCTCGCAGATCATCCACGGCACCCTCGGCGTCATCCTGATCGCCATCCTGATCGCGCATATCTATATCGGCTCGCTCGGGATGGAGGGGGCTTACGACGCCATGGGTTCGGGCGAGGTCGATCTCGCCTGGGCCAAGGTGCATCACCGCCTCTGGGTCGAGGAGGAAGGCGCCAAGACCGCCAGCGGACGGCAGACGACGGCCCGCCCGGCTCCGGCCGAGTAGTGTGAACCTGAGGTGCCCGAGAGGTGAGGGGGGAGTTGCCACCCTCACCCGTCGACCTTCGGGAGTCGACCTCTCCCTTCGAGGGAGAGGTGAAGCGGCGGCGGCTCGCCCCTTGTGGGAGAGGTCGCCACGATTTGGCAGAACGAACCCAAAAGTGATCTGCGCGCTGCGCCGTCCTCACCTTCGCCCCTTGTGGGAGAGGTCGGACGCGAACCGTTCGGGTGAGGGGGGAAACGCCACCCCTCGAGAACCGTGAAAATCATCGGCCTTGCAGGCTGGAGCGGTGCCGGGAAGACGACGCTGCTGGTGCGGCTGATCCCGGAACTCGCGCGCCGAGGGTTGAAGGTCTCGACGCTCAAGCACGCACATCACGCCTTCGACATTGATCATCCCGCGAAGGATTCCTTTGCCCATCGCAGTGCGGGGGCGACCGAAGTCCTGGTCGCGTCCGGGCGGCGCTGGGCGCTGATCCATGAACTCCGCGACGGGGCGGAGCCGAGCCTCGCCGAACTCCTTCTGCACCTGTCACCCGTGGACCTCGTGATCGTCGAGGGCTTCAAAGCCTATGCTCATCCGAAGGTCGAGATCCATCGCGTCGCGAACGGGAAGCCGTTTCTGTTTCCGGAAATCCCGAATGTCACGGCGGTTGCTACCGATGGACCCGCGCCGGCCACCGAGCTGCCGATCCTCCATCTCGACGACATTGCCGCCATCGCGGATCACGTGCTTCGCACAGCCGTGGAGCGAGATACCCTCGTTCGTGAACTGCAGGCTCTGCCCATACCCGAGCGCATTCGTCAGCCCGCCCGTTCGGACACGACTTGACGGAACGGCCATGGCCGGACACCACCTGTCCGGGGAGGGTCTGCACCATGGCTCAACTCTCGAACGACTGTTTCGCCTTCGGCGGCCCGCTGCTCGCGGTCGATGCGGCGCACCAGATCATCCGCGATCGCGTGGCCTGCGTCGTCGCGCGCGAGAAGGTCAGGCTGGACGAGGCCGATGGACGTGTCCTGGCGGCTCCGGTCATTGCTCCGATCGACCTGCCGCCATTCGATAATTCCGCCGTCGACGGATACGCGGTGCGCTTTCGCGATCTCCGTTCCGGAGAGGCGACGGTTCTTCCCGTCCATCGCCGCATCGCCGCGGGAGACAGCGCCCTGGAGGTCGGAGCCGGGGAGGCGGTCCGCATCTTCACCGGCGCCCCGATGCCTGCTGGACTCGACACAGTCTTCATGCAGGAGGACGTCAGCGTCGGGCCGGACGGCGTCGCGCTTCCAGCGGGACTGAAGGCGGGAGCGAACCGCCGCCTCGCCGGTGAGGATCTGGCACGCGGACAGGAGGCGTTGCCGGCCGGTCGGCGCCTCGCACCCCAGGAAATTGCGCTCCTGGCGGCGCTCGGGATCTCGGAGGTCGACGTCTGGCAACCCTTGTCGGTTGCGCTGTTCTCGACGGGGAACGAGCTCGTTGGGCCCGGGGCATCCCTGCGGCCCGGCGCGATCTATGACTCCAACCGGCTGCTCCTGCGTCCGCTCCTGATGCGTCTCGGCTGTCGGGTCGACGATCTCGGCATCCTGCCGGACCGGCATGAGGCCGTGAGCCGCGCTCTCGCCGAGGCCTCGGCGCGCTACGACCTCATCCTGACATCTGGTGGCGTCTCGACAGGCGAGGAGGATCACGTGAAGGCGGCGGTCGAGGCCCGCGGCAGCCTCACGTTCTGGCGCATGGCGATCAAGCCAGGACGGCCCGTAGCGCTCGGAATCGTCGGCGGCACGCCGTTCATCGGCTTGCCCGGCAACCCGGTTGCGGTGTTCGTCACGTTCACCCAGGTCGCGCGCGCGCTAATCGCGCGTCTGCAGGGTGAGGAGTTCAGAGAGCCATTGCCCCTGCCGGTCGTGGCCGCCTTTCCCTATCGCAAGAAGGAAGGCCGCCGCGAGTTCGTGCGCGTGCGGCTCGTGCGGGAGTCCGACGGGCGTCTCACGGCGCACAAGCATCCCCGGGAGGGTGCGGGCGTCATCACGTCACTGACGGAGACAGACGGATTGGTGGTGCTCGACGAGCCGACTACACGAATAGAACCTGGCGCCGTTGTTGGCTTTCTGCCTTATGAAATGATCTCGTAGGGCGCAGTGTTTCCCCCCTCACCCGCGCGCGTTGCGCGCGGGTGAGGGGGCAGCGCCGACGCTAAAAGCAAAGCGCGACATGGCGCTCACCGAAAGAGCGCAGGTTAGGGCAACCGCGCCCCTTGCGGATATCAGCTCGACGGAACCTGGTTTTCACCGCTCCAGTCCGGTCCGACGAGGTTGTGGCTGGGCTCGCCGACGCGCACGCTCGATGTGGAGAACGCTTCATAGGCGGGACGCTGCTCGCTGCTCAGCACGAAGAAGGCGGCGTATCCCAGCACCAGGGCAACGACGGCCGACAAAAGAATGATTTTCATGCTCTCACCTCCCAGCGGCCTGTTCTTCTCGCCGCGAATTGTACCGAAACCTAACCTACACTTTAAGAGCTCAGATGTCGCCATGGGCGACGAGCATCTCCTCGGCTTCCGCGATGTCTTCGGGAGTGTTGGCGTTGAAGAAGGGGTCGACAGGCTCGATCGGCCATTCGACATGCGCAATCCCGTGACGCGCGGTCCAGCGGTCGATCTTGCGCAAATCCTCCACGGTGAGTGCGTGCCGCAGGTCCGAGGCCAATGCCACGGGCCAGAGGGCGTTAACCGGATGGGCCCGCCCGCCGGAGGACGCGCAGGCAAGCGGAAGGTTCGCGGTTGTGCGTGCCTCGTGCAGTTGCGCGACGAGATCCCGCGGCAGGAACGGCGTGTCGGCGGCGACGCTCGCCACCCATTCACAATCGGGGCGATGCTCCCGAGCCCACTCGAGCGCCGCGAGAATGCCGGCGAGAGGGCCTGCAAAACCCTCGACCGTATCAGCGACGACGGGCAAATCGAGGTCTGCGAACCGCGCCGGATCGCCATTGGCGTTCAGGATCAGGCCATCGCATTGCGGCGCGAAGCGCTCCAGCACACGCTCCAGGATGGTTCGCCCGCCGATCCTCCGCAGCGGCTTGTCGCCGCCACCCATGCGTCGAGCAAGGCCTCCGGCCAGGAGAACGCCCAGTGTCTTCGGATGAGGATCAGTCATCGCGCGGCTCCGCACCCTTGCGCCGGTGCTTTGCGGATTCCTCGGCCACGTAGGTGAGATCCTGGTCGAAGACGATCCGGTCTTCGCCCGAGAGCGCAATGAAGCGCTTGCCGCGGGCGCGCCCGATCAGCGTGAGGCCGCACTGGCGAGCAAGCTCGACGCCCCAGGCCGTGAAGCCGGATCGCGACACGAGAATCGGAATCCCCATGCGGACGGTCTTGATGACCATCTCCGAGGTAAGGCGGCCGGTCGTGTAGAAGATCTTGTCGCCGCCCCCGACGCCGTGACGGAACATCCAGCCGGCGATCTTGTCGGCCGCGTTGTGGCGTCCGACGTCCTCCATGTAGACGAGCACTCGATCCTCGGCGGCGAGAACGCAGCCGTGGATCGCGCCGGCCTCGAGATAAAGCGAAGGCGCCGTGTTGATCTCGTGCGTCAGGCGATAGAGCCACGATGTATGCAGCGGCGTTTTCGGGAGTTGCACGCGATCGAGCGCCTCCATGAGATCGCCGAATGCTGTGCCCTGCGCGCAGCCGCTCGTCTGCGTGCGCTTGCGCAGCTTGTCCTCGAAGTTGGTCTCGTGCTCGGTGCGAACGACGACAACGGAGAGATCGTCGTCGTAGTCTACGCCCGTGACGATATCGTCCGCCTTCAGCATGTTCTGATTGAGGAGATAGCCGAGTGCGAGGTACTCGGGATAATCGTTGATCGTCATCATGGTGACGATCTCCTGCGCGTTCAGGTAAAGCGTCAGCGCACGCTCCACCGGAACGGCCGTTTCGACAGGCTCTCCTCTTTCGTCGATTCCAGCCACGGCCTGCGTGAGTCGCGGATCCTTGGGATCCGGCAGGATGAGCGGCGGAATGCGGATCTCGTCCATCCCGATCTACTCGATCACGATCCGGGGCGCCGGGCGTGCGGCCCCGCCGCCCGACAGCGTCTGCCAGATCTCCGCGGCCATGCGGCGATAGATTTGGGCTTGCGGTCCCTCCGGATCGACGGCAACGACTGGACGCCCGGCATCCGAGGTTTCGCGGATCTCCATCGTGAGCGGGACTTCGCCGAGGAACGGCACGCCGAGACGGGCCGCTTCCTCCCTCGCGCCGCCATGGCCGAAGATGTCGGAGTTCTTTCCGCAATGCGGGCAGATGAACGTCGCCATGTTCTCGACGATGCCGAGAATCGGGATCTCGACGCGGCGGAACATGGTGACGCCGCGCCGCGCATCGATCAGCGCGAGATCCTGCGGGGTCGACACGATCACCGCGCCGGCCAGCGGCGTGGCCTGCGCCATTGTGAGCTGTGCGTCGCCCGTGCCGGGAGGCATGTCGACGACGAGCACGTCGAGCTCGCCCCAGGCGACTTCGCGCAACATCTGCGTGATCGCCGACATCACCATCGGCCCCCGCCAGATCATGGCGGCTTCCTCATCGACCAGGAAGCCGATCGACATCAGGCGGATGCCGTATCCGTCCATCGGCTCCAGGATGCGGCCGGAGATCACTCGGGGCTTGCCGTGCACGCCGAAGAGCTTCGGCATCGAGGGGCCATAGATATCGGCATCGAGGAGGCCAACCTTGAGGCCCATGGCCTGGAGCCCGAGCGCCAGGTTGCAGGCCGTCGTGGACTTGCCGACACCGCCCTTGCCCGAAGCGACGGCGATGACGTGCTTGACGCCGGGGATGGCCTGCGCCTTCGCGGTCGGGGCTGCCTGGGGCCGGCCCGGCTGGACCGGCGACGAGGTCTTCGGAGCGCCCGGAGCCCGATCCGCCGTGAGGCTGGCGAACACGGCCTTGACCCCGGGAAGCCCCTTCACGGCGGCTTCGGCGGCCTGGCGGACCTTCTCCATCGCGGAAGCTTCGGCCGGCTCGACCGCGATCGAGAACATCACCCGCGCGTTCTGGTCGATGACGATGTCCGAGAGGCGCCCGGAGGCGGTGAGGGTGGTGCCGGCTGCATCCACCGGGACGGTGGCGAGGGCCTGGAGCACGTGTTCACGGGTGATCGCCAAGGCTGAACTCCTGTCGCCGTCGTCGCATGGACGACCTTTCCTGGTCATCTATAGGCTGGCAGCGAAGACGTTAAGGGGACGAGGAGCTTCACAGGTGCCGGAGATCTTCACGATCGGCTACGAAGGGGCGGATTCGGAGCGGTTTCTGCTCGCGCTGAAGGATGCCGGAATTACCTCGGTCGCAGATGTGCGGGCGGTCGCGC
Source organism: Microvirga massiliensis (assembly GCF_001006805.1). Classification (GTDB taxonomy): domain Bacteria; phylum Pseudomonadota; class Alphaproteobacteria; order Rhizobiales; family Beijerinckiaceae; genus Microvirga; species Microvirga massiliensis. Next base: position 27,365 of record NZ_LN811357.1, on the reverse strand, counting down.
TCTCTCGGAAGCGCGGCTTCTCGAAGAACGCGCTGCGAGGCACCCTCGTGGAGGCCGGCATCGGCTACGAGCACTACCGGGAGCTTGGAACGCCGGCCGCCGGGCGTGCGGCCGCCCGCGCCGGCGATGCCGATACGATGCACCGCATCTTCTGCGAGGAGGTACTCACCACGGCCGCGGCAACCGAGGCTCTGGCGCGCCTCGCGAAGGAGGCTGCCGCTGCGCCGGTCTGCCTCCTCTGCTTCGAGCGCGATCCTGCGCATTGCCATCGCCGGATCCTGAGCGGCCGGCTTGCCGCGCAAGGTTTCAAGGTGACGGACCTCTTCCCGCCGCAGCTCTGACGGGGCGATCGCCCCGCGCGCATGAACGCCGCTCGCCGGGCATGGCCCGGTTCTCTACCCTGACCGATACGGGAAACCAAAGACCGGCTCACAGGTTGTCAGGTAGCGTCCTGGTCGGGCGGATCCGGATACGATCCCCCGCCGTCCGTGATTTTTGCCTGACAGTGCAACGCGATGGCTCGTTACGCCGTCCTGCGTTCCGCTGCTGCCGCAGCCACGAGGAGTCACCCATGCATCAGCACGGCCACAACGATCCGAATGCGCAGAAGCTCTACGACCTTATCAAGGATATCAACTTCGCGATGGTGACGACGGTCGATACGGACGGCACGCTCCACAGCCGTCCGATGTACAGATGTCCGCCCGACGAGCACGGAGACTTCTGGTTCTTCACGAAGATCCAGTCGCCCAAGATCACGGAGATCTCCCGCGATCACGAGGTCAACATCGCCTTCAGCGAGCCCTCGAACCAGACCTATGTGTCGATCTCCGGCAGGGCCGAGGTCGTGCGGGATCGCAGCAAGATCGATGAGCTGTGGTCCCCGCCCATGCGTGCCTGGTTCCCGGAAGGAAAGGACGATCCGCAGATCGCGCTCATCCGCGTGCACCCCGCAAAGGGCGAGTATTGGGACAGCCCATCATCCACGGTGGTGAACCTGTACGGCTATGTGAAAGCCAGCATCACTGGAAAGCCTCCGACCGAACTGTCCGATACCGCGAAGGTGGACCTCAGCTGAGGCATGGGGGTCAATATCGATCACCTTTCACCGGTGCCGGGTTGCTCGCAGGTGGCCCGGCGCTAGATCATTGACAGATATCGCTTCAGTTCTTTCGAGGTTCTGCGTAGTTTGCCGCAAGAATGCCCGATACTCGGCAGGCCTTATCGAAATTCTGTATTCAGATGCTGTGGAAGCTCGGACTTGAGTTCTGGTAGGATTCACGAAACTGCTTCAGCTTTCGCGAAACTGTTGTAACGTCAGAGCGTGGCGGACTGTCCTGTCTGACAGCGGTTTGCTTATTGGGGTTAGCCTTTGTGATCGGAGGATCCAGCATGGCCCAGGCAACATCCACCTCCGCTAAGCCACTCATCGAGAGCGATCGCGTCGAGGGTACGACCGTGTACGACGCGAGCGGCGAACGGATCGGCACGGTCAAGCGACTCATGATCGAGAAGGTCAGCGGCCGAGTCGCCTACGCAGTGATCGCCTTCGGAGGAGTTTGGAAGCCCGGAGCGGACGATCACACGATCCCGTGGGGCAAGCTCGCCTATGACACCCAACTCGGCGGGTACCGGACGGACATTACCGAAAGCGAACTGAAGCAAGCACCGAGCTTCGCGCCTCACGAGCATGACTGGTCGGACCGCGACCGCGAGGAGCAACTTCACGATTACTATCGCATCCCACCGTATTGGCGAGCGATTTGATCGAGGCGCATGTCGGAACTCCGGTCCCGTCAATCACCCACTCGCGCCAATGCTACCCCTCAGCCCCGGTCTACTCTGGCCGTCAGCCTCAACTGCGCTGTGCTGAGCCCATCAAGGCAGGTGCGACGTCGAACTCTCATGCAAGGAGCTCGTCGAGCAGTGAATGCTGCTCGACGAGTGAGGAAGGCAGGGTCATGGCCGCAACGGCGGATGCCCTTCTGACCGCAGCAGGCGGGTTGAACCCGAGTTCCCTCACAGGAACCCAATGGAAATCCAGGGCACAGCGGCAATGACGATCGTGCCGATAATCAGGGCCAGCATGTAGCCGACGATCGGCTTCATGCCTTGGTCCGGGTGAATGCGGCTGATGGCGCAGGCCGCGTAGTATCCGACCCCGAAGGGCGGCGCGAACAGGCCGATGCCCATCGCCAAGATGACCACCATCGCATAGTGGACCTCGTGCACGCCGACTTGGCGGGCGATGGGGAACAGCAGCGGTCCGAAGAGCACGATGGCGGGAATACCCTCCAGCACGCTCCCGAGGACCACGAACGCCACGATGGTGACGGCCAGGAACATCGGCACGCCTCCCGGCAGACCGGTCATGAACGTGGCGAGCGAGGCGGAAAAGCCCGACTGGGTCAGAGCCCAGGCCATCCCGGTCGCAGCCCCGATGATGAGCAGGATGGCGCCTGACAGTCCTGCTGTCTCGACCAGCATGGGGTAGAGACGCCTCCAGTCGAACTGGCGGTAGATCAGGAGTCCTGCAAGGGCCGAGTATACGATGCCAATCGTCGACACCTCGGTCGCGGTTGCGATTCCCTCGATCACCGCGGCCCGGATCACGAAGGGCAGAGCAATGGCAGGAAGGGCAATCACGAAGCTCCTGCCGATCTCGCGGCGGGTCGCCCGCCGGACGTGGGACAGATCCTCGCCGCGATAACGCCACCACACCACCGCGCAGAGCATGATCGCGAGCACAACAGCGGGCAGAAGCCCGCCCGTGAACAGGGCGGCAATGGACACGCCCGTGACAGAGCCGATGGTGATGAGCACGAGGCTCGGCGGAATCGTCTCGGTCTGAGCACCGGTCGCGGATAGGAGGGCCACCAGGTCGCCCGGCTTGGCCCCACGTTCTTTCATTTCCGGGAACAGCACGGGCGCGATGGCCGCCATGTCGGCCGCCTTTGACCCCGAGATGCCCGACACGAGATACATGGCCCCGACGAGGACGTAGTGGAGCCCGCCCCGCACGTGGCCGAGCAGGTTGGCGAGAAAGCCCACCATCGCGCGGGCCATTCCGGTCATTTCGATCAAGAGACCGAGAAAGACGAACAGGGGCACGGCAAGAAGGATGAGGTGGCTCATGCCTTCATCCATGCGGCCGATCACCACCACGTCGGGAGTGCTGGTCGTGAGCGCGATGAAGCCGAACGTTGCCAGGCCGAACGCAAAGGCGATCGGCACGGCGGCGAACACCATCGCCCCGACGAAGCCGACGAAGAAGATGAGCAGGTTGAGATTGCCCAGGGGCTGCAGCACCGGGGCAAGCAGCGTGAGAAGGCCGACGACAGCTACGACCAAGGCCAGGGCGCCGGCCACGTGCCGCAAGTCACCGACACTTGCCAGCCGCAGCAGGGCCACCAGCATCATCAACCCAATGCCGACCGGCAGCGCGGCGGCGCGCCAGGAGTTCGCAATCTCGAGCGCCGGGGTCGTGACCCAGACCTCGTCGGCGGCGAACTCATAGGCCGGGTAGATGAGGAGTATGAGAAAGGCCAAAGCTGCCGCCATCGCGACCACGTCGAGAAAAGCCTGCGCGCGGGGGGGCAGCATGCCGACGATGGCCGTCATGCGCATGTGCTCGCCGCGCTGCAACGCGATCACCGCGCCCAGCATGGCGAGCCACAGGAACAGAATGCCGGCGAGCTCGTCCGACCAGACGATCGGGCTATGAAAGACGTAGCGAGCAATGATGCCGGCGAGCAGGACTACGATCTCGGCGACAACGATCAGCGCCGCCGGGATCTCGATGAGCGGAATGAGGGCGGCATTGATCCGAGCCGCCCAGTGTTGCCGAGAGCGGGCGTGCAATTCGTCTGCAACGCCGGCGTCGATGTTCGTGACGTGTGCCATGGCCGTTACACCAGCTTGCCCGAGATCTTTTCGAGGTGCGCCCAGGCCTCGTCACCGAATTTGCCCTTCCACTCCTTGTAGAAGCTCGTCTTCCCCAGCGCTTCCCGGAATGGCGCCCGGTCGACGTCGATGAATTGAAGCCCTTTCGCGGTCAGTTCCTGACGGAGCGACTCGCTCAGCTTGGCAATGTCTGCCCGCTGGTCGGCAGCGGAGCGGTCGAACTCGCGCGTCACGACCTCACGTACATCCTGCGGCAGACGCTCGAAGGCCCGCTTATTGCCCAGGATCCAGTAGCCGTCCCAGACATGGCCGGTGAGGCTGCATGACTTCTGGACCTCGTAGAGTCGCGTCGTCGCAATGATCGGAAGCGGGTTCTCCTGCCCGTCCACGACCTTGGTCTGCAAGGACGAGTAGACCTCGTTGAAGTTGATGGGCGCCGGGCCCGCATCGAGCGCCTTGAACAGCGAGGTCAGGATCGGAGCCGGTGGGACGCGGATCTTGAATCCTTTCAGGTCCTCGGGCTTCCTGATCTCACGGGTGGATGACGTGATGTGGCGGAAGCCGTTGTCCCAGATCTTGGACACGGTCAGGATTGGAGTCTTGGCGATCTGGGCGCGGATATAGGCTCCAAGCTCGCCATCCATCCCCTGCCAGACCGCATCGTAGGTCGGAAACGCGAAGCCGGTGTTCACGATCCCGGCGATCGGCGCGAAGGTAGCTAGGATCGACGAGGAAAGATTGAAGAACTCGACGCTGCCGTTGCGGACCTGGGTCAGCAGGTCGGTGTCGGAGCCGAGCTGGTTCGCCGGGAACAACTTGATGTCGAGCTTGCCGCCCGTGGCCTCGCGGATACGGTCGATGGCTTCTTGCGCACGGGTGTTGACAGGATGGGTCGGGTCCTGCCCGGTCGCCAGCTTGTAGTTGAACTCGGCGGCAGAGGCGCGCCGGGTGAGGATGCCGCACAGAGGCACTGCAGCGCCGGCAGCGAGCAGGGTTCGGCGGGTGATCTGTGGCGATGTCAGTGTAGTCATGTTCCTCTCCCGTAGTTTGGATCCAGCAACGAGTTGGCTTGCTGGATGGTCCCGGTCTTCACGGAGCGTTCAGGGCCCGGTAGGCCCGGATGACTTGGCTGTCGTCGTCGTTGCCCCCGCCCTGTCCGGAGACGGCGAGGAACATCTGATGGGCGAGTGCCGCAAGCGGCAGCGCCGCCTTCACGTCGCGCCCGGTTTCCAGGACGATGCCGAGATCTTTGACGAAGATGTCCACGGCACTTGTGACCTCAGGCTCGGCTTGCAGCATGCGCGGTCCACGATTCTTCAGCATCCAGCTTGATGCCGAGGAGCCGCTAAGGATGCTCAGCATCACCGCCAGATCGACACCGACCTTGGCAGCCAGCGAGAGTGCTTCGGCCGCGACGGCAATGTGGGCGCCGCAGAGAAGCTGGTTGACGGTTTTCACCATTGCGCCCTGACCAGGCTTCTCACCGACATGGAATATCTTGTCGCCAAGCGCATCGAGCACAGGCTGCGCCGCCTCGACCGCAGCCTGCGGGGCGGCGGCCATGATGGTGAGGGTCGCGTTTTCAGCGCCAACCACTCCGCCGGACACCGGCGCATCGACGAAGCGCCGTCCGGCTTCCAGAACCCGCGCCGCGATCTTTTCAACGGCTCCGGGCGGGCAGGTCGCCATCAGCACCACGATGCCGTTCTCGGGCAATGCTGTAAGCGCGCCATCTGAAAATAGAATGGTCTCCGCCTGCGCGGCGTTCACGACCATGAGCACGAGAATGTCCGCACCCGCGCTTGCCTCGACCGCAGACGCGGCGCGCATTCCGCCCGCCTTCGCGAGTGCTCCGACTGCGGCTTGCCGCATGTCAAAGCCACGGACGGTAAAGCCGCGTGCCACGAGGTTCTTGGCCATGGGCAAGCCCATCGCTCCGAGACCGATGAAGCCGATCGTCGTCATGGGAGTCGCCTCAGTGTGACAGCCACTGTTTGACTCGCCGCGACATCGCATCTGCGGAGATGCCATAGCGTTCATGCAGGGTCGGAAGTGCCCCGGCATCGAGAAACTCGTCGGGCAAAGCGATCTGCCGGAACGCCGGCGGCGTTACCCCGGAACGGAGCAGCAGGCCCGCAATTGCCTCGCCGAGGCCTCCGACGACGGTGTGGTTCTCGGCTACGATTACCATGCGGCCGCTGCGGGCAGCTTCCTTCAGGATCGTCGCCTCATCGAGCGGCTTGATCGTCGGCACATGCAGCACGCCCGCATCGACGCGATCGCCGTGCAGCGCCTCGACGGCTTCGAGCGCCCGCATGGTCATAAAGCCTGAGGAAATGATCAGCGCATCCTTGCCGTCGCGCAGGAGCTTGGCCTTGCCGAGTTCAAAGGTGTAATCGTACTCGTCCAGGATCAGGGGCACGTTGCCGCGCAATAGGCGCATGTAAACCGGGCCGTCATGGGCCGCGATGGCAGGCACGATCTGCTCGATCTCGTGCGCGTCGCAGGGATCGATGATGGTCATGTTCGGCATGCCGCGGAAGATCGCAATGTCCTCCGTGGCCTGATGGCTCGGGCCGTAGCCGGTCGTGAGTCCCGGCAGGGCGCAGACGATCTTCACGTTGAGGTTTTCTTCCGCAATCGCCATGCAGATGAAGTCATAGGCCCGCCGCGCGGCGAACACAGCATAGGTGGTGGCGAACGGCATGAAGCCCTCGCGTGCCATGCCGGCAGCGGCGCTCATCAAGAGCTGCTCCGCCATGCCCATCTGGTAGAAGCGATCAGGATGCGCCTGTGCGAAGATGTGGAGGTCGGTGTATTTGCCGAGATCCGCGGTGAGCCCGACGATCTCAGGTTTGGCCTCGGCTAGAGCTGCCAGCGCATGGCCGAACGGAGCAGGCTTGGTGCGCTGGCCCGCGCCGGCGAGCGAAGCGATCATCGCGGAGGTGGTGAGCCGCGGCTTGTCCGCCGTGCCCTGGCCGCCTTCTCCCTGCTCCCTCAGCCAGGCGGGTCGCGTATATTTTGAGCGTCTCATGCCGTCCTCCCAGTATCGAGTATCTTGAGCGCCTGCTGCCACTCTTGCGGCTCGACACGTAGGAAGTGGTTCCTCTCTCGTTCCTCGAGGAATGGCACGCCCTTCGCCATCTTGGTGTCGCAAATGATGACCCGAGGTTTGGGCTCGGCGCACGTGCGCGCTGCGTCGAACGCTTTGACGAGCGCGTCGATGTCGTTGCCGTCCACACGCTGGACATGCCAGCCGAACGCCTCGAACCGCGCCACCAGTGGCTCGAAGCCGGTGACTTCCGGCGCAGGTCCATCCGCCTGCTGGTTATTGACATCGACGATGCCGATCAGGTTGTCGAGCTTCCAGTGGCTCGCCGACCAAGCACCTTCCCAGATCGACCCTTCGCCCAACTCACCGTCCGAGAAGAGGCAGTAGACGAACGAGTCCGATTTCTTGCGCTTCAGCGCAAGGCAGAACCCAACGGCCAGCGCCAGTCCATGGCCGAGCGAGCCGCCCGTGATCTCCATGCCCGGGGTGTAGGCCGCCATCCCCGACATCGGCAGACGGCTGTCGTCGGAGCCGTAGGTTTCAAGCTCGTCCTCGGGAATGATTCCGGCTTCGATCAGAGCCGCATAGAGCGCAATGGCATAGTGGCCGATCGAGAGCAGAAAGCGATCGCGGCCCTCCCATTGCGGGTCCTCCGGGCGATAGCGCATCGCGTGGAAATACGAAACCGCAAGCACGTCCGCGATCCCGAGCGCTTGGGCGATATAGCCCTGGCCCTGCACCTCGCCCATGCGCAGCGCGTGTCGACGGATGCGATAGGCCCGATCCTCAAGCGACAATTCGTTGGAAATGCCCAGCGGGGCTTTGGCTCGTTCGGCTGTCTGCATTCTATCCTCCTTCACCGACACCGCTGTTCAATGGATGAGCATGCCGCCGTTCACGTCGATGACAGCACCCGTGATGTAAGATGACAGGTCCGACGCCAGGAACAGGCAGGCGTTCGCGACATCATCGGCGACGCCGAGGCGGTTGAGTGGAATGCCTTTAGTGATCTCGGCCTTGAGGTCGTCCGTGAGCTTGCCGCCGGTGATGTCGGTCTGGATGAGGCCGGGCGTGATCGAATTGACACGGATGTTGTCAGGACCGAGCTCACGGGCCATGGCCTTGGCAAGGCCAAGCACACCGCCCTTGGCGGCGCTGTAGTGCGGTCCGCCGAAGATGCCACCGCCACGCTGTGCCGAGACTGACGACATGCACGCGATCGAACCGGAGCGCTGCCGACGCATCTGCGGGATCACGGCCTGGCTCATGAAGAGCGTCCCGCGCAAATTCACGTCCAGCACCGCGTCGTAGTTCTCGGGCTTGATGTCCATGATCTTCAGCGGTTGAGTGATACCCGCATTGTTGACCAGGACGTCAATGCGGCCCAGTTCATCGGTCACCCGCCCAGCTGCATTCAGACAGGCCTGCTTGTCGGTAACGTCACAAGCCAGGCCCAGGTGACCTTCGCCGAGATCGGCTGCAGCCGCTTTTGCCTGACTTTCATCGAGATCCAGAATGGCGACACGGCCACCGTGTTGTGCAAACAGGCGGGCCGTCGCGCGGCCGATCCCGCGCGGAGAGGCCGCTCCCGTGACGATGCAGATCTTGTCAGACAAAAGCATAGATTCCTCTGGGAATGCTGGAAAGGCGTTAATTGGGCCGGACTGATGGCGCAGAAGCGTGGAGGGCCAAGGTCTTCAGCACGGCTAGCCCCGGCCGTGAAAGAGCAGCAAGCGCTCAACCGGTAGTTTCGGCGAGACCGCGATCAGATATTCTTGCCCTTGGACGATCATGGCTTTCCTCCAGCAGAATTCTTCGTTGCCGTTGCGGTACCACGAGACTAAGACCAAGAACAAACGACTTTTTTGCAATGATCGTTGAATGGGTTTCACGAATTGATATGGGACCGTCTGCATCGACGGCAGCTTGGGCCCTCGTGGACTCACCCGTGTCGAGTTGCAACGCCGATCAGTCACTTGCGGCTACGCTGTTCACTACCAAAGGGTAGCTCAATATGAGAAGGCTATGCCTTCCGAGATCACCGTGAGGCCGCTCAAAGAGGGTGAGCACGTCTGGTAAGAACTGTTTACGAAGGTGGCGAGCTAGCCTTGACGCGGCTTGAAACCGAAGCACAACACCAAACGCCCGGGAGATTGCCTGCGGGTGCTTCGATAACGGAAAAGCAGCTATACCGTTCCTTGAGGAAAACCCCGGTGAGTATGAGCTTCTGGCGAGTATGAAAGGAAACGCCAAGCTTCGCACCGGGCGAAATGGTCAGCTTGCAAGAGCGTGGCCGCGAAGGTAGGCGACTGCTCCATGAGTAGTTTCACCGGGCCTGACTTTCAGGTCAGCGGCATGAGATCAATATTGAGCTCGCGCCCGAGCCAATGCGCGAAGATCCGAAGCGTACTTCGCTGCTGGAGAGATTTCGGGAAGACAAGATAGTGGCCGATATAGCGAATGTCCTCCGACCGCCCGGCGAGTGGTGCCACGAGACGACCGTTTAGAATTTCGCGTTCGGCCAGGAGAGTCGACTCGAGCGCTACGCCCAAGCCGTCAGCTGCCGCAGCGATCGCCAGGAAGCTTCGATCGAAGCGGGACCCGCGCGTCATTGGCGGTGTCGCAATCTTGTTCAGTGCGAACCAAGCCGGCCAGCGAACCTGCTTGTTGTCGCTCTGAATGAGCTGCTGATGGAGGAGATCTTCAGGACGCTCGACCGCATCGGCAATGTGCGGCGCGCAGAGCGGCGTGACCGTCTCTTCCCGAAGCGGCAACACCATCAGTCCGTCCTGACGCGGCAGGCCGTAAATGATATCTGCGTCGAACTCATCCGTATCGAAGCTCGCATAGTCGGTTCCTGCCGACAGGCGCACTTCCACCTTGGGTTGCTCGGCAAAGAAGCGAGCAAGGCGGGGAGTCAACCATTGGGCTGCGAAGCTCGGCGCACAGTGAAGGCGAAGCAGGTGTGGCGTGCGCGTGGAGACCAATTCGAGACCGCGACGCAGTTCCTCGAAAGCCCGTTCCGTGTGGCCCATCAAAGCTTCGCCTTCGGGGGTAAGCCGGACATTGCGGCCACTTCGCTCGAACAGCACAACCCCGAGCGAATCTTCCATTTTGCGAATGGCATGGCTGACCGCACTCGGCGACAGGCTCAACTCTGTAGCCGCCGCCTGGAATGACCGGCGGCGCGCTGCGGCTTCGAACACCCGCAGCGTCGAGAGGGGCACGTTGAGCGTCATGTTGCTTGAATGATGAAGCAGATTCACCTGTTCTTGTAAAGAATTCGTTTGCCTTCATTCAGCTGTGAGATGAGTTTGAGCTGCCGACCAGGACAGGTGAGCCATGATCAAGTGAGGCCGGCGGCCGAACCACCGCCGTGAGCGGATCGGCTACGAAAAGTCGTGTCGAGCAAACCAAGGGAGGAGCAGATGAACAATGCTGACAGGACCCCTCGCGTGGTCTTCCTCGACCGGGACACGCTCTCGCCGGAGACGCACTTGCGAGCCCTGGAATTTCCGCACCGCTTGGAGGTGTTCGCGAAGACGGCTCCTTCCGAAGTCCGTGAGCGGATCAGAGATGCCGAAATCGTCATCACCAACAAAGCGCCGGTGCGACGCGAGGACATTGCGAGCGCGCCAAATCTGCGGCTCATCGCCATCGCCGCGACCGGCACCGATATCGTCGACCTCCAGGCCAGCATTGAGCGCGGCATTACCGTCACGAACATCCGCAACTACGCCGTCAACACGGTTCCCGAGCATACCTTTGCTCTGATTTTTGCTCTAAGACGCAGTATCGTCGCCTACCAGGACGCCGTTATCCAGGGTCGCTGGCAAGAGGCCGAACAGTTCTGTTTCTTCGATTTTCCGATCCGGGATCTCGCAGGATCGACATTGGGTATCGTTGGCGACGGCTTCCTCGGCCGAGCCGTTGCGGATCTCGGGCGCGCCTTCGGCATGCGCGTCCTGTTCTCGACCTACAAGGGCGTCAGTGGGATGGGGCCGCTCTACACGCCTTTCGACGAGGTCATGCGGACCAGTGACGTCATTACGCTTCACTGCCCTTTGTTGCCATCAACCCAGAACATGATCTCCGATCGCGAATTCGCCCTCATGGAGCGGCGGCCTCTCCTCATCAACACGGCCCGAGGCGGACTGGTCGACGAATGGGCTCTGGTCGAGGCGTTGGACAGCGGCCAGATCGGCGGCGCCGGTTTCGATGTCGCCACCACGGAGCCTCCGCCGACCGACCATCCATTGATGCGGCTCTCGACGCGACCGAATTTCATTCTGACACCTCATGTGGCCTGGGCCAGCCAGGAGGCCGTTCAGAGCCTTGCCGACCAACTCATCGACAACATCGAGGCATTCTGGTCCGGCCATCCCAGGAACTGCGTGACGCCGTGATGTCTCACTGAAAAGGCCAGCACTCGCCCGTCTGCCCAGACCTCGCACAGGCACTGGGCGATCCAATTCAATGGACGCTCCAAGAGAGCCAAAAACGGAGGAAATCTCCCTATGTCCCTGGTCGATCCTCGCTTGATGGCGAATGCCATCCGTTTTTTGTCCATCGACGCTATCGAACGCGTGGGAGAGGGCCACCCCGGCACGCCGCTGGGCGCCGCCGATACCGTCACTGCCCTGTTCACGCGCCATCTCAAGTTCAATCCGCAGGATCCCCTGTGGTTCGACCGTGATCGCTTCGTGGAGTCGAACGGCCATGGATCGATGCTGCTCTATGCTCTCCTCTATCTGAGCGGCTACGAGAAAATCACCGTCGAGGAGATCAAGAGGTTCCGGGAACTCGGGTCGCGGTGCGAGGGGCATCCGGAGTTCGACCCAACCTGCGGCATCGAAACGACAACAGGCCCGCTCGGCCAAGGCATTGCCAACGCTGCCGGCATGGCCGTTGCCGAGGCTTTCCTGAACAAGTGGCTCGGGTCGGATATCGTCGATCATCATACTTACGCCCTGGTCGGCGACGGCTGCCTGCAGGAGGGTATCGGGCAGGAGGTTATCTCACTCGCCGGGCATTTGCGGCTCGGCAAGCTGGTTTTCCTCTGGGACGACAACAGGATGACCGATGATGGCGGTATCGAGATCGCTATCAGCGATGACATGATGGCGCGCTTCCGCCTCAGCAACTGGCATGTGCAGGAGGTCGATGGCCATGACGTGGAAGCAGTCTCGGCCGCGATCCTGCTGGCGAAGAAAGATCCCCGGCCGTCAATGATCTGCTGCACGACCATCATCGGGCGCGGCCTGCCGGAGGTGGAAGGGACTCGGGCGGCACACAGCGGCCGCATTCAGAGGCAGCTGGGTGATGCGGCACGCCGATACCTCGACTGGCCGCACCCGCGCTTCGAAATCCCCGAGGACATCCTCTCCGCATGGCGTGACGCAGGCCGGCGAAGCGCGCCGGAATACGAAGCATGGACGAGCCGGGTTGCGGCCTTGAGCCTGGACAAGCGCCGGTTGCTCGACCGTCTCCGGGAGGGCCGCCTGCCCGAAGGCTGGGAGGCGCCGTTATGCGCCTTCCGCGAGCATGCTGCCGAGTATCAATCAGCCCAGCATGGGTGGAAGCTGTCGGGCGAGATCGTCGACAGATTGTCCGAAGTCATCCCCGAACTGATCTCCGGTGCACCGGATCTGGAGGGGGCGACGCAGCACAAGCGGCGTCTCAAGCCCTTCACCGCCGCAGACCATGGCGGGCGCTACGTCCACTACGGCATTCGCGAGCACGCCATGGGGGCAATGATGAACGGCATGGCGGCCCACGGTGGCGTCGTGCCGGTCGGCGTCACTTATCTGGTGTTTTCGGATTATCTGCGGCCGACGCTCCGCCTGGCGGCGATGATGAAGCTGCCCGTGCCGTTCGTGTTCACGCATGACTCCATTGGCATCGGCCGCAATGGCCCAACGCACCAGCCGGTGGAATACCTGGCCTCCCTGCGCGCGATTCCCAACATGCTCGTCCTGCGCCCGGCCGATGCGGTCGAGGCGGCGGAATGCTGGGAGATCGCACTCGAGAACCGCACTGGGCCATCATCGCTCATTTTCGCCCGTCAGCCTCTCGAGCCGTTTCGTCAGGACGGCAGTGAAGAAAATCGGTCGCGCCGCGGCGCCTACGTGCTGGGAGAGGCTGCGGGCGGCCCACGGCAGGCCACCATTTTCGCGACCGGGTCGGAAGTGGCCATCGCCATGAAGGCGCGCGCCCGGCTCCAGGCGGATGGCGTGCCGACCGCCGTAGTCTCCATGCCGTCCTGGGAATTGTTCGAAAGACAGGACGAAACCTACCGCCGAGACGTCATGGGCCGCGACACGGTGCGGGTTGCCGTAGAGGCAGCCGTTCGCTTGGGCTGGGATCGCTACATCGGCGAGGATGGCGGCTTTGTAGGAATGAGTGATTTCGGCGCCTCCGGCGCTGAGGACGATCTGTTCGCTCACTTTGGGATCACGCCGGATCGGGTCGTCGAGGAGGTCCGAAAGCGCCTATAGCAAAGTCAGTGCTTGCGTCGGGCGTTCGACCGCTTTGTCAGGTCATGTCTCAGTTTGAATGTGGCAAAGGGCGGCGATCCGCTTGACCCGCCCTCGCATTTCCATTCCGTTCCCATATGCCTAGCGGAAAGTATCGAGACCGGCATGGACCGCATTCGAGCCTTCTCCTCCATATGCCAGGAACGATGCACACGTAGCATCTTGCATCCTTCAAAATCATGGGGCCTGAACGGGAGCGCTCCCCTGGTAAGGTAGATAGCTTAGTCCTCTCGAGCCGCCGTCCAAGGACTTGCAGTGTCCTGCAGTCTCCTAGCGGCTCGCGACGGGCGGTCGATGCTCGATGCCATAGCGGGCATAGATGCCCTGGATGGTCCCATCTGCGATCAGCCGGTCCAGTGCCGCATTGACACTCTCCCGAAGAAGGTTGTCGGAGCCACGCATCCCCACTGCGACATCCCAGGACAGGTCCGCCTCCCGCTCGTAGGCATGCACGAGCTTGATGTTCTGGTTCGGGTGCATCAGGTTGAAATAACCAATTGCGGCCGGCGAAACCGCCGCTCCATCGAGTGAGCCCGCCGCCAGTGCGTCGAGAATTTCGTCCTCGAAGGCGAACGGAATGGTTTGTACGCCTCGCTGGCCGAGGATCATCTGCGCGACGGAGCCCACCTGCACCCCGACGCGCTCGCCAGTCTTGAGGTCCTGGAACGAGCCGGTATTCGTGGCACTGGCAGGCAGAGCAAGTGCAACGCCACTGTGGTGGTAGGGCTTTGAGACGCGTAACCGGCTCTCCGCCTGCACCTCTGGATCAACGATCGTATCGAAAACTATGTCGCAATCCGCTGCGCGGTATTGGTTGGGGGTGACGACCCACGCAACAGCGAGGCTGAGATCGAGCTGCCGGGCAAGCGCCCGAGCCAACTCGATCTGAAAGCCCGGCGGGTCGTCCTTGCGACTTGAGAACGGCAGGGCATTGGCATGAGCACAGACTGTGATGACGCCACGGGATCGGACGGCCTCGAGTGTGCGGGCAGCAACAGGCTCCTGCAGGAGGACGGCCGACGCAACAAGCAGTACCAAGCAAGTCGCCTTTCCCCAGCGGGAACGGACAAAGCCAGGGCTGGATCCCTTATGGTTTGTCCGATAGGCCGCGAATGTAAGCCACGATGGCTTGGATCTGCTCATCGCTGAAGCTCCTCCCAAAGGCCGGCATGCCCGGCGTCTTACCGTTCTTGATGCGGTTGATGATGAATTCGTCGGATTTGTCAGTGCCGGCGAGTTTTGGACCGCGCCCCTGGGCCCGACCGCCACTTTGATGGCACCAGCCACAGGAGGTCGCAAAAACCTTCTCGCCATCGATGCCACCCGGGCTTGGCTGGGCCGTTTGGGCTGGTGCCGCGGAGGTAAATAGCACCAGGACCAAGCTGCAACCGGCGATCGAACACCACCGTTGCGAGTTCAGGACATTCATCGCGTATCTATATGCCGGAGGCGGGAGGTGAGGCTTCGCAGCCTCACCCTGTGCAGGTCAACGCGCGTCGGGTAGCGTGAAGACGACCAGTGCGCCCGAGTCCTTGGGCATGTTGGTGTAGGGTTCCCCGAACAAGGCCGGATATTCGTCTCCGACGAGAGAGCCCCAGCCCGTCATGACCGCGATGTACTGCTTGCCATTTGCACCATAGCTGATGATGCCGCCATTGTGGCCGATGCCGTTGTTGTGGGACCACAGCTCCTTGCCCGTTCGGGCATCGTAGGCATGCAGTATGCCTCGCGTATCGGGGACAAAGACGAGATTGCCGCCGGTCGACAACAGGCTCGCGAGCGGTGGCTCAGGGAAGTCGACCTGCCATTTCTTCTCACCGGTGATGGGATCGCGCGCGCTGACATGGCCGTGCGCTTTCCCGCCTTCAGGATTACGAAGCTTGAAGTTCGCCCCGATATTGAGTTGCGCCATGGGCTCGGTGATCGGAGTGGTTCGCACAACATCGAGATCCATGCACCATTCCTGCCCGACCTTGTAGTAGAGGCTGGTCTGGGGATTGTAGGTGCCGGAATTCCAGCTTACGCCGCCGGGAATCGCCGGACAGAGGTTCTGGTGTGAGCCCTCGACCATGTCGCGCCGCCCGATCAGCTCGCCGGTCTTGGGATCGATATTCTCGACGAAGTTGATATTCTCGACCAGGCGCCAGACATTGGCGACTTTAGCACCGTTCCGATCATAGACGAAGACGAAGCCGCTTTTGTTGGGGTGGACCATCAGCTCGCGGCCATCACGATCGATCATCACGAACTCGCCGACCGCGCTGTCGAAATCCCAGGCATCGTGCGGCAGTTCCTGGTGATAGAACTTCAGCTTGCCGGTATCCGGGTCGAGCCCGATCACGGAACTCGTGTAGAGATTGTCACCGGGCCGCGGGCCCTCCGTCTTCCATTTGGGCCCAGCCCAGTCATAAAGGGGCGACGGGTTGCCGGTGCCCCACCAGACGGTATTGGTCTTGGCGTCATAGGTGCCCGGCATCCAGCCGCCGCCACCGCCGGTTCGCCAGGACTCGCCGCCCCAGGTAGCCTTTGCTTCATCGGTGCCTGCAACGACGAGGAACTCCCATTTCTTTGCGCCGGTGGCGGCATCGACGCCGAAAATTGGCCCCCGATAGGGCCACTCGCCGCCCTGTGCGCCGATGATGACGGTATCTTTTGCAACCAGAGGCGCGCCGGTAAAGCCGACAGTCAGCCGCTTCGAATCGATCAGCTTGGTATCCCAGGCCGGCTTGCCGGTCTTCATGTCGATCGCGATCAGCCGCCCGTCGACAGTGCCGACGAAGACCTTGTCGTTTCCGAGCGCGATACCGCGGTTATAGGGGGAATGGGTTTGGGCTGCGACGAGCTCTTCGTCGAGCTGCGGAAAATACGACCATTTCACCTCGCCCGTTGCACCGTCGAGAGCAAACACACGGCTATACGATCCGGAATAATAGAGCGTGCCGTCGGCCACCAGCGGCATGGACTGCAGGCCGCGTGTCGAGCGGCCCGGCTGGTGCATCCAGGCAACCTTCAACTGGCGAACGTTGTCGGCGTTGATCTGATCGAGCGGGCTGAAATGATACGAGCGGTAGGTGCCGTGATAGGTCAGCCAGTCATTCGCATTCTGCTCATCGGGTTCGGTCAGGCGAGAGGGGGCGATGGCCCCAGCCTGACTTCCTATCAAGGTTACAAGCGCAACGGTACCGCCAAGCAGGGATAGCATGTGGCGACGTGCTGTCATGAGCGTCCTCCCTTGCAGGTCAACGAGGCGCCGCACGATCGTGAATTCGAGTGCTCCAGCCGGAGTGTTGCGATCTACCTGCCCGAAGCATGTGGGCGGGTAGCTCCGCCTCGCTTCCTGTGCTCGTTGGCCTCGATGACGATCGGGACGCCGCTTTCCAAGTACGCCTAATCACAACCCGGACAACGACCTTGGAGCCGAGCCTGTCTGCAGTTGCGCAGCGCCGGCCCAAGCCCGCGTGTAGCCTCTGCCGGCGCAATCAGAAAGCGGCCGGCAGGTCACTTGCACAAGGCAGTATTTTCACAAACCTCGTTAGTGTCAAGTTAATTGAGACAACTAACCAACAAGCTGCGAGACCTTGCTATAGACACCGCCAGCATATCCTGGTGCGTCCCTGGGTTGCCTTTCATTTGAAAACTTATGAAGGCCGATCATCAGTTGCCGGATCTGAATGCAGAAGCGCCCAGCCCCCTTATCCGTGCGCTGCATCACAGAACACTGCGCCTGATCTCTGTAACTTTTAGGGGGAGCTAAGGGCTGCCGCGCGGCCGGCCCACGGCCGCGATCTTCGCCGCGCACGGCGCGGTGGGCAGGGAGAGTCGCATGGCAGACGATGTCACGCCGCTTGGGACGCTGGTCCGCTACTGGAACCTCAGGGTGCCCACG
This sequence comes from Microvirga massiliensis, assembly GCF_001006805.1. Classification (GTDB taxonomy): domain Bacteria; phylum Pseudomonadota; class Alphaproteobacteria; order Rhizobiales; family Beijerinckiaceae; genus Microvirga; species Microvirga massiliensis. The sequence goes on along the minus strand of NZ_LN811357.1, from coordinate 9,988 downwards.
CCTGATGGCACGGCATCGATCTGCGTTAACAGCTACAAGTGCCGTACGCCGGCCTATGGCGGCACGGCGAACGAGGAAAAGATCAAGGACGCGTTCATCGGCGTCAGCAAGAAGAAGATCATCGAGGAGTCCGGCGGCCCATATCCCTATGTCGACGCGTTCGTCGGCAAGGCCTCGCCGGAGACGTTCGAGACGGTGCTGGCGCTTGTCTACAAGTATCGCCAAGCGTTCGTCTCGGCATACGGCAAGACGCAGACCGAACCATACAAGACCTGCGCGAAGATCCTCGGCTCCGATGCAAAGCCGGAGCCGATGCTGCAGACCTTCTGCGACAAGTATATGGGACTCGACTGCAACGGCTTCGTCGGCAACTTCGTCGCCAGGGCGAACCACGCCCTCAAGCTGAAGGCGAACTCCTCGATCCAGCACGAATTCTTCCACAAGAAGACGGTGTTGCGTACGAGCGCCGACGAGGTGCAGGCCAGGGACCTGATCATCTGGTCCAATTTCCAGCACATCGCCTCGGTCGATGCGGGCCTGAACGGCGAGTTCTTCGTCTGCCAATCGACCGCCGGAGGCCCGCAGGCGAGCCGGAACAGCTTCGTTTATCACCCCAAGCAAAAGCTGTTCACGATCGAGCCGTCACCGGTGAGGTTCGTCGGCAAGGTGCACATCGTCTCGGTCGGACTGAGCTGAGCGGCAGGGCTGCTCCGGCGGCAGCAGTACAGCGGAATCGCCGGCGAGATGATGCATCCGCTCGGTCTTGGGAGCTTTGTCAGGCCGTCTATCTGCCGGAAGAGCACGGCGCTGTGCAGGCGCCCTTCGCTAGTACGACTTATTTTGTTGCTGGAGAGCCTGCAATTTTCGGCAGTGCTCGCATGCAGTCCGCCTCGCGGCCCTGTTCGGCGTAGGTTTTCGCCTCGGCGAGTGCGGCCATCGCGCGATTCATGGGAGCGGGCGGCAGCGCGGCACTTTCCGGCCCGGCGGTCTCCGGGGGAGCGGGTCTGTTGGCAGGCAAGCGCTCGACCGTGGACGAAGGCTCTGCCGGAGTCCGAGCCGAGCTGGCTGCCTCCGACTGCGCAGCAGCCACGTCCGGAGCGGCAGGGCGGTTCGCTGGAATACGGCTGCTAGCGTCCGCGGGCGGATTGACCAGGGAAGTATCGCCGGACGCAGAGGGTTGGGGGGTGCCCGTTATGGCGGGACCCGCGCCCTCCTGCTTTGCAGTGATCTCCGTTTCAAGTTCTGCAATCCGTTCCTTGCAGCTCTGTGCCCAGGCAGGATAAGCGACAGTACCCGCCATCAACAGACCAAGACCAATGAGGTTTATCCGTGAGTCACGCATAATTTTCCTCCATCAAAGCAGTGGGTCTGGATCAATACGCTCTGGAGCCGCGGGTTCCACCATGCAGAATCGTTTAAGTTGTAGCCAAAGGCGTAACTGTTACTGAGCATCTTCCGCCTGCTTACGCAGTCCTGGCGGCTTATTGGCTCCCCAGCCCGAAGAGGCACCAAGGCCGGCCGCCAGCCTTGGCAGCGCAGGCTACAAAGCAAAGTCGTCAAGGCCGGCTCTCTCCGATCTGCTGGTAGATCCGGGCAAGTTCGCCAAAGGCGAGCTTGGTACGATTCTTGTCCTCTGCGATCAGCCCCTTTCGATTGAATCCGCGCTGGACGCTGCTCTGCCGCCTTTCCGATCGAAAGTCGTAGAGCAGCCATGGCGATACTCCGCAGACGTAAGATGCTCTCGCCAGCATCTCGAATTGCTGGCGATAGATTTGGGCTTGGCGCTCTTCGCTGAACAGGGGTGCTGACGGGTCTCGCAGGCCAGCAAGCGCATCGGCACCTACTTCGCTGATGAGCACTGGCTTGCCAGGGAAGGAATGTTCGAGGAAGCGAGCGAGCCCCGGCAGGTCCGGATCGTACCACCCGAAGTACTGATTGATCCCGATCACGTCCAAGCTCGACGTAACGCTATCCTTGATCATACCACCCTGGAGGGTGCAAGCGGCGGTCACAAGTCGGGTCGGATCCATATGGCGCGCCATATCGGCAAGCCTCGACAGGAAGTGGGTACGTTCGACCGTGTCCGGTGTCTCGTTGCCGATGCTCCAGAGGATAACGCTCGCTCGATTGCGGTCTCTCCTGATCAGCTCCTGCATCTGGTTCTCGGCATCCCGATAGGTCTCATCGGATGCGAAGTCCACGTTCCAATAGACAGGGATTTCTTCCCAAAGGAGAAGGCCTCTCTCGTCGGCGGTCTTCGCCACGTTCTCGTGATGAGGATAATGCGTCAGGCGAAGAAAATTGCAGTTCAAGGCACGCGCATGTCCAAAGCGGCGCTCCACGTCCTCCCGGGTGGATGACTTGCCCAGAGCAACATCGTCCTCGTGCGCGCAGATTCCCCGTAAGTAGATAGGAGCTCCGTTCAGGAGCAGCTGCGGTCCGTCCGCGCGGATCTCCCTGAAGCCGATTTGGTCCTCCACGAGATCATTTCCAAACCGGGTCACGACGCGATAGAGCTTCGGGGACGCGGGCGACCACAGAGCTGGTGTCACCGCGACGACGGCCGCGCCCCTCCCGGCAGAGACCGGAACTGGGATCTCGATGTCAAGTTCGGGAATGGAAACATGGGCTGTCCCGTCGGTCGGGTCCGATAACGTGACCTCCGCGAGCAGAGTGAACCGACCGCCGTCCGGAACGAGCGATACGGTCGCGTCCAGGATGAAGAGTGCCGGAAGCCGAACGAGGTGGACCTCCCGGTAGAGACCTCCATAGTTGAACCAGTCGAAACGCTCCGGAGGGATTCGATTGGCAAGTCGCTGATTGTTCACGGCGATCTGCAATCGATTGGCACCGGTTTCAAGGGCATCTGTCAGTTCGACGCAGAATGGAGTTGAAGCACCGCGGTGCCGGCCGAGAGGGTAGCCGTTGAGATAGACGCGCGCCTCGTAGGCAGCTGCGCCGACGTAGAGAACGACGCGCTCATCGGTGCGCCTTTGCTGCCATTCAAAGCTGCGGGTGTACCAACCCGTTCCTTCAAAGAAACGCCACTCCGGACGAAGGACGTTCCAGCACGAGGGCACGTGGACTATCTCGCCTCCTGCGATATCGTAGTCCCGTGGAAGCTCCCATTCGATGGGCCTCTTCTCGTCGAGAGCCGCCCAATTCTGATTCAGTCCCTCGCCGAACAGGTCGAGCGTCAGGGACCATGGGCCATCCAGGTGCTCTGGCCTGCGGCCTGCGAGCATTACCAGCGTGTCAGCTCCGATAAGAGCCCCCTCCGGTCCGTTCTCGCATGAGTTCGACCGCGGCGACATCAGAATGCTCCATGAACCGGCTCAAACGGGAGAGGGGGCGGATTGACCGAATTCCGTAGAATCTTCCGACTTGCAAGCTTCCAAATGTTCGCGAATGCTCTCGTGTGCTGGCTATCGACAAGTCAATCCCGAGATTATAGCCGTTTCAGCAGGCTCTGAAACCTTGACTGAGCCGTAAAGCACGCGCATACTTTCTTGTGACGTGGTGCCGGCGGCAGTCGACACACCCGTTTGGCGTGTCGCAACGCTGCGTAACAACGTCCGCAAATCAATGGGAGGAGATCGATGTCCCGATATGTGAGAAGCGCACTGCTGAGTGCGCTGGCGGCGACGTGCGTCCTGTCGACGGGGGCCCTCGGACAGGAGGTCAAGGTCGCTTCCAAATGGGGCGACATGCAAACGGTGACACAGGACCTCCTGAACCGCGCGGCGTCGGACGGCAACAATTTCCTGCACACGAACGGCGATTACTTCCAGAACCGCTACTATCCCAACCGCCAGATTAATACGACGAATGTATCGAAGCTGCGGCCGGCATGGATTTTCCAGACCGAGGTGAAGGAGTCGCTCGAGACCAGCCCGATCGTCATCAACGGCGTGATGTACGTGACGACCTCTTTTAACCACGTCTATGCCCTCGACGCGAGGACGGGCGAGGAGATTTGGCACTTCAAGCACAAGATGGGGCCGATTACGGTCTTCTGCTGCGGCCCGAACAACCGGGGTGTCGCCGTCTACGGCGACATGGTCTACATGGCGACCCTCGACTCCAAGCTCCTCGCTCTCGACGCGAAGACCGGGAAGCTCATCTGGGAAACCGAGATTGCCGATCCGGAGTTAGGCTATAGCGAGACGATGGCGCCGACTGTGGTGAACGGCAAGGTGCTGATCGGGACGAATGGCGGCGAGTACGGCATCCGCGGCTTCGTGAAGGCCTACGACGCCAAGACGGGCAAGGAGATCTGGACGTTCAATACAGTCCCGGAGAACTCGGTCGGCGTGTGGGCGAAAACGGACGCAACCGGGCGCGACATGCACAGGGATATCGAAGCCGAGAAGTCCACGCTGGCGAAATCCGGCGATCCCTACAAGGCTCTCGGGGGCGGTGTCTGGCAGAACCCGGCAGTCGACCTGGAAACGAACCGCATCTACTTCATGGTCGGGAATCCCTCTCCCGATCTCGACGGCTCGCTGCGTCCCGGCGACAACCTCTACACCAATTCGCTCGTGTCAGTGGATCTCGACACAGGACGATACGTCTGCCATTTCCAGTACATCCCCCATGATGTTTGGGACCTCGACGCGGTCAGCCCGGCGGTGATCACCAACGTGAAGGACAAGGAGGGGCGGACGATCAAGGGCATCCTTCACGCCAACAAGACCGGCCATGTCTACGTGCACGATGCCAAGGATTGCAGTCTGGTGCGGTTCTCCGAAGCGATGGTGCCGCAGGAAAACATGTGGGTGCTTCCAACCAAGGAAGGGGCGCGCATGCTGCCGGGCGCCAACGGCGGTGTGGAATGGTCTCCGATGGCGATCAACCCTAATTTAGGCCTGACCTACGCCATCAATCTCCACCAGCCGATGACTTACCATGTGGAGAGCTCGCCTTATCCGTCCGGCAAGCTTTGGCTCGGGGGCGCCTTCAAGGTAATTCCAGCGGAAGAGCAATGGGGCAATGTCACGGCGGTCGATTATAACACCGGCAAGATCCGGTGGCAGGTGAAGACACCGCAGCCGATGATCGGCGGCATTCTCACGACCGCCGGCGGCCTGGTGTTCACCGGCGAGGGGAACGGACACTTCAAGGCCTATGACGCGGAAACCGGGGCGACGCTCTGGAAGTTCCAGGCAGGCGCCGGAGTGAATGCTCCGCCCTCATCCTACACGGTGGACGGCAAGCAATTCATCGTGGTAGGCGCAGGCGGGAACACGCAGATCGACTACAAGCGCGGCAACAACATTATCGCGTTCACCCTCCCGGACTGAGACGGACTGCAGGCGCACTTGATGAAGTGATCGGACGGGGTCGAATGGCCCCGCCTTTCGTCTTGTGATGACATGGTCGATTGGAGAGTTCGACGATGCCGGGACGAAGACGTGCGGCGAGAGTTTTCGCGATACTCATCGCCATGAGCATGGACATAACGCCTGTTCTTGCTCAAAATCTCGAGGAGAAGGCTCAGATCTGCTCCGCATGCCACGGCGAGAACGGCGTTCCGCAGGAGAGGACGACGCCGATTATCTGGGGCCAGCACCAAGGGTACACGTATATCCAGCTTCGCGACTACAAGCGCGGCACGCGCAAGGATGAGCAGATGACCGCGATCGTCGCCGACATGGACCGCAACGACATGATGGCGCTGGCGGAGTATTTTTCGAAGAAGCCTTGGCCGAACTTGCAACAGCTCCGGGCGGACGAGGCGACGACCATGAGAGCGCTTCGCGCCAATGTGGCCGTGAACTGCACCGGATGCCATCTTGGCGAGTATCAGGGCGACGGGACAGTGCCGCGTCTGGCTGGACAGAGCGCCGAATATATGTCCAAAACCATCGCGCAGTTTCGAACGCGGGAGCGGGCCAACAATCCCGGGATGTCCGACCTCATGATCGCTACGTCGCCTGACGATCTCGCGGCTCTTGTTGCCTATCTGGCCGGCCGCTGAGGCTCAGCGTCCAATAGAACCTGGCGCAATTCGTCGCGTGGCGCTAAGTCAACGGCGAGCTTGCCATCTCGATCCCGGAGGTTGGCGTTGGCGCCGGCCTTCAGCAACGTCTCAACCACTTCCGTGTGCCCCTGCTCAGCAGCGATCATTAGGGCAGTCCGGCCTCGGTTGTCGGCTTTGTCGACCTCTGCTCCCAAGGCCAGGAGCATGGTCACGAGTTCGACCGCGTCTTGCTCGGGCACATCGTCCGCGTGACCAGCTGCCCACATCAGGACGGTGAGGTCGTTTCCATAGGGGGTGTTCACGTCTATGCCAGTTGCCAGCAAGCGCGCGACAATGGGTGAGAAGCCCCGCGCGGCTGCGTACAGGATCGGCGTCTTGCCCATCGTGTCCTTGAGATTGGGATCGGCGTGACGCGCCAGCAGCATTTCGACCGTCTCGCTGCTGCCGTGATAGGCCGCGGCGGCAAGTGGGGAAACGCCTGCGCGCCCGGAGAGATTCACCTCGGCACCCTCGTTGACAAGCAGCTGGGCAAGCCGGCCACGATTGGCCTCGACGGCCAGGAAAAGCGGCGTCGATCCCTGGATGTTACGGGTATTCACGTCCGACCCATTCTCGATGAACAGCTTGGCAAGCGGCACTGTTCCAGCGCGAGCCGCACGACCCAGTGGCGTGTTACCCTCGCGGTCGCGCGCCAGAGGCGATGCACCGGCCTCAAGAAGTCGGCGGGCAAGGGCTTCGCACCCATGGTCTGCTGCGGCGAAGAGGAGATTGTTGATCTCGATCGAGGTCGAGTCATACCGGGAGGTCTCATATCGCCGCTCGAGATCAGGACAGAGCAGTACATCGGCGCGGCTCGCACTCGAAAGGGATGTGCAAGGGAGTGCGATAGCAAGAGCCAGCCAACCTGGCTTCGGGAACCGACGCTGCAAGCGCAAGAGCTGAACCTCCCTCTCGAGGGGTCGTTCTCTGAAAACAAATCGCAGAAAGCAGGAATTGCCAAGTCCTTCAGCGGCAATTCCATTCCTTCGGGCCTGCATTCTCGTCCTGCCCGCTGCGGCGTGTCTCACGTTCGGCTGTCGGGAGCTTACAAGGGACCTATCCTGTGTGCCTGACGAGCGCTGAGGCTTCAAGGTGGGCTCTCGCCATTCCGTATGCCTTGAGAAAACAGGTTCGATGGGCCTAGGAAGGTTCATCCTGCTGGGATACGCTGCGTCAAAACACGGGAGCGACTGAGGCCATCATGCAGTTGCTGTGCCGCAGTAAGGTGTCAACGATTTTGGTGATGCTTGGGCTGTGCCTTGCCGCATCGGTGGACGCGGCGCAGACCGGCCTCGTGTTCGTCAGCAACGAGCGCAGCAACACGATTACGATCCTGAATTCCGCGGATGAGGTAGTAGGATCCTTCAAGACCTGCGGACGCCCGCGAGGGCTACGCCTCACGCCTGATCGGAAACAGCTTATTGTGGGGTGCGGGAGCGACGATACGGTCGCCCTCTACGACGTCGCCACTCAGAAGCTGACCCGGCGCTTCCGCAACATTGCGGATCCGGAGACCTTCGATCTTCATCCGAACGGGCACGACCTCTACGTATCGAACGAGGATGATTCCGAGGCGACGGTCCTCAACCTGCAGACAGGCGCCGTCACGGCGCGTTTTCCGACCGGCGCAGAGCCGGAAGGCGTCCTAATAACGCCGGACGGCCGCTATGCCTTCGTCGCCTCCGAGGCCGCGAGCCTCGTTCATGTAATCGAGGTCGAGGCACAGAAGATCATCAAGAACATCCTCGTCGGTACCCGCCCGCGACGCTTCGCGCTCTCCCCGGACGGGCACGAGCTCTGGGTGTCGGCGGAGCTGTCCGGGACCGTCGATATCATCGACATCGGGGTGCTGAAGGTGGTCGGTACGGTTTCGTTCCTGCCTCGGGGCATGCGCCGGGAGAACGTGACCCCCGTTGACCTCGTGATGACCCGCGATGGCCAGCGGGCCTATGTGGCGCTTGGCCGTGCCAACCACGTGGGCGTGGTGGATGTGCCTCGGCGCAAGGTCATCGATTATATCCTGGTCGGCCGACGACCCTGGGGGCTGCGCCTGACAAAGGACGAACGCAAGCTTTACGTAGCGAATGGTTTATCCGATGATCTCTCGATCATTGATACGACGACCGGACGGGTGCTGAAATCCGTTCCCGTCGGTATGGTGCCCTATGCAATCGCCGTTGACGATGATTAGGCGAGCTCTTCGCGCTCTGTCGATCGTCGTCTGCGCCTTGGCTGCGTCAATCTGCCAGCCGCGAGTTGCATCCTCAAGCGAGATTCGCATCATCGCAATTGAGCGCGAGGACGATGCTTTTTACGAACCGATAAGCACTTCAGATGGTCTCTACCGGTTACAGCGGTACCGGCCCTTTGTGGGTGCGGAACTCGGCGTCGCCGATATCCGTCCCCTCGGCATGGCGGCGGATGTCACATTCCGGCTTGAACGCTGGTCTCTGCCGCCAGAGGGCAGCATCGAGACTTCGATCCGTCAAGCTGCGTCCCAGGGTATCGCAGCGGTTCTCCTGGACCTCGCGGCCGAGGATCTCAAGCTCGCCGCTAGGGCAATGCCCTCGGGAAAAATTGCGCTCTTCAACATTCGCGAGCAGAGCGACGATCTTCGCCGCGACGTGTGCGGCACGGATCTTTTCCACATCATTCCGAGCCAGTCTGGACTCACTGATGCACTGGCCCAGTTCGTCGTGCGCCGAAACTGGCGCAAGATCCTGATGATGGTGGGACCAGAGGAGAGCGACGCAACCCTGGCAAAGAGCTTCGAGCGTTCCGCCAGGAAATTCGGGGCACGGATCGTCGACACCAAGCCTTTCATTTTAGGCAACGATCCGCGGAGTCGAGAGCGGACAAACGTTGCCTTGATGACCAGCGCTGTCGACTACGACGCGCTCTTTCTTGCGGATACGGTCGGCGATTTCGGCCGGTTCGTGCCTTATCGGATGAGCCGCCCGCGCCCGGTCTTCGGCACGGAAGGACTGCAGGCCTCCGGCTGGTACTTCATGTCCGAGCGCTACGGCGCACCGCAGCTGAACCGTCGCTTCGACCGTCTGGCGCATCGTCAGATGACCGATTCTGACTGGAGCGCCTGGGTGGCCGTTCGGACGGTGGGTGAGATTGTTGCCCGCACGGCGGCGAGGGCACCCTCTGACATCGTCCGCAATCTGCGCGAGGGAGCCGTCCCCATTGAGCTGTCTAAGGGCGTGACGGGGTCATTCCGAGAGTGGGATCAGCAGTTGCGGCAGCCTATCATGCTGCACACCTATAATGCCGTCATTGATTTTGCCCCCCTCGATGGTTTTCTGCATGAGCACTCGACCCTCGATACACTTGGTCTAGAAAGCCGAGATGTGCCCTGTGGCCGCCGGTAGGAGGTGCAAACGTATGATCGCGGCGAAGGTCCGGTCCTGGCCGTCTCGGTCATTGGGGGCTCCTGTCTTGAGGTGGAGGTTGCAAACCCCTTGATCGTCGAGACAGGACCCGGCCCTGTCATCGGCAGCCCTTCAGCGGAGTGCCCTACTCCAAGTCATTGCACTGCCCCTGTGCCCAGTGCCATCCCGCACGAGCGGGTCCATTCTCTGATCGGTTTCCAGACCTCGCACAATGTGATCCGACGAGGGTCGACAACGGGCTAAAAGCAAAACGGCTCGATGCGATTACAGCCGCTTTGGGCTTGTGTGTCCAAGCTTCCGTGAGGTTGCCGAGCCATGATGCTCAAAGGATTTTCCGCCTTCCCGATCATGCCCTGCGGCTCTGATGGACGGGTCGATACCGGTGCACTGCGCCGACTGCTCGCTCTGCTGCTGGCGGCGGAGGTCGACTCGATTGAGCTTCTGGGCAGTACGGGCAGCTATGCGTAACTCACCCGCGAGGAGCGCCGGTGTGCCCTGTAGGTTGGGGGCGAGGAAACGGCAGGAAGGGTCCCGATCCTCCTACAGCCCTGACTTGAACCCGATCGAG
>NZ_LN811356.1:344979-422367 GCF_001006805.1 Microvirga massiliensis | reverse complement strand
CTAAACGTCTGATACGGATTGCCAGGTGGCCTCAGCCACGGGTCAGCCGAAGCCTCATCGCCCGGTGCTGTTGTCAACAGCTCGCCCGACTCTGTCCGAGGTCGCAAACTAATTCCTGACCTGCAAAAGGGTTACAAGCTCGATGCACGGGCATACCGAGCGTCATAATAAATCAGTGGCGTATCCTCCTCCGCTCCCGTCTCGACGATACGGCCAATGAAGATTGTGTGGGTTCCTACGTCGTACGTCTGCTCAACCTCACACTCGATGTAGGCGGCGGCACCCTGAATGACAGGAACACCTGATTCCATCCTCGAATAAGCCACGGCGGAGAACTGACAATCACCTTTAGAGGCAAAATGTTCTGCGACGTCTTTCTGGTTATCCGCCAGAACATTTACTGCAAATGCGCCTTTGCGCCAGATATGCGGATGCGTTCTTGCCGAACGATTCACTACGATCAGTAGCGTGGGCGGCTCCGCGCAGACACTGCAAACCGCAGTTGCGGTGAAGCCATAGAGCTGACCACCATTCTCTGTTGTAATGACGGTGACGCTTCCTGCGAGTTTCCGCATTACTTGGCGAAATTTATTTGTGTCGACGGGTTCTCTCAGGCCAATGAGACCGCCGGATGCACTTATTTCATTGTTTAACAGGCCTTCCATGGTTTCCTCCATTTCTAACAGGTAACTTCCTGCGGCTGCCCAATCACCGGACATCCGTAATTCTCAATCCATATTCCGCAAAGTCGCCACTTTCGGCTATTGTTTTGGAGAGCAACGTCACACCGCGGACACCGAGGTCGACCAAGATCTGCGCAGCGACATGAGATCTTTGAAGCGTGTTGGACATTGAAGGCGCGTTGGTGTCACTAATGCGCTCCGATACGCCAATCTTATCGCCGGCGACGAACATGACAGCGCCGCAACCCTCGATTGCAATTCGGCGCATCGCATCATGGAGAGATCCGCCTTCACATGCCAGCAGCATGTTGCTGAACGCATCAGCAACGTGCATGTACACGGGAACACTGGCGGCGGCCTCGAGATTGCCCCTCGTGAGCACAATATGCTCGCCACCTTCAATCTTGTCTCTATATATGAGCAACTCCCACTCGCCAAACGTGGGAAAATCAAAAGTCGACGTGAGGATCCGATCTACAAGGCGCTCCGCGCGCAGTCGATAAGCGACGAGATCGGCAATTGTGCCGACCTTGAGGCGGTGCAGATGTGCAAGCCGCAGAAGATCGGGCAATCGCGCCATCGTTCCGTCGTCGTTCATCACCTCGCAGATCACGCCGGAAGGGTTAAGCCCCGCAAGGCGCGCAACATCAACCGCGGCCTCGGTGTGACCGGCCCTTGCAAAAGTGCCACCTTCCTTTGTAATCAGAGGGAAAACGTGTCCGGGAGTTACGATGTCCTCCGCAGTGGCCTCCGGGTCGATGGCGACCGCTATCGTGTGTGCACGATCGGCAGCGGAGATACCTGTTGTCACTCCGTGACGGGCCTCAATAGAGTGCGTGAAAGCTGTCTGATGCCGCGCCTCGCCCGACCGGGCCATGAGAGACAACCTCAGCTTCGAAGCCCGTTCTTGAGTTATCGCGAGGCAGATGAGACCTCTGCCATAACGCGCCATGAAGTTGATAATTTCGGCGGAGGCGAACTGAGCAGGAACGACTATGTCACCCTCGTTCTCGCGATCCTCGTCATCGATCAGAATGAACGGCCGGCCCGCCTGCGCCTCCCAAATTATTTCGGAAGTGTCACTTAATTCCTGCCCAACACGTGGCATCGCCATGAAGTTCATGGGGTCGAGTTCCTCAGTCCACACAATGCCTGCGTCATTTCGATTAGGAGTGGCTAATATGCGTGCCGCCCAACGGCGAGATTAACGCGGCAGGAATAGCCGGCTCTCTCGCACCGCCCGCGCTTTCCAGTTCACGCACTAACGGAACGACGCGCTCTCCGAAGAAACGGAGCTCTTCTTGGAAATGCAGAAAGCCGCAGAGAACGAGATCAACTCCAACTCTCCGTAAACTATAGATCCTTTCGGCGATCTGCTCTGGAGTGCCGATCAGGTTAGTTTTGAATCCTTCGTTATACTGAACCAGGTCCCGGGTGGTGGCGCTCGACCACATACCCTTTTTCTCAGCCGTAGCGAGACCGGCCTCTTTGACCGCTTCCTGGAAATCGGAAACAGCAGTGGCGTCCGCGCTCTGCACGATGCGCTCAAGCTCGTCCCAAGCCTCCTGCTCGGTCTCACGGGCGATTACGAATGCATTCGCACCAAACCTGAGTGCACGCCCGTTAGCTGCGGCGAGCTTGGCGACGTGATCGATCTGCTCTTTGTGGCCTTCCAGCGTGTTGCCGTTCATAAAGTACCAGTCGGAGACCGCTGCGGCCATTTTCTGGGCTGCCAAGGAATTTCCACCCTGAAAGATTTCCGGCATCGGACGGCCGGGAAGCGCAAGAGGCTTTGGCCGAAGCGGATAATCCTTTAACGTCCAATACTTTCCGACATAGCTGAAGTGATCTTGGCTCCATGAGCCGCGCAGGATCTCGACAAATTCGCGCGAGCGGCTGTAACGCTCGTCGTGCTCGAGCCATTGAACCCCGAGCATGTCGAACTCGCGGCGGTTCCAGCCGCTCACAACATTGATGGCCCACCGCCCGCCGAAAATCTGATCAGCGGTCGCACCGCGCTTGGCCACGACTGCAGGATGGTCGATCCCTGGGAGGATTGCTGTAATGATTTTTATCTTTTCGGTTTTTGCGAGAATACCGGCCGAAAAAATCAGGGAATCGTGCTGGTACTCGGCGCTGTAGCTCCCGGCGAACCGAATTTGGGTAAGCGCGTACTCGAATCCCGCCTTTTCTGCTGTCTGCGCGAGCAGGACGTTATAGTCGAGATTCCACTCGGTCCGCTGCGGAATCCTGCTTACAACCAAGCCGCCACTGACGTTGGGGACCCAATAGGCAAACTTCATCGGTCGTGTCGGGTTGGTGCTCATGTCTGCCCTCTTTATCCGGGCAGCCTGCGCGCTTCTTCGTCGAACGACGTCGGACGATTATGGCGGCGGCGCATGGAATTTCCTCCATAGGCATCGGGATCCCCCTGCCTGCCGAGCAGCATGGCGACAGCCTCGCGTGCGGCGCGGTTTACACGCTCAACAATGGCTGGACTCACGATTCGCCCGTCGGAAATATCGGATTCCACAGCGTAAAGCGTCGTCGGCACCGTATGCATCGAAAAGAACGCCATTAGCGGCCGCAGCTGGTGCTCGAGCATGAGGCCGTGCAACGGAGTGCCCCCCGTGGCTACGAGCACGGCAATACGTCCACGCATCACATCCTTATCCACCATATCAAAAAAATGCTTTAGGATGCCGGAATAACTTGCGCGGTAAACAGGGGTGCCAACGATAAGTAAATCTGCACATTCGGCGAGTTGCACTGCCCTCTCGCCTTCCGGAGAAAGACGGTCACGCACCAGAGCACTCAGGATTTCCGGACCGACACTTGAAAAATCAATTCGCGCATTTTGGAGAGTTAGTTCGGCAGCGATCGCGTCCCCAACCGCGTCGATAAGGACTGAAGTGCGGGAGTTCCGACGTGGGCTGCCGTTAACGCGAACCATAAGGGCCATCGGGTAGTATTCCCGGTTTATGTACCGACCGGTCTATATCAAAGATCCGGAAGAGTTGAGTCACGGATAATGCGGAGGGTCCAACAGGAAGCAGTTTTAAAAATCGAGCCTCTGCACCAGCGCACCTGGAGCAAGGGGGCGAGCCGCAGGCCCACCCCCTCCTGTGACTTCATTCAGCCGCTATCAGGCTAGCGAAAGGTGACGGACCAGTGCTGTCCGCTACACTCTCCGCCCCGGTATACGCGCCGCGATAGCGTGCCGCGGGATGAGTGTCATCCACTCTCGGGCTGTCGGAATCCAGCAGGTTTTCGCGGAGCGTGTTCCCCTCATAAGCAGTCCTGACTCTCCCGCGTCTTTGCAGTTCAGGCACGACGTGCTCGATGAAGTCCTCAAATGTACCGGGCGTAATCGCGTAGGCGAGGTTAAAACCATCGATACCGCCCTCGTCGACCCAGCGCTCAAGCTCGTCGGCAATCTTCTTTGGCCCGCCCACCAGAACCGGACCAAGCCCACCAATGCTACGGTGCTTGATAATGTCGCGCGGAGTCCATCGGCGGTTCGGGTCAATTTTGACCAGAAGCTCAAGCAATGCCCGGATGCTGTTGTCATTATTTACCGCTTCGAGCGGCTGATCCGGATCGTATTTCGAGAAGTCGACGCCCGTCCAACCGCTGAAGAGCGACAACATTCCCTCGCCGCTGCTATAGGACAAATAGCCTTCGTATTTCTTCTGAGCAGCCTCGTCGGTTTCCGCAGTGATCACGGTCAGGAGAGTAAAGATCTTGAACTTGTCGCGCGTGCGGCCGAACTGCATGGCGCGCTTCGCCAGGTCATCGGTCACTTCCCGCGCCTGCTCGACCGTGCCAGGCTGGATGAAAATGCCTTCAGCGTGCTTGGCGGCGAATTCTCGGCCACGCCCGGAAGCGCCAGCCTGGAATATGACAGGGGTGCGCTGCGGCGAAGGCTCACAAAGATGGATGCCGGGGACTGAATAATATTGTCCTTTGTGGCGGATGGGATGAACCTTGGCGCCATCTGTGAAGATGCCGCGCTCGCGGTCTCTTATGACTGCATCGTCCTCCCACGAGCCCTCCCAGAGCTTGTAGGTCACGTCAAGAAATTCGTCCGCCAGATTGTAGCGCTCGTCGTGGGGGACAGGCTTGTCAAGGCCAAGATTGATTGCAGCGCTGTACAAGTAGGACGTAACAACGTTCCAGGCGACGCGCCCCTTCGTCAAGTGATCGAGAGTAGAATATCTCCGCGCAAGCAGATAAGGCTTTTCGTAAGTCAGAGAGCATGTAACACCGAAGCCCAAGTGCTTCGTGACCGCAGCCATGGCAGAGACCTGGATGGCCGGATCGTTAACAGGAACCTGATCGGCATCGGCCAAGGAGACTTCTGCCGATCCACGGTAATTATCATAGACGCCGACAACATCTGCCATGAACAGGGAGTCGAAATATCCGCGCTCAAGAAGTTTTGCGAGATCAGTCCAATATTCCAGATCTTTGTACCGCCAGGCCTGGTTATCTGGATGCCGCCACGTGCCGGCAGCCTGATGAGTCGGGCAGTTCATGTCGAATGCATTGAGTATGATCCGGGACTTCACAATATAGCTCCTTCACTGGATGATTTTTGGTTCTCAGGAAAGTTTTAGCTTCACAAGCCGGTCGAGGAGGATCCAACGATTTCCTGTCGGCGGCTTCCAATTTTGAGCCGCATCGAGAGCGAGGTCCTCCGCATCGATTCCGGGGACCGCAGTGGGGAGCCACAAGCAGTCAATGTTTCCTCCGTTTTCCCAGTTCATGGCAGGCCGCATGCTCTGCAGACGCGGCTATTTTTCATTCAAGAGCCGACCTATCTCTTTCGGATGAGGCCGGGATCGCGGTTTCACCGCCGGGCCGTCAGCTGCAAAGCCTTCAATTGAGCATCCGCCATCCTTGGATCACGTCTGTACCGACCAGTCCAAACGGAATATACCCACGCTAATTTTTGGTGCAAGGATAAAAAATAATTTTGCGTGCTGCGGTGCAATATCCGGGCGGCAAGGCGCCGATTAATTCTGAGCGATCTTGAGCAGGGAGAGAATCTGCAAAATCGAAATCTCGATGGTCAGATTCAGACTCGTCCGCTCGAGGGAAGTCGGGCCTGTGTCGTAGCAGCCAAGCGCCTCTCATCTACGAGCTATGGAAGCATGAGGCCGGCCAAGGAACTCAGTGGCGGAGCGCAGCGCCACTGAGTCCGTGATCATATAGCCGCCCGGCGACCTTTCCGCCGCTCGACAATCGAGAAAACCATATCCGAAAAGATTTCTGCAATTTCGTCTGCACTCTGCTTTCCATCAGCTCGAAGCCACAGAAAGCTATAGAAATACATACCCAAAATTCCCTTTAGAGCCACCAAGGGAAGCTCCCGGAAATGGCCTTTCTCAGCCCCGTCGCGCAGAGTTTCTCGCCAAATATCCTGGTAGTCCTGATGAAGGCGCGAAACGATTGTGCGCCTTTCCCCTGTTAACGCATCCACTTCGCGAAAGCAGACGGTCATCTCAGCCAGGTTGCTGGAAATCGTCCTCATCAAGTAGCGGCTGAGCATCCTTATTCTGTCATATGGATCGGGCTCCTCTAAAATTCTTCGGCCCGATTCGACCAGTTCTTCCATGTATTTCGCGGAAATCCTGAAGAGGAGATCTTCCTTGCTTCCGATATGATAGTACAAAGCCCCGCGCCCGAGGCCGACAGCATCACCGATTTCCGCAACGCCGGTTGCACGGTAACCGTTTCCTGCGAAAAGCTGCGCAGCAATGCGCTGTATCTGCTCGCGTTTTTGCAACGCAGCCGCCGACTCCCCGCCCAGTCCAACCTCCTCTGCTCCATTTTCGCGTTTTGCGTATGGACCGGTCGGTACAACATCGCTATTATAGCTCACCGTAACTCCCGAGGACGTTTCGTGTCTCGCGGATCGGGGAGACTTGGAAGGACGGGGCACAGGAACATTCCTCACTGGTAAAACCATCAACCTTGCAGAGAACCTGCATGCTCTCAGGTAAAATATATGTCTGCAGAACAAACATCAAAGCGATTCTTCAGGCCAATGCTGATAAATCGCAACCCGAATTCCAAAGCTTTGGCATCCGCTCTGAAGTGTGAATACGGCACAACCTCGAGAGCCAGTTTAGAATAACGGCAAACTGTTGCCCGTAAAACTGCAATAGTCCGCCTATTAAGCTGCCGGAATTTCATCCAAAATGACGCTATACAGTATGTTCAGTTCGCCGCTTACGAACAAAAATGCAGGCGCACTGTCGGCGTAAGATGCCGCAAACTTCTTCGCCCCCCGATTCCGGCCTTTGACCCGACGTTCAAAAGCGAGCGCCGACTTACCTCGCGCTCTAATCCCCTGGAGACTGAATGATGGGAGTTGGCACCTCGGACATTTGGGACCGGACGATTTACGGCAAGCCGGCAGTCGGCGCACGCGCATGGCGCAGCCGTCAGGTAACGATGAACGATGTCCATCTGTTTTCCGAGATTACAGGCGACTTCAATCCGCTGCATTATAACCGCGAGTTAGCCGAAGCTTCGGTCTTTGGGCGGCTCATTGTGCAAGGCGGGGTGACATCCGGAATTCTGAACGCCTTGGTGGCCGAGGACTTGCCGGGTCCGGGTACTGTGTTCCTCAACGTGTCATGGCGGTTCGTCAAAGCAGTTGGCGTTGACGAAGAAATCATGGGCGAGGTCGAGATCGTCAGTGTCCGGGACGACAAACCTATCTGTGAACTCCGCACTCGTGTCGTCAACGCTCAAGGCGAGGAGTGTCTCAGCGGCACCGCCACGGTCTACGTGGCGCCCCTAAAGTGCGGGGCGCCGGATCGTCCCGCTTGCGAGGGAGGATAAAATGGATGTTTCAGTTCCCACTGCCGGCAAGGTAGCGGTAGATGGCCGCTGGCGGACTCTCGCAATACTTAGCGGCGCAATTGTTCTCTCAATGACAACTTGGTTTTCGGCGACGGCAATCGTGCCGGAACTCATGTCAGTGTGGAACCTTAGCGACTCCGCAGCCGCATGGCTTACGAATGCCGTTCAAATAGGCTTTGTCGTCGGGGCTTTAGGCGCCAGCCTGTTTAACATTCCAGATATTCTCTCAGCCCGTGCTCTGATGGCGGGCGCCGCAACACTTGCTGCCGTAGCAAACGCAATGCTGCTCTTTGTTTCAACTCCCGAAACCGCGATTGCTCTGCGTTTCGTGACGGGAGTTGCACTCGCAGGTGTGTATCCTCCCGCACTCAAGCTTGTTTCCACTTGGTTCACGAGCGGGCGGGGATTCGCGCTGGGTTGCGTCATTGGGGCTTTGACGCTTGGATCTGCCTTCCCTCATCTCTTGCGGGCGTTCAGCGGTGGGCTGGACTGGCGCGTGGTTGTGTTCAGCACATCGCTGATGACGCTTGGAGGGGCGTTCCTCATGTGGTGCTATGCCCATGAGGGACCCTTCAGCTTCTCCCGCGCGGCTTTCGACCCGAGACAGATCGGAAGGGTCTTGCGAAGCCGGCCCGTAGCGCTCGCGAATATAGGCTATTTCGGGCATATGTGGGAACTCTACGCAATGTGGGGTTGGTTTCTTGCCTTTGCCCAGGCAGCACTCGGCACATGGGACAGCTATGATGCAGCGACAGCCTCCCTGCTGACATTTGGCGTTGTAGCGTCAGGTATCGCGGGCAGCATATTGGGAGGCTATCTGGCCGACCGAATCGGCCGCACCGCTACAACAGCACTCATGATGACGGTCTCGGGCAGTTGTGCCGTGTTGATCGGTTTTGCTTTCGATGGTCCCTCATGGCTGTTCATCCTCCTGGCTGCCATTTGGGGCATTTCAGTCATCGGCGATTCCGCTCAGTTCTCTGCGATCGTCACCGAAGTGGGAGATCAGGCATTCGTGGGGACCGCCCTTGCCCTGCAGCTTGGCCTCGGCTTTGCCTTAACCGTTATCTCGATAGGCCTTGTTCCTATGGCAGCGGAATGGCTCGGTAGCTGGCAATGGGCGTTTCTGATCCTTGCGCCGGGCCCATTAATCGGAACTCTTGCGATGCTGGCCTTGAGGCGCGCTCCTGAATCGATCCGGATCGCACAGGGTCGGCGTTGATGCGGATCCTACCAAGGAAAATACCTCGTATTCTCCATGAGAAGAAGCAGGATCCTGATCGCCCGGTCGCACGGCACAGGCGATGCGATCAACGCGGTGTCAGGCAGCCGTGCGCTACAACTTCCAGCTCCTGCCCAAGTAGCTGGCGCTTTGGTGCGCCTTCCCAGGGGCTGCTCACACTCGCCCTGAACCGCACATTACAGTTCCAGCCGGCCTGATCAGCCGTTCTTCACGGATGCCTCGAGAAGCTGACTCTTCAGGGTTGAGGCTACTCTACTCCGCTGCGGCTGGCATGTGACCCGCTGTGATGGCCACCCCGCGCTCCTCGAGCACGGCCGGAATCGGTCCACCCGTCGCCCAGTCGAGCAGCTCGACCGTGTGAACGATCGGGATGGCGGTGCCCTTCCCGATCTGGGTCATGCACCCGATATTCCCTGTCGCGATGACGTCCGGCTTCGTCCGCTCGATATTGGCCACCTTCCGCGCGCGCAACTGGTCGGCGATCTCGGGCTGGAGAAGGTTGTAGGTCCCGGCCGACCCGCAGCAGATATGTCCCTCCGGGATATCCTTCACGGTGAAGCCGGCCTGCTTCAGAAGGTTCTTGGGTTCCGTGCGGATCTGCTGGCCATGCTGCATCGAGCAGGCTGCATGATATGCGACCACGAGATCCGCCTCGCGCACGGGCGGCAGAAGCTTCAAGGACGAGACGTACTCGGTCACGTCCTTGGCGAGTTCGGAAACGCGCTTCGCCTTCTCGGCATATTCTGGATCGTTCCGGAGCATGAAGCCGTAGTCCTTGATGGTCGTGCCGCAGCCGGAGGCGGTGATCACGATCGCGTCCAGCCCTTCGCCCTCGATCTCGCTCATCCAGGCGTCGATGTTCCGTTTCGCGAAGGCATGCCCCTCGTGCTCGCGTCCCATATGGTGGACCAAAGCGCCGCAGCACCCCTCGCCCGCGACCTGCACGACCTCGACGCCATGCCGGTTCAGGAGCCGGACGGCAGCCTCGTTGAAAGCTGGCTGAAGAACGGGTTGGGCGCATCCGGACAGGATCGCGACGCGCGCGCGACGCTCGCCGGTAGCCGGGAACGTTCCGGGACGGTCGAGGGGCGACCTCGCCGGGACCCGCGCCGGCGCGAGATCAACCATCGCCCTGAGGCGAGACCCTACCCATGGGACCATGCCGACCACCCCGGAAACGGGCTTCAGGAGCATGGCGCTGGCGAGGGCCGTCCGGAACCGCGACGGATAGGGAAGCGTCTTCGCAAGAATCCAGCGAATCAGCCGGTCATGCCACGGCCTTCGATAGGTCGTCTCGATATAGCTCCGCGCATGATCGACGAGGTGCATGTAGTGCACGCCGGAGGGGCAGGTCGTCATGCACGACAGACACGAGAGGCAGCGGTCGATGTGCTTGACGACTTCGGGAGTGGCGGGTCGCCCGCCCTCGAGCATGTCCTTGATGAGATAGATGCGCCCACGCGGCGAATCGAGTTCGTCCCCGAGGAGCAGGTAGGTCGGGCAAGTGGCGGTGCAGAAGCCGCAATGGACGCAGGTCCGGAGAATCTTCTCCGAACTCGCCATCGCCGGGTCTTGCAACTGGTCCGGCGTGAAATTGGTCTGCATCTCTGATCGTTCCTCGTCCCACCCCGCTAGGGATGTTCCTGCTCCGCTGTCTCAGACGCCTGCATACATGCGGCCCGGGTTCAAAATTCCGGCCGGGTCGAGGGCTGCCTTGATGCCGACCGAAAGCCGGTGGATCGCCGCATCCAATGGTTGGAACACGTCCGTCGCGGCCCGAACCTCGGTAGGAGCCCGGACCAGCGTCGCATGCCCGCCACTGGCCTTCACGGCATCCCGGATCCACGCGGCGCCGGCATCGCCTTCCGCCGACGCGGCAACCCAGATCAGCCCGCCGCTCCAGTCATAATACCATCGGATGTCCAAGCTTTGGGCAATCGCGTCCACGATGTCGGGGCCGTGGGTCGGCGCGGTCGAGATGCGCCAGATCGCGGCGTCCTTCGGTTCCGACAGGAGCGTCGCATCCCGAACCGATTGCCAGAGCGCCTCGGCGCCTCTCCCTTCGAGGATATCCGGCGAGCCGCATCGCTTGAGAAGCCGACGGACCTCGCCGATTCGATAGTCGACGGACACGGAGAAGCCTTCGATCCGGAGGAGCGTTCGCGCCCCGAGCCGATCGAGAGCCGGAAGATGCGCAGCGCCCGACACTTCAAAGGGCGAGGCGACAGCGGCACACAGCGCTGCTATGGCCTGGCGGTCCTCGAGGCCCCGGAAGATCAGGGTGGAGGAACGTTCCGGTTTCGGCAGGACCTTGAACGTGACCTCGGTCAGAACCCCGAGCGTGCCCCAGGAGCCGGCCATCAGCTTCACGAGATCGAGCCCGGTGACATTCTTCATCACCCGCCCGCCGGATTTCACGACTTCCCCGCGTCCGTTCACGAAGCGGACGCCGATCAGGCTGTCACGGGCGGAGCCGGCCATGATCCGGCGCGGCCCGGCGAGATTGGCTGCCGCGACCGCCCCGATCGTCGGCTCGCCCCGGCTCCCGAGGAGCGCTCGGTAATCAGCCGGTTCGAAGGCGAGATCCTGCCCACGCTCGCCGAGCACCCGTCGAACCTCCGCGACGGGGGTGCCGGCGCGGGCGGAGATCACGAGCTCCGCGGGCTCATAGAGCGTGATCCCGGACAGGGCCGTCACCGACAGGCTCGCCTCCGCCTGAGCCGGGCGCCCGATGGCAGCTTTCGTGCCCGCCCCACCGACCGCGAGTGGAGTCCGGTTCTGTGCGGCGCCCGCGATGACGGCGGCGAGATCCTGTTCGTCCCGAGGAGCCAGGGCCATTACGCAACCAGCCTTCCGTCGAGCGGGAACACCTTGGCGGGATTGAGGAGCCAATTCGGATCGAACACCGCCCTGACACGCATCTGCTGCGCGAGATCGGTCTCGGAGAACTGAACCCGCATCAGGTCGCGCTTCTCGATTCCCACGCCATGCTCTCCCGTCAGGCACCCGCCGACTTCGACGCAGAGCTTCAGGATCTCCTCGCCGGCCTTCTCCGCCTTCTCCATTTCCCCTGGCTTGTTGATGTCGAAGAGCACGAGAGGATGCAGATTGCCATCACCGGCATGGAACACATTGGCGACGCCGAGGCCATAGTGCTTCACGATCTCGTCGATGCGTTGGAGCACGATCGGCAGTTGCCCGGTCGGGATGGTGCCGTCCATGCAGATATAGTCGGAGATCCGCCCGGTTGCGCCGAAGGCCGACTTGCGGCCTTTCCAGATCGCCGCGCTCTCGGCCTCCGACTGGGAGACCTTCATCGCCCTCGGCCGGAAGGGCTCGGCGATGGCGACGATCCGCCTGAGCATGTCCTCGATCTCGGCGTCGGAACCCTCGACCTCGATGATGAGCATCGCCTCGACATCGAGCGGGTAGCCCGCATGGGCGAATGCCTCGCAGATCTGGATCGCCGGCCGATCCATATATTCCAGAGCGACCGGAATGATTCCGGCTCCGATGATCGCAGCCACGCAGGCTCCGGCGGCCTCGACGCTGTCGAAACCAAGCAGCGCGGGCCGCGCGCCCTCGGCAGATCGCAGGATGCGGACGACGGCTTCGGTCACGACGCCGAGTTGGCCTTCCGAACCCGTAATGAGCCCAAGAAAGTCGTAACCCGGGCTGTCGAGGTGGTCACCACCGATCTCGACGACGGTGCCGTCGAGGAGGACGAGGGTGACACCCATCAGATTGTTGGTGGTGACGCCATATTTCAGGCAATGCGCTCCACCTGAATTCATCGCGATGTTGCCCGCAATCGTGCAGGCAAGCTGGCTCGACGGGTCCGGCGCATAGAAGAAGCCCTCATGCGCGACCGCCTGGCTGATCGCGAGATTGGTGATGCCTGCCTGAACCCGCGCCGTGCGGTTCTCGAAATCGACCTCCAAGACCCGGTTCATCTTCGCGACGCCGAGGACGATCGCATCCTCCTGCGGGATCGCCCCTCCGGCGAGCGACGTTCCCGCGCCACGCGGCACGACTTTCACGCCATTCTCGTGGCAGAACCGCAGAACGGCGGCGACCTCCTCGGTCGTCGAGGGAAGGACAACGGCGAGCGGAAGGCGGCGATAGGCCGTCAGGCCATCCGTCTCGAACGCGCGCCGCTCGTCCTCGGAGACGATCAGGGCCTCACCCGGGACGAGACGGCTGAGACCGGCGAGGATTTCGGAACGGCGGCTGAGAATGCCCGCGTCGGGCGCCGGGAATGCGATCGACACCGTGATCTCTCCTTGGGACCGTGGGTTCATTCGCCCACATCTGCCTCTGCAGGAAGGTATGCGTTGTCGCAGCCAAGTGCCAACAGCAGGAAGAGCATATGACCGTTTCATGGGGAAAGATCGGCCCGCTCGCCGCATCATGACGGGGTCTGCCACCCGTCGGACTGTGGCTCCCAGTCAAAGACCCGGGACTCGTCGTGGAGCGTCCCATCCACGCGGCAAGTGACTTGAAGCTTCCAGCGCTGTACAGCGATGACCTACTCCATCGATCATCAAGCCCCTTGACCGTCCGGTCGGAACCGTGAAGGTGGCCGGGCACACTTCCATGGCATCCGCACCGTGAGCAAAACCGATAGCAGCCCTCCGCGGGTCGGGCTTTTCGTGACCTGTCTCGTCGATCTCATGCGGCCCTCCATAGGCTTTGCCGCCGTCAAGCTTCTCGAGGACGCCGGTTGTGTCGTTGAGGTCCCGGAGCAGACCTGCTGCGGGCAGCCAGCCTACAATTCCGGAGACCGCGGGACGACCCGCGCCCTGGCGGAACGCACGATCGAGAATTTCCGAGGCTACGACTACGTGGTCGCGCCTTCGGGCTCCTGCGCCGGGATGATCAAGGTGCACTTCCCGGAGCTGTTCTCCGACGACCCCAACTGGCTCCCGAGAGCCAATGACCTCGCGGCGCGGACCTATGAGCTGACGAGCTTCCTCGTGGACGTCCTTGGGGTGACGAGCGTCGACGCGACCTACGAGGGGACCGTCACCTATCACGATTCCTGTTCGGGGTTGCGCGAACTCGGCGTCCGGTCTCAGCCGCGTCGCCTCCTGGCAAGCGTCAAGGGACTTGCCCTGGAGGAGTTGGCCGAGAGCGACGTCTGCTGCGGCTTCGGCGGGACCTTCGCGGTAAAATACGGTGAGATTTCCGACGCCATCGTGAGTGCGAAGGCGGATCACGTCGTCGAGACGCGGGCGAGGACATTGCTCGCCGGCGATCTCGGGTGCCTGATGAACATGGCCGGGAAGCTCAGTCGCGAGGGGCACCGCACCGAAGTCCGTCACGTCGCCGAGGTACTCGCCGGCCTGACGGACGAGCCCGGGATTGCAGCGCCGGCCCGCGAGAAAACTCGTCATCACGGCCCGGAGAGCTCGGCATGACCGTTCACGTCAACTCCCCGTATTTCAAGGAAAATGCCTCACGGGCGCTCGCCGACCCCCAGCTCCAGCGCGCGCTGGCGAATGTGAAGACAGGCTTCATCGAGAAGCGAGCTGCGGTCGCCGCGCGCCTTCCGGAGTTCGAGGATCTCCGCGACGCCGCGCGCGACATCAAGAATCACACCCTGCAACATCTCGATCTCTACCTGGAGGCCTACGAGGAGAAGGTGCGCGCCTCCGGCGGACATGTGCACTTTGCCCGCACGGCCGAAGAGGCCCGCAACATCGTGCTCGAGATTTGCCGCGCCGCAGGCGCGCGGACGGTCACCAAGGGCAAATCGATGATCGCCGAAGAGATCGGCCTCAACAGTCACCTCGAAGCGCATCACATCACGCCGGTCGAGACCGATCTCGGCGAGTACATCATCCAGCTGCGAAACGAGATGCCGAGCCACATCATCGCGCCGGCCGTGCATCTCAATGCGACGCAGGTGGAGCAGGATTTCCGCCGCGTGCACACGAACTTCGCGCCCGAGCGGGATCTCTCGGAGCCCGTGAAGCTCCTCGGTGAAGCGAGAGCCGTTCTTCGCGACCGCTTTCTCGCTGCCGATGTCGGGATCACCGGCGCGAATTTTCTCATTGCCGATACCGGCACCTCGGTGATCGTCACGAATGAGGGCAATGGCGATCTCACGCAGATCCTGCCGAAGACGCATATCGTCCTGGCCTCGATCGAGAAACTGGTCCCCACGCTCGAGGACGTGTCGCAGATCCTGCGTGTGCTGGCCCGCTCGGCAACCGGGCAGGAACTCAGCGTCTATACGACCTTCTCGACCGGTCCGCGACGTCCCGGGGATCTCGACGGCCCCGAGAACTATCATGTCGTTCTCCTCGACGGCGGCCGCTCGGCCATGCTCGGCACGAGCTTCCAGGACATGCTCCGCTGCATCCGCTGCGGCGCCTGCATGAACCATTGCCCGGTCTACCATGCGGTCGGCGGGCATGCTTACGGGTGGGTGTATCCGGGGCCCATGGGCGCTGTCCTGACGCCGACCCTGGTCGGCGTGGACAAAGCCGGCCACCTTCCCAATGCCTCGACCTTCTGCGGACGCTGCGAGAGCGTCTGTCCGGTTCGGATCCCCCTGCCGAAACTCATGCGGCATTGGCGCGAGCGGGAATTCGAGCGTCATCTCACCCCCGCGACCGTCCGCTCGGGACTTGCGCTCTGGAGCTTCTTCGCACGCCGGCCAAGGCTGTATCGCCTCGCGACAGCGGCGGCCATGCGCGGCCTTGCCCTCGTGTCACGGGAGAGCGGCCGCCTTCGCCGGTTGCCCTTCGCAGCGGGCTGGACCAAGTGCCGCGACTTCCCGGCTCCTCAGGGTGCCACGTTCCAGGAGCGTTGGCGGCGCGAGCGCGGCCGGAAGGGGCGCTGAGGACATGAGTGCACGGAACGAAATCCTCTCCTCCATCCGCCGCTCGCTCGGCGTCTCCGGCCGGGAGGCGCCTCGGCGCCAAGTCGTGGCCGATCGTCTCGAGCGGAGCCCGAAGGGGCTGATCCCGACGCGCGGGCAACTGACCGGCGAGGCGCTGCTTGATCTTTTCCGGGTTCAGGCCGAGGGCGCCCTCGCGACCGTCGCCATGGTGAATTCGCCGGACGAGGTCCCGGGCGCCATCGCCGAGTATCTGCGCAGCCATAATCTCCCGGCCACCATCCGGATGGGTGAGGATCCGCGGCTCTCGACTTTGCCCTGGGGCGACACTTCCCTGGAGATTTCTCACGGCGTAACCCAGGGCGCGGATCTGAATGGCGTGAGCCACGCCTTCGGCGGCGTCGCGGAAACGGGAACCATCGTCATGGTCTCCGGTCCGGAGAATCCGTCGACGCTGAACTTTCTTCCGGACAACCATATCGTGGTGGTCTCGGAGAAAGCGATCACCGGCGACTATGAGACCATGTGGTCGAAAATCCGCCTGAGCTACGGCAAGGGCACAATGCCCCGGACCGTTAACTGGATCACCGGCCCCTCCCGGTCCGCGGATATCGAACAGACTATCCTTCTCGGTGCACACGGTCCCCGCCGGTTGCACATCGTCGTTGTCCGGGACTGACCGGACGGCCTTGCCACTACGGTGGCGAGCAGGAACCGACTCCCCTCCCCCTGCTTATAGGATCTGGGGACGGCGCTCCGGTGCCGTTTCCCGGCACGATAGGTGTTGGGCGCAAGTCTGCGCCGTCATGCGGGAGGGCATCGATGAAAGGTGAGCAGAAGGTCGTCGAGTATCTCAATCGCGGATTGCGCAGCGAACTGACGGCCGTCAACCAGTATTGGCTACATTACCGAATCCTGGACGATTGGGGATACAAGGAACTTGCAAAGACATGGCGCAAGGAGTCCATCGAGGAGATGGTCCATGCCGATCGCTTCGTCGAACGCATCCTGTTCCTCGACGGATTCCCCAACCTTCAGGTTCTCGATCCGCTGCGCATCGGACAGAACGTGAAGGAAATCCTCGAATGTGATCTCGCCGCGGAATACGACGCTCGGTCACTCTACGAAGAGGCAGCCGGTTATGCGGACTCCGTCGGTGACCGCGTCTCGAAGAACCTCTTCGAAGAGCTGATGAAAGACGAGGAGGGCCACATCGATTTCCTCGAGACGCAACTCAACCTCGTCGATCAGCTCGGGCTCCAGCTCTACGCCCAGAAACATGTCGGCCATCTCGAGGAGGAGTGATCCCGAAGGCGATCCGGGAGGCGTGTAGACAGACGCCTGGATTGCTTCACTTCGTTCGCAATGACGAAGAGGGTCTGAGGTCGGGAGGTGCAGAGCCAGAACCGGAACAGCGCCGGACCCACTGCCGTCATCGCGAGCCGAAGGCGAAGCAATCCAGACTGGACCCGCAGACCTGAACTACTTCACTCAACTTCGCAGATCGAGACGGGCTCACGACCCCAGCGCCTCCTCCTTGAGCTCTGCCAAGGACAGCGTCACCACGCGGATATCCGGATCGTCAGGATCAGCGCTGCACTGGAACCCGAGATTCTTGCACATCTCGAGCATGGTCTTGTTCTCCCGCAGAACCTGACCCTCGACTTCTTGCAGGCCTTCCGCGCGCGCCCATTCGATCATGAGGCGCATGAGCTCCCAGCCGAGGCCGATTCCCTTGAGATCGGACCGGAGCAGGATTGCGTATTCTCCTCTCTCGCGATTCGCGTCGGCGTGCAGCCGAACGGCCCCCATGAACCGACCGTCGTCCGGGTCGATCGCCACGAAAGCGATCGCGCGCTCGTAGTCGAGCTGGACGAGCCGCGCCAGGAAGGCATGGCTGAAGTCGCGGACGGGAGCGAAGAATCTGAGCCGCAGATCCTCGTCGGTGACGTCGCGAAAGAACTCCAGAGCGAGCGTCTCGTCCTCGGGTCTGAGAGGGCGCACGAAAGCCTTGCGCCCGAGCCGCGTGGTGATGGTACGCTCCCATTCCTTGGGATAAGGCCGGACCGCAAAGCGCGGATGACCGCGTCCTTTGCGGACCTCTTCGCATGGTGCGATGGCAACGCGCGCATCGACTGCGATGATGCCGTCCCGGTCGGCCAGGAGGGGGTTGATGTCGAACTCCCGGATTTCGGGAAGATCGGCGGCGAGTTGCGCAAGCTTCACGAGAATCAGAGCAACCGCCCGTTCGTCGGCCGCCGGAACGTCCCGGTAAGCCTTGAGGATACGTGAGACACGCGTGCGGGCGATGAGATCGCTCGCAAGCATCAGGTCGAGCGGAGGAAGCGCAAGCGCCTTGTCGTTGATGATCTCAACTGCGGTGCCACCTCGCCCGAAGACGATGACCGGGCCGAAGGTTGGATCGTCGGCGATACCGGCGATCAATTCGCGCGCACGAGGCCGGCGGACCATC
The DNA here is from genome assembly GCF_001006805.1 of Microvirga massiliensis. GTDB lineage: Bacteria > Pseudomonadota > Alphaproteobacteria > Rhizobiales > Beijerinckiaceae > Microvirga > Microvirga massiliensis. The sequence continues at coordinate 404,245 of NZ_LN811356.1, read as the reverse complement.
GGCTGCACGATCACGCCACTGATGCGGGCCTCTGGCCTCATCCGTCGCGCGCGTTCGAGAATTTCCTCCGTGGCTCGTCGCACCGCTTGCACGCTCGTGAGATCGAGCTGGACACCTCCGATATCGGACTTGTGCACGATATCGGGAGACAGGATCTTCACTGCCACCGTACCACCCTCGGCGAGGACCGGTTCGGCAGCCGCGATGGCCTCCTCTGCATTGCGCGCGAGCGTGACGGGGGCGCACGGGATCGCATAAGCGCGCAGCAATGCGCCGATCTCGAGGGGATCGAGCCAATGCCGCCCTTCGCTGACGGCCTTGTCGATGATGCGCCGCGCCGTGACCGTATCGGGAACGAAGTCACGCGGGAGGCTGTCAGGGGTCTCCATAAGCTCGGTCTGCGCCTCACGATAACGCACGAGCTGCATGAAGCCTCTCACCGCGTCAGCTTCGGTGCCGAAACGGGGGATCCGGGCTCGCTCGAATGCTTGCGCGGAGAGCTCATCCTTTCTGAGCCAAACGCCGAACACGGGCTTCTGGCGCAATCCCTTCGCGCGCTCCCGCTCTACGACCGAAACGACGGCCTCGGCTATCTTGCTCGCATCGGTGAGTGCTGTCGGCACATTAAGGACGAGAATCCCGTCGTTTTCGGGATCGCCCAACAAGAGCTCCAGAGCAGCGCCATAGCGCGCGGCATCGGCATCGCCGATGATATCGAGCGGGTTCGAACGGGACCAGGTCGGCGGTAGAACGGCATCAAGCGCCTGCATGGCTTCATCCGAAATGCAAGCGAGCGTGCCGCCGAGATCGAGAAGCCGATCGGCAGCGAGCAGGCCGAGACCGCCTCCATTCGACAGGATTGCCAAGCGCTTGCCGCTGAACGGCTTCTGGCGGCTCAGTGTTTCCGCCGCAGCGAAAAGCTGATCGAGATCGAGAACCCGCAACAGGCCCGCTCTCCGGAATGCAGCATCGTAGACGGAATCCGACGCCGCCAAGGCGCCCGTATGGGTGGCGGCATCCTGGGCACGCGTAAGGTGACGTCCGGACTTGATCACGACAACCGGCTTCGTGCGTGCGGCAGCACGCGCGGCCGACATGAACTTGCGAGCGTTTCCGATCGATTCGATGTAGAGCAGGATCGCCCGTGTCCCGCGATCCTGGGCGAAAAAATCCAGGCAATCGCTGAAATCGATATCGACCTTGTCGCCCAGCGAAACCACTGCCGAGAAGCCGATGGAGCGTGCGGCGGCCCATTCCAGCAATCCGGCCCCGACGGCCGCCGACTGTGAGAGGAGCGCAAGATCGCCGCGGCCCGGTGAACGTGCGGCAAAACTGGCGTTCAGGCCGACGGCAGGAACGATGATGCCGAGGCAATTCGGACCAAGGAGACGAAGCCCTGTTCGTCGGGCGGAAAGCCGGATTTCTTCAGCCGGCGAGTCCGGGCCTGATCCGAAACCGGCCGTCACGACCGCTGCTGTCGCGACGCCCTTCCTCCCGGCCGCTTCGATGACCCCTGGAACACTCGCCGGTGGCGTCGTGACCACCGCGAGGTCGACCGGCTCAGGAAGATCCTCGATGCTGGCAAACGACGAGAGGCCATCGATCTCCGGATGGCACGGATTGACGAGGTAGAGCTTTCCTGCAAACCCGCCCTCGCGGAGATTTTTCAGGATTGCCCGGCCGACCGAGCCCTCCCTGGGACTGGCCCCGACCAGAGCGACGGATCGCGGTGCGAAGAGCTTCTCGAGTCGATAGGTGCTCATTCGGACGTCCTTCGTTCGGCGACGGGCGCAGGCATTCGACCGCTTGGCGACAGCTAATGCCGTTGGCCGGTCAGGCAACCTGTCGAAGGGTTTCGCGTGCGATGATGAGCCGCTGGATCTCCGAGGTTCCCTCATAGATCCGGGTAATGCGGGCGTCGCGTGCGTAGCGCTCGACTGGAAAGTCGCTGCAATAGCCGGCCCCGCCAAGGAGCTGGATCGCGGTGTCGGTGGCCCGGTGAGCCACTTCGGAGGCAAACAGTTTCGCCATCGAAGCGGCTTTGGCGTAGGGCTCGCGCTTTTCCTTGAGATACGCCGCCTGAAGGATCAGGAGGCGCGCCGCCTCGAGATCGACCTCCCGATCGGCGATCATCCACTGGATGCCCTGGAAATCGGCAATGGCGGCGTCGAACTGCCGTCTTTGTTTCACGTAAGCTTTTGCGGCATCCATGGCAGCGCGTGCGATGCCGAGCGACAGAGCTGCGATGCCGATCCGCCCGCCGGCGAGTTCGCCCACGGCAATCCGGAAGCCGTCGTTCTCGCGGCCCATCAGGGCCGAGGCCGGCACGCGGCAGGAATCGAAGTTCACGACGTTCGTCGCCGAGCCCGTCTGGCCCATCTTCTCTTCAGCCTTGCCGATCACGAGGCCCGGCGTGCCGCGCTCGATCAGGAAGCACGAGATCCCGCGCCCCTTGGGAGCCTCAGGATCGGTGACAGCCCACACAACGAACAAACCCGCATATTCGGCGCTCGTGATGTAGATCTTGGATCCGTCGAGAACGTAACCGTCACCATCGCGCCGGGCGCGCATGCGCATCGCGGCCGGATCCGACCCCGCTCCGGACTCTGTGAGGCAGAAGGCGCCGGCCGCATAGGCCCCGTCGGCGAGGCGCGGCAGGTGCGTGGCGCGTTGCTCCTCCGAACCGACCGCCTGGACGACTTCGCCGACCATGTTCGTCACCGACGTCGTCACGGCCGTCGATGCGCATGCATAGGCGAGCTCCTCGATCGCGAGCGCGAAGGCGACAGTGCCAGCCTCGGCGCCCCCGTATTCGGCACGCACGTTGAGTGCCATGAAGCCGTGCCTCGCGAGTTCCGCGAGATTGCCGAGAAACTCCGACCGGCCCTCGCCGCGATCGAGCCGTCCGGCCAAGGGTGCAAGACGCTCCGCCGCGATACGCCGTGCGGTGTCCCGGATCATCACCTCTTCTTGATCGAGTTCCAGCTGCATGTGCGCAATCCCATGACCAGTCGAGCGACGTCGCGCGAGCCACTCCATTCTCGCCGGATCAGCTCTCTTCCTGGGCTCTTCGCGCTTGTCGAGCGGCGAGGTGAAGCCAGCTGGCCGGAGGATGCTCTAGCCGTGGGGCGCGGATCGGTCCAGCCGCCCGGTCGCTTCCTGGCCACGTAGCCGGAAAGCTTCTACGAGTTCGCGCGAACCCGGGCCGGAGGGAACAGCACCTCGACGAGTGTTCCCTCACTCGGGTGGCTCGAAATCCGGAACGCTCCGCGGTTCGCCTCGATCAATGCCTTCGTGAGCGGCAGGCCGAGACCGGTGCCGCCGCGCTTGCGGGATGTGGCGAGTTGGCGAAACGGCTCCAAGGCAGCCTCGATTTCCTCCTCGCTCATTCCGATTCCCGTATCGCGCACGCGAAACGCGATGTCGCCGCGATCCGTCAGGGCCGTCGATATGATGACCTGTCCGCCGGCATCCGTGAACTTGATCGCATTCGACACGAGATTCAGCACGATCTGACGGATCGATCGCTCGTCCGCGACGACGCTCGGCAATCCTTGCGCGAAGCTCGTCCGCATCACGATCCGATCGCGCGCGGCTTGCGGCTGGAGAAGGGTCACGCACGCAGTGACGAGATCGTTCAGCGCCACGGTGCTGAACGAAAGCTCCATGCGTCCTGCCTCGATCTTCGCAAGGTCGAGGAGGTCGTTGACGAGGCTGATGACATGCGCACCCGAGGCATGCACGTCCTTGAGGTAATCCTTGTAGCGATCGTTTCCGATCGGACCGAATCGCTCCTCCAACATGACTTCCGCAAAGCCGATGATGGCGTTCAGGGGCGTCCGGATTTCGTGGCTGATCTTCGCGAGAAGGTCGGACTTCTGGGCATTGGCCTCCTCTGCCGTTCTCTTGGCGGCAAGGAGCTCAGCCTCGGTCTGCTTGAATGCAGTAAGATCCCGCAGCACGGCGCATAACTTGTGAACCGGCCCATCGGCTGCGTGGCCGAGCGTCATATAGAGAGGAATCGTTCCGCCCTGCCTCACCCGGCCGAGGACTTCGCGGCCGTCGTTCAGGAGGGTCGCCACACTCGATGAGCGGAGGCCCTCGAGGTAATCGAGGGTTGTCATGTGGCTTTCCGGCGCCAGCAATACGGTAATCGCCTCTCCGACGACTTCCCGCTGATCGTAACCGAACAGCGCCTCCGCCGACCGGTTCAGGGACAGGATCCTGCCAGCCTCGTCGATGACGATCACCCCATCGGTCGCGGTTTCGAGAATCGACTCGAGCTCATGGATCCGGGCCTCTCGGCGGCGCAGATCCAGTTCCGCTTCGCGCAGGCGCGAAGCGGAATCGGTCTCCGGAATCTTGCGCACGAGCATCAGGCCCGCGGGCTCACCGCACCAATGGGTCTGGGAATGGCGCACTTCGACGGCAATGCTCTCCCGGTGCCGCGTCGACAGGGCGACGGGCGCAGGAACGTCCTCGAGACGCAACAAGGAAGGACTGCCACGGAAGAGCTCGGCAAGCCGGCCCTCGGCGGCGAGCACGTCGAGCGTCCCGTATTCCGACAAATCGAGGAGTAGCCGGTTCGCGAACAGGATCTGCCCGCTCCGATGGACGATGATCCCGATCGGAAGCTGATCGTACATTTCCGCGGCGATCCTGGACGGGTCGAAGGATTCTCGAGCCTCCGGGGCCGCCGAGGATCGGCTTTCCGTGTCCTCAGCGGGCGCCGTGAATCGTGCACCGAGGGCCCGTGCGATCTCACGAAAGGCATTCCGCTCGGCGCTGGTCAGGCCCGTCGACGTTTCAGATTGCGATTGCGACAATTCCGGCTCGGAATCCGATGTCTCCGCCATTTCTTCATCGGGCAATTCGATCAGGTCCCGGCGATGGTCGTCGCCGAGGACCTCGTTTTCCCGTGAGCCGAACTCCGGTTCATCCGCGGGATGCTCGCCACTCTGCATGCCCTCGTCCGCCGACGGGATCGCCTCGAGGGATGGGGGATCGGCCGTCTCGGCGACATCCTCGTTCCGAACGGGCTGGCGGTCCGGGATCCTGTCCACACGTGCGAGGCCGAAGCCCCGGTAGCCCATGACGCTGCGGTCGGCCGCGAAGACCGGCATTCCGGCAAGATCCACGAGGACCTCCACCGGCTCGTTGTCGACCTGCCAGGCCACCGTGCGGCCACTAAAGGTCCTGCGCGCCTCGAGAAGGCTCGCCACGCTTTGCACCGGGTCATCGGCGAGGTCGCGCGCGGTCGAGAGCGCAACCTCGTCCCAGGTCCGCCCCAGAATGTCTGCCGACATGGGGCCGACGAGGCCTCCGAGTTCAGGAGAAATCTGGGTGAACCGCCTGTCGGCATCCATCTGCCAAACAAAGCGAACGGTCTCTTTCTGCATGAGCGTTCGTTCCGTGGGCACGGGTGTTGCCAAGGGCCGGCCGAGTTCCGGCTCGGCGGTTGATCGGATGCCGAGATCGGGCAGCGCGCCGATCAGAGCCGTTGCCAGAGCCGGACCGTGATCCAGCTCGATCCGCCGGCACGCCCACGAGAGCGGTGTGGCGAGCTCGGAGTTCAGACGCAGACGTTCGAGCCGGAAGCCCTCCCGAGGGGCAAGCCCCGATGCGAGAAGACGCAGTCTCTCGCATGCACCGGAATCGAGGCGCACCGGTCCTGCCTCGCCGGCCAGAGCTTCGACGAGAGGCTTCGCCGCTGCGGAAAACGACAGGATCCGGGACCCAGACGAATCCCAGACGATGACGACGCTGTCATCGTCGAGAAAGCGTGCGGAATCGCGATTGGCCTTCAACCGGCTCGCGATTTCGCCGAACTCCAATTGCTCCGGGCTATTCGGTTTCTCCTCCATAGAGCTGCTATCGGCCCCAATCTGCCGGCGATGCCCCGCGGCAACCATCGAGAGGGCACGCAGAGCCACGATCGCGGCTTGTGGCCTCGTTGGAACCCGGCTGCGAAAGCCCGTTCGGGTTCAGGATCATCGGGGTGGTCACCGAATCGAACATATTAAGGAGATCTTAACGGACAGCCTTCTTGTGCCCATCACTCGCCGTCTCCACCCAGAGCTTTACTTCATGCTAGGGTTAATAAAAACCTACCCTATTGATTTTGCACTGCACAATCGATATTGCAGTGCACCATAGCAGGAGATCACGATGGCTGAGCGTCCACTTCCCTATGAAGTCCCTGCCGAAATGCGCGACTTTGCCGAGAAGAGCGTCGAGCAGGCCCGCAAGGCGTTCGATGGCTTCATGAGTGCAGCCCGAAAGACGGCCGACACGGTCGAGGGTTCCACCAGCACCATGCAGGCCAGTGCAAAGGACGTGACCGGCAAGACCTTCGCCTACGCGGAGCAGAACATCGCGGCTGCCTTCGACCTTGCCCAGAAGCTGGTCCGAGCCAAGGACCTGCAGGAGGCGATGCGTTATCAGGCCGACTACGTCCGCGCTCAAATGGAAGCCATGCAGGCGCAGGCGAAGGAATTCGGCACGCTGGCCCAGAGCGCGACGAAGCAACCGAAGAAATAATCCTGCACCTCCTGCGGCAGGACCACACCCGTGCCACCGACAGCACGAGGAGACGATGATGGCTGACCCGAAGAAGACCCCCACGACAGCGCCCGAGAAGAAGAAGGCGCCGGCTGCGAAAGTCGCCACGAAGGCGGCACGCAGTTCCGAGATGACGGCTGAGAAGACCGCTGCCGTGTCGGCCGCCCCGGGGCCTTCGGAAAAGCCGTCCGTGCCTGCCGTGACGGAGCCGGCACCCTCCTTGTTCCCTGCCCCAAAGGCGGATGCCAAGCCCGATCCGATCGCTGACGCGGTGGCTCGCGCCGCTGCTCCCGCGCTGCGGCCCACGCACGCAGCCGTCGAGGCCAGCGCTGTTGCGGTCGCGGCTACGACGGAAATTGCGCTTCCGGCTGCCCGTCTCCTGGGGGTCGGCGCAGAGCAGGCCCATGATGCCTATGCCCGCGCACGGGCCACCACGGCGAACCTGCGCGAGGCGATCACCGAAAGCGCAAATGCAACAACCCGCGGCGCCTTGGAAGTCAATGGGAAGGTGATCAAGGCCTGGCAGGCGCAGAACGATGCCGCGTTCGAGGCCCTGCAATCCACCTTGCGGGCAACAACGCTTTCGGACGTGATCCGCGCTCAGACCAGCGGTGCGCGTCAGATCTATGAGACGGCCACCACCCACTGGAGGGATGTCGCGGAATCGACGACTCGCTGGTTCGGGACTGCGGTTAAACCGATCCAGTCGGCTCTGATGAAGAACGACTGACGCGCCCCATCGAGTCCCCCCTGAAAAGAGCCGCCCTCACGGGCGGTTTCTTTGTGTTTGGGCGATGCCAGTTCGGCCTGGATACGGAAGGTCATTCCCACCGCGCCGCATCGATTGGAACCTGTGTGTCTGATCGGGCTGGCCGAAGAACAGTATGTATCCGGGTACTGATCCCGAGGGTGTTCCGGATCAGGAGGTGCCCCGCAGCATTCACGTCGCCATTGCGAAGTGCAGACGGCACGCACGGTTCGTCCGACTGCCATTTCCGTCATGGCGTGTCGCTGGCGAGGCGAACCATCCGTCGACGGGTAGATTGCTTCACTGCGTTCGCAATGACGAAGAGGGTGTGAGAGCGCGAGGAGCATCGCCGGAAGCGGAGTAGCGCCGGACCTACTGCCGTCATGGCGAGCCGCAGGCGTGATGCACTACCGCTTCCGCCGCACCTCCGTCCTTGCGAGCCGCAGGCGAAGCAATCTACCCCTCGACGGATGCGCTCCTAGATGGCTCCGCTCCGCTCGCAAAGACGGTGATTGCCATGTCACAGTGAAGTGGTCGGGCGACGATCTTCTCCGCCATGGAGACCGTCTGAGGACGACGTGCGGAACAATGGCCTGCATGGCCGAACGCCGGGAATCTCACCTATTCTCTGGGGAGTCCGCAATTCGCCAACACAGCGTCGAGAGTCGCCGGGGGCATTTCTCACGGCCGAGCCAACGGAATCAGGAAAACCGTCCGTCAGTTCACGCCCCAGTCCTTCGGATTGCGCGTCGATTGCATCACTGGGCGTAGCCTGATCGGCGCTGCAATCGTGACGGTCTGCCCGGTACTTGGATCCAGGATGATCATGGAAGCCCCCTCCGAGCCGACAACCGTTCTTGAATGCGGTCGTTCCGGCTCTCCTGCTGTTTTTCGTTCGATATCGTTAACGCACGGTAAACTCCGTGCTCAGGCGATGGCCATCTCCAGTTCGGGCTGCGGAAGCGCATCGAACTCGGCGGAGGCATCGAGATAGGCGACGTGAAGGCGTTGCGCTGCTTGCTGGATATCCTGCTCGGTATGGTTTGCCATCACCTGAAGCCGGAAACGGGCAGCCCCCTTTCCAACCGCCGGGAACTCGACGAGATTGGCGAGCAGGCCGACTTCGGGCAGGCGACGGCTCACCAGCCGCGCCAATCCCTCCGAGCCCATCCTCACAGCCACGATCGCGGATGGGTCTCCGTAGACCTCCATGCCGGCATTTCGAACGTGCTGCCGCAAGCTGAGGATGTTCCTCATGAGTGCGGCGCGCAGGGAACGTCCCTCCGTGGACTCGATGATTTCGAACGCTTTCAGGACGACGGCCGCCTGAACGGGAGAGACGGCATTCGAGAAGGTCGCCGGCGTGCTGTAGAAGCGGAGATACTCTTTCACGGAGCGGCTCTTGCACGCCACGAACCCTCCGTTCGAGGCGAAGGTCTTCGAGAAGCTTCCCATGACGAGGTCGACCTTGCCGAGCATCTTCTGGAGCCCGATATGCCCGCGTCCGTCGTCGCCCAAGCAGCCGAGGTCGTGAGCAACGTCGACGAGCAGGGTCGCGTTGTATTCGCGGCAAAGATCCTGCATGGCCGCCAGATCCGGCGTATCCGAGTCCATCGAGAACAGGCCTTCGGTCACGACCATGATCGCATTCCTGGTGTCCTTTGCACGCACGGCGCTGAGCCAGCGGCGGCAATGATCCAGGTCGAGATGGCGGAACTGATAGATATTTTTCGTTGCGGCCTTTGCGCCTTCCTGCAGGCATGTATGGGCGAGAGCGTCCATCACGATATGGTCGGACGAGCGAACCAGACCTTTGATAACGCCGAAGCCGGCGGCCCAGCCCGTCGGGTAGAGAAGGACCTCTTCCATCTCGAGAAAGGTCCCGATTCTGCGCTCGAGAGCGATGGAATCGACCGTGTTTCCGACGAGCACGGGTGAGCCGGCACTATGCACACCGTAGCGCTCAATGGCATCCTTCGCGGCATTCAGGATTTCCGGATGACGCGACAGGCTGAGATAATCCTGCGACGCGAAATTAACTCCCTCCATCCTATTGCCCTGGTCGTCCCGGGCTGCGCATACGGCAGTCGGCCCACCCTCCGTCGAACGCGAGAAGGGCCATAGCCCATTCTGCCGACGAAGGTCCTGCCATTGAAAGAAACTGTCCACACGATCGAGGAGGTTCTCTCCTTTGAGGACGCGGAAGTCCCTCATGCTGCCCCCCAGGGCGGCGGGCGGGATATTGTTGTTTGCGGAATCTAGCATGCTCGCTCCTGCGGGCTTTTATGATTATCGAGACAATGGTCGTTGCAGCGCCGGAATCGAACACACCGCTTTCCCTAACGCTGCACCATGCCGTGAATTCCCGCGGCAACACGTTGCCCGGGCCAGATATGGCCGAGCGTCTGCACTGTCGCGAAAAGGCTTAGAAGCGGTACGTTACGCCGCTGTGTACGACGAGCGGATCGAGCCGGACGTCAGCTTTTATCGGAACCCCACCGAGAGAACCATGAGCCTGCGTCTGCAGGAATACTTTCTTTACATCAATGAAAACTCCCCAACTCTCGTCGAGCATGACGTCGGCCCCCGCCTGGAGCGCAAAGCCGACGCTTTGTCGGGCCTTCAGGTTGGTCAGCACTCCGTCCTCGTCGTCAAAGACGTAAAACAGGACCGGCCCAACCCCCGCATAGGGTTGCACGCGACCGAACTCGCGGAAGTGGTAATGAGCCGTCAGGCCGACCGGACCATAGGTCGTCTTGCCGACCGTCCCCATGCCGCTCATCGTTCCGGCAAGCTCGATTTTCGCAACCGGGGGGATCCCACCCGTCAGCGAGATGGCGAAATTCGGATTCAGGAAGTAGCCAGCCTCGATGCCGAGCGTAAGCTGTGACTTAACGGAGATATCTGCTCCGACGAGCGGCTGGCCCGCAGCCCGGATGCTTGCGCCTTCATCGAGCACGAGCCCGGCCGGGCCGACATGAAGATAGGCTCCTGAAAGAGGGGATCGTCGTTTTCCGTTCGGCGCCGATGCAAGATCGCTTCCGAAAGCTGCCGGCGCCACGACGAGAGGCGCGAGAAGCATGAAGACGGCGAATCCGCCTCGGAACACCGCGAAATGACGGCCCATCCAATTGCCGCAGTGAGTGAGCCTGTTACGCAACATGGACTTTCCCACGATGAGACGCACCTTCGTCCGAGGATGGGCGGGACCACCCGAGCGTGTCGAGGCGTTGCACATTTTCCTGTGCCGAGCTGCCACTTGATCGGGAATTCCCCCTGCCCGCTCCAACCCACCGCTCGACGATCTGGTAGAGCTCGTCACGCTTGAATGGCTTGCCGATATAGTCGCTCATTCCCGCCTCCCTGAAGGCATGAACCTGCTGGGGCAGGACGTTCGCAGTCAGAGCGATGATCGGCAGGTCACGCGCCGGGCCATCCAGTGCTCTGATGCGTCGCGTGGCCGTGAGCCCGTCCATGACGGGCATCTGGACATCCATCAGGACGAGGTCGTAACGCACCGCCTGAATGCGCATCACAGCAACCGATCCGTCGGGAGCGACATCGACCTCATGGCCTTCCGACTCGAGCATGGCGCGCGCGATCTCCTGATTGATGTCGTTGTCTTCGACCAGAAGGATTCGGGCGGATCGAGTCGGCGCAGACTTATGATCCGTAGCCTCCGCGTGGTCCGCCCTCGATGCGACCTCGAGAGGAACCTCGAACCAGAAGGTGGAGCCCCGGCCGAGGGTGCTGTCCACGTGGATCTCGCCGCCCATCAGCTGCGCCAACCGCTGCGAGATCGCGAGGCCGAGCCCAGTTCCCCCGAAGCGGCGGCGCACCGAGCCATCGACCTGGCTGAACATCTGAAACAGGCGGCTCCGCTTCTCGTCCTCGATCCCAATCCCGGTATCCGAGATCGCAAAGCGCAGATGGCACCGTGTCTCCGAAACGGTCTGCGGGCACACGGAGAGGACAACACGGCCCTGCGGCGTGAACTTGATGGCGTTGTTGAGGAGATTGAGAAGGATCTGTCGCAAGCGGTCCTGATCACCGACGAGCAGGTCGGGCAAGGGACCTGCTATATCGACTTCCAATGCAAGCCCCTTCTGATCCGCGGACGCCTTCACAATCGAGATCGCACTGTCTAGGAGCACCTCGGGAGAGAAAGGCTCCGACTGCAGTTGCGTCTTGCCGGCCTCGAGCTCGGAGAACTCGAGGATATCGTTCACGATCATGAGCAGCGCGGACCCGGCAATTCGGATCCGCTCCGCGTGCCGGCGCTGTTCGTGGCTCAGGCCCTGCGAGTTCAGCAGAAGATCTGCGTATCCGAGAATGCCGTTCAGGGGTGTCCTGGTCTCGTGACTCATCACGGCCAGAAACTCTGTCTTTGCCTGACTCGCTTCCTCGGCGCGCTCCTTGGCGAGGCGAAGCTCGCAGGATTGGCGCTGCCGTTCGGTCACGTCACGGGAGGCACTGATGACCTCCAGCGGGATCCCCTTTGCATCTCGCACGAGATGCAGATTGTCCTCGACCCAGACCCACGTTCCGCTTCTGTGACGGAGCCGGTATGTGCCGGTGGCCCTTTCGGTCCGCCCCTCCTGGAGCCGCGAGAAGATCTCTGCCAGCCCGGAAGCCTCGTCCGGATGGACGAAATCCTGCGGGCGCGTGCCCACGAGTTCCTCTGGCGCATAGCCCAGCAAATCTCTCGAAGCCGGAGAGACATAGTGGCGTCGCCCGCTCAAATCCGCGCGGACGATCATATCCGTCGCGTGATCCGCCAGCAGACGGTAGCGCGCCTCGCTTTCGCGAAGAGCGTCTTCCATGCGCTTTCGTGCGATCTGTGCGCTTACGCGCGCGAGGGCGACCGCGAAATCCACGGGCTTCGTGACGTAGTCGTTCGCTCCGAGATTCAGAGCCCGCACGACGTCCTCGTTCTGGGCCCTCGCGGTTACCATGATGACGGGAAGTGCGGCAGGACAGTGCTGCTCGCGAATCCGGCTGAGGACCTCGAAGCCATCGAGGTCAGGCATCATTACATCAAGGAGAACGGCGTCGAAGGGCTGCTGCGCGATCAGTTCGAGGGCGCGTTGGCCGCCATCCGCCTCCGTGACGGAGAAGTCGCGCCGTTGGAAGCGCCGCGCCAGAACGGCGCGGTTGTCCGCAAGATCATCGACGATCAGAAGTCGAGGAGGCTGCGTGGGAGCACTCTGCTCCATGCCTGATACGGCGGACTGGGACGCCCCTTGGGCCAAAGAGACGGGATTCGAGATCGGGGTCATGTCGGATCAGCTGGCGAGCAGAGGGGGGGAAAGCGGGAGTGCGAGCGTCTGCGTGGCCTCGTCGGCCAAACGGGCCTCATCCATGGGCTCAGGCGTCAGGGCCGCCGGGAGGCGCACCGTGAAACGGGACCAGCGACCTTCCTCGCTCTCGACGGAAATGCCGCCGCCCATCAGGGCGCAGAGCTTCTGGCTCAGCGCCAGTCCCAGGCCGGTTCCACCATAGACGCTCGACGTCGCGGCGGTCGCCTGCCCGAAATTCTGGAACAGCTTGGGGAGATCCGCCTTGGCGATCCCGATCCCGGTATCATGGACCTGGATCTCGATCCAATCGCCCACGCTCGTCCGGTCGCGCAAGACGCTTAGCGTGATGGTGCCGCCGCTGGTGAACTTGGCTGCATTGCTGAGCAGGTTGAGCATCACCTGCCGAAGTTTCGTCGCATCGGTCGAGATCGTGCCGATGTCCTTGGGGCAGTTGATGACCAGTCGGTTGTGCTTCTGCGCGATGAGAGGCTGGGAGGTCGCAATGACCTCGTCGAGGAGACGGTTCAGGCTGACCCGCTCGATCGAGAGTTCGACCGTGTTGGCCTCGATCTTCGAGAGGTCGAGGACATCCGTCACCAGGGACAGAAGATGCTTTCCCGCCGCATTGATGCGCCGCAGATCCGCCAGCTTCGTCTCGCTCTCGCCGGCCGCCTCGCAATCCTCGAGCAGGATCTCGCTGTAGCCGATGACGGCATTGAGGGGGGTGCGAAGCTCGTGACTCATCTTGGCCAGGAAGATCGACCTTGCCCGGTTGGCATCATCGGCCAGTTCCTTGGCCTGGCGGAGGCGCACCGCCGTTGCCCGGTGCCGCTCGGCCTCGCGCTCGAGATCGAAGCGCATCGAGTGCACGTTCGCGTAATAGATTGCCATCCACGACATGTAGACTGTGGCCGAGAAGATCGAGATCCAGCCGACGGGCGCCAGCGCCGGAAGCGGCACGTGCTCGGGAAAGCCGTTCAGGACATAGGCGATCGAGAAAGCCGCAAGATTTCCCGCAAAGAGCCCGATCACCAGGAAGGGCCGGTCGGAGAGGTAGAAAAAACCCAGGAGGATGCTGACGATCAGCCACGGAAGAAACGGTGAGCTCACGCCGCCATAATGGTAGGCTCCGAACAGCGCCGCGAAGGCGAGGAGTTCCACGGAGATCATGGCGATCAGACGCAGATTCCTGGTCAGCCTGAGGCCGAACGGCAGCAGCCAGAAGGCACAGATGCAGGCAATGATCGTCCAGCAGGCAAGGCCAGGGTCCGGGTCCGCCAAGTAAAGGAAGATACTGATCGACTGGGCAAGAGCCGGACCAAACAGGTGCGTGAAGACGAAGTTTCGCGCGCGACCGAACTCGGATCGCTCCCGTCGGGCCTCCTCGGGGATGAACCAATCGATGAGCTTGAATAACCTGTCCTGCATCGGCTGCAACCAACCGGCACCCCGGTTCCCCCGACTTGCAGCCAAGACTGACATACCAGTTCCTAAACAATAATTATTCAAAACTGTTTACGGGCATACGCAACCCTTATACCCCATCAAATCCTGACTCGCAGGTCGATTCATTGATCTGCGTCAAATTCGTCGGCCGGATCACCACGTATATGATCATGGGAAGAGGTATTTAACCGAGTAGCTTTACAAATTTCAGTCGGGCCCACGAAATTTCAGAAACCATCATGTCTTTCCGTTCGCGCCTGCGATTCACTGAGCTCGAGCGCGTCCTCGAATGGTTCATCCCGCCCGATCTGGCGGCGGAGAAGGAAACCCGTAAGCAAGTCCGCATCTTTCTCATCAGCCATCTCTTCGGCCCGTTCATCGGCAATGCCGTTCCTTTGGCCCTTTACATTCTCGACCCGACCCCGGGATATGACGTTGCGGTACTGGCGCTCTCGATAACGGGCTTCTGGGTTTTTCCGTTCGTCCTGCGAGCAATCGGTCGCTACAAGCTGCTCGCGCTTCTATCCGTCCAGAATCTGATCTTCTGCATTCTCTGGAGCTGTTATTTCAATGGCGGGGTGACCTCGCCCACATTGCCGTGGGTTCTGACCATCCCGTTGCTAGCATTCTTTTATCTTGGGCCTGAACCGTCGCTCCGGCTGACGGTTCTCGGCATGTTCGCAGCGAACCTCGCTGGGTTCGCGGCACTTTACGCCCTTGGCCACTCTGTTCCGAACGACATGCCGCTGGCCTCGGTTCAGGGTCTCGGGATCGTCTCCACGGTCGCCACTGCGCTCTACGTGACGATGATGGCGTTCTACTACGCCAAAATCCTGGCCTCGGGGCTCGAGCTCGAGAGCGAGATGCGAGGTCATCTCGCGACGGCCGCCGAGTTGCGCCGCGCGACCGCGACCGCCGAGCGCGCGGGCGCCGCGAAGGCCGAGTTTCTCGCCAAGATGAGCCACGAGCTGCGCACGCCTCTCAACGCCGTCATCGGCTATAGCCAGATCCTGTTGGAAGATGCCGCAGAGGAAGGAGATACGAACAGCGCGGCAGACCTCGAGAGAATCCACGGGGCCGGCCAGCACCTGCTCAAGCTCGTGAACGAAGTGCTCGACCTCTCGAAGATCGAGGCCGGGCGGATGGAACTCCTCAACGAGGAGATCGATCTCGCTTGCCTGATCCGGGATACGGCCGAGAGATACCGCGCCCTCGCGTCAAACGGGAGCAACGAGCTTTCGCTGGAACTTCACGACCGGCTCGGCACCATCGTGTGCGATGCCCAGAAGCTCGAACATGCGCTGGCGCAGATCCTGGAGAACGCATGCAAATTCACGGAGCGTGGCCGGATCACGGTTTCGGCGGTGCGGAAACCGACGCGGTTCGGAGACGAGATCGCGGTGACGGTGCGTGACACAGGCATCGGGATCGACCGGACCAGGCTTTCGGGCCTGTTCGAGAAGTTCACCGTTGCGCATGACGCAACGGCAAGCAAATACGGCGGCACGGGCCTGGGGCTGGCGCTGAGCCGGATGTTGTGCCGCCTGATGGGCGGCGACATTTCGGTCGAGAGCGAAACGGGAGTCGGAAGTGCTTTCACGATCCGCATTCCCGCCACGCGGAGGAATTCGAGTCCGGAGGATTCGCCAACCGCGAACTCACCCTCTCTCGAACCCGAAGGGCACGATGAAACGGGGCGAAGTGTGAAGATTGGCACAGACCCTTCTCCGGTAATCGCATAACCTTTGGCGGCACGCGTCCGTGCCCAGCAATCCCAGTCGTCGTTTTTCTCTGTTAAGAAGCGTTTTCATGTCCAAGATCCTCCTCGTCGACGACAACGAGATGAATCGTGATATCCTGACGCGCAGGCTGACCCGCAATGGCTTCACGGTCAGCTGTGCAATCGATGGGCCGACCGGCGTCCGCATGGCCGCAGAGGAACAGCCCGACCTGATTCTGATGGATGTCGCGCTCGGCGACATGGACGGTTGGGAAGCAACCCAGATCATTAAGACGACGCCCGCCACGCGGGACATCCCCGTGATCGCCCTCACGGCTCACGCTCTGGCGAGCGATCGCGACCGGAGCATGAAAATGGGCTGCGCCGACTTCGACACGAAACCGGTCGACCTCGCCCGCCTGCTGGAGAAGATCCGCACCTGCCTCTCCGCACGGGCAGAGGAAAGAAAGCCCCCCCTGCCCTGCACTGGTACGGCGTGAAGGCGTTCGAGAGAGCGCTGTGCTTCGGATGACAGGCGGCAGGTCAGGGCTACGACGCCTTCGCGTGCTTATCACGGCGTCGAGGTGCACTTGAGGCCAATCAGGCGGCGGCGCGCGAGGGCCGCCGCCATCGCTGTGACGTCGGTCTGTTACGGTGCATTCCCGTCATCGCGGGCCGCAGACGGAGTGATTCGTCCTGAGGCGGAGGCCTGGATTGCTTCACTTCGTTCGCAATGACGAAGAGGGGCGAGGGCGGGCAGCGCAGGGGCGGAAACGGAGTAGCGCCGGGCCCACTGCCGTCGCTGTGAGCCGGAGGCGTGATGCACTGCCTCCTGCCATTGCACTCCCGTCCTTGCGAGCCGCAAGCGAAGCAATCTACCCGTCGACGGATGCGCTCCTGGATCGCTTCGCTCCGCTCGCCATGACGAAAGGGGCGGGCTGGAGAAGGCCGCAGAAATCAGCGTCCCGGGAGTTTCTGCGCGGTCGCGCAACCGACCGCGTCCTGATCAACCATTCGTCACCAGGTGTTGAACTTGAAGTTCACGCCCGCCCGAATCACGTGGAACTTGGTCTCCTCGGAAGCCGTCATGGTCGACCCGCGGAAGAGCGCCGGTTCCACGGCAGGTGCGATGTGTCTCTTGTCACCCAGGTCGACGTACAGATACTCGCCCTTGAGCGTGAGATTGTTCGTGAAGGCGTATTCGACGCCACCGCCGATAGTCCAGCCAAAACGGGTGTCGGAATCCCTGACCTGGTTGATGTCGACCAACCCATTGGAGATGAATGATACGGTCTCGGCCGGGGTTGGAAAGGCGGCGACATTCGTCTTTACGTGCCCATAGGCAAGCCCGCCAGTAGCATAGACGAGAAACCGATCGACGGCCGCACCGGCACGTGCACGGACCGTTCCGAACCAGTCGACGTCGCTGTGAAGGCGGGCATTGTAAGTAAGCGGGGGAAGCGGTGTTCCGCCAAAGAGAGCCGGGAGCGGATCCGCCCGGTCACGCCGGTTCTGGACATCAGAGAAGTTGATGTCCGCCTCGACGCCGAACACGAAGCCGCCAACCTGATAATTGTAGCCGATCTGGCCACCACCGGTGAACGAGGTCTCGTCTTCCGACGCCCGGCTTGCCATGAAGGCGAAGTCGGCTGCCGACAGCGCGCCTGCCGGAAACACCGGGCCGTTATTAAAAGTCTCCGGATTGGCAGTCAGCGTCATTTCCGAAGCGTCTCGGATCGCGCCCAGGTTCGCCCCGATATAGAAACCCGTCCATGTGAACACGGGAACCGCAGCGATTGGAGCTGGCGGCGCCATGCGTGTCGGGAGATCTGCCGCGCGCGAGGAGGTTGCGGTGAAAGTCATCAACGCCAGAGCAGATGCCGAAACCGCAAGCGTTTTATTCATGATGGGAATATCCGACGATGACGTTTGGTAAGGTGGCGAACGCTTCGCTCGCCGCTGCATCACGGAAGGATGCGTCCATACCTATTAGCTGATTTTCTCTTACTCGAACCTGAAGAACGCGACGTTTCCCCAAGAATACGGAGGTGAAGCACGAACGAGCTCACGTGTCCACGCTGCCCCAACGGCAAGCGCGAGTGGAATGCGCGGT
The DNA here is from genome assembly GCF_001006805.1 of Microvirga massiliensis. GTDB lineage: Bacteria > Pseudomonadota > Alphaproteobacteria > Rhizobiales > Beijerinckiaceae > Microvirga > Microvirga massiliensis. The sequence continues at coordinate 386,357 of NZ_LN811356.1, read as the reverse complement.
TCTGAAGCCGGCATTTCCGGGTCGCACACCCGTCGGACAGGCCCGTGCCGGAGCGCACAGGCTCAGCTCGAACCTGCTGTTATCGTTGAAGCCGGAGATTCGTAGCATCAGGCCCGAAGAGAGCCGACCCATACGGGCAGAAAATGGCGGGGTACCGATAGCGGACGAGGTGTTGCCGTGCACAGATCCGTCGCTCGTGACTGTGTTGCCGCATTGTTGCGGCATCTCTCGATGTTTCTGATTGCCTTCGGCCTGACGACCCTTCCTGCCAGTGCAGCGAAGCGGATTGCTCTCGTCGTCGGAAACGCGGCCTATCGATCAGCGCCCGTGCTGCCGAATCCGACGAACGATGCGGCTGCCATGCGAAAAGCGCTCGAAAGCACCGGATTCGAGGTGGTCCACGCTTCCGATGCGACCGCCGCAGCCTTCCGATCGACACTCGAAACCTTTGCGAAAGCCGTCGAGCAGGCGGGGCCTGGCACGGCAGCCGTCGTGTTCTATGCGGGCCATGCGGTCCAGATCGAAGGCACGAATTACCTCCTGCCGGTCGACGTCACGACGCGTTCCGATGCGGATATCCGATCCCGATCGGTCTCTCTCGGAGATATCCTGACACGCCTCGACGCGACGGCGGCCGCCACGAAGATCGTCATCCTCGATGCATGCCGCGATAATCCCTTCGCTCCTGATTCCGGCGCCCGCGGCCTCGCGGCCAGGCTCCTCGACGATGGAAACGGGAAGAGCGAGGCCGGGCTCGCCCGAGTCGCTTCCAAAGGGGGCACACTCGTCGCCTTCGCGACGTCTCCGGGCGCGCAGGCTGCGGACGGATCCGGCGAGCACAGCCCGTATACGGCTGCCTTGCTCGATCTGCTGCCCGAGCCCGGCCTGCCTGTCGAGCAATTGTTCCGACGGGTGCGCCTCTCGGTGCATGATGCGACGAGCGGACTTCAAACGCCCTGGGAGACGTCCTCTCTCACGACCGATTTCAGTTTCGTGGCATCGGCGAGCGCGGCGAAGCCGAGCAAGAGAGGCGACAGCACGGCGCGTCTCGACCAAACCCGTCCGACCCTCCAGGCCCTCCGTACCGTTCCGGCCGATGAGGCCTATCGAACGGCGGTGTTCTGGGATGAGCCCGAGATCTATCGTATCGTCCTGGAATTGTATCCGGACGACCAGCATGCCCTGTGGGTCTACAGGACCCTGGCCCTGCGCTCTGAAGAAATAGCCTGGGCCGAAGCCATTCGTCTGGGAGACGCAGACGCCTTCCGGTTGTTCCAACGGCTCTATCCCGGATCGACCCACGAAACAGAGGCTCTCCGGCTCGCCTCGACCTCGCCCGGGCGAGCCCTCCGGGTGGCTGCGCTTTGTGGGCCGGCAACGCCCACGCGCAGCATCTCGGCTCCGACAAAGAAGGCCGAGAAGACTGCACCAGCCAAACCGAAACCGAAACAGGCTAGCCCGGAACGCAAGATACAGAAGCCTTCGGAGCCTAAGCCGCAGCGGGATGTAGCGACCCGCCCACCCGTCGAACGGGTGCCGGTCATCGTCCAGGCCCCGCCAGCCTTCGACCCGGGTGCCGCAGTTGCGATCGGCATTCTCGGCGGCGCCCTGATCGGCGGTGCAATGGACCGGGGTCCTCGCCCAGTCCGGCCGCGACCCTATCCGGACAGTGGCGTGAGGCCCGGTGGATTCCCGCCGGGGCGTGACGTGCCGATGACGCCACCCGGACGTGGAGGCTGGCAATCACCCAGCTATGTTCCCCGATAGGTGAGGCTTCGTCGATCAACGCAGGTCCGACTTGCAGGGCCCGTGTAACCCTGCAAGCCCGTGCTTTCGAGAAGCAGTCGGATACCCGAGACGCTCCTGGGATCGGAGTCCGGCCTCAGCGCCGCCCGCTTGTCACGCTCTGTCCGGTGCTCCGCCCTCGGTCTGGGCCCCAGGATCGAGCGACCGTGTTTGAGTCCAAGCGATGGCTTGCGCCTGGAAAACCCACCAGTGAGCCACCCGCGACGAAGGATTAGATGTTTAGCCCGCGGTGCACGCAACAAATTTCCACCTCTGAACTTGTCCTGAGCAGAACTCGACGGGTCCCTCTTAATGTCGGTCCGGAGGGCTCAAATCGAGATGTCACAGGAAAGAGCAGAGGAACAACTATGAGCAGCGATGGAAACCGGAGCCAGCCCAACTCCGTTCGCACCGGAGGAAAGCAGGACGGCGGTCCCGAGAACTCGAACCGGAGCGACATCACGGACAGGGCACAGGCCGATTCGAAGAGCCCTTGCGGCAAGACGCCCGCGATAGGCAGCGACTCGCATCAGGCGAGCCGCGACCACAACAAGCACAACAATCCGGGCCAGAGCGGTCACAAACTCCAGCAGCACAGTCCTGCCGAAGAGAAGCGGTGACGTTTCTCCTATGACCGCGATGGATCAGTGGAGTCCGGAGAGGGCCCGAGACCCTCTCGGTGGAATTCGCCAGCCCGCCACGACAGTCCCGGTTTCCACAGGCCCAGCTGACGAGCCGGAACGATCGAGCGGCGAGCGGCCGACTTGCTACGCCTCAGCTGCGTCCTACACCCCTGGTATCGGCCTGGATGCCTCGATAATCGCTGTTGCGCACATGCTTCGTAGGGGTGCCGTTCTTAACGGAGCCATTATGCCCAAGGTCCACAACTGAACCCGCGAGGCAAGTGATGAAACGTCGCGAACTACTCCAAAGACTCGCCGCAGCAATTCTGCTCCCGTTCGTGCCCGGCCGGGCGAATGCGTTCGCAAGCGAGACGCCAGAATGCGGCGCCGGTTCCCAAGCGATGCGAAAGATGCTCTCGGAGCTATTCTGCCATCACGAGAGCGCTTGCGCAGTCGGGCGCGAATATCTCCGCCTCCTGCCCGCAAGCGAAGCGAGCGCAGAACACCTCCTGCATCACCTGCATGGAGCTGATGGTGGGCCACTCACGGCAACCAATCCTGCGAAGCTGCGCGTTTTAATCCGCGAGGCACAGCGAAACGATTTCGCCGAAGGTCGAACCGTGATGGTCGACGGCTGGGTTCTGTCAGAAACCGAGGCTCGTCTCTGCGCCCTTGCGGCGCTGGCCTGAAACCCTGCACAAACAACAAGATAATGATCTCGCGCATTCCCCACGGGCGAGTCGACCTGTGGGCAATCACATCAAATCCCGCATTAGATGACACGCAGAGAGTTTCGAGGCTGTTTGGAGTTCCCGTCTTGAACGGGTCTACGCGGCACCGCGGACTTGGCCGCGATGGGCGAGGTACCAGTCGTAGGAGCGGCGGATGCCGTCCTCCAGGGTTGTGGGCGCCTGCCAGCCGAGGGCTGCGAGGCGTGAGACGTCGAGCAGCTTGCGTGGAGTGCCATCAGGTTTCGTGGTGTCGAAGCGCAACTCGCCTTCAAAGCCGACAATGCGGCAGACCAACTCGGCGAGCTTGCGAATCGTGACATCGGTGCCCGTACCGATGTTGATGTGGCCCTCGCCGCTGTAGTACTTCATCACGAACACGCAGGCATCGGCGAGATCATCCACATAGAGGAATTCGCGGCGCGGCACGCCAGTGCCCCACACCTCGAGGGCCGGTGCGCCGTGCGCGCGCGCGGCATGGGCCTTGACGAGCAACGCCGGCAGGACATGGCTCGAGGTGAGGTCGAAGTTGTCGTTCGGGCCATAGAGGTTCGTCGGCATCACACTGATGAAGTCGCAGCCGTACTGGCGGCGATAGGCCTGACACAGCTTGATGCCGGCGATCTTCGCGATCGCATACCACTGGTTCGTGGGCTCGAGTTCACCCGTGAGCAGCGCATCCTCGGTGATTGGCTGCGGGGCGAATTTCGGGTAGATGCAGGAGGAGGCGAGCAGCATGAGCTTGCCGACGCCGGTGCGCCGCGCGGCCTCAACGACATTTGTCTCGATCATGAGGTTGTCGTAGAGAAACTCCGCGGGGCGGGTGTCGTTCGCGAGGATGCCGCCGACCGTTGCAGCAGCCAGAAACACCGCATCGGGGCGGAACGCGGCCATCCAGGCCTCGACCTCAGCCTGACGGCGCAGATCCAGTTCCGTGCGATCCGCGACGACGGTCTCGCAATCTTCCGAGGCGAGCCGTCGCACGAGGGCCGAGCCCACCATGCCGCGATGGCCGGCCACGAAGACACGTTTGCTGCGCAGATCACAAGCTCCCATGGAGGCCTACTCCGAGACAAGGCACCGCATCTTCGATTCGAGCGCGACGATCTCGAGGTCGTTGCGCACCATGCTGCTCACGAGTTCCGGGAAGGTCGTCGCGTGTCGCCAGCCGAGGCGCTGGTGCGCCTTCGACGGATCACCTAAGAGCAGCTCAACTTCGGTGGGCCGGAAATAGCGCGGATCGATGGAGATGAGAACCCTCCCCGATGAGCGGCAGAGGCCCTCCTCGTCGACGCCCTTGCCGCGCCACGCGATCCTGGTGCCAACCTCACGGAAGGCGAGCTCGATGAACTCGCGCACGGAGTGCGTCTCGCCGGTGGCGAGAACGTAGTCATCCGGCTCATCCTGCTGGAGGATGCGCCACATGCCTTCCACGTAATCCTTCGCGTGGCCCCAATCGCGCTTGGCATCGAGGTTGCCGATATAGAGCTTGTCCTGCAGGCCGAGCTGAATGGCCGCAACGGCGCGGCTGATCTTGCGCGTTACGAAGGTTTCACCCCGGGTTGGCCCCTCATGATTGAAGAGGATGCCGTTCGAGGCATGCATGCCATAAGCCTCGCGGTAGTTCACCGTGATCCAGTAGGCGTAGAGCTTCGCCGCCGCATAGGGCGAACGCGGATAGAAGGGTGTGATCTCCCGCTGTGGTACTTCCTGCACGAGACCATAGAGTTCCGAGGTCGATGCCTGATAAAAGTGGGTGTGTTTCTCGAGGCCGAGAATGCGAATGGCCTCGAGGAGACGTAACGTGCCAATCCCGTCGGCATTAGCAGTGTATTCGGGCGTCTCAAAGCTCACCTTTACGTGGCTCTGGGCCGCGAGGTTGTAGATCTCCGTGGGTTGCGTCTCCTGAACGATCCGGATGAGGTTCGTGGAATCCGTCAGATCTCCGTAATGGAGATGAAAGCGCACGTCAGGCTCATGGGGATCCGTGTAGAGCTTGTCGATGCGCTGGGTGTTGAAGGACGAAGCGCGTCGCTTGAGGCCATGGACGATGTAGCCCTTCGAGAGCAGAAGCTCCGTGAGATAGGCCCCGTCCTGTCCCGTCACGCCCGTGATCAGCGCCACGCGTCGATTCGTTTCGTTTGCCATGGCGTGCCTCTCATCAAACAAAGACTTCGAAGTCTCAGATTTCCACGTCGCCCGTGATAGTGGCGGGGCATCCCCAGGCTTTCGTGCGGGGTGGGATACTGTGGTTGACGAACGACATGGCGCCGATCACGGCAGCATCACCGATCTCGACGCCCATTGCGACGATGCTGTTAGGGCCGATATAGACGCCGTTTCCAATCCGAGTCGGCTTATAGGCAATCGGAGCCCGGCCCATCGTGACGCTGCGCCGGACCGTATCATGGGTGTAGATTTGAACTCCGGAGGAGATCGAGCAGTGATCCCCGATCACGAGGCCGCCGCCTAAGCCATCGAGGATGACGTTCGGTCCGATCCAGGTGTGCCGGCCGACCTGGACATCGCCGAGGATCAATACGTCGTCGTAGCAGGACGAGCCCTCTCCGAAGCCGTACTGCCGGGCGTTCTCCCAGCGGTCTGTGACCAGATCCCCGAACGAGACCCGGCGCCCGAATCGCCGCAGCTTTTCCTCCTGAAGAGCTTTCTGGAGAGCCCTGATCTGTTCGAGCAGAGCGAGATGGGTCGCAGAAGCCTCCTGCTGTTTGAAGGATGAGGGCTGCTCAGTCCTGTCAAGACCGAAGAGCGTCTGTAAGAGCCTCCACGACATCACGCTGGGTGCCCTCATCCATTTGAGGGTAGAGCGGGAGGAGAATGCACTCATCCTGAGCCCTTTCGGAATTCACCAGAGACGTTCCGACCGGCACGTCGGCATAGGCGGCCTCGCGGTGCACGCACATGATGCCCCGTCGGGTCGCCACTCCGCGATCGAGCATGCGCTGCATCACCGTGATCTGCTCGACGCCCTTGGGCAGCCGCACACAGTAGCTCTGCCAGTTCGAGTGCGCCCAGGCAGGCTCCTTTGGCGCGATAACGCCGTCTACCTGAGACAAGAGACTGCTGTAGTAGGCGGCCAGTTGACGACGTCGGGAGATTAGTTCCGGCAGTCGCTTGAGCTGCTGCCGGCCGACGGCCGCTTGCAGGTCCGTCATCCGGTAGTTGAAGCCACACACCGGGTATTCTTCGACGATGACACGGCGGCTCTGATGACGCGCGAGATCCGGCACGCTCATTCCATGCTGGCGCCAGAGGCGGAATTGACGGTCCCAATCAGAGTTGTTCGTCGTCAGCATGCCGCCGTCTCCGACGGTTAGAACCTTGCGAGGGTGGAAGGAGAAGCAGGCCACGTCCCCGTGCGGACGCCCGATCGCCTCCCAAGCACCATTCATGAGAATCTCGGATCCAATCGCGCAAGCGGCATCTTCGATCAGGGGCAGGCCATACTGGCGCGCGATCGGCAGGATGCGGGCGAGATCACAGGGCATCCCGATCTGATGAACACAGAGAATGGCTTTGGTCCGCGATGTCACAGCCTCGGCAATAGCCGAGGGCGCCATTGTGAACGTCTGCGGATCGATGTCGACGAAGACCGGGAGCGCGCCGCATTGCCGGATCGCGTTCGCCGAGGCAATGAAGGTGTGGCTGACGGTGACGACTTCATCGCCGGGGCCGACGCCCGCGGCCAGAAGCGCCAGATGCAGGGCAACCGTGCAGTTGGCCACCGCGCAGGCGTGGCTCGCCCCGACAGCCGCAGCAAACTCCTCCTCGAAGGTCGCAACCTGAGGTCCCTGCGTCAGCCAGCCCGACCGGATGACCGCGGCGGCGGCTTCGGCCTCGGGCTCGCCGAGCACGGGCTGCGTGATCGGAATCATTCTGCCGCTCCCACCAGGGCGGGGCTGGCGACTTGCGCCCGCCACCAGGCCACGAGGCCCTCGATCCCGGTCTCGAAGGGAACCAAGGCCTCAAAGCCGATTGCCTGCCGAGCAGCCGTCACATCGGCGAGCCGGCGCGGCACAGGATTGACCGCGCGCTCCTCGGCATGGACCGGGACGAGGTCCGGGCGGCCCATCGCCTGCGCGAGGAGGTGCGCGACCTGCAAGAGCGAGGTCTCGGTACCGCTCCCGACGTTGAGCGCGATGTCTGAAGCCTCGCTCTGCGCCGCCAGGAGATTGGAGCGTGCGACGTCGGTCACGTGCACGAAGTCCATGGTCTGCAGGCCGTCGCCATAGATGACCGGCGGCTGCCCGGCCGCGATCCGCTCCATCCAGCGGATCATCACCTCCGTGTAGCGGCCATGGATGTCCATGCGCGGGCCGTAGACGTTGAAGTAGCGCAGCGCCACGTATTCCAGGCCCTGCATGTCGTTGAACGCCCGCAGCAGCCCCTCTGCGAAACTCTTGGCGGCGCCGTAGAGGGTCCGGTTCGCGTAAGGGTTCTGGCGCTCGGGGGTCGGGAACTCCTCGGCCATCCCGTAAACGGATGCCGAGGAGGCCATCACGACCTTGCGGACGCCGGCGGACACGCACTGCTCGAGCAGGTCGAAGGTGGCGTCGACCATCACCTCCAGGGCCGTGCGGGGCTCGGCAGCGCAGTGGGTAATCCGCAGCGCCGCCTGATGGAACACCGTGTCGGTGCCGGCGACTAGGTCCGCCAGGAGCGCTCGGTCGCGGATGTCGCCCTCGACGAGGCGCACCGTTGGGTTGCCCAACACGCCCGCCAGATTGGCGACCGATCCCCGCACCATGTTGTCGAGGACGATGATCTCGCGGCACCTCTCCTGCGCCAGGAGATCAACGATGTGCGAGCCTACGAAGCCGGCGCCGCCGGTCACGAGCACGCGCTGGCCGGTCAAGATGTTGGACTTCGCCATGTTGCTCTCATCATCCTTTGACGATCATGTGGGCGGCCATCGCTGCCTCAGGCGGCCGAGGCCGCCGGGGCCGCGCCGGCATGCGCAAGGGCCTCGACCACCTGCGCGACCTGCTGTCCCGTCATCTCGGGGAACAGGGGCAGGGAGAGCGTCTCCGCAGCAAACTTCTCTGAGACCGCAAAGTCGCCGCTCCGGTAACCCAGCCCCGCATAGGCTGGCTGCAAGTGCACGGGCCGGGGGTAATGAATCCCCGTGGCGACCCCAAGCTCGCTCAGCCGGCCCCGGACCTGGTCTCGTTCGCGCACCCGCACGGCATAGACGTGGTAGACGTGATCGCGGCCGCCCGGCGCCGGATGCGCGATCCCGTGCTCGGCGAGACGCCGATCGTAATCGCCTGCAAGATCGCGTCGTGCCCGGGTCCAGGCCTCGAGATGCCGCAACTTCACCCGCAGCGCCGCCGCCTGGACGGTGTCGAGGCGGAAGTTGAAGCCTTGCCGCACGTGATTGTATTTGCCGGCCTGACCCCAATCCCGCAGCGAGCGGATGGCGTCCGCGAGATCGGGGCGGTTGGTGGTGATCGCGCCGCCCTCGCCGCAGGCCCCGAGGTTCTTGCCCGGATAGAAGCTGAAGCACCCGATGGCGCCGAATGTCCCCGCACGCTGCCCGTGCGCCTCGGCGCCATGCGCCTGGGCGGCATCCTCGATCACGAAAAGGCCGTGGCGCTCCGCGACCTCCAGGATGGCCGGCATGGCGGCAAGACGGCCATGCAGATGGACCGGCATGATCGCCTTGGTGCGCGCCGTGATAGCCTTCTCGAGGTGACCAGGATCGAGGGTCCAGTTGACGGGATCGATGTCGACGAAGACGGGCTTGGCGCCCACATAGAGGATAGCGGCAACGGTCGCCACGAAGGTCATCGGGACTGTAATGACCTCGTCGCCTGGGCCGATTCCGGCCGCCAGGAGGGCGAGATGCAGCGCTGACGTTCCCGTGTTGAGGGCAACGGCCTCCCGAGCGCCGCAGAACCGGGCGAACTCCTCTTCGAATTCCCTGACGTCTCGGCCAAGCACGTATTCTCCGCTCCTGAGCACGGCGAGCACCGCAGATTCGATCTCGTGTCCGACCGAGTTGTATTGCGCTTGCAAGTCCAGGAACGGAATCACGAGGCTCTCCGGAGCGGGGTGAACTCGATCGGGTGACCGCGCTGCTGCAGCGACAGGCTCGCGTTCTCGAGCATCTCGACCACCCGCAGCCCGCTGCCCCCGGAGGTCAGGGGAGCGGTTTGGGTGGTGATGCAGTCGAGGAAGTGCTCGACCTCCGTCATCAGGGCCTCCTTGACGGAGATCTGTGGGGCCCACATGTCGCCCGTGCGATAGGAGACCAGAAGCCTGTACAGCTCCTCCTGGCTTCCCACGACATCGACGCCGCGGTCGTAGACCTTGATCTTCTCGCTCGGCTGCAGGTCATCATAGACGATCATGCGCCGGCTGCCGCCGATCAGCGTCTGGCGGATCTTGACCGGGGCGAGCCAGTTGACATTGAGATGCGCCGTCGTGCCGCCCGCGAAGTAGATCGTGATCTGAGCCATGTTCTCGAGGCGACCGAGGTGGCCCGCGCCATTGGCAGAGACCGCAACGGGCTGGCAGTCGAGCAGGTAATCGAGGATCGCAAGATCGTGGACCGCGAGATCCCAGATGACGTTCACGTCGTGCTGGAAGAGGCCGAGATTGACGCGGGTCGAGTCGTAATAGAAGACGTCCCCGACGAGGCCCTCGTCGATCATCTCCCGGATCTTGCGCACCGCGCCCGTGTAGACGAAGGTGTGATCGACCATGAGCGTCAGGTTGCGCTTGGCGGCCTCCTCGATCAGGACGAGCGCCTCCGTGGAGGTCTCGGTCATGGGCTTTTCGACCAGGACGTGCTTGCCCGCGTGCAGGGCCGCGAGTGCGATCTCGAAATGCGTGCGGGCCGGCGTTGCGATCATGATAGCGGCGATGTTCGGATCGGCGATCATGTCGCGCCAATCGTCGAGCACAGCCGCGTTGTGCCGCTTGACAGCTCTCGCGCGCGCCGCCGCCGAGGCATCGGCAATAGCCGCGAGCGTGCAGCCGTCCGCTTCGGCGGTGCAGCGCGCCAGGTTGGGTCCCCAGTAGCCGTAGCCGACGATGCCGACGGGAATCATGCCCTAGCCTCTTGCGTGACCTCATCGCATCCGGTGCTGCGGGCGCGCGTGTCTCCGATCACCCGTGCAGGAACTCCAGTGACGATCGCGAAATCGGGCACGTCCCGGCTCACCACCGCGCCCGCCCCGACCAGGGCCCCCTCGCCGATCGTGACGCCCGCCAGGATGGTCGCGTTGGAGCCGATCGCGGCGCATCTCTTCACCAGCGTCGGCACGACCTGCCAGTCCTGTTCGGTCTGCAGGCTGCCGTCGTCATTGGTCGCGCGAGGAAAGAGGTCGTTGGTGAACATCACGCCATGGGCGATCATGACCTCGTCCTCGATCGTCACGCCTGAGCAAATGAAAGAATGCGAGGAGACCTTGCAGCGCGCGCCGATGCGGCAGCCCTTCTGGATCTCCACGAAAGGACCGATCTGCGTGCCGCCGCCGATGCTGCAGCCATACAGGTTGACGAGTTCCGGATGAACAATTCGCACGTCCTGGCCTAGGCGCACATTGTTGATCGGCATTCCGCTCTCCGCGCGACATTAGGGCACCCATGAGGGCGTCGACGGCTTGGATCCGACCCTAGTGCGACAACTCCACCGCGTGATCGCCCCAAAGCGACCGACAGCCAATGGATGGATGGCCTCCTCTAGAGAAGGGGTACAATGCGTCTTCCTCCCCAAGGGGTGGAGCAACGAGAACGGCCCTACCACCGTCGGCGTACGTCACTCGCGCATTATTGTAGTGTCTGACGCTCGCCTCTCTGCATCTTATCAAGCAGAGTTTGCCGCGCTATGTGCCAGAACATAGCATCTGACAGAGAAGTGCTAAGCTGTTACATCAACGGGCCAAATGAGTTTGATGACTAACGCCTTCTCTCGAAGCCGCATTTTTTGGCGTTGTTATTGGGCTTGGAGTCCTGCGCACCAGCATCCACATCAGGACAGTCACTCGGTCTGCTAGGGCTGACTGAGCTGGTGGAAAATTGCGTAGTGGCCTGCGAGTCTGCCTGGCCTGCGGTTTCGCTGCCGCGACTGCCAGGCACCGCACCGGCAGAATCGGCGGATCCTAGCCAGAAGGCCCCGGCGACTAGAACGAGGGCGGCTCGCGCACTCTTGACCATGATTGACATGGCTCGACCTTCCATTCCGACAGTAGGAAACATATCAGCCTTTGCGTTGCTGCGACAAGCCGTTGAGAGTACCGTTCCGGCCAGCAGCGATGGCGGGCGCTCTGCGGCCGCGCGGGCATCGTGAGAGGAAGACTTGCGATTTCTCAGGCGCCTGTTCCCGGGCCAGGAACAAAAGGTCATGAAGCCCGGCGTGCCGGCGGGGCAGCGGGTCTACGCGGTGGGCGACATCCATGGGCGGGCCGATCTGCTTGATGGAATGAGGCAGAGTATTGCTGAGGATCTCGAGGAGTTTCCTATCAACGCTCCCGCTATTGTCTTCCTCGGCGATTACGTCGACCGAGGTCCCGATTCCCGCGTAGTTCTCGACCGTCTAACTGCCTCGCCGTTTCCGGCCCGTATTGTACCTTTGCGCGGCAACCATGAAGCAATGCTGCTACAATTTTTGAACAATCCCGAAACGCTGACGACTTGGCGCCACAATGGTGGGCTGGAGACGCTCTATTCTTACGGGCTCGACGTGCGGGAGGTCCGGTTAGGTCGGGGCTATGAGGAAGCGGCTTATGAACTCCGGAAGCTAATACCCGCGGCGCATCTCGAATTCCTGCGTGCCACTCCTCTGTCATTCACTTCAGGAGATTATTTCTTCTGCCATGCAGGTGTAAGGCCAGAGATCGACCTGACGGAGCAAACGGAGGAGGATCTCCTCTGGATCCGTGAGGAGTTTACTGCTTCCGAGAGAGATTTCGGCAAGGTAGTGATTCACGGGCATACGCCCGTAAGCGAGCCAGAGATCCATCACAACCGGATCAACATCGACACCGGCGCCTACATCTCCAACCGGCTGACCTGCCTTGTTCTCGAAGATGACCGGCAGCGTTTTCTCACCCCGAGCTGGCCGCCCGGCAAAGCCCGGCCGAAAGCTCTACCTTCCGTCTGCAAAAGGATCTGATTGCTCATAGTTTGGGCAAGTTCGGGCGTGAATAGAGCGCCTCGTAATCAACGCCCGGCACATCGACCTCGATATTTAGGGAGTCGAGACGTCGCGCGAAGCTCTCGCGGATTTCCAGGGGGAGTACCGTTATGAACTCGAGGACGCGTGAGCGGATTTCGGCGTCGCCGAGGCGCAGAATCGCCGCTGCTTCACCGGCATTCTCCCGGACGAGGCTGAGATACTCTTCCCGGATGTGCTTCTGAGTAGGCGGGTTCACCATCTCGTAATAGGGCAGAGCGTCCCGGCAGCGATAGGCACTGATCCAGCCCTCATGTGGGCCAAGCCTGTATGAGAATTCCAAGAGAGGCAAATGGTCATGGCTGTCGCCGCCAAGCGCCATCTCTACCCAAAACAAAGCATACCAATAGAAAGATTGGTGGGGAGCGCAACGCAGAAAGGCATGGATATCACGTCGCGCCTTCTGAAGAAGCAGCTTTGCACTCTCGTCGGCTGCCGTGGAATGCGCCAGTGCCGCCGCGTAGAGACGGATCGTGGCGATCGGCCGGAGCGCCGGGCTGGAGCAACCTCGGGGGCTATCTGAGCGATCGAGATAAGCGAGCGTGGGCGCGAGAGCCTCGAGCGTCGGTGTCCTCCCGGCGAGAATGCGATTCGCGAGGCGGTTGAGGGGAGCGGCCTCTCTCTCGCCGGGGATGACGGAGAGGCTCCAGAAGGCCCCCGCACTTGCCAGTGCCAGGAACATGCCCCGGAGCAGCGCCAGGGTTACCCATGAGAGTGTCCGCTGCCCGCCCGGCTTGATGCTATGCGCTGGAACCGCGGGCACTGTAGTACTTGTGATAATCGTAACCCTTATAGCCCTCCAATTGCTTCAGCTTTGTGGGGTTCGCTCGATTGAGAACTGCCCCAATGAGCTTGCTCTGCACAGCCTCGGCAGAACCTAGAGCCTCGGACACGATCTCGGGTGAGGTGCGGCCCCACTCTATGACGAGCACGAAGGCATCGATGACAGGACTGGCCGCCTTTGCGTCTACTACTGGCGCAAGGGGAGGAAAATCGACGACGACGTAGTCGTACTCCGCCTGTGCTGCCTGGACGAGGTTGGCCATAGCTGCCGACGAAAGAATCTCACTGGTATGGGAAGGACCATCTCCAACCACGCCAGGCAGAAAATCAAGTCCGGTGAGCGGGTCATGCCAGACCACATCTGCGATTTTTCTGGATTCATCCTTTTCATCACGGAGTAGATCCAGGAGCCCGCACTGCGCCCCGGGTGCCATGAGGTGAGTAAGCGTGGGATGACGAAGGTCTGCATCGATGAGCAAGGCGCGCCGCCCGGAATGGGCGATCAGCTGTGCCAAGTTGGAAGCGATCGTCGATTTGCCCTCATTCGGAACAGCCGAAACGATCCCAATCACCTGTACATCCCGAGCGACGGCACTCATATCGGCTGCAACCTTGACGTTCCTTACAGTCTCCGTGAAGCGCGAGAAAGGCGTCAGAACCACCTGACGCTTTACCCCAAGGTCCTGGGTAATCTCTCTTTCCGGCGGGGCCGACCCGCCGTTCAACTGATGACGCTTCTTTTCCGGCATGGCTGGTAGAACACCAAGGCACTCGACACCGACGAGTTGTTGAACTTGCCGCGCCGTTCGAAAGACGCGATCGAGGCTCTCCCGCAGGTATCCGATCCCGGCGCCGACGGCGAGCCCCAGGAACCCGGCCATCAAGAGGATGCGGCTCCCGATCGGATGGGTCTTGACTGCGCCCTCGGCAGGTGCCAGCACGCGCGCTTCCGTAGGCGTGAAGGACTGCTGCTGAGTGGCCTCCATGTAGCGCTGAACATAGCTCTGATGCAGTTGCTTATAGGCTTGCGCGGTGCTCTCCAGTACTTGCAGAGAGGCTTGCGCCTGACGTGTCCCGGCATTCTGTCGAGTCAGCAGGACCAGACGGGACTGAATGGTCCTCTCGCGGCTCAGTGCGAGGTCGTAGTCACTCCGATAGCCCTCCGCGATACGGCGAAGTTCGACCATAATCGCAGCTTCCAACTGCTGTATCTCAGCTTGTAGCGTCACGACAGCCTGATGCTTGCTGCCATAGCGTGTCGAGAGATTGGCGGCCCTCCAGGACTTGTCGACATACTGGCGCCGCAACGTCGTCAGGATGTCACTCTGGAGAGAGTCCGCCAACATGGAATCCGTGCCGCCGGAGGCGATCACCTGCTGCAGACGCTCGAGTTTTGCTTTCGCTTCGGCCGTATGTGTGCGGGCCAAGACAAGCTGGCTGCTGATTTCGGCCAGTTGCTGCTCGTCGATCGGCCGCCCACCCAGATTGATGATCTGGTTCTGAGTCTTGTAATCCTGTACGGCCCGTTCGGCTTTAATGCTTTCCCGGCTGAGCTGCTCCATTCGCTCCTGCAGCCAATCTATAGCGCGCTTCGTGGTAAACTGCTTCGACTGCGTCTGATCAAGGATGTAGGCCTGTGCTACGGCGTTGGCAACGCGTGCGGCCTTGCCGGGATCAAGCAACTCGATGCCAACCTCAATGACGTAGGTGGACCGAACACGACGGGTCTGCAAATTCCCGCGCAGATACCCGACGGCAAGCTTCGTCAGTTGCTCCCGGGAGAGAACCTGTGCCTCCTCCGGAGAGCCCATGTCGGTCGTCCAGTCTAGAAGTTGGAGCAGGGCGGAGGACAGAGAGCCGAAGAAGCTCGTGACCTGACCGGTGAACTCCGGGTCGTCGGCGAGCCCGAGTTCATCCACAACGGAGCGGGCCACGTCGACAGAGCGCACAACCTCGATCTGGCTTTCCAAGGCCGCGGAGTTACCAGAAAAATCCAGGTCCCCTACAACAGATTGCTGCTGAAACACCTGCAATTTCTTGGTATCGAGCAGCAGATAGGCCCGGGCCAGATAGGTCGGCGGCGTGGCCAGGACATAACCTACGCCAAGGCCGATGACGCTCAGCAGCGATGCTGCGATGACCAACCACTGCCGCCGCAGGAAATGGAACACAGCACTGAAGTTGAGAGCTTCCTCGGCCCGTGCTTCCGAAAGCACAGGCGAGTTTGTAGTTACGGGTGGACTCGGTTTCAGCATGCCTGCCTCTTCGGACCTCGCGCAGCCAAGCGCCTCCCCGAGCCAGTAGTTAAATAGAGCAGGTGGTAGAACATCTGCCAGTCAAATCCACCTCTCGGAAAATCGCACACGCGATATGATGGGTCAAACAGAGACACAACACCGTGACATCGCCATAAGTCTTAGATCTGGCAACGATCTCCCGAAGTAATGCAGCTATGCACCTTTGTGTGGTAAATACCTCTTTTTTTGTAGGTGACAGCGCGACAACTCTCAAATGTAAGATCCTATATGGGCACTTCCGTCTCCCGTATATCATTGATGGGCACGGTCGCGTTCGCACCACTCCCGTTCGGCTCCGTCGAAACCGTCTGGATCGCGGTCTGGACAATCGTGATTGCTCTGAGCTTGGTCCTGGCGCCAACCTCAAGAGTCAGGACAGTTCACCTTTGGGTTATCGTTCCGTTCCTCGCCTTTGTTGCCTTCTTTGGCATCACGGTCTGGCACCAGCTTGCGTCGGCACCTCTCGTCGGCCAGTTTCATCCAGTCTGGGCAGACGCAGCGCACCTATTACGAGAACCCCTTCGGCGTGCCGTCTCCGCCAACCTCTCTGCACCTTGGCTGTCCCTCGGCTCTCCCCTGCTTCTGGCTCTCACCTTCATGGCGGCATTCATAAATACACTCGATCGCAACTTTGCTTATCTTCTCTTGTGGACATGCGCCGCTTCGGCTGCAGTCTACGGCCTATACGACATCGGCAGCTTGGCCATCGATAACGGAACTGCATTGCTCACGACGGAAGTCTCGGCTTCCAACGTCATCACCGGACCTTTCATCAACAGGAACACGGCCGCCACCTACTACGGCACGAGCGCTCTGCTATGGTTGCTCCTTGCTGCTGCAAGATTGCAGCGGAAGAAAAAGGCATTGGCAACGTCCGGCAGCGTAGATGCAACTATTCTCGACACAAAGCTAGGAGTGGCACTTGCCGGATTCGTTATCTGTATAACGGCCAATCTGCTCACTCAGTCACGTGCCGGAATTCTGCTCACGCTTGCCGCCGTTGTCATTTGTTGCAGCCTCTACTTCTTTCGGACCGTTAGAGGCCGCTTTTGGCTTCCGCTACTCCTGACAGCGATGACTGTCAGCGGCATTGCACTCGAAGTGTGGGGAGGTCGGATCGCACTCCGGCTAGGAGCAGAGGGGCTGATCGATCAGGGGCGATCCGAGATCTACAGATCGACACTCGCCCTGATTAAAGACCACCCTCTGTTCGGAACCGGGCTTGGCTCCTTTGCGGATGTGTTCCCTGCCCTCCGTAGCGACGCCATTCCTGTAAGTGGGGTATGGGATCGTGCCCACAGCACTCCTCTCGAACTTACCGTAGAGATGGGCTTGCCCGTCCTGTTGAGCCTGACGGCTTTGTGCCTGCCGGCCGGTTTCTCTCTCTTCCGAGGAGTCTTCGTGCGGCAGCGCGACCTCGTCATCCCACTCGCGGGGCTCGCTGGTGGCCTTCTCTCTATGAGCCATTCGCTCCTGGATTTTTCCGTTCAGATCCCCGGCTACGGCGTCGTTTGCGCAAGTGTTGTCGCGTGCGGTTTGGCTCAGTCCTTCCGCCGCGGGGTTGGCATACCGGCCTCTGCCATAAGCCCCATCGAATCATCTCCATCCACTCTGGAACAGCCTGAGGCACCACCTGCCCGCCATAACCGCTCGGACACAACTGAGCTTCGCTCCGATCTATACGGCGAGTGAATAAGCCAGGGCACACTCCACGGCAACGCGAAACTCTTTGGGTTCAGAGGCACCGGACCTCTTGCAGCAACTTGCTCCATGATGCGAGGCTCCCTGCTCTCGTAAAATGCCGCTGAGACATGAGCCGCGCGTTAGCTCCGAAATGCTCTCGCAGCCGAAAATCGTCGCGCAATGAAAGAATAACTCTTGCAAACTTGTCTCCGTCCCCCGGATCGACGTGGGCTCCACATCCGTGGCGCACAACCAAACGCGCGACCTCGCCATCTCGAGCAGTCACCGCTATGATCGGGCGACCTGCCGCCGCAATCCCATAGACCTTGCTCGGAACGATGAACCCCTCAAGCTCCGGGCGCAATGAAACCCAATGTACATCGGCGGCGCCGAGCGATCGCGAGAGATCAGCACGATCCTGATAAGGTCGAAATTGAAACCTGTCGGCAAGCCCCAGTGCAGCTACCCTCGCGCCAAGCATCCTGACCTGATGACCGCCTCCAACAAAGAGAAACATCACACTGGACGCAAATTGAAGTCTCTGCGCTGCGCTCAAGACCGTTTCGTATTCGTGCGCTCGCCCAAGATTCCCAGAATATCCGACTACAAACCGGTCCGACAGCCCCCACTCCTTTCGTAGCGGATTGTCATCATGCGACACTGGAGCAATCACGTCGTCCAAGCTCCAGTTCGGAATGGTAGCCACCTGCGAGGTTCTCAGGCCACGGCGCACAAAGTGATCCGTCATTCGCTCACCAATCACAACATTTTTCGCGGCCATTCTCAGCGCTCGATCCCTAAATGAAACAAGAGCCGAGCCCGCCGGGCCGCTCATAAGCGGAACTCCAAGTTCGATTGCAACCTCCGGAAAAACGTCTAGAAGCCAGTTGACGAGTTTCGCACCACGCCTCGAGGCAACATCTGCGATGGCGGCTGAAAGCAGTGGGGGATCAGTCTGTGCGATGATCACATCTCCATGGGCAGCCATCTTGTTCAGAAAAGTGCGCGCTCCGATATAAAATGACAAATAATCCACCGCGCGACCGATGAGCCGCTCACGACCAAAAGTAGAGCCCGAGATGCGGTGGACCGTCACGCCATTGATGGTTTCCTCCGCCGCGAGATTTGCTGTCGGATCATCATAAAGCTGACTGCTGCACACGATATGTACATCTTCGCCCTGTCCTGCGAGATGGAAAGCCAGATCTCCAAGGATCTGACTTGTCGCGGAGTGATCAGGGGGCGCGTAGCGGTTGACGAAGATCAGCTTAGACATAGCTCTTTGTTACTATTGCTTTCTGTTGTCTGCGGCTCTTCCACCATCTTACAGGCAGCTTGGTCGTTCAAAGTAGTGCAGTTGGAACGTATCACGCAAAAACACTTCTCTCAAGCATTCTTGCGAGCGCAGCCGCAGCTATCCTAATCTTCGGCAACGTTCAGATACAACACTGAATAGCCGGCTGAGGGATCGACGATGAACAATTGGAAGACCCTGCGCACGCCTCAAGCAGGGACTTCAGTGTGGCATGATCGGCTTTGCCCCAGTGGCGACGCAAGCTCATATGCACAGTGCGCTCACAGCGCTCCTACGAATGCAAGGCTGATGCGGCCTGCGTCGAAGCCGGCGAAAAGGAGGCTCTCCCCGTCATTATGATCCGGGAGTGAAGACGGTGCGTGTCAAGACCCGCGCTGTTTCCCTAATGTCACCTAAAGGAAACCAAGGCAGTCATGTTATTGCACTTGTCGAGTCGACCTGAAGGCACTGAGCAAATCGTGTGCCACAGCGCTTATATGGTACGGCGCTCGACAACATGGTTCCCTAGGACCAAAGTATCCATTCTTGTTCGCAAAAAGCAGTCCAGCGCTTCTTCCGGCCGGCAGACAACCGGCTCGTTCTCATTGAAGCTTGTATTCAGCACAATTGGCACACCGGTAATAGCGTAAAAGGCTTCAATAAGAGCGGCATATCGAGAATTAATACTGCGAGACACCGTTTGAAGTCGCCCTGATCCGTCAACGTGAGTGACGGCTGGTATTTTTGAACGCTTTTCCTCCCGGATTTGGAACACCTGCGTCATAAAGGGAACGTCGTCGTCCTCTTCGAACCAATCCTTGACATGGTCCTTGAGGATGGACGGCGCAAACGGGCGAAAGCTCTCCCGACGCTTGATCTTGGCGTTCAGAATGTCCTTCATGTTTGCTCGGCGCGGATCACCGATAATAGACCGATTCCCAAGTGCTCGCGGACCCCACTCCATGCGGCCTTGGAACCAGCCGACGACCTTGCCCTCGGCAACAGCCGCAGCCGTTCTCCGGCAGAGCTCAGCCTCATCCGAAACTACGGCAACGTAGCAATTCTCAACTTCTAGATCGTCAATGCGCGCCTGAAGCGCGGCTGCGCGTGCTCCGTCGCTGAACGACGGGCCCCAGTAAGCGTGCTCCATTGGGAACCGCGTCTTACCTCCCATTTGGTGCCACACAACAAAAGCGGCTCCAATGGCTCCGCCGGCATCGCCCGGTGCGGCATGCACGTAGACTCGTCGGAAGGGTGTCTCGCGACGTATCTTACCGTTTGCAACAGAGTTATTTGCGCAGCCCCCGGCAAGAACGATGTCCGTGATTCCCGTGTTCCTCCGGGCAGCTCGAGCGATATTGAAGAAGGCCTCCTCATAAAGCGCTTGTGCCGAGCGGGCGAGATCGCGGTGGTATTGCTCCAGCGGCGCATCTTGGGCTCGACGAGGTCCGAACAGGCTCTCAAACTCTGGGGAAAAAAGATCATCGAAAGTCGGGCACCCACTCTCCCACTGCTGGGGCAAGCTCTCCGTGTGATGGCGAAAGTACTTTGTGTTCAGGTTGAAAGTACCGTCCGGCAGCAATTCAATCAGTGCATGCAGCGCTTCGACATACTTAGGCTCTCCGTACGGCGCGAGTCCCATAACTTTGTATTCGTCCCCATAGTTGGGAAACCCCAGGTATTGGGTAATCGCCTGATAAAAAATTCCGAGTGAGTGCGGAAAATAAATGCGCTTATCGATGCTAATGTCGGTGCCGCAGCCCGTCCCCCAAACCGTGCTTGCGAAATCACCAAACCCATCTACCGAGATTGTAACAGCCTCCTCAAAGGGTGAAACGTGAAACGCAGAGGAAATGTGGGCTAGATGGTGCTCCACGGGCTGAACTTTTCCCCGAAACGTCTCTCCAAGAAAAATACCCTCAAGTAGCTTGCTCGCGCTAGCTCGCTCCTTGCGGATCCAAAGTCGGTCCAGCAAAAAACCAAGATCCGGTCGCGATCTAACGAGGAACTCCGCCCGCTTCCACATATTGGCGCGAGTGTCCTGATTGACAGCGACATAGTCGATATCCGCGAGGGTAGCGCCTGCCTCATCCAAGCACCATTTGATGGCCTCTGTAGGAAAGCCAGCCCAGTGCTTTATGCGGCGGAAGCGTTCTTCCTCCACCGCTGCAATCAGAACACCGTCGCGAACGATACAAGCCGATGCGTCCGCATGAAACGCATTCAAACCCAGGATAAGCATTGGAACTCCCTTCTTTGGATTATTCGAAGCCAACTGGAGTGCTCGTTTGCTGATTATTGCGCTGGTCGTAACGGAGTGCCGCGGCCTCAGTCGACAAGAACGCAAGACGGGCGCGCACCGCCCGCAGCTGCCCAGTGATAGACTTCCAGCATCTGCCTTCCTACGGCTGCCCAAGCAAAATCCCTCTCCATCCAAGCCCGGCCGCGCGCACCCATAGAAGTACGCGTGGCATCCTGTAGGCCAAGAGCCAAGTGCAGGGTCTCGATGAGAGGGCCATCGGCGAGGTCTATCCACCAGCCACAATCGTGCTCGTGGACGCCGGCCCAAGGTGCGTTGGTAGTGGTAATTACGGGTATCCTATACGACAGTGCCTCTGCGATCACCAAGCCAAAGTTCTCTGCGTGCGTTGGAAGCACGAAGAGATCAGCACTGCGATAGAGCGCGTCCTTCTCCTGACCATGTGCCGGCCCCGGCCACATGACACGCGGCAATGCCAGTTCTTTCGCGAGCACTTGCATTGCGCGCTGGTGTCCGATCTCTTCCGGCCCGGCAATGACAAGTTCCCAATCGGGATGCCGACGGTGAAGTGCAGCCCAGGCCCGCAGAAGAAATGGGATTCCCTTCTTCGGATGGATTCTGCTGAGAAACAGAAGACGCTTCCGCCGATCACCAGCGTTAGTCCGAGACATCAAGGCTGGAAGATCGACTCCATTCGGCACAATCGCTATCGGTTGACGGAGGCCGTAGGACCGAAAGTGGTGTGCCTCCATGATGGCGGTGGCGCGAAGGCACATCGCTCCATGCAGATGCGCATCCTCGAACCACCAAGCGGCAGCACGCTTCTTCCACCATGAACGCTTCAGCGCCCACGGATCCAGCATCCCGCGCGGTGTGATGAGATATGGTCGCCCGCGACTCCGTTGATACCCGAGATGCGCTAAAGACGAATGTACCCAGAGACCCTGCACGTCAGTGACATCCGCGCCTAGATCCCGTAGTGTTCGCCCGATGCTCGGAGCGAACTTGAAAGCAGCGGGCCCGTAAGTACGATGTGAGTGAACGTGGCGACCCCAGGTGCGCCAAGCCTCTGGGGCAGCGGTATCCTCGGTCCCAACAATATGAACCTCGCAGCCAGGCAGCTCCGCAAGGGCCGCCGCCGTTGCGGGAACCGAAGTTGCCAACCCGCCAGCGGCCGGAGACAACGTCGCAGTAAGAAGCGCAACTTTCACTGTTCGCTCAACAAAAGTTCGCTGAAGGTAAATACTCTCGAATACAATTGTGGTTCGGCTTCGGTGGCGCGCTGAGCATCTACCGCAAGCATCTCCATCCACGCAAACTTATACCAAGTCTCATTGATCAGGCCCCATGGGTCCAGTCGCGCAGGCTGAGGGGCATCATGGGCCAAGGCTGATCCATGAGCTTGTTCCAGGCCACGCAGCAGTGACCGAGAATGTCGCTTCAGGAGGTCAAGATCCGGTTCGACAGCCATTAGTCGCGCAAAATCTGCCAGACATTCTCGATCGGATTGAGTTCAGGCGAACACGCGGGAGGGGGCACGAGCGTGAGGTTGGCGGGCACCCTCAGTCTGCTCACGACGTGCCTGCCGGCCCGGTCGAGCAACAGTGGGGGCCCAAGTGCGTGTTTATCCCAACCCGTCCTATGGGTTCATTGGGTGAATAGCCGACTCAACGGGATACTTGCGACGGGCAGAAAATGCACGCCGGCCGCAGTATGGCTTTCACGACACGGTACGGGCTAACCATAATGTCACCGTGCTTGCTTTACCGAGCGAGGTGCTTCGATACGAGTTTGGGTCTACTCATCTTCCTGTACGCAGGAACAGCGCTCGCCCCGCATGATCCCAACAAAGGGCAAGGATAACTCCGACTACTACCCATGGCTGAAAAGCATTAAGCGGCGAAAATGTAATCTGGCCTATGGAAATCGCGATTATCGTGTAACCGGAGAGAGGAAGGGCTGCAAGCTCGCCCCGACGTGCCGCCGCAAAGGCCGCCGCCACCAGCCAAAAGGCAGTCCCGAGACGGACGAAGATAAAGCCCAGCCCCAATAGAAACCCAAGTTCATTGACTACTCGCACTAGTTCGTTCTCACCATACACATACTGAGGCAGGCGTAAAATACTGGCGATTGGTGGCGTACCTGTCCCAATCCCATAGCCAATCAGAGGCGCGGAAAACATCGGCTCTATGAATCCAAAAACTCCGGCGAGGGCGCGCTCCCAGATGGAGCCTTCCGCCCGAGCAGCCACCTCGAAGCGAGTCTCCATTGCTGTATACATATCCGCGAAGAATGTAACGTACAATACTGCAGCAGCCATTATCGCTAGCGCGATAACCGCGGTACGTGCCAATGTGCGCACACTAGGATTGGCAATGGCAGACCCCACAAGAGCTATTATGCAGATTGCGCCGATCGAGAAGTAGATTCCGCGACTTCCGGTGAGTACTGCCATCGCGCCCACCGCCACCGCGCCAAGACAGAGAATTGGAGCGTCGAACCGACCCTGGCGGCGCGATAGAACAAAGGCAACGAACATCGCCACTATTGACGCGGTGAAGTCCACATGCGGTCCCGTGAACGTAAATAGTCCATAAGGCCGCACGATGTCGAATGCCACCATCGCAACCTCGACTTCGTCTTCTAACCCGCGATTGATCCAGTCCGACGGCGACGATCTGTATTGTAAAATCACTAACGCCGCATAGGGTCCGGCAAGTAGCATATTCCATCGGAAGAACCGCTCGACGTCTTGCCGGTGAAAGTTAACGGCAATGACAAACGCAAGTGGCATATATATCCAGTAGCTCCGTACGCCCAAAATCCAAGCGCGGGGATCGAGACTGCTATAGATAAAGGGCAGTATCCCGACTACGGTGGTGACAAGCGCAATGGCAAACCAGAGTCGAACGAGAGTGCCGCGCGCGAAAAGCCGATATTTCAGGCAGTAGCAGTAGAGGAAAAGCAGAACTGGATCGCGGGTAAAATAGATCGGTGTCGCAAGTTCCGGCAAAATCCACTTGCGCAGAGGCCCCTCAATCAACGCCAGAGCGTAGATGAGCAGAACCATATTTACGACCAAGCGCCGGCGCGCTTTTCGAAGCTCAACGCGATTCGTTGGCAAGTAGAGATCGCGAAAAGTGAGGGGATCCGCTGCAATCATGCAAGGATCTCATCGAAAATGGCGATAATTTTGGCCTCGTAGTCCTGCCAGCGCGATGTCGTGGCCTGCGCGAGCGCTGTCATTGCCATTGCGAGGCGCCTGTCCTCGTCCGCATGAAGGAGCGCGATACACGCTGCAATGGCATTAGGATCGCGGATCGGAACGATAAATCCCTCCTGGCCAGACGTCATTATGTCGGGTCCGGCAGTATGCGGTGTGGTGATGACCGGCATTCCAGCAGCCATGGCCTCAAACAGGACCATCGCAAATCCTTCGGCGATTGAAGGGAAAACGAATACATGGGCTCGCGTCATCTCCTCAAGCAGTGTTGCATGAGGAACGTGTCCTAGCCACCGACAGCGAGGGTCGGCTAGAAAAGCATCTAACTCGGGCGGGGCTGCTGCGGGTCTTGGTCCAGCCAACGTCATTTGCCATGGAATATCGACTGAGTGTAGAGCCGCGATGAGGTATGCCATCCCTTTCCGCTGCGTGAGATGGCCAGCGTAGAACAAGTGCAACGGTTCGCCAGCCCTACGCCGCGCCGGATACGTCACCAGCGGAGGTGGAGCGCCATAAGGTGTTAGAGTAATGGCGAGATCCCGACCGAAATGCTCCTCCAGGCTGCGTCGTGTAAAACTTGATGCGACCACAACCTGGTCGGCGAGTTCGATCTCTTCGTCCTTTCGCTCGAGCTTGGACGGGCTGTCGACGAGGCCCTCCATCGTCGGCGCCCAAGCGGGGTGCATGTCTGCCTCCTCCGCAAGTAACCGCCGAAGGGTGCGCCAGTGGGCGATTGGCAAATCGTAGAGGCGTTTAAGCCCGCGGCTGCGCGCTACGCGGAAGGTTTCAAGCGCACCGTCTTCGTAAGCGTACACCGCCCTTACGCCACGTGCAGCGGCTCGACCGAGATATGATGCGACATCGCGGTCGAGTTCTCGATATACTTCGTCGACCGACGCCCAGCCAGTCTCATGCCGTGTCGGACCAGCCCAACGCATGCGTCCGGCGACGAGGCGTGCTGTCTCCCGCATGGGCCGCACGTGCGTCCGCTCCCACGGCGCTTCCGGGAATATCCTCCGCCCGATTTCGCGTTTCGCTCGCGTTTTTACCAGAGGGAGATTCGCCAAAATTGGCGGCATTGCTATAGAGGTCCAGAAGCTGTGCAGGTACCCGCTATGTGTGGCTGCGCGGAGTACGGCTCGAACGTTCGCATTCCCGGTTGGATGGCTGATGACTACAGTCAACGTACTTACGCCAGTTATAGTGAACGGTTACAGTCTGTTGACCGTTGAACCTGTCGTGACATGATGACTATCTAGTGACTTCGAGCGTCAAGCAACCCGCTTCTCTGCTTTAGAAGCTCCTCAAAAATGGCAAGGTAGCGCTCGGCCACAACCGACGCCCGGTAGTTCGCGAGGTGCATGTCGATACCTGCAAGCCGAGCGCGAGCCACGTCCCAGCCGCAAACCACCTCAGCAAGTGTTCGGGCAAGCGCAGCCTCATCACCGTTGGGGAATGTAAGACCGTGCGGTCCAATCGCCTCGATGAGGCCACCGCGCTCTGAAACCACCGCAAGACAGCCACAGGCAAGGCCCTCGAGCGCCACGATGCCGAAGGGCTCCTCGTAGGTTGATGGCACAACGAGAACCCGGTGGCGATTGAGTTCTGCGGCGAGAGCGAAGCCCGCTAGCGTTCCTGTAAACCGGACCTGCGCCTTAACTCCCGCAGTTTGGGCGAGCATCTCAAGCATGTGGCGATCCGGACCGTCGCCGATAATGGTGACGGACGGTCTCAGACCGTCCCGCGATAGCCGTCCTAGTGCCCGCATGAGTACATCGCAGCCCTTCTGCGACACAAGCCGACCGAGGAAAACTATGTCGCGGTCGCGATTATCCCACGGCACCGTCGAACAAAAGACGAAATCGTCATACGCGTTGTACACCGTACGAGCACAGCCAAGCTTACCCGCAGTATAGCAGCTGTTGGCGATACCCAGCGTATGGCGCGCTATCAGACACTTCAAGTGATCGAGGACACCGAGCGTACCATCATCACGCTGATAGACATTGTTGTGTTGATACACCAAACGTTTCGGCTGTAGCACACGCGGAAACGTATACTTGAGCGAGACGTTGGCCTGAATGTGGATCTCGCTCCAGCGAAGCAGCTCCAAGAACTGGATGAGGCTCGGCCGGCGGATAACCGCAAAAGGCCGTCTTTCTTTCTCGATACAAGGCGTGAGCGTCGCGAGCCGAACATCGTGTCCCTTTGCAGCGAACTCTGCGCACAGTGTCTCGGCAAGCCTCTCAATTCCGCCAACACTCGGCGCGAAGACAGTGGAAAAGAAAAAGATCCTCAATAGTCAGGCCTCTCGTCCGGCGACAAGAACTAATTAATATGGACCGCGTCGGAGAGGACTTCGTACCGGTCCGGAGCGATCCCGTCGATCCAGCGCGGCCCTTTTGAAATCTGATATGACGCAAGTGCTAAGCCAATAAGCGCCCGACTCGCATTGAGCAAGAAGCTCGGAATGCCAGCTCTAGCGGATGGATTGCGAATGAGCGCTGTAGCGATGTGACGAAGTTCAAGCAATACGCTTCGTGGCGTCAAGGACCGGTTGCGCATCGAGCTTAATAGGAAGTACCAGTGACCTACGATGTGGTGCATGGGCACGACCTGCCGGACGTGCCCCCATGTCCGCGAGCCACCCTCAGCGCTTAGGTGAACAACGCTCGCCTCAGGATCAAAGACAAGCGGCCCATAGCGCTTGGTGTAGCGAAGATTGAACTCAGTCTCCTCGCGACGCGCCCCTTTGATGAAGTGCGCATCCATTCCCCCGACGGCGATTGCCCATGCTCGCCGGACAGCAAGATTGCCGCTACCTCCATTGCGCGTGCGACAGCGCTGGCCGTAGTTCGCAGGCAGATAGATCCAGCCCCATGAGGTTTCAATGGTACTCCGATCCGGCATCAATGTTGGAGCCTGCCCCACCTCCAGAACTTGGCCATAGACTCCAGCAATGCTGGTATCGACGAAGTTACGAGCATGCTTGAACAGGAAGCTTGGATCTTCTATCCGGAGGTCATCGTCAAGAAATAGAACAATATCATACCGCGCCTCGAGGAGGCCGATGTTACGTGCGAGGTTCGCGTTCGGCTCCTCAACATAGAACACACGCGGTTGTCCCGGAAGGTCAGCAAGTTCCGCCAGCGATAGCTGCGTTTGCAGGACAACAAGCACTTCAAAGCGCGGTAAGCTTTGCCGGGTCAGATCCTCGAGGGTATCACGCAGTGCGGCGAAACGCTTATATGATGGGATAACTATTGAGATCCCTAATTCAATGCCGACATTCGATTGCTTTGACGTCATGCTGAACTAACCCACCAAGTCCAATATGAAATGAATATTATCTCAATCCACAGCCCTATGATTACGTCGCAATCTCGTCGAACCTTTATAACACCGGCTCCGCAAGCGCTCTGATGCTCACACCGAACGCTCTAGCGTGCCGCTTCCGCGGGCCGAAAGTGCTTTCAACTTCCCGTACCTACTGCTGCCGAGGAGGCTCGGTGTAAAGTTAAGCTGATCACGCCCGGTTTGCTTCGCCAGCGTCATTGGTCTGCTCGCCGCCTGGCCCATACAGCGCCTCACCAGCAAATGGCGCGATTCCGAAGCTTCTTGGAGTTGATATGCATTGCGGCAGTGCGCGCTAATAAAGCTGGCGGTAGTGGCCATAAAATCGAATTCTGCAAATCCATCAGCCAGCGAGTCGAGCTACCAACGCAGCTGCCCTGATTTCGAGTTTAGCCATACGCACCTCCCAAGAACTGAATACTGGAACGGGCGCCTCGACATACTCCCAGTAACGGCGCGCCGCATAGCTCGGACGAACACCTCGTCGTAACGCCTGAGAGAGAAACCCACGCTGCCATGGCTTCTTTGGTCCGAGCGCATGTGCCATGTACGTTGCACCAGTTGTCTGGAAACCCATGCCATCTGGTGTTGCGAGCGAAATTGGGACGTCTGCTATGTGAAAGCTCATATTCATGACGTCTTGGTCTGCGGCAACGAATGGGTGAGTTGGGTCACGTTGCCTAAATGCATAAGGATCAAGGAGACCCACCTCACTGAGCTTGTCCGTCAACATCGCCCAACTATCCAGAAAAGTGCGGTGTTTTCGATGCACACCAACAAAGCCCGCATTTGCATAGCCCTGAAAATCTCGGAATTCCAAATTCAGTCGCTCCGCAATATCGCGCCACATCAGCTTCCGAGGATCATGGGGATGCATCATGTTGTGAACCACATCACTCGAGACCGCCACGCCATTTTTTATCCAACTTTCGAAGAATCCCCATCGGGCCTCTACAACGATATCTGGGTCAAAGTACGCAACTCCTCCTTCGTTCTCAACAGTTGCCTCGAGTATTTGGCGCATAAATGCTGGCTTGAATGTTGTTAGATGGCCATCCCAATCAACATTTAAGATAGACACGCAAATATTATGTCTGAAGCATGCAGTCTTAATGTTCCCCAAAAGCGCTGAGATCTCTCCTCTCGTCCCAACGGACACCTTTCCTCTGAAACCGCTCAGTATTAGTGAGTTGAGTAGAGCCCCAACACCTAGATCGTAACCCCTCTCGCATAGCGTGCAGATATGGACGTACGAGCTCACGAAGCCACTCCAAAGCAGACCGGCACCCTAAGTGCAGTGCCCCTCGGGAGATTGTAACAGTAAGCCCATCTCAAAAGCCATTGACTTTCCTGTGCTAGTTGTCCGCTATTGCACCGCATTGGTGAGTTGTGGCTCATGCAATTTACCTGCTCAGCCACTTTGACATGGCACCTACTGTGTTACAAGGTTATACTTTCTGCAGCGATTATTGTACCGTCAACGCACCTTCGTTCTTTGCTATACCGTAGCAATGCTTGCGCGATAGGAGTACTCTTTCCTTTTACTGCAGATGGGCTAGTGCTTTCACCACCCGAGCTTGGAAAGCGGGAAAGCCAAAGCGGGCATGAACATTAGAAGAAAGTTGCGCTCGGTCTTTTGCTGCGGCTTGAAGCAGTTGAGCAAATACTTGCGGAAAATCTACTTCGCTCACACAAACTCCTAGCTCCCCGTCACAGAGTGCATCCGAGGCACCTCCAACTGCAATACCAATGGCAGGAACGCCGCAGGCCATAGCTTCAAGGAAGGCGATTCCAAAGCCCTCTCCAGTGGAGGGCATGGCGAACAGATCTGCCGCACGGTAGAGATTTGGCAAGTCGGCGCGAGCGACCGCGCCTAGAAAACGGACCCGCTCCGCTACGCCGTGCTCCCGAGAAAGTGTCTCGAGCCGGTATCGATCATCGCCCTCTCCGGCAACGAGATAGATTATATCCAGTCCTTCCGCCAGCAGACCGGGCAGTAGAGGGATAATCCTGTCATGCCCCTTGTAACGCTCGCGCGCGTCCAGACGGCCGACAGTCAGGAGCGTTAGCTGCGCGTCCAAACCGAACCGCGTGCGTGCGGCAGCTCGGTCACCTGGCGCGAAATCTGACGCAACCGTATTACTCAGGACGATGGCGCGCTCGGGCGGTAAGTTGGTATGGGTTAGCAGTCGCGCACGTGTATGGCGGCTCGCGCACAACGCGAGATCAGCGAGTTCTAATGAGCGACGTTGAAGGGTCGAAGGCGCAGGCCAGATCTCGATACCGTGCAGGTGAACGAGCAGCTTGGCTTGGTTCAGCCGCGCAATGAAGGCCGCAAGCGGGACCATGTAGAGGTGATTGCAGTAGATCAGTTCTGGACGAACTCGGCGCGTAGCCTTCAGCGCAGCGGCAGAATATGCAAGCCGCCCAACCCGTGCGGGATGCTGCCGCGCCTTTTCGGACAATCCCGCTAGGAGATCCGGGGCGTGACGGGGGAGGATGTCAACGTGGGCTACATCCTTGCTATTCGTAAACGCAGCCACCATGTCGCGGCTCACCTGAGCAATACCTCCACGCCCGCCATACGCGTCCGTGACCAGCGCGAGAATATGCATTGCTGTGCTCACGTTCTATCTTACGCAAGCTTCGCTTTGGGGCTATCTATCATTCGACTCAGAACCTCGCGCCCCCAAGCCCTCGATGCGGCACCCTTGCTGCGCGCGGTTTCACAAGATGAAGCGGCAATCCAATGCCCGGTAGGCACTCCGAAGCCAGTCTTGGCGCGACCGACAATCGCGACAGGCAACGGTGTTTTCGGTGCCATTGCCAAGGCATGCTTCCCGGACAATTCGTCGAGACTCGGCACAACGGCCGCCAGCGCCTTGAGGAGATGAAAGTCTACGAGAGGCGTACGGATCTCGATAGAATGCGCCATCCCTGCCCAATCGGCATCACGTAGAAGCTGGTTGCGCATGTAATTGGCTGATTCAAGCGCTGCAACGCGGGCGATCGGCACACGTGGATCAGGTGTCATGCTCTCCCGGAGCCTCCGAAGTGGAGCGAGGCGGCGCATTCCGGCGCTCAGGAGTTCCGGGTCGAGTATGGTCTTCAGCTCGAAGGGTAGGAAGAGGCCACGTCGGAGCAGATAGGCCCCGGCATAGCTTCCGCCGTACTCGGCCAAGCCCAGTGCCTTCGGCAGACGAGTGTGCAGGCCAAGCCTACCCAAGATGGCGCGTGCTATCATCCCAGCGCCGGGGATCGCGGCCGGAACTCGAAACGCGGCAACCCAACGCGGTATCTGCCGGAAGCTCGGATAGCCGGCCAGGAGCTCGTCGCCACCCAATCCGGAAAGCGCTACCTTGAGCCCGGCTTCACGAGCTGCTTTCGACACAAACCAAGTGTTCACTCCATCAACTGACGGTTGATCCATCGCATCCAGAATCACAGGCAGGTCGGCTTGAAACTCGCGCTCTGACACGGTTCGAACGACGTGTTCGGCACCATAGAGCCTTGCCACTTCGGCTGCCAACGGCAGTTCATCATCCGCGGTGCCACGGAATTCCTCAAAGGCAAGAGTGATCGCGCGAACCTTGGCTTGTCCGACATCGCGCATCAGACCAAGCACAGCTCCGGAATCCACACCCGCCGAGAGAAACATACCGACTTCGACATCAGCAAGCAGATGGCTCCGCACGCTGTCCAGTACGGCTGCCCTAATACGAGGGGTAATCTCATCTCGTCCTACCGCCATGCGGACGCCGCGAGACAGCGCCGCAGGGACCGACGCATACAACACAGGCTTCCGGGGACCGGCTGCGTCTATCCATTGCGTGTGGCCAGCTGGCAGAGCGCGGATCTCGCGATACATTGTAAAAGGCTCCGGCACGCTACCCCAGAGGTGAAAACCGACTATGCCAGCGGGCTCAGGATCGCGCGATACCGCTCTCCCTGCAAGAAGCGCCTTGACTTGACTCGCAAAGCGAAAAGTCCACCCGTCATTAGCGGTGTAGAGAGGCTTTATGCCGTACGGATCCCGCGCGAGGAAGAGGCGATGCTTGGCCTCGTCCCAGATTGCAAACGCAAACATGCCTCGCAGGTGATGGACCATCTCCTCTCCATGATATGCAAAAAGATGCAAAAGCACTTCCGTGTCGGAAGTGGTCCGGAATACAACGCCACGTCGCTCGAGTTCCGTGCGGAGGTCCGGAGTATTATAAATCTCTCCGTTGAAGACTACCGCAAGTTGCCCATCCAAGCTGACCATCGGCTGGCTTGCGCGCTCGGAGAGGTCAAGAATGGACAGCCTCCGATGGCCTAGTGCCGCACGGAAATCTTCACTCCACCATTCCCCTGCCCCATCGGGCCCTCGCGCATGCATGTAATCGCGCGTGGCAATCAATTCGGCGCGCTTCGGAAAGCACGCTGCAGAATGGTAGGAGAAAATTCCGTTCAGGCCGCACATGTGAATGACGCTCGCAGTAATCTCGAGGGGTGGGAAAAATGCAAGTTAAGGTATTATTCCTGGAGTACCTCTTCGACTGGTCCGCTTCGGGAGCTGTGGTCCCATATGGGCCTCGCCGATCTGCGCGGCCGCAGCTCGGTTCGATACGGCGCTGCCGACCACCTCGATCCCCACAACCCGGTTTTGCGTTTGCGCGCCAGAACACGACACAATGCCACGCCAAGTTGTGTTGCGGCAAACAATCACGATTCGATTCCCGTCCAAACCCGCGTGTAGGACAGATCGGGTAGGGTCAGATCCGGCGTTTCCCCCGGAAAGAGCAGAAAAACTTGGGGGCCTTGCGTGGTTCCCTCGATGACGACAACTGGCGCCACTGGAACAGAGAGATCAGTTCGCCTCTGAAGTTGATAAGCAATTCGGATCGTGTAGCGATCTCCAGGGGCCATATTGAAATACGCCAAGTTCATCAAGTCGACTTGGAGCATAGCATCTTCAGTCACCGAAAATCCTGCTGGCAATACCTTACCGAGCGCAGGCGCGTGAGGTTTCAGAACAGAAGCGCCCGCCCACCAGGCCCTTGCCTGGGCATCTCCCGGGAGCAGACTGACTCTGCATTTTCCGCAACCGACATTCTGCGCGAAGCGCTTGCAATCCGGCCAACCGTTCAGCCTCAGGGGCAATGTCAGAGCATGAGCGGCCGACATTATGATGAGTCCACTATCTGCGGGAGGGCCTGTCCATTCGACCAAACACGCAGGAGCGCCCTACATCACTTAAGTGCGCAAAAGCGCTGCCCTGCCATTGCTTCCATGCTACCGCCGTTCGGGTGGAGAGACGTTCAACCCGTTTATGAAATTCGATCACTCCCATTAGCGGCTAACGGGAATGGCATGAATGGCCTAGTCGCTGTCGCGATGCTGACTAAACGGCTTTGACGTGTCGACGTTGGAGAACCGTCGGAACCTTTCCACCCATGATGTCGAGCAGTACGCGAACGCGGCCCTTATCGTCGGTCCGTTCAAGTGATCCGATTATGTCGGTGAACGGGCCAGCGAGAACACGGACATTCTGCCCGACCGCTATATCTTGGTCGGCATGCACGAAGCCTGGGCCCGTTGCCATCTCCAGGAGCGCCTCCACTACCCCATTGGGAACTGGAGCTGGGCGGTCATGAGCCATGATAAGGCTCGATACTCCCGACGTCCCATTTACCGATCGCCAGCGATCTCGCTTCAAGTTCAGGATGACGAAGAAATATCGCGGAAACAATGGCGCTCTGGCCGTTCGGAATTGACCCCCATGTCGAATGGTCTTGATCGTCTGAGGCAGAAAGCTTCGATAGCCTTGAAGTCGAAGTTGCATTTCAGCACCACTCTCACGGTGCGGCTGGGCATGCACTGCATACCATCTTTCACCATCTAATAGCTGAAGGCGAGAAACCAATAGCTGGCTACGCGCCGGAACGTCGGCAACTACATCCCGGCAATCGTCGATTTGCATCGTGGCTCCTACCCGGCCAGCACGTTGCCGCTCGAGGCAGTTGGCCGTCGGTTCGGCGGATTTTGTTTTTTGTTATTCACCGTCACACGACTCGTCAATAAAGGCCAATTTGTCGGGATCACCCGGCATTCGGTACTAGAATACTACCAAGGTGGTAAAGTATCTCGTCCGAGCGAGGTAACTCGCTTCTCCA
This sequence comes from Microvirga massiliensis, assembly GCF_001006805.1. Taxonomy (GTDB): domain Bacteria; phylum Pseudomonadota; class Alphaproteobacteria; order Rhizobiales; family Beijerinckiaceae; genus Microvirga; species Microvirga massiliensis. Next base: position 352,973 of record NZ_LN811356.1, on the reverse strand, counting down.
TCGAGATCACATTTCGCGAATATATACCGGGAATGTGTACTATCTCTGGGGAAGCTTGGTGTTCATCCTCTAGCAATCCGAGGATGAAAGTCATGCATGCTCGATTGCCATCGTCGTGCGGCTCCATGCGGATTCAGGTTGCGGCCTTCGACGTCGTGTGGGCAGCTATATCTCCGGCGCTCGCCCTGTATCTACGGGATGCTCAACTCCTCTCCGCTGGATGGCTGGTTATCAGCACATTCTATTCCCTGGTAGCTCTTGTTGCCGCGGTTACTTGCTTCGTCATCTTCCGCTTAGGGGATGGCCTTACCCCTTACTTCTCGTTGCCTGATGCGGGGAACGTTTTGAAGGCGGTGGTATGCACCGCAATACTGACGTGCATTGCTTCCTTCGGTTTCACACGGCTTGAAGGCGTTCCACGTTCCACCCCCGTGATTCACGCCCTACTCCTGGGTACAGGCTTGATTGCCGCCCGAATAACAGCACAGCGTTTCCTGGCGGCGCGTCTTCGGCCGTCGCCGGGATCGCGGATCACCAACGTCGTGATGCTTGGCTCGAATCCCCTGACGGCCGCCTACATCAGAATGATCCAGACTTGCCTGCGCGAGCAATGTCGTGTCGTCGGAGTGCTCGACGAGAGGGCGCAGCTCGTCGGCCGAGCCATCAACGGCATTCACATTATCGGTCACCCTCAGCAGCTCGAGCGAGTTATCGACGAGTTCAAGATACACGGTGTGCCGGTCGATCGGGTGCTCGTAGGAGGAGATGAGAGTGTCCTGCCGACGGAACTACTCTCCGAGATCCGGCAGGTATGTGAGCGTCGGGTTATCGGCTTCGATTTTGTGCCCCAACTGCAAGGATTCTCCGACAATATAGCAGTTTTGGACCACCGAGAGAACACGATGAAGCGGATGGCCCTGACTCGGTATCACCGCAGCAAGCGCGCGCTCGATTTTGGGGTGGCTCTCGTGGCTGCCATCGCGACACTGCCCATTTCAGCTCTTGTGGCAGTTGTCGTGTTCCTGGATGTTGGTTCGCCATTGCTATTCTGGCAACAGCGTGTGGGTCGCTGTGGACACGCCTTTCTCCTCTATAAATTCAGAACCCTGCATCTTCCTGTCAACCATCTGGGAAAATTGGTCTCAGAAGAGGAGCGGCTCTCGAGGGTCGGAGAATTTCTGCGGCGTACTCGTCTGGATGAGCTTCCCCAACTGCTGAACGTGCTTTCCGGTGACATGTCTCTCGTCGGTCCCCGCCCGCTCTTGCCTGCCGATCAGCCGCCGGATCCTACGGTTCGGCTGTCCATCCGACCTGGGATTACTGGATGGGCTCAGGTAAATGGAGGTCGCGCACTCGACGCTCTTGAAAAGAATAGTTATGATGAATGGTATGTGCGGAATGCATCATTCTGGGTTGATGTCCGTATACTCCTGATGAGCTTCGGAGTGTTCTTTCGCGGCGAGCGTCACCTCGCGGGGCGCCCGCACCAGTCTGCTCCGCAGAATCCATCTGGAGTGGGAGCTGCTCTTCAGGGAGCCGGACACAGTTCGCATTAATGGAGATCCAGCTGTGCGACTTTCGGGATGCAGCAGTGCCTGTGGCTAGCCTTACTGAGCACTTACTCGCGGAACTCGCGATCAAGGCGTTCATCGGCCACACAGCGTTCGACAGCGGCTGGCTCCGTTATGAGCTTGATGCCGCGGCACGCCGGCCACCCCGCCGAAAGTTGCTCGATCGCACCACAGCGCGTGCGATTTCGAGATGTATTGCCGGCTCCGTCTGATGGAGAGCTTCTCCTACACACCGAAGCAGTTTCGCCGGATCACGTTCCGTCACGACGAGACCGACCAGAACCTCACTGTCATGATTCAGCCCGCGAGCACAAACTTGACTGTGAATCGAATGTCCACAGACGCCAGTTACTCCTTACAAAGTTACCTCGCTTGGCCGCTTCGAGTAACGCCGGAGGATGTAGTGACACTGTAAGGCGCCCTTGCTCCTTACCGCGTTTGCGCAGCTCGATTGCCCTCCAGTCGAAGCTGAATAATCATGTGTATAGCCCGACATACGGCCAAAGTTCGAGAATGGAAGGCAATTGACCGCTACCTCCAGTCTGTTCCTCACCCAATTGCGCCGGTCCTTGCTATTTTCCGGACTCGATCGTTATGCGGGTCTTGCTATCGGCTTGGCATCGACAGCGCTGATAGCGCGGCTGCTGTCGCCCGACGAAATCGGCGTGTTTGCGGTCGCCAGTGCCATCGTCGTGGTCACTAATTCGCTGCGCGAATTCGGAACAGTCACCTACATCGTACAGGAACGAGACCTTGTCCCCGATGGCGTTCGCACCACGGTTACGCTGGTCATTGCGTCCTCTCTCCTCACTGCTCTTGCTCTCGCGTTTGCCGCCGCTCCCCTCGCGAGGCTCTATGCTGAGCCTCGGCTGGAACCGGTCATTCACATTTCGAGCGTAGGACTCGTGGCCGGCTCGCTTGCTGGCCCGACGCTCGGCCTAATGCAGCGGGAGATGGATTTTCGATCGGTGGCCATCATTAATTTCGCGAGTACAGTTATCAACTTAGTAGCGTCACTCTTCTTCATTGCACTCGGCTTTGGGTATCTCAGCCTCCCTCTCGCAGCTTTCGCTTCGGCCGCAACAATCTCGGTGCTCGCATTGTCGATGCGCCGGCAGTTCTGGATGTACAAGCCCTGCCTGAGGCAATGGAGAAAAGTTCTCAGTTTCGGCGGCTATTCGAGTGCCACAGCTTTTTTGAATGCGTCGTTCGAAATGCTACCGCAGCTACTCTTGGGACGGTTCGCGGGATTCAATGCGGTTGGCCTCTATAGCCGGGCGGCCGTGCTCGCTCAAATGCCGAACCGAGCCATCGTGGGCGCCTTTCAGCCAGTCATTCTACCCGCGTTTGCCGCCAAGGCGCGCGCTGGAGAGGAGTTAAAAACAGCCTACCTTCATGGCCTTTGCCTCCTGTCATGTGTGCAATGGCCTGCCTTCCTCTGCCTTGCACTCCTGGCGGGACCGGTGGTGCGCCTCCTCCTGGGCGAGCAATGGGATGCCGCGGCACCGGTCCTCAGAATGTTGGCGTTGGCCAGTCTCGTCATGGCGCCTGCGCCACTGACTTATCCGGTCCTTGTCGCCTCGGGGCACATCCGGGATACGTTGACTTCGAGCGTAATTTCTCTCCCCATTTCTGCATGTATCGTTACTGCTGCCGCCTTGCATGGCGCGGGGACAGTTGCGGCGAGCATGCTAATTATACTGCCGCTCCAAGTCGGGGTAGCTATGGCTCTCATTCGGCGGCGATTAGATTTGAGTTGGAACGAGATTGCCGCGTCTGTCCGCAGAAGTGCCGCAGTCACGCTTTTGACTGCCTCAGTTCCGGCAACCTGTCTGGCCGTTGGCGGCCCATGGGCGGATTTGCAGTCCTCACTACTATTCCTCGCAGTGGTTGGTAGCATGCTTGCATGGTTGGCTGGACTATGTCTGACAGCGCATCCTCTCCTAGCAGAGCTACGTATAGCTGCGGAAGGATTTCATCGGCTAGTGCAACTGAACACAACTCGAAGTCCGTCCGGATAACTAGCCGCCGCGAAAGGTATGACGCACGATCGTTCCCGTGGGGTCACAAGATATCAGACTCGTACATGCACTATAGGATAGCGGCAGCACCCATGTCTCCTGCAGTGAGGATCGATACACCCCGCCTCATTCCAGATATACTACTATGCGATAGGCTCCTATATGCAACCCATTTCTAATCCATCTACGTGCGCTCCAACAGAGAAGTCGCTGCGTGTTGCAATTGGACTCGGAGAGCTCAGTTTCGGAGGCAATTCTCTGAACGCACTCGATCTCGCGACAACTTTGCGTAGAAATGGTTGTCAGGTGACTGTCTTCGGAATTCATGACGATCCGCCTGTTTCAGTGCTCCCCGTTGCAGAGGAGCGCGGGTGGCATGTGGAAGTTCTGCCCGCAGCCGCAAGCAATTGGGCGCAGGCGCAGCACTTCCGAAAATTAGTGGAACGAGACAAGTTCGATGTCATACATGTTTTTGGTGTTGGGCAGGCCGCATCCGCTGTGTTGGCACTCGCTCGTCATTCGCGGTGCGCTGTGATAGTCACCAATTGGGGAATGAGCAACGTTACAGGCTTGCCGCCAAATACTCCCCTGATTGTGGGGACAGAGGAACTCAGGGAATCGGCTGCCTCGTCCCGATGGGGACCAGTCTGGCTCATGGAGCCCCCAGTCAACCTTGATGCGGATTTGTCTTCTCCGGAACAGTCTCTGGATTTCCGTACGCGTTGGCAAATTAGCCCTGACGCTCCGCTATTGGTTATTGTATCTCGACTAGAGAAGTCGATGAAGGCCGAAGGTATAGCGAATGTTATGCACGCAGTTGCACACCTGAATGCACCTGAATTACGATTGGCCGTTGTAGGTGACGGCGATGCCGCGGCTACTCTGCGTTGCTTGGCCGAAGAGGTAAATGCACGCGTGGGAGCAAAAGTAATCATGATGACGGGCCTTATGAATGATCCTAGACCTGCATATAGCGCGGCGGATCTTGTACTTGCTATGGGAGGAGCTGCTATACGCGGCCTCTCGTTTGGAAAACCGCTGATTGTTTTAGGCAGTGACGGCTTTTCTAAGCCATTTACCCAAAATAATTTACCCTACTTCATGCGCTATGGATTTTATGGGAATGGCTCTGATGGAGATCCAATCGAAAAGCTGTCCTTTCACATCCACGAAATGCTGAACCCGACCATTCGTGACGAACTTTCGCATTTTGGACGTCGCGTCGTGACAGAGCGATTCGCCTTAGAGACAGCAACGCAGAACCTGTTGTGCATGTACCAACGAGCCCTGGCCGGATCGACTCTAAGCAGACGATGTGCCGACGTAGCCTTCGTTCTTGGGCGGGATGCGGCACACCACGTCCTTGCGCTGTGCCCAACGAGAGTCAGTTCTGCGATAAGGAGTTCCTATCACCAAGGTTTGAGGAGGGCTTTGACTGTCGGCCGGCGCCTCACGAGGGCAAACCCAACCGGTGCATCAGAAGTATGACTGGAAAGATATAGATGATCTAACTCTACCGACTTGTGTCGCCCAACCCATCATCCACACTCCGAGACGTTGGGTTTCGATGCGAGGGAGAAAAACAATCCCTGATTGGGGCTTAGAGGATATCACTCACTAGTCGATTCGGCGCATTTACCTTGAAGTCGCATGCGACAAGACACCGAGACAGACTACTCGTTGCTTTCCCGCAGAAACGTTCGTCCCTCTGCAGTGACTCGGAAGCGGATGCGGCCCAAGATGCAAGGCAAGTTCACGACGCTCGTAAATCGCTTGGCATCATCAGTATCAGCTCCTGGACATGATCTTGCTTTAACGATGACACGTTTGTCGCGAGTCTAGAGCAATGGTCGCCACGGCCAATCCTAAGCTCTGGTTGATGACCGCCCGAATAACTCAGTAGATACATGGGCCACCTTCAGCACCTGTATGTGGGGAACCGAATGAGCATTCCGGCAATCCAATCCTCTACATTGCTCTGCCTTTCACCCCACACAGCCGGTGAACTGCTCTCCGCTAATGGTCAAGCTCATGTACTCTACGTGGACAGCCGAGTCGGCAGTGATCACAATGATGGATCGAGTTGGCTGACGGCGAAAAGAACCATTCTCGCCGCCTATGATGCCCTTCCGGACACTGGTGGTTTTGGTGGCGGCGGTGGAACCATCGTCTTCGCGCCAGGCGCTCTTGTAGGCGGTGAGGTGGATCACCAAGGCATCTGGTTGATCGGTGCGTCGGATCCTAGCTTCTCGTCTCCCCCGCCAGGATTTCGACGCGAAAAATCCGTACTGTTTCTCGGTGCCAGCGGAGGGCAATCGATCCAGTTTGGACAACCATGTGCCGCCGTGATCTACCCGACCCAAAATGGCGATCAGTCGCACTGGGTTAGTGACCTGCCGGCCATCTGGCTCGCTGGGACTCCCAACCGCGGCACCAGGTTCGCGAACACCGCGATTTGGGAGGCACCGCATGCTGTTCGCATCGGATATGAGGCCGATGGCGGTGGCGGAATGGAGTCCATGACAGCCCTCGTTTGGTTCGACAATTTACAGATTCTCCGCAAGTCCGGCGAAGATGACGGCGTAATGGGGCCTGCCGTCGATATCGGATGGGGATTTTGGCTCTATTTCCATAATACAGTGATCAGCAGTAACGAGAATATCCCCCTGGAGTCGCCGCGCCGGGCGTGCATACGCCTCAGAGGCCAGCAATCTGGCCTCGTCGATATTGCCAACAGCGTTTGGGCTCGCGGCGGCCTTTATATTGACGGCTCCGGATCGAACGTCACGGTCCGGAATCTTATTATGGAAGGCGACTTTATCTCGGACCAACCCCCGCTTGTTTGGGTCAAGAGATATGATGGGCTTCGCGGCGGACCGACGATCCAGAACTCATCCCGTGTCGACATTCCAAGATCAGCGTTCGCAGATATTCAAATCGAGCCACCCCACGCGGCCCCGGATACGGTCGTTATCAGCCCTGGCCGCAATCATCCCATCCGAGGACGTGCTGTCGTCGTGAACGGTGCCGATGCCCGCCAGGGTCAAGTCGGCTTCAACTTGCGCGGTGAGGTTGTTGGCCGCTCGTTCGGTATGGCACGGGCATCTGCACCTGCTCTCAACCCCTCTCCTCTACCTGCAGTGGGAGCCAGACGGGCTCTCAGAGCTGACCGCGGCATGGTCGTGTCACTGGTTGATGCGCCCGATGGAACACTGCGGGCCTACAACATTAGCGACAACGGGTCGCGAAACGCACAGTTGCTTTTAGAGCCCCCATCGCGCCCGCGTGACGGCTGGTCCGTAGGCGACCATGTGGCATTCGGATGCTGGTTGCGAACCCGCGGTACGTGGGAAATTCCAAGTTTCGTCGGGTTTCGGATTTGCAGCTGGCGTCGCAATTTGAATATTTGGCGCAATATCGAGAATGGGGATGAAACGAACTATGCCCAGGCGGGGATAGGAGTTCCAGCTTTTCCTGCGTGGGCTTGGATGACTTTAGGATTGACACTGATCACTGCAGGCTCTGCAAATGAGGATCCGGCGTACGGGGCCTGTGTTTATCCGCAGTCTGAGGATGGGTGCACGTTCGATATTTTTGAACCGATCCTGCTTACCATCCCGGCCGGCTCCATGACCGATGATGAGTTCGGGAGTTGGTATTACAACAGTTTCTTGCCGCTCGATCCGCGAACACCAGCGGGTGCGGTCGGAACTTCATCGGCACCATATGCAATAAATGGGCGACTGTTCGCTAAAGGACTTCCAACATCGGATCCGCATATTGCAGGAGAGGTTTGGAACGACCGCGGCACTCTCAAGATCAGCAGTGGTCCTTGAGGGTCTTACAGCAGTTTCGCCTAATACGGATTTGTAGTCGCAGTTCGTGAGACAATTCTGTCATTCACGGCTGAAAAGCCGTCGAGCAATTCCCAATAGCCTGCCAGAGCGCGTATTTCATTTGTGCGGCAACTTTTTTGCAGAGCGCCTTAAGTTTGGCATAGACCTGCTAGATCGGGCGAGGAGGACGGCAGGTAGAGAACGCTGGCCTCGCCCCCTGGATCGCCTCTACTCGCCACTTTGTGCGCCGAGAGATTGCCTAGAACCGCCACATCGCCGGGCCAGAGACCGAAAGAGGACCTGTCCGTTACAAGGCCGAAACGTTGCGCCGGTCGTAGGCCCACCGCGTCCACTCGCACAATGGTATCCGCAGAAGCGGTAGAGACTTCACCCAAATTGATACTGTTCTCTGGGGAATTTCTCAGTTTTGTGGGCTGGGCCACTCTACTCGCCACGAGCAAACTTAGAATGCTCCATTCGGAGGGTAAGCTCATGTCACGAGCCCCAGACCGTTTTCGGCCCGTCAGCAGAGCGCGGCGTCATTTCCTGGGCATCGCAGCCGCCAC
>NZ_LN811356.1:207313-344051 GCF_001006805.1 Microvirga massiliensis | reverse complement strand
CCCCGGAGCACGCCCTGTTTATCGACGGCGTCCTCATACCCGTGCGGGAACTCGTGAACGGGATCTCGATCGTGCCTGCGCTGCCCGAGGGCACAGAGGTCATTGAGTATTTCCAGATCCTGCTCGACAGCCATGAGGTGATTCTGGCCGAGGGGGCCCCGATCGAGACCTATCTCCTGCGCGGGCGCGATTACGAGAGCTTCACGAACTTCATCGAATACGAGCGGCTCTACGGGCATGAACCGCGTCCCGCGCTGACGCCTTTCGCGCCCTTGGTGAGCTACAATGGCGGCCGGGCGCACCTGAAGGCGCTGCTGCTCCTTGGAATGTCTCCCTTCGTCCAGGTTCGTGACCCTGTCGGAAGTGCATACGAGAGACTCGCCACAAGGGCAGACGAACTCGTTAGGTAGGGAAATCAGCTCAGATCGCCCGTGAGCCCGCTGCGATGTGCCGCTTGGCTCTGCGTAGGCCTGATCTCCTATTTGTCACTCATTCCGAAGAGCATGGAAGTGCGGACCTTTGCCCCTGCAGGCGTGGAACACGCCATTGCCTATGGGGCTACTGCCGGGCTCTTCGTCCTTGCATATCCCAGAGCGACATGGCTGATCGTCGGGTCACTTTCTGCCTACAGCAGTTTGATGGAGCTTTTGCAAAACTTCTCGCCTGGCCGGCACCCCGGTGTTGACGGAGTGCTTTGGAGCAGCGCAGGCGCAATCATAGGCGGATTGATCCTAACCCTGGTTCGATCCCATCGCACAGCGACCAAGCAAGGATCCGTTGGCTGCCACATGCAGAGGTAAGTGGCAGGTTCATCCCTCGAAGTGGCGCAACTCGAGGATATCGTCAGGCGGCCGGCGTCGGCCTGAGAACAGGCCGGAAGAGGCAAATGCGCCACGGTCGATATGATGACCCGCAGTTCCCGCCTCATAAAATACAAAGAAAACCGCGCCCTTGGCCATGTGCGGAGCCGTCGAGTTTTGGATCCCTAAAACTGGGAGGCCTTGCAGGGTTGGTGGCTCATCGATTCCGCACGGTGTTCACGAAGCCGGACCGATCACCGTTTCTGCTACGCTACTTCCCATTCCTTTCCAATCTCAGCTCCTGAGAAGCCGAAGCAAGGCAATCTGGGCGAAAGGGTTGATTTTAATGGTACCGCCGCCCCGGCTCGAACGGGGGACCCCCAGATCCACAATCTGGTGCTCTAACCAACTGAGCTACGGCGGCCCGCGACCGGTGGTGTAGCCGCGACCGGCGGTGATTTCAAGGCGCTTGAGAGCGCAAAAGCAAAGGGCGGACCTCACGGCCCGCCCTTCTTCCGAAATCAGCCGGAGTTCTTACTGACCGGTGGCACCGGCGGCCTTCAGAACCGGGGTCCAGCGTGCGACCTCGCTGTCGACGAGTTTCTGGAGGCCCGCAGGGGTCCGCTCCTCCGCGGTCGGGAGGACGCCGCCGAGATCGGCGAGGCGCTTCTTCGTGTTCTCGTCCTCGAGGGACTTGACGAGGGCGTCGTTCAGCTTGGTGACGACCTCCTGCGGCACGCCCTTCGGAGCGAAGACCGCGTTCCAGGCGCTCACCTGGTAGTCGGGAAGGCCGGCCTCCTTCGTGGTCGGCACGTTCTGGAGCGCGGGCGAGCGCTCCGGCGTCGCAATCGCGAAGGCCTTGATGTTGCCGGCCTGGATCTGCGGCGCCACGTTGACGATCTGGTCCGTCATGAGGTCGACGGTGCCGGCCATCAGGTCGTTGAGCGCCGGGCCGGTGCCCCGATACGCCACGAAGGTCGGCTTGATGTCGATCGTCGAATTGAACAGCACGCCCGTCGAGTGGGAGACCGATCCCACGCCCGCATGGGCCATGTTCACCTTGTCGCCGTTCTTCTTCAGGTAGGTGATCGCTTCCTGAAGATTGTTGGCGGGGAAGTCCTTCTTCGCCACGATGAGGATCGGCGTCCCGGCCGCGAGGCCGATCGGCGCGAAGTCCTTGGTGGGATCGTATTTGAGGTTCGGGTAGAGCGCCGGAGCGGCGCCATGGGTCCCCATGTGGCCCATCATGATCGTGTAGCCATCGGGCTGCGCCTGGCTTGCCCGCGTGATGCCGGTGGTGCCACCGGCGCCGGCGACGTTTTCGACCACGATCTGCTGGCCCAGCGTTCTGGACATGTGATCGGTCACGATCCGGGCCACGACGTCCGTCGGGCCGCCAGCCGCGAAGGGGACGATCATGGTGATCGGCCGGTTCGGGTAGTTCTGGGCCTGGGCCCCGGTCACCGCGAGGCCAAGGGCCGCCGCGACGGTGAGAAGGGTCGTCTTCATTCAATCCTCTCAAGTAGTCGCCGACCCGGGTGGGTCGGCCGGATACAAGGCAAGAGCAGCCTTGGCGCTATAAGCGGCCAAAGATGACTACTCGGTGAAAACCTCATCGCGACCTTTGCGGATCGAGGGCAGGACCGCGATCACCAAGAGGATCACGGCCACGGCGAGCAGAACGGCGCTGACCGGTCGCTCGACGAAGGTCGTCAACTCACCCCGCGAGATGATGAGCGCGCGCCGGAGATTTTCCTCCATGAGCCGGCCGAGCACGAAGCCGAGCAGCAGGGGAGCCGGCTCGAACCCGAACTTGATCAGCGTGAAGCCGACCAGCCCAAAGAACGCGATGAACATCACGTCGGTCGGCAGCGAGTTGATCGTGTAGATCCCGATGCAGCAGAACATCAGGATCGCGGGGAACATGAGCCGGTACGGCACTTTCAGGAGCCGCACCCACACGCCGACCAGGGGCAGGTTGATGACGAGGAGGATCAGGTTGCCAATCCACATCGACGCGATCATGCCCCAGAACAGGTTCGGGTTCTTGGTCATGACCTGCGGCCCCGGGATGATCCCGTGGATCGTCATCGCGCCCACCATCAGCGCCATCACGGCGTTCGGCGGAATGCCGAGCGTCAGGAGCGGGATGAACGAGGTCTGCGCGCCGGCATTGTTGGCGCTTTCCGGCCCCGCCACGCCCTCGATGGCGCCGCGCCCGAAGCGGCTCGGGTCCTTCGCGATCTTCTTCTCGACCGTGTAGGACGCGAACGGCCCGAGCACGGAGCCGCTGCCGGGCAGGATGCCGAGGGCGGCGCCGATTGCTGTCCCACGCAGCACCGGGCCGGCGCTCTGGCGGAAATCCTCCATGTTCGGGAGGAGACGGCCGATCGCTTTGCGGACGACGTCGCGGGTCTCGGTCTGTTCGAGGCTGCGCAGGATCTCCGAGATGCCGAACAGGCCCATCGCGAGAACCGCGAAGTCGACCCCATCGGAGAGGAACTGCAGACCGAAGGTCATGCGCTCCTGGCCGGTCTCGAGGTCGGTGCCGACGGTCGAGAGCAGGATGCCGAGAAGGATCATCGCGACCGCTTTCAGAAGCGAACCGCGCGCCAGCACGATCGCGAAGATCAGGCCCATGACCATCAGGGAGAAATATTCCGCCGGGCCGAAGAGCAGCGCGAGCTTCGTCAGGGGCGCCCCGAGCGCGGCGATGATGACCGTCGAGACCGTCCCCGCGAAGAAGGAGCCGATCGCCGCGATGCCGAGGGCGATGCCGGCCCTCCCCTGGCGGGCCATCTCATGGCCGTCGAGAGCCGTCACGACGGCGCTCGCTTCGCCGGGGATGTTGACCAGGATGGCCGTGGTCGAGCCGCCATACTGCGCGCCGTAATAGATGCCGGCGAGCATGATCAGGGCGCCGACCGGGTCGATCCCGAAGGTGATCGGCAGCAGCATCGCAATCGTGGCGGTCGGGCCCACTCCGGGCAGAACGCCGATCAGCGTGCCGACGAGACAGCCGATGAAGGCGAGGCCGATGTTCTGGAGCGTGAGCGCAACCGAGAAGCCGAGGCCGAGATTGGATAGGAAATCGCCCATCAGACCCTTCCGGAATTTTCGATGATCTCGGCGTCGGGGGATCGAGGCCGGCTCGGGAGGATGAAGAAGACGGCGGCGGCGAGGACGGCAAGAACCGCCGCCGTCAGCCGCAGGATCGCCTTCTGGCTCCAGCCCGCCGGGAAGAGGTCCAGCAGGGCATTCGGGAAGACGGGAAGGGGCAAGTTGAGAATGTCTCCGAAGAGCACCATGCAGAACGCCGTCAGGCCAAAGCCCATGATGAGGAGTTCCTTGAGCCGGGCTTCGGGTGTCGCGAAGCCTCCCACAACCACTGCGAGCGGGCCTGCCACGACGAGGCCGAGCCCCGGCACGGTCAGCCCGGCTATCGAGAAGGGGCGGATGGTGACCGCAAACGCGAGAATGCCCAGCACCACGAAGAGAGGCCCGCGCAGGCTCCAGCGATCGAGGCGTTCTCCGTGGGCGAGAAACGGCGACACGATCAGCGCGACGCCGCAGGCCCCGACGGCAATCGCGAGCCAGCGCGGCATCATCGCCGGCCCCATCGCGCGGAGCGTTCCCTGCGAGAGATCCCGCGTGAGGTAGAGCGCGAGGACCGCGATCCCCAACAGCATCAGGCCGCCCACGAAATTCTGGGATCCCGCAAATGACCCTGTCGTCCCGGGTCCGTCCGGGCTCTTTCCGTAGTCGGACATGAATGCTCCTCTCCCACCGGAATCTTGGTTCTGGTTAAACCCGGTGCATCGGGACCGCCTTTTGCCCCAAGCAACGGTCCCGGATCAAGCTTGGTCGGGAACCGGCTGGCCCGAAGCGCCTAAAAGCGACCTCACCGACACCCGCACTCTGCGCCTCCGCTGGGCGGAACGGGATGCTCGTCCCACGGTAGCCTCCACGGAGCAGGCAAGTGGAATCAGGCCTTCCCTCCTGCCCTGCACGGTCGAACCCGAGCCCTCCCACCTGCGTCCGGCGGCCATCGGCTTTGCTCCCGCGGCCGCTGCTCTAGTTAAGCTGTCAAAACAGGCGCGCGACATGGAATTCCTGTCCGGACCGTGGCTCTTATCTGTCCTCCAGATCGTCTGGATCGACATCCTCCTGTCCGGAGACAACGCGGTCGTCATCGCGCTCGCGTGCCGCTCGCTCCCGGCCCATCAGAAGCGGCTCGGGATCTTTCTCGGGGCGACCGTCGCAGTGGCACTGCGGATCGTCTTTGCGCTCGTCATCTCGATTTTGCTCGGTGTGCCCTACCTGCGCATCGCCGGCGGCCTCCTGCTGTTCTGGATCGCGACGAAGCTCGTGGTCGGCGAGGACGAGGACGGGCACGATATCGCCGCCTCCGACAATCTCTGGAGGGCGGTCCGGACGATCGCGTTGGCCGATGCGGTGATGAGCCTCGACAATGTGGTGGCGATTGCCGCTGCTTCCCGCGGGCACCCCGAGCTCTTCGTTTTCGGGCTGCTTCTGTCGATCCCTCTGATCATGGTGGGCGCGACGCTGATCACCGCCCTGATCGCGCGGTTTCCGATCTTCGTCTGGGCCGGCGCCGCCCTGCTCGGCTACATCGCCGCGGAGATGATCGTGACGGATCCCGCCGTTCTCTCGTGGCTCGGCCACTGGCCCTCCCTGGTGGTCGCCGGGACGGAAGGTTCGCATCCGAGTGATCTTCTGCACTGGGCCGCGACGGTGTCCGGAGCTTTGCTCGTCACCGTGGTCGGCTTCGTCCTTGCGCGCAACGGCGGCCGGGGCACCGCCAAGACGATGTAGCCGGGCTCTTCGTCGTGGCGGGTCAGCTCTTCAGCCGGGTGCGGATGCGGGAGATGAGCCCGTCACGCACATCGCGATAGGCTTCCAGGCGCTGCTCTCGCGCCCCCTGAACGAGGCTCGCGTCCACCGTCGGCCAATACTCGACCGCGACGGCGAGGCTCCGCGTCAGCTCAAGGGCGGCATGGTGAGCCTCGGGCGACAGCGAGATGACGAGGTCGAAGTTCAGCCCCTCCCATTCCTCGAGCTCCTCGAGAGTCCGCGGGCGGTGTCGGGAGGCGTCGATCCCGATTTCCCCGAGAACGGTCGTGACGAAAGGATCGATTTCGCCTTTCCGGACCCCGGCGGATTGGACATAGATCGACCGGCCGAAATAGTGGCGTGCTATCGACTCGGCCATGGGCGAGCGGATGGCGTTGTAGGCGCACACGAATAGGACCGAATGGATTTTCGCGGGGCGGGATGCCTCAGCCACGCATCATCCTCGCCAGTGGAGGGCAAAGATCAGCGTGAAGAGCCGCCGGGCCGTATCGAAGTCGAGTTCCAGCTTCCCCGTGAGCCGTTCGACGAGGAGCTCGGCGGCTTCGTTGTGGAGGCCCCGGCGGCCCATGTCGATGGCCTCGATCTGGGCGGGCGACGCGCTGCGGATCGCCTTGTAGTAGCTCTCGCAGATCATCTCGTAGTCACGAATGACCTTCCGGAACGGCGAAAGGGAGAGGTGGTGCGTGACGACGGGCTCGCTCCGCTCGGTTCGGACCTCGAAGCAGAGACGCTTCTCCACGAGCGCAATCTGCAGCTGGTAGGGCCCGCCTTCGTGGCCCGGAACCGCGAAGCAGTTGGCTTCGAGGATGTCGTAGATCGCGATGGCGCGCTCGTGCTCCTGGTCCGGGTTGCCGCGGCCGATCGAAGCCTCGTCGAGCGTCACGCTCACGAGTCGCTGTCGGGTCTTGCCCCCGCTCTCCATCCGTCCTCCTCGGTCGGGCAGGCACCCGATCCGGTACAGCAACTGCCGGACCTGTCGGGAACGCGACTCCGGCATCCGGCAGACCCTAGCGGGTCAGCGCGTGAATCAGGATCCGATCCTGCCTTCGCCGGAGATCAAGCTGTGGAAGCCTTACCCGGCGAAGCGTCTGCCGCTCTCGGGAATTCTGGCCCAGCTTCGGGCAGAACGCTATCCGCGGCGATCCCCGAGGTTCAGGCGGATCTCTACCGACCGGGCATGCCCCTCGAGCCCCTCCGACCGGCCGAGCGCGATCGCCGCCGGACCGAGCGCCCGCAGAGCCTCGGGGTCGCATTTCAGGATCGAGGTCCGCTTCATGAAGTCGAGCACTCCGAGCCCGGACGAGAACCGGGCGGACCGCGCAGTCGGGAGCACGTGGTTCGGCCCGCCGATGTAATCGCCGATCGCCTCGGGAGTGTGGCTGCCGAGAAAGATCGCGCCCGCGTTGCGTATCCTCGCCGCCAGTGTCTCCGCGTCGGCGGTTTCGATCTCGAGATGTTCCGGCGCGATGCGGTCCACGAGAGGCACCGCATCCTCGAGCCTTTCCACGAGGATGATCGCGCCGAATTCCATCCAGCTCGCCCGGGCGATCGCGGCGCGCGGCAGGGTCTCGAGCTGGCGCGCGACGGCCCCATCGACAGCGTCCGCGAGGGCGGCGCTCGACGTAACGAGGATCGATTGCGCGGCCGTGTCGTGCTCGGCCTGAGCCAGGAGGTCGGCCGCGACCCAATCCGGATTCGCATCGCCGTCCGCCAGGACGAGCACTTCCGAGGGCCCGGCGATCATGTCGATCCCGACCTGGCCGAAGACCCTCCGCTTCGCTGCCGCGACATAGGCATTCCCGGGGCCGACAATCTTGGCGACAGGCGCGATCGTCTCCGTTCCATAGGCCAGGGCAGCTACCGCCTGGGCGCCGCCGACCCGGTAGATCTCGTCGACGCCGGCGAGCCGGGCGGCTGCGAGCACGAGAGGATTGATCTCGCCCCGCGGGGTCGGGACCACCATCACGACCCGCTCCACCCCTGCGACCTTCGCGGGGACGGCGTTCATCAACACCGATGAGGGATAGCTCGCGGTCCCGCCCGGTACGTAAAGGCCGACGGACTCGAGGGAAGTCCAGCGCCAGCCGAGGGTGACACCGGCCGAATCCGTGGAGATCCAGTCGGAGGGGCGCTGAGCCGTGTGGAAGGTCTCGATCCGCTCCTTTGCGAGAGACAGCGCATCGAGCGCCGCACGATCGCAATCCGCCAGCGCGACATCGACCTCCTGTGCGGAGACGGCAAGGCGTCCGGGGCTCAGTTCCAGTCCGTCGAACCGGGCGGTGTAATCGATCAGCGCGGCATCGCCCCGGGCGACGACGTCATCGATGATCGTGCGCACCGCGTGGTCGATATCCTCCGAGACTTCGCGCTTGGCGGCTAGGAGACGATCGAAGGCGCGCGAAAAATCCGCCGATCTCGCGTCGAGGCGCTGCGCCATTACAGTCGGCCCGCAGGCAGGCGCTCGGGCTGATCCACTTCGTCATGCTTGGGCCGGCTCTCCGCCTCCCAGACCGGCCCGAGATCCTTCATCTGCATCTCGACGCATTCGAGATCGAGCTGGATGGCGCCGCCTTCCGCAAAGATGAGAGTCGCGGTCCCGGACGGGGACGTGGACTCCTCGAAAGTGATCGCCAGCAGATCGAGGCTCGCATCGGGCTTGCTGCGGTCGATGCCACGAGCCCGGACCGCGTTGACCCGCTCGAAGTGCAGTCCGGTCAGGCGCCGCCGCGGCGGCTGTCCCGGATCGGCCTCCCAGTCGAATCGGCGCGCCACCAGGGCGAAGCGCCGCTCCCGCGGCAGGTATGTCAGATCACCGACCTTGACGATCGCGTCCTGCAGATGGGCGGAAATGACCGCGAGGTCTTCCTGATCGAGAGCGACGAGTTTCAGGAGGTCCATGGCCGGTGAGCGCTCCTGCCGGGGCTAGAATGTCGGTATCGATGCTCAAGTAGAGACGGCTCGCCGCAAGCGCAACCTTCCGCCACCGCCGAGACCAATCGAGCGGCTCCACGCGATTCGGCGCGCGCGCCCGGAAACCCTCTCGCAGGAAATTCGTGCCATCAGGGCAGTCCTCCTCCGCCGATCCGCCCGAGGGCGCAACCTTCCCCTATCGCCGGGGTTCATCAACGGATGGAGTCGGCCGGGCGCCGCCCGAGCCGAGGATCGTCCCATGGCGGGTCCATGGAGCAGGAGTGTCGTGTCATGAGAGGAAAGATTCTTGCGGCAGCCGCCTTGGGCCTGCTGGTCGGAACCCCGGCCTCGGCGCAGGGCTATTACCGCTATGGCGAGCCGCCGGTTTATGAGGAGCGCCCCTACCGCGGTGGCCCGCGCGACTACTATGATCGCCGGGATTTCGAGGACGAGTATCGCGGCCCCCGCCGCCGCTACGGCTATGACGAGCCCTATCGCGGGCGGCGAGCCCGGATTGGCGGGATCTGCGTGACCTCGCGCGGCAATTGCGAAGCCCCGGGCCGGGCTCCCATCAACACGCCCTGCCGCTGCTACATCCCGGGCTTCGGCGAGAAGCGCGGCGCGATAGGCTACTGAGCAGCGCCGCGATGCGGGAACCGTTCGGGCGAGGTCAGCTCTTGATCCGCTCGATCTCGGCGCCGCAGCGCCCGAGCTTGGCCTCGAGGGCCTCGAAGCCGCGGTCGAGGTGATAGACCCGGTTGATCATGGTCTCGCCCTCGGCGGCGAGGCCGGCGATGACGAGCGAAACCGATGCGCGCAGATCCGTCGCCATGACCGGCGCGCCCCTGAGCCGCTTGACCCCATCCACGAAGGCGCTGTCGCCGTCGAGCCGGATGGAGGCCCCGAGGCGGGCCAGTTCCTGCACGTGCATGAACCGGTTCTCGAAGATGGTTTCCGTGATGCGGGACGTGCCCTTGGCCCGGGTCATCAGGGCCATGAACTGCGCCTGGAGATCAGTCGGAAAGCCCGGAAACGGATCGGTCGTGACATCGACCGGCTCGAGCCCGGCACCGTTCCGCCTGACACGAATGCCTTCGTTTGTCACGGAAATGTCGACCCCCACCTGGCCGAGCGTATCGAGGGCGAATTGCAGGAGGTCGGGTCGGGTATTGGTCAGGGTGACATCACCTCCGGTCATCGCGACCGCTATGGCATAGGTCCCGGTCTCGATGCGGTCGGGCAGCACCTCGTGGCTCGCGCCATGGAGGCGGGAAACGCCTTCGACGACGATCCGGCAGGTCCCTCCGCCCTCGATCCGGGCTCCCATCTTAACGAGGCAGTTCGCGAGATCCGCCACTTCCGGCTCACGGGCGGCGTTCTCGATGACGGTCGTCCCGTTCGCCAGTACCGCCGCCATCAGGGCGACATGGGTGCCCCCCACCGTAACCTTCGGGAAGACGATTTCACCGCCCTGCAGCCCGCGCGGCGCCTTCGCGACCACGTAACCGCCATCGATCTCGATCGTGGCCCCGAGCCTCTCCATCGCCATGATCAAGAGATCGACGGGCCGCGTTCCGATCGCGCAGCCGCCCGGCAACGAGACCCTCGCCTGGCCGAATCGGGCCAGCAGGGGAGCGATGACCCAGAAGCTCGCCCGCATCGTCGAGACGAGCTCGTAGGGTGCGCAGGTATCGATGATGGTGCGGGCCGTGAGCCGGACCGTCTGGCCGGTCTCCGAGGTCTGGCCGGGACGCCGCCCGGCGATCATGTGGTCGACCCCGAAATTGCTCAGGATCCGCAGGAGCGACGAGACGTCGGCGAGCCGCGGCACGTTCGTGAGCTCCAGCGTCTCGTCCGTGAGAAGGCTCGCGGTCATGAGCGGAAGAGCCGCGTTCTTGGCCCCCGAGATCGGGATCGTACCGTTCAGCGGAGCGCCGCCCCGGATGCGAATGCGGTCCATCGTCGTCCTTTCCGCCGCTCGGGCGCAACTCCATGCCGGCTCGCACCGCGAAACCGGTGGATTTCGAAGTCTCTCCGGAGCCCATTCCCATCACGCGGAATGAGCGCCTGCCATGGGATGGTCCCGCATTCCCCTGCGGTGAGCCACCAGATACTTCGCCGGATGCGGCTTAGCGCTCCGGCGTCTCGTTTTCGTTGCCGTCCGCCGGCGGCGCGGCCGCCGGGCTGTCGCTGCGCTGGGTTTCGCGGCCCCGCGCCTGAGCCTTGCGGCGCTTTAGGTTTTCCTTCAGCGCAGCCCTGAGCCGCTCCTGCCTCTCTTGCGATTTCACGCTGGACATGGTTCACGCGACCGTTCGTCTCGCGACGCAATACTGAGTTCGCGAGAGCCGCTCAACCGGAATATTGCGAAGTGGCACCTGGGGTGCACCTTGATCCGGATCAAGGAAAGCCGCTGCGTCACCCCATATTGGCGCATAAGCGCTCGGTGAGATCATGGATTATCAAGGCTTTTTCACGTCGGCACTGGATCGGTTGAGGGCGGAGCGGCGCTACCGCGTCTTCGCCGACATCGAGCGGGTGGCGGGTCGCTTTCCGCAGGCCATCTGGCACGCTCCGGACGGCCCGCGGCCGATCACCGTGTGGTGCTCGAACGATTATCTCGGCATGGGCCAGCACCCGGACGTGATCGCCGCGATGGCCGATACGGCGCAACGGCTCGGCACGGGGGCGGGCGGCACCCGCAATATTTCCGGGAACAGCCACCCCATCGTCCGGCTCGAGGCCGAACTCGCCGACCTGCACGCCAAGGAAGCGGCGCTCGTCTTCACCTCCGGCTACATCTCGAACCAGACCGGAATTTCGACCATCGCCCGCCTGATTCCGGGCTGTCTCATCCTCTCCGACGCCCTGAACCACAATTCGATGATCGAGGGCGTGCGCCAGTCCGGTTGCGAGAAGGCGATCTTCCGGCACAACGACCTTGATCACCTGGAAGAGCTCCTGCGCGGCGCCGGCGACCGCCCGAAGCTGATCGTGTTCGAGAGCGTCTATTCCATGGATGGGGACGTGTCGCCGATCCACGCGATGTGCGATCTTGCAGAGCGCTACGGCGCCATGACCTATCTCGACGAGGTCCATGCGGTTGGGATGTACGGCCCGCGTGGCGGCGGCATCGCCGACCGCGAGGGAGCCATGGGCCGGATCGACGTGATCGAGGGCACGCTCGGGAAGGCCTTTGGGGTTCTCGGCGGCTACATCGCAGCCTCCCGGGCCGTCGCCGACGCCGTGCGCAGCTATGCGCCGGGCTTCATCTTCACCACCGCCCTGCCCCCGGCCGTGGCGGCGGCCGCGGCCGCTTCCGTCCGGCATCTCAAGCGCTCCGGAGCCGAGCGAGAGGGACAGCAGCGCCAGGTGGCGCGCACCAAGGAGGCCCTCGCCGCAGCCGGCCTGCCCATCCTGCCGACCGAGACCCATATCGTGCCGATCATGGTCGGCGACGCGGAGGCCTGCAAGGCGGCCTCGGACCGCCTCCTCGAAAAGCACGGGATCTACATCCAGCCCATCAACTACCCGACCGTGCCGCGCGGCACCGAGCGCCTGCGAATCACGCCCTCCCCGCTCCACGACGAGACGGCGATCGCGGAGCTCACCGCCGCCCTGGTCGAAGTCTGGGGAGTCCTCGGCCTGCCCCTCGGACGCGGGAGGATGGCAGCCGAATAGTCGCCCCACGGATGGCTTGCGCCTAGGGCCGGGCTGTGGCACTAGACCGGCCCACGCAAGGGCGTTTGCCCCGGCGCCGCGCCGTCGAGCGCGGCCGTGCGAAGATGCTGCCGTAGCTCAGTGGTAGAGCACTCCCTTGGTAAGGGAGAGGTCGTGAGTTCAATCCTCACTGGCAGCACCATCATTCCTTTAGATTTTCCAATGAGTTGAGCGGATAGACCGCTCCTCTTCATCTGGCAGAATTAGGCGGAACATCGCAGGAACATCCCCACTGAATCCGGGGACTTTGTTCCGCAGGCGTTCCGCACCCTATCTGGCTAGAGGGATGACGGGCCGGAGCCAATCGGCCTGAAAGTAGGCGCCGGAGTCGGGCGTCGGGTGCTGCTGATAAAGCGCCGACCAGGTGCGCGCGTTGCTCCTGAATTGCGCCCAACGGCGCCCGTCGAACCACTCGGGCCAGAGGAATTCCCCAGGTTTGCGCCCGAGCGGATCGTCCGGGAGATCGCAGAGCGCTGGCAGACACAGCACTTCCACACGTTGCCGTTGCGGCATTCGATCGACCCGCTTTCGCCCTTCCAGCCTCGAGGGAGGATGGAGCCCGCGAGATCGTCCTCGTGCCACCGCGTCTGAATCAGCGCGATCCAGCCGCCCGGAATCAGGCGGGTTTTCAGGTCGTCCTCGTAGGCGTCGAGCGTTTTCCGCCGGATCACCGGACTGTCCGCATCCTCGCGGCCTTTCACGGGATCGTCGATCAGGAGCCCGTGCGCGCGGTTGCCGGTGATGCCCGACAGGATGCCGCCGGCCATGTATTCGGAGCCGTTCGTGAGCGCCCACTCGTCCGCGGCGCTCGAGTCAGCGGAGAGCGCCGTGCCGAACAACGACTGATAAGCGCGGGAGCGAACGATCTGACGGGCCCGGCGCCCGTGCCGACGGGCGAGGTCGGAGCCGTAGGACGTGAGGATGTGCCGCGCGCCCGGCCGCTTGCCCATGAACCAGGTCGGGAACACGACGGATGCGTAAGTCGACTTTGCCGAGCCCGTCGGCATGAACACCATGAGCCGCCCGTGCGGTGTCGAACTAATCGCCTCGAGCTTGTCGCAGAGCAGCAGATGATGCGCGGCGACGGAAGTTTCGATCGGATACAGCCACGCGTCGGGATCGTCGGAGACAGGCTTGCCGGGGATCTCGACGGCGTTGACGAAGCCGGCGAGGCTCTCTCTAGCCCTCCGCCTCCGGAGCAGCTCCGCCGCGGCCTGCTGCGGCGATACGTGCAAGTTCATCGTCGCTCAGTTCTGCAGCTTGCCGAGTCTCGATCGGGCCGCCGTCGCGGCCGGTGAGTTCGTGCTGCTTTTTCTCGGGGATGAGCTTGGCGATGAGGGACAGGTAAATGTCCGGCCGCGCCTCACGCACGCGAACGATCGTGTCCCGCGCCGTGGTGCCGCTCGAGAAGTCGCGGAACAGCTCCGCAATGAACTTCTCCGAGAGCGCATCGCGCGAGCCTTTCGGCCGCCCTTTCGGATTGCCGGATTGCCCCGGCTGAAACTTGGCCATGTGATCACACGCCATCAATCCTTGCCGAGACTACCGGGCAAGACGGATGTACGAGCGCGCACATAACCGCGGGGCTGATCGCGCGTATGATGGGGTCACTATGGCAAACACTTGTGAGGCTACAAATGTCCACGAGTAGCGACTCCTCGCCACCAGCTACAGCCAGCCCCGCTGCTGATTCAGGATCCTCGACACCAGCTACAGCTGCACCAGCCGCCAAGTCCGCAGGGGCTGGAAACCAATCTTCACAGCCAGCGACAACCGTACGCGCTGAAGACATCATGCAGGATCAGCACTCCAGTATTCTTAAGGAGTATGCAACCACAGCGGCGGCGATTGGCATCCGCGATATGGAGTTCTTCAAGAACCGGGCCGCAGCTCCGATGGGACCGGGCCGAGGATGGATCGAGCCGTTGGATGGCGCTTCTTCAGACGAGGCATTCGCCTTCATTGATGAAAATGGGAAGCCACAACTGTGGGTAACCCCGTTCGAGCCCGACAAGTACCGCCGTTGGTTCGACGTTTTTACCCGAAAGTACTACGGGGTTGAGTTTAGCAGGATCGCGACCGGAGTGCCGCACAATATCGATCAGCTTTACCCCAAGGCAGCAGGAAAAGAGCAAGAATTCCGCTACGTACGAGCGACTGCAATCGACCCAATCTCCAACCAGAACATAGGCAGGACGATTGAGAAACAAATGAAACAGCGCAAAGTCGAGATTAAAAAAGACCCGGCGCTGCTAGACTCCAAGAAAGAGCCCAAGCCGATACGTAATGCAACCCCATTCACACTCGGAAAAGTGACGGGCTTCCATGAGAGCTTTAAGTTGCCGGACGATCGGAGCCTCCCTGCCAACAGAGGAGTGGCAGAGAGACTGATTGCTCATGTAGAAAAATACTTGCGAGTGAAAAGCCCGCTCGTCTCGCAACAACTCAATATCGAGCTTACCCAGTTATCCGCCACAAGAATACAGACACCTATAAGTGAGAGGCCGGAAAAACTGGGTCGCGTGACGTCGGATTTCACCAAGCGTTGGTCAAAGTAGTTGCGGGACTGAAGCCGACTTGTGGTTCAAAATTGGCTGGCGCGCCTACCGCTCACTACAGGCGTGCAATCAAGTGGCCATGGCACAATCTCCTGTGACGCCGCCGAGCCACGCGATGGCCGAGCACGGCACGCCTTCCGTGCGCAATCGCGTCAACGCCTCCTCGAGATGCCAGCCTGACGTTGCCACGTCGTCGACCAGGAGCGCCGGTCCCGCAGGCCTTTCCCTCATCTCGAGCGGCGGGAGATCTAGGTTCGCTTTCGGATGCGACGAGCCCGGAGCAGGACGCGTCGTGAACACGGGAGCAAACGTCGCGCCGAGCAGCTCCGCGACGCTGGATGCGAGTTGGAATGACAGACAATCGTCACGCTTCGAATGCCCGCAGGCGATAGGAACGACGGACGCTGGCGCCGGGCCGATCTTGCGCGCGAGATCTACGATCTCCTCCGCGATGTGCCTGATGACAGCCGGATCGAGGTCCAGCTTGAGCCGCTTAAGAGCTTGCAGTTCGGCATCCTTGGTATCCCGCCGCCATCGGTGCGCCACCAGGTAGGAGATCGTATTGCGCGAGTAGAGCGAGGGCTGCCAAACGAGAGGCCCGAGCGGCGACGGGCGATGCTCCGCCGGTTGGGTTGCCGACGGCAGCGCCCAGGAGCGCATGGGCTTCACGCCTGTTTTGTCCCTGTTCTTGCAGCAAAAGGTGGGCGCAGCGAGTGCGCGTCATTCGGCTTAACTCGACTTCTGATGACCACAGTACAGAGGGATCGTTCAAGGAGGCCGCCGGGGCGATGCCGGCCCGGCGGGTCGTTGAGGCTTACGAGTGGCAGCTAGCCCGGATCAAAGGATCGGATCCAGCAGAGCAAGGAGAGCAATCTCCTGCCCGTGACCGGTCAACGGGGACGGATTGCCATCCGCATCGATGGTGTAAGTGAAACGTCCGATCGTGAGCACCACCTCGTTGTCAAACTGATCGCCTAAAATGTTCCGGCCGGTCGCGACGCTCGTGGTCGACCCGTCCGAATTGTGCGTATTGTGGGACGTGCCGGTGATGCTGAAGGTCAGAGTTTCATCAGTGTCTTCGTTGACAAAGACAGCCTGTAGTGCGGGCGAAAGAACAATCTCTCGATCTCCATGATCGATGGTCTTTGTACCTGGAGGATCCGAGTCTCGAAGACTCTCCTTCCCCCAGATCTGAAGCGTGATCTCGTCGAACCCGAAGGGTGCGAGATTAAAATCCAGTTCCTCGTAGTGCTCTCTCGGCATAATTACCTCCTCTGGAGGCCCCGGTGCGGACGATACGCCGGGTCCGCAGAGCTGCCAAGGTGGCTTCAGTAGAGGCTCAGTTGAACCGGCCTTGGAGAAGGTCTGCGGAGACGCAAATACTTGCAAGAATTACGGCAGTGAGCCCGCGCAGGCGTGGGCCCGGAGAGGGCTGAGTGCACAGTTAGGGCTTTCGACAAGGGAGCCAGCACGGGCCGGAAATGCTTCGCCCGTCAACGGAAATCGTTCCGTTGGCCGCACCCGACCGCTGCTCCGAGGCGCCATTACATTAAGGGACGTGCGAACAGCGTGACCATATCACACCGCTTCTACGCCGCAAACGCCGAGCTGGACTGCCGTCGCGCGGCCGAATATCGAAGCCTCGACCGTGACCCGCTCCTCCCCCGGCGCGGTCACGATCGCGGTATACGACGCGAACGGCCCGTCCGTGATCCTGACCTTTTGGCCGGCCGCGAGCGCCGTCGCGAAATCTGGTTCGGGTTCCCGGCCCTCCCCAGGCGGGCGAGATCTTCCGCCTTCACGCGATAAGGCCGACCCGTGGCGGGATCGGCGAGGAGTGCGATCGCGCCCTTCACCCGGTTGAGATCCGGCCACTCCTCCGGCAGATCAGCGTTGAACGCAGTGAACACGTAACCGGGCATCAGTAGGCGCCGGAAACTGCAGTTCCGGGTTTTCGAGCGCCCTGGCACGAACCGCCCGGTCGGACGGCATGGGACCGAGAGTTTCTCGGCCGGGAGATAGGCCAAGACGCCGAGTTCCCCGATGCGCTCCCGCGTCGTCGACTCGCGACCGGGGATCGCCTGGACCGCGTGCCAGTGCCGTCCAGGCTCAAGCGCTGGGACGGGCTCCGGAGCCTTGAGCACGAGTTCGACGCGCCCGTTCGGGCCCTGCCGTCGTGTCAGGTAGCTCTTCGCGACCCGGTGCGAGAGCGCCGAGGCGCGATGTCTGCTGCGTTGGGATTTGCGTCCCATGTCCCTGCCCTGTCCTCGTCGCTCACGCCACGCCACGCCGCGCTGTGCCGGCCCGTCCCGCGGGGCGAAGCCGAATTCAGCGAGGATTTCCGGCGGCACGGTGCAGCCCGCCTCATCGAGGCGGGGGCCGAGCTGCCGGAGCCACGTCGCGGGGTTCACCTGAAACTTCCGGATGAATTTGCGCAGCATGTCCGGCTCGAGATCCGAGGTCACGATCGGTTTCGGATCCGGGCGCGCCGTGCCGAAGCGCTTAGAGCCCGTTTGAGAATGTCGCATGGGGTCAGTTTAGGTGGGCTGACCGCCACATGAGCTGGATGTGGATCCAGGAACACCGTGAGCGCCAAAGAGTGTTTGAACGGCGGCGCTACCCGACCGATCTCACCGATGCCGAATGGGAGCGGATCCGACCACTTCTGCCCAGGCCTGCCAAGCGCGCGCGCAAGCCCGGCGTGGATTTACGCGAGATCCTGAACGCGATCCGCTATCTAGCGCGGGCCGGCTGCGGTTGGCGCATGCTGCCCACGAACTTCGGGCCGTGGCAGACCGTGTATTGGTGGTTCCGCCGCTTCGTGCGCCGGCCTCTGTTCCGGACGCTGCACGATGTGGCGCTGATGCTCGACCGCGAGCGGGCCGGGCGCGCGGCGAGCCCGAGTGCCGGCGTGATCGACAGTCAGAGTGTGAAGGCCCCAATCGCTCCGGGCGGGGGTGGCTATGATGCCGCCAAGAAGGTGAAGGGGCGCAAGCGGCAGATCGCCGTGGATACGGGTGGGCGCCTCCTGATGGTCAATCTCACGACCGCTGACGTGCAGGTTGCGGCGGGCGCGGAAGCGATCATCACGGCGATCCGCAAGCGCTGGCCGTGGCTGAAACATCTGTTCGCCGATGGCGCCTATGACCGCGGCAAGCTGATGAGCAAGGCCGCCTACCGGGACTTCGTGATCGAGATCGTGCGCAAGCTCTCGGATCAGAAAGGCTTTTAGGTGCTGCCGCGCCGGTGGGTAGTCGAGCGCAGCTGGATGATGCGCTGGCGCCGGCTCGTGCGCGATTACGAAGAGCGCTGCGATGTCTCCGAGGCCATGATCTACATCAGCATGGGAAGCCTGCTCCTGCGCCGCATCGCTCACCCATAACAATTCTCAAACGGGCTCTAAGAACAATTGCGAAAACGTCTGCCACCCTGATATCGCTCACGCCCATCAGCTGCGCGTTTCCAGCCGCCTGGTGATCTCGCGGATTCGCGCCTCGTGCGCAGCCCAGAACCGCGTGCTGTCTTTGGCGGTGCGTGCCCCCTTCCGCAAGCGGGCTTGCGCCTGCGCGAGTTTGAGCTCGCGTGCATACATCGCTTCGGCACGCCCTGCAGGCCGAGGTTGTCGAGCGCTCGATGCAGGCGCATTCGCTGCGAGTGAAGCAGAGGCAATGGCCGACGCACTATCCGAGGGTTCAGCCGACGGAAGTGCCCCACCGGCGAGCGGAGATCCGATCGCGGCGAGGTACTGGCGCACTCTCCGGCAATACTCTATCGAGAGAGGCGACATCCATTCCTCGCCCCATCCGGCCCGGTATTTCATCAAGGCCCGGCACAGATCGCCGCCGGCGAGTTGCCAGGCGCGCGCCAGATACATCACACCGTAGCGTATGTTCGTCTCCGGTGCGAACAGGGCCGCAGCACCGCTGGCGTGACCCAGCATGGCAGCCGTCTCGGGCCTGACCTGCATCAAGCCAACCTCACCGACGCCCCCAACTGCTCCCGGTGCATAGCCGCTTTCCACATGGACTACCGCATCGACGAGATCGGGCGGCAATCCCGCGCGCTCGGCAGCGCGCGCGACGAGGTCAAGATAGAGGCGCCGGTTGCCCGCATAGGTCTGCGGAAGACCGATCAGGCCGTCGATCTCGGGAGGCAGCAAGACTTCCGGGAAGCCGTCCGTCGTCACGGCTGAGACATCGGATCGGGCAGCAGAGGAGAGCGAGAGCGTGATTACAACGCCGGCACATGCCGCACACACGCGAATGAAGGACACTCTGCTATACGGTGGAATCTTCACCGGCGAACTCCGGGCTCATCCAAGCATGAGACGGAAACGCGAGCCGCAAAACATGAACTCGCGTGCAGGAAACAAAGCTTGAATGGCAGATTGCCCGTCGAGGCGGCATCGAGTGATGCCGCCGCAACGCTCATCGCTTGTACTCGCGCGCCCATCTTTGCGATCGACGGGATCTAATTGGAGTT
Source organism: Microvirga massiliensis (assembly GCF_001006805.1). Lineage (GTDB taxonomy): Bacteria > Pseudomonadota > Alphaproteobacteria > Rhizobiales > Beijerinckiaceae > Microvirga > Microvirga massiliensis. The sequence continues at coordinate 324,709 of NZ_LN811356.1, read as the reverse complement.
CACCCGCCGCGGCACTGACTGCAGAAATTCCACAAGCTGATCCTTCCAGAATTTCGCCATGGCTGTGGTGCCATGGCCCCGCGTGTCCTCGCTCGCCGGGATGAGGTAAAGGCGACCGTTCTTCACCCTCTTCAGCTCGCGATCCATGACTCCCGTCTCGGGCGGGTTGCGCTCGTCATCTGCGGAATTGATGGCCAGCAGCGGGGCTTGGATGCGCTCCAGACCCGGTGCCGCATTGTAGTCACGCGATGATTCCCATTGATAGATGAAGTCGTTCGCATCGGCCTGGAAGGGGGCAGCCAAACGCTCGTCGACCAACTTGTCGGCCGTCTCGCGCGACGGCGCCAGCTTCTGGTAGGCCAGCGTTCCCCCGCTCGTCCCGATGGCGAAGGTCACGTTGGCGAGCTTCATCGAGCCTGGCTGCTTGGTGTAGTCGCCGTTGTTGTAGTCAGGATCGTTTCGAATTGCTTCGATCAGGAGACGCCGCATCATCCAGTTGCGAGCGGCCATTTCGGTCGGTTGCGCGGCCATCGGGACCAGTGCATCCATGAAATCCGGATAGGTGGCTCCCCAGATCCAGGTATGCATACCGCCCATCGAATTGCCGAGTACGAGGCGCAAATGACGGATGCCCAAACCCTCAGTCACCAGTTTGTATTGGGCCATGACCATGTCGTCGTAGTTGTAGCGCGGGAATTTGGTGCGCAGCCCGTCGGAAGGCTTGGATGATTTTCCGGCGCCGATCGCATCGGGCAGGATGATGAAATACTTGCTCGCATCGAGCGGCTGGCCCGGACCGAACAATTCGCCCGCGAAAGCCGGCGTGAGCATGCTGGCTCCCGAGCCGGCAGTGCCGTGCAGGATCAGAACCGGCTCTCCCGATGGCTCGCCGACGGTCCTGTAATGCAGGCGAAGTTCCGGCACGACCTCACCGGTGTGGAACCGGAAGTCTCTGGCAGTCCAGGCGCCTTCCTTCGGGGCTGGATACTCGGCTGCTAAGGCCGCGAGCGCGACCAGAGACAGAACTACGCTCGTCAACACAATCTGCAGCAGGTTCAGGATCCTCATGGCGTTTCCCTTTGTTGCGGCGGCTGCAGTAAAACCTGCAGCAATCGTTTCAAACGACCTACAGTCGCACCGAGCTCTGCGCCGGGCAAGCCGTCAGACGGCTCGGTGCAGCGCTGTCGGTTCCGATGCGCGTGCTGCCGCAGCGAGCGGAAGATCTATCCTGGGCTTCCCTATTCCTCGCAGGCGCACCGGGCGTGCCTGCACGACCCACACCGGATCATCGCAAAGCGCGCCAATGCGGTATAGGCGGACATCGGCCTCCGCGTATCCCTTCCGGCGTACAGCCTCCGGCTTACGGAGATTTTCATCCGTCATATCGGCCTCGCAGCCCTCGCGGGCCCGAGCGCTTCTACATCCGGCACGATGATCGCAAACCGGTCCGCCAACGCGGCCAGTGCTGCCTGCTGCACGATGTGAGCTGGAACAGAGCCGCCCGTTCCGAGCGGATCGGGCAGATCACGCGTTGCCGTCGCGGATGCCACGATGGTCGTTCTATATCCGAGGTCGAGAGCGGCCCGCGCTGTCGAACTCACGCACATATGCGTCGCGAAGCCCGCGACCAGGAGTTCCTGCCGGCCCGTCGATTGGATCCGGTCTTGCAGATCCGTTCGTGCGAACGCATTGGGCAAGGACTTGGTGACGACCTCCTCGCCCGAGACCGGCTCGAGTCCCTGGATGATGTGTGACGTCGGGCTGCCCGGATCGAAGAGCTTCGCGCCCGGGCGGGCATGGTGGGCCACGTGAAAGACGGGCGTCCCGTGACGGCGGGCGAGCGCCAGCAATCGGCCAAGCGCCGCAACGGCGCCTTCGATTCCCACGAGAGGCAGGCCGCCACTCTCGAGATACTCGCGCTGAAGGTCGATCAGGACGAGAACGGAGCTTTCGAATGAGCCCGGATGGCGCGGAGCGCCTGCGAGCTCGAGAAGAGATCTTGGTCTACTGGTCATCATGGCCTCCCATGCCACGGCGGACCCGTGCCCGCCCCGATCTCCTATGGCATTGAACAAGGCGGCTCGCTCCGAGTGATTGAGCCAAGCTTCTGCGCAGAAATGCGCAGGGCAGCCGCATCTACCCGAAGTCACCGGTGAGCAGCCCCCGTTCCTGCGTCATGATCTCGATCAGAACGTCCATCACGGCGCGCACGCGCGGCGAGCGCCGGACATCCTCGTGAACCACGAGCCAGATGTCTCGTCCCGGCACTCCCTCTCGCTCGAGACACACGAGATCTGGATCGTTACCGGTCGCGAAGAAGGGCAGAACCGCGGTGCCCAGCCCTGCCCGGACGGCGGAGAGCAGACTCACGAGATCGTTGGCTCGAAAGACGAGCGGACGCCCTCTCGCATGGTCCCGCAACCACATCTGTTGCGGCACGTCCTCGAGGCTCTCGTCAAAGCCCAGAAGATCCATCGTGTCCGGATGTCGCCCGGCTATGTGAGCGCGGCTCACAAAGAGGCCATAGGCGCTGGTCGCCACCTTGCGGGTGACCAGGGACGAGCCTTCGGGCCGAGCAAGGCGAAGCGCGAGGTCCGCCTCGCGCCGCGTCAGGCTGACCGAGATGTTCGAACCGGAGAGCTCCAGCTCGATCTCGGGATGCCGTTCGCGCAGGAGCCCGAGACGCGGTGCCAGAAAGAGGCTCGCAAAGGCCGGCGGCGCGCTGACCCGAACGGTGCCGGAGAGTGCCGGCCCTCTCCCCCGGACCATGCGCTGAAGCGCGAACACGTCCTCTTCGAGGCGCTCCACCTGCTCCCGAAGAGGTTCCCTTCGGGTGTGAGCACGTATCCACGAGGCAGGCGGTCGAACAGCCGGATGCCGAGCGCTTCTTCGAGAGATGCAACGCGCCGCGCCACGGTCGAGTGATCGACCGGCAGCGCTCTTGCGGCGGCCGACAGGCTCCCCGTTCGCGCGAGCTCGGCAAAGAACCTCAGATCGTCCCAATCCATCCGGTGCAGAAATCCCCGGACTCCGGCGCGAACGGAATATCAGCCGGCGCGAGCCGAGGCCGAGCCAGAGTTGCTACCAGCCTGAGGTCGCCTGCGGGCGCTCCCGTAACTTGGCCGGACTCCTGAACGTTCTCCGATTGGTATTCCTGAGGAGAGCGGTCATGGATCCCGGGATCCTTGAGCGTCACTGGTGCGAGATCGCGCTGTCGATCTCGCTTGTTTTCATCGCTTTGATCATTGCCGCCCCACTCTGGAGTTGAGCCTCCGTCGCGTCGCGACCCAGCGCTGCCGCAAACCTTCCGAGAGTGGTCAAATCAAGAGCCGTGCAGGCCGCGGATTGCACCCGGGCCTGAACCTCGCGAGGACGGTCCGCGCCCGCATTCTCGAATTCAGGCTGGCGCTCGCCCGGAGCGGAACCTGCATTCGTCAGCCTCGTTGAGTCCCGCTACACGAACAAGGAGCTCTCGACATGGCAGCCAAGCAGAAGACACTCGACGATCTCTTCCTGCACACCCTCAAGGACATCTACTACGCGGAGCGGAAGATCCTGAGAAACCTGCCGAAAATGGCAAAGGCGGCAGAGTCCCAGGAACTCAAGCAGGCCTTCGAGAAGCATCGCGAGGAGACGCAAGGCCAGATCGAGCGCCTCGAGCAGGTGTTCGAGCTGCTCGGGAAACGCGCGCAAGGCGTCACCTGCGAAGCCATCAATGGAATCCTGGAGGAAGGCGAGAGCGTGATGGAGGATTTCGGTGAGAGCGAAGCGCTCGATGCCGGCATCCTCGCCGCAGCCCAGGCGGTCGAGCATTACGAAATCGTCCGCTACGGAACCCTGAAGACCTGGGCGCAGGAACTCGGCATGAATGATGCCGTGAAGCTCCTCGACCAGAACCTCCAGGAGGAGAAGAAGACGGACGAACTCCTGACGCAGCTCGCAGAAGCCCGCGTCAACACGAAGGCAGCCTGATATCTCGAGGCCCTGCGGGGGCGCCGTCACTCGGCGAGAGCATCCCGCAGGGCCGTACCCCCATTCCTGCTCGATACCGTCCTGCGTGGGGCGCCGGGAAATCGGCCAAGGGCCTCGTCGCTGCTCCGATCCTTGGCGTCACTCCTCGACACGAAGAGCCTCGAGTGCGGATCGCACCGAGGCCTTGAGTTCGTGTGAGCTGAAGGGCTTCAGAGCCCAACCGACCGGGTTCGCCCGCTCTCCCCTCTGACGGGTGTCGGGGTCCGAATGCGCGGTGACGAAGAGGCTGCGGATCCCGAGACGGGAGTGGATGTCCGTTGCGGCTTCGATCCCGTCCAGTCTTCCGGCCAGCCTGACATCCATCAGAACGAGATCGGGCCGTTCGCGTGCGGCAAGCTCGATCGCCTCCTCCGCGGTGGCCGTGATGCCGATCACGTCGCAGCCGACCTCGTTCAGAATGGTCTCCATGTCCATCGAGACGAAATAGTCGTCTTCGACCACCAACACCCGGGCTTTCCGGACCCGTCCTCCCGAACCGAGCTTTCCTTCCGGGCCGAAGGCCATCCGGGCGCCGGTCCCGAACGAGGGTGCGAGGCGATAAACGGGATGGGCTGGAAGAACGCTCATCATGAGGTCGCCTCCTCGCCTCCGGCCCGAGAGCGATCCCTGAAGCGTACGAGGACACGGGCACCGGGGGTTTTCTCGACCGAGAGAGCGCCACCGAGCTGCCGGACAAGCCCGCGCACGAGGCCAAGGCCAGAGACCCGCTTTCGGGCTTCCCCCAATTCGAATCCCTGTCCCCTGTCCTCGACGGACAGAACGTAATCGCCGGCCACGAATTCCAGCCTCACCTCGATCTCGGGCTCCCCCTCGGGAGGTCGGCCGTATTTCAAGGCATTGGCGATCAGTTCGTTGAGGATCAGCGAAACCGGTACCGCCATGTCGTTCGCGAGTTGCACGGAATCGGCGTGAACGGTCAGGCGGGCGCTCTGTCCGGAGGCCTGCAGAATCGCCGACGCAATGGTCCGGACGAACGCATGGGCATTCACTCCCGCCAGACTGTCGGAGCTGTAGAGCATCTGCTGGACGGCCCCGACCGCCACGAGCCGCCGGGAGGCATCGCCCAGCACTCTCTGCGCCTCCTCGTTGCTCGCTTCCCGCTCCGCACCGGCAAGCATGCCTGCCAGCATCTGCATGTTGTTCTTCACCCGGTGGTGAAGCTCGCGCAGGAGCAGATCGCGCTCTCGCAGGGTCTCTTCGAGCACGGCCTGGGTGTGCTGGCGCTGCCGCACTTCGGCATTCAGCTCGCACACCTTACTGGTGAGCGCGACGAAGCGCTGGTCCTCGATAGGGGCCAGCCGCACCAGAAGGCTTGCCGGCACGCCATCGGCAGCGGGGATGATCAAGCTGGCATTGACCCGAAACGGGCCGAGGCCGGTCTCCGGCCGTGCGTGCAGGCTGCCGGGGAGCGGCTGCCGGGACCCCGAGGCACGCCTCAGGAGCAACCGGAAGCCGGAAGGGTCCTCGCAGAGTGCAGTGAGATCGCTCCCCAGCACCTCGCGGTCGAAGAGCGACAGAGCCGACCGGTTGGCATGGTTCACCTCTCCCACCACCGTGACGACTAGCGCGGGCTCCGGAAGCGCATTCAGAAGCGCCAGCGCATCAGCGCTGAGCGTCATCGTCGCGCCGGAAATACTCCCGGGTGTTCGGTTCAGCATCGGGCGCCGGACGGAGATGGACAACGACGCGACAATCCGGGTGTCCCTGAGCGATCGTGCGCTCCAGTTCGACGCCCGCATAGCCAAGGTTCTGGGCTGCGATATAGCCGAAGACGTTCGAGGTCATCATGCACAAGGACGGGCGGTCGCGAACCCGATCCCCGAACGGACAGGCCCGGTTCCCGAAGACGATTCGGTCTTCGGTTTCCTCCAGGATGAAGAAATCGCCCCGAATCCGGCGCTTCAGGTCGACCAGAACATCGGCGACCTGTTCGCGGGTGAGCCGGTCCACGGCCAAGGCATGGCGATAATCGTGATCGATCTGCTCGCCGATCGCGCCACCTACGACGCTGATATAGCCCGAAGCTTCATCGAGGCCGACCACGTCCTGAAGGGTGCCGGCGAGCTCGCGCAGAAGCGTCCGCAGGAAAACATCCCGTTCGAGGGGAACATCCAGATGCGCCACCTCGCTGTCACGCGTGTCAGCTGCCGGAGCGGGCATGAGTAGCCTTTTCAACCCCCGAAAGGCGCGAACCTGCCCGGCTGGACGGTCCGCCTCTTGTTGGCCCGAGCTATAGCGAGGTCGATTTGGCCTGACAATCACGCCAGATGGTATAGGCATCAGGGTCGGGAGGCTGCATTCCCCCAGCATCAGAGCTGCCGCACTCTCCGAACTTACTCATCCTTTCCCGGCCTCGTTTCGCATCCGAGCACAAGGGACGTGGCTTGACCTTGACCGCTCATGGCCTGCCTATTCCTATAGCGGGCGCTACAGGTTTTCGTCATGGGTGGATGGGTGAGACAGATGGTGGCTTCTGCCGCCCTGTTCGGAGCGATGATCATGAACCTGTCATCAGAAGCCCAACCCGCGATTCCCTCGCCTCTGGACCGGCAACTCATGGTTGCCGCGGAAAAGGGCGACGTCGAGGCGGTGAAGCATGCACTGCGCGAGGGCGCGGCAATCGACGTTCGCGACGACCGCCGGCGCACACCGCTCATGGCAGCGGTTCAGAATAACCGAATCGAGACCGCCAGGGTGTTGATCGAAGCGGGCGCCGACGTGAACGCTAAGGATTCGATCGACGACAGCCCGTATCTCCTCGCTGGTGCCAGAGGTTATCTCGACATCCTGCGGCTCACGCTCGCCCATGGCGCCGACCTGAAGAGCACGAACCGGTTCGGCGGAACGGCACTCATTCCGGCCTCCGAGCGGGGACATGTGGAAACCGTGCAGATGCTGATCGCGGCCGGCATCGATGTCGATCACGTCAACAAGCTCGGATGGACCGCCTTGCTCGAAGCAATCATCCTGAGCGACGGCGGGCCGCGACATGTCGAGATCGTGCGTCTTCTGATCGAAGCCGGAGCCAACGTCGATCTGGCCGACAAAGACGGTATAACGCCGATCGAGCACGCGCGCAGACGCGGCTATCGAGAGATCGAACGGCTTCTGGCGGCGGCCGGAGCCCGATGAAAGGAGGATGCAGTGTCATCGACGGAACGCTTTCTGTGCGAAGCCATCGCGCTTGCGCGTGATAATATCCGTGAGGGCGGGCGGCCGTTTGGCGCCGTCGTGGTCCGGGACGGCGAGGTCATCGCCCGTGGTGTCAACGAGATGCACAGGACCAACGATCCGACGGCGCACGCCGAACTCCTGGCGATCCGCGCCGCAGGCCAGGCGCTCGGAACGCTGCGTCTCGATGGATGTGCGGTCTATGCGAGCGGAAATCCCTGCCCGATGTGTCTGGCAACAATGCGCATAGCGGGAGTGCGCGAGGTGGCCTACGCCTATTCCAACCAGGACGGCGAGCCCTATGGCCTGTCGACCGCCGCCATCTATGCGGAGCTCGCGAAGCCGTTTTCGGAGCAGTCGATGAAGATCGACTATGTCCCGGTCCGTCCCGAGGGAGAAGCGGATCTCTACGAGGCGTGGCGGGCGACTTCGGCCAAGTAAGAGAGCCTTGCGAGGCCCTTGGGGTCGCTGCGCCTCCGCCACCACGAAACAATCAGGTGCGCGCGTGAGTTCTTTAGGGAACTGCACGTGATCGCGTGCTCGGGCGTGACAGCAACAGGCGGGAGTGGCGGCCATGGCAGACGTTCGTGCGATGCTCGCAATCGGCCAGCATGGCCAGCTTGGCCTGAACGGCAGATTGCCCTGGGAAGGCAACACGGATCCGGAATATGTTGCGGACGTGCAGCGCTTCTTCGATGTCACGCGCGGCCACGTCCTCCTGAGCGGCCCACGCACGAAGGAATCGATCCCGGACTTCGTCTATCACGACCGCACGATTCACGAGATCCGGTCCTGGATGCAGCCCGAGGAAGTCATCGCCCGGTTTCCCGGGCGCGTCATCTTCATCGGGGGCGGCCCGCCCGTATGGGCGGCCTATGCCCATCTCATCCGTCATTGGGACATCACCCGCCTCCCCTATGACGGCGAGGCGGACCGCTATTTCGACCCGAACTGGATCACCCTGGCGCATTCGGCATGATGCCGCTTCCTGCTCGGATCCATCGCTCGTCATTCGCTGAGCGAGTGTGATCGCCGGATCCGTCGAACGGTGGCCGCCACGATCACGAGCGCGACCGGCACGACGACTGCCGTTGCGACATTGGGGTCGATGTGGAACCCCGCGGCGTGCGCTCCCTCGAAAACGAGGTGAGCGAGGCTCGCAAGATAATAGGAGATCGCCGCAACCGAGAGGCCCTCCACGGTCTGCTGCAAACGAAGCTGCAGGTGAGCACGCTTGTTCATGGCCTGCAGAAGATCGCGGTTCTGGCGCTCGAGATCGATGTTCACGCGCGTGCGCAGCAACTGCGCGGCACGGGCGAGCTTTCGCGACAGATTGGCCTGCCGCTCCTCCGTCGAAGCGCAAGTCCTCATGGCCGGATTGAGGCGTCGCGAGAGAAAGCCCGACCAGGTCGACCAGCCCGGAATGGGGCGCTCGCCGATCGACTGAAGCCTCAGGCCGACGAGCTCCTCATAGGCGCGTGTCGCCCCAAAACGATAGAGGCTTTTTGCGGCGCCCGCCTCGAGTTGCGCCGCGAGCGCCGTGAGGCGATCGAGCAAGCGGTGATTGGCATCGAACCCTTCGCTCCGCTGCATCTCGTCGAGCAGTTGCGGAAGCTCGATCTCGATGCGCCGAATGACCGGCGCCAGCTCCTGGGCTTCCGGCAATCCCATCAGTGCGAGCGTTCGATAGGTTTCGATTTCGAGCAGGCGCTGGATGAGGGCGCCGGCGGGCCCGGGCGTGAGACCGCGATCGATCACGAGGACGCGCACGAATCCGTTTCGATTCGCCTTGAAATCAGTGGCTACGATCGCAGCGCCGTTCTCGACTTCCGAGAGCGCGACGACCTTGTCGCCGAAGCAGGCCTGTGCTCCGGCCGGCGCCGACGATTCCGGCACCAGATGCAGGTCGATCGCGACGAGAAGCGGACCCGGCTGCGGGACAAGCCTCATGACCCCGGAGAGGCGATCCGCAGCCGGTTCGAATGGTTGCGGGAGCGGGTCTTCGCTCGCGAACTCCCATGTATAGGTGGTAAACTCGGTGTGGCTCTCCCAGCGGAGCACGGCCTCGGGCAGAACGATTCGGGCCTGCTTCGTGTCCGCTTCCGGGCCGCTAAGCCCGCGCTCGATGCAGAATGCCGAAAGTGCCTGACGGTCATTGGCCGCCGACTTGGCATCGGTCGCGAACGCATAATGGAGAATGCGCTTCGGTGTCGTGACTGGCGAAAATGGCCTCGCATGCAATTCGGCCATGACACGGGGCCGAAGTGAATGTTCCAAAATCTCGCTGCTCACGCCCTCTCTCCAGGTGTTCGGACCACGTGTAGAACGTCATACCCCCCCTGGCGAGAGGAAGATGGGTATAGGTGGCGATCCACTGCGTCCCTGCGAGTCGCAGTCATCCAGCTTGTCACGAGTCCACTTCGTCATTGCGAACGGAATGAAGCGATTCAGGAGCACATCCGTCGACGGGTAGATTGCTTCGCCTCCGGCTCGCAAAGACGGCAGTGCGGTGGGACGGGCAGTGCATCACGCCCGCGGCGCGCATGGATCTTGGGCGTGCGGTCGTCGTGAACGACGACGCGGACTCCGAACTTGCCCGTCAAAGCTTCGACTGAATCACCCGGCCGATCTCGAACAGGCGCTGCTCCAGGAGGACCGGCGTCTCGCACACATATTCGAGGGCCTGGGTCCGTTCCTCGAAGATGCGCTTGTCCCATGTGAAGCGGTTCTCGACCTCCGCGAGTTCCTTGGGCACCTCTTTTTCGGGTGCATCATGCACGGCACTGATCTGATCCGCCTCGTCGCGAATCCGCTCCGCCAGCTGGCGCTGGCCACGAGCATAGCGCTCGATTCCGGCCATGACACGGGACCGCTCGGTGTTGATGAGCTCGAGGACGCCCGCGAAGACCCGCGTCAGGCGTTTCTCCTTCTCGTCGCCGGCTGATTTCGCGAAATCCTCCACAAGCTGGTCGACTTCGCTCATGGGGGTTCGTCGGGAGGCGAGCTTCTGAGCCAGCGCTGCGGCTTCGAAGTCCGAGCCCCAAGGGCCTGCCTCGTCGAGACTCGGCCCGGACCAGACCGTACCGGCTGCAAGAGTCGGAACCTTGCGTTGCACGCAGGGCCAGTCGGGATCGGGCTTCGGTTGCGCGCGTGCTTCGCTGATCGAGAAAAGCGCGAGGATGGCGAAGGCAAAGACTGAACGGTTCATGCAGCTTCTCCGGGAGGCCCGCCGCGGCGCGCCATGATCCCGCGCCCGGGATCATAGGCCAGCACGGCCAGCAGGAAGAAAATGATCGTGACAGCAGAAACAACGGCAAAGGCAGTCGGCTCGAACTTGCCATACAGCGCGTGTCGGATGAGCTCGACGGCATGGGTGAACGGATTGGCGAGGCAGACGAGATAGAGAGCCTCGCTCGACTCGCGAATGCGCCAGAGCGGATAGAGCGCCGAGGAGGCGAAGAACATCGGGAAGATCACGAAATTCATGACGCTCGCGAAATTCTCGAGCTGCCGCACGAGTGACGACAGGAAGAGACCGATCGCCCCGAGCATGAGCCCGGCCATCAGGAAGGCAGGCAGCGCGGCAAGGTAGCCAATGGTCGGAACGTCCACCTCCCAGAAACGCGCGATCAGGAGAAAGACATAGACCTGCACGAGGGAGACGAGGACGCCTGCCGCGAGCTTCGCAAGGAGAAGAGACCATCGCGGATAAGGGCTCGTGAGGAGCACCCGCATAGAGCCGACCTCGCGGTCATAGACCATGGACAGCGAGGATTGCATGCCGTTGAAGAGCTGGATCATCGCGGCGAGGCCCGGTGTTACGTAGACCTCGTAGAGTACATAGGTCTCGTAAGGCGGGATGATCGACACGCCGAGCACGTTCCGGAACCCGGCCGCGAAGATGAACAGCCAGACCAGCGGGCGGACCAGAGCGGAAAAGAAGCGCTCTTTTTGATTGACGAAGCGCAGAAGCTCGCGACGTGCGATACCTCCGAAACAGATCGCGTAGCCCTTCAGGCCCAGTCGCCGCTCGAGTGGAACGGCCGTGCTCGTCATGTCCTTTCTCCCGAAATCGGATCGCCGACCCATCCGGAGGCCACGGGACCGGTCGCGTGCGACACCGAGCCCGGCTGCCCGAAGGTATCGAGGCCCGTCACGCCGTCTCTCCCATCAGGGGAGCTGCGGTCAATTTTCGGAACGTGGCCTCCAGCGACCCTTCGGGTAACGCGATCTCTCGCGCCGGGCCGCGCGCGATGACGCGGCCCAGATGGAGCACCACCACGGGATCGTCCGACTCGACTTCGTCGAAGATATGGGTTGCCCAAAGCACCGAAAGGCCCTCGTCGCGCACGAGCGCCCGCACGATGGCGACGATGTCGGAGCGCGATTTGAGGTCGAGGCCGACCGTCGGCTCGTCCAGCAGCAGGAGCCGCGGCCCATGGATGAGGGACCGGGCGATCTCGACCCGGCGCGACTGCCCGCCCGACAGGGTCCGAACCTTCTCGTCGACCCGGTCCAGGAGGCCGACTCTCGCCAGAAGTTCCTGGATACGGTGATCCGCCGCTCGCCGCGGCATGCCATGCAGCGCGGCGTGATAATGGAGGTTCTGGCGGATCGTCAGATCGGTGTCGAGAGTTCGGCTCTGGAAGACGACGCCCAGATCCGCAAGGGCCCGGGAGGGCTCGCGCTGCATGTCGCGGCCGAAGATCCGGACCTCGCCGTGACGGGTGTGATAGAGCCGCGTCACGATTGAGAAAAGAGTCGTTTTCCCGGCACCGTTTGGCCCGAGGAGCGCGACGAAAGCCCCCTGTGCAACTTCGAGGGACACGTGCTGCAGGGCATCACGCGACCCGAAGCGGTGGCTTACGTCGCGAACGCTGAGTGCCGGCGTTGCGATGGCGCCGTTCAACGGCCGAGCGCCTTCCGGGTGTCCTTGATCGCGTCGAGGCATTCGTCGTACTCGGCCTCTTTGTCCTCGCGCTCGGCCACCCGCAAGGCGGTCCGCAGCTCCGTCAGGTTGCCTCGTCGGGCTTCTTGGCGATCTCGGATCGGATCATCTCGATCCCCGCCCGGCACTCCGTCCGATTATCGGCCAGCGACGGGGAAGCGAATAATACGACAGCCGGAAGACAGAACAATACCGTCCGAATCATGATCTTCTCGGGCCCGGCTCACTTGACGATGAAGCGTCCGGTCATGCCGCGGCTTTCCATACCCTGGATGTACCAGGGGTATTCGCCGGGCCGGACCATGACGAACTCGAGATGGATGGTTCCGGTGTCGTCGAACTCGAGGTGGTGCGGCGGGCCCTGCATGTGGATCTCGAGATGGTTGATCACGATCTGGTTGATCCAGGTGTTACGGAAGAACTCGGGCGCGAAGAATTTGTATTCCTTTTCGCCTTTGGCCGTGATGGACAGCCGGTAGGACTTACCCGATTCGAGCTCGATGTCCTTCTGCGACACCGCGAAATCATTGCCCTCGTCGTTCCCGAGGACGAGTTCCGGCAGGTCGGTCCTTCCCCTGACGAGATCCGTGGCCGCCGCCGGAGCGGCGAAACCCAGGACGGCTGCCGCAATCGCGAGACCGACAAGACGCATGGTGAATGTCCTCCTCTTCAATGATTTCTTAATTCGGCGAAACAACCACGCCCCACGGGTATCGTCCGACGGGGATGCTTTTGGTGACAGTGAGATTCGCGACATCGATGACGGAGACGTCGTTCGAGGTCCCATTGGTGGTGAACAGCAGCTTCTGGTCCGGCGTGAAGGCCAGCTGCCAGACCCTTTGCCCTACGAGCAGGTATTTCTCGATCTCGTAGGTTTGTGCATTCACCACTGCGACCCGGTTCGCCGGGCCGAGCGCCACGAAGGCGCGCTTGCCGTCTTTCGTGAGACGCACGCCTACCGGCTGGATCGCCTCGTCCGGCACGCCCGGGATCTTGAACTCGATCTTCTTCACGACCTTGCGGGCGGCCGGATCGATCACGCTGACCGTGCCCCCCACCTCGGCGGATACCCAGAGCGCCTTTCCGTCTGCCGAGAACTCCGCAAAGCGCGGGCGCGCATCGACCAGCACGTTGTCGACTGCCTGAAACGTTGCCGTGTCGATGAAGTGGGCCATGTTCGTGGTCTCGGAGGTATTGACCAGAATCTTGCCATCCGGGCTGATCCCCATTCCTTCCGGCTCTACCCCGACCGGCACCTCCGCAATGACCTGGTTCTTCTCGACATCGACGACGGTGACCATGTTGTCGTCCTCGTTGGCGATGTAGAGCGGGTTGCCCTCCGGATGCAGGACGAACAGCTCCGGATCCGGGCCGGACTTCAGGCTGCGCACCACCTTGCCGGTTGCAGCATCGACGACGTCGACGCGGTTGTCGTCGCTCGCGCAGATGAAGAGCCACTTGCCGTCGTTGCTGATCGTGATCCCGCGGGGGCGCCGTCCGACTTTCCACGTCGCGGTCACTGCCATGGTATCCGCATCGATCACTGAGACCGTGTTGTCCTTCTCGTTCGAGACATAGACCGTATAGGCGTCGGCCGGCTGCGACGTGCCGACCAGCAGGGCCGCCATCCCGGCGAGAAACAACAATGGCTTCTGTGCGAGCGTGCTCACATCATCCTCTCGAAATCTTTTTAGAGTTTGCATTCGGATTCCGGCGCGTCCGTCCCGAGCGTGTCGAGAGGCGTGCGCTGATGCAGGAATCCTTGTTCCGGCGCGACCGAGACGAGGGCCTTCGGCTGCACGATCAGGATCGGCTGCCGCAATTGCTGGTCCCACGTGCGGAAGGTGAGCGGGACGCCCTTGTAGCCGGGCAGTGCGAAGTCCGGGCCACGCAGGAAGACGCCCACTTCGCCGGGGTCGGTCTTCTTCGATTTCGTCACGGCTTCACCAACCGATCGGACTGCCATCCAGACTTGATAATCGACTGGGCGCATGAGCCGTTGCGCGAGGCGCTGGAAGCGGGTCTGCGCCTGGGTGGCGCCCCAGACCTCGAGCGTCGGATGCCAGGTCGTGGAGATGAGCCCCTGCGTGCCCGCGACGATCCGGGGATCCCAGGTCCGATACGGCACATAGTCGCCCCAGTCGGCGGCCTCGTCGGCGACGATGGCCACGTCGTAATCCACGCCCCGCGTGAACACGAGGGCTTCGGCCGTCGTGGGGCTGTCGGCCTTGGCGCGCGCGAGCGGCCCGAACGTCCATGCCTGCTCGGCGGCAAGCTGGAGCCCGAACTTGCGGGCCGACTTCTTCATGGCGTCCGCGTAGAGCCGGTCGGCAGGGTTCGGACCGACGATCAGGAAGATCTTGCGCCAGCGCTTGAAGGCCAGAAACTGCGCCAGCGCGTCGGTGAGCATGGCGCGACTCGGCGCCAGGTGGAAGACGTTCTGCCGACACTCGGCCCCGCGGAGCCGGTCGTCGGGTGCGGTCGCGTTGAAGAGAACGGCATCGGAACCCTTGAGGGCATCGGCAACCTTGAGGAGGTCGTCGGCCGGTAGCTTCGCTACGATGAAGCCGATCCCTTCGGCTACTAGGGCGCGGGCCGCCTCGGCGGGATCGCCATCGGCCGGGACGAGAACCTCCTTGAGGGAATAACGGTGCCCGGTGAATCGGCCCGTCGTGTTGTTGTCCTGAATGGCCTGACGCCCGCCTGCCAGCCCCTCATCCTCGGGGACGGGATCAACCTCGTAGAGAACCGGCGGGTTCGGCTCTCGGGCCACGAGCCCGATACGGACCTCGACCGGATCGGCAGCTTGCGCCAGCGACTGCCAAAAAAGAAGGCTGATCGCCACAGCAGCAATCAGCCCGAGGTGATTTCGGAGGAGGAAACGAGTGGAACCAACCATCATGTCGTGAGACAAGCTGCAGTGTTTCCTGCGCGAATACAACGAGATTCTGCTAAGAGAAAACTAAGACAACCTGCGTTGCGCAGGACTTGCGGAATATGCGACGTTTGACTTTTGGAGAGGCCTGCCTTGTTGCAAATCTGGACTGTTCTGACCTTCCTGCTGGTAGCGAGTGCGGCGGCGGCCGAGCCGGCCAAGACCGCAGTCTTCGATCTCGAACTCATTGACACCAGCGCCGAATCGGGGCGCGTCCGAGAGGATCAGTCTCGTCGGCTCGCCCTCGCAAGCGACGCATTGCGCGAATTCCTCTCGAAGTCGCCGCAGCTCCAGCTGGTCGATATCGCGCCACAGGCGGAAGCCATTCGCACCAAGGGTCCCCTGCACAAGTGCAATGGCTGTGACGAAGACATCGCCAAGGCTCTCGGAGCGGACCTGGAGGTTTCCGGAATCGTGCAGAAGACGTCGAACCTGATCCTGAGCTTCGCCATCACGATCAAGGATGTCCGGACCGGCAAGATGATCCGGGGCGGTCAGGTCGATATTCGCGGAAATACCGATGAGGACTGGCTGCGCGGCGTTCGGTGGGTTGTAAAGAATCGCCTCCTCGCCGAGCCCCTTCCGGTTCGTTCGTAGCGCTGCTCGATGCGACCGCATACCTCTCCGCGGGCCGTCAGGCTCCTCGTCAGCGTTCGTGACGCCGCCGAGGCTCACCTCGCCGCTGCGGCCGGCACGCAGCTCGTCGATGCCAAGGATCCTGCGGCAGGAGCACTCGGTGCTCTCCCCACGTCGACGATCCGGGCCATCGTCGATGCGGTCGGTGGCCGCGCCGTCACGAGTGCGGTTGCAGGAGAGCCCGAGACCTGGGCCGATCTTTGCATCCGGGTACGGCGCGTGGCCTCGACGGGCGTCGGCCTCGTGAAGGTCGCACTTCCGAGCCGGGAAGCAGTCATTCCCGCTGGCGTGAGCGACACTCTGCGCGCGCTCCCCTGTCCTGTCGTCGCGGCGCTCTTCGCAGAGGATCATCCGCCGCCGAGCATCGTTCCCGAGCTGGCGGGCGCCGGGTTCTCGGGCGCCATGATCGACACGAGAGTCAAGAACGGGCAGCGCCTGCCGGACCATCTGACGATCAGCGAGCTCGATGCTTTTCTGCGCCGCTGCGAAGAACACGGCCTGATGACGGGGCTTGCCGGCTCGCTGCGCATTTCCGACATCCGGACGCTTGCCGCTCTCAGACCGGACTATCTCGGCTTTCGTGGCGGCCTGTGCGAGGAGGGAGACCGCCGCACAAGGCTTGCAGTGGGGCGCATTGCTGAGGCATTGAGCGAGCTTGCGTCCACCCTGCCCGTTTCAAGCTGCGCGTGAAAGCCGGATGCCGCATCCGCTCGTCGTCGTAAAGATCGGAGGAAGCCTGCTCGATTCCGGTAGGCTCCCGTCCACACTCCGCGCTATCCTGGAATGGCGCAACCTGCGGCTCGTCCTGGCGCCGGGCGGCGGTGTCTTCGCGGATGCGGTCCGGGTCGCCCAGGAGCACGCCGGCTTCGACGATGCCCTGGCCCACCGCCTTGCTCTCGATGCCATGGGCCGAATGGCGGAGGTCTTTGTCGCCCTCCAACCCTCGTTGATCACGGTTCATGATCCGGTCGGAATTGCGGCAGTCCATTCCTATGGCCGCGTACCGGTGTGGGATCCGCTGGAGTTGCAGGCAGGGTATGCGGATATCCCGGAAAGCTGGAGCGTGACCTCGGATTCCCTGGCCCTGTGGCTCGCCGGCCTGCTCGACGCGGAGCATCTGGTTCTGGTGAAATCCGCGGAGCCGCCCGCCCGTCTCGATCCGGAATTCCTTGCTGAGCAGGGCCTCGTCGACGAGGCTTTTCCCGCATTTGCGCGCAACTTCCCGGGCACCATTCACCTGCTCGGCCCGTCGTCCGATCTCTCGGGCTTCAGAATCGTCCAGGAGTTCGCTGCCGCATGAACGCCCCGGTTCGTCCGCAACGTCTCGCCTGGACGCTGACAGGCTCGGGGCATTTCTTCACGGAATGCTTCGATCTCATGCACGAAATCCCGCATCTCGATCTCTTCGTCACTCGCGCGGCGGCCGAAGTCGTGCGGATGTACCGCCAGAAGCTGGAGCAATTGCCGAACCGGGTGAGAGTCATCAAGGACACGACGGCGAGCGCCGCACCCATCGGCCAGTTCTATCATGGCCTCTACCACACGGCCGTCATCGCCCCGGCGACATCGAACACCGTGGCGAAGTGCGTCTACGGGATCTCGGATACGCTCGCGACGAACGTTTTCGCTCAGGCCGGCAAGTGCCGCATCCCGACGATCGTTTTCGCCTGTGATACGGCTCCCGAAATGGACACCATGGCGCCGTCGGGCATGGTCAAGGTCTATCCGCGGCGAATTGACCTCGAGAATGTCGATCGTCTGAGAACCTTCGAGGCGACGACCGTCGTCGAAACACTCGACGAGCTCAAACAGGCGTTGAGGGCGCGGCTCGCATGCGTGAACGCATCGTCTTCGTGACGGGACGGCTGGCGAAGGCGCGGCTCGAAAAGGTCGTTGCGACGCTGCCATCCGATCGCTTCGAGAGCATCATCATCGATGCAGGCGTCAAGGTCGCGGCGCTCATGACAGAGGAAATCATCCGCAGGCGCGTCGAAATCCCGGCCGGTGTGGACAGGATTGTCCTGCCGGGCCGATGCCGGGCCGATCTCGATGCGCTTGGCCAGCATTTCGGCGTGCCGGTGGAGCGTGGCCCGGACGAAGTGGTGGACCTGCCCGCTTACCTGGGAGTCGGCGCGCACCGGGTCGACCTGTCGCGATACGACCTGCGAATCTTCGCCGAGATCGTCGATGCGCCCCGCCTGCAGCCATCGGAAATCCTGGCCCGCGGACTGGACCTGGCGAGGCGTGGCGCGGATGTCGTGGATCTCGGCGGCCTGCCCGATACGCCCTTCCCGCATCTGGAAGAGAGCGTTCGTGCGCTGAAGAATGCCGGCCTCCAGGTCAGCATCGATTCCTTCTCGCGGGACGAGCTGGCACGCGGCGCTGCCGCCGGAGCCGACTTTCTCCTGAGCCTCAACGAGGACAATCTCGACCTGGCCTTCGAGACCGATGCCGTACCGGTTCTCGTTCCGGTTCAGCCGAACGACCTCGACTCGCTCTTTCGAGCCATCGAACGGCTGAGCGTCGCAGGAAAGCCGTTCATGGCGGATCCGATTCTCGAGCCGATCCATTTCGGCTTCGTGGAATCGATTCTCCGTTATGCCGAAGTCCGCCGGCGCTTTCCCGACATCGACATGCTGATGGGGACCGGCAATCTCACGGAACTCACCGAAGCCGACAGCCTCGGCATGACCGCAGCCCTGATCGGCATGTGCTCGGAGCTGAGCATCCGGAACGTCCTCGTCGTTCAGGTCAGCGACCATACCCGTCGTACGATCGAGGAGCATGATGCGGCACGGCGGATCATGTATGCCGCCAAAGCCGATGCCGCGCTGCCGAAGGGCTACAGCCGCGCCATGCTCAGCCTTCACGATCTTCGCCCGTTCGTGCGGAGCCCCGAGGAAGTCGCCACGGACGCAGCCGCCGTGCGGGACCCGAATTTCCGGATCGCCGTCGCTCAGGACGGCATCCACATCTACAACCGCGCCCTGCACGAGACGGCGACTGAAGCACTCGCCCTGTTCCCGAAACTGGGGGTCGAGGCCGACGGCGCTCATGCCTTCTATCTCGGCGGCGAACTCGCCAAGGCAGAGATCGCGTGGACGCTCGGGAAACGTTACGTCCAGGACGAGCCTCTCGATTGGGGCTGCTCGGCAGACCGGCCGGAAGAAGATACGACCGCGTTCAAGGAAGCGGGGCATACATTGCGGGCCCGCGTTCGCGAGCCGGGAGGCGAGTGATGCCGCGGATTCTCGAATCGGTGGTCGTGACCAAAGCCGAAGACGGCTGGCACATGGTGCCCTTCGGTCTCATCCAGGAGAACGTGGATTTCATCGTCGCGCCGTTCAGGCCGTCGCCGAGCATCGACAATCTCCAGCGGCATCCGTTCCTGTCCGCGGCGGCACCAGCCGATATCCGCGTTCTGGCCGGCTGCGTGACGGGACGGCGCGACTGGCCGATGTTGCCCTGCGAACGCATCGACGGGATGAGGCTCGCCGATGCGTATTCGCATGCGGAGCTCGAAGTCGTTGCACTCGTGGATGATCCGATGCGTCCGCGCTTTCGCTGCCGCATCGTGCATACCGCCATGCACCGCCCGTTCCTGGGATACAACCGCGCCCAAGCCGCCGTACTGGAGGCCGCCATCCTCTCGACGCGGCTTCATCTCCTGCCCGCCGAAAAGATCAATGCGGAGATGGAGTATTTGCGGATCGCCATCTCCAAGACGGCAGGCCCGGCCGAGGAGGAGGCCTGGAGCTGGATCGAGGAGAAAATCGGTTCAGCGCTGAAGGCGCCTACCTGATCTGCGACCACATCATCCGTGCATGCCATGTGAGGCGACGCACTGCCCGTCCCACTGCCGCCGTTGCAAGCCTCAGGCGAGGCGAAGTGTCCGTCGACGGGTAGATTGCTTCACTGCGTTCGCAATGACGGTGAGGGCGTGAAAGCGTGAGGAGCACACTCGGAATCGGAGTGGTGCCTGAACCACAGCCGTCTTTGCGAGCTTCAGGCGCGATCCGCCGCCCTTCCCGTCGCACTGCCGTCCTTGCGAGCGGGCGGCTCGCACAGCCCTTTCAGCCGCACCTCCGTCCTTGCGAGCCGGAGGCGAAGCAATCTACCCGTCGACGGATGTGCTCCTGGATTGCATTGCCCCGCGCAATGACGAGGGGGATGCGAGAAGGACGTAGAGCATAAACTCACCCGCGATTAACGTGCCGCGAGCGCTTCAAGGACGACAAGCCCTACCCGTCGCACAAGGAATCATTCGCCGGCAGCAATGAGCGCGACAGCAACCGCCGGCGCGCAGGATGAAACCCACGCCTGATCGGCACCTGGAGCGACGAGGTTCTCCAGATCGATGAACTCGCGCGCGAGTCGACGCGCGAGATGCACAGCGATGAAGCGGCCGACACCACATCCTACGACCGGCGCATCATCGGGGAGTTCTCCGCGGGAGAGAACTTGTGCAGCGGCATCGTGCAAAAGACGCAATTGCGTCTCGGCGAAATAGGTCGCGAGGCGCCTCCATTCCTGCGCCGTCGCGTCCGACCGATCGCAGCCGACCATGCGCGCCAATCGGGTTTCCGTTTCCGGCAGGCTCTTGCCGCGACCGTCTGCAGATTCCTGCTGATCGGCATCAGGCGGGAGAGCGTCGATCAAACGATAAACATCCGCGGTCGTGGCGAAATACTCCGCCATGATCGATATGAAGCGCCCGCGGAACGGAACCTGTCTCGCCAGCGCCATGAGCGGTGTGCGAACGGCGCCCGTATAGATGAGTTCTCCCGTCTCGAGCCGTTCGACATCACTGTAGCCGAACGCTCTCGGCATGCCGTCTGCCACCGGGATCAGATCTGCAGTCGTCGAGCCCACATCGACGACGAAAGCCTCCGGACGATGGCGGCCGACGAGGCGAGCCGTCGCGTGCCAGTTCGCCGAAGCAATATCCGCGGCCGCGGCCGTGGCGGCTTCCGGGGGCAGGAAGCCGGACCGCCCTCCATAGATGCGGAGATCGCCTCGAAGCGTGCGGCCGGCCCATCCGACGAGTTCTGAGACGCCCTTCTCCCGGCCCGAGAAGTAATCGCACAATTCGCCTGTCATCGTGACCGCATGCGAAGCCTCGCCGCGCACCCAGTCGGGCAAGGCCGCAAAGGCCTCATCCAGCGCGTCGAGCCCGCGCCAGAGCAGACAAGGCACCTGCACGACTTCGCCCAGGCGGCCTTCTTGGACGAACGCCGCCTTCAGGTGAATGCCGCCTATATCCCAACCGATTGTCGGCCGGGCTTCCTTTCCATAAAGCTGAGGCATGTCGGTCAATGATCCAGATGCGGGCTGCGAGGCGATAGCGGCTTCAACGGACTTCACTGTTATACCGGTCATCGACCTGCTCCGCGGGACGGTCGTTCATGCGAGAGGCGGCGACCGGCAGAACTATGCTCCGATCGTGACGCCCCTCAGTCCGACCGCCGAGCCGGTCGCCGTGGCGGCAGGCCTGTTGCGCGCCGTTGCCGCGAACCACCTCTATATCGCCGATCTCGACGCGATCCAGGGGCACGGCGACAACCTGAAGGCTCTTCGGGACATCCGCGCCGCATTCCCGGATGTGGAGTTATGGGTGGATGGCGGCTTCTCGGACGAGGCGGCAATCCGGCCTCTGATCGAAGGGCAGATCGGTCGTCCCGTCATCGGCTCCGAAAGCCAGCGGGATTCCGGATTCCTCAAGCGACTTGGTGACGAGGCGATCCTCTCCCTTGATTTCCGCGGCGACGAACCGCTCGGGCCTACGCTGCTTCACGAGGCCCGGTCACTCTGGCCGAGAGACCTCATCGTGATGACACTCGGCCGAGTCGGGCTTTCCCATGGCCCCGACTGGCAACGCATTGCTGCCATTCGGGAGCAAGCGCCCGAGGCCCGGATCTTCGCGGCCGGTGGGGTGCGGGGCTGGGAGGATTGTCACGACCTACACCGGATGGGGGTCGCAGGCGCCCTGGTGGCCTCCGCGATCCATGACGGGCGTCTTCGCCGATCGTGACTGAGAGATATTGGAGAGAGGCCGTGTAAGCGGCCCGTCGTTTCAACCACCGAAGCCGAGTCCCGCACGGCAACAAAGCTGGAAAGGAGGCTTGGCGCCTCCTTTCCTGACCCAGGGGACACGAGTGGGGCCGGCTTTAGCTCCGCCCCATGAAGATGGCTGCCAGTCGCTGAAGCAGGCCTTTCGGAACTTCCGAAGGTTGAGTTTGCCCCGGACTGTTTCGTGTCTAAGCGCCTTCGGCCGCCTGGAAGGGGTGCTTCACCGTGTTGCGCTTATCAGTGACTTCCCGAGCGGTGGGCTGTCCACGCACGGCGCGCTGCAGCGCTTCCTTGGTGGCCTGATAGTTGTATTGCTGGATCTTGGCGTCGTCCGCTGCTTCCCAATGGATGAAGACGCCGACGCAGATGAACAGATCATCCGCCTCATCGGCCGGGATGATGCCTTCAGCAACCGAATCCTGCACCGCCATGGCGACAGCGTGCTGAGCCGGGCCAAACATCTGGACGGCCTGACGCGCGTCGTTGATGGTGACCTTGTTGAACATCAATGTGTTGGGCTTGCAGGGCAGGTTCGGAGCGATAACCGCCAGAAGCGAGGTGAACCCGTGCTTGTTGTTCGTCAGGCTATTGCAGAACGCCGTTTCGGCTGCGCTGCCGCGCGGTCCGATGATCAGGTCGATGTGAGCGACCTCGTTGCCGTCGCCGACGAGCGACTCACCCACCATTACCTTGTTGATCGTCGCCATCTTTAATACCTCCCGGGAGAAATGACCAACAGCCGCTCGAGGCCGAGCGGAACTCTCTATCCTTGTTGACAGCGTTCGGGCGCGCCGAACCGGTTGGCCAGATAGCGGGCTGCAGCCTAACCCGTCACTCATCGGTCGACAAGGTCGATGTCACCTCGCAGGGAACAAAGGAGTGCATCGGCGAACAGCGTCGCCACTGTGAAATCCGCACTCGTGCCGGGATTGAGCCGGCGCTCCTTGAGAGCAGCGTCGAGCCGAAGCAGAGCCTCGACGGGCTTTGCGGAAAGGTCGAGACTGCGGACGGCCGATCGAACCTCCGCACACACGGCCTCCGCCTGGCCAGTCCCATATTTGCGGGCGATGTGGGTGTCCGGAATCCGGCCGAGGAATTCCAGGTATACGGCCGTGGTGCACCAGGAGATTTCGAGCCCCCGCGCGCGGGCCTCGGCAAGGGCCGGCAGCCCGATCACGAACAGATCCTCGAAATCGGTCACATAGGCGCGCGCGATCCGGTCACGCTCCGCCGCCTCGCGCATTGCCGTGAGGAGGTCGATCCGGGCAGGCTGGTTGACGTCATGAGACCTGGCCTTCCCGAGGCCGGCCGGCGATGCGATCCGGATCGCCTCGAAGACCGCGGCCGCATCCTCTCGATCAAGTCCTTTCAGGACCTCTGCGAGACGAGGCCTGAAAATCCCGCCCATTTCCGCCGCTACGGCGAGGGGCGCGCAGAGGAGCAGAATTCCGAGATTGGTGTTCGTGCCAACCTCCGTGGCGGTGGCGCGCGCTGCTGCGAGAATTCGCGCTCCGACCCGGTCCCCTGCCTGCGTGAGGGGACCGGCCGTGACGAGGGTGCTTCGCTCGAAGTCGTCGACCACCATGCCGTGACCGTGCGCATAGACATGCACGTTCCCGGGCTTCAGTGCATCGAGTTCCGCCCGGCAGGCGAAACGATAGGCCTCGGCGATCCTGGTCGTAGAAATTCCTGCGGTCATTGCGATGCGACGAGCCGGACGGGCGCCACCGCACCTCGCACCGAATCGAGGAAGGACCGCGCCACCACCTCCGCGATGTCGATATCCGTCACCCGCTGCAGGCCGGACCAGGCCGGCATGCTGTTGACCTCGAGCACCAGATAACCTCCGGCCCCGTCATCGATGAGGTCGACGCCGCAATAATCGATCGTAACGGCGCGGGCCGCGGCCGTCGCGAGTTCCGCAGCCGCGGCCGGAACCGCCCACGGAATCGGCCGGCCACCCTGATGCACATTGGTGACCCACGTGTCACCCTCGCGAATCATGCCCGCGACGGCTCGTCCTGCGCACACGAAGATGCGGTAATCGCGCCAGGGGATGCGCGCGTTGTCGACCATTCGCTGCAGGTAATAGACGCGCGATACCTCTTCGAGCTGCGGCAGATCCTCCGGCCTCTCGACAAGACGCAAGCCTTTGCCCTGCGAGCCGAAGAGCGGCTTGAGGACGAGGGGCGTCCCTTTCCGTGCCTCGCGCGCGACGATGTCGGCTGCCGCATCCCGGCTCGAAACCACGAAAGTGTCCGGCGTCGAAATGCCATGGCGCGCCAGCAGAAGACTGGTCATTCCCTTGTCGACGCACCGCTCGATTCCGACCGGCGAATTCCACACCGTAACGCCTGCCGAAACCATGGCATGGAGCACGCCGAGCCGCATCGTGGTAGCCTCGAAGGTGCCGCCCGACACGGTGCGCAGCAGCAGTCCATCGGGCAGCGCATCACCGAAGCCCGGCACATGCACGGGCTCACCCGATCCCGTGACGATCGTCACGTCGGCAAGGGAAATCAGCATCGGCTCGACACCCAGTTTCCTGAAGGCGGCGAGCAATTGATTTCGGTGCCATTCGCCGTTCTCGACGGCGAGCGCGATGCGCATCACAATTGTCTCACGCGAAAGAGGCGTCGACGAGATCGGGGGCGAGATGCCCGCCGCGATAGCTGTGGCCGCTTCCGAGGGCTGTGACGATTACCTCGGCGGGGCTGAAGAGATGCGCATCGATCGCGTAGAAATCGCTGCCGAAGCGGCTGAAAATTTCCGCAAAGGGTGCGCCATAATCCCGCGACGTGGTGCTCGGCAGGGCTTCGGCGAGTTGGCGCGCGTCGGCATCGTCGCCGGTCACGAAGAGTTGCACACGGCCGCCATAGATGATCGCGTCATTGGTTCGCCCCATGGCGGCGACGAAGTCCGGCGCCGGCGGAGCAAGAGGCGCCGCGCCAAAACCATCCACGACCCGGTCGAGCGGAAAACCCAGCGCGTGAACCTTGTGAAGTGCGACCTCCAGAACGCGAGCGACGACCTGCGTCGATCCTGCGAGGCTCTGGGTGGGAGCATAGATGAACGTGACAGCGCTCTTATCCACGCCCGCTGCCGCGGCCACCTTTTCGACGACGCTTCTCGGCGGCGGCTGATCGGCCTCCAGCACCAGGGCGATTCGCTCGGCTGGGTCCCGATATGAGAGTTCCTCGAACAGGGACTCGACGGCAGCGGCCGCGCGCCCGGGACCGGAGCCCAGGGCAAAGAAATTGCCTTCCTCCGGATCACCCTGGAGGCTCCATCCCGCATACTGGCTCGCGAGGCAGGCCATGACGGGATTCGCGGTGTGGACGTTGACCGAGAACGGCCAGCGCGCAACCGGGCCGCTCGGGCTCAGAGTGACGGTTCCGAGTCCACCGAGGCAGATTTCGGCGATCCGCCGCCCGGCCTCAACGGAACCGAGGGCGCCTGCACCAGCATCGATCATGCAAGGCGCGCCCGGTTCCGCCGATACGGCGAGACGCAGCGCCGATCTGTCCGAGATCAGGCGGTCAACAAGCGGCGCAGCAAGCGCGTTCACGCTCGGGCGATCCGACACAGCAGCCATGTTCGTATTCCTCTATGCGAAGCGTCCGACGGACGTCTTGAACGCGGCGGTCGAGGAGGTCGAGCGCCGCTGCAGCATTGTCCCCATCTGCGAACACGGTGCAGACAGGGCCATCGGGCGGGATGCGGGAACCGGGTTCCGGGCGATCGAAGACGTGATCGGGCCAGTCGATGACCGGAACATCCGGAAGGGGTCGGCTCGCGTAAACGATCGTCGTCGCAGCAGCGCGGGGCATGCTTTCGATGGGAGGAAGCCGGCCGAGGCAAGCTTCGATGTGGTCGAGCAGCAGCGGCCTCGTCCGCCTATCGAGGACATCGAGGGTCGCTCCGGGACGGGGATTAACCTCCAGAAGCCACCAATTTTCGCCATCGACGAGACAATCCGCGCTGGCGAGGCCCTGGAGACCCGTCTCGGCGACGATCGCATCGAGACCGCGCTTCGCCTCGCGCATGACCGTAGGCGGACAGGCGCCCGGATAGAGGCCCCCCCCGAAACGATGTGGGGCGCGCACCGAGGGTGAAGTCCATTGCGCCGTGACCGCGAACACCTGCGCGCATCGGCCGTCGGCGAGAAACGCGAAGGAACGCTGCTCCCCGACGACGCGCCGCTGGTAATAGGTGCCGTCCTCCGGAAGGCCGGAAAGAGCAGGGCCGATATGCGTTCCGCCGGATGCCCCTGCCCTCTTCGCGAGCCAATTGTCCGGATCCGCAACGGATCCGAGGCTCACGGCCGGATGCTGGATACCTATCCGGTCGAGGATTGCTGCGAACCGGATCGGGTCCTTGAGGATGCGGAGCGTATTTGCGCCGGCGCCGAACAGACGAAATCGCGACGCAATGGTCTCGACCACATCCGGCGCGGCCTCGAAGCCGCTCCCGAGCACGATTCCGATCGGCTCGCCCTCGGCAGCGGCGACGAGTTCCTCCAGCGCGCCCAGCACGCTCGTTCCATCGATGCTGAATCCGAACTGTCCGCGCAACGGGCGGTAGTGCTCCGCGAGCGCCCGCGTGTCCGTGTCGCCGAACAGATCGGCGACCAGCGGGCGCAAGCCTGCGCGCCGTGCCGCTGCCGCCAGCGCCCGGCCCGATTGCGCGGCAAGGAGGATGAATCCTCCGTCAGCCGGCAATCCGGACGGCGAGTTCGTAGGCATCGCGAAAATCGAGCACGAGGGGCTGGTCCGCCTCCAGCATCCGCCGGAAGAGGCCGGCTTCCGTCTGGTATTTCACGTTGCCGATTGCGAGGGCGCCGACACCGACGCCGCGTCCACTTGGAAGCGGCTCACCCGCGGCCTGCACATCGACTCCGGCGATGCCGGCAGGCGGCACCGCATTGACATCGGCCGCGACGAGAAGGCGGTTCGCCACGGTGAGATCGTCCTCGGTCAGGACCTGCACGCCTGCCGCTGCGGCGGAGAGGATGATGTCTGCCTCCCGGCTCACCTCGCGCCGCAGATCGGCCGTGGAGCCGTCGACAGCCTCCACCTCGACATCGAACCGCTCCTTCATGGACGATGCGATGCGGGCGACACGCTCCCGGCCGTCATAGCCGACCAGAACGGGGTGGCCGCCTTGCTGTGCGACGAGCACGGCGGCGCAATAGGCCACGACACCGGTGCCGCCGAACAGCACGACTCTCCGGCCTGCCAGATCCTGGCCTGTCTTCTCGCGCAGGACTTTCGAGACGACGGCGACCATTGCAGCGCCCGTCGTGAAAGACCCCGCCGGATCTGCAAAGACGTGAAGCTGGAACGGTGGCACGAACGCATTGCGGGCTACGTCGACCATGTCGAGCGCCATCTCCGCATTTTTGCCGGCGATGAAAAGGCCCGTGCGAACACCGTGCTGCGGAGCGCGCGAGAAAATGGCGTCCTGAACCAGCGATGCGACCTCGCTGACCATCACGCCCGTATAGGGCACGATAACATCGAAGCCTGCATCGGCCGCCATGTTCACGTCGAACGGGCTCATGTGCTTCAGCGGCGTCAGCATGTGGAGGATTGAACGCGTCATCGAATGAGCCTCTCTTCTAATGCAGATCGATCGAGTTTGATGATGTCTGCGCCACGGTTGCGCCCTCGCGTCACGAGGAAGCGCAACGACTCGTCTGCGTGGCGACCGAGCTCCTCGACGGCTTGGCAGGCATCTTTCTCCGAAGCCAGAATGGCAAAGCCCGTGGGGCCCCAGGAGCTTTGGCCGACACCTTCGACTCCCATCGCTTCGAGGCGGGAAAGTGCTGCTGCCACAGCCGGGCTCGTGAATCGTCCGCCACCCTGGAACGGTGCGAAATGGTCGCCGAGACGGCGCTGGATTTCGGTAATGCCGCGCCCGAAGGAGCCGATATCGCCGAGCGCGAGCGCAGGCAGAACCTGCATAACCGCAATCCGGCACAGAGACGCGGCTTCGGACTGGGGGAATGGCGGCAGGTCGCGGAACGCCGCCGCCTCGGCCGTTCCGTGAATCCCGTCCTCTCGCTCGTCGAGGATCAGGAGGACGCGCCACGGTTCGGGAAAGTTCAAGCGGCTCAGGATAGGCGGCGGCTCGCCGGTCTGGTCACGGCCACCGTCGAGGATGAATCCGCCACCGGAGAATGCGGCGAGGCCGACCCCTGATCGATTGCCCCGATCGAGCGCGGCGGCTGCCTTTCTCAAATCGAGGGACTTGCCCAGAAGCTCGGCCACCCCGCTGACGATTCCCAAGGCGAGCTGCGTGCCGGAGCCAAATCCGGCATGGGCCGGAATCTCAGCTTTCAGCCGGACGTCGAACCGGTCCGATACCTTCAGGAATGCGCAAGCCAGTTGAACGATCCTTGCGATGCGCTCGTTCTCTTGCACCGGAGCCGGTCCGTCCGGAGCCCGGAGGATGAGAAGTTCCGCCGCCGGGTCGTCAAGCGCCAGCCCGAGACTTCCGAAACGTCGTCCGAGGCTCCCGTTGAGATCGAGGAATCCAAAATGCAGTCGTGCCGGAGCGCGGACGCGAATGGCATAGGTCGCATCACTCTCCGCTTCGTACAACTCACACCTCCCGATCCACTACCGAAAACCAATCACATAGGGTCAAGCCTGGTGGCAACCAGCAATGTTCTTATGAAACTCTTATGATCGTTGCTGATCTGCTCTTGATATCTCCGCTCCGGATGTCTTGAGTGCTTGCTTGCTCTCCAAGGAGAATGCAAAGCTGCCGCGACGAAAGCGAAACTCATGACAGCATGGATTCGAGGACAGTCAGCGACGTTTGACGACGCCGTGGAAGCAGCTGCGGATACGATTGCTGCCGCTCGCGCGCCGGTCATCGCCGGCCTCGCCGCCGATGTCGACTGCATTCGGGCTGCTTATCGGCTGGGCATGGAGATCGGCGCCTCGATGGACCCCATCAGCTCTCCCAGCCTCTATGCAGATCTGGCTGTCCTCGCGAGCGCAGGCACCATGTACACGACGCGGAGCGAAGCAATCCGTCGGGCTGATGTCGTTCTCGCCATCGGCTCCAAGGCCGCCCACGCGCCCCTGACGCAGACGCTCCGAACGTCCGAGGCCACGGTCGGTCGTGGGTCCGGGCCGAGATCCGTGATGGTGCTGGCAGGTGGGCAGGATCTGTCCGATGGGGATATCGGCTTTGTGGTCGATCGGGATGAACTCCCGACCGCTCTCGGGCTTCTGCGCGCCCTGACCGGGGGGCGCATCGAGCGCGATCACCCCTTCGCGGAATGGACGCAGAAGCTCAAACAGGCGCAATTCGGCGTCGCCCTTTATGACCCGGAGGAAGTCGGAGATTTGGCGATTGAGACCATGCAAGGGCTCGTCGTGGATCTGAACGAGACCACCCGGTTCTTCGCCGTTTCGCTCTCCGATCCATGGCAGGGCCAGGCCGTCCTGCAGGTCGCCACCTGGACGACGGGAATGGCTCCCCGCGTAGGATTCGGCCGCCCGATTCCCGAGCATGACCCCTGGCGCTTCGACGCGTCGCGGCAGGCCAAAGCCGGTGAGGTCGATGCCGTCGTCTGGCTGGCCTCCCTGGAAGCTCCCCAACCCGATTGGGTCCGCACCATTCCCTCGGTCAGCCTCGTCGGGAATGCGCGCGGTGACGAAGGTGACGTGGTCATCGCCGTAGGCATCCCGGGCGATACGACGCCCGGCGTGCTCTGGCATGACCGCGGAGCCCTCGCCTTCCGCGACGCCGCCCAACCCGGCGAGGCGCCTTCCGCAGCATCCGTGATCGAGGATATCGGACGGGCCGTGCAACGGAGACAGGGTATCGAATGCTGACCCGAATCAAAGGCGGACGGATCGTCGATCCGGTCCACGGCCGTGATGCGGTCGGCGACCTGTGGATCGAAGACGGGCATGTGGTCGAACCGCCCGCCGATCCGAAACCGGATGAGATCATCGATGCGAACGGCTGCGTGGTGATGGCCGGAGGCATCGACGTTCATTCTCATATCGCGAGTGGAAACGTCATCCTTTCGCGGCTGCTGCTGCCTGAATATGCAGTCGCCGAGGCACCGTCTCCGGACTTGTACCCCTTCGCAGCCATCCGTCGCTCCGCGGCCGAGGTCGGGTGCTCCTATGCGTGCATGGGATACACGACGGTCATCGAGCCGGCGCTCGCACCCGTACAGGCGCTCACGACGCATCTCGAACTCGCCGACATACCGCTCATCGATCGCGGCGCGCTCAGCGTTCTCGGCAACGACGATCTGTTGCTGAGCCTGTTGCGCGAGCGCGAGAGTCCGCAGGCCATCAATGATCTCGTTGCGCTCACGCTCGCGACGTCGCGCGGCCTCGGGGTCAAAGTCATCAATGCAGGCGGTGCCGTCGCTTTCAAGGAAGGAGCGACGAAATTTGACCTCGACGACGAGGTCCCGAGCTATGGACTGACTTCGCGCCGCATTCTCACGGCCCTTCTGAATGCCGTCGAGTCGCTCGGCGTCCCGCACCCGCTGCATGTCCATTGCAGCAACCTGGGGATCCCGGGGGCGGACAAGACGCTCGTCGAGACGATGGCTGCCTCCGAGGGGCGCAGGATCCACTTTGCCCATGCTCAATTCTATAGCTATGCGGAGACGGAAGGTGGCGGCTTCACCTCCGCGGCTGCACGGGTATGCGACGCGCTCGCCCGGCATCCGAATGCGACGCTCGATGTCGGACACGTCGTCTTCGGGCCGACCTGCACGCTTTCCCTCGATATCCTGAGACAATTCGTGGGCCGCAAGGGCGCCGATCCGCGCAAGTGGACCGTGGTGGCGGGAGATGCCGAAGGGGGCGGGCTCGTGCCCTTCGTGTATCGCCACCGCAGAGGCACCAGCGCCCTGCAATTCGCCATCGGCCTCGAGCTGATGCTGCTCTCGCCCGACCCATGGCGCGTGCTGCTGACGACCGATCACCCCAACGGCGGCCCGTTCACGGCTTATCCCAGGCTTCTGCATCTCATGATGGACAAGGAGGAGCGGGACCGGGAACTCTCCAGAATCCATCCGGTCATCCGGGATCACTCGTCGATCATGACGATCGACCGAGAGCTTACGATGCAAGAGGTAGCGATCATCACGCGGGCTGCCCCCGCCCGGCTCCTGGGCCTCAAAGACCGCGGACATCTCGGGGCCGGTGCCCGAGCCGATGTCGCCGTCTATCGGGACATCCCGGATCGGACGGCCATGTTCAGCGCAGCCGAGGCCGTCTGGAAGGCCGGGAAGCTCATCGTCCGTGAAGGGGAAGTCGTGGATCGCGCCGATGGCAAGACCCTGTCGCTCGGCATCGACGTCGACGAGGGCATGGCTCGGCGCGTCGACGCCTATCTCCATGATCGCTTCGGCGCCGGGCTCGAATCCTTCAATGTCCCCGCGGATGCATTTCGCGACAGGGATCCGTTCAGGATGGAAGCATGCCTGAACTGACCCTCAACGGCATCCCTGTCGAAGATACCTTCGCCGAAGCCTTCGACATGGCGGCAACGGTCATCATCATAACGGCCGATACGCCGGCCTGGGCGATGATCGCGGCTACCACCATGACGGGTTTCGCAACATCGGTCATCGGGTGCGGGGTCGAGGCGGGCATCGATGCGGAGCTGAGCCCCGATGAGACGCCGGACGGCAGGCCCGGCGTGCGGGTCCTGCTCTTCGGCTTCGACCCGACGAGCCTGGGCCAGCAGCTCCTGAAACGCGTCGGCCAATGCGTCCTTACCTCGCCGGGCTCGGCGTGCTTCGCTGGCGTGCATGAGGGGACTCGCCTCAAGCTCGGCGCCTCCCTGCGGATGTTCGGCGATGGCTTCCAGGTCGCCAAGCGCCTCGACGGAAGACGCTTCTGGCGCATTCCGGTGATGGACGGCGAGTTTCTCTGCGAGCACGACACCGGCTCCGTGACGGGAGCGGTGGGAGGCGGCAATCTCCTCTTTCTCGGACGGACGCAGGCCGGCACGCTGACCGTCGCGGAAGCTGCGGTCGCCGCCGCTCGGAAGGTTCCGGACGTCATCCTGCCATTTCCGGGCGGCGTCGTCCGTTCGGGCTCGAAGGTCGGGGCTCGCTATGAGGGGATGATCGCCTCGACGAATGACGCCTATTGCCCGACCCTGAAGGGCCGGCCCCGCTCGGCGCTGCCTCCCGAGGTCGGCTGCGTCCTGGAGATCGTCATCGACGGCCTCTCGGCAGATGCCATCGCGGCCTCGATGCGCGAAGCCCTGCATGCCGCGACGGCCTGCGGCGAGGCTCATGGTCTCGTCCGGGTCACGGCCGGCAATTACGGCGGCCAGCTCGGTCGGCATCACTTCCACCTGAAGGACCTCGTGTCATGAGCGCGATGCGCTTGACATTGCGGGAGCAACCGCCCGAGCGCCTCGACCTTTCGGTCATCAACCCCGCCTCTCTCGCGGGGCTCGGCGAGCGGGAAATCGCGGAGCTCGATGTCGGCACGTCCCGGACCGGCGTTCGTCTCGGCGATTGCTTTACGATTGCGCCCGGAACACTCGACGAGATCCGGATCGAGGGCGGGTCGTCGCGCTTCGACAATCTGGGCCTGGGCCTTGCGGAGGGCACGATCCGCCTCGAGGGCGATGCCGGCCAGCGGCTTGGCTTCGGAATGAGCGGTGGCGAGATCCATGTCTCCGGTTCCGTCGGCCCCTATGTTGGTTCGGGAGCCACGGGCGGCCTCATGACCATCGGCGGAGATGCTGACGATCACGCTGGCGGAGCCGTCCACGGCGCCAAGAGCGGCCTGTGCGGCGGCACGATCGTGATTCGTGGGCGGGCCGGGGCTCGGGTCGGCGATCGCATGCGGAGCGGCCTGATCATCGCGGAACGGACCGGCCCCTATGCTGGCTCGCGCATGATTGCCGGCACGATCGTAGCCGGAACGGTCGGCGATCATCCGGGTTATGCTATGCGTCGAGGCACGCTGCTCGTCCGGGAGCATGGAGTTCCGGTGCCGAGCTTTGTCGAGACGGGCGTGCATCGGCTGGTCTTCGTGCGCATCCTCGAGCGCGTTGTGCGGCCGTTCGCTCCGCATCTCGCGGAGCTTGCCCGCGAGGATCTGCACCGCCGGGCTGGGGATCTCGCCACGCTCGGCAAAGGAGAGCTGTTGACGCCGCACCAGTGAGCGGGACGCTCGCCCTGGCGGTGTGCGGCAATGCTCGTATCGCGCCTGCATGCGCGGAGAGCGCAGTCCAGTCGTGACGGAACCCGCACGATGCTGATCTTGATGTCGATTTGTATGCTGGCGAATCCTGGAAATTGCCGCGAGGAGCGCCTGAGTTTCTCCCTCGAGCCGGCAAGCGCCTTTGCCTGCATGGTCCACTCGCAGGAGGTCATTGCGGAGTGGCAGCAGTCACACCCCACCTGGCGGGTCAATAACTGGCGGTGTGTGGCGCGAAGCAAGGCGGAGACCCCGATCTGATCCGGCTTCCGCCCCCATCTTCCGTCAGACGGGACGAAAGACGTCATGTGGTGAGTGCAAGATCAGGATGAGGACCTGACCTGCACGATGCTGACTGGCAGGATCGCGTCTGAGCCCCGCGTCCCGATAGCGCCTTGCTGCAGAGACTTGGCCTGACAATCTCTGAAGGCTACTCCACCTTCACAGAAGGTGGCTGGAAGAGTCAGGCGCTCGCATGAAGTCATTGAAGGGACGCTTTGGTCTCCTGCTCGGCGGCACGGCCCTCCTCGTCATCCTGGCTGCCGCGGGTCTGTTCTGGGCGCTCCATGCAACCGAAGCCGCCGTTGAGAGAACCCTTGCGGCGCAACACCGCCTCGACCTTCTGGCAGAACTCTCGGGGAGGCTCGCCGATTATGGCCTCGCGGCCGTAGATACTGCCAATTCATCTGCGCCCAGCCCTGAGCGACTCGGGGCGCAGCGGGCAGAAGCCCACCGCGCTCTGACACAAGTGGAAACGGCGATCATGCGGGGCGCCGCCGAGGCCAATGCTCCCGGCCCGACCGAGCTTGCGAACCGGGGCCGTCTGCTTGCCCGTCTTCAGGCGGCGGTCAATCGCCTCGATGCCGATATCGAGCATGCCATTGCGCAGCCTGATGCGAGCCTGCGCGGGGATGCCATCCGCGGTGCGCTGAATGCATTTGCCACCATGAACGGGCCTTCGCTCTCCTTTCTCATCGATGCCGAGCGGCGGGGGATCGAGCTTGCATCCGCAGACGCACGAACTCTCGCCAGCCGGTTGCGAGCCGGCGCGGCTCTTGCTGCCGCAATCGCTCTTGCGGCGATCGTCTTCATCCACCGGACCATGACACGTCCCCTTTTCGCGCGGCTTTCGGCGATCCAGGAGGCCGCATTGGCAATCGCGCGCGGCGAGCTCGGAACCCGCCTGCCGACGCAAGCCCGGGATGAGCTCGGCCTCCTGGGCGCGCACTTCAACCGAATGGCAGCCCGCCTAGCCCGACGGGAGCGTGAGGTCGCGAGAGACAAGGCTGCCTTGGAGGAGACGATCACGCAACGCACGGACGATCTCGTCCGGGCGAATGAGCAGCTCGCGACGATTGATCAGGCGAGACGGCGCTTCTTTGCGGATGTCAGCCACGAATTGCGGACACCGCTCACGGTCATTCTCGGTGAATGCGACATCAGCCTGAGGACGCTCTCGAGCGACGAGGACTACCGGAACGTACTCACGACGATCCGCAAACGCGCGCAGCGCCTGCACCGGCGCGTAGAGGATCTGCTCCGGGTAGCACGGTCCGAGTCCGGGCGGATCGAACTCGATCTGCGGCCCATCAGCGTATCTTCCGTGCTCGCCGAAGCCGTCGAGGCAATGAGTGCCGAAGCGAGGCGCCGCGATATCGCTCTTACCCTGGAGCCAGGCCCTGCCGACCTGGAGGTGCTCGCGGACCGTGACTGGTTGCGACAGATCGTGGAGGGGTTGATCGACAATGCCCTCCGGCACGCGGTAGGTGCATCCCGGGTGCTGCTCTCCCTGCAACAGCGTGGCTATGAGGCAGAGATCGCGGTAACCGATGATGGTGCCGGATTTCCCGCGGCCGGGGAGGAGCTCTTCGAGCGGTTTGCGCGCGCCCCCGAACGGAAGGATCCCTCCGGCTTCGGAATCGGGCTCGCCTTGGCACGCTGGGTCGTGGAGCGGCACCACGGAGAGATCCGCCTCGAACAATCGCTGGGTGGGAATCCCGGAGCGCGGGTCGTCATCCGAATCCCCCTGGAGCGAAAGGAGCAGGTTGCGTGACGCGTATTCTGGTCGTGGAGGATGATCCCGATATCCGCTCGATGCTCGAGCGCGGGCTGACCGCGGAGGGCTTTACCGTATCCGCGGCAGAACGGGCGAGCGAGGCTCTTGCGGATGCTCGGGAAACGACGCCCGCGGCGGTCGTGCTCGATATCATGCTCCCCGACAGCTCGGGATACGACATCTGCCGATCCCTGCGCTCGGAAGGCTTCGCGGGCCCGATCCTCTTCCTGAGTGCGAAGGACGAAGTGAGCGATCGCGTGCAGGGACTCTCCGACGGGGCCGACGACTACATCGTCAAGCCCTTTGACTTCGCGGAACTCGTGGCTCGCCTGAGGACGCAGCTTCTGCGGCGTAAAGGCTTGGCGGAACGCACCACGATCACAGCCGGCCGTCTCTCTCTCGATCTCGTGATGCGGCAAGCCCGGTTCGGCGCGGTGACGGCACGCCTCACGCAGAGAGAGACGGAACTTCTCTCCCTGCTGATGCATTCGCCGAACCGGCCGCTATTGCGAGGCGAGATCTTCGACGAGCTCTGGGCAAGCCATGGCGGGCTTTCCCTGAACGTGGTCGATGTCTATGTCGGATATCTCCGGATCAAGCTCGGGGATATCGCTCGCGCGGGTGGTCCGATAATCGTGACCGTTCGGGGGCGCGGCTTCATGCTTGATCTGCGGGAGGCGAGTTCCGATTCCTGATAAGGATCTCCCGATGCGCGAGGGCAATCTGCTTTTCTCTTGCTTCCGCGCTGTGAAGAAACCATAGTGTCCATGTAGCAATGGTGCGCTACGCAATGTTCTTATGATTTTCTTATGATGAAGATCGTAAGAGGTATACGGAGGAATACGATGAAGTGGCTGAAACCCGCTGTCCGTGAATTCTGTGTCGGGATGGAAGTAACGAGCTACGACTCGGCTGAGATCGAGGATACGCTCCACTAACGTGCTGAGAACACGTCGCGCGGAATTCGACCGTGCAGGCGATCGTTCTCGGCTCTGCAGCGGGCGGCGGAGTTCCTCAGTGGAATTGCCGCTGCCCGATCTGCCGTTTGGCTTGGGCCGGTGATCCGCGGGTCAGGACTCGCACCCAGTCCAGCCTTGCAGTCTCGCCCGACGGCGACCGGTGGCTGGTGGTGAATGCCTCGCCCGACATCCGGCATCAGATCGGCGCCACCACCGCACTGCATCCGCGAACCGGGCTACGCCATTCACCTCTCGAATCCGTTCTCCTCACGAATGGCGACGTCGACCACGTGGCGGGACTGCTCACCCTGCGGGAGAGTCAACCGTTCCGGCTCTACGGCACGTCGGAGATCCTTGCCGCTCTTGCCGGCAATCCGGTTTTCGACGTCATGGCGCCACGTTTCGTGACTCGGAGCGAGGTCCGGCTCGAGCAAGCCTTCGAGCCGCTGAAGGGCTTGACCGTGACTCTCTTTCCAGTTCCCGGAAAGGTGCCTTTGTGGCTCGAGGACGGCAAGGATCCCGTGATCGGCGAGGCAACGGAAACGACCGTCGGAGCCCTGATCGAGTCGGATGGACGCAGGATGGCTTATGTTCCGGGCTGCGCCGCGGTGACCTCGGACCTCCGCGCGCGTGTCGAAGGCGTCGAGACGCTCCTCTTCGACGGCACGGTGCTTTACGACGACGATCTCATTCGCGCCGGTGTCGGCGAGAAAACGGGTTGGCGGATGGGGCATGTCCCCATGCAAGGTAGCAATGGCTCGATCAACGCACTCGCGGACCTCTCGATCGGGCAGAGAATTTTCGTGCATATCAACAATACCAATCCGGTTCTGATCGAAGATTCGGCAGAGCGTCGCTCCGTCGAGCAGGCCGGATGGATCGTGGCCCATGATGGGATGGTGATTAACCTATGACAGCGTCTCCCGCCCGCTTCGATTCCAGCCTCTCGGATGGCGGTGCCGTCTTGTCACCGGCGCAACTCGAGGCGGCACTGCGTGATATAGGTGCGCGGCGCTACCACAACCTGCATCCCTTTCATCGTCTCCTGCACGGAGGACAACTCGACCGCGACCAGGTGCGCGCCTGGGCGCTGAACCGCTACTACTACCAGGCGATGATACCCGTGAAGGATGCGAGCGTCCTCGCCCGCATGCCCGATCCGGAGCTGCGCCGGATTTGGCGGCAGCGGATCATCGACCACGACGGTGAACGAGAGGGCGACGGCGGAATCGAGCGCTGGCTGCGGCTGACCGATGGGCTCGACCTGCCCCGGGACTACGTGATGTCCACGAAGGGCATCCTGCCGGTGACGCGCTTCGCCGTGGAAGCCTACGTCCATTTCGTTCGGGAGAAATCACTTCTCGAGGCGATTGCCTCGTCGCTTACCGAAATGTTCAGCCCCAACATCATTTCGGAGCGAGTCGCAGGCATGCTCGCGAATTACGACTTCATCTCGAAACAGACTCTCGCCTATTTCGAGAAGCGCCTGTCGCAGGCGCCACGCGATGCGGATTTCGCGCTCGACTACGTCAAGAAGCATGCGAGGACTCCCGAGACGCAGAGATGCGTTCTCGACGCGCTCACGTTCAAATGCGACGTGCTGTGGTCTCAGCTCGACGGCCTTTACTTCGCCTATGTCGAGCCGGGCTTTCCGCCCCCCGGCGCCTGGGTGCCCGGAGCGGAGCGCGGAGAGTGACCGGGCTTGCGAACACCGATATTCCACGCCTGCCCCGTGGCGTGAGGATGCGTTTCGATGCGGTGCGCAACGCTCACGTGCTGCTTGCACCCGAGCGGGCTTTCGATCTCGACGAGATCGCGACGGAGGTCCTCAAGCTCGTCGACGGTCAGCGGAACGTCAGCGCCATCGTCGATGAGCTTGCCGCCAGGTTCGATGCCGACCGCAAGGTCATCGAAGCCGACGTGATCGAAATGCTCGCGGATCTCATGAACAAAAGGGTCCTCGAGCGCTGACTCGACCCTCTGCCTCGGGATCCTGAGGCGGATCCGCGGTGGTCCGCCACCCGGAGGGATATGACATGACAGATGCACTTGGCACTTCGCCTGCCCCGATCGGCCTTCTCGCCGAACTGACCCATCGCTGCCCGTTGCGCTGCCCCTACTGCTCGAACCCCCTCGAGCTCGATCGCCGATCGGCGGAACTCGACACCGAGACCTGGCAGCGCGTTCTGAGCGAGGCGGCGGCGCTCGGCGTGCTGCACGTTCACCTCTCCGGCGGCGAGCCCACTGCCAGGCCGGACCTCGTTGAGATCACGGCCCACTGCACGCGCGAAGGACTGTACAGCAATCTCATCACCTCCGGTGTGGGACAGGCGCTCGCGAAGCTCGATGCCCTCGCCGATGCAGGTCTCGACCATGTCCAGCTCTCGATCCAGGCCGCCGATGCCGCAAACGCGGACCGGATCGGCGGGCTCAATGGCGCCCATCGCCAGAAGCTCGCCTTCGCGGATCGCGTCGTCGCACTCGACCTGCCGCTCACGGTCAATGCCGTCATCCACCGCGGCAATATCGACGAGGTGGAGCAGCTCATCGACCTCGCGGTCGCGCTGGGGGCGAGGCGCCTGGAAATTGCGCATACGCAGTATTACGGCTGGGCTTACGTGAACCGGGCGGCCCTCATGCCGACGCGAGCGGACGTCGACCGTTCCATTGCGGTTGTCGAGGCAGCCCGCGACCGGCTTGCCGGCCGTCTCGTGATCGACCTAGTGATCCCCGACTATTATGCCGCCTATCCCAAGGCCTGCGCGGGGGGCTGGGGACGCCGGCTGATGAATGTTACTCCTTCGGGCAAGGTGCTCCCTTGCCATGCGGCCGAATCCATTCCCGGCCTGGAATTCTGGAACGTGCGGGAGCATTCCCTCGCCGAGATCTGGAGCCGGTCACCGGCCTTCCTCGCTTATCGGGGGACCGAGTGGATGCCGGAGCCTTGCCGCAGTTGCGAGCGCCGGGAACGGGACTGGGGCGGATGCCGCTGCCAAGCCCTTGCGCTGACCGGGGATGCGAGCGCGACGGATCCCGCCTGCTCGCTATCGCCCTACCATGCCAAGATCAGGGAGCTCGCCGTCACCGAGGCGGGAGCAGCAAAGCCGCCACCCTACGTGTATCGCACGATCGGAGGTGTCCCCGTCCGTCAGACCGAAGGAGAACTCGTGTGAGGCAGTTTCACCGAATCGCGGCCGTCCTGCTGCTGCTATCCGGAGCCGGTGCCCTGGCTCAGGAACGCCAGCCGGCCGACCTGCTCTTCGAGACGCCTCACTGGCAGACCGCGGTCGCCGGGACCGAACTGGTCTATCATTATCAGCGATCCACGCCGATCGAGCCCGCCCTTGGCCCTTCCTTCGATGACAGGATCCGCCTTACCCTCGAGGCCGGTGCGAGCGATGCGAAGCGGACCGTGAAGGTGCAGATGTTTTCCGACGGCCGACGCCTTCCTGCCGGTCCTTTCGAGGATGTCGAAGGCAATCCGGTGATCGTGCTCTTTCTGGAGCATCACTTGATCGATCTAGCCAAGATCCTCAAAGCCAACCCGCGCTACCTGAAGAACGCAATCCGCGCCGGCCTCCGCGAGAAGGCGGTCATGACGCCGGAGACCGCCACGGTTCGCGGCCGCTCCGTAGAGGTCACACGGATCGAGACCCGGCCCTTCCTGGACGACTCCCACAAGGATCGCATGCGGGGCCTGGAAAGCCTGACCTACACTTTCGTCACCTCGGATCAGGTGCCGGGCGCGATCCTATCCATCGAGGCTCGGGCCACTGCAGCGGACGGCGCCGAGCTTCTCCGCGAGACTTTGACCTATGAGCCGTCATCCAGCTGAGCGCCATCACCACCCGGGAGCCATTGTTCTGAAACCCAACGGGAGAGCGCAACTCATGACCAGATCGCTTGCCGAGTGCGGCATCGCTGCTGGAGCGCTGTGGCTCGGCCTGCTCGTTTCTGCCGGAGCCGCGGAGACGAACGACTACCCGACCAGCGCCCGTGCCGAATACGTGTTCGGCTGCATGGCGGTAAACGGGCAAACTCGCGAGAGCCTGGAGCACTGCTCCTGTTCGGTCGATGTCCTGGCCTCGATCCTGCCCTACGACAAGTATGTCCAGGCCGAGACCATCCTCTCGATGCGCCAAGGCGTCGGCCAGCAAGCCGCTACCTTCAAAAGCGTAAAGATGTTCGACGACATCGTCGCGAACCTGCGGCGTGCTCAGGCTGAGGCGGAGATCCGCTGCTTCAGGTAGGCGTGATCGGGCTGCGTGAGCTCTCGACGTCAGCGCCGCCACCCTCAACCGGATCACACTTACGCACTCGACCCCGGGAAGGTCTGCCTGAACTCCCGCCCCTGGGTATCTTTCGCCTCGACGGTGACGGCCTCGTCGCTGGGAGTATAGGAGAACCGGAAGGTGGGATCCTCGCTGATCGAGATGCCCCCCTCCATCGTGAAGAGGGTCCGGTCGCCCTGGCGGACCGACAGGGTTTCGACATACCAGGCCGGCGTGTAGAGGCGCGTGATCTGGTCCATCTGCAGACCGGAATAATTGGGGTGTCGCACCTGGACTTGCGCCTCGCCCCGCTCCGGATAGGTGCGGAAGCGCATCTGCCCGAGATTGGCCAGCGCTTCGGTCGGGTCCTTCACGGCCGGCGCTGAGCAGCCTCCGGCAGCCTTCACATAAGCCTTCGTCATGTGGAGCGTGCCGTCGCTCGTTTCGGCAATCGCCCGCACGAAGGAGTAGGAGTCGACCCGGACGCGCAGGGAGAGATCGAAGGCGCGACGGCCCTCCGGAAAGGAGAATGTCCCGACGACGGGTGCAGGATTTTCGTCCACGACGAGAGTCAGCTTCGTGACTTGCCGGGGGTCGCCCTCCGGAAGCTTGACATGAAGCTCGATCGGCACGATGGCGGCGTCCTCGGCCCGCTTCGGAGCGACCAATGTGAGGAGCCCCTCACCTTCCTGCGGAAGCCGGTCGCCGATCGCATTGGTTCGTATCTCCGACCAGGTCGCCTCGCTTTGAGCAAAGCTTGGGCCCATTGCAAGGAACAGGCCCGCGAAGGCGACGCTCCCGAGGACGGCTCGGATGGAACGCGAAGGCATGGACGCTCTCCTGGTCTGAAGGTCAACAATCTATCATATCGGATCTGGTCGGCGAACCGGCATGCAGCAAGGGGACGCTTGTGCCCTGCATCCGTTGCGCTCAAAAGGGGCGAACTCACCAACCAGTCAGGACAGTTATGGTGACGAACGAAACCGAAGGGCATGCCCCGCGGATCGCACTGCTTCCGGATCTCGGCCGGAGAACGCTCATCATGGGCATCCTGAACGTGACGCCGGATTCCTTTTCGGACGGTGGTCAGTTCGAAGCCCTCAATGTTGCGGTCTCGCACGCAAGATCTCTTCAGGACGAGGGAGCCGACATCATCGACGTGGGCGGCGAATCCACACGGCCGGGCCATGTTCCTGTTTCCGCTGAGGAGGAACAGCGGCGGGTGCTGCCCGTCGTGGAGAGCCTCGCGAGAAGCGTGACAATCCCGATCTCGATCGATACCTACAAGGCCTCGACCGCACGACTTGCCCTGCAAGCCGGTGCATCGATCGTCAATGACATCTGGGGGCTGCAGCGCGATCCGGACATCGCCTCGGTCGCAGCCGAATTCGGCGCGCCGGTGATCATCATGCACAACCGGGAAGAGATCGACCCCACGATCGATATCATCAGCGATATGAAGTCGTTCTTCGATCGCTCGATCGAGCATGCCCGGCGAGCCGGCATTCCCGACAGGCACATCATTCTCGATCCGGGAATCGGCTTTGGAAAAAGCTGGGACCAGCATCTCGAGGCATTGCGGCGCTTGCCCGAGATCAGGGCCCTCGGCTTTCCTGTCCTTGTAGGAGTATCCCGGAAATCGGTGCTTGGCCGTATTCACAACACGACGACCGCGCCGAAGGACCGGCTGTACGGTTCCATTGCAAGTCACGTCATGGCTATCTCCTACGGGGCCGACATCGTGCGCGTCCACGATGTGCGGCCCCATGTCGAAGCCTGCCAGGTCGCGGATGTCATCAGAGGGCGCAATACATGACTGACCGGATCCTCGTCGATCGCATCGCCATTTACGCCTATCACGGCGTTCACGCGGAGGAAGAACGGCTCGGGCAGCGGTTCTATGTTTCACTCGATTGCTGCCTCGACCTTCGGGCTGCCGGGGAACATGACGACTGGCAGAGCACGATCTGCTACGTCCAGCTCACCGAGCTGGTCGGCAGTATCGCGACCGGCAAGCGGTTCAAGATCATAGAGGCGCTTGCCGAAAACATCGCACAGGCCGCCCTCTCCACCTTCCCGCGCCTCGAGGCGATCACGGTCCGTGTCGAGAAACCGAGCGCGCCCGTGCCCGCGATCATCGATGGGGTCACCGTGGAAATCACGAGACGCCGCAATGGCTAGGGCTTATCTCGGCCTCGGCAGCAATGTCGGCGACAAGTCCGCCATGCTGCGGGAGGCCCTGCGGCGGCTTGACGAGGCTGCCGGCGTGAAGGTCGTTTCATGCTCCGGATTCTACCGGACGCCCCCCTGGGGCAAGACGGACCAGGACTGGTTCCTCAATGCGGCCGCGGCCGTGGAAACCGATCTTGCGCCCCACGACCTTCTGGAGGTCTGCCTGAGTGTCGAGCGTTCCCTCGGGCGTGTACGAGACGAGAAATGGGGACCGAGGCTTATCGATATCGATGTCCTCGTCTATGACGGACGTCATGTGGCGGACGAGACGCTCACCCTGCCCCACCCGCACCTCGCCGAGCGCGCCTTCGTTCTCGTTCCCCTCGCCGAAATCGCGCCCAATCTCAAGATTGGAGAATCGAGCATCGCCGAGGCTCTGGCGCGCGTGGACAGGGGCGGCATCGAACGGGTGAATGATCTGTAGAAATCGCGGACGCTGCCAATGCGGGTCGCCTCGAAACCCGCCACAGGTTATCGCGACCGCATCGCGGGCCGTGCGGCACGGCCCTACGGGGCTTTCTCGACTTTCTCGAGCGGGAGGTCTGCCTCTTTCCAGCCTTCGGTACCCTCGGGGTAC
This sequence comes from Microvirga massiliensis, assembly GCF_001006805.1. Classification (GTDB taxonomy): domain Bacteria; phylum Pseudomonadota; class Alphaproteobacteria; order Rhizobiales; family Beijerinckiaceae; genus Microvirga; species Microvirga massiliensis. The sequence continues at coordinate 281,610 of NZ_LN811356.1, read as the reverse complement.
CAGGACACTGCGGAGTAGCCATAGGTCATGGCACGCTTTGCTGCGTTCCATGACATCCAGCAATTCCGTTCGCAGAAAAACACGAGTGGGCGGGTTCGGTCGCCGCCCGTCGCGGTATCGAGGCCGTGCTGGAAATAGGCGCTGGTTTCAGCGGCAATCTCGCCGAAGCCGACATTTGGCAGCCAGATGGCTCCCGGAATGCTGTTCCGCGGCGGCACGCGCCAGAGCGTATCGGGCGGCAGGTTAGCCGGTCGTGGGGGCTGCGGCAGAACATCCACGAAGATGGCCGCCTGCTGCTGCCAGAGCGACTTAGCCTCGCTTGTGTCGATGACCTTGGCACCAGTGAGAGTTGCAGGCGTTGGCGCGCGATAGTTCTCGAGACGATAGCCTTCCGGCTCGGGCGGCGCATCGGCGAGGGCCGGCTGGAGAATCCCTGGGAGCGCCGCGACCACAGCCAGGTACGCGGCCCTCATTGCTTCGCCGTCCCATTACCCTCGGACATGGTAATGAGGTGGTTCTCATCGTCGAGGAGCGGGACCCCATAGTCGAGAAGAACGCGCCGGATATCCGCTTCGCGTCGGCGCAAGACCCTGTTGAGGGTATGTTTCCATTCGTTTTCCCGCGGGCGGATGCCCAAGCCGATCCAGTAGGCGAGCGGCGGTCGCTCCGTTTCGTTGACGAGCGGGACCACTTCGACCTCGCCATTCGTCTGCTTTGCAAGGGGGCCGCCGATCGGACCCCAGAGGATCCCGGCATCGATCCTGCCCGCGAGGAGATCGGCCATCATATCCTGGGCCGGTGCCTCGTAACGGCGGTCGACGAGTAGCGAGTAGGGCTTCGTTTCGGGGAGCAGTCCGAGTTCCTGGAGATGATCGACGGGCGGAGTTGCCGCGATGACTCCTATCTTTTTCCCCTTGAGTCGAGGGTCGGCCAGTTCCTTGATCCCGCTGAGTTCTCCGCCCCGCTTGACCAGGAGGGTGTAGACAGATCGATAGTAGGGATTGGAGTGCTGGACCAGTTCCGTAGTGATCGCATAGCCGATGATTACGTCGCAGAGCTTAAGCCCGAGGGTATTTCGGACGAACCCGGGCCCTTGCGAAAGCCAATAGTAGCGAACGCCGATCTTCAGCTCGTCAGCGATGATCGAGGCGATCTTGTTCTCGAAGCCTTCTCCCTTGCGGTTCGAAAGCGGCATGTTCGCCGGGTCGGCGCAGACGCGCAGGACATCGGGCGTCACGAGATCGGGGATCTGCTGGGCTGCAGCCGGCATGATTGGCGCAGCCCAGAGAGGCAGGAAGGTAAGCGCGGACATTACCGCGCTTACCCGCCACGTTTTAATCGCCAAGACAGGCTTTTTCGGCATCGATCGCCGCCTGGGGCTTATCTTCGCGCTTCATGGGCCGCCCGCGACCGATCGCCCCGTCGCCGCGTGCGCGAAGATAAACGTAGATGTCGTCGAGGTAACAGACAACGTTTTTATTGGTACCGAACGAAGGCATGACGCTCTGCGATCCGGTGGTGACGTTCTCCCGCCCCTGGATGATGACGGCAATGAAATCCTGGTAGCTCAACCGCTCGACGCTCTCGATAAGAGCTGGAGCATAGGTGGAGCCCATTCCATCCGGCCCGTGGCAGACATGGCATTCCGCATGATAGCGACGGAAGCCCGAGTAGGTATACCAGTCAACCGTTCCGTCCGGCTTTACGTTGTACGTCGGATTTCCCTCGGCATCGAAGTATTTCCCGTCCTCCTCGCTCACCGGCTTCTTCGGCTCGGCTTGGACGGCCGGAGCGACGGCAATGAGGGATACGACGCTCAGGACGGCCGCCTGAATCGCGGAGGCTCTTGATACTCGAATCAACGCAGGTTCTCCCATTGATTGCGTTCGAACAGAGTTCGCAGACAGTGGATTGCTCCGCCCGCCGATGTTTTCAGCTTTCGCTCGGCTTAGCGAAGCGAGGATGGGCGACAGATCACGTCAGTCAATCTGCCTCTAAAGCAAGATCCGCAAAAGTGAAACCCGGTATTCCAGAATGATCAGACTCCCGCAAGAAATCGGGATCGGGTGCGATTTGGCCTGGGATGAGCCAGCCCCACACGCAAACCGGCGCGGCAGAGCCGCGCCGGCAACTTTCGAAGAGATGTGCCCAGGCCGTCAGTTCGGAAGCGCGAAGACGGTGAGCTGTCCGCCGAGAGCCGTGTAGTTGCTCAGGGCCGAATAGCCGCCGACTGCGCCAAGACCGGCTTGCGGATCCGTGAGCCCGGCTGCGAGACCGATGCCGGCCCAACCGCCCACGCCCGAGAGCACTGCGACATATTGCTTGCCCTTATGGGTGTAGGTCATGACGTTGCCGATGATGCCCGACGGGGTCTTGAACTTATAGAGTTCTTTGCCCGTCTTGGCGTCGACCGCCTTGAGATAGCCTTCGAGCGTTCCGTAGAAGACTACATCGCCAGCCGTCGCAAGAGCCCCGGACCACACCGAGAACTGCTCGGGAAGCGACCAGACGATCTTTCCGGTACGGGCATCCCACGCGATGAAGTTGCCCATGCCGCCATGGCTGCCCGGCGCCGGATACATCGACAGCGTTGCACCGACATAGGGCTGTCCGGGAGTGTAGCTCACCCGGAACGGCTCATAGTCCATACAAACGTGGTTCGTCGGCACGTAGAACAGGCCGGTCTTCGGAGAGAAGCTGGAGGGTTGCTGGTCCTTCGTCCCGAGCGCTGCCGGGCAGACGCCCTTCGTATTCACGTCCTCGCCGTTCTTCTCCGTGGAGTACTGGGCAACCACCTGCGGACGTCCGTAGGTCTTGCTGTTCTTGTCCATGTCGACCTTGGTGGCCCAGTTCACTGCCGGATCGAACTTCTCGGCGACCAGCAATTCGCCGTTGGTGCGATCCATGGTGTACGCGAAGCCATTGCGATCGTGATGGACGAGCAGCTTGCGCGGCTGGCCGTTGATCTCCTGGTCGACCAGGACCATCTCGTTCACGCCGTCATAGTCCCACTCATCATGTGGGGTCATCTGGTAGGCCCACTTCGCCATGCCGGTATCGACGTCGCGGGAGAAGATGGTCATCGACCACTTGTTGTCGCCCGGACGCTGTTTTGGGTTCCAGGTGGACGGATTGCCGGTCCCATAGAAGAAGGCATTTAGCTGCGGATCATAGGAGAACCAGCCCCAGGTGCAGCCACCACCGGTCTTCCACTGATCGCCTTCCCAGGTCTTCAGGCTGGAATCCTTTCCGACCGGCTTGCCGAGTTCAGTAGTCTTCTCGGGATCGACAAGGATCTCGTTATCCGGTCCCGTCGAATAGGCGCGCCAGACTTGCTTGCCCGTGTTCATGTCGTAGGCCGTCACGTGGCAGCGCGCGCCGTACTCGCCGCCCGAGATCCCGACGATGACCTTGTCCTTCACCGGAAGCACGGTTGCGGTATTGGTCTCGCCCTTCTTGGGATCGCCGTTCACGACGTTCCAGAGGACCTTGCCGGTCTTCGCGTCGAGCGCCACCAGAGTGGTGTCGGCCTGATGGAGGAAGATTTTGCCGTCGGCATAGGCCAAGCCGCGATAGACGGTGTCGCAGCACATGACCGGGATCACGTTCGGATCCTGCTTCGGCTCATACTTCCAGATGATCTTGCCGTCGTTGTTGAGATCGAGCGCGTAGACGATGTTCGGGAACGGCGTATGAACATACATCACGTCGCCGATGACAAGAGGAGAGCCCTCGTGTCCACGCAACACGCCGGTTGAAAAGGTCCACGCGACCTGCAGCTTGCCTACGTTGTCGGCTTTGATCTGGTCGAGTTTCGAGTATCGCGTATTGGCATAGTCGCCGGTCTGTATGACCCATTGATTTGGGTCTTGGATGAGCTTCTGCAGCTCATCATTGGCCAGTGCCGGCGTAACCCCGGCAACTGCCGCCAACCCGAAAGCTAAACCTATCGCTCTCATCTATTCCTCCCGCAAGGGGTCCGCCAGCCGCACGCACGGCGGCGGAATCTGCCCGCACTTCACGAAAAGGGGAGTTTGAGAGCCTCGACAGCGTGTCACGACCGGCGGCAACGCCCCGACTTGTGGCTGGAGAGAGCCGCCAAGTCTGCGATCCGGCGCCGCTTTCCCCAAACGGTGCCGTTGAAGCCGAAGCTTAAGAGCACTCTAAGTTATAATGTTGGGCGGGGCAATACTCCGCAGCGGCCAAAAGACGGTACCCACGCTGACGTTTAGGCGCAGTTTTTGCTGCATTGCAGCAAATCGAGAACTACTGAGCCAGGAGTTCGCAGACACCGATGCAAACACTCACTCCCATTCAAGCTCGTGGTACGCAGCCGTCGCATTGCGCGCATTGAATTCATCAAAGAGCAACCAGGAATTCGCCTCAGATCGGGCCGCCTGCTCGGCTGCTTCGCGCAAGCTGTGTCCGCCGCGGATCAGGGTCCTGACATCCGATCCCAACCGCCCGAGATAGCGTTCGATCGGGACGGCGGCATCGGGCCAAGCGGCGGCTGCTGGGCCGTGCCCAGGCACGACTCGTCCGACCTGGCGTTCTTCCAGAGTGTGCAGCGTCGCAATCCAGCCTGTGAGCTTTCCGTCGAGCGCCGGCACGTGGCTTACGAAGAGCAGATCGCCTAGGAACCAAGTGCCGCTTGCACGATCGAGGACCGTGAGATCGGTGTTCGTGTGCGATGTAGGCCAAGCTTCGAGTCGCAGGACACGATCTCCGAGGTCGAGATCGAGAGTCCCGTCGACGAGAACCGTAGGCACAACGATCTTCGTGCCTTCGAAGGACTCACCGACGAGTTCACGATTCGATCTAAGGTACTGTTCCTCTCTCGCGCTGAGCGCCTGCGGAAGATTGTGGTGCCCGACGAAAACGGCGCCAGTCACTTCGAAAGCCGCGTTGCCCAATACATGATCCGGATGGAAGTGCGTGTTGATCACGTAGCGGATCGGTAATTTCGTCCGTGCCCGGACGGCTGCGAGGAGGCGCTGTCCGGCCGCCAGAGAACCACCCGTGTCGATCACTGCGACAGCATCGCGCCCGATCACGAAACCGACATTTGCGATCGCGCCGCGGTTCGAGGAATCGGCGAGCGCGATCGGCGCCTCGAAAACGAAGGCACCCGGCGCAACTTCCTCAACCGGCAGGGGCTCGGGCTGTGCGAGGGCCGGCCACGAGGTAATGGCCAGCGCTATGACGCCGAAGAATCGCGAGAGCAGGAGGAGATATGATTGGATCATAGAGAGACCGTGAGCGGATAGCGTGACGCCAAGTCGGCACGCATCGAATCGAGCCATTGTGCGTTGCGCGCGACGCGCTGCTCGCGCAGGCGAACCTCGGCGAGCAGACTCGCGGGCCGAGCGGTCAGCAGGATCAGCCGGTCTGCGAACATCAGTGCCTCGCGCATGTTGTGCGTCACCATGAGCACCGTCAGCCGCCGTGTCGTCACGACGTCGAAAACGACCTTTCGGAGTTCAGTGGCGGCACGGTCATCGAGCGAGACGAACGGCTCATCGAGGACCAGCAATGTCGGCTCGATCGCTAATGCCCGGGCAAGCGCGACCCGGCGGGCCATGCCACCGGAAAGTTCACCCGGGTACCGCCTTCGCCACTCGGCGAGCCCGAGATCCGCTAAAAGAGTGTCGAGGGGCAGGCTTCGCCTCGCCCGCGGCAGCGCGAGGCGCACGTTGTCTTCGACGGACCGCCATGGAAGGAGCCGCGGCTCCTGGAAAACTATTCCGATCCGAATGGATCCGGGATCCGGAGAGATGCGCCCTTCGAAATCCCTGTCCAATCCGGTGAGGATCCGCAGGATCGTCGTCTTGCCGGTGCCGGACGGGCCGATGAGGCATACGGTTTCTGCCTCATCGATCTTGACATGAAAGTCGCGCACCGCCTCCACGGGCCTGAGGCGGTGCCGGTAGACCTTGTGTTCGATATCAAGCCGGATCGGGAACGATGCGCCAGCGCCGGGCATGCCACTCCAGAGGTTGAAGAAGTGCGAAGTCGATGAGGAGCACGACTGTGCTGAAGACGAGGCTATAGCCGAGCAGAGCCCTCACGTCGAAAAGCTGGAAATAATAGGAAATCGCAAATCCGACCCCATCAGGCCGGCCCAGCAACTCCACGACGAGAACGATCTTCCAGACGAGCGCGAGGCCCGACCGCGCTGCCGCGACGACATAGGGCTCGAGCTGCGGGAACAGGACGTGCAGCAACCAGGTTCGCCGGTCGAAGCGGAACGCGCGCCGCATCTCCTCGAGTTGCGGATCGATGGAACGGGCTCCCTCCCGCATGATGACGGCTACGTTGGGAGCCTTGTTCAGGGTGACGGCAGCGATGGCGGCCGCCTCGGTCAGGCCGAGCCACACATAGCACAGCACCGTGATGATCAGCGCCGGTGTATTGAGGAGCACGAGGAGCCAGGAATCGGCGAGGCGATCTACGACCGGCAGCCGGCCGAGGACGACTCCGAGTCCCACGCCGAACACCATGGCCAGGGAGAACGCGATCGCGACCCGCCTGAGCGTGGCCCAGAGATGCATCGGCAATTCTCCCGACGCCGTCTCGCTCAGAATGAAGGAGAAAACATTGGCCGGAGGAGGGAGCGCCGCACTGTTCGCCAGAACCGAGGCAACCTGCCAGATCAGGAGAAGGACGGCGAGCGAGACTAGGCGCGCAGAGACTTCGGTGCGCATGCGGTTCCTCAGATCGGCGTCCGCTTGTCGCCCCAGTAAAGGCCAGGCGGAAGGCTCGTAGCGGACCCGACCAGCCTCTCTCCACCCAATCTTGCGAGAACCGCGTAGAGCCGCTCGGCATTCTCACGCTCCTCGGCAACGGGCCGGCTTGGCACGCCCTCGAGAAAGTATCGCTTCAAGGTCCGATAGGTCGAATCGTCCGGCGCCTCCATGAGTGGGCGGACGACAGTCCAGGCATCTTCGGATGTCGCAAGGAGGCGCTTGGCCTCCGAGGAAGCCCGAGCGAATGCATCGAGGACTCCGGGCCCTCGCTCCAGAATGGACTCATCGAAAATGTAGCCGATGAGGGCGATATCGCCTTCGACGCCGAAGGAACGGGCAATGTCTCCGGCTTCGATCAGCCGCCGGAAGCCCTTGGCCTCCAGGCGGGCGCAGAAGTTCCAGTAGAGCAGCGCCGCATCGAGTTCGCCCGTCTCGAGCTTGTGTGTTAGAAGGGGCGGCGCGCCATAGGAGGGAGCAGCCCCCGTCGCGAGATCCACACCGGTCGTCTGCTGGCAGTGTGCCCGAAGCATGAGCCAGCTCTTGTCGAGCGCTCCGCCCGCGACCCCGATCTTCTTCCGGGGGAGATCCGCAACGCTCCGGATCGGCGAGTCCGCCGGCACCATCACGGCGCCCTCCGTGGCCGAGAAGGGAATGAACTTCACCTTGCGCCCGTCGTTACGGAGCCGGGCCGCCCAGAGGAGATCCGTGACCATGGTGTCCACCTGTCCAGCCTGGAACGCGATCCGGGTCGCATCGTTGTTAGCGAGCTTGACCGGATCGAGCCGGACTCCGTTCGCCTCGTCGAGCTTCCCATGGCGGATCGTCTCGACCTCCCAGGATACGGTTCCGAAGGGAAGGGTCGCGACTTTGATGGGCACGAGATCCCTGGCTTTCGCCATAGCCGGCGCCATCGCTACAGCCAGGAGAAGCTCGCGTCTGGATAGCATTCCATACTCCTTTGGGGCTTGAGCCAACTCCTTCCCCACCCTGCGCAATGCGCCTCGCGGGGCAGCGGGCATACCGGAACCGCGTGGGCTTATATCTCGACTACAAAACTGGGATCGAAAGCAGCCGCCGCAACTGGGTTGGCGACGCATCGCGTCCGGCCCCACGAAACGTCATGGGGTGCGTGGAAGTGGCCCGAGATCCAAAGATCCGGCCGGAGGCCGTCGGGCAATTCCTCCAGGAAAGTCGAACAATAGAAGGCCGGGATCCACCAGGGAACGCCCTCCCTGCCCTGATAGGCGTCCACTGGCCCGGGGAGCGGCATATGGTGGGTTACGACCACCAGAGGTCCGGGCCTCGGCCGTTCGAGAGCCGCACGGATCAGGCCGCGATCGCGCCGGTGGGCTGCCATGGCCTCGTGCGGCGACCAGGGCCGGCCATTCTCCGGAGCCATGTCGCCGAGATATTCCCTCGAGCCGGTTTCCGGGTCGGTCACATGGGCGATCGCGGCCTCCAGGGCACCTTCGGGGGTCAAGGGCAAACCTCGTGCGGCCAGGTTCCCGTCGAGCCACCGTCCAGCGAGCGACCAGTCCGTCCAGAGCGTTCCGCCCACGAACGTCGCCGCTCCGACCGAGGTCGCCTGCCCGCTGTGCAGGATTGAAATCGGCTGAAATCCGGCCCTCTCGTTCAGCCGCTGGGCCTCGCTTTTCATGGCGTGAAGGAGATCGGCGGCCGTGCGAGGATCGCTGCGACCCTTCCGGTAGCGGTCATGGTTACCGGGCACGATGATCGTAGGACGGCCGTCCGCGAGCGCCGCAACGGCTCTCACGCCCAGTTCCGGCTCGCCCTCCCAGAGATCCCCTGCGCAGACAAGGACGTCGAACTCTGCGGCTGGGAGAGGGAGTTTCGCGGGTGAGTGCTTTTCGAGGTGAAGATCAGAAAGGACGAAGAGACGCATATGTGCGCCATCACATATCTTTGCGGCAGTGTCGAATTATACTCACAGATGGAGCTGGCCGATTTCTCGCTGGCCTCGCAGGCAGCCTGGAGACTTCCATGCCTCATCTGCTCGCCGTAATGCTCATCTGCGCCTCGACCGTCCCTCACGCCAGTTGTAACCGCGCAAGCGCCACCGACGTCATGGTTCGACGCGCCTCATCCGTATTCGAATGCCTGATGAACGGCCAGACGTTGGTTGCGGGAACCGCTTTCGATGGCATTCTCGGCCAGGGCAATTACCTCAAGATCGTCTGCGAACGCCCGTAGAAGCTGCAATGATCAAAGTTCCTGCCCCAAGGGAACAAGAGGCTGATTTTCGCCAACTCGAATGATGACCGGAAGCAGGGCCTTCCAGTGCAGTGTATCAGGAGGGTCTTCAGCAAATTGCCGTGCGAGGAGGCATCGGGAAGATACGGCTTTATTGTGGGCGCATTGCCGAGCACAGAGTCTCGTGCACGTTGATGACAGCTCTCGCCCGCATTTCCCTATGACAGACTGGGCAAGGCGGAAACGTCCTGCCAAAAACAAAATCGACAGGACGATCGCACCCCCGGCACGCGTAGGAGCCGCCGCTCAAGACTATCTTTACCGAACGGTGGGGGCGCAGCGGTCCTTCGACCCTTTCCGGCAGCAGGGGCAAACCAGTCCGAACGTGACTGGCTGGCTGCTTGAATGAACCGATCTTGCTGCTCGGTTCCAGATAAGCGCGTTCGACTTCGCCGAGATGTTCGAAGCCAATGGTCTTCTGTGCTCCGAACAGTTCCAGACAGGCAATGCCCTCCTCTCTCATCACATCGAGATCCATGCCCCCGTCACACACGAGGCGCGCCACTCTTGCCTGCAAGAAATCCTGCATCTGCTTGAAGTGTTGTGTCAGATGAGGCACGCCTCGTGTCAGAGTCAGGCTGCTTCGACGATGCACAGACGGCAGCGATAGCCTTCTTTCTCATGATACGGCGCATCGATGATCCTATGCACTCGGATGCGGCCGTTGGCAGCGAGGCGCTCCAGCTGCTCGGCATAGCCACTCGCCCACACGTCCTGATGCACGGTAAAGACGAGTGCCGCGCCCGGTTTTGCAACCCGGGCCATCTCGCCCAGCGCCTTGGGGCCGACATGTCCATTGGTGAACACGCCGACGCAGATCACGCCATCGTAACTGTCGGCGTCGATCGCGAGCGGTTGGGTCAGGTCGGCCTCTCCGAGAGTCCGGTAGACACCCTTTTGAGCCGCCTTGGAGAGCATCTCCCTCGAGATATCCACGCCGTCGATGACGGCTTCGGTTCGCCGCGCCAGTTCTGAGCCTGCCAGTCCTGTTCCGCAGCCAGCGTCGAGTACGACGGCGTTCTCGGGCAGCAGCGAAGCCAATGTCTCGGCCGCAATCGCCGGGCCGACATAGCCCATATCCTCGAGCGTATCCCTTTCATAGGTCGCAGCCCAGGTTTCGTAGACCTCGCGGCATTCGTCCGCGCCTCCCTTCATGCTATAGATACGGCGCAGAATCGGGTTCGCTGCGTCCATGGACCTCGCTTGCCTCCTTGCTGATCTTGGGGATAAGGCCGGCAAGGTAACTGCCGAAGCCTGCGGATGCAAATTCGCTTCGGCATTCGCTGCTGCGTTGGATCGATTCTGACGGAGTCGTCGAGGTGCAGGAATCGCTGCATGAGGGGAAAGGAAACGGCCGCGGCAAGTGATAGTCTTTGCTACCGGATGCCACGCTGGTCCTGAACTTTCAAAGTACCCGTAGCGACAATCGCGGGGAGATCCCTCTGGACGCCTTGCACTCATGCGGAGCGCATCTCCTGCGTGCAAGGCGCCAATGGAACACCTTGGACGATCTTTATCGAAAAACCCGATTGTGAGACGCGCGCCGATATCCGCGCTGATACTTCAGGATGCGGCAGTCGCGACCTCGAGTGACTATCGCCACTGGGTCAATGTCGGTCGGATGCACCTGTCGCACACGATGATGCCCATTCCGGTGGGCCGCTCAACAATGGTGTGGCGTCGGCCGCGGTACTGGCGGACACGTGCATGGAAGGCTGGTGGCCGGCCACAGCGTGGATGGTCGTGGGCAAGACCGCGGGCACGGCCTTTGCCAAGGCACGGGGCCTAAACGCCCTCTTCATCATGCGCTCCGGAAGAGGCATGGTGCAGTGCCTCGCCGGACTGGTGTTTGCTTCGGGCTCCTGGCGGGAATCGTGGGCCCTTGCCCCGCGAGGTGGCGGCGACGGGCGCTCGGGCCCGCCCTGGATGGGCCTATTAGGTAGGTGATCTCGTCGCATCTCTCGAAGCGCCGCCCCGGCGGGGCGAGTGCCCGCGCGATCGACGGCGGCTCCGCATCTGCAGCGGATTGCGTCAGGCCGCCAAATGGGAGACCACGGAAGCACGCACCGAGCGGAGGTGCCGGCGCGATCGATTCTGACAGCACGCAAGGAGGCCCCGATGACGACAATCGCCCTCGTCTCCATCCTCGGCCCGGACCGGATCGGTCTGGTGGCGGCCGTTGCCGATCACCTTTATGCCGCCGGCATCAATCTCCGGGATGTCTCCTTCGCGGCGCTCGGGACGGGCGCAGAGTTCATCGCGGTCTGCGAATTGCCGGACGATGTCTCCACGAACACGCTCGAGCAAGAGCTCAGCGGGTTGCCCGACCTCGACGGGTCGCAGGTTCGCGTCGTTCCCTACGAGTTCGACCCCAATCCGGCCCTGACGAGCCGCGTGACGCACCGCATCACGATCAGTGGGGGCGACCAACTCGGCCTCGTTGCCCGCCTGGCAGAAATTTTCCGGCAGTATCGGGCCAACATCGTACGGCTTGAGGCTCGCAAACTTTCCGACACGGAAGGCGGGCGTTACGAGACGCGGTTCGCCGTGTCGATCGCTCCCGAGGATGCGGCCCTCTGTCTAGCAGCCGTCTCGAACACGGCAGGAACTCTGGGCTTGGCCTCTGAGATCCAGGAGACTGAGCTTTGACCGGCGTCCACGCCACCTGAGGCGCGTCGAGATTGCAGCCATTCGATGCTAGAAGCCCCCTGCACCGGATCCTGGTTGCCTGCCCGGAGGAGACCCCGGTCTGCCTCGTCCCGCTCTCTGACGGAACAGTGCCCGGGGAGCATTCACCCGCACGCTCTCCTGTGGCATTGGTGAGATCGCTCACGCCTGCCTGGTTCGGAAGGCAGGAGCGGGCGAGCCGGACTGTGATTGTTTGGACCTGCTCGGAGACATCGAGTTGTGCCCGTCTACCCGGATGGACATGTGGCGATGGACGGCCTCCGCACATCGGAAAGGTGAAGCACGATGACGGCCAAGCGTGAAGAGACCTTGAGCGAGCCGGGAATTCTCGAGCGCCTTCAGCGTGATCTACCGCGCTGGAAGCTGGAGGACGGCTGGATCAAGCGAACGTTCAAGACCAACAGCTGGAAGGGGACGCTCATGGTGGTGAATGCCGTCGGCCATCTCGCGGAGGCGGCCTGGCATCATCCCGACCTCACGGTGTCCTACGCCTGGGTGGAGGTCCGCCTCATAACCCATACCGCGAAGGGCATCACGGAAAAGGATCTGGCGCTCGCGGCGAAAATCGAGGAAGTCATTTCCTGGCAACCCGACAGCACGAGCGCGCTCGAGGGCACGCCATCCGATCCACGCTTCGCCTATATCAAGTATGATCGCTGACGCCGACGGGTTGGTATAGACGTGAACCCGCGAAGCGCCGCTCGGCCCGATCACGAGCGCCGGTCACGTCCGGCGCTCGGCTGCGATTCATCAAGTCTCCGGACGAACTGCACGTTCGAGGCGCCCCATTGAATTCTTTGAGGCGCCCCCTTGGACCCTTCGCTTTGCGCTGGCGGGGAGATCTTCTCTCTCGTCCTTTCGCGGCCCCTGTCATTGTGCTCGTCCTGGGCCTCGTCTTCACTCTTGCAGCGACTACCCAGCTGCAGCGGATCATCGCGGCCAATGAGCTCGAGCGGTTCAATTCCGCGGTCCGAATGCGGCTCGCGGATATCGAGAACCACATCGAAAAACATATCGCTTTGCTGCGGGGGGCGGCAGGCCTCTTCGCCGCGAGCGAGTTCGTGACGCGCAGCGAATTCGCAGTCTATGTGGAGCGCCTGCGACTTCGTGAGCTCTATCCGGGTGTCCAGGGGCTCGGCTTTACGCGCCGGGTCGAAGCCGGCTCGCTCGACGAATTTCTGGCTCTGGCCCGGGAGCAGATCGGAGCCGACTTCCAACTCTGGCCCAATCAACCGCGACCCGAGTATCATTCAATAATCTATCTCGAGCCGCTCGATCTACGGAACCAAGCGGCGATCGGCTATGACATGTTTACCGAGCCGAACCGGCGCGAAGCCATGGAGCGGGCGCGCGACACGGGCCGGCATGCGATGTCGCGGAGAGTCGAGCTCGTTCAGGAGATCGATCAGCAGAAGCAACCGGGTTTCCTGATCTATCTGCCGGTCTATGACGGTGGAAATACGCCGAAAACTCTCGAAGCGCGCAGGGCGCAGCTTCTGGGCTTCGCCTACAGCCCCTACCGGGCTGGCGACCTCTTCAATGCAGTTTTCGGTGACTACCTGCACGATCTCGAGATCGCGGTTTATGACGGCGCCCCCTCACCGGAGACCCTGCTTTACCGGTCACAGGACAGCAGCGCCGATTCGGCGCACGTTCCATTGCTGTCGACCTCCAGATCTCTCGAGATTGGTGGACGCACATGGACGGTCGATCTTGCCTCGCGACGAGCCTTCGAGCGCGGTTCAGGTCGGGAGTTGATCCCGTTCGTCGTCACCGGCGGTCTCCTTGCAACTCTCCTGTTGGCCGGCCTCGCCTGGTCGCAAGCGGGTGCAACGCAAGCCGCGCTGAAAGCCCGGGAAGAGCTGCGAGACCTCAATGCGACCCTGGAATACCGCATCGCCGAGGCGATACGAGTCGAGCACGAGCGCGCGGAAACGCTGCGCCAGGTCGAGGAGCAACTGCGCCAATCCCAGAAGATGGAAGCCGTGGGCCAACTCACCGGAGGAGTGGCCCATGACTTCAACAATCTGCTCACCGTCATCACCGGCAACCTGGAACTGCTGAAGCGCAGGCTTGCCGATACGGCCGATGCTCGATCGCAGCGCAACATCGACAGCGCCATGGACGGAGCAAAACGAGCCGCGCTGCTGACGCATCGGCTGCTCGCCTTCGCGCGTCAATCGCCGCTCGCGCCGGAAGCAGTCGACGTCAACAAATTGGTCGGCGGAATGTCCGACCTGCTGCACAGGACCTTGGGAGAGCATGTCGCCATCGACACCGTGCTCGGAAGCGACCTGTGGCATGCGGAGGCCGATCCGAACCAACTCGAGAATGCGATCCTGAACCTCGCGGTCAATGCACGGGACGCGATGCCGGAGGGAGGCAGACTGACGATCGAGACGGCCAATGCCTCCATCGACGAAAGCCATCCGATGTCCCATCGCGACGAGGTCAAGCCTGGCGACTACGTCGCGCTATGCGTGTCCGACACGGGAGTAGGAATGTCTCAGGACGTCATGGCCCGCGTCTTCGAGCCATTCTTCACCACCAAGCCCGTCGGCAAGGGCACTGGATTAGGCCTGGCGCAGGTCTACGGGTTCATGCACCAGTCGGGCGGTCACGTCACGATTTCGTCGAAGGTCGGCCATGGCACGACCGTGAAGCTCTACCTTCCAAGAACGGCTGCGAGTCGGGCGCTTGCCAAGCCAAGCCACGCAGCCGCATTCGAGGCTGCGGCAGTTCCCGCGTCGGGTGAAACGATCCTCGTCATCGAGGACGAACTCCGGGTGCGGCAGTTCTCAGTTTCGGCTCTGGAAGGAGCCGGTTACAGCGTGCTCGAGGCAGCGGACGGACCAACCGGCCTCGCCCTTCTGGATCTGCACCCGGAGGTTGCGCTCCTGTTCACGGACGTGGTGCTCCCTGGTCCGCTGAACGGGCGCAAGGTCGCCGAGGAGGCTTGCAGGCGGCGACCGGAGATCAAAGTGCTGTTCACGACGGGCTACGCCCGCGACGCGATCATTCACCACGGGCGGCTGGACGAGGACGTCAATCTCCTAGTCAAGCCTTTCACGGCCGCTGCGCTCGTGGAGAAGGTTAAGGGCCTGATTGGAAGCGCGGAATAGAATGTAGAGCACCCGCGCCAGAGTTCGGGCTGTTCACACGACGCGATCGGGGTTGCTGTAGGAGCGGCAGTTTGCGGCTCGTTCGATCATCGCTGGTGGAGCGCTGCCGATAGGCACGATGCCAAATCGTTCCCTGCAAAGGCCGATGAACAAGCGCCCCATCGCTCAAGCGAGAGAAATCGCGCAGGGAGCATCCGGCCCGAGCTGTCGGCGATGCTCCCTGCGCCAGGACTTACCGAAGGCGCTTTGCCTCCCCGATAGCCTGCATGCATCCGGCCTCGTTGCCTTGCTGATGGAGCATGCGAGCCCGCTCGAGAGCGGCCATCATCTGCGGAGAATGGTTTCCGGAAGATGCCCCGCCCTGGCCGGCTGCAGCTGCGGCGGTCTGGCCGCCATGCTGCTGAGACACGGCGTCCTGTCCGGACATGGCAATGTTCGCATCCCCACCACCTGACTGTGTCGAGAGCGGCATGGTCGAGCCATCCTTGGAGATACCTTGGCCTTGGGCAGAAGCGCTCTGGCTGCCTGAGCCGCTCGTGCCCATGGCACCCGTCGTGGATGATCCGGACTGAAGAGGAGCAAGGCTCCCATCCTTGGAAATTCCAGGATGCCCACCAGGGGCGGCTGTTGTGATACCTGAAGCATGGCTTCCTGAAGCGTGGCTTCCGGAACTCGGCTGGCTCGAGCCTTGGCCCGCTGCGGCCGCGGCAGTCTTGCCGCCCTGCTGTTGAGATTGGACGTCCTGATTGGATGTGGCGATGTTCGCATTCCCACCACCCTGCTGGCTGGCCAGCGGCATGGTCGAACCGTCTTTCGAGACACTGTGCCCGGCCGCAGAGGCGCCCTGACCGCCTGAGTTGCTGCTCATGCTACTTGCCGCAGCCGTGGAAGGTCCGGATTGGAGGGGAGCAAGACTTCCATCCTTGGAAATCCCGGGGTGCCCACCGGAAGATCCGGATACCGAGCCCGTGGTAGTGCCGGGAGACAATTGTGCAATCTCACCGGCGCAATCAGCGAGGGCTCCGCCAGCCGTCAATGCGAAGAGCGCAACGCCTGCGAGAAGAATCGAGGAGCGTTTCATGCAAGGGAATCCTTTTCTGACTGCCCTGCGAGAGAACGTCGCTTCGAAAAACCTGTTCCCTTGGAGGTGCGTCCATTCCGAAACGGCGTCCGGGTTCTGCCGGGGCAAGAGAATCCGCGCTTCTAAGCCGGCTATCTCCAGGATGGAATCGACACGGCGGGCGGCCCTCAACTTACGATTCTGCCTGGAACCTCATCGATGCCGCCCTCATAGGAGGCGGCGCGATATGGCTCAGCTGGGTGGACACACCCGGCGAAGGGAACTAACAACAGGCCTTGGACCCTGACCTGGCGCGTTCACGCGCGCATTCAGCTGCGGTTCGCCATCACCAACAATTCGAGGATGAAAGATGCAGACACGTGCAGCCGTGGCCTGGAAGGCAGGCGAGCCCCTGACGATCGAAACGATCGAACTCGAAGGCCCGAAGGTCGGCGAGGTGCTCGTCGAGATCATGGCGACGGGTGTCTGCCATACGGATGCCTACACGCTCTCGGGTGCCGATCCGGAAGGTTTGTTCCCTGCGATCCTCGGCCACGAAGGCGCCGGCATCGTGCGCGAGGTCGGACCGGGCGTGACGACCCTCAAGCCCAGCGACCACGTGATCCCGCTCTACACGCCGGAATGCCGCAACTGCAAAACCTGCCTCTCGCGGCGTTCCAATCTCTGCACCGCCATTCGGACAACCCAAGGCAAGGGCGTGATGCCGGACGGCACCAGCCGGTTCCGCTGCGATGACGCGCAGGTGTTCCACTATATGGGCTGCTCGACCTTCGCGAATTTCACCGTGCTGCCGGAGATTGCGCTCGCCAAGATTCGCGAGGACGCCCCGTTCGACAAGATCTGCTACATCGGCTGCGGAGTCACAACCGGCATCGGCGCCGTGCTCTACACCGCGAAGGTGTGGCCCGGCGCCAATGTCGCCGTCTTCGGCCTCGGCGGCATCGGGCTCAACGTCATCCAGGGCGCCCGCATGGTCGGCGCCGACAAGATCATCGGAATCGATCTCAATCCCGCCAAGCGGGCCATGGCCGAGAAATTCGGCATGACGCATTTCGTCAACCCGGCCGAGGTCGGCCACGACAAGGTCGTGCAGGCGATCGTCGACCTCACGGGCGGCGGTGCCGATTTCTCCTTCGATGCCACCGGCAACGTGAACGTTATGCGGCAGGCTCTCGAATGCTGCCATCGCGGCTGGGGCGAGAGCATCATCATCGGCGTGGCCGAGGCCGGCAAGGAGATTGCGACGCGTCCATTCCAGCTCGTCACCGGGCGCGTGTGGAAGGGAACAGCCTTCGGCGGGGCCAGAGGCCGGACCGACGTGCCGAAGATCGTCGACTGGTACATGGAGGGAAAGATCAACATCGATGATCTGATCACCCACACGATGCCGCTCGAGGAGATCAACACGGCCTTCGATCTCATGCACGAGGGCAAGTCGATCCGTTCCGTGATCATGTACTGAGGAGTGCTCAATGGCTCTCGATGTCGTTTCCCGAGCGCAGTGCTTCGGCGGCACCCAGTTCGTCTATCGCCATGATTCCTCGGAGACGGGAACGCCGATGCGTTTTTCCGCCTTTGTACCTCCGCAGGCAGCGAGCGGCAAAGTGCCCGTCGTGTGGTTCCTCTCCGGGCTCACATGCACGGAGGAGAACTTCACCATCAAGGCGGGTGCGCAACGCGTTGCCGCAGAACTCGGTCTGATGGTGATTGCCCCGGATACGAGCCCGCGTGGCGAGGGTGTCCCCGACGATCCGGAAGGAGCCTATGATTTCGGCCTCGGCGCTGGCTTCTATGTCGACGCGACGCAAAGCCCATGGTCGCGTCACTACCGCATGCAATCCTATATCGAGCGCGAGTTGTCACGCCTCGTCGAGGCGGAACTGCCCGCCGATCCGGCGCGGCAGGGGATTATGGGACACTCTATGGGCGGCCACGGCGCGATCACGATCGCGCTCCGAAATCCCGGACGCTTCGGCGCCGTGTCGGCTTTCGCACCGATCGCCTCGCCCATGAATTGCCCCTGGGGCGAGAAGGCGCTGAGCGGCTATCTCGGCCCGGATCGCGAAGCCTGGCGGAAATTCGATTCCTGCGCCCTGATCGAGGATGGCTACCGTATCCCCGAGCTTCTCGTCGATCAGGGCATGGCCGATCCGTTCCTGACGACGCAGCTCAAGCCCGAGCTCCTGGAAGCGGCCTGCGCTCGCGCCTCGATTCCGCTCTCCCTGCGTCGCCAGGAGGGTTACGACCACTCCTACTTCTTCATCGCGACTTTCATGGAGGATCACCTGCGCTGGCATGCGCAGAGGCTCGGGCGCTGAAGCTCCAAATGCGCTTTGCCGGGCGTGCGAGCGCCCGGCATCGCCATGCATGTTCGAAGCGCCCTGCCTGCTTCACCGCGCGGGCGTAGCAATGGCTGGCGGCCCGCCTTGAAGACATGGGCTCCCCCTCCCGAACCGATATGATCTCGTTGGGGGCGGCCCACGACCGCGCAAGCACCCGCGGCCGGGGCCTGACCACGGCAAAGGGAGTGCTTTCCGAAAGGAAATGGTCTCGCCGTGACTGGCTATGTCCTTACGTGATCGCCCTTGCGCTTTAGTTACCCGGCTCTTTTCGGCTCGACCGACTCCCAGCAGCATGGATTCTCGCGCAGTCGAGGCGGGCGGCGGAAGCGCCGCCCGAGCTCATGGCCCGCCGATCCGGCGCGCAAATCCGACATGGCAGCTGTGCACTCGAGACGGTGAGTCGCGGCACAGAGGGTGATACAGACCACGCCTCACTCTTCTGCTTCGAGGGCCGCCGTGCTCCGCACCAAAGACGACGTGCCCCTGAGGTCGCCTGCCAATACGGCGCCTGCCACGGGGCACCTCGACCGCCCCGTCAAGGGAATCCTGCTCGTCCTGGCCTCCACCGTCTTTCTCGCGGCATCGGACGTGACGGTGAAATATCTGACGGGCACGCTTCCGGTCATCCAGGTCGCTTGGCTGCGCTTCGCCGTTT
Organism: Microvirga massiliensis; assembly: GCF_001006805.1. Taxonomy (GTDB): domain Bacteria; phylum Pseudomonadota; class Alphaproteobacteria; order Rhizobiales; family Beijerinckiaceae; genus Microvirga; species Microvirga massiliensis. The sequence continues at coordinate 262,705 of NZ_LN811356.1, read as the reverse complement.
TCGCGCTCATCATGTTTCTGGCGGCGCTCCGATTCCGCCAGCTCAACCCCTTCACGTCGAAACGGCCGGGCCTGCAGGTCATCCGTGGGCTCGGCCTCGTCGGTTCGGCCATTCTGTTCATCAGCGCGCTGCAGGTTCTGCCTGTCGCCGAAGCCCTTGCGATCACCTTCGTCTCGCCGATCTTCGTGACCGCGCTGTCGATCCCCTTCCTCGGGGAGACGGTCGGCTGGCGCCGCTGGACCGCGGCCGTGATCGGCCTCCTGGGCGTCCTGATCATCGTCCGGCCCGGGACAGGGGCCTTCCATCCCGGCGCGATCCTGCCGATCCTCTCCTCCTTCTGTTGGGCCATTGCTCTCGTGGCCACGCGCCGGACGAGCGCGTTGGATGATGCGAGGACCACGATGACCTATTCGGCTTTGGTGGGCTTCGCCTGCCTGACGCTGCTTGTGCCCTTCTTCTGGAAGACGCCGGGCTGGTGGGAGATTCTCCTCGGCACCTTCGTCGGCGCGTCCTCGACGGCTGGTCACTGGATCGTCGTCATCGCCTTTCGCTACGCCGGCGCATCCGTGCTCGCGCCTTTTGCCTATTCCCAGATCCTCTGGGCGACTCTGCTCGGCTATGTCGTCTTCGGCGCCATTCCGGATCACTGGACCTGGCTAGGGGCCGGCGTGATCATCGCGAGCAGCCTCTACTCGGCCCATCGCGAGCGGCTTCGTGCCCGTCCGGAGCCTCGCTGAAGAGCCGCGGACTCGCTGCCCGGCGTCGCCAAGCAGCGTTGAGCCTTCTATGAGCGGCCGACCGTCGCTGCCGTCTGGCCGAAGAGCACCTTCTTCTCTTCATCTGTCATGGGCTGGCCTGATTGAGGATTGATTTCCTTCGCTCTTGCATAGGCGCGCTCCGTCGCCGGCCGCGCCCTGATGGTCTCGAACCAGCGCTTCAGATGGGGGAACTCGTCCAGATCCTGCCCGTGCGCCTTATGGGGCACGATCCAGGGATAGGAGGCCATGTCAGCGATCGAGTACTCGCCCGCGACGAATTCGCGATCGGCTAGGCGCTTGTCCAGGACGCCATAGAGGCGATTGGTCTCTTTCGTGTAGCGATCAATGGCATAGGGCACCTTCTCGGGCGCATAGATGTTGAAATGGCCGTTCTGGCCCGCCATCGGCCCGAGCCCGCCCATCTGCCAGAACAGCCACTGAAGGACTTCCGCACGGCCACGTATCTCCGATGGAATGAACCGTCCGGTCTTCTCGGCGAGGTAGAGGAGAATCGCGCCCGATTCGAACAGCGACAGGGGAGAGCCACCACCCGGCGGTTCGTGATCCACCATCGCCGGTATGCGGTTGTTCGGCGAGATGCGCAGGAATTCTGGATCGAACTGCTCGCCCTTGCCGATGTTCACGGGAATGATCCGGTATGGAATCCCGGTCTCCTCCAGGAGCATCGTGACCTTGTGGCCGTTCGGTGTGGTCCAGTAGTAGAGATCGATCATGGATCCTCGCAGCGGGTGAACTGGGGAGCGGGTCGGAGACTCGGCCGCACCTTTGCGTCACTGGCCCCTGCCCGGCAAGATGGGGCGAGCCGCTGACCGGCCGCCGAGGGACTTGCCCTCCCCGTGAAGGCGCTCTGATTGGACGTATGCCCGCCGGTCATGCCGTTCCATCGCCTCATGTGTGACGTGGCGCACAAACCTGCCACGCTCTTACCGCCACGGTGAAACTTTCGAGCCAGTCCCGCGTAAATGACACGACCAGATTGGTTAGAACCCAGAGCCGACTATGTCCTCACCCGAATTGCCCAAGATACGCGTCATTGCCGTCCCTATTGCGAGGGTCGTTCTTCTCGGCCAAATCGGGCATCAGCTTCGGTCCTATTACCAGGACCTGATGGAGGAGCCCATTCCGGACCGCCTCGAGCAGTTGGCACGGCGTTTCGCAGAGTCCTGATCAGGCTTCTGAAGGTTCGGGACTGCGCCCGTCCAAATCGGGCACAGTCTTGCTTTCCCGGAGCCCACGCGATCTCACAGCTCTGACAGGGCTATCCTGAGATATTCCAGAAGGACAGGATCTTCGTAATCCTGGATGACCTCCCGAGCGCCGGCTTCTGTCAGCACCGACGCCGGTTGGGTGGTCATGACGCCGAAGGTGAATAGACCAGCTCCAGTCGCCGACCTGACACCGGGCACCGAGTCCTCGAAGGCGACCGCTTCAGGCGCGTCGATACCGAGACGCTCGAGTGCTATCCTGTAAGGCAGCGGGTCCGGCTTGGGACGAGGCGACTCCTCGCCTAGCACGACGGTGGAGAAGCGTTGCTCTAGACCAAGGGCTTCGAGCATGTGCTCGGCGTTTTCGCGCGGAGCATTCGTGACCATCGCCAGGAGCAGGCCCCGGTCGCGGGCCCGGTCGAGCAGTCCGACGAGGCCGCTCAATGGCAGAAGCATGTTGGCCAGATTGCGGAAGAGTTGCTCCTTCTCGCGGGCGAATGCGAGGTGGTGTGCCTCGGGCGAGTCCGGAAACAGGATGCGTCCGATCTCGGCATTCGTCCGACCGGAGATCATCCTGAGGTACTCTTCCTCCGGCATGGCCTGGCCATAGGGTGCGAGTGCCTTCTCGAAGGCGAGGCGGTGGATCGGATCGCTATCGGTCAGCGTCCCGTCCATGTCGAAGATGAGGGCCCTGAGCGAGCCCTTTCGTGGTGCGTTCATGCGGGGATCGATAGCCGAACCTTGCAGGGGAATGAACCCCGAGCCTGCATCGTCCTTGGAGAGACTCCGGCGCGCTGATCGTGCGGGAGTTTTTGCCTTACGCCCTCTCCCTCATTCCGCGCGCCTCGTGGATTGCTTCGCCTCCGGCTCGCAATGACGGAAGTGGGTCCAGCGCTACTCCATATCGGCGGCCGAACCCCTCCATTTCTCACGCCCTCCTCGTCATTGCGAACGAAGTAAAGCAATCCAGGAGCGCATTGATCGAAGGGTAGATTGCTTCGCCTGCGGCTCGCAAAGACGAGGTGGCTCGCTGTTTTGACAATAGATGCTCAAGTGTGGCGCGCAGATGAACGACAGGACTCGTGAACTTGCGCAGCATGTCCCCACACGCGTTGTCGCAACTTCAATTCTGGTCCCGTTATGAACACGACGCGAGGTTCGCCTATCGATATGGTCCTACATCGTTCTGAAAGCTCAGGACGCAAGCCACAGAACTGAACTCGGAGCGATCTTGACTGCGACCGCGTCGCCAACCTCGTGAAGAGTGCTTCCGCTATGGAACGGAATATCGACCAGGATTTCCTTTCCACCGATCTTCACGCCGTAGCGGATGGATGAGCCGAGAAACTCCCGGTTGACGATGGCTCCGGGAATTGCACCGGACTCGTCCTTGGCATGGAGCGAGGCATCCTGCGGGCGGAAGGCGAGCTTCGAACCCGGAGCTGCGTCTGCTCCCGAGTCGACGGGAATCTTCACTCCTCCGGGCGCCTGGAAGACCTTGTCGCATCCGAAGCCGGAGATCTCGCCTTCGAGGATGTTGGCGGTTCCGAGAAAGCCCGCCACGAAGAGATTTGCGGGCCGCTGGTAAAGTTCGATCGGTGTACCGACCTGCTGCACGATGCCATCATTCATCACGGCGATCCGGTCGCAGATCGTATTCGCCTCCTCCTGATCATGCGTGACGAAGATGGTCGTGATCCCGAGTCGCTGCTGCAGTTCGCGGAGCTCGCGGCGAACCTGAACACGCAGCTTCGCATCGAGATTCGACAAGGGCTCGTCGAGAAGCAGCACCTTGGGTCGAACCGCGATCGTCCGCGCCAGAGCGACTCGTTGCTGCTGGCCGCCAGAGAGTTGCGACGGGCGGCGGTCGGAAAGCTGGTCGAGGCCGACGAGGGCAAGCGATTCGGAGACGCGCTGCGCAATCTCCGACCGGGGCAACCGCCGCTCCTCGAGCCCGAAGGCAACATTGCGCCGGACCGTCATGTGAGGCCAGAGGGCGTATGATTGAAAAACCATGCCGACGTCGCGCTTCCACGGCGGGAGTGCGGAAATATCTTCGCCGCTCACCAGAACCCGTCCCGTGTCGGCCTGGTTGAACCCGGCTATGAGACGCAGCAACGTTGTCTTGCCGCAGCCCGACGGGCCCAGGAAGGCAAAGAACTCCCCGGGATGTACTTCGAGATTGATGTCCTTCAGAACGTGTAGGGGTCCATAGGACAGATTCACGTTCTCGACACGGATGCCGGCTCCGCGCGTCGCGAGTCCCGGCATTCTCACCGGTTGGTTCATACCGGCCTCCTCGCTGTCCGGAGGCATGTCGTTACCTTACCTTGCATGTCGCTGTCCGACTTCGCGCGATATCCGTGATCTGACGTCCGGGCAATCTCCGGTGATGCGGGCGATCCTGACTCAATGGCTCATTTCACCCTTCGGGTTCGCTCGATGACGAAGTGAGACAGCAGGGTGCAGATCGCCACGAGCAGAACCGCGATGACCCCGAGGGCGGCGCCGGGTCCGCGCCCGGCCGCGGACTGCATGAAGACGTAGAGGCCGTATGCGAGCGGTGCATCGGAATTCGACTGCACGAGCATGAGAGTAGCGGAGAGCTCCACGGCTGCGGTCGCGAAGCTCGAGATGAAGCCGGCCAGGATGCCGCCCATCATCAGAGGGACGACGATCCGTCTCACGGTCCGCGTCTTCGTGGCGCCGAGATTTTCCGCAGCCTCCTCGAGAGACGTCGAGATCTGCTGCAGGGCGGCATAGCACGCACGGAGCGCATAGGGCAGACGCCGTATGGCCAAAGCGAGCACGATCATGATCCAGAGCGTCGCGAGGGGCCTCCCATCCGGCATCTGCACACCATAGAAAGTGCGGAGATACCCGATCCCGAGCACCACGCCCGGCACGGCAAGAGCTGCGCTAGCAGCCCAATCGAGCCACTCCCGGCCGAGGAGGCGCGTGCGCAGAACGAGATATGCGATCGCCGTTCCGAGCACCACGTCGATCCCGCCGGCGAGCGACGCATAGATCAGAGTATTCTTGATATAGACCGAACTGTCGCTGAACACGCGGGCGTAATGCGCAAGCGTGAACCCGTCGGGCAAGGGGCTGAACGACCAGATCGTCGCGAAAGACAGAAGCAGAAGTCCGATATGAGGCGCCAGCACGAGAGCGAGGATCAGGCCGACGACAAGATAGGCGACGGCAGTTTCCCAAGGGCGCATCGTCCTCTTGGTGAGCCCACCGCCGCCACGCTGCACCGTCGCGTAGTCGCGCCCTCTCATGGCCGCCGCAGAGGCCCACATCGCAAGGATGGAGACCACGATCAGGACGACCGCAATCACATAGCCCATCGGATCCGTGATTCCGATGGACGTGACGCGCAGATAGGCCTGCGGCGCCAGCATATCCTTCACGTTGAGGAGCAGCGGGGTGGCGAGGTCGTCGAAGACCTTAACGAAGACGAGGGAGGCGCCGGCGAAGTAGCCCGGGAGAGCGAGCGGAAAAACGATGCGGTGGAACAGGCGCAGGCCGGAGCAGCCCAGATTCTGCGCAGCCTCCTCCATCGAGCGGTCGATATTGCTCAGGGCCGCTGAGACATTAACGAGAATGAACGGGAAATAATGGACCGCCTGCACGAAGACGACGCCGTTCAACCCCTCCATGAATGGCACCTTGAAACCGAACCAGTCATCGAGGAGCAGGTTCACTGTGCCGTTACGACCGAAGAGCAGTTGCATGGCGATCGCGCCGACGAAAGGCGGCATGATCAGCGGCAGGAACCCGAGCGTCTGGATGAGAACCGATCCACGGAACTCGAACCGCGACGTGATGGTGGCGAGCGGAAGCGCGAAGATCGACGCGAGAACCACCGCCATCGCGGAGACGTAGAAGGAATTCCAGAACGACCGCACGAAGAGATCCGTGCGGACGAAATCCACGAAGTTGAGAAGCGTGAAGGCTCCGGTCCCCTTCTCGGTGAAAGCGACATAGATGACGGTGGCGACCGGGACGACGAGAAAGATCAGAAGGAAGAGAGCAATCATGCCAGCGGCCATCGCTTGGCCGGGCGAGACCTGCATCCGCATCACTGGACGAGACAGTGCAAGCGCCACGGGCGCCCTCCTCCGACTGAATGTTGGCGATGAGGGGCGGCAGGCAGCCGCCCCTCGACCTCACCGCGCGAGCTTCATCGCCTCTTCGGCTTTCGCCTGCGCCTGGGCATAGCGCTCCTTGGCGAAGCTCGCCCACTGGGCCTCTAGCTCGGCCTGGCGAGCTCCCTTCTCTTTCGCTCCCGTGAAGGCCCCGGCGATCTCCGGCGAGGAGGCCTGCGTCTCGTTCAGCGGCATCGCCGCGATGAGATCGCGAGCCTCCTTCACGAGAGTCCGCGCCTGAGCGTTGTCCTTCTTGGCCAGCGCCGCCTCCGCCTCGTGAACGGCCTTCGTGGCCTCCTTGAGGGAATCGAGCTGGAAAGTGACGAGTTGGTCGAACAGCGCATCGACGACGGCCGTGCGCTTTTCCGAGACATCGACATCGAACTTGACGCGAGCCCCGAGAGACGGGTCCTTGAACGGGTTCGGATAATCCGCCGGCGCCTTGGCGTAGACGGCCGGATTGATCGGGAGACGGCGGATGCTCGGCTCCAGGAGCACCTCCTGACCCTCTGGCGACAGGAGGAACTCGATGAAGGCTTCGGCCCCGGCCCTGTTGGGTGCATCGGCCACGATGGCAACGTTCGCCGGCACAATCGTCGTGACGCTCGGGTAGACGAACTTCACCGGAAAGCCCGAGGCCTGCGCCGAGAAGGCGAAGAAGTCGATCACGATGCCGTAGCCGACCTGACCGGAATTGACGGCATCGGGAACGCCGAACGAACGCTCGGTGATCTGGCGGAAATTGCCGCCCATCTCCTTGATGGTACGCCATCCCTGATCCCAACCCTCGCCTTGAAGAATGGTCTCGATGGTCAGGTGCGTGGTGCCCGAGCGTGCTGGAGCAGCGATCGCGACATGATCATAATAAGGAGCTTGCGCGAGATCGGACCAATCCTTCGGCTCCGGGAGCTTGTTGGCCTTCACGTAGCGCTCATTCCACATGACGCCGTAACCGGATGCCGCGAAGCCGAAATAGGTGCCGTCGCGGTCATTGATCGGGAAGGCTCCGATCTTTTCGGGAATTCCGGTTGCCTTGGGCTGATACTTCTGGAGAAGGGATTTTCCCTTGAGCACCTCGAACGCATCCGGCGCCGAAGCCCAGAACAAATCGGTTTGCGGGTTGGACTTGGTCTCTTCGATATACTTCACCCCGGCATTCGTGTTCCGGTTCTGGACCTCGAGCGTCGTGCCGGGATGAGCCTTCTCGAAAGCCTTCTTGAACGGATCCGTGACATCCTTCGAATACGACGTGACGATCGTGACCTTGCCTGATTGGGCTTGGGCGAAGCTCACGCCGGCGAGCAGCGTCGCGGCGGCGAGCGCCGCGAGTGCACCGAGTGGGCGAACCATGGTTTCCTCCGTGTTTAGTTTGACCCAAACACGTTAGGTGGCCCCGTCTGCGACGGCAATCCGCACGCGCCCTTGCCTTCGGCTCATCCACATGTCCGGTCCCTTGGTCTCCCGCATGGTCTTTGCAAGCCACCCGTTTGCCGGCTACGGTCACAAGGCAGCCAGACCCGGAAGCACCGCCTTCCGGGAAACCATATGATGGTGAACAGGGAGGAAACATTGATGATCAGAGCACTTCTGCTTGCGGCAGTCGGGGCGGGCTCCATCGCCTGGGCCCATACTCCGGCCCTTGCCGAGGCAGCCTGCACGAACCGTGGCCAGCTCGATGACATGTACTGCGATGCCGACGGTGATCTCGTAGCGGACGCGCCGGCCGATGCGTCACGCCATCGGGATCCGTCGGCCCTCGTCTTCGCCTACACGCCCGTGGAAGATCCGGCCGTCTACCAGAACATCTTCAAGCCCTTTACCGATTATCTCTCGACCTGCACGGGCAAGCGGGTGGTCTATTACCCGGTCCAGTCGAACTCCGCGGAGATCGAGGCGATGCGCTCGGGCCGCCTGCACGTTGCCGGATTCTCGACCGGGCCGACGGGCTTCGCCGTCAACATGGCGGGCGCGGTGCCTTTCGCGGCCAAAGGAACCGCGGAGCAGGTCCGAGGCTATCAGCTATTCATGATCGTCAAGAAGGACAGCCCCTATCAGAAGCTGGCCGACCTCAAGGGCAAGAAGGTTGCTCACACCTCGCCGTCCTCGAACTCCGGGAACCTCGCCCCGCAGGTGCTCTTCCCCGAGGAGGGGCTGAAGCCCGGTGAGGATTATCAGCCCGTCTTCTCCGGAGGGCACGACAAGTCGGTACTCGGCGTCGAGGCGGGCGATTACGATGCCGCTCCGGTAGCGTCCGACGTCTTCTCGCGGATGATCACGCGCGGCACCGTCAAGGCGGACGATTTCCGCGTGATCTACAAGAGCGAGGTGTTTCCGACCTCGTCCTTCGCCCACGCCCATGATCTGAAGCCGGAACTCGCCGAGAAGGTGAAGAAGTGCTTCTACGATTTCCGCTTCACACCGGAGATGACGAAGGAGTTCAACGGCGACGATCGCTTCTTCCCGATCACCTACAAGAAGGATTGGGCCGTCGTCCGGCGCGTCGCCGAGGAGTCCGGCACGCCATATAATAAGGCTGCCTACGAGAAGGAGGCTGCCCGCGAAGCGGAGGCGGCGCGCAAGAAGGCCGGCGAAGCGAAGAAGCCCTGATGAACGCGGGTACGCAAGTGGCCGCAGCGTCCATGGAGAGCGGGGTCGAGCCTCGCTCTCTTACCATCCGAAAGCTCCGCAAGGAGTATCGGCCAGGCGTTCCGGTCCTCAAGAACATCGATCTGGTCATTCCCGGGCAGGGCGTCACCGCGATCATCGGTCCCTCGGGCACGGGCAAGAGCACGCTCATCCGCTGCATCAATCGTCTCGTCGAACCAACGGCGGGCGAGATCCTGTTCCGTGGCAAGGATCTCGCAAAACTATCCGGTGGGGCGTTGCGCGATGCACGTCGTCGAATCGGGATGGTGTTTCAGGAGTACAATCTCGTCGAGCGTCTGACGGTCATGGAGAATCTCCTGTGCGGACGCCTCGGCTACGTGCCGGTGTGGCGGGCATGGCTCCGGCTCTTTCCACAGACCGATATCGACCGCGCGTTCGAGCTGCTGGATGCGGTTGGTCTATCCGGTTTCGCAACACGGCGGGCCGATGCCCTGTCGGGCGGGCAGCGTCAGCGCGTCGGAATCGCCCGAGCGATCATGCAGGACCCGGACCTGATCCTCGCGGATGAGCCGACATCCTCTCTCGATCCCAAGACTTCCGTTGAGATCATGGAGATTCTCGCGCGGCTCGCCGGCGAGCGCGACATACCGGTTGTCGTCAACATCCACAACGTCGAGCTCGCGAAGCGCTTCGCAGGGCGGATCATCGGCATGGCTGGCGGCGAGATCGTCTATGACGGATCGCCCGACGGGCTCGAGGACGCGCATCTGAAACGCATCTATGGCGGGGAGAGCTGGCTGGAATGAGCAACACCCCGCACGCAGCCCGACGCCCGTTCGAGTCCAACTGGGCGGCGCGGATCGGCTGGCTTCTCCTTGCGGCCTATGTCGTCTACGCGGGCTCGCGCCTCGGCTTCACCTGGGAGCGCTTCGTCGTCGGTCTCGACCACGGCGGCCGTTTGCTGAGCCGGATGTTCCCGCCGACCTTCGAGCGTTGGCAGCTCCTCGTCGACGGAATCGTGGAAAGCCTCCAGATCGCCGTGATCGCAACCTTCTTCGGCGTGATCCTCTCACTGCCGATCGGCTTCCTGGCAGCGCGCAATCTCATGCCGCCCTGGGTGACCTGGCCGACGCGCCTGTTCATCGCCCTGTGCCGCTCCTTTCATCCGATCATCGTCGCGATCCTGTTCGTGAAAGCCATCGGATTCGGCGCGCTCGCTGGGGTCATGGCTTTGATAGTCGGCTCGATCGGATTCATCTCGAAGCTCTTCGCAGAAGCGATCGAGGAAATCTCACTGAAGCAGGTGGAAGCCGTGCGAGCGACGGGTGCCGGTTTTCTCGGCATCCTCATCATGGGCGTGCAGCCGCAGGTGCTCCCGCGCTTCATCGGCTTCTCGACCTACCAGCTCGACTCGAATCTCAGGAACTCCACGATGGTCGGCATCGTCGGTGGCGGCGGGATCGGAGCGACCCTGTTCACCGCCTATCAGCGCTTCGACTACGACTTCGTGCTCGCGATCCTGATCGTGATCGTTGCCATCATCATGCTGGCCGAGATCGTGTCCGGCTGGGCCCGTAAGGTCTTCCAGTGAGCACCGTCGCTCTTCGCCTCGACCGCCAGTGGCGTCGCTATACGCCGCTCCAGCGCCTGGCGCGCTACGGTTTCTATCTCTTCACCGCAGTCGCCGTCATCGTGTCGCTCCGGACGATCGAGATCATCCCGGAGTTCCTCTACGATGCGCCCGAGCAGGTTGCAGATCTGTTCGGGCGCATGTGGCCCCTGGATCTGGACTATTTCCGCCCCACGCTCGACGCACTGATCGAGACGTTCCACATCGCGACTCTCGGGACGATCCTCGCGCTCGCGATGGCGCTTCCGGTCGGCCTCATGGCAGCCCGCAATGTCACCCCCAATGCCGGCTTGAACCTCTTCGCGAAGTTCATCTTCGTGACGTCGCGCTCGGTGAATTCGCTCATCTGGGCGTTGCTCTTCGTGGCCGTTTTCGGCCCCGGACCGCTGGCGGGAACGCTCGCCATCGCGTTCCGCTCGATCGGGTTCACGGGGAAGCTCTTCGCCGAGGCGCTCGAGGAAGCCAATCGCGGGTCGATCGAGGCCCTGACCGCGGCGGGGGCGCCTCGGATGTCGACGATTATTCTGGGATACTGGCCGCAGGTCCGTCCGAGCTTCTGGTCAATCGCCCTCTTCCGGTGGGACATCAACATCCGCGAGTCGGCGATCCTCGGCCTGGTCGGTGCCGGCGGCATCGGCGTCGCTCTCGATACCGCCTTGAACCTGCTCTACTGGGACCAGGTCGCGGTCGTGCTCCTCACGATCTTCGCAGTGGTCCTCGTCACCGAAGCGGTGGTCACTTATATTCGAGGGCGGGTGATCTGATCTCGGCGAGACTTGCGGCAGGAATTCCGGTGAATGCCCGCCAGTGGTCAGGTCTGCATTCAGTGGCGGACCGACCATCGCTTCGAATCGGGAGATTGACCGATCAGGGCAAGCCCTAAGGCGATCGACTCGAACTGATCAGCGGAGGTGATCCTCTCCGCGCCGAAACGATCCACAAAAAGGCGCTGCACGGCCGGGACGAACGATGTGCCGCCGGTCAGAAAGATCCGGTCGATGTCACCGGCTGCGACAGCTGCGGTCTCCAGCGCCTCGTCGAGTGTTGTAGCGAGGCGCGCAATGTCGCCGGCGATCCATGACTCGAACTCCTTGCGGGTGATGGTTGCCGCGATCTCGACCCCCTCCCCCTCGAACCGGAACTCGACCTCGGGCTGCATCGAGAGCGCCAACTTCGCGCTCGAGACGGCGCGATACAGCGCAAAGCCGAGATCATATTCGATGATGTCGATGAATTTGCGGAGGGGCTCGGGAGCGAGCGCAACCCGCACGAGTGCATGCAACTCCTTCAGGTCCCCACTGCCCTTCATCATCGCGAGCTGATTCCAGCGAGCAAAATTCGCATAGTAATGGTTTGGAATCGTCAGCACCTTGTCGAGCGAGCGGTACCGGCCGCCCTTGCCGAGGCGTGGCGACACGACGTGATCGACGATCCGGTAGTCGAAAGCATCTCCGGCAATCCCGATCCCGGCCTGTCCGAGCGGTTCGGCGCGGACCTGCCCGCCGGACCGGGTGAACCGCAGGATCGAGAAATCGCTCGTACCACCGCCGAAATCCGCGACCAGCACCGTCGCGTCGCGATCGAGCTGACATGCGTAGAAGAACGCCGCTCCGACGGGCTCGTAGACATATGACGCATCCTGGACGCCCAGCCGGGAAAACGCCGCGCGATACCGCTCCATGGCGAGTTGTTCGTCCGGCTTGTTCCCTGCGAAGCGCACAGGCCGGCCGATCACGATCTTGCCGGTCGAAAGATCCAAGCTCCGGCTGGCATGCCGCGTGAGAGTTCTCAGGAAGGCTGCCAGCAGATCCTCGAACCGATAGCGTTCACGGAAAATCCGGGTTTCCTGAAAGCTGGCACTGGCTGCGAAAGTCTTGAAAGACTGGATGAAGCGATGCGCCGAGCGGCCATCGAGAAACTGGTCCACCGCCCAAGGACCGCCCTCTACGAGCGTGCGCCGTGACGCGCCATGGCGCTCATCCCAGAAGCACAGCGCCGTTACGTAAACCTGCAGCGCAGTTCCGTGGTGGTCGAAGACGATCGCCTCTGCAGGGCCGTCGGGCCCTGCGATAGCCACTACCGTGTTGCTCGTGCCAAAATCGATTCCAATGGAGAGTTCGGCGGGAGATTGCGGCGGCATGGCGGGCTCGAAGAGTACAGCGGCGAGCCGCCGCCATTAACCGAACGAGCCGCCACGCGCCAGTCTCGTCTCGTGTGCAGGCAATCGGACCAGTCTCGTCTCGTGTGCAGGCAATCGGAACTGTGCGGGATGCACGATGTATATGCGATTTCGCCTCGCATCTAATGTAAGTCAAGACGCAGAATGGGCCGCGTCTCGACGAATTCTCTATTCCGAAATGAGTTATCGTCAACGCCGGTTCGGATCGCCTGCTTCGCGGAGGCTATCCTTCACGCCGCCGACGGCGTTCTGAATCTTGCCCTCAGCCTGATCCATCTTTCCCTCGGCCTGCATTTTGCTATCGCCTATCATACCTCCAAAGAAGCTCTTCAGGCGGCCCATCAGCGTCTTCGAGGAACCTTCGATACGATCATGGTCCATGTTTACTTCCTCCTGAACGTGAAGATCGATGCTCAAGCGAGCTCGACGAAGTCTCGGGCTTAGTGATTGCACGGGGTACGTGCATGAGCCCGACGGCTAATGTGTCCGCAGTGCTCATCGTTCCGAGCCATCTTGTGCTGAAAACGCAGTTCTCGCCGAAACCGTTCCGATATCGGCATCGACATACCGGTCTCGGCATGCGCAACTGGATTGCTTCGCTTCGCGCGCAATGACGGAGAGGGGATGTCAACTCCACCCTGTCATTGCGGGCCGGAGACGGGGCAATCCACCGGCGCGACCCAGCGGGAAGGCTCTAAACTCAGCGCAAGCCCGGAGATTGACATCCGGACTTGGTGCCCGCATATCACACCCGTGGCGCCCGTGTCCGAGACCGGATTCGTGAGCGAGGCGGCGTGACGGCCGAGACTGGTCCAGCCTTCATCTTCAAGCGCCCACTACCCTGACAGCCCTGTTCACGCGGGTGGTCTCCCGGAGCCGTCGCCCGAGAGCGCGGTTCTTCACATCTGCCCGAAAGACAGATTCCTTGACGACATTTTCCGATTTCGGCCTCGTGGCGCCCCTTCAGAAGGCGCTCGCGACCGAAGGCTATACCACTCCGACTCCCATTCAGATCAAGGCGATCCCGGACGCGATGGCGGGCCGTGATCTCCTCGGGATCGCCCAGACCGGCACCGGCAAGACGGCGGCCTTTGCGCTTCCCATTCTCCATCGCCTCGCTCAGGCGCCGGCGCCACGTCAGCCGAAGCGTTGCCGCGTCCTCGTCCTGAGCCCCACGCGCGAGCTCGCGAGCCAAATCGCGGATAGCTTCTGCGCCTATGGGCGCAATCTGCGCCTTACCACTACGGTCGTCTTCGGCGGCGTGCCGATCGGCCGGCAGGAACGTGCGCTCGCGTCCGGCGTCGATATCCTCGTCGCCACGCCGGGCCGACTTCTCGATCTCGTCGATCGTCGGTCCCTCGATCTGCGCGAGCTCGAGATCCTTGTCCTCGACGAAGCCGACCAGATGCTGGATCTGGGCTTCATTCACGATTTGAAGCGCATCGTGCGGCTGATCCCGGCGAAGCGCCAGAGCCTCTTCTTCTCGGCCACGATGCCGAAGAGCATCGCAGCCCTTGCGGACGAGTACCTTACGGATCCCGTCAAGGTCGCAGTGACACCCGTCGCCACGACGGCCGAGCGCGTCGACCAGCACGTCCTGTTCGTGCCGACCGCCCGCAAGCAGGCACTGCTCCAGGCCGTCCTGCAGGATCCTGCCATCGAGCGCACGCTCGTGTTCACCCGCACGAAGCACGGCGCGGACCGGGTGGTCCGCCACCTTCTCGCAGCCGGCATCGAGGCTGCCGCGATCCACGGCAACAAGTCTCAGAACCAGCGCGAGCGAGCCCTGAGCGCGTTCCGCGACGGCGGTTGCCGCGTTCTCGTCGCAACGGACATCGCGGCCCGCGGAATTGACGTCGAGGGCGTGACCCACGTCATCAATTTCGAGCTCCCGAATGTTCCCGAATCCTACGTCCACCGGATCGGCCGGACGGCCCGCGCCGGGGCGGCCGGCATCGCGATCTCGTTCTGCAACGACGAGGAGCGCGCCTATCTACGCGACATCGAGAAGCTCACCCGGCTGAAGGTTCCGGTCATGCCGGCTCCCGCGGGATTGGATCTCGTGGCTGTCGAGCCGCAGCAGGGCAATCCCTCTGTGGAGCGTGAGCCGCGACGCGACGCGCGCCGGCCACAGCAGCCTCAGAAGCAGCAGTCCAAAAGGCAGCTATCCGCCAGGCACAACGAGGCTCCACAGCAGAGACAGTCCCGCGATGGGCGGCACAAGGCGAATGGCGGCCATCGCAACGACAGCCATGCGTCGCGTGGAGAGGCCCACCCCGCGATGAAGCGAGGCGCAGCGCAGCGGAGCGACAGAGGCGGCCACGCGGAGAATGGCGGGAACTCGATCGCCTGGCTGGCCCGCTCGCGCTGAATCGACGACATTCTCTGCCTTGGGCCGCGGAGCAGTCGCCTGCTCCGCGGCCTAATTGCGTCGGGCGTATGAGCGCGTATGAGTGAGGTCTGTTCCGGATGGCCATCCCGCCATCTCCGCCCGCTTGCGACTGGCTCGGAGACGGCGAATGGCGGCTCCTCGACCCGTGGGTGATTTATGGCCGAACCTGTCCTGCGACGCGCAATCGGCGTCATGAGCGGCACGTCCATGGACGGCATCGACGTCGCCATCGTCGAGACCGATGGCGATCAGCGGGTCTCCACGGGCTCGGGCCGCATGTTCGAATATCCGGCGTCGCTCCGGCGCGAACTGCTCGACCTGATCACCGAGCCCACCCGGGCGCAGTCCGATCCGCTCCAGGACCTCGAGGAGGCTGTCACGGACGCGCATATCGGCGCGATCCGGGATTTTATGGAAGCCGTATCGATAGTGCCCCAGGATATCGACGTCATCGGCCTGCACGGCCAGACCGTCTTTCACCGGCCCCGGCAGCGCTTCACGCGCCAGCTCGGGCTCGGCGCACGCGTCGCGGCGCAACTCGGCATCGACACGGTGAACCGGTTCCGCCACGCGGATGTCGCCTCCGGGGGCGAAGGCGCTCCCTTGGTCCCGCTGTTTCATCGCGCCCTCGCCTCCGGGCTCCCGCAGCCCCTGATGGTGCTCAATCTCGGAGGAGTTGCGAACGTCACCTACATCGACGGCGATACGGTTATATCCTTCGACACCGGCCCCGCCAGCGCCCTCATCGATGATTTCGTCCTGCGCCGATGCGGCGTTCCGTTCGACAGGGACGGCCGCCTCGCCGCCTCGGGACAGGCCGATGAGGCGCTTGCGGCCGCCTTTCTCGAGCACCCGTTCTTCGAGCGCCCTGCCCCGAAATCGCTCGACCGGCAGGACTTCCAGGCCTGGGCGAAGGCCGTCGAGGCGCTTTCGGACGCCGATGGCGCGGCAACGCTTGCCGAGTTCACGATCCGCTCGATCGTGGCTGCCCTCCGGAATGTGCCGCACGCGCCGCAACGATGGCTCGTGACCGGCGGCGGACGTCACAATCAACATCTCATGAAGCGGCTGCGCGAGAGCTTGGCGGTGCCGGTCGATCCTGTCGAAGATGTCGGCTGGGATGGTGATTTCCTTGAAGCGCAGGCCTTCGGCTATCTTGCAGTCCGGTCGCTTCGGGGCCTTCCCCTTAGCCTTCCCACCACAACCGGCGTGCCGCACCCGATGCCCGGCGGCGAGCTTCACCGGGCTGCATAAATCCTTTCCCCGAGCGCTGGATGCGCCGGGCGCGGGCCAGGACCGAGGCCGGCGCGGTTGTTGTCGTCCTGGCGGGATCTATATTCTGGCCAGCAATACGGAACACCATGGCGACCGAAGCCAAGAGCACGCGTTACGAGGATCTCGATTCCTGGCCGAGCCTCGAAGTAGTCAAGGCGCTTTACGAGGGACAACTCGCGGCAGCAGCGGCTGTAGGGCCCGCTCTGCCCGAGATTGCTGCAGCAGCCGACGCCGCAGCAGATCGCCTGCGAAAGGGAGGGCGACTCGTTTATGTCGGTGCCGGCACCTCCGGCCGGATCGGAGTCCAGGACGGCGCCGAGCTCATGCCCACCTTCAACTGGCCCAATGACAGAGTCGTGTTCATCATCGCGGGTGGTGAAGGAGCGCTCTTGCGCGCAGTCGAGAATGCGGAGGACTCCGTTGCGGATGCGGCCGAACAGATTTCGAAAGCCGGAATCACCGCAGGGGATGTAGTCATCGGTGTCGCTGCCAGCGGAAGCACTCCATTCACGGTCACCGCCATCGCGGAAGCGACCCGCCGCGGCGCGATGACGATCAGTGTCGCGAACAATCGCGACGCGCCCTTGTTCGACGTTTGTACGAATCCCATCCTCGTCGAGACCGGTTCGGAGGTGATTGCAGGCTCGACCCGCATGAAGGCCGGGACGGCGCAGAAGATCGTCCTGAACCTGCTCTCCAGTCTCGTGATGATCCGCCTTGGGCGCGTCTATCGCGGGCTCATGGTGCACATGCGGGCCACCAACGCGAAACTCAGACGGCGTGCGGAGCTGATGGTCGCGCAGATCACGGGCTGCGACGAAAGAACCGCCATCCAGGCGCTCGCTCAGGCAGAGGGTGACGTGAAGATCGCGGCGCTGATCGTCTTCGGAGTCGACCGGCCCTACGCGGCGGACATCCTCGCGCGAAACGGCGACGATCTCCGACACGCTCTCGCGGACATCGCGGGCAGACCGGCGCCTGCTCGCGCGGACGCGAGCTGAGTTCCGGCGATCATGGCTTCGCGAACGTCGATGGCAGTCGAGATCCGGGAGGCGCCGGAAGCGGCCGCCCGGTTCCTCCGCTCCGGTGCCTTCCTGGATATCGCAGGCCGGATCGGCAACCGTTCCTTTCCTTTCGTGGTGGTCTGCGGCCGCGGCAGTTCCGGACATGCCGGCGTCTATCTCCGCTACCTCGTCGAGACGCGGCTCGGCCTCATCGTCTCGGCCTCTGCGCCCTCGGTAGTGACGAGCTACCGGAGCGTCCCGAAGATGAATGACGCTCTCTTCATCGTCGTCTCTCAATCGGGGCGCAGTCCCGATCTCCTCGCAGCCACCCGGGCCGCACGGGCGGGAGGCGCTGTGTCGCTCGCGATCGTAAACGACCCCGCATCGCCGGTCGCCGAGGCAGCCGAGCTCGTCCTGCCCCTCGAGGCTGGGCCGGAACACGCGGTAGCCGCGACGAAAACGGTGGTGAATTCCTGCTTGGCCTGTGCGGCGCTGGTTGCGGCATGGTCCGGCGACGAGGAACTCCTCGGGGCCGTCCGGCGCGTTCCGGAACGCCTCGAACGCGCCCAGAGCCTCGACTGGTCCGCTTGGATGGCCCAGCTCACGCCTGGGACGACTCCCTTTGTGACGGGGCGCGGGACCGGTTTCGGTCCGATCCGCGAGATCGCCCTGAAGATATCGGAGACGCTCCGCCTTCCGGCCTTGTCCTACAGCGCAGCCGAGCTTCGGCATGGCCCACGCGCGGCACTCGGCCCGTCCACCCCGCTGCTGGCCCTGCGCCAGCACGACGAGGTTGCCGGCAGCGTCGATGATCTCATAGCCGAGCTCTCGGGGCAGCGCGTGCCCATAGAGGTCTGCGGCGGTCCGCACGGAACCCTGCCATGGCTCTCCGACGACCACCCGGCTCTCGATCCGGTGGTGATGCTCGTCCCGGCCTATCGGGCGATCGAGCGCGAGGCTCGCGCCCGGGGGTTCGACCCGGATTCTCCACCGAGCCTCACGAAGGTCACGGAGACACTCTGATGAGCCGGTCCCCGGTCGCGATCCGGGCGGATCGTGTGTTCGACGGCGAGAGAATGCGCGAACGAGCGACGGTCGTCCTCGAAAACGGCCTGGTTCGGGAGCTCTGCGCAAGCCTGGATCTCGCCTGCGAAACGCTCGACCTCGGCCCCGGGAGCCTGCTCGCCCCCGGATTCATCGACGTCCAGGTGAATGGTGGCGGCGGCGTTCTCTTCAATGACGAGCCTTCGGTTTCCGGCCTGCGGACCATCGCGGAAGCGCACCGGCGGTTCGGCACGACGGGACTTCTTCCCACCCTCATCAGCGACCGGCGTGAGATGATCGCACGAGCGATCGCCGCCGTTCGCGAAGCCCTCGAGGCGCGCGTCCCGGGCATCCTCGGCATCCACCTCGAGGGACCATTCATCAATCCGCGCCGGAAAGGCGCCCATCCGGCCGGATGCATCGTCGAGATCACGGAGGGAGACATCGATCTCCTCGCCTCGCTCGGCCCTGCCGGCACGACGCTCGTGACACTGGCGCCAGAATGCGTGCCCCCGGGCACGATCCGCGAATTGACGCGCCGCGGGATTCATGTGTGTGCGGGACATACGGAGGCTGGCCCCGACGAGCTCAGCGCGGCTTTTGAAGAGGGCCTCGCCGGCTTCACGCATCTTTACAACGCCATGGCGCCTCTCGCCGGACGCGCTCCGGGCACCGTCGGCGTCGCCTTGGTAGAGGATCAGGGCTTCGCAGGGATCATCACCGACGGATTCCACGTGGCACCGATCTCGGTGCGGCTCGCGTGGAAGGTCATGGGTCCGGCCCGGATGATGCTGGTGACGGACGCCATGTCGCCGGTGGGCACCAATGTCGAGGGCTTTGACCTCCTCGGAGCACGGGTCCGGGTCGCCGATGGTCGCTGCACGCTGGCCGACGGGACGCTCGCCGGGTCGGCGCTCGATATGGCGGCGGCGGTCCGGAACTGCACGAGCTTCGGAATTCCGCTCGAGGATGCGCTCGCGATGGCCTCCGGCACGCCTGCGCGTTTCCTCTCGCGGCCGGACCTCGGCCGCATCGCGCCCAGTGCGTGCGCAGACCTCGTCGCGCTCGACGCAAATGGCTCTGCCACACATACTTGGATTGCCGGCGAACTGGCACGCGCCTGAAGCGAGAAGTGCCTTGAGCGCAGTGAGGAAGGCTCGTGCGGGAGAGCGTCAGCTCGCCTGCCGCTCGAAGACCACCACGGCCGGAGCGTAATCCAGGGGCGGCATCCCCTCGAGGGCGACGTCGAGAGGTCGCGTGCTTTCCGGCAGGGTCGGCACGTCGATCAGGATCGTCTTGCAGCCGATCCGACGCGCGAGATCCTGCGCGGCGCCCAGCACAGCGCCGTTCACCAAGGCTCCGGGCAGGCGCCCCACGATCAGGTCGGCGATGCGCAGGCATGCGCCGCGGCGGAAATCCCGCTCGACGGAGTATGTGAAAACGGCATGGAGGATCCCGCGGTTGTCCCGGACGGCGATCATTCCGCCGTGGTCGGGCTTGCGCCGCGCAATTCTCCGGGCATGAGCAAGCCACGCGTCCAGCGTCACCGCGGGATCGAACATCTGCACGAGCGGATAGGCGAGTCGCGCCTGAGCCGGCGGCAGGGGGGCGGCATTGAAAAGATCTTGCATGGCCGACCTTCGTAATGTTCCGTACTTCGCAGATCTGCCGTTCTGCGACATTGATGCAGGTCAACCATGCACGAGCGACAAGCCTGACAGGTGGGACTTGTGCTAGGTGATATGGAACCGAAAGAGGCTTGACCGTGGCTCAAGCAGCGACCACCAGCACTCCACCGACGTCCCCTGTCGTTCCGGGAATGGCCTGTCAGCACGGACGGGCGGCCTGTGCCGATTGCAAGGTACGGCTCCTGAGCGTGTGCGCGGCCCTCAACGAGCAGGAACTCGCGGAGATCGAATCCCTGAGCCAGTCTTGCTGCTTCGCACCCCGCTCGGCTCTGTTCTCACAGGAGCAGCCCGCCGATGCCGTATTCAATGTCACGGAAGGCATGGTGCGCCTCTACAAGCTGCTCCCGGACGGCCGCCGTCAGATCGTCGGCTTTGCCTTGCCGGGAGATTTCCTGGGTCTCGCGCTGCTCGACCGCTACGGCGTCTCCGCCGAGGCGGTGACGGAAACCCGTGCTTGCCGGTTTCCACGCAAGACTTTCGCCGAATACGTAGACGAGAAGCCGCATCTCCTGCGCCGGCTGCACGAGTTCGCGGGACACGAACTCAGCCTCGCTCAGGACCAGATGGTTCTGTTGGGGCGGCGTTCCGCCGAGGAACGCATCGCAGCCTTCTTGGTCGGGTTGCGTGAGCGGCTCGCCCGTATAGGCCAGAGTTCCGTCACCCTTTCGCTCCCTATGAGCCGGCAGGACATCGCGGATTTCCTCGGCCTCACGATCGAGACGGTCAGCCGCACCTTCACCAAGCTCGCCAAGGACAAAGTCCTGCTCGTGGTACCGGATGGAGCCCGGATCATGAATCCGGAGCGCCTCGAGGCGATTGCGCGCGGCTGACGGCGCATTGCTGCGCGGCATCGAAGCTGCGATTGCTCTTAATCTAAATGGCGCAGTGTTTCCCCCTCACCCGCCCCTTCGGGGCAACCTCTCCCGCAAAGGGAGAGGTGAAGCGGCGGACACTCCGCGTCTGGGTGAGAGTGGCGGCACCGACGCCACGAGAAAATCACTTCACGACAACTGCCCTCAGATAAACCTGAGCACGCGAACCTTATCGTCTGCACGCTGGGTACGTATTTCTACGGAGCCGCGTCACACCATCTTCCTGACGTGAGGGTAGCGGAATCCTCTCCGTCTTGATTTGCATCAATGCCGGGGCATCCCGTGAACCGTAGAGCCTGAGCCTGAAGGCGAAGCCTGTTCGCAGAGTCGGGCCGCCGCCGAATAAGGTTCATTGCTCATGGCTAAAGCGCATCTGATCCCCGAGTGGAAGCCCGCTGACAAGCGCATGACGTTCGGCAAGGCAGGCTCTGCCGTCGCCTTCGCGGCGCTCGCTCTCGTCAGCATCATCGTTGCGGCGAAGGCTCACACGCCGGAATACGCATTCCACGCCTATCTCTTCGCGGCCGCGAGTGCGGCTGCCACCTTCGCGATCATCGATCGCTTCTATTCGCGCCCAGCGGAGTTGCCGGCGCGTGAGATCAACGGAAAGCCCAACTACAATCTGGGCCCGGTGAAGTTCGCGACGCTCGCGTCCGTGTTCTGGGGCGTTGCGGGATTCGCGATCGGACTCCTGATCGCGCTGCAGCTCGCATTTCCGGCGCTGAACTTCGATCTCGCCTGGCTGAGCTTCGGCCGCGTCCGCCCGTTACACACCTCGGCGGTCATCTTCGCCTTCGGCGGAAACGTTCTCATCGGCACCTCGTTCTACGTGGTGCAGCGCACCTGCCGAGCCCGGCTCGCAGGCGACATCGCGCCGTGGTTCGTGGTGCTCGGCTACAACTTCTTCATCGTGATTGCGGGCACGGGCTACCTGCTGGGCATCACGCAGAGCAAGGAATACGCGGAGCCCGAGTGGTATGCCGACCTCTGGCTGACGGTCGTCTGGGTTATATATTTCCTGGTCTTCCTGGTGACGGTGATGCGGCGCAAGGAGTCGCACATCTACGTAGCGAACTGGTTCTATTTCGCCTTCATCCTGACGATCGCGGTTCTGCATCTCGGCAACAATGCCGCAGTACCGGTTTCGCTGTTCTCGCCGAAATCCTACATCGTGTGGTCCGGCGTGCAGGATGCGATGGTGCAGTGGTGGTACGGTCATAATGCCGTAGGCTTCTTCCTCACGGCAGGCTTCTTGGCCATCATGTACTACTTCATCCCGAAGCGGGCGGACCGGCCGGTCTACTCGTACCGGCTCTCCATCATCCACTTCTGGTCGCTGATCTTCACCTACATCTGGGCCGGGCCGCACCACCTGCACTACACCGCCCTGCCCGACTGGGCGCAGACGCTCGGCATGACCTTCTCGGTCATCCTGTGGATGCCCTCGTGGGGAGGCATGATCAACGGCCTCATGACGCTCTCGGGCGCCTGGGACAAGCTGCGCACCGATCCGGTCCTGCGCATGATGGTGGTGTCCGTCGCCTTCTACGGAATGTCGACCTTCGAGGGGCCGCTGATGTCCGTGAAGGCCGTGAACTCGCTCAGCCACTATACCGACTGGACGATCGGACACGTGCATTCGGGCGCGCTCGGCTGGGTCGCCTACATCTCCTTCGGCGCCATCTACTGCCTCGTGCCGTGGCTCTGGAACCGTGAGCGGCTCTACTCCCTGAAGGCCGTCAGCTGGCACTTCTGGATCTCCACGATGGGAATCGTACTCTACATCTCGTCGATGTGGGTGGCGGGCATCCTGCAGGGCCTGATGTGGCGGGCCTACACGACCCTCGGCTTCCTCGAATACTCGTTCATCGAGACCGTAGAGGCGATGCATCCCTTCTATGTCATCCGTGCCATCGGCGGCGCCCTCTTCGTCGTCGGCAGCCTGATCATGGCCTGGAACGTCTGGATGACGATCACGAAACCCGTGCCTGCTGACGAGACCAAGCTCTCGGGCCGGCCCCAGCTCGCTCCTGCCGAATAAGGAACGACCGATGTCTCTCTGGAACCGCCATAAGATTTTCGAGACGAACTCGATCATCCTTGTCATTGGTGTGCTGATCGTGATCTCGATCGGCGGCCTCGTCGAGATCGTGCCGCTCTTCTACCTCAAGAGCACGATTGAGAAGGTCGACGGCGTGCGACCCTACACGCCGCTCGAACTCGCCGGCCGCAACGTCTATGTCCGCGAGGGCTGCTACAACTGTCACAGCCAGATGGTCCGCCCGCTGCGGGACGAGGTCGAGCGCTACGGCCACTACTCGCTCGCGGCTGAGAGCATGTATGACCGGCCCTTCCAGTGGGGCTCGAAGCGCACCGGTCCGGATCTCGCGCGCGTCGGCGGCAAGTATTCGGACGATTGGCACCGCGAGCACCTCATGAATCCACGCGCGGTCGTACCCGGCTCCATCATGCCGAGCTATCCGTGGCTCGCTGAGCGCGAAGTCGATACCGAGCGCCTCTCCGAGGACCTGAGGGTGCAGGCTCTTCTGGGCGTGCCCTACACGCCCGAGATGATCGACAAGGCTGCGGCCGATCTGCGCACGCAGGCGACCACCGACCACCCTAGCGCGTCGGAACTCGCGGAGCGTTATCCGAATGCCGTCTCCAGAGATTTCGATGCCAATCCGGGCCGGATCAGCGAGGCGGATGCTCTGATCGCCTACCTGCAGATGCTCGGCACGCAAGTCGATTTCAAGCTGTACGACAACAAGGCGAACATTCGCTGAGGAATCCTCATGTCGACGACCTATAAGTTCTTTGCGGAGTTCGCCCAGACCTGGGGGCTCCTCTACTTCGTCGCCGTCTTCCTGATGGTGCTCGTCTACGCTCTCGCGCCGTCGCGGAAATCGCATTTCGATGACGCTGCGCGCATGCCTCTTCGGGAGGATTGATTTCATGGCTCACGATACGCATGAGCAGGTCGACCCGGTCAGCGGAACGACGACGACCGGGCACGAATGGGACGGCATCGCCGAACTGAATACGCCGCTTCCGCGCTGGTGGCTTTGGACCTTCTACGGCACGATCATCTGGGCCTTCGCTTACATGATCGCCTATCCCGCATGGCCTCTCGTGAGTTCCTATACCGAGGGTCTGCTCGGATGGCACTCGCGCGAAGCGATCGTTGCGGACCTCGATGCTCTCAAGGCCCAGCGTGCCACGATGACCGCCAAGCTCGCCGAAACGCCGTTGGAAGAGGTCTCCGCGAATCCGGAGCTTCTCGCCTTCGCGATGGCACAGGGCAAGGCCGCATTTGGTGACAACTGCGCGCCATGCCATGGCGCCGGTGGCGGCGGCGCCAAGGGCTACCCGAACCTCAACGACGACGACTGGCTCTGGGGCGGCAAGATCATAGATATCGAGCAGACCGTGCGCTACGGGATCCGCTCCGCGCATGCCGAGACGCGCCAGGGAATGATGCCGGCCTTCGGCCGCGACGGAATGCTCAAGCGGTCGGAGATCGCAGCCGTGACGGATTACGTGCGCTCGCTCTCCGACCTTCCGGTCGAGAAAGGCGCCGATCTCGAAACCGGCGCGCGGGTCTTTGCCGAAAGCTGCTCGTCCTGCCACGGCGAGACCGGCACCGGTAATCATGAGCTCGGCGCGCCGAGCCTCGCCGACAAGATCTGGCTCTACGGCTCGGATCGCGCCGTGATCATGGAGACTCTCTGGAACGGCCGCGGCGGCATGATGCCGGCCTGGCAGGGCCGTCTCGACGAGACGACCATCAAGGCGCTGACAGTGTATGTGCAGACACTCGGCGGTGGCGAGAAGTAGGAGGCCACGATCTTCATCGAGCGCGGGTGTTGTGCAGTGCTTGCAAATGCAAGCGCTGTCTCCTCACCCGGAGAAATTCCGCGGGTGCGCACAATCTTGACCTAGGTCAAAGCGCCCGGACGGCATGGGTTCTATCGCTGCGTCAACGACAGGACGCATGCTCCGATGGCCGCTCCCCTCACCTCTCAATCTGCGACTGAAGACGGGCCGCTCTATGCGCCTCGCAAGAAGATCTATCCCCAGGCCGTCAAGGGCCGCTTCCGCACGCTGAAGTGGACTCTCCTGGGGATCACGCTCGGAATCTATTATCTCCTGCCTTTCGTGCGCTGGGATCGCGGGCCGCATGCCCCCGATCAGGCAGTGCTCGTCGATTTTCCCGGGCGCCGTTTCTACTTCTTCTTCATCGAAATCTGGCCCCAGGAGGTCTACTTCCTGACGGGGTTGCTCGTTCTCGCGGCGCTCGTTCTGTTCCTCATGAATGCGGTCGCGGGCCGCATCTGGTGCGGCTATCTGTGCCCGCAGACTGTCTGGACGGATCTGTTCTACGCCGTGGAGCGCTGGGTCGAGGGCGATCGCCGCGAGCGCATGCGCCAGGACTCGCAGAAGCTCACCCTCGACATTGTCTCGCGCAAGATCCTGAAACACGGGATCTGGCTCGTGATCGCCTGGTGGACCGGTGGCGCCTGGGTTCTCTACTTCGCCGATGCACCGACGCTCGTGAAGGAACTTGCTACGCTGCAGGCGCCGGCGATCGCCTATACCTGGATCGGGATCCTGACCTTCACGACCTACGTGCTCGCCGGTCACATGCGGGAGCAGGTCTGCACCTATATGTGCCCGTGGCCGCGGATCCAGGCCGCGCTGACGGATGAGCACGCGCTCAACGTCACCTATCGCTACGATCGCGGCGAACCGCGCGGATCGATGAAGAAGAACGAAGCCCTCCGGCGCGAAGGCCTGCCCGCCGGCGACTGCGTGGATTGCTTTCAGTGCGTGAATGTCTGCCCAACGGGAGTCGACATTCGCCAAGGACTGCAGCTCGACTGCATCCAGTGCGGCCTCTGCATCGACGCCTGCGACTCGGTAATGACGAAGCTCGGTCGCCCGACGGGTCTGATCGGCTACGACACCGACCTGAACGTCCGCGCGCGGATCGAGGGCAAGTCGGAGAGCCGCAAGTTCGTCCGTCCGCGAACGGTCTTCTACGCCGTCGCGATTGCCGCCGTCGGCCTGATCATGATCGGTGCTCTCGCGTTCCGCGACACGATGGGCCTGAGCGTCATCCACGACCGCAACCCGATCTTCGTCCGCCTGTCCGACGGATCGATCCGGAACGCCTACACGATCCGTGTCTCGAACAAGCATCTGGCGCCGCGTCACTACACGCTCTCGGTCGAAGGTCTGCCCGCCCGCCTGGAGGCGATCGGCACCGAAGCCGGCTCGGAAAATACGGCGAACTTCTCGGTCGGCCCCGACCAGACCTTCGAGGCACGGGTGCTGCTGACGGCTTCCGACCATGTTTCGTCCGCGACCATCGTCACCTTCGTGCTCACTGATGCCGAGAGCGGCGAAATGGTTCGCGTCAGCGACAATTTCCGTGGCCCCTGACGGGAGAATACACATGAGCGACAAGTCCCAGACAGCGGTTCTTCATGACGGCGGCCGCCCGTTGACCGGTCGGATGGTTCTCATTTGCCTGCTTGCGTTCTTCGGCGTGGTCTTCGCGGCCAATGCGGTGTTCGTACGCTTCGCCGTGTCGACCTTCGGCGGCGTCGAGACTGAAAGTTCCTACAAGGCCGGGCTCGCCTTCGGCCGTGACACCGAAGCGGCCCGCGCGCAGGAGGCCCGCCACTGGAACGTGGAGGCCAACCTTGCCCCGGAGGAAGATGGCACACGCATCGTCGTCATCGCTCGGGATGCGCAGAATCAGGCAATCCCGACGCTCGACGCCACGATGGAACTGGCCCATCCGGCAAACCGCCGCGATGATGCTCCGGTGACTCTCTCGCAAACGGCTCCCGGCCGGTTCGAGGGGCACACGACCGCGCGGCACGGGCAGTGGGATCTCGTCATCGAATTGCGCCGAGGCGAAGAGCGGATGTTCCGCTCCAAGAGCCGCATCACTCTCTGAGTTCGTCCCATGGCCGAGTCCTTTGATCTCTCCCTCTATGTGCGGCAGCAGGATGACGGTACTTCGCATCTCGAGCTCGCCGTCGAAGGGATCACCTGTGCGGCGTGCATCACCGAAATCGAGGACGGCGTCCGGCAACTGCCCGGCATCGCCATGGCGCGCCTGAACTACACGCGCCATCGTCTGGCGGTCGCGTGGGAAGGGGCATTCGATCCTGCACGCGTTCTCGAGCGTCTTCGGGAACTCGGCTACAAGGCTCATCCCTACCAGGCCAGAACCGTGGAGGATGAGGAGGCCCGCCGCACGCAATGGCTGCTGAAGTGTCTGGCCGTGGCGGGCTTCGCCTCCATGAACATCATGCTTCTCGCGGTCTCGGTCTGGTCCGGGAACGTGACGGACATCACGCCCGAAACACGCGACTTCTTTCATTGGCTGGCGGCGCTCATTGCGTTGCCGACCGTCGCCTATTCGGGACAGCCGTTCTTCCGCAGCGCCATGGCGGCCCTGCGGGCCGGGCGCACCAACATGGACGTCCCGATCACGATCGGAATTCTTCTCGCCCTGATCATGTCGGTCGTGGAGACGATCAACAGCGCCGAGCACACCTATTTCGACTCGGTCGTGATGCTGCTGTTCTTCCTGCTCTGCGGTCGCTATCTCGATCACGCGATGCGGCGCCGGACGCGCGCCGTCGCCGGGAACCTCGCCGCCTTGAAGGCTGAGGTGGCGCACCGGCTCGACTCCAGCGGTGAGGTCACCCTGGTTCCAACGGCCGTCCTGCAGGCAGGCGACCGCGTGCTCGTCCGCCCGGGCGAACGCATCGCCGTCGACGGAATCGTGCTGAACGGCGCATCGGCGGTGGACGAAAGCCTCGTGACCGGTGAGACCACGCCGCGCGAGATCGAGGCGGGATCCCAGGTCTATGCCGGCTCGCTCAACCAGGCCGGCACCATGACCGTGTCGGTCACGGCTGCCGGAACGGGCACGCTTCTCGACGATGTCGAGCGCCTCCTCGAGAACGCATCGGCGGCGAAGTCGCGTTACGTGCAGCTCGCCGATCGTGTCGCGCGGGCCTACGCTCCGGTCGTTCATACGACCGCAGCGCTGACGGCGCTGACATGGATGCTTCTCGGCGCGAGCGCGCACGATGCGATCATCACGGCGGTTGCCGTCCTGATCATCACCTGTCCCTGTGCTCTCGCGCTCGCTGTTCCCGTCGTGCAGGTCGTCGCCTCTGGCGCACTCTTCCGCTCGGGAGTCTTTCTCAATGCAGGCGATGCGCTCGAACGGTTCGCCACCATCGACACCGTCATCTTCGACAAGACGGGAACCTTGACGCTCCCGGAACCGCGTGTCGCGAATGCCGGCTCCATATCGGCCTCTCTTCTCGAGGCAGCAGCCCGCCTTGCGATCTCGAGCCATCACCCTCTCGCTGCGGCTGTGGCAACGGAAGCGCAATCCCGTCGGCCGTACGACGGCGTTGTCGAGGAGACGGGACAAGGCGTGCGGGTCGATCTCGACGGGCGCGAGCTGCGCCTGGGGAGCCCGGCCTTCTGCGGGGCCGAGGACCTCGTGCACGACGCGGCGCGCCGCGATCCGGACGCCTCGCTGATCGCCGTGAGCTGGGGATCGGAGCGTGCCGTCCTCGCAGTCCGTCAGGCCCTGCGGCCAGATGCGGTCGCGGCGGCGCGCAGGCTGCGCGAGCTTGGTCTCGAGTGCCGCATTCTGTCCGGCGATCGCGAGGAGGCCGTTGCACCGATTGCAGCGGCCCTGGCAGTCGGCAGCTTCGAGAGCGGCTGTAAGCCGGCGCGAAAGATTGAGGTCATCGAGGACCTCCGCCGCTCCGGCCGCCGCGTGCTCATGGTCGGCGATGGACTCAACGACGCGCCGGCCCTCGCGGCGGCCGACGTCTCGCTTTCGCCGATCACGGCTGCGGATCTCACCCAGGCCCAGGCCGACGCTGTCTTCCTGGGCGAGCGACTGCAACCCGTCTGCGATACGCTGCTCGTCGCGCGTCGGGCCCGCGCGCTCATGCGCCAGAATCTCGGGCTTGCCCTCGTCTACAACCTGTTTGCCGTGCCACTCGCTTTCCTGGGTTTCGTCACGCCGCTCGTTGCAGCGCTCGCGATGTCGGGCTCCTCGACGCTCGTCACCCTGAACGCGCTTCGGGCACGGCTGCCGGCTCGCACGGAGCTATCCGCTGAAGGTGCGACGCCGGCTCTGCCCGTCCTGCAGGAGGCCTGATCCATGGATGTCCTCATCTATCTCGTTCCGATCGCGCTTTCCCTCGGTCTGACCGGGCTCGCTGCGTTCATGTGGTCGCTGCGCAACGGACAATACGACGACATCCAGGGTGCGGCCGTGCGCGTTCTGTCGGACGACGACCTGCCCTCATGAACACCGCCCTACCGCGCGCCGGCCGTCTCGACTGCCTGTGTGAACCTGCGGTCCCCGTCGAGTCGACGTGGGCCCGCCCGGGCGTGGGGCGCCTCGCCCTGGGCTTCGCCTTCTCGATCGTGGCCCAGGTGCTGACGCTGAGCATCCTGCCTCTCGCGGGTCTGCAACTCGCCCCGTCGAGTGGATGGGCGACGTTGCCGCTCGCCGCCTTCTATGCCGGAGCCGCATCGGCAAGCCTGCCGGCCTCGTTCCTGTGCGATGCCTTCGGGCGCCGCGCCGCGCTGTCGCTCGGCGCCGCCCTGGGCTCAGCCGGCGGCATCATTCTCGCCTTTGCCCTCGAGACGCAGAACTTTGCCGCCCTCCTGCTGGGAGGCTTCTGGCTCGGGATCGCAGGCGGCTTCAGCCTCTTCTATCGCCATGCCGCCGTACCGCTCGGCGGACGCGGCCTGGGAACGATCGCGCTGGTGTTCGGGGCCGGCGCCCTCGCAGGACTCGCGGCCCCCTCGATCATCGCCGTTGCGGAAGCACTCGCTGCTCCGCGGGTTTTCACGGGAGCCGCGCTCGCCGCGGCGCTGGCCCATATCGGCTCGCTCGTCGCCGCGGCCTCGCTGCCTCTGCCACGCCAATCGCACGTGGAGGAAGAGGCGCAGCCTCGTCTGCAGTGGAGGCCTTTTGCGTGGGCCACGATCGCGGCAGGATCGTCATGGCTCCTGATGAGTGCCCTGATGGGCGCCGCGCCGATCGCTATGGTAGGCTGTGGACTCGGGGGCGCCGTCTCGGGCGTGATCGCTTGGCATGTGGTCGCGATGTATGCGCCGGCCCTTCCGCTAGCTGCGTTCGGCGCCCGGGCCCGGCCGGTCCCCGTTCTGGTGTTCGGCGCTGCCATGACCGTCGCGGGCTTTCTGCCATTCGCAAAAGGCATGACGGAAGCCGCCTTCGCGATAGCGGCCGTCCTGTTCGGAGCCGGCTGGTCGCTCGTCACCGTCGCGGCAACCGGTCTCCTGCACCAGAGTCGCGCGCCGCGCTGGCTCCTCGGCCTTCACGACGCGATCATTCTCGCTGCCGCCCTGTTCGGAGCGGCTGCGGCCGGTATCCTCGCCTGAATGCTCGCTGAAGTGGCTCAGGGCATGCGCGCCCGCTCCAGCGTCTCGACCGAAAGCCCCGCAAGAGCGATGACGGCAGGAGGAAGCGGCTTGCCGGCGAGCCGGAGCCTCTGGGCCATCTCCTTGCAACCCCGGAAATCGTTTGCCTCCGCGAGAGATTGGGCTCGTGCGAGATCGTCCTGCGTCACAGGGGTCGCGTTCTGCTCCGCCTTCGGAATGGGCGCCGTTATTCCGGAACGCTCGGGAGCCGTATCGTTCTTCGGCTGCGGTGCTTGGGCCGCCTCGACGGCAGGCCCGGCTGCCCCTTGCGGGACCGGTCCTCCGGATGCCTGTCCTCCCGATCCCTGCGATGGCTGCTGTGGGGAACCGGATGCGGCGGGCTGCGGCTGTGCTGCACCACCGGGCGCCGCGGCATTGGCCTGCGTCCCCTCCGGAGCCGGCTTCGGGGTCAGAAATGTTACGAGCTCGTTGCACAGATTGGCCGGTCTTCCCTGCGACCCACCGGCAGCAGCAGCCTGCTGGGGAGCCGGGCTCGCTGCGGGCGCAGCAGGCGACGCCTGCCCGCCCGTGGACGGCGCCGGCGCTGTCTGTGGCGCGTCCCCCTGACCGGGTTGCGCCGGCGCCGGAGCGGTTACGGCGGGCTGCGTGGCTTGAGGTGCGTCGCTCCCCTGCGCGAAAGCGGGCGAGGTCAAGAGCGCAGTGGCGCAGAGGCTGGCGAAAAGCGTCAGTTTCATGGTTCTCTCCCGGACCTGTCGAGGAAAGCGGAGCCACCGATTTCGTTCCAAGACTCCCCTCCTGCCTAGCCTGGACTGAAACGGCTTCGGGGATCAACCTGAACTTCCGTGCTCCCGTGGCATTGGGGAAAGAGACTTCCGGAGGAAGACTGCACAGCATGCCCATATCGCCACGCTATCGCCCCTCCCGGCGCCACGCCGAGCTCGGTGGAGACTTCTATGACGTCGTATCGGCGGCCGTCTTCCCGCAGCACGTCTTGCGCTACCGGAACCAGAGCTGGGCGCGCCGGGTCGGCCTCGACACCCTGTCTGACGAGGAATGGATCGAACATTTCGGGCGCTTCAAGCCGCTTCCCGAAAGCCTCATGCAACCGCTGGCGCTCCGTTATCACGGCCACCAGTTCCGCGTGTACAACCCGGAATTGGGGGACGGGCGAGGGTTTCTTTTCGCGCAGCTCGCGGACTTCGAAGATGGGCGTCTTCTCGATCTCGGCACGAAGGGCAGTGGGCAGACACCCTGGTCCCGCCGTGCCGATGGGCGCCTCACCCTGAAGGGAGGCGTTCGCGAGATTCTGGCAACCTCGATGCTCGAGGCTCTCGGTGTCGAAACCTCCAAGTCGTTCAGCCTGATCGAAACCGGCGAGGCCCTTTATCGCGGCGATGAGCCCTCCCCGACGCGCTCTTCGGTGCTAGTGCGGCTCAGCCACTCGCATATCCGCATCGGAACGTTTCAGCGCTTCCTGTTCCTTCGGGAGCCAGCCAACATCGCCAGGTTGCTGGACTATTCGGTGCAGACGTACATGCCCGAAGTCTGGAACGATTCGGTGGAGCAGCGCGCTACCGGCTTCCTCGCCGAAGTGTGCCGGCGCGTTGCGCGCATGGGTGCGCAATGGATGATCGCTGGCTTCGTGCACGGCGTTCTCAACACTGACAACATCAACATCACGGGCGAGAGCTTCGATTACGGCCCCTGGCGTTTCCTGCCTTTCTATGATCCGGCTTTCACGGCAGCCTATTTCGACGAGACGGGCCTTTACGCCTACGGGCGGCAGCCCGACACGCTGCTCTGGAATCTGACGCGCCTCGCCGAGTGCCTGCTCGACTTCGCATCACAGCCCGCTCTCGAAGCGACGCTCGCCACGTTCGAGCCTACACTCCAGAAAGCTTTCATCGAGACACTCCTGTGGCGTCTCGGCGTATCGTCTCCTGGCCCACAGGAGGATGCGCGCCTCGCACGCGCCCTCTGGAGGTTCCTGCACGAGAGCCGCGCGCCATTCGAGCAGACTTTCTTCGATCTACGGGGCGGCCTCGCCGATCCACAGCGCCTGGAGCGAAGCCCGTCGCGCGCATTGTATCAAGGTGATCATTTCGATGAGTTGCAGGCCGCACTCGAAGCTCTCTCACCATCGGCAACGGCCAATCTCGATCATCCCTATTTCCGCGGAACGACGCCCTGCACCATGCTGATCGACGAGGTCGAGGCCATCTGGGCGCCCATCGCAGAAGATGACGATTGGTCGAAGTTCGATACGAAGCTCGCAGCGATCGAGATGATGGCTGAAGCATACGGCACAACGCCCAGGATGCCGTAAGAGATTACGCATAGTGTTGAATTGCGTGTCTGCATTTCCACTTTGGCGAGCGCAGAGATTCCCCCTTCACCCGCCGCCCTTCGGGCGTCGACCTCTCCCTCCAGGGGTCGACTGCGAAAGCAGCCGGGTGAGAGTAGTGGCGCGGTGCTGGACGTAGCGCAATCTCCGTCCAAGAATTCGCGCAATCAGGATTGACGGCATGCAATCTCTGGTCGAAGGCAAGATGTAGCACATGTCCTGAAAGCTTGGAGGAACGATGATTCCCGGGTTCTCGCATCGGCGGCAGTTCAAGGATCTGTCGGAACAGGAGGTGCTCGCTCTCGCGATCTCATCCGAAGAGGACGATGGACGGATCTACAGCTGGTACGCGCAGCGCCTGCGCCAGGACTATCCGCAATCCGCCAAGCTCTTCGACGAGATGGCCGCCGAGGAGGACGAGCATCGAGTCCGGCTGATCGAGGAGTATCGGCGCCGGTTCGGGGATGTCATTCCACTGATCCGGCGCGAGCATGTCGCTGGCTTCTATCAACGCAGGCCGGTGTGGCTCGTCGGGAATCTCGGCCTCGAAC
Source organism: Microvirga massiliensis (assembly GCF_001006805.1). GTDB lineage: Bacteria > Pseudomonadota > Alphaproteobacteria > Rhizobiales > Beijerinckiaceae > Microvirga > Microvirga massiliensis. The sequence goes on along the minus strand of NZ_LN811356.1, from coordinate 229,513 downwards.
GGATCCGTGACGAAGCCGCGCGCATGGAGATGGAAGCCCGCGACTTCTATCTGAATGCCGCCAAGCAGACGAGGGATGCCGGAACCCGGAAATTGCTCGGCGATCTTGCAGCCGCCGAATCCGGCCATGAGGCAACGTGGCAGAATCTCCTGCAGGAGTATCTGCCCCCGAGCGCACGCAAGGCCGAGGATCTCGAAGCGCATCGCGAGTTCGTGCTCACTTGGGTGCAACCTGGCTTGGCGGGGCTGATGGACGGCTCCGTCTCGACGCTCGCACCGATCTTCGCGGCCGCCTTCGCGACAGGCAATACCTGGGAGACCTTTCTCGTCGGCCTTGCAGCCTCGATTGGCGCTGGAATCTCGATGGGGTTCACGGAAGCCGCCTCGGACGACGGCACGATCTCGGGCCGTGGCTCACCGCTGAAGCGGGGAATTGCTTCCGGCGTCATGACCGCGGTCGGCGGCCTCGGCCACGCGCTCCCGTATCTGATCCCGGATTTCTGGACGGCAACCACGATCGCGATGATCATCGTGTTCATCGAGCTTTGGGCGATCGCCTGGGTGCAGAACCGTTACATGGAGACACCGTTCTGGCGCGCGGCTCTGCAAGTCGTCCTGGGAGGCTCACTGGTCTTCGCCTCAGGGATTCTCATCGGCAGTGCATGATATCATGAGGTGCCCTGTGCACCTCATCGTCATTGAGAGTTGCACGCGTAACGCGCAGCCCTTTCCGCCGCACTTCCGTCACTGCGAGCCGCAGGCGAAGCGATCCAGGAGCGCGTCCGTCGAGGGGTAGATTGCTTCACTTCCTTCGCAATGACGATGAGGGCGTGAGGACGCGAGGAGCACTGCCCGAAACGGAGTGATGCATGAGCCACCTCGTCATTGCGAGCCGCAGTCATCCAGCCTGACGCGGACCCACTGTCGCCCTTGCGAGCCGGAGGCAGTGCGCACAGCCCTTTCCGCCGCACTCTCGTCCTTGCGAGCCGGAGGCGAAGCAATCTACCCGTCGACGGATGTGCTCCTGGATTGCTTCACTTCGTTCGCAATGACGGTGAGAGGTGAGCAAGGACAATCCTGCCCGCGCGCTACATCCTTATGAAGGAAGACACAGCCCCTCTCGTGCACGCAGGCGATTGTGCACATCGACGGCCGCGATCTGCGCCTGAGCCATCGCGACACCGAGCTGGTTGAGGCCGGTGACGATATCTCCGGCGCCGTAGCAGCCGTCGAGCGATGTGCGTTGATGATCGTCGGTGACGATCCGCCGATCGGGATAAAGCGCAACCCCTAGGGCTGCCGCGAGATCCGCGCGCGGATGAATGCCGAGTGCCGAATAGACTGCATCGAAGATCAGCACGCGTCCATCTGCACAGATGAGCCGTGCCAGGCGATCGCCTTCGAGCGTGATCTCGACGATCGGCGTTTCGATCGCCTCGATGCCGGCCTCGTGCATCCGCCGTCTGCTCGCGTCATCGAGACCGAGCGGTTGGCCGAGCGTCACCAGCACGATGTGCGGCGTATAGGTTCGCAGGAACAGCGCTTCACCGAGGCCGGTTGCACCGCTCCCGATCACCACCAGCGAGCGGTCGATCATCTCGAATGCATCGCAGATCGGACATTGACGGACCAAGCCACGGCGCACCGCTTCGAGAACATTCGGCAGCGGCGGTTCCACGTCGATCACGCCCGTCGCCAAAATCAGGTGAGAGGCCGCGAAGGTCTGGTCACCGATCGCGACGCGAAAGAGCCCATCTTGATGGCACGCGGCTCCCGAGACCGAGCCTTCGACTAGGCCGCCACCTTGCCGGGACAACTGCTCGCGCATGCGCTCGAGGAGTTCGATTCCATTGACGCCCCCGGGAAAGCCCGGGTGGTTGTGCGAGCGCGGGATCCAGGCGGCCCGGCTCTGTCCGGAATCGACGAGGAGGAAACGCCGGCGAAAACGCGCGAGATAGATGCCGGCCGTCAGGCCGGCAGGACCGCCTCCGACGACGATGCAATCGAGCGGCGTCTCACGTCCATCTTGTTGTCCGGCCACGAGCAATCCCCTGTGGAGCAGCAAACACCGCGGGGCAACCCGAACCCTGCCGACAGGTTCCCTCTTGGGCCGGCGGCCTTTTGCGGTCGGGACCTCAGCCGATGATGCGCGGCAGAGCCTCCGCGATGCGCCGCACCGCCTCCTCGAGATCGCTGGCCTTGCGTGCGAAACAGAGACGCAGAGCCCCCTCGCCTCCCGGCCCGAAGGCCGAGCCTGGCGCGACGCCAACGCCAGCCTCGTGGACGAGCCGGATCGCCAGCGCCTTCGAGTCGCTCACGCCTTTGATCTTCGGGAACGCGTAGAATGCGCCGGCGGGGGCCGGCAGATCGACGTGGCCGGTTGCCACGAGCCGGCGAACGATCGTCCGGCCTGCAGCCGCCCGTGCGATCTGATCCGCAAGGAAGCTTTCGCCATGCTCGAGAGCCGCAATCCCGGCGCGCTGCGATGGCACCGGCACGCCGGATGTGGAGTACTGGACGAGGTTCTCGATGATCTGCCCGAAGGCCGGCGATGCTTCGAGCCAGCCGAGACGCCATCCGGTCATCGACCAGTTCTTCGAGAATGTCTGGATGTAGAGAATCCGGTCGTCGCCCTCGGCGACGTCGCGGAACGACGGCGCCCGTCCTTCCGGGCCCGTTTCGGGGTCATAGATGAACCGCCCGTAGATCTCGTCGGCGATGATCCAGAGCCCGTGCCGTCGCGCGATGTCGAGAATGCCGCGCAGATCCGCCTTGCTTGCGGTCCAGCCGGTCGGGTTCGCCGGCGAGTTGATCACGATCACCTTCGTCCGTGGCCCGACCGCATCGGCGAGGCGATCTAGATCGAGAGACCAGCCACGCTCGTCCAGGGTCAGCGGCACGCCGACCGTCCTCGCGCCCGCGACCTCGAGCGCGCCGGCGAAATTCGGCCAGGCCGGCGTCGGGATCAGCGCCTCGTCGCCGCTTCCAGCCACCATCCGGATGGCGATCTGGGCCGCATGCATGCCCCCGATGGTCACGAAGAACCGTTCCGGATCCGACGGCTGGCCGTAGAGCTTCGTGTGATACCGCGCCAGGGATTCCCTGAGCTCGGGGATGCCGCGCTGGTAGGTGTAGAAGGTCTCGCCCTCCGCGAGCGATCGCGTCGCTGCCTCACAGATGAAGGCAGGTGTCGGCAGATCCCCCTCGCCCACCCAGAGCGGGATGAGTCCCGGGCGTTCGCGCCCGGCATTCGCGACATCGACGATCCCGCTGCTCGGGGCTCCTTCCGCTTCGGGGCGGAGAGCCGGCAGCGACAGGGTGGAGGAAGGCGCATTCATAGTCGGACCTCGGGACGGCATGTCGCCGTGCTTTACGACAAAGACGGTTGAGAGATAGGGGGAGACGAGCTGCGTCAGCTCACCGCGCGTATCGCCTCCCAGACCCGCTGCGGAGTAGCGGGCATATCGACATGCCGGACGCCGAGCGGGCGCAGGGCATCGACGACGGCATTCATGATCGCAGGCAGACCGCCGGCGCAGCCGGCCTCTCCGCAACCCTTGACCCCGAGCGGATTCGTGGTCGCGGGAACCGGCCGGCTCTCGAAGGCGAAGGCAGGCGCGTCGTCGGCCCGGGGCAGCGCATAATCCATATAGGAACCCGTCAGGAGCTGCCCGTCGGCGTCGTAGACCGTCCGTTCCAGCAAGGCTTGGCCGAGGGCCTGAACGACCCCGCCATGGAGCTGCCCTTCGACGAGCATCGGATTGATGAGGGTCCCGAAGTCGTTGACCATCGAGTACCGGACGACCTCGACCGTGCCCGTCTCGGCATCCACTTCGACCTCGGCGATGTGGCACCCGTTCGGGAATGCCGAGGGAGAATTCTCGTGGACATGCTGCACGTCGAGGGTGTGCGGGACGTCGTCCGGCAGCACGAGCCCGGCTTGCAGGCGCTGCGCCACGTCCATGATGTGGACTGCACGGTCCGTCCCGGCGATCGTGAACCAGCCGCGGGAGAATTCGATATCGGCGGAGCTCGCTTCCAGGATGGAGGCGGCAATCTGCCGGCCCTTCTCGATTACCTTGTCGCTCGCCTCGAGGATCGCGGTGCCGCTCGCCATGATCGATTTCGAGCCGCCGGTACCGCCGCCGGCGATGAGTTCGTCACTGTCACCCTGCAGCAGGCGAATGCGCTCGAACGGGATCCCGAGTTTGCTGTGCAGGACCTGCGCGAAGGGTGTGGCGTGGCCCTGTCCGTAATCGAGCGTACCCGTGATGATCGTCACGGTGCCATCCGGCTCGAACCGGATGCCGCCCATCTCCTTCATCGGCGGCGCCGTCACCTCCAGGTATTGGCCGACGCCGATGCCCCGCAACTTGCCGCGCTCCTGGCTCTCGCGCCGGCGCTCCTCGAAGCCGGACCAGTCCGCCGCCTCGACGGCGCGGTCGAGCAGGGACGTGAACTCGCCGCTGTCATAGGTCATGCCCGATGCCGCGGCATAGGGCATCTCCTGAGGCTGGATGTGATTGCGCCGCCGCAGCTCCAGGCGATCGAGCCCCATTTCGGCGGCGGCGCTGTCGATGAGCCGCTCCATGTAGTAGTTGCCCTCGGGCCGCCCGGCGCCGCGATAGGCCCCGATCGGCGTGGTGTTCGTGAACATGCACCGGACCGAGACCTCGACTTCGGGCGTGCGATAGACGCTCACCACGTTCTTGGCGATGTTGATCGTCGAAAAGAGCGGCGAGACCTGCGTGAGGTAGGCGCCCATATTGGCGAGCCCGCTGATCCGCACCGCGAGGAACCGGCCTTCTGCGTCGAGCGCGAGCTCCGCCGTCGACTCGGCATCGCGGCCCTGGTGATCCGAGAGAAAGCTCTCGGAGCGCTGGTCCGTCCATTTGACGGGGCGTGCGAGCGCCCGGGCGGCGTGCAGCAAAGCGACATATTCCGGGAAGGGCGACGCCTTCATCCCGAAGGATCCACCGACATTGCGGGTCAGGACCCGCAGCTTCTCCGGCTCGACTCCGAGGATCTCCGTGGCGAGCGTGTTCCGAAGGCCGAAGACGCCCTGGCTGCCGACGTGAAGGGTCCAGCGCTCTTCGCCTGCATCATACTCGGCCAGCGCCGAACGCGGCTCGAGCGGGCTGACGACCACGCGATTGTTCGAAAGCTGCAGCCGTGTGACGTGCGCCGCGCGCGCGAAGGCCTCCTCGACCCGGCGCGCGTCCCCATAGTGGTAATCGAGCGCAAGATTGCCGGGCACATCGTCGTGGATCGATGGTGCGTCGGCCGCGAGCGCCTCCGCCGGTGTGGTCGCCGCCGGAAGCGGCTCGATGTCGAGGACGATGGCTTCGGCGGCATCACGGGCCTCAAGGGCCGTCTCGGCGATGACGAGCGCGACGGGTTCGCCGAGATAGCGCACCCGGTCACGCGGGAGCGAGGGATGGGCGGGCTTCCGCAACGACTTCCCGTCGCGGCCTTTCAGCGCCATCGCACAGGGCAGGTCCTTGTAGCCGGCGCTCTCCAGGTCCTCGCCCGTAATGACCGCCAGCACGCCGGGCATCTCACGGGCCGCGGACGCATCGAGGCCTTGAATGATCCCGTGCGCATGGGGGCTGCGGACGAACACGCCATGGACCTGCGACGGCAGGCTGACATCGTCGGAGTAGCAGCCCCCACCTCGGATGAGGCGCGGGTCCTCCGACCGGGGAACGGCCTGGCCAATGCCAAAGCGTTGCAACGCAAGCTCGTCTGCTCTGAACTCTTTGTTCATCTCTCGTCCCGAGGTGAGCGGCCTGGATGGGGTCGGAGGCAGGCATCCACCCGGGTAGCGGGATCGCTCGGAGCCTCACGACAGGCGTCCCCTGCAGGTAACCCGGACAGGCCCGCGAGTCGAGGTGCGACGGGTTTGGCCTGCATCGACGACACAGCCCGGCGAGGGCCGCCCAGCCGATCGCGCCGAGGCAGCCTGACGAGAGAGGTCTTCTGTCGGCTTACCGGGTGTTGCGCGTTCCCGAGCCCCTCTGCCCGTCACCCCCTGGCGTGCCCTGCCGCTGCGCTGGCTCGTTGCTCGCCAGGGTCGTGCCGGGCGCCGCGCCCTGGAGGGCTTGTCCCGTGATCTGCGTCATGAGGTCCTGAGCCATCTGGAGATGATGGAGGACGGTCGGCAGGGTCTCGGACGCAAAGCGCTTGATCCCGGCATCCTGGCCGAAATTGATCTCCCACTCGAGGAGTTGCACGGTCTTCTGGTGGTCGGCGATCTGCCCGTGCAGATAGGCGCGGTCGAAGTTGGAGCCGCTCATGGCCTGGAGCTGATCGCGCATAGCCTTGTGCTCCGGATCGAGCTCGCCGGGCAGTGGGATATCGGCCTGCTTTGCCAAGCCCGCGAGCTGGTCGTTGGCCTTGCCGTGGTCCTGGACCATGCGCCGCCCGAAGTCCTTGATGGCATCGCTGCCGCCCTTCTGCTCGGCCATCCTGCCGAGCTCGACCTCCGCCATCCCGCCGATCGTGGCGATGCGCGCAAACAACCGGTCCTGTGTGTTGGGCTCATGCGGCGCCGGAACGCCGGGTGCGCTCTGCGGTGTCCCAGGCGCCATGCCAGCTGGATTGCCGACCTGCGCCGAGACCGGCAGCGTCAGCAGAATGGCGAAGCCCGAGAGGGTCGCGAGAAGTCGCATGGCATCCTCCGTCTTTCGAACTTGGGCCTTACCCGTGACGACGGGAATCTGCCCCGGTCAGAGGTTGAGCATGTAGGCCACCAGGGCATCTTTCTCCTGCTGCGTCAGCTTCACGCCGAGCACGAGGTTGAAGAACTCGACGGTGTCGGCGAGCGTCAGGAGGCGGCCGTCATGCATGTAAGGCGGTGAGTCCTTGATGCCGCGCAGGGTGAACGTCTTGATCGGGCCGTCCGGCAGCATGACCATGTCGTTCACGGTCTGCCCGACCGGATAGAAGCGCTCCAGCTTCAGGTCGTGCATGTTGTTGTCCATGAACGATGTCTGAGCGATGTGGCATTCGCCGCAGCGTCCTTTGCCAAAGAAGACTCTCTCGCCTGCGAGTTCCTGTTCCGTGGCCTTGGCGGGATCGAGCTTGCCGAACGGGTCGAGCTTTGGCGCGGGTGGGAAATCGATCATGTTCTGCATCTGCGCCATCATGGCGACCTGGTTCGGCCGGTCTGGCAGGTGCACTCCCTTGCGCGTCGCGCTGACATGATCGCCGTTGAAGTAGGCCGTGCGCTGCTCGAACTCCGAGAAATCTTCGACCGAACGCAGTGACCGTTTCGATCCGTGGATCTGCTGGTTGAACATCCCGCGCAGGCTCGTCGTGTCGAGGCGGAAGCGAGCCGATTGCGGGCGGACATCCGGCGTCTGATGGAAGGCCGCGTTGGTGTGGAAATTCGAGTGGCAGTCCAGGCAGGTCACGCCGAGACTCTGATCCGCCACCTTGCGGTCCTCGGTCTGGTTGAACTCCTCCTGCGGGAACGGCGTGAGCAGGATGCGCAGTCCCTCCATCTGGACCGGAGTGATGATGCCGTTCATCAGCTCGTAGTAGTTCTTGATCGTCAGGAGCTGGCCACGGGACACGTCGCCGAGTTCGGGATGCGTCGTCAGGAAGATCGGCGGCGGGAATTCCGGCGTGAACCGGTCAGGGAGATCGAAATCGACATCGAAGCGGCGCAGAGAACGCCCCTCCTGCCGCTGGATCTCGTCGATCTCGCGGTTTGGAAAGACTTGGCCGCCGGTTGCTTGCTTGACATGCGGCAGCGGCATGAAGCCGGCGGGCAGGAGTCCCCGTTCACGGATTTCGTCCGGGCTCATTGCCGCGAGGCTGTCCCAGGTCACGCCGGAAGGGAGCTTGACGCGCACACCGCCCTGCACCGGCTTGCGCCCGCCGGACATCATTACGCCGGGAATCGGCCGGTCCGACAGATCGTAGCGCTGGTTGAGCAGATCGGCCTGCCGTTGCATGACCTGCGGCTTCTGCGCCTCGTCAGCGGCTCTGACTTCCGACAGGGGAAGCGTCGGGAGAGGCCGATAGGTCGTGTCTGGGGGCAACGGGTCGGACAGGGCGGCGAGGCTGCAGAGGACAGCCCCGGTGACGAGAAGGGTTCCTCGGAGGGAGCGTGACATCCACCACTCCTTTGGCACGTAATTGGCAAATCAAGAAACAGATGAACTCACGGCCGGTGGGCCTGCCCGCCAACGCTTTCGGGTGCGCCATGTTCCGGCTCGTCGCTGGTTTCACGGCTCCGTGATCGGGCGCTCTCGCAGCCTTTCCCGAGCTTCGCTCTGCCCAGCGCCCGCCGAGACGCCTTGGCGCTCCGACCGCTTTCCCGATAGTCTCGACGGGTCCGCGTTCCAGGGAGATGCATCGTGGCCGGTTGGGCCGTCGTTCTATCGGCCGTCTTTTACCTCTGTCTACTCTTCGCCGTCGCGCATTGGGGAGATACCTCCGGCCGGAGGCTCATGACGGGGCGGTGGCGCTCGACGATCTACGCCCTCGCGCTCGCGGTCTATTGCACCTCTTGGACGTTCTTCGGATCGGTCGGCCTCGCGACCCATTCGGGCTTCGACTTTCTGACGATCTATATCGGGCCGGTTCTGGTCATCGGCGTCGGGCATGCTCTGGTGACGCGGGTCGTCAGGATCGCGAAGGCACAGAATATCACGTCGATCGCCGATTTCGTTGCCGCCCGTTATGGGAAGAGCGAGCGGGTTGCGGCCCTCGTCTCGTTGATCGCCGTGATCGGGACAATTCCCTACATGGCCCTGCAGCTCAAGGCCGTCTCGGCCTCGCTGGGCGTGTTTCTCACCGATGGAGAAAGCAGCACCATTGCGAGGACTATGCCCGTTCTCGGGGACCTCGCCCTCGTCGTGGCCATCGTCCTGGCGGGATTTGCCGTCGCGTTCGGGACACGGCACACCGACGCCACGGAGCACCAGGATGGCCTCATGATGGCGATCTCGCTCGAGTCCGTCGTGAAGCTCATCGCCTTTCTCGCGGTTGGCTTCTACGTGACCTATGTCATGTTCGACGGCGTGAGCGATATCGGCGCCCGGCTCGGCGCAGAGAGCCTCACAGCCGAACTTCTGGCGGAAACCTCGTCGATCGGCGGCTTCCTGACGTTGCTGCTGCTCTCGAGCTGCGCGTCGCTGCTCTTGCCGCGACAGTTCCACATGGCGGTCGTCGAGAATCGCGCGATCGAGGACGTGCGGCGCGCGAGCTGGCTGTTTCCGCTCTATCTCATTCTGATCAATCTCTTCGTGATCCCGATCGCCCTCGGCGGCGTCGTGACCTTCGGACCGAACGAGATCGATCGCGACATGACCGTTCTCGCGCTCCCTCTGCGAGGCGGGGCCGACCGGATGGCGCTGATCGCATTCCTGGGCGGCCTCTCCGCCGCGACCGCGATGGTCATCGTCGAATCCGTCGCCGTCGCGATCATGATTTCCAACCACCTCGTCATGCCAATCGTGCTGCGGCGGCGCGCCTATCTCATGGCACGGCATGCGGCGCCCGTGGCTGACCTGTCGGGGTTCGTGCTCGGTGTTCGCCGGTTCGCGATCGTCGTCGTCCTCCTCCTCGCCTATGCGTATTACCGCATGTCCGGACAAGCGGCCCTCGCGGCGATCGGCCTTTTGTCCTTTGCCGCCATTGCGCAGATCGCGCCGGCCTTTCTCGGCGGCCTGATCTGGTCCCGCGGCACTGCGCGCGGCGCGAGTGCCGGTCTCGTCGTAGGTTTCCTGACCTGGATCTATACGCTCCTCCTCCCGAGCCTCGTCACCGCACACAGCGCCTGGTCGGATCTCATCGTGTCGGGGCCCTTCGGAATCGAAGCACTCCGCCCGACGGCCCTGTTCGGGGCGGATCTCCCGCAGCTGAGCCATGGCGTCGTCTGGAGCCTAGGGCTGAATCTCCTTGCCTATGTGGTTTTCTCGCTGGCGCGACCCGCAACCGCTCTCGAGCGCCTCCAGGCCAACACCTTCGTGGGTGAGTCCGAACTCTCCATCGCGCCGACCTTTCGGCTGTTTCGTGCGAGCGTCACAATCGACGAGTTGCAGGCGACCGTCGCGCGCTATCTCGGCGCCGAACGAACGAGCCGCTCCTTCGCGAGCTTCGCGCATGGGCGCGCCCAGGTTCTCGATGGACGCGCCGAGGCCGATATCCATCTTCTGCGCTATGCGGAGCATCTGCTCGCCTCCGCAATCGGCGCGGCCTCCTCTCGCCTTGCCCTCTCGCTGCTGCTCCGGCGGCGAAACGTCTCCACGAAAGCAGCGCTGAAGCTACTCGACGACGCGTCCGCGGCCATTCAATACAGCCGCGATCTCCTGCAGCACGCCATCGACCATGCCGGCCAGGGCATCACCGTTCTCGATCGGGACCTGCAGCTCCTCGCCTGGAACAGGGCCTTCATCGACCTCTACGATATTCCGGCCGACCTCGTGCGCGTTGGGATCGGGCTCGAGGAGATCGTGCGCTTCAATGCCGAACGCGGTGCCTACGGCCCAGGGCCGTTGGACGAGCTCGTGGCGGACCGCATTCACAGTTTCATCCATGATCTCGTGCCGGTGCGCCTGCGGCTCCATTCCTCAGGCAAGGTGCTCGAGATCCGTTCGAACGAGCTGCCGGATGGCGGCTTCGTCACGACCTACACGGACGTGACCGAGGCCGTTGCTGCCGAAGAGGCTCGCGCGCGCGCCAACGAAACCCTGGAGCAGCGCGTCCGCGAACGCACGGAGGAACTGACGCATCTCAACGAGGAGCTCACTCGCGCGAAGGCTGATGCCGAAGAAGCGAACATCTCGAAGACGCGGTTCCTCGCCGCCGCGAGCCACGACATTCTGCAGCCGCTCAACGCTGCACGGCTCTACACCACGTCCCTGGTCGAACGGGATCGTGAGGCAGGCGATGCCACACTCGCCGAGAACATCGATGCGTCGCTTGATGCCGTCGAGGAGATCCTGGCGGCACTTCTCGAGATTTCGCGTCTAGACACCGGCGCGATGAAGCCACAATGGTCGAGCTTCAGGATCGACGAGCTGTTCCGCCAGTTGCAGCGGGATTTCGAGCCGATCGCGCAGGAGAAGAAGCTGGACCTCACTTTCGTCCCGCCGAGTCTCACAGTCCGATCCGACCGCCGGCTCCTGCGGCGTGTCCTGCAGAACCTGATTTCGAACGCCATCAAGTATACCCCTCAGGGACGCGTTCTCGTCGGCGCGCGCCGCCGCAAGGGACGACTCATTCTGGAAGTGTGGGACACGGGCCTCGGCATTCCGGCCTCGAAGCAGCGACTCGTCTTCCGCGAGTTCCAGCGCCTCGACCAGGGCGCCAAAGTGGCCCGCGGGCTCGGCCTCGGTCTGTCGATCGTACAGCGGATTGCGCGCGTGCTCGATCACCCGCTTTCCCTGACGTCGGAACCCGGACAAGGATCCGTCTTTCGCATCGAGCTTCCGGTCGTTGCGGCGGTGCCGGTTTCAGCTGCAACGGACGAGAAACCCCGCATTCCCGTTGCGCCTCTCGCAGGGCTTCGGGTGCTGGCCGTCGACAACGAGCCGGCCATTCTCGAAGGCATGCGCACGCTGATGAATGGCTGGGGCTGTCTGGTCATGACGGCGTCCGACCTGCGCTCCGCGCTCGACGCGATCCATGCGGCGCACAATACGCCGGACGTCGTGATCGCGGATTACCACCTTGATGAAGGCGACGGCCTCGACGTCATTCGCTCGCTGCGTTGGCAGATCCGCTCCGACCTTCCCGCGGTCCTGATCACCGCCGACCGCTCGCCCGCGGTGCGGGACGAAGCCGCAGCCATGAACGTGCACCTCCTCAACAAGCCCGTGAAACCCGCTGCGCTACGCGCTCTCCTCGCGCAATGGCGTGCGAGTCGTGTGGCGGCGGAATAGTTTAATACGATACCTTACTGACACTTTCGATCGAAATGCCCGAGACGGAGTTCAGCCGGACTAGGCCAACCCTGCATGGGTGGCCCAGTCCGCGGTCAGGCGACCAATGAATAGCCGAACCTGTCAGTTCAACCAAGTTTCGACCTTGTCCGGATTTTCCTTGACCCAGCGTGCGGCCGTCTCCGCCGGCTTCGCTCCCTTTTCCTCATTCCAGACCATCACCTTCTGCTCGTCATCGAGCGAAAGCTTGAACTTGGACAGGATGGCGTGCACCTCCGGCATGTCCTTCTTCAGGTCCTTGCGGGCAACGGTATTCACGGTCTCCTCCCCGCCGAAGACATTCTTGGGATCGGCCAGGTACTTCAGCTCCCAGCGCGCGAACATCCAGTGAGGCGTCCACGTCGTGACGACGATGTTCTGCTTCCTATCGTAGGCGTCCTTCAGGGCAGCCGTCATGGTCGCGTCGCTGCCGTCGACGAGCTTGACCGGCAGCCCGTATTCCTTGATGGCCTTGTCCGACGCCTTCATGAGACCGGCGCCAGGATCGATCCCGATGACCTTGCCGTCGACGAGACTTGCCTTGCTCTTCAGGTCCTCGATGGATTCCAGCGGCGTGTATTTGGGAACGGCCCAGCCGATCTTCGCTCCGGTAACATTCGGCCCGATCAAATCGACCTTGTCCTTGAGCTGACCGTAATACGAGGCATGTGTCGCTGGCAGCCAAGCGGCGACCATCGCATCCGCCTCGCTCGTTGCAACGGCCTGCCACATGGCCGCGGCGGCGAGCGGCGTGATCGTGACCTCGTAGCCCTTCGACTCGAGCACGGTCTTGATAATGTTCGTGGCGACGATGGCGTCGGACCATTCGACGTAGGCGATCTTCACTTTCTTGCTCTGGGCTTCAGCGCTGCCCAGCATCAGGCCTGCCGCGGCAGCGGCAGTAACGGCTGCAGTGACGAGTTTCTGGAACACGGAATAACTCCCTTACATTCCTGGTTTCAGGACACCCCTCTGTGGGGATGCGAACCCTCCGGAACACCGGCCTTTCTGGTCAGTGTGCGGTCGCGCCGGAGGGGCGCATGCGTTGCGCCATCTTCTGCGTGATGCGGTCGAGAATGACCGCCAAGATGACGATTGCGATTCCCGTCTCGAAGCCGACGCCGGCTTCGAGACGCTGAATGGATCTCCAGACCTCGCGGCCCAGGCCGCCGGCGCCAATCATGGCGGCGATCACCACCATGGAGAGCGCCAGCATGATCGTCTGGTTGATGCCCGCCATGATGGTCGGAAGGGCGAGTGGGAGTTGAACCTTGAAAAGCTTCTGTGCTGGGGTTGAACCGAACGCGTCGGAGGCTTCGATGAGTTGGTGTGGCACCTGCATGATGCCGAGAGCAGTCAACCGGATCACGGGCGGCATCGCAAAGATGATCGTGGCGAAGCATGCCGAGACCGGGCCCAGCCCGAAAAAGGGAATGGCCGGAATGAGATAGACGAAGCTCGGCATGGTCTGGGCCATGTCGAGGCAGGGACTGACGGTCTGCCATGTGCGCTTGTTGAGCGCACAGGCGATTCCGAGAGGAATACCGATCAGCAGGGCCGCCACTGTCGAGAGGGTTACGAGCACCATGGTTTCCATGGTCGGCTGCCAAAGGCGGAGATTCCAGAGGAAGCCGAATCCCGCCGCAGTCATGATTGCGATGCGCGTGCCGCCAAGCCGCCATGCCACCAGGACCAACGCGGCGATCGTCAGCCAGGGCGGAATCGACACGAGGGCGGCTGTCGAGACATCGATCCAGTCAGCGACGACCTTGCTGACGGCCCGGGTCAGGCTTGAACCGTGATAGGTGAGCCAAGTAAGGGCTTGGTCGCAGAGTTCGTCGAGCGGGAACTTTGGGATTGACCACTCCATGCCGCTTCTCCGTCCTTCATGGTGCCCGACGAGGCACTGACATGCGGGATGCCAGCGAGCGCCGCGACAGCGCCCCGGCTGGTGAGAGATCCGAGAAACCGCCCGCCCTCCCCGACCACTGCCACGCCGTCCGGCTCGGCGGCCAGGACCGGCAGGGCGGCCTTGAGCGTGATGTCGGCTTGCACGCAAGCGATATCGGTCCGCATCAATTGATCGAGAGTTTGCGAGGGCCGCGGCGACGCGGTAAGCACGTCGCATGCGACCCGCCCGACCAGGCGTCCGGAATCATCGACGACGTACAAGATCCCGATATTGCCGTTGCCGATATCATCGCGCGCCTCGGACACGGTCTGCCTCGAGCGCAGGACGGGAACAGCCCTGTCGGCGAGCCGCTCGACGGTCAACACCGACGAGACGTCGATGTGCTCTACGAAGCGTCGCACGTAATCGGTCGCTGGCCGCAAGAGGATTTCCTCGGGCCATCCGATCTGGACGATCTCGCCATCCTTCATGAGGACGATGCGCCCACCAAGGTTGATCGCTTCGTCGAGATCGTGTGAGACGAAAACGATCGTCTTGTGCAGGTTCTGCTGCAGTTGTCGCAGTTCCTGCTGCATTTCCCGACGAATGAGTGGATCAAGAGCGCTGAAAGCCTCGTCCATGAGCAGAATATCGGCATCGACGGCAAGCGCCCGCGCCAGTCCGGCTCTCTGCTGCATGCCGCCAGAGAGCTCGCTCGGATACTTCCTCTCCCAACCCTTCAGACCAACGATCTCAATGGCGTGCATCGCCTTCTCGGTTCGCTGTCGTCGATCGATTCTCTGAATTTCGAGTCCATACTCGACATTCTCCAAGATCGTCCGGTTTGGAAACAGCGCAAAATGCTGGAACACCATACCGAACTTGGCACGGCGGAACTCCAGAAGGCGCTTTGTGGACAGCGACATCATCTCCGTACCGTCGACGATGATGCTGCCTGCCGACGGCTCGACGAGTCGGTTGATGCAGCGCAGCATAGTGGACTTGCCGCTGCCCGACAGACCCATCACGACGAGGATTTCACCTTCAGCCACATCGAAGGAGACGCGGTTCAAGCCGACCACGGTGCCCGTTCTGGCGAGAATACTGTCCTTGTTTTCCCCCGATCTCATAAGGTTGAGCGCCGCCTCCGGATTCGACCCGAAGACCTTGCTGACATCACGGACGATGACTCGCTTCTTTGCCATGGCACAACTCACGAATGTCTCATCGCCGATGGATGCCGGCACTGGTTAGGCACGCAAGTACGGGCGGGGAGGTCCTGAGCAGACGTCGGGCTTCGGATCGCCCGGCAGAGCTCGCTCATGGGAGCTCAGCGTACCCCAGAGGCTGGGGAGAGCCCGCGGGCTCCGTGCGTCGATGGATGTAGAGTCCGGCGTCGCGGCCTTCGTCACGTTCGTTTCCACCCTCGTCTGGCCTTGCGTTTCGAACAATTGGCGTTCGACGCGTGACGATCTTTATGCCGTCCGGAACAGTGATTGTGTCAGTGCCCCTTGGAGCCGCCTAGCCAAAAATCGACATGTACTTGAAAAATTTCGACAAACATTGCGGCCTGGTGAATTCAGTACAGTCGGGGATTGTCTCGCATAGCCGACTGCCGGTCCACTGCATTCCGGCTCGCAGCCGACCGGGATGCCCGCACTCTGCTGGGGGGCATCCCGAAATGCTCCCTGAACTGGCGCGAGAAGTGAGCATTGTCGCAGAACCCGGTCTCGACTGCAACGTCAGTGATGCTCTTGTGGGTGCTCTCGATCAGCCAGCGCGCGTAGCGTAGCCGTAGTTGACGATAGACGACGACCGGCCTCATGCTCAGGTTCGTCCGAAAAAGCCGTTCGAGTTGTCGGCCGGAGATGTTCAGCTTCGACGCGATGACATCGATGGACAGAGGCTCCGCCATGTGCTGTTCCATAATCAGCAAGGCGCGCTGCACCCGGTCATCGCCGACTCTGTCGTTCAAGGGAGGATGAGGCTGCGCATCGCTGCCCGATCGGGCGTGCTGAAGCAGGAGAACATGAAGGCTTTTTTGCGCGACTGTCTGCCCGAGATGCCGGCTGATCAGGAATGCCGCCAAGTCGGCAACCCCGCTACCGCCCGAACAGGTGATGCGATCGCGATCGACGACGAAGAGCTGATCCGCAATCGGCCGTTGATCTGGGAACTCGGCTTCGTAATCCTGGAAATGGTACCAGCACACGCAGCACCGGCGCCCCTTCATCAATCCCGCGCGTGCCAGAATGAAGCTGCCGGTGCAGACGCCGATCAAAGCTACGCCCGCCTTGGCGGTCGATTTCAGGTACTGGACAATCGCATCGTCGACCTGCTCGCCCGCATGCAGCAGGCCGCCGACGACTACGACGTAGTCGAACAAGTGGGGATCGGCCAGCGGGCTCGTTCGCTGCACCAGAAGACCACAGCTCGAACGGATCGGCTCAGGCTTTGCTGCCATGATTGACCACGTGCAGCGGATCGGTCGCGAGCGGTCACCCTCGTCAGCGGCAAGTCGCAAAGCATCGACGAATAGCGAGAGCGCCGACAAGGTGAAGTTGTTTGCAAGCACGAAGCCGACGCGAAGTGCGGGAGGGTTCGCGTCGGTGAGAGGCCACCTCCTGATTCCGGAGCAGTCGATGCTCATGCGCGAGAGCTCCCGCTCGGAGCGCTAACCTCGCTCCAGCCAACCAAGCCCGCGGTCGTGCGATGACACTCGATACCCTCGCGTCACGCTGCTGCCCGTCATGCTCACGCCCTCAGCCTCAGATTGTCCGGGTCGAAGGGCGATTCCGGAACAACGATCGCGCGGTGAGTCTTGCCGAGGATGCTGATATCCAGCTCGCTGCCGACCTCGCCGAGATCCGGGCGCACCATGCCGAGCGCCAGCGACTTGCCCAATCGCCATCCAAAGCCGCCCGACGTGCAGCGTCCAACAAGGTCGCCGTTCTTCAGAATAGGCTCCGAGCCGCGGGCGTCGGCATCCGCCACGTCATGCACCTCCAGGGTCACGAAGCGGTTCGCGAACCCGCGCTGTTGCCATGCGACCAAGGCATCCCGGCCGATGAACTGCCCCTTGTTCGGATGAACGAAGCGGTCGAGACCGGATTCCAGGGCGCAGTACTCGATCGAAAGCTCGCGCGGGATGAGACGATACGATTTCTCGAGCCTGAGCGAATCCATGGCGCGCATGCCGAAGGGCTTGATTCCGTAGGGCCGGCCCGCCTGCATGAGAAGATCGAAGATGTAGTTTTGCATTTCGATCGGATGGTGGAGCTCCCAGCCGAGCTCGCCGACGAAGTTGACTCTCAACGCCCGCGCATGAGCCGCACCGATATTGATCATCTTGCCCGATAGCCACGGGAAGCCTTCCTTGGAAAGATCCGTATCGGTGACCTTCTGCAGGACGTCCCGGGCATGGGGACCGGCAACGATCAGAACGCCATATTGCGTCGTGACCTTCTGAATATCGACGGAACCGTCCCGCGGCCGCAGCTTGGACAGATAGTCGAAATCGTGTCGCTCGGCTGCGCCCATGCCGACCAGGTAGAAGCGATCCGCCGCCTCCCGGAAGATCGTAAATTCCGAGCGCACGCCGCCGTTCAGCGAAAGCATGTGCGTGAGGGCCAAGCGGCCGACCTTTTGCGGCAGCTTGTTTGCCACCAGATTGTCGAGAAAGGCTTCGGCTCCCGGCCCTGAGACCTCATACTTGGCAAACGCGCTCATATCCTGCAGGCCGACGGCTTCGTGCACGTGACGCGCCTCGCGGCCGACGAACTCGAAGTAATTCGATCGGCGGAAGCTCCACTTCTCTTTCGGCCGCTCGCCATTCCTCACGGGCGGATGGTTTTCGTTCAGGAGCACGTCCGGCTTCGCGAGGTCTTCTTCAGGCAAGCCATAGCCGTCCGGAGCGAACCAGTTCGGCCGCTCCCAGCCGTAGACGGAGCCGAACACGGCACCAAGCGCCCTCATGCGGTCGTAGCAGGGCGCCCGCCTCAGCGGCCGGGCCGCCGAGCGCTCCTCGTCGGGATAATGCACTGTGAAGACGTTGGCGTAGGCCTCTTCGTTCTTCTCCCGCATATAGCCTCGGGTCGCGTAAGGGCCGAACCGGCGCGGGTCGACGCCCATCATGTCGATGCTCGGTTCGCCCTCGACGATCCATTCTGCGAGCTGCCAGCCGGCGCCTCCCGCAGCCGTGACGCCGAAGCTGTGGCCCTCATTGAGCCAGAAGTTATTCAGGTCCCATGCCGGGCCGATGATCGGGCTGCCGTCCGGCGTATAGGCAATGGCTCCGTTATAGACCTTCTTGACACCCACCTCGCCGAAAGCGGGAACGCGCGCGATCGCCGTCTCGATATGGGGGGCAAGGCGCTCCAAGTCCTCCTGGAACAGCTCGTATTCCGAGTCGTCGGCAGGCCCATCGACGTAGCAGCAGGGCGCACCGACCTCGTACGGCCCAAGAATGAAACCGCCATTCTCCTCCCGCATATACCAGGACGAGTCGGCCTCGCGCAGGACGCCCATCTCCGGGAGACCCATTCGCTGGCGCTCCAATACGACTGGATGGGGCTCGGTGACAATGTACTGGTGCTCGACCGGGATAACGGGGATTTCGAGCCCGACCATCGCGCCGGTGCGGCGGGCGAAGTTTCCGGTGGCAGACACCACGTGTTCGCAGGTAATGTCGCCACGATCCGTCTTGACCAGCCAGTCGCCGCTCGCCTTGCGCTCGATACCGATCACGGTCGTGTAGCGGTAGATCTCGGCCCCTCTGGCCCGGGCTCCCTTCGCCAGAGCCTGCGTCAGATCTGCAGGCTGGATGTAGCCGTCGTCGGGATGTTGAATCGCGCCGATAATGCCGTCCGTCTCACAGAGCGGCCAGATCTCCCTCACCTGGGCGGGCGTCAGGACATTGACCTTTATGCCGATCGTATCGGCGACGCCCTTGTAGTAAATGAACTCGTCCCACCGATCCCGGGTGCGGGCGAGACGAATATTGGAGACTTGTGCGAATCCGACGGGCTGCCCCGTCTCCTCCTCCAGCGACCTGTAGAGATTGACCGAATACCTATGAATTTGGCCAACCGAATAGCTCATGTTGAAGAGCGGCAGGAGACCGGCGGCGTGCCAGGTCGACCCTGACGTCAATTCCTTGCGTTCGATCAGGACGACATCGCTCCAGCCCTTCTTTGCCAGATGATACAGTGTTCCAACTCCGACGACGCCGCCGCCAATGACGACAACGCGAGCCTGCGTTTTCATGGGGTTCCCGTCCTGCTGTTCTGGTATCCGAGTCCTGTTGGCTGCTCCGGGCGCCGATCTCGAACGGTCGCCATCCCTGGGGTTGGCGTCTAACGCGTAGGCGACATTGTGTGTCGCGCGTGCGTCACGCTGTGGCCTCGCGTCTGGAGCGCGTTCAACAAAAACGGGCCCCTGTTTGGTGGCAGAACGCGCTCTCGACTCTTACAGGAGAGCTGTCGCTAGGTGGCCGACTGGTTCCCACTCGGCCTGAGGCCGTTCCGAGGGCTCTACAAGACATTCGGCAGCAAAGATCACCAAACGCTCGAGAACTGATTGACCTGAAACGGATTTCGACCCTGGTAGCAGCGGCAGAAGGTTGGCGGGACTCCGAGAGCTACGGATACTATGAATCCCGCGAGTGCTCAGGCAATGTCAAATTGGCTTAGTGGCGCTCAAGGTCCGTCAACACCGGCACAGCGGACCTTCCCAGGTCTTCGCTATATTACCAGGTTTGACGCAGTTCGGACCGTCAGAGTGTCCGCTTGCAGGCCGCGAACGATCGCCGTGCGATCCGCGCCATCCCAGGAGCGGGCAAGTGCAATTCGAGATGCACCTCGACGGTGGCCCCGAGATCGCACCCCGAGTTGCGGTGGGCGATAGGGGCTATGCCGGCAAGGGCAAACGCACAGCCGTCGCGAGCGCGGCATCACTCCGATGATCTCGCACAAGTCCAGCGAGAAGAACCGGCCCGCGCTCTTCCCAAAGGCGCTCTACCGCGCCCGCATCGAGCACGCGATCGGCAAGCTCAAACGCTTCAAGCGCATTGCGCTCCGCTGCGAGAAGACCGCCAGAAACCTCAGCTCCAGCGTGGCCTTTGCACTCCGCTTCAGCCTCGTCAAATCCATCCGCAGGACCTAGCCTGGACACGTTCCGACCTGATGGAGAACACCGATGGCTGACCTGTTCGACACTTGCCTCGCCTTCACGCTCGCCCAGGAGGGCGGCTATGTCGATGATCCGGCCGACCCTGGGGGTGCGACCAACATGGGCATCACGCTGGCCACCCTGCGGCACTGGGATCACAGCCCGACGCTTGGTCCCGCCGACGTGCAAGACATGCCTCGGCAGATCGCGGCGGCGATCTACCGCACGCTCTACTGGAACGCGCTGCGGGGTGACGCCCTGCCGGCAGGTGTCGATCTCAGTACCTTCGACTTCGGCGTGAACGCGGGCACCCGGCGCGGCGCGGAGCTGCTGCAGCAGGTGCTCGGCCTCCCCCCGGACCAGGTGGACGGCTCCGTCGGCCCGGAGACGCTGCGCGCCGCCCTGGCCGCGAACGCGTCGGAGGTGATTGGCGCCTTGGCCAGGCATCAGGCCGCCTACTACCGCGGCCTCCCGGAATTCGACCGCTTCGGGCGGGGCTGGCTCGACCGGACCGAGCGTCGCAGGCAGGCAGCACTGGCCATGCTGCAGGGGGACGGCGGGACCATCGACGTCTGAGGCTGCCGGCCGATGACGGCGCGCGATTACCGCCCGCTGCACCCTGCGGGCGTCAGCTCGGCTTGCTGATCCTGTTGGCCACCGTCCGCACCAGGGTATCCACCAAGCGGAAGACGATCTCGACACTGAAGCCGACGAAGAAGGCGAGAGCGCCGAGCGTCAGCGACACGCCCTCAAGCCGAACCGGCTGGCCATCGGTCCACATCACGCCGAGCAGCCCGCCCAAGGTCGCGCCCAGCAGCAGGCGCAGGCTACCGTGGATGCTCTCCCGCGCCTCAAGCGTGGAGGTCTGGATTTGCTGGTCTATCTCGCGGACGACGTAGACGCACGCGCCGAGCAGGCCCAGCAGCATCGGCATGACGAAGCCCGTCAGCGCGGCCAGGAGGATCAGGGTCCGCACCTCGCTGGACTCCCACTCCTCCTCCGGGAGTCTAATCGTGCGGTCCGGCTCCCGCGGGGCGAGCCAATTGATCGGCGAGACGTTGGCAAGGCGGCTGGAGATCACGTTCCAAGTGCGCAGCTCCTGCCGGACGATCTTCATGCGACTTAGCGCATCCAACATCTGCGCGCACAGGAGGTGCGCTTGGCCGCTCCGGCCAGCTTCTCCCGCGGGCGCGCTCGGCCCGTATGCCGCTGGCGGCCCGGTTGGCTGGGGGCAGTCGTATTCTGCAGCGCTGCCGGCGGCCGTGGACGCGGCGCGCGCCACGCCAAGACTGTTCGCGGCGGCTTGGTACTCCGTGCGGATCTGCTCGAGCTGCTGGAGGGCCCGTCGCCCCCTGTCCACATGGACCAACAGCACGATCGTGGCCATGAAGACCAAGACGCCGAACACCGCGCTCCCCCGCGCCCAGCGGATCAGCCACCGGGCTTCGGACCTCGTCTCGCCAGGCAGTTCCTCGTCGTCGCCCCATACAAAGGCTCGTGTGAGGGAGATGGATTTCACATCGGCGGGGGCCGCCAAGTCCGTCAGAATCGCCAGGCTCTCGTAGAGCTGTCCGAGCAGCTGTCCATCTCGGGCGATGACCTCCGGCGCGATCACCAGGAGCGCGGCATAGGGTTCCAGGGCAGGCCTTGGGACAGTGGAACCGGACGGCTCCGCTCGGCCGTTCGTCCCTGGAACGACTTGGACCGATGACCCGGCCCGACATGCAACGTGCCGGAGGAGCTCGCGGATGTCGATTTGCAGGCGCCTCACCAGTAGGACGGTATCCAGCTTGGGAGGCATGTCGGATGCTGTCGGATTGCTGTTCACAGCAGATTCGATCGCAGCCTCAGGCGGCGCATCGATTGGCGGGAGCGGCGTGCTCATCGCCGTGCGGCGCCTGACGGTGCTGGCTCCCCCCATCTCCAGCGATGCCCAGCGGTCCTCGTCGGCATTCCGGCCCTGCCGGCTCCGCGTAGCAGACAAAGCCGAAACCAAGCAGGGGACAGCGTCACGACAACTGTCCACTCCTCATCGGTTAGGCGCGTCAGCATCGGGCAACCTCCGCGGAGAGACCGGATGCTCACAGCAGTATGGTTAATAAACTCTTAGTTCGTCCCCATGACCTAAGAAGGTGATCATCGTGCGCACGGAGGCTTTCCCGGCCACAGGCGAAGGCGGCTCGGCCCCGATCGAGCCGGTGGCGGT
>NZ_LN811356.1:103356-205057 GCF_001006805.1 Microvirga massiliensis | reverse complement strand
GTAGGAGAAGTTGACCAAAGCCGGTCAATGAGGAAGCCATTACTTCCGCGACAAACAGGAAGCGTTGCCTTTTGGCACGAAGCTGGAGTTGGCCGAACTTCCGCTTTGGTTGCATGCCAAGTCATTCCCAGTTTGGAAGCTACCGGGCGAGCCGGATCAGATCTGGTGTCTCTGCGGCCAAATGCCGGCTCTCCACGCGTCCGTGCTGCGCTCCAGTGTTGACGGATCGCGGCCTCCTACGGCAATCATGTCGGAAAAAGACAAGAGTTTGCTACAGTAACACGTGGCAAGGCTTCCGCGAGGATAAGGAAATGCTCAAGCCGGTATCGGTGCCGTCTACGCGCCCCGAGAACACCCGCGTCATCGGGTTTCTGCTGGTGCCGCGATTTTCGATGATCGCTTTTACATCGGCGATCGAGCCCCTCCGCTTGGCGAACCGGGTCTCCGGAAGAACCCTCTATGAATGGCGTCTGTTTTCGGGCGACGGCGGACCGATCCGCGCGTCCAACGAGGTTGAGATCTCGGTCGGCGGCTCATATGCCGATGCCCGTGGGCTGCATACCGCTATCGTCTGCGCCGGCCTCGACGTGCAGACCTTCAATCATCGCGATCTCATGGCCTCCCTGCGGCGCTTGTCATCGTTCGGAGCGGCAATCGGAGCAGTCTGCACCGGCACCTATGTGCTGGCGAAGGCCGGTCTCCTCGACGGCTACCAGTCGACGATCCACTGGGAAAACCATTCCGGCCTTATTTCCGAGTTCCCTCATCTCGACGTAAGCCAGGAGCTGTTCGAGATCGATCGCAACCGCCTGACCTGCGCCGGCGGCACGGCAGCGGTTGACATGATGCTGTCGGTGATCACGAAAGATCACGGCCCGGAAATCGCCTCCCTGGTCACGGACCAGCTCATCCACCATCGCATACGCGAGGCCGGCGAGCGACAGCGCATGGACCTGAGGACGCGCCTCGGCGTTGCTCATCCAAAGCTTCTATACGTCGTCGCGTTGATGGAGAAGACGATCGAGAACCCTCTGAGCTGTGCCGAGCTCGCAGCAGAAGCGAGATGTTCGACCCGGCAGCTCGAGAGGCTTTTTTGCAAGTATCTCGGGCATTCACCGACCAAGCATTACTTGATGATCCGCCTCGAATACGCACGATACCTGCTGAAGCAGACCAGCATCCCAATCCTCTCGGTCGCCATGGCTTGCGGATTCCTCTCCGCGTCGCACTTCTCGAAGAGCTACAACGAGTACTTCGGCCGCACCCCCAGTGCGGAACGGCGCAGAACCGACTACTTGGCAACGTTCGGCGGTTCCGCCGGCGCGGACGCCGCGTGAAATCAAGCCATCTCACAATTCTGATCCCTCGCCGCGGAACGAGAGCTGCCGAATGCGGCCCGGCAGGCGTCTGGGAAAAGCCGTGGCCTTTCGCCTCTCTGCTGATAAGCTCTGCGGTCCTTCGTGCACCCGACGCGCCAAGTCGCCGGAAGATCATGGCCAAGCGAGTGCGGCGGCCTCGTCGCGGGAGTGAAGGATAGCCCAACAGGGTCCAGCCAACGAGGCGATCAGCGCTGCCTGCAGCTCGGCGAGCCTATACTCATAGGCCGGAGCCTCGGCCAGCAGCACCTTTTCGACACTCTCAAGCTTGGCGGCAACTTCGGAGGCTGGTCGGTCGTTCGCCCCGGCCACGAGTACACCGAGTGCCCTTTTCCCCGAGTTGACTTGGGACGACTTGCGGTGACCTGGGCGGGATCCCTTCCTCCGCGGGTATCGCGAATGATGGATGGCGCGAAACCGACAGAGACTGTCGCTGGCGCGAAAGGCCCAATTGGCGTCTGGCGCAAAATTCCCGGCATCGAAGGCCTGCACGTGGATGCGCCGATGTTGACCAAGCCCTCGCCGGATATTGCGTCTCTGATCGCCAAGCGGCGACCCGGCTACACCCTCGATGCGCCGTTCTATCTAAGCCGCGAGATCTACGACCTCGATCTCGAGGTCATTTTCGGCCGCCACTGGATCTTCGTAGGGGTAGAGCCGGACGTGCCCGAACCCGGCGATTACATTGCCCTGGAGCTCGGGGCGAACTCGGTCATCATCATCCGCGACGATGACATGCAGGTGCGTGCTTTCCACAATGTCTGCCGGCATCGTGGGTCACGGCTCGTCAATGACGCGCAGGGGTCGGTCGGCAAGCTTGTCTGTCCCTATCACCAATGGACCTACGATCTCGACGGCAGCCTCCTCCATGCCGAGCACATGACAAGCGGCTTCGATCGCAAGTGCCACAGCCTCAAGCCCGTCCATCTCAGAAGCCTGGCGGGCCTCCTGTTCGTGTGCTTCGCCGACGAGCCGCCTTCCGATTTCGACGAGATGCAGCGGACCATGGAGCCCTATATCGCGCCGCACGCCGTGCGCGACTGCAAGGTCGCGTTCGCGGCGGACTTGATCGAGGAGGGCAACTGGAAGCTCACGATAGAGAACAATCGCGAGTGCTACCACTGCGCGAGCAATCATCCCGAGCTGACGATCTCGCTTTTCGAATATGGATTCGGGTTTGCGCCCGAGGAGCTCGACGAGGACCGGCGCCAGGCGCTTGCCCATTACGAGAACATCGTCGCTGGTTTCGAGCAGACCTGGAATGCGGAGGGGCTGCCGTGGCAGGAGATCGACCATCTTGATGGCCGTCCGACCGGGTTTCGCACGCAACGGCTCGCGATCGACCAGGCGGGGGAGTCGCAGACGATGGACACCACCGTCGCCTCGAAGAAGCTGCTGGGTGCCCTCAAGACGAAGCGGCTCGGCGGCCTGTCCTTCTGGACGCAGCCGAATTCGTGGCACCACTTCATGAGTGACCATGTCGTCACTTTCGCGGTCTTCCCGCTTTCGCCCGAGCGGACCCTGCTTCGCACCAAGTGGCTCGTCCACAAGGATGCGGTCGAAGGAATCGACTACGATCTCAAGAAGCTGACCGAGGTCTGGCAGATGACCAATGAGCAGGATGGGACTCTCGTCGGCTATACCCAATGCGGTGTTCGCAGCCGTGCCTATGAGCCAGGCCCCTACTCGCCCTATACGGAGGGTTTGGTCGACAAGTTCTGCAACTGGTACATCAAGCGTATCTCGGCCCACCTGCCACAGCCCCGGTAACGGAGCGCATCCGTCGTGCTGACCAAGCTTCCACATATCGAGCCGGACTCTCTTCCACCGCTGTGGAATAGCGAAGAGGACGACCGTCTGATCTGTCGTTCGATCGTCGACGAAACGAACGACGTGAAGACTTTCACGTTCTCGGCGCCGGCCCCACGGCTGTTCCACTTCGCTCCCGGTCAATTCCTCACTTTCACGTTTCCCATCGGCGGCGAACCGGTGAACCGCTGTTATACGATCTCGTCGTCACCGGCGCGACCGCACATGGTCTCGATCACCGTCAAGCGCACTGTGGGCGGCCCGGTCTCCAACTGGCTTCATGATCACCTGCGAGTCGGCGACATTATCCGCGCCATCGGTCCGATGGGTGAGTTCTCGACGGCGTTCCACCCCTGTGAGAAGCGCCTTTTCCTGTCTGGCGGCAGCGGTGTGACGCCGCTGATGTCCATGGTCCGCCACGAAAGCGATATGGCGGAGGATTACGACACGATCTTCGTCCATTGCGCACGGACCCCTAAGGACATCGTGTTTCGACAGGAACTCGACGTCATCGCCCAGCGGCGTTCACGCCTGCAGGTCGCGCATGTGGTCGAGAGCGTGACGGGCGAGTACGGCTGGAGCGGCTATCGCGGGCGCGTTTCGCGGGCCCTGTTTGATTTGATCGTGCCTGATCTGCACGAACGGGAAATCTTCTGCTGCGGACCGGCGCCATTCATGGCGGCGGTCAGAAAGATCCTCGAAGCCTCCGGGTTCAATATGGCCCGCTATCACGAGGAGAGCTTCCTTTTCGAGGATCTCGCGCCCGCCGCCGAAGAGCCGCAGCCGGTGGAAAGTGCGAGCCGCACTCACAACATCACGTTCGGAAAGACGGGTCGTAGTATTCCGTGCGACGAGAACACGACCATTCTCGCCGCTGCACGCGCGGCCGGCCTTCGCCTGCCCTCGTCCTGCACCAAGGGCCTGTGCGGCACGTGCAAGACCCGCAAGTTCTCCGGCGAAGTCGAGATGGCGCATAATGGCGGAATTCGCCAGCGGGAGATCGATCAGGGCTTCATTCTGCTCTGCTGCAGCAAGCCGCGTGGCGACATCGTCGTCGACCGCTGAGACGCCATCATGTCACTCCCTCATGAGCGGGAATTCCTGAAAGCAGTGCATTCCCATCACCTCGCCCTCGACGGGCGAGGTCGGTTGCACAGCACCGGGTGAGGGCGGCAGCGCAATCCTTGCAAGCACAGCCTAACTCTCGCTGAACGCTCCGACGAAGCCGTCGTGGCTCACCGGAACACAACGGTCCGGTTTCCGTTCAGAAGGACGCGGTGCTCGGTGTGGAACTTGACCGCCCGGGCGAGGACGATGCTCTCCACGTCACGGCCGATGGCGGTCAGGTCGTCCGGCGAGTGCTCATGGCTGACGCGCTGCACCTCCTGCTCGATGATCGGCCCCTCGTCGAGATCCGGCGTGATGTAATGGGCCGTCGCGCCGATGAGCTTGACCCCACGCACATGCGCCTGCGTGTAGGGCGCGGCTCCCTTGAAGCTCGGCAGAAACGAATGATGGATGTTGATGGCCCGGCCCGACAGGTAGGAGCACATTTCATCCGACAGGACTTGCATGTAGCGGGCCAGGATGACGAGGTCTGCCCCAGCCGCCTCGATCAGCTCCCGCAGGCGCGCTTCCTGCTGCCGCTTGGTGTCCTTGGTGACCGGCAAATAGTGAAACGGAATCCGATAGCTGGTCACGAGATCCTCGAAGATCTCGTGGTTCGACACCACTCCGACCACATCCATGTTGAGCGCACGAATGCGCTGCCGATACAGAAGATCGTTGAGGCAGTGCCCGAAGCGCGACACCATGATCAGGACCTTCGCCCTGCTGGTGATGTCGTGCAAGCTCCAGTCCATCTGGTATCGCTCGGCGATGGGCCTGAAAACACCGGCCAGCGCCGAGACTTCCGTCCGCGGATCTACTGGCGCGAAGGCCACCCGCATGAAGAAGCGTTCCGTCTCACGATCACCGAACTGCGCGTTCGTGATGATGTTGCAGCCGTTCTGCGTGAGAAAGCTCGACACGGCATTCACGATGCCGATCGTGTCGACACAGGAAAGCTTCAGAACGTAACGCGGATCCTCAAGCTTCATCGCATGCTCCGGACAGACGTTCTCCGCGTCGTTCGAACAAGCTTCGATCCTGCCCGGAGCCAGGCGGCCTCACTATGCGAGGCCGCCATAAATCGGGAAACGATCGCAGAGGGCTTTCACCTCCTGGCGCACGCTCCTCTCGGTGGCTCCGTTGCCGTCCTCGCCCGCCTGGGCCAGTCCGACGAGCACACGTGCGATCATGTCGCCGATCTGCTCGAACTCCTGGATGCCGAACCCGCGCGTCGTGCCCGCAGGCGTCCCGAGCCGAATGCCCGACGTGATGGCCGGCTTCTCGGGATCGAAGGGAATGCCGTTCTTGTTGCAGGTCAGCCCGGCTCGCTCGAGCGCCGCCTCGGCGGCCTTGCCGGTGACGTCGATCGGCCGCAGGTCGACTAGGACGATATGGCTGTCGGTCCCGCCCGAGACGATCGCTGCGCCTCTTTGCACGAGGCGCGCCGCCAGAGCGCGGGCGTTGGCGACCACCGCCATGGCATAGTCCCGGAAGCCGGGCTCCAGGGCCTCGCCGAACGCCACCGCCTTGGCGGCGATCACGTGCATCAGCGGCCCGCCCTGCAGCCCGGGAAACACCGCCGAGTTGATCTTCTTGGCGATGGCCTCGTCATTGATCAGGATGGCGCCACCGCGCGGGCCGCGCAGGGTCTTGTGGGTCGTCGTGGTCACGACATGCGCGTGCGGGAAGGGCGACGGATAGATCCCGGCCGCGACGAGCCCCGCGAAATGCGCCATGTCGACGAATAGATAGGCGCCGACGCTGTCCGCAATGTCCCGGAACCGGGCGAAGTCGATGATGCGTGGGTAGCTCGAGCCGCCGGCGATGATCAGCTTCGGCTGATGTTCCTGCGCCAGGCGTTCGACCTCGTCGTAGTCGATGAGAGCATCCTCGCGACGCACCCCATAGCCGATCGCCTTGAACCACTTGCCGGACATGGTGGGCGGAGCGCCATGCGTCAGGTGCCCGCCGGCCGCCAGCGACATGCCGAGAATGGTATCTCCCGGCTGCAGCAGCGCCATGAACACGGCGCCGTTGGCCTGCGCGCCCGAATGGGGCTGCACGTTGGCGAAGCTGCATCCGAACAGTTCGCAGACGCGCTCGATCGCGAGCCGCTCGACCACGTCGGCATGCTCGCAGCCGCCGTAATAGCGCCGGCCCGGATACCCCTCGGCATATTTGTTGGTGAAGACCGAGCCCTGCGCGGCCAGGACTGCCTCGGAGACGATGTTTTCGGAGGCGATCAGCTCGATCTGATCCTGCTGGCGGTGCAGTTCGGCAGCGATGGCCTCGAACACGGCGCGGTCTGAATAACCCGCCCCCGGCAACCGGGTCTTGGAAAGTGGTCTGGCGAGCGTCTGCGTTGACATGGGATCCTCCTCAGCATTCGGCGACGTTGACGGCGAGCCCGCCTTGCGACGTCTCCTTGTATTTCGACTGCATGTCGAAACCGGTCTGGCGCATCGTTTCGATCACCTCGTCGAGCGACACGCGATGTGTCCCGTCTCCGCACATCGCGAGCGAAGCCGCCGCAATCGCCTTGTTGGCTCCGAAGGCGTTGCGCTCGATGCAGGGGATCTGCACCAATCCGCCGATCGGGTCGCAGGTCATGCCGAGATGATGCTCCATGGCGATCTCGGCAGCGTTTTCAACTTGTGCCGGCGTGGCGCCCAATCCGGCCGCCAGTCCGGCCGCGGCCATCGAAGCCGCCGAGCCCACTTCTCCCTGGCAACCGACCTCGGCGCCCGAAATCGACGCATTGCGCTTGATCAGGCTTCCGATGGCCGCCGCGGTGAGGAGGAAGACATGGCTTCGCTCCTCTGAATATTCGGGGCAGAAATCGCGAAAATACCGGAGCACTGCCGGTATGATTCCGGCTGCACCATTGGTCGGGGCGGTGACCACGCGCCCTCCGGAGGCGTTCTCCTCGTTGACCGCGATCGCATAGGTGCTCACCCAGTCCATCACCTCGTGTGCCGCCCGCTGGTTGCGCTGGCGTCCATTCTGAAGCCGCTCGAAGAGACCCTTCGCGCGGCGCTTGACCCTGAGGCCGCCCGGGAGTTCCCCCTCCATGCGCAGGCCGCGATCGATGCAGGCGAACATCGCGTCGCGAATGGCGTCGAGGCCCTGGCGAATCTCGTCGTCCGATCGCGACGCAAGCTCGTTGATGAACTGAACGTCGGCGATCGAGATGGCCCTCTGATTGCAAATCCGCAGGAGTTCGGCCGCCGTATCGAAGGGGAGTTCCGCGACGGCGACCTGGCCGTCGTTGATCTCGCCCTCACGTACCACGAAGCCGCCGCCGATCGAGTAGAACACGCTCTCGCGAGCGACCGAGCCGTCGCCGGCCCATGCACGAAAGCGCATGCCGTTCGAGTGAAGCGGCAGCACGTCGGACTTGTTGAAGATGATATCCGTCTCGGGATCGAAGCTGGCCGGGGCCCCGCAGCCGACCTGAACCTGCCTACTGGTGCGCAGATGCTGAATCCGGGCAGCAACGCTGTCGGGGTCGACCGAAGCCGGAACCTCGTCGAGAAGCCCGAGGCAGATGGCGGTATCGGTTCCGTGCCCGCGCCCCGTCCAGGCGAGGGACCCGTAAATCTCCACAGTGATGCGTCCGATCTCGGTCTCACGGGCATCCCTCACTTCCTCGAGGAACCGCTTGGCCGCGACCATCGGACCGACAGTGTGCGAACTTGACGGCCCGATCCCGATCTTGAAAAGCTCGAACGTGCTGATCATCGCAGCGGCCCCCGCACTGGATCAGCGCTCGAATTCGCAAGCAGCCTCGTTCAGGAAGCCCAGCACATATCGTGCAAAGGACCTCCAGCACTCGACGCGGTAGGTCGGCCCATCGTCGAGCCGCATGAGCACGATCTCGGTCTTGCCCATCAGCGTTCGCGTCGCGGTGCCGGTCGGAAACGCACTCGCATCGAGATCGAGCGGACATCCGCTGTTCAGGACCTCGGCCGCGTGGCGGCCGGACACCTCGATCGCCACATTGCGATGCCCGACATCGACGAGCGTGTGGAAATGCCCGGCGAGCGCCGCCTCGATCTGGCCCGGAATGATCTCCGCATCGCCCTCCGGCCCGATGAGCAGCCATTCGTTCGGCCCGAGGCGGGCAGCGGATCGATCGGCCGCGCCAGCGCGGCTGTTGAGCGGGATATCCAGTCGAAAGCCCGCGGCCTCGCCGACGGCTTCCGCCGCGGCCTCATTCAGCCGAAGTGAAAAGCGTGCCTCACCGGGAAGCGGGCGAGTACTGATGCCGGCACCAGGATGGGGCTCGGCGATCGGCGGCTTGCCCAGCGCCGTAATGCGTCGGGCGGCGTGCTTTGTCTCAAGCATGGATGCGCTCCCCCTTGGGATCCCAGAAAACCGGCTCACAGACCTTCACCGCCGTAAATCCGGCCGGCGTCGTAACATAGAGGCGGCGGCCGATACGGGAGCGCCCGCCGGCAACGAGCGCCATGGCGATCGACCGTCCGCAGTTGGAACTCCAGTAGCTCGATGTCACATGGCCGATCATGCGCATCGGAATCGCCTGGTCGGGATCCGACACGATCTGCGCGCCCTCCTCCAGCACCTCGTTCGGATCCTCGCTCACCAGCCCGACGAGCTGCTTTCGCCCCTGCCCTACGAGATCCGGCCGCGCGAGCGAGCGCTTGCCGACGAAATCCGGCTTTGTCTTCGCAACGAGTCCCGACAGCCCGACATCGTCCGGTGTCACGGTGCCGTCCGTGTCCTGCCCGACGATGATGAAGCCTTTCTCGGCCCGCAGTACGTGCATCGTCTCGGTGCCGTACGGCGTGATCCCGAAGGCCTGACCGCGCTCGAAGATCGCCTCCCAGACGGCTTGCCCGTAATCGGCGGGCACGTTGATCTCGAAGCCGAGCTCGCCGGTGAACGAGACGCGGAACAGCCGGCACGGCACCCCGCAGATGAACCCGGTCCGGACCGCCATGTGCGGGAAAGCGTCACTCGAGAGATCGATGTCCGACACGAAGGGCGCGATCAGCTCCCGCGCCTTCGGCCCCTGAACCGCAATCACCGCATATTGCTCGGTGATCGACGTCAGGAAGACCTTGAGATCCGGCCACTCGGTCTGGAGGTAGTCCTCCATCTGCGCGAGCACCCGGGGGGCGCCGCCGGTCGTCGTGGTGACGTGGAACCGGTCATGGGCGAGGCGTGCGACGACGCCGTCATCCATGATGTAGCCGTCTTCCTTCAGCATCAGGCCGTAGCGGCATTTGCCCGGCTCGAGCTTCAGCCACGCATTCGTGTAGATGCGATTCATGAATTCGGCGGCGTCCGGCCCGACGACCTCGATCTTGCCGAGGGTCGTGGCATCGAAGATCCCGACGCTGTTTCGCACGGCCTTGCACTCGCGCGCGACCGCCGCATGCATGTCCTCGCCCGTTTTCGGGAAATACCAGGCCCTTTTCCAGAGCGCGACATTCTCGAATACGGCGCCATGAGCGACTGCCCATTCGTGGATCGGCGTGGTGCGGATCGGGTCGAACAGCTCGCCGCGGTTCGGGCCGACGAAAGTGCCGAAGGTCGTTGGCGTGTAGGGGAGCCGGAACGTCGTCGTCCCGACCGTCGGAATCGGCCGATCGAGGACGCCCGCGACGAGGCCCAGGGCATTCATGTTCGAGGTCTTGCCCTGGTCGGTCGCCATGCCGGTCGTGGTGTAGCGCTTCACGTGCTCGATCGACTCGAAACCCTCGCGGACGGCGAGCTTGATGTCCTTCGCCGTCACGTCGTTCTGGAAGTCGATGAAGGCTTTCACCCGGCCGGGATTGCCATCCGTGGGAAGGACGCGGACCGGCTGGAACCCGGCGAGGCTCGGCGTGGCCTCAAAGGCCCGTTCGCCGGAACCTCCGGAGGCCTGTGCTCCCGCAGCCCACCCTTCGCGCAGGCACGCCGCCAGATCGTACTCCCCGTTGGCCGCACCCGCGGAGCGCTCCGCTTGGACGGACGTCCCCGGCACGAAGGCATCGATCGCCGGTTCGAAGCGCAGCTTGCCGCGGGATTGCGAGAACAGGTGGACTGCCGGGGTCCATCCGCCCGACATGCCGACGCAGTCGCAGGCAAGCGTCCGGCGCGTGCCGATGCATCCGTCGACCCCGATCGGCGCCACGATGAGGCCGGTGACCCGCTTCCGGCCGGTCGACCCGACCACCGTATGGCCGGTCAGAACCTCGCAGCCGCGGGCGCGCAGGTCCGCGACCTCGGGACCGCAATCGGCTTCGATCCGTGTGTCCACGACGGTGACCGTGAGACCGGCCGCCTTGGCATCGGCGGCAGCGGAATAGGCGGAGGCGCCGCTCGTCGCGA
Organism: Microvirga massiliensis; assembly: GCF_001006805.1. GTDB lineage: Bacteria > Pseudomonadota > Alphaproteobacteria > Rhizobiales > Beijerinckiaceae > Microvirga > Microvirga massiliensis. The sequence continues at coordinate 194,423 of NZ_LN811356.1, read as the reverse complement.
ACACGATCTGCCGCCCCGGTGCAACGGCATAGCGGTTGACGAAGACGCGGATGCTCTCCGCGAGCATGATGCCCGGGCGGTCGTTGTCGGCAAAGACGAGCGGGCGCTCGTGAGATCCCGTCGCCAGCACGACTTCCTTGACGCGCACCTGCCACATCCGCTCTCGCGGCAGATTGGGCGAGGGATCCGACAGATGATCCGTCACCCGCTCGACCAGCGCGACGTGGTTGTGGTTGTAGTAGCCGAAGGCCGTTGTCCGCGGCAGGACGATTACGTTCTCACGCGCATCGAGAGTGGCGATCGCCTGTTCGGCCCAAGCCTGCGCGGAGACACCGTCGATCGTCGACGTCACGTCGTGAAGAAGAGAGCCGCCGAGTTCGGCCTGCTCGTCCACGATCATGACCCGCTGGCCGCTCTCGGAGGCGGCGAGCGCCGCCGCGAGCCCTGCCGGACCAGCGCCGACCACGAGAACATCGCAATGGGCGTGGCGGTTCTGATAGCGGTCCGGGTCCGGAATCGTCGGCGCCCGGCCAAGGCCTGCCGCCGCCCGGATCCGAGGCTCGTAGACCTTGGTCCAGAAGGAGCGCGGCCACATGAAGGTCTTGTAGTAGAACCCCGATACGATCACCGGCGACAGCAGGTCGTTCACCTCGCCGATGTCGAAATCGAGGGATGGCCAGTGGTTCTGCGAGGCGGAAACCAAGCCATCGAAGGCGTCGACCACCGTGGCGCGGTTGTTCGGGTCCGCGCGTCCCCGTCCGCGATCGACGTCGAGGAGAGCGTTCGGCTCCTCGGAGCCGTGGCTGAGAATGCCGCGCGGCCGATGATACTTGAACGAGCGGGCAACGAGATGAATTCCGTTCGCGAGGAGTGCGGAGGCCAGGGTATCGCCCTGGTAGCCATCCACAACCTGCTCGTTGAACCGTATGCCGATGGGCCTCGCGCGGTCGATCCGGCCGCCCTTTGGAAGTCGATAGGCCTGTGCCATCAGAGCCTCCCTTGCGCGGGTGCGCGGTCGGGCCGCTTTTCACCCATCAGGTATGTTTGGATGATGCGGTCGCTCGCGGTTTCCCGGAGCGCATTGAACCAGCGCTGGCAGCCATGCGCATGATTCCAGCGCTCGGCGAGCACGCCTTTGGCATTGGTTCTCACGAACAGGTACTCGGCCCAGGCCGCATCATCGAGCTTGGAAGGATCGGCCGGACGCGCGATGTGCGCCTCGCCGCCGCAGCGGAACTCGATTTCGGGGCGCGGGCCGCAATAGGGGCAATTCACGAGCAGCATGGGACACCTCAATGCGCGACGGCTGCCGCCGCGGCCTCGTCGATGAGGCGACCGGTGCGGAAGCGGTCGAGCGTGAACGGGGCGGCAATCGGGTGAGGCTCACCCTTGGCGATCGTATGCGCGAAGACGTGGCCCGAACCCGGCGTCGCCTTGAAACCGCCGGTGCCCCAGCCGCAGTTCACGAATAGGCCGGGCACGGGCGTCTTGCCGATGATCGGCGAGCGATCGGGCGTCACGTCGACGATGCCGCCCCAGTTGCGCAGCATCCGCATGCGCGTGAACTGCGGGAACAATTCGCAGATGGCGTCGAGGGTATGCGTGGCGATGTGCAGGCCGCCCTGCTGGCTGTAGGACACGTACTGGTCCGTGCCGGCCCCGATGACGAGCTCGCCCTTGTCGGATTGCGAGATATAGGCGTGCACGGCGTTCGACATCACCACGCAGGGGAAGACCGGCTTGACGGGCTCCGAGACGAGCGCCTGCAAGGGGAAGCTCTCAAGCGGCATGCGGACGCCGGCCCGCTCCATGATGACACTGGTATGGCCTGCTGCGACCACGCCGACTCGCGGCGTGCGAATGAAACCTTTGCTGGTCTCAACCCCCTCGACGGTGCCGCCGAGATTGCGGCGAATGCCCGTGACTTCGCAGTTCTGGATGATGTCGACGCCCATCGCGTCGGCACCGCGCGCGTACCCCCAGGCCACCGCGTCGTGACGGGCGGTGCCGCCCCGGCGCTGCAGGGCTGCGCCCATCACCGGATAGCGAAGGTCCGGCGAGATGTTCAGCGGCGGGCAGAATGCCTTAGCCTCCTCGGGCGTCAGCCATTCATTGTCGATGCCGTTGAGCCGATTGGCATAGATGTGCCGCTTGAAGCTCTGAACGTCGTGGACATTGTGCGCGAGCATCATGACGCCGCGCGCCGAATACATGACGTTGTAGTTGAGCTCCTGCGATAGCCCTTCCCAGAGCTTGAGTGCATGTTCGTAGATCGCGGCGCTCTCGTCGTAGAGATAGTTCGACCGGATGATCGTCGTGTTGCGGCCCGTATTGCCGCCCCCGATCCATCCCTTCTCGAGCACGGCGATGTTCCGCATGCCGTGCTCCTTGGCCATGTAATAGGCCGTCGCCAGCCCGTGCCCGCCGCCGCCGACGATGACGGCGTCATAGGCTCCCTTCGGCTCCGGCGCGCGCCACTGGCGGCCCCAGCCCTGGTGGGCGTTCACTGCCTCCATGAGAAGCGATCGCAGCGAAAAACGGCGCATGGTCGACCTCGCGGTATCTGCCTCTTTCTGCCCTGTCCCGTCTTTGATATCTCGCATCCTTGCGACACCGGATTAGAATGATTGCGACAGCGCGGGAGGATGAGGTCCGTTGCAGACAGGCCCCAAGCTGAGGGTCGGCTTCGTGCTCATGCACAGATTCACCCTCACGGCATTCTCAACCTTCCTGGACGTCCTGCGCCTCGCCGCCGACGAGGGCGACCTCAGCCGGCCGATCGCTTGCGCCTGGGAGGTCATGAGCCCGCACCGCCAGCCGGTCCGCGCGAGCTGCGGCATCGAGATCCAGCCGTCCTCGGACCTCGTCGATCCCGGAGCCTTCGACTACATCGTCGTCGTCGGCGGCCTCCTGCACGGCGCCTCGGGCGTCTCCCCGGAGGTCGCCGCCTACCTCAAGAAGGCGGCGCAGGCCGGAGTAAGCCTGGTCGGCGTCTGCACCGGGAGCTTCGTCCTGTGCCGCCTCGGGTTGATGCAGGATCGGAAGTGCTGCGTCAGCTGGTACCATTACCGGGACTTCATCGAGGAATTCGCCGATCTCGTTCCGATCGCGGACCGTCTCTACGTGATCGACGGCGACCGGATCACCTGCTCCGGGGGCGCCGGCGTGGCGGATCTCGCAGCTCGCCTGGTGAGCGATCATGTCGGGCCGGCCCAGGCCCATAAGGCCTTGCACATTCTCCTGATCGAGCGGCCAAGATCCGGCGATGCCGCCCAGCCGGCACCCACGATGGCAGCGCGAAGCGAGGACCGGCTCGTGTCGCGGGCGCTGCTCCTCATGGAGCAGAACCTTCTCGAGCCGCTGCCCATCCATGCCATTGCAGAAACGCTGTCGCTGAGCGTGCGCCAGCTCGAGCGCCATTTCCGCAACCGGCTCGGCGAGAGTCCTCAGGAGAGCTACATGGCTCTGCGTCTAAAGCACGCGCGGTGGATGCTTGAGCACAGCACGCTATCGACGGGGCTGATCGCCGCGGAGCTCGGTTTCTCCGACAGCTCGCATTTCGGCCGCAGCTTCAAGGCGCGCTACGGCACCACGCCGGCTCAGTTCCGCCAGACTGCCCGCGAAGCCAAGATGCGCGAGCCGGAGCGACCGGTTGCCGGCGCCTTCCCGGGAGACAATGCGGATCGGCGCGTGTTCGAGTAGCCTGCTATCCAGGGCCAGGCCACCGGAGGACGGCCTTTATCGCAGTAGCGGGAACATGGACGTTGCGAAATTGCACCACGAATGCCGGCAGTACCGATGGAGAGTGGATATCATGCGGTGCGTTGAGCCCGCCGCGAGAGCCATGCCAGCGTAAGGAAAAGAGTGACCGAGAGTGCGAGCAGCAGGGTGGCCGCCGCCATGATCGTCGGGTTGATCTGATCTCGAATGCCGGAAAACATCTGGACCGGAAGGGTACGCTGCTCCGCACCCGTGAGAAACAAGGCAACGACCACCTCGTCGAAGGACGTTGCAAAAGCAAATATCGCGCCCGAAATCACCCCAGGCAGGATTGCCGGCAAGGTGACCCGGAAGAAGGAGGATGTGGGCGAAGCACCAAGGCTCCTCGCAGCTCGCGTGAGATTTGTGTCGTAGGTTGTCAGGGTAGCCGTCACCGTGATGACGACGAACGGCACCGCCAACGCGGTGTGAGCGAGCACCAGCCCCGTCCTCGTATTTGTCAGCCCCAATCTACCAAAGAACAGGTAGGCGCCTACCGCTACGATGACGATCGGGATGATCATGGGCGAGATGAGGAGCGCCATCGCAAGCCGACGCCAGGGAAACTCCTCGCGTGCCAAGCCCAGAGCTGCGGTCGTTCCGAGAATCGTGGCCAGGATCGTCGTCAGCACGGCGGTAATCGAACTGTTGACCACGCCCGAAATCCAGCGCTCATTGCCGAAGAAATCGCGATACCAGCGTAGTGAGTAGCGTGGGACGGGAAACGTAAAGAACGGGTCGTCGGAGAACGACAGTGGAACCACCACGAAAAGCGGGGCAATCAGAAACACAAGGACTAGGGCGGCGAAGAGCACGACGAGCGTCCGGGTGATTCGTTCCGACGGAGTCGCGTAGGATGGCAGCCACATGACGATCACCCGAGGCGGATTTTTTCCGCGCCGAGGAGACGCAGGAACACGAAGTAGATTCCGAGCGTAACGCTCAGGAGCACCACCCCGAGCGCGCTTGCCAAGCCCCAATTCAGATCGCGGTTGATATAGGTCGAAATCAGATTGGATACCATCTGGTCACTCGGCCCGCCGACGAGCGCCGGCGTGATATAGTATCCGAGCGACAGGATGAAGGTCATGAGCGTGCCCGCCATGACACCCGGCACGGTCTGCGGAGCGTAAATCCGCCAGAATGCGGATAGCGGCGGTGCACCCAACGACCGTGCAGCACGAAGCTGGGTTCCCGGAATCGCCCGCATGACGCTGTAAATTGGGAGAATGGTGAACGGCAACTGGATGTGGGTCATCGCAGTCACCGTGCCGAATCGGGTGAAGATGAGTTGCAGACGTTCGGACGTCAGCCCGAGCGTCATCAGTATATCGTTGATGACGCCATCCGTCTGCAGCAGGACGACCCAGGCCGTCGTGCGCACCAGCAGCGAGGTCCACAAAGGAAGGAGCACCATCAGCATCATGAAGCGGCCGATGCCGGGTGGTGCAATCGTGAGCACGTATGCGACCGGATACCCGAGCAGAAGCGTAAAGAGCGTGACGGTAGCAGCAACGAGGAGCGTTCGACCCAGAACGATCAGGAAGACTGCCTGATCAGGAGGCACACGGCGCACCGACCCCTCGGGACTTCTCTCCAGGTCCACAGCCGTAAGCAGGTAATAGGGTGTGAGATGCGCCTGATTGCGCCGGATGACCGACCAGACCGCCGGGTCACCCCATACGGGATCGGCCGAGAGAAAGCGGTCGCGGTAGGGCCCTCCCTCGAGCCCGGCCGCCATTCGTGCCGCGGAGACGACACGGCTGCGCATGCCGGGTAGTTCGTAGTTCAGCCGCTTTCCGAGCAATGCGGCGGTCCGCTCCTTCTGCGCAGTCGTCAAGTCCCGTGCAAGCGCAGCAAAGACTGCCTCATCCGGCGTGTCTCGCCCGTTCCAGGTCGCGAGTGCAGAATACGTCCTGGGCAGCACCGCGGCGGCCTCGGGATTGTCGACCGATGTAGCAAGCAGGAGGCCGATCGGAGCCACGAACGTCAGGAGAAGGAAGAGCAGGACCGGAAGGGACAAGGAGACCGCAGCCCTGCGCGCCGGCTTGGCCGCGCGCCGAACCGCCATGAAGACGTCGACGCTTTCGAGAGCGGTAGCCATGTCTCAACTCCCGAGCAGGCGGCAGTCATCCACGCGGCAGGCAAGGGTAACCGACTCGCCAGGCAAGAACGCACGCGTCTCAGAAGCAGGAATCCGCGCGACGATGCGCCCACCGCCCGTCATAGAAACCGAGAGTCGGACGTGATCGCCCAGAAAGAACATCTCCTCGACCTGGCCACGGATCGCATTGTGGAAGTTGGGTATTGCTCCCTCCGTGAGGGCAAGCCGCTCCGGGCGTATCGCGAGGATCATGTCCTGTTCTCGATCGAGTGCCTTGGGTAGCATTCCCTGGAGGATCGTTCCGCCTTCCGTGCGTACGGTCGCGCGCTCACCCTCCACCGAAACGAGCGTGCAAGCCATCACGTTGTTCTCGCCTACGAACTCGGCGACGAAGCGGTTTTCAGGACGGTCATACAGTGTCCGAGGATCGGCTATCTGTTGGATGCGTCCCTCGTGGAACACGGCAACCCGGTCGGACATCGTCAACGCCTCGGATTGGTCATGCGTGACATAGACCATGGTAATGCCGAGCGACGTTTGAAGATGCTTGATCTCGATCTGCATACGCTCGCGCAGTTGCTTGTCGAGTGCACCGAGCGGCTCGTCCATGAGAACCAGTGAGGGCTCGAAGACGAGAGCTCGGGCGAGCGCGACCCGCTGCTGCTGGCCGCCGGACAGCTGGGCAGGCCGGCGATCCCCGAAGCTGCCGAGGCGCACCATATCCAGCGCGAGAGCGACCTTCTGTGCCGCCGCCGCTCCGGTAATTCCGCGATAGCGAAGCGGGAACGCGATGTTCTCGGCAACGGTCATGTGCGGGAATAGCGCATAGTTCTGGAAGACGAAGCCAATGTTCCGCTTTTCGGGTGGCAGACGCTCTACGGATCTGCCACCCAGAAGAATGCGGCCCAGGGTAGGACGCTCGAATCCTCCCAACATCATCAGGGTCGTCGTCTTCCCCGACCCCGATGGCCCCAACATCGTGAGAAACTCTCCGTGACGCACCTGGAGATCCAAGTTATCGACGACGAAGTGGATGCCGTCGTAGGATTTCCGGACCCCCTCGAAACGCACCAAGTCCGGTGCACCCAAGTCCGCCGCTACCGTCAGGCGGTCGGAGCGGAGCTCAACCTGGTCGAGGAGTGACATCGGGGTGCTCCCACGGGACTTTGGTTATTGCGACAGCCAGGTCGTAAACCGCTTGCGGATCTCGTCCCCCTTATCGGCCCAGAAGCCGTTATCGAGTGTCAGGGATGTGGTCAGATTCTGCGGACTGGTCGGCAAGTTGGCAGAATCTTCGGGGGCGATGTACTGCGATGCCGTGGAACGGACTGGTCCGTAGGCGATATACCTGGTCATTCCCGCGAGAGTCTTTGGCTCGACGGCGAAGCGAATGAATTCCAAAGAAGCAGGAATGTTCTTGGCGCCCTTGGGGATGACCCAGAAGTTCGAGTCCAGGATTTGATTGTCCCAAACGATCTTGAACTGTTTACCCTCCTGATTGGCGCTCGCGATGCGTCCGTTCCACGCCGTCGTCATGACGACTTCACCAGACGCCAGGATTTGCGGGGCCTGCGCTCCCGCCTCCCACCACACGATGTCTTTCTTAATCGTGTCGAGCTTTTTGAATGCTCGGTCAACGCCATCCTTGGTGGAAAGAACTTTGTAGACCTCGGCCGGCTTGACGCCGTCGGCGAGAAGGGCGAACTCCAAGTTCGTTGCCGGGTTTTTCCACAAACCCCGCTTGCCGGGAAATTTCTTGGTGTCGAACAGATCTCCGATCGATGTCGGACCGTCCTTGAGGCGTGCCCCATCATAGGCGAGCATCGTCGAATATACGATGGTGCCGACTCCGCATTCCGAAGCGGTGCCCTCGAGCCACTCCGACTTGTTGCCGATCCGTGACCAGTCGATCGTCTCGTAGATGCCCTCGTCACACCCCTGTTGCAGCGTCGGCGCATCCACATCGACGACATCGAGAGTGGTGTTCCCGGCCTGGATCATCGCTTTGATTTTTGCGATCTCTCCACCATATTCCTGCTCGTTGATTTTGATGCCGGTTTTTTCAGTAAAGGGCTCGAAAACTGCCTTGCGTTGGGCTGCCTGGTAGGCACCTCCGAAACTCATGATCGATAAGGACGATTGCGCTAGTGCACCTGTTGCAGAGGCCAGCACGGCACTTGCTGCGAACGCGACTGCAATGCGAGTGCGGATCATCATTTGAACTCCTCCCGTTGTTGCGTCGACGCGTTCCTGTGCGTCGACGTCTCGGCCCGCTACGGTGGACCTTGCACCTCACGGTAATCGCCACTGCTGGCAGCATGAAATTAAAAGGCGTAATGCGCCGATTAACCCGTGAAATGCACCGATTGTGCAGACAACTGCTCGCTCGGATCCGATAGGCGGGAAAGCCAGCCGTTCATCGTCCCCCTCACGGATTTCGGGGAGATCATCGCTCTGAGCAAGGAGCGCTTGCGGCCTCCCGCTCGCAGAGCTGCGAGCAGCGGCATGCGTTTGGAGAGGCGCATGCCGTGCCGCCTCACATCGGAGCCCCTAGCCTTTGATGATCATGTGTTCCGGCCCGTACGGGAAGTTGGTGATGTTCTCCGCACCGGTCTCGGTCACGATGAAGATATCGTGCTCGCGATAGCCTCCAGCCCCGGGCTGCCCCTCCGGAATCATGATCATGGGCTCCATCGAGACGACCATGCCAGGCTTCAGTTCGGTTTCGATGTCCTCCCGGAGCTCGACCCCGGCCTCGCGGCCGTAATAGTGGCTGAGTACGCCGAAGGAGTGCCCGTATCCGAACGACCGATACTTGAGGAGTCCCCACTCCCGATACATGTCGTTGAGCTCGAGCGCGATCTCCGAACACTTATTCCCGGGCTTGATCAGGTCCGATCCGACCCGCATCACCTCGCAGTTCTTTTGCCAGTAGTCGAGGTGCGTGTCGGACGCATACTCGCAGAACAGCGTTCGCTCGAGAGCGGTGTAGTAGCCGAAGATCATCGGGAAGCAGTTGAGGGACAGGATGTCGCCGGCTCGCACCGTGCGGTTCGTGACCGGATTATGCGCCCCGTCCGTGTTGATGCCCGACTGGATCCAGGTCCAGGTATCCATCAGCTCCACGAAGGGGAAACCCTTGCCGATCTCGCGGATCATGGCGTTGGTGGACGCAATCGCGACCTCGTATTCCGGGACTCCTGCGCGCACGGCCTCCATGACGGCCCGACCGCCGACATTGCAGATACGCGCTCCCTCGCGGATGAGCTTATGCTCCTCAGGAGACTTGATCGTGCGCATCCACATCGCGGGCTGGGCGATATCGACGAGTTCGACCCCGGGGAGCGCGTCCTCGATCAGCTTCCTGTAATCGATCGACACATGATCGAATTCGATGCCGAGCCGCTTTACGCCCTTGGTGAGCGACGCGACCGCGCGGAAGAAGTTGTCCCGACGCCAGTCCGTATAGGTGATGTTGTCCCCGAAGGTTCTCCGCCAGGGCTGGCCACCATCGATCGCGGCCGTGATCGTCGTCGCGTTGCCGGCATCGATCACCATGCCATATTTCCGGCCGAAGTAGCAGTACAGAAATCCGGAATAATAGCAGATATTGTGGTAGGAGGTCAGAAGCGCCGCATCGATGTCGTTCTTCGCCATGTAGCCGCGCAGGTCGTTGTGGCGTCTCGTCATCTCCGCCTCGGAGAACGGAGACCACTCTTTCTCTCCATTATGCCACTTCATAACGTGCAGGAGGTCGCCGTTGGCTATCATAGCCACGCCCTTTCCTGCAGAGCCGTTCCTGAGATTCAGATCATCCATAGGTTCTCTCCCTTTCAACGGTGGATTTACCGGCCGGGCAGTGGGCATCCGGTGCCCGTAACAGTCGCCCGATGCGGGGATCGGCTCAGCCGAACTCGACGCGGAGAGCGTCGACGATCCCTTTCGTGCAGACTTCCAGAAGAATTTCGCCCTTTGCGGCACTGGCTTCCTTGGGCGAGGACAATGTCCCACTCGGCGGTGTCCATTCGGCCCTGACGGGATACACCTCGTAGGGCGGAAACTTCGCCGGGGCATGGTCGACCGCCCGCTCCAACTGCACGAGCTGCGGGTGAAGAGCGAGCATGAGCGACGTCTCGAGCACGCCACCATGTTCGACCGCCCAGCCCGGGAAGCCATCGGGGTAGAGCCGCTTGATGGTCTCTTCGGTCACGAAGTCCCAATAAGAGAGAATGACGATCTTGACATCCGTGATGCCGTCCCAGCGCAGCTCCTTCAGGGCGAGATCGACGCCCTCGACGATGAACCAGGAATTCTCGAAATGACCGTTCATGAACGCGATCTTCCGGACGCCATGGCGGACGAATTCGGTGATCACGTTCTTCAGAGCGCTCACGAGCGTCGCGCCGTCGAGACTCGTCGTCCCGGGGAGATGGTTCCCACCGCCGGATTTCTGATGTGACTTGTAGCCGTAAGTGAATGGAGGCGCGACGAGAGCATCGATCCGCTCTGCGACGCACCTCGAGAACTCCGTCGGCAGCAGCACGTCGACGTGCAGCGGCATGTGGTGTCCATGCTGCTCCATGGAGCCGATCGGCACGAGTATGGGGCGGCGACCATCGCGCACCGCGGCATCATAATCCGGCCAAGGCAGTTCTGCGGCGAAGACGCTTCGGGTTGACACGCAATCCTCCGGCAGGCGTGGGGACAGGTGCAATCCTAGATCCGGCTCTCTTGATTAGAAAAATTAATTCGGATTATGCTTCCATAAGCGAGAGCATATTCCATGCGGCTGACGAACCTTCCGATCGACAATCTGCGCGCATTCGTGACCGTTACCGACCTGGGCAGCTATACGAAGGCGGGGCAGTTGCTGGGACGGACGCAGCCTGCCATCACGTTGCAGATCCAGCGGCTCGAGGAGTTGGTCGACCGCGAGTTGATTCAATGCGCGGGTCGCGAGATCTCGCTGACTGAGGCTGGGGAAGTCCTTCTGCGCTTCGCTCGCCAGATCCTGCGCTTGAACGACGAGGCTGCGACGCTCCTCCAGCGGCGGCAGCTCGACGGCACTCTGCGGATCGGACTTCCGACCGATTACGCGGTCGCGTTCCTCCAGCTGGCCTTGACGAACTTCATTCAGGCCCACCCGGACGTTCAGCTGGAGATCCAATGCGGTCTGAGCGCCCACCTCCTGGCGCAACTGGACGCCGACGAGCTCGATATCATCATCGCCATGCACGGCGGTCAGCCGGCAGCGGGGCTTGCATTCTCCTGGGCCGAACGTCCCATCTGGGTGGCCGCCGAGGGCAGCACCGTTCATACGGTCACGCCCGTACCGCTCGCGGCACACAACAAGGGTTGCGAATACCGAAACAGAATGATTCAGGCTCTCGATGCCATCGGCCGCCCGTGGCGCATCGTCTATGCGAGCCCGGGTGTCTCGGGGTTGCAGGCGGCGGTCCGGAACGGCCTCGGCGTCAGCGCCATGACCCGGCGAACCCTGCAATCCGGCATGAGGGTCCTCTCCGAGGTCGACGGGTTCCCTTCCATGGCCGATATCCGGGTTGGACTGCATTACAAGCATTCGCAGCTGTCGACAGCAGGCCTGCTGCTCGTGAGCCACATTATCGAGTGCCTCCACGATTCCGGACAGACCGACGTGGTCCGTATCGACCGCAATATCGGCGCTCCGTCTCGGCGATAAGACGGGCTGATCGGTGCATTTGATGGATTAATTTTCCAAATCGCTTTGCACCCGATAGCGTGTAGACGGGCGCACTTGCCACTGCTCTCGTGCAGCCCACCCGGGGAGGTAAACCATATGTCGATCAAACCCATACAAGGCAACTCTTCGATCACAAGGCGAAGCTTCGTCAAGGCGACGGCCTTTGGCGCGGCTGCGCTCGGGACCCCCTACCTGATCCGACCGGCATCGGCGCAGCCGGTCCAGCTCACGATGCTGGCCTGGTACGGCCATGCCGAGCCAGATGTCGTGCAGGAGTTCGAGAAGGCCAACAACGTCAAGTTCGTCCCGAAATACTACACGGGCGGCGACAATATGCTGGCCCTGATCTCGCAGTCACCCCCGGGCACCTATGACATCATCCTGTCGGATGCCGAATACGTGCAGCAGCTGCGCGAGGCGGGCTATGTCGAGCAGCTCGATCCGAAGGATTATGCCTTCGACGATTTCTTCCCCGAGTTCCACCGTTTTCCCGGGCACTGGGTTGGCGACAAGCTCTACTCGGTGATCACCCGCTTCGGCTTCCTTGGTGTGTCATTCAACACGAATGCAGTGACCGAGGCCGAGGCTCATTCATACAAGATCTTCTGGAACGACAAGCTGAAGGGAAAGCTCGGTCATTTCGATTGGCACCTGCCCAATCTTGGGCAGATCAGCCTCTATGCTGGCAACAAGCGGCCCTACGACATCGGTTCGGACGCGTGGAAGAAGGTCCAGGACACCACCATGTCCCTTCGGCCCCAGGTCGGCGGCTTCTTCGATTACGGCGGCACCTTCGCGTCCCTGAAGAATGGCCAGATGCTCGCGTTCTGCGGCATTGGGGACTGGATCACCGGCGTGCTCGAGAAAGCCGGCGCCCCGATCCGCACGGTCATCCCCGACGAGGGCGGGCTGCAATGGACCGAGTCGTTCTGCATCGGCAAGGGCTCCAAGAAGCAGGACCTTGCGAAGAAGTGGATCCAGTACATCACGTCCCCGCAGGGGCAGGCGAAGTCGGCCGATATGGCGGCCTACCCGGCCCTGATCCCGAACAAGAAGGGGTGGGAGATCCTTGCAAAGGAGAAGCCCGAGGAGGCAAAGCGTCAGCGGATGGAACTCGGAAAGCCGAACGTGATGGATGACATCCGGTCCGGCAAGATTCAGTTCCGCGAGCTGCCGGTACAACAGGACCTGGAGACCTGGAACGACTTCTGGACACGCTACAAGAGTCAGAAGGCGTAGCGCTATCTTGGCCGCCGGCGGCCGGTGCGGAGTGATTTCGCACCGTCCGCCCCGGCCATATGCCCTCGGGCGCTGCTCCCCGCTCGGCGAGTTTGCAAACAGAACCCGCGAAATCGGAGATCAAATGCGTTCGATCCGAGTCTTCGGGCTAACCCTCGCGCTGCCGATGCTGATCTGGCAGCTCGTCTTCTTTCTTGCCCCCCTGCTCTTCCTCGTCGCGCTCAGTTTCTGGCAGGTGCGCAATTTCCGCCTTCAGCCCGCATTCATATCCGCGAATTGGGAATACATTCTCACGAGCGACATCTTCTGGTCCACATATTCGCGCTCATGGTTATATTCGCTCATCGCCATGATCGTCACGAGCGCCCTTGCTTTCCCCTGTTCCTACGCGATTGCATTCAAGCTGAGTGACAACACGCGACGCCTTGCTATCTTCCTGCTGGTTATCCCGTTTTTCACCAGCTATCTGGTCCGGGTTTATTCCTGGCAGATCTTCCTGACCGACAACGGCATCATCAATGCCCTGCTTGGGAAGGCTGGCCTCGCGCCGATCCCGCTGATCAACAATTTCTTCGGTACCCTCGTCGGGTACCTGACGCTGGCTCTTCCGCTCGTCATCCTTCTACAATTGTTCAGCCTGATGTTCGTGGACCGCACACTGGTGGAGGCAGCGCACAACCTGAATTGCGGTCGGATCCGGACCGTCCTTGAGGTCATCATCCCGGCCTCGAAGGTCGGCCTCGCCATTGCCGCGCTGTTCTGCTTCATTCTCACCTTCGGCGACTTCGTCAGCCCGCTCTATCTCGGTGGCGGCACGGATCCGACGTTGCCGATTCTCATCACCGACACGACCAAGTCGGGGCAGCAATGGCCGAGGGCTGCGGTGATCGCCCTCGTCATGATCGTCACCCTGCTCCTGACCGCCTTCGCTTCGGTCGCTTTCGCATACAGAAAGCGTGGACAATGAGCGCAAACGACACGATTGCCGTCCACGACGGTCCCTCCGCGCAAGAGAACCTCGTTCTCGATCGCGCGGGCCTGCAAAAAAAGCGGGCAGTGAACCCCGACAGGGCCATTTCCATTGGACTGAAGCTCTATGTCATCCTCGTCTTCGCCTTCGTGTTTGCGCCGATCGCCGCGAGCTTCGTCTTCTCGTTCAACTCAGACCGTTTCCCATCCCTGCCGCTCGGCCATTTCACCACGGCATGGTACGAAGCGATTTTCACCGATCCGCTCGTCATCGCCGGATTCGAGAACACGCTGATCGTCGGCTTCTGTTCATCGATCCTGTCGACGGCGCTCGGCTTCGGCGCTGCCTACACCGACTATCGATTCCATTTTTTCGGAAAGAACGTCTACCTTGCCCTCGCCCTGCTGCCCCCGACGATCCCGGTCGTGATCCTGGGATTGGCCATGCTGGCCTATTTCTCGAGGGTCAATCTTTCAGGCGAGATCTGGTCGGTCGTTCTCGCTCATGTGGTGATGTGCGCTCCCTTTGCCATGGCCATCATCAGATTGCGCCTGTCCCAGATGGATCCGAGCCTCGAAGCGGCGGCCTGGAACCTCGGTGCAAACGAGTGGACGGCTCTCCGGAGCGTTATCATTCCCTTCACGATGCCATCCATCCTCGCGGCCCTGTTCATCACCATGGCGGTGTCGTTCGACGAGTTCGCGGTGGCCTGGTTCATTTCGGGTCTGAACGAGACGCTGCCCGTTCGTGTCCTGGGATTCCTGCAGGGCCAGGTCAGCCCGCGGATTAACGCCATCGGGACGGTGGTGTTCACCGCAACGATCACCCTCGTCGCCGTCGCCCAGTTGCTCCTCGTCAACCGCAACACGTCCGACGCGTCTGAACGCGCGGAATGAGAGGTCGCCATGTCCGAAACTCCGCTCGTCGTCGTCGACAACGTGGTGAAGCGCTACGGTGCTGTGACGGCCGTTGAACGCACGAGCTTCGACATCAAGCGCGGGGAGTTCCTCGCGATCATGGGCTCCTCCGGCTGCGGCAAGACGACGACGCTCAGAATGCTTGCCGGCCTCGAGACGCCGACCGAGGGCGAGATTCGCATCGAGGGCAGCCGGACGAACGATCTGCCGCCCTGGCAGCGCGAGACGCCGATGGTGTGGCAGAGTCTCGCTCTGTTCCCGTTCCTGACCGTGGTCGAGAATGTCGAGTTCGGTCTCAAGATGAGGAAGGTTCTTGCGAAGGAGCGGAGGCGGCGGGCCCTGCTCTGGCTGGATCGCCTGGGCCTCGCAGATTTCGCAAATCGCAACATCGCCAATTTGTCCGGAGGACAACGCCAGCGCGTCGCCCTCGCCCGGTGCCTTGTCACGGAGCCGAAGATCCTCCTGCTGGACGAGCCGTTGAGTGCCCTTGACGCGCACCTGAAGGTGCGCATGCAGGCCGTTCTCTCGGAGTTGCAGAAGGAGCTCGGCATCACCTTCGTCTATGTGACGCACAGCCAATCGGAGGCGTTTTCCATGGCCAACCGCGTCATCATCATGAGCCGGGGGCGGATCGAGCAGATCGGTGAGCCGGTCGAGATCTACCGGACTCCTCGGAACCGGTTCGTTGCGGAGTTCCTGGGATCGTCGAACATTTTCGAGGGCGCCGTCCGCGGAGTCAGCCCGACCGCGATTTCGATCGAGACCGCGGCCGCCCGGTTCGAAGCCCCGACCAACCCGCATCGGCCGACCTCGCCCGGAGACCAGATCACCTTCGTGGTCCCCGAAGATCGGGTCCGCATCAGCCCCGCAGGATCACAGCCGTCGCTGAACGCCATTGCCGGAAAGGTCCTTGGCGAAGAGTTCGTCGGAGCGGCGATCCGGGTCTATGTCGAGACCGATGACCGGCGGGAGGTGAAAGTCCTGGTGCCCGATGCTGAATATCGTGCGGGCGAGATCCGCAGCGGCGGTCGCGTCGAGCTCGCCTGGGATACGCGCAGCGCCTATGTGCTCCCGGCGGGCTGAGCCTGATCCACGCTGACTGCTCCGGACCGGAGCTCCGATCGAGCTGACGCTGTCGAAGCGATCGGGCGTCGAGGCTAGCTCCGCTAGATATCGGTGAGGAGTTGGAGCCAGTTGCCGCCCCTCACCTTCGATGCGAATGCTCAACGAAATGCATGCCGAGATCCTGGAAGAGTTGGAGGTACTTCAACCTGAAGGACTGCGGCGGTTCAAACCGGACCACGTCATCATGCGCGAGATCGAAGACTGCGATGTACAGATCGAGACGCTCGTCGCATGGGAGCGGAATGCGCCTTCTAAGCGCGTGCTTCATTTTGTGGAGACCTGTCGTCAGTTGTCAGGAAAATGAGGTATGCAGGTCGCGCGCTGGATAATCAGTCCGCGATCTCCTCCACACCCTATCATCGAACAGCTCGAGCCGGTCCTGATCTGGAAGATGCCGCCGTCGAGCCCTGGCCAAATGGGAGGCCGTTCCCCTCATGCACTGACGGTGCAACATTCCAAAGCGCCCAGGCGTTAGCTGTTGTCCATTCGGGATCGGCAGGAGCAATGCCACGCTATTTCTTCGATATCGATGACGGTCAGACTCTCACACCGGATGAGACCGGCCTGGAGCTGGATGACGTCGAAGCGGTTCGCCATGAGGCCATCAAGGCCTTACCGGAGATTGCGCAGGATATCCTGCCGGAAAACGACAGAAGGGAGGTCGTGGTCACAGCCAAGGATAATGCCGGGCGGCGGATCCTGACGGCGAGGCTTATACTGACGGTCGAGTATTAGGCGGACCTTTAGTACAAGATCAGCGTGGCTCGCGCTCCAGATTCAGGTAAGTGGGGTCGAATTCCGCGATCTCGCTTAGGCGCTCCCAATCGGTGATGGTCACGGTGTCGCCGCGCCATGTGATGAGCCCTTCATTGCGCAACTCCTGAATGACCCGATTCACATGAACCGTCGAAAGGCCGAGCACGTCCCCGAGTTCCGGTTGGGTGAAAGGAAGGCGGATACCATTTCCGTCGGCCTGCCCGACTGTCTGCAAGCGCAGAAGCAGTTCGCAGAGGAGGTGAGCCAACTGACCAAGCGCAGGAAGGCGGCCCATGGAGACGAGCCATTGGCGATGAATCGCGCCATCGATGAGCGTGCTGAGCCACAGCAGCCGCGTGAGATGCGGATGGCGCTCTGTAATTTCACGAAGCGTACCGTGTGGAACGACGGCGATCTTACAGGGTGTGAGCGCCAGAATGGAGTGATCCATCGTGTGGAGGAGAAAGCTGTGCAGATCGATAAAGTCGCCGCCGATATGGATCGCGGTAATCTGGCGCTTGCCACTCGCCAGGATCTTGTAGCGGGCCGCGAACCCCTCCAGGAGCAACGTGCTCTCGGTCGGGCGGTCACCTTCGCGCACCATATCCTCGTCTGCCCCGATCTCCTTGACCCTCGCGACCGCGCCCTCCAGCACTTCCCTCTCGGCTTCAGACAGGAAGTCGCGACGCTCGAGCTTTCGGATGAGAGGATTGGTCATGGGGAGACTTAGCTCATAGCACCAGCGGTCGCATCATCGGTGTTACCGGTTCCCAGGGCTGCAAGGGACGACAAATTCACGAATGGTGCGAGGCGGTCCTCGCGAGTCAGCTCGATGTCCGCCTCCGGGCGGGGGGAGCGACATAAAACGCACGAACTCCAGCCTTCCGGTGAGAATCAACCACCAACCCGATGCGATTGTTTCATCGGGCCGAGCCGGGTCTACGCCACCGGACGATAAGCCTGCCGGCCCGCCCGCAATGCGTCATCGAGAAGTTCGAGCCGATCCTGCCCCCAGAAGACTTCGCCGTCGAGCACGTAGGCGGGCGAGCCGAACACGTCTCCTGCGATCGCATTCTCGAGATTGAGCGCATAGATCGCCTCCGCCGCCCCGCTCAGGGCGAAGTCCTGCACGGCCTGCGCATCGAGCCCGACGCTGGCGATGATCTCGCGCAGCACGGCGCGGTCGCTCAGGTTTCGCTCCTCCTGCCAGATCGCCGCGAAGGCGGCGCGCATGAAGGGGTCGGGATCCTTGTGCATCGCTTGAATCGCGATCACGGTGCGATCTGCGAGGTTGACCTCGAAGGGCCAGTGTTTCGGCTTGAGTTCGAACGACAGCCCGCGCTTCTCGCGCCATCGCTGCAACTCGACCAAGCGGTAGCGTTGACGGACGGGGTGGCGCTTGTCGAGAGGAAGCCCGCCGGTTTCCGCAAAGACGCGGCCGAGAAAGACGGGCTTGTAGTTGATGTCGAGTTCGTGCCGCCGGGCGATCTCCATGAAGGTCGCATGGCCGATGAACGCCCAGGGGCTGACGAGGGAAAAATAATAGTCGATGGCACGCGACATGGAAGCAGTCCTCGAGAGTCCGCGACTGTCAGGACTAAAGCCTCGCGGCGCAGATGCCAACCTGCCTTCGGCACCTCATCTCTTCCGAAATCGAGCCGCCTCCTGCGTCATGCAGGAGCTCCCGCACGGGCCGTGCCGTGCGGGGCGGTAGCCAACCGTAGAATGAAGCGTCCGTCAGTGCTGCCGTGACTGCTGCGATGATTGATCCTGATTTCCACCCGCCAGACCGGACATGGTCTCCGTGACGGCGCCCGGAAGATCGCGCGCCGCCTGCTGCACGGATTGCATGGCTTCACGCGCGGTTTCCGGGAGATCCCGCATCGTCTCGCGCATTCTGCTCGGGAATTCGCGGATGGAATAGACCGTGGGTCGACGGTTCCGCGGCAGGAGATTGTAGATCACCAGGGCGCCAAGCGCCGCAGCGCCGGCAATGACCAGCGGATTTGCGGTCGCTGTCGTCATCAGATTCGACGTGAATCGCCGTGCCGCATACATGGACGCCGACGTGTGGAGCAGGTCCTCCACGCGAGGGAGATTCTCTTCGCGCGTATGCACCTCGACCGTGTAAGAACCGTCGTCACGGCGATCGAGGTCGATGCTGTTGCGGGCAAAGCCGTTCTCCTCGAGGCGGATGCGGGCCTGTTCAGCCTCCTCCCGCGTCGGGAACGATGCCCAAGCCAAGGTCGTGTTCTTTGCCATCAGTGCCTCCATGGACCGGGTAGGAGCAATTCCCGGACAACGGCGAAGTTCCGAGGAAAGACCAGGGCCATCCCTTCGACCGGCCGAATGGGCTCGCGATTTGGGAGCGATCGGGCACAGGGGTGTGTCTGGAGCGCCGGCTCCGGACGCTTCCGCTTGCGAGGCTGTGTTGGGGCCGGTATGGGCCGGAAACTATGCCAAGCCGATGCCAGTCTGCCTTTAGAACACAATGAGGTCCAGCGACGGTGCAGTCCCGGTGAGACCCGTCAGCAGAGCGTGAACCTGTCCGCGATGATGGGTCTGGTGGTTGAAGAAATGGATCAGAGTCGATGCCAGCGGCTGCTCGAAATCGGTCGGATTCGAAATGGTGCAGTAGCGCAGCAGGCCGTTCAGCCGAGTCTCGTCCAGTTCCGCGACGTAAGATTCGATCCGCTGATCCTCGGCTCGACGCGCGGCACGCAGGTCCGATAGATCATCGAAGAGAATGGCATCCAGACGGGTCGGAGCGTCACCGGTGCCGGTAAACCGCCGCATCCAGATGCGATCGGTGACGAGCAGATGGTTGAGCGTGCCGTGCACGGATTTGAAGAACGCGCCGCGATCGGCCCGGTAGTCGGAATCGGTTAGGCTTGCCGCGGCATCGTAGACCCGCTTGTTCGCCCAGGCATTATAGCCTGCCATCATCGAGAAATAGGCTTTCGTCACCGGTCTGCCCTTTTACGTACGAGCGTCTCTCGACCCTTTCGAGGGGTGGTTGTCCACCAACCTCAGGCGGCAGCCCGGCTGGTCTCGCCGTTATAGAAGCGTTTTCCCTCAGCGGCCATCTCGCGAAGGAGCGCTGGAGCCACGAACCTTTCCCCGTGCCTGTCGCGCAGGCCATCAGCGAGCGCAACGAAGGATTTCGCGCCCATCATATCGATGTAGCTCAGCACACCGCCCGTATACGGCGCAAAACCGAAGCCGAGGATAGATCCGACATCGGCCTCGCGCGGATCCGTGATGACGCCCTCCTCGACCGTCCGCGCGCCCTCGAGCGCCTGGGAGATGAGGAGCCGCTGCTTCAGTTCCTCCATGTCGATTGTTTCACCCAGAAGGTGCTGCTTCTGGAGATTGGCGAGCCCAGGCCAGAGGCGCTTCGGGCCGGATTCCGGATAATCGTAGAAGCCCTTGCGGTTCTTCCGACCGAGGCGTCCCTCCTGCTCCACGAGCCGCGTGAGCAGTTCCTCCTGGGACGGGTTGATGGCGTTTGGCCCAACCTGCGCCTTCGTTGCCCTGACGATCCTCAGCGCCAGGTCGAGCGCGACTTCGTCGTTTAGCGAGAGCGGGCCGACCGGCATGCCGGCCTGCTTGCCGGCATTCTCGATCATCGCCGCGGGCACGCCCTCGACAAGCATCAGGTGCCCTTCGAGGATATAGGCACCAACGCAGCGATTGGCGAAGAAGCCGCGCGCATCGTTTACGACGATCGGCGTCTTCTTGATCGCCCGCACGAAATCGAGAGCCGTCGCGAGCGCCCGATCACCCGTCTCGGCGCCCTTGATGATCTCGACGAGCATCATCTTCTCGACGGGCGAGAAGAAATGGATGCCGATGAAACCGGCAGGATCGGCGGCATGGCGGGCAAGCCCGCTGATCGGCAGCGTCGATGTGTTCGAGGCGATGATCGTTCCGGGGCGAACCGCCTCCTGGATCTTCGCGATCACATCGGCCTTCACGCTCGGATCCTCGAAGACCGCCTCGATCACGAGATCGCAATCGGAGAGGGAGCGGTACTCGGCACTCGCCGTGATCCGCGCGAGCAGGGCATCGCGATCGGCGCTTTTCGCGCGCCCTTTCATGATCTGGTCGGACATGAGCTTGTGCGAATGGGCTTTGCCGCGCTCGGCCGACTCGGTATCGCGGTCGATGAGCACGACGTCGAGTCCGGCGAGAGCGCTCACATAAGCGATGCCCGCTCCCATGAAGCCGGCACCGACGACGCCGATCCGCTTGAGGGACGTCGCCGGTTCGCTCTTCGGGCGGCGGGCTCCCTTGTTGAGATCCTGCATCGAGATGAAGAGCGTGCGGATCATCGCTGCCGCCTCTTTCGAGCGCAGGATCTTCGCGAACCAGCGCGACTCGACGCGCAGCGCCAAGTCCATCGGGAGCTGCAGCCCCTGATAGACCGCCTCGAGGATCGCATAGGCGGCCGGGTAATTGTCCTGCGTTTCGCGCCGGTAGATCGCGTTGGCCGCAGGCCAGATCTGCATCCCTGCTGCCGAATAGACCTTATTGGACGGGAGCTTGTAGCCCTTCTGGTCCCAGGGCGACGTTGCCGATCCGCCGTTCAGGATCCAGCTTTTCGCGGTCTGCACGATCTCGCCCTCGGGGGCGACGGCATGCAGGAGCCCCATGTTGCGCGCCATGAGGGGCCGGATCTGTTCGCCCTTGAAGAGCATCTGCAGGGCGTCCCCGGTCGGCATCAGGCGCGCGACGCGCTGCGTGCCTCCCGCGCCGGGAAAAAGCCCGACCTTGATCTCCGGCAGCCCCACCCGCGTGACCGCCGCATCGGAGGCCACACGGAAATGGCAGGCGAGCGCGAGTTCGAAGGCGCCACCGAGGCAGACGCCATGGATGGCGGCGGCGAACGGCTTGCCGCAGGTTTCGAGGCGCCGGTAGAGAAGCGACAGACGCTGCGACTCCTCGAAGAAGACCCGCATGGCCTCTTCTTCGCCTTTGGCCTTCTTGAGGCTTTCATAGGCGGCCGAGAGGCTTTGCAGCATCGTCAGGTCCGCGCCGCCGGAGAAGGAATCCTTCTTCCCCGACGTGATCACGCATCCCTTGATGATCGGGTCCTCGACGACCCTGTCGATCAGCCGGGACAGGTCCTCCATGACCTCGACGGTGATCACGTTCATGGAGCGCCCGGCCATGTCCCAGGTTGCGAGCGCAATGCCGTCACCATCGACTTCGAAACCGAAATTCCTGAAATCCGACATGAAAGCTCCTCCCGAGCCGCTACGGCCTTACTCAGACGCGTTCGATGATGGTGGCTGTGCCCATGCCGGCCGCCACGCACAGGGTGACGAGCGCGATCTCCTTTCCGGTCCGCTCCAGCTCGTCGAGCACGGTGCCGAGGACCATCGCGCCGGTCGCGCCGAGCGGATGGCCCATCGCGATCGCCCCGCCATTGACGTTGACCCGGGCGGGATCGAGATCGAGGGCCTGCATGTAGCGGAGCACGACGGCCGAAAAGGCCTCGTTGATTTCGAAGAGATCGATGTCATCCTTCGTCATGCCGGCCTTGCGCAGGACGAGTTCGGTTACATCAACCGGCCCGGTCAGCATGAGGGCGAGATCGGAGCCGATCGATGCGAAGGCCCTGATGCGGGCGCGCGGCTTCAGGCCGGCGCGATCGGCACCTTCCCGTGAGCCGATGAGGATCGCCGACGCCCCATCGACGATCCCGGAGGAGTTGCCGGCGTGGTGGACGTGATTGATGGCCTCGACATCCGGATGTGCCGCGATCGCCACCGCATCGAAGCCGCCCATCTCCCCCATCTGCACGAAGGAGGGCTTCAGCTGTCCGAGCGACTGCATGTCGGTGCTGGGACGCATATGCTCGTCGCGATCGAGGATGATCAGGCCGTTGACGTCGCGCACAGGCACGACGGAGCACGCGAACCGCCCCTCCTCCCAGGATCGGGCAGCGCGCTTCTGCGATTCGACCGCGTAGGCATCCACGTCGTCACGGCTGAAGCCGTATTTCGTCGCGATGAGATCTGCGGAGATCCCCTGGGGCAGGAAATAGTTCGGGATCGCGATGCCGGGATCGACGGGCCAGGCTCCGCCCGAGGCTCCCATTCCGACCCGGCTCATGGATTCGACGCCGCCGCCGATCGTGATGTCCTTCATGCCGGTCATCACCTGGGCCGCGGCGAGATTCACGGCATCGAGCCCCGAGGCGCAGAAGCGGTTGATCTGGACGCCGGGGACCTCTTTGCCGAACCCGGCCTTCAGAACGGCCGCCCGGGCAATGTCCCCGCCGGCCTCTCCGACGGGATCGACGCAGCCGAGCACCACGTCCTCGACCAGCGTCGGATCGAGATCGTTCCTCTCGCGCAGGGCGTTCAGGGTCGTGACGGCGAGATCGACGGTCGGCACCTCGTGGAGGGAGCCGTCGGGCTTGCCCCGCCCCCGCGGGGTCCGTACGGCATCGAGGATGAAGGCATCGGACATCGCGACCTCCCGATTCGTTGTTTTGCGCCGGCATGGCTGCCGGGGGATTGACCGAGCGAGCGCGGAACCGCGCTCGTCAGAGGAATGCTAGAACGCCTCGGCGGGCAGAGCCATCACGGTGTCGGCACCAGCCGCTACCCGAGCCACGAGCGTCCCGGTCTCGGGGAGCATCCGCTCCATGAAGAAGCGGCCGGTCACGAGCTTCGCATCCATGCGGGCGGCGATCCCGTTGGCTGAGGCCTTCCGGACCTCGGCTGCCTTTGCCATCCTGGCCCACATGTAGCCCAGCGCCACGAGCCCAAAGAGATTCATGTAGTCGTAGGCCCCGGCGCCGGCGTTGTCGGGCTTCGCCATGGCATTGTTCATGAACCACATCGTGGCCTGCTGGAGATGCTGCAGAGCCTGGCCCAACGGAGCGACGAACGGTGCGAGGGCCGCATCGGAGGCATTCTCTTTGCAGAAGGCCGAGACCTCGTTGAAGAAGGCCATCACGGCGCGGCCGCCGTTCTTCCCGAGCTTGCGGCCGACGAGGTCCATCGCCTGGATACCGTTGGCGCCTTCGTAGATCATGGTGATCCGGGCGTCGCGGACGAATTGCGACATGCCCGATTCCTCGATGTAGCCGTGCCCGCCAAAGATCTGCTGAGCCTTGACCGTGCTCTCGAAGCCGAGATCCGTGAGGAGGGCTTTCACGATCGGCGTCAGCAGACCCATGTGATCGTCTGCAGCCTGGCGCTCGGCGGCGTCGCCAGACCGGTGGGCGATGTCGCTCTGCAGGGCGGTCCAGAGGACGAGCGCCCGGGCAGCCTCGTTGAAAGCCTTGATCGAGAGTAGGTTTCGCCTGACGTCGGGATGGACGATGATCGGATCGGCGGGCTTGTCGGGTTCCTTCGGGCCCGTCAGAGAGCGCCCCTGTAGCCTCTCGCGGGCATAGGCAACGGCATTCTGGTAGGCGACCTCGGCCTGGGCGAGGCCCTGCACGCCGACGGCCAACCGCGCCTCGTTCATCATGACGAACATCGCGGCGAGCCCGCGGTTCTCCTCGCCGACGAGCCAGCCCGTAGTTCCGTCATAATTCATGACGCAGGTCGCGTTGCCGTGAATTCCCATCTTGTGCTCGATCGAGCCGCAGGTGACGCCATTTCGCTCGCCCAGCGAGCCGTCGGGCTTCACGAGGACCTTGGGCACGACGAAAAGCGAGATTCCCTTCGTTCCGGCCGGAGCGCCCTCGATGCGCGCCAGCACGAGGTGAACGATGTTCTCAGTCAGATCGTGCTCACCGGCCGAGATGAAGATCTTGGTGCCAGTGATCGCATAGGAGCCATCACTGTTGGGAACGGCCTTGGTTTTCAGGAGCCCGAGATCCGTCCCGCAATGGGGCTCCGTGAGGTTCATGGTCCCGGACCAGCTACCCTCCACCATTTTCGGCAGATAGAGCCGCTTCTGCTCCTCGCTGCCATGGACGATGAGCGCCGCGATGGCGCCCTGCGTCAGGCCGGGATACATCCCCAAAGCGAGGTTGGACGACGAAATGAATTCCTGGATGGCCGAGTTCAGGACCGTCGGGAGCCCCTGCCCGCCCCATTCGGCCGGGACCGACAATCCCATCCAGCCCGCTTCGGCATAGGCCCGATAGGCCTCGCGGAATCCCTTCGGCGTGCTCACCGAGCCATCCGGGTTACGCCGGCATCCTTCCTGGTCGCCGGTCAGGTTCAGGGGAGCGAAGACTTCCTCGCAAAGCCTTGCGCCTTCCGCCAGGACAGCCTCGATCGTGTCCGGCGTCGCGTCCGCAAAGCCCGGCAGGTTGTTGTAGCGTTCGAGTTGGAAGACGTCATTGAGGAGAAACAGGACATCTTCCACTGGAGCCTTGTAGGCCGGCATCCCCTTCCTCCATCGATACGCTCCGCCAGATAGTTCATATATAAACTATCGCGCCGCCGAACGGAAGGGCATGGTGTTTTCAGGCCCAAAACGAAAGAGGCGGACGCACCCTGCGGGCGTCCGCCTCACACCGGACCCGGACGAATGCCGGATCAGCCCCCGAAAACGTTCGATCAGGCGGCGAGCGCCTCGCGCCGGGCCCGAAGCTCAACCAGGGCCTCCTCGATCTCCAGCTTCTGCTGCTCGAGATGAGTGATCTGGTCCTCGATCTGGCTCAGGGAGAGCTTCAGATTCGCGGCGCTCTGGTCGGCCTGCTCCTCCTCGGCAAGCATCGCGCGGATCTCCGTGAGGGTAAATCCGAGACGCTTGCCCTTCAGGATGACCGCGAGTCGCGAGCGGTCCTGAGCATCGTAGATACGCGCAAGCCCCTCGCGGCGCGGCGAGAGGAGGCCACGATCCTCGTAGAAGCGCAAGGTGCGAAGCGTTACGCCGAACTCGCGGGCGAGGTCGCCGATGGTATAGGTCCGGATCCGGTCCCGGGAAGGAGATGCTACGGGTTCGGTGTTCTCGATCATCTCAAGGTTCATTCTGCCCACCTTAATGGTTCCGTGTTTCAAATCGCCGGGTTTTTCCGGCCTGTTCAGTCATCTGTGCTTTGGTCATTCGGATGATTCGAGGTAGCCGCCGCAACGGGCCGATACCTGACGCAACGGATGCCGCAGCGGGAGTAAGACGACCATTGGGGCATGTTACTAACGGTAATATGGACCCAAAATAAAGCCCTCGAGGGCAAAACTCGTACGGCCAAATGGCCGAGCTTAACCTCGCGTTTACCACAATCCGCGAAACCTCCCCTGTCGACCCGGCGCCGGATCTCCCCGCTTTCGGTGGATCTGCTGGGCACGGGCGCAGGTCATCCGACGCTGCGCAGGTCAGGTCAGTCCGAGCGGCGGCATGAGACGCAACGCCCCCCCAAACATCGAACACCTCGATCCGGCCTTGCGGCCAGCCGCACGCCGACCGGGGGCGAGTCGGGACGAATGGGCCGAGATGCCATCCCGCGAGAGCGCTCACGAGGCGCCATCTCCGCTCGAGGCCATCGTCGCCCGCATGACCCGGCCGGCCTCCATGCCCGGTGCCGCTCCGGACCCCGTGCGCCAGGGTGGCCCGAATCTCGACCGTCTCGCCGCAGCCCTCGACGCGGTCATGGATCGGCTTGCCTCCGCGGAGAATCAGGCCCGGGAATTCTCGGTGACGGCCGTCGAGCAGCAGGATCGGCTGGCCACGAGCCTCGCCGCAGTGCTTTCGGTCATCGGCGACCGCCTGGAAGCGGTCGAGACCGGCCTCGAACGGTCGTCGGAAACGGCGGCACGAGCCTTCCAGGAGAATCATGGCGTCAGCGTCGCGCTCGAAACGGTGAGGGACGACCTTTCCTCGTTGTCTGCGAAGCTCGATCCCGGCCGCGACAAGGCTTGGGCCAATGCCGTCGCGACGTTACGGTCCGACGTTGAGGTTTTGCGCGCGAGCATCGAGGGTCTCGCGACCCACGACGCCCTCCAGGAACTCGAGGCCGGCCTGCGCCAGATCACGTCCGACCTCATCGCCTCACGATCAGGGGACCTTTTTGCCCTCACGCAGAAGACCGAGGACCTGAAGCGGGAACTCGCCATCTTGGCGGAGCAGAGCGGCGCAGGCCTCCGCGAGCATCTCACAGCCGAACTCGGTGCATTGCAGACCCGGATCGAAGAGCTCGCTGCCCCGGCCGGTAACGACACCGGGCTCTCCGACCTGCACGCCAGCCTGCTCGCATTGCGGGCACAGATTGCTCAGCTCGCCGAACCCGGCCGGATCGATGCCCTCTCCCAGGAAGTCGCGACGATCGGCCGGCACCTAGCCGAGCTCCGGCTGAATCAGGTCGGACGCAAGGAGTTTGCAGGGCTCGCAAAGGGCCTGGAGGAGATCTTCTCCCGCCTCGATGCCGTGAAGACGCTGAACGGGGCCAACCTCCCGGCGCGGCTCGATCAGGTTCAGGTCTCGATCAAGGCCCTCGGCACGGCCGACCTGCCCGGCCGGCTCGACCAGGTCCAGGCTTCCGTCAAGGAACTGCTCGAACGCCCTTCCGACACCGCCTCCCTCGAAGCTGGCCTCGGGCGCTTGGAGCAGCGCGTCGGCGCCATGTCGGCCGGCCTGCCGGCCCGCCTCGACGGCCTCCGAAACGGCATCCAAGAACTCCTCGCCCGCCCGGACGTGAAGGTCCCGGAAGGGTTGCTCGCGACGCTCGCCAGGCTCGAACAGGGCGTGGCAGGTCTGGCATCCGGGCAGGTTCAGCACGACGCGGCCCTCGATGTCGGCTTCGCCGGACTCTCGTCGAAGACCGACAGGATCCTGGCCGAGGTGGCAGCTGCCCCCGGGCCGTTGCTGGAGCGTCTCGACGAGCACGGAGCAGCTCTCGAAATCGGCTTTGCCGGCGTCTCATCGAAGGCCGATCGGATCCTCTCGGAGGTCAAGGCGGCCTCACGCCCGGTTCTGGAGAAGCTCGACCAGCAGGGCGCAGCCCTCAATGCCGGCCTCGCCGGCCTGTCGTCCGGAATAGACCAGGTCGCGGCACAGGTAGAGGCGACCTCCCGCCCGGTTCTCGAAAGCCTGAATCAGCTCGCATCCCTTCCTGCGAAGGCCGACCGGATCCTTTCCACGCTCGAGGCTCAACCGCCTGCGGCGGCCCTCGACGGCCTCACGTCTCATATCGATCAGATCGCGAGCGAGCTGACGAGTCCGTCGTCACGACTGCTCGAGCGGCTCGACCGAATCGCGGACGATGTCGCCCGTGCGGGTCAGCAGGCCGATACGGCCGCACTCGAATTGATGCTCAGGAGCATCGGAGAACGCATCAGCGAGAGGCTCGACGCGGAGGCTGTCGAACATCTTCTACGGGAATTCGGCGAGCGCGTCGGCCGCGATGCCCTGGCCTCCGTCGAGCAGGCGCTGCGCAGCCTGGACGAGAAGTTCGATCCGGCCCAGGCCCGGGCAGCTCTCGACCACATGTCTCAGCAGATCGGTGCCATGACGGCCTATCTCGCCCGCACCCCGACGGGAGAATCGCTCCAGGGCGCCGTGGCCGAGATTACCGATGCGTCCCGCCGGATGCACGAGGACGCCGTTGCGATCGCCGAACGGGCCGCGCGCACTGCGATCCAGGAGACCGCTCTCGGCACGGGAGGCCTGCCGCCCGAGTTCGAGACCATCCGGTCCGAGCTCGCAGCCCTCAAGGCCCTTCATGCCGAATCCGAGCAGCGCACGCAGCATACGCTCAAGGCGGTGCACAACGCGCTCGAGACGCTGGTCCTGCGCAGCCAACCCGGCCTCGGCACAGCCGGCCTGCCCGGCGAGCTGGCCGGAGCCGATGCGCCGCCAGCGGTCCGTCTCGAGACTGCCGTCCGCCGACTCCACGCAGCAGCCATGGCGCAGGCGGAATCATTGCGTGATTCGACACCTCGGGCGGACGATCCGGGCGATGTTCTGCTCGAGCCGGGTGAACGGCCCATCCCGAGTTCGGCGGTCGCGGTCCCGGATGATGCCGGCCCCAGCACCCTGCGCGCCGGCCTGATTGCGGCCGCCCGGCGATCGCGCCGGAACAGCCCGGAGCGGACGCAGGAGGCGCCCCCTGCCGAGCCGAATGTAGATGCGCCCCGGGAACCGCTGATTCCCAACCAGACCCTGATCGAGCGCATCCGCCAGACCTTCGATCATGGCCGCAAGCCCCTCGTCCTCGGCCTCGTTGCGGCGGCGCTCGCCGGCGGCGCGGTGCAGATCACGAACGGGCTGAAAGCCGACCCGACCGGCGAAAGCACGACCGCCGATGCCGTGCCGGAGGGCACTCCGGCAGCGGCGACGCTGGCGTCCCGCCCGGCCATATCGGATGACAGCTCCGAAGTGCGGACCATCCCTTCCAAGGAGTCTCCGGCCGCGACTGGCACGCTCGTCGAGCCGCCTGCCAGGCTGGCCGACCTCGCCGCGGTCGAGCTCCCGAGCCCTCTTCCGGAATCGAGCCGGGACGCGGTCCTCAGGGGAGAGCCCGACGCCGTCCACGACCTCGCATCGCGACTCTTCGACGGCCGCGGGATGACGCGGGACCCAGCGCTCGCCGCTCGTCTGTTCGAACGAGTTGCTCAGATCGGTTACGCCCCCGCCCAGTTCCGCCTCGGCAACCTCTTCGAAAAGGGAACGGGGGTCGGGCGTGACGTCGCACTCGCCCGCCACTGGTACGAGCAGGCCGCAGAAGGCGGAAACACCCGCGCCATGCACAATCTGGCCGTGCTCCTGGCTGAAGGGATCGACGGGAAGCCAGACTATTCGGCGGCCCTTCACTGGTTCCGCAGCGCCGCCGAGCACGGCCTGCGCGACAGCCAGTTCAACCTCGGTGTTCTTCTGGCGCGCGGCCTCGGCACCTCGCCGGATTTCGCCGAGTCGTATCTCTGGTTCGCCCTGGCGGCAGCTCAGGGCGATGAGGAGGCCGCTCGCAAGCGCGATGAGGTCGCCACCCGCCTTCAGCCTGCCGAACTCGCGACCGCTCGCAGTCAGGCCGAAACCTGGCATCCGAAACCCGCCGAGCCGGACGCCAACGAGGGATCTCTGCAGGCGAAGGCTCCGGCCCGCTCTCAGGAAGTCCTGGGCGCTGGCGTATGATCCTCTCGGGCACACTCGCCGCGGGCTGAGCGAGAGACGTTGACGGGGAGACTTGCTCCCCGGAGCAGAATGTCGCCTTGCTTCTGATCCCGAGCGGCAGTCAACCGCCGTTCACACTCGATTCTCCATGCTTCGAAACGCCGATTCGCGCCTGTTGGGTCGATGAGGCAAAAGACCAGCCATGGCCGGAATTCATCCGTTCGTGTGGCCAGGGGTATTTTCCCGGACCTCACGGCTTGGTGAATTGCCGGCTCCATTCCGTTCTATACGGCCCCACCTGGGCGATCCCTGCCCGGAGGTCGGGATCGTGTGTTGATGGGAGTACAGGGGGATTCCGGATCGCGTGGTCGGGTCCTGACATTCCTCTGTCACCCGCGAGGAGCCCTGGGGTGCAAGTCTATCTGCCCATCGCCGAGATGCCGGTCAGTGTGCTCCTGATCCTTGGGCTCGGCGCTGCGGTCGGGTTCGTTTCGGGATTGTTCGGAATCGGTGGCGGCTTCCTGATGACGCCGCTCCTGATCTTCCTCGGCATCCCACCGGCCGTCGCGGTCGCAACTCAGTCCGCACAGATCGTTGCGTCCTCGATGACGAATGCATTGTCCGCGGTGCGCCGTAAGGCGCTCGACGTGAAGCTCGGCATGATGCTCGTGGTCGGCGGCTTTGTCGGATCGGCACTCGGCGTCTGGTTCTTCGCCGCGGCGCGGCGCGCCGGACAGCTCGACCTCGTCATCGTCATCTCCTATGTCAGCCTCTTCACGGTCGTCGGCTCGCTGATGCTGAAGGAGAGCATCCGGGAGTTCTGGTCATCCCGCCGCGGCGTCAGGCTGCCGCGGCGCCGGGCCGGAAGCCATGCGTCCTTTCTGGGGTGGCCGATCCGGATGCGCTTCCCCCGCTCACGGCTTTACGCCAGCGTAATCCCGATTCTGGGCACGGCTTTGTTCGTCGGGTTTGCCGGCGCGCTGCTCGGCATCGGCGGCGGCTTCATCATGGTCCCGGCGCTTCTCTATGTATTTCGTGTTCCGACGGCAGTCGTCGTCGGAACCTCGCACTTCCAGATCCTTTGCACGACCATCGTTGCGCTCATCCTGCACGCCGTGGCCAACCAGGCGGTCGATATCGTCCTTGCGATCCTTCTCATCGTGGGCGGTGTCTTCGGCGCCCAGTTCGGCGCCCGGGCAGGCCGCAACCTGCGGGCAGAGCTCTTCCGCTTCCTGCTCGCCATTCTGCTCCTCGGCGTCGGCCTGCGCTTCGCCGTCGAGCTGATCTTGCAGCCCAACGAGCCATTCGCGCTAACCGTCCAGGAGAGCCGCACATGATCCGCGGGGTCAGGAAGCTCTTGGCGGGGAACCCTCTCCGTTCCGAGAGGCATCGCGGCTTGTTCACCGGCTGGATCATCGGAGCGCTTCTGCTTGCGGCCGCCCTGCTCGGTGCACCCGGGGCCGAGGCGGAGAACCTCGTGACCTCGCTCTCGAGCCACCGCGTGGCGATCACGTCGAATTACACGGGGGCGGCGATCGCGATCTTCGGCGCGATCGAGCGCGACGCCCAGACAGTCCCGCGGGCCGCGGAATACGACCTCGTCATCACCGTGCGCGGCCCCCGCCAGTATCTCGTTGTCCGCGAGAAGGAGCGGATGGGGCCGGTCTGGATCAACAGCGACCAGCAGAAGTTCCCGGAGGCGCCGTCCTATCTGGGCGTCTTCACGTCCCGCCCGCTCGCGGAGATCGCGAGCCCCGAAATCCAGATGCGCCAGCGCATCGGGCTCCAAGCCATCGTTCGCGCCCCCGATTTCACGAATGATCGCGGGACCCTCGACGAGCCGTTCCGGGAGGCCCTTCTGCGCCTCAAGTCAGAGGACGGGCTCTATGTCGAGGAAGAGCGCGGCGTCGCCTTCCTGACGCCCACGATCTTTCGCGCGAGCATCCCCCTGCCGGCCATCGCCCCGCCGGGGAACTACGATATCGAGATCGTCCTGTTCGCCGACTCCGTCGTCCTGACTAGAACACAGACGCATTTCGAGCTCGTGAAGACCGGCTTCGAACAGCGGGTCGGCGAAATCGCGCGCGACAACTCGCTGATCTACGGCGTTTCAACGGCCTTTGTCGCCCTGCTCTTCGGGTATCTGGCCAACATGGTGTTCCGGCGGGATTGAGACGGAATAGCGCAATATCCGTGCTTACCTTCACGGCATTGGCGATTCTTCTGAGTAGAATTCTGTTGGCCTCCAAAATCACGCGCTCTGTGCTCTCGAGCTGACCCAGTCAGGACTCACGGTTCAACCTGAGCAACCCTGCCCGGAGGCATGCAGACACGGGATCGACCGTGCGGTTTCCGCAGTGTCAGGAGATTTTTGACTTTCCGCGGCTGGGCAAGCTCGTGGTTGGCTTCATGGGCACGTCATGCCGGGGCGATCCATTCAGTTCACGCACTTCCATTCTGCAGGATACGCCCCAAGCCCGTGAGAACCTCAGCCTTACCACGGGCCATCCATGATATAGGCCATTTGGCCGAGTTTTCCCATCCTGAACAGTTACATCGATAGGCCAATCGGCTGATTTCAATCCCTGACAAATCGTGACAATTCTTTGGCGGCCTTGAGACCAAACTCAGGATCTCAGGATCAAAGATGGGCATGACCGCAGAATCTGCGAGACACGACTGAGTGTTGGACTGAAACGCGGTTCGTAGTCGCGGTTTACGGCCGATGCAAGGCACGGGTGCGAGCTTTCAGGCAATCATCCTGTTGTCCCGAGTGGGAGCAGCCAGATTTCACGATTGACCCTAAGAGCTTGAAGTAGAATTATTGAGTTGGTGACGGAGAGGAAACTCGATGATGGCAAGCAACAGCGCTTCTGAGATTGCGTTGCCGCGAGAAGCGCGCAGCAAGCTCCAGAAGGCTCAATTTGCCGAGCGCCTGCGGGCAATCATGGAACACCAGGGCTTGACGATCGCAGAAACAGCTCGGCGCGTCCGGCAGCAATTGCCGAACGGCGAGGGATTCGACGATACAAACCTGATCCATTATCGTCAGGGGCGTTCATTACCGCGTCCAGGCCATCTCGAGGCGCTCGGCCGCGCCTTGGGAGTATCTGCGTCCGACCTCCTGGGTACCGAGATGAGCGCCAAACTCAGTGGTGCTAAGCAGAGGGGGACCGTGGCTCGCCTCAGGCATTCGCCTCAGCCTGAGAATATTGAAGCCAAGCACGCTGCCCCAATGATTCAGGCCATGGAAGATTATGGAGAGAACGTTCTTCTGCGGATCGAGCAGTTCGTGCCCTGGCCGGTCGCGATGCGAATCCTTCAGTTGTTGAAGGACCCGCATGCAGCAACGCCATAACGCTCTCTCCTGTTGTCAGGCCCTAGTCGCCGCCTCCGCGGCGATCCGAAGCAGATATTGGCCATAGGAGCTTTTGGCGAGTTCGGCTCCCAAACTGGCGAGTTGTGTCCGGTCGATCCAGCCGGCTGTGAAGGCAATTTCCTCGGGACAGGCGATCCGGAATCCCTGCCGCTTCTCGAGAGCCCGGACGAACTCCGCAGCTTCGACGAGACTGTCCGGCGTACCAGTGTCGAGCCAGGCATAGCCACGTCCCATGAGTTCAACCTGTAGCTGTCCTCGCTCGAGATAGGCACGGTTCACGTCGGTAATCTCGAGTTCGCCGCGTGCCGACGGACGCAAGCCCTCTGCGATGTCCACCACCTGCTCGTCGTAGAAATACAGGCCCGTCACGGCCCAATTCGAGCGCGGACTTGACGGCTTCTCCTCGATCGAGATCGCGCGCCCCTGGGAGTCGAACTCGACGACGCCATACCGTTTCGGATCGTTTACATGATAGGCAAAGACTGAGGCTCCGGTCCGACGTCCCGAAGCAGAGCGAAGCAGGTCGGTCAGGCCGTGACCGTAATAGACATTGTCGCCCAGAATGAGAACGGACGGCCCGCCGGCGACGAACTCGGCGCCGATGATGTAGGCCTGCGCGAGCCCCTCCGGTTTGGGCTGCTCAGCATAGGATAGCCGAATGCCCCACTGATCACCGCTGCCGAGGAGCTGCCTGAACCGCGGCAGGTCATCCGGCGTGGAGATGATCAGGATCTCCCTAATGCCTGCGAGCATCAGCGTCGTCAGGGGGTAGTAGATCATCGGCTTGTCGTAGATCGGCAACAGCTGCTTCGAGGTGACATGCGTCATCGGATGCAGCCGCGTGCCGGAGCCCCCGGCCAGGATAATGCCCTTCATTATACAGTCTCCTCGAGGCGCTCCCGGAGGAGCCGTTGGACGCATTGAAAAACGGCAATTTCCCACCGCGGTAGCACGACCGCATGGTTCGCCGCGAGCTTGGAACAGTCGAGGCACGAATTCGCGGGCCTGACCGCTGGAGTCGGATATTCAGCCGTCGTGATCGATCGTACCCGTGCACTCGGTCCGTCGGATTCTGCGGAGACCTTGAAGATGAAGCGCGCGAATTCGGCCCATGTGGTGTGGCCTGTTCCCGTCATGTGGAACACGCCTCGCAGACGAGGATCATCCGGCCAAGCTAGAAGGTTGCGGGCAACTGCGATGATGCCGTCTACGATATCGTAAGCGCCCGTGGGCGAGCCATGCTGGTCTGCAACCACGGCGACCTCGTCCCGCTCCTCGGCGAGACGGAGCATCGTCCTGACGAAGTTCTTGCCAAATGGGCTGAACACCCAGGCGGTGCGAAGGATGGCGTGGTCGGGCTGCGCATCCGCCACTGCGTATTCGCCGGCCAGCTTGGACCGACCGTAGATGCCGAGCGGGCTGACGGGATCATCCTCACGATATGGCTCGTCGCTCTGGCCATTGAAGACGTAGTCGGTAGACAGATGGATGATGGGCACGCTCTTGTGGCGTGCCGCGGCGGCCACCGCTCCGGCGCCAATCTCGTTTACGGCGTAGGCGGTCTTCGGGTCCGTCTCAGCCCCGTCGACGGCTGTATAGGCTGCCGCGTTCACGATGATGTCCGTCTCGATCGGCCTGAGCGCATCCATCACGCTGTCCGGGTCGGCCAAGTTGAGCACGGGACGACCAATCGTGCTCACCGCGATGCCGTGCTCTGGACCGCGCTCCGCGAGCGCCCGTGCGACCTGCCCGGCGACGCCCGTTACAAGCATTCTCATTGCGCCACCCGTCTTTGGGAAAAGGGAGATTCGAGATCAACAAGCCGCGGATGCTTCCGGTCCTTGTCATTGAGGATGGCCGCATCAGCAGCAACGGGCCAGTCGATCGCCAGCGCAGGATCGTCCCACGCCAGGCCGTGATCGTGGGCCGCGGAATAATAGCCCGATACCTTGTAGACGACCTCGCAGTCAGGCTCGAGCGTGCAGAACCCG
Source organism: Microvirga massiliensis (assembly GCF_001006805.1). Classification (GTDB taxonomy): domain Bacteria; phylum Pseudomonadota; class Alphaproteobacteria; order Rhizobiales; family Beijerinckiaceae; genus Microvirga; species Microvirga massiliensis. The sequence continues at coordinate 159,438 of NZ_LN811356.1, read as the reverse complement.
TGGGCAAAGCCGACTGGCACCAGCAATTGCCGCCAATTCTCGCTCGAGAGTTCAACGGCCACGTGCCGGCCGAATGTCGGCGAGGAGCGGCGGATATCAACCGCCACGTCGAGCACACGGCCACGAACCACGCGCACCAGTTTGTCCTGGGCAAAGGGTGGTGACTGGAAATGCAGTCCACGAACAACGCCTGCCTTGGCGGACCAGGAATGATTGTCCTGAACAAAGGCAATCGAAATGCCCGCCTGAGCAAAACGATCTTGATTGTAAGTCTCGGAAAAAAAGCCCCGTTCGTCACCGAACCGCTTTGGCGTCAGTATTTTGACGTCGGGAATTGCCGTCTCTTCGACCTCGAGCACTGGGATCTCCTTTCAGCTATGTCTGTTCCGTCTCAAACGGCGATGCCGAGACGCTCTCCGCGATAAACGCCGGACCGGACCCGCTGCCACCAGCCCCGGTTTTCCAGATACCATTCGACTGTCTTGCGAAGGCCGGATTGGAAAGTTTCGGCAGGGCGCCAGCCCAGCTCCCGCTCGATCTTGCTGGCGTCGATCGCGTAGCGCAGATCATGCCCCGGCCGGTCGGTGACATACTCGATGAGCTGGTGGCGAGGTCCGATCGATGAACTGGGGGCCAGTTCGTCGAGCAAAGTGCAGATCTCCGATACGACGTCGATATTCCTGCGCTCGTTCCATCCTCCGATATTGTAGTTCTCTCCGGCACGCCCACGCTCCGCTACCAGGATGAGTGCATCCGCATGATCCTCGACATAGAGCCAGTCCCGGACATTCTCTCCACGTCCGTAGACCGGCAATGCCTTCCCTTCGAGCGCGTTGATGATCATCAGCGGAATGAGCTTCTCGGGGAAATGATATGGACCGTAATTGTTGGAGCAGTTCGTCACCAGCGTGGGCAATCCGAAGGTGTGATGCCACGCACGCACGAAATGATCGGAGGCCGCTTTCGATGCGGAATAGGGAGAGTTCGGCTGGTAAGGATAAGTTTCATGGAAAAATCCTTCCGGACCGAGGCTCCCGAACACCTCATCCGTGGAGATATGATGAAAGCGAAAAGTCGAGCGGCGCTCTGCATCGAGCCCGCGCCAATAGGCGAGCGCCGCCTGCAGCATCGTGAAGGTGCCAACCACATTGGTCTGAACGAACTCTCCAGGCGCATCAATCGAGCGGTCGACATGACTCTCTGCAGCCAAGTGCATGATCACGTCGGGCTCGAACGACCCCACCAGCTGCTGGATACGCCGTGCATCGGCGACGTCCACGCGATGAAAGCTGAACCGATCGCTTTGACTGACCGGATGCAGGGATTCCATGTTACCCGCATAGGTCAGCTTATCGATGACTAGGACGCGATGGGGTGTCTCGGCAATGAGCTTGCGGACCACGGCAGAGCCGATGAACCCGGCCCCACCGGTTACGATGAACTTTTTCGACATTCCAGTATAACCTCGCAATGAATAAGGAACGCGTCGAACTGCCGACGCGCGGGGCGAAATCGTCCTGCACGTTACAGGATTGCTGGCACGGCTTTGGAGATCTCGCTCATCGTGCTGACCGAGCACGCGGGGGCCAAGCAAGGCCCGAGAACGGGTAGATGTCGAGAGCAAGATTGGGATTGTAGTAGGGATCATCTGCCAGCACCGCTCCCCAGCGCTGGCGAAGCAGATTGCTTTCCCGTCGGAAGCGGCTCACCTGCTGTTTACTTTCATCCTGGCTGCGCGAAGCAGCCTCGTGATGCAGCAACCGGGTATGCGGCGTCACCACGATTCGCTTGTTCTGCGCGCGCAAGCGCAGACAGAGATCGACGTCGTTGAACAGGACAGGAAACGCCGTCTCGTCGAACCCTCCGAGGGATAGAAAATCGGCGCGGCGCATCATGAGACAAGCACCGGTCACGGCGCTGGTTTCGTGAGCGGATCGCAGCAGGTCGCCGTAGCCGGCATCCTCCCGGGAACAATCATTGAAGGCATGCGCGACCGAGAAATTCGGACCGAGCACCACCCCGCCGTGCTGAACCATCCCGTTTGGCCAGGTCAGCACGGGAGCCACCGCTCCCGTCGAAGGCTCGACCAGCCGGGAGGCAAGCTCCAGAAGCCAATCAGGATCCTGAATCTCCGTATCGTTGTTCAGGAAACAGACGAACGATCCACTGGCGGCTGCCACTCCGAGATTGTTGAGACGGGAGTAGTTGAACGGCCCGGGCGCATGGATCACGACACCGTGCTCCGCTGCTGCAAGCTCATCGAGGAAAGCCTGTGCTTCCGGATCGACCGATCCATTATCCACCAGGACGATCTCGTACTGGACATGGCGTGTCTGCGCTCGGATGGATTCCACACACGCTTTGAGCAACCCTGGCCGGTCCCGAGTCGGGATGACGATGGAGACCCTCTCGGATGCCTCCCATGAGCGGCTCACGCGGACCTGCGAGAACAAGGCCTCCGTCCCGAGCGAGAGTTTAGCTGGAACCTCTCGCACCGTGAGGTGATCCGCCACCGCGCGTTTCAGCGTATCTCCGTCCCATAGCATCCTGCGCGGCACCCGAGCGAGGCATTCCGGCACATGGACGACCTTGCCCTGAATATCGGAACCGGACTGGTCGAACAGTGAAAGCAGAAGCCGCGGAAGCGACAGGCTCTCGGTAGAACCTAAGTTCAGATCGTCGATCCTGACGGCGAAGAGACGGGCCGCGTAGCCCTGCTCCAACATCCGCTCGTAGTCGAAGGAGCCGAAGAAGAGCGGCTTTTCGCCATCACCATCGTCGGCGACGAGATCGCAATAGGCGGCTCTCGCCTGCGGTGCGTCTCGCAGGGTCCTGGCCAGCTTGGCGATCGCATCCGGATAGAGGTGCACATCGCTCGTGGTCAGGATCGCGATTTCTTCGCCCTCACGGTCGGCCTTCAGCGCCTCTCCTACGTCGGCCCACCCGAATTCTCCATCGGATCCCGGCGAGATCACGAGCGCTCCGCTCCATGCGGAATGGGTTTGCTCAGCGAGTCTCTCAAAGGCTTCGGAGCCGTCGTCTTCACCACCGATGATCACGACACGCACGGGCGTCTCGGGCATTGGTTCCGTCAGATTGGGCGGAAACCGACCGCACCACTCGTCATAGGAAGAGAAAGGCAGCGACATCGGGAAGAGGCGCTCGAACCATCGGGCGCGCTGCATTTCACAGACGGGCCCGCCATGCGACTCCAGGTATCGGACGAGCCCGTCCTCGAAGGCGAGAACGAAGAGTGGGCTGCCTTCTAGCTCATCACCGAACGTGGTCTCAATGCGCAGTTCGTGGACGCGCCCGTCTGCAAGATCGGTCGGCAATGTCACGTCGAACGGCTGCTCGGTCGGGTTCCGGGCACGTTCCGACGAAGTCCACTGTTGTGGCAAGACTTCGGCCAGGAGATCGAGACCCTCATAGACTCTGACGACGGGTGGAAACCGATCTTGCTGAGCGCGCACCTGCCCCACGAGACGAAGTCCGCCCACCCACTCGACACGGCCGAGAGTCGGTGTGCTGAGTTGGGCAGGATCGAGCTGCAGGTCGATGGGCTCCCCAACGGCGACATCCGAGTTGGCCAGACGGGCGTGGAGTAGCGTGCGTCCCTCGAGCTGCCTTGCTGTCGGCTCGAATACGAATCCGTAGCACCCGTCGCCGCAGCCCCGGTCCAAAAGGGTCCGCACGAAGCGGTCTGCGCGAACGAGCGCCAGTGGTTCTCCGTCGGCGCAGATTTCCACAACGTACCGCGAGTCGGGATTGACCGGGTCGAAGACATGCCCCGTAAAGTAGCGCTCACTCGCCCGAACCATGTCGAGAAGCGGAATCGTCCCATAAGCCTGCATGGCACGCTGTCCGGCCCGGTTGCTCATGCGGCATGAGCCCAGGCATGGAGCGCCCGCGCAACCTCACGTGCCTTCATGGAGCGTGGCAAATAGAGATTGTCCCGGTCTCTTCTGTTCTCGGGTTCGCCGAAGCGTGCGACGGGGAGTGAGAGACTGCTGCACAGCCGCGTCATCGCAGCGGGCGGCTCGAGACGGCGCGATGGAAAGAACATCTTCTTGACCGAAAGCCGGCGCGCCAGATGGAGCGCGTCGCCGCACTCCGCCTCGCCCGTTACGAACACCGGGCCGGCGGCCTTCAGCACGAGATCTCGCAGCGTCTCGCCGAAGCAGATCAGGCTCGCGCCATCGTCCTCCTGCTGGAAGACGTTCGCAATCTCGATAACGAGGTCGACCACGGCGGGTTGGGCTCCGTCGCCCCAGACGCCAACGCGGGGCAGCGTCGAATGCTCGCGGACGGTCGGAGGAACCGGCGCCGGTTCCACGACCCTGATCGCATTCGCGAGGCCAGGGATCCGGCGTTCGAGCGCGAATTTCACGCGACGGTCGGGAACGATGATCGATTCGGCGCACCGCAGGAGTGTCACCAGCGCGATTTGATCGGACTTGGCGTCGGCGGGGCGACGAGCCCGATGAAGACCCTCGATGTCGCAGATACATGGCCCCTGGCAGACCGGACAGCCGCGCTCGGTGCGCGCGATCGTGCACAGCAATCCCCGATCATGCACATGCACCGTCAGAGCTTTTCCTGCGGACGGCAGGATTGTCAGGACCTCCGATGGGATTCGCGACGGATCGCACACAACACAACGGCTCACGGGAATTGTCGCGAGATCCTGCCCGAAGCCCCGTGTCGCGTCCTGCCATGCGTATGAGAAGGTCAAGTTCTGCGGAACCTGCCCTTTGCTGTTGCGCAAGCGCACAGATATCCGCCCAGCCCCTGTTCCGACACGCGCGACCACAACGGGTTCGCCGGCCGCCTCTTCGGATGCGACCAGCTCCTCCACGGACGAACGGTCCGTGTCTTCCGGCACAGCCAGCAGAATGAAGGGTTCGGAGCCGGGAAGGAGATCTCGTTCCAGTGCCTGCCGCGCCCCTTTCAGGGGATCCTGGTCGACGAAGGCCGCTACGGCGGCGTCAAAGCCGCGATAGGCTGCCGCGATCGCCTTGGCGTTGCGATGGACGAGCGGCGCCTTCTCGGTTTTGAAGGACCTGCTTCCGGCATGTCCAACGAATACATCCGCAGCGCAGATGCTCCGCCAGCCGACTACCTTTGCACGCAAGCAGAATTCCACATCCTCGTAGTAGCCGCGTCCAAAGTGGTAGCTGAACTTCCCCACGTCGCGCAGGCACGAACGCGTAATGTAGAGGCAGAAGCCGATGCCGTTCGGCAGTTCGATGCTCAATCCGGCGTTAGCCCTCGCGGCGGCCCGGTGCAGTCGCTCGACCATAGTGGCGTCCGGCAAGTCGTTGCTCCGGAACGCAGCCGGGAAGCTCGTATACTCGCCGTTATTGGAAAGGGGGGTCGCCGTTCCGATGTCCGGAGCCACGTTTGCGGACCGACTGAGAGCGTCGAGGAAGCCCGGCGGCACGAGCGTATCCGCATTCAGGAGACATACGTCCTCGTCACCGACGGTATCGAGCGCAGTGTTGACGCTCGCCGCGAATCCGAGATTCCGGCGATGGCGGAAGAGCTCGATCGCACCCTGCTCATGCAGGTTGTCGAGATAGGCTGCGATACGCAAGTCCGGAGTAGCATCGTCGATGACCACGATGCGACGCTCGACGAGCATCGGACGATCGGCCAAGAGACCGTCGAAACACTGACGTGTCGCCTCGAAGTCATCATAGACCGGAACGATCACGGCGACGCGCCGCCTCGTATATTGCCGCACACCTTCGGTCCAGGTGGTCAAGGGGGGCACGACGCGCGGCGTACGCCGCGCTCTCGTGTGCTGCGCTCCGACGAGAGCACCCCGCCTCCCCGCAAAGTGCAGGGTGACATGGTCCCCGACCTGTGACCACGGGATCCTGACCATGGCGGCAGCGTATTGCGGGTCGGTGAGGGGATGCCCTTCGTCCCGCTGAAGGCAAATCTGACCCGACCAGATATCTCCCTCGACGATCAGCGTAGGCTCATCGCCATCCACCCAAGCGACCCAGCCCTCGATGGCCTCGATACCCGGCCTGCACGATCCGACGGGGCCCTGACCCGTACGGTTCAGGAATCGCAGAACCTGCTGGAGATTGTTCCAGTCCGTCTCACGAGCAAGAATCCTCCGGGCTGCCTCGAGGCGCTCGCCAATCTCACCGGATCTCAAGAGCAGACGGTTGGCGGCAAGATTGTCCGGATCGATGGACAAAGCCAGCCGAAGGTCCTCGCGCGCGGCATCGCTCTCCCCAAGCCCGGCCAAGGCCGAGGCGCGCAGCAGAAATGCTTCGATGGAGGCAAGGGGTCTGATCCGGCACCGGCGATCTGCCAGCGCATAGGCATCGACGAAACGCGACTGGCGCAAGGCCGAAAGGGCCTCCCGCTCGAGAGATCCCGCATGCTGGACCGGATCCAGGGACAGGGCCGGCGCAAAAAGCGGACCGCCGACCTCGAACTCCGTGGTCACGATGCCTTCCTCGTCTCCTCGTCGAGCGAGAAGTTGAGACCGCTTCGCGCGAGCACGTCGACGATGCCCCCTACGTCAGCCGCCGGCATGAATGCGACGGCCCAGACCTCGAGTTGCGGCGTCCGCGTGGTTCGTGCCTCCTCGAAGCCGGCCTCGATCAGCAGACGCCCGAGCCGGTCCTGGGTGAAGCCGGTACCATGCCGCATGAACTCGTTGCCCTGCTCGATCGAGCGTTGATGGCCGTACAGCATGTCGAGCGGGGTGATTGGACCGGCCGGCGACTGATAGACGACTGAATCGATTCCGTCCCGCAGGATCAGTTCGGCGACCGATTCAAGATCGGGCGAACGGATCAGGGCAAAGCCGTCGGGCCTGAGAACCCTAACGAACTCCCGCAGGGCCGGGAGAACCTCGTGCCCTCTGACGTGCTCGAGATTGTGCGAACTCCAGATCCCGTCGAAGGCGGCATTTTCCACCGCCGCCGACATGTCCGTCACCGAGCAGACCAGATCGGGATCGGTCGCAACATCGACGTCGAGGCGAACCTCCGCCCATTGGTCGCTGCGGAAGATCGCGTGCAGTCGGCCGTCCGAGGCAGCGCCCGAGCCGACATGGAGAACCCGCCGCCGAGTCGCTCCCGATGGGCCCCGGATGCTTGGGTTCTTCAAAGCGGCACCTTCCGGTCGAGACAGGCCGGACGACTCATCGGTCGCGCGCGCTGTCCTGTTGGAACGGAACGGCCGAACTCTCCCTTCCAGGGAGGACGAATCAACCTTCATTCTTGCCCTCTGTAGTTCCGACCAGGCGATCTCATGCAGTCTATTGGTTCATATTCGCGAGAACTCGCTGCGGGGCGCTCTCCGCCTGCGGGACCGTGAGCCCGAACTGATCCCTGAGCTCCCTAATATAGGCCTGCTGCTTCGTCTGCACGTCGCGCGAGGGGACCTTGATCAGCGATTTGATGACTGCATGGATTTGCCCGATCTCGTTGAGCTGAGCATTGCGCGCCTGTGAGTGCGTCGCGCTCGCCGCATGGCGCCGATGGACATTCAGGCTTTTGGGAATGAAGCCGATCCGCGCCCCCTCCCGAGCGCTCACATGCGCGTAAATTCTCCAGTCGCCGGCAACCTTGTATTTGGGGAGCTCTGCCTCCAGCGCGGCGAGCGCGTCTTCCAGAGCGTCACGCCGCCACAGGACCGAGCTGACGTTGAGGATGAGATTCTTGGTGCTCAGCAACTCCGCGAGGAATTGCTGACCTTCCATCGCGAAGGGCTTGTCGAAGGCCTCTCCATGAACCGTCTTGAAGTAGTAGTTATAGCTGTCTGCCAGGAGCTTCCCGTCGGTATCGATCTGTTTCGAATCCGTGAAGCAGAGGAGGCAGTCATTCGCCTCCATGAAGGCGATCGTCTCCTCCAGGAATGTCGGCTCCGAGAGGTCGTCGGCCTCCGCGATCCAGACATACTTGCCGCGTGCCAGACGGACGCCGGCGCTCCACTGTGCAAACGGTGAGCCTGAATTCTGAGTATTCAGCCGCGGCACGATCCAGGGTCGATGGGTTTCGCAGAGCTCCGCAATGATTGCTGCGCTCCCGTCCTTCGAGCGGTCGTCGAGAAGCAGAACCTGCGACGGCTTGTACGTCTGGTCGAGGACGCTTTCCACCCGTGAAGTTAGATATGCCTCATAATTGTAGTTGGGCACGATTGCCGAAACAGCCGGCCCGGCCGCGTCGAGCGCTTCGAGAAGGGTGTAGACGTAATGCGAGAAAGAGAAATCTCGGCGCATGAGATCGGCTCTCTCGGAGCGGCTCGCAGCCGTGTCCAAGGCGATCTGGCGCTGCAACTCGAGAGCGGCGGACTCTAGCGAGAACGGGCGGGCGCAGGCCCCCAGGATTTCATTGCTCCCGACCAGGTCGGCGATCCCCCCTGTTCCGGCGTAGCAGACCACCGGCACACCGACCGCAAGCGCCTCAAGGGCCACCGTCGGGAAAGGGTCCTCGCGTGAGGTCAGAAAAAAGACGTCCGCATGGCGCAGATGACCGTAAACGTCATCCGTGAACGGCACATGCTTGAAGTTCGCCCCGGCGGGCTTGACCCATTCCTTCAGGCTCGGATCGACATTGCCGATCCAGACGAATTCGCCTGGAATTCCATTGGCCGCAAAATAATCCGCCAGAGACACGAAAAGATCGTAGCCTTTTCGCATGTCCGCATAGCCAAGATTTGTGATGACGGGCGCCTTCCGGCGCGGCGCCTTCGCGGGTGCCGCCGCGGTTTCGACCGGCGGCTTGTAGATGCCCTGCGGGAATACCCTCCCGCTTGCGACGGGTTTGCCAACGACAGCCTCGAAGTCGCGCTTCACGCGGTCCGCGGCAAATACGACGGCGTCGGAGAACCTCGCGATGTCATTGCAGTTTTCCTCAAGGTTCCGCTCTCGAACGAGATTCGCCATCTCGTGGACGAGAGAGACGACCTTGTAGGATCGCGCCTTGAGCGCGGGGACGACACGCCCTGAGACGACCGTGTTGGTGATCGCCACCTGATAGGCCGAGAGTTCAGGGCTACCCAGCGTTTCCTCGAGCATCCGGGGGCCATCGATGATCCGGAAGTAGTCGCTGACGGCCCGATACTGGTCCTCCATGGGCCCGCCTCGCAAAAGCAGGATCGCCACTCTGAAACCGAAGCTTCTAAGCTGCCGCGCGACGTTCAGGAGCAGCAACTGCGCACCGTGCCGGTAGGCATCGTGCCCCACGAGCAGGACCGAGCCACTCGGGCGCTTAGCATGTGCGAGGTGTATGGCTTCGCTCGTCGCCTGCAAGTAGGCCATGCCATAATGGACATCGGGCTCGAGATAGGTGCCCTCGCACCACTCGTTCCAGGCATTGATTGCCACGACTGACCGGCCGAAGACCGGATAGCGCTTCGCATATCGGATGAGATGCGCAAGCCAATCCCGATACTTGTCCGGCGTCGAGCCGTGAATGACGGTCCCGCGGCCAGGCCGGCGCGCCTCGTTGTCCCACATGGGCATGGCGGTCCGCACGAGCGGAAACGGCTCGCGGCCGACCTCCTTCGACCGCGCGATGTAGTCGGCGTACGAGAAGATCATGCCTCGATATCCCGGATCGAGCATCGTGACCTTGTCGTTGATCGGCTGCAGTCCCTGGCCGATCTTGTGAGGCGGGAACTCGATCGCGCCATCGAGCCCGAAAACACGCGGATCGGTATCCCCGAACCCTTGCACCATGAACATCAAAGGTGCTTGGCCGCAGGCTCGCGCGATGGCCTCGCGCAATCGTGCAATGTATCGTTTCGGCTCCGGAATGATGCCTGGTCGATAAAGCACGAAGAACGGTCGTCCATCGATGCGGTAATAGTTCTCGTGCCGCATGTGCCGGCCGATATCGGCCGCAATGACATCCAGCGAATCGAGGCTGAAATGCTGCTCCTTGATGACGTCTCGGTCGAACCCGTCCCAGGTCTTGGTCCAGTTCTCGTTGGCCCAGATCAGGAAGAAGTCGAGACTGGTCTGCGCCTCCATGAAAATCTCGATGGGGAGGTCCAGGACGCGGTCGCCGTCGAAATTGTAGTAGTAGAACCCGAAGCCGCGCAGCCCAGCCGCTTCCGCGAGGGCGATCTGGTCATCCAGCGAGGCCGGGGCACGAAGGTCATAGAACCCGAGATCGCGCGGAATGCGCGGCTGGAAATGCCCTTCGAATCTTGGCAGGCCGCGTGCGATGTTGCGCCATTCCGTGAAGCCCTTTCCCCAAGCGGCATCATTCTCCGGGATTGGATGAAACTGCGGAAGGTAGTAGGCGAAGACATCGACCGTCGACGCAGTCTTCGTCTCCCGCCTGGGTAACGGCTGCAGTTCGCGCTTGAACTGCGGCCCGGGTGCCGTCCACTTCGCCGCCTCGCTGAAAACCGTCTTTTCGTCATCCGGATGAGTGACGAGACCGTTCTTCAGCCCCTCCCTGAGGAAGTGCGTAAACGCATCCGTCGCCGGGCCGATCCTGTGCCGCTGACGATAGAAGGTCGTAACGAACCGATCGCTGGGGTTCCGACCTTCGCTTCCGCCGTTTTGCAGGAAATGCTCATAAGGACGCAGGCCAGCCGCAGCGATATCAGGATAGGTCTCTAGATAGAATTTTCCAGAGAAATACGGATTTGGGGAGAATTCGACGTTCCGAGCATAGGAAAGGTAGTGGCCAAGTGCCGTGGCATGAATGCTGCCGTCGATCTCGGTCCCGTAAGCACTCCGATACCACTGTGCATCGAAATACAGAGAGGGATTAAGCCCTTCCTTTTCACCGACCGTGATGTAGTGCACGAGCGGATTGATGTCTCTCGAGAGGGCATCCCCGTTCTGCGCCTGGTAATAGGAGACCGAGAACAGGAAGTTGGGGTCCCGCTTCTCCGCGGACGCACTGTAGTACCAGTGTTGGACCGGATCTATCCCGGCAGCGCGGATGTCGGGATTTCGCTCGAGGTACCAATCCAAATCGAACAATCCGGACGCGCGAATCAGTTCGATCCAATCCTCATTGGTCATGTTCAATCCCGACGACGGAAACAATAATCTTGACTAGAAAAAACAGTTGAAACTACGCAGGCATTATCGCGTGTTCAGCTTCGGACCCGACGCGAGTAGGCTGAAGAGTATGCGAGACACCGTTCTTCTCGAGGAAGGTCCGGTAAGCCTCGTAGTTCGCCGACTGACGTGCAAGAAACGGCCCGACATCGGATTGCTTCCTGAGACCAAGGATATCGGTGTCCAGGTCCACTTCGCCGAGCGTTGAATGGGGAATCCCACTAAACTCGCACAGTTCCTGCGTACGGGAATCGTGGCAGATCACATGTGCCGCAACGCCGCTCAGGAGTGCTATCAGATTCCCGTGAAAGCGGGTGCCGAGAGAAAAGTCAACATCGCTCAGCCCCTCGGCCCAGTGCTCGATATCGAAGTAGATCTTGAACTTGGACCTCACCAAATCGCGAACCTCTTCGTCCGACAGTTCCAGCGCGAGGCTCTCTCTAATCCGCGCAGCGTTCTGCAAATCCTGCGCTGGATCAGAGGAGGTGAGTATGGCGAGTTCCTCGAGTTCGCTCTGCAGGATGAATTGGGAGTCGGTTTCTCGGCAAGCCTGATAGACGGCAGCCTCGAGTCTCTGCATTCGCGCCGGATCGCCTGAATGCGACATGACATTCCTCGACCCGTTGAACGAGACCCTGCCCGTCTCGCGCTTGCCGGCGTGGCGCTCAGCAATGGTTTCGGGCGAGTAGAGATAAAATGAAGGGCACCCGGTGATCTGCACATTTCGGATACCGAGCTTCTCCAGCACCTCCGCGGTATAGGCGCCGCGCACGCCGATCCGGTAGGTCCGATCAGCTATCGCCTGCACGAATCGCTTCGTGCCGGGAGCAATATCGGGCATGTGGCCCGATTTCGGAGCCTGAGCTCCGAGACCGACCATGACGCAGGGCAGATCAATCTTTTCGATCAGATCGGCGAAAGCGCCGAAGTCGAAACCGGAAAACAGGAAATTCGCGGCAGCTACCGCGATGTAGTCATATCCGCCGTCGCGCGGGGGATATTCCGGCGAGATTGATGTCACATCGGCATTAAGCTGACTCCGGAGTGAGTGTCCGATCAGCAAATTGCCTGAATTTCGACCACTCTGCTCAAAAACGTCCATCATGTCAGCCCGAGACGGATTACTGAGCCTGTAGGGAGCGCCGATGTAGAGAACACGCTGTTTTCTCATGAAAATTTCTGCTCCGATCGCTTCCTGAACATGATCCTGGTTACAGCAATATGACACCCACGCAAGGGTGTCGGATCTCCAAAATTCAGACTCGCCGGCCAAATGTCAGCTTCCGTTGCCCGTTGCAATTCGCACTTTGGTAGTCAGCCGCCGAGCCTCAGGTACCGCTGGTTGTGATCGTGACCGGAATGCGCGTAATCAGCCGGCCCGACTGGCGGCAGCCATCCAGAATGATCTTGACGGAATAGAGGAACGCACGGTTTCCAACACTCTCGAAGGCCTGCTCGGGTGCGTCGTGGTCGATCAGCGAGGGATAGCGGTAGACGGGCTCACAACCGGGTTCCTGGCGTGTCAGCGGCGCCTCGAGCAGCAATTTCTGCGGCCCCCAGTGTTTCATGTCGTCCGATACGGAATAGAAAACACCCGTCGTAGACCTGTCCCGGCTCGTGAAGATGGTCACGAATTTGCCGCTCTCTCGATGCCGCACAAGGCTGCGCGCTTCATGGTGAAGGCCCTCGACCGGTCTGCAGGCTTTATTCGGAGCGGCGCCGAGCTTGGAGAGGTCGGCCGTGAAGTCGGTGCCATCCCAGCCGAGCCAGCGCGAAGCGCCCCCGGATCGTTCGGTTCGAAACAGGCAGTTCCCTTGGGGCTGCCCTGCCATGCCCTCGCCGTAAACGAGCACGTAGAGGTGATCGCGATCCGCAATGATATTGGAAGCCGTGAAGAAGCCTACCCTACGAGCGCTCCTGGGAGAGTAGGACTCCTGCGGTGCGGCGACAATTGGCGCAGCCGCAGCGGGTTTGAAGTGCCGAGCATCTCCCCTCGAGACGTATTGCGTGATAGAACTGAACCAGCATGGAGGCCGCTGTCCCTCCGGCTCCGTCACCACGCACTGCCCTGGGTGACGTGTCCCGAGATACTCATGGCTCCCGAGGGCCAGAACGTCGCGCCCGTCCTTCGAGTATAGAGCCTGGATCCAGAACTTGTCGTCCGTGGCCTCCGGATCCGAGTTCTCGGCGCCCCGCCCGGCCGAGACGCAGGTCGGCCGGAGGCTAGCCCAATCAGGGCCAGCCATGAACCAGTTCGTCTCGAATGTCGCGAACAGGATGATCTCGCCTCCCGCCTCCCTGATGGCTCGCGCCGGGGAATCTGGAAACTGCTCCAGACCGCAGGGCACCCTGCGGCTGTCGAAGATCACTTCCTCCTGCGAGACATTCTCGATCGCCAGCATCGGCGTGTCCGGCATCGCACTTGCTCCGTTCGGCATTGCTGACGTAAACGCCAGCAGCACAGCTCCTGTCGCGGGTTTCATGCTTGTTCGCTGCCTTTCCGCCGTTTGGGCACAGGCTCGACCATTTGCCTCGGTGGGAGCTTTCTGCGGCAGAATCCTGACAATTTCCAGACAGTCGCACTGAATTTGGTGACTTTACCCGTGCGACTTGGCGTCCTAACAGTAAGTTACGCGTCGACACCTGACGCATCGGCACCTGAATAGCTTCCGTCATGCAGCTTCTTCATCCACCACCGGATCGGTTCGGTCCCCAGTTACTTCAAGTCGAGGGGCGCAATGCTCTGGTACTCATCGATACGGTCGATCCACCTACTGAACGGGTTGCTTTCGATATTGATGGTCAACCGGTAGCGGCCTCCATAGTACACCTTCACTCGCGCGACTTTCTCCGTCAGCTCAATCTGCTGCGGAACGGCCGTTTCGACGACGAGTGCTCGGACTGGCATCCCATCGGTGTGGCCGACACACTCGTGCAGACGGGTCGTGATATTGCACCACAATGGACGCTCTCGGGTGGACACACCGGTTTCGTGTCCGTCCCCAGCCATGTCGAAAGTATCGAGGTCCTCTACTCAGACTCGAGTGCTCCGGGTGATCTTTCTATCGCTGCCGGAGAGCGTTACGCTTTCGAAGGCCTGTTCGGCTCGCACCGGTGCAGAGCCGATCTGCGGCTGACCGTTTTCGACGTTGACGGCGATGTCATTGCAGATCATCGGCGGTCGATCGAGAAAAAGCCTGGAGGCAACGTTCCGAGCGGCTATGCCAAGGTGAATTTCAGCTTCCGTGCCCCTCGGGGCGCCGCGTCGGTCCGCATCGGCCTGACCATCCGTCGGGATGAGGAAGCACAGATCAGAAGTGCCGAACCCGCCGTCCTGTTCATGACGGGACTGGCCTTTGGCGCATGCGAGCAGAGCCCGGTTTCCTGGCGCAATTATCTCCTGAACAGGGACGCCGTCGAGCGCGTGCGGCATGGGGCCCATGTCGTCCAGTTCCGCCTTCCCCGCATGACGAGTGGCGAATTCGGGAAGGACGTGGAGGTCAATGCTGTCGATCGTCATACCGGAAAGCCGCTGACGCCCACACCGATCCTGTTGCGCGGCTCACCCGGCCTCTCATTCCACCCCTACGGATTTGACGGAGTAACGCTATCGGGCGCGTTGTCGGGTGCGGCCGGGGGCGAGGTATTAGACCTTCTCGTCGATTCGGAGCCCGCCGCCACCTTGGCCGTTCCGTCACCCACTGACATGGGAGCGCAAAAAATTGCGCTTCGCATTGCCGATCGATTCCTCGACGGCTCTCCCCGCCTCGTAGAAGTGTCGGAGCGCGAGACTGGACAGATCCTCTATCAGGTCGCAGAGGTCCTGAAGCCGCTAACCACCGACTGGGCGATGCTTGGGGAGCAGGGATGGGCGCCATGGCTCAGTGGACACAATCCGTTGGCGCGGGAGCGCTACCGCTCGCTGGCTTTGCACATAGAAGCCGCCGATGAGCACGGGGGAAACGATGCTCTCGTTCAGTTGCAGCAGTGCCATTCTGTCCTTCGGCAGAGCAATTTTCAGCTCAGTGACCTCCTCCCGCTGAGGGTCCCGGAGTCTGCTCAACCTGACGTTTCGATCGTGGTGGATGCAGGTGAAAGCGCGACCGATGCCTATCGTTCGGTTGCCGCAATCCTGTTCGCGTTCAACCGGGCCACTTTCGACATCACTCTCGTCCATTCGCTGTTGCAAGAGGACCGCGATCGATTACAGCCGCTCCTGGACGGGCTTACCTTCCTCGAGGTATTACCCGGAGAACCTCGCTCTGCGGCGCTCAATCGCGCGGCTTTCACGAGCAAGGGCCGCTTCATCGCCTTTCTCGGCAGACAGAGCGAACCGGCCAGTCGATGGCTCGATGAGCTGATATATCCGGTCGAACTCTTCGATCGCATTGGTGCAGTCAGCGCGCAGGTCCTCGACGGGAATGGCCGCCTCCGGGAGACGGGCGCGCGCTTTCTCGTTGATGGTCGGCTCGAGGCGATCACAGGCAGCGGAAATCCGAACTCGCCCGAGTTCTCTCATACTCGTCAGATCGACGCCGTGTCCCGGTCCGGGCTCCTCATAGCAAGATCCGTCTGGGAACAGGTTGGTGGCTTCTCCGAGGCATTTGCAACGGATAACCAGATCGACGCGGATCTCTGCCTGAAAGTGCGAGCGGCCGGGCTGAGGATCTGCGTCGCGCCGCTATCCTCCATTTCGATTCTCTCGGCGTCATGGGCCGCGTCCGAGCCTCTTCCATTCGGCGATGACAACTGGTTCAAGCGAAAGTGGGCGGGCCTGCTTAGGGAAGCGCCGAGCCGCACTGGCAATGGTATTAGGCGCCCCGATCCGGACGGCTCCCGTCGTGTCCTGTTCATCGACCAGCAGTTGCCTCGCATCGACATCGATGCCGGGAGCTATGCGGCCATCCAGGAGATGAGGCTGTTCCAGGCTCTGAACTTCAGGGTGAGCTTTCTGCCCCTGAACCTCCTTCACCTCGGAGCCTACACGGAAGCGTTGCTGCGCATGGGCGTCGAGGCGTTGCACGCGCCGTTCTGCACCTCGTTGGAACAGGCCCTCGCTGCACGGGCAGGTCAGTTTGATGTCGTCTACATCACGCGCTACAACGTCGCGCAGAGCGTAATTCCCCTGGTGCGGCGCTATCAGCCTGATACCAAAATCGTTTTCAACGTTGCTGACCTCCACTTCCTTCGCGAATTGCGGGCGGGAATTGCCGAGAAGCGTGACGATCAGATCCGTCGCAGCCGACTGACTCGTGACGCCGAGTTCGAAGTCATCCGGCAGGTCGATCTTACGCTCAGCTATAGCGACACCGAGCAGGCGATCATCCTCAGTCACCAATTGGGTGACGCGAACGTCGCACGGGTTTCTTGGATTGTCGAGCCCACCAGCGACGTACCTGCTTTTGAAAATCGCCGCGATATCGCATTCCTGGGGAGTTTCGGTCACCGTCCCAACGTCGAGGCCGTGAAGTTCTTCGCCGCCGAGGTGCTCCCGGTTCTACGACGCAGGATGCCTGGCATTCAGGTGAATATCTTCGGCAGCCAGATGAGCGCGGAAGTCGCGGAGCTGGAGCAGGACGGTCTCGTAGTCCATGGACATGTAGAGGATCTCCGCGAGGTATTCGACCGAGCCCGTCTCTTCATCGCGCCGCTCCGATCGGGAGCCGGGATCAAGGGCAAGGTCCTCGCCGCCATGGCCGCGGGAATCCCGACGATCCTGTCCCCGATCGCCGTCGAGGGAATCGCCGCGAAGCCGCGAACCGATTTCCTTCTGGCCGAAAGCCCGGCTCAATGGGTCGATGCGATCGTGGATGCATATGGAAACGAGAAGCTCTGGACGAGTCTCTCCAATTCAGCCTTGAACCTCGTGCGAGACTCTTATTCCTTCCCGGAGGCTCTCCACGCCATGAGGGCCGCACTGGAGCGTGTCGACATTTTCGCACCCCGGGAAGGGACCGCGCTCGCCTGCAGAAGCGTCATCCCCCCTCTTGCATAAAGGATTTCGGGCGCCATTGGCCAAGCCGGAGCCGGTTCGTAACTACCACTGCGCCGCCGACGCTCCTTCGGCGGGTTGAGGTAAATTCACCGCCGGACAGGCTCCGGAGAACGCGAAGACCGCCGTTGCTGATGCAACGGCGGTCTTCCTCGTCAGAACTTCGGTTCGTCGCCGACGTTGTTAGGGCTCAAGCCGCAAATGCGCTGTTCACGCCTGCGCGCTCATCCAGTCGGCGGCGGATTGCCGCGCATTGTGCCGCAGTAGCAACGGGATAGGCGCGAACGTGACGGCCCGCCTCATCGATAGCCGGCGCGTCTTCACCGTAGAGTGCAACGTAGTCACGCCAGTTCGCAAACATCTTGCGGCTGTCATGGTTCACGTAGGTTTCAGCCGGAGCACCATCGGCCAAGATGAGGTTCTGCTCATCAAGTTCGATATGGTAGTAGTCGATCGTCTCCCCGTTCAGGTCACGGACGATCGTCCGGCCATTCACGAGATTCACCGCCGGGACGAGGACACCGTCGACCCAGAGCGCATGTTCAGGTGAGACGCGCAGGTCCCGGCAGGGTACGCCCGGCGCGATGGCCCCTGCCCTGATGAGCACGGGCACTACGCGGGACGCCGCCTTGACGAACCGCGTCGAAAACGTCCGGCGGCCGATCCATTTGATGGTATGAGCCGATCCGTCGAGCGTGACGACTTCGTCACCCATCATCAGGCTTTCGACGGGCATTTCACCCCGAGTCGTGCGGATCAGCGTGCCGCGCACGAAGCACGCCACATCGATCGCATTGTTGTCGAGCAATTGCTGCGTGGTAACGCCCTTCACGGTGATCGACCCCGAGAAAGTCCCGTTCTTGCTCGTGATGACGACGTCCTGTCCGACCTCGGCAAACGCGAGGTCGGACAGACTCTCGACACCGGTGAGTTCGGTCAGGTCGATCTTGTCAGAATTCACATCAAAATCGACAATGCGATCGTCACCGATATCATCGCCGGAAAAGAGGACCCGGTCGAAACCGGATCCCGTTCTTATAAGATCGTCGCCAGCGCCGCCGTCGAGGACGTCGTTGCCGCCATGACCGCTGAGCCGATCATCACCGGATCCGCCGAGCAGCGTGTCCGAGCCTTGCCCGCCGCGCAGGACGTCATTGTCATCCCCGCCTTCGAGCCAATCGTCTCCGCGGTGGCCGAACAGTCTGTCGTCACCGCTCCCACCGACGATGACGTCCCCCTCGCTTGTTCCGTGGAGAATGTCATCGTCACTTGTTCCTGACCTGAGAGCCACGCTTTCACCTCTGAACTGAATAGGTGCGGTCACGCTACCTGTTTCAAGCCGCCCCGAACGTTACCAGCTCGTGACGTCCTTATCGCTGAAGATGATCTTCTCGATGCTCTGGATCGTGAGCGTCTGGCCATCCGTGAACTGGATGGTCGTGACATTGCCCTGCGTCGCCTTGATCGCGCTATCGAAGTCGCTCGAAGCACGGTCGCTGAGGTCGAGGATGTCGTTGCCGCCGCCGCCGAAGACGGTGTCGTTGCCGCCGCCCACGAAGAACATGTCGGCGCCACTACCGCCATACAGGACGTCGTCGCCGGCGCCACCGTAGAGCGTATCATCGCCGCCGCCGCCGTAAAGCGTGTCGTTGCCCACGCCGCCATACAGGACATCGTCGCCGCCGCCCCCATACAGCGTATCGTTGCCCGCGCCGCCCCGTAGAAGGTCGTCGCCGGATCCGCCCTCGAGAAGATCGTTACCAACCCCGCCGTAGAGCGTATCGTTTCCGGCACCGCCATACAGGGTGTCGCTGCCGAGCCCGCCGCGGAGAACGTCGTCTCCGGTACCGCCATACAGCGTATCGTTGCCCGCGCCGCCCCGCAGAAGGTCGTCGCCGGCCTCCCCGAAGAGCAGGTCGTTGCCGCCCTGGCCGGAGATCTCGTCGTCCCCGGCGCCACCGTAGACCGTGTCCGCCCCCGCCCCGGCTTCGACGTAGTCGTCGCCTTCGCCGGTCAGGATGTAGTCGGAACTCGAGCCCACTGAGATGACCGAGTCATCACCGACATGAGTCGCGACAAAATTCTGTCCCGCCCCGTCGATTGTGACCTCGATGTCCGCATCGGTCGCGAAGATAGCTCCATGCGCATCGGCCGGAACCGTCACGGATCCCTCGATGTCGCGGTAGTAGTAGAGTTCCGCCCCAGAATTGGAGGGAGCCTCCGCGAGCGCGGCGATCCTGTTTGCCGAGGAATCGTCCGAGAAAGCTGCACCCTCGCCCGGCAGGGCATCATCCGGGCCAACAAACTCGGTTTCTGCGACGCCGTCGTTGAAGACACCGACGCTCTCGATGCCATTCAGGATTTCCTGGCGATACTGCGCCGTGAAACCATCATTTCGCAGTTCTGCGTTCAAATCGCTTCGTGATAAATTATAGCTCATGAAAAAGGCTCTCCTTAGCTTCCACCGTGCTTATGGAACTCACGACACTGCTGGCTGAAAACCTCCGTTGCGGAAGACTTGGACGTGTTTTCCCCGCCGGGAGCGGGGGATTGCCTTCGGGATCTCGACTGGCTCGACCGAGAGCCGAAGCCCGACGAGCGGTTCGCGACCCGTGGGGCCGGACAGCTCGACATCCTTGCCTCTCTCCAAGGTGATCCGTGACCCGCGGAACAGCGCCTTCGCGTGGATTTCGAATTGGCTCGCACCGGGACCGTGCAAGCGCATCCTCAGCCCGACGACGGGCGTTGCCTGACCGCGCGTCCCGGCGAATTCGCCCTCCATGCATTCCGGCAGGGAGCGGCGCGCTTGGCCGATGATGACACTGTAGGCCAGCGAGACCGCGGGCGGCCTGCCGGGCCACCGCACCTCGATACCCTCGATAGCCGCCGGAGCATCCGGGCCGCAAACCCATTGTCCTGAAACCACGTGTACATCGCCACGACGCGCCACGTGCGCGAGAACATCGATAGCCGTCTCGCACCCAACACTCAGGTCGGTCAACAATCTCTCCTCGCGCCAGGTGACCGGCGGCGCAATGAGTTCCAGTTCGAACTGTGCGTCGAGTGAACCGCCGGCACGGTGCGGGGTCAGGACCATTTCGAGTCGCGTAGACCGCTCGACGCGGACAAGGATGTAATCCCCGGGTCCGCGCAGCGTCGCGTCCCGCATTCCCGGGGCTGCAACGATGTTCACGGCCTGATCCGCCGTCGCCAACGCAGCGACGCGCGCCGAGGGAGCGCCCTGGCTCGAAGCAGTCGACGTGTAGCGCAGGATGTAGACGCCTGGAGAAGCGCTGACGATTCGCCGGCCCTCACGCCCCGAGAATCCTGATGTTGGATCGGACATCTCCGAAACTCCCGCTCGTCGAGGCTCAATGCACTGACATTAGTGCTGACAGATTTGCTGACATTTGATAAGCCGCCGACCGAAAGCTTGTCAATTGGCGTTGCAATCTGTCAGTGCCCAAATATTATGAAAGCAGCGTGACAGCACGAACGCCCGGCACGTGGCCGCACAAATCATCTCTGACGCTTAATTTCAGGACAGTCAGGTCGTTGCCGTTCCGGCAGGTCGGCGGTCCGAGCTTCGGCCGCCGTCGCTGTGATTTCGGTCGAAATATCGAGGGAGAAGCGTAATCTCAGGAAGTGCGGAACCCGCCATTCGTTTCACTGGCACCGAGGTAGCTCTAGCGCTCCCGCATCGCAGAGTGATACCGCTCGAAGACCGGTGTCAGAAGATAGTTCAGCGCGGTGCGTTCACCGGTGGGAATTACTACGTTGGCTGGCATGCCGGCCGAAAGCTTTTCGGCAAATTCGGGCGGAACGCTGTCCCGATGCACCTCGACCTCTGCAGCGAAATACGGATCTCGGGTGACCTCGTCCAGCAAGCGATCTCGAGAGACGGAGCGAAGCTTACCCATGGTAATCTTGGCCCCGAAGCTGCGAAGTGAGGGAAAGCGGATCTCCGCCTTCATGCCGGGATAGACGCGGTCGATATCGAGCGGAGAGACCTTCGCTCGCACGACAAGGTCCTCGCTGGTGGGCGCGACATCGAGAATCGGGTCACCCGCGCCGACGACACCTCCGACCGTGAAGATGCGCATCTGCTGAACCACACCCTCGGTTGGCGAAAGCACTTCGCTCCGCCTCTGTGTATCTTCGGCAACGATCACGTTCTGCCTAATCTCGTTCAGGGACTTCTGAAGTTCCGCAAGGCTGGCAGACGCCTCCTGGCGATAATCCTGGCGGGCCTGCTCGCGACGAAGCGTCAACTCCTGGACGCGCTCGGTCAACTTGGTGATCGAGATCTCCGAATTGGAGATCTGTCCTTCGAGCCGCAATTTCTCCCTTTGCAGGGTGGTGATTCGCGTCATGGGAACGAGTTTCTTCTCGTAGAGCGGCATCAACGAATCGAGCTCGCGGGAGATGTTCTTCAGGGTATCGCGGGCGGTCTGCCCCTCGTTTCTGGCCTGCTCGATCTCCCTCTGGGCCTGTGCGATCTGGGCGTCGGCAACCTCGAGGGTGCGCTTCAGGGTGCCGCGCCTGACCTCGAACTGCTGTCTCTGATCACTAATGGCGCGGGCAACGATCGGCGCTGTGCTGCGCTCGATTGCTTCGGCCGGAAAGGTGACCGTCTCGGCCCATTCCCGCTCGGCGAGGAGCCGGGCTTCCTGAGCAAGAAGAATGGCCAACTGATTGCGCTGAAGATCCCCGACGGCCTCGACCCGCGTCGGGTCGAGGCGGAGGAGCACCTGCCCTTTCTGGACCCTGTCCCCTTCTCGCACGAGGATTTCCCGGACAATGCCGCCCTCGAGATGCTGAACCGTCTTTCGGTTGGATTCGACCGCCACCACGCCAGCCGCAACGGCTGCCCCGTCGAGCCGGGCGGTCATGGACCACGCCAAGAAGCCCCCGAAGGCAACGATGAGCGTCAGGTAGCCGAGTCTGAGCGTTGTACGCCAATCGGTGCTCGGCTCGGGAGCCTTCTGAGTCAGCGCCTTCTGCATGTCACGAAGCCTTCCTGTCGAGCCCGGCTTCAAGGATGGGCTGTGGGGTCAGCCGATTCGGCGAGAGACGGTTCATGATCCGGTCACGCGGGCCGAAGGCATGGACCGTTCCGGCGTTCATCACGAGCACGTCGTCGCAATAGATCAGCATGTTGAGACGATGCGTGATGATGACGACGCTCGCGCCCTGGTCGCGCATGGCCGACAGGGCGGCCGCAAGTCGTTGTTCGCCGATAGCATCGAGATTAGAATTCGGCTCGTCCAGCACCAGAAGGCGGGGATCACCATAGACGGCCCGTGCGAGCGCGATGCGCTGCTTCTGGCCACCCGACAGGACATGTCCATCGGGACCGAGCCGCGTGTTGTAGCCCTGGGGCAGGCTTTGGATCAGATCCTCGATGCCTGCCACCTCCGCTGCGCGGATGATCGATTCATGGTCCGCATCACTGCGGAAGCGAGCAATGTTCTCTGCAACGGTGCCGGGCAGAAGCTCAACCTCCTGGGGCACGTAACCGACGAAGCGGCCGAGTTGGTCGGGGTTCCAGTGGGGCAGGTCATGGCCGTCCAGCGCCACTGATCCGCGCCGCGGCGCCCAGACGCCAACGAGAAGGCGCGCCAGGCACGATTTGCCGGCGCCCGAAGGCCCGACGACACCGAGCACGCGCCCGGCCATGAGGTCGAAGGAGACGTCGTTCAGAAGAACCGTGTCCTGATCCGGAGGGGTCAGGACGACGCGGTCGACCGACAAGGCACCGCTCGGACGGGGCAGTTGCATGCGGCTGCTCTCGTCCTGATCACCGGCAAGAAGCTGGCCGAGTCGATCCGCGGACGCCGAGAAATTCCAGATGCTGCGCCACCCGGCGGCAACCGCATCGACGGGCTGAAGGGCTCGCATCCCCACGATCATCGCCGCGAACATCGAGCCCATGCTGATCGACTGCTCCAGATAGAGCAATGAACCGACGGACAGGATAATGACCTGCTGGCCCGTCCGGAAAAATTTGAGGACTCCTGACACGATTCCGGCCCGCCGATAGGCCGCCGACTGCCACCCAAGCATGGCCCGGTGGAGCTGCGCCCAACGGTGACCGACATCGGGCAGCATGCCCATCGCGCGTGTTGCATCCGCCGTCCGGTTCACGGCGGCAGCGAACTGCTGTGACTCGCTGTAAGCCTCCGCGGCTGCCCGCGAAACGGACCGCGTGATCATCTGGTTAATGGCAGTCAGCACGACGTTGAGGGTGAGGAGCGCCACCATCGTGAGCCCAAGCACCGGATGAAGGATGAACAGAGCCAGCAGCAGAAGAGGGGTCCAGAGCAGATCAAACATCTGCAGAAGCATCGGACCGCCGAGAAAGTCGCGCACGATGTTTAGATCGTTGAGCACGAGGCTACGCATCTTGGCAGAGAGCGTGTTGGCGCGCCGGTTCATTGCGTCGAAGACGGACCCGCTGATCCGCTCGTCGAGGCTGAGGCTGATGCGCGTGAGGCTCTGCTGTCGAAGGCTGTCGAGAAGCCCGCCGACGGCGATCAGGAAGGCCGCGATGATCACCAGGAACAGCAATGTCAGTTCGTTGCGGCTTGCCAGCACGCGCTCGGAGAGCTGCAGCATGAAGACCGTCGGAACCAGGCCGAGGAGTGTCGTGAAAAAACTGAAGAGAAACAGCGACCCGAAGGCGGGATAGAAGGACCTGAGCTCGAGTCGCAAAATGTTCCGGGCCGCGTTCATCGGCACTGCCTCTTTAAAGATGGGCCGGTGCCATGATGGGGCCGCGGCAGCAGAACGGACCTGGAAGCGGCCCCAAAAACATATGCGTTATGCGGGTAATCCTGAGTTCGGAAAAATTCAGCATCACTGACAACTACCAGAAGCCTGAGAAATTGACGAGGGTCCAGGCGCGGACTTAATGGTGCCACAACCTCGGGCTGTCTTGCGGCACGGATAAGCGGCGGGGTGACGCACCTCGGTTCCCTAAGGGCAACGCTCGAAAGGGCTAGTGAGTCGGCCGCGAGATGTCAGCATGACTGGTGAAAACTTAATGACAGTTGGCGCGTCGCTCTATGAGAATCCTGTTTCGCCGAGCGCAGTCCATAGCGGCACCCGCATCTTCGCGCCAGAATCCTACCGCGCGGTGCGGGAGGCACAGACCTGCCCGGTGGTCCATACGGAGGCCCTGAACCTCGCAGCCTTCTATCCGATCTGCTGGATCGCAGGCGGCGCACGGCCCACGCTGGTCGCCTTGAGGAGCCTCATGCCGGACGGGCATGGGCATCTGCGCGAGTTCGCTCGCATTCCCTCTGCCTTGCCGCTGTCGCTTCAGGCCTATCCCTTCGTCGCCGATGCGCCTGTCGAACAAGGGGGCGAAAGCCCGATCCTGATCGACAATGTCATCGCGGACGAGCCGACCGACATAGGATCACCTATCCTCACCACCCAGGGCGGACTGACACGTGGGGCTGAAACACGCCTGCGCGCAGCCGCCTTCTTCCGCACCGATCTTCCACAGACGGAAAGAATTACTGAAGCCCTTGTCGAGGTGGACTGCCTCGTCCCGTGGGTCGTAGACCCCAAAGCCTTGCCGCCTGGGGCCCACGTACCCGACATGCTGGTCGTCGGCCCCGTGGAAAAGGTGTCCGATCGGCTCTACCAAGTCCTGAGGCGGCTCGGCTCTATCAGCGGGATATTTCTGGGTGCGCATCGTATTTCGCTGTTCCGCATCGCCGGCTTGGTGCGCGCCGCAAACGAAGCCGGTCGTTTGACGAGCACCGCACAATGAGCCTCAACCCATTTTCCGCCTTCCGGTTCGTTCCCCTGGAGAGTGTCTCGGGCCAGAACTGGAGGCGCCCGCCGTCCTTCGCTTTCGCGTCGGCCCTGACACATCTTCCTCTTGCCGATTCGGAACTGCTCCAGAGTTCGCACCACCTGCCGATTGTCATCGCGGAGACAGAGGATGGACTTCACGTCGTGACATTGCTGCAGGCCGGACTGACTCGGGTGCCTGCAGTCGACGAGGATGGCCGCTGGCGGCGCAGCTACATGCCGATCGCGCTTCGCTGTCTGCCGTTCCGCTTGGCGTTACCACTGGGAGCAGTTCCGAAGCTCGAGATTGCTCCAGAACTCGGGATCGCGCCCCCCGATGCTCAGGGTGCGCCACTCATGACGACGGCGGATTCCCTTCAGGCCGATCTGCAACCGCTGGCATCTCTTCTGACACGACTCGAAGCGGGGCACAGGCGTCTCAACCTTGCGGCGGAGCGTCTCTTCCTGGCGGGCGCTCTCGCCAAGCTCGAAGGGATCCCGACGGACAAGGGCCGATACCTTACGGTCGACCCCGAGGCATTCGAGAGCCTCGCGCCGGAACACTGTGCGTTCCTGGCTCGGGATCACTTTCTGCCGTTGGATCTTGTCGCAGCGTGCCTATTTTCGCGTCGCTTATTGACTGATGCTGTCGCACGCCTCACCTCCGCACCGAAGCGCACAGACCCAGCTGATCGCAGCACTATTGCCACCGAGGTGAATGATCTGCTTCGACACGTGAATGACGTGGACATGCGGATCGACGACAGCGAGTTGTTCTCGATCGATGCATTCAATTGATGCACATCACCGCGGGTGCATAATCGGTTGGCGATTGCCGATCGGTGCCGGCTTTTCCTGTATCCCTACGCGAGGGCTCCAGGTCATCGATTCAATGAGTGATGCCTGCGCTCATATCCACTTTGACTGGTGAACGAAAGCATAAACGGTAGGATCTCCAACCGGCGCTGCAAGTGTGTGAAACAGCGTAGAACACCTCAGTGCCATCGCAAGACCTGATTCACCGAAGAGCGCTGGACACAGCAAACTCATTGCGCGATGATCCAGCCGTCAAGTAGACCATAATTGGCTCCTGACAGAAGTTTGCGAGTTCTTTGCGCAAATCGGTAGTTTCGTTGCGATCCCGCGCACTCGCGGGATCCGAATCCATGCACTCTACGCCGTGCATTCGCTTTCCGACTGCCTTCAATCGCGGCAGAGCATGCCACGACCGATTGCGTAAATGCGGCCTGTGCCGATCAAATGCGCGGTGAAGCCGTTCGGGAAGAGCGGCTTGAAGGCCACGTCGCATGCATTCAAGCCGCTCGCCAGAGCACCGAATGCCGGCATGACACAGCGGTTCCCGTCGACAACGAAGCAGCGCCGGCGAACGGAACGCCCTCGCATCGCGACCTTGCCGACCGGATGCAGATGACCGGCGATCTCTCCTGCCGCGCCCGCAAGCGGCTCATGCCGCAATACAAGGTTTCCGAGCTTCAGTTCGGTCACGACGGATCCGCCGATCGACGGCGGCAGCTCGTTGTCGTGATTGCCGGTGACCCAGAGCCAATCGCGCCCGGCTTGCAGAGCAGCGAGCATGTCCCGCTCTTCCGTGCCGAGACGCTCCGGCCCGTCGATGTCATGGAAGCTGTCGCCTAGAGCCATGACGGTATGCGGATCGAAGCGGGCCACGACCTCCCGTAAGGTCATGAGCGTCTCGCGGGTATCGTACGGCGGCAGAAACATGCCGCGCCGCGCGAGAGAGGAGCCTTTCTCGAGGTGCAGGTCGGCGACGAGCAGGACCCGCTCCTCCGGGAGATAGAGAGCCCCCGAGAGATCGAGCTGGGCATGAACGCCCGCGATCTCGGTCTCGTCGGTCGTTCTCTTGGTCTTCAGCAAAGCCGTCACGCCAGAGCCTCTTCGAGCAGCACCGCTTCCGCTTCGGCCAGGATCTCGTCCGCCCCTTCGCCATAGACCCGCTCCCGCCCGATCTCGAGCATGACGGAGACGCCCAGAGGAGACACACGATCCAGGGGCTTGTGAATGATTCGCCCGCGGATGCGCTGGAGCATCATGCCGAGGCGCCTCACGTCGAGGAGTCCCGTTGCCGCATCGGCCCGTGCAGCCCGGAGCAGGACGTGATCCGGCTCGTGCTTGCGCAGCACGTCGTAGACCAGATCCGTCGAGATCGTGACCTGGCGTCGCGTCTTCTCCTGTCCCGGGAATCGCCGCTCGATCAGGCCGGCGATGATCGCACAGGTCCGGAAGGTGCGCTTCATCAGGGCCGACTCGGCGAGCCAATCCTCGAGATCGTCGCCGAGCATATCCTGGTCGAACAGCCGATCCATGAAACCTGGCTCGCGGCCTGCGGCGGCGGTCAGATCGCCAAGGCCCCAGATCGCCAAGCCGTAATCGTTCGCCACGAAGCCGAGGGGCCGCATCCTGGCGCGCTCGAGACGGCGGGTCAGGAGCATGCCGAGTGTCTGATGGGCCAGCCGCCCCTCGAACGGAAAGCAGGTCAGGTAGTGGCGCCCGGACCGCGGAAAGGTCTCGACGAGCAGATCCCGCGCGCCCGGCACGATCGAGCGCCGCCGCTGCTGGAGAAGCCATTCGGTAAGCTGACGCGGGAGGCGGTCCCATTCGAAGGGATCGGCGAGGATCTCGCGGACCCGCGCGGCGAGGAACGACGAGAGCGGAAACTTGCCGCCCGCATAGGACGGGATCTTCGGATCCGTGCCCGCGCTCGTCCGGGTCACGAGCACCGAATCCTCGACGATGCCCTCGAAACGCAGCACCTCTCCGGCGAACAGAAAGGTATCGCCGACCGACATCGTCTCGGCAAAATACTCCTCGATCTCGCCGAGCACGCGGCCGCCGCGCGGGAGCACCGACCCGGGCTTCGTGCGTGCGCTGCGCCCGAGGCGCACCTTCAGCATGGTCGCCTCGACGATCGTTCCGACGTTCAGACGGTATTGCTGGGCGACACGCCCGTCGCGCACGCGCCAGAGTCCGTCCTTGCCTTTGACGATCTTCGCGAAGCGTTCGTAGGACCGAAGCGCGTAGCCGCCGGTCGCCACGAAAGCCACGCAGGCCTCGAAATCCTCCCAGGCGAGGTTCGAATAAGGCGCGGCGGACCGGACCTCGTCGTAAAGGTCCTCCAGCCGAAAGGGCTCGCCGCAGGCGACACCGAGAACGTGCTGGCAGAGCACGTCGAGCGCGCCGATCCTGGCATCGGGCGTGTCCTGTGCGGCCGCCTCCACGGCATCGAGAGCGGCCCGGCATTCCAGGAGCTCGAAGCGGTTTGCCGGCACGAGATAGGCCTCGGACGGTTCGTCCATGCGATGGTTCGATCGCCCGATCCGCTGCATGATGCGGGACGCTCCTTTGGGAGCGCCGACATTGATCACGAGGTCGACATCTCCCCAGTCGATCCCGAGATCGAGCGTCGCCGTACACACGACGGCCTTGAGACGACCCGACGCCATCGCCTCCTCGACGCGCCGGCGCTGCGAGACATCGAGCGAGCTGTGATGAAGTGCAATCGGAAGCACATCCTCGTTCAGCGACCACAGCGCTTGGAACACGAACTCCGCCTGCATCCGCGTATTGACGAAGACGAGCGACATCCTGTGTTTGCGGATCAACTCGTAGATCGCGCACATCGCATGGGACGCCGTATGCCCGGCCAGTGGAAGCGGAGCATCGACATCAAGCAGGCGGATCATCGGTCGCGCGCCTCCCTCCACGACGACGAGATCGGCGAGTGCGTTAGTACCGCTCCGTTGCGGCACCAGATAGCGGCGCAGATCGCCCGGCTCCCGGACGGTAGCGGATAGCCCGATCGTGGTGAGATCCGGCGCCATCGCCCACAGGCGTGCCAGGCCGAGGGAGAGCAGATCACCCCGCTTCGACGTGACGAGGGCATGCAGTTCGTCCAGGATCACCCGGCGCAGCCCGGAGAAGAGTTCCCGAGCATCGGGATGAGCGAGAAGAAGCGCGAGTTGCTCCGGTGTCGTCAGGAGAATGTCCGGCGGCTTTTCGATCTGCCGCGCCCGCTTGTGCGCAGAGGTATCTCCGGTACGGGTCTCGACCCGCACATTGAGCGCCATCTCGCGGATCGGCGCCTCGAGATTTCGGGCAATGTCGACCGCAAGAGCCTTCAGGGGCGAGACGTAGAGCGTGTGCAGGGCCCCTCCTTCCGATCGCCGGCGCGATCCGGCCGGTGGCGAGCCCTCAGCGGTGCGGTCCCTCTCCGTCAACTCGACGAGGCTCGGGAGAAAGCCCGCCAGCGTCTTGCCGGCCCCGGTCGGCGCGACGAGCAGAACCGAACGGCCTTGGCGAGCCTTTTCGACGAGATCGAGCTGATGCTGGCGAGGCGACCATCCGCGGCTCGCGAACCAGGCCTCGAATGGTGGAGGAAGGAGAGAGACGGGGGACACCTGCACAAGCCGAGTCTAGCGCCGCCACCCGTCCGGTCCAGGCATTCAGTCGAGGGCCTCCGCGGCAGCGGTCTCATCCACGAGTCCGGTCGGAAGACCGTCGATGCTGCGCGCGTTCTTTTCGAGCCAGTAGGCCTCGAGACCAGCCTCCCCCTTGGCCTCGGCCCAACGCGGGAGGCTCGGCCGCTCACCCCTATACTCGAACGACGGCACCCCGAAGCCGCAGGAAGTCTGGACGAGGTCGATGTCGAGCACCACGATGTGACGGGAGCCGAGGGGCCCGTGCCCCTCGAAGGCCTCGGCGAGCAGATTGGTGTATTCCGGGCTCGATCGCCTCAGCACCCGGCCACGACCATAGAGACGCAGGATCATCGGCGGTCCTTCGAAGGCGCAGAACATGATCGTGAGGCGTCCATTCGCCAGCATATGCGCAGCGGTCTCGTTTCCGCTCCCGGTCAGGTCGAGATAGGCGACCGTGTTCGGCCCGAGAACACGCAGGGCATTCAGCGCCTTCGGGGATACGTTCACGCGGCTGTCGGGAGTCGCAGAGGCGACGAAGAAGACGTGCTGCCGCTCGATGAATTCGCGCAGCGCCGGCTCTATGGACTGAAACTGCTTGGCCAAACGGTCCTCACTTTCTCTCTGTCGCCGGCAATATCGGGCCGTGTCGCGAACGATCTGTAGCGGTTCTGCGGGGCAACCATCAACGTTCGGCGCATTCCCGGTCAACGGCACCGAATCTGCGGAAATCTCTGGTCGGACAAGGCAACACTGGACCGCGATCCAGCCATGAGCCCGGCGCATTGGCTCTGCCGACGCTGCCCTTTCGGCCCTATATCGGATCCGATGGCGTTGCGTTCCACGGATATCCTCACCCAGACGCCCCAGGGCCTCTACTGCCCGCTCGGCGACTTCCACATCGATCCGACACGCCCGACGAACCGGGCGCTGATCACGCACGGGCATTCCGATCACGCCCGGGCCGGCCACGGTGCGGTCATGGCGACCGGCGAGACGCTCCGGATCATGGCGGCGCGCTATGGCGAGGGGTTCGCAGGAGTGATGCAGGAAGCGCGGCTCGGCCTCAGGCAGAAGATCGGCGATGTCGAGGTGCGCTTCACACCGGCCGGACATGTTCTGGGCTCCGCCCAGATCGTCATCGAGGCCGGTGGCACACGGGTCGTGATCTCGGGCGACTACAAGCGCACCGAGGATCCGACCTGCCTGCCCTACGAGGTCGTCCCCTGCGATGTCTTCATCACCGAGGCGACCTTCGGGTTGCCCGTCTTCCGTCATCCGGACAGCCGAAGCGAGGTACGCAAGCTCCTGCAATCCGCCGCACTGTTTCCGGAGCGCACGCATATCGTGGGCGCCTACGCCCTCGGCAAGGCGCAGCGACTCATCGCCCTGCTTCGCGAGGCGGGCTATGAGGCGCCGATCTACCTGCACGGTGCGATGGAGCGGCTCACTGCGCTCTACAAGAGCGAAGGCATCCCTCTCGGCGAGACCCCGAAGGTGATCGCAGCCGAGCGCGGCCGGCTCGGCGGCGCGATCGTGATTTGCCCCCCCAGCGCGATCCAGGACCTCTGGTCCCGGCGCTTCCCCGATCCGGTGACCTGCTTCGCCTCCGGATGGATGCGCGTCCGGGCCCGCGCACGGCAGAAGGGCGTCGAGCTTCCGCTCATCATCTCCGATCACGCGGATTGGGACGATCTGTGCCGCACCATTCTCGAGACGGGCGCCGGTGAAGTGTGGGTGACCCACGGCCAGGAGGATGCGCTGGTGCATTGGTGCTCGACCCGCAGAATCGCCGCACGGCCTCTGCATATGCTTGGATACGGGGACGAGGGTGAGATCGAGGAGCAGGCGCCCCATACAGGACCGACGCCGTGAACCGCTTTGCGGCCCTCCTCGATCGCTTGGTCTACGAGCCGCGCCGCAACGCGAAGCTGCGGCTCCTCGCCGACTATTTCAGCCATACGCCCGACCCGGACCGGGGTTTCGCGCTCGCCGCTATGACGGGCGCGCTGAGCTTCCGTGAGGCGAAGCCCAACGTCATCCGGGGTCTCGCCGAGGAGCGGGTCGATCCGGTGCTGTTTCGCATGTCGTATCACTATGTGGGCGATCTCGCGGAAGCAACCGCATTGATCTGGCCTGCACCCGGATCATCCGCGAGCCCGGGAGTGATCGGCCACAACCGGCCTCCCCTCTCGGCTCCGACGATCACGGAGGTCGTCGAGGGTCTCGCTCGGACCGGCAAGGCCGACCTCCCGGCCCGGCTCGCCGGCTGGCTCGATGCACTCGACGAATCCGGGCGCTGGGCGCTCCTGAAGCTGATCACCGGAGAGTTGAGGGTCGGCGTCTCGGCCCGGCTCGCCAAGACGGCCGTTGCCCAGCTGGGCGGGTATGAGCCGGACGAGATCGAACTCGTCTGGCATGGGCTTGCTCCGCCTTATCTGGATCTGTTCGCCTGGGTCGAAGGGCGTGGCCAGAAACCCTCCTCGGAAAACCCGGCTCCCTTCCGTCCACCGATGCTCTCGCACCCGCTGGAAGACGAGGATTTCGAGAAGCTCGACCCATCCGAGTTCCTGGCCGAATGGAAATGGGATGGAATCCGGCTCCAGGCCGTGTCCGGGCGAACGGACAATGGCCGTGCGGACAGCCGCATCTATTCCCGCACCGGTGAGGATGTGTCGCGCGCATTCCCGGATCTGGTCGAGGCCCTCACATTCGATGCCGCGCTCGACGGCGAATTGCTGATCGTCCGCGATGGGCGTGTGCAGAGCTTCAACGTGCTTCAGCAGCGCCTCAATCGAAAGACCGTCACGCCGAAACTCCTGGCCGAGTTTCCGGCTCACTTGCGGGTCTACGATATTCTCACCGAAGAGGGAGCAGATCTGCGTGACCTGCCCTTCCGGGAGCGGCGCCAGCGCCTTGAACGCTTCATCATGAGGCTCGACGATCCCCGGATCGACCTGTCGCCGCTCATTTCATTCACGAGCTGGGACGAGCTTGCGGCGGCGCGCGCGGATCCAGCCTCGGTCGGTGCCGGCCCCGATGCCGGCGCGATCGAGGGGTGCATGGTGAAGCGCGCCGATAGCCCCTATCTGCCAGGCCGGCCCAAGGGGCACTGGTTCAAATGGAAACGTGATCCCTACCTCGTCGATGCCGTGATGATGTATGCGCAGCGCGGCCATGGGAAACGCTCGTCCTTCTACTCGGACTACACCTTCGGGGTCTGGCGTGCGGGAGCGCATGGCGACGAGCTCGTGCCGGTCGGGAAGGCCTATCATGGTTTCACGGACGAGGAGCTCGTGCAGCTCGACCGCTATGTCCGCAATCACACCGTGAAGCGCTTCGGTCCGGTCCGTGAGGTCGAGCACGGCATAACGAGAGGACTCGTGCTCGAAGTCGCGTTCGAAGGACTGCAGCGCTCGACGCGGCACAAGTCCGGCGTGGCCATGCGTTTTCCCCGCATTAACCGGATCCGCTGGGACAAGCCATCTGCCGAGGCCGATCGGATCGAGACCCTCGAAAAGATTCTAGAACGGGGCGAGAAGGAGATCTTCCCCATGCGGGAGACCGGGAAATGAGCGGCGCTGTCGAAACTCTCGCGAAAGGTCCGGTGACCCTGCAGGTTCAGGGCCATCTCATTGTCGATACGCCGGGACCCGGCTTTACCGACATCACGGCTCCCGTCGCGCGATGGGTCGCGCAAGCAAACTGCCGAACCGGGCTCCTCGTCGCGTTCTGCCGCCATACCTCGGCCTCCCTGACAATTCAGGAGAATGCCGATCCGGATGTACGCCGGGATCTGATGACGGCGCTCGACCGGCTCGCGCCGCGTGCTGCGCCCTATCGGCACCATCTCGAGGGACCGGACGACATGCCGGCCCATATTCGCACGATGCTGACCGATGTCTCAGTCCAGATCCCGGTGCAGGACGGGCGGCCGGCTCTCGGCACTTGGCAGGGACTCTACTTCGTCGAGCACCGCGATGCGCCACACCGGCGGGAGATCCTGCTCCACCTGACGGGCACGTGAGGCACGTGCCGCGCTGCGCCAGCCCTACGAGCGAAGGGTCAGGTTCAGATCGCCGGCGAGGCCGATTGAAAGGCACACCGCCGCAGCCAAGGCGAACAGATAGGCGTACCGCAGAAGGGCCTTGCGCTTGACCGCACCGAGCATCGGTTCGGACCGGACCCTGCCGGTGCGTCGCGCCGGAGCTGCGGGCCGTAAGGCCTGCTCGGCCCGACTGGCTTGCAGCACGAGGAACAACGCCGTGATCAGCGACAGATATCCGCCAGCCTTGATGGCCGGAATCGGCATGAATGCCAGCGCGTTCACGACGCTCCCGATGACAAGCGCCGCAAAACCACAGCTGCGGCCGACTGCTTGCTGAACGGCCGCCTCGCTCTGCTCCGACATGCCGGGGACCCCCACGAGTAAGTTAAGTGTTGTTGCGTCAAAGTTAAGGATTCGCCCTGCCGCTGTCACGGAGGCAACGGCGGGCGTGATGACGCGCCGACCTTGTCACGCCCTACACGCGCTTCCGATAGGCCAGTCCGGCAGCGCCACACCAGTTCTGGCGCACAGGGATGATGGTCGCCCCTCGAGCGCTTCGGACGCGACTGGCCCGAAGAAAGCGAGTGGTCCCGCCGAGCCGCTTCCTTGTGGAGAACGAGCCGAGACGCGTCACTACCATCCGGCAGGATTGCATGTCAGTGACCCAGAAATGGTGAAGGCGCCGCCACCCTTCGAGATGGAAGCGCCTTGCCTGATCTTGCCGACTGTGGCGACCGGCCTTGCAAGGGCCCGATCACATGAGGATCGGGCCTCCCGCATTCGTGTCGGCTCAGCCGAGCTTTTCTTCTCCGGTATAGGTGAAGATATCGCGGTCCTTCGTCTCCGGAATGAACAGGAGACCGATCACGAAGGTCCCAAGCGCGACCACGATCGGGTACCAGAGCCCGTAGTAGATATCGCCCGTCGCGGCCACCATGGCGAAGGCGGTCGTCGGCAGGAAGCCTCCGAACCAGCCGTTGCCAATGTGGTAGGGCAGCGACATGCCGGAATACCGGATCCGGGTCGGGAACAGCTCGACGAGCTGCGCGGCGATTGGGCCGTAGACCATCGTGACGTAGATCACGAGCAAAGTCAGGATCGCCACGGCCAGGACCGTGTTCACCTTGGTAGGGTCGGCCGCTGCCGGATATCCGGCAGCGCGGATCGCTTCCGTCATCGACTTGTTGAACGCAGCGGTCTGGGCCTTCAGAGCGTCTGCGGGTAGACCGGTGCCCTCGAAGGAGGCGAACTCCTTGTCCCCGAGCTTCACCTTCGCAACGGTTCCTGCCGGAGCGGCCACGTTGTGATAGTTCACCGAGTTGCGGGCCAGGAAACCCTTGGCGATGTCGCAGGACGACGTGAACTGCGAGGTGCCGACGGGGTTGAACTGGAACGAACAGCTCGCCGGATCCGCGACGACCGTGACCGGCGCGGCCGTTTGAGCAGCGGCTAGATCCGGGTTCACGGCCTGCGTCAGGGCCGAGAACAGCGGGAAGTAGGTGAGCGCGGCCAGCAGGCAGCCACCGAGGATGATCGGCTTGCGACCGATCTTGTCGGACAGCCAACCGAAGAAGATGAAGAAGGGCGTGCCGATCGCGAGAGAGACGGCGATGAGGATGTTCGCCGTCGTCGCGTTCATCTTCAATGTCTGCGTCAGGAAGAACAGGGCATAGAACTGACCCGTGTACCAGACGACAGCCTGGCCGGCGGTGCTGCCAAAGAGGGCGAAGATCGCAATCTTGGCATTACGCCACGTACCGAAAGCCTCCCGGAGCGGAGCCTTGGAACCAGTGCCCTCCTCCTTCATGCGCTTGAATGCCGGAGATTCCTGCAGCTGGAGACGGATCCAGACGGAAATCCCGAGCAGCACGATCGAGAGCAGGAACGGAATACGCCATCCCCAGGCTGCGAACTCGGCCTCACCGAGATAGGTGCGCACACCGAGGATCACGAGGAGCGACAGGAACAGGCCGAGCGTCGCCGTCGTCTGGATGAAGCTGGTGTAAAATCCGCGACGCCCCTGTGGAGCGTGCTCCGCCACGTAGGTCGCTGCGCCGCCATATTCGCCTCCGAGGGCGAGACCCTGGACGAGGCGCAGGACGATCAGGATCACCGGGGCGATGATGCCGGCCGAAGCGTAGGAAGGCAGAAGACCGACGACGAACGTCGACACGCCCATGAGCATGATGGTGATGAGGAATGTGTATTTGCGACCTACGAGGTCTCCGAGGCGACCGAACAGCAGCGCGCCGAATGGGCGAACGGCAAAGCCGGCCGCAAACGCCATCAGGGCAAAGATGAAGGCAGCCGTCGGGTTCACACCTGAAAAGAACTGTGCCGCAATGATGGCAGACAGCGAACCATACAGATAGAAGTCATACCATTCGAAGACTGTGCCCAGGGATGAGGCGAAGATGACTTTCTTCTCTTCCGGGCTCATCGGACGGGCGGCAGTTCCCGTCGACGACACTGCTGTCATCGTACTCATGAAGTTTCCTCCGCGATGCCTGTCCTTTCCCGAGTGCAATATGCCCCGGAGGCGCAAGGCTCTCTCTATCGCCCGGCAAAGTGCAGCAGACATGGCCCGATGGCATCCTAGAAGTTAGTCGTAGACGAAAGGGCCGGAGCCGCCCTCTCTTCGCTCCGGACGCATCGTGCTATGCCCAGAGACGTGTCCATCGGGACCCGGGAGGATGTAATATTGCAGGCCCAGACCACGATCCTCATCGCGGATGACCACCCGCTCTTTCGCGGGGCGCTCGGTCAGGCCATCGGAACCTTGATGCCGGAGGCCCGTGTCATGGAGGCGAGCGGTATGGACGAAGTGGGTTCGCTTCTTGCCGCATCCAAGGAGGTCGACCTGATCCTGCTCGACCTCACCATGCCCGGCGTTCAAGGTTTCTCGGGGCTGATCTACCTTCGCGCCCAGCATCCCGAGCTCCCGGTCGTCATCGTCTCGGCGAGCGAAGAGCCGACCGTGATCCGGCGCGCCCTGGAATTCGGCGCATCCGGATTCATCCCGAAGTCTCTCGACGTGGATCAGATCGGGGCGGCCATCCAGGCCGTGCTCGCCGGCGATACCTGGATTCCACCGGACATCGATCTCTCCGGCAGCGAGGACGCCGAGTCCGCAGACCTGATCCGCCGCCTCGCAACCCTGACCCCCCAACAGGTGCGCGTCCTGATGATGCTCTCCGAGGGTCTCCTCAACAAACAAATCGCTTACGAGCTCGGCGTGTCCGAGGCGACCGTCAAGGCGCACGTCTCTGCGATCCTCGACAAGCTCGGTGTCGACAGCCG
This sequence comes from Microvirga massiliensis, assembly GCF_001006805.1. Classification (GTDB taxonomy): domain Bacteria; phylum Pseudomonadota; class Alphaproteobacteria; order Rhizobiales; family Beijerinckiaceae; genus Microvirga; species Microvirga massiliensis. The sequence continues at coordinate 122,782 of NZ_LN811356.1, read as the reverse complement.
AACCCAGGCCGTCATCGTCGCCAGCCGGATCGGCGCGACGCAGCGGTCACCGACCGGGGCCGACTGAGTACCGTCTGCCCGGCTCGTTTCGGATTTTCCGCCGCGTCATGGGGAGCCGCAGGCAAGGCAATCCAGACTGGCCTCGCAGACTTGGGTCGCTTCACTGCGGCTCCCCATGACGGGTATGGGCACATTTTGAAACACTAGAACCAAACCATCCGATTGTGAAACATATGTTGCAGAGGCGGCAAAAACGAACTACCAGGGGCCATGGACGCCAGCCCTCTGACCGAACGGATCGTCGCGGCCTACGAGACCATGTCGGCGCAGCTTCAGACGGCGGCGCGATATGTCCTGGATCATCCGCGCGAGGTGGCTTTGCTGTCGATGCGCGAGCAGGCCCGCCAGGCTGGCGTTCAACCTGCGACCATGACCCGTTTCGCCAAGCACCTCGGGCTGTCGGGTTACGAGGAAGTCCGGGAAATTCATGCGGAGGCGGTGCGTGGAGGTGATCTCGGCTTTGCCGTCAAGGCCGGCGTCCAGGTCGTCAGCCAGAAGCTCAAGGGCGAGAAGGCGCTCGCGGCCGACATGCTCAGGTCGATCGGCCATCAGATCGAGCGTCTGGCGAGCGAGGACGGGCTAGATCGCCTGACCGCCGCAGCGGAACTGCTCGCATCCGCGCGTCGGATCTACAGCCTTGGCCTGCGATCGAGCCATTCCGTCGCCTGGCATCTACACTACGTTCTCAGCCTGATGAGCGAACGCGCGATCCATCTCGACGGAATCGCCGGCACGGGTGCGGACCCGCTGCGGAATGCGACGGAGCGGGACGTTCTCTTGGTTGCGAGCGTCTTTCCCTATACGCGCCAGACCATCGAACTCGCCGAATATGCATCGGAGCGCGGCATCCCTGTGGTGGCGATCACCGACAGCGAGGTCGCTCCCCTCGCCCAGGTCGCCGAGCGGGTGGTCTTCGTGCCGACCGACAGCCCCTCCTTCTTCCACGCCATGTCGCCCGCATTCGCGGTAGCCGAAGTCCTCAGCGCCCTCGTTGCCGGCCGCGCCGGCGACGATGCGCTCGCGGCGCTCCGCCATGCCGACCGGCACATGTCCGTGCTCAACACTCATCTCAAACCCCGCTCCGCAAAGAAATCATCATGACGCACATTCTCCACCGCCAGGCCAACTCGACACTTCCCGTCGCCGTCGGCGGCAAAGGGATCGAGCTGTTCGACTCGACGGGGAAAAGCTACATCGATGCATCTGGGGGAGCCGCTGTCTCCTGCCTCGGCCACGGTCATCCGGACGTGATCGCGGCTCTGCACGCGCAGCTCGACAAGCTCGCCTACGCCCATACGAGCTTCTTCACGACCGAAGTCGCGGAGCAACTGGCCGACCGTCTCGTCGCGGATGCTCCTGCGGTCCTCGACCATGTCTATCTCGTGAGCGGCGGATCGGAGGCGATCGAAGCGGCGCTCAAGATGGCGCGGCAATATTTCGTCGAGACGGGACAGCCCCAGCGCCGGCACATCATTGCGCGCCGGCAGAGCTATCACGGCAACACCCTCGGCGCGCTCGCAACCGGCGGCAACGAGTGGCGTCGGGCGCAGTTTCGCCCCCTGCTGATCGAAACGCATCACATCGATCCCTGCTATGCCTACCGGCTCCAGAAGGCGGGCGAAAGCGACGAAGCCTATGCGGCGCGCGCCGCACAGGCCCTCGAGGACAAGATCCTGGAACTCGGCGAGGATCAGGTTATCGCCTTCGTGGCCGAAACCGTCGTCGGTGCAACGGCCGGCGCCGTACCACCCGTTGCGGATTATCTGAAGCGCATCCGCGCAATCTGCGACCGCTACGGTGTCCTCCTGATCCTCGACGAGGTGATGTGCGGCATGGGCCGCACCGGCACGCTGCATGCCTGCGAGCAGGATGGCGTCATTCCCGATCTCATGACGATCGCGAAGGGGCTCGGCGGCGGCTACCAGCCGATCGGCGCCGTTCTTCTCGGGCGCCACATCTTCGAAGCGTTTTCGAAGGGCTCGGGCTTCTTCCAGCACGGCCACACTTATATGGGCCACCCGATGGCTGCAGCCGCCGGCCTTGCTGTGCAGGAGATCATCCGGCGCGACAATCTCCTCGCCAATGTCGTCGCAATGGGGGACCACCTCCAGCGACGCCTCGAGGATCGCTTCGGCAACCATCATCACGTCGGCGACGTTCGGGGCCGCGGCCTCTTCCGCGGACTCGAGTTCGTTGCCGACCGCTCGAGCAAGGAACCTTTCGCACCCGAGCTCAAGCTGAATGCCCGCATCAAGCGCGAGGCGATGCAGCGCGGATTGATGGTCTATCCCATGGGAGGAACCATCGACGGCGTGCGCGGGGATCACGTGCTGCTCGCCCCGCCCTTCATCGTGAATGGGGAGCAAATCGATACCATCGTCGAGCGCCTTGGCGATGCCGTCGATGCCGCAATTGCATCGATGAGATGAGGGTGACGCTGCAACGTCGTCCCAAAGGTGCGTCACCAGACAGAGGGTACAAGACTATGCTGAAGTTTCGAACACTGGCCTTTGCAGCGCTCGCCTCCACGCTGCTCTTCGCTCAGCCCGGGCAGGCGAAGGACCTCGTCGTCGCGACCGATACGGCCTTCGTTCCTTTCGAGTTCAAGCAGGGCGACAAGTATGTCGGTTTCGATATCGACCTGTGGGACATGATCGCCAAGGATATCGGCGTCACCTACACGCTGCAGCCCATGGACTTCAACGGCATCATTCCCGCGCTTCAGACCAGGCAGGTCGATGTTGCGCTCGCCGGCATCACGATCAAGGACGAGCGAAAGAAGGCCATCGACTTCTCGGACGGATATTATGACAGCGGCTTCCTGATCATGGTTCCTGTCGACAGCCCGATCAAGGGAGCCGATGACCTTGCCGGCAAGACGCTTGCGGTCAAGACCGGTACCTCGGCGACCGATTACGCAAAGGCGAACTTCAAGCAGACCGAGTTGCGTCAGTTCCCGAATATCGACAACGCCTATCTCGAGCTTCAGACCGGCCGGGTCGACGCCGCCATGCACGACACGCCCAATGTTCTCTATTACGTTGCAAATGCCGGAAAAGGCAGAGTCAAGGCCGTCGGCAGCCAGATGATGGCTCATCAGTACGGCTTCGGATTTCCGAAGGGCAGCGAGCTCGTTCCCAAGGTGAACGCGGCTTTGGCGAAGATCAAAGCCGATGGGCGCTACGTCGAGCTCTACAAGAAGTGGTTCGGAACAGAGCCGCCGCAGAGCTGAGCGCAGAGGGTCGCAATTCTTCGCAGTGAGACAGGCTGCCTCACTGCGAGGCACGCGTTCGAAACCACCAAAAGAGGCGACCTGCCGATGGGCCGCCTCTAGCCCACCCACGTGTCTGGCATAGCACCGGCGCGGGCGAAGGATGAGAACGATGGATTTCGAGTGGTCGGTTGTCTGGGATGCGATTCCCGCGCTGCTGCAGGGCGCTCAGCTGACGGTTCTGATCGCGCTCGCAGGGCTGGTGGGAGGTTTCGTCATCGGGGTGCTGGCTGGCCTGATGCGCGCCTACGGGAACGCCATCCTGAATGCGATCGCGTTCGTCTATATCGAAGTGATCCGCGGCACGCCGATCGTCGTTCAGGTGATGTTCATCTACTTCGCCCTGCCGCTGCTGGCGGAGATCCGCATTAATCCCCTCTCGGCCGCGATCACGGCGATTGTCGTGAATTCCGGTGCCTATATTGCCGAGATCGTCCGCGGCTCGTTTCTCTCCGTGCATCGCGGCCTGCGCGAGGCAGGCCTCGCCCTCGGCCTGCCGTTCTGGAAGGTCCTGCTCTACATCATAGGTCCGCTCGCGTTCCGCCGGATGATCCCGGCGCTCGGCAATCAATTCATCGTCAGCTTGAAGGACACGTCGCTCTTCATCGTCATCGGGGTCGGAGAGCTGACCCGCCAGGGCCAGGAGATCATGGCGGCCAACTTCAGGGCCGTCGAGATCTGGTCCGCGGTGGCCGTTTTTTATCTCATCATGACGGGTACGCTGACGCTGATCCTCAGGATGACCGAGAAGAGAATGCGTATCCTGTGAGCACTTCAGCATGTCGTGTTCTGCAATCCCGGTCCTTGGGCTGATCCAAGAGAGGATGCGCAATCCATGAGCATCGTGGAATTCAAGCAGGTCACCAAGAGATTCGGCTCGACGACCATCCTCGACGAAGTCGACCTGTCGATCGATGTCGGCGAGAAGGTGGTTCTCATCGGTCCATCGGGCTCGGGCAAATCCACGCTCCTGCGCTGCATCAATGCGCTCGAGGCGATCGATGGCGGTGATCTGATCGTCGATGGTCTGAGCGTCCGCGATGGTGCACGGCAGGTCCGTCTGATCCGCCAGGAAGCCGGCATGGTCTTCCAGCAGTTCAACCTGTTTCCGCAGATGACGGCACTGCAGAATGTCGCCTTCGGGCCTCGACGTGTGCGTGGGGCCTCCAAGCAGGAGGCCGAGGAACTCGCGCGGGAGCTTCTCGCCAAGGTCGGACTCGCGGATCGCGCCGGCCATCTGCCGAGCGAGCTGTCCGGCGGCCAGCAGCAGCGGGTGGCGATTGCCCGGGCACTCGCCGTCAAGCCGAAGCTCATGCTGTTCGACGAGCCTACCTCCGCCCTCGACCCGGAACTACGCCACGAAGTGCTCCGCGTGATGCAGGGTCTCGCGGATGAGGGCATGACGATGATCGTCGTGACTCATGAAATGGCCTTCGCGCGCAAGGTCGGCACGCGGCTCATCTTCATGGAGAAGGGCAAGATCACCGTCGACGGCCCACCCTCCGGCCTCCTCGACAATCCCGACAATCCCCGCCTCCGGGACTTTCTTCAGCATGTCCACTGACACACGCGCCCACCTCGAGCTCCTCGAGATTTCGGGAGAACCATACGAGGCCGGCGCAGCGCTCGGCCGTTTCGGAGCGCATATCGTTCATCAGTATCTCAAGTCGACACCCGCTTGGGCGAGCGTCGCTGCCCATCGCTCGAATGCACGGCTCCTCGCCATGGCTCGTGAGGTGGAGGCTAAATTCCCGCGCTACTTCGCCGAGTTGCGCGGGCTCGCCGACGGTCTCGAACTGCCGTTCGACGAGGTCTTCGCCTGGAACTGCCGCGGCGACCTCTGGGCCATGGCGCCCGATGGCTGCACCACGGTCCAGATTCCGGGCGAGCGCCGCGTGGTCGCCCATAACGAGGACGGGGATCCGGGCCTCAATGGGTTCTGCGCCCTCGCCCGCATCGACTCGAGCGGCGGCGTTCCCTTCACGGCCTTCGTCTATCCGGGCTCGATCCCGGGACACACTTTCGCGGCGACGGATCATGGCCTGGTGCAGACGGTCAACAACATCCGGGTGCGGGATGCCGCCGAGGGCCTTCCCCGCATGGTCCTGACACGTGCGGTGCTCGACTGCCCTACCCTCGATTCCGCCACGGAGCTGATCCGTTCAGCGAAGCGTTCGGGCGCGTTTCATCTCACGCTTGCACAGGTCGGCGATCCTCGACTGCTCAGCGTCGAGTTCACGTCCGGGATCTGCTCGGTCCGCGAAATTTCAGCGCCCGCTCTCCACGCCAACCATCTCGTTCACGAGGAGGCGGCGAGCGTTCCCCAGGTCATTACGGATTCTTCCGGATCGCGCCAGAAGCGGGGTGACGCTCTCGTAGCTGAGGGATGTGATCCGCTCGCGATCCTCCGGGATACGGCTGGTCCCGGTCTTCCGATCCGACGCGATGATCCCGAGGATCCGGACAACGAGAACACGCTCGCGAGTGCGGTCTTCTTCATCGAGGCGGACAGGTTGAATTGGTTTGTGTACGACCGTGCCGACGAGCCGGCGCGGTTCCACATCCGCGAAAGATGGGCGAAGAGCGAATATTAATCCTGGACGTTAGCGCTGCCGCCCTTGCGGGCGGCGGGTGAGGGGTGAACCGCTGCACTCTCCGGAAATGCGCAACTGAAAGCGCATGAGCTCCATCCCGCACACGATGGCATATTTGCTCATCGCCTTCAGACCAAACCGCTCATGAATGCGTCAATTCGGGCGAGCGCACGCTCCGTAAGAGCACTCTCGAAGCGCGGAAACACGTGACATCCGCCGGGCCAGAGAGCGAGTTCGGCCGCATTCCCGGCCGCAATCCAGCGCGCCTGCATGAAAAGCGTGTCGTCCACGAGCGGATCCCGCGTTCCGACACTGAACGAGGCCGGCGGCATTCCTTCAAGATCTGCATGGAGCGGCGACACGTCGGGATTTCTGCGATCCACGTCGGGACTCAGGAAATTGTCCGCGAAAGTCTGGATATCGCGGGTGTTCAGGATGAGCTTCTCGGTGCCCCAGCGCGCTGCGCTCGGCGTCAGCGAGAGGTCGTAACATCCTGCAAACAGGTTGGCGCCCGCGAAGGGCCGAATGCCGTGACGATCCCGGAGCCGCAGCAAGGTCACGACGGAGAGGTGCGCTCCGGCGGATTCGCCGCCGATCGTGAACAATGTCGTCCCGAACCGCTTCTTTCCTTCCCGCAGGAGCCAGAGAGCGGCCGCCTCGCAATCGTCCGGCGCCGCAGGATAGGGATGTTCCGGAGCGAGCCTGTATTCGACGGAGATGCACACGAAGCCATTGCTCGCGATCCGATCGAGCCAGGGATCCTGCTCCTCCGAGGTGCCGAAGGTCCATCCGCCGCCGTGAATGTGGAGATAGACACCCCGCGGCTCCTCCGGCGCGATGATGCGCAGGTCCAGCGGCGCAGCCGGACCCGGGATCGTCAAGATCTCGGCTCGTGCACTCTTGGGCATCGGTGGGAATGGTCCGAGTCCCTGGCGCCGCCGCTCGCGAATGACGGCGGGCGGCACGGACCACTGGTCCGGCAGGGCCGAAAGCTTGGCGACGATCTCGGCGTTCTGCGCGGCGATCTCCTCGTCAATGGCAGCCGGATCGAACAGGGCGGGGTTCAGGTTCAAGACTTCCAATCCTCTTCGGCTCTTCCGCAGGCTGAGAAGAGCCATGCACTTCCCGAGGGTTGCCTTCATGGCGGCAGCCTGCAAAGACCCCCATATCACGCCATCGAGGCACGGGGTGGAGGAGGAGCATGTCGAACCTGAACCGTTTTATGGGCGGCTCGCCCGGCTCGGTCCTCGTCAAGCTCCTGTTCCTGTCACTCCTCGTCGGCGCCTTCATGGCGTATCTCGACCTGACGCCCTTTGCACTGTTCGAGGGGCTCTTCAATTGGCTCCGCTCCATCCTGGACATCAGCTTCGAGAGTGTCCGGGACGTCCTGCGCTGGATCCTCTACGGGGCCGTCGTCGTCGTCCCGCTCTGGCTCCTGTCACGTCTCTTCGGGCGCAGGTGAGAGGCACGCCGGCACCGTTCGCTTTTCTCCGCGTCACCCCCGTCTCAGCGTGAGGGCCCCGGCCCGCCGGCCGTATAGAGTCCAGATCGATGCTCGAGGTGAACAACCGCCGGATCCTGACCCTTGCGGTCCCGATGATGCTGTCGCACGTCACGACGCCCCTGCTCGGGCTCGTGGACGCGACAGTGATCGGTCGCCTCGGCGAAGCACATCTGCTCGGTGCGGTAGCCCTCGGCGCCGTCATCTTCGATTTCCTGTTCTGGAGCTTTGGTTCCCTCAGGATGGCGACCGCAGGTCTCACCGCGCAGGCAACCGGTGCAGGAGATCGGGCGGAGATCGATCGCACATTGGTGCGCGCCTTGTGTGTCGGCGCCGCCATTGGCTTCGTGCTGCTGGTGCTGCAGGTTCCGATCGGCAGCGTGGCCTTCGCCATCAGCGGCGCGAGCGCCGCGGTCCAGGAACCGCTCGCACTCTATTTCTACATCCGGATCTGGTCCGCGCCCTTCACGCTGGCGAATTATGCGATCCTCGGGTCGACACTCGGGCGCGGCCGGACCGATCTGGGCCTCGTGCTCCAGGTGAGCATCAATCTCACCAACGTGGTCCTGACGATCGCGCTGGTGGTGTTCGCGCAACTCGGAGTCGCCGGTGCAGCAATCGGGACTACCATCGCCGAGATGGTCGGCGTCATCCTGGGAATCATCATCCTGCGCCGACTCGGCTCGAATCCGTTTGCCATGCCTATTGCCGAGGTGGTGGATCGAACGGCGTTGCTGCGCATGCTCGCCGTCAATCGGGATATCATGATCCGCACGATCGCGCTCGTGCTCGCCTTCGTCCTGTTCAGTTCCGCCGGGGCCAGAGCGGGGGATGTCACTCTCGCGGCAAATGCCGTGCTCTACAACCTGTTCCTGATCGGCGGCTATTGTCTCGATGGCTTCGCGACCGCCGCGGAGACTCTCTGCGGCCAGGCGGTCGGCGCCCGCGACGAGCGCGGCTTCCGCAAGGCCGTCCGTCTGAGCCTGCTCTGGAGCCTGGCATCAGGCCTTGTCGTATCGGCTCTGTTCCTCGCCGGGGGCGAACACTTCATCGATTTCGTCACCACGAGCCCCGAGGTGCGCAAAGCGGCTCGGGATTTCCTCGTCTACGCCGCGCTGACTCCGATCCTCGGAGCCGCAGCCTTCGCATTCGACGGCATCTATATCGGAGCTACCTGGACCCGCGCGACGCGGGACCTCATGCTCATCGCCTTCGGACTCTATGCGGCCGTGCTCTACTTCGGCGCGTCCCTGAATAATACCGGCCTGTGGATCGCCTTTCTGGTTTTCCTGAGCGCACGGGGGCTGGGTCAGGCCTTCCTTTATCAGCGACTGACGCGCCGGACTTTCCGTGCCATGCACGCCGAGTTCCCGCGAGATCCTGTCGCGCAGCAGGCCTGAGCGACGCTCCGGTTCGAGGTCAGGCGAACTCGCGCGCGATGATCATCGCGTCACGGCCAACCGCCGCAGCAAGGCCCGGAAGGTGCTCCCGCTCGATCTGTCGGACAAGACCTTCCTTGATCGTGGAAATCAGGTCCGGTCCCCGATAGACAAGGGCGGTATAGAGCTGCACGAGGCTCGCCCCGGCCAGGATCTTGGTCCAGGCTGCCTCCGCGGAGTCGATGCCGCCGACTCCGATGATCGGCACGCGGCCTTCAACGCGCAGCGCGGTTTCGGCCAGGATCCTCGTCGAGAGCCGGAACAGAGGGTGTCCGGAAAGCCCCCCGGCCTCCGTCGCGAGATCATGCTCCCGCAGAGTCACGGGACGGGTCACCGTCGTGTTCGACACGATCAGGCCATCGAGGCCGCGACGCAGGACCGTCGCGACGATCCCATCGAGCGCATCGAGGGCGAGATCGGGGGAGATCTTCAGGAGAAGCGCAGTCCTGCCCGCAGAGGCTTCACGCCGGGCGCGCGCTTCGACGGCGCGCGCCAGGATTTCATCCAGAAACGCCTCGCCCTGGAGATCCCGGAGTCCCGGTGTATTCGGCGACGAGACGTTGACGGTCAGGAAATCCACGAGGCCGCAAAGAGCCTCGATACACATCACATAATCCCTGATTCGGTCCGTCGAGTCCTTGTTGGCGCCGATGTTCACGCCGACGATCCCGGTGCGCCCCCGGCGCCGTTCCAGTCGCTGCCGGACGACTGAAAGGCCATCGCTGTTGAGGCCCATGCGGTTGATCACGGCCTCGTCGCGCAGCAGGCGGAACACCCGTGGCCGCAGATTGCCCGGCTGCGGCTCGGGGACCACCCCTCCGAGTTCCACGAACCCGAATCCCAGAGCGAACAACTGATCCGGAACTTCGCACTGCTTGTCGTAGCCGGCGGCCAAGCCGACCGGGTTGGGAAACCGCCGGCCGAGCACATCCATATGAAGACGCGGATCGTCGGGCGGCGGGGACAGCGCCGGCAGAAACGACAAGCCGCGGATCGTCAGAGCATGGGCAGTCTCAGGGTCCAACCCGTTCAGCACGGGCTTGGCGAACGGAAAAAGCCGGCCGATCACGCCGGGAGCCTGGGAAAGACATGCTCCCCGCCCGGCCCGAGCGGCAGTTCACGGACCGATCGCACGGCGGAAAGCGGCAAGGAGCCATAGAGATGCGGGAAAAGATCGCCGCCGCGCGAGGGCTCGAAGCGCAGGGCGTCGCCGAGATCCTCGCAGGCCACCGCAACAAGGACGAGGTCCCGTTCTCCCGCGAAGTGACGCCGGGCCGTCTCCCCGACCTGCTTCGCCGTGGAGAAATGGATGAACCCGTCGCTGTGATCGACAGGCGCGCCGGTGAAGACGCCAGCCGCCTCCGCGTCGTCCCACAACGCGCGGGAGCAGATCTTGTAGATCAGCATCATGCCCGTCGGCCTCCTGCGAGGCGCTCGGCGCGGAACGCCTCATGCTCGCGCACGAGATCGCCCGCGAGGGCCTGCTCGATCAGGCGCCGAGTCTCGGGCACGCCATAAAGCGCGATGAAGGACCCGAAGCGCGGCCCGCGCGGCTCTCCCAGGAGGACCTGATAGATCGTGTTGAACCATTCGATCGAGACGCCCGGGCGTTCCGGCGTCGCGCCCTTCGCCTTGAGGTCCTGATATCGGGACTCGGTGCGCCCGACATTATAGATCTCCTCCTGGATCGCCTCGGGCGTTGCCTCGCGTTGCCCGGTTTCAAAGACCGCAAGCGCATCCGAGAGACGCTTGAGGGAGGTAGCCTCCACCTCGTCCGGAAGCCGATAGGATTTCTGCGGCTTTACGAAATCCTGATAGTAGCGGATCGCGCGGTGCACGAGCTGGTCCAGGCGCGGATGGGTTTCGGGCGACACACCCGGCGCATAGCGCCGGAAGAATCCCCAGAGCACCGCGGGATCTTCCGAATTTGCGACGGCCGCGAGGTTGAGCAGCATCGAATACGAGATCGAGGTGCCCGGCTGACCACCGCTGCCCGAGGAGATGAGTTCGGGCGCAGGCGGCGCACCGGCATGGATGTGCCAAACAGGGTTTGCGAGGCGCGCCTTGACATCCTGGCCCGGGAATTTCTCCAGAAACGTCAGATAGTCGTCGACCTGCCGTGGGATCACGTCGAAGTACAGGCGCTTCGCCTCGCGCGGCTTCGAGAACATGAAAAGCGCGAGGCTTTCCTGGGTTCCGTAGTCGAGCCACTCCTCGATCGTGAGTCCGTTTCCTTTCGACTTGGAGATCTTGGAGCCGTGCTCGTCGAGGAAGAGCTCGTAGTTGAACCCCTCCGGGGGCATGCCCCCGAGGGCACGGGCGATCTCGCCCGAAAGCTTCACAGAATCGATGAGGTCCTTGCCGGCCATCTCGTAGTCGACGCCAAGCGCCACCCAGCGCATGGCCCAATCCGGCTTCCACTGCAGCTTGGCGTGCCCGCCGGTGACCGGTGTTTCGAAAAGCTCCCTACTCTCGGGATCGCGCCAGACGATCGTGCCCCCATCGAGCTTGCGCTCCTCGATCGGCACCTGCATCACGTGCCCGGTGCGGGGATGGATCGGAAGGAAGGGGGAATAGGTCTGCTGCCGCTCGGACCGTAGCGAGGGCAGCATGATCGCCATCACGGCATCGTAGCGCTCCAGGACCGTGAGGAGCGTGCGGTCGAAGTGGCCCGCCCTGTAGCACTCGGTTGCGGACAGGAATTCGTAATCGAACCCGAAGGCATCCAGGAAGGCGCGCAGCCGGGCGTTGTTGTGATGCCCGAAGCTCTCATGCGTGCCGAACGGATCCGGAACCTCCGTGAGCGGCTTGTTGAGCGCGCCGGCGACGAGTTCCTTGTTCGGGATGTTCTCGGGGACCTTCCTGAGACCGTCGAGATCGTCCGAGAAGGCGACGAGACGGGTCGGAACCGCGTCGTTCGTGAGAATCCTGAAGGCATGGCGCACCATGCTCGTGCGCGCGACCTCCCCGAACGTGCCGATATGGGGAAGGCCGGACGGTCCGTAGCCCGTCTCGAAGACAATTTCCTTCTTGCCCGTCCTTTTCAGCCGTTCGATCAGTTTGCGCGCCTCCTCGAAGGGCCAGGCGGTGGCAGTCTGGGCGGCCTCGACGAGAGCCGGATCGAAGGGTCCTGTGGGCATGATGATCGCTGGTCGAAAGGGGAGCACAGGCTGTAGGAAGGTGGGCCCGGACGGTCAACCCTGCGCTTGCGGCGCAGCATCCACGTGCGGCACCCTGCGCGTGGTTCCCTATCGCATGGCATGACTCGCGGACAGGACCCTCGAGCTACTGCAGGACTGGAGCGGGAGCCCGCTCCTTCAGAACGGACTTACCGGGAAGAAGCGGAGATAGAGCTCGGCGTATTTTCCTTCGTCCCAGAGCCGCTGCAGGGCATGGTCGAGCGCCCGGCGCAGGATGACGTCATCCCGCCGGACGATGAAGCCGATCCCCTCCCCGAAGAATCGGTTCTCGAGAAAAGGGCCTCCGATGAAGGCGCAGCAGGTGCTCCCGGCCGGCCCGCCGAGCCAGAGCGCAAGGGAAAGCCCATCACCAAAGAGGTAATCGACCTCGCCGGCGCGCAGAGCCGCCTCGGCGGCGCCGAGATCGGCGAAACTCCGGAGCTCGGCGCCAGGAGCGAGCAGCTTCAGGAAGGCTTCGTGGGCTGTTTCGCGCACCACGGCCACGCTCCGTCCCGTCAGCGCTTGCCCGCGCGGTTCGGAGAAGCCTTTGTCTTTCCGGACCACGAAACGGGCCGGAATCTTGAAATAGGGGTTCGTGATCGTGAAGCGCTGGCGCAGGCTGGCGGTGGTCGGGATCGCGGCAGCGACGACGTCGCCGCCCCGCTCGGCGAGAGAATCCAGGAGCGTATCGAAGCGTCTCACCTGGACCGTACAGGTAATCGCGAGACGCTCACATGCGGCACGGGCGAGTTCCACGGAAAAACCGGTCGGAATACCATCGAAGCCCGTGAAATGCAGAGGTGGGAACTCGTCGTCGACGAGGAAGCGGATCGGCCGCAGCCCGGTCAGATCCGGGCGCTCGAACCGCGCCTTCGGATCCCAGAAATTTGGGATCATGACCCCTTGGGCCCATGAAAGGGAGGCAAGAAGCGGCAGCGCCACAAGGGCTCCAAGGAGCAGCGCTGCCAGCTTCACGGGCACGATGGAGAGACGCAACGAGCGTACGATCATGCGCGGTGCTATGCCTGACGGCACCGGAGGGTCAAGGCGGCGAGGCAAGGCGATCGGGGTCCCTTATCGGGAGCCGTCAGAGCTTCGCGAGCACGTCCTTGGCGGTTTCCTCGGGCGGACGGGTCATGTTCACCGTGCCGAGGAAGCTGCCGTCCGCCCCCATGAGGTAGACGAAGGAGGTGTGCTCCATGGTGTAATCGCCGTCCTGACCGGGAACCTTGCGGGCGAAACCGCGGAAGCTGCGGATCGCCGCCTCGACGGAGGCCTGGTCTCCGGTGAGACCGATGATGCGGTCATCGAACGAAGAGAGATAGTCCTTCAGGACCTCGGGCGTATCACGCTCCGGGTCGACGGTGATGAACAGGGCTCGCAGGTCGCGTCCCTTCTCCCCCATTTTCCCGAGCATCTCCGACATCTGGAACAAGGTCGTCGGGCAGACATCCGGGCAATGCGTGAAGCCGAAAAAGACGAGATACGGTCGCCCGGCGAAATCCCGCTCGGTGACGGGCTTCCCCTCCTGGCTCACGAGCGAGAACGGACCTCCGACGGCCGGTGCGCCCGAGTTCTTTGGCGGCGCCAGCACGAGAACGAGGGCTACCGCAGTCACTGCGACGGAGAAAACGAGAGCAGCCAGGGGTACGGCTAGCTGCCGTGCGCGTTGCGACAAGGCCATCGAACACTCCGGACCTGGAGCACGATCCGGAAAAGGAGAGACTGGTTTTCCAACAGGATCATGCTCAACGACGAGCTAGGAGCGGCATCGACCCGAGACGAGACCGCTCTAGAAGCACCAGGCCAGCGCAGAGGTGACGAGGTCGGTGAAGACCGCGCTTCCCTGGTGGGCCCACAGGAACCCGCCGACAGCGACCAGCAGGAGAAGCGCTGCACCGGTCAGGGCGGCCGCGGCAAATGCCCGCCCGCTCTCCGTCCTTTCCGTGTGAACCTCGGTGCCCATTCGTGTCTCCCGCCTCTGAGCTAGAGAGACAACCAGCCTGCGTCAACGCGACCGGTTGGCTCCAGTGCCCCCGCCGCGACGGGATCGCCAAGACGATGCGGAGTATCGGGATGCATGGAGCCCGCTTCTTCCATCCTGGCCAGAGAGGTTCGCAACCGGAAGCGCCGTCTGTCTGATCGCGCCGCCCCTGCGCCGAGTGCGCGCTCGATCAGATGCGCGCAGAATCGTCGACGGGCGTTCCACCGTCGCGATCCGTCGAAAGCCGCAAGGACAATTCGGAACAGTTCATGTCGAGACGTGCGAGCAGAATCCTGACGCTATCGGGAATGGGTTGTCGCAACACATCGCGGTATGTCGCCACGAGCCCATCCTGTATTGCACGAAGTAGCTCGGTGTCGGACGACAAACCTTCCCGTTCGCCGGTTTTCATGATTGCCCCGTTATTTGCCCCGAGCAGAAGCTACGCAGGAGCACTCGCGTCGCAAATCAAAATCGGTGCACGACATGCGGATGGTCGGCGAGTGAGTCTTCTCTACAACACTTCCAGGAACGCTCGAGCGTAAGCGGTCATCCGTCTGCGTCGATCGCGGAGCGGGCGCGACCGCATTCGCTTCCTGACGATCGCGCAGAGATGACGGTGAGTGACCGACGACACGGCACTGCCGTGCACGATCCTGTCGCCAAGCGGATAGAGACCCGGACTGTTACCCGACCAGGACTCTCGCGAGATCAAACCCGCGGCGGCATCCCGTCCGCCTGCTGAAGGTTCTCCTCGCAGCGCACATATATCTGTATTCCCCGTGCGCTCTTCCACGTCAGGCGGTTGCCGGTAACCGTAAGATTGACTGTCGTCTTCCAGTTCGTGCGCGAATTCGAGCACATGGCTGCGAACGACCATGTATTGCCTGTCCGCTTGTTGCTCGTGAAAGAGCAGGACGTGTCTCCGGCCCAGGCCCCGTCGCTGTTGATTACAGCCGGGAGAAGCCGCTTGCGATTGAGACGGGGCGAACAGGCCCGGCGCTCGGGTGCCCAGATTCCCTCATAGGAATCCTCAACCGACGCCGCTGCAAGACTGTCCGGCGGATTTACCGGGGTTTCCGGAGCGCTCGATGCCCAGTCCATGGGTGCCTGCAGCAGCATCGACGGCGTGCCTCGAATCGAAGCCAGCGCCTCGCTCCCCTCCGGAGTGGTGCCATGCGCCTCTCCGATGGCGACTCTCTCCTTGGCTGCCGGTTCAACCCGGGAGGGCTCGGGCACTGGTTGTGTCGTGGCCAGCATCACCGTGACGGGCGCAGGAGCATCCTCGTGCGAACTGGCCGAGATCGATGCCAGATATCCACCCATTGCCGCTACGGAGCACGCGAGGATCGCGATGATGGCAAGACTGAGCGAAAGAACCGAGTTGCCGGATGAAAAATTGGCCGGAATCACGAAAGAATTGATCCGCCGCCCCGAGCGAGTCGGGCCGGCCCAACCTGAAAGCTGGAGGATTAAACCGGCCAGCTTCCCTCCGGTCTGCGCGAGGAACCCGCGCGCCGGACCGATGATCCGCTGCATATCAGCCCCCAAAGACTCGTGTACGAATCGTATCGTCAGCCATCCCAATACTGTTTCAGTGCGTGACAGAATGGTTAATAAATCGTTAACGTCGAGCACTCTCGTCGCATGGATCGACAGATAGAACTCGTCGGGACCTGCTCATCAGAGCGATCCCGTGACCTCATCGAGCCTGCCGGCCGGCGGGAAACAGCCCTGAACCCTCGACCGCGCTTCAACCGGTCAGGGGACACCGACCCGGAATTGATGCGGCGAGCGGAGTTCCCGAAAAGGATACGCGATCCGAGCGAGACGATTCGAACCCGCAATCGTTCATGACGACCGTCCTGAAGCCGATGAGGACCGCATGCTCGAGACGTGCTATCGGGCTCGCGATACGCCGCATCCAGGACACATGCACTGTGGTTGCTTGCTCCATGCCACCCGTCATCTCCATCTCGCGACTGTCGAAAGCCTATGCCTCCGGCTTCGAGGCTCTCCGGACTATCGATCTGGAGATCCGCAGGGGCGAGATCTTTGCGCTCCTTGGCCCGAACGGGGCCGGAAAGACGACGCTGATCAGCATCATCTGCGGCCTCGTGAAGGCGAGCAAGGGGAGCGTCCAAGTCGACGGTCACGATATCGTCAAGGATTACCGTGCTGCACGCTCGAAGATCGGACTCGTCCCGCAGGAATTGACGGCCGACGCCTTCGAGACGGTTCTCGCAACGGTGCGCTTCAGCCGAGGGCTGTTCGGCAAGCGCGCGAACGAGGATCATATCGAGAAGGTACTCAAGGATCTGTCACTCTGGGACAAGAGGGACAGCAAGATCATGACGCTGTCCGGCGGCATGAAGCGCCGCGTGCTGATCGCGAAGGCGCTATCGCACGAGCCGCAGATCCTGTTCCTCGACGAGCCGACGGCCGGCGTCGATGTCGAGCTCAGGAGGGACATGTGGCAGGTCGTCAGAGCCCTCCGGGATTCCGGCGTCACGATCATCCTGACGACACATTACATCGAGGAAGCCGAAGAGATGGCCGACCGGATCGGTGTGATCAACAAGGGTGAAATCATCCTCGTCGAAGAGAAGGCCGAGCTCATGCGCAAGCTCGGCAAGAAGCGCTTGACCCTCCATCTGCTGGCGAAGCTCGATGCCATCCCGGAAGCCCTGGCCCCCTACCGGCTGGACCTCTCCGCAGGCGGAACCGAGGTGATCTACACCTATGACACGCAAGCAGAACGGACGGGCATCACGGCTCTGTTCAAAGATCTTGCCAATGCGGGAATCAGGTTCAAGGATCTGCACACGGACCAGAGCTCCCTCGAAGAGATTTTCGTGAACCTGGTGAGGGGGCGAGCATGAATTTCCGTGCAGTCCGGGCCATCTATCTTTTCGAGATGGCGCGAGCGTTTCGCACGCTCCTGCAGAGCATCGTTTCCCCCGTGATCTCAACCTCGTTGTATTTCGTCGTGTTCGGGGCGGCGATCGGCTCACGCATGGACGAGGTCGGCGGCGTGAGCTACGGCGCGTTCATCGTCCCGGGCCTGATCATGCTGTCGCTTCTCACGCAGAGCATTGCGAACGCCTCTTTCGGGATCTACTTCCCGAGATTCACGGGCACCATCTACGAAGTGCTGTCGGCGCCCGTCTCTGCGCTGGAGATCGTGCTCGGCTATGTCGGCGCAGCGGCATCGAAGGCTATCCTGCTCGGACTGATCATACTCGCTACCGCAAGCCTGTTCGTGCCTCTCACGATCGAGCACCCGTTCTGGATGCTTCTGTTCCTCGTGCTCACGGCCGTGACGTTCAGCCTCTTCGGGTTCATCATCGGGATCTGGGCCGACGGTTTCGAAAAGCTGCAACTCGTGCCGCTCCTCGTCGTGACGCCCCTCACCTTTCTCGGCGGCAGCTTCTATTCCATCGAGATGCTGCCGCCCTTCTGGCAAAAGGTGTCGCTGTTCAATCCCGTGGTCTACCTGATCAGCGGATTTCGCTGGAGCTTCTATGGATTCGCCGACGTGAGCGTCGGCGTCAGCCTCGGAATGACGATCGTGTTTCTCGCGGCCTGCCTCTCGATCATCGGATGGATCTTCCGGACCGGCTACCGCCTGAAGACCTGAACCAAATTCAGCAAGGCACCGCCCAGCCTGCGGTGAGGCAGGATCGGTCGCAGAATAAATCGGCCGATTCGGTCACTCTCGGGAATTCGAGACGACCGTCCTGCTGTCCCCGATCGGGAGATCCGCGTCGGCCCTTTGCGTCTCCCTCGCGATGCCGAGAGCATGATCATAGGCGGCAATGAGCTTTTCCACCTCGCCCGTCCAGTGGAAGCGCCGTCTCGCGTGAGCGAGAGCGGCCGCGCCGCGTTCCTCGCGCAAGGATGGGTCGACGGCGAGATGATGGATCGCGTCCGCCAGAGCCTCGACGGTGTTCTCGGACGCGTAGGTGCCGGCCTCGCCCATCAGACGCATGGTCTCGGTCAAGCGATAGGAGACCATCGGGATCCCGAGGGTCGCATATTCGAAGACCTTGTTCATGCTGATCTTGTCGTTGTACTCGTCGTATGGATCGGGAATGATGCCGATGTCGAAGGCTGAAATCGCTCTCAGCAGATCTTCGCCCGTCATGAACCCCGTGAACTCGACGATGTCGTCCACCGACAACTCGCTCGCAAGCGAGTGCAGGAACGGCATTTCCGGGCCGTCACCGACGATGCGACATTTGAATTGCGACAAGGCGTGCCGGTCCCTGAGATCGGCGACGGCCCGGATCAGGTGATCCACTCCATCCTGCTTACCCAGGATTCCGACATAACCCAGCACCAGATCCGTTTCCTGGTCCCGTGCTTCCGAGATGCGATAGAAGCGAGAGGTATCCGGAATGCTGTAGACGGTGAATACGTCCTCGGGACGCTTGCCGCCCCGGGAGATCGCGAGCGAACGAAAGGTCTCGTTTGCCGAGATCACCACGTTCGCCGATTGGAACGTGAGGCGCTCTACCCATCCGAGCACTCGGTGGAGAAAGTCCTTGCGCCCGTATTTCGATACATAGAGTTCCGGGCAGATATCGTGATGGTCGAAGATCACGCGCTTACCAAGGAGCCTGAAGGGAGCGGCAACGAGAAAGAGAAGATCCGGTGGATTGCAGATGTGAATGACGTCGAATCCATGCCGCCGCCAAGCCTTCAGGGTTAGGCGGAGTTCGTGGAACAGCGCGGCGCCATATTCTAGCAAGTATCCTGATGCGCCACGGGCCTCGATCGGCATGCTGTGCCGATAGATCTGGATGTCATCGAGAACCATTTCGGTCTCGGGATGCCACTCGGTGCGCGGGCAGATGATCGTTACGTCCCAGCCTGCCGCCTTCAGAGCGCGCGCCTCCTGCCATACACGTCGATCGAGGGGGACAGGCAAATTCTCAACGATAATCAGACATGACGGCATGCGGGAAAAACGCCTCGCAGTGACTGGGTGCAATCCAGCGGATTGCGCACTACGATCTAACTAGCTCCCCCTTCGGATCGTTCAATACGGTGGCTGCAACCGTCGGTCGCACCGCTGCGACAAGCATGCGCACTGGATGCGCACACCACAGCGGTCCTTCCCATAGCGAGGTGATAGGCCGAGGCCCGAATTCGATTTCACTTACAACAAATCGTGATCGGGCCCTCGCGCGGCGAGGAACTCTTCGGGCTCCAGGCTCGGGTCGATAGCCGGCTCGATCTTCTTCACCACACCGGCATGGAACCATCCGGGCCAGCCAAGCTTTATGGCGAAGCTCGGGCGAGAGATTTTGGAGAGGTGGGGCGCATCCAGCCCCGCTTCTTCGGCGGAGGGTCAGAATGCGTATTGCGATGATTGGATCTGGGTATGTGGGGT